>NZ_JBNJMK010000005.1:0-10594 GCF_050936595.1 Lentzea sp. CA-135723 | reverse complement strand
GGTGGTGGTGCTCATGGCCGACGACCGTACGCGGCACGTCTCGTAGCGAGGCGAGTCGGGCGCGAGGTACCGCCTGCACGAAGTGCCGGCGGGGCCGACCCCGGGCGAGTAATCCCAGGATTACTCCCGCGGCTTCGACCCCGGCCGCCGTCGCCGCGTACGTCACCGACCCCCGCCGTACGTCACCGGGATGACGTACGGCGGGGGGAGCGAGTTAGTGCGAAGTGGGCCCACTTGCGAGCCGGGCGATGTGCCGGGCGGCCCGCTCCTGGCGGTCGTCGGCGTCGTCGTCCTGGTCGTCGTCCTGCTCTCGCCGTCGGCGTGCAGTTGCTTCCTCGCGGCGCTGGGCGAGGGCGGCGAGCATGTCGGCGTACGCCTCGGCCACCTCCCCCGCCGTGAGCACCACCACTGTGTCGGCCGCGTCGGCCAGCGCCAGGACCTCCCGCACCCGTTCGCCCACGGCCGCCGGATCCTCGTTGCCGTCCTTGCCTTCGGCGGCCCGGGTCGCCTCGAGGTCGAGGGCGCGGCGGGTGACCGCGTGCCATCCGTCCTCGGTCACGGCGACCCCGGCCCGCAGCTCCCCGCCGTCGGCGTCGGCCGCCAGGAGCAGATCGAGGTCGTCGGCCTCGGTGTCGCCGCCGTCGAGCCCGAGCATCTGCCGCAGGTAGCGGGTCCATTCGATGGCCCGGCGTCCCCGGGTTGCCCGCTCGTACTCGTGCCAGCGCGAGAGGTTCCACTCCAGCGAGCCGACCCCGGCGGCGTCGTCCTCGGTCATGCCGCCGGTCAGGTCCCCGATCCGTCCGAGGAGTTCGAACGGGGCGACGTTCCCGCCGGTCGCCGTCTTGAGGTCGGCGCGGGCGAGTTCGAGGGCGGGCGCCTTCCCGTCCTGGGTCTTGGCGATGTACTCGGCGAGGTCGTTGGCGTCGCGCTCGGTCTCCAGCCGCTTGAAGTCGACGCCGTGCCGGTCGTCGGGCGTGAAGGCGGGGTTGACCTTGCGCAGGGCGGCGGTCCACACGGACCGCCAGTGCCCCTGCCACTCGTCGAGCGCGGCGCCGGTCGGCTCGAAGGTGGCGACGATCTGCTTCGCGGACCGCTCCCCCTCGGTCCGGCCGCCGACCAGGACGATCGCGTGGATGTGCGGGTGCCAGCCGTTGATCTGCCCCACGGTGACTTCGGTCGCGCGGATCATGCCGACGTACCCGATCCGGTCTCGGATGCCCTCGCGGTCGGCGGCCCGGTGCCCGTCCTTGGCCCGGCGTCCGGCCCACGTGCCGCCCGTGATCAGTCGCTGGTAGGCGCCCGGCCGCCGGGGGCTGTCCGGCGTCTTCCGGGTGCCCTGGAGGGCGTCCATGAGGTCCGCGAGCCGGTCCGTGTGCCCATGGCGGGCCGTGAAGGTGACCAGGTAGGCGGTCCCCCGCGCTTGATCCACTCGACCACGGCGGCGGTGATCTCCTCGGCCCGCTTGTGCCGGATCGTGGCGGCGCAGACCGGGCAGAGCCAGATCCGCCCGCACCGCATCAGGCCCAGGACCACGGACGTTCCGGCCGCCGTCTGGGCGACGATCACGCCGGAGGCAGGGTCCATCAGGGCGCGGCCGCAGCCCTTGCACGCGGCGTCCCCGCTGATCCGCCACAGCGTCCGGCGGCGGCTGTACCGGGCGGCTTTCCGCAGTCGGGCAGCGTCGCTCCGCGACGTGCTTCCTACTTCCGAGAGGCTGTCGCCTCTCGGGCTCTCCCCATCCACCCCGTCCGGAGAAACCGCAGGTCGGAGGGGTGCGGGAAACTCTGTTGTTTCTTTCCCAAGGTGTTCGCTTTTGCCTCGGGCGGCATCTCGCGTCACACGCGCGATCGCCCGCTTCGCTGCCATCCGGCAGCGGTCTGAGCAGTAGATACGCGGCCGTTTGCCCGGTGTGTGGGCAATTGCGGTCCCGCAGTGGCAGCGGGGCCCGGCGGGCCGATCTGGCAATGCCTCGGCATCGCTCCGTACTCTGGGCACGAGCAACGTTCCTGTCTCGCCCGGCTAAGGGGCGCGAGTCTGGGAGCGGACGGGTCGGAGGTGCGAAGTCCGGCCCGTTGCTCTTTGGTCTGGTGGGAATCCTGGCACCAATCGGGCCAGAGGTTCCCTCCGCCACTCCCGACGCCCCTTGGGGCTGGTGTGACTTGGAGGGCCGAAGAGAGCCCCGCCGGTGATCCGGCGGGGCTTTGACGTGCGGTCAGTGCGTGTGTCGGCGAGCGATGGCCACGAGGCCCTGGAAGCCGAGCGGTCCGGCGAAGTCGGCCCAGTCGCAACCGGGCTCAGCGCAGTGGGCGGACCAGCCACCGCCGTTGGGGTCCTGGACCAGGTTCACGGTCCCCTCGGTCAGGCGTCCGTCGAAGTCGGTCATGGTCGGTCTCCTGGTGGGTGGGGGCGGGGCGCCAGCACGAAGTGCCGGCGCCCCGCGGGGGTTGGTCGGGTCAGGCGCCGAACCGGCGGGCGGCGGCGGCGACCAGGCCGTCGGCGGCGGCCATGGCGCGGTCGCGGTCGGTGGTGAGGGCGGTGCGGTCGGCGGCGGCCCGCAGGTCGTAGGCCGCTTGGGCGGCGGCGGTCGCTGCGGGGGCGAGGGCGGGGGCGAGCACCGACACGGTGGTGAGGGGCGCGGTGATCGCGGAGCGGGTGGCGTGGGACTCGGTGCGGGCCGCCTCGTACGCCTCGGGGGAGGCGCCGGTCAGGCGCAGGTCCTCGCGCACCCACATGGCGCGGCGGTGGTCGGCGAGGGCGGCGGCGAGGGCGGCGACGGCCTGGACGGCCGCGTCGCGGCGGGAGTCGTCGCGGGTGGTGCGGGCGGTGCGGTGCTGGAGGAGTCCGGCGAGGCCGGTCCCGGCGAGCGTGCCGATCACGGCAATGAGCGTGGTCACCATGTGAGCCCCCTGGCGTCGTGTCCGTCTGCCTACGTGTATCAGTCTGACACGCACGTGTCAGGTTGCGCAATGGGTAGGCCCCGCCGGTTTCCGGCGGGGCCATCCGTCATGCGGCGGTGCTGAGTCGGGCGGCGAGCTGGTGGGTGGCGGCGAGGATGACGCGGATCTCCGCGCCGCCGTCGACCGCCGCGAGGGCGGGGGCCGGGGCGGGTGCCGGCGGATTGGTCGGGGTCGGGCGGCGGCGGAGGGCGACGGCCAGGACCATGGCGGCGATCGCCACGGTGGCGAGGTAGGCGAGGGCGATCACGCGGCCACCTCCCTCGTGACGCGGCGCCAGGACGCCTGCAGCCGTGCCTCCCCGGCGGAGTAGCCCATGTCCCGGAAGCGTCCGGCGGCGACCCGGTACGACCCGGAGTCGACCAGGCCGGACATGATCCCGTCGATCTCCTCGTTGCTGAGCGGGACCACGTCGGCCGACCCCTCGATGGCGGCCGGGACGGGCTCCGTGGGTCCCCAGACGGGCAGGCGCCAGGAGGGCGGAGACGTGGGCGTGACACGAGAGGTGACGCAGGTCAGAGCGCGTGCCGTGCCCTCGCCCTCGCGGGCCTCCTCCAGCGTCGACCAGGCCGACGCCAGCTCCCCGGCGGTCTCGGCCTGGACCCGGGCGACCCGGGCCCCGGCGCCGGTCACGGCCTCCAGCCGGGTGACCTCCGTACCGGCCTCGGCCCGGAGCTGAGCGCGGGCCACGGCCGCCCTGTCGCGGGCGTCCTGCTGGATGTCGCGGATCTGGTCCAGGGCGGTCGGGGTGAGCGCGGTCCGCTCCCAGAGCCCGTGCACGAGCCAGAGCGCCTTGGCGGCGAGGGGGAGCCAGGCGACCGCGAGCCAGGCCCCGGCCGACTCCTCACCCAGCGCGTGCGCGACCAGGACGCCGGTCGCCACGGCGCCGAATCCCCACCCGACGCCGGTGATCGCGCGGCTGTGGTCGCCCTGCGCGGCGAGGCGCCGCTCGTACGCGAGGGTGGCCAGCCATCCGCCGTCGAGCCCGAGGCCGACGACCAAGGCAACGGCCCACGGCATGGCCTCCCCGAGCCACATCACGATCACGACCACGGTCAGGACCATGGACACCGCCGTCATGGCGACGGCCGGGGCGGCGGTCATCGAACGCTTCTTCTCCATGATCACTTCCCCTTCCGGGCCTTGAGCGAGATGGACAGGCCGACCCCGGCGGGGGCGGCGGCGGCAGCGCGGTCGCCGTGGTGGCGGCGGTCTGGAGCAGGAGGCAGAGCGTCATGACGACGCCGACCGAGCCGCCAGCGGCGACCAGCGCCAGGAGGATCGGGCCGGTCCAGTCGCGGGCCTCGGCCTGGTGGTGGACGACGACGACCGTGCGGGGGTCGGTGCCGTCCGGGATCAGGTGGGCCGGAATGTGACCGGCCCTCATCTGCGCGTCGGGGGTGCGCATCAGGCCGACACCTCCCCGACCTGCGTCACGACGGACAGGGAGCCGTCCTCGGACCGCAGGACCTCGCCCGCGTCGAGCAGCTGCTTGACCGCCTTCGACACGGAGCCCTTGTTGATGCCGGTCACGGTGGCGACGTCGGCGACGGTCGTAGCGCCCGTGCCGATCGCGGCTGCGACCTTCTCCCGGTTGGTCGGCGCCTTGGTCGGCTGGGCCGGGACCTCAGCCGCGGGGGCGGTCTCCTTCACCAGCCGGAGCGGGGCCGGGGCGGAGGCGCCGGCACTTCGTGCAGGCGACTCCTGGCGACGCCAGACCGGCCGGTCGGGGAGCGCGATCACGTCGGCCGGGGAGAACGCGCGGGTGTTGATCGGGTGAGGCTGCACCTTCGGGCCGGACCGGAGCATCGCAACCCCGGGCATGGGCAGCTCGTGCGCGTGCCAGCCCTTCTCCGTCGCGTCCTCGCCGAACACCACGCGGGACTCCCCGGAGGTGCTGAGCGCGAGGGCGGCCCGGTAGGTGATCTGCGCGCTGATCTGCGGGTCGATGCCGCCCTTGGCGTCCATGGTCGGCTTCTGCGTGGCCCAGATCAGGATGATCTCGGCCGCCCGTGCCATCCGGGCCAGCGTGCTCAGGTTCTCCATGATCCGGGACCAGTCCGGGTCACCCGGCTCTTCCTTCGACCCCTTCGCCCGGGTCTTCTTGGCCATGGCGATGACCTCGGCGCCCTCGTCGATGAACACCGTGATCCGGGGCCGCTCCGGGCTGATCTGGATCACGTCCTGGCCGCGCGGGATCAGTTCAAGCCGCTCGTGCATCTCCTCGACCAGCTCGTCGGTCACGTCCAGGACGTCTTCGATCGAGATGGCCGTGCGAGCCCGGTGCTGCCAGTTGATCGCCTCGACCCGCTTGGGGTCGACGACGACCAGGCGGTGATCGGCGTACTCCGAGCCTTCCGCCAGCAGGGCGCGGGTGGACCAGGACTTGCCCGAGCCGGACGTACCGGCGATCAGCATCCGGCGCCCGAGCGGCACCTGCACCGGCTCGCCGGTCACCGTGTCGACTCCCCACGGGGCGCCGGGCGTCCAGCCGGTCAGGTCGATCCCGTCGGCCGCGCTGCGGGTCCGCAGCGTGATCACGGCGCGGTCGCCGTGCGATCCGGCCTTGATCTCCATGCGGAGGTCGGTCCGGGCTCCGAGCAGGGCGCGGATCTCCTCGTGCTTGGCCTTGAAGGCGGACGGCTTCCACCGGCCGTCCAGGCGCACCGTGGTGACCAGCCCGGCCGGGGTGACCTGAACCGGCGTCGTCACCGTGCCTACGAGGCCGCGCTCGTCGGCGTGCTGAGCCCAGTACGACGGGTCGAGCCGCTCGACCAGGCGCCGCTCCTCCGCTGACAGTTCGTCCGCGACCGCGACCGCGACCTTGCGGCGGCCGATCACCAGCGCGGCGACGTTGGCCGCGATGAGTGCGAGCGAGCCCGCGACCGGCCAGGCCCCGGCCTGGTCCCAGCCGAGAGCGGAGATGCCGGCGCCCGGCACCGCGTGCATGGCGTGCGCCTGAACGGCTCGCGCCCGGAGGGTCGCCGGGTAGTCCTTGCGCGCGGCCTTGAGCTTGGTCTTCGCCTGGTCGCGGTGCGTGCGGGCCGCCTTGTCCGCCGTGCGAGCCGCCCGACGCACGGTCGACAGCGGGTTCTTGGACGCCGCCCGCGCGGCCGTCCGCTGGCTCTTGGCCGTGGCCGCCGTCGACCGCGCGGAGTTGTAGCCCTTCTGGGCGTCCATCAGCGCCTTCAGGTGCTCCGGGGTCCGGAGCGCCATGCGGCGGTCGGCCTCGGCGTCCCAGCGGGCCGCGAACGGCGCGAGGGTCGGGGCCATGGCGTCGAGCGCGTTCGTGATCGCTCCGGCGGCGTTCTTGGAGCCGGTTGCGATCTTCGTAGAGACTGCCTTCGGGTCCACGGTTTGTCCTTTCGCGAGGGACGTGGATCTAGGGCCGGAGACCGTTCACGCGGTCTCCGGTCCGCCCGTTTCCGGGGCTGTGTGTGGCGTCGAACAAGGTCCATACTGTGGTCGCACAGTTGCTGTGTCAAGGCATACACTGTGCTAGACAGCTACACACCGCGCACCACACTCGAAGGAGTCGTCATGTCCCTGGAGCGCACGCCCCCGTACCTCCAAGTCGTCGCCGCGCTGAAGGCAAAGATCGTCAGCGGGGAGCTGAAGCACGGGGACACGCTGCCGTCCGTGCGGGACCTCGCGGCGCAGTACGAGATCTCGACCGCCACGGCCCAGAAGGTCCACCGGACGCTGAAGGCGGAAGGGCTGGCGGAGGCGAAGCAGGGCAGCGCGACCACGGTCAGCACGCGACGGACCCTGCACCGGACCGCAGCCGACCGGCTGGAGTCGGCGCTCAGCACGGGCCGGATCTACGCGGACGGGGAGTACGCGGTCATCACCAGCGCCGCCCTTGCCGAGCCGCCCGAGTGGGTGGCCGATCTCCTCGGCACCGAGAGCGGCCAGGCCGTGCGACGCGAGCGCGTCACCCACTCAGCCGACGACCAGCCGGTGAGCGCCAGCGTGAGCTGGTTCTCCGCAGACCTCGCGGAGACCGTGCCCGCCCTCCTGGTCCGCGACCGGATCATCGGCGGCACCCCGTCCGCGATCGAGGCAGCCACCGGCCGCCGGGCCGTCGCCACCGAGGAAGCCACCACGGCGGCCGCCGCGACCGAGGACCAGGCCGCGCTTCTGGGCGTAGCCGCAGGCGCCCCAGTCCTGCTCTCACGCAACGTCTACGTGGACGCTCAGGGCGACACGATCGAGGTCAGGGAGTCCGTCGCTCCGGCGGGCCGCTGGCGCGTCCACCGGGACTGATCACTCGCCCATTGAGAAGCCCCGTCAGGCACCGCCCGACGGGGCTTCTTCACGTCCAGACGACGTGGTTTCCGGGGGTTGCCCACCCGGTTGAGCCGTTGCACCCCGGTTGACCCCCCGCAACCGGGTCTGACCTGCGAAGTTGCAAGGTTGCGACGGTTTCCAGGAGGGGCCCTACGCGTGCGCGCGCGAGGAAGCCATTTTTGATCTAGCTTCCGGAGCCCTTCTCGGCCTCCGCCTTGGCCCACGCCCGGGCCGTGTTCGGAGCGACCGCCGTCACCTCGTTGATGCGGCGGTAGGGGACCTCCATCCGGACCGCCTCCGCGATCAGCGGGCGCAGCTCCTTCTCAATCTCGTCCAGCTCCGCGAGGAGCTTGATCCGCTGCTGCCCCAACGGCTTCAGCGCCGCCTCTGCCTCGGCCCGGATCTCGCCCGGTGTCTTTTGCGTCATGAAGTCATCCTGACCGACTGTGTCAGTCTGCGCAACTAGTTCAGGCTGCGTTTTTGCGGTACAACTTTCCCTACGTCATCAAGGCGGCCCGCGAGCGGGCCGCGCGGCCGGCCCACGGCCCGGCCGACGCTCCTGTCTTCGCCCCGCTCCGGCCCGGCCGCCGACCGGCCCGCGCACACGACGGGGGCGGCATCGGTGGGCGGTTTACGTGGCGCCTGCTCCGCCGACTGCGGGCATCGCCGTTGTGCTCGCCGACAGGGCAGCGGGGAGGGGTGGGGGACTCGCGGCCCTACGCGGCCGTCTGAGCGCCCTGTCAGCCTCCCGGAGCGCCGTACCCCCGCCGTCGCGGTGCTGAGCCGCGTGAGGCGACCCTGAGCCCCGTCGTGGGTTGCTGGGGAGCACCTGCTGCCGCGATGAGGTGGCGGCCGTCGAGCTGGTCAGCCGTGCGGCTCCGTCGTGGCCGGTCATCCGGCTGCCCGATCGTGGTGGGCAAGATGCCGGCGGAACCGGCGGACCTCGACCGCGACGGCTATCCGGCGGGCCGCGGGCGGGCCTCCGTAGAGGGCGAGGGCGGGCGCCATGCCGACCGCCACGGCGGGCCACAGGCCCAGGAGCTCCCGCACGATCAGCGTCCCGCCGACCAGGAGCAGTGCGGCCAGCACTGCCGCTAACGCCTGGTCCTGGTCCCGGTCCTGGTGGTGCATCAGTCCTCCCCGTGATCACTTCGGCACCCACCGTAGTGATCCGGGACCGGCGCCACACCGGCTTGCGCCGGCTCACGGTCTCGGACGGCGCGAAGCCTTCGCAAGTACCTTCGTGACTACCCGGTGGACGCGTTCTCCATGCTCAGGGGATGCGCAAGGCGATGGAACTCATCGGCTACCCGCCGACGTCCACGAGCGTTTTCACAGTCGAGGCGATCGCGGAAGGCGTCAGCGCCATCGAGTCGTTCAAGGGCGTCGGCCGCGCCTTCGAGGAGTGCCCGCCCGGACCACGACCGTTGACCTCGATATGTCAGTGGTGATCGCTGCCGTGTGAGGTGATCATCACTGACGAATCGAGGTCGAGGAACCGAGCGTCCGAGGAACAGAGGCGCTTATCGGTTGGCCGCGAGATTCCTGTCGATCCTCTCGTGCAGCGCGATTCCGAGGGAAACGGAAACGTTGAGAGACTCGGTCTGGCTCATCATGGGGATGGAAACCGAGGCGGAAGACGCCTCCTCGAACAGGTCGGAAGGCCCACCCTTTTCGCTGCCGAACAGCAAGGCCAGCCGATCCGGATTGTCCCCGAGTTCCTTCACGGAAATGTCGCCATCCGCCTTGAGCGTCATCAGCTGCATACCGCTGTCCCGAATGAAGGCGATGGCCTCCTCGCGACCGGAGAGAACGACGGGAAGGAGAAGACGTAACCTCGGCTGGCCCTTTGGAGACGCCGGTCCGCGATGCTGGTGATGTCACTGTCGACCAGGATGATCCCCGACGCTCCGAGCGCGAGCGACGTGCGTACTATCGCGCCGATGTTCCCGACGATCTTCACCCCGTCGAGAACGACGACGTCCCCACGCCGGCTCGCGATATCGCCGAACCTGGCCGGGCGAGGGACGCGGGCGATGCCGAATGTCTTGGCCTTCCGCTCCCCTTGAACAACTGGTTGACGATCGAGGAGTCGATGAGGCGGACCGGTATGTTCTGCCGCCCGCACAGATCCAGCAACTCAGATGGAAAAGGACTGCTGTCGCTGCCGTAGACCTCGATGAACTCCACCCCGGCCGCGATGCTGTGCATGAGGGGCTCGACGTCCTCGATCAACGTTGTCTTTATGTTGGATCGCGACGGCTTGGTGACATCGATGATCCGCTGCACCGCGGGATCGGACGGATTTGCGATGGTGTCCAACTCAGTCATGGTCGTCCTACCGGCTGCTGTGTTCAGTGACGCGATTCCTGGGGTGTGACACCCTACGCGACGATGGCGGATGGCTGCCCTGACCGGCAATCACCAACGCAAGGGGAAGTCGTCGCTCTCTGGCAAAGCTCCCCGCTCTTCCCCGTCCGGGACCCGCGCGGTCGATCCCCGCATATGAAGTATTCGCCTTGATCATACATTTCTGGGCTGCGTCGAGCCAATCTGCGGGTGTCGTGCTCGCCGGATCGCCTACGGGTGGAAGCCCGCCTCGCCCTCGACGCGGACGCCCGTCTCCTCCCCGGGGCGGACGCGAATCGGGCCCGCCACGCGGATGCCGATGGGGGTGTCGTGGCCGTCGACAGCCACGGTGACCATGGCGTCGTGGCCGTAGTACGAGACGTCGGTGACCGTTGCCCTGACCGCGCCGACGGAGTCCTCGCCGGTGAGGCGGAGTTGTTCCGGACGGAGCAGGACCGTGCCGGCGCGCAGGCCGCCGGGCGGAGCGGCGAGGGGCACCGTGCCCAAGGCGGTCCGGGCCGTGTCGCCGGAGTCGACGTCGACGGTGCCGGGGAGCAGGACGGCGTCGCCGACGAAGCCGGCGACCCAGGGATCACCCCCGACAGCGGATCAAGGGGTTTGCGGGTCCCGGTCGGCGCCGGGCGGGGAGGCAGGAGCCGCCGACGCTGCCTCTGGGACGGGCCGGACGGCAGGGGGACCGGCGGCCGGGCGAGCTGCAGCCGGGGGTCCGGCAGGGCCGGAGCGGGCGGAACCGTGCTCTGACCTGCGGCCCGAGTTTCGTCACGTGACGGAATGGAAGGCTGCTGCATTTCGTCACGTGACGTATCTCGGCGAGCGACTGCCGACGCCACGGCGGACACGATCGCCTCGCGCTGGCGCCGGGCCTCGTACGCCCGCTGGCGGCAGGAGCGGCGGCAGTAGTCCCGGCTCCGGCCGACGCCGGATTGCTTGATCTCCGAGCCGCACCAGGCGCAGAGCTTCGCGCCGTCGGCGTCCCTGGG
>NZ_JBNJMK010000003.1:0-47574 GCF_050936595.1 Lentzea sp. CA-135723 | reverse complement strand
CAGCCACGGTCCGTAGGGCGACACCACCCATCCGGGTGCTCGTTCGTAGAGGCTACAAAATGTAGCCTCTACGAATGCCGGAGCGGGATCCCCCGAACCGGCACAAAGCCGGGACGGCGAGACCAGCAGCGGCAACATCACGTGCGGACAACACGTTGCCGCTCATCCTCCCTCAGGGAGCTCGCCGTCCCGGCCCGGACCTGGGACACGCCCCGGCGTCGAGGCACTGGCCTCGCATTCGCTCCGCCGGGGCGAGTCCCTCACGGACTCACATCTCGGGGTGGCCCAATGGCTCTACTCGAACGACTACGCGCCCGCCTGGACGGCCACAGGCGCGTTTCCTGCCGCACGGAGCAGGGCTTCAGGACCGTCATGCACGTGGTGCCCCTGCCGGGCGCCAAGGGCGTCCGGCTTGAAACCGGTGCCGGCAACTTCCTGCTGACACCGCTGGAGACCGGTCATCTGCGCGACCAACTCCGCGACGCGATCGAGACGTCCGCCGTACTGTCCGTTGAGGACACGAAGTGACGCGCGCTCAGGCGGATCTGTCCTTGACCGAGATGCTGGACATCATGCGCCGCAATGGTTACAGCCCTGTCGGCATGCCCGTTCCCGACAGCACGGTCGTTCATCCCGGCCTGGTGCGCCATCACTCCGGCCTGGCGACCCAGCTGGTGCTGCCGGTGTTCGGCGACGCCACCGTGACCCGTGTTCGGTGCAGCCTCGACACCGCCCAGCCCGGCCTGCTGATCACCTCGGTGGTGTTCACCTGGAGCGATACGCAGGAGAAGGTCGTGCGCTGGCTCATGGAGGAGGACGGCCTTCTGCCGATGACGGACGACCAGCCATGAGCACCGCCGACAACAAGCCCGCCGGGGCCGAGCTCGCCGAACAGCCAGCCGAGATGTCCCCAGACGAGGCCAAGGTCGCAGCGTTGCTGCACCTGCTGGACGACCGCTTCGGCATGGACAAGCTGCTGGAGGCGCGCGTGTGGACCGGCGGCAGGAGCAGCCGGGACGGCCACGGCAGCGGCTTCCCGAGAAGGATCGGCGACAAAGACGGCTGACCCGCAGATCTCCGGTAGTCCCCATCCCCCAAGGACTACCGGATCGACGGTGCCGGATGGACTCCCCCTTCCGTTCGGCGCCGTCACCCCGCAGCCCCAGAACCGTGTTCCCCCAACGGGTTCTGGGGCTGCGGCATATCCGAGCAACACCATCCGTCGTGCCGCACGGCAGGCACTCCCGAGGAGATCGACGTGCACCAGCTCGACCAGCTCGACCCCGCCAACCCGTTCGCCGATCAGGACTACTGGCGCTCCGGATGGCCGCCGCTGGACCGGATCACCGACGAGCACGTCGTCGAGGCGCTCACCGCCGCGATCGCAGACCGGGCGGCGGTCCTGGCCTCCGTGCGCGACGCCGCGCGGCCGCCGGTGTTCGACGACGTGCTGGAGATCGAGCGGGCCCATGACCTGCTGTGGCCGATCCAGCAAGCCTGGTCGGTGCTGCTCAAGACCGCGGGCAACCCCGACCGGCACCAGCTCAACGAGACGCTCGCGCCGCTGCGGGCCGACGCCGACGCCGCCGCGTGGCTCGACGCCGGCCTGGCCGCCCGCGTCGCCGAGCTGCACGACCGCCGTGACGAGCTCGGGCTCGGGCTCGACGAGCAGGACCTCGCGCTGCTCGACCGCGTGCACCAGGGCTTCCGGCAGGCCGGTGCGCACCTGAGCTCCGACGACAGGGAGACGCTGCGGGAGCTGGACGGGCAGCAGGCCCGGCTGCAGGCCGAGATCGAACGCCGCCTGGGCAGCGGCCTGGCGGCAGCGGCCGTGCACGTCATCGACCGCGCCGAGCTCGCGGGCCTGGACGACGCCGAGATCGCCGACGCCGCCACGGCCGCCGCCGACCGGGGACTGGCAGGCTGGCTGATCACCCAGTCCGGCGCGTCCGTGCCCGACGTCCTGGCCCGCCTGCACGACGCGGGCCTGCGCCGTCGCGTCTACGACGCCGCGTCAGCCCACGGTTCGAGCGGGGAGCACGACACCCGACACCTCGTGGTCGACCTGCTGCGGTTGCGGGCACGCCGGGCCCGGCTGCTGGGCTACTCCACCCACGCCGAGCTCGTGCACGCGGAGCTGACCGCCGGGTCGCTGGCCACAGTGCGGGGGCTGCTGCACCAGCTCGCGCCGGTGGCCGCGCGCCTGGCCGCCACCGAGGACGCTGCGCTGGGCCTCGACGGGCCCGTGCCGCCGTGGGACCGGCCGCTGCTGACCGCCCGCACCACCAGCACCGGCGGAGACGGGCAGGTCGACCCGCGCGAGTACCGCGAGTACCTCGCCCTGGACACGGTGCTGGCCGGGGTCACCGACCTGATCGACAGCAGGTTCGGTGTGCGGTTCCACGTGCGCGCCGACCTGCGGCCGCACGTGCCGCACGCGTGGGTGTGGCAGGCCACCGACACCATCGGGCGGCACCTCGGCCTGGTCCTGGTCGACCTGCACCGCCGCCCCGGCAAACGCGCCGGCGCGTGGACCACCGAACTCGTCGCCCAGAGCAGCCGCCGCGGCCGCAGGCCCGTCGTCTCCCTGTGCGCCAACCTGCCCGGCGCCGAGACCGGCACGGCCCCGAACGGCCAGGTGCTGCTGTCGCCGGGCCAGGCCGCGCAGTTGTGGCACGAGATGGGCCACGTCGTCCACGCGATGCTCTCCGAGGTGCGCCACCCCGGCGACGCCGGGCACGCCAGCCTGCCCCGCGACGTGATCGAGGTAACCTCCGTCGTCTTCGAGCACTGGGCCCTGGACCCCGCGGTGCTGCCCGGCTACGCCCGCCACCACATCACTGGCGACCCCATCCCCGACGCCCTCGTCGCGCAGCTCGCCGCGACCCGGCCCGGCGCCGGCGTCCGACTGGTCGAGGACGTCGCCGCCTCCCTGGTCGACCTGGCCCTGCACGACCTCGCTCCCGACCAGATCCCCGCTACCGACGACCTGGACCGGTCCGCCGCCCGCGTCCTGGCCGACGCCGGCCTCGACGACACCACCGTCCCGCTGCGCTACCCGATCGCCGCGTTCCGCCACATCACGGTCGGCGGCTACGACTGCCGGTACAACTCCTACCTGCTCGGCGACATCCTGGCGGCCCAGATCGATAAATGGGATGAATGCGTCTCCTGGATGAGGGAGACCATGGCCCTGGGGGCGCTCGGAGCCGACCGATTCCCCCTCCCGGACCCGGCCCCGTTCCTGGCAAGCCTCGGCGTCACCGATTAGGTTTCCGCAGTACAGGCCCGGTCCCGAGCGGCCGGGTCTGTGTCATGGCCGGGTTCGGCCGCGCATGCTGGTTGCCGAGACTGGCGCAGTTGCATCTGATGCATCGACTCTTCGCACGCCGGAAAGGCGTGGTGTCAGTTTCGGCAGGTGAGGGGCTTGCAGCGTGCCCTTTGTGGATGGCGTGTGACCTGCGTCTCGAAATCCGACGCAACGATGTTGCATTTGATACAACAACTCGTATGGGTGACCTGGCCCCTGGCGCGGCGGGGCTGGTGCTGGTCGGGAACGTGGTGCATCTCGACCAGGCCGCTGCGGTGTTCGAGGCGATGCTGGAGGGCTGGTCGCGGCAGCAGACCGCGCGGTTCCTGCGGCTGGACGGGATCGCGGCGCGGGTGCGGTTGATCCGCCGGTTGGAGAGGTTCTCGAACCAGTACCCGTGGCAGTGGACGCCGGCGGAGGGCGAGGCGTTCATCGCGTACCTGCGCGGCGGCGAGAGCGGCATCAAGTTGTCGACGGGGCGCTCCTACGAAACGACGATCACGTTGTTCGTGGAGTACCTGCTCGATCCGCGCTACGGGTGGGTGCAGGTCTGCGCCGAGCGGTTCGGCCAGACACCGCGGGAGGTGTTCCACGAGGGCAACTCGGTGCGGCACGTGGCGGAGTACGAGGGCGATCCGCGCCGACGGCCGTTGACCTACGACGAGGTCCAGGCCCTGTTCGACGCCGCCGACGCCCGGCCGGCGCAGATCTGGGGCAGGGGCCGCAAAGGCGCGCTGGGGGCAATGCGGGACGCGGCGGTGGTCAAGTCCGTCTACGCCTTCGGGCTGCGGCGCGCAGAGGCGTCCCGGCTGGACCTGGTCGACCTGCGCCGCAACCGCAAAGCCCCACAGTTCCGGGGCGCGGGCAGCCTGATGGTCCGCTACGGCAAGGCGTCACGGGGCGGGCCGTCGAAGCGCCGGACGGTGCTGCTGGTCCCGGAGATGGACTGGGCGGTGGAGACGCTGGAGCACTGGCTGACCGAGGTCCGGCCGACGTTCTCCCCAGGCCCGCACCCGGCGTTGTGGCTAACCGAACGGGTCGGGCGGCTGTCGCCGCGGTCGATCAACCAGGCGTTCACCGTCATCCGCGACGCCGCCGGGCTGGACCCTGCGCTGGACCTCCACTGCCTGCGGCACTCCTACGTCACGCACCTGATCGAGTTCGGCTACCCGGCGAGGTTCGTGCAGGAGCAGGTCGGGCACGCCCACGCGTCGACCACGTCGATCTACACCGGGGTGGGGAACGAGTTCCGCAACATGCTGTTGGAGGCGTCGTTGAAGGGCCGGCTGGGCGAGGACTGGGACGTGACCGGATGATCAGGAAGATGGGCTACCAGTGGCTGCTGCGGCAGCGCATGGCCGAGCAGGGCATGTTCCAGACCACGGACCTGGTTCCGCTGCTGGCCGAGCGGGGCGTGGTGCTCTCCCGCGAGCAGGTGTTCCGGCTGGTCACCCAGCCGCCGCAGCGGATGAGCATGGACACCCTCGTCGCGCTCTGCGACATCCTCGACTGCACCCCCAACGACCTGATCAAGCCCGAGGTGATCAGCCGGCAGATCCGTAAGACCGCGGGCGGCGACTCCGGCCCGCCGGATTCCGCGCCGGCCCCGGCGAAGCGCACGGTGGTCCGCCGCCCGGAGCGCCGCGGACGGCCGTGACCAGCCTGACCCCGGCGCAGCGCCGCCGCCGGCTCCAGGACGCCTCCCAGGTCCTGGCCGACGGCCTGCGGCGGGTCGTCGGCCCGGAGATGACCCCGGAACGGACGCAGGAGGTGCTGACGCGGGCCAAGGCGACGAACCCGGAGCGCGTTCTGCAGCTGGCGGGTTTCCTGGCCGTGCACCCGGCCGCGTTCACCGCGCCTCCGCCGGACTCCCCGCTGCTGCTGGTCCGGCTGCTGAGCACGCTGGCGGAGATGGGTCACGGCGACGCGGTCACCCTGCCGGCCTGCGCGGGCTGCGGCCACACCGGCCGTCACCTGCGCAATACCAACGCCGAGGGAGCCCGCGTCTGCGGTGGCTGCTACACCCGGCTCAATGCCCGGCCCTGCGACCGCTGCGGCGTCGTCCGCCGGACCGCCGCCCGCCGCCCGGACGGGCGGATCTGCCAGAGCTGCCGCAAGCAGGATCCCGACTATCAAAGGGAATGCGCCGGTTGCGGGCGCCTGCGCCCGCCCAACGCCCGCCGGGCCGACGGCAGCGTCCTGTGCCAGACCTGCACGACACGCCCGCGGCACGTCTGCTGCCGCTGCGGCGAACAGCGGCCCGCCCAGGCGCTCACCGACGACGGCCCGGTCTGCCGCCTCTGCCACCAGCAGCCCCACCGGCGCTGCGGCCTCTGCGGCGAGGTCGACCTGATCGTCGTCCGGGCGGCCGACGGCAACCCCGACATCTGCCAGCGCTGCTACCGCAACGAGGACGAGTGCGTGGTCTGCGGCCGCGTCCGCGACGGCAGCCGCCTGCACGGCGGCCCCTTCCACTGCCAGAGCTGCCGCCCCAGGTCGCAGCGCGCCTGCGCGCTCTGCGGCACGACCGCACGGATCACCGCGAACTGGCCGCTCGGCGCGGTCTGCACCCCCTGCTACGACCATCACACCCACCATCCCCGGCCCTGCCCCGGCTGCGGGACCACCCGAGTCCTTGTCGGCCGCGACGACACCGGCATCGTGGTCTGCGGGCCCTGCGTCGGTTCCGGCCTGACCTACTCCTGCCGGCGCTGCGGAGCCTCAGGCGAGATCCACAAGAACAGGCTCTGCGCCCGCTGCCTGGCCGCCGACCAGGTCCACGCCCTGCTCACCACAAGCGAGGGCACCGTCCACGCGCAGCTGAGGCCGTTGATCGAGGCGCTGACCGCGGTTCCGCGCGCCGCCGCGGTTCTGCAGTGGCTGCGCACCAGCCCCGCCGCGCCGCTGCTCGGCGAACTCGCGGCAGGCGGGGCGGAGATCACCCACGAGCTGGTCGACCGGCTTCCCCGCGACCGCAACACGGCCTCGGCCCGCCGGATGCTGGTCGCGGCCGGCGTCCTGCCCGACCGCAACGAGCCATTCGCCCAACTACGGCTCTGGTCGAAGGAGGAGCTGGCGGGGCTTCCCGCGCACCATCAGGCCGCCGTCCGGCCGTTCATCGAGTGGAAGGTCCTGCGCGACGCCCGCCGCCGCGCCGACCGCGGCCGCTACACCGACGGGGCGGCCTCCGGCGACCGCGCCGACGTCCGAGCCGCGATCGAGCTGATGCGCTGGCTCGACACCCACGACCTCACGCTGAGCACCTTCACCCAGGGCCACCTGGACACCTGGCTGGACGGCAACCGGAACCGGCTGCACAAGAGCAATCTATTCCTGCGCTGGGTGATCGACCGCCGACTCACCGACCGCCTGGAGATCCCCTCCATCCTCCGGAGCCGGCCCACGAGATTCCTCGACGGCGACGAGCACACCGCCCAGCTGCGACGTTGCCTCACCGACGAGACCCTGCCCCTCCCAGTTCGCATCAGCGCAGCGCTGACCAGGCTCTACGGCCTGCACAACGGCCGCATCACCGAGCTGACCACCGACCGGTTCCACCGCGACGACGACGGGGCCTACCTGACCATCGACCGCAACCCGGTCCTGCTCCCGCCCAGCCTCGCCCGCCTCATCGAACGCCAGATCGCCGAACCCGACCACCTGTCACTGCTCGACCGAGCTCTCGAACCCGAAACCCGCTACCTCCTGCCCGGACGCCACCCCGGACGACCCCGCACCGCCAACGGACTCACCCGACTACTCAACCGGTACGGCTTCCCGGTCGCCAGCGCCCGCAACACCGCCATGATCGAGATGGTCGCCGAACTCCCGCCCACGATCATCAGCGACCTGTTCGGCATCCACCCCAGCACCACCCACGCCTGGGCCAACTACGCCCAGGACAGCTGGGCCGACTACCTCGCCGCCCAGGACAAAACCACCTCACCAGCAGGCACACAGCCCTCGTAATCGACCGAACCGCACAACACCGGAACGCTGCCCGGTCCCGTTGGAGCAGGCCTGTGCTGTGTCTAGGTGGGTGTCACGATGACGATCTCGGTGACGATGACCGTCCTGTGAGCGATGAACTTCCCGCCCCGTCACCTAGGTCGTCAGCGCCAGGCGCGTTGCCCGTGCCCACACCATCGTCCGTACGGGAACCACTGCGGCCGATGCCAGCGCGCACGATCGCGTTGATCTCCGCCGGGATCTTCGTGTTCACCGCAGGGGTGGTGCTGGCGTTGTGGTGGGCCGGTACCGCCGGCCTATCCGGCCAGGCGCTGGTGACCGCCCGGTTCGACGCCCTGCGCACCGGGCTGAGCATCGGCATCGGCAGTGGCGGGATCTTTGCCCTCTACCTCGCCTGGCGCCGCCAGCACGCTACCGAGGTGGCCTTGCTCCAGAAGGAACGAGACCACGAACTCCAGCTCGACGTCACTGAACACACCCGTCTAGACGCCGAGGCACGTCGGGTCACCGAGCTCTACTCCAAGTCCTCCGAACAACTCGGCTCAGACAAAGCCCCGGTCCGGCTCGCGGGCCTGTACGCCCTGGAACGCCTCGCGCAGGACAACCCCGACCAGCGACAGACCGTGGTCAACGTGCTGTGCGCCTATCTCCGCATGCCCTACACCCTGCCCGTCGCCCCACCCGCCGACGACACAGACGAGGCCACCCGCACCCGCCACGACACCAGCCTGCAAGAACGCGAAGTCCGGTTCACCGCACAGAACATCCTCACCGGCCATCTCTACCCCGGACCCACACCCGACGACCCGATCCCGACCTTCTGGCCCGACACCGACCTCAACCTCACCGGCGCCGCCCTCATCGAATTCGACCTCGCCCACGGCCAAGTCCGCAACGCCCGGTTCGACAAGGCGACGTTCGCCGGGGACGCGCAGTTCGGCGGGACGATGTTCACCGGGACCGCCTGGTTTGCAGGGGCGATGTTCACCGGGGACGCCCGGTTCGACAAGGCGACGTTCGCCGGGGACGCGCAGTTCGGCGGGACGATGTTCACCGGGACCGCCTGGTTCGGCGGGGCGACATTCACCGGGGACGCGCAGTTCGGCGGGGCGAGGTTTGCCGGGACTGCCTGGTTCGGCGGGGCGATGTTCACCGGGGACGCCCGGTTCGATGGGGCGAGGTTTGCCGGGACTGCCTGGTTCGGCGGGGCGATGTTCACCGGGGACGCCCGGTTCGATGGGGCGACGTTCGCCGGGGACGCGCAGTTCGACAAGGCGACGTTCACCGGGACCGCCGATTTCGACAAGACGACGTTCACCGGGGACGCCCAGTTCGACAGGACGACGTTCACCGGGAACGCCGAGTTCGACGGGGTGACGTTCGGCGGGACCGCCCGGTTCAGCGGGGCGACGTTCACCACGACCGCCGTGTTCAGCGAGGCGACGTTCGCCGGGAAAGTCTGGTTCGACAAGGCGATTACGCGGCATCCCTTCTCGAACTCGAACTGGCCCGCTGGCTGGACACCTACCGATGACCACACACCGATCGGCGGCCGCGAGGGCACCTGGCATCTCCTCCAGCGCACATGAGAATTGCGCGCCGTCCAAACACCGCCTGGTTGCCAGTCACCATGGACGATCGCCTGGCGTGGATGAAAGAGATCATGACGCTCGGCGCGCTCGCGGCCGACCGATTCCCGGCCCCGGACCCGACCGCGTTCCTGCGCCAACTCGGCGTCACCAACTAGGTTCCCGCCACTCAGGCCCGGTCCGACGCGACCGGGCCTGAGTCGTGTCCAGGTGGAATGTCACGAGCACGATCTGCGGGGCGATGACCGTTCTGTGAGCGACGATCATCCGGCCCCGTCACCTCGGCCGCCCGCACCGAGAGCGCTGCCTGTGCCCACGCCGTCGTCGACGCGGCAGCCGTTGCAGCCGATGCCGGCGCGCACGATCGCGGTGATCTCCGCCGGGATCTTCGTGCTCACCGCCGCGGTGGTACTGGCGTTGTGGTGGGCCGGTACCGCCGGCCTGACCGGCCAAGCCCTCGTGACCGCCCGGTTCGACGCCCTGCGCACCGGCCTGAGCATCGGCATCGGCGGCGGCGGCATCTTCGCCCTCTACCTGGCCTGGCGCCGCCAGCACGCCACCGAAGTCGGCCTGGTCCAGAAAGAACGCGACCAGGCAGACGTCGCCCGCGCCTACGAACTCCAGGTCGACCTCGCCGAACACACCCGCCAGGTCGCCGAGCACAATCGGTTGCACGCCGAACGCGTCGCCGCGGCCACGGAGAAAGACGCGGCCGACAGGCGAGTGACCGAGCTCTACACCAAGGCCTCCGAACAACTCGGCTCGGACAAAGCCCCGGTCCGGCTCGCTGGGCTCTACGCCCTGGAACGCCTCGCCCAGGACAACCCCCACCAACGCCAAACCGTCGTCAACGTGCTCTGCGCCTACCTCCGCATGCCCTACACACTGCCCGGAAACCCACCCGACGACGACACCGACGAACCCACCCGCACCCGCCACGACACCAGCCTGCAAGAACACGAAGTCCGCCTCACCGCCCAACACATTCTCACCACCCACCTCAACACTGGCACTGACCCCGACCACCCCGCCCAGACCTTCTGGGCTGACACCGACCTCAACCTCACCGGCGCCGCCCTCACCGATTTCGACCTCCGCCACTGCCGAGTCCGCGACGCCCGGTTCACCAGGGCGACGTTCACCGGGGACGCCTTGTTCGAAAGGGCGACGTTCACCAGGGACGCCCTGTTCAACCTGGCGAAGTTCGCCGGGACCGCCCGGTTCGGCGGGGCGACGTTCGCCGGGACCGCCCGGTTCGTTGGGGCGACGTTCACCGGGACCGCGTCGTTCGGCGGGGCGACGTTCACCGGGACCGCCTGGTTGGCCGCGGCGACGTTCACCGGGGACGCCTGGTTCGGCGAGGCGACGTTCGCCGGGGACGCCTGGTTCGGCGAGGCGACCTTCACCGGGGACGCCTTGTTCGAAAGGGCGACGTTCACCAGGGGCGCCCTGTTCAACCAGGCGACGTTCGACGGGGACGCCCTGTTCAACCAGGCGACGTTCACCGGGACCGCCCAGTTCAGCGAGGCGAAGTTCACCGGGACCGCCCGGTTCGGCGAGGCGACATTCACCGGGACCACCCTGTTCAACCAGGCGAAGTTCACCGGGGACGCCCTGTTCAACCAGGCGAAGTTCACCGGGACCACCCGGTTCGAAAGGGCGACGTTCACCGGGGACCCCTGGTTCGATCAGGCGATTACGCGGCATCCTGTCTCGAACTCAAACTGGCCCGCTGGCTGGACACCTACCGATGACCACACACCGATCAGCGGCCGCGAGGGCACCTGGCATCACCTCCAGCGCTCATGAGAATTGCGCGCCTTCCGAACACTGCCTGGTTGCCAGTCGCCAGGGACGACAGCGTGTCGTGGATGCGGGAGATCATGACGCTCGGCGCGCTCGCAGCCGACCGATTCCCGACCCCGGATCCGGCGCCGTTCCTGGCCAGCCTCGGGATCGTCGACTGATGTCGCCGCCCCGGCTGCCGAACACCGCCGCTACGGTTGAGCACATGGCCTCCGAACCCGTCACCGCCGGGCAGTACCCGGAGCTCGCCGAGCACGAGCTCGTCAGCAAGCAGGGCGTCCAAGGCGGCTTCGTCGGCCGGGTCGTCGAGCAGAACGCGGCGTGCGGCACGTGCGGCCGCACCGACGCCACCGTCTACCAGGGCCCCCAGCACGGCCTGGCCCACGACGTCCCCGTGGACGGAGGCTTCACGACCGCACCGGTCGACCTGCAGCTCACCTGGTGCCCGGCGTGCGGACCGGCCGCGATGCGGCTGGTCGGCCCGGACGGCACCGAGCACACCGGCTGGTGAGCTGACCCCTCACTCATCATCCGTCCCAGCCCCAGAACCGTTGTCTCCCAACTGGTTCTGGGGCTGTGGCGTGTCTTCGGCAGGTGTGCCGAACACGAGCTCGTCGTGCCGCTTGCAGAGCAGCCGGACGCGGTGCCCGCGGCCGGGGAGACGCTCGCCCGAGACGGCCGACATGCCGCAGTGCCAGCAGCGCCCGCTCGACGCAGCAGCCACCCGCAGGACCCCCGTCATCGCACCCGCCTCCCCGTGATCGAGTGCTTCACGATGACGTCCTAGCGGCCGTGGCGCAGCGCGAAACCCACCGGTGCGTGCGGCCGACTCCCGGCGGAGCTCGGGAGAGATCCTTCGAACACCGCCTGGTTGCCAGGCACCAGGGACTTCCACGTGCCGTGGATGCGCGAGACCCTAAGTGTTTGTCTTTGAACCCTCGTCCATAGTGGACTTGCGGAACCGAGGACATGCGGGTCTTGCCGGGGCTGGTGGTGCTGGGCCAGCCGTTGGTCAGCTCGACACGCAGGTGGGACCCGTGGCGACCGTGGTGGGTGATCGAGCGCAACCCGCTGGGCGACGTGCGTCTGCGCGGTCGGCGTACCTGGGGCGGTGACGGGGGATATCCGATGCCGGTTGTGTGTCCTAATTTAGGACACTATGGTGTGTGGTGTGGCCAGGGGAGCAGCTCCAGGCCGGACCGGAAGGAACCGGGATGAACAGCACCAGCGACGCCCAGCAGTCCGACACCGCCCAGCAGTGCGGAACCGGGGTGAGCATGTTGCCCTGTCAGGGAGCCGCGGATCTGTTCCACCGCTATCCGGGCGAGTTCACCGAGCAGCCGGTCTACGTGGTGCTGGACTTGTGTTCCGGTTACCTGTACGCCGACTGGGCGGGCGAGATCTCCGGGACGCCGATCGAGGTCCACACCGGGTTCGTGCGGCGCTTCCCGATCCCGCCGCTGGCGGGAGAGGCAGCCAACCGCCTGCTGGCGGAGGTAGCGCCGCTGGCCGGGCGGATGCTGGCCGACTGGTCCAGGGAGTTCGATGGCCACAACACGGTGGCCGTGCTGGGGCCGGACGCGTCGGCGGCCGAGACCGAGATCGAGGCGTTGACCTCCTTGAGGGGGCAGGACGTGCCGATGGCGGACTTGGTGCAGGCATGGGACATCGAGGGGGCCACCAACGGCGGGGAGGTCGAGGAGTTCGGCATCACCGCCACGACCACCGATGGGCGCTTGGCGGAGATCGAGGCGGAGATCCTCCTCAGCCTCTCCTCGTGCGCGGAGGGCGCTCCGACGGTCTGCCCCGGCCTCGGCGGCTACCTGGAGGGTCTGCGCCAGGAACTGATCCACCAGCGCAACATCGAGCGCGGCATCGAGCGTGACCAGCGCTAACAGACTCATCCGGTGGTGGCCTGCTCCCTCGTGAAGGGGGCAGGCCACCACTCCTATGTCAGGAGACTGCGGCGATGACCGAAAACACCTACACCGACCCGCCCGGCATGCCCGAGGACGAGCGCATGACCCCCGGCGAGTTCCGGGTGGTCCGCGAGTTCCTGGGGCTCACCGGCGACTGGCTCGCCGGACACCTGGGCGTGGCCCCGCGCACCGTGCGCCGCTGGGAGCAGGGCGGCTACCCGATCCCGGACGGGGTCCGCCTGGAGATCGAGGACCTGGAGCACCGGACCGCCGAGTTCGTGCACCTGATCGCGCAGAAGCTGCTGGACATGCCCGAGCCGGGACTGGCGGTCTACCGCACCGACGCCGACTACCACGCCGCCACCCCCGACATCCGGTTTCCCGCGTCCTGGCACCGGGCCGTCGTCGCACGCATCGCTCTGGAAGTTCCGGCACTGCGCATCGACTACGCCGACCGGATCGCTGGTCAGGAGACCAGGCCGAGCCAGCCCGCGTAGGAGACGAGGTCGGGGTTCGCGCGGCGGTGCAGGCCGATCAGCACCGCGGTGGTCTCGCGGACCATCGGATGGAACCGGGTCTGTTGCGGGGCGATGCGTCTGGCGTGCTGCAGTTCGGTGAGCGCGCCGTGGCGATCGCCGTGCAGGAGACGGGCGCGGGCGAGGTCGATGTGGTGGTGCCCGCGACGGGTACGCGGCGTGGCCCGCGACGGCCGCCACCGCTCGGCCGCGGTGATCGCGGCGGCGCCGTCGCCGAGTTCGACGTGCGCGGCGACTTCGTGCGTTGTGGTGTTGGCAGGGCCGAAGGTCAGGCCGTAGCGGATCTGGTCGCCGGTGCCGAGCCGGTCGGCGAGTTCGCGGGCGGCGGTGAGGTGGTCGCGGGCAAGTTCGCCGTTGCTGGCGCGGGAGGCGAGGGTGACCGCGCGCAGGTGCAGCGATCCGTACACCACCAGCGCCTGCGGCGACGGGTCGCGCAGTTCGTCGTCCAGGGCGGCGCGCGCGGTGTCCATCAGCCGCAGGCCGTGGGCGTAGTCGCCGCCGCTCTGGAAGGACTGCGCCCGTGCCCACTGAGCCAGGCCGCCGGCGAGCGGGTCGCTGGTTCGCTCGGCGGCGTAGGCGAGCTTGTGTCCGATGCTCTCCGCCAGGTCCGGGTAGCCGAGCCGGTGGGTGAGGCTGTGGGCGGTGTGCAGTACCGCCACGAGCAGGGCGTTCGCCTCGGCCAGGGCCGCGGGATCGCCGTGGTGGGCGGCGGCGATCAGCTCTTCGAGCAGGCCGGGCAGCCGGGCGGCGAGCTTGCCGTAGTTGGCCGCCGCACGCAGGCCGGTCAGCGCCTTCACCTCGGCCGCGAGGTCGGGCAGCGGGCGCGGTGCCAGGTCGTCGGGCAGGTCGTAGCACCGCAGCACGGTGCGCAGCGCGTCGACGTCGCGGTGCATCCGCTCGTCGCGGCGGGTGTCGCTGTAGGGCTGGCCGGACAACTGCTCGACCGGAATACGCAGGGCACGGGCGCAGGCGGTGAGCAGAGCGTGGCTGGCTGGGCGGTCACCTGCCTCGACCTTGCCGAGCAGGCTCTTCGAGACGTTCGCGCGGGTGGCGAGCTTACGTTGCGTCCAGCCTGCGGCCTTGCGCTGCAGGGCGATGACCTCACCGGTGGCCTGCGGCCCGCCGGCTGGTGCAGGAGTTGCTTTGTTCGTCATGCCCGCCTCCATGCCCGCGACCTGTGTCCAAGGGTAGGCGGAACAGCGACGCCTCGATGTCACGAGACGGAGGCGTCATGTGACGGTGTGCGACTTTTGTGCGACTTCGACGACGGCCAGTGTGGTGGCCTGGCCGAGACGACGACCGCGCGGAGAACGCGGGATCGCATGACCAGAAAAGAGGCAGCGATGACGACCACGGCGCCACCACGGTTGAACTTCCTGTGGCTCAACATCACCAACAACTGCCAGCTCGCCTGCACGCACTGCTACGCCGACTCCGGGCCGACCGGCACGCACGGCACGATGAGCGTCGACGACTGGATCACGGTGCTGGACCAGGCCGCCGAGATCGGCGTGACCGCGGTGCAGTTGATCGGCGGCGAGCCGACCCTCTACCCACAGATGAACAGCATCGCGTTGCACGCGTTGTCGCTGGGCATGACGGTCGAGGTCTACAGCAACCTCGTGCACGTCACCGAGGAGATGTGGGCACTGTTCACCACACCAGGCGTGACCCTGGCGACCAGCTACTACTCCGACGACGCCGCCGAACACGACGTGATCACCCAACGCCCCAGCCACGCCCGCACCCGCGCGAACATCGCCAAAGCCCGCCAACTCGGCATCGAGTTGCGCGCCGGCGTCGTGCAGGTTCTCGACCAGCAGCGCGTCGAGCAGGCCCGCACCGACCTGGTCGACCTCGGCGTTCCCGGCACCGGGTTCGACCGGATGCGCGAGGTCGGCCGTGGCGCCCAGAACGCGGACACCACGGCAGAAGAGCTGTGCGGGGCCTGTGGCGACGGCCGCGTGGCCATCAACCCGGACGGCGAGGCCACGGTGTGCGTGTTCGCCGGCTTCACCCAGCCACTGGGCAACGTGCGCACCACGCCGCTGTACGACCTCGCCGCCTCCCTGCCGCAGGCCCGCGACACGCTGGTCTCCCAGGGCATGCCCGACCGGCGCGCGATGGGCACAAGCTGCAACCCCGACAGCGGAGGCGGCACGTGCTACCCCCAGAACTGCATGCCCGCATGAGACCCTGAAACCCATGACGGCCACCGAGGTTGCAGGCGCCGTACCGTCCCGCGAGGAGATGGACGGCACCCTGCGCACGGTGGCTGTCCGCTTCGGCCTCACGATCACCGGCCGTCCGATCTACGGGTGGCGATACCGGTCCGCAGGTGCCGTCGCCACAACCCGCGACGGCACCCGACGCTGGCTGCGCGTGGGCACCGAACGCGAACGCGACCTCGGTCCCTTCTGGACCGGCACCCTCGACGCCAACACCATCACCGGCATCGCGAAACCCGAAGTGCTCGCCACCGACGAGTGGGCGCTACCGCACGCTGGACGCCGGGTGCGGGCGGACGTGACGACCTGGATGCCCGGCACACCCTGCTCGGCCGCCGAAGTCCTGCGCACACCGCTGCACCTGCCCGACCAGTGGTGGAGCGAGCTCACCAGCACGGTCACCACGATCCGCGCCACCTCGACCAGCCGCTACAACGACGGTCGCCCTCGTGAGGGCCGCGTCCGCACCGTGTTCGGCGACCAAGCCGCCGACGCGGTCCGCGCGGTCACCGACCGCGCCACCCAGCACGGCGACCTGCACTGGGCCAACCTCCAGCACGGCCCGTTCGCCTTGCTCGACTGGGAGATGTGGGGCTCCCACGCCGCCGGCGGCGACGAGGCCATGCTCTACCTGCGCAGCCTGCTCGTCCCCGCCACCGCCGACCGCCTCCGAAGTCTGTTCGCCGACATCCTGGACAGCCCGGCCGGACGGGCAGCACAGATCCGCGCCGCCGCCGCCCTGCTGCACCGCGCCGACGAACACCCCGACCTCGTCGAACCACTGCGCCAGCACGTTCGTCCGCTGCTGGAGAAGCTGGGCACCAAGAGCGTTTGGTGAGAGGCAGCAACAGTTCGCCGTCTTCTTCGATGACCAAACGGCGCAGCTGTCCAGCGCGCGGTGCTGGGCGATCTGGACGGCGCCAGGGGTCGCCCCGACAGCATCAGCGGTTTCTTCGGCGTTCAAGCCCACCACGACGTGCAGCACAAGGATCTCCCGCTGCTTGTCCGGCAGCAGGTGCAGCACCTGCGTGAGCTTGCTGCTCAGCTCGTCCTGGATGCGGCCGTCCTCACGATTCGCTGGGATGTCACCGGCAGCAACGCCCTGCGCTGCGACAAGGACGACGTACTGGCCTTCGCAGATCTCACGCCGCGGTAAGGAGTGCGCCTGCTTGCCGCACGGGCTCCGTAACACCGGTGCTGACTCGGCCGATCAGCCCAGCACAGTGTCCGCCTGGGGAGGCTCGCATGCGCCGCTTGGTACCGCTGCCGCGCTGGCTGCGCCGCACGACCGCGTTCATCCCGCTGGCCGTGCTGACCGGGTGCCCAACGGCGGTGTTCCTGGTCCACCCAGCCCTGATCAACGTCATCACCGTGCCGCTGGCACTGCTCGCGACCGGCGTCGGGATTTGGGTAGTGCGCGTGGACCTACGCGCGGATCGGCACGCCACACCCTCCATGGCCGCCCGATACCGCGCCCTGGCCCAGTTGCTCGACGACGCCGACGACCGCGAGGTACGGCTCGATCCCGAGCGCCGGTTCTCGATCCTGCTGCGCGACGAGTCCCTCGCCACCGGGTCGGGCCGGCGGGCGCTGCTGCGGTTCGATCAGGCCGAGCTCGACCGCGCGGGGCACGACGGCGTCGCCACCCCCGTGGTGTTCGACCACTTCTCCCTCGACCCGGTGCGACCGGTGGTCCGGCACTGGTTCGGCGCGGTCACCATCACCCGCGACCAGGACGGCCGCACCTACATCACCGACATCCCGCAGCCCCACCACGACAAACGCGCCGCCTCCGAAGCCGCCCGGCTGCTCACCACCACCGCCGCCGACATCGCGGAGCTGGACGACCTTGACGTCCTGATCATCCAGATCCAGACAGCCACCGCCATCACGCCGTAAGACTCCTCCAGAACACGACGGCTGGTGCCCGGTACCAGAGGTCCTCGGCGAGTCAGGTCGCAGGTCCGGCCAGCCCGGCTGTGAGCTGGTCGAGGCGGTCGGCGAGCAGGTTGATCGAGCCCCGGTCCCGTTCGAGGACGCCGCGCACGAGTAGGGCGTTGCTGCGTTTGGCGATCTTGCCGTAGCGGTTCCAGGCTCCAGGGCTGAGGACGATGTTGAGCATGCCGGTCTCGTCCTCGAGGTTGAGGAAGGTGACGCCGCCGGCGCTGGGCGGGCGTTGGCGGTGGGTGAGCGCGCCGCCAACGAGAACGCGGGTGCCGTGCGGGATGTATGCGAGGGCGGAGATGGGGAGCGCGTCGAGGGCGGCGAGGTGGTCGCGGACGAGTTCGATCGCGTGGGTGTCAGGGCTGATGCCGGTGGCCCACAGGTCCGCGCACACAAGGTCCCAGGTGGTCATGCCGGGTAGGGCGGGGGCGGTGTTGCCGATGGTGGTGGTGGCCGGGAGCTGGTTGGCGCTTTCGCGGGCGGGCAGCGCGACGTTCCACAGCGCGGTGCGCCGGTCTGCGCTGAAGGCGGCGAGCGCGCCGGCGGTGGCGAGGGCTTCGAGGTGGGGTTCGGTGAGGCGGGTGCGGCGGCCGATGTCGGCGAGGCCTTGGTAGGGGCCGTGGGCGAGGCGGTCGTCGACGACCTGCTGGGCGAGGTCGTCTCCCAGGCCGCGCACTGCGGCGAGGCCGAGCCGTACGGCGTGCCCGCCGACGCTGCCGGCGTGGGGTTCGAGGGTGGCGTGGGCGAGGCTGCGGGTGATGTCAGCGCCGAGGGTGATGACGCCGTGGCGGCGGCCGTCGGCGACCAGCGAATCAGGGCTGTAGAAGCCCATCGGCTGGGCCCTCAGCAGCCCGGCGAGGAACGCGGACGGGTAGTAGAGCTTGAGGTGCGCGCTGACAAACACGTGGTGCGCGAACGACAACGCGTGAGAGAGCGGGAAACCGTACCCGCTGAACGCCTTCACCTGCTGGTAGATGCGGTCGGCGACCGGGCCGCTGATTCCGTTGTGCGCCATGCCTTCGTAGAACCGGTCGCGCAGCAGCTCCATTTTGGACTCGCTGCGTTTGGAGCCCATCGCGCGGCGCAGCTCGTCGGCCTCGGTCGCGGTGAACCCGGCGACGTCGACGGCGATCTGCATGACTTGCTCCTGGAACAGCGGCACCCCGAGGGTGCGGTCCAGGGCGTTGGCGAGCAGCAGGTGAGCGTGCTTCCAGGCCTTGCCGTTGCGGCGTTCGATGTAGGGGTGCACCGAGCCACCCTGGATCGGGCCGGGCCTGATGAGCCCGACTTGCACGGCGAGGTCCCAGAAGTTGCGGGGCCGGACGCGGGGCAGCGCGCCCATCTGCGCGCGGCTCTCGACCTGGAACACGCCGACGGTGTCGCCGCGGCCGAGCATGTCGTAGACGGCCGGGTCGTCGAGGTCGAGGTGAGCGAGGTTGAGCTGGACGTCTTGGTGCTCGGCGACGAGGTCGACGGCGTAGCGGATGGCGGAGAGCATGCCGAGGCCGAGCAGGTCGAACTTGACCAGGCCGATTACGGCGCAGTCGTCCTTGTCCCACTGCAGCACGGTGCGGCCAGGCATGCGGGCCTGCTCGACCGGCACGATCTCCGACACCGGCCGGTCGGCGATGACCATGCCGCCGGAGTGGATGCCCAGGTGCCGCGGTGCCCCCTCGATCTGCGCGGCCAGATCCAGCACGGCGGGCGGGATACCGGGGTGGCCCTCGGCGCCCAGCGGGGTCCACGCGTCGATGTTCTTGGACCAGGCGTTCTGCTGACCGGGGGAGTGCCCGAGGGCGCGGGCCATGTCGCGCACGGCAGAACGGGCCCGGTAGGTGATGACGTTAGCGACCTGAGCGGCGTGGCGGCGGCCGTGCTTTTCGTAGACGTACTGGATGACCTCCTCACGGCGATCGGACTCGATGTCGATGTCGATGTCGGGCGGCCCATCGCGTTCGACGGACAAGAACCTCTCGAACAACAGCCGCCACCGCACGGGGTCGACGTTGGTGATGCCCAGGGCGTAGCAGACCGCCGAGTTCGCGGCGCTTCCTCTTCCCTGGCAATGGATCCGCCGTTCGGTGCAGAACCTGACGAGGTCGCGCACCACGAGGAAGTAGCCGGGAAACCCGAGGTGGTCGATGACGCGCAGCTCGCCGTCTATCTGCGCCCAGGCCTTCGTGTTGTGCTCGCGCGGCCCGTAGCGGCCGGCGGCGCCGCGTTCGGTGAGCTCACGCAGCCAGCTCGACTCGGTGTGGCCGGGCGGCACGTCGAACGGCGGCAGCTTCGGCGCCACGAGCTCCAGCGGGAACACGCACTCCATGCCGATCACGGCGGCGTTCGCGACCGCGGCCGGGTACCGGCGCATCCGGTGCCGCATCTCCGCCCCGCTGCGCAGGAACGCCGCCGGCGCCGGGGGAAGCCAGCCGGCCATCTCGTCGAGCGAGGATCGGGCCCGCACCGCGGCCATCGCCGCGGCGAGCCGCCCGCGTGCCGGGGCGGCGAAGTGCGCCTGGGTGGTCGCCACGACCGGCACGCGCGCCCGTTCGGCCATCGCGGCCAAGACGTCGTTGCGGCGGCTGTCGCCCGGCAGGCCGTGGTCGGTGAGCTCCACCGCGACGTGCCGGTGCCCGTAGACGTCGATCAACCCGAGCAGCGCCTCCCACGCGGCGGCCGTGTCGCCAGCCTCCAGCGCCTGGCGCACCGCGCCCTTGCGACAGCCGGTCAGCACCAGCACCTTGCCGACGAGCTCGTCGGCGACCTCCTCCAGGTCGTAGACCGGCCGGCCTTTCTCGGCGCCCTCGCGCAGGTGCGCCGAGCTGATCACCCTGCACAACGCCCGATAACCGTCCAGCCCCCGTGCCAGCACCAGCAGGTGCGTGCCCTCCGGGTCCGGCACCCCGGTCTGCGGCGCGGACAGGCCCAGGCTGAGCTCGGCGCCGTAGAGGGTGTGCACGCCGAGCTCGCGCGCGGCCTCGGCCATCCGCACCACCCCGTACATGCCGTCGTGGTCGGTCAACGCGATCGCATCTAGCCCCAGCCGCGCCGCCTGCTCCACCAACTCCTCCGGCGAGGACGCGCCGTCGAGGAACGAGAAGGTCGAGTGCACGTGCAGCTCGGCATAGGGCACGCGACGCGACGGCATGGACTGGACGACTGGGCGGCCGCGCAGATCTGGCGGCGGCACGTAGGTGCCGCGCGTACGCGACCACGCGGCAGTGCCCTCGGCCAGCTCGGTGTGCCGGCGCATCGTCTCGGACGAGTCCGAAGTGGACGTCATGTGGGCAGGCCTCCCTTACAGCAGCACGAAGCGCTGAGGGGAAGTCAGCCGCGAACACCACCTATCTGGTCGAACGCGTGTGCGATTTTGCGTGAACCGGCCTACCACGTCAAACGCGCCGCGGCGGCACCTGGGCGGCGCCCGCCGGTCAGATCGCGATCAGGTGTCTTAAGGCTTCTGTGTTTGCTGTCTTGCCTCGTCAACGCTGCCGTGTGCCGCGACGTGGTCGACGAGTTCGACAACCTGGTCCAAGAGGGCGTTGAGCTCCTCAGCATCTGGCAGCGATCCTCCATCGCTGTACCGAGCGGCGGGGCGGAGACTGTCCAACCGCTTCATCTGCGGCAGCCGCCACCGGGTCAGTCGGTTGTCGGCGGGTGCAGGTAGACGCTGGACGGGCCGCGGTCGGGACGCAGTCCCCGCCAGGACGGATGCCGCAAGCGACCGTCCGCCGTCCGTTGCCGGTACTCGACCTCGCCCACCAGAACCGGCTCGACCCAGCGTGCGTCACGGGCGTGCTCACGCGGTACCTCGATGTCGAACGGACTGGTGGACCGCGACGTCCGCTCCAGCCTCCGCTGCAGGTCGACGAGTACGTTCCGGCTGAACCCGGTTCCGACGTGGCCGACGTAGACCAGCCGGTCCTGGTCATCGTGGGCGCCGAGAAGCAGAGATCCGATCGTGCCCGCGCGGTTGCCCTGCCCAGCGCGCCACCCTCCGATGATGACCTCCTGGGTGTAGCGGAACGGCGTCTTCACCCAGGACGGCGTCCGCCGGCCGGGCTCGTACCGCGACTTGACCTGCTTCGAGACGATGCCCTCGAAGCCGTACTGGCTCGCCACGTGCAGCACGTCCGCCGGATCGGTGTCCATGAAGCTCGGCGGCACCTGCACCGCGTGGTTGCCCGGCAGTTCCAGCTCCACGAGCAGGGCGCGGCGGGCGTCGTACGGCGTGGTGAGCAGTGACCGCCCGTCCAGGTACAGCAGGTCGAACACGAAGTAGGCGATCCGCGGCCGCAGCTCCCGTACGCTGGCGCCGATCCGGTCGCGTTGTTGCAGCAGCTCGAAGTTCGGCCGCCCGTGCTCGTCCAGGGCGACGATCTCCCCGTCGAGCACGGCGGTGCGGTGGTGCAGGAGTTCGGGCAGGACGTTCAGCTCGGGGAACCGGTGCATGAAGTCGAGGTCGTTGCGGCTGAACACGCGCACGCCGTGGCCCTCGCAGTGCGCGACTCCCCGGTACCCGTCCCATTTGAACTCGACGGCCCAGCCGTCGTCCTGCGGTGGGACGCCCGGCGTGGCCAGCATGGGCCGGATGAGGTCCAGCGGCTTGCCCGCGGGCGCGGCACTTCCCATCAGGCAACCCTCCTTCGCGCATTCCTTCAGTCATGGTCGGCGAGAATCGGCCTGGTCGCGATACGTAGCGCACCTGCGCGACGAGGTGACCACCGTCTGCGCGAGCCCCGAAATCCAATCGCGGAGCGGCTACGAGCGCAGGACGCTGACAGTGCCGCTCTCGCTCCGTCGCGCGTGCAGACGTGCGGTCACGAAGATGCGCTCGGCGGCGATGCTGCTCGCGTGAGCGACGAACGCCCTGCCTTGCCACCCCGTTCGTCTTCGTCCGGGCCGGTTCCTGTGCCCACGTCAACGTCCACGTGAGGTGAGAGGACAGAGACTTCCGTCGGCTTCGTGAACGTCACGAGCATCTCGGTCAGGCGGAGAACCAGGCGATGGCCAGTCCAACCAACGTGGACGCCAGCGGCCCCACTTTGTCCACCAGCACGGTGACCTGCAGGGATTGCACTCGGAATCGCCGTCAACGTTACCGGCTTGAGCTCAGCGGAAAGCACCAACGACGCCAGCCGATGCCAGCCGCGCACCGTACGTGACCAGCGCTTATCTCATGTCCGCGCTATCAGCGCGCGCCGCTGGAGGCCTGGAACGACGACGTCACACTGTTCACCTGCTCCTCTCAGGGGAGTCGTCAGGTGACCAACTGGGATCGGAGCTAGACCATGAACGAAACGCCACTCGTGAGCCAACGCAGTGCGCTCGTCCTGCTCATCGCGGGTCTCGTCGCCGTTGCGCTGGGCGTCCTGATCTACGCCCAGTTCCACAACGCGCCGGGGGCGTTCATCGCCGCCATCGTCGGATTCGGTGGCGCCATCGCGATCGTGCACAAGCTCATCAGCACCGAGCAGTGATGAGCAGTTTGGTGAGGCCGTTCATGATCGCCGAGTCGGTACGGCCCGGCGGGTTGGCGGTGGCGAGGCGGGCGTGGGGCCAGCGGGTGGTGAGCTGGGTGAGGCTGATCTCGGCCTCCATGCGGGCGAGTGGGGCGCCGAGGCAGAAGTGGATGCCGTGGCCGAACGAGGTGTGCGTGCTGGACGAGCGGTGCAGGTCGTAGGTGTGGGCGTGCGGGGTGGTGGCGGGGTCGCGGCCGGCGGCGCCGAGGTTGATGAGCACGACCTCGTCGGCGGGCAGGGTCTGGCCGTCGACGTCGATGGGCCGGGTGCTGGTGCGGTGGGTGGCGTGGCGGACCGGCGGGTCCCAGCGCAGGGTCTCCTCGATGGCCGCGGGGACCAACTCAGGCCGCTCGGAGACGGCCTGCCAGCGGGCGGGCTCGGTGAGCAGCGCGTAGACGGTGTTGCCGATCAGGTTGGTGGTGGTCTCGTGGCCGGCGACGATGAGCAGCATGGCCATCGCGATCAGCTCGTCGGGGGTGAGCCGGTCGGTGGTGCCGGTGGCGGCGAGCGCGCCGAGCAGGCCGGTGGTGTCGCCGCGGCGGCGGGTGTCGGTGATGAGGTCGTGCAGGTAGCCGGTCATGGCCTGGGAGGCGGGCACGGTGACGGTCTCGTCGTCGCCCATGAGCTGTTCGGTCCACTCGCGCAGCTGGTGGTGGTCGGCGGCGGGGGCGCCGAGCAGTTCGCAGATGACGGTGATGGGCAGCGAGTAGGCGATGGCGCGGACCAGGTCGACGGGCCGGCTGGTGTCGGCGGCGTCGAGCAGGTCGCGGGTGATGCGTTCGATGCGCGGCCGTAGTTCGGCGACGCGGTGGGGGGTGAACGCGGCGGAGACGAGGTGGCGCAGGCGGGTGTGCCGGGGCGGGTCGGACATCAGCATGGACGGGCCGTGCATGGCGGTGAGCTCGCCCGGTCCGAGCTGGGCGCGGATGATCGCGGCGAGCCGGTCGGAGTCCTTGCTCAGCGCGGGGTCGGCCAGCAGTGCGCGGGTGCGTTCGTAGCCGGCGGTGATGACGGAGATCCGCAGCCCGGAGGGCAGCAGCGCCTGGTGCACGGGGCCGTGGCCGCGCAAGGTGTCCTCGACGTCGTGGTGCTGGTGGCCGCGATGCCCGGTGATCACGGCTTGGGCCAGGTCCTCGTTGGTCAGCATCGCGCCGGTCCCCCTTTGTGCATGGGCTCTCACCAGCCCAGATCGTTTGGGTAGTGCCTGAGAGCAACGTTACGTACGCGTACAGCGACCAATTCCGCCGAACACCCAGCCGATTCCTGATCAGCTGGGCTAATTTGGGGAAATGCCTGGTAAGGAGAGTGACGTGGCGGGGAGCCTGCCGGTGCGGCTGTCGAGCTTCGTCGGCCGCCAGGAGCTGCTGTCACAGCTGCGGCAGACGGTCACGCAGGCCCGGCAGACGACGCTGATCGGCGTCGGGGGCGCGGGCAAGACCCGGCTGGCGCTGGAGCTCGCGGACCAGGTGCACCGGTCGTTCGACGACGTGCGGTTCGTGGCGCTGGCGGGGCTGCACGTGCCGGACCTGCTGGTGCAGTACGTCGCCACGGCGGTCGGCGTGCGCGACCTGGCGGCCGCGGACTCGGTCGACGCGCTGGTGGAGGTCCTCGCGGGCCGGCGCCGGATGCTGCTGGTGCTGGACAACTGCGAGCACCTGTCCGACGCGGTCGGGGCGCTGGTCGCGACGCTGCTGGCCGAGGTGCCGCAGCTGCACATCGTGGCGACCTCGCGCGAGCGCCTGGCGGTGCCCGGCGAGGTGCTGGTGGACGTGCCGCCGCTGAGCCTGCCGCGCTCGGCCGAGCTGCCGGTCGACCTGACCAGCGAGGCGGTGCAGCTGCTCGTCGACCGCGCGGACGCCGCCGTGCCCGGCTGGGGCGGGATCACCGAGCAGACTTGGCCGGCGGTGGTACGGCTGCTGGGCCTCGTCGCCGGCATCCCGCTGCTGATCGAACTCGCGGTCGCCCGGCTGCGCAGCATGTCGGTCGAGGTGATGGTGCCGCGGCTGGAGAAGAGCATGGAGCAGGTGCTCAGCCGAGGCGAACGCACGGTGCTGACCCACCACCAGTCCCTGAGCAGCGTCATCGGCTGGTCCTACGACCTGTGCACCCCGCGCGAACAGCTGTTGTGGGCTCGGGCGAGCGTGCTGGAGGGCGGCTTCGACCTGGCCGCGGCCGAAGCGGTGTGCACGGACGATGAACTCCCGGTCGCCGAGATCGCCGACCTCATCGCCGACCTGGTGGACAGGTCGATCATCATCCCCACGCCGGACCGTGGCCGGTACCGGCTGCTGGAACCGTTGCGGCACTTCGGGTTGGGCAAGCTGGCCGGGATCGGCGACGAGGCCGCGGTGCGGGCCCGGCACCGCGAGCACTACCTGCGGGTGGCGGTGTTCGCCGCCGACAACTGGCTCGGCCCGGCCGAGGTGGAGCTGCTGCACGGGCTGAGCCAGGACATGCCGAACCTGCGGTCGGCGATGAGCGGCGCGCTGGCCTCGCCGGACACCGCCGAGAGCGCGATGATCATCGCCGTGTGCCTGGGCCGGTCGCGGTGGCTGTTCTTCAGCGGCGCGTTGCCCGAGGGCCGGCACTGGTTGCAGGCGGGGCTGCGCGCGATCCCGCCCGAGGACACGCCGCTGTACGCGTCGGCGCTGGCGCTGGACGCGTTCGTCGCGGTCTGCATGGGCGTCTCGTACGCCGAACTGGACGTGCAACTGGACATCGCCGCCGAGCACGCCGCGCGCAGCGGCTTCCCGGCGCCGGCGGTGACCTTCGCGCGCAGCGCCTACAACCACTTCGCGATCGGCACCCGCTCGGCCGCGATCCCGCTGCACTGGCAGGCCGCCGAGGAGTTCGGCAAGCTCGGGAAGGAGGCGGCAGGGGACCAGCACATGGCGTTGATGATGGTCGCCTTGAGCGAGGCGCTGCTGGTCGACGGCGAGGATCCGCGGCCGGACAGCAGCGCGAACGCCGTGCGGGTCACCGAGGAGTTCCTCGCCGAGGCCGAGCGCACCGGCGCGCAGTGGGCGATCACCTGGGCGATGTGGGCGGCCGGGATCGCGCACGCGCGCGCCGGCGACCTCGCGCACGGCATGGAAATGGTGATCGAGACGCTGCGCCAGCAGATCGAGATGGCCGACAAGTGGGGGCCGATCTTCTCTCTGCCGACCGTCGCGTGGATGCTCGCCCAGTCGCCCGAGCTGAGCACGGAGACCGCGCGCGAGGCGGCGACGCTGGTGGCGGCCTCGCACACACTCGAGCGCCGCACCGGCATCTCGATCTCGACGCACGTGCCGCACACCCGTTTCCGCACCGAGTCGGAGGAGATCCTGCGCCGGGTGCTGTCGGCCGAGGACTACGCGGCCGCGATCGAACTGGGCGGGCAGGTCCAGAGCATCGAGGAGGCGCTGCGGCTGTTCCTCGCCGAGCCCGACCTCGCGGGCGAACAACCAGAGCAGTCTGTGGTGGATCCGGCCGAGCTGACCGCGCAGCAGTGGAAGGTCGCGAAGCTGGTCGCGAAAGGGCTGTCGGACAAGGACGTCGCCGCCGCGCTGTCGCTGTCGCCCCGCACGGTCGGGCATCACCTGCAGGCGATCTACGGCCGTCTCGGGCTGCACCCCGGCACACGGGAAGGCCTCACCCGGTGGGTGCAGGCCCAGCGGCAGCCGTGAGCACGAGCTCCGGCCGGTCACGCGAGCTCCAGGCGCAGTTCGGCCACTCCTCCGACCAGGGCGGAGGCCACGCGCGGTGGCTGCGGGTCGAGTAGCCGGGTGGCCGGGAACCGCCGTGTCAGCTGGGTCACCGCGGCCTCGGTGACGGCGGTGGCCAGCCGCGAGCCGAGGCAGTTGTGGATCCCGTGGCCGAACCCGAGGTGCTGACGCGAGGTCCGGTGCAGGTCGAACTCGTCGGGACGGTCGTTCGCGGCGGGGTCACGGCCGGCCGCGCGCAGCGACACGAGCACGATCTCGTCGGCCGGGATGATCGTGCCGCCGACCTCGATCGGTTCAGTGGTGACGCGGTGGGTGGAGTTGCGGGTGGAGGGGTCGTACCGGCAGGTCTCCTCGATCGCGGCGCGGACCAGCGAGGGGTCGTCGACGACCTGCTGCCAGCGCGCGGGGTCGGCCAGCAGCGCGTAGACCACGTTGCCGATCAGGCCCGACGTGGTCTCGTGCCCGGACACGATGAGCAGCAGCAGCATCGCCGTCAGCTCGTCGTCGGTGAGCGCGTCCTCGTCGAGACTCGCGTGCACGAGCCGGGAACATAGGCCCTCGTCCGGGGACCGGCGCTTGGCCTCGATCAGCTGCGCGAGGTAGCCCGAGATCGCGGCCGAGGCCGGCATGGTCTTGTCCGGGTCGTCCAGCACCATCGCCGAGGTCCACGAGTGCAGCAGCCCCCGGTCGCGCACCGGCACCCCGAGCAGCTCGCACACGATCGTGATCGGCAGCACGAACGCGAACGTCGCGATCAGGTCGACCTCGGTTCCGGTGGGCAGGGTGTCGAGCAGTTCGCCGGTCAGCTGCTCGATCCGCGGCCGCAACCGGTTCACGCCGGCGGCGTTGAACGCCTTCGACACCAAGGCACGCAGCCGGGTGTGCTGCGGCGGGTCCGCGTTCATCATGGTCGGGCCGTACATCCCGGACAGCCTCGCGGCCCGGCCCTGCGCCGCGAGCTGCTCGGTGATCACGCGCGTCAGCCGCGTGGAGTCCTTGCTCAGCCGGGGATCGGTGAGCAGCCGCTTGGACTGCTCCAGCCCGGTGGTCACCACCTGCACGCGCGGACCGTCCGGGATCTGCGCCACGTGCACGACGCCGAGCTGACGCAACTCCCGCTCGGCGTCGTGGTGGCGGTAGCCGCACAGGCCGGTGACGAGGATGTTCGGTGACGGCATGCGGAAGGCTCTCCTCTGATTCGGTCGGGTGCCGCCCCCAATCGCCGCTGGTGAGCGGCGCGCGAACACCTCTGCACACCATCGTCGGGAGCCACCGGTCACGCCGTCATCGGTAGCCCTACCGGTAGCGCTACCTATGTCCGCCGCCCCTGCCCCGTGCCAGGTGCGTCTCAGAACGCGAGCCGGTCCCCACCCATCTGTTACAGCAGGTCACAGCTTCGCTGCGGGCGGTGACATAAGGGCGGCTAGATCAACACCGCCGTTTAGGTGACGACGCCGGTAGGACTGCCGACGCGGAATAGGTCTGCCAACCCGGACGATCAGCCCTCTACCTCGACAAACGACAAGGCGGAACAGAGGCTGTGGGGACCGTGCGAGCACGGGAGCCTCCGTTGCGCCGTCACCACACAGCACGTCCTCGCGTCACCGTCCGGCGGCCGCGCGGGAGGCGGCACAAGGGGGACCCGACCGTGGCACGCCACGACACCACACCAGCCCAGGACACCAGGACCAGGCCCGACCACACCCGCGTCGAGCACGACCAGGCCGACACCGCCCAGCCGTCCGCACCGCTGCCCCGCTCCAGCTCACCCGAGCCGTCGCCGGTGCCGGGCAACCTCCCGGCCGAGCTCGACGCCTTCATCGGCCGGCACCGCGCGCTGGCCGAAGGCAAGCACCTGCTGCGGCGGGCGCGGCTGCTGACCCTCACCGGGCCCGGCGGCATCGGCAAGACCCGCCTGGCACTGCGGCTCGCCGCCGAGCTCGCCCAGGACTGCGCACGGCCCTACCCGGACGGGGTGTGGCTGATCAGCCTGGGCGAGCTCACCCGCCCGGACCAGGTCACCGCCGCGCTGCTCGACGCCTTCACCCCGCGCCCGGACAACCTCGACGCGCTGCTCGCACAGCTGCTCACCCAGCGGCTGCTGCTGGTGTTCGACAACTGCGAGCACCTCCTGGCCGCGGTGGCCGACCTGCTCCGGCAGGTGCTGCGGTCCTCGGCCGGGGTACGCGTGCTGGCGACCAGCCGCACCTGCCTGCAGCTGCCCGGCGAGCACCTGCAGCCGGTCCCGCCGCTGGGCACCGGCGACCCGGCCGACCCCGACGACGAGCGGCGGTGCGAGGCCCTGCAACTGCTCACCGCGCAGGCACGGGTGGTCAACGCCGAACTCGGCGACGACGAACACGCCGACGCGCTGCGGTTGTGCCGGCTGCTCGACGGCGTGCCGCTGGCCATCACGCTCGCCGCGACCCGGCTGCGGTCGATGAGCGTGCGCGACCTCGCCGACCGCGTCGCCGCTGGCGAAGGGTGCGCGCTGCTCGACACCGGCCAGCACCACGGCCAGCCCTCGCACCGCACCCTGGCCGCCGCCCACGACTGGTCCTACAACCTGTGCACCCCGGCCGAGAAGTGCCTGTGGGACAGGCTGTCCGTGTTCGCCGGCGCGTTCGACCCGCGCAGCGCCGAAGCGGTCTGCGCCGACGACGAACTCACCGCGGAGCACCTGCCCCGGCTGCTCGCCCGCCTGGTCGACCAGTCCGTCCTGCTCGCCGACACCACCGGCGGCACCACCCGCTACCGCATGCTCACCAGCGTCCGCGCCGCCGGCGCCGCCCGCCTCGACGAGCACGACGGCCGCCGGCTGCGCCAGGCCCACGCCGAGCACTACCTCGACCTGGCCCGCCAAGCCACCGACGCGGTCAGCAGCGACCACGAAGGAAGCTGGATCTCCCGCGTCCAGCGGGAAATCCCCCACTTGACCGCCGCCGTGGGCTACTTCCTGGACCACGGCGAACCCGTCTCCGCGCTCGAGTTAGCCGTCGAAGTCGCCCGCACCCGGTGGGCGTTCGCCACCGGCGAGCTCACCGTGGCCCGCGACCTGCTGGGCCGCGCCCTCGCCGCCCAGCACACCCCGCACCCGTTGCAGGTCGCCGCGCACGTGCTGGCCACCCACCTCGACCTGTGCCAGGGCAACACCGCCCGCGCCGAACGCGAACTGGCCGCCGCCGAGACGATCAACAACCGGCTGGGCGCACCGGCCGGGCTGCGTCCGTGGTCGCTGACCGGCCAAGGCCTTCTGCTGCTGTTCACCGGCGAAGCGCGCGGGATCGCCGTGCTGCGCCAGGCCCACGAGTTGTGGCAGCAAGCCGACTACCCCGGCCACGACTTCCTGCCCCTCGCCACCGCCATGATCGGCGACGCGCTGATCGGGGACGCCCCCGCCGCCTTCGGCCATCCCGACCCCGGCGAGCGCACCTTCGCCACCAGCGTCACCGAACTCGGGCAGGAATGGACGCAGTGGTGCCGTGCGGTGACCGAACTCCGCCACGGCGACATCCACCTCGCCGCCGAACTCCTGGCCGACACCACACGCCGGCACCTGCACCTCGGCGACCGGTGGGGCACCGCGTGGAGCCTGGAAGCCCTGGCCTGGGCCACCGCGGCGTGCGGTCACAACGAACACGCCGCCGTCCTGTTCGGCGCGGCACAGCAGCACCGCCCGCCCAACACCACCATCACCGACGGCGCCCCCGCCGCCGCGTTGCACAACCGCTGGACGACCACCACAAGGGCACGCCTGGGAGAGGCGCCCTACGGCGCATCCGTCACACGCGGTACGGCACTCGATCACGCGTCCCTGCTCACCTACCTGCTGGAGCTTCCCGATCCCGCTCAGCACAGCTCCCAATTTCCGGGTGACCTCACCGAGCGTGAGTACGAAATCGCCGGTCTGATCGCCGCCGGCCTGACCAACAAGCAGATCGCCACAAAACTGACCGTGTCCGTGCGCACGGTCGACACGCACGGCGAATCCATCCGGCACAAACTCGGCTTCTTCGGCACCGGTTCACGAACCAAGATCAGCCACTGGTGGGGCGAGCTACATCGACGATGACCAGGCTCCAACGTGTACCTAGACCGGCTACCTAGGCGGATCCGGTCACGCTTCCGAACAGGGTAGGACAAGACACCGATCGAATTGACAAAAATCCACACTTCCAAATCGGTGATCTGTCCGATGTGTAATCGCGGAGATTCCCGGGATGCTTTACGGCATCACTGCACATCACCAGCAGGCGGCGCTTCGAGAGGCTGGACACCGCATGAAGTGTCGGCTGGAGACCCTGCCCAGGGTCAGAGGAGAAGGGACAGGCTGAAAGAGGGGCTGCGCGGCTGCGTCGTTGGGCACGAATACGACAACAAATACCCCTGCCACGGACGCAGCCCCTTTATCTCCTTCTCTTCGACGATTCACAAGCTCAGGGGGAGCGTCGGCGATGACCGAACCATCACGGGCGTACATGCTGCGCCCAATTCCACGACCGCACGCCACACACCGCCTGGTCTGCGTGCCCTGGAGCGGAGCAGGCCCCGGTGTGTACAACCGCTGGGCGCGATCGATGCCCGCCGAGGTCGAACTGCTCGCCGCCGTGCTGCCTCGCAGCACCGCCTGGCACGGCGACGCCGCGTTCAGCGTCGAACAGCTCGCCGAGCAACTCGCCTACGACCTGCAGACCCGCTACGGCGACGTGGAGTGGCAAGCCGTGTTCGGGCATTCGCTCGGAGCGCTGGTCGCGTTCGAACTGGCGACCCGCCTGCAACCGCACGCGCGGCTCGACGGCGTGATCGTCTCCGGAGCCCGCGCCGCGCACGTCGACCCGCCGGTGCTGCTGCACCAGCTCGACGACGCAGGCCTGGTGGACGCGCTCATCGAGCTCGGCGGCCTGCGGATGAACCTGCGTTTCGACACCCGGCTGCTGCAGAGGGTCCTTCCTCGCGTACGGGCCGACCTGGCCGCCTGCGAGCGCTACCGGCCCTCCGTCCTGACCCGCCTCGGACAGGGGAGCCGACTGCACGCCTGGTCGGCCAACGGCGACTGGTACGCACCTCCCACCAGCGTGCAGCTGTGGAGCGAGCTCGCCCACCCCGGCGAGAGCAGCGCCCGGACCTACGGCGGCGACCACTTCTACATCAACGACATCCCCGCAGACATGCTGCTCACGGCACTGGGCTGGCCACACGGGATCACGCGCCCCCGCACCCCGACGCTGGAAGGCGCGGCATGACCCCGCCGCCGCTGTTCGAACCCATCTACCTGCGTAAAGCCACGATCAGCGCCCGCCCCGCGCTGCGCGCGATGCTGACCCGCTGCACCGATACGACGCTGCGCGAACGGTTCTGGGCTACCGCGACGACCGCGGCCGAGGACGACGCCCTAACCGAACTGGTCGGCGACATGCGCATGATCACCGCCGTCGAGGTGTACATCGACACCATCTCCCACGACGACCAGGCCACCGTGCTGGCCTGGCAGGGCGATCGGGTCGTGGCGGCCGGATCGCTGCTTCCCGTCTGCGCTCTCACCGCCGAGATCGCCCTCATCGTGGAAGACACGTGGCAGGCCAAAGGCCTGGGCTCGCTGCTCGTCGCGCTGCTCGCCGAGATCGCGACGCAGGCCCGGCTGGAGTTCCTGTGCGCCTACCTGGGCGCCGACAACATCCGCGCCCGCCAGCTGATCACCCGGTTCTGTCCCGAGGCACGGTTTCTGGCCCCCGACAACGGCGTGGTCGACGTCGTGATCCCCGTGCGGGACATCAGCCCCACCGCGTGCGGTCAGCACCAGATCGACTCCACCGGGAGGTGGTCACAGTGAGCTTCCTGCAACCCGTCCACGGCCCGCGCCAACCGACCCCAGGCGCAGACGAACTACGTCGCCTGGCCGTACGCGAACAGCAAGACGAACAACGCAACGCCGGCCTGTCCGGACAGATCAACTTCGCGACCCTCTACGTCGCCACCGTGCCCGACACCAACGACTTCGTCGTGCACACCGAGGCCGGACAGGAGTGGGTGCACGCCTACACCTCCTACGAGCTACTCCCTGATGCTCGCGCCGGCTACGACGAGGTATGGCACCGCGCCGTGCGTGGCGAAGCCCTGCGCCGGCAGCTGCCCGCGCACGTCGGTCTCGAGCTCGACCACGGCCTGCCGCACGCCCGCGTGATCGTTCGCCCCCAAGTGCGACCGATCTCCCTGGACGACGCGGAGTAGACGATGACCACCACCGAACCCGCCGTCGTTCATGAAGCTGAGGCCTACTACCAAGGCACGGGGGACGCCCACCGCATGCTCGCCGCGTTCCGCGCGACGGCGCTGTACGTCTGCCGCGAGCTCGACCCGCCCGCCGTCCCGACCATCGAGGTGCCCTCTGCCGGGCGGTGGCTCCAGGTCTTCACCACCACCGCCCGGCTGACCAGCGTCGTCGGCGCCGAGCACACCTACATGAGGCTGCTGGGCAGCGAAGTCCTCGACCTGCTGCTGCCGCTGCTGCCTGAAGGCCTGGGCGTGATCATGGACCCGCACACCTCACACATGATCACCTGGCCGCCGGTCCCTCCGATCGTCAACGCGTGGGTCCTGCAACTGCCCGGAATCCGGACATGACCGCGCGGCCGCCGATCGATCCGCGGCTGACCATCCTGGCGGGGCGGCTCGCCCGCCTGGGCGACCTGAAGTCCGAGGCCGCACTGGTCACCGCTGGCCTGGTCTCGATCGCCGACCAGTACGACCTGCTGACCGGGCTGCTCACCGACATGCCCACCCTGCCGATCAGTTCCGCGTTCCTCGCGACCAGCCAGAGCGTGGACGAGCTCATCGCCACCGGAACACGCCTGCTCGCCGACATCGAGCAAGCCCGCGGCCAGCACACCACCACGGTCGAGGCGCGGCCGACCCAGGCCGACGACCTCGCCGAACTCCACAACACGGATCCACGAGGTTCCCGATGAGCGGCTACGGCGTCGACGTCGACGCGCTCAAGGCCACAGAGAAGGGCATCAACGACACGATCCGCGAGCTGCGCGAGGCGGGCTACCACGGGCACGAACACAGCGGCCAGGCCGTCATCCAGTGGAAGCTCAACGTCGACGAGTCGGGCCACCAGGCGATCACCGACGGCCTGGACGAGATGCTCGACCGGCTCCGCTGGTGGGTCCGCGGCCTGATCGCGGGCACGGAGGAAGTCGTCACGACCCTCACCGACACCCGAACGACCTACGAACGGGTCGAACAAGACGTCGCGAGCAAGCTGAAATCGCTGGCGCACATGACGTTCAGCAACCCGATGGGGCAGCAGACCCCACCAGCGGAGGCCCCCCGATGAGCAGTTACCACGGCATCGCGGGCCAGGTCGCGGAGCTCGACGACGCCGACGAGGCCACCGACCTGATCTCCGGCGACAGCAAGCACATCACCAGTTCGGCCACCGCGATGGCCGAACTGGGGGAGGCGATGACCCTCGCCGGCGACGGGCTCCGCGCGGTGACGACCTCCAGCTGGACCGGAACGGCCGCGGACAACTTCCGTGCCCACGTCCAGGGAAAACCCCAGCAATGGCGGGACGCCGGCACCGCGTTGCGCGAGATCTCCACCGCGCTCACGACCTACGGCGTCGTGCTCGACTCCGCGCAGGACACCGCCGGCCGCGCGCTGCTCATGTGGACAGGCGCCCAGGCCACAACCAAGACGGCGATCACCGAGCACAACAAGCGCGTCACCGAGTACAACAAGCTCCTCACCTCGGTGCCAGACCCCGGCCCACCACCGGTCTTCAACGATCCTGGGCAAGCAGGGCGCGAGCAGGCCGAGCAGATGCTGCGCGACGCGCGAACCCGCGTCACCGAGGCCGGATACACGTGCGCACGGGTCATTTCCGACTGGATCGCCCGGGCCCCGGCCACGCCGGACTGGTGGGATCGCCTCGGCGCCATCATCTCCGACACCGTCGACTCATCCGCCAACAGCGCGGTCGAGCTCGCCACAGGCGTCTGGGAAGGCGTGCAGGGCATCAGCTCGATCGCCCGCATGCTCAACCCGCTCGACCCCTACAACATCAGCCACCCGCAGGCGATGTTCGACAACGTCAGCACCCTCGCGACCGGCCTGTGGAACGGCGTCCAGAACCCAACACAGCTGGCGAAAGCCGTGTTCGACGTCGAGACGTGGCAAGACTCGCCCGCCAGGGCTTTGGGCAAGCTGCTGCCCGACATCGCCCTGGGCGCCGTGACCGGCGGTTCCGGTCTCGCCGGCCGTGCCGCCACCAAGGCCACGGTCAACGCCACCCTCGACACCGCCACCGCCGGCTTGTACGGCCTCGGCCAGGCAGGCGTTCGCAAAGCCAGCTCCGTCCTCGGCCGTGACGCCACGAAGATCGGCGACAACGTCGCCCAGGACGCCTCCACGGTCGGCCGCCACGTTCCAGACGGCCGCTCCACGCCGCTGCATCAGGCCGACAGCCACTCCGCGGGCATGTTCGACCAGGTCGGCAAAACGCTCGGCGACGTCGGCGGCAACCTCCGCAACCGCATCGACGATCTGGCGGCCTGGGCCGAGTCGAGAAAGGCCGACACCACCACGGTCTCCAGCGTGCCCGTGACGCCGCAGCCGCCCGTGCGCCAGCCTCCGCAGATCGGACACCGGCCCCAGCAACCACCGTCACCGCCCCGGCAACCAGAGTGGCAGTCGCCGGTCCAGCCGCCGCCGACTCTCAGCCGCCCCGAACCCGTCGCACCACCGCCGGCCCCGCAGCCGCAGAAATTCGACGTCGAAGACTGGCAGCGCCGCGCACGTGCGGTCATGGAAAACGCCAAGATCCGCGACGCGCAACCCAAGCCGACCAACTCCCACATGCCGTCACCCGACGCCGCTCAGCGTCGTGCGGCCGCGATCAACTACGCCCAGCAGCACCCCGGCATGACCGTGGACGAGGCCGTGCGGATCAACCTGCACCGCGAGGTCACCAACGACGGCTACTACGTCGAGCGCGTCGAAGCCCCAGAGCCACCACCACGACCGAAGGACATCGACCACGAATACCTGCAGAAGATCATCGACCAGAACCGGCACCAGCTGGACAACAACCTGCCGAGGGTGGCCGACTACGCAGGCCTTGACACCCCGAACTTCACGCCCGGCCAGGCCGAGTTGCCCCCCGGCTACAGCCGCACCCCGCCGGCCCACTTCCTCGACGACGCCCTGATCGGCAACGACGTCGACCCACGGCACATCATCGACCCGAAGGACATCTACCTGGACCGCCCCGGCCAGCCCGTGGTCTACCGCGACGTCGACGACTTCCTCGCGCCGGAGAACGCGTTGTGGCGCATGGACGATCGCTCTCCGGCGCCGATCCTGCGCGGCGAGGACATGTTCGTCCCACGCGACCCGTCCAACCTCGGCGTCGGCGGCCACGTCGGTGGCGCCGGCCGCGGCACCGACGGCGATGCCTACGTCTCGTGGAGCAACAGCCCCGAACACACCATCCAGCGCAATGAGCGCTGGGCAGGCGAACACTCACAGCCGATCCGGCAGCCCGACGGGACCTACATCCGAATCCAGTACATGGAAGAGGCGTACTCGCGTGGCGGCATCGACGTCAACGCCAGTTATCACGATCTCGGCATGTCATCCGGGCACAAGGAAGGCGAAATCGTCACCATCGGCATGTCGTCCGAAAACGTCTACCGAGTCTGGCCACGTATAACTCACTTCGACGCCAACCATAACCTGATAGAGTCCAGGATCGCGGATCCGATGATCAACAAAAACTTCAAATTCCTAGAACATATGCGAATGCGGGGAATTGCGTCATGACAGAGGAGGCGTCACCGGCGGTGCCGGAAATGCACATCGGCGACTATCTTGCATCGAGCCCTCTGCCGCCGATCGATGATCACGAGCTCGAACGCGCCGCGCGTTACGCCGGGCGCCAGCTCATCTACGGCGACCCCAACCAGCCCGACGAAGCGCCGCTGACCATGGACTACATCGTCGGCTACCGCGTCGTCGGGGACAACGGCCGGTTCACCGGTGAAGAGTGGATCAACGACAAGTTCCAGCCGCACCCGGTGACAGCCAGGGCCACTTTCGTCAACGCGTTCGAACTGGACGTGTGGCGGCTTGTCGAAGGCTACGCACCCCTGGGCGCGTTTGTGCGGGCACTCGCCGTACCTGAAGTAGAGCTGTTCGCTCCTGCTCTTCCGGAAAATCCAGACGAGCTTGCGGTATTCGAGAACGAGAACGGCCTCCCAATGCTTCATCTCTTCACCTCGCAGCAGCGACTGCCGTCCAATCATTCGAACTGGGCACGAATAGCCGGGATGGACATCCTCACCCGGCCCCGAGCAATTGAGCAGTACGACCGGGACAAAAAGTTGCAGATCTACTTCAACCCGAACAGCTTTCCCGGACTCATGCTGCCCGCTTACAAGATCGCCGAACTATGGGCGGAGAACCTCTACTTCACAGAGCTGATCGAGGAAGGCCAGCCCGATGCCATGCCGGAACCACACCAGGCCTGACCATCAACCGCGCACCCGCCGCCTGGGGATCAACGCAACCAGGAGCAACTCACCAGGGCAGGAGTCGCAGGACGTCAACCGGAACGCGGTCGGCGGCTCGACGCGTGATCACCGTCAGTCATTGGAGTCGGTGCCCCCGCGCGGTGCCCCAGTGGCAGCTCGCAGATCGGCCGAGGCGAACCCGCACCTCCAGCCAAACCCGCCGTCCCCAGGTTCGGATCCCTGCGCCACCCACCGCAGCTGAACGCACTTCGCGACGACGGAGCAGGGGAGCCACAGTTCGCCAAAACTGAATCCCCGGAGGGCCCGTCGAGCGCCCGCAAGGATGCCCGCCTGGGAGCTCACCATCAGCCAGGCGGGCATCCGTCACGGCTCCGCGATCTGGGAACCTGTCGCGGAGCCCTGACGAAGACGTCCTCAAGAACGCCCGGTTGCCGCACGTCGCGCCGTACGGAGCCTGATCGAGGGCCGTGATTCCCAATGCTCAGAGCTGCTTTCAGTAGGAGCGACACCTAGAAGGAACCGCTGATGCCTGAACAGCCCCAGCAACCCCCGGTCCGCCCGCGCCCTGCTCAGGCCGAACTTCGCCGAGGCGGACGCTACGGCCAGCACGTCAGGGCCTCGGAGCCGGAGGACTACGAATTGCAGCGCCGGATCGCCGCCATATTCGCGCCCGAGCCGCTCTTTCCCGACCTGCCCAGCCCTACCCCGGAAGCACGCGAAGCGGCGTTGCGGTTACTCGAGTACGCGCCCCAACCTGGCCGGATCGGCGTCGACGACTGGGACAGGCCACTGCGCGCCGACGAGCACGCCGAAATCTGGGGCGCGCCGATGGAAGGCGTGAACACGAGGCGCGAGTGGCTTGTCCGCGCCGACGAGATCTGCCGGGCCTGGGGGCGCCCTCTATGCGGTCCCGGCGGCCTGCTGCCAGATCGCACGCTCGACGAGGCCAGCGAGCTTCCTCCCGCGCCGTGAGCCTGCCGGGGATGTGACTCCTGCTGTTCAGGGCTTGGTTGGCGACGGCGACACGCTAAATCAAGGTGAATGCTGGCATTGACTGGAAGACTGGTAGGGTGTGGTCATGCCTAACTCGCTGGACGTGCTCGAAGCGGAGATGGCAGACCTGCGTACGCGGGTCCGCGCCGCGCTCGCAGACGAGCAGACGAACCACGCGTTCGCACTGCGTGCCGAGCTGGTCCGTGCGGAACGGGCCTGGCACGCGCTGGTCCAGGTCGAAGACCTTCCCCTGACGCCGCCGGCCTCTGCGGGCAGGGGAGCGGGCGCCGCCCTTCGTGACCGCGTCCACCAGGTGCTCACGCTGCTTACTGTGCCCGCCGCACCGCGGCTGATCGACCAGGTGTGCCAGGGTGTGTGGGGTGTCGAGCTGGGCGCGGCAACCAGCCTGATCCGCGACGAAAAACGCTCTTGGCAGGCCGCGCCGGACGCCCGCGCGTTCTACGTCACGCCCACCCTGCACCACGGCAACCTGCGACCGGTGCGCGGCCTGCTCACCCTGAGCACGTGGCCGCTGGAACAGCGGATCACCGGCCCCGTGTCGCCGCTGCTGCACCGGCTGATCGTGGCGGCCCGCGTTGCCGAAGCGCTCGGACGCCTCGACGTCGCGCCGACCGGCCAGGCCGAGCTGCTGACGCGGCTGGCCACCGACATCCCGGGCGCGCTGCACCTCGGGCACACCAGCCAGCCGGACCCCCGCCAGGTGCAGGACGCGGCCGAGTTGACGTTGCGCAACCACGAAGTCCAAGAGGCCGCAGACTCCCTGATCCGCAGGGAAGCGGCGCTGCGCGTCTCGAAGCTCACCGCGGCTGAACGCCTTTTCGGTGAGGGCGCGGCGATGCGCGACACAGCGCCCGTCCAGAACACGCCCTGACAACAAAACCCCGGCCAGTGCAGCCACACCGACCGGGGCAGGACACACAGATTGGGGTCTACATGTCCTTCACCGCCCATCCTACGGTCACCGGTCGAGGCCGGTCATGACCAACGACGAGACCTGGGCCGACCTGATCGCGCGCGGCGAGCTGACCGCCGTGCTTCGCGAGGCCGGCCAGAACGACACCGGCGTACTGCGCGACATCTACGCCCTGGTCCAGACGTTCGCCCCCGCCGACCTCCAGGAGTCCATGCTCCGCAAGGTCTCCGCAGTGGGACGCGCCGCGCTCAAGACCGAGGAACGGCTGGCCAAGGAGGCAGGCACCACACCCGCACCCGTGGCTCCCGACGCGACGACGTCGGCCCCGGCCGCCGTGGTCGAGCAGCACGTCCCCCCGGCCGCCGCTGCGGCAGCTGCGGGAGCACCCCGGCGCGGCACGAGGCCCGCGCGCTTCCGCGACCGGCACAGCGCGGTCGACGAACAGCGCGCCTTCGCCGACTCGGTGCGCGCGGAACTCGACCTGCGGGCCAAGCGCGAGAACCGCCCCGCACCCGAGATCACCGACGACGAGATGGCCGCAGGCCTGCGCGCCTGGCACCACGCGTTGCAGGTCGAGGGCGACCCACTGCGCTACGTCTCCTGGACCGGCTGGACCGCCATGTGCCTCGCGATGTGGCTGGCCGACCGCTATCCCAAGATCAGCCGCCCCGTGCCGATCAGTTCCGACTCGCGGGTGTGGGCGCTGTCGAAGGCCGCGCACCTGTCGCTGCGGTTCGGCTGGCTCGACATGGAGCTCCCGCCCGAGCCCGGCCGCCTGGCCGTCGAACTCGACGTCAACGCGCAGTACCTCGCCGCCATGTCCAGCGCCCAGCTCGGCGACGGCGACCCGATCGAGCTGGACGCCGCTCAACTCGCCGACTGGGACCTGCTGGACCTGGTCAAGCTGCCCGGCTACCTCGTGCTCGGCTCGGCTCCAGACCTGTCCGGACTGCCCCCGCACGCCCGCGCGGTCTTCGCCCGCCTGACCCCTGGCGACCCGCTGCCCACCCCACTCGCGACCTACCTCGCCCGAGACCACCACGTCGACCTGGACGTGGTCGAGGCGATCGTGTGGCACACCGTCGAAGTCCTCGACCCGCGCACCCGCAAGACGACGACCCAGGCCGCCTACGGCAAGCGCTGCGCCCGGTGGGCCAAGACCGTGAAAGAGGGCCGGGTCACCCTGATGACCGCCGCCGCCGGCCAACCCGAGAACCACCCCGCGCAGCTCGCCCTGCTGTTGCTGAAGCGGCTGTACTCCCAGTTCATCGCGCTGTTGCGCTCCCCGGCCTACAACGTCGACTCCCGCACCCGCAAGCCGACCGGATGGCTGCGCCCGGACTGGTTCGACATGCTTCTCGCCACGGCCAACGCCAACGCCCTGCGCGCCCTCGACAAGCTCGTTGCCGCAGGCTGGACCGTGCACGGCGGCCTGCGCGACTCCATCTGGATCACCGCCGACGCCTTGGCCGACATCAATGGCGTCACGGTGCCCTACCTGCGCGACGCTACCGGCGCCCTTACGCCCCTGACCGCCATCGAGATCAGCACCCGGCCCGGCATGTGGAAGATCAGCCGCGCCGTGCGGATCACCGAAGACCTGCTCACCACCTACCGCCGACGTCGGCCGAAGACCTGGCGCGAAGCACTCCAGGCCGCCGAGCACCACCAGGGAGCCGCCGCGTGAAGTTCGAAGACCTGGTCGACGAGCTCGCCCAAGCCGAAGCCGCACGGCTCATCGCCGCCGCCACCACCGACGCCCAGGCCGAGGCCGACGAGATCCGCGCCGTGGCCGACGCCCGCGCCGCCCACGCCATCGCCACCTACGAAGCCACCCTCACCGAGGCCCTCGCACAGATCAACAGCCACCCCGACGCCGTGCACGTCATCCGCGAGCACCAGGGCCGCGGTGCCGCTCCCTGGGTCGCCGCCCACGAGGGCAAGGCGGTCAGCACCGCCCGCCGGTGGCTCAGTGCCCATCCGCCGGCCTCGCGCGTCGCCGCCGTGATCGAGCTGGCCCGCCTGCTGGTCCGCCGGGACCTCGACGCCGAGTTCGAGTCCGCCCAGGCCGCGCGCGAGCTGGACACCGAACAGCAGATCGCCGCCACCATCGCCGACGCCATCGCACAGGCCGAGGCCCTCGCCCAAGCCGCCGGTCCCGCACTCGCCGCTCAAGCCCTGCGCGGCAAGACCAGCGCCTCCATCGGCGCGAGCATTCCGGTTGCCTACGACGGCGAAACGGACGGCACCCGCGACATCCACGACGCCGACATCGACGGCGACGTCCTGGCCGACCTGCTCGAAGCCGGAGACCTCGACGGCGCCACCGACGAGTTCACCGCGCAGATCATGGCCGACTACGGCGACCTCGCCGACACCCTCGACATCACCGACTTCCCCAACGGCATCACCCTGTCCTGACCTGCGCCACGTCGGTCCCCCCCGGCCCTGAAGTACCCCCGCGCGACGGCCCTCCCGGCCCGAGCACAGCAACGGAGGACACCTCATGGCCAGCCCGCAAGAAACCGTCGCCGAACTGCGCGCCGCCCTGCTCGCCCTGCGCAACGCCCCGGCCGCAGACAAGGCCGCCGCCAAAGCCCGCGTGACCACCCTCGGCGCTCAGACCGCCATGACGATGAACACCAACGACCGCAAGCACTTCGTCGCCGGCCTCGACAATGACATCGAGAACGCGATGAAGGCCTGACCCAAGACCCCTTGGGGAACGGCGGCATCGAGCACCGCGTGGCGGCCGTGCTCGATGCCGCCGTTCCCGGTACAACCCCACGATGGACAGCACCTCGAACCCCGGCCCGCACCTCGATGTCGGCCCCGACAACCGCCCGTTCACGCTCCCCGAGGTCCAAGCTGGTGTCGCCGACCTCATCGAGCAGTTCGCTGGCGAGCCGGGCATCGAACTGCTCGGCTTCGTCGCCACGATGCTCGCCAACACGCGATGCACCTGCGCAGACGTCGACACCGGCAACGCCGACGTCATCCCGTTCGCCCCTCGAACACGCGACAACCAGCAGTGACACGACCTCACGGCCAGCAGGTGATAACCGGGTTATCGCCCGACCCGAGCCCGCGGCGCGCCGTGCCGTGGTCGGATGACGTCATGCCCTGCCCGCACGAACGCGACGACTGCGCGACGTGACAACCGCCCCGTGTGCAAGCGGGGGTCGCGTACCGCTCCAGGCAAGACGCTCATCGGCGACGCCTTTGAGTTGTTGCAAGGTTCGCGCGTGTTGGAAGTTGAATCGTCTGGTCGGGTCGGGCGTGGCGCCGCCTCCGTAGAAGCCTTGCCCGTATACGTAAAACGCGAGTGGATCTAGCTGCGCGACATGAGCGCACGGACATGCCCCAGGCGTCACCCACCTGACGGCAAGATCACCACCCCGACCAGGGGTACCTCGACGCCACCTCCCCGAGCCTGAACCTGCAGGTTGGAGCCTGGCTGCCCCATGTCAGCAGTAAGAACCTTCTGATCCTATTTCTCATGTGCGCCGGTCAACAGATTGAGTTTAATTCATGAATGTCATCTAATTGAGGTCTCGAACTTGCAGTCGAGAAGTGTGTGGTTAGTCTAATGCGACTTATCTTATTGCTCGGTTGGGCAATCAATTTAATGTAGTGTAATCGAGTCAGTCTCGGCCAATCTATCTGTTCTAATCTAGCTGACTCTTGGTTGGTGACCTGCGCAAACTCCTGCAAAGCCCACTTGGTGAACCGAGCGGTCTTGATTCGAACCGCCGCCTGCATCCCTGGGTATGTCGGGCGGCCCCCCGACTGGGGGAAGCATTCGAGGAGCCGCCTCCCGAAACACCCCCCTGCGACGGGGGTGCGTTTTGTCGCCCGTCCTCCTGCTGCTACTGTTCTCGGCATCGAAAAGGCCCTGGAGGTCGGACGGCAGGCGTGAAAACCTGTTGACCGAGTTCCGGGGTTCCCGTTTACCCGGAGCCCGACCTGCGCTCCGAACGGGAACTCGACGATGTGGTGGCCAGGGAGGGACACGCACGTCATGGCGTCATCGACGCGTACCGCGCAGCAGTGGGAAGCGGGCGCGCGGGAGTTCTGGGACAAGGCCGGCCGGACCTGTGAGGTCACCGACAGCGCCCACAAGGCGAACCTGATCGTCGCGAGCAACGGACTGGCCGAAGCGGTCGCCGCGCTGCTGGCCCAGGCCGGAGTCGCCGCCGAAGTCCTGAACGCCCGGCACGTTGCCGGGATGCCCGACGGCACCAGGTACCTGACCGTCCGCGTCACCCACGGCGCCACCTCGGTGCTGCTGCCCCTCATCCCCGAAGACCCGGCGGTGCGCCTCTACCCCGGCGACACCGAAGGCGATCTCGGACAACCCGACCAGGTCCACCCGGTAACCCCGGGCCCGGACCGATGGGTCTCCGCCGACGCCATCGCCAAGCAGCTGCTCACGAAGGTGGCAGGGGAGGAAAGCTCCTAGGGCGAGACGACCGTCGACAACGTCGGCGAAAAGCAACGGCCCCCTGCGGGAACAGGGAGCCGTCTAATCCCCGTGCTCGGCTGCCTCACAGCGTGCCCAGGGAAGTTCGTTTAGGTCCGTCCTTACCGTTCCTACCCTTTGTGGTTCGGCTCAGGACGCCCCAGCGATAAGCAGCGTAGCTAGCTTGCTGGCAAAAGACGAAGCCGACTACGGCTGGATAGACGGCCCTAGACGGCTTCCACCTGGGACTATGCTGCTCCAGCCCAGGATGGAGCGTCAACTAGATCACACCACGCGAGCGGTTTCTAGACGGTTCTAGACGTTCTCGAACGATTGTGCACAAGCTCCAAAAAAGAGCGGTTTGGCACTCCCCGGCCGAGGGTGCCAAGATTACCGTCATCAGGTCGTTACCTGTGGCGGCTCGACGGGAGCGGGAACTCCCCACAGCCGCCGATCCAGCTTTGGCCCCGGTTCCATCCGTGAACCACACAAGCCTCGGCTGCCTCACCAGCGTGGTTGCGCATCCCCTGAACAGGGGATGCGCAACCACTCCGATTCGTACCGAAAAGGGGTGCCCCCATGGGGACCACCGACCTCACGTGCGCGCCGCGCACGTCCTGCGTCACCTCCGCGCTCACGCGCGTGGCGCTGACGGCGATGTCCTTCGCGTTCGTGGCCTGGCTGCTGAGCACGGGCGTCACCGAGCACAACGCCGTGCTCGTGCTGGCCGGCGTGCTGACGCTGATCGCCGCGACGACCACGGGGCTGAGCCCCCGGTGGCGGGCGGCCCTGGCCCGCGCACTCGACCTCGCCCCGGCGTCGCTCACCGTGAGCCCGGCGTGAGCGCCGCAACGACGACGCCACCCAGCGTTCAGGATGGACACGTAGAACCTGCACTGGTGTGCGTGGCCTGCTACGTCGTGACGGCGATGTCACCGTCGTCGTCACCGTTCTGTTCGGACTGTGGAAGCACGATGGCACCGTTCGTCCGCCCGCCGCAGTTCGAGGTGTTCGACCACCGCGTGCACGCCGCCTTCACGGAGGCCGGCGAGTCGATGCCGGAGCGCGTACGGCGTGCCCTTGTCCGCGGCGACAAGGACTGGGAGTTCTACACCGCCCAACTGTTCATGCTCGACGTCTCTCTGAAGACGAGGCGCGCGTTGTTCGCCGCGTTCCAGCACGCGACGGGCAACGGCAACGACGACATGGTCTTGTCCGACGTGCAGCCGCAGGCTTCCGAGGCGCGACTCACGAACATGACGCGGTCGGTGCTCAGGATCGGGCGCTCGACGCGGCAGCTGGCTTCTACCTACCCCATCGGAACCAATACGCAGGTGGTGCTCCACAAGCCGGTGAAGCTCCATGAGCCGGTGCTGGAGACGGGCGATTCCGAACTGCAGGCCACGACCGTGGAGGAGTTCCTCGAACTGCTGCGGATGGTGCAGAAGCGGTCCGGCTTGTCATTCTCGAAGCTCGCAGAGCGCGCGGGACCGGGCCTTCCGAGGTCGCAGGCGTACGCCTTGGTCAAGGAGGACCGCACGAGCCTGCCTCTGCGGGTCGAGCAGATCAGGCTCTTCTCCACCGCGTGCGGCCTGCCACCGCACCAGGTCGACCGGGTCGTCCGGCTGTGGGCGGAGCTGCGTGATGGCGGGGGCCGGAGCGCGGTCGCACGGCAGCAGGAAGAACTGCTGGCCAGGCTGAGGGAGTTCCAGCCGGACCCGGACCTCGTATGCCTCGATCGTGCCGACGACGAGGCGATCGAGCGGCTGAAGGCCGCCATGCAGGTGAAGAAGACACCGATGACGCCGGCGCAGTACGACGTGATGTTGCGTCGACTGTTGACGACGAACGCGATGGCCGACTCGAACGCGGGGCTGTTCGTGGCAGGTGCGGTGTTGGCCACCGTGCTTGGCAAGGAAGCGGTTGCCTGGTACCGGAAGCGCAAGCAGCCGTGCACGTGCGAGGCCGGACATGCTGTAGCGAGCGTGAGCACGACACCAACGACGGGCTGACTTCAAGTTGGGGCGTAGCACGTCGTGACTGGCGGTTCGGGAAGGGCATGAGAGGACGTCGTGGCCCTTCCCGAACCAGGTGCTCGGACAACCGGACACACGAGGACGACACCGAGTTGTTTGCGCTCGCGCTGTGCAACTCGTCGTCCGGCAAGTGAGTGCTGTTCGGCATGTGGTTCGTGTTGTTCGTGGTCTCGGTCTTCGCCTCGTCCGGCATCTCGTCGTTTCCAGCCGAACAGCGAGGGTGCCCAAGAGCTCGACGTCGTCCTGCTGCTCGACGCCGGCCTGCTCGGCTGCTTTGTCGTGCTTGGCCTGTTGGATGTCGTCGGCTCGAGCTCGACTGCGCGGTCGAGCTCGTGGGGTGTCTGCGGTCGGTGTCCGCCCGGTTCCGGCGGGGGGTTGTGATTTGTGCTGTTCGGGGGCTTGTTGGTGGGTCGGCGGGGGAGGGCCTGGGTCCTGGTGCTCGACGTCGTCCAGCGCCTGGTGCTCGACGACGTCGTCCAGCTCGATCGGCTCGATGTCGTCGAGCTCGTGCTCGACCACGTCGTTCGGCACGTCGTCCAGCGCCTGGTGCTCAACCATGTCGTTCGGCACGTCGACCACGTCGTCCGGCACGGGCTGCTCGACGTCGTCCGGCTCGGTCGCTTTGGTCCTGGGCGGGGTCTGCGGTGTCGGGTTCGGGCCGGCCTTTCGGTTCCGGTCCGGCGGGGGGCTGTGATTCCTGCTGGTCGGGGGCTTGTGGTGGGGGGTGAGGGTCTGGTCCTTGTGCTTGGTGGGGGAGTCCGCTGTTCGACGTCGTCGAGCTCGGCTGCCTGGATCCCGCGCTCGCGGCCTGCTCGCCGACCGCGTTCGTGCTCGGCGTCGGGCGGGGGTCCGCGGCTCGGTCTCTGGCGTTCTCGGGCGCCTCGACCGGCTGGCCTTTCGGCTTCGGGCCGGTGGGGGCTGTGATTCTTGCTGGTCAGGGTTGTGTGGGTGGGTCGACGGGCAGGGCTTGGTCCTCGTGCTGCTGGTGCTCGACGTCGAGCACGGTCCTCGGTGTCCTCGGTGTCCTCGGTGTCCTCGGTGTCCTCGACCGGCCGGCCTTTCGGGCTCCAGGTCCGGTGGTGGCTCGTCCTGCTCGCGCTCGACCGCGCGTCGTCGACGTCGTCCAGCACGTGCTGCTGGGGCGTCGTGCCGTGCTGCTGGGCGTCGTGGGCGGGGGTCTGCGGTTTCGGCTTCGCGCTGGCCTTTGGTTCCGGTCTGGTGGGGGCTGTGATTCCCGCTGGTCAGAGTGTTGTGGATGGATTGACGGGCGGGGCCTGGTCCTCGTGCTCGACCTCGTCCAGCGCCTGGTGCTCGGCGTTGTCGACCGGCTCGGCGTTGTCGACCGGCTCGACCGGCTCGATGTCGTCGAGCTCGTGCTGCTCGACATCGTCCGGTTCGGTGTTCGTCTTCGAGGGGCTGTGATTCCTGCTGGTCGGGGGCTTGTGGTGGGGTGAGGGGCTGGTCCTTGTGTTGGTGAGGGAGCCCGATGTCGACGTCGTCGAGCTCGGCTGCCTAGGTCCCGCGCTCGGCCTGCTCGCTGGCCGTGTTCGTGCTCGCCGTCGGGATGGTGGTCCGCGGGTTCGGTCTCCGGCGCCTCGACCGGCCGGCCTTTCGGCTCCGGTCTGGTGGGGGGCTGTGATTTGTGCTGGTCAGGGGCTTGCGGGGGTACTGGTTGGCCGGCGTCTCCCTGGTCCGGGCTGGTGGCTGAGGACGGCGCCCAGGGGTTTCGGCATGGCGCCGCGAGGGCCTCTGTGCTGCCCGTGGAGTGGTGCGGAGCATCGCGGCGGGGGAGTACTGCCGTGCCCTTGCCCGGGGCCGTGACGGGGCCTCCAGGACGGGGTTCCCGACGTGTGCGGTCCCCAGCGCTTCACCGATCACCTTAGGACGTGACTAACCGCAGGTCAGAGCGCTACGGGCTGAACACCAGACCGGTAGGGACGTGATTAACCACAGGTCAGAGCACCTGTGGAACCGTCGCTAACCGGCCACGTACGCCCCTCCGACCATCCTGGAGCGGGAACCCTTGCAGCACAAGGGAAAGCCAAGACCACAGCCGTACGGCACAACAGAAACCCATACACACC
>NZ_JBNJMK010000002.1:0-1915265 GCF_050936595.1 Lentzea sp. CA-135723 | reverse complement strand
CGAACAGGAAGTTGTTCCAGGCACCGATGAACGCGAACGACCCGACAGCCACCAGCGCGGGTCTCAGCTGCGGCAACGTCACCGCGAAGAACGCGCGCAACCGCGTGCAGCCGTCGACCATCGCGGCCTCTTCGAGCTCCACCGGCACGTTGCGCACGAACCCGCTCATCAGGATCAGCGCGAGCGGCAGCTGGAACGCGGTGTCCGCGATCACCAGCCCGGTGAGGCTGTTCAGCAGCCCGGTGTTCTTGAAGATCACGAACAACGGGATCAGCATCATCGCGCCGGGGATGAACTGCGTGCACAGCAACGCCAGCAGGAAGACCCTTTGGCCTTTGAACCTGAACCGCGCCAGGGCGTAGCCGCCCATCAGCGCGAAGATCGTGACGGTGACCAGCGTGCCGATGCCGATGATCAGGCTGTTCTGGAAGAACAAGCCGAACCCGACGCCGTTCCACACCGTGTCGAAGTGCTCGAACGTGATCGGCCACGGCACGAGCGACGTGTTCCCCGGTGGCCTCAGGGCGAAGACGAGCATCCAGTAGAACGGGATGAGCGTGAACAACAGGTACAGCGCCAGCGGCAGGTGCAGCCGCGCGATCCGGCTGATCGTCTGGGTCATGCCCGGCTCCCGAACTTGGACAGCCTCAGGTAGAGGATCGAGAAGAACAGCAGGATCACGAAGCCGGCCGTGGTGAGCGCGGAGCCGTAGCCGAAGTCGTGCGAGTCGACGGCCTTGCGCGCCACGTAGAGCGGCAGCGTCGTGGTCTGGTTCGCCGGGCCGCCGCCGGTGAGCGTGTAGATGAGGTCGACGTTGTTGAACTCCCACACGGCTCTGAGCAGCGTCGACAGCACGATGGCGTCCTTGAGGTGCGGCAGCGTGACGCTGAGGAACCGGCGCCACCGCCCCGCGCCGTCGACGGACGCCGCCTCGTACAGGTCGTTCGGGATGGTCTGCAGGTCGGCCAGCAGCAAGATCGCGAAGAACGGCACCCCGCGCCAGAGTTCGGTGACGACGGTGGCCTCGAAGACGGTGGCGGGGTTGCCGAGCACCGACGTGCCGGGGTCGCCGATCCCCCACTGCGCCAGCTGCTGGAAGATCCCGGTCGACGGGTTGTAGAGCAGGATCCAGATGCCGGTCGTCAGCACCCCGGACACCGCCCACGGCGAGAACACCAGTGCTCTCGCCACCGCCCGGCCGACGAACGTCTCGTTGACGATGAGCGCGAGGGCCAGGCCGAAGAGGAGCTGGAGCCCGACCTCCACCGCCACCCACTTGGCGCTGAACACGAGGCTCTGCCAGAAGAGCGGGTCCTCGGTGAGCATCCTGCGGAAGTTCTCCAGCCCGATGAAGCCGTTCTTCCACGGCTGCGTGACCGTGTGCTGGCGGAGGCTGAACCACCCGACGCTCGCGATGGGGTACACCAGGAACACGGCCATCAGCAGGAGCGTCGGGGCGATCAGGGCGTACGGCGCCCAACGGCTCTTCACGCGCCTGCCTTCAGGTGCCTGATCCGGTGGGCGGGCTCCAGACCGCGGTTCAGCGCGGGCGTCCAGCCCGCGTCGGTGGCGAGCGGCTTGCCGGGGTTGGCCGCGTTGTGGGCCTCGACGAGGCTGGTGCTCCTGCCGTCGACCAGGTTGCCGACGTCGGTGATGGCCGTGCCGCCCCAGTTGTAGACGACCTTCGCCGGGTCGATGCCCCTGATGTAGTTGTTCTGGGCGTAGATCTGGGATTTCACCCCCACACCCCAGCTGTAGGTCTGCGCGCCTTCGTAGAGGTTGTTGTAGACGTGCACCTGCCCGAACCGCACTCGCGGCGCGCGTTCGAGGACGTTGCGGAACACGTTGTGGTGCACCGACACCCGCAGCTTGCCCGGGTCGGTGGTGGAGGTGTTCGACGAGCCGATCAGCATCGTCTTGCCGTGCTCCGCGAAGACGTTGCGCTCCACCGTGACGAGGTCGGCGCCGTTGGTGATGTCGAGCTGGCCGTCGTGGACCTGGTAGGGCCGTCCGAAGTGGAGCGGTTGGCTGCTGTCCGGGTTGGGCGCGTCGGTGAACGTGTTGTGGTCGATCCAGACGTGCTCGGAGCGCTGGATCGAGACCGAGTCGTAGAGCGAGTTCCAGTTGCCCGGCGACGCCCCGGGACTGGTGTCCGTCGGATCCCACTGCGGGAAGCAGTCGTGCGTGTCCCGGAACGTCAGGTTGCGCACGATCACGTTGCGGCTGCCATGAATCCGCAGGCTCCCGCCCGCGATGCCGGCGTTCTTGCCGACACCGATGATCGTGGTGTCCGGGTTGACGGTGAGCGCGATCGCGGCTTCCTGTTTCCTCGCCGACGCCTTCCGCGCCTCCTCGAGCGCCCCTTCCGGCTCCTTCTCCCACCCCCAGGTGGCCGGGTCGTAGGCGGCGAGGTACCCGGCGAGCGTGTAGCCGTCCGTCGCGTAGTCCGTGCACCGCAACGGCTTCCCGTCGACGCCGGTGTTCGCGTCGATCACGCCCCTGATCTTGACGAGCCGCGGCCCCGGCGCCGCGAGGGCGGCGACGAGCTGCGCCTTCGTGCGCACCTCGTGCACCGTGGCCGCCGCCGATCCCCCGGTCGTGCCCGGCCCGGCCGACGCCCAGCCGTCACCCGCCGGCAGCACCTGCCTCGCCGGGTCGTGGCCGGCGTGCGCTGTACCGGTGAACGCGCAGGCGAGAACCAGCCCGCAGGCGAAAAGCCGCATGGCGAAATACCCTTCGGAAAGGATTCACATTCTTGAACAGGGTCCACGATCGTGAACCGAGAATACGAATGTGTTCGCCACGCGTCAACGAAGTGAATTCATTCGACGATTCGACCCGGAATTCGACGGTTGTTCGAATCGAATGCCGTCGAATGAGGCGTCAGTTCTTGACCGGCCTCAACATCGGCACGAGCAGCAGCGCCGGCAACAACAGCAGCGGCACCACCAGCAGCCCCTTCAGCACGCCCACCTCGTTGCCCAGGAATCCGACCAGCGGCGGCCCGGCGAGAAACGCCGTGTACCCGATCACCGCGACCACGCTGACCCGTGCGGCCGCCCTGGCCGGGTCGTCGGCGGCGGCGCTCATCCCGACCGGGAACCCCAGCGCCGTGCCCAGCCCCCACACCGCGACGCCGGCGACGGCCACCGCGGACGACTCGGCGAACACGGCGATCGTGACGCCGGACGCCGCCAGCACCATGGACACGAGGATCGCCGGCACCCGGCCCCAGCGGTCCAGGGCGAGGGTGCCGAAGATGCGGCCGAACGTCATCGTCGTGACGAACACGCCGAACACCACCGCGCCCATCGCCGGGGCGAACGCGTGGCCGTCGATGAACGCCACCGCCACCCAGTCGTTCGCGGTGCCCTCTGTGAACGCCAACACCAGCACCAGCAGGCCGATCAGCAGCGTGCGAGGTTCGCGCCAGGCGGCCAGGACGCCGCTGCCCGTGCCGTGCGCCTCCGACGCGCCCGCGAACCGGTAGGTGCGGGCCGCGACCAGCGTGCCCACGGCGACGATGGCGGCCACGACGAGGAGGTGAGCGCTCACAGGCAGCACCGCCCAGGCCGCGAACGACGCGAGGCCGGCGGCGGCGACGGTGCCGAGGCTCCACATGGCGTGGAAGCGCGGCATCACCGTCTTGTCGAGGGCGCGTTCGACCTCGGCGGCCTCGACGTTCATCGCCACGTCGCACAGGCCAGAGCCGTAGCCGAGCGTGAAGATGCCGATCGCGGTGAGCCACACGGAGGGGCTCGCGCCGATGCCGAAGCCGGCCAGCGCGAGACCACATGCGACGGTGACGGCCGAGACGGAGACCGTGCGGCGGGGCCGCAGGCGGTGGGTGACCTCGCCGGCGGTGAGCATCGCCAGGCAGGCGCCGAGGGACATGGCGAGCAGCAGCAGGCCGAGCGCGGCCGGGGTGAGGCCCAGCGCGTCGCGGGCGGCGGGGACCCTGGCGAACCACGTCGCCACCGCCACGCCGTTGAGCCCGAACGTGACCGCGACACCCGCCGCGGCGGCTCGGATCTGACTGCGCGACACCGTGACCGACATCCCGGTCCCTCCCTTTCTCGATACCGAAGTTCTTACCCCACACATGGAAGCGCTTCCACCGCAATACTGTTCAGATGACGGCAGAACGCACCGTGACGCTGGACGACGTGGCCAGGGCCGCAGGCGTGTCCCGGGCGACCGCCTCACGTGTCGTCACGGGACACGGACCGGCATCACAACACACCAGGGACCGGGTCGCCGCGGCGGTCACCGCGCTCGGGTACGTCCCGGACGCCTCCGCCCGCGCGCTGGTCACCCGAACGGGCACGCGGCTCGCGATCGCCGTCATCGGGCACACGGCCGCGGTGCTCGACGACCCGTACGTCGGCCGCGTGCTCACCTCCGCCGCGAACGTCGCCGCCGCACGCGAGGTCGGCGTCTCCCTGCACTGGCTGCCCCTCAACGACCCCGGATCGCTCGCGCGGCTGGCCGAGGGCCGCGGCCTGGGCGGGCTGGTCGTGGTGAACCCGACGCGGCCGGCGCTCGAGACAGTGCCGCGATCCCTGCGCGGCCGGGTCGCCGCGGTCGGGGTCGGCGCGCGGCACGTGCCGTCGTTCGACGTGGACAACCGCTCCGGCACCGACGGCGTGGTGCGGCACCTCGTGCGCACCGGCAGGCAGCGCATCGCGATGGTCACCGGACCGTCGTGGCTGCCCTGCGGCGACCGCGCCGTCGAGGCGTACCGGAAGGTCCTGCGCGAGGCCGGTGGCGAGCCGAGGGTCGTGGTCGGCGACTTCACGGCGGTGCGCGGCGCCCAGGCGGCCGTCGAGATCATGGCGCGCTGGCCCGACACCGACGCCGTGTTCGCGTTGAGCGACCTGACCGCGCTGGGCGTCCTGGACGGACTGCACTCGCTCGGCGTGCGGGTGCCGGCCGACGTGGCGGTGGCGGGCTTCGACGACATCGCCTTCGCGGGCCTGAGCCGCCCAGCCCTCACGACGAGCACGCACCCGGTGGAGGAGATAGCCACGGCGGCGGCGCGCTCGGTCCTCGACCGCCGCGACACCTCCGGGGCGACCTTCTACCCGTCCTCGCTCGTCGTGCGGGAGAGCGCCTGATCATCCGGCCCCGCACGGCAGGCCGTTGAGCGTGAAGGCGCCAGGAGCGGAGTTCCCGGCCCGCGTCGCGCCGTTGAACCCGATCACGACCTCACCGCCGGGAGCGATGTGCGGGTTGTAGTCGGCGTTGAGCGCGTTCACCACGGCACCGGACTGCCGCGCCCGCGCGTTCCACATGTCGGTGACGGACTGGCCGTTCGCGAAGGTCCACCGCAACGTCCAGCCGTCCACCGAGGAGGACCCGGTGTTGCGCACGCTCACACTCGCCTGGAACCCACCCGGCCACTGCCCGGTGACGCGGTAGGCGACCACGCAGGCCTGAGACGGCGGGGCCGGCGGACGGGCATTGGTCGGCGCGGGAGCCTTGGTGGTGGTTCCAGAGGTGTTGCCGGGGGCTGGCTGGCCAGGAGTCGGCTGTCTGGGGGTCGGCTGGCCCAGGTCGGGATGGCCGGGGTTGAGATGGCCGGGGTCCGCGAGTCCCGGTGTGGCGGGGGTGGAGGTGTCGCAGGGCGGCCCCCACACTCCCCTGCCCGCCGCCGCGGCTTCGGCCTGCGCGATCAGCAACGGCCGAGAGTTCGCCGCGGCCTCGGATCCCGCGGTCGGCGCGACCTGGGCGTTCGCGGCGGACTCGGACCCCGCAGTCGGGAGAGGCTGGGCGTTCGCGGCTGTCCCGGATTCAGCCGTCGACAGCGGCCCACCGTCCACCCCCTGCGCTCTCACCACGCCCTGCCGCACCGCCAGCACCGCGTAGTCCGTGCCGTCCTCCAGCTCCAGCCTCACGTCCCCGGACCGAACCGGGCTGATCCGGACAGCGCTCGCCAGCAAGGTGGTCCGGGCGAACGCCAGCGCCCCCTCGGCCCAACACCCCACCGGAGCCGCGAGCTGCGCGATCTGCACCTTCCTGCCGTCCGCCAGCTCGACTGTCCTGCCGTCGACCACGTCCCGCACGACGTGCAGCACCCTCTCGTAGGGCACCTGCTCGTTGACCAGCGTGGGCGGCCGCCAAGGCATGGTGGTGACCGGCGCCGGCACAGGTGGTTCCGCCGAGCACGCTCCGGCCAGCAGAACCACCACCAGCAACCCGCTACCTGCCCGCAACGGACACCGACCAGCGCTGGTTCGCACCCGATGTCGCCTGGTACAGCCCGATTCGCGCACCGTCCTCACGCGACTCGCCGATCACGTCGAGCAGACTTCCGTTCTGCGCGTTGACGAACGTCCACGTCCCGTCCCCTGTGGACGACAGCACCCACCGGGCGGCAGGACCGTCCGCCGAACTGAGCACGACGTCACCTCCGCCGGCCGCGATCCGTTGCCCCGTGGCACGGTTGGTGATCGAGAACTGGGCCCGGCTGTCGTAGCCGCCGCTGCGGCGTTCCACCCGCCACACCTGGTCCGCCGCCGAAGAGGTGGTGCGCTGGACGAGCGAGGTACCCGACGGTGCCAGGGACTTGCCGCTCTGCACCCCGGTCAGCCGGTGGTCGCCGCCGAGCGCGGCCGCCGGGTCCACCCCGCCGACACCGTTCACCTCGAAGGTCGTGACCGACCGCGCGGGCACGGACAGCGTGGCCTTGCGGTCCCGCACGCGCACAGCGGCACCCTTCACCAAGGCGCCGTGCTCGTCCGTCACGACCGGGCGAACGGAGGCTCCTGGCCGCACCGACGCGAACGCCGACAGGTCCAGCACCACCGACTGTGCCGCAGCGCTCTTGTTCAAGTGCACCAACGACTTCAGCTCGCCTCCGCGCACCGCCGCCACGTCGGTGGTGGTGTTGACCTCGACCAGCCGGTCGCCGGGCCGCACGTAGTGGGTGAAGTTGCGCAGGGTGTGGAACTTCGTGTTAGCGCGCACAGGGCACGTCTCCAGCGTGTCCTGCGGTCCGCAGTCGAACGGGATCTGGACGACACCCCAGTTCATCCCGTCCGGCGACTCGGCACCCGGCCTCATGTTGTTGTAGTCCTCGACGGCCTGCCACAGCAGCCAGGCGCGCGGTTCGAGTTCGCGCAGGTCGTCGATCACGCGCTCGGCGATGCCCAGGCCGGGGTCCATGCTGGTGAAGCTCTGGCCGGTGCCCCAGTGCCCGTCGACCTCGCTCATCCACAACGGTTTGCCGGAGCCCTTGGCGATGTCACGTGCGGATGTCCGGCGGCCCGTGCCGTAGGTGTGCACGTTCACCTGGCCGACCTGGGCGCGCACCGACGCCGGATAGCCCGCCCAGTCGTCGGCGAAGAGGCCGGGATTGGTCTCGTCCGGCGCGGAGACGACAGCCCCGACCCCACGAGCCCGCAACGCCTCCGCCATCGCGGGCACCACCTTCGCCTGCAGGCCGGGGCCGAGGTGGGCGCCCTCCTGACGGCCGCCGGTCGGGTTGCCGTCCGGGCCGAGAGTCGTGCGCCAGTACGGGGTGTTGGGCTCGTTGAACGGGTCGACCGTCGCGAACCTGATGCCGTGTGAGCGTTCCAGCTCGGCGGAGGCCTGGGCGAGGTAGGCGGCGAAGTCGCCGATCCGGTCCTCGCGCAGCTGGTCCGCGTTCGGGTCGAAGCCACCGGAGACGTACCCGCTCACGGTCTGGAACCACGGCGGGGAGTTGCTGAACGCCTCCCAGCGCGTCACGTCGTGCTTGATCCGGTCCACCCACCACCGCTGCCGGGGATCGGCAGCGGCGTCGAAGAACCGCGGGTCGCCCGGCCGCCACCAGCCGGTGTCCGTGCGCGTGGTGCCGGCCGGGGCCTTCCACCAGCCGGGGACAGCGGCTCCGGCCCGCAGGTACGGCGGCACGTCCGGGGCATTGCCCCCGCCGATGTTGTAGCGCGCGATGTTCAGGTCGAGCCCGTCCGCGCCGAACAGCAGCTCGGCCAGCCGGTCGCGGATCTCGTCCGGGTAGCCGCCGGTGGCGTTGGCGAACCACACGAGGCTCGTGCCCCAGCCCTGGAACGGCTCCTGCTGGTAGGTCGGATCCGGTCTCACCGCGACTGTCTCGGCGGCGGCGGTGGCGGGGGCCGCGGTGGAGATCAGGAGCGTCGAAGCGGCGAGCAGAGCAGCGAGTCTGGTCATCGGTTCTCCGTTGAACAGGCGATGTTCACGCTAACAACTATCGACAACCTACTGACGAGTCAAGTCCTGCCGGGCGGGGGCGCGCCCGCCCGGCAGGACCCTGGGAACGCCCGCCCCCGAGGAGACGGGCCTGTCCGCTCGAACCCCGAGGAGAGTTACCGCAGCGAACAGGTGGCGAAGCGCTCCAGCCCCTGAGGCCGGGCTTCCACCCGGCCGATGGCGATCGCGATCCGGTCCAGCGCGGCGGTCCGCTTGCTCGCCAGCGGACCGAGGATCGCGTTCTGCACGAAGTTCGGGCCGCCCTGACCGGCCGACGTGCGCAGCCGGTCGTTCGCCTCGGCGAGCTGCTTGCCGAGGGTGGCGAGCTCACGGTCCACTTCGGACCGCGCGGCCGCGGGAACGTTCGGCAGCACGGGAAGCGGACACTCGATCGCGCCCGCGGCCGGGGTGCCGGTGGCCGCCTGCCGAGACGTGCTCGGTGGCGCCGAGACGGCGGGAGCCTGCCCGAGTCCGCAGGTCGCGAACCTCTCCAGGCCCTCCGGCTTCGCCGCGACCCTGCCGATGGCGGTCTCGATGCGGTTCAGCGCGGCGACCCGCTTGCTCGCCAACGGGCCGAGGATCGCGTTCTGCACGAAGTTCGGGCCGCCTTCACCGGCCGACGTGCGCAGCCGCTCGTTGGCCTCGGCGATCTGCCGGTCGAGCCCGGCGAGTTCCCGCCGCACCTCCGCCTGCGCGGCGGCCGGCACCGCAGGGACGACCGGCTGTGGGCACACGATCGAGCCGGTCGCGGTCTCCCCGCCGGCGAAAGCGACGGCCGCGGTCACCGCCGTCAGCGTGGCGGCAACGGCGATTCCGGCGACGATCACCCGTTTGTTCCGCTGCGGTCGTGCATGAGCTCTCGACATGTTCGAACCTCACGACTAGGGGACGTTTGTGCCGGCATTCCGGGATACGTACCGGGAAAGTGAAAGGTTCAACTACTTGTGAGCGTTCACAGCGGGTGGCATGCTCACGATTCATTCCGCAGTCCCTGCACCTGCGAAGAACCGGGGAACAGCCATGCCATCGGCCGCCAGAGTCGTCCACGAGCAGATCCCGTTGCGCGTCCAGGGGGTGAACCTCCGGGTCGCGTCGGTCCTGCGCCGGGAGGGCTCCGACGCCCCCGTCGTCTTCCTGCACGGGTTCGGCACGAGCAAGGAGGACTACCTCGACGTCCTGCAGCGGCACGACTTCACCGGGCGTTCGTTCCTCGCCTACGACGCGCCCGGCGCCGGCGCCACGGAGTGCGCCGACCTCGGGCAGGTCGACCTGCCGTTCCTCGCCGACACCGCCCGCGCCCTGCTCGACCGGGCGGGCATCGGCCAGTTCCACGTCGTCGGGCACCTGACCGGCGCGCTCGCCGCACTCCTGCTCGCCCACGCCGAACCCGGCCGCGTGCTGAGCTTCGTGAACATCAAGGGCGTCCTGGCCCCCGAGGACTGCGTGCTGAGCAGGGAGGCGCTGCGGCACCCCGACCCCGGCGGCTTCGTGTTCGCGCTCGCCGAACGCAGCCGCGAGACCCCTTGCTACGGCGGAGGGTTGTACGCCGCGAACCTCCCGGCGAAGGTCCGGCGCGGCGCGATCCCGACCCTGTTCCGCTCCATGGTCGAGCTCGCCGACCACGGCGACCTGCTGCGGAAGTTCCTGGCGCTGCCGTGCCCGCGGATGTACCTCTACGGCGAGCAGTGCGCGGGCCTGTCCTACCTGCCGCTGCTGGACGCGAACGGGGTGGAGCTCGCCGAGATCCCCCACAGCGGGCAGCTCCCGATGTACTCCAACCCCGTCGCGACGTGGCGGCAGATAGGCGATTTCCACGCCCGTCAGCTGATTCCCGCGGCCAGGCGGTGGTAGGCGGAGTTCCAGCGCAGGCGGTCGGCGAACGACGCCGGGGTCGTCGCGGAGTCGATCAGCACCAGCTCCGTGGCGGCCATCTGCGCGAAGTCCCGCAGCACCTCGGCACCGACGGCCTGCGTCATCACCGTGTGGTGCGGGCCGCCGGCGGTGAGCCAGCACTCCGCGGACGTCGAGAGCGACGGCGCGGGCTGCCACACGGCCCGAGCGACGGGGAGCTTCGGCAACGGCTCGTCCGGCGGCACGACCGTGACCTCGTTGGCCACCAAGCGGAAGCGGTCGCCCATGTCCGCGAGGCCGACCACCACGGCGGGTCCTGGCGCGGCGTCGAACACCAGCCGCACCGGGTCCTCCCGGTCGCCGATGCCCAGCGGGTGGATCTCGCACGACGGCTGCCCGGCGGCGATCGTCGGGCAGACCTCCAGCATGTGCGCGCCGAGGATCTTCGGCACGCCCGGCCCGAAGTGGTAGGTGTAGTCCTCCATGAACGACGTGCCGCGGCCGGTCCCGGCGCCCATCGCCTTCACGGCCGCGAGCAGCGCGGACGTCTTCCAGTCTCCCTCGCCGCCGAAGCCGTAGCCGTCCGCCATCAGCCGTTGCACGGCGAGGCCCGGCAGCTGCCGCAGCCCGCCGAGGTCCTGGAAGTTCGTGGTGAACGCGCCGAACCCGCCGTCGTCCACAAAGGACCGCAGGCCGATCTCGATCCTGGCCGCGTAGCGCAGCGACTCGTGCCGCTCTCCCCCGCGGGTGAGCTCCGGGCTCAGCCGGTACGTGTCCGCGTAGTCGGCGACCAGCAGGTCGATGCTCGCGTCCGGCACCGCGTCGACCACGGCCACCAGGTCGTTCACGCCGTAGGTGTTGACCGAGACGCCGAAGCGCAGTTCCGCCTCCACCTTGTCGCCCTCGGTCACGGCGACGTCGCGCATGTTGTCGCCGAACCGCGCGAGCTTCAACCCGCGCAGGTGCGCGAGCCCCGCCGCCGCGCGCGCCCAGCCGTCGATCCGCTCGGCCACGACCGGGTCGCTCGCGTGCCCCGCGACGGTCTTGCGCGCCACCCCGATCCGCGTCTGCACGTAGGCGAACTCGCGGTCGCCGTGCGCGGCCTGGTTGAGGTTCATGAAGTCCATGTCGATGCTGGACCACGGCAGCGCCTCGTTGAGCTGCGTGTGCAGGTGCAGCAACGGCTTGCGCAGCAGGTCCAGCCCGGTGATCCACATCTTCGCCGGGGAGAACGTGTGCATCCACGCGATCACACCGACGCACGACGGGTCGGCGTTCGCCTCCTGCATGACCGCGCGGATCGCACCGGAGTCGGTGAGCACCGGCTTCCACACGATCTCCGCGCTGATCCGGCCGGAGTCGGCGAGCATCCGCCGGATCTGCTGGGACTGGGCCGCGACCTGGTCGAGCGTCTCGGGGCCGTAGAGGTGCTGGCTGCCGGTGAGGAACCAGATCTGGGGCTTGTCCGGCATGTGCTCTCCTTCTGGGCTCACTGGCCGTAAACGTTCTGGTAGCGCTCGTAGAGCCGGTCGACGTGCCGCGGGTCGATCACGTCGGGCGTGCCGAGCTGGCGTGCGAAGTGGACGGTGCGGGCGACGTCCTCCAGCAGCACCGCGGCCTTGACCGCTTTCACCGCCGTCTCCCCCACGGTGAACGGGCCGTGGTTGCGCATCAGCACGGCCTTCGACCTGCTGGTGCTCAGCGTGTCGACGATGCCCTTGCCGATCGAGTCGTCGCCGATCAGCGCGAACGGGCCGACCGGGATGTCGCCGCCGAACTCGTCCGCGATCATGGTGAGCACGCACGGGATGGGCTCGCCGCGCGCCGCCCACGCTGTGGCATAAGGAGAATGCGTGTGCACGACGCCGTTGACCTCAGGCATGTGCCGGTACACGTACGCGTGCGCCGCCGTGTCGCTGGACGGCGCCAGTTCGCCCTCGACCAGCTCGCCGTGCAGGTCCGTCACGACCATCGCGTGCGGCCCGAGCTCGTCGTAGGACACCCCGGACGGCTTGATGACCATCAGGTCGTGGCCGGGCACCCGCGCCGACACGTTGCCGGCGGTCCAGCTCACGAGCTCGTAGCGGGTCAGCTCGCGGTGCAGGTCGGCGACCGTGCGGCGCAGCTCTGCCGTGGGTGACATCAGCTCTTCCCCTCCAGGGCGGCACGCCGGTAACCGCGCAGCCGGTGCATGACATCGTTGGCACCGCGGCCGAAGTAGTCGTGCAGCTCGAGGTAGTCGGCGAAGAGCCGTTGGTACGCCTCGACGTTCTCCGGAATCGGCTGGTAGACGTTGCGGCGCACCGACCCCATCGCCTTCGCTGCCTCGCGGATGTTCACGTGCGCATCGGCGGCCACGGCGGCGTGCATCGCGGACCCGAGCGCCGGGCCCTGCGCGGAGCCGATCACCGACAACGGCAGGTTCACGACGTCGGCGTAGATCTGCATGAGCAGGGCGTTCTTGGTGAGGCCGCCGGCGATCACCAGCTCGGTGACCGGGACGCCTGCCTTCGTGAAGGTGTCGACGATGACGCGGGTGCCGAACGCGGTGGCCTCCAGCAACGCGCGGTAGACGTCCTCGGCCCTGGTGGCGAGGGTCTGCCCCACGACGACACCGGACAGCTCGTGGTCGACCAGCACGGACCGGTTGCCGCTGTGCCAGTCGAGCGCGACGAGGCCGTGCTCGCCGACGGCCTGGTGCGCGGCCAGCTCGGTGAGCAGTTCGTGCACGTCGAGGCCTCGTTCCTCGGCCTCCCGGTGGTAGCCCGGCGGCACCTGGCTGCGCAGGAACCACGCGAAGATGTCGCCGACGCCGCTCTGCCCCGCCTCGTACCCCCAGAGCCCCGGCACGATGCCGCCGTCGACGACGCCGCACATGCCCGGCACCTCGCTCAGCTCGGTGCCGCTCATCACGTGACAGGTGGACGTGCCCATGATCGCGACCATCTGACCGGGCTCGACGGCCTGCGCGGCCGGTGCCGTGACGTGCGCGTCGACGTTGCCGACCGCGACCGCGATGCCCTCGTTGAGCCCGGTCCACTCGGCGGCCTGCTTCGTGAGCGCGCCCGCCCTGGCGCCCAACGCCGACAGCGGGTGCTCGAGCTTGTCCTGCACGAACCGCTCGAACGCGGGGTTGAGCTCCCTGAGGAACTCCGCGCTCGGGTAGCCGCCGTCCTGGTGGATGCCCTTGTACCCGGCCGTGCAGGCGTTGCGGGTGTACGTGCCGCTGAGCTGCCAGACGATCCAGTCGGCGGCCTCGACCCAGCGCTCGGTCGCCGCGTAGACCTCGGGCGCCTCCTCCAGCAGCTGCAACCCCTTGGCGAACTCCCACTCCGACGAGATGAGCCCGCCGTAGCGCGCTAGCCACGGCTCCTTGCGCTGCCGGGCGAGCGCGTTGATGCGATCCGCCTGCGGCTGCGCGGCGTGGTGACGCCACAGCTTCACGTACGCGTGCGGCTCCTCAGCGAACTCCACCAACTCGCACAACGGCGTGCCGTCCGCCGTCACCGGCACCATCGTGCAGGCGGTGAAGTCGGTCCCGATGCCGATCACCTGGTCCGCGCCGATCCCGGCCGCCTCGACGGCCTGCGGGACGGCGGTCCGCAAGACGTCGAGGTAGTCGGACGGCACCTGCAACGCCCACTCCGGCGGCAACGGCGCGCCGGTGGCGGGCAACACCCGATCCACCACGCCGTGCCGGTAATCGTGGACGGCGGTGCCCAGCTCGGCCCCGTCGCGAACGCGCACGACCACGGCGCGACCGGACAGCGTGCCGAAGTCGACACCCACCACGCACGCGTCCCGGCCGATCGTCATGTCAGTCACGACCTGAGTGTTATCGCTAACATTCCGCGAGTCAAGATGTGCCCGATACATCGTGATTCCGTTGGGAGCGCGCGAAATGGGCCAAACGTGAACGCACGACAACGTGCCCCGCGCGGATGAGCGGTCCGGGCGGGAGGGAAGGACGGGCAGCGGGAGGGCGGGGCGGAGGGAGGGCGGGGCGGAGGGAGGGCGGGCAGCGGGAGGGCGGGCAGCGGGAGGGCGGGCAGCGGGAGTGGCGGGCAGCGGGAGTGGCGGGGCGGAGGGAGGGGCGGGGCGGAGGGAGGGGCGGCGCGGGACGGGGCGGGGCGGGGCGGGGCGGGGCGGCGGGCATCCTGGACGGCAGCGAGGGGTTGGGCCACGCTTGCGGGGCACGTGGCGGGCGGCGGCCACGAACACGCCAAATGGATCGCCGACGAGGTGCCCAGGCCCTCGGAAACCTCTCCAGGCCGACCGACACCGAACTCGCCGACCGACAGCCGCACGAGCCGAGCCCGCGATGGGCATCCACGACGCGGCCCAGCGTCACCCAGCTCCTGCCACCAGCCCGGTCGACAGCGCCCCGACCAGCGACTACTCGCTCCACCGGCAGCCTCTCCGGCGGCGCCTCAGCCGGTGCTTCCCCTCACCGGCAGCGCCCCCACCAACGGCACCCTCACCAGCAGCGCCCTCACCAGCGGCGCCCCCACAGGCAGCGCCTTACCAGCGGCGCCCTCACCAGCGCGCCCTCACCAGCGGCGGCCCCTTTGCCGGCGGCTACTTCGGCGGCGGTGCCACGCTCTCGCGCTTCACCAGCGTCGGCGCCACCGTCCGCCGCGGCTGCGTCGTCTCGCCGTCGCTCACCTGCTCGAGCAGCAGCCCGAGCGTCTCCCTCGCCACCGCGGCGAAGTCCGGGCGCACGGTCGTCAGCGGCGGGATGAAGTACGCGGCCTCCGGCACGTCGTCGAAGCCCACCACGCTCACGTCGTGCGGCACCTTCCTGCCGCGCTCGCTCATCGCCCGCAGCACGCCCAGGGCGAGGTGGTCGTTCGAGCAGAACACGGCCGTGACCTCGGGCATCCTGGCGAGCATCTGCCCGGCGCGGTAGCCGGAGGCCGCGCTCCAGTCGGCCGCGACGACCGGGGGCATCTCGGCGCCGGTCGTGTCGAGGGCCATGCGCCAGCCCTCCACGCGGCCCGCCGCGTCGAACCAGTCCGCGGGGCCGGAGACGTGCCACACCGTCTCGTGGCCCATCGCGAGGAGGTGCCTCGTCGCCTCGTACGCGCCCATCGCCTGGTCGACGGTCACCAGCGGGGTCGGGCGGGACGGGTCGCCGTCCACGGTCACCAGCGGCACGCCCGCCGGCACGTCGGCGAGGGCGTCGGCGGCCGAGGAGTTCGGCGCGATCACGACGATGCCCGCCACGCGCTGGTCGCGGTGCCGTTCCACGGCGGCGGCGATCGAGTCGCGGTCGAGCACCTTCACCCTGCCGACGCTGACCGCGAACCCGGCCTCGCCCGCCGCCTCCTCGAAGGCGGACAGCAGCGAGGCCGGGCCGTAGAGCGTCGAGTTCTGCGCCACCACGCCGATGAGCTGCGACTTGCCGGTGACGAGCGCGCGCGCCGCGCGGTTGGGCCGGTAGTCGAGCTCCTTGATGGCCGCCTGGACGCGCAACCTGGTCTGTTCGCGGACGTTCGGGTGGTTGTTGAGCACACGCGAGACCGTCTGGTGCGACACCCCGGCGAGTCGTGCGACATCGGTCATCGCGGGGTCACGCGAGGTCTTCTCCACGAGCGGTCTCCGATCCTTGATCTGCGCCGGTGATGTTAGCGATAACACCAGGCCGGCTTCGATGCAGTGCTCATTCTCCACTCATTCGAGGCGAAATGTGGCACGTCGCCGCGCGTCGCGGTCATTACCGGGCCTCGACAACACCACCCGGCCATTGTCATGAGCGAGATATGTGTCCGTTCCGACACGCAGCGAAACCGCCCCGCTCTCCGATAGTCCCGGCACCCGGACAAAGCTCGCCGCACGCCCGTAAGCGTCGGTGTCCTCGAACGGGTCGACGCGGAACGTGTCCCCGTCCACCCGCACGTACCGGTCGGGGAAGTTCACCGACTGCACGGCCACCGTGCCCGCGCCCAGAAAGCCCGGCACGAACCGGAACTGGGCGTCCGCCACCGTGCGCACATCGCCGTCCACCCGCAACCGGTACTCGTAGTGCCGCACCACCAGCGAAGGCGCGTCCAAAGGCGACAACCGCACCACCGGACCGCCCCGCCCCACCGGCACCCCGAACGACGGCGTGCCGTCCGTGTTCCAGTACAACCGCTGCACGCGCGTGTGCCGGTTCGGGTCGAACAGCGGATCTCCGACGATGTCGCGGTAGTCGCGTGCGTGATAAACGAGCACGTCCAAAGACCCAACCGTGGTGAACGAGTTGTGCCCAGGCCCGTACTGCGAGGTGGCCGCGGACGTGGCGAACACCGGCGACGGCGACTTCGTCCACGACCGCGCGTCCAGCAGGTTCGCGTTCTCATCGGCGGTCAGCAGGCCCATGCAGTACCGCGCGTCGGTGGCGCTCGCCGAGTACGTCACGAACACCCGCCCGTTGCGGATCAGCACCGCCGGTCCCTCGTTCACCTTGAAGCCCTGCACCTCCCACGGCAACGTGGGCACGGCGATCCGCACCGGCGCGCTCTTCAACGCGAGCGGCGAGGCCATCTCGGCGATGTACAGGTTCGAGTTGGTGGCGATGCCGGGCTCGCTCTGCGCCCAGAGGAAGTACCGCTTCCCCCGATGAGCGAACGTGGTCGCGTCGAGTGTGAACGTGTCCCAAGCCGTCACCATCTGCCCGCGCAGCACCCAGCCGCCCTCACGCGGATCCGGGTGAGGCGACTCCAGCACGTAGGTGCGGATGCGGAACGGCTCGTCCTTGTCCCCGGCGGCGAAGTACACGTACCACTTGCCGTCGATGCGGTGCAGCTCCGGCGCCCAGATGTAGCCGCCCATGGCACCCGAGGCGGGACGCCGCCAGACGGTGCGTTCACGGGCGGCCGCCAGACCGTCCAGTGTGGACGCCCCGCGGATCACCACCCTGTCGTACTCTGGCACGGACCCGGTCAGGTAGTACATGCCGTCGGTCGGCGGCGTGATGAACGGGTCGGCGCGCTGCTCGACAAGAGGGTTGCGAGTCGGCAGTTCCACCGGAGATTCGGCGGCGACGACGGGCGCGGCGGACGTCAGGGCGGTGCCGGCGGCGAGCACGCCGCCCGAGGCCAGCAGGGTTCGTCTGGTGATCACGAGCGGCTCCTGATCCGGAGGAACGTGACGGAGTGGGGCGGGAAGGTGTGCGTGAAACTGCTCGCCACGCGGACCTGCGACGCGACGGCGCGGATCGGCTGGGTGAACTCGGTGTTCACGTCGTCGGGCCGTCCCTGCAGCACGGTCGCCCGCGCCGTCGAGGCCACCGGGACCCCGAGGTCGATCCGCGTGCGGGCCGTGTCGGCCTGCGCGTTGACCACCTTGACGATCAGCTCGCCGGTCGCGAGGTCGCGGGTGACGACCTGCCGGAACGGCTCGGCGACCTTGTCGTCGGTGAACTCGCCCCACTTCTGCCCGTCGAGGAACAGCGCGACGTGGCGCCCTCGCACCTCGACCCGCACGTCGTAGGTGCGGCCGGTGTCGATGCGGGTTCCGTTGCTCAGCAAGGTGTTCTTGCCGCCGCCGACCGCCTTCTCCACGGCCGACTGGGTGTTGTTCCAGCCGCCGAGGTTCCACCAGTAGTAGTTGCCGGTGTCCTGCACCCCGAACGCGATGAGGAAGCCCTCGCGCCCGGACTGCTTCACCGCCTTGACGTTCAGGGTGTAGTCGCGCCAGGTCCGGTCCCCCGCCGTGACGAGCGTGTCCTCGGCGGCCGCGTCGGACTGCACGTACGCGCCGTTGACGACGTTCCAAGCGCCGCGGCCGGACTTGGTCCACCTCGAGTCACCGCTGGAGAAGTCGTCGCGGAACAGCGTCTCCCCGGCCGCGTTGGTCACGTTCACATCGTCATAGCTGGCAGCGGTCGCCCAGGTCGACAGCCCGATCGCACCGGTGATGGGCGCCTGCGTCGACGGCGTGGCGGACGCGGTGCTCGGCACGACGTGATCGCCCACGTTCGTCATGAAGAGCTTCTGCATCTCGTAGCTCGCCGAGCCCCACGACGCGTGGTTGTTGAACCAGATCATGTCCGGGCGCCACTGGGCGTAGTCCTCGTTGGCCAGCAACGGCGCGTAGGAGGCGAGCTTCACGACGTCGGCGTTGCGTTCGAGGCCAGTCATGAACGCCGCCTCGCTCAGCGCGTTGGAGAACCTGTTGTCCTGCGAGGCGTACTCGCCGAGGAACACCTTGGGGCCGTTGCGGTCGTAGGTGTCGTAGCGGTTGTTGTTCTCCAGGAACCAGCTCGGGCTGTTGTAGTAGTGCTCGTCGACCATCTTCACGCCGGCCTGCCGGTTCAGCTGCCACAGCCGGTCGAACGTGCCGCCCGCGTCGTCGGGGCCGGAGTTGCTGACGACGGTGATCTCCGGGTACCGCGCGTTGATCGCGTCGCGGAACCGGGTGAAGCGCGCCATGAACTCGTCGGGCAGGTTCTCCTCGTTGCCGACGGCGAGGTGCGTGAGCTTGAACGGCTTGGGGTGGCCCATTTCCGCGCGCTTGCGACCCCAGACGGAGTCGGCGGGACCGTTCGCGAACTCGATCAGGTCGAGCGTGTCCTGGATGTGCCGTTGCAGCAGCACGGGATCGTCGGTGGCGCGGTTCTGGCCGCAGCCGGTCACCAGCGCGGGCACGACGGGCAGCGGCATGGCGCCGATGTCCTCGGAGAATTGGAAGTACTCGAAGTAACCGAGGCCGTAGGACTGGTTGTAGCCCCAGAAGTTCGAGTTCGTGGCGCGCTGCTCGACCGGCCCGATGGTGTCCTTCCACTGGTACGAACGGCGGCGCTCGAAGTTCGGCGCGTCGTAGCCGTAGTGGCTGCCGGTGTTGACCAGGCAGCCGCCGGGGAACCGCACGAAGCCCGGCTTCAGGGCGGCGATCTTCTCGGCCAGGTCGCGCCGCAGGCCGTGCCCCTTGAAGGTGTCCCGCGGCAGCAACGAGATCATGTCGAGGCTCAGGGTCCCGGTGCCGCCGCCGGTCACCAGGAGCCTTCCGGTGGTGCTGGTCTGACGAGCGCGAATCGTGCCGGTGTAACGGGCCCAGCCGCCGCTCACCTGGATCTTCACCGGGTCGCCCAGCGCGGTTCCGGCCGGGTCGGTGATCGTGGCGGTCAGCGGAACCGCCTGGTCGGCGCGCGCCCAGACGGAGAAGTCGTAGCGCTCGCCGCTGCGCACGGCGATCCCGCTGTTGTAGCCGGAGTTGATGACGCCGGCGGGCAGGCCCAGCTTCAGGTAACGGCGGTTGCGCTCGTTCAGGCGGCCGCTGTCGTCGACCACGTCGACCGTGCCGCTGTGCGGAGCCCACGAGGTCAGGCCGTGGTAGCTCGCGTTGTCCGCCGGGTCGTACTCGAAGGAGCGGTTCTGCACCAGCTCGGCGTACAGGCCGCCGTCCGCGGCCCGGTTGATGTCCTCGAAGAAGACGCCGTACATCGAATCGTCGATCGACGGACCTCGCCCGGCGGCGTCGATCTTGAGCGTGTAGTCGGTCTCGGCGGCCGCGCCGGATCCGGGGACCGCGACCAGGAGGCTCGCTGCGAGTGCAGCGCTCAGCAGTACGTGCTTGCGGGACACAGGGGTTCCCTCCCAAGCTCGGAAGTGAGCGTTAACATAGGGCTGCGTACTTGTTACGGGCAACCCCTTGACGCGGCAGTTGTGAGCGTTCACTCTTGTCCACCTGACAGCCGCGGAACACGCGGTCGAGCTCCGAGACACCGTCGTCACTCCGGAGGAACCCCAGTGCTGAAGAAGATCACGACCGTCGCCAGCGTGGTCCTGCTGAGCGCGCTCACCGCGTGCGGTTCGGGAGGCGGCGGTGCGAACACCGGCTCGTCCGGTGACACCATCACGATGGGCTTCGCCCAGGTGGGTGCCGAGAGCGGCTGGCGCACCGCCAACACCAAGTCGGTCCAGGACGAGGCCAAGGCCGCCGGGATCGACCTGAAGTTCTCCGACGCGCAGCAGAAGCAGGAGAACCAGATCAAGGCGATCCGCTCCTACATCCAGCAGAAGGTGTCGGTGATCGCGTTCAGCCCGGTCGTCGAGACCGGCTGGGACACCGTGCTGCTGGAAGCCAAGCGCGCCAACATCCCCGTGATCCTCACCGACCGCTCGATCGACTCCGACGACACCTCGCTCTACAAGACGTTCCTCGGTTCCGACTTCGTCGAGGAGGGCCGCAAGGCGGGTGACTGGATGGTGTCCAACGCCTCCGGCCCGACGAACGTGGTGGAGCTGCAGGGAACCACGGGTGCGGCGCCCGCGATCGACCGCAAGAAGGGCTTCGAGGAGAAGATCGCGGCCAAGCCCGACATCAAGGTCGTCGCGTCGCAGTCCGGTGACTTCACCCGCTCCGGCGGCAAGCAGGTCATGGAGGCGTTCCTCAAGTCCCAGTCCAAGATCGACGTGGTGTACGCGCACAACGACGACATGGGCCTGGGCGCGATCGAGGCGATCAAGGCGGCGGGCAAGGTGCCCGGCAAGGACATCAGGATCATCACCGTGGACGCCGTCAAGGACGGCATGCAGGCGCTGGCGAACGGCGAGATCAACTTCATCGTCGAGTGCAACCCGTTGCTGGGCAAGCAGTTGATGGACCTCGCGAAGAAGGTCGTCAAGGGTGAGGACGTGCCGGCGCGGGTCGTGACCGAAGAGGGCACGTTCACGCAGGAACAGGCCAAGGAAGCACTCCCCAAGCGCCAGTACTGAGTCGATTCCTTCAAGCGAACTGCCTCAGTACCGGTGGGCGCACCAGCCCGCGGTCGCCGGTCCTGAACCCCAAGCCCCGCGGGGCCCGTCGTGGACGCGCATCCGGGTGACGGGCCCCGCGGCCCCAGCGACGAAAGCCAGAGCCCATGACCGAGTCGCCGCCGCCCGTCGTCGAGATGCGGGGCATCAGCCTCGCGTTTCCCGGCGTGAAGGCGTTGCAGGACGTCGACTTCCGGCTGTTCTCCGGTGAGGTGCACGCCCTCATGGGCGAGAACGGCGCCGGGAAGTCCACCCTGATCAAGACTCTGACCGGCGTGCACCGCCCCGACGCCGGACGGGTCGTGCTCGCGGGGAACGAGGTCGCGTTCTCCTCCCCCGGCGAGGCCCAGCACGCCGGCATCAGCACCGTGTACCAGGAGGTCAACCTCTGCGCGAACCTCACGGTCGCGGAGAACATCCTGCTGGGCCGCGAACCCCGGCGGCTCGGCGGCATCGACTTCCCCGCGATGCGGCGGCGGGCCTCCGAGGTGCTGGCGCGCATCGGTGTGCATGTCGATCCCGCGTCGAGCCTCGGCGAGCACCCGATCGCCGTGCAGCAACTGGTCGCCATCGCCAGGGCGATCGCGGTCGACTGCCGGGTCCTCGTCCTCGACGAACCGACGTCGAGCCTCGACGCGGGCGAGGTCGCGGAGCTGTTCCGGATCATGCGGGTGCTGCGCGACGAGGGCGTGGCGATCCTGTTCGTGTCGCACTTCCTCGATCAGGTCTACGAGATCTCCGACCGGATGACGGTGCTGCGCAACGGGATCCTCGTCGGCGAGCACCTCACCGCCGACGTCGACCGGCGCGCGCTGATCGCGCAGATGATCGGCCGCGACCTCGGCGCGCTGGAGGCGATCGAGGACGCGGCGGAGAAGCGCACGTCCCACGGCCCGGTGCTGCTCCAGGCCGCGGGCCTCGGCAGGCGCGGCGCGATCGAGCCGTTCGACCTCGACATCCGGGCGGGCGAGGTCGTCGGCCTCGCCGGTCTGCTGGGCTCCGGCCGCACCGAGCTCGCGCGGCTGCTGTTCGGCGCCGACCGCGCGGACACCGGCAGGCTCCTCGTCGACGGCAGGCAACTCAGGCTCCGCGGGCCGCGGTCCGCGATCGCCGCCGGCATCGCGTTCAGCTCCGAGGACCGCAAGGGCGAGGGCCTGGTCGCGGACCTCTCGATCCGCGACAACCTGGTCCTCGCGATGCAGGCGGCGCGCGGCTGGACCCGGCCGTTGCCGCGCAGGACCAAGGACCAGCTCGTCGAAAAGTACCTCAAGGCGCTCGACATCCGGCCCGCGAACCCGGACGCGCTGGTCCGCACGCTCTCCGGCGGCAACCAGCAGAAGGTGCTGCTGGCGCGCTGGCTCGTCACCGAACCGCGGCTGCTGATCCTGGACGAACCGACCAGAGGCATCGACGTCGGCGCGAAGGCGCAGATCCAGCAGCTCGTCACCACGCTCGCCGCGGACGGCACGGCCGTGCTGTTCATCTCGGCGGAACTGGAGGAGGTCGTGCGGATCGCGGACCGGATCGTCGTGCTGCGCGACCGGCGCAAGATCGCCGAGCTGGACGGGTCGACCGGCGTCGACGAGGTCGTGGAGCTGATCGCGGGCGGAGCCGCGCCGGAGAAGGTGGTCTCGTGAGGAACCGGCTGCTGTGGCCACTGGTCGCGCTCGTCGCGCTGTTGGCGCTCAACCTCGTTGTCACACCTCAGTTCTTCGCGTTGCGCATGCAGGACGGCCACCTCTACGGCGGCTTGGTCGACGTGCTGAAGAACGGCGCGCCGACGCTCCTGATCGCACTCGGCATGACGCTGGTGATCGCCACCCGCGGCATCGACCTCTCGGTCGGCGCCGTGGCGGCCATCGCGGGCGCCGTGACGTGCGTCCACATCGGAGGGTCGGCCGACGCGGGCACGGCGTTCGCCGGCATGGCGATCGCCCTCGCGCTGTGCGTGGTTCTCGGACTGTGGAACGGGTTCCTGGTGGCGAAGCTCGGCATCCAGCCGATCATCGCGACCCTGGTGCTGATGACGGCCGGCCGCGGCATCGCGATGCTGGTGACCGAGGGCCAGATCGTCACCGTCAACAACTCGGCGTACCGCCAGGTCGGCGCCGGGTTCGTGGTGCTGCCGACCGCGATCCTGATCAGCCTGCTCGTGCTCGGGATCGTGGCGTTCGCGACCAGGAGGACCGCGCTCGGCATGCTGATCGAGGCCGTCGGCGTGAACCCGCGGGCGTCGCGCCTCGCCGGGGTGCGCACCACGACCATCATCTGGACCGTCTACGTCTTCGCCGCCGTGTGCGCGGGCATCGCCGGGCTGATGATCAGTTCCAACGTCAGCGCGGCCGACGCCAACAACGCCGGGCTGTGGATCGAGATGGACGCCATCCTCGCCGTCGTCATCGGCGGCACCTCGCTCGCGGGCGGCCGCTACTCGCTCACCGGCACGCTGCTCGGCGCGTTGATCATCCAGACCCTGACCACCACCGTCTACACGATCGGCGTCGCCCCGGAGGTGACGCTGGTGTTCAAGGCCGTCGTCGTCATCGCCGTCTGCCTGGTGCAGGCGCCGAAGGCCCGTGCCGCGTTCAGCTTCCGGAAGGTGGCCGTACCGTCATGACCACTCTCGCCCCGCCGTCGCGGTTCCTGCCCGTCCTCGCCACCGTCGCGTTGTTCGTGATCGCGTTCGGGATCGGCTCGGCGCGCTACGACGGCTTCGCGTCCGGCCAGGTCGTCGCGAACCTGTTCATCGACAACGCCTTCCTGATCGTGCTCGCCGCCGGCATGACGTTCGTGATCCTCAGCGGCGGCATCGACCTGTCCGTGGGCTCGGTCGTCGCGCTGTCGACCATGGTCACGGCCTCGGGTCTGCGGGCGGGGTGGCCGGTGCCGCTCGTCGTCCTCGCCGTGCTGCTGATCGGCGCGACGCTCGGTCTGCTGATGGGCCTGGTGATCCACAGGTTCGACGTGCAGCCGTTCATCGTGACGCTCGCCGGCATGTTCCTCGCTCGCGGCCTGTGCTTCCTGATCAGCGTGGAGTCGGTGTCCATCAAGGACAGGACGTTCCGCGACGTCGCCACGGCCGCCATCGAACTGCCCGGCGGCGTGACCATCACCTACAACGTCGTGATCGCGTTGCTCGTGGTCGCCGCCGCGATGTACGTGCTGCACCGCACCCGCTTCGGCCGCACCGTCTACGCCGTCGGCGGCAACGAGTCGTCCGCGCTGCTCATGGGCCTGCCGGCGGCACGCGTCAAGGTGGGCGTGTACGTGATCAGCGGGCTCTGCTCGTCACTCGCGGGGCTGCTGTTCAGCCTCTACATGCTCTCCGGCTACGGCCTGCACGCCGTCGGCATGGAGCTCGACGCCATCGCGGCCGTGGTGATCGGCGGGACGCTGCTCGCGGGCGGGGTCGGGTACGTGCTCGGCGGGGTGGCCGGGGTGCTGGTGCTCGGCACGATCCAGACGCTGATCTCGTTCCAGGGCACGCTCAGCTCGTGGTGGACGAAGATCGTGATCGGCGTGCTGCTGCTGGTGTTCATCGCGGTGCAGCGGACCATGGTCCGGCGGTGATAAGGACTCTCCCGAGAGCGCCGCCGCCAAGAACGAGTCCGGCCTCGGGCTCGGGCTGTGGAGGTGACCCCGCGCCCCGAGGCCACCTCCGCCCGGCGGTCACCCCTCCAGACCGCGATAGGTGAAGCTCACGAAGTCCGCACACGACGTGCTCGGCTCGCCTTCACTGGAGGCGAGCAGTCCGATGTGGACGCCGGTGAACCCTCCCGCCGCCTGCGTGCTGAGCATCCGGCCGTCGAACGCGCCGATCTCCTGCCACTCACCGGCACCGGACGCCACGAGTGCCCGGTGCTCCTGGCCGGCAGCCTCGAAGCACAACCGCACCAAGCCCTCCTCCGGCGACGTGCGCCCCAGCACCTCCTCGCGGCCGCCCTCCCGGCGCACCAGGGTGACCTCGCGCCCGGCGCCGAGCAGCAGCCGGACGTGGTGGTCGTTGTTCTGCCACAGCAACAGCCCCGCCAGCTCGGACGGTCCCGCGGGCGAGAAGTCGAGCTCGCAGGACACGTGGAAGCTCCGGTGCTGCTGCCGCCGGAAGACCGCGCCCGGCGTGCCCAGGCCCGTGATCGGGTCCGGTCGCAGCCGCACCCGGAGACGACCCTCGGTGACCGACCAGAACCGCTCGTCCGGTGTGCGCAGGACCATCCACGCGGGGTCGAGCGCGCCGAAGTCGTCCCCCGGCTCTGGCCAGGGGTACGGCGGCAGGTCCGGCAGGTCGTAGGTCATCTCGACGCGACCGGTGCCGGGGCTGAACACCGGTCCGCCCGCCTCCCACGTCACCGGCACGAGGAACGTCTCGCGGCCCAGGTTGTAGACGTAGCCGCCGTACGGCCGGGTCGCGAGCAGCACCGCGAACCACTCCCCCCGCTGCGTGCGCACGAGGTCGGCGTGCCCGGTGGCGGCGATCGGGTGGTCCCGGCCCAGGTGGCGGTGGGTCAGCACCGGGTTGAGCGGCGACCCGCGGTACGGGCCCGTGACCGCGTCGGCCGTCGCCACGACGACCGAGTGCTCGAAGTCCGTGCCGCCCTCCGCGCACAGCAGCACGTACCGTCCGTCCACTTCGTACAGATGCGGCGCCTCGAGCCACACCGAGTCCCGCACCGCGCCCGTCCACAGCACGTGCTCGTCGCCGACCAGCTCCACCGTCACCGGGTCGAACTCGCGCAGCCACACCTCGGTCTGCCCAGGAGACCCGCCGGGAACCTCGCGGGTGGCGGTCCACCACGCCCTGCCGTCGTCGAAGAACAGCGACGGGTCGAACCCGGACGCCTCGGGCAGCCAGTGCGGCTCCGACCACGGACCGGCCGGATCTGTGGCGGTGACGACGAAGTTGCCGCTGCGCTCCACGCCGTCGACCAGCGTGCACGCCACGTAGAACACGCCGTCGTGGTGCCGGATCGTGGGGGCGTACAGCCCGCCGGACGGCCGCACGCCCCGCAACCGCAGCTGGGACGGGCGGTCCAGCACGTGGCCGAGCAGCCGCCAGTGCACGAGGTCGCGGCTGTGGTGGACCGGCAGTCCGGGGAAGTACTCGAACGTCGAGGTGACCAGGTAGTAGTCCGATCCCACCCGGCACACCGACGGGTCGGGGTGCGAGCCGGGCAGGACCGGGTTCTCGAACTGTCCCAAGTGGACTCCCCGTTACGGGTTGAGCCGGGTGTACGCGGGCTTGGGCCGCAGCTCCGCGTCGAACAGGCAGGCCGCGTCCTCACCGGGGAACACGCCGGGCACCCACGAGTGCCGGTCGGTGAAGCCCCAGGTGGTGAACTCGACACACCGCTTCACGGCGTGGCACGCGTCCCAGACCTGCTCGAAGTAGCCGGCCTGCGCGTCCAGCTTCTCCGGCGTCACCGGCACCGGGATCCGCACGTCGGCCTCGGTGATCGCCACGTCCACGCCGAGTGCCGCGAACCGGGCGATGTTCTCCTTCATCCCGGACGGGAACCCGTACAGCAGCGAGAGGTGCGCCTGGATGCCGACGCCGTGGATCGGCACGCCCTTCCGCTTCAACGACCGCACCAGCTCGTACGTGGCGTCGCTCTTGGCGTTGAGGCCTTCGATGTTGTAGTCGTTGATGTACAGCTTCGCCTTCGGGTCGGCCTGGTGCGCCCAGCGGAACGCGTCGGCGATGTAGTCGTCGCCGAGCTTCTCCTGGAACACCGTCGGCCGGCGCGTGCCGTCCTCGTTGAACGCCTCGTTGACGACGTCCCACGCGCGGATCTTGCCGCGATACCGCCCGGCCTCGGTGAAGACGTGGTTCTTGACGACCTTCCGCAGCTCTCGCGCCTCCAGCCCGCCGACCCAGTCCGGCAGCTGGCTGTGCCACACCAGCGTGTGCCCGCGGACGGACTTCCCGGTCCTCCGCGCGTAGTCGACGATCGCGTCCGCGCCCGACCAGTCGTACTGGCCGCGCACCGCCTCGACGGTGCCCCACTTCATCTCGTTCTCGGGCGTGACGCTGTCGAACTCCCGCGTCAGCACCGCCCGGTAGTCCGCCTCGGCGTTGAGGTGCTGGACGGCCACCGCGCTGCCCACGTACCTCTTCGTGATGCTCTTCAACGGTCCTGCGGCCGAGGCGGGCGCGGCTTGAACCAGCAGCGCGAGCACGGCCACACCAACGGCTAATCGGGTTCGCACGGTCTCATCCCTTCACGGAGCCGGTCAGTCCGCCGACCATCCGGCGTTCGGCGAGCACGAAGAACGTGAGCGCGGGGATCATGGACAACGCCGTGAAGGCGAGCACCTTCGCGGTGTCCTGGGTGTGCTCGGACTGGAACATCGCCACCCCGAGCGGGAGCGTGAAGTTGGTCGAGTCGTTGAACACCAGCAACGGCAACAGGTAGAAGTTCCAGCTGGTGACGAACGCGAGCACGGACACCGTGATCAGCGCCGGCCGGGACAGCGGCAGCAGGATGCGCCAGAAGAACCCGAGCTTGGCCGCGCCGTCGAGCAGCGCCGCGTCCTCCAGCTCACCGGGGATCGCGTGCATGAACGGCCGCAGGATCACGATCGTCACCGGCAACGAGAACGCCGCCTCCGGGATCGCGACGCCGAGCGGGTTCTCCAGCAGCCCGAGCTGACGCAGCCACAGGTACAGCGGCAGCGTCGCCACGCCCAGCGGGAACAGCAGCCCGAGCGTGAACAACGTGTAGAAGCCCTCGCGCCCCCAGAACCGGTAGCGGGACAACGCGAACGCGGCCATCGCGCCCAGCACGACCGCCAGCGTCGTCGCGATCACCGCGATCAACGCGCTGTTGCCCAGCAGCCGCCAGAACACCGGCGAGCCCGCCACCTCCGCGTAGTTGTCCCACACGAACGGGCCGGGCAGCCCGGCGGGCGAGCTGTTGATCTGCGCCGTCGTCCGGAAACCGCCCAGCACCACGAACAGCAGCGGCACCACCGTCACGCCGATGACGGCGAACGCGGCGAGATACCCGACTGCGTTGCGACGTGACATCTCAGCGCACCCCCGTCAACGCGCCCTCGGTGTCGCGACGCAGAGCGAACCTCTGGTACAGCAACGCGAACAGGAAGCAGATGATGAACAGGATCACCGCGACCGCACTGCCGAAGCCGAACTCGTAGCGCTTGAAGCCGTGGTCCACCAGGTAGGTCGCCATCGTCGTGGACGCGTTGGCCGGCCCACCCAGGGTCATGATCCAGACCAGGTCGAACAGCTGCAACGACCCGATCACCGACAGGAAGATCCACACCCGGATCGTCGGCCCCAGCAACGGGAGCACGACGTGCCGGGTGATCTGCCACGGGCTCGCGCCGTCGAGCGCCGCGGCCTCCCGCAGCTCGGACGGCACGCCCTGCAGACCGGCGAGCAGCAGGATCACGCCGAACCCGATGTACTTCCACGTGATCACGAGGAACAACGTGTAGAGCACGATCGACTGGTCGGCGAGCCACAGCTGCACGAGCCCGCCGAGCCCGACACCGCGCAGGACCTCGTCGACGAACCCTCCGGGCTGCAACATCAGCAGCCAGATCACCGCGGTCACGGCCTCGGACAGCACGTACGGCGCGAAGACCACCATGCGCAGGAACGTCCGCCCGCGCAGCTTTCTGTTCAGCAGCAACGCGAGCCCGATGCTCAACGGCAGCTGCACCACGACGGACAGCACCGCGATGATCAGGTTGTGCCCGATGGCGCCCTGGAAGACCTCACCGGAGAAGGCGTCGACGTAGTTGTCGAGCCCCACGAAGTCCGTGATCGGGCCGAAGCCGTTCCACGAGTAGAGGCTGTAGTAGCCGGCGACGCCGATCGGGATGAGCACGAACCCGGCGAACAGCACCAGTGCCGGAGTCAGCAGCAGGGCGAGTTCGAGGCGGGTGCGCAGGCGGGACCGCCGCCGGGTGCCCCCGGCCGCTGGCGCGTGCGGCACGGGGGCGGTCGGCGGCCGCGTGGAGATCGCGGCACTCATCACTTGTTCCCGGCAGCTGCTTCACTCACCGATTTCACGATCGTGTCCGGTCCGCCCTGGCCCGCGAAGAAGTTCGCGATGGCGTCGTTCAGGGCCTGACCGACCTTCGTCGGGAAGGCGGTGTCGAAGTAGAACTGCACGAACGACGCCTTGGTCATGGCATCGGCGATCGTCTTGTGCGGCTCGCTCTTCAGAGCGGCCACGCCCGCCGGGGTCACCGGCAGACCGGAGTTGGTCTCGGCGAGGATCTTCTGCACGTCGTCGCCGACCAGGTGGCCGAGGAACTCCGCGCACGCCGTGGCCGCGCGGGTGGTGCAGGAGAACCCGTCACCGCCGCCGAGCAGCACGCTCGGATCGCCCTGACCGCCCGGCACGCTCGGGAACGGGAACCAGCCGATCTTCGAGCCGATCTCCTTGTCCTCGGTCAAGGCCTGCATGACGTCCGGGTTCCAGTCGCCCTGCAGCTCCATGGCCGCCTTGCCGTTGGCCACCAGGCCCGCCGAGCTGCCCGCCCCCTGCTGAGCGGGCGTCCCGACGAACCCGTCCTGGAACGGTTTCGTGTCCAGGAAGCTCTTGAGGTTCTCCCCCGCCTTGAGGAAGCACGGGTCGCTCAACTCGGTCTTCTCGACCGCCTTCTTCAGCGTGTCGACCGAGCACTGGCGCACCGCGAAGTAGGCCCAGTAGAACGCGTCGGGCCAGCGGTCCTTGCCTCCCAGGGCGATCGGCGTGACGCCGGCGGTCTTCAGCTTCGCCACCGCCGCGTTCAGTTCGTCCATCGTGGACGGTGGCGTGCTGATGCCCGCGCTGGTGAACAGGTCCTTGCGGTACCAGAACCCGACCGCGTGCATCAGGTACGGCGCGCCGTACTGCTTGCCGCCGACCTTCCAGCCGTCGGCGTTCTTGGCGAGCGGGCCGATCCAGCCGGAGGACGCCTGGGTGATGTCGGCGATCTTGCCGGACTTGATCTGGTCGGCGAGCGCACCGCCGCCCCACTGCTGGAAGAGGTCCGGCGGGGTGTTGCCCTGGAGGGCGAGCGGCACCTTGGTCTGGAACTGCTCGTTCTGCAGCGGTTCGATCGTGAACTTCGTGTTCGGGTGGGTCTTGGTGAAGTCGTCGGCGATCTGCTGCCACTTCGACTTCATCGGCTCGGTGGTCCGGTTGTGCCACCACGTGAGCGTGACGGGTCCGTCGGCGGAGGCGTCACCGCCGCCGCCACTGCACCCGGCCAGCACGAACGCCGCGGCGGCGATGAGGGCAAGGGGCTTTCTCGAACGCATTGGGGTCCACTCCTGACGACGTCGGCCGAGTTGGACTGCCTGTGTTGGGGCCAGAGACTCCCGCGTGCACCCACCTCGTGTCAATCGTTGTCGATAACGTTTTACACGGCTAGCCTGGCCGGGTGCCTCCTCGTTCTCGCGTCACGATCAGGGACGTCGCCGCTCAGGCGGGCGTCTCGGTAGCCACCGTGTCCAAGGTCCTCAACAACCGGTACGGGGTCTCGCCCGACACGTTCGCGCGGGTCACGGCCGTGATCAAGGATCTCGGGTACGAAGCGAGCCTCGTCGCGCAGAGCCTGCGCAACCGCCGCACGAACGTCATCGGGATCCTCGTCGCCGACATCGAGCCGTTCAGCACCGAACTGCTCAAGGGCGCGGCGGACGCCATCCGCGGCACGGGTTTCGAGCTCGTCGTGTACTCGGCGGGCGGCAGGACCGGTGACCCGACGGGCTGGGAGCTGCGCTACCTCACCAGGTTGAGCGGCACGCTGGTCGACGGTGCCGTGCTGGTCACGCCCGCCGTCGACCTCGAAGGCATTCCGGGCACCCCGGTCGTGGCCGTCGACCCGCACACCGGACGGGCGGCGCTGCCGACGGTCGACTCCGACAACCTGCACGGCGGCCGGCTGGCGACCGAGCACCTGCTCTCGCTGGGGCACACCAGGATCGCGATGCTCACCGGCCGCGCCGACCTGAAGTCCGCGCAGCAACGCGAGACCGGGTACCGCGGCGCGCTCGCCAGCGCGGGCGTGCCGGTGGACGAGAACCTCGTCCGCAGGGGTGACTACGACGCCAAGGTCGCCACCGAGTCGGCGCGGGAGCTGCTCGCCGGTCCCGACCGGCCGACCGCGATCTTCGCCGCCAACGACACCACCGCCATCGCGGCCATCGAGGCAGCCCGCGAGCTCGGCCTGCGGGTGCCGGAGGACCTGTCGGTGGTCGGCTTCGACAACATCCCCGAGTCCGCGCTGTGCGCGCCGCCGATCACGACGGTGCAGCAGCCGATACGCGAGATGGGCCACCGCGCGCTCGAGTTGCTGGTGCGGCTCATCAACGGCGAGGAAACCGCCGACACCCACATCACCCTGGGCACCGAACTGGTCGTCCGGCAGTCGACACGTCCACCGACACCCTGAGGTTGTTCCTGTGACGACAGAAGCCACCACGCCGGACGAGGTCTGGCGCAACCCGCACGCCCCCGTGGCCGACCGCGTGCGCGACCTCGTCGCGCGCATGACGCCGCAGGAGAAGATCGCGCAGCTGCAAGGGATCTGGGCCGGCATCGACGCCGGTGGCGAGATGGCGCCGCACCAGCACGAGTTCGCGGTGGCACCGCAGGACTTCGACGTGCTGACGCAACACGGTCTCGGCCAGCTCACCCGTGTGTTCGGCACGCGGCCGATCGCGCCGGAGGTCGGCGCCCGCACGCTCGCCCGCACCCAGCGGCAGATCATCGAGTCGAGCCGGTTCGGGATTCCCGCGATCGCGCACGAGGAGTGCCTGACGGGCCTCGCCGCGTGGCAGGCGACGGTGTACCCGTCGCCGCTGTGCTGGGGCGCGACGTTCGAACCGGACCTGGTGCGGCGCATGGCGGAGCGGTTCGGCGGCTCGATGCGGCGCCTCGGCGTGCACCAGGGTCTGGCGCCGGTGCTCGACGTCGCCCGCGACCTGCGCTGGGGCCGGGTCGAGGAGACCATCGGCGAGGACCCGCACCTGGTCGGCACCATCGGCGCCGCCTACGTGGCGGGCCTCGAGTCGGCCGGGATCGTGTCCACGCTCAAGCACTTCGCGGGCTACTCGGCCTCGCGGGCGGGACGCAACCACGCCCCGGTGTCGATCGGTCCGCGCGAGTTCGCCGACGTGGTCCTGCCGCCGTTCGAGATGGCGCTGCGGGCCGGTGCGCGCTCGGTCATGAACTCCTACGCGGACAACGACGGCGTGCCCGCCGCGGCCGACGCCGGGCTGCTCACGGACCGGCTGCGCGACGAGTACGGCTTCACCGGCACCCTGGTGTCGGACTACTTCTCGGTGGCGTTCCTGCACAAGCTGCACGGGGTGGCCGCCGGACGTGAGGACGCGGCCGCGCAGGCGTTGGCGGCGGGAATCGACGTCGAACTGCCCACAGTGGACTGCTACGGCGAGCCTCTGCTGGAGGGCCTGTACTTCGACCGCGTGGACGTGGCGCTGGTCGACCGGGCGCTGACCCGCGTGCTGACGCAGAAGATCGAGCTGGGTCTGCTCGACCCCGGCTACTCCCCCGCGCCCGCCGCGGACCTCGACCTGGACGACGCCGAGTCCCGCGCGCTCGCCCGCGAGGTCGCCGAACGGTCGATCGTGTTGCTGCACAACGACGGCGTGCTGCCGCTGGCCGGCAAGAAGCTGGCCGTCGTGGGCCCGCGCGCGGACGAACCCGGCGCGATGATGGGCTGCTACTCGTTCCCGATGCACGTCGGCGTGCACCACCCGGACGTCGAGATGGGCGTCGACGTGGTGACCGTGGTGGAGGCGTTGCGCGCGGACCACGACGTGGTGTTCGCGCGCGGCTGTCCCGTGCTCGGCGGCACCGACGACGAGATCGCGGAGGCCGTCGGCGCGGCCCGGCAGGCGGACGTCTGCGTGGTCGTGCTCGGCGACCAGGCGGGCCTGTTCGGCAACGGCACGTCCGGCGAGGGCTGCGACGTCGCCGACCTGACGTTGCCCGGCCGGCAGGAGGAGCTGCTCGAAGCGGTGCTCGGCACCGGCATGCCGGTCGTGCTCGTGCTGCTCTCCGGCAGGCCCTACGACCTGTCCCGGCAGGTGGACCGGCTCGCCGCCGTCGTGTGCGGCTTCTACCCCGGCCAGGAGGGCGGGCGGGCGCTCGCGGACGTCCTCAGTGGACGCGTGAACCCGTCGGGCAGGCTCCCGGTCAGCTTCCCCGGTGCCGGTTCCAGCCAGCCCTCCACGTACCTCGCCGCGCAGCTGGGCGGGCGGACCGAGGTCAGCTCGGTGGACCCGACGCCGCTGTTCCCGTTCGGGCACGGCCTCTCCTACGCGCCGGCCACCTGGGTGACCGCCGGCTGCGAGGCCCGCGAGTGGCCGACCGACGGCTTCGCCGGCGTGCACGTGGTCGTGCGCAACGACATGGACATCGCCACCACCGAGGTCGTCCAGATCTACCTGCACGACCCGGTGGCCGAGGTCGCCCGTCCGGTCCGGCAGCTGATCGGCGCCCTCAAGGTGGACCTGGAACCCGGCCAGACCAGGACGGTCACGGCCCGGCTGCACGCGGACCTCACCTCCTACACCGGCCGCGCGGGCCACCGCCAGGTCGACGCGGGCGACGTCGAGCTGCACGTCGGCACGTCGAGCGCCACCATCCACACGGCGCTGAAGCTCACGATGACCGGCCCTGCGCGCCGGGTGGGCTTCGATCGGGTGACGACACCCGAGTTCGCCTAGCGAATTCCCCCGTCCCGGCCCGGTAACGTCCACTGCGGACTGACCGGGCCGCCGGAGGGGTGTCGTGGAGATCAGCGGAGTGACGTGGGCGTTGACGATCGGTGTGATCGTCGCGCTGCTGGCGGTGGACCTGGTGCTGGCGGCGTGGCGGCCGCACCGGATCGGGTTCCGCGAGGCGACGCTGTGGTCGGTGTTCTACATCGCCGTCGCGATCGGCTTCGGCGTGTGGTTCGCGAGTGTCCACGGTGGAACGTTCGGCGCGGAGTACTTCGCCGGGTACATCGTCGAGAAGAGCCTCTCGGTCGACAACCTGTTCGTCTTCGTGATCATCATGACGACGTTCCTCGTGCCGGAGGAGCACCAGCACAAGGTGCTGACGTTCGGCATCGTGCTCGCGCTGATCATGCGCGGCATCTTCATCGCGGTGGGCGCGACGCTGCTGTCCTTGTTCTCGTTCATGTTCCTGCTGTTCGGCCTGCTGCTGATCTTCACGGCCGTGCAGCTGTTCCGGCACCGCGACGAGGACCCCGACGTCGAGAACAACGTCGTCGTGAAGACCGCCCGCAGGCTCCTGCCCGTCACCGACGACTACGTGGGCGGCAAGATCTTCACCCGCGTCGACGGCCGCCGGCTCGCCACGCCGTTGTTCGTCGTGCTGGTCGCGATCGGCGGGGTGGACCTGCTCTTCGCCCTCGACTCGATCCCCGCGGTGTTCGGCGTGACCGAGGAGCCCTACATCGTCTTCACCGCCAACGCGTTCGCCCTGCTGGGGTTGCGCGCGCTGTTCTTCCTGGTCAAGGGCCTGCTGGACCGGCTCGTCTACCTGTCTGCCGGCCTCGCGGTGATCCTCGCGTTCATCGGCGTGAAGCTGATCCTGCACTGGGCGCACGTGGACATCTCGGCGTCGGTACCGGAGGTCCCGACGCCGCTGAGCCTGGGCGTGATCATCGGCATCCTGGTCGTGGTGACGGTCGCCAGCCTCGTCAAGACCCGCAACGACCCGTCGGCCAAGGCGCACCCCGGCTCGTTGCGCGGCCACCGCGAGGAGAAGGAGTAGCCCTCAGCCCTTGCCCTTGCCGCCGTGCTCCTCGCCGGGCTTGTCCTTGTCGGGCTTGCCTTTGTCGCTGTCGCCCTTGCTCCCCGCCTTCGCGGGTGGCGCGACCTTCGCGGGTGGCTCGGCGTGGGCGGGAGGCGCGGCCTGCTCGGGTGACGCGGCGGGTGCGACGGTCGACTGGTCGGCCACCGGGACGACGGCCTGCTCGGTCTTGTTCGCCTCGGACGTGACCGGTGCCTGGGCGGGTGCCTCAGAGGTCGCCGGTGAGGACCGGTCCGTCGCGAGGAGTCCCGTGCTGACCGCGGCGAGGAGGACGGCGCTCACGGCCAGCGCGGTCATGCCTCGGGGGCGCCGGGACACCGGTTCCGTGACCAGCGTCGGCGGCTCGGTGATCACGGTCGCCGGTTCGGTCACGACGGTCGGCGGTTCTTCCGCGGCGCGCAGGGCTTCCGCGCACTCTTGGGCGGTCGGGCGGCGGGCCGGGGACAGCGAGGTCATCAGCGACAGCAGCCGCACCAGGCCGAACGGCAGGTCGTCCGGGATCACGGGTGGGCGGTGCAGGCGGGCGACGGCCGCCTCGATCTCCGCGCCCTCGTACTCGCGGCGGCCGGTGAGGCATTCCAGCAGCACCAGGCCCAGCGCGTAGACGTCGGCCGCGGCGGTGACCTCCGCGCCGCGCACCTGCTCCGGTGCCAGGTAGGCGGCGGTGCCCACGACCTGGCCGGTGAGGGTGATGTGAGCGTCGCCGGCGACCCTGGCCAGGCCGAAGTCGGCCAGCCGCGGGAGGTCCTCGTCGTCCAGCAGGATGTTGGAGGGCTTGATGTCGCGGTGGATGAACCCTCGGTTGTGAACGTGCGCAAGCGCGTCGGCCAGCGCCGCGCCGAGGTGGCGTGCCTCGTCCACGGGCACCGGGCCCTTGGCGATGTGATCGCGCACGGTGCGGCCCTCGACGAGTTGCAGGACGACGAACGGCGTCTCGGCTTCCAGGTCCGCGTCGTAGATCGCGATCAGGCCGGGATGGGAGAGGCCGGCCAGCGTGCGGATCTCGCTGTCGAAGCGGCGGGCGTCCGCGGGGTGGCTGAAGAGCTTGATGGCGACATCGCGCGCGAGGAGGGTGTCGGTGGCGCGGCGCACCACGGCCATGCCGCCCGTGCCGAGCACTTCGCCCAGCCGGTACCGGTCGGCGAGCAGAACACTGTCCGTCGGCATGGCTGGACCTTTCGGCGCGGGCAGGACCGCCCAGGGGTGCCCACCCGGTCGGCGTTCCAATCACCCACACGGACCCAATGGCCCCTCGCTACGTTTCGGTCGTTCTCGTTAATGTCGGTTCGCGGCCGCATCCGCCCTTCCACGAGAACGAGGTGAAGAATCGTGCGTGCAATTTTCGCGATCGTCCTGGCCGCGACCGCGACATTGGCCACCGCATTGCCGGCGTCGGCCGCGCAGGTCGAGGCCGCGGTGGCGTTGCAGCCGCAGGCGAGGCTGGAGGCGCGCGGGGTCGCCGTCGTCGTGCCGACCCGTGTGATGTGCGCGAACGGCGCCACCGCGTCGTTGTGGGTGCAGGTCACGCAGAACGTGCGCGGTGAGCTGGCGGTCGGTGACAAGTACACGCCGAGCGTTCCGTGCACCGGCGACTACCACAAGGTCGACGTGACCGTGGTGTCGCGCACGAAAGCATTTCGGCCGGGCGTCGCGTTCACTTCCGCGGCGCTGAACGTGTTCCTCGCGCCGGACAGTTCGAATGCGGTCGAGGAAGACCGCGAAATGATGCTCGTCCGTTAACGTCTGATCGCGGTCGACGCGCGGACCACGAGCTCCGGCTGGAACTTCACGTGCCGGTGCTCGTGGTCCGGCTCGTTCTCGGCGAGCAGCAGTTGCGCGGCCGTGCGACCGAGCTGGTCGCGTGGCTGGCGCACGGACGTGAGCGGCACGGCGGCGGCCGCGGCGAACTCGATGTCGTCGTAGCCCACGACGGCCAGGTCGTCCGGCACGCGCAGGCCCTGCTGGGTCATCGACTGCAGCAGGCCGAGGGCGAGCAGGTCGTTCGCGCAGAACGCCGCCGTGGGCCGCCGTGACGCCGGCAGTCCGACGAGCCGCTCCCCCGCGCCCCGGCCCTCGGCGACCCGCAGACCGCGAGTTTCGAGGAACGTCAGCGCGTCCGTGGGCAGGCCGGCGTTGGTGAGCGCTCGCATCGCGCCTTCGCGCCGGTCGCGCACCTGCTGGATAGACAGCGGGCCGCCGACCATCGCGATGCGGGTGTGGCCGTTCTCGATCAGGTGGGTCACCGCGAGCTCGCCGCCGAGCACGTCGTCCACGGCGACCGAGCACCTGCTGCCGTCCGTCGCCTCGCGGTCGACCAGCACGACGGGCGTGCCGCGTTCGGCGACCTGGGCATTCTCGGCGTCGACGGGCGTGATCAGGATGCCCTCGACGCGTTGTTCTTGGAGCAGCTCCAAGTACTCACGTTCGCGTCCCCCGTCCGAGGCGCTGTTGCACAGGAACAACGCGAAGCCGGCCTCGCGCGCCGCGTCCTCGACCCCGCGCGCCACGTCCGTGAAGAACGGGTTCGCCGCGTCGAGCACGACGTAGGCGAGCACCCGGCTGCGGCCGGCGCGGAGCTGGCGTGCCGACTCGTTGCGCACGAACCCGAGTTCCTCGATCGCCGCCAGCACCCGTTGCCGCGTGGCGGGAGCGACGACGTCGGGCCGGTTGAGCACGTTCGACACGGTCGCGTTGGAGACCCCGGCGTGCTGCGCGACCTCGCGGATGCCCACTGACGGCTTCACGGGCGGCTCCTTTGTTGAAACGTGACAACGAATCGTACCTCTCGCATCTTGACATGCCGCGCCGCCGCACCCAGAGTGCACGTAACTCAGGCGTTAAAACGTTTCAACATCGAGGAGACACGGACGTGGACCGACCTCCCGTGGTGGCACTGGACGAGGTGAGCAAGTCCTTCGGCGCCGTCCGCGCGCTGTCCGGGGTGTCGCTGAGACTGCTGCCCGGCGAGGCCCACGCGTTGCTCGGGGAGAACGGCGCCGGCAAGTCGACCCTGATCAAGACCTTGGCCGGAGTCCACCGCCCGGACGCGGGCCAGGTGCTCGTCGACGACGAGCCGCACCGCTTCTCCGGCCCCGCCGACGCCCTGGCCGCGGGCATCGCGATCATCTACCAGGAACCGACCCTGTTCGGCGACCTGTCGGTGGCGGAGAACGTCTTCATGGGCCGCCAGCCCCTCGGCTTCGGCCACCGCATCGACGTCGCCGAGATGCACACCCGCACCTCGGACCTGTTCTCCCGCCTGGGAGTCCGCCTCGACCCGGCCCGCCCGGCCCGCGGACTGTCCATTGCGGACCAGCAGCTCGTCGAGATCGCCAAGGCCCTCTCGTTCGACGCCCGCGTGATCGTCATGGACGAGCCCACCGCCGCCCTCTCCGCCCACGAGGTCGACCGGCTTTTCGGCGTCGTCCAGGCACTTCGCGCGCAGGACGCCGCCGTCCTCTTCGTCTCGCACCGCCTGAACGAGGTCTTCGAGCTCTGCCAGCGCGCCACCGTCCTGCGCGACGGCGAGTTCGTGTGGTCCGGCACCCTGGACGACGAGACCCCGGACTCCCTGGTTCGCCGCATGGTCGGCCGCGAACTCTCCCAGCTCTACCCCAAGGAACCCACCACCGCGGGTGAGGTCGCGCTGTCGGTGGCTCGGCTGACCCGCGAGGGCGTCTTCACCGACGTGTCGTTCGACGTCCGCGCGGGCGAGATCGTCGCACTCTCCGGCCTGGTCGGCGCGGGCCGCAGCGAGGTGGCACGCGCGATCTTCGGCATCGACCGCCCCGACGCGGGCACTGTGCACGTTCACAACCGCCGCCTGAAGCCGGGCTCCCCCACCGCCGCGATGGCCGCGGGCATCGGCTTCGTGCCCGAGGACCGCCGCCAGCAGGGCCTGGTCATGGACGCGTCCATCGAACGCAACACCGCCCTCGCCTCCCTGGGCCGCCTGTCGACGTTCGGCCTGCTCCGCCGCCGCTCGGAAAGCGCCCTGGCCCAGGACTGGGCGGTGAAGCTGCGGCTGAAGTTCGCGCGCCTGAGCGACCCGGTGGCCGTCCTGTCCGGCGGCAACCAGCAGAAGGTCGTGCTGGCGAAGTGGCTGGCGCGCAACCCTTCCGTGCTCATCGTCGACGAACCGACGCGCGGCATCGACGTCGGCACCAAGGCCGAGGTCCACCGCCTGCTGTCGGACCTCGCCGGACAGGGCGTGGCGGTGCTGATGATCTCGTCGGAGCTGCCGGAGGTGCTCGGCATGGCGGACCGCGTGCTGGTGATGCACGAGGGGCGGCTGGTGGAGGAGCTCGACCGCGCGGAGGCGACGGAAGAACGGGTGGCGCTGGCGGCGGCTGGACAGGCGGTGTCCCGATGACGGCACACCACGCGTTCTCCGGCCAAACCAGCGATGTCCCGGCCACGGCACGCCCGGCCCTCCCCAGCCAGACCGGCGGCGACCGGACCACGGCACGCCCCACGTTCCTCAGCCAAACCGGCGGTGCCACGACAACCGCACGCCTCACCCTCCCCGGCCAAACCGGCGGCGGCCCAACGGCATGCCGCGCCTTCCTCAGCGAGGCCGGCGGCGACCAGACGGCACGCCCAGCCTTCCCCGGTCAGACCGGCGGCCCGAAGGCCCGCCCCACCGTCCTCAGCCAGACCGGCAGTGGCCCGACGACACGCCACCCCTTCCTCAGCCGGACCGGCGACGTCCCGGCCACCGCACGCCGCGCCCTCCTCGGCCGGGCGGAGGTGCGCCGGTGACCACTCAACTCGCTCCCACCACCCCGCCCACCTCGCGCCGCACCGCCGCCCGCCGCCTCTCCACCAGGGTCGGGCGCGTCCGCGAGCTCGGCATCGTCGTCGCCCTCGCCCTGGTCGTCATCCCCACGGCGGTCGTGAACCCGAGGTTCGTCCAGCCCCAGAGCCTGCGCGACCTCCTCCTCAACGCCTCGATCGTCGCGCTCCTCGCGGTCGGCCAGACCCTCGTGGTCGTCACCCGCAACGTCGACCTGTCCGTCGGCTCGGTCCTCGGGCTGTCCGCGTTCCTCACCGCCCAGCACTTCGCCGACCACCCCGGCACCCCGCTCCTGCTGGGCATCGGCCTGGGTATCGCGATCGGCGCGGCGTGCGGTCTGCTCAACGGTCTGCTGGTGGCTCTCGGCAACGTGCCCAGCCTCGTGGTCACGCTCGGCACGCTCTACGTGTTCCGGGGCGTCGACTTCGCGCTGGCCCAAGGCGAGCAGGTCAACGCCTCCAACCTCCCCGACGCCCTGCTGAACCTCGGCAGCGCCCGGATCCTCGGCGTCCCGATCCTGGTGCTGATCACCCTCGTGGTCATCGCGGTCGCCGCCGTCTACCTGCGCTCCTACCGTTCCGGCCGCGAGCTCTACGCCATCGGCTCGAACCCGGAGGCCGCCACCCTCGCCGGCATCCCGGTGGCGAAGCGAACGCTCACCACGTTCGTCCTGTCCGGACTGATCGCGGGCCTGGCCGGCGCGCTCTGGGTCGCCCGCTACGGCACGGTCGACGCGGCCGCGGGCACCGGGCTGGAACTCCAGGTGGTCGCCGCCGTCGTGGTCGGCGGTGTCGCGATCTTCGGTGGCTCGGGCACGGTCACCGGTGCCGCGCTCGGCGCGCTGCTGCTAGGCACGATCACCAGCTGTCTGGTGGTGCTGCAGATCCCCGCGTTCTGGCAGCAGGCCATCGCGGGCGCGCTGTTGTTGAGCGCTATCACCGTCGACCGGCTCCTCGCGCTGCGGCTGGCGAAAGCCCTGCGCCGCACGGAAGGGACCAGCCATGCGTAACCTCCTGCGGTGGGAGACCGCACTGGTGTTCCTGCTGATCGTGGTAGCGCTAACAGGCCAGATCAGCACCGACGGGTCGTTCCTGTCCGGCGGCAACCTCTTCTACCTCGGCCTCGACATCGGCGAGATCGCGCTGATCGCCCTGCCGCTCACCCTGGTGATCGTCGCTGGCGAGATCGACCTGTCCGTCGCGTCGGTGCTGGGCCTGTCCAGCGCGTTGATCGGCTGGCTGTGGAACGCGGGCTGGCCGCTCGAGACCATCCTGCCGACCGTGGTCGTCGTGGGCGCGCTGGCCGGAGCGTTCAACGGCCTGCTGGTCACCCGGCTCGGCCTGCCGAGCCTCGCGGTCACGATCGGCACGCTCGCCCTCTACCGCGGCCTCGCGCTGGTGGTCCTGGGCGACACCGCCGTCGCCGACTTCCCGGCGAGCTACACGTCGTTCGGCACGACGCCGGTGCCGGGCACCGACATCCCGTACCCGATCGTGCTGGCCGCGGTCCTCGCGATCCTGTTCGGCGTCGCGCTGCACGCCAGCTCGTTCGGCCGGTCCGTCTACGCGATCGGCGCGAACGAGGAGGGTGCGCGCTTCTCGGGCATCCGGGTCAAGCGGGTGAAGCTGACGCTGTTCGTGCTCGCCGGGGCGGTGGCCGCGATCGCCGGCATCGTCTACACGTTCCGCTTCTCGAGTGCCCGCGCGGACAACGGCCTCGGGCTCGAACTGGCCGTCGTCGCCGCCGTGCTGCTCGGCGGGGTGTCCATCTTCGGCGGCAGGGGAACGCTCTTCGGCGTGCTCGCGGGCGTGCTGCTGCTGGGCGGCCTGCGCAACCTCCTGATCCTCCGGGACACCTCGACCGAGGTCCTCACGATCGTCACCGGACTGCTGCTCCTCGTGAGCGTTCTCGCCCCTTCCATCACCCGTCGCGTTGGAACTCTGCGAAAGGCCTCGCCATGAAAACACGCCTAGTGCTCGCCCTGGTGATGTCCGGGGCCGTCGCGCTCACCGCCTGCGGTGGCACCACGAAGGAGAGCGCTAACAACGACACCGGTGGCGCCACCAACGCCGCGAAGGGCGATCCCAACGCGCCCCTCAAGGAAGGCCTGAAGATCACGTTCCTGCCCAAGCAGGTCAACAACCCGTACTTCACCGTGGCGCAGAAGGGCGCGGAGCAGGCGGGCACGGCGATCAAGGCCGAGGTCAAGCCCACCGGACCGTCCGACGCGGCCGCGAGCAGCCAGGTCACCTACATCAACACGGCCGCGCAGCAGAAGCAGGACGCGCTGGTGATCTCCGCCAACGACGCCAACGCCGTGGCGCCCGCGCTGAAGAGTGCGCGTTCACAAGGCCTCAAGGTCGTCACGTTCGACTCGGACGCGGCGCCGGACGCCAGGGACGTGTTCATCAACCAGGCGACGTCGAACGAGATCGCGGCCGGGCAGGTGAAGCTGATCTCCGAGGCGGTCGGCGGCAGCGGGGAGATCGCGATCCTGTCCGCGACCCCCAACGCCACCAACCAGAACGCGTGGATCGAGGTCATGAAGACCGAGCTCGCGAAGCCCGAGTACGCGGGGCTGAAGCTCGTGGAGACCGCGTACGGCAACGACGACGACCAGACGTCGTTCCAGAAGACGCAGGGTCTGCTGCAGGCGCACCCGAACCTCAAGGGCATCATCTCGCCGACCACCGTGGGCGTCGCGGCCGCCGCCCGGTACCTGAGCTCCAGCGAGTACAAGGGCAAGGTCCAGCTCACGGGCCTGGGCACGCCGAACCAGATGCGCAAGTTCGTGCAGGACGGCACGGTGAAGTCGTTCGCGCTGTGGGACCCGAGCAAGCTCGGCTACCTCGCCACCTACACCGCCGCGGCGCTCGCGTCCGGGCAGATCACCGGCGCCGAGGGCGAGAAGTACAAGGCGGGCGACCTCGGTGACTACACGATCGGCGCCAAGGGCGAGGTCGTGCTCGGCCCGCCGACGGTGTTCACGAAGGACAACATCGACCAGTTCGACTTCTGATCATGCGCGTCTGCTTCACCTTGCGGGTCCGCGCCGATCGTCTGGACGAGTACCGGGCGCGGCACCGCGAGGTGTGGCCGGAGATGCGGGCTGCCCTCAGCGAGGCGGGTTGGCGGAACTACTCACTCTTCCTCGCCGGGGACGGCCTGCTCGTCGGCTACCTGGAGTGCGACGACTTCGACGCGGCGCTCGCGGAGATGGCCCGCACCGAGGTGAACGCGCGCTGGCAGCACGAGATGGCGGAGTTCTTCGTCGGTGACGGCAACGCCGACGAACGGATGCGGCCCCTCGACGAGGTCTTCCACCTCGATTGAGTTCAGGGAGAACGACATGAGCGTGAAGGACGCGCTGCGCGAGCAGCGGATCGAGACGCCGTCGTGGGCGTACGGCAACTCGGGCACCCGCTTCAAGGTGTTCGCGCAGCAGGGAGTTCCGCGCACGCCGTACGAGAAGATCGACGACGCGGCGGTGGTGCACCGGCTCACCGGTGTCGCGCCGACGGTCGCGTTGCACATCCCGTGGGACCGGGTCGACGACTACGGCAAGCTCGCGGAGTACGCGCGGGACCGCGGTGTCGCGCTGGGTGCCATCAACTCCAACGTGTTCCAGGACGACGACTACAAGCTCGGCAGCGTCTGCCACCCGGACGCGGCGGTGCGGCGCAAGGCGATCGGGCACCTGCTCGAGTGCGTTCACATCATGGACCAGACAGGCTCGCGCGACCTCAAGCTGTGGTTCGCGGACGGCCTCAACTACCCCGGCCAGGACAACATCCGCGCCCGGCAGGACAGGCTCGCCGAGGCGTTGCGCGAGACGTACGACCGGCTCGGGCCGGACCAGCGGATGTTGGTGGAGTACAAGCTCTTCGAGCCCGCGTTCTACGTGACCGACGTGCCGGACTGGGGCACCGCGTTCGCGCACTGCCAGCAGCTGGGCGAACGGGCGCAGGTCGTGATCGACACCGGGCACCACGCGCCCGGCACGAACATCGAGTTCATCGTGTCGTTCCTGCTGCGGGCGGGGAAGCTCGGCGCGTTCGACTTCAACTCGCGCTTCTACGCCGACGACGACCTGATGGTGGGCGCGGCCGACCCGTTCCAGCTGTTCCGGATCATGCACGAGATCGTGCTGGCGGACGCGCTGAGGCCGGCCGCCGGGATCGCGTTCATGCTCGACCAGTGCCACAACCTGGAGCCCAAGATCCCGGCGATCATCCGGTCGGTGCTCAACGTCCAGGAGGCCACCGCGAAGGCGCTCCTGGTCGACCACAGCGCCTTGGACGCCGCTCAACGGGCCGGTGACGTGCTGGAGTCCAACGCCGTGCTGATGGACGCCTACAACACCGATGTGCGGCCGCTCCTGCGCGAGCTGCGGGAGGACATGGGCCTCGATCCCGACCCGACGGCCGCGTACCGGCGGTCCGGGTACGCGGAGCGGATCGTCGCGGAACGAGTCGGCGGCGAGGCCGCCGGGTGGGGTGCGTGATGGAGCAGGTCCAAGAGTTGCTGGGACGGAGCAACCGGCTCGGCGCCGATCCGCGCAACACGAACTACGCGGGCGGCAACACCTCGGCCAAGGGGTCCGCCGTCGACCCGGTGACCGGGCAGCCGGTGGACCTGATGTGGGTCAAGGGGTCCGGCGGCGACCTGGGCACGCTGAAGGAGTCGGGACTCGCGGTGCTGCGATTGGACCGCCTCCACGCGCTGGTGGACGTGTATCCGGGGGTCGAGCGCGAGGACGAGATGGTCGCCGCGTTCGACTTCTGCCTGCACGGCAGGGGAGGAGCGGCGCCGTCGATCGACACGGCCATGCACGGGCTGGTCGACGCCCCGCACGTCGACCACCTGCACCCGGACGCGGGCATCGCGTTCGCGACGGCGACGGACGGCGAGGCGCTGACCAAGGCGTGCTTCGGCGACCGCGTGGCGTGGGTGCCGTGGCGGCGGCCCGGTTTCCAGCTGGGGCTGGACATCGCGGCGATCAGGCGTGATCACCCGCAGGCGATCGGCGTGATCCTCGGCGGGCACGGCATCACGGCGTGGGGCGCGTCGAGCGAGGAGTGCGAGGCGCACTCGTTGGAGATCATCCAAGCCGCGCAACGGTATCTGGACGAGCAGGGCCGCGCGGAGCCGTTCGGGCCGGTGGTGCACGAGCCGCTGCCCGCGAGTGAACGGCGGGTGCGGGCCGCCGACCTGGCGCCGGTGATCCGCGGCCTCGCCTCCACCGACAGCCCGCAGGTCGGTCACTTCACCGACTCCGGCGTGGTGCTGGACTTCCTGGCCCGCGAACGGCATCCGGAGCTGGCCGCGCTCGGCACCTCCTGCCCCGACCACTTCCTGCGCACCAAGGTCCGGCCGCTCGTCCTCGACCTGCCCCCGACCGCTCCCCTGGCGGACGTGGTCACGCGCTTGGAGCAGCTCCACGACGCGTACCGCGAGGACTACCGCTCCTACTACGACCGGAACGCCTCGCCCGACAGCCCGCCGATGCGCGGCGCGGACCCGGCGATCGTGCTGGTCCCGGGCGTCGGCATGTTCAGCTTCGGCCGCGACAAGCAGACCGCGCGCGTGGCCGGCGAGTTCTACGTGAACGCCATCAACGTCATGCGAGGCGCCGAATCGGTCTCCCGCTACGCGCCGATCGACGAGCGCGAGAAGTTCCGCATCGAGTACTGGTCCCTCGAAGAGGCCAAGCTCCGGCGCATGCCGAAGCCGAAGCCGCTGGCCACCCGCGTCGCGCTCGTGACCGGCGGCGGATCGGGCATCGGCCGGGCCGTGGCCGAGCGCCTCGCGGCCGAGGGCGCGTGCGTCGTCGTGGCCGACCGCAACGCCGACAGCGCACGCGAGGTCGCCGAGGGCATCGGTTCCTCGGACGTCGCGGTCCCGGTGACGGTGGACGTCACCTCTGCCGACGGTATCTTGGAGGCGTTCCAAGCGGCTGTGCTGGCGTTCGGCGGCGTGGACCTGGTCGTCAACAACGCCGGTCTGTCCATCTCCAAGCCGCTGGCGGAGACCACGGAGGCCGACTGGGACCTCCAGCACGACGTGATGGCGAAGGGGTCGTTCCTGGTCTCGCAACGGGCCGCCAAGGTCATGCGCGACCAGGGCATGGGCGGCGACATCGTCTACATCTCCAGCAAGAACGCGGTCTTCGCCGGCCCGAACAACGTCGCGTACGGCGCGGCCAAGGCCGATCAGGCCCACCAGGTGCGGTTGCTCGCGGCCGAACTGGGCGGGGACGGCATCCGCGTCAACGGCATCAACCCCGACGGCGTCGTGCGCGGCTCCGGCATCTTCGCGGGAGGCTGGGGCGCCCAGCGCGCCGCCGTCTACGGCGTGCCCGAGGAGAAGCTCGGCGAGTTCTACGCCCAGCGCACCCTGCTCAAGCGCGAGGTGCTCCCGTCCCACGTCGCGGCGGCGGTGTTCGCGCTAACAGCAGGGGAACTGTCGTTGACGACCGGTCTGCACGTGCCGGTCGACGCCGGCGTGGCAGCGGCGTTCCTGCGATGAGAACCGTGGCAGCCGTCGACCTGGGCGCGTCCAGCGGCCGGGTGGTGCGCGGGACCGTCGCCGATGGCAACGTTCACATCGAGGAGGTGCACCGGTTCCCCAACGGCCCGGTGCACCGCGACGGCCACCTGCGCTGGGACCTGCCCGCGCTCTACCACGAGGTCCTGACCGGGCTGAGACGCGCGGGCACCGTGTCGAGCATCGGCCTCGACAGCTGGGCGGTCGACTACGGCCTGCTGGACGCCTCCGGTGAGCTCCTGGCCAACCCCGTGGCCTACCGCGACCCCCGCACCGACGGCATCACCCCGCCCGACGGCCTGTACGAGGTCAACGGCCTGCAGCACCAGCCGTTCAACACGATGTTCCAGCTGATGGCCGAACCCCTGCTCCCCCAGGCGTCCCGGCTCCTGCTGGTCCCCGACCTGCTCTCCTACTGGCTGACCGGCCAGTGCGGCACCGAGTACACCAACGCGACCACGACGGGCCTGATCGACGTCCGAACAGGACAGTGGTCACCAGAGCTGACCAGCGACCTCCCGCCCGGTCTGCTCCCGGACCTGCGCCGCCCCGGCGACCCGGCCGGCACCTTCAAGGGCATCCCGGTGACGGCGGTGGGGTCGCACGACACCGCGTCCGCTGTCGTCGCCGTGCCCGCCGCGCACGACCGTTTCGCCTACATCTCGTGCGGCACCTGGTCCCTGGTGGGCGTGGAGCTCGACGCCCCCGTGCTCACCGAGGCGAGCAGAGCCGCGAACTTCACCAACGAGGGCGGTGTGGACGGCACCATCCGCTACCTCCGCAACGTGATGGGCCTCTGGCTGCTGCAGGAGTGCCTGCGCACCTGGAACGCCGACCTGAGCCCGCTGCTCCGCGAAGCCGCCACGGCGGAAGGGGTGGTGTTCGACGCCAACGACCCGGCGTTCCTCCCACCCGGTGACATGCCGGCTCGCATCGAACGCGCGTGCGGAAGGTCGTTGACCCGCCCGGAGCTCGTCCGGTCCATCCTGGACAGTCTGGCGCTGGCCCACCGCGACGCGATCGCCGACGCGCAAAGCCTGTCCGGCAAGGAGGTCGAGGTGGTGCACGTCGTCGGCGGCGGCTCGCACAACGAACTGCTGTGCCAGCTCACCGCCGACGCGTGCGGCCTGCCCGTGGTCGCGGGACCGGCGGAGGCCACCGCGCTGGGCAACGTCCTGGTGCAAGCACGTGCCGTGGGGGGAGCGCACGGCACGCTGACCGACCTCAGGACCATGGTCAGGAAGTCGCAGCCGCTGCGCCGCTACCTCCCGAGGTGAACGCTCACGCGTACGGGTTGCGCCCCGAGAGCCCGCCGACCTTGCACGGCCCGTTGAACGCGTCACGGCACACGACGACACCCATGTACGTGATCGAGTCGCCGCTGATCGACCACGTGAGGTTGTTGTACGTCGAGTAGTCCTCTTTGTCACAACCGGAGTGGTCGTAACGGCGGGTCGGCGTCGAGTCCGGCGTCAACGACCCGTTGTAGAACAGGAAGTACGCGTACACCGGCTTGGCGTCACAACCCCAGTCGGACACGATCAGGTCGATGTTGCCGACCGAGCTGCGCCCGGTCCAGTCGAACGTCGCCCCGGCGTACCCGTAGTCCTGCCCGGAGTAGATGAACTCCTGCGCCGCGGCCCCCGCGGACGGCGTGTTCACGGTGACAACCGAGAGCGCGGCCACCGCGGCGACCGCGACCCGGCTGACCAGCTTGCTGAAGCGTCTCGAACCCATGGGCGGCAGTTAACAACGCGAACCCGCCCGCTAACGAGCCTTTGCACCTCGGCGCAATACCTGCCCGCTCCGCACCGCCCGGCGCACCATCACCACCGTGGCCACCGAACACACGAGCAACGCGAACAGGCTCGCCTCCGGCCCGAACGAACCACCGGTCAGCACCGTCGGCCCGTCGAGCGTCGTGCGCAGCAACCCGTCCGGCACGTCGTCAGACCCGGACACCGCGATGCCGAACACCCCGGCGTGGGTGAAGTTCCAGGCGAAGTGCAGCCCGATCGGAAACCACAGCGACCGCGTCACCACGTAGGCGGCAGCCAGCATCGCCCCACCGGTGAGCCCGATCGACAGCGCACCCCAGAACGTGGCGTTGACGTTGACCAGGTGCGTCATCCCGAACAGCAACGACGACACGACCAACGACACCACCGTCCCGGCGCGTTCCTCCAGAATGCGGAACAACACCCCGCGGAACAGCAACTCCTCCATGGTCGCGACGCTGAACATCATCCCGGCGAGCCCGAGGAACCCCAGGAACGAGTGCCACGTCATGCCGTCCAGCCCACCGAACACCGCGATCAACACCATCAACGAGCAGAACAACCCGAACCCGAGCGCCGCGCCCTTGCCGAGCCCGCGCCACCGGTCCCCCGCCAGCTCCGGCAGCTCGCTCCTCCCCTCCACGAACCGGGCGAGCCTGCAGTAGCAGAGGATCCCGAGCGCGGCGAGCCCGATCCCGACCGGCAACGCGAGCAGCGGCACCGGCGCGACGAGGGTGTCGATGCCGACCACCGCCAGCATCACGGCGAACAGCACGACGAAGAGGATCGGGAACCTGAACCTGCGCAACCGAAAGGCACTGAGCTCCATGACTCCGACTTCCTGAGGTGGCCTGTGGGGACACCGCAACGTTAGGAAGCCGGGCGGTTCGGGGAATCCCGCCGGAGAGGACACCTCGAAGTAGCTCTCACGGGGGACAGCGCCACTCCTCAGTCGTCGGCCGAGGTGTTCACCGAGGTTGCGGGCCGGCCGGCCCGGAGAACTCCCACCGTCCATGTGGGACGGTTCGCACCGCTCCGCCGGGCACGTGCACCTCCGCCGTCGACCCCACCGGCACCTCCACGGTCAGGCGCAGCCTGCCGTCGACCTTGGTCCACGCCACGACGATCCGGCCGCGCACGCTGTCGAACTCCAGTCGTGCCCACGACAGCGCGGTCGCGGTCGGGCGCACCACGAACGTCCGGAAGCCCTCGTCGCCCGGTCGGAGGCCGGCGACGTGTTCGTAGAGCCAGTGGGCGATGGTGCCCTTGAAGTAGTGGTTGCGGGAGCGGGTGCCGGTGTCCCACATCTCCCACATGGTGTCGGCGCCGTTGCTGAACCAGTGGCCCCAGCTCGGGTACGAGCGTTCGACGGCCATGGCGTGGGCGACGTCGGCGTGTCCGTTGTCGCTCAACGCCTGGAGCAGCACGCTGGCGCCGAGGCAGCCCACGTTGACGTGGTTGCCGTTGGCGCGGATCTCGGTGGCGAGTTTGTCGGCGACGGTCTGGACGGAGCCGGCGGGCACCATGCCGAACGCCAGCGGGATCGCGTTGGAGGTCTGGCGGTAGTCGGGGTCGCGGGAGGTGCGGTAGTAGCCGTCGAGGAACGTCTTGTTGAACTCTGCCAGCAGAGAAGCGGCCGTCGTGCGGTAGTGCGGGACCGGCTTGCCGATCACGTCACCGAGTTCGGCGGTGTGCAGCAGGGCTCGGTAGAGGTAGGCGGTGGCGGTCAGGCGGGTGTCCTCCGGCGGGATGCCGCCGGAGCCCGGTGGGAGGAAGTCGCCCAGGGCGGTGATCGCCAGGCCGTCGCGCAGTCTGGCGATCTCCCAGTCGAGATAGCGGGTCAGCACAGGCCAGTGCTGTTCTGGCAGGCGGGAGTCGCCGTAGATCCGGTACATCTCGCGCAGCACGAACGGGTACACGGTCGTCCACTCGGGCGCGGGCGCCAGTTCGCGGTAGCCCCAGCCGCCGGACGGGACGATCACCGGCAGCTGGCCCGCGGTGTCCTGGCTGTCGGCGAGGTCGCCGAGCCACTTGGTGAAGAAGCGGGCCATGCCGAACTCGGCCAGCATCGACGGGGCGCCCACCTGGGCGTCGCCGGTCCAGCCGTTCTTCTCGTACGTCGGGGTGTCGGTCGGGATGCCGTGCAGGTTGTTGGCGACGGTGCGGCGCATGGCGGCGTCGTACTGCTCGAAGAGCGGTTCGGAGCAGCGGAACGTGCTGGCGCGCGGCACGTCCGAGTGCACGAGGCGGCCCACCAGGCGGGGTGCGGTGGTCAGGCCGGTGACCTCGACGTAGCGGAAGCCCTTGTACGAGAACTTCGGCTCCCAGGTGCCGGTGCCGTCCGCGCACACGTACTCGTCGAGCTGGATGCGGCCGCCGCTGACGTGGCCGTTCTCCATGTGAACGCTGCCATCGGAGTTCAGGGTCTCACCGTGCTTGAGCCGGACGACGGTGCCGGCCGCGGCGGTGACGGTGAGCTGTGTCCAGCCGGACATCGTGCGGCCCATGTCGGCGACGAACACCCCTGGCCTGAGCTGGGTCACCGCGGGTGTCACCGACTCGATCACGCGAATCGGTTCGTGCTCCTGTGCTTTCAGCACACCCCGAGGCGCTGGGCGGACGGTTGTCCGCTGCCACGTGCTGTCGTCGAAGCCCGGCCTGGTCCAGTCGCGCGGGGCCAGGCGGGCGTCGTAGGTCTCGCCGGTGTAGAGCGAGTTCGAGACCGTGGGGCCGTCGGTCAGGCGCCACTGGTCGTCGGAGTCGACGGTGGTGCGCGAGCCGTCCGGGTGGTCGATCTCCAGCTGGGCCAGGAGTTTCGGCTCGTCGTGCCACGGCGGGCGCTCCCACCTCCACACGTTCGGCGTCTTCATGCCGTAGAAGCCGCGGCCGAGCGTCACGCCGATCGCGTTGGCGCCGCGCCGGACCAGGCTCGTCACGTCGTGCGTGGCGTACAGGACGGTGTTGTCGTAGTCGGTGAAGCCGGGGTCCAGGACGCGGTCGCCCACGCGGCGGCCGTTGATCTCGGTCTCGTGGTAGGCGAGGCCGCTGACGTAGAGCCTTGCTCGCGTGACGGGCTTTGTCAGCGTGAACTCTCGGCGCAGCAACGGTGCGGGCTGTTCCTCGACCGTCACGTTCGCGCCCCACGGGCCCTGGCCGTACGGGTCGAGCACGGTCGCCGGGGTCCAGGACGAGTCGTCGAACGCCGAGGTCTGCCAGCCCGGCTGCTCGGTGTCGGAGACCTTCCAGCCAGGGCCGGTGACCAGTTCACGCCGGCCGTCAGCGAGCTCCACCACCAGTCGCAGCAACAAACCGGCCGGGCCCTCCGAGCGGTTGGTCGCCCGTGCGGCCAGCACGATCCGGCGGCCTGCCAGGCGGGTCACGTCGGCGCGTTGGCCCACCTTCCAGACGTCGACCTGCTGGGGAACGTGCACGACCTCGGTTCCGTTGACGTACAACGTGAAGTCGTCGTCGGCCGTCGCGACCAGGCGTGCGCTCACCGCGTCCGCCGGGAGGTCGAGGGACGCGCGGAACCACCTGCTCTCCGCCGGTGTCGTCGCCGACCAGATCCAGCGGGCGCCGGTGAGGTCGATCGCGGTGTCCGTCGCACCGATCCAGCGCGCCTGCCACGGGGTGCCCAGCAGCGCGGTCTCCCACCAGGAGGTCGTGCTCCAGGGCGACGGCCTGCCCGCCCCGTCCCACACCCGCACGCGCCAGTGGTAGCGGGTGCGCGGCTTCAGCTCCTTGCCGCCGAACACGATTCCGGTGGTGCGGTCGGAGGTCACGCGGCCGGACTGCCAGACGTCCGCCCGGCCGGGGGCCGTTCCCACTTCGACCTGGTACGCGGTCTGGCGTGCACCGGAGCCCTCCGCCGCGAGCACCCAGGCCAGTCTGGGCTTGGCCACGTCGGTGCCCAGCAGCGTTTCGGCGTACTCGACGGTCGTGCGCTCGACCCTCACCCCGCCGGCCTTGCCCTCCGGCTCGGCCGCCGCCACCCCCGGTGGGAGCGCGGTCACCGAGAGCCCGGCCGCCGATGTCTTCAGGAACGCCCGTCGCCGCACGTCGTCTCCACCTTCGTCGCTGGATGAAACGTTTCAATTTCCGAGGCGACAGCCAGGGTGTTGGGCAGGCGGCGACGGTGTCAAGGAACGGCGAACCAGCCTGTCCGGAATCGGACAGGCTGGTTGTATCGTTTAAATGTCAACCGGTGGTGCAGGCGGAACCGTTGAGGCTGAACGACGTCGGCGCCGGGTTCGAGCCGCTGTAGGTGCCGTTGAAGCCGATGTTCGTCGACGCACTCGGCGCGAGCGTGCCGTTCCACGCCAGGTTCGTCGCGCTCACCGCCGCACCGGACTGGGCGAACGTCGCTCCCCACCCCGGCAGCGTCACCTTCTGGCCGTTGGCGTAGCCGAACGTCAGCGTCCAGCCGTTGATAGCGCTAACACCCGTGTTGGTGATCGTCACGCTGGCCGTGAAGCCGTTGCCACCGCCCCAGTTCTGGGCGGAGTACCCGACCTTGCACCCGCCGCCACCACCGCCGGCGCTCGTGGTCGCCGACACGATGCCCGAAGCCGTGGAGGCGTTGCCGGCCGCGTCCCGGGCCCGCACCTGGTAGCGGTAGGTCGTCGACGGGCTCAGGCCGGAGTCGGTGAACGACGCCGTCGCCGACGAGCCGACCTGCGCGAACGTCCCGCTGCCGAGAGCGCGCAGCACGTCGTACCCGGTCACGCCGACGTTGTCGGTCGACGCGGCCCAGCTCAGCGAGAGCCCTGACGACGTCACGCCCGACGCCGCCGGAGTGCCCGGAGTGGACGGCGCCTGCGTGTCGGCCGACCCGCCGTAGATCGTCGCCTCCCGCGAGGTCTGGCGAACACCGTTGGCGCCGTTCAGCAACCGCTCACCCCACGAGGTCAAGCTCGCCGGGTTGAACGAGTTGACCATGTCCAGGTAGCCGACGTCGGAGCTGTTGCCGCTCCACGACCAGCCGAGGTACCCCAGGCCGCGCGCCTGCGCCTGGGCCATGATCGTGTCCTCGTCCGGGTCGCCGTCGCTGTGGTTGTGCCCGAACTCCCCCACCACCAGCGGCAGCCCGGCGGTCCGGAACGCGTCGAAGTACGCGTTCACCTTGTCCGCCGTGTTGTAGACGCCGTACATGTGGATGGAGAACACGGTGTTGCGCAACGGGTCCGCGGCCAGCACGGATGCCGCGTTGTCGCGCATGATGTTGCCCCAGTCCTGGCCCCACATCGGCGCGTCGGCCATCAGCAGGTGCTGCAGCCCGGCGCCGCGCAACCGGCTGATCGCACTGCTCGTCGCACTCGCCCACGTGGCGCTGACCTGCGCGTTGTTGCCGAACGGCTCGTTGCCGAGGTTGATCACGACGTGGTTCTCCTGGCCCTGCAACGCCGAGGCGACGCTGATCCAGTAGGTCGCCGCCTGGTCCAGCGAGGCGGCGCCGCTCTGCTCGCCGTACCCGGTGGTGTCGTGCACCTCCAGCACGCAGATCAGCCGGGACTGCTTGCACAGCGAGATGACGCTCGACACCTCGGAGGCCGGCGTCGGTCCCCACCGCTGCCCACTGCCGAGCACCACGCGAACGGTGTTGGCGCCGAAGGACTTGATGTCCGCGAACGCCCTGGTCTGGTTCTGGTACCAGACGTGCGCGTGGTTGACCCCGCGCATCACGAACGGGGACCCGTTCGCCTCGACCACCCGTGTGCCCTCGACGTGCAGCCCGACCGCCGCCGACGATCCGAGCGCCGCCACCACGGCCGGGTACCAGCGGCTCTCGATCTTCTGGATGCCCGTGGTGCTGTTCGGGTGCACACCGTCACCTGTGTCGACCGCGGTGTCGAACCCGGTCCACTGGTCCACCACGGTGATCGGCGAGGCCGCGGTGCTGTTCGACCGCGCCCAGCCCGGGATCGCGCTGTTCAGGTCGACCACCCGCTGCGCGCACGCCGAGCAGTTCGCCGGGGTCATCGGCAGGATCTGGGCGACGACCAGCTTGATCGCGGGGTTGCTCGCCCGCATCTGGCCGAGCATCGTCGTGTAGGCGCCGAGGATCGTGCTCGCGGGGATGTTGCTCCACACGTCGTTGGTGCCGAGGTGCATCAGGACGACGTCCGGCCGGGCGGACGAGAGCCAGCCGGGGAGCTGGTTGTCCCGCACGATGTTCGTCGCGAGGAAACCGCCGTGGCCCTCGTGTTCACCATCGTAGGCGAAGCCGCAGCCGTCACCCGGCACCGAGCCGACGAAGTCGACGTTCGTGTGCCCGGTGTCCTGCAGGTGTTTCCAGAGCAACGCCCGCCAGCAGCCGGGAGACCCGGTGATCGAGTCACCGAGCGCCATGATCCGGGTGGGGGCGGCGGCCGCGGCGGGAGTGACGGCCACGCAGGCCGCCAGCACCAGGAAGGCCACGAATGTTCGGAGAAGTCTCGACAGCACAACAACCTCCTGGGATCAGGGCGAGGCGAAGCTCGGGTGCGGCGGCTGGTTGTAGGCGGTGTTCTGGAACGCCACGGCCACCCGGTACTGCCGGTCCTGCAGCAGCGACACGCGCCGGATCGAGGTCGGCTCGGTGGTCGAGTAGATGCGCAACGCCCGGTTGTCCGAAGTGCGCCAGACGACCTCCTCGCGCCAGTCGCCGAGGATGTCGGCGGACAGCGCGGGAGTGGACTTGGTGCCGTTGTTGGAGGCCACGCCCGACCCGGTGAGCAGGCGCGTGTCCCCGTCGGGGCCGTACTTGTCGATCGTGGTGCCGTTCAGCAGCTCGCGCTGGGCGTCGCCGTCCCACCAGATCACGAAGTTGGCCGACCCCGGCTTGCGCGCCGCGACCTGGGCGCCCGTGGTGGCGCTGCGCAGCCCGCCGACCGCGGACGACCACGCCTCGGCACCGGGATTGCCCGCCCAGATGTCGGCCGCCACTCCCCTGCCGTTGTCGCACCCGCACGAGGGCGCGCTCCAGATGACCTGACCGGTGCGCGCGTCGCCCATCCAGTGCGCGAGGTCGGTGGTGGACTCCGACGGTTTGAAGACCTCCAGGCCCGGCCGGGACGGGATGAAGTCGCCGACGTGCAACGCGTCGCCGTGCCGGGTGCCGTTCTGCCAGAGGCCGCGGCCGTTGTCGTCGATCGCCATCGAGCCGTAGACGATCTCGTCGCGGCCGTCACCGTCCACATCGGCCACCGACAGCTGGTGGTTGCCCTTGCCCTCCCAGGCCGCGCGGTTCGACTGGGTGGCGGAGTCGAACGTCCACCGCTGCGTCAGCTGGCCGCCGCGGAAGTCCCACGCCGAGATCACGCTGCGGGTGTAGTAGCCACGCGCCATCACGATGCTCGGGCGTGAACCGTCCACATAGGCCGTTCCGGCGAGGAAGCGGTCGACCCGGTTGCCGTAGTTGTCGCCCCACGACGACACGGTCCCGCGCGGCGGCACGTAGTTCTCGGTGTCGAGCACCGCGCCGTCCGTGCCGCGGAACACCGACAGGTACTCGGGCCCTGCCAGCACGTACCCGCTGCTGTTGCGGTGGTCCGCGCTCGCGTTGCCGATCACCTGACCGGTGCCCGACCGGGTGCCGTCCGCGGTCTTCACCACCACCTCGGCGCGGCCGTCACCGTCGTAGTCGAACACCTGGAACTGCGTGTAGTGCGCGCCCGCCCGGATGTTGCGGCCGAGGTCGATCCGCCACAACCTGGTGCCGTTCAGGCGGTACGCGTCCAGGTAGACGTTGCCGGTGTAGCCGGACTGCGAGTTGTCCTTGGCGTTGGTGGGATCCCACTTCAGCACGAGGTCCTGCTCGCCGTCACCGTCGAGGTCGCCGGCCGACACGTCGTTCGCCACGTAGGTGTAGGACTCGCCCGACGGCGTGGTCCCGCCGGCCGGGATCTGCAGCGGGACGTCCCTGCTCGTCGCGAGCGTGCCGACGGACCGCGTGGCCGCCGCCGGTTCCACGCCTCCGCCCACCGCGCGCACCGAGTAGGAGGCGGTCGCGGGAGCACCCTCGTCGAGGAAGCTCGTCGCCGTCGTGATCGGCGCCCGGTTGACCCGCACGCCGTCGCGGTAGACGTGGAACGCGACGTCGGCCGCGTCCGATTCGAGCAGCCGCCACGACACGAAGTTCCCGCCGCCGTGCACGGACCTGATGCTGATGAGCCCGCGTTCGGGCGGTTCGTCCGCCACCGCCGGCACGCCACCCAGTGCCAGAACCGTTGCCAGCACTAGAGAATTGAAACGTTTCATGCCGGTGACGCTAGCGTCGAACGAGTCGAACGCACCGGCAGCGGCCCAGTTCGACTCGAATTCGATCAGAAAACGTCGAGCCGCCCGCACATGCCGAACTTCGGCCCCTTCCCGTGCACCACCTGGACGTCCGCCTCCACCAGGTGCCCGATGTCCCCGTCCCGCAACCGCTCCAGGTGCTCCCCGGTGCGTTCGGCCGACGCCAGCGCCCCTTCCCGCCAGCGCTCCTCCCACGCGTCCAGGCCGTCCTGCTTCATCCGCACAGCGGCCTCGTAGAACGACTCCAGCGCCGCGGGCCTCCCCCGCCGCAGTTCCAGGAACCCTTCGAGAGCGAGATCCCGGCGCCGCCGCGCCGACTCCTCGTCATCGGCCCGCGCGCACTCCGCGTAGCGCGCGGAATCAGCCAGCACATCAGAGGGGAACGTGAACACCGCGTCACCCGCCTCCGGCAGGCCGCTGTTCTGCATGATCACGACGATGCGCAGGTCGCCGTCGTTCACCAGCCGGTGGATCGTGCCGGGCGTGAACCACACGACCACCCCTTCGCTCAACGGCGTCTCGGTGAACGCACGCCGGGTCAGCGTCTGGACGCTGCCGGTCCCCGAGATCACGAAGTAGGCCTCCGAGCAGGCGAGGTGGACGTGCGGCGACCCACCGCACACCCCGTCCACCGCGGGCCAGTCGTACACGCGCAGGCCGGAGATCCCGACCCCGCCGGGGAACGGCGTCACCACGGATGTTCCTCCACATAGGACTCGATCTGCTCCCGGGTCCACGCGCCGTCGCCGACCACGAGCCGGTAGCGCAGGTTCATCGTCTCCCCCGGCCCCAGCTCCACCGTGTCGTGGAACGCGAACGAGGGGTTGACCGCCGCGAACGGCGTGCTGCGCACGAACCAGTGCGTGCCGGGGTTCTCCGGATGGTCGATGAACACCAACGTCGACGCGCGGTCCACCTCGTCGTGCTGACCGACGAACGCGAGCCAGGCCGCGGCCGAGCCCATCAGCTCCTGCCCCGCTCCCCCACCGGCCGCGAGCACCTCGCCCCCGGTGAACGACCGCGGGCCACGCCAGAAGAACCCGGTGTACCCGGCGAGCTCACGCCCGTTCGTCGTCGGGCTGCCGAACACCAACGGCTGCGCGCGCAGGTTCGTCAGCGAGGTCGCGAACTCCAGCGTCCACGATCCCTCGAGGACGTCCCGCACGGCGAAGGCACGCCGCTCGGTGATCCAGTGCTCGCCCGCCTCGGTGAACCACGACAGCACCTCACCGACCCTGGCCCCGTCGACCGCGAACTCCTCGTGCCGCATGGTCCCGACGTTCGGCAGCGCCACGTACCCCTGGTCGCGCACGTACGTCACGCCACCCCAGAAGTTCTCGCCCGACACGTCGGTCGCGGTCATCTGCACGCCCTTGTGCCAGCGGTGATCGTGCGGCCGGAACGCCGTCACGACGTCACCGGCGAGCGTGCGCACCGGGTGCAGGTACGGCTTCGGGCCCTCGAACGCCGGCGTCGACGGCCGGTGGACGTACCGGAAGAGCTCGACACCACCCGCACGGGCGGTCAGCACCTCGTCGTCGTACTCGATCACCGGCTCCACGGCGCACCGTTGCCTTCCATCGTCGCGTAGAACGGACTGTCCGCGCCGATCTCCCCGGCCTTCACGACCTCACCGGTGAACGCGGACGCGTACAGCGCGGCCACGAACTCCATCGTCCGGCGGGTATCGGCCAAGGTCACCGGCGGCGGCGCACCGCGGTCCACGGCGTCCAGGAACGCCTCCAGCTGGCACCGATGCCCGCTCACCACGGCGGATCGCCCCTCCTGCCACCGCACCGCGACGTCCTCGTGGCCGGGCGCCGGGGTGACCGTCCAGTGCGCGTCGGTGTAGCCGTACAGGTGCTCGACCTCGACCGTCGCGCGGTCGAAGTCCAGCCGCAGCTGCGAGGTCTCGCGCGGGGAGAGCAGCGAGTTCACCACCGACGCCAGGGTGCCGTCGGCGAACGTCACCAGCGCCATCGAGACGTCCTCGGTCTGCACGGCACGGGCCTGCCGTGCCGCCACCGCCCGGATCTCCCGCCACGGCCCCAGAACGGACAGCAGCAGGTCGAACTGGTGGATGCCGTGCCCCATCGTCGGGCCGCCGCCCTCGCTCGCCCACGTCCCGCGCCACGGCACCTCGAAGTAGGCGTCGCCGCGGTACCAGAGCGTGTCGCACCGGGCCACGAGCGACCGCCCGAACACCCCCTCCGCCATCAGCCGCCGCAACCGCAGCGCGGCCGGGCCGAAGCGGTGCTGGAACACCGTCGCCACGTGCCCCGCCGACGCGCGTTCGGCCGCGATCAACGTGTCGAGCTCGCTCAACGACATCGCCGGAGGCTTCTCCACCAGCACGTCCACGTCCGCCGCGAGGCAGTCGAGCGCGAGCGGTACGTGATCTCGCGGTGGCGTGCACACGTGCACCAGGTCCAGGGTCTCCGCGTCGAGCATCTCCGCGAGCCCCGGATACGTCCGAGGCACGTCCCACTCCCGCGCGAACGCCCCGACCCGGCCCTCGTCCACGTCCGCGACGGCCACCAGCTCGATCCGGTCTCCCATCTCCCGCAACGCCTCGGCGTGCGCCGCCGCGATCCCGCCCGTGCCGACGACGGCCGCGCGCCTCACCTCGCCGCGTCCACTTCGGACTGGACCTCCCGCACGAACGACCGGGCTGCCGCGTCGGGCGTGGTCCGGCCGAACAGCACGTCCTCGGTGTGCCGCTTGAGGATCGTGTCGAGGGTGCTGGCCCCGTTCGGCGTGATCCTGGGCGGGTCGCTCACCGGCACGGTGTCGAGGTACTCCTTGGCCGCCTTGTCGGTGTCCTTGAGCTGCCCGGCGATGGCCTCGCGGATCTTCTGGTTGGCGGGCACGCCGCGTTCGGTCAGCAGGACCTTCGCGGCCTCCTCGTCGTTGGCGAGGAAGCTGACGAACGCCGCCGCCTCGGCCGGGTGCTCCGACCGTGCCGACACCGACCAGAACATCGACGGCTTGTAGTAGGCGCCGGGTGCCGTCCCCTGTGTCTCGCCGGGCAGCCGCATCAGCTTCAGCTTGGCGCCGCTGGCCGCCGTCAACGCGGTCAGCTGCGTGTTCCACCACAGGCCGAACGCGGCGGTGCCGGTCGCCGTGGCGGACTGGTTGAGCCCGGCGGAGGCCTTCTCGATCGTCACCGACGGCGGCGCCGCGACACCGGTCTTGGACAGGTCGAGGATGTACTGCCAGTAGTCGCGCGCGATCTCCTCGGGCAGCACCACCTTGGCGTCGGCGTCGAAGATCGCCTTGCCCTGCTGACGTGCCCGGATGCTCAGCCCGGCCGCGTCGTTGATGCCCGGCGACTGCACGCCGAACGCCGCCCCGCCGGCCGCTTTGGACACCTGGTCGCCGATCCGCTCGAGGTCGTCCCACGACCACTTGGTGTCGTCCGGCACCGGGATCTGGTACTTCGCCAGCAGGTCGAGGTTGGCCATGATCGAGTACATGCCGAGCCCGACCGGCAGCCCGTACTGCTTGCCCGCTATCGCGCCGGTCGCCAGGGCCTTCTGGTCGAAGTTCGCGGTGTCGAGGTGCTTGCGCGCCTCGTTCAGGTCCAGCAACGCGCCGCGCTCGGCGTAGGAGGCGATGTACAGCTCGTCCATCTGCATGACGTCCGGCGCGTCGTTGGCCGCCATCGTGGTGGCGAGGCTGTCCCAGTAGCCGTTCCACTCCTTGAACTCGCCCTTGACGGTGATGTTCGGGTGCTTGCGCTGGAACATCTCGATGACCTGCTGCGTCCGCTTGTGCCGGTCGTCAGCGCCCCACCAGGTGAAGCGCAGCGTGACCTTCTCGGTCGTCAGGTCGCCGCCCGCGCCGGAACCGGACCCGCACGCCGCCAGGGACGCGGTCAGCGACAGCAGCACCGCCCACGTGACACCGCGGCGAACACCTCTGAACATGAGCTGTCCTTTCGGCTACTTGCCCCCGGTCGTCGCGATGCCCTGCACGAGGTACCGCTGGCCGGCCAGGAACGCGAGGAAGATCGGGAGGAGCGACACCACGCTCATCGCGAACTGCGAGCCCCACGACGTGGCGACCGTCGAGTCGACGAACGAGCGCAGGGCGACGGGCACCGTGTAGAGGTCCGGGTCCGTCAGGTAGATCAGCTGGCTGAAGAAGTCGTTCCAGGTCCAGATGAACGTGAAGATCGTCGTGGTCGCGAGCGCCGGTTTCATCAGCGGCAGCACGATCCGCAGGAAGATCCGCGGGTGCCCGCAGCCGTCGATGCGCGCGGCCTCGTCGAGCTCGCGCGGCAGCCCGCGGATGAACTGCACCATCAGGAACACGAAGAAGGCGTCGGTGGCGAGGATCTTCGGCACGATGATCGGCAGGAACGTGTTGACCCAGCCGATGTTCGAGAACAGCACGTACTGCGGCACGATGATCACGTGGATCGGCAGCATGATCGTGCCGAGCATGATCCCGAACCACCACCGCTTGCCGCGGAAGTCCAGGCGCGCGAACGCGTACGCCGCCATCGAGCACGACACCAGGTTGCCGGCGATGCAGCCCAGCACCAGCACCGAAGAGTTGACCAGGTAGGTGCCGAACGACGGCGTGAGCGCGTTCCAGCCCTCGGTGTAGTTCTCCGTCCGCAGCCCGTCCAGGACCAGGCCGGGACTGCGGAAGATCTCGTCGTCGGGCCGCAGCGAGCTCGCGACCATCCACAGCACCGGGTACAGCATCACGAACCCGATCACGACCAGGCCCGCGTGCTTGAACAGCGTCCTAGTCGTCATAGAAGACCCAGTACCTCGCCGCCCAGAAGTTGATCGCGGTGAAGCCCGCGATGATCAGCAGCAGGAACCAGGCCAGCGCCGACGCGTAACCCATGTCGAACCGGCTGAAACCCTGCTGGTACAGGTAGAGCGTGTAGAACATGGTCGAGTCGGACGGCCCTCCGGTGCCGCCGGAGACGACGAACGCCTGCGTGAACGACTGGAACGCGTGGATGATCTGCAGCACCAGGTTGAAGAACAGGATCGGCGACAGCAGCGGCAGGGTGATCCGCCAGAACCGCTGCCACCTCCCGGCGCCGTCGATCGCGGCCGCCTCGTGGTAGACCCGCGGGATCTGCCGCAGCCCGGCCAGGAAGATGATCATCGGCGAGCCGAACGTCCAGACGTTCAGCACGATCAGCGTCGACAACGCCGTGTCCGGGTCGGAGATCCAGCCCCTGCCCTGCACGCCGAAGAACCCCAGCACCCGGTTGACCAGCCCGTCGGTGCCGAAGACCTGCGTCCACAGCACCGCGATCGCCACGCTCGACCCGAGCAGTGACGGCAGGTAGAACGCCGAGCGGTAGAACGCGAGGCCGCGCAGCCCCCGGTTGAGCAGCAACGCCACTCCCAGCGCGCACGCCAGTTGCAGCGGCACCGACACGAGCACGTACGTGAACGTGACCCGCAAGGCGTTGTGCAGGCGCGGATCGGTGAGGACGCGCGCGAAGTTGTCGAAGCCGATGAACCTCGGCGGCTGGATCAGGTTGTACCGCGTGAAGCCCAGCCCGAACGAGGCGAGCACCGGCCCGATCGTGATGAACAGCAGTCCGGCGAACCACGGCGCCAGGAACCAGAACGCCGCCTTGTTGTCGCGTTTGCGCACCTGAACGCCGTCACGGCGGAGGTGCCGCAGTTCGTCGAGAGCGCTCATGTGCTCCTGACCCCGTCGTCTGGAAAACGCTTTCCGGAGTCTGCAACCGGGGCACCGCGAGCGTCAAGCACGACCGTCGAACGCAGTCGAACGCCGTCGAACAGAACTGTCGAACGCGGCCGCGGCGTTCGACAGTCAGTCCTTTGTGGATGTCTAACTCACCGGGGTCGTCCTGCGTCCGACGACGAACCACAGCAGGCTGCCGACGAACGGCAGCGCGAACACGACGAGCAGCCAGAGGATCTTCGCGCCGCAGCCGACCGGCGCGGCCAGCACGCTGACCAGTGCGGCGATCCAGAACACGAGCAACGCGAGCGAGCCCAGCAGCACGAGGACGAGGCCGCCTCCCTCAAGCCATCGCACGTGCTCTTCGGACAAGGCGATCGAAGTGGGCATGCGTCGAACCTACGGCCGTTCGGAGTCATCGCGAGTCGTCCTGAAGGACGATCACGGCGTACGACCGTGAGCTGATCTCTACTCGATCGCGCACTTCACGTTGTTGAGCACGAACGCCGTCGGCGGCCGGGCGCTGCCGCGCGTGCTGCCGTTGAACCCGAACTGCACCGACCCGCCGGACGCGATCTGCTGGTTGTAGCCGGTGTTCGACGCGCTGACCAGCGAGCTGTACTGCCGCACCGAGGCGTCCCAGGCGTCCCGCACGCTCTCGCCGCTCGAGAACGTCCACAGCAGCGACCAGCCGGTGACCTTCTCGGTGCCGGTGTTGCGCACGATCACGCTGGCCTGGAACCCGCCCTGCCACTGCCCGGTGATCCGGTACGAGACGGAGCACGCCTTCGCCGGCCGGGGAGGCGGCGGAGCGGTGGTGGTCGGCGGTGGCGGGGTGGTCGTGGTCGTCGTCGGCACGGGCTTGGACGTGTCCGATCCCTCGCACGGCGGCCCCCACAGCCCGCGCTTGCCGGCCTTCGCCTCCTCCTGCGCGGCGACCAGCGGCCCGCCGTCGACGCCTTCCGGGCGGAGCGCGCCCCGTTGCACCGCGAGCACCGCGTAGTCCGTGCCGTCCTCCAGTTCGAGGTTCACCTCGCCGAGCGTCAGCACCGTGTACCGCACGGAGGTCGCCAGCAGGGTCGACCTGGCGAAGTCGAGCGAGGCCTTCGCGAAGCACTCCTTGGGCTCGGCGAGCAGGGCGACGCGCACCCGCGTGCCGTCGACGAACTCGACGGTCCTGCCGTCGATCACGTCGCGCACCACGGTGAGCACGTCCTGCGGCGGCACGACCTTGCCGACCAGCGTCGGCGCCGTGAACGACGGCGTCGGCGCAGGTGGGGGCTCCTCCGCGGCCGGTTCGGCGGTGCACGCCGTGAGCAGCAACAACATCACCAGCAGGTGCCCGCGCGCCACTGTTCCGCCCCCGACCGTCCACCCGACACGTCCCCGCGGCCCGCCGCGCTCCGAAGTTGCTTGGCACGAAACGACTTCCCGCCGCCGTCCACACCGGACAACGGCGAGGGACCGCTGTTGCGTCTGTCGGCGAAAGTGATCAGCGCGTTACGGGAGCACCGGGTGCCGCGGCGCAGTACACCCTCGGCGTGCCCCACGCGTTGTCGGCGTCGCGAGCACCCCTCACGTCCTGCAACGTCAGCAGGTCGACGTCGGCGAGGGCGATCTCGACGTGCTGCGGGGCGTCGCCCGCGCCGGCCTGGCGGGTGGCGATCTCGACGCCGTCGGTCTTGATCACGAACTGCCCGGAGCCCTCCCCGTCGGAGGCCGCGTCCTTGCCGACCCACACGGACAGGCGCGAGCACCTGTTCTTGATCAGCCAGCTCCGGTAGTTGGCCGGGGCGACGCCGGTGCCGCGCAGGCCGCGGGGGTAGGACTCCTTGCCTATGGTGATCGCCTGGGCGACCTCCTGGCCCTCGCCGGACTCGACCGGCTCGTGCGCGGTGAGGTCGAACCACTCCTCACCGGACGTCGTGCTCGTCGGGGCGCTGGCCGGTGGTGTGTCGGCCGCCGCCTGCTCGCCGGAGTCCCGCAGTTCGCTCAGGAAGACGGCTGTCCCGCCCGCCAGGGCGACCCCGAGTGCCGCGGAGATCCACTTCCAGTGACCGCCAGTCCTCGTGTCCGGCTTCGTCTTGATCGCGAGCCCCTTCCTCAAGGCTCAGGCGAGCCACAGGCCGAGCAAAGCTACGGCGAGCAGGATGGCGACCACGGCGGCGAAGTGCAAGGGTGCGAGGTCGATTCTTTTGTGCACAACCGAGGGGCCTTCCGGAGCCGGGCTGGGGCGATGGCGTTCGATCGCCTCGCGGATCTCCGCCTGGACCCGGTTGCCGCGCAGGGTGCTCGCGGCCGAGAACGCTCCCACGGTGACGTTGATCCGCTCGCCGGAGGTGGTCACGAGCGCGACCTCGCGGGTCGCCTCGACCGATTCGAGCGCGGCCCACGGCACCCAGTAGCGGCGGAACCAGTTCACCACCAGCACGCCGGAGTCGTGGACCTCGACGACGGCGTGCGCGCCGACCATCCACATGAACCAGATCAGCGGCGCCATGATCGCCACGAACTCCAGCTGCTGGCCGAAGCCGTTGCCGGGGAACGGGTTGAGCAGCACGTACGCGGACGTGACCAGTGCCGCGAGCGACACGGTCCAGCCGAACGCGCTGTCGAACCTCCTGCGCAGCACCACGGCCGCCCTGCCCCGCCTCATGCCCACACGATAAGACTTGCGCATGGACCTCCGGACCTTCGCCGACCCCGGGCTCGCCGCGCACGTCGAGGAGGCGCGCAGGTCGAACGCCGAACGCGGCACGCGCAGAGGGCCGGGCAGCCTCGCCGAGGTGCTGGAGCTCAGGACGCCGGAACCCGACGACAACACCCTGGTCGAAGCCGGGGGCAGGCAGGTTCCTGTTCGCGTGCACCGGCCGGACGGCCAACCGAAGGGCGTCTACCTGGACTTCCACGGGGGCGGCTTCTACCTGGGCTCGGCGGCGGACGACGACGCCCGCAACCAGCAGCTCGCCAATGCTCTCCAAGCCGTGGTTGTGAGCGTTCACTACCGCCTGGCACCCGAGAACCCGTGGCCCGCCGCACCCGACGACGCCGAGACCGCGGCGGCATGGCTCATCGACAACGCCGAGCGGGAGTTCGGCACCGACCGGCTGGTGATCGGCGGCTTCTCGGCCGGCGCGACCCTCGCCGTCACGACCGTGCTGCGGTTGCGCGACAAGGGCAGCGGAACGGCGTTCGCCGGGGCGGCCCTGCAGTTCGGCACCTACGACCTGAGCGGCCAGACCCCGGCGGGGCGGCTCATCAGCGACGAGTACTTCATCGAGGCCTACGCGGGCAGCGCGCCCGACCGCACCCACCCCGACCTCTCCCCCGTCTACGCCGACCTGCGCGGACTGCCTCCGCTGCTGATCGTCGTCGGTGACCAGGACGTGCTGCTCGACGACAACCTCGCGCTGGCCGCCCGCGCGATCGCCGCGGGCGGGCAGGTCGACCTCAAGGTCTACCCCGAGTCGCGGCACGGCTTCACCCGCCGCGACACGGCCGTGGCGCGGGCCGCGCGGCAGGACGTCGAGCGGTGGCTCGCGGCGCTCCTCTCCTAGACTCCCCAGGCGGACCGGAGATCAACAACGAGGTGGCGGAAGATGAAGCTCGGCGATGTCACGCGGACCACACTGGCCTGCGTCCGGATCTTCAACGGCGCGCTGGGGCTGTTCGCCGCCGACCGCATGGCGAAGAGCCTCGGCGACGAGCTGGGTGACGACAGGCGGTTCGTCTACCCCGCGCGCATGTTCGGCATCCGCACGCTCGTGCTCGGCGTCGACCTGCTGACCCTGAAGAGCTCCGACGCGAACGCCCGCCGCGTGCTCCAGCAGGCCGTGCTGATCCACGCCACGGACACGGCCGCGGCCGTCTACGCGGGAAGGCGCGGTGAGCTGCCGGCCAAGGCGGCGAAGCTGACCACGGTCATCTCCGCCGTCAACACGGGGCTGGCCGTCGTCTCGCTGCTCACCGCGAAGAAGGACAGCTGATCGGCGCCCTGGAGATCGTCCTGCTCGGTGAGGTGGGCGCACGGGTCGGCGGACGGCCCGCCGACCTGGGGCCCGCCCGGCAGCGCACCGTCCTCGCGGCGCTCGCGATCGACGTCGGCAGGGTCGTCGCGGTCGACCGGCTCGTCGAACGGGTCTGGGGCGACGGCCCGCCCGCGAGCTCCCGGGCCACGCTGCACAGCTACCTGTCCCGGCTGCGGCACGCCCTGGGCGTCACGCTCACGGCCACCCCCGCCGGGTACGTGCTGGAGGCCGAAGAGTCCTCTGTGGACCTGATGCGGTTCAGGAAGCTCCGCGAGGAAGCCAGATCTCGCGACGACGAGCACCAGGCCCGCGTGCTCACCGAGGCGCTCGGCCTGTGGCACGGCGAACCGCTCACCGGCGTCGCCGGCGACTGGGCAGAGCTCACCCGCGACCGGCTCGTCCGCGAACGCGCCGAGGCCGAGCTGGACCTCGTCGACGCCCGGCTCGGCCTCGGCCAGGGCCCCGAGCTGCTCGCGGCGATCTCCAGCCGTGCCGCCGCGTTCCCCCTGGACGAACGGGTCGCCGCCCAGCACCTGCGCGCCCTCGCCCAGGCCGGACGGGTCCCCGAGGCGCTGGAGGAGTTCCGCGCCGTCCGCTCCCGGCTCAAGGCCGAGCTCGGTGTCGAACCCGGCCCGCTGCTCCGCGCCCAGCACGAGCAGCTGCTCAGCGATCCCGAACCCCGCCGGGCGGTCCCGCGCCAGCTCCCGTCCGCGCCGACGCAGTTCGTCGGCCGCGACCACGACCTCACCGCGCTCGACGACGCGTTGCGGGACTCGGCCGTGGCGACGATCGCGGGCGCCGGTGGCATGGGCAAGACGTGGCTCGCGTTGCAGTGGGCGCACCGGAACCTGCACCGCTTCCCGGACGGCCAGCTGTTCGTGGACCTGCGCGGCTTCAGCCCCGACGAGACGCCGATGGACCCGGACGTCGCCATCCGCGGCTTCCTGCCCGCGCTCGGCGCCGACCAGAACGCGATCCCGGCAGGCTCGCGCGCGAGCGCCCGGCTGTTCCGCGACCTCACGGCCCGCAGGCGGCTGCTCGTCGTGATCGACAACGCCGCCACCGCCGAGCAGGTCGTGCCGCTGCTGCCCGGCGGCGACACCTGCCGCGTGCTCGTGACCAGCCGCAACCGCATGGACCTCGGCACCGCCGTCGCGCTGGAGGTGCTGGCCGACGATGACGCGAGCACGTTGCTCGCGGCCCGCATCGGCGCGACGAGGCTGACCGCCGAACCCCTCGCCGTGGCGCGGCTGATCGACCTGTGCGGCGGGCTGCCGCTCGCGTTGAGCATCGTCGGCGCGCGCCTGCTCACCGAACCCGACCTGTCGCTCGCCGCCATCGCCCGCCAGCTCGAGGAGCTCGGCCTCGGCGCGCTCGACGCGGACCCGAGCGTCAGCGTCCCCGTCGTGCTCTCGTGGTCCTACCGCAGGCTGACCGACCGGCAACGGCGCCTGTTCACGTTGCTGGGCATCGCTCCCGGCGAGGACATCGGCCTCACCGCCGCCGCCGGCCTCGCCGATGAGTCCATTGAGGACACTCAGAGCACGTTGAGGTCGTTGGAACAGGCCTCGCTGGTGTCGATCAGCGGCGAGTTCCGCGTCCGGATGCACGACCTCGTCCGCACCTACGCGGCGGCCCAGACCGCCGACGGCCGCGAGGAGGCGTTGCGGCGCCTGGTGGACCACCACGTGCACACCGCGCACGCCCACGACCGCCTGATCGACCCGTACCGCCCGTTGATCACGCTCGGCGCACCGGCCACCCCCGTCGTCACCGCCGGGGACAAGGCCGGCGCGCTCGCGTGGTTCGACGCCGAACGCGACACCCGCCGTGCCGTGCAACGCGCCGCCGCGCTGCACGGCTGGAACGACGAGGTCGTGCTGCTGGCCAGGGTCTCGCACGCCTACCACCAGCAACGCGGGCACCTCGACGACGAGCTCGCGATGTGGCGCACGGCCCTCGACGCGGCGCAGGACCCGGCCGACCGGGTCGTCGCGCACCGGATCGTGGGCAGCACGCTCGGCCAGGTGGGCCGCTTCGACGAGGCCCTGCACCACCTGAGCGAGTCGGTCGCGATCGCCGAACAGGTCGGCGAGGCGCTCCCGATCGCCGACGCGCACGGCACGCTCGCGTGGCTGTGGGCCAGCCGCGACGAGCACGCACGGGCGTTCGAGCACGCGAAGGCCGCGCTGCCGCACTACGAGAAGTCCGGCAACCAGATGCTGATCGCCATGGCGCACAACAACATCGCGCACTGCGCGGTGGAGGTGGGCGACACCGCGCAGGGCAGGCTCTCCTCGGCCAAGGCGCTCGCCCTCCTGCACGACCTGAAGGACCGGCACGGTGAGGCGACCGCCCTCGACACCCTGGCCCGCATCGAGCACGAGTGCGGCGACCACGAGACGGCGATCACCCACTACGAGCACGCGTTGGAGCTGTTCCAAGAAGAAGGCGACGACTACAGCAGCGCGAACACGCTGATCAACCTGGGCGACCCGCACCTCGCGCTCGGCCGCCGCGACCAGGCCGCGGACGTGTGGCGCCGGGCACTCGTGCTGCTGGAACGACAGGACCGCGAGGACGAGGCGGCCCGCGTGCGCGACCGACTGGGGTCCGTCGGACCAGGGTGACTCACGGGCGCGAACGACCCCCTGGTGGCGGAAGTCTGGCTTCAGCGAAACAACGAGGAGCTGACATGCCGACCATCACCCTGACCCAGCAGACCACCGCGTCACCCGCGCAGTTCGTCGCGGCGCTCACCGACTTCGGCCCCGGCCGCGCGGACCTCTTCCCCAACAGCGCCGACGCGGACCTGCGGGTGCACGACCGCGGCGACACGTTCGCGGACGTCACCGAGGGGTCCGGCGGCATCTGGGAACGCCTGCGCTACGACTGGTCCGATCCGGCCAGGATCGTGCTCACCACCGTCGACTCCAACGTCTGGGGCGGACGGTCCGGTCACACCTACACGTTCACGAAGGACGACGGCACAACGGTGGTGCACGCGCAGGTCGTCCGGGAAGGCAAGAACCTCAAGGGAAAGCTGCTCGGGTTCGTGCTCGGGCTGTTCGGCAGGAAGGTGCTGGGCGGCGCGCTGGAGAAGACCGTGCGAGCCGTCGAGGCGAGGGCTTAGTGCGGCGTCAGCCGGCTGACACCGCACTTAGGTAAGGGTGCCCTAGGTCAATCCGGTGGGCGGGAGCTAACGTAGCCCGTCGTGAGCATGGTCGTGGAACAACGCGGGCTCGACCCCGCGCCGGCGCCGGAGAACCCGCACCGGCGCCGCCGTCTCGGGCTGGCGGGACTGCTGGTGCTGCTGGCGGTCGCGTCGGTGCTGTCCCTGGTGGTCGGCACGCGGTCGCTCACGCCCTCCGAGGTGTGGCAGGGCCTGTTCGGCGATGCCGCCGGGGACCAGCGGCTCACCGAGATCACGCTGATCGTGCAGACGTTGCGGGTGCCGCGCACGGTGCTCGCGCTGCTGGCCGGGCTCGCGCTCGGCGTCGCGGGCGCGTTGATCCAGGGCCACACCCGCAACCCCATCGCGGACACCGGCCTGCTCGGCGTGAACGCCGGGGCCTCGTTCGCCGTGGTGTTCGCGATCTCCCTGTTCGGGTTGCGCAACCCGTTGCAGTACCTGTGGTTCGCGCTCATCGGCGCCGCCGTCGCCGGCGTGGTGGTGTTCGGCCTCGCGAGCCTCGGCCGCGGCGCCGGCAACCCGCTGACCCTCGCGCTCGCGGGTCAGGGCGTCACCGTCTTCCTGGCGGCGATGACCACGGCGGTCGCGCTCGGCGACACGCAGGCGCTCTCCGTGCTGCGGTTCTGGAACGCCGGGTCGGTGCAGGGCGTCGGGTTCGACGTGATCGGCGTGGCGGCGGCGTTCGTCGGGGTCGGCCTGGTGCTGGCGGCCGTGAACCTGCCGGTGATCAACCTGCTCAACCTCGGTGACGACGTCGCGCGCGGTCTCGGCGTGAACATCGTGGCCGGGCGGACCGTCGGCGTGATCGCGGTCACCCTGCTCGCGGGCGCGGCCACCGCGGCGTGCGGGCCGATCGCGTTCCTCGGACTGATGGTCGCGCACGTCGCGAGGTGGTTCACCGGTCCCGACTACCGCTGGCTCGTCCCATACGCGGGGCTGCTCGGCGCGGCCGTGCTGCTGCTCGGCGACATCGCGGGACGGCTGGTCGTGCGGCCGGGCGAGCTCCAGGCAGGCATCGTCATCGCCCTCATCGGCGCCCCGTTCTTCGCGGTGCTGGTCTGGCTCGGGAAGTTCAGGCAGGCATGATCAACGAAGCTCCCGCCCTGCACCGCGGCGTCCGCGTCGGCGGCTGGTCCTGGGTATGGCGGCCGTGGATCGTGCTGGTCACGGTCGTGCTGGCCGCGCTCACGTTCCTCGTCTTCTGCGTGTCGATCGCGGTCGGCGACTTCACCATCGAACTGCCCGCGGTGTTCAGGACGCTGATCGGGCAGGGCGAGCGGGTCGACGAGTTCGTGATCATGGACCTGCGCCTGCCGCGGTCGTTGATCGGCCTGATCGCCGGCGCGGCGCTCGGCATCTCCGGCGCGCTGACGCAGTCGATCGCCCGCAACGCGCTGGCCAGCCCGGACGTCCTCGGCATCACCGGCGGCGCGAGCGCGACGGCGGTGTTCGTCGTGACGGCCGGCGGTGGCGCGGCGATCGGCGGCGCGATCGGACTGCCCGCGGCGGCGCTCACCGGCGGTCTGCTGACCGGGTTCCTCGTCTACTTCATGGCGTGGAAGAGGGGCATCGACGGGTTCCGGCTCATCCTGATCGGCATCTCCGTCAGCGCGGTCATGCAGGCGCTCACGACGTGGCTGCTGGCGCTGGCGGACATCCGCGACGTCGCGCGCGCCCAGACGTGGCTGGTCGGGTCGCTCGACTCGCGGTCGTGGCCGCAGGTGTGGAGCTCGCTGTGGATCATGCTGGCGCTGGTGCTCGTGGTGCTGGTCGTGTCGTTCCAGATGCAGCCCATGCACTTCGGTGACGACGTCGCGGCCGGTCTCGGCGTCCGGTACTCGGCCGTGCGCGCGGTGCTGCTGCTGTGCGCGGTGCTGCTGGCCGGTGTCGCGGTGAGCGCGGCGGGTCCGGTGCCGTTCGTGGCCCTGGTCGCGCCGCAGATCACCATGCGGCTGATGCGGTCGCCGGTGCCTCCGTTGATCGCGTCCGGGCTCTTCGGCTCGTTGCTGCTGCTCGGCTCGGACCTGATCGCCCGCGTCGTGCTGCCCAACGACCTGCCCGTCGGCATCGTGACCGCGATCATCGGCGGCCCGTTCCTCGTCTTCCTGCTCGTGCGCGCGAACACCAAGCGCGCTGCCTGAGGTAAGCCTCCATTAAGTAAGGTTGTCCTATGACCGCGTTGCGCAACGATGCCGCCCGCCTGGGTGCCGAGGGCGTCACGGTCGGGTACGCCGACCGGGTCGTGCTCGACAACCTGGACGTCGCGATCCCGACCGGGGTGATCACCACGGTGATCGGCCCGAACGGCTGCGGCAAGTCGACGCTGCTGCGGACGCTGTCGCGGTTGCTCAAACCGCGCCAGGGCACGGTGCTGCTGGACGGTCACGACATCGCGCGGCTGAAGACCAAGGACGTCGCGAAGCGGATGGGCCTGCTGCCGCAGACGCCGATCGCTCCGGAGGGCCTGACCGTCTCCGACCTGGTGGCGCGCGGCCGGCACCCGCACCAGAGCTGGGTGCGCCAGTGGTCGAGCGACGACGCGGAGGTCGTCGCGAAGGCACTGCACATGACCGGTGTGGCCGACCTCGCACACCGGCCGGTCGATTCGCTGTCCGGCGGGCAACGGCAGCGCGTGTGGATCTCCATGACGCTCGCCCAGGGCACGGATCTCCTGCTGCTGGACGAGCCCACGACCTATCTGGACCTGGCGCACGCGATCGACGTGATCGACCTCGTCGACGACCTGCACGAGGGCGGCTGCACGATCGTGATGGTGCTGCACGATCTGAACCTGGCCGTCCGGTACAGCGACAACCTGATCGTGATGAAGTCGGGATCGATTGTCGCGCAAGGACATCCGAGTGACGTGATCACCAGCGAGCTGCTGCTGGACACGTTCGGCCTGCAGGCGAAGGTGATCGACGACCCGGTGAGCGAGCGGCCGTTGATCGTCCCCATCGGCCGGACCCACGTGGTATCGAAGAGTGACCAAGACCTTGGTTAGCCTGCCCTAACTGGGTGATAAGGTTCGGCTGTCCTAATTTCCCCCGCCGCGTGGGCAGCGAAGAACGAGGTGCCGAATGGGCCAGAGAACGACCATGACCTGGAAGCGGCTGACCGCCGTGGCAGCAGCCGCACTGGTCGGTGCCGGCGTCCTCGCAGGGTGCGGTTCTTCCACGCCTGCGACGACCCCCGGCACGAACAACGCCGCCGGTGGCACGTTCCCGACCAAGGTCGAGCACTTCTTCGGCACGACGGAGATCAAGGAAGCGCCCAAGCGCGTCGTCTCCCTCGGCTACACCGACGACCAGACGCTGCTCGCGCTCGGCGTCGTCCCGGTCGGCATGGTCGACCAGTACCCGAACCCCGAGGGCACGAAGCCCGACATCAACACCCAGTGGGCCTGGGTGAAGGACAAGTGGGGTTCGACGACGCCCGAGGTCATCATGAAGAACGGTGACACCGAGCCGAACTTCGAGAAGATCGCGCAGCTGCGTCCCGACCTGATCGTCGCCGTGTACTCCGAGGCGACCCAGGAGTGGTACGACAAGCTCTCCAAGATCGCGCCGACGGTCGGCCGCACCAAGGAGGAGAAGGAGCCCTTCTCCGCCAAGTGGCAGGACAACGCGCTGCAGATCGCGAAGGCGGTCGGCAAGGCCGACGAGGGCGCCAAGGCGATCAAGGCGATCGACGACAAGATGGCCGAGGCCAAGAAGGCGAACCCGGCCTGGGCGAACGAGACCGCCGTCGTCGCGTCCTGGTACAAGGACGCCATCGGCCCGTTCTCCACGACCGACGTGCGAGGCCAGGTCCTCACCGGCATCGGCTTCAAGGGCAACACCAAGGTCGACGAGCTCGCCGCCGGCAAGTTCTTCGTGTCGCTGTCGCCCGAGCGCATCGACGTGATGAACGTGGACCGCATCTTCATCATCAACGACGACGCGGACACCAAGGCGCTCAAGAACTTCGGGCTCTTCACCAACCTGCCCGCGGTGAAGGCCGGCAAGGTCCACTACATCCTCGACAGCGAGGGCCCCGCCGTCGGTGCCGCGATCTCGCAGGCGACCCTCGCGTCCATGCCGTACGCGGTGGACGAGCTCGTCAAGGCCGCCAAGTCCGCCGGCTGATCTCCGTTCCGACACAACAGTTCCAGTGAGAGGCCTCCCCTCGTGACCACGAGTCTGTCCGGCGCCCCGGCGAAGATCCTGCGCACGGCGTCCGGGCGGGAGGCCTCCCGCTGGGTGTACGACCACTGCCGCTCCGCCCCCGCCCTGCCGATCGCCACCGTGCTGGCGACGGTGGTGGGGGCGGTGCTGCAGATCGTCCCGGTGTTCCTGCTGGGCACCGTCGTCGACGGCGTCGCGCAGGGCCGGGACGCGTCGATCCTCTGGACCATCGGCATCGCGACCGTCGTCTCGGCACTCGCCGGCGCGGCGATGACCGCCGTGTCGACGTACCTCGTCGGCCGGGTGGGCGCGGAGATGCTGGCGCGCCTGCGGGAAGGCGCGGTCCGCGCGGTGCTCGGGATGCCGAGCGCGCGCATCGAGGAGGTCGGCCGCGGCGACGTGCTCTCGCGCGTCGGTGACGACGTCGCCGTCATCTCCAAGGGTTTCCGCACGGCCATCCCGACGATCTTCTCGGCGGTCGTGCTGGTCGTGATCGCGACCGCGGGCATGTTCGGCCTCGACTGGCGGCTCGGTCTCGCCGGTGCGTGCGCGCTGCCCGCGTACTGGCTGGCGCTGCGCTGGTACCTGCCGCGCTCGCAGCCGCTCTACCGCGCGAGGTCCGAGGCGCAGGCCGACCGCGCACAGGCGTTGATCAGCGGCCTCGACGGCATCGACACGGTCCGCGCGTACCGTCTGGAGAACGCCTTCCGCGACAAGGTGACCGCTGAGTCGTGGCGGGTGCGCAACATCGGCATCGAGGTCTTCCGGTTCTTCGGCCGGTTCATCGGGCGGGAGAACCGCGCCGAGTTCATCGGCCTCGGCCTGATCATCGTGGTCGGCTACTTCCTCGTGACGAACGGGCAGTCGTCGCTCGGCCAGGTCTCCGTCGCCGCGCTGCTGTTCCACAAGCTGTTCGTGCCACTGGGCCTGATCATGGCGTTCTTCGACGAGGCGCAGAAGTCGGGCGCGGGGCTGACGCGACTCGTGGGCGTGCTCACCGAGTCCGACGGCGACGACCTCGTGCGCAGCGCGGTGGCGGTCGACGCGGACGCACGGCCGCTGCCGGTGTCGGTGCGCGGGCTTTCCTTCCGCTACCCCGATTCCGAGCACGACGTGCTGCGGGACATCGACCTGGAGATCCCCGCCGGGACGTCGCTGGCGCTCGTCGGCGCGACCGGTGCGGGCAAGACGACCCTGGCCGCGCTGGTGGCCGGGACGGGCACGCCGCTGACCGGATCCGTGCACATCGGGTCGTCTGATCTCTCTTCTTTGGACGAGGCGGGCGCGCGGGCGTTGGTGAGCATCCTGACGCAGGAGGCGCACGTCTTCGCCGGTCCGCTGGCCGAGGACCTGCGGCTGGCCGCGCCGGACGCGACCGACGACGAGCTGATGGACGCGTTGCGGACCGTGGGCGCGGACTCGTGGGTCTCGGCGTTGCCGTCCGGGTTGCGGACGGACGTCGGCGAGGGTGGCGAACGCCTCGACGTGACCAAGATCGCGCAGATCGCGTTGGCGCGGCTGGTGCTCGGCCGCTCCCCCGTCGTCGTGCTGGACGAGTCGACGGCGGAGGCGGGCAGCCAGGGTGCGGCGGCGCTGGAACGAGCCGCGCTCGCGGCCTGCCGGGGCCGCACCACACTCCTGGTCGCACACCGGTTGACGCAGGCCATCGCCGCGGACCGGATCGCCGTGCTCGACGCAGGTCGTGTGCTGGAACAGGGAACTCACGAAGAACTTGTGGCGCGTGACGGGCGTTACGCGGCACTTTGGGCCGCTTGGCGATTCGGAACCGCAAATACTTAGGTTAGGCTACCTTCACCGATCGTGAAGGGATGGCTGAGTCGTCGATGGAACAGATGGCCGACCGTGACGTACTTCTTTCGACCGCCCGGATCGCCTCCATCCGGCGCCGTGCCGGTGAGTACCCGCAGCGGACCATCGCCGTGGCGAGTGGCGTAGCGCTGTCGTTCTGGGCGAACCCCGGGCTGGCGGTCGAAGGCTTCGAGCTCACGCCGACGTCGTTGTTCAGCGACCTGCTCGTGTGGGCCGACAAGGGCCAGGCGTGGGGCGTGATCGAACGTCCCGGCGGCTGGGCGGTGCCCGTTCCGGACGGGGTCGACCTGGCCGAGGCGCAACGCGTGCTGGACGACCTCGCCGAGTTCCCGAACCGCGCGCTGGGTTCGCTGACCTCACAGACGCTGGACGAGCGGCTCGCGGATCTCGTTCGCTGGAACGACAACGAGTTCCCGCGCGAACGGCCGAGCATCGTCGCGTTGTTCCGCACGCAGGCCCTCGAACGTCCCGAGGCCGTCGCGATCAACGACGGGGACCGCGCGTTCACCTACGGCGAGGTGCTGGAGCGGTCGAACCAGCTCGCCCGGCACCTGCTGTCGCTGGGGCTGGACACCGAGCAGGTCGTCGGCATCTCGCTCGACCGTTCCGCCGAGATGGTGGTCGGTCTGCTGGCCGTGCTGCAGGCCGGTGGCGCGTTCGTGCCACTGGACCCGCAGTGGCCGGCCTCGCGGCGCGAGTCCGTGATCACCGACGCGCAGGTCGTCCTGCTCCTCGGTGCGGGCGGGGCCGATGAGCCTCCTGCCGTCGCCGTCGACCTGGAGGACTGGGGTTTCTCGTCGTACTCGGGCTCGCCCACCGACGTGGTCGTTCAGGGTGCGCAGCTCGCGTACGTGATGTTCACGTCCGGCTCGACCGGCCGTCCCAAGGGCGCGATGATCCGGCACGAGGCGATCAGCGAGCGCCTGCTGTGGCAGGTGCACCAGATCCTCCACTTCGGACACTCCGACGCGTCGCTGTTCAAGGCGCCGCTGTCGTTCGACATCTCGATCAACGAGATCTTCCTGCCGCTGGTGTGCGGCGGGCGGACCGTGGTCGTGCGGTCCGGTGGCGAACGCGACCCGCACCACCTGCTGGCGACGATCGCCCGGCACCGCGTGACGTTCGTGTACCTGGTGTCGTCGATGCTGGACGTGCTGCTGAACATCGCGGGCGACGGCGAGCTGGCGAGCCTGCGGCACGTGTGGTGCGGCGGCGAGGTGCTGACTCCCGAGCTGTACGACCGGTTCCGGGCGCAGCTCGACATCCCGATGTACCACGGGTACGGGCCGGCCGAGGCCACGATCGGCGTCTCGCACGTGATCTACCGCGGCGAGGCGGAGCGGCTGTCGACGTCGATCGGCAAGGCCAACCCGAACACCGACCTGTACGTGCTGGACGACGAGCTGCGGCCGTGCCCGGTCGGCGTCGGCGGTGAGCTGTACATCGGCGGGTTCCTGCTGGGACGCGGGTATGTGAACGCTCCCGGGCTGACGGCGTCGCGGTTCGTCGCGAACCCGTTCGCCGCCGACGGCTCGCGCCTCTACCGGACCGGCGACCTGGCGCGGTTCACGCAGGACGGCTCCCTCGACTTCCTCGGCCGCGTCGACAACCAGGTCAAGATCCGCGGCATGCGGCTCGAGCTGGAGGACGTCGAGGTCGCGCTCACCGAGCACCCCCAGGTGCGGCACACGTGCGTCGTGGTGCGGAAGAACTCGGCGGGCGGCAACTACCTCGTCGGGTACGTGGTCCCGTCGGACTCCTCGCTGACGTCGGACGCCGTGAAGCAGTGGGCTTCCGCGAACCTCGTCGAGTACATGGTTCCCACGCACATCGTCGTGATGAGCGAGTTCCCGTTGACCGCCAACGGAAAGCTCGACCGGCGCGCGTTGCCGGAGCCGGTCGTGGACACCGGGCCGGTGACCGCAGCCGAGACCGACGACGAGGCCGTGATCTGCGCGGCCGTGGCGTCGGTGCTGCGGGTCGAGCAGGTCGGTGCCGACCAGGACTTCTTCGAGCTCGGCGGCGACAGCATCCTGGCGATCTCGCTGCTGTCGGCGTTGCGGGCGGAGGGCGTGTTCGTCACCGCCACCCAGATCTTCGTGAACCGCACCCCGCGGGCGCTGGCCGCGGTCGCCTCTCGTGACGGCGCCGCCGCCGTCGACCACGACGACGTGCCGACCGGGCCGGTGGCCGGGTTGCCGATCGTGCAGTGGCTCGGCGAGACCACCGGCGCCGTTGACGGGTTCGTGCAGTCGGTCGTGCTCAACACGCCTGCTTCGCTCTCCGCTGATGCGTTGACGGAGATCTTGGACGCTGTGGTCGCGCGGCACGACATGTTGCGCGCGCGGCTGGTGCGGGGTGCTGCCTGGTCGTTCGACATTCCCGCGGACGGGTCCGCGCTGTGGGAGGAGAGCGACGCTCCGCTGGAGTCGTGCGTGGCGGCGGCCACCGAGGGGCTGGACCCGGACGCCGGGATCATGCTGCGCGCGGTGTGGCGACCTGCCGCCCGGCAGCTGGTGATCGTGATCCACCACGTGGTGATCGACGGTGTGTCGTGGCGCATCCTGTTCGACGACCTGGCGTTGGCGTGGCAGCAGGTGTCGTCCGGTTCGCCGGTCGAACTGCGCCCGGTGGGCACGTCGTTCCGGCGGTGGACCCAGCTGCTGGAGCAGGCCTCGTTCTCCGGCGACCGCGCCTACTACTCGCGTGCGCTTCCCGGGATCGATCAGCCGCTGGGTCGCCGCTCGTTGTCAGACTCGGATGTCGTTGCGCGCGAACAGATGCGCACGTTCACAGTGGGGTCGGCGGCCACCGCCGCGTTGCTGGGTGACGTGCCCGCGTTGTTCCACGCGAAGGTCAACGACGTGCTGCTGACCGGGCTCGCGGTCGCGCTCGCCCGGTGGCGGCGCGACCTCGGCCAGGACCAGACGTTCGCGCACATCGAGCTGGAGGGCCACGGCCGCGAGGGCCGGTTCGTGCCGCTCGACCCCGACCTGTCGCGCACGGTCGGCTGGTTCACGACGTTGTTCCCGGTGGTGGTCGATCCCGGTGCCGGGGACCTCGCCTCGGCGTTGAAGCGGGTGAAGGAAGACCTCGCCCAGGTGCCCAGCAACGGTGTCTCGTACGGGGCGCTGAGGTACCTCGGTGACGCGCGGTTCGACGCGTCGCGGCCGCAGGTGCTGTTCAACTACCTCGGCCGGTTCGCCGGGGGCGCCTCGGGTGACTGGCAGCTCGCGGAGAACGCCGGGCAGCTCGGCGAGAAGCGCGACCCGGCGATGCGGCTGCCGCGCGCGCTGGAGTTCAACGCCTCCGCCGAGCCCGGTGCCGACGGCGCGCCAGAACTGGTCACCGTGGTCTCGTGGCCGGACGGGGTGTTCTCCGACTCGGACGTCGCCGCCATCGGCTCGTACTTCGTGGAGGCGCTGGAGGGTCTGGCCGCGCTGACGTCCGGCGGCCACTCCCCCAGCGACTTCGACCTCGTGCCGCTGGCGCAGTCCGATGTGGACTCGCTGGACTCCTTGGCGTTGCGGGATGTTCTACCGCTGACGCCGTTGCAGGAGGGGCTGTACTTCCACTCCGTGTTCGACGACTCGTCGGCGCACCGGTACGTGGAGCAGCAGCTGCTGACGTTGACCGGGCCGGTCGACGCGCGGGCGCTGGAGGCGGCCGCCACCCGGCTGCTGGAGCTGTTCCCGAACCTCGCGGCCCGGTTCGTCGGGCTGGACGACGGGCGGGTCGTCTCGGTGCTGGAGTCCGGGGTGCGCCCCGCGTTCGCCACCGTGGACGGCCAGGGCATGACCGACGAGGAGATCTCCCAGTACGCCGAACGCGACCGCGTGGCCGGGTTCGACCTCGCTCGCGGCCCGTTGATGCGGTACACGCTGATCCGCGTGGCGCCGCAGCGGTTCGTGCTCGTGCAGACCGTGCACCACATCATCGCGGACGGCTGGTCGGTACCGCCGATGCTGCGCGCGTTGATGGCCGAGTACTCCGCTCCTGGCTCCGTGCACCCGCGCGGGAGCTACTCCTCGTACGTCCGCTGGCTTGTTAGCGCTAACGCCGCGGAGAGCGACCGCGTGTGGGCGGCTGAGCTGGCCGGGCTGCCCGGTCCGTCGTTCGTGGCGGAGGGCCACGAGCCGTCCGAGCTGTTCGCGGACATGCTGCTCGACGCGTCCCCTGACTTGGACGCCGCGGTGCGGTCGGCCGGGGTGCCGTTGAGCGTGGCCGTGCACAGCGCGTGGGGCGTGACGCTGGGGTCGTTGCTGGGCAGCCAGGACGTGGTGTTCGGCTCGACGGTGTCGGGTCGTGACGCGGACGTGCCGGGCATCGACGAGATGGTCGGCCTGTTCATCAACACGATCCCGGTGCGCGTGGGCTGGTCCGCCGGCTCTTCCGCGCGGTCGTTGCTCGATGCGGTGCGTTCACATCAGACCGCGGTGTTGCCGCATCAGCACGTGTCGCTGACCCGCATCGGGCGCCAGGCTCCGCACGGTTCGGCGTTCGACACGCTCGTCGTGTTCGACGTGGCGACCGACCTGGCGGCCCTGGAGGGCCCGTTCAAGATCGACTCGGTGGTGAACGAGGGCGCGTCGCACTACCCGTTGACACTGGTGGTCGAGCGCGCGCTGGACGGCGCGTTGCGCTTCAACCTCATCCACGACACGACCGTGGTGCGCTCAGAGGTCGCCCGGGCGATCGTGCGGGCGTTCTCCGACACGCTGGACTCGTTGCTGCGCCTGGAGAACGTCCCTTCGGTGACGCTGGGCACGACCCGTGCGGCGGCCGAGGTCGCTCCGCGGACGCTGGCGGAGCTGTTCGACGCCGCCGCGTCGCGCGACCCGTCCGCGCGCGCCGTGACGATGTGCCACCTCGACGGCAGCGCCGAGGGCCTGTCCTACGGCATGCTGGCCGACGCCAAGAACCGGCTGGCCCGCACCCTCGTCAACGCCGGTGTCTCGCCGCGTGACCGGGTGGCCGTCGCGATCGGCCGTTCACTGCAGCAGGTCGTGGCCCTGGTCGGCATCGTGTCGGCCGGTGCCGCCTACGTGCCGCTGGACCTCGCGTACCCCGACGAGCGGTTGCAGTACGTTCTCGCCGACTCCGCTCCTCAGGTCGTTCTCGTCGAACGCGAACACCGCGCCCGCTTCGAAAGGCTCTTGGAGGCCGCGGGCGTCTCGGCGCGCGTGCTGGTGTACGGCGAGGAAGTAGCGGGCGAGGCGCGGCTGCCTTCGTTCGACTGGCGCAACCCGGCGTACGTGATCTACACGTCGGGCTCGACCGGCAAGCCCAAGGGCGTCGTCGTCCCGCACTCCAGCGTCGTCTCACTGCTCGCGAACACCCAGCCGGACATGGACTTCGGCCCGTCCGACGTGTGGAGCCAGTTCCACTCCTACTCCTTCGACTTCGCCGTCTGGGAGCTCTGGGGCGCGCTGGTCTTCGGTGGCGAGCTGCTGGTCCCCGACCACGGCCTGACCCGTTCGCCGGTCGACTTCCACGCCCTGGTGCGCTCGCGCGGCGTGACCGTGCTGAACCAGACGCCTTCCGCCTTCTACCAGTTCATCGAGGCAGACCGCCTGGGCGAGCCGCTGCCGGTGTTGCGTCGCGTGATCTTCGGCGGCGAGGCCCTCGAACTGTCGCGGGTGCGGCCGTGGGTCGAGCGCTACGGGGTCTCGCGCCCGGAACTCGTGAACATGTACGGCATCACCGAGACCACGGTCCACGTGACGCATCGCGTCCTCGACGACGCGGACTTCGCCTCGGGCCGCGACGTCTCGCCGATCGGCGGCCCGATCCCGGGCTTGCGCACGTACCTGCTGGATGCTTCGTTGCGTCCGGTCGCTCCCGGCCAGATCGGCGCCATCTACGTGGCCGGATCCCAGCTCTCCCTCGGCTACCACAACCGCCCGGGCCTGACGGCGTCGCGCTTCGTGGCGGACCCGTTCGCCGCGGACGGCTCGCTGATGTACAACTCGGGCGACCTCGCGCGGCGCACCCTGGACGGCTCGCTGGAGTTCGTGGGGCGTGCCGACGACCAGGTGCAGCTCAAGGGGTTCCGGATCGAGCTGGGCGAGGTGGAGTCGGCGATCCGCGCGGTGCCCGGCGTCGTGGACGTGGCCGTGACGGTCGCCTCTACCGCCGACCACCTCGTGGCTCACGTCGTGGGCACGCCTTCGGTCGACCTGGCCGTTGCGCTGGGTTCCTCGCTGCCCGCGCACATGGTGCCGGCGCGCGTGCTTTCGTTGGCAGCCCTGCCTTTGACGGTCAACGGCAAGCTGGACCGCAAGGCGTTGGAGGCGCAGGCGCTGGACGCCGACGTCGCGCCGGTTGTCGGGGACGCTCCCGCGGTCGACGCGCTGGTCGCGATCTTCGCCGACGTGCTGCCGGGTGTGCGGGTGGACGCCGACACGGACTTCTTCGTGGCGGGCGGCGACAGCATCATCGCGATCGGCGTGGTGAACCGGGCGCGGGCGGCCGGGGTGCGGATCGCGCCGCGGGACCTGTTCCTGCACAAGACGCCTCGGGCGCTGGCGGCCCAGTTCGCGGCCGCGCCGGCTCCCGCCGCGGTCGCGGAGGTCGCGGACCTGCCGGTGGTGCCGACGCCGATCGTGCTGCGGCAGCGGGAGCTGGGCGGGGAGCTGCGGCTGTTCGCGCAGGCGCGGCAGGTGGCGTGCGCGTCGCTGGCCGATGCCCGGCGGGCGGCCTCGGCGGTGGTGAAGGCGCACGCGGCCCTGCGCATGCGGCTCACCGTCGCGGACGGCGTGTGGGCCTTCGAAGAAGGTGGCACGGAGCCGCCGACCGTCGCCTCCACCGACGACCTCGACGCCGCCGCCAACGACGCGGCCCGCCGCCTCGACCCCGAGGCCGGCGTCATGGCCGCCTTCACCTGGGTCGAGGCCACCCAGGCCCTCGTCATCGTCGTCCACCACCTGGCCGTCGACGCCGTCTCCTGGCTGATCCTCCTCGACGACGTCCAGACCGCCCTCCAGCACCAGGACCTCGCACCCACGACCACCCCGTTCGGCACCTACACCAGCGCCCTCGCCCTCCAGGCGCAGGCGCAGACCGGTCTGCGCCGCTGGATCGAGGTGCTCGACACGCCGTCGCTCACCCCGCGGATCGGCGACCAGCGCGAGGTCACCGTCACGCTGTCCGCCGCCATCACGGACAAGGTCGTCCACACCGCGCCCCAGGCCCTGAACCTCGGCCTGACCGAGTTGCTGGCGGGCGCGCTCCGCACCGCCCTCACCGAGATCCAGGCGGCCCCCACGGACCTGGTGATCGAGATGGAACGGCACGGTCGTGTGCCGGTCCACAACCATCACGACTACACGCGCACCGTTGGCTGGTTCACGTCCATCGCGCCGGTGAAGCTCGCCGCGCACACGGACCCCATCGCAGCAGCACGTGAGCTCGCCGAGCGGCAACCGACCGAAGAGACGCACGTGCAGTACGGGCAGTTGCGGTACCTCAACCCGCAGACCGCGCCCGTTCTCGCCGCGCTGCCGAGGCCGCAGGTGTTGTTCAACTACCTCGGGCGGGGCAGTGAGGCGCTGGCGCTGCACCTCGACATGGGGGCGCAGCCGAGTCCGTACGCCGTCGAGGTCAACTGCTGGGTCGACACGAACAGCCTGAAGGCCACGTTCGCACTGTCCGAGGACGTGTCGGACGAGGTGGCGGCGCGGTGGTTGCTGGCCCTCGAACGCATCGCGGACGCCTCGACGACCGCTACCAGGACGGCGCCGTTGTCGCCGTTGCAGCGCGGGCTGTACTTCCAGGCTCTCAGCGCCGCCGGGCATTACGTGGCGCAGAGCTACTTCACGTTCGACCGCAGGCTCGACGCGGACAAGCTCGGCAAGGCGCTGGAGCACGTCATCGCCAGGCACCCCGTGGTCGGGGCCGGGTTCGCGGACGAGGACGGCACGCCGGTCCAGGTCCTGAACCAGCGCGGCCGGGTCGAGGTGCGCACGGTCGACGTGCTCAACCAGGACGCGGTCGACTCGCTGCGCACCGAGGACCGGGCCGCGGGTTTCGACCTCGAACGGCCGCCGCTCGTCCGGCTCACCGTGCTCCGGTTGCCGGACGGCCGGGACGCGTTGCTGTTCAGCTACCACCTGCTGCTGTGGGACGGCTGGTCGCGCGAGATCGTGCTGCGCGACCTGTTCGAGGCCTACCAGGCACTCCTCGCCGGTGAAGCGCCGCAGCCCACCACCGCGCCCAGCTTCGAGAACTACTGCCGGCAGCTCGCCACCAGAGACCAGCAGGCCGCGGAACAGTTCTGGGCCGAATACCTGAAGGACCTGCCGGGGACGACGCTGCTCAGCGACGGGTCCACTTCGGACACGTTGCCGACGAAGATCGTCCGCACGCTGTCCGAAGAGGACTCCGAGAGGATCCGCAGGACCGCGAGCAGGTACGGGGTCACGCTCAACTCCGTCGTCACGGGCGCGCTCGGGCTGCTGCTCGGCAGCGAGACGGGACGCGGGGACGCGGTCTTCGGCGTCACGGTCTCGGGGCGCGAGGAGGAGGGCACCGAGGGCATCGTCGGCGTGCTGCTCAACACCGTGCCGATGCGGATCTCGGCCCGGCCGCAGGACGACACGAGCACCTTCCTGGCGAACGTGCAGAAGGCACGGGTCGACGCGATGGAGCACGAGCACGTCGGGCTCGGCGAGATCCAGCGGGCCAGCGGGCACGACCAGCTGTTCGACAACCTGTTCGTGCTGCAGAACTTCCTGGACGACAGCACGTTCGACGAGCTCAACGCCCGCAACGGCATCATCGACCACGAGTCGGAGGACTCGACGCACTACCCGTTCACCTGGGTCGTGACGCCGGGCAGGCAGCTCACCGTCAAGCTGGAGTACCGGCCGGAGGTCACCGAACCCAGGACGGCACAACGACTCTTCGACGAGTACGTGAGGATTCTCAGCGATCTCACGGAAAGCCAGGGCCTCGGTGCGATCAGGGGCACCGGGCCGGAGCCGGAGCTCAACCCCGCCACCGACTTCGGCGACCTGACCGTCGTCGACCTGTTCGACCAGGCCGCCGATCGCGGCCCCGACCGGACCGCCCTCGTCGCGCACGGCAGGACGATGACGTTCGCGGAGCTCAGGGACCGCAGCCGGCACCTCGCCGGCGTCCTCAAGACGAAGGGGATCGGAACGGAGACGTCGGTCGCCATCGCGGTGCCGAGGTCGCTGGACTGGGTCGTCGCGCTGTTCGGCATCCTGCGCTGCGGCGCCGCCTACGTGCCGCTGGAACTGGACCACCCGGACGAGCGCATCGCCGCGATCATCGACGACGCGCAGCCGAAACTCATCATCACGACCACGAACGTCGCCCCGCGCATCAAGAGCGACACGTTCAAGCTCGACGAGCCGTGGCCCGACGCCGAACCGGTCAGCACGTTCGACCTCAACGACCCCGACCGGCTCAAGCACGCCGCCTACACCATCTACACCTCCGGCAGCACCGGCAAGCCCAAGGGCGTCGTCACCGAGTACGCGGGCCTGACCAACATGCTCGTCAACCACCAGCGGCGGATCTTCGAGCCGGTGCTGGCCGAGCACGGGCACCGGACGTTCCGGATCGCGCACACCGTGTCGTTCGCCTTCGACATGTCGTGGGAGGAGCTGCTCTGGCTCGCGGACGGCCACGAGGTGCACATCTGCGACGAGGAGCTGCGCAGGGACGCGACCGGCCTCGTCGAGTACTGCCTCGCCCACGAGATCGACGTCATCAACGTGACGCCGACCTACGCGCAGCAGCTCGTCGCGGAAGGGCTTCTCGCGGCCGAGCAGCACAGGCCCGCGCTGGTGCTGCTGGGCGGTGAGGCGGTCACGCCGACGCTGTGGCAGCAGCTCGCCGACACCCCCGGCACGATCGGCTACAACCTCTACGGCCCGACCGAGTACACGATCAACACGCTGGGCGTCGGCACGTTCGACTGCGTCGACCCGGTGGTCGGCGTGGCGATCGACAACACCGACGTCTACGTGCTCGACCCGTGGCTGCGGCACGTGCCGGACGGCGTCCCCGGCGAGCTGTACGTGTCGGGTGCCGGCATCGCGCGCGGCTACCTCGGCCAGCCGGGGCAGTCCGCGGAACGGTTCGTCGCCTGCCCGTGGGTCCCGGGCGAGCGGATGTACCGCACGGGCGACCTGGTGATCAGGCGGGAGGACGGCAACCTCCTCTACCTCGGCCGAACCGACAAGCAGGTCAAGATCCGCGGCCACCGCGTCGAGCTCGGCGAGGTCGAGGCCAGGTTCGCGGCCCACGACCAGGTCAGGTTCGTCGCCGCCGTCGCCCAGCCGGACCCGCAGGTCGACGGCGCGTACCGGCTCGCCGCTTACCTCGTGCTCGAACCCGGGGCCGACATCCCGGCGATCGCGGCCGAGGTCGGCGCCGGCATGCCGGACTACCTGCGGCCCACGCACTACGCCCAGGTCGACGCGATCCCGCTCACGGTCAACGGCAAGGCGGACACCTCGGCCTTGCCCGAGGCCCGTCCGCTCGGCACGCTGATGACCAAGGCCGAGGACCGCGAGCTGACCGAGACCGAGACCGTCGTCCGCGAGCTGTTCGCGGAGGCGCTCGACCTGGACGACGACGAGGTGGGCATGACGAGCGGCTTCACCGAGCTGGGCGGGCACTCGATGCTCGCCGTGCGGCTCATCGGCCTGCTCCGCCGCGAGTTCGGCCCGGTCGTCACGATCCGCAACCTGATGTCCCTCTCCACCCCCGAAGCGATTGCGCGCCACGTTGACGAACACTGAAGTCCGCACCGGCAAGGAGATCCTCCGGATCGCCCTGCGCCGCAACCGCGGAGCCATGGCCGCCGGGACCCTGCTCATGGGGTGCTACCAGGCCGCGGAGACCGCCGTCCCGATCCTGCTCGGCGTGATCGTCGAGTACGCGCTGCGCGGCGGGCAGCTCAGTTCCCTGGGACTGGCGCTGCTCGCCCTCGGGCTCGTCATGGCGACGGTGTCGTACTCGTGGCGCTTCGGCATGCGGATCCTGCAGAAGGCGAACACGACCGAGGCGCACCGGTGGCGCGTCGCCGTCGCGGACCGCGGCCTGCAGCCGGTGGCGCGCGAGGTCGACCTCAAGTCCGGTGAGGTCCTCACCATCGCCACCGAGGACGCCGACCAGACCGCGGACATCATCGAGGTGGTGCCGCTGCTGGTCAGCTCGCTGGTGTCGGTGGTGATCACCGGGGTGGTGCTGGCGGTGATCAGCGTGCCGCTGGGCGTGCTGGTGTTCGCCGGCACGGCCGCGATCCTCACCGTGCTGAGCGTCATGTCACGGCGGATCGGCGCGAGCACGCAGGTGCAGCAGGCGAAGGTCGCGCGGGCCGGTGCGAAGGTGTCCGACCTGATCGCGGGACTGCGGCCGCTGCACGGGTTCGGCGGCAGCTACGCGGCGTTCCAGGCGTACCGGCGGGTGAGCACCGAGGCGAAGAAGCAGTCGATCGTCGTGGCGCGGGTCAACGGCGTCTACGCGGGACTGGGGCTGGCGCTCAACTCGTTGCTGGCGGCCGCGGTCACGCTCTGGGCGGGCGTGCTGACGTTCCAGGGCGAGATCAACGTCGGCCAGCTCGTCATGGTCGTCGGCCTCGCGCAGTTCCTGATCGAACCGCTGAAGCTGTTCTCCGAGATGCCCAAGTACGTGATGATCGCGCGGGCGTCGGCCGACCGGATGGCGTTGATCCTCGCCGCACCGCCGCGGATGACTCCCGGCACCGAGGAACCCGCCCCGGACAGCGGGCTCGACGTCGACGGCGTCACGCACGGGACGTTGCGGGACCTCACCTTCGCGGTGCGGCCGGGCGAGTTCGTGGCCATCGCCGCCTACCAGCCGCAGGCCGCCGCCGAACTGGTGTCGATCCTGTCCGTCGACGTGCCACCGGCCTCGTACGACGGCGTGGTGCGGGTGGGCGAGCAGGAGGTCGCGGCGCTCAGCATCGAGGGCGTGCGGACTCACCTGCTGGTCAACCCGTCGCACCACGAGGTGTTCGCGGGAACGTTGCGGCAGAACGTGGATCCGTCCGGCACCAGCGCGTCGGTGGACGAGGCCGTGGCCGCCGCGATGCTGACCGACGTCGTGGCCCTGCACTCCGAAGGCCTCGACTACGCCGTGCGCGACCGGGGCGCGAACCTCTCCGGCGGGCAACGGCAACGGCTCTCGCTCGCGCGGGCGCTGGCCGCGAACCCCGAGATCCTGGTGCTGCACGACCCGACGACGGCCGTGGACGCGGTGACCGAGCAGCTCATCGCGCGCAACCTCGTCGCGCTGCGCGGCGGGCGCACGACGATCGTGATCACCAGCAGCCCGGCGCTGCTCGACGTGGCCGACCGAGTGATCGTGCTGGACGAGGGCGTCGTGACGTCGGAAGGCACGCACCGCGAACTGCTCGGCCGCGACTCCTCCTACCAGCTGGCGGTGGCCCGATGACCAGGTTCGAGTGGACCGGCCCGGCCACGCTCCGCTTCGAGGACGTGCTGGAGCCCGTCGAGCTGACGCGGGAGGGCGACGTCTGGGCGGCCGAGGTCGACCTGCCCGCACGGCTGCGCGTGACCTACCACTTCGTCGACGCCGGCGGCGAGGAGCACGCCGACCCGCGCAACCCCGACGCGGCCGGGCCGAACCGGTCGATCTTCACCACGCCCGGCCTGGACCCGCAGCCGCACTGGCCGGTCGTGGGGCCGGACGAGGTGTTCGACCTGCCGTCGTCGCGCATCCGGTGGAACGGTTCGCTGGGGCGCAAGACGGTTCGCGTGCACCAGGGCGGCGAGCCGGTCGTGCTGCTGCTCGACGGCGACGACTGGATGTACGTGCACCCGGCGGTGGCGGCGTTCGAGTCGGCGGTGAAGAACGGCGAGATGCCGCCCGCGACGCTCGTTTTCCTGCCCACGCCCAGGGATCGCGACGCCGAGTACAGCTCCCCCGGGCTGTGGCAGGCGATCCGGGACGAGCTGCTGCCGTTGCTCGCGGAGAACGGTGTCCCGGTCGACCTGGAGAAGTTCGTGGTGGCCGGGCAGAGCCTGGGCGGGCTCAGCGCGTTCCGGGCCGCCCTCGACTTCCCCGATCTCGTCACGAAGGTGGCGTGCCAGTCCGGGTCGTTCTGGTGGGCGCGGGACCTGCCGCAGCACGGTCTTTCCCTGGACGGGCCGGCCGGCGGGGACATCGCGGAACGGCTGCGCGTCCTGCCTGACCTGTCCCGGCTGCGCGTCGCGTTCGACGTCGGCGAGCACGAGCCGCGGATGCACCGGCACTGCGAGGCGGTCGAAGAGCTGGCCGCGCAGGCGGGTGCGGCCGTGAGCGTGCACCGCTCCCCCGCCGGGCACGACCGGGCGGGCTGGCGGCACGCGCTAGTGCGCGACGTCGCTGCGCTGCTCGGTTAGGTTCCAGCTGGCCAGCAGGCGCAGGTTCTGCTCGGACGGCGACCCCGGCTCCACCGTGTGCAGCGCGATGGACATCTCCTGGTCGCCGTCCACCGTCAGCGACTCGTAGGCCACGGTGATCTCGCCGACGACCGGGTGGTGCAGGGTCTTCGTGCCGTGGGCGTGCAGGTGCACGTCGTTGTCGGCCCACCAGCGGCGGAAGTCCTGGTCCCGCACGGAGAGTTCGCCGACGAGCGCGGCGAGCTTCGGGTCGTGCGGGTGGCGTCCGGCGTACATGTGCAGGTGCGCGACGGCGAGCCGGGCGTTGGCCTCCCAGTCGTCGTACAGCGAGCGGGCCGCCGGGTTCAGGAACATGAACCTGACCGCGTTGCGGTCGTCCTGCTCGCCCCCGAAGTCCAGGTACAGCGCCTTCGCCAGCGCGTTCGTGGCGAGCACGTCCGAACGGCGGCCGAGCAGCATCGCCGGGATGTCCGCCATCGAGTCCAACGCCCTGAGCAGGCCAGGCCGGACTCGTTGCGGTGGCAGCGCACGGGCCTTGCGGGTCGGCTTGGCCACTGTGTACAGATGGGCGCGCTCAACCTCGTTGAGCCGCAACGCTCTCGCCAACGCGTCCAAAACGGACTCGGAGACGTTCACGTCGCGGCCGCGTTCCAGCCGCACGTAGTAGTCGACGCTCACGCCCGCGAGCTGCGCGACCTCTTCCCTGCGCAGCCCGGGAACCCGGCGCGTGCCCGGCAGCGCGGGCAGCCCCGCCTCCTCTGGCGTGACCTTGGCCCGGCGGGAGCGGAGGAACTCGCGGAGTTCGGTGTTCACCACTCCAGCGTAGGACGGTTCGCCGCGCCGTGCGGGGTACTGACAGGCCCTGCCACGCGACCAGGGACCGGGGTTCTAGTGGAGACATGGAACAGAGGATTCTCGGCACGACCGGCATCACGGTCAGCTCCTACGCGCTCGGCGCGATGACGTTCGGCAGCTTCGCGATCGGCGACCACGACGAGTCGATCCGCATGATCCACACCGCGCTCGACGCCGGCATCAACTTCATCGACACCGCGGACATCTACTCGCAGGGCGAGTCGGAGGTGATCGTCGGCAAGGCGATCAAGGGCCGCCGCGACGACGTCGTGCTCGCCACCAAGTTCGGCCTTCCCATGGGCGACAACCCCAACACGCGGGGCGGCGCCGCGCGCTGGGTCAAGCAGGCGGTCGAGGACAGCCTGCGGCGCCTGGACGTCGACCACATCGACCTCTACCAGATGCACCGCCCCGACCAGCACACCGACATCGACGACACCCTGGCGGCGCTCACCGACCTGGTGCGCGCGGGCAAGGTCCGCAGCATCGGCTCGTCGGCGTTCCCCGCGAGCGAGATCGTCGAGGCGCAGTGGGTCGCCGAGAAGCGCGGCCACCAGCGGTTCCGCACCGAGCAGCCGCAGTACTCGCTGCTCGACCGCGCGATCGAGGCCGACGTGCTGCCGGCCGTGCAGCGGCACGGCATGGGCGTGCTGACCTGGAGCCCGCTCGCCGGCGGGTGGCTCTCCGGCCGGGTCGACCCCGCCGCCGGCAGCGCCACGCGGTCGGCGTGGGGCGGCATGTTCGACCGGGACGACCGCGAGAACCAGGTGAAGCTCGCCGCCGTCGAGCAGTTCGCCAAGCTCGCCGCCGAGGCCGGGGTGCCGCTGCCGACGCTCGCGACGGCGTTCGTGCTCAACCACCCGGCGGTGACGTCGGTGCTCCTCGGCGTGAGCAAGCCGCAGCACCTCGCGAGCCTGCTGGACCACTCGGAGTTCCGGCTCACCGAAGACATGCTCGACCGGATCGATGAGATCGTGTACCCCGGCACGAACGTGCGGCAGAAGGACGCGTTCATCCTCACGCCGGTCATCCAGGACAAGCGGTTGCGCCGCCGTTAGTCCTGCAACGGCCACACCTCGACAACGCCGTGCGCCACCGCGCACGGCGTTTTGGCGACCATGTCGACGGCCTCCTCCAGCGAGTCCGCCTCGATGAGCGCGAACCCGGCGATCGGCAGCGCCGACGTCATGAACGCGCCCTTGTCGACCACCGTCCCGGTCGCGCCGGGGTTGCGCACCTGCACGGGCTGCCCGGCGATGCCCATCTCCGCTCCGGCCGCCCGCAGCCGTTCGTCGTGGGCGTGCGCCTCGTCGCGGATGACCGGGTCGGTCCTGTCATAGCCCGAACGCTCTCCGTAGCCGATCGTCACGAACTTCACCGCTGAACCTCCTCATTCCGGACTCTTCAGCAATACCGACTTCGCGTGCGCTCGAAACTCATCGGCCCGTTCACCGACTGTTCACCTCACGATTGCGACCACGCTCCCTGTTCGGGCGTCGAAGTGACGAAAGATCTGTTCCCTGACAGGGCTTTTTCGCAGAGGTGGACAGTGAAGAGAACGCTCGGCATCGGTCTTGCGGTAGTGCTGCTCGCAGGCGTCATCACGGCCATCGTGCTCGGCCAGGGCGGCGGGGACACGGTCGCGCTGCAGACCGTGCGCGGCGTGATCGGGTCGGAGAAGCTCGCCTTCTTCGCCGACCAGCGGGTCAAGGACGAGTTCGCGCGCAACGGCCTCAAGGTCGAGGTGGACCCGGCGGGGTCGCGGCAGATCGCGACCGCGACCGATCTGAACTCGTACGACTTCGCGTTCCCGTCCAGCGCGCCCGCGGCGGAGAAGATCCAGCGCGACCGCAAGGCGGCGCGGACGTACGCGCCTTTCTCGTCGCCGATGGTCATCGCCTCGTTCGACCCGATCATCGACCTGCTCACGCAGGCCGGCGTGGTGAAGTCGGGTCCGGGCTACCAGACGTTCGACGTGCAGGCCTATCTGGACCTCGCGGCCAAGGGCACGCGCTGGGACCAGTTGCCGGGCAACAGCTCCTACCCGGCGCGCAAGAACCTGCTCGTCACGACGACCGACCCGCGCGACTCGAACTCGGCCGCGATGTACCTCGCGATCACGTCGTTCGTCGCGAACGGCGGGGTCGTCAGCTCGCCCGACGCCGAGGCTCGCGTGCTGCCGGCGGTGACGAAGCTGTTCCTGGACCAGGGGTACACGCAGAGCAGCACCGAAGGCCCGTTCGAGGACTACCTGTCCGCCGGGATGGGCAAGACGCCGCTGGTGCTCGCGTACGAGGCGCAGTTCGTGGACCGGGTGGTGCGCGGCGACTCGTCCGTGCGGCCGGACATGAAGCTGCTCTACCCGGCGCCGACGGTGCTGTCGAAGCACACGCTCGTGCCGTTGCGCGAGGCCGGTGACCGCGTCGGGCAGCTGCTGCAGTCCGATCCCGAGCTCGGCAAGCTCGCCGCGACGTTCGGCTTCCGGACCGCGGATCCCAAGTACTTCAACGACATCGTCAAGGAGAAGAACCTGACCGTGCCGCAGACGATCGTGGACGTGGTCGAACCGCCCGCGCACGAGACGCTGGAGCGGATGCTCGAAGCGATCGCGAAGCAGTACTGACATGACGGACTTCGTGCTCACCCCACCGGATCCCGTCGAGCCCGTGCCCGTCGACCGCGCCGCCGGGCTGATCCCCGTCGGCGACGAGGCCCGCGTCGAGCTGTCGTCCCAGGCCGAGGGGTTCATCGCGGCGCTCGGAGCCGTCGACCCTCAGTCGCCCGACTTCAGCCGGATCGTGGACGAGGCGCTGGTGCTCGGCGAGGCGGAGATGCGGCTCGCGGCGCAGATCGCGGGCCGGATGCTCGACCGCACACTCGCGTCCGTGTCGTCCCCGCACGGCGCGCAGGTGTCGACCAGCCTGACCGACCTGCGCCGGTCGGTGCGCGAGCTCGACCCGCAGGACCTGAGCAAGCTGACCGGCCGCAAGATCCTCGGGTTCCTCCCCGGCGGCAACGCGGCGCGGGGCGTGCTGGCGCGGTTGCGGGCGGCGGACGAGCCGATCAACCGGATCGTGCTGAAGCTGCGGTCCGGTCAGGACGCGCTGAAGCGGGACAACGCGGCCATCAAAGGCGAGCGGCAGCGGTTGTGGGACCTGATGACCAAGCTGTCCGCCGACGCGGCGCTGGCCGGGGAGATGGACGAGGCCGTCGAACGGCAGGTCGCGATCTTCGACCTGGCCGAACCCGCGCGGGCGCAGGCGTTGCGCGCGGACGTCCTCTTCGGACTGCGGCAGCGCCACCAGGACCTGCTGACCCAGCTCGCGGTGTGCGCGCAGGGGTACCTGGCGCTGGACGTGGTGCGCCGCAACAACGACGAGCTGATCAAGGGCATCGAACGGGCGGTCAGCACGACCGTCACGGCGTTGCGGATCGGGGTCGCGGTCGCGGCGGCGCTGGCCGGGCAGCGCGAGGTGATCGACCAGGTGGACGCCGTGCGCGGGCTCACCGACTCGTTGCTCCAGTCGAACGCGGCGCTGATGTCGTTGCAGGGGCAGGACGTCCAGCGCATCGCCTCGACCCCGGCGGTCGGCATCGAGGCCGTGCGGACGTCGTTCGACCAGATCTACGCGGCGATCGACGCGATCGACACGTTCAAGGCCCGCGCCGCCGACTCGATGTCCACGACGGTGTCCGCGCTGGACGCCGAGATCCGGCGCGCCCACGACCACCTGAGCCGCGTGCGCGGCGCAGAGGAGACAGCATGATCCGCCGCTTCCTCCCCGTCCTGGGCATCGTGGCCCTGCTGGCGGGGTGTTCCGACTCCGGCGACCCGGCCCAGCCCGTCGGCGAGGCCTCGCCGGGTGTGCTGCGCGTGCTCGCCGGCAGCGAGCTGGCCGACCTCCAGCCGGTCCTCGAGGAGGCCGCGAAGGCGACCGGCGTCAGCGTGAAGTTCAGCTTCAGCGGCACCATCGAGGGCGCCGAGAAGGTCGCGAGCGGCGAGGCCGAGAAGGGCTTCGACGCCGTCTGGTTCTCCTCGAACCGCTACCTGGAGCTCGTGCCGGACGCCCAGAAGCGCCTCGGCACGCCGACCAAGGTGATGTCCTCCCCCGTCGTGCTGGGCCTGCCCGCCGCGAAGGTCACCGAGCTCGGCTGGGACGGCAAGCGGGTCGGCTGGGCCGACATCGCGGCGGCCGCGGGAGCGCAGAAGTTCACCTACGGCATGACGGACCCGTCCGCGTCCAACTCCGGCTTCTCCGCGCTGGTGGGCGTGGCGGCGGCGTTGTCCGGCTCGGGTTCTGCGCTGGACGCCGCCAGGATCGACGCGGTGGCGCCGCAGCTCAAGCAGTTCTTCTCGGCCCAGACGCTGTCGGCCGGGTCGTCCGGGTGGCTCTCCGAGGCGTACGTGCGGCGCGCCGGCGGTCAGGATCCCGGGGCCAAAGTGGACGGTCTGATCAACTACGAGTCGGTGCTGCTGTCGCTGCCGCAGCCGCTGACGTTGATCTACCCGAACGACGGCGTGGTGACCGCCGACTACCCGCTGACGTTGCTGACGTCGGCGTCCTCGGAGGCCCGTGACGCGCACCAGAAGCTCTCGGACTACCTGAAGAGCCCGGACGCCCAGCGCAAGATCATGGAGACCACGCACCGCCGTCCCGGGGTGCCGCAGGTGCCGCTGGACGGCAAGTTCACGGTGAAGGACCTGGTGGAACTGCCCTTCCCCGGCAGTCAGTCCGCTGTGGACGGTCTGATCACCACGTACTTCGACCAGCTGCGCCGCCCGTCGCGCACGCTCTACGTGCTGGACACGTCCGGCTCGATGCAGGGCGACCGCATCGACGGCCTGCGCCAGGCCCTGACCGGCCTCACCGGTGCCGACTCGTCGCTCGCCGGCAAGTTCAGCCGGTTCCACGGCCGCGAGCAGGTGACGTTGCTGCCGTTCAGCAGCAGCGCCAAGCCGGCGATGAAGTACGAGGTGCCGCAGGACAACCCTCAACAGGTCCTCGACCAGATCCGGTCCACGGCGACGTCGCTGGAGGCCTCGGGCGGCACGGCGATCTACAGCAGCCTGCGGGGCGGCTACGACGTGCTGCGGCAGCAGATCGACGCCGACCCCGACCGGTTCACGTCGATCGTGCTGATGACCGACGGCGAGAACACCGGCAGCGAGGACGTGAACGAGTTCTCCCGGTTCCACGACGGCCTGCCGGCGAACCTCAAGGGCATCCCGATCTTCCCGGTGCTGTTCGGCGAGAGCGCCACGACCGAGATGGAGCAGGTGGCGAAGATCAGCGGTGGCAAGGTGTTCGACGCCCGCAGCCGCTCGCTCTCCGCCGCCTTCAAGGAGATCCGTGGCTATCAGTAGATATCTCGCCTCCTGGAAGAACCTCGCCGGCTGCGCGCTCGGCCTGGCCGGCCTGCTGCTGCACTTCGCCGGCCTGGCGGGCTCCTACTGGGTGCTCGTGGTGATCGGCCTGTACTGCGTCGGCGCGCTCGTCGCCCCGCCCGAGCGCGTCACGCTGGTGACCGATCCGGTCGAGGAGGCAGGGGCGCTGCGGTCGGAGCTGGACGCGCTGGTCCTGCGCGTGCACGGCCTGCGCGTGCCGGACGAGGCGAAACCGAGGATCGGGGAGATCGCCGAGGTGCTGCGCGGCATGCTGGACCGGCCCCGCGAGCTGCGGGCCGACCCCGACGCGTTGCACGCCGTGACCCGGCTCGTCGGCACCGATCTGCCGTTGTCCGTGCAGAGCTACCTGAACCTGCCGTGGTGGTACGCGGCGGCGAAGGGCTCCGGCACGGAACTGGTGCGGCAGCTCGACCTGCTGCACGCGGACGCCGTCAGGACGGCGGAGCGGTTCCACGCGGCCGACGCGCAACGCCAGGCCGACCACGGGCGCTACCTGGAGGACCGCGAGTAGCCTCGCGATCATGAGGTACGTGCGGATCTTCGCGGACGAGAACGGCGGGTCGGCCTTCGAGGACGTCGAGGTGCGGGGCACGCCGGCGGTCACGGTCGAGGGCGTGCCTCCACTGCTGGTGTCCGGCCCGTTCCCGGCGTCCCGGATGCTGGTCGTCGAGCAGCCCGACGGCGGCACCCCGGAGTGGGAACTGCACGTGGCGCCAAGGGAACAGTGGCTGGTCGTGCTCACCGGGCGTGCCGCGGTCACCGTCTCGAGCGGTGAACGGCGTGAGTTCGGCCCCGGCTCACTCCTGTCCTTTGAGGACACCACGGGCGAGGGCCATCTCTCCACGCCGCTGACGGACGACCTGTCGTACGCGATGTTCCCGCGTCACACCTGATGCCCCAGCGCGGCGGACAGATCGCGCGCCGCACCCGCCACGATCCGGCCCAGCTTGTCGAGCTGCGCCCCGATCCGTTCCTTGGGCGCCGACACGTTCAGCGCCGCCACCACCCGTGACGTGAAGTCGTACACCGGCGCCGAGGCCGCGACCACACCCCGTTCCAGCTCCTCGTCCGACGTGGCGTAACCGCGTTCGCGCACCCGCCGCAGCTCGCCGACCAGCGAGTCCAGGTCCGTGATGGAGTTGGGCCGCGGCGAGGGCTGGGCGAGGACGGCGAACGTCGAGTCGGCCCGCTCCCCCGCCTCCAGCACGCCCTCGTCGTGGCCGTGCTCGGCGTACCAGACCTCCAACGAACCCTCGTCCCAGTCGCTCAGCAGCGCACGCCCGGACGGGGTGCGCCAGGCCGCCGTCGTCACACCCTCCCAGCCGGTGGTGTGGAAGCGGTTCGGGCTCAGCTCGCTCAGCAGCGTCAGCACGTTCCCGCCGCGCAGCACGCAGAGGTGCGCGGTCTCGCGGGTCACGTGAGCGAGGTGCTTGAGAGGGGCCCGGGCGTTCCACGCCAGCGCGCCCTCGGCGGTGCGGGCAGCGAGGGCGAACAACCGAGAGCCCAGCCGGTAAGCCTGCGAGTCCGGATCGCGGTCGACGAGGCCGCTCTCGGCGAGGGTCGCGAGCGTGCGCGAGACGACGGTCTTGTCGCGGCCGACGAGCGCGGCGATGCGCACGACACCGAGGCCTCCCGACTGAACCGCTTCAGGCCGGCCGAGCACCTCCAGCACCTCGATGTCGCGTGCCAGGCCTGCCGAGTTGCGTCGTGATCCCTGCATGGCGGGGCACTTTACGAGGGGCGTTGCCATATTGCCAACACCTGTTGTGCATAAGACCACACGAAACCTACCGTTCCCGGCCATCGGCACCGTCGCCGAAAGGAGGCCCCCTGAGATGGGAAAGCTCGACGACTTCCTGGCCCGCCGCTGGGAAGATCTCGTGACGCTGACGCTGCAACACCTCGCCGTGGTGGCTCTGAGCCTCGCCATCGCCACCGTGCTCGGCGTTCTGATCGGATTGCTGGTGTGGGACAAGAACGTTCCGCGCTCGATCGCGCTCACCGCCGCCGGTATCGCGATCACCATTCCGTCGCTGGCACTGCTCGCGCTGCTCAGCCCCGTGCTCGGGCTCGGGTGGGCGCCGACGGTGGTGTCGCTGGTCTTCTACTCGCTGCTGCCGATCGTGCGGAACACGGTGGTCGGCCTGCGGGAGGTGCCCGCCCACCTGGTGGAGTCGGCCCGCGGCATGGGCATGACGCCGGTGAAGACCCTGCTCAGCATCCAGCTGCCGCTCGCGTGGCCGGTCATCGTGACCGGCATCCGGGTCGCGGCGCAGCTCACCGTCGGCATCGCGGCGATCGCGGCGTACGTCGCGGGTCCCGGTCTCGGCTTCTACATCTTCAAGGGCCTGTCCTCGCTCGGTTCGGTCAACGCGCTCAACTTCGCGCTCACCGGCACGGTCTGCGTCGTGCTGCTGGCCCTGCTGATCGACGGCGCCTTCGTCCTCATCGCCCGCTACAGCACCTCGAGGGGTCTCCGTGTCTGAGCCTGGAGTCGGCATCGAGCTGAGCCACGTCACCAAGCGGTACGCGGGCCAGCAGCAAGCAGCGGTCGAGGACTTCTCGCTGAGCGTGCATCCGGGCGAGCTCGTCATGTTCGTCGGGCCGTCCGGCTGCGGCAAGACCACGACGATGAAGATGATCAACCGCATCATCGAGCCGTCCAGCGGGTCCATCACGATCGACGGCCAGGACGTGCTCTCGCTGGACCCCAACGAACTCCGCCGGCACATCGGCTACGTCATCCAGCAGATCGGCCTGTTCCCGCACATGACGATCGCGGAGAACATCGCCACCGTCCCGAAGCTCCTCGGCTGGTCGAAGGACAAGACCGCCTCGCGCGTCGACGAGCTGCTGCGCACCGTCCAGCTCGACCCCGCCGTGTTCGCGCACCGCTACCCCAAGCAGCTCTCGGGCGGCCAGCAGCAACGAGTGGGCGTCGCCCGGGCACTGGCCGCCGACCCGCCCGTGATGCTGATGGACGAGCCGTTCGGCGCCACCGACCCGATCACCCGGCAGAAGCTGCAGGCCGAGTTCCTCAAGCTGCAGGCCGACATCGGCAAGACGATCATCTTCGTCACGCACGACTTCGACGAGGCCATCCGGCTCGGCGACCGGATCGCGGTGCTGAGCGAACGCAGCCAGATCGAGCAGTTCGACACGCCCGCGAACATCCTCGCCAACCCCGCCAACGACTACGTGTCGAGCTTCATCGGGCACGGCGCGGGCCTGATGCGCCTGGCGTTGATCCCGATCAGCGACGTGGAGCTGGACGCGCCGGACGCGTCGGCGCCGGCGGTGGACGCGGACGCGTCGTTGCGGGACGCGCTGGACCTGCTGATGGTGACGGGCGCGGACAGGGTGAACGTGTCCGGTGGCGGTGGATCGCTGACGCACGCGAAGATCTCGGCCGCGCTGGGCAAGGCCCGGCAACCGGTGGAGGCGTCATGACCGCCCAGCCCGAGGTCACCCGCCGTCCCTCCACGAGCTCGAATCCCCCGGCCGCGCCTCGACTCTCCCTCCGCCGGTTCGGCACTCCGCTGGCGGTCGTGGTCGTGCTCGCGGTGCTGTTCCTCTGGCTCAGCACCCTCACCCTCGACTCCATCGAGCAGCGCACCCTCAACTCCGGCTACCTGATCGACCGCACCTGGGAACACCTCGTCCTCACCGTGGTCTCCTCCGCCCTCGTCGCTCTCCTGGCCATCCCCGCGGGCATCGCCGCCTACCGGGTGAAGTCCAAGGCGGTGCGCGCGTTCGTCATCGGCCTCGGCAACATCGGCCAGGCGACGCCCGCGGTCGGTGTGGTGATCCTGCTGGCGATCGTGTGGCAGACGGGCTTCTACACCGCCCTGATCTCGCTCGTCGCCTACTGCTTCCTGCCCGTGCTGCGCAACACCCTGACCGGCCTCGAACAGGTCGACCACGCCACCCGCGAGGCCGCCAGGGGCATGGGCATGACACCGCGCCAGGTCCTCTGGCGCATCGAGCTCCCGCTGGCCTCGCCGGTGATCCTGGCCGGACTGCGGACCGCTCTCGTGTTCTCCGTCGGTGTCGCGACCATCGCGACGTTCATCAACGCAGGCGGTCTCGGCGACATGATCGTCAACGGCCTGAAGCTCCAGCGCTACCCCGTGATCGTCGTCGGCGCCGTGCTCGTCGCCTCGATCGCCGTCCTCATCGACTGGGCCGCCGGTCTCGTCGAGGACCTCGTCCGCCCCCGCGGTCTGTAACCCACCTCCGCCGAACGCCACAAAGGACCTTCCATGTACAAGCGCGCCCTCATCGGCGTGCTGGCCCTCGGGCTGGCCGCCTGTTCTAGCTCCCCCGACGCGACCACCGAGTCGAAGGGCAGCGACCTCGCGGGCCTGTCCGGCCAGATCGGGTCCAAGGACTTCGCCGAGCAGTACATCCTCGCGCACCTGACCACCAAGCTGCTCAACGCCCACGGCGCGACGCTGGAGGCCAACACCAAGCTGGTGGGCTCGGCGAACGTGCGGCAGGCGCTGGAGAACAAGCAGTTCGTGGGTTACTGGGAGTACACCGGCACGTCCTGGATCACCTACAACAAGCAGACGCAGCCGATCAAGACCGAGTCCGAGCAGTTCGACGCGGTCAAGAAGGCCGACGAGGCCAAGAACATCGCCTGGGTCGCGCCGGCGCCGTTCAACAACACCTACACCTTCGCGATCCGCAACGAGAAGGCGAAGGAGCTCAACGTCTCCAAGATGAGCGACATCGCCAAGCTGCCCGCGAACGAGCGGACGTTCTGCATCGAGAGCGAGTTCTCCACCCGTGACGACGGCTGGCCCGGCGTCTCGAAGGAGTACGCGTTCGACGCGGCCAAGGACAACGTGAAGCTGCTCGACACCGGCGTCATCTACACCGCCACCAAGGACGGCAAGGACTGCAACTTCGGCGAGGTGTTCGCGACCGACGGCCGCATCGCCGCGCTGGGCCTCACCGTGCTGCAGGACGACAAGGCGTTCTTCCCGATCTACCAGGGCGGCTTCACGCTGCAGGCGGACGTGCTGAAGAGCCACCCGAAGATCGCGGACGTGCTCAAGCCGATGGCGGACAAGCTGACCACGGAAGAGATGCAGAAGCTCAACGCCAAGGTCGACGTCGACGGTGACGAGCCGGACGAGGTCGCGCAGGAGTGGCTGACCGCGCAGGGGCTGATCTGACCATGCAGATCGGAGAGAGCTTCGTCGGCGACGGCGTCAACGCCGCCCACATCAACACCGTGCTCGGCCACCGCGACGGACCGGCCGGCACGGCGTGGGCCACCGCCCTCGCCACCCCGTCCGCGGGGCACGTCCCGTTCGTCGCGGTGCTGCGGCCGTCGCTGCCGGTCAAGCCGATGACGTTGTTCGTCACCAAGGCCGCCCCCGCGAACGACGACCACGGCCTGCTGATCTGGGGTCCCGCCCAGGCGGGAGTGGCTGCCGGGGTCGCCGACGCGGTGGCCGACGGCAGCATCCCCGAGCCGGACATGTCCACGCACGTGCTGATCGCGGCGGTCTGGGTCAATCCCGGCGCCGACGACGCGGACACCGTGTACCGCAACAACCGCGAGGCCACGCGCACCGCGCTGGCCAACGGCGCCAAGGACCTGCCGTCCACTTCGGACGTCCTCGCCGCGCGGAACACCCCGAGCAACCCCTTCTACACGCCATCCGAGGAGAGAGCGTGAGCACTCCCACCGTCGGCTTCATCGGCCTCGGCAGCATGGGTTCCGGCATGACCAGGAACCTCCAGAAGGCCGGCTTCTCCCTGGTGGTCAACGACGTCCGGCGCGAGGCCGCCGACGAGCTGATCGACGGCGGGGCGCGCTGGGCCGACACCCCCGCCGAGGTCGCCGCCGACAGCGACCTGGTGATCACCATGCTGCCCACCCCCAAGCACGTGCACGAGGTGCTGAACGGCCAGGCCGGTGTGCTCGCCGGCATGGTGCCGAGCGGCACGTGGATCGACATGTCCACTTCGGTCCCCGAGGTCGCGGACGAGGTGCGCAAGCGCAACCCCGGCCTGCACGTGCTGGACGCGCCGGTGAGCGGCATGTCCGTCGGCGCGGCCAACGGCACGTTGCAGATCTTCGTCGGCGGCGACCACGATGACGTGAACCGCCTGCTCCCGGTGTTTGAGGCCATGGGCGACCGGGAACGCATCCTGCACGTCGGCGGTCACGGCGCGGGCTACACCGTGAAGCTGATGCTGAACCAACTGTGGTTCTCGCACCTGGTCGCGACGGCCGAGGTGCTGGCCATCGGGGTGAAGGCGGGAGTCGAGCTGGGTGTGCTGCGCAACGCGCTCGTCAACAGCCCTGCCCAGAGCAACTTCGTCGAGAACGACGTGTTGTCCATTCTGGACCACGGCGACTACGACGAGGGTTTCGCGATCGCGCTGGCCTGCAAGGACCTCGGCCTGTCGACCGACCTCGCCGCGTCCGTCGGCGTGCCGGCCGAGCTGTCCGCGCTGGTCGAGCAGATCTTCCGCCGTGCCCGCGCCTCCTACGGCGACAAGGCAGGCGAGATGACCCCGGTGAAGCTCTACGAGGACCTCATCGGGGTCGACCTGAGGCTGTGAGGGGACAAGCCATGTTCACCAAGTTGTACATCGACGGCAAGTGGCTCGACGCGAGTGACGGCCGCACGTTCGAGGTGCTCGATCCGTCCACTGAGGAGGTTCTCGCGCAGGTCGCCGAGGCCACTCCCCAGGACGGCGCGAAGGCCCTGGACGCCGCCGTCGCCGCCCAGGCCGCGTGGGGCAGGACCGCTCCGCGGGTGAGGGCAGAGATCCTGCGCAAGGCGTTCGAGCTGGTCACCGCGCGGACCGAGGAGTTCGCGCAGCTGATCACGAAGGAGATGGGCAAGCCCCTCGCCGAGTCACGGGCCGAGGTCGCCTACGGGGCCGAGTTCCTGCGGTGGTTCTCCGAGGAGGCGCCGCGCATCTCCGGCCGGTTCACCACCGCGCCGGACGGCAGGAACAGGCTCGTGACGGTGAAGCGGCCGGTCGGGCCGTGCCTGTTCGTGACGCCGTGGAACTTCCCGCTGGCGATGGCCACGCGCAAGATCGCCCCGGCGATCGCGGCGGGCTGCACGATGGTGCTCAAGCCCGCCGAGCTCACGCCGCTGACCGCGTTGCTGTTCGCCGACGTGCTGACCGAGGCCGGACTGCCGGCGGGCGTGCTGAACGTGATCACGACGACCGATCCGGGTGCCGTCACCGGGCCGCTGCTGCGGGACCCGCGGCTGCGCAAGCTGTCGTTCACCGGCTCGACCGCGGTCGGCAAGAAGCTGATCGAGCAGTCCGCCGACCAGGTGCTGCGGGTGTCCATGGAACTGGGCGGCAACGCGCCGTTCCTGGTGTTCGAGGACGCCGACATCGATGCGGCTGCGGACGGCGCCGTGCTCGCCAAGCTGCGCAACGGCGGCGAGGCGTGCGTGGCGGCCAACCGGTTCCTGGTGCACTCGTCGGTCGCGGCGGAGTTCACGGCGAAGCTGGCGGCGCGCATGAAGGAGTACCCGCTCGGGCCGCTGATCGACGCGAAGACCCGCGCGAAGGTCACCGGCCTGGTCGAGGACGCGCTGGACCGCGGCGCCGAGCTCGCGCTGGGCGGAGCGGCGTTGGAGGGCAAGGGCTTCTTCTTCGAGGCGACCGTGCTGTCGGGCGTTCCTGCCGACGCGCGGATGCTTTCCGAAGAGATCTTCGGCCCGGTCGCGCCGGTCGTCACGTTCGAGACCGAGGAAGAAGCGGTCCGGATCGCGAACTCCACCGAGTACGGGCTGGTGTGCTTCGCCTACACCCGTGACCTCAACCGGGGTCTGCGGCTCGCGGAGTCCCTCGAAACCGGCATGCTCGGCCTCAACACCGGCATCGTGTCGAACCCCGCCGCGCCGTTCGGCGGCGTCAAGCACTCGGGCATCGGCCGCGAAGGCGGCGCCGAGGGCATCGAGGAGTACCTCGAAACCACTTATGTCGCAGTGTCCGACCCGTTTGGGAGCATCTGATGGACTTCGGGTTGGACCTGTTCTCGCTGAAAGGCAAGAACGCGATCGTCACCGGCGGCAACACGGGGCTGGGCCAGGCGTTCGCGCTCGGCCTGGCCGCCGCAGGGGCCGACGTGTTCGTGCCGAGCCTCGTGGACGACGACGGCGAGACGCAGAAGCTCGTGGAGGCGCAGGGCCAGCGGTTCTCGTCGATGACCGCGGACATCACGAAGCCCGGCGCGTGCGCGTCCGTTGTGGACACCTGCTTCGAGCAGTTCGGGTCCGTCGACATCGTGGTCAACTCGGCCGGCATCAGCCTGCTGGACGACGTCGAGAACTTCGGGCGCGACAAGTGGGACGCGATGATCGCGGTGAACCTCACGGCGGCCTTCGAGCTGGCGCACGAGGCGACCAGGTACATGATCCCGCAACGCTCCGGCAAGATCATCAACATTGCCTCGCTGTTCACGTTCCTCGGCGGTCGGCAGTCCCCCGCCTACGCCGCGACGAAGCACGGCATCGCCGGCTTCACCAAGGCGTACTGCGACGAGCTGGCGCAGCACAACATCCAGGTCAACGCGCTGGCACCGGGCTACTTCGCCACGAAGATCACCGAAGCGACCCGGTCGGACCCCGAGACCAACCAGCGCGTGATCGACCACATCCCGGCCGGCCGCTGGGGCGACCCGAGCGACCTGATGGGCGCACTGGTGTTCCTCGCCTGCCGCGCCTCCGACTACGTCAACGGCCACACGCTCGTGGTCGACGGCGGCTATCTCGTTCGCTGACTCCCTCTTCAAAGGCAGAGCCATGTTTCCTGCACCGCCGCCCTCCGTCCCCTCCGCCTCCGACCTGACCCGCGAGCAGATCGTCGCGGGCCTCACCGACCTCCTCGGCGCCGCGAAGGTCTCCACCGACGAGCAGGACCTGCGCGACGCCAGCGTCGACAGGTTCCGCAAGTACACCTCGGTGCACGGCATCTTCACCGGCCCGATCCCGGCCGCGATCGTCACGCCGGGCAGCACCGAGGAGGTCAGCGAGGTCCTGGCGTTCGCGAACGAGCACCGGATCAACGTCGTCCCGCGCACCGGCCGCACCGCGACCGAGGGCGGGCTGGAGACGCTGGTGGAGGACACCATCGTGCTCGACGGCTCCACAATGGACTCGATCGTGCGGATCGACCCGGTCAACATGATGGTGACCGCGCAGTGCGGCGTTCCGCTGCAGCACCTGGAGGACGCGCTGCGCGAACGCGGCCTGACCACCGGTCACTCGCCGCAGTCCAAGCCGCTCGCGCAGATGGGCGGGCTCGTCGCGACCAGGTCGATCGGCCAGTTCTCCACGCTGTACGGCGGGATCGAGGACATGGTCGTCGGGCTGGAGGCGGTGTTCCCGGACGGCACGGTCAGCCGGATCAAGAACGTGCCGCGGCGCGCGGCGGGGCCGGACATCCGGCACGTCGTGATCGGCAACGAGGGCGCCCTCTGCGTGATCACGGAGGTCACCGTCAAGCTGTTCAAGTACCAGCCGGAGCACAACCACTACTTCGGCTTCCTCACCGACGACTTCGGTGACGCGGTCGAGCGGCTGCGCACGCTGATCACCGACGGCTACCGGCCGTCCGTGTGCCGCGTCTACTCCCCCGAGGACGCGAACCAGCACTTCAGCCACTTCTCGCAGAACAAGAACGTCGTCGTGCTCGTCGCGGAGGGCCCCGAGGGCATCGCGCGGGCCACGGCCGAGGCGATCGAGAAGACGTTCGCGGGCACCGAGGCCGTCGACCCCGAGCTGATCGTCAAGTGGTTCGACAACCTCAACTGGGGCCAGGACAAGATCGACGCCGAGAAGCGCGCGATGCTGGAGACCCGGCACCTCGGCTACACCACCGAGGTCTCGGTCGACTGGTCGAACGTGACGCCGCTGTACGAGGCGATCATGAACCGGGTGCGCGCGGAGTTCCCGCGCTTCGCCGATCTCACAATGCTGGGCGCGCACTCGTCGCACAGCTACCAGACCGGCACGAACCTGTACTTCGTCTACGACTACGACATCACCTGCGAACCCGAGCAGGAGATCACCGAGTACCACATCCCGCTCAACGCGATCATCGTCGAGGAGTCGCTGCGGCTCGGCGGCTCGATGGTGCACCACCACGGCATCGGCAAGTACCGCACGCCGTGGACGCGCGACGAGCACGGCAGCGCGTACGGCATGCTCGAGGTCCTCAAGCGCGGCTTCGACCCGAACGGGATCATGAACGCCGGCACGATCTTCCCGGTGTCATGAGCTACCTGATCGCGATCGACAACGGCTCGCAGAGCACGAAGGTGTCGATCGTCGACGAGTTCGGCCGCGTGCACGCGTCGGCGCAGCGCCCGTTGCGCCCGTACGTGCACCCGCGGCCGGGCCGGGTCGTGCACCCGGACGACGACGTGTGGGACTCGATCGCCGAGGCCTGCACCGAGGCGATGCAGCGGTTCACCGGCGCTCCTGGCGAGATCGCGGGCGTCGGCCTGTGCACGATCCGGTTCTGCCGCGCGCTGATGGACGCGGACGGCCGCCTCACCGAGCCGTTGCTGAGCTGGATGGACGACCGGCTGGCCCAGCCCCAGGAGCACGGCGAGGCGATCCGGCTCGTCTCGCCGTCGTCGGGGTACGTGACGCTGCGGCTGACCGGCGAGCGCCGCGACACGGCCGGCAACTACGAGGGCATGTGGCCGATCGACCACGAGACATGGCGCTGGCCGGACTCCTCCCCCGGCTACGCAACGACGGGCATGCGCCGCGAGCAGCTGTTCGAGCTGGTCGACCCCGGCGCGTTGCTCGGGCACGTGACAGCCGAGGCTTCGACGGCGACCGGCCTGCCTGAGGGCCTGCCGGTGTTCGCGACCTCGAACGACAAGGCCGTCGAGGCGCTCGGCAGCGGCCTCGCGGACGAGCTGCTGGTGTCGCTCGGCACCTACATCGCCTCGATGACCACGGGTTCCGAGCACGTGGTGGACCCGACCGGTCGCTTTTGGGCGAACTTCGGCTCTGTACCGGGGAAGTACCTGTACGAGAGCAACGGCATCCGGCGCGGCATGTGGACCGTCAGCTGGTACCGCCAGCTCGTCGACGCCGACCTGGGCGAGCTGGAGGCCGGTGCCGCGGCCGTCGAACCGGGCTGCGGCGGCCTGCTGACCGTGCTCGACTGGCTCGCCCCCGGCGACCACCCGTACCGGCGCGGCGCACTGCTCGGGTTCGACGGCACCCAGGGCCGCTTCCACGTCTACCGCTCGATCCTGGAGGGCATCGCGCTGACCATGCGGCGGCACGGCGACGCGATGGCGCAGGCGCTGGACCGCGAGTTCCCCGAGCTGATCGTCTCCGGCGGTGGCTCCCGCTCCGACCTGATGATGCAGATCTTCGCCGACGTCTTCGCCCGGCCGGTGCGGCGCACGCGGATGAGCGACGCCGCGGGTCTGGGCGCCGCGATCTGCGCGGCCGTCGGCAGCGGCGTGCACCCGGACTGGGACAGCGCGGTCAAGGCGATGGTCACCACGGCGGACGTCTTCACGCCGTCCGCGGCCGCCGGGACGTACGCGCGGATCGCCGCCGACCACGCCCGCGTCACGGAGCACACCGATCCGCTGTTCGCGTCGCTCCACCCTTAAATGCGTGTTGACCGCGTACGTGCCGGTCGCCGTCCTCCGCTAGGTTTCCCCGGTCCTGGCTGAGAAAGTGCATTCGAGGGTGAAGCTGTGCGGTTGCCGGAGTCGGCGTTCGAACAGGCGAAACTGGGGTCTGGGCAGCTCGTCGCGGTGACCGCGCCGCCCGGCCCGGAACGGACGCAGGACCTGCTCCAGGCCGTGGAACGGGCGCAGGCGCGCGGGTTCGCCGTCGTGTGGACGACGTGCCGGGCGGACGCGCCGCCGTACTGGCCGTGGCACGCGGTCCTCGCCGGGCTGGGTGGCGACGCCGCGGTGCTGGACGCCGAGCCGGAGGTGTGTGCGCGGAAGGTCGCCGACGTGCTGGCGGCCAGGCCCGCGCTGGTGCTGGTGGACGACCTCGACCTGGCGGGCGAGGACGCGGTGCGGCTGCTGAAGGCGGTGGCGGAGCGGGTGCACCGGCTGCCCGTCGTCATCGTTGTCACGTCCACGGTCCGTCTGGTCGACCAGGCCCACGCAGCCCTCGCCGAAGGCCGCGTCACCGAGGCCCGCGACCTCCTCGACCAGGCCGCCCGCGACGGCGACCCCGAAGCCGCGCTGGGCCTGCCGGGCATGTGGGTCAACAAGTTCCGCGCCAGAGCCGACCGCGCCCTCGCCATCGCCCGCCTCCGCGAAGCCCTGGACCGCGGCCCCTCCGAGCCTCTGCGCACCCGCCTGAGCACCAGGCTCACCGCCGAGCACGCCTACGACCGGCGCGAGACCGAGAGCGTCCTGACAGCGTTGGAACAGGCCAGATCCACCGGTGACCGGTTGACCCTTGCCGAAGCGTTGTCGTTGACACATCACGCCCTGTGGTCCCCGCCGCACAACGCCCACCGCCGCGAGCTCGCCGACGAGCTGATCACCGTCGCCTCCGCCGCGGGCCTCGACCTGCTGGCGTTGAGCGGGTTGTGCCGCCGCACGATGGACCTGTTCACCCTGGGCGACCCGCACGCCGAACGCTCGCAGGCGGAGCTCGCTCGCAGAGCCGCCGGCTACCCCGGCCTGATGTTCTTCCACGCCGCCATGGACGTCATGCGCACGATCCGCGCGGGCAGGTTCGCGGAGGCCGAGCAGAAGTCGCTGGCCTGCGCCCAGCTGGGGATGGCGGCGGGCGACGTGGACGCCGAGACGTTCCACAGCACGCACCTGTTCGCGATCCGCTGGCTCCAGGGCCGCGGCGGCGAGCTCGTCGACCTGGCCGAGCAGGTCACGCACTCCCCCACGTTGCCGGACCTGGAGTTCAGCTTCGAGGCCGCGCTGGCACTGCTCGCACTCGAAGCGGGACAACGGGATCGCGCGCGGTCGGCGTTGCACCGGCTGACCATCAACGGACTCGCGGCCGTTCCGCTGTCCAGCACGTGGATCACCTGCATGTTCTGCGTGGTGCACGTGGCCGCGGCGCTCCAGGAAGCCGGCATCGCGCGCGAGGCCTACGAGCTGCTGCTGCCGTTCGCCGACCAGCCGGTGGTGCCGGCGACCGCGATCGTCTGCTTCGGGTCGACCGAACTGCTGCTGGGCATCGCCGCGACGACGTTCGGCGAGCCCGAGAAGGCCGCGGGACACCTGGAACGCGCTGTCACCACCAACATCCGGCTCGGCAACCTGCCCATGACGGCCTACGCCCGCGCCACGCTCGCCCAGACGGTCAAGGGCGAGCGCGCGAAGGCGTTGTTCGACGTCGCGATCAACGACGCCAACGCGATCGGCATGACAGCGCGGGCGCAGGCGTGGGCCCGGCACCGCGACGGGCTCTCCGACCGGGTGGTGATCCGCAAGGAGAACGTGTGGTGGGTGGTGTCCCACCACGGCAAGGAGACGCGGGTCGAGGACCTCGTCGGCATGCGCTACCTCGCGCGGCTCGTGGCCGATCCGGGCACCGAGATCGCGGCGCTGGAACTGGTGGGCGGGCAGGACAGCGGCAACCAGCCGTTGCTGGATCCCGTGGCACGCGCGGCTTATCTCACCCGCATCCGCGATCTGCGGGCCCAGCTGGACGACACCCCGTCGCCGCGGCTCGAGGCCGAGCTGGAGGCGTTGCTCAGCCACCTCGAACGCGAGACCGGCATGGGCGGGCGCGGCAGGAACTTCGCCGGCCCGGCCGAACGCGCCAGAACCGCTGTGCGCAAAGCGATCCGGCGGGCCATCGACACCATCGCGGCGACCGAGCAGTCCACAGCGGACGCGTTGCGCGAGACGGTGACCACGGGCTACCGCTGCTCGTACAAGCCCGGCTGATCTTGACCACCGCACGGCCGTTGGCTCGCCACCGGCGGCGAGCAGTCTCTTGTGCACGGGGGGCGCCGGTGGGGCGCCACACACCGCACGAGGAGAACAATGGACAAGCAGGGAGTGCTGCGGCGCTTCACGCGTTTCGGCGTGATGGGTCTCGCGGCCCTCGGCATCATGACCGTCACGGCGGGGGCGGCCGAGGCGAAGCAGACGTGCTCGACGGGCACGAACCACACCATCTGCTTCACGATCACCAAGGTGGGTTCGGACACCTACGACGTGAGCGTCGGCCTCGACGCCAGGATGTCCCGCGCGGACGCGCAGAACATCATCGACCAGCCCGGTGACCCCGTCGACGCGTGGGCGATGGGTGCCGACTGGTTCGACAACGCCGAGTTCCGGATCCCGGTCTCCTGGGTGCGGGCGACGGACAACGGGCTGAGCGCTCAGTTCTACATCCAGGTCCCGTACAACGCCCTGGACGAGGACTCGGACGGCGGCGACGAGCTCTACGCCCGCGCCCGCCTCTTCGACACCCGCACGTCGACCAAGACGTACAAGTCGAAGGAACTGCACAGCCCGTTCTAGAGCCGATCGGTGCCGCCGAGGGGGCGGCATCGCCCGGTTGAAGGCAGACGCCGTGGTTCGTCCCCCAGACCGGACCACGGCGTCGGCACGGCGGCCCGCATCCCCCGACACGGGCCGCCGTGCCAGCTATCCCGCCAGCACAGCGGCCTCCCTGCGGCGCAACGCGATCCCGGGTTCCATGCCGAACTCCTCGACCAGCAGCGCCCGCACCCGCCGGTACGTCCGCAGCGCGTCACCCGCGCGACCCGCCCGGTGCTGGGCCTCCATCAGCAGCTCCCACAACGACTCCCGCAGCGGGTACAGCGCGACGAGCCGTTCGAGCTGCGTGATCGCCTCCGCGTACCGGCCGCTCAGGCACAGCGCGCCCGCGTGGTTCTCCTCCGCGAACGCCACCGCCTCCCGCAGCCGCACGAGCTCCGCGCCGGCCCAGCCCTCGACCGGGCAGTCCGCGAGCGGCTCGCCCCTGTGCAGTCTCAACGCCTCCGCGTACCTGCCGTGCCGCAGGTGCTCGTCGAACTCCTCGACGTCGACGACGACCTGCGTGACGTCGAGCAGGTAACCGGGTTCGCGGGTGAGCACGACGCCGTCCGCGCCCGCCAGTTCGAGCGCCCGGCGGACCTTCGCGACGTGCCCCTGCAACGTCTTGGTCGCCGTCGGCGGCACGTCCTCGCCCCACAGGCCGTCGACCAGCGCCGACCGCGACACCAGCCGCCCGGTCCGCAACGCCAGCAACGCGAACACGGCACGCCGCCGCGCACCCGTGAAGTGCACGGGACCGTTCGGGCCGCGGACTTCGAGCGGCCCGAGCAGCCGCACCTCGATCTTCATCAGATTCCCCTCCCCTTGGACATGACTGAAGGCGTGCCACGGGTGTGCCGCGCGGCGGAACATCACCGCCCGATAACCGAATGATCACAGCAAGATATACCGACCGACCACTCAGTCGGTGCTTCTGGTGTGCTCGCAGGCATGGACATCGAGAAGGCCGTCGCACGGCTTGACCTGGCACGGAAGGTCCGGCTGCTGACCGGGTCGGCGTTGTTCGCGCTGCACGCAGAGCCGGAGATCGGGCTGGTGTCGCTGAAGCTCTCCGACGGCCCGACCGGTGTCCGCGGCGCCGAGCTGCGCGGCGGCACGATCGCGTGCGTGCTGCCGAACGCGACGCTGCTCGCCCAGCACTGGGACGTCGCGCTGGCCCGCGAGGTCGGCGAGGTGCTGGCGGACGAGGCGGCGGCGCAGCAGGTCCACGTCGTGCTCGGCCCGACGATCAACCTGCACCGCACCGCGCTGGGCGGGCGGCTGTTCGAGGCCTACAGCGAGGATCCGCTGCTCACCGGCGTGATCGCGGCCGCGTACGTGCGGGGCCTGCAGGACAAGGGCGTCGCGGCGACGCCGAAGCACTACGTGGCCAACGAGTCCGAGACCGAGCGGCGCACGGCGAGCATGGTGCTCGACGAGAAGACGTTGCGCGAGGTCTACCTGCTGCCGTTCGAGATCGTGGTCGCGGACTCCGCGCCGTGGGCGATCATGGCGGCGTACAACAACGTCAACGGTGTTCCCGCCACCGAGCACACCGACCTGGTCGAGGGCGTGCTGAAGGGCGAGTGGGGGTTCGACGGCCTGCTGATGTCCGACTGGTTCGCCACGAAGTCGACGGCGGCGAGCGCGAACGGCGGCCTCGACCTCGCGATGCCCGGTCCCGGCGGGCCGTGGGAGGACAAGCTGGTCGCGGCCGTTCAGGCCGGTGAGGTCGCCGAGTCCGTGATCGACGACCACGTGTCCCGGTTGCTGCTCCTGGCGTCGCGGACGGGTGCCTTCGGCTCAGTGCGGTCGTGGCCTTCTGACCTGCCCGCGCCGGACAGCCCGGTGCGCCGCGAGCAGCTGCGGAGGTTCGCGGCCGGGGGCATGACCGTGCTGAAGAACTCCGGTGTGCTGCCGTTGCAGGAGTCCTCGGTCACGCTGATCGGACGGCACGCGGTCGCGACCGTCGCGCAGGGCGGCGGTTCGGCGGGCGTGCGGCCACCGCACGTGATCAGCATCGCGGACGGCCTGACCTCGCGCCTCGGGTCCTCTGTGTCCGTTGTGGACGGTGTGGAGGTGCGGCAGCGGTACGCCGCACCGGCTCCTGGCGTGCTGAAGGACATCCGCGCTACGACCTACGACGCGGACGGCGAGGTGCTGGCGTCGCGGGACATGGAGATCGCCGAACTGGCCGCGTACGGGGGCTGGGCGCAGGGCGCGGCGTCGATCGAGGTGTCCGGCGAGGTCGTGCTGGACGAGCCGGCGCGGATGCTGATCGGCGTGCGCGGGTTCGGCGACTGGACGGTCGACGTGGCCGGGCGCCGGCACGCCGCAGTGCTGGCCAGGGGCGACGGGATCGTCGAGGAGGCGTTGCTCAAGCCGCCGCACTGGACGGCCGAGGTGCTGCTCTCCCCCGGCGACCGGATCACGGCCCGCGTGCGCGGGGCGGTCGCGCTGGCCGGCCTGATCACCCAGCCCGTGCCGCGCGCTCCCGCCGACGCCATCGGTGCCGCCGTGCGGGCCGCACGCGAGGCGGACTTGGCGGTCGTGGTCGTCGGGCTCACCGAGGAGCAGGAGACCGAGGGCTTCGACAAGATGACGCTGGCGTTGCCGGGCGAGCAGGACGCGCTGGTCGCGGCGGTGGCGGCGGCCGCCAGGAGCACGGTCGTGGTGGTGAACGCGGCGACCCCGGTGCTGATGCCGTGGCTCGGGCAGGTCGACGCGGTGCTGTGGGCGGGGTTGCCGGGGCAGGAGGCCGGGGACGCGGTGGCGGCGGCGTTGCTGGGCGAGATCGAACCGGCCGGGCGGCTGGTGACGACGTTCCCCCGGACGGACGCGGACGCGTTGCCGGTGGTGCCCGTCGACGGGGAGCTGGTCTACTCGGAGGGGACCGCCTTCGGGTACCGGGGTGCGACGGATCCGTTGTTCTGGTTCGGGCACGGGCTCGGCTACACGACGTGGGAGTACGGCGCCGCGTCCTGGACCGGAGCGGGCGAGGTCACGGCGGAGATCACGAACACCGGTTCACGGCCGGGGCGCGAAGTCGTGCAGGTGTACCTGCGGCCGGTCGGCGAGCCGGTTCGGCTGATCGGCTTCGCCACCGCCGACGTCCGGCCCGGCGAGACCGTGCGCGTCGAGGTCGCCTGCGACCCCCGGGCCCAACGAAGGTGGGACGGCGGCTGGCACCCCGTCACCGGCGAGGTCCTGATCGCCCGCGGCCTCGGCGACGTCCGCGTTACCCTGCCCGCTGATCAGGAGTGAGGTGACGCGGTGTCCGTCCCGCCCAGGTACCGGGCCAGGTCCCGCGTGGACGTCTCCGGCGAGGAGTCACGCGCGAAGGCCGTGGCCGTGGCGACGGAGCTGTTCGCGCTGACCGGGTTCAACGGCACGTCGGTGGCGGCCGTCGCGGCGAGGACCGGGCTCTCTCAGTCCGGTCTGCTGCACCACTTCCCCAGCAAGGCGGCGCTGCTCACCGCCGTGCTGGAGGAACGCGACAGGCAGGACGGCGACTTCCTGGCCGGCAGCGACGGCCCGCCGCTCGGCTGGGCGGCGTTCGACGCGCTGGCCGCTCTCGTGGCCCGCAACTCCACCCGGCCGCACCTGGTGGGTCTGTTCGTGCGGCTGGCGGCGGAGGCGACCGAACCCGCGCACCCCGCCCACCGATGGATTCATCAGCACTACAACGGTCTCCGGCAGTGGCTCACCGAGGCGATCACGACAGGTCAGCGCGAAGGCGAGATGGCGCGGGACGCGCCGATCACCGCGATCGTCCGCACCACGATCGCGGTGATCGACGGGCTGCAACAGCAGTGGTTGCTGGAGCCGGACCAGGTGTCCATGACGGCGGAGTTCGAGATGTTCACGGCGACCCTGCGCGCTCGCTGGGGTCGGTGACCGCAAGGTGGTGGCCCGGTTCAGTCTGGGGGACCCGTCCGGGCCACCGGTCTTGCGGTAGGTGGCCGACGTGCGCGGTGACTTTCACACGCCGGCCGGGTTCTGGGGGAACCGAACCCGGCAACTGCGCCGACCCCCATTCCCAGGTGTTCGGGCCTGGCGGCGCAGGTACCGGATCTGGACACAAAGATGACAGGCGCCGTGCACAGATTTCGCCCAGGCTGTGCACAGACGGTCAGGAAGTGCGCCAGGATGGGTGTGCACCCCAAGTCCTGATCATCGAGGAGCGATCTACCTGTGGAGTTCCTGCTGCTCGGCCCGCTTGCGGTACGGCGGTCGGGCACACTGCTGGAGCTGGGCGGGCCCCGGCAGCGCGCGGTGCTCACCATGCTGTTGCTGCACGCCAACGAAGCCGTCAGCTCGGCCCAGCTGACCGAGGCCGTGTGGGACTCCCCTCCGGCCGCTCCCGAGTCGAACCTCCGCACGTACGTCGCCGGGCTGCGCAAGGTCGTCGGCGACCGGCTCGTCACCCGGTCCGGGCACGGCTACCTGCTCACCGTCGAGCAGGGCGAGCTCGACCTCGACGCGTTCGAACTGCTGGTGCGCGAAGGTGAGAACGCTCTCACCGAGAACGACGCGGAGTCCGCCGCGGACCTGTTCGGGCAGGCGCTCGCCAGGTGGCACGGCGTTCCGACGGCCGAGCTGAACGCGGGGCCGTTGCTGCGCGCGGAGCTCACCCGGTTGCAGGAGCGCAGGCTCACGGCCGTCGAGCGGTTCGCCAAGGCCGCGCTGGAGCTCGGCAGGTTCGACGACGTGATCGACCGGCTGCGCCGTGAGACGGCGGCGCACCCGTTGCGCGAGGAGCTGTGGGCGTTGCTGATGCTCGCGCAGGACCGCTCCGGCCGCCGGGGCGAGGCGCTGGAGACCTATGCGACGGCCCGCAGGCACATGGTCGAGCAGCTCGGCGTCGAGCCGGGCGCGCGGATGCGTCAGCTGCACCAGGTGGTCCTGGAGAGCCGGGTGCCCTCGCCCGCGGCGCTGAGCGCGCACCGGCAGCTGCCGATGGACATCGCCGAGTTCACCGGGCGCGAGTCCGAGCTGCGCAAGCTCGTCGAGCCGGGGCCGCAGACCACGGTCGTGATCTCCGCGATCGAGGGAATGGCCGGGGTCGGCAAGACGAAGCTCGCCGTGCGGGCCGCGCACCAGCTGGCCGGGCGCTATCCCGACGTGCAGCTGTGGGCCGACCTGCACGGGTTCGACGCGGACGAGCTGCCCGCCGACCCGGCCGCCGTGCTGGAGAGCTTCCTGCGGCTGCTCGGCGTACCCGGCGGGCAGATCCCCTCCTCGCTGGAAGACAGGGCCGCGCTCTACCGCGACCGGTTGACGGGCAAGCGCGCGTTGGTGCTGCTGGACAACGCCGCCGGCGAGGACCAGGTGCGGCCGTTGCTGCCGGGCAGCGCGACGTGCATGGTGCTGATCACCAGCCGCCGCACGCTGTTGCAGCTGGACGGGGCCCGATCGGTGTTCCTCGACGTCTTCACGCCACCGGAGGCACTGGCGCTGCTGGCGAGGATCGCCGGGCACGACCGGGTCGACGCCGACCGCGAGGCGGCGGAACGGATCGCCGAGATGTGCGGGCACCTGCCGATCGCCGTCGCACTGGCCGCGAAACGCCTCGCCCGCCGTCCGCAGTGGACCGTGCGGGACCTGGTGGACCGGCTCGAACGGGGAGGCGGTCTCGGTGCTCGGGGCGTGTTCGACCTCTCGTACCAGGCGCTGCCGGAGAACCAGAGGCGTCTGTTTCGCCTCCTCGGACTCCACCCAGGCGAGGACGTCACCGCCGACTCCGCCGCCGCCCTCGCCGGGCTGACCGCGCACGAGGCCGGTGACCTGCTGGAGACGCTGCTCGACGAACACCTGTTGCAGCAACACACTCCGGACCGCTACGGCCTGCACGACCTGTTGCGCGCGTACGCCGTCGAGCAGGTGAACGCCGCCGAACCGCCGCCCGCCAGGACGTTGGCGCGGCGCCGCGTGCTCGACTGGTACGTGCACACGTCGTGGCGCAGCGCGCAGCTGCTCAACCCCCAGCGGCAGCTGGAGATCGGCCCGGCCGACCCGGCCGTGCACCCCCGCTCGTTCGCCGACCGGGACATGGCGCTGCTGTGGTGCGACACGGAACGCGCGAACCTGGTGGCCGCGATCCGCGACGCCGCCGAGCACGACCTGCCGGAGCACTCGTGGAGCCTCGCTCAATGCCTGTGGGACTTCTTCAACCTGCGCAAGCACTGGGCGGACTGGCTCGACACGCACGGCGTCGCGCTGGCGGCCGCGCGGTCGGTCGGTGACCGGTCGGCAGAGGGCCGGATGCTGATCACGCTGGGCATCGCGTTGCGCGAGGTGCGGCGGCACGACGAGGCGATCGAGTGCTACGAGCAGGCGCTCGCGATCTTCCGCGCCACCGGCGACAGGTCGCGTCAGGTGCCGACGCTGAACAACATCGGCATCGTCCACATGGCGGAGGGCAGGCCGGAGGCCGCGCTGGCGTGCTACGAGCAGTCCGCGGAGATCGCCGGCGAGCTGGGCGATCTGCACACGGCGGCCGTGCTGCTGAACAACATCGGGCTGCTGCACGCCGACGCGGGCCGGTTCGACGTGGCGCTGGCGCGGTACCTGCGGGCGCTGGAGATCCGGCAGGAGATCAAGGACCCGTACAGCGAGGCGATCCTGCTCAACAACGTCGGCGAGGTGTACCGGGGGATGCTCGACTTCGAGCAGGCCGTGGCGCACGTCGAGCGGGCGCTGGAGACGTTCCGCGCGATCGGCGACCTGTACGGGCAGGCGGAGTCGCTCGACAACCTCGGGCTCGCGCTCGACGGGCTCGGTGACCGGCGCGGCGCGGAGAAGTGCTGGCTGGAGTCCGCGACGGTGTTCGAGGAGCTCGGCGAGCCCAAGGCGGACGAGGTCCGCGCCCGGCTTTGACCGGCCGATCAAGCAAAGCGCGATCCGTGCCGTATCGCGTTTCTCCAGCCTGGGCTGACTGCCCTTCTGGGGCCTGGTCACAACAACTGAAGACGTGAGGACACGGCATGAAGGATCTCTCTTTCGACCCTGACGACCTGGAGCTCGGCGACCTCGCGGTCACCTCCCTGCGCGACTCGGTCGCGTTGCCGGAGTCCGGAGCCTCCGGAGGCGCCTCGTCGTGCTCGTGCGGCAGCTCGTCGTGCAGCAGCTGCACCCAGCCCCAGCTTCCCGCCCAGAACGCATGAGCGAACGCGTGCAGGGAGAAACAGCGCCATACGCACTCGTGCGCCTGGCGGCCCTGCCGCACCCGGACGGCGCTGCGACGGCAGCGCCGTTCCGGCGGGCGGTGGAGACGTTGGCGGCGCTCGAAGCCACGCTGCTGTCACTGGCGGGTCCGGTGTCGGACCTGTTGCACGACAGCGCCGGCACGCACTCCGACGCCTACCACCGCGCAGTCGTGCTGCCGTTGCGCCGCGACGTCCACAACGGACGGATGCCGCGCGCGGCACTGCTCGCCGAGGCCGCCGAACTGGTCTCGCGGTTCCCGCAGCTCGGTTCCTGGCTGTCCGCGATGGACGCCAGGGTCTCGGCCGTGGCCGAGGTCGAGCGGTTGCTGCCCGAGGCGCTCGACGCCGAACGTGCCGTGCTCGCCACGTTGTGCGGGGACGAGTCCGTGCGCAAGGCGGCCGTGTTCAGCGGTCGTGACCTCTGGCAGGGGCTCGCGCGGGCCGGTTCGTCCGACAAGCGCGCCCGCAAGGCCGAGCCGGCCGTGCTGCGCTACGCCCTGCGTGCGACGTCCAAGACCAGTCCCCTGTCCTGGTACGCGGCGGTCGGCTGGGGCACCTGGTCGCCCGACGCGCCGGAGCCCGACTTCGGGACCCCGGTCGCGGTGACGCGGGTGAACCAGGTGCTGCTGTCGCGGTTGATCGCGGCCCTGCTCGCCGATCGCGCGCACGTGATCGACCATCCGCACCGGCTGGCACCGGACGTGCACTTCGAGGACGGCCAGGCGAAGTTCCGCCGGGACGTGCCCGCTCGCGGGCCGTTGCGCGCGTACGTCGGGATCCAGGAGGACGTGGAACTGGCGTCGAGCGCGCCGTTGCAGTTCCTGGTCGGGCTGACCGGGGCGAACCCCAAGGGGATCAGCCCGGCCGAGCTGGCGAGCGCGCTGGCGACCCGGTTGCCCGACGGCGAATCCGACCGCGCGCAGCACTACGTGGCGTTGTTGCTCGACATCAAGCTCCTGATGCCGGTGCTGCCGGTGGATCCGCAGGACCCGGCGGCCTGTCCCGCTCTGGCTTCGTGGCTGCGGGACACCGGGCGGTCGGCGTTGGCCGATCACGTGCTGGGCATCTATCGGGACACGGTGGCGTTCGCCGAGCTAGGGGCTTCGGCCCGGCCTGCCGCTCTGGCCGCGTTGTTCTCCGCCTGGGAGGCGCTGGGGGCTCTGGCCGGCGTCGAGCTGGGTGACGTGACGCCGTTGAGCGAGGACGTCGTGCTGCCGCAGCCGGTGCGGCTCGGTCGTGCGCACGGGTACGACGGGGTGCGGTCGCTGGCAGGGCTGACGCCGTTGCTGATGCTGTTCGACCGGCACCTGGCGATCCGCCGGCACTCGCGGGACCTCTTCGTGTCCGCGTTCGGGCGTGGCGGTGTCGCCCGGCCGGCCGAGTGCGCGCCGTTGATGCACGAGGCCATGTCCGGCGCGCCGACCGGTGGGCTGGGCGCGAGCCGGGCCCAGGTGGCGGACCTGGTGCAGGACGGCGTGATCACCGACGAGGCGGTGAACGCCGCCGCGGACCTGGTGCCCGCGTGGATGAAGACGCGGCCGGTCTCGTACTCGTTCTTCGCGCAGCCGTCGCCCGACGGCCTGGTGGTGAACCACATCTACGACGGGTTCGGCCGCTTCCCCGGCCGGTTCCTCGACCTGCTGCCGCCCGAGGCCTACGCGACCGTCCGGGCCACTTTGGACGGTGTGTTCCCGCGCGGCTTCCTGGAGTACCGGCCGGTGCAGGGCTTCAACCCGAACCTGCACCCGTTGCTGGGCCGTGCGGAGATCGGCGAGGACCCGCGCTGGGCCGACCACACGCCGGACGCGCTGGAGGTCTTCCACGACCAGGAGAACGACGAGCTGCGCCTGCGCCGCCGCGACAACGGCGCGCTGCTGGACGTGCTGTACCTCGGCTACCTGATGCCGATCTCCCTGCCGGACCGCGCCGCCGCCCTGCACACCGACCTGTCGTGCGGCGCCGCCGACCTCACCCCGTTGCAACCGGTGTCGCTGGACGGTGACGTCCGGGTGGCCTCGCGCCTGCGGTACCGCGACGTGGTGCTGGGCCGCCGGTACTGGGACTTCCCCTCGGCGATGCTGGACGAGGCGTTCGGTTCGGTGCCGGGCGCGACTGCTCTGCGCGCGCGATTCGGCCTGCCGTCCTCGCTGTTCGCGGGCATGGGCGGGGTGATCACGTCCCGCGAGGACTTCGAGGCCCGCGTGAACGGCCAGAAACCGCAGTACGTCGACCTCCTGAACGCCCTGCACCTGCGTTGCCTCCCGCGCCTGGTCTCCCGCTACGGCGCGCACGTCCGCCTGACCGAGGCGCTGCCCGTGCCGGCGGGCCAGGTGCTCGAAGTGGTGGCGGAGACCTATCGGAGGGCCGGATGACCGACGTCGTCTGCTACTACCACGACCCCGTCAAGGCCCCGCTGCTCCGCGACGGCGTGCTGCCGGCCCTCGCCGCCGCTACCTCGGCCTTCCCGGACACGGTCGGCCACGTCGAACGCCACTGGCTGCACGGCCCGCACGTCCGCGTCGTGCTCGACGGTCCGTCCAGCTCGACGGCGGCCCTGCTGGTGGCCACCCTGCTGCGCTCCCACCTGGCCGCTTCGCCGTCCACCGTCGAGCTCTCCCCGGACGAACTGCTGGCGCACGCCGAGACCGCCGCGGTGGCCGAACTGCTGCTGCCGCCGTTCACCCCGTTCCACCCCAACAACTCCGTGCACGTCGAACCGACCGACACCTCGCGGGCCTCGGCGTTCCTCCCGCCGGCCCACGTGGCCCTGCGCGCCCACGGCCTCCGCCTGGGCGTGCCGCTCCTGCGCCCGTCCTTGGGAGTCTCCCGCCCTCTGCTGGCCCTGACCGCGATGGCCGTGCACGCCAGCCGCTACCCGGGCGGCCTCCAGTACGGCTACCACTCGTTCCTCTCGCACGTGGAGGACTTCCTCCTCGCCAGTGATCCGGACGGTGCCGTCCGGTCCACACTGGACAAGATCTGGTCCGCAAACGCTTCCACCGCCTGCGCTCTGGTATCCCAAGTCGCTCTCGGCCACCCCACCACCCATCTGGAAGCGGCCTGGCAGACGTGGACCATCGCCCTGCGCCTGGCCGCAGAGGAGAGCTACGACGCGGGCGACCTGAGCCCGGACCCCAACCCCCGCCACGGCGAACGCGCCTACGAGGTGGGCGACCCGGACGCCATCCGCCGCTACAACTACGGCGAGCGGACCACGTTCACCGACTACCACACAGCGATGTGGACGGTCGACCTCTCGTCCCCGCCCGTGGCGCGAGCCATGACCGTCTACCGCCTCGGCACCAACGTCCTCTACCAACTCCTCGCCCTCTGCGACGTGACGCCGATGGAGCGCTACGCGGCCGCCCACCTCTTGGCGCAGGCGGCGCAACAGGTCCTCGGCACCACCTGGTCCGACCAGTTCGCCGCCCTCAGGAAGACGGGGTGACGCCCGTGCTCGTCCGGCTGCGCCCGGTCGTCCAGGCCACCCAGACCCCCGACGGCCTGCACCTGCGCGGCTGGACGTCGAGCTGCACCCTGTCCGGCGGCGCGGGCCTGTGGAAGCTGTGGCAACGCCTGGCCCCGCAACTGTCGGCCGGTGTGGTGCGGGCCGACCTGGAGGCGCCGGTCGACGCGGCACCAGGGTTGCGGGCGGCGGTGGCGTTGATCGTGGAGCAGTTGTGGGAGCACGACATGCTCGTCGAGATGCCCGGCTGGGGTGCGGACGCGCCTTCGCCGGACGTGGTGGCCTGGCTGGAGTCGGCGGCCGCGGAACCGGTGGAGGCGTGGCGTCGGTTGCGCGGGGTCACGGTGGTGGTGTCGGGGAACGAGGTGCTGGCCAGAGCGGCGGTGCAGGCGGCGGACGCGGTGGGGCTGGCGGTAGAAGCGGCGGGGCGGGCGGATGGCTCGGCGGCCTCGGAAGGTGGAGAAATCCCGCAGGAACCCGAGCCGACCTCCACCGGCGAACTTTCCCACTCCGCCCGCGAACCTTCCCACTCCGCCCGTGGGCTTCCCCCCTCGGCCCGTGGGCTTTCCCCCTCCACCCGCGAACTCTCCCCCTCGGCCCGCGAACTCTCCCTCTCTGCCGGCGGTCTTACCGTCGTGGCGGAGTGCGGTACCGAAGCCGGCTACGTCCTGCCGCCCGCCACCGAGGCATCTCTTTCACTCAACACTGAAGCCACTATGCGCACCTCCGCCAGGCTCGGCCTCACCGGCGAACCCACCGGCGTCCTCGCGACCCTGATCGGGAGCGCCACCGTGCACCGGCTCGTCTGCGCCATCGCCGGCCTGCCCGACCCGGCCAATGGACTCGCCGACCTCCCCGCCTGTCCGATGGCCCTGGTCGCCCACGCGTCCCCGCTCACCGCCACCTACCACCCGATCCTCCAAGGCACACCGGCCGAAGACCCGTGGCAGGCCCTCGACGCCCTCACCGACGCCGAACTCGGCCCCGTCGACACGCCGGAGTTCGGCGCCCTCCCCCAGGTCCCGGCCAACCTCGCCACCTCCGGCACGGCACTGGGCATCGGCACCACCGCTGCCGCCGCCCGCCTCGACGCCGCCCTCAACGCCCTCAAGTCCGACGGCGTCATCGGCATCGACGACGTTCATGCGCGCGGAGCAGCCTTGAGACAGGCGGTGCGGCACCACCGGGGTGAACCGGCCGATCCCGAGGAGTGGACGGGCGATCCGACCGCGCACCGGTGGTGGAAGGCGTTGACCGCGCGGTTCGGCGTGGCGGCCGTGGTCAGGGTCGAGCGGCTCGCGGACGGGGTCCACCGGGCCGAGATCCGCGACAAGCACCGGGTTCTGGCCTGGGCCGTGGAGGCGAGCGCCGCGGACGCGGTGGCGTTCGCGGCGCTCGGCGCGACCGGGTTCGCGCAGGCGGGGAAGGCGGGGACCGCGCACCTCAACGGGGCCGCGCCCGCCAGGACGGCCGACCAGCCCGCGTGGGTCACCAGGCAGTGGCACTGGCCCGCGGACGTCCGGGAGCGCGAAGAGCAGCTCCAGCAGGCGATCGCACGGATGCCGGGCATCGGCATCCGGCCGGTGGAACTCGATCCCGAACTCCGGGCCGCAGGGCTGAGGGCGTACCGATGATCACCTACACGACGCAGGACCCGCCGGTCGTCAGGGCGGACGGCGCGCTGACACTCGTCGGTCCCGGCACGGGCGTCTGCACCAGGTGTGCGGAGAACGCGCGGCTCGCCCAGGCGCCACGCCAGATCCTCAACCTGGGAGGCCTCACGGCGCCGGCGTTCGCGCCGCTGGTCGCGGCGATCGACAGCGGTGACGCGGTCGTCGCGATCCGGAGCGACCTCGGGCTGGTGTCCACGCACCGGATCAAGCCGGGCGTCTGTTGCGAGCCGGTGCAAGAGGCCGTCGAGAACACGGCCACACCCAACGGTGAACTCCGCACACCCAACAGCAAGACCACGGCGAAGGCCTTGAAGGCCGCCATGGTCGACTTCCGGCACGGGCCCGTGACGGCGTTGTTCAAGAGCGGGCACCTGCCGTTGGCCACGGTCACGGCGGAATTGGACGCGCACACGGTCGGCTACGGCCGCACCACGTCGTTCGAGGAGGCGGAACGAACCGCGATCTTCGAGCTGATCGAACGGATCAACGGCATGCGGCCCCGCACGAAACCGGCCGCGGAAGCGTCGTTCGCCGAACTCGGGCCGGAACGAGCGGTGGATCCGAGCACCCTCGGCCTCGACGACGAGAACGACACCTACCACCCCGCAAGAAGAATGCGCTGGGTCGAGGGCTGGTCGTACACGAAGAAGAAGAACGTCCTGGTGCCGGAGCAGATCGCGTACTGGGGTGCGCCGGGTGAGAGGTTCGTGCACGAGACGTCGAACGGCTGCGGGCTCGGCAACAGCCTGACGGAGGCGGTGCTGCACGGGCTGTTCGAGGTCGCCGAACGGGACGCGTTCCTGATGGCCTGGTACGGGAGAACGCCGCTCGGAAGGATCAAGCTGCCGGACGACCCGTTGCTGCACCACCTCACCGACCGGCTCGAAGAGCTCGGCTACGAGCTCCTCTTCCTCAACGCCACCAACGACCTGCGCATCCCGGCCGTCATGACCCTGGCCAGAGCGAGGCGAAAAGGCCTGCCCCAGGCGTTCTTCGCGGCCGGCGCCAGCCCCGACCCGGTCAGGGCCATGCGGTCGGCGGCCGTCGAGGTGGCGGTGGACGTCGAAGCCTTCGCGGACCGGGTGAGGACCAAGCCGGAGGACTACGAGCCGGAACGGCTGAAGAGGCTGCTCGAAGACCCGAGGCTGGTCAGGACCATGGACGACCACGTCGCCGTGAACACCCTCGACGAAGCCAAAGACCGGTGGACGTTCCTCGTCGGCGACGAACCCCCGCAAGAGCTCGCGGACACCAGGACGCACACCGACCTCAAGCACCTGCTCGACAGCTGCACGAGGGCGATGAGCCTGGAGGTGATCGCCGTCGACCAGTCGGACCCGCACACGGTGAACACGTTCGGCCTGCACGCGGCCAAGGTCGTCGTGCCCGGCGCGCTGCCCATGACGTTCGGCCACCGCAGGACCAAGGGCCTCGACCGGCTCGTCCCCAGGCAGACGCACCCCCACCCGTTCCCCTGAGGAGTGAAGCTGTGACCTGGACCGGCCTGCACTGCAGGGTGAACTGGAACCGCGCGGACCTCGACACCTTCGTCGCCGAGTCGCTGGCGCCCGCGATGGCGGGCCACGAGTGGTACTTCCTGCGCTACTGGGAGACCGGGCCGCACCTGCGCGTCCGCTTCAAGGACGCCACCGCCGCCGATAAGCTCAAGGAGACCCTCGAAAAGCTCATCGCCGACCAGAGCTTCGACCAGGCGGAGGACGAACCCGGCTGGCTCCCCCACGGCGACGTCCGAGAGGTCGAGTACGTCCCCGAGACCGAACGGTACGGCGGCCCGAAGGCGCTGCCGATCGCGGAAGAGGTGTTCTGCCACAGCACCCAGGTGGTCATCGCGGTCCTGAAGGCGACGAAGACCGACAGCGCCAGGCTGACGGCCGCCATCGACCTCACCATCGCCACGGCCAGGGCGCTCGACCTCACCCTCCCGCAGGCCGCGGGCTGGTTGCGCAGCCTCGGTTCCGGCTGGCGCAACGTCCAGGAGCAGGCACCGGCCCCCACCATCGGCTCGCAGCACGCCGCCAACCAGCTCCTCGCCAAGCGCGGCCGTGACCTGGCGGCGAGGTGGCACCGGGACCCGCGTGGCGCGATCGCCCACTGGCGCACCACGATCAAGGAGGCCAACGACCGCATCGGCGGCTGGCTGCCCTACGTCTGGGCGTCGCAGCTGCACATGCTGCTCAACCGCATGGGCATCACCCCCAACGAAGAGCGCATGATCTGCTGGACCACCGCGGCCGCCGCCATGTCCCCCAACGGGCTCACCGACTTCCACGACGACAACGAGACCGCGCCCGACCGCCGTTACCTCGAAGCGAGCAAGTTCCTGCCGGGCTTCACCGACCAGCTGCCGAGGAAGTCGAGCACGCCGAGGCAGTCGTGGCCGGCCACCACCTCACTGCCGTCCACAGTGGACACCGACACGCTGAGAGCGCGCAGGACCAGCCGCGACCTCACCGGCGACCTGACCGCGGAACAGCTCGGCACCCTGCTCTGGAACGCCATGTCCCCGACCAACGGCAGGTGGCCGTACCCGAGCGCCGGAGCCCAGTACTGCGCCAGGATCAGGCTCATCGCCCTGAACGTCGACGGCCTCGCCAGAGGCCGCTACGAGGTCAACGAGGTCGAGCGCGCACTGACCTGGTTCGGCGAGGCTCCGTCCATCGAGGACCTCGAAGCGACGTCGATGTGGTTCGGCCCCGGTACGACGGAACTCGCCGGCACCCCGGCCGTCCTGGCCCTCTACATCCGGCTCGGCAGCCTCCGGCAGACCTACGGACTGCGGGCGCTGCGGTTCGCGTTCACCGAGGCGGGGCACCTGGCGCAGAACCTCACCGTCACGGCGGCCAACCTCGGCATCCGGACGGGGCTGGTGGGCGGGTTCTACGACGACATCGCCCACGACGTCATCGGGCTCGACGGCGTGGACGACGCACTCGTCTACTTCCTGCCGCTGGCCTCAGATCTCGACTGAGTCCAGCAGCACGTCGACGGCAGGCTCGATCGCGGCCGCCGCCCGCGCGTCCCGGAACCGGCGTTCGATGCCGAGGTCACGGCGGAACGCCGCGTCCCCGCACACCTTCATCGCGAGGTCCGTCACGGCCACGGCGGCCTCGGTCGCGGTGACCGCGAGCAGCCGCACGCGGTCCAGCGACCGTTCCGGATGCCACGTCACCGCGGACAGGGTGTCGTTGTACAGCACCCTGACCGAGTCCGTCCGCAACCGCATGCGCGCGAGGTCCGGCCGCGTGCGCGGGTCGTCGCGGCCCAGCACGCCGACGGCCGCCGCCAACGCCCCCTCCATCAGACCGAGGGAGACCGCGGCCCCGAGCACCATGAACCACGGGAACGCGAGTTCCTCGGACCACAGCCGGTTCGACGCAGGCACCCGCACGGGATCGGCCCGCACGCACGTGGCGACGGTCCCGCGCAGCCCCATCCCGGCGTGGTCGGCGGGCACCAGCAGCCCCGGTGCCTCGGCGGGCACGAGCCACAACGCCGCGCCGCACGACCAGACGTAGCTGTCCGCCTCGCCGGCCGCGATCACCCAGTTCTTGCGCGCCCGCACCTGCACCACGTCACCGTGCGACGACGCCTCGCCTGCCGAACCGAAGGCGGCCAGCGTCGAGAGGTGCCGTCCGGCCGCGATCTCGGCCCGCAGCCAGTGCGGGCCCGACCGGTCCAGCACCGCCGCCGCCGAGTAGTGCGACCGCAACACGGAGGCGGTCGCGGCGCACACCCGCGCGACCTGCTCGACCACCCGGCCGGCCGAGCGCACGTCCTGGCCGCCCCCGCCGACCGTCCGGGAGATCGTCATCCCCAGCAACCCCTTGGCACCCAACGCGTTCAACGCCGCGCGGGGGAACCTGGAGTGCTGGTCGACGTCCGCGGCGTTCGGCGCCACCACCGTCTGCACGATGCGGAGCAGGTCCGCCCGGTAGGTCACGTCGGTGGGTAGAGCGAGTAGGAGGGGAAGTTGCCGTACGGCCGTTCGTCGGGCGGGCCTTCCGTCACGGCGTGCACCAGCAACGAACCGCCGACGAACGCACCGCGCCACGAGGCACCACGACCGCCGAACACCTCGTCCCGGTCACCCCGCGACCGAGGCTTGTTGATGCCGACCTTGAACGCCTGGACGTCCTCGCTCAGCCGCCGGGCCGTGGCCTCGTCGTCGCAAGCCAAAGATGCGACCAGGGCACCGTTCGAGGCGTTCATCGCGGCCAGCAGTTCGGCCTCGGTGTCCACCAGGACGATCGTGTCGACCGGCCCGAACGGCTCCGCGTGGTGCAGCGGCGATGACCGCGGCGGGTCGAGGATCGCGACCGGCGCCAGGTAGGCCGCGGTCTGCTGCCCCGGCAGGAAGTGCCCGCCGTCGAGCGTTCCCCGGTACAACGGCACACCGCCCGCCCGCACCGCCTCCTCGACGACGTCCCCCAGCTCCTTGGCCTTCGCGTCGTTGATCAACGGCCCGAAGTCCAGCGAGGGCAGCTCGTCGCCGGGCGAAGCGACGGCGAGCGGGTGCCCGAACTTCACGTCCCGCACCGCGGGCAGGTAGACGCTGAGGAACTTGTCGAACAACGACCGCTGCACGACGTACCGGGGGTAGGCGGTGCACCGCTGCTTGCCGTAGTCGAACGCCTTGCGGATCTGCGTGCCGAGCATGTCCCAGGAGTCGGTCTCCCAGACACCCCAGCAGTTCAGGCCCTCCTGCTCCAGGACGTGCCGCCGGTTCGAGTCGACCAGGCGCGTCGCAATGGCGCTGCCGACATCGCGACCGCCCACAAAGGACACACAGCCCAGGAACGAGGACCCGACCAGCACCGGCGCGAGTTCCGACCCGCTTCCGGACACCAGGGTCAGCGGCAACCCCGAACGGACGGCCAGCGCGGTCGCCAGCGTCAGGCAGCTCACGCCGCCGTCGGTCGGCGCCTTGGCGATGACGGCGTTGCCCGCCAGCGCCTGCACCAGCATCGCGTGCATCAGCACGCTCATCGGGTAGTTCCACGACGCGATGTTGCTGACCGGGCCGTTCAACGGTCCTCGGCCGGCCAGCATCGAGTCGATCTCCTCGACGTACCAGCGCACCCCCTCGATGCACCGGTCCACGTCCGCCGTCGCGAGCCGCCACGGCTTGCCGATCTCCCACACCAGCAGCAACGACAACAGGTCGCGGTGCTCGGTGAGGGCGTCGAGGGCTTCGGTCACCCTGGCCTTGCGGTCGGCCAGGGTGACGTTGCGCCACTCGATGTGCTGGTCGACGGCCGCTACGACCGCCCGTCCCGCGACGTCGAAGTCGAGGAACGGCGGGCCCGCGATGGTGGAACCGTCGACCGGGCTGGTGGCGGGCATCGGTTCGCCGGAACGACTCCACTCGCCGCCGAAGTGGTTGAGCAGCCGGTCTTCGTGGAACGCTTCCGGTGCCACCGAAACGCACCGCGCGTACACGTCGTTCCAAGAGGTTCCAGGCTTGAGGATCAACGACATCGGAGCGCCCTCCCGGTGTTGCGCGATCAGCGGTTTTGCACGTGCTGCCAGCCGAAACGACCCTTGATGCAGAGGTTTCCGTGCGTGACAGTGCTTTCGTGCGGAGACGTGACCTTCACGATCTCGTTGTCCTGCACGTGCAGGGTGAGGTTGCACCCGACCCCGCAGAACGTGCAGATGGTCGTGGTCTGCGTCTGGGCCTCTTCGTCCCAGGTGCCGTCCTCGCGCTTGTCGTGCTCGCGCTTGAAGCTCAGCGCACCCGTGGGACAGACCTCGATGCAGTTGCCGCAGTAGACGCAAGCGCTTTCAGGCAACGGCGTGGAGAACTCCGTGGAGATCCGCGAGTCGAACCCGCGGCCCGCGACCGAGATCGCGAAGGTGTTCTGCCACTGGTCGCCGCACGCGTCCACGCACTTGTAACACATGATGCACTTGCTGAGGTCCCGGACGTACAGCGGGTTGTCCACTTTGGCCGGTTGCCGCACGGTGGCGGCGGTCTGGCCGTCGGGTTCGTCGTGCTCACCCGGCCGGCGGTCGTCCCGGTCGGTCGACGGCGGTGCCGAGGGACCGAAGCGGGAGGGGTCGGCACCGCACGCGGACATCCACTCGTCCACGTGCGGCGTGGTGGAGAGGTCCGTGGCGGACCCGAGGAGTTCGAGCACCAGCTTGCGGCTGTGCTTCGTGCGGTCGGAGTCGGTGTGCACGACCATGCCGGGCTCGGCCTTGCGCGAGCACGACGGCACGAGCGTGCGCGATCCCTCGACCTCGACCATGCAGACGCGGCAAGCGTTTGCGGGCTTCAGCGTGTCGCCGTAGCACAGCGTCGGGATCGCTTTCCCCTGCGCCGTACAGGCATCCAGGATCGTGGCGCCTTCCGGCACGCGGACGGACTCGCCGTCCAGCGTCAGCTCGACCAAGCGCTTCGGCAAGCCGATTTCGACGATCGTCACGATGCCGCCTCCTCCGCGTAGCCGAGCCGGTACAGGGCCGATTCGATGGCGTTCCAGGCGGTCTGGCCCAGACCGCAGATCGACGAGTCGCGCATGACCTGCCCGACCTCCTTCAACAGCTGGAGGTCCTCTGCCGACGTGCTCAGCGGGCGCTTGCCCACCAGGCGGGCCATCGCCTCCTCCTGGCGCACGGTCCCGATCCGGCACGGCACGCACTGCCCGCACGACTCGTCGCGGAAGAACGCGGCGATGCGCAGCAGGAAGGCGCCCAGGTCGGCCGTGTCGTCGAGGACGAGCACGACGCCGGATCCCAGCGTGGTGCTCGCCGCCCGCGCGTCCTCCATGGTGAGCGGCAGGTCGAGCTCGTCCGGGCGAACGAACCCGCCTGCCGCCCCGCCGAGCAGTACCGCTCGCAGCTCCCGGCCTGGCGGCACGCCACCCGCCAGATCGAGGAGTTCTCCGAGCGTGGTGCCGAACGGCACCTCGTACACGCCCGGACGACTGACGTTGCCCGACAGGCAGAAGAGCTTCGGCCCGGCCGAGCCGGGGGTGCCGATGGCGGTGTAGGCCTCGCACCCCTCCGTGAGGATCACCGGCACGTTGACCAGCGTCTCGACGTTGTTGACCACCGTCGGCTTGCCGAACAGGCCCGACTCGACCGGGAACGGAGGCTTCGAGCGCGGTTCGCCGCGGTAGCCCTCGATCGAGTTGAAGATCGCCGTCTCCTCGCCGCAGATGTACGCGCCGGCGCCGCGCCGGATCTCGATGTCGAACGAGAAACCCTGGTGGCCCATGATGTTCTCGCCGAGGAAGTTGCGCTCCTTCGCCCGCGCGATCGCATTGCGCAGCAGGTGCAACGCCCTCGGGTACTCGCCGCGCAGGTAGAGGTAGCCGCGCGAGCAGCCGGCCGCGAACCCGGCGATCGTCATCGACTCGATCACCGCGTAGGGGTCGCCCTCCATCAGCAGGCGGTCCTTGAACGTGCCGGGCTCGCTCTCGTCCGCGTTGCACACCAGGTAGTGCGGTCGCACGGGTTGGCGGGCGGTCGCGTCCCACTTGCGTCCTGTCGGGAACGCCGCACCGCCGCGGCCCATCAGCTTCGCGTCGGTGACCTCGCGAATCACCCCGGACGGCCCCAGGAGGAGAGCTGTCCGCAACGCCGCGTAGCCGCCCGTCGCCCGGTAGTCGTCGAGCGACTCCGGATCGACGACGCCAACCCGTTTGAGCAGCCGCAGACCAGGGGATCCGGCCTGCGGCAGCTCCGCGCGCCCACCGTCCACATGAGAGGGACCGGCGGCCGCCACCGCGATCACCTCCTCGGCGGTGGTGGGCGCCAGGAGCTGCTCCGCCGCCACCTCCCCCGCCTCGAACGCGAGCGCCACCGGAGCCTTCTCGCACACCCCGAGGCACGGGCTGCGCAACCAACCGCTCTTCGCCCCCGCCGGTCCGAGCTCGCTGGTCAGCCTGTCGCACAACGCTTTCGCGCCGTTGACCTGACAGGCCAGGTCGACGCACACGTGCGTGACCCTCGCCGGGCGTTCGGTCAGCGAGAACAACGAGTAGAAGCTCGCCACCCCGTACGCCTCGGCGGGCGGGACGTGCAGGACGCGGCAGATGTGGTTCAGCGCGCCCTGGCTGATCCAGCCGACCCGGTCGTTGACCGCGTGCAGGGCGGGCAGGAGCTGGTCCCTGCCCATCCCCGCGAACAGGTCGACGACCACGCGTTCGGCCTCGGACGGTTCGACGTCGAGCAGTTTGAGATCCACTCAGCCCACCTTCACCGGAAGCTTGTCGACTCGGATGGCCGCGGCCTTGTACTCCGCGGTTCCCGCGATCGGGCAGGTGGCCTCGATCGTCAGGACGTTGACGTCGATCTCGTCCGGGAAGTGGAACGTCATGAAGACGAGCCCCGGCGTGAGACCCTCGTCGATCCGCACCGGCGCGACGATCTGCCCGCGCCGGCTGGTGATCGACACCTCCTCGCCTGCCTCCACCCCGAGTGCACGGGCGTCCTCCGGGCACAGGTCGAGCGTCTCGCCGACGCGCAACGGCGACTCGAAACCGTGCGACTGCACCCCGGTGTTGTAGGAGTCGAGCCGGCGGCCGGTGGTGAGCCGGAACGGGAACTCCTCGGTGAGCTCGTCGACGGGCGGGCTGTGCGGCACCGGAGAGAACGTCGCGGGCATGCCGCGCTTCACCGGGTCCTCCTCCCAGAGCCTGCCGTGCAGGAAGCTGGGTTCGAGGGAGTCCTCGTCCGGGCACGGCCACTGGATGCCGCCGAGCTCCTCCAGCCGGTCGTAGGTCATGCCGGTGTGGATCGGCGAGAGGCCGCGCAGCTCGTCCCACACGTCCTGGCCGGTCTTGTGCTGCCAGTCCGCGCCGAGCCGGTGAGCGATCTCGCCCATGATCTCGATGTCGTCGCGCGCGCCTTCCGGTGGCGTCAACGCCTTGCGGACGCGCTGGACCCGGCGCTCGCTGTTGGTGAACGTCCCGTCGGTCTCGCACCAGGCGGCCGCCGCGGGCAGCACGACGTGGGCGAGCTGCGCGGTCTTGGTGAGGAAGATGTCCTGCACCACCACGTGGTCCAGGTTGGACAGTCGCTTGATCGTGTGCTCGCAGTCGGCCTCGGACTGCACCGGGTTCTCGCCGATGATGTACACGGTGGTCATGTCACCGCGTTCCATCGCCTCGAGCATCTGGGTGAGGTTCCAGCCCTTGGCGGCCTTGAAGTTCGAGCCCCACGCGTCGTTGAACTTCTTGGCGACGGCGGGGTCGGTGATGTCCTGGAAGCCGGGCAGCCGGTCGGGGATGGCGCCCATGTCGCCGCCGCCCTGCACGTTGTTCTGGCCGCGCAACGGGTTCAGGCCCGCGCCGTAGCGCCCGACCTGGCCGGTGAGCAGCGACAGGTTGATGAGGCTCAGCACGTTGTTGGTGCCGTTGTGGTGCTCGGTGATGCCGAGCGTCCAGCTGAGCTGGCCGCGGTCCGCCTTGGCGTAGGCGTGCGCCAGCTCGCGGATCAGCTCGGCGGGCACCCCGGTCTCCAGCTCCGCCACCGGCAACGTCCACGGCTCGACGGCCTTCACGAACTCCTGGAAGCCCTCGGTGGCGCGCTCGACGAACGACATGTTCGTCAGGTTCGACGCGATGATCTCGCGCGCGATGGCGTGCGCCAGCGGGATGTCCGTGCCGACCTTGAGCCGCAACCACCTGTGCGCCCACTTGCCGGTGCTGGTCAGCCGCGGGTCGACGACGTAGAGCTTCGCGCCCTTGTGCACGGCCTTCAGCACGTGCTGGAAGAAGATCGGGTGCGCCTCGCGGGCGTTCGACCCCCACAGGACGATCAGGTCGGCGTCCTCGATCTCCTGGTAGGAGGAGGTTCCGCCGCCGCTGCCGAACACCTTGGCGAGGCCGGCCACGCTCGGCGCGTGACACGTGCGGTTGCACGAGTCGACGTTGTTGGTCCCGATGACGGCCCTGGTGAACTTCTGGGCCATGTAGTTCATCTCGTTGGTGGCCCGCGCACAGGAGAACATCCCGAACGCGTCCGGGCCGCCGAGCGCGACGTTCCTGCGGAAGCCCTCCGCTGCCTTGTCCAGCGCCTCGTCCCAGCTCGCCGGTCGCAGGACGCCCGCATCACGCACCAGGGGCTGGGTGAGCCGCACGTAGGGCTCGGTCTTCTTCCGCCTGCTCATCGTCTGCACCTCCTCCCCACATACTGTATGCAATCTTCAGTCCGCGCTAGCCCCCGTTGCGGTTTCTTGACCGCGGGCCGCGGCCGGAAAACGTTCCAGCGCTTGAGTCGTGGCCGCACATCCAGCCCGGCGGCCGCGGCCCGGTGAACGCCAAGGGCGTCGACCCGTGGCTCACGCTCTACCACTGGGACCTGCCGCAGGAGCTGGAGGACGCGGGCCTCGTGCACGACGCGCTCGGTGACCGGGTGCCGACGTGGACGACGCTGAACGAGCCGTGGTGCTCCGCGATGCTCGGCTACGACACCGGCAGGCACGCTCCCGGCCGCACGAACTTCGCCGAGGCCATGCGCGCCACGCACCACCTGCTGCTGGCGCACGGCCTGGCAGCGCAGGAACTGCGGTCGCGCGGGGTGGCGTCGCTGGGCATCACGCTGAACCTGGGCACGCACTCGGCCGCGTCGGACGACCCGCGCGACCTCGACGCCGCCCGCCGCGCCGACGGGCTGGGCACCCGCGTCTACCCATAGATCGCGTCTGCGAAGGGTGCTGACGACCGGGCTCAGCCGTGCGCGAGCGAGTCCTCGATCGACCGCAACGCCGACTGGAGAACGGCATCGCGGTGCGCCCCCGCCGGCAACGCCCGCGCGACGGTCACCGCGCCGATGATGCAGGCCACCACCGTCCACGCGCGCTGCCGGCGTTCGTCGGACTCACCGGGCAGCGCGGGCATGATCAGCGCGACCATCCGCGAGACCTGCAGCTGGTAGACCTCGCGCACCGCGTCGCCCGCCCTGGCGACGTCCGCGGTGAGCGCCGCCAGCACACACCCGTCGGCGACGCACTCGCAGTGCTCCGCGCTCAGGTAGGCACGCACCAACGCGAGCAGCGCGCGCCGCCGTTCGTCCTCGTCGGCGACGTCGAGAGCCTCGAACTCCGGACTGACGTTGGCGCGGATCACCTGCTCCAGGAAGCCTTCCTTGCTGCCGAAGTGGGAGTAGATCGCGCCGGAGGTGACCTCCGCCGCGGCGGCGAGCGCGTCGACGCCCACGCCGTGGAAGCCCTTCTCCTTCAACGGACGCGCGGCGGCGGCCAGGATCGCGGCCCTGGCCTGCTCCTTGTGGTCCTTCGCGTACCGCACGCCGAGCTCCCCACTTGACTCCCACCGGGGTCATGATCATACGATAACGCTCGTTACATAGCGATCGTTATTCTATGAATCCGAGGGGACCATGACCGCGAACTCCGCTGTCACACGCACCGTCGACGTGGACGGAACGCCGTTCGCCTACCGCGAGGTCGGCACGTCGGAAGGGGTGCCGCTGGTGTTCCTGCACCACTTCACGGCGGTGCTCGACGACTGGGACCCCGCCGTGGTGGACGGCCTGGCCGCGCACCGCCGCGTGGTGCTGGTCGACCTGCGCGGCGTCGGCGGTTCCGGTGGCACGACGCCGGACAGCGTCGAGGCGATGGCCGACGACCTCGCGCGGTTCCTGCGGGCACTGGAGCTCACCGAGGTGGACCTGCTCGGAGTGTCGATGGGCGGCATGATCGCCCAGGTGCTCGCCCAGCGGGAACCGGTGCTGGTGCGCAGGATCGTGCTCGCCGGGACCTCACCCGCCGGCGACGCCGGACCCGCCAACGCGCTGGCGTTGCTGCAGAGCGCCTTGCAGCAGTCGGCGGCGGAAGGCAAGCACCCCAAGCACTTGCTGTTCTTCTCCCCCACCGCGACCAGTCAGCAGGCCGCGAACGAGTTCCTCGCCAGGCTGAACGAGCGGACCGAGGACCGCGACACCGAGGTCACGAACGAGACCATCGGCGCGCAGGCGGCCGCGCTCGCCAAGTGGGAGCACGGCTCGCCCGACGGCCTCGCGTCCGTGCGGCAGCCGGTGCTGGTCGTCAACGGGGACAACGACGTCATGCTGCCGACGCTCAGCTCGTTCACCCTGGCGCAGCACCTGCCCAACGCCCGGCTGAGCATCTACCCGGATGCGGGCCACGGCGCGTTGTTCCAGCACCACGAGCTGTTCGTCGAACAGGTGTCGGAGTTCCTGAACGCGTGAACGGAACCCGGCCGGGCCCTCGAGCCCGGCCGGTGCGTCACGCCTTCGTGAACGACGGAACGAAGGCCGGCAGCACAGATGCGAGCTCGGCCCCGGCCTCCGCCTTGGTCCGACCGAACATGATCACTTCGGAGATGAGCGTGCCGCGACCCAGGTACGCGTAGCAGGCGAACGGCGCCACGGTCTGGTCGAGCGTGGCCTCGCAGTACGCGTAGAAGTCGTCCACGCCCTCCGGCTTGGCGAGCGTCGTGAGCTGCTCGACGCTCCTGGTGCCGGCGCAGGCGGCGAGCCCGGTCTCCACACCCTTCACCAGCACGGCCGCCGGGCGATCGGCCATGGCGTGGACCTGCTGGAAGACCGTCGTCCGCCCCGTCCAGAGCCGGGACCGGGCGACCGAGGCACCGTCGGCGTGGATCTCGCGGCCGCCGCAGATCATGGCCACGGCCTGGCCTTCCGCGCCGATCTCGGCGTCGGTCGCGGGCGTGTTCGTCTTGACCTGGCCGCCGACGGCGGCGAAGGCGTCCGGCGGGGCGATCGCCGCCTTGGCCCGCTCGTTCAGCTCGGCGGGCGTCGGTGCCGCCGTCGTCGTGGTGGTGGTCGCGGCCGGCGGCGCCGCGGCGGGTTCGCCGGCGCACCCGGCGGTCAGCGCGACGACCGCCACGACGGCAGCACAAATCCTCGTGTTCACGTGTTCCCCCAGAATCGCGCCCGCGAACGGGCTCGGAGAAATCTAAGCAGACGCGCCGGCGCGGCGATCACCCAAGCGTGCGAAGGCGTCCGACACCTCGCACAGAAACGCGGTGTCCCCGTCCAGATCTGGTGCCCCCGCACCGGGTTCGACCCTGGCCGGCGGCACCCCGCGCGCGTCGATGGCCGCGGCGACGACCTCCGCCTCGACCTCCGCCGGGCTCGCCGCGAGAGCCCGTGCGGCATCGGCCACGCCGGCGTCGCGGCACGGCTGGAGGTCGAGCAGGCCGTCGCGGATCTCGATCACCCGCCGGTACAGCCGCATCCGCGTGTTCCACCAGCCGACCCGCGGGTTGAGCGCGATCCGCGGGTCCGCGTCGGCCAGCGCCCGCCAGAGCGGGGCGAGCCGGACGTACTGGCGGTGCCGGCGCCGCCAGGCCGCGACGGCAGGCAGAGCGGCGCCGGCGAGCACGACGGCGTGGGCGGCGTTGGGCAGCACCGCGCTCATCCAGAAGCTCCACCCCAGCGGGTAGGAGTACTCGAACCGGCTCGCGCCGACCCGCACGACCCGGTTCACGAGGTACACCAACGCCATCGCCGCGCCCGTCACGATCAGGTGCAGCCCCAGCCGCAGCACGCGGTCGGACGTGGTGCGGGCGTACCGCAGGCCGAGCCGGATCACGTTGCCGAACGCGGGCGTGAGCGTCAGCAGGTACGCCACCCAGTACTCGAGCACCCACGGCGCCTGGGGCAGCAGGCTCGGCGCCAGCGCGAAGAACAGGCACATCACGCCGAACATGCCGGCCGTCCACCACGCGCTCCACCGGCTGCGCCGCAGGCCGTTGAGGTGCGCCAGCAGGTCGTGCGCCGACCACGCCACGAGCACCATGCCCGCGTGCCCGAGCAACCGCGACAACGTCTCCAGCCCGGTCAGGCGTTCCAGCACGTGCTGACCCGCCGGGGTGAGCACGGTGAGCGACACGGCGAGCCCCAGGAACAGGCGGCGGATCGCGTCCTGGCCACCGCGCCAGCTGAACACCAGCAGCCACGCGGCGGCGGGCGGCGCGTACCGCAGCAGCAGCTCACCCATGGAAACCGTCGAACGTGTCCCGGAGGCGGTCGGCCAGCGTGGTGCCCGTGTGCACGCGCTGGCGGATCATCGTGGCGAGCAGCTCCGCCTCCTGCTCCTCGGCCGTGGAGTAGCCCGCGCGGCCGAGCACGCGCCGCACCAGCGCCGGGTCGAGGCTGGGCAGCAGGAGCTCCGCGAGCTCGGTGAGGCTCGCCGACGCCGGGTAGTGGTCGCACAGCACGTGGCTCAGCTCGTGCAGCACGATGTGCTCCTGGTGGAACGGCGCGGTCTCCTCCTCGAAGAAGATCATGTCCGCGTCGTCGGTGGCGATCCACAGCCCGCACACGCCGGTGAGCCCGGCGACGGGCATCAGGTGGATCGGCCTGCCGCGGCGCGCGGCGATGCGGTCCGCGAACGACCTCACGTCGAACGGGACCGGGACGTCCAGACCGCGCAGGAGCCTTCTCAGCCTCCGGGCGCTCACTTCGAGCCGTCCTCCTGGGGCAGGCCTTCGAGCTCCCGCACCCGCTCGACCATCTCGGCGATGGTGGCGAGGCTCTTGTCCGAGAGTCCTCTCGCGCGCAGGGCGAGCCGCCGCACCGGCGCGTCGCGCAACGCGGTGAGCAGCGACAGCTCGGCGTCGATGCGGGCCGCCTCGTCGTCGTCGAAGAAGTACGCGGGCGGCACCCCGAAGAAGCCGGCCAACGCCTCGACGTGCCGCTTCGTGGGGTTGTCGCGCACGCCCTTGCGCAGCTGCCACAGGTAGGTGGCGGAGATCGTGGGGCCACCCTTGGCCCTGATCGCCTCGGCGACCTCCTCGAAGGTGTACTCGCCGCCGTCGTCCGCCCGCACCGTGCGGAACAGGTGGTCGACCCGCGACGCGAGCACGCCTTCGTCTTCTGACATGCGGGCATCCTACCGATCAGCTCATGAACTCCCGTGGCACGAAAGAGTGCCTTCTCCCGCACACCAGTTGACAGCGGCTGGACATCTCAGTTTACTGCGGCGGGCTGCCTCATGAACTGAGACAAATGGAGGGGGATTCCACGATGGGAAGGATGCTTGCCGCCGTCAGCACGGCGGCAGAGCCGGCGCCGTCCGGCCGGGGCTGCACACCTCGCGGCCGGGAAAACCGAGGGAACGCCCGCGTGACGCCGTGGGGACACCGCGAGGTGACCGTCGGCTGAGACCCGGGGGAAGGGGGGACGGGGACCGGTGGGTGACGCTCCGGTCCCCGTTTTTTCCACCACCGTCACAGGTCCCGGCGGTCGAGGTGCTTGTGCAGCATGCGGTCCAGCTCCCCGCGCACGTCCAGGCCGCGGGTCAGCCCGAGCATCGCCCGCGCCAGCATCGACACAGGTTCCTGGTCCCCCACGACGAGCCCGATCCGCGGCACGCGCTGGGGATCCTCGATGCGCACCACCCGCATCCCCTCCGGCGTGCCGAACATCTGCAACCACGCGTGCGCGATCACGCTCGACCACTTGCGCGTCGCCACGTGCGCCCACAACGTCGCCACGGTGTCCGCCTCGATCACCGGCACGGGCTGCACGCCGTTGTCGGCGAACACCCCGTCCAAGATCCGGCGATTGCGCATCTTGGACGTCAGCAGGCACAGCGGCAGCGCGGCCACGTCCGCCCACCGCGCCACCGGGCGTTCGGCGATCTCCTCGTCGGCGGGCGTCAGCAGGACGTACCGCTCTTCGTACAACGGCATGGCCCGCACCGAACTGTCCACGTAGGTCATGCCGAGGTCGAGCTCGAACTCCTCGAGCCCCCGCGCGATCTCCTGCGAGGACAACGACTCCAGCGTCACGCGGACGTGGGGGTAGCGCTCGCAGAACGGGGTCGTCAGCAGCGGCGCGGTCGGAAGCGCTGTCGGGATCGCCCCGATCCGGAGGATTCCCGACAGCGACTCCCTCATGCGGGACAGGTCCTGCCGCAGCGCGTCGCGGTCGGCGAGCATGCGGTGCGCCCACAGCAGGACCCGTTCCCCCTCCGGCGTCAGCGACTCGAACCGGCGGCCGCGGGACACGATCGGCACCCCGAGCTCGCGTTCGAGCTTGCTGATCGCCGCCGACAACGACGGCTGGGACACGTGACAGGCCGCGGCGGCACGCGCGAAGTGGCGTTCGCGGGCCAGGGCGACCAGGTACTCCAGCTGTCGCAGCAACAACTCAGGACACCAGCGACGTGCGGGAGAGCAGGTCGATCGCCGCGTAGACGTGCCGCAGCGTCGGTGCCGGCACGCGGGTGAGCTCGGCGATCTCCACCACCGCAGCGATGATCGCGTCGTGCTCCAGCCGCTTGCCCGCCTCCAGGTCCTGCAGCATCGACGTCTTGTGGTGCCCGACCCTGCGGGCGCCGTCGATGCGCTTGTCGATGGAGATCTGCGGGTCGCAGCCCGCGGCACGGGCGATGGTCAGCGTCTCCGCCATCATCTGGGCCACCAGGTCGCGGCTGTCGTCGTGGTCGCAGATCTCCACCATCGTCGCCCTGGTCAACGCGCTCAACGGGTTGAACGCGACGTTGCCCATGAGCTTGATCCAGATGTCCTCGCGGACGTCCTTCTCCACCGGGCACTTCAGCCCGCCCGCGACCATCGCCTCGCTCAGCGCGACGCACCGCGGGGAGATGCTGCGGTCCGGCTCGCCGATCGAGAACCGGGTGCCCTCCAGGTGCCGGATCACGCCTGGCTCCTCGATCTCCGTCGAGCAGTAGACGACGCAGCCGATCGCCCGTTCCATCGGCAGCACGGCGGTGACGGACCCGCCGGGGTCCACGGCCTCGATCCGGTGCCCCTCCAAGGGATGTCCGGTCATGCCGTGGAAGTACCACCACGGAATCCCGTTCTGCGCCGCGATCACGGCGGTGTCCTGCCCCATCAGCGGGGCCAGCAGATCGCCTGACGACGCGTAGGAGTACGCCTTCAGACCGAGGAAGACGTAGTCGACCTCCCCCACCTCGGCGGGATCGTCGGTCGCATGTGGACGCGCGGTGAAATCACCGCGCGGGCTCAGCACCCGCACGCCGTGCTCGCGCATTGCGGCGAGATGGGCTCCTCGCGCGATCAGGTGGACCTCCACGCCGGCCCGGTGCAACGCCGCACCGACGTAGGCACCGATCGCCCCGGCTCCGAGAACAGCGATCTTCATAGCACGCCCCGCTCTGCCACACGGCAAGATTGCATACAGTATACGTACGACACCCGCATTGTTCCAGAAGTGCTTTTTGCATACGAAAAGCTGTAGGCTGTCCGACATGACCTCTTCGCCCAGTGGCCGCCGGGCACCGCGCGGCTCGCTCAGCGCCGCGGCGACCCGCAGGGTCGAACGGCCCGCACCGCTGCGACAAGCCGTCTACGACGCCTTGCTGGAACTCATCGTCAACCGCACCCTCGCCCCCGGTCAGCACCTGGTCGAGGCGGAGCTCGCCGAGTACCTGGGCGTGAGCAGGCAACCGGTGCGTGAGGCCCTGCAGCGCCTGCAGACCGACGGCTGGGTCGACCTCCGGCCCGCTCAGGGCGCGTTCGTCCACACCCCGACCGAGGAAGAAGCCGACCAGCTGCTCGCCGTGCGCAGCGTGCTGGAGACGTACTCGGCGAAGCTCGCCGCCGAACACGCCACCGCCGCCGACGTGAAGCTCCTCAGGAAGCTGCAGAAGGCGGGCGAGGAGGCCCTGGTGGCCGCGAACGTCGAGCGCCTGGTCAAGGCGAACGCCGACCTGCACGCGGCCGTCGCGGCGATCGGCCGCAACAAGGTCCTGTCCGAGATGATCGGGCTGGTCGACCGCCGGGTGCGCTGGTACTACACCCCGATCGCCCGCCCGCGCAGCCGTGACTCCTGGAACGAGCACGCCGAGCTGGTCGCGGCCATCGCCGAGGGCGACGCGGAACGGGCCGGCGAGGTCATGCACAACCACGCGGAGCAGACCCGCCAGACGTACCACGACCGCAAGATGTCCGAAAGTTCCACGGACAGCGACTGATCGATCACTCTCGGATCACCCAAATCGGTCATTTGGTACCGTACGGGTGATCCGCGACACGATGGCAGACGATTGCATACAAAACGCAGTATGCTGAATCGCGTCAGGGGCGGGGTCAACGGAGACCCGCAAGAGGTTTCCCGCCGGGTATCCACGCAATGGGCATCCGGTGGAACAGACCCCGGCCGCACCCCTGCTCCTCCCGTGCCGCAGCGCCCACCGGGCAACTGCCTGGTCAGGTTCTGCGCGCCCTGGGGGCCACCATCGTCAGGAGGAAGACCATGTCCCGCTTCAAGAACTTCGCGCGTTCGCTCACGGAGCCCCGCAACGGCGCTTCCGCGGACGGCCGCGCGCTGGGCCTCGGACTGTCCACCGCGCTGACGGAGCAGCGCAAGGACGCCGAGGCCCAGGCGGCTGTGGCCAAGACGCTCCGCAAGGACGCCGAAGGCCACACGATTCACGGCTGAGAGTCCTTCACGGGAGCGTCTTCCTCGCTCCTGCGCGCACTCTCGGCATCCTCCACGGCGGACTGGGCTGCCCGCCGCGAGGTGTGCAGGCTCCACACCGTCGTGATCACGAGCGTCACGACGATGACCCCGAGCGACACCACGATCGGGATCTCCGGAGCCCACGAGACGCCGTGGTGGTGCATCGCCTCGAAGATGAGCTTGAACCCGATGAACGCGAGCACCACCGCGAGGCCCTTGCTCAGGTGCACCAGGCGATCCAGGAGACCGCCCACCAGGAAGAAGAGCTGGCGCAGGCCCATCAACGCGAACGCGTTGGCGGTCAGCACCAGGTACGGCTCCTTGGTGAGCCCGAAGATCGCCGGGATGGAGTCCACCGCGAACAACAGGTCGGTCGTGCCCACCGCGACCATGACGATCAGCATCGGTGTCACGACGCGCTTCCCGTCGATGCGCGTCGTCAACGCCGCACCGTGGTAGACCGTCGTGGCCGGCAGGAACTTCTTCACCGCGCGCAACGCGGCGTTCTCCTTGACGTCGGCCTCCTCGGCCTCGTCCTGCTTCAACAGCTTCCACGCGGTGAAGATGAGGAACGCGCCGAAGAAGTAGAACAGCCAGTCGAACCGTGCGATCGCCTGTGCTCCGGCGGCGATGAACACGGCGCGCAGCAACAACGCCAGGATGATGCCGACGATCAGCACCTTCTGGCGGTACTCACGTGGCACCGCGAACCGGGCCATGATGATGACGAACACGAACAGGTTGTCGACGCTCAGCGAGTACTCGGTGATCCAGCCGGCGAAGAACTCGCCACCGTGGCCGGGCCCGGCGAACACCGTGACGCCGAGTCCGAAGACGATGGCCAGGCCGACGTAGAAGAGCACCCAGTAGAGGGACTCGCGGAACGACGGCTCGTGCGGTTTGCGGACTACGAGGTAGAAGTCGAACGCGATGATGGCGGCGATACCGCCCATCGTCGCGATCCACACCCAGACAGGAAGATCCAACATCCGTGGCTCCTTCGGCGGAAGGGAAGGTCAGCGGGAGGCGGTGGCCCGTGCACGCAGCCGCATGGCGATGCGTTCGTGCAGCCACAGGAAACCGATGGCCCAGCCGAAGCTCACGATCCCTTGGTAGGCGAGGAAACCGGCCAGATCGGCGGGCAGGCGGACCTGCCCGGTGAGCACGAGGCTCACGGTCGTCTCGTGGATCAGTCTGGCCAGTGGGAACGCCACGAGCCAGTACAGCGCCACGGGAGCGAACCGCCCGGCCGGCAGCCGGCCCGACGCCGTCAGCAGGCCGAACCCGCCACCGAACGCGCCCAGCGGCAGGCCGAGCGCCACCATCGTCACGAGAGCCCACCCGAGCGGCTGGCCGACGAGCGCGGCCAGCCCTCCCGCGATGAGCCCGGCGGCCAGCCCGACGAACGCGCCGGGGACCGCTTCCTTCAGAAACCCTTCGCGGATCTGCATCTCAGCCCACCACCACACCGAACTTGATGAGGCTGAAGAACAGCATGCCCAGGTAGAACAACGCTCCGAAGCCGATGATGATGTTCGTGACCAGCTTGGGGCGAATGGGTTTGGGCAACATCCGGTTGTTCACCAGCAGGAGCACCACGCAGTAGGCGCCCATGGCGAACGTCGACAGGAACGCGAGCACGTCGAGGATCGCGCCCGGCCCGTCGGCGGGTCCGAACAGCAGGATCAGGATGCCGAAGGTGATGACACCCCAGAGGAACCCCGCGTAGAGGTGCGACATGCGGAACTTCTTCGCGCCCTTCACGAAGTGGTACGTCATGTCCGCCTGGCCGCGGGAGAACGAGTCGAACAGGCCGAGCGTGGCGTTCAGGCCGATCAACGCGATGAAGCCGAGGAACACCCCGCCGAGCACCGGTCCACCGGCGGAGGCGAACGCGTCCGACATCGCGTTCAACGCCGCTTCGCGTTCACCGGACTCGATCAGCGCCTTGACGTCCGGGGACGTCCGCGACGCCGACTGCGCGAGAACCGTGAACGAGACCGTGACGAGCATCGTGATGCCCCAGAAGAGGAGCAGCGCGTCGAACGTGACCCAGCGCCGCCAGCCCTTCCACTTGGCGAGCTCGTCCTTGTCCTCGGTGTCGAACATGAAGCCCCGGCTGGGCATCTGCTCCTCTTCGCCCGCGTGCCGCAGCCCGCGGAGCTTGGGGATGTGCGCGCCCATGCCCGCGCCGCTGTCGCGCAGGTGCAGCGTGTACCACATCTGCTGCATGCCGGACGGGCCGGCGAACGCGATCGAGCCGACGATGATCGGGAACCACTCCGGCGACATGGCCTGCGCCGGGAAGAACCCGAACTGGAACATGCCGCTGATCGTGCTGGTCAGGTCGCCCCAGGTGCCGACCATCGCCGCCACCACGGCCGTGCTGACGACCAGCAGTCCGATGAGGATGGACAGCAGGTTCTCCAGCAGGTTGTAGATGACCTTGGCGAGGCTGAACAGCACCCCGACCAGGATCAGTCCCACGCACGCCGAGACCGTCCACGGTATGCCGGTGATCTTTTCCAGCGCCGCCGCACCGGCCGAGAGGTGACCCGGCCAGATGTAGACGAGTATCGCGACCACGAAGAAGAACCACATGATCGGTTTGAACACGCGTGCGGCGCCGAAGAAGATGCTCTCCCCCGTCGCCATCGCGTACCGCGCCATCTCGAGCATGACGACGGCCTGCAGCGTCACGCCGACCAGGAAGAGCCACCTGATGTCCGGTCCGAAGACCAGCACCAGTCGTGGCCACATGTAGGACTCGCCCATGCCCACGCCAAGAGCCACCAGGAACACCGTGGGACCGAGCAGGTGGATCGACGGTGGTGCGTCGGGGAGTTTCCTGATGGGCATCGCTTCCAGCTTGCCCGCGGCCCAGGTGCGCTCCTTCGCAGGAGGCGAACTGGTTTCCGTGCGGGCTGCCAGATTTGGATCATCCACGGTTAACAACCTCCAGAGGACCGGCTGTCTTCGTTGACCTCCCTGGCGGGTTCGCGACCGCGGGCGTGTCGCGGTCGCGGACGGGCCATCCCTTCCTTGCAGGTCGTGGGCGGTTTCCTTGCCAGAGCAGAGAAACCACCCACGACCGACTAACTACAGCAAGCCGGCAGCACGAGCCCAGCGGTACTTGGCACCCAGTACTGCGACAGGCTTCTCCGTTGTGTACGGATACGCAACCACTCCGTTCCGGTACAGGTACTCGCTGGCCTCCTCGACCTGCACGTCCCCCGCGAGCGAGGCGACGACGGGCTTGTGGATGCCGTTCGCCCGGTACTCCTCCACGACGTCGACCACGAGCTTCGCGAACACCATCGGCGGCGTGACGATGGTGTGCCAGTAGCCCAGGATCAACGAGTGGATCCGCTCGTCGGCGAGACCGAGCGCGATCGTGTTCCGGTACGTCGAGGGCGGTTCCCCGCCGGTGATGTCGACGGGGTTGCCCGCCGCGCCGAAGGGCGGGATGAACTCCCGGAACGCCGCGTCCAGGTCGTCCGGGATGCTCATCAGGCTGAGACCGTTGTCCACGCAGGCGTCCGAGAGCAGCACGCCCGAGCCGCCCGCGCCGGTGATGATGACGACGTTCTCGCCCTTCGGCGTCGCGAGCAGCGGGATGCCGCGCGCGTACTCCAGCAGGTCGTTCAGGCCGGGTGCGCGGATCACGCCGCTCTGCCGCAGGATGTCGTCGTAGACCCGGTCGTTGCCGGCGAGCGCGCCGGTGTGCGAGCTCGCGGCCTTGGCGCCCTGGTCGGTCCGGCCGGCCTTGAGCACGACGACCGGTTTCTTTTCCGAGACGCGTTTCGCCGTTTCCGCGAAGGAACGACCGTCCTTGAGGTCTTCCAGGTGCATCGCGACGAGCTGGGTGTTCGGGTCCGACTCGAAGAACGTCAGCAGGTCGTCCTCGTCGATGTCGGCCTTGTTGCCGACGCCCACGATGGACGAGACGCCCATGCCCGCGGACCGGCTGAACCCGAGGATCGCCATGCCGATTCCGCCGCTCTGCGACGTGAGGGCGACGCCGCCCTTGACGTCGTACGGCGTGCAGAACGTCGCTGAGAGGTTCTCCGGCGTGTAGTAGTAGCCGTAGATGTTCGGTCCGAGGATGCGGACGCCGTGCCTGCGCGCGATCTCCACGATCTCGTTCTGCAGCTGGACGTTCCCGGTCTCGCCGAAGCCGGACGGGATCATGATCGCGCCGCCGACGCCCTTCTTGCCGACCTCTTCGAGGGCGGCGGGCACGAACTTGGCCGGGATGGCGAACACCGCGACGTCGACGTCCCCCGGCACGTCGGCGATGCTCGCGAACGCCTTGATGTCGAGGATCTCGTCCGCCTTGGGGTTGATCGGGTAGATCGTGCCCCCGTAGCCGCCGTTGACGAGGTTCTTCATCACCGAGTTGCCGATCTTGCCCTCTTCGTTCGAGGCACCGATCACGGCGATCGCGGACGGCTTCATGATCCGGTTCATCGAGGCGAGGATCTCGTCCTGGGTGAACCGGACCGGCTCCTTGGCTGCGTCCTCGTCCACCAGGATGCGGACGTCGACGGCGGTGGCACCCGCCGGCGTCGCCAGCACCGGGTTGAGGTCGACCTCCGCGAGCTGCGGGAAGTCGGTCACCAGGTCCGACACGCGGTGGATGAGGTCGGCGAGCTTGCCCGCGTCCACCCCCTCGGCGCCGCGGACGCCCTTGAGGATCTCGGCGGCCGCGATGCCGTTCACCATGGAGAGCGCTTCCTCGGCGCTGGTGGGCGCCAGCCGGAACGTGACGTCCTTCAGCACCTCCACGAGGATGCCGCCGAGGCCGAACGCGACGATCTTGCCGAACGTCTCGTCGGTGGTGGCGCCCACGATGACCTCGTGGACCTCGTTGCCGGTCGGGAGCTGCTGCTGGACCTGGACGCCGGTGATGTCGGCGTCCGCCTTGTAGTTCCTGGCGTTGTGGATGATCGTGCGGTAGCCCTCGGCGACCTCGGCCGCGTTCTTGAGGCCCACCAGCACGCCGCCGGCCTCGGTCTTGTGCAGGATGTCCGGTGAGACGATCTTCAGCACGACCGGGTAGCCGATCTCCTCGGCGAACGCGACGGCGCCCTCCGACGACTTCGCCAGCGCCTCGGCCGGGGTCGCGATCCCGTAGGCGTCGCACACCCGCTTGCCCTCCGGTGCGGTGAGGGAGCTGCGTCCCTCGGCCCGCACCTTCGCGAGTACGTTCTCGACCGCGGCGCGGTCGTAGCCGTTGTCCGGCATGAGAGTTCTTCTCCCTCGAGGATTAGATGACGCCGGCGGCGCGCAGGCCCGCCACGCGGTCCGCGCTGTAGCCGAGTGCTCCGAGAACCTCGTCGTTGTGCTCACCGAGCAGCGGCGGACGCTGAATCTCGACCGAGTTGTCCGAGAGCTTGAGCGGGTTGCCGACCGTCTTGAACGTGCCGCGCTCGGGGTGCTCGACCTCGACCACGGTGCCCAGCTCGGCGAGCGTCTCGTCCTCGATGATCTCCCTGGTGGACAGGATGGGTCCGCACGGGATGTTGTGGGCGTTGAGCTTGTCCATCACCTCCCACTTGGTGTGCTTCTCCGTCCACTCCTCGATCAGCGCGAACGCCTTGTCCAGCTTGGACAGCCGCACCTCCGGCGTGGCCCAGGCCGGGTCGTCGGCGAGCTCGGGTCTGCCGATCAGCTCGGTCAGCGGGGCCCAGCCGACGGGCTGGATGATCACGTAGATGTAGTCGTTGGGGCCGCCGGGGGCACAGCGCACCGCCCAGCCGGGCTGGCCACCACCGGATGCGTTGCCGGAGCGGGGCACCTCGTCCCCGAACTGCTCGTTCGGGTACTCCCCCAGCGGCCCGTGGGTGAGCCGCTGCTGGTCGCGCAGCTTCACCCGGCACAGGTTGAGGACGGCGTCCTGCATGGCCACCTGGACGCGCTGGCCGCGTCCCGTGTTCGTCCTCTGGTACAGCGCGGCCAGGATTCCGGCCACCAGGTGGATTCCCGTGCCCGAGTCGCCGATCTGCGCGCCCGTGGCGAGCGGCGGACCGTCCTCGAACCCGGTGGTGCTCATCGAGCCGCCCATGGCCTGCGCGATCACCTCGTACGCCTTGAAGTCGGCGTAGCGGCCGGGCCCGAAGCCCTTGATCGACGCGTAGACGAGCTTCTCGTTGATCTCCTGGAGCTTCTCCCACGGGTAGCCGAACCGCTCGACGACGCCGGGGCCGAAGTTCTCGACGAGGACGTCGACGTCTCCGATGAGCTTCTCGAAGACCTCCTTGCCCTCGGAAGACTTCATGTTGAGCGTGATGCTCCGCTTGTTGCAGTTGAGCATCGTGAAGTAGAGACTGTCCACTTCGGGCAGATCGCGGAGCTGCCCCCGGGTGATGTCACCCTTGCCGGGAGTCTCCAGCTTGATGACGTCCGCGCCCAGCCAGGCGAGCAGCTGGGTCGAGGACGGTCCGGACTGAACGTGCGTCATGTCGAGGACTTTGACGCCCTCCAGGGCCTTGGCCATCTCAGCTCACCTACTTGTACATCGTCTGGTTCATGGTTCCGGGCGCGTACACGTCGGGGTCGATCCACACGTTGATCAGCGAGGGCTTGCCGGACTCGCGGGCGCGCCGCAACGCCGGCCCGATGTCCTTGGGGTCGCGCACCTCCTCGCCGTAGCCGCCGAGCATCTTGGCGAACTGGTCGTACTTGACGTCGCCGAGCGTGTTGCCGACGCGCTCGCGCTCCAGCCCGTACTTGGCCGCCTGGCCGTAGCGGATCTGGTTCATCGACGAGTTGTTGCCGACGATGCCGACGAACGGCAGGTCGTAGCGGACCAGCGTCTCGAAGTCCCAGCCGGTGAGGCTGAACGCGCCGTCACCGAACAGGGCCACGACCTCCTTGTCCGGCCTGGCCAGTTTCGCGGCCAGCACGAACGGGACGCCGACGCCGAGCGTCCCGAGTGGACCGGGGTCCATCCAGTGGCCTGGCGACTTCGGCTGGATCACCTGGCCGGAGAAGGTGACGATGTCGCCGCCGTCGCCGATGTAGATCGAGTCCTCGGTGAGGAAGTCGTTGATCTCGCTCACCAGGCGGTACGGGTGGATCGGCGTGTCGTCGGAGAGCAGGTGCTCTGCCCGCTTCTGCCGCGCCTTCTCCTCGACGGCCTGGAGCTCCTCCAGCCACACCTTGCGGCCCATCGCGCCGTTGTCCTCGCGGCCGGAGGCGGCCTGCGTGACGGCGGACAGGACCAGGTCGGCGTCACCGACGACGCCGAGGTCGACGTCGCGGTTCTTGCCGACGGTGCGGTAGTCGAGGTCGATCTGGACGACCGTCGCGTTCGCGGAAAGCCTGCGGCCGTACCCCATCCGGAAGTCGAACGGGGTGCCGACGATCACGATGACGTCGGCGTTGTCGAAGGCGTAGCGGCGCGACAGCTGGAAGTGGTGCGGGTCGCCGGGCGGGAGGGTGCCGCGACCCGCGCCGTTCATGTAGGCGGGGATGTTGAGCGTGCGCACGAGCTCGATGGCCGAGTCCGTGGCGCGCGTCGTCCACACCTGGCTGCCCAGCAGGATCGCGGGCTTGCGGGCGTTCACCAGCAGGTCGGCGAGCTTCTCGACGTCCGCCGGGTCGCCGAGGCTGCGCGTGGACGCGCGGTAGTGGCCCGCCTCCGGTACCCGCGCCTGGGAGACGGGCACCTTGGCGTCCAGGACGTCGCGCGGGATCTCCAGGAACGACGGCCCCGGCGCGCCCGCGTTGGCCTCGCGGAACGCCATCGACACCATGTCCGCGATGCGGGCGGTGTGCGGGACGTTCGCCGCGAACTTGGTGATCGGCGTCATCATGTCGACGTGCGGGAGGTCCTGCAGTGAGCCCATCTTGTGCTGGCTCAGCGCGCCCTGGCCGCCGATCAGCAGCATCGGGCTCTCCGCGCGGAAGGCGTTGGCGACGCCCGTGACGGCGTCGGTGGTGCCCGGCCCCGCGGTGACGACGGCACAACCGGGCTTGCCGGTGATGCGGGCGTAGCCGTCGGCCGCGTGCGCCGCGACCTGTTCGTGCCGGACGTCGATGACGGCGATGCCCTCGTCCACGCAGCCGTCGTAGATGTCGATGATGTGCCCGCCGCACAGCGTGAAGATGGTGTCGACGCCCTCAGCTTTGAGTGCCTTCGCCACCAGGTGGCCACCAGAGATGGACTCAGGAATCGACTCCGGCTCCGCGGAACTCGTCATCGGCGATCAGCTCCCCTTGGCGCTTCGACTGTAGATTGCATACCGTATGAGGTAGGCATATCGTTACTCCGCTACCAACCGGATGTCCATAGATGGCCGCAAGTTTTCGGCGAGAGGACGTAGACGGTGGATCTTTTCGAACACGAGGCGCGGGACCTCTTCGAGCGGTACGGGGTGCCCGTTCCGCGTGGTCTCGTGGCGGACACTCCTGAATCCGCGCGCGAGGCCGCTTCCCGCCTGGGCGGCACGGTCGTCGTGAAGGCCCAGGTGAAGACAGGCGGCCGCGGCAAGGCCGGCGGCATCAAGCTCGCTTCGACGCCCGACGAAGCTTTCGCCGCGGCCACGGCCATCCTGGGGATGGACATCAAGGGCCACACGGTGCACAAGGTTCTGGTCACCGAGGCGAGCGAGATCGCCGAGGAGTACTACCTGTCGTTCCTGCTCGACCGTGCCAACAGGACGTTCATCGGGATGGCATCGGCCACGGGCGGCATGGAGATCGAGGAGATGACGGACTCCATCACCCGGATGCCGGCTTCGTCCTTCGACGCAGCTGGAGTGTTCCCCCCGGAAATTGCTTCACAGATCAACGAGGTCGCTTCCGCGTTGTGGAAGGTCTTCGTCTCCGAAGACGCGACCCTGGTCGAGGTGAACCCGTTGGCACGCACGAAAGACGGGCGAATCGTCGCGTTGGACGGAAAGGTGACGCTGGACGACAACGCGTCGTTCCGGCACTCTCGAACCTCGGACGACGTGCACGGTGACCCGCTGGAGGTGCGGGCCGCCGAGAAGGGCCTGAACTACGTCAAGCTCGACGGCACCGTCGGTGTCATCGGCAACGGCGCGGGCCTCGTCATGTCCACATTGGACGTCGTGGCGCTGGCGGGAGCCGCGCCCGCGAACTTCCTCGACATCGGCGGCGGCGCGTCGGCCCAGGTGATGGCGGACGGCCTCGACGTGATCCTCTCGGACCCGTCGGTCCGCAGCGTGTTCGTGAACGTGTTCGGCGGCATCACCGCGTGCGACGCGGTGGCCAACGGAATCGTGCAGGCCCTGGGGATTCTGGGCGAGAAGGCCGACAAGCCGCTGGTCGTGCGGCTCGACGGCAACAACGCTGAGGCGGGCCACCGCATCCTCGACGAGGCACGACACCCGCTGATCACCGTGGCGCACACGATGGACGACGCGGCAGGCCGTGCCGCCGCCCTCGCTGGTAAGGAGTCCTGATGGCGATCTTCCTCGACGAGCACAGCCGTGTGATCGTCCAAGGCATGACGGGCTCGGAGGGTGCGAAGCACACCCGCCGGATGCTCGCGGCCGGCACGCAGGTGGTCGGCGGTGTGAACGCCCGCAAGGCCGGGACGTCCGTCGACTTCGACGACGTGACGCTGCCGGTGTTCGGCACGGTGGCGGAGGCGATGGAGGCCACCGGCGCGAACGTGTCGGTGCTCTTCGTGCCGCCCGCGTTCACCGGTGACGCGGTGATCGAGGCGGTGGACGCGGGGATCGGGCTCGCCGTGGTGATCACCGAGGGCGTCCCGGTGCACGACACGGCCCGGTTCTGGGCGCACGCCCAGGGCAAGTCCACGCGGATCATCGGCCCGAACTGTCCCGGGATCATCAGCCCCGGCAAGGCGAACGCCGGGATCATCCCGTCCGACATCACCAAGCCCGGGTCGATCGGCCTGGTGTCGAAGTCGGGCACGCTGACGTACCAGCTGATGCACGAGCTGAAGGACTTCGGCTTCACCACGTGCGTCGGCATCGGCGGCGACCCGATCGTGGGCACCACGCACATCGACGCGATCGCGGCGTTCGAGGCCGACCCGGAGACCGAGCTGATCGTGATGATCGGCGAGATCGGCGGGGACGCGGAGGAGCGCGCGGCGGAGTTCGTGCGGGACAACGTGACCAAGCCGGTCGTCGGGTACGTCGCCGGGTTCACCGCGCCCGAGGGCAAGACGATGGGGCACGCGGGTGCGATCGTCTCGGGCTCGTCGGGGACGGCGGAGGCCAAGAAGCTGGCGATGGAGGCGGTGGGGATCAAGGTCGGCAAGACGCCGTCCGAGACCGCGGCGCTCGCCCGCGCGATCCTGACCAGCTGAGACCGCGCCGGCTCTGGCCGGTTGAGCAGACGGGCCGGCTCGGGTCTTGGGGCCCGAGGCCCGAGCCACCCCGTTCCCAGCCGAACGACCACCACACCACCGAGACGGCCCCGTCTCGTGGCCGATCGCGCCCGGTTGGAGGAAGATCGCGGGTGTGCTGACCGAGTGGCTCCACGCCGTGCCGCCGTTGCTGGTCTACGTGGTCGTAGGCCTGGTGGTCGGGGTCGAGAGCATGGGAATCCCGCTGCCGGGCGAGGTCGTGCTCGTCGCGGCCGCGCTGATGGCGTCGCACCACGACGGCGTCTCACCGCTGTGGGTCGGCGTCGCGGCGTCGGCGGGGGCGATCATCGGCGACAGCATCGGGTACGCGCTGGGCAAGCGGTTCGGCGCGCGGATCTTCGGCTGGGCGGGTGAGAAGTTCCCCAGCCACTTCAGCGCGGACAAGGTCGGGAGAGCCCAGGCGCTGTTCCAGCGGTACGGCGCCTGGGCTGTCTTCTTCGGCCGGTTCGTCGCGTTGCTGCGGATCCTGTCGGGTCCGCTCGCGGCCACCATGGGCATGCACTACGGGAAGTTCCTGCTGGCCAACGCAGCGGGCGGCGTTGCGTGGGCCGGCGGCACGACGGCGGCGGTCTACTTCGTCGGAGAGGCCGCCGAGCACTACCTCGCGGAGTTCTCGTGGGTCGCGCTGCTGGTCGTGCTGCTCGCGGTCATCGGGTTCAGCGTCCGAGCCCGGCTCCGCCGTTCACGCCGATGACCTGGGCGGTGATGTGCCCTGCCTCCGGTGTGGTCAGGAACGTGATGGCCGCGGCGACGTCGGCGGGGGTGCCCGCGCGGCCGTTCGCCGGGTTGCCGACGAGCTTCTTGCGCCGTTCCTCCGACAGCGTGCCGCCGAAGAACTCGGTGTCCTCGACCACGCCGGGCGACACCACGTTGACCGTGATGCCTCGTGCCCCCAGGGCGAACGCGAGGTCCGCCGTCCACGCCTCGACCGCGGACTTGGCCGCGCCGTACGCACCCGAACCACGCCGTCCGGCGATCGACCCGAGCGTCACCACGCGGGCGTTGTCCGCGAGGCGCGGCTCCAGCGCGGTCGTCACGAGGACGGCGCTGACCACGTTGGACTCGTAGTTCGCGAGCCACAGGTTCTTCACGTCGGTCAGGTTCCGCGGAGCAGGCAGGCGCCGGGTCATGTTGCCGCCCGCGTTGTTCACCAGGACATCCACAGTGGACGGCAGGTCGCTCAGCGCCGCCTCCACCGAGTCCGGGTCCGCAGCGTCGAACACGACCGCCCGCGCGCCGATCTCCTCCGCCGCCGCCTTCAGGACGTCCTCCCGGCGTCCCGTGATCACCACGTCGAGGCCCTGCTCGACGAGCCGGGCCGCCACTGCCTTGCCGATGCCCGTGCCGCCGCCGGTCACCACTGCTGTACGCGTCATGCGCTCTTTCTTAACAGTGGAATACACGCAGGTCGATCGGCTTGTCAGCCCAGCGCGGTTCACGTCTGTGACTAGGCTGCTCACACCCGACTCCGCTGGGGAGAATCACAATGGAAACCCGCACACTTGACACAGACGACGCGATCATCACGTACGACGTGAGCGGCTCCGGTGGCCGTCCACTCATGATGATCGGCCAGCCGATGGACGCGAGCGGCTTCACCGCGCTGCGCGCCCAGTTCCCCGACCGCACGGTCATCACCTACGACCCGCGCGGCCTCGGCCGCAGCACCCGTTCGGACGGTCTCACCGAGAACACCCCGCAGATCCAGGCGGGCGACGTGCACGCGGTCATCGAGGCCGTGGGCGGCCCGGTCGACCTGTTCGCGTCCAGCGGCGGCGCGGTCACGGCGCTCGAACTCGTCGCGGCGCACCCGAACGACGTCGTCACGCTCGTCGCGCACGAACCGCCGTTGATCAACGTGCTGCCCGACGCGGACGCCGCGCGCAAGGCCCGTGACGGGTTCATGGACGCGTACCAGGCCAAGGGCTGGGGCGCGGGCATGGCGGCGTTCATGCAGATGAGCTCGTACCAGGGCGAGTACACCGACGAGTACTTCGCGTTGCCGCTGCCCGATCCCGCGCAGTTCGGCATGCCGGCGGAGGACGACGGCAAGCGCGACGACCCGTTGCTCGGGACTGCCTCGCTCGCCATCACCGACTACCACCCGCGCGTCGACGACCTGGCCGCCTCGCCCACGCGGATCGTGATCGCCGTCGGTGAGGAGACCGGCGACGCGTTCACCGCGCGCACGGCCGTCCACACGGCACGGCTGCTCGGCCAGGAGGCCGTCGTGTTCCCCAGCCACCACGGCGGGTTCATCGGCGGCGAGTACGGCTACGCGGGCAAGCCGGAGGAGTTCGCGGTCAAGCTCCGCGAGGTGTTCGGCTGAGAACGACGTCGGCGGCCCGTTCAGCGCCGCCGCTGCCGTGCACGGCGGCACGCATCCGGTCGAGACTGCGCCGGATCGTGCCGCTCGCCGCGACCCGGTCGACGGCCGCGCGCAGGCCGGCGTGGTCGTCGACCCGTTCGCCCAGGCCCAGTTCGACGACGCGGTCGGCGTTCGCGGCCTGTTCCGGCGTCTGCGGCACGACGACCAGTGGCACTCCCGCATGCAGCGCCTCCATGGTGGAGTTCATGCCGCCGTGGCTGATGAACGCGCTGGCGTGCTTCAGCACCGCCGGCTGCGGGAACCACGGCCGCACGTCGACGTGCTCGGTCCCCTCGACGTCCCGAGCGGTCATCGCCACCTGCCAGGCGCCGTCGCCGAACTGGTCGAGACACGCCCGGTAGAAGTCCGCGTCGCTCATCACCGAGCCGAGCGAGACGAACAGCAACGGCAGGTCGGCGTGGTGCGGCCGCCAGTTCTCGGCGGCCCGGTCCCCCAGCACCGGCCCGACGAAGTGGAACGAGTCGTCGAACGTCTCCTCGTACGGCTGGAACTCGCGCGGCACGAACACGATGCTGCACGCCTCGGGCGCCTCGATCGTGCTCGGGATGTCGAGGTCGACGTCGTATTCAGCCACGAAGCGCGCGAGGTCGTCGGCAATATGTTGCGCGACGCTCGCGTCCATGAGGCTGTAATGCGCGTTGGATGCAGTGTGCGGCACCGTGCGTACAGCCTGTATACCGAGTGCGTGCGCGATCAGCCTCGCTGGCCAGTTGGTGGAGTCGTAGCAGATCAGGCCGGGTTTCGTGGCGACGCAGTGGTCGAGCAGGACCGGGTAGGTCGCGGCCATCGCCCGGAAGTAGTGCGGAAACCACTCGTCGATCGGGTTGGCCGTGACGGGCCGGAAGTCGGGCAGCGCGGGGAGTTCCACCCACCGCGCGCCCGCTCCGGTCACCGCCTCGGCGTGCTCGGCGCCGGTCGCGTACTCGACGTCGGCACCCCTTGCGACCAGCTCCGCGACGACCGCGAGGGTCGGCGTGACGTGGCCATGGCCTGCAAGCGTGACGAACAGGATCCCCATTGCCCTGATCCTGCCGAACGCGCGCAAGCGAATTACCGCAGGAACGCCTCGATCACCTCGGCGACCCGCAGGCCGCTCGCGAAGTCCGCCAGGTCACGCGGGTGCTCGCCCCTCATCGCCTGGGCGAAGAGCGTGAGCCGCGCGTAGTCGGAACCGGTCTGCTCCAGCGGCACCGGCTCCCACGGGCCGCCGTCCGAAGTGGACAGCAACGCCCACTGGCCGAGGCGCAGCGACCGTTCGGTGCCCCACGCGGTCCACTCGTAGATCTCGGGCCCGGCCAGCCCGGAGAACGCCGACACGTGCACCGGCACGCCGCTCCCCCGCAGCACACCCCGCGCGGCGACCTCGGCCGCACCGGGACCGGGGAAGTCCGACGACACCGACTCGACGGTGAGCGGCCCGAGCATCCGATCCGTGAGGTAGACGAAGTGCGACAGCACCTCGCGCACGAACCCGCCCTGCTCGGACCGGGACAGCCAGGTGGCCTCGGCCTGGAACGCGCGCGGCCACACCGGGAACTGCAGCCGGATCTCGACACCCCGCAGCGTGCCCAGGTCGGGCAACCGGCGTTCGATCTCGACCGTCGCGACCATGTCCGACAGCGCGAAGTTCACCGCGTTCGGCCGTCCCTCGGCCGCGGCCGCCATCGCGCGGGCCTCGTCCAGGTCGACCGCCAGGGGCTTCTCGCAGAACACCGCCTTGCCCGCGGCGAACGCCTTCAGCACCAGCCCGGCGTGCGAGGCGGGCGGCGTCGAGACGTACACGGCGTCCACTTCGGACAGGACGTCGTCGAGGTTCGTGACGACGGGGACGTCGAGCGCCTTGGGTGCGACGTCGACGCCCGCGACCACGGTGTACTCGGGATGTGCCTGCGCCGCCGTCAGCATCCGGGTGCCCATGGCTCCCAGGCCGACGACGGCGAGGCGAATCGGGTCAGCGATCATGCGCCTATTCTGCCGGTGCCCACGCCTTCGACAGCTTCACCCGCGCGCCGGTCTGCAGCAGCGAGCCGGTGTAGAGGCGGGACGCGACCAGCAGCATCACCACGACGGTGCCGGCGAGGACGACGAGCGACAGCAGCGCCTCCCAGGCCTGCGCCTGCTGGGAGAACAGCCGCACGGGCATCGCGACACCGGCCGTGAACGGCACGAACGACATCACCTTGAGCACGGTCGGGTTCTCGTAGAAGAACTGCACGCCGAAGTACGGGCCCATCACCGCGATCATCACGAGGCCCATGGTCGAGCCGAGGTCCTCCTGACGGCTGACCAGCGCGCCCGCGACCGCCCACATCGACGAGATCAGCACGAACCCGAACATGAGGAACGGCACGAACCAGCCCAGCGCGGGCGCCACCACCCCCAGCAGAGTGCCGAGATCGGCCACCCGCAACGCGATCGGCGCCACCAGGGCCAGCACCACGACCTGGCCGAGCGTCAGGATCGTGTGCCCGAGGATCTTGCCGGCGAGCAGCGCCCTGACCGGCACCGTCGACACGAGGATCTCCACGATCCGCGTCTGCTTCTCGGTCACGGTGCTCTGCGCGATCGCCGCGCCGCCCATGCCGAACATGAGGAACACCAGCCCGAACACGATCACCGTGACCGACCGCTGGGCCGAGGTCACCGCGGACGGGTCGAGCAGCTCCACCGGGGGCGACTCGACGAGCTGGCGGATCACGTCGTTGGGCGGGTCGTTGAGCGCGAGGACCTTGATGCCGGCGCCGTCCGGCACGATCGCGGCCTCGACGTCGTCGGACCTGACCAGGCCGGCCGCCTCCTCGACGGTGGAGACCTCCCTGACGTCGAGCGCCTTGCCCTGCACCGCCTGCGCGGCCGAGCCGACCGCCGCGACCTTGGGGTCGTCCCCGCCGAAGACGGTCGGCAGCACGGTGAGCGCGAACAACGCGACGATGGTGAAGGCGAAGCCGATCCAGAACCCCTTGGTGGTGACCAGGGTCTTCATCTCGCGTTCGGCGACGAGCCACGTCGCCTGACCGAAGGAGGCGCGTGCCATGTCAGATCACTTCCTTGAAGATCTCGTCGAGCGTCGGCACGACCGGTGTGAACGCGCGCACCTCGCCCCGGTCGAGTGCGGCCCGCAGGACCTGCTGGGGTTCCCCGTCGAAGACCGCGCGCGGCCCGTCGAGCTCGATGATCCGCACGCCGGGCACGTCCCGCACCCAGCCCGCGTCCTGCTCGACGACGATCTCGTAGCGGCTGCCCGCGTGCCGGGCGCGCAGGTCCTCCCGCGACCCGTTGGCGACGATCCGTCCCTTTGAGATGATCACGACGTCGTCGCAGAGCCGTTCCACGATCGCCAGCTGGTGGCTCGAGAACAGCACCGGGACGCCGGCGGCGGCGCGCTTGCGCAGCACGTCCAGCACGGTCTCGACGGCGATCGGGTCGAGGCCGGAGAACGGCTCGTCAAGGATCAGCACGGCGGGGTCGTGCACCAGCGCCGCCGCGATCTGCACGCGCTGCTGGTTGCCGAGCGACAGCTCCTCCAGCCGGTCGTTCGCCCGGCCGGTCAGCTCCAGGTCCTCCAGGAGCGCGTCGGTGTTGCGCTGCGCGGTCTCGCGGTCCACGCCGTGCAACCGCGCGAGCCACGTGATCTGCTCGCGCACCTTCATCTTCGGATAGAGGCCGCGTTCCTCCGGCATGTAGCCGAAGTCGGGCCTGCTCTGCGCGTCGAGCTCCTGGCCGTTCCAGCTCACCGCGCCCCCGTGCGCGGCGAGCACCCCCAGCACGATGCGCATCGTGGTCGTCTTGCCCGACCCGTTGGCTCCCAGGAAGCCCGTCATCCGGCCGGGCCGGACGTCGAAGCTCACCTCGTCCAGCACTTTGTGATCGCCGAAGCTCCGGCTGATCCCCCTGACGGTCAACATGGGCAGAACGGTAGATCGCGGACACCAAGATCGCGTCCGCCGCGCGGCATCATCCTCGCGGAGGACCCCTTCCGGGCTAACGTGCGCGCATGACGACCTTCCGGCTGGCCGCCTACGCGGTGAGCATCCAGAACGACCGCGTGCTGCTCGTCCGGTGCACCTCGGCGTTCGACGACGGCCACTGGTCGCTGCCCGGTGGCGCCGTGGAGCACGCCGAGGACCCGTTCGACGCGGTCGTGCGCGAGGTGCTGGAGGAGACGGGCTGCACCGGCGTCGTCGAACGGCTGCTCGGCGTGGACTCGCGGGTCATCCCCGCGGCGGAGCGGCACCTGCCGGAGAAGGGCGTGCACCAGAACATCGGCGTCTTCTACCAGGTGCGCGTCACCGGGGAGCCGCGGCCGGAGCCGAACGGGTCGACCACCGATCCTGTGTGGACACCGCTCGCGGACGTGCCGTCGTTGCGCCGGGCGGCCCTGGTCGACGTCGGTCTCGCGCTGGCGGCGGGGAGGCCGCCGACCGGGCATGTCGCTGCGGTCCCGGTCGGCGGCCTGGTCATCCACTAGCGGGCGCCGGCCGCGACCCCCAGCCGGTGGCCGCCGGTGTAGACGTTCATCGAGGAGCCGCGCAGGAAGCCGACCAGCGTCACACCCATCTCCTCGGCGAGGTCGGCGGCGAGCGACGACGGCGCGGACACCGCGGTGAGCACGGGGATTCCGGCCATGACGGCCTTCTGCACGAGCTCGAACGACGCCCTGCCGCTGACCATCAGCACGGTGCTCGTCAGCGGCAGGCGGCCGTTGCGGGTGGCCCAGCCGACGACCTTGTCGACGGCGTTGTGCCGGCCGACGTCTTCTCGGAGGCACAGCAGGTTGCCGTGCTCGTCGAACAGGCCTGCCGCGTGCAGGCCGCCGGTGCGGTCGAAGACCCGTTGCGCGGCGCGGAGTTTCGCCGGGAACTCGGTGATCAGCTTCGGGTCGAGGCGGATGGGGTCGTTCGCCACCTGCCAGGTCGCGACGGTGCGCACCGCGTCGAGGCTCGCCTTGCCGCACAGGCCGCACGACGAGGTGGTGTAGAAGTTGCGTTCGATGCTCGGGTCCGGTGGCGCGACGCCCTCGCCGAGGCCGACGTCGAGGACGTTGTAGGTGTTGCTCCCATCGGCCGTGGCGCCCGCGCAGTAGCGGATCGCCGCGATGTCGGACGGCGCCCGCACCACGCCCTCGCTGACCAGGAAGCCCGCCGCCAGGTCGAAGTCGTCACCCGGCGTGCGCATGGTCACGGCGAGGGACCTTCCCCGCACGCGGATCTCCAGCGGTTCCTCGACCGCCAGCGTGTCCGGTCGCGCGGTGGCCGCGTCGTCCACCAGCCGCACCACACGCCGCCTGCTCGTCACCCGTCCCACGGCTCACCTCCCTGCAGATCGCGACGCACTCGTCGAGCAAGCGCCGCAACACCTCGTCCCCGGACAACGCCCTGACCGCCTTGGCCACCACCCAGTTGCGCGGCCACCACCTCGGGACGGCGATCCCGGCTCTCCTCGTGCAGTGCGCGACCAGCAGGTCCGCTGATGCTCTGCGCGTGCCGATCACCCTGGTGGCGAAGGGAAGGAGCTTCCGCCGTCCCTCCTCAGTGGACTGGTCGTTCACGCACCGGGCCACGCACGCCAGCACCGGGTGCACGCAGGCGGGCCGGTCCGACCACACCTCGCCGGCGAGCACCGACGTGAGCTCCATCAGGCAGCACCCGTCGGCGGGCGTCTGGTGCCAGCCCCTGGCGAGCCGCGGCACCCGGCTCACAGCCGCGGCCTTCCCGGCTGCGACAGGTGTTTGCTCAGCACCGCGCCCGCGAGCCCCAGCACGCCGGCCGCGGTGAACGCGAACATCGGCCCCTGCGACGCCAGCACGACCGCCGCGATCAGCGCGCCCGCGGCCTTCGCCGTGTAGAGCACGCCGAAGTTCTGCGCGCCGTTGGTCTCGCCGAAGTACTCCCGGCTGACCCCCACCAGCAACGAGTAGCAGCACCCGGTGCCCAGGCCCGCGAGCGTGGCGCCGATGATCAGCCCCGCGACGTTCTGCGAGTACAGCAACACGAACTGCGCGAGCCCGCCCGTCGCGAGCGTCCAGACCAGCGCCCTGCGCCGCCCGATCCGCTCGGAGATCCACCCGACCAGCACCCGCCCGGTGCCGGTGGCCGCGGCGAGCGTCGCCAGCGCGACCACGCCCAGCGCCCGGTCCCCCACGAACAACGGCAGGTACACCAGGTCGTACAACGACACCGCCGCCGCGAACGCCACCCCGCCGTACAGCCACCAGAACGTGCCGCACCGCATGGCCTCGTGCGTGCGGAACTCCTTGAGCGCACTGCGGTTCGGCACCCGCGCCCGGTCCAGCGCCCACTCGCGCGGCGCGACGTCCGGCGGCCACCAGTGCTCGGGCGGATCCTTCATCACCGCACCCGCCGTCGCCGTGATGAGAGCGATGACAACGCCTGCCTGCCAAAGAAATTCCTGCCCGAAGAAGGCCCCGGCGGCCAGCACGAACGGCACCGACCCGTACGCGAACGCGCCGCTCACGAACGCGACCTTCCGCGTGACCTTCTCCGGATACCACCGGACGACGGTGCTCAGGCAGGTCGCGTAGACCAGCCCGGCCCCCACGCCGCCCAGGATCGAGTACCCGATCAGCTGCCCCTGCGCGAGCGTCACGAGCCCGGCCCCGCACAGCACCGCGCCGATCCACATGGCGCCGCTGGACGTGAGCCGCTTCTGCTCCCTGAGCCACGCCACCGGGAACGCCGTGCCCGCCTGGCACAACGTCCACAGGGCCAGCGCCCAGAACAACTCCGGCACGCTCCACCGGTCCTGCAACTGCGGGATCAGCGCCCCGAAGCCGTACTGCCCGACACCGGCCGCGAGCATGGCCGCCCAAGCGGCCCACAACACGGTGCGGCGAGAGCGCCCGGACACCTCGACGTCGGTCTCCCCCACCCGGTAGAGCCTGCCGACGTGATCACGGACATAAGTCGCGACTGGCATGCCCTTCACCCCGTCCCGAGGATTGCATACAGTATCCGGTAGGCTATACCACGGGAGCCCTGATGAACATGCCCTGGAAGCTCGCCCGCCAGACGGCCCGCGCCGCGGCCAAGCCGCTGGACGCGGCCGAACTCCCCCTGCCCGACGCGTTGGGCCTGGCCCTGGCGTCGGCCGTGCGGGCGTTGGCGAGCCAGCCGACCTGCGACACGTCGGCGATGGACGGGTACGCCGTGTGCGGGCCGGGGCCGTGGACGGTGGTGGGGCGGGTGGCGGCGGGAGAGCCGGAGCCGCGGGTGGTGCTGCGGCCGGGCGACGCGTTCGGCGTGGCGACGGGGGCTCCGGTTCCGGCGGGCACGGAGTCAGTGGTCCCGGTGGAGCACTGCTCTGCCGACGGCACGACGCTGCACCACACCTCCGGTGCGACAGATGCCTGTGAGCCGCCACCAGGCACCTCACATCTCTCCTCCGCACCGCCACAGCCGCTCGGCAAACACATCCGCCGCCGCGGCGAGGACTGGTCGGCGGGCGACGAACTCATCCCTTCTGGCTCTCTCATCACACCCGCCGTCCTCGGCCTCGCCGCTGCCGCAGGCCACGACACCCTGCTGGCCCACCGACGGCCGAGGGTCGCCGTGATCGTCACCGGCGACGAACTCCTCCGGTCCGGCCCACCCGCCCCGGGCCGGGTCCGCGACGCCATCGGCCCGCTGCTCCCCGGCCTCCTCACCCGCGCCGATCTCCTCGGCACCACCTACCTGCGCGACGACCCGTCCGCACTCAAAGACGCCCTCACCTGCGACAACGCCGACGTCCTGGTCACCTGCGGCGCCACCTCGAAGGGTCCGGCCGACCACCTGCGCGGCGTTCTGGCGGACCTGAAGGCGGAGATCCTGGTCAGCGGCGTCGCCTGCCGGCCCGGTCACCCGATGCTGCTCGCCGCGCTCCCCGACGGCCGGTGCGTCGTCGGGCTGCCCGGCAACCCGTTCGCCGCCTACGCCGCCGTGCTGACCCTCCTGCACCCACTCCTCGACGCGCTCGGCGGCCACACCCCCGGGCCGGAGATCACCGCTCGTCTCGACAACCCCGGCGCTCACCCCCGGGACACCCGCCTGGTCCCGGTCACGCGAGCAGGCGGCGGGGTGACACCGGTGGGCCACGACCAGCCCGGGTCGTTGTGGGGTGCGGCCTTGGCGGACGTGCTCGCGGTCGTGCCGCCCGGCTACGAGGGCGGGGAGGTCGAGCTCATTTCCGGGAGCGCCAGCTGACCTTCGACGAACCCGACTCCGGTGCGTCCTTCACGACCGTGCGCACCGGCAGGCCGAGGAAGTCGCCGAAGCGTTCCACGTGCGCGGCGAGGCGGTCGACGTCGAAGCCGGGCAACGGCCGCAGCTCCACGTCCACCGAGGTCTTCTTCATGACCCGGCGCCACAGTCCGGCGATCTGGCCGTCCTCGATGATCGTCGCGTAGAACATGCCGTTGTACGTGGAGATCGGGATCTCGTCGTAGCGGCCGAAGAACGCGGCGCGGTCCTTGTAGCCGATCACCAGCTCGTCGTAGGCGGGCACGATGAACGCGCCGGAGCCCGGCGTGAGGTCCGGCGGCAGCCAGTACTCCTTGCCGTCGACCACCTCGGACACCAGCGACGACTTCACGGCGTCCAGGCCGCGCGACGCCTCGCGGACGCCGATGCCGCACCAGTTGGCGAAGTCCGCCAGGGTCGCCGGGCCGTGGCTGCCGAAGAACCGCCCCGCCAGCACGGCCAGTGCCTCGTCGCCGTCGAGAGAGCGCTGAGCGGGCGCCCACTCGTCCAGCAGCACGAAGGTCTGCTCCTTGCCGCGCGGCGGGCCCGGCACGACGAGGCCCTCCTGGGCGAGGTGGATGAACGTGAAGTAGCTCTGCTGCCGGTCGTCCGGGATGCCGACGCCCGCCATCAGGTCGATCATCTCGCGCCTCGTCAGGCAGCCGCCGCCGGTCAGCGCCTCGACGAAGGTCTTGCGCGCCAACGACATCAGCTCGGGCGTCATGTGGTGGTACGCCCACGCCTTCGGGGTGAGGCGGGCCAGATCGCGCGCGCCGAAGAGGCCCAGCATCCACCGGACGTCCTCGGCCAGGACGTAGTGGATCGTGCCGCGCATCAGCCAGGTGCGGACGACACGCCCCGACTGCAGGGCCTCCTCGACGTCGGCGATCCGGGCCGAGTCGGTGCGCAGGCCGATCGCCCAGAGCGACTGGCCGTAGTCCTGGCCCTGCATCGCGCCGAGCGAGCGCACGACGTCCTCCGCCGACTGGAGCCGCCCGATGTTGCCGAGGCGCAGCGCCGCGATGTCCATCGGGCCAGCATGGCCGACCGCGCTCCAGCCTCGCTCAAGCGGGCCGGCAGCCGGTGTAGCCCTCCGCGAGGAACTTCGAGCCGGCGGTGGACCCGGTCACGGACCCCAGCTCGCCGAGCTGCCGGCGCACGTCGAAGTCCGACGCCTCGGGCAACGCGTGCAGCATCGTCGTCATCCAGTACGAGAAGTGCTGCGCCTTCCACACCCTGGCGAGCGCGCGCGGCCCGTACTCGTCCAGCGCGTCCCCGTCGTTCTTGAGCAACGCGCGTTCGATCACCTCGCTGAGCACGCGCACATCGGCGAGCGCCAGGTTCAGCCCCTTCGCCCCGGTCGGCGGCACGGTGTGCGCGGCGTCCCCGGCGAGCAGCAGGTTGCCGTGCCGCATGGGTTCCGCGACGAACGACCGGAAGCGCAGCACGGTCCGCTCGGTGATCGGGCCCTCCTTGAGGGTGAACCCGTCCGGCCCGGCGACCCTGGCCTGGAGCTCCTCCCAGATCCGGTCGTCGGACCACCGCGCGGCGTCGGTCCCCGGGTCGCACTGGAAGTACATGCGCTGGTGCGTCTCCGTGCGCTGGCTGATCAGCGCGAACCCGCGCGGCGAGTGCGCGTACACCAGTTCGTCGGCGCTGCGCGGTGCCTGCGTGATGATCCCGAACCAGGCGAACGGGTACTCACGCCGGCTGTGCGTGCGCAACGCCTCCGGCACCTGCTCGCGGCAGATCGACCGCGACCCGTCCGCCCCGACGAGCAGGTCGCACCGCACCTCCTGGCGCACCCCGTCGGCATCGACGAACCTGATCGCGGGCTCGGCGATGTCGACCGACGTGTCGCTGACGCCGAACCGCACGTCGCCGCCGTCGCGTTCGCGCGCATCGGCGAGGTCGACGAACACGTCGGTCTGCGGGTACAGCCACACCGACTCGCCCACCAGCGCGCGGAAGTCGATCCTGTGGCTCTCGCCGCCGAACCGCAGGTCGATCCCCTCGTGCGGATGCCCGTCCCGCAGCACCCGGTCCGACACGCCGGTGTCCACCAGCAGCCGTGCGCTGTCGGCCTCCAGGATGCCCGCCCGCACGGTGTTCTCGATCTCCGTCCGGGTTCTGTTGTCGACAACAACGCTGTCGATCCCGTTGAGCGACAACAGGTGCGACAACATCAACCCCGCAGGGCCCGCCCCGACGATCCCGACCCGCGTGCGCGTCACGACTGCTCCTCCCGCAACACCTGCCGCGCCACCGAGAACGCGTGGTTGGCCGCGGGAACCCCGCAGTAGATCGCACTCTGCAAGATCACCTCGGCGATCTCGTCCTGACTCAGCCCGTTCCGCACCGCGGCGGCGACGTGCAGCTTCAACTCGTCCCAGTGGCCGCGCGCGATCAACGCCGTCAACGTGATCGCGCTCCGCGTCCGCCGGTCGAGCCCCGGCCGCGTCCACACCTCGCCCCACGCGTACTTCGTGATGAACTCCTGGAAGTCGCGCGTGAAAGCGTCCGGTGCGGCCCGGTCGACGTGCGCGTCCCCCAGCACCTCGCGCCGAACCTTCATGCCGTCGTCGTAAGACACGTCACCGACTCCCCTTCCACCGCTGCACCACACCGTCCACGAACGTCTCCGCCAGGCCGAGGTAGGACGCCGGATCCGTGCCACCGCCCCGTTCCGCCAGCAGCTCCCCCGCGGCCTCGGAGGCCCGGCGCGCCATCACGTCCGCGTGCACCTCCAGCCCCTCCACCAGTTCGGCGGCCTGGGACGACGCCACCACCGCCAGCTCCAGCAACGCCCGCAGCGCCGGCCACTCCGCGTGCCACGCGCCGTCCGGCCGTTCGTCCACGGCCCGCGCCGCGCAGAGGTGCAGCTGCGCCCCGAGCCCGGGAGCCCGCAGAGCCGCGCTGTTCACCAGCACCGACAGCACGGGGTTCCGCTTGTGCGGCATGGTCGACGACCCGCCGCGGCCCGCGACGGCCCCCTCGCGCACCTCACCGATCTCCGGCCGTCCCAGCGTCAGCAGGTCCGCCGCCACCACCCCGAGCGCGTCGCAGACCCGCACCACCGCGTCGCCGAGCCGCGTGACCGGCGCGCGGTAGGTGTGCCAGGGCATCCCCGGCCAGACCAGGCCCAGCGAAGCGGCGAACGCCGGCACAGCAGCAGGTTCGGCCACCCGCGACAACGTCCCGGCGGCACCACCGCACTGCACGGGCAACGAACGCGCCACGGCGTCCAGCTCGTCGAGCGAGTCCAGCACACCGGCCAGCCAGCGGGCGGCCTTCAGCCCGAACGTGATCGGCACGGCGAACTGGGTCAGCGTCCGGCCCGCCATCACGCTGGACCGGTGCTCGATCGCCAGCCAGGCGAGCGCGGCGGCCACCCGGCGGAGATCGGCCGAGACCCGTTCCAGCGCACCACGTGCGAGCAGCATGAAGGCCGTGTCCAGGACGTCCTGGCTGGTGAGTCCGGTGTGGATGGTCACGGAAACCCGCGCGCGCAAGGCCTTCACCAGCGGCAGCACGGGATTGCCCGCGGCCTCGACCTCCACCGGGTCCAGCGACGGCACCCAGTCGCCCAAGTCGAGCTGCGAACCGAGCACCTCAGCCCACGCGACCTCGACGGCGAGCATCGCCCGCACGAGGGCGGCGTCGTCGAGGAGGCCGGCGGCGCGATGAGATCCGGGGAGCACGGTCACGTCCGCGGGAACTTGAAGAACACGGTCTCGGACGGTCCCTGCAGGTGGATGTCGAACCGCAGCCGCCCGTCCGGTTCCCGCACGGCGACCAGTCCGTCGACGGCGCCTTCGGCTCCCGGCAGGTAGATGCGCGTGAACAACCGGTCGAGCAGGCCGCGGGCGAACACCGTCACCGCGAAGAACGGCAGGCCGGGTTCCACCGTGCTGAACCAGTAGTGGCCGGCGCCGTCCGTGCAGGACCGGCCCCACCCGGTGAACCCGGCGCCCCGCCGCCGTAACGAGCCTCCGACGCGCGGCACGACACCGGCCGCGTCGGCCTGGCGGATCTCGATCATCGCGTCCGGCACGACGGCACCGTCACCGTCGTGCACGTAGCCGTGCAGCACCACGGATCCCGCCGAGCCGAACGGCACGAGTTCGGAGTCGCCGGGGAACGCCAGGGCGTGGTGGAAGAACGGGCCCACGGTTTGGCCGGGAGTCGAGTCAGTCATCGGACGGCTCCAGGTAGGTCGCGTGGCTGCCGGTCAGCACGATGTCCCAGCGGTAGCCGAGCAACCACTCGTGCTCCGACTGCGCGTGGTCGTAGGAGGCGATCAACCGCGCCAGGGCGGCGGGGTCGGTGATCGACTGGGCGATCGGGTCCAGCGCCAGCAGCTGGTCGCCGGGGAAGTACATCTGCGTGATCAGCCGTTGGGTGAAATCGGTGCCGAACAACGAGAAGTGAACGTGCGCAGGTCTCCAGGCGTTGTGGTGGTTGCGCCACGGGTACGGGCCGGGCTTGATCGTGGTGAACGAGTACCAGCCGTCGTCGTCGGTCAGGCAGCGGCCGACGCCGGTGAAGTTCGGGTCCAGCGGCGCCGGGTGCTGGTCGCCTTGGTGCGAGTACCGGCCGGCGGCGTTGGCCTGCCAGATCTCCACGAGCTGGCGGCGCACCGGACGGCCGTCGCCGTCGAGGACGCGGCCGTGCACGCGCATGCGCTCGCCGATCGGCTCGCCGCCGCGCTGGATCGTCAGATCGGACTCGACCGCGTCCACGTCGGAGTGCCCGAAGACCGGCGCGAGCAGCTCGGCGCCCTCGGGGTCGGCGTGCCGCGGCTCCTTGGTGGGGTGGCGCAGGAGCGTGCTGCGGTACGGCGCGAAGTCCAGCAGCGGCGCACCTCCCGGTGAGTCGGCCTGGATCTTCGCGATCTCGTCGCTGATCTCGTGCTGGCTGGCTGTCACGTGATCGAACGCTAGGCAAGCGACCCCGCCCGAGTCGATGGCGCTTTCCATCCAACGGAAAGGACGGCGTTCACTTGACGCGACCGAGACGACCGCTCATATTGGCGGTATGCCCAGGGCAAGTGTGCGAGAGCAGATCGTCGACGCCGCGTTCGAGCAGTTCCACCGGCACGGCTACAACGCGTGCGGGGTCAAGCTGATCACCGACAGCGCCGGCGTGCCGAAGGGCTCGTTCTACAACCACTTCGAGAGCAAGGAAGCACTCGCTCTCGTGATCATGGACCGCTACGGCGAGACCCGGCACCTCAACCTGCTCCGCACGGCGGGCACCCCGCCGCTCACCAGGCTGCGCGACCACTTCGAGGCGCTCGCGAGCGACATCGAGGACGTCGGCTACGAACGCGGCTGCGTCTTCGGCAACTTCAGCACCGAGGCCGCGGACCACATCCCGGCCATCCGCGAGGGCGTCAAAGCCGCCTTCGACCACTGGGCGGACGCGATCGGGGCCGTCATCCACGAGGCCCAGGCGGACGGGTCGCTGAGGACCGCCCAGGGCGCGAGCACGCTGGCGAGGTTCGTGCTGAACGCGTGGGAGGGCGCCATCGTCGGCGAACGCGCGGCCAAGGACGGGGCGTCGTTCGGCGCGTTCTTCACGGTCGTCTTCGGCACCCTCCTGCACTGAGACCGCAGCCCTGCGGCCGGCAACGGCTGCTGGAGACACCTACCAAGCGCCTCTCCACCGGCGACGAAGCGCCGGCGGCGGCCATCGCGAGCCGCGGCGAACGCGTCGCGCCGACTCCGCGCACGCCGCACCCCGCACCCCGCACCCCGCACCCCGCACCCCGCACCCCGCACCGACCCAATATGACCGATCGTCTCAACCCCCTTGACGCAATCCAAGACGACCGGTCATATTGAACCCATGAGCGACATCAACCCGAGGTTCCGCACCATCGACGGCCTGTCCGTCCGCTACGCCGTGAGCGGCGGCGCCAAGCCCGCCGCACTCCTGCTCAGTCCGTGGCCCGAGAGCATCTACGCTTACGACGCGACCTGGGCGAGGCTCGCCGAGCACGCGAGCCTGATCGCGGTCGACCTGCCCGGCTTCGGCCACTCCGAACTGCGCGAGGACCTGCTGTCCCCCAGCCGGATGGGCGACTTCCTCCTGAAAATCGCCGACGCCTTCGAGCTCGACCGGCCGCACGTCGTCGCCCCCGACGTCGGCACGAGCGCCTCCCTGTTCGCCGCCGCACGGGCGCCGGAACGCTTCCGCAGCATCGTGACCGGCAGCGGCGGCGCCACGTCACCGACCGATCTCGGCTCCCCGCTGCACGACTGGGTCCACGACGAGGACCTGGCGCCGTACCGCGCACTGGGCCCGAAGGACGTGGTGAACGTCGCCATGGACGCCATCGAGGGTTACGAACTGCCGGACGAGGTGCGGCAGGACTACCTCGCCGCGTACCAGGGCCAGCGGTTCGTCGAGCAGATGGCGTACGTGCGCGCCTACCCCGCTGAACTGAAGGAACTCGGCAAGCTCCTGCCCACCATCACCACGCCCGTCCAGCTGATCAACGGCGAGCGCGACGCCGTCGTCCCGGTCTCCAACGCCGAGTTCCTGCACGGCGAACTGCCTGACAGCAAGCTCGACGTCGTCGACGCCGGGCACTTCGTCTGGGAGGAGAACGCCGGCGAGTACGCCAGGATCGTCACCACCTGGTGGCAGCAGCACTAGCCGGTGGTGCAGGCGGCGCCGTTCACGCTGAACGAGGCGGGCGGCGAGGTCGGCCCGGTCGCGGCGCCGTTGAAGCCGAACGTCACCGAGCCGTCCTTGACGATCAACGCGTTGTAGGCCGCGTTGGTCACGCTCACCTCGGCGCCGGACTGGGACACCGTGCCGTTCCACAGCTGCGACACGGTCTCGCCGCCGTCGTAGCGCCACTTCACCGTCCAGCCCTCCACCAGCGCGCCGCTGACGTTGCGGACGGTCACCTCGGCCTGGAAGGCGCCGGCCCAGTGGCTGGTGATCCGGTAGACCACGACGCACGTCGAGGGAGGGGGCGGGACGGCGGACGAGGACGGCGGCTGGGCGGCCGCGGAAGGACAGTCGCCCTGGGCCCACAGGCCGAGTTTCGCCTGGGAGGCCTTGGTCTCCGCCTCGACCAGCGGGCCGCCGTCCACACCGGAGGTCCGCAGGAAGCCGTACTGCACGGCGAGCAGCGCGTAGTCGGTGCCGTCGGCGAGCGCCAGCGAGATCTCGCCCGGCGTGATGCTCCGCACCCGTACTTCCTTGTCCAGCAACGTCTTCGTGGCGAAGTCGGTGGCCGCGGCCGCCGCGCAGGCGGAAGGTTCGGCCAGGCGCGCGATGCGGGCGCGGGTGCCGTCGGCGAGCTCGACGGTGCGGCCGTCCACAACGGTCCGGACCTTTGTGGACGGTTCGCTCTCCGCGGAGGAGGAGACTCGCGGTGCGGGGAAGGGCCTGCCGTCCTGCGGGGCCGTGCACCCGGCCACGAGCAAGGTCAACAGCACCACCAAGTGCTTCCGTGCTGCCATTGGACAAATCTATCGGCGGAGGCAGCGTCCGCAATCGGCTGTTCGGCGTTGATCAACTCGGGCGTTCAGAGTCGTCACGGCTTCGAGGCGCGCGGGACGTCACGGAGTGTGCGAGCGTGAGCTGACCACAGTTGCGCGGATGGTTCCCTGCCGTTCATCAGCTCGTGGTGATCAACAGAAAGGATCGCAGACGTACCTCGTTCCCTGCCGATGGAGGTCTGAAGTGCAATCCCTGCAGCCACGTCGTTTCCTCGCGGCGCTCGCCGTCGTCGCGTCCGTGCTCGGTCTGGCCACGGTCGTCGCGCCCGCCGCGGACGCCGCCGTCTACAGCTCCTGCACGCAGTCGCGCTGCGCGGCCGCCCGCGACGTCAACACCAAGTGGAGCCAGCGCGGCTACCCGAGCACGCGCGGCTGGGTCAGCGGCTGGCCGAACGGCCAGTGCAACTACGCCGGTGGCGTGCACCAGAACCGCGAGGGCCAGCTCCCGGCCGGCCACCGCTACCTGGAGTTCGACGTCTACCCGCGCGCGTGCGGCGCTTCCCGGGACGCGTACCGGATCATCGTCGACCGCACCGCCGGCACGGTTTACTTCTCCCCGGACCACTACGCGAACTTCTACCGCCTCTAGAGGGCTTCACCTGGCGCTGCGGTCGAGCCACGACCGCAGCGCCCACCAGGTGTGCAGCGTCGCCAGCACGTGTGAACGTCCGCCATCTGGGTTCTCGCCCAGGTCGGCGCCGGTCAGCTCCACCAGCCGGTCGAGCCGGTACCGCACGGTGTTCGCGTGGATGTGCAACGCCGTGGCCGTCGCGCTGAGCCGCCCGCCGTTGTCGAGGTAGCACAACGCCGTCACCACCATCTCGTGGTGGAAGGTGCTCTTCGGGTCCAGCTGGCCCAGCAACGAGTCGGCCAGCGTCCCGGCCAGTCCCGGGAACGCCGCGAGAGCGGTCTCACCGGCGAGGTCGGTCAGGAGCTGGACGCCCAGTGAGACCCCCGCCGCCGCCAAAGCCTGCGTGCACAACGAATACGTCCCGCGCAACGCCTTCACCGCGGTGGCCGGCGACACCACGAGCAGGTCGTCCGACCACGACGGCAGCACGTGCGTGAGCCCCGCCAGCCGTCCCTCGACCAGCCCGTACACGCCGCCGAACACCTGCAGCCGTTGCTCCAGCGTCCGCGCGTGGCTGGGATCGGTCACCCCGGACACCACGCAGTGGTAGCGCCCGTCCGGACGCAGCCCTGCCCGCGCGAGCTCGGAGGCGTCCGGGAACTCGCCGGACACCAGCAACCGCCGCAGCACCTGGGCGTTCAGATCGCGGGCCGTGCGGGAGAGTTGCAGCTCGGCAGTGTGGTAGCCGCTGATGATGTGGCGTTCCACCGCACCGACGTAGTGGTCCAGGTTGATCATGAAGTCCAGGATCGTGCCGTCGTCGACCCCCAGCGACCGCGCGAGCTCGACGGCCGCCCTGATCAACTCGGTGCGCCCGGCGTGCACCCCGCGCAGCAACCCCGCCATCGACACGCCCTGAGCGGCGCGATCGGCTCCCAGCGCCAGGGCGGCCGAGAAGTCGCCGTCGTCCGGCGTGCCACCGCGTTCGAGGTGAGCGATCCCCTCCGTCAGCAGGAACGCGATGTGCCGGCGGTTCTCCTCCGCGGGGAGCCGGGCGACCTCCGGCGAGTTGCCGCGCGCCGCGTCGACGACCCGTTCGACCACCTTGTCGTCGGCGGCGACGGCTTCGAGCACCTGGCGGACCATCGCGGACATACCCGGCACAGCGCCTCGCAAACCCCACGTTGTGTGACGGCCACAACACAGCCGTCGCCGTTTGGTGGCGGGACCCTATCCCCCGCTCTCCGGTTACTGGTTAGTTGCTTTACGCGAGAGTAATTCGCGTTGGCACCACCCTTCAACGAGGAAGGCCCTGGGATGTCGGACCGGAACATCAGCCGCCGCAACCTCCTCGCCGCGAGCGGCGCGATCGGCGCCATCGCCGCGAGCGGGACGCTGGGGCAGGCAGTCGCCGGGGCGGCGCCGAGAGTCGACGCGGACGTGATCGTCATCGGACACGGTCTCGCCGGTCTCGTCGCGACCTCCGAACTGGCCGCCGCGGGCCGCAAGGTCCTGCTGCTCGACCAGGAACCCGAGGCCAGTCTGGGCGGACAGGCCTTCTGGTCGCTCGGCGGCCTCTTCTTCGTGAACTCGCAGGAACAACGCACCGCCGGCATCAAGGACTCCCTCGAGCTGGCGCGCGCCGACTGGTTCAACACGGCGGGCTTCGACCGCGGTGTGAACGATCCCCTCGGCGAGGACTACTGGGCCTCGAGGTGGGCGGAGGCGTACCTGAACTTCGCCGCCGGCGAGAAGCGCGACTGGCTCTACGGGCTCGGCGTGCGCTGGGTCCCGATCGTGGGCTGGGCGGAACGCGGCGGACAGCTCGCCGACGGGCCCGGCAACTCGGTGCCGCGCTTCCACATGACGCTCGGCACCGGCCCCGGCGTGATGGAACCGTTCGAGAAGAAGGTGCGCGACGCGGTCCGCGACGGCAAGGTCACCTTCAGGTTCCGGCACCAGGTCGACGGCCTGATCACGAGCAACGGCGCCGTCACCGGCGTGCGCGGCAGCCTGCTCGAGGCCAGCAGCGCGGCCCGCGGCACCCCCAGCTCCCGCACCAAGGTCGGCGACTTCGAGCTGTACGCGCCGATGGTCGTCGTCACCTCTGGCGGCATCGGCGCGAACCACGACCTGGTGCGCCGCAACTGGCCCGCGCGCCTCGGCCCGGCACCGCAGCGCCTCGTCACCGGCGTCCCCGCGCACGTCGACGGGCGGATGCTGGCGATCACCGAGCTGGCCGGCGGGCGCCTGGTGAACCGCGACCGCATGTGGCACTACACCGAGGGCATGATCAACCACACGCCGATCTGGCCAGGCCACGGCATCCGCGTGCTGGCGGCGCCGTCGTCGCTGTGGCTCGACGCCCGCGGCAAGCGCTTCCCCAACCCTGGCATCCCGTCGCTGGACACGCTCGGCACGCTGGAGCTGATCGGCAAGTCCGGGTACGACTACTCGTGGTTCGTGCTCAACAAGAAGATCATCGACAAGGAGTTCGTGCTCTCCGGTTCCGAGCAGAACCCGGAGATCACCGCCAAGAACCTCATCGCCTACCTCGCGATGCGCCTGCTGAACAGCACGCCGCCGCCGGTGAAGGCGTTCATGGACAAGGGCGTCGACTTCGTCATCAAGAACAACCTCCCGGACCTCGTCGCCGCGATGAACGCGCTCACCGGGCAGAACCTGATCAACCTCGACGACCTGCGCCGGCAGATCACCATCCGCGACCAGCAGGTCGACAACCCGTTCTCCAAGGACGTCCAGGTCATGGGCATCCGGAACTCCCTGGCGTACAGCGGGGACAGCCTCGCCCGCACGGCAGGGCTGCACAAGCTGCTCGACGCCGGCTCCGGCCCGTTGATCGCGATCAGGATGAACATCCTGACCCGCAAGACGCTGGGCGGCCTGCAGACCGACCTCACCGGCCGGGTGCTCGGCTCGAACGGCCAGCCGATCCGCGGCCTGTACGCGGCGGGCGAGGTGGCCGGGTTCGGCGGTGGCGGCGTGCACGGCTACCGCGCGCTCGAAGGGACGTTCCTCGGCGGCTGCCTGTTCTCCGGGCGGGCTGCGGGCCGTGGCGCGGCCGCCGAAAGCGCCTAGCGGGCCCACGTTCACGGGGTCTGCGGTCTCCCCTGTTGACCGCAGGCCCCGCACCACGTCTCTTGCCTAGACGTCGATGTGCGCGCCCATGATCACCGTGCGCTCGCGGGGCAACCCGAAGTGCTCGGCGGCGTCCGCCGTGATGTACGAGGTGGCGATGAACAACCGCTTGCGCCACGCGGCCATCGTGCGCCGCGACCCGCGTTGCAGCTCGATCTTCGACAGGAAGTAGCGCGCCTCGCCGAGGTTCAGCACGCCCTCGGTCCGCGCGGGGTCGAGCAACGCGAGCGCCGCGGGCACGTCCGGGGTCTCCATGTACCCGAAGTGAGCGCTCACGTGGAAGATGCCGTCGTCGCCGTAGCCGAGCTCGTCCACCTCGACGCGGTTCTCCCGCGCCACCCGCGGTACCGGCAGCGTCTCGATCGACACGATCACCACCCGCTCGTGCAACACGTGGTTGTGCTCCACGTTGGCCCGCATCGCGAGCGGCGCGGTCTCCTTGCCGCGGTTGAGGAACACCGCGCAGCCCGGCACCCGAGCCGGCTGCTGCCGGTGCAGCTCCTCGATGAACTCCTGCAACGACCCCTCGGCCTCCCGCCGGGCCTTCGTCACGATCGCCCGCCCGCGCTGCCAGGTGGTCATCACCGTGAACGCCGTGAGCCCGATCAGCAACGGCAACCACGCGCCGTGCAACAACTTCGTCAGGTTGGCCGCGAGGAACAGCAGGTCCACGCCGAGCAGCACGACGCACCCGAGCCCGATCGCCCAGGCGGGCGCCCCGAACCGCACCCGAGCGATGAACAGGAACAACGTCGTGGTGATCGTGATCGTCCCGGTGACGGCCATGCCGAACGCGAAGGCGAGCGCCGCCGACGTCCGGAACGCGAACACCAGCGTCAGCACCGACACCAGCAGCACCCAGTTGATCCACGGCACGTAGATCTGGCCCATCGTCGACTCCGACGTGTGCGCGATCCGCAACCGGGGCAGGTACCCGAGCTGCGCGGCCTGCGACGCCACCGAGTAGGCCCCGGTGATCACCGCCTGCGAAGCGATCACCGTGGCCGCCGTCGCCAGCACCACCATCGGCCACCGGGCCCACTCGGGCACCAGCAGGAAGAACGGCCCGCTGATGTTCGCGGGGTCGTCCAGGATCAGCGCCCCCTGCCCCATGTAGCTGAGCACGCAGGCCGGGAACACCAGGAACAACCACCCGCGGGCGATCGCCGACCGCCCGAAGTGCCCCATGTCCGCGTACAGCGCCTCGGCACCGGTGACCGCCAGCACGACGGCCGCCAACGCGAAGAACGCGATGTCGAAGTGCCCGAACAAGAACCCGAGCGCGTAGGTGGGCGACAACGCCAACAGGATCTCCGGATGCCCCGCGATCCCCTTGATCCCAGCGGCCCCGATGACGGTGAACCACAGGATCATCACGGGCCCGAAGAACCGCCCGACCGCGCCGCTCCCCCGCCGCTGCACCAGGAACAGCCCCACGATGATCACCGCGGTGATCGGCACGACGAACCGCTCCAGCTCGGGCTCGACGACCTTCAGACCCTCCACGGCGGACAACACGGAGATGGCGGGCGTGATCATGCTGTCCCCGAAGAACAACGCGGCGCCGAAGATCCCCAGCGCGGCCAGCACGCCCGCGGCCTTCCGCCCCTGCTTGGCCTTCCACCGCCGCAACAGGGTGATGAGGGCCATGATCCCGCCCTCACCGTCGTTGTCCACCCGCATGGCCAGCAACACGTACGTCACCGTCACCACGACCGTCACCGACCAGAAGATCAGCGACACGACCCCGTAGACGTTGTCGACGCTGACCGGCACCGGGTGGGGGTCGGCGGGGTTGAACACGGTCTGGATCGTGTAGATGGGGCTGGTCCCGATGTCGCCGAACACCACCCCGAGCGCCCCGACGACCACGGCCAGCCGAACCGTGTCGCGCGCGAGCTTCTGCCGCGACGGTCCAGAGACCTGCTGTTCAGCCACGTGCACCCCCTAGACCGCCGGTTGCCCGCAAGATAGCCGCGCACCCCTCGCCACGCTCAGCACGACCGGGTGATCTTTACGCGTTCCTGACGCGGGCCGGCGAGGCGTGGTGACGTGCTCCACCTTTGACATACCCATACCCCCCTAGGGTATAAAGACGGAGCGCCTCCGCACCCCCGGCATCACCAGCCGGCCGCGCGGCAGGCCGGAGAAGGAGCGAGACATGCACGGCTACGCCAACACCAAAGACGCCCACCTGCGCCGCCTCCGCCGTATCGAGGGCCAGGTCCGCGGCTTGCAGCGGATGATCGAGTCGGACGAGTACTGCATCGACGTGCTCACCCAGATCTCCGCGGCGACCAGGGCGTTGCAGGCGGTCTCACTGGGGCTGCTCGACGAGCACCTCAAGCACTGCGTGAGCCAGGCCATCACCGAAGGCGGTTCCACGGCCGACGCGAAGATCGCGGAGGCCAGTGACGCCATCGCCCGCCTGGTCCGCTCCTGATTCCACGAAGGAGTTCCCCATGAGCGAGTCCGTCCACATCGTGACCAGCGCCGTCACCGAGGCCGGCTACGAACTGGCCCCGCGATGAACACCGCGACCAAGGTCACCCTGTACGGCGTCGCGCTGGCCGCGATCTTCGGCGGCACCTGGGCCGCGGGCGCGGCCGCCGGCCCACCCGAGACGCCACCACCCGCGCACACCGAAGCACACGACACCCACGAACAAGCGCCGTCACAGCTCCCACCAGGACTGTCCGTGTCGGACAACGGCTACACCCTCAGGCTGGACGAGACCAAGCCGGGCACCTTCCACATCGAGGGCCCGGACGGGAACCCCGTCACGAAGTTCGCCGTAGAACACGAAAAACGCCTGCACCTGATCGCGGTGCGCCGAGACGGCTCGAACTTCCAGCACGTGCACCCGCAGATGGCCGAGAACGGCACGTGGACCGTGCCGCTGACATTCCCGGAACCGGGCAGCTACCGCGTGTTCGCCGACTTCAGACCGGAATCCGGCCCCAAAACGACTCTGGGCGCAGACGTCCAGGTCGCAGGCGACTACGAGCCACGCCAACACCCGAACAGCCGGACGTTCACAGTCGACGGTTACGAGGTGACCCTCAAGGGCGACCTCGACGCGAACGCCGCGTCGACCGTCGAAATCGACATCGCCAAGGACGGCAAACCGGTCACGGACCTGCAGGACTACCTGGGCGCCAAGGGACACCTGGTGGCGCTGCGGGCGGACGACCTGGCCTACCTGCACGTCCACCCGGAGCAGTCCGGCCAGGTGAAGTTCGCGGTGGAGGTGCCGACCGCCGGCAAGTACCGGCTGTTCCTGGACTTCAAGCACGGCGACACGGTCCGCACGGCCGAGTTCACGCTCACAACGCACGAGGAGGGCGGTCATGGCCACTGACACCATCGAGATCTCGATCGGCGGCATGACCTGCGCCTCCTGCGCCGCGAGGATCGAGCGCAAGCTCAACAGGCTCGACGGCGTGGAGGCCTCGGTCAACTACGCCACCGAGAAGGCACGGGTCAGCTACGCGGGCGACCTGACCCCCGAGGACCTGGTGAAGGTGGTCGAGGACACCGGCTACACCGCCGAACTCCCCGCCGCGGCAACCGAAGCCGCCCCGGAGACCGACCCGGCGAGGACGCTGCGGGACCGCCTGATCACCTCGGCCGTCCTGTCGGTGCCGGTCGTCGCCCTCGCGATGATCCCGGCGCTCCAGTTCACCTACTGGCAGTGGCTCTCGCTGGCACTGGCCGGACCGGTGGTCACGTACGCCGCGTGGCCGTTCCACAAGGCGGCGTGGACGAACCTCCGGCACGGCGCCGCCACCATGGACACGCTGATCTCGCTGGGTGTCGGCTCGGCGTTCCTGTGGTCGCTCTACGCGCTCTTCCTCGGCACCGCGGGCATCCCCGGCATGACACACGGGTTCACGTTCACCATCGAGCGCAGCGCCGGGACCGGGAACATCTACCTCGAGGTCGCGGCGGGCGTCACGACGTTCATCCTCGCCGGGCGCTACTTCGAGGCACGGTCCAAGCGGCGGGCCGGCGCGGCGCTGAAGGCGTTGCTGGAGCTCGGCGCCAAGGACGTCGCGGTGCTGCGGGACGGCGGGGAGACCCGGATCCCGACCGGTGAGCTGAAGGCCGGCGACAGGTTCGTCGTGCGGCCCGGCGAGAAGATCGCCACGGACGGGGTCGTCGAGGAGGGCACCTCCGCGGTCGACGCGAGCATGCTCACCGGCGAGTCGGTGCCGGTGGAGGTCGGGCCCGGCGACGCCGTGGCCGGTGCGACGGTCAACGCCGGCGGACGGCTCGTCGTCAGGGCCACCCGGATCGGGGCGGACACCCAGCTCGCGCAGATGGCGCGGCTGGTCGAGGACGCGCAGAACGGCAAGGCAGAGGTGCAGCGGCTGGCCGACCGGATCTCGGCGGTGTTCGTGCCGATCGTGATCGCGCTCGCCGTGGGCACCCTCGGGTTCTGGCTCGGCACCGGCGGTGGCGCCGGGGCGGCGTTCACGGCGGCGGTGGCGGTGCTGATCATCGCCTGCCCGTGCGCGCTGGGTCTCGCGACGCCGACCGCGTTGCTGGTCGGCACGGGGCGGGGTGCGCAGCTCGGCATCCTGATCAAGGGGCCGGAGGTGCTGGAGTCCACCCGCCGCGTCGACACCGTGGTGCTCGACAAGACCGGCACGGTGACCACGGGCCAGATGAGCCTGGTGAGCGTTCACATCGCCGACGGCGAGGACGAGACCGAGGTCCTGCGGCTCGCCGGGGCGCTGGAGAACGCCTCCGAGCACCCGATCGCCAGGGCCGTCGCCGCGGCGGCCGGGGACGTGCCGGAGGTCGAGGACTTCCGCAACGTCGAGGGCCTGGGCGTGCAGGGCGTGGTGAACGCTCACGCGGTGCTCGTCGGCCGCGAACGCCTGCTCACCGACTGGAGCGTCCAGCTCGACGAGACGCTCCGCGCCGCCAAGGACCGGGCCGAGCGGCAGGGACGCACGGCGGTGCTGGTCGCGTGGGACGGCAAGGCGCGCGGTGTGCTGGTCGTCGCCGACACGGTGAAGCCCACCTCGAAGGAGGCCGTCGGAGCTCTGCGCGCGCTCGGGCTGCGTCCGGTGCTGCTGACCGGCGACAACAGGGCCGCGGCGGAGGCGGTGGCGGCCGAGGTCGGCATCGACGAGGTCGTCGCAGAGGTGCTGCCGGCCGACAAGGTCGACGTCGTGAAGCGCCTGCAGGACGAGGGCGGGGTCGTCGCCATGGTCGGGGACGGCGTGAACGACGCCGCCGCGCTCGCCCAGGCCGACCTCGGCCTCGCCATGGGCACCGGCACGGACGTGGCGATCGAGGCCGGCGATCTCACGCTGGTGCGCGGTGACCTGAGGGCCGCCGCCGACGCCATCCGGCTCGCCCGGCGCACGCTCACCACGATCAAGGGCAACGTGTTCTGGGCGTTCGCGTACAACGTCGCCGCGCTGCCGCTGGCCGCGCTGGGCCTGCTCAACCCGATGATCGCGGGTGCGGCGATGGCGTTCTCGTCGGTGTTCGTGGTCAGCAACAGCCTGCGGCTGCGCGGCTTCCGCTGCCCCGGCTGACACGACCCTCACGGGCGGTTTCGTAGCCTCGGCACATCAGCTTCCCCGACAACGAGGAGCAGTTGTGCCGAGGTTCGCCCTGGTCGTGACGTTGCTGGTGGCGCTGGGAGCGTGCACCTCGACGCCACCGGAGCCGACCGCCGTGCCCGCGTCGTCCAGCACGCCACCACCGGAACAACAGGTGTACGTGTCGATCGGCGACTCCTACGCCACGGGCTTCGGCCCGAACGGCACCGGGGAGAGCTTCGCGCAGATCGTCGCGAAGCAGCAGAACCTCGAGCTGGTCAACCTGGCCTGCAACGGCGCCACCTCGGCCGATCTCGGCTCCAGACCCGCGTGCGGCCCCGACGCCGGCGGGAAGACCCAGCTCGACGCGGCCGTGGAGGCGGTGAAGGGCAGGAAGGTCGCCCTGGTCACGGTGGTGATCGGCGGCAACGACCTCACCCCGTGCGCGATCACACAGGACCCGCTGGACTGCGCGACCAGGACCGTCACCGGCATCCAGACCAACGTCGCGGGCGCGCTCGCCGAGCTGCGGGCGGCCGCGCCGGACGTCAAGATCGTCGGCCTGACCTACCCGGACGTGTTCCTCGGCGCGTGGGTGAACCCGTCGTTCCCCAACGGCAAGAACCTCGCGACGCTGTCGGTCACGATGTTCCAGGACTTCAACACGAAGATCGCGGCCCAGTACGGCAAGTTCGGCGCGAAGTTCGCCGACGTCACGAACGCGACCGGCGGGTACGGCGCGCTGACCGAGCTCACCCAGGACCCGAAGTACGGGCAGGTCCCTGCGTCCGTGGCCAAGGTGTGCGCGCTCACCTACTTCTGCGACCGCACCGACGTGCACCCGACCCCCGCCGGGCACCAGGCGATCGCCGAGGCCGTAACGGCAGCGGGTCGCTGAGAGACGAACCAGGGCAGGGTTCTCCGCGTATTACCCGAAAGACCCTGTTGATCAGCTCAGGCCTCTGACAGGCTCTGAACCCGTTGCCACAACGAGGAAGAGTGCTTGATGACCGTGCTCCCGCACACGACCGACGCCCTGCACCGGCTCAGCGACGCCGTCGACGGCTTCCTGCGCGGTGAGCGGGAGCTGAACCTCAGCGACCCGTCCGCGCACATGATGGTCGGCGGCCGCCTGCACGCGCTCGGCGTGCAGATCCACCACGCCGTGCGGACGGGGATCCCGGAGGAGGACGTCGCCGCGGTCGTCCAGCCCGCGCGGTCGGCTTGTGCGCGTTCACCTTTCATGCGCGACGAGAACGAATGGGCGCGCGGCTACCCCAGCGACTTCCGGCTGCTCGACCACGTCCTCGCGCAGAACGTCGAGGCGGCGCCGGGCACGCTCGGCTGGCACGTCGAGACGCACCTGCAGGGCGTGGCGATCACCCACCAGCTGCGCAACCGCGTCCTGCACCAGACCAGGCTCATCGGCGACACCCTGACCGCGCAGCGGGGCGGGCCCGTCTCGATCCTGCTGATCGCCTCCGGCACCGCACCGGACCTGCGCCGCATCCCGCCGAACATCGTGCGGCCCGGCGACAGGTTCGTGCTCACCGACGTCGACCCGGACGCGCTGGAGCTCGCGGAACAGCGGCTCGGTCCGTTGCGCGACGCCACGACCACCTTCAGCGGCAACGTGTTCCGCGCGATCCCGAAGATCGCCGAGCAGGGGCCGTACGACCTCGTGCTGGTCAACGGCCTCTACGAGTACCTCAACGACCGCGCGGCCGTGCGGCTCACCGAGGCCGTGCTGACGAGGCTCCTCCGCCCCGGCGGGCTGTTCCACTTCTCCAGCCTCACCGGCGGCAACCCGTTCCGCTACGCGCTCGAGTACCTGATGGAGTGGCAGCTCATCGAACGCGACGAGCAGGCCGTGCGCGCGCTGCTGCCGGGGTGCGACGTCCAGGTGGGCCACGACCAGACCGGGCTGGCGCTGCTCACGCACGTCCGGACGCGGCGGGGCTGACCCCGGGACTCTGGCGGAACCCCTTCACCAGCAACCACCCGGCCAGCACCATCTCGTTGAGCGCGAGCGGCACGAACAACGCGCCGGCCTGGGTCTGCGAGAGCACGCCGAGCAGCACGAGCACGGCACCGGCCAGGTAGGGCACGACGGCGATGAGGGCCCACACCGAGATCCACCGGGGCACGAGCCTCGACCGGAACAGCAGGACGTTGAGGAGCCCGACGCTCACGCAGAAGTAGATCGCGCCGGCGTGGCCCCACACCTCGTCGGTGTGAACGTGCGCAAGCGGGGCGATGGCCGACATCAGGAAGACGACCTCTAGGGTCCTGGCGACGACGTAGCCCATCGCCAGGCCCTCGCCGTGGGGTTTGAGGACCGGGAACAACGTCGGCGCGATGAACGCGATGGCCACGGCCATCACGAACACCATCACTCCCCGGGTCGTGCCCTGGGTGGCGGCGCTGACCACGCCCGCGGCCGTTGCGGTGACGAAGAGGGAACCAACAACACGTGCTGTCATGCCGCAGAGGCTCGCTGGCCTCGGTGTGCGTTCGGTGTGCGTGCGGTGTGTGAGAATTCGCCGGTGCGGATCGGGCTGCTCGGTGGTGTCCGCGCCACCACCGACGACGGCGAACCTGTCGACATCGGTTCGCCCAGGTCGCAGGTGGTGCTGGCGGCCCTCGCGCTCGCGCCGGGGGCGGCGTTGCCGGTACCGCGGTTGATCGACCTCGTGTGGGGTGACGCGCCGCCGTCCACCGCTCCCAAGGCCTTGCAGTGGCACATCGCGCAGCTGCGGAAGTCGCTGGGTGCCGACGTGATCGCGACCGTTGGCGCGGCTTACCGGCTTGAGGTGCCCACGGACGTCGCGCTGTTTCTTGAGCACGTTCACAACGGCGACGTCGCGGCGGCCGTGGCGGCCTGGGGCGGGATGCCGCTGGCCGGGCTGGCGGCGCCGGGGCTGGACGCGGCCGTCGCCGGGCTGGTCGAGGAGTGGCTGAACGCCGTCGAGGCCGACCTCGCGCGCCGGGTGGTGGCTTCGCCGGGGGCGGTGGTCGGCGAGCTGTCGGCGTTCGTGGCGGAGCACCCGACCAGGGAGGGGCTCGCGGCGCTGCTGATGACGGCGCTGTACCGGACCGGGCGGCAGGCCGACGCTCTCGCGGTGTACCAACGGGTTCGGCGGCACCTGGTCGCGGAGCTCGGGGTGGAGCCGGGGCCTGGGCTGCGGGCCGTCGAGCAGCAGGTGCTGGCGCACGTGCCGGTCTCGGCGCCGGTGATGATCGGCCGGGAGGCGGAACTCGCGGCGCTCGCGGAGGCGTTGCGGAGCGCGCCCGTGGTGACGCTGGTGGGGCCGGGCGGGATCGGCAAGACGCGGCTGGCGTCGACCGCCGGTGGGGCGTTCGTGTCTCTCGCGGAGATCACCTCGTCCGCCGACGTGCCGCAGGCGGTGGCGGACGCGCTGGGAATCGTGGCCCGGCCAGGGGTTTCCGTCGTGCAGGCCGTGGTCGCGGCCCGGCCTGCGTTGCTGGTGCTGGACAACTGCGAGCACGTGCTCGACGGGGCCGCCGCCTTCGCCGCCGCGGTGAGCTCGTCGGTCCGGGTGCTGGCGACCTCGCGGGAACGGCTTTCCGTGCCGGACGAACAGGTTGTCGTCGTGGAGCCGTTGAGCGCTGAGGCGAGCGTTGAGCTGTTCGACGTCCGGGCGCGGGCGGCTGATCCCGCGTACGCCGGAGACGCGGCGGTGGCCGAGCTGTGCCGCCGCCTGGACGGGATCCCGCTGGCCATCGAACTGGCGGCGGCACGGGTGCGCAGTCATCGGCCCGCCGACCTGCTGGACCGGCTGGACATCGGGGTGCGGCGGACGGGGGCCGCGCGGCACCGGACCGTGCGGGCGGCGATCCAGTGGTCGTACGACCTGCTGTCGGCGGACGAGCAGGCGTTGTTCTGCCGGCTCTCGGTGTTCGCCGCGCCGTTCGACCTCGGTGCGGTGGCGGACGACCACCTGATCGGCGACCTGGTCGAGCGGTCGGTGCTGACCGTCCACGACGGACTGTTCGGGCGGCGGTTCCGGATGCTGGAACCGTTGCGGCAGTTCGCTTCCTCACTGCTGCGGGACCGGGCCGCCGCGATGGACGAGCACGCCGGATGGTGTCTGCGGCAGGTGGCGCACGTCGGCGCGTTGCTGCGCGGGCCTGCCGAGGCCGAGGGGGTCGGGCGGCTCGCCGAGCTGTGGCCGAACCTGCGGGTGGCGGTCGAGTGGGCGTTCGAGTCCGGGAACCCGGAGCGGGCCGACGCGCTCATCCGGCCCGTGGTCACCGAGTTGCCGCTGCGCGGGCGCCGCGAGATCGGCGACTGGGCCGCGCGGCTCACCGGCGGGTTCTGGCTGATCTGGGTCGCCGAGCGGAACATCCAGGGGTCGAGCCCGGCGGCGTTGCCCGACGTCTCGGACGACCCGTTGAGCCGGTACGCGCGGGCGTACGCGTCCGGGGACGGCCCTGGGCTGGTCGCGTGCCTGCCGGAAGCCGTTGCCGCCGTGGAGGATCCGCACCTCCAGGGGTTCTTGGAGCTGATGCCGTCCGGGACGTTGATCGGGGCCGGGCGGTTCGGGCACGTCGACCACCGGGTCGCGGCGCTCGCCGGACGCTATCGGGTGAGCGGGCCGCCGACGCTGGCGCACTGGGCGTTGCAGACGCTCGGGTACAGCGCGATGTTCCAGGGACGCGAGCCCGACGAGTTCTTCGACGCGGCCGCGGACGTCGACCTGCCGCCGGGGACGTTGTCCGCCAACAAGACCACCGAGGCGCGGCGGGCGTTCCGGCGCGGCGACCTCGCCAAGGCGTTCGAGCTGCTGGGGGCGCACGTCGAGGAGCTGCTGGAGACCGGCAACGTGGTCGCGGCGAGCGTCGTGGCCGTCGAGTTCATCGCGATCACCCGCGAGAGCATGCCGGCCGAGGCGGCGAAAGTGCTCGGGTATCTCCAGCACGCCAACGACTTCGGCGCGATGGCGGCGGCGAGACTCGTTCACGGCCTGACCACCGATGCGTCCGGAATGGACGATCGAGAGGCGTTGAACTACATGCGCGCGGCTCTCAGCGCAGGCCGTGCGCGATCCGGGTCACGAACGCCGCCAGCCGGTCGGGCGTGAACTTCTCCGGGTCGGTGAGCACGAGCCGTCCGGACATCTCCGCCAGCGCCAGCATCGCGTGCCCGAGCAGGGCCGAGTCGAGGTCGTCGAGGCGGCCGAGCTCCTTCAGCCCCAGCGCGGCCAGGTCCTCGATCTGCGCCAGCACCCCGGCGCGGACGAGCTCGACCTGGGCGCGGAACTCGGCGGGCGTGCCCTCGGGCGGCAGCAGCACGAGCCGCCACCGGTCCGGCGCCTCCACCACGGCGTTCACGAACGCGCGGACGGCGTCGGCGAACGCGTCGTCCGGCGAGCGGGTGGCGAAGTCGGTGGGCAGCGCGGCGACGACCTGCTCGGTCGCGCGGCCGGCCTCGCGTTCGAGCAGGGCGCCGATGAGCTCGCCTCGGTTCGCGAACAGGTCGTAGAGCACGGGCTTGGTGACCTCGGCCCGCTTGGCCACCGACTCCATCGTCACGGTGTCGAAGCCGGCCGGGATGAGGCTCAGGGCGGCGTCCAGCAGCTGCTCGCGGCGCTGCTCGGGAGGCAGCCGGCGGGCGTACTTGCGACGCGTTGTGCTCACGCGACCATATTGCTACGGTGGCGTAGCTTTCACAAAGCTACGCAGGCGTAGTAATTGGCGGAGGTACTTGCGATGGAGCCGGACAACCTCGTTCTGCAGCCGCGCGACGTGCAGTTCGACTGGTCGACCCTGCCGATGCACTGGGTCCCGGACGAGCCGGTGACCACGCACGTCATGAACGTCCTGCACCTGCTGCTGCCGGAGGGTGAGCGGTGGTTCGTGCGCACGTTCCAGCAGGCCGTGCCGCTGATCACCGACGACACGCTGCGCGAGGACGTGCTCGGGTTCATCGGCCAGGAGGCGATGCACGCCGAGGCGCACAGCGAGGTCCTCGACCACCTGCTGGCGTGCGGCCTGGACCCGCGCCCGTTCACGCGCCAGATGGAGCACGTCTTCCAGCGGATCCTCGCGCCCACGCCGGGACTCACCGGGGAGAAGGCCCGTGAGCAGCTCGTCGAACGCGTCGCGATCGTCGCCGCCATCGAGCACTTCACCGCGTACCTCGGCGACTGGATGCTGAACGCCGACGCGCTCGACCGGGCGGGCATCCACCCGGTGATGCTGGACCTGCTGCGCTGGCACGCGGCCGAGGAGGTCGAGCACCGCAGCGTCGCGTACGACCTGATGTGCCACCTGGACCGCCGGTACGTGCGGCGCGCGCGGACGATGCTGCTGGTCGCGCCGGTGCTGTTCTGGCTGTGGGTGCGGGGCGCGCGGTTCATGGTGCGCGCCGACCGGACGACTCGGGTGCGGCTGACCTGGCGGGAGTCCATGCGGGCGGGACGGCGCGGGCTGCTGCCGAGGCTGTCGGAGATCTTCCGGGCGTTCCTGCGGTACTTCCACCCCGCGTACCACCCGCGGCAGGAAGGCTCGACGTCGCAGGCGATCGCGTACCTGGCGAGCTCGCCGGCGGCGCGGGAGGCGCACTGATGGCGCGAGGTTCCTCGTTGGACGGGCTCGCCCGGTTCGGCGCCTTCTACGACGCGGCCGTCACCCGGTTCGGCGGGCGGGCGCGGCCCGGCGTCGCCCGGGATGCCTTGTGGCTCACCGTTGTCGAACGTTCACAGGTCGCCGACGGTGTGGTCAGCCTGAGGTTCGGCGGCTGTGGACTGCCCGCCTGGCAGCCGGGGTGTCACGTCGACCTGCACCTGCCGTCCGGGCTGCGGCGCCAGTACTCGCTGTGCGGGAACCCGGCTGACGACACCTACCGGATCGCGGTGCGCGAGGTCGGTGCCGGGTCGCGGGAGGTGCAGGCGCTCCAGGTCGGCGACCGCGTCCAAGTGCGCGGGCCGCGCAACGCGTTCCCGTTCGCCGGGCTCGGACCCGTGGTGTTCGTGGCGGGCGGGATCGGCATCACCGCGATCCTGCCGATGGTGCACGCGGCGGCACGGGCGGGGCTCGACTGGCGGCTCGTGTACCGCGGGCGGTCGATGTCGGCGATGCCGTTCCTGGACGAGCTTCCCTCCGGCCCTGTGGACGTGCGCATCGGACGGGGTGCCGCGCTGCTCGTCGACGCCCAGCCGCGCGGGGCCGTGTACTGCTGCGGGCCGTCGTCGATGCTGGAGCAGGTGCGGGCCGAGTTCGCGTCGCGGTGGCTGCACTTCGAGCGGTTCAGCCCGCCGCCGATCGTGGACGGAAGGCCGTTCGCGGTCGAACTGCGCCGCAGCGGGGTGACCCTCGACGTGCCGGCCGACCGGTCGGCGCTTGACGTGATCAGGGACTTCCGGCCGTCCGTCGCCTACTCGTGCCGGCAGGGGTTCTGCGGCACGTGCGACGTCGGCGGCGTGCGGATCTGCGTGGACCGGCCTGCCGGCGACCGACTCGTGTTGGAGGAACTGTGAAGGTGCGTTCCGGGGAAGTCGAGCTCGCCGTGCAGGTACGCGGCGACGGGCCGACCGTGGTCCTGGTGCACGGGTATCCGGACACGCACGAGGTCTGGGACCGGGTGGCGGCTTTGCTGGAGAAGGACTTCCGGGTCGTCACCTACGACGTGCGCGGCGCCGGCGAGTCCACCGCTCCGTCCACTGAGGACGGCTACCGGCTGGAACGGCTCGCGGCCGACCTGTTCGCGGTGATCGACGCGGTCAGCCCGGACGAGCCGGTGCACATCGTCGGGCACGACTGGGGGTCGATCCAGTCGTGGGAGGCCGTGACGACGCCGGGCGCGCGGATCGCCACGTTCACGTCGATCTCCGGGCCGTGCCTCGACCACATGGGCCACTGGAGCCGCAAGGGCTTGTCGATCGCTCACATCAGGCAGTTCCTCCGCTCCTGGTACATCGGCGCGTTCCACCTGCCGGTGCTCGCGCCGCTGTTCTGGCGGCTCTACCTCGGGCCGCGCTGGGGTGCCGCGCTGCGCAGGCTGGAGGGCGTCAAGGTCACGCCCGCGCGCACGATCACCCGCGACGCCGTGCGCGGGATCTCGTTGTACCGGGCCAACATCCGCCAGGTGATGCGCGCGCCGCGGCAACGCCTCGCGCCCATGCCGGTGCAGGTGATCCAGCCGACCCGCGACCGCTACATCCGCACCGAACCGCTCGACCTGGAACGCTGGGTGCCGTCGCTGCGCCGCCGCAAGATCGCCGCCGGGCACTGGGCGCCGTTGAGCCATCCCGCTCCCCTGGCGCGCATGATCAGCGAGTTCGTCACCGACTCCACGCCCAAGCGCGAGCTCGTCGTGATCACCGGCGGCGGCAGCGGGATCGGCCGAGCCACGGCGATCGCGTTCGCCAAGACCGGCGCCAGGGTTGTCGTGTCCGATGTGGACTTCCGGGCCGCGAAGGAGACCGCCGACCTCACCAACGGCCATGCCTACGAGGTGGACGTGCGGTCCGAAGAGGCGATGCGGGCGTGGGCAAGGCAGGTCGCGGACGAGCACGGCGTGCCCGACGTGGTCGTGAACAACGCCGGCATCGGCCACTCCGGGTCGTTCATGTCGACCTCGACCGAGCAGTGGCAACGGGTGCTGGACGTCAACCTGTGGGGCGTCGTGCACGGCTGCCGGGCGTTCGGCGAGCTGATGATCGAACGCGGCGAGGGCGGTCACGTCGTGAACCTGTCCTCGGCGGCGGCCTACCTGCCGTCGAAGATCCTCTCCGCGTACGCCACCAGCAAGGCGGCGGTGTTCATGCTGTCGGACTGCCTGCGCGCCGAGCTCGCCCCGCACGCCATCGGCGTCAGCACGATCTGCCCCGGCGTGGTGAACACGAACATCACCGCGACCACGACCTTCTCCGGCGTCGGCGCGGACGAGGAACGCCGCAAGCAGGACCGCGCGTCGAAGCTCTACGCGCGGCGAGGGTTCGGGCCGGAGGGGGTGGCGCGGGAGATCGTGCGCGCGGTGCGGAGGAACCGGGCGGTGGTGCCGGTGACGGTGGAGGCGAAGGCGGCGCGGATCGCGGGCCGGGTGGCGCCGGGGTTGTTGCGCGGCTTCGCGAAGCTCGACGTCGGCTAGGACCGAGGGGGGCGGCCTGACCAGGCCGTCCCCCTCGCGTTCGTCTGCCTAGACCTCGGCCAGGTCTCCGCCGAACGCGGCCGCCAGCCGCAGCCACGGCGCGGCCTCCTCGGCCCTGCCCTGGCGTTCGAGGGTCCGCCCCAGCAGCAGGTGGGCGTAGTGCTCCACCGGGTCGCGGTCCACGATCACGCGGAGCTGCTCCTCGGCCTTGGCCAGCTGCGCCGAGTGGTAGTAGGCGCGGGCCAGCAGCACGCGGAGGTCCGTCTGGAACGGGACCTCGTCCGCCACCTCGGCGAGCAGCTGCGCCGCCTTGATGTAGTCGCGGGACTCGAACAGCGCCTGTGCGCGCTCCCACTTCTCGGCGGGAGTCTCGACGTGGCCGGGGTCGAACAGGTGCCGGACCGTGATCCAGCGGTCTGCCGCCACCTCACCGTTCGGCTGGTAGGCGTTGAATCCCGTGCTGTCGTGCACGGAGTACTCGTTCATGAGGAGAACCTCCCTTCCGGTCGCGTACAACGCGAAACGCGGGCAGGTATTCCCTGCTCGCGCGTGATCGGCCGGCCCTGCCACCGACGTGACCAACGCGGCGGCTCGCGCGGGTCGAGCTGACGGACGCCGGGGTGCTCGAGCCGGACCTCGCCTGGCCGTCCGCCTTCCGGTAGCGCTGCGCGATCTCCCGCCGCCTCCCCTAGTCGCGCACAACGGAGACCACCTCGAAGACGTGGTCCTTCCAGATCTGCCGGGACACCTCCTCCGGGTACGCGACGACCTCGTCCTGCTCACCGAACACCCGCGTCAGCCGGACCGACGGGTCATACGCGGGCCACGGGTCGCCGTACAGCGCGAACCCGCTCCACGCCGTCCGCATCCGCGCCGACACCTCCTCCACCACCGGCGTGACCTCCCCGAGCACCGCCGCCGTCCCGCCCACGTCCAGGTTGCCGAACACCAGCGGCACGTCCACGCCGTGGCACGCGCGGAACATCTCGGTCGGCGCGTACGTCACCTCGTACACGTGCGCCCGCCCGCCGCCCGCGATCTGGGCCTCCGCGAGGTGCAGCGACGGCATCCGGAACAACCAGTCCGAGCACACCGCCTCGAACAACTCCTCCGGCGCCAGGTCCGGATAGGTCAGTCCGGGTGCGAACACCTCCAGCGCCCGCGCCGCCTGCTCCGCGGTGACCTGGCCGGCCAGTCCTTCCAGCACGGACAGCAGCCGTTGCTCGTCGCGCGTGTGCCCGGTGACCAGCTCGACGTCCCGCCCGGCGCCCGACCTCAACGCCTCCCACGGCGTCACCGGCAGCACGTCGCCGTCGACCACGGGTGCGAACGGAATCCGCTTGTGCGCAACAGGTCCCCAGCGGACGTGCTGCTTCATCTTCGCCATGACCTCGTCACCGGCGGCCGTCAGCAGCTCGGGCTCCACAGTGGACAGATCGGCCGGGCGCAACCCGAGCTCGGCGGCGCACACCGAGGCGATGTCGGCCGCCAGGTCCGGTGCGAAGAAGACGCCGGGCACGCTGCTCGCGATCGCCCGGTGGAACAACCCGTCCGCACGGGGCATGGCGAGCAACGCCGCCACCGATCCCCCGCCCGCCGACTGCCCGAAGACCGTCACGCGACCCGGATCCCCGCCGAACGCCTGGATGTTGGCGTTCACCCACTGCAGCGCGGCGACCTGATCGAGCAGGCCCCGGTTCGCCGGCACGCCCTCGATCTGCAGGAACCCCTCGACGCCGACCCGGTAGTTGAACGTGACCACGACGACGCCGTCCGACGCGAGCCGCGCACCGTCGTACTCGGGCAACCCGGACATGCCGACCGTGTAGGCGCCGCCCTGGATCCACACCAGCACCGGCAGCCCGCCGGACAGGTCGGGCGACCACACGTTGACGGTCAGCCATTCGTCGCCGGCCGCGCCGGCTCCGTTCATCCCGAATACCCCGGCCTGCGGTGGCGGCGGCCCGAACGCCACCGCCTCGCGCACGCCGTCCCACGGCACGACCGGCCGCGGCGCCGCGAACCTGCCCTCCCCGACCGGAGGCGCCGCGAACGGGATGCCGCGGAACACCGCCGTTCCCGCCTCGGCCGTGCCGCGAACCGTTCCGCCTGTGACCCGAACTTCGACCATGGCGGAAATCGTCAGCGCACGCCCGGCGGGAACGCCAGGGATTTACCGTTCAGCGGTTCAGGACTTGGCGCCGTTGAGGTCCGGGAACGCCAGGTCCTTGAAGTACCGGGTCGCCTCCAGCTTCCTGAGCTCGCCCAGCCGGTCGATGAACGCGCTCGCGGCCTTCTCCTGCACCGCGCGCTGCTCCGGCTCGTCGGACGCCGGGAAGTTGCCGGGCGTGGCCTTCCACTCCAGGTAGGCCGCCGTCACGGCCATCTCGCTGTTGCGCAGCAGCACCCACGACTGGTCCCAGCGGTAGAACGCCCGCAGCCCCGTCAGCCCGGCCACGAGCAGGCCTGCGAGCGAGATCGTCAGGGCCTTGCCGGGGTAGTCGAGACTCGTCAGCACGGGCAGCGCGGCCCCGACGACGATCACCAGCGTCCCGCTGAGCCGGTAGAACCGCCGGTGCCAGTGCGCGCGGGCGTCGTAGAACGTCCGCAGCCACTGCCCGTACGCGTCCGCGGTGGCGATCACCCCGTCGTTCATCTCCGCGATGTGCTCCGGAAACGCAGGGATGGACTTCATGCCGGTTCCCCCTCAAGGAACTGAACTCCGGTCCCCTCAACGATAGTCAGGCCGTCACGACCACCTTCGCCCGCGCGTGCTCCGACTCGACGTGCCGGATCGCGTCGGGCACGTCCGTCAGCGGGTAGGTCCGCTCGATGACGGGCACGAGCTTCCCGGCCTCGGCGAGGTCCCGCAACGCGGTCAGGTTCTCCTTGCTGGGCTTCGCCTCCAGCACCACGAGCCGCTGCCGGGCGAACGACGAGAGCAGCCGTCCCTGGATGATCAGCCGGTACGGCCCGAACAGCACGCCCCCGGTGAAGCTGCCGCCGCCGGACAGCACCAGCGTGCCGTCGGGGGTGAGCAACGCCCGCAGCTCGGCCATCGTCCGGTTCCCCACCAGGTCGAACACCACGTCGTAGATCTGGCCGGTCCGGGTGAAGTCCGTCGTCGTGTAGTCGACGACGTGGTCGGCCCCCACCGACCGCACCTGCTCGGCGTTGCGCGTGCTGCACACCCCCGTGACGACGGCCTTGCGCGCCTTGGCGATCTGCACGGCCAGCAGCCCGACCCCGCCGGACGCGCCGTTGATCAGCACCTTCTGCCCCGCCTGCAGTTCACGCAGCCCCATCCACGCGGTGTTGCCGGCCAGCGGCAGTGCCGCCGCCTGCTCGAACGTGAGGTTGGACGGCTTGTGCACCACCAGGTTCGCGGGCACCCGCACGTACTCGGCGAAGGACCCCTCGACCTCCCCGAACACCTCGTCCCCGACCTGCAGCATGCCGCTCACCCCCGGCCCTGCCTCCTCGACCACGCCCGCGAAGTCCATCCCCCTGATCCGCGTCCTCGGCCCCTTGAGCCCCAGGAACAACCGCGCGAAGTACGGGTCACCGCGCATGACGTGCCAGTCGGCGGCGTTCACCGAGGACGCCCTGACCCGCACCAGCACCTCCCCGGCGCCGGGCACCGGCCGTTCCACCTCTCGGAGTTCCAGCACGTCCGCGGAGCCGTACCTGTCCTGGACGATCGCCTTCATGGCGGGTCTCCCCCTCACTTGCTCGCGTGAGAGAAGCTTCGCCGCGCACGGTCCTCAGCACATCAGGGACGACCCTTACGGCGATCCCGGAAGTCTTCCGCGGGCGGGTCCGGGTCCCGGTCCTCGTCGTCGAACTCGTAGGGCTTCACGTGGTCCAGGAACGTGACGACCTCGGGCCGTCCGCCGGGAGGCAGCCCGGTCGACGGCCGCGTGCCGTGGTAGCCGTCGACGACGCCGGTGAACACCGCGTCGAGGTTCGGGAACGCCTCCACCACCTCGGCGGGCAACGGCGTGCGGTACCGGCGCCGGCCCGCCGTCCAGGCGTCCTGGGCCAGGTCGAGCTCGAGAAGCTGGTCCGCCGCACCGGATCTCGCGAACTCGACCAGGCCGTCGTCGCCGATGACGTTGTCGTGCAGGTTCAGCTCCCACAGCCGAGGAGTCACCGGCCACCGCGCGAGCGCACGGGCGCCGGCCGAGTCGATGTCGTTGTGCGCCAACGAGATGCCGTCCAACTCGGGTGCGTCCGGCAACCAGTCCAGCTCGCCGATCGCGCAGTCGTCCGCACGCACCGAACGCAGGGTGCGCCACGCCGCCCCGTCCGGCAGCCGTCCCACCGGGTTCCCGGACACGTCGAGGGATTCGAGCGGCAACGCCATGACGGCGTCCAGGTCGTCCAGACCGGTGGCGGCGACGTTCAGCGACCTCAGCCGGGGCAGCCGGGCGAGCGCCCGCAGATCGCCGGCCGGGTGCGCGACCGGGCTGTAGTAGTGCGGCGAACCGCTGATCTCGCCGCTGAGGTCGAGGTGGTCGAGCGCGGGCAGGTCCACGTCCGGCACGCCACCGCGGAGCTTGAGGCGAGTGATGTTCCCCGGATCGGCCCGCCGGAAGAACTCGGTGGCGTCGCAGTCGAAGCCGAGCGCGAGGTCCAGCCCGGCCAGCGGGCTGTCCGCGAGCTCCCGTGCTTCCTCGGCCGTCGCCACGCGCACCTCGGCCGACCGCAGCTCAGGCAGGAAGCCGTTGCGCAGCAACCGGACCAGTTCCGGCGCGGGCATCCCGACGTGCAGCAATCTCGTCGGCCCGTCGATCGGCAACGGCTGGTCGGCCGTCAGCGACTCGAGCCGCTGGAACGCCTCCCCCGCCACGAACCGGGCCAGCGCCCGTCCGTCGAACCTCATCAGCCCGCGGAACTCCACGGCCCGCAACGACTCCCAGTGCTCGGCGATCTCCGGCAACGCCGCCACCTGCTCCACGGCGTACCAGGAGAGCTTCAGCCGCCGCACCGCCCGCACCTCGGCCAGCACCCGAGGATCCGGCACGGCCAGCCGCCGCATCCCGTGCTGGCCGGTGTGCAGGTCCACAGACCGGACCAGCGGCCACACGGGCTTCGTGAACCCCGACTCCAGCGCGGCGACCCAGGAGTACGGCGCCTCCCGCACGTCGTCCGGCCAGTCACCGAGCCGTCGCTCGACCTCCGCGAGATCTCCGCCGGACCTGACCACGGCAGCGCAGAGCGCGCGGAACGCCAACCTGGTCGGCGTCCCGCGCAGCGCTCTCTCCACACTCACCGCACGAACCTACTGGGGCAGTTCGGCGCCCGTCTGCTCCTTGACCATGTACTCGGCGTACCAGTCGGGCCAGTTCTCGTCGAACTCGCCGCCGTTGCGCTTCTCGTGCTCGCCGTGCGCCACCGCGGCCCTCCGCAGCGCCGCCGCCAGGTCCGTGATCGACGCGTACGACGTGTCGTCGGCGTCCACCCGGCCGGGCAGCCGGGTCGTGACCTCCTGCAGGATCCACAGGTTGCCGTCGGGATCGGCGAACTCCGCCCGCGTGACGTAGCTGCGCCGCTCCGGGTCGGCGCCTTCGACGGTCCCGTCCGGCCCCGCGTGGAACAGCGGCCCGACCTCGATCCCGGCCGCCAGCAACGCCTCGTGCGTGGCCACGACGTCCGCCACGACCAGGAAGTGCCGTCCGGAACCGGGTTCCGCGGTCGTCACGCCCTCACCGAAGTGGATGGACGTCCCCGATCCGTGCGGCGTGAACTGCACGACCCACGGCGGCGTGACGTCCTGCCGCCACCCGAGTCGCGTGTAGAACTCCTTGGCGCGCTCCACATCGGAAACCGGGATCACGGTGACTTCGAGCTTCATGTCGATCTCTTCGAGCTTCACTTCGCTACTTCCTTCACAAGGTCGCGGAGGGCGTTGAGGAACGCCTCCGAAAACGTGGGAAACGGCTGGATCACGTCGATCAGCACCGGCAACGGCACCTTCGCGCGGATGGCGAGAGTCGCCTGCTGCAACCACTCGCCCGCCTCCGGCCCGACGGCGTACGCGCCCGTGAGCACCGAGCCGTCGGACACCAGCGTCAGGAACCCGGGCCGCGTGGCGTACTCACTGGTGTAGGTGGCCGTGCGCGCGACACCGGACAGCTGCGCGGTGGCGGTGTACCTGCCTTCCGCCGCACCGACCGCGGCGACTTCGGGGGTGGTGAACACGACCCGCGGCACGGCGTCGTAGTTGACGGTCGCGTGCTGCCCGAGGATGTTCGCGGCGGCGACCCGGCCCTGGTACTTGCCGACGTGCGTCAGGTTCCACCGCCCGGTGACGTCGCCGACCGCCCACACACCGTCCGTCACGTTCATCCGCTCGTCGGTGACCAGACCACGCGGATTCGCTTCGACACCAATGGTTTCGAGCCCGATGTCCTCGACCCGGGGCCGCCGCCCGGTGGCGACGAGCAGCTTGTCTCCCCGCAGCTGGCTGCCGTCCGGGAAGTCGAGCACGTACTCGCCGTCGATGTACGACGCCCTGCTGGCGTGCGATCCGAGGTGCAACTCCACCCCGTCCGCGGCCAACGCCTCGGTCAACGCCCGCCCGGCCGCCTCCGGCTCCCGCGGCAGCACCCGGTCGGCACCTTCGACCAGCGCGACCTCGGCGCCGAAGCTCCGGAACGCCTGCGCCATCTCGACCCCGACCGGCCCGCCGCCGAGCACCAGCAACCGCCGCGGGATCTCGGTGACGCCAGTGGCCTCGCGGTTCGTCCACACGTCCAGGTCGCTCAGGCCGGGAATCGGCGGGAGGAACGGCGCCGACCCGGTGGCGATCACGACGTGGTCAGCCGTGTACGTCCGCCCTGCCACCTCGACGTTCCCAGGCCCGGCGATCCGGCCGTGACCGCGCAGCACGTCGATCCCGGCGCTCTCGGCCCACTTCGCGCCGCCCGCGTCGTCGTAGGACGAGACCATGAAGTCGCGGTATGCCAACACGGCCTCGACGTCGAGCGACCCAGTCACCGCCTCGCGCGCCCCGGGCACCTGCCGTGCCGCCGCCAGCACCTCGCCGGCGCGCACCAGCGTCTTGGACGGGATGCACGCGTAGAACGAGCACTCCCCTCCCAGCAACTCCCGCTCGACCACGGCCACCCGCAGCCCGCCCTCGGCGACAGCCGCGGCGAAGTGCTCGCCGGGCGACCCGCCACCGATGACGATCACGTCGTAGTCGGTGGCCATCACACACGTCCCGGCAGGCGAGTCGTGATCTCCTGCAGCACCCAGCCGTTGCCGTCCGGGTCGCTGAACGAGGCGAACGACCCGTAGCTGGCCCGCGCGGGGTCCGGTCCGGCGACCCGTCCCTCGACGCCGGCGTGGTGGAACACCCCGGTCTTGTCGTGGAAGACCTCGCTGACCTCCACTCCGCGCCCGACCAGGTCCTCGCGGGCGGCCTCGATGTCGTCCACCACCAGGTGCAGACCCTCGGCGCTGCCCGGCACGGCGTTCGAGACCCCGGTGCCGAAGATGATCGAGGCGGGCGAGCCGGCAGGCGTGAACTGGACCAGCCGGTAGCCCTCGTCGTCCGCGAACTCGGCGTCGAACCGCCAGCCCAGCGCCTTGTAGAAGTGCACCGCGCGGTCGATGTCGCTGACCGGGATGACCGCCACCTCGAACCTGTAGTCCATCGTGTTCATCTCCTCGGTAGGTCGATGACACGACTCTGCTCCCCCGCGGGCCTCCTTCGAACCCGTGGAACACCCTGGTGATGCCCTGGCCCGTAGGCTCGGGCCCGTGCCGGACGAAGGACTGCTGGGCAGACGCACCGAGGGCGAGACACTGGACCACCTGCTCACGCGGGCGCGTTCCGGCGCGGGTCAGGTGCTCGTGCTGCGGGGAGAGGCCGGCATCGGCAAGACCGCCCTGCTGGACCACGTCTCCGCCAACGCCGAGGGCTTCCGCGTCGCACGGGCCGCGGGCGTCGAGTCCGAGACCACCTTCCCCTACGCGGGCCTGCACCAGCTCTGCGTGCCGTTCCTGGACCGGCTGGACCGCCTGCCCCCACCTCAGCGCGAGGCCCTGGCCACGGCGTTCGGCATGGCCACCGGCCCCAGACCCACCCGGTTCATGGTCGGGCTCGCGGTGCTCACGCTCCTCGCGGAGGTGGCCGACGAGCAGCCTCTCGTCTGCCTGGTGGACGACGCCCAGTGGCTCGACTCGATGTCCTCCGCGGTGCTCGGCTTCGTGGCCCGCCGCCTGCTGGCCGAACGGATCGCGCTGGTCTTCGTGCTGCGCGACGGCAACGACTACCTGGACGGCCTGCCGGAGCTCCTGGTGCGGGGCCTGAACGACGCCGACTCCCGTGCCCTGCTGGCGTCGGTGGTCAAGGGCCCGGTGGACGGCAGGGTCCGCGACCGGGTCGTCGCCGAGGCCAGGGGCAACCCGCTCGCGTTGCTGGAGCTCCCCCGCGCCTGGACCGCGGCCGAACTGGCGGACGGCCTGGACGCGGGCCCGCTGACCAGCCGGATCGAGGCAGGCTTCGCCCGGCAGATCGACGACCTCCCGGCGGACACCCGCCTGCTGATGCTGACCGCGGCCGCCGAACCGCTGGGCGACCCCACGCTGCTCTGGCAGGCGGCCGGTCTGCTGGGCCTGGGCGCCGACCCGGCGGCGGCCGCCCTGAACACCGGCCTGATCGAGTTCGGCGCCCGCGTCCGGTTCCGCCACCCGCTGGTCCGCTCCGCCGTCTACCGCGCGGCGTCCGTCCCGGACCGGCTGAAGGTCCACAACGCACTCGCCGACGTCACGAACGAGGCCATCGACCCCGACCGGCGCGCCTGGCACCGGGCGCAGGGCACCGCGGCCCCCGACGAGCAGGTGGCCGCCGCCCTCGCGAACACGGCGGGACGCGCCCAGGCCAGAGGCGGCCTGCTGGCCGCGGCGGCGTTCCTCGAACAGGCAGCCGCGCTCACCCCGGAAGCCGGCCGGCGTGCGGACCGCGAACTGGCCGCCGCCAGGGCCAAACGCGAAGCCGGTTCCCTGGACGCCTCGCTGAGGCTGCTCAGCGCCGTCGAGGCCGGCCCGCCGGACGAGCTGCGCAGCGCCCAGGTCGAACAGCTGCGCGGGCACATCGCCTTCGACCAGCGCCGCGTCGCCGACGCCGCCCCGCTCCTGTTCAGCGCGGCCGCGAGGCTCACCCCGTTCGACCTGGACCTGGCCCGCGAGACGCACCTGGAGGCGCTCGCGGCCGAGATCTGGGCCGGCACCCCCGGCACCCACGAGGCTCCGCCGCCGCGCACCCCGCCGTCCGCCCTGGACCTGGTGCTGGACGCCCTGGCCACCCGGATCACCTCCGGCTACCCGGCGGCGATCGCCCCGATGACCCAGGCGTTGCACGAGGTGCGGGCGCTCGAGGACGGCACCCCCTGGCTCTTCGGCAACCGCGCGGCGGGCATCATCGCGAGCGAGCTGTGGGACTTCGACACCCGCCGCGCCTTCGCCCACCACCAGGTCAGGCTGGCGCGCGACGCCGGCGCACTGGTCCAGCTGCAGTTCGCCCTGAACTTCCTGGCGGACAACGAGATCCTGGCCGGCGACCCCGCGGCCGCGCAGGCGTTGATCGAGGAGGACCGGCGCATCGCGGAGGTGACCGGCGCCCCGCCGGTCGGCTACGCGGTCCTCATGCAGGCGGCCTTCCGCGGCGAGGACCTGTCCACCACGGCCCGGACCGAAGCGTTGAAGACGGGCCAGGGCAGGCTGGCCGTGTTCGCCGACTGGACGCTGGCGATCCTCCACAACGGACTGGGCCGCCACGACCAGGCCCTCGCCGCCGCGCAACGGATCCCCGAAACCCTGGTCTACAGCTGCCTGATCACCTCGGAACTGGCCGAGGCCGCCTCCAGGACCGGCGACGCGGCACTGGTCACCGAGGCGCTGACCCGATCGGCTCAGTGGGTCGACACCCCCTGGTCGCTCGGCATCAAGGCCAGGCTGCGCGCCCTGAACGGCGACCCCGCCGGGTTCGCCGAGTCGATCGTCCACTTCGAACAGACCGCTCTTCGGCCGGAACTGGGCCGCGCACACCTGCTCCACGGCGAGTGGCTGCGCAGGGAAGGCCACCGCACCGAGGCCCGCGACCACCTCCGCACCGCGCACGAGGTGCTGACGGCGTGCGGGATGCCGGCGTTCGCCGACCGGGCGTGGCGCGAGCTCCAGGCGACCGGTGAGACGGCCCGCAAGCGCACCGCCGAACCGACCGACGAGCTGACCGCGCAGGAGTACCAGATCGCCAAGCTGGCCAAGGAGGGCTACTCGAACCCGGAGATCGGCACGAGGCTGTTCCTCAGCCCGCGCACCGTGGAGTGGCACCTGCGCAAGGTGTTCGGCAAGGTCGGCGTGACCTCGCGCCGCCAGCTCAGGGACGCCGCGTTCTGACGAGCACGGGCCGGGCGGCGTGATCACCGAGCACGCCGCCCGCGGGCCCGCTGGGTCAGTTCCCGGCGTCCAGCCACTCCCGCAACGACGTCGGCTGCAGCTGCGCGCCGGCGTTCGGCACGAGCTGCTTGCCGGTCAGGAACGTGCCGAAGTACTTGGCCTGCGGGTCACCGACGACCTCGCGCTCGTCCCCGCGGTGCGCGAGAACCGTGCGGATCCAACCGTCCATTGTGAACTCCTCGGGCCCGCCGATCTCCAGCACGCCGTTCACCGGCGCACCGGCGGCCGTGCGTCCCACGACCGCGGCCACGTCTGAGGCGGCGATCGGCTGGACGCCACCGTGCGGGAGGTGCACGGCGCCGTCCGCCTCGGCGGAGTTCGCGATGGCGCCCGCGAACTCGAAGAACTGGGTCGCGCGGATGATCGAGTACGTCAGCCCCGACTCCGTGATGAGCTTCTCCTGCGCCACCTTCGCCCGCAGGTAACCGGACTCGGGCAGCTCGTCGGTGCCGACGATCGACAGCGCGACGTAGTGGCCGACACCGGCTGCCGCGGCGGCCTCGGTCAGGTTGGTCGTGGCCGTGGTGAAGAAGTTCAGCACGTCGTCGTCCGCGAACGACGGCGAGTTCGACACGTCGATCAGCACGTCGGCGCCCTGGAGAACCTCCTTCACCCCCTCACCGGTCAGCGTGTTGACGCCGGTGTTCGGGGACGCGGGCACGGCGTCGTGGCCGTGCTCGCCGAGCCGCCGCACGACCTGGCTGCCGATCAACCCGGTGCCACCGATGACAACGATCCTCATGGGTCCGTCCCTCTCGTGAGCCCGCCGGAACGCGGGCGTTCACGAGCTAAGACAGGACAGCCGCCGAGGTTGTGACAGGCCTACCGGAAAGCACCCAGCTTGTCGGGGTTGACCAGCCACAACACCTGGTCGATGCCCTCGTCCGAGGCCGTCACGGTGATCACCGCGTACGTCCCGTCGGCCTTGCTCAGCCGCACCGCGCTCTGCCCGTTCGCCTCGACGAACGCCGTCTCGGCGCCCTCCCAGAACGACGGCGCCCAGCCCGAGATGATCTTCGCCAGGGTCTCCGCGCCGAACAGCGGGCGCCCGGCCGCGCGGATGGCGCCGTTGCTGTCGGACCAGCTCACGACGTCCTGCGCGAACAGCTCCTCCAGCGCCGCGAGGTCACCGGCCTGCGCCGCCGCCACGAACGCCTCCAGCAGCTTGCGCTGGTCCGCGCGCCCAACCGGCACCCGGCGTTCGTCGGCGAGGTGCTTGCGCGCCCTGCTCACCAGCTGCCGCGTCGCCACCTCGCTGGCCTGCACGATCTCCGCGATCTCGCGGTACGGGTAGTCGAACGCCTCGCGCAGCACGTACGCGGCCCGTTCGGTCGGGGTCAGCTTCTCCAGCAGCATCAGCACGGCGAGCTCCAGCACCGCCCCCTGCTCGGCCCCGACCTGCGGGTCCGCGCCGGTGTCGACGGGCTCCGGCAGCCACGGCCCGACGTAGGTCTCGCGCCGGGCCCGCGCGGTCTGCGACTCGTTGATCGCGAGCCGGGTGATCGCGGTCGCCAGGTACGCCTCGGCGTTGCGCACGGCCGCGCGGTCAGCGCCCTGCCAGCGCAGCCACACCTCCTGCACGAGGTCCTCGGCGTCGGCCACGCTGCCGGTCATGCGGTAGGCGATGCCGAACAGCCTCGGCCGGGCCGCCGCGAACACCGACTCGGCCTCGTCGAGCTGCTGGGTCATCCGCCACCCCTCTCCTCACGGCAACGTTAGCGCCGATCGGAGAGGACGGTGCTGTGGCTCCCGGCACGCGGTCAATTCGGATGCGGGAGATCATCCCGGCGTCCAGACTGGCCGGCGTGACCACCGAACGTCCCAGCCCGCCGTTGCAGGCCGGCGAACGCGAGACCCTGCGCGCGTTCCTCGACTTCCACCGCGCCACCCTCGCGATGAAGTGCGACGGCCTGTCCGACGAGGACCTGCGCCGCCGGTCGATGCCACCGTCCACGCTCACGTTGCTGGGCCTGGTGCGGCACATGGCCGAGGTCGAGCGCACCTGGTTCCGCAAGGTCATCAACGGCGAGGACATCGGCCTCGTCTGGTCCGAGGAGAACGACTACCAGGTCGCCTACGACGCGTCGAACTCCACGCGCTCCGAGGCGTTCACCGCGTGGCAGCACGAGGTCGAGCACGCGCGCCGGATCGAACGCGAGGCCGAGTCGCTCGACGTGACGGGCTACCAGCCGCGCTGGGGCGAGCACGTGTCGTTGCGGCTCGTCCTGCACCACCTGTGCCACGAGTACGCGCGGCACAACGGCCACGCGGACTTCCTGCGCGAGGGCGTGGACGGCGTCACCGGGGCGTGAGACTCCGCCGCGCGGCCGCCAGCACGGCCGGGTCGCGCAGTTCGCGCCGCAGAGCCAGCAGATCGGCCAGTTCGTCGTCCAAAGAGGACGATCCGGACCAGGCGGAGGTCTCCGCCGGATGCGCCGCGTCCGGCAGGGCCAGGCCGATCCGCAGCACGCACGCGTCCAGCGCCAACGCGGAGGTGACGCCGGCCTCGGCCAGCGCGGTTCCGGCGAACGCGCGGACGTCCGGCGAGACGCGGCCGGACACCTCCAGCTGAGCGTCGCGGATCTCCACGGCCCGCCGGTACAGCCGCAGCTCCAGCGGGCCCGCGAACCACCGCGGCGGATCACCCAGCACCACCGACGGCACGGCCGCGACCAGCTCCGTCCACACCGGACCGAGCAGGCGGTACCCGCGTGCCCGGCGAGCCCACCGCACCAGGTTGAACGCCGCGTGGACCACGGCGCTCAGCGCGGCGAGCAGGAAGCTCAGGCGCGCCACCACCTCGTTCCCGCCGAGCAAGCCGAGACAGCCCAGCCACAGCGGAACCAGCAGCACGGATCTCGGGTGCCTGAGCCCGAACCACACCATGCAGCCGACACCCGCGAGCCCGGCGAGCCACCACAGCGGGCCGACGGTGGCGGACACGGCGAAGCACAGCACGGCGAGGGCGACCGGCCTGGCCCTCGACGACCGGCGCGTCACCCACAGGTGCGCGAGGGCGAACGCCCAGACCGGCAGCGCGAGCGCGGTCACCGCGTGCCGTCGATCCGCCGCCCGAAGCTCTCGGCGAACGCGCGCAGCCCGGCGTCCGGACGCGGTGCGGGCGCGGTCCAGCCGGCCCGGTCGCGGATCAGCGCGGCGACCATCTCCGCCTCCTGCTCCTGGGGCGTCGAGTACCGGGTGCGCATCAGCACCTTCCGCACCACCGCCGGGTCGAGGTCGCCGAGCAGCGCCGTGAGATCGCTCTCACCGAGTTCGTGACCGCAGAGCACGTGGCCGATCTCGTGCAGGACGATGTTCTGCTGGTGGAACCTGCTCGCCCCGCGGGCGTGGTAGACGTGGTCGGCCTCGGCGGTCGACACCCACAGCCCGCACGGCAGATCAGCGGCCGCGACGTACGGCAACGGGTGCAGGTGCAGCGGGCGCCCACGACCGGCGGACACCCGTTCGCACAAGGCTTCCACCGAGAACGGCCTCGGCACCTCGAACCCGGCGAGCACGTCGCGCGAACGCCTCCGGAGCAGGCGCCAGCCCCTCACCCTGCGTCGTCCTCGGCGGGCGGCAGGCCCTCGATCGACCGCGCGTGCTGGATCATGCCGAGCACGGCCTTGATGCTCGCGGGCGAGAGACCGTTGGCCCGCAACGCCAGTGAGCGCACGTCGCTGTCCCGCAACGCCACCAGCAGCTCCAGCTGGTCGTCGATGCGGCTGGTGTCCTCGTCGAGGAAGTACGAGGTGGGCACGCCGAAGAACTGGGCGAGGCCTTCGAGGTGCCGCTTGGTCGGGTTGTCGCGCAGGCCCTTGCGCAGCTGCCAGACGTAGGTGTGCGAGATCGAGATGCCTGCCTCGCGGATCGCCGCCGCCACCTCTTCGTAGGTGTACTCGCGCTGGCCCGCCGGGCGCACCGTCCTGAACAGCCGATCCAGCCGTCCGGCGAGCGACGCCGGCTCCCCCTGGGCTACCACCCGGACATCGTAGTTGACCGCGATCACACCGGACCGGCTTGACCGTGCGATCGGCGGCGTGCCAGAGTTCGTCAACTCAGATTTATGAGTCTGGGCGAGTGTCAACTCTGGGGGTGTGGAGGGCGGGCGGCGACGCGGCGCCCTCCACCAGGCAGCGCCTCAGTGGCCCGCTGCGGCCGGCGGCAGATCGGCCTGCGCCAGCGTGATCCCCCGGTCGGGCACCACGCCGAAGTGCGTGATCTGCCGGCCGGCGCCCAGCTCCGTGACCCAGTTCGCCGCCGTCCGGAACCGCCCGTACGGCAGGTCCATCAGGTGGTAGCCGCGGGTCACGGCCTTGGCGGGCAGGCTCGTCAGCGGCAGGCCCAGCGGGTTCGCGACGGCCTGCCAGCCGCCGAGGTCGACCACGAACCCGAGGTCCTTGTGCCGGTACTCGCGGGAGGTGCCGTGGCCGAGTGACGCGGCGATGTTGTGCGCGGCGGTCTTGCCCTGGCGTTCGGCGTGCTGGGCGGTCATGGCCGTGATCTCGCCCGGCCGGACCAGGTCCGGGACGGCGGCGGCGTCACCGGCGGCCCACACGTCCTCGCAGACGCGCAGGTGCGTGTCGGTGTCGATGCGGCCGTTGGTCGCGGGGCGGTTCAACGTGCTCACGAGCGGGTCGGGTCGCACGCCGACACACCACACCACGGTCCGTGTCTGGATCTCGCTGCCATCGGAGAGGCGCGCGCACGTGGCCGTCATCTCCTTCAGGCTCGTCTCCAACTTGACCTCGGCACCACGCTTCACCAGCACCTTGTGCGTCGGGCCGGACAGCCGCGGATCCAGTCCCGGCAGCACGCGCTTGGCGACATCGACCAGGATCCACCGCGGCGGAACGTCCTTGAGACCCGGCAGGTGACGCCACGCGTCCTGGGTCAGCAGCTGCGTCTGCGCGAGGACCTCCGTCCCCGTGTAGCCCGCACCCACCACCACGAACGTGCACCGCGCGCGCCGTTCCTCCGGGTCGTCGGACTGGTCGGCGAGCTCGAGCTGCCGCAGCACGTGGTCGCGCAGGTGGATGGCCTCGGCGATGGTCCGGAAGCCCTTCGCGTGCTCGGCGACGCCGGGGATCGACAGCAGCCGGGTGACGCTGCCGGACGTGATCAGCAGCCGGTCGAACGCCATCTCGCGCGCCCGGCCCTCGACGTCGGTGACCCGCACGCACCTGCCGTCGAGGTCGATGCCGGTCGCGGCGCCCAGCACGAGCCTGGTGCGCTTGAGCTTGTTGCGCAGCGGCACGGCGACCCGGCGCGGGTCGAGCACACCGCCCGCGACCTCGGGCAGCAGCGGGATGTAGAGCATGTAGTCGACCGGGTTGACCGCGACCAGGTCGGCCGCGCTCTCCGGCAGGGTGCGCTCCAGCGCGCGCAGACAGTGGAATCCGGCGAACCCGGTACCGATCACCAGGACCCTCGGCCGAGCGGACATCCGTCCTCCTCGTACAACCGTCAGTAGAAGCCCTCACGCCGTGCGGAGCCCTTGTGCCCCAGGTCGGCGCTGATCCGTTCCGCGGCGTCGAGCAGCAACGGCACCACCTCGCCGCGGATCTCCCGCACAGATGATCGCCCGGCCGAGGTCGACGACGCGAGCGCGGCGACCACCTCCCCGGTGCGGTCGCGGACGGGCGCGGCCGCCGAGAGCAGGCCGATCTCCAGTTCCTCCGCCACGATCGACCACCCGTCCGAGCGAACCTGGCGCAGGCTCGCCCGGAACGCGTCCGCGTCGGTGACGGTGTGCTTCGTGAGCGCGGGCAGGCCGGCGGCGACGATCTCGTCCGTGACGGCGTCCGGCGCCCACGCCAGCAGCACGCGGCCCATCGACGTCGCGTGCACCGGCACGCGGGTGCCGACCGACACGTTGATGCTCATGATCCGCCGCACCGGCACGCGGGCGACGTAGACGGCGTCCCGTCCGTCCAGCTCCGCGAGCGACGCCGACTCGCCGGTCTTCGCGGACAGCTCCAGCAGGTGCGGCTGAGCGATCTCGATCATCGCGTGCGACGCCGAGTAGTGCTGCCCGATGCTCAGCACCCGAGGCGTCAGCGTCCACCTCGTGCCTTCGTTGCGCACGTACCCCAGCCGTTGCAGGGTGAGCAGAATCCGGCGCACGGCCGGACGCGAGAGGCCGGTCGCGGCCGCCAGTTCGGCGAGGTTCGGGCTGACCCGTTCCTCGTCGAACGCGAGCAGCACCGCGAACCCGCGCTCGATGCTCTGGATGAAGTCGCGCTCGTCCGGCCCGCTGGTCATCGCCCCATCTTTCCGCACGGCCACCCGTTGACACGGCCGCGACGTCGGTGCACCCTCATGTAACCGCAAAGCGTACATGTTGTACGCATAGCGTACAGGAGGAGCGGGAGATGACTCTGGATCACCGCACAATCCGCAACGGGTTCGGCAGGTTCGCCACCGGTGTCACGGTCGTGACCTGCCGCAACGACGACGGAGAGCCGCACGGCGCGACCGTCAACGCCTTCACGGCCGTCTCGCTGGAACCGGCGCTGTGCCAGGTCACGCTCACGCGCAAGGCCAAGGCCTGCCGCTTCCTCGACGGCAAGCCGTTCGCCGTCAACGTCCTCGCCGCGGGCCAGCTCGACGCGGCGTGGACCTTCGCGGGCCGCCCCCAGGGGCCCGCGCCGCGCTGGGCGGACGGGCCGACCGCCCCCGTTCTGCTCGGCAACGCCGCGACCATCTCCTGTCTGCCGTGGCGCACGTACGACGGTGGTGACCACCTGATCGTCATCGGTGAGGTCGCGCACCTCAGCACCAGCGACGCCGATCCGTTGCTGTTCTTCGGTGGTGCCTTCCGCGAGATCGCGGACCGCACCGCGGATCACTGGATGAGCTCGGTCGACTGCCCCGACATCGGGTGGTTCGGCTCCGGCTTCGCCCCACTGCGAACCACTTCAACGCTGAAGGGTTAGGCATGACCACGCAGCAACAGCAACGCACGACCCGGCCGATGACCGGCGAGGAGTACATCGAGTCCATTCGGGACGGACGCGAGATCTTCCTCGGCGGCGAGAAGGTCGGCGACGTCACGACGCACCCGGCGTTCCGCAACTCCGTCCGGATGACCGCGCGCCTGTACGACGCGTTGCACGACCCGGACAAGCAGGCCGTGCTGACCGCGCCGACCGACACCGGCAGCAGCGGCTTCACGCACCCGTTCTTCCGCACGCCCCGCAGCAGCGCCGACCTGTACGCCGACCGCGCCGCCATCGCGGAGTGGGCGCGGATGACCTACGGCTGGATGGGCCGCAGTCCTGACTACAAGGCCGCGTTCCTCGGGACTCTCGGCGCGAACGCCGACTTCTACAACCCGTTCGCGGACAACGCCCGGCGCTGGTACCAGGAGTCGCAGGAGAAGGTCCTGTACTGGAACCACGCGATCATCAACCCGCCGGTCGACCGCAACCGCAACCCCGACGAGGTCAGCGACGTGTTCATGCACGTCGAGGAGGAGCGCGACGACGGCCTGATCGTGTCCGGCGCCAAGGTCGTGGCCACCGGGTCGGCGATCACGAACTACAACTTCATCGCGCACTACGGCCTGCCGATCAAGAAGCGCGAGTTCGCGCTGGTGTGCACGGTGCCGATGGGCGCGCCGGGCATGAAGCTGATCTGCCGCAACTCCTACGCCTACAACGTGGACCGCACCACCGGGCCGTTCGACTACCCGCTGTCGTCGCGGTTCGACGAGAACGACACGATCTTCGTGCTGGACCGGGTGAAGATCCCGTGGGAGAACGTCTTCATCTACGGCGACGCCGAGAAGGCCAGCACGTTCTTCCCCGGTTCCGGGTTCCTGCACCGCTTCACGTTCCACGGCGTCACGCGGCTGTCGGTGAAGCTCGACTTCATCGCCGGGCTGCTGCTGAAGGGCGTGGAAGCCACCGGGGTCAAGGACTTCCGGGGCATCCAGACGCGCGTCGGTGAGGTCATCGGGTGGCGCAACCTGTTCCACGCCCTGTCCGAGGCGATGTGCGCGCGGCCGGACGAGTGGGTGGACGGTGCGGTGCTGCCGCACCTCGACTTCGGCCTCGCCTACCGGTGGTTCATGACCGTCGGCTACCCGCGCATCCGCGAGATCATCATGCAGGACATGGGTTCCGCGCTGATCTACCTGCCGTCGTCGGCGAAGGACTTCATGTCCGGTGAGACGCGGCCGTACCTCGACAAGTACGTGCGCGGCTCGGACGGCATGGACGCCGTCGAGCGGGTGAAGCTGATGAAGCTCATCTGGGACTCGATCGGCAGCGAGTTCGGCGGCCGGCACGAGCTGTACGAGCGCAACTACTCGGGCAACCACGAGGGCGTGCGCGCGGAGATGCTGTTCGCCGCGCAGCAGTCCGGCATGGCTGATTCCATGAAGGGCTTCGCCGAGCAGTGCATGGCCGAGTACGACCTGAACGGCTGGACCGTTCCCGACCTCTTCAACCCCGGCGCCACCACGCTGAACGGAAGGTGACCCTCCCGATGACTGCCGTGCACTCCCCCACCGCCGCCGACTCCGGCGCCTCCGCGAGCGCCAACTTCCGTTCCACGGTCCGAGAAGGTGCCGCCGTCCCGCCCGAGCGGGTGTCCACTGTGGTCACCGCCGTGCTGCAGGGCGTGCACTCGGCGATCCGCGCCCACGACGTCACCTACCCCGAGTTCCAGGCCGCGAAGCAGTGGCTGATGGACCTCGGCGAGGGCGGCGAGTGGCCGTTGTTCCTGGACGTGTTCGTGGAGCACGCCGTCGAGGAGGTCGCGGCCCGCACGCAGGACGGCACCAAGGGCAGCATCCTCGGGCCGTACTACCTGCCGGACCAGGTCGCGCTGCCGTCCGTCTGCACGTTGCCCCACCGTGCGGACGAGGCGGGCGCGCCGCTGGTCTTCTCCGGGCGCGTCACGGACCTCGGCGGGAACCCGCTGGCCGGTGCCGAGCTCGACATCTGGCACGCCGACTCGCTCGGCTACTACTCGGGCTTCGCGCCGAACATCCCGTCCGGCAACCTGCGCGGCGTCGTGACGTGCGACGACGACGGGCGGTTCGAGATCACCACCGTGCAGCCCGCGCCGTACCAGATCCCGACGGACGGGCCGACCGGGCGGATGATCGACGCGGCGGGCTGGCACCCGTGGCGGCCCGCCCACCTGCACCTCATCGTGCGCGCGGCCGGACATCGGCCGATCACCACGCAGCTCTACTTCGCCGGTGGTCAGTACGTCGACGACGACGTGGCCGAAGCGGTGAAGCCCGAGCTCGTGCTGACGCCGGTCGACCAGCGCGTTTCGTACGACTTCGTGCTCGAGCAGGCATGAACGACTTGCTGATCGACGGCGTGGACACCGTCCTGCTGGACGTCCCGCTCGTCCGGCCGCACCGCTTCGCCCGCACCGGGATGGACGCGCAGCCCGTGCTGCTCGTCCACGTCCGGACCGCGGGCGGGGCGGTCGGCCTCGGCGAGGGAGTCGTGCCGGGCGGGCCGTGGTGGGGCGGCGAGTCGGTCGAGACGATGAAGGTCGTCATCGACCGGTACGTCGCCCCGCTGCTGCTGGGCCGCCGAGTCGACGACATCGCGGGCATTCTGCAGGCGGTCAACGACGTCGTGAACGCCAACCTCTATGCCAAAGCCGCCGTCGAGGTCGCGTTGCACGACGCGTGGGCGCGGTCGTTGGGCGTGCCGGTGCACACGTTGCTCGGCGGGCTGGCGCGGACGTCGATCCCGGTGACGTGGGCGCTCGGCACGGAACCCGCGCCGGTCGTGATCGAGGAGGCGATGGCGAGGCTCGACCTCGGGCATCGCAGCTTCAAGCTCAAGATGGGCGCGCAGGACCCGGCCGACGACGTGCGGCGGGTGTGTGCGATCGCCGAGAAGCTGGCCGGCGTGGCGGGCGTGCGGGTCGACCTGAACGCGCGCTGGGACCGGCTGACGTCGTTGCGGTACCTGCCGGTGCTGGCCGACGCCGGGGTGGAGCTGGTCGAGCAGCCGGTGCCGGGCGCGGAGGTCGAGTGGCTCGCGGAGATCAACCACGCGCTGCCGATCCCGGTGATGGCGGACGAGTCGTTGCGCACGCCCTCGGATGCGTTGCGGCTGGCGGGGATGCGGGCGGCGGACGTGTACTCGGTGAAGACGACCAAGTCCGGCGGGCTGCGGGCCACGGCGGCGATAGCTTCGATCGCGGCCGCGGCGGGTATTCCGTGCCACGGCGGCACCTCGATCGAGAGCCCGGTCGGCACGGCGGCGTCGCTGCACCTCGCCTGCGCCTCGCCGGCGGTGACGTGGGGCAGCGAGCTGTTCGGGCCGTTGCTCATGCGCGAGGAGCTGCTGGCCACACCGCTGCGTTACGACGGCGGCGACCTGCACCTGCCGGTCGGCCCCGGGCTCGGCGTCGAGCTGGACCCGGCGGCCGTCGCGGCCTTCACCCGGAGGTGACCGTGCTCTTCCACGTGCGGATGGACGTTTCCCTGCCCCACGACATGGACCCGCAACGCCGTGCCGAGCTGGTGCGCGCCGAACGCGAACGGGCGCTGGAACTGCAGCGGATGGGCGTGTGGCCGCACCTGTGGCGGGTGGTCGGGCAGTACAGCAACATCAGCGTCTTCGACGTGCCGACGCACGACGAGCTGCACGCGTTCCTGTCGTCGTTGCCGTTGTGGGAGTTCATGAACGTCCAGGTGACTCCACTCGCGACACATCCCTCAGACCTGGCGGCGCAACCATGACAGCGGTGCGGGAAGGCCTGGTGTGGCGTTCGCTCGCGGACGTTCCGGCGGACTGGCCAGGGTGCGTGGTGACGATCGGGGTGTTCGACGGTGTGCACCGCGGGCACGCTCACCTGATCGCCGCCGCCCGCTCGCTGGCCGGTGCTCGGCCGGTGGTGCTGGTGACGTTCGACCCGCATCCGGCGGCCGTGCTGGGGTTGCCGCGCGACACGGCGGCGTTGAGCACGGTGGACCGGCGGGCCGAGCTCGGGCACTCGCTCGGCGTCGAGGCGATCCTGGTGTTGCCGTTCACGCGCCGGTTCGCCGCGTTGTCGCCGGCCGCGTTCGTGTCGGACGTGCTGGTCTCGGCGTTGCACGCGGAGGCCGTGGTGGTCGGGGCGAACTTCACGTTCGGGCATCGCGGCGCAGGAAACGTGGAGACGTTGCGGGAGCTGGGGCTGGAGGCTCTCGGGGTCGACCTGGTGGACGGGTGTTCGTCGACTCGGGTGCGGGAACTGGTGCGGTGCGGCGATGTGAGCGCTGCCAACGCGGTGCTGGGGCGTCCGCACCGGGTGGAGGGCGTGCTGTCGGGCGGTGTGCTCGCGGCGCCGCCGGGGACCGCGGTGCCGCCGGACGGCCAGTACCTCGGCCTGCTGGACGGACGACCGGCGCGGGTGGTCGTGTCCGGGCCGGTGCTGGTCGAGGGGCCCGACGGGCCCGCCGCGGTCGAGTTCGTGGACCGGCTCTGACGGGTCCTGTCCGATGTGGATTTACCGCCGGCCAACCGGACCGTCGCACCGTCGATCTCGCGGAGCCGGCGTGCGAGGGGTCGCCGGCTCCGCTCCGGCGAGTCAGCTGAACTGCGCCCGCTGGTAGAGCGGCCGCGTCACCTTCCCCGTGAACCGCGCCCCACCGAGGTGCCGCACGCACTCCCCGATCGGGCACCACCGGCCGTCAGCGTCCTGGTTGAAGCTCTGGATGTTCACGCCCACCACGGCGTCCCCGCTGATCCTCGGCCCGCCGCTGGCCCCGCCGCCCATGTCGCACGGCACGCCCCACATGTTCTCCTCGGGGAAGTCGGGACTGCCGGGGTTGCGCACCGCCTTGCCCCAGCACTGCGCGAGCCGCTGCCCGGTGAACTCCGGCCTGCCCTGGTGGCCGGGCTGGTGCGCGGCCCGCGGGTAGCCGTACTCCCGCGCGAACCGGTCGCCGGGCCGGTCGAACGCGATGTTCACGCTCACGTTGGACGGCCGGTCGAGCACGACGAACGCCTGGTCGAACTCGGACCGCTGGTCGTCGGCGATCCAGGTCCTGTTGACGATCGCCCTGCGCACCACGTACTGCCCGAACGGCCGTGCGCCGTCGCGGAAGCCCGGCACGAACAGCATCTTCGAGTGCCACTTCGGGTCGAAGCCCGCCAGGTTCGCGGTGTGGACGCAGTGCCCGCCGGTCACCGCGGTGCGCCTGTTGGCGCTCACCACGAGGGTCGCCGTGCAGCTGGAGTCCTCGCCGTCGCGGTCGACGAAGAACAGGCGCCCGACGGCCCTGTTCTCCGCCGGGGCGCCGGTCGGGTCGTCCACGGGCGGCGTTCCGGGCGGTGCGGACGGCCCGGTCGGCATCGCCGCGACGCGTTCCGGGGTCCAGTAGTCCGCCACGCCGCTGGTGTCGAGGTCGTGCACGACCACGTCGGAGTCGGGAGGGGATGCCGCCGCCACGCCCGGCACCCCGAGGAGCAGCAACACGACCACGCTCAGCATTCGCATGGCGCCGACCGTGACAGCGAGTTGTGAGCATCCTGTTCGGAAGAGGTCCTCATCCCGTGCGGCGGCGCCGGGAGTGACTATCTTGCGACGCATGGGCATGTGCGTGCTGGTGGCCGAGGACAACGTGATGCAGGCCGACATGCTCGGGCGGTACCTGCGCCAGGAGGGCTACCAGGTGCGGATCGTGCACGACGGGTCCGCAGCGCTCGACGAGGTCCGCCGCAACCCGCCGGACCTGCTCGTCCTCGACGTGATGATGCCGAAGATCGACGGGCTGGAAGTCGTGCGCACGTTGCGCAACGAGACCGACATCCCGGTGCTGATGCTCACCGCGAAGTCCACTGAGGACGATCTGCTGCACGGCCTCGACCTCGGCGCGGACGACTACGTCACCAAGCCGTACAGCCCGCGCGAGCTGGTGGCGCGGGTGCGCACGTTGCTGCGCCGCGTCCAGCGAACGTCCACGAACGACCTGGCGCTGGGCGAGCTCTCGATCGACCCCGACCGGCACGAGGTGCGGGTGCGCGGCGAGATCACCGACTGCACCGCGTCGGAGTTCCGCATCCTGCACACGATGGCGGCGAGCCCCGGCCGGGTGTTCAGCCGCGCGCAGCTGCTCAGCGCCGTGCACGGGCTCGACGGGTACATCACGGCCCGCACGATCGACGCGCACATCATGAACCTGCGCAAGAAGATCGAGGTCCAGCCGCGCAAGCCCGCCTACCTGCTGACCGTGCACGGCGTCGGCTACAAGCTGGTGGACGGCTCTGGTGCATAGCGTTCTCGCGCGGCTGCTGGCCGCGTCGGTGCTCGTCGCGATCTGCTCGATCACGGCCACCGCGTGGCTCGCCGCGCAGAGCACGTCGACGTCCATCAAGCAGGAGCTCGGCAACTCGCTCGCGGGCGACGCCGCCACGTACCAGAAGCTCGTCACGTACGCGGTCGAGCACCGCGACTGGAACGGCGTCGCACTCGAACCCGGCAAGGCCAGGCTGATCCTCACCACCCCCGAACGCAGGGTGCTCGCGGACACCGGCACCGGCCTCGACCCGAGCCAGCTGCCGGCCGCGCCGACGACGGTGATCAACCCGCTGGAGCTGGACATCGCGCAGACCGCGGACGTCCCCGCCGACCGGATCGACCGCAGGATCGCCGGGCCGTTCCACCTCACCGACCGGGAGAAGGCGAGCCTCGCCGAGGACGCGCGCGCCTACAACTCCCGCTGCCGCAGCGCGCAGGAGGCCGTCCCGGAGGAGGAGCTGAGGACGACGGCCTGGGGACGTCCGATCGTGAACGTGAACAGGGTGATCTCCGCCCCGGCCGCGCCCGCCTGCGACGAGGTCGAGAACCGGCTGACGACCCTCACCCTGGGCGAGTCGGCCGCGTTCAACGACCTGAACGTGCTCGTCGACGAATGCCTGCGGCAGCGCGGCCTGCCACCCGAGCAGATCAAGATGAACGCGGTGTGGGAGCCCGTCGCGACCAACGCCGAGTGCATGGCCAGTGCCCGCCGCACCCAGCTCCGGCCGTACGTGGCACCGCCCGCGTTGCTGTTCGTCACCGATGCCGCCGGCCGGACCACCCAGGCGACCGTCGTGCGGTTCGACGTCGGCCGGATCGTGCTGGTCGCGGCCGTCGTGCTGATCCTGACGGTCGGGGTGAGCGTGCTCGTCGGACTGCGGATGACCCGGCCGTTGCGCACGCTCACAGCCGCCGCCGAGCGGTTGCGGCACGGCGACGACGCCCAGGTCGACATCCGGTCGCGCAGCGAGATCGGCCAGCTCGCGCGGGCGTTCAACGACATGGCGGCGCACCGCGCCCGCACCGACGCCCAGCGCAAGGCGATGACCAGCGACATCTCGCACGAGCTGCGCAACCCGCTCGGCACGATCCGCAGCTGGCTCGAAGGCGCGCGCGACGGCGTGGTCGAGCTGGACCGCCCGACGCTGGCCGCGTTGCTGGACGAGGCCCTGGTGCTGCAACGGCTGATCGACGACCTGCAGGACCTCGCCCAGGCCGAAGCCGGTGAGCTGCGCCTGCACCCCGAGCCGGTCGACCTGCGGGAGCTGTTCGAGCAGCTGGCCGCCGCGCACCCCGGCCTGGTCGTGGAGGGCGGCGGTGTCGTGGTCGCCGATCCCGTGCGGCTGCGGCAGGTGCTGACCAACCTCGTCACGAACGCCCTGCGCTACACGCCTTCCGGCGGGACGGTCCGCATCGTCTCGTCCGGCGGCCGGATCCAGGTGACCGACACCGGTTCCGGCATCTCGGCCGAGGACCTGCCGCACGTGTTCGACAGGTTCTGGCGCGCGGACCGCTCCCGCACCCGCGACACCGGCGGCAGCGGGCTCGGCCTCGCCATCGCGCACGCGATCGTGAGCGCTCACCACGGCACCATCGCGGTGGAGAGCGAACTAGGCCGCGGCACCACGTTCACGATCACCCTTCCGGCACGCTGAGCGCACATCTTCCTCACAACGGCCCGGCAGCATCGCCGCCATGAACCCCAGGCTGTTGATCGCCGCCGCCGTGCTGGTCCTGTCCGCGTGCGGCCAGGCCACGCCGCCGTCGTCGAACGTCGCGTCCTTGGAGTCCACCGGCGCGGGCGCGCCGTCGACCGCCGTCACGGCGCCGTCCGACGGCGACCAGCCCCGCCTGCGGATGGACATGACGGAAGAGGAGAAGCAACGGCTGTTCGACGCGTACAACGCGTGCCTGGCCGAGAAGGACCCGAACGCGACGGGCACCGGTGCCGGCCCGGCCGGGACGGACGGGAAGCGCAGGGTCTTCAGCGATGAGGCCAAGAAGGCCTGCGCGAAGAAGTGGCCGTTGCCGCCGTGGGAGATGGACTCCGACAACCCGACGTTCAAGGACAACTGGCACAAGAACGTCCAGTGCCTCAACAGCCGCGGCATGAAGGTCATCGAGACCGAGCCCGGCAGCTGGACCTACGACGGCGAGCAGACCCTTCCCCAGGACCAGCAGCGCAAGGTCGAGAAGGACTGCGAGCAGGAAGTGTTCGGCGGAGGACGCAAGTGAAGCGGTGGATCATCGCCGGGGTCGTCGTCCTGGTGCTGGCAGGAGGTGTGTTAGCGCTCACGCTGACCCGGCGCGCCCCCGCCCAGACCGCGCAGCCGCCCGCGCCGAGGACGGTCGCCGTGGTGAGGACCGACCTGACCGACGTGCGCGAGTTCAAGGCGAGCCTGGGGTTCGGCGCGTCGAGCGAGGTGACCGGCAAGCTGGCGGGCACGCTCACCTGGCTGCCCGCCCCCGGCACGGCCCTCGGCCGCGGCGCCGCGGTGTACAAAGTGGACAACCGCCCGGTGTGGCTGTTCTTCGGCGACACCCCGTTGTGGCGCAAGCTCGACAAGGCGGGCATCAAGGGCCCGGACGTGAAGATCGTCAAGGACAACCTCGGCGCGCTGGGCTACCAGCTCGGTGGCGCCGGGGACGAGCTGACCCAGGCCACGATCGACGCGGTCAAGCGCTGGCAGAAGGCCGAGAAGGTCGACCAGAGCGGCGTGCTCGACCCCGGCGAGATCGTGGTCGTCCCCGGCGAGGTCAGGGTCGAGGCCGTCACGGCGAAGCCGGCCGCGTCCGGCGAGGGCCCGCTGATGACCGTGACCGCCACCGGCAAGGCCGTGGACGCGTCGATCGACGCCCGGCAGGCCGAAGTGTTCAAGAAGGACACGAAGGTCACCGTGGTCCTGCCGGACGGCAAGGAGACCGCGGGCACCGTCCGTTCGGTCAGCACCGAGGTCAAGGCCGAGAAGAACGCCAACGGCGAGGAGACCCCGGTGGTCGCCGTGGACATCGGCCTCGACACCGAGGTCGGCGAGTTCGACTCCGGCCCGGTCCGCGTCCGCCTGACCAGCACCGCGCGGCAGGGCGTGCTGGCCGTGCCGGTGACCGCCCTGCTGGCGTTGCGCGAGGGCGGTTACGCGGTGCAGACCGAGAAGGGCGGCCTGGTCGCGGTGAAGACCGGCCTGTTCGCCGGCGGGCTCGTGGAGATCAGCGGCGACGGCGTCTCCGAAGGACTGCGGGTGGTGACGACGTCATGACGCCGGTCCTGCAGATCGTCGACGCCGTCAAGGAGTACGCGGGTGGCGTGCGGGCGTTGGACGGCGTTTCGCTGACGCTGCACGAGGGCGAGGCGGTGGCCATCGTCGGCCCGTCCGGCTCTGGCAAGTCGACGCTGCTGAACCTCCTGGGCACGCTCGACCGGCCGTCCAGCGGCTCGGTGATGCTCGACGGCCACGACATCGCCACCCTGTCCGACCGGCAGCTCTCGGCGTTGCGCGGCCGCCGGATCGGGTTCGTCTTCCAGCAGTTCCACCTGGCCGACGGCCTCACCGCGATCGACAACGTCGCCACGGGTCTGCTCTACGCGGGCACCCCGCGAAAGTGGCGAGCCGCCATGGCCGCCGAGGCGCTCACCCGCGTGGGCCTCGGTCACCGGCTGAGGCACCGCCCGCACGAACTGTCCGGCGGTGAACGCCAACGCGTCGCCATCGCCCGCGCCGTGGTCAACCGCCCGGCCCTCGTGCTGGCCGACGAACCGACCGGCGCGCTGGACACGGCGACCGGCCGCGCGGTGCTGGACCTGCTGCTCGACCTGAACCGCGAGGGCACGACCCTCGCCGTGATCACCCACGACCGCGAGGTGGCGGCCCGGCTGCCCCGCCAGGTCGAGATCAGGGACGGCCGCATCCGGGCGGAGGTGACGGTGTGAGCGTGCACATCGCGGCCCGGCCCGCCCGCGCCGCCGATCCCCGCGACGTCAAACCCACCCGGCTCAGTCCAGCGGACCTCCTCCTGCTCGGCCTCTCTCCCCTGCGGACCCGGCCGATGCGCGCCGTGCTGTCCGCGCTGGGCATCTCCATCGGCATCGCGACCCTGGTCGTGGTGACGGGCATCCCGGCGTCGAGCCACGCGGCGCTGATGGAGGAGTTCTCCGCGCTGGGCACCAACCTGCTCCGCGCCGAGGCCGCCACGGGCGCCAACAACGAACCCGCCTCGCTGCCGCCGGAGTCCGTCACGATGGTCGAGCGGATCGGCCCGGCGAGCGACGTGAGCGCCGTGGCGAACACGCACGCCGTGATCCGGCGCTCGGACCAGATCCCGGACTCGGAGACGTCCGGCCTGACCGTCCTGGCCACGAAGCTCAACCTGCTCAAGACCTTGAACGGCAGCGTGCGCACCGGCTCGTTCCTCACCGAGGCCACCGAGAGGTTCCCGGCCGTCGTGCTCGGTGACGTCGCCGCGACCAGGCTCGGCGTCACCGCACCGGACACCCAGGTCCGGATCGACGACCGCTGGTTCACCGTGGTCGGCATCCTCGACCCGCTCCCGCTCGCGCCGGAGGTCGAACGCGCCGCGCTGGTCGGCTGGGAGGCTGCCCGCGACATCGGGTTCGACCACCGCCCGACCGTCCTCTACCTGCGCTCGCAGGAGGCGTCGATCGACGACGTGCGGGCGGTGCTGCCGCAGACCGCGTTCCCCCAGCAGCCGAGCCAGGTGCGGGTCAGCCGCCCGTCCGACGCCCTGACCGCCAAGCGGCTCACCGAGACCACGTTCTCGGCGTTGATGCTCGGCCTCGCCGGGGTGGCGTTGCTGGTCGGCGGCATCGGCGTCGCGAACACCATGGTGATCTCGGTGCTGGAGCGCAAACGCGAGATCGGTCTGCGCCGCGCTCTCGGCGCTCATCGCGGGCAGATCCGCACCCAGTTCCTCACCGAGTCGGTCGTGCTGTGCCTGCTCGGCGGCGTCGCGGGCGTCCTGCTCGGGCTGGCCGGGACCGCCGGGTACGCCTACTACCACCGCTGGCCCGCGGTGATCCCCCTCGAGATGGTGCTGGCGGGACTCGGCGCGGCCGTGGTGACAGGCGTCGTGGCGGGGGTCTACCCGGCGGTGCGGGCCTCGCGGCTGACCCCGACGGAGGCGCTCGCCGCACCGTGAAGCTACTGGGGTTGACTCCTTGGCTATTCGTGATAGCTTTTAGCTAATCCGATTAGCCAACTGGAGGCAGCCATGACCGAGTTCCTCACCGTCGATGGCGGGACCATCGCGTACGACATCACCGGCGCCGGGCCGCTGGTCGTGCTCGCCCACGGCATGGGCGACAGCCGCGAGGCCTACCGCTTCCTCGCGCCCGCACTGGTCGAGGCCGGGCACCGCGTCGTCACCACGGACCTGCGCGGCCACGGCGAGTCCAGCGTCGGGTGGGCGTCCTACAGCCGGACCGATCTCGCGGGCGACCTGATCGCGCTGGTCAAGCATCTCGGCGAGCCCGCGGTGCTGGTCGGCCACTCCATCTCGGGCGGCGCGGTCACGATCGCCGCGGCCAAGGCACCGGAGCTGGTCACCGCGCTGGTCGAGCTCGCGCCGTTCACCCGCAAGCAGCAGGTCAAGCTCTCCGACCTCCGGGTCGCGGGCTACCGCCGCGGCATGACCCGGCTGCTCGGCACCGCCCTCCTCGGCAGCACCGGCCAGTGGGCCAAGTACCTGGACATCGCCTACCCCGGCGTGAAACCGGCGGACTGGGACGCCCGTCTCGCGCAGATCACCGCGAAGCTCGAAGAGCCAGGACGCATGAAGGTCCTCCAGGCGATGGGCAAGATCTCCCCCGCCGACGCCGGCGAGCAGCTGGCCAACGTCACCTGCCCGGTGCTCGTCGTGCAGGGCGCGGACGACCCCGACTGGGCCTCACCGCGAGCCGAGGGCGAGGCCATCATCGCCGGTCTGCCCGCCGGCCTGGGCACGCTCACGATGATCGACGGCGCCGGCCACTACCCGCACGTCCAGTACCCCGAGCAGACCCTCGCCGCGATCCTGACGTTCCTGGCCGGTGTCCGTGCCTAGGGCGGGCCTGGACGCGGCCACGATCACGGCGGCCGGCGCCGCGCTGGCCGACGAGATCGGCTTCACCGAACTGACCATGAACAAGCTGGCCGAACGCCTCGGGGTGCGCGCGCCGTCCCTCTACAAGCACGTCACCGGCCAGGACGACCTCAACCGCCGCATCGCGGCACTGGCCTACGAGGAGATGGCCGACGCCCTCGGCGCGGCCACCCAGGGCAGGGCGGGCCGTGATGCCCTGGCGGCGGCCGCCCACGCGTTGCGCGACTTCGTGGTCACCCACCCCGGCCGCTACGCCTCCACGGTCGGCCTGGTCCCGACCGGCCCCGACGACCCCATCGTCACCGCCTCCCTGCGCGGCCTCGGGCCGTTCGAAACGGTCCTGCGGGGATACGACATCCCCCAGGAGAAGATGACCCACGCGCTGCGGGCACTGCGCAGCACCTTCCACGGCTTCGCGAACCTCGAGGCCACCAACGGGTTCCAGTGGTCCACCGACATCGGCGAGAGCTTCGAATGGCTCATCGACCTGATCGACCACGGCCTCCGCCACGCCGCGGACCCGCTCGGCTCGCCCTGAGGAACACGTCGTGCTCGAATGTCGACTTCCAGAGGTCTCGTTCGTCCTCCGGACGACGACTGGAGGGGCACGCGATGCACTACATGTTCCTGATCTACAACTGCGAGGACCGCCCGCAGCACGGTGACCAGCGGTTCGAGGAGATCCTGACGCGGGTCAACGCGTTCGCCGACGAGTGCCGGCGGCGCGGGGTGTTCGTGGCGGGTGATCCGCTGAAGCCGGTCAGCACCGCCACGACCGTGCGGGTGCGGGACGGCAAGCCGGTGCTCACCGACGGGCCGTTCGCCGAGACGCACGAGCACCTCGGCGGCTACTACCTGCTGAACTGCCGCGACCTCGACGAGGCGCTGGAGCTCGCGGAGATGATCCCGCAGGCGCACTTCGGCGCGACCATCGAGGTGCGGCCGGTCGACCACATCCCCGGCCTGAACCACGGGGTGGCATGAGCGACCTGGCGACGGCCGCGGTCGAGCAGGTCTACCGCGAGCACCGCACCCGGATGCTCGCGGCGCTGGTGCGGGCGCTGGGCGACTTCGAGCTGGCCGAGGACGCGTTGCAGGAGGCGTGCTCGCAGGCGTTGCGGAAATGGCCACGTTCACAGGTGCCGGACGACCCGTTCGCCTGGCTGCTCACCGTCGCCCGCAACCACGCGCTGGACCGCCTGCGGCACGCCAGGATGGCGCGCACCAAGCTGCCGCCGCCCGCCGCGGACACGACCACGATGACCGAGAAGCAGCTCGTCGACCTCGGTGACGAACGCCTGTCGCTGATCTTCACCTGCTGCCACCCGGCGCTGGCCGAAGACGCGAGGTTAGCGCTCACACTGCAAGCGGTGGCGGGGTTCACGGCCGCGCAGATCGCCAGGACGTTCCTCGTCGCCGAGCCCGCGCTGGCCCAGCGGCTGGTCAGGGCGAAGCGCAAGATCCGCGACGCCGGGATCACGTTCGAGGTGCCCGCCGACCACCTGCTGCCCGAACGGCTGCAGGGCGTGCTGGGCGTTCTCTACCTGATCTTCACGCGCGGCTACACGACCGCGGACTCTGCCTTGCGGCTGGAGGCGTTGCGGTTGGGCAAGCTCGTGGCGACGCTGATGCCGGACGAGCCGGAGGCCCACGGGCTGGTGGCGTTGATGCTGCTGCACAACTCGCGCAGCGCGGCGCGGCTGTCCCCGGACGGCGACCTGGTGCTGTTCGAGGACCAGGACCGCACGCTCTGGAACACCGACGAGATCGCCGAGGGCATGGCGTTGCTGGACCGCGCACTGCGGTTCGGTTCGCCCGGTCCGTACGTGCTGCACGCCGTGATCGCCGCCCTGCACGCGCAGGACCCGGTCGACTGGTCCCGCGTCGCGGCCCTGTACGCCGAACTCCTCGTGGTGGCCCCGACTCCGGTGATAGCGCTCAACCACGCCGTCGCCGTCGCCATGGCCGACGGACCTCGGGCCGGGCTGGAGTTGATCGACGGGATCGCCGGGCTGGACTCGTACCACCTGCTGCACTCCGCCCGCGCCGACCTGCTGCGCCGCCTCGACCGGCGCCCCGAAGCCCTTGCCGCGTACCGGCTGGCCCACGACCTGGCGGTGACGCCCGCCGATCGTCGCTTCCTCGCCGGACGCCTGCGTTCCCTGGAGGTCACCTGATGCGACTCGGCGTGCTCGACCACGGCCACCACCTGCCCGCCCGGTTGTTCTTCCGGCTGGCTTCGGCGGCGTCCCGCGTCCCGATGTCGGACGTGCCCAAGACCCTGTTGTACCGCCCGGAGTTCTTCGGCGCGGTGTTCCTCGACCTGAGTGCCGACGCGATGCGCGGGCCGTCGTTCTGGACGGCCGGCGAACGCGAGTACCTGGCGCAACAGACCGCCGAACGCCTCCAGTGCCCCTATTGCGCCGTCACGCACGCCGAACTGGTCAAGATCGCCGGCGATCCGACGCCGTTGCGCCAGGAACTCGTTGCGGCACTTGACTTCCTGTCGAACCTGGAGCCGGTCGACGCGCCGCGCGAGGCGTTGACGGACGCCCTGAAGGTCAGCCTGATCTGGCAGGTGGTGAACCGGCTCGCGAACGCGTTCGGCTTCGAGCTGCTGCCCGGACAGCTGGAATCGGGCACGCGCTCGCTGCACAGGTTCGGCTACCGCTTCCCGCGCTTGCTCACCGGCACCGCCACCGGTTCCCTCCGCCACAACGTCCTGGAGGCCCCGGCCGTCACGCCACCCGCTCTCCGCCAGGCCGCGGCGGCGGGCGATGCCTGGGGTTCTTACGCCGCAACGGTTCGCACGGCCTCCTACCGCCTCACCGACGACGACATCGCGCGGTTGAGGCACGACCACACCGAGGACGAGATCTTCGAGGTGACCGTCGCCGCCGCCGTCGGAGCCGCGCTGGACCACCACGACCAGGCCCGGAAAGTTCTCGGCGACCGACTGTCGAGTTGACGTGGTCCCGCTCGTCCTCTGCTCGTCAGTTCAGCACACACTGAGGAGCGTTCGACATGACCGGACACGCCAACTGGTTCGAGATCCCCGCCGACGACACCGCGCGGGCGAGGGCGTTCTACGCGGGCGTCTTCGGCTGGGAGACCAGTCTGATGGGCGAGGACTACCACGTGATCACCAACGGCGCGGCCGGCGCCATCGCCCCCAGGGACGCCGGGCACACCCAGCCGCGGATCTACTTCCACACCACCGACATCGACGCGTCCGTCCGCAAGGTCGCCGAGCTCGGCGGCAAGAGCGACGACGTGATGACCGTCCCCGGCACGGGCCGCATCGCCCACTGCACCGACGACCAGGGCACCCCGTTCAGCCTCTACGAACCCCAGTCCTGACCAGGGTGGCCCGTCCCGGGGCGGGCCACCCCCTCGTCCGTCCTCTTCGGACAAGCCCACCGCCGGGTTAACATCATCCCCATGCCCGACGTCGGCGTCCTCTCGGCGCACCTGCTCTCGGGGTTCCAGAAGGAGCTCTTCGCCCGCCTGGCCGAGGCGGGCCACGAGAACCTGCGCCCGCGCCACGGCGCCGTCATGGCCTACATCGCCACCACGGGCACCAGGGCGAGCGAGCTCTCCGAACGCTCGGGCCAGCACAAGCAGGTGGTGGGCACCCTGATCGACGAGCTGGAACGCCTCGGCTACGTGACCCGCCAGCCCGATCCGGCCGACCGGCGCGCGAAACTCGTCGTGCCCACCGACCTCGGCAAGGACCAGATGGTCCAGGCGAAGCGCATCATCACCGAGATCGAGGGCAGCCTGGCCGAAGTCGTCGGCGCCGACCGCTTCGCCGAGTTCAAGCAGGTCTTCAAGGAGATCTCCCGCACCTTCTGACCGACTCGAACTACAGGAGCCGATCCCGCTTCGCGTCGGCCTCCGCTCGCACGGCCGCGAAGAACTTCTCGTCGATCTCTTCCTCAGCGGCGTGGTCGAGATCCACGTCGGCGTGCGATCGGTACAACAACCAGCAACCGCGGATGCCGTCCAGCAGGTCCTCCAGGAGGTCCTGCGCCGGACGTGCCGGATCGAGGGGCGTCACGCGCGGCATCAGTCCGGCGAGCAGTTCCTCGTCGCCCGGACCGTACTGCTCGGCCCGCGCTCGCGCCTCCGCGATCGCGTCGACCAGGCCGTCCGGGTCCGGCAGCCTGCCCTCGCCGGCGATCATCGCTCCGGCCACCAGGTCGACGACGACGTGCCGCGGGCTTTCCCCCGCCGCCAACCGCTCGAGCACCAGGGTCGGCGTCTCCACGGCCAGCGCCTCGATGTCGTCCGCCTCCACCACGACACTCACCGGGTCGATGCCGGCCACCCCGCCCGCGACCTCCGCGGCCGCCTGCAACCAGTGCGCCGCGGCGACCGCGGCGGCGGTGGGGTCGACCTCCTCGAAGAGCTTGCTGGACCACAACGGATGCGCGTGCAGGAAGTCGTGGGCGGCGTGCACCTGCAGCGGCGACGCGTCGGCACGACTGAGCTGGACCGCCTGCCGGGCACGGCCGGAGAAGTCGCCGCGCTCGGCCCGTTCGACCGCGGCCAGCTCCTGCTCGACGTCCGCCACGACCGCCTCGGTGAGCTCGTGATCACCGATGGCGTGCACGGCCCGCCCGACGCGGTGCGCGGCCTCCTCCACCCGCACGAGCGACTGGACGAGGTAGCCCTGGTCGTTCGGCAGGTAGGGCTTCCGCACGTGGCCGGGCACCTCGGCGAACGCCTCCCGCTCGTGCTGACGACGCCATCCTTCGCTGTCCGGCTCGACGTTCTCCGCCGCGCTCGCCGGATGGGTGTACGTCCACCACGCCATGGTCGACACCGTCGTCAGACTCGCCGCCAGCCTCAGCGCGCCTTCGTGGTCGGCGGAGGGCGGCAACACGGCGACGGTGCGCGCCAGGTGTCCGTCACCGGTCTCCCAGGTGGCGATCAAAGCCCGGCGTTCCTCGTCGAAGGCGTACTTCGTCATGCACCCATCCTTCGCGACGGCGACCTTCTCCCGCCAACAGTTGCCCGAAGTGCGGCGATCCGCTCGTTCAGGCCGGCGGCGGGACGCAGGACTCGTCGCAGGTCGCGCGGAGCACGGGAGGGTCGCCCTCGGCGACGTTGAGGACCGAGATCCGCTTCTCGTGCGGGACCTGCCCGCCCCGGAAGTTGATCTTCCCGCTCTTGCCCTCCAGCACCGGTGGGCTGCTCGGATCGGGCGCGGACTCGCCTGCGTCGTCAGGACTCACCGGGGGACGGCCGATGTCGCTGATCGTCTTCCACAGGTCCCCCGACGACGGCCTGGTGACCGGCAACAGCTCCTTCATGGCGTGCACGTACAGGTCCAGGGCGTCGTAGGCCAGCGTCGCCTGGCCGTCGACGAAGGAGCGCGGGTTGGCGTCGCACTCGGCTTTGAAGATCTGCCGCATCTTCCGGTAGATGTCCTCCTTCGCGGTGCAGTACTCGGAACCGACCGCGAAGGACAGCACGTCGTACGTGACGCTCGGGTGCTTCGTCCGCAGGTCCGGGTCCGCGGCGTACCGCATGACGTCGTCGCCGGCGAGCACGGTCAGCTGCCCGGAGCACGTGTCGGCGACGCCGTCCAGCAGGTCGGAGAACTCGCCGGGCCGTCCCGCGTAGACGACCAGCGTGTCCGGTGTGCCCTGGCAGAGCTGCTGCCCGATCTCACGGGCGTTCGTGTGGTCCTCGTCGGTGGTGGGCCGGTAGACCAGGTCGGTCAGCACCTCCCTGGTCCGTCCCAGGCGCTCGTCGGCGAACCGGTCGCGGAAGCTCCGCGCGAGGTCGGCGGAGTAGAGGTCGGTGTCGTCCGCCGAACGCACGATCTGGACCTTCCTCTGGCCCGCGTACCTCTGGTTCGCGTATTCGACGGCGACCCGCGCCTCCCTGTCGTTGGTCGGCGAGATCTGGAAGTACCTCGACGACACACTCGGGAACTCGTTCGCCGACAACGTGGCGGCCACCGTGGGCAGCCCCTGCCTGCCCAGCTTGTCGATGGTGTCCCGCGTCGTCTGGCGGCTCTGCGCCAGGCCGAGCACGCCGACGACGGTCGGGTCGCGGCGCATCCAGGTCTTCAGGTGCTCGACCAGCGCGTCGCCGTACTGCATGGTCCGGCCGGCGTTGCCGAGCAGCACCTTGATCAGCGGGTGCCCGTTGCCGCGTTCGTCCAGCAGCCGGGCCTGCATCGCCGCCACGCCCATGAGCCGGGAGGTGTTGGTGGCCAGCGACTCGGGCAGACCGCTCATGGCCGACACGTACACGACCGTCGCGTATGGACGGTCCGGGCTCTCCTTGCCGGCCTGGTCCACCTGCTCGTTCTGCAGGGCGATCTGGTCCTGCACGCGCATGAAGCGGTTCCTGAGCTCGCTGGACCCGTTGTCGAGCAAGGGGATCGCCCTGCTGCTCACACCGACGCAGTCAGCGGTGCCGAGTCTGGTGAGCGTCTCGAAGTTCGCGTCGTCCGGCGGCAACCCGCAGTGCCGGTCGCGTTCCGCCGCGGCCGTGGTGATCCGCCAGTACCCGCCCGCCACGACGGCGCCGAGCAGGATCACGACCACCACCGCGAGAACGGACGTCCGGGACCAGACCGGAGCGGGCCGCACGGTCAGCGTCGCGAGCGGCGGCACGTCACCGGGTTCGATCTCGACCGGCGGCACCCGCAACGGCAGGAACCACGCCGTGGGCCGGCGCCCGCGGCTGTTCGTGGCGAGCTTGCGCGTCCAGGTCTCGTAGGCACGCCCGGCGTTCTCCACCCACGCCGGTGCCCGCTCGTCCGCGGCGGCCGCGTCGGGCGGCACCTTCTCACTGCCGCTGATGATGATCAGCGGGTCGAACGAGCCGGTGTCGTTGCGCACGTCGTTGATGAGCTTCAGCAGGGCGTAACCGCCGTTGTCGCGGCGGATGCCGTCGAGCAGCACCACCGGGTAGACGGTGCGCCGCGCCGACCGGACCCGCCACGGCGTCCGCCGGTACCCCCGCCGCACGTCCTCCAGGAACGCGTTGACCAGGAGCTTGGCGAGCTGCCGCGCGTCCTCGTGCGGCTCGGAGCCCCTGCCGGGCGCGAGCGTGCCGGTGAGGCGTTCGGCGAAACCGAGGAACGTGCCGGGATCGTGCGGCGCGAGGTAGGGCTGGCGCAGCAGCCACCGGTACTCCCTGCCGGGCACGAGACCGCGCAGTTTCGCCCGGAAGAGGAACGAGGGCAACAACTTCAGCGCCACACGCGCCCACCACGGCGCGGCGTCCGCAGCGGTGTCGAACGCCTCCCGGGGAATCAGGTCGTCCTCGGTGCGCCCGCGCAGGTCGCGTTCGCGCAGCCGGGTGAGCAGACTCGTCGCCGACTCGGGCTCGCCGCCTTCGGCCGGCTGGTTCATCAACCAGTAGACGAGCCGGAACCGCGGGAACACGTGCCGCCCGTAACGCCCGTTGGCCGCGCCGGACAGCTCGCGTGCCACCTCGGCCAGCACCACGCCCACCTCCGCGACCTGGTGCGGCGACGGCTCCTCCCCCTCGACGCCGGGGAACTGGTGGTAGGCGTGCGGAATCCGGCCGGGGTGAGCGGCGCGCAGGTGAGCGCGCAGGACCTTGAGGAGCCCGGCCGACCCGTGTTCGCGGACCAGGCAGACCAGCGGGATGCCCCGGTCGTTCCCGGCGCGAGCACCCGGCCGCCCTCCGGGGAGCTCGCCGAACCTGGGGCGCTCGGTCAGGTCCTGCACCAGCTTCAGGAGTTCGTCCATGACCTCGACGGACGACGACTCGGCGGCATTGATCTCGATCACCGTTCTCCTTTGGCGTGAGTCCCGCTCCCGAAGGAGGGAATGCGACTGTAGCCGTTGTTCTGCGCCCGCGTTCAGAAAGGAGAAACGTCGCCGCTTATTCCACGGAACCGCGAAATACAGTGCCGGAGTTCGATTCCAGGCCGCGTTTCCGATGCCATTTCATGGACAAAAAGGGAACACGGCCGGTCGGTGTTCGACTACGCCGTTCAGGGGTAGTTGGATGCCTTGGCGCGATGTTCGGTAACCGATCGGGGCGGTCCGGCGAAGTTGGGGATGCTGCGTGAGGGAGGTGCGGGTGTTCGGACTTGTCGTGGACGATTCGGGGTTCGAGCTGGTCCTGGGCGACGAGCGAGTCGGTCCGCGGCGAGCGCTCGGAGAGGCGGACTTCGACTTCCTGAAGAGGATCGGTGACCGGTACGTGCGCGCCGGCTCCGCCGACGAGCTGGTGAAGATCGGCCGTGAGCTGTTCGCGTGGCTGGACGGCGAACAGGGCCAGCTCCGCGTCTGGTTGCAGCGTGCGGTTGCTCCGGTGGTGCTGGAGGTGCGGGGTCCGCAGTGGCCCTCCGGGTCCGTGTGGCAGTTGTTGCGGGCGCCGTTCGAATTGCTGGCGTGGCCGGACGGCGGTTTCCTGGCCGAGGACGGGATAACGCGGTTCGGCGTGGCCCGCAGGCTGGGAACAGCAGCGGCGTCGGCGGAGCTGGGCGGCTATCGACTCGGTGTCGCGTTCATGGCCTCTTCTCCGACCGGGCAGTACGAGTTGGATTTCGAGGCCGAGGAGATGGCGATCCTCGACGCGGTGGGTGATGCCCGCATCGATTTGCTGGTCGAGGACACCGGAGATCCGGAACAGCTCGGCGAACGGCTGTCGACCGCCAGGCTCCCGGTCGTGCACCTGTCCTGCCACGGCTCCAACAACTGGCCGGGCGAGGACGGCGGGCCGGGCAAGCCGGTGCTGCTGATGGAGGACGACACCGGCGGTGCCCGCCCGACGACGGCATCCGAACTGGTCGCCCTGCTCCCCCACGACACGACACGGCTGGTGTTCGTCTCGGCGTGCCTGACCGCGACCGGCGCCGACAGCGCGCCGCACCTGCCCTCGGGCGCCGGCCGGAAAGCAGGCCCAGGACCGGGCGGGGACAAGGAACTGCTGGCGCACTCGCTGTCGACCAGCCTGGTCGCCGCCGGCGTCCCGGCCGTGATCGGCTGGGACGGCTCGGTGCAGGACCAGGCGGCCACGTTGTTCGCCAGGCGCCTGTACCAGGAGCTCAACAGGCAGGTGGACGTGGCGGTGGCGGTAGGTGACGCCCGCCGGGCGTTGCTGGCGTCGGACGACCCGAGGGTGCGGGCGGACTGGCACCTGGCCAGGGTGTGGCTGGGCCCCACGGGCGGCGGACCGGTGGTCGCCGGCAGCCAGAAGCGGTCCCTGGTGTCGGCCGTGCACGGCACAAAACGCTTCCTGGACCACAAAGAGCAAGTGCCGGTGGCCAGAGCGCAGATGTTCGTGGGCCGCCGCAAGGAACTGCGCCGCGCACTGCGGGTGCTGCGCAACAGCGAGAAGATCGGCGTCCTGCTGCACGGCCTGGGCCGCCTGGGCAAGTCCAGCCTCGCGGCCAGAATCGCCGACCGCATAGCGGGCCAGTACGCGGTGGCCGTGGTGTTCCGCGACTACAGCGCCCTGGCCGTACTGGACGCCGTACGAGACGCCGCACGCACCAACCCGGCAGCCCGCGAACTGATCGACAGCCAACTCGCGCGAGTACGAGACAGACCAGAGGCGATCGGCGAGGTACTGGTCGACCTCCTGGCCGGCCCGTGCGCCCAAGCACGCGACGGCCGCAAACCGCTGCTGCTGATCATCGACGACCTGGAACGCATCCTGGTGTCCTCAGAGGACGGACCGCACCGAGTGGCCCCCGAGCACGCACCAGTGCTGTCCGCGGTGCTGCGCGCCTTCAACACCGACGAGACCGACAGCCGCCTACTGCTGACCAGCCGCTACACCTTCACGCTCAACGGCGCCGAAACCCGCCTGGACCCCATCCAACTGGGCGCACTCCCCACCGTGGGCCAACGCAAACTGCACCGCCGCCAACAGGCCCTGGCCACAGCCGAACACCGAGTCGAACGAGCCGACCTGGCCTCACGGGCAGTCGCGGTGAGCCGAGGCAACCCAGGCCTGCAAGACCTGATCTGCCTACGCCTGGTCTACAACGAGCACGTACCCCTACCCCGTGCGGAAGCGGCGGTGACGGGCATGGAGGAGTACCTGCGCCAGGGCAACCTGCCAGAAGACGGCGAAGTCCGAGACTTCCTGGAAAACCTCGCGCTGGACGCACTCCTGGAGGAGGCAGGCGCGGCGAGTGCCGCTCTGGTCCGGGCACTCACGCTGTTCGACCTGCCGATCCCGGAAACGGTGGTCGACCTCGTCGCCACCCACGTAGGTGGCTCACCAGCCCGACTCTCCGGCCTGGGACTGCTGGAGCCCCACAACGACCTCGCCGAGCCAGAACAAACCGCCGTTGCCGTGAGCCCTCTCGCCACTGGCCGCATTGCCCCGCTCACCCTTGTTGAGCAGGCCGCGCTCGCCCAGGCCACCGTCGAGGTCCTCTTGGCCGCGTGGACATCGCCACCCCGCCGCCGGACTCCAGAAGAGGATCTGCAGTTGACGCGGCTGGCGATGCTGGCGGACAACCCAGCCATCACCGCCCAGTGCGCCGTCGGCGCGATCGTGTACCTGCGCATAGGCCTCGCAGCCACCGCTGCCTCACTCGGAAGCGAGGTGATCGCGCTCCTGGATCGGCATCATCACCCGGTCTCTCTCGTCCTGTTGCGCGTGGTGGCGGATGCTGCCCTCACCAGCGGAGACGGAGCAACAGGCCAGACGCTGCTCGATCGAGCAGCGGACACGGACACTGACGAGGCCGACGATTCTCTCGAGCGTGCCCGGGTCATCGCTGACCAAGCCCAGCGTCTGATCATCACAGGCGACATGCGCAAAGCCGAAACCCTGTTGAACCAGGCACGTGAACTCTTCCTCACCGCAGGCTACGACCGCGAAGCCGCAATGGCATCCGGCCGTATCGCCGACATCCATTACCACCGTGGCGATTACGACGAAGCCCTGCGCATCCGACACGACGTCGAACTGCCAGCATTTGAGCGCCTGGGCGACACCCGATCCATCGCCGTCACATGGGGGCAGATTGCCGACATCTACTACCACCGCGGTGAGTACGACGAAGCCCTACGCATCCGACACGAGGTCGAGCTACCGGCCTACGAACGACTGGGCGACACCCGATCCATCGCCATCACCTGGGGCAAAATCGGCGACATCCACTACAGCCGCGGTGACTACGACCAAGCCCTACGCATCCGACACGAGGTCGAGCTACCGGCCTACGAACGACTGGGCGTCACCCGTGAGATCGCTGTCACCTGGAGCAAAATCGGCGACATCCACTACCACCGCGGCGACCACGACGAAGCCTTACGCATCCGCCGCGACGTCACCCTACCCGCCCTCGAACGACTGGGCGACACCAGCGCTATCGCTGTCACATGGGGCAAAATCGGCGACATCCACTACCGCCGCGGTGAGTACGACGAAGCCCTACGCATCCGCCGCGACGTCACCCTCCCGGTCTACGAACGACTGGGCGACACCCGATCCATCGCCATCACATGGAGCAAAATCGGCGACATCGCCGAAGTGCGTGGGGACCTCGACGAAGCCCTACGCATCCGACACGACGTCGAGCTGCCGGCATTTGAGCGCCTGGGCGACACCCGATCCATCGCCATCACATGGGGGCTGATCGCCAACATCCTCTTCCTGCATGGTGACCACGAGAAGGCAACATCTCTTCAACTCAAACGACTAGAGATGAATACCCGCCTAGGCGATCTCGACGGCATCGCCGCAGCGAACTGGGATCTGGCACAGATCCATCTAGATCAGAACGACTACGTGGCCGCCGCCACCAGGCTGATCGAGTCCTACTCGACCTTCCTCGACCTGCAACGCGCCGACGGTATTGCCATCGTCGGCCAGGCATGGGCCAGCCTGCTCGCAAGGGCCGGTCTAACCGATCAAGCCCAGCAGGTGGCCAGCGCGAGCCTTCAGGCCGCCACCAAGATCGGCGCGACCACGGTCGTCGAACACCTGACCGATCTGCTTGACCATCTCAGCCTGAAAGAAGAGGAATGATGATCATCCGTATCGAGAGTGCCACCGACGACGGCTTGGCATCCGCGAAGTCCAGCCTCGACAAGCTGGTCGGCGCTTGGGGGTACCAGACGCGCGAAACGCCGTTGAGCGCGGAGGGCTCGGCCCCCGAGGACAAGAAGGCCGTCGACCCCGTCGCGGTCGCGGCGTTGATCGTTTCCATCCCCTCGGCCGCCTTGGCCGTCACCGACCTGGCCGATCGGATCCTCAAGCGCCGGCGTGCTCAAGAGCTCATCGACGAGATCAAGCGAGAACTCGACGGGAAGACCACCCTGGAGCTGATCACCGACGACGGGCCGCGGGACATCACCGAGCTGAGCCCCGACCAGGTTCTCGACATCCCGAAGCCGGAAGACCCGCTCGCGTAGGGCCGCGGATCAGGCGTCGAAGCGGATGCGGGCCGACTCGATTTCGGTCAGGTAGCGGGACGTCCAGGCGCACATGGCGTCGACGGTGGCGCGGAGGGCTTGGCCCGGTTCGGTGAGGGTGTAGTCGACTCGGGGTGGGACGGTCGGGTGGACGTGGCGGGTGACGAGGCCGTTGCGTTCCAGCAGGCGGAGGTTCTGGGTCAGCATCTTGTGGCTGATGCCGTCCACCTCGGTCTTGAGTTCGGTGAAGCGTTTGGTGGTGTCGCCGATGGTCTCGACGATGAGCAGCGCCCACTTGTTGGCTATGTCGGAGAAGATCTCGCGGGCCAGCGAGTCGGCGCGGGCCAGGTCGCCGCTGAGCTGCTTGCTCACCTTGTGGTGCCTCACTCTCGAAATAGTGCGTTCTTCCAGGTCAGCGGTCACTCTCCTACGGTGAGCGAGTAACCGCAAGAGAGGGAAGAACCATGGCTGTCACGCTCATCAACCCCGAGGGGCTGCCGCAGGTCGACGTGTACCACCACGTCGCGGTGGCCAGCGGGAGCAGGACGATCTACCTGGCCGGGCAGGTGGCCTGGGACGCGGAGCTCGACCTCGCCACGCAGACCGAGCAGGCGTACGTGAACGTGCACACCGCGCTCAGGGCGGCGGGCGCCGGCTTCGCACACCTCGTCAGGGTTCGGGTTTACGTCGTGGACTGGGCGCCGGAGAAGATGCCGGAGCTCGTCAAGGGCATCGAGAACGCCATGGCACGCCTGGGAGAGCGGGCCACGCCGCCGGCCACGCTCATCGGGGTCGCGAGTCTCGACGTGCCGGAGCACCTGGTCGAGGTCGAGGCTGTCGCGGTGATCGACTGAGTCAGCGGAACTCCGCCAGGCCGTCCACCACCGCGACCGTGACGGTGGTGCGGCCTGCAGGGCTGTGGCGGTCGGGACCGTGTTCGGGCAGGCGGGTCTTGTTAGCGCTCACACTGGTGTCGTACAAGCGAGTGTGTTGTGGGCAGTCGCAGATGCCGGCCAGGGGCACGGTGCAGGTGAAGGCGGACCGGAGCAGGGAGACGTCGGCTGCGGACATCGCCGAGGACCAGACCATCACCTCGTCCTCCTCGCCGAAGACCACGAAGCCGTCGTAGCTGAAGGCGCGGAGTTCGCCGAGGTCGCAGGCACGGCAGAACAGGACTCGGGTGTAGTCGTGTGAGCGTTCGTACGGGCCTGCTTCATGGACGTTCACCACGAAGTCCTGCTGACCGTGGCAGATCAGGCAGAGGTCGGACCAGGTGCCTCTCATCGGCGGACGCGGACGCCGCGGAAGCTGATGAGCAGGGCGAGGCCTGCCGAGAGGGCGATGAGAGCGCCCACGACCAGCTGGTTGAGCCAGACGATGGCGGTGCCTCCGTCCGCGCGCAGCAACGCCACGACGATCAGCCACAGGGCTAGGGCGATCGTCAGGTGCCTGATGAACGGCACGTCCAGGGGTGCCATGGCGCGCACCATGCCCAGCAGCATGATCACCACGGCCAGGCCCATGGAGACCCAGTACGGGCGGAAGGCGTGTGTGGCCGCGCCGAAGTGCAGGACCGGTGGTGCGGCGATCAGCCACACGCCTGCCAGGAAGGCGGCCACGCCGGCCCTGCTCTCGACGGTTCGTCCGTGAAGATCCCCCACAAGAGTGATTCTGACTCGCAGAGGCCTCTGTGGGAACACCCTCTACTCGTTCCGGTACGCCCTCATGTTGCGCAGCAACAGGTAGGTGTCCTGCAGTTGCGCGGAGTCGCCGAGGCCTCGGTAGATGCCCCACTTCGGGTGCGCCTGGTCACCGCCCAGCCACGTGTCGAAGCCGGAGCGGGAGGCGTTGACCACCGTGGTTCCGCCGTCCTTCAACGAGAAGCGCAGGCTGCCGGAGTCGGCGACCTTGATCTCGATCTCGACGTCGATCCACCTGTTGCGCAACGGCGCGAGCGGCGTGCTGCCGAGTTTCGCCTGGCCCGCGCCGAACAGTCTCATCTCGACGGTCTCCGCGGAACCCGAGCGGAACAACGACATCGTGACCACCGGCGAGTCCACTCCGGTGTGCTTGACCTGGAAGATGTGCGTGAAGCTGGTGGTGCCCTTCAGGGTCGACGGCACGTACATCTGGTAGTTGTAGCGCCAGGTCTCGCCCTTCTTCATGTCGTGGCGGGTGCTGCCGGTCTGGATCGCGCGCACCTCGTTGCGCTGCCGGTCCGCACCGTCCCGATCGGACTTGTGCATCACGAACCGGTACTGGTCGCTCTCGGCGAAGATGTGCGTGGCCGACGGGTGCGAGTTCGAGCGGTCGTCCTCGACGCCCGCGAACGCCTTCAGCCCGACCGAGCCGGGGTTCGGCGCCCACTTCTGGACGAACGCCAGCGCCCCCACGTCTGCCGATGCCACACCCGCGGCCAGTGGCGTGGCCGCGACTGCGAGTGCGCCTCGCAGAGCGGTGCGGCGGTTGAACAACTCCATCGGTGTTCCTCCTCGAACCAACGATTCGAGGCAGCGGTGTGCACACCTTCCGCGACCCGGCTCCGGCATGTCAAGCGCTCACATTTGTGGAGAAACGGTGCAGATCCCGTGAAGGTGTCGCCGGGAAGGCGGAAACAGCCGGGTGACCGGATCTAGCGTCGGGCACATGGACACCGTGGACGTGCTCGTCGTCGGCGCCGGGCTGGCCGGGCTCACCACCGCGCGCCTGCTGGCCGAAGCAGGCCTCGACGTGGCCGTGTGTGAACGCCGGACAAGCCTGGAGACGGGCATCCGCACGACCGGGATCTTCGTCCGGCGCACGCTCGACGACTACGACCTGCCGCACCTCGGCCCGGCGGTCCGGCGCGTGCTGCTCTACCCGCCGTCGGGCGAAAATCCGGTGGAGTTGATCAGCGACCGCGACGAATTCCGCGTCGGTGACATGGAGAGCATCTACACCACCGCGGTCAGGGAAGCGGAACGCGCGGGCGCCCAGGTCACGCTGAACTCCAGCTATCCCGGGAAGTCCACGAAGGCGCGGTTCACGATCGGCGCGGACGGCGCCAGATCCACGGTCGCGAAGAACCTCGGCCTCGACGTCAACCGGCGCATGATCACCGGCATCGAGGAGGTCTACCCGGTGCGGACCGGCTCGACGCCGACGTTCCACTGCGTCGTCGACCCGCGTCTCGCGCCCGGCTACATCGCCTGGGTCATCGACGACGGCGAGCACGCTCACATCGGCCTGGCGGGCCGCGCCGACCGCTTCACCGCCCCTCTCCCCCAACTGCTGCAACGCTTCCGCGACAGCTTCCCCACGCCGGAACCGGCCGGACCGGTCAGGCGGAGGGGCGGGCCGATCCCGGTCGGCGGGCTGCTGCGCCGAATCGTGTCCCCGCAAGGCCTGCTGGTCGGCGACGCGGCGGGTGCGGTCTCCCCGCTCACGGCGGGCGGGCTCGACCCGTGCATGCGGATGTCCGAGCTCGCCGCCGAGGTCACGTCCGACTACCTGCGCAGCGGCAACAGGTACGTGCTGAAGCACTACGACGGCGCGGCGATGCGCCGCCGCTACCTGCTGCGCTCCCAACTCCGGCGCGGCCTCTCCCTCGTCAGGAGTCCGAACGTCGCGGAGTTGGCGTTCACATTGCTGCGCACCGCACCGGGCAAGGCCGCCGCCAGGAAGATCCTCTTCACCTAGCGGCCTGCCGGGCTTCGTGGTGGGCCGCCATGCGAATGGGAGCGTTCACCACGCCGAACCCCCGGTAGTCACCGATGCGCTCGACCACCTCGAAGAACACCCTGGCGCCGGCCAGCTCGGTGTAGAAGTGCAGGTACTCGCCGCGGTCGTCGCGGTCGTAGAGGACGGACTGCTCGCGCAGCGCGCTGATGCGCTCGGGCGGCAAGGCCGTGCGGGCCGCCAGGTCGTCGTAGTAGTTGCCAGGGATGTCCAGCAGTCGCGCACCCAGCTGCCGCAACGCGCGAGCACACTCCACGACATCGGCGCACGTGAACGCGATGTGCTGAGGCTCCCGCACCGCCGGGGCCCAACCGCCTCGGCGCACCAGTGCAGCATCCAACGTCAACCGCACTCCGCCCGCGCTCACGCCACGGCCGCGCACCAGCCCGAACGGCGCCGCGAACTCCGCGATGGCACCCGGCTCCAGCCCCAGCACCGAACGGTAGAAGAGCGTGGCCTCGTCGAAGTTGTCGAACGGCTGGGTCAGCGCGACGTGGTCGATGCCGGTGATCCCGACCCCGGCGACGGACTCCCCGGTGGGCACGAAGTCGGTGAGCCACTCCTCGTCGGCGCACAGGAAGATCTGCGTTCCGTCCGGGGCCGTGATGGCCGTCAGCGCGGCCTCGCCCGGCCCGGACGCCCGCGAGAGCGGTGGTGCGAGCATCACCTTCGCGCGGTGCTCCGCCGCCGCGGGGTCGCGCACGGAAAGGCCGAGCGCCCCGACCGCACCTGCTTCGCCGTCGGCGTTGACCAGCACGCGCGCCTCGCCCTGCGTCCACAGCTCGACGGGCTTCGACCGGTGCACGCCCGCTCGCGCGAACCCCAGCGCGGCCAGGTTCGCCTCGCCCACGACCTCGGCGAACGCGTAGCCGTCCGGTACGGGCGCGGCGGGAACGTCCAGCAGCCCCAACGAGTCCCGCAGGCCGACGAGCGACCGCATGGCGTCGATCGCGGCACGGCGCGGGTCGGACTGGCGGAACACGTCGTTGAACACCTCCAGCGAGAGCGGGCCCCGGTAGCCGGCGTCGAGCACGTGGCGGGTGAACGTGGTCAGGTCGAAGTCGCCCTGCCCCGGGAAGAGGCGGTGGTGGCGGCTCCACTGGAGGACGTCCATCGGCAACGCCGGCGCGTCGGCGAGCTGGAGGAAGAAGATCTTGTCGCCGGGGATGGCGCGAATCACCCGCGGATCGTCCTCTTTGGACAGGATGTGGAAGCTGTCCAGGCAGACTCCCAGCGCCGGGTGGGCGGCGCGGCGCACGATCCGCCACGCGTGCTCGTAGCCGTTGACGTACCGGCCCCAGGCAAGGGCCTCGTAGGCGATGCGCAGGCCGTGCTCACCCGCGCGCGTCGCCAGCAGGTGCAGCTGTTCGGCGGCGAGATCGTCGTCGTCGATCGCGTCCGGCGACACCGACGAGCACACGAGAACCGTGTCCACGCCCAGTTCCGCCATGACACCGAACTTCTGCTCGGCACGGCGCAGGTTGGCGGCGAGCACGTCCGGCGGCACGGCCTCGAAGTCGCGGAACGGCTGGTAAAGATCGATGCCCAGCCCGAGATCGGCACAGCGCCCCCGGATCTCGGCGGGTCCGCGACGAGAGGCGAGCAGGTCGTTCTCGAACAGCTCGACGCCGTCGAAGCCCGCCTCGGCGGCCGCGACGAGCTTGTCGTCCAAAGTGCCGGACAGGCACACGGTGGCGATCGAGGTGCGCGGATCAGGACGCATGGGCGGGTTCCCCTTCCAGTTCCTCGAAGTGCGCGAGCATCCGGCCCGCGTCCGGATCGAAGCCGGTGAACAGCCGCAACGACTCCGCGGCCTGGAGCACGACCATCCCGCCGCCGTGCAGAACCCGGCAGCCGCGTGCCCGAGCGGCGGCCAGCAGCGCCGTCTCCAGGGGCCGGTAGACGATGTCGGCGACCCAAAGTCCTTCGCGCAGCAGCGATTCGTCGATCGGCAGCCCGGGATGGGCCGCCATGCCGGTGGGCGTCGCGTGCACCAGCCCGTCTGCGTTCTGGACCGCGTCAGCACCGCACACGACGGCCCGGTCGTCGCCGAACCTGCTCCGCAACGCCGTCACCAGCGACGCGGCGCGGACTGGGTCGACGTCGTGGACGCCCAGGCGACCGGTGCCGAGCGACAGCAGCGCGTGCCCGACGGCAGCGCCCGCTCCCCCGGCTCCGAGCAGAACGACGTTCGCCATCGGCACGTCCGGCAGGCCACGGCGAAGACTGCGGGCGAAGCCCGTGGCATCGGTGTTGTGGCCGATCGCCGCGCCGTTCTCGAAGACCACGGTGTTGACGGCACCCAGCGCGGCGGCCTCCCCGGCGACGTCGTCCAGGTGCGGCAGGATCGCCTGCTTCGCGGGGTGCGTGACGTTGAGGCCGGTGAACCCCTCCGCCCGAGCCCGAGCCAGCACGTCGCCGACCGGCCGCCCGATGACGTCCAGGTCGAGCAGCCGGTAGGTGTAGCTCAGCCCGAGCTCGCGCGCCTCGCGCTCGTGCAGCGCCGGGCTCAGCGACGGGCCGATGCCGGTGCCGACGAGCCCGATCTGGTAGCTGGTCACCGGACCTCCCGCTTAATGTACGAACTAGTGAGTTCACTGTAGCGCTCCGAGTCGCCGCCAGGAAGTGCTGGACTAGAGTTGGCTGGTCATCCGCCGATCGAAGGGGGCAAGGTGGCCGCACCATCACCCGATGCCGAGCGCCAGCGGGACAAGGACCGCACCCGCGCCGACATCCTGGAGGTGGCCACCCGGGAGTTCGCCGACAAGGGCTACACGGGCGCGCGCGTCGACGAGATCGCCGAACGCACCAGCACGACCAAGCGGATGATCTACTACTACTTCGGCGGCAAGGAACAGCTCTACATCGCCGTGCTGGAACGCGCCTACCAGGAGATCCGGGCGCTCGAGGCCGAACTCGACGTCGAGCACCTCTCGCCAGAGGACGGCATCCGCCGGCTCGCGGAGCTGACCTTCGACCACCACGAGGCGCACCCGGACTTCATCCGGCTCGTCAGCATCGAGAACATCCACCGCGCCGAGCACATCGCCCGCTCGGAAGTCCTGGCGGGACTGGCGAACCCGGCGCTCGACGGCCTGACGCAGCTCCTCGAACGGGGCCGCGCGGCCGGCCGGTTCCGCGCCGACGTCGACCCCCTCGACGTGCACATGGTGATCAGCTCGTTCTGCGTCTTCCGGCTCGCGAACAGGCACACGTTCGCCGCGATCTTCGGCCGCGACATGCTCGACCCCGAGCGCCGCGACCACCACCGGCGCATGCTCGGTGACATGCTGATCGACTACTTGACCAGCTGAAATCTGACCCTTGACACGCGGGGGTGCCATGTCCGAACTTGTATTAACTAACTAGGCCGTACATAGGAGTACGCCGTGACCACATCGATGGCCCGCAAGACTGCGCTGGCAGCCTGGATCGGCAGCGCCCTCGAGTACTACGACTTCTTCATCTACGGCACCGCCGCGGCACTGGTCTTCAACAAGGTCTTCTTCCCCGCCGCCGATCCGGCGACGGGAACGTTGCTCGCCCTCGGCACGTTCGGCGTCGGCTACCTCGCGAGGCCGCTCGGCGCGTTCGTCCTCGGCCACGTCGGCGATCGCTTCGGCCGCAAGAAGGTCCTCATCTTCACGCTGCTGCTGATGGGCGTCGCGACCTTCGCCGTCGGCTGCCTGCCGACCTACGACACCGCGGGCGTGCTGGCACCGATCTTGCTCGTCTTCCTCCGCCTGCTGCAGGGACTTTCCGCCTCGGGTGAGCAGGCGGGCGCCAACTCGATGTCGCTGGAACACGCGCCGGAACACCGCCGGGCGTACTTCACCAGCTTCACCCTCAGCGGCACGCAGGCGGGCCAGATCCTCGCCACCGCGATCTTCCTGCCGGTGGCGGCACTCCCCCAGGAAGACCTGCTCACGTGGGGATGGCGCGTTCCGTTCTGGTGCAGCGCACTCGTCGTGGTCGCCGGCCTCGTCATCCGCCGCAAGATCGACGAGACCGCCGCGTTCGAACGCACCAAGAAGGCCAAACTCCCCGCGGCGACGCTGTTCCGCACGCACTGGATCGACGTCCTGCGCGTCGTGCTCGCCGCGACCATCGCCTCGGTCAGCACGATCTTCACCGTCTACGCCCTGAGCTACGCGGTGAACACGATCGGCCTCGCCCGCACCCCGATGCTGTGGGTGGGCGTGCTCGCCAACGTCGTCGCGCTGGCCGCGATCCCGTTGCTGGCAGGGCTTTCCGACCGGATCGGCCGCAAGCCCGTCTTCCTCGCCGGCTGCGGCGCGTGCGCGATCCTGATCTTCCCGTACCTGTGGTCGATCTCGATCGGTGCGTACGGCCTCGTGTTCGCGCTCGGCATCCTGCTGTTCGGCGTGGCCTACTCCGCGATCAACGGCATCTGGCCCTCGCTGTACGGCGAGATGTTCAGCACCGAGGTCAGGCTGTCCGGCATGGCGATCGGCACCCAGATCGGGTTCGCCATCGCGGGTTTCGCGCCCAGTGTCGTGGCGGCCATCGGTTCGGGGCGTGAGGACTGGATCGGGGTCGCGATCTTCACGGCCGCGGTGTGCGCGCTGAGTGCAGCGGCGATCGCCACGGGACGGGAGACGTTCCGGCGCCCGACCGCGGAACTCGGGCGCACCGCACCGCAGCCGGCCGAGGTGGTGGGCAGCCGGGCCTGAGCGGTCAGCCGAACCTGCCGTTCACGTAGTCGGCGGTGCGCGGGTCGACCGGGCTGCCGAAGATGTCCTCGGTGGGGCCCTGCTCCACCACGTGCCCAGGAGCGCCGTCCTCGGCCAGGAAGAACGCGCACCGCTGCGACACGCGGGCAGCCTGCTGCATGTTGTGCGTGACGATCACGATCGTGACCTGGGTGCGCAGTTCGGCGATGGTCTCCTCGATCCGCCGGGTCGAGGTGGGGTCGAGGGCGGAGCAGGGTTCGTCCATCAGCAGCACGTCCGGGCGGACGGCCAGCGAACGCGCGATGCACAGGCGCTGCTGCTGGCCGCCCGACAGCGCGCCGCCCGGCTGACGCAACCGGTCGCGGACCTCCTTCCACAGACCGGCGCGCGTCAGGCACGACTCGACCAGCGCCTCTCGTTCCGCGCGCGACGCCGACAGGCCGGTCAGCTTCAGGCCGGCCGTCACGTTGTCCGAAATGGACATCGCGGGGAACGGGTTGGGCTTCTGGAACACCATGCCGATGCGGCGGCGGGTCTCGGTGATCGGACGGCCCTGCTCGTAGATGTCCGAGCCGTCGAGGCGGACCTCCCCGGCGAGCGCGGCGGACGGCACGAGCTCGTGCATCCGGTTGAGAATGCGCAGGAACGTCGACTTGCCGCAGCCGGACGGGCCGATCAGCGCCGTCACGGTGCCCGCCGACATGGTGAGGGACACGCGGTCCAGCACCTTGCGCTTGCCGAACCACGCGGACACGTCGACGGCTTCCAGCGTCGCGCCCGTGATCAGCGATTCCAGGTCCACCTGTGTCTGCGTCACGCGCGGAGGGTAGAGGCCTGGGCGCACCAACCGGTGAACAAGCGGTTCACCTGGCATGGCCGACGGCGCGGTTGGGTGCGCGTTCACCGCGGCGGGATGGCGCGAGAGCACAAGGTTTCCCACCTCGTGGTGGTTGCGGGTGCACCCATCGGGCAACGTTCACGTCGCCAGGAAACCGTTGAGCCACAGGGAGAAACCCAATGCGCTCCACCCTGATCAAGGCGGCCGTGGTCGTCACGACCATCGGTGCCTTCGCGGGCACCGCCCAGGCCGACCCGGCCGCCGGTGTGGTCCCCGCCGCCACCGACGTCGTCGGCGTCGGTTCGGACACCACCCAGGGCGTGCTGAACACCCTCACCGCGCACTACAACGCGAAGTCCCCGGCTCCGGCCAACCGCGCCTACTCCTGGGACGCCATCGTCCCGGGCAGCACGACGATCACCCCGAAGGCGGGCGCGCCGACGATCACCCGCCCGAACGGCTCGTCCGCGGGCATCAGCGCGCTGATCGCCGACGGCAGCACGCACAACCTCGACTACGCGCGTTCCTCGCGCAAGGCGAAGTCGGACGGCACCGAGGCCAACTACGGCTTCATCGAGTTCGCCCGCGACACCGTCACCTACGCCACGGCGAGCACGTCCAACGTGCCCACCACGCTGACCACGCTGGACCTGAACAAGCTGTACGCGTCGGCCGCCGGCAGCGCGGACTGCAACCGCACCGCCTACCTGCCGCAGTCGGGTTCCGGCACGCGCGCGTTCTTCCTGGAGAGCATCGGCCTGACCGCGCCCGGCACCTGTGCCAAGGACACGTTCGGCGGCCAGCCCGTGCAGGAGCACAACGCGGCACCGCTCGTCGGTGACGCCAACGCCATCGCGCCGTTCTCCGTCGGCCGCGCGGTCGGCATCTCGACGATCAAGGTCAACACGGTGGACGACTCGGTCCGCCCGGCCGGCAAGGCCGCCGCGGAGACCGCTCGCGTGAACCCGGCCGACGGCCAGGCCGTCACCACCGGTGGCGTGGTCGCGTACGACCGCGCGCTGTTCAACGTGATCCGCAAGGCCGACAAGACGGTCGCGAAGTTCTCGGGCCTCTTCGGCACCCTCGGCTACATCTGCACCAACACGACGGCGCGCGCGGACATCATCGCCGCCGGCTTCCGCCGTTCCTCCAACTGCGGTGTCGACCGCAACTGACGCACCACCACGAAGGGCCCGGCGTGTCGCACGTCGGGCCCTTTCCTTTCCCCTCACCACCGCCAGAAAGGCAGAACCGATGCGCACCGCCCTCATCGCCACCGTCGCGGCCGTCGCCGCCGCCGTGGTCGTCACCCCGTCCGCGCAGGCCGCCGAGTTCACCCTGATCGCCGAGCACAGCCTGCCCGGCCACACGAGATTCGCCGGCAAGACAGTCGGCGGGATCACCGGCATCGACGCCGGCGCGGACGGCCAGTTCCGGCTGATCACCAAGGACCGCGTGTTCACCGCCCGCGTCAGCGACTGCGTCACGGTCACCGGCGTCAAGGAACTGCGCCAGGCCGACGGCACGAAGTTCCCGAGGTCGGCGCCGCAGGGCGTGCGGGCCGACAACGGTCTGCTGTGGACGGACGGCGCGGTCGTCCGCGAGTCCACCGCGAACGGCGCGTTCACCCAGCAGTTCCCCGCTTCTCTCGCCGGCGCCACGCTGACCGGGCTCGCCACCACGCCCGAGGGCACCGTGCTGACGGCGACCGAGGCGCCGGCGGCGGCCGACGGCACCGCGACCCGCCTCACCCTGCACGACCGCGCGACCGGCGAGCTGCTGGTGCAGTTCGGTTACGTCGCGGACGCCCCGGTCGCGGAGATCCTGCACGTCGCCGACAGCCGGTTCCTCGTGCTGGAGGGCAAGAAGCTGTTCGAGATCGACTTCGCGACCGGTGCGACCAACATCGCCGGTGTGGACGCGCTCGCCGGGCAGGACTACCAGCCGGTGGCCAAGACCCAGGTCCTCGACCTGACCGCGCTCGGCAAGAAGGTCGACGACGTCCAGGGCGTCTCGTGGGGCGCCCCGCTGGCGGACGGTGCCCGCACGCTGGTCTTCGTGACGGACAACGGTCTCTCGCTGTTCAAGCGCACCCAGTTCCTGGTCGTGCGCGCGGCGGTCTGAGCGCAGCGAAACGGGGCTCCCGCCGCGGCGGGAGCCCCGTTCCCTTGCTCAGGCCAGGTTCGGCAGCAGTGAGATGGCGAAGTACTCGTAGACCTGCCAGGACGCGGCCAGCACGACCGGAGCGCCGACGAACCACGTCTCCCAGCGCCCCCAGCGGGTGCGGGCCCAGGTGAAGCCCGCTACCGCGAGCAGCAGCACCTGCGACCACAGCACCAGCGGCACCAGACCGCCCGCGTCCCGTTCCAGCGCCCGTTCCTCCGGCAGCAACGACACCGGGGGCGGCGTCAGCCCGGACGGGCTCGGGTGCACGAGGGTCGTGTCGACGAACACCGTCCGTTCCACCTTGATCGGCAGCCCGAGGAACTCGCTGACCTCCGCGCTCAGCAGCACCAGGTGGTTGCCGCCGGGCTTGGGCATCGGGTCGCCGTCGCGCCGCACCCCGTCGACGCGGTAGACGAACCGGCCCTGGCCGGTGGTCGCGACGACCTCGTCGCCCTCGCGCAGCGCGGTGATGTCGCGGAACGACCCGCCGAACGTCAACGCCCGCCCCATGATCACCGCACTGCCCGGCTGGCCGGGCAACGGCGTGGTCCGCAGGTGCCCTGGACCGTCGGTGAGCAGCCCGCCCGTGGTGCCCTCGACGACGACCTCGTTGAGGTGCAGGCCGGGGATCTCCAGCAACGCCACCGGGGAGCCGGGCTCGATCGAGCCGCCGGTGGGCATCTCGATCTCGGCGAGCTTCTCCCGCGCGTCGGCGTAGAGCAGGTCCTGCGCGCGGTCGTGCGTCATCGGCCCGACGACCAGCACGTACGCCACGAACCCCAGCAACGCGAGCGACAACCCGCCGAGCACGCGCGTGATGAGCGCGATCTCGAGCGGCTGCACCGCTTTCGGCCGTGGCGGTGGCGCCGTGCCGGTCTCAGGAGGAGGCGCGGCCAGCAGCGTCACGACGACCGCCGGCGGAACAGGCGGCGCAACGGGTGCTCCGGCGACGACACCGCGGGCACGAGCGGCGCCACGAGCCCGGCCAGCAGGCCGAGTCCCAGCAGCACCGGCAGCGCCCACCGGCCGAACGCCGACGAGTCGGCACGGGTCGACGACGACGTGGTCACGGCGGTCGAGCTCGGTGCCGGCGAGGGCGGTGCCACCGACGAGGGCACCGGCGCGTTCTCGGGCTTGCGGACGTTGTCGCGGCCGGCGATCGGCAGTCCGGCCGGGTTGTCGACCACGGCGGGCGGCGGTGGCGGCACCACGCCCTTCTGCTCCCGCACGGCCTTGGCCGCGTCCCTGGCCTGCTGGCGCAACGGGTCGGTCAGCGCCAGGTACCCGTCGGGCAGCTTGCCGATCTCGATGCCGTAGTCCTGCCCGGCACCGGCGGCGTACTCGAGGAACGTCGCGTACCGGTCGGCCTGCGCCTGGGGCAGCTGCGAGGTCGGGACGCCCGCGTACACGAGCGACGTGCCGGGATAGGCCCGTCCATCTACTTTGGACTGGTCGATCTGCAGGATACCGGTCTTCGCGTCGATGGTCGTCGCGTTCAACCCGAACGCCATCGTGGTGCGGTTCGGTGCCACGTACTCGCCGGTGCGGGTGCGCAGCGAGGCCGACCGCAGCCCGAACACGGACGTGTCGGCGAGGTCCGTCACGGCGAGCAGCGCGCGGGACCCGGTCTGCTGGCGTTCCGGTCGCTTGTAGACGAACCGGTCGCCCTCCAGCGACTCGTTCGTGGTCGCCATCGGCCTGCCCTGCACCAGTGCGACGGCGGAGGCGACCACCGACGGCACCTGGTTCGCGATCAGGTTGAACCACAGCTGGTTCTTGTAGGTCGCCGACGTCGCCGGCACCTTCCAGTCGTCGCGCAGCTCCACCGCGGCGAATGGCAGCGCGGTCGCCTGGAACTTCGGGTTGACCTTCATCCCCCACTCGTCCGGCGCGCCGCCGAGCCACGCCACCGCCGCGGGGTCCGAGGCGATGTACGCGGTGAGCGCCCACGTCAGGTCGAGATCTCCCTGCACCAGCAACGGGTACGCCGACGGCTCCACCCCGAACCCGCGCAGCGCGAGACCGGGGTTCGCCGCCGCCAGTTCGGGATCGGAACCCCACCAGGCGGGGTTGCCCGCGATAGCCGGGTGCGTCTCGATGCCCGGCGCGGCACCGGTGTAGGACTGCGTGAGCATCTTGAGCAGCAGCCGCGGCGTGAGGTTCAGCGAGCCGACCTCGGCGCCCGCCGCGTCGTCGAGCAGGTACGCCACGGTGAACCCGGTGACGGCGACCGGGGCGTAGACCACCGGCCGCGACGCCTCGCCGTCCGGAGGCCGAGACGTGAGCACCGCGTTCACCCCGTCCGCGCGCTTCTCGGTGAGGTTGCGCAGGAACTGCCGCCGCGCGTCGCCCTCGCCGAGGCTCGTGTAGCCGAGCTTGAACAACCCGCCGTCGAGGCAGAACTTGGGGCGCCAGCTCGACATCAGCTGGTTGAGGTACGGCGAGCCGGACAGCCCGGTCTCCTCGCGGTCGTCCTGCGCGCAGACCTGCTGGGTCTTGCGGAACGACAGCGGGAACGTGAACCGCTTCTCCCAGTTCACCGGCGACTTCCAGGTGGCGGCCGAGCGCAGCGACGAGTTCTCCGCCCCCGGCTCGCAGCCCAGCGCCCAGTCCTCGACCAGTCCCGAGAGATCGGGGTTGCAGCGCGGTTCACCGATCGGCACCACGACGAGCGAGCAGGCCGCGGTGTCCGAGCAGCCGAGGCTCGGCAGCTGCTCGGCGGGCAGCAGTTCGATGTCGACCGCGCCCTTGCCGTCGGCACGGGTCTCCCCCAGCAGCGTCGGCGGCTGGATGAAGTTGTAGGTGTCCTGCGTCAGGTCCGGCGGCGCTCCCGCCCGCACGCTGCCGTCCGGCCACGCCACCGGCACGCCCGCGTCGTCGACCTGCACGGGCTCCCACGAGTAGCGCTTGCCGTCGCGGGCGGTGAAGGACAGCACGGTGGCGAGGTTGAGGCCGAGGTCGCCGTAGTCGCCGTACTGCACCGGGTCCCACGGCGCGGTGTCGATGAACGTGGCGGGTTCCATGGCGCGTCCGGCCGACCAGCACCGCTGCTGCGTCACCTCGGCGGGCGCGCCCCAGCACTGCATGATCGCGACCGGGTAGCTCGCGTTGGCACCGCTGCCCTTCGTGGGCGTGAGGCCGGACCACGACACCTTCACCCGTTGCCGCACCAGGTCCGAGGTCTGCGAGACGGTGACGGACATGCCGTCCCTGGTCTGCGTCTCCGGGGCGGCCGACGCGGGCACCACCCCTACGGACGTCCAGAGCAGGACCAGCACCAGTCCCAAATGGATGCTCCTGCGCATCAGTTGCTCCCTGTTCGGCGGCGGTTCAGGGCACGGGCGACGAAGGTGGGCACGACCAGCACGAGCACCAGCTGCACGGCGGCCAGCACCGCGAGCCCGGTCGTCATGCCCTCCCCGCGGGCCGCGGCGAGCTCGGTGGCGCTGCCGGTCGCGGACCTCCTGCGGTCCGCGTCGACCGGCTGACCGGTCAGCGGGTCGACGCCCGTCTGGCCGTCGGGGGTCTGCCCGTCCTGGCCCACGGTGCCGGGGTTCTGCCCGTCGACGTTCTGCTGTCCGTCGGGGTTCTGCGGATCGCCACCGCCTTCAGCCCCGCACGGACCCTTGCCGACCTTGTCGCAGTCCGGCGGCATCGGCGCGGACTTCGCGAGCAGGTTGGACTCCGGGTCGTTCGGGTCGAACGTGGGGTTGCGGCAGCCGACCGGGTTGAGCTGCGCCTGTTCGGCGCCCGGCACCTTGGCGACCTGCTCGAACCCGGCCTTGACGAGGTTCAGCGGCAGCGGCGAGTAGCCGAGCGGGCCCATCTTCTGCTGGCCCTGGCAGAGGAAGTAGCGCGCGAACGCCGACAGCGTGCGGCCGGAGTCCCGCGTGGTCTTCCCGTCCTCGGACGTCGGCAGGATCATGTAGGAGTACGACGACAGCGGGTAGGTGCGCGGGTCGTTGCTCGTGTAGACGCCGTCGAGGATCTGCGTCAGGTAGGTCTCCTTCGAGGCGTCCCGCTCGATGCTTGCGAACTGCAGCGCCACCGCGACGTTGTAGTCGGTCGGCTCGACGAAGTAGTCGGCGGCGTTCTTGACCTTCACCACCGGGTAGTCCATCGCGCGCGGGTAGGAGTACTCGACGTAGCCGATCGCGCCCTCGCCGTACTCCGCGGAGATGTACCCGGCCATCTGCGAGGACCCGCTCTGCGCCACGGCGTTGCCGAACGTCGGGTAGTAGGACGTGAGCCCGCACGGCTTGCCCGCGTCGACGTGCTCGGCGAAGAACGGGCAGTACTGCTGCGGGTGCTGCTTCGACATCCACAACGTGAACTGCGCGGTCGTGCCGGAGCCGTCGGAGCGCACCACCGGCACGATCCGCTTCTTCGGCAGCTTGCGGCCGTTGTTGTCGCCGGTGATCTGGTCGTCGGACCAGTCGGTGATCTGGCCGGTGAAGATCTTCGCGATCGTCTCCCCGCGCAGCCGCAGGTCGCGCACCAACTGGCCGTTGATCGTGATCTTGTACATGAACGACGTGCCGCCGGCGACGATCGGCATGTACGCGAACGGCCTGCCGTTGGAGTTGTCCGCGTTGCCGGTCGTCGGATCGACGCCCTGGAACGGGATCTCGGACACCGCGAAGTCGTTCATCTTCTGCGCGAAGTCGAGCCGGCCCGCGCTCGACCCGGTGCCCGAGTAGCTCGCGGGCAGCCCGAACGTGCTCGCGTCGGAGATCCACTGCTTGATGGCGTTCTCGCTCCACGACGACCCGGAGCCCCGGATCGGGAAGTAGCTCTGCGCCTGCGCGGGCGCCGCCGTCAGCAGCAACAGCAGCACCACCAATGCGATTCGCCTCATCGGCGGCCCCCTCTCGCCGCGACGATCCGCGCGGTCACGAACAACAACAGGACGATGGCGAGCAGGATGGAGGCCGCGCCGAACGCGCGGATCTGGTCGACCTTCTCCGAGGAGCGGGCGAGCGTGTAGGTCACGAGCGGCAGCGAGACCATCGGACCCTCCACCGGGTTCGCGTTGAGGTACGTCGTGTAGCCGGCCGTCAGCAGCACCGGTGACGTCTCCCCGATGCCGCGCGCGATGCCGAGGATCAGCGCGGTGGCGAGCGAGGGCCTGGCGGTCGGCAGCACGACCCGCCAGACCGTGCGCCACTGGGACGCGCCGAGGGCGAGGGAGGCCTCGCGCAGCCCGTCCGGCACCACCCTCAGCACGACCTCGGACGCCCGCGCGATGATCGGCAGCATCATCACGCTGGTCGCGAGCGACGCGGCGAGCCCGCTGCGGTCGAACCCGGCGAACACCAGCACCGTCACGTAGATGAAGAGACCGGCCACGATGGACGGCAGGGCGGTCATCGCCTCCACCACCGTGCGCACCGGCCGGGCCAGCGGTCCCTTGACCTCGTTGAGGAACACCGCGCACCCCACGCCGAGGGGCAGGGTGATCGCGACCGAGATGGTGATCTGCACGACCGTGCCGACCACGGCGTGCAGCACGCCACCGCGTTCCAGGGGGTCGAGCGGGCCGGCCGAGCGCAGGTCGTCGGTGAAGAAGTTGAGGTGCCCCAACGCCTCCGCGCCCCGGTAGAACGTGAAACCGACCACCAGCACCAGACCGAGCGCGAGCAGCGACGCGAGCCCGTGCACGACGGCGCCCGCCACCCGGTCGGCGATCACCGGCCGGGGGTGGCGCAGCGCCGTGACGCCCGCGTACATCAGCAGGAACGTCAGGTACCAGCACACGACGAACCCGAGCGCGCCGGACGCCGGCAGCAGGTTCAGGTACAGCACCCAGACGAGCGCGAGCGACCCGAGCAACGCCCCGAGCGCGGCCAGCACCTCGTCGAGCGTGCGACCCCCGGTCGCCCGCCGCACTTCCTCTTCCATCCCGTTTCCCCGGAATCAGATCTCGGTCGCGGCGCCGCTGCGACTGCGGGCCACGATCATCGACGCGAGCACGTTGACCAGCAGGGTGAACAGGAACAGCACCAGCCCGGCCGCGAGCAGGGCGGAGAGCTGGAAGGGACTGGACTCGCCGAACCGCAGCGCGATCAGCTGCGAGATCGTGTTGCCGCCCTTCTCCAGCACGCGGAACTTGACGTCGAACGCGGGCGAGATGATGAGGGCGACGGCGATGGTCTCACCGAGCGCGCGGCCGAGGCCGAGCATCGTGCCGCCGATGATGCCGCCCCTGCCGAACGGCAGCACGACCGAGCGGATCATGCCCCAGCGCGTGGATCCCAGCGCCAGCGCGGCCTCCCGTTCGCCGACCGGTGCCTGCGAGAACACCTCGCGCATCACGGACGCGGTGATCGGGATGACCATCATCGACACGACGACGCCGCAGATGAAAATCGACGACGTGTACTGCGTCTTCTCCCACGCCGCCGCGTTGACGTCCGTCTCGACGTGGAAGAAGGGCAGGAAACCGAGGTACTTCGACAGCCACCGGGAGAGGTAGATGATCTCGCCCTGCAACATGAAGAAGCCCCACAGGCCGTAGACGACGCTGGGGATCGCGGCCATCAGGTCGACCAGCGCGATCAGGGCGCGCCTGATCCGCGCGGGCGCGTACTCGGCGATGTAAAGCGCCGTGCCGAGCGCGACCGGCACCGTGATCGTGATCGCCACCGCGGCGACCTGCAGCGTGCCCAGCGCCACCGACAGGATTCCCAGTCGATTGGACTCGGGCCGCCAGAGGTTCTCGGTGAAGAAGCTCCAGCCGAGCACGCGCAGCGTCGGAACCGCCTGGTACGCCAGGAAGACACCGATGCCGCCCATGATCAGCAGCACCAGCGCGCCACTCGACGCGGCAGCCGTGCGGAACACCCGATCGACCACCGGCATGCCGGGCGCGATCGTGCGCGGGCTGTCCGTCATCCCGGTCGTTCCCCCTCGTAGTTCGCCAACCACCGCAAGGGTTTCCGGCGAGGATGAACAGTCATCCAACTGGGCGCTGCGGCCACACGTCGGACTGCCCGCCGCCGCGCGCACCCCGTCTTCGCCCCGGCGAGAACACGGCGAGCTCGGGATCGTTGCCTGCCTGCCCGGCCCTGCGCCGGAACCGCCCGGCCGCGAGCTCCGCGTCGACCCGGCGCGCGAACCCCTGCGCGGACTTGGCGAGCGAACCGAGCCGCCACCACCAAAGACCGCGTTCCGCGTGCACCACCGTGTAGTTCATGGTCGTGGCCACCCGCCGCACCAGCTCGATCTCCCCCAGTGCACGGCCGTGGTTGTCGTGGCCGCGCATGCAGACCCCTAGCACCCTGTTGTTGCCACCGAGCAACCTCCAGCGGACAACGCTTTCCTCCGTGCGATAACACTGAAAGCGTGCAACTGCGCCTCCCCCCGACATGGCCGCGACACTCTTCGCGAAAGTGCACAAGAGGTGAACGGGAAGGTGAGCGCCACACAGCTGGAAGTTGAATGGTGGACAAGTACGGCCGTTGTTGGTCAGATCGCCACATGAGACAACGACGAACGGCGGCACTGCCTGCTGCCACCTAGTTGATCAACGCCTGCGCGAAACTGCCGGTCGTGCCGCACGCCGATCCGCCCGGTGACAGCCTCAACCGGCCAGGACGTCAAGCCGTTGGCGCACAACGGTGGCCTCCGGCATCCGGAGCGTTTCGTAGATCGTCAGAGCCGCGTTCAACAGGCGACGCGCCTCTGCGACATCGCCGGTGTGCGAGCGCACGGCGGCCAGCTCGTCGAACGAGCGCGCCTCCTGTTCGGGGTCCTGGATCTCCCGTGCGTGCGTCAACGCCTCCTCGTGGCACGCCAACGCCTCGTCGAACCGGCTTAAGCCGCACAGCGCGCGGCCGCGGCCGTTGAGGGCGGCGCACCGCAGCAGGCGGTCACCCAGCCTCACGGCCAGTTCCTCAGCGTCCCGGCACAGGTCGGCAGCCGTCTCGTAGCGGCCCATCCGTTCGTGGGTGGCGCCCAGGTTGACGAGCACCTCGGCCTCGCCCACCGGGTCGCCGATCTCCCGGAACACGGCGATCGCGTTGTCGTGGTGCGCCAGCGCTTCGGTGTGACGGCCCCACCGCGAGCAGATGCGGCCCAGTTCGGTGTGCGCGATCGACGCCGCCGCGCGATCGCCGACGTCGTCCAGGATCACCAGCGCCCTTTGGTGGTGGTCGTGCGCTTCCTCCAGGCGCCCGCGGCTGTGCAGGGCGCAGCCGAGGTCGTTGAGGATCCTGCCCTGCCCGACCCGCTGGCCCAGCTCCGCGTAGATCGACGCGGCCCTGCGGTAGCACTCCACCGCGTCCTCGTGCCTGCCGAGGCTGTGCTGCACCTGCCCGATGCTGGCGAGGCCGACGGCTTCCTGGGCACGATCACCCGTCCGCCGGCTCAGTTCCAGTGCCAGGCCGTAGGTGGCGAGGGCCTCGTGGTAGCGGCGGGCCCGGCCCTGGTTGTGGCCCAGAGCGTGCAGGGTCCTGGCTTCTCCCGCCGAGTCCCCCATGCTCCGGAACATCTCCAGCGCGTCCCAGAAGCGCTCGTCTGCCTCCTCGTACTCACCCGCGCGGGCGTGCGAACGCCCGAGTTCCAGCAGGGCGCGGGCCCGGCCGGCCGCGTCGCCGATCTCGTCCGCCGCGGTGAGGGCGTGCTGGTGCACCGCGAACGCGTCGGCGTTGTGGTAACCGACGTCGAGATGTCGACCGATGGCGCGGGCGATCCGGACGGCGTAGCCGGCGAACTCACCGGAGGCGGTGGCGATGATCGCGACGAGGGTGGGCCGTTCGGTGTCCAGCCACGCCTTGGCGGTGGCGGGCGTCATGGGCGTGTGGGGCCGCGCCGGCTCGCCGCGCCATCGTTTCGCGGACGGGTACAGGGCGTCGGTCGCGTCCAACGCGTGGGTCAGGTGGTGCTCGTAGAGGTTCTTCAACGCCTGTCTGCTTTCCAGGCCTGGAAGCTGCTGCTCGGCGCGTTCCCCCGCGAACGCCCGCAGGAGGTCGTGCATCGTCCAGCGATCGGATCCCGTGCTCTCCACGAGGTGGGCGGAGTGCAGGACACCGAGCAGCGTCCGGGCGGCGGGTGCGTCGACGCCGGCCAGCGCGGCGACGGCGGCGATGCCGGTGTCGCGAGCGGGATGCAGCCCCAGCAACCAGAACAGCCGGTTCGCGGCCGGGGGCAGGTGCCGTTCCGACCAGGAGAACACGGCGCGCACGGCGGTGTCGGAGTCGGTGCCCGCGGTGAGCAGGTCGAGCCTGCGGCGTTCGTCGGAGAGCTCGTCGAGGCCGGCCTGTCCGCGCCGGGTGACCAGTTCGGCGGCGACCCGCAGCGCGAGGGGTAGCCGGGCGCACCGGACGGCGAGCTCGCCGAGTTCCGCGGTGGTGGCGTGCTGCTCGCCGATGAACTGCCGCAGCAGCTCGGTCGCGGCCTCCGGGGCGAGCACGTCCAGCTCGACCCGGCCGGCACCGTCCCGTGCCACCAGACCGGCCAGGTCGTCGCGACTGGTGACGACGACGGCGCAGCCCGGTTCCGGTGGCAGCAACAGCCGGACCTGTGCGGCGTCGCGCGCGTTGTCCAGGACGACCAGCAAGCGCTTTCCCGCTGTGCTGCCGCGGTAGAGCGCTATCCGGGCCTCGACGGTGCCGGGCACGCGATCGGACGCGACCCCGAGCGCGGTGAGAAAGCCGTGCAACGCCTCGTCCAGTGGCAGGACCCCGCCGGGGTCGAACCCCCGCAGGTTCACGTAGAGCTGCCCGTCGGGGAAACGGGCGGCGTTGCGCCGGGCCCAGCGCAGCGCCAGGGCGGACTTGCCCACTCCCGCGGTCCCGCACACCGCGACGACGGCGACCGTGTCCCGTCTCGCGTGCACCGCGGCATCGAGCGCGGCCAGTTCGCTGTCACGGCCCACGAATCCCGGCGCCACCGGTGGCAGCTGGACCGGACGCGGACTCGCGGGCAACAACCGGGGGTCCTGCGCGAGGATCGCCTCCTGGACGCCGGTCAACGCGGGTGACGGTTCCACCCCGGCGTGCTCGACCAGTCCCGCCCGCGCCCGCCGGAACGCCTCCAGGGCCTCCGCCTGCCGACCGGCGCGGTACAGGGCCGTCATCAGCTGGCCCCACAACCGCTCGTGGCCGGGACGGCTGGCCGTGAGCTCGGTCAGTTCGGCGACCAGCCCGTCACCGGCCCCGGTGGCCAGGTCGGTGTCCACGCGGTCCTGCACGACGTCGAGGTGCACCCCGTCCAGCCGAGTCCGCTCCGCCTCCAGCGCGGCGACGCCGTCGAACTCGTCGTAGGGCCGTCCGCGCCACAGTCCAAGTGCCCCGGTCAGAAACCCCTGCGCGGCAACGATCTCACCCTTCGCCAGGGCGGCGCGCCCCGCCCGTGCGAGCCGCTGGAACCGGACGGCGTCCACGACCTCCGGTTCCAGCAGCACGTACCCCGGCGGCCGGGTGCGGATCAGCGCGGCCAGCGGCCCGACTCCCCTGCGCAGCCTGGAGACGTAGGTCCGGACGGTGCGCTCCGCGTCCGGCGGTGCCCCCGGCCCCCACAGCTCCGCCACGAACGTCGCCACGCTCACCGGCCGGCCCGCGTGCGCCGCGAGCAACGCCAGCACGGCCCGCAGCCGCGGCCCGCCGGGGTCGAGCAGCCCGCCGTCCGCCTCGACCTCGAACGTCCCGAGCACGCGGATGCCGGTAGCCGGCATCCGCTGCCCCGCCTGGTCTTCATCCCCGAGTTCCACCGAGAGAGGAGAGCACCCTCCCGGCTCGGGGATACGTCGCGTCGCAGGATTCGTCCTGCGACGCGAGGTCAGACCGGGAACACGCCGAAGGTCTGCGCGGCGGTGCCGTTGCAGGTCCAGATCTGCATCGCGAGCCCCTCGTCGGGCCGGCTGCCCGGCACGTCGAGGCAGTGCGTGCTCGTACCGGCGACCCGCGACCTGAGCGTCACCCAGTCAGGCAGGTTGCGGCCGGCCTGGAACCGCTGGTTGCTGGTGTTGGCGCAGGGCCACTGGATGACCGGTGTCCCGTCGGTGTTGCCCCCGAAGGCGTCCATGCACTTCAACGTGACCGCGTTCCGGATCTGGAAGACGCGGTTCCCGCGGTCGATGAAGTCCCACCGCTCGTACGGGCTGCCGACGCAGGAAGTCTGGACGATGGGCACGCCGTCCTCGCGCGACTCTCCCTGCGGTGCCAGGCACTTGCCGCTGGCCGCGCTCCGGACGGTCACGTCGAAGTGGTCGTCGGCGGAGGCGGGCGTGGCGGTGCCGAGCAGAGCGGCGATGGCGGCGGTCGAGGCGAGCGCCGTGGTGGCGATCCGTTTCCTCATGGGTACCTCCCCTTTTGGTCGCCGCTCACGATGGCCCGCCCCGTCGACAATCCGTCGACTGTCCGTCGACACCAGGCTCAGCCCGCCTCGGCGGTCCGCTTCAGGGCTGCGTTCTCGGCCTGCATGCCGTCCTTCATCGCCTTGCCGATGAAGAGGTCCGTTCCCCCGGACAGCACGCCGTCGACCAGCAGCTCGTTGGTCACCAGCACGGTCCCGTCCGGCTGCGTTGTGAGCGTTCGACAACGCTGGCCGTACACGAACCACGCGTTCCAGCCTGCGTCCTTCCAGCAGAACCGCTGACCGGGAACGCCGTTGAGCACGGTGTGCTTCGCGGCCATCCGCACCGAGCCGAGCAGCACGTCCACCCGCACCTCGTCGCCCGGCGCCGTCCCGCCCGCGGCCTTCACGACCCACGGGTTCCAGCGCGCGTACCCCGCGAAGTCCGTGATGAGGCCGTAGACGCGTTCCTGAGGTGCCGAGATGACGGTCTCGGCGCGGTAGACCACCGAGTGCTCGCCCGGCTCCCTGGGGTCGAGCGGGGCGCCGCTCGCGAGTACCGCCAACACCAGACCGGCTGCCAGCAAGGCGACCACCTTCCACCGGGACGCAGACGTGAAGAAAATACGCGTTTGTGCCCCGGTGGGCATCGGCCGATCAGGCGCACCTCGCGGCGACTGGCCGACGTTGCCCGTTCCAGCCTCGGCGGGACTCGGGAAACTCCTGTCCTGCAAGGGCTTCCGGCTCGATCGTGGGCTCATGGGAACCGACACCACCCCGCAGCTGCGGATCGTCTCCATCGGGTTCGGGCACGGGCCCGCTCCGGCCGCCGACCTCGTCGTGGACCTGCGCGAGCGGTTCCGCGACCCGCTCGTCTCACCGCGGCTGCGCGACCTGACCGGCCGCCACCCGGCGGTCGTCTCCAGGGTCCTCCGCACCCGAGGCGTCCCCGAGTACCTCGACCGCGTCTTCCACGCCGTCACCGCGCTCGTCGCCCTCGAACGAGGCACGGTCGTCCTCGCCACCGGGTGCTCGGGCGGCCGCCACCGCAGCGTCGTCTTCGCCGAACAGCTCTTCCACCGCGCCTCCGCGCTCGGCTGGTCCGCGGAGGTCCTGCACCGCGACATCAGCAAGGAGGTGCTGACCCCGTCACGAACTCACGGTGGCCTTGCGGCGGCGCAGCACGACGATCACGGTGACCAGCGCAGCAATGCCCAGCAGGACCCACATCGCGCCGTTGAAGACCGACTCGACGTACTTCGCCGAGGCGCCTGCCGTGGCGCCGATGCCGATGTGCAGCGCTGACCAGCACACCGCGCCCGCGATCGAGGCGGGCAGGAACCGGCGATAGTCCAGTTTGGACGCACCCGCCGACGCCGGGACCAGCGTGCGCACGACGGGCATGAACCTCGCGAAGAACACCGCCCACGCGCCACGGCGGCGCAGCAGGTCGCCCGCCTTGTCCCAGTGCTGTTGTCCCACCTTGCGGATGATCCTGCTGTCGCGCAGCCGGTCGCCGTAGCGGCGGCCGAGGTAGTAGCCGATGCTGTCGCCCGCCACCGCGCAGACCGTGACCACGAGCCACATGACCAGGAAGCGGGGCAGCGTCGTCACGGTCGTGGAGGCCAGCAGCAACGCGCTCTCGCCCGGTGCCAGGAAGCCGACGCCGAGCGTGCACTCGGCCAGCGTCAACGCGCCCGTGACGGCCAGGACGGCGGGTTGCGGCAGGCCGGCGAGGCCTTCGAGGGCGTCGGTCAGGAAGGACATGAACTCTCCCCAGAGGAACGTCAGAACGTCCGGGACAGTTCACAAGGGCCGGGTCTGCGCGCGCATCGGCCCGTGGTCTGAGCCGGCAGTAGACCTCTGGCGTAAGGGAGAACCCCCACAGGTGGATGATCTCCCCGTCAGGTGGAACCCGCCGGGGGACGCGGAGGCGCCCGCGTCCCCCGGCGGGAGTCATCAGGCGGTCAGCAGCGTCAACCCGTACGTGCGCAGGATTTCGTTGACGGGCTGGAACCAGGTGCGGCCACCGCCGGAGCAGTTGCCGTACCCGCCGGACGTGACGCCCTGGGCCTGGTCACCGGTGATGAACGAGCCACCGGAGTCACCACCCTCGGCGCACACGCTCGTGCCGACCATCTCGTAGACCGCGCCCTGCTGGTAGTTCACGGTCTCGTTGCGGCCCTGGATCACGCCGCAGTGCCAGTGCGTCGTCGAACCCGAACGGCACACGGACGTGCCGGGCGGGGCCTCCCACGAACCGCGGACCAGGGCGTCGCTGGTCTGGCCCCAGCCGAGCACGACCGGCACGTTCCACCAGCCGCCGCCGGTGCGCACCCAGCCGTAGTCGTTGCCGGGGAACGATGAGCCGACGAACTCGCCCTGCCAGGAGCGGTCCCAGCCGTAGACGTTCCAGGCGCCGACGTTGCAGTGGCCGGCCGTGACGTAGCCGCCGTGCACGGAGAAGCCGATCGAGCAACGGACGTTGCCGGTGTAGAACGGGTCGCCGCCCACGGTGCCGGCCGCGTACGTCTGCGGCTTCTGCACTCCGGCGGTGTTGACGACAACATCCTTCGGCAGTGCGGAAACATCGGTTCCCGGCAGAGCGTCGACGACGACGGTGCCGCGCCGGACGTCGACCCGCCACCCGGCGACGCCCTCCGGCACGGCCCCGGCCTTCGACAGTCTGTCGATGCCCGTCTTCACGGTGTTCAGCGACGCGAGGGACTTCGTCCGCAGCACCGGCTGGGCACCGGTGGCGCGCACGGCGTCCACCCGCGCGGGATCGGTGACGGCGACCTGCAGCTCGCCGTCGGCGTACCAGCTGCCGCCGTACGCGTTGGCGGCCGCCTGCTCGGCGGCGGGTGCGATCTTCAGCGCGACCTTCTCGGCGCGGATGCGGGTCAGCGCCTCCGACTGCGTGATGCCGAAGTCGCGGCTCATGGCGTCCACAACGTCAGCGGACGCCGTCACGGCAGGGATGGTGAGCGTGCCCAACAGGATCGCGGACACAGAAGCTATGCGTAGCAACATGTTGTCTCCTAAGGCGCCCAGGGTGAGCTCACGGCCCAGCTCACGTCCTGGTTGTACGAGGCAGGGTTGTCGTACGTGTGCGCGCCGCCGTTCGAGGCGACCCAGACCTCCTCCGAGTAGTGCCGGATGTTGGTGCCGAGCTCGTTGACCGACTCCAGCCGCACGCCACCGCTGCCCTGCTGCGCGCAGAACGTCGCGTCGCGGCGGAACAGGTCGGTGTTGTCGTTGGAGCCGAGGCGGACGCGGAAGTCCGCGTGCCGCAGGAACTGGCCGGGGATGTTGCGGGACTCGAACGAGTAGCAGGTGGGTTCGGCGAGTCCGCGCCGGATCACGAACGTCGCGTCCGACTTGGTCAGGGCGTCGCTGGAGCTCGTCACGACGTCCGTGCGCGCCAACGACTCCCGGTGCCGCAGGTAGCGGTCCGTGAAGCCGGGCGTGGTCACGCGGAACGAACGGGCCTGGTCGAGCGGCAGGTCCGCGCCGCTGCGCCACAGGCCGGTGCCGACCGCCCACGTGGTGTCCGCGGCGAACGAGCTCGCGGTGTCCCAGGGGTTCGGGCCACCCGAGCGCGCCAGGTAGACGCTCTCGTTGTAGTGCCGGATGAACGACCCGCGCACGTTGAACGACTCCAGCGCGGTGCCGCCGGAGCCTTCCCGGGCGCAGAACGTGGCGTCGCCCGCGATCGAGCCGTTGTTCACGTCGATGCGGACGCGTCCGTTGCTGTGCCGCAGGAACTGGCCGGGGAAGTTCCGCGACTCGAACGAGAAGCAGGCCGCGTCGGCGAGGCCGGGACGCAGGTTGAACGTCGCGTCCAGCTTGCCGAGGTCGGTGTTGATCACGTCGGTGCGGGCCAGCGACGCCTGGTGGCGCAGGTACCGGTCGGTGTAGCCGGACGTGGTGACGCGCAACGACACCACGTCGTCCGGGGTCAGCGACGTGCCGCGGGCGACCGCCAGCACGCCGAGGTTCACCGCCCGCACGCGTGCCTCGGTCATCTTCAGCACGCGCCGGTCGTAGGTGTAGAACCCGTTGACCTCGTTCTCCACGTCGTACGGCTCGGTGTAGACCATCGCGGACAGCCCACGGGTGTGGATCAGCCGCTGGACCTGTTTGATGATCTCCTCGTACCGCTTGGTCAGCGAGGCCTCGTCCGGGTACAGGGCGCCGTAGGCGAATCCGGCACCCGGCTGGTACTCGTGGCCGACGACTCGGCGGCCCAGACCGCCGAACTCGCCGAGCATCGCGACCCGGTTGGCGTCGGGCAGCCTGGTGTTGGCCGAGATCTGGTAGTGGTGGTCGTCGATCACGTCGCCGTTGCCGGGGTCGGGATCCGAGACGCAGCAGTTGGACCCCGAGTTGTGGTTGATCAGGCGGGTGTTGTCGATCGAGCGGATCAGGTTCACGATCCGGCCCGCGTCGTACTCTCCCCAGCCCTCGTTGAACGGCACCCACTGCACGATCGACGTGATGCCCTTGAGCTGGTCGATCACCCGGCGCAGCTCGGACTCGTAGTTGGCGTGCGAGTTCGGCGCCTCGTCGATCGAGTCGACGGACGGCATGTCCTGCCAGACCATCAGGCCGAGCCGGTCCGCGTGGTAGAACCAGCGCGCCGGTTCGACCTTGATGTGCTTGCGGACCATGTTGAACCCCAGCGCCTTCTGGCGTTCGAGGTCGAACCGCAGCGCCTCGTCGGTCGGCGCCGTGTAGATGCCGTCCGGCCAGTAGCCCTGGTCCAGCGTGCCGCTCTGGAAGACGAACTTCCCGTTCAGCAACGGCCGCATGACGCCGCCGACCATCGCCTTGCCGAGCGACCGCATGCCGAAGTAGCCCGTGACCGCGTCCCCGCCGCCCAGCGTCACGCGCAGGTCGTAGAGGAACGGGTCGTCGGGCGACCACAGCCGGGCGTTCGGCACGGGGACGCGCAACGACGTGCCGGTCGTGCCCGTCTGCCTGCCGACGACCTGGCCGCCGCTCAGCACCTCGGCGGTGACGCTCTGCCCGGCCGTGCCCTGCACGACGAGGTCGAGCGCGCTCGCGGGGACGTTCGGGGTCGTGTCGAGGCGGGTGATGCCGGCTGCCCGCACCGGTTCCAGCCACACGGTCTGCCAGATGCCGGACGCGGCCGTGTAGAAGATCCCGCTCGGGTTGCGGCGCTGCTTGCCGATCGGGTAGCGGCTGCCGTCGATCGTCGAGGTGACGCCGACGACGATCTCGTTGGTGCCGCCGTTCAGCGCCGAGGTGATGTCGAACGAGAACGCGTCGAAGCCGCCGGTGTGCGTGCCGACCTGCCTGCCGTTGACCCAGACGCGGGTCTCCCAGGTCACGGCGCCGAAGTTCAGCTTGACCTGACGGCCGTTCCACCCGGCCGGCACGGTGAAGGTGCGGCGGTAGAACATGTTGTCCTCGTGCCGTTTGATCCCCGACAGCGCGGACTCGATCGGGTACGGCACGAGCACGCCCTCGGCCAGCGGCCTGCCGATGGGCGGGTTCGAGAGGTTGGGTGCCCCAGCGAACTCCCAGACACCGTTGAGGTTCTGCCACTCCGGCCGTTGCAGCTGCGGCCTCGGGTACTCGGGCAGTGCGTTCGTCGGTGACACCTGCGAGGTCCACGGCGTGGCCAGCGGAGGGGTCTTCGGGACCCACTCCGCCGCCTGCGCCGCTGTCGGTGTCAGAAAGGTTGCTGTGATGAGGATTCCGACCAATACGCCCAGGACGCGTCTGGTCATGGCTCTCCTATCTTCGCAATATTCGTTGTAGGACAACGACGATGAGGAGGAACACGCCGCTGACCACTGACTGGTAGTTGCTGTCGAGCGTGCCGATCTGGTTGATGACGTTCTGGATGACCTTGATCAGGCCCACGCCGATCACGGTGCCGAGGATCGTGCCCATGCCACCGGTCAGCAGGGTTCCGCCGATGACGACGACCGCGATGGCGTCCAGTTCGAGGCCGACGCCGATGACCGTGACGCCCGACTGCAGATAGGCGGCGGTCAGGGCGCCGGCGAGACCCGCCAGCGTGCCGCTCATCGTGTAGACGAGGATCTTGGTCCTGGCGACGGGGACACCGAGGAGGACCGCCGACTGCTCGGCGCCACCGGTGGCGAACACGTTCTGGCCGAAGTTGGTGCGGTTCAGGACCATGCCGCCGAGCAGGGCGAGCACGGCGGCGACGAAGATCGGGTAGCCGAAGCCCGCCACGGTGCCGCGGCCGAGCTCGACGAACGCGCTGTCGCCGTCGATCTTGTACGTGTTGGCGCCCTCGTCGGTGATCGCGAGCAGCAGTCCGCGGGCGAACAGCAGCGACGCCAGGGTGACGATGAACGGCGCCATGTTCGTCTTGGCGATCAGCAGGCCGTTGATCAGGCCGATCAACCCGCACACGACGAGCGGAAGTGCCAGCGCCACCAGGAACCCGTACTGCGAGCCCCACGCGGCGAGCACGCCGCCGAGCGCGTAGAGCGAGCCGACGGACAGGTCGATGCCGCCCGTGATGATCACGAACGTCATGCCGATCGCGATGATCGCCAGGAACGAGCCCTGCAACGCGAGGTCGCGCAGGTTGTCGAGGCTGCCGAAGCGCGGGAACACCAGCCACGACACCGCGACCATGAGCACGAGCGCGACGGCGGCGCCCTGGCGTTGCAGGACCTTGGTGCGCGCGGCCTTGGTCGGGCTCGGCGCCGCCTTGGTGAGTGTCGTCGTCATCGGCGCTCCCGAGCCACGTAGACGGCGGCGACGATGATCGCGGCCTGGATCATCTGCGCGATCGAGTCGGGCAGGTTGTGCTTGATCAGGGTGGCCCTGACGAGCTGCATCAGGATCACGCCGAACACGGTGCCGAGCACGCGGACCTTGCCGCCGGTCAGCGGGGTCCCGCCGACGACCACGGCGGTGATCGCGGACAGCTCCATCAGCATGCCCATGTCGGCCGGGTCGCTGGCGGCGAGCCGGGAGGTGGCCAGCACGCCCGCGATCGCCGCGAGCGCGCCGCAGATCGCGTAGACGCCGACCAGCACCCGGTTGACCGGCAGGCCCGCGAGCGTGGCCGCCTTGCGGTTGCCACCGATCGCGACGAGCTGACGGCCGAACGTCGTGCGGTTGGTGACAGCGGCGATGACGAGCGCCAACACCCCCGCGATCAGCACGCTGACCGGGATGCCGAGCACGTCGTCGGTGCCGAGGGCGAGGAACGCCGGGTCGCGCAGCTGCACGAGCTGGCCGTTCGCGATCACCAGGGCGAGGCCGCGGCCGCCGACCAGCAACGCCAGCGTGGCGACGATCGGCTGGATGCCGACCTTGGCGACCAGGAACCCGTTGAACGCTCCGCAGAGCACGCCGACGACGAGCGCCATCGTGATCGCCATCAGCGGGCCCGCGCCCAGGTAGAGCGGGATGATCGCGGCGGCGAGCGCCATCACCGCGCCGACGCTCAGGTCGACGCCCTCGGTGCCGATCACCAGCGCCATGCCGAGCGCGACGATCAGCACCGGCGCGGCTTGCACGAGCTGCGTGGTGAAGTTGCCGACCGTCAGGAAGTTGGCCGTGAACAGGGCGTTGAACAGCAGCAGGACGACGACGGCGACGTAGACACCGTTGTCCTGCAACCACTGCGTGCGCGTGGCCTTCGTGGTGACCTTGGTGGCTTTAGCGGCTGTCTGCGTCATCTCTCACCTCCGCCGCGATCGCGTTGAGCACGTGCTCACGGGTCAGCTGCTCTCCTTCGAGCTCTCCGGCGACCGCGCCGTCGCGCAGCACGACGACGCGGTCCGACCCGTCGAGCAGTTCGTCCAGTTCGGAGCTGATCAGCAGCACCGCCAGGCCTTCCCGCGCGAGCTCGTCGATCAGCGCCTGCACCTCGGCCTTGGCGCCGACGTCGATGCCGCGCGTCGGTTCGTCGAGGAGCAGGATCCTCGGTTCGGTGCACAGCCACCGGGCGAGCAGCACCTTCTGCTGGTTGCCGCCGGACAGCTCCGCGACCTTCTGCTCGGGGCTGGACACCTTGATGCGCAGGCGTTTGACGAAGGTGTCGACGATCCTGTCCTGTTTGGACCTGCTGACCACGCCGAACCTGCTCAGCCTCGGCAGCGCCGCGAGCACGATGTTCTCGCGCACGGACAGGTTCGGGATGATCCCCTCGGTCTTGCGGTCCTCGGCGAGCATGCTGACGCCCGCCCTGGTCGACGCCTTCACGGTGTGCGCCACGGGCTTGCCCGCGACGAGCACCGTGCCGCTGTTCAGCGGGAGCGCGCCGATGATCGCCTTTGCGGTCTCGGTGCGGCCGGAGCCGAGCAGGCCGGCGAGGCCCACGACCTCGCCGGGCCGGATGGACACGCTCACGTCGTTGATCCGCGGCGTGCTCGTCAGGTTGCGCGCTTCGAGCACCGGCTGGGTGTCGGCGTGGTGGTCCTCGCCGAACGCCGTGGTGCCGTCGCGTTCGATCTCCTTCACCGACCTGCCGAGCATCAGCGAGACGAGCTCGATGCGCGGAAGCTCTTCGAGGGAGCCGCTGTGAACGTTCACACCGTCCCTGAGCACCGTCACGGTGTCGCAGATCCGGTACAGCTCGTCCATGCGGTGGCTGACGTAGATGATCGCGATGCCCTCGTCGTGGAGCTTCTGCACCACCCCGAGGAGCGTCTCGACCTCGCGCGGTTCCAGCGACGACGTGGGCTCGTCCATGATGACGACGTCCGCCTCGGCGTCGACGGCCCGCGCGAGCGCGACCATCTGCTGCTCGCCGACCGCGAGCGTCCCGAGCGGGCTGCTCACGTCCGCCGTGATGCCGTAGCCCTGCAGGAGCTTCGCGGCGTCGGCATCCCTCTTGGCACGGTCGATCAGCCCGAACCGGTTGCGCGGCTCGCGGCCGAGGAACAGGTTCGCCGAGACGCTCATCAACGGGACGAGGTTCACCTCCTGGTAGATCGTGGAGATGTGCCCGTTGCGGGTGATGGAGCCGGCATCCGGGGTGTGGATGCCGGTCAGCACCTTGATCAGCGTCGACTTGCCGGCGCCGTTCTCCCCGACCAGCGCGTGGATCTCGCCGCGCTGGAGCGTGAAGCTGACGTCGTCGAGGGCGCGGACGCCGGCGAACGTCTTGGTGACGCCCGCGACCTCGATCACCGGATCAGTAGGCATTGCCGAGCTTCTGCGCGGCGTTCGTGGTGTCGTACTCGTCGTCGGAGATCACGATGGTCGCCGGGATCTCGTCGCCCTTGCCGAACTTCTCCAGCGTGTCGAACGCGAGCGGACCGAAGCGCGGGTTGGACTCGACGACCGCGGTGTAGCTGCCGTCCGCGATGAGCTGCACGGCGTTGCGGGTGCCGTCGATGGAGACGACCTTGACGTCCTTGCCCGGCTGCTTGCCCGCGGCCTTGAGCGCGGTGACGGCGCCGACGCCCATCTCGTCGTTCTCGGCGTAGACGGCGGTGATGTCGGGGTTGCTCTGGATGAGCTGCTCCATCACGGCCTGGCCCTTGGACCTGTCGAACTCACCGGTCTGCTCGGCCACGACGGAGAGGCCCGGCGTGCCCGCGATGCCGTCCTTGAAGCCCTTGGTGCGGTCGACCGTGACGTTGTTGCCCGAGGCGCCGAGCAGGATCGCGACCTTGCCGGTGCCGCCGGTGGCCTTGATCATCTGCTGCGCGGCGCGTTCGCCCTGCTTGACGAAGTCGGAACCGATGAAGGTCAGGTAGTCGGCGCAGGGCTGCGAGGTGACCTTGCGGTCGATCGTCACGACCGGCACCTGCTTGGCCTTGGCCGCGTCGAACGCGGGCTGCAGGCCGTCGGAGTTGAGCGGCGCGACGATGAGCAGCTTCACGCCGCGGTCGAGCAGCGACTTGATGTCGCTGATCTGCTTGTTCAGGTCGCTCTGGGCGTTGGTGACCAGCAGGTCGGCGCCCCGCTTGGCGGCCTCGTCCTTGATCGACTGGGTCTCCGCGATGCGGAACGGGTTCGCTTCCTTCTCCGACTGCGAGAAGCCGACCGAGGCGCCCTTGAGCTCGACCTGCGGGTACCCGGTCTTGCTGCGCGCACAGCCGGGACCTGCGCTTTGGTTCTGCGCGGCGGACGCGGCGGGCCCCTCGCTACTGGCTGTGGTCGGGGTTTCTCTGGCTGTGCACCCCGTCACGAGCAAGGCGGCGACGGCGATGAGCAACATGCGAGACATCGTTGGCTCCTACACGGCGGGCTTGGCGTGGACGCGCTCTCAGGCGTTAGATTTGCATCGTTGTTCCAACGATGTAAAGACCCGGAACCGTCTCGGTTTTTTTCGCGGCACTTTTCAGGAGGCTGTGTTGGCCACGCTCAAGGACGTCGCCCGGCTGGCGGGAGTCTCGGTCAAGACCGTGTCGAACGTGGTCAACGGCTACTCGTTCGTCAAACCGGACAACCGCCGCCGCGTCGAGGAGGCGCTCGAAGCGACCGGCTACCGCCCCAACCTCGGCGCCCGCAACCTCCGCCGCGGCCGCACCGGCTTCATCGCCCTGGTCCTGCCGGAGCTTTCCATTCCGTACTTCGCCGAACTGGCGGGCCTGGTGATCGCCGCCGCCCAGGAGCACGAGTGGAACGTGCTCATCGAGCAGACGTTCGGCACCTTGGCCGGCGAGCGCTCGGCGTTGGCCTCGCTGGGCCCGCACCTGGTGGACGCGGCGATCCTGTCGCCCGAGGCGTTGCAGGTGGACGACTTCCAGCTGTCCGTGCCCGCGGTGCTCCTGGGTGAGCACGCGGTGGACGTCCCGATCTCGCGCGTCGGCATCGACAACGTGGCCGCCGCACAGGCCGCCGTTCGGCACCTGATCTCGTTGGGGCACAAGCGGATCGCCGCGATCGGCGCACACCCTCACCGTGGTACGGCTGCTTTGCGTCTTGAGGGGTACCGCGCAGCGCTGGCGGAGGCCGGGTTGCCGTTCCAGGACGAGCTCGTCGTGCCCGCCTTGAACTACCACCGCGCGGACGGCGCCGCTGCCATGAAGTCGTTGCTGGACCTGCGGATGCCGCCGGACGCGGTGTTCTGCTTCAACGACCTGCTGGCGATCGGCGCGATGCGGGCAGCGGCCGAACGGTTCGTGCGGGTGCCGTCGCAGCTGGCCGTGGTCGGCTTCGACAACAACGAGGAGAGCGTTTACAGCTCGCCGTCGCTGACCTCTGTGGCGCCGGACAAGTCCGCCATCGCCCGCGCGGCCGTGGACCTGCTGCACCGGCGGGTGGAGTCGCCGGACTCGGTGCTGGAGGACGTGGAGACGCCGTTCTCCTTGCAGGTGCGGGAAAGCACCGTCGCGCGATGACGGTGACGTTCGGCCCGGACAGCATCGTGTTCGCCGGGTACCGGTTTCCGTGGGCTTCCGTTGCGCCGCACGGGGTGTTGCGCGCTGCCGACGTGCGTGACGTGTCCACGTCGTTCGCGCCGTTCGAGCTTCGGACCGTGGCCGGTGAGACGTTGTTCTTGACCGACTCCGCCGGGCTGAAGGCGTTCTGCGCACGGCACGACGTGCCAGAAGTGGTGCGGTTCGACGTGTGGGGAAACCTGCTGGAGCCGTTCCTCGACACTTCGTTCGGTTCGGAGCACGTCGCCGCCACCTCGGCACGACTGCACGGGGTGGGGTTGTCGCCGTCGGCCGTCGACTCGATCCGGGAGCGGGTCGGGCCGTTGATGCGGGCCTACAACTTCGACAGCATGCTGTGGGAGTGGGCGCATCTCGGGTTGTACGACCTGTTGGACGCGTTGAGCGGAACCCTGGTGCCGGCTGCTCTGCCTGCGGCGTTGGGGGATCCCGGCGAGGTGTACCGGTGGGCGATGGAGATCGCGGACTACGGGCGGTAGGCGTTCAGGGTCTTCTCGTCGAACAGCACGAACCTGATCAGCTCGATGCCGGCGTCCCGCACGGCGGCGTTGGCGATGCGGGCGGCGTCTTCGACCGGCCAGCGGTAGATGCCGGTGGAGATCGCGGGGAAGGCGATCGATCGTGCGCCCAGGCTTTTCGCGACCTTCAGGGCGTTGTGGTGGCAGTCGGCCAGGAGTGCTGAGCGGTCCTCGGTCGCGGACCAGACCGGGCCGACGGTGTGGACGACCCAGCGCGCCTTGAGCCTGCCCGCGGGCGTGGCGACGGCCTGGCCGGTCTTGAGGCCGCCGCCGTAGTGGCCGGCGCGGAGCTTCCGGCAGGCGTCGAGGACCTCGGGCCCGCCCTTGCGGTGGATCGCGCCGTCCACTCCCCCGCCGCCCAGCAGGGAGGAGTTGGCGGCGTTCACGATCACGTCGACTTCCTGCTCGGTGATGTCGCCGAGGACGTACTCGATGGTGGCCACGTCCCCGATTGGATCACGACGGCGGACGAGGATGACACCTGACCTCTCGAGACTCGCCCTGATCGTTCTCTTACGCCGATTTACTCGTTGGGGCGCTTCCACACAACGATCTGCAAGTCGAGCTCAGTCGCTCCGTTCTCAACGTATCGGTTTGATACGGTCACGCTCGCCCATCTGCCTTCTGGATGCACAGCACCAACCCCGTCTTGATATCGACATCCGCCACCTCCTTCTGCTCCTTCGAGTTGGCGCAGTCGGCGTAGGTGACACGCTTCGCGAAGGGGCAAGCCTGCGAGCGGCAGTCAACGATGGTTCTGCAGTTGGCGCCGGTGTTGTCCCGATAGAGCGCGGGATCGGGACCAACGAACGGCGTAGTCGTGGTACCTGCGGTAATGACCGTCGCCCGCTGAGCGACGCGAGACAGCCGACTGCAAGCAGCACGCCGGCAACACCGAAGAGGATGGCATCCTCTTTCAGGCTCGCCTGCACGGCCAAAATGATTGAGACGCCATCGGCAAGCAGATCAACAGCGAGCACGGTGGAGTTTCCCAGAACCGCCTGACGGTTGTTTTCACGCGAGTTCTGCTGCTCAGACGAGGTCAACAACTTCTCTTAGATCAAGGGCGCCGCGAGGCGGAGTTCCACAGGCTCGTCGCGTCACCACTCATCAAGGTTAAGGCTGTCAACAATTCCATCTGACCTGCGCAAATGCGCGATTCCGCTGCGACTCCCACTCGCTGCGCCTTTGTCGCCGGCGTCACGCGAGCGGACAGGTGCTCACGTCCGCGGGCCTGGGCAGAGTGGCCGAGGGCGGTGGTTGCACGCCGTCCAACCACCGTTCCAGCGCCACGAACGCCGACCGGTGGCACGGCGCGAGCGGCCTCAGCCGGTCCGGGTAGGTGTCCACCAGGCCGTCGACGTGCGTTCCCTGCTCCACCCGGTAGTAGCGGTGCAGCCGGTCGGGCGTCATGGCCGCGTACACGTCCGAGTCCTGGCTGATCGGCAGCAGCACGTCGTAGGTGCCATGCACGGTCAGCAGTGGCCGTTTCACCTTGCCCGTCAACGCGACCTTCGAGACGGCGGGTCCGGCGATGGGGCGGCGCGCCGCGTAGGAGTAGTCGGCGTCGCAGTTGGGCGTTCCTGAGGCGCAGAACGGGACGCCTGCCTCCAGGGCGCCGTCGAAGCCCGGGTCGAACTCCTCGCGGTAGATGCGCTGGGTCAGGTCCCAGTAGTAGCGGTAATGGTAGTCCCACAGGAACTCGGTGCCCGCTGGGAAACCTGCTGCGACCATCTCCTCGTGCGCGCCCGGTTCGCCTGCCAGGTAGCGGGGGTAGGCGCGCAGGATCGGTGGCAGGAAGGTGAGGGGGTTGGGGCCCTTGGCCGTCCACAGCGTCCCCTCCCAGTCGACGCCGCCGTCGTAGAGGTGCGGGCGGTTCTCCAGCTGCCAGCGGACGAGGTAGCCGCCGTTGGAGATGCCGGTGGCGATCGTGCGGCGCGGGGCTCGGCCGTAGCGTTGGGAGACAACGGACTTGGCGGCGATCGTGAGCTGGGTGAAGCGGTGGTTCCACTCCTGCATGGCGTTGCCGTCTTTGTAGAACTGGGCGCCGGTGTTGCCCTTGTCGGTGGCGGCGAAGGCGTAGCCGCGGGAGAGGACCCAGTCGGAGATGGCCCGGTCGTTGGCGTACTGCTCGCGGACGCCGGGGGCGCCGGTGACGACCAGGCCGCCGTTCCAGCGGTCCGGGAGTCTGATCACGAACTGGGAGTCGTGCCAGCCGTGGTTGGTGTTGGTGCGGGAGGTGTCCGGGAAGTAGCCGTCGATCTGGATGCCGGGGACGGCCGGCGGCACCGGGAGTGCGGCGCTGGTGAGGCCCGCCCAGTCGGCCGGGTCGGTGTGGCCGGTGGCGACGAGGCCCGTGGTGGTGAGGTCGGCGAGGCGGGTCAGTTCGTGGTGTTCCGCGCCGGGGACCTTCGTCGCGGCGGTCGGCGGCGTGAGCGCGAGGACCAGTACCAGCGGAAGCAACATAGCTGGTCAAGCTAGTTGTGGTGGCCCTTCGGCGACATGGTTGCCTGCCACACAAGGCCCGCCTTGAAGGTGGTGAAGCCGAACAGGTCCAGCACCCGGCGCACCTGCGGCCGGGTGCGGTGCAGGTCGAACGACTTGCCGTTGTGGTGGGCCGCGCACAGCAGGAGCAGCAGGGTGCGCAGGCCGCTCGCGGACAGGAACGTCACGTCGGCCAGGTCGATCGTCACGCGGTCGGTCGTGGTGTCGGTGACGCCGGGCAGCACGGCGGCGAAGAGGAGGTCGCAGGTCGTCATGTCCATCTCGCCGCGGCAGGTGGCGACGAAGCGGGTGCCGGAGCGTTGCGTCCGCACGGCGAACGGGCTGGTCTCACGGGCAGTCATCGACCAACTTCAGCGCACGGACCGGCCCGAACGATAGCAGCCAGAACGAAGCGTCAGCTTCAAAAGCGAAGCGTCTGCGAGGGCGAACGTCCATAGGCCGTGCGGTAGTGCGCAGCGAACACACTCGGCCGCGCATAACCCCACCTCGCGGCGATAGCTGTCACCGTGCCGTTCGCCGCACGTAGGTCTTCGTGCGCACACGCCAGCCGCACGCGCCGTAGATAGGCCATCGGGGTCGTGTCGAGATGACGCCTGAACGCCAACTGCAACGCACGGATGGACACCCGTGCAGCCCGTGCGATGTCTCCGGCCGTGATGTCCTTCGCGGCGTTGGCCTCGATGAACGCGATGGCGCGCCTCAGCGTCTTCGGCTGTGCACCGTGCCGCTCGGCCGTGTCCACCAACGCGCTGTGGGGAAACGTCGCCAGTGTGGTCGACACGAACAGACGCGTCGCGTTCGCCACGACCAACTCGTTGTCGCCGAACGTCGGTAGCACCTCATCGTGCAGATGGGTGCACATCGACATCCACGCAGCGCCAGCCCGTGACGAGAGAGGGCGACACCCGGCAAAGCGCACGCCGTCAGCAACCTCGTCCACCACGGCCTGCGTGAACACGATCATCGACGCCCGCGGGTCCTGCGTACCCGCCGTGAACGGCCGGCCGGGCGGCACGGACAGGAAGACCTCGCCCGGCGACACGAACCGGTCCTCGCCGTCAGAGCTGTAGCGAAGCCGCCCGGACGTCAGGTGCCCGAAGATGTAGTCCCCCATCGGCTCGCCGGCCGCCTCGAACCCGATGTGCCCGCTCAGCCGGTCGAACCGCACGGGGCCGAGCGCGCGGGAGGCGAAGCGCAGCGACGAGCCCCGGTCACCGCTGCTGAACCGCAACTTCGCGTACGCCGTGGTCAGCACCGCGTGCGCCGCGTCCAAGTCCGTCACCTCGACGACCTCTTCCACGTCCTGCACGATCCTCGCCACGCCGGACGGTGTCCACCGGCCGAACGATCGATTCCGGCGGTTGGCGGAACGCCCTGTCTCGTGCCCCTGCGGGACGTTCCGCCACCGGTGGATCAGACCCGGACGAGCGAGGCGAGGGCCGTCTGGCCCTGCTGGTTCGGGTGGAACACGGCCTCCTGGCCCTCCTGGCCCGGCGCCAGCGCGTCGAACCCGCGCAGGAACGGGGTGCCCGACTCGCACAGGGCGTGGCCCTCGAACGTGCCGGGGCGGGAGAACGGGCTCACGTACGTGACGTTGACGCCACGGTGGAGAGCCTTCGCCGCCGCCGAACGCAGCGTCGCGTCGATGCCGTCCGCGACCTCGTTGCCCTGCGCGCGTTCCTCGGTGGTGAGGATGCCGTCGCCGCAGACCGGGTCGAGGGTGGCGCCTGCCGGGTTGGCCTTTGTGGACACTTGACGGCCGTAGCCGACGAGGACGACTCGGGCGTGCGGGCTGCGCTTCTTGATCTCGGTGAGGACGCCGGTGACGTTGCTGCCCATCTGCGGGAGCTTCGCCAGCATGGCCTCGGTGGGTGCGCCGGTGCAGTCCGACTGGATGCACAGGCCGCCGTACTGCGCGTACTGGAGGTCGTTGGTGCCGATGGTCAGGAGCACCACGTTCGTGTTGCGCTTCAGGGCCTCGTACTGGGGCCGCTGGCCCTTGAACGGGGCGGCGAGTTCCTGGGTTTCCACGCCGCTGCAGCTGACGTTCGTGAAGCTGCCCAGGCGTCCCTGGGCGCGCAGGCGGGCGGCCACCTGTTCGCCGTAGGAGTTGTCGCTCCGCCAGCAGGTGCCCGCGGTGCCGTCCTGATAGGAGCCCGCGCCGGTGCCGGAGGCGTAGGAGTCGCCCATGACGACCAGCGAGGTGGAGTAGGTCGCGTTCGCCGTGGGAGCGATCCCAAGTGCGGCCGCGACAGCTGTGAGTACGACAAGAGTTCTCTTCACCGGACCCCCGATGTGGATGTCAATGCACCGCGATGGTGCCCGAACAACGCATCTCGACGCCGCCTGTCGAGATGCGCTGAACGGCTTGACGTCAGGGTTTCGGGTGAGAGGGCAACAACTTCGGCCCTGCCGTGCTAATCGGACACCGCGGCGATCTCCTCCAGCAGCGCGGTCTTGCGGTCGCTCGGCAGGAACGACGCCAGCACGGCGTTCTCGGCCAGGCGGGCCACCTCGGTGCGGCCGAGGCCCAGTGTCGTGGCCACGGCGAGGTATTCGCCTTCCAGGGTGGCGCCGAAGAACGGCGGGTCGTCGGTGTTCAGCGTCACGACGACGCCGGCGTCGAGCATCTGCCGCACCGGATGCGCCTCGATGGAGGCGACCTGCCGGGTGCGCACGTTGGACGTCGGGCAGACCTCCAGCGGAACTCCCTTCAACGCCAGGTGTTCCAGCAACGCCGGGTCCTCCCAGCAGCTCGTGCCGTGGCCGATGCGCTCGGCGTGCAGGTCGCGCAACGCCGACCAGATCGTCTCCGGGCCGGACGTCTCCCCCGCGTGCGGGACGCTGTGCAGGCCCGCTTCCCTTGCGGCAGCGAAGAAAGGCGCGAACTGGGCTCGGCCCACGCCCTGCTCCGGGCCGCCGAGGCCGAACGAGACCAGGCCTTCCGGGCGGGAGGACAGCGCGAACGCCAGCGTCTCGCGGGCAGCGACCAGGCCCTTCTCACCGGGGATGTCGAAGCACCAGGCCAGGTCGACGCCCAGGGCGAGAGCTTCCGCGCGGCCGCTCGCCAGTCCCTCCAGGAGTTCGTCGGAGGCCATGCCGTCGGTCAGGTGGTTGTACGGCGTCACGGTGACCTCGGCGTACCTGACGTTCTGCCGCGCCAGCTCGCGAGCCAGGCCCACGACGAGGGTGTGGATGTCCGCGCTGCCCTTCAGCATCGACTGAACGGCCCAGAACACCTTCAGGAAGTGGTCGAAGTCGCGGAACGTGTAGAAGCGTTCCAGCTCGGCGCGGTCGGTGGGCACTCCGGCCTCCGGATGACGACGCGCCAACTCGAGAACCGTGTCGAGGCCGGCCGAACCGACCAGGTGGACGTGCAGTTCGACCTTGGGCAGGGCGTGGATGAACGAACGCATGGCGAAGCTCCCCGGGAAAGAGGTGAGAGGTGTGCGCAGGAACGGGGACGACTCAGGGAGCGAGGTCGCCACGTTCGGTGTCAGCGCCGTAGAGCGGCAGCTTGAAGTCCGGCACGAACCCCAACCTAGCGAAACCCGGTGGCGGAGCGCGAGCCTCACTTGCACGCTGTCGGGCATGACCGGGGAAGACGTGCTGGAGATCCTGAACGCGCTCGACGGCTTCGACGTGCACGTCGGCGGCGGCTGGGGCGTCGACGCGCTCCTCGGCCGGCAGACTCGGCCGCACGCCGACCTCGACCTCCTGCACCGCGAGGAGCAGGAACCGCGGATCCTCCAAGCCCTCCAGCGGAAGGGGTTCGTGGAAACGCTCTCCTGGCGCCCCGTCCGGTTCGTGCTCACCGGACCGGGACCGCGCGAGATCGACCTGCACCCGCTCCGGTTCGCGGACGACGGCAGCGCCGAGCAGTCCTCGCTGACGCCGGGCGAGCCGTTCCGCTACCCCGCGGCGTGCTTCGTCACCGGCACGATCCTCGGCACGACCGTCCGCTGCCTGTCCGCGGCACAACAACTGCACTTCCACCAGGGTTACCAGCCGCGCGAACGGGATCTGCACGATCTCGAGCTGCTGCGCGGAATAATCGGTGGCGCCGGGTCCTAGCGTGGGTCAGGTGAAGGGATTCAACCCGAGTTTCGGCCCTGAAACAGCGAAGACCTACGACGACGACCTCAGAGGCGACGAGGCCGACACGGTCCGCTTCCTCCGGCGGTTCGGCGACCGGGCGCTGGAGTTCGCGATCGGCACCGGCCGCATCGCCTTGCCGCTCAAGGAATCCGGCGTGCACGTGGACGGCGTCGAGCTCTCCCCCGACATGGTCGCGCGAATGCGCGAGAAACCGGGCGGCGACAGCGTCGAGGTCGTCCTCGGCGACATGTCCACCGAAGGCACCGGCCGCACGTACCCGCTGGTGTACCTGGTCTTCAACACCATCACGAACCTGCTCACCCAGGACGACCAGGTCCGCTGCTTCGAGAACGCGGCGCGCCACCTCACCGACGACGGCGTGTTCGTCATCGAGTGCGGCGTGCCGAGCTGGGCCGCGCGGCAACGCCACCAGTACGTCGACGTGGAGAAGGTGGAGATCGACCACGTCGAGCTCGACGTCAACCGCTACGACCCCGTCACCCAGATCCTCGACGAGAACCACGTGCACATCGGCGCGGACGGCATCCGGTTCGGCGCGATCAGGCAACGGCTCTCGTACCCCGGCGAGTTCGACCTCATGGCCCGCATCGCCGGGCTGTCCCTGCGGCAGAGGCACGCGGGCTGGCTGAACGAACCGTTCGTCGCCGACAGCAGACGGCACGTCAGCGTGTACGAGAAGGCCTAACCCGCGATCGCCTCGGCCTTGATCTGCTCGAACTGGGCGGCCATCGCGGCGGACAGGGCCTGGGCGCCGGACAGCGGCCGCACCATCACGGTGAACTCGTCGATCAGCCCGTCGGCGTTGAGGTGCAGGAAGTCGCAGCCCTGGATCTCCTTGCCGCCGATCTCGGTCCGGAACACCAGCGCGTGGTTCTCCCCGTCGACGATCTCGCGCTCGTAGCGGAAGTTCTCGAACACCCGCATCACGCCGCGCAGGATCGCGGCGGTCAGGGCCTTGCCGGGGTACGGCGCGAACGCGACGGGGCTGGTGAACACCACGTCGTCGGCCAGGCACGCGGCCATCGCCTCGGTGTCGCGCGCCTCGACGGCCTTGCGGAACGCGTTCACAGCCCACCTCGCATACTCAACTTGTTGACTATCCCGAGGCACCGTAACCTGCCGGTATGTCGCTGCGCAACGCCGTGATGGCCACCCTGCTCGACGGTGAGGCGTCCGGCTACGACCTCGCCAAGACCTTCGACGCGGCCGTGGCGAACTTCTGGATCTGCACGCCGCAGCAGCTCTACCGGGAGCTCGACCGGATGGAGACCGACGGGCTGATCACGGCCAGGACCGTCGAGCAGGAACGCAGGCCGAACAAGCGGTTGTTCACGCTCACCGAGAAGGGCGCGAGCGAACTGACGAAGTTCACCGCGCAGCAGCACAAACCCACCGCGATCCGCGACGAGCTGCTGGTCGCCGTGCTGGCCGCGGACTCCGGCGACCTCGACGCGGTCAAGGCCTCCATCCGCGAGCGCAAGCAGTGGGCCGAGGCGAAGATCGAGCGCTACGAACGCCTGAAGGCCAAGCTCCTCAACGGCAAGGCCGAGGACGACTTCCTGGCCACCGCGGACCGCGTCGGCCCGTACCTGACGCTGCTGAGGGGTCTGTCGTTCGAGCGGGACAACGTGAAGTGGTGCGCCAGGAGCCTCACCGTGCTGGAGCGGCGTGGTGCCCGCCTCGACGCGCCCACGTGAGGTTGAATCGGGGTCATGAACGGCATCTCGGTCTTGCAGGAGGCACTGAGCGCGCCCGCGCAGGAGGCGCGCAACCGGTTCGCGGGGCGGCTCAACGGCTACCTCGACGGCTCGGACGTCGTGCACGCGGTCCGGTTGCAGGGCTGGCTGGGCCTCGAGGTGCCGGGCCCCGGCTGCCACGTCGGCACGGGCAGCTGGGACTTCACCCGCTTCAAGGCGACGACCTCGCCGGTGACGTGCGGCCGGTGCCGCAGCGCCGGACTGCTCACCAGCTCGTTCACCGGCGGCCCGCACCAGCAGACACTGGACCTCGAAGGCATCTAGAGCGCGGTGCGGTTGCGCAGCCCCATCCCGGTCAGCGCGCTCATCCCCAGCCGCTCGTAGAACGGCCGCAGCTCCTCGTCGCACGTGAGGTCCACCGAGTACAGGTGGGCGGCCTCGGCCACGATCCGCCGCATCAGCTCGGAGCCGATGCCCTGCCCCTGGAACGCCGGCCGCACCTCCAGCCACGGCACGAACGCCGTGAGCACGCCGTCGCTGATCATGTGCACGAACCCGGCGACCTCGGACCCGGACCACGCGACGACCACGCGGTAGCTCCCGCGCAGCACGGCGAGGTGCTGGGCAGCGGACGGCGCCACCGGCCAGCCCACGAAGAACCCGGCGAGGTCGGCCTCGGTGAGGCCGCTGACATCAGTGCGGTACGAAATCACGTCGACATTGAACCAATCTCGTACGCCATCCGTAGGGCTGGTTTCGACCAATTTCCCGGCTAAGCTCCTGGTCATGACCCTGCCGACCGCTCCACTGCGCCGTGCGCGCTGTGCTGCCGTCGGCGTGGTCAACGGCTCGCTCGCGGTCCTCGCGCACTCCAGCGCGGACGGTCACCTGCCCGACGCCGGACTCGTGTTCTCGCTGGTAGCGCTGCTGACGTGGGCCACGACGGGGTTCGCGAAGCACGAGCTGACGTGGCAACGGCTGCTCCTGCTGATCGGTGGCGGCCAGCTCGCCATGCACGTCCTGGTGTCGCTCGCCGCGTTCCGGCACGTGCACGAGGCCGAGCCGGCGCGCATGCTCACCTCGCACGTGCTCGCCACCGCGGTGACGGTCGCGGTGCTCGCCGCCGCCGAACGCACGGTGCTCACGCTCGCCCGCGCCATCGCGGCCGCGCTCCCCCGCAGGCTCACCGCGCTGCCCGCCAGCGCTCCCCTGGGCGTCTGCACGCCGTCGGCCGCGCCCGCCGCGGTCGTCCTGACCGTGCCGCTGTGGCGCGGTCCCCCGGCTGAACAGGTCTGAAGGTCCCTTCACAGGTCCGCTCACCCGAGCGGTCCTGCCCCTGTTCACGCCCATTTGGAGCGCCATGACCACCACAGCCGCTCCGTCACGCACATCGTTCGCGTGGCGGGGACTCTTGATGCGCCTGCACTTCTACGCCGGCGTGCTCGTCGGCCCGTTCATCCTCATCGCCGCGCTGACCGGCGTCCTGTACGCCCTGACCCCGCAGCTGGAGTCGTGGGTCTACTCCGACCAGCTGCGCGTTCCCGCCACCGCACAACAACTTCCGCTGTCCACCCAGGTCGACGCCGCCCTCGCCACGTCACCGCAGGGCGAGCTCGTCGCGGTCCGCCCGGCGCCGGAACCCGGTGCCACGACGCGGGTCCTGTTCGCCGAGAAGGGCCTGGGCGAGTCCGAACGCCGTGCGGTCTTCGTCGACCCCGGCACCGGACGCGTCACCGGTGACCTCGTGGTCTACGGGTCGAGCGGGGTGCTGCCGCTGCGCACGACGCTGGACCAGTTGCACCGCAACCTGATGCTCGGCGAACCCGGCCGCCTCTACAGCGAGCTCGCCGCGTCGTGGCTGTGGGTGGTCGCTCTGGGCGGCCTGGTGCTGTGGATCTCCCGTGCCCGCAACAGCAAGCGCATCAAGACCCACGGCCTGATCGGCGTGTGGGTGCTCGCGGGCGCGTTGTTCCTGTCCGCCACCGGCCTCACCTGGTCGGCGTACGCGGGCGAGAACGTCGCGATGCTGCGCACGGCGGTCGGCTGGAGCACGCCGACGTTGAAGATGACCGGCGACGGCGAGAGCCACGGCGACCACGGCACGACCACGCCCACCCCGTCCGCCGGCGGGCACGGCGAGATCGACGAGGTGTTCGGCGCCGCGAAGGGCGCGGGCCTGGACGCGAAGGGCGTCGAGATCAGCCTGCCGGTCGAGGCCGGTGGCGCGTGGAAGGTCGCCGAGATCGAGAAGGGCCTGCCGTCGCAGGGCGACGCGGTCGCGGTGCAGGGCGGCAACGTGATCAGCGAGCTCAGGTTCGCCGACTTCCCGCTCGGCGCGAAGCTGACGCGCTGGGGCATCGACGCGCACATGGGCGTGCTGTTCGGCTGGCCCAACCAGCTGCTGCTGTTGCTGATCGGCGGCGGACTGGTCGCTTTGGTCGTGCTCGGTTACCGCATGTGGTGGAAGCGCAGGCCGACCAGCGGCTTCGGGCGGCCGACACCGCGCGGTCAGTGGCGCAAGGCCCCGCGCGGCGCGTTGATCGGGCTCGGCGTCGGCGCGCTGGTCGCCGGGTGGTTCGCACCGCTGCTCGGGATCAGCCTTTTGGCCTTTTTGCTCGTCGACGTTCTCCTTGGCAGGAGGCAGAAAGCAGCCGCCTCCTAGACCGTCCACTGTGGACAAGGCTTGCCTGATCTGGACATTTACGGCATATTAATGCCCGGTGAGCCGGGAAGCCTGGTCGGCCCACCCGTCACGACACGGTGACGGGTGGAGAGCTGACAGGGGTGTGCCCATGACACTGATCCCGCACGCCATTCCTCTGATCAACGATCCCCAGGTCGTCCACGCGCTCGCCGCGCGCTGGCGCCGCACGAGGACGTTGCTCCTGCTCTCCGCCGGTGTCCTGCCCGTCGCCATCGGCATCGTCTGCGTCGTGCTCGCCGGGATGACCTCGGCGGGCCAGCGGATCATGCCGTGGTGGGTGGCCATTCCAGCCGTCGCCGCGGCGGCCTGCGCGTGGGCGTTGCTGACCTGGTTGCGCCGCAACGGGTTGAGCGACCCGCACTCGTGGCTGCCCGCGACCACCCTGATGACCGGCGCGCAACTCGTGCTCGGGGTGCTGCCGGGCTCGGGCATCGCGCTCAGGCTCAGCCCCGGCGCGGCGATCGCGGTGAAGGCCCTGTGCGCGGCCGGGGTGCTCGGCGCGGGTTCGGCCAGCGCGCTCGCGCGGATGGCCCACCGGTCGCTGCTCTCCGCGCCGGTGCTGGAACTCGGCTCCACGTCGTTCCCGCTCGTGATCGACGGCCGCGGCACGCGCCTCGTGATCGGCACGGACCGCGTCGACTGGACCACCAGGCACGGCACGCGCGTCGACGCCGGCGTCTCGTTCGCGCGCGTCCTCCGCGTCTCGGCGCACGCGAACGCCATCGCGGTGCACACCGCGTCGGGTTCCTGGACGGTTCCGGTGGCCGATCCCGAGGGTGCGCGGGCGTTGCTGCGCCGCCGCATCGCGTGGTGGGAGGAGGGCAGGGACGCCGCGGCCGAACGCGAGCAGCGCCGCTACCTCGACCTGGTCTCGCTGCTCGCGGCGGTCAGCGGCGAGGCGACCCGCGGCGGCATCACGGTCACGGTCGACTCGAACGGTCACACGACGGGCATCGACCTGAGCCCCGAGGTCCGCGACCTCGCCCCGGAGGTCCTGGCCGCGCAACTGATGGCGTGCGTGCAGAAAGCGCGTCAGAACGCACGCCGCCAAGTGGAGGATCTCGTGCTGGAGCACGCCGACGACCACCTGGTGAAAGCCAGCCACTAGTCGGTTGTCGCGGAAGTGACGGCCTGCCTACGTTCGCCTGAGGACTTCGGGAGATGGGGGACGACTTGCGCAGACGTGACTTCTTCGCGGCGGCGGCCGGTGTGGCCGCTGTCGTGGCCAACCCCGCGAGTGCGCTCGCGGCCACCGAGCAACGGCCGGGCGCCTCGCACCTGCCGGACCTCGACCTCGGCGACTTCCCCGTCGTGGCAAGGGTTCGCGCCCGCACGGCACTGGAACACCTCAAGGTGCTGAGCGAGAGGATCGGGCCGCGGATCGGCGGCACCGAGTCGGAGCTCAAGGCCCGCGACTACCTGGTGCGCGAGCTGAAGTCGTTGCGGTACCAGGTGACGACGCAGCCGTTCACCGTGCCGGACAAGTACCTCGCCGACGTCAACGGCAGGTGGCAGGCCGGGGCGTCGCGGTTCGGCGCGCTCGGCGTCACCGTCAAGGCCCCCTTCGTCGAGGTCACCGACGGCGCGTTGCCCGACCTGACCGGCAAGATCGCCTTCTACGTCAACGCCCCGGCCGGGTCCGCGCCGACGCACGCGGCCGTCGAACGGGGTGCGGTGGCCGTGGTCCTCGGCCGGATCTCCGCCACCGCGAGCAAGTCGGGCGCGTTCTCCCCCACGCTCGACCGCAACGTCACCGTGCCGGTGATCGGGCTCGCCCAGGTGCACACCGAGAAGCTGCGCGCGCAGGGCACCGGCGAGCTGACGATCAAGACCACGCACCACCCGAACCTGACGTCCTACAACGTGATCGCGGACCGCCCGGCGACGTTCCCGTGGCGTGACAACGGGGTCGTGATGGTCAGCGCGCACTACGACAGCGTGCCGGGGTCGCCGGGCGCCAACGACGACGGCAGCGGCACGGTCCTCTGCCTGGAGCTCGCCCGCGTCCTGCGGTACCTGCCGACGCACAAGGCGTTGCGGTTCGCGTTGTGGGGCTCGGAAGAGCAAGGACTGCTCGGCTCGCGGCACTACGTCTCGCAGCTGCCGCCCGAGGAGATCGCGCGGATCAAGGGCGTGTTCCAGAACGACATGGTCGCCACCAGCCACTCCCCCGCGACCGCGTACTGGCTGCTGTCGGTCGACGGCGCCGACAACGCGACCACGGCGGCCGTTCGTGCTGCGGCACAACGACTCGGCTACGACCCGAGGGTGCACGGGCCGGTGGCGCGCGGGTCGAGCGACCACGTGCCGTTCCACGAGAAGGGCATGGCGTCGGCGAACTTCAGCTGGCGCGGCGAGGCCGGCCCGGCGAACCTCGAACCGATCTACCACACCCCGGAGGACACGATCCGCGACAACGTGAGCCTGGAACGGTTGCAGGTCTCGCTGGAACTGATCGGCGCGGCGGCCTACCGGCTCGCCAGTCAGCGTTAGTCAGCGTTAGTCCGAGGCAGTGATCAGTTCCTTGAGCGACCGGTCCCGCAACCAGTCGGCGAACTGGTCGGCGGGCAGCGGTCTGCTCAGGCAGTAGCCCTGCACGATGTCGCAGCCGAGAGCGGCGAGGACGCTCCACGTCTCCTCGTCCTCGACGCCCTCGGCCACGACCTCCAGCTCCAGGTTGTGCGCGAGTCCCAGCAACGAGCGGGTGATCGCGCCGCTGGACGCGTCCGAGCGCATGTTCGTCGTGAACGAGCGGTCGATCTTCATCTCGTGCACGGGCATCGTGCGCAGGTAGGCGATGGACGAGTAGCCGGTGCCGAAGTCGTCGATCGAGAGCCGCACTCCGAGGTCGCGCAACCGGGTCAGCACGTCGCTCGCGCGGTGCGGGTCGGCGATGATCGCGCTCTCGGTGATCTCCAGCGTCAGCACGTCCGCCGGCACGCGGTGGCGTTCCAGCAGCACGGAGACCTGCTCGGGGAACGTCCGGTCGTGCAGGCACTGCGCGCCGACGTTGACCGAGATCGGCACGTCGCGGCCGTCGAGGTGCCAGGCGCGGCACTGGGCCAGCGCGTGGTCGAGCACGTACTGGGTGAGCGGTTCGATGAGCCCGGTCTCCTCGGCGGCCGGGATGAACCGGTCGGGCCCGAGCAGGCCGTGCCGCGGGTGCTGCCAGCGGCACAGCACCTCGGCGCCGCAGACCGTGCCGCTGCGCAGGTCCGCTTTCGGCTGGTAGTGCAGGACGAGCTCGGCCTGGTCGAGGGCGCGGCGCAGGTCGCTGATCACGGTGAGCTGGGCGGCGCTGTGCTCGTCGAGGCCCGGCTCGTAGACGGCGGTGCCGAGACGGGCGCGCTTGGCCGCGTACATGGCGATGTCCGCGTGCTTGAGCAGTTCGTGCCCGTCGGCCGAGTCCGTCGGGTAGAGCGCGACGCCGATGCTGCACCCGACGTCGACCGCGAGTCCGTCCAGGTCGACCGCTTCGTCCAACGCCTTGTGCACGCGTTGGGCGACGATCAGCGCGTTCGCCGCCGTGCTGACTGACGGCAGCAACACGGCGAACTCGTCACCGCCGAGCCGTGCGACCGTGTCCACCTCACGGACCGCGCTGGTCAGACGGGTCGCGACGAGCTGCAGGAGCCGGTCGCCGAACGCGTGGCCGAGGGTGTCGTTGATCGGCTTGAAGCGGTTGAGGTCGATCAGGAACAGCCCGAGCGGGTCGCCGGTCTGGTTGCTGCGGCCGATCGCCTGCGCGGTGTGCTGGGTGAGCAACGTGCGGTTGGCCAGCCCGGTCAGCGCGTCGTGCATCGCCTCGTGCTCACTCTTCGCGGCCTGGCGCAGGATCTTGCGGCGGTGGCCGAGCAGGACGACGCCGCACAGCCCGACGAGCCCCAGATCGACGATGAACGCGATGAGCGCGGCGGTGCGCAGGTTGCCGTTCTGGATTTCTGCCGAACGCAGGTAGTCCGTCGTCTCCAGGCGTTTGAGCTGCACGACCGTGGAGAGCTGTTTGCGCAACGACGCCAGCGTGAGCTCGGCCTGGTCGGCCTTCTGCAGCGTGGTCACGGGATCAGCGGCGATGACGGTTTCGCGCAACAGCACGGTGTAGTCGTCGTAGAGGTCGCTCACGATCGTGGCGGCGCGGACGTCCGCGGGAGTGCCGTTCTCCTTGAGCCAGCGCAGGCTCTCGTCCGCGGCACCGGCCGCGGTCGCGACGGGCTGGCTCATGATCGGCGTGCCGGAGCGGACGTAGTCGGTGAGCGCGTGGTCGGCGACGTCGACGTTCTGCACGACGACGCCCCAGCGGTCGCTGACCTCGGTGAGCTCGTGCAGGTGCGTGGCCGCCTGCTGCATGCTCAGGCTCGTCCAGAGCGCGAGGCCGGCCAGCGCGGCGAGACCTACCGTCAGACTGACGACCGTCGTCTGCACGGTGGTGCGGGCCTCGACCCAGTTGGACAGCATCGGTGCCGCCTTCCCTGCGAAGTAGCTATTGGTACGCAGCCAAAGGACCGCACGCAAGCCGACACCTCGATCCGCTGTGCGATAACCTCCTCGGCTTCCGGCGGCCGACTGATGGGGTTTGACCGTGTTCCGTTCCGCTTTCCTGATCCTGCCTGCGGTTTTGCTGATCGCCGGGTGCGGCGGGGAGCAGACGTCCGATGACCCGCCGACGATCGGGTTCGTGTCGCAGAACACCAGCCGCGACTTCTCGAAGGAGATGAGCGAGGGTTTCCGGGCGGGCGCGGCGATCTCCGGTGGCGTGCGGACGGAGACGACGGGACCGGACACTCACGACGGTCTGAAGCAGGCCGCGTTGCTGCGCGACCTCGCCACCCGCGCCAAGGGCGGCATCGGACTGTCCGCTGTGGCCCCCGAACTCGTGGCAGAGCCGATGGCGCAGGTGGTCGACCAGGGCGTGCCGATGATCGCGGTGGCGGGCGGGCAGATCGCGCCGGGCAGCGGCGTGGGGCTGCTGATCGAGAACGACAACTACGAGCTCGGCCGCGTGCTCGCGGACGCGACCGTCGAGCGGCTGCCCGCCGACTCCGCCGGCAAGGTCGTGATCGGCAGCAACTCCCCGGCGATGCCCGCGCTGGACGCCCGGTCGCTGGGGTTGCGCGAACGGCTGGCGGAGCGGTTGCCGAAGCTGCAGGTGATCGGGCCTTTGGACACCGGGCGCGACCTGGGCGCGAACCTCGCCACGTGGCGGCGGCTGGCCGACGCGAACCCCGACGCGGTGGCGTTGCTGGGGGCGGGTGACGTGGACGCGATCAACCTCGCGCGGGTGCACCAGGAGAAGGGCGCGGCGTGGCTCGCCGGGGCGTTCAGCCTGGACACCAAGGCGTTGCAGGGGGTCAAGGACGGGCACCTGTTCGCGACGGTGTCGGCCGAGCACTTCCTGAAGGGCGCGGTGGCGGGGTGGTTGCTGGCCGAGCACACGAAGGGGCGGCCGCTGCCGGAGGGGTGGATCGTCTCGCCGGGGCTGCTGGTGCAGGCGTCCAACGTGGACGAGGTGGTGCGGCGGCAGGCGACCGAGGAGAGCAGGCTCGCGGCGGCACGGCCGCAGATCGACGAGCTGATCGGCTCGGCGAAGCACCTGCGGCCGCTGGACCAGGCGCGCTGATCGCGGCGGGCAACCGCTTGCCCCCACCCGGCCAGGCGCGCTGCACCGGGCAGAGCAACCGCTTTCCGCGCCCGTGACACTCCCCTGACCTCCGGGCGAGCATGACGGCTCCTTCCTGCCTAGGAGGCCGCATGATCAACCGAAGGACCCTCACGAAATCCCTGGGCGCGGCGGCACTCGCCGTGTCGGCCATGCCCGCTACCGCCGACACGAACCGGCGCCGTTACCTCATCCGCGACGGTGCCGTCATCACCGTCGACCCGGTGCTCGGGGTGCTGCCGCGCGCGGACGTCCTGATCGACGACGGCCGGATCGTCGCCGTCGGGCCCGACCTCCCCGCTCGCGGCGCGCAGGTCGTGGACGCGACCGACATGATCGTGATGCCCGGCTTCGTCAACACCCACCACCACATGTGGAGTGCGCTGGGCCGGAATTTCGTGGCCGATGGATTCCCCTACTTCGCGGCCAAGCGGGCCACTTCCACGTTGTACACGGACGTCGACGTGTACCGGAGCGTGCTGCTCGGGCTCGCCGAGCTGGCGAACGCGGGCGTGACGACCGTCCACAACTGGTCCAACAACACCCGGTCGCCCGCGCACGCCGACGCCGAGCTGCGCGCGCATCGGGACGGGTTCCTGCGGGCACGGTTCTCCTACGGGCACGTCGACCAGATGCCTCGGGACGTGCCGATGTCGTTCACGGACGTGGATCGCGTGCGGCAGCAGTACTTCGCGGACGGTTCGTTCGGGCTGGTGCACCTCGGGGTGGCGCTGCGCGGGTTGTCGCAGAGCACCGAACCGGCGTTCTTCGCGGACATGGACGCGGCGGTCGGACGCGGACTGCCGGTCGCGATCCACGCCGGTCAGGCGCCGCCGCGGATCGTGGACGCCGCCGACTACGAACGGCGCGGGTGGCTCGGGCCTCGAACCCTGTTGTGCCACTACGTCACGGCGCTGGACAGCGACATGGAGATCGTCGCCCGCACCAGGACGGGCTTCTCGTGGTCGCCGCACTCGGAGTTCCGGCTCGGCTCCTCGGGCGATCCGCGGTCGGCGTTGCTGCGGTTCCGCCAGGCCGGGGTGCCGGTGTCGTTGTCGTCGGACGCGACGTCGATCGCGCCGTCGGACGTGTTCGAGACCATGCGGCTCGTCTGGAACACCGGCATCCCGTGGGCCGGCACGCCCACCGCGGGCCTGCCCGAGGTGGGGTTCCGCGACGTCCTGGAGATGGCGACCCTGAACGGCGCCCGCGCGCTGGGACTCGGCGACGTCACCGGGTCGATCACGCCTGGCAAGCGCGCGGACGTGATCCTGTTGCGCGCCAACGACATCAACCTCGCACCGGGAGGGTTGATCGAGACGACGGCGGTGCAGGCGAGCACGGCGAACGTCGACACGGTGTTCTCCGACGGCCGGATCATCAAGCGCGGCGGGCGGCTGGTGCACGACGTCGGCCGGATCGTGCGGGACGCGCGGGCGTCGTCGTTGCGGATCCGCCGGGAGGCAGGCGGGATCCTGACGCCCTAGCTGACGTCGAGAACCGCCTTCGTGAACGCCTCCGGTGCTTCCTGCGGCACGTTGTGGCCGATGCCGTCGAGGACGCGGTGCTCGTAACGGCCGCTGAACTGCCCGCGGTACGCGGCCCCGTCCTTGTTGGGGCCGTCGAAGTCACTGGCGATCGTGATCGCCGGAACGCCGATCACGGGCTTGGCCTGCAGCTTGCGCTCCAGGGCGGCGTAGCGGTGCTCGCCCTGCGCGAGCTGCAGGCGCCAGCGGTAGTTGTGGATGACGATCGCGACGTGGTCGGGGTTCTTCCAGGCCGTGGCGCTCTGGGCGTAGGTGGCCTCGTCGAAGTTCCACTGCGGGGAGGCCAGCTTCCAGATGAGCTTGTTGAACTCGTACGAGTTCTGCTCGTAGCCCTGCACACCGCGTTCCGTCGCGAAGTAGTACTGGTACCACCAGCCGAGCTCGGCCTGCGGGGACAACGGTCGCTGGTTCTGCTCGAGGTTCACGACCAGGTAGCCGCTGACCGACACGAGCGTCTTGACCCGCTCTGGCCAGAGGGCAGCGGTGACGCACGCGGTGCGCGCGCCCCAGTCGAAGCCGGCGATGGTGGCCTGGCGGATCTTCAGGGCGTCCATGAAGGCGATGACGTCGGCGGCGAGCGCGGACTGCTGGCCGTTGCGGGTGGTGCTCGCGCGCAGGAACCGCGTCGAGCCGTAGCCGCGCAGGTACGGGACGAGCACCCGGTGGCCCTGCGCGGCCAGGGCGGGGGCGACGTCGACGTAGCTGTGGATGTCGTACGGCCAGCCGTGCAGCAGGATCGTGACGGGGCCGTTCGCAGGGCCCATCTCCGCGTAGCCGATGTCGAGCAGGCCTGCCCTGACCTGCTTGACCGGGCCCCAGGTGGGGGTGGCGTGCGCCGTGGCGGTGGTGACGAGGGGTGCGGCCAGGCCGGCCACGGCGAGTGCCTGGGAGAACTGCCGCCTGCTGATCATGGGGGCGACGGTAGGAGCGTTGTGGGTGGCGTCGCGAGCGTCACGTGACGGTGCCGGGGTACGTCATCGGTCCGCCCCGCCCGCGCAAGCACTTCTCGCCGCTACTCGCCCATCGCTCCCTCCAGCGCTTCCCGCAGTTCCGCGCGAGCCGTCACCCCGAGCTTCGGGAAGATGCGGTGCAGGTGCGTGCTGACCGTGCGGTGCGAGAGGTGCAGGCGTTCGCCGATCTCCTTGTTGGTCAGCCCGTCCGCCGCCAGCCGCGCGATCGTCAGCTCGTGCTCGGTCAGGTCGCCCGAGACGCCCCGCGACTCGCCCGACGCCCGCAGCTCCTCCCGTGCCCGCTCCGCCCAGTCCGTCGTGCCGAACGCCTCGAACGCCTCCGCCGCCGCTTTCAGGTGCGGACGGGCCTGCGCCGCTCGCCGTTGCCTGCGCAGCCACGCCCCGAACGCCAGCCGCACGCGGGCGCGGTCCCACGGCGAGCTCTCGGCGTCCAAGGCCGCCTCGAACGACTCCTCGGGTTCCGGTGCCAGGAGCGCCCGCGCGTACCGCAGGCCCGACGCCAACGCCGGTGAGGTGGTGGCGGTGTCGAGCTCCTCGACGATCTTGCGGGCCTCGTCGGCGTTGCCGCTGCGGGTGGCGGCCTCGGCGAGTTCGGGCAGCACGTACCGGCGCAGCGCCAGCTGGTACGCGGGGTCGGCCGGGTCGTGGACGCGGAGGATCGCGGCGTAGGCGTCGGCGTAGCGGCCCTCGCCCAGGGCGGCAAGGCCGCGGGCGAGTTGGACCGTGGCGAGGACCGGGCGGGCGCCCGCGGCGAGGCCGATGCGTTCGGCCTCGGCGCACAGCGAGGCGCACCGTTCGTAGCAGCCTCGGAGGGCGGCGATCTCGGCCTGCACCGCGAGGGCCAGACCGCGCATGTACGGCTGGCTGGTCTCCTCGGCGAGCAGAGCGGCCTCGCGGGCCAGCGGTTCGGCGAGGTCGCCGAGGCGGGTGCGGCTCCAGGCCTCGACGGCCAGCGCGCGGGCGAGGAGTCCGTACTGGCCCTGGGCCCGGAAGCCGAGTCCGGCGGCGTGCGAGAGACGCACGGAGTCGGCGAACGCGCCCACCTGCAGCGCGGCGCTGCCGAGCAGGCGGAGAGTCGCCGGGTCGTCGGTCGGTGGGCAGGTCGCGCCGACGGCGGGGTCGCCTACACCAGCGGCGGGGTCGCCCACACCTGCGGCGGGAGCGTCCGCACCAGCGGCGGAGGCGTCCACACGGGCGGCGGGAGCGCTCACACCGGCGGCAGGAACGTCCACACGGGCGGCAGGGACGCCCACACCGGCAGCGGGAGCATCTGCACGAGCGGCGGGAGCGCTCACACCGGCGGCAGGAACGTCCACACGGGCGGCAGGGACGCCCACACCGGCAGCGGGAGCGTCCGCACGAGCGGCGGGAGCGCCCGCATCGGCGGCACGAGCGCCCACACCGGCAGCGGAGGCGCCCGCGCCGGTCACCTCGCGCAGGCCCGCCACCACCGCGTCACCTTGCTGCACCGGGCACACGTAGGCGGCCATCGCCAGCATGCGCGGGTCGTGCGGGTCGATCGGCAGGCGGCGGGCGATGGCGGCGATGCGTTCGCGGACGGCCTGGCCCGGTTCCACCCAGAAGCAGCGCATCGCGACGCTCCAGAAGATCCGCAGGCCCAGTTCGACGTCGTCGGCCGCGACAGACTCGGCGAGCCCCACCAGTTCGGCCGGGCCCGCCACGCCCACGCCGTCGTCGAACGCCGTGGGCAGCCACGTCACGAGCGCGCGCTCCCGAGCCGTCAGGTCCAGGCCGCGCAACGAGGTCAGGATGCGGTCGACGTCGTCACGGCGCCCCGCCTCGGCGGCGAGTTCGGCCGCGCGCAACGAACGGCGCACCACCGCGGCCGGATCCCCCAACCCGGCGGCCCGTTCCAGAGCCCGCACGGCCGCCACCGCCCCGCCGCGCGCCAACGCCCGGTCCGCGGTCTTCTCCAGCAGGCACGCCACGTTCTCGTCGGCGCCCGAAGCGGCCTCGGCCAGGTGCCACGCGCGCTGATCCGGTTGCACGGCGGCGAAAGCCAGCCGCCGGTGGGTGTCGCGCACCTCGTCGGCCCCGGCACAGCGCACGACCGCCGACCTGATCAACGGGTGCCGGAACGCGCCGTCCCGCGACACCAGCCGAGCCTCGACGGCGGCGCCGAGCTCAGGACGGACCGGCCCGCCCAAAGCCAAAGACAGCAACGACGAGCGCGACTCGGCGGGCAGCGCCGCACACCGCGCCGCGAACGCCTCCTCCAGCGAGTCACCGCCGAGCGGAAGTTCGCTGAGCGCCAACGGATTGCCCGCCGCCAGCGCGAGCACGACGGATCGGCGTTCAGCACTCAGCGCAGGAGCGACCTCGGCCAGCAAGGAACGAGCGTCATCCGGTGAGAGCGGTTGCAGCGACAGCGTCGGCACTCCCGCGAACACCGGCTCCCGCGCCACCACGACGAGCGCCGAACCGGTCAGGCGGCGTGCCACGAACCCGAGCACGTCCTGGCTCGCCTGGTCCAGCCACTGCGCGTCGTCGACCAGCACCACGCAGCGGGAGGCCGACAGCACGTCCAGAGCCGCGAGCCCGACCAGCTGCAACGGCGGCACCGGACCGTCTGACAGTCCGAACACGACCTCCAGCGCCGCGCGCCGCACACCGGGCACCGCGGACAGGTCGAGGAACGGGTGCAGCACCTGGTGCAGGCCCGCGTAGGGCAGGTCCTGCTCGGCCTCCACGCCGGTGACCAGGTGACCGTCGAGCGTGGCCAGCAACGCCGACTTGCCCACGCCCGGCTCTCCGGCGATCAGCAACGACCCGCCGGAGCGTGCCAGCGCGGCCAGCCGTTCCCGTTCCCGCTCCCGCCCGACGAGCACCCCGACACCCCGATCGTTGGTCCGTTGGGACCAAGGGTGTCAGAACGTCCACACCGCGCGCTTGCCCGGCCCCACGACCAGCGTCGACGTGCCCAGCTGCTCGACGTGCCGCGCCACCGGGCGGTTGAGCTCGAACTCGACGCGCTTCAGCCCGGTCCGCGTCGAGGGCACCGCCTCGAACCGCAGGGTCGTACCTCCGCGCGACGCCACGACCGAGTCGCCGTCCGTCCGCACCGAGAAGCCGCCGACCCGCAGGAACGGCATGGTGTCCCTCAGGTCGGACGCGGTGACGTCGAACTGCATGAGCGTGATGTCGCGCATCAGCTTCCGCTTGTAGGTGTCCGGCAGGTAGCGCTCCCTGCTGACGTCGCCGGGGAACCTCGGCGGGCCCACCTCGGCGCGCGGGTCCTCCAGGTACTCGTCGCGGTACTCCATCGCCCACGTGCCGAACCGCTCGTAGGTCTCGTGCAGGAACAACGCGTCGAACCACGGCACGTGCACGCCGTCGCCGAAGTCGCGGGTCTGGGTGAACTCGATCGGGTTCGACCCCGCCGCCGTCAGCTTCGCCTGGAGCTTCTCGATGTCCCCGTCGTGGTCCGTCGACAGCGCGAGCCCCGCCCCTCCCGGCTCGCCGTCCTTGCCGGGCACGTCACCGGGTCCGAAGACCTCCATGTAGCTCAGGTGGCCCCGCAGGTAGCGGCCTGTCCACGACCGGCCGTCCGCGCCTGTCGTGGTGCGCACCTCGAAGTCCGCGAACTCCTTGAGGTACGCCGAGTGCTCCACCGCGTCCGCGGTGGCGCGGTCGTACGTTCCCCACGCGTGGTTGTAGTACAACAACTGCCGCTCTCCCGCCTGCGCCGGTCCCGCGCCGGACACGACCAGAACTACAGCCAAGATCATGCAAGAAACACGTCGGATCCCCATAGATTTGATCGTAAAACGGTCACGCTCAAGCCAGACTCAAGCCGCACAAGGGGGACTTCGTGGTCGCACGGTGGACGGTTCTCGCTCCGCTGCTCCAGGCCGTCACCGCGGGCCGTGACCTGCTGGACGACACGATCAGCCGGCTCACCCCCGACGCCGTGACGGACGCGCTGCTGGCCGAGATCGGGGAGCACGACGTCCGGCTCGACCTCACCTTCGCCGGCCGCACCACCTCCCACCTGCGCACCGACTCCGACGTGACGGTCTCGCTCGACCTCGCCGACGCCGTGCGCGGCCTCTACGGCACCGGCGAACGGCCGTGGCCGAGCCTCGCCGTCCGCACGCCCGACCCCGAGCTGGACGAGCGCGGTGTCGCGGGCTGGTTCCACCGCCGCAAGGGCCTCGCGGACGCCGTGCAGCAGCTGCTGTCCGCGCTGCGGCCCGGCCGGCGCGACCTCGGTGAGCTGGCCGTGGAGTTCGGGTCGGACAAGTGGGGCGACCTGCACTGGTACACGCAGCACTACGAACGGCACTTCGCGCGCCTGCGCGACGAACCGGTGAAGGTGCTGGAGATCGGCATCGGCGGCTGGGAGTCCCCCGACAGCGGCGGCGGGTCGCTGCGGATGTGGCAGCGGTACTTCCGGCGCGGCCTGATCCACGGCCTCGACATCGTGCCCAAGACCGTCACCGGCCCGCGGATCACGGCGATCCAGGGCGACCAGTCCGACGCGGGGTTCCTCGACCGGCTGGGCCGCGAGCTCGGGCCGTTCGACGTGGTGATCGACGACGGCAGCCACTTCAACGATCACGTGCGCACGTCGTTCCACGCGCTGTTCCCGCACGTCCGGGCCGGTGGCCTCTACGTCGTGGAGGACCTGCAGACCGCGTACTGGCCGAGCTGGGGCGGGCACCCGGACGCGCCCGCTGGCACGTCGATGGGCCTGCTGAAGTCCTTTGTGGACGGCCTGAACCAGGCGGAGGTGCGCGACCCCGGCGGTCAGGGCTCCTACCTGGAACGCAACATCAGCGGCATCTCGTTCCACCACAACATCGCGTTCGTGGAGAAGGGCCGCAACGACGAGCAGGGCGGCCCGGCGTTCATGCGGACGCTCTACTGAGCGCGTCCCAGGCAGGCGAGGAGGCGCCGGCGGCGGCCATCGCCAGCGCCGTGATCTCCGGGTCCGCCACCGGCATCTCCGGCCTGTCCGCGAGCCACGCGGCCGCCCGCCTCGCCAGCGCGGGCAGCCGCGGGTCGTCCGGCGCGAACCCGAACGCCTCGTCGTAGGCCAGGTAGATCCGCTGGAACTCGGGGTCCGCCAGCGACTCCAGCTTGTCGTCGAGCCAGATCGCCGCCTCGTCCGGTGCGACGGCCTGCATCAGCACCCAGACCTCGCGTTCCATCCGCAGGCCGCGGTCGCTGACCCCCAGCTCCCGCAACAGGTCCAGCAGCGCGACGGCCTTCGGGTCCACGACCAGCGCGTCTCCCGCCTCGAGCCGCACGACCCGTGCGCGTGCCTGCCGGATCTCCTCCTCACGGCGGCGCAACGCCTCGTCGATCTCGCTGATCGCCGCCGCGAACTCGTCGGAGTCGGCGACCAGCAGTTCCTTGACGCGGGCGAGCGGCACGCCGGCCTCGGCGAGCGTGCGGATCTTGACCAGGTCGACCGCGTCCTGGGCGGAGTAGCGCCGGTAGCCGGAGTGGTCGCGCTCGGGTTCCGGCAGCAGCCCCACCTTGTGGTAGTGCCGCACCGCCTTGATCGTCACGCCCGCGTACCGGGCCAGCTGGCCGATCGTGATCACCGCGGCATCATCGCACCCGGCCGAACATGCGTCCGGCGAGATCGACGCCGACGATCACGCCGTCCGCGTCGCGGGTGAAGAACCCGCGCTGCCCGCTGAACGCTCCGCCGGTGATCACGTACTCGTCGCGCGGCAGCAGTCCCATCGGGAACGGCGCGTGGTCGGCCGGCAGCTCCATCTCGGCGGACGCCCGGATCTCCGGCCGGATCAGCACCTCCAGCACCAGCCCGCCTTCGTCCTGAATGGACATAACCATCGCGTCGTTGTCATACCCGCCAACGACTTCAGCCGCCTTCCCCGCGTCGTACGGCAACGGCTCGGGGTCGCGGTCCAGCAACCCGGCGTGGTCCTGCAGCGCCTGCCGCACCACGGCCTGGTTGAACGGGATGCCGTCGGGGCCCTGGTTCGCGACCGACACCACCGCGAACCCTCGTGAGGGCACGATCAGCAGTTCGGCGAACTGCCCGTTGGACGAGCCGCCGTGCCCGATCGCCTGCACGCCGTCGATCTCGCGCAGGAACCAGCCGACCCCGATCGCGTCGCCGAGGTTGCTGCCGCGCAGCACCGCCGTGGGCACGCGCATCGCCGCGAGATCGATCCCGTCACCGTCACCGAGGTGGAACCGCGCCCAGGCCAGCAGATCCGCGACCGAGGCCGCGATGCCACCACCGGGGTTGTTGGCGCGCCAGTGCCGCCACGGCCGCGCGACCTCGCCCTTCTCGTGCCCGACGGCGAACCGGCGGGTCATCACCGCGTCCCGGTCGAAGTGCGTGCCGCCGAGCCCGAGCGGCTCCAGCAGCAACGACGCCATCGCCTGCTCGTAGGTCTGCCCGGTGACGTTCTCGATGATCCGCCCGGCCAGGTTGAAGCCGGACTGGCTGTAGGACGGCCGCTCCCCCACCTCGCCGATGAGCGTGAGCGTGGCGAGCTCGCCGACGTGCCGGCGCAACGCGTCGTCGCCCTCGCCGGTGTCGACGAGCGTGCCCCAGTCGAGGCCGGACGTGTGGTTCAGCAACTGGCGGACGGTGAACTCGCGGTCGTCGAGCAGCTTCAACTCCGGCACGTACCGACGCACCGGAGCGTCCAGCTCGACCCGGCCCTGCGCGACCAGCCGCATGATCGCGGTGGCGGTGTAGGTCTTGGTGACCGAGCCGAGCAGGAAGAGCGTGTCCTCCGTGACCGGCAACGGGTTCTCGACGCTGGTCACGCCGTGGGTGAGGTAGTGCGCGCGGCCGTCGTGGAAGACACCGACGGCGGCGCCGGGGATGGCGAAGCGGGCGGCGGTCTGGGCGATGAAGTCGTTGTCCATGCCCATACCCTCGAACCTTGACCCAGGGTCAAGGTCAAGCGGTGTCTCCGAGAAGTTCCAGCGCGGCCTTCGCGGCGGAGGAGACCCTCGGGTCCGGATCGGCCAGCGCCAGGCGGAGGTGCATCGCGCCCTCGGGGTCGCGCCGCCGGCCGAGCGCCTGCACGGCACGGGTGCGCACCATCGCGTCGCCGTCCCTGGTCCCGTCGAGCAGGGACCTGAGGTGCCACTCCGGCTTGTGCCCGAGCAACCACATGTACGCGCGCCGGACGCGGGGATCGTTGCCGTAGGACCACAGCTGAGGTCCCTCGATGCGAGCCAGGCCCCGGCCGGCGGCGTGCCGCGCGGCCTTCTCGTGGTGGTGGAGGAACAGGTGCCACAACGTCGGCACCGCCCTGGGGTCGCCGAGGCGGGCCAGCGCGGCCGCCGCCACCGCCGCGTTCCCGGTGTCGCACAGGCGGATCAGCGTGGTCACCGCCCGCTCGTCGGCGTGCCGCGCGAGCACGCGGGCGGCGCGGTTCCGCACCCGCACGCTCGGGTCGTCGCACGCCGCCATCGCCACGGCGACGACGTCCGCCCCGCCGGTTCTGCCGAGCGCCAGCAACGCCTCCTCCCGCACCCGCGGTTCGGCGTGCGCGACCGCCAGGTCCGCCAGGGCCGGCCCCGCCTCCGGGGAGCCGATCCGCCCCAGCGCCTGGATCTGCTGCACCGGCGTCTCCGCGGTCCGCGCGCTCGCGCACAACGCGCCCACGGCCTCCGCGGCCCGCAGCTCGCCCAGCGCGAACGAGGCCTCGTGCTGCCACTCGGGATCGGACAACACCTCGATCATCCGGGGCGTCACGGCCGCGGCGTTGCGGTGCAACCAGGACCGGTCGGTGCGCCACGGCGGGTCCATCGGGGTGAGCACCTGGTCCCGCAACGCGGCCTCCGCCGCCTCACCGCCGATCTCGGTGAGCCTCGCCACCGCCTGGCAGCGGACCCAGCGCCACCGCACCTCGGGCCTGCGCACGATCGACCCCAGCACCTCGATCTCCTCCGGGGTGCCCTCCCCGGCCAGGTGGTCGAGCGCCAGCCTCGCCGCGTGGGGTTCGCCGGTGGCCGCCTTGACCAGCACCCGTTCGCGGTCCAGCAACCCGGCACCGCGGGCGGCCAGCACCGCGACGGCCGCCTCCCAGTCGTCCTCCGAGTCCCACCACCGCTCGGCGAGCGCGGCGACCTCCGGGGTGTCGAGGCCGGTCGGCAGGCAGAGCAGCCCGTAGATCTCCCCGCGCACGTCCGGATCGGCTTCCGCGCGGTAGTCGGCGAGGAGTTTCGGCAGCCTCCGCACGTCCAGCGGCTCGGCAGGCCGCTGCGGGGTCTTCTGCCGACCGCGAAGCCCGTCGGCCTCCAGCGCGTCGCGCACCAGTTCCTCGTCGCGCCGCACACGGGCGGACGCGGGCTTCGACCAGCCACGTACCGTCTGGAGCGCGTCCACCACCTGCACGACCCTCAGCGGCACGCCCTCGTGCAGCAGGTCGGCCCCGGTCCGGGGGGCCTCGTGCAGCCACGCGGCCTGGGTCGCCGCCCAGCCGCCACCACGTTCCTCGACGGCGCGCGCGACCCGTTCCAGCCGGTCCAGGAGCAGCTCCCCGGTGTACTGGAGCTGCCCCCGGTGGATCCGCTGGGCGATGCGACGAGCTCTTGCTGTCCCCATCGCACCATTTGATCCTCTGGCGGCTACGGGATCCAGTGGTTTCCGGACACCGTGATCATCACCTGCAGCTGGATGCTCGCGCCGAAGTACGTGTCGGTCGAGATCGGCGTGGCCAGCATCTTGGTCCACAACGCGTCGAGCCAGGCCTGGCTGCCCGCGTCGGTCGTGGCGGCGACGGCGAACGGCGCGACGAACGCCGCGTCGGTGCCGCTCTGGACCTGCGTGCCGTTCAGCTGGTAGCCGACGCCGATCTTGTTCGGGTCGCCGCCGGTCTTGCTCCTGATCCAGGAGTTCATCTTGCGCGCGGCCGCCAGCGACTTCGCGTCGCCGGTGAGGGCGGCGTCCGCGCCGATGCGCCACGGGTCGCGGCACGCGTTGTACCAGTACTTGCCGTCGTACTCGTCCTCTTCGAGCACCTTGCCGACGGCGGGCTTGGGCGTGCTGTTGGTGTCCTGCACGAAGTCCGGCAGCAGGCCGGTGCTCGGCGCGTACTTCGACTGGAGCTGGGCGATCAGGTCCTGGTGCTTGGTGCGGATGGTGTCCCAGGCGCCGTCGCCGGTGGCGGTGCGGAACGCGCGGAAGTGGTCCGGCATCCAGTCCGACGACCTCGACCCGTAGTACTTCCTGCTGTCGCCGGGGCCGGACCAGTCGCCCATCAGCAGCAGGTTCGTGGTGGGATTGACGAGGCTCTTCTTGATCGCGTTGATGTTCTTGACCGCGATCTGCCTGTAGTTGTACGTGCCGGTGCTGCCCCACTGCCTGTCGGCGAGCAGCAGTCCGTACGCGGTGTCCATGTCGCCGTCGGTGGCGCTGTCGCTGCCGTTGACGCTCCGGCACGCGGTGTCCTGTTCGGACGCCAGCAGGTCGGGGTTGTTCACCGACGGGTGCGCGAGCTTGTACTTGAGCAGGCCGTCGAAGATCTTCTTCGCGTCCGGGTCGGCGCCCGCCATCTGCGCGGTGATCACCATGCCGTAGCCCTGCGCCTCGGCCACGTAAGGGAACTTCGCGTCCGGCGAGATGACCTGGTACCAGCCGTTGCCGCAGTTCTGCTTGACGAACGCGGCCTTCCACTTCTGGTAGTAGTCGACGACCTCGGCGTCCAGAGTGGACGTGCTGCCGGACGGGCGGAGCGTGCCCGCCGCGTACGGGGACTTCCTGCTGCCGAACGGATAACCCAGTCCGTTCGGAGGCGGTGTGGTGGTGGTCGTGGTGGTCGTCGTCGGCGGCGGGGTGCCTCCGGCGACGCCGTAGACCTCGAACTCCCACAGCGAGTAGCCGTACGCGGTGCCGCGCGCCGTTCCGTAGACCCGGACGTAGCGCCCCGAGCCGGACAGCGTCAGGTCGTCGGTGCCGCCGTCACCGCTGCTCGTGGTGAACACGTCGGTCCACGCCGAGCCGTCGGCCGAGGTCTGGACCCGGTACGACCTCGCGTACGCGGCCTCCCAGCTCAGCTTGACGCGACTGATGGAGTGCGCCGAGCCGAGGTCGACCCGCAGCCACTCGGGGTCGTGCCCTTCGACCGAGGCCCAGCGGGTCGACGCGCTGCCGTCGACCGCCTTGCCCGCCTCGAACCCGCTGCCCTCGACGGACGAGGCCGTGACGGCCTTGCCGCGCGAGACCAGCGGATCCGCCGCCGACGCGATGGTTGTTCCGGCGACGAGGAGGCCGAGCACGAGCCCGGCCGCCCCGAATGCCGTCTTTCTGCCGCCCACGACCGCCTCCAGCAATTGGTTAACAAAACTGCCAATGCGAGTGGAGGGGACGGTAGGCAGGCGTCTGCGCAGCTCACAAGAGGTACGGCCCAGTGTTGCGCGTTCGGACAGCACGGCCGGCGAGACCCGGAACAGCCCCGCCGGCCGTCAGGTCACGGCACCCAGTGGTTGCCGGTGACCGTGATCATCACCTGCAGCTGGATGCTCGCGGAGAAGTAGCTGCCGCCGTCGACCGGCGTCTGCACCATCTTGTTCCACAACGCGTCCAGCCACGCCTGGCTGCCCGAGTCGGTCGCCGCGACCACCGCGAACGGCGCGAAGAACGCGGCGGCACTGCCACCGGAGATCTGCGTGCCGTTGAGCTGGTATCCCATCGCGATGTTGTTCGGGTTACCGCCGGTCTTGGCCTTGACCCACGTGTTGAGCTTGCGGGCCGCCGCCAGCGACTGCGGGTCCCCGCTGGTCACCGCGTCCGCGCCGATGCGCCACGGCACGCGGCAGGCGTTCCAGTAGTACCTGCCGTCGTTGACGCTCTCCAGCACCTGCCCGGCAGGCGGCCGCGGCGAGGAGTTCGTGTTCTCCACGAAGTCCGGCAACAACCCCGTCCCCGGCGCGTAGTTCTGCTGGAGCTGCGCGATCACGTTCTGGTGCGCGCCGCGAATCGTGTCCCACGCCCCGTCCCCGGTCGCCTTCCGGAACGCCCGGAAGTGGTCGACCATCCAGTCCGAGGACCGCGACAGGTAGTAGTACTGGTCCCCCGCGCTCGACCAGTCCCCCAGCTTCAGCAGGTTGGTCTGCGGGTTCACCTCGCTCGCCTTGATGGCGTTGATGTGCCGGACCGCCAGCTGCTTGTAGTTGTAGGTCCCGGCGGAACCCCACTGCCGATCGGCGAGCAGCAGCCCGTAGGCCACGTCCATGTCGCCGTCGGTGGCACCGTCACCGCCGTTGACGCTGCGGCAGTTCACGTCCTGCTCCGCGGCCAGCAGGTCCCGGTTGATCGAGGACGGGTGGTCGATCTTCCACTTGACCAGCCCGTCGAAGATCTTCCTGGCGTCCGGGTCGGCCCCGGCCATGGTCGCGACCACGACCATGCCGTACCCCTGCGCCTCGGCCACGTACGGATGGTCGGCATCGGGCGAGATCACCTGGTACCAACCGTTGCCGCAGTTCTGCCGGACGAAGGCGTTCTTCCAGCGCTGGTAGTGGTCCACCACCTGAGCGTCCACAGTGGACGTGCTGCCGGACGGCCTCAGCATCCCGGCCGCGTACGGCTGCTGCCGGCTGCCGAACGGCACCGCGACCCCGGTGGGCGGCGGTGTGCCGTCCCCGACGCCGTAGACCTCGAACTCCCAGAGCGAGTAGCCCCACTCCGTACCGCGAGCGGTACCCAGCACCCGCACGTACCGGCCGCTGCCGGACACGGTCAGGTCGTCGACGCCACCGTCCCCGGTGCTGGTGGTGAACACGTCGTTCCACGCGCCACCGTCAGCGGAGGTCTGCACCCGGTACGCCCTGGCGAACGCCGCCTCCCAGCTCAGCCGCACGCGACTGACCGAGTGCGCCGAGCCGAGGTCGACCCGGACCCACTCCTGGGCGGTGCCGAGCGCCGAGGCCCACCGCGTACCGGCGTCGCCGTCCACGGCCTTGTCCGGCTCGTACCCGGACGCCTCCACCGACGACGCCGTGACCGCCTTGCCGCGGGAGACCAGGGGATCCGCCGCCGAAGCGCTGGTCGTCCCTGCCGCCAGGAGCACCAATGCCAGCGCTCCCACCATCAATCTGCTGCTCACAACCACCTCTAGCCCATTGGGTAACAAAGCTGCCTGATCGCAGACGGGCGCAGATTAGGCGGCAGGTCACCAACGGACAAGAGGTACCAACCACTTGTCCAGGACAAATCGGGACCGGGACGAGTTCCGGACGTTCCGGCACCGGGGGCCGGTCAGCCCCAGACCTCGCGCACCGCCTCGACCACGGTCCCGGCCTGCGCGTACCCGGCCTCGGCAGCAGGCCGCCGCCGGGCGGGGTCCAGCAGGTTCGACCCGATGGCGGCCAGCGCGGCCCGATCCGGACTGACCACGATCGACGGCACCCCGAGCTTCGCGGCCTGAGCACCAGGCGAAGCCGCGGCACTGGCGGCCCGGGTCAGCGGCGCCACGACCACGACCCGCTCGTACCCCTTGGCGAGGTCGACGTTGGCCACAGACCGCATCCCGCCGTCCATGTACCTGCTCCCGTTGACGCTGACCGGCGGCCAGACCAGCGGCACGGCACAACTGGACGCGACGGCCTTCACCAGCGGCACCCCGCTGTCCCGGTCGAACGCCACGAACTCCCCGCTGACCGCGTCCACGGCCGTGACCTTGAGCGCACGCGACGGCCAGTCCTTAATGGACAGACGAGAGTCGAACACCGCGAGCCGGGACTCCTCGGACGGCGTCCGGGCCTTCAAGGCGGCCCGCCCCAGCCGAGCCCTCTTCTGGGCCGAAGTCCCCGGCAGGACGTAGGAAAGCGCGTACCGCACCACCATCCAGGACGTCAACCGAGCCGGGATCTCCCCGTCCGGCGGCAACAGCTGACCGGCGTACAGGTCGGCCAGCACCCCGCCCCCGGCCAGTTCGGTGGCCACCACGGACCCCGCCGAGGTCCCCACGAACAGATCGGCCGAGGACAGGTCGACCCCCTGGGAGGCCAGTCCGTGCAGAATCCCGGTCTCCCAGGCGATCCCGGTGACACCACCGCCACCCAGCACCAACGCGCGTTTTCCGGTCACGACGACCATCCTATGGAGTGAGACGGTTTCCTGACGTTTGGTCCAGATTGGTAGCCTTGCGGTTGAAACCGAGAAGCGCTGCAACGGGCCAGCAAGCCTGCCACGCTCGGATTCGTTCCACCACGAACAAGGGCGCTTCCGGACTTTTCGGGAGCGCGCGTGAGTGGACTCAAGTCCTTGCTGGACCAGCGGATCGCCGTGCTGGACGGTGCCTGGGGCACCATGTTCCAGCAGGCCAAGCTCGCGCCGGGTGACTACTACGGCACCGAGTACGCCGACCACGTCCCCGACGTCGCGGGTGACCCGGACCTGCTGAACCTCACCCGCCCCGACCTGGTGCTGGACGTCCATCGGCAGTACCTGCGGGCCGGCGCGGACATCACGACCACCAACACGTTCACCGCCACCTCGATCGGCCAGGCCGACTACGGGCTGGAGCACAAGGTCCGCGAGATGAACATCGCCGGCGCCAGGCTCGCCCGGCAGGCCGCGGACGAGTTCGGCGGCAGGTTCGTGGCCGGGTCGGTCGGACCGCTCAACGTCACGCTCAGCCTGTCCCCCAAGGTCGAGGACCCCGCGTACCGGGCCGTCACGTTCGAGCAGGTGAAGGCCACCTACGTCGAGCAGATCGACGCGCTCCGCGAGGGTGGCGTCGACCTGCTGCTGATCGAGACGATCTTCGACACGCTCAACTGCAAGGCCGCCATCGCCGCCGCCCGCGAGGTGGCGCCCGAGCTGCCGCTGTGGATCTCGGTCACGATCGTCGACCTGTCCGGCCGCACGCTGTCCGGCCAGACCGTCGAGGCGTTCTGGGACTCGATCGCGCACGCGAAGCCGCTGGTCGTCGGCGTGAACTGCTCGCTGGGCGCCGAGGAGATGCGGCCGCACGTCACGGACCTCGCGCGGCTCGCGGACACCTACGTCGCCTGTCACCCGAACGCCGGGCTGCCCAACGCGTTCGGCGGCTACGACCAGACGCCGGACGAGACCGCGGCCCTGCTGAAGGACTTCGCGGGCAACGGCATCGTCAACGTCGTCGGCGGCTGCTGCGGCACCTCCCCCGCGCACATCAAGGCCATCGCCGAGGCCGTCAAGGACGAGACCAGCCGCTCGGTGCCCGACGGACGCCACACCACCCGGTACAGCGGCCTGGAGACGTTCGAGATCGGCCCCGACACCGGGTTCGTGATGATCGGCGAGCGCACCAACGTCACGGGCTCCGCCAAGTTCCGCAGGCTGATCGAGGGCGACGACCACAACGCCGCCCTCACCGTGGCGCTGGACCAGGTGCGCGGCGGCGCGAACCTGCTCGACGTCAACATGGACGCCGACCTGCTCGACGGCGAGCAGGCGATGACGACGTTCCTCAACCTCATCGCCACCGAGCCGGAGATCGCCCGCATCCCGGTGATGATCGACAGCTCCCGCTGGTCCGTGCTGGAGGCCGGGCTGCGCTGCGTGCAGGGCAAGGGCGTGGTCAACTCGATCAGCCTCAAGGAGGGCGAGGAGCCGTTCCTGCGGCAGGCCCGCACGATCCGCGACTACGGCGCCGGTGTCGTCGTGATGGCGTTCGACGAGACGGGCCAGGCCGACACGACCGACCGCAAGGTCGAGATCTGCGCGCGGGCGTACGACCTGCTCACGCAGAAGGTCGGCTTCCCGGCCGAGGACATCATCTTCGACCCGAACGTGCTGGCGGTCGCGACGGGCATCGAGGAGCACAACGGCTACGCCAAGGCGTTCATCGACGCCCTGCCGCGGATCAAGGAGCGATGTCCCGGGGTCCGCATCAGCGGCGGCATCTCGAACCTGTCGTTCTCCTTCCGTGGCAACGACGTGGTCCGCGAGGCCATGCACTCGGCGTTCCTGTTCCACGCCGTCAAGGCCGGCCTCGACATGGGCATCGTCAACGCGGGCCAGCTCGTCGTCTACCAGGACATCAAGGCCGACCTGCTCGAACTGGTCGAGGACGTCATCTTCGACCGCCGCGACGACGCGACGGACCGGCTCGTCACGCACGCCGAGACCGTCAAGGGCCCCGGCCAGAAGCGCGTGGTCGACCTGTCGTGGCGCGAGGCCCCGGTCGCCAAGCGCCTGGAGCACGCGATCCTGCACGGCGTCGTCGACTTCATCGAGGACGACACCGAGGAGGCCCGCCAGGCGCTGCCGAGGCCCCTCGACGTCATCGAGGGCCCGCTGATGGACGGCATGAAGGTCGTCGGCGACCTGTTCGGCGCCGGCAAGATGTTCCTGCCCCAGGTCGTGAAGAGCGCCCGCGTGATGAAGCGCGCGGTCGCGTACCTGGAGCCGTTCATGGACGCCGAACCGAAGGCGACCGCCGGCGGCAACGGCAAGGTCGTGCTCGCCACGGTCAAGGGCGACGTCCACGACATCGGCAAGAACATCGTCGGCGTGGTGCTGGGCTGCAACAACTACGAGGTGATCGACCTCGGCGTGATGGTGCCCGCCGCGAAGATCCTCGACACGGCCATCAAGGAGCACGCCGACGTCATCGGCCTGTCCGGGCTGATCACGCCGTCGCTGGACGAGATGGTGTCGGTCGCCGAGGAGATGCAGCGGCGCGGCATGAAGGTGCCGCTGCTGATCGGCGGCGCGACGACCTCGAAGCAGCACAACGCCGTGAAGATCGCCCCGGTCTACGACGAGCCGGTCATCCACGTGCTGGACGCGTCCCGGGTCGTCGGCGTCGTCTCCGACCTGCTGGACGACAAGCGCGCGCACGACCTGAACCTCTCGAACCGCGCCGAACAGGCCCGGTTGCGCGAACAGCACGAGAACCGCAAATCGGTTCCGCTGCTCAAGCTAGAAGACGCGCGCGCGAACTCGGAGAAGGTGGACTTCTCGGAAACGCCGACCCCGGAATTCACCGGAACCCGCGTGATGACGCCGACGCTCACCGAACTGCGCGAGTTCATCGACTGGACGTTCCTGTTCCTCGCCTGGGAGGTCAAGGGCAAGTTCCCCGCGATCCTGGAAAACCCGGTCGCGCGCGAACTGTTCGACGACGCGACGGCGTTGCTGGACGAAATCATCGCGGGTGAGCTGTTCGAGGCGAAGGGCGTGTACGGCTACTGGCCCGCGCATTCCGACGGCGACGACATCCTGCTCGACAACGGCGTGCGAATCCCGATGCTGCGCCAGCAGACGCAGAAGCCGTTGTCGCGCCCGAACCGGTGCCTCTCCGACTACGTGGCCCCGGAGGGCGACCACATCGGCGGGTTCGCGGTGACGATCCTCGGCGCGGAGAAGCTGGCCGCGAAGTACGAGGCCCAGAACGACGACTACCGCGCCATCATGGTGAAGGCGCTGGCAGACCGGCTGGCCGAGGCGTTCGCCGAGTGGATCCACCTGCGCGCGCGGCGCGACTGGTTCGAGCCGGACGCCCAGCCGGAGCTCGCCGAGCTGCACGCCGAGAAGTTCCGCGGCATCCGCCCGGCGCTCGGCTACCCGGCCTGCCCCGACCACACCGTGAAGCGCGAGCTGTTCGACCTGCTGGACGCGGAACGGCAAATCGGGATCGGGCTCACTGAATCGTTTGCGATGAACCCGGCGGCGAGCGTGAGCGGCCTGATCTTCCAGCACCCGGAGGCGAAGTACTTCACCGTCGGGCGCCTCGGCCGCGACCAGGTCGAGGACTACGCGAACCGGTACGGCAAGCCGCTCGCCGAAGTCGAGCAGTGGCTGCGCCCGAATCTCGGGTACGAACCCGCCTGATCGGTTCCGCGACGTGAAAGCGCTTGCCGGTATCGGCGGGCGCTATGCCGGCGTCCGGGTGGGTTACCGCTTCACCGCGCGCTGCCGGCACGAGTGCAGGTCTTACGCACGCTCCACGGTCGTTGAAGTCCGCCTGCCCGGCGGCCTTGATGTTCTTCGCGGCGTTGACGTCACGGTCGTGCTCCGCTCCGCAGGAGCAGGTCCACGACCGGACGTCCAGCGCCAACCTCTCGTTGACACGCCCGCAACCCGAGCACATCCGGGTGGAAGGGAAGAACCGGCCCACCCGGCCGAAGGTGCGCCCGTACCGAGCCGCCTTGTACTCCAGCATGCCGATGAACGCCGCCCACCCGGCGTCGTGCACCGATGTGGCGAGCCTGGTCCGGCTCAGACCGACGACGCACAGGTCCTCGACGTACACCGCTTGGTTGTCGCGGATGATCGTCGTGGACAGCTTGTGCTGCCAGTCCCGTCGGGTGTCAGCCACCCGTGCGTGGGCGCGGGCCACCTTGACCACGGCCTTCTTGCGACGGTTGCTGCCTCTCGTCTTGCGCGACAGAGCTTGTTGGAGGCGCCTGAGCTTGCGGGCCGACCGGCGCAGGAACTTCGGAGCGGCGACCTTCGCGCCGTCCGACAGCACCACGAAGTGGATCAGGCCCAGATAGATGCCGACCTCGGATTCGATCGCGGGCAGGGTCTCGTCGTCCGCCGCCTGGACGACGAACGAGGCGAAGTACCGGCCCGCGGCGTCTTTGACGATCGTCACGGACGAGGGGTCTGAGGGCAGAGGCCGCGACCAGCGGACTTCCAGGGCGCCGATCTTCGGCAGCCGCAGGTGTCCGTTGTCCAGGATCTTGAAGCACGAGTTCTTCGTGAACCGGATGGACTGCCGGTTGTCCTTGCGAGACCGGAACCGGGGATGAGCGACTTCTCCGCCCTTGCGCTTGCCCGTGACCGAGGCGAAGAAGTGACGATACGCCGTGTTCAGATCGGCCAGCGCTTGCTGCAACACCACGGTCGACACGTCGCCGAGCCACGCCCGTCGGGCTGTGCGTTTGGCTTCCGTGATCAGGCGGCGGGACAGTTCCCTGTCCGAGACGTACTTCTCGCCTGCCTCATAAGCCTGCTGTCGCAGCCTCAGTCCGTCGTTGAACACCACACGCGCGCATCCGAACGCCCTGGCCAGTTCGATCTGCTGACCGGGAGACGGATAGACGCGGAAGTTGTGCCGGAGGTGCACGACCCTAAGCGTAACCATGCGATTTCGTGACGAATCAGCGGGACCGAGCGATTCGACAACCGAACCCGCACCGCCGAACCAACCCGGACCACGCGCTGCCCCACTCATTGGCAGGCCTTCCAATGCTCGTCCACCGCACCGCGGTTGAGGTCGGAGCGGCGGTCCGCATTCCGGTAGGCTCGGCCGCTCTGGAGATCAATCCATCTCGTGACGAGCCCGAGGTCATCCATGCGAGCTGCGGCGCTGGTGCTGGGTCTGGTGCTGCTGGCAGGCTGCGGTGGCGCAGGCGGTTCCCAGGCGCTGCCGCACGTGGGTTTCGTCGTCAAGCGCACCGGCGGTTCCTTCGCGCAGGAGATGACCAGCGGTTTTCACGAGGGCGTCGGCAGGATCGGCGGCGTCAGCGCGACGGTCACCGGCCCTCGCGGGCAGGACGGGCACAAGGAAGTCGAGTTGTTCCGGGATTTGACGGCGGCGGCCAAAGGCGGAATCGCGGTGGCCACGTCCGAGCCCGCGCTGATGGCGCCGTCCATCGGTGAGGCGCTCTCCCAGCACGTCGCGGTGGTGGGGGTGGACACCCGCCTCACCGTGAGTTCCGGCGTGAAACTCCACATCGGTAACGACGACTACGAACTGGGCGAAAAGCTGGCTGACGAGTTGATGCGCCGATTGCCCTCGGACGCGACCGGAACGGTGGTGCTGGGAAACACCGCGCCGGGACTCGCCGGGTTCGACGACCGGGCGGAGGGAATCCGGGGTCGATTCACCGAAAAGCTACCGGGGGTAGTGGTGCTGGGCCCGTTCGACACGCAACGTGACGACGCCGCGAATCGCGACGCGTGGAAACGTCTCGTGGCCGCGAATCCGAACGCCCTCGCGTTCGTTGGTACCGGCGACTGCGACGGCGTGAACCTCGCCGCGTTGAGAACCGAGAAGTCGGCGAGGTGGCTGGTGGGCGGGTTCGGGGTCGACCCGAGAACGTTGCAGGCGGTGCGGGACGGCGCGATGGTGGCGTCCATCTCGCCGGAGCACTACCTCAAGGGAGCTGTGGCAGGCTGGCTCCTGGCGCGACACGCGAAGAGCGGAGAGCCGCTGCCGCAGGGCTGGATCGAGACGCCCGGGCTCACGGTCACCACCGGGAACCTGGAGCAGATCCTGCACCGGCAGGAGTCGGAGAAGGCCCGCAAGGATTTCTTCCAGCCTCAGATCGACAGCTTCGTCGAGGATCCGGCGAGCTGGGTGCGACCGTTGGAGCAGGCACGGTGAGCTTTTGGGAGGGCCGCGCCACCGCACGGGTGGCGACGGTGGGGCTGACGTTCGGACTGCTGGTCCTGGCCGGGCTGGCGCTGTGGAGCAGCATCAGCGCGCAGGCCACGACCGCGCACGTGCGTGAGCTCAACGAGACCAGCGAGCGCTGGGCCCGCGTGCTCGAGCACATCAACGTCGCCGACAACGCGTTGAGCGACATCCAGCTGGCGCGGACCGAGCAGACGATCCAGCCGCTGCAGAACTCCGTGGGCTCGGCGCGGCCGGACCTCGAGTGGCTGGTCGCCAACGGCTCGCCGTCCGACGCGCAGCAGGCGGGCAGGCTGCTGACGCTGTACGACCAGAGCACCGACATGCTGCGCCAGGTCGTCGCCGGCACCGACCCGTTGCAGGCGAGCCAGGCCTCGCTCGCGCACTCGTCGCTCAAGCGGCAGATCTCCTCGACGATCGGGGTCCAGCGCCTCGACACCAACGAGTACCTGCGCACGGCCGACGCCAAGAACGCGCAGCTGCGGATCGCGCAGATCGTGGTGTTCGTGCTGGACGCGGCCCTGGTCGGGTTGTTCGGCATGATCCTGCTCGGCCAGCGCCGGATGATCCTGCGCCAGGCCGCGAAGAACGAGCACGAGGCGCACCACGACACCCTGACGGGCCTCGCGAACCGGGCGTTGCTCGCGCGGCGGATGGAACTGGCCGTCGACACGGCGCGCAAGAAGGACGAGCCGCTGGCGTTGCTGATCGTGGACCTGGACAGGTTCAAGGAGGTCAACGACTCCCTCGGCCACCACACCGGCGACCTGCTGCTGCGCCAGGTGGCGAACCGACTGTCGTGGGCCGTGCGCGACACGGACCTGGTGGCACGCCTCGGCGGCGACGAGTTCGCGGTGCTGCTGCCCGGCGTCGGCTCGGCGGAGAACGCGAGCATGGTCGCGGAGAAGATCCTGCAGGCGCTGGCGATGCCGGTGACGCTGGAGGGCCTGGAGCTGGAGATAGCGGGCAGCGTCGGCGTGGCGCTGTGCCCGTCGGACTCCGGTGACGGCCACGAGCTGCTGCGGCACGCGGACATCGCGATGTACGCGGCGAAGCGCGAGAAGTCCGGTGTGGCCGTGTACGACGCACGCCTGCACGAACGCGGTGCCGCGCACCTGACGGCCGTCACGGAGCTGCGGCACGCGATCGACCGCGGCGAGCTGTTCCTGCACTACCAGCCGAAGGCGCTGGCGAACACGGGCGCGGTGTGCGGGGTCGAGGCGCTGGCCCGCTGGCAGCACCCGACGCGCGGCCTGGTGCGCCCGGACGAGTTCATCCCGATCGCCGAGGAGAACGGCCTGATCGAGCCGCTCACCCGGTACGTGATCGACGCCGCGCTGAGGCAGTGCCGTTCGTGGTCGGACGCGGGCTGGGAGGTGCCCGTTTCGGTGAACGTGGGCGCGGCGTGCCTGCACCACACCGAGTTCCCCGGCGACGTCGCTGACCTGATCAAGCGGCACGGCCTGCCGGCGCGCCTGCTGACGCTGGAGATCACCGAGTCCGCGATCATCTCGGACCCGGACCGCGCGGTCGAGGTGCTGCGCGGCCTGACGGAGCTGGGCGTGCGGCTCTCGATCGACGACTTCGGCACCGGTTACTCGTCGATCTCGTACCTGCGCAGCATGCGGGTGCACGAGATGAAGCTCGACCGGTCGTTCGTCACGCACATGTGCACCGACGCCGGCGACTCGGCGATCGTGCACGCCCTGGTGGCGCTGGCCCGCAACTTCGGGCTGCAGGCCGTCGCGGAGGGCGTGGAGGACCAGGACACCTGGACGGCGCTGGCCGAGGCGGGCTGCGACGTGGTGCAGGGGTACTTCCTCAGTGAGCCGTTGCCCGCCGAGGAAGTCGTGTCCTGGCTGGGTGATCGGGCCGCGGCTCACGCGTAGCGCGGTGAGCGCTGACCTTCGCCGCGTGTTTCGCCCCTCAGGCGGGTGCATCGTGACGCCGGCCCCCGCCCTCCATATTGGACATATGGGGGGCGGGGGCCGGTGTTACGAGGTGCCCTGCTGAGCGGTGAAAGACGTGGTGAAGATCGCGGTCACCGCGCGTACCGTTCGGTGTCCCGCCACTGGTCGATGAACGGCTGCATGAAGTCGACCATGGCGGGCAGCTGGTCCGCGCACGACAGGTAGGCGATCACCCGGATCGCGCCGATCGCGTTGACGAACCTGAGCACCTCCTTGTCGAGCTCGCGCAGGCCGTTGCGCGCCGCACCCCGGTTGTAGGCGGCCTCGTACTCGAGGCCGAGACCGGCGAGGTCCCACTCGACCGGGCCGTACGTGACCAGCTCGAAGTCGGAGAACAACGGGCCGTCGGTGCTCGCGAAGATGTTCGCGGGCGGCGAGTCGCCGTGGATCGGCTGCAGGTCGACGCCGGGGAACCGCTTGCGGAACTCGGCCTCGTCGCTCGCCAGTGGCTCCAGCACCGCCCACTCGGCGCGGGCCCTGGCGAGGTCGTCCTGGCTGACGATGCCGAGGCCTTCCAGGCGTTCCAGGCCCTCGCGGACGAACCGGGGTTCGGCGGAGGCCAGGAAGTCGAGCTCGCCGGGGTAGGTGCGCAGCGCCTTGTGCAGGTCGGCGGACAGCTCGGCGTTCTTGACGTAGTCGGGTTCCTTCGACTTGTCCTCGCCGGTCAACGGCCAGAAGGTGATGGAGAAACCGTCGCGCTGCACGGGTTTGCGTTCGACGAGCGGGCTCGGCGGGATCACCGGGGTGCCCTGGTCGTGCAGCCACTGCGCGACGTCCAGCTCCTGCTGTTGCCTCCTGGCCAGGCTTTCCAGCGTGGTGGTGTGCGGCAGGACGGTCGGGACGCGGGCCACGACCGGCGCCGGTGCGAGGTGCACGACGACGGAGAACAGCTCGTAGAGGACCTTGCCCTCGGTGATCTCCAGGCCGAGTTCGCGACCGGCCGCCACGGCGGCGTTCGTCGCCGCCTGTGTGCGGTGTGCGATGTCTTCAGGGGTCGCGAAGGCGTTCATCGCACGACAGTGTCACAAAACCGCGGCCTCTCGCAGATCATTTACGGTGGGCGGTATGGCGGACCGTCACCTGATCGATGTCCACGTCCTGCTCGTCCGCGACGGCTCGGTGCTGCTGTCGCGGCGGCGCGATCCCGACCCGGAGTTCGACGGTCGGTGGCACCTGCCGTCCGGCAAGCTCGACGCCGGTGAGTCGGTGCTCGCGGCCGCCGCGCGGGAGGCGAAGGAGGAGGTCGGGGTGGTGATCGATCCCGCCGACCTGCGGCACGTGCACCTCTCGCACGCCAACGGGTTCGGGGTGGAGCCGCGGCTCGGGTTGTACTTCGAGGTGCTGCGGTGGAGCGGCGAGCCCGCGAACCTGGAGCCGGAGAAGTGTTACGAGGTGCGGTGGTTCGGGCTGCGGGACCTGCCGGAGGACATGATCGGGTACCCGGCGGCGGGGATCGCGGGCTACCTGGCCGGGGAGAGGTTCGGCGTCATCGGCTGGTGAGGTCCCTGCTCGTGGTTCCCTGGTGCGCCTTGCGGTAGCCGGTCGGCGTCGTGCCCACCTCGCGCCGGAAGATCGCGCGGAAGTTCGATCCCGTGCCGAACCCGGTGGCGGCGGCGATCCGGTCCACCGGCCAGTCCGAGGTCTCCAGCAGCCGGCGCGCGCTCAGCACCCGTTGCAGCGTCACCCAGCGCATCGGCGGATGGCCGGTCTCCCGTTCGAAGTGCCGGATGAACGTCCGCCGCCCCAGGTTGCCGCGCGCCGCCAGCCGGTCGACGGTGATCGCCTCGCCGAGGTGCGCCATGGCCCACGACCGCACCTCGCTCAGGTCGGCGCGGACGGGGCTCAGCACGTCGACGTACTGCGGCTCGGCACCGTCGCGGGCCGGGGAGGCGACGACCTCGCGGCCCGCCTCGTGCGCGGCGGCCGCCCCGAAGTCGGCGCGGATCAGGTGCAGGCACGCGTCGATGCCCGCTCCCCCACCCGCTGACGTGAGCACGGTGCCGTCCTCGACGAAGAGCCGGTTCGCGAGCACGTTCACCGATGGTCGCAGCGCGCGCAACGGTTCGAGGTAGCGCCAGTGCGTGGGTGGCGTCACGGCCGTCCAGCAACCCGGCGAACGCGAGGGCGAACGTGCCGGTGCAGATCGCGGCGATCCGCGAGCCGCGGGCGTGGGCCTCGCGCAGGGCGTCGAGGTGCTCGGGAGCGGGCGCGGTCTCCGGGTTCTCGTAGCCCGGCACCACGACGATGTCTGCGGGCTTGAGGGCCGGCACGACCTCGACGGCGTAGCCGGGCTGCGTCCCGAGCGCGTGCGCCGGGATGCTGAGGTCGAGCGGGTACACGTCGGGCAGCGCGAGGATCGCGACGGTCAGCACGCCGCCGACCGTACTCCGGGTGTCACGATCCTTGCGGTTTCCGGCACCCGGCGGGGTCGTGTCCACAAGCGACGTTCGCGAGGCTCGACGCCATGGAAACGCAGAACCACGGTGTGCCTTGGGAATCCGCCTACGGGTACGTGCAGGCGCTCAGGCACGGTGACACGATCTACATCTCCGGCCAGCTGTCGCACGACGGCGCGGACCTCGTCGCACCGGCCCCGGTCGAGAACGGCCGCGCGACGGGCTACGAGCAGACGGCGGCGCAGATGCGGCAGACCTACGTCAACACCGCGAAGCTGCTCGAACGGTTCGGGGCCACGCTCGACGACGTCGTGGAGGAGGTCCTCTACGTGCTCGACGTCCCGGCGGCGTTCGCGGTGGCGGGCGAGGTGCGCAAGGAGGCGTACGGCAGGCCGGACCCGCAGGTCGCGAGCACGCTCGTCGGCACGACCGGGCTCGCGTTCCCGGAGCAGCTGGTGGAGATCAAGTTCATCGCCCGCGTCTGACGGACGGGTTACCGTGGACGGATGGCACTCGTGCACCCGCCCGGCCTGACGAGGTTCCGGACGCACGACCTGCCCGGTGCGCGCAGGCTGACCGGGTGGGAGGAGCACAACGCCCGCGCCCTGGTCGGCCTGCGGGTCACCGCCGACCGGCCGTTCGAGGGCACCGAGGTGAACCTGACGCTGCCGAGGCTCCAGGTGGCGCGGGTGACCGGGTCGCCGCACGCCGTCGACAGGGACGTCCGGCAGATCGCCGAGCACCCCGCCGACGGCGTGGTCGTCTACTTCTCGCTCGCCGGGGAGAGCCGGTTCGAGCACCGAGGTGGCAGCGCCCTCGTCGTGCCGGGTCAGGCGCTGGTGCTGGACGCCGACCGGCCGTTCCGGCGCGAGTTCTCCGCCGGTCTCACCGAGCTGGTGCTGAAGGCGCCGCGCCGGGGACCCGTGCAGCCGCAGGTGTTCGGCTTCCGGGACAACCCGCACGCGTTCGCGCTGGTCAACGCCCTGACCGGGGCGTTGCGCGGGCCCGCCGACTGGGACGGGCTGGAGAGCACGGCCGCCGGCCTGCTGGACTCGGTGCTGGGCGTCCGCACGCCCACCGCCGACCTGGCCGCCGCGCAGGCGTTCATCGCCGCGCACCTGCACGAACCGGAGCTGTGCGCGCACCGGATCGCGGCCGCCATCGGGTACTCGGACCGGCACCTGTCCCGGTTGTTCGCGAGGTCGGGGCAGAGCGTCCCGCAGGCGATCCTGAACGCCCGCCTCGACGCGGCACGCCTGAAGCTCGCCGAGCCGATCTCGCTGGCCGAGGTCGCCGCGCGCACCGGGTTCGTGTCGCAGGCGCACTTCTCCCGCACGTACCGGGCGCGGTTCGGCGTGACGCCCAGGCAGGACCGGGCGGCCTTGAAGTTTTTGCCTGTTTCCGCCACGTGACGCGCACGGGCCACCGACCAAGAAGTTGACCTGTCACCGTTCTCGGCATGGTGACCTCCGTCGAGACCGATGTGGTGATCGTGGGGTCCGGCCCGGCCGGAGCCTCCGCGGCGTTGTTCCTGTCCACCCTGGGCGTTCCGAACATCATGATCACGAAGTACCGGTGGACCGCGAACACCCCTCGCGCGCACATCACCAACCAGCGCACGATGGAGATCCTCCGCGACGTCGGCGTCGAGGACCAGGTGCTCGCCGACGCCACCCCGCACGACCAGATCGGTGACACGGTGTTCTGCACCTCGATCACCGGTGAGGAGATCGGCCGCATCCTCACGTGGGGCACCCACCCGGCGCGGCACGCCGACCACGTGCTCGCGTCGCCGTCGATGAACTGCGACATCCCGCAGACGTACCTGGAACCGATCCTGGTCCGCAACGCCACCGAACGCGGCACCCGCACGCAGTTCAGCACCGAGTACCTGGGGCACGAGCAGGACGCGGACGGCGTGACCGTGCGGGTGCTCGACCGCACGACCGCGCACGAGTACGAGATCCGGGCCAGGTACCTGATCGGCGCGGACGGCGCCCGGTCCGCCGTGGCCGCCGACCTGGGTCTGCCCTGCGAAGGCGAGATGGACATCGCGGGCTCGATGAACATCACGTTCAAGGCCGACCTCTCCGAACTCTGCCGGCACCGGCCTTCGGTGCTGTACTGGGTGATCCAGCCAGGGGCGAACGTCGGTGGCATCGGCGCCGGGCTCGTGCGGATGGTGCGGCCGTGGAACGAGTGGCTGATCGTCTGGGGCTTCGACCTCTCGCAGGGCGTGCCCGAGGTGAGCTCCGAGGACGCGTTGCAGATCGTCCGCAACCTCGTCGGGGACTCGTCCTTGGACGCGGAGATCACCGGAATCTCGTTGTGGGGCAACAACGAGCAGTACGCGACGCGGTTGCAGAGCGGGCGCGTGTTCTGCGCGGGGGACGCCGTGCACAAGCACCCGCCGTCGAACGGTCTCGGCTCCAACACGTCGATCCAGGACTCCTACAACCTGGCGTGGAAGCTCGCGCTGGTGCTGAACGGCCAGGCCGGAACCTCGTTGCTGGACACGTACTCCGACGAACGGGCGCCGGTCGCGCGGCAGATCGTGACGCGTGCCAACAAGTCCGCGCGGGAGTTCGGCGCGTTGTTCGAGGCGCTCGGGCTGGACGCGTCGCAGTCGGAGGCGGAGATGGACGCGCGGATCGAGGAGCGCAAGGACGGCACTCCGGCCGGTGCCGCCAAGCGCGCGGCCGTGCGGGAGGCCATGGAGCTGAAGAACTACGAGTTCAACGCTCACGGCGTGGAGATGGGTCAGTCGTACGAGTCGAGCGCGGTCGTGGGTGACGGCTCGGTGCGGGCCGAGCCGTCCCGGGATCCGGAGCTGTACTACGAGCCCTCGACCTGGCCGGGTGCGCGCCTGCCGCACGCCTGGGTCGGGGACAGCCGCAGCAAGGTCTCGACGCACGACCTGGTGCCGTACGGGCAGTTCACGCTGCTGACCGGGATCACCGGCGAGGCCTGGGCCGCCGCGGCGCAGAAGGCCGCCGACCGGCTGGGCGTACCGGTGCGGACCGTGGTCATCGGGCCCGGCCGCGAGGTCACCGACCTGTACTTCGACTGGTCGCGACTGTCCGGTGTGGACGAAGATGGGGCGGTGCTGGTGCGGCCGGACAAGCACGTCGCGTGGCGGGCGGCGTCGTTGCCCGCGGACCCGGAGGCCGAGCTGATGACCGTCCTGACGTCGGTGCTGAGCCGGGAGGAGAGCGCATGACCTGGCAGTTCGAGCACGTGACGCTCGGCCAGCGGGTCCGGTTCGGCACCGGCACGGCGGCCACCGACCTCGCCGCCGAAGTCTCGCGGCTCGGTGCTCGCCGGGTGATGCTGATCTCCGGCGAACCCGTCGCCGCCGAGGTCACCGCCGGGATCGACGTGGCGGTTCACTGCACCGACGTGGCCCCGCACGTACCGGTCGAGAACGCCGAACGTGCCCGCGCGCTCGCCGCTGACGCCGACCTGCTGGTGAGCGTCGGCGGTGGCTCCACGACCGGCCTCGCGAAGGCGGTCGCGCTGACCACCGGCCTGCCGATCGTCGCCGTGCCCACCACCTACGCGGGGTCCGAGGCGACGAACGTGTGGGGCCTGACCGAGGCGTCGCGCAAGACCACGGGCTCGGACAACCGCGTGCTGCCCGTGACCGTCATCTACGACACGGCGCTGACCGCGACCCTGCCGCGTTCCCTGGCCGTCGCCTCCGGCTGCAACGCGCTGGCGCACTGCGTCGACTCGATGTGGGCACCCCGCACCGACCCGATCAACCAGGCGCTGGCGCTGGAAGGCATCCGCGCGCTGAGCACCGGCCTGCGTCAGGACGCACGCGAACAGCTGCTCTACGGCGCCTACCTCGCGGCCGTGGCGTTCGCGTCGGCCGGCTCCGGCCTGCACCACAAGATCTGCCACGTCCTCGGCGGCGCGTACAACCTCCCGCACGCCGAGACGCACACCGCCGTCCTGCCGCACGTGCTGGCGTTCAACGCTGTCGCGGTCCCCGAGGCAGCTACCCGGATCCGCGATGCGCTGGGCGGCAGCCTGCTCGACCTGTACGCCGAGATCGGCGCCTCCCCCGTGCTGCGCGGCGTTCCGGACGTGCGAGAGGCCGCTGCACTGATCCTGCCGTCCGTGCCCCCGTCGAACCCCCGTGCGGTCACCGAGGACGACCTGATCGCCTTGCTCACCACCGCCCAGAACGGAGCTCCGCAAGCATGACCACCGCCCAGCACCGAGTCGAAGAGCAGCTGATCGCGGACGTGCTGGCCTCGTTCGCCCGCACCCCCGACCCGCGGCTCAAGGAACTCATGGAGGCGCTCGTCAAGCACCTGCACGTGTTCATCCGCGAGACCCGCCTGACCGAGGCGGAGTGGACGCGCGCGATCGAGTTCCTCACCGCCGTTGGCCACATCACCGACGACAAACGGCAGGAGTTCATCCTGCTGTCCGACGTCCTGGGCGCCTCGATGCAGACCATCGCCGTCAACAACGAGGCCTACGAGAACGCCACCGAGGCAACGGTCTTCGGCCCGTTCTTCGTCGACGAGTCACCCTTCGTCGGCATCGGCGGCGACATCGCGGGCGGCGCGGCCGGCACCCCGTGCTGGGTGGAGGGAACCGTCCGCGACACGTTGGGCGACCCGATCCCCGGCGCACGCATCGAGGTGTGGGAGGCGGACGAGGACGGCTTCTACGACGTCCAGTACACCGACTCCCGTGTCGCGGGCCGCGGCCACCTGTTCTCCGGCGAGGACGGCGCGTTCGGCTTCTGGGGCGTGCAGCCGACCGCGTACCCGATTCCGCACGACGGCCCGGTCGGCGCGCTGCTCGACGCCGTCGACCGCTCCCCCGTGCGGGCCGCGCACCTGCACTTCATGGTGTCGGCTCAGGGTTTCCGCACGCTCGTCACGCACATCTTCGTCGAGGGTGATCCGCAGCTGGAGATCGGCGACTCGGTGTTCGGGGTGAAGGAGTCGCTGGTCAAGCGGTTCGAGGAGCAGCCGGCGGGGGCGCCGACGCCGGACGGGAGGGCGCTCGGCGACAAGCCGTGGACGCGCTCCCGCTTCGACATCGTGCTGGCGCCCGAACGTCAGTGATCGCAGCAGACGCGCTCGGCCCACTCCGGTTCGTGCCACCAGTGCTCGTTCTCGGCGGACGGGAACGGGTCGAGCGCCGCTGACGTCGTCAGGTTCTGGACCGGCTGCTGGTAGGGCTTCAGCAGGTCCGGGACGCTGTGCAGGACCCCGCCGACCATGACCTGCTTGACGTTCGCCGCCGCCTTGATGTCGGCGAGCGGGTCGCCTTCGACGAAGGCGATGTCGGCCGGTGCTCCCCGGGTGATCGTGCCGAGCGGCAGGCCCAGCCACCTCGCCGGGTTGCGGGTCGCGGTGATGAGCGCTTCCCTCGGGGTGAAGTCGTATTCGACGAGGGCGCGCAGGTTCTGGTGGGTGGCGGTGGCGGGGCTGTCGAGCGGTGCGTCGGTGCCGGTGATGACGAAGCCGCCGCCGCGGTGGACGTTCAGCGCCAGTTCCACCCAGCCCTTGAGGACCGCGCGGGATGACGTGGCCGTCGGGGTGCCTTGGGTGTTGGCGTCGGCGAGGTTGCGCTCGTACTCCCACGGCGGGTAGAGGATTCGGGTGCGTTCGTCGGTGGCGAGGGACTTGTCGGTGTCGTAGAGGGCTCGGGACTGGAAGAGCGTCGGGGTCATGGACATGCCGGACCTGGTGAAGATCGCGACGACGTCCTGGTATGCCCTGCCCTGCCTGGTGATCGTGTGCGAGTAGCCGAGGCGGTTGGTGGCGCCGACGTGTTCCTGGCCGTCCATGCCGAGGTTGGCGGCCGGGTAGTGGTAGTGGCTCGACAGCGGGACCCTCGACCGTTGCACGGCGGCGCGCTGGAGTTCGACGGGCAGGCGGACGTAGGTCTTGATCAGGTCGTAGCCGAGTTCGTGAGCGCGGCGGAGTTCGAGGTCGAGCTGCGCCTTGCTCAGGGTGGGGCGCATGAAGTTGTAGTAGACGCGGCCGCCGTCCACGGCCTCGCCGGTGGCGTAGAACCTCGGGCCCGTCAGGGTTCCGGCCGCGAGCGCCTCCCTGGTCTCGACCATCTGGTAGACCGGGTCGCCGGGCGAGCGGACGGTGGTGATGCCGTAGGCGAGCCAGACGTTGCCCTGCCGCGCGCCCCACTGGCGGCCGCGCAGGTGCCAGTGGTTGTGGGCGTCGATCAGGCCCGGGATGGCCGTGAGGGTGCCGGCGTCGACGTCGGCTTTGCCCCGGTGCGGGCGGATCTCCGCGACCTTGCCGTTCTCCACGACGAGGTCGACGTTGCGCTTGAGCTCGTGCGCCTCGCCGTCCCAGTAGGCGCCGACGCGGATCACCTTGCGGTCCGGCGCTTTCGGCTTGCGCCAGGTGAGGCCGTGCCGGATGGTCGTGACCCTTCCGTCCAGAGTGGACTTCCGCAGGAGGCCGTTGTTCAGGTACACCAACGCTTCGCTGCCGTGCCACGCCAGCGAGTCGGTGACCTCGTGCGTGACCTGGCGGGGCGTGCCCTGGAAGGTGCCCTTGGCGTCGACCGGCACGACCCACGCGACGCTCTCCACGACGAACGCGATCAGCTTGCCGTCCGGCGACCACACCGGGCCGTCGTCGCCGCGCGTCGCGATGGAGCGGAACGGCATCGGCTCGGTGTACTTCAGCTCGCCGCTGGTCAGGTCCACGCTCAAGATCTGGCTGGTGCCCTCGCGGAACCGGCGCGAGAACGGCTTCACCGCGGCCAGCGCGACGATGGTGCCGTCCTTGGACCAGGTCGGGCGGCCGGGCTGGAACAACGTCGGCGTGAGCTGCCTGCGTCCCTGCCGGTCGGCGACCCACACCTGGCCGTCCTGGTCGAGGTACGCGACCTTCGTGCCGTCCGGTGAGAAGCGCGGCGTGATCTGCGCGTGCGGGGCGGGCGCGAACAGCTCGTCCTGGCCGGACGCGAGGTCGCGAACCCACAGCTGGGCGACACCGGTGCGGTCGCTCGCGTAGACGATCTGCTTGCCGTCCGGCGAGAAGTCGGGGTCCGAGTCGAAGTACTTGCCATCGGTGAGCTTGGTGGCCTTGCCGTCGACCAGCACGTACAGCGCGTTCAACGCCCGGAACGCGATCTTGCCGTCGCCCGACACGACCGGGCTCGCGATGCCCTTGACCGCTCCCCCGGTGAGGTTGCGCGTGCGGTGCGGCCGACGTTTCGAAACGACCGGCACGACAGCCGTGAACGGAATGTCCTTTGTAGACCCCTCGGTCAGCCGGCGAATCCTGCCGTCGGCCGTGTAGAGAACGCTGGAACCGTCCCAGATCGGCGCGAACCCGAACACGTCCTGCCCCGTGACCACGGCGGTCGTCCCGAGCACCAACTCGGCTTGGCCAGGCCGCATCCGCGTGTAGCTGGGCTGATCACCGGGCCCGAAAGCCGCGCCGAACACCTGCCAGCCGGCCGGTGCGGTCGCCAGCCGTTCGCGCGTGCCGTCCAACGCCACCGCGTCGACCGTCGCGTTGCCCACGGTGAAGATGATCCGCTTGCCGTCCGCCGACCACTGCGGTGCGGCAGCCTCGTCCGGCACCCCGGTGAGCTGCGTGATCTTGCCACTCGCCAGTTCGAGCACGTGCACGCCGTAGCTGCCGGCCCGGTCGCTGACGAACGCGATCTGCTTGCCGTCAGGCGAGAACGCGGGCTCGCGGTGGTCGAACTTCCCCTGCGTCAACTGCTTCAGGCCACGGCCGTCGAGTCCGATCGTGTAGAGGTGGTAGTTGCCGTCCCGATAGGACTGGAACGCGATCTGGTTGCCCGGCCCGAACGACGGCAGCGTCGCGTCCTGCAGTTCGTCGGTCAGCTTGCGCGCCTCCCCGCCACTCGCCGGTAAGACCCAGATCGCGGTGACGAGGTCGATGGCGAGCCACTTGCCATCTCGTGACCGCGACACCGAGATGTTCGTGCCCTGCGTCAGCTTCACCCGCTCGCCGGACTCGGCGGTGGCGGTGCCGGCCGTCAACGTGGACGCGGCGGTGGCGACGGCGGCGGCCTGGCCGGTGCGGGTCAGCAGTTCGCGGCGCGACAGTTCCATGGCGGCACACTCCCCAGTGTCGATCCCCTGTGGAATCCACCCTGGCACCGCGATTTCCGCGCACATCCGCCATTCGGCCCACCACTCACCTGGTGGGACGCCGGTCTCAGTTGGCGGCAAGCGTGCGCAACAACGCAGGCACCTCCTCAGGAACCACGAAACACCAGACGCCTTCCCTGCGGCTGAACCTGAAGATCTTTGGAAGGGCCGGATGTAGGAGTCCTTGCTCCTTCAAGGTCGCCGTCAGACGGTCGCAGGGACGGACGAACGTAACCAGAACCGTGCCCTCGGGGTCGTCGCCCAGCGCGGACACCTCGCTGCACCTGACCACCGGCCCTGAGGTGGCGAGACGGAGCGCCGCTGCCTGGGGCGGCGCGTGCGCATCGAGCTCGACAAGGAGCACGGCGAGCTCCTCCAACGTCCACGTGGCCGGTCGCACCCCCTCCAACTCTTCGAGGTAAGAGGACAGGCGACCCGCGTCCGCCGACGACTCCTCATCGACGTCGACCTCCAGCACAGACGCGCGTGCGAGCAGATCGGTCGGGCGCAGGAGGAACAGCCGCCGTCCGGTCAGGCTCTGGAACTCCAGGGAGAGCTCGGGACGCGGGCCGATGAACTCGGCTCCCTGCCGCCACCACCAGTCCTCCTTCTCGTCACGAGTGACGATCAGCAGGTCGCGCTGGTGTTCCTGGGCATAACGGGTGGCCTGGTACCAGACGAGGTAATCGCCCGCCCCACCATCGGCCGAGCCGTCCTCCTGCTTGCCCGCGTCTTTGTAGCCGGGAGGGATCTCCGCAGCAATGCGCCGACCGGCCTCGGCAACGCAGGACGCGTGCTCCTCGTCCGCCAAAGGCGAGGTGACCCGGCCACGCAGCAACTCTTCCAGCTGTTCCAGGATCGGATCGCCGACCCGGTCCGCGTCGGCGTGCGCGAGCACCTGTTGGAGCTTCTCCTGGAGACTCGACACCAGCGCGTTCACCTCGCCGGTGAGCCCTGCCAGATCACCCTGGTTGAAGCCCACGGCCTTCGCCCAGATGCCCAAGGTGTCGTTCATAGAGCGCGCCGCCTTGGCGAGTGCGTCGGTCGCGGTCTTCGTCGCGCCGCGCGGGCTGCCCTGCGCCCGTTGCCGGTGCCGCCAGAACTCGCGCAACGCCTGGTGCGGCACGACGAGCCGGTCGCCCAGGCTCTTGAAGGTGTTGATCAGGTCGCTCGACGTCCGCGGGCTGAACCTGTACAGGTCGAGCAGCACGTTCGCGTCCACCGCGACGACCGCCTCCCGCAAAGCCGTGTCCAACTCGGCCGGGGACGCGATCTTGTAGCCGGCGAACTCGCCGTCGTACAACCCGTTCATGCCGGAATGATCGCGGCAGCGAAGCGAGCGTTTCAGCGGGTTGTGGGCCGTTCATCCGAACGGCCCACCGCGAATCGTCAGAGGGCGAGCGCGCCCTCGATGCGGGCGACCATCGCGTCCTCGGAGTCCACCACGACACCGTCGGCCTCGGCCACCTCGCGGCAGATCGCGAGCACCGCGCGCGGGAAGTCCGCCGCGTCCTCCGGCGACTTCGCGGTCAGCGTCTTCATCGACGAGCGGAGCGCCTCCAGGATGACCGGCTCGATCTCCTCGTCCGACCCCGCGGGCACGGACGGGCGGGCGCCTCCGAGCACGCCGCGCAGGTCGTGCGACAGGTGCGTCAGCGCGCGCAGGCCGGCGAACCGCTCCTCCAGCACCGGGCCGGGGTCGGCGTGGGAAACCAGCAGCATCGCGCCGTACACGGCGGTGCGCAGCGTGCGGCTTTCCTCGGCGGTGTAGAAGATCATGTGGCCCACTCTAGGTCGTCGGGTCCGGTGGCTGTCCGGGTGTTGACTAGAAGACTCCCCAACGGCCGTACGGTTGCGTCCGAGCAGGGAAAACGCCTGTGACGGACGTCAAATCACAGCAAAGCGAACAAACTGCGGCCGTTGAGCGTTGAACCAGGTCTAAGGCAACTGACTCAGGAGGATGCACTCGATGACGACCACCGCTACCCGGCCCCGCGTCACGGTTCGGCGGGTGGTGTTCACGCTCGTCCTCCTCACCGTGACGACACTGCTGTTCTGGGTGCCGTTCGAGGGCCTGTTCGCGGCCAGCGCGGAGTGGCCGGACCCGGTCCGCCCGATCGCCGCGATCGTGTTCGTCGCCGCGGCCGTCGCGATGATGGTGCTGTTCACGCAACGCTCCAGCGACCGGGCCGCGCGGATCTCCCAGTTCCTGCTGGGGTTCGTGTGGATCGCGTTCGTGTGGACGCTGCTGACGGACGTCGTGCGGCTGGGCATGGCGCTCGCGGGCGTCGAGAACCCGTTCCGCAGCCGTTTCATCGCCGTGCTGCTCGCGGTGCTCATCGTCACCGTGACGGTGTACGGCGTGTACGAGGCGATGCGCGTGCCTCGGATCAAACGGCAGGACGTGACGATTCCGCGTCTCGACCCGGCGTTCGACGGCCTGACCGTCGCGGTCATCACCGACACTCACTACGGCGCCATCAACCGCGCCAAGTGGTCGCGCGGCATGGTCGACGCGGTCAACGGCCTGAACGCGGACGTCGCCGTGCACGTCGGTGACATCGCGGACGGCACCGCCGAGCAGCGCCTGGAGCAGGCCACCCCGCTCGGCGACGTGAACACCGCGCACCGCTTCTACATCACCGGCAACCACGAGTACTACTCGAACGGCCAGGGCTGGGTCGACCTCATGACCAGGCTCGGCTGGAAGGCGCTGCGCAACGAGCACGAGACGCTCACGCGGGGCGAGGCGAAGCTGGTGTTCGCTGGCACCGACGACATCACGGCGAGCCACTCCGGCGAGCCCGGTCACGCCGCCGACCTCGCGCACGCCCTGCGCGGCGCCGACTCCACCGCGCCGGTCGTGCTGCTGGCGCACCAGCCGTCGGAGATCGGCAAGGCCGTCGAGGCGGGCGTGGACCTGCAGCTGTCCGGGCACACGCACGGCGGGCAGATCTGGCCGTTCCACTACCTGGTGCGGCTCCAGCAGCCGGTGGTCGCCGGCCTGTCGAGGCACAGCGACCGCACCCAGCTCTACACCAGCCGCGGCTCCGGCTTCTGGGGCCCGCCGATGCGCGTCTTCGCGCCTAGTGAGATCAGCTTGCTGACCCTCAAAGCGAGCTGAGGTGCCCTGAGTCGTTGAACCGCACGAGACGCGGTGACTGACCGGTCGTGTAGCGGATGACCGTCAGCGCCGCGTTGTCGTGGTTCAGCGTCAGCCAGCTCTCGGGCGGGGCGTCCAGCGCGTCCCGCACGAGCCAGCTGATCAGGAACGCGTGCGTCACGACCAGCACCGGTCCGTCGCCGGGCCGGGCGAACCGCGTCTCGGCCTCGTGCGCCAGTGCGGGGCCGCGGGTGCGTTCGGACTCGGGGAACTGGTCGAAGAACTCGTCGTGGTCGGGGACGAAGTGCGGCACGAAGTCGTCCGCGGCGGCCTCGGCCCGGCAGGGCACCTCCAGCACGTCCGCGAGGATCGACGCGGTCTCGGCCGCGCGGGGCAAGGGACCGTGGTGCACGGCCGCGAACCCCGTGCCCCGCAACCGTTCCGCCAGCGCTTCGGTCTGCTGGCGACCGCGTGCGGTCAGCCTCGACTCGTCCTTCGTCGCTTCGCCGTGCCGGACCAGGTGAAGATCTCTTGTCACGCCGTGCAGTCTGCCTTGATGGCACTCGCGGCGTGATGGGCGTAGGTGGGTCCGGAGTTGTTCCAGTCCTGACCTCGGGTGAGCAGCTGCACGGTCAGGTTTCCGCTGGCCTTGAACTTCCCGGCGCTCACCCACTGGCCGCGCTTGTCGACCTGCTTGATCGCGAACGACGCGAGCGGCGTGCCGCCGACCCCGTTGCGGTCGTAGACGTTGTACACGGTCGGATTACCCCCGACCTCCTCCAGGCCGCCGTTCGGGACGTGCACGGAGACGTCGCACGTGCCGGTGACCGCGAACGTCCACAGGCCGTAGGCGGAGCTGTCGTCGCGGCGGGAGTCGCCGGACATCGGGATCGACACGAACGTCGAGCCGCACTTGCCGTCGCCGCGGTCGACCCAGCCCTTCTTGCCGTCGCGGTACGAGCCGACGCTGGTGTAGCCACCGCAGCCGGGGCCGGTAGTGAACGACTTGGCGCCGCCGGCCGCTCGTCCGGCGTCACCTGGAGCCGGTGGTGGCACGGCGTTCTGCGTGGTCGTCGGCATCAGGCCCAGCGCGGACGAGGCGAGCGTCGGGTTCTGGCTGTTCGACGCCGAGTCCTCCGGCAGGTCCTCCGGCGGGGTGATCATGCCGGGGATGTAGCTGTGCGAGGGGTTCGCGATGTCGGTGGCGCCGTCGCCGGAGCCGCCGTTGAACGTGATGATCGCGATCCCGCCGAGCACGAGCAGCGCGACGATGGCGGCGATCGCGGCGGCACGGGGCTTGAGGGGACCGATCTGCTTCGGTTGTTCTTCCTGCTCCACGCGGTCACCGGCGGCGGCCCAGCGAGCGGCTCCCCTGGCGCGGGCGGCCTCCATCAGCTGGGGGTCGGGCGCCAGGTGGCGCTCGGTCGGTGGTTCGTCGGGGAACTGGGTCGGCACGGAGCGCAGTGTGCCAGGGACACACGGCCACTCGAACGTGTGGTTCTTTCACGAACGGGTTGTTTGAGTTCAATAGACCGCACGCTGTGTCGGCCGTTAGTCCATTCCGTCTACGCACCGTGACGGCGGGTGGGTCAACGAATGCCTGATTCCTGACTCGTGAGTCAGGCTAAGCACCGTCCCGCACCTGCGGACACCCGTCGCGCAAGTGGCGAAAAACCGGATCTTGTTCCGGTTTCCGTGTCACGGAAGGGAAACACCTGCAGAACGCCTTGATCTCGTCGCGCTTTCAGGCAACGGAACCGGTTCAGAGCCGCCCTGTTCAGGACAGGGCGTCGATCAGCGCAAGATCTGGCGGCACCAGGGTCGTCGACAGGACGAGTTCCCGCATCAGGTTGTCGTTCAACGCGTTCCCGACCGGCTCGCCGACCTCCTCGCGGACCAGGCCGGGCACTCCTTCGCGGGACAGCCGGGCCCGCACCGCGGCCACCATGTGTTCGACCTTCTTGTGGCTCCACTGCTCGTCGGGCCGCAAATCAGACATAACGGCGGCGACGTGCTGGCGTGCCAACGGTTGTGGGTTCGCCTCGTGCATCAGGTAGCGCTGGCCGAGCACGACCAGAAGCAGTCGTTCGTCGTCGGTGAGCCGCCATCGGCGCGGAGGCTCGGTCATCGCGCCGTGTGGCACTGACGGCTGCCCGCCGTCCGGTCCCGCCACGTACAGCTCCAGCAGGTGCTCGCGATCGCGGGTGCCGCGGATGAACAACGGCGTGTAGCCGTGCGCGAGCGGCACGGCGTCCTCCTCGGGGAACAGCCACCGCGACTTCGGCAACCGGATCGGCAGCCGCCCGAGGTTGCTCACCCACCACCCGCCGTCGCGGCAGGTCAGCGCGCCGTGCCTGCGCGACACCCGCAGGTCGCTCTCGCCGACGCAGATGTCGACGTCGGGCCGGTTGCGGCCGAACACCACGGTGTGGCCGTCGACGGGAGCGCTGTTCACGCGGCCGGCGAGGGCGAGCGCGACGATCCCTCCAGGCACGGTCTGCGGCACTTGGCGGGCGAGACTTTCGTACATTCCGAGCAGTCTGCCTCCATTCCCCGGGGACCCGTCCCTAAGATCCGGGTTCGTGGTGGGGCGCACGATCGCGGACCGGTACCGGCTGGAGCAGCATCTCGGCACGGGAGGCATGGGTGAGGTCTGGCGGGCGACCGATCTGGAGCTCGGTGAGACGGTCGCGCTGAAACGCACCGGCGACGCCGCCCGGGAGGCGCGCATCGGCGCCGAGCTGAGCCACCCGAACGTGATCGCGACCCTCGGCACCGTGCGCGACGGCGCCGAGCAGTGGCTGGTGCTGGAGCACCTGCCGTCCCGCACGCTCGCGGAGATCATCGAGACGGACGGCCCGGTCACGCCCGAACGGGCCGCGCGGATCGGCGCGCAGCTCGCGGACGCCTTGACCGCGATGCACGCCAAGGGAATGGTCCACCGCGACGTCAAGCCCGGCAACGTGCTGGTGGCCGCGCACGACGTCGCGAAGCTCAGCGACTTCGGCATCTCGCGCTGGGCCGAAGCGACCCTGGTCGGCGGCGGCGACGTGGCCGGCACGCCCGCCTACCTCGCCCCGGAGGTCGCGGACGGCCACGAGGCACGGCCCGCCGCCGACGTCTTCGCGCTGGGAGCCACGCTCTTCGCCGCCGTCGAAGGCACCTCGCCGTGGGGGTCCCCGGACGCCGGATCCGCCGAACAGCTCCGCCGCGCCAAGGCCTACGACATCACGCCCGCGCGCCACGCGGGCCCGTTCGGCGACCTGCTGGCCCAGCTGCTGCGACGCGACCCCGCGGAGCGTCCGGCCGCCGAGAACGTCCGGGCCTTGCTGGAGGGCGTCAAGCCCCGCCGCCGACGGCCTCTCGTGCTCGGCGCGGCGGCTCTCGCGCTGGTCGTCGCGGCGGGTGGCGTCTACCTCTGGCAACGGCCCGCCGCCGGCACCGTAGGTGACCCGGCGACGATGGACGTCTGCGAGCTCGCCGCGTCCGTGGACGACTATCAGCGGTTCGGCGCGCGCAAGGCCGACACGGCCGATGAGAAGTCGTACTGGTTCAACGGCTGTGCGACCTGGTTGTCGTTCGACGACAAGGGCGATGACGGTGTGGTGGTGGAGTACTTCGTCAAGCAGTTCGTGCAGTACGGCGCCGAGGAACCCAACGGCGAACTGGGCCAGCTCGAGAAGAAGGCCGACACGCCCGACATCTGCACGAAAACGGCCGTGCTGGTGGACGGCAACGTCCTGCAGATCGACGTGAAGACCGGCGGCACGTCGCAGCGGCCGTTGTGCGAGATCGCCGACGCGGCGGGCGGGCACGCGCGCAAGGTCCTCGCCGGCGACCAGATCCCGCGCCGGGAGCACCCGTGGCCGCAGGACTCCCTCGCCTCCGCGAACGCCTGCGCGTTGCTGGACAAGGGCGACATCCGCGCCCAGCTGCGGTCCGAGGCGATCCCGTACCCGTGGAACGAGCTCGGCAGCTGGGGCTGCGGCTGGGACTACCAGCAGCGCCAGATCGCCATCGAGTTCAGCCGCCAAGGCCCGTTCGAACCCGACGACGGCGACCCGGTGGACGTCGGCAGGCCCGCCCGTGCCGAACCCGAGGACGGCGCGTGCGAGGTCTCGTTGCAGCACAAGGCGTTGAAGGACGACAGGTACGAGGTGGTCGTGGTCGTGCTGGCGGACAAGGACGTGAAGGACTCTTCAACTCTGTGCTCTGGAGCGATCATGCTGGCCAAGACGGTGGTAGCCAACCTTCCCCAGCCCGTTTAGGGTGCCCGCCATGCCCTCAGGTAGACAGGCCGTCGTGCTGCTTGCCGCCCTCGTGGCGGGTTGCGGCACGGCGATCCCCGGTTCCCCCGTCGCAGCACCGCAGTTACCGACCACGTCGACGACGCAGACCGTCACCGTCGTGACCACGACCCCCGCGTCGAGCAGCAGCGCCGCTCCCCCGCCCGCGCAGCCTCCGCCCCCGCCTCCTCCCGTCGCGAAGTTCGGCAACCCGAACGGCACCGTCGCCGTACCACCGGAAGCCGCCGCCGAGGACACCTCCAAGCCCACCCGCGTGATCGGCACGGGGACGCCCGCGTCATGCACCTCGCAGGCCGTGACCGACGCGCTCGGCGCCGGTGGCGTCGTCACCTTCAACTGCGGCGCGCAGCCGCACACCATCCCGATGGCCGCGACCGCGAAGGTGCGGCAGCGGACCGTGCTCGACGGCGGCGGCCTGGTCACGCTGAGCGGCCAGGGCCAGCGCCGGATCATCGAGCAGAACGGGCCGCGGCTCGTCGTCCAGAACATCACGCTCGCCGACGGCAACTCGACCGGCGACCAGACCGAGGGCGGGGGCGGCGGCGCGATCTTCGTGCTCGGCGGCCAGCTCAAGGTCGTGAACTCCCGCTTCGCCGGCAACAAGTGCGACACCAACGGCCCCGACCTCGGCGGTGCCGCGATCCGGGTGACCGACTGGGCGCAGAAGGCGCCGATCTACGTCACCAGCAGCACGTTCGAGGGCGGGGTGTGCTCCAACGGCGGGGCGCTGAGCAGCATCGGCGCGTCGTTCGTGGTGCTCAACAGCCTGATGCGCGGCAACAAGGCCATCGGCCGCGGCGCCAACCCGGCGCGCGGGGGCACGCCGGGCGGCGGCAGCGGTGGCGCGATCTACAACGACGGCAACACGTTCACGCTGCGCGTCGCCGGGTCGTTGATCGAGGACAACACCGCCAACGAGGGCGGCGGCGCGGTGTTCTTCGTCAGCAACGACAAGTCCGGCTCGATGTCGGTCGAGGGCTCCACGCTGCGCCGCAACCCCAGCCTCGGCTTCGAGACGATCAAGGGGATCTTCTACCTAGGCGCGAGCGAGAAGCCGAAGGTCACCGGCTCGACGATTCAGTGAGCCCGCGACGAGCAGCAACGCGAGACCGCACACGCTCATCGCGAGGCTGAACCCGTAGACCCAGCGGAACCCCAGCTGCTGGGACACGCCGAGCAACGCGCCCGCGACCATGCCACCGACGATCTGGGTGTTGCTGAACATCGTCGTGGCGTGGCCGGGCCGCAACGGGTCGAGGCTCTGGAAGTACGTGATGCCGACACCCATGATCAACGAGATGACGGTGGCGTGCAGCAGCTGCGCGGCCATCACCTGCCACACGGAACCGGTGAACACCATCAACCCGTGGTAGCCCAACGCGATCACGGCACCGATGAGCACGAGCTTGTGCTGCGACATGCGGTTCGCGAGCGAGCCGAACCACAGCATCATCGGGATCTCCAGCGCCGCGCACAGCCCCATCGCGAGCCCGGCGTCCCCGGCGGAGCCCCGCAGCTCGGTCGTGATGAACAACGGCAGGCCGCTCACCGCGAGCGCCACGGCCCCCTGCAGGAACAGGAAGGCCGCGGACACGACCATCATGTTGTTGCGCGCCGGACCGGCCGCTTCTTCCTGCTCGGCGGGTTCTTCCGCCCGCGCGGGCGGGATCGGCAGGGTGAGCGCGAGGACGGCGACGCCGAGCTGCAGGACCGCGGTCGCGCCGAAGAGCCCGACCCAGCCGGTCTGCGCGACGAGCAACGCGGCCACCGGCGGTCCGGCGACCCACGCGACCGACAGCAGCGTCCGCAGCACGCTGACCACCATCGACGGCCCCTGGGAGACCTGCCGGCCGTAAGCGAAGAGCTGCGGCAGCAGCGAACCCGTGATCGCGATGAACACCACGGACGCGCCGAGCAGGTACCAGTAGTCGCGCAGCACGGCGAACAGGCCGTAGCCGATCGCGCCGGCGAGACCGCCCACCGCGAGCAGGTACCGCCGCTGCACCCGGCCGTCCGACAGCTTCCCCATGATCGTGCTCGCGACCACCTGCGCGATCGGGCTGACGATCAGGAAGAACCCGAGCTGGAACGGCGAGACCTTGATCTCGCTCGTCAGGAACAGCGAGCCGAACGGCAGCGCGAACGCCATCGAGACGCCCGACACGACGCTGATGCCGGAGAGTTGGAGGAACGTGCGGGACAAGAACGGCGAGGATCTTCTCTCGCTGAGTGTTGTCACCCCGTCATCGTGCTCGTTGAGCGGTCAATCAGGAAACTACATATCCCATGATGCGGTCAAAGTCTCACACGATGACGATCGCACCGTCGCGACGGTGATCCGCACCACCCCTGAGCTGGCCCGATCCGGTCATTTCGACCACCTGGCAGCCGCCGAAGAACATGTTCGGCGCGCGGAACCGGGTGACCGGCAGCTCGGTTTCCGGCCGAATTCCCGGTTCGACGTGGAGGTGGTCTCCCGACAGGTGCAGGCGGGGCGCGTCGACGGCGTCCTGGGCGGGCATGCCGCGGTCGAGGACGTTCACGAGCACCTGCAGGATCGCGCCGCAGATCCGGCTCGACCCGGCACTGCCGAGCACGAGCTCCGGTTCGCCGTCTCGCAGGACGACGGTCGGCGCCATCATCGACGGCAGCCGGTCGCCCGGCGCGTGGCTGAAGAACCCGTCCGGTGACAGGTCCTCCTCGCCCATCATGTTGTTGAGGTGCACGCCCGCGATCGAGATGCCGGAGCCCGCGCCGTTGGTGGTGGTGACGCTGCACGCCGTGCCGTCCGCGTCGAGCACGGAGATGTGCGTGGTGGAGCCGAGGCGGTTCAGGTGCGTCTTCGGGGTGGCGAGCGCGCGGATCAGGTCCTGCTGGGACGGGTTGTCCGGCAGCGCTTCGAGCATCTGCGTGAGCAACGCACCACCCGCGGCGGGTGGTGGGTTCGTGTGGATGTCACGGCCGCGATGCGTGACGTGCAGCGGTTCGCGTTCGACGGCTTCGTACGCCTTGAGATCTTCGCGCGTGAGGTCGCCACCGTGGCTCTGGATCCAGTCGGTGATCGCGGTCGCGATGTCGCCGTCGTAGAACGGGGCGGCGCCGTCGCTGCCGAGCCGGTCGAGGGCTTCGGCGAGTTCGTGCTGGACGAGCAGGTCACCCTCTTCGAACGCGGTGAGGCCCGCGCCGCGCGCGAGTGGCAGCAGCAACGCCGTGACGTACGCCTGGTACCGGTTGACCCGATGACCCTCACGGGCGTGCATCGCCGCCGTGGCCACGAGTTCGTGCAGCGGCGCACGGCCGTACGCGGCGGCTCTCGCTGCACCGGCGGGCATTCCGTAGGCGGCGACCGACGACGGTCCCACGTGGAACTCCTGCTCGGCGTCACCGAAGTGGACGGTGATGGGGTCGAGCGGTGCCCTCGGGCCCTGCTTGCCGCGGCCCGGCGCGACGGCCGAGAAGTCCAGCAGCACAGGGGTTCCGCCCGCCGGGGCGATCATCATGTACCCGGCCGAGCCGAGCCCGGTGAGCAGTGGCTCGGTGACGCAGGACGTGAGCATCGCCGCCACGGCCGCGTCCACCGCGTTGCCTCCGGCGCGCAGCATCGCCGCGCCCGCCTGTGCGGTGAGCGGGTGGCCCGCCGCGATCGCGCCTCGCACCGTCGACCTCCAGAAGTGAAGGCGTTCCACGGTAGACCTGGTCGCGATGGGCGGGCCACCCGGCTGGTTCCTACTTCTTGGCGTCCTACTTCTTGGTCGCCGAGTAGTTCCGGAAGTTGATGTACGTGTCGAGGATGTCCGAGGAAGCGCTCTCGACCGAGCGGTAGATGCCCCACTTCGGCCGCACGTAGTCACCCTCGTCCGGGATCTTCACGCCACTTCGCTTGCCCTGCACCGCGATCGGCGCGTTGGCACCCGCGCCGTTGCGGAGCACGAAACCGACCGTGCCGCTGGAACCGGGCGTGATGGTCCATTCGACCGTGACCCACTTGTCGCGCAGTGGGGCCAGGTTCGTGGCGGCGATGTCCGGTGCGCCGTCCGTGCTGAACGCGCGCGCTCGGATCGTTTCGGTGTTACCGCTGCGGCTCAGGGACAACGTCGTCCACGGGCCGCCGTTGGTCTTGGGCGTCTTGGTCTGGAAGATGTGCGTGAACTTGCTCGTGCCGTGCAGCGATGACGGCATGTACATCTCGTACGAGATGACCCACGTCTCGCCGTTCTTCATCTTCAGCGCGTTGCCACCGGACACCATGCCCTTGGACTCGGTGCGCTGGCGGTCGCCGCCGCCGGTGGTGTCGCGGTCGTTCTTCCAGATGTTGAACCGGTAGGCGTCGCCCTGGACGACGATGTACTTGCCCTTGCGGTCGGGGAACTTGTTGCCGCGGTCGACCTCGATGCCTTCGAACGCCTTGAGGCCGTCGGTCGCGGGGTTGGGGCTCCACGCGGGCGCCGCGCTCGCGGGAGTGACGGTGACCAGCATCAGCGCGGCAGCCGTCAGTGCGATTCTCATCGTGCTTCCTTCCTGGCGGCACCACCGAAGGTAGGAGGTCTCCGCCAGGATTGTCAACGATTGTCAGGCAAGATGCCTGCGGATGACCGCAGTCATCGGAGCTTGAGGGCGAGCCTGACCGCGTCCGCCCGCGAGTGCAGCCCGGCCTTCGCGAACAGGTTGTTGATGTGCGTCTTCACCGTCGCCTCGCTGATGAAGAGCTTCCTGGCGATCTCCCCGTTGCGCAGGCCCTGGCCGATGAGGTCGAGCACCTCGCGTTCACGGGTCGTGAGGTCGAAGCCGGGATCGGTGGTGGAGGTGCGGCTCGCGAGGTCGAGCAGGCGCAGCTGGACCGCCGGGTCGAGGATCGCGTTCCCGGCGTGGGCGCCCCTGACCGCCTGGATGATCGTCTTTCGATCGGCGTCCTTCGTCAGGTACCCGCGTGCGCCGGCTTGGAGCGCCTCCAAGATTGACTCGTCGTCGTCGAACGTCGTCAGCACCACGACCGGCAGCTCCGGGTGTGACCGCCGCAGGTTTCTGGTGGCCTCGGCGCCGCCCATGACGGGCATGTTGAGGTCCATCAGCACGACTTCGGGGGTGAAGTCTTGGACCGCGGCCAAGGCTTCCTGGCCGTTGGGCGCGGTGCCGACGACGGTGATGTCCGGGTCGAGGTCGAGCATGACGGCGAGACCGTCGCGCACGGCGGCCTGGTCGTCCACGATCAACAGCCTGATCATCGGGGCAGCTCCACCCTGACCGTCCATCCCGGACCTTCCGGCCCGGCGAAGAGCTTGCCGCCCAGGAGTTCCGCCCGCTCCCGCATGCCAACGAGGCCCATTCCACCGGCCGCCGCCCGCTCCTGCCCGTCGGCCGCCCCCATCACCCGGCTTGCCCCACCGTTGTCAGCCACCGTCAATCTCACCACCCCCGGCGTGTACTCCAACCTCACCTCCACCGCTGCCCCTGGTGCGTGCTTGTGGGCGTTCGTCAACGCCTCCTGTGCCGCCCGGATCACCGTCTGCGCGATTTCCACGCCCACCGGCCCCTCCCCCGTGCTCCGGAAGGCAGCACCATGGGTCTCCGCGAGCCGTGCGACCGATTCCGTCAGGGGCAGCGTGCTCTCTCGTAGCGCGTGCACGGCCCGTCGTGTCTCCTTCAGGCCCGACACCGCCAACGCCCGTGCGCGCAACACGGCTTCGTTGGCCTCCATGGACTTGCCCGCGCCGTGCAGTGCGTCGGCCATGTCGAGCTGCACGGCGATGCCCGACAGCGAGTGCCCGACGACGTCGTGGATCTCGCGCGCGATGCGGCCGCGTTCCTCGAGCACCGCCGTGTACTCGGCGGCGGCCTGGGCGGCGACGCGTTCGCGGCGGACCAGGCCGAAGTACACGGGAAGGCCGGCGGTGAGGCCGAGCCACCACGGCGGGATCTCCGCCGCCCCCAGCGCTTCCGCCACCCAGGTCGAGACCATCGCGAGCGCCGATCCGGCGACGGCCAGCCCGACCGAGACGTGCCGCGACTCGAGCTGCCGGCCGGCCGTGCTGGTGGCGAGGAAGACGAACGCGACCCCGGCCGTCGACGGCGCCAGCGCGAACAAGGGGGCGCTGAACAGCACGTACACGCCGATGACCGCGATCTGGCCGCGGTCGGGGAGCTGGTCGAGCGCGAACACGGCCGTGACCGCCGCGGCGATCACCACGGCGGTCACGGTCCAGGTCAGCGCGAGCAGCGACGGCGGACGGGTCACCAGCTGGATCACCGTGATCACGGCGATCACCAGCGTGACCAGCGGCCGGAACATCTCGTCGGGGAGCTTCATCGGGTCGAATCATGCCGGGTCTCGCGGAGCTTCTCCTGCCAGGAGTCGAGGAACGCCGACGTGCGGTGCGGTTCGCCGTTGCGCCCCTTCGCCCACACGACCTGGCCACCCACCCGCACGGCCTTCGACATCACGACCAGGCCCTCGGCCAGCAGCCCGGCGCCGACGACGAGCATCAGGCCGTTGCTCTGCGCACCGCTCGGGGCCAGCGCGAACCCGACGGCGAACCGCGCGGCGATGCTCGCCACCCAGAGCACGACCGTCGTGGCGGTGTAGCGGAGCATCACGATGCCGTTCTGCTCGTAGGTGCGGATCGTGAGTCCGCGCAGCAGTCCGAACGCGACGCTGAGCACGACGCTGACCAGCAGGAACCCCAGGCCGTTCGGCGTCGTCTGGGTCAGGCCGATGACGCCGAGGATCACGGGGAGCAGCAGCAGGCGCTTGCCGACGGCGGGTTCTCCCATCAGCCTGCGGGCCATCACGTAGATGATCGCGGCGGCGATGAGGACGATCTCTGCGGTTGCGTTCATGCTGGCAACGTTAGGAATTTCCGCAGGTCAGCGCGTGGACCCAGGACTGTAGCCAGGGTGGAGATCCGTCTCCACCCGAGGGTTGAGGTCCGGGACGAAACGGGTAATTCGACAGGTATGGAGTGGATCACCCGTCTGATGGAGGCGCTGGGCTCGCCGGGCGCGGGCCTCGCGGTCGCGCTGGAGAACGTGTTCCCGCCCGTGCCGAGCGAGGTGATCCTGCCGCTGGCCGGGTTCGCCGCGGGCCAGGGCAAGATCTCGCTGGTCGCCGCGATCCTGTGGACGACAGCGGGCTCGGTCGTCGGCGCGCTGGTGCTCTACGGGCTGGGCGCGTGGCTCGGGCTGGAGAGGCTGCGGCGGCTCGCGGACCGGATCCCGTTCACCTCGGCGTCCGATGTGGACAAGGCCGACGCCTGGTTCGACGAGCACGGCACCAAAGCCGTGTTCGTCGGGCGGATGGTGCCGGTGGTGCGGAGCCTGATCTCCATCCCCGCCGGGGTGTCCGGGATGCCGATCGTGAAGTTCACGCTCTACACCGCGGCGGGCAGCCTCGTCTGGAACACCGCGCTGATCCTCGCCGGGTACGCGCTCGGCGACAACTACGAGCTGGTCGACCGCTACCTGGGCTGGGTCTCGACCGGCGTGCTCGTGGTGCTGGCGATCAGCGTCGCCTGGTTCGTGGTGGCACGCGTCAGGGAGCGCCGTTCGTAGAGCAGCGCGGCGCTCGCGATCGCGAGGCCCGCGACCGACAGGCCCACGCCGACCCACGCCGTGGAGGTGTAGCCCCAGCCCGCCGCGATGGCGAGACCGCCGAGCCACGCGCCCGCGCCGTTCGCGACGTTGAGCGACGAGTGGTTGGACGAGGCCGCGAGCGACGGCGCGTCCGGCGAGGCGTCCATCAGCTTGATCTGCAGGGCCGCCGCGAGGATCTGCACGGTGAAGCCCAGCAGGAACAGGAAGACGAACAGGAACACCGGGACCGCGGCGAGCAGCCCGAACAGCACGAGGATCGCGGTGACCGCGATCAGCCCGCCGAACACCGAGCCCGTCACCGACCGGTCCACGAACCGCCCGCCGAAGGCCGCGCCGAGCGTCATGCCGAGCCCGAACACCGCGAGGATCCACGGCACCGCGCTCGCCGACAGCCCGGCGACCTCGGTCGTGAGCGGCGCGACGTACGAGTAGACGGCGAACATGCCGCCGAAGCCGATCATGCCGGTGAAGATCGCGAACCACACCGTGGGCCGTCCGAACGCGCGGACCTCGCCCTTCATCGACGCACCCTCGACCTTGGGCACCCGCGGCACCCACGCCGCGATGGCCAACGCCGTGATGACCGCGATCACCGCGACCGCCATGTACGCCGTGCGCCAGCCAATCTGCTGCCCCGCCGCCGTTGCCAACGGCACGCCCACAAGGTTCGCCACGGTCAGACCGACCATCACGCGCGCAACGGCCGTTCCGCGCCGTTCGGGAGCAACGAGCGTGGCGGCGACAACCGCCGCGATGCCGAAGAACGCGCCGTGCGGCAACCCAGCCACAAACCGCGACACGAGCAGAAGTGTCTTGTCCTGGGCGATGACCGACAGCCCGTTGCCCAGCGCCACGGCCAGCATGAGCCCGATGAGCATGCCCTTGCGCGGCAGCTTGGCCCCGAGCACCGCGATCAACGGCGCACCCACCACCACGCCGGCGGCGTACAGGCTGATGGCGTGACCGGCCTCGTAGTCGGGAATGCCGAACGTCTCCGCGATCTGCGGCAGCAACCCCATCGTCGCGAACTCGGTCGTCCCGATGCCGAACCCGCCGAGAGCGAGCGCGGTCATGGCGCGCGTGGTGTTCAAGGCATCCCCTGGCTAGTGAGTGGCTGCACCGATCGTACGGTCGTTCTGACGCGCTTCAGAAGGCCCGTGAGCAGTGCGAATGCTCACACGCCGCTCCAGGAATACCGACCCGGCCGCGATGACCAGTCCGACCGCGGCCAGCAACGCCCCGATCCAGTTGGGCGCCGTGTACCCGAGCCCCCGTTCGATGGCGAGCCCGCCGAGCCACGCCCCGCCGGCGTTGCCGAGGTTGAACGCCGCGATGTTCGCCGCACTGGCCAGCGCCGGCGCCCCCTCGGCCGTCTGCATGACGCGCATCTACAACGGCGGCACCGTCGCGAACCCGGCCGCCCCGAACACCACGATCGTGATGGCCGCGAGGACCGGCGACTGAGCCGTGAACACGAACGCCGTCAACACCAAGGCCAAGGTGGCGAGGATGACGATGACGCTCTTCATGACGCTGCGATCCGCCGCCTTGCCACCGAGCAGGTTCCCCGCGAACAGCCCGACCCCGAACAACACCAGCAACCACGTCACCGAACCAGCAGCGAACCCGGCCACCTCGGTCATCATCGGCGCGATGTAGGTGAACGAGGCGAACACCCCCGCGAACCCGAACGCGGTCATCGCCAACGCCAACCACACCTGCGGGTTCCGGAACACCGCGAGCTCGCTCCGCAGCTCGTTCTGGCCGGCCTTCTGCCGAGGCACCAGGAACAACACCCCCAGCAACCCCACCACCCCGAGCACCGTGACCGCCCAGAACGTGGACCGCCACCCGAACGCCTGCCCCAACGCCGTCCCCATCGGCACACCCAGCACGTTCGCCACCGTCAACCCGGTGAACATCAACGCGATCGCACTGGCCTTCCGCTGCGGCGCGACAAGGTCAGCGGCCACCACCGACCCAACGCCGAAGAACGCCCCGTGCGCCAACGCCGCCACAACCCGCCCACTCATCAACACGCCGTAGCTACCGGCCAACGCCGACACCAGGTTGCCCGCGATGAACAGGACCATCAGCCCCATGAGCATCTTCTTGCGGGGCAACCGCCCACCGAGAACGGTCAGCAGCGGCGCCCCAACCACCACCCCGAGCGCATAACCGGAGATCAACAGCCCCGCACTGGGAATGGTCACGCCGAGGTCGGCCGCCACCTCCGGCAGCAGGCCCATGATCACGAACTCGGTGGTGCCGATGGCGAAGGCGCTGATCGCGAGGGCGAGCAGAGCGACAGGCATGTCACACAATCCTTGAAGTCGTAGGTTGCCAGCGCCAACAATAGTTGCACGCGCGGGCAATTGCACGCGACTCCTGAATCGGTGAAGCGCGTCACCTGCCTAGGAGGCGAGGAGGCGAGAGGAGGGGCGGACGGGGCGGGACGAGCAGGAGGGGCGATGCGGGCGAACGGGCGACGAGGGGTGGCGGCGACCAGCCCTTCTTTCGCGCACGACCGGCCAGGATCGCCCTCGGCCACCCCGCCCCGCAGCACTGCCACACCTGCTGCGCCGCCCAGCCACCCCGCCACCCAGCTACCTCGCCACCCCCACCACGCCACCTCGCCGCCTAGCCACCTCGCCACCCAGCCACCTCGCCCTCGCCACCACGCCCTCGCAGCACCGCCACGTCGCCGCTCCGCCACGTCGGCCCCCACCTCGCCCGCCGCCCCGCCATGTCGAAGCCCCGCAGCACCCGCCCCACCTACCGCGCCCGCCGCCCTACCTAGCCACCCGGACCGCCTAGCCCCGCCCCCGGCTACCTCGCCACCCGGCCCGCCTTGTCGCTAACTCCTCTCCCCTCGCCACCCGCCTCCTCACCACCGCCACCGCGCCCCGCCTGGCCGCCCTGACTTCCGACACCCCTCCCTCCCCCACTCCGCCCAGCCAAACTGCTTCGCCCTCGCCCTCGCCCTCGCCCTCGCCCTCGCCCTCCGCCATCCCGCTTCCGCAGCACCGCCATACCTCGCCCCCGCCTGCCGCGCCGCCCCACCACCTCGCCCGCCGCCCTGCAGCACCGCGCCGCGCCTACCCCGCCACCCGCCCCGCCTCGCCACCCGCCCCGCCACCGCTCTGCCCAGCCGCCTCGCCGCCAGCCGCCTCGCTCGCCACCGGTACCTCCACGCCCCACACCAGCACCCCAACCCCCAGCCCTAACCCCACCCATCCCCCAGACACGAAGGAAGGCCGGCCCCCGAGCGGGACCGGCCTTCCTTCGCGCCAGGACTCAGATGCGCGGCACGTCCACGAACGTGCGGCCGTTGAGCGGCTGGGTCGCGCGGGCGTTGCCTGCGGTGAACAGGCCCTTGAAGCGCGCGATGCTCGCCGCCGTCACGTGCTGCTCGCCCGTGAGGTACCACTCGACGCCCTCGGTGAACGGGGCCGTGGTGAGCGAGCCCGTGTAGTGCAGGGTGTGGTGGCCCGCGGGGAGCAGGCGGTTGAGGTTGATCGGCTCGATGTCGACCGGCGCGCCGCACTCCGCGGAGAGCTTGGCGAGCACGTCGTCGACCACCGAGTGGCCGCCGGCGACCAGCGGGACGCCGACCACGAGGAGCTTGCCCGCGGCGCTGCGGTGGACGAGGTGCATTTCGAGCGGGGTGTTGTGGCCGGCGAACTGGTGCTCGGACGGCGTGTGGAAGTGGAACTGGACCAGGTCGTATCTGGTGCCCGCCACGGTCACGTGGCCGGCGCCGGGCTCTACCTCGGCCTCTTCTGTTTCCTCGTGGTCGCGGGTGGTGCAGCCGTCGGCCTTGTCCGCGTCCTTGCGGATGTACTTCAGCTCCAGCGCGGACTCGCCGTACGACACGTCGAGCTTCGGCGCGTGCGGGTCGAACCGGATCGCGTTCGGCGTGACGTTGACGGGACTCTGCTTCGGCGTCGCCGACTCGGCCGCGCCGGACGCGAAGAACGTCGCGGTGAGCACGAGCGGAAGAAGCGCCGGAAGGGACCGCTTAAGGTTCATAACGCCACTTTTCACCCGATCGGGTGAAATGGGGAGTGGAGTGTGGTCGCGCTCTCATTGACCGGAAATATTCCCCGCGTTCCATTCGGGACGAGACTGAACTGATTCAGCGGCCCGACGTGCTTCTATGCAGGTCAGCACCGTCGAAACAGGTAGGCGGGAACGGCGCGCAGGGCAGGTTTGTTGACCACGCAAATTCGAATTGAGACAGAGAAGAACGACCGGGAAGATTGATGAACCGAACGGTTCTTGATCACCATTGTCCGATTCGGGAGGATTTGCCGAATTTGCCTGAAGTAACTCCGTGAACACGACGAATGCGGCAGGATGAGCGGATGGTCACCGTGGACGACATTCGCGCCGTGGCGAAGACGCTGCCGCGCACCACCGAGCACCTCATCCGCGACCGCGTGAAGTTCCGTGTCGGCCAGATCGTCTACGCGGCGCTGTCGCGGGACGAGACCGTGCTCGGCTTCGGGTTCCCGCGCGAGGAACGGGAGGCGCTCGTCGCGAGCGACCCCGTCAAGTTCGCCTTCCCCAGCGAGTCCGACATGCGCTTCCAGTGGGTGCACGCCTCGATGGCCGAGCTCGACGTCGAGGAGATGACCGAGCTCGTCGAAGGCGCCTGGGCCCTGTGCGTGCCCAAGAAGCTCATCCGCGCGCGCCTCGGCGAGGACTACCTTTAGTCCACACTGAAGTCACTGCACAGACAACGCACGCCGGGCGAGATCCACTCCCGACCTGTCCACGACGGGTGCCGCGCGAGCAGCACCTCGCGCACCTCCGCCTCGATCTCGTCCACGGCCATCGCGGAGTCCCTGCGCCGCCACGTCTCGTCGCGCAGTTCGTGGAGGTAGGTCTGCACCCCCTGCAGTACCCCCACGTCGCCCACCGAGCCGTGGCCTGGCACGACGATCTGCGGCGAAGCGGCGATCAACGCGTCCAGCACGCCGATCCACGCCACCCCGGACACGTCGGTGTCGTGCGGCGGGAACCACGGGAAGATCGCGAACTGCCCGGTCTCGGCCAGGTCGCCGGTGAACAGCACGCCGGCGTCGGGCACCTCGACCACCTGGTCCCCCAGCGTGTGGCCGCGCCCGGTCGGCCGCAGCAGCACCGTGCGCCCGCCGAGGTCCAGCGCGCGCACGCCGTCGTACACCTCGTCCGGCACCGGCAGCACCACGTCGGCCAGCCGCTCCGCCACGTGCCCGCCGAAGCCGCGGAACATCTCCAGGTATCCGGAACCCTTGCGGCGCAGGTCAGCCGCCTGCGCCGAGTTCACCAGGTACGCACCGGAGAACGCGGACGCGCCGAACGCGTGCTCCGGGTGGAAGTGCGTCGTGGTCAGGTGCACGCGACGCCCGCGAGCGAACTCGGCGGCGAACTCGCGCACGGCGGAGGCGTTGACGAGGCCGAGTCCCGTGTCCACCACGAGCACCGCCTCACGGCCGCCGATGACGCCGATGTTGGGCACGAGCCCGGCGCCGGAGTTGGGGACCACCAGCACCTCGGACGCCACCTCGACGGCACCGGAGAGCTGGACGACAGGATCAGGAAGGTTCATAACCCCAACCGAACCCCCACACCGCACCCCACGTCCAAGACCAAGATCGCATGCCCGATACCGAGCGAGTATCGTGCCTGGTCATGGAGCTGCGGACGCTGCGCTACTTCGTCGCCGTCGCCGAGGAACGCCACTTCGGACGGGCCGCGAAACGGCTCCACCTGAGCCAGCCGCCGCTGAGCCGCGCGATCAGGCACCTGGAGCACGACCTCGGCACGACGCTGCTGCTCCGCTCCCCCGCCGGCGTCACGCTGACCGCCGCCGGCCACACCCTCCTCGACGAGGCCAGGGCGCTGCTGGACCACGCCGACCGCATCCGCGCCAAGCTCACCAGGAGGACGATCACCGTCGGCATGCTCGGCGACCACGTCCCGCACCTCGCGGAGGCATTCCGCAGCACGCACCCCGACGTCGAGATCCGCGTCCGTGAAACAGACCTGACCGACCCGACCTGCGGCCTGCGCGCGGGCCACGTCGACGTCGCCCTGACGCGCGGCCCGTTCGACGAGACGGGCCTGAAAACCCTTGTCCTGAAAGAGGATCCGGTCGGCGCGGTGCTCAGAGCCGACGACCCGCTCGCCACCAGGGCGGAGATCACCACCGCCGACCTCGACGGCCGCGACTGGTTCCAGTTCCCCGAGGGCACCGACGAGATCTGGCAGAACTACTGGAACGGCGGGAAAGCACGCACCGGCCCCACCGTCAGGGCCGTCCAGGAGTGCGTGCAGTCCGTGCTGTGGAACGGTTCCGTGGGTCTCGCCCCGCTCGGGCACGACCTCGGCGAGCTCGTCACGGTGCCGCTCACCGACATGGCGCCGAGCCCCGTGGTGATCGCGTGGATCAAGGACGACCCGCTGACCCGCGCGTTCGTCGAGTCAGCGAGCCGCGCCTACTAACCCTTCAGTAACCCCGGCTGTAACCCCAGCGCGTGCGGTTCGCCGCGTCCTCGACACCGGTGAAGCCCTCGTTCGGCACGAAGACGTCCTCGCCGAAGTCCATGTCGATGTCGTCGGCGTTGCCGCCGATCCCGTCCGCGCCGACCGCGAACATCGCCTGCGGGTTGCCGCCCTGGTCCATCAGCGTGTCGTGCTCGTTGAACTGGTGCTGGTGCCACGAACCGGACATGTGGCCGAGCTCGTGCGCCGCGATGTTGCCGAGCGCACGGCCGATGAAGTACGTCTTGTCGCTCGCCGGCGTGATGTAGGTGTTGAGCGACACGGACGGGCCCGCCGGCGCGCTCAGCCGGTCGAGCTGCACCATCGCGGTCTCCTCGTGCGCGAAGTTGCCGGGGTCGATGCTCTGCGCGATGGCCACGGTGTCCACACCGGACTCGGCGACCGTGCCGCCGATCACCAGGCGGCTGACGTTCCGCTGCCCCCACGGGTCGGCGTGGTCGCGGCTGTTGCGGATCCGCACGTTCCCGCCCAGCGCCAGGTTCTCGCGCAACGTGTCGACCGCGGCCGTGATCACGGCGTCCTCGTCGGACGCGCCAAGACCCCAGGCCGCCAGGAAGTTCGCCATGGGGGACAACGACTTCACGCCGTCGCCGCCGTAAGGCACGGTGTCCACCAAAGCACCGTTGAAGTCCACGAACACGGTCTGCGGGCCGGCCGACTCCACCCCGGGCCGCAGCGCCTTCACGGTCACGTCGTACCGGCCCTCGCCGTCCTCGACGCCGAGGTAGTAGCGACCGGCAGAAGGCGCGACGAAGTCGACGACGGCGTTGCCACCGCCGGGAAGCGGGCTGGCCGGCGGGTAGGCGACCGAGAAGTCCTGCCGCGAACCCTGCACCTCACGACCGGCGGTGTCGTGCACGACCAGCTTGCGCGCGGAGCCCGTGACGGACGCGCCGAGCACGTCGCCCGCCCTGAGCTGAACGGCGTAGAAGTCCTTGTCTCCCAAGCCTTCTCCAGCGGCGATGGTCAGCTCGTAGGTGCCGGACGCACCGCCGGGGCCGCCCGTCACGCGCACGAAGTACTCGGCCCCCGCGGTGAGGTCGGCCTCCAGGCTCGCGTCGTAGGTCGCGCCGATGTTGTCGGCGGACGCGATCTCTTGACCCGCCGCGTCGAACACCGCCAGCGCGGTGTCGAGGTCGCTGCCGGGCGTGAGCGTGGCGATCCGGGTGCGGCCCGAGCCGCGCAGGCGGTAGAAGTCCTGGTCGGCGCCGGTGATGCTGCCCGTCGTGCGCATCGCGCGGCGGGCGGGCGCGCCGACGCCGGTGTTGCTCGCGGTCGCCATCGAGTCGTTGGGCTCGGCGAACTCGGGCAGGACCGCCAGCGTCGGGTCCGCGAGCAGGGACCCGGTGATCGACGCGTTGGGGCTGCTGCGGAACCCCGTGACCTCGGCGGAGGCCGGCACGTCGTTGCGGCCGCGCGCCGACGCCGGCTCCCGTTCCGCGTAGACCTGGCCGGGTGTGGTCGTGGCGAGGATCCGCGCCCGGGACCTGGCCGTCCGCGCGAGCGTGCCCGCGTCGGCCTGGCCGGGCTTCTCGGACCACGACAGCAACGGGTCCGGCTGGATCGGTGCCGCCGCCGAGGCGACGACACCCTGACCGCTCATCACCAGTGCGGTGGCGGCGATCGCTGCTGCTAAACGCATGTGCTCCCCCTGCTAGTAGATGTTCCAGATCTACCGCGAGGAGTGCTGCGAGGACCAGGCCTCAGATCCTGTTGAGACGGCTCACCGTAACGGCGTAATCGCCGCCCTCAAAGGGTTTCCGGTCCCACGTCGCGAAGCGTTCGACCAGCGTGAGCCCTGCCTGCGCGCAGTGGGCGTCGTACTCCTCGACGCTGTAACCACGTCCGAGACCGAACCCGGCGATCAACACGTTCCCGACATGTCTGGCGACGCCCGCGACGAGCGCGCCCTGCGTTCCGGGCGGGGTGAACAGCGGCACGTTGCCCGCCATCACGACGACGTCGAACGTGCGTCCCAGGTCGAGTTCGGCCAGGTCGGACCGCACCCACGTGAGGTGCGGCGCCTGCTCGCGCGCGTGGGCCAGCATGGACTCGTCGAGGTCGGCCCCGACCACCTCGACGCCGTGCCGCGCGAGCTCGATCGCGACCCGCCCGGTGCCGCATCCGGCGTCCAGCACCGAACTCGGCCCGAACGCGCGCACGAACGTTGCCTCTCCGTGCACGTCCATCCCCGACTCGGCGAGTGCGTCGAATCTGCGCTGGTACTCCGCCCCGTTCCACACGTCCACCAGCATAGAACCGAAGATCGGCGGATACCGCCCGTGTGGGAGCGCTGCCAAGGTCGAGGGCATGACGCGCTTTCTGCTGGCAGTGGCGTTGCTCGTGGCGGCGGCCTCCCCCGCCCAGGCCGCGGCCCCGCGGTGGGTCGGCACGTGGGCCACCGCGCCGTCGTCCGCGGTCCCCGGCACCGACAACGGCTATCCGAACTTCACGATCCGCAACATCGTGCACGTCAGCGCGGGCGGCAAGGAGATCCGCGTCCGCCTCTCCAACGCCTACGGCCGCACCCCGATCACGTTCGGCCAGGTCACCGTGGCTCGCGCGGCGGGCCCCGACACCCCGCTCGCCCTGCCCGGCACCATGCGCACCCTGACGTTCGGCGGCGCCCAGTCCGTCACGGCCCCGCCCGGCGCCGACGTGGTGAGCGACGGCGTGCCGCTCGCGATCCCGGCCGACTCCGACCTGCTGATCAGCACCTTCACGCCCACGCCCGGCGGCCCGGTCACCCACCACTCGCTCACCATGCAGAACTCGTACTTCAACCGCACCGGCAACGTCACCGCCGAGGAGTCCGCCGCCTTCTTCCCCGAACGCACCACGGCCTGGCACTACGTCTCCGGCGTGGACGTCCGCTCGTCGACGTTGCAGGGCAGCGTCGTGGCCCTGGGCGACTCGATCACCGACGGCGCGAACTCCACCTGGGGCGCCAACCTCCGCTGGCCCGACCAGCTCGCCGACCGCGTGAACACTCGCCTGGGCATCCTGAACGCGGGCATCAGCGGCAACCGGTTGCTGCTGGACGGCGGTTCGGCCGGCCCGAACGCCCTGGCCCGCCTGAACCGCGACGTGCTGACCCAGACCGGAGTGCGCACGGTGATCGTGTTCGAGGGCATCAACGACATCCAGCAGACCCCGCACCAGACCGACCCGGCGCCGATCATCGCGGCGCTGAAGCAGATCGCCGCGCGGGCGCACGACCGCGGGCTGCGGGTGGTCGGGGCCACGATCACGCCGTTCAAGGGCTGGAACAGCTACACCGAGGAGCTGGAGGCGACGCGGCAGGCCGTGAACTCGTTCATCCGCACCGGTTCTGACTTCGACGCGGTGGTGGACTTCGACCGCGTGATCCGGGATCCCGCGGATCCGCAGCGGATCCGGCCCGACTACGACCAGGGCGATCACCTGCACCCCGGGGACAAGGGGTTCGAGGCGATGGCGAAGGCGGTGAAGCTCACGACCCTGTGACCACACGAACGGGCGATCGAGGTTTGCGGGACCCTGTGCTCGGGCTATTCGATGGAGATCAACACGTTCCACCGGTAAGGGGTTCCCGCATGCGTCTCACGATCGTCGCCGCCGTCCTCGCGGCCGCCGCCACCACGGCCTGCGGGTCGTCCGCACCGGCGGCCCAGCAGACCCAGGCGACGGACCCGCCGTCCTCCGCGAGCACCCCCGCGTCCGGAACCAGCGACAAGCAGCAGCCCGCGGTGAAGGCCGAGCTGACCATGCAGGGCAAGCCGGGGCTGGGGCTGCTCACGGCCACGAACCAGGGCAGCGCGCCCATCACGTTCCAGGGCTGGCCGAAGCTCGCCTTCACCAACGCCGCGAACGAGCCCGCGGCCATTCCGGTGGAGCAGAAGCTGGTGCCGGGTGAGGGGCCGTCGATCACGTTGCAGCCCGGGCAGACGGCGTTCGCCGGGGTGCTGTTCGACATGGACGACAGCAACTCGTTCGCCATCAACGAGATGACGGCCGAGCTGCCAGGGATGGTGCCGGCGAAGGTGACGTTCATCGGGACGGACGGCCAGCCGATCGCCGACATGTCCAAGCTCAAGGTGAGCGAGGCCAAGGTCGGGACGATGCAGCCGGCCGCCCAGGGCGTCACGGTGTTCGACTAACCCTTCATCCAGCGGTGTTGTAGTGCCACCTCCCACGGCCGCGCGGCCCGGTCGAGGAACATCAGGCTGTCCATTCGGCAGTTGCAGGCGTTGCCCTCGCGGGTGTTCTGCGGGTAGCTGCCGCCTATCTTGAGGCCGCGCGGGTCGGTGGCGGAGGCGAGGTCGGGTTCCGGTTCGCCTTCCAGCAGCCACGGGTCGCCGGCCACGACGTACCTACCGGTCAACGGCTTTCCGTTGCGGTACAACGCCATGGCGCCGGTGTCGAAGTCGAAGGTGGCCGCCAGGAACACCCATTCGTTCTGCGGCAGCAGCTTGTGCCAGTCCTCCGAAGCCGCAAAGGTCTGGGACTCGCCTCCGTCGAACCGCCTGGCCAGGGCGACGAGCTTCAAGGAGCCGTCCACCTGGATCAGCTCCAGCAGTGCGCGGACCGCGTGGCCGTTGGAGTCGCCGGACAGCACGCCGGCCAGGCCGATCGCGCCGTACAGGTCGGCCGGGTCGGCGGAGTTGGAGTTCGGGGCCGGGTTCTGGCCCGTCATCTTCACCCAGCCCATGATCGACGCCTGGCGGGCGCCGTTGAACGCCTTGAGCGTCGGCACGCCGGTTTCGCTGTACAGGCCCGCCTTCCAGTCGTCGTTGCCGGCAGCAGCTGGGTTGATCTGCTTGAGCTGCAACGAGGTTCGGCTCGAACGGAACGCGCCGTCGCGCACCCGCATGTCCGAACCGCCGTTGATCAGCTGCAACGACGTGCCGGAACGGCCGCTGTCGCGTTCCAACGACAGGTCACCGCGCACCGGGTGTTCGAAGTCGTAGTAAGACACCAGGTTGCGCGACAGCGTGGGCAGCACGGTGCCGAACGTCGCCTGAGCAGGCACGGCCATGCCCACGAGCAGGGCGGCCACGAGCAGGATCACCCGCATCAGCGGACCCCCTTGCCCTGCACGCGCAGGTCGCGCACGCGGCCGATGTTGTCGAACGAGCCGAAGCCGACGCGCCCCGACGAGAACGTCTTGTCCACAGCGGTCATCAGCGGATGAGGCGACCCGTCCACGTACACAGCGATCTCGCCGGAATCAGCGCAATGCTTGACCCGCACGCGATGCCAGGCCTCGTCGGAGACGGCCGGTGCCGCGCCGACGGAACGCACGGCGTCCCACTGGTGGTCAAGACGTAGGCGGTCGGCGTTGTTCACGACGAAGATGCCGTTGTGCGGGTAGATCTTGTTGTCCTGCGAGAGGTGCGCGTAGTAGAACTCGGTGTCGGACCGGTAGCCGAAGACGATGATCACGTCCCGGTTGGACACCGAGACCGGGGTGTCGAGCCGCACCGACGCGTCGACCTGCACCGAACCGAACGCGGGCCCCTTGCTCAGCACGGCGTACTCGAACGGGCGGCGCGGGCCGGGACGGGCGACGCCGGCCTGGGCCAGCACCACCTCACGGCCGGGGAACTGCCACAACGCGGGCGTCACCGGCTGCCACGAACGGGCGCCGCCGGAACCGGTGACGTAGTCGTGGCCCGAGCGGCAGGAGGCGAAGGTGCGCGCACCTGTCACCTTCCAGATCTTGCCGTTCGCCTTGGCCAGCACGTAGAGCTCCCCGGCGGCGTCCGCGCCGAACCGCAGGTCGACCCGGTTCGGGTCCCCCACCAGGTCCTTCATCGTGGTCAGCTGACCGCCGGAGTACACCATCAGCTCGCGCGACACGGCCATCGGACGACCGGCACGCATCTCGCGTGCGTCGGCGTTATAGAGCAGGCCCTTCACGCCCTCGCCGTAGATGTACTTGCCCCGCAACGATGGGATCTTCGAGCCGCGGTAGACGAACCCGCCCATCAACGCGTTCCCGCTGTCCGCGCAAGGACGTTGGGTGGAGAGGCGGTTGTGGTCGAACGCCGCCACCGGGTAGGTGAAGCCGAACCGGGCGTCGTCCGCGGGCAACGGGAACACGCCGCACGACGGGTCGCCGCGCCGGTACTCCCAGATGCCCTCGCGTTCACTCCACCCCAGGTTGGCGCCCTTGCGGACCTCGTAGACGGAGTCGACGGCCTTCTCCCCGATGTGGCCCATGTACATGCGGCCACCGACCGGGTCCCAGCTGAAGCGGTACGGGTCGCGCATGCCGTACGCGTAGATCTCGCCCAACGCCCCGGCGGTGCGCACGAACGGGTTCGCGCGCGGCACGCCGTACTGGCCGTTGACCCCATCACGACGAGCAGGGTCGATGCGCAGGATCTTGCCCTGCGGCACCGAAAGGTCCTGCGGCACCGTCGAGGACACACCGATTCCGCCGTCGCCGGAAGCGATGTACAGCAGCCGGTAGTCCTCGTCCCACCAGCGCGCGGTCGGGTTGAAGCCGATCTCCTGGAAGCCGTGGATGTACGACGCGAACCCGACGCGCAGCAGTTCACGACGGGTGCCGGCGAACACGTCCGCACGCGGATCGGAGGCAGTCCACTCGGTGACCACGCCGTGCACCACGGCACCGGGCGACGGCAGGTCGGGCTTCTTGTCCGTCAGCGCGGAACCGGTCTCGGTGTGCACGGTGTAGAACTTGCCGTTGCGCTTGAAGTCCGGGTGGAACGCGGCGAACCCGAACCCGCTGCCCAGGCCGCGGTGCGTGTGGAAGTCGGGACCGACCGCCGCGCCGAGGTCGAGGTACGGGTGCTGCACGCCCTGGTCCAGCAGGTAGAGCTTGCCGTTCATGTCGGGCACGAACATCCGGCCGGAGCCGTCCGGCACCTCGCCCAGGTAGTTGATCCTGTTGTAGCGCACCAGCCTGGCGTCGGTCGGCGGTGGCACGGGCTGCGACTTCGGCAGCTGCGCCACCTCGGTCAGCTCCAGGCCGACACCGGAGGCACCCGGTGTCGGCAACGGGTCGGCGATCGGCACGTCGGACTGCGCCGAGGCGATCGGCACGAACAACGCCGAGAGCACGAATGTTGTGACAGCCAAACGAGATAAGCGTCTGTACATCCCCCACCACCCTGTGGGCCAGGCCGTGCAGCACGGCAGCGGAAAGCGCTTTCCAACGCGGCGGCACCCGGAATCTACCCAGCTAATAAAGTGGTTACAACCCTCTAACGCACCCACTCGTACTGCGCGCGCACCTCATCCGCCGTCACCGCGCGGTCCAGGAACATCAGCCCGTCGAGCCGGCAGTTGCACGCGTTGGCCTCGCGGTTGTTCTGCGGGTGGCTGCCGCCGACCTTCAGACCACGCGAGAGCGCGGCGGACGTCACGTCCGGCTCGGCACCGCCGACGATCTTCCACGGATCACCGGGCACCGCGTACGACCCCTCCACCGGTACACCGTCGACGTACAGCCCGATCGTGCCGTTGTCGAAGTCGAACGTCCCGGCGAGGAACACCCACTTCCCCGGCGGCAGCAACGTCCTCCAGTCGGCCTTGGCCACGAAGAACTGCTTGTCCCCGCCGTCCAGCCGGCGTCCCAGGGCGATCAGCCGCATCGCCCCGTCGTGGTTCTCCGCCTCCAGCAACGCCCGCGCGGCGTGGCCGTCCGAGTCACCCGAGAGCACCCCGGCGAACCCGATCGCGCCGTAGAACCCGGACGTGCTCCGCGCGGGCGCCTCACCGGTGATCTTCACCCACGTCATGACCGACATGCCGCGCGCCTTGCTGAACGCCTTCATCGACGCGACCCCGGACGAGCCGTAGACGCCCGCCTTCCAGTCGTCGTTGCTCTTCACCCCCGGCCGCACCTGGCGGAGCTGCAGCGAGGTCTGAGAGGCCGGGAACGCCCCGTCCTGCACGCGCATCGCCGCGCCGCCGTTGACCAGCGTGATCGGCGTGCGCGAGCCGGCCCGCCCGATGTCGTCCTCCTTCTTCGCGTCCGCGGCGGGGTGCTCGAAGTCGTAGTGGTTCACGACCGAGGCGGCGATGCCCGGCGACACCTCCGAAGCAGTCAGCGCCGACACCGGCGAACCGGTGATCCGCAGGTCGGCGACGCGTCCGATGTTGTCGAACGACCCGAACCCGACGCGTCCGGAGCGGAGTTTCGTGTCGGTGGCGGTCATCAGCGGCTGCGACGACCCGTCCACGTACACCGCGATCGCCCCGGTGTCCGCGCAGTGCGTCACCCGCACCCGATGCCACTTCATGTCGGAGATCGCGGGTGCGGCGCCGACCGACCCGTTCCACTGGTCGTCGATGCGCACCCGGTCGGCGTTGTCCACCAGGAAGATCCCGTTGTGCGGGTAGATCTTGTTGTCCGACGACAGGTGCGCGTAGTAGAAGCGCGTGTCGGACTGGTACCCGAACACGATCACGACGTCGCGTTCGGCCCGCGTGACCGGCGTGTCCAGCCGCACCTGGGCGTCCACGACGACGTTGCCGAACGACGGCCCCTTCGTGACGACCGCGTACTCGTTGGGGCGCCGCGGTCCGGGCCGCACGCCACCGGCCTTGGACAGCACGACCTCGTTGCCGGGGAACCGCCAGCGCGACGGCGTGACGGGCTTCCAGTCGGCCGCGCGGGTCACGTCGCTGACGACCTCGCCGCCGGTCGCACAGGCCTGCGCGGTCTGGACGGTGCCGGTGACCTTCCAGATCCTGCCGTTCGCCTTGGCCAGCACGTAGAGCTCACCGGCCGCGTCCGTGCCGAACCGCAGGTCGACGCGGCTCTTGCCGGTCAACGACTTCAGCGTCGTCCGGTTGCCCGCCGCGTCGTACACGGCGAGCTCGAACGTCCGGGCGATCGGCGCACCGGCCCGCATGTCGCGTTCGTCGGCGTAGTACAGCAGTCCCTTCACGCCCTCGCCGTAGACGTACTTGCCCTGCAAGGAGGGGATCGCGCTGCCCCGGTAGACGAACCCGCCGATCAGCGCGTTCCCGCTGTCCCCGCAGCCGCCGCCGGGCCGGTTGTGGTCGAAGCCCGCGACCGGGTAGGTGTAGCCGTACTTCGCGTCGTCCGCGGGCAACGGGTAGAGCTGGCACTTCGGGTCGTCGCGGCGGTAGGTGAGATGGCCTTCCCGTTGCCCCCAGCCGAGGTTCGCACCGGGCTTGACCTCGTACACCGACTCGACGACCTTCTCGCCGATGTGGCCGAGCAGCATCTTGCGCGTGCCGCCGGTGTCCCAGCTGAAGCGGTACGGGTCGCGCATGCCGATCGCGTACAGCTCGGCCAGCGCGCCCGGCCTGCCCAGGAACGGGTTCGACGGCGGGATGCCGTACTTCCCGTTGCCGCTGTCGGACCCGGCCGGGTCGATGCGCAGGATCTTGCCCTGCGGCACCTTCACGTCCTGCGGCACGTCCGACCGGTAGCCGATGCCGCCGTCGCCCACGGCCAGGTACAGCAGCTCGTCCGGGCCGAAGCCGATCTCCTGGAACCCGTGCAGGTACTGGGCGAACCCGACGCGCAGCAGCTCGCGGCGCGTGCCCGAGAAGGTCGCCGCGCGGGGGTTGGAGGCGGTCCACTCGGTGATCACGCCGTGCACCACGGAGTTCGGCGACGGCAGGTCGGGCCTGCGGTTCTTCAGCGCGTCCTTGGCCTCGGTGTGCGCGGTGTAGAACTTGCCGTTCGTCGCGAACTTCGGGTGGAACGCGACGAACCCGAACCCGCTGCCGAGTCCCTGGTGGTTGTGGAAGTTCGCGCCGATGGTCGCGCGCACGTCGAGGTACGTGCGCTGCTCGCCCCCGCTCAGCGTGTACAGCTTCCCGTTCATGTCCGGCACGAAGAACCTGCCGGAGCCGTCCGGAATTTCGCCGAGGTAGTTGATCCGGTTGTACTGCTTGAGCCTGCTGTCCCCGGCGGCGGGAGTGGTCGACGACTGCGGCAGCCGGGCGATCTCCTGCAGCCGCACGCCCGTGCCGGACGGCGCGGGGGCCGGGAGTGGATCCGTGACGGGACCGGGCTGGGCGGCCGCCTGGGGTACCAGGGTGGCCGCCGCCACGGCCAGCGCGGCCAGGACCGAGAGCGAGCGTTTCATCGCGCACCACCTCGTGGATCGGCTTGGGAAAGCGCTTACCACGCGGCGGCGAGCCAGACTCTACGCGCTCAGTCCTGACCTGTCACGGCTCCGAGCAGGTCGCGGATGCGAGCGGTGGCCGACGCGAACTCGGGACGGGCCATCGTCGCCGAGTAGTCGCGTTCGGCCGGCAGGCCGACGTCGATGACCTCGTGCACGACGGCGGGCCTGCGGGTCAGCACGATCACCCGGTTCGCCAGGTACACCGACTCCGCGATCGAGTGCGTCACGAGCAGCACGGTCGTGCCGGTCTCCCGCCACACCCGGTGCAGCTCGACGTTCATCTGCTCGCGGGTCAACGCGTCGAGTGCGCCGAACGGTTCGTCCATCAGCAACACGCGCGGCTGGTGCAGCAACGCCCGGCACAACGCCACGCGCTGCTGCATGCCGCCGGACAACTCGTGCGGCAGTGCGTTCTCGAACCCGGACAACCCGGTCATCTCGATGAGCTCGTCCGCCCGCCGCGCCGCCTCGGCCGCGTTCATCCCGCGCATCTCGGCCTGCAACAGGATGTTCCTGCGCGCCGACCGCCACTCCAGCAGGGCGGCGCGCTGGAACACGAACCCGATGTCGTGCCGCGGCCCGCGCACCTGCTCGCCGAGCAGCGTCACCGAGCCCGCGGACGGCTTCAGCAGCCCCGAGACGAGCTTCAGCAACGTCGACTTGCCGCAGCCGGACGGGCCGACGATGGACACGAACTCACCCGGCGCGACGTCGAGCGAGACCCGGTCGATCGCGGTCACCTCCGCGCGCTTCGACTGGAAGCGCACGGAGACGTCGCTGATCTCGACAGCGGAGGTGGTGGTGGCTGTCACGTCAATGCTCATCCCTGCTGCGCTCATCCTTTCGGGGCAACGCTTTCTTCCCAGTACGCCGAAGGCTCCGACGCTTCCTTGATGATGCCGGTCTGCTTGAAGGTGTCGATGGTCTTCTTCCAGTCGTCCACGGAGTTCACGCCCGGCGCCTTGTCCTTCGTGGCGTCGGTGTGCAGCAACGTGAGCGTGGTCTTGAACTGCTCCAGCACCACCGTCGGCGACGGCAGCTGCTCGGCGGCGCCCTTCATCGACTCGGCAGCGGCCTCCGGCGCCTTCTGCGCCGCCGTCCACGCCTCCTGCGTCGCCGCGACCATCTTCTTCACCAGCTCGGGATCCTTCTGCAGCATGGACTTCGAGGTCAGCAGCCCGTTGCTGAAGTAGTTCAGGCCGAACTCGGAGAACCGGAGGTAGCCGACGTCCTTGCCGGACTTCTCCTTGATCGTCGGTCCCTGGTCGGACGCGAACCCGAGCAGCACGTCCGTGCGGTTCGAGATGACCGCGGCCATCTTGCCCGCGGGGTCGATGTTCTGGATGGAGACGTCCGACTCCTGCATGCCGTTCTGCTTCAGGAACGCCGGGAACGTCTTCGTCAGCGCGTCCCCCGCCGTCGTGGCGACGGACCTGCCCTTCAGGTCCTCGGGCTTCTTGATGTTCTTGTCCGTGAAGAACTGCACGGACGCGGGCGTGGTCTGCAGGAACACGCCGATGCTCTTGGCGGGCACGCCCTGCTCGACGGCCGTGGCCAGCGCGGACGTGTCGGCCCAGCCGAAGTCCGTCTGCCCGGCGCCGGTCGCGGTGACCGTCTTGCCGGAACCCTGGCCCGCCTGGATCTTGAGCTTGATGCCGTGCTTCTCGTAGATGCCTTCCTTGACCCCGTAGTAGAACGGCGCGTGCTCGCCGTACGGGTACCAGTTGAGGGTCAGCGTGACCTCTTTCGCCTCACCGCCCGAGCTCGACGTCGAGCCGCCTCCCCCACCGCAGGCGGTGATCAGCAGCATCGCGGGCAACAGGCCTGCAAGCACTTTCTTCACGATCAGCCTTTCGCGAGAAGGGTTGTGACGGCGGCGCCACGCCTGCTGGCGTGCCAGGGCAGCATCAGCTTTTCGGCGAGGTCGAGCAGCAGGAAGAGCACGACGCCGACCACGGAGATGACGATCAGGCCGGCGAACAGCATCGGCGTGTCCATGTTGCCGTTGGCCTGCAGGATCACGTAGCCGAGGCCCTCGTTGGAGCCCACGAACTCGCCGACCACGGCACCGGTCACGGCGAGCGTGACGGCGACCTTCAACCCCGCGAACAGGTGCGGCAGCGCGGCCGGGAAGCGGATCTTCACGAACGTCTTGACCGGGCCGCCGCCCATCGTCGCGGCCAGCTCGAGCATCTCGGTGTCGACCGACTTCAGGCCGGTCACCGTGGAGATCACGACGGGGAAGAACGCCATCAGCACGGCCACGATCACCTTGGGCTCGAAGCCGAACCCGAGCCACACCACGAACAGCGGCGCGATCGCGATCTTCGGGATGACCTGCGCGAACAGCAGGATCGGGTACGCGGTGCTCTCGATCGTCCGCGAGTAGACCATCGCGACGGCCACCAGCACGCCGAGAAGACCCGCGATCACGAACCCGAGGATCGTCTCGTACGTGGTCACCCACGTGTGGCCCGAGAGGTAGGACCACTTGTCCACCAACAGGCCGAACGTCTTGGCGGGCGACGGCACCAGGTAGGCCTCGACCAGCCCGGTGGCGGTGACGAGGTGCCAGATCACGAGGCACGCGGCGAGCAGCGCGGCCGGACGCCACGTCCGTTCGACGACACCTCGCCAGCGGTCTGCCGGAACTGTGCTCACGGAGCTCCCTCGGATTGGAAAGCGCTTTCCCGTACGCTATGTCCGGTCCACTGACCGGTCAAGATGGAGGATCGATGCAGCTCGGCCTGACCGTCGAAGAAGTCAGCGTCCACGCCGTCGCGCTGCCGACGTCGCGCTCGTTCGGCGTGTCCGGCGGAACGGTCGCCGTCGCAGGTCATCCGAGCATTCGCATCCTCGTGAAGATCAGCGCGGGTGGCGTGCACGGCTGGGGCGAGGCCACTCCGATTCCCGCCTGGACCTACGAGACCGCTGAATCGATTTATTGGACCGTCGAGCGGTATCTGGCACCTGCGATCATCGGCAGGCCGGTGTGGCAGCTGGACGGCATCAGCCGGATCTTCGACCGCACGATCAACCGCGGCTTCTCGATCGGCGCCCCGCTGGCCAAGTGCGCGCTCGACGTGGCCCTGCACGACCTGGTCGGCCGGGCGCTGAACGTCCCGATCGGCGTGCTGTGGGGCCAGCGCCGGCTCGAGGAGGTCGAGCTCGCGTGGATCATCTCCGGTCAGACGCCGGGCGAGGTGGCCGAGTCGGTGGCGGAGGGTTTCGAGCACGGCTACCGCTCGTTCAAGGTGAAGATCGGCCTGCACGGCGACGCGGACCTCGACGTCGTCCGCGCCGTCCGCGAGGCCGCCCCGGACGCACCCCTGTGGGTGGACGCGAACCAGGCCTACACCGTCGACGAGGCCCTCCGCGTGGCCGCGGAGCTCAAGCCCTGCAACGTCTTCGCGTTCGAGCAGCCCCTGCCGGCCAACGACGTGGCGGGCCAGCGCCGTCTCCGCGCCGCCTCTCCCCTGCCCGTGGCGCTGGACGAAAGCCTGAGGCATCCCACGGACCTCGCGACGTTCGTCAAGCTCGACGCGATCGACGTGGCGGTCGCCAAGGTGCAGCGCTCCGGCGGCCTCACCCTCTCGCACCGCCTGTGCCAGCTGGCCGAGGACTGCGGCGTCCGGCTGCTGGGGTCGGGCCTGACCGACTCGGACATCGGCCTGGCCGCGTCGCTGCACCTGTTCAGCGCGCACGGCATCGGCGGCCCGGCCGACCTGAACGGCCGTCAGTTCATCGCGTCGCCCTACGCCTCCGGCCTGACCGTGCGGGACGGCGTGGCGCAGGTGCCGTCCGGGCCGGGGCTGGGTGTCGAGGTGGACGAGTCGGTGGTGCGGGAGCTCTCGGTCGAGCTGTAGGGCCCGAACGACCGGCGCACAACGGTATGGTCCGAACGACATGCCCATCGAGTTCGCGGTACTCGGTCCCCTGCAGGTGCGCGTGGACGGCCACGAGCACCACCTCGGCGGCTTCACCCGCCGGGCCACCCTGGCCTACCTCCTGCTCCACGCGAACCACGTGGTCTCGATCAGCGACCTGACCGGGGCCCTGTGGCCTGCCGACCACCCTCCGACCGCCAGGGGCATCCTGCTCAACGCGGTCTCGGCCCTGCGCAAAGCGGGCGTGGAGATCACCACCCGCAAACCCGGTTATCTCCTGCACACCGACCGCCTGGACCTGCACAGGTTCCGCACCGCGCTGGACCAGGCCACCGCCGCCACCCCGGAGCAGGCGGCGCGGATCCTGCGCGGCGCCCTGGCCCTGTGGCGCGGCCCGGTCCTGGCGGACCTGGTGGCGGAGGGCGTCACCTGGCCGGCCCTCACCAGGATCACCGAGCGGCGCGACCACGCGGTGGAGGACCTGTACGACGCCGAACTGGCCAACGGCCGCCACCGCGAGATCACCGCGGACCTGGAGGCCCTGGCGCAGGCCCACCCGTCGAGAGAACGCGTCCAGACCCTGCTGATGCTGGCCCTCTACCGCTCAGGGCGGCAGGCGGACGCGCTGGCGGCCGCGAGGACGACCCGCCGCCACCTGGCCGCCGAACTGGGTGTGGACCCCGGCCCGGACCTCGTCCGCCTGGAACACGCGATCCTCACCCAGGACCCCGCCCTGGCCACGCACCACCCGGAGGCCCTGACCGTCCACGAGCGCAAGAGGATCAGCGTCCTCGCGGTCCGCCTGGACCTGCCGGGCACGGACGAGGCGGCGGACGAACGCCTGGCCACCGCGGTGGCCGAGGTCAGCAGCCTGGCCGAAGCCCTGGGCGGCACCACCATCACCACGCTGGGCTCGACGGTCTGCGCGGCGTTCGGCGCACCGAGAAACCGCGAGGACGACGCACGCAGAGCCACCAGGGCGGCCCTGGAGATCACCGGCACCCACCCCGCCGCGGCCGCGGTGGCCACCGGCCCCGCCCTGGTCACGTCGGGCGACCAGGTGACGGTCAGCGGCACGGTGCTGGACGCCGCCACGAACCTCCTCACCCGCACGGCCAGAGGAGAAGTCAGGACCTGCCCGGTGACCACCAGGGCGACCACGCCGACCGGGGACGACACCCCGTTCGTCGGCAGGACCGCCGAACTGGCCGCGCTCCACCGCGCCCACGACGAGGTGAGCAGCACCGGCCGCCCGAGGGTGGTCACCCTGCACGGCGAGCCGGGTACCGGGAAGACCAGGCTCGTCAAGGAGTTCACGACGGGCAGGCGCACGCTGACCGGCCGCACCCCCGCGTTCGCAGGCAACGACACGTTCGCGCCGCTGGCCGAGGTGGTGAGGACCCACGCGGGAATCCTGGACACCGACGACGCCGGGACCGTCACGTCCAAGGTCGAGGCGATCAGCACGGACCCGTGGCTCGCGACCCAGCTCAAGGCGCTGGTGGGTGTCGGGCCGCAAGGCAACGACGTGCTGGCGGCGTGGCGGCGCCTCGTCGAGCACCTCGCCGACGAGCCGCTCACGCTGGTCGTCGAGGACGTCCACTGGGCGGACGACCTGCTCACGGACTTCCTGCACGACCTGGCGACGACGAACGTCCCGTTGCTGGTCCTGCTCACGACCCGACAGGACCAGCTCATCGGCCCGGACAGCATCCCGCTGCACCCTCTGTCCGAAGAGGACACAGCGGAGCTGCTGGCGGCACTGGCGGAACGCCACCACGTCGACGCCGACCTCACCCAGTTGCGGAAACGCGCGCAGGGCAACCCGCTGTTCGCGAGCGAGTACGTGCGCATGCTCAGGGACGGCGCGCCGCAAGCCCTGCCGGAGACGGTGCAGACCGTCATCGGCGCGCGGCTCGACTCGTTGCCGCAGCTCGAAAGATCGGTGTTGCAGGACGCGGCGGTGATCGGCGAGACCGTGTGGCCCGGCGTCGTCGCGGCCGTGGCCGAACGCGACCGGGCGGAGATCACCCGGTGCCTGGAGGTCCTGGCGCAGCGGGACTTCCTGCGCCGCACCAGCACCAGCAAGGTGGCCGGGGAGGCCGAGTACGCGTTCAGCCACGTGCTGGTGCGCGACGTCGCCTACGACCGGGTCCCGCGCGGCACCAAGGCGATGAAGCACTACCACGCGGCGGAGTGGGTGCGGTCGTTGCCGCTGGAGCACGTTCCCCTGCTGGCGCACCACTTCCAGGAGGCGGTGTGGATCGCCGAAGCCTCCGGACGGCCGTGCGACATCATGGGCGCCAAGGCCAGGGCCGCCCTCACCGAGGCGGGCAGGAGGGCCACCAACCTCGCCGCGAGGGAAGCGGCGATCCGGTGCTACCGCGCTGCTTTGGCCGTCTGCCCGGACGGCCACCCGGACACCGCCGAGCTCCTCACGCTCCTGGGCTCCTGCCTCGCCCAGACCGGCGACGGCGCGGAGGAGCTGGCGAGAGCGGCCGGCCTCCACCGCACGGCGAAGAACTTCGCGGGCGCGGCACGGGCGGCGAGGTCGTCCTGGCGCGCGGCCTGGCACCGCGGCGACCACGAGGCGGCCCGGCACCACCTGGACGAGGCGATCGAGTTCCTCACCGTGGCACCGGCGCCCGACGTGCAGGCGTACGTCGCGCACGCCCTGACGCTCACCGACAGACTCGAAGAGGCCATCACAGCAGCAGAAAGCGCACTGCAGACGGCCGAGAACCTCGAACGGGCGATCGCGCTGGAGGCGAAGGGCCTGGCCAGGGTCAAGCAGGGCGACCCCGGCGGCTTCGACGACCTGCGCCACGCCGTCGCCGAACGCGAGCGGGCGGGGATCTCCACCGGCCTCTGCCTGTTCAACGCGAGCACGGCCTACACCACGATCGGCGACGCGAAGGCACGCCGGCGGGCGAGAGCCGAGGCGCGCCGAGCCGCCCACCGCCACGGCGACCAGGACACGCTCGCCTGGCTGGCCGCGTCCAGCTACGTCGAACTGTTCTGGGACAAGAGGTACGCCGATGCCCTGCAGGTCCTGGAGAACCCCACCCACTCCCACCTCCACGCCGCCCGCGGCCGCATCCGGCTGCTGACCGGCGACCTCGGCGGCGCGCGGCAGGACGCCGCCACGGCACTGGCACTGGCGAGGACCACCGGCATCCCCACCGACCTGCACCACCCGCTCACCCTCACCGCCAGGATCGCCCTGCACACCGGCGAGAGGCCGGACACGAGCGAGCTGCTGCCGTTGCTGCGGGGCCACCAGATCACGGGCCTGGCCGGCGTGGACCTGCCGGTGGTCCTGGCCGCCACCGGCCACACCGCCGACGCGCTCGCCACCGTGTCCTGGTCGCGCTGGAAAGACGCCGCCGTCGCCCACCTGAACGGCGACAGGGCCACGGCCAGACGCATCTACCAGGAGATCGGCTCCGCCCCCGACGCCGACGATGAGTCGCTGGTTATCGACGGGCCCTAACGTCAGGACACGTGCCCATCCCCCGCTACTACCAGGCCAAGGCCAGGCTGCTGGACCTGCTGGACGGCCTGCCGGGTCACACCCCGTTCCCACCCGAACGCGCGCTCTCCGACCTCATCGGCATGTCCAGGAGCACGATCCGCAAAGCCCTGGACGAACTGGTGCTGGAAGGCAGGCTCCTGCGCGGCACCGGACGCCAGGGCACCACGGTCGCACCGCGCCGACAGCCCCTCCGCATCACCCTGCACGCCCTGTTGCAGGACCAGATCCCCCGCGAACGCACCACGACGAGGACCACGAACGGCGTGACCACCGTCGAGTCGGTCCTGCTCCACCTCGACGAGCCGATCGGCGTCCGCCGGACGCTCCTGCGCGCACCCGCGTGCCGCCTCCGCCAGAGCGAACCGTGGTGCACCACCACCCTGGCCACCCCTCGCGTTGCGCGCCTGCTGAACGTCCGCGCCGCCACCCCGTTGCTGGCCGTGGCTTGGCTCGGCCACGACCGGGAAGGCGTGCCCAGGGAGAGGTCCAGCGTCGTCCTGCGCGGCGACAGGGCCCGTCTCGCGCTGCAAGTCCAGGGATCCGCCCAGTTCCGCGCCGGTTAGCGTCGACGCCCGACTCCGCAGCAGGAGGAACCATGACCGACCACGTCCGGCGCCGCATGTGGTTCCTCGACCGGCTCGACCCCGGCAACCCCAGCCACCACGTCACGCTGGTCACGACGCCCACCGCCGTGCACGTGCCGGACGCCCTGCTGGTCCGGTTCGACGACGACGCGCGCCCCGTCCCGTCCGGCGAGCCCGTCGTCGTGCGCAAAGCGGTCGTCAACGACATCAGGGCGGCCGTGCGGGCCGAGATCACCCAGCCGTTCGACCTGAGCGCAGGCCCGCTCGTGCGCGCGTTGGAGCTCAACGGGTCGTTGCTGGTGCTGACGATGCACAGCGTCCTCGGCGACATCCGCGTGCTGGAGACCGTGCTGGGCGGCCCCGGCCCTGCCGATCCCCAGGGCGACCCGGACTTCTGGCTCGTCCACCTGCGCGACCTGCCGGTGCTGGAACTGCCCGCCGACCGGCCGCGGCCACCGCTGCACAGGCCGGAGGCCGGCGTCCTCCCGTGGTCGGCCGACGCCGAATCGGACGCCGTGCTCGCGGCCCTGCAGGTGGTCCTGAGCCGCTACGCGCGGCAGACGGACGTGCCGGTCGGCGTCGTCGTCGCCGACGAGCTCGTGGTGCTGCGCGGCGACCTGTCCGGCGACCCGACGTTCGGCGAGCTGTGCGCGCTGACGGCGGGGCGGCTGACCGCCGCGGCCACGCACCTGGTCCGGTTCGACCAGGTCGTGGACCTGCTGCGGCCCGAACGGGACCTGTCGCGGCACCCGCTCACCCAGGTGCTGGTCGACCTGCGGCCGCGCCGCGACCTGCACGACCCCGAGGTCGCGTTCACCAGCTTCGACCTGGAGTTCCAGAACGGCCGCGTGCTCTACAACCGGGCGTTGTTCGACCGTTCCACGATCACCCGGCTGCTCGCTCACCTGTCGAGGGTGCTCGCGGCACCGGCCGGCGAACGCCTCTCGCGGATCTCGATGGTCGACGACACCGACGCCGCGTTGCTCGGCGCGTGGAACGACACCGCCGAACCGCTGCCGGACGTGAGCATCCCCGACCTGTTCGCCGAGCAGGTCCGCGCCACCCCGGACGCGGTCGCGATCGAGCACGGCGGCGAGCACCTCACGTACGCCGAGCTGGACCGCCGGGCGCGCCGGATGGCGAACCTGCTGCGGTCGAAGGGGATCCGGGCCGGCGACCTGGTCGGCCTGTGCCTGCCGCGGGGCGCCGACCAGATCGTCACGGTCCTGGGCGTGCTGCAGGCGGGCGCCGCCTACGTGCCGATCGACCCGGAGCACCCGCTCGACCGCATCCAGTTCCTGGTCGACGACGCGGGACTGTCCGTCGTGGTCAGTCGCAACCGCGTGCTGTTCCACCAGCCGCTGGATCCGTCCGAAGTGGATGGACAGCCGGACTCGCCGTCGCCGCGGACGAGCCAGGACGCCCCCGCGTGCCTGATCTACACGTCCGGCTCGACCGGCCGCCCCAAGGGCGTGCTCGTGTCCAGCCGCTGCGTGGTGAACCTGGTGCGCTGGCAGGAGAAGGCGCTCGACCGCGAACCGGGCGGCCGCACCGCCCAGTTCACCACCCCCACGTTCGACGTGTCGGTGCAGGAGATCTTCTCGGCGTTGCTGTTCGGCGGCACGCTGGTGATCCCGTCCGACGAGGTGCGCCGCGACCCCGCCGCGTTCGCCGCCTGGCTCGACGCCGAACGGATCACCCGGCTGTTCGCGCCGGACTCGGTGCTGCGGGCCCTGCTCGCCGAGGAGCCGGCGTTCGCCGCGATGCGGCACGTCTCGCAGGCGGGCGAACCGCTGACGCTGGACGGAAAGCTGCGCGAGTTCTGCGCCCGGCGGCCGTGGCTGCGCGTGCACAACCACTACGGCCCCGCGGAGTCGCACGTGGTCACGTCCTACTCGCTGCCGGCCGACGTCGCGGCCTGGCCCGCCACCGCCCCGATCGGCAGGCCCGTCGACAACACCAGGATCCACCTGCTCGACGCCGATCTGCGGCCCGTCGGCATCGGGGTCTCGGGCCAGTTGTGTGTCGCGGGCGCGGGAGTCGCGGCGGGCTACCACCGGCGTCCCGAGCAGAGCCGGCAGAAGTTCATCGTGCACAACGGCGAGCACCTCTACCTGACGGGCGACCTCGCGTCGTGGACCGAAGACGGCCTGCTGCAGTTCCACGGCCGTGTCGACGACCAGGTGAAGATCCGCGGCGTGCGGGTCGAACCGGGTGAGGTCGAGGCCGTGCTGAACGCCCACCCGGAGGTCGGACGAGCCGTGGTCCTGGTGCGGGACAAGCACCTCATCGCGTACTACACCGGCGACGCCGACGACCTGCTGGAGCACTGCACCGCGCACCTTCCGGTCCAGCTCGTGCCGTCGGTCTTCCAGCAGGTGCCCGGGTTCCCGTTGCTGGCCAACGGGAAGGTCGACCGCTGGGCGTTGCCCACCCCCGCGCCGCGGTCCCCGCACGTGCGGCCGCGCACGAGCGAGGAGCTCGCGCTGTGCCAGGTGTTCGCGGACGTGCTCGGCATCGACGACGTGGGCGCGACCGACGACTTCTTCGCGCTGGGCGGGCATTCCCTGCTCGCGACGCGCGTGATCACCCGCGTGCGCGCCGAGCTGGACGCCGACCTGCCGTTGCCCGCGTTGTTCCACCAGCGCACGCCACGGCGGCTCGCGCGGGACGCGTCGCTGCGGATCTCCGAGATCAAATAGTGTGAACGGGTGACCGATCGACGCACCGTCCTGAAAACCTTCGCCCTGCTCCCGCTCGCCGGCTGCGCTGCCGCACCGTCACCTCAAAGCGCAGCGCCCACGACGACAACAACTACGACCAGCGCCGCACCCGTGAAGCACGAAGCGTTGTTCGAGCTGGAGAAGAAGTTCGACGCACGGCTGGGTGTCTACGCGATGAGCGACAACGGAAGCACGATCGAACACCGGGCGGATGAACGGTTCGCGTTCTGCTCGACGTTCAAAGGCCTTGCCGCGGCGGCGGTTCTGCACCGCAACCCGATGTCGTATCTGGACAAGGTGGTCACCTACACCGAAGCCGACCTGATGAAGAGCTCCACCATCACGAAGCAGAACGTCCGAACGGGCATGAAGCTGCGCGACCTGTGCGACGCCGCCGTCCGCTACAGCGACGGCACGGCGGGCAACCTGCTGCTGCGCGAGGTCGGCGGACCGGCGGAGCTCACGAAGTACCTGCGCGGGATCGGCGACACGGAGACCAGGATGGACCGGATCGAGCCGGACATCACCTCGGCCACGCCCGGCGACCCGCGCGACACCGCCACCCCGCGCTCGCTCGGCACGGACTACCAGCGGATCGTGCTCGGCGACGCGCTTGAGCCCGAGAAGCGCGACTTCCTGAAGGACCTGCTGGAACGGTCCGTCACCGGCGCCAAGCGCGTCCGGGCAGGGGTGCCGCAGGGCAGCGGGGTCGCGAGCAAGACCGGCACCGGTGACCACGGCACGGTCAACGACATCGCCGTCGTGTGGCCGCCGAACCGCGAGCCGGTCCTGATCGCGATCATGTCAAGTAAGGCGGCCGCGGACGCCGGGTACGACGAGGCTCTCGTCGCCGAAGCCGCGGCCTACGTCGTCAAGACCCTCACCTGACGGACGACACGTCCGCCCACACGGTCTTGGAGTCGGGGAACCGGTTGTGCCCCCACACCTGCGCGAGTCCGTTGACCAGCAACAAACCCCGCTGCCGCCGCCCGAGGAACCCCATCCGCCCCAGCTGGGGGAAGCGGCCGGGGGTCCCGTCGTCGACCTCGACCCGCACCACCTCCCGCTCGGGCAGGCGGAAGACCCTGGCCCGGCGCTGCGGGGCGGCGTGGTGGTAGGCGTTGCTCACGAGCTCCGTGGCCACGACCATCACGTCGACGATGACGTTCTCGTGCATACCTCTCAGCAGGCGCCGGACCTCCGCCCGCACGTCGGCGAGCGGCAGAACACCTTCCGGTAGGACGAGGTCCAGTCGTTCGCCGGACCGTCCTGCAATACCCATCAGCATCTCCCCGCGCCCTGTTTGTTCAAGGCAGCAGGCTTCATACCCCAGAGCGCGCACAACGAAACCCGCCGAACTGGAATCACGGCGACCTCGGGAGGTCCGCCCAGACCACGGTGCCACCGTGAGCCCTGTCCACACCCCACCGGTCGGACAGCCGGGCCACCAGGACCAGGCCGTACCCGCGCTGGGGCCGGGACACCTTGCGCAGGGGCGGGTGGGCCCGGGCGTCGTGCGCGATCTCGACGCGGATCTTCTTGTGATCCACGACGACGCGTAAGAAAGACGGTTCCGACGTGTACCGGTACGCGTTGCTGACCAGTTCGTTCACCACCAGCAACACGTCCGCGACCGCGTCGGCGTCCTCGCCCATGAGCTCCAGCCGCACCCAGCGCCGTACCGCCGCGAGTGACGGCCGTTGCCTGCCCAGTGGCAGGTGCGCCGCCTCGCCCGTTCGCGCTGCCTGGTCGCGAGCCAAACCGCTCCTCGGTCAGTTGATCAGTTCGCGGGCCGGTTACCCGACTGCATCGAAAGCCAAACCATCCCGTCCGTTCACCAACGTCAACTACCCTCACTGTTCCGCCGCGACGCCAGGGAGAACCGCGTGCCCAGACCGTTGACGCCAGTGCTGATCGCCGTCTTCCTGATGTACCTGGTGCAGCAGCAGCTGGCCTCCGTCGTCGGCCCGCTGGCCGTGGCGTTCGGGCTGCCGACCTCCCAGCTGAGCCTGCTGTTCTCGGTGGCGGCCGTGGCGACGGCGGTGGCGAGCCCGCTGTGGGGCCTGCTGCTCGACGCCACCGGTCCCCGCGCCGTGCTGATCGCCGGGCTCGTGCTGTGCGTGGTGGGCCCCGCCGGGTTCGCCGCCGTGGTGACGTTCGGGCTCGACGAGACGCTGCCGGCCGACCTCGCCTTCCTGCTGATCCTCTTCTTCCGCGGGGTGGTGTTCGGGGTGGGCATCGCGGCGGTGCTGGTCGCCGCGCTCGCCCTCGCGGGCCTGACGACGGCGGGCACCGGCGACCGCACGCGCGCCATCGGGTTCGTCGGCGCGGCCCAGAGCCTCGGTGTCCTGGCCGGCCCGGTCATCGCGGGCGTGCTGGTGGCGGGCTCGACGACGTTGCCGGTCTACCTGGCGCCGGTGCTCGCGGCGGTGGCGGCGGTCGTGGCCCTCGTGCTGGTCAAGCCGGTGGTGCCGGTGCTGCAGGAACCCGTGCGGGCGCAGCCGGTGGAGCTGCTGCCCGCGTTCGGCGCCGGCCTGTTGCTGTACCTGTCGTTCGCGATCGCCGAGGTCGTCGTCGTGTTCCTCGCCGCCGACCGCGAACGGATCGGGTCCGGCGCGATCGAGGGCGTGCTGCTCGGGGCAGGGCTCGGGCTGGTGCTGGCGCAGGGTCTGCTGGTGCCGGTGCTGAGGTGGGCGCCGGACCGGCTGCTGAAGGTCGGCGCGCCGGTCGCGGCCGCCGGGTACGCGCTGCTGGTGATCGCACCGTCGGCCGCGGTGGTCACGGCGGCGGTGCTGGTGGTCTCGCTGGGCGTCGGTCTCGGCGTCACCGGGTTCGCCGCGACGGCCTCGCTCGGGGTGGGACTGCGGCGGCAGGGACTGGTGGCCGGGCTCGTGACGTTGACGAGCGGCGTGACGTTCGTGGTGGGGCCGATGCTGACCGGCCTGCTGTTCGAGGTGGAGCCGAACGCGCCGGCGCTCGTCGCCGGGGCGGCCGCGCTGCTCGCGACCGGGCTCGCGTTCGTGCCGGCAGGGCCGCGTGTCCCACACTCCGCCGTGTGAGGTTGTCGGTCTCGCTCTGGCCGCCGCCGGAGATCGTCGAGGTGCTCGGCGCGCTCGACCGCGTGCCGGGCGTGCAGTGGTCGGTGCCCGCGCAGTGGCTGGTGAAGGTCCGGCCGCTCGGCACCGTGCCCGAACGGCTCGTGCCCGCGCTCGCCGAGGCGCTGGCCGACGAGCTCGACGGCGCACCCGCTGTGCGTTGTGCGCTCGGACCGCGGGTGCGGTCGATCGGTCAGTGGCTGGGTGTGCCGGTGGCCGGGCTGGACGAGCTCGCGGAGGCCGTGTTCGCCGCGACCGCGCCGATCGTGCCGGTCACGCACCCGCAGCCGTTCCGCGCCGACGTGGTGATCGCGCGGGGCCGGGTGCCAGCGGCGCTGGCCGGTCAGGCGGTCTCCGGTGAGTGGGTCGCGGACCGGATCGCGCTGGTCGCCGATCGCAGCACGGCGGGCAGGCCCCGGTTCGAGGAGCTGTTCCGGCACGAACTGAGGCTGCCGGACTGATCGACTCTGCCGTTACGCTGCGCTCGTGACGCGTTACTTCAGCGCTCTCGTGCTGGCCCTGCTCGCCGCGACGGCCCTGGTCGTCCCCGCACAGGCCCACGCCGAGCTCAAGAGCAGCAACCCGGCGTCCGGCGCGACCCTTCCGGCGCCGCCGAGCACCGTCGAGCTGGTGTTCAACGAGTCGATCCAGCTGCCCGACGGCGCCGCGGTCACCGTCACGGGGCCGGACGGCGCCAAGGTGCCCGTCACCAAGGTGCAGGCCGTCGACGCCACGATCACGGCGACCCTCGACGTCAAGGCCGCCAGGTCGGGGGCGCACACCGTCGACTGGGCGGCCAAGTCCGACGACGGTGACACGATCACCGGCAAGTTCACGTTCACGATGACCGCGCCGGAGCAGACGTCGTCCAGCGCGCCGCCGCCGTCCTCGGTGACGATGAGCGCGCCGGTGTCGAACGCTCCCTCGTCGACGGCGCCCGCGGAGTCCGGTGGCGTGCCGCTGTGGGTGTGGATCCTGGTCGCGCTAGTGGTGCTCGTCGGCGCGATCCTGCTGGTCCGGCGGCGCAAGCCCGAGGACGCGTAGGCGTTCGGCGAGCAGGTCGCGTTCGGCCGGGTGCTCTGCCCGGTCCAGCGCGGCCCGCAACGCCTCGGACGGGTCTTCTCCCAGGCGGTGCAGGAGGTCCGCCCGCACGGCGTGGAACAGGTGGTAGCGGTCCAGGTCCAGCGCGGCGATCTCGTCGAGGGCCTGGCGTGGACCCTTCGTCTCGGCGAGCGCGACGGCCCGGTGCAGGGCGACGACCGGGCTCGGCGCGACGGCCATCAGCTGGTCGTAGAGGGCGACGACCTGGTGCCAGTCGGTCGGCGGGTCGCTGTGCACGGCGTTGATCGCGGCCTGGAGCTGGTACGGGCCCGGCTGGTTGCGGCGCAGGCACTGCCGCACGAGGTCCTGCCCCTCGGCGATCAGGTCCGCGCGCCACAACGCCCGGTCCTGGTCCTGCAGCAGCACGATCCGGCCGTCGCGCAGGCGGGCGTCCCGGCGTGAGGCGACGAGCAGCATCAACGCCAGCAGGCCCAGGACCTCTGGTTCGTCCGGCATCAGCGCGGCGAGCACGCGGGCGAGCCGGATCGCCTCGTCGGCCAGGTCGTGCTTGTCGAGCCAGCCCTCGTTGAAGATCAGGTAGAGGACGGCCAGCACGGCGTTCAGCCGGCCGGGCAGGTCGGCGTCGCGCGGCACCCGGTACGGGACGCGGGCCGCGCGGATCTTGCCCTTCGCCCGCACGATCCGTTGCGCCATCGTGGCTTCCGGCACGAGGAACGCCCTGGCGATCTCCGCCGTGCTCAGCCCGCCCAGGAGCTTCAGCGTGAGGGCGACCTGCGCCTGCCGCGCGAGCGACGGGTGGCAGCAGGTGAAGATCAGCCGCAACCGTTCGTCGGGCACGTCCCCCACCTCCTCCTCCGGCTCGTGGTGCAGCAGTTCGGCCTGCGCGTGCTTCTCGCGCCCCTTGGTCTCCCGCCGCAGCCGGTCGATCGCGCCGTTGCGGGCGGTGGTGATGATCCAGCCCGCCGGCGCCGGTGGGACCCCGTCGACCGGCCAGCGCTGGACGGCCTTGGCGAACGCGTCCTGCACGGCCTCCTCGGCGAGGTCGAGGTCGCCGAGGAAGCGGGTCAGCACCGACACCGCGCGGCCGTACTCGGCCCGGAAGATCCGCTCGATCATCAGGACGCGATCGGCCTGACCTCGATCGACAACGGGCTGAGCACCTCGGCCAGCCGCCGCCCCCAGCCGAGGGCCTCGTCGAGGTCCTCCGCCCGGATGACGGTGAACCCGCCGATGTGCTCCTTGCCCTCGGTGAACGGCCCGTCGGTCATCAGCACGTCGTCGGTCACCTTGAGCACGGTCGCGGTCGACGGCGGGTGCAGCCCGACGGCGAACACCCAGGCGCCTTTGGCCTGCATCTCCTCGTTGAGCGCGGCGAGGTTCGCCATGATCGGGTCGAGCACCTCTGGCGGCGGGACCTCACCGTCGGGCTGGTAGATGCTGAGCAGGTACTGCTGCGTCATCGTGATCTCCTCTCCCCCTCGACACGAACGCGGCGGGCCCGTTTCGACAGCATCGTCCACCACGCGACCACCGGCCCCTCGAAGCCCGCCGGACCGCTTTCCCCGTTGCCGCCCCGTCCGGCGCGCATCTCGGCGACCATGGCGATCATGTCCTCGTTGCTCCTGCCCCTCGACGACCCGCAGGCGACGCTGGCCGTGGTGGGCGGCAAGGGCGCCTCGCTCGCGCGGCTGGTCAGGGCCGGCCTGCCGGTGCCGGCCGGGTTCCACCTCACCACCCGCGCCTACCGCGAGCGGTCGATGGAGGGCGTGCTGGAGGCGTTCCGGGAGCTGGGCGGGCCGGTGGCGGTGCGGTCGTCGGCCACGGCGGAGGACCTGCCGGGCCTGTCGTTCGCCGGGCAGCACGACACCGTCCTGAACGTCACCGAGGACGGGCTGTTCGACGCGGTCCTGCGGTGCTGGGACTCGCTGCGCTCCGACCGCGCCGTCGCCTACCGCGCGCGCAACGGCGTGACGTCGGCCGAGATGGCGGTCGTGGTGCAGCGGATGGTGCCCGCGGAGGTGTCCGGGGTGCTGTTCACGGCGGACCCGGTGACCGGGCGGGCCGAGCCGGTGATCAACGCGGTGCGCGGGCTCGGCGAGGCGCTCGTCAGCGGGGAGGCCGACGCCGCGGACCTGTTGTCCGACGGGCAAAAAGCGTCGCTCGTGGCGTTGGGCGAGCGGATCGAGGCGTTGTACGGCACGCCGATGGACGTCGAGTGGGCGTGGGCCGGGGGCGGGTTCCAGATCCTGCAGGCGCGGCCGATCACGTCGTTGCGGGTCGAGTGGAACGACAGCCTCGACGGCGACTACCTGTGGTCCAACGGCAACGTCGGCGAGGCCGTGCCCGAGGTGATGACGCCGGTGACGTGGTCGGTGATCAGGGTGCTGTCGAGCGCGGCGATCGGGCCGCACCGGATCTCCGGCAACATCGGCGGCCGCTTCTACCTCAACCTCAGCACCTACAGCGCGCTCGGCACGGCCGTGGGGCGGGCGGAGCAGATGCTGCGGGCGGGCTCGGAGACGTTCGGGCGCATCCCCGCCGGCGTGACCGTGCCGCCGCTGCCGATGTCCCGTGCCGCGATCCTCGGCGCCGTGCTGAGAGGCGCGCGCGAGCCGGTGAAGCAGCAGCTCCGGTACCGGACGGGGATCGCGCGGCTGGTCCGGTCGAACCCCGCGCGGTGTGCGGCGGCCCGCCGGGCGATCGCGGACTGTGCGACGCCGGCCGCGTTGCTGGAGGTGTGGCGCGGCGATCTGGACGACCTGCTGCGGGTGGTGTGCCCGGTGCTCGACGCCGGGGCGCGCATGATCGCGGGCGGGCCGGCCGCGTTCCGGCGCTCGCTGGCCGCGCTGGTGGGCGAGCAGGACGCGGCGACGTTGCTGACCGGCTTCCACGACGGCGCGGGCCTCGCGAGCCTCGGGCCGTTGATCGGCCTCTCCCGGCTCAGGTCGGGCGCCGTCGACCGCGACACCTTCGCGCAGACCTGGGGTCACCGGTGCGCGGCCGAGTTCGAGCTCTCCGCCCCTCGCCCCGCCGAGGACCCGGCCTGGATCTCCCGCCAGCTCGAGTCCCTGGCCGACCCCGAGACCCTGCTGGCCCGCCAGGCCTCCGCGCGGTCAGCGGCGTGGGACCGGCTCGTGGCCGCCCACCCCGGCAAGGCGCCCCGCGTCCGCAAGCGCCTCGACCGCATCGGCGAGGGCGCGCGGGCGCGGGAGCGGGCCAGATCCGAGATGGTGCGGGCGTTCTGGGTGATGCGGGCGTTCGTGCTGCGCGCGGGCGAGCTCACGTCGTCCGGCGACGACCTGTTCTTCCTGCCGATCGACGACGTCCTGCGCGTGCTGGCCGGCGAGACCTCGCTGCTCGGCCGCGTCCCCGCCCAACGCCAGGCCTACGAGCGCTACCGGGCGCTGCCCCCGTACCCGGCGCTGATCCGCGGCCGCTTCGACCCGGAGTCGTGGGCGGCCTCCCCCGACCGCCGCGCCGACCTCCACGACGCGACCACCGACGTGCCGATGCCGTCCGACGTCACGGGGTTCGCGGGCTCGGCGGGCGTCGCGGAAGGAGTCGCACGGGTGCTCGCGCGCGTCGAGGACGGCGAAGCGTTGCGGCAGGGCGAGATCCTCGTGACGACGGTGACGAACATCGGCTGGACCCCGCTCTTCACCCGTGCCGCCGCGGTGGTGACGGACGTGGGCGCGCCCCTGTCGCACGCGGCGATCGTCGCGCGGGAGCTGGGCATCCCTGCCGTCGTGGGGTGCGGGAACGCCACGACCAGGATCGTCACCGGAGACGTCGTGAGGGTGGACGGCACCCGCGGCACGGTGCGGAAGGTGCGCTGAACCCACCACCCGTCCGCCGGCGAGTGGCAGGGTCAGCGCGACGAGATCAGTTGTGCACGGGCACGCCGCGCATCGACACCAGCTGGCGCCGCATGCGTTCCCGCACCAGGTCGATCACCTCGGTCACCGTGTCGCCCTCCGCGTACGCCTGCACCTCGACCCACTTCAGGTCGAGCCGCGCGTGCGCGTGGATCACGGACTTGTCCGAGGTCAGGTTGACCCACGCGAAGTCGACGCGGTCCGGCGCGTACCGGTCCAGCGACCCGATCCGCGCGGACGCGTAGTCCCTGGCCTGCTCGGGAATGGCCTCCGCGAGCGAGACCTGGATGTAGTCCATCGACACCTGCCTTCTCATGGCCGCGCGGCAGCGCCGCACGGCGAGTTCGACGATACGAATTCGATCGCAACGCCGAACCAGGCGTTGGTCCCGACAGAGCAGGGTCTTTCTACTGAGAAGATGATGCGGCTGCCGGACCTAGTGATGTCACTGGGATCAAGTCTTTGGCACCAAAGAGGAAACTCGCTCGTCGAGCTGCTCCTCGGTGGGCGAGCCGGTCAGCAGTTCGACCGAGCCGTCGGCACCCACGAACGCGAACGTCGGCTGCGCGGTGACGCCGAACCGCTTCCACACCGAGCCGTCGAGGTCGGCGAGGTGCGGGAAGCCGCCCATCCGGTGGTCCGCCACGAACTTCTTCATCGCGTCGAGCTGGTCCTCGGCCGCGACGCCGACGAACTGGACCTCGTCGTGCCGCTTGGCCAACGCCTCCACCGTCTCGGCCTCGGCGTTGCACGACGGGCACCACGGCGTCCAGAACCACAGCACGGCGGGCTGTCCGGCGAGCTTGTCGCCGCGGAACTCGGCCCCGTCCAGCGTCTTCGCCGTGAACTGGAACTTCTCGGGTGGCGGCGTCTTCTCCGCGCAGCCGGCGAACAGCAGGATCCCTAGCAGCAGTCCGAGGATGCGCATTCGGCTCCTCACCTCCCGTCAGGACGTACGGCCTTGCGCCTCCTCCGGTTCAGCCACCACGCGCCGATGACGACCAACGCCACGACGAACGGCCACGGCCCAAGTGCTGACACGAACTGCACGAGCGCGCCCTGAAGCCGTCCCGCGCCCAGCACGACCGGGTCGACGGCGTTGCCGTCAGCCAGGAACAACCGCAGCTCGTAGACGCCGTAGTAGGTCACGTACGCGCCGACGACGAGCAGCACCACACCGCCGATGCGACCGACGTGTGGCAGCAGGCGACGCATGTGCGGTGCGAGTGCGGAGCCCGCCACGGCCAGCACGGTCACGACGAGCCCCATGCCCAGCGCATAGGCCAGGAACGCGAACACGCCCGTTTGCAGCGATGCGCCCACCACGGCGAGGAACGGGCCGATGGCGCACGAGAGAGAGGCGATGGCGAACGCGATGCCGTAGCCGTACATGGACCACAGGTTGCGCGGCGCGGCGGACAGCTTCGGCAGCCGCACGTAGAGGTCCTTGCCCAGCAGCAGGAGCACCCCCACGACGAGCATCGCGAGCCCGATCACGACCGTCACGAACGGCAGGTAGCGCTTGAGCGTCGCGGCCACCGGGCTGACCAGGATTCCGAAGGCGCCGAAGAAAGTGACGAATCCGGCTGTCATCACCAAACCAGACATAAAGGCACGCGCAGGAGAGTCGCGGGCCACCAGTGCCAAATAGGCGGGCAGCATCGCGAAACCGCACGGGTTGACCGTGGCCACCATTCCCGCGAGAACCGCCAGGGCAAGCTCGTTCACGCGGCAGAGGCTAGAGTCGGACCGTGCCGGTCGAACAGTGGCTCGAAGCCATTCCACCTCTGCTCGTGTACGTCATCGTCGGCCTGGTGATCGGTTTCGAGTCGCTCGGCATCCCGTTGCCCGGCGAGATCGTGCTGGTCACGGCTTCGCTGCTGGCGTCGCAGCACAACGAGCTGAGTCCGTTGTGGATCGGCGTGTGGGCGAGCGCGGGCGCCATCATCGGCGACAACTTCGGGTACCTCATCGGGCGGCGCGGCGGGCCGCGGCTCTTTGCCTGGATGGGGCGGAAATTCCCGAAGCACTTCGGCGAAACGCAGCTCGACCACGCCAGGAAGGTGTTCCAGAAACGGGGCGCGTGGGCCGTGTTCTTCGGCCGGTTCGTCGCCCTGCTGCGCATTCTCGCCGGGCCGCTGGCCGGGTCGATGCACATGCCGTACGGCCGGTTCCTGGTGGCGAACGCGGCGGGCGGCATCGTGTGGGCCGGTGGCACGGCGGCGGCCGTCTACTACCTCGGCGTCGTCGCCGAGAAGTGGTTGAAGGGCTTTTCCTACGCGGGCCTCGCGATCGCGGTGGTGTTCGGTGTCGCCGGTGTCTTCATCGTGAAGAAGCGCCTCGCGAAAGCCGCCGAGAAAGAGGACGAGGTCACGCCCGCGTAGTCCACGCGGCGATCTGGGCGCGCGACCGCACGCCCAGCACCGTCTTGAGGTCGCGGACGTCCGCCTCCACGGTCCGCAGCGACACGTGCAGGTCGTCCGCGATCTGCTTGTTGGTCAGGCCCTCCGCGACCATCGCCGCGACGCGCAGCAGCCGTTCGTCGCGCCACGACAGCGCGGTCTCCTCGGGTTCGGCCTGCGGACGCGGCGGCGCGACGGACACCCCCGGCAACGCGAACTGCCGCACGGACTCCAGCATCGTCAGGTCGGGTTCGAGCAACGAGCGCGCCTGCAGGTTCTCCGCGAGGCCGTCCTCGATGGTCCCCGGCATCAGCGCGAACCGGTGCAGCGCCACCTTCTCCTCGTCGGTCAGCAGCTGGTAGGCGCGGTCGAACGCCGCGTGCAGCGACCGGTGGTGGGACGGGGCGTCCCGCGGGGCGTGGGTGAGGAGGGCGAACCTGTCGTCCAGCCGGCCCGCGACCTCCTCCAGCGTCAGCACGCGCACCAGCCGTGCCGCGAGCTCGAGCGCCAGCGGCAGCCGGTCGAGCTGCTCGCACACGAAGTCGAGCAGTGCGGCCTTCTCGTCGAACTCGCTGTCGAGCGCCGTCGCCCGGTCGCTGAACAACCGCCTGGACTCGTGCCGGCTCAACGGCTTCAGCCGGTACTGCTGCTCCCCCGGCACGGCCAGCGGCGAATGGCTCGTGGCCAGCACACGCACCGATGGGTGCCGTGCGATCAGAGCGGCGCAATCGTCCGTGACGCCCTCACAACCGTCCAGCACCAGCAACGCGGGTTCGGTGTCGATCAGGTCCGGCACCTGGCTGACGTCCGCGAGCTCGACGAACAGCACGTGCTGCCGATGCGCGACCACCTCGTGCACGAGCCGTGACTTGCCGACCCCTGGCGGTCCCGTGACTGTGACGATCCTGTTGCGCGCCAGCAGTTTCGTGAGATCGGCCAGCTCGGCGGCACGGCCGACGAAGGAGTCCAGCCGCAACGACGTGGGCACGACGTCGCGGGCACGGCGCCGGTAAGCGCGCTGCCGGCACGCGCCGGAGCAGTACTTGCCGGGGGCGGTCAGCGCCGTCCCGCAGTCCTCGCAGGTCACCGCGCCCTCGCCGTCCGCGCCGCGAGCTGGGTGCGGGACGTGAGCCCCAGCCGCGACAGCATCTGGGTCACGTGCGACCGCACGGTCCCCGCGGAGATCCCGAGCCTCGTCGCGATCTCCGTGTTGGTCAGCCCGTCCGCCACCAGGTCCGCGATCTCCCGTTGCCGCGCGGTCAGCGGTTCGTCCTGCCGTCCCGCGCTCACGAACGCCATCATCCCGGCGTGGTCGAGCCGTTCCCCGAGCTGCCGGGCGTGCGTGGCGCGGCGCGGACCGGCCGACTCCACGGCGAGCTCACGCGCGTCCACGACCATCTGGTTCCACGGTTCTTCCTTCCGCGAACCACGTTTTCTGCGCGCGACCTCGGCGGCCGTGAGCAGCACGACCGCACGGTCGGCATCACCGCGACGGGCCGCCACGACACCAAGCCCCTCCAGCACACCGGCTTCGGACACGGCCGCAGGGGCCCCCACGCGCAACGCGATCGTGAAGTGGTGCTCGGCCTGGTCGACGTCACCGGACGCCAGCGCGATCACCCCCGCGGTGTGCCGTGACGCCATCAGGTGGAAGGGGTCCAGGACACCGAAGGACAGCGATTCCAGCGTGGCCGCGAGCGCGCCCGGCAGGTCGTTCAGGCGCATCAGCAGCCACGCGTGGTTGTTGAGGAACGTCATCAACAACGCAGGATTGTTCATCGCGCGTGCGGCCGCCACCGATCGTTCGTTGGCCACGCGCGCGCCGGCGAGGTCGGAGTTCATGCCCCGTGCGTAGCCCAGCGCGTTCCACGCGCGGGCGTCCCACGACGGTTCACTCGTCGCCGGGTGCGCGACCAACGCCTCCGCGAACCGCAACGCCGTCACCTCGTTGCCCGTGAAGCCCGCGAGCCAGGCCGCGCGGAAGAGCAGCAACTCCGCGTGCGACGTCAACGGCCCGTGCGCCAACGTGGAGCACGCCAGGCGCATCGCCTCGCTGTACGACCCCTGCACGTACCAAACGTGCACAACGCCGGCGACGAGCCACGTGTACCGCGGGTCGGTGCGCGGAACACGGCTGATCACGTGCAGCAGCTGGTGTTCCTGGCTGAGCAGCCACGCGTTCATCTCGCTCGCGACGACCGGCGCGGCGCCGACGGCCTGGATCGTCTCGGTGAGGTGCGTGACGAGCCGGTCGAACGCCGGCTCCGCCTCGCCGTGCTCCTCCAGCCGCGCCAGACCGAACAGCCGGATCGACTCCAGCATCCGGAACCGCGCGCCCGACGTCGACGGCGACCGCACGACCAGCGACTTGGCGCGCAACGATCCCATCACCGCCACGACGTCCGCGGGAACACCGCACACCGCGGCGGCCAGCCCGAGGTCGAAGTCGCCGATCAACGCCGACAGCGCGCGCAGCGCCGACCGTTCGGCCGGGGTCAGCAGCTCGTAGCTCCACCGGATCACCGCGTCGAGCGTGCGGTGCCGCGCGGGCACGTCCGTGCGAGCCGCCGCGAGCTCGATCGCCAACGGCAGATGGTCGCGCACGGAGTCAGCGAGCTCCGGCGCGCCACCGCACTCCACGAACAGCTGCCGGGCGTCCGCAGGCGGCAACGGGCCGAGCTCGACGCACATCTCGCCCGCGAGGTCGAGGGGTTCACGGCTCGTGACCAACACACGCAGCCGTGGACACTCCGCCAGCACCTCCGCCACAGCGGCAGCGGCCTCGTCGATGAGGTGCTCGCAGTTGTCCAGCACCAACACGCGATGGCCGGCCAACGCGCGCACGACCGTCTCACGCAACGACGAACCGGGTTCTTCCCAGACGTTCAACGCGAACGCGATCACGTGCCACAGCAGGTCCGGCCGGTGCACGGGCTCCAGCTCCACCACGGCGTCACCGAGCCGCAGCTCGGCGGCCAGCCGCGACTTGCCCGCACCGCCGGGCCCGGTGAGCGTCACCAGCCGGTGCTTGCGCAACAGGCGACGCAGGGTCGTCAGCTCCCGTTCCCGCCCCACCAGGCGGGTCCGCGAGAGCCCCGACGACCACATGCGCGCGATTCTAGAAGTTAATGCAAAAAGAAGAAATGTCGCTCAACAATTGCCGTACCACTCCCGAAACCGCCGTGAACTGCGACGACACCGCCCCGCAGCGGCAGGAACCGGTCACCGGCTGAGACGCTCGGCTTCTCACCCTCCGTCGTTCCGTCACGAGATTCCGGTCCGCATCCCGGTCTGCGCCAGGCCGGCCGGGAACCCGCACAAGCCGACGAGTCCACGCGTGAAGCACCCAGATCGAACACGAAACCGCACAAGACCCGACGACTTCGCGCACTCACGCCCGAAATTTCGCAGTTGTACAAACCTGAGCGTTAGTCGCGCGCCTGACTGATCTATCGGACACACCTTGTGGCGCCGCGATTACGCGCGGTATGGTCTAGACCTTCAATCGCCGCCGCGATGTAACGGGAGTACGCACACATCAAGGCAAAGGAAGTCACATGAAGATTGGACGCAGGGTCACTGCCGCCATGGCAGGCGTTCTCGCTGCACCGTTGATCGTCGTGGCACTCCCCAGCGGCACGGCGTTCGCGCACGGCTACATCAACTCCCCGCCCAGCCGCCAGGCGCAGTGCGCCTCGGGCACCGTCGCCTGCGGCAACATCAAGTACGAACCGCAGTCGGTCGAGGGCCCGAAGGGCCTGCAGAGCTGCCACGCCAACCTGTCGCAGTTCTCCGAGCTGAGCAACGACAGCAAGGGCTGGCGCGCCACTTCCACCGGCCGCACCGTGAAGTTCAACTGGACGTTCACCGCCCGCCACAAGACGCGTGACTACGACTACTACGTCGACGGCCGCAAGGTCGCGAACTTCGACGGCAAGAACCAGCTGCCGGGCTCCGTCGTCAGCCACGACGTCAACGTCGGTAAGTCCGGCCGCGTCAAGGTCCTGGCCGTGTGGAACATCGCCGACACCGCGATGGCGTTCTACTCCTGCGTCGACCTCCAGGTGAGCTGATCGCTCCAGCCGCGTGAGGACCCCTTCCTCTCACGCGACACCCGCAGGGCCACGGCCGCCGGGGTGAGCACTCCGGCGGCCTGAGTCCGCGTGCCCGGCACCGCGGAAGAGGGCACCCCTGTCCTGCCCTCTTCCGCGGCCGGCCGGGCGTTCTCCGCTCGACTTGCGCCACCGATCGACTCGGTGACCGCGGGCCGCCCTTGTGGCCACCGACGTCCACGAGGGCCGGCTCACCGCGCGACAGCCTGGAGCAGGCGGAAGCGAAGACCTGGAACGGTCGAACGCCACGGTCCGCGCCAGGCAGGAGCCGGCGGGCTCGGCCGACAGGGCGCATCCGGGAGTGCGCGGCCAGGCGGCACGCAACCCTGCAGTCGGCCTGAGTGCCGGCGCACGCACCTCGCGGCCTCGGCACCGCAAGCCGACCACAGCCCGCACGCACCCCGCGGCCTCGGCACCGCAAGCCGACCACAGCCCGCACGCACCCCGCGGCCTCGGCACCGCAAGCCGACCACAGCCCGCACGCACCCCGCGGCCTCGGCACCGCAAGCCGACCACAGCCCGCACGCACCCCGCGGCCTCGGCACCGCAAGCCGACCACAGCCCGCACCCACCTCGCGAACCCCGCAAGCCGGCCACGGCCCCCGCGCCCCTCACCACCGCGAGCCGATCACGGCCCGCCCGGCGCCCCCTTCCTCTCCCGCAACACCTCGTCCACGTCGAACGGCATCAGCGTCAAAGGCGGACCCGCCAACGGTTTCCGCAGCGCGTCGAGGATCCGGGCGTTCATCTCACCGATGATCGCGCGCGCCTCCTCGTCACTCCGCGCCGCCAGCGCGCGGGCCCGCGCGGTCTCGGCCTCCTTGCGCAGCACGAGAGAAGGCGGCAAGCCCGCGCTGCCCTCCTCCTCGCGGACCTTCCTCTTGATCCACCAGTCCTCCTCGAGCGCGCGGCCCGCGTCCGGGAGCGGTTTGCCCGCGCTGGGGAGGTCGTCGAACTCGCCGCGTTCCTGGGCCTCGCGGATCTGCCTGTCGATCCACGACTCGAAGTCCATGCCGGGTGGTTTGCGCTGTGTCACGGGGAGAACCTCCTCACCGCGGCGTCGATCGCCTCGCGGAACGCGGGGCTGCCCTTGTGGCCGCTGTCGTCCACGACGGTCAGCTCGGCGTCCGGCCACGCCTGGGCCAGCGCGTACGCCGTGCCGACCGGGCAGCTCATGTCGCGCCTGCCGTGGATGATCGCGCCCGGGATGCCGGCCAGCCGCCCCGCGCCGCCGAGCAGATCGTCGACGAAGCCGCCGTTCGCGTAGTAGTGCGCGATGATCCGCACCAGGGCGACCACGTCGTCGGACGGGCGGCCGGAGAACACCTCGGGCTCGCCGAAGTTCTCCAGCGACAGGACCGTGTCCTCCCAGCGGCACCACTCGGCCGCCGCCTGTTCGCGCACGGCGCGGTCGGGGCTCTCCATCAGGTTCGCGTACGCCCGCACCACGTCCACGGCGTCGCCTGCGTGAGCACTGAACCGGGCCCACGCCTCCGGGAAGAACCGCGCCACGCCCCGGTACAGCCAGTCGATCTCGCCCGCGGACGACAGGGTCAGCGCGATGAGGATCAGCTCGGAGACGCGGTCGGGGTGCCGTTGCGCGTAGGCCACCGCGAGCGTCGTGCCCCAGGAACCGCCGTACAGCAACCACTTCTCGACGCCGAGATGTGCGCGGAGCAGCTCCATGTCCGCGATCAGCGCATCGGTCGTGTTGGCGCTCATGGACACGGCCGGGTCGCTCGCGTGCGGGGTGCTCAGGCCGCAGCCGCGCTGGTGGAAGATCACGATGCGGTACTTCGCGGGGTCGAGCGACCTCCGCGCGCCCTTCGACGGGCTGCCGGGCCCGCCGTGCAGGAACACGGCGGGCTTGCCGTCAGGGTTGCCGACGGTCTCCCAGTAGACGTGGTGGCCGTCTCCGACGTCGAGCAGGCCGTGGTCGTAGGGCTCCATGGATCCGAGCGTACCGAGCTACACCGACAAGATCTTCCACGTCAGTCCGGCGTCATCCGACCGGTACACCTCGGCGAACTCGGACCCCGGGCCACCGCGCACGAGCGTCGCGTGGCGGGCGTCCGAGAACGCCAGGTCCTCGAAGGCCGGACCGCCCAACGTCAAAGGCGTGTCCCACTTCGACGAATCCGCGCTGTGGTGCACGAACGACCAGTCACGTCCGGTCGCGGCCACCAGGGCCCCAGAAGAAGAGACCGCGAAACCCGTCGTGATGCCCTCACGCGGCGGCACGCCGACGGTCTTGAACGGCCCGCCGTCGGACACACGCAGCTCCTTCGACATGTTCCCGAAGCCGGGATCGAAGCTGCACAACGCATAGCGCGCGCTACCGACCGTGCCGAGCCGTGTGGCTGCGAACTGGTCGCACGGCGCCGCCTCCGACACCCAGCCCGACGCAGAGCGCACCCAGTACCGGTTCTCCTCACCGAACCGCGCCAGCGACACCTGTCCGGCCGCGATCTCCCCACGAGCCTGACCGGGGATCTCCACGCCCGGCACCGGCTGCCACGACCCGAACCACGACGAGCGCTCGAACAGCCGCGTCGACGTGCCGTCGTAGATCACCGCGAGGAACCCGGAGTCGAACCCCAGCGCACCGACCGCGCCCTTGATCCCCGACGCCTCCCAGCGCGTGCCGCCGTTGCTCGTGACGAACAGCTGCGAGCCGTCGGTCACCATCCCGGCGGCGTCGTTCGCGAACAGCACGCGCAGCCGGTCGGTCTCCGGCACGGACAACGCCGGCGTCTTCACCCGCGTCCAGGTAGACCCGCCGTCGACGGTCCGGACGAGCTGCGGGCAGTTCGCGTTCTGGCACAGCGTGTCCAGGCCCAGCACGAAACCCCGGTCAGCGGACGTCCACGACGTCGAAGCGGGCACGACCGAAGCGCCCGCGTGCGCGACGGAAGTGGTCAATCCGGTCAACAACAACGAAACAGCAAGAACAGCAATGCGTTTCCCCCACATCGCCTTCTCCCCTCAAGAGGCTGGTTCCCACTCAACACCTCTCGAGCGCGCGGCGGCAACAACCCACAACGCCACCAAAACCCCGGCACCGCCCGCGATCACCAGCAGCAGCTGCGGACCCAGCACGTCGATGAGCAGACCACCGACAACGTACGAAACAGCCGCTGCCACACCGATTCCGCCGTAGAAGTTGCCGAACACCCTGCCCGTCCGGTCAGCGGGCACCAGCCGCTGGATCAAGGTGCTGTGCGCGACGTCCATCGCCGCGATCCCCAGTCCCCGCACGGCCTGCAGCGCGAACGCCGACGCGACTCCCCACGCCAGCCCGGTGAACAGGTTGCCGGCACTGCTGATCACGAACCCCACGACGAGCAACGCGACCATGCTCAGCCCCGCCGACCCGCGCGCCAGCAAGGCGTACCCGAGCAGCAGCCCGATGCCGACCGCGCCGAGCACGAGCCCGGCCGCGCTCTCCGACTCCCCGAACACACCCATCGTCAGCTGCAGCACCGCGACGTCGTCGATCGCCGTGCACGCCACGACCCCGCAGAACCCGAGGAACACGATCCGCAACGCCCGGTTGCGCCAGATCTCCCCGACCCCGGCCTTCACGTCGGTGAACACCGTCTCCCCCGGCTCGGACGGCACCACGAGCTTCGGCAGGCGCAGCAACAACAACGCCGACAACCCGAACGAAACGGCGTCCACCACCAACACACCGCGAACACCGAGGAACGGCAACAGCAAGGCGGCGAGAAACGGCCCGATGACGTCCGCACTGTTGGAACCCAGCCCTAGTGCCGTGTTCGCCTGTGCGAGGTCCTTAGGCGCCACGAGACTCGGCACGGCCGCGCGCGAAGCCGGGATGAAGACCTGCCCGACCACAGCCCGCACCCCGACCAGCACGAGCAGGACCGGCAACGGCGGCAACGTGAACGCGATGACCGCCAGCAGCACGCCCTGCGCGACCTCGCACACGATCATCACGGTCCGCCGGTCGAACCGGTCGCTGATGACCCCGGTCAGCGGGCTCAGCAACGACGGCGCGAAGTCCCCCACGAGCAGCAGCGCCGCCACCGCGATGGCTTTGCCGAGCACGGACTGCACGTGCACCATCAGCGTGACGAGGCTGAGCGCGTCCCCCACAACAGAAACGACCCGTGCGGTGCTGAGCACGCGCAACGGGCCGTTCGTCTTCAAAAGCGTCAGCACATGGCTACTTTGCCAACACCTGGTCCAGCTGGTCAGCCAATTTGTTCATGATCCCGGCGTAGGAGGAGTAGCTCAGCGGCGCGACCGCGTTCCACTCCACGAACCGGCCCGCCTGCACGGCGGGCAGCCCCTGGAAGACCGGGTGGCCCTCCTTCATCTGCTCCGGGTTCAGCACGTGCTGGCGGGTGTCCCACATGATCACGTGCTCTTTGTACGTGCCGGAGTTCTCCCACGACAGCGACTGGAAGTAGCCACCGCCCTCGGTGTCGGGCTTCTCGGGCGTGAGCAGCGGCAGGCCCAGTTCCTTGACGTACCAGTCGAGGTCGGGGTTGCGGGCGGGCACGGCGACGTAGAAGAGCTTCGGGTCCGCGCCGATCACCTGGATCTTCTGGTTCGCGGCCGTCATCTTCTGGCCGATGGCCTTCAACCGGTCGGCGGCCTTGGTGAACGCCTCCTCGTCGGCCTTCACCTTGGCGGAGTCGACGTCCGCGCCGAGCGACTTGGCGAGCTCCTTGAAGCGCTTGATCCCGTCCGGCAGCTGGATCTTCGACTGGCCGATGCCGACCGTCGGGGCGATCTTGGCGACCTTCTCCTCGAACTCGGCCGTGAGGTGCCACAGGCCGGTGACCTCGGGGTAGTAGCCCGCGACGACCAGGTCGGCGTTCAGCGCGGCGAACTTCTCGAAGTCGATCTCACCGTAGCCGGGACCGGTCACGTCGGTGACCTGGCTCGGGTCGATGCTGCCCGCCTCCGGGTCGGTCGAGCCGTCCGCGCGCTTGAGCGGACCGAAGGTGCCCACGACGTTGATGCCGTAGTCCTTGAGGGCTCCCGCGGCGGACACCTGCGCGACGACGCGCTCCGGGCGCTTCTCCGCCGTGACCTCCTTGCCGCGGTCGTCCTTGAACGACCACTGGCCACCCGCTTGCTCCGTGGGAGCGTTTCCACCGCACCCGGCCACTAGGCCGAGCAGCAGAACCGCGGCGACTGTCCTGCGCAATCTGTCCACCTCCTGAGTTTAGGCTTGCCTAACTTAACAGGCGAATCTGCGCTTTCAGACATTGCGGTAGATTGGTCACCGTGCGAAACCGATCGACGACGGGGCGTGGCCGATTCCTGGCCGTCGCGCTCCTGTTGATCGCGGTGTTCGCGCTCCACCCGGCGTGCCCGCCGGAACCCGCGCACCACGGCGCGTTCGTGCCCGGCATCTCGGGCGAGCTGTGCCACCACGGCGACACCCACCAGGCGTCCCCAGCGCCATCGTCACAGGCCGCCGTGCAGGTCAGCGCCCTGTCGTTCCCCCCACCGGACGCGGAACCGGCCGAACGGCCCGCGGCCAGACCGCACCCGTGCCCGGCACGCCTCGATCCCGGCGCCTCGGGGCGTGCGTTGCTGCTCGACCTCGGAATCTCTCGGACGTAGGCCGGGCCCCAGCCCCCTGCACCCCTTTCGCACACCCCATTCTTCGAGGGATTCCCATGTCTGTCCCCAAGCTGGACCGGAGCACGCCCGTGCTCTGGATCGACGAGCTGTCCCGGACCTCGCCCGCCGGTTTCTGGGCGAAGCTGGAGAGCGCCAACCCCGGCGGCGGCATGAAGGACCGCGCCGCCCTGCACATGGTCGGGTGCGCGCTGGACCGCGGCGACCTCAAGCCCGGCGGTCACATCGTCGAGTCGACCAGCGGCACGCTCGGGCTCGGCCTCGCGCTCGCCGGCATCGTGCACGGCATCCCGGTCACGCTCGTCACCGATCCCGGGCTGGAGCCGATCATCCAGCGCATGCTGCGCGCGTACGGCGCGACCGTGGAGATGGTCGACCGACCCCATCCGGCCGGCGGCTGGCAGGAGGCCCGCCGGCAGCGGGTCGCGGAGCTGCTGTCCGAGCTCCCCGGCGCGTACTGCCCCGACCAGTACAACAACCCCGACAACGTGGCGGGCTACGCGCCGCTGGCCCACGAGCTCGCCGAGCAGCTCGGGCACGTCGACGTGCTGGTCTGCGCGGTCGGCACCGGCGGGCACAGCGCGGGCGTGTCCTCCGTGCTGCGGCAGCACTTCCCGGCGTTGCGGCTGGTCGGCGTCGACACGATCGGGTCGACGATCTTCGGCCAGCCCGCCAGGACCCGGCTGATGCGCGGGCTCGGGTCGAGCATCTTCCCGCGCAACGTCGACTACCCGGCGTTCGCCGAGGTGCACTGGGTGAACCCCGCTGAGGCCGTGTGGGCGTGCCGGACGCTGGCCGCGCGGCACTACGCGAGCGGCGGCTGGAGCGTGGGCGCGGTGGCGCTGGTGGCGTCCTGGGTGGCGCGGACCTCGCCGCCGGGAACGCGGATCGCCGCGGTGTTCCCGGACGGCCCGCAGCGGTACTTCGACACGGTGTTCAACGACGAGTTCTGCGCCGCGAACGGACTGCTGGGCGTGGTGCCCACCGAACCCCTCGTCGTAGTGGCGCCGGGCGAGCGGGAGGTGCTCTCGTGGACGCGCTGCGAGTCCGTTGTGGACCCGATGGCGGTGACGGCGTGATCGCGAAGTTCCGCTCGTTCGACCGCAGCGTGCAGTTGTTGCTGCTCAACCAGTTCAGCATCAACGTGGGCTTCTACATGCTGATGCCGTACCTCGCCGCGCACCTGTCGGTGACGCTCGCGCTCGCCGGGTGGGCCGTCGGGTTGGTCCTGGGCGTGCGGAACTTCGCGCAGCAGGGCATGTTCCTGATCGGCGGCACGCTGGCCGATCGCCTGGGGTACAAGCCCTTGATCGTGGCCGGGTGCGCGCTGCGCACGGGCGGGTTCGCGTTGCTCGGGCTCGTGGACGGCGTGCCGGCGCTGGTGATCGCGTCGGCGGCGACCGGGTTCGCCGGGGCGTTGTTCAACCCGGCCGTGCGCGCGTACGTGGCCGCCGACGCGGGGCCGCGGCGGGTGGAGGCGTTCGCGTTGTTCAACGTCTTCTACCAGACCGGGATCCTGGTGGGGCCCTTGGTCGGGCTCGCGCTGACCACTGTGGACTTCCGGTTGACGTGCCTGGTGGCGGCGCTGGTGTTCCTGGTGCTGACGGTGCTGCAGTGGCGGTCGCTGCCCGCGCGGGCCGGGTCGTCGTCCGGCGGTTCGGTGCTCGCGGACTGGCGGCTGGTGTTCGCCAACCGGGCGTTCGTGCTGTTCGCGCTCGCGATGACCGGGTCGTACGTGCTGTCGTTCCAGGTATATCTGGCGTTGCCGCTGGCCGCAGGCTCGGCGGCGCTGACGGCCGTGCTGTTCGCGGTGTCGGGGGTGCTGGCGGTCGCGGGGCAGCTGCGGGTGACGGAGTGGGCGCGGGCCCGGCTCGGTCCCGACCGGGCGCTGGTGGCCGGGATGGCGGTGCTGGGACTGGCCTTCCTGCCCGCCGGGTTCGGCTGGGCGGGGCTGGTGCTGTGCGCGGCGCTGCTCGCGCTGGGCACGATGGTGGTGTTCCCGTTCGAAATGGACAAGATCGTCTCGCTGTCCGGCGACCGGCTCGTGGCGACGCACTACGGGCTCTACAACACCGTGGTGGGCGTCGGAATCCTGCTCGGCAACCTGCTCACCGGAGTCGGGTTCGACGCCGCTCGGCGGGCGGGTGTGCTGTGGGTGCCGTGGCTGGTTCTTGTCGCCTTGGGGCTCGGCTGCGCGTGGGCGCTGAAGATCTTGACGGCACGTGTCGATTCGGAGCTCGCCCCTTCGACGTCTGGTTAGAAGGCAGGTTCCGGATCGGAGGGTCGCCATGATCGCCACGCTCATCGCCACACTGGTCGAAGAGGATCACGCGGAGGACGACGGCGTCCTGGCGCCCGACGACCGGCTGACCTGCCACGTGCACGGGAGGTGGATCCACCAGTGCGTGTCGTCGCCCGTGCACGTCAACCCGGTCACGCGGCACCGCTGGTGCCGTGGCTGCGACTCACCGCTGGGCGTCGTGGTCGACGAGCTCGCGGGTGACGTCGCGATGCGCTGTCCCCGTTGTGGGTGCGGGGGCAGCGCGGCCACGGCCCGGCTGATCGCCGCGTGCCGTGCCTCGATCGAGGCACATCGGGCCGCCTGATCGGGTGAGACCGCCCGTTTTGCGATGTTTGAGTGGCTTAGGTTGCTCTGCGTGTCTCTTTCTTCACGCATCGCAACTGTTCTGGCCGCCACCGCGGGCGTCGCGCTCGTGACCGCGTCGCCCGTGCTCGCCGACGAGCTGGTGGACGTCGAGGTCGACGCTCCCCTGGTCGTCGTCGACGGACCGCTCGCCGAGTTCGGCTGAACCCCCGAACGGGTCAGTCCGTACGCCTCCTCAGAAGCCGATTCCGACTTTTGAGGAGGCCGCGTGCCCGGCCGTGCTGCAAGGACCACCGCCCTGGCCGCCGTGATCGCCGCGACGGTGGTGTCGATGCCGGCGGCGCACGCGCAACCCGCCGACGACGCGTTGAAGGTCTACAACGACCTCACGCGCGAGGCCGAGAAGCTCAGCCAGGACCACCTCAAGGCGCAGAGCGACCTCCAGCGGGCGAACGCGATCGTGGCCGCCGCGACCGACGCCGAGAAGAAGGCGCTCGCGGACTCCGAGCAGTTCCGCGGCCAGGTCGACGTGCTGACCGAGGCGTCGTTCGAGGGCGCGCGGTTCAACAACCTCTCGGCGCTGCTCACGTCGACGTCCCAGCAGGACTTCCTGGCGCGGATGCAGGCGATGAACATCCTCGCGTCCGACCAGAACGAGGCCGTCGCCCGGCTGGACGCGGCGCTGACCACGGCCCAGAAGGCGCGCACGGACGCGACGACGGCCGCCGGTGCCGCCGAGAAGTTCGCCGCGGACGTGTCGACCCGCAAGGTCGCGATGGACGAGCAGGTGTCGACCGCCCGCTCCAAGTACCAGTCGCTGACCAGGCCGCAGCAGCAGACGCTGGCGAGCACCGGCCCGAAGGTGACGGTGAACGCGCCGGCCGGCGCGGCGGGCGCGGCGCTGAACTTCGCCCTGTCGCAGCAGGGCAAGCCGTACGTGTTCGGTTCGAACGGACCGGACTCGTGGGACTGCTCGTCGCTCATGCAGAAGGCCTACGCGTCGGCGGGCGTGTCGATCCCCCGCGTCACCTACGACCAGGCGAAGGTCGGCCGCGCGGTGGGCCGCGGTGAGGTCGCTCCCGGCGACCTCGTCATCTACTACTCAGGTCAGTCGCACGTCGCGATGGTCGTGGACGGCACTCGCGCGGTCCACGCGTCGACCGAGGGCGTGCCGGTGAAGGTTGCGAACATCGACTCCATCGGACCCATTTCGGTGATTCGCCGGGTCGTCGGGTGACGCGTCTCTCCTACCCCGCGATAAAGCGACGTAGACGACTGTGAGAACGTGCGGGCCAGCAAGGTGCCGGCCCCTGGTGCTGGACGAAGGCAAGGTCATTCCGTAACCTGTCCGAGACCTTCGGCCCAGCAGTTAACCCGCTTGGGGCACACGCCAAGGTTGTCGCCTGACGCGGAGTAGTTCTCGCGAGGCGGCCGCCACAAAAAAGGAGGACCCGCGACGTGGTGTCGCAACCCTCACGCCGCATCGTGCGTGGAGCTCTCGTAGCGACGGCAGCAGTTGTCGCGGCAGCACTCCCGACGGCGCCGGCCACCGCTCAGCCCAACGCCGCGGACGCGCTCAAGAAGTACAACGAGCTGCAGGAGCAGGCGTCCAAGCTCAACCAGGACCACCTCAAGGCCCAGGACGACCTGAAGGCCAAGCAGGGTGAACTGGACAAGGCCAAGGGTGACCTGGCCACCGCGCAGCAGGCCGAGGAGGCGCTGCGCGGACAGGTGGACCTCCTCACCGAGGCCACGAACTCCGGCGCGAACTTCAGCCAGATCTCCGCGCTGCTTGTGAGCGACTCGCAGCAGGACTTCCTCAACCGCATGTCGGCCATCAACATCCTCGCGGCCGACAACGCCGAGGCGCTGCAGAAGCTCACCGACGCCGTCAACGCCGCCGACCAGGCGACGAAGACCGCGAACGACGCCACCGAAGCGTCGAAGAAGCTCGTCGCCGAGATGGACACGAAGAAGGCGGAGCTCGACAAGCAGCTCGCCGACGCCAAGAAGGTCTACGACGGCTTCAGCGCGGCCACCCGCAACCAGCTCGCGGCCGCCGGCGACATGTCGAACATCTCGGTGCCCGCGGGTACCGCCGGTGCGGCCGTGTCGTTCGCCCTCGCGCAGCGCGGCAAGCCGTACGTCTACGGCTCGAACGGCCCGAACTCGTGGGACTGCTCGTCGCTGATCCAGGCCGCGTACCGCTCGGCGGGCGTGTCCATCGGCCGCACCAGCTACGCGCAGGCGGCCGCCGGCCGTTCGGTCAGCCGCAGCCAGGTCCAGGCCGGCGACATCATCGTGTACTACTCCAGCCAGTCGCACGTGGCGCTGGCGATCGACGGCATCCGCGCCGTGCACGCGTCCACCGAGGGCGTGCCGGTGAAGATCGCCGACATCGACTCGATCGGCCCGATCTCCGTCATCCGCCGCATCGAGGGCTGACGTTCTCCCTGGTGAACGCCCCTTGCCTCCGGGCAGGGGGCGTTCGTCGTTTCACTCCCTCGGGTGCACGTTCCGCTGTGGACGCGCGGGAGTGCCGCGTTGTGACTAGGTTCCGCTTCGGGCGCCGCCGGTTCGAGCGGTCCTCGTCGTCCGAAGTGGAGCTTTTTGTGGACACCTTGCAAGCCGGTCAGGAACTCACCCGCGGCCAGCAGCTGACCAGCGCCAACGGCTACCAGCTGACCCTGCAGTCCGACGGGAACCTGGTGCTCTCGGAGAACACCGGCACGGTGTGGGCGAGCGGCACCGACGGCAAGGGCGCCGTGCGCGCGTCGTTCCAGGACGACGGCAACTTCGTCCTCTACACCGACAGCAACGACGCCGTGTGGTCCACCGGCACCCAGGGCAACTCGGGTTCGCACCTCGTCCTGCAGAACGACCGCAACCTGGTCGTCGTGGGCGGCGACGGCAGCCCGAAGTGGGCCACCAACACCAATACCGACTCGCCGCAGGCCACCCCCGAGGCCGAGGCCCCGGCCCCGGTCGTCGAGGAGGCCCCGGCCGCGCCCGCCGCCCCCGCCGTGCAGACCTACGAGGTCGCGGGCGGTGACTCGCTGTGGGCGATCGCCGAGCGCTTCTACGGCGACGGCAACCGCTACATGGAGATCGCGAACGCCAACGGCATCGCGAACCCGGACCTCATCCACCCCGGTCAGGTCCTGACCATCCCGTGATCTAGCAGTTCAGACGCGGTTCAGACGCAACGGGCCGGGTCTCCCTCACTTGGGAGACCCGGCCCGCTCGCTTCTTCGCCTCAGCCGGGCGTGCCCTGGCGCGCGATCGCGAAGGCCGGGTTGCCCTCCTCGTCCTGGCGCACGTCGAGCACCTTGTCCTCCAGGTACTGCGCGGCCCCGGGCTCCATGATGACCTTGGCCCCGGCGTCGGCGGTCACCACCTGGTCACCGTCGGCGGCCTCGCTGAGCGACAGCTCCAGGGCGGCCTGACTGTTCTGCTCGGCGGTCAGGGCGAAACGCAGGCCGACACCGTCGTTGGCGGCGGCTGACTGTGACGTGAGCTCGTTGATGACCTCGGCAGCCATCGGCGTCACTTCGAGCATGTCGGCCCCTTCATCAGGAAACAGAAACTCGTCAGGGGTGCCCGCCTCACCAGGTTTCAACCACCGCTCACCAGAGTCGGGGCGGGTCCGGGACGCGGACTGACTACGACGAATGAGGTGTTCGCCCTGTTCAGAGGCGGTACATCGACATCGGAAGGATCAGCCGCAGGTCGCGCAAGATCGCGACGAAAGTGACGGCCGGCACGGCACGAGCACGCGCGGATGGGATGGGCCAGTCGGGCGCATGCATGCGCAGAAGTAATGGGTGGCTCGGCCAGGAGCACGCGTGGACGTGACAGGTAGCTCGGCGCGAGCGTCGTAAGGCGCGAACGGATGGCCGGCTGACACGACTCGCCCACCGCTTCCCGCAGCGCGAACCCTGGCCTGCCTGCCGCCTCCCCAGCGGCACGCCTCTCCCCCAGGCGCGGCGCTCCCCGCACACCTCTCAACCAGCGCGCTTCTCCCCCAGCCGCTCTCTCCACCGGCGCGGCTCGGCTCGGCGGCTCGGCGGCGCGGCGGCTCGCCTCGGCTCGGCGGCGCGGCGCGGCTTGGCAGGCTCGGCGGCGCGGCGCGGCTGGGCCCAGCGCACCCTCACGCCACCCGGTGCGCCTGCCTCGACACCTCGTTCCGCACGTGCCCGCAAGCCGAGCACACCCGCTGCACCGGAACCAGCTCCGCCACCAGCCGCCACGAGTCGGCGAACGACGGCACCTCCTGCCCCGGCGTCAGCAGGCTGTCCAGCACCTCCTGGCGCCGGCGCCCCTTCTCCCGGCTGCGCTCGACCGGGTCGCGCCGGTGGGCGAGCGCTCGGGTCTCCGCCCGCGCCTGGCGGCCCTCGGCGGTCAGGCCGGCGCCGCGGCGGGGTGCGTTCAGGGCCGCGTTGCGGCGGTTCACCCGGTACCACTGGCCCAGGGTGATGCCGGACAACGGCGGGTCGGCGAGGGCGGTGCCGTCCGCCGTCCAGGCGCGGAGGCGGGCGCGCAGGAACTCGTGGGCCACCTGGGACCTCGAGCGGGGGCGGCCCTGGCGGGTGCCGTCCGGCCTGGTGTCGACGGCCACCAGGAGCGAGTCGACGTTCCAGCCCGCGAGGAACCACGGTTCCAGGACTCGGCGGATCCAGCGGCGGTCGGCGTCCGGCCAGGAGGCTCGGTCGCACAGGGACTCGACTGCCACGTCCACGTCTGCGTTGGTGGACGGCACCACGCGGCCTGGCCAGCGGCTGGGTTCGATCTGCATCGGGTACTGACCTCCTCTAGCTCGCACACGAACACCTGTTCGACATGCTGCCACGGGGGTCTGACAAAAAATGAGCCTCCAGGCGCTGACCAGGCAGAACTCACCCGTTCAGCACAACGGCGCAGGTCACCCGGTCGTCGCGCGGCCAAACCCGAAAAGCACCGCTAACCTGCGGAAATGAGCCACCACGAGCCTCACGACGAGGTCACCGGCGATCGGATGAACTGGCTTCGCGCGGGGGTGCTGGGGGCCAACGACGGCATCGTGTCGACCGCCAGCCTGGTGGTCGGTGTGGCCGGGGCGACGACGGACCGCGCGCAGATCCTCATCGCGGGGCTGGCCGGGCTGTTCGCGGGCGCGATGTCCATGGCGAGCGGCGAGTACGTGTCGGTCAGCAGCCAGCGAGACGCCGAACGCGCCCTGCTCGCCCAGGAGAGGAGAGAGCTCAGGGACACGCCCGACGAGGAGCTCGAAGAGCTCAAGGAGATCTACGAGAGCAAGGGCCTCGACGAGAAGACCGCGGCAGAGGTCGCCGAGCAGCTCACGAAGCACGACGCACTGGCCGCACACGCCGAGGCCGAGCTCCACATCGACCCGGACGAGCTCACGAACCCGTGGGGCGCGGCCATCGCGAGCTTCGTCTCGTTCACCATCGGCGCCCTCCTGCCCCTCGCCGCCGTCATGCTCACCCCGACGAGCCTGCGGGTGCCGGTCACGGTCGCCGCCGCGATCATCACGCTCGCCCTGACCGGCTTCATCAGCGCGAGGCTCAGCGGCGCGGACCAGCGGCGAGCGGTCGTGCGCAACATCGCCGGCGGCCTGATCGCGATGGGCGTCACCTACGCCATCGGCTCGCTGGTCGGCCAAAGCATCGGATAGCGCCGAACGGGGTACAGCGAAGGCATGAGTGAAGAACGCGGCTCTTACGTCTCCGACGACAACGACGACTTCGAGGCCCTCGACGAGGACAACCTCAAGCACGACCCGCTGGAGACCGAACCGGAAGAGGGGTGGGCGGAGTCCACCAAGTACGGGATGACCGAGTACGAACAGGCGCACCCGCGACCGTTGGATGAACGCCTCAAAGAAGAGCGGAGCGATGTCGGCGAGACGGGTGCATGATCGACCTATGAGCCTCGGCATCCCGGAGAAGATCACGGCGTTGCTCTTCGACCTCGACGGCGTGCTCACCAGCACCGCCGTGCTGCACCGCCAGGCGTGGCGGCAGACCTTCGAGGCCATGGGCCAGCCGTTCAGCGAGCAGGACTACCTCGCCTACGTCGACGGCAAACCGCGCTACGACGGCGTCCGCAGCTTCCTCACCTCGCGCGGCCTCACGCCGGCGGAGGACGAGGTCCGCCGCATCGGCGACCAGAAGAACGACCTGGTCAACGCCATCATCGACGAGCAGGGCATCACGCCGTACCCCGCCTCCGTCACCTACCTCAAGGCCGCACGCGACCAGGGGATCCCCATCGGCGTGGTCACCTCCTCCGCCAACGCCATGCGCGTCCTGCGCGCCGGCAACCTCCTCGACTACGTCGACGCGCTGGTGGACGGCAACGTGATCACCGCGTCGAACCTCAAGGGCAAACCGGCGCCCGACTCGTTCATCGAGGGCGCGAGAAGACTCAAGACCAAACCGGAGAACGCCGCCGTCTACGAGGACGCGCTGGCGGGCGTGCAGGCAGGGCGCGACGGCGGCTTCGGGTTCGTCGTCGGCGTCGACCGCGGCCACCAGCGGGAAGCACTGACCGCCCACGGCGCCACGGTCGTCGTGGACGAGCTCGACGAGCTGCTGTCATGAGCTACGCCGTCGAACCCTGGCAGCTGCGCTGGCAGGGCCTGTCCGTCGACCACCTGCGCCAGACCGAGTCGACGTTCGCGCTGGCCAACGGCCACATCGGCTTCCGCGGCACGCTCGACGAGGGTGAGCCGCGCGGGCTGCCCGGCACCTACCTCAACGGCTTCTACGAGGAGCACCAGCTGCCGTACGGCGAGGGCGGCTACGGCTACCCCGAGGCGGGGCAGACCGTCGTCAACGTCACCGACGGCAAGATCATCCGGTTGCTGGTCGAGGACGAGCCGCTGGACATGCGCTACGGCAACGCCATCGAGCACGAACGCACGCTCGACTTCCGCACCGGCACGCTCCGCCGCCGCACGGTGTGGGAATCGCCGACGGGCAGGCGTGTGACCGTGCGCAGCGAACGGCTCGTGTCGTTCACACAGCGCGCTGTCGCGGCGATCCGGTACGAGGTGGAGCCGGAGGACGACCTGCAGCTCGTCGTCCAGTCGGACCTGCTGGCCAACGAGCCGACCAAGAGCCGCAGCAACGACCCCCGCGTCGCCGCCGCGCTGGACTCTCCGCTGGTCAACGACTTCCTGATGGCCGAGAAGTCACGCGCGGTCCTGTGCCACCACACCAAGGTGTCCGGGCTGCGCATGGCCGCCGCGATGGACCACGAGGTCGCGGTCAGCCGGTCGGAGAACGAGCTGCACGACGAGCCGCGCACGGAGATCCACGCCGAGGACGACCTCGCGCGCTTCACCGTGGCGGTCGACGTGCCCGCGGGCGGGTGCCTGAAGCTCACCAAGTACCTGGCCTACGGCTGGTCGGGGCAACGGTCGACGCCGGCGCTGCGGGCCCAGGTCGAGGCGGCGCTCGCGGGCGCGTGCCAGACGGGCTGGGACGGGCTGCTCGCCGAGCAGAAGGCGTTCCTGGACGACTTCTGGGAGGTCGCCGACATCGAGATCGAGGGCGACGACGAGCTCCAGCAGGCGATCCGGTTCGCGCTCTTCCACATCCTGCAGGCGGGTGCCCGCGGCGAGTCCAGGGCCATCCCCGGCAAGGGCCTCACCGGCCCAGGCTACGACGGGCACGCTTTCTGGGACACCGAGATGTTCGTCCTCCCGGTGCTCACCTACACCGTGCCGGACGCCGCCCGCGACGCGCTGCGCTGGCGGCACTCCACTGTGGACAAGGCCCGCGAACGCGCGAAGGTGCTGGGGCTCAAGGGAGCCGCGTTCCCATGGCGGTCGATCAACGGCGCCGAGTGCAGCGCGTACTGGCCGGCGGGCACGGCCGCGTTCCACGTCTCCGGTGACGTCGCCTACGCCACACAGCAGTACCTGAACGCCACTAATGACAAGGACTTCGACCGCGACGAAGCGACCGAGATCCTCGTGGAGACCGCACGGCTGTGGGTGTCACTCGGCCACCACGACCCGCACAACGGTTTCCGCATCGACGGCGTGACGGGTCCGGACGAGTACTCGGCGATCGTCGACAACAACGTCTACACGAACCTCATCGCGCAGCAGAACCTGTGGGCGGCGGCCGATGCGGCCGAAAGAAACCCGTGTGACGCAACGGAAGAAGAGATCGCAACGTGGCGCAGGGCCGCCGACGCGATGTCCGTGCCGTACGACGAGATGCTGCAGGTGCACCCGCAGGCGGACAACTTCACCAAGCACGCCGAGTGGGACTTCGAGAACACACCGGAGGAGAAGTACCCGCTGCTGCTGCACTTCCCTTACTTCGACCTGTACCGCAAACAGGTCGTGAAGCAGGCAGACCTCGTGCTGGCGATGCACGTCCGTGGCGATGCGTTCTCCGACGACGAGAAGGCACGCAACTTCGCCTACTACGAGGCACGCACGGTCCGTGACTCGTCGTTGTCGGCGGGCACGCAGGCGGTGCTGGCGGCCGAGGTCGGGCACCTCGGGCTGGCGTACGACTACCTGGTCGAGGCCGCGTTCACCGACCTGCACGACCTGCACGACAACGTCGACAACGGCCTGCACATGGCGTCGCTCGCGGGCGCGTGGACGGCGTTGGTGGCGGGGTTCGGCGGCATGCGCGACCACGGCGGCGAGCTGACGTTCGCACCGCGGCTGCCGGACGCGCTGACCCGCTTCTCGTTCCGGATGTCGTTCCAGGGCACCAGGATCTCCGTCGAGGTCAGCGCGACCGAGGCCACCTACCGGATCGTGGACGGCACCGAGCTGTCCACGAGGCACCACGGCGAGGCCATCACGATCACGGCGGACGCACCGGTGACCGTGCCGATCCCGGAGGCCCCCGACCTCGAACGGCCGAAGGGACCGTTCGGGCGGGAGCCGCGCAGGCGCTAGGCGAGCCGGGAGACCTGGTAGTGCGCTATCAGGTCTCCCTTCACCAGCACGCTCAGGTACAACGTCAACGTCGGCCGGTCGACGAACGAGAAATCGACCTTCGAATAGACGAGAACCAGATCTTCGGCCAGTTTCCGCGTTTCGAGCACCTCGTATTCCACCGTCATTCCGGCGGGCTGGGAATCGTAGTAGGCGGCCACCGCGGCTCTGCCCACCCCATATGGTTTGAGACCCTGGAAAATGGCGTCCTCGGTGAAGTTCGCGGCCACGGCCTCGGGGGCGTGCGCGGCGATTCCGGCCTTCCAGCGGTCCAGGACCTCTTCGACGGCCATGGTCAGTGCCCCGCGCTCTGGCCGCCGTCGACGTGCAGGATCTCGCCGGTGACGAAGCCCGCCTGCTCCAGGAACGTGATCGCGTCGACCACGTCGGAGATCTCGCCGATGCGGCCGACGGGGTGCAGCCCGGCCAGCGCCTCGTGCGTCTCCGGGGCGTGCATCGGCGTGCGGACGATGCCGAGCGCGACGGTGTTGAAGCGGATGCCGCGGGCCGCGTACTCGATGGCCAGCGACTTCGTGACGGCGTTCAGACCGCCCTTGGTCAGCGACGCGAGCGCGGACGGCACGGCGGACAGCGCGTGCTCGACCAGCGTCGTGGACACGCTGACGACGTGACCGGGCCCGGTCATCGCACCGACGGCGGCGCGCGTGATGTCGAAGAACCCGGTCAGGTTCGTGCCGGTGACGGCGGCGTAGTCTTCGTCGGTGTACTCGGTGAACGGCTTGGCGACGAAGATGCCGGCGTTGTTCACGAGCGAGTCGACCCGGCCGAACCGGCGCAGCGCCTCCTCGACGACCCGGGCACCCTCGCCCGGCCGCGAGAGGTCGGCGCGAATCGCCAGCACACCGGGGTCGTCCGAATCCTGAACGGAACGCGACACCGCGACGACCGAATAACCGAGCTTGCGATAGGCGGGAACGAGCGCCTCACCGATTCCCTGCGACGCACCCGTGACGATGACGACCTTGCTGGACATTTCCTGCTCACTTTCGGGAGGAGAAGCAACTGACAGCCACAACCGCCCGCGAACCCGGTTGATTTCGCGGAATTGCGACCCGTTTCCTCCCTCGTGAGAGGCTCAGCCTCCCACGGCCCGGTAGGGGTCGTCGGCGGGCAGCCAGCCGCGCCCGAGGTCGCCCACGTCCCGCACGATCGCGTCGGCGGCCGCGACGACGTCCGCGCGTTCCTCGTCCTCCCGCCGCACCAGCGACCACGTCCACAGCGGCTCGGGCTCGATCACCGGCCGTGCCACCAGGTCCGGCGGCAACGGCGTGGTCTGCCCCTTCGGCGAGTTGAGCACCGGTGTCGTGCACACCCGCACGTGGTCGAAGAACGCGGGCCCGGTGATCGCGCCGTTGTGGATGCGCCGCACCTTGCAGCCGGTGTCGCGGGCGAACTCCTCCGCGTAGTCGTTCCAGGACTGCCACGACGTCACGTCGTCGTCCACCAGCACCGCGATGTCCTCGGCCCGCACAGGACTCGCGTCCGATCCGACCCCTACCGCGTACAGCCGGTCGGCGCCCAGTAGCTGCGCCTTCAACCCGAGCTGAGCCGCGTCCGCCCGGCGAATCCAGCACACGGCCAGGTCCAGGCTCCCGTCCGCCACCCGCGCCGCCTGCTGGTGCGACGGCACGACCCACGCGTCGACGTAGAGCTGCGCGACCCCCGCCACCCGAGTCGTGAGGTCCGGCGGCAGCCAGTTGACGTACCCGATCCGCACCGGCCGCGACCCGGACAGCTGCCGGGCGTGCCGCCGCAGCTCGTCGGCCCGCTCCAGCAACGCCCGCACCTCGGGCACCAGGGCGGCGCCGGCGGCCGTGAGCGCCACGGTGCGCCGGTCGCGGGCGAACAGGGCCACCCCGAGGTCACGTTCGAGCGCCTTGATCTGCTGCGACAACGATGGCCCCGCGATCAGCAGCCGCGCCGCAGCCCTGCCGAAGTGGAGCTCGTCCGCGACCGCGAGGAAGTACCTGAGTTGACGCAGTTCCACGCTACGCATCTTAGGAGGCTCAGCCTCCCACGCAGGAGCAAGCCGGTCGTGGCCCTGCGGCGGAGCCGGTCGCACGATGGACGGCATGAGAGAGTTCCTGGTCGAGATCACCACGGCGTTCCCCGGCCTCCCCGAGTCCGAAGTGGACGCGCTACGCGCTCTGGAAGCTGCGCGGGCCGCGGAACTCGCGGCCTCCGGCAACCTCGTCCGCCTGTGGCGCCCGACCGGCGAGAAGCGCAGCGTCGGCATCTGGAGCGCGACCGACGAGGACGACCTGAGGGACACCGTGCTCGGCTCGCTCCCGTTCCGCCCGTACATGACCGCGATCGCCGTCACCGCTCTGGACCCGCACCCGAACGACCCGGGCAGGTGAGCGTCCGCGCCGCCGCGGCCCTGGCGGCGGGCATGGGCATCGGCCGGTTCGCGTACACCCCGATCCTGCCGTTGATGACGGCACAGGCAGGCCTGTCCGCTGCTTCTGCCGCGTCCCTGGCCACGGCCAACTACCTGGGCTACTTCGTCGGTGCACTCGCCACAGTCGTGCGCGCGCCGTCGCTGCTGGCGAACCGTGTCGCACTCGTGCTGCTCGTGGCGACGCTCGCCGGAATGCCACTCACGCACTCGATGGCGGTGTGGTTCGCGTTGAGGCTGGTCGCCGGCGTGGCGAGCGCGGTGGTGTTCGTGGCGGCGGTGAACGCGCGGCCGGGGTGGGGCATGAGCGGCGTCGGCTTGGGAATCGCGCTGGCCGGGCTGGTGGTGCTCGGGTTGGGGCAGTGGCAGGCGGCCTGGTGGGTGGCGGCGGGCCTGGCCGCGGTGCTGGGGGTCGCGGCGTGGGGGCTGCGGCCGGAACCGCCGAAGGCGTCGGGCGTGGCAGAGGCTCCGAAGGCGTCGGACCCGCCGGAGACGAGCAGTTCGATGGTGTTGCGCAGGCTGGTGAACGGCGTGCGCGGCTCGTGGCAGGCGGCCCGGCGGGCGGCAGCGGGCCTCGCCGCGATGCTGGGGCTCGCCGTGTGGGGGCGGCGGCCGGAAGCGTCGACAGTGCCGGGCGCGGCTGAGCCGCCGGAGATGAGCAGTTCGATGGTGTTGCGCAGGCTGCGCGGCTCGTGGCAGGCGGCCTGGCGGATGGCAACGGGTCTCGCCGCGGCGCTCGGGGTCGCCACCTGGCGGCTGCGGCCGGAAGCGCCGAAGGCGTCGGACCTGGCCGAGGCGCCGAAGGTGTCAGACCTGCCTGAGACGATAGGAGTGGGGACCCGGCGCCCCCTGGGGGCCGGTAAGTCTGCATCGATCCGGGGACCGCGACGGGCGTTCGGGTTCCTCTTCGCCGCCTACTCCCTCGAAGGCGTCGGCTACATCATCGCGGCCACCTTCCTCGTGGCCGCCATCAGCGGCCCGCACGGCACCAGCGCGTGGGTCCTCGTCGGCCTGTCCGCCGCCCTCTCCCCCGTGCTGATCAAGCCACGCCGCCACGCCCTTCCCGCGGCACTGGCCGTCCAGGCAGCGGGCATCGCCCTGGCGGCCCTCGCACCGGGTTCCGCCCTCCTCGCCACGCTCCTGTTCGGCGGCACCTTCATCGGCATCGCCGCGACCGCCCTCAAGCAAGGCGCGGACCTGGGCATTCCGAACGCCGCCGCCATCCTCACCGCGGGCTACTCGGCGGGCCAGATCGTCGGTCCGCTCCTCGCCGCGCCCCTCCTGGCGACCGGCTACGACCAGGCGCTCCTGCTCGCGGCCGCCATCGTCGCGGCGGCGGCCGTCACAGCTCTAGCACCACCTTCACGTCGCCTGGCCGTGTCTCGAAGGCCTCGGCGAACCGCTCCAGGGGCACCCGCCGGGTGATCAGACCGGACAGCCAGGCGTCGTCCGCCCGGTCGAGCACCGCGGAGGCCTCCCGGTAGTGGCGCGGGTTCGAGTTGACCGTGCCGAACACGATTCCGTTGCGCAGCACCAGGTCCCGGTTGATCTGCCCGATGTCGGCCGGGAGCACCTCGGTCGACGGCACGCCGGTCAGGCACACCAGGTCGCGCCCCAGCACCGACGCGACCAGCGACGGCGCGCCGGTCGCCTCGATCACGACGGGGATGTCGGGCAACGACCGGTGGTAGGTGGCGCCGAGCGAAGACACCAAAAACGGCTTCGGTCCGTCAGCGGCCAGGTCGAACACGTGCACGTCGAGCCCTCGTTGCACGCCGATCAACGCCGCCAGCAGCCCGATCGGCCCTGCCCCCGTCACCAGCACCGACTCGAACGGGTACAGCGCGAGCTGGTCCAGCCGTTCCCACGCCTTCACGACCACGGACGTGGGTTCGACGAGCACACCTGCCTCGGATGAGACCGCGACAGCGTACGAAGCCGGCACGGTCCAGAGCGTCGCGGCGTAGCCGTCGAGGCCGGTGATGCCGCGCTCGGTGTACTGGCCGTTGCGGCACATGTCGAACTCCCCGCGCGCGCACGCCACGCACGGCACCGGGTCCGGTCTGCGGACCACGCCCGCCACCAGCGAACCGGGCTCGAACCCCGGGCCGCTGATCACCCGTCCGAGGGACTCGTGGCCGATGACCAGTCGCCCGCCGACGCCGAACTCGCCGCGCACCATCTCGCGGTCGGTCCCGCAGATCCCGACCGCGACCCCGGCTACCAGCAGCTCACCCGGCCCAGGCACCGGATCAGGCAGTTCTTCCAAAGACAGGGCCCCGGCCCGGGCAAGATCCACCGTCAGTGCGCGCATGAAGACCATTCTTGACATATCAACAGCGACCCGCCGACTATGAGAGCGCTCTCACGACCCTGTCTCAGTGAGGAGATAAGTCGATGCGCAAGCTCCTGCTGCTCGCGACATCGGCCCTACTAGGGCTGACAACGATGTCTGCACCGGTCCAGGCGGCACCTCCGAGCCAACTTCCGCTCACGGTCACGAACAACTCCGGGCGCGGCGACGCGGTCCACCTCTACATCACCGGGATCATGAACGGCCGGCTCGGCTACCTGAACGGCAACGGCCAGTTCACGCCGTGGTCCGGTGGCGCGATCCCGCCGGTGCCCGCGCCGGACTTCTCGATCCCCGGCCCCGGCAACGGCGCCAGCAAGACGGTGAACATCCCGCTCAACTTCGCGGGCGGCCGCATCTACATGGCGTTCCGCGACAAGCTCAAGTTCAGCCTCGTGCCGAACGGGCTGGTGCAGCCGGCGCCGTGGGCGGGCGGCGACCCGAACCGCGACATCCTGTTCGACTGGAGCGAGTTCAGCTACGACGGCGGCGGTCTGTGGCTCAACAGCTCCCAGGTGGACATGTTCGCGGTGCCGCACGCGGTCGAGGCGACGTCGCAGGGCGGCGCCACCAAGAAGGCGGGCCAGCTCGTTGCGAACGGGCGGAACCGGATTTTCGACGCGCACCGCACACTCGGCGGTGACTGGGCGAAGCTCGCCTACAGCCGCGCGGACGGCACGCGGCTGCGCGTGCTGAACCCGAGCAAGGGCCTCGACGCGGGTCTGTTCTCCGGCTCGTACTTCCAGAGCTACGTCAACAGCGTCTGGTCGACGTACCAGAACACGCCGCTGACCGTCGTGCCGTTCCAGGCCGAGCCGAACCGCAAGTTCACCGGCCGCGTCAGCGGTGGCGTCATGCGGTTCACGAACACGGCGGGCCAGCAGGTCGCGGAGTTCCAGCAGCCGTCCACCCGGGACGTGCTCAACTGCGACGGACGGCTCGCCGCGCCGAACAACGAGCTCGGCGCGATCTCGCGGTCGCTGTGCGCGGCGCTCAACCGCTCCACGCTCGGCTTCATCCACACCGCGCCGACGTACAACGCGAATGAGTTCTACACCCGCGCGACGACCAACCACTTCTCGAAGATCGTGCACGCGAACATGGTCGACGGGCGCGCCTACGGGTTCGCCTTCGACGACGTCGGTGGCTTCGAGTCACTTGTCCACGAACCGAACCCGCGTTCGGCAAAGATCACGCTGACCGGATTTTAAACCGAAGCAATCTTGATTTTGATCGACTTTCACTCCACTGTGTGAGACGCCGTCGCCGCGGCTCTCACACAGTGGAGTCGTTGTGTGCGTACGGGTCCTGCTGGTCGAAGACGACGAGCGAATCCGGCAGGCGTTGAGCCTCGCCTTGTCCGACGAGGGTTTCTCGGTGGACGAGGCGTGTTCGGGCGAAGAAGCGTTGCACCGTTTGGGGACGGAGTCGTTCGACGTGGTGCTGGTCGACCTCACGCTGCCCGGCGTGGACGGCCTGGAGGTGGTCAGGACCCTGCGGGCACGTGGTGACCTGCCCATCATCGTGGTCACGGCGCGCACGGACGCGCGGGACGTGATCGCCGGGCTGGAGTCGGGAGCGGACGACTACGTCACGAAACCTTTGCTGGCCGGCGTTCTCGCCGCGCGCATCCGCGCGTTGCTGAGACGACGCGGGCCGGGGCGCGAGGCGGTTCGGATAGGAGATCTGGAAATCCGTCCGCAGGAAGGACTTGTGCACCGTGCGGGCGAACGGGTTCATCTCACCAGGACGGAGTTCCGGCTGTTGCTGGAACTCGCTGGTGCGGCCGGACGCATCGTCACGAGGGAACAGCTGCTGCAAAAGGTCTGGGGATACGACTACTTCGGCGACACCCGTCTGCTGGACGTGCACATCAGAAGACTGCGCCGCAAGATAGAGACCAACCCGGACGATCCCGACCTGCTGCTCACGGTGCGCGGCACCGGGTACCGGATCCGCTCGTGAGGGGCGGCAGCCGCGTCACGCTGTCGTTCAGCCTCGGGCTGCTGGTCGTCACGGGCGTGCTGGCGTTCGCGACCTGGCACCTCGCCTCCGGGTACATGATGCGGCAACGGGAAGCGAGCGCGACCCGGCAGGCAGAGGTCAACGTCCGGCTGGTCGAACGCTCGCTGGCGTCACCGGGGCTGGGCGAGCTGCTGACCGGGCTCACCACCGGGCCCGACTCGTCGATCCTGGTGATGAGCCCGCGGGGACTGGTGTCGGCGGGCCGCAGGGTCGAGCCGTCCCAGCTGCCCGCGCACCTCGTCGAGCACCCGCCCGGCCGGGAGCGGGTCACCGTGGACGGGCTGCCGATGCTCGCCGTCGCCCAGCCGGTGGCGGGCGACGCCGTCTACGTCGAGCTGTTCGGGTTGCAGCAGCTGGACAACGTGTTCACCTGCCTGATCGCGGTGCTGATCGCCGTCACGATCGGCGCGGCGCTGCTCGGTGCCTCGCTGGGGTCGTGGGCCTCGCGGCGGAGCCTGGCGGCGAAGTTCGACTCGATGACGCGGGAGCTGGAGCAGAGAGCGTTGCGGGAGGCCAGGTTCGCCTCGGACGTCTCGCACGAGCTGCGGTCGCCGTTGACGACGATGGTGAACGCGGGCGCGGTGCTGCGGCGCCGGCGCGAGCACCTGCCCGGCACGGCGGGCACCGCGCTGGAGCTGCTGACCTCGGAGGTCGACAGGTTCGCGCGGATGGTGGTGGACCTGCTGGAGATCTCGCGCGCCGACCAGACCGACGACCCGCCGCCGGAGGAGATCGCGCTGGACGCGTTGGTGCGCAACGTGATCGCCACCCGCGCCACGCCCGTGCCGGTGGAGCTGGAGGCGGCCGTCGTGCTGGGTGACCGGCGGCGGCTCGACCGGGTGCTGACGAACCTGCTCGACAACGCCGAACGGCACGCCGGCGGCGCGGTCCTGGTCGCGCTGCGGATCGCGGGCACGTCCGTGCGGCTGGAGGTCGAGGACGCCGGGCCGGGGGTGCCCGCGCGGTTGCGGGAGGAGATCTTCGAACGGTTCGCGCGCGGCGTCATGGCGGGCAGCCGGGGCGGTGACACCGGCAGCGGGCTGGGGCTCGCGCTGGTCCGCGAGCACGTGCACCGGCTGGGCGGCCGGGTCTGGGTGGAGGACCGCTCACCACGGGGTGCGCGCTTCGTCGTGGAAATGGTCTTACGGAGTTCTGACGGCTGGCCGCCTCACGGCGCCGGGCGTGCGTGACGGCCCTACGGTCGGTTCATGCGAGTACTGATCACCGGCGGGGCCGGGTTCATCGGGTCACACGTCGCGGACGAGCTGACCTCCCAGGGCCACGACTGCGTGGTGCTCGACGCGTTGCTGCCCGAGGCCCACGGCGCCGTTCCGCTGCTGGAGCACGAACTCGTCGTCGGCGACGTGACCGACCCCGGCGTGCTGCGACCTCTGCTGTCCACTGTGGACGCCGTGTGCCACCAGGCGGCCATGGTCGGGCACGGCGTCGACCCGTTCGACGCGCCTTCTTACGCGCGCCACAACGACCTCGGCACGGCGGTGCTGCTGGCCGAGATGCACCGGGCGGGGGTGTCCCGGCTGGTGCTGGCGTCGTCGATGGTCGTCTACGGCGAGGGCCGCTACCGGTGCCTTACGCACGGGATCGTGCGCGCCGAACGCACCGCCGCCGACGTGGCGCAGGGCATGTACGAGCCGCGGTGCTTCTGCGGTGACTTCGTGGTGTCCGAGCTGGTGCCCGAGGACGCGCCGCTGGAGCCGCGCAGCACCTACGCCGCCACGAAGCTGGCGCAGGAGCACCTGGCGGTGGCGTGGGCGCGGCAGACCGGCGGGAGCGTGTGGGCGTTGCGCTACCACAACGTCTACGGGCCGCGGATGCCGCGCGACACCCCGTACGCCGGCGTGGCGTCGATCTTCCGCTCTGCTCTGCAGAACGGGGTCGCGCCGCGGGTCATGGAGGACGGGCGGCAGCGGCGGGACTTCGTGCACGTCACGGACGTGGCGCGGGCCAACGCGCTGGCGCTCGCGTCACCCCGGCCGGGCTTCGAGGCCGTGAACGTCTGCTCCGGCACCCCGCACACGATCGGCGACCTGGCGTTCGCGCTGGCCGACGCGTGCGACGGGCCCACGCCGGAGATCGTGGGCGGAGCGCGGGCGGGCGACGTCCGGCACGTCGTCGCGTCGCCCGCGAAGGCGTTGGAGGTGCTGGGGTTCGAGGCTCGGGTCGGGTTCGAGGACGGCGTGCGGGAGTTCGCGTTCTCCGCCCAGCGGGAGCCCGTCACCAGTTCGTGAGCACCAGGTGGTTCACCGCCAGGGCCGTGACGGCCTGGGCGGTGAGCCACCTCCTGTGGTGGTCGAGCTTGGCGGTGCCGACGAGGAGCCAGACCGCGAACGGCAGCCAGATGCGTTCGGTCTCGGCCTTGCTGAGGCCGGAGAGATCCGCCGCCAGGATCGCGACGCCCGCACCGATGACCCACTTGTCCTTGCGCAGCCCCTTGATGCCGGCCGGGCCGAGGACGAGCGCGAGCGCCGCCAGGTTCGCCCACACCCAGTACCAGTACGGCCTGGTGTCGCCGATGCCCTGGTAGTAGCGGAGTTTGACGAGCTCGTAGCCGTCGAGCCACCAGAACCCGCTCAGCGCGAACGCCCCCACGACGGCGAGCACACCCGCGGCCGCCCAGCCGATCTTCCGGAGGTCCTTGCCGACGGCGACGAGTGCCAGCGGGGCCAGCAGCACCAGGCCGTACGACAGGAACAGGCACCAGCCGAGCACGATTCCGCCGAGTACCGGCCACCGCGTGAGCAGGTAGAGGCCGACGGCCGCGACGCCCATGAACATGCCGTCCGCGGACGCGCCCACCCACACCGCGCCGGGGAACAGGACCAGGAACGGCAGCAACGCGTTGTTGCCGACGGCCTTGGGGATCGCGACGACGGCGAGCGAGCCGGCCAGCACGCAGAACAGCGACGCGGCCGCGCCTCCGCCGAGCCCGATCCGGTCGAGCAGCGTGAACGTGAGCAGCGCGCCCGGCGGGTGACCGGAGACGTGCGTGGTCCACGAGTCGGGCTGGAAGTCGGGGATGCGCGCGGCGAAACCCCTGAGCATCGCCGGGATGTCGGTGACTCCCGGGACCTCGTGCAGGTACTCGTCCTCGGTGGTGAGCCTGGTGACGAACCGGCCCCAGCCGTCGATCATGGCCAGCGAGAAGGTGAACGCCACCGAGGCCGCGTACGCGATCGGCAGCGCGAACCTGTGCTGTGCCAGCTCGGGTCCCTTGGCGACGACGAGGAACGCGATCAGGACCGCGGCGGGCGTGCCGGGGCCGACGTGCGGCTGCCAGTCGCCGAAGAGCGGTGCCGCGGCGGCGAACAGGACGCCGGGGTCGTTGACGTTGACGACGACCCCGATGATGATGGCGGCAGCGACGAGCAGCCCTGCGATGACTAGACGCACCGCGCCCAACCTAGGGGGTCCGCCGGGTGTCCGCCGGGCTCGCAAGACAATCGTAAGAACTCTTTCGTGCGTCACAATTCCGTAAGCACCACAACACTTTCCCATGGTCCAGGGTGGACCCATGGATGTCGTGTTGCCCTGCCTGGACGAGGCCGCCGCACTGCCCGCGGTCCTCGCCTCCCTGCCTCCCGGCCACCGCGCGATCGTGGTGGACAACGGGTCCTCCGACGGCTCGCCCGCCGTGGCTTCGGCGTGTGGCGCGCTCGTCGTGCACGAGCCCCGGCGCGGTTACGGCGCCGCCGTGCACACCGGCCTGCTGGCGGCCACCTCCGACGTGGTGGCGTTCGCCGACGCGGACGGTTCCCTCGACCTGGCCGAACTTCCCGCGATGGCGGCCTTGCTGGAAGACGCCGATCTCGTGGTCGGCCGGCGCAGGCCCGTCGACGCGAGCGTCTGGCCCTGGCACGCGCGGGCCGGGAACGCCGTGATCGCGTCCTTGTTGCGGCGGCGGGGTCTGGCCGTGCACGACATCGCGCCGCTGCGCGTGTGCCGGCGGGAAGCGTTGCTGGCGCTGGACGTTCAGGACCGCGCCTTCGGCTATCCCCTGGAACTGCTGGTGCGCGCGGCCGCCGCCGGGTGGCGCGTGCACGAGGTGGACGTGACCTACCGGGCGCGTGCGGCGGGTACGAAGTCGAAGGTGTCGGGCTCGGTGCGCGGCACGATGCGGGCCGCCCGCGACATGGCGGGGGTGCTGCGATGAGGTTCAGCCTGATGATCATGGCCAAGTCGCCGATCCCCGGCCAGGTGAAGACGCGCCTGTGCCCGCCGTTGTCCCCGGAGGAGGCGGCGGACGTGGCGGCGGCCTCCCTGCTCGACACCGTGGCGGCCGCGCTGGAGACACCCGGTGCCGTGCCGGTGGTGGCGCTGGCGGGGGTGGTGCGCCGCGAGGACGTCCGGGACGCGCTCGCGGAGTGCGTGGTGATCCCGCAACGGGGTTCGACGTTCGCCGAACGGCTGGTGCACGCGCACGCCGACGTGGCGCGGTTCCGGATGCCGGTGCTGCAGATCGGGATGGACACGCCGCAGGTGACGCCGTCGCTGCTCGAGTCGTGCGCGGAGTTCGGGGAGGCGGCGCTCGGGTTCGCGCAGGACGGCGGGTGGTGGGCGCTCGGGCTGCGGGACCCGCTGCGGGCGGCGGTGCTGCGGGACGTGCCGATGTCGCGGGCCGACACCGGGGTGCGGACGCTGGAGGCGTTGCTGGGGATGGAGGTGCGGACGCTGCCGGTGCTGTCCGATGTGGACACGATCGAGGACGCGGTCGCGGTGGCGCGGGAGGTTCCGGGGAGCCGGTTCGCCGCGGCGGTGGCCGCGGTGGGCCGGGCCGCGGGGCAGGTGTCCGGTGGCGGGGCGGGGCGGCCGGGCGCGCCGGCCGCTCCCCCTCCCTCCGTCTGGGCGGCCGCGGCGGTGACGTCGTGATGTTCGACCAGGCCCTGCGCGGCCGTCCCAGCTGGCTCGACCTGCCCGGCGTCACCTCGCGCGAGCTCAGCGTCGCGCGCTGGCAGTCCGATGCCGACGACGGCGACGAGGTCCTCCTCGACGCCTGCGCCGGCCCCACCCTCGACGTCGGCTGCGGGCCCGGCCGTCTCGTCACCGCGCTGCTGGGCCGCGGCGTGCACGCGCTCGGCGTCGACGTCTCGCGAGAGGCGATCCGGCGCACCACGGCACGGGGCGGCGTGGCGATCCGGCGGGACGTGTTCGGTCCCCTGCCCGGCGAAGGGCGGTGGCGGCACGTGCTGCTCGCCGACGGCAACATCGGCATCGGCGGTGATCCGGCGGCGTTGTTGCGGCGCGTGCGGCAGCTGCTCGGGCCCAGCGGGACCGTGGTCGTCGAGGTCGAGGCGCCGGGGTCCGGGCTCACGGTCGGGCTGGCGCGGGTGCGGACGGCGGACACCTGCGGGCAGCGGTTCCCGTGGGCGTGGAGCGACGCGGAGTCGGTGGCGGCGGACGGGTTCTTCCTGCTGTGGCAGGTGGAACGGGCGGGACGCTGGTTCGCGTGCTGGGAGCGGCTGTGAAACTCCCCGACATCAAGGAACCCGAGTTCAAGGCGCCCGCGCACCACGTCGGGGTGACCAGCCGGGTCGGGACGTGGCTCGGCATCGCGTTCGGGCTGTGCTTCGTCACCGGGCTGATCAGCCACGGCGTGCAGCACGACTGGCCGTGGCCCACGCGTCCGGTCAACCTCTACCGGATCACGCAGGGCGTGCATGTGATCTCGGGCGTGGCGTCGATCCCGTTGCTGCTGGCCAAGTTGTGGAGCGTCTACCCGAAGCTGTTCGAACGGCCGTTGGTCAAGTCGGTGCCGCACGCCTTGGAGCGCGGGTCGATCTTCGTGTTGCTCGGGGCGTCGTTCTTCGAGCTGGTGACCGGGCTGTTCAACGCGGCGCAGAACTACCCGTGGTCGTTCTACTTCCCCACGGCGCACTACGCGGTGGCGTGGATCGCGATTGGCTCGATGCTCGTCCACATCGCGGTGAAGATCCCGGTGGTCCGCCGGACGCTGGAACCGAGGTCCGAGGAGCGGACCGTCCTGTCGCGCAGGGCTTTCCTGCGGACCACCGCGCTCACGACCGGGGTGGCGGTCGTGGCGACGGCCGGCGTCACGGTGCCGTGGCTGCGCAAGGTGTCGGTGCTGGCGTGGCGGTCGGGCAGCACGTTGCCGGTCAACCGGACGGCCAAGGCCGCGAACGTCGTCGTGCCGGCGAACTGGCGGTTGAAGGCCGGCGACCGGAGCTTCTCGCTCGCCGAGCTGCGGGCGATGCCGCAGACGACCGTCGAGCTGCCGATCGCGTGCGTCGAGGGGTGGAGCCAGAACGCCACCTGGACCGGGGTGCGGGTGCGGGACCTGGTGAGCGGAGGGGACGTGCGGGTCGAGTCGCTGGAGCGCGACGGGCTGTACCGGGCGACGACGTTGCCGGAGGCGTTCGCGCAGGATCCCTTGACGCTGCTGGCGCTCGAGCTCGACGGGGAGGAGCTGAGTCCGGACCACGGGTTCCCGTGCCGGCTGATCGCGCCGAACAGGCCTGGGGTGTTGCAGACGAAGTGGGTCACGTCGCTGGAGGTGACGGCATGAGCAGCACGAACACGGGCGTCCTCGGCACGAGGATCGCGATCGGGTTGGCCGGCGTGGGGCTCGGTGCGTGGGGCGCCTGGCTGCTCCTCCCCCAGGTCACCCTCGAACTCCTGCTCTGGCTCGGCGGAGGCGTCGTCCTGCACGACTTCCTGATCGCCCCGCTGGTCGGCCTGTCCGGGTTCGTGGTCAAACGCCCGTCCGTCGGCGTCGGCCTGGTCACCACGGGCGTTCTCGGCCTGATCGCCGTTCCGTTGCTGTGGCGCGAGCACAGCGGCCCGGTCAACCCGGGCCTGCACGACCGCGACTACCCCACCGGAGTCGCGGTCGCACTCGGCATCACCTGGGCCGCCGTGGCGCTATACGAGGTCGCGGCGCACCTTCAGCAACGTCGCCGCGCCCACGAACACCACGACGTACCCGAGGAGGAACAACGCGGCGGTCGTGCCGCTGAGGTCGGTCAGCACGCCGGGAGCGCCCTGCCCGCCGACGGCTCCGGCGAGGTTGCCGGCCGAGCCACCGGGCAGCACCTTCGTGAGATCGCCGACGGATCCGAGCAGGGAACCCACGCCCCGCAACAGGTTCTCCGTCACGATCGCCCACATCAGGCCGAGCCCGACGGCCAGCGCGGGTCCCTTGGTGACGACGCCGAGGAACACCCCGAAGCCCGTCCACATGGCGGCGATCAGCAGTGACGCGCCCAACGCCTGGAACACGTCCCAGCCCGGCAGGCTCCAGTTCCAGCCCTCCAGGGAGGCGATCACGATCGACGCGCTGAGGTTCACGGCGAACGTCAACGCCACCAGCAGCACCACGACGACCGCCAGCGCGCCCAGGGTGCCCGCCATCGCCGTCACCCGGCGCGGCCCGGCGGTCAGCGTCGTCTTCCAGGTGCCCCAGCCGTAGCCGCTGCCGACCGCCAGCGCGGCCAGCACCAGGATGATCGCGCCGCCGAACATCGGCAGGCCGCGCACGACGGCCAGGCCCACGTTCTCCGGCTGCATCGCGCTGATCAGCTGCTGCTGGGACATGCCGCGCGTGTTCGTACTCCCTTCCAGGGCCAGGTAGTTGAACACGTAGCCGAACGTCAGCGTCATCACCAGCCAGAGGCCGATCAGCACCCAGGTCGCCGGCCACTTCCACAGCCTCAGCAGCTCCGCCTTCACGCTGCCCATCACGCCGCTCCCGTCATCTCGAAGAAGACCTCTTCCAACGTCCGGCGCAGCGGCCGGACCTCCTGCACGTCCACGTCGGCCGCCACCAACGTCCTGATCAGCGATCCGGGGTCGTCGCGGTGCACGTGCAGCACGTCGCCGTGCCGCGTGCTGCCCTCGATCAGCACGAGCGCCTTCTCCAGCGGGTCGGCGCGGATCAGCAGCACGGAGTCGCCGCGCAGCTGCTCGACGGTCGACTCGGCCACCAGCTTCCCGGCAGAGATCACGCCCACCCGGTCGCAGATCTCCTCGACCTCGCCGAGCAGGTGGCTCGACAGCAGCACCGTCTGGCCCTGCGCGGCCAGCGCCCGCACCAGGTCGCGCATGTCGGCCATGCCCGCCGGGTCGAGGCCGTTGGTCGGCTCGTCGAGGATCAGCAGTTCCGGCTGCCCGAGCAGGGCCGCGGCGACGCCGAGCCGTTGCTTCATGCCGAGCGAGTAGCGCCGGAACTTCTCCCCCGCCGCGCCCACCAGGTCGACCTGTTCCAGTGCCGCCTCGACCTCGGACGGACGCACACCCCTGCGGTGAGCGTGCACGCGCAGGTTGTCGCGACCGGACAGGTACGGGTAGAAACCGGGCCCCTCGATCAGCGACCCGACCTGGAGCAACGCCTTGGGGGTGCCGGGCGCCTCACCCAGCACGCGGGCAGAGCCGCTGGTCGGCTTCACGAGCCCCAGCAGCATGCGGATCGTGGTCGTCTTGCCCGCGCCGTTGGGGCCGAGGAACCCGTAGACCTCGCCCCGCCGCACGGACAGACTGACCTCGTCCACCACGGCGCGGTCGCCGTAGCGCTTCGTCAGCTTCTCCGTCGTCACGATCATGGCGACAACACTGGCCGCGGGCGGAGGTCGGCACGTCCGCTCGGGAGCGTCATGAAGATACGCACATCTGCGTACGCGCCCGGTCGTATGGTCAGGACCATGCGGATCAAGTGGCAGGACATCGCGCTGACCGTGGCGCTGGTGTTCTTCGGGCTGGGCGGCACGCGGTTCGCGGCCCGGTTGCAGGGCGCCGACCAGCTCGACGTCCTCGGCTACCTGCTGATCACGGTGGCCGCGGCAGGCCTGCTGTTCCGCTCGGTGCGTCCGCTGTGGACGGTCGGGATCACGACCGTCGCCATCGCCGTCTACCTGGCGCAGGGCTACCCGTTCGGCCCGATCCTGATGAGCGGCGTCGCGGCGATGTACGCGGTGGCGGTCTACGCGAGGTTCGAACTGGCGGCGGCCAGCGCCCTGGTCTACGCGCTCGCGATCCTGCCGTGGTGGAACGACTCCCTCACCTCGTGGATCACCTGGTCGGCGGGCTGGATCCTGCTGCCGGTCGCGGCCGGCGTGCTGATGAAGCTGCGCAAGCGGTCCGTTGTGGACGTTCGCGAACGCGCCGTGATCTCCGAACGGCTGCGGCTCGCCCAGGAGGTCCACGACGTCGTCGGCCACGGGCTCTCCGTGATCGCCATGCAGGCCGGCGTCGCCCTCTACGTCCTCGACAAGGACCCGGCCAAGGCCCGCGCGTCCCTCGAAGCCATCCGCGCCACGTCGAAGGAAGCTCTCGACGGCCTCCGGTCCGAACTGGACACCCTGCGCGGCTCGGCCCCGCTCACCCCGACGATCACGCTCGCCGACCTGCCGCCGCTGGCCGCCCGGATGCGCGAGGCGGGCCTGGAGGTCTCCGTCGAGGTCGAGAACGTCGACCTGCCCGAGAACTACCAGCTCGCCGTCTACCGGATCGTGCAGGAGTCGCTCACCAACGTGCTGCGGCACTCCTCCCCCGGCGTCACCGCGGCCGTCAAGGTCTACACCGTGCGCGGCGACCTGGTCGTGCACGTCACCGACACCGGTACGCCCGCGGCGTTCGCCGAGGGCCACGGCATCACCGGCATGCGGTCGCGGGCGGAGGCGCTCGGCGGCACGCTGGAGGTCACCGGATCGCACGGCTTCGCGGTGATCGCCCGGATACCGTTGCCGTCATGATTCGCGTGGTGGTGGCCGACGACCAGCCGCTCGTCCGGATGGGGCTGCGGACGTTGATCGAGACCGAGGACGGCGTCCAGTTCGCCGGCGAGGCCGCCGACGGCCGCGAGGCACTCGGGCTGATCCAGGCCACGAAACCGGACGTGGTGTTCCTCGACATCCGGATGCCGCTGATGGACGGCCTGGAGGTGCTGCGGCGCGTCTCCGCCGACCCGTCCTGCGCGGACGTGCGGATCGTCATGCTCACGACGTTCGACCTCGACGAGTACGTCTTCGAGGCGCTGCGCACCGGCGCGTCCGGGTTCCTGGTCAAGGACTCCGACCCGACCGACCTGCTGCGGGCCGTGCACGTGGTGGCCGACGGCGGGTCGCTGCTCTCGCCGTCCGTGACGCGCCGGGTGATCGAGCGGTTCGCGTCCGGCGCCTCCGCCCGGCCCGTGCCGCACCTCGACAAGCTCACCGAACGCGAGCGGGAGATCATGCGGCACGTGGCGTCGGGCGCGTCCAACGACGAGATCGCGGCCGTGCTGGTGATCTCGCCCGCGACCGTCCGCACGCACGTGTCGCGGGCGATGGTGAAGCTGGGCGCGCGCGACCGCGCCCAGCTCGTGGTGTTCGCCGTCCAGTCAGGCCTTACCTGACGTGCAGGTCGATCCCGGCCACGACCTCACCGGGTCCGATGTGGACGGTGTCGGGGTGCTCCTCGACGCCGTCCGGTGACGCCGAGAAGAACACCCGCACGTCCTGCCCGCCGTAGCCCTTCATCGTGTACTCGTACCTGTCGTTGAGGTACGCCCGGTCGCCCACGTAGTCACCGGTGCGCGCGTCCACGGCCCAGATCGAGGTGTACTGCCACGGGTAGGTCGCGCCCACGACCTTGCCGGTGATCTGCCCCGGCTTCCTCAGCCGCGCGTCGGACGTGGCGACACCACCGGCCGTCACCCGGACACCCGCCGCGTCGAAGCGGTTGGCCGCGCCGCCCGACCACTGCCACGCGTAGCGGCCGTAGGGGGCGGGGAACTGCACCTTCCACTCGTACGGGCCGAGGCCGCCGATCTCGTACGTCCCCTCGGTCCAGGTGCAGCGCACGTTCCGGCCCTGGAACGGGGAGGTGTGCGACGGCGTCACCGACGGGCAGACCTCCTGCACCGGCGCTCCGGTCTCGTCGTCGACGACTGTGCCGCGGATGGTGCCCGCGCCGTCGAACTCCACCCGCGCGGCCGTCGTCTGACCGCTCACCAGGTCGAACCACTTCGCCTGCTCGACGTCACCGGTGCCGCCGTTCTCGCCGACCCACTGGCTGCCGTGCGCCGTGGACGTGCGCGGGTAGGCGAACAGCCGCTGCCTGCCGGGCCAGTACTCGGTCAGGCGGAGCTTGCCGGTGCCGTCGGTGCCGCACCAGCTATGGCTCGTGTCCACGGCGTTGTGCGCGTCCGGGGCCACCAGGGAGACGCAACCGTCGACCGGGGCACCGGTCACCGCGTCCACGAACGTCACGTCGAGCACGGCCTCCCGGTCGAGCGCGTCCTCGGCGTGCGCGGTCTGGTCCTCCGCGACCTCGACGTCCTCGATCGTGTTGTAGAGGTACCCGTCCGGCGGGGAGATCAGGAACCGCCACCTGCCGGTGAGCAGGTCGGTGAACCGGGCCTTGCCCTGCGCGTCGGTGCGCACGGTGTAGCCGGCGCCGAGCTCGACCGGCAACGTCGCCTCCACCGCGACGTTCGCCATCGGGTCACCGGTGGCGCTGTCGCGGATCGTGACCTCGGCCGCGCCCATCGGTCGGGCGAGCTGCTCGACCGCGGTCTCCTGGTCCTCCGAGACGGTCAGGCGCTCCGACTCGTGGTACGAGGACCGCGGGAAGTGGTAGCGCAGCGTGTAGGTGCCCGTCAGCACGTGCTCGAAGCGGAACGCGCCGGTGGCGTCGGTGCCCGTCCACCCCCGCTGGTTGCCGTTGAGGTCCCTCAGCTCCACCCCGGCGTCCGGGATCGGCTGCCCCGGCTTGCGGAGGTAGGTGCCGCGCACCGAGCCGTACGTGAGCGGCTGCAGGGCGATCGACACCGAACCCGGCGCGGTGACCGGCTCGCTGAGCTGCTCGTGGTGCTCGGTGGCGTGTGCGAAGAGCCGGTACTGCCTGCCCGCGGTGAGCGGGATGTCGAACCTGCCGGCGTCGTCGGTGGTCGTGTCGCGCACCCAGCCGCCGTCGGGTGTCTTCGCGATGACCTGGATGCCTTTCATCGGCTGGCCCGTCCTGGCGGACGTGACGGTTCCGTCGATCCCCGCCGGGCTGGCCGAGGCCGGAGTGCCTGCCACGAGCAGGCTGAAGACGGCCGCGCACGCGGCCACAGCTCTGAACATCGTTCCCCCTAGAACGGACGGCTCCCCCTGAGCCGTCCGATCCAGGTTAGGGGCGCGGCGTCAGGCTTGGGAAGCCGCAAAAGCCTGCTTGAGGCCGGCCGCGATCTCCGGCGGGATCGAGTCGTAGGACCGCGGCGGCTGCGGGTCGTACTCGATGCCGACCTGCACGGCCTGCGCCACCACCTCGCCGAACTCGGCCTCGACCAGCCGCAACGCCATGTCGATGCCCGCCGACACCCCGGCGCCGGTGACGACCTTGTCGTCGAACACGACCCGGTCGGTGCTCACCTCGACCCCGCGCACCTCGAGGTCCTCGCGCGCGGCCCAGTGCGTGGTCGCCTTCGACACCAGCCCGGCCTCGGCGAGCAGCGTCGAGCCCGTGCACACCGACGTGGTCCACTTCGTCGTCGGGTGCACCTCGCGCAGCCACTCGACGACGCCGCCGGAGTCCTTCAGCAGTTCCTTCCAGTGCCCCGACCCCGGCACCACCACGATGTCGGTGGCCTTCAACGAGTCGAACGTGTCCGTCGGCGTCACGATCAGCCCGTTGTCGGACCGCACCGGGTCCAGCGTGGCCGCGACGAACCGCGCCGAGACCACCGGCACGCTCGCCAGCACCTCGAACGGGCCGACGAAGTCGAGCGAGGTCATGTTCGGGTAGAGCACGAAAGTGGCGTCCATCAGGCAACCCCAGTGGTCCGGAAGCGGGCGCGGTAGCTGCCCGGCGAGACGCCGAGCACGCGCAGGAAGGCCCGTCGCAGGGTCTCGGCCGAACCGAAGCCCGACTGCCGTGCGACGAGGTCGAGCGAGTCGCCGGTGCTCGCCAGCCGGTCGGCGGCGGCCTCGACGCGGGCACGTTCGACGTACTGCGCGGGCGAGGTGCCCACGCTGCGGGAGAACACGCGGGCGAAGTGCCGGACGCTCATCATCGCCTTGCGGGCCATGACCGGCACCGTCCACTCCCGCGTCGGATCGGCGTGGATGTCGTCCAGCAACGCGCGCAGCGAGCCGTCCTGCACCGGCTTCGCGCGCGTGTGGACGCTGAACTGCGACTGGCCGCCGGAGCGTTGCAGGAAGACGACCAGGTACTGCGCGATCTTGCGGGCCAGCGCCGGCCCGTGGTCCTGCTCCACCATGGCGAGCGCGAGGTCGATGCCCGCTGTCACGCCCGCCGACGTGGCCACCTGGCCGTCGCACACGAAGATCGCGTCCGGTTCGACGTCGACCCCGCGGTTCTCCAGCTCGCCGGTGAACGCCCAGTGCGTCGTGGCGCGCTTGCCGTTGAGCAGCCCGGCCCCGGCGAGCACGACGGCGCCGGTGCAGACCCCCGCGACCCGCCGGGAGCGCAGCGCGAGGCGGCGCAGGTGCGTCGTGAGCACCGGGTCGGCCGCGGCCTCGTCGTACCCCCAGCCGCCGACGACGAGCAGCGTGTCGATCGGACGGTCGAGCGTGCTCAGGTCGGCGCCTGCCTCGATGCGCACACCCGCCGTCGCGGCGAACGGCTCCCCTCCCAGCGTGGCGACGGTGACCTGGTAGCGCTGCTCGCTGTAGTTCGCGGCGGCGAACACCTCGATCGGTCCCGCCAGGTCGAGCAACGCCGTGCGGTCGTACCCGACCACCACTACTTCCCTCGGTTTCCCCACACCTCCACTGTCCCCATGACCGGCCGGGGCGGCAACGCCACATCTCCCTCGCATTCGGCCACCCCCGTAAACTGGTGCGCGATGCGCAAAGTGCTCTTCCTCGCGGCGATCGGCCTGCTCACGATCCTGCTGGTCGTGAGCGACCACGTGTTCCCGCCGCCCTCGGAACCGGACCGCGAGACCCGCACCGCCGTCGTGGCGCTCGGCGACAGCACGATGTCGGGCGAGGGCGCGGGTTCCTACGAGCCCGGCACCGACGGCGAGGCCGGCGGCAACTGGTGCCACCGCTCGCGCGAGGCCGAGATCCTCAAGACCGAGTTCGAGGCCGACCAGAAGATCAACCTGGCCTGCTCGGGCGCCAACTCCGACAAGCTGCGCAACGAGCAGCTACCCAGGCTGCGCGAGATCGCGGGCGCCAACCAGGTCGTCGCGATCGTCGTGGCCATCGGCGCGAACGACGACCCGCGCTTCGCCGAGATCCTCAACAAGTGCTTCGAGGCGTGGGGCAAGCGCAGCGACTGCACGTCGTCCGTCGCGCCGGAGTGGACCAAGCGCGTGAAGCGGATGGTCCCCAAGGTCGAGAACACGCTGAACGCCATCCGCCAGACCATGCGCGACTCCGGCTATCTTGACGCGTCGTACCAGCTGGTCGTGCAGTCCTACGCCGCCCCGGTCTCACCGAAGATGCCGCGCTCGCTGCAGAACCTCTCCGGCTGCCCGCTGCGCACCACCGACCTGGAGTGGGTCGTGGAGGAGGCCGTGCCGGAGCTGTCCAACGGCCTGCGCACCGCGGCCGCGAAGGTCAACGCCCGCTTCCTCGACCTGGCCCGCGCCGGCGAGGGCCACGAGGCGTGCGTGGGCGGCGGCGACGCGTCCAAGGAGTGGTTCACCCGGCTGTCGGTCGACTGGGAGGGGCTGCAGGACGAGCGGCGCGCCCCGCACGCGTTGCAGGAGTCGTTCCACCCCAACGCCCGCGGGCACGAGCAGATCGCGCGGTGCCTGAGCGAGTTCCTGGCGTCGGCGGACAAGCGGGACGGGGCGTGCGTGCCGAAGCTGGACGGCTCGCTCGGACTCAACACCGAGAGCTAGTCACGCTAGCCGGTTGCTCGGACAGCGACTGGTTGAGCGGGGCGGTGGCTGTTCGTGTGCCTAACGGTCGAGGTCGTCCGATCGCAGGATCGCCTGCACGGAGATGGTCCCCGTCCCGATGAGCATCGCGATCCCGTGGCAGTCCTCCTGTGTGCCACCGCCTGCGAAGCACCTGGCATCGGCGTAACGCGCGGACTCGTCCAACACCTTCTGGATGGCGAGGAGCGTGTCGAGGTACCGACTCTTCGCATCGTCCCGCGCACGGAGTTCGGCATCCAGTTTCGTCACCAGCTGAACCTGCTGGGTCAGGTAGTCGGCGCACGTTTTCGTCTGCGCTCGCGCTGGGGAGCACGGTGGATCGGCATAATCGGGCAAGGCCGCGAACTGCGCGTCAAGCTCGTCTGCGAGCGCACCGGGCGTCCTCGCTGCGGCGGCGGTGATCGTGGTGGTCGCACTCGTCGGTGACGACGGCGCGGCGACAGGATCTCCGGAGCCGCACCCGACGAGCACGAGCAGTGCGGCGATGATCGCGACGCTCACGGTTCACTCCCCCAGTCGCCCAGCTGTTCGTCCAGGCCCCTTTCGTTGTTACGCAGAGCCCCGGCTTGAACCGTGCCGTTAGACCCAGAGCTTCAGCTCGTCCTTCGGCCAGCCGGGATCGCCGGTGCGCGCGAACTCCGCCCACGCCCGTGCGATGTCGCCGCGGAACATGTCCGGGACGTCCGCGCCGTGGTGTGCGGGATGCCGGGCGTAGATCGACCGGAACGCGCTGCCGTGTTCGTCGGCGAGCCTCTTCGTGGGGCGCTGGAACAGGTCCACGTCCTCGTCCGCCGTGTGGCACACCAGCAGTTCGACGTCGTACGGGCCTTCGAAGGGGCTGCGCGGCAACGTCGAGCCGTCCACGATCGGTTGGTACTGCACGACTTCCGGATCGGCGGCGCGCTGCACCTCGACGGCTTCGCGCGGCGTGAAGAACCGGCCGGCGAGGCTGTGCACGATCGCGCGGTGGAACAGGCCCGCGGCCGACGGCATCACCATCAGGCTCGCGACGGTCTGCGCCCCTGACGACTGGCCGGCGACGGTGACGTTGTAGGGATCTCCGCCGTAGCGCGCGATGTTGCGCTGGACCCAGCGCAGCGCCGACACGACGTCGAGCAGCCCGCGGTTGTGCTGAACTCCTTCCAGCGCACCGTATCCGTCGACGGCGAGCCGGTAGTTGCAGCTGACGAACACGATCCCGAGCGACGCGAGCACGTCACCCGCGTACTCCGGTTGTGCTGAGGAGCCAACGGTGTTCGCGCCGCCGTGGACCCACACCAGGACGGGGGCGTCCGCGTCCACTGTGGACCAGACGTTCAGGGTGTGCGCGTCCCCGAACGCGCCGGTCGGCTCGCCGTCGCTGTCCACCGGTGGGTGGAGGCGGAGCGGGCCGACCGGGGGTTCGGCGTAGCGGATGCCGAGGTTCAGGCCGTCACCTGGTGCGAGACCGGCAGCACGCGCAGGTTCGCGGCCGCCCGTTCCAGCTGCGAGAGCACGCTCGGGCGCAGGCCCGCGATCTCCTGGTCCGCCATCGGCCCGGCCATCTCCTGCAGCAGCACCTGCTGCGGGTGATCGCCCTCGGCGTCGGCGACGGCCAGCACCCGGAACGGCGTGCCGGGCGCGAAGACGACGCGTTCCTCGGTGGACACCGCGACGCGGTCCGAGACCTCGACCCGGCGGCCGGTGACCGACCAGATCAGGTACTCGGTGACACCGTCGATGCGGTGCGACGGGTTCGCGATGGTGTCCAGCAGGCCGTGGTCGACCAGGACGTCGCCGCTGCGGTAGCGGCGCGGGCCGGTCGGGCCGCTGACGCCCCACACCGTCGCCACGCCGCTGTGCACGGGCAGGCGGTTCAGGCCGGAGACGATGCACGCGACGTACGGGCGCAGGCGGCCGAGGCGTCCCATGCGGAGCGTCTCGACGACCATGTCCTCGTCCTGCGACACGCACGCCAGCAACGCCGTGAGGTCGGTGACCGTGGCCTCGAACGCGGCCGGGTCCTCCTCCGCGTCCGGACGTTGCGAAAGCAGGCGCACGACCGTGGCCGCGTGCACGCCGTAACGCTCGCCGAGAGCGCGGCGGACCGTGTCTCGTTCCGCGTCCGTGCTGCTGTGCTCGCGCGCGACGGTCTCGCGTTCGCCGTCGTCCTCCGGCGGGGCCTCCCACATCGCCAGCGGCTGCAACGGCAGCGGGCCGTCGACGCGGAACCTGATCGGGGCCGAGTCCGGGTCGTCCGACGGGAACGCGGCCTCGTCCGGGTCGTCCAGCGCGTGCGAGGTGACCTTCGCGATCGCCGGACCGGCGCTGATGGACGCGTAGGCGGGGCCGGACTCGGCGGGGGTGGCGGGCGTGAAGAAGCCCGTGCCGCTGTCCGACGACTCACGGCGCGTCAACGCGTGTGCGGCCGTGCTGGCCGGCGGTTCGGGAGCGGGTGGCGGAGGAGGTGGCGGTGCCGTCACCTTCGAGTCGCAGAACACGAGACGCAGCAGCTTGCGCACCTCGGGCTCAAGACGCTCCACGAGAGCAGCGCCGTGCACCGCGACCGCACCGGGCGTCGTGCGTCCCGGCGTACCCACGGTCAGACGTGCCCACTCCGGGTCCAACGGCTGTGTGCGCACCTCGGCCGCGTTGTACGGCTCGTCCTGCTCACGCACCCACAGACCGGAGGGAACGACCTCCAGCACCACGCCGTCGCCGAGCGCGAACACGCCGGGCGAGACCTCGTTGAGGCCCTGCACGGGCGCCCGGTAGCCGGACACGACGGGCACGGACTCGTTCGGCAGGCAGGTGACCTCGGTGACGAACGGCCGCCAGGTCTGCTGGCCGCGCGGGTCGACCGCGATCACCGCGGGACCGCCGGTGCGCAGGTTGCCCACCGGCAGGCCGGTGAACATCGCGATCGGCTCGCCGATCTCGTCGGCGACGAGGCTGCCGATGGACGCGTCGATGCCGTACGGGACGAGCCGCACGCGCGACCGGGCCGCCTGGGGCAGCGCGGTGAGCAGGCGGCACACCTCGTCGATCGGGATCGCCGACTGGCCGGGTCCTCCGACGACGAGCGTCAGCACGTTGTCGCGGCACGGCAGCGCCACGATCGGCCGCGAGTCCTGGGCGGCCGGGTCGAACGGCGGCACCTGCGCGCGCAGCCACATGCCGCTCGGGATGGGTTCGGAGATGCCGATCTCGCCCGTCGGCCACGGCGAGTTCGGGTCCATCGCCTCCCACTGCGGCACCGGGAAGCGGCGGCCGAACGGCATCGGGGACGCGTTCGGCTGGAACTTCACCCAGCTGCCGTAGCCCTGGGTGCCGACGACGAACGCGGCACCGGGCACCGTGGTCAGCACGCCGTCCGGCGCGACGACCTCGGCCTGCAGCTGCTCGGTGAGCCACTGCGCGGGCGCGGTCGGCCGCATCGTGCCGGCGTGCGACACCGCGAGCCGGATGGGCCCACGGCCGTGCAACGCCGTCACGACGTGCGGCCAGAAGGTGCTCTGGTCCCCGCTCGGGAAGTCGACCACGACCACCGTGCGGCCGGGATCGGCGGGCAGCGCGCGGGCGAGACCCGTGGCGCCCTGGCTCGGGCCCTCCGGAGCGGAGACGACGAGCGTCGCCCCGACGAGGTTCGCCGCGAACGGCGTCCTCTGGGGCACCGACACCGGCTCCGGCGGCGGGACCGCGGCCGGGGGCGGCTCGTACAGATCCTGGTCCTGGTCCGTGCTCGTGATGGTCTGCACCCCGAAAACGCTCTGGCCAGAACTCTGCTGGGTCTGCTGGATCTGTGGTTGCTGCTCGCCTTGGGCGGCGGCACGTCGGCCCAACAAGCGCCTGATCACCTCCGTGCCATCCCGGTCACTCGCCCTTTCGGTGTAATCGGGCAACGGTCGTGCACGCTATCAAGACGCGCCGCACTCGTGTCACCCAGTCGGGTGGTTTGATCTCATCCGATCGAGACCCACACAGCGCGTGCTCGTCCACACACTCCGTCAGGGCCGATGATCGCGGACGCGGAGTACGCCTTGCGCCCGTCCCTGCCAAGCTCCCACGCCAGCAGCACGTGGTCCACGCCCAGTTTCACCGGCTGCTCCACCTGAGCGACGAACGTGCCGAGCACGAACGCCGGTCCGCCGTCCGGCGCGACGGGCTGGGCGGAGGGGCAGTCGAGCGCGGCCCAGACGATCTCCGGCAGCACGCTCACCCCGTCGTTGGGCAGCACGTCCGACGGCCGCCACACGCCCGCCCACTCGCTGCGGCCGTCCAGCGGGCCGAGCAGCGCGGCGATGCCGTCCTCCCGGTTCGGGCCGCAGCCGAAGCACGTCGGGAACGGGTGCCGGTCGCGCCACGGGACCTGCGCGGACGCCTTGAGCGCCTCCTCCAGCGTCGGCGCGGCGGGCACCTCCAGGTCGAGCGTCGCGGGCTCGGCCGAGGCGATCACGGTCTCGCCGTCGAGCAGCTCGCCGTTCTCGACCACCATGTCGGTGTCCAGCGGGATCGGTTTGCGCAGCCGCACGCTCACGGCCGGCGCGTCCACGTGCGCGGCGAGCAGGCCGGCCGAATATCCGCCGTTGCCCGTGCCGGGCGGCCCGTTGAACCTGCTCGCGACCCTGACCGCGCTCATTCCTGCCCCTCCAGGTACACCCACTGGCCGTTCTCGCGGACGAACTTGCTCCGCTCGTGCACGATGCCGCCGACGTAGTGCGCGCGGAACTCCACGACGCCCTCGTTCTGCAGCAACCCGCCGTTCTCCGTCGCCAGGACCTCGAGCTTCAGCCAGCGGTCGGTCGAGTCGATCCCGGCGCTCGACGGGCGGTGCCGCGTGGCCCACGTGCGCAGCAGGTAGTCCTCGTCGTGCACCGCGAAAGCGCTGTACCGGGACCGCATCAGCTGCTCCGCGGTGGCCGCCTTGCGGGCTCCCGAGTGCAGCGCGCCACAGCAGTCCACATAGGACCCGCCGGTGCCGCAGGGACACAGTTTGTTGTTCACGCCGACATTGTGCCTGGTAATCCCGTTAGAACCGATGCCGCGCTCTGTACGTACCCCTTGGCAAGACTGACTCGCGGGAGGCAGAGGAGACGGCAGTGAGTGTCGACAGCAGGACAGAGCTCGTACCGCTGCGCACGTGGTTCGGACTGCGCTGGCGCGGCTACGACAGGGACGAGGTGGACGACTACGTCGCCGAGCTGGAGGCCGAGCTCCGCCTGGTCACGGCCGACCGGGACGCGTCGGAGGCCCGCGCGGAGGCCCTGGCCACCAGGCTGGTCACCGTGCAGGAGGAGAACGCCGCACTTCAGGACGGCCTGCACCGCATCTGCCTGACCCCGATCGACCCGAAGGGCCTGCCCGAACGGCTCGCCCGCATGGTCGCCCTCGCCGAGGAGGAGCGCAGGGACGTCGTCCGCGACGCCCAGCTCAAGGCGTTGATGATCGTGGGAGAGGCCGAGCAACGGGCGCGTGACCTGGACGAACAGGCGGCGGCGAAGCGCGAGGAGATCCGCGAGGACTTCCGCCTCGCGATGTCTGCCCGCCGCGCGGAGGCCATGCGCGCGCTGGCCGAGCTGCGCAACGTGGCCCGCGACGAGGCCGAACGCATCGTCGCGGAGGCCAAGATCCAGAGCCTGCACATCGAGTAGGAGGAGCGGGCCGGGAGGCGCGCCTCGGCACGGCGGGGCCGCTAGCCGAGCACGAGGTCGCGCATCGTGGCGGTGCCGGCGTACGCGTTGAGCCCGACCCTCCCCTCGCCGTACGCCGTGTCGGTCGCGTCGATCACCGGGTTCGCGCCGCGGTCGAACCAGACCCGCAGGCGTGAGCCCTCGGCCTGGACCTTCAGGTGGTACGTGCGGCCCTGCACGATCGGCGCGGCGACCGTCGCGATGTCACGACCGGGCCGCCACAGCTTCACGAGCCCGGAAGCGTCGATGTTCGCCGTGTACCCCGCGCCGTCGGCCCCGGCGCGGAACGTCAGGCCCGCCGCCACGCCGTTGACGATCGACAGATCGCCTTCGTACACGAGATCCGACGCGACGCGGTCGCTCAGGTAGAACGCGTCGCCCTGGGTCTGGGCGCGCAACGAGTCCGGGGTCGTGGTCCAGGTGCCGGCAACGGCGGTCCACGGGCCGGACGGGAACGCGGTGAAGCCGGACGGGCCGGTGTTCAGGTTCTGCACGGTCGCCGCGCCCCGGTAGACGTTCGCGCCGAACCGTCCGGAGGTGTGGGCCGTGTCGGTCGCGTCGATGATCGGGTTCGTGCCGTGGTTCAGCCAGACCCGCAGCCGCGACCCGGTCGCCTGCACCTTCAGGTGATAGCCGCGGCCCTGCACGATCGGCGTCGCGACCGTCGCGATGTCCCGCCCCGGCCGCCAGAGCTTCACCACGCCCGACGCGTCGATGTTGGCGGTGTAACCGGCGCCGTCCGCACCCGCGCGGAACACCAGACCGGCCGCCTGGGCGGAGTCCAGGCGGAGGTCGCCCTCGTAGGTCGCGTCGGCGGCGGTGCTCGCGCTCAGGTAGAACGCGTCGCCGGTCGCCTGGGCGCGCTTGCCGCCGGCGACGTCCGTCCAGGAACCGGCGGTGGCGTGCCACGGGCCGCGCAGGTTGCTCTCCAAAGTGGACTGCGCGGTGCCCCAGCTCGTGCTGAGCCGGGTGAACTTCGCGTCCACCAACCGAACCGTGCCGCCATTGGCGAACAGCCGGATGCCCTGGCTGACGGCGGCCGAGTCGAAGTTCACGTTGTCCGACAACGAGAACACGCCGTCGCCGCCGAAGATCTCCAGCTGGCCGCGGTCGACCAGCAACCGCACGCTCACCTCGTCGCCTGCGGGCTGGAAGGGCTTGCCGTCCAGCGCGCGTGCGGCGCGGTCGTAGGTGACGGTCCGGTCGGCGCTGCCGTCGGACCGGCTGTGCAAGGCGAAGCCGAACTCGCGGGCGGTCGCGCCGCGCAGGTCGAAGCGAGCGGTGATCTCGTAGGTGTCGGCGAGCACGCCGGCGAACGGGTTGTTCGTGGCCGTCACGGTGGTGTTGCGCCAGGTCCGGGTGTCGGCGCGGAGCGAGTCCAGTTCGGTGACCGGGGTCCTCGTCACCCGAGGACCGTCCGGTGACGCGACCAGGCCCAGGGACACCGGGAACGTCGCGTTGCCGGTCCACGCGCTGCCCCGGTTGCCGCCCTGCCACGCCATCTGCACCACCCGGCCGTCCGGGGTGTTGTCGAACGTCTCGGCGGCGTAGAAGGTGCCGCCGGGGAACGTGGTGCCGTGGTTCATCTTCTTCGGCTGCGGCTGGTCGGTGCGGAACGCCTTGCCGTCGAACGTGCCCACGACGTACTCGCCGGTCGCCGAGGTGAGCACCCAGCGCGGAACCCCGTTGAGCGGCAACACGAAGAGCTCGGGGCACTCGAACAGCCAGCCGGCGGCGTAGCGGCTGGCGAACGTCCACTTCAGGAGGTTCGGCGAGGTGTAGACGTCCACGCCGTTGCCGCCGCGGTTCGACCAGACGACCATGACCCACTGCCGCCGCTCGGCGTCCCAGACGACGTTGGGGTCGCGGCTCTCCTCGGGGATCTCGATCTGCTTGCGCCCGCCGTCGTACGCCTGGAAGCTGCGGCCGTTGTCGTTGCTGTAGAACACGCTGACGCCGTTGACGTTGGAGAACACGACGATCGGGTCGAGCGCGCCCGTCTTGAGCCCCGAGGTGTTGGCCTTGTCGACCACGCCGCCGCCGGAGAACAACGTGCCGGGGTGCACGCCCGGTTCCAGCGCGACGGGTTTCTGGGTCCAGTGCACGAGATCCGGGCTCGTGGCGTGGCCCCAGTGCATCGTGTCCCACTCGAGGCCGTGCGGGTTGTGCTGGTAGAAGAAGTGGTAGAGGCCGTTGGCGAACACCAGCCCGTTGGGGTCGTTCATCCACCCCGACTGCGAGCTGAAGTGGAACTGCCCGCGGAACGGCTCGGAGTAGGTCGTTGGCGCGTAAGGGAACTCTGGGTAGTCCGGTGTCGTGCCCGCCGCGGCGGGACCTACCGGAACGAACAGGGCGACCAGCAGCACGACCAGCAGCGCACGCATCGCGAGACCTCCCGGGACAACGTTGTCAGCCGGTGGTCACCGTGGCCCGGAACGCGTGCGCGTCACAACCGTCCAACCGGGTGAGAGCGTTCCCACACCGTCTCGACTGGGGCCTGCTAGCCCGCCGACCAGACGCGACCTGCCCAGATCTCGGCCTCTTCCCTGCTCTCGTACTGGGGCAGGTACGGGCCGGCCGCGACGAGCACGCCCAGCGAGTGCAGCAGCTCCGCCTGCGCCTGCGAGGCCACGCCGTGCGCGCCCACCACGATGCCCAGCTCGCCCGCCCGTTCGACGAGGTGGCGGATCTGGCGCACGGCCCACTCGGGAGCGTCGCCGGTGGCGGTGACGGCCACGACCGGGCCGACGAGCATCACGCCCGGCACCGGCAGCTCGAGCTCGGCGATCAGTTCGAGGTCGGGCAGCCCGGCCACGTCCATCACGAACACGATGCCGAGCCGCGCCAGCACGCCGAGCGACTCCTGCAGGTCACCCCGCTTGTCCAGCAACGACGCGCTGTTCGTGCACAGCATCAGCCGCCGCGCGTCCAGGCCGTGCCGGTCGAGCTCGGCGCGGACGATGCGGACCAGGTCCGGGTCGATCGCCATGCGCTGGGGCAGGTTCAGGCACACGACCGGCGCTCCGTCGGCGAACCGGGCGTGCCAGTCGGCGGCGGTCTCGATGGACTCCGCGAGCAGGTGCCGGCCCAGCGGCATGGTCATGCCGGTGAGCTCGGCGAGGGCGTACACCTCGTCCGCCCGCAGCAGCCCGAGCGACGGGTGCCGCCAGCACAGGCTCGTCTTGAGCGACGTGATGACCGGGGCGTCGGGCAGGACGACCTGCGGCTGGTAGACGAAGCCGACCTCACCGACCTCGATCGCGCCGGCGAGCGACGCGGCGAGGAAGTACCGGTCCCGTGCCGCGCGGTCGGTCTCCGGGTCGAACAGCACCCACTGCGACTTGCCGAGCTCCTTGGCCCGGTGCAGCGCGACCTCGGCGGACCGGGCCAGCGCGCCGTGCTCGGCGCCCGCGCGGTCCGCGACCACGATGCCCACGCTCGCGCTCACCCCCACGCCGACGCGGGAGTCGTGGTAGACCGGCTGCGCGAGCTGGTCGATCATCTCCTCGACCAGCGCCACGACCGACTGCTGGGTGAGATCTCCCTTGAGCGCCACGGCGAACTCGTCGCGGAACAGCCGCGCGATGAAGGCGTCCTCGTGGGCGAAGACCTCGCGCAGGGTGGCGGCGGTGGCGTGCAGGACGCGGTTCGCGAGGTCGGGCCCGAGGCCGTCGTTGATCACGCCGAACCCGTCGACGTCCACGAACAGCACCGCGATCCGCTCGCCCTCCCCCGCGACCATGCTCTCCAGCTTCGAGCGGAAGTAGGCGTCGTTCGGCAGGCCCGTCAGCGAGTCGTGCAACGTCTGGTGCCGGAACGTCTCCTGCAGCTGCCGCAGCTCCTGCTCGTCCTCGAACAGGAACAGCAGCCCCTCCTCCGGCAGGGCCGTCGCCGACACGCGCACGTACCGGCTCGGCGTCTCCGCCGAGACGATCTCCGCCTCGCCGCGCACGACCAGGTCGGTGTTGAGCCGCAGCTTGCTGACCGCGTCGGCGAGGAACGCCCCGGTGGTGCTCGTCGTCGCCATCTCGCCGATGCCGAACCCCAGGCGCGCCCCGATCTCGGTCTTCTCGACGAGGTCGGCGAACGCCGGGTTGGCGGCCCGCACGACGCCGTCTGGATCGGTGATGACCGCGGCCGCCGGGCAGGCGCGGAAGAACGCGTCGAAGCGTTGCGGGGCGCCGCTGGACGTCGTCACCGCGACACCTCACACCAGGCCGTGCGGGCAGCACAAGAGCAATACCCCTGCCGTTGCGCCAACGGGGTGACGTCGATGCGGACGTTCATCGCTCCCACCGCCCGTTCCTCTCCACCGGAGTCCCCCGCAGCAACGTTCGGGCCGAAAGCGCATCCGGTTCGACCGCGTCGAATTCCACCCGACTTGGCCTGCTGACCTGCGAAGATGCGCGCGATCGACGGTACACGCAGGCGTGGCTCAGCGACGTTTGCGCCCCAGCACCATCAACGTCTTGGTGCCGATCACCCAGCCGCCCTCGCGCATCCTGTCGATCACGTGGCGCACCTGGGCGACGTCGGTGAGCCGCACCCGCGCGAGGGCGTCGGGATCACCCGCCACGGTGACGATCTCCTGCACCTCGGGGATGCGCATCATCGCGTCGGTGACGTCCTCGACGCTGATGTCGCCCGCGAACCTGAGCTCCACCCAGGCCTCCAGGCCCGCGCCGAGCTTGCCGTGGTCGACGAGCGCGGTGTAGCCGGTGATGACGCCGAGGCGCTCCAGCCGTTCGATGCGGCGCTTCACCGGGGCGGGCGACAGGCTCACCCGGTCGGCGATGTCTACCAGCGACCGGCGGCCGTCCTCGATCAGCAGCGCGAGGATCTCGCGGTCCAGGTCGTCGATCGAGTCCGCCACGAGCCGAAGTCTAGTCGTTTGCGCAGTTTTTCATCAGTTCATGGCGGTTTCGCCGGCGGAAAACTGCACGATGACCTCGATATCGCGCGTGATACTTGCGGCGCGTCGGCGGGCTCGTTTCCACTTCGTGCCATGACGACGTTGAGCGCGCCCACCACCACGGACCTGGATGTGCTGCAGAACGTGGAGCAGCGGGTGCTGTGGCTGTCCACGGCGATCGTGGACCACGCGAACCGGGTGCGCCCCAACGCTTCGGGCCTCAAGGTGGGTGGCCACCAGGCGTCCAGCGCGTCGATGACGAGCATCATGACCGCGCTGTACTTCGAGCACCTGCGGCCGGAGGACCGCGTGTCGGTCAAGCCGCACGCCTCCCCCGTGCTGCACGCGATCGAGTTCCTGCTGGGGCAGCTCGACGCCGAGCACCTCACCACGCTGCGCGAGTTCGGCGGCCTGCAGAGCTACCCGTCGCGCACGAAGGACCCGGTGCCGGCCGACTACTCGACCGGCTCCGTGGGCATCGGGGCAACGGCGCCGATCTGGGGCGCGCTGTCGCGGCGCTACGTCGGCGGGCACTTCGCCGAGCAGCCGCTCGGCCGGCAGTACTCGCTGGTGGGCGATGCCGAACTGGACGAGGGCGCGGTCTGGGAGGCCATCGGCGACCCGATGGTGACGGAGCTGGGCGAGGTCGTGTGGATCGTCGACTTCAACCGCCAGTCACTCGACCGGGTGGTGCCGGTGCTCGCCGGCGACCGGATGCGCGCGCTGTTCACGGCGGCGGGCTGGCAGGTGATCACCGTCAAGTACGGCGCCGCGCTCGAGGCGCTCTTCCGGCGGCCCGGCGGGGAGGCGTTGCGCGACCGGATCGACACGATGACGAACGCCGAGTACCAGCGCCTGCTGCGGCACGCCCCGGACCGGTTGCGCTCGTTGCTGCCCGGCGACGGCCCCGACGCCGCGCGCATCGCCTCGTTGGTGTCCGATGTGGACGATGCCGGGCTCGCGACGGCGTTGCGGTCCCTCGGCGGGCACGACCACGCGGCGTTGCGCGCGGCGTTCGCCGAGATCGACGACTCCCGCCCGACGGTGATCATCGCCTACACCGTGAAGGGGCACGGCCTGCCGACCGCGGGACACCCGCAGAACCACTCGGCGCTGCTGAACGGCGCCCAGTTCGAGGAGCTGGCGGCGCGGTCGGGCATGTCCGCTTCCCAGCCGTGGCAACGGTTCGCCGACGGCACCGCGGAGCAGCTGCTGTGCTTCTCCGCCGCCGCCCGGCTGCGCCGAGAACCGATCGCACTCGCGGGACCTCCTGCCGTGCCCGCCGACCTGGGCCGCACGCCGTCCGGAACCGCGACCACGCAGTCGGCGCTGGGCCGCACCCTGCTGGACCTGAACCGGGTGGCGCCCGAGGCGGGCGCGCGGGTCGTCACGGTCTCGCCGGACGTCAGCTCCAGCACCAACCTGGGCGGCTGGGTCAACAAGGTCGGCGTCTGGTCGACCAGCGAGAACGTCGACTGGTTCGCCGACGACGCCGAGACGATCCTGCACTGGCGCGAACGCCCGACCGGCCGGCACATCGAACTCGGCATCGCCGAGACCAACCTGGTCGGCCTGCTGGGCGAGCTCGGCGCGACCTGGAACCGCTGGGGCCAGCCACTTCTGCCGATCGGTGTGCTCTACGACCCGTTCGTGTCCCGCGCGCTGGAGCCGTGGTCGTTCGGCCTGTACGCGGGCGGCCAGTCGGTCCTCGTCGGCACCCCGTCCGGCGTCACGCTGGCCCCCGAGGGCGGCGCGCACCAGTCGATCACCACGCCGTCCATCGGCATCGAGCAGCCCGGCTGCACGACCTGGGAACCGGCGTTCGCGCTGGACACCGAGTGGTGCCTGCTGGCCGCCCTGGGCCAACTGGGCCGCCCCGACGGCACCTCCGCCTACCTGCGCCTCTCCACCCGCCCGGTCGACCAGACGCTGGCCGCGATCCCTGTGGACCCGGCGGCCCGCGAACGCCGCCGCCGTCAGGTCGTGGCAGGCGGCTACCCGCTGCGCCGCTCCGCTGCTGCTTCCGTGACCATCGTGACCATGGGCGCTTTGGTCACCGAGGCCCTCGCCGCCGCAGACCGGTTGGCCGCTCAGGGCGTCACCGCCGACGTCGTCTGCCTGACCAGCCCGGACCTGATCTTCCGCGCGGTGCAGGCACGCCGCGGCCGTTCGTCCGCGCCGACGTGGATCCTCGACGCGCTCTTCCCGTCCCCCACGCCCCTGGTCACCGTGCTGGACGGCCACCCGCACACCCTGGCGTTCCTGGCGGGCCTGACCTGCCGCGGCGCCGTGCACCTGGGCGTCAGCAGCTTCGGCCAGTCCGGCGACCTGGACAGCGTCTACCGCCACCACGGCATCGACACCGACAGCATCGTCAGCGCGGCCCTGGACGTGACCGCCTAGGCCCGCGCCTCGACCACCGACAACGGCCCCTCAGACCGGACGATGCGCTCTACTCGCATCCCAGCCTTGCCGAAGAGCGCCTCGAACTCCCCCGCGGTCCGCTCCCGGCCACTGACCAGCATCATCATCACGAGATCGAGCAACTTGGCGTCCTCCGGCCGGTCGTCGCTCCCGACGACCGCGTCGAACACAGCGATCCGGCCGTGGGGCGCCATCGCCTTCCGGCAGTTGCTCAAAATGCTCACGCACGCCTCGTCATCCCAGTCGTGCAACACGTACGACAACAAGTACAGGTCACCCTCAGGCACCCCGTCGAAGAAGCTCCCAGCGACCTCGCTCCACCGTTCCGGAGCGATGTCCTGCGGCACCTGGTTCGGCAGCACGTGCGCCTGGTCGAACAACACCCCGCTCAACCCGGGATTGCCGCGCAGCACGTCCGCCAGAAACCCACCACGGCCACCACCGACATCGACCACCGTGCCCGCGGCCGGAAAGTCGTACTGATCCAACGCCAACCGGCGCGCGGCCCCCGAAAAGCTCCCCATCCCACCGTGAAACTCCACAGTGGACTTCTCATCACTCGCCACGTAGTCGAAGTAGGGCATCCCGAACAAGGCCTCGAACGACGGCCTCCCTTCGCGCACACCGGTTTCCAACTCGAACGCGCTGGCCCAATGCGTGTGCATGGTGCTCATGACCACACCGGCCCGCGCCGAATACCGCGAGTCGCTCCGCAACCCCTGCCCCAACGGCGTCAACGCAAAGCCGTCACCCTCTGTCCGGAACACCCCGACAGTCGCCAGCAACCGGAGCACCCGCCCGAGGTAGTCCGCATCCGCCCCCACCGCGCGCGCCAGCTCCCCGGCCGACCGCGGCCCGTCGCCGAGGTGATCGGCCACTCCGAGCAACGCCACGGCCCTGAGCGCGGCCGACTTGAGGTACGAGTGCGCCTCCCCGATCAGGAACACCGCCGAGGCCTCAGAACTGGTCACGATCAAACCCTAGCCCCGCCCTGGTGGAATCAGGCAAATCCACCAGGCCTCATTGACCCACTCGGGTTACTCTTGCGAGGAATGTGCACTCGTCGTCGAGGGCGCGCGCCACCGACGGGCCAGCTTCAGCCTCACTCTCGCGCACCAACACCGAGCGTTCACACGAACCGCTCAGCGGAAAAACCTATGCAGGCATGGGAAAAGGACAGATTCAGGTCAGATTTCTCCACGCGTCACAACACTTTCCCGCAGGGCGACACACCAGGCATGGTCCAACACCGCAGACGTGTCGCCCTCCTGGCAGGGTTGTTCGCCTTGCTCGCCGGGCTGTTGATGCCAACACCGGCACAGGCGCTGGGAAACGACTACCCGTGGCCCAACGCGAACATGAACCAGATCTCCCCGCTCCGGTTCTACTACCGCAACTGCACCGATTACGCCGCCTGGACCCTCAACGTCCAACTGGGTGGCTCGACCAGCGACATCCGCTTCGACTGGGGCAGCATCCAGGCGAACAACAGCGGCCACGCGCGGGATTGGCGGCAAGGCGCTCTCAACCGCGGCAAGCCGGTCAACGACACACCGGCCCGCGGCGCCGTCGCGTGGTGGGGTGCGACCCACGGCGGCGGATTCGGACACGTCGCAATCGTCGCCGAGGTCCTCAACGGCGGCAACACAGTCGTCGTCCACGAGTACAACAACGCAGGCAACGGTGCCTTCGGCACCCGCACGCTCAGCAGGTCGTCCGGCTGGCCTCAGGCGTTCTTGCACATCGCCGACCTGCCGGACGCGCAGCCGCCGGCAGCCCGTCGCAGCAGCACGAACGTGGTCTTCGGCCCCAGCGGCTTCCTGGAGGTGTACGGCCGAGGTCCGACCAACGACCTGGTGCACAAGTGGTACGTCCCGGGCACCGGCTGGCAGCCGTCACCGTACGGCGACTTCGAACACCTGGGCACCGGCCTCGCCGGCGAGCCCACCGCGATCCTCCGCCCGAACGGCGTCCTGGACGTGTTCGCGCGCGGCACCAACGGCGACCTCCTGCACAAATGGCTCAGCCCCGGAGCCGGCTGGGGCCCTTCGCCGTTCGGCGACTTCGAACGCCTCGGCACCGGCCTCGGTGGTGACCCTGTCGCGATCGTCCGTCCCAACGGCGTCCTGGACGTGTTCGCGCGCGGCACCAACGGCGACCTCCTGCACAAATGGCTCAGCCCCGGAGCCGGCTGGGGCCCCTCACCGTTCGGCGACTTCGAACGCCTCGGCACCGGCCTCGGCGGCGACCCGGTCGCGGTGGTGCAGGCCAACGGGCAGCTCGACGTCTTCGCTCGCGGCACCAACGGCGACCTCCTGCACAAGTGGGCGACGCCGACCTCCGGCTGGCAACCCTCGCCGTTCGGCGACTTCGAACGCCTCGGCGGCGGCCTCGCCGACGACATCGCCGCGATCCCCTTGGCGAACGGCCAGCTGCACGTGTTCGGCCGCGGTCCCGCAGGCGACCTGATGCACAAGTGGACGTCGAGTGCGGGCTGGCAGCCCTCGCCGTTCGGCGACTTCGAGCGGCTCGGCGGCGGTCTCGCGAGCGAACCGGTGGTGCTCCAGCAAACCAACGGCCAGCTCGACGTCTTCGGCCGCGGCACCGGGGGTGAACTGTGGCACAAGTGGCTGAGCGTCAACTCAGGCTGGCAACCGTCGGCGTTCGGTGAACCCGAACGCCTCGGCACCGGCCTGGCCGCCGCACCGTCGTTGATCCAGCAACCCAACGGGCAGCTCGACGTCTTCGGCCAGGGCACCGCAGGCGACCTGGTGCACAAGTGGGCACCGGTGGGAGCAGGCTGGCAGCCATCCCCGTTCGGCGACTTCGAGCACCTCGGCGCCGGATTCTGACACCGCACTTCACACGGTCCGAGCACCTCTGACAGCGCTCGGCGAGGAGGCAGGCCTCCTCGCCGAGACGTGCGTCAGTCGCGTTCGATCAGGTGGCCGATCACGTCCGGGCCTGGGTGCGCGTGACCCGAGCCGTCCCGGCGCGGGTCGATCTCCGGGAGCTCCACCGGGCTGCCCTTGTCGTCGGCACCCGCCGGCCGGGACCCGATCCAGGCGAGCACCAGGTGGTCCTCGCCCTTGAGGAAGCGCTGCGAGCGGACACCGCCGGTGGCGCGTCCCTTGGCCGGGTACTCGCTGAACGGGGTGACCTTCACGCTGTGGCCGGACGAGGTGACGACCATCGGCTCGCCGTGCTCGGCGTCGTCCGTGCGGATGGCGCCGAAGAAGACCACCTGGGCGTCGCCGCTCAGGTTGATGCCCGCCATGCCGCCGCCCTTGAGGCCTTGCGGGCGAACGAGTTTGGCGTCGTAGCGCAGCAGCGACGAGTCGCTGCTGACGAAGGCGAGCGTCTCGCTGCCGTCGGTGAGCCAGGTGCACCCGACGATCTCGTCGCCGTCCTTGAGGGTGATGACCTCGAACTCGTCCGATCGCACCGGCCACTCCGGCACGCACACCTTGACGGTGCCGAGCTTGGTGCCGAGCGCGATGCCCGGTGAGTCCTTCGGGTCGAGGGGTGCGATGCCGACGACCTTCTCGCCCTTGTCGAGCGGCACCAGTTCGGCCGCCGCCATGCCCCCGCGCAACGACACGGTGCCGCTTTGCTCCGGCAGCACCGGGAGGGGCAGCACGTCGGTCTTGAAGGCGCGGCCCAGGTTCGTGATCAGGACGACCTGGCCGCGCGCGGTGGAGTGCACCACGGCCGCTACGGCGTCGTGCTTCACGCGGCCCGCCCGGCGCTTGCCCTCGGAGGCCTCCTCCGACTCGGCCGCGGTGCGCGCGACCAGGCCCGCCGCGCTCAGGATGACCTGGCACGGGTCGTCGGCGACCTCCAGCGGGCCCGCCGGCTTCGAGGCGGCCAGGACCTCCTTCAGGTCACCGTCGATGAGGCTCGTGCGGCGCTCGCCGCCCAGTTCCTTGGCGACGGCCGCGAGTTCGGTGGACACGAGCTTCTTCAGCACGCCCTCGTCGTCCAGGATCGCGGTCAGCTCGGCGATCTCCTGGCGCAGCTTGTCCTGCTCGTTCTCGAGCTCGAGCTTGTCGTACTTGGTGAGGCGGCGCAGCGGCGTGTCGAGGATGTAGCTCGCCTGGATCTCCGACAGCTTGAACTGCTTCATCAGGCCGTCCTTGGCGGCAGCCGCGTTCTCGCTGCCCCGGATCAGCTTGATGACCTTGTCGATGTCCAGCAACGCGAGCAGCAGGCCCTCGACGAGGTGCAGCCGTTCCTCACGCTTGCGGCGACGGAACTTCGTGCGACGCGTCACGACCTCGTAGCGGTGCTGGAGGAAGACCTCCAGCAACTCCTTGAGGCCCAACGTCTGCGGCTGCCCGTCGACCAGCACCAGGTTGTTGATGCCGAACGACTGCTCCATCGGCGTCAGCCGGTAGAGGTCCGCCAGCAACGCCTGCGGGTTCACGCCGACCTTGCACTCGATGACGAGGCGGATGCCGTTCTCGCGGTCAGTGAGGTCCTTGACGTCCGCGATGCCGGTGAGGCGCTTGGACTTGTTGACCTCGTCGGTGATCTTCTCGACGATCCGCTCGGCCCCCACGCCGTACGGCAGCTCGGTGACCGTGATGGCCTGACGACCGCGACTGCCTTCCAGCAGTCCGATCTCGACCTTCGCCCGCATCCGCACGACACCGCGGCCGGTCTCGTAGGCCTTCCGCACCTCGTCGAGGCCGAGCAGGATGCCGCCGGTCGGCAGGTCGGGGCCCGGCACGAACTCCATCAGCTTGTCGAGGTCGGCGTTGGGGTGGCTGATCAGCCACCGCGCCGCGCCCACGACCTCGCGCAGGTTGTGCGGGATCATGTTCGTGGCCATGCCGACCGCGATGCCGGACGTGCCGTTGACCAGCAGGTTCGGGAACGCCGCCGGCAGCACGCTCGGCTCTTCGAGAGAACCGTCGTAGTTCGGGCGGAAGTCGACGGTGTCCTCGTTCAGCTCTCCGACGAGCTGCGAGGCGACCGGGGACATGCGGCACTCTGTGTAGCGGCTCGCGGCCGGTCCATCGTCTGGGCTACCGAAGTTTCCGTGCCCGTCGATGAGCGGCTCGTTGAGGCTGAAATCCTGCGCGAGGCGGACCAACGCGTCGTAGATCGCAGTATCACCGTGCGGGTGGTAGCGACCCATCGTGTCACCAACAACCCGCGACGACTTGACGTAGGGCGTGTTCGGCCGCTGCCCGTTCTGGTGCATCGAGTAGAGGATGCGGCGGTGCACCGGCTTGAGGCCGTCCCGCGCGTCCGGGAGGGCGCGCGAGTGGATGACCGAGTACGCGTACTCCAGGTAGGAGTCCTCGATCTCGGTCTTCAGCGAGTTGTCGAGGACCGTCGCACCGGCCCGGTCGAACGCGGCTGGGTCGACCTTGGTCGTGGGTCCCTTGCGGCGTGCCATGACTTCGTGACTCCGTCTGTTTCTTGAAGGCTTAGAGGTCGATGGCCGACTGGTCGACCCGTGAGGAGGACTCGATGAGCCAGTTGCGGCGCGGCTCGACCTTCTCGCCCATCAGCAGTTCGAGGGCGTCTTCGGCTGCTTCGGCGTCGTCCATGGTGATGCGGCGGACCGAGCGGCTGGACGGGTTCATCGTGGTCTCCCACAGTTCGTCCGCGTCCATCTCGCCGAGGCCCTTGAACCGCGGCACCGGGGTGACCACCTGCTTGCCTGCCTTTTCCAGCGAGGCGACCTTCTGTTCCATCTGGCGCTGGGTGAAGGTGAAGTGCGTCTCGGCGTTGCGGCCTCGGGTCATGACCTTGTGCAACGGCGGCATGGCCGCGTAGAGGCGGCCGTCCTCGATGACCGGGCGCATGTACTTGGCGAACAACGTGATCAGCAGCGTGCGGATGTGGCTGCCGTCGACGTCCGCGTCGGCCATCAGGATGACGCGGCCGTAGCGCATCTGGGAGACGTCGAAGGTGCGGCCGGTGCCGGCGCCGAGGACCTGGACGATCGAGGCGATCTCGGCGTTGCGCAGGGTGTCGGCGAGGGAGGCCTTCTGGACGTTGAGGATCTTGCCGCGCAACGGGAGGAGCGCCTGGTACTCGGAGACGCGGGCCATGCGCGCGCTGTTGTGGACGAACACACCGGCTTCGAGCGCGAAGTTGTGGTAGCCGTCGACGGTGAGGTCGTAGACGTCTTCGCGCTCCGGCAGTGCCTCGACGGACGCGACCGAGTGGTTCACCATCGACACCGCTTCGCGGAGCCGGGCGAAGTCGTCGTCGTAGTGCGCCAGGACCTTCTGGAACTTGAGGCCGGTCTTCGCGTTCTCCTTGCGGTCGAGTTCGTAGGAGAGCGCGAGTTCGAGGTTCGACGGCGTGTCCAGCATCGGCGCCAGTCGCTTCAACGCGGCGATCCGTCGACCTTCGGTCTGACGCTCGACCCTCTCCGCACGCGGAGCCGACTCGACGTACCGGCGGCGGCCTTCTTGGACCTTCTCCAGGTGGCCGGTGGACGGATCCGCCATGCGCTGCCTCATCCGCGCCGAGTGCTCGCGGCCGAACTCCGGGTTGTTCTCGTGCCAGGCGACGACCGCGTCGCGCTGGCGCTGACGTTCAGCGGGGTCGGCGAACTGCTCGGTCGTCGCACGGGAACGCCAGGCGAGCAGCTCTTCGTCCTGCCACTGCGCCAGCGAACGCTCACGCCACTCGTCGCGCTTGCCGGGCTGCGCGAAGAACGCTCGGACACGCTCGGCCGCGGCGGCGCGGTGCTCGGGCTTCGCCCAGTACTCGGCCTGCAACGCGCGCAGACGTTCGGCGTAGGCCGCCTTCTCGTCCTCGCTCAGCGCCGCGTACCAGTCGACGAAGCCTTGCTCGATGCGAGCGCGGAACTCCGGGTCCTGGTTGCGTTCGGCGAGCCGGGCGAGGCAGGAGGCGCGGAACTCCGGGTTCTTCCACTGCTCGGAGAGCATGGCGGACTTGAACTCGGTGCCGCCGGCGGCGAGCCAGGCGCGGTAGCCCGCGTGCACGTGCTCGCCCATCAACGCGGCGTGCAGTGCCGCGTGGTCTTCCCACGTCATCCGCTTGAGGTTGCGCGGGTCGTTGTTGCGCTTGTCGACGTCGAGGTGGTGGCGCACGTTGCCGTTCTCGGCGCTGTCGAGGCCGTGCCGCAGGTTGTACGCATCGGCCAGGTAGTGGGTGTAGACCCATTCCTGCCGGTCGTTCATCCAGATCCGCTCGTAACCGTCGAGCTTGTCGCCCGCCGCTTTCGAGGAGATCGAGCGGTACAGCGGCATCAGCGAGTCACCGGGCTGCAACGCGTCCGCACGGCGGTAGGAGCCGTCCCGCAACCGGAACAGGTGGTCCGGCGTGCAGCGCACGGATTCCCCGTTGTCCAGCGTGACGCGGACCAGCGGTGCGTTCTTCTTCGTCAGCCTCGGTTCGACCAGCGGTGCGACGACGACGCGTCCGGCCTTGTTCGTGGCATAGCCGAAGTGCGTGACGCCACGTGCCCAGTCGTCGACGAGCTCGCCGAAGGACAGCGAACCACCGGACGCGAGCGAAACGCGAGTTTCTTTCACAAAACAGCCCAATGCGCTGTCGCCCTCGACGAGGAACAGCTCGGAGCGCGACACGCCTGTCGTGCGGCAGTCGACGAGCTTCGCGGGCATCGCGGCGCCTTCGAGGGCCGTCTTGCGGCGGGCCGCGTCCTTCTGCTGCTTCTGGGTCAGCCGGACGCGGGAGGCGTCGACGACCTTCTGCAGGACGGTCTTGGCCTCCACCTTGGTCTTGCGGTCCTCGGTCCACGCGCGGACGTGCTGGTCCACGACGCCCTGCAGCACCTTGGTGATGCCTGCGGTGGAGAGTTCGTCCTTGGTCTGCGAGGTGAACTGCGGTTCGGGGATGCGGACGTGGACGACGGCCGTCATGCCTTCCAGCACGTCGTCGAGGGTCGGCATCTCCTCCTTGGGCTTCAGCAGGCCCCTGGTCTTGGAGATGGCGTCCTGGATCGACTTCACGACCGCGCGGTCGAAGCCTCGGCGGTGGGTGCCGCCGTGCACGTTGCGGATGGTGTTCGTGAAGCACTCGACGGTGCGCTCGTAGCCGGTGCCCCAGCGCAGCGCCACCTCGATCTCGGCCTGACGCTCCACTTTGGACCGCATCACGCCGTTCTCGTCGGCGGCGTTCTCGAAGTAGGTGCCGTTGCCGGTGATCACCAGGGTGCCGGAGACGGCCCGGTCGCCGGACGGGGCCAGGAAGTCGACCATGTCGGTGAGGCCGTTGGGGTAGTGGAAGACCTCTTCGGAGATCGAGTCTTCCAGCGCCGTCCGCAGCACGTAGGTGACGCCGGGGACGAGGAACGCCGTGTTGCGCAGCTTGGCGCGGACGGTGTCCACGTCCAGGACGGCGCCGTTCTCGAAGTAGCGGGCGTCGTACCAGTAACGGGTCGTGGTGCCGGTCGACTCGTTGCGCTTCATCTTGCCGGTGACCTGAAGGCCCGACTGGCGGGTGAACTTCGCCTTGGGGCCGGGGCCGTCGAAGACGCCGGGAACGCCGTGGGCGAACGACATCTCGTGCACCTTGCCGCCGCGGCGGACCGTGACGTCGTAGCGGTGCGAGAGGGCGTTGACGGCGGAGGCACCGACGCCGTGCAGGCCGCCGGAGGTCTTGTAGCCGGAGCCGCCGAACTTGCCGCCGGCGTGCAGCTTGGTGAGGACCAGTTCCACACCGGACAGACCGGACTTGGCGTGCACGTCGGTCGGGATGCCGCGGCCGTCGTCGTCCACCTGGACGCTGTTGTCGGCGTGCAGGGTGACGACGATGCGCGTCGCGTGCCCGGCGACGCCCTCGTCGGTCGAGTTGTCGACGATCTCGCTGAAGAGGTGGTTGATGCCCCGGCTGTCGGTCGACCCGATGTACATGCCTGGCCGTTTGCGGACGGCCTCCAGACCTTCCAGATGGGTGAGGTCGTCGGCCCCGTACAGGGTCTCTGCGGTCACGGGTACTGCTCCCTGGTTGTGTGCGGACTGCCAGCAGGGTATCCGGATCGACCGACAATTTTTCGCAGGCCGCCCGTCACGGTCGTGGAAAGTGCCCTGGGTGGTGTGTCACGAACCCTGGTGCCACGGTCTCCTCACGGGGTGGAGTCGCGGTCCAGTCCTGCGGCACGCGGCTCTCGGGGCCGTGCTGACCAGCCAAAGCGTTCAGGTCCAAAGCCGTCCACCTCCCAAACGAGATGCGGTCTTCGAGGACGCGCGACGCGACGAGCTCCTCCGCCGCGGTGTGCGTGCGGTGCCCGGCGCGGTTGACGAAGAGTTGACGCACGTCACGTCCCCGGTGCGCGCCGGAGTGCTCGACGGGTACTGGGTCGCCGAACGACGGCAGCCGGCGAACGGCGTTCGCCAACGCCGGCCGCGCACGCCCGGGAGGAGAACCCGGTGCCGAGTCGGCGGCCTGGACCGCCCGCGCTCGTTCGCGGCAGGATCGGAAATCCGGGCGACCTCCAGAGCCGGGTCGAGCAGCGCCCCGCACAGAGACAGAACGCCGTCGAACCGGCCGCGCTTGTGCCGTGGCTGTACGACAAAAGCTTTCCGTTCCAACGGGAAGGAACTTCGACGCGGTATCCGGCACCGTCGATCTGTCCAGTGTGGACGATCAACGAATCGGGCGCGACCGGCATCACGTGCGCCCACGTTCCACCGAACCGGACAAACCGGCGTCCGCCCAGACGAGGACCCGGACCACGCGAGGTTGCGTGCGAGACCGTTCCGAGACCTTCCCGAAACGGACCCGTGAACCGCGATGAACATCGGCACGTATGCCCCGGTGTCGGAAACGGACCGAGGGACGGAGTGATCGCGTGCGGCATGGTGTGGACTCGGGTCTCTTCCAGCAGACCGCGCACAGCCCGTCCTACTTCGAGCTGTCGCGGACGGGTGCGGGCGAGCTCGTGGACTTCTGCATCCCGTGCAACCCGTACTTTCCGACCCCGCAGATGTTCGAGGAGCTCTCCAAGAACCTCGAGGCGGTGCTGAAGTTCTACCCCAGCGACTCGTCGAAGATCGCGGCCCAGCTGAGCGCCGTGCTGGGGCTCAACCCCGCCACGATCGCCATGTCGAACGGGTCGACGGAGCTCATCACGTGGATGGACCACATGTGGATCCACGAGAGCGTCGCGATCCCGATCCCGACCTTCGGGCGCTGGACCGACCAGCCGATGGAGAGCAACAAGCGCGTCGACATGTTCCTGCTCCAGGAGAGCAACAACTTCGAGCTGGACGTCGACGAGTACATCAAGTTCATCCGCGCCCGCGGCTCCAAGGTGGCCGTGATCTGCAACCCGAACAACCCCGACGGCGGTTATCTGCCGCGCCGGGAGATCGTCCGCTTCATGGACGAGCTCGCGGACCTGGACCTCGTCGTCATCGACGAGTCGTTCATCGACTTCGTGGAGGTCGAGCGCAACCCGAGCGTCGCAGCGGAGGCGTCCATCCGGCCCAACGTGGTCGTGCTGAAGAGCCTCGGCAAGAACTTCGGCCTGCACGGCATCCGGTTCGGCTACCTGGTCGCGAACCCCGGTCTGGCCGGGAAGATGCGCCAGATCCTGCCGAAGTGGAACCTCAACTCGTTGGCGGAAACGGTCGTGTTCATGCTGGCCGAGCACGAGGCGGAGTACGCCGAAAGCCTGCGTCTGCTGTCGCGGGACAGGTACCGGATGGGCATGGAGCTCTCGCGCGTCCCCGACCTGACCGTCTACTCCTCGCAGGCCAACTTCCTGCTGGTCAAGCTCGGCGGCGGGATGGACGGCCGCGAGCTGCGGGACCACCTGCTGTCCCGCCACCAGGTCTTCATCCGCGAGTGCGGCAACAAGCTCGGCATGACCAGCCGGTTCGCCCGGCTGGTGGTGCGGCCCGAGCACGACGTCGACCGGCTGGTCGAGGGCATCCGCGACTTCACCCAAGCGAGGTGGACGAACGACCACGCAAGCCATTCGAGCCACTCCAGCGAACCGTCGCTGCTGATGCACAGCGCCTGACAGCGCACCTGATCCACTTCCCGAAAGGTTGCCCAGAGATGTCATCACCGCACGCCCTCAGCGGTCGGCGCGGCCAGGTGGCTGCGGCCGCGCTGGTGGCCGCCACACTGCTGAACGCGGCCATGTTCGGCGGTAACGGCGCCACGGCGTCGTCGCACCGCGAGGCTCCGCTCATCGCGGGTGACCCGGCCGTGGACAACACCGACCTGTACGCGTTCGTGAGTCCCGACCACAAGGACACCGTGACGCTGGTCGGCAACTGGTCGGGCTTCCAGGAGCCCAACGGTGGTCCCAACTTCTTCCCGTGGGCCGAGGACGCGCAGTACGACTTCAACGTCGACAACGACGGCGACGCGAAGCCCGACGTCACGCTGCGGTTCACGTTCCAGACCGACGACCGGCGCAAGAACAACACGTTCCTGTACACCAACGGTGTCGTGGACTCGCTCGACGACGAGAACCTGCTGTTCCGCCAGCGCTACAACCTCGAGGCCATCTACCAGAACGGCCAGAAGGTCAAGCTGGCGAACAACGCCCCGGTGGCGCCGTCCCCGAACGGCCCGGCGTCGATGCCCGACTTCAAGAAGCTGCGCGACCAGGCCGTCACGCAGATCGCGGGCGGCGGCAAGGTCTACGTGGGGCCGTCGGAGGACTCGTTCTTCGCCGACCTGCGGGTGTTCGACCTGCTCTACGGCGGCAACCTGAGCGAGGTCGGCCAGGACACCCTGCGCGGCTACAACGTCAACACCATCGCGATCCAGCTGCCCAAGCACGCGCTGGCGCTCAAGAACGACATGCACCGCAACCCGAACATCGGCGTGTGGAGCACGACGCAGAAGCGCAGCCTGAAGCTCTCGCCGGGCAAGGCGGAGCCGACCGGTGACTTCGTGCAGGTCTCGCGGCTGGGCAACCCGCTGGTCAACGAGGTCGTGGCGCCCGCCGGTCTGAAGGACGCGTTCAACGGCCTGCGCCCCGAGCAGGACGCGAACGTCAAGGAGCTGGTGGACCGGGTCGTGAACCCGGAGCTGCCGAAGCTGATCGAGGCGATCTACAAGATCCCGGCCCCGCAGGGTCAGCGCGACGACCTGGCCGAGATCTTCCTGACCGGCATCACGAAGAAGCTCGGCGCGCAGATCAACGCCGACCTGAACTCGCAGGTCAACAACGCCGACGCGAACGCGCAGAAGTTCCGCCCGGCGGAGATGCTGCGGCTGAACATGATGATCGACCCGAACGCCAACCCGAACCGCCTCGGCCTGCTGGCGGGCGACACGCAGGGCTTCCCGAACGGCCGTCGCCTCACCGACGACGTCGTGGACATCGCCATCCAGGCGATGGAGGGCGCGGCGGCGTCCGGCAAGCTGGTCGACGCGCTCGCCACGGGTGACAAGGTCGACGCGAACGACCAGCCGTTCGAGGCGAACTTCCCGTACGTGGGCCTGCCCCGCAACGGCACCGCGGTCAACACCTCCGGCAACACCGCCGAGGTCGCGGTGAACCCGGTCGGGCAGATCGGCAACATCGACCCGATGGCGATGACCACCGCGGTCGGCTCCGCGGTCGTGTTCGGCGCCGGTTTCCTCCTGTGGCGCAAGCGTCAGCAGCACATCCGCAAGTACGGGTCGCACTCGAAGTGAAGTACCAACAACGGCAGGCCGTCGCGGTGGTTCTCCTGGTCACCGCGGCGCTTGCCTACCTCGCCGCCTCCGGTCCTGCCGACAGCAGGGCCGGGGGCGCGCCCCCTGAGCCGGCTGTTCCGGCCGTGGCGCAGCAGAACCAGATGCACAAGGTGGTTCACCAGCTGCAGCAACGGCTGCACGAACTGCCGCAGGACAAGGACTCCTGGGCCCGGCTCGGATCGTCCTACGTGGAGCTGGCACGGGTCACGGCCGACCCGGCGTACTACGCGAAGGCCGAAGGTGCTCTGAAGAACGCGGGTGACACGGGCCTCGCCGCCATCGGCATGGGGACGCTCGCCAACGCCCGTCACGACTTCCCCGCGGCCCGCGACTGGGCCGCGAAGGCGATTGCCGCACTGCCCGCCTCCGCGGAGGCGCACGGCGTGCTGGCGGACGCGTTGACGCAGCTCGGCGACGACGCGGGCGCGGAGGAGGCGGTGCAGACGATGCTGGACCTCAAGCCCAACACGGCGTCTTTCGCCCGTGCCTCCTTCCACTTCGAGCTCCACGGCGACGTCGACGGCGCCCGCGACGCGATGGAACGCGCGCTGAAGGCCTCCACGACGCCGGAGGAGATCGCGTTCTGCCGTTACCGGCTGGGCGAACTCGCGTTCGACCACAACCAGCTGGACGTTGCCGCGCAGCACTACGAGCAGGGACTGGCGGCGAGAGGAGACGACATGACTCTCACTCAGGGCATGGCCAAGGTCGCGGCGGCACGGGGTGACGCCCCCGTCGCGCTCGACTCGTACCGCAGGCTCGTGGCGCGCGCTCCCCTGCCCCAGTACCTCCAGGAGTACGCGGAGCTGCTGGAGGCCAACGGGAGGACCGAGGAGGCCGCGCAGCAGTACGCGGTGCTCTCCGAGCAGCAACGACTGATGGAGTCCCAGGGTGCTTCCGACGATCTGGCCGCTGCCCTCGTCGCAGCGGACCGCGGTGATGGCATGCAGGCACTGCGCCGCGCGGAAGCCGAGTGGAGCCGCAGGCAGAGCGTCTTCGTCGCCGACGCCATGGCGTGGGCACTGCACGTCAACGGAAGGGACGCGGAAGCGTTGAGCTACTCCGACCGCGCGGTGGCGCTGGGCTGGCAGAACGCCACCTTCTCCTACCACCGCGGGATGATCCTGGCCGCGCTCGGCCGGGTCGCCGAGGCCCAGGAGGCGCTCGTGCAGGCACTCCGGCTGAACGCGAACTTCTCGCCGCTGCAGTCCCTCAAGGCAGGCCGCAAGCTCGCGGAGCTGCGAGGCGGCAGGTGAGCCTGTCCAGCTGGGTGGTGCGACCCGTCCTCGTGGTCGCGTTGTTGCTCGCCGGCATCTTCTTCATCAACGGCGAGGCGTCCGCCCACCCGCTGGGCAACTTCAGCGTCAACCACTACCACGGGCTGCACCTGCACCCCGACCGGATCGACCTCAGATCCGTCGTCGACGTGGCGGAGATCCCGACGCTGCAGGAGAACCTCAAGGCCCGCGACGCGAAGCAGTGGTGCGAGGAGGTGTCCCGCACCGACCGGTCCTACGTGGACGGACGCCAGATCTCCTGGACGCTCTCCAGCTCCTCCAAGGACCATCCGCTCGGTCAGGCCGAGCTCGCCACGACACGGCTGGTCTGCGAGTTCACCGCCAAGGTGGACCTGGACCGGCCGTCGCGCTTCGAGTTCCGCGACGAGTCGAACGCCGACCGGGTCGGCTGGCGGGAGATCACCGCCGCCGGCACCGGCATCAGGATCGCCGACGCGAAGGTGCCGACCGAGAGCATCAGCGACGAGCTGCGCACGTACCCGGAGGATCTGCTCAGCAGTCCGATGGACGTGCGCAGCGTCGCGTTCAGCGCCGAACCGGGCACGGGGTCCGAGCCCAAGAAGGCCACCGGCTCCCCCATCCAGTCGTTCAGCGTCACGGCGGCCAGGCTCAACGACATCCTCGGCAGCGACGACCTCACGCCGTGGCTCGGGTTCTTGGCGTTGTTGCTGTCGTTGGTGCTCGGCGCCTCGCACGCCGCGCTGCCCGGTCACGGCAAGACGCTCATCGCGGCCTATCTGGCCGGACGGCAGGGCACGCCCAAAGACGCGTTCATCGTCGGTGCGTCGGTCACGGCCACGCACACCGGTGGCGTGCTGGTCCTCGGCCTGGTCATCAGCGCCTCCAGCGCGCTGGCCGGTGAACAGGTGCTGCGCTGGCTCGGCCTGGTCAGCGGCGTGCTGATCGCCGCGATCGGCGTGATGCTGCTGCGCTCGGCCCTCTCGGCACAACGCCAGCCCGCACTCGCCGGCGCCCTCACCGGTCATGGACACGGGCACGGCCACGGACATGGGCACGGTCATGGCCACGGACACGGTCATGGGCACGGACACGGGTACAGCCGCGCGAGCCTCATCGGCATGGGCGCGGCCAACGGCCTGGTCCCCTCGCCGTCCGCGCTCGTGGTCCTGCTGGGCGCGATGGCGCTCGGCCGCACCTGGTTCGGCGTGCTGCTGGTGCTCGGCTACGGAATCGGCATGGCGGGCACGCTCACCGCGGTCGGGCTGCTGCTCGTGAAGGCGCGGGAACGCGTGGAGAAAATCCTGGACGGCCGCGCCACTCGCCTGCTGTCTCATTACGCACCCGTGGGCACGGCCGCCACGGTGATCGTCGTCGGCGCCTGGCTGACATTGCAGGCCGTCTAATTACACCAATGCAACTCGAAGGGCCCGGATTCCGAGGAATCCGGGCCCTTCGTCTGTTTCCCGTGTTCTTACAGGTTCGCCACCACGATGGACTTGCCGTCCGCCGTCTCGACCGAGATCGACTGGACCTGGTCGGGTGAGACGCTGACGTTGCCCCGCACCCTGGACCCCTCGACCCGCTGCTTCTCGGTCGTCGTCCAGGCGAAGGCCTCGGTCTTCGTCCCGTCCTTGCCCACCACCACCAGCTTGCACTTCTGCGCGGCGGGCAGCCCGTCGACGTTGGCGGTCACCAGGTAGCGGTCCTGCGACGACGGAGCGATCTCCGCCACCAGCCTGACCGCGCCCGCGTTCCCCTCGCCCGAGCGAGTGGAGGCGATGCTGGTGTCCGGCGCCTGGTTCTGCATGAACACCGCGGCACCCCCGAACGCGACCACCGCGGCGACGGCCGCGGCGGCGAGATAGCCCGGCCAGCGCCGGGACTTGGCGTGCTGCGGTGAAGGCAGGTCCTCCACCGGCGGCGGCGCCGGACTGGCTCTCAGGTGCGGAGCGGACTCCCGCTGCTGCGGGATGACCGACTCCTGCCTGATCTGCCGCAACGTGCGTTGCAGCACCAGGTCCGACGGCATGGGCAGGTCGTCCTCGAGCTCGTGCAGAAATGCCTCACGAGGCACGTCGTCAAGTGCTGTTCGGATCCGATGGAAGTCGGCGACCTGCGCACGGCAGGACGGACAGCCCCGGAGGTGCTGCTCCACGCCAAGACTCTCGTGCGCGTCCAGAACGCCGAGCGCGTAGCAGCCAAGGGTGACCGCGTCGTGCGCGCCAGCTGTCATACGACCTCCTCGTCGTCCCGATTCGACCCCCGCGGCGAAACGGTGTCACAAGGAAAACGGGCAGATAGGAGTGGTCGGTTCAGCGTTCGAACGAGTTCATTCTGATATCGCATAACAATGGCATTACGTAACCGCCCAACTACCCTTCCAGCCCGCGCTGAGCTGCCCTTTTCACTCGATCGGACGACTCAAGGTGTCTTGAATGGCTACAGGCACGTCTGTGGACGAACCTGCGGTCGTTCCTCGGACTCAATGAACACCGCGAGGCCGTCCAGGACCCTCGCCAGACCGAACTCGAACTCGTCGAGGAGGCGGTGGAAGCCGCCGGTGTTCCAGATGTGGCTCATCATCGGCAGCCGTTCGGGCGTGAAGTGCTCCCAGAGCGCCTCCCGGCCGTTCCACCAGTCCTCCTCGGAGACGCCGGTCTCCCGTTCGGCCTGGACCCGGTCGGCCATCGTGCGCCCGACGCCGTCGACGAACTGGGCCACCGTCGTCACGACGGCGACGATCTCCTCGGACGCGAGGCCGAGGTCGGACACGGCGCCGTAGGCGGCGTCCTGCCGGGTCATGGCCTGCGGGCCCGGCACCCGGCGCGAAGTCGTGAGCTGGAGCATCCACGGGTGGGCGCGGTAGGTGGCCCACATCTGCCGGGCGAAGAACTCGAGGCCGGCGCGCCACTGCCCCTGCGGTGTGTGCTCGGTCTCGCCCCAGACCGCGTCGACCATGAGGTCGAGCAGCTCGGACTTGCCGGGCACGTGCCGGTAGAGCGCCATGGCCGTGCTGCCGAGCGTCTCGGCGACCCGGCGCATGGTGAGCGCGTCGATCCCGTCCGCGTCGGCCACCTTGATCGCCGCCTCGACCACCCGCGACTGGCTCAGCGCGGCCTTCGGCCCCCTGGTCGCCTCGGCCGGCGACTCCCACAGCAGCCGCACGCTCCGGTCCCGGTCGTTCTTCACCCAGCCCCCTCGTTCACAACGCGCTTGCATGTGAATCCTAGAACCGTGTACAACGTACACCTCGGTTTACAAGGTACGCAGTTAAGCCACGGGGGTGAAGTCGTGGGACACGCGGTGCTCGCGGAAGGCCTGCGCAAGAGATTCGACGAGAAGTGGGCGCTCGACGGGTTCGACCTGGCGGTGCCCGCCGGCACGGTCTGCGGGCTGCTCGGCCCGAACGGCGCCGGCAAGACGACGGCGGTGCGCATCCTGGCCACGTTGCTGCGCATGGACGGCGGCCGCGGCGAGGTGGCGGGCCACGACGTGGCGCGCGAGGCGCCCGCCGTCCGCCGTCAGGTGGCGTTGAACGGCCAGCAGTCCACCGTCGACGACGTCCTGACCGGCAAGGAGAACCTGGTCATGTGGGGCAGGCTCTACCACCTGTCCCGCCGCCAGGCCGCGGTGCGGGCCGACGAGCTGCTGGAGCAGTTCGGGCTGACCGACGCGGCGAACAAGCGGGCCAAGCACTACTCGGGCGGCATGCGGCGTCGACTGGACCTGGCGTCGAGCTTCATCACGGCGCCGTCCGTGCTGTTCCTGGACGAACCGACCACCGGCCTCGACCCGCGCAACCGCGGCGAGGTGTGGCGGGAGGTGAAGCGGGTCGTGGCCGAGGGCACGACCGTCCTGCTGACCACGCAGTACCTGGACGAGGCGGACCAGCTCGCCGACCAGATCGTCGTGCTGGACACCGGCAGGGTCGCCGCGCAGGGCACGCCGGAGGGGTTGAAGTCCACGCTCGGCGGGGACCGGATCGAGGTCGTCGTCCGCGACGCCGGCGAGCTGCCGGTGGTGGCGGACGTGCTCGGGCCGGACGCCGAGGTCGACCCCGACGCGTTCCGGGTGAGCGCGGCCGTCGCCGACCGGGTCGCGGCGCTGACCCGCGTCACGTCGGCGCTCGCGGCCAAGGGGGTCGAGGCCGAGGACATCGCGCTGCGGCGACCGACGCTGGACGAGGTCTTCCTGGCGATCACGGGACACAAGGCCGTCGGCACTTCTTCTGGGGGACGCGCATGAGGTACGCCGTGATCGACTCGTGGGTCGTCGCGAAGAGGGACCTGATCCACTGGGTGCGCGAGCCGGTCAGGGTGTTCGCGAACCTCGCCTACCCGGTCATCTCGGTGCTGATCTTCGGCCTGGTGTTCGGCAGCGCGATGAACGTCTTCGGCGGCGGTGACTACATCGAGTTCCTGATGCCGGGCATGTTCGGCCAGACCATCGCGTTCGGCGTGGCCACCACGATGATGGTGGTGTCGATGGACGCCGACCGGGGCGTGACAGACCGGTTCCGCGCGTCGCCGATGTCGCAGACCGGCGTCGTGGCCGGGCGCAGCATCGCGGACCTGGTGAACTCGTCGCTGGAGCTCGTGACGCTCACGCTGTGCGGGCTGGTGATCGGCTGGTCGTTCCACGACGGACTGCTCGACGCCCTGCTGGCGTTCGCGCTGTTCCTCTGGCTCCGGTTCGCGCTGGTGTGGGTCGGCATCTACCTCGGTCTGCTGGTCAAACCCGAGGCGGCGCAGGCGTCCTGGATGTTCCTGTTCCCGCTGACGATGTTCGCGAACACGTTCGTCTCGCCCGAACTGATGCCGGGCTGGCTGCGGGTGGTCGCGGAGTGGAACCCGCTGTCGTCGACGGTGGCGGCGGCGCGGGACCTGTTCGGCAACCCTGGCGTGGGCGGCGACTCGTGGGCCGCGCAGAACTCGCTGCTACTCGCCGTGCTGTGGCCCGCGGTGTTCGTGGCGATCTTCTGGCCTCTGTCGGTCCTGAAGTACCGCAACCTCAGCCGCTAGCAAGTCGTTCCGGAGCTGGTCGGCGAGCCACTTCGCGAGGAGCCGCCGCCAGCTCCGGACCCGCGCGAGCTTGTCCGCGCTGAGGGTCCTGTCGTCCTCCCACTCCTGCCAGTCCTCGCTCGCGAGCCAGCCGATGCAGCCCGCGATCCGGTGCACCCGCAGCAGGTCCGGGTCCGGAGTGGAGCCGTAGCCGGTCCAGAACGCCTGGGGCAGCACGGTTCCGTGCAGGTAGAGGTGTTCCTCGAACGCGGCGAGCTCGTGCAGCGGGTCACCCTGGCCGGGGTTGTCCCAGTCGATCAGCGTCGCTTCGCCGTCGTTCACGATGATGTTGTGGAGGTTGACGTCGTTGTGCAGCAGGCCGATCCGGTGGATCTTGTGGAACGCCCTGCCGATGCTGTGCCAGACCTCTTCGGACACCGGCAGCGCGTCGGCGAGCGTCCGGCCCTCGACGTACTCGACCAGCACGTCGCCGCGGCCGTTGTGCGCGAGGATCTCCGGCGCGCCGGGCACGACGAACTTGGGCAGGTCGCGGGCCACCTTGGGTTGGCGCAGCACGGCTTTGCGGCCGTCCGCGAGCGTCACGAGGTGCAGGACGTTGGTGAGGCCCTCCCCTTCCAGCGGTTCGACGCGGACGGCCGTTTCGAGCAACGGGAACAAGTGCCCACCTCCGGATGGGCACCTGGTCTAGCACCCGGCAGGTCAGACCGCCGTTAACGCCAGAACTCTCACCGGTGGTCCACCGGCGTGAGAGTGGTGCCGGCGTGGTCGAACCGCGTTTCAGCGCTCCAGGATCTCGGCCAGGCGCAGGGTGTCGTCCAGGTACCGCTCGTAGGGGAAGCCCGCGTCGAGCAGGGCGGTGCGCAGCTCGTCGTACATCGGTTTCCCGTTGTCGTGGAACGCTTTGCTGCCCGCCTCGGTGAGGCTGACCAGCCGGCGCCGCGCGTGCTCGGGGTCCACGCGGACCTCCACGTGCCCCGCGGCCTCCAGCGGTTTCAGGGCCCTGCTGATCGCCGGGTCGGACACCGACAACGCCTGCGCGAGCTGGTGCTGCGTCACCGGTTGGATCTCCTCCAAGGTGCCCAGCAACCGCAGCTGGCTGTAGCTGAGCCCGTCCTGGTCCGCCTCCCGCTGCCGGGCGGCTTCTCCGAGCAGGTACACGACCCGGTGCAACAGGTCCGCGAGTCCGTCGTCCACGCCGATCATCCTACATCAGTGTTGCGCGGTTAATATTAACCATGCAACACTCGATGCCATGGACATGCTCTCCTACCTCGGCAAGACCTCGTTTCCGCTGCTCTGGCTACTGATCGCCGTCGTCGGCGCACTCGTGAGCACCCGCCACAGCCCGTCCCCCGCGGCTCGCCTGGAGACCTGGCAGCGGTGGTGGGCAGGGGCCGCGCTCGGTGGCGGCAGCGCGTGGCTCGTCATCGCGTTCCTCGCCGTCCCCGACGAGATGGCGGCCACGATCGGCTTCGCGCGCACCCCGTTCGAGTTCGAGATCGCCTTCGCCAACCTCGCGCTCGCGGTGCTGGCCTTCCGCGCCGCGTCCCCGTCGGCCACCACCAGGGAACGCGTGCTGGTCGGCCTGGGCGCTGGCATGTTCCTGTGGGGCGCGGTGGTCGGTCACGTCTACCAGTGGTTCGCCGCCGGCAACCACCAGCCGGGCAACACCGGCGGCATCCTGATCTACGACGTGCTCGCGCCCGCCGTCCTGATCGCGCTGGCGCTGCGGGCCCAGCGCCTGTCCACCGCGCCCCTAGACCGCAGCCTTGTCGCGTGACAACAACCGCGCCGCCACCGCCGCGGGCAGGTACATGAGCACCCCGTACACGGCCGGCGGAATCGCCATCGTCTCGTCGTTCAGCACCGTGAGCGCGAGGGTGATGGCGATGGTGGCGTTGTGGATGCCGATCTCCATCGCACTCGCGATGGCCTGCTTGTGCTCGACGTTGAACAGCTTCGGCACGTAGTACCCGATCGCCAGGCTGAAGACGCTCAGCAGCAACGCCACCGGCCCGAGCGTCCCGATGTTGTCGAGCAGCTGCTGGTACGCCTGCGCGATCGCCGCGATGATCACCAGCACCAGCACCACCACGGACGCGATGCGCACCGGGTCGTTCATCCTGAGCGCCCACGCCTCGAACCTGCGCCGCACCACCATGCCGATCGCGACGGGCACCAGCACGATCGCGAAGACCTGCACGAACTTCGCCGGCTGCAACCCGACCTCGGCGCTGTCGGCCATGAAGTGCGCCATGCTCAGCCCCACCACCAGCGGCAACGTGAACACGGCCAGCACGGAGTTGATCGCGGTGAGCGTGATGTTGAGCGCCACGTCCCCACCAGCGAGATGGCTGAACAGGTTCGCGCTGGTCCCGCCCGGCGACGCGACCAGCAACATCATGCCGACCGCCAGCACGCCCTTGAGCCCGAACGCCAGCACCAGGCCGAGGCACACGGCGGGCAGCACGATCACCTGGCAGACGAGCGCGATGACCGCGGCCTTGGGGTACTTGGCGACGCGGGCGAAGTCGTCGACGGTCAGCGTCAGGCCGAGGCCGAACATGACCAGGCCGAGCGCCAGCGGCAGGAAGATCTGTACGACTAGCACGGCGGCCTCCGCGAATGTCCAGCTTTGTGCGGTTTGATCTGTTCGGAAGATCCTGGCGTTACTCCGCCGCCGATGGAATAGGCCAGGCGGTGGCACCGGGCGTGTCGCGGGCCGTCCGGCTGCGACACTGACGGACGTGCAGATCGGCGTCTTCACCGCGGGCGAGCAGGATCCGGCCGGGATGGTCGCGCTGGCGCTCAAGGCCGACGAGGTGGGGTTCGACGTCTTCGCGGTCGGCGAGCACCACAACCCGCCGTACAGCTCGTCCTGCCCGGCCACGCTGCTCGCCCACATCGCGGCGCGCACGACCATCGCGCTCTCCACCGCCACCACGCTCATCACCACGAACGACCCCGCCCGGCTCGCCGCCGAGTACCGGACGCTGGACCTGCTCGCGCCCGGCCGCACCGACCTGGTGCTGGGCCGGGGCAACACCGCGAAGGTGTTCGGCTGGTTCGGCCAGGAGATCGAGTACGGGCTGCCGCTGACGATCGAGAACTACGCCCGGCTCAGCGCGTTGTGGCCGGAGCGGCCGTACGTCTGGCACGCGACCACGCGCTCCCCCGAGATCGCCGACCTGGCCGCGCGGCACGACGACGGCCTGTTCGTGTTCGCCGGCCAGACCGAGCACGTCGCGCGGTACCGGGACCAGGCAGCGCACCCCAGGATCGGCGTCCTGGCCGACGCGCTCGACGAGGGCCTCGGCCACGAACCCGACCGGCTGCTGATCAAAGCCGGAAGCCCGGACGACGTGGAAAAGCTGTGGTCGCAGGTGCGTTCAGCCTTGCCACACCGCCGCTCTTCGCGAGACTCAGCCCCGAAGCGCGCGCTTCCTCACTGACGCCGCACCACCAGCGCCACCACCAGGATCATCACGGCGACGGCGAACGCCGAGCCCAGCACCCACAGCCCGTAGATCGCGAACGCCACGAACTCCGACCCGATCGCGGCCACCGACGTGATCGTCGCGCGGGCGTCGGAGGAGATCCGGTGCTGCAGCTCGGTCTCCACGTGCACCAGCACGAACCGGTACAGGCCGTAGCACAGTCCCAAGAGGACGATCGCGAACGGGACCGCCAGCCACGCCGCCACGAGCAGCAACAAGCCCGAGGCGAACAGCACCCAGCCGCGGAACGGCAACCGCCCGGCCAGCGACGCCCCGGCCGCACCCAGCAACGGCACCCCGATCGTCGCCATCGGCACCCAGACCGTCGGCACGTGCCAGTCCTGCGCCAGCAGCGTGAAGTACTCCTCGAACGCGTCGATCGCGTACACCAGAGCCACTGCCAGCACGGCACGTTTGATCGGCACGGACGCGCGCAACCCGGTCTTCAGCGTGTCCAGGTAGCCGAGTTCCTCCTCGTCGTCCTCACCGCGCTCGGGTTCCGGGAACCGCAAGGCGATCACCGACGACGCGAGCAGCACCACGACGGACACCCAGCCCGCCAGTTCGTAGCCGCCGAACGAGAACAGCACGGTGGCGATGACCGCGACCGGCACCTGCGCGATCAGCTCGATGGTGTCGACGCGCGCGTTGAGGCGTCCGTACTGGTCCTCGTCGCCGTTGGCCGCGAGCCCGTCGTACAGCAGGGCCTCGAACGAACCCGACTGCAGCGTGCCGCCCAGGCCCCACAGCACGAACCCGGCCGCGAACCCCCAGAACGACGGGAACACCACCCAGGCCGCGTGCCCGAGTGCCTGCAGCACACCGGAGGCGACCAGACAGCTCCGCCGCGAGAACCGGTCCGCCAGCGCACCCGACGGCACCTCGAACACGACCGCGGTCAGCGACCAGATCGTGAGCAGCACCGAGATGGAGGCGTCCGACAGCCCGCTGTCGGCGAAGAGCAACGCGTACAGCGCGTAGATGGGCACGAGGTGCGAACACCACGCCCACGCCGTCGCGGTTCGGGAGAGATCAGCTGAAGATCAATGTCGTCGACGCATGGCACAAGACTAAGCCGCCAGCGCCACCGAATAAATGGCGCTGACGGCTCGTGACCGGTCAGGAACCGGCCGTGATCAGAAGCCCGCGGTGATCTTCGTGAACGCGAGCTCCGCCTGCTGGATGCCGGAGCAGTTCGCGGCCACCTGGCCGTCGCAGCCGCCGCGGTCGCGGTTGACCGACCAGAAGGCCAGTCGCCCGAGGCCGTTGGACTTCGACCAGTCGCGGATCGCGGTCCAGTCGTCGACGGTGGTCAGCTCGCGCTGGTCCGACAGGCCGTTCATGCCGGAGATGCCGACGTGCTTGAACGCCTCGGCGTCGCTCCAGCCGAACGTCGACTTGAGCTTGTTCTTCAGCCCCGTCGCCGCGTTGATGGTGTCCTGGCGGACGTTGGAGCTGCCGAAGTCGAACGGCATGATCGTGAACACGTCGATGTTCGCGTTCAGCGCCTTGGCCTGGTCGATCAGCCGGTTGCCGTAGAAGTTCGGGCCGGTGGTCGAGGTGCCGAAGGTGACGATCGTCTGGATGCCCGGGTTGTTCTGCTTGACGATGCGCAGGGCGTTGACGATCCGGTCGGCGACGACGGTGTTCTCGAACTCGTCGGAGTTCTCGATGTCGATGTCGATCGCCTTGAGCCCGTAGGCGTTGATGACCTGCTGGTACGCGCCGGCCAGCGCCTCGGGGGTCGAGCAGTTCGGGCCGAGCTTGTTGCCGCTCCACCCACCGAACGACGGCACGATGTCACCACCGGCCGCGCGGATCGCGTTGATGGTCTGCTGGTCGGCACCACCGGTGAGCGGCCTTTGACCGTCCCACGCGGGGTTGCAGCCACCGCTCGACAGCACGAACGCGAGCGTGAACCACTTTACGCCGGTCTGGCTCATGACCTGCGTCGCGCTCTGCGGGTTGCCCCAGCCCAGGTACAGGTAGGGCGCGCCACGGCCGTTGCCGGGCAACGGCGGGTTCGACGTCGTAGTGGTGGTGGTCGTGGTGGTCGTCGTCGGCGGGTTGCCGTTGCCGTCGCACGAACCGCCGTTGACCTTGCAGTTGGACGGGTTCGCGCCGGAACCCTTCACGGTGAAGCCGAAACTGGTGCTGCCACCCACGGGAACGTTGCCGTTCCAGGTGCTGCGGACGGTGATGTTCTGGCCGTTGGCGGCGTAGCTGCCGTCCCAGAGCGACGCGATCGACTGGCCGCTCGGCAACGTGAACTCGACGGTCCACGACGTGAGCGCGGACCCGCCGCTGTTGGAGATCGTGTACTTGGCCTCGTAGCCGCTGCCCCAGTCCGACGTCTTCGTGAACGCCGCCGTCACGCCCGACGCGCCGCTCGCGGGTGCGGCGAGCACGCCTCCGACCACGGTCGCCATCGCGAGCCCGATGGTCAGGATCTGCCAGCGAAACTTCTTCATGGTGCTCCATTCACGTGCAGGGGGTACGTGATGAAGGGCACGTTAACTGGTCTAAACCACCTGTTCAAGGGGATGAAACGGACATCGTTTGTGCTGGTACAGACGTTGCGAGAGAACGCTCTCACCTTAAATCCACTTAAGACTCACATTGTTCGGTCGCTGACGAAACCCGGTGACGTGGGCGAAACCGGTTCCGCGACCGGCACGGTCCGGACGTACTCTCGCAGCCATATGGACGCTTCTGAGATCGCGCGGCTGATGGCGGCTTACGAGGTAAGCCCGGAAATCCAGCTCACGCAGACCGCCTACCGCCTCGACCTGGCGCGGACCTGGCAGATCCCGCAGGGCGCGCGGGTCCTGGAGATCGGCTGCGGTCAGGGCGACATGACCGCCGTGCTCGCCGACCAGGTCGGTCCGGACGGCCTCGTCGTCGGCACCGACGTCGCCGTCCCCGGCTACGGCGCCCCGATCACCGTCGGCGACTCCGCCCGGCGCCTGCACGACGGCCCGCTCGGGTCCCGGATCGACATGCGCTTCGAGACGGACGTGCTCACCGACGACGTCGGCGCCGGGTACGACTACGTCGCGCTGGTGCACTGCTCCTGGTACTTCGCGTCGGCCGGGTTGCTGGAGCAGACGTTGAGGAAGGCGCGGGAGCTCGGTTCGCGGCTGTGCTTCGCCGAGTGGGACCCGATGCCCGCGCACACCGGCCAGATCCCGCACCTGCTCGCGGTGCTCGCCCAGGACCGGATCGCGGGTGACACGGAGCTGAACGTGCGGGCGCCGCTCACGCGCGAGACGCTGCTGGGCGCGTTGGAACGGACGGGGTGGCGGGTCGAGGAGGTGTCCACGGTGGACACCAGCGCGTTGCAGGACGCCGACTGGGAGGTCGGTTTCGCGGTGCACGACGCGCCGGGCGGGCTGGCGAAGGAGTTGCTGCGGCAGGTCGCACGGGACAAGGGCAACGTGCCGTTGCCCGCCTACGCCCTCACAGCACGCTAGTTCGTTCCAACTTCTCGCGATCGCGTTCCCGGTCGCGTTCCTCCAGCAGCTGCAACAACGCGTACGTGGTCTGCCGCTGCTCCTCCAGGAGCTTCGTCAGCCACGACCCGAAGTAGAGGAACCCGCCGACCCCGATCAGCCCGACCCCCAGGATCCCGCCCGACACCACGTACGGGACCTGCTCGAACGTGTACCCGGTGTGCGCGACGCCCCACCAGGCGAACAGGATCGCCGCGATGCCCGCCGTCATCAGCATCGTGCCGGCCAGCCCGAGGCCGTTGCGCATCCGGGCACGGCGGCGGTCCTGGATCGTCATGGCTTCACCCTCAGGTCGGGGACACCGGTCGGGTGCCCGGAAGGACAGGGGGCGCCGCCCAGCAGGAACGTGCCGAAAGACTTCATCCCGAACGCTCCGGCCGCGGCCACTCCCAGCCCGGTGAGCACCAGCAACGCCGGTACGCCCGGGAAGTCGAGGAGCGACCGGGGCCGGGTGCGGGCGGAGGCGACCGGGACGACGGACTTCGCGGGCGGGTTCACGCCCGCGACCGGAGGTGTGCCCGGCGACAACGGCGGGGGTGCGTCGAGAGCAGGTGGCGGCGGTACGACTGGCGCGGGGGCGTCCGGTGGGGTCAGGGGTGCGGCGGCGGAGGCGTTCGCGACAGCCTCGGTGTCGCCGACGATCACCACCATCTTGCGCAGCGGGTTGAGCAGCGGCACGAGTTCCTTGGGCAGCAGCGGGGCGACGATGCCGTCCAGGATGCCGCCGAGGCCGAGCTTCGTGCGCAACGCGAGCACGTCGATCGTCAGCGTGAGGCCGCGCGAGGTGGAAGTCGCTGACGTGCCTTCGAGTTTCGTGGACGACGTGGGCCAGGCGAGCGTGACTCCCAGTGGTTCCAGGGCTTTCAGCAGGCCGTCCGGCGGTGCGTCGGGAGACCTGACCGGGAACTTCTGGCCCAGCACGGTGAACTCGGCGATCGAGAACGTGCTGGTGCCGCTCCCCTTCGCGCCGTCGCTCACGGCCACGGACTCGAAGCGAACCCCGGACATCACCACCAGACCGGCCAGCAACGAGATCGTCTGGGCGGAGGTGACGGCGGTGGACCGGGCCTCGGACGCGCCGACCGAACTGGTGCTCGTGGAGGAGAGCCCGTCCGCGGTGAGCAGGAACGGCACCTCCTGCTTGGCTCCCGCGTACGACTCGGCCTTCGCGGCGCCGGCGGAGGCGCGCATGCCCGGCTGGGTCTGGTCGGCCGGGCCGCCGGGGTGCGCCGCGTTCGCCTGCACCGGGTAGGCGAAGCCGAGCAGTTGTGGCAGGCCGGTGCCGACGGCGGCGCCCGGCCACAGCGACGACGCGAGCGAGCGGCCGATCGGGCCGGAGCCCAGTTCGGTCTGGGTGTAGGAGAGGTGCGCCTCGCCCTGCGGTTCGGCCGGGACCGGGAGCAGGTCGGTGTGCAGGAGCACCGAGACGGGCGCGGCGCGGGCGGACAGCGTGAAGCCGCCGATGTCGGAGGCCTGGGCCGGCATCGGGGACAGCAGGAGGAGCAGCAGAACGAGCGCGTACCTCATGTCGTCCCTCCGAAGTAGACGGTGGCGAGGTCGTCGTCGGCCGAGACGGCGCCGTGCGTCATCACGACGACCTGGTCGGCGACGGCGGAGGCGGTCTCGGCGAACTGCTCCACGATCAGCATCGTCACGCCCGAGCGCGCCAGCTCCCCCACCACCTCGTACAGCTCGGCGACGATCACCGGGGCGAGGCCCATCGAGAGCTCGTCGACCACCACGACCGCCGGGTCGGTGAGCAACGCCCGGGAGAACGCCAGCATCTGCTGCTCGCCGCCGGACATCGAGCCCGCGAGCTGACGGCGGCGCGCCGACAGCTTCGGGAAGCGCTCGTAGACGACCGCGGGGTCACCGCGCATGAGCCGCAGGTTCTCGGCGACGGTCAGGTTCGGGAAGATCGCGCGGCCCTCCGGGATCGTGCACAGGCCCGCGCGGGCCAGCTCGTCGGGTGCGGCGTCGTTGACGTGCACGCCCGCCAGGTGGACGTGCCCTGAGGTGGCCCTGATCTGTCCACTGAGGACTTTGACGAGCGTCGACTTGCCCGCGCCGTTCGGGCCCAGCAACGCGGTGACGGTGCCGCGCGGCACGGTCAGCGAGACGCCGCGCAGCACCTCGATGCGGCCGTAGCCCGCGTGGACGTCCATCAGGTCGATCATCCGAGGTACGCCTCCCGGACTCCGGCGTCCGCGCGGACGACGTCGGGGGTGCCGGACACCAGCAGCCGTCCCAGGTTCAGCACGTGCACGTGGTCGCAGTAGCCCATGACGAGGTCCATGTCGTGCTCCACCAGCACGACCGCCCGCCCCTCCGCGCTGAGCTGGCGCAGCAGCTCGCCGAACTCCTCGGTCTCGGCGCGGTCGAGTCCCGACGACGGTTCGTCCAGCAGCAGCAACGACGGGTCGGTGGCGAGCGCGCGGGCCAGTTCGAGCAGCCGGGCGGCGCCGGTCGGCACGGTGTCGGCCTGGTTGCGGGCGAACTCCGCGATCCCGACGCGTTCCAGCAGCTCGCCGGCCAGCCGGGCGGGACGGCGGCGGCTTTCCAGCGCCACCACGACGTTCTCCCAGACCGTGAGCGACCCGAAGACCTCCAGCCGCTGGAACGTCCGGGCGACGCCGAGCCGGGACCGCTGGTGCGGGCCGAGGCCCGTGATGTCCGCGAAGTCCAGCAGCACGCGGCCCGACGTGGGTCTGCGCAGCCCGCTGATCACGTCGAACAACGTCGTCTTGCCCGCGCCGTTGGGCCCGATCAGCCCGGTGACGCCGGGTTCGACGACCAGCGACACGTCGTCGACCGCGGTCACCTCGCCGAAGCGGACCGTGACGCCCTCCACCCGCAACGTGCTCATGCGCGCCGCCAGGTCCAGGCCCGGAAACCCCAGCTGACCAGGCCGTTCGGATCCCGCGCGAGCCCGGCCGCGGCGACGCCCAGCAGCACCACCGCCACCCCGGCGAACGCGGGGAAACCGCTCTGCAGCACGGGAAGCAGCATCAGCATCGTCCCACCGAGCAACGCGCCGGACACCGACGTCACGCCCGCGATCACCGCGAACAGCAGCAACGGCAGGTTGTTGAACAGCTGGAAGTCGCTCGCCGCAACGGTTTCCCGCAGCTGCGCGAACAACCCGCCCGCGAGCCCCGCGATCGCCGCCGACAGCGAGAACACCCACACCCGGATCCACCGCACGTTGAGGCCCAGCGTCGCGCACGCGGCCGAGCTGTCCTTGACCGCGATCATCCGCCGCCCGAGCCGTCCGCGCCGGATCGCCAGCACCCCGATCCCGACCAGCGCGAACACGCCCGCCGCCAGCACCAGCTGCCCGGTCGCCGAGCCGACCATCGCGGGCACCTGGAGACTCCCCCGCACCCCGAACGCGATCGGCGACTGCAGCACGAGCTTGTCCATGAGCTGCGCGAACCCCAGCGTCGCGAGCGCCAGGTACAGCCCGCTCACGCGCAACACCGTCAACGCGATCAGCGCCCCCACCACGGCCGCCACCGCTGCCCCGGCCAGCAGGCTCACCGGCGACGCGCTGCCGAGCCGCGCGACCGTGACGGCCCCGACGCCGACGAACGTGAACTGCCCCAGCGACACCACCCCGCCGTACCCGGTGAGCAGCACCATCGACAGCAGCACGATCCCGAACACCAGCGCCAGCGCGAGCTGCCCGGCGACCACCGAGTCCACCAGCAACGCCAGCACGACGACCACAGCGCCGAACAACCCTGCCCCGACCCCGGTCGTCAGTGCGGTCGGCACCGCCACCCCGCGCTGCCCGCGCACCCCGCCGATCCGCAACGGCGACTGCGGCATCGCCAGCAGCACCACGAACAGCAACAACGCCGGAATCGCCGCACGGAACGAGATCCAGAACGGCGACGACGGCAGGTACGCCACCGCGTACGACTGCACCAGCCCGAGCCCCAACGCCCCGACGAACGTCCACGGCAGACTCCGCAGCCGCCCCACCAGAGCCGCCGTGTACGCCGTGATCACCAGCAACGTCATCGTCACGTAGTCGAGCTGCACCACCGGCGTCAGCAGGATCCCGCCCAGCGCCGCCAGCGACGACCCGATCGCCCAGCTCAACGCCGACAACCGGTGGGGCCGCGTCCCGTACAGGGCGGCCAGCTCCGGCGCGTCCACGCAGGCCCGCATCGCGAGCCCGGTGCGCGTCCGGTTGAGCAGCACGTACAACCCGCCCGCCACCAGCACCGCGCACAGCAACGTGACCAGGTCGTGCCCGCTGACGAACGACTGTCCGATGTGGACGCCGAGCTGGTCGAGGAACGGCCGCACCGGACGTGCCTGCGGCGGCCAGATCACCTGCGCCACGCCGATCAGCCCGACCAGCACGCCCACCCCGGCCACCAGCGAGATGCCGACCGGCGCCCCGACCAGGCGGCGCATGATGAACCGCTCGACCACCAGCCCGAACAGCGGCGCGCAGACGCCCACGACGAGCAGCAGGGCGAGCCACTGCGGCAGGCCGCGGTTCTCGGCGAGCTCCCAGTAGAGGAACGCCATGACCATGCCGATGGCGCCGTGGCCGACGTTGAACACCTTGGAGGTGCTGTAGGTGAGGACGAGGCCGCCCGCGACGACGGCGTAGGCACCGCCGGTGACGAGGCCGAAGATGGTGTACGCGAGGAGGGCGGTCATGAGAGGCCTCCGGCGCCAGAACCCTTGCACGACCTCATCCGCCGACCCCCGTGTCGATCAACGACCCGCACGAGTACCCCGAAGCCGGCGCCAACCGGCTCCACGCCCCGCCCTTGAGCTTCACCAGCGTCATGCAGGCCGAGGTCCGCTTCCCCCCGACGTCCTGCGGCGCCACCATCCCCTCCGCCGTGAAGTCGTGCACCTGACGCACCGCGTCCAGCATCGCCTTGCGCGTCAGCTGCGGCCCCACCTTCGCCGCCGTCGTCACGAACAACCGCGCCGCCGCCCACGCGAACATCCCGAAGTACGACGGCGCCGCCCCCGGAGCCACCCGCCCCAGCCACTGCTTGTACAGCGCCACCTGCGCGTTCGACTCCTCGAACAGCGCGCCGTTCGTGTAGACCACGGTGCCGTCCACGGCCGCGCCGCCCTGCCGCACGTACACCGGGTCGTAGGCGGACGGGTCGGTGATGAACGCCTCCGGCGTGTACCCCTGCTGCCTCATGGCCTGCTGCAACCGCACCGCGTACTGCGCCGACCCGATCCAGTAGACGATCTTGGTGCCGGTCTCCTTCAGCTTCGCCACGTACGGCGCGTAGTTGACGTCCGCGATGTCGATGGCCTGCGAGTACACGAACTTGATGCCGCGCGCCTCGGCGGCTTTCTGCATGCTGCGAGCGTTCTGGGCGCTCGCGTCGGCGTTGAGGTACATGTACGCGGCGGCGCCGACCGCGCCGGGGAACGCCTGCTTGACCAGGTCCGGCCCGGCCGACGACACGAGGTTCACGACGTTCGACGCGGCACCGAAGCTCACGGCCGTGCGCTGCCGTTGGGCGGTGACGGTCGAGGCGCGCAGGTCCGGGATCCCGCACCCCTGCGCCGCCGGCCCGCCGCCCTGGTCGAACGCGGACATCGAGCCCACCAGCGCGAAGGCCTGTTCGCACGCCTGGGAGGTCGCCTGCTGGTCACCGCCGCTGTCGGTGCGCGAGTCGAACGACACGAGCTTGAGCTTGCGGCCGCACACCGAGCCCTGGGTGGCGTTGAAGTACTCGACGAACGCCTTGGTGGCCTGCTGCGCGGACTGGAAGATGCCGGGCACCGGGCCGCTGATGTCGGAGATGTTGGCGATGGTGATCTCGCCGGCCGTGACGCCCTTGTCGGTGGCGCCGCCGGTGCCCTGGCAGGCGCCCGCGATGCTGCCGGGCGGATTCGGCTTCTGGTCGGGCTGCTGCGGGTTCGCGGCGCCCGGCTGCTCGGCGGTGCCCTCGGACACCGCGCCGTCCTCGCCGGTCACCGCGCCGTCCTGGGTGGCAGCCGACCCGCCCTGCGGCACGACGAGTGCGGCGCGTTGCTCGTCGGTGAGTCTGCTCCCACACCCGGCTACCAACGCGCAGATCGTCAGTGCGACCAGTGCGGTCCTGCGGCGCATACAGTCGGACGCTAGGGCTCTGCATCCATCCAGGACCAGGCAAGTTATAGAACGCGTTCTACATGCAAAGAATCGCGCGGAAACCCGTCACCAAAAGACCCTGCCCTCGTTAGAGCAGCCCACAAGAACACGTTCTAGTTACGACGGAGGCAGCAGTTCGGGACGACGGGGCCTGATCACGTCACCGGACGACTCGCCGCGCACCCGGCGCACGACCCACGGCACGACGTGTTCGCGCGCCCACTTCCAGTCCTCCGCGCGCTTGGCGCGACGGTCGACCAGCGGGGCCACGCCGAGGACGGTCCGGTCCAGCGCGTGGTCGACGCCGAGACCGTCGAGCACGGAGATCGCGACCTCGGCGTGCCCGAGCGAGTTGAGGTGCAGCCGGTCGACCGACCACATGCGACGGTCGCGCAGCTGGCGCATGTTCCACATGTCGACGAGCACGCACGAGTGCTCGGCCGCGATCGAGCGCACGTGCTCGTTGTAGATGGCCACGCGACCACGCATCTTGCGGAACACCGGGTCGTCGGCGCCGTCCACGCCCGTGAAGAGGATCACGCGCGCGCCCGCGGTGACGAGCCGCGCGACGGCCGCGCGGTAGCGACGCATCAACGCGTCGATGTCCACCTTGGGCCGCATGAGGTCGTTGCCGCCCGCGTAGAGGGAGACGAGGTCGGGCTTCATCGCGAGAGCGAGCTCCAGCTGCTCCCCCAGCACCTGCGGCATCAGCCGGCCGCGCACGGCCAGGTTGGCGTAGGTGAACTCGGGGTCGGCCGCCCCCAGGACGTCGGCGACCCGGTCGGCCCAGCCGCGCACGCCGTTCGGCCTGCCGGCGTCCACGTCGCCCACTCCCTCGGTGAACGAGTCCCCCAACGCCACAAAACGCTTGCTCATGCTCACGACCCTATGTCGGGCATATGCAGCGGGAACGTCCGGGGGTTGCGGTCCAGGAGATAACGGTTCGATAACGGCGGCGTCTCGAACTGAGGCGCGCTCCCTTTCCTGGCCGTATCCCCGTTCGTGCGACTCCCCATGGACTTGGCGAAGCCGACGCGACTGATGGTCGCGCTGGCCGGCTGCGCTCTGGCAGTGCTCCTCAACACCGGGAGCGCCACCGGGCAGCCGAGTACGACGCCGTCCACCCCCATCTCCACCCCGCCGCCCGGGAGCAGCGGGACGGGCGACGAGGTCGTCCAGACGCAGTGGGGCCCGCTCGGACCGGCCGACCGGGACTTCCTGAACCGCGTCAAGCAGGCCGGGTTGTGGGAGAAGCCCGCAGGGGAGAAGGGCAAGGCCAAGCGGCCGGACCAGCCCAAGATCCAGGAAGCCTGCAAGCACCTCATCGAGGGGCACACCCTCCTGGACAACGTGGTGAACAGGGCGGGCGTCCTGCTCGGCCACACGTTGCCCACCGAGGCCTCCGACGAGCAGAAGGGCTGGCTCGCCGAGATGGACGCGGCGAACGGCGACGAGTTCGACGCCGTCTTCGCCAACCGGCTCCGCGCGGCCCACGGCAAGGTCTACGCCTACGCCGCGCAGATCCGCGCCGGCACCAAGAACGAGCTGGTGCGCATCCTCTCCACCCAGGCCATGATCACCGTCTTCGACCACATGAAGGTGCTCGAGGACACCGGCCGCGTCGACTTCGCAGGACTGGAGTCGCCGGCACCGCTCGCACCGCCGCCGCCCGCGGACAACAGCACCGCCGCACAGGGCGACCAGGAGCAGGGCGACCAGTCGACCAACCCCACCGACGGCGTGATCCCGACCGTGCCCGAGGGCACCCGGTTCACCCGGACCGCCGAGCAGGGCGTATTCGGTGAGAACAACGGCGTCTTCTTCGGAGCCATCGCGGTGCTCGCTCTCGCGCTGGTGGGGATGAGATTCATCTCCCGTTCGAAGAAATCGCGACGTAAGTCTCGCTCGTTCTAAAAAACACACCCAGGCTCAATCCCGAAGATAGCGGCCCCATACCGCCGTCAGCTTCGCCATGCCGTTTTATCGGACTACCACGAGGTGGCAAATGGCTATTCACCGGAGGAAATCCACGATCTGGCTCACCGCCGCCGCTGCGGCGATGGCCGTGGTCGCGGGCGGTGCCGCGGTGGTGGCCATCAGTTCTTCTGATGGCTCCGCGCTCGCCGACGGGGCGGACAAGAGCTTGTTCGTCGACATCACCAAGGTGAAGCCGAACGTCAAGAAACCAAAACAACAGAACAACGCCACCACAGGCACGTTCACCGTGAACTGCGGGCGGAACGAGAACGGGCACTTCAACCCGGACAACTTCATCGCGCAGCCCGGTGTCCGCAACGGTGCCCAGCACCTGCACGACTACGTCGGCAACCTGTCCACGAACGCGGACTCCAACAACCAGTCGCTCCAGGCGGCGGGCACGACCTGCAAGAACGGTGACAAGTCCGCCTACTTCTGGCCCGTCGTGCGCATCATCGACGAGGAAGAGGCCGCCGAAGGCGCGGAGGGCGGCGAGCAGGCCCCGCCGAAGAAGGACGACAAGGCGCAGCAGGACAAGGACAAGGCCGTCAAGGGCCAGGCCCAGCTCCAGTGCCCCGACGTCGCGTCGCTGCTCCCCGAGGACGTGCCGGAAGGCGCCCAGGCGGAGATCGACAAGGAACTCGAGAACATCGACAAGGTGACCGAAGAGGCCGAGAAGAAGGTCGCTTCCACCAAGGCCCAGGACCATGACAACGTCATCGTCGGCCCGACGCGCGAGAAGCGCGCCGCGATCCTCAACCGCATGATGCAGGCGTTCTCCCGCCAGGGCGTGCAGGCCCCCGACCTGAACGCGGGCGCCGCGTGCGCCGTGAAGGACGCGGCCGCGGGCGAGAAGGGCCTCGACAACGGCAACGAGAACAGCGACAACGCCCAGGCCGAGGGCACCGAGCAGAAGAAGAACCAGAACAACGCCGAGGAGAACGCCGAGAACGAGCTCGAGGGCAACGAGGGCGAGATCCAGCGCCCCGCCGTCGTCGACCTGCAGTTCCGCGGCTCGCCCGTCGGCAAGGTCACCGCGATGCCCAAGTTCCTGCGCGTGCTCTACGGCGACGCCAAGGCCGGCCAGAACGGCCCGAAGAACGCCAAGGCGTCCTGGACCTGCTCCGGCTTCGAGGACAAGGTCCTGATGGACAAGTACCCGATCTGCCCGCAGGGCTCGAAGGTCAAGCGCATCCACGACTTCCCGAGCTGCTGGGACGGCAAGAACATCGACTCGGCGAACCACCGCGACCACATCGTGTTCCCGGACGCCAACGGCAAGTGCAAGCAGGGCTTCAAGGCCGTGCCGCAGCTGCGCATCTCGCTGACCTACAACATCCCGCTGGACGTCCAGAAGGACGGTCGCTACCTGGTCGACTCCTTCCCGGAGGAGGAGCACAACCCGCTCACCGACCACGACGACTTCGCCAACGTGATGTCGCAGAAGATCATGAACCGCCTGGTCAACTGCGTGAACTCGGGCAAGAAGTGCCGCGAGTGACGCCCTGACCGTTCGTGAGTGAAGAGCCCCGGTGCACCTCCCGCGCACCGGGGCTCTTCGCTGTCCGGTGTGGACGGTCGGTCGGGGCGCTCCGGCGACTTCCCTGCCGTGGCCGCGATTTCACCGCGATTCGCCGCCCAAGCGCGTTCATCCACGTGAACCGGTTCACCGACGTGAATCTTCAACCGGGATCATTGACCAGAAAGGTATAGACCACTAACACTGACGGGCATGGTCACCCGTTCCTGCGCGGTGCTGATCGCACTGCTGACATCCCTTCTAGTGCCGGTCACCGGTTCGGCCCAGGCCGCGCCGGCGACGTTCGTCCACCCGGGAGTCGTCGTTTCCCGGCCACAGCTGGACTTCGTGCGCGCCAAGGTCCAGGCGGGCGCGCAGCCGTGGAAGCTCGCGTACGACCGCATGATGGCGTCGAAGTACGCCGACCTCAACCGCACGCCGAAGCCGCGCGCGGTCGTGGAGTGCGGTCCCGTCAGCAACCCCAACAACGGGTGCACCGACGAACGCGAGGACGCGCTCGCCGCCTACACCCTGTCCCTCGCCTGGTACGTCACCCGTGACGCCAGGTACGCCACCAAGGCGATCCAGATCATGGACGCCTGGTCCAACACGATCCGCGACCACACCAACTCCAACGCCCCGCTGCAGACCGCGTGGTCGGCGAGCAGCTGGCCCAAGGCCGCCGAGATCATCAAGCACGTCTACGGGAACTGGCCCAACAGCGCCAGGTTCGGCACGATGCTGCGCACCGTCTACCTGCCCGAGATCCAGAACGGCCGTGCGAACACCAACGGCAACTGGGAGCTCAGCATGATGGAGGCGTCCATCGGCATCGCCGTGTTCCTGGAGGACAAGGCGGCCTACGACAAGGCCATCGGCATCTTCCGGACGCGCATCCAGGCGTTCATCTACCTGACGAGCGACGGGGCACTGCCGAAGACGCCGCCGGGCAGTGGCATCGACACCCGGTCGGAGATCATCTCGTACTGGCACGACCAGTCCACGTTCGTCGACGGGCTCACCCAGGAGACCTGCCGCGACTTCGCCCACACGGCCTACGGGCTGTCCGCGGCCTCGCACCTCGCCGAGACCGCGCGCATCCAGGGCCAGGACATCTGGGGCGAGATCAAGGACCGCATGCGGCACGCGTGGGGCCTGCACACGAAGTACCAGAACGGCGAGCCCATGCCGTCCTGGCTGTGCGGCGGCAGGCTGAGCCGTGAGCTCGGGCCCACGCCGGAGGTCAGCTACAACGCGCTGAACACCCGGATGGGCATCGCGATGGCGAACACGAAGATCTACACCGAGTCGAACCGTCCACACGCGACCGACAACCTCTTCATCGCGTGGGAGACGCTGACTCACGCGGCCAACCCCGCCTAGGCGCTAGCGTGCGCTCATGACCGAGACACCGGACGTGAAGCCACGCAGCCGCGACGTGACCGACGGCCTGGAGCGCACCGCCGCGCGCGGCATGCTCCGGGCCGTCGGCATGGGCGACGAGGACTGGGAGAAGCCGCAGATCGGCGTCGCCTCGTCGTGGAACGAGATCACCCCGTGCAACCTGCCGCTCGACCGGCTCGCGAAGGCGTCGAAGGACGGCGTGCACGCGGCCGGCGGGTACCCGCTGGAGTTCGGCACGATCTCGGTGTCGGACGGCATCTCGATGGGCCACGAGGGGATGCACTTCTCGCTGGTCTCGCGCGAGGTGATCGCCGACAGCGTCGAGACCGTGATGATGGCCGAGCGGCTGGACGGCTCGGTGCTGCTCGCGGGCTGCGACAAGTCGTTGCCCGGCATGCTGATGGCGGCCGCGCGGCTCGACCTCGCCAGCGTGTTCCTCTACGCCGGGTCGATCCTGCCGGGCCGGGTCACGCTGACCGACGGCACCGAGAAGGAAGTCACGATCATCGACGCGTTCGAGGCCGTCGGCGCGTGCGCGCGGGGGCTGATGAGCCGCGAGGACGTCGACCTGATCGAACGCGCGATCTGCCCCGGTGAGGGCGCGTGCGGCGGCATGTACACGGCGAACACCATGGCCAGCGCGGCCGAGGCGCTCGGCATGTCGCTGCCCGGCAGCGCCGCTCCCCCGGCCACCGACCGCCGCCGCGACGGGTTCGCGCGGAGGTCCGGCCAGGCCGTCGTCGAGATGCTGCGCAGGGGCATCACCGCCCGGCAGATCATGACGCGCGAGGCGTTCGAGAACGCCATCGCCGTCGTCATGGCGTTCGGCGGCTCGACCAACGCCGTGCTGCACCTGCTCGCCATCGCGCACGAGGCCGGCGTGGAGCTGTCCCTCGACGACTTCAGCCGCATCGGCGCGCGCGTGCCGCACCTCGCCGACGTGAAGCCGTTCGGGCGGCACGTGATGACCGACGTCGACCGCATCGGCGGCGTGCCCGTGGTGATGAAGGCGTTGCTGGACGCCGGTCTGCTGCACGGCGACTGCCTCACGGTCACCGGCCGCACGGTCGCCGAGAACCTCGCCGACATCGCCCCGCCCGACCCGGACGGCCTGGTGCTGCGGGCGCTGGACAAGCCCATCCACCACACCGGCGGCATCACGATCCTCAAGGGCTCGCTCGCCCCGGAGGGTGCCGTGGTCAAGTCCGCGGGCTTCGACTCGGACGTCTTCACCGGCACCGCGCGGGTGTTCGACCGCGAGCGCGCCGCGATGGACGCCCTCGAGGACGGCACGATCACCGCGGGCGACGTCGTGGTCATCCGGTACGAGGGTCCCAAGGGCGGGCCGGGCATGCGCGAGATGCTCGCGATCACCGCCGCGATCAAGGGCGCGGGCCTCGGCAAGGACGTCCTGCTGCTCACCGACGGCCGGTTCTCCGGCGGCACCACGGGACTCTGCGTCGGGCACGTGGCACCGGAGGCGGTGGACGGCGGGCCGATCGCGTTCGTGCGCGACGGCGACCGGATCACGCTGAACGTCGCCGAGGGCACGCTCGACGTCGAAGCCGACCTGGAGAGCCGCAAGGACGGCTGGGCCCCGCTGCCTCCCCGCTACGAACGCGGCGTGCTCGCCAAGTACGCCAAGCTCGTCGGCTCGGCCTCACGCGGAGCGGTCTGCGACTAGGTTTCTGGCCGCCAGGACCACAGCGCTCACGGGCGCTCCTGGCGGCCAGGCCAGCAGCGTCGTCACGTCCGGGGCGTCGGTCACCGGCACCGCGACGTGCTCCGGCCACTGCCACGCCCGGCTGGACGCGGGGATGACGAGCAGGGTCAGGCCGAGCGCCACGAGCTGGGCGAGCTGCGACTGCGTGCGCACCTCGGGCCCCGGGCCGTCCGGGTAGGTGCCGTCGAGACGGGGCCAGCGGGCGATCGGCAGGCCCGGCACGTCGCTGACCTCGGCCAGGGTGACGCTCTCCCGCGACGCGAGCGGGTGGGCGGCCGGCACGATCGCGACCTGCCCCTCGACGTGCAGGTCCTCGGTGTCGAACCCGGCGAGGTCGTCGTACGGCCGGTGCATGATCGCGACGTCGGCCTGCCCGTCGCGCAGCCGGTGCGCCTGCTCCCCCACCTCGCACAGCAGCACCTCGACCGGCACCTCCACGGCGTCGAGCAACGCCCGCAGCAGGTCGTGCGACGCCCCCGCCTTCGTCACGAGCACCAACGGCCGGTCCGGATCCCCCGCGCGGCGCGTGCGTTCGACCGCGGCCTCCACCGCGTCGAGCGCCGTTCTGGCCTCCCGCAGCAGGACCCGCCCGGCGTCGGTGAGCGCCGCGCCCCTGCGGTCGCGGTCGAGCAGCCGGACGCCCAGCCGCCGTTCCAGCTGGGTGATCGCCCGCGACAACGGCGGTTGCGCGATGCCGAGCCGCGCCGCCGCGCGCCCGAAGTGCAGCTCCTCCGCCAGCACGACGAAGTACCGCAGTTCGCGGGTCTCCAGGTCCACGAGCCCGACCCTAATACCCGTGAGGTATCAGGGCTTACTGAATCGATCTTGGACAGACGGCGCGGACCGAGCCGAGCATGGATCGCGTGAACGACATGAAGACCGCGCTGGTCACCGGCGCGAACAAGGGAATCGGCTTCGCCATCGCCGAGGGGCTCGGCACGCTCGGCTTCCGCGTCGCGGTGGGCGCCCGCGACGACGTGCGCCGCGAGGAGGCCGTCGAACGCCTTCGCGCCAAGGGGATCGACGCGTTCGGCGTCGCACTGGACGTCACCTCCGACGACAGCGTGCGCACGGCCGCGCAGGCGCTCGACCGCCTCGACGTGCTCGTCAACAACGCGGGCATCGGCGGCCCGTTCCCCCAGGACCCGACGACGCTCGACCTCGGCGTCGTCCGGACCGTCCTCGACACCAACGTGTTCGGGGTCGTCCGCGTCACGAACGCGGTGCTTCCGTTGCTGCGCAAGGCCGAAGCACCGCGCATCGTGAACGTGTCGAGCAACATGGGTTCGCTCGCGTTGCGCACCGGCCCGATCATGGCCGCCTACGCGCCGTCGAAGTCGATGCTCAACAGCCTCACCGTGCAGTACGCACGGGCGTTGGCCGACACGAACGTCATCATCAACGCCTGCTGCCCCGGCTACGTCGCCACCGACTTCACCGGCCACGCCTCGGACCGCACTCCCGAACAGGGCGCCGCGATCGCGGTCAGGCTGGCCACGCTGCCCGGCGACGGCCCGCGCGGCGGTTTCTTCGACGACGGCGGTGACATCCCGTGGTGACCTCACCCGGTCGACTGAATCGCCAGGCGGGCACGGTCACCCGGTCGTAGGGCACCCGCGGTTGGACGCCGATGGGCGGGTACTTCGCGGTGGCAGGCCAGACAACCAACGCGGAGGGACAGCCCGATGATCGACCAGAAGCACGTTGAAGCTCTGTACGACTGCGACGTGATCGACAACCACGGCGAGAAGATCGGGTCGGTCAAGCGGGTCTGGCTCGAGGACGGCACCGGCAGGCCGATGTGGGCCGAGGTCCACACCGGACTGTTCGGCATGAAGGAGAGCTTCGTCCCGATCCAGCAGGGCGAGGTGGCGGGCGGCGGCATCACCGTTCCCGTCTCCAAGCAGCAGGTGAAGGACGCGCCGAGCGTGCACACCTCGGACGACCACATGTCCGACGAGGAGCAGGACGCGCTCTACCGGCACTACGGGATGATCCCGCAGGCCAAGACCGGCGAGCACGACCGGCTCGACGGCCGCCAGGACCGCAAGCGGGCCGCCATGCAGGACGACGAGCGCGCCGGCAAGCGAACCGACGCCGGCATGCGCGACGACGAGGGCGCCGAGGTCACGCTCTCCGAGGAGAAGCTCGACGTCGGCACCCGCAGCGTCGAGACGGGCCGGGTGCGGCTCGTCAAGCACACGGTCACCGAGCAGCGCAACATCACCGTGCCGGTGACGCACGAGGAGGTCCGGGTCGTCCGCGAGCCCGCGAAGGGCAACGCCGGCAAGGCCTTCACCGACGAGTCGGCCGAGGTCACGCTGCACCGCGAGGAACCGGTGGTGCAGAAGCGCACCGAGGCCACCGAACGGGTCCGGCTGGAGAAGAACGCCGTCACCGAGCAGCGCGAGGTCAAGGGCGAGGTCCGCAAGGAGCGCGTCGAGGTCGAGCGCGACGACGAACCGCGCGGCCGCCGCTGATCGAAGGTCCTCGCGAACCGCCCACCACTTCCGCCGGTGGGCGGTTCGCTCGGCGCAGTTCGCTCAGTAAAGGCCGTCGAGCACGTCGGCGTAGCGCTTCTCGATCTCCCGGCGGCGCGGCTTGAGCGACGCGGTCAGCAGCCCGTCCTCGACGCTGAAGTCGTGCTCCAGCACGGCGAACCGCTTGATCGTCTCGTGCCGCGCGAGCTGCGCGTTGACGGTCTTGATCGCGTTGCCGACCTCTTCCTCGGCGTTGGTGAGACCCGAAGCGGTGTCGGGGTCGAGCGTCACCAGCGCCACGCAGTACTTGCGGCGGTCGCCGTGCACGATCACGTTGCTGATGTACGGCGACGCGGCGTTGATCATGCTCTCGATCCTGGCCGGCGCCACGTACTTGCCGCCGGAGGTCTTGATCAGCTCCTTCTTGCGGTCGGTGATCTTCAGCCGGCCCGCCTCGTCGAGCTCGCCGATGTCACCGGTGTGCAGCCAGCCGTCGACCAGCGACTCGGCCGTCGCGTCCGGCCGGTTGTGGTAGCCGCGCATGACGCCGGGGCCGTGCAGCAGCACCTCGCCGTCGTCGGCGATCTTGACGTCCATGCCGGGGATGGGCGGGCCCACGGTGCCGATCTTGATCATGCCCGGCCGGTTGAAGAACGTCGCGGCGGACGACTCGGTGAGCCCGTAGCCCTCCAGGATCGTGATGCCGGCGCGGTCGAAGAACTCGGCGATCTCCTGCGCGAGCGGCGCGGAGCCGGACACGAAGTAGCGGATCCGGCCGCCCACGCGGTCGCGCAGCTTGCGGTACACCAGGCGATCCGCGAGCCAGCGCGTCGCGGGGCCGTGCTCGCGGTCGGCCCACCGGAAGATCTTCTCGGTGGCGCCGCCCTTCTCCCGCGCCCCGGCGACGATCCGGCCGTGGATCTTCTCGAAGATGCGCGGCGCGGCGGCCACGATCGACGGCCGCAGCTCGCCCAGGTTGTCGACGATCCGCTCGACGCTGCCGTCCACCGCCGTCGGCACGCCCGCGGCGATCATCGCCATGGTCAGCACCTTGCCGAACGCGTGGGACAGCGGCAGCCACAGGAAGTGCAGGTCGTCCGGCCGCAGGATGCCCAGCGACGCGATGGCCTCCGCCGTCGTCAACCAGTTCTCGTGGGTGAGCTCGACGCCCTTGGGCGTACCGGTCGTGCCGGAGGTGTAGATCAACGTCGCGAGGTCGTCCGGCGCGAGCACGTCGATCAACGCGGCGTAGTCGCCCTCGCCGCGCGGCACCGCCCCGAACCGCAGCACCTCGACGCCGTCCGGCATCGACGCGGCGTGCTCGTCGGTCTCCACCACCACGATCCGGCTGCCGGAGTCGCCGACGATGTGCGCGACCTCGGCCGCGGTGCTGTTCGGGTAGATCGTCGTGGTGGCACCGCCGGCGGCGAGCACGGCGAGGTCGGTGACGATCCACTCGATGCTCGTCCTGCCCATCAACGCCACGCGGTCGCCCTTGCGCAGTCCGGCGTCCACGAGCCCGAACGCCTCGGCCGCGACCCGGTCCTGCAGCTGCGCCCAGGTCAGCGAGACCCAGCCGCCGTCACCGCGATAGCGCATCGCCTCGGCGTCGGGCGTGCGGGCCGCGCGGTCGCGCAGCAGGCCGGGTATCGACAGCGCCATTGCTCTCCACCTTCGTCTAGAGCGTCGCTCCAGAGCGGTACTCTAACGCTCGTGTCCGACCGACGACAGCCTCTCCTCGCCGCGGCGCTCCGGCTCGTCGAGGAAGGCGGCCTGGACGCCGTCACGATCGCGGCCCTGACCGAGCGCTCCGGCATGTCGAACGGCAGCATCTACCACCACTTCGGCAGCCGCGCGGGCGTCTTCGCCCAGCTCTACGCCGACAGCTACAGCCGGTGCGTCGCCGCGATGCTGCCCGCGTTGCGGGCACCGGCGGCCGAGGCGGGCGTGCGCGGCCTGACGGTGAGCTACCTCGACTGGGTCATCGCGAACCCGAGCCGAGCCCGGTTCCTCTACGCCGCCCCCGACCACGCCGACCCGGTGGCCAAGACGGCGGAGTTCGCGCCGGTCCTCGCCTGGTTCCTCGACCGGATGGCGGCGGGCGACCTGCGCGCGGTGCCGCCGTGGGCGCTGGAGCCGGTGGCGATGGGCCCGGCGCACGAGTCGGTGCGCCGGTTCCTGCTCGGCGTGTTCGACCTCGCGCAGGCGCGCGAGGTCGTGGCGGACGCGGTGTGGGCCGTGCTGAAGCCCTAGCCGTCGCCGGCTCAGACGGTCGGGACGGTCCCGCCGTCGATCACGTACTCGGCGCCCACGATCGCCGAAGCCCGGTCCGAGACCAGGAACCCGACGAGGTCCGCGATCTCCTCGGTGTGCGCGAACCGTCCCAGCGGCACTCCTCCCAGGGAGTCGTAGACGGTCTGCTTCGCCGCCTCACGCGTGATGCCGCCGCCCTCGGCGAGCCGGTCCACGAATCGTTCGTAGGCCTCGGTCTCGATCCCGCCGGGGCTGATCGCGTTGACCCGCACGCCGCGCGGCGCGAGCTCGTTGGCGAGGCCCTTGCTGTACGTGCGCAGCGCGGCCTTCGCCGCCGCGTACGCCAGGGTCGCGTCGTGCAGGGGCAGTTCGCGCTGGATCGAGGTGAAGTGCAGCACCACGCCCGTCCCGGACTCGATCATCGCCGGGAGCAGGGCCCGGTCCAGCCGCACCGCCCCGAGGAAGTTGAGGTTCAGCTCGGTGAGCCACTGGTCGTCGGTGACGACCGCGAACCCACCGGCCGGCGTCGACGAACCCCCGACGACGTGCACCAGGATGTCGAGCGGACCACCGGCCTCGGCGATGCGCGCCGCCACCGCGCCGGTGCCCTCGGCCGTCGTCGTGTCCGCTTCGATGAACCGGTCGGGGTGCTCGTACCCGTCCGGCATCGTGCGCGCCGTCACGAACACGTCGGCGCCCATCTCCCGCAGCCTCGCCGCGACGGCCTTGCCAGAGCCCTTCGAGCCGCCCGTGACCAGTGCCCTGCGACCGTCGAGGCGATCGCGATCCGAACTGAACATTTCTCTCTCCGTTGACGATCGGCGGGTCAGGCCGGGTGGTTGGCGATCACGAGCTCGGCGATGAGGTCGTCCCGCAACGCGAACCGGTAGTCGAGCTCGGCGACGCCACCGGGGAAGGTGCCCTCGAGCCGCACGGTCACCACCCAGTGGGTGTCGTCCACGCGGTGCGCGCCGATCTGCTCGGTCGTGTACTCGAACTCGGAACCGGCGTCCCGCAGGAACGCGTGGACCTCCTCCCGGCCGAGGAAGGTCTCGCCCTGGTCGACGACCACCGCGTCCTCGGCGAGGAAGGACGAGGCGGTGTCGGCGTCGTGGACGACGTGGGCGGCGAGGAACTCGCGGACGGTGGCCGGGATCAGGTCGGTGTGCTGTGTCATGAGCCCACCGTGCGGCTTCGCGGCGCGGGAGGGTCAAGCCGTGGACTCTCTCCCAGGGGGAGAGTCCAGAATGGACGGGTGCTGACCATCGGGGAGTTCTCGCGGCTGACCCACCTGAGCGTGCGGACCCTGCGTCGCTACCACGAGGCGTCGTTGCTGGAACCCGCCGTGGTGGACGAGGCCACCGGGTACCGCTACTACGCCCTCGACCAGATCCCGGCCGCACAGGTCATCCACCGGCTCCGCGAGCTCGACGTCCCCCTGAGCGACGTGCGGCGCATCCTGCGGACCCCCGACCCCGACGTCCGGGCGGCCCTGGTCGCGGACCACCTGCAACGCCTCGAGGCCGTGCTCGACCGCACGCGCGCCGCCGTCGTGTCGCTGCGGCGCCTGCTCCGGCCCGACCCCGCGCCGATCGTGGTCGAGCTGCGCGCGGAACCCGCCAGGACGGTCGCGGCGGTGGAGGCCGTCGTCGACGCCGGCGACGTCGAGACCTGGTACGCGGGCGCGATCGCCGAGCTGGAGGCGGCCGTCGGCGACACCGCGACCGGACCGCCGGGCGGCTGCTACGACAACGCCCTGTTCGAACAGGAGCGCGGGCACGCGCTGCTCTACCTGCCGACCGACACGCCACCTCGCACCGGACGCGTGCACCCCGTGGTCCTCCCGGCCGTGGAACTGGCCGTCACCACCCACGCGGGCGAGCACGACGGCGTCGAGGTCACCTACGGCGAGCTCGGGACCTGGGTGGTGGAGAACGCGATGTCGGTGGCCGGGCCGGTGCGGGAGGTCTACCTCGTCGGCCACCGCGACTCGCCCGATCCCGCCGCGTGGCGCACCGAGATCGGCTGGCCGGTCTTCCGCGTCACCTGACGGACGTCGTTGGCCCTAGAACACGTGTTCGATTATGCTGCCGTCCATGCGCCAGGGATCCCTCTTCGACCTGGAGGCGGAGCCGGAGCTGGCCCCGCTCGCCCCGCGCCGCACCGAACTGGCCCACGGCGCGTGGATCGACGTGCAGCCTGGCTGGCTCACCGGGGCCGACGCGGTGTTCGACCAGCTGGCCGGCGAGGTGCCGTGGCGGGCCGAACGCCGCCAGATGTACGACTCGGTGGTCGACGTGCCGCGCCTGCTGTGCTTCTACGACGGCGCGCTGCCGTTCGAGGTGCTGACGACCGCCCGCGACCAGCTGAGCAGGCACTACCTGGCCGAGCTGAACGAGCCGTTCACGACCGCGGGGCTCTGCTACTACCGCGACGGCAAGGACAGCGTGGCGTGGCACGGCGACACGATCGGCCGCGGGCAGACCGAGGACACGATGGTCGCGATCCTGTCCGTCGGCACGCCCCGCGCCCTGCTGCTGCGGCCGCGCGGGGGCGGGGAGACGCACCGGTACGCGCTGGGGCACGGCGACCTGCTGGTGATGGGCGGCTCGTGCCAGCGCACGTGGGAGCACGCCATCCCGAAGACGTCGAAGGTCGTCGGGCCCCGGATCAGCGTCCAGTTCCGCCCGCACGGAGTCCGCTGACGAGCTCCTCGGACACCTCCCACACCCGGCGCGCCTCGTCGGCGCTGGTCAGGCGGCTGTAGAGCTTCTGCGTGGCCGGCGGACCGCTCAGGTGGCCGAAGCGGCGCGGTCCGTAGAACGGCGCGGGGTCCGGGGTCGTCGCCGCGAGCAGGGCCGGGAGCTGGGCCGACTCGACGGTGCCGAGCACACCGATCCTGGACGCGACCCGGATCAGCCGCACGCCGAGGGTGTCGCTCGACCGCCCGATCTCGGGCCGCGCGGCGAGCAGGTTCGTCGGCGCGACGCCGGGGTGCGCCAGCACGCTCGTGATCCCCCAGCCCTGAGCCTCGCTGCGCTGCGCCAGCTCCAGCCCGAACAGGCCGAACGCGATCTTCGACTGGCTGTACGCCTTGCCGCCGTCGTAGGAGCGCTCCCAGTTGAGGTCGTCCCAGTTGATCGCGCCCTGGTTGGCCGCGATGCTGATCTGCGAGACGACCCGGCCGCCCCTGAGCAACGGCAGCAGGCGCGTCACGAGGGCGAAGTGGCCCAGGTGGTTGGTGCCGAACTGGAGCTCGAAGCCGTCCTCGGTGGTCTGCCGGTCCGGCGGGGTCATCACGCCCGCGTTGTTGACCAGCACGTGCACCGGGGTGCCCTCTTCGAGCAACGTCTCCGCCAGCGCGTTGACCGACCGCATCGACGACAGGTCGAGCGAGCGCAGCGACACGTCGGCGTCCGGGGTCTTCCGCCGGATCGAGGCGAGCGCCGCCTCCCCCTTGCGCTGGTTGCGGACCGGCAGCACGACCTCGGCCCCCGCCGCCGCGAAGTGCCCCGCGAGGCCCAGTCCGACGCCGTCGCTGCCGCCGGTGATGACGACCCGCTTGCCGGTCAACCCGTTCATCGTGCTCTCCCCTGCTCGTCGTGGTGTCCTCCACAGTGGCCGGACCCGCCGGAGCGGATCCAGGACCTGACGATCCGTGGCTGCGGCCGGGCGCGCGAGTTAGAACTGTGCTTGACGAGAGGAGTGACGCCGTGATCGACCGAGCAGGCCTGGCCGCGTTCCTGCGCAGCCGCAGGGAGGCGTTGCAGCCGGAGGACATCGGACTGCCGCGCGGACCCCGGCGCCGGACCAGCGGGTTGCGCCGCGAGGAGGTCGCCGCCCGCTGCAACATGTCGGCGGACTACTACGCGCGCCTGGAGCAGGAACGCGGCCCGCACCCGTCGCCGCAGATGATCGCGGCCATCGCCCAGGGCCTGCACCTGTCGCTGGACGAACGCGACCACCTGTTCCGGCTGGCCGACCACATCCCGCCGCCGCGCGGCGTGCCGAGCGAGCACGTCGGTCCCGGCCTCGCCCGGATCTTCGACCGCCTGCAGGACACCCCGGCCGAGATCGTCACCGAACTGGGTGAAACGCTGCGGCAGACCCCGCTGGGCGTCGCACTGACCGGGGACGCGTCGCGCTACACCGGCCCGGACCGCAGCCTCGGCTACCGCTGGTTCGCCGACCCGTCGTCCCGCTCGCTCTACGCGCCGGAGGACCACGACTTCCTGGGCCGCATGTTCGCCTCCGGCCTGCGCGAGGCGCTCACCCGGCACGGCTCCGGCTCCCGCGCGCAGCACTACGCCGACCTGCTGCTCGCCCGCAGCGAGGAGTTCCGGACCGTCTGGGGCCGGCAGGAGATCGGCCTGCGCCCGCGCGAGGTGAAGCGCTACGTCCACCCGAGCATCGGCGCGCTGGAACTGCAGTGCCAGACGTTGCTCGACCCCGACCAGCACCACTTCCTGCTGGTCTACACGGCGACGCCCGGTACCGAGAGCTACGAGAAGCTCCAGCTCCTGTCGGTCATCGGATCCGCTGCGCCAACGGGCTGAGCAACAACAACAGCATGCTGTAGTAGCTGATGAACGGCACCAGCACGAACGCCAGCAGCAACAGCACGGCCGGCAGGATCGCCCTGAGCACCACGGGCCGCGACAACCCGGCGACGTCCCGCCCGATCCGGGGACTCCCGTGCACCAGCAACGTCATCGCGGTCAGCAGCACGCTGCTCGCGAGGACCGTGCCGACGTAGAACAGCTTCACGAACGTGTCGTCGCTGTAGGTCCCGACCAGCTCCGTCGGGAACGGCAGCACCACGATCGTCAGCACCCAGGCCATGTTCAGCACCACGAGCGGCGTCGTGTACTCGCGGACGTTCTCGAACAGCTTGTGGTGCGTGAACCACAGCTGCGCGATCACCGCGAAGCTCAGCAGGAAGCTGAAGATCTGCGGCCAGTGGTGCGAGACCAGCTCGATCGGCGGCCCCTCGCCGGGTTCCGAGGTGATCTCCACCAGCGGCAGCACCAGCAGCGTGATCGCGATGGCGACCACGGCGTCGGTGAAGAGGACCAGGCGGTCGGGCTCGCGCTTCATGGACACGAGCCCAACCTAGTCCTGTGTGGATCTCCCGTACTAGATCACGTCGACGAACACCGGGTTGGCGTAGAACCAGAGGTCCTGCCACGGGTCGGAGTTCGCGAGCTCGTCGATCATCGGGTCACCGGACGAGGTGAGCCGCTTGCCGTCGCTGCCCCGCAGCCGCAGGTAGAACGCGCGGTCGACGTTCTTGAACGTGTGGGTGAAGCGGATCTTGCCGGTGCGCGGCACCTCGAACGTCTTCGCGACCACCGTCTCGGGCGCGAGGAACGCGTCGCGGTCGATCGACGGACCGGTGACCGGGCCGGAGATCAGGTCGACCTTGGCCAGCACGGGCTTGGCGCCGGAGAAGTTCGGGCCGGACGCGCGGTCGATCTCGATGGTGATCTCGACGTCGCCGCCGCGGCGCACGAACGTCCGCCCGCCCAGCGTCACGCCGCGCAGGTCGTCGCGCGACCGGACGCGCAGCTCCAGGCCATCGATCAGGCGGCCGTGCACGGTCAGCAGCTTGCCCGCCTGCATGGCGCGCATGATGTCCACATAGGACTTCGACCGGGCGCCGACGATGTTCGCGCCGTACTGGCCGGGGAAGAAGTCGCCGTAGCCGGTCTGCTTGACGCCGGAGTCGATCGGCGCGCCCTTCGAGCCCGTGGTGGCGTAGTCCTGCTTGCCCTGGGTGAAGGTGTCGTTGAAGACCTGGTGCACGTCGGAGTTCGCGGTGATCCACCACGGCCTGCCCTCGGCGAGCAGCGCGTCCCACATGCCGCCGACCTTGGCGGTCATCCAGTCGAAGCCGCCGTGCGTGCGGTAGGACTCCGGCGGATAGCCCGGGAACGCCTCGGCGCTCGGGGTGGCCGTGTCGTAGTAGCCGCGCGCACGACCGGGGCCGCCCGCGGACTTCGGGATGCCGGCGGCCTGGTGGCCGGGCGCGCCCTCCATGCCGACCGCGACGCCGGGGGCCGCGTCGCGCCAGCCGCGCAGCTCGTGCGGGCTGTCGACGCCGCGCCGGGACGGGTGGTTCGCGAACATCAGCGCGATCTCGGTCCGTCCGGAGAGGACCTGCGCCTCCAGGTACCGCAGGGCGGCCAGCGCCAGCGGTTCGGCGTTGCTCGCGATGCGGCCGTCGTAGGCGAACTCGAAGGCCTTGAGGATGTCGACGGTGTGCTTGCCGGGCGGCAGGAACACGGTGGCGTGCTCCGCGCCGGGGATGTTCCACTCGAGGCCCTGGTACACGAGCACGTCGCGCTGCGAGCGGCGGACCTTCTCGATGTCGGGCGTGACCTGGTCGATCGAGAACTTCTGGTGCGCGGGGCCACCGTGGTCGGTGATGACGACCCAGTCGAGGCCGAACTCGTGCGCCTTCTTGACCTGCTGCGCGATCGTGTACTGGCCGTCGTCGGAGTACTGGGTGTGGATGTGGTGGTCGCCGGCGTACCAGCGGTCGCCGCCGCCCCACGGGTTGACGGGCTCGTGCGCCTCGGCGGTGCCCGCACCGGCCGCGGCGGCGACACCGACCGCGCCGACGGCGCCGGCCGCGATGCCCAGGCCTGCCAGGAACTTGCGGCGTTCGACCGACGACGGGCGGTCGTCCTCGGGGTCGAGCCAGCTGCCTTCGACGGGCTCGACCTCGTGGTGGTGGTGCGCGTGATCACCGTGCGAGTGATCGTGAGAGTGGGACATGCGCAGATCACAACTCGTGAATCTGTCGTGGCAAACGAACGGACAGTGAACCCTTGTCCCGGTTCTTTCACTCACACGGCTTATCGCCAGCAGATTGCAGTTACTGGGCCTGCACGGCGAGCAGTGCCAAGTCGTCGTGATCGTCGCGATCAAGCCACTTGAGCACTGCCCGCTCGCAGTGCCGTGCTGTTTCCTCCGCCGAGAGGCCCTTGCATTCCTTCAACACTTCCCGCAGGCGCTGCTCCCCAAACAACTCCGTGCGATCCGTGTGCGCGCGGGCCTCGGTGAAGCCGTCGGAGTAGAGGACCAGCGTGTCGCCGGGGTTCAGCGTCACCTGCTCGCCGGAGAACCGGACGTCGGCGAGGATGCCGACGATCGCGCCGGTCGCGCTCACCTCGTGCACGCTGCCGTCCGCCCGCAGGATCAACGGCGCCGGGTGCCCGCCGCTCGCGAGCGACAGCCGCACTCCCCCGTTCGCGAGCGGCACGAGCTCGCCGACGACGAGGGTGGTGAAGAGCTTCGAGCCGGTGGCCCGCAACGAGGTGTTGAGCAGGTGCAGCAGCCGGACCGGGTTCGTCTCGACGAGGGAGAGCGCCTGCAGGGACTGCCGCACACGTCCACTGTGGACCGCGGCCTCCAGGCCGTGGCCGCAGACGTCGCCCAGCACGAACGTCGCCGAGCCGTCCGTGCGCGGGTGCACGTCGTAGAAGTCGCCGCCGACCAGCGCCCGCTGGTGTGCCGGGATGAACACCGAGGCGAGCGTCACACCGCGCACCTCGGGCAGTGGCAACGGCAGCAGGGCCGACCTCAGCACCTCGATCGTGCGTTGCTGCTCGGTCAGCTTCGACGACGACTCCAGCGCCACGGCCGCGTGCTTGCCGAACAGCCGCACGCGTTCCACGTCGTTGGGAGTGAAATCACCCTTTCGCAGCACCACGAGCGCGCCGCCGACACCCAGCGGCACGGCCAGCGCGCGCCCGAAGTCGTCCGGCACGCCCCAGCTGCCCTCACCCAATGAGGTGATCCTGGTCAGGGTGGACGTACCGGTCAGCACCTCGGTCAGCTCGGAGGCCCGTCTGGGCGTCCTGGCGACGGTCGGCTCGCCGCCGCCGCACCGCCACCACTCCAGGCGGTCACGTGTGGCGGGCACCACAGCCACGCAGTGCTCGCCCAGCAACTCGGCCGCGAGCTGCACGATCGTCTTCAGCGTGAGTTCCCGCGATGTACCGCCGGCGAGTCTCAGGTGCGCGTGGTCGAGCGTGGCATCCGCGAAGTACCAGGCACTCCAGCCCTCGCCCAGGTCGTGCTGACGGCCGGCGACGTGCACGTCGAACTGCCCGCCGACGCCGAGACGGGGGAACCGGTCCGCGGCCGCGGCGTTGCGCACGCGCACCACGCCTGCCGGGTCCACGACGAAAACGGCTTCGCGCAGCCCGTCCACCAGGCGCTGCCAGCCGTCCAGGTCGATGCCCACGACGCTGCTCATCCGCTCTCGTCCAGCGCAAGCGGCCGAATCATCACGGCCTCCTGCGGGTAGTTGGCGTGCATCGCGGCATCAAGTTACCTCGCTCCCAACCTAACGTGGCAGGCTTGGCTGCGACCACCGAGGCACGGAGGCTTGGAGTGACCACGGCCAACGAAGAGACGGACGCGACCCTCGAACGGGTTCTCTCCGCCATGAGAGACCTGCGTGACGGCAACTTCCGGCGCAGGCTCGTCGTGCCGGGGAACGGGCCCGTGTCCGCGCTCGCCGACGTGTTCAACGAGATCGCGGAGCGCAACCAGTGGCTCGCCGGTGAGCTGGGCCGGGTCCGCCAGGCGGTGGGCCAGGAGGGCAGGCTGACCGAACGGGTGGCGCCCGCGGGCACCGCCGGGGGCTGGTCGCTGATCGCCGACTCGGTGAACGGCCTGGTCGAGGACCTGATGCGGCCGACCACGGAGCTGAGCCGCGTGCTCGCCGCCGTGGCCGAGGGCGACCTGACCAAGCGCATGTCGGACCAGACGCTGCGCGGTGAGTTCGCGACGCTCGGCTCGACGGTGAACGGCCTGGTCGACCAGCTGTCGTCGTTCGCCGACGAGGTCACGCGCGTCGCCCGCGAGGTCGGCACCGAGGGCCAGCTGGGCGGTCAGGCGAAGGTCCCCGGCGTCGCCGGAACGTGGCGCGACCTGACCGACAACGTGAACTCGATGGCGAACAACCTGACCAACCAGGTCCGCAACATCGCCCACGTCGCCACCGCCGTCGCGAACGGCGACCTGACGCAGAAGATCACGGTGGACGTCTCCGGCGAGATGCTGGAGCTGAAGAACACGCTGAACACGATGGTCGACCAGCTGTCGTCGTTCGCGGACGAGGTCACGCGCGTCGCCCGCGAGGTCGGCACGGACGGCAAGCTCGGTGGCCAGGCGAAGGTCCCCGGCGTCGCCGGCACCTGGCGCGACCTGACCGACAACGTGAACTTCATGGCGGACAACCTGACGACCCAGGTCCGCAACATCGCGCAGGTCACGACCGCTGTCGCGTTGGGCGACCTGACCCAGAAGATCACCGTCGACGCGCGTGGCGAGATCCTCGAGCTCAAGACCACGATCAACACGATGGTCGACCAGCTGTCGTCGTTCGGCGACGAGGTCACCCGTGTCGCCCGCGAGGTCGGTTCGGACGGCCGCCTGGGCGGTCAGGCGCAGGTCCCTGGCGTCGCGGGCACGTGGCGCGACCTCACCGAGTCGGTGAACGTCATGGCGAACAACCTGACGACCCAGGTCCGCAACATCGCCTCGGTGACCACGGCGATCGCGCGCGGCGACCTGACCCAGAAGATCACGATCGACGCCCGCGGCGAGATCCTCGAACTGAAGACCACCATCAACACGATGGTCGACCAGCTCTCCTCGTTCGCCGACGAGGCCACGCGTGTGGCGCGCGAGGTCGGCACCGAGGGCCGGCTGGGCGGTCAGGCGACGGTGCCGGGCGTCGCGGGCACGTGGCGCGACCTGACGGACAACGTCAACTTCATGGCGAACAACCTGACGAACCAGGTCCGCAACATCGCCCACGTGGCCACGGCCGTCGCGAACGGCGACCTCTCGCAGAAGATCACGGTCGACGCGCGCGGCGAGATCCTCGAACTGAAGTCCACTTTGAACACGATGGTGGACCAGCTCTCCTCGTTCGCCGAGGAGGTCACCCGCGTGGCCCGCGAGGTCGGCACCGACGGCCGCCTCGGCGGTCAGGCCCGCGTGCAGGGCGTCGCCGGCACGTGGAAGGACCTGACCGACAACGTCAACCTGATGGCGGACAACCTGACCGACCAGGTCCGCAACATCGCGACCGTCGCCACCGCCGTCGCGAACGGCGACCTCTCGAAGAAGATCACCGTCGAGGCGAAGGGCGAGGTCGCGACCCTCGCCGAGACCCTGAACGGCATGGTCGACACGCTGCGGGCGTTCGGCGACGAGGTCACCCGTGTCGCCCGCGAGGTCGGCACCGAGGGCATCCTGGGCGGCCAGGCGCGCGTCTCCGGCGTGGCGGGCACCTGGAAGGACCTCACCGACTCGGTGAACTTCATGGCGGACAACCTGACCAACCAGGTCCGCAACATCGCCCAGGTGACCACCGCCGTGGCCCAGGGCGATCTGACGAAGAAGATCGACGTCTCGGCCCGCGGCGAGATCCTCGAGCTCAAGACCACCATCAACACGATGGTCGACCAGCTCTCGTCGTTCGCCGACGAGGTCACGCGCGTCGCCCGCGAGGTCGGCACGGAGGGCAAGCTCGGCGGTCAGGCCGAAGTGGACGGTGTGGCGGGCACCTGGTCGAAGCTGACCGACAACGTCAACCAGCTGGCCTCGAACCTCACCACCCAGGTCCGCGCCATCGCGGCCGTCGCCACCGCCGTGACGGCGGGCGACCTGACGCGCCAGATCACCGTGGACGCGTCCGGCGAGCTCGCGGAGCTCAAGGACAACGTCAACCAGATGATCGCGAACTTGAAGGAAACGACCCGAGCGAACCGCGAGCAGTACTGGCTCAAGACCAACCTCGCGCGGTTGTCCGGTCTCATGCAGGGCCACCGGGACCTGCGGGCGCTGGCGTCGCTGATCATGAGCGAGCTGACCCCGCTGGTCAGCGCCCACCACGGCGCGTTCTTCCAGATCGAGGAGGACGACTCCAAGCAGACCCTGGAGCTGACCGCCACCTACGGCTTCCGCCTCGACGCGGCCCGCACCACCCACGTGGCCATGGGCGAGTCCCTGGTGGGCCAGTCGGCGCTGGAGAAGAAGACCATCCTGGTCGAACAGGTCCCCGGCGGCTACCTGACCGTCTCCTCGGCACTGGGCGAGTCGGCCCCGGTCAACCTGGTGATCCTCCCGGTCCTCTTCCAGGGCGAGACCCTGGGCGTGATCGAGCTGGCGTCCCTGAACGAGTTCTCCGACGTCCACCTGGACCTCCTGGACCAGCTCAAGGAAGCCATCGGCGTCAACGTGAACACGCTCCTGGCCAACTCCAGGACCGACGCCCTCCTGGTCGAGTCCCAGCGCCTCACCACCGAGCTCCGCGCGGGCTCCGAGGAACTGGAAGACCGGGCCCGCCAGCTCCAGACGGCCTCGAAGTACAAGTCCGAGTTCATGGCCAACATGTCCCACGAGCTCCGCACTCCCCTGAACTCCCTGCTGATCCTCGCGAAGCTGCTGGCCGACAACCTGGACGGCAACCTCAACGCCAAGCAGGTCGAGTTCGCCCGCACCATCCACTCCTCGGGCTCCGACCTGCTGCAGCTGATCAACGACATCCTCGACCTCACCAAGGTCGAGGCGGGCCACATGACCCTGCACGAGGACCCGGTCCGCCTGGACGAACTGGTCCGCTACGTCGAAACGCTCTGCCTGCCGCTGACGGCGGAGAAGAACCTCGAGTTCTCCGTCCGCGTGGACCCGAACGTCCCCGAAACCCTCCACACCGACGAGCACAGGCTTCAGCAGATCCTCAGGAACCTGCTCTCCAACGCGGTGAAGTTCACCCACGACGGCGGCATCCGCCTGCACGTCCGGATGGACGACCCCTCCACCGTCGCCTTCGACGTGCACGACACGGGAATCGGCATCCCGGCCGAAAAGCTCGCGGTCATCTTCGAAGCCTTCCAACAGGCGGACGGCACCACGAGCCGCAAGTACGGCGGCACGGGCCTGGGCCTCTCCATCAGCCGGGAACTGGCCCAACTCCTGAACGGCGCGCTCCGAGTCCGCTCGGAACCGGGAATCGGCTCGACCTTCACCCTCTGCCTCCCCCTGGGCAAGGTGATCTCCGACGCCGTGGTCCTCCCCGAACCCACCCCGATCGTCACCCCGGCCCCGGTGGTCGCGAACTCGACCTCGATGCGCTTCCACGGCGAAAAGGTCCTCGTGGTCGACGACGACCTGCGCAACGTCTTCGCCCTGACCAGCGTCCTCGAACTGCACGGCCTGGAAGCGATCTTCGCCGACAACGGCATAACAGGCGTCCGAGCCCTCGAACAATACGACGACGTGGCCATTGTTCTGATGGACATCATGATGCCGGAACTGGACGGCAACGCCACCATCTCGGCAATCCGGGCAATGGAACGCTACGCCGACCTCCCCGTTATCGCCGTGACAGCGAAAGCGATGAAGGGCGACCGCGAGAAGTCGCTTGCCTCGGGCGCCACCGACTACGTGACCAAGCCGGTGGACACCGAACACCTCATCCGCCTGATCGCCTACTACCTGGGAGTCTCAGGAGAGGCCTGACCCAGCGCACGCGGGCAGCGGTATCGGTGACGTGCCAACGCAACCCAGCCACGCACGCGTAGAGATTGGGGCTTGGCTTGGGTGCGAGGTGCTACCGCTAGTGGCTCGGCCGGGCGCTTTTCAGCCCGGCCTTTCCGGTCCGACAAGCGCCTCGCAAGGGCCCCGAAGTCAAGCCCCGATCTCCATCGACGCGAAGCGGCGATGAAATGACCCGGCTCGTCAAGGCCGGACGGAACCCGCAGCCCGCACCAAATCACCGAGCGGAATCAACGGCTTCCTGAACCGCCGAATCCACCGAAGCGTGCAGACTCAGCACCTCGGCCACGTCGGCCAGCTCGAACAACCGCCGAACCGGCCCCTGCGCGGCCGCGATCCGCAGCTGCCCACCGCCCTCGGCCAGCCGCCGGTGCCAGTCCAGCACCAGCGCCAGCCCGGTCGAGTCCATGAACGCCAGCTCGGACAGGTCCAGCACCGCGTGCGACCCGGTCACGTCCGCGTCCATCCGGGCGGACAACACAGGCACGGTATCGATGTCCAGCTCACCGGCGACGGCGAGCACTCGCCATCCCCGCTGGACCTCGCTGCCGACGTTGAGCTCCATCGTCGCCGTTCCTTCCGCCACGCCCGACTCGTGCGACTTCGTGCGACCCAAATCGTGCAGCACGACGTCCGGGCATGCGACCACCGGGGGGCTGAAAGATCCGAACGACCCACCGGATGTGCGACGATGCGCCTTGTGCTGAACGACCCACTGGCAGAGGTGCGCGTGACCCTGACCGCCGAGGGCGGCTCGTGCGCACGCGCTCGTCAGGTGGTGCGCGAAGCCGCCGCCTCGTGGGAGCTCGGGGACGACCTGACCGACGACGCCCAGCTCGTGGTGACCGAGCTCGTCTCCAACGGCATCGACCACGGTGAGGGCCCGATCACGTTGACGGTCAGCAGGACGCGGGGCGGCATGCTCGTGGAGGTGCACGACGGGTCGCCGCGGCTGCCTCAGCTCAGACCCGTGGACCCGACCAGCGCGCGCGGGCGTGGCATGCAGCTCGTGAAGGCCTTGAGCGCCCGGTGGGGCACCACGCCGCGCAACGACGGAAAAGTGGTCTGGGCGCAGCTGGAAGCGTGAAAACGGGGTACCTGAACCCCTATGACCGCCACACCGCCCGATCCCGACCCGCGACGCACTCCCGGACTCGAGCCGGGAGGGGGCGTGGCGCCGGGTGACACACCGCCGGAGTCCGGGCAGACCTCGGGTCTGTCGCACCACGAACCGAAACCACCCAGGAACACCACGACCCGCGTCGTGATCGGTCTCATCCTGTTGTTCGCCCTGCTGGTGGCCGCCATGCTGCTGACCAAGGCGTTCCTCCTGGTCTGACACAACGACCAGCACGAACCCGGAGGGCTTCAGGTTGTGGTCGTCCGCCGATGGCGCGTACGGTCGGTGCGGACGGGAGTCCTCATGAACCAACTTCGCCAGAGAACCACCTACGTCCAGTCCATTCCGATCGTCGCGCTCACCGGCGAGATCGACATGATGTCGTCCGCACCGGTGACCAGCCGGCTCGCCGAACTGCTTGACCACAAGCCGCCCGCACTCGTCGTGGACCTGCGGGAGGTGCGCTTCTTCGGTTCCGAGGGAATCCGCGCACTGGTCGAGACCCAGCAGCAGGCGGACGAGCTCGGCATCAGGTTCGCTGTCGTCAGCGACAGCAGAATCGTGTTGCGGCCGCTGGAGATGACCGCGGTCGACCAGTTGCTGTCGCTGTTCAACGACGTCGACGACGCCGTGACCGCGCTCAGCGCCTGAGCAGCGGTCCTCAGCGGAAAATCCCTTGTCCACAACCCTCTAGGCAGCGGACGAGCTGCGCGCGCGAGAGCGCTCCACCAGCGAGAGCAGCAGGCCTTCCTTGGTGGACCAGGGCGAGATGTCCACGACGTCGTGGCCGGACACCTTCATCAGACCCTCCGCGACCACCGCGCCCGCCAGCGACTGCTGGGCCCGGTGGCGCGAGATCCCCGGCAGGGCCGCGCGTTCGCGCACCGAGAGCTTCGCGAGCCGCGGGATCCACTTCTCCAGGTCCTTCAACCGCAACTGGCGCGGCGCGTACGTGTCGCTGCGCGCGCCGGCGAGACGGGCGAGCTGTTCGAAGACCTTCGAGCACCCGATCGCGCGAGCGCTCCCACTCGGGGCGAACGCCGCCGAGAGTCTCTCCGCCACCTCCGCGCGCATGTCCGCCACGGTGAGGCCGGCGCGGGTCAACGTCCTTGCCCCCAAAGGCAACGAGAGGGCGCGCTCGGGTTCGGCGCCGGAGCCCGCGGCGAGCTCGACGGTGCCGCCGCCGACGTCCAGCACGACCATCGGCCCGGCGCCGAAGCCGAACCAGTGCCGCGCGGCCAGGTACGACAGGCGCGCTTCTTCCTTGCCGGACAACACCTTCAGCTCGACGCCGGTGCGGCGCGCGACCTTGCGGATCACCTCGTCGACGTTCGACGAGTCACGCACCGACGACGTCGCGAACGGCAGGAACGGGACGTCGCCCGCCTTCTTGCGGGCGGCGAGGACGGCGGTGCACAGGGAGTCGATGCCGGCGGCGCTGATGGCGCCCTCCGCGTCGAGCTCCCGGTCCAGCCTCAGCCGGACCTTGTGGGACACCAGCGGACGCATCAGGTCTCGTTCCACGACCACCAGGTGTGCACTGAAGCACCCCACGTCCAGAACTCCGACCGACATCCGCCACCTTCCCTTCCCCAAACGTTTCTTTACCTCATCGGCAACCATTGTGCTGACCTGCGCCCCCGATCGAGCAATGTTCGCTCGATGAGATGCGTTACAGTCACCGAATGTCACTGGCGGAGATACCTTCCCGGCTCGACCGCGCCCTCGGCAAGGCGCAGTCCGGCGTGATCGTCCTCGCCGTGGACGGTCTTTCCTCGGACGTGGCCAAACAGTCCTGGCTGTCCGCCTCCGTCTCCACGCTGTCCTCGACGGTGCCCTCGACGACGGCGACGGCGTTGCTGACCGCGCTGACCGGTGTCCCCGCCGACGTCCACCGCGTACCGGGAACGGTGTACCGCAACGGATCCGGGCTCGTGCACGCCGTCAACGGCGCGCCGCCGATCCCCGATCTGCCCACCGTGCTGGAACGGCACGGCGCGACCGCGCTGGCCCGCGAGCTCGACCACCTCGAGGGAACCTGGGCTCAGGCCCTGCTGCGAGGAACGACCCGGGTACCCGCCCCCGCGCCCCACAAACTCACCGCCCAGGCGGAGGATCCGCCGCTGCTCGTCGCGAACGTCGTGGCGGACCTCGACAAGGCCCTCAAGGACGCCAGGTTCCTCTGGACCTACGTCAACATCTCCGACCACGTGCACCGCAACGGCTACGACGAGTCGGTGCACGAGGCGATGCTCCGCCTGGACGCGCACGCGAACCGCTGGGCGGCGGCCGGCTGGACCGTGATCGCGCACTCGGACCACGGCATGATCGCCGTCGACCCCGACCCCGAGCTCGTCGCCGCCTGGGACGCGATCGTGCGCGAGGAGTGCGTGATCCCCTCCGGCGGCGCGGGCCGGATGCGCTGGCTCTACCCGAAGGCCGACCGACTGGAAGCCGTTTTCGACCGCGTGGCAACGACTCTGGGCGACACGGCGACCGTGCACCACGCCACCGACCTCGGGCTGCCGCAGCCGGAGGCGGGTCCGGTCGTGGCGGTGGCCGCGTCCCCGCGCTTCCCGCTGCCCGACCCGTCCGTGCGGTTCGAGCACGGTGGCCTGAGCCGCGACGAGATCGACGTCCCCTTCGCCGTCTGGCAAGCCGTACAGTGAGGGCGTGCGCGTCGAATTCTCCAGCAGCATAAGGGAAATCGATGCTGCCGCTTGGGATTCGGTGGTGGGCCGGGCGGGTGCACCGGTGTTCTACCGGCACGCGTACATCAGTGCGTACGAACAGTCCCCGCTCACCGAGGTCGAGGGGTTCGCGTACTTCGTGGTGATGGACGGCGACGAGCCGGTCGCCGTCACGCCCGCCTACCTCCAGCCGGCCGAGAACCCGTTGCGCCGCCTGCACGAGATCTACCCGGAGGCGGCCGGCCAGCGCGCCCTGCTCAGCCACACCTGGCACTGCTACGACGCGCACGTCCCCGCCACGCAGGAGGTGCTGCCCCGCCTGCTGGACGCCATGATCCGCACGGCGTCGATCTTCGGGGCGCGCTGGTGCGGGTTCATGAACGTCCAGCGCGGCAACGGCTTGTCGCAGGCGCTCAACGCCGCCGGGCTGCCGGCGCGGCACCTGACAGACCGCTGGGCCGCGCACCTCACCACGTACGAGCACTACCTCGCGGGCCTCGGCCTGCGCGCCAGGGCCAACGTGCGGCGCAACGACCGCAGGGCGCGAGAGGCGGGCGTCACCGTCGAGGCGCTGCCGGTCGACCACGCGGCGATGGACGACATCACGCTGCTGTGCGTGAAGACCGCGAGCAGGTTCGAGAACACCGGCTACCACCCCGGCGAGGCGTTCACGAAGTTCGTGACGGCGCTGGGCGACCTCGCGCACGTGATCGAGGTGCGCCAGCACGGCAGGCTCGTCGCGGCCGGCGTCTGCCTCACCGACGAGACGCGCTTCCACACCTGGACGTGCGGCGTGGACTACGCGGTGGACGGCAACTACAGCCCCTACGGCGTGCTGTTCGCCGAGTCGGTCCGGCACGCCATCAGCCTCGGCAAGACGACCCTGGAGGGCGGCCGCGGCAACGAGGCGTTCCAGCGCCGCCACGGCCTGCGCCCCCACCATTTGGACGCGGTGCTGCTCCGCACCTGAACCGCGCATTGTTCACAAGGATGAACAATGCGTTTTACAACGTCGGATTCCTGCGGTTTCACGTACGTGATTCAGTCCTTTAGGCCAGGTCAACGCCTCAATGCAAGACAGAGGAATCAATTTTTGACGCACCTTTACAGGCGTTGATCCGATCTGCCACTGTGACGCCGGGCGCACGGCACAAATGAAAGGGACTGGACAGTCTCGTGAATCTGTCTCGACGCACCCTTCTGGCGTCCGCAGCAGCCACTCCCCTGCTCACCGGAGCAGGCCTGACCCTCGGTGCCGGGCAAGCCGCCGCTTCGCCTGCCACCCTCCGCGCGGCCCTCGACTACGGCAACGCCAAGCTCAAGGCCGTCGCGCCCGGCATCACCTCGTTCCCGGAGATCACCAGGGCCGAGAAGTGGACCTACGTCGCCGACGGCGGCTGGATCGGCGGTTTCTGGCCGGGCACGCTGTGGCTCGCGCACCTCGACAGCGGCGACGCGCAGTTCCGCTCGCTCGCCGAGGCGGCCAACGACCGGCTCGCTCCTCGCCGGCTCCAGCCGCGCGACCACGACCTGGGCTTCCTCTTCTACCCGTCGTGGGTCACCGCGTACCGGCTGACCGGCAACACGAAGTGGCGCGACGGCGCGATCGACGCCGCGAACACCCTCATCCAGCGCTGGAACGCCACTGGCAAGTTCATCCGCGCGTGGGGCGCCATCGGCACGCCGGGCAACGCGGGCCGCGTCATCATCGACACGATGATGAACCTGGACCTGCTCGCGTTCGCCACCGAGCAGACCGGCGACCGCAAGTTCCTCGACATCGCGATCGCGCACGCCAGGACCACCCAGACGCACTTCGTCCGCGCGGACGGCTCGACCCCGCACGTGTTCGACTTCAACCCGGACACCGGCGCTCCCATCGGCCAGAACACCGTGCAGGGCTACAGCCCGACGTCGTCCTGGTCGCGTGGCCAGGCGTGGGGCATCTACGGCTTCACGACCATGTACCGCCGCACGGGTCTGCGCGAGTTCCGCGACACCGCGCGCAGGCTGGCGGACTACGCCCTGTCGGTGCTCACGCCGGACAGCGTGCCGGTGTGGGACTACCGCTCACCGCTGGGCGTGAACGACATCAAGGACTCGTCGGCGGGCGCGATCATGGCGTGCGGCCTGCTGGACCTGGCCAAGGCCACCGGCACGACCCGCTACCAGGACCGGGCGCTGAAGATCCTGGACGGCCTGGTCGCGACATGTCTGACGACCAAGAGCACGCGCGCCGAGGCGATCCTCGCCCGCGGCACCCGCAACCGCCCGTCCGAGGACGGCGTGGAGGTCTCGCTGCCCTACGGCGACTACTACCTGTACGAGGCGATCCTGCGGGTGCTCAAGCCCGCCCAGATCGCGAAGGCCATCGGCCTGTAGGAGCTCACTGCTCGATCACCTTCGCCGTCGGCCCGTCGGTCCAGGTCGCTTCCAGCCTGGACAACCGGCCGGCGGCGTTGGTGAAGTTGACCACCAGCGGCCCGCCGGGCTGTTCCACCTTCACCGAGTAACCGTCCGCGGGCGTGGCCGACAGCGCCTGCACGCCCTGTGGCCGGTAGCGCACCACGACGTCACCGCCACGCAGGTGGAACGCGTGCACGTACGACCCGTCCGCCTGCCATTCCCCCTGCGGAGATTGAGCCGAGGTGGGACGCGCATCCGTACTACTGGGAGGAACCGGAACAGTTGTTGTGACCACAGGAGGCCTGGTGGAAGAAGGCGTGACAGGCGGAGGGGCGTCGACGGAGGCGCCGGGTTCGGGGACCGGCACGCTGATCGACGAGACGGTCGGCAGCGGCAGCACGGCGGAGGTCGCGGCGCCCAGCGGGCCGAAGTCCGCGGCCGGGGCGGGTTCCATCGCCCACCGGATGCCGAACCACGAGAGGCCGATGGCGACCGTGGTCACCAGCGCCCAGGCGACCAGGTATCCGACCGACCGTCTCACTGCGGCAATCCTCCTGTAGCGGCTCATGGCATCAGTACTGCTGGTCGAAGACGACCCGGTGGTGCGAGCGGCGGTCACGCGCGCTCTCACCGGCCAGGGCCACATCGTGCACGGTGTCGCGCTCGCGATCGAGGCTTTGCGAGAAGTCACCGCCAACGGCTACGACGTCGTGGTGCTCGACCTCGGGCTCCCCGACCTCGACGGCGGTGACGCGCTGCGGATGATCCGAGGCGTCACGAACACCCCCGTCGTCATCGCGACCGCTCGCGACGACGAGACGGAGATCGTCCGGCTGCTCAACGCGGGCGCCGACGACTACCTGGTCAAACCCTTCTCCGCCGAGATCCTCGAAGCGCGGCTGCAGGCGGTGCTGCGCAGGGCCCGCGACTCGAAGCAGCTCGTGATCGGCGGCCTGGAGATCGACGTCACCCTGCGCAGGGCCGTTGTGGACGGTCAGGAGCTCTCCTTGACGCACAAGGAGTTCGAGCTGCTCTCCTACCTCGCGGCACGGCAGGGGGAGGTGGTGCCGCGGGCGGAGATCCTGGCGAGCCTGTGGCCGTCCAACCGCGACGACCAGACCCTCGACGTGCACCTGTCCTGGCTGCGCCGCAAGCTCGGTGAACGGGCCGCGCAGCCCCGTTATCTGCACACGGTGCGAGGAGTCGGCGTGCGTCTGGTCGACCCGAGATGAGGCGGTCACTGGTGCTGGTCGCTCTCGCGGCGACCAGCATGGTGGCCCTGGCGTTCCTCATCCCGCTCGCGATCGTCGTGAAGGACTCCGCGTACAGCCGCGCTCTGAGCGAGGCCGAGAAGCAGGCCAACGCGATGACGCCCGCGTTGCTCATCACCCGCAAGCCGCAGGAGATCCGGCAGGCGATCAGGAGCACCCGCTACGGCGGCCAGGGCCGGCTGGCCGTGCACCTGGGCGCTCCGGCCGGTACGTACGGCACCTCGCACATCACGGCCCTGGACCTGCAGGAGGCGCAGAAGCTCGCCAGGGCGTCCACGGTCGAACGGCCTGACGGCGTCGCCTACCTGCAACCGCTCGCCACCAGCGACAGCGGCGTCGTGATCGTCGAGGCGTTCGTGCCCGACGAGCAGCTCACCCACGGCGTGATCGGCACGTGGGGGGTGCTGGCGGGGGTCGCGGTCGGCCTGGTCGCCGGGTCGGTGCTCGTCGCCGACCGCCTCGGCGCGCGGGCCGTCAGGGCGATCCGCGGCCTCGCCGACGCCGCCCGCCGGATGGGCCAGGGCGACCTCACCGTGCGCGTCCCGGTCAAGGGGCCGCCGGAGGTCAAGGAGGCCGGCAAGGCCTTCAACGCCATGGCCGAACGCGTCCGGCACCTGCTCGCCGCCGAACGCGAGGTCGTCGCCGACCTCTCGCACCGCCTGCGCACCCCTCTCACGGCCCTTCTCCTGGACGCGGACACGCTCGGGGGTGGTCCGGGTGCGGACCGCGTCCGAGAGGCCGTCCAGGGCCTGGAGAGGGAGGTCGACGAGATCATCAAGGCGGCGCGGTCCGGTCTGCAGCCCGACGAGGGCGGCGCGGACGCGGCAGGGGTGGTGCGCGACCGGCTCGTGTTCTGGTCCGCGCTCGCCGACGACCAGGAACGGCCGTGGACCGTGCGCGGCGCCGACCGGCCGGCGGTGGTGCCGCTCGCCCGCAACGACCTCGCGGCCGCGCTGGACGCGTTGCTGGGCAACGTCTTCCGCTACACGCCGGAGGGCACGCGGTTCGCCGTGACGCTGGTGCACCAGGCCGATCTGGTGGCGCTGGTGGTCGAGGACGCCGGGCCGGGCATCGCGGACACCGCGCAGGCCGTGCGGCGCGGGTCCAGCGGCGGCGGGTCCACCGGGCTGGGGCTCGACATCGCCCGCAGGGCCGCGGAGCGCACGGGAGGGTCGCTCCACGTCGACCGCGGTCCGTTGGGCGGTGCACGCGTGCAATTGAGGCTCCGGAGGGTCTAGGCCTTGGACCGGGTGACCGGTGACGAACGCCGCCGGCGGCGCGGACCGTGGGATTGGTCCGACGCCGCCGGCGGGCACCGGCCGGCCGCGCGGCACCGCTGCCGCACCACCGAGTCCCGAGCAGGAGGGAGGAACCCGATGAGCAGTGCGCGCTTTGCCTTCCCACACCGGTGTAACGAGGTGGATCAGCCGGGGCTCTCGGCGCCAGGTGTGGGGACCGGCGTATTCAGTGGGTCCTGGGTTTTTGCGATCTGACATGAAGTTAGCCGACCGCGGATCGTCGCCCATCCACCGTTCAGACGATTAATCGGCTTTAAATTTGTTTAAGTTCGCCCGGTCGGTCGTCCGCGACTTAACTGAATTTAAGATAGCGTCGTCCTCCCGCCGCCGTCCCGGCAGAAATTCGAAAGGCGACCCATGATCAGCGCGGTGGCAGCAACGGGATTGGCGCTCTCCCTCCTCACAGCCCCTCAGGCCGACGTGGTTCCTCCCGGCAAAATCACGGTCGACGTCGTCACGGTGAACGGTTCCGGCTGCCCCGCCGGAACGGCCGCGATCGCGGTCTCTGACGACAACACCTCATTCACGGTGACCTACAGCGACTACACCGCCCAGGCGGGTTCCGGATCGACGCCGACGCAGTTCCGCAAGAACTGCCAGCTGAACCTGCGCGTGCACTACCCGCAGGGCTTCACGTTCGGCATCGCGAAGGCCGACTACCGCGGCTTCGCGCACTTACCCAGAGGCGCACGCGGGATGCAGCGCGCCAGCTACTACTTCGCCGGCTCGTCCTCCACGACGACGACCACGCACAACATCGCGGCGCCGACGTCCAACAACTGGCAGTTCACCGACTCGACCGAGGTCGCGGAGATCGTCTACGCGCCGTGCGGGGCGGTGCGGCACCTGAACGTGAACACCGAGGTGCGAGCGTTCACGAACACGGCCAACCAACCGGCCTTCGTGTCGATGGACTCGACCGACGGCAGCGTGAACACCCGCTACCAGTTCGCCTGGAAGCGATGCTGACCCAGAACGATCACCTAGAGGGCCCGGCGCTATACTCACAGTGAGCGTCGGGCCCTCTCGTCGTGACCCGGACGTGACTTTTGACGGGTGAGTCAACCAGGGCATTGCTTCCCGCGTATACCCATGTAGATTCCCGCTCACCGTGACGGCCATTCGGGTGACCGTCTCGGCTCGCGCGCCGCACGCGAAACGGAGGCAGCATGCAGGCGAACGCCCAGACCGCCCAGGTCGACGACCTGACACTCATCGCGCTGCCCACCGCGGTGAACTGCGCGGATCTGTTCGTGCGCTTCACCCTCGGGGAGTGGCGCCTGCGCAACATGACCGCGGAGTGCTCGGCCGTCGCCTGTGCGCTGGTCGAGGCCGCCGTGGAGTCGGCCGATCCCAAGACGTCGCGGCTGATCACGCTGCGACTGCGACTCAGTGGCGACTACCTGGTCGTCGAGTTGGAGGCCGCGCGGTTCATCATGCCGCCGACCTCCCCTGACCTGCGCACCGGCGAGCTGCAGCTGGCCGGCGGCATCAAGCTCATCTGGTGCGAACTGGCGCTGCCGACCGGCGTGAACGCGAACGCGGTGCCGCTGCCGCGCCGCGAGAAGCGCCGTTCCCCGGCGGCCGAGGCGCTGGGCGACGAGCCGGACGTCGATCCGGAGCTCATCCAGCGCATCCTGTTCGGGCTCGGTGGCTCGATGGGCAACGGTCAGCGCTAGATCTTCCAGCTTCACCCGCAAGGGCGCGTCCATCAGTGGGCGCGCCTTTCGCGTGTTCGCGGGGTTCCCTCGGTGGACGCTTCACGAATTGATTTCCGGAACTTTGCCCGGCCTCTGCTCCGTTCGAGGCGTGTTACATTCTCGTGCGGCCCTGTCATCGAGTTTCTTGATGCCGTTCTGGTGGTACGGACGGCAATTCACCGACGAGGTGCCCCTGGGCCTTGTTGCCTCAGTGACCGATTGACCGCGAAAAGTGACAAATAGTCGGACCGCATTCACCGGCGCGAACGTCCGGCGATGTTGCTCTGGTTGGCGGACGGTTCGTCAACATCCTTTCCGATACGGTCTCGTACCACGCCGCCCGCCCGAACGTCGTCGCACATTCGGAAAGGCATTCCCATGATCAGTGTGCTGGCCGCAGCCGGCCTGGCTCTGTCCACCATCGTCATTCCCCCGGTCGCGGATCCGCCCCCGACGGGCCAGATCACGATCGACGTCGTCACGGTCAACGGCTCCGGCTGCCGAGCAGGCACGGCCGCCGTCGCCGTCTCCCCCGACAACAAGGCGTTCACGGTCACCTACAGCGACTACATGGCCCAGGTGGGCCCGGATTCGCGGCCGACCGATTTCCGGAAGAACTGCCAGCTGAACCTGAAGGTCAACGTTCCCGGCGGATTCACGTTCGGCATCGCGCAGGCCGACTACAGAGGTTTCGCCCACCTGGAACGCGGGGCCAAGGGAACGCAGAAGGCGAGCTACTACTTCCAGGGGATGTCGGACACCGACCAGCGCACCAAGACCTGGAACGGCGCCCTGAGCGACGACTGGCAGGTCACGCACAAGACCGACGTGGCGTCGATCATCTACCACCCGTGCGGCGCGAAGCGGAACTTCAACATCAACACCGAGCTGCGCGTGGACAAGGGCACCTCGGACCCGAAGAAGACCAGCTTCATGGCGATGGACTCGACCGACGGCTCGATCGAGACCGTCTACCACTTCGCCTGGAAGAAGTGCCCGAAGTAGCCGCGCCCGTCCTGCCGAACTGACAGCCCTCGCACAGCAAGGCCGGAGCCCGTGTCGGCTCCGGCCTTGCTGGTTCCGCGTGCTGTCAGATGTTCTGGTTCGCGAAGCCCTTGGTCGCGATCTTCGACAGCATTCCCTGCCACACGGCGGTGCTGGTGTGCGGGTCACCGGTCACGCCGAGCGCCGACTTGAGCCCGTTGAACGCGCTCGTCGTGGCCGGCCCCCAGATGCCGTCGATCGCGAGCCCGGACGCCCGGAAGTTGTTGCACGTGCCCTGCACGAACTTGGTGTCCGCCTCGGAGTCCTTCAGCACGCGCACCGGCATGCCGCCGAAGTCGGAGTGGATGTGGTCGCGGTGGTCGGCGTTGTACCAGCCGTCCAGCACGTACCGGAACCGCCGCCGGCACACCGCTTCCGTTGCCAGGTAACGCTTGCGCAGCGCGGCCGTGCCGGACGCGTGGTGCTGGTCGAGCGGCGAGGTGACGTTCCCGTTGGACCACCGCACGTGGTCGAGGTCCATCGCCGTGCCCGCGCCGTGCTGACCGGGCTTGTCGACGTAGAACCCGGCCGACACGATGTAGCTGATCGACCCGTAGCTCGACGAGAGCGAACGCAGGTCGCGCACCCAGGCGACCAGGGCGTTGTAGAAGGCGTCGGTGGCCTGCCAGTTGCGCGCGGTCGTGTTGCCGCGGTTGGAACGCCAGTAGTAGACGGGCGTGCCGTCGATCTTCTGGAACGTCATCATCGCGAGTGCACCGACCTCGGCGGCCTGGATCTCGGCCGGCGTGTGCTGGTCGGCGGACCGGGCGGGGTCGGGTGCGGCGCCCGGAGCGGCGTTCGCCAGGGCCGGTGCGATGGTGGACAGGCCCGCGAGTCCGGCTACGGCTGCCGCGCCCGTGACGAAGCCGCGCCTGGTGACGTTGTTCTCGAACACCCCAGTACTCCCTCTGTGTCCTGGCCGGGGGCGGCAGGAGGAAGGACCTGGCTCAGCACACCGGCCCGAGGGAGTCTAGGGATCACGCTGCTGACGGCGGAATCGCGGCTGACCTGCGTTTTTCCTCCGCCTTTACCGGACGGGGCCGGTCAGTGGACCGCGCCGAGGACGCGGATCAGGCTCCGCTCGGTGTCCGTGCCCAGCTTCTCCATCGCGAGCTTCGCCACCGGCGCGCCCAGCTTCGCGAGGCCGTTGAACTCCACGTGAGCGTGGTAGCCGATCCTCGTCGTGCCGGGGGTCGGGCCGGGCGTGATCGAGATGTCGTCGGTCGAGGTCGCGGTGTCGTTGCGCCCCACGAACTGCAGGCCCGTGGTGTCGTCGCGGGTGAGCTCGTAGACCAGCTCGGTCTTGCGGCCGAGGAACTGGGAGACGTTGCGCCAGCGGGAACCCACGGCCACCGGGCCCGTGTCGAGGCGGGTGCAGGTGACGGTGCCAGGGTCCCACTGCTCGGTGCGGGAGAAGTCGCGCAGGTACTCGGTGACGCTTTCCGGGGTGGTGGCCACGGTGAAGGTGCGTTCGACGTCCACACCGGACACGTGCGGGGAGTTGAACGCCTTGGGGGCCAGGCCCAGGCGGTACTGGTCGACCAGGGTCGCCTGGCTCTCGGCCCGGCCGGCGAGGCGTTCGAGGCGGGTCTCGTCGAAGGTGCCGAGGTGGCGGAGCGTGCGCCAGAGGGCGGCTTTGCCCTCGATGCCGACGCGGAGGGTCTCGAGCTCCAGGACGTCGCTCAGCGGGGAGCGACCCAGCAGCCTGCCGTTGAGCTTGAGCCTGCCCGCCTTCTCGGTCAGCCAGCCCAGGGCTTCCTTGTGCGGGCGTGACTCGACGCCCGCCGCGCGCATGACGTCGAGGAGTTCCTTGCGGTCCGCCTCGATGTCGTCGGCGAGGACGCGCAGCTCCGGGTGGGTGCGGCTGACGCGGCGGGCCAGTTCTGTGCCCGCCGCGGCGCCGGCCAGGTGGTCGTTGAGGTAGATGCCCAGCAGCTCGGTGTTCACGACCGGGGAGTACCCACCGTCAAACGTGTCAAGGCCCTGCCGGGCCCAGCTGGTAGCCCTGGTTCCAGAGGGTCTTGATGACCAGGCCGAGCGGGGCTATGCGCCTGCGCAGCCGCATTATGTGCAGGTGGAGGGCGTTGCTGGTGTCGCCGTCCTTGGTCGGGAGGCAGAGCAGCAGGTCGTCCCGGGTGGTGAGGGAGCGGAAGCGCCGCAGCAGTTCGGCCACCAGCGCCCGTTCGGTCGGGGAGAGCACGACCGAACGCGTGCGGAACCGCAGGATGCCCGCCATGTCCAGTTCCGGGACGGCGTAGCGGGCCGCCCGTGCCCTGAGCATGGCGATGCGCACGGCCAGGTCCTGGTGCGGGACCGGCGCGCGGACCCAGTCCTCGCGCATGTCGGTGAGGACCGGGGCGGGCACGTTCTTCTCCAGCACCAGCAGGCACAAGGTCCCGCTCCGGTGGCACGCCTCTCTTGCCGCCGCGTCCACCGGCCAGCGCACGACCTCGACGGGGAGTTGGTTAACCAGGTTCGACATACGTCCACTTCCGCTTGTCCACCACGGAGAGAACCGAACCAGCCTTCGGCTTCCGTCGTGGACGCTAGAGGCGGCCGCTATTTCCGCACTATCGCCCGAATCGGCTCCAGGATGATCGGCTGCGCGCGGCGGCCGGTGACGAGGTTCCAGCACCACTGCGTGAGCACGGCGAGCCGGTTGCGCCAGCCCACCAGGAACGCGATGTGCACGACCGCCCAGGCCGCCTTGCCGATGACGCCCCGCAGGCGCAGCTTCTTGATGTCCGCGACGGCGTCACCGGGCGAGATGGTGGCCATCGTGCCCAGGTCGAGGTAGCGGAACGGCTTGGCGCGGCGCCCGTTCAGCCGGGCCTTGATCACGCGGGCGACGTGGTGGCCCTCCTGCAGGGCGGGCTCCGCGATGCCCGGCAGGTCGTCGAGGTTGACCATGTCGCCGAGCGCGAACACGTCGTCGGTGACGGAGCAGTCGGCGGGGTTCACGACGATCCGGCCCTTGCGGTCGGTCTCGGCACCGGTCGCCTCGGCGAGCTCGCGGGCCAGCGGCGAGGCCTGGACCCCGGCGGCCCAGATGATCGTGCGCGCCTCGACGCGGTCGCCGTCCTTGGTGGTCAGGCCCTCGGCGTCGATGCGGTCGACCATCGCGCTGGTCATCACGGTCACGCCGAGCCGTTCGAGCTTCACGCGGGCGTGCTCGCGCAGTTCGGCGGAGAACGGCGGCAGCACGTGCGGCACGGCGTCGAGCAACGTGATCCGCACGTCGCGGGGATCGATCTCGCGGAACTGCCCCTTCAACGCACGGCGCGCCAGGTCGGCGATCTGCCCGGCCAGCTCCACCCCGGTCGGCCCCGCCCCCACGACGGCGAACGACAGCCACTGCTTCGGGTCGTCCGCCACCACGGCCGTCTCGAACGCCCTGAGCAGCCTCGACCGCAGACCGACGGCCTGTTCGAGGGTCTTCATCGGCGGCGCGGACTCTGCCCACTCGTCGTGACCGAAGTAGCTGTCCCTCGACCCCGCCGCCACGACCAGCGTGTCGTACTCGACGTGCCGCGAGGTGCCGTCCGGCAGGTCGACGAACACGCGCTTGCCCGCCGTGTCGAACCCGGTCACCTCGCCGAGCAGGACGTGCGCGTTGCGTTGTTTGCGCAGGATCGCGCGGAACGCCGGAGCGATGTCACCGGCGGGCAGCAACGCCGTCGCCACCTGGTAGAGCAACGGCTGGAACAGGTGGTGGTTGGTGCGGTCGACCAGGGTGACCTGGACGTCCGCGCGCTTGAGCCCGCGGACCACGCCCAGCCCGCCGAACCCACCTCCGACAACGACGACGCGGTGCTTGTTCATGCCCTTCGCATACCCGTTCTGAAGCGGGGTATCCGCGCGCCATGACCACCACCGCCGACCAGTCCCTCTGGCTCACCGCCCTCCCGCGGGAGCCCCGCCCGCCGCTGTCCGGCGGGCACGCCTTCGACGTGGCCGTGGTCGGCGGAGGCATCACCGGCCTGACCACCGCGCTCCTGCTCAAGCGCCGCGGCCTGAACGTCGCCGTGCTGGAGGCCGACCGGGTGGCCTCGGGCGTGTCCGGCAACAACACCGCCAAGGTCACCGCGCTCCAGTCCACTGTGTACTCGCAGATCCGGAGCAGGCACGGCCTGGCCGCCGCCACCGACTACGCCACCGCGTCCGTGTCCGCCGTCGCCCAGGTCGCCGAGCTGGCGCGCGAGATCGACTGCGACCTGCGCCGCTCCCCCGCCGTCACGTACGCGTACACCGAGGACGAGGTGAGCGACGTCGCCAAGGAGCTGATCAACGCCCGCCACGCCGGGCTGCCGGTGCGCGACGCCAGGAACGTCGACCTGCCGTTCCCCGTGCACGCGGCGGTCTGGCTCGACGACCAGATCGCGCTGCACCCCGTGAAGTACCTGCTGGGCCTCGCCGAGGCGATCGACGGCGACGGCAGCCGGATCTTCGAGCACAGCCGCGTCACGGACGTCAGCGGCCACACGGTGTCCACAGAGGACGGCCAGGTCACGGCCGGGAAGGTCGTGATCGCCACCCACTACCCGACGCTGGACCGAGGTCTGTACTTCCCGCGCCTCGAACTCACCCGCGCGTACTGCATCGCCGCACGCGTGCACGCGCCGACGCAGGCGCTCGCGATCAGCACGGGCAGCCCGTCGTGGTCCATCTCGGCGCACGAGGACAAGCTGATCCTCGCCGGGCAGAGCCACCCGACCGGCAAGCCCGCCGTCGAGCCGTTCCGCAGGCTGGAGGAGTTCGCGCGCGAGCACTGGCAGGTCGAGGAGATCACGCACCGCTGGTCGGCGCAGGACCCGACGGCCTACGACCACCTGCCGATGATCGGGAGCTACACCCCGGGCAACACCACGGTCTTCACCGCCACCGGCTACATGAAGTGGGGTCTGACCAGCGGCACGTTCGCGGCGGCACTGCTGGCGGACCTGGTGACGGGCAAGCCGAACGAGCTGGCGGACCGCTTCAGCCCGCACCGGCTGTCGCTGGGGTCGCTGCCGACGTTGGTCAAGAAGAACGCCGAGGTCGCCACCCAGCTGGTCGGCGACCGGGTCGTGCCGGCCGACGCCACGTCCAGCGAGAACCTGCCGAAGGGGCACGCGCACGTCATCCGCGACGGGCTCGGCAAGACCGGGGTCTACCGCGACGAGCACGGACAGCTGCACGGGGTGTCGTTGCGGTGCACGCACCTCGGCTGCCTGGTGCGGTTCAACGCCGCCGAACACAGCTGGGACTGCCCGTGCCACGGGTCGCGGTTCGACGTCGACGGCACGGTGCTGGAGGGACCGGCGACCCGGCCCCTCCCCCGCAAGGAACCCCGCTAGTGGTGTGGCTCGGAACGTTGCCGGGGGAATGCGCGGTCAGACGGGTGCATCGCGTGGATCACCTCGTCGACGTTCCGAGACGCGCCACTAGCTCTTCGCGACCAGCGTCAGGACGTCGTACTTCGCGACCGACTCGCCCTTCTGGTTCGTGACGTCGGCGTCCCAGCGGACCTCGCCGTACTCCTGATCCTCGCGCGGCGTGATCTGCTTGACCGTCAGCGTCACGGTCAGCTGGTCGCCGGGGAACGTCGGCGTGACGAACCGCAGGTTCTCCAGCCCGTAGTTGGCGAGCACCGGACCAGGCTCCGGCGAGACGAACAGACCGGCGGCGAACGACACCACCAGGTAGCCGTGCGCGACCCTGCCGCCGAAGAACGGGTTGGCCGCGGCCGCTTCCTCGTCCATGTGCGCGTAGAACGTGTCGCCGGTGAACGACGCGAAGTGCTCGATGTCCTCCATCGTCACCTCGCGCGGGCCCGCCGTGACCGTGTCACCGATCTTCAGCTCGGCCAGCGTCTTGCGGAACGGGTGCACGGCGTCCTCGGTCCGGGGCGCGCCCGTGACCCAGCGGTTCGTGATGGCACCCAACGCGCGCGGGCTGCCCTGCACGGCCGTGCGCTGCATGTGGTGCAGCACGCCGCGCATGCCGCCCATCTCCTCACCGCCACCGGCACGGCCGGGACCGCCGTGCACGAGCATCGGCAACGGCGAACCGTGGCCCGTCGACTCCCCCGCGTCCTCGCGGTCGAGCACGAGCAACCGGCCGTGCCACGGCGCCACGCCGATCACGACGTCGCGCACGAAGTCCGTGTCGGCGGAGACGATCGAGCCGACCAGCGATCCGGCACCCCGCGCGGCGAGTTCCACGGCGTCGTCCACGCTGTCGTACGGCATCAACGTCGACACCGGTCCGAACGCCTCGACCTCGTGCGGCTGCACGGCGTCGGCGGCGGCGCGGAGCAGCATCGGCGACATGAACGCGCCACGCTCGGCGTCCGCGTCCACAAGCGACAGAGCACCGTCGCCGTAGACCACGGAGGCGTTCTCCCGCAACGCCTTCAGCGAGCGCAGCACCTCCTCGCGCTGCTCCAGCCCGGCCAGCGCGCCCATCTTCACCGACTTGTCGGCGGGGTTGCCGATCACCACCTCGGCCAGCTTCGCGGCCGTCGCCTCGGCCACCGCGTCCACCAGCGACGCGGGCACCAGCGCGCGCCGGATCGCCGTGCACTTCTGCCCGGCCTTGGTCGTCATCTCGGCCACCAGCTGCCCGACGAACAGGTCGAACTCGGGCGTGCCGGCGACCGCGTCCGGCCCGAGGATCGAGCAGTTGAGCGAGTCGGCCTCGGCGTTGAACCGCACGGACGACCGGATCACGGCCTGGTGCGTGCGCAGGTGCTGGGCGGTGGACGCCGAGCCGGTGAACCCGACGAGGTCCTGCGGCGTCAGGTGGTCGAGCAGGTCGCCAGCCGACCCGCAGACCAGCTGCAACGACCCCTCTGGCAGCAGCCCGGAGGCGAGCATCAGCTCGACCATCTTCTCGGTCACGTAGGCCGTCTGGGACGCGGGCTTGATCAGCGACGGCACCCCGGCGATGAACGCGGGCGCGAACTTCTCAAGCGGCCCCCACATGGGGAAGTTGAAGGCGTTGATCTGCACCGCGACGCCTCGCAGCGGCGTGCAGATGTGCTGGCCGACGAACGTGCCGCCACGGCCGAGCGGCTCGACCGGCCCGTCGACGTAGACCTTGTCGTTGGGCAGCTCGCGCTTGGCCTTCGACGCGTACCCGAGCAGCACGCCGAACCCGCCGTCGATGTCGATCCACGAGTCGGACTTGGTCGCGCCCGACCGCGCCGACAGCGCGTACAGCTCGGCCTTGTGCTCCTTGAGGTAGAGCCCCAGCGCCTTGAGCAGCTGCGCCCGCTGGTGGAACGTGAGCTCGCGCAGCGCCGGCCCGCCGACCTCGCGCCCGTACCGCAGCGCCGCGCCCATGTCGACGCCCGCCGACGAGATCCGCGCGATCTCCTCACCGGTCACGGCGTCGTGCAACGGCGCGCCCTCGACCGTTGGCGTGTGCCACCCACCCGACACGTAGCTGCGCAGCAAGCTCATCGAGCCAACCCTTCTCGCTGGGCGCTGGATCTTCAGCGACCCGACCACCAGGCAACGTATCAGTCCCGCGGGTGGCAGGATCGGATCCGTGCGAGTGCTGCTCCCCCTCCCCGACCAGGACTTCGACGTCACCGAGGTGGCGGTGCCCTGGCGCCTGCTCACCGACGCGGGCCACGAGGTCGTCTTCGCGACCGAACGCGGCGGCGCGGCGCCTCAGGCCGACCCGCTGCTGCTGACGGGCGTGCTGTTCGGCAGGCTCGGCGCCGAGGCCGAGCCGAAGGAGTTCTACCGGCAGCTGCTCGACGACCCCGCCTACCGCGCGCCGGTCGCCTGGGGGTCGGTGGTGCCGGAGGAGTTCGACGGGCTGGTCCTGCCGGGCGGGCACGCGCCGGGGATGCGCCAGTACCTGGGTTCGGCGGAGCTCCAGCAGGTCGTCAAGGGGTTCTGGGCGCTGGAACGGCCGGTGGGCGCGATCTGCCACGGCGTGCTGGTGCTGGCGCGCGCCGGGGTGCTCGGCGGGCGGCGGACGACGTGCCTGCCCAAGTACATGGAGCGGACGGCCTACCTCGCCACGGCGTGGCGGCGCGGGCGGTACTACCGGACGTATCCCGCGTACGTGCAGGACGAGGTCACGGCGTCGGGCGCGGTGTTCGAACGCGGGCCCGTCGAGCTGAGCGACCGGGGTACGGCCACCGACGACGGGCCCGCCTTCGTGGTGCGGGACGGCAACTACGTGTCGGCGCGCTGGCCGGGCGACGCGTACCTGTTCGCCAGGAGCTTCGCCGCGCTGCTCGGCTGACGTCAGCGGGTGCCGAAGTCCTGCGTCCAGTAGTGGCCGTACTTCGTGCCCGCCTTGTACTGGTAGCCGACGCCGATGTCCTTCAGCGCGCAGTTGAGGATGTTCGCGCGGTGCCCGGCGCTGTTCATCCAGCCCCGCACGACGGCGGCGGCGGTCGTGTGACCGGCGGCGACGTTCTCGGCGGCCCTGGTCCAGCGGGTGTAGCCCGCCCGTTCGATCCGGACGACCACCGTGCTGCCGTCCGAACCCGTGTGGCCCATGAAGTTGTGCGACGCCATGTCCGCGGAGTGGCGCTGGGCCGCGGTGTTCAGGGCGGCGTTCGCCTTCACCGCCGCACAGCCCGCCTTGGCCCGTTCGGCGTTCGTGAGGGCGATGACGTCCTGCTGGACGGTGGCCGCGGAGGCCTGCGGTGCGAGGGTGGCCGCCAGGGCGAGGGTCGTGGCGGCGAGCAGGGACGTGCGCATCAGACGATCTGCCAGGTCACGTTGATGATGCCCACGTCGGGGTTGGCCAGCTTGGCGAACGCGGGGCGGCTCAGGTCGATCTTGTTGCTCCCGCAGCTCGGGCACTTGTCCCTGATCGGCACGGTGATCGTCTTGCCGTTGTGGGTGACCCTGATCGACTTGCGGCACAGCGGGTCGTTGTTCGGGTTGGGCGTCGTCCACAGCGCGGCGGGGGCCGCGACCAGCAGTTCCGTCGCCGCGTTGATCTTGGTGCCGCACGCGCCGTAGCCCGCGTCGTTGTACCAGCTGGAGGTGCCGCTCACGGCCGAGGCGGTGCCGGAGAAGACGAACGACACGACCGCCGCCGACGCCAGGACGCCGAGCGCCTTCAGGGTGGACTTCATGGTTTTCCTTTCAGGGATGGGAAAACGCTCAGGCCACGGAGTGGAACGTGACCTTGAAACCGCTGCAGTTCGCGCACTGGAACACGGTCTGGTTGCCCGGCTCGGTGTCCTGTTTGGACCACGCGTAGGCCTTGGGGCAGCGCGATTTGATGGTGTTGCTGTAGTCCGTCGGCGCGTCGCGGTTCGGGTTGACGCAGTTGACCCGCTTGCCGTTCAGGTACTTGACGTACGCGGGGTTGCAGCGGGGCAGCAGGTTCTCGGTGCACCCGGCGGTGCCGCAGGACGTGGAACCCGGTGGCGGGCTCGCGTTCACGGCGGAGATGGACACCGGCACGGAGAACGCGTTGACGTAGCTGACGTTGTACCAGGGCGCCAGCCGGTCGCGGGTGTCGAAGTTGAACTCGGCGAGGCTCGCGGGCTGCTCGCCGGTGACGCACCGGGCGGCCTGGACCCCGCAGTCGCCGACCGCGCAGCGGAAGTTCGAGCCCGGCGTCCCGGTGCAGCCCTGGCGGGCGAAGAACGTGCCGCGCCAGTGGCCGGGGGCGGCGGTCTCCGGGATCGTGACCGTCGCGGACTGGCCGTTCTGCAGCGTCGGCAGGTACGTCAACGCCTTGGAGCCGTCCGCGTTGACCTGGCTGCCGACCCAGATCGTCTGGCCGGTGTTGTTGACCAGCGTGACGGTGTGGTCGACCGCCGCGTTCGCCGAAGGCGTCAAGGCCCCGAGCACGAACGCGAGTGCGAACAACGCCGAGGCCCAGCGGCCGAGTGGTCGTGCGAGCATCCGAGAGCTCCCTTCCCGCGCCTCCGGCGTAGCGGCACCGGAGTCAGGACTCCACGATCACGCGGGGAAGCCGTCCGAGGCACCACGGTGGGTCCGCAAGGTCCTCAGCTCCCGCCGCCCGGACAGCCCGAGCTTGCGGTAGACCCTGGTCAGGTGTAGTTCGACGGTCCGCGTGGCCATGGCGAGCCGTGCCGCGACCTCCCGGTTGGCGAGGCCCGCCCGCACCAGCCGGACGACCTCCGTCTCGACTGGGGTCAGCGCGGGCGCCTCGCCACGCACGGTCCCGCAGCGCCGCACGAGCACCTCGTGGCCGATGTCGAGTGCCGTGGCCCGTGCCCGGTCGTAGATCTCCCCCGCCTGCTTGCCCTGTGCGGTCAGGTGGTCGGCGTAGTCGCACAGCACGTGTGCGAGCTCCGCCCTGGCGTGCGCCAGTTCCAGCAACCGGATCGCCCGTTCGTACGCCACCAGGGCCTCGCCGCCGGACGAGCACGCCGCCACCGCCGCGAGACTCGTCCCGAGGGCACGCGGCTCACCCCACCGGCACGCCGCGGCGTGTTCCTCCGCCGCGAGGCGACAGGCCAGGCCGGTGTCGCCGCACGCCAGCGCGGCACGCGAAGCCCAGGCGCGCCAGGGCAGCACGGCGGGGTTGACGACACCGGTGGCCTGTCCGAACGCGAGGTGGGCCGTCAGCGCGTCGTCCGGACGTCCAGCGGCCATCGCCACCACGGCCTCGGCCGCGAGCAGCAACGCACCGGACCCGCCGTGGCCGCGCAGCACCGCCTCGGCCGCCCTGGGCTCACCGAGCGCGACGAGCACCTCCACCGACCAGAACAGCACCTCCGGCCGGATCCCGTCCTCGGCACCGTTGTCCCGCAACGCCTCCAGCAGCGCGGCGCACCTCGTCAGGTCGCCGGTGCGGCGCGCGACCTGGGCCCGGACGAGCAGCACGTGCTCGGCCAGCGCGCGGTCGTCCGGGCTCTCGTCGAGCACCGCGATGCTGTGCGCGTCGGCGACCACGAGCTCACCGGCGCAGACCAACGCCCCCAACGCTTTCGACACGCACGACGCGCTCCCGCGGCACACGGGATCGGCCAGCGCGTGCTCGGCCGCCTGGACCGCGTCCGGCCAGTTCTCGCCCGCCGCGACCAGCCCCACGGCGAGTTCGCACGCTCTCACGCCGTGGGGACGAACGCCCGGCGCAGCCCCGGTCTCCCCGCCACCCCCATCTTGCGGTAGACGGCGGTGAGGTGGAACTCGACCGTCCGCAGCGTGAGCCCCAGCTCGCCGGCGATCTCCCGGTTCGACCGCCCGGCCCTCGCCAGCAGGGCGATCCGGCGTTCCTGCCCGCTCAACGCCGACTCGCCGTCGTTGCGCAACAGCCTGGCGGCCAGCGCGTCCGCCACTTCGATCCACTGTGGACTGAACGCGGCCTCGCGCAGCCGTCGCGAGTGTTTGCGGGCACGATCGACCTCACCGCGCGCGAGCAGCAGCTGCGCCAGGTCGTGCCGCGCCCGCAACGCGTCGGCCGTGGTCTCTCCCAGCACCGTCAGCGCCTCCTCCAGCAGCAGGTCGTCCCCGCCGCGGGCCAGCGCGGCCGCGTGCAGGGCGAGGCCGATCCCCCGCCGCGCACCCCACCGCCGGGCGGCGACGAGGTCCTTCTCGGCGAGCACCCGCGCGAGCACGAGATCGCCGAGGTCGGCGGCGGCGAGAGCGGCCGACGACCGCCACGGCAGCACCGCCGGGTTGACCACGCCCCAGGCCGCGAGCCGCCGCCCGCAGTCCAGGAACTCGTCCAGCGCCGCCGCGCTCCGCCCCTGCGCCAGCGCCAACCGGCCACGCGCGAAGCACACCTCGGCCCCGTCCGGCTGGTCGGCCAGCAGGGCGCTCGCCCGGTCGAACTCACCGAGCTCGGTCAGCGCCAGCACCAGCCAGGCGACCGCCACGCCCCGGCCCCCGGTCAACAGCCGGACCGCGGCACGGGGATCGCCGCGCAGCACCATGATCCGCCCGCCGAGCAGGTCGTCGCCTCCCGCGAACCAGTGCCGGTGCGCCTCCGCGACCTCGCCGGCGTGCAACAGCACCGTGACGGCCTGCCAGAACGTGCCGGGGTCGAGCACCGTCTCCAACGCACTCCGCGCGACCCTCACCGCCTCGGCCCGGCCCGTGCCGCGGTGGACCGCCTGCACCGCGCGGAACACGGCCGGATCGGCACCCCCGCCGGGACTGCCGGGCAGATAGGCGAGGGCGGCCGGGTCGCACCCCGGCACGGCGTCGCCCGCGAGCTCGTCCGCCTCGTTCCACCGGCCGCCGCGCACCAATTCCTGTCGCCTGCGCCGGATTCCGTCGAGCAGACCAGGGTTCGTCATTCGACGTCCTCCCCCGGGATTCGTCTCCGAGCGGATGACCAACTGGTCTGGACCTTACCGCCGACTTCTTCCGGGCAGAACCAGCAGATTCTAGGAATTCACCGATTGGCAAAACAGAAAAAGAAGAGTAATGCCACGCACGCCCCGGCACGCCGCCCGCCCGCACCCCGGCGACCGGAGCCGCCGACCGAACCCAGAACTGATAATTCGTATTACAGCCTTGTTTCGACGCTCCGGCGGCCCTACGGTCCGAAATCACCCCTGAGCGAAGGAGCACCCATGGCACCGACCCGCCGTCAACTTCTGCTCGGCACCGCGAGCGCGGCCCTGCTGGCAGGAGCCGCCACCCCCGCCGTCGCCGCCCCGGCGGGATTCCCCGACTACCGCTACCGCAGGCTCGCCCTCGTCAAGAACAAACTCCGCTACAACCCGACCGGCGAGCTGATCTTCCCGACCATTCGCGGCACAAAGGATCGGATCTCCGGCGCCCTCGCCGCCTACTACCTCTACTACGCGCCGCACGACGCACCGGGCGGAATCTGCCTGGCGTACGCGAACACGCTCGACGAGGAGTTCACCGAGTACGCCGGCAACCCGATCATCACGCGCAACTGGCCCGGCGAGTACTCCGTGTCGCACGTGTCGTCGCCGCACGCGATGTGGAACGACGACGTGAAGCGCATGTACCTGTACTTCCACGGCGAGAACACGGTCACCCGCCTCGCCAGCTCCGCCGACGGCATCCACTTCTCCTACGAGAAGGAGGTCCTGTCCACCCGCCTGCAGCCCGCCGGCACCACCGAGACCTCCTACGCCAGGGTGTTCCGCCACGACCTGACCGCGCGCGGCGCCCGGTACGTCATGGTCTTCATGCTCAACAACACCACCAACCACCGCGACATCGGCTGGGGCTGGTCGGCCAACGCCCGCGACTGGACGTTCTCGCAGACCCCGCTCATCCGGCACCAGGACGTCGGCGCGGTCAACGTCGGCGGCCCGCACCTGCTGTTCCGCAACGACAGCGTCTACGTCGTCTACAACACCGACAAGGGCAGCGGCGGCAACATCCTCATCACCGAGGTGGGCAAGGACTTCAGCAAGCGCAACCACCTCGGCGTCTTCCACGACTCGCTGTCCGGCTCACCGGACAACGGCAGGGCCGCGGCGCCGTCGTTCGGCACCTACCAGGGCCGCGAGTACATGATCTACGAGGCGGGTGACCGGCTGGCGGGCAACATCGCCATCGCCCAGGCGATCTAGCCTCCGAACAACGAGACGCAGTGCTCGGCGAACGCTTGCGCGCGGCGCGTCAACGCCCCGCCGCGCGCCCAGCCGAGCACCACAGGTGTGGTGGGCACGTCGTCGCGCAACGGCACGGTCACCACCTCCAGCCCCTCGTACGACGAGGTCACGGCCGGTTGCTGCACGGTGATCGAGTAGCCGATCCCCCGCGCCACCAACGACCTCGCCAGCTCGAAGCTGCGCGCCCGGTGCGTCACCACCATCTCCACCCCGGCCGCCGCGAACACCGACCGGAAGTACCGCTCGCTCGGCGCCACGTCGAGCAGCACGAACGGATCACCGGCGAGTTCCCGCAACGCCACGGCACGACGGCGGCGCAGCCGGTGGTCCGCGGGCAGCAGCACGCGAGGCGCCTGGTCGTACAACGGGGTCGTGGCGATGCCCGGCACCAGGTCCTGGTCGTAGAGGAACGCGACCTCGCACCTGCCGGAGACCAGGTCCTCGCCGATCTCCGGCAGGCTGCCCTCCACGAACCGCACCGACACGTCCGGGTGCGCGCGCTCGAACGTCGCGATCGCCGCCGGCAGGTGGAACGGCGCGATCGGCGCGTAGCAGCCGACCGTCAGCACGCCGCTGACCTGCTGGCTCAACCCGCGTGCCTCCGCCCCGAGGTCGCCCATCGCCCCGACCACGCGCCGGGCGTCGGCCAGCACCCGCGTGCCCGCCGCCGTCAGCGCGGCGCCGCGACGGGGTGAGCGGACGACGAGCCGCAGGTCCAACGCGCGTTCGAGTTCGCTCAACGCCAACGAGATCGCGCCCTGCGAGACGTGGCAGCGTGCCGCGGCGGCCGTCACCGACCCGGTCTCGGCCACCGCGATCAGGTACTCCAGCTGCCGCACCGTCACGTTGGGCAGATTCATGAGCTGAGCTTATAACTGCCACGAGAAACTTGAGCTGGCCAAAAGAATCGCCGGCGGGCATCGTCGGAAAGCGTGAGACCACACCGGCACCCGTTCATCCCGTACACGCCACAGCGACTGCCGATCGACGAGGGACTCGGCCGCGGCAGGCGGTTCCACGAGCTGCTCGACGCCCGCAGGTCCGTGCGCTGGTTCTCCCCGGACCCGGTGCCGGCCGAGGCGATCGAGCTCGCCGTCAAAGCCGCGAACACCGCGCCCAGCGGCGCGCACCAGCAACCCTGGCGGTTCGTCGCCACCCGCAACGCCGAGCTGAAGTCACGGATCCGTGCGGCGGCAGAAGAAGAGGAGCACCGCTTCTACCACGAGCGCGAACTGCCCGAGTGGCACGCGGCGCTGGCTCATCTGGAGACCGACGCGACCAAGGAGTTCCTGGAGATCGCGCCCTGGCTCGTGGTCGCGTTCGCGCAGAAGCAGCAGAACGGCAAGAAGACCTACTACACCAACGAAAGCGTCGGCATCGCGTGCGGATTCTTCATCGCCGCGCTGCACTCGATGGGCCTCGCCACCCTCACCCACACGCCGAACCCGATGGCGTTCCTGAGCGAGATGCTCGGCCGCGAAGGCGAACGCCCGTACATCCTCTTCCCGATCGGCTACCCGGCCGGCGACTGCGAGGTCCCGGACCTGACCCGCAAACCGCTCGGCGAGGCGCTCACGTTCGTCGACTGACTTGCCCGATGGTCCCACCGGGAGAGACCATCGGGAACGTGGACGAACTTCGCGCGCTGATCACCAAGCACGCCCGCCAGGACATGACCTCGATCATCGACGACGTGCTGGTGTCGCGGACGACCACGGGCAGCCGGCCAGCACCGGCCATGTCCGGCACGATCCTCGCGTTCGTCGCGCAAGGCCGCAAACGCATCGCCTTAGGTGAGCGCGTGTACGACTACCGCGCGGGCCAGTACCTGGTCGCCTCGATCGACATGCCGATCACCGGCAACTACGTCGACATCAGCCCCGACGAACCCGCGCTCGGCCTCGGCCTGGTCCTGCACCCGGACCGGGTCGCCGAGCTGCTCCTCACCAACGACGTGCCGAAGCCCGCGGGCATCCCGGAGGGTCTGGCCGTCAGCACCGCCTCCCCCGAGCTGATCGACGCGGTCACCCGGCTCGCCCGGCTGCTGGACTCCCCGCGCGACGCCAGGGCGCTCGCCCCGTTGATCAAGCAGGAGATCCTCTGGCGGGTCATGACCGGCGAGCAGGGCGCGGCCGTCCGCGAACTGGGAACGCAGGACAGCGGCCTGAGCCACATCTCCCGTGCCGTGCGGTGGATCCGGGAGAACTACGCCGAGTCGTTCAAGGTCGAGAACGTCGCGCGGATCGCGGGGATGAGCGAGTCGGCGTTCTACCGCAACTTCCAGGCCGTCACGGCGATGAGCCCGATCCAGTTCCAGAAGCAGATCCGGTTGCAGGAGGCCAGGTTGCTGCTCGCGACGAACCGGGACGTGACGAGCGTGAGCCACCGGGTCGGCTACGACAGCCCGTCGCAGTTCAGCCGCGAGTACCGCCGCCAGTTCGGTGCCCCGCCGTCGAAGGACCTCAGGCCTCAGCCCGTTCCCTGACGCTCAGGTACACCGCGCGGACCTCCAGCGTCCGTTCGACCTTCTCCAGCACCGGCGCGAAGAACTGCCGCCGGTGCTCGGCGTCGCTCATCGAGGTCACCGAGAAGTACATGCTGCCGAACGCCGCGAACAGCGTGGCGTTGCGCAGCATCGCCTGCGGCACACCGAGCCACGACGACTTCGCGGGTTCGCCGATCCACTGCTCGGCGATCTCGGGCGTGACCACGATCAGGCCGAGGACCACGAAGAACGCGAACAGCGCCAGCCCGATCACCGCGGCCTGCACCAGCTGCCGGATCGCGAGCATCACCAGCAGGTTGCGGTTCTGCCGGCCGTTCAGCTTCCTGGGCGGCAACGGTTCGGTGATCTCGACGTCCGCCAGCGGGGTGCCCCTGCACGCGCCGGTGAGGATCTCCGGGCGCAGGTCCTGCTCGACGCGGCCGATCTCGTCGCGCAGCCGGGCGGCGGCCGCGAGCACGGTGATCGCGGCGAACAGCAGCACCACGAGGCTGACCCGCGGCCACGGCAGCTTGTTCATCGCCTGCCACAGCTCACCGGTGAAGAACAGGAACAGCGTCACGAACAGCATCGGCGGCAACGCACGCCCCAGCAGGTGCACGCTGTTGCGCAGGTCCGCGATCACGTGCCGGATCGCCGCCTTGAGCAACGCCCCCAGCCCGTACGTCGTGGCGAGCATCGTCGCCACGAACGCCAGCCCGTAGACGACCACGAACCAGATCAGCGCGCCCCACACCGGTTCGGCGTAGTCGTCACCGTCCGGTGCCCGGAACTTGATCTCCATGAAGTACTGCCCCAACGGCGTGACGATCGGGATCGCCGCGTACACCGCCAGCACCAGCACGGTCGTGCGCGCCGAGAACTCGGGCAACCGCCGCACGAACACCGAGAGCAGCACCCACGCCGCGACCATGACCGCGACGATCACGCCGAGCAGCAGACCGCGCGACAGGCCGCTGGACTGCTGCAACACCAGCCACGCGAAGCTGCCGACGGCCACGAACGTCAGCGCGGGCATCATCCGCGGCAGCACGTGCGAGCGGAAGCCGTAGCCCTCGATCATCGTCGGCGCGCCCTGCCGGACGAACCACTGCTCGGTTCGCCGCACCACCGCCGAGGAGACCATGCGGTGGATCATGCCTCACCGCTGGTACAGACGCGCCATGACGGCGAAGTACGACGTGGGCGCGATGCGGGACAGCAGGTCGAACAGGTACGCGTCCGGCCCGACCAGCACGCGCGCCTTCCCGCGTTCGACGCCGCGGTGGATGATCTCGGCGGCCTTGTCCGGCGTGGTCAGGGCGATCCGGTCGAAGTCGGCCTCGATCTGGTCCCGCGACCGGCCCAGCTCGTCGAGCTCGGCGTGGATGCGGCCGTTGCGGATGATGTTGGTCTTGATGCCGCCGGGGTGCACGGTGACCGCGGAGACGCCGGTGCCGCGCAGCTCCTGGCGCAGCGAGTCGGTGAAGCCGCGGACGGCGAACTTCGCGGCGCAGTAAGCACTCTGCTTCGGCATGCCGAGGAGGCCGAAGCAGCTGGAGGTGTTCACGACGACGCCGTAGTTCTGCTTCACCAGCTGCGGCAGGAACGCCCGCGTGCCGTTGACGACACCCCAGTAGTTGATGTCGAACAGCCAGGAGTCGTCCTCCGCCACGGAGTTCAGCACGGTCGTGGACGTGGCGACGCCCGCGTTGTTGAACACGGCCGCGAGCGGCAGGTCCAGCCAGTCCTGCACCTCCTTGGCGAACCGGTGCACGTCGTCGGCGTCGCGGACGTCGAGGATGCGGCTGAGCACCGGGCCGTTCAGCGACGCGGCGGTCTCCTCCAGGCCGATCTCGTCCACGTCGGCGATGACGACCGGTGAGCCGTGCCGGGAAAGCCGCCGGGCGAGACTGCGGCCGATGCCGGAGGCGGCCCCGGTGATCACCGCCGGGCGACCTGAGATCTTGCGGACCATGCGGATGCTCCCTGCTGTGGTGAGCACCTCACGTTTCCAGCGATCGTCCCGCCACGCCAGTGTCGATCAGCTTCGATCGGACGCTTCAGGACCGCAGTTCGGGGAACTGGTCGTCGCGCCACTCCCCCGTCCCCTCGACGCCCTTCTCCTCGCGCTCGCGCAGGTCGACCCGCCGGATCTTGCCGGACACGGTCTTCGGCAGCTCGAAGAACTCCAGCCGCCGGATGCGCTGGAACGGCGCCAGGTTCTCCCGGGCGTGCTTGAGGATCTGCAACGCCGTCTCGCGGCTCGGCTCCCACCCCGCGCTCAACGCCACGTAAGCCTTGGGCACGGCCAGCCTGAGCGGATCGGGCGCGGGCACGACCGCCGCCTCGGTCACCGCCGGGTGCTCGATCACCACGCTCTCCAGCTCGAACGGCGAGATCTTGTAGTCCGAGGCCTTGAACACGTCGTCCGTGCGCCCGATGTAGAAGAGGTACCCGTCCTCGTCCCGGCTCGCGATGTCGCCCGTGTGGTAGTAACCGCCGGCCATCGCCTCGGCGTTGCGCTCCTCGTCCCCGTGGTAGCCGACCATCAACGACACGGGCCGTTGCGCCAGGTCGACGCAGATCTCGCCTTCGTCGGCCGGCTCGCCGCTGATCGGGTCCACCAGCACCACCGGAACGCCCCGCAACGGCCGTCCCATCGAGCCCAGCTTCACCGCGGCACCCGGCACGTTGCCGACCGACAGCGTCGTCTCGGTCTGCCCGAACCCGTCGCGGATCGTGAGCCCCCACTGCTGCCGGACCTGCTCGACCACCTCGGGGTTCAACGGCTCCCCCGCGGCCACGACCTCGCGCAACGAGCCGGGCCCTCCGCTGAGGTCGGCCTTGATCAGCATCCGCCACACCGTCGGCGGCGCGCAGAACGTCGTGACGCCCTTGGCCCGGATCTGCCCGAGCAACGCGGCCGCGTCGAACCGCGCGTAGTTGTAGACGAAGATCGTCGCCTCGGCGATCCACGGCGCGAAGAAGCAGCTCCAGGCGTGCTTGGCCCAGCCGGGCGAGCTGATGTTGAGGTGCACGTCGCCGGGCTTCACGCCGATCCAGTGCATGGTCGTCATGTGCCCGACCGGGTACGACACCTGTGTGTGCTCGACGAGCTTCGGCCGGCTGGTCGTGCCGGACGTGAAGTACAGCAGCAGCCGGTCGTCGGCCCGCGTTTTGGGGTGCGGCAACGGGTTCTCCGGTGCCTCGGCCGTCTCCGCGTAGTCCAGCCAGCCCGCAGCGGCCCCGCCGACCGAGATCAGCACCGTGTCGGCCTTCTGCTTGGTCACGTCCTCGAACTTGCCGGCGTCCTCGACGCGCGCGATGACGTGCCGGACCGAACCCCGGTGCAGCCGGTCGGCCAGGTCGGCGGACCCGAGCGCGGTGGTCGTCGGCATGATCACCGCGCCGAGCTTCATCACCGCGAGCATCGACTCCCACAGCTCGACCTGGTTGCCGAGCATGATCATCACGCTGTCGCCCTTGCCGACCCCGTGCCACGCGAGCCACCGCGCGACGCTGTTCGACCGGCGCCGCAGCTCGTCGAACGAGTAGGCCCGCTCGGAGCCGTCCTCCTCCACGATGTGCAACGCGGTGGCGGAGTTGCCCTCGGCGATGAAGTCGAACCAGTCGTGCGCCCAGTTGAAGCTGCCGTCGAAGCTCGGCCAGCTGAACGCGTCCGGGTCCGCGAGCATGAGGTCGCGGGCCGCGCGGTAGGTGTCGTGACTGGACATGTCCGAGAGGGTGCGAGCGTCCGCGCCCCGGGTATACCCCCATTCGGGGGTGCACCTCATTTCGAGGGTGCGGTCACGTGCCCCTCGTGGTCGGTCACCGCGATGTCGAGCATCGGGTGCACGTCCTCGATCAGGTGTCCAGCAGGGCGGGGGCGAAGATGTCCTCGCTGGTGAGCAGGCGCCGCGAGAGCCCCTGCTCGTGGTGGTAGCGCAGGAACGTGTCGATCGCCGTCCGGTTGGCGGCCAGCCCGTAGGGCCACCAGTCCTCCCCCAGCAGCGCCCTGTTCTCCGCGAAGTGGCTGCTGAACCAGGGCGTGATCACCTCCATGTGCTGCTTCCTCGCGCCTTCCCGGTACTGCCGCTGGACGATCTCCTTCGACTCGGCGAACGCCCGGTAGATCGACCGCAGCAGATCGGTCTCGCCGGCGAGCTCGCGGCGAACGGCGACGAGGTGCATCTGCGGGAAGATCCCGGTGCGCCGGTAGTAGTCGCGCTCGACGGTCTCGTAGTCGGGGAACAGCCGGGCGATCTTCTTCGTCGTGCCGTCCAGCAACGACCGCGGCACGTCGACCGACAGCAGGGCGTCGAGCTCACCGGACTCCAGCATCGCGGCCAGCGTCTGCCCGTCGGCGGCGTGCCGGACGTCCACACCGCTGGGAACCGGCTGCGGGATCCAGTCGAACGCGGGGATCGGGTGGTCGGTCCCGCCGATGACCCAGCTGCACCGCTCGGGCGCGACGCCGTGCTCGTCGCGCAGGATCCCCTTGAGCCACACGCCGGGGTCGGATCCGTACAGCCCGAACTCGCCGACCGTCCTGCCCGCGAGGTCCTCCGGACCGGCGATCCCCGCGTCGGTGTTCACGAACATCGCCGAGTGCCGGAAGTTGCGGGCCGGGAAGATCGGCAACGCCACGAACGGCGCGTCCGGGGTGTCGAACGACCTCAGGAAGTACGTGAGTCCCAGCTCGGAGACGTCGTAGCGGCCTTCGAGCAGGTGGCGGAAGACGTCCGAGGCCAGCGGCTCGACGAAGACCTCGGTCTCGGCACCGTCGATCTCGACGCGCCCGTCGAGCAGCGCCGCCACGGGTTCGTGGGGCGACGACGCGATGCGCAGCTTCGTGGTCATGCTCTCCTCCACAGTTTCCGTAAATGGTCATTCACTTTTACCGTAGGGCGACTCTGGCGAGCCCGCAAGGTAAATGCTCATTCACTTTGAGGTCGGCTAAGATGAACGACCGTTCACTTTCCCCTGGGTTGCGGAGGACACGTGCCGAAGATCAGCGAGGAGCGGCGGGTGGCGAACCGGGCCGCGATCGTCGCCGCCGCGGCCAGGTGCTTCGCGCGCAACGGGTTCCACCAGACGTCGATGCCCGACATCGCCGCCGAGGCCGGGCTGTCCGCCGGGGCTCCCTACCGGTACTTCGCCGGCAAGGAGGACCTGATCGCCGAGGTCGCCGCGCTCGCGTTCGGCGTGCTCTTCCAGCCCGTGAACGACCTGATCGACCAGAAGGCGAACCCGACCCTGGCGGACCTGGTCGCCGCGGCGACCGGCCCGACGGCCGGCGGCGCGTTCGAGGAGGACCTGCTCCGGTGCGCCGTCCAGTCGTGGGCGGAGCTCCTGCGCAACCCCGGCCTCCGCGAGCGCGCGGTCCACGGCGTCGCGGGCAACCTCGACCGCATCGGCGCGGCGCTCGGTCGCACCCTGCCGGACACCGGCGTCGCCCCCGCCACGGGAGCCCGGATCGTCGTCGCGCTGCTGCACGGCTTCCTGCTGCAGCGGGTCGCGTTCGGCCTGGCCGACCCGGTCGCCGCGCAGGACGTGCTCGCCGCCTTCGGCCAGCACTCCTGACGAGCGAGCCGGGATACCCCCGATCGGGGGTGCACCCCTTTTCGAGGGTGCCGTCGTCGGCGAAACTGCGAACGTGCTGCCAGACCGTTTTCAGGCATTGCTGCCGCAGCGCCTGGACATGCTCCGCCGTGCCACCGGGCTGCCCGTCGTGTTCGGCGGTGCGGTGACGTCTGGCCGTGACCTGTTGCTCAGCAGCTTCCAGGGCATGCACGGCACGTCGTTGCACGGCCTGCGCGTCGGCACGGGCCGTGGCCTCGGTGGCACGGCCATCGCGATGGGCACCGCCGTGCGCGTCAACGACTACGCCTCAACTCGCGCGATCACCCACGAGTTCGACCAGATGGTGGTCGTGAACGAACGCCTCACGTCGGTGTTCGCCTACCCCGTCACGGTTCGCGGGACCGTGCAGGGTGTCCTCTACGGCGCCGTCCGCGGGCAGACCACCGTGGGCGATCGGGCGATCAGGATGGCCGGCGCCATCGCGCAGGGATTCGCACAGGACCTGGACATGCCTTCCATTCACACGCAGGCGGCACTGCGCGAGCTGGCCGAGGTGGCCAAGCTCGTCGGTGATCCCGTGCTGCGCGAACGACTTCGCAAGGTCCACCAGAACCTCGGCGGCGAGCCACCGGTGAGTGTCCCGTCCGGACTGACACCACGGGAACTCGATACGCTGCGGCTGGCCGCGGTCGGCGCGTCCAACCGCGAGATCGCCGCAGAGCTCGGGTTGAGCACCGAGACCGTCAAGGCCTACCTCCGGGGCGCGATGCGCAAGCTGGGGGTGCACAACAGAACCGCCGCCGTCCACGCGGCGAGGTCGACGGGAGCGCTCTGAATGTCGTTGATGGAGAAGGCCGTGGTCGGGACCGACCGGCTGCTCTACAAGCTGACCAACGGCAAGTTCACGATCCTCAACCTGTCCAAGCAGACCGGCCTGACGCTGATCACCGTCGGCGCCAGGACAGGCGAGCGGCGCGAGAACCAGGTCCAGTACGTGGCCGACGGAGACGCGATGCTCGTCGTGGGCTCCAACTGGGGCAAGCCGCACCACCCCGCGTGGACGGCGAACCTGTTGAAGAACCCCGACTTCCAGGTCAACGTGGGCGGCGACGTGCGGGACGTGCGCGCGACGTTGCTCGAAGGCGCTGAGCGGGAGGCCGCCTGGACCACGATGGTGGCGGCCTACCCGGCGTTCCAGGACTACGTGGCGCGCTCAGGCGGCCGCGAGCTGCGGGTCTTCCGCCTCACGGCGCGCTGAGTCCCACGCCAGCCACACGCAGCCCGCGATCATGAGGACGCCGTGCGCGATCCTCACCGCGGGCGGCGTGAAGAACTGCGGCAGGAACAACGCGAAGCCCGCCGCGAACACGATCGACGCGGTCGTGCGGAGCCTCAGCGCGACCATGACCGCCGCGACCCCCATCGTGACCAGCCCGATGCCGAAAGTCGTGATGGCGAACGGGTTGTAGCGCACCGCCTCGGCGAGCTCGAGGACGTTCGGCTGCTGCGCGATGGCGTGCAGGCCGAAGTCCTCGGCGCCGTAGTACGGCAGCGTCAGCCCGGCGCCGACCCAGAACGTGATCGCGGCGGTGCGGTGGATCTCCAGCAACGCGATCGGCACCAGGATGAACCCGATCATCGCGAACAGGTGCGACAGAACCCAGGCGGCAGAACCCATCGAGGCCGCCGCACCCGCCGCCGTCGTCTCGTCGTGCCACGGTCTCAACGCCGGGTAGAGCAGGAAGAGCAGGCCTGCGGCGGTCAGCGTCCACTTCACGATTGCCCCCTGAGATCGTCGAGATACATCCGGACGAGCTGGTCGTACGTGTCGTCGAGTCCTTCCGGCAGCCCGAAACCGCCGCTGGACTCGATCGACGCGAAGCCGTGCACGATCACCCGCAACCGCCGCGTGGCGTGGACGGCGGCGGAGCCCTCCAGCCCGTAGCTCCGCAACGTGGCGAGCACGACCTCCATGAACCTGATGCCCGCGTCGCGCTGCAGTTCGTCGTGCAGCGGATCCATTGGCGCAGCGGCATAACGCTTCGGGTACTCACGGACGTACGCGCGATACGCGTGCATGAGCGCCGCCACCGCGTCATCACCCGCACGGCCGATGACCGTGCTCGTGAACCGTTCGGTCATCTCCTCCAGCACGCGCAACCCGATGTGGCCTCGCAGCTCGGCAAGGCTCGCGACGTGCTTGTACAGCGAAGGCGTGGCGACACCGGTCTTCGCGGCCACGGCGGCGAGCGTCAACGCCTCGGCACCGTGCTCGTCGACGAGCTCCAGCGCGGCGTCCACGACCTTCGCGGTGCTGAGACGTTGGCGAACGTTCATAGCGCAAAAGCTAATTCCATTAGCCTGGCAACGTCAAGTGCGGAGATTGCGTGGAGATCTTGCGAACACCCGGCGAAGGACGCGGGTTCGCCGATATGAAGGACGAGTCATTCGCATCGGCAAGGAGATTTCATTGCGATCAGCCAAGTTCCTGGGGGCGGTGACCGCGAGCCTGTTCGTCGCGGCGACCGTCACGGCTGCACCAGCCAACGCCGGCCCGACGATCACGATCAACGCGGACTCGGTCCGCGAGTCGCTCGACTACCTCCAAGCGACCTACAAGGTCAGCGAACGCGAGGCGTTACGCAGACTCCAGCTCCAGAACGACGCCGCGAAGCTGGAAACCACCCTGAAGCGCGACGCCGCCCGTGAGTACGGCGGCATGTGGATCGACCAGGAGGCGGGCGGCAAGCTCGTCGTGGCGATGACGAACCCCGCCGCGGCCCAACGCCGGCTGGCCGACCTCCCCGACCGCGCGAACGTGAGCGTCCGCACCGTCAAGAACTCCCTCGCCACCCTCCAGGCGACCCACGACCGGATCGCGCGGCAGGTGGGCGCGGGCGCCGACGCGGTGTACCTCCCGGCCGTCAGCCAGACCGAGAACCGCGTCGTCGTCTGGGAACGCTCCTGGCTCAAGAAGCCGGGCGCGGCCGCGCAGGCGGAGCAGATGCGCACGCTGGGCGCCGACCCGAACGTGGTCACCGCCCGCACGCTCAAGGAGCCCACCCCGTACTCGGCCGACCCGGTCGACTGGGGCTTCTGCCACCCGCTGTACTGCACGAACTACGGCCCCATGCGAGGTGGCCTGCGCCTGGACATGAGGCGTGACAACGGCACCACCGGCGGCTGCACGAGCGCGTTCAACCTCCGCACCACCGGCGGCGCCTTCCCGGGCGTCCCCTGGGTCCTCACCGCGGGCCACTGCATGTCCACCAAGACGAACAACGTGCCGACCGAGCACAACAACCAGCCGATCCTCACCCAGCACGGCATCGAGAAGAACTCGTACCCCTACGACTACGCGGCGGTCCGCTACCTGAACCAGGCCACCGCCGACCAGTGGCTGGAGAACCAGACCAACCGCAACACGGTCCTCAAGTACTGCCGCAACGGCGGCCTGGACAGCAACGGCGACACCCCGTGCGGCCCCCAGGCGACCTCGCAGAACCAGGAGATCACCTCGGTGACCCCGCTGGCCCAGATCCTCCCCGGCGCCGTCGTCTGCGCCAGCGGCTCGGGCTCCAGCGCGGTCAACTACCCGGACTCCTACGACAGCGGCGCGGGCGAGGGCTACCTGGTCGGCACCCGCTGCGGCCGGGTCCTCTCCACCGACGTGGGCATCAACACCGACATCTGCGCCCGCAACGGCGACAGCGGCAGCCCGCTCTTCAGCCAGGTCACCAAGGCCGGACTGGGCATCCTCAACGGCAGCCAGCAGTCCCGCAGCGGCGCCTGCCAGCTGGGCGAGCTCAACAACTACTCGCCGCTCTCCACCATCCTCGAGGACCTGAGCGCACGCCAGGCGAGCGGCGGTTCGGTCTTCAACGTCATCACCACCCCGCAGGGCTGACCCAGCCACGTCAGGTCCGGGAGGTCGCAAGGCCTCCCGGACCTGACGCTGGAACGCCCACCGGTCAACCCAATCCGCCCCGCACCGAGGGCCCCGCGCCAAGCCCTCGCCCCCGCTGGTTCAACCTTTCACACCCCCACCACACCCCAACGACCCCAAACCACCACCCAAACCCCCAGCCCACGAGCTTGATCCCTTGAGAGCGCTCTCATCTGCCAATAATCTGAAAACGTTTACAAGTTGACCGAGAGTCACGGCATGACAACACTTCCGAACCACTGGGCGCACAACTAAACACCCGGAAAGGTCGGTTCGATGCATCGACGCATCGGGACGGCCCTTGCCGCTGCCTTGATGGTGGCCGCAGGGATCACCGTCGCCACCACCAGCCAAGCTCCCCCTGCCAACGCGGCGGTGACCTGGGCCGACGAGTTCAACGCTCCCGCCGGCACAGGTGTCGACGGCAGCAAGTGGCAAATGGAAGTGGGCAACAACAACGGCAACAACCGAGAGCACCAGTGGTACCAGGCGGGTACCTCCAACGCGGCGCACGACGGCCAGGGCAACCTGGTCATCACGGCCAAGAAGGAGAACCCGGGCAACTACAACTGCTGGTACGGCAGGTGTCAGTACACGTCCGCGCGCATCAACACGGCGGGCAAGTTCACCCAGACGTACGGTCGCTTCGAAGCGCGCATGAAGATGCCGCGCGGCAAGGGCATCTGGCCCGCGTTCTGGATGCTCGGTGCTGACATCAACTCCGGCAACCCGTGGCCGGGTTCCGGCGAGATCGACATCATGGAGTTCCTGGGACACCAGACGAACACCGTGTACGGCACCATCCACGGCCCCGGTTACTCGGGTGCGGGCGGCAAGTCCCACGCCTACAACGGCCCGAACTTCTCCGACGGGTTCCACAACTTCGCGGTTGACTGGAAGCCGGGCGAGATCACGTGGTCGGTGGACGGCAACGTCTACGCCCGCAACACGCCGACCGACGTCAACGGCAACCCGTGGGTGTTCAACAAGCCCTTCTTCATCATCATCAACCTCGCGGTCGGTGGTGAGTGGCCGGGTTACCCGGACGCCAGCACGACGTTCCCGCAGCAGCTCGTGATCGACTGGGTCCGCGTCTCCAACGACTCCCCGCCTCCCGGCGGTGGCGGTTCGGAGATCCGCGGCATCGCCGGCAAGTGCCTCGACGTGCCATGGGCCAACACGGCCAACGGCACGCCCATCCAGATCGTCGGCTGCAACGGCAACGCCGCCCAGAAGTGGAGCCGTCCCGGTGACGGCACGATCCGCGCGCTGGGCAAGTGCCTCGACGTCAACGGCGGCGGGACCGCCAACGGCACCGTCGTCCAGCTCTGGGACTGCAACGGAAGCCCAGCCCAGCAATGGGCGGTCTCCGGAGCGAACGACATCGTGAACCCGCAGGCCAACAAGTGCCTGGACGCCGTGGGAGGTTCCTCGGCGGACGGCACGAGAACGCACATCTGGGAATGCCTCGGCGTGGCCAGCCAGAAGTGGCAGGTCTGACGAGCTCTTCCTGACGGGTTGCGCATGGCCTGACAGGGAGAATCAATGGCGCTGGACGTGAACCCCCGCGGCGGATGGGTTCACGTCCAGCGCTCTTCCTAGGCCAGAAGGCGAGCCACGGCCCAGTCCTGGACCGCGACCCCGACCGACTTGAACACCGTGCGGCCCTCCCGCAACGGCGGATTCCCCAGCGCCGCACCGAGTTCCACGAGCGACTCCAGCCGCAGCACCCCGGACCGCACCGCCCGGATGATCTCCCCGGCCTCGCTCAGCGCCGCCTCGACCTGGTCCACCACCACGACCCCGGCCGTCGCCAGCAACTCCTCGGGCAGCTCCCGCATCACCGGCCGGTACGACCCGATCGCGTTGACGTGCACGCGTTCCTTCAGGTCGTCGCACCCGAACAACGGCACCGTCGACGCCGTCGCACAACACACGACGTCCGCGTCCCGCACGGCCTCCGCCGGCGTCGCCGCCACGTCCGTCACCGTGTCCGGCAGCTCGTCCCTGAGGCTCTCCAGCAACGCCTCGGCCTTCTTGACGTTCCGGTTGAACACGACGAGCTTCTTCAACGGGCGCACCGCGTGCACGGCCCGCACCTGGTCGGCCGCCTGCGCGCCGGCACCCAGCAACGCCAGGTGCGACGCGTCCTCGTCGGCCAGCAGGTCCGTCGCCACCCCGACCACGGCGCCGGTCCGCAACGTCGTGAGCGGCACCGCGTCCGTCGCGAACTGCCCGTCCGGGTGCGAGTACACGACCGTTCCCGTGATGACCGGGTCACGTTCGACCTCGATGCTGATGACCTTGACCGCCGTCGACCGCGTCGGCCGGTGGTGCACCGCCATGACGAGCGACCGGCTGTCCGCGAACGCCTGCCGCGGCGGCAGGTCGAACTCCTCCGCGGCCAGCCCTGCGAACGCTTCTCGGACGGCTTCGATCGCGGCGGGCATCGTCATGCCCCGGATCGTATCGACGAGCGCCTCAGCCCGATCGCTTGACGGTGCCGAGGAACGAGGACCAGGCGGCCGCCCCCACCTCGACGTGTTCGGCGGTCGCCTTGCTGTCCCTGATCCCGACGCCGGTGGCGATCTCCACGCACGAGCTCGCGTTCGCGCTGAAACTGCTCTTGCGCCACTCGGCCATCAGGCCCTCCCTCAACCGGCGATGTCTTTGATCAGCCTCCTGGATTGTTCGGCGTCCAACGCCGTCCGACCGAGTGATTCGGCCACCGCGTCGTAGCTCTTGAGCGGCAGCGCGGACTCGATGATCAGACTGGCGTTCTCGCTCTCCACGAACACCACCGGTTCGATCTTGTCGAACTTCAGCAGGTCGAAGGCTCCCGCATGCCCGGCGTGCGCACCTGCCGACGTGGCGACGACCCGGACGACGACGTACGGCCGCTCCGCCACCTTCAGCACGTGTTCCAACTGGCGGCGCATCACCTCCTCCCCGCCGATCTGAGCCCGGAGCACCGACTCGTGGAGGTAGAACGTCGCCCTCAGCCGCGACTGCAGCCCCTTCTGGCGCTCGGCCCTCGCCGCGACCCGCTTCTCGACCTCGTCGGCGGGCACGTTCGGGTTCGCGGTGATCACCGCACGCGCGTACTCGGGGATCTGCAACAGGCCGTGCACCAGCAACGGCTGCCAGCTCATCAGCGTCTTGGCCTTGGCCTCGTGTTCGACGAGCGTCCTCGGCATGATCGGCTCGACCGACCCGTGCTCCTGCAACCACCCCCGGACGCTCGTGGCGATGAAGAGCTTCTGCAGGTGCACCCGCTCCGCCGACGGCGTCCGGCAGGCCCCGAGCAACAAGGCGAGCTCAAGCTCGGTGATGCCTCCTTTGCCGTTGGCGGCGTCCGAGACCTTGGCCTCGTTCCAATCCACGATCTCAGCGATGGCGCGCGCCGTCATTCCCGTCGCGGCGATAGCCGCACGGAGCCCGTCACCGAACTCACGCCCCCGCGCAGTGGAGTATCTCTTTGGCATGCCGCAGACCGTAGACCCACTCTCCACCATTCCAGAACATTTGAAGCCAACACAACCCGAAAGGGCGTTAGCTTGGAAGACCTCCAAGAGGGAAACTAATTTCGTGAGATTCCGATGGACGCCTCAGGAAGGGCGCCGGCACGCCATCCCGAGCGAGCTACCAGGCGAGACGTTGTGCGGCACCCCATACGTACCGCAGCAGCGCAGCCTGTGGCAAGAAAAGAACGTGTGGCCGACGTGCTGGGACTGCGACAGCATCTGGCGCGAGAACGAGGGGATCCTGCCGTGGCCGCGGAAATCCTGACCGAAGACCTCCTGAGGACAAGTCTTCAGCGCCTTTCGCGTGAGGTGGTGAAGACTTATCCACAGTTCGGCGAGCTGCTCGCACAAAACATGCTGCGCACGTGCGGCCTGATTCCCGACCCGGAACGGGCCGCGCATTATCGCGAGCTGGGCACGCTGCTGATCGACCTCGGCAGGCTCTACCACGCCGAGGCCGACGAACTGTCGACGATCGAGATCAGCGATCCGACATGACGACCGCGCGGCCGCTCGTGTCGAACTCGTGCGCCAGCGTCCGGAGCGGCTGCCCTCCGGCGGCCCACGCGGCCGTCCACGTGAGGCACTCGGCCGCGCCGTTGCCACCCCGCTCCACCAGGTCGGTGCCGATCGAATCGAGCCAGTCCCAGGAAGTGCCACCGATGCCCGCCAGGAACGACTCGTCCCAGGTCCGCACCAGCTCGCGAACGGTCCCCTCGGCGCGTGCGCGTTCGTTGACGTCCTTGATCCAGGCTTGGCGCTCCTCCTCCGTGAGCACCACGCCGGTCTCGGGCTCGCGGAAGCCCGGCAGGTCGTGGGCGAGGCCGCCGGAGCCGACGTACAGCACGCGCCGGTCCGCGAAGAACGCGCCCACCTGCTGGCCCAGCGACGCTGCGCGGCGGAAGGTGGCGTGGGGCGGGGAGGCGCAGTTGACGAAGATCGGCAGGACGGGCTTGGCGGTGATCGACCCCAGCAGGTCGCGGGTGGTGTGGCCGAACGCGTGGTCCAGGGCCGCCTCGTAGGCCGTGGCGATGTCGAACTCGTGCGCGACGAGGTCGGCGACCAGCGAGCGCCCCAAAGAAGAAGGCACGTCGTACGAGCCGACCGGGCCGGCGACGTCGCCTTGGGCGGTGGCGGCCAGCACCACGGCGAAGGTCGGGACCACGGATCTGAACGCACGGCGGTGGTCGGTGCCGAAGAAGACGACCAGGTCCGGGTCGAACTCGGTGACGGCGTCGCGGGCGGCGCCGATCGCCTCGCGCACCGGGCCGCGGGGTGCGCTCGGCAGGGTGATCAGGTGCGAGGCGCAGACCGTTAGGCGGTTCTTCACCGGGCCAGTCTAGGTTCCGGGGCGTGACGAGACGTGCACTTGCGGTGATCATCACCGCTGCCCTCCTTGCGCCCGTTGCCCCAGCTCACGCCGACGTCGCCAGACGCATCGAGACCGCGCGCACCGAAAGACCCGTCGCTCCCGGCGTCATGCTCACGTCGTTCGACTGGTACGAGCCGGACGGGTGGGTCCGGGGTGACGCGCTGGCCGTCGACCTCGCGAAGGTCCAGGTCGGGTACGTCGATCCCGGGACCGTCGCGCAGGCCGCTCCCCTGTCGCAGCAGGCGCCCGGGGCCGTCGCGGCGATCAACGGCGATTTCTTCGACATCGACAACTCCACCGCACCGGAAGGTGTCGGCGTCCGGGACGGCGAGCTGCGGAAGTCGGGCAGCGGCCGAGCCGTGGGCATCGACGCGGCGGGCATCGGCAGCGTGATGGAGACCTTCTTCGAAGGCACGCTCAACGGCACGCACGAGCTGACGCAGCTCAACAGCGCGAAGATCGACGTGAACGGCATCGGCGTCTTCAACCCGTTGTGGGGCACGTACAGCAGAGCGCGCGCTACGCAAGGTGCGTCCAACACGGCCGAAGTCATCGTCGAAGACGACGTGGTGCGCACGGTCGGCATCCCGAGCAACGAGCCGATCAAGGGCCTCGCGCTGGTGGGCCGGGACAAGGGCGCGGACGTCCTCAGAACCCTCAAGCCGGGCGACCGGGTCGACGTCAGCTTCAAGAACCGCACCAGCAACGGCAGCGAGCCGCGCACGGCCATCGGCGGACGGCAGCTGCTCGTCGAGAACGGCAGGAACGTCGCCCCGGCCGACCCGCTGCACCCGCGCACCGCCGTCGGGTTCTCGAAAGACGGCAAGAAGATGCAGATGCTGACCGTCGACGGACGGCAGAGTCCCTACCTGCAGGGGCTCGACCTGCGCGACCTCGCCGACGCCATGATCGAGCTCGGCGCGCACAACGCCCTCAACCTCGACGGCGGCGGCTCGTCCACCATGCTCGCCCGCGAACCCGGCACCACCGGGCTGAACGTCGTCAACACGCCCTCGGACGGCGGCGAGCGCCCGGTCCCCAACGGGCTCGCGCTCTACGCCCCGGCCGGCTCGCGCAGGCTCGTCGGGTTCGACGTCAAGACCGCGAGCACCCGCGTCTTCCCCGGCCTGACGCGCCGGATGACCGTGCGCGGCCACGACGAGACGTTCGGACCGGCCCCGAGCGAGCACGTCTCGCGCGCCACGAACGGCTGGGCGATCGGCGACACCTTCCACGCCTCTCCCCACCCAGGACCCGCAACGTTCACCGCCTTCCGCGGGCTCACCGCGAAGCAGCAGGAGCTCACCGTCCTCGGTGAGCTGGCCAGGCTCGCCCCGGAGAACAGCAGGATCAGCCTCACCCAGGACGAGCGCAAACCTTTGCGCGTCAACGGCTTCGACCGCGCCGGCTTCAGCGCGCCGATCGAGCGCGCCGACCTCGACCTCAGCTACGACCGCGGCGTCGTCGAGGTCACCCCGGACCTCCAGGTCAGGGCCCTGACCACCGGCACCACCACGATCAAGGCGCGAACGCAGGGCAAGGAAGCCCAGATCGCCGTCACGGTCGGCGCGCACGAGCAGCTGATCGCCGACTTCGCGGATGCTCCACAGTGGACATTCGGGTCCGCCCGCGCGACCGGCAAGGCGGAACCCGAACCGGACGGCCACACCGGCGAGGGGCTGAAGCTGAGCTACGACTTCACCCGGTCCACCGGCACCCGCACCGCCTACGCCGTGCCGCCGCGCCCGCTCCAGGTCGACGGGCAACCCCTGTCGCTCGCCGCCTGGGTGCGCGGCGCGGGCCGGGGCGAGTGGACCGCGTTCACGGTCACCGACTCGACAGGACAGTCGCGGTCGCTGTACGGCCCGCACGTCACGTGGCACGGCTGGCAGCGCGTCGAGGTCGCGGTGCCGCCGGAGCTCAGGTTCCCGGTCCAGGTCACGAGGTTCACCGCGATCGAGACCAAGGCCGACCGCTCCTACGCCGGCGAACTCACCATCGACGACATCACCGCGCAGGTGCCGCCGAACGTCACCCTGCCGCCGGCTCAGGAGGTGCGCGCGGACCACGTCGGGAAGGCCGAGGGCTGGACGTTCGCGGTCATGTCCGACGCGCAGTTCGTGGCCCGCGACCCCGACAGCGACCTCGTCCGGTCCGCGCGGCGCACGTTGCAGGAGATCAGACGCTCGGGCGCCGAGTTCGTGGTGATCAACGGGGACTTCGTGGACGAGGCGTCGCCGGAGGACCTGAAGCTCGCCAGGAGGATCCTGACCGAGGAGCTCGGCGACTTCCCCTGGTACTACGTGCCGGGCAACCACGAGATCATGGGACCGGGCACGATCGACGACTTCCGCCGCGAGTTCGGCGTCACGCACCGCGTGTTCGACCACCGGGGCACGAGGTTCGTGCTGCTCGACTCGTCGACCGGAACGCTGCGGGGCGGCGGCTTCGAGCAGATGGAGATGCTCCGCACCGCACTCGACACGGCAGAGGGCCAGGCCGTCGTGCTGATGCACCACCCGCCGCGCGATCCCACGCCCGCGCGCACGAGCCAGCTCGCCGACCGCATGGAGGCCGAGTACTTCGAAACCCTGCTGTCCGAACGCGACAAACCCACGGCGTTCATCGGCGGTCACGTCGGCGGGTTCTTCGCGTCCACAGTGGACGGCGTGGCGCAGGTGGTCAACGGCAACTCCGGCAAGGCACCCGCGGAGGCGGGCGGGTTCACCGGCTGGACGCTCGTCGGCGTGACCGGGAAGGACAACATCAGGGCCGAGATCCGGCCGCACGTGGACGCGCTCCAGGTCACGGCTCCGGCGACGCTGCGCTCGGGCGGCGCGGAAACGGTTGCGGCCACGGTGAAACAGGGTTCCCGGTCCGTTCCGGTCCGCTATCCGATGGGCGCGGTGTGGGAAGGGTCACGTGGTGTGCACGTGGGCGACGAGGCGGGGCTCAGGCCGTGGCACGTCGTCTGGCTCGAACCGGACAAGGGCGTCCTCACCGGGATCAGGCCTGGTCAGGCGAAGATCTCGGTCACGGTCAACGGCGTGACGGGCAGCGCCGATGTGCGCGTCGAGGCGGACGGGACGCGTTTGAGCTGGTCTGGATGAGTGCGATGTCGGGCGGTGGGGGAAGATACTCGCCATGACCACCGCCGACAACGGTTTCGCCGACCTGGGGCTGCGCTCCGACATCCTCAACGCCCTCACCACGCTGGGATACGAGGAGCCGACGCCGATCCAGAGCGAAGCGATCCCGCCCCTGCTCGCGGGCAACGACCTGCTGGGCCAGGCGGCCACCGGCACCGGCAAGACGGCGGCGTTCGCGCTGCCGCTGCTCGAACGCATCGCCGACCAGATCGGCAAGGGCGAGAAGCCGCTGGCCCTCGTCCTCGCGCCGACCCGCGAGCTCGCCGTCCAGGTGTCCGAGGCGGTGCACCGCTACGGCAGGCACATGGGCACCCGCGTGCTGCCGATCTACGGCGGCCAGCCGATCGGCCGCCAGCTGCGCGAGCTGTCCCGCGGCGTCGACGTGGTGGTCGCGACCCCTGGCCGCGCCATCGACCACCTCCAGCGCGGCACGCTGCAGCTCGGCGACCTGAAGGTCGTCGTGCTCGACGAGGCCGACGAGATGCTCGACATGGGCTTCGCGGAGGACATCGACGCGATTCTCACCGAGACCCCGTCCGAACGGCAGACCGTGCTGTTCTCGGCCACGATGCCGCCGCGCATCGACCGCATGGCCAAGAGCCACCTGCGCAACCCGACGCTCATCCAGATCGAGCGCGAGAAGACCGAGCCGGGCGAGGCCCCGCGCGTCCGCCAGACCGCGTACCTGGTCCGCCGCGAGCACAAGCCCGCAGCCCTCGGTCGCGTCCTGGACGTCGAGTCCCCGACCGCCGCCGTCGTCTTCTGCCGCACCCGCGACGAGGTCGACCAGCTCACCGAGACCCTCAACGGCCGCGGCTACCGCGCCGAGTCCCTGCACGGCGGCATCAGCCAGGAACAGCGCGACCGCGTCATGTCCCGCCTGCGTTCCGGCACCGCCGACCTGCTGGTCGCCACCGACGTCGCCGCCCGAGGCCTCGACATCGAACAGCTCACGCACGTCGTGAACTACAACGTGCCGTCCGCCCCCGAGGCCTACACCCACCGCATCGGCCGCGTGGGCCGCGCCGGCCGCGAGGGCGTCGCGATCACCCTGGTCGAGCCGCGCGAGAACTCGATGCTCAAGACGATCGAGCGCGTCACCAAGACCAAGATCCCGGTCGAGAAGGTCCCGACCGTCGCCGACCTGCGCGCCCGCCAGCTTGAGCTGACCCGCTCCTCGCTGCACGAGTCGCTGCTCGAGGACGACCTGTCGCGCTTCCGCGTCGTCGTCGAGACGCTGGCCGACGAGTTCGACGTCATGGAGATCGCCCTCGCCGCCGTCAAGCTCGCCCACGAGGCGTCGGGTGCGGCCGCGGACGAGGAGGAGATCCCGGAGGTCCGTCCGCGCGAGGACCGGCCGCGCCGCGACGGTGCTCCTTCCGGGCCTCGGCGGGAGCGCCGTGGACCGTCCGAGGGCATGACCCGCCTGTTCCTGGGTGCCGGTCGGTCTTCCGGTATTCGGCCTCAGGACATCGTCGGGGCCATCACCGGCGAGACGCAGCTCAAGGGCCGCGACATCGGTGCGATCGAGATCGCCGACCGGTTCTCGCTGGTCGAGGTGCCCGGGCCGGCCGCGAACGACGTGATCGACCAGCTGCGGGACGCCACGATCAAGGGCAAGCGCGTGACGATCCGCCGCGAGCGCCAGCCCCGCTAGTCCGCGAACGCGACGAGGCCCCCTCTCACGCCGGGAGGGGGCCTTTTCGCGCTTCGACGAGGAAGCGCTCGGACGTCGACACGAACTCCCCGTGCTCCTCGATGTGCTCGTGCATCGCGCGCAGCCGGTCCCGGTACGCCTCCACCGTGAACCCCGGCACGGTCCACAGCACCTTGCGCAGGAAGTGCACCACCGCGCCCACGTCGAAGAACGCCACCCGCAGCGACACCGGTTCCAGCCGCAGCACCTCCAGCCCGGCCGCCTCCGCCTCCGCGCGGGCACCAGCGGTCGACCGCGCCTGGCTCACCGGTTGCGGCCCCATCATGAAGTCGGTCAGCTCCCGGTTCGTCCCGGCGCCGATCTGCTGCGAGAAGTAGGTCCCGCCCGGCTTCAGCACCCGCGCGATCTCCCTCCACGGCGTCACCACGGGGTGCCGGGAGATCACCAGGTCGAACACCGAGCCCCGGAACGGCAGCGGCCCGCCGTCCGGCGCCCGCACCACCAGCGGCAGGTTTCGGGACGCCACCAGGGCGTTCGGTGGCCACGACTCGGTCGCGGCCATCAGCGGTGGCAGCACGGGTGCCGAGGCCGTCACCTCTCCCCCGCCGGTTTGCAGGTCCAGCGCTGATGAGACCGCTCTCAGGCGGTCGGCGATCAGCCGCGCGTAGCCCCACGGCGGGCGTTCCTCGGTGGCGCGGCCGGCGAACCACGAGAAGTCCCAGCCGTCGAGCGGGACGGCCTCGCCCTCGGCCACCAGCGCCTCGAAAGTCCCCATGACAGCGAATGCCACCACAGAAAGATCAATGGTGCCACCGAGATCGGCGGCACCTGCCCCGGGCGCTGAGACGCCGCGTCCCTGGTTCGTCTCGCGCTCGGCGGGGCAGGTGCCGCAGGGGGTTACAACGACCGAACGGCCGCTTGGTTACGCCCTAGTGCGCAACACAAGCACGGCCGTTCGGCCTACTACTTGGTTGTCACCCGCTAGAGGGAACCAACGGAGCCGGCCCGCCTCACGCTCCGCGGTAGGTGCCGAAGCTCCAGCGGTTGCCCTCGGGGTCGGCGACGGTGAAGCCACGTGAGCCGTAGTCCTCGTCGCGCAACCCGCGGATCTCCGTCGCGCCGTTCGCCAATGCCTGCGCGTGCAGGTCGTCGGGCCGGTCCGTGACGACGTAGACGGACCCGGCGCCGGCCGTGGTCGCCTCGACCTCGCCGACCGACCGCACGGCGGACCCGAGCATGACGCCGCCGCCCTCCGGCCAGACCATCTCGCAGTGCACGACCTCGCCGTCGGCCTCCCCCGGCACGACGAGATGTTCCTCGAACCCGAACGCCTCCACGAGGAAACGGATCGCACGAGGTGCGTCCTGGTAGGACAGGGTGGGCCAGCAGGTGGGCGGTGGTGTGCTCATGGCGCCTACTCTGCGTCCTGCCCGCCCTCGCTGCCTTGTACGAATGGAAGCTCGGCCGCGATCCACTCCGTCGGGGTCGCGCCGCAGAGCGCCCGCCAGTCCCGGTTGAAGTGCGCCTGGTCGGTGTAGCCGCAGGCCACGGCCACCTCGGTGAGCGTGGGCCGTCGTTCGCCGCGCAGCATCCGGTTGGCGCGCTCGAACCGCATCACCCGCGCCATCACCTTGGGCGTGAGCCCGTACTCGACGGCGAACCGCGCGCTCAGGTGCTGCCTGCTCCACCCGACCTCGGCGGCGATCTCCGCGACCGGCGCCCCCGCCGCCAGCCGTTGCCACGCCCACGCCACCTCGACCTGCTGCCTCACCGGCCGGACCAGGGCACCGAACATCTCGTCGAGCAGCGTGAACCGGTCGAGCCACGTGGGCGCGTCCTGCACCCGCTCGCGCAGGCCGGCGGGCGCGTCGAGGGCGTCGAGTCCCACGGTGGTCGCGGCCAGCTCCCCGGCCGGCATCCCGAACAACGCCCGCAGGCCCAACGGCGTGAGGTCGCACTGCACGCCGTGCTGGAACCCGTCGTGCGTGATGATGACGGCCTCGTCGTGCAGCCCGCCGCACAACGTGGCGAACCGGCCCTGCGGCAGGTCGACCGTGCCGTCCAGGGTGACCACGAGGGTGAGCGACCGCGACGGCAGGCCGCGGTGCACGCCGGGTTCGGTCCGCATCCGGTACCCGGAGTAGCGCGTGACGAACGGCCGCAGCCGCGGGTGCGGCAGGCCGATGACGTGCTCGACGTCCACGAACCCGATGCTAGAACAACTCGCCCAGGATCAGCAGTCCGGCGCCGACGGGCACGAGGTCGGCGCCGAACTCCGTCACGCTCACGTCCACCTCGGGCATCGCCCGCAGGTAGAGGCCGGGCGAGGCGAGCACCTTCCGTCCACTCAGGACGATCTGGTCGAGGTCGAGCAGCTGCACCAGGTTCGTGACCGCCGCCGCGATGACCCGTGCCGCGTCGACGCCCGTGGTGGCCGCGTGCACCGCCTCGATGCAGCCGCGCCGTCCACAAACGCAGAGAGGCCCGTCGAGCTGGATGGTCGTGTGGCCGAACTCGCCGGCACCCGACCGTGCGCCGCGGTGCACCTCTCCTCCGAGGAAGAGGCCCACACCCAGACCGGTGCCCACGAAGACGAGGGCCGCGTCCTGCAACGGTCTTCGCCACGCCTCGGCGAGCACGGCGGCGTTGGTGTCCTTGTCGACGACGACGGGCAGCCCGAGCCGTTCGGCGGCCAGCGCGCGCAACGGGACCGCGTTCCAGCCCGGCAGGCCGTTCGGGGACACGACGCCGTCGCGGAAGTCGAGCGGACCGGCGATGCCGATGCCCAGGCCGAGCACTTTCGGGTCGTGGACGACCAGTGGTTCCAAAGCGGACAGCACGTCGTCGGGCGTGAACATCGGCGGCAGCGGCACCACCGACGACGACACCACCTCGCCGGTCAGGTCGAGCTTCACGACCCGAAGCTCGTCGCGGTCGACGTAGGCGCCGTACGCGTAGGCGCCCTCAGCGGCGAGCCTCAGCGAACGGCGGGGCTTGCCTCGCGCGCCGTCGCGGACGGCGCCGGTCTCCTCCAGCAGGCCCGCCGAGATGAGCCTCGCCACGATCTTCGAGACCGCCTGTGGGGTCAGTCCTGTCTCCTCGGCGATGGAAGCCCTGCTCAGAGCACCTGAGCGGACGAGCCGGAGCACTGTTCGGTCGTTGTGCGAACGCAGCGAGGTGAGGTCCACGGTTCCAATTATTCAACAGCGTTGCTTTAATCGGAAGCATGACAAGGGTCGGACTTCTGGGCTACGGCATCGCGGGGCGGGTCTTCCACGCGCCGCTCATCACCTCGACCGAGGGCATGGACCTCGTCGCGATCGTCACGGCGAACCCGGAGCGGCAGGCGCAGGCCCGCGCGGCGCACCCGGACGCGAAGATCGTCACCGCCGACGAGCTGTTCGACCTGGACCTCGACCTGATCGTCGTGGCCACGCCGAACAAGACCCACGTCAGGTACGCGCTGAAGGCGATCGCCCGCGGTGTCGCGGTCGTGGTGGACAAGCCGTTCGCGCCGTCGTCCGCCGAGGCGGAGGACCTCCTGGCCACGGCGCGGGCCGCGAACGTCCCCCTCACGGTGTTCCAGAACCGCCGCTGGGACAGCGACTTCCTGACCCTGCGCGAGATCGTCGGCCGGTTGGGCGAGGTGCGGCGCTTCGAGTCGCGGTTCGAGCGCTGGGTGCCGGAGATCTGGGACAACTGGCGCGAGTTCGGTGATCCCGCGGAGGCCGGCGGCCTGCTCTACGACCTCGGCGCGCACCTCGTCGACCAGGCGTTGCACCTGTTCGGTCCGGTCAAGACGGTCTACGCGGAACTGGACAAGCGGCGGCCTGGAGCGCAGGTCGACGACGACGTGTTCGTGGCGTTGACGCACGAGAACGGCGTGCGCTCCCACCTGTGGGCGAGCGCGCACGCGGCGAACTACGGGCCGCGGTTCCGGGTGCTCGGCAGCGAGGGCGCGTTCGAGATCGACGGCCTCGACGAGCAGGAGGACGCGCTCGCCGCCGGACGGCGACCAGGCCAGGACTGGGGTCGCGAGACCCGCACCGGACGGCTCGGCGTGCTCGACGAGACGACCGAGATCACCGTCGAACCCGGTGCGTACCAGCGGTTCTACGCCGAGATCCAGGCCGGGCGCGTCCCGGTCGACCCCGCCGGCGCCGTCGCCGCGCTCAAGGTCATCGAGGCCGCTTTCCTGTCCGCACGCGAGAACGAGGTGGTCGAGCTGTGAACTCCGAGGAACTCCTCGCCCAGGAGCGCAGGCTCCAGTTCGACCGGTTCGGCAACGACGTCGCGATCGAGCTCGGCCTGCACCTGCTCGACGCCGCCCGCGAGCAGGGCCTGCCGATCGCGATCTCGGTGCAGCGCAACGGGCACCGGCTCTTCCACGCCGCACTGCCCGGCACCGCGCCGAACAACGACAGGTGGCTCGACCGCAAGGCGCGCGTTGTCGAGCTGTTCGGCCACAGTTCGTTCTACGTTGGGGAGACGTTCCGCGAGAAGGGCACGACGTTCGAGGCGGAGTCGCGGCTCGACCCGGATCTCTACGCCGCGCACGGCGGTGTGTTCCCCGTCATCCTGCGCGGGACGGGTCCCGTCGGCACCGTCGGAGTGTCCGGACTCCCCCAGGCGGAGGACCACGCGTTCGTCGTCGCCGAGCTGGAATCGTTCCTGAACTCGCGCGACGCGTAATAACTCGAATAGTCGTTGGTACAAATATCTCCCACCACTTCGAGTGGATTTCACTCCACTCGAAGTGGTGTTCTCATAGCATTCGGATCACCCTCGCCAATGCGCACGAAAGAGTGATCTTACTGGGCCAAACGAGTGCCCGATTCCATCGATCAAAGAATAAGAGCCAGTCACCCGCCTGCCGATACAACTGCCGTTGCGTGAGGCAGTAGTTGTACGCTCCGTAGAACCAGCAGGCCTAAACCACCCACCCGAATGTCGCCTTTTTGGCCCCTTCACAGTTCTCAACAGCGCGAACTAACGTCCGTTCCGGCTTATCGGATTGGTCCATTAGCGCATTGAGATAGGTGGGTACCGGTTGTGACTGTGACGGATTCTGACCTCAATGAGGGCCGTCAGCAGCTGAGTTTGGGCACGGCCGCCGCACGAAATCTGGCCACTACCACCAAGTCCGTCCCGCAGATGCAGGGAATCACTTCCCGCTGGCTGCTCAAGGTGCTGCCCTGGGTGCAGGCCGCCGGTGGTGCTTACCGCGTCAACCGCCGTCTCACCTACACGCTGGGCGATGGCCGCGTCTCGTTCACCAACATCGGCGCGGAGATCCGCGTCGTGCCGCAGGAGCTCACCGAGCTGGCCCTGCTCAAGGGTTTCGAGGACGACGAGGTGCTCGCCGCGCTGGCCGGCCGCTTCACGCAGCGGGAGTTCGGCATCGGCGACGTCATCGTCGAGAAGGGCCGCCCGAAGGACACCGTCGTGCTGATCGCGCACGGCAAGGTCGACAAGATCGGCACCGGTGAGTACGGCGGCGACACCGTGCTCGGCAACCTCGCCGACGGCCAGTACTTCGGCGAGACCGTCCTCGCGGGACCGCAGGGCGAGTGGGAGTACACGGCGAAGGCCGTCACCCCGGTCACCGTGCTGACGCTGTCGTGGGACGACTTCCAGGCGCTCAACGGGGAAGCGGGCGGCCTGCGAGCGCACATCCAGCAGACGTTCAACAGCCGCAACAAGCCGCAGGACGAGCACGGCGAGGCCGAGATCGGCATGGCGTCCGGTCACGACGGCGAGCCCGTGCTGCCCGGCACGTTCGTGGACTACGAGCTGTCGCCGCGCGAGTACGAGCTGAGCGTCGCGCAGACCGTGCTGCAGGTGCACAGCCGGGTCGCCGATCTCTACAACCACCCGATGGACCAGATCGAGCAGCAGTTGCGGCTCACGATCGAGGCCCTGCGCGAACGCCAGGAGCACGAGATCGTCAACAACCGCTCGTTCGGCCTGCTGCACAACGCGGACCTCAAGCAGCGCATCCACACCCGGTCCGGCCCGCCGACCCCGGACGACTTCGACGAGCTGCTGTCGATCGTGTGGAAGGACCCCGGGTACTTCCTCGCGCACCCGCGCACGATCGCCGCGTTCGGCCGTGAGCTCAACAAGCGCGGCCTGTACCCGCAGCACATCGACTTCAACGGCCAGCAGGTGCCGGCGTGGCGTGGCATCCCCGTGCTGCCGTGCAACAAGATCCCGGTCTCCGACACCCGCACGTCGTCGGTGATGCTGATCCGCACCGGCGAGCAGAACCAGGGCGTCATCGGCCTGCACCAGACCGGCATCCCGGACGAGTACCAGCCGGGCCTGTCGGTGCGGTTCATGGGCATCAACGACCAGGCGATCATCAACTACCTGGTCAGCGCCTACTACTCGGCCGCCATCATGGTGCCGGACGCGATCGGCGTGCTGGAGCACGTCGAGCTGGGTCGCGAGGGCTGATCAGCGTTGGCGTCCTTCACCATGCCGGAGTTCTACGTGCCGCACCCGGCGCGGATGAACCCGAACCTCGAACGGGCCCGCGTGCACTCCACGCAGTGGGCGCGGGACATGGGGATGCTCGACACCGGGGTGTGGACCGAGGAGGTCCTCGCGGGCGACGACTACGGGTTCATGTGCGCGTGGACCCACCCGGACGCGCCCGCGGAGATCCTCGACCTCATCACGGACTGGTACGTCTGGGTCTTCTACTTCGACGACGAGTTCTTCGCGGAGTTCAAGCAGAGCACGGACGTGGCGGGTGCGAAGGCGTATCTCGACCGGCTGCCCGCGTTCATGCCGCCCAACGGCACGGACCCGTGGCCGGAGCCGCAGAACCCGACCGAACGCGGCCTCGTCGACCTGTGGCAGCGGACGATCCCGCTGATGTCGCAGGACTGGCGGCGCCGGTTCACCACGAGCACCCACAACCTGCTCCTCGAGTGCATGTGGGAGATCCGCAACATCGAGAGCGGCACGGTCGCCAACCCGATCGAGTACATCGAGATGCGCCGCAAGGTCGGCGGCGCGCCGTGGTCGGCGAACCTGGTGGAGGTCTCCGAGGCAGCCGAGGTGCCCGCGTCCGTCGCGGGCACCCGGCCGCTGCGGGTCCTGTCCGACACGTTCTCCGACGCGATCCACCTGCGCAACGACATCTTCTCGTACGAACGGGAGGTCGAGCGCGAGGGCGAGAACTCCAACGGGGTGCTCGTGTTCGAGAAGTTCTTCGGCCACGACACGCAGACCGCCGTCGAGGCCGTGAACGCCCTGCTGACCTCGCGGCTGCACCAGTTCGAGAACACCGTGTTCACCGAGCTGCCGCTGCTGTTCGTGGAGAACGCGCTGCTGCCGGACGAGCAGGCCCGCGTGCTCAAGTACGTGAAGGGCCTGCAGGACTGGCAGTCGGGCGGCCACGAGTGGCACCTGCACGCCGGCCGGTACACCAAAGTGGACGGTGGAGGCGGGAACTCCGCGTTCTTCCGCACGATCCTGCGCGGGCCGACCGGCCTGGGCACGTCCGCGGCGTGGCTGGGGGTCGCACGTGGTTGAGATCCCGTCGTTCGACATGCCGTTCTCCGCCAGGCTCTCGCCGCACGTCGACAAGGTGCGCCAGCACAGCAAGCTGTGGGCGCGGGACATGGGCATGCTCGACGGCACGCTGTGGACCGAGGCCTACTACGACCAGGCCGACTTCGGTTCGTTCACTCCCCTGGCCCACCCGACGCTCGGCCTGGACGCGCTCGTCCAGATCAGCGACATGCACGTGTGGGCCTGGTACGTGGCGGACATCTTCTACGACGGCTACTTCCGCGCCAGGGACCTCGCAGGTGCCAAGGCGTTCGTCACGAGGATGCGGTCCATCATGGACAGTCCGTCCCAGCCCACGTGGACCGTGGCCGAACGGGGCCTGGCCGACCTGCTCACCCGCGCGCCGCTCGACCAGCGCGACCGGGCGTCGCTCGACGAGTACTTCGACGCGATGCTGTGGGAGGTGCACGCCAACGCGGTGGGCCGGGTGCCGGACCCGGTCGACTTCGTGGAGATGCGGCGGCGGACCATCGCCGCCGACATGTCCGCGCGGCTCGCCGCCGGGCCGTTGATCGACCAGCTGCCACCGGAGCTGATGGCCAACTCCACCATGCAGGCGCTCGTGGACGCGTTCGCCGACATCACCAGCCTCAAGGCCGACGTCGTGGGCTACGAACGGTTCGGCCCGGACACCGGGCTCGTCACCAACGCGGTGCACGTCGTGCGGAACTTCTTCGACTGCGAGCTCCAGCAGGCGGTGAACATGGTCGCGGACCTGGTCAACGCCCGCATGAAGCAGTTCGCGACGTCGGCGGCGGACGACCTGCCGTACCTCGCCGACCAGTACCGGCTCGACTCGGCGCAACGCATCGCGTTGAAGGCGTACGTCGAGGCGCTGAAGGCATGGCTCGCGGGCGAGCTCATGTGGACGCAACGCACGGGCCGCTACGAGCCCTACCCGACGCCGTCCGTGGCGTCGTTCCACCGCCCCACTGGATTGGGAACTGCCGCAGTTCTCGTCCGCTAGTTCCACAACCGCACCAACAGATTGGCAGGATTTCCCGTGACTGTTACCGATCCGGGCCTTGGGGTCGAGGACAAGCAGCTGAGCCTTTCCAGGGCGGCCGCGCGCAACCTCGCGACGACCACCAAGTCCGCACCGCAGATGCAGGGGATCTCGCCCCGGTGGCTGCTGCGCATGCTGCCCTGGGTCGAGGCGAAGGGTGGTGCCTACCGCGTCAACCGCCGGCTCACCTTCGCGATCGGCGACGGCCGGGTCACGTTCACCGCCGTGGGTTCCGAGGTGCGGATCGTGCCGCAGGAGCTGGCGGAGTTCGTGCTGCTGCGCGGGTTCGAGGACGAGGCGGCGCTCACCGCCGTCGCGAACCGCTTCGAGCAGCGCGAGTACCAGCCGGGCGAGGTGATCGCGCAGCGCGGCCAGTCCGTCGACGAGATCATCGTGATCGCGCACGGCAAGGTCACCAAGACCGGGCGCGGCGAGTACGGCGACGACGTGGCGCTCGGCACCATCGCGGACGGCGAGTACATCGGTGACGAGCCGGTGCTCGCGGGCGTCGAGAAGGACTGGAGCTTCACCGCCCGCGCGTTGACGCCGACGACGGCCGTGGTGCTGTCGCGGGCCGCGTTCGCGCAGCTCAACGGGCAGATCGAGCCGTTGCGCGAGCACATCGCGCAGCAGCTCGCGAACCCGACGAACGCCTCCAACAAGCACGGCGAGGCCGAGATCGACATCTCGTCCGGCCACGACGGCGAACCGACGCTGCCCGGCACGTTCGTCGACTACGAGCTGCGCCCGCGCGAGTACGAACTGAGCGTGGCGCAGACGATCCTGCGCGTCCACACCCGCGTCGCGGACCTCTACAGCCAGCCGATGGACCAGGTCGAGCACCAGTTGCGGCTGACCATCGAGGCGCTGCGCGAGCGCCAGGAGTTCGAGCTCGTCAACAACAAGGAGTTCGGTCTCCTCGCGAACGCCGACCTCAAGCAGCGGGTCAGCACCAACTCCGGACCGGTGACGCCGGACGACATGGACGAGCTGATCTCGCGGCGCCGCAACACGAAGCTGATCCTGGCGCACCCCAAGGCGATCGCGGCGTTCGGCCGTCAGCTCAACAACCGCGGCCTGTACGTGCCGACGGTCGAGGTCGAGGGCAAGGCGCTGCAGTCGTGGCGCGGCATCCCGATCGCGCCGTGCGACAAGATCCCGGTCAACAAGAACGGCACCACGTCGATCATCGCGATGCGGCTCGGCGAGGAGAAGCAGGGCGTCGTCGGCCTGCGCCAGACCGGCATCCCGGACGAGTACGAGCCCGGCCTCAACGTGCGGTTCATGGGCATCGACGAGCACGCGATGCTCAAGTACCTGGTGTCGACGTACTACTCGGCCGCGGTGCTGGTGCCGGACGCCCTGGGCGTGCTGGAGAACGTGGAGATCGGTCTCTAGCCATGACAGCGGAGATGACCGAAGCGTTGGCCGCCGGGCGTCCGTCCGGCGAGGTCCTCGCGTGGAGCCGCAGCCTCGTGCTGCCGGCTCTGCGCAAGGCCGTCGACCAGCTGCCGCCGTCGTTGCGGGGCGTCGCGGAGTACCACCACGGGTGGCGCGACGAGTACGGCAACCCGGTGCTGGAGAACGGCGGCAAGGCGATCCGTCCCGCGTTGGTGCTGCTGGCGGCCGAGGCCGTCGGCGGCACCGCGTCGTCCGCGGTGCCGGCGGCGGTCGCGGTGGAGCTGATCCACAACTTCTCGTTGCTGCACGACGACGTGATGGACCGCGACACGACGCGGCGGCACCGGCCCACGGCGTGGACGGTGTTCGGCGTGAACGCGGCGATCCTGGCCGGTGACGCGTTGCAAGCGCTGGCCGTGGACGTCCTGGCGGCGTCGGGGCATCCGCGGTCGATGGAGGCGATCAGGACGCTCGGGGACGCCACCGTGGCGTTGCTCGACGGGCAGGCGTACGACCTGGACTTCGAGACGCGCAACGACGTGTCGGTGGCCGAGGTCGAACGGATGGCGCGCGGCAAGACGGGCGCTCTGCTCGGTGCCTCGACGGCGTTGGGCGCGCTGTACGGCGGCGGGTCCGACGAGCAGGTCGAGGCGATGCGCGGGTTCGGCGCCGAGCTCGGGCTCGCGTTCCAGCACGTGGACGACCTGCTCGGCATCTGGGGCGACCCGGAGGTGACGGGCAAGGCCGTGCACTCGGATCTGGTGAACCGCAAGAAGTCCCTGCCGGTCGTGCGCGCGCTGACCGCCGGTGTGCCCGCCGCCGAGGAGCTCGGGGTGCTGTACCTCGGGTCGCAGGAGATGAACGCGGAAACGCTGGCGCGGGCGGCTCATCTGGTCGATCTGGCCGGTGGGCGCGCGTGGAGCCAGACGCAGGCGGACGAGCTGCACACGCGGGCGCTGCTGCACCTCGGCGAGGCTTCGCCGACCGCGCGGGCGGCCGTGGAGCTCGGCACGCTCGCCCAGCTCGTGACACACCGGGACCACTGAAACCCTGCTCGGGAAGGCGTTAGATGACGGAACACCCGCCGCGTTCGGTGCTGCTCGCGTCACCCCGGTCGTTCTGCGCCGGGGTGGAGCGCGCCATCGAGATCGTGGAACGACTGCTCGACCAACGCGGCGGCCCCATCTACGTGCGCAAGCAGATCGTGCACAACGTTCACGTCGTGCGTTCGCTGGAGGCTCGTGGCGCCGTGTTCGTGGAGGAGCTGTCCGAGGTGCCTTTCGGTGCCACGGCGGTCTTTTCCGCGCACGGCGTATCTCCTGCCGTGCGCGCGGAGGCCCGTCTGCGGGACTTGGACGTGCTGGACGCGACCTGTCCGTTGGTGACGAAGGTGCACTCCGAGGCTCGGCGGTTCGCCGAGCGCGGCGACACCATCGTGCTGATCGGGCATGCCGGGCACGAGGAGGTCGAAGGCACGCTCGGCGAGGCGCCGGACCAGATGGTGCTGGTGGAAACGGTCGAGGACGTACTCGCGCTGGACATCACCGGGCCGGTCTCGTACCTGACGCAGACGACGTTGGCGGTGGACGAGACGCTGGAGGTCATCGCGGCACTGGAGCGGAAGTTCCCGCAGCTGCGCGGGCCTGGTTCGGACGACATCTGCTACGCCACCACGAACCGGCAGATCGCGATCCGCGAGGTGGCGGAGCAGTCGGACCTGGTGCTGGTGGTGGGGTCGAAGAACTCGTCCAACTCGGTGCGGATGGTCGAGCTGGCCGCCCGCGGTGGCACACCCGCGTACCTGATCGACGACGCCTCGGAGATCGACCCGGCGTGGCTCGCCGGGGTGTCCTCGGTCGGGTTGTCGGCCGGTGCGTCGGCGCCGCCCGAGCTGGTGGACGAGGTCGTGGCGGCGTTGGAGGCCCTGGGGTCCGTGACGGTGTCCACACACACGACAGCGACGGAGACGATCGCGTTCACGCTGCCGTTGGCGGTGCGCCGTGCTGGCTGACATCTCCTCCCCTGCGGACGTGCGCGCGCTGTCGTCGTCCGAGCTTTCTTCGCTGGCTGCGGAGATCCGGTCGTTCCTGATCTCCAAGGTGCACCGGACCGGCGGGCATCTCGGGCCGAACCTGGGTGCCGTCGAGCTGACGATCGCGGTGCACCGGGTCTTCACGTCGCCGGTGGACGTGGTGCTGTTCGACACCGGTCACCAGTCGTACGTGCACAAGATGCTGACGGGCCGGTGCGCGGAGTTCGACTCGTTGCGGCAGGCCGGTGGGCTGTCGGGGTATCCGTCGGCGGCCGAGTCCGCGCACGACGTCATCGAGAACTCGCACGCGTCGACCGCACTGTCCTATGCGGACGGTCTGGCCAAGGCGTTCGAGCTGGCGTCCGCCGAACGCCGGGTCGTCGCGATCGTCGGGGACGGCGCCCTGACCGGGGGCATGTGCTGGGAGGCGTTGAACAACATCGGCGGCTCCTCGCGTCCGGTGGTGGTGCTGCTGAACGACAACGGCCGGTCGTACGACCCGACGGCCGGCGGCCTCGCGGCGTCGTTGCTGGCGGGGTCGGCGCGGGCGTTGTTCGAGTCGCTGGGCCTGGCGTACATCGGCGAGGTCGACGGCCACGACGTGCACGCCGTCGAGAACGCTTTGTGGGAGGCCAAGACCCTCGGCCGGCCGGTGGTCGTGCACTGCAGGACCGTGAAGGGCAAGGGGTATCCGGCCGCCGAGTCCGACGAGGCCGACCGCATGCACGCGGTGGGTGCGTCGGGGGCGGCGTCGAGCCGGACGTGGACCGACGCGTTCGCCGACGAGATCGTGGCGATCGGGTCCGACCGCCCGGACGTGGTGTGCGTGACCGCCGCGATGCTCGAACCCGTGGGCCTGCGCCCGTTCTCCGAGGCCTTTCCGTCGCGGATCTTCGACGTGGGCATCGCCGAGCAGCACGCCGTGACGTCCGCCGCGGGCATGGCGATGGGTGGCCTGCACCCGGTGGTGGCGATCTACGCCACCTTCCTGTCGCGGGCCTTCGACCAGCTCCTGATGGACGTCGCGCTGCACCGCCTGCCCGTGACGTTCGTGCTGGACCGGGCCGGCGTGACGGGCGCGGACGGCGCGTCGCACCACGGCATGTGGGACGCGTCGATCCTCCCGGTGGTCCCGGGCCTGCGCCTCGCCGCCCCGCGTGACCCGTCCTCGCTGGCCACGCTGCTGCGCGAGGCCGTCGAGGTCTCGGACGGTCCCACGGTCGTCCGCTACCCCAAGGCGGCGCTGGGCCCCGACGTCCCCGCGATGCGCCACGTGGGCCACTTCGACGTCCTGCGCGAGGTCCCGGACGCCGAGGTGCTGCTGATCTCGGTGGGCCCGCTCGCGGGACCGTGCCTGGCGGCGGCGGAGGAGCTCGCCTCGCACGACGTCCGCGTGGACGTCGTGGACCCGCGCTGGATCGCGCCCCTCGACCCGCACCTGGTGAAGTTCAGCGGCCGGCACCGCCTGGTGCTGGCGGTGGAGGACACCACGTCGACAGGTGCGCTCGGGGCCCGGCTCGGTCAGGCGCTGGCCGGGACGTCCACGTGCGTGGCGACTTTCGCGCTGCCGCCCCGTTTCCTGCCGCACGACTCCAGGGCACGCATCCTGCGCGCCCACGGCCTGGACTCCGCCGGCATCACGACGAGCGTGCTGAAGCGCCTCGGCGTGAAGTGACCACCCAGCCGATGGCGAACGACAACGCGATGGCACCGGCCCCCACCAACGGGGCCTTGACCTCGGCGGGTGCCGGGAGCGCCCTCAGCCCCGTGGCCAGTGCCAGCAAGATGGGCCCCTGCACGACGAACGCAACGTAAGCGGACCGCGCCAGCCCCTCGACGAAGGGTCCCTGGCGCGTCAACCGCCGCTGCGCCAGCCCGATCAGCCACAGACTCCCGGCCACCACCAGGATTCCTTCGACCAGCGCGAGCACGACGGCCTGCCACCGCCACCCGCCGAGGAACGGCTCGGCGTTCTTCGCGAGGTCCAGCACCCCGAGCAACGCCGCCGCGACCGGCAGCAGCGCGATGGTGCCGATGACGACGTTGCGCGTCATGCGGTAGATCTCGTCCGGCACGCGTTCCGCGAGCTTGCGCCCGCCGATGGCGCCGAGCAGCAACATCCCCAGGCACTGCGGCCACCACCACAGGTGCAGGTCGCCGACCTGCCCGCTGCGGGCCGGGAACACCAGCCGCGTCAGGAAGGTCGTGCCGGCCACGAGGGCCGTCATGCCGAGGACGGTCCGCGTGGTGATGGTGCGTTGCCTGATGGGCGGCGCCAGCGCGATGCCGACGCTGAAGATCAGCAGCACGCCCACGAACCACAGCGAACCGCTGTCCAGGAACGGTTCGCGTCCCGTGAACGCCTGCCACCACGTCACGTCGCGCCCGGCGCCGTTGTAGGCGAGCCACACGAACGTCGGCCACACCACCAGCGCGCTGACCACCCACGGCGTTCCCAGCCGCACCAGCCGTTCGGCGATGAACCGCTGCCGCCCTTTGCGTTCGATCGAGCCGGGCGTGAAGATCCCGGCCATGAAGTAGAACGTGCCCATGAAGAACAACCCGGACGGCCCGATCACCGCCGCCAGCACCGTCTCGACGCCGGGGTGGAACGTGACCTCGTTGACCTCGTCGTAGGGCCAGCCGCCGATCGCGGAGTAGCCGAGCAGCGCGTGACCGCCGATGACCCACGCCACCAGGATCACCTTCAGGTTGTCCACTGCGGACAATCTCATGGTTTTCATGGTCCGCTTCCCGTGGCGATCACGCCAGCGGCCAAGAGGAGTTCGTCAGCCGGTGAACAGCCGGTCGAGCCGGTAGTCGACGATCTCCGCGGCCCTGGTCGCGTCGTAGGCGTCGACGAGCATCGCGCTGAGCAGGCCGGCGGTCATGATCGCCAGCGCGTCCGCCTCCAACTGGAGGTCGAGTCCCGGTGAGATCCGGCCGCGTTCGCGCGCATGTCCGAGCTGGTCGGCGATCAGGCGCACGAGGTGCGGGTACATGGCCTGCTGGTCCGGCGCCTGGCTGCCGCGCGTGACGTCCACGGCGAAGTAGGCGATCTGCACCGCGCACAGCATGCGGGTGCGTTCGTCCGTGGGCAGGACACCGAGCACGCACGCGCGGATGACGGCACGTTCGTCGCCTGTCTCGGCTGCCTCCGCGATGCCCTTCCCGGCACGTTCGGCGCCCAGCTCGGTGATCCGCCGCCAGGCGTGGCGCAGCATCTCCTCCTTGGTCGGGAAGTAGTACTGGATCTGGAACATCGACACGCCCGCCTCCGCCGCGACCGCGCGCAACGTCACCGCCTGCAGGCCTTTCGCCGATGCGATCCGGAAGAGCGCCTCCGCGAGGTCACGCCGCTTCTCGTCGTGGTCAACGCGTTTGGGCATGTGATCACTCTGGCACAGCGGCGGGTGTCGACGGCATCACGCGCCGCTGTTACATTGCATCTGCATTGGAAAACCACCTGGGGGTGTGATGGTCGGGAAGTTCGTGAAGCAGAAGGCAGCGGACCGCTACTTCGCCACGTACGAGGCGATCCGGCGGAAGTGGCCGGTGCCGTCGGAGGAGTTGGACGTGGAGACGCGGTTCGGTGCGACCCGCGTCCGGCGCAGCGGTACCGGCCCGCCGATCGTGCTGCTGCACGGCGCCATGGGCACGTCGCTGTCCTGGTACCCCTGGGCCGCCGAGCTGGCGGCGCGGCACACCCTGTACGCCGTCGACACGATCGGCGAACCGGGGCGCTCGGTCCAGACCCGGCCCCTCGAGAACACCGACGACGAGGCGGACTGGCTCGCCGACGTCCTCGCGGGCCTCGGCCACGAGAGGGTTCACCTGGTCGGGATGTCGCGCGGCGCCTGCCTGGCGCTCAACCTCGCCACCCGGCGTCCTGCCGGGGTCGCGGGCGTCCTCGCCTTCGAGCCGGGCGGGTTCGGGATCGCCTTCCGGAAGTTCGTCCTCTGGAGCATCGGCGAACTGGCCCGCTGGTGGCTGCCCGCCGCGATCCTGCGCCGGATGAGCGCCGGCGATCCCTCCGTGCGCCACACGATGCGCCCGTTGGTGTTCCGCGGCATGAAGTTCAAGATCCAGATGGCTCCGCAGCACGTGTTCACCGACGACGAGCTGCGGTCGATCGACGTGCCGACCTCCTTCGTCCTGGGCGAGCGCTCGCTGATCAACGCACGGGAGCTCGCCGCGCGCGTCGAGTCGCTCGTCCCGCGCGTGCGCACCGAGATCGTGCCCAGGGCGACCCACGCGCTGAACCTGGAGGAACCCGAGCTGACCACCGCGCGGATCCTCGCGTTCGCCGGGGAGGACCACGCCGGCCTGCCGGAGTGAGCTCGCGCTGAGGTGCCAGGCGTCCTGGGGGTCGCCTGGCACCGCGGGCTTTACGGCCGGTCGCCCGTGTAGACGCCCATCGCGCGGAAGCGCAGGCCCGGCTCCTTGTACTCCTCCATCGCGTGCGCGATCCAGCCCACGATGCGGGCGATCGCGAAGATGGCCTCGCCTGCGTCGGGCGCCATCTTGAACATCAGCGCGAACTGCGCCAGCGCCAGGTCGACGTTCGGGAAGCCCTGCGGCTGGGTGGCGATCACCTTGTCCGCCACCAGGCCCCCGTGCCGCCGCAACTCGGCCAGCAGGTAGTCGGCTCGCGGATCGCGCTGCTGGTAGACCCGGTGCCCGAACCCCGGAATCGGCTGCCCGGCCCGCAGGTGCTCGGCCACCGTCCCCATCGCGTCGGACTCGGCCTGCATCAGGAACCGGTGCGCGATCGTCGTCGCGGTGCCGTGCTTCTGGCCTTCCATGGCGCCCATGCCGGCGGACACCACGGCGTACGGGTGCGCGTGCGCGGAGGCGGCGACCCTCGCGGCCATGGTCGAGATGGCCAGGTCGTGGTCGGCGAGCAGGATCAGCGCCGCGTTCAACAGGTCGGTCTGAGCTGGTTCTGGGGAGAGGCGGGCCCAGAGGCGCTCCGCGATGTCGGTGCCGGTGGGCCGCCCGACCAGCGGCAGGGACTCGACCACGTCGGCGATCAGCGACTTGGCGCTGGTGGTGGCGCGGTCCAGGTCGTACCGGAGCGGATCGCCGACGCTCGCCAGCGCGATGGCCACCCTGACCCGGTCGGTGAGTGTGGCACTGTCGGGGAGGGCCATCCAGATCTCCTGGCCCTCGGGGAACTGGACGTTCACGGAGTCGATCCCGGTCCACAGCCAGTGGGCGACGTCCTCGAAGCGCTTCGTGGCGGCCATCTCGGGAACCGGCCTGCCCCGGTAGTACAGGCGGTCGTGCTCCAGCAACGAGATCCTGGTGCGGATGCGATCGGTCACAGCGGCCACTGCTCCGCGGGCACCAGTGCGTTGCGCCAGGGCCTCCACCTCGGCCACGTCGAACATGCTGGAACGGTTGACCTTCTCGCTGGTCAGAAGGCCGCGGCTGACGTACGCGTAGACCGTCGCCGGTTTCACGCCCAGGCGACGGGCAGCTTGATTCGTCGTCAACATTGATTCCATCAACGTTGACTGTACAGGACATGTTGACGGAGCCTGTTGTGCATGTTGATTGATGCACCCAAAGGGCTTAAAGACGTCGTCGTCACGACCACCCGGATCGGGGACGTGAACGGGGCCGCGGGCTACTACCACTACCGCGAGCACGACGCGATCGACCTGGCCAGGACGCGGTCGTTCGAGGAGGTGTGGTTCCTCTTCACCGAGGGCAGGCTGCCGTCCGCCGAGGAGGCCGCCGCGTTCGCCCGGCAGACCGCTGAGCTGCGCCGGCTACCGGCGTCGATCAGCGAGGTGCTGCCCGCCATCGCACGGTCGGGATGCACGGCGCTGGCCGGGCTGCGGACCGCGTTGTCGATGCTGCCGAGCCAGCCGATGTGGGACGCGCCGATGAACGAGCGGAAGGCGGACGCGCTCAAGGTCAGCGCGATGACGCCGACCATCCTGGCTGCACTGCACCGAATCAACTGTGGACTTGACGCGATCAACCCCAGGGTTGATTTGTCAACGTCGGCGAACTGGTTGTACATGTTGACTGGACAGGAGCCGTCAACGTGGACGAGTCGTGCTGTCGAGCAGTACTTGATCGCGACGATCGACCACGGCTTCAACGCGTCAACGTTCACCGCACGCGTCGTGGCGAGCGCGGGGTCCGACGTCGTGTCGGCGGTGACGGCGGCGATCGGGACGTTCTCCGGGCCGTTGCACGGGGGCGCGCCGGACCGGGCGCTGGAGGCGCTGGACCTCATCGGGTCGCCGGACAACATCGACGCGTGGGTGCGTGAACGCATCGAGCACGGCGACCGGATCATGGGCTTCGGCCACGCCGTCTACAAGACGGAGGACCCGCGGGCGCGCCTGCTCAAGGAGATCGCGCTGGAGCAGCCGACCGCGCTCACCGAGTTCGCGGTCACCGTCGAGCGCAGGGTCACGGAGCTGCTGGCCGAGCTCAAGCCCGGCCGGCAGCTGTACGCGAACGTGGAGTTCCACGCCGGCGTGGTGATGGAGCAGTGCGGGATCCCGCGCGAGATGTTCACGCCGACGTTCGCGTGCAGCCGGGTGGTCGGATGGTGCGCCAACGCCCTCGAGCAGTCCGAGGACAAGAAGATCATCCGGCCGGTCGCCCGCTACACGGGACCGGAGCCCCAGATCGGGTCCACGCGACTCAGGTGAGGTACCTCAGGTCGTCGCGCACGCGGACGCGGTCGCGGTCGTTGACGTCGGAGGAGCCTGCCAGGCCGGCGTTGCGGTCGCGGTGCCGGTCGAGCCAGACGGAGAGTGCTGCCACTGCCAGGACGATCGCTGCAAGAGTCATGTCAGTAAGTTTGCGGCCAGCAATATCCCGCCAACAGTGGCAGATCTGACGCTGCGCGCTAAAATCCTGCCATGCTCCGATCCGTGGCGGTCCCGCTCATCGACGGCGTCGCGCCGTTCGAGTTCGGCCTGCTCTGCGAGGTGTTCGGCGTCGACCGCACCGAGGAGGGCGTGCCGCTGGTCGACTTCCGGGTGTGCGGGGAGACCCCGAACGAACCGGTGCCGACGAACATCCGCGGCGTGAGCATCACGCCGGAACACGGGTTCGACGCGCTGCAGAGCGTCGACCTCGTCGCGCTGCCCGCCGCCAGCGTGCGGGACGAGTACCCGGAGAAGCTGGTCAAGGCGCTGCGCGAGACCGACGCGACGTTGCTCAGCGTGTGCAGCGGGGCGTTCATCCTCGGCGCCGCGGGCCTGCTCGACGACCGGCACTGCACCACGCACTGGCGTGAGGCGCGCACGTTCAAGGAGCGCTTCCCCAAGGCTCAGCTCGACGCCGACGTGCTCTTCGTGGACGACGGCGACATCATCACCAGCGCCGGCACCGCGGCGGGCATCGACGCGTGCCTGCACCTCGTGCGCCGCGAGCTGGGCACCAAGATCGCCAACACGATCGCGCGCCGGATGGTCGTGGCCCCGCAGCGCGACGGCGGTCAGCGGCAGTTCGTGGAGCTGCCCATCCCCGAGTGCAGCGCGGACAGCCTCGAGCCGGTGCTGGAACGGGTGCTCGACACGATCGCGGACAACCACACGGTCGCCACGATGGCGAAGCTCGCCGTCATGTCCGAACGGACCTTCGCGCGCCGGTTCGCCGCGGAGACCGGCACCACCCCGAACAAGTGGCTGTCGCTCCAACGGGTGCTGCACGCGCGCAGGCTGCTGGAAGAGACCGACCTGGACGTCGACGCGGTCGCGACCAGGTCAGGCTTCGGGACAGCCGCTCTCCTCCGGCACCACTTCCACCGGGTCGTCGGCGTCGCACCGAGCGATTACCGCCGCACATTCTCCTGTCGTTAAGCGCTCGAAGATCTTCTCGGAGATCTCCTGCAACGCCACCACCTCGGAGTCGCTGAGCAGGTCGAACACCAGCCGGTGCACGGTCTCGGCGTGCGACGGGGCTGCCGCCTCGATCGCCGCCCTGCCCTCGTCCGTCAGCACGACGAACGACCCGCGCCCGTCGCTGCGGCAGTTCTCCCGGCGCACCAGGCCGCGCTTCTCCATCCGCGCGACGTGATGTGAGATACGGCTCTTCTCCCAGTGCAACGACCGGGCGAGCTCCAAGACCCGCACGCGCTCATCGGGCGTGTCCGTGAGCTGCACGAGCACGGTGAAGTCGGCCATCGAAAGGTCCGAGTCGACCGACATCTGCCTGCTCAGATGCGCATTGAGCTCCCCCTGCATGCGGACGTAGGCACGCCACGCCCGCTGCTGTCCAGGTTCCAACCATCGTGTCACCGCTCCAGCATACGGGAATAGTTGACACATCATCCACGTTCCGGCAGGGTGAGTGACACTTCAACCAAATCGAGCAACCGAAGGACTTGACACCATGACCACCGCCACCAACCTCACCGAACTGACCGGCGACTACGTCATCGACGGTTCCCACTCCCGCATCGGTTTCGTCGCCCGCCACGCCATGGTCACCAAGGTTCGTGGTGCGTTCAACGAGTTCGACGGCAAGATCACCATCGATGGCGACAAGCCGGAGAACACGACCGCCGAGGTCACGCTGAAGTCCGCGAGCATCGACACCCGCAACGCGCAGCGCGACGGCCACCTGACCACGAACGAGTTCCTCGACGTCGAGACCTACCCGGAGATCAAGTTCGTCTCGACCTCCGCGAAGCAGATCGACGACGACAACTTCGAGATCACCGGTGACCTGACCATCAAGGACGTCACCAAGAACATCACCATCCCGTTCGCCTTCGAGGGCGTGGCCGTCGACCCGTTCGGCAACACCCGCGTGGGCTTCGAGGGCTCGCACACGATCAACCGCAAGGACTACGGCGTCAGCTGGAACGCCGCTCTCGAGGCCGGCGGCGTGCTGGTCAGCGAGAAGGTCGTCCTGGAGTTCGAGATCTCCGCGATCAAGCAGGCCTGACGACAGGCGACCAGGGCACAGGGCGTGGCGGATCAGGGCCTGCGAGGGTGAATCTCGCAGCAGCCCGGCCGCCGCGCCCTTCGTCTTGAAGACGCAGGCCCGGAAGTAGGCCCGATCGTCGTAGTGCGGCACCTGCCGCTGGTCCCCTCCGAGCGGGTTCTTTGGGTTACCGTGACCCCCATGGCGACGCGTGTCTTCCTCGTTGACGACCACGAGATCGTCCGCCGCGGCATCGCGGACCTGCTCGGCGAGGAGTCCGATCTCGAGGTGGTCGGCGACGCCGCGTCGGTGGCGGAGGCCCTGGCCAAGGTGCCGGGCGCCCAGGCCGACGTGGCGGTGCTCGACATCAGGCTCCCCGACGGCAACGGCATCGAGCTCTGCCGGGAGCTCCGCAGCCGCATCCCGGGCCTGCAGTGCCTGATGCTCACGAGCTTCGCCGACGACGAGGCCCTGTTCGACGCGATCATGGCCGGCGCCTCCGGTTTCGTGCTGAAGCAGATCCTCGGCGCCGACCTGGTCAACGCCGTTCGCACCGTCGCGGCGGGACAGTCCCTTCTGGACGCCCGCACGACCTCCGCGCTGCTCAACAGGATCCGCCGCGAACGCGAGGAGGGCGACCCGCTGCGCATGCTGAGCGAGCAGGAGCGCACGGTCCTCGACCTGATCGGCGAGGGCCTCACGAACCGGCAGATCGCCGAGCGCATGTTCCTGGCGGAGAAGACCGTCAAGAACTACGTCTCGCACCTGCTCGCCAAGCTCGGCATGCAACGCCGCACCCAGGCTGCGGTCTTCGCGTCGCAGTTCCGCAAGGACGGCGAGAAGCCGCACTAGCCCGGGAAACCGGACTAGCCCAGCGGCACGCGCCACACCACGCAGGCGCCGCCGCCCTCCGTCGCCCGCACCGCCAGAGACCCGCCGAACTGCGACGCGCGGTGCGCGAGGTTGCGCAGGCCGCTGCGGGCCACGTCGGCGGGAATGCCGACCCCGTTGTCCTGCACCGTGATCACGACGTCCTCGCCGGCGTCGATCAGCACGGTCAGTTCGGTGGCGGCGGCGTGCCGGACGGCGTTGGTGACGGCTTCGCGCACCACGGCCTCGACGTGCTCGGCGAGTTCGGGTGGCACCGAGTTGTCGACGGTGCCGGACATGCGGATGGACGGCTTGAGGTGCGTCGCCTCGGTCAGGCCCGCCACCAGGTCGAGCAGGCGGCGGCGCAACGAGGTGTTGTCCGTCGAGTGCAGGTCGAAGATGGACGTGCGGATCTCGCGGACCGTCTCGTCGAGCTGCTCCACGGCGGTCTGCAGGCGGGCGGCGACCTCGGGTTCGGTGACGCGGCGCATGGTGGCCTGCAGCGTGAGGCCCGTGACGAAGAGTCGCTGGATGACGTGGTCGTGCAGGTCGCGGGCGATGCGGTCGCGGTCCTCCAGCACGTCGAGCAGGCGTTGGGAGCGTTGCTGTTCGGCGAACTCCAGCGCGACGGCGGCCTGGTCGGCGAACGACGCGAGCATCGGCACCTGGTCCGGCAGGAAGCGGGTCTCGCCACCGCGCCGCAGCACCAGCAACGCGCCGGTCACGCCCATCTCCGAGCGCAGCGGCACGGCCAGCGCCGGGCCGAACGCCTTGCCCAGGTCGTCGACGAGCAACGGGACGCCGGAGCGCACCACCTCGTCCACGGCGTAGTCGGCGGGGTCGAAGTCCTCGACCTTCGCACCGGCGCCGGCGGCGACGGACAGCGGGGTGTGCCTGCCATCGCCGAGGACCACCAGCGCGGCGTCGGCGCCGGCCAGTTCCACCGTGCGTTGGGTGATGAGGCGCAGCGCGTACTCGCCGGAGGCGCCGCCGAGCAGTTCGGAGTTGACCTCGCCGATGGCTTCGAGCCAGCGTTCGCGCATGCGGGAGCGTTCGAACAGGCGGGCGTTCTCGATGGCGATGCCCGCGGCGGCGGCGAGGGCCTGCAGGACCGCCTCGTCGTCGGCGGTGAACTCGGCGGCGTCGATCTTCTCGGTCATGTAGAGGTTGCCGAACACCTCGTCGCGCACGCGGACGGGCACGCCCAGGAAGCCGCGCATCGGCGGGTGGTTGGGCGGGAAGCCGACGGACATCTCGTGCTGCGAGAGGTCGCGCAGCCGCAACGGCGTCGGGTCCTTGATGAGCAGGCCGAGCAGGCCCTTGCCCTCCGGCAGGTGGCCCATCGTGGCGCGGGTCGCCTCGTCCACGCCGACGTAGACGAACTCCGCCAGGTCGTCGCGGGTGCCGAGCACGCCCAACGCCCCGTAGCGGGCGCCGACCAGGTCGACCGCGGCCTGGACGATGCGCTGCAGCGTCGAGTCGAGCTCCAGCCCCGCCGCGACGGCGAGCACCGCGCCGAGCAGCTCCTGCATGTGGTCGCGGGTGGTGACGATCTCGTCCATGCGGTCACGGACCTCGTCGAGCAGCTCGTCGAGGTCGCGGCGACCGGGCGCGTCAGGCACGCCGCCTAGATTCGCACACTTTTCGGCCCCGCACGGCCCTAGCAAGTGAGGACCTTCGACCGTGGCCGACCCCTCTGAGCGGCCGGAGAGTATGACCATGACGATCGCTGTGCCCGGCTCACTCGGACTGGCGGGTGAGGACGTGCGCAACGTCCTCGCGCTCGCGAGAGCCTCGGTCCACGGCGTGCGGTTCGAGGTGCGCCCCGAGCAGATCGAGCTGCACACCACCGTCCCGCACGACCGCGAGACGCGCCTCGGCTGCGGGGTGGCGCTGCTGGGCGCCCGGCTCGCGTTGCAGGGGCACGGCATCCGTCCACTCGTGACGCTGCTGCCGGGGCCGAGCGCGAACAACGCGGCCGCGGCCATCCGGCTGGGCGGGTACCAGGAGCCCGGGCCGGACGTGGTGGCGTTGTTGCACGCTCTGCGCACGCACCGTCGCACGTGGACTGCTTTTCCCGAGCTCGCCTCGTGGCGCGGGTTGCTGTCGCGGGCCGCGGAGGTCGAGCGGGCCTGGTTGCACGTGCAGAGCCCGACCGAGCTGGTGCTCTGCACGTTCAACCAGGGTGAGGCGGCGGAGATCCGGGCCGGACAGGCGATGCAGCGCGTCGTGCTGACGGCGGCGACGGTCGGGTTCGCCGTCTCCCCCGCGCACGACCAGGTGAGCCTGTCCGCGTTGCGCGCGGAGCTCCGGCCGTCGCTGGGCAACACGCTGGTGCCGCAGATGGTGCTGCGGCTCGGTTAGGTCGTCAGGAACTTCGACGGGTCGGCGACCGGAGACTCGACGACGAGGTCCTTGTACTCGTCCTCGATGCCCTTGTTGTGGATCTGGATGGCGAGCGGGGCCTCGCGGCCGGCGGGTTCCTTCTTGTCCTCGAACCTCAGGACCTCGGTCGCCTTGCACTTCGCGGCGCCGTCGGGCAGCGGGCAGCACGCCATCCGCGCGATCCCGGTGTCACCGTCGGCGAGGATCTCGCACTGGGCCCACTTCTTCACGTCCCAGCTCGGGTGCGGGTACTTCGTGAACAGCTTGCCGCCGCCGTTGTTGTGGCCGGGGCGGTAGTCCCACGCGCCGCCGTTGGGCGGCTGGAACTGGATGGCGCCCAGCCCGTTCAGGGCCGGTGTCGCGATCTTGCCCCAGATCAGCACGGTCGGCTTGTGGTCGCCGGAGACCTGGCGCAGCTTGAAGATCCAGCGGAAGCTCCTGTACTGCTGCCTGTTGTAGTAGATCCAGCCACGGGAGGCGTTCTTCTGGCTGTGGATCGCGCCGTTCTTCACGACGAACGCGTCCTTGGCGTGCATGGTCCAGCCGTCGAGCGTCTTGCCGTCGAACACGGGCACCAGCACGGGATCGGCCTGGGCCGGGCTTCCCGCGCCGAGTGCCAGCACCAGCACAGCGACTATCCACAATGGACGTAACATGGTCGACCGTCCTCCGAGGTGGGCGGCGACGGTGACACCACCGTAGAACCGGTTCCTCGGAGCGGTCAACGGAAACGCGTGTTTCTGAAAACGGACAACCCTACCTGGCGAGCACCGCCCTCCAGAGCAGCCGCGCGAGCTCCGGGTGGCAGATGTCGTTGTGGGCACCCGCGATTCCGTCGATGCGGCGGATCACGGACGTGCAGTCGACGTTGTGCACCTGCCCGCGCGAAAGTTCGCCGGGAGATCCGATGTTGTGGCCGTGCGCGTACGTGCCCTGCACGCCGTGCGAGCCGATGCCGCCGTACTTCGGGTACGAGTCGAGGTCGATCTGACGACCCGAACGCGCGGCCAGCGGGTAGAAGCGGCCGATGGCGTAGTCGTTCGACGACGTGGTGACGATGATCGGGCCCGGCACGCGGGCCAGCACGCCGCGGAAGTAGCCGGAACCGGGTTCGCCGGGCAGTCGTTCGGCGAACGACCACAGCGACATCGCGCCCTGCACCAGCGTCAGCGTCGCGGCGGGCACCACGTTCGCCATCGCGGTCGCGGTGATGCAGCCGAAGCTGTGGCCCATCAGGTGGATGCGGGCCTGCGGTGCGGCCTGCGCGACGTCACGGGCGATGCGCGCGGCGCCGCTCTCGCCGAAGACCTTGGCGCGCCGCTTCATCTTCCAGAACGTCAGGATCCGCAACGGCGACAGGATGCCGCCCAGCGCCGGATCCTCCAGGCACGCGCGGTAGAGCTGCTCGGCGTCGAACACCATGCCGTCCTCGCCCGGCAGGTCCGGCACCGAGCTCTCCAGGTAGTCGTAGGCCTGTTTGACCGCGGCCGACAGCCGGCCGGGGTGCTGCCGCGCGGCCTCGACGATCGTGCGCACCGCGGCCGTCCGGCCGGCGCCGCCGCCGAGCCTGTTCGCCTGCGCCTTGATGAACTCGTCCGAGCGCACGTCCTCGTCGCCCCACGCCTTGGACGGCCAGTGCAGCCCGACGAGCAACGCCTTGAAGCCGCCAGGAAGCCCATGTGCCGCTTCACGTTCGGCACGGCAGTCCGCCATCGTGCGGACCCACTGCCCGTACTGGTGGCGGGCGGCCGGCACGTCGCCGTTCCACCCGTGCATGAAGAAGAAGACGTCGGTGACGCCTCTGCGGGCGTCGTACAGCACGTCCGCGCTGTCGCGCCCCCGCTCGTTGCCGGTCTCGTCGAAGCAGACGAGGTGATAGCTGATGTCGTGACCTGGCACGGATTCTCGGGACATCGCGGATCACCACCACACAGAACGCGCCCAACTGTTGTCCGTTTAATCGGAACCGGCGCGGCTCATGTTTACCCCCGCTGATCAGGAAAACCCGTTCGGACCAGGGGATTCACCCCCGGTTGCGCCGGTAGTGGCGGGCCGCGCGGACCCTGTTGCCGCACGACGGCGAGCACCATTCGCGGCGCGGGTGGTCCTTCACGAAGTACAGCACGCAGCCCGGTGCGTGGCAGGCGCGCAACAACACGCGGTTCGCGCCGGTGAAGAGATCCACGGCCTCCGCGGCGATCGAGGCCCGCGCGCGATCCGCGAGTGATCCCTCGCTTTCGTTGCGCCGCACCAACTCGCCGTCCTCGACGGTCAGCTGCGGCCAGAGCCGGGCACTGCGCGCCGCACGGTTGACCGCGACCACCGCGCGGCCGAGATCACGCCCCTGCGCGATCTCCCTGGTGTCCTCGGTGATGACGGCGGCGAGGTCCCGCAGCGCCTGCCGCAGCTCCAGGAACGCCTCCAGATCGGCCTCGTCTGCCGGCACGCCCAGGAAGTCACGAAGCCCACCCACAGTCGTCAGGTCGTCGTGGAGATGCGACCGGTTGGCCCAGATGGTGTTCATCAACAGGACCGGACGGGGCTCGTCGGGCGTCAGCACGTCTAACGGTAACACAGGCTTGCATCCGTTAGGTCTTCGTTCTAACGTTTGCAGCGTCGCGCAACCGTTGGAAGGACCGTCGTGAAACTCGTGCCCCCGTTCACCGCCGAGACCGCCCGCCTGAAGGTGCAGGCAGCCCAGGACGCCTGGAACACGAAGGACCCGGTCCGCGTCGCCGGCGCCTACACACCCGACTCGGTGTGGCGCAACAGGTCCGAGTTCGTCCACGGCACCGACGAGATCGTGGCGTTCCTGACCCGCAAGTGGGAGCGCGAGCACGAGTACGTGCTGCGCAAGTCGCTGTGGGCGTTCAGCGACAACCGCATCGCCGTGCGCTTCCAGTACGAGTGGCGCGACGACGAGGGCCAGTGGTGGCGCAGCTACGGCAACGAGAACTGGGAGTTCGCCGAGTCGGGCCTGATGGCGCGGCGCGAGGCGAGCATCAACGACGTGAAGATCGCCGAGTCGGACCGCCGCGTCGACCCCCTGTCCACCGACGAGATCCCGGCGGAGTGACGTGCACGTCGAGGCGTTGTGGCGCTACCCGGTGAAGTCGCTGGGCGGCGAACCCCTGGACCAGGCGCGGTTCACGCCCGACGGCGTCGAGGGCGACCGGCTCGTGCACGTGCAGGGCCCGCGGGGCGTGCTGACCGGGCGCACGCGGTACGGGCTGCTCACGATTCCCGCGTCCACCGGGCCTGACGGGCCGTTGGTGGACGGGCACCCGTGGGACAGCTGGCAGGCGCACGAGCGTGTGTTGCCGTTCGGCGGACGGCTCACACGGTACGACGGACCGGAACGCTTCGACGTGCTGAACGTGCTCGTGGCGACGGACGGGCAGGTCGCCGCCGCCGGTGTCGACGTGCGGCGGTTGCGGCCCAACATCCTGATCGGCGGTGTCGAGGCCGGGGCGGAGGACGCCTGGCCGGGGCACGCGCTGGTGGTCGGGGACGTGGTGATCGGGATGTACCAGAAGCGGGCGCGGTGCGTGGTGACGACGATCGACCCGGACACCGGCGTGCAGGACCTGGACGTGCACCGGCGCATCCGGCGGGAGTTCGGCGGCGTGCTGTGCCTGGACAGCTGGGTGGTCCGGCCGGGCGTGGTGAACGTCGGCGATCCCGTCGAGGTGGTGCCGACCGACGAACTGCCCGCGCACGTCGGCGGGTGGATCGTCGGCCGGCCCTACGCCGTCTAGATGTTGCGGCGGTACTGGCCGCCCACCTCGAAGAACGCCTCGGTGATCTGACCGAGCGTGCACACGCGGGCCGCGTCCATCAGCACCGCGAACACGTTCTCGTTCGTCTGCGCTACCTCGCGCAGCCTGGCCAGGGCCGCCGCCGCCTCGTCGCGGTGCGCGGCCTGGTAGGCGCGCGTGCGGTCGACCTGCGACTCCTTCTCCTCCTCGGTGGCGCGGGCGAGCTCGATCTTCACGACCTCGCGCGTGCCGTCCTCCGGGAGGAAGGTGTTGACGCCGATCAACGGCAGCGAGCCGTCGTGCTTGCGCTGTTCGTAGAGCATCGACTCGTCCTGGATGCGGCCGCGCTGGTAGCCGGTCTCCATCGCGCCGAGGACGCCGCCGCGTTCGGAGATGCGGTCGAACTCCATCAGGACGGCCTCTTCGACGAGGTCGGTCAGCTCGTCGATGACGAACGAGCCCTGCAGCGGGTTCTCGTTGGCGGAGAGGCCCCACTCCTTGTTGATGATCATCTGGATGGCCATCGCGCGGCGCACCGACGACTCGGTCGGGGTGGTGATGGCCTCGTCGTAGGCGTTGGTGTGCAAGGAGTTGCAGTTGTCGTACAGGGCGCAGAGGGCCTGCAGGGTCGTGCGGATGTCGTTGAAGTCCATCTCCTGCGCGTGCAGCGAGCGGCCCGAGGTCTGCACGTGGTACTTGAACTTCTGCGAACGCTCCGCAGCGCCGTAGCGGTCGCGCATGGCCACGGCCCAGATGCGGCGCGCGACCCGGCCGATGACGCTGTACTCGGCGTCCATGCCGTTGGAGAAGAAGAAGGACAGGTTCGGCGCGAAGTCGTCGATGTTCATGCCGCGCGCGAGGTACGACTCCACGTAGGTGAAGCCGTTGGCGAGCGTGAAGGCGAGCTGGCTGATGGGGTTCGCCCCGGCCTCGGCGATGTGGTAGCCCGAGATCGACACCGAGTAGAAGTTGCGCACCTGCTGCTGGATGAACCACTCCTGGATGTCCGCCATCATGCGCAGCGAGAACTCCGTGGAGAAGATGCAGGTGTTCTGGCCCTGGTCCTCCTTGAGGATGTCGGCCTGCACGGTGCCGCGGACGTTGGCCAGCGCGAACGCCTTGATCTCGGCGTGCTCCTCCGCGGACGGCTCGCGTCCTTCCCTCTCCGCGAAGACGCCGACCTGCTGGTCGATCACGGTGTTCAGGAAGTACGCGAGGATCGTCGGCGCCGGACCGTTGATCGTCATCGACACCGACGTCGTGGGCGCCACCAGGTCGAATCCGTCGTAGAGCGCCTTCATGTCGTCCAGCGAGGCGATCGAGACGCCGGACGTGCCGATCTTGCCGTAGACGTCCGGCGGGGTGTCGGGGTCGCGGCCGTAGAGCGTCACCGAGTCGAACGCCGTGGACAGGCGCGTGGCCGGGTTGCCCTTGGAGAGGTACTTGAAGCGGCGGTTGGTGCGGAACGCGTCACCCTCGCCCGCGAACATGCGCGCCGGGTCCTCGCCCTCGCGCTTGAACGGGAAAACGCCTGCGGTGTACGGGAAGAAGCCCGGGAGGTTCTCCTTGCGCAGGAACCTCAGCAGCGAGCCCTCGTCGTCGTAGCGCGGCAGGCTGACCCGGCGGACCTGGTTGCCGGACAACGTCTCGCGCGTCAGCGACGTGCGGATCTCCTTGTCCCGCACCTTGAACACCAGCTCGTCGCCGGAGTACTGCTCGACGGTCGCGGGCCACGCCGTCAGCAGGTCGGTGCTCGACCGCTCCACCTTGCGTTCGGCGTCGGACGCGAGCTCGGCGATGTCCTGCACGCCCTTGCCCGCGGCCTCCAACGCCTTCTGCGCGGCGGAAAGCTGCGTGTGTGTGCGCACGGCCGCGACCTGTTCGTCGGTCTTGCGGTGATAGCCGCGCACGGTGTCGGCGATGTCCGAGAGGTAACGCGCGCGCGAGGCCGGCACGACCGTGGACGCCGATGTCGACGTCTTGCCGGACACCGCGACGAGCGTGCCGTCCTCCACGGCGAGACCGTGGGACACGAGCCCGTCGCGCAGGAACTGGTACAGCGCCGTCACGCCGTCGTCGTTGAACGTCGCGGCGGACGTGCCGTAGACCGGCATGTCCTCCCACTTCACGCCGAACGCCTCACGGTTGCGCACCATCTGACGGGCGACATCGCGGCGTGCGTCCTCGGCGCCACGGCGTTCGAACTTGTTGATGGCCACGGCGTCGGCGTAGTCGAGCATGTCGATCTTCTCGAGCTGCGACGCGGCGCCGAACTCCGGCGTCATCACGTACAGCGAGAAGTCGACGAACGGCACGATGGCCGCGTCGCCCTGACCGATACCGGGCGTCTCGACGATGACCAGGTCCGCGCCGGAAGCCTTGCACGCCACGATGGCCTGCTCCAGGCCGTCCGGGATCTCGCTGCCCGCACGGCGCGTGGCCAGCGAACGGAAGAACACGTGGTCGCCGTCGAGGCAGTTCATGCGGATGCGGTCGCCGAGGAGCGCGCCACCACCACGACGGCGCGTCGGGTCGACGGCGAGCACGGCGATGCGCAGCTTGTCCTGCTGGTCCAGGCGGAACCGGCGCACGAGCTCGTCGGTCAGCGACGACTTGCCCGAGCCACCGGTGCCCGTGATGCCCAGCACCGGCACCTTGCGCGTGGTCTCCATCGGCTCGGCGGTGCCGGCCTCGATGTGCGTGATCGCGCGCGCCAGGGCCTCGTCGGCACCCGTCAGCAGCGCGTCGTGGCTGAACGGCGAGGTGAGCGCGTGGTCGCACTCCTCGATCATCAGGTTGATCATGCGGGCGAGACCCATCGTCTGCCCGTCCTGCGGCGAGAAGATCCGCGCGACGCCGCGCGAGTGCAGCAGCTCGATCTCCTCGGGGACGATCACGCCGCCACCGCCGCCGTAGACGCGGATGTGCCCGGCGCCGCGCTCGTTCAGCAGCTCGACCAGGTACGAGAAGTACTCGACGTGGCCGCCCTGGTACGCGCTGATGGCGATGCCCTGCGCGTCCTCCTGGATCGCCGCGCCGACGACCTCGGCGACCGATCGGTTGTGCCCGAGGTGGATGACCTCCGCGCCCTGCGCCTGCAGGATGCGCCGCATGATGTTGATGGCCGCGTCGTGGCCGTCGAACAGGCTGGAGGCGGTCACGAAGCGCACCGGGTTCACCGGCTTGTGCAACGCGGGCGCGGGGGACGACGTCGTCATGAGAATAGTTTGACTTCCTACTATTGGACGTGCAACCGAGCGTGGTCCAGGTCTCTGCATCGAGTCCGAAAGGACATGGTCGCGCCACCGGCCACAGGTTCGCTCGCGGAGCGCTCAGCGCAGGTAGCGTGCCCGGCATGGCCGATGTCGACGACTACTTCGCGAGCCTCGACGCGTCGTCGCGGGACGCGTTCGCCCGGATCCGCGCACTGGCGGAGGAACTCGCGCCCGCCGCGGAGCAGGGCACGAGCTACGGCATGGCGGCGCTGCGGTGGCGCGGCAAGCCGCTGCTCGGGTTCAAGGCCGCGAAAGACCACCTGGCCGTGTTCCCGTTCAGCCCGGCCGCGATCGACGCCGTGCGCGACCAACTGGTTGGTTACTCGCTGTCCAAGGGGACGATCCGGTTCAGCGCGGAGCAGCCCTTGCCCGACGACGTCGTCCGCGCTGTCGTGCGGCACCGGCTGGACGAGATCGGCTAACGCGCCGCGGCACCCCACTCGTGGGCCAGCGCGGCCGCCTCACCGCGCGACCCGACGCCGAGCTTCTCCAGGATCTTCGCGACGTGGAACTTCACCGTCGACTCGCTGATGTGCAGGTCGCCGGCGATGTCGCGGTTGCGCCTCCCCCGCGCCAGCTGCCCGAGCACCTCCAGCTCGCGCGTGCCGAGCACGGTCAGCGGGTCCTCGCGCGGCGTCTCCGGCGGGCCGAGCGGCACCTCGATCGTCACCGTCGCGCCCCAGCCGGGCACGGCGTCGACCTCGGCCCTGCCGCCGAGCGGCCCGAGCCGTTCCGGGACGCGGCGCCGGTCGAGGCTGCCGCACGACAGGGTGCCGGGCCCGTCGTCGCGCACGGTCGCGCGCAGCACGGACCCGACGACCTTCCAGCCGATGTGGACGCGGCTCACCCCGCCCTGGTCGTCGAGCATCGCGTGCACGGACGACCTGACCACGGCGGCGGCCGTCGAGGAGACCTCGGACGGCACGATCCGGTCCGCCCCCTCCTCCGCGCCGGGCAGGCCCAGGTCGAGGCGCACGTCCCGGCCGCGCAGCACTCGGCGCAACGACTCGGCGAGGCGTTCGAAGGCGTCCCCGGCGCGTTCCTCGACCTGCGCCCGGTCGAGATCCGCCCGCGCGCGCAGCTCGACCAGCGCCGTCACGGCGAGGTCGACGGCGCGGGAGCGGGCGGTGGCGTCGTCCACGTCGCGGTCGCGCAGCACGCCGAGCAACGACGTCAGCGCGGCGCCGTGCACGTCGCCGAGGTCGGAGATGGCCACGGCACGTGCCGCTGCTGCGGCGCGTGACACGGCAAGGGTGGCGGGCACGGCCTCGTTGCGCAGGCCTTCCATGTGCGCGGTCACGACGTCCCACAACGCGCTCGCCCGTGTGAGGACTTCGGCGCGCACGGGCGTGTCGTCGTCACGCAGCAGCACGAGCATCGCCCGCGGCTCGGTGACGGCGCTGATCAGGACCACCACCGGCGCCTCGGCACCGCCCAGCAGCGCACGACCCTGCCAGGTCCCCTGCGCCGGCACGATCGACCGCAGCGCGGCGAGGTCGGTGATCGTGACGGCGGGGCCGGGCGTCTCGCCGCGGAACTTGAACGGCGCGAACGAGCAGTTGGACAGCTCCGCGATCGCCCGGTGAGGGATGTCCTCCGCCAGCGCCGCCGAGATCGACGGCAGCGTCTCGCTCAGCGGCGCCTGGATCAGCGTGGCGGCGGTCCTCAGGTCCATACCCCGAGCCTAGCCCGCCCGAACGGGTGCCCGGCTGGTCTTTCGGCCAGGGCGAACTAGCCGAAGTACGGGGGCGTTGCACACTTCGCCGTCGCTAGTGTTGACATGTCAACCAAACGAGGGAGCTCCACGATGAAGGCGATCACCTACACCACGCACGGCGGACCCGAGGTGCTGGGCCTGGGCGAGGCCGAGGCACCGCACGCCGGCCCCGGCCAGGTGCGGCTGAAGGTCGTCGCGGCGGCGGTCAACCCGCTCGACCACAAGATCCGCAACGGCTGGTTCCCGCAGATGACGCCGCCGTTCCCGGTGATCCCCGGCCTGGAGGCCGCCGGGATCGTGGACGAGGTCGGCGAGGGCGTCACGGGCGTGCAGGCGGGCGACGAGGTGCTCGGCTGGGTCACCGCCGGCTACGCCGAGCACGCGCTGGCCACCGACTTCGCGCACAAGCCGGCGACCCTCGACTGGGACACGGCCGCCGCGCTGCCGACCGCCGTCGAAACCTCGGTCCGCGTGCTGGACCTGCTGGAGGTCGGCGAGGGCGACACCGTGCTGATCCACGGCGCCGCGGGTGTCGTGGGCGCGGTCGGCGTGCAGCTCGCGATCGCACGAGGCGCCAAGGTCATCGGCACCGCGTCTACTGCGAACCACGACTACCTGCGCTCTCTCGGCGCCACCCCGGTCGCGTACGGCGAAGGCCTGGGCGACCGGGTGCGCGCCGCCGCACCGGACGGCGTCGACGCCGTGTACGACGCGGCCGGGCAGGGCGACCTGCCGTTGTCGATCGAGCTGCGGGGCGGGACCGACCGGATCGTCACGATCGCCGACCCGGCCGCCGCCGAGCTGGGGGTCGTGTTCACGGGAGGCGGGGCGCCGTTCGGGTCGCGGCTCGGCGAGTACGCGCAGCTGGCGGCCGAGGGCAAGCTCGTGGTGCGGATCGCGGCGAGCCTGCCGCTGGCGGACGCGGCCAAGGCGCAGGAGCTGGTCGAGACGGGGCACGCGCAGGGCAAGGTGGTGCTCCGCGTCGCGGAGTGATGGTGAGGGCGGTCGCCTAAGCAGGGCGGTCGGTTTAGCAAGGCGGGCGGTCGGCTCGGCAGGGCGGCCGGCTCGGCAGGGCGGCCGGCTCGACAGGGCGGCCGGCTCGACAGGGCGGCCGGCTCGACAGGGCGGCCGGCTCGACAGGGCGGTCAGCTCGGCAGGGCGATCGACTCAGCAAGGCGGTCGGCTAAGCAGGGCGGTCACCTTGGCAGGGCGGTCGGCTAAGCACGGCGGTTGGCTAAGCAGGGCGGTCGGCTAAGCAGCGCGGTCACCTCGGCAGGGTGATCGGCTAAGCAGGCGGTCGGCTACGCGAAAGCAAGCGGCCACGCCGGGACGGTCGACTGAGCGGGGGGCGGTTGGCTGGCGGGAGCGGCTGGTTGGCGGGCCAGCTGGCAGGGCGGGCCGGCTGGCAGGGCGGCCCGGCTGGCAGGGCGGCCCGGCTGGCAGGGCGGCTGGCGGGGCAGCGCGGCCCGGCGGCGCGGCCTGACAGCGCGGCCTGACAGCGCGGCCCGGCGGCGTGGCCTGACAGCGCGGCCTGGCAGCGCGGCTGGCGGAGGGTCAGGCGGTGGTCGGCTGTCCGGGAGCGATCGGCTGCGCGGGAGCGATCGGCGGCGCGGGGGCGGTCGGTTGTGCGGCGGCGAGCGGTTGGGCGGGGGCCGTGGGCTGTGCGGGTACTACGGCGATCAAGCGGTCGGTCGTCACCCTCCTGGCCAGGCCCGTCAGCTCCCCCGCCGCGCCCGCCCTCGGCGCGCACTGCCTCAGGTGGTTCTGGGCACGCGCGAGCAGCAGTTCGGCCTGCTGTTCGCACCACCGCAGCCCTCCCGCCGCCACGACGGCCGCGTGCGAGTCGGGGCCGTCCACCTCGGTGCCCGCGTTGATCGCCACCACGACCGGCAGCGTGCGGCGGCCCGTGGCCAGGGCGTCGTGGATGCCCCGGACGTCGTCCACGTGCTTGCGCGCCAGGCCGATGTCGTCGCCGAACTGCCGCAGGTGTGCTGCCTGGCTCGCGGTCGCCCCGGCCGCCAGCGCGCCGAGTTCGCACGCGGCGGCGGTGAGCGAGCTGTGCTTCGCCGCCGCGACGCCGAGGTGCTGGGTCATGTCGGAGTCTGCGTCCTCGTCCATGCCGATCTCCTGGACGTAACCGTCCACGACGGACATCAGGGCGACGTTGAGGATCATCACGCCCGGCCTGGTGAGGCGGGCGCAGGCCAGGGACAGCAGGGCGTCGGCGGCCGAGACCGTCCGATCGGCACCGAACACCTCGCGCGCGCCCGTGCGGTTCATCAGGCCGGCGTGCAGCTTCTCGTGCAGATCGGCGAACTCCAGCGCCACCGCGACCAGTGCCACGTCGTCGTCGCCGAACGCGGCGGCGGACAGCAGGACCAGCGCGGCCGTGGAGAAGTCCTGGGACGCGAGGCCGTGCTCGACCACCTCGCGCGTCTCGCCGGGCAGCTCGTCGAGCGCCGCGCGCACCAGCGGATCGACCGCGGCGCGGGTGCGGGCCAGCACGTCCTGCGGCGGCGCGGCCACGTCGATGCTCGTCATGCGCGTTCCTCTCAGACCCCGGGAAAAGGGACGCTAAACCCGCAGCTCAGGCGAACAGGCGCGAACGCCACTGTCGTGTCGAAGAGAGGCACTATCCGGCGAGCGCGACTAGGTTGATGTTGAACGGGCTGTCGTCACCATCACCCGACCGTGATCGTCGTTTCCTGAGGGGCTGACCGTGCGGTACACCAAGCTCGCCGGCATGGACGTGTCCGAGATCTGTCTCGGCATGATGAGTTACGGAGATCCGAAGCGCGGCGGCCACCCGTGGTCGTTGCCGGAGGAGGAGTCCCGGCCGTTCGTGAAGGCCGCGCTCGACGCCGGCATCAACTTCTTCGACACCGCCAACGTCTACTCGGACGGCTCCTCCGAGGAGATCACCGGCCGGTTGCTCAAGGACCTCGCGAAGCGCGACGAGATCGTCCTCGCGACCAAGGTGAACCACCGGATGCACGAGGGCCCGAACGGGTTCGGCCTGTCCCGCAAGGCGATCCTCGCCGAGATCGACAACTCGTTGCGCCGCCTCGGCACGGACTACGTGGACCTGTACCAGATCCACCGCTTCGACCCGACCGTGCCGCTGGAGGAGACCCTCGAAGCGCTGCACGACGTCGTGAAGTCCGGCAAGGCGCGGTACATCGGCGCGTCCTCCATGTACGCGTGGCAGTTCGCGAAGGCGTTGTTCACGCAACGGCAGAACGGCTGGACGCGGTTCGTGTCGATGCAGAACCACTACAACCTCGTCTACCGCGAGGAGGAACGGGAGATGCTGCCGCTGTGCGCGGACCAGGGCATCGCCGTGATCCCGTGGAGCCCGCTCGCCCGCGGCAGGCTGGTGCGCGACTGGGACTCCTCGACCGCCCGCACCGAGACCGACGAGTTCGGCAAGCGGCTGTACCTCGACTCGGACCGCGAGATCGTCGAGACGGTCGCCGAGGTCGCGGCGGCCCGCGGTGTGTCACGGGCTCAGGTCGCGCTGGCGTGGCTGCGGCGCAACCCGGTCGTGACGGCGCCGATCGTCGGCGTGACCAAGCCTGGGCAGCTGGACGACGCGGTGGCCTCGGTCGACTTCGAGCTCACCGACGACGAGGTGCGGCTGCTGGAGTCCGGGTACCAGCCGCGCGGGATCGCAGGGCACTGACGAAAGGGGCACCCGGTGCGGAACCGGGTGCCCCGGACGCTCAGCTCACTCCGTGCTCCGCGGCGAGCCGCCGGAGGTTCGCCAGATCGGCCCCGTGCACGTCAGCCGCGTACGCGTCCTTCTGCTCGACCGCGACGCGCGTGGCCTCCTCCGCCTGCTCGATGCGGGCGAGGAGGTTGTCCCTGAACTCGTTCATGCATCACGACCTGTCGGATTGAAGAGTTCCCTGCGGCTCGCACCGTACTCGCCCGGCTGCCGACCGGACGCGGGGCTGGTCACAGGTGTGAGCAGCACCGCTAGGCTTCGGTGCGTGCCGAACTTGCGGATCAGCGAGGCCGCCGCGCTGCTCGGGGTCAGTGACGACACCCTGCGCCGGTGGATCGACCAGGGCCGCCTCGCGTCCGTGGTCCTGGACAACGGGCGCAAAGGCGTCAGCGGGACCGAGCTCGCGGAGTTCGCCCAGCAGATGACCGACGTCGCCGAGCCCGGCACGACCGTGGCCGCCTCCGCCCGCAACCGGATGAAGGGCATCGTCACGCGCGTGCTCAAGGACGGGGTGATGGCCCAGGTCGACATGCAGGCCGGGCCCTTCCGCGTCACGTCCCTGATGAGCAGGGAGTCGGCGGACGAGCTCGGCCTGGAGGTCGGCAGCGTCGCGGTGGCGTCGATCAAGTCGACGCACGTGGTCGTCGAGATCCCGGAGGCGTAGAACCGTGCTGCTGGTCCACGGCGGGGAAGCCGCCGCTGACGCGCCCGTGCTGCGCACCGGCGGGGTCCCGCTGGTCCCGCACGGCTTCACCTGGCCGCTGTGCCGCGAGTGCGGTGGGGCGATGCAGTTCCTCGCCCACCTGCCGCTCGACATCGGCGCGGTGGCGGTGTTCATGTGCCAGAACGACCCCGGCATGTGCGACGAGTGGGACGCCTTCTCCGGCGGCAACCGCGCCCTGCTGTTCACCGCTCCGCTCTCGCCGGCCGTCGTTCCCGCCGAGGGCGAGACGCTGCTCGGCGCGGTGACCGCCCTGAGTCCTCACGCCGGAGAGCCGTCCGAGGAGCTCGTCCTCGGACGGCTGGGTGGGGAACCCGAGTGGTGGCAGAACGACGAGACGCCCGCTTGCCCGTCCTGCACCACTCCCATGACCTTCACCGCCCAGCTCGAAGAGGGGCGCGACCACCGGACCGCGATCAACTTCGGCGGCGGTGGCCGGGGTTACGCCTTCCACTGCGGGCCCTGCGGAGAGGCCGCGTTCCTCTGGCAGCGGTGACGGCGCGCGGGAGTCCCACGCGCCGTCCGCCGGTGTTCTCGGTCAGGGCCTACACGAAGGCGCTCTCGCCGGTGATCGCCTTGCCGACGATCAGCGTGTTCATCTCGCGGGTGCCCTCGAACGAGTAGATGGCCTCGGCGTCGGCGAAGAAGCGGGCGATGTCGTAGCCGAGCACGATGCCGTTGCCGCCGAAGATCTCCCGCGCCCACGCCACGACCTCGCGCATCCTCGAAGTCACGAACGCCTTGGCGAGCGACGAGTGCTCGTCCTGGAAGATGCCCGCGTCCTGCAGCCGGGCGAGCTGCACGAGCATGCCCCACGACGCGGTGATGTTGCCGAGCGACTGCACCAGCTTGTCCTGCACCATCTGGAACCGCGCGATCGGGCGGCCGAACTGCTCGCGTTCCTTGGCGTAGGCCAGGGCGAGCTCGTAGGCGCCGATCATCACGCCGAGGGCCTGCCAGGCGACGCCGCCGCGGGTGGCGCGCAGGATCTCGGCCACGTCGCGGAACGAGTTGATGTTCTGCAGGCGGTTCGCCTCCGGCACCCGGACGTCGGTGAGGGTGATCTCGGCGTTCTCGACGATCCGGAACGCGATCTTGCCCTCGATCTTCTCGGCGACGAAGCCGGGCGTGCCCTTCTCGACCACGAAACCCTTGACCTGGTTGTCTTCCAGGTCGCGGGCCCACACGACGACGTAGTCGGCGAAGGTGGCGTTGCCGATCCACTTCTTGGCGCCGTTGAGCACCCACGTGTCGCCGTCGCGCTGCGCCGTGGTGCGCATGCCGCCAGCGACGTCGGAGCCGCCGAGCGGTTCGGTCATGGCGAACGCGCCGATCTTGTCCATCGCGGCCATGGCCGGGAGCCACCGGTCGCGCTGCTCCTGCGAGCCGCCCGCGTAGATCGAGTACATCGCGAGTCCGTTGTGGACGCCGAAGAAGGTGGCGACCGACGCGTCGGTGCGGGTCATCTCCATCGCGAGCATGCCGGTGAGGAGATTGCTGACGGCGGCGGGGTGGTCGCCGTAGCCCTCGTAGGACAGGGCGGTGAGGCCGGCGCCGCGGAACTTGCCGATCAGCTCGTGCGGGAACTCGCCCTTGGCCCAGTTCTCGTTGACCAGCGGCTTGATCTCGGTGGTCATGAACTCGCGGGCGTTCAGCAGGATCTTGCGCTCGTCGTCGCCGAGCAGCGCCTCGTAGTTGTAGAAGTCGGCGGTCAGCTGGTCTTCCAGGCGGTTCATGTCAGTTCTCCTCCAATGCCGTCAGAACGGCGAGTTGCCTGCGGTCGCGCGTCTCGGCGAGGTCCGAGTACGTGGAGGAGCCGTAAGCGTCTTCCACGGCCTTGATCAGCCGTTCCGGATCTTGTGCGGGGGTTCCCAGTCGCAGGCCCTGCATCGACTTGCCGATGTGCTCGGCGAGGTGCCGGTAGCCGCCGGGGCCGCCTCCGAGGTGGGCGCCGAGGAACGGGCCGACGGTCGCCCAGCGCAGGCCGAGCGAGCTCGTGACGACGGTGTCCAGGTCGGCCGGCGTGACGACGCCCTGTTCGACCAGGTAGGCGGCTTCGCGGGAGAGCGCGGCCTGCAGGCGGTTGCCGACGAAGCCGGGGATCTCCTTGCGTTCGACGACCGGGGTGCGGTCCAGCGAGCGGTAGAACTCGACGGCACGCGAGATCGACTCCTCGGTGGTCTGCTCGCCCGGCACGACCTCGACCAGCGGGATCACGTGCGGCGGGTTGAACGGGTGCCCGATGAGGACGCGCGAGCCGTCGATGCCCTGCGTGAACGCGGTCGACGGGATCGCCGACGACGAGCTGAGCAGCAACGCGTGCGGCGGGGCCAGCTCGACGAGCTCGGCGAACAGGGCCTTCTTGAACTCCAGGTCCTCCGGGCCGTTCTCCTGCACGACGTCCGCGTCGCGCACGGCCTCCGCCACGCTCGCGACGACCTCCACGCCGTCGGGAACGACCAGGTCAGGGCGGGGATCGACGACCTTGACCGCGTGACCGTGCCCGGCGAACAGGCGGGCCCACGACAGGCCGATCACGCCGGCGCCGATGACTGCCGTCTTCATGCTTCCTCCAAGTAGTTGTGGACCGGCTTGGCGGGAGCGAGCGTCAGGTCGGTGATGACGTGGCTGGCGGACACGACCTCCAGTACGGGGAGGTCGGCGAGCGGCGCGAGGACGTGCTGGAACAGCTGCAGGCGCGCCGGACCGGCGTACGCAGCCTTGACCACGACATCGGTGATCTCCGTGCGCACGAGCTCCTGAACCCGCGGCGTTCCGTCATAGTGAGGGATCGTCTTCAGCATGAAGGTCGGAACCGTGATCTCCGCCTCAGCCGTCCGAGTGTCCAGTTCGTACTGCTTGTAACCCATCGTGGCCGTGGCGACCCGCACCGTCCCGTAGTCGAGTGTTCCGACCAGCGCGCCGTTGTCGGCGTAGAGCGTCGGCGAGCCCATGACCTTCGGGTACGCGCTGACCTCTCGGCCGGACGCGGTGGCGGCGAAGCTGTCGAGGTACATGGCGTGCAGGTACTCGCCGCGTTCGCCGTCGAAGACGACCTGGATCGCCTGGCCGGCCTCGGTGTACGGGCCGTAACCGGTGACGTCGTTCATCTTCATGACCTCGAACCGGACCAGCGGCTCGTCGATCCGCAGTGGTGCGGGGACGACGGCCCGCAGCGCCTCCGGGTCGGTCCGGTAGACGATGTTCAGGTACTCGCGGTCGAAGAACCTCGGCTGCACGGCGGGAAACGCGGGTGCGCTCAAAGGCGTGATACCGAGCATTTTCAGCGTCCTGTCCACTGTGGAGCGCGGCGCTCGGCGAACGCGGTCATGCCCTCGCGGACGTCGGCCGTGCTCATCAGGCGGGCGCTGGCGGTGCGTTGCGCGGCCCAGGGGTCCTGGGAGCGCACGACTTCCTTGACGGCGGCGAGCGCCAGCGGGGCGTTCAGCGCGATCTGCTCGGCGAGCTGGAGCGCGATGGCGGCGGCCTCACCGTTCGGCACGACGCGGTTGGCGATGCCGAGCGTGCCCGCGCGGACGCCGTCGATCGGCTCGCCGGTCAGCAGGATCTCCATCGCCAGGTGGTGCGGGATCCGTTGCGGCAGGCGGACCACTCCCCCGGCCGCGGCGATCAGGCCGCGCTTGACCTCGGGCAGGCCGAACCTCGCGTCCTGCGCGGCGACGATCAGGTCGCAGGCGAGCGCCATCTCGAACCCGCCGCCGAGCGCGAAGCCCTCGACCGCGGCGATCAGCGGCTTGCTCAACGCGGCCTCGGTGAGCCCGCCGAGGCCCCGGTCGCCGACGACCGGCGACTCGCCCTTCAGCGCGGCCTTGAGGTCCATGCCGGCGCTGAACGAGCCGCCCGCGCCGGTCAGGACGCCCACCCGGAGTTCCGGTGTGGTCTCCAGCTCGTCCAGGGCGGCCGAGAGCCGGGTCGCGACGGCCGCGTTGACGGCGTTGCGGGCCTCCGGCCGGTCGATGGTGATCAGCAGTGCCGAACCGATGCGTTCGGTGCGAACCTCGCTCATGCCAGCTCCTTCAACACTTCTGCGGTGTCCTGGCCCGGCAGCGGGGCCAGGCGGCGGACGGTGGCGGGGGTGGCGGAGAACCGGACGGGGATGCCGATCGACCGGACCGCGCCCTCGCTCGGGTGCTGCACCTCGTCGAGCAGGTGGCCGTCGCGGACGTACGGGTCCTCGTGCGCCTTGTCCAGCTCCAGCACGGGTCCGAACGGGATGCTGTGCTTCGCGCACACCTCGGCCCATTCCTCAGTGGACAGTGCGGGGGCGCACTCGTCCACCAGACCCATCAGGTCGTCGCTGTCGTTCGGGTCGATGCGGTCACCGGCGACGCGCGGGTCCTCCACCAGGTCGGGCCTCCCGGCCGCGGCGAAGAAGTCGCGGAAGTTCTGCGGGTTGTACGGGACGACGCACGCGAGGCCGTCCTTGGTGTGCACGGCGTGGTGCCCCTTGGCCATCGAGAGGTTGAAGCCCGTCGGCCCCTCCTCCGGCACGAACGCGTGCCCGGCGAGGTGCTCGACCAGGTTGAACGCGATCATCGTGTCGGCCATGGGGATCTCGACCCGCTGCCCCTCGCCGGTCGCGTTCCGGTGCACGAGCGCGGCGAGCACGCTGTAGGCGATGGTCAGCGACGACACCTTGTCGCCGATGATCGTCGGGAGGTAGACGGGCCTGCCGATCGCGCGGTTCGCGATGTCGACCAGGCCGGACGCGCCCTGGATCGTCTCGTCGTAGGCGGCGATGCCGGCGCGGTCGGAGTCGCCGCGGAAGCCCTGGGCATGGGCGTAGACCAGGCCGGGGTTGCGCTCGGCGACGTCGGCGTAGTTCAGCCCGAGCCTGCTCAGCGCGCCCGGACGCATGTTGGTGATCAGCACGTCGGCCGTGTCGATCAGCTTGAGCGCGGTCTCGCGGTCGTCCTCGTCCTTGAGGTTCAACGCGACGCTGCGCTTGTTGCGGTTGACGTTGAGGCTCAACGCGGTCATGCCCGGCGTGGTGCGGTAGCGGCCGTTGCGGACGGTGTCCACCGGCGACTCGATCTTGATCACGTCGGCGCCGAGGTCTCCGAGGATCTGGGCCGCGTACGGGCCCATGACCACGGTCGAGAGGTCGATCACCCGCACGCCGTCCAGCGGACCGGCGGTGATGTCCTTCATCGTTCGTCCTTTCGCACCTGTTCGTTTCCTGCACCGACGACGTTAGTGAGGAGTGAACGGAAAGGGAACGATCAAGCCGCGAACAATGGTATGACCACAGCGGTCACACCATTCTCTATTTGACGATGGGTTCCGCGAAGATTTCTTTCGCGGCGGTGACGAGGTCGTCGAGGTCGCCGCCCGCCGCCCGGTCGTGCCGCCACAGCAGGCCGGTGTCGAGCTGGGCGCGGAAGTCCTCGAACGGCAGGACCGCCATGTTCTCCAGCTGGTAGCCGCGCATGGAGCTGTTCTCGTCCAGCATCGAGACGGAGAACCCGAGGCCGCCGGAGACGATCTCCGAGGTGCCCTGGTAGCCGGTGTTGCTGAGCTGGATGCGCTTTTTGATGCCCAGTTCACCGAGTTGCCGGTCGAGGATCTCGAAATACGCGGGCATGATTTCCTCCGGCGATTTCGCGTACGCGAGTTCGGTGAGATCGGCGAGTTTGACCGATTTCCTCCCCTCGAACCGGTCGGCCGGGACGACCGCGCCGAGCCGTTCGGACATGACGTGCAGCGTGTCGAGCGCGGCCTCCTGGATCGGGAGCCTGGCGAGGGTGAGCGCGAGCCTGCCGTCCTTCACCGCGGCGACGAGGTCCGTGGTCGTGCCGGGCCAGCGCTTGACCTCGAACCGGTCGGCGACCTTCTCGGCGAGCAGGGTGAGGCGTTCCCTGAGCGCCGGGTGGACGCCCGCGGGCATGCCGACGAACACCGTGGCGCGGTCGGGTTTCGTGGCCTGGTCGAGGCGCCACTTGATGGAGCCGACGCGGTCGAGCACGTCCCTGGCGATCGGCAGCAGGGCGGTGCCGGCGGCGGTCAGCGCCACGTGGTGGGTGCTGCGGTCGAACAGCTGCCGTCCCAGCTCGTGTTCGAGGTCCTTGATGCGCTGGCTCAGCGGGGACGCGGCCATGTGCAGCTTCCGCGCGGCCGCCGAGAAGTTCAGCTCGTCGGCGACCGCGACGAAGTATCGGAGATGCAGCAGTTCCACTCCGCTCACACTAGGCCTTTCGGAGTACGAACTCGTCGCTGCGGCCTCCCGTCTGCAGCACGTCGAGCCTGCCGGCCAGCGCGTACACGCCGCACGGGGTCTTCGCGAGAGTGGTCGGCGCCTTGTCCGGCCAGGCGGTCTCCCCGGTCACCTCCACCGTCTGCCAACGGTCCCGCGTGCGCACCTCGACCAGCCGGTTGGCGGCGGTGTTGTCGACGAGCAGCAACCGGTTGCGGCCCAACGCGAGCAGCCCGTCGGGCGCGCCGATCGGCGCGGTGATCGTGGTGACGTTCCGCGGTTGCGCGAGCGGGATGACGGCGAGCTTGCGCGCGCCGGACAGCGCCGCGACCAGCCTGTCGCCGACGTGCACGATGCCGTTGAGGCCCCAGCCCCCGGTCGGCGGCTGCGCGAGGTCGGGGTGCTGGACGAGCGTGCTGGCGTGGCCGTCCGGCGTGACGCGGTGGACCGTGCCCGAGATGGAGTCTGTGACGAACGCCGTGCCGTCCGGGGCGAGTGCGATGTCGTTGGCGAAGTGGCCGGGTCCGGTGGCGAGCGTGACGCGGTGGATCGCCTGGCCGGTGCGCAGGTCGTAGATGCCGAGCCCGGCGAACGCCCTGGTGGTCTCCGGCTTGCTGCGGTCGGCGAGCCCGAGGTCGGCGTTGGCGACGAGCAAGCGGCCGCGGCGCGCGTCCACCGCGAGGCCCATCGTGGTGATCAGCCACGGGTCGTCGACGAGCGTGCGGGACCGGCCGTCGACGACCCGCGACACCGTGCCGTGCGTGACGGAGCCGACGAGGAACCGGTGGCGCAGCGGGTCGTACGCGACGCCTTCGGGGTGCAGCGACGGGCCGTTGCCTATGATCACCGGCTGGCACGTCGTGGCCTGGGCGGTGGCCGGGGTGAGCAGGAGGAGGAGGAGCAGCGAGATCAGGATTCTCGTCATCCTGCCGATCCTCACGGTGGCTCCGGCCGGCGACTACCGACTTCCGTCGCCACTTGTTCACCGGTTCGAGTAGTCCTGCGCGCGCGTCGGAGTTTTCGGCCGGTGGCCGACCTATCGTGCGCGACGTGCCCATCGAGCAGCCCGCCGCCTTCCGCCCGCGCGTGATCACCGACGTCCTCCGGCCCGCCTCGGTCGGCGAGGTCGTGGACGCCGTCCGTTCCGGCCGGGCGCTGCATCCCTTCAGCAAGGGCCACAACTGGGGCCTCGGCTCGGGCCTGCCGGTGCACGACGGCGCTCTCGTGCTCGACCTGTCCGGCCTGCGCCGGGTGCGCGCGCTCGACGTCGACCGCGGCTACGCCGTGATCGAACCGGGCGTGACGCAGGGCGCGCTCGCGGAGTCGTTGCGGGGCAAGCCGAGGATCTTCAACCTCACCACGTCCTCCATGCGCACCAGCGTGATCGGCAACGCGCTGGAACGCGGCTTCGGCGTCCACCGCTCCCGCACCGAGGACCTGGTCGGCCTCGAAGTCGTGCTGGCGGACGGCACCGTGGAGCACGTCGGCTGGTGGCCGGGCACCTCCGCCACGCCCCGCCCGCACGGCCTGGGCCCATCTCTCACGCACCTGTTCACGCAGTCGGCGTTCGGTGTGGTCACCGCCGCCGTCGTCCGCCTGCTGCCGCGCCCGGAGGAGGTGCGGGTGCTGCCGTTCACCTTCGCCGACGACGACCTCGCCGACGCCGTCGACGCGCTGCGGGACTGGACGGCCCAGCGCCTGATCCCGCCGACCACCAAGCTCTACAACCCGGTCGCCGCCCAGTCCGACGGCTACCTCGCGCACGTGTGCCTGAGCGGCGCGGGTGAGGTGGTGGAGGCGCTGAGCTCCGTTCTTCTTGGTGCGGCAGCGGATTCGCCCCTCGTCGAGGCGCCCGCCGTGGACGCGGCGGTACGCGGGACGTACGCGGGCGACCCCGACCCGGCCGACACCTGGTTCGTGCGGCGGACGATGGGCTGCCCGGCCGACCGGCTGGACGCCACGGTCGGGATGCTGATGTTCCTGCCGGTGGTGCCGTTCACGGGCGCCGCGCTGGCGTTGACGGAGAAGCTGATCCGCGACTGCTGCGCCACGATCCCGGCCGTGACGGTGAACGTGCACGACTTCGACACCGTGGACCACGTGATCGCCCTCGCATTCCCGGCCGGCGATCCGGCGGCCGCGGTAGAGGCGCGGGAAGCCTTGGGGAGGATGAGGGAAGCGTTTGCGGCGCAAGGGTTCCTGCCGCACCGGCTGGACGTGGACAGGCCGGGTGGGTTGACGGGGCTGCAGGCCCGGATCGGGCAGGCCTTGGATCCGGACGGGGTGTTCGCGCCGAGCAGGTACTCGGCCGGGAGTTAGCGGGACCGGAGGGGCAACGCCAGCGAGGCGGCTCGCAGCCCGCCTCGCCCCGCCACGCAGCCTGGCCCCGCCAACCCGGCCCGCCCCATCAACCCGCCGGGCAGCCTCGCCCCACCAACCCGCCTAGCCCCACCGGCCCCCCAGGCAGCCCCGCCCCACCAACCCGCGAGGCAACCTGGACCGCCAACCCGCCTAGCCCCGTCGGCCCGCCAGCCCGCCTGGCCCCACCAACCCGCCTAGCTCCACCGGCCCACCAGCCAGCCTCGCCTCACCAGGCGGCCTCGCCCGGCCAACCCGCCTAGCCCCGCCGGCCCGCCTGGCCCCACCAACCCGCCTAGCTCCACCGGCCCACCAGCCAGCCTCGCCCCATCAGGCGGCCTCGCCCGGCTAACTCGCCTAGCCCCGCCGGGCCGCCCGCCAGCCTCGCCCCACCAACCCGCCAGGCAGCCTCGCCCCACCAACCCGCCTAGCCCCGCCGGCAGGCCTAGCCGGCCATCCCGGCCAGCCGCCGCCCCGCCTCGGTCTCGCCCCACCGGAACCCGATCCGCCGCGACAGCTCCACCGCCTCCGTGTAGGACGCCGCAGCCTCCCCCGCCCGGCCCGCCAGCTCGTGCACGATGCCGCGATCCAGCAGCACCCCCGCCTCGATCTGCCGGTCCCCCACCGACCGGGCCAGCCTCAACGCCTCCTCCGCCAGCTCCAGCGCCCGGTCCAGGGACCCAAGCTGGCGGTGGGCGTCGGCCATGTTCGCCAGCGCGTGCAGCTCGCCTGACCTGTCACCGCAGGCCCGCAGCGTCGTCAGCGTCTCCTCGTAGCAGACCAGCGCTGCCGGCAGGTCGCCCAGTGCCGCGTGCACCAGGCCCAGGTTGGTGCGCACGTAGGCCGCGCCCTGCGCGTCGTCCAGCTCCTCGCGCAACGTCAGCGAGGCCTCCAGCGACGTCAGGGCGGCGGGCAGGTCGCGGCGGCGCCAGTGCACGATGCCGAGGTTGTTGAGCGTCACGGCTTCCAGCTGGCGGTCGTGCAACGCGCGGGCCAGGTCCAGGGCCGCCGTCCAGTGCTGCTGGGCCTCGGCGAACCGGAAGCCCCGCTCGCAGGCCGCGCCGAGTTCCTTCAGCGCCAGCGCTTCCGCCCGCTGGTCGTCCAGCGTGCGCGCGGCTTCCAGGGCCAGGGTGTTCAGGGCCGCCCAGTCGGCGACCTCCGAGCGGCGGCGGAAGTACCAGGAGAGGCCCTCGGCGAACGCGATGGCGCCCGCCGGGGAGGCCTGGTGGGCGGCGGCGAGGAGGTTGTCGCGTTCCTCGGCCAGCCAGAGGTCGGTCGGGTTGTCCGCCAACGCTTCCAGGTAGTGCTTGTGCAGGCGTTCCAACGCCAGGGTGCGTTCCTCGGCCGTCTCGGTGGCCCGGCAGCGTTCGCGGGCGAAGAGGCGCAGCAGGTCGTGCAGCGCGTAGCGGCCCGGCACCGGTTCCTCGACCAGGTGGGCGTCGGCCAGTTCGGCGAGGAGCTCTTCCACGTCCGGCACGTCGGTCAGGGCGCGGGCGGCGGCCACCGCGAAGTCCGGGCCGTCCAGGAGGCCCAGCAGCCGGAAGACCCTTGCCACGTCGGCGGTTCCCAGTTCGGTGTAGCTGACCTCGAACGCCGAGCGGACGGCCACGTCGCCCAGGCGCAGCTCGTCGAGGCGGCGGGTCTCGTCGGCCAGTCGCGAGGCGAGCAGCGGGGCGGTCCACTGTGGACGGGCGGCCAGGCGGGCTCCGGCGATGCGCAGGGCCAGGGGCAGGCCGCCGCACCAGCGCACGAGGTCGGCTGCGTCCTCGACGCGGCCCGCCACGCCCTCCAGCAGGCGGTACGCGTCTTCCAGTTGCAGGGCACCGAGTTTGACGTACGACGCACCGTGCAACGAGGTGAGCGGGCGGCGGGACGTGATCAGCACGGCCGAGCCGGGACCGGTCGGCAGCAGGCGTTTCACCTGGCCCGCGGTGGCAACGTTGTCCAGCACCACCAGCAGCCTGCGGGACGCGGTGAGCGAGCGGTAGCGCAGGGCCTCCTCGTCGCCGGGACGTTCGCCGAGGGCGCGCAGGAACTGGCTCAGGACCCGGTCGGACGCGCCGTCGGAGAGGTCGGCGTAGAGCTGGCCGTCGGGGAAGCGCGCCGCGATCTCGTGCGCCGCCCGCACCGCCAGAGCCGACTTGCCGATGCCCGCCTGGCCGGTGATCACGCACACCGCGACCCGGTCCTGCCGCGGCTGTCCCTTGATCAGGCCGAGCTCGCGGGCACGGCCCGCGAACGTGACGACGTCCGGCGGCAGCTGCCGGATCGCCGCCGCCCCAACGGGTTTCGCACGCAGGATCTCGGCCTGCAGGCGCCGCAACGACTCCCCCGGCTCGACGCCGAGCTCGTCCTGCAGCACGCGCCGGCACTCCTGGTAGGCGGCGAGCGCCTCGGCCGCCCTGCCCGCGCGGTGCAGCGCGCCCATCTGGAGCTCGCGCAGCCGTTCGTGCAACGGGTGTTCGCGCACCCACTCGTTGAGGTCCGCGACGATCTCGACGTGCCGGCCCAGGTCGAGTTCGGCCTCTGCGCACTCGACCCGCGCGGCGAGCCGCAGCTCCTCCAGCTGCGCCACCACCCCGCGCAGCAGGCCGGAGGCGGCGAGGTCGGCCAGCGCCGGGCCGCGCCACAACGCGAGCGCCTCGCGGTAGGCCTGCGGGGTGCGTTCGCGGCGGGCCACGTCGAGCAGCTCGGTGAAGCGGGTCAGGTCGAGCTCGGCAGGGTCGATCGACATCAGGTAACCGGGCGGGCGCGACAGCAGCCGCGAGCCCACGATCTTGCGCAGCTGGTAGACGTAGACCTGGAGGTTCTTCAACGCCGTCTTGGGCGGGGCGTCGTCCCACAGCACGCTGATCAGCCGGTCGACCGACAGCACCCGGCCCGGTTGCGCGAGGAGCAACGCGAGCACCGCTCGTTGTTTCGGCGGCCCAAGGCCCAGCCGCACGCCGTCGTCGGCGTAACACTCGACCGGCCCGAGCACCCGGAACTCCACAGCTCCCGATCGTAACCACCAAACGCATACCGGACGCATGCCACGGGCCGGGACGTTCGAACCATGACGAGAACCTCACTGGCCCTGGTGCTGACACTCGGCACGATGGCCGCCGCGGTGTCCCCCGCCCAGGGCGTCGAGCCCTACTCCTCCAGCCCGGCGCAGTCGCACGCCGTCCAGTCCGGCGACGGCTACGACGTGGTCGTCGGTGGCGCGAAGAGAGCCTCTTTCGCTGTCAGCGATCCCGCCTACACGGTCCGTTCGACGTCTTCCGCCGATGGCGCGTATGCGGCCGTGATCTCCGATTTCGACGGCACGAGCGGCGGCTCGTTGCACACCGTCGACCGCTACGGCAAGAAGCGGTTCATCGCACGTGGGGCGATCACGTCCGCGGTGTTCCACGGCTCGAAGCTCGCCTACGCCGACGGCGAGAACGTGGTGGTGGACGGCGTCGTCGCGGGCAAGCTCAAGGGCCGCGCGCCCTCGTTGCTCGGCTTCACCTCCGACGGCAGCGGGTTGCTGGCCGTCGAACACCCGGACGTGGCCGACGACAGCACGTTCGTGGGCTCGCTGGTGCGGTTCGACCTGAAGTCCGGCGCCGCGAAGCCGCTCATCAGCTCAGGTGCAGAGGCTTTGTACCGCGACTTCAAACTGGTCGACGTGCGGGGTGAGCGGCACGTCAGCTTCATCAAGCACAACGAGATCTACCGCTGCGGCGGCGCAGAACCGCAGTGGCTGGGGCTCGCGTCGGAGAACGGCGAGGTCACGTCGCTGGTCGGCGAGACCAAGCACCACTACCGCAGCGCCGTGTGGAGCACGGACGGCGCACGTGTCGCCTACGAGGTCATGGGCTGCGTGTCGGACAAGACGCTCGGGCCTGACCAGTTCGCCTCGTTCAACGGCGTCTACGTGCAGGACCTGGCCACGCACAAGGCTTCCCGAGTCACCGAGGGCCTGTCGTTCAACTACGCGCTGACCGGCTTCGACGGCGCAGAGGCCGTGATCGGCAGCCCGGCCCGCGGCTACGTGAAGGCGTCCGGGCTCAAAGCCGCCACGCTCGACGGCCAGGTGACCACGATGGGCCGGCTGAACCGCGCCGAGTACATCCACCAGCTGTGGGACACCCGCAACGACTTCAACGGAAACTCCTCGTGCGGCCCGACCAGCGCCGTCATCGACCTGGTGACCTACCAGCTGCCCAACGAGTACGGCGTGCAGGTCGCCCAGCCGTTCTCGCACTACTCGAAGTGGGGCCGCTACATCACCGACGAGTTCTCCAACCGCGGCACGACCTTCAACCGCACGATGGCCGACTGGGGCCGCACCGGCGCGTGGAAGGGCGCGCACGGCTGGATCACCGGCTACTACTGCGGCGGCAACCCTGCCCGCCCGTGTGCCTCCTGGGAGTCCGAGCGCGACTTCCTGGCCCGCAACGGCGCCGCCGTCCAGCAGGGCAACTTCACCCCGGCGCAGGTCCGCGCGTTCCTCGACCAGGGCAAGTTCGTGATCATGAGCGGCACCTGGGGCTCGACGGCGGGCCACCTGTCCGTCGTGATCGGCTACCACGACAACGGCCAGTTCTACGTCCACGACACCTACGGCGCCGGCACCGACGGCAGCTACGACGGCGCGAACCAGCTCTACAGCTGGAACTACATCGCACCCGTCCAGATGTGGGCCGCCTGATCTCACTCCCTGCCGGGCGACTCCCCTGCCGGAGGGTCGCCCGGCGACGGCGTTTCCGGGGTGCGTTGTGCTTCGGCGTGGACCTCGACGTTCGTGCGGTGCGCCACCGGGTCCCAGATCTCCTCGAACGGCGCCATCAGCGACTGCCCGCCGCCGGTGCGGCGGGCGCGCAGGGCGTACCAGGTGAACGCGACCAGGGCGAGCGGCAGGCTCAGGAACGCGGCCAGGCCTGCGACGACGTCCATGCCCCCGAGCGTACAGTGACACTCTGTTTCCAGAAACACTGTGTTACCGAAATGGGGCGGCAGTGCGGTTGACCAGGGCCGAACAGCAGGCGCGGACCCACTCCGAGCTGCTGTCGGCGGGACGGCAGGTGTTCCTGCGGCGCGGGTTCCTGGCGGCGACGGTCGAGGAGATCGCCGCCGACGCCGGGTACACCCGCGGTGCCGTCTACAAGCACTTCGGCGGCAAGGAAGGGCTGTGGCTCGCGGTCGTCTCGGCCGACGCCGGCACCCACCTGGAGGGTCTGCGGGCCGCGCTCTCCTCGGCCTCGTCGGTCGACGGGCTGGTCGCGGTTCTGAGCGGGATCGCGGACGCGGCGAAGTGGGCCTCGGTGGCGGCCGAGGTCCTCGCCGCCACGGCGGCCCAACCCGAGATCGCGGCCCGGATCGCCGAGGTCCAGCGGCAGCACGACGCGCAGGTCACGGCACTGCTCGAAGAGCACGTCGCACGGCTGGGGCTCACGCCCGCGATGCCGGTCCGGCAGGTGGTCGTGCTGCTCGGGGCGCTGGGGATCGGCCTGGCGCTGCGTCAGGCCTTCCTCGACGCGACGGACGCGCGAACGGTCCTCTCACAGACCCTGAAGTCGGCACTTGCTACTTGACGCCAGGCGTCAAGTACTTGCTATCGTCTGTCAAGTGCCGACCCTTGCGGAACACGTCGATCTGCGGGACGACCTGATCCGGCTCGTGACGAGCCGGCTGCTCGACCCGCTCGAGATCCTGCTGCCGCAGGCCGATCTCGACGGGCTGCGGCTGTCCGTCCGCGCGGACGCCGACATGTGGGCCGCCCAGCTGCTCGGGCCGCGCGACGCCGTGGCGCGCCAGGTGGCCGTGCGCCTGATGGCCGTGCTCCACCCCGGCGACAAGCCCTTCGACCCGCCCGAAGAGTGGTGGGCGACGCCGTTGGGACGGGTCTGCGCGCGCCGGGTCGGACATCCGAGCAAGGAGGGCGTGTCGTTCGGGGTGGCGGGCGCGATGCTCGGCATCACCCGGCAGGGCGTGCACGACCTCGTGAACCGCCACAAGTTGCAGCGGCATCCGGACGGCGGGGTGGCCGTCGACTCCATTCAGGCACGGCTCGGACTGAGGAGAGACCAGTGAGGCTCGCGGCGACGGACTTCGGCGGTTCCGGGCGGGGATTCCTGTTGATCCACGGCCTCGGCGGCACGCGACAGGTGTGGGAAGCGCTGGCGCCCCGGCTGGAAGGGCGCGCGGTGGCGGTGGACCTGCGCGGGCACGGCGAGTCGCCGGACGGGCCGTGGGACTGGGAGGCGGTGCTCGACGACCTCGACGAGACGGCTGTCCACTTCGGACTCGACAACCCCGTCGTGGTCGGGCATTCGCTCGGCGGGATTCTCGCGGGCAGGTGGGCGACGAGGCACCCGGAGTGCCCGGCCGCGGTGAGTCTCGACGGACATCGTTCCGCCACAACGCATCCGCACAACTTCGAGGGACTGCCGGCGAAAGAGGTCGAGGCGGGACTGAAGCAGCTGAACGCGATGTTCGACGCGCAGCTGGAGATGATCACGCGGCCGTCGCGGGAGATCACCGGGGCGTTGCGGACGGCGCCCGACATGCTGGACGCCCTGCCGCTCTTCCGGCAGGTGACCGCGCCGTTCCTGCTGGTGCTCGCCACGCGCAACCTGCCGGTGCCGCCGGACCTCCTCCCCCTGATGGACGCCCACCGCGCCGGACTGCGCAGGGACGTCGAAGGCATCCGGACGCAGGAGATCGACGCGACGCACGGACTGGTGACCGAACGACCGGCGGAGGTCGCGGCGATCGTCAATCAGTTCGTGAGCAACCGCGTCAGGGCCTGACGGGCCCGCCGGGGCGCGGCGTTGTCGTGCTCCAGCTGGAGGAAGTGGTTGAGCGCCAGCATGATGCCGAGCAGCTCGAAGATCAGCTGCTCGACGTCGGTCGAGCGGGGCAGGTCGCCGTCGCTGATGGCGCGGCGGATGTGGATGCGGAGGTCGCGGCGCCACAACGCGTTCATGCCCGCCAGCGCGTCCCGCACGCGGCCGCTGCGGTCGTCGAACTCGGTCGTCGCCGCGGTGAAGAAGCAGCCGCCGGGCAGCACGTTGCGTTCGAGGTAGGACACCCACGCCTCGCAGACGGCCCGCAGGCGCGGCATCCCGGACGGCATCTGCCTGACCTTGCCCGGCACCTCGCGCTGGAACACCGCGGCGGCCTGGTCGACGACGGCGAGCTGCAGGGCCTCCTTGGTGCCGAAGTGGCCGAGCAGACCGGCCTTGCTCATCGCGAGGTCGGTGGCGAGCCGCCCGATCGTGAGGCCCTCGAGCCCTTCCGCCGACGCGATCGCGAGGCTGCGATCGAGGATGCGCTGCCGCGTCTCGAGGGTGTCGGCGACAGAACGGCGCGGGCTCATCCCGGTAGCTTACGAGGACCTTCAGCTACCGACCGATCGGTTGCTATATTCGCGGCGTCGCCCGTCCTGGAGGAGAGTTCACCGTGTCCGGAACCCGTGTCGTCGCGCTAGGCCACTACCAGCCCGAACGGGTGCTGACCAACGCCGACCTGGAGAAGATGGTCGACACCAACGACGAGTGGATCCTCCAGCGCACCGGCATCGCAACCCGCCGGATCGCCGCGGAGAAGGAGACGGTCGCCGACATGGCCACCGAGGCGGGCGCCAAGGCGCTCGCGGCCTCGGGCCTCTCGCCGTCCGACATCGGCCAGGTCATCGTCGCCACCTGCTCGGCCATCGACCGCAGCCCGTCGACCGCGGCCCAGGTCGCGGCCAGGCTCGCCATCCCGTCGGCCGTCGTCTTCGACCTGAACAACGCGTGCGCCGGCTTCTGCACCGCCCTCTCGACCGCCGACCACACCGTGCGCGCGGGCGCCGCGAAGCACGCGCTGGTCATCGGCGCGGAGAAGATGTCGGACCTGGTCGACTGGACCGACCGCTCCTCCTGCATCCTGCTGGGCGACGGCGCGGGCGCCGCGGTCGTCAGCGCGTCCGACGAGGCCCGGATCGGTCCCGCCGTCTGGGGTTCGGACCCCAGCAGGTCCAACGCCGTGCGGCTGGTGAACGAGTGGCAGCCGCGGTTCGAGCAGGAGGGCCAGTCCGTCTTCCGCTGGGCCACCAGCGAACTCCCGGCCGTCGCGCTCCAGGCCTGCGAACGCGCGGGCATCGCGGTCGGCGACCTCGCCGCCGTCGTGACGCACCAGGCGAACCTGCGGATCATCGAGGCGCTGACGAAGCGGATGGGGCTGCCCGAGAACATCGTGATCGGCCGGGACGTCGTGGAGTCCGGCAACACGTCGGCGGCCTCGGTGCCGCTCGCACTGTCCAAGATGGCCGAACGCGGTGAGCTCCCGTCGGGCCGGCCGGTGCTGCTGTTCGCCTTCGGTGGCGGGCTTTCCTGGGCGGGCCAGGTCATCACGGCGCCCTGAGCCGCACGAAGAAAGCCCCGCCTCCACGGCGGGGCTTTCGGTGTGCCCTTCAAAAGGCCGGTGTGGCGGCTCGGGAGCCCGCCGAGCCGCCACACCGCTGGTGACGCGCGAGAGGGAGGTTCAGGCCGCCGGCGCGGGAACGAGCGCATCGCCGCGTGACGTCATCGGTCCGCCACCTGGCCACGCGGGCGACGTCGGAGTTCGCCGTTCCCGCTTGCCCTGTACCGGCTGCCTGGGACCTCCACCACCTGGTTAGGGCCTCGCGCGTCCTCCGCCCGACCGCACCATCTCCGGCCTCGACCGCGAATGCCTCCGCCGCTGCAAAGGCGGGGACATCGACGACGAGACGGACGGGGGAACGGATGATGCGAGGGCGGCGACCGGTTCGGGAACCGGGAGCATGGCCGTCGGGAGAACCTCCGGCTCGGCAGGGGCGACCACTTCGGTCTCCGGCTGCGTCCACACGGGAACGTTCGTCTCGACCTGGTTCTGCCGGAACAGTTCCGGCGTCTCGGTGATGATCTTGCCCGGCTCCTCCAGGCCCACGATGCCGACGAGCTTGCCGTTGGCGATGAAGCCGGTGAGGCCGTTCACGTCGGTGGTGTCGGTGCCCAGCACGGGCAGGCCGGCGCCCTGGACGCGCATGCCGTACTGCTCGGTCCAGAAGCGCGGGACCGGGGTGTAGGTCTTGGCGTGGTTGCGGCCCACCAGCAGGTTCTCGGCGGCCGCGCGGCCGCCTTCGACGGCGTTGAGCCAGTGCTCGACCCGGCGGACGGCGCCGTTGAACCGCATGTTGGGCCAGCGGGCCACGTCACCGCAGGCGACGAGGTTCTCGGCGCCGACGACGTGGTTGGTCGAGTCGCACAGCACGCCGTCGGAGATGTCGAGGCCGGAGCCGCGCAACCAGTCGACGGCCGGCGAGGCGCCGACGGCCAGCACGACGCACGAGGCGAAGAACACCTGGCCGTCGCTCAGGTGGATGCCGATGCCGCCGGGCTGGCGCACCCAGTGCTTGATGCCCACGCCGGTGGCCAGGCGGACGCCGTGCTCGACGTGCGCCTCGGTGATCTTCTTGCCGATCTCGTCGCCCACCACGCCACCCAGCAGAGCGGGAGAGCGGACGATCAGAGCAACGTCGCGTCCCATGTGACGAACGGAACACGCGAGCTCGCAGCCGATGAAACCACCGCCGATGACGGCGACGAGTCCCTGCGACTGACGGATGTTCTTGCGGATCGCGACCGCGTCGTCCAACGTCCGCAGCACGTGCACCCGCGGGTCGTGGCGCGGAGCCCCGCCCATCGCGCGAGCGTCGACGCCCGTCGCGATGATCATGCCGTCGTACTTGATCTCCTCGCCTCCCGGCACCCAGACCGACTGCTTCTTCGGGTCCAGGTGCAGGGCCGGGGAGTTCATCCGCCACTCGGCGTCGAGGTCGCCCGAGAACGACAGCAACGAGTCGTCGGGCGTCCACTCTCCGGTGATGATCTGCTTCGACAGGCACGGGCGGTGGTACGGGAGGTGCCGCTCGGCGGACAGGATGGTGATCTGCCCGTCGAAACCCATCTCCCGCAGCCGTTCCGCGGAACGGACTCCACCGAGCCCGCCGCCGACGACCACGATCCGTTCGCTCACTTCACTCGCTCCCTGATCTCGATCGCGCGCATCGGACACGCGCGCTGTGCCGCACGGGCCTGGGCGAAGTGCTCCTCAGGCGGCCTGCGGTTGTAGGTCAGGCGGTTGTCTTCGATCAGCTGGAAGACGTCGGGCGCTTCCGCCTGGCAGGTGCCGTAGCGATGGCATTTCTCGTTGTTGACGCTCACGTCCATCGCGTCGCCCTCGCCGACGCCGGGTTCCTTGCCGCGCTCGGACTCGAGCATGCCGATGCGGATCAGCACTTCAGGGGGCAGGAACCGGGCCAGGGCCAGGGTCGCGGTGGGCACGAGAACGGTCAGGCCGCCCAGCCAGAGAACGGACAGGTTGCCGTTGGCGATGGCGCCGAACCAGGAGTGCACCACGGTGATGCCCACCGCGATGTACGCCGTTTGGTGGAACCGCAACCACTTGCGGTAGAAGACTTTGTGCCTCATCGAGGCGAGCACCGCGATCGCGAGCATGACCTCCAGGCCGAGGATGCCCAGCGCGTGGCGGAACAGACCGCCGTCGACGAACGGCAGGATCAGCTTGACGAAGCTGAAGGTGCCGTTCTGGATCAGCGTGAAGGCGAACGCGTGGATGCAGCCGAACGCGATCGCCAGGGACGCGAGCACCATGTGCCCGTTCTTCAGACCTTCACGGCCGGTGAGCTTCTCGGCCCATCCGGTCGCGATCAGCACGCCCCAGGACAAGGTGGCGCACATCAGGACGTAAGCCAGCCTGGCGGAGATCTGGGCCATCTTCTTGACACCCGAGTCGAACTCGGAGGCCTGGGCCACCAGGAGCGGAATCTGGCTCGACAACAACTCTTCCTCCGGAAAAGCTCTCGGTTGGGGGACTACCTCGCGGGAACCCGCCCGGCCCTGTCGTGCAGGAGTGGACACATCAGTGCCGGGCGGGTGGGAACAGGTCCGCGTTGGAGTGCCTCTGACCTTGGGACACCACCTCCGTTTCCCGTCGTGCAAACGGGGTCTTGCAGATTCACCGCACCGATCGTCGCGGGCGGAGTACTCGGAGCAGGAGCACCGTGAGCACGGCTCCCGCGGCGGTGACCGAGATGATCACCCACATGTTCGGCCCCTCACCGGAGGCCAGGGTCGCGTTCACGATGCCGCCGGCGGGCTGCGGTTCGGCGAACGACGAGTCGCCCGCGAGACCGGTGCTCTCCAGCAGCGTCATGTGCTTCATCACCACGTCGATGCCGGCCTGGGCGAACCCGCGGATCACGTCGTTGCGGGTCTGCGAACGGACCTTCGCGATGAAGTTGAAGACCTGCCCGTGGGCGGCGCGCAACCGGGCGACGAACGCCTGGTCGAACTGGTCTCCGTCGAGCGCGTTGATCTCTTCCATCCACGACTGCTGCGAGGGGTTCGGCACGTCCGGGGTGGTGAGCCCGAACTGGGCGGCCGTCTTCTTCGTCAGCGTGTCGAGCATCATGTGGTCGAGCATGATCATCTTGCCGATCTGCTTGACCCGCGGGTTCGAGCCCTTGGTGGCCGTGAGCTCGCCCATGGGCATCTCCCACAGGCCGGCCTGGCGCACCTTGTTCAGCAGCTCGCGGTCGTTCGCGGTCAACGGTCCGCTCGGTGTGTCCATCACTCCCCCGGTGTCCGCGGGCTGCGCTGCAGCCGTGGCGGAGAGACCGGAGAAGAGGAACAACAGCGCAAAGACGGTGGCGAGGGCTCTGGTCATCGTCTTGTTGTCCTCGTTGTCCAAAGGAAGTCGATAGGGGATGGATGAATCGCGGCCGAGCAGTGGGCTCAGTAGCCGGGTGCCGCCGGCGGTGGCGCGGACTGCGGTGTCTGCGCGGTTCCGGAGCTGGGGGACGTGCTCGGCGTACTGCTGCTCTTGCCGGTGTTGTTCTGCGCCTTGCCGCCGGTGATCTTGGCGCCGTTCGGGGCGGTGACCCACCACACGCCACCCTTGCCCTGGCCCTTCATGTCACCGGCGACCTTGTCCTCGGCGAACGTGTACTGCGGGTAGCCCTGGATGGTGAGCTGCTTCGTGCCGTCCGGCCTGGTCAGGACACCCATGGAGATCGGGTCCACACCCGTCGCCATCGGCGTCTTGTCGGCCAGGACCGGCTTCCACGCCTTCGCGCACTCGCCCTCGCAGTTGGACTTGGACGGCTTGGGGACGTCCTTGTCGTAGCGGTAGAGCGGGAGCCCTTCGGCGTCCGTGACGAACCACCCCATCTGCTCGTTGTTGGCGATGAAGTAGTTGTTCATACCGCTCAGATCAGCGGGTTTGGCCTGCAGACCACCGGTGGCGGCCACCCCTCCGGGAGGAGTCTGGGCGCTGCCGCACGCGGTGAGGGAGATAGCCAGTGCCGCCAGGGCGGTGGTGGCTGGTCCACGTCGCATCGGCAGGTCCTTTCTCGGCGGGGTACCGAGGAGTACGGACACGATCCGGCAACGGTTCACGGACTTCGTGAGGAATATTTGCCTCTCGACTTCCGGCGCTTGATGGGGCAAGGATGTCCCCCGTGGCGCGGCATAGACGTCAACGTGAGTTAGACGAACAATCACCAAGACCGGGATCTCTCGAGGAAGAGTTGATCCGACGGCTGTACGAGGAATTCGGTAGTGCCCTGCTGGGTCACTGCATGCGGTTGACGGGCCATGATCGTCAGTGGGCCGAGGACATCGTGCAGGAGACACTGGTCAGGGCATGGCGCAATGCCGAAAAGCTCGAACGTGACCCGGTGCTGTTGCGGTCGTGGTTGTTCACGGTGGCAAGGCGGTTGGTCATTGACGACAGACGTAAGAGAAGCGTCCGTCCGCAGGAGTTCGAACTGACCCCTTCGGACGAGTCGCCCTCCGGCGGCGAGGAGGATCGCACCCTCGCGGCGATCGTCGTGGCGGAGGCGATGAACGGTCTCTCCGAGGAACACAGGGAGGCTATTCTCGAAACATATCTGCGGGACCGCACCGTCGGTGAGGCCGCGGCGGCACTGGGTGTGCCACCGGGAACGGTCAAGTCGAGGGTGTACTACGCGCTCCGTGCGTTGCGGCGTGCGTTGCACGATCGGGGAGAGACGCGGTGACAACGGCACCAGATCACCTCGACGTCGCCGCCTACGTGCTCGGCATCCTCGATGCCGATGAGGTGGAGGCGTTCGAGAACCACCTGACCGAGTGTCGGCGGTGTGCTCTTGACCTGCGCGACTTCGCGGTGGTGCCGGACCTCATCGACGAGGCCGACGCGGGCGGGATGCTGCGCGGGACAGCGCCGGAACGCCCCGACGGCAAGTCGGTCCGGGTAATGCTCGACGCCGTCGCGGCGCGCAGGAAGCGCCGACGGTGGTTCGTCGCCCAGGGCGTCGCGGCCGCCGCCGCCGGCGTCGTGGCGGTGACGGCTGTCGTGACCACGCTGGTCGTGCGCGGCGCCGATGACGGTTCGAACCAGGCAGCGCCCCCGAACCCGGGCACGTCGACGTCCCAGACGCGAGTGGCGAACAACTCGCAGGACACGTCGATGGAGGTCAAGCACCAGGACCCCAACAGCGGAGTCGGCACGAAGATCATCGCGTCCGACGAGCCCTCTGGCACCGCGATGGACATCGAGATCACCGGCATGTCGGGCCCCGGCAGGGGTTCGCTCGTCGCCGTGGGCCGCGCCGGGCGCGTCGCCCAGATCACGTCCTGGTACGCGCCGGAACCGGTCGCGGGCGACAAGAAGACCATCAAGCTCGCGGCCAACGTCGCCATGCGCTGGCACGAGATCGCGACGTTCCGGATCGTCGACGAGAACGGGAAGACCCTGCTCGAAGTCGTCGCGTCCTGACGTTTCACCACACCAGGCCACTGCCTCCACCGGATCCGTGAGATCCTGTGGGGGCAGTTGTCGTTTCACCTGAGGTTCGGGGAAGGCTGGCCACGTGGCAATTGGCCCGTCAGCGGTAGAGCGCTGGCTCGATCTGTCCACAGAGGAACTGCGCGCGCAGGTCTCACGACTCGTGTCCTCCCGGTTGCCGGGTGATCACGCGGTGTGGCAGGCGATCCGGCGTCAGCCGGCCCTCGTCCCGCGGATTCGGGGAGTCCTCTCCGGACTCGCGGCCACGGCGGCGGGCAGCAAGGACGAGGCCATGCAGAAGGTGTGGATCTCGAAGGCGCGCGCGGCGCTCGACCAGGTCGTGCCACCTCCGGTGAAGGCCACCCGGAAGCCGGTGGTCAAGGAGGTTCCCGTTGAGGAACCCGAGCCTGTGATCGAGCTCAAGCAGCCAGAACCACAGGAGAGGCCGCAGGCGAAACCTGCGCCCGCGATGCTGTTCCAGGAGCCCAGTTAGCCATGGTCGTCTTCGGGTCGATCGTCTCGCTGTCCGGCCTGCTGATCCTGCTGTTGCGCGACGCCCCGCTCGGCGGGCTGAGCCCTGCCGTCGTCGGCTGGGTGCTCCTCCCGCTGGGCCTGGTGTTCGCGGTCCTGGGAGTGCTCCGCAACCGCCGCAAACGGGCGCAGCAGGGCCCGGGCCCGGTCGGGAACCCCATCACGCGGCTGAAGGCGTTGCCGCGGCTGTGGAAGACCTGGCGCAGCGGGCAGTACCCGGAGCTGCCGCGCAGCCAGGTGCTGATGTGGGCGGTCGCCCTGGTGTACCTCGTGTCGCCGATCGACGTCCTGCCGGAGTTCCTTCCGGTGATCGGCGTGACCGACGACGCGGGTGTCCTGGTGTGGTTGCTCAGCAGTCTTTCGGTGGCGTCAGGCTCGTACCTGCGCTGGGAGAAGAGCCATGGCGACACGGGTCGCGGGATCGAGGCCCCGTGAGGCCTCCTCGCGCATGATCTCCGCGAGGCCCGGCGAGGTGTGCTCGACGACCTGGAAGCCGAGGCGTTCGTAGTACGGCGCGTTCCACGGGATGTCGCGGAACGTCGTGAGTGTCACGGCGCGATCGGCGTCCGTGACGTGCTCGATCAGCGCGGCGCCGATCCCCTGGCGGGCGTGCGAGGGGTGCACGCTCACCTGGTGGACGTGCGTCGCGCCGTCGACGTCGCCGACCGCGATGAACGCCACGGGCACTCCTTCCGCCCCGATGGCGACCCACACCTCGTGCTTGCCCAGGTCCTCCAGGGACATGGGGTCGTCGTCGGCGATCTCGGGCATTCCGGCGTCCCGGAAGGCTTCTCCGGACGCGTTTTCGATCTGCTGGAGGTACGGCAGTTCGGCTGGTTGGGCGAGACGGATCAACACGCCCACCATCCTGGTAGGTCGGACGCGGGCCCCGCAGCCCATTGACGTTAAAGTCCGACTCGATGCGAACCAAGACAGTGCGCGTCCTCCTGGTCGAGGACGACGACGGCGACGCCCTGCTCGTCGAGGCGCTGCTCGAAGAAGCGAGCGCGCCGTTCGTCCTGTCGCGCGCGGAAACGCTCGCGGAGGCGGAACGGATGCTCTCCGACGCCGAGTGCGTGCTGCTCGACCTGGGACTTCCCGACTCGCACGGCCTGAACGGCCTGCACCGCCTGCTGGCCAAACCGAACGCGCCGGCGATCCTGGTGCTGACGGGTCACGACGACGACAGCGAGGGTCTCGCGGCCGTCGCCGCCGGCGCCGAGGACTTCCTCATCAAGGGCAAGGTCGACGGCGAGCTGCTGCTGCGCGGCGTCCGGTACGCGGTCGAACGCCGCCGCGCCGAGGACGCCCAGCGCCAGCTGCGCGAGGCGGAGCTGCTCGCCGCCGAACGCGGGCGCCTGGAACGCGGCCTGCTGCCTCCCCCGCTGCTCCAGAACTCCGACGTGGACCACGAGGTCCGCTACCAGCCCGGCGGCCAGCGGATGCTGCTCGGCGGCGACTTCTACGACGCGGTCGGCCTGCCGGACGGCACCGTGCACGCGATCATCGGCGACGTCTGCGGCCACGGCCCCGACGAGGCCGCGCTGGGCGTCTGCCTGCGGATCGCGTGGCGCGCGCTGGTGCTCGCGGGCGAACCCGCCGAGAAGGTGCTGAAGACGCTCGACCAGGTGCTGGTCGCGGAACGGCACGGCGAGGGCATCTTCACCACGGCGTGCATGGTCACCGTGGCGCCGGACCGGCGGTCGGCGCGGTACTTCCTCGCCGGGCACCCCGAGCCGTTGATGATGGTGGGCGACCAGATCGTCGACCTGCCGCAGTCGAAGATCGGCGTGCCGCTCGGCGTGCTGCCCGACTACGCGTGGACCGGCGTGGACGTGCAGCTCCCGCCCGGCTGGTCGATCGCCTGCTACACGGATGGACTGATCGAGGGCCGGGTACCCGACGACGTCGACAGGCTCGGCGTCGAGAGGCTCTGCGAGATCCTGGCCGTGCACCTGCGCAACGGCCCCAGCTGGATGGACTCGGTCATCGCGGAGGTGACGGAGCTGAACGGCGGGGCCCTCGACGACGACGTGGCCATCCTGCTGCTGAAGGACGGAAAGTGAACCTGCCGCAAAGGCTGCCCGCGAGCCGGCTGCTCGGCGTCATCATCGTGGTGCTGCTCGCCATGACCGCCGTGGCGATCTCCTCCACGGTCCTCGCCCTCGACTCGTTGAGCGGCACGCGGGCGCGGGCGGTCGACCAGATCGACCCGGCAGGACGCCGCGCGCAGACGCTGAGCCGCTCCATGCTGGACCAGGAGACCGGCGTGCGCGGGTTCATCCTCACCGGTCAGGACGACTTCCTGAAGCCGTACCGGGACGGTCAGGCGGCGGAGGCGGAGTCCGAGCAGGGCGTGCGCGACCTCCTCGGCGACGTCAACGGCCGGGTCACCCGCATCGAGGAGCTCGCCGCGCAGTGGCGGTCCGGGTACGCGGAGCCCGCGGTCACCGCGATCCAGCAGTCCGGCCCGTCCGGCGGCGTGGCGGGCGACATCGAGCGCGGCAAGGTCCTGTTCGACCAGATCCGGTCCGAGACGGCGGCCCTGCAATCCGACATCGCGGCGATCTCCCGGCAGGCCCGCACGGACCTGGAGAACGCGGCGAACCTCGTGCTGTGGCTCGTGATCGGCATGGGCGTGCTGCTCGTCGCGGTGATCGGCGGTCTCTCGGTGCTGCTGCACCGCCTGCTGATCGAACCGCTCGCGAACCTCGCCGCGCACACCAGGCAGGTCGCGTCCGGCGACTTCGAGCACGAGATCGACGCGAACGGTCCACGCGAGACGGTCCAGCTCGGCGAGGACGTCGACGCGATGCGCCGCCGGATCGTGCAGGAGCTAGCGACGCTCGACGCGGCGAAGACCGAGCTGCAGCGGTCGAACTCCGAACTGGAGCAGTTCGCCTACGTCGCCTCGCACGACCTGCAGGAACCGCTGCGCAAGGTGGCGTCGTTCTGCCAGCTGCTGCAACGGCGCTACGGCGGCCAGCTCGACGAGCGCGCCGACCAGTACATCGACTTCGCCGTGGACGGCGCGAAGCGGATGCAGGTGCTGATCAACGACCTGCTGGCGTTCTCCCGCGTCGGCAGGATGACCCGCGAGCAGACCGTGATCGACCTCAACACCCTCGTGCGCCAGGTCGTCGACAGCTACTCCGACCGCGTCGAGGAGACCGGCGCCCGGCTGGAGATCGCCGACCTGCCGCCGGTGCGCGGCGAGGCGTCCCTGCTCAGCGCGGTGTTCCAGAACCTGATCAGCAACGCGTTGAAGTTCACCGGCCCGACACCGCCGGTGATCGCCGTCGACGTCGAGCGGGACGGCGACATGTGGAAGTTCACGGTGCGCGACAACGGCATCGGGATCGAGGCGGAGTACGCTGACCGAATCTTCGTCATCTTCCAGCGCCTGCACCCCAAGGACGCGTATCCCGGCACCGGGATCGGACTGGCGATGTGCCGGAAGATCGTCGAGTACCACGGCGGCACCATCTGGCTGAAGACCGACGTGGACTCCGGTACGACCTTCGAGTTCACCCTGCCCGTAGTCCACGAGCCCGCCGAACTTGAGGAAGTACATGCCTGAAGCCCCGCTGACCGTGATCGACGTCCTGCTCGTCGAGGACGACCCCGGCGACGCCCTGATGACGCAGGAGGCGTTCGAGCACCACAAGATCCGCAACACGTTGCACGTGGTGAAGGACGGCGTGGAGGCGATCGAGTTCCTGCGCCGCGAGGGCCAGTACGAGAACGCGCCGCGGCCGGGCCTGATCCTGCTCGACCTCAACCTGCCCCGCAAGGACGGCCGCGAGGTGCTGAGCGAGGTGAAGAACGACCCCGAGCTCCGGTCGATCCCCGTCGTGGTGCTGACGACCTCGGAGGCGGAGGAGGACATCCTGCGCTCCTACAGCCTGCACGCGAACGCGTACGTCACCAAGCCGGTGGACTTCGACCGGTTCATCGAGGTCGTCCGTCAGATCGACGACTTCTTCGTCACCGTAGTGAAGCTGCCCCGCTGATCACGGCGGCGCTGAAGTCGAGGCAGGAGCGGCAGATCCTGGCGTCCGCTCCTGTGTGCACGGGCTTGGTCTCACTGCAGAACGAGCACGTGCCTTCTTCCTGGACCTGAGCCTCGGCGACGCAGACGTCGCAGATCAACGCCGCCGGGCCGGCCATCATCTTGTCGACCTCGTCGGCGTTGCGCTCGCAGAACCAGCAGCGCTCGGTGCGCTTGGACTGCTCCACGATCTGGTGCACGCGCTGGTGGCTCATCTGCAGCGCTTCCGCGATCTCGCGCATCGACCCGCCCGCGCGGTGCAGCTTCAGCACGCTGTGGTGGTAGACGGCCTTGGCGATGTCGGCCTGGTCCTGGGCGGCGGCGGAGGCGGTGCCCGCCTTCCGCGCCACCGCGAGCAGTTCCTCGTCCAGAGTCATGGCGTCTACGGTAGCTAGACGCGTCTACGACGTCTAGACACTGTCTAGAGTTGCTTGACGGACTCAGTCGACGCTGCGGACGATCACGGGCTCTTCGTCGGCCTGCCGGACCCACTCCTGGGGTTCGCGCGGGTCGGGGACGACCGGTGCCCAGATCCCCGTCCCACCAGGGCGACGCTTACGACGTAACTCGAATTCCTCTCGCGTGGTCATGCACTCCGGGTACCCGGCTGCGTGGAACGTATGCCCGACAACATCGTCGTGATGGCCGCCATGACCCTGCGCGTGGCCTCTGCCAGCACTTCCGCGGTCAGTTCCAGGTCGTACAGGTCGGACAGGTCCACCGGCGCGCCCGCGACCACGTCAATCCTCTTGCGGGGCAACAACCTCGGCAGGATCGTGCCCTTCGGCAACAGCTCGTGCGTGCCCCACTCGGCCACCGGCACGACGGGCACTTTGGACTCCAGCGCCATCCGCGCGACCCCGGACTTGCCCTTCATCGGCCAGTTGTCGGGGTCGTCGGTGAACGTGCCCTCGGGGAACACCATCACGCACTCGCCGTCGCGCAACGCCTCCACGGCGGGCCGCAACGCCTCTGAGGCCTTCACCGTGCCGCGTTCGACCGGGATGTGACCTCCCGACCGCATGACCCAGCCGATGACCGGTGTGCGCCACAGGGAGGCCTTCGCGAGCACCCGCGGCACCCGGTTGGACATGAGCGAGAACACCACGGCCGCCACGGTGTCCGCGTTGGACAGGTGGTTGAACGCGAGGATCACTCCCCCGCTGCCCGGCACGTGCTGCTTGCCGCGCACCCTCAGGCGCACGAACAGCACGACGACGGGCCACAGGACGTCGATCGCCAGCGAGAACCAGAATCCCCTGCCCCGACGGGGCATCTTCCAGGTCCAGGCGGCCAGCTCAAGCGGTGTCACGCCTGGTATTCGAGCACGCCGGCGTTCTCAGTTCGGGTCAATTCGCCACGTTCGACGAGAACGTCCAGGTGAGCGGCCGTCTCGCCGACGGCCAGCACCTGGTTGAACATGTCGAGGTCGTCGAACCGGCGCTGCCGCCGGGTCCACCCGATCTTGCGCGCCGTCTCGAACGCGCTGCCCGCCACGGCCTTGCCGATCTCCTCCAGCCGCTGCTCGTGGAACCGCAGCAGCTCGTCGACCCGCGCGTGCGAGCTGTCCGTCACCTCGCCGTGCGCGGGCAGCAGCTTCAGGTCGGGCAGCTCGCGGGTGAGCCGGAGCGACGTCATGTAGTCGCCGAGCGGCAGCTCGGGCCGCAGCGGCTCGAACCCGATCGACGGCGTGATGTGCGGCAGCACGTGGTCACCCGAGAACAGCACCTTCGCCGTGTGGTCGACGAACACGACGTGCCCGCGCGTGTGACCGGGCGTCGGGATCACTTCGAGCCTGCGGTGCTCCAGGTCGACGGTGCTCCTCGTGAGCCACTCGTCGGGTTCCTCGTAGTCGCGCAGCGCGTCACCGCGGTCGACGTGGTGCATGATCTTGATCCACGTCTCGGCCAGCTCCCCCGCGCCCCACTTGCGCAGGTCGGCGACGTTCTGGTCCTCCCGGCCGTGCAGCATGTGGTTGAGCGAGGGCTGCTCGCCGAGCCCCAGGCCGATCCTGCCGCCGAACGTGCGGCGCAACGACACGGCCATGGTGAAGTGGTCGCGGTGGACGTGCGTGATGAGGAAGCGCCTGATGTCCTCGAAGCCCTTGTCCAGGGTGCCGAGCGCCGCTTCCAGCTGGTCGCGCGCCTCGTCCAGCGCCCAGCCGGAGTCGATGAGGACGAGCCCGTCGCCGTCCTCGATCGCGTAGACGTTGACGGCGCGCAGGCCGTCGTTCGGCAGCGGCAGCGGAATCCGGTGCACCCCTGGTGCGACCTCGAACGCGCCCGGCTCACTCCACACGCTCGCCCACCTCATTGTTAGCGCTCGCAACTATCTACCGGACGGTAACACGGTATTCCGGGTGCTTGTCGATGTACTTGGCGACAAACGGGCACAACGGGGAGATCTTGACATCCCGGGCTCGGACGTCGTCCAGCGCGTACTTCGCGAGCTGGGCGCCCAGGCCCTGGCCGGCGTACGCCTCGTCGACCTCGGTGTGGACGAGGGCGAGGACCTCCCCGACCTTGCGGTACTCGAGGAACCCGGCGAGCTCGCCGTCGACGTGCACTTCGTAGCGGCTCAAGTCTTCGTTGTTGGTGACCACGTCAACCATCTTGCCTCGGAAGATGGAAAATGGCAGGCATGGACGTCTACCTCCTGATCCTGGGTGACCACCTGCCCAACCCGTGCACGGGCCAGGAGGTGCCGCAGGCGGACCGGCTGCGCGCGATGATCGAGCAGGCGGCGGTGGCCGAGGAGTCCGGCTTCGCGGGCGTCGCGATCGGCGAGCACCACTTCACCCGCTACATCGTCTCCGCCCCCGAGCTCCTCCTGGCGGCCGTGGCGGCACGGACCAGCACTCTCCGGCTCTCCACGGGCGTCACGCTGCTCGCCCACCGCGACCCCGTCCTGGTCGCCGAGGCGCTGGCCACCCTCGACGTGCTGTCCGACGGACGGGCCGAGCTGATCGTGGCGCGCGGCGTCGACCAGCAGACCGACGCCGCGTTCGGCGTGCAGCCCGGCGAGCTCCGCGCGCGGTTCGAGGAGCACCTGCGGCTGCTGCTCAAGCTCCTCGAAGAGCCGGCGGTCAGCTGGGACGGCAAGTTCCGCGGCCAGCTCAGCGAGGTGACGACCACTCCGCGCCCGGTGCAGACGCCCCGCCCCACGGTGTGGATCGGCAGCGGCTCGGCCGTGTCGGCGGACCTGGGCGCGGAGCTCGAGATGCCGTTGATGCTGCCGTCGACGCTCCGCGATCCCTCGATCTACCAGGAGGTCGTGCAGCGGTACCGCGAGCGGTTCCCCGAGGGACGGGTCGGCGTGCCGAGTCATGTGTTCGTGGCGAACGAGGACGCGCGCGAACGGTGGCGGCCGCACCTGGCCGAGTACGCGCGGTTCGCGGACCCCTGGCGCGGGGACGGCGACATCGACGTCGACGCGATCATGGACGGCGCGGCGGTGTGCGGGACGCCGGACGAGGTGGCTCAGCGGCTGAACACGTTGGCGGAGCGGCTTTCCATCGACACGCACCTGGTGATGGTGGACATCGGGGGCATGCCGCACGAATCGGTCATCGAGACGATTCGCCTGTTCGGTGCGGAAGTGCTGCCGAAACTTGTTTAACGCGAGCGGTGCCAAGGGTTAACACAAGCCCGGCACGATGGAGGTCGTGGGCATCACCGTCATCGGAATCACGCATCCTGGGCAGGTCGGGGCGCTCCCCGGCGGCACGAACGTGCTGGTGCTGGCCGATGACGGGACGTTCGCCGACGAGTTCCTCGACACCGACCTCCACGCGCATCAGGTGGTGGTGCGCGCACACGGGCGCGGGTCGGCGTTCTTCGGGGTGGCGGACAAGGCCCGTGAGTTGGGTGCGGATCGGGTCCTCTTCGGTGGCGTGCACGACACCGCCGCCTCTCTCGCCACGGGAGAGGACCCCGTGCTCGTGCTGGGCATCAGGCCGCCGGGCGGTCCGATCGCGTGCAACGCGGCGTTTCTCGAGGAGCTCGTGCAGTGGCCGAGGCCGGCCCGCGCGTACCAGGGTGACGTGGACCACTGGCTCGCCGAGAACGCGTTGAGAGAAGGCCTCCGCGTGGAATTGGTTTCCTGGCTGATGGAACCGACCGTCCCCATGCGACGGAAGTTGACGGCGTAGTCATCCGAAGGCGGAAGACACTGTCCCGCCGATGAAATACCGTTCTCCTCGCGGCCATCGCTGACGCGCACGCACCGGAGCTGAGAGGTCTCTCAGCGTGCCCACTCGGGGGTCTGGGCACACGGGTTCAGGGTTCATCTCAGGGGAGAACCTGAGCCTCCGATGCGGTGCTGTCGCCCAAGATGGTGCGCACCAGAGACCCACAGAGGGGAACAGACAGGTGAGCGCGTCCGAAGGTGTCGCGGCCAGAGCCGTCGACGTGTGGAAGTCCTACGGGTCCGGCGACGCCGCCGTGACCGCGCTCGCGGGGGTGAGCGTCGACCTGGAGAAGTCCAGGTTCACCGCGATCATGGGCCCGTCCGGGTCCGGCAAGTCGACGTTGATGCACTGCCTGGCAGGGCTCGACGACGTCACGAGCGGTGAGGTGTGGGTCGGTGACACGAAGGTCACCGGGTTGAAGGACCGCGGGCTCACGGAACTGCGGCGCGACAAGGTCGGTTTCATCTTCCAGCAGTTCAACCTGCTGCCGACGCTGACCGCGGAGGAGAACATCACGCTGCCGCTCGCGATCGGCGGCAAGAAGGTCGACAAGGCGTGGTTCGACGTCGTCGTCGACACGGTCGGTCTGCGCGACCGGCTCACGCACCGTCCCACGCAGCTTTCTGGTGGGCAGCAGCAGCGCGTGGCGTGTGCGCGTGCGCTCGTGTCACGCCCTGACGTCGTGTTCGCGGACGAGCCTACGGGCAACCTGGACTCGCAGTCCGGCGCCGAGGTGCTGGGCTTCCTGCAGCGGTCCGCCCGCGAGTTCGGGCAGACGATCGTGATGGTCACGCACGACGCGAACGCCGCTTCGTACGCCGACCGCGTCATCTTCCTCAAGGACGGCCAGATCGTCCGCGAGCTGCTGTCGCCGTCGGCCGACGAGGTTCTCGACACGATGAAGCACCTCGACTCTCCCGAAATGATCGACAGCAGCGCGGGCCGCCATGTTTAAGGCGACCATCAAGAGCTTGCTCTCGCGCAAGCTCAGACTCGTGCTGTCCGCGCTCGCCGTCGTGCTGGGCGTGATGTTCGTTTCGGGTTCGTTCGTCCTCACCGACACCCTTCAGCGTTCGTTCACCGACCTGTTCTCGTCCGCGTTCGCCAATGTGGACGTTTCGGTGTCGCCGAAGGCGGAGAAGGGCAAGCAGCCGGAACCGCTGACGCCGCAGGCGATCGCCGACGTGCAGGCGGTGCCGGGCGTGGCGTCCGCCGTCGGTGACGTGCAGGGCTCCGCCCGGCCGATCGGCAAGAACAACAAGGTGATGACCACCGGCGGCGCGCCGCGGTTCGGGTTCAACTGGACCGGCACCGGGCTGGAGAAGATCCGCGACGGCGGCAAGGCTCCGGCCGCCGACAACGAGGTCGTGGTCGGCGCGTACCTGGCGTCGAGCGGCGGGTTCAAGGTCGGCGACGACATCGCGTTGCTGACGCTGGAGCCCAAGAAGACCTTCAGGATCACCGGCGTGTTCGAGTACGCGGGCGGCCGTGAGTCGATGGGCGGCGAACTGGCGGTCGCGTTCACCCAGCCGGTGGCGCAGAAGCTGTTGCTGGGCCAGGAGAACGTGTTCTCCGGCATCACGGTCACGGCGGCGAACGGCACGTCCGACGACGCCCTGCGCGACGCGGTGGCGGCGAAGCTCGGCGCGAACTACGACGTGAAGACCGGTGCCACGCTCGCGAAGGAGCAGGCCGACCAGATCAACGAGGGCCTGAAGTTCTTCAACTACGTGCTGCTCGGGTTCGCCGGCATCGCGTTGTTCGTCGGCATCTTCATCATCCTCAACACGTTCTCCATCATCGTCGCCCAGCGCACGCGGGAACTGGCGCTGCTGCGGTCGATGGGCGCCTCCCGGGGCCAGGTCATCGGCTCCGTGGTGATGGAGGCGTTCGTGATCGGCCTGATCGCGTCGATCGTCGGTCTCGGGGCAGGGGTCGGCGTCGGGGCGCTGCTCGCGAAGATCTTCAGCTCGCTCGGCGGGTCCAGCCTGCAGCTCGCGGGCATCGGCGTGCCGATGTCGGCGGTGATCTCCTCGTTCGCGGTGGGCATCGTCGTCACGATGATCGCGGCGGTCACGCCGGCGCTGCGGGCGTCGCGGATCGCACCGGTCGCGGCGATGCGCGAGGCGGCCACGCCGGACCGGCCGCTGACGAAGATCACGATCGTCGGCGCGCTCGTCGCGGCGGCGGGTGGCACGGCGCTGGGCTTCGGCTTCAGGCAGGCCTCGCTGCCGTTGATCTTCGGCGGCATCCTGGTGGCGTTCGTCGGTGTCGCGCTGCTGACGCCGATGCTGTCCAAGCCGATGGTGTCGTTGATCGGCCGGCTGCTGTCGTGGTCGATGCCGGGGCTGCTGGGGCGCCGCAACTCCGCGCGCAACCCGCGCCGCACGGCGATCACCGCGGCCGCGCTGATGGTCGGCATCTCGCTGATCACCGGCGTGAGCGTGGTGCTGACGTCGGCGACCAAGTCGATCGAGAAGCTGGCCTCCGGTCAGCTGCAGACCGACCTGATCATCTCCGGCGAGGGCCAGATGGAGGGCCAGCCGGCGACGTTCGGGCCGGACGTGCTGACGAAGATCGAGAAGACCGACGGCGTGGAGTCGGCGGTCGGCTGGTCGTCGGACGGCGTGCTGCAGGGCGAGGACCAGATGTTCGGCATCGCGGTCACGAACATGCCCGCGTTGAAGACGATGTTCGCGCTCAAGCCGAAGTCCGGTGACCTCGTCGCGCTGAAGGACGACCAGATCGGCCTGCCGGAGGACCTGGCGACCGACAAGGGCTGGAACGTCGGCACGCAGGTGTCGTTGCAGCTGGCCAAGGCGAGCGCGCCGAAGACGTACACGGTGGCGTTCGTCTGGACGAAGTCCCAGGTGTTGCAGGGCGCGATCGTGCTGCCGCAGTCGGCGTCGAAGGAGTTCCGCTCCGACGGCATCGGGCAGGCGTTCGTCCAGGTCAGGCCCGGTACGAACGTGGCGGACGTGCAGAAGCGCGTCGAGCCGTTGCTCGCGGACAACCCGGAGATCACCGTCCAGGACCGCAGCGGGTTCGTGAAGCAGACGACCTCGCAGTTCGACACGGTCCTGCTGATGATCCAGATCCTGCTGGCGCTGGCCATCCTGATCGCGGTCCTCGGCGTCATCAACACCCTGGCGCTGTCGGTGATCGAACGGACCCGCGAGCTGGGTCTGCTGCGCGCCATCGGCATGCGGCGGGCGCAGGTGATGCGGATGATCACCGTCGAGTCGGTGGTGATCTCGGTGTTCGGCGCGGTGCTCGGCCTCGCGGTCGGGCTCGCCCTGGGCGTCGCGACCGTGCAGGCGTTGAAGGACCAGGGCATCTCGGAGATCGGGTTCCCCTGGATGACGATGGTCCAGTACCTGGTGGTGGCGGCGTTCGTGGGCGTGATCGCCGCGATCCTGCCCGCGATCAGGGCGGCCAGGCTGAACGTGCTGGACGCGATCGCCTACGAGTGAGTTCCGGGGGTGCTGTGCCGGGCCGTCGCTGTGGCCGGCACAGCACCCTCAGTCGTTCACGCGTGCGGGCAGGTGTCCCGGTAGGCGCTGATCAGCGTGTTCGGCGCGGGCGCCGGGCACAGGAACTGGTCGTAGCGCACGTCGTCGTCCACGAATCGCTTGAGCCACGACAGCGTGTACTTGCGCACCGTCACGTTGTCGCTGCGCGGCGCCGAGTGGTCACCGCCGCGCAGTTCCAGGAACGCCTTGTCCGGCGCGGCCGTGATCGAGTTGTAGAACGGCGTCGAGTGCTGCGAGTTCGGCGCGGTCGGGTCGTTCTGGCCGCCGAGCACCAGGGTCGGCACCTGGACCGTCGACCAGTTCTTGGTGGTGTGCCAGCCGGCCATCGGGATCGAGGCCTGCAACGCGGGCCGGGTCGCGGAGGCGCGCAACGCTCCCCCGCCGCCCATCGAGTGCCCCATCACGGCGAGGCGCGAGGCGTCGACGCGCGGGTTGGTGCGGACCACGTAGTCCAGCGCGGCCAGCAGCTGACGGCCGCGGCTGTCCGGGTCGTCGAAGCCGGACAACGTGTTGATGGTGATCACCACGAACCCGTAGGACGCCAGCCTGGGCCCGAAGTGCGCGACCGACGACTGGGTGGCGGTGAAGCCGGGCGAGACGGCGATCGCGCCGAACGTGAGATCACTGGTCGGGGTGTAGACCGTGCCGCCGCCGAAGTTCGACTGGCGGGCGACGGCGGCCGAGGTCACGGCGAACGTGCCGCGGGCGGCCTCGACGGTGGCGGCCGTGGGTGCGGGGCCGCGCTCGTAGGGGTTGGCCGCCGCGGTGGCGACGGCGGGGGCGGTGGCTGGGATCAGCGCCAGGACCAGCGCCGCGAGCAGGGGTTTGACGCGCACGACGAAGACACCTCGATTGGTTGCAGGGGAACCAAAAGCGACGGCGAGGCTCACGCTACCGCTCGGTAGGGCGGGACGATTCGGCCACTCGGATGGTTACCGGGATGTTTCGGCGGCGTTGGGACACCGGACGCCGGGTGGTCGCCGCTGCCTTCGACGCCGTTCGACGGACCGTCGTCGAATTCGACGCGGTCACCCAACGCAGCGGACCGGGACGTTGTCGTCCTGTCCAGTCACCGAAGAGGCGGTATGCGGCGAATCAGACGGCCCACGATGGTGATCCCGTGCCCACACGGAGACAGTTCCTCGTTCTGAGCTCCACAGCAGCACTCACCGGTCTGCTGTCGGAGACTCCCGCGTCCGCCGCCGCCGATACCGCGCAGCCGTACGCGTCCTACTGGCATCCCGCCACGATCCTGAACTGGGATCCGGCGACGGACCGGGACGCGCGGTACAACCGCAGCACGGTGCCGCTGGCCAGACGTGTCGTCCCGGCCAGACCGGCCAACGCGCACGCCCATCCGAACGAGGCCCGCGTGCAGGCGTTGGTGGCGTACGCGCCGACGAGCAACAACCCCGCCCAGGGCGCGCTCGACATGAACTACTACGCCACGAACTACTGGCAGTACATCGACGAACTGGTGTTCTGGGGCGGCAGCGCCTCCGAGGGCCTGATCCTCGCTCCCAACGCGACCGTCACCGACGCCGCGCACCGCAACGGTGTGAAGGTCATCGGCAACGTGTTCCTGCCGCCGACGGCGTACGGCGGCCAGATCCAGTGGGTGCGCGACTTCGTCAAGCGCGAGGGCGACCGGTTCCCGGTGGCGGACAAGATGATCCAGGTCGCCCGGCACTACGGGTTCGACGGCTGGTTCCTCAACCAGGAGACGGCCGGCGGCAACGCGCAGCTCGCGGCCGACATGCGCGACTTCGTCGTGTACATGAAGAAGTCAGGGCTGCGGGTCATCTGGTACGACGCCATGACCGACACCGGCAGCGTCAGCTGGCAGAACGCCCTGACCGCGCGCAACCGGATGTTCTTCGAGCCGTCCGACGAGATGTTCCTGAACTTCTGGTGGAGCGCGCAGGGGTTGCAGAGCTCGGCCGCGCTCGCGCAGCAGATGGGTCGCAGCCCGTACGACCTGGCGTCCGGGGTGGACGTCGAGGCCAACGGCTACAACACCAGCGTCGGCTGGGCGAGCGTGTTCCCCGAGAACAGGCCGCACGTGACGTCGCTCGGCTTCTACCGTCCGGAGTGGACGTTCAAGTCGGCGACCAGCCCCGCGGACTTCTACGCGCGGGACAACAGGTTCTGGGTCGGCCAGAACGGCGATCCCGCCAACACGACGACGACCGCGAGCTGGAAGGGCGTCGCGCACTACGTCACCGAACTGACGCCGATCACGAGCCTGCCGTTCGTCACGAACTTCAACACCGGCCACGGCAGGAAGTTCGCCGTCGGCGGCACGGTCCGCTCCACGCAGCAGTGGAACAACCTGAGCCTGCAGGACGTCCTGCCCACGTGGCGGTGGAGCGTCAGCGGCACGGGCACGAAGGTGACGCCCTCGCTCGACTGGGACGACCCGTACGACGGCGGCACGGGGTTGAAGATCACCGGCACGCCCCAGCAGAACAACGACGTCCGGCTGTTCGCGACGTCGTTGACGATCACCGGCAACACCCAGCTGGAGGTCGTGCACCGCACCGGCACCGGGCCGTCGCGGCTCCAGGCGGTGCTGAGGTTCGGCACGACGGAACGCGTCCTCGACCTCGGCGGCGTCAGCGGCGCGTGGCGGCGCAGCGTCTTCCCGCTCGGCGAGCACTCCGGCGCCACGCTGACCGAGATCTCGCTGCGGGTCCTGGCCGGCCCGGCCGTCACCGCGCTGATCGGCCGGATCGGCGTCACGAACCCGGTGATGACCCCGCCCGCCGCGCCGACCGGCGTGACCGTCGTGCAGGTGAGCCGCACCAACGCCACCACGGCGTCGGCACGGCTCACCTGGACGAGATCACCGAACGTCCGCCAGTACCGGGTCTACAAGTGGACCGGCACCGAACGGATCTTCCTCGGCGGCACGACCAACGACGCGTACTTCGTGCCCGCGATCCCGCTGGCGAACGGCGAGACCGCGCAGATCGAGGTCGAAGCGGTCAGCGAGGCTTTCGACGTCTCGCCGCCGGCCCGCGTCTCCATCACTGGTACACCCTGACGTAGTCCAGCACCATGTCCTGCGGCAGCTGCGTCCCGGCCCCCGGCGGGCCGGGCCAGTCGCCGCCGACGGCGTTGTTGATGATCAGGAAGAACGGGTGGTCGTACACCCAAGGCCCGCGCGTGGTCTCCAGGACGTTGCGGTCGACGGTGAAGAACCGGTTGCCGTCCACGCTGAACGTCATGTGGCTGGAGTCCCACTCCACCGCGAACGTGCGGAACGCCGAGGACGCGGGCTGGCCGAGGGCGAGCGGTGACCCGTACCCACCCGCACCGAAGTAGGCGGGAGCGTGCAGGGTCGAGTAGACGGTGTTCGGTTCCTTGCCGACGTGTTCCATGATGTCGATCTCGCCGGTGTACGGCCACGGTCTGCCCTGGTCGAAGAAGTCCGCGCCCAGCATCCAGAACGCCGGCCACAGCCCCTGCGTCGACGACACCTTGATCCGCGCCTCGACCCGGCCGTAGGTGAACTTGAACTTGCCATAGGTGTTGAGCCTCGCCGACGTGTACTGGCAGGTTCCGCTGCCGCTCACCGGGTCCACCGGGCACGCGCTGCCGGGCGTCACCTCACGCCGGGCCTGCAACACCAGGTTGCCGTTGCCGTCGTGCCGGGCGTTGTTGTTGTTCGTGTAGTACTGCAGCTCGTTGTTCACGCCCGGCCCGGTCTCCGGCGTCCACTTCGAGGCGTCCGGCCCGGTCCCGGCGGGAGCGTTGAACTCGTCGGCCCACACCAGCCGGCCGGGGAACGACGGGTTCGGCGGCAACGGCGGAGGCGTGACAGGGGCGCCGCCCGTGCCGTAGACCTGGAACTCCCACAACGAGTAGCCGTAGCCGTTCGACCTCGCCGTGCCGTACATGCGCACATAACGGCCGGTACCGCTGACCGTCAGCGTCTCCTTGAAGCCGCGGCCGGTCGTGGTCGAGTAGATCTGCCGCCAGTTCGCGTTGTCGTCGGACACCTCGAGCCGGTAGGCGGTGGCGAACGCCGCGTCCCACTGGAGCACGACCTTCGAGATCTGGGCGGTGGCACCGAGGTCGACGGAGATCCAGCCGGGGTCGACCCAGCCGTTCACCGGGCTCGTCGCCCAGCGCGAGGCGGGATCGCGGTCGAACGCCCTGACCGGGAAGCACTGCCAGCAGGTACCGTCGTCCTGCGAGCTCGACGCGGCACCGGTTTTCCCGTACGACAGCAGGGTTTCCCCGCCACCGCCGTCGCGGGTGCCGAACACCTGGAACTCCCACAGCGAGTAGCCCCACTGCGTGGCCCGCTGGGTCAGGTCGAGCCGCACGTACCGGCCGGTGCCGCTGACCGCGAGCGTCTCGGTCCCGCCGGGACCGGTCGTCGTTCGACGAAGTTCCTGCCAGTTGGTGCCGTTGGCCGAGATGCTCAGCGTGTAGGCCCGCGCGCTCGCGGCCTCCCAGGCCAGCACCACCTGGTCGACCCGCGCGGACGAGCCGAGGTCGATCTGGATCCACTGCGGGTCGCTGAACGTGCTCGACCAGCGCGTACCGGCGTCGCCGTCGACCGCGGCCGCCGCGCCGAACGCGACGTTCTCGCTGCTCGAAGCGGTGACCGGACGGTTCTGCGAGATCAGCGGACCCGCGGCGGAAGCCGTGACGGGAACGATGAGAGCGGCCACGGCGAGCGCCGCGACCACCAGAGGAAATCTTCCGCGTTGAAGCCTTCCTGACATGGATGCTCCTGGTTCGGAGAACGAGAGGTGACGGCGAGAGAGCGCTCTCTTGCGACAGGAGTTCGGCACCGAGAGTCAGGGCAGCGGACACGCCCTGTCAAGAAAACCGGGACTTCTGAACGTTTCTTGCGGATTGACGGCCGATTGCGGACTGCGCCATGCTCGAATGGCGTGAGAGCGCTCTCCCAATCCTGCTGCGGAGAGGAAAGCTTCAATGAGGAAGCGTCTGTTCCACATCGCCGCCGTCATCGGGCTGATAGCCTCGGCTTTCAGCATTCCCGTTGCGGCACAAGGAGAACCCGTCCGCGTGGCCGAGTTCCTCGCGGAGTGTCCCGTCAGTCACCGGCTGCCGGACGACCCGATCGTCCTGCCGAACCTCGCCGGCGCGTCGCACATGCACGACTTCTTCGGCAACCACTCGACGAACGCCCGGTCCACCCAGCAGTCGCTGGAGGGCCAGACCGGCAACTGCAACCCGGTCGCGGACATCTCGTCGTACTGGGTGCCGACGCTGTACCGGGACAACACCGCGATCGCCCCCACCGGCGTCACCTTCTACTACCTCGGTGAGGGCGTGAACAACCCGGCGGCGATCCAGCCCACCCCGTACGGGCTCAAGATCGTGGCGGGCAACGCGAAAGCCACGGGCGACGCCGACAGCATCGCTCGCTGGTCCTGCCTGCACGCCGGACACGTCAACCCGTCCAAGAACTTCGTGACCTGCCCGGCGGGCACGATGCTCGAGACCTATCTGGACTTCCCGCAGTGCTGGGACGGCCGCAACCTGGACTCGGCCGACCACAAGTCCCACATGTCCTACCCGGTCGCGGGCGGCTGCCCGTCGAGCCACCCCGTCCCGGTGCCGAAGCTCCGCATGGTGCTGAGGTATCCGGTCAACGGCAGCACCGCCGGACTGCGACTCGCTTCCGGTACAGGGCAGACGATGCACGGCGACTTCTTCAACGTGTGGCCGCGGGCCGAGATGGAACGCCGCGTCCGCAACTGCATCAACGTGGTGATCAAGTGCGACCACGCCGGCAACCACGGGTAGCTGTTCTCCTGCTGGCAGGCCTTCTCGCGGCCTGCCAGCAGGCTCCACCCCCCGCCCCCGCGCCACCACCGGCCACCGCGAACGCTTACGGCGCAACGGAACGGGCGTTCGTCGAGCTGGCGATCGCAACCGACGAACAGGCGCTCAAGCTGCTCGACCTCACCGACCGCGCCGAGCTCAAGGAGAACCGGGCCATCGAGCTCACCGCCCTGCGCGAGCTGCTCGACGCGCCGTACGTGAACCAGCACGCCGGGCACGACATGCCGGGCATGCCCACGGACGCCGAGATCGCGCTCGCCGCCACCAGCCGGGACGCCCTGGACCAGTTCGTGCGCACGCACCTCACCGAGTCGCTGGAGGTCGTGCGGTCCGCGGGATCGGCGATCACCCACCCGCCGACGGCCGAGGTCGTGAAGCTGATGGAACGCCACCGCACGGCCGAACTGGCGGCGGGGTGAAGCGCGTGACACTGGAGGAGGTCGCCCGCGTGGCCGGGGTGTCGCGCGCGACGGCGTCGAGAGTGGTCAACGGCGCGTCGAGCGTCGACGAGGCACTGCGGCACGCGGTCGAGAGGGCCATCTCCAGCACGGGTTACCTGCCGAACATCGCCGCGCGGTCGCTCGTCACGCGCCGCGCCGACGCCATCGGCCTGCTGCTGCCCGACGAACGCCGCATGGACGGCGACCCGCACCTCGCGAGCGTCGTCAGCGGCGTGACGAGGGTCGTGCGCCCGCTCGGCATCCACCTGGTGCTGATGATGACCGGGCCGGGCACCCGCGAGCAGGCGTTGAGCGACCTGCGCTGCGGGCGCCTGGACGGCGTGATCCTCGTGCACACCGACCCCGCCGATCCGGTACCGGGCCAGCTGATCGCGGCCGGGCTGCCGGTCGTGCTGGCGGGCCGCCCGCTCAAGCCGATGCCGATCACCTACGTCGACGTGAACCAGACGGCCGGCGCCGCGCTCGCCGGAAGACGGCTCAAGTCGTTGCGGTGCAGGCGGATCGCGACGATCACCGGCCCGCAGGACACCCCGGCGGGCCAGGACCGGCTGGCCGGGTTCCTCGCCGAGGTGCCGGACGCCGTCGTCGTGCACGGCGACTTCACCCGGCAGTCCGGTGTGAAGGCGATGGAACAGCTGCTGCGCTGCTGCCCCGACGTCGACGGCGTGTTCGTCGCGTCGGACCTGATGGCGAACGGCGCGATCCCCGTGCTGCACCGCGCCGGGCGCAAGGTGCCCGACGACGTGGCGGTCGTGGGGTTCGACGACAGCAGTGCCGCGCTGACCACCGAACCCGAGCTCACGACCGTCCGTCAGCCGATCACCGACATGGCCGCCGAGATGGCCAGGCAGCTGCTGCGCCAGCTCGCCGCGCCGCACTCCCCCGCCACCTCGGTGGTGTTCGAACCTTCTCTGGTGGTGCGGGAGAGCGGCTAGGTGCGGACCCGCACCGGCATGGTCCTGGCGATCGCCCAAGTACCGGCGAGCGCGACCAGGAACGCCGCCACCGACACCAGGTGCCAGCCGGCGCCCAGCAGTGACGGCAGGTCCGGGATGAACGGCAGGTTGCCCGATCCGGGGATCTCCACCGTCGTGACGGCCAGGAGGGGAAGGGCGATCGGGATGGAGAAGACCCCGCCCGCGCCGAACCTGTCGAACGCCGCCGCGCAGAACATGCCGGTGACGCACCACACCAGGAACATCAGGAAGTACGCGACCGGTGAGGCGTGCCCGTCGGAGGCCCACTCCATCGCCGAGTAGATCCCGCCCTCGACGAGGAACCCCAGCCAGCTGACCAGCGCCATCACGAGCACCAGCACGAACGCGAAGGCGGACGCCCCAGCGAGGAACTCCCGGCGGGTGCGGCCGTGCGCGACGGCGATCGGCAGCAGGTTGTGGATCAGGTAGATGCCGACCCAGAACAGGAACCAGCGCGCGATCTGCGAGGCCACGACGTTCCACGAGCTGAGCTCGACGCGGGTGAAGGCGTCGACCGCGAACGGTGTCACGATGGCCAGCGCGAAGGCTCCGGCCGCGATCAGCACGCAGAACAGGCCGACCGTGGTCGTCAGGTGCCGGAAGATCTTCACCGCTTGCCTCCGACCGGGTCGGTGAGGTGCACGAACAGGTCCTGCAACGCGATCGGCCCGAGCTCCAGCCCGAGCTGCCGCGCCCGGACCAGCCGCCCATCGTCCAGCGCGCCGTAGACCATCGCGGACTTGGTGCGCCCCAGCGACTTCTCGCTCAGCACGGTCAGCGCCGCGGTGAACTCGTCGACGTCGGCGGCGTTGCCGGTGACCTCGGTGCCGCGCGAGCGCAGCACGTCGGCCTCCTCCTGGAGCACCAGCCGGCCGGCGTCGATGATCACGACCTCCTCCAGCAACGAGGCCAGCTCCTCGATCAGGTGCGTGGAGAGGACGATCGTGCGCGGGTGCGCCATGAAGTCGTTGAGCATCGTGTCGTAGAACGCGTACCGCGTCGGCGTGTCCATGCCGAGGTGCGCCTCGTCCAGCATCGTCAGCGGTGACCGGCTGGCGAGCCCGATGACGACGCCGAGCGCGGACCGCTGGCCGAGCGACAGCGCGCCGACCTTGGTCTTCAGCCCGATCTTGAACAGCTCGGTGAGCTCCAGCGCGTAGTCGTTGTCCCACGTGTCGCGCCACGCCGCGCCGTACTCCAGCACGTACGAGACCTTGTCGCCCTTGTCCGCGGCGTCGCTGGCGTGCCGCACCAGGCACACCTGACGCATCGCGGCGGCGTTCTCGAAGACCTCCACCCCGTCGAGCTGAACGCTTCCTGAAGGCTTGCGGTAGCCCGCGAGCGCGGACATCAGGCTGGTCTTGCCCGAGCCGTTGCGGCCCAGCAGGCCGTAGATCCTGTTGCCGGACAGGGAGAAGCTCATGTCGTCGATGGCCGTCACGTCGCCGTAGCGCACGCTCAGCCCCTGCACGTCGATCCGCATCACACGCCCCCGTTGTTCTCGTGCTGCTCGATCCTGCGGATGACCTCCGCGAGCGGGATGCCGATGGCGCGCGCCTCCGCGACCATCGGGTCCACCACCTCGCCGAAGAAGGTCTCCCTCCCCTGCGCCCGCAGCATGTCGCGAGCCTGCGCGCTCACGAACATCCCGATCCCCCTCTTCTTGTAGAGCACCTGCTCGTCCACGAGCTGCTGGAACGCCTTCGCGGCCGTCGCGGGGTTGATCCGGTAGTAGGAGGCGTACTGGTTGGTCGACATGACCTGCTCGTCCGCCTTCAACGCCCCGCTGAGCACGTCCGCCTTGATCCGGTCGGCGATCTGCCGGTAGATCGGGCTCCTGTCGTCGAACATCGCTAGTTCCTTGGTTCGTTACTCATGTAATGAACCATAGCAGTGGCGAGGTAGCATTGGCCACGTGGTCGGGGTCGCGATCCTGTGCGCGGTGCTCGCGGCCGGGTGCAGTGCGCTCGGCGCGATGTGGCAGCACGCCGGTGTGCGTGAGCTGCCGGGACTCAGGCTGGCCTCGGCCCACCAGCTGGTGCGCTCACGCCGCTGGGTCTCCGGGTTCCTCGTCCTCTTCGCGTGCGCGGTGCTGCAGGTCGTGGCGCTGGCGCTGGCCCCCGTGTCGGTGGTCGCGCCGCTGAACGCGCTGGCCATCCCGATCATCGCGGTCGCGCGGGCCAGGAGGTTCACCGGCATGCTCGCCGTCGCGGTGCTGGTGGCGACGGCCGGGATCGTGGTGTTCGTGTCGATCACGGCGGGCGAGGCGGTGCCGACGCAGGTGTCGGCGAACGTGGCGTTGCAGGCGGGGCAGCTCGTGGTCGCGGGCGTGCTGGTGTGCGTCGTGGCGGCCACGTTCACCGCGGACACCGTGCGCGCGCTGTCGCTCTCGGTCGGCGCCGGCATCCTGTACGGCCTGGTCGCGGTGCTGGTCAGGGACGTCACCACGGCGTTGCCCGAGATCAAGTGGCTGTCCATGGGCGCGCTGGCCGTCGCGTTCCTGACCGGCGCCTGGTTCATCCAGCTCGGCTACGCCGCCGGCCCGCCCGACCTGGTCGTCGCGGGTCAGACCGTGGTCAACCCGATCGTGGCCGCGTGGATCGGCATCAAGCTGCTCGGCGAGGGCTCCGGCATGAGCGGCCTGTCGCAGGCGGGCCTGGTGATCAGCGCGGTCGCCGCCGTCTCGGGCACCGTGGTGCTGGCCTACTACCACCGTGCCAGGGTGGACGCATGACCTTCGTCGTCACGGGTGGCACCGGATCGCTGGGCCGGCACGTCGTCGCCGCGTTGCCGGGAGCGCGGTCGGTGTCGCGTTCCTCCGGCACGGACCTGGTGCGCGGCACGGGGTTGCGCGCGTTGCGGGCCGACGTGGTGGTGCACTGCGCGACGTCGTTCCGGCACGAGGTGGCGATGGCCAGGTCGGTGCTGGCCTCGAAGCCGTCGCACCTGGTCTACATCTCGATCGTGGGCTGCCACGAGGTGCCGCTGCCCTACTACAAGCAGAAGCTCGCGGCCGAGCGGCTGATCCTCGACTCCGGGATCCCGTGCACGATCCTGCGGGCGACGCAGTTCCACTCGTTGCTGGTCAGGATGTTCGAGGGCGCGTCGAAGCTACCGGTGATGCTCGTGCCGGGGTTCCGGTTCCAGCCGGTCGACGAGGCCGAGGTGGGCGTGGAGCTGGCGTCGCTGGCGCAGGCGCCACCGGCGGGCAAGGCGCCCGAGATGGGCGGGCCGGAGATCCGCGAGGCGGTCGAGTTCGCGCGGATGTACCTGGCTGCCAGGGGAAAGACGCGCAGGATCGTGACGTTGAAGGCGCCTGGAGCGACCTATCGTGCCTACCGCGCGGGCGGGAACCTGAGCCCCGACCGAGCGGTAGGCAACTGCACTTTCGCCGACTACCTCAACGGATAGAGGCCGGGCGCAGGTCCGTCCAGTTCTCCTCGACGTAGGCCAGGCACGCCTCGCGGCTCTCCTCGCCGAACACCTTGGTCCACCCGGCGGGCACCTCCGCGAACGTCGGCCACAGCGAGTGCTGCTCTTCTCCGTTGACCAGCACGAAGAAACGGCCCTGCGGGTCCTCGAACGGGTTGGTCATGACGATCCTCTCGTGCCGGAACTACTTGACTGCGTGGAGCTCGAACTCGGTGTGGTGCTGGGCGACCCGGCGCAGCACCGAGTCGAGGATCTCGCCGACGCGCACGGCGGTGTTGGACAGCAGCGACGACGTGATGCCGTGCGTGTGCTCGGTGCCGCCCTGCAGGTAGACGCCGCCGCGCAGGCCCTTGTCCGTGACGACGCGGTAGTCGCGGGTGACCTTCAGGCGGCCGCGCTCGTCGCGTTCGCAGTGGCCGGCGAGGTCGCCGAGCAGGCGGACGGGGTTGGCCGGGCGGTAGCCGGTGGCGTAGACGATCACGTCCGCGTCGATCGGCAGCTGCCCGCCGTCGGCGAGCGACTCGACCACGCACTTGCCGTCCGGCGTGACGTCGGTGAGGCGGGAGGTGTTGTGCAGCAACAACCTCTGCCTGCCGACGACCTTCTCGCGGTAGACCCGGCGGTACAGCTCCTCGATCAGGTCGCCGTCGACCACGCCGTAGTTGGTGTTGGCGTGGTAGCCCATGAGCTTGGCCTTGACCTCCTCCGGCGCGGTGTAGAAGTCGTCCACGGCGGCGGGGTCGAAGATCCGGTTGGCGAACGAGCTGTCGTCGGCCGGGCTGTAGCCGTAGCGCGCGAAGACGCCGTGCACCTCGGCCTCGGGGAACCGGTCGTGGAAGAACGCGACGGCCTCTGCCGCGCTCTGGCCGGCGCCGACCACGACGACCTGGCGCGGGTCCTTCAGTGTGCCGACGCGGGTGAGCAGGTCCTTGTTGTGCCAGATGCGGTCACCGGCCTCGATGCCGTCCGGCAGGTTCGCCTCCAGGCCGGTCGCGAGCACCAGGTTGCGCGTCCTGACCTCGCGGTCCCCCGCCGTGAACGCGAAGCCCTCGTCGTCCGCCCGGACGCCGGAGACCTCCACGCCGTACGAGACGTGGTGCTCGACCCGTTCCGCCGCCCACTCGAAGTAGTCGTGGAACTCCTTGCGCAGCGGGTAGAGGTTCTTGTGGTTGACGAAGTCGATCAACCGGCCGCGGTCGCGCAGGTAGCACAGGAAGCTGAACCCGCTGGTCGGGTTGCGCAGGGTGACGAGATCCTTGAGGAACGACACCTGCATCGTGGCGTCCTCCAGCAGCATCCCCCGGTGCCAGCCGAAGCGCTGCTGCCGTTCGAAGAACCGGGCTCTGACCGGGAGCTCGTGCTCCTCCACGGCGATCGCGAGAGCGAGGTTGGACGGGCCGAAGCCGATTCCGGCCAGGTCTAACACCGGTTCCATCGCGATCCTCTCCGAGCACTCCCCAATGGCGTAAAGTAACCCTAACTTAACTAAGGTATGCCTTAGCTAGTGCATTCGGACGTGATCTACGCCGCTGGATCGCGAGAACGGTCGTGCGCGAGTCCCGCTCCACCGAGGTTCGAGGCCGGGGAATGGAACCGGCCCGGCCGTCGTGAGGGCGCAGAAGAGACCACGACGGCCGGGCCGGGGATCAGGGAGGTCAGGCGCGCGACCGCGTGATCAGGTCGCGGTACCACTGCGCGCTCTGCTTCAACGTGCGTTGCTGCGTCTCGTAGTCGACGCGCACGATGCCGAACCGCTTGCCGTACCCGTAGCCCCACTCGAAGTTGTCCATCAACGACCACGCGAGATAGCCGCGCACGTCAGCGCCGGCCCGCACGGCGGCGGCAACGGCGCCGATGTGCGACCGCAGGTAGTCCACGCGGTCGGTGTCGGCGACGTAGCCGTCCTCGACGTCGAGGTCGTCGAAGGCGGCGCCGTTCTCGGTGATCACCATCGGCACGCCGTAGTCCTGCTGCAGGCGCACCAGCAACGCCGTGAAGCCCTCCGGCACGATCTCCCAGCCCATCGCGGTGACGGGCCTGCCCTGCGGCACCACCTCGGTCACGGCCGGGTCGTCGGTCGCCCGGTGCACGTGCGAGGTGTAGTAGTTCACGCCGAGGACGTCGATCGGGGTCGAGATGATGTCCAGGTCGCCGGAACGGGCCGGGATCTCGGCACCGCGCGCCGCGATGTCGGCCAGCACGTCCTCCGGGTAACGGCCGTGCACCAGCGGGTCCAGGTAGATCCGGGTGCCCAGCCCGTCGGCGCGGCGGGCGGCGTCGAGGTCGCGCGGGTCGTCCGACGCGGCCGAGTGCGTGCCCAGGTTCAGCGTGATGCCCAACGACGCCACCCCGCGCGACCGCAGTTCCTGCGCGGCCAGGCCGTGCGCCAGCAGCAGGTGGTGCGTGGCGCGCATGGCCTCGGCGAAGTTCGTGCGGCCGGGAGCGTGCCTGCCGGTGTCGTAGCCGAGCATCGCGGAGCACCACGGCTCGTTCAGCGTCGTCCACGTCGGCACCCGGTCGCCCAGCGCGTCGTGCACGAGGCCCGCGAACTCGGCGAAGCGGTAGGCGGTGTCGCGGTGCGGCCAGCCGCCCGCGTCCTCCAGCTCCTGCGGCAGGTCCCAGTGGTAGAGCGTGAGCCACGGGTCGACGCCCTTGCCCAGCAGCTCGTCCACGAGCCGGGAGTAGAAGTCGACGCCCTTGGCGTTCACCGGGCCGCGGCCGCCGGGCTGGATGCGCGGCCACGACACGGAGAACCGGTACTTGTCCACGCCGAGCCTGGCGATCATCGCCACGTCGGACGGCATGCGGTGGTAGTGGTCGCAGGCCACGTCGCCGGTCTCGCCGTTCTCGACGGCTCCCGGACGACGGGAGAACGTGTCCCAGATGGACAGCGTCCGGCCGTCCTCGTCGAACGCCCCCTCGATCTGGTACGCCGAAGTCGCGACGCCCCAGAAGAAGTCGGCGGGCAGCCCTTGCACAGCTTCAGACATGCACACCCTCCAACCAGCAGGCGACGCTGCGGCTGTCCACGACCTCGAGCGACGGCATCCGCTCGCCGCACACGTCCATGGCGGACGGGCACCGCGGGTGGAACGGGCAGCCGGACGGCATCGACCGCAGGTCCGGTGGTGAGCCGGGGATGCCCTTCAGCTCGCGCCGGGGCCCGCGCAACGCCGGGAACGACCCGAGCAACCCCTTGCTGTACGGGTGCTTCGCCGCCCGGTAGATCTCGCCGGCCGGCGCCTCCTCGACCACGCGCCCGCCGTACATGATCGCGATCCGGTCGGAGAACTCGACCAGCAGCGAGATGTCGTGGGTGATGAAGATGACCGAGAAGCCGAACGTCTCGCGCAGCCGCATCATCTGGCCGAGGATCTGCCGCTGCACCACCACGTCCAGCGCGGTCGTCGGCTCGTCCATGATGATGATCTCGGGTTCCAGCGCGAGCGCCATCGCGATCATCACGCGCTGCCGCATGCCGCCGGAGAGCTGGTGCGGGTACGCCGAGAGCCGGTCGGTCGGAATGCCCACCAGCGACAGCAGTTCGCGGGCCCGCTCGACGCGCGCGGGCTTGCGCATCTGCGGCCGGTGGGCGCGCAGCACGTCGTCGAGCTGGGTGCCGACCGAGATCACCGGGTTGAGGGCGTTCATCGCACCCTGGAACACGATCGAGATCTCGCTCCAGCGCAGGACCTGCAGCTCCCTGTCGCTCAGCGACAGGAGGTCCTTGCCCTTGAAGAACACCTCGCCGGACGGCACGTGCCCCGGCGGTTGCAGCAACCGGGTCGCGGCGTAGGCCAAAGTGGACTTGCCGCTGCCGGACTCCCCCGCGAGGCCCAGCACCTCGCCCTTGTTCAGCGACAACGAGACGTTGTGCACGGCACGGAGGTTGCCGTAGTCCACCGAGAGATCGCGGATCTCCAGCACCGGGCTCATGCGCGCACCTTCCGCAGCCGGGGATTCGCGTACTCGTCGATCCCGAAGTTGATCAGCGCCAGCGCCGTGCCCAGCAACGCGATGCACAGGCCGGCGGGGACGAACCACCACCACGCGCCCAGGCCGAGCGCCTGGTTGCTCTGCGCCCAGAACAGGATCGTGCCCCAGTTCCAGGTCGACAGGGAGATCACGCCGACGAACGACAGGGTGATCTGGAGCATGACCGCGAAGATCACCGTGCCGACGAAGCCGGAGGCGATCACCGCCATCAGGTTCGGCAGCACCTCGAACACGATGATGCGCCAGGTCGACTCGCCGGATGCCCGCGCGGCCTCCACGAAGTCCCTGCGCCGCAACGACATCGTCTGCGCACGAAGAACGCGCGCACCCCACGCCCACGCGGTCAGCGAGATCACCGCGGCGATCAGCACGGTGTCCGCTGACGGCAGCATCGAGGCCACGATGATGATCAGCGGCAGCGCCGGGATCACCAGGAAGACGTTGGCCAGCATGGACAACGCCTCGTCGGCAGCGCCGCCGAGGAACCCGGACGTGACGCCGACGAGGATCGACAGCAGCGTCGCGAGGACACCGCAGACGAGCCCGACGACCATCACTCCCCTGGTGCCCACGAGCACCTGGGAGAAGATGTCCTGCCCGGTCATGGTCGTGCCGAACCAGTGCGCCCCGGACGGCGGCGACAGCAGGTCGTCGCTCATCGCGGACGGGTCGTACGGCGCGATCCACGAGCCGATGACCGCGATCAGCGTGAAGAAGGCCAGGATGCCCAGGCCCAGCTTGGTCTTGAAGTTCATCCGTCAGCCCTCCCGCCGCGTGCGCGGGTCCAGCAGCAGGTAGCCGATGTCCGCGAGCAGGTTCGCCACCAGCACCGCCAGTGTGATCACCAGGAACACGCCCTGCATCAACGGGTAGTCCTTGCCGCCGATGCCCTGGAACAGCACGTAACCGAGGCCGGGGTAGGAGAACACCATCTCGACCAGCAGGGCGCCGCCGACGATGAAGCCGAGCGACAGCGCGAAACCGGAGATCGACGGCAGCACGGCGTTGCGCGCGGCGTAGGCGAACATGATCCGCTTCTGGCTCAGTCCCTTGGCCCGTGCGACGAGCACGTAGTCCTCCGCCGTCACGGTCACCATCATGTTGCGCATGCCGAGGATCCAGCCGGCCACCGAGCTCACGACGATCGTGACGCCGGGCAGCACCGCGTGCTCCAGGACGCTGCCGATGAACTCGCCGGAGAACTCCGGCACCAGCCCCGGCGCGTACCCGCCGGCCGCCGGGAACAGCGGCCACGTCACGGAGAACAGCGAGATCGCGATCAGGCCGAGCCAGAAGTACGGGATCGACGACAGGAACGTCGTGACCGGGATGAGGTTGTCCATCCACGACCCGCGCTTCCAGCCCGCGTAGACGCCCAGCAGCGTGCCGAGGATGAACGCGATGACCGTGGTGACGCCGACGAGGCCGAGCGTCCACGGCATCGACTGCGCGAGCACGTCCGCGACCGGCGTCGGGAAGAACGTGAACGACAGCCCGAGGTCGCCCCGGAAGAGCGAGCCCCAGTAGTCGAGGTACTGCTCCCAGATCGACTTGTTGTCGTCGAGCCCGAAGAGGATGTACAGCGACGCCATCGCGTCGCTGTTGAGCCGGCCACCGAGCTTGGTGATCATGGCCTGCACCGGGTCGCCGGGCAGCATGCGCGGCAGCAGGAAGTTGACCGTGATCGCCGCCCACAGGGTCACCAAGTAGAACAGCGCACGGCGGAGCAGGAAGGTCATGCCGCCGCCTCCGCGTAGAGCCAGCAGGCGGCCCAGTGGCCGTAGGAGTCGACCTCGACGCGCGGGGGCGCCTCGGTCCAGCAGCGCTCCTGCACCTTGGGGCAGCGCGGGGCGAACGGGCAGCCGGTGGAGACCTGCGTGGACTCCACGGCGGGCGCGTCCAGCGCGACCACCGACCGTTCCGGGTCGGGCGCGGACTCGATCAGCAGCTGCGTGTACGGGTGCGCGGGCCGCTGCGTCACGGTCTCGCTGTCGCCGCCCTCGACGATCTGCCCGCCGTACATCACGAACGTCTCGTCGGCGAAGTAGCGCGCCGACGCGATGTCGTGCGTGATGTAGAGGACGGCGAGCTTGAGCCGTTCCTTGAGGTCCAGCAACAGGTTCAGCACGCCGAGCCGGATGGAGACGTCCAACATGGACACCGGCTCGTCGGCCAGGAGCACCTCGGGGTGCGCGGCGAGCGCGCGGGCGATCGCCACGCGCTGCCGTTGCCCGCCCGAGAGCTCGTGCGGGTACCGGCCGGCGAAGTCCGCCGGCAGGTTCACCCGCTCCAGCAGCTGTTCCACCGTCTCCGGCCGCTTGTGGATCTTGAGCGGCCGGGTGAGGTGGTAGCGGATCGTGTGGATCGGGTTGAGCGATGCGAAGGGGTCCTGGAACACCATCTGGACCTTGCGCCGGTACTCCCGGACCCTCCGCACCTTCTCGCCGTCCAGCAGGATCTCGCCGGAGGTGGGTTCCACGAGCCGCGCGAGCAGCTTCGCCACCGTCGACTTGCCTGATCCGGACTCGCCGACGAGGGCGGTCACGCGCCCGCGGCGCAGGACGATGGAGACGTCCTGCACCGCGCGCACGCGCTTGTAGGTCTTGACCAGACCCTTCGCTTCAAGCGCGACTTCATTCATCGTTCTACGACCCCGCGGGCTTCAGCTTCATGACGATCTGCAGGGCGTTGGGCAGGGTCGCCTGCGGCGGACCGTACGGGTCCTCCTCGGACGGCCAGCCGACCCAGCTCTTCGTGCTGTACTCCGCACCGATCGGGCCGGCGGAGGTCGGGATCATCGGCACCTGCTCGACCATGATCTTCTGCAGCACCGCGAGGGCCTTGGCCCGCGCCGCGTCGTCGGCCGCGTTCGCGTACTCGGCCAGCGCCGTCGTCGCCTCGGGGTTGTTGTAGCGGCCGAAGTTCACCGCCGCCGTCTGCCCCATCGGCTTGATCTCCGCGCCGTCCATGATGTTCTGGTACATCTCGTACGGCGTGGCACCGGTGTTGGTCCAGCGCAGCGAGCCCTGGAACGCGCCGTTGGCGAAGTCGGTCGTCCACGCGTCCGCGGTCTGCGTGCGCACGGTCGCCTCGATGCCGATCTTCTTCAGGTCGCCCTTGATGATGTCGAGCACCGTCAGGTAGTCCGACCAGCCGGACGGGTTCGTGAGCTCGATCGTGACGGGCTTGCCGTCCGGCGCCTGGAGCACGTCGCCCGCGTACTTGAAGCCGGCGGCGGTGAGCTTGGTCTTCGCGCCCTCGACGTCGATCTTGAACTTCGCGTCCTTGTACTCCGGCGCGAGGAATGAGTCACCGGCGGGAAGCGGCATGCCGGTCTTCGACTCGAGCTTCGGGAAGAGCTTGGCCTCACCCTTGACGAAGATCGACTCGCGGTCGATCACGTCGGACATCGCCGAGCGCAGCGCGGGGTTGTCGAACGGCGCGACGGTCGTGTTCAGCCACAGGCCGTGGATGCCGAGACCGGCCGGGAACCAGAGCTTGTGGTTCGCCGGGTCCTTGTCGACGTACAGCTTCTGGTAGTCCGGGATGAAGACGTACGACCACTGGCTCGCACCCGACGCCAGCGCGGTGGTCTGCGCCGTGTTGTCGTTGTACGAGGTGTACTGGATCTCCGGGACCTTGGGCAGTTCCTGCCAGTACTCTGCGCGCCGCGCGATCGTGACGGTCTGCGAGGTGAACGACTTCAGCTCGTACGGGCCGGTGCCGACGGGCTTCGGGTTCGTGTAGGTCGTCGGGTCCTGGACGGTGCTCCAGACGTGCTCCGGGATCACCATCGCGCTGATGACCTTGTTGCGGTTCACGAACTGCGGGCTCGCGAACGAGACCTCGACCTTGCCGTCCGGCGTGGCCGTGGCGGTCTCGACCTTGAGCGAGTCGCGGTTGTTGAGCGCGGGCCACTTCTTCAGGATCTCGTACGAGAAGGCGACGTCAGCGGCCGTGAGCGGCTTGCCGTCGGACCACTTCACGTTCTCCCGGATCGTGAAGGTGACCTTCTTGTAGTCGGGCGTCCAGTCCCACTTCGTGGCGAGCCACGGCACCGGCTCCTGAGCCGGGCGCGTGTTGTTCACGAACGCCAGCGGCTCGTAGATCTGGTACCGGTAACCGAGCGAACCCGCCGCCGACGTCGGCAGGAACGGGTTGTGGTTCTCGGTCAGCGGCCCGTTGGGCATGCCGACGGTCAGCACGCCGGCGGCCTTGGTGGCACCGCCGGAGGAGCAACCTGTCACCGCGAGCGCCATGGCGACCGCGACGATGATTGTTCTGCGCATGGGGGAATCTCCCGATACGGAGCATGAGAGCGCTCTCTCATGCGTACGGCGAACTCGCCAGGTCTTGGCAAGACCTGGCGTGTTCGTTTCAGTTGTGGTGGAGCAGGGTGGGGCTAGGGCGCGGATTCGCGCACGATCAACGAGGTCGGCAGCACCAGCGGGTGGTCGGGCATGGGCTGTCCCTCGAGCGTGGAGAGCAGCATCCGCGCGGCGGCGGCACCCATCTCCTGCAACGGCTGGCGGATCGTCGTCAGCCGGGGTTCGGTGTGTCCCGCGACCGGGACGTCGTCGAAGCCCACCACGGAGACGTCGTCGGGGACGCTCCGGCCGGACTCCCGCAGTGCCCGCAGCACGCCGACCGCCGAGAGGTCGTTCTGCGCGAACACGGCGTCGAAGGGGATTCCGCTCGCGACGAGCTTGTCGACGGCGATCTCACCACCTTCCGTGGTGAAATCGCCGTCGACGACGAGGTCCGGGTGCAGCGTCAGGCCCGCTTCCGCCAAAGCGAGCCGGAACCCGTCCAGCCTCGCCTGAGTGCACCCGAAGTGCGGTGGTCCGGTGACGACGGCGAACCTGCGGCGGCCTGCCGCGACGAGATGCCGTGCGACATCCGCGCCTCCCTGCCGGTTCGTCGTCGTCACCGAAGGGAACTCCGGGTGCGAGCCGCGGTCGTCGATCATGACGACCGGCAGGCCCGCCCGGTAGAGCGTGGAGATGTAGTGCAGCGCGTCCGGCGGCTCGACGACCAGCAGGCCGTCGAAAGCGTTGGCGGACACGTGGTTCGCGAACTGGTTCAGCGACTCGGGACCCCGGTTGAGGGTGTAGAGCAGCAACCCGTAGCCGTCGGCTTCGAGGGTGTCGACGATGCCCTGCAGCACCTCGCCCATCCACGGCCAGGTGAGCGACGGCGCGAGCATCGCGACCGTGCGGGTGCGGCCACGGGCCAGACCGACGGCGCGTGCGCTGGGCACGTACCCGATCTCGTCGATCACCTTGCGCACGCGCTGCGCGGTGGAGGCGTCCACGTCCGGCTTACCGTTCAGCACACGTGACACGGTCGCTTTGGACACCTGGGCGCGTTGGGCGACCTCTGCGATCGTGACACGCATGCCGAACTTCCTTCCGCCGCCTCCTGAAACCGGTTCCGTAACCGGTTCCGACGAGGTGTGACGGAGTCAACAGCGTGAGGTGAGCTTTAGTCAAGGCTCTTGCCGGAAGTTCGTGAGAGCGTTTCCACGATCTTGTGCATCGACGCAGGTAGGACACCATCGGGTGACTCGAATTGAGACACCTTGATCGATTCGTCCTTCCGTGTTTCACTCCGCCGTTCGGCGTATCCCCTGCGTCTCAACAGTTCGTGCATGATGGCTGTCATGGGGGTTGTCACGGCGGTGTGCCGCAACGAGGAGTACACGTTCACAAAGCCGCAACGCGAGTGCATCACACTGCTCGCCGGTCTCGGCGTCGAGGGGGACGTCCACCAGGGCGTGACGGTCAAGCACCGGTCGCGCGTGGCCCAGGACCCGACCCAGCCGAACCTGCGTCAGGTGCACCTGATGCACGCGGAGCTCTTCGACGAGCTGCGCGAGAAGGGCTTCGCGGTCGAACCGGGCCAGATCGGCGAGAACATCACCACGCGCGGGATCGACCTGCTCGGCCTGCCGACGGGGACGTTGCTGCACCTGGGCGCCGAAGCGGTGGTCGAGGTGACCGGGCTGCGCAACCCGTGCCTGCAGATCGACGGGTTCTCCAAGGGGTTGCTCAAGGAGGTCGTCGGCCGCGACGCGGAGGGCGAACTGGTCCGGCGCGCCGGGATCATGTCGATCGTGCTCGCCGGCGGCGTCGTCCGCCCCGGCGACGAGATCCGGGTAGAACTGCCGGCGCTGCCGCACCGTCCACTCGAGAAGGTCTAGTCGTTGCCGAAGTGGTCGTCGAGGATCACCGAGATCGTTCGCGGCGCCTCGACGACCGCGAGGTGTGCCGCGTCGCCGACGACGTAGAGCTCCGAGTCCGGGAGCTCCTCGTTGATCTGCCGGACGAGCTCGGTCGGTGTCGCGTGGTCCTGCGCGGCGGCGATCACCACGGTCGGCGCGTCGATCTTGGCCAGGTCGGGCCGCAGGTCCATGTCCCGCACGCCCTCGACGCACGCGAGGTACGTCGGCAGGTCGACCTTCAGCAGTTCGGCGCGGTAGTCCGCGACGACCGCCGGCGGGCACAGCGGCGTGAACCAGCGGTCGACGACCCGGTCCGCCACCGCGTCCATGCCGCCGTCCCGCAGCCGCGTGATCCGGTCGTCGAGCCGCGCCTTGTCCGGCACGTGCGCCGTGGTGCAGACGAGTGCCAGCTTGGAGATCCGGTCGGTGTGCGCGGCGAGCCACATGCCGACCATGCCGCCGAGTGACACACCGCAGTAGTGCACCTGGCGCAGCTCCAGGTGGTCCAGCAGTTCCAGCACGTCCTTCGCGAGGTCCTCGATCGCGCACGGGCCGGGCGCGGCGGGCGTCAGGCCGTGGCCGCGGTGGTCGAAGCGCAGCAGCCGGAACGGCAGGGAGAAGTCGCGCCACAGTTCGGTCGTCGTGCCGAGCGCGTTGCCGAGCACCAGCACCGGCGCGTCCTCCGGCCCGGTCAGCGTGTGGTGCGCGAGCACGGCGTCACCTCCTCGCAAGGCCCCGACATCCGCGAGTCTGCCTGGGCTTTTGCCCGTGCGCACGATGAATCGCGTTCCCGCGTTCACGCTCTTCGACAACCACCGTCCCGGCCCCCGCCGAAACACTGTTACGGGTGGCAGAGTGGTGACCTGCCGCAGTCGCCGACTCACCGGGAAGCCGATGAACTCCGTTGCCCCGTTCGCCCACGAAGCCCTGTTCTACCGCGACGAGGACACGTTCCTCGCCGGTACGGCGCGGTTCGTGGCGGACGGCGTCGACAACGACGAGCCGGTGCTGGTGGCGGTGCCGGAGGCGAACATCGGGCCGTTGCGCGAACGGCTGGGCGGCCAGGCGGACCAGGTGCACTTCATCGACATGACCGAGGCGGGCCGCAACCCCGGCCGGATCATCCCCGGTGTGCTGATGGCGTTCAGCGCGGGCACGCGGCGGCGGTTCCGGATGGTCGGCGAGCCGATGTGGCCCGGCCGCACCGATCTGGAGTACCCGGCGTGCGTGCAGCACGAGGCGTTGATCAACACGGCGTTCGAGGGCAGGGCCGGCGTGATCCTGTGCCCGTACGACGCGTCGGCGTTGCCGGGGCACGTGCTGGAGGACGCGCGGCGCACGCATCCGGTGGTGATCGACGGCGAGCGGCGCGTGGCGAGCGAGTGGTACACCGACCCGACCGGGCTCTCGGACATCTACAACGTGCCGTTGCCTCCACCGCCCCCTGAGCGCGAGGAGCACCCGTTCACCGTCGGAACGCTCGCGCACATGCGGCGGCTGGTCTCGCAGTACGCGCACTGGTTGCGCCGCGAGCAGTGCGAGGACCTCGTGCTGGCCGTGAACGAGCTCGCGACCAACAGCATCCTGCACGCGTCGGGCCGCGGGGTGCTGCGGATGTGGCGCGAGGGCGACGCGGCGGTCTGCGAGGTGAGCGACACGGGCACCGGTCTCCCGCCGTCGTTCACGGGTCTCTCCGGCTTCGGGATCGTGATGGTGAACCTGTTGTGTGACCTGGTTCGCACCCACACGAGTCACAGCGGTACCACCGTTCGAGTGTACTTGGGGCGGTAGGGAGTCACCGCCATCTCATCGCAATGCGCCCGACACGCGGACCTGTTTTCCTGGCACAGCTATGACAGACCACCTCTCCCCCCTCGACATCGCCTTCCTCGCAATGGAGGGCGACACCAATCCGTTGCACCTCGGCGCGGTCGCGACCTTCGCACCGTCCACTCCGGTGCATCCGGCCCGCATCGCAGCCGTCCTCTGCGAACGGGCGCAAGAGATTCCGCGCCTGCGCCAACGGGCGCGCTCGTCGTTGCTCGGCGGCGCGCGCTGGGTGGAGGACCCCGGCTTCGCGCCGGAGGACCACGTCTTCACGCACCACGTGCGCGGTCGTGACCGGTTCGCCACGCTGGTGTCGCACCTCATGGCGCAGCCGCTCGACCTGGCGCGCCCGCCGTGGGAGCTGCACGTGATCACAGGTCTGGCGGGCGGCCGGTTCGCCGTGGTGGCGAAGCTGCACCACTCGTTGTGCGACGGCATGAAGGCCGTTGGCCTGGGAATTCAGCTCTTCGACCCGTCCCGGCTGTCCATTCCGGACGCTGCTTCGGAGCCGTCGCGGTCGCTGCTGCCGTCCCTCCCGACGCTGCGCGGCATCAAGGACACCTTCGACATCGCGTCGTCGGTCCTGATGAACACCCGCCCGCCGACGCTGAACTCGCCGGTGCTCACCGCGTCCACCCGGCCACGCCGCGTGGTGATGTCGCGCGTGGATCTTCCGGACGTGCACCGAATCCGCCGGGCCCACGGCGGCACCGTCAACGACGTGATGCTCGCCCTGGTCACGGGTGCCTTGCGCCACTGGCTTTCCGCGCACGGCAGCGCGGGCCCGGACTCCGTCGTCCGCGCCCTCATCCCGGTTAACCAGCGCTCACGCTCAGGCGACGGCGCCTCGGGCAACCAGATCTCGGGCTTCCTGGTGTCCCTGCCGGTCGGCGTCGCCGACCCGGTGGAACGGCTGACCTCGGTGCGCCTGCAGATGGAGTCCGCGAAGGCGGCGGGCCCCGACCGGGGCGCCGGCGCGTTGCCCCTGCTGGCCGACCGCGTCCCGGCTCTCGTGCACCGCCTGGCGGCGCCGGTGATGGGCCGCTGCGCACCGCTGCTCTTCGACACGCTGGTCACGTCCGTGCCGCTGCCGTCCGTACCCCTGTCCCTGGACGGCGCCGCGCTGTGCGAGCTGTACCCGGTGGCGCCGGTCGCCCCTGGCCACGCCGTGGGCATCGCGCTTTCGGTGTACCGCAACGCCGTGCACGTCTGCCTCAACACCAACCAGTCGTGGATGTCGGACGCCACCTGGCTCGACGGCGTGCTGCGCCGCGAGCTGGCGGCGCTGCAGGAGACCCGCGAGCTGGTGGGTTTGCCGAGGTAGGGGCACGGGCAAACCTGATCCATGAGCAACACCCTGGTCCTCGACGTGGACGGCACCCTGGTCGACACCAACTACCACCACACGGTGGCGTGGCTGCGCGCGTTCTCCGACGCGGGCGTCACCGTGCCCGGCTGGCGGGTGCACCGAGCCATCGGCATGGGCGGCGACAAACTGGTCGCCGCCGTGGCGGGCGACCACGTCGAGCAGGAGCACGGCGACTCGCTGCGCGCGGACTGGGAACGTCACTTCGACGCGCTGCTGCCCGAGATCCAGCCGTTCGAGGGCGCACACCGCCTGGTCAGGGCCGCCCTGGACCTCGACCTGGCCGTGGTGCTCGCGAGCTCGGGCAAGAGCAAGCACGTCGAGCACTACCTGAAGCTGATCGACCCCGGCGACGTCGCCTGGACGACGTCCGACGACGTGGACGCCAGCAAGCCGGAGCCGGACCTGATCGCCGTCGCGCTGCGCAAGGCGAACGCGACTCGGGCGGTCGTGATCGGCGACTCGGTGTGGGACTGCGAGGCGGCGGGCCGGGCCGGGCTGCCGTCGATCGGGCTGCTGACGGGTGGGTTCAGCGAGGACGAGCTGATCGACCGCGGGGCTTCCGCCGTGTACGCGGACCTGGACTCGCTGCGGGCCGAACTCGCGGACCTGCCGCTGGGCCCGGTAGACGCCCCGAACGCTTGAGCCCGCTGCCGGAACGTTCTTGGCCGACGAGACAGAGCGGCCGAGCCAGAGCAGCGCAGGACCACCGCACGAAACCAGCCACCGCCCCCGCCGCACACCCGACCGTCCCGCCACCCGCTGCGGCCGGAACTCCCGAACCCGCCGTTCGGGCCAGCCAGCGAACCGAACGCCTAAACTTTGCTGCCGGCACGTACTTGGCCGACGAGACAGAGCGGCGCAGGATCACCGCACGAAACCAGCCGTCGCCCCCACCGCACACCCAACCGTCCCGCCACCCGCTGCGTGCAGAACTCGCGCCGTTCATCCCGCCACCCGCTGCGGGCGCAACCGCGGACCCGCCGCAAAGCCCGGTGGACGCCCCGAACGCCTGAGCCCTGTCAGACCCGCTGTCTAAAATCGAAACTGGGGGAACCCGGCGGGCCCGTGTGTGTGGTGAGCGCTCATGGTTGCGTGGGCGCGAGCGACGGCGTCGAAGCCTCCGACGAGTTCTTGCGGTCCTTCTTCTTCTCCTTCTTCGACTTGGTCGGCTCCTCCGACTCCTCCGTCGTCTCCACCGACGACGTGGACGCCACACCCGCCCCGGGCTGCGGCGCACCGGGCACGCCCGGCGCCTCGCCGACCTCCGACCCGGACGGCGTCTGCACCACGGTCACCGTCGACGGCGTCACCGTTACGACGTGCGTGCGCGCGTCCGGCACCGCGGGGCGGTCGGCGGCCGGTGCCTCGGCACCGCCCGAGAAGTTCGCCACCACCACGGCCACGGCGGTCGCCGCCACGGCAGCTGCCGCGATCGCCAAGCGCTTGCCCCGCCGCGACCGGGGCTCGGGCACGACCACGACCGCGGGCTCGGCCACGGGTGAGTCCACCAGCAGCGCCGGCAGCCCGCGGCTCGCCTCGAAGGCCGCGTCCAGCGACCGCGCGCACTGCGCGGCGGAGGGGCGGGCGGCCGGGTCCATGTCCGTCATCGCCGACAGCAGCGACGACCACGCCAGCGGCAGGTCGACGGGAATCCTGGGCGCGCGGGCCAGCCGGGCCAGCGCCGCCTCGGCGTCGCCGCCGGGGTACTCGTTGCGGCCGGTCAGGCACTCCAGCAGCACCAGGCCGAGCGAGTACACGTCGGCGGCGGGTCCTACGTCGGTCCCGCGCACCTGCTCCGGCGACAGGTAGCCGGCGGTGCCGACCAGCACGCCGGAGGTGGTCACCCGCGTGACCTCAGCGACCAGCGCCAGGCCGAAGTCGGCGAGGTAGGCCTGCTTCTCCTCGTCGTCGATCAGGATGTTCGACGGCTTGATGTCGCGGTGCACCACGCCGAGCCCGTGCACGTGGTCGAGGACAGCGGCGATCTGCCCGCCGATGAGCGCCACGAACCGCGGCGGCAGGGGTTCGCGCATGCGTTGGCGCAGCGTGCCGCCGGGGATCTCGCGCATCACGTAGTACGGGCGGCGCGAGACGGAACCCGAGGCGTACACCGGGATGATGCCGGGGCAGTCCAGCGACGCCAGCATCGACGCCTCGCGTTGCAGGCGCAGCTCGTCGTCGGGCAGGCCGGGACCGGTGAAGATCTTCACGGCGACCGACGACTCGGACGATCTGTCGTACGCGCGGTACACCTCGGCCATGCCACCTGAGCCGAGCAGTGAACCGATCACGTAGCGGCCGTCGACCACTTCGCCCGTCAGGCCACCGTCCCAGCGCTCGCTCATGGGCCTCCGCTCCGTCGCGCAGCAGCAAACTAGCGGGTCGCGTGGAATCCGTGCCACCCGGTCGTACCTGACGATCACACGACGATCAGTCCGGCTTCGATCTCCCTGACGACCGCCTCGTCCCGTTCGAGCTGGTCAACGTCCGACGTGGCCAGCACTACCGAACCCAACGACGTCCACAGGTCATCGGTGCGGGGAACCGTGGAACCTTCCCGATACGGCAGCGCATCGCTCTGGTAACTCGGCAAAAGTGAGGCCAGCTCGTCAAAACGCACCGAGTTGCCGAGCTCTCCGGCCGCGGGCGACGACAGGTACACCGACTTCACGTGCTGGCGCTGCAGGTACCGGCCGACACGGGCGACGCCGTCGACGCGGTGCGCCACCATCCGGGTGATCTGACTCTCGCCGGTGCCGAGCAGGGTGAGTTCCTGTTGCGACGCACCGGCGAGGCGCGCGCCGATCTCGATCAGCCGCGGTCCGCCGGCGGTCATCATCACCTCGACGTGCGCGGGACCGTTGCGCACGCCGGTGGCTTCGAGCACCCGGCGCACGTAGGTGAACAGCACCTCGACGACCGGGTCCGCGGCGGGCACGAGCGTGTTCGACAGGTAGATGCCGAGCCGGTCGCCGCGACGCTCCTTCTCGTAGCGCCACACCGAGACCAGCCCGTGCTGCCCGTCGACCGAGTACGTGTCGACCTCGTACTCGGTGCCCACCGCGAGTTCCTGCACGAGCACCTTGTCGTTGCGGAGGTCGAGCTTGTTAACGCAGCCGAGGATCCGGTGGAACTTCGCCCGCCAGTCGTCGCCGGGCATCGCCACGAACACGTCGTCGGTGCCGCCGCTGCACTGCGGCTTCAGCACGATCGGCGCGTTCTCCAGCCCCTCGTGCTTCAACCAGCAGGCGACCTCGTCGGCGTTGTCGGTGCTGATCTGCCGCAGGTGCGGCACCTCGGCGGTGCGCAGCGCCACGGCCATCTGCCACTTGTCGCGGCGCGCGGACGAGAGCGTCAGCACGTTCGACCGGCCGGGCGCGATCAGCTCGGACAACGTCTCGGCGGCCTCGACGCCGGTCTCGGTGCCGGGCACGACGGCGATCGGGTCGCGCATCGCGAGCTTCGCGGCGAGCTCGTCCAGGTCGTGCAGCACGTGGATCTCGCTGAAGTCGTCGGGCGCCCAGGTGAGCCCGCGCGGAGGTTTCTCCGAGGTCAGCACGGCGATCGCCTCGACTCCCCGCTGCCGGAACGCCGGAGCGATTCCCCTGCCGGCCGAGTACGGGTCGACGACCACGATGCTGCTCACGCTTGCTCCTACCGTTGGCTCCCCTGACGAACGAGGAGGACAACGGCGGCCGCGCGAGCAGGCATTCCTGTCTCGATTGGGTCGAGACGACCATCACTCGAACCGCAACTTCTCCCGGACCGGAGCCGTCACCAGACAGCCGGAGGTCGCTCGCCACACCCGGCCGAGCCGCACGCCCAGGTCCGTACCGCCGCTCAGGGCCTGCGTCACGAACTGCAACCCGAGCAGCTCGGCCACGATCTGCTCGGCCGCGTGCCGCACGTTCACCTCCGGCCGCAGCTCACCGCGTTCGCGCGCCAGCGACAGCAGGTCGCGCACGACGGTGACCCAGCCGATCACCTGCGCGGCCGCCGCGACGTCGAAGAACACCGCCTCCCGCAACAGCTTCGCGCTCACCCGCACGGTCAGGTCGGTCTCCAGCCTGCGCACGAACTCGAACGACATCGAGATCAACGCCTGGATCGGCGACGGCTCGACGGCCAGCACCTCGTCGCGCAACCGGTGCCACAGCAGCGACTGCTCCTCGATGATCGCGACGCCGAGCGCCTCTTTGGAGCGAAAGTGACAGTAGAGCGCGCCTTTCGACACGTCCGCACGCGCGCACACGGCCGTGAGGCTGGAACCGGTGAACCCGTCGCGGTCGAACACCTCCGCAGCTGCACGAAGCAGGCGTGTCCTGGTGTGCGCCGCTCTCTCTCGTTGCGCGCTCATCCCCCGGTCCGCGCGAGACCGGTCGCGACGGCGGCGGCCAGCGTGTCCGGCAGGTGCCGGTACTGCTCGATCTCCCCGAGGTGCACGGACAGCACGGTGGTGAAGCGCGTCTCGACGGTCTCGCCGGTGGCCTGCACCCGCCAGCGCGCCAAGCCGATCACGGCCGCGTCTCCCCCGTCGACGATCACCTGGCGCGCCGAGAGCTGCTCCAGGCCGTAGGTGGCGAACAGGGTCAGGAACTGGGCCTCGACCTCACGCCTGCTGCGCGTGCCGAACGCCCACCGGGAGCCGTTCGGGTCGGGCGCCTCCCATTCCACGGCCGGTGCGCACAGCCGCGCGATGCCGGGTGCGTCCTGTGCCGCGAGGCGGGCCAGGAACACCTGCACCACTTCGACCGTCGAGAGCATTTCCCCACACTAACAAGGCGCGCGAAAAGTCGGCGCGCACACCCCATTGGACCAGTTGCGTTTCCTCCGAACAACCGATCAAGCCATTCCATCGGTGGCTGAACTTTCAACGACCGCCGGTATCACCGCAATGCACGGCACGAACTCGCGGACTTTGCGGCACTGTGGGCGTAGTACCCCGTCATCTCATGGAAACGGAGCAGAACCGTGCTCAAGGCAGTCCCCCAGGCCCACGAGCACCTGGCCACCAGGCCGATCACCGACCTGATTCCCCAGGCACGGCGGGCGCAGGGCCTCACGCAGCGCGAACTCGCCGACCTGTTGTGCGAGATCTCACAAAACGACAGCGTCACTCGTGAAGAAGTGTCGAGGTGGGAACGCGGCAAACGCATTCCCGGCCCCTACTGGCGCGCCTGGATCAGTGCGGCGCTCGACGTGCCGCACGCCGAGGTCGACCGAGCGGCCCTCGCCGAACGCCAATACCGGAGGACCAGGACGGAAGTCCGCACCAACCACCGGGTGAATACTTTGTGATGCCCAGCGGACCGCCGCGAGAATTGCCCTGAATTCACTTTCGGCAAGCCGCGGTGGTAATGCGCCGGTCGCCGTCGAACGCGACCGGCGAGACCTCGGAGGGCCGTGCCGCCAGGACGCCAGACCCGTTGACTTGAAGCCAGGCACCGGTGTAGACATCGGTTGAAAAGGTTTACACATCCTTCTCATCGCCGCCGCTCGCAGACGCACCACCGCATGCGCGCGAAAGGACGGCCGATGCAGACCAACCGCCGCGACTTCCTCAAGGTCGCGGGCACCACCGCAGGCGTCACGCTCCTCGGCGGCTCGCTGCCCGCCGCCGCCCAGGACGCGGCGCCGTGGGACCAGGTGCCGCAGATCCTCTCCAGGATCGTCCCGCCCACGTTCCCCGCCGCCAGGTTCGACATCACGACCTACGGCGCCAAGGGCGACGGCAGGACCAAGAACACCGAAGCCTTCAAAAAGGCGATCGAGGCCTGCAACGCCGCAGGTGGCGGCCACGTCGTCGTCCCGAAGGGCACCTTCCTGACCGGCGCGGTCACCCTGCTCAGCAACGTCGACCTCGTCGTCTCCCAGGACGCGACGATCAGGTTCTCGACCGACCCCAAGGACTACCCGCTGGTCTACACGCGGTGGCAGGGCATCGAGTGCATGAACTTCTCTTCGTTCATCTACGCCCGCAAGGCCGAGAACGTCGCGATCACCGGACCGGGCCTGATCGACGGTCAGGGCCCCTCCGGCCCGTGGTTCGACTACGACGGCAAGCGCCAGCCCGACTGGGAGAAGCTGCAGAAGCAGGCCGTCGACAACGTGCCCGTCACGGACCGGAAGTTCGGCATGGGCCACTACCTCAAGCCGAACATGATCACGCTGTACGAGTGCCGCAACGTCCTCGTCGAAGGCGTCCGGCTGCGCAACTCCGCCATGTGGAACGTGCATCCCGTGCTGTGCACCAACGTCACGGTCCGCGACATCTTCGTCTACAGCCGCGGCGGCATGGTCGACGGCTGCGACCCCGAGTCCTCGCAGTACGTGCACATCACCGGCTGCCGGTTCGACTGCGGCGACGACGGCATCGCGATCAAGGCCGGGCGCGACACCGACGGGCGCCGCATCGGCGTCCCCAGCGAGAACATCGTGATCGAGAACTGCTCGTTCGAGGGCCGCTGGGGCGCGCTCACGGTCGGCAGCGAGATGTCCGGCGGTGTCCGGAACGTCTTCTTCCAGGACTGCACGGTGAAGAAGGGCTCGTCGTACAAGCCCTTCCACGTCCTGTACATCAAGACGAACAAGCGGCGCGGCGGCACCGTCGAGAACGTCCACGCCCGCCGGATCAAGGCCACCGACGTCGACCGCGAGGCGATCGTGGTGACGCTCAACTACAGCCTCACCGGTCCCGGCTTCGGCCCGATCGTGAACCCCAGGGTGCAGAACATCACCGCCGACGGGTTCACCGTCAGCGGCGTCAAGAAGACCGCGGTCACCCTGGACGGCCTGGCCGAGTCGCACATCCGCGACGTCACCGTCTCCAACAGCACCTTCACGAACGTGACCACCGCGAAGCCGAGCATCAAGAACGCGGACGGCACCACGTTCACCAACGTGACCATCAACGGCAAGAAGGTCTGAACCGATGTCCTTGTCTCGTCGTGATCTCGCGCGCGTGTCGGGCCTGACCGCCGCCGGACTGCTGCTGCCGGCCGGTGTCGCGGAGGCCTCCGGGGACCCGTGGCGCGAGGTGCCGCTGATCCTCGCGAAGATCTGTCCACCGAGGTTTCGCAGGAGGGACTACGACGTCACCGCGTTCGGCGCGAAGGGGGACGGCCTCACCAAGAACACCGAGGCGTTCCGGCGCGCGATCACGGCGTGCCACCGCGCCGGCGGCGGCCGGGTCGTGGTCCCGCAGGGCACCTTCCTCACCGGGGGCATCACACTTCTGTCCGATGTGGAGCTGCACGTGAGAGCAGGCGCCACGGTCAAGTTCTCCACCGACCCCGAGGACTACCTGCCGCTCGTGCTCACCCGCTGGGAGGGCACGCTCTGCTACAACTACCGGCCGTTCATCTACGCGTTCGAGCAGCAGAACATCGCGATCACCGGCCACGGCACGATCGACGGCGACGCGCCCAGCGGCAAGTGGGCGAGCTGGGGCGCGGGCTCCACGCCGTTGCTGCGCCAGTGGGGCGAGGACGGCGTCCCGGTCGAGCAACGGGTCATGGGGCCGGGGAAGAACATGCGCCCCAACATGATCCAGTTCTTCCGCTGCCGGAACCTGCTGGTCGAGGACGTGCTGATCAAGAACCCGGCGATGTGGTCGCTGCACTTCGTGTTCTCGCGCAACATCACCGTGCGGCGGATCGAGATCTACTCCACCAACTCCCAGGGTGACGGCGTCGACCTCGACTCGTCCTCCTACGCGCACGTGCACGACTCGAAGTTCAACACCAACGACGACTGCGTCGTGGTGAAGTGCGGCCGGGACGCGGACGGCCGCAGGGTCGGCATCCCCTCCGCCCACATCGTCGTGGAGCGCTGCAAGTTCTCCGGACGCTGGGGCGGGATCACGATCGGCAGCGAGATGTCCGGTGGTGTGCGCAAGGTCTTCTGCCGCGACTGCGAGATCAACGCGCCGGACTACCCCGGCCGCTACCCGATCAAGCACGCTCTCTACGTCAAGACCAACCAGGACCGCGGCGGCGTGATCGACGGTGTGCACCTGCGCAACGTCTTCGGCCGGAACGTCGAACGCGAGGTCCTCTTCGTGTCGATGTACTACCAGAACGGCGGCACGAAAGGCTTCTTCCCCCGGATCGACAACCTCACCGTCGACCGGATGCGGATCGACGGCGGCAAGATCGCCGCCACGTTCCGCGGCTTCCCGCAGCAGCACATCCGCGACGTCCGGATCACCAACTCGACCTTCACCGGGATCGCCGAGCCGAACCTGGTCGAGCACACGGACGGCCTGGTGTTCCGCAACACCACGATCAACGGGGCGGTGCCGGCATGAGATACCTGCTGACGCTCCTGCTGGTCACCGCGGGACTGACCGCCGGTGCCCCGATCGCCACGGCCGGTTCCGGCCTGTCCTGGAAGGCGGCCACCAGCCCGTTCGCGCTCGACTTCCGCGACGGCAGGACGCTGACCGGCCAGCGCGAGACGTTCTACCGGCTCAGCGACGGCACGCAGCACTCGCTGACGAACGTCGTGGCGCAGAAACGAGTGCCGAACGGCGTGCGCTACGTCGTGGCGACCACCGAAGGCACGAGGACAGCCGACGTCGTCGTCACCCGGACTCCCAGAGGTGTGCGGGTCGGCTGGACCCTGGAGCCGGCGACCGGCGTCGCACAGGTGTCGGCGAACCTCACCGGATCACTGGAGGAGCACTTCCTCGGCGGCGGCGCCCACACGATGTTCGTCGACCTGCAACGACGTGTGCTGCTCAACAAGGCGGTGTTCGTCGGCGCCTCGACGTTCGGCAAGTGCAACAAGAACGGCGCGCCTTCGACGTTCTTCCTGTCCAGCAACGGCTACGGCGTCTACGCCGACACGAAGGCCATCGGTCGCACGGCCTTCCCCGGTGCGGCGCCCGACGACCACTGCGCTGACAAGCCGGCGCCGTGCCCGGTGACGTTCGGCGTGCCGGACCGGATCCAGCTGTGCTTCAAGACCTCCCGGCTCGACTACGAGGTCTACGCCGGCACGCCGGAGCAGGTCAACCGCGCCTACTTCCAGCGCGTCGGCACGCCCGCGCTGCCGCCCGCACGTCAGTTCGCGCTGACCAAGTGGCGGGACAAGTACAACCACTCCGACGAGGTCGTCGAGGACGTCACGCAGTTCCAGGCCCGCGGCGTTCCGCTCGACACGCTCTGGGTCGACAACCCGTGGGAGCAAGGTCCAGAAGGCGCACGGCCGACGTACGCGTGCATCGGCGCGTTGAAGTTCGACAAGACCATGTACCCCGACGCGCAGGGCACGATCGACTGGATGCGTTCTCGTGGAGTGAACATGGGTGTGTGGGTGGCGCCGTTCCTGAACAAGACCTCGGACGGCAAGACGTGCCCGCACGACTACCCCGAGGGCTCGTTCGCGCAGTCCGACCGCACGAACGTGTGGGACATCGACCTCACGAACCCGGTGGCGCGCGCCCACTACGAGGCGAAGCTCGAAGCCGTCTTCCGGATGGGGGTGAACTTCGTGAAGGGCGACCGGGGCGAGGAGCACAACTTCGAGGAGACGACGTTCGCGGGCGGGCCCGGCACGCTGATCCACAACCGGTACCCGTTGCTGTACGCGGAATCCGTGGTGAAGACGCTGCGGAAGGTGCACGGCGACGACTACACGACGTTGTTCCGCGCGGGCGGCGACGGCATGCCGGGAATCCTGCACGGCTTCTGGCAGGCCGACGCGGACATGAGCTTCGACGGGCTGCGCCTCACGACCCGGCGCGGCCTCAACTCGTGGATCTCCGGCCACCCCGTGCACGGCTCGGACATCGGCGGCTACCGCAACCTCGGCGGCGGCCCGTCGGAGTCGCTGTTCGTGCGCTGGGCGCAGCAGTCGGCGGTGACGCCGGTGTTCCAGGTCGGCAGCTCCGGCCGCAACGCGACGCCGTGGGTGTACGACGCGGCGACGTTCGACCGGTTCCGGCGCGCCGCCGTGCTGCACTACGAACTGTTCCCGTACCTGTACGCGCAGGCCGTGCGCGCTTCACGGGACGGAACGCCCATCACGCAACCGATGGCGTTCCGCTACCCCGGCGAGGAGGCCGCGTGGAAGGCCGACCAGCAGTTCATGGTCGGGCCGGACCTGCTCGCGGCGCCCGTCACGGCCGACCGCGCGGAAACCGACGGCGCGGCGGGCAGACCGACCCCGGTCGACGTCTGGCTGCCGCGCGGCGAGTGGATCGACCTGTTCTCCGGTCAGCGGGTGAGCGGCGGGCGGACCGTGACGCGGGAGTCCACTTCGGACGAGTTCCCGCTCTACCTGCGGGCGTCGGCGGCCCTGCCGTTCAACTTCCGCACACCGGACGTCTGGGCGAAACCGTGGGGCGTGAACGACCTCGACCGGACCGACCGCGCGGGCTGGCTCGTGTCGCCGTCCGCCGACGGCAGGTTCGGGAAGCTGCAGGTCGACTCGTTCGGCAAGCACCTTCTCGTCACGTTGCGGGGCGCGCCGGCCGAGTCGCAGCTGATGGTGCCCGCGGACGTGCGGCGGGTCGTCGTCGACGGGCAGCCCGTGGGTTCCTCGACCGTGGAGGAGCTGCGCGGGAAGGCAACGGGCTGGGCGGCGGCCTCCTCGACGCCCGGCACGTTCGGTGGCACGGTGCTGAAGCTCCATCCCCGGCAGGGCTCCAGCACCGTGCTGCTCACTCTGCGGTGAAGTGCGCCTCGACGTCGGTCACGAAGCGGGCGAGCAGCCGGCCGAACGTCGCCTGGTCCTCCTCCGGCCAGTCGGCGAGCGCCTCGGCGAACCAGCCGAAGACCGCCGCGAGGTAACGCCCGGCCGCCGCGTCACCGGACTCCGCGAGCTCGACCAGCCGGGCGCGCTGGTCGCCGGGGTCGGTGACGCGGCGGACCAGGCCAGCGCGCTCCAGGTCGTGCAGGTGCCGCGTGACGTGCGGGCCGACGACCTGCATGCGCGTCGCGATCTCCCCCACCCGCAGCGGCCGGCCGGCCAGGCGCAGCGTGATGAGCACCGTCAGACCCGGCCGGTCGAGCGGGATCCCGACCTGCTCCATCGCCCGTTCGACCAGGTGGCTGCGGTTGAGCACGGTGCCCAGCCGCATCAGGTGCGGCAGCATCTCCGCGGGGTTCAGGGCATCGCCCATCGACTTACCTACCTAACTTAGGTATATGCTCGCGTCGGACAGAGAAGGATACCTAAGTTAGCTAGTTGGAGGCCGTCATGAGCTCAGTCCTGATCTCCGGTGCCAGCATCGCCGGTCCCGCGCTCGCGTTCTGGCTGCGCAGGCGCGGGCACGACGTCACGGTCGTGGAGAAGTCGCACGCCCTGCGCGGCGGTGGCTACCCGATCGACATCCGCGGGACGGCGTTGGCGGTGGTCGAGCGGATGGGCCTACTCCCCCGGCTGCGCGAGGCGCACGTGCACACGCGGCGGATCACCTTCCTCAACCCCGACGGCAGCACCATCACGTCGATCAGGCCGGAGGTGATCGCGGGCGGGGACGGCAACGACCTCGAGGTGCGGCGAGGCGACCTGGCCGAACTGCTCCACGACACCGTCCGCGACGACGTGGAGTTCCTGTTCGACAACAGCATCGTCGCGATGGACGAGCACTCGGACGGCGTGGACGTGACGTTCCGCAGCGGCCTGCGGCGCACGTACGACCACGTCATCGGCGCCGACGGACTGCACTCGGCCGTGCGCGAGCTCGCGTTCGGTCCCGAGGAGCGGTTCCACCGCTACCTCGGCTACTGCTTCGCCGGGTTCACCCTGCCCAACCACCTCGGGCTGCGCCAGGAAGCGGTGATGTGGAACGAACCCGGTCGTGCCGCGGCGTTGTACGCGGTGGGCACGGGCGAGAGCGTGCACGGCTTCCTCAGCTTCGGGCTGACCGAGGCGCCGTTCGGGGCGTTCCGCGACCCCGAGGCCCGGCGCGAGCTCGTGGCGTCGGTGTTCGCGGGGGACGGCTGGGAGGTGCCGGGACTGGTCAAGGCGATGAACGAGGCCGACGACCTGTTCTTCGACACGGTCAGCCAGATCCGCATGCCGCACTGGTCGTCCGGCCGGGTCGCACTGGTCGGCGACGCCGCGTACGCCCCGTCGTTCCTCACCGGCCAGGGCTCCAGCCTCGCCCTGGTCGGCGCCTACGTCCTCGCGGGACACCTGGGCGACTTCGCCGGGTACGAACGGGTCATGCGGCCGTTCGTGCTCGCGAACCAGGACCTCGTCGACGTGGGCGACGCCGAGCTGTTCCCCGGCACCGCCGAGGCGCTGGCCGCCCGCAACGAGGCGCTGCGCTCCCGCGAGACGATGCCCGCCGAGCCGGCCCGCCCCGAGCACTCGGCGCTGACGCTGCCCGACTTCAGCTAGCCACGAGACAGGTTCTCCACAGGCGCCTCACAGGATCCGGCCGCAATCTGAGTCGCATGACGGACAACCACGACCGCGGCCTCCAGTTCGACCTCGCCACGCTCTTCGGGCGCAGGCGGGCGTTGTCGCTGCTCGGCGGCGCAGGCCTCACGCTCGTGGCCTGCGCCCCGTCGACCACCACGCCCACCACTTCCAGTACTTCCAGCGCTTCCGCCGGTGCGGCGCTGGAGACGATCCCCGAGGAGACGGCCGGTCCGTACCCCGGCGACGGTTCCAACGGCCCGAACGCGTTGACGCAGAGCGGAATCGTGCGCTCGGACATCAGGTCGAGCTTCGGGTCGTCCACCCGCACCGCCGAGGGCGTGCGGCTGACGATCGACCTCACCGTGCGGAAGGAGGACGGCACGCCGTTCGCCGGCGCCGCGATCTACCTGTGGCACTGCGACATGAACGGCGACTACTCGATGTACTCGGACCGCGTGAAGGACGAGAACTTCCTGCGCGGCGTCCAGGAGGCCGACGCGTCCGGGAAGCTGAAGTTCGTCAGCGTGTTCCCCGGCGCGTACTCGGGCCGCTGGCCGCACATCCACTTCGAGGTCTACCCGAGCCTCGACGAGGCCACCAAGGCGGGCAACAAGATCGTCACCTCGCAGCTCGCGTTGCCCGAGACGACGTGCAAGGAGGTCTACGGCACCACCGGGTACACGCAGAGCGTCCGGAACATGTCGCGGACGTCGTTGCAGCAGGACATGGTGTTCCGCGACGGTACCGACGAGCAGATGGCGTCGATGTCGGGCGACGTCGCGTCCGGCTACACGGCCTCACTGACCTTCGCGGTGCAGGGCTAGCCACAACTCCGCGCGCAGGCCGGGCGAGTCGAGGGATTTTCGGAGTGCCTGTTCGGCCTTGCGGACCCGGTTCTTGAGGGTGTGGCGGTGAACGCCCAGCTCGGTGGCGGCCGGGTCCCAGGCGCCGTGGTGGCTCAGCCACGTCCTGAGCGTCTCGCGGGTCTCGGTGTCGAGGGGTTGGAGAAGTGCGTCCGCGAACCCTTCCGGCACCTTCAGGCTTCCTGCGAGGTCCTCGAACCGGCTTACACCAGCCTTCTTCGCTTGCTGGGCCTCGCGATAGCCGCGGGCGACACTCGTGGAGTCCACTTCGGACGACGCGTGGCCGGCTGATTCCGTTGCGAGCACGACGATCTGGCCGTCGTGCTCGGCCCAGAAGCCGTCGTCGGGCGGGTCGTCGGCGAGGAAGACGCGGAACCGTTGCGGCAGGCCTTCGACGCCGATTCCGTTGAGCAGCAACCGGAACTGACCGGTCCTCAGCTCGCGGTGGGCGGCGTCGAAGGCGTCGTTCCGGGCGAGGGCGAGGGTGAGCAGGGACGCGGCCGTGTTGACGATGTTGAGGTCGGCGTCGAGCGGCTCGGACGTGCCGACCGCGAGCACTCCCCTGGCGCGACTGCCCAGCGCCTGGAGGAACACGTGGAACCCGGCCACCTCCAACGCCGCGCTCGCCAGGCCACCCGAGGCGCGGACCTTCGCCACCGCCGCCGCCAAGTCGCCAGAAGGGGCGAGGCCGCCACTCGACACCAGGCCCGGAGCCAGCCGGGCGTTGTGGGCGTGCACCACCTCTCCCGACGCGCCGAGCAGCACCACCCAGCCGTTGATCCACTGGCCGAGCCGCCGCACCACCCCCGCGACCCCACCCCGCACCGCCGCCCTGGTCAACGCCCGCTGCGCCTCGCTCGTCCGCGTCAACGCCGCGTACTCGTCCGCCGCCAGCGCCTTCGAGACCGCCTTGCTGATCGCGATGAACGGCACGTGTCGCGGCACCTCCACCAGCCCCAGCCCGGACCGTTCCGCCTGCTCCACCAGCTCGGCCGGCACGACGTCGTGACTCAGTCCGGTCCCGAACCCGAGCCCGACCACCCCCGCGCGCACCAGCCGTTCGACATACCCAGGGGTCAAGGCGTTCAGGCCGGTCGTGAGCAGCAGCTCGCCGCCCTCCAGGAACGGCGTCGGGTCGGCGAGCTCGGTGCCGTGCACCCACCCGACCGGCCGTGACACGTCCCCGGCCAGCACCGGCAGCCCCAGCGAACGGGCCAGGTCGTGCAACGAGATCGGCATGCCATTTTGTACAACCCGCACTCGAAAGATCGCCACTTCAGACACTGCGCGGTGCCCTGACCAGGGTCATGCTTGCGACATGACCCGACTGCTGTCCAAGAGCCGACTGGTAACAGCCATCCCCGGCCCGAAGTCGCTGGAGCTCCAGGAGCGGCGCAAGGGCGCCGTCGCCGCCGGCGTCGGCTCCACGCTGCCCGTCTACGTCGACTCCGCCGACGACGGCCTGCTGATCGACGTCGACGGCAACCAGCTCATCGACCTCGGCTCCGGCATCGCCGTCACCGGTGTCGGCAACCCCGCGCCCGCCGTCGCCGAGTCGGTGCACGCGCAGATCGACAGGTTCAGCCACACCTGCTTCATGATCACGCCGTACGACAGCTACGTGGAGGTGTGCGAGCAGCTCAACGAGCTGACGCCCGGTGACCACGAGAAGCGGTCGGTGCTGTTCAACTCCGGCGCGGAGGCCGTCGAGAACGCCGTCAAGATCGCGCGGCACGTCACCGGCAGGCAGGCCGTCGTGGTGTTCGACCACGGCTACCACGGCCGCACGAACCTCACGATGGCGCTGACCGCCAAGAACATGCCGTACAAGCACCGGTTCGGCCCGTTCGCGCCCGAGGTGTACCGGGTGCCCGGCTCGTACCCGCTGCACGACGGCCTGACCGGTCCCGAGGCGGCCGCGCGGGCGATCGCGGCGATCGAGAAGCAGGTCGGTGCCGACAACACGGCCGCTCTCGTGATCGAGCCGATCCAGGGCGAGGGCGGGTTCATCGACCCTGCTCCCGGTTTCCTGCCGGCACTCGCGCAGTGGTGCCGGGAGCGGGGCGTGCTGTTCGTCGCCGACGAGATCCAGACGGGCTTCTGCCGCACCGGGGCGTGGTTCGCGCTCGACCACGAGGGCGTGGTGCCGGACCTGATCACCACGGCCAAGGGCATCGCGGGCGGGCTGCCGCTCGCCGCCGTCACCGGGCGCGCGGAGATCATGGACGCCGTGCACGTCGGTGGGCTCGGCGGCACGTACGGCGGCAACCCGGTGGCGTGCGCGGCGGCGCTCGGGGCGTTCCGGACGATGCGCGAACGCGACCTCAACGCCGCCGCCCAGCGCATCGGCGAGACCGCGCTGGCCCGGCTGCGGGCGATCGCGGAGAAGACCGACATCATCGCGGACATCCGCGGCCGTGGCGCGATGCTCGCCATCGAGTTCACCGAACGCACGCCCGATGTCGCCGCACGGGTCGCGAAGGCGTGCCACGACCAGGGCGTCGTCGTGCTGACGTGCGGCACGTACGGCAACGTGATCCGTCTGCTGCCCCCGCTGGTCATCCCGGACGACCTGCTCGCCGAAGGTCTCGACGTGCTCGAAGGAGCGTTGCTCGCATGATCGACTTCCACACCGCCACCGACGTCGAGGCCGCCGTTGCGCGCGCTGCCGCCGTTGCTCCCGAACTGGCCGCTCTGCCGGCACACCGCCGTGCGTCGGCGCTGGACCACGTGTCGCGGCGGCTGGCCGAACGGGCCGAGGAGTTCGCCGCCGCCATCAACGCCGACTCCGGCAAGCCGCTGAAGTGGGCGCGGATCGAGGTCACCCGCGCGATCTCCACGTTCCGCTGGGCCGCCGAGGAGGCGCGCCGGTTCTCCGGCGAGCTGCAGCGCCTCGACACCGACCCGTCCGCCGAGGGCCGTCTCGCGCTGGTCCGGCGGGTGCCGCGCGGCCCGGTGCTGGGCATCGCGCCGTTCAACTTCCCGCTGAACCTGGTGGCGCACAAGGTGGCGCCGTCGATCGCGGTGGGCGCGCCGATCGTGCTGAAGCCCGCGCCGTCCACGCCGGCGGTCGCGTTCCTGCTGGCCGAGGTGCTGGCGGAGACCGACCTGCCGGACGGGGCGTTCTCCATCCTGCACCTGTCCAACGAGGACACCGCGCGGCTGGTCGAGGACCCGCGGCTGCCGGTGGTGTCGTTCACCGGCTCCGGCCCGGTCGGCTGGGGCATCAAGGAACGCGTGCCGCGCAAGCACGTGACGCTGGAGCTCGGTGGCAACGCGGCCGCGATCGTCGCGCCCGACTGGCCGGACCTCGACTTCGCGGCGCAGCGCATCGCCACGTTCGCGATGTACCAGGCGGGGCAGTCGTGCATCTCGGTGCAGCGCGTGTTCGTGCACACCGACGTGTACGACGCGGTCGCGGAGGCCGTGGTGGCGCACGTGAACAAGCTCGACGTGGCGGGCGACGTCGGTCCGTTGATCAACGACGCGGCCGCGGACCGGGTCGCGGCGTGGGTCGAAGAGGCAGCCGCGAACGTGCTGACGGGCGGAACCCGCGACGGCCGGACGTACGCGCCGACCGTGCTGACCGACGTGCCGGAGGACTCGAAGGTCAACGCCGAGGAGGTGTTCGGGCCCGTCGTGACGCTGACGCGGGTCGCGAGCGTCGAGGAGGCGTTCGACCGGGTCAACTCGTCCCGGTACGGGCTGCAGGCCGGCCTGTTCACCACGGACGTGCGGCTGGCTTTCCGTGCGGCGCAACGGCTTCAGGTCGGTGGCGTGATCGTCGGCGACGTGCCGTCGTACCGCGCGGACCAGATGCCGTACGGCGGGGTGAAGGAGTCCGGGATCGGCCGCGAGGGCCTGCGGGCGGCGATGGACGACCTCACCGAACAGCGGGTGCTGGTGCTGACCGGTCTCGAACTGTAGGCATTCATCGGAGGTATGGCTCGCTCTTGACCTTGACTGCGATGATTTGCGCGTGGCCGTCACGATCAGGGATGTCGCTCGCCAGGCACAGGTCTCCGTCTCGACCGTCTCGCGCGCGTTGAGTGCGCCGGGGCTCGTCAAGGAAGCCACCCGGCAACGGGTTCTGGACGTGGTCGCGGGGCTCGGCTACCAGCCGAACCGCGCGGCCCGCAGCCTGATCACCGGCCGCACCGGGAACCTCGGCATCGTGGTGCCCGACCTGACCAACCCGTTCTTCCCGTCGATCCTGCGCGGGGTGCAGACGAGGGCGGGCGAGGCGGGCACCTCGGTGTTCTTCTGCGACAGCAGGGAGGACCCGCGGACGGAGGCCGAGCTCGTGCGCACGATGGCGTCCCAGGTGGACGGCGTGGTGCTGTGCGCGTCGCTGCTGTCGGACGAGCAGGTCGTGGAGCTCGCGGAACTGACGCCGCTGGTGCTGGTCAACCGCCTGGTGCCGGGCGTCTCGTCGGTGCTGATGGACAGCGCCAACGGCATGGAGCAGGTCGTCGAGCACGTGGAGTCGTTGGGGCACAAGGACTACGTGTACCTGGGCGGCCCGTCCGCGGCGTGGTCGAACAACCGCCGCATGCAGGGCCTGCGCGGCCGGGCGCACGTGCTCGGCTCGTTCGAACCGAACTTCAACGGCGGCTACACGGCGGCCGAGCAGGCGCTGCGGACCGGCGCGACGGCGTTCATCTGCTACAACGACCTGATCGCGCTGGGCGTGCTCGCGTACCTCGCGGAACACGACGTCCGCGTGCCGGAGCAGATCAGCGTGACCGGGTTCGACGACATCCTCTACGCGACGATGTGCTCGCCCGCGCTGACGACCGTGCACATGCCGACGGAGTCCGCCGGCGAGGTCGCGGTGGATCTTCTCGCCACGCTGCTCGACGGCGGCCCGGTGCAGCACCAGGAACTCCCGACAAAGCTCGTGGTTCGCGCAAGCACGACCAAACATCCGATGTCCGCTTGACGACCGGTCCGGCAACCGGGAATGCTCCTCCTTGCCTCCGCCGCCATAGGTTCGTAGGAGGAGCACGGAGTGAGGACAGCACGTTTCCTCGGCACACTCGTCTTGTCGTTGGCACTCATAGCCCCAACACCCGCGCACGCCGCCCCGTCCGACTGGTCGAAGGCCGTGGTCGACTCGACCATGAAGCGCTTCACACCGGCAGAGCTCGGCGGTTGGGGTTACACGAGGGGTCTGTACCTGTACGGCCAATACCTCGTCTACAAGCGCACGGGTGAGCGCAAGTACCTCGACTACATCAAGGCGTGGGTAGACCGCTTCGTCCACGCCGACGGCAGCATCGACAACAGCTTCAGCAACCTCGACGCGATGCGCTCGGCGACGTTGCTCATCGTCCTGCACCAGGAAACGGGCCAGGCGAAGTACAAGAAGGCGGCCGACAAGGTACGCGCGCGCTTCACCACATACCCGCGCACGGCAGACGGCGGCATGTTCCACGCCACGAGCAAAACGGGCCAACTGTGGGCGGACGGCGTCTACATGGCACAGCCGTTCATCGCCATGTACGCCAAGGCCTACAACGACCCGTACGGCTACGACGAGGCCGTACGCAACATGCGCGCCTACTACACACACCTGAAGTCCGACGACGGCCTGCTCTGGCACGCCTACGACGCCGACGGCTCAGAACCGTGGGCTCACAGTGCAGGCAAGCACTCGTCCGAACACTGGGCGCGCGCCATCGGCTGGTTCGGCATGACCGCCATCGACCTGCTGGACGTCCTGCCCGCCGACCACCCCGGCAGAGCGGACCTCATCGCCATCGTCCGGCACCTGGCCACGGGCTACACCCGCTACCAGGACGCCACGACGGGCCGCTGGTGCCAAATCGTCGACAAGTGCGCCGACCCGCACAACTGGACCGAGACCTCGGCGTCGTCGATGTACACCTTCATGCTCGCGCGCGGCGTGGCCCGCGGCTACCTCGACGCCTCGTACCAACAGGCAGCACTCAAGGGCTACCGCGGCGTGCTGGCCAAGGCGTCAGTCGGCACGACGGGCCTGACCGACATCAAGGACATCTCCGAGGGCACCAACGTAGGCGACGCCGCCTACTACTACGGCCGCAAACGCGTCACGAACGACTTCCACGGCCTAGGCGCATTCCTCATCATGAACGAACAACTGGCCCACTAACCACTCAGGCCGCGAGGGAGTCGCTTCGGGTGACTCCCTCGCGCGGCCTGTGGAGCAGTGCCGGCCTTCGGCGAACCGAGTCCGCCCGCCGATCTCTAGTCGTAGCCCCGAACGTGCCCGTCCTCGTCGGCGAGAATTTCGTAGCCATCCATGCCAAGCTCCTTCCGCTGGTGTTCGACATCACAAACCATAGAACCTCGACCGCGTCCTGTGGAGTGAATTTGCACCGCAACCGGGGTAGCCATCGGTAACCCAAGGGGGTCATAGGGGGTATCGCCAGAGCGTTACACCACCCGTGACCTGCCTCACACTCCAAGGCTACGCCACGACTACACAGCGCCTATCAAGACAGCAGATTCAACCCGGGGTATTGCCCACCATGCCCCATTTAGGGGACAACACGAGTCATGCGTTGGATGCTCACCGTAATCACCGTGGCCGTCACCCTGAGCCTCACAACCCCTACCGCCCACGCCGAGGACCCCGCCACGAAGGCGGCGGAACTCGTCAACACCTACCGCGCAAAGCACGGCGCACCGCCCCTCTCACTCGATTCCGAAGTGTCAAGAACCGCGCAAGAATGGGCGGACCACCTCCAGTCCACAAATGGCTTCGAACACCGCCCGGACAACCCTTACGGCGAGAACCTGTACGAGACGGGACGCAGCAGGCCAATCGATACAGTGATCGGTAAAGCTCTGGAGGACTGGTACAACGAATCGCGTCACTACAACTACGACAAAGAGATGACGCCTTCGAACGTCGACCTCTCCGTGCTCCACTTCACGGCGCTGGTCTGGAAGTCCTCGACGCGCCTGGGCGTGGGCATCTCGCAGGGCCGCAACGGCACCTACGTGGTGGTCAACTTCGCCGAACGAGGCAACACCCTGAACCACTTCAGGGCGAACGTCCTCCGCCCCACCACGTAACGACGAGCCAAGAGCACGCGACCACCGCCAACGCAACCACCAACGCAACAGGCAGCCGCCCAGCACAAACAGGCGTGCCATCAACCCGCGAGTGGCGCGGTGCCCCCCGATCAGATTGCCGGGGGTCTGAGGGCAGAGCCCCCGGAGGGAAGCACGCAAGGCGAACCCGCCACCCGCAACCGGGGAACCCTACGAAACCGGCGCGACCAACCAAGCTCACCGCAGCCCGGCCGTCACCGCAGCCCGGCGGTCTCCGTAACAGCCCTCAACGCCGCCACCACAGCCGAGAACGGCGGCAAAGCCGGCCCACCAGCCGCAGGCTCTCCCAGCCACCGCACCCCACCCCCGTCGATCCGCGACGGCGGCAACGGCACCAACGTCCCCAGCCGGTGCGTCAAGGCCCCCCGAGCCCGTAACCGGATCAGGTTCACCTGCGAGGCCGAGTCCGCCGACCCTGTCAGGATCAGCCACCGCCCGGAAGGCAGCACCACCACCGGCCCGGCCAGCATCCGCACGGCCAGGTAGTGCTGCACCTCGCCGCCCACGCCCGCGGGCATCTCCACCGCGGACACGCAGTGGTCGGTGGTCAGCAGCAGCCGGTTCTCCGAGCGCAGCACGAGCCACCCCCAGCCCGAGTAACGCTCCAGCGCGCCGGAGAACGTGTCGAGTTGCGGCAACACACCTGACGGCAACGTTCCCGGCGGCAATGCGGCGGACGTTCCGGACGGCAGTACTCCCTTAGGCGAGTTCATCGGTCTCACCCTTCTTCGGCTTCGGTGTAACCCCGATCACACGATTTGACTCTCCGTCGCCATGAACTCACTATCGGGCCGCCATCGGGACACTCGAACGGGGCTGGAGAGCGTGACTCACCTGCGGGAACGACATGTGACCATGATCGCGTTGGGCGGCGTGATCGGAGCTGGTCTGTTCGTCGGGACAGGGGCCGGCATCGCGTTGGCGGGGCCCGCCGTGCTCATCTCGTTCGGGCTCGCCGGAATTCTGGCCCTGCTCGTGATGCGCATGCTCGGGGAAATGGCGGCCGAGTACCCGAGTGGCGGCGCGTTCTCCGTTCACGCGGAAAAGGCGCTCGGGCCGTGGGCAGGGTTCACGGTCGGCTGGACGTACTGGGCGGCGGTCGGGGTGGTGCTCGCGGTCGAGGCGACCGGGGCCGCCAAGATCGCGGCCGGGTGGGTGCCGAGCGTCCCCCAGTGGGCGTGGGTGTTGCTGTTCATGGCGGTGCTGACGGTGGTGAACCTCGGCAACGTGCGGAGCTTCGGCGAGTTCGAGTTCTGGTTCGCGGGGCTGAAGGTCGCGGCGATCGTGGTCTTCCTCGGGCTGGGCGTGCTCGCCATCGCGGGCCTCCTCCCCGGCACGGAGTCGCCGGGAACTCAGAACCTCCAGGACTTCCTGCCCAACGGGTGGGGTGGCGTGCTCGCCGCGTTCATGGCCACGGTGTTCGCGTTCGGCGGGCTCGAGGTCATCACGATCGCCGCCGCCGACGCGGAAGACCCGAGGCACGCCATCAAGAAGGCGCTGCGGACCGCCATGACCCGGCTGCTCGTCTTCTACCTCGGGTCGATGGTCGTGGTCGTGACGCTGCTGCCGTGGAACGACTCCGACGTCGGCGCCAGCCCGTACGTCGCCGTGCTGAACCGGCTCGGCATCCCGGCCGCCGGGCAGATCATGAACGTCGTCATCTTCGTGGCCCTGCTGAGCGCCATCAACGCCACCCTCTACGGCGCCGCGCGCATGCTGAGCTCGCTCGCCGAACGCCAGGAAGCCCCCAAGGCACTGCTGGCCAGGACCAACGGGGTGCCGCGCAACGCCGTGCTGGCGTCCACCGCGTTCGGGTTCTTCTCGGTGCTGCTCAACTACCTGTGGCCCGACACGGTGTTCCTGTTGCTCCTCAACGCCGTGGGCTCGGCCCTGCTGGTCGTGTGGGGCTTCGTGGCGGTCTCGCAGATCAAGCTCCGCCGCACCATCCAGAACCCGACGGTCCCCATGTGGGGTTATCCGTATCTCTCCTACGCCGCGCTCGCCGTGATCGTCGGCATCATCGGGCTCATGCTGGCCGACGAGCAGGCCCGCGGGCAGATCCTGTCCACGGGCGTGCTCGTCGCCGCTGTGGCAGCGACAGCCGTCAGCAGGTCAGCCTGGCGCCGGCGAAGTCTCCGCGATCGAACCTGACCCCGTCGCCGCCATCGGCCACGACCAGGCGCAGGAACCGAGCCCCCACCAGCGAACCCGACACCGGCACCGCGTCGTCGCGCCACGTCCGCAGCCCGCTGTCGGCGACCTTCGTGCCGTCCGCCCAGACCTCGAAGACCGCCGACCCGAGCTGGTTCACGTCCCGCTCGTCGTCGATGCCGACATCAGAAGAAAACGCGGTGCAACGCCCTCCCAGGTAGAGGATCATCTCCGCCTGGGCGTGCGCGCCGAGCCCCTTCTCGTACGTCTTCCCGTTGATGGTCAACGTCCTGCCGTCCCCACCGAGGTAGCCGCCGTTCGACCGGTCGCGCTCCACCGGCCCGTAGCCACTGCGCTCGGTGGTGAACCGCACGTCGCTCGCCCACACGGACCCCACCGGTCCAGGCACCGGCACCAGGACGGCGGCCTCCACCGGACGCGACAACCGCCCGTGCCCCACCCAGGTCGCGCCGAAAGACCCGCCCACCGCGTGTACCCCCGGTGTAACCCCAGCCGGGGGTGTGACCCTCCACCGGCTCTGCACCGACTGCGAGGTCAGCAGCACCGGCGCACGCTCGGAGGAAAGCCTCTCCACCTTCCACCCGGCAGGCGCGGAGAACGACGTCGACGCGGTCAGCAACGGGACCGGCGCCTGGTTCACGGCGGTCACACCGACCTCGAACGACTCCCCCGCGGGCGTGATCGTCCCCGGCACCCCGGGCACCGAGGCCACCACGTCCAGCGAGGTGTCCACGGCCGGCGCGTGCCGGTACCAGTCCTGCGACGCCTTGACCCGGAAGATCGCCGTCCCGTGCGGCGGCAACGAGGCCGAGATCTGCCCTGCCGACTGGAAGTCGCGCCCGGTCCACAGATCCCGCACGGTGTACCCGACCGACGACGGCAACCCGGCGGACCGCGCCGAGATGGACAACGTCGCGTTGACCTCGGACTCGTTGAACAGGGCCACCGCTTTGTCCCCGTTGGACAGCGGCTTCACGAACACCCACCGCCCGTCCTCCTGCGACACCACCTTCCCCTGCACGCCAAGGGAATCCTGGTTCACCGCGATGATCTCCCGGTTCCGCAGGATCTCCAGGTGCTCGGCAGAGACCTTGCGCAGGTCGGCCCCGATCAGCAACGGCGCCGCCATGATCGACCACAGCGCGAACTGGCTCCGGTACTCGACCGTCGTCTGCTGCCCGTTGCCGACCTCCAGCATGTCGGGGTCGTTCCAGTGCCCAGGCCCGGCATACGCGTCGAGCGGCGCGTTCAGCTTCAGGATCTCGACGGTCTTCGACCACGTGTCGTTGATGTCCCCGGTGGTCCGCCACAGCTGCCCGACGCCCTTGCCCCACTCCCAGGGCTTGTTCTGCCCCCACTCGCAGATCGAGTAGACGATCGGACGGCCGGTGGCCCGCAGCGCGTCCCGCATCTTCGTGTACCGCTCCAGCGCGGGACGTCCCTCGTTGTTGCAGTTGTCGTACTTCAGGTAGTCGACGCCCCAGTCCGCGAACGTCCGCGCGTCGACCTCCTCGTGGTCCAGCGATCCGGGCATCGTCCGCGCGCAGGTCTGCACCCCGGCGCTCGTGTAGATGCCGAACTTCAGGCCGCGGGCGTGGACGTAGTCCGCCAGCGCCTTCATCCCGCTGGGAAACCGCACGGGGTGGTGCCGCAGCCGTCCGGTGGCGGGGTCGCGGGTCGCGTCCGCCCAGCAGTCGTCGACGTTGACGTACCGGTATCCGGCGTCCTTCAACCCCTTCGACACGAAGATGTCCGCCATGTCGCGGATCATCTGCTCGTTGATGTCGCACCCGGTGGTGTTCCAGTTGTTGAACCCCATCGGCGGCGTCAGGGCCAGTGCCGGCTCGGCGGCAGCGTGCGACACAGGAACCAGGGACGCCAGAACCAGCGTCAGCGCGGTGAGCAAGGATCTCACTTCGGCTTCTCCAAGGTGATCGCGAAGACGTGCAGGCGCGGCCCGCTCGTCCTGGGGAGGATGACGGCGGAGAGCTCGCGCGCGGGATCGACGGCGACGACCTGGTGGAAGATCGACACCTGCCGCGTGACAGGCCCGGACGGTGTGTGCATCAACGTCGTGGCAACAGGTTCCGACTCACCGAACTGCGGCCGCTGCTGCCACGCGGTCACCCGGAACGGCACCGGCTCGGCACCATCGGCGTACCCCAGAGCCCCGGTAGCCTCGACGTTCCCGACGTCGCCGGCCGCCAACAGGTGCAACTTCCCATACCTGCCACCAGGAACAGCGACGGACTGCCCGGCGCAGACGACGTTGTTGAGACTGGCCTCGTCCCCGTTGTAGAACTCGAACAGCACCCCGTCGTCCACCACCGACCCGGTCTGCGGCAGCTGCGCGGCCGGATAGGTGTTGCCCGCACCGTCGAAGTCCCCGTCCCGGCTCGTGAACTCGTTCGACAGCCCGTCGTTGTCGAACGCCCCGCGCAGATCCACCGGCACCGCGCTCCCGCCCGGCGGCAACGCGGGCAGCCCCCACCGCCGGGCGGGCGAGGTGATCCGCACCGGCGCGATCGTGAAGTCCCGCTCGCCTCGTGCGTGGATCAACGCCTCGGCCCCGCGCCGCAGCTCCAGCGACACCACGCCGTCCCGCAGGCTCCACGCACAGCCGCGCACCACCAGCGGCTCCTCGATGCCCGTGCGCACCCGGCACGGCTGACCGGCCTCGCTGCGCACCCGCACGAACCGCGTCCGCCCACCTCGCCGCACCGCGCTCACCAGGAACGCGCCCTCGGTCCGGGTGTCGTGGATCGTCACGTCCTGCCACACCGCGGGAACGGCGGGAAAGATCCGGATCAACCCGCCCCAGCTCTGGACCAGCATGTCCTGCAACGACTTCGCGGCGCTCAGCGGCGTCTCGATCACGGGCCCCGCCTCGAAGTACGTGGTGTTGGGCTGCGCGAACCGCGCCACGAACTCCCGCAGGTACCGCAGCGCGTCGTCGCCGGAGGTCATCTGGGCCGCGATCGACGCCGCACCGGTGAAGGTGAAGCCCCGCAACGACCCCTCGAAGCTCAGCCAGTGCCGCAACGACCGCGCGATGAGGTCACGGCGTTCCGGCTGCTCCCAGTTCACCTCGCCCAACGGGTAGACCGCGAGCAGGTGCGAGTAGTGCCGGTGCGACTTCGCGAACGGCACCCCCGCCCCGATCATGAACCCGCCCGCGTCCACCGGGTACTCGACGAGCCGGTCCAGCACCTCCTGCCACCGCGGCAGCAACGGGTCGGCGATCCGCAGCAGCCGCGCCGACTCGATCAGCGTCCGGCACGACCAGCGCAGCAACGCGAGGTCGTAGTTGCAGTCCGGCGCCACGCCGTACTCGGGCGAGTAGGTCGGCAGCAGGTGCAGCCGGCCGTCGTCGCCCTTGCGCAGGAAGTGCAGGTAGTAGTTGGTGGACCGGCGCAGCACCGGGAAGACCGTGTCGCGCAGCACCCGTTCGTCCATGCTGTGCCGGTAGTGCAGCCACGCGTTGTGCAGCAGCCACGGCAGGTTCCCGATCTCCGGGTCCGGCGACGGGTGCAGCGGCGACCCGACGAACCCGGCGTCCTGGAACGTCGGATCCGTGCTGCGCCGCAACCCCATCGAGTCGGCCCGGAACTCCGGCCGCAGCGCGTCGACCAGGATCTGCTGGTTCTCCGCCACGGTCCGCGGAATCGGGTCGAGCTCCAGGTGGTTCGACGCCAGGGCGGGCCAGTACTCCAGCTGGGCGTTGAGGTTGAACCACACCGAGGGCCACGGCGTCGGCTCCAGCCACGGCCCGGTCGTCGGCATGATCGGCGCCTCTGCCCGCGCCCCGGACGCGAGCTTGTACAGCTGGATCCAGTAGAAGCTCTGCATCAACGCGTCCGGCACCGACACGAAGCTCTTGCGGTAGAAGCGATGCCACCACCGCTGGTGCTGCTGCCGCAACACTTCCGGCGCAAGCGCTGTCGTCACCGCGGTCCTCACCGACGCCTCCGCCGTGCGGTCCGGGAACGAGTGGTCGACGGACAGCAGGAGCTCCGTGCGGCCACGCCGTTGCGAGATCCGGTACGCGGTCGCGGTCTGCCCGCCCGCCACCATCTCCTGCGTCACGAGGGTGAGCCCGCCGACGGTGCGCGTCACCGGTTTCGGGTTGGGCGGGAACGTCGCGGGCGGCGGTTCGCGGATCGTGCGCGGGCTCACCGCGTCCAGCGCCTGGAACGCGAGCGCGACCCGTTCGCCGCCGGACGCGCGAACCTCCAGGTGCAGCAACGACTTCGAGGCGTGCACGAACAACCGGACGGCCAGCTCGCCGAGGTCCGTCACGATCGTGCCGCGCAGCTCCGCGTTCCACAGGTCGAGCCGCAGGTCGACGCCGGTGATCGTGCCGGCGGGCGTCAGCAGCACCCGCCCGACCGGCAGCCGCGCGACACCCCACTCATTGCCGAACTGCGGCCGGTGGTCCTGCACCTTCGCGTGGTCCACGGTGAACCGCACCGCGTTCGCACCGGGCTCTCGGTAGACCGAGGTGGCGAGGAAACCGTTGCCCAGGAACGGTCCCTCGTACCAGGCGCGCGGAACCCGTTGCCATACCAGGTCCTGCTCACCGAGGAAGGACTCCCAGTCGATCCTGGTCTCGCACCCGCCGGAGGAGGCCGCCGACGCCCCCGCTGGCAACGCCGTGAGCGCCGCCCCCGCCACCACTCCGCCGAACAAGCCGCGCCGCGAAAGATCCACTCCTGCACCCTTCGAGTCTGCGGCGGCGGAGCCAAAGATCGGAGGTGTTCTTGCTCGTCGCAGCGTAGGACGCCCCATCGAGACGGTCAATACCGGTCAAGCCTCGGATGAAAGCGTTTACCGGAAGTACGCTCGCTCAGCCGCAGACCTTGGAGGATGCTCATGACAGCGCGTGCCTACCCGTTCGGTCCGGCGAACGGGCTCGACGTCGACCCGACCTACCTCCGGCTCCAGCAGGACGAACCGCTCGCCCGCGTCCAGCTCCCGCACGGCGAGGAGGGCTGGCTGCTCACCCGGTACGAGGACGTGCGCCTGGCGCTCAGCGACCCGAGGTTCAGCCTCGCGCAGGCGGCCGTGCGGGACACCCCGCGGATGGGCCCGGTGCGGATGGGCGCGATCCTCACCGACCTCGACCCGCCGGACCACACGCGGTTGCGCCGCCTGCTCGCGCACGCGTTCACCGCGCGCCGCGTAGAACAGTTGCGTGCGAACGCCGAACGCCTGGCGCACGACCTGCTGGACGCGGTGGAGCAGGCGGGACCGCCGGCCGATCTGCTCACCGCGTACGCGATTCCGTTGCCCGGCTTGATGATCTGCGACCTGCTCGGCGTCCCGTACGCCGACCGCGACCACTTCCAGGACCTCGCCGCCGCGTTCATGTCGATCACGGCGATGACCGACGACGAGAAGCTGGCGCGGCTGGGCGAGCTCGCGGCCTACCTCGCGGATCTCGCCGGGCAGCGCCGCGTCCACCAGGAGGACGACCTGATCAGCGCGCTGGTCGTGGCCCAGGAGGAGGGCGACCGCCTCACCGAGGAAGAACTGGTGCAGCTCACGGTGTTGCTGCTCGGCGCCGGCTACGACTCGACGGCCGCCCACATCGCGAACTCCGTGCACACGCTGCTGCAGTTCCCCGGCCAGGCCGCCCTGCTGCGCTCGAACCCGGACCTGATGCCCGGTGCCGTCGAGGAGCTGCTGCGGTGGATCCCCGCGCAGGAGATCTCGGACATCCTGCCCCGCTACGCCCTGGAGGACGTCCACCTCAGCGGCGGGGTGGTGCGCGCGGGCGAACCGGTCCTGCTCGCGAAGCACGCGGCCAACCGCGACCCGCGGCGGTTCCCGGACCCCGGCCGGTTCGACGTGACGCGAAATGCCAAGGGGCACCTCACGTTCGGGCACGGGCCGCACCACTGCATCGGCGCGCAACTGGCGCGAATGGACGTCCAGGTGGCACTGACCGCGCTGCTGGAACGGTTCCCGGACCTGCGGTTGACCGCCGACGTGGAATGGCGGACCGGCATGGCCATGCGGGGTCCGCTGGCCATGCCGGTCACCTGGTGACGATCAGCCGGTGACGTTCTTCAGCCGGTAGGGCTTGTACTTCTTGTCCTTCAGGCCGTACGTGAGCACGCGGTGGTCGGTGCCGTGGCTGCCGCGCTGCTCGTAGGCCCAGTAGGACTGGTTGGCCTTGTCCCACTTCTCGAAGATCACGACGTGGCGGAAGTCGTCGCCGGGTTCGTCGACCGCGTCGATGAACAGATCACCCGGTTTCATGTCCGCGATCTTGATGGGCGTCGTGTACTTGCTCGTCGCGAGAGCAACGGTGTTCGGGCCGCCCTTGGGATTGTCCTTCCCCAGGTTCGCAGCCATCGAAACATAACCCGAACAATCCGTCCGGTACCCGTCCTTCCAGTACTTCGACATGCTGTACGGGACCTGCTTGCCGTTGTTCGCGGTCAGCCACACGGCCGCCCGCTTGAGCACGTCACCCCTGCTGATCTGCGCTTCTGCCGTCGCGGACGCCGTGGGAGCACCGACCAGAGCGAACGCCAGGAACGCGGCGATGAGACTTGAAACGAATTTCACAATTTCCCCCTGCTTCGAGAAGAGCGAATCTCGCCGTTCCACCGGAGCACGCGGAAAAAGTCGAAGTCAAGGATCGTCCGGAAACTGCCGCTCTTACCCGACTTTCGTGGTAACTCGTCCGAGCGGTTCGGTCAACGATCGAGGGAACTACGCCGACCGGCTTTGCGGGGTCAGCAGTTCGTTGATGGAATCGAGCGAGATCCCGAGTGCGCCCGCCAGGGCGGCGATGGTGAAGAAGGAGGGCGTGGGAGCGCGTCCCGTCTCGATCTTGCGCACGGTCTCCGCGGACAGTCCGGCGCGAGCCGCGATCTCGACCATGCTCTCCTCGCCGCGGGCGTCCCGCAGCAACTGGCCGAGCCGCCTGCCGCGCTCCCGTTCCAGCGACGTCAGTGGGATGCGCACCATGCCTGCGGATTCTACGCGAACCGGGCGGGCGGCGTGGCGTGAGAAAAGTCCGTTGCACGGCCATGCGGAGCAGGCATAGGTTCGCAGTACACAAGAGAGGAGGTGGTCCAAAGTTGTATAGCTACAGGACTCGTGAGGTGGCTGTCCGCTAGGACCGCCTTTGGTGACGCCTAAGCGCAAAACCAGGCAGCCACCCGACCCCCGGACTTCGAGCGCTGGTCCCGCTCGGCCTGCTCGCGCAGGAGTCGTCCGGGGGTTGTCCCGTTTCAGGACTTCTTCAGCGCCACCAGATCGGCCACGAACTGCTCGTAGGCCTCGGTGAAGTTCTCCGCCCGCACGACCGCGGACGGGTGCACGGTCACGCCGACGCGCAACCCGTCGTGCTCCAGCACCTCGCCGCGGTGCTCGGTGAGCTTGAACGATGGTCCCAGAAGTGCTTTCGCCGCCACGGCGCCCAGCGCGACGACCAACCGGGGCTTCACCACCCGGATCTCCTCGCGCAGCCACGGGAAGCACGCGACGACCTCGCCACGCCGGGGCTGCTGGTGGATCCGGCGCTTGCCGCGTTCGACGAACCGGAAGTGCTTCACGGCGTTCGTCAGGTAGGTCTTCTCGCGCTTGATCCCGGCGTCGGCCAGCGCCTTGTCGAGCAACCGCCCGGCGGGCCCCACGAAGACGTGGCCCTCGGTGTCCTCGTGATCTCCGGGACACTCCCCCACCATCATCAGCCGCGCCGGCACGGGTCCCTCGCCGAACACGGTCTGCGTGGCGTCGTGGAAGAGCTCACACCCCTGGCAGTCCGCCGCGGCCGCGCGCAAAGCCGCCCAGCTCCTCCCCTCGGGGACGAACTGGGCGGCTCCAGTGGTCTTACTTGCCGGACTTGAAGGCATCCTTGACCTTCTCGCCGGCCTGCTTGAGAGCTCCCTTGGCGCGCTCCGCGCGGCCCTCGGCCTGCCACTGCTGGTTGTCGGTGGCGTCGCCGACGGCTTCCTTCGCGCGGCCCTTGAGCTCTTCCGCCTTGTTCTCGAACTTCTCATCGGCACCCATGCAACTCGGTTACCCGGCGAGCACCGTCTGAAACAGTTGATAAGGTGATCACTCGCGGTTGAGAACCCAGCCGCAAGCCGATGTGACGGCTTGCTCTGGGTGTGCCCGCCCTTCGCAATGCAGCTCCAGAGCCCGTCGTCACACCGGCATGCCGCTGTGACCACGACGACGCGAAAGGAGCCGGCGGTGTCGTCCGCGAGAATCACCGCCCTCGAGGCCGAGGTGGCGGGGCTGCGCAAAGCTCTGGTGTCCCGGACGGTCATCGGGCAGGCCACAGGCCTGATCGCCGCACGCAAACCCTGCACACCCCAGCAGGCGTTCCAGCTGCTGGTGCACATATCCCAGCACCACAACATCAAGCTGCACGTCGCCGCGGACCGGCTGGTCACGGCGTTCGTGCACGCGCACCTCGGCCGGCCAGTGGAGCTGACCGACCAGATGCTGTGGGATCACGTCGACGCGACGATCGCGAACGACTCCGGGGACAGCGACGACGGGCTGGCCGAGGAGGTCAGCAGCACGTCTCCCTGAGGTAGCGGGACGGGGGTCGTGCCGAGGTTCACCACCACGCGGGTCGTCCCGCGGTGCAGCACCAGGCACTCCCCGTCCTGCTCCACCACGAACCTGTCCAACCGCGGATCGGCCAGCTCCGGGCGGGAGCGCCGCAACGCGATCAGGGCCCGGTAGGTCTCCAGGACACGCCCGTGGTCACCTTCGTGCACCTCGTCCCAGCGCAGGCGCGAATTTTCGACGGTCTGCGGCGACATCGGGTCCGGAACGTCGGATTCGCCCCAGCCGTGCCGGGAGAACTCGCGCCGCCTGCCGGTGCGGACGGCCTCCGCGAGCTGCGGGTCCGGGAACGACGCGAAGAACTGCCACGGCGTGGACGCCGCCCACTCCTCCCCCATGAAGATCATGGGGGTGTACGGCGAGGTGAGCACGATCGCCGCCCCGCACAACAGCTTCTCGGCCGACACCGTCGCGGGCAGCCGGTCACCGGTCGCGCGGTTGCCGACCTGGTCGTGGTTCTGCGTGTACGCGAGGAACCGGTGGCCGGGGATCAGCGCCGTGTCGACCGGCTTGCCGTGGTGCTTCGCGCGGAACGACGACCAGGTGCCGGCGTGGAAGAACACCTTCTCCAGCGTGTTCCGCAACGCACCGGGTGCGGCGAAGTCCTCGTAGTAGCCGAAGGTCTCCCCCGTCAGCGCGACGTGCAGGCAGTGGTGCAGGTCGTCCGACCACTGCGCGTGCAGGCCGTACCCACCGCCCTCGCGCGCGGTCACGAGCTTCGCGTCGTTGAGGTCCGACTCGGCGATCAGCGTGAGCGGGCGGCCCGCGGACGCCGACAGCGCGTCCACCTCGATCGACAGCTCTTCGAGGACGTGCCGCGCCCTGCTGTCCGCGAGCGCGTGCACGGCGTCGAGCCGCAGCCCGTCCACGTGGAAGTCGCGCAGCCACTGCAGTGCGTTGTCGATCACGTACCGGCGGACCTCGTCCGAGCCAGGCCCGTCGAGGTTGAGGCCGGGACCCCAGTCGTTGCGGCCCGCGAAGTACGGCCCGAACCGGTCGAGGTACGCGCCGGACGGCCCGAGGTGGTTGTAGACCACGTCGAGCAGCACGGCCAGGCCGCGGGCGTGGCAGGCGTCGACGAACCGCTTGAACCCGTCCGGCCCGCCGTACGGGTCGTGGACCGCGCCCCACAGCACGCCGTCGTAGCCCCAGCCCTCGACGCCGTCGAAGCTGTTGACCGGCATGACCTCGACGAACGTGATGCCGAGGGCGACCAGATGGTCGAGCTTGCGGATGGCCGCGTCGAACGTGCCCTCCGGCGTGAACGTGCCGATGTGCAGCTCGTAGATCACGCCACCGGGCAACGCCCTGCCGGTCCAGCCGCCGTCGGTCCACGCGAAGTCGTGGGTGTACACCCTGGACGCCTCGTGCACCCCGTTCGGCTGCCAGAGCGACCTCGGGTCCGGGTACGCCTCGCCCTCGATGACGAACGCGTAGTCGGTGCCCTCGGCATCGGACCGCCACCAGTCGCCGTCGCGCTTCATCTCGTGGTCGACGCCGTCGACCCGCACGCGCACCGACTCGGGCGTCGGCGCCCAGACGGAGAAGCTCACTGATCCCCCCGTACCAGCAGCGCTACCGGATAGGTGTCGAGCAACGACGCCAGGTCCTCTGTCGCCGGACGCCCGGTGAGCACGTCCGTCCACTTCGCACCCGGCAGCGGCAGAACCGTGTCCTGCCAGCCCTTCTGCTCCAGCCCGACCGGCAACCGGGTCGCGACCGTGATCACGCCGGAGCGTTCGAACGCGAGCACGTGCTCTGCGGCCGGACCCTCGGCCTGCAGCGGCCGGTACCCGTGCAGGCCGCGCTTGCGCACGTGCAACGCCTTGTGCACCACGAGGAGCTTCGCCGCGCCCGAGTCGTCGACCTCGGGCAGCCAGCCGGACTCGATGCGCGCCAGCAACTCCCGGCGCACCTCGTAGTCGACCGGCCTGCGGTTGTCCGGGTCGACCAGCGAGTAGTCCCACAGCTCGGTGCCCTGGTACACGTCCGGCACGCCCGGCGCGGTGAGCTGGACCAGCTTCTGCCCCAGCGAGTTCACCCAGCCGGGCGCCTTGAGGCGTTCGGCGAAGGCGGCGACCTCTGGCTCGTTCAACGCCTTCGCGGGCCACGCGGCCACCTCGGCGTCGAAGTCGGCGTTCCGGTCGACCCACGACGTCTTGATCTTGGCCTCGCGGGAGGCCTTCTCCAGGTACCGCCCCAGCCGTTCTTCCGTGAGCGGCCACGCGCCGACGACCGACTGCCACGCCAGGCGGTTCAGCGTCGGTTCGGAGATGCCGTACTTGCCCGTCATCGCCGCCTCGAACGCCAGGTAGGCGTCCGGGATCTCCGCCAGCACGGCCAGGCGGGCGCGCACGTCCTCCGAGCGCTTGGTGTCGTGCGTCGACAGGGCCGTCATGGCGCGGGGTTCCGCCGACTCGCGCCGGGCGGCCCGCTCGTGGAACTCGGCCGTGGACAGCCCGAAGCGGTCCGGAGAGCCGCCGACCTCGTTCAACGCCACGAAGTTCGTGTACCGGTAGAACGCGGTGTCCTCGGTGCCCTTCGCGACGACCATGCCCGAGGTCTGCTGGATCCTCGTCGCGAGCTCGCCGTGCGGGTCGGCGCGGACCTGCTCGTCCAACGCCCGTACAGCCGGCGACCGCGACAGCCGGACCGCGGTCTCCCAGTGCTTGAGCCCCTCCGGCAGGTAGGAGCGGTACACCGGGAAGTTGACCATGATCTCGGCGACGGCACTGCACGCGTCCTCGAACTCGACGCCCTGCACCAGCCGCGCGATCCGGCGCACCTCGGCCACCAGGATCGAGTCCGCGACCTGCTGCCGGGACGCGTGCTCGACCTCGTGGAAGTTGCCGGCGAACGCGTCGGTGAGCGGGATGAACACGCCGCAGATCTCGCGCAACGCGTCGTAGCCCGTCGTGCCGTCCACCGGCCAGCTCTGCGGCAGCGTCTCGTCCGGCCCGAGGATCTTCTCGACGACCAGCCAGCCGTCGAAGTGCTCGCGCAGCCGCCGGAAGTAGCCGCCGGGGTCGGCGAGCCCGTCCGGGTGGTCGACGCGCAGGCCCGTGACGCCCCACGACAGCACCGCGCGGTGCGTCGCCTCGAACACCTCGGGATCCTCGACCCGGATCGCCGCCAGCTCGGTGATGTCGAAGAACCGGCGGTAGTTGAGCTCGCTGTTGCCGCGCCGCCAGTCCGCCTTGAGGTAGTGCTCGTGGACCTCGTCCGCTGCCCCCTCGCCGAGCACCGGCAGCAGGACCTTGCCCGACGACCAGTCGATGTCGAAGTACTTCGCGTACTTCGACTCCTGCCCGTGTTCGAGGACGTCCTCCCACCACGGGTTCGGCACGACCATGTGGTTCGGCACGATGTCCACGACCAGGCCGAGGCCGAGCACCTCCAGCCGGTCCTGCAGCGCGACCCGCGCGGTGTCCCCGCCCAGTTCGGGCCGGGCGAGCGTCGGGTCGGTGACGTCGTAGCCGTGCGTCGAGCCCTCCCGCGCGTCGAGCATCGGCGACGCGTACAGCGCGCCGACTCCCAGGCGGGCCAGGTAGTCGGCGGCGTCGGCGGCGTCGGCGAAGGTGAACGACGGGGTGAGCTGGACGCGGTACGTCGAGAACGGCGCGCCCATCAGCCCACCCGCTGCAGCACGACGAGCGACCGCGCGGTCAGCGTGAGCTGGCCGTGCGCGGCGATCGGCTTCTCGCCGTCACCGACCACACCGGTCGTGGTGTCCACGACGACCCTCCACTCAGGACCGTACTCGGGCTCGGGCAGCGTCACCTGGATGTCCTCGTAGTGCGCGTTGAACGCCATGAGGAACGAGTCGTCGGTGACTCTCATGCCCCGCGAGTCGAGGTCGGGGATGCCCTCGCCGTTGAGGAAGACGACGATGCACTTGCCGAAGTCGTCCTCCCAGTTCTGCTCGGTCATCTCCTCGCCCGCCGGGGTGAACCACGCGATGTCGCGCAGCTCGTCGCCCTTGCGGATCGGCCTGCCCGCGAAGAACCTGCGGCGCCGGAACACCGGGTGCGCCTTGCGGAACGAGGTCAGCGCGGAGGTGAACTCCATCAGCTCGGAGTTGGCCTCCAGCAGCGACCAGTCGACCCAGGAGACCTCGTTGTCCTGGCAGTACGCGTTGTTGTTGCCGTTCTGCGTGCGCCCGAACTCGTCGCCGTTCACGATCATCGGCACGCCCTGCGCCAGCACCGTCGTGGCCATCAGGTTGCGCCGCTGCCGCCGGCGCAGGGTGAGGATCTCCTCGTCGTCCGTCGGGCCCTCGACGCCGCAGTTCCAGGACCGGTTGTGGCTCTCGCCGTCCTGGTTGTCCTCGCCGTTGGCCTCGTTGTGCTTGTCGTTGTACGACACCAGGTCGTTGAGCGTGAAGCCGTCGTGGGCCGTCACGAAGTTGATCGACGCGTACGGCCGGCGGCCGTCGTCCTGGTAGAGGTCGCTGCTGCCGGTGATGCGCGACGCGAACTCGCCCATCGTCGCCGGCTCGCCGCGCCAGAAGTCGCGGACGGTGTCGCGGAACTTGCCGTTCCACTCGGTCCACAGTGGAGGGAAGTTGCCGACCTGGTAGCCACCGGGGCCGACGTCCCACGGCTCCGCGATCAGCTTCACCTGCGACACCACCGGGTCCTGCTGCACGACCTCGAAGAACGTCGCCAGCCGGTCCACGTCGTAGAACTCGCGCGCGAGCGTGGCCGCGAGGTCGAACCGGAACCCGTCGACGTGCATCTCGGTGACCCAGTACCGCAGCGAGTCCATGATGAGCTGCAACGTGTGCGGCGCCCGCACGTTCAGCGAGTTGCCGGTGCCCGTGTAGTCCGTGTAGTACTGCGGGTCGTCGTCCACCAGCCGGTAGTACGACTCGTTGTCGATGCCGCGCATCGACAGCGTCGGCCCGAGGTGGTTGCCCTCCGCCGTGTGGTTGTAGACGACGTCGAGGATGACCTCGATGCCCGCCTGGTGCAGGGCCCTGACCATGCCCTTGAACTCCTGCACCTGGTTGAGCGGCAGCGCCGCGTAGCCGTCGTGCGGAGCGAAGAACCCGATCGTGTTGTAACCCCAGTAGTTGCTGAGCCTGCGCTCGGCCAGCGTGTGGTCGCTGACGAACTGGTGCACCGGCATGAGCTCGACGGCGGTGACGCCGAGCTTGGTCAGGTGGTCGATCATCACCGGGTGCGCGAGGCCCGCGTAGGTGCCCCGCAGCCTCGGCGGGATCTCCGGGTGGTCGATCGTGAGGCCGCGGACGTGCGCCTCGTAGATGACGCTCTCGTTGTACGGCGTCTTGGGCAGCCGGTCGTTCGTCCAGTCGAAGAACGGGTTCACCACGACGGACTTCGGCACGTGGGGCGCTGAGTCGTCGTCGTTGCGCTCCTCCGGCGACCCGAACTTGTAGCCGTAGAGCGACTCGTCCCACGACAGGCCGTTGGAGATGGCCTTGGCGTACGGGTCGATCAGCAGCTTGTTGGGGTTGCACCGCAGGCCGCGCGCAGGATCGTGCGGGCCGTGCACCCGGTACCCGTAGCGCTGGCCGGGGCCGATGCCCAGCAGGTAGCCGTGGTGCACGAAGCCGTCGACCTCCGGCAGCCGCACACGTGTCTCGGTGCCGTCCTCGTCGAAGAGGCAAAGTTCGACGTACTCCGCGACCTCGGAGAACAGGGCGAAGTTGGTGCCCACGCCGTCGTATCCGGCGCCAAGCGGGTAGGGCCTTCCAGGCCAGGGTCGCACGATGCTCCTCGTCACAGGCGGCGGGCTACGAAAGACCATATCCGGGTCGAAACATCGTGGCAGCACGCTGTTTCGGCAGGCGGTCCGATCGGTGAAGTCTTCCGGTCCGGTCGTCCGGGGGGTGCGGGTCGGTCACGACCACACGACTACCCAGCCGGAGCGACTTGTACGCCGGTCGGCGACGGTCGGATTCGACACGAACGACACCGACGGGCGGGGGCGGCGCAGCGGACCGCGCGGCTTCGCGGAGCGCGGGCAGAGCCCGCGCCCGAGCCGGGTCCGGAGCGCGCCTTCTGGTCTGGTGGACGATCACACCTCGAACCCTACGAGCGGGCACCGACAAAGTTCGGCGCTCTCGCCGGGTTCTCACGGGGAATGGGAGAGGCTTAACTCGATCGTGTGACCGTCACCGACCGGCGACCACGGGCGGTGGTCACACTCCTTCGTGCGCGAGAACGAGCTGACCACGTGCGGCCGTGAGCAGCGTGCGGGCTTCCTGGATCTCCGCGTACTTCAGGTGTTCACAGGCGGCTTCCGCGCACGCCAGCGCGTGGGCCAGGGCCGGGTTGTCCTGCACGGGCCCCGCGTCCCGCAGCGCGTCGCGCAACGACTCCTCCGCGCGCTGTGCCCCCGCCACCGGGTCGCCGAGCGCGGTCGGCCGCACCGAGGCCAGGACCTGCTCGACCGCCAGTTCCAGCACGCCGGTCGGATTCCGCGTGCTCAAGGCTGAGCTCATCGGGTACGCCACCTCCAAAGTCTTTCCGCCGTCGGGTGACGGCCTAACACTACTCCGCGGGTCTATGACCTGCCGTTACGCAAGAGTTTCATCTTTCGCGGTTGCGCAACGGACGGGTGATCTCCCGGACGAGTGGGAAAAAATCATCCAACTCGACCGGCAGGGGAATTCTCCAGTTGGGGTGCTCGTCGATCGTGCCCGGGACGTTCGGCTGCCGGGTTTCCCGCAGAGCGTCCTGAGGTGAGGTCAGGACCAACGCGCAGGGTGCCTGCGCGAGCAGTTCGTGTGCGCCCTCGACGCGGTCGGCGGTGCGGACGCCCTCCTGCCGCATGAGCTCGTCGAAGTCGGGGCCGTCCTCGCCCGCGAAGAACGTCGCCGCGGTCGGCAGGTCGTGGGTGGAGATGCTCGCCATCTGGTTGGGATTCCACTGCGACGGCGGGATCAGCGGGTGGCCCTCGGCGTAGTAGTCGCGCTGGAAGTAGAGGACGGCGCTGGTGAGCATGCCGTTCTCCTGCAACGTCTTCGTGACGACGGGCTCGACGGTGCCGAGGTCCTCGCCGACCACGACGGCGCCCGCGCGGTACGCCTCCAGAGCGAGCACGCCGAGCATGGCGTCGGAGTCGTAGTGCACGTAGGTCCCGCGCGACGGCGGCTCGCCCGGCGGGATCCACCAGAGCCGCCACAGGCCGGCGACGTGGTCGATGCGGATGCCGTCCGCGTGCTGCAGGACGCTGCGGAGCACCTGCCGGAACGGCCGGTAGCCGGACTCGGCGAGCTTGTCGGGCCGCCACGGCGGCAGGCCCCAGCCCTGGCCGTCGGCGCTGAACGCGTCCGGTGGCGCGCCGACCGTCACGTCGATGGCGAACGCCTCGGGGTCCGCGAACGTGTCCGCGCCGCCGGGCGCCACGCCCACCGGGAGGTCGTGGATGACCCCGACGGCCATGCCCGCCTCGTGCGCGGCCAGCCGGACGTCCTGCAGCTGCCGGGTGCACAGGTGCTGCAGCCACGCGTAGAAGCCGACGCGGTCCTCGGGCGCCTCGCCGCGGTCCTCCGGCCACCGGCGCCAGTCCGCGCCGTGCAGCTCGGCGAACGCGCAGTAGGTGGCGAACTTCTCCAGGTCGGCGTCCATCTCGACGTCGCCACCGGGGAAGAGCAGCTCCAACGCCTGCCGCTTCGCCTCCCAGATCGCGTCGTAGTCGATCAGGTCCTGGCTCTCCGGGCGCAGGTCGCGGATGAGCTGCCGGGTGCGCGGGCAGGCCTGGAGGAACTCGGCCGTGTCCGTCACGCGCAGGTACAGCGGGTTCGCGAAGCGGCGGCTGGTCGGCGAGTACGGCGACCGTTCGACGGGGTGCGTCGGCGCGGGCGCCTGCACGGGGTTGACCAGCACGACCCCGGCGTCGAGCTCCTGGGCGGAGCGGCGGGCGATCGTGGCGAGGTCGGCGAAGTCGCCCATCCCCCACGAGTCCCTCGACCGGGCGGCGTAGAGCTGGAGCATCCAGCCCCAGGTGTGCGGGACGTCCGGCAGCGTGCGGGGCGCGACGGCGAGCGTGACGGTCTGGTCCGCGGTGACGATCCGGTGCCAGCCGAGCGGGACCGAGTCGGGCACGTGCCGTTCGACGGCGAACGACGTGCCGTTCTCCAGCTCGATCGTCGCCGGGCCGCGCAGGTCGTACGTCTCGTACTCGCGGATCACGATCGTGGGCGGCAACGCGCGCGCCGCGCGCCGTTGCTCGACGAGCGCCAGTTCGCGGGTGATCGCGTCCTCAGTGGACGCGTCGACCCCGAACTGCGCCAACACCTTGACGACGACCTCGGTGTCGACGGCGACCTCTTGCTGGTCCGCGTTCTCGTACCGAGTGGCGACGCCCCAAGCGTCCGCCAGCCGCGCCAACTGCTCCACGACTACAAGCTATGTCACACCCCGGTCCGCATTACCAGAGCAAATGGACCCTGGTCACCCGAAGGGTGCAGGCCGGTCGAGACGCATACGCAGAGATGCATTTCATTAGACATCCGATGGGTCGCCTGGAATGGCCACGACGGCCTCCACCTCGACCAGGAAATCGGGCCCGAACAACGCGGCCACCTGAACCAGCGTGCTGGCCGGGTTGCGCACTTCTCCGAGCGCGGGACGCAGGATTTCGTCACGGACGTCACGAATGGTCTGCACCTCTGACGCGTCCATGACGTACCAGGTGAACTTGACGACATCCGACCAGTCGGCGCCCAAACCTCGCATGACGTGATGAAGATTGCTCAACGCCTGGCGGGTCTGCGCCGCCAGGTCGTCCACTCCGACCACGCACCCGGCCGCGTCGACGGCGACCTGGCCGGAGATGAACGCGAGCCTGCCGGTGACCACGACGGCGTGCGCGTAGCCGGGCGTCGTGGGGAGGTCGGGCAGTTCGGTGAGGCGCTCCTGGGCGGGCATGCGGGCCACAGTACTTTGGGCGGATGAAGCACATCGGGGATCGGGAGGCGCCTGAGGTGCGCGTCTGCACGGCCGTGTACGTCGACGGACCGCTCGCGGGCGAGACGAACCCGTACGCGCCCACGGAACTCGGGGAGCACGCCTCGTACACCGTGCCGACGGCGGGAGGCCGCACCACCCACACCTACGAGCTGGTCGCGCTCCCCCGCGGCGACGAGCCCGGCCGGCTGCGGTTCGTCAGCTCGCGGGTCCGCTCGAGTTCCTGACGACCAGCCGCAGCGGGTGCTCCGCCGGTTCGACCTCGCCGCCCCTGATCAGGGTGAACAGGTCGGCGACGGCCCGTTCGCCCTGCTCCTTCGCCGCCCCCTCGACGGCGGTCAGCCCGACCACGCGGGTGAGCTCCTGGCCGTCCAGCGACACGATCGACACCTCGTCCGGCACCGCGCGCCCGTCCCGTTGCATGCGCAGGAAGATCCCCACGGCCGCGGCGCCGTTCGAGCTGATCACCGCGGTCGGCAGCCGTTCGCCGTCGAGCAGCACGTCGACCACCTGCTCGCCGCCGTCCACCGTGGGCGAGCACCACACCGTCCACTCCGGACGGACGGCGAGGCCCGCCTCGGCGAGGATCTCGTCGTAGGTCTCGTCACCACCGTCCGAAAGCACCAGTGCCACGTCCCGATGGCCGAGCGTGCGCAGGTGCGTCACCGCCGTCTGCAACGCGTGCCGCAGATCCGTGTCGTCCAATGCGACGTAGGGGACCTCCAACGACTCCAACGCCGTCTGTTCCGCGTCGTCCAACGACATCGACAGCAGCAGCACACCGTCCACACGGCGCCCCAACGGCAGTTCGCCGAAGAACTTCGCACGCGCGTCGGCGTCACCGAGGACGTACAACAACACGTCGTACCCGGCCTGCCGCAACGCGCCCTCGGCCCCCGCGAGCACGGGACTGACCTCGGCGGTGAGCACGGCGATCGCGTACCGGCGGCCACCGGCCAAAGAGGAGGCGTCGCGGGCGATCGCGTACTTCATCCGCCGCGCGATCTCGCTCACGTGCTGCCGGGTCGCCTCGGACACGCCCGGTTCGCCCCGCAGGGCGCGCGATACGGTCGCAGCGGACACCCCTGCGGCCTTGGCCACGTCGGACATGCTGGTCACGGCCCGAGCGTATTGGAGATCCATGAAGCCCGGCGACCTCGCCCCCGACTTCACCCTGCCCGACCAGGACGGCACCCCGCGCACGCTGTCCGCGTTGCTGGAGAACGGCCCGGTCGTGCTGTTCTTCTACCCGGCCGCGATGACCTCCGGCTGCACCGCCCAGAGCTGCCACTTCCGCGACCTCGCCAAGGAGTTCGCCGAGGCGGGCGCCCAGCGCGTCGGCATCTCGATGGACGACGTGGCGAAGCAGAAGGAGTTCGCGGACCTGAACGGCTTCGACTACCCGCTGCTCTCCGACGCCGACGGCGAGGTGGCCGCCCGGTTCGGGGTGAAGCGCCGGTTCGGCATCACGCCGGTCAAGCGGCACACGTTCGTCATCGGCGCGGGCCGCGAGGTCATCGAGGTGATCAAGAGCGAGTTCTCCATGAACGCCCACGCCGACAAGGCGCTGGAAGTGCTCAGGAGTCGGTGATCGTCAGAACGCCGTAGGGCCCGGACGCCCTGCCGTCGCGGACGGTCGTGCCGTCGATCGTGTACTTGCCGTACACCTCGGCCCCGTCCGCGCCGGCGACCACGACGAGCGTCACGGGCACCCGCGTCGTGCCGGGCGGCACGTCGAGGGTCTCGGTCCACGGCAGCGTCACGTTCGTGTGAGTGCGCACGGTCGAGCCGGCGGTGGCGGTGACGGAGAACGCCGTGCCGGTGCCGGTCACCTCGAACACCACGAACCGCTCGACGGGTGTTGGCGAGGACGACACCGGAACCAGCGACACCTCCGGAGCCACGGCCTCGCGCACCGAGTCGGCCACGCGGCCGCCGTAGAGCGCGGCCAGCACCGCCACCAGCGCGACGACCAGGAACGCGATCCACGGACCCTTGGGCGACCTGGGGACCTCGTGCAACGGCGGCGCGAGCCCGTACTCCGGTGGCTGGTGCGACATGGTGACCCCCTATGTCCTTGAGGTCGATCGCACCTGGTCCGCCGTTACCGGACGGCCGTGATCAACGCGCGGGCCAGTTCCAGGTACTCGTCGACGGAGCCCGCGGTGAGCTGGAAGTCGACGAACACCTCGTCCAGCAGCCCGCCGATGCCGCGCACGTACTCCGCGAGCTGTGCGACCGTGCCGGTGTGCGGGACGTGCGCCGGGTCCGCCTCTGCCCGCGTGACGTACGGGTTGATCCGCAACGGGAACCGCAGCGCGGCGGGGTCGCGGCCGAACGACTCGGCCTGCCGCCGGATCGACTCGACGGTCGCGGTCAGCGCGGGCAGCGGCAGGCCGACGGCGAGCCAGCCGTCCGCGCGCCGGGCGATGCGGGTGAACGCGGCCGGCGCGAGTCCCGCGAGCAGCACCGGCGGCCGCGGCCGTTGCACGGGCCTGGCCCCGACCCGCGACTCCCGCACCGTCCACAACGGACCGTCGTGCCGGACGACCCCGCCCGCCCAGAACGCCTCCAGCACGTCGAGCGTCTCGTCCAGCCGCGCGCCACGCCCCTGCCACGGCACCCCGGCGGCCTCGTACTCGTCACGCATCCAGCCCACGCCGAGGCCGAGGTCGATCCGGCCGCCGCTCAGCTGGTCGAGGGTCGTCACGGTGCGGGCGAGCAGGGCGGGCGGCTGCCACAACCCGTTGAGCGTGCTCGTGCCCAGCCGCACCCGCGAGGTCGTGGTGGCGACCGCGGCGAGCAACGTGAGCGGGTCGAGGAAGTTCTCGTAGGCGGAGGGCATCACGCCGTCCGCGCCGAGGTACCGATCGCGCGGCCGGGTGGGGAACAGCAGCCGGTCGGCCGCCCACAGGCTGTCGAAGCCCATGCCCTCCGCCTCGACGGCGACGCGCAGCGCGGCGGACGGATCGGCGAAGACGCCGTACTGGGGCAGGGCAAGACCGAGTTTCATGCCCCAAACCCAACGCGGGACCCCTTTCCACCGTCTTGATTCGCTGGTCAGAACACCTGGAAGCGCTCACATGGAACACTCCCCCGCATGCGTTTCCACCTGCTCGGCCCGGTAGCGGTGCACGCCGGCGACGGCACCCCGGTCGCGTTGCCGGGTGCCCGCGCCAGGGCGATCCTCGCGATGCTGCTGATCTCCCGGCCGGACGCGGTGAGCGCCACCCGCCTGTTCGAGACGGGCCACACCGCCAAGGACCCGGTGAACGCGCTGCACGTGCAGATCGCGAAGCTCCGCGCCGCCCTGCCGGAACCACGCCTGCTGTCCGAGCCGGGCGGCTACCGCATCGTGACGCACCCCGGCGAGGTCGACGCCGACGCGTTCGCCGAAGCCTGCGCCCGAGGCCGCACCCTGGCCCGCACCGGCGAGCCCGAGGCCGCCGTACCCGTGCTGCGACAGGCGTTGGACAGGTGGCGCGCCCCGGTGGAGTTCGACTTCGCCGATGCCTGGCGCGCCGAGATGGAGGAGCTGCGCCTCACCGCGATCGAGACTGCGGCGGACGCGGAGATCGCGCTGGGCAGGTCGGCGGACGTGCTGGCGGAGCTGACCGGCCTGGTGGCACGGCACCCGTTGCGCGAACGGCCGGCGGCCCTGCTGATGCGCGCGCTCGCGGCCCAGGGGCGGCGGCCGGAGGCGCTGGTGGTGTTCGGCGGCCTGCGCGAACGGCTGGCGGACGAGCTGGGCGCCGACCCGTCACCGGAGATCGCGGCCCTGCACCTGGACCTGCTGCGCACCGACGACCGCCTACACGCCCAGCCGCGTTCCGCACAGCCTCAAGCCCTCACCCGTAACCCCGCCTCGCACCCCATCCAGCCGCCAGCCCCCGCCGCCAACCCCACTCCCGGCAACGTGCCCCACCCCATCGGCCACCTCTCCGGCCGCGACACCGCCCTCGCCGACCTGCACGACCTCCTGCACTCCCACCGCCTCGTCTCCATCACCGGCCCCGGCGGCGCCGGCAAGACCCGTGCCGCCCGCGAGCTCGGCCACCGCCTCCGCGACACCTACCGCGACGGCGCCTGGATGGTCGAGCTCGCCTCCGTGGCGCGCGACGGCGCCGTGCTCGACGCGGTCTCCGCCACCGTGCTGCCCGGCGAAGGAGTGGGCCGCGACCGGTTGCTGTCGTGGTTGCGCGACCGCGAAGTGCTGCTGGTGCTGGACAACTGCGAGCACCTCGTGGACGACGCCGCCGCGGCCGTGAGCACGTTGCTCGGTCTGTGCCCGCGCCTCACGGTCCTCACCACGAGCCGGGAGCCGCTGAACGTCGAGGGCGAACGCCCGTACCCGCTCGCCCCGCTCGAGCTCGCCGACGCGATGCGGCTGTTCCGCGACCGCGCGCCCGCCGCGCGGGGGGACGACGCGGAGCTCGCGAGGCTGTGCGGGCGGCTGGACGGGTTGCCGCTCGCCATCGAGATCGCGGCGGCCGGGACGCGGCTGTTCTCCCTCGGCGAGATCGGGTCGCGGCTGGACGAGCTGGCGAACGCCGCCCGGCACGCTCCCGCGCGGCACCACTCGCTCCGGTCGGTGCTCGACTGGAGCCACGACCTGCTCACCCCCGCGGAACGGCGGGTGTTCGCCGGGCTGTCGGTGTTCCAGGACGGGTGCGTGTTCGCGGACGCGGAACGTGTGTGTGGTGCCGACGCCGTTGTGCTCGCACGGCTCGTGGACAAGTCGTTGGTGGTGACGGGACGCGACGGCCGCTTCCGGCTGTTGGAGACCGTCAGGGTCTACGCCGCCGCGACCACCGACACCCAAGAATTCCGCGACCGGCACGCCGACGTGTTGCTCGCGTTCGCGCGTGAGGTCTACGACGGGCTGAGCGCGCCCGGCCAGGACGCGTTGCTCACCCGGTTCCTCGCCGAGCTGCCGAACCTGCGCGCCGTCACGACCTGGTTGCTCGACACCGGCGACGGGCCGCGGGCGATCGCGCTGCAGGGACTGCTCGGCTACTTCTGGTACGTCAGCGGCCGCGAGGCGGAGGGCGCCGCGTGGCTCGGGCGCGCGATCGACTGCTTCGACGCCGACCCGCGGCCCGGCTGCGACGGCGCGCTCGCCGTGGCGCTGGCGTGGCACAGCTACCTCGCCTGGATGTCCGGCGCGCTGCCCGATCCGTGGCTCCCGGCCGAACGGGTCCTCGGCCTGTTCGAGACCACCGAGGCGAAGGACGACGTGCGGATCGCGCTCGTCGCCATCACGGTCGTGGCCGTGCACCTGCGCCCGGAACTGGCGCAGCAGTGCCTCGACGACACCGAGAAGGCGCTCGCCGGCCTCCACCACCCGTGGATCGAGGCGATCCTCGACGCCGCCAGGTCGGATCTGCACCGGCGCGCGGGCGACCTGGAGGAGGCCGTCGCCGCCGCCACGGCGAACCTGCGGTACTTCGAGAGCATCGAAGACCGGTTCGGGGTGCTGTACTCGCAGCTCAGGCTGGGTGACGCCGAGGAGCACGCCGGCCGGGAAGACCTGGCCCGCACGCGCTGGGCCCATGCCCGCGACGCCGCGCTGGACTGCCGCTCCCCCGTCAAACGCGGCTACGCCGAGCTCCGGCTCGCCTACCTCGACCTCGACCCCGCCGCGATCGAGGCCGTCCGGCACGACGCTGTGAAGCTGGCCGCGCACGACCTCGCCGCGGCCGCCACGGCGTTGCTCGGGGTCGCCCACGCGGCCAACGGCGACGTCGACACGGCCGTGGACCTCTTCCGCCAGACCGTGAGCACCACACGGGCGCTACCGATCCGCACGGCCGTTGCTGCTGCTCATCTCGTGGCGCTGGACGGCCCGCAGTGGGCTGATGAACTCGCACGGGCTGTGGAGCGGATCACCGACCCGCTCCACCTCGCCGCGTTGCGCGCGCTGCTGGCCGAACTGCCCGGCCTCGACGGGCTCCGGCCGGCCCTGCCCGCTCAGCCGGTCTGCACCCCGTTGGCCGCGCTGGTCTGAACGAGCCGCTCGACGTGGTCGGCGCTGAGCTCACCGGCGTCGTGCCGCCGGTACTCGGCCGCCAGCGACGCCGCGCGCTCGCGGTACGAACCCCACAGCACGGCGCTGACCGCCGCCTTGATCGCCTTCTCCGACGGCGTGGACGTGCGCAGGTTCAGGCCCGCGCCGGACCGTTCCACCCGTGCGGCCACTTCCGGCTTGTCCTCCGTGGTGCCCGCCACCACCAACGGAACCCCCTCGGCCAACGCGAGCTGCACGCCGCCGAAACCACCGTTGGTGACCATCACGGAGACACGTGGCAATAGCTGGTCATAGGGCAGGAACGGCGCCGCGAACGCGTTAGGCGGCAACTCGCCGACATCGTGCGCGCCCACGCTCGCGATGACGGTGACCGGTTCGCCGGCGAGCGCTCGGATCGTCGGCAGCACGAGCTGTCCGAGGTCCATGTCCGCGACCGTGCCCTGGGTGACGTGCACGATCGGCCGCTCGGTGGACAGCGCGCGCTCCCACCAGTCGGGCAGCTCCGCCGCGGGCGCCGGATCGACCAGCGCGCCGACGAACCGCACCTGCTCCGGCAGGAACGACCGCGGGTGCTCCAGGCCGGCCACGCCGTTCTGCAGGTGCAGGTGCGGCGACACGCTCGCGAGCCCGCGCTGCCCCGGCGGCAGCCCCAGCCCGGCGAGAATCCGGTCCCGGTGCTCGAAAACGGGCTTGAACACCACGTTGTCCAGCAGCCCCCGCACCGCCGCGTAGCCCAGGCGCGCCACCGGCCCGGTCCGGTACCGCAGCCCAGGTCCGAACGGCGGCACGTCCGGCGCCGGCAGCATCATCGGCGTCACCCCGACGCTCACCGCGCGCGGACCGCCGAGCTGCTCCAGCACCACCGCGCCGACGTACGCCGTGTCGTGCAGCACCAGGTCGACGGGCTCCGCGCACGCCCGCCGCAGGTCGTCCACCTGCGCGGGGATCGGGTCGAGGAACACCGCGCGCATGTCGTAGCGCAGCTTCGCCACGCCCTTGAGCCGGGTCCGCTCGGGGAACAGCTCGTCGACGTTGCGTCCCCGGTGGTCGATCGACGGGTCCATCGCGACGAACTGCGCGCCGGTAGCGGTGATCTTCTCTTCGAACACACGGCCCGTGCACCACCGCACGTGATGGCCGCGTTCGGTCAGCGCACGGGCGATGGGCAACAACGGCGCGACGTGGCCCGGCACGGGCATGGTCGCGAACAACAGGTTCAGCGGGGACATGGGAGCAGTCCAGCAGACCGCCCTTTCCGCTCCCTGTCCGTCAGCGCAGCCCGGCCAGCACGAAGTCGGCGATCTCCCCGGCCAGCTGCGCCGGCGTCTTGTGACCGTCCGGCCGGAACCACATCGGCAGCTGGTTCACGACCCCCAGCGCGATCCGCACGACGGTGTCCGCCGGCACCCGCGAGCTGAACTCGCCGTCCGCCTGCCCCTTCTCCACCACGGCCTGGAACGTCTCGTGGTAGCGACGGCGTTCCGAACGGAACTCCGCCATCCGGTCCTCGCCGAGCCGGTGCAGCTCGCGGACGAACACCGCCGTCTCGTCGACTCGTTCGGCCGTCGAGACGACGAGGGACGCCAGGATCTCGCGGACCGTCTCGCCCGCGGGCAGGCCGAGGGCGATGATCCGGTCCATGTCCGCGGCCTGGGACGTGATCAGCAGCCGGTAGATCTCCAGCAGCAGGTCGTCCTTGGCGCGGAAGTAGTGGTACAGCGCGCCTTTGGTGATGCCGGCGGCCGTCACGATCTCCTGCACCGAGGTCGCGTCGTAGCCCTGCGACGCGAACAGCCGCACGGCCGTGTCGATGATCTTCTGCTCGGTCGCGCTGGGCACGGGGTTACCTCTGGGGTGCCAGTGCGCGCACCTGCTCGACCTGGTCGCCGCCGGTCGGGAGGAGCGCGATGATCGGGGTGTCGACGCCGGCCGTCTGGTACTCGGCCACGCGCGCGCGGCACTGGTCGAGGGAACCGTGCACGACGAGGGCGTCCACGACCTCGTCCGGGATGGCCTTCGACGCGGCCTTGCGGTCGCCCGCCGCCCACGCCTCGCGCATCGGGCGCAGCGCGTCGCCGCGGCCCAGCCAGTCGTGGAACGCCGCGTACGCGGGCACGGTCAGGTAGGTGCTGATCAGCATGCGCCCCAACGCCCGCGCGGCGTCGGCGTCCTCGGTCGGGCAGACGAAGATCCGGGCCGCGAGCTCCGCGTCACCCAGTTCGGCGCGCACCTGGGCCACGTCGGTGGCGGCGAGCCAGTTCGTGATCGCGCCGTCGGCCTCACGTCCGGCCAGGCGCAGCATGTTCGGGCGCAACGCGGCGAGCATGATCGGCACCCGCTCGGCCGGCGGGCGCTCCAGCTTGAAGCCCTTCACCGAGAACGTGTCGTAGTCGACGCTGACCTTCTCCCCCGCCAGCGCGGCCTTGAGGAACCGCAGCGTGTCGCGGGTGCGCTTGAACGGCTCCTCGAACGGGATCGCGTTCCAGCGCTGCACGATCGCGGGCGAGGACGAGCCGATGCCCAGCACGAACCGCCCGCCGGTCACCTCGGCGAGCGTCGCGGCGGTCATCGCCAGGGTGGCGGGCCCGCGCGTGTAGACGGGGGCGATCGCCGGGCCGAAGCGCAGCTCGTCCGACCACTGCGCGGCCAGGGCGAGCGGCGTGAACGCGTCGGTGCCGGTCGTCTCGGCCGACCACACGTCCGTGTAGCCGAGCCCGGCGAGCTCGGACACCAGCGCGCGGTGCTCCAGCACCGGCACACCGATCAACGGCAGCGTGATACCCCAACGAGCCATGAAACGCCTCCCGGTCAGCGAAGTGAACGCCACCCTACCGACCGGTCGGTATGCTCACAACCTCGCGCCTGGCGACCTCACTTCTTGCGGGCCATGGTGAGGCCGTCCGCGATCGGCACCAGCACCGACTCGACGCGCGAGTCGGTGCGCACGAACCTGTTGAAGGCGTCGATCGCGGCGGCGTTGCCCTCCGGCTGCTCGTCGGCCGCCTCGCCGTAGTAGAGGGTGTTGTCGGCGAGCAGCAGTCCGCCCTGCCGCACGCGGGGCACCAGCAGTTCCCAGTAGTGCACGTACCCGACCTTGTCCGCGTCGATGAACACCAGGTCGACGACCGGTTCCTCGGGCAGCTCTGCCAGGGTCTGGGCGGCCGCGCCGATCCGCAGGTCGATCTTGTCCCGCACGCCGGCCGCCTGCCACGCCTCCTCGGCGACGGCCGTCCACTCGGCCGAGAGGTCGCAGGTGATGACCTTGCCGGACGGCGGGAGTGCCTGCGCGAACGCCAGCGTGGAGTACCCGGTGTAGGTGCCGACCTCGACCACGGTCTGCGCTCCGGTGAGCTTGACCAGCAGCGACAGCAGCACCGCCTGCTCGTGCGGGATCTGCATCTCCGCCGAGTCGCCGAGCTCGGCCGTGCGGGCGATCAGCTTCTCCTGCACGGCGGTCGGCTGACCTGCCTGTTCACGCACGTAGCGGTAGATCTGCGGGGTCATGACCACGGTCTTGAAGTCGTTCACGCGCGGCCTTCTCTCATAGTCGGGTGGTGAACGTCCTGAGTGTCTCTCCGCACTCGGGGCTCAGCGGGTGTTTCACCAGGTCCTGACCGATCGCGGACAGAATCGCGGTCCGATGTGCGCGATAGCGGCTGTCGCACACGTTCTCTCGGCTGACCAGGAAGAACTCGTCGAACCTCGCGCGCTCGGCGTCGGTGGTGGACATGCGCGCCCGCCCCGACTCCCGCAGCAGCGACGGGCCGTCCGGCACGAGTCTGCGCATGACCTCGATGTGCGCCATCTGGTTCGCCTTGCTCGCGGAGAAGAGCGGTTCGGCCGCCGCGGGCCCCAGTGCGGTGCGGGCCCGGCGCAACTTCCCGGGCAGAGGCTCGTAGTCACGCGCCCACCGCCCGCTGAACGCCGGGTCGAACGTCACCATCATCGGCCGGATGACGTCCTCGTACACCTCACGGGAACAACTGCCCGAATAGGCGAGCATCACCGAGTACGCGTCGTATCCAAGCGCAGCGAGGCCCACTGACCGCGAATCCGGCTCGCGTATCAACCGATCGAGTGAATCCGAAAGAAACTTCCAGACCACGAAAGCGCCCTGGTGGCCGAGAAACCACCGGTGCACGGCCCGCTCGACCGGGTCCTCCGGGGCGGTGATGGCGATCGGGGTGCGGAAGCACTCGCTCTCGCAGCTGATCAGGTCCACGTCCGGCATCGGCAGCCGCAGCACGGGGAGATCCACCCAGGTGTGACCCCAGGTGGGGAGACAGACGGGAGCACTCATCGCTCACCCTCCACTTCGGACACGAGTTCGTCGAGGACGTCCGCCACCGCGGCCAGCGTCGTGTCGAGGGGCCGGTCCTCCACGATGGGCGGCACCACTTCGGCCAACGTTTCGAAAACCGCGGCGAGCCGGGGAGCCCGCGGGTGGCGCGCGCCGACGTGGACGGCCTGGCGCAGTCCGACGGCGAGTCCCGCGTGGAGGTAACGCAACAACTTGGACTGATCGAGAGCGGTGAGCGCGGCCTGCGTGCCGAACGGGACGACGTCCTGGTTGTGCAGGTTGGTCGGCAGGCTCTGGGCCGCCGCGGGCGCTGCCGCCCTGCGCATGGCGGCGACCGTGGCGGTGGTGCACAGCTGGATGCCCTGCACGGCGTGGTGGCGGCCGGGCTCCGGGCTGAGCATCGGCGGCAACCCGTTGGTGCGGTGGGGATCCACCAGCAGGTCGAGCTGGCGTTCGGCCAGGTTGCCCAACTGCACGAGGGCGACGTTGAGCTGGTCGGCGGCGAAGGCGGCGGGCTGGCCGAAGAAGTTGCCGCCGTGCACGACCTCACCGGTCTCCGGGAAGAACAGCGGGTTGTCGCTCACGCCGTTGAGATCGCGGCGCACGACGTCACCCGCATGCCGCACACCGGTGCCGGCCGCACCGATCAGCTGAGGGGTGCAGCGAATGCTGTAAGGCTCTTGCAGCGGACGGTTTCCCGACGGTGTGCTGCCCGCAAGCCATGACCTGATGGACGCACCCGTTTCAGCGACGTCCGGATGCCCGAACGCGGCCAGTAGTCCAACCGACGTGAACTCGGTGCCGCAGCCGAGCACGTCCGTCATCAAGGCGGACAACAACTCCGCGGTCCTCCGCGCGCGAACCGCCTGCGCGACAGCGAGTCCGAGAGCCGCCGCCGTGACCGAGACGCCGTTGACCAACGCGAGCGCGTCGCGGCCGTCGAGGACGAGCTTCCGGAGCCCCGCCCGTGTGAGCGCTTCCCCGGCGGGCATGATCTCGTTTTGGAAGAAAGCATTTCCGTTGCCGCGCAACGCATGGGCCACATAGGCCAGTGGTTGTAGATCACCGCTCGCACCGACTGACCCCAAACGTGGTACTGCTGGGGCGAAAGCGGTGTCCAGCATGGCAGTCAGCGAGTCCATGACCTGCTCGGACACTCCGGATCGCCCTTGTCCCAACGAGAAGAGCCGCGCGAGGACGGCGGCTCTCACGACGGCGGGCGGCAGCAGCTCACCGTGACCGACGATGTGGTGCAGGATGGTGTTGTCGCTCTGCCCGGCGCCGTCCGCGCGGCCCTCGAACTCGACCATCGGGCCGAAACCCGTTGTGACACCGTAGATGGAGCGTCCGGACGTGCTGACGTCGAGCACGAACTCGTGGCAGCGCGCGACCCGCTCGCGCACCTGTGCCGGAATTTCGACGTGCAGCGGATCGCGGGCCAGTTCGAGGTGGGAGGGTTCGAGGTGTACCGCCAGAGTCAAGGCAGCAGAGGAAGTTCCGACAGGCACGACGCCTCCTGGAGGTTGGGGGAGCCACTCGCGACGATCCCCGTTGACCGGTCGGAGAGGAAGGGCCTTATGCACGCAGTGGGTGAGGAAAAATCTCCCAGCCGTTCGCGGGCGTGATCAAGCCACCGGAGAGGTGATCGAACTCTCCGCTCACGATTCGGCCCAAAAGATCGGCGGACTGCTCCACCGGGGTGAACCACCGGTGGCGCAGTGAGATCTGGCCCACCTCGATGTCCTTGCGCGCCAAGGAGCTCGCGGAACGGCCCGCCCGGCTCCTCGGCGCCACCCGTGCGGGACCCCTCACCGCTCCGGGTTCTTGAGCACGCGACGAAGGATCTTGCCCGACACGGATCTCGGTATCTCTCGCACGAACTCAACCTGGCGGATCTTCTTGTAGGACGCCACCTCCGCCGCGACGTAGGTCATCAGCTCTTCCGCCGTGACATCGCCTTCCGTGACCACGAAGGCCTTCGGGATCTCGCCGTTAACCCGATCGGGCGCACCGATCACGGCCGCGTCCCGCACCTCGGGATGCCGTCGCAGCACCGCCTCCAGCTCCGCGGGCGCGACCTGGTAACCCTTGTACTTGATCATTTCCTTGATGCGGTCCACGACGTGGAACCGGCCGTTGTGGACTCGCACCAGATCACCGGTGCGCAACCAGCCGTCCACGAACGCCTCGGCCGTCGCCTGCTCGTCGTTCAGGTAGCCGTCCATGACCTGCGGGCCGCGGATCAGCATCTCGCCCTCGCCTGCGTCCGTTGTGGTGCCGGGCTCGACGATCCGCGCCTCGGTACCGGGACAGAGCACGCCGACGCTCGCCGGGTCGGATTCCACGTCACCGTCGAATGTCTGGTGCGTGCCACCGGCTTCCGTGAGTCCGTAGCCCTGGCGCAGTGGCGCTCCGAGCTTGCGCTCCGCCCGTTCGCGGACGTCGTCGTCCAGCGGGGCGGCGCCGCAGAGGACGAGCTTGAGGTTGAGCTCCGGCACCGGTTCGTCGTGATCGGCGATGGCGGCGGCGAGCGGCGGCACCAGGAACGCCCGGGTGACACGGTGATCCGCCAGCCGTTGCAGGTACGTCCTCGTGTCGCTGCGCGGCATGGTGACGACCGTGGCGCCGCCGAGCAGCCCGGAGTTGAGGATGATCGCGAAGCCGTAGACGTGGAAGAACGGCAGGTTCGCGGCGAGCACGTCGGTGGCGTCGATGCGCCAGCCCGGCCGGTGCTGCTCCAGGTTCGCGACGAGCGCCCGGTGGCTCAGCTTGACGGCTTTCGTCAGACCCGTTGTGCCACTGGAGAAGAGCACTACGGCCGTGGCGTCGGGGTTTCCCGGTGGGAGCGAATCGACGTCGCCCTCGGGGAGGTCGTCGAGGTCGAGCGTGCTGGTGACCCCGGCGAGTTCCTTGAGCCGCAGGACTTCCGGCGGCGTCAGCATCGGGTTGATGAGCGCGGCCGTCGCGCCCGCGGCCATGATCGCGTGCAGCCCGATGGCGAACCGAGGCCGGTTCGGGCTGACGAGCGCGACCGTGTCGCCGGGCCTGACGCCTTGGCGGACAAGGCCTTTAGCCGTTCTGCGGACCTGATGGGCCAACTGGGCGTAGGTGAGCGACTCGCCGGTGACGACGTCGACGAGCGCGAGTTTGTCGTTGTGCCGTGCGTGTTCCAGCACGTGCTCGGGAACAGTGCGGTCAGGAATTGCCACCGCCGGCAGGGGGCTGCGGTAGATCACTGGCGCGACTCCGGTCTCGACGCCGCCGAGCCTCATGCCCGGCGGCGTCTTCGGAGAGTATTCGCACTTTTCGTGATCGTGTCGGCGTTTTACAGACTCACGCCGCGCTCGGCCAGCCAGGGCAGCGGGTTGATCTTCTGCCCGCCCTGCGCCCACACCTCGAAGTGCACGTGCGGCCCGGTCGACTGGCCGCGGTTGCCGATCGTCGCGATCTGCTGCCCGGCCTTCACCTGCGCGCCCTGCGGCACGTCGATGGTGTTCATGTGGCCGTAGACCGTGATCGTGCCGTCGGCGTGCTGAACCCGCACCCACAGCCCGAAGCCGGACGCGGGCCCGGCCTCGACGACGGTGCCGTCCATGACGGCGACGATCGGCGTGCCGATGGCGTTCGCGATGTCGATGCCGTTGTGGCTCGTACCCCACCGCGCGCCGAACCCGGACGTGAACGAGCCCTGCGCGGGCCGCACGCACTTGGGCCGCTTGGCTTCCTCCTCGGCGGCCTTGCGCGCCGCCTCGGCCTTCTCGGCCTCGACGCGCTTCACGTACGAGGTCTCAGCGCCCTTGAGCGCTTCCTTGACGTGGAACTGCGCCTGGATCTGCTCGGCCTGCAGCAGCTTCCGCGTCTCGGAGCCGGTGTCGACGGAGTGCACCGTCTGCGGGCCCTGGTCCTGCTGCTGGCCGGTCATCGCCGCAGCGAGGTTCTTCGTGGCCGCGACGGGGACGATGCGGTCCATCGGGGTGACGCTGGTGGTCGCCTGGGCGAACCCGGCGCCGGCGAGGGCGCCCGCGGCGACGACCGCCGCTACGGCCTTCTTGCGGTCCAGGTCGACTCTGGCGAGAACGTCCACCAGCTGACCCTTCGCACGACGATGCCGTGCCAAACCTGCCTCCATGCACTCGGGGAAGTTCGCTGACCGCGCTTCGCCGGGCGTCGGGGGGCCTGGCTGCGGGCTTCGGGGGCCCGGTGGTGGACTGGACCGCTTCGGGGGCGGATCCGTGTCCTTGCGGTTATCGAACCGTGACATGCGGCGCAGAACGTAACCTCGCGTCACCGCGCCGGGCAAGCCAACTGGGGGTTCAGGTGATTAGGCCCACTGCTTGTCACTTTGAGTGACCGGCTCGTGCCGCGGCTTGATAACGGACTTTGGACCAATGCCCGTGACGGCGTTTGTACTGGTCAGTCGCTTTATCGTGAAAGGTCTGCCGGGGCTGGGGTGACTGGTGGGGTGCTTGTTGTGGTTACTTCGGGTGGCCAGGTCGTGTGGGGCGGCCTCCCCCTCCGCAAAGCGAAAGGGCCGCCGGACGCCTGGTGGCGTTCGGCGGCCCTTCGGCCGTGCGGGTGCGGTTACTTGTACTTGGCCGCTGCCGGCTTCAGCTGTTCCACGGGCAGGCCTTCGTGGATCACCTTCATGGCGTTGAACCAGGTCGGTGCGGCGCCCTGGCCGCCGAAGATGCCGTTGCGGCTGTTCGGGCAGAGGCGGATCGGGTCGCCGCAGATGACCTGCGGGTTGTTGCCGTCCGCGTAGGTCATCACGGCGCCCGCGTACTGCGGGGTCGCGGCCAGGAAGGCCACCGACTTGCTCTCCTCGGTCGTACCGGTCTTGCCGATGGCCGGGCGGTTCCAGCCCGCGCCCGCGGCCGCGCCCGCCGCCGTGCCGCCCGCGGTGATGTCGTGCGACATGCCCTGGGCGAGGGAGTCGGCGAGAGCGGGCTCGACCGCCTGCTCGCAGGGGGCTTCCTTCAGCGGGATCGGCTTGCCGTAGCGGTCGAGGACCTGCTCCACCGGGGTGGGCGGGCACCAGGTGCCGCTGGAGACGATCGTGGCGGCCACGTTCGCCAGCTCCAGGACGCTGGTCGCGCCGGGGCCGAGGGTGTAGGAGCCCGCGTTGTTCTGCTTCGTCCAGTCACCCTGCGAGGGACCGTTCGAGCCGTCGGACTTCAACGGCTCGCCGCCGCGGTTGACCTTGGACAGCGTCTCGCGCATGCCGAGCTTGTAGGCCATGTCGACCACGTTGTTCAGACCCGCCTGCTCCTGCAGGATCACGAAGCCCGTGTTCGGCGACTGCGCCAGCGCCTGGGTCAGCGTCATCTCCTCGGCGTAGTTGCCCGCGTTCTTCACCTGCCAGGCCGAACCGCCGTTCGGGTAGACCTTCGACGCGTACGTCTTCGGCACCTTGATCTTGCGGTCGATGCCGGTGATGTTGCGCTGCATCGCCGCGGCGGCGGTGAAGACCTTGTTCACCGAGCCGGGACCGAACGGCAGCACCTCGGCGGGCACGGGACGCGCCACCTGGCCGAGTTCGGCGTTGTTGCCGAAGTCGCGGGAGGCGGCCAGCGCGCGCACGCGGTGCTTGTCGCTGCCCGGCTGGACGATCGAGATGACGTTCGAGACGCCGTCCTGGGTCTTGCTGACCTGCTGCTCGGCCGCGTCCTTGGCCGCCTTGGTGGCCTTCGGGTCCAACGTCGTCTTGATCGTGAGCCCGCCGCGCTGCAGCTGCTTGTCGGTGATGCCCGCGTCACGCAGGTAGTCGAGCAGGTACGAGCAGAAGAAGCCGTAGATCGGTCCGTCACCGGCACCGACGCAGCCCTTCGGCAGGATCTGCAGGTCCGGGACGACGCCCAGCGGCTGGCCCTTGTACTCGTCGGCCTTCTTCTTGGCCTCGGTCTCGTCCGCGCCGAACGCGCCGTTCTCGCGCATCTTGTCGATCACGATGTTGCGGCGTTCCAGCGCCTTGTCCTGCGCCGTGCCGGGGTTGAGCGACGACGGGCGGTTCGCGATCGCGGCGAGCAACGCGGCCTGCGGCACCGTCAGCTTGTCCGCCGTGGTGTTGAAGTACGCCTTCGCGGCCGCGCCGACGCCGTACGTCTGGTTGCCCAGCGGCACGATGTTCAGGTAGCCGGTGAGGATCTCTTCCTTGGTCATCTGCTGCTCGAGCTGCAACGCGACGCGCGCCTCGCGCATCTTGCGGCCGATCGTGGCCTCGGTGGCCTTCTCCCAGGCCTCCTGCTCGTTGTCGGCGCCGAGCACGAACGCCATGTAGTTCTTCACGTACTGCTGGGTGAGCGTCGACGCGCCCTGCGTCGCCCCACCGTCCACACCGGCCTTGGCGGCGGCACGGGCGATGCCCTGCCAGTCGACGCCCTGGTGCTCGTAGAACCGTTTGTCCTCAATGGCCAGGATCGCGAGCTTCATGGTGTCCGAGATGTCCTTGGACTCCAGCGGAATGCGGTACTGGTCGTACAGGTAGGCGATCGCGTCGCCGTTCATGTCCTGAATGGTGGTGACGAGCGGCAGCTCGCCCTTCGCCAGGTCACCGGACGTCTGGTCGACCGTGTCGGCCGCGCGGTTGGACGCGAGCCCGAGACCTCCGACGAACGGGAACACCATCGCGGCGAGGAGCACACCCGCCGTCAGGCACAACCCCAACAACTTGACCAAGCCTGACGCGCGTGCGGCGAACAACCCGCAACTCCTTCCGAGCACATCCCCAGAGACTCTCTACGTATTAAGTCGCGCGGGAGACCGGTTAGGTTGCGTCCGCTGATCGACTGTTTTCAACCTACCGGAGTAGCCGCAGACCGATCGTCGGACTGGCCCTCCGCACCTCGACGCCCGTGTGATCGGGCAGCAGGTCGTCGAGGAACCCGTACCGCGACAGCTCTTCGTCCGGCCGCCTGCTCACCGTTCGCCACCACACGGCGATGTCTCCCCAGCCGGGGGCCGACAGGGAACCCCCGAAGTGCTGCACGGACAGCGCGGCGCACAGGTTCGCGAACCGCACCCGGTGTTCGAGCGGCCACCCGGCCAGAGTGCCCATCACGAACCCGGCGCCAAACACGTCACCGGCGCCGGTCGCGTCGAGCGGGGCGACGTTGAGGCCCGGCACGTCCACGCATTCGCCGGTCGCGCTGTCGACGGCGACCGCTCCTCCGCCTCCGCGTGTGACGACCACCACGGGCACGTGCTCGGCGAGCCGGCGCGCGGCGGCCTCCGGGGTGTCGGTGCGGGTGTAGCCCTGCGCCTCGACGTGGTTCGGGAGGAACACGTCATATCCGTCGAGCCGGCGGAGCAGTTCCGGCGACCACGCGCCGGTGCGGTCCCAGCCGATGTCGGCGAAGAGCTTCGCACCGTTCTTCTTGGCCGTGCGCACCCATTGTTCGTCTTCTGCCTGAATGTGCACAAAACACGCTTTGGCCGACGGCGGCGGCGCGAAGAGGTCATCGGCCGCGACGGGTGCCTTGTGCCCGTGCGTGACCATGCTGCGGTCGTGCTCCATCGCCATGCTGACCGTCACGGGCGAATGCCACCCGTAGAAGCGGCGGCAGTAGGAGAGGTCGACGCCCTCCTGGTCCGCGAGCACGTCCCAGCAGAAGTCGCCGTACGCGTCCTCCCCGAACGCGGCCGCGAGGGCCGTCCTCAGCTCGAGCCTGCGCAACGCCACGGCGAGGTTCGCGATGCCGCCGGGGCACGACCCGAGCCCCTCCGACCACACCTCGGTGCCGGGGGCCGGCGGGCGGGGCAGGCCGGTGAAGATGATGTCGAGGAACACGGTGCCGGTCAGCAGCACGTCGAAGGCGGTGTCCTGATCAGCCATGGGTAAACCTTGCCACCCGCGGACCGTGATCATGCGTTGGAAACGGCGCATGGGGGTCTCACTCGGGAAAAACGCGCAATTCCAGCTGCTCCGGGCAGGCGCCGTCTCGCAGCTCGGGACGACCACCACGTCCGCCATGCCGCTGCTGGTCGTCGCACTGACCGGCTCGTACCTGCTGCCGGGCGTGATCGCGGGCGCACGTGCCGCCGCACTGCTGACGCTGATGCCGGCGGGCGTGTGAGTGGACCGCTGGGGACCTGCCAGTCGGTATCGATTCCGAGCCCTGCTGCTTCCGTTCAGCGGAAGCCCTCGCTTGGCCACGACGCGACCGGGAGCGTCCACTGAGGACATGTCCGAACGCCCCGCAATCCTGCTGGTCCACGGCGCCTGGCACGGCTCCTGGTGCTGGGAACCGCTGCGCACCCTCCTCGAATCCGACGGCCGGCGAGTCGACGCGGTCGACCTGCCCAGCGTGGCGCCGGAAAGCGCGCCCAGGCACGGCATGCACGACGACGCCGCAGCGATCCGGAACGCGATCAGCGGTCCGACGGTGATCGTCGCCCACTCCTACGGCGGCATCCCGGCGACCCAGGCGACCCACCCCGACGTCCGGCACATCGTCTACGTGGCCGCGTTCATGCCGGACGTGAACGACTCGCTCATGAAGATGGTCGGCGGCACCCCGCCGCCGTGGTGGGACATGAGAGAAGACGTCATCCACGCGAAAACGCCGGAGACGGTCTTCTTCAACGGCGTCGAGAACCCGCCGGCGGACAGGCTCCACCCGCAGAGCAAGCAGGCGTTCCTGGAAGAGGTGACCGAGGCGGCCTGGCACACCACCCCGAGCACCTACGTCATCGCGACCGCCGACAACGCCATCCCGCCGGCCGCCCAGGAGGCGATGGCTCGGCGGGCGACCGCGAAGGCGAGTCTTGATGCAGGACACTCCCCGTTCCTGTCCTGCCCGCAAGACCTCGCCGCGATCATCCAGGCGGTCAGCCCTCCTCGGCGATCATCTCCCGCATCCGGTTGAGCGCCCGGTGCTGCGCCACCCGCACGGCACCGGGGGTGGACGCGACGGCCAGCGCGACCTCCTCGGCGGACAGGCCGACGGCCACCCGCAGCACGAGGATCTCGCGCTGGCGGGACGGCAGCTTGTGCAGCAGGCGCGTGACCTGGGCCAGCATCTCGCCGTTGACCGCGTGCTGCTCGGGGCCGTCGTCGAGCGACGGGCAGTCCGGGAGCTCCGGCACGACCTCGGCGCGGTTGCGGACGGCGCGACGGCGAGCGTCGGCCACCTTGTGCGCGGCGATGCCGTAGACGAACGCCAGGAACGAACCCGGCTCGTAGCGGTACTTCGAGAGTGCGCCGAGGACGGCCACGCAGACCTCCTGCGCGATGTCCTCGGCCGACACCAGCGTGCGCTCGCGGCCGCCGACGCGGGCGCGGCAGTAGCGCACGATCAGCGGCTGGATGCGACCGAGCAGGTGCTCGGTCGCCCGTCTGTCTCCGGCCAGGGCCGCGTCGACGAGGTCGGTGAACTCGGCCTCGGCCAGCCACTGGTTGGTGACCGGTGCCTGGTGCGGCACCCGACGGCGCATGGGCACGGTTGGCGAGTCGAAGACCGCAGTGTCCTCACTGACAGCAAGGACCGCGACACCGCCACCGGACCGCACGGCTGTGGGCATGACCATCCCGGCGACCTCCTCCACTACAGCGACACTAGGGGCTTCACTGAAGAAGAGACCGCAGCGAGCCGTTTGATACCGCCTGCTTCCAAGAGGACCACGAAGTCCAGTCGGGTGGGGTTACCAGCACCCTTTTGGGGCAGAAGGTGGTCCTAATGGCCCAGTCTTTCGGCCATGCCGAATTGCTGAACGCCCAGGTACCCGACCCGGAAACCGGCCTCCGAGTAGGCGAGGTAGAACTCCCACATCCGGCGGAACGTGTCGTCGAAGCCCAGGTCGCTGACCTCGTCCCAACGGGTGAGGAACTCCTCGCGCCAGCGCCGCAGGGTCTCGGCGTAGTCGAGGCCGAACGACCGCGACTCGACGATCTCGAGCCGGGTGTGGTCGCGCACCGACTCCTCGATCGACCGCACCGACGGGATGAGCCCGCCGGGGAAGATGTACTTGTGGATCCAGGTGTAGCTGGCCTTGCTCGCGATCATGCGGTCGTGCGGCATGGTGATCGCCTGGAGGCCGACGCGGCCGCCGGGGGCGAGCACGCGGTCGAGCATCGAGAAGTACTCGGGCCAGTACTCGGCACCGACCGCCTCGATCATCTCGACGCTGACGACGGCGTCGTACCGGCCGTGCTCCTCGCGGTAGTCGCGCAGCTCGACCGTCACCCGATCGTGGAGACCCGCGTCCCTCACCCGGTCCAGCGCCAGCTTCCGCTGCTCGGCGGAGATGGTCAGCGACGTGACGGTGGCACCCCGCTGGGCGGCCCGGATCGCGAGCGCACCCCAGCCGGTGCCGATCTCCAGCACTCGGGAGCCGTCGCGGACTCCGGCGTAGTCGAGCACACCGTCGATCTTGCGCAGCTGGGCCGTGCGCAGGTCCACGTCCGAGCCTTCGAAGAGCGCTGACGAGTACGTCATCGTCTCGTCGAGGAACACCCCGAACAGCTCGTTCGACAGGTCGTAGTGCCGGTGGATGTTCTGCCGGGAGCCCGCGACGTCGTTGACCTCGGTCTGCCGCCGCTCCGCCCACCGCCGCATCCGCTGCAGGCCGGGCGGGATGAGGGTGGAGAGCCGGGCCGCGAACGCCGCGAGCACGCCCGCGAGGTCCTCGGCGTCCCAGTCGCCCACCATGTACGCCTCACCGAAGCCGATCTTGGCGTCGGCGCCGAGCCGGTGGAAGAACGCCGCGGGCCGCACCAGCCGCATGACCGGACCGCCCGCGCCCCACCGGCGGCCGTCCGGCAGCTCGACGGTCACGGGCAGCGAGCGCACGGCGTTGCGGAACAACGACTCGGCGATCCGCGCGCGCAGGGGTGAGCGCGGCGCGGTGAAGAGCCCTGGCCAGATGCCCTGGCCGGGACGGGGCAGGGACAACGTGCTCATCCATCACTCCTGGGGATGATCGGGACTCGCCTCAGGTAGAGCGCGATTCCGTGGCGGCGGATCAACGCTGACACGCGCTGGGGCATGAGCGGCCGTCTGAAGAGCATCCGCAGACCCGAACTGCGTTCGCCCTTCATCGTCGCGCTGAAGGTGGTCTTCCCGTTCTGCCGCAACGCGATGGTCACGGACAGCTGGGTTCCCGGTTTGGGCATCTTCATCACGTAGTGGCCGTCGACCTGCAGGAACGGCGACACGTAGAACTCCTTGTCCACCGACGCACGGCCGTGTTCGTCGGTGCGCAGCAGATAGCAATGCCGTCCGCCGTACGTGTTGTGCACTTCCGCGACCACACACACGAGCTCACCGGACGCGTCATGGCACCAGTACACGGACAGCGGGTTGAAGACGTAACCGAGCACACGGGCGTTGGCGAGCATCAGGACCTGCCCGCCGCCGAGGTCGATGTCGCGCTCGGCCAGCCACTCGTCGAGGTTCTCGCGGATGGTCCGGTCCGGCGACCCGAGGTGGTCGCGGGCTTCGAACTTCGCGAACGGCCGCGCCCACCACGGCAGGCTCGGCAACCCGTCCAGGTCCACCAGCCACATGTACGCGCGGTGGCTGAACGACCGGTCGATCAGCTCGCGGCGCTGGTGGGTGATGAGTACGTCGTAGATCACCAGTCGACCCCGAAGTGCCGGGCCGCGCGCACGCCGGACGCGCAGCCGTCCTCGTGGAAGCCCCACCCGTGGTACGCGCCGGCGTAGGCGGTCGTGCCGGTGTTGATCTCGGGCAGGCGTCGTTGCGCCGCAACGGAGTCCGGCGTGTAGATCGGGTGCTCGTAGACCATCTTCGCGAGCACGCGGTCCGGGTTCACGTCGTGCGGGTTGAGCGTGACGACGAAGTCGCGCGAGCCGCCGAGCCGCATCAGCCGGTTCATGTGGTAGCTGACGAGCACCTGGTCGCTCGCCTCGCGGCAGGCCCGCTTGTAGAGGTTCCACGACGCCCGCGCGCCGGCCGTGCGCGGCAGGATGGAGGCGTCGGTGTGCAGCCACGTCTCGTTGCGCGAGTACTGGAACGCGCCGAGCACCTCCTTCTCCTCGCGCGTCGGGTCGGCGAGCAGCCCGAGTGCCTGGTCCGGGTGCGTGGCGATGACGACGTGGTCCGCCGTGTGCAGGACGTTGTTCTCGTCGCGGATCTCGACGCCACGGCCGTTGCGCGTCACGGCTCGCACGGGCGTGCCGACGTGCACGGCGTTAAGGCCCTGCACAGCGCGTTCGACGTACGTGCGCGAGCCGCCGACGACGGTCTTCCACTGCGGCGTGCCGCCGATGGCGAGCATTCCGTGGTTCGCGAGGAACTCGAACAGGTACCACGCCGGGTACTTCATGCTCAGCGCCGCGCCGGACGACCACACGGCGCTGACCAGCGGAATGATGAAGTGGTCGACGAAGTAGCGGGAGTAGCCGCCGATCGCGAGGAACGCCCCGAGCGTGACGTCGTGCGCCTCCTCGTGGTCGAGGACGCGCTGGGCGTGCTTGTAGAACCGGGTGACCTCGGCGAGCATCCGCAGGTAGCGGCCGTTGGTCAGGTTGCCGGTCCGCGCGAACAGCCCCGGCAGCTTCTTCGCGCCCGCGTACTCCAGCCCGCAGCCGTCGCACCGCACGCTCATCGACATCTCGGAGTCCTGAGTGGACACGCCGAGCTCGCGGAAGAGCCGCAGCAGGTTCGGGTACGTGCGTTCGTTGTGGACGATGAACCCGGAGTCGACGGCGACACCGTCGATGTCGTGCGTGTGCGCGTGCCCGCCGAGCCGGTCGTCGGCCTCGAACAGCGTCACGTCGTGCCTGCGTTGCAACACGTATGCGGCCGTGAGCCCGGCAACCCCTGCTCCGATGACGGCGACCTCAGCCACGCGAGCCTCCCAACGGCACGTCGAGGCCCCGCGGCGAGGCCTCCCGCATGGCATTCGCGATGTCGGGCGCCACCGGTTCGAGCCCCAGCTCACCGTGGACGAAAGCTACGACCAGACGCGTCCAGTCCCTGGCCCGTTTGAGCATCGCGTGCCCGTCACCGACGACGCTGAACCGCGCCACCCGGTCCGTGACGGTCTTGGCCTGCCGCGCGAAGTCGAGCGACTTGGCCGGGTCCGTCATCCGCTCCTGGTCGCCGTGCGCGATCAACAGCGCCTTGCCCCTCAACTGCTCGTACGGCTCGCCGGGCACCAACCACGGCGCTAGCGCGCACACCGCGACCACGCTCGGATGGCCGGCCACGCGCAGTGCGGTCCGTCCGCCCATGGAGTGCCCCACGAGCACTACGGGCACGCCGGGGTGCAGTTCGCTGATCCGGTCGAGCGCCCACCGCGCGTCCTTGACGGGGTCGAGGCTCGGCGCGTTCCAGCCGCGCACCCGGTAGCGCAGGGTCCACACCTCGACTCCGGGCGCGCGCAACGCCCTGGCCAGCGGCACCATCCTCAGGTAGGCGAGGTTGTGCCGCCGGACGGGTTCCAGGCCGTGTTCGCGGCCACCGTGCAGCACGAGCACGACTGCATTCGTACCGCCCCGCGGTTTCGCGACGTCTACATGCGGATGCACACTTGATGTTCGGGAGGCCACGCCCTTCGGCTCGGCCGTTGAGAGCCAGCTCACACCAGTAGTGTCGGGCCTGTGATCGAGCACATCAGCATCGAGACCGAGGCAGGCTCCTTCGACGCCATCGCGTCCGGCCCGGAGGACGGCCGCCCGGTGCTGCTGCTGCACGGGTTCCCCGAGGCCGCGCTCGAGTGGGAGCACCAGGTCGCGGTGCTCGGCGTGAACGGCTTCCGCGCTATCGCCCCCGACCAGCGCGGCTACTCCCCCGGCGTGCGCCCGGAGCAGGTGTCGGAGTACTCGGTGACGCACCTGGTCGGCGACGTGCTCGCGATGGCCGACGCGCTGGGCTGGACCACGTTCGACCTGGTCGGGCACGACTGGGGCGGCGCCGTCGCGTGGTGGACCGCGATCGAGCACCCCGAGCGGCTGCGCACGCTGACCGTGTTCTCGACGCCGCACCCCGGCGCGTTGAGGACCGCCCTGCAGACCGACGAGGAGCAGGCGATGCGGTCGCAGTACATGCGCGACTGGCGGGAGCGCAGCACCGAGAAGCGCATGCTCGACAACAACGCGCACGCCCTCAAGCAGATGTTCGAGTGGCGGGTCCGGCCCTCGCACGTGGAGGAGTACGTGCAGCGGCTGTCCGAACCGGGCGCGCTGACGGCGGCGCTGAACTGGTACCGCGCCGGGCGGCCGGACGGCGCCGCGGACAAGATCAGCGTGAAGACGATGTACGTGTGGAGCACCGAGGACGTGGCGTTCGGGTCGGTCGCGGCGTTCGAGACCGAGAAGTGGTGCACCGGGCCGTACCGGTTCGAGATGGTCGAGGACGTGAGCCACTGGATCCCCGAGGAGATCCCGGAGGCGGCTTCCTCCCTGATCTTGGAGAACCTCAACTAGATTCAGCTCCATGCGCGTGGCCGGTCTGCTGCTCGCCGCGGGGGCCGGCCGCCGGTTCGGCACTCCGAAGGCGCTCGTGTCGTTGCACGGCAAGCTCTTCGTGGACTCGGCCGCCGGCCTGCTGAGAGCGGCCGGCTGCGACCCGGTCGTCGTCGTGCTCGGCGCGCAGGCCGCTGACGTGCGCGAACGTGCCGAGCTGTCCGGTGTGACCGTGGTCGACAACCCTGACTGGTCCAGCGGCATGGGCTCGTCGTTGCGCACCGGCCTGCGTGCCGTCGGCCTGGCGGACGCGGTGCTCGTGCTGCCCGTGGACACACCGGGCGTGACGGTCGAGGCGCTGCACCGGTTGACGGCGCTCGCCGAACCGAAGGCGCTCGCCCGTGCCACTTATGACGGCGAGATCGGGCATCCGGTGCTGATCGGCTCGGACCACTTCGCGGGCGTGATGGCGTCGGCGGCGGGCGACCAGGGCGCGCGGGACTACCTGAAAGCCCACACCGTCCGCCTCGTCGAGTGCGCTGACGTGGCGGACGGCGTGGACGTCGATCGGCCTCAGGACCTCACGCGACATACCGGCGGAGCTTGATGCCCGACGACACGCCGGACGCGCTCAGCCAGTGCAGCGCGCCGCCGGCGTAGGCGGGGTCGGCGACGGCGAACTCGTTGCCGCCCGCGCGGTAGCCGACGATCGTGGCGTAGTGGCCGCCGGAGTAGCTGCGGCCGTTGAGGCGGATGACGTTGATGACGACGGCGTGGCCGCGGTTCGCGTTGTAGACGACGTCGGCCTTGAGCTTCGTGAGCAGCTGCGAGTCGGACGTCCACTGCTTGACCTGGTAGTAGGTCGAGCCGGTGTAGTGGTCGAGCGCGTTCTCGAGGTTCTTGATGTTGGGCAGGCCGTCGGTCGTGACCTTCATGAACGACGCCAGCGTCGACTGCTCGACGTACTTGCCGCGCGCCGTCAGCGCGATGCGGGCGGCGGCCGCGGAACACCAGTAGCCGGTCTTCTGCACCTGGAACTGGTGCGGCAGCACGCCTTCGCCCTGGACGCCGAGCTCGGCGGCGGCCGGGATGACGGTCTCGCCGGGCGCGGCGAACGCGACGGGCGCGGTCAGGATGGTCATGGCGACACCGGCGGCCGCGACGGCCCCGGTGAACTTCGCGAGCTTCATCAGTGCGATCCCCTCAGTGGTGGCGCCGTCCCCTTGCCCGGCGCTCGGCACGAAGCTTGGCGGTCGGGTTCGCCGGGTCGCCACCACATTCGGCCGGACCCGAATAAGCCAGGTAGAACGGGTTCTGCGCGCGCAAGGACCCACGCAGAGTGGGCGATATGCACCATTCGGATGAGTCGTCTCGAATCCGGTACAGGTCCCGGGTCGCTGTGCCACTCTGCTTGCCGTGCTGCGTGTCCACTTCACGGCGGAGGACCTGGCGAGGGTGCGCGTCGCCGCCGGCCCCGACCCGATGTGGGAGATCCTGCTGAGCCTGCACGTGCTGCGGCAGCGGTCGGCCACGCCCGTGTTCGGCACGTGGCGGGCGGCCGTCAAGGCCACCCTGCCCGACGACACCCGCTGGCTGATGCAGCTCGCGCCCCCGGTCGGATACTCCCCCGACTTCCTCACGCCCACGGCGGGCGCGTGCGCGGTCGACGCGGGCATCGACGCCGTGCTGTCCACCCCGGTCGAGTCGCTGCGAGCGGACCTGGGCCAGCTGGACAGCCCACGCCCAGACCCGCGCACCCACCTGCTGGCCGACGGCGACGTGGCCGCTCTGGACTCGCTCGGCGAGGCGTTGCGCGCCTACCACCGGCACGCGCTCGCCCCGATCTGGGACGAGGTGCGCGCCGTCGTCGACGCGGACCGCGCGGTGCGGGCCAGGTCCTTTCTGGACAGCGGCTGCGAGGGCATGCTCGCCGGCCTGCACCCGACGATCTCGTGGTCGCCGCCGGTGCTGTCGATCGAGTCCCGCTTCCCTCATCGGGACGTGTGGTTGCGCGGCCAGGGCCTGGTCCTCGTGCCGTCGTACTTCTGCTGGGAACGGCCGATCATGCTGCGCGACCAGAGCCGCACGCCGGTGCTCGTCTACCCGATCGCCCGCGACCTGCACGTGACGAGCGCGGGCAAGCGGTCGTTGGAGGCGTTGCTCGGCCGGACCCGTGCCGCCGCGCTGGAGGTGATCGCGGGCGGGTGCACGACGTCGGAACTGGCGCGGCGGCTGGGGATCTCGGCCGCGTCGGCCAGTGCCCACGCCTCGGTGCTGCGGGACGCGGGACTGGCCGTGGCCCAACGCCACCGCAACTCGGTGCTGCACACGGCGTCGGCGTTGGGGGTCTCGCTGCTCGCTTAGGCGGGCGCGGGTTCGGTTCCGTTGGTGTTCGCGTTCCAGCGGGGTTGGTCGCGTTCTGGGGTTGGATTGCGGTTGCGAGGGTGCTCGCGCGGGTCCTGCCGAAGCGCGTGGGTGGCGATGGGTGGCACCGCTGACCGGAGTGGAATCAGCCCGTACGGGCTCGCTCCGCTTCGCCACGCCAGGACTCGTAGGTGGCTGGCTTTGCGTTGACGGCTATCCGGTTGAGTGCGCGCGCCGGGCCTAGACGGTGGTCAGCTTGCGTTGACGACTGCGGTTGATCAGGCGGGCGGGGCGTTCTTCGGGTCGCTGCCCCACGCCTTGTTCGGCTCCGCGCCCATCCGCATCGTCAGCGTGCCGCCGGACATCACCTCGTCGTGCGTGATCCACGCCCGGTCGAGCCCGCGGCCGTTGAGCTGCGCGGACTGCACGTAGATGCCGTCACCTTCGCGCTTGATGGTGAAGGTGCGGTTGCGCGACGTGCGGAAGGCAGTGGAGGAGAAGATCGGGCTGCCGAGGACGTAGACGCCGGACACCGGTGACACGGGGTAGAAACCGGCCGCCGCGAACACGTACCAGGCCGACATCTGGCCGCAGTCGTCGTTGCCCGCCAGGCCGTTCGGGCCGGTGCGGTAGGCGTTGTCGCACACGTAGCGCGACCACTTCTGGGTCAGCCACGGGGCGCCGGCGTAGGTGAACATGAACGGCATCTGGTGCACGGGTTCGTTGGAGTGGTTGTAGTTCTCGTTCCACTTCATCATCTGCTCGGGCGGGGTGCGCTCGAAGATGCCGTTGAGGCGGTCGATGAACTTCTGCCGCCCGCCCGCCAGTTCGATGAGGCCGGGGACGTCGTGCGGGACGAACCAGCCCTGCTGTTCGGGGTTGCTCTCGATGCAGCCGGAGTTCGCGTCCATCCACGAGCCGTCGGCGTTGCGGCCGCGGAACCAGCCCACGTCGTGGTTGAAGACGTTGCGGTAGTTCTTGGCGGTGGCGCGGAGCTTCGCGGCGTCGTCGCGGTGGCCGAGCTTCTCGGCCATGCGGGCCAGCGCGAAGTCGGAGTAGGAGTTCTCGACGGTGGTGGAGAGGCTGGTCTCGACCGCGTAGCCGAGCTTGTGCCAGTTGGCGAAGTCGTTGCGGTTGGAGCGTTCCGCCGGGCCCAGTGCCACGTCGCGGCACATCTTGTAGGCGGCCTCGGCGTCGAAGCCCTTGATGCCCTTGGTCACGGCCTCCGCGATGACGTTGACGGCCGGGTCGCCGAGCATCGTGTTCGTGTCGATGCCCAGCAGTTCCCACTTGGCGAGGCCTCGGACTGCGCCGGTGCGGGTGAGCTCCATCAGGGTGTTGATCTGGTCGCTGACGACCTGGTCGTCGATGATGGACAGCAGGGGGAACTCGGAGCGGAAGACGTCCCAGCCGCTGAAGATGGTGCGGCGGCCGTACCGGTCACCCGAGTTGACGTCGCTGACCACCCTCGGGTCGATCATGGTGTGGTAGAGCGCGGTGGCGAAGATCGTGCGCTGGTCCGCGGTGCCGCCGGTGACGCTGACCTTCGCGATCGCGTCGGCCCACTTCTTCCTCGCGGCGCGGGCCGTGCCGTCGAAGTCCCAGCCGGAGATCTCGCGTTCGCGGTTGGCCCGCGCGCCGTCGACCGAGCTGAACGAGATGCCCGACTTCACCAGGACCTGCTGGCCCGCGCGCACCGGCAGCTCCACGAAGAAGCCGGAGTCGGTGGCGACGGTCGTCCACTCGCGGACGTCGTTGTCGACCCGGTCGCCCTCCCACACGCCGAGCGTGCGGATCGGCTGCTGGAACTGCAGCGAGAAGTGCACGGTGTAGTAGGGGCCGTTGCCGCAGATCCAGCCGCCGCCGAGCCGGTCGCAGCGCATCCAGCCCTCGACGGTGTGCGCGTCGACCTGCTTCAGGTGCTGCGCGACCGAGTGCGTGCCGTCGAAGCCGACCCGCCGCGACAGGTCGACCTTGATCCGTCCCGTGCCGGCGTCCTGGAACGTGAACCGCAGGATGCCCGCGCGGGCGGCGGCCGTGAGCTCGGCCCGCACGCGGTAGCGGTCGAGCGTGACGGCGTAGTAGCCCGCCCGCGCGACCTCGGACGACTTGGCGAACGGGCTCTTGGCCGCGTCCCGACCCGTGACCAGCGGGCCCGTCTGCGGCATGACCTGGAGGTTGCCGAGGTCGCCGTAGCAGCCGACGCCGCCCATGTGCGTGAAGCTGAACCCCTCGATGGTCGTCATGTCCGCGGAGTAACCGCTGCCGTTGTCCCCGCCGCTCACGGTGTCGGGGCCCAGTTGGACCATGCCGAACGGCGTGACCGGACCGGGGAACGTCTTGCCGCACGCGGTGTCCGCGCCGGTCGTCACCGCCCCGATCATCGGGTCGATCTCGTCCACGGCCTCCGGCGCCGCCGCGTGCGCCCGCGTTCCCGAAAGTGCGCCCACGGCTACCGCGGCAGCCGCCGTACCCACGATGAATCCCCGTCGACCAACAGCTTCGACCACTGGTGTGTCCCCTTCGACTCGCAGCGCCCGCCTGCCAAACTCGTCCGGGGCGCGCGTCGAAGTCAAGCCAAGACATCGGATGTGTCTGGCAACCTGTCCATCGTTGTCATAAACCGGACCGGACCGGTCCTAGGGCCGGGCGTGGACCGCCGCACGCGCGCAGCCGACCGCGACGACGAGCAGTGCGAGCGCCAGCCACACGGGCCACAGCTCGGAGTAGGTGATCGCCAGCGCGATGTTCGTGGCGCCCGCCGCCGTGAACACGGCGACCAGCACCACCCAGAAGTAGAAGTGTCGTCTGATCCAACCCACCCCCGTCCGCACAAGTCCCGTCATCGCGCGTATCGAGCTTTGTGGTGCTCGGGTTACTGGTGAGGTCATCTGCAATCCGGTACTACTGACCCGCATGACGACCGACACCGTGACCGGGTCCGACTACGGCAACCTCGTGCGCACGCACCTGACGCGCGTCGAGCAGCACAACGCGGCCGCTCTCGACGACGTGGCCGAGCTCGTGCTGGCCGCCGTCCAGGCCGACGGCATCCTCCTCACCGCGGGCGCGGGGCACTCGCTCGCGGCGGTCGCCGAGACCTTCTACCGCGCGGGCGGCCTCGCCTGCGTCCGCCCGATCTACCACCCCGAACTGCTGCCGATGCACGGCGCGATCAGCAGCACGTCCGCCGAACGCCGGTCGGGGCTGGCCGCCGAGGTGCTCGGCGAGTCCGGGATCGCACCGCACGACGTGCTGTTCGTCTTCTCGACCTCGGGCGTGAACTACTACCCCGTCGAGCTGGCACAGGAGGCCGCGAGCAAGGGCTGCCCGGTCGTCGCCGTGACGTCGGTGGCGTCGAGCGCGCAGGCCCCGCGCCGCGCCGGGGTGACGCTGGCCGAGGTCGCGACGGTCGTGCTGGACAACCTGGTGCCGCCGGGCGACTCCACCTACCCGGTCGAGGCGCCGGTGACGGCGGCGATCTCCACTGTCGCGACGACGTTCCTGTGGAACCTGCTGATGGTGCGCCTGCACGACAAGGCGGCCGAGTCGGGTGTGCGGCTGCCGTTGTGGCGCAGCGCGAACGTGGAGGGCGGCGACGCGGCCAACGCCGACATGCTCCGCCACTACCAGACCCGCGTCCCGCAGCTCGGATAGGTAGCGCGGATAGGTAGAAATCCTCAGTCGCCTGTCAGCTGTTCGCCGTTAGTCTCCCACCGGGGAAGCACTCACCTGGGGGATTTGAAACGGTGGAACAGAAGACTCGCAGATGGATCCTGATCAGCGGCGCGCTCACCACGACGGCCATCGTCGTCGTGGGGGGCGTGTTCCTGTGGTCGGGCAGCAGGAACGTCGTCGTCGCTGACGACCTGCCCACGAAGACGGCCGAGACGCCCGCGCAGGTGGCGTCGTCGTTCCTGACCAGGGCGATCTCGGGACCGGCCAGCGCCGCGGTGTTCACCGACGCGCCGGAGGCCGCGACCAAGGCGCTGGAGGCGACCGCGACCGGCATGGCCCAGTCGGGGTTCCGGGCCAGCGTCGCCGCGGGCGCACCGCCGCCCGCCGACGCCACCACGACCGAGCTCACCGCGTCGGTCAGCTGGTCGCTGCCGAGCGCGACGCCGCTGGCGTACGACGTGAAGATCCCGATGGTCCGCGTCGAAGGCGCCTGGAAGGTCCACTGGGTGCCGTCGATCGTGCACCCGCAGCTGACCGAGGGCGCGTCCCTGACCTACCGCAAGGCGATCGCGGAGGGCGCGCTGCTCGGCAGGGACGGCAGCCCGTTGACGCAGGGCACGATCCCGGACGGCCTGTACAAGACGATCACCGGCACGGTCGGCGACGTGGCGGGTGTCGACGGCTGGGAGGCCGGCATCACCGCCGGCGGCACGTTCACCAGGCTGGCCGGCAAGGACCCGCAGGCCGGTCAGAAGATCACCGTCACCATCGACGCGCGCAGGCAGGCGGCGGCCCAGGCCGCGGTGGACGCGGTGCCGCAGGGCGCGGCGATCGTCGCGATCCAGCCGTCGACCGGCGAGATCCTGGCCGTGGCGCAGAACAAGACGCTCTCGGGCACCAACCCGTTCGTCGGCCGGTACGCTCCCGGCTCGACGATGAAGATCATCACAGCGGCGGCGGCGATGAACGCGGGCCTGGTGCAGTCCGGCACCGCCGTGCCGTGCCCGGCCAAGGCGACCATCGGCACCCGCACGATCAGCAACGCGGGCTTCGGGCACGACAGCCTGCCGTTCCACACGGCGTTCGCGTTGTCCTGCAACACGACGTTCGGCGAGCTGGGGTCGAAGCTGCCGCCGAACGCCCTGCCGGACATGGCGAAGCGGTTCGGCCTCGGTGCCGACTGGACGATCCCCGGCGCGGAGACGAACACCGGCAAGGTGCCCGCCGCGACCGGTGACCAGCAGGTGGAGAACAGCTTCGGGCAGGGCAACGTGATGGCGAGCCCGTTCGGCATGGCCGTGGTCGCCGCGACCGTCGCGTCCGGCCGTGCACCGACGCCGACGTTGATGCGCGGCAAGCCGACCGAGGCGAACGACGTGGCGGCCGGTCCGCCCGCCGGCGTGCTGGCGCCGTTGCGGGCGATGATGCGCGAGGTCGTGACGTCCGGGACCGCGAAGCAGCTGGCCGGGATCCCCGGCCTCGCGGGCAAGACCGGCACCGCGGAGGCGGGCGGCGGTGACGAGCACGGCTGGTTCGTGGGCTACCAGAACGACGTCGCGTTCGCCGTGCTCGTCGAGAAGGGCGGGTCGTCGGCGAGCGCGCAGAACGCGGCGGCGGCGTTCCTCAAGGGCTGAGCTCCCTGGGGACGAGCAGGCCGCGGTGGAACGCTTCGGTGACCGCCGCGGCCCGGTCGCTGAACCAGGCGCGTTTGCGCCGAACCGGCGGGCGCCGCAGCAGCATGCCCCAACAGGACCAACCCGCCGGCAACCGCCGCACCAGCACGGGCGAACAGCGCCCTGCGACTCACTCGCCGCCCGCCCTCGCCCACATCGCCTGGCCCCGCACCCGACCACACGCCCGCCGACCGCCGACCGCCGACCGCCGACCGCCGACCGCCCGGAATGTGTCCACGCCACCGGGTCCCGCCCAACCGCGCGCTCGCTTGCCGCCCCCGCGTCACGACCACCACGCAGTCCCGCACCAGCCGCGCGCTCGCCAGCCTCCTGCGGACCTCCCACGCCACCTGGCTCTGCACCGCCCGCCACCCTTGGGCCGTCCACGCCGCCCGATCGCTCACTGCCCGCAAGCCCGCCACCCTCGACGCGCACACTCGCCGCGCCCGCGGCACCCACGCGCGCACTCCGGCCGCCCCAGGACCACCCACACCACCCGGCCCTGAACCGCCCGCGAGCCCGCCGGCCGCATCCGGACAACCGACGCCGTCCGGCCCCGCACCGCCCGACAGCCCGCCCGCCGCCCCCAGGCCGCCCACACCGTCCGGCCGCTCACTGCCCGCAAGCCCGCCACCCTCGACGCGCACACCTGCTGTGCCCGCGACGCCCACGCGCACGCCAGCCGCCCCCGGACCGCCCACACCACCCGGCCCCGCACCACCCGCGAGCCCGCCGACCGCATCCGGACAACCGACGCCGACCGGCCCCGCACCGCCCAACAGCCCGCCGGCCACCCCCTGGCCGCCCGCGCCGTCTCGTTCCACCGCGCCCGCGAGCCCGCCACCTTCGGCGCGCCCAGCTGCTGCGCCCACTGCGCCCGGTCCCGCACCCTCGGCGCGCGCCTGGCGTATCCGCGCCGACCCCGGAGTTGTCCATGCCGATCCCTTCCGCCTTGGTGTTTCCACCGTGGCGGACCTGGACCCGCGCTCCATCAGCCGATCACCCGGCCACCCGGCTGAGGCCCCGCCCAGCCGATCGGCTGGGTCGCCTCCACCGCTGGCCGCGGGATCAGGTCGGTTGCGTCGCCTCCATCCGCTCGCTGAACTTCGGCGTCGGCAGCACTCCTACGACCGGGGGCTCGGCGAACTGGGTGTTGTAGAGATCCGCGTAGCGGCCCTCGGCCGTCATCAGTTCGGTGTGCGTGCCTCGTTCCACGATCTCGCCGTGTTCGAGCACCAGGATCTGGTCGGCCGACCTGATGGTCGAGAGGCGGTGTGCGATCACCAGGGAGGTGCGGCCCTGCAGCGCCTCGGTCAGGGCTTCCTGGACCGCCGCCTCGGACTCCGAGTCGAGGTGCGCGGTGGCCTCGTCGAGGATGACGACGCGCGGCTTGGCCAGCAGCAGGCGGGCGATGGTGAGGCGTTGGCGTTCACCGCCGGAGAGGCGGTAGCCGCGTTCGCCCACGACCGTGTCGAGCTGGTCCGGCAGGGAGGCGACGAGGTCCAGCAGGCGGGCTCGGCGCAGCGAGTCCCACAGTTCGTCGTCGGTCGCTCCAGGAGAGGCGTACTCGAGGTTGGCGCGGATCGTGTCGTGGAACAGGTGGCCGTCCTGGGTGACCACGCCGACCGAGGAGCGCAGGGCGTCGAACGTCAGGTCTCGTACGTCCACACCGGACAGTCGCACCACGCCCGAGTCGACGTCGTACAGGCGGGGCACCAGCGAGGCGAGCGTCGACTTGCCGGCGCCGGACGAGCCCACCAGCGCCACCAGCGAACCCGCCGCGGCCGTGAAGCTGATGCCGTGCAGCACTTCCTCGCCGCCGCGAGTGTCCAAAGTGGCCACCGACTCCAGCGATGCGAGGGACACCTTGTCCGCGGACGGGTAGCCGAAGCGGACGTCCGAGAACTCCACCGACACCGGCCCGTCCGGCATCGGGCGGGCGTCCGGGCTCTCCTTGATCATCGGGTCCAGGTCGAGCACCTCGAAGACGCGCTCGAACGACACCATCGCCGTCATCAGGTCGACGCGGGCGTTCGCCAACGCCGTCAACGGCGCGTACAGGCGCGTCAGCAGCAGCGCCAGCGACACCACGGCACCCGCGGCCAGGTGGCCGGTCAGGGCGAGGTAGCCGCCGAGGCCGTAGACCAGCGCCTGCGCCAGCGCCGACACCAGGGTCAGGCCCGTCATGAACCAGCGGGTGGCCATCGCGGTGCGGATGCCGATGTCGCGCACCTTCGCGGCCTTGTCCGAGAACTCCCGCTCCTCGCGGTCGGGACGGCCGAAGAGCTTCACCAGCGTCGCACCCGGCGCGGAGAAGCGCTCGGTCGACTGCGTGACCATCGACGCGTTCAACGAAGAGGCCTCGCGCTGCATGTCGGCCATCCGGCGCCCCATCCGCTTGGCGGGCAGCACGAAGACGGGCAACAGCACCAAGGCCAACGCCGTGACCTGCCACGACAACGTGAACATGACGCCCAGCGACAGCGCCAGCTGGATGATGTTCGTGACGAAGCCCGACAACGTCGACGTGAACGCACGCTGCGCGCCGATCACGTCGTTGTTCAACCGCGAAACCAAAGCACCCGTGCGGGTGCGCGTGAAGAACGCAACGGGCATCTTCTGCACATGACCGAACACGGCACGACGCAGGTCGTAGATCAGACCCTCACCGATGCGCGTCGACTGCCAACGCTCGACCACCCCTAAACCGGCGTCCACCACCGCGATCACAGCGATCGCCACCGCCAGCCACACCACGACCGAAGGCGCCGAACCGCCGACGATCGCGTCGACCACCCGGCCGGCGAGCAGCGGCGTCGACACCGCCAGAACCGACGACACCACCGTCAGCAGCAGGAAGAAGAAGAGCTTCGCCCGGTGCGGCCGGGCGAAGGCCAGCACGCGACGGAAAGTCCCCCGGCGCACCTTGTCAGGCGCGTCCGAGGTGACCCCCATCATGAATCGCCAGGAGCTGTAACCGTCCACGCTGTCTAGAACAGCACAGCGGTCTGACAATTCCTTCGCGCGGAGCTAGCGGACGAACACAGTTCAGCTTTGAGCGGACAAAGCCGCGAAAGACTGCAGCCGGCGCAGCTGGGCGGCACGCTCCACCGCGAGCTGTTCGGCGGCGGAAACCCCGGAGGCAGCGGACGCGATCAGCGCCAGCGTCTCCGAAACCGCTCCAGCGGCAGGCGCGACGACGGCAGCCACCAGTGCGTCCACCGCCGCGTCCAGCTCAGATGAAGGCACGACGGAGTTCGCGAGGCCGATCCGCAGCGACTCCTCCGCCGGCACCCGCCGGGAGGTCACGCAGATCTCGGCCGCGCGCGAATACCCCACGAGTCGCACCAGCGGCAGCGTGCCACCGAGATCCGGCACCAGACCCAGCCCGGTCTCGGCCATGCAGAACTGCGCGTCCTCGGCGAGCACGCGGAAGTCGCACGCCAGCGCCAACTGGAAGCCCGCACCGATGGCGTGCCCGTGCACCGCGGCGATCGTCACGCGTGCCGGGTCGCGCAGCCAGGAGAACCCGGCCTGGTACGACGCGATCCGCTCGTCCGCCTCGGAGGGGGACAGCGCGAGGATCGCACCGAGACCACCGGGTTCGCCGTCGACGGGCTCACCGGTGAACATGCGCCGGTCCAGCCCCGCCGAGAAGGCGCGGCCGGATCCCCGGACGACCACGACGCGGACGTCCGGGTCCAGCTGTTCGCCGATGTGCCGCAACGCCTGCCACGTGGCGGGCGTCTGCGCGTTGAGCACGTCGGGACGATCGAGCGTGATGGTCGCGCGCGGCCCGGAGATCGCGAGCCGAACGCCACCGCGCTCGAGCACACCAGCGTCGATTGATGGCACTGGCATGAGTTACCTCCGGCGAACTAGAGACTAGTTACCGGAGAGTAGCAGTCTGAGTTGTGGCTACTTCTTCTTCGTGCGGGTGGCGCCACCGCGACCGCGCAGCGTGACCCCGGATTCCGAAAGAACCCGGTGCACGAAGCCGTAGGAACGCCCGGTGCTCTCGGCCAAAGCCCGGATGCTCGCGCCCTTTTCGTACTTCTTCTTCAGGTCAGCGGCCAGCTTGTCCCGCGTGGCGCCGGTGATCCGGGCACCCTTCTTCAGGTCAGCCACCTTGTCCCGCCTTCCGTACGAGCAGGTGGGCCGTTTGACGGCCCCTGTCGTCGCAATGATCGAACAGGAACCGGCAGAACGCCAGGTGATCAAGCAAAGAGATCGCCGAACGGTCGATTCGATCACACTGAGTTGATCATAGAACGCGCTCGGTAGTCCTTTGACGGGTGGAGATCACGCCAGCTGGACGAGTTCGAGGTAGTCCTCGGACCAGTGGTCCTCCGTGCCGTCGGGCAGCAGGATGACCCGCTCGGGCTCCAGCGCCTCGACCGCGCCGGGGTCGTGCGTCACCAGCACGACAGCGCCCTCGTAGCGCCGCAACGCGTCCAGAACCTGCTCGCGCGAGGCCGGGTCGAGGTTGTTCGTCGGCTCGTCGAGCAGCAGCACGTTCGCCGCCGACGACACCAGACCGGCGAGCGCCAGTCGCGTCTTCTCGCCACCGGACAACGTGCCAGCGGGCTGGTCGAGCTGCTCGCCGCTGAAGAGGAACGTGCCGAGCAACGAGCGCAGCTTCTGCTCCTGCTCGTCCGGCGCCATGTGGCGGATGTTCTCCCACACCGACGCGTTGTGGTCGAGCGTCTCGTGCTCCTGCGCGAAGTAGCCGATCTTCAGGCCGTGACCGGGCACGACCTTGCCGGCGTCCATCTTCTCGCTGCCGCCCAGCAACCGCAGCAGCGTCGTCTTGCCGGCGCCGTTGAAACCGAGGACGACGACCCTGGATCCCTTGTCGATGGCCAGGTCCACGCCGGTGAAGATCTCCAGCGAGCCGTAGGACTTGCTCAGACCCTCTGCCATCAAAGGGGTCTTGCCGCACGGCGCGGGCGCCGGGAAGCTGATCCGCGCGACCTTGTCGCTCTGGCGGATGTCGTCGAGGCCGTCGAGCAGCTTCTGCGCGCGCTTCGCCATGTTCTGCGCCGCAACGGCCTTGGTGGCCTTCGCGCCCATCTTGGCGGCCTGCGTCATCAGCGCGCCGGCCTTCTTCTCGGCGTTGGCGCGCTCACGGCGGCGGCGCTTCTCGTCCGTCGCACGGGCTTCGAGGTACTTCTTCCAGCCCAGGTTGTAGATGTCGACCTCACCGCGAATCGCGTCGAGGAACCACACCTTGTTCACGACGTCGTCGAGCAGCTCCACGTCGTGCGAGATCACGACGAGCCCGCCGTCGTGCGACTTGAGGAACCCGCGCAGCCACGTGATCGAGTCGGCGTCGAGGTGGTTCGTGGGCTCGTCGATCAGCAGGATCGTGCTGGACTTCGCGCCGACGCCCGCCTCGGAGGCGGCGAACAGGATGCGCGCCAGCTCGACACGGCGGCGCTGACCACCGGAGAGCGTGCTCAACGGCTGCGCCAGAACGCGGTCGGGCAGGCCGAGGTTCGAGCAGATGCGGGCGGCCTCGGACTCGGCGGCGTACCCGCCGAGCGCGGCGAACCGCTCCTCGAGCTTGCCGTACTTGGTGACGGCCTTGTCGAGCTCGTCGGGGTCGACCAGCTCCGACATCTTCGACTGGGCCTTCTCCATGTCGCGGAGCAGCTGGTCGAGGCCGCGCGCGGACAGCACGCGGTCCTTGGCGATGACGGACAGGTCGCCCTCGCGCGGGTCCTGCGGCAGGTAGCCGAGCGCGCCCTTGCGCATGATCGCGCCGGCGTACGGCTCGCCCTCACCGGCGAGGACGCGCAGCGAGGTGGTCTTGCCGGCACCGTTGCGGCCGACGAGGCCGATTCGGTCGCCGGGCTGAACGCGCAGGTTGGCGCCACTCACGAGAATGCGTGAGCCCGCGCGCAACTCCATGTCGGTTGCGGTGATCAAGAGAAACTCCGAGCAGTTGCGAAAAGCCGGGCATGACAAGGGATGGCACGTCCGGGTCGGCCTACTCCAGGAGGATCACGGAACTGATTCTACGGGATGGCGACCATCGAATTTCCCACCTGTGTCCGGACGCATAGATTGCGGCTATGAGCGAAGACTTCTCGGGCAGGGCCGCCCTGGTCACCGGCGCGTCCCGCGGCATCGGCCTCGGCATCGCGCACGAGCTCCTCACGCGAGGCGCGTCCGTCACGATCACCGGCCGCAAGGCGGACCAGCTCGAGGAGGCGGCCGCGAAGCTGCGCTCCGACACCGGCGGCCGTGTCCTCGCCGTGGTGGGCAACGCGGGCGATGAAGACGCACGCGCCGAGGCCGTCGCACGCACCGTGGAGGAGTTCGGCAGCCTCGACGTGCTCGTGAACAACACCGGCATCAACCCGCAATACGGCTTCCTGATGGAGGCGGACCTCAACGCGGTCCGGAAGATCTTCGACGTGAACGTGGTGGCCGCGCTCGGCTTCGTCCAGCTCGCGTGGAAGGCGTGGATGGCGGAGCACGGCGGCGCGGTCGTGAACGTGGTGTCGGTCGGCGGCATCCGCTCGACCGGCGTGATCGGCGCTTACGGCGCCTCGAAGGCCGCGCTGATCCGGCTGACCGAGGAGCTCGCCTGGCAGCTCGGCCCGAAGGTGCGGGTGAACGCCGTCGCGCCCGCCCTGGTGAAGACGAAGTTCGCCGAGGCGCTGTACGTGGGGCGTGAGGAGGAGGCGGTGCAGCAGTACCCGATGAAGCGGCTGGGCACACCGCAGGACGTCGCCTCGCTCGTGGCGTTCCTCTGCTCGGACGGGGCGTCGTGGATCACCGGCGAGACCGTGCGGGTGGACGGCGGGCTGCTGTCGACCGGCACGGCCGGCTGAGCGGCTCAGCGGCGGCCTCAGCCCGCAGCAAGGCCACGACCTGCCCGCCTCCCTGAACTCTCGCGACGTCAGCCCTGCGAGGCCGGAGGGGTGAGCGTCGTCGACTGGGGCACGTCCGGTCTCCGCGACGCCGACGTGGGCGGCTTGGTGACCGGCGCCGACGACGTCGTCGTGCTGGGCGGCGCGGACACGGGCGCCTTCACCTCGCTCGACCGCGGCGTGGTCGCCACCGGCGCGCTCGGGGGCGTCTCCACCGAACTGGACGGGGGCGTCACCGGAGGCGTGGTGGTGGTAGGCGCGGGCGGCACGGAGGTGACCGACGGCACGACGGCGGGCCCCACGGGTGCCGCGCCGGGCAGCACGGCGAGCGCCACCGCGACCACGCCGACGGTCGCGAGGGCGCTGCCGGCGACGGCGAGGGTGCGGCGGCGCCGGGTGCGCACGGCCTCGCCGCGCGAGATCAGGTCGGCCGCGGTGATGACACGCGGCGGAGCCTCTTCGTCGCGCAGGGCGGAGAAGGTCGCCCGCAGGTCGTCCTCGCGAACCATCACACCTCCAGCCTCAAGTGGTCGAATTCGGGGCCCAGCTCGCGCCGCAACGCCGCCAGGCCCTTGCTGCTCTGCGACTTCACCGTGCCCGTCGAGCACTTCAGCGCGGCCGCCGTGTCCTCGACGCTCAGATCGTGCCAAAAGCGCAGCACGAGGACAGCGCGCTGCCGTGCGGGGACGGCCGTGAGCGCCTGCCACACCACGAGCCTGTCCTCCGCCGCGATGGCGGAGGACAGGCCCTCTGGGGGTGCGTCAGTCAGCTTCTCCCTGCGCCAGCGCACTTTGCGGCGTTCCGCGAGGAACGTCCGCACGACGATCTGCCGCAGGTACGGTTCGAGCCCCGACCGGTCCGCGAGCTTGGGACCTGCCAGGTACAGCTTCAAGAACGCCGACTGCATGACGTCCTCCGCCTCGTGCCAGTTGCCGCACAGCAGGAACGCCGTGAAGCGCATCGAGTCGGCGCACCGGTCGAAGCAGTCGGTGAACTCGGCCTCCCAGTTCAGCGGGGACTCCTCACCCGGCGGGCGTCGTCGCGACGGGCGCGCTCGTCGGGGGCCGGGTGGCCCAGGTGGTCGAGACCGGCGGCTTGGTGGCGGGCGACGTCTCGATCGGCGGCGTCGTCGCGGGCCGCGACGAGGTCGGGGTCGGAGCCGTCCAGGTGGTCGGCGTCTTGGTCGGGGCCGAGGTCGGCGGCGTGGTCTCGACGGGCGTCTTGGTCGCCGTGGACACCGGCGGCGTGACCGGGACGGAGGTGGGCGGCTGCGGAGCGGACGTCGTGGGCTGGGGCGGGGTGGTCTCGCCACCGCTCAGCGCGAGAGCCGGCACCGCGATGCCGATGGCACCCAGCGCGACCGCTCCGGCCACGATCACCATTCGTTTGCGCACTTGAACAGCTCCAGCAGGTGTCAGTGGCGCCAGGATCAGGCACCCTCACCCGTATCCATGCGGCCGGGCCCCGCATCGGTTGCCCGTGTGTCCTGGATCACGATCTCGACGCATCGGGCCCGTTCAGCGGCCTCGTCGAGGACCGTGCGCCGGGGTTCCGGGACGTCCAGGACGCGGTCCTCGGCCAGCTTGAAGACGTCCGAGAGCCTGCGGTCGTCGCGCAGGACGTCGAGCGCCTGCCAGTCGCCGCCGAGCACCACGGAGTCGAGGTCGCCGAGGCGCGGCACGAGGACCCTGGCGACGTCGTCCGCGGCGGCCTGGAGCGCGACGCGGGCCTGTCCTTCTCTGCGGCGGGCGAACCGCTGCTGCGACCACCCGCCTGCCCGGATGCGGCCGTGCACCTGCTTGCGGTCCGTAGCCGACACCTCGACCCTGCCGCCGTGCGCGATCCCGACGCTGTGACCGCCGAGCCGCACGAGCACGAGCCCGATCCGGCGGGGCTCGGCCAGCTTCGCGACGACCTCTTCCACAGAGGTGCCGCCGCGCGTGGGGAACGTGGCCGTGGCGCCGTCCGCGGCGGTGACCACGACCTCGGCCTGACCTACTGAGATGGCGACCTCGCCGTGCCGGGTGGAGAATCTGCCGATCCACCCCAGGACGCGTTCCGGTTCGACCTCGACGGCCCTGCCGCCGGGAACCGGACGTACCCGGCTCACCTGACCTCCGAGGTCAGCACGTCGAAATCGGTCACCGTGCACACTCTAGAACCGGTCCGACACGGGCCGTGCACGGCACGGAGATGTTACCGATGAGTTCGTAACGCTTGACAGATGAGTCTCGAAAGCGTGAACTCATCAACCGTATGGATTAACCATTGACTCCATCCGGCTCCGACCAGCGATGTTCACGGACGGGTAGGGTCACTGGGGCGTGATCTTATGACAGCGGGGAGTCACCATGACGACTGCTGCCGGTCGACCAACACTGACCGTTGACGACACTGACTCAACGGGCCACGGCAGCCTTACGCAGCTCTTGACGACGGGACCGTTCCCGGAAGCGTTGAGGGCGGCGATCAAGGCGAGCCGACTCAGCCTCGACCGCATCCAGCACCGGTTGGCACTGCGCGGCGTGACCATCAGCGTCGCGACGCTCAGCTACTGGCAGTCAGGACGGCGAAGGCCTGAACGCCCTGAATCACTGGAGGCGCTGCGGCACCTCGAGTCGGTCCTGGGCGTGCCTCAGTCGGGTCTGTCGGCGTTGCTCGGACCGCCTCGTCCGCGAGGCCGCCGATGCCGTCCGACGACGATGATGCCGATCGACGCGCTGTGGGCGCGCCGGGAGCGGGTCGCGAACCTGCTCTCCAAGGTCGACACGTCGTCCGACCTGAAGCTCGGCCGGATCAGCCAGCACGACCGCATCGAGATCTCTGCCGACGGCGGGCAGAAATCCGTGTGGGTGCGGCAGATCCTGCGGGCGGAGCAGGACGGTCCTGACCGGTGGGCGCTCGTGTTCGAGACCGAGGAGAGCGACGTGCTCCCCGAGATCACGAACGTGCGCAACTGCCACCTCGGCCGCATCGCCCGCGACCACGAGGCCAACATCATGGTCGCGGAGATGATGTTCGAACGGCCGCTGACCCGCGGCGAGACCCTGATCATGGAATACCAGCTGGTGTTCCCGGAGGGTCACGCCCCCAAGGGCAACAACACGTTCGCGCGCAAGTTCCGGCTGCCGGTCCGCGAGTACGTGATCGAGGTGCGGTTCGACGAGACGAACCTGCCGTCGCGCGTGCAGCAGTACAGCGTGCCGGCCGGGGACGAGACGCCGTCGCGGCGCCGCAACCTCACGCTGGACTCGGGTGGCGGCGTGCACGCCGTGGCGCTCGGGTTCGGACCCGGTGTGTTCGGCATCCGGTGGGAGTGGCCGAACCGCTAGACAGGTTTTGGTACGAGGAAGGCCCCCGGCTCGCGAGCCGGGGGCCTTCGTCGTTGCGGTGGCTAGCTCATCACACCCAGCCGGCGATCTGCAGGGTGACGGCGCGCAGCGAGCCGCGGTCGGAGCCCACGACGTCGGCGACCTTGAACGTCCAGGTGCCGTCGGCCGGGTCGGCGGTCAGCGCCGACAGCGGCGTGACCGGCTTCCACGAGCCCGTGAACGGCGCCTGAGCGGACGTCACGCTCGAGAACGAGGTCGTGGCGTCGTCGTTGAACACGGCCTGGCAGATGTTGTTGCCGGTGCCGCCGGCGCGTGAGAACAGCGTGACGCTCTTGCCCGACGGCGAGGTGAGCGTGCCCACCAGGTCACCGACGAACGTGTGGTCGATGCCGACCGTCGTCGCGCCTTCCGTCGCGCTGCACGTCGCGCCGTCCACGGAGAACTTCAGGTTCGACGCGGCCCCGACGCCCGTGACGGGCAGCGAGACCGAGACGCCGGTCTGGTCGTTGTCCGGGATGGCGATCGGCGCACCGGTGTACGCGAACGTCTGGTACTGGCGGGACGGCTCACCCACGCGGAGCGTGAACGAGGTGGTGCCCGGCGAGGTCGCGCCCGAGTACGTGACGCGGGCGTCGAGCTTGACCGCCGAACCGAGCGCGGCGTTCGCCGGCACGGTCACCTTGAAGGTGTTGCTGACGGTCTGGCCGGGGTCGATGTTGCCGTAGTACTTGGAGCGCGGCGCGATGGTGACGCCGGCGGACGTCGTCGACAGCACGACCGAGGTCGACGCGGCCGAGCCGTCACCGTTGTTCGCGACCGGCACCGTGACCGTGGACGTGGTGCCGGGCTTGAGGAAAGCGCTTCCGTCGTTGTCGTTGACGACAGTCGGCTTCTGCGCGCGGGCCAGGGCCTGCGGCGACGCACCCGTGTAGGCGAGGGCGCGGTCGGCCATCACGATGCCGGCGCCGGTGCGGTTGTCCACACCGGACTCGACGATGTCGATCGCCGTGGTGGTCAGGGCTTCCTTGACCTCGGCGGGCGTCAGCGTCGGGTTGCCGGACAGGATCAGGCCGGCGATCGCGGCGGCGTTCGGGGCCGCGGCGGACGTGCCGAAGAACGGCGCGAAGCCCGGCACCGACGTGGTCACGCCGTCGGCCGCGGTGATGTCCGGCTTCTGCCGGGTCTGGGCGAGCGGGGTGCCGTCGGGCGCGAAGAACGTCTTGCGCGGTCCGTCGGAGGTGAAGCGCTCCGGCTTCTGCGTGCCGTCGTAGGCGCCGGGGAACGGGCCCCTCGGGTTGGCGGGGTCGCCGGGCTCGAGGTCGAACGGCAGTGCGCCGGCGGCGGGTGCGGCCGCGACCGAGATCGCGCCGTTGGCCGCCGAGTGGCCGCGGGTCGTGCCGGGCGTGACGTACTTCTTGAGGCCGTCGTTGGAGTCGGCGAACCGGCCGCCGAACAGCGACAGCGCGAAGTACTTGTCCTCACCGCGGTACTTCACGACCGCGAGGCGCGTGCCCGTGGAGCTCGCCGGGGTGTTGATGCGCTCGTACGGGTCCTGCGCGCCGTCCTGGTTGTTCTGGCTGAACGTCACGACGTTGCCCTGGGCGTTGACCAGGTAGAGGTCGTAGTCGTTGGCCGACTGGCCGAGCGGGTCGGCCCAGTGCAGGACGGTCGGGGTGTCGCCGGAGAAGTTCGACAGCGGGTTGAACAGCTGCTTCTGGTTGGGGTCCGGGTTGAAGTCGTGCGCGGAGCCCGCGAACTTGCCGACGCCGACGCCCGAGTCGACGAACTGGCCCTCGTAGTGGCCGGAGGTGCCGTCGACGACGTTGCCCTGGTTGCCAGCGCTGGAGAAGAACATCGCGCCGTCGGCGACGACCGCGTCGACCGCCCGCGCGATGATGCCGTCCTGGAAGGGCGACTCGTTGAAGTAGATGACGTCGTCGACGATGACGTCGCAGCCGAGCTCGAAGCGCAGCTTCTTGATGTTGTCGGCGAAGCTCGCGTCACCGTTGAACGCCGTGGCGAAGCCGAGTTCGGCGTTCGGGGCGATGTCGTGGAGGATCTCCAGCATCGCGGTGCCCTCGTCACCGGAGCCCGCCTGCCCGGTCAGGACGTCGACGGCCGGCAGTTCGCCGTTGTTCTGCGACACGGTCAGCGAGCTCACGCCGTCCGACAGCGCGCAGAGCTTCACGCCGACACCGGTGACCCGGAAGCTGCCGCGCGCGGCCTCGGCGTTGTGCGCCTTGTCGCTCTCCGCGACCTTGGCGGCCTGCACGGAAAGCGTTTTCTCCGCGAGCCGGCGCTCGATCTCCCGCGCCTTGTCCTCTTTGGACGGAGCCTTGGACTTCTTGTCCTTCTGGCTCTTCACGTCCTGCGTCATCGCGTCGCTGCCGGGCTCGACGCGTGCCACGTCGGACCGCGCGGCGATCTCGGAGATCTTCGCGACCGGCACCTCTGCCCGCACCGTGCGGTGCTCCGGGGACACTGCCCTGATCTGTCCACCCGCCGCGCGGACAGCGTTGACCAGGTCCTCGGAGTACTGCTTGGCGCGGATGTCCACGAGCGTGGTCGACTTCGGCGTCACGGCAACGCCGGTCTGCACCTGCGGAAGCGCACTGGTGGTGGCCGCCGAAACCCGCTTGCGCGCCTCGACGACGAGCGCGCTGTCCACTTTGGACTCAGCTGGGGTGAGCGACTTCTTGATGCTCTGCAGCGCGGCGATCTGGGCCGCGGTGCGATCGGTGATGGTCTTGGCTGCCTTGACCGGATCTGCGGACGCCGGCGTGACAGCGGTGAGTGCGGCCAGAAGAACTGCGGTACCTGCGACGGCTAAGGTCGTGCCTCTTCGAGATCGGCGCACAGGGTATCTCCCCCGAACGTTGGCGTGCCCCCGAGCACGCGGCCTGCGACCGGCGATTCCCGGTCGAGGCGTCAACGTATGGTGCCTGCCTGATCACAGTCAGCATCCGATTGGGCTACTTCTCACTTAGCAGACACAATCACACTTCACAGAACAAACCTCACAGGACCCAAACGTCGCGGACCCCAACCACCACAAACCGCTCGCCGCCACAGCACCCGCGCCGCAAAGCCAGCCGTCTCAGGACGTCAGGCGCGACAGGACGCGGACGTCACAGGACAAACGCGTCAGTCCACAACTGACCGGTTCGCCCGGAAAGGGCTTCCAGCAACGCCGCGGCCTGGTTGTCCGTCAGCGAAGCCACGAAGTCCACCACCGCCCGCCCCCGCGCGAGCCCCCGGACAACATCGGGCCCGAGCGGCAACTCCCCGATCGCACCGACCAATGTGGACGGCTCCGTCCGGGCGAGCGCCGCGTACTCCGTTTCGGCCAGCTCCACCAGGTCGTGCAACCGCCGCGGCAACCGGTCAGCCTCAGCCCGATCGGTCACCCACTGCTCCAACGCATCGACCAAGGAGCTCAACAACCGAGCCTGCCCGCGCTGGTGCAACGCCAAATCGGGCCGCAACAACACAAACCGCCGATGCACGAACTTCAACACCTGCACCTCGTGCCACTGCTGCACGGCCAGCACAACATGCCCAGACCGCGCCGTAGGCTCCTCGATCACCCCAACGGCGTCCACCAACCGCCGCGTCCACCGAGCACTGAACCCGGCCACCGCCTGCTCGGCCTCGACCGACCCGTCGAACGGCACGGCCAGCAGCCCGTCCACGAGCTCCTTGCTGACCTTCCGCACGGCCATCGCGAACGCCTCGTCGCTCATGACCCACGAGTCCTTCAAGTGCATCCGCCGCCGCAACGTCTCCAACGACCGCCCAGGCATCCGAATCTCGGCGCCGAGCTCGGCATCGCTCAACGCCGCCAGGTCCAACGCCTGCGCCTGCCACGTCCCCAGCTCCGCAGCCACAGTCGCGTGCTGCAACACCCCAACCCGGTGGAAGTCCTCCAAGTCGTGGATGGCGTAAGCGATGTCGTCCGCGGTGTCCATGACACTCGCCTCGACCGTCTGCTGCCACGACTCGATCCGCCCGTCGAACGGCTCCCGCGCCTGCCGCAGATCGTTGATCTCGGTCACGTAAGCCGAGAACTTCGAGCTACCAGTCCCCGGCATGTCCTCAGGCTCGGAAGCACCGCGCGGCGCCACCTCCACCCCCAACGCCTGGTGCCGGGTCCACGGGTACTTCAACATCGCCGCCCGCACCGCCACCGTCAGGTCCAGCCCGAGCGCCTTGGGCCCGCGGACGTCCGTCGTGGTCACGATCCGGAACGACTGCGCGTTCCCCTCGAACCCGTCCGGCAACCCGAACCGATGGCGAGCCAGCCGATCCAGCACCTGCTCCCCCAGGTGCCCGAACGGCGGGTGCCCCAGGTCGTGCGCCAGCGCCGCGGCCTCCACCACGTCCGGGTCGCACCCACCCAGCTTCTCCAGCACCGCGGTCAGCTCGGGCCGGCCGGTCAACCTCTCGGCGATGGCCCGTGCCGCCTGCGCCACCTTCAGGCTGTGGGTCAGCCGGTTGTGCACGAGCAACCCGGAACCCGTCGAACTCACCACCTGCGTCACGCCACCGAGCCTCGCGAAGAACGGGCTGCTGGCCACCCGGTCCCGGTCCACCCGGAACGGGTTGGTGGCGAGGTCTGCCGTCCTGCCCACACCGGCTGACCGACGGGCGGCACGTTGCTCGTTGTGCATGGAAGAGAAGGTACCCGGCACGCCTCGAGCTCTGGCGCCCCACGCGACTTCCTCATTGCGCGGCGAAGATGACCATGGTTTTGGGACACCTCCTTGGACCCGACTCGTCGAAATAACTACTAGAGGGAGCACCGGCCGAATCAGGCCATCTCTCACCCGATCGAGTTACTGGCCCTCCTCCGCTCCTGTCGGTTGGCCTGCAAACGCCCAGGTTGGGAGCGTGTGGGGGTTCGTCCGTGCGGCATGACGACACCGCGGGACCACGGCCAGACGGGGCGGCCTGGCGAGCAGTATGAGGGCGGTAGCTCGGCGGGCCGGCTTGGCTGCGCGGCAGGCCGTGTGGGGTGGGCTCGCCGCCGAACCGTGCCGGTCCCCGGTCTGTGGCGTCTTATTTCCAGGTGCACAACGGTGCCGGCCCGAGTGCGGACAGCAGAAAGCCCCTGAGAGGAACGCTTGTGGCGCTCGACCCTCAGGGGCTTTCTGTACGTAAGTTCGGCGGCGACCTACTCTCCCACACCGTAACCAGTGCAGTACCATCGGCGCAGAAGGGCTTAACTACCGGGTTCGGAATGGGACCGGGTGTTTCCCCAACGCTATAACCACCGAAACACTATGGAATTCAACCAGCAACCCCGACCAGCAAGCTGAACCAGCCTTGCGGGGGGTCGATCGGTTCTGGTTGTTCTCCCAGAACCGCACAGTGGATGCGTAGCGTCTTTGTAACAAGTCCTCGGCCTATTAGTACCAGTCAGCTCCAACCGTTACCGGTCTTCCACCTCTGGCCTATCAACCCAGTGGTCTAGCTGGGGGCCTTAACTCACGAAGAGTGGGATACCTCATCTTGGAACGAGCTTCCCGCTTAGATGCCTTCAGCGGTTATCCCTTCCGAACGTAGCCAACCAGCAATGCTCTTGGCAGAACAACTGGCACACCAGCGGTCCGTCCGTCCCGGTCCTCTCGTACTAGGGACAGCCTTCCTCAAGTATCCTACGCGCGCGGCGGATAGGGACCGAACTGTCTCACGACGTTCTAAACCCAGCTCGCGTACCGCTTTAATGGGCGAACAGCCCAACCCTTGGGACCTACTCCAGCCCCAGGATGCGACGAGCCGACATCGAGGTGCCAAACCATCCCGTCGATATGGACTCTTGGGGAAGATCAGCCTGTTATCCCCGGGGTACCTTTTATCCGTTGAGCGACCACGCTTCCACAAGCCATGGCCGGATCACTAGTTCCGACTTTCGTCCCTGCTCGACCCGTCAGTCTCACAGTCAAGCTCCCTTGTGCACTTGCACTCAACACCTGATTGCCAACCAGGCTGAGGGAACCTTTGAGCGCCTCCGTTACTCTTTGGGAGGCAACCGCCCCAGTTAAACTACCCACCAGGCACTGTCCCTGATCCGGATCACGGACCGAGGTTAGACATCCAATACGACCAGAGTGGTATTTCAACGATGACTCCACAACCACTGGCGTGGCCGCTTCACAGTCTCCCACCTATCCTACACAAGCCGAATCGAACACCAATACCAAGCTATAGTAAAGGTCCCGGGGTCTTTCCGTCCTGCCGCGCGTAACGAGCATCTTTACTCGTAATGCAATTTCGCCGGGCCTGCGGTTGAGACAGTCGAGAAGTCGTTACGCCATTCGTGCAGGTCGGAACTTACCCGACAAGGAATTTCGCTACCTTAGGATGGTTATAGTTACCACCGCCGTTTACTGGCGCTTAAGTTCTCAGCTTCGCCCCGAAGGACTAACCGGTCCCCTTAACGTTCCAGCACCGGGCAGGCGTCAGTCCATATACATCGTCTTGCGACTTCGCATGGACCTGTGTTTTTAGTAAACAGTCGCTTCTCGCTGGTCTCTGCGGCCGTCTCGCCCTAGCCCGCAAGAGGCTTCAAGCGCTACGGCCCCCCTTCTCCCGAAGTTACGGGGGCATTTTGCCGAGTTCCTTAACCACAGTTCGCCCGATCGCCTCGGTATTCTCTACCTGACCACCTGTGTCGGTTTGGGGTACGGGCCGCGTGAAAGCTCGCTAGAGGCTTTTCTCGGCAGCATGGGATCACTCTACTTCGCCTCAATCGGCTACGCATCACGTCTCAGGATATGTGAGGCACGGATTTGCCTATGCCTCTCCCTACACGCTTGCACCAGTACTACCACTCACTGGCGGAGCTACCCTCCTGCGTCACCCCATCGCTTGACTACTACAAGTTCAGGTCCCGCGCTCCACATTCCATCTAGCTCCGAAGAGTTTCGACAGGTGCTTCGGGCGGTTAGTATCACAAGGTTCATCATGGGCGCGTTCACACGGGTACGGGAATATCAACCCGTTGTCCATCGACTACGCCTGTCGGCCTCGCCTTAGGTCCCGACTTACCCTGGGCGGATTAGCCTGGCCCAGGAACCCTTGGTCATCCGGCGGACGAGTTTCTCACTCGTCTTTCGCTACTCATGCCTGCATTCTCACTCGCATAGCGTCCACGGCTGGATTACTCCGCCGCTTCAACCGCTACACGACGCTCCCCTACCCATCCAGACTAGGTCTGAATGACACAGCTTCGGTGGTGTGCTTAAGCCCCGCTACATTGTCGGCGCAGGACCACTTGACCAGTGAGCTATTACGCACTCTTTAAAGGGTGGCTGCTTCTAAGCCAACCTCCTGGCTGTCTGTGCGACCCCACATCCTTTCCCACTTAGCACACACTTAGGGACCTTAGCTGGCGTTCTGGGCTGTTTCCCTCTCGACTACGAAGCTTATCCCCCGCAGTCTCACTGCCGCACTCTCACACCACGGTATTCGGAGTTTGGTTGATTTCGGTAAGCTTGTGGGCCCCCTAGACCATCCAGTGCTCTACCCCCGCGGTGAAACATGCGACGCTGCACCTAAATGCATTTCGGGGAGAACCAGCTATCACGGTGTTTGATTGGCCTTTCACCCCTAACCACAGCTCATCCCCCAGGTTTTCAACCCTGGTGGGTTCGGGCCTCCACGCGGTCTTACCCGCGCTTCACCCTGGCCATGGCTAGATCACACCGCTTCGGGTCTAGACCACGCGACTCAAACGCCCTATTCAGACTCGCTTTCGCTACGGCTACCCCACACGGGTTAACCTCGCCACGTAGCACTAACTCGCAGGCTCATTCTTCAAAAGGCACGCCGTCACCCCTAAAGGCTCCGACGGATTGTAGGCACACGGTTTCAGGTACTATTTCACTCCCCTCCCGGGGTACTTTTCATCTTTCCCTCACGGTACTAGTCCGCTATCGGTCACCAGGGAGTATTTAGGCTTAGCGGGTGGTCCCGCCAGATTCACAGCGAATTTCACGAGTACGCTGCTACTTGGGAACACTCTCAACAGACGCCATCGGGTTTTCGAGTACGAGAGTTTCACTCTCTACGCTCACGCTTTCCAGACGTATTCCTCTAACCACAATGCGTTTTCTGACTCGTTTACTAGTCCGGCAGAACTGAGTGAGGAGGTCCCACGACCCCGCGAATGCAACCCCTGCCGGGTATCACACAGACGCGGTTTAGCCTCATCCGCTTTCGCTCGCCACTACTCACGGAATCACGGTTGTTTTCTCTTCCTGCGGGTACTGAGATGTTTCACTTCCCCGCGTTCCCTCCACATACCCTATGTGTTCAGGTATGGGTGACCCCACATGACTGGGGCCGGGTTTCCCCATTCGGAAATTCTAGGATCTCAGCTCGGTTGACAGCTCCCCTAGACTTTTCGCAGTCTCCTACGTCCTTCATCGGCTCCTGGTGCCAAGACATCCACCGTATGCCCTTACTAACTTGCTACAAAGATGCTCGCATCCACTGTGCAGTTCTCAAAGAACAATCAGATCCACTCGCACTACTGCGGGCGCCGGCCTGAACATCATCAGGTGGTTCGTCCGCGGCCAAGTGGCCGATCACTGAAAGACACTCAAAGCGTGTTCTCTCAGGACCCAACAGCGTACCGATCTATTCACTCAGCCCTCTATAGACCTTTCCACGCAGGCAAGCCTGCAGTACTCACTCCAGCGACAACTGTGTGTCAAGCCAGCCAGCATCCACTAATGAGCCCTACCTCGCTTAAGCGAGTGCAGGTTCTGACTACCGCTCGGAACGTTTGCCCAAGATCGGTAGTAGACGCTCCTTAGAAAGGAGGTGATCCAGCCGCACCTTCCGGTACGGCTACCTTGTTACGACTTCGTCCCAATCGCCAGTCCCACCTTCGACCGCTCTCCCCCTTGCGGGTTGAGCCACGGGCTTCGGGTGTTACCGACTTTCGTGACGTGACGGGCGGTGTGTACAAGGCCCGGGAACGTATTCACCGCAGCGTTGCTGATCTGCGATTACTAGCGACTCCGACTTCACGGGGTCGAGTTGCAGACCCCGATCCGAACTGAGACCGGCTTTATGGGATTCGCTCCACCTCGCGGTTTAGCAGCCCTTTGTACCGGCCATTGTAGCATGTGTGAAGCCCTGGACATAAGGGGCATGATGACTTGACGTCATCCCCACCTTCCTCCGAGTTGACCCCGGCAGTCTCCCATGAGTCCCCACCATTACGTGCTGGCAACATGGAACGAGGGTTGCGCTCGTTGCGGGACTTAACCCAACATCTCACGACACGAGCTGACGACAGCCATGCACCACCTGTACACCGGCCACAAGGGGGCCAATATCTCTACTGGTTTCCAGTGCATGTCAAGCCCAGGTAAGGTTCTTCGCGTTGCATCGAATTAATCCACATGCTCCGCCGCTTGTGCGGGCCCCCGTCAATTCCTTTGAGTTTTAGCCTTGCGGCCGTACTCCCCAGGCGGGGTGCTTAATGCGTTAGCTGCGGCACAGAGGGCGTGGAAGCCCCCCACACCTAGCACCCACCGTTTACGGCGTGGACTACCAGGGTATCTAATCCTGTTCGCTCCCCACGCTTTCGCTCCTCAGCGTCAGTATCGGCCCAGAGACCCGCCTTCGCCACCGGTGTTCCTCCTGATATCTGCGCATTTCACCGCTACACCAGGAATTCCAGTCTCCCCTGCCGAACTCAAGTCTGCCCGTATCGACCGCAAGCTTGGAGTTAAGCCCCAAGTTTTCACGGCCGACGCGACAAACCGCCTACGAGCTCTTTACGCCCAATAATTCCGGACAACGCTCGCACCCTACGTATTACCGCGGCTGCTGGCACGTAGTTAGCCGGTGCTTCTTCTGCAGGTACCGTCACTTGCGCTTCGTCCCTGCTGAAAGAGGTTTACAACCCGAAGGCCGTCATCCCTCACGCGGCGTCGCTGCATCAGGCTTTCGCCCATTGTGCAATATTCCCCACTGCTGCCTCCCGTAGGAGTCTGGGCCGTGTCTCAGTCCCAGTGTGGCCGGTCACCCTCTCAGGCCGGCTACCCGTCGTCGCCTTGGTAGGCCATTACCCCACCAACAAGCTGATAGGCCGCGGGTCCATCCCATACCGCCGGAACTTTCCACCTTCAATCATGCGATCGAAGGTCGTATCCGGTATTAGACCTCGTTTCCAAGGCTTATCCCAGAGTACAGGGCAGGTTACCCACGTGTTACTCACCCGTTCGCCGCTCGTGTACCCCGAAGGGCCTTACCGCTCGACTTGCATGTGTTAAGCACGCCGCCAGCGTTCGTCCTGAGCCAGGATCAAACTCTCCAATAAGGATTGTGTCTGATCGCTCCAGACGGAATATGTCTGGCAATCTGGTATTACTCTCAAAGGAATACCCCGACGAGGGGTATTCATATTACTGGCTGTGTTTCGGCACGCTGTTGAGTTCTCAAAGAACACGCGCTCACCGGATCCAATCTCCGTTTCCGGAGAGTTTCACTCGGGGCTGGTGTTTCTGAAGCTTATTTGGTGTTGCTCGCCGGTGTCAAATCGGCCTCTCAGAGGCTCTTTGTCTTCCAGCTTTTTTGTCAGGCCCGTTCCGGCTTGTTTTCCGGCCCGTGTCGCTCTGACTTGGAGAACATTACACGGGGCAGTTTCGATCTCCAAATCGGGGGGGTACCTCAAGCGCTCGAACCGCCGCTGACCTGCGCGTTCGTCACCGCGAAGACCGGATGGCGGGCTGCCTCGGCTTCGAACGCCGAGACGGCGTCACCGACCTTCGCGTCGAAGAAAGGCCTAGTCACGGGCTCCTTGCGGACGTAAGCGGCCAGCACGGGCGCCGCGACGGCCGCGGAAACCTCGCGCAAATCGACTTGACGTGACCTACGTCCCCTTCGCAGCACGGCCTCGCCAGCAGCCCGTGCGTTGTGCACCCAGTCGCGAACGCCGTACGGCGCGACGAGCCACTCAGCGCCGTCGTGCTTCATAAGACGAATAGGGATCGTGCGTGCGGCACCCGTGCGACGGCCACGAATGGTCAGCAGCACGTAGTAGGAGGGCGCGATACCGAGCGACACGGCGCGACTGATGACGACGTTGCCGATGCGACGCACAAGGTGCTGACGGTAGGTCTTGGCCACACGGTCAATCATGGACCTCATGACGTACGACGTGTTGGTGATCGGCGGAGGTCCCGCAGGACGCGCGCTCGCACGCGCCGCAGCAGAGCTAGGCCTGCGCACGGCAATCGTCGACCGCCACCCCCACCGCCCCTGGACGGCCACCTACGGCGCGTGGGCCGACGAGCTCCCGTCCGGCACTCCGGTCAAAGCCACGAGCACGACCGTGAAGGCCTATGCGCGCGAGGAACACCGCATCGAACGCACGTACGTGGTCTTGGACAACGCCAAGCTGCACGAACTGCCAGAAGCAGTAGACGTACTCCAACGCCCAGCGGCGGCGCGCTACACGTTCAACGCCACGGGTGCGCGCCACGGCCGTGCGGAACAGACGGCCGTGGGGACGTTCATCAGCAGCACGAGCACCGAGGCAACGCTCATGGACTGGCGGGGCGACGGCGACACGTTCCTCTACACGGTGCCGGTGGGCGATGGCCGGGTTCTGGTGGAGGAGACGTGCCTGGCGAGGAGGCCGGGGATGCCGCTCGGCGAGCTCCGGCAGAGGCTCTGGGCCCGCGGGTGGGCAGGCGGTGCGGGCGTGGAGGAGATGCGCAGCGGGGATGGGGACGGCGGGCACGGGGAGCGCTCCGGAGGTGGGGCGAGCGAGGAAGGCGAGGAAGGGATGCGCGCCGGAGGTGGGGTGAGCGCGGAAGGAATGCGCGCCGGAGGCGAGGCGGGCGCGAAAGGGATACGCGCCGGAGGCGAGCCGGGCGCGGAAGCAGCGGAGGGCCGGGGTCTGGCAGGAGGCAGGACTGCGGGGGAAGGCCGCGAGTGGGACGGGGCAGGTGGCGACACGCGCGGCTGGGGTGCGGGGAAGGCTGGAGAGGGACAGCGTGGCCGAGGTGAGGCTGGAGCCTGGGGTGAGGCTGGAGCCTGGGGTGAGGCTGGAGCCTGGGGTGAGACGGGACCTGCTGGGGACCGGCTGGCGGGAGAGGAACGAGGGAGGGGCGGAGCGGATGGAGGGACGCGAGGCCGCGGCGCGGCGGACTCGGAAGAGGCGGGTGGCCAGGGCGAGACGGGTGGAGGCACGGTCGGCCGAGATGTGCAGGGGGAGCGTGCAGCGGATGGCCGGGGTGGGGCGAGTGGAGGGGTGGTTGGCGGCCGGGGTGGGGCGGGTGGCAGCGCTGCCGGGGAAAGCCGCGAATGGGGTGGGGCAGCCGTAGGACCTGCTGGGGGCGGGCCGGCGGAAGAGGAGCGAGGGCGCGGTGGGGCAGACGCAGGGCCTGTTGGGGGCGGGCCGGCGGGAGAGGAGCGAGGGCGGGGTGGGGCAGATGGAGGGACGGAAGGCCGGGGTGCGTCGGGTGCGGGAGAGGTGGGTCGCCGGAGTGCGGAACTTGGCCAGACAGGCGCGGCAGAGGTGGGCGGCCGGGACGCGGAAGGCGGACAGGCTGGGGTGGGTGGTTGGCGCGTCGTTGGGATGAGCGGTGTCGGGGTTGGGGAGGAGGAGCGGGTTCGGTTTCCGTTGGACTCGCCCCGGGTTGGTGGGCTGGCGTTCGGGGCCGCTGCCGGCTTCATCCACCCCGCTACGGGGTACAGCGTGGCCACCGCGCTGCGGTTGGCGCCTCTTGTGGCTGAGGCGGTCAGGGCGGGGCGGGATCCGCGGGCCGTTGTCTGGCCGGTGCGGGCTCGGGTGGTGCACGCCATGCGGCGGAAGGGGTTGGAGGTGCTGTTGAGGCTTGACCGGGAGGAGACGAAGGACTTCTTCGAGTTGTTCTTCCGGCTGGAGCCCGAGTTGCAGCGGGCCTACCTGTCCGGGCGGGAAGACGTGAGGGGAACGGTCAGGGCCATGTCCGCTTTGTTCGGAGCCGCGCCAGGCCGCCTCAGGTGGAAACTCGTCTGACAAACCCCCTGCGTGAACGGTGAATCACCGTGCGCAGCGCCGCGGTGGCAGATGAGAGCCAACCTCGTGAACAGCTGGTGAACCGGCTTGGGGGTCGCCTGGATGAGGGGCACGATCGAGGGCGTGCCCGCATTGCTGGATGACGTCAGGTTCGCCTTCCAGCCGCTGTTCAACCTCAACACCGGGGGCGTTGTCGCGATCGAGGCCTTGGCCCGGCCGCACGACGGCAGCGTGCAGGATCTCCTCCAGGCCGCGTTCCGGGCCGGGTTGCTCGCGAACGCCGACGTCGGACTCGCCTGCCGTGCCATCCGTTCCGCGGCCGACTTCGACCTGATGCTGCCGTTGCACGTCAACCTGCTCGCGATCACGGTCGCGGACAAGCCCGAGGTCATGAGCCCCATTTACGGGGCCCTCAGGGATGCCGGCCGGTCGCCCGACAATGTGGTCATCGAGATCGGGGAGCCGTACTCGCGGGCGAACCGCGCGCGTCTCGCTCGTGGCATGCAGACGTTGCGCAACAACGGTTTTCGCATCGCGCTCGACTGCGTGGGTGAAGGAGATGTGCCGCTCGGCCTCCTCACGAGCGCGAGTCCCGACTACATCAAGCTCGACCGGGAGATCGTCCGGACGTTGCCCGACGATGCCGCACGGGGTGCGCTGGTGAAGTCGTTGGTGCACCTGGGCGAGTACACGGGCGGCCAGGTGGTGGCGGAGGGGGTGGAGACCGAGGCCGAGCTCACCTACCTGCGCAAGCTCGGGGTGGGGTTCGCGCAGGGGAAGTTCCTGGCGCCGCCGCAGCGCAGGCCGGCGGTGAACGCCCGCATCGCGCCTGAGGCGGTGACGGAGACCGGTGAGATCCGGCGGGCCAACACGGGGCCGCGGATCACGGCGTTCCTGCATCCCGCGACGGTGCTGCCCGAGCACGCGACGAGCGACGAGGTGCGTGAGGTGTTCGCCACGCAGCCTTCGATCACGGGTGTGGTGCTCCTCGACGACGAGGGGCGGCCGAAGTGGTCCGTGGACCGCAACCGCTTCCTTCTGGCCGTGACTGGTCCGTACGGACATGCGTTGCATGCCAAGCGTGAGGCCGCACGGCTTGCTGACAGGCCGCACATCATCGGCACTGAGTCGTCGGCGCTCGACCTTCTGGACGTGGTGGCCGGTGCGAACCGTGAGCGCACCACGGACGACCTCATCGTCGTGGACCACAACGAGCGGTGCATGGGTGTTGTGCGCGTGGCGGACGTCGTGCGCGGTGTGGCCGAACTGAAGGTGGAGCAGGCGGCGGCGCTGAGCCCGCTCACACGGCTGCCCGGCAGCGACGCCATCGCGAAGGAGGTCGACCGGCGGATCGAGGTCGGCGAGATCTTCGCGATCTCGTGGCTGGACGTCGACAACTTCAAGCTGGTGAACGACACGGTCGGGTTCGCGGCGGGCGACGACCTGATCCGCGAGATCGGGCACGACCTGGCGGATCTCGCGCACACGTTCCCCGGCGTGCAGGTGGGTCACGTCGGTGGCGACGACTTCCTCCTCCTGGCGGGCCTGGACGAAACGGTGCCGCTGAGTGCACGTCTGCTCGACAAGCCGTACACGGCAGAGGGACGACACGTCACCCTCTCTCTTGCGACCCTTATCTGTGCCCCGGGATCAGTGGGCTCGTATCGCGAGGTTTCGCGATTGCTGGCGCCAGTGAAGGAGCACGCGAAGTCGCTCGGTGGGTCCAGCTGGGTCATGGGCCGGCCGGGCAGCGAACGACGTGACGTGCTGCGTGGTGTCCCGCAACGCGCGGTGAGCTGAGAAGTACAACCGAACGCCTCCTGTGCTGCGCGCTGATCACTCATAGCATCGAGCGTGCTACTCAATGCACAGGAGGTTCGGCGTGCAGGTCGGCGGCAGAACTCAATCGGTACCCGCGCAGCGCAGAAGCACGGACGGCCTCCTCACCGTTGGCGTGGAAGAAGAATTCGTTCTGGTCGAAGAGGCCACGGGGCATTTGGCCAACCGCGCCAAGGAAGTTCTCGCCGGGGCGGACCGGTACGAGGTGGATCTGCAGCAGGAAATCGCGCAATACCAGGTGGAATCGGCCAGTGGCGTCTGCACGGAGATGACCGTGTTGCGCGAACAGCTGGCCACGGCGCGGAAAGCCCTCATCGAACGGGCCGGGCGGCACGACGCGCGGCTCGCCGCGACCGGGACCCCGGTGCTGGGCCTCACGATGCCGACGCCGCTCACGAACTCCCCGCGCTACCACAAGATGGCGCAGGAGATGGGAGCGCTCACCAACGACCTCGCGATCTGCGGCTGTCACGTGCACGTGGGGCTGCCGGACGACGAGTCGAAGATCTTCGTGAGCAACCACCTGCGGCCGTGGCTGCCGACGTTGCTCGCACTGGGGGCGAACTCGCCGTACTGGCTCGACGGCGACACCGGTTACGCGAGCTGGCGGTACGTGGTCTGGAACCGTTGGCCCACTTCGGGTGCGCCGCCGCACTTCGAGTCCGCGGCCGAGTACTACGCGGCACGGGAGGAGATCGTCGCGAGCGGCGCGGCGATCGACGCCGGGATGCTCTACTGGGACGTGCGGCTCTCTGCCCGGCACCCCACGCTGGAGCTGCGGGTCTCCGACGTCGCGCCGACGGTCGAGGAGGCCGTGCTGATGGCCGCGCTGGTGCGCGGGATCGCCGCCACGGCGCTGAGTTCCGGGGCACCGCCGCCGAAGCTGCCGCCGCACCTGTTGAAGGTCGCGATGTGGCGGGCGGCGCGGGACGGCCTGGAGGGCTTCGGCATCGACCCGGTGACGGGGTCGCCGACGCCCGCGTCGTCGATCGCCGCGTCGTTGCTGCGGTGGATCCGGCCGGCGCTGGAGTTCGCGGGCGACTACGAACTGGTGTCGACGGGGATCGACCGGTTGCTGCTCGACGGCACGGGCGCGGTGCGGCAACGGCGGGCGTTCGCGCGCCGGGGCAGGCTGGACGACGTCGTGGGCTTCCTGGTGGCGCAGACCTCGCCCGTCTGAGCCGTCACTCGATCAGGTAGATGTCGGGTCTGCTTGGTGCGCCTCCAAGGTCCGATCCAGTACTCAGTCACCGTGGCCACCCCCATCTGGGCACCCGGAGTGAACGGCCCGGAGCTCCCCAACACCGCGCGGGTCAGGGACTACTGGCTCGGCGGCACCTGCAACACCGAGGCCGACCACCGGCTCGCGGACGCCCTGGTGTCCGCGGCGCCGCACCTGCCGTACCTGTGCCGCACGCACAGGTCGTACCTCGGCCGGGTGGTCCGGCGGCTGACCGCGCTCGGCGTGCGGCAGTTCCTCGACCTCGGTTCCGGCCTGCCCACCGCGGGCAACGTGCACCTCGCCGCCCCCGACGCGCGCGTGGTGTACGTGGAGATCGACCCCGCGGTGGCGGCAGAGGGCAGGGCGCTCGTGCGGGACGACCCGCGCGTCGCCTACCTCTGCGCCGACCTGCGCGCACCGGAGGAAGTGCTGTGCTCGCAGGAGGTTCAGGACACCCTGGACCTCGGTGAACCGGTCGCCGTGCTCGTCTTGGACGTGCTCCACTTCGTGTCCGACGACGCCGGGCCGCACAAAGTGCTGGCGCAGTACGTGGACGCGCTCGCACCCGGCAGCTACCTCGGGCTCTCGCACACGTGCCGCGACCCGTTCATGCTCGCCGCCGTGGGGCTCTTCGGCGCCATGTACGGGGACCAGCCGCTGCCCGAGTTCACGTTCCGGTACCCGGAGCAGGTCGTGCAGTTCTTCGACGGCATGGAGGTCCTGCAACCCGGCGTGGTGCCGATCCCGTTGTGGGAGCCGGATCCCGGCGAGGCGCAGGACCGCAACCCGGAGAACTTCCACGGCTGCGGCGGTCTCGCGCGCAAGCTCTAGGCGAGCAACGGGATCGCGGCGAGCACGATCGTCGACGTGACGGCGAGCGACATGCCGTACCGCAGCTGCTGCCGTGCCGACGGCAGATCGCGCGCCAGCAGGAACAACGAGCACGCCACGACCCCGACGGCCGCCCAGAACACCCCGAACCGGAACCACAGCCCGCCGCCGACCAGCAGCAGCCCGCCGAAGGTCAGCTGCGTGGTCGCGTTCAGCGCGTGCCGGGTCCCGTACAGGACGACCGGGGTGCGCGACCCGGCGCGGGCGTCCCCCGCCCGATCCGGCACGGCCCACCACAGCGCGCGGCCGGTCGCGAGGCACGCGGCACCGGAGAACACCAGCCACACCGCGGGTTCCGCCTGTCCCCCGGCCGCCGAGTAGGCCGTGACGGCCGGCAGCAGCCCGGCGGCGGTCGCGAGCGCCACCGGACCGGCGTACCCGCGGCGTTTCAGCCGCACCGGCTCGAGGTTGTAGGCCAGGTACAGCACCAGGATCAGCGCCACCCCGGCCGCGACCTGCCACGAGACGGCGACCGCCAGCGCGAGCGCGAAGATCATCTCGAAGATCGCCAGCGCGAGGACCTTGGGCGCGCCGATCTCCCGCACGGCCTGGGCCAGGTGCCGCTTCTCGTCGGTGTGGACGTCGTTGCGCAGGTCGGCGTAGGCGTTCAGCGGGTTGCCGGAGATGATCGCGACGAAGTTGGCGAGCACCGCGATCACCACCGCGAGGTCGAACCTCGTCGCGTAGCAGGCACCCCAGGCGGCGGCGCACGCGTAGTGCGCGCCGAAGGGGTGCTCCAGGCGGTGGAGGTGGATCAACGCCGGCACGTGGCCACCATCGCGAGGCTCGGCGGCGGCGCCATCGCGGCGCCCCGCAGCTGGGGTGTGCGGGACGGGGAGACGAGTGCGACGTGCTTGTGCCGCAACAACGCCGTGACGATCAGCCGGATCTCCAGCAACGCCAGGTCGCGGCCCAGGCAGTGGCGCACTCCCCCGCCGAACGGGAAGAACGCGCCGGCGGGAGGTGGCGCGCGGAACGGGTCGAAGACGTGCGGGCGCTCGTACGTCGCGGCACGGCGGTGCGCGAGGTAGATGCTCGGCGTGAGCACCATGCCGTCGACGCTCATCCGGTTGCCGGCGAGAGTCGCGGGCGGGGACAGCCTGAGCGACTCCGTGATCGCGGCGTCGACCAGGTCCGGCCGGTCGGTGAGGCCCGCCTCGTGCATCCAGTACAACGTCCACGCCGTGGCGCTCGCCGTCGTCTCGTGCCCGGCGAACAACAACGACACCACCTGGTCGCGCAGATCCTCGCGCGGCAGGCAGGCCGCGAGCGCCGGGAACTCAGCAGATTGGGCGCGCTCCAACAACATCGCGTCCAGGCGCGGGTCGCTGCGGGTCGCCCCCGGCGTCAGCCAGCGGTGCGCGAGCGTGCGGACACGGCTGCCCAGGCGCCGGTCCAGCCAGCGGCTGAACGCCGTGAGCAGCTCGTCGTCGTCAACGCCGAACACGACGCGGCCGATGATCCGCAGGGTCAGCCTCCTGGTCCACGCCGGCAGGCTCGTCGGCCCGGCCGGCAGTTCGGCGATCGCCCTGCCGGCCATCTCCTCGATCACCGCCCGGTACCGCTCCCCGCGCAGCACCGGCACGAGCGCCCGCCGGTACGCGGTGTGCTCGGGGCCGTCGAGCCAGAGCACGGACCGGTTGCCCAGCAACGGACTCAGCGTGCGGCTCGGCGGGTGCCGCAGCACGCGGTCGTTGCGGAACAACGCCGTCATGACGTCCGGGTGCCAGACCAGCCAGCGCCGGTCGCGCAGCCGGACCAGGCCGTCCTCGAAGCCCTGCACCGAGTCGAGGAACGGGATCAGCCGCCAGGCGAACCGCAGCTCGGTGCGGTTCACCGGCACACCGCGCAGGCGAGGTGCAGCGCGGCCATGCCCTCGGCCTGCACGATTCTCGTTGGGGTGTAAAGGTCTTTGTCGTGCCACAACGGCGGGTGCGGGCGATCCCAGCCGTGCATGAACTTCGCGCCCCGCGCCATCGCGGCCGAAACGTCCCGAGGCGAGTGCGCCAGAACCCTGATGGCGTAGGCGGTTTCCTCGTACGTGCCCTCCCAGCGGCCCCACGAGCCGTCTGCGCGTTGGGTCGCGAGCACCCAGTCGACGGCCTTCTCGTTGCCGCCCAAGGCGTTCGTCGCGCACGCGGTGGCGTAGTAGGGCGAGGCGTGCCACTTGTCGAGCCAGTGACCGTCCGGTTCCTGCATGTCCCGCAACCACTCCGCCAGCGCGCGATCGTGGCCGAGCGCCTGCAACGCGTGGGCGTTCGTGCTGGTCGACGGCGTGCGTTCGCCGGGGAAGCAGGCGAAGTGCCGGGCCTCGCGGTACTGGCCGAGGGTGCCGACCGGGCCGGGGCTGTCGCACAGCGCGAGGGCGTGCAACGCGGTGGCGGTGTCGTCGGCGTCGGCGGGCAGTCCCGGTCCCCCGGCCGCGCCCCGGGCCGAGAACGCGGACCGGATCAGGCCCGTCACGGCGTCGGGCACGTCCAGACCCGCGGACCTCAGCGCGACGACGATCCAGGACCGTTCGAACAACGGCACCGGCACCCCTGCGGGCACAGGTCCGCCGTGCGCTCCTTGGACCGCCTCCAAGTACCGCAGGCTGTCACCCGGACGTGGCTCCTGCAGCCAGACGGCGGTCGCGGCGGGACTCGCGGCCACGACTCCGCCGACCGGCACGACCTCGGGACGGGGGCCGAAGATCTCCAGGGTGTGCCAGAGCTTGTGCGGCAACGGCCGGTGGCGCAGCGCGTGCAACGGCCGGGGGTCGAGCGGGGTGCGCAACCCGAGCCGTTCGGCCAGCGCGGGCACGATGAGCTCGACCGCGACCGTGTCCGGCAGCTTCACCGGACGGCTGAGCAGCCGGCGCAATGCCGCGAGACCCCGGTGCGCCGCCGGGTGCCTGCCGAGGGCGTCGACCGCGCTCAACGTCGGGACCAGCGCGTACTCGCCGGGACCGCCCCACGTGCCGTCCGCGTGCTGGGTCTCCAAGAGGTACCGGACGCGCGCGGCGTGCCCGGCGAGCCACGGTGCCAGCGCGACGAGCCTGCCCGTCTCGTACACGGACGGTGAAATACCGCTCCAGGGATCGTCGGTCAGTTGCGCTAACAGCCTCATCGCGGCCCCCGGAGACAGCAACTGCGTAACCCTAGGCATACAGAGAGTAGCACCGGTTAGGCCGTTCAGAGCAGCACTCGGCAGGGTGGTCCGGGCGGGCGGATGCTGGGGTGAAAGCCGGAAGGAGGAGGTCGTGACGACAGCGCGCGACATCATGCACCCCGGAGTGCGGTGCGTGGACGAGGACGCGAACCTCGTCGAGGCCGCCAGGATGATGCGGGACCTCGACGTCGGCTCCCTGCCGATCTGCGGCAAGGACGACCGGCTGCAAGGGATCATCACCGACCGCGACATCGTGATCAGGGCCGTCGCGGCCGGGCTCGACCTGACGACGACGAAGGCGAGCGAGTTCGGCGGTCACGTCCACTGGGTCGACGCGTCCGACTCGCTGGCGCAGGTGCTGCGGACCATGGAGGACAACCAGATCCGCCGCGTGCCGGTGATCGAGGACCACCGGCTGGTCGGCATGGTGTCCGAGGCGGACCTCGCCCGGCACCTGCCGGAGGACCAGCTGGCGTCGTTCGTCGAACGGGTCTACGCCTGACGCGCGAGGCCGTGTTCGAGGTACCGGGTCTCGCCTGACTCCCTGGCGCGCAAGGCTTCCGCGACGCGCCGCGCGAGCCGCGGAATCAGGCGGAGCCCGGCCTCGGCGGGCGGCACGAACGCGAACGACCTCAGTTCCTCGGCCGGCAACCGGATCTCGGCCGCGTCGATCAGCCCGCCTTCGAACACGAACAGCACGCGGTCCTCGCCGTCGCGCGGCGCCCAGTCGGCCACCAGCAGAAGGCGTCCCGCTTCGTCGAAGAAGAGGGCGCCGGCACCGGAGAGCGCTCTGCTGCTGCGGTCCATCAGAACAAGGTCGCGGGCTCGACCGGCTCCGGCTCTGGCAGCGGGTCGAGGTCGGGCACCAGCGCCCGCACGTCGTCGTGGAACCTCCGCGCCAACGCGGGCGCGTCGTCGTTGTTCGGCGTGTGCAGGAAGAACGTCGGTGAGCGGCCCTCGTTCAGCCAGCCCGCGACGATCTCGGTCCACGGCCGCCAACCCTCGACGGTCTCCTCGTCCGCGTCCCGGCCGAGGTAGCGGACGACCGGACGATCGGTCAGCGCGCGCGTTCGTCGCGGCGTACGAGGTTTCTTGGCCCACGCCTCCGCTTCGCCCTCGCTGGTCGGCGGGCTCTGGAACAGCACTTCGGTGTCGAACGGGATCCACTCGGCGTGCGTGTCGTCGAGCGTTCCTTCGAGCAACGTCTCCGCGCGCGCGTTGGTGAAGAAGTCGAGGTGTCGCACTTCCACGGCACGCCGAAGGCCGACGGGCAGCCTGCGCAGGAATCGGCCGAGGGCGTCGATGTCGAGCGGGCTGAACGACGCGGGCAGCTGGGTCCACAGCACGGCGCGTTCGCCGAGGGGTTCGATCGCGTCCAGGAACGCCCGCATCTCCGTCTCGACACCGGCGAACCGGCGTTCGTGCGTGACGACCTTGGGCAGCTTCACCACGAACCGGAAGTCCGGATCGGTCTGCTGGGCCCACGTCTCGACGGTGGCGCGCGTGGGGGTCGCGTAGAAGGTGGTGTTGCCCTCGACCGCGTTGCACCAACCCGCGTACGCGCGCAGGCGTTCCTTCGCGGGTAACGGCTGTGGCAGGAACCGTCCTGGCCACGCCTTGTGGTTCCACATCGCGCAGCCGACGTGCAGACGTGCCACTCCACCCACTCCCATCGGTCGTGGGTCCAACTTTACGGTTCGCGTGCGAACGATGGTCGTCCCGCCAGGAGTCGAACCTGGGACTCACCGTGTATCAGACGGTTGCTCTCTACCACTGAGCTACGGGACGCAAGTGGAAGACGAGGGTGTCGAACCCTCCGGGGCGATCTTGCAAGGATCACCTGCGCGCCGGCGCGTCCCCCCTTGTTCGGTTGTGCAGTGCCGCGGGCAGGATTCGAACCTGCACTGAACGCGTTCTGAGCGCGTTGCCTCTTCCGTTGGGCTACCGGGGCGAGCGGTCGGAGGGCATCGAACCCTCTGCTTCGGTTTGGAAGACCGACGTGTCCGCCGAGTTCACCACGACCGCATTGTTTTTTTTCGAGCAGCACCGATGGAAGGAGTCGAACCCTCGGGAAACGGGTTTGGAATCCGTTCCGCTTCCAAAGCTCATCGGCATGTGACGCAGGCCAAAAAGAAAACCGCCCAGGTTTCCCGTGGGCGGCTCCGAGGTCATGACCTGGGGATCAGGTCATGGCGTGGAGCCCCACGCCAACGCCAGCAGACCGCCGGCGATGAGGGCGAGAATTCGCCACCCCGCGAGCTGTGCCTTGGCGAGCATGTCTTCCTCCGGTTGATCTTCGGTGTTCGTGATGGGACCAAGGTATGCGACGGCCGAGAGGGCGTGCAACGCATTTAATTCTCTCCCAGGAACTGGGAAACAGCCGTCGAGAGGTTTGCCGAGCGACGGCGCAAAACGAACGGCGCGCACCCGGGAGGGATGCGCGCCGTTCGGGAGAGCGGAGTCAGACCGTGAAGCCGAGTGCCCTCAGCTGCTCGCGGCCGTCGTCGGTGATCTTCTCGGGGCCCCACGGCGGCATCCACACCCAGTTGATGCGGAAGTCCGACACGAGACCGCCGCCCGTGCCCCCGGTGAGGGCGGCGCGGGTCTGGTCCTCGATGACGTCGGTCAGCGGGCAGGCCGCGGACGTGAGCGTCATGTCGATGGTGGCGACGTTCTTGTCGTCGATGTGGATGTCGTAGACGAGTCCGAGGTCCACGACGTTGATGCCGAGCTCGGGGTCCACGACGTCGCGCATCGCTTCTTCCACGTCGTCCAGCGCGGCGACGTCAGCCTTGGGCTCGAAGACCGGCATGCCTTCGGCTCCCCGGACCACTTCTTCGGTGCTCATGCTGCTCCCTGGCTTCGTGCTACTGCGTCTTTGAAGGCCATCCAACCCAGCAGCGCGCACTTCACGCGCGCCGGGTACTTCGACACACCGGCGAAGGCGATGCCGTCTTCCAGGACGTCCTCGTCGGGCTCGATCTGCCCGCGGCTCTGCATCAGCTCGACGAACGCGTCCATCTTCTTGAACGCCTCGCCCACGGGCTTGCCCACGACGAGGTCCGTCAGCACCGACGTCGAGGCCTGGCTGATCGAGCAGCCCTGGCCGTCGTACGACACGTCGGAGACGAGGTCGCCGTCGAGCTTGACCCGCAACGTCACCTCGTCGCCGCAGGTCGGGTTGACCTGGAACGACTCGGCGTCGTACGGGTCGCGCAGGCCGCGGCCGTGCGGGTTCTTGTAGTGGTCCAGGATGATCTCCTGGTACATCTGCTGGAGCTGCATCTCAGGCCACCCCGAAGAACTTCTGCGCCTCGCGGACGCCGTCGACCAGCGCGTCGACCTCGTCGAGCGTGTTGTACAGGTAGAACGTCGCGCGCACCGACGACTGGGCGTTGAGGCAGCGGTGCAGCGGCCACGCGCAGTGGTGGCCGACGCGCACGGCGATGCCCAGGCTGTCGAGCACCTGGCCGGCGTCGTGCGGGTGCACACCCTCGATCTCGAACGGCACGGCGCCGCCGCGGTTCACCGCATCGGACGGACCGATCAGCCGGACGCCCCGCACGGACGACAGGCCTTCCAGCGCCGCCACGGTCAGCGCGTGCTCGTGGGCGTGGATGCGTTCCATGCCCACGACGCTGAGGTAGTCCACCGCGGCACCCAGGCCGACGGCCTGGGACGTCATCGGCGAACCGGCCTCGAAGCGCTGCGGCGGCGGAGCGAACGTCGAGCCCTCCATCTTCACCAGCTCGATCATCGAGCCGCCGGTGATGAAGGGAGGCAACGCCTCCAGCAGCTCACGCCGTCCATAAAGGACACCGATGCCGGACGGGCCGAGCATCTTGTGACCCGAGAACGACGCGAAGTCGACGCCGAGCTTGCGGAAGTCGACCGGACCGTGCGGAACGGACTGGCACGCGTCCAGCACGGTCAGCGCGCCGACCTTCCGCGCGGCCGCGACGAGCACTTCGACCGGGTTGATCACGCCGGTCACGTTCGACTGGTGCGTGAACGCGACGACCTTGGCGCGCGGGGTGATCACGCTGTCCACATCGGACAGGTCGAGCCTGCCGTCCGCGTCGAGCTTGAACCACTTCAGCGTCGCGCCGGTGCGGGCGGCGAGCTGCTGCCACGGAACGAGGTTCGCGTGGTGCTCCATCTCGGTCACGACGATCTCGTCGCCGGGACCCACGACGAAGCGCGCGGCCTCGGGACCCGAGGTCGCGGCGTTGCCCATCGCGTACGCCACGAGGTTGAAGCCCTCGGTGGCGTTCTTGGTGAACACCAGCTCGCCGAAGTCGGCGCCGACGAAGTCCGCGATGCGCTGACGCGCACCCTCGTACGCGTCGGTCGCCTCTTCCGCCAGCTGGTGCGCGCCGCGGTGCACCGCGGCGTTGTGCTCCTGCAAGAACGCCTTCTCGGCGTCCAGAACCTGCGTCGGGCGTTGCGAGGTGGCGCCGGAGTCCAGGTAGACCAGGCGCTTCCCGTCACGAACGGTGCGAGACAGGATCGGGAAGTCCGCCCTCAGAGCGGTTACGTCCAGTGGTGCTGCGGTGGTGGTCACAGCGCCTCCTCTCAACACCTGCAACGTTAGGAAATGGCTGCGGCTTCCTTGGAACCCGTGTACTTCACGTAACCCTCGGACTCGAGCTGGTCGGCGAGCTCGCGGCCGCCCGACTCGACGATCCGGCCGTTCGCGAAGACGTGCACGAAGTCCGGCTGGATGTACTTGAGGATCCGGGTGTAGTGCGTGATCAGCATGACGCCGACCTCACCGGAGGCCTTGTAGCGGTTGACGCCCTCGGACACGACGCGCAGCGCGTCGACGTCCAGGCCGGAGTCGGTCTCGTCGAGGATCGCGACCTTCGGCTGGAGCAGGCCCAGCTGCAGGATCTCGTGGCGCTTCTTCTCACCGCCGGAGAAGCCCTCGTTCACCGAACGCTCGGCGAACGCCGGGTCGATGTCGAGGTCTGCCATGGCACCCTTGACCTCCTTCACCCAGTGGCGGAGGTTCGGGGCCTCGCCGCGCACGGCGGTGGCGGCGGTGCGCAGGAAGTTCGACATCGAGACGCCGGGGACCTCGACCGGGTACTGCATGGCGAGGAACAGGCCCGCGCGGGCGCGCTCGTCGACGGACATCTCGAGGACGTCCTCACCGTCGAGCGTGACGGTGCCCGAGGTGATCGTGTACTTCGGGTGACCGGCGATCGCGTAGGACAGCGTGGACTTGCCGGAGCCGTTGGGGCCCATGATGGCGTGCGTCTCGCCGGCCTTGATCGTCAGGTCGACGCCCTTGAGGATCTCCTTGGGAGCGTCCTCGCTGACGACCGAGACGTGCAGGTCCTTGATCTCAAGGGTGGCCATGACTGCTGAATCTCCTGGTGGTCTAGCTAAGTCAGTTCGTGGTGACGGTGACGTCGACGAAGACGTCGCCGTCCCGGATGTCGACGGCGTAGACGTCGACCGGTTCGCTGGCAGGTGGCGAGGAGGGCTTGCCGGTCTCCAGGTCGAAGCACGACCCGTGCAACCAGCACTCGATCCCCTTGCGGGAGACCTCGCCCTCGCTCAGCGACACCGCGGCGTGCGAGCACAGATCCGCGAGCGCGTGCACCCGCTCGCCCTCGCGCACCAGGACGACGTCCACGTCGTCCACGGTGGCGGCAAAGGGCTTGCGGTCGTCCAATGAGGACAGTGCACACACCTTGATCACGCGCCGACCGCCTCGAGCTCTGCCTCGATAGCGGCCTCGAGGCGCTCGCGCACCTCGGGGACGGCGATCTTCGCGATCAGCTCCTGGAAGAAGCCGCGCACGACGAGACGCCGGGCCTGCTCCTCCGGGATGCCGCGCGCCTGCAGGTAGAACAGCTGCTCGTCGTCGAACCGGCCGGTGGCGCTGGCGTGGCCCGCACCCTCGATCTCGCCGGTCTCGATCTCCAGGTTCGGCACCGAGTCGGCGCGCGCGCCGTCGGTGAGCACCAGGTTGCGGTTGAGCTCGAACGTCTCGGTGCCCTCGGCCGCCACGCGGATCAGCACGTCGCCGATCCACACGGTGTGCGCGCCCTCGCCCTGCAGCGCGCCCTTGTAGACCACGTTGCTGCGGCAGTTGGGCTGCGAGTGGTCGATGAACGGCCGGTGCTCCTGGTGCTGACCCGCGTCCGCGAAGTACAGCCCGAACAGCTCCGCGTCGCCGCCCTTGCCCGCGTACTGCACGACCGGCGTGATGCGGACGGCGTTGCCGCCGAGCGTCACGACCGTGTGCTTGATCGACGCGTCCCGGCCGAGCTTCACGTGGTGCTGCGAGACGTGCACGGCGTCGTCGGCCCAGTCGTGGATCGCGATCACCTGGAGGTGCGCGCCGTCCGCGACGACGAACTCGACGTTCTCGGCGTACGCGCCGGAACCCCGGTAGTCGACGACGACGGTGCCCTCGGCGAACTGCGCGGCCTTGACCAGCAGGTGGCCGTAGGCGACCTGGCCCTCGCCGGCGCCCGTGATCGTCACGGTCGTCGGGTCGGACTTCGCGTCGCCGGGCAGCGTCACGACGGTGGCGTCGGCGAAGGAGCTGTACGCCTGCGCGGCGATGCGGTCACCGGGAACGCCGGCCTTGCCGAGGCGGTCGTCGTCACGACCGACCGTCTCGACGGTGACACCGGCGGCGGCGTTCACCTCGACGGCAGCGGAACCCGTTGCCGCAGCGCCGGAGTGCAGACCGGCAAGACGCTTGAGAGGCGTGAAGCGCCAGATCTCCTCACGGCCGCCCGGGACCTCGAACGCGTCCACGTCGTACGACGTGAAGTGCTCCGCGCGCGAGGCGACCGGGACGACGGCACCGTGGGAGTGAGGTTGAGTCGACAGGGCGGCCATGTCAGCCGACGGCCCCTTCCATCTGCAGTTCGATCAGGCGGTTCAGCTCGAGGGCGTACTCCATGGGCAGCTCGCGCGCGATGGGCTCGACGAACCCGCGCACGATCATGGCCATGGCCTCGTCCTCGTTGAGGCCGCGCGACATCAGGTAGAACAGCTGGTCCTCGGAGACCTTCGAGACCGTGGCCTCGTGGCCCATCGCGACGTCGTCCTCGCGGACGTCGACGTACGGGTAGGTGTCCGAGCGGCTGATGGTGTCGACCAGCAGCGCGTCGCACTTCACCGTGGACTTCGAGTGGTGCGCCCGCTTGTTGACCTGGACCAGGCCGCGGTACGACGTGCGGCCACCGCCGCGCGCCACCGACTTCGACACGATGGTCGAGGAGGTGTGCGGGGCCATGTGGACCATCTTGGCGCCGGCGTCCTGGTGCTGGCCCTCGCCCGCGAACGCGATCGAGAGGACCTCGCCCTTGGCGTGCTCGCCCATGAGGAACACGGCCGGGTACTTCATGGTCACCTTGGAGCCGATGTTGCCGTCGACCCACTCCATGGTCGCGCCCTCTTCGGCCTTGGCGCGCTTGGTGACCAGGTTGTAGACGTTGTTCGACCAGTTCTGGATCGTCGTGTAGCGGCAGCGGCCGCCCTTCTTCACGATGATCTCGACCACGGCCGAGTGCAGCGAGTCCGACGAGTAGATCGGCGCCGTGCAGCCTTCGACGTAGTGCACGTAGGCGTCTTCGTCGACGATGATCAGCGTGCGCTCGAACTGGCCCATGTTCTCGGTGTTGATCCGGAAGTAGGCCTGCAGCGGGATGTCGACGTGGACACCCTTCGGCACGTAGATGAACGAGCCGCCGGACCAGGTCGCGGAGTTCAGCGCGGAGAACTTGTTGTCACCCGCGGGGATGACCGAGCCGAAGTACTCCTTGAAGAGCTCCGGGTAGTCCCGCAGACCCGAGTCGGTGTCGACGAAGATGACACCCTGCTGCTCCAGGTCCTCGCGGATCTGGTGGTAGACGACCTCGGACTCGTACTGCGCGGCGACACCCGCGACGAGGCGCTGCTTCTCAGCCTCGGGGATGCCCAGCCGGTCGTACGTGTTCTTGATGTCCTCGGGCAGGTCCTCCCAGCTGGTGGCCTGCTTCTCGGTGGACCGCACGAAGTACTTGATCGAGTCGAAGTCGATCCCAGAGAGGTCGGCGCCCCAGTTCGGCATCGGCTTGAGGTCGAAGAGCTTCAGCGCCTTCAACCGGTAGTCGAGCATCCACTCGGGCTCGTCCTTCTTCGCCGAGATGTCGCGGACGACATCCTCGCTGAGGCCTCGGCGGGCGCTCGCGCCGGCAGTGTCCGAGTCGGCCCAGCCGAACTCGTAGTTGCCGAGAGACGCGATGGTCTCTTCCTGCGTGAGCGGAGACTGCACCGTGGTGGGCGTGCGCTGCTCGGCAGCGGCAGTCATGCGGGCTCCCCTCCATCATCTGGGATCCGTGAAATGTTCGGGATGTGCGTCGTGCACACGGCGTGGCCGCGGGCGATCGTCGCGAGGCGCTGCACGTGGGTACCGAGGAGGTTCGCGAACGTCTCCGTCTCGGTCTCGCACAGCTGGGGGAACTCGGCTGCGACGTGGGCGACCGGGCAGTGGTGCTGGCACAACTGCTCACCCACCCCGACGTTGCGAGCCGATGAAGCGTAACCCTCCCTGGTCAACGCGGCTGCGAGGGCCTTGGCCCGTTCGGCGGGCGTGGCCTGGGCCACGATCGCCGACCGATGCCGGTCCACCAGCGCGTCGACACGACTCTGCGCGAACGCTTTGACCGCTTCCTCCCCACCCGTCTGGGCGAGGAACCTGAGCGCGGCGACCGCGAGGTCGTCGTAGGCGTGGCCGAACCGGGCACGTCCGGCGTCAGTCAGGAGGAACAGCTTCGCGGGACGACCCCGGCCACGTTGCGTCTGCCTGGGCGCGTCCCTCGTGATCGCCTCGCCGTCCGCGAGCAACGCGTCGATGTGCCGACGCACCGCCGTGGGACTGATGCCCAGCTCCTCCGCGACGGCTGCCGCGGTGACCGGGCCCTGCTCCAGCAGGAGCCTGGCGACAGCACGCCGAGTCTTGCCGTCGTGCGCAGGCACGGCGTCAAGGTGGCTCTCGGCGTTTTTCACAACACCAGTGTTGCGTATTTCGCCGGAGGTCGCAAAGATCGCGGTCACAGGGTGACCTGACTCACGGCTGAGGGCGCCTGCCAGGGCGGTTGAGGATCACTCGTCCGGGGTGGACGGCGGGTTGGGCGAGGCGGGCGGGGGCGGAGGAGCTTGCCGGCGGGACTGCCCGAGGTGAGCCGGGTGAGGTCGCCTGAGGCCGGGCAGGACGGCACGGAGGGCGCACGCGCACGAGTGGTGACGTCCCGGCACGCCCCACCACCCCCGCTGGATACGCTGCCCGCATGCCCACCAACGGCGGAGCCGTGATTCCGGAGAGCGACCTCTTGAACGGTCGAGAGCGTCGTCAACTGGACATCGTGCGTCGCTGGGGCACGATCGGCGCGCTCCTGCTGACCGTCGGGTCGCTCGGCGGTGGCGCCGCGCCCATCTACTCCCCGCTCTACGGCGTCCCGGTCCTGGGCCTGTTCTCCCGGATGCCCAGCGTCGCGATGGGGGTCGTCTGGACCGGCATCTTCATGATCGTGTCCGCCTGGCTGGCGCTGGGCCGGTTCGTCAAGCCGGGCAGACCCAGGCTCATCTCCCGCGGCCAGATGGACCGCACGCTGCTCATGTGGACCGTGCCGCTGGTCTTCTGCGTGCCGATGTTCTCCCGGGACGTCTACTCCTACCTCGCGCAGAGCGAGATCGCCGCGCGAGGGCTGGACCCGTACGAGCTGGGGCCGGCCAACGCGCTCGGTGTCGACCACGTGCTGACTCGCGGTGTGCCGAACATCTGGCGGGAGACGCCGGCGCCGTACGGGCCGTTGTTCCTCGCGTTCGGGCGGTTGACCGCGATGGTGACCGGGGACCACGTCGTGTCCGGCGTGTTCGTGCACCGGCTGCTGGTGCTGGTCGGCCTGGGGATGATCGTGTGGGCGCTGCCTCGGCTCGCCGCGCGGTTCGGGGTGCCGCCGGTCGGGGCGCTGTGGCTGGGGGCGCTCAACCCGTTGGTGTTGTTCCACATCGTCATCGGCGTGCACAACGACGGGCTGGCGCTCGGGCTCATGCTGGTCGGGCTCGAGCTGGCGATGCGCGGGCTGGAACCGCTCAGGTGGTCGTGGATCGCGTTGGGCGCCGGGGTCATCGTGTGCGGCGCGATGGTGAAGATCCCGGCGATGGCGGCGCTCGGGTTCCTCGGGGTGCTGGTGGCGCGGAAGCTGGGCGGCAAGCTCAAGCACCTGGCGGTGGTGGCCGGGGTGATGGCGGTCATCGCCGCGGTCGGGGTCGTGGCGATCTGCCTGGGGACCGGGTTCGGGTTCGGGTGGCTGGAGACGTTGAACGTCGCGTCCACGGTCAAGTCGTGGATGTCGCCGCCCACCGCGCTCGGGTTCCTGGGGGCGGGGACCGGCATCATGCTCGGGCTCGGCAACCACACCGAGGCGATGATCGCGTTGACCCGCATGCTCGGGCAGGCGGTGTCCGTGGTGATCACGGTGGTGTTGTTGTGGAGGAGCTTCAAGGGGCGGATCAAGGCGATGAACGGGCTCGGGGCCGCGCTGGGCGCGATCCTCGTGCTCGGGCCGGTGCTGCAGCCCTGGTACGTGTTGTGGGCGATGTTGCCGCTGGCGACGGCGGTGGTGGGGCCCAAGTTCCGGATGTTCGCGATGGTGGTGTCCGCGATCATCGCGGTGATCCTGCCGCCGACCGGGTCCGCGTTCGACGGGCGCGCGTACACGGTGCCGCAGGCGGTGGCCGGGGCGATCATCACGTTCGCGGTGTGCGTGCTGATCGCGCGCAAGCGGGTCGGGCCGTTCCTCAAGTCCGATCCGGCCGGTGGCGGGCACGTCTGACAGCCCGTTCGGGCCGGTAACCCCGAACCTCCGGCGGACGAGATCCCTGCAGTAGGAAGATCTCTTGCCGGGAGGGGGTGCGGCATGGACGAGAACATGGCGCGCGAAGAGGTCCGGTTCGCGGTCGTGCTCAACGGGGGTGTGAGCCTCGCCGTCTGGATGGGCGGCGTGGTGCTGGAGCTCGACCGGCTGACCAGGCCGGGGTCGGTCTACCAGCCGTTGCTCGACCTGGTCGGGTGCACGGCGAGGGCGGACGTCATCGCGGGCACGTCGGCCGGTGGGATCAACGGGGCCGCGCTGGCGTTGTCGCAGGTCAACAAGAAGGCCGACCTCAGCAGGCTGCGGGACCTGTGGGCCGAGCAGGGGCGGATGGAGCAGCTGCTGCGCACGCCGTTCCGGGGGACGCCGGCGTCGCTGCTCAAGGGCGACGAGTTCTTCTTGCCCCGGCTCCAAGAGGCGCTCGCGCGGCTGACGACCGACTTCGAGCCGACCGAGGCCGACGAACGCCCGATCGACCTGCGGATCACCACCACGCTGCTCGGCGGCGTCCCGACGATCACCTACGACGACCTGGGCCAGCCGCTGACGCAGTCGGTGCACCAGGGCTCGTTCTCGTTCCGCCGCGACCCGTACGCGTGGGTCTCCGAGGACACCCGCGACGACTTCGCGCCCGGCTCGATGAACGACCGCGTGCTGCAGCTCGCGCTGGCCGCCCGCAGCAGCGCCAGCTTCCCGTTCGCGTTCGAACCCAGCTTCATCCCGGTCGGCGGCCAGGCCACGCCGGACCGCCCGGACATGGCGGACGTCGCGAACTGGGCCAACGGCGGCGACCGCAGCCGGTTCGCCGTCGACGGCGGCGTGCTCGTGAACACGCCGACGAAAGAGGCGCTGGAGGCCATCGACCGGATGCCCGCGGACGGGCCGGTGCGGCGGGTGATGCTGCTGGTCTTCCCGCACGCCGAACCGCTCGGCTCCGAGCCCGCGGCCGACGCGGTCGACAGGTCGATGACGACGGTCGCGTCCGGCGGCAAGCTGCTGAGCGCGATGTCCAGCCAGGCCAACCGGACCTACGTCGAGAAGATCGAGGACCACAACCGGCGCGCCGCGAGCAGCAGGGGCGGCCGGATGGCGTTGCTGGACCGCCTGCACGCCAACGGGGACGACGTCGTCGGCGAGGTGTACTCGTTGGCGGACAAGCTCTTCGGCCACTACGAGGACGTCGAGATCCGGCTCGCCGCCCGGCAGGTGACGGCGCAGCAGTTCGCGCTGCCCAAGGGGAACCCGGCGAACTGGTCGTTCGAACGGGCCCGGCGCGCCGCGGAGACCGCGCAGCGCAAGTGGAAGAAGCAGCACGGCGTCCTGCCGTACGTGCCCGGCGTCAGGCTCCCCGACCTCGTGTGCCGCGAGGACACCGGCTGGGAGTGGGGCATCACGATGGCCGAACGGCTCGGCGCGTCGGCCCTGGACCTGCTCAAGCGGCTGGTGTGGGTCGCGCCGGACGGCAAGGCCGAGGAGATCGCCGCTGCCCGCCGCCAGCTGCACCAGGTCCGCGCGGAGCTGCGCCGGCTGCGCACCGAGCTGTTCGACTGGAAGCCGTCCGACTCACTCGGCGACACGTACTGGACCGGGCGCCTCGCGAGCTACCAGGAGCACATGATCGAGGGCCACCTCGGCCTGGAGGTCAGGGCGCAGGTCGCCGAGATCGGCAGGATCGTCGGCGCCGCGCAGGAGGTGATCACCGAACTGGCGGCCGAGCGGCTCAAGCTCGGCGGGCTCGTCTCGTGGAACGCCCTGCTCGGCGCCCCCGAGACCGCCGCGGAGGCCGGACTGTCCGACGGCGAGCGCTGGCTGGCGCGGCTGCTGGCGCTGGAGATCGCGGGCACGTGCCTGTCCGACGACGCCTCGACGGGCCTGGACACGCCGGTCGAGCTCGTCCAGGTGTCGCTGCAGACGCGCAACGCGTTCGCACGGCAGTCGATCACGGCCGACGACAAGGCGGGTGGAGCGTCGCTCTCCCGCTTCTCGGGTTTCCTGAAGCGGTCGTGGCGGGTCAACGACTGGATCTGGGGCCGCCTCGACGGCGCCACGATGCTGTGCCGGGTGCTGTTCGACCCGCGCCGCCTGCGCCGCATGGACACGCTCGGCCGTCCCGCCGGCGACCAGCGCACCGCCGGGGAACGCGCCGCGGCCGTCGTCGACGAGGTCGTGTCGGCGATGTTCGGCCTGGAGCTGCCGATCCAGGTCGCCGAGTGCGCCGAGCTGGCCAAGAAGGAGCTCGCGGACATCTACGAGACCGAGAACGAGCTGTCGCCGTCGTCGATGAAGCTCGCCGAGCTGGCCGCGTGGGGCCTGCACTGGCGGATCATCTGCGAGGAGCTCCCCCGGCTGCGCGCCGCGATCATCGCCGACCGGGGTGACGGCGCCGACAAGCGCTCCCGGGGCGAGCTGTTCCTCGAGGAGCACGCGGACATGCTGACCCGCCTCGAATATCCGGACCAGCACACGGTCACGCTCGGCATGTCGGCGCTGAACGCGTTCGACCGCGCCGGCATCGGCCGCGAGCCGCTCACCCAGGAGGCGGCGTCGGACCAGATGATCCGCACGGCCGCGACCGCCGCCGCCGTGGCCGTCACGGTCGCCGACTCCGAACGCTCGGGGCTCGCCGCCGTCCGCCCGGTGACACGGGTGGTGCGCGGTGCGGCGCTGCTCCCCTACTGGACGATCACCGGCCTCACCCGCGGCGGGAACCTGGCCCAGTTCCTGGGGTTGCTGGGACTCGCGGTCGGCGGGGCGCTGGTCGTGATGGCGTTGTTCGGCATGCTGCCCGACTGGGCCGCCGGTCCGGGCGCGGCCGTCGGCGCGGCGAGCCTGCTGGGCGCGTTCGGGTACGCGGCGCTGCGCAGCGGCACGATGCTGCACGGCCTGGTGCTGCTGTCCCCCGTGATCCCGTTGGTAGCCATAGCGGTCGACCGGCTGCCCGACGACCGTGCGGAGATCACGACCGGCACGATCACCCTGGCGGGGGTCGCGTTCGTCGTGGCGGCGTTGCTGGTGCTGGGCTCGCTGCCCGCGCCGATCCGGACGCCGCTGGCGGTTCTGGCGGACTTCCGGCCGTGGCGGCTGGTCCAGCGCCACTGGAAGCAGGCCGCCGTCGCCGTGGTGGTCGTCGCGGGCGTCTGGGGGATCTGGCGGTTCGAGCTGCACACCAAGCCGTGGCTGGTGATCCCGACGTCCGTCCTGTGTGGAGCGTTCGGCGTCTGGATGGCGTTGTCCGGCGGCAAGTCCCTGCAGCGCTGGCGTCGCGTGGAAGGCGTGTGGGGCACGGAACGCGCCGAGCCGCCCGCTGCCGCGACCGCGGGCTGGGCCGTCGTCTACGGCGTGGTGTACCTGGCCGCCGCCGACGTGCTGCTGATCATCGGCCCGCGCGGCTGGGGCTGGCAGGCGGTGATCGGCACGGCGCTGGCGTTCGGCCTGACGCTGCTGCTGATCACGTCCTGGTACGTGCCGCGGATCGAACGGCGCCGCATCCGCGAGCAGCTCGTGGAGGAGGCGATCCCGGCGATCTACCCGGCCGGTTCGGACGTGGCGGGGCTGCTGCGGGAACGGCTGGAGGGCCACGCGTCGCTCTACCGGTTCATCGTGACCGGCACCGGCGACCACCCGGACGAGCTGAAGCTCACGCAGGCCGGACTGCTTGTCGCGCAACGGATCGAGGCGAAGCTCCGGTAACTTGGCCGGGATGAGGGCTGACGCGACGCGCAACGTCGAGGCGGTGCTGCGCGCGGCGGCCCGCGTCTTCTCGGCGGACCCGCACGCGCGCATCCCGGACGTGGCCGCCGCGGCGGGCGTGGACCGCCGCACCGTGTACCGCCGCTTCGACTCGCGCGAGGAGCTGCTGCTCGCGGTCTACCGCGCCCGGCTGGACCGGCTCGAGACGCTGATCGCGTCGACCCTGGACGACCGGCCGGTGCGCGACGCGCTGCTGGCGTTCGCCGAGGGCGGCGTCCGGCTGAGCCGCGAGTGGCCGGTCGACATCCGCGCGGTCGCCGATGCCGAGGTGCAACGGCGACGGGTCGAGCTGGACGACCGGATGTCCGCGTTCCTGGTGCGGGCGGAGGAGGCCGGGTTGATCTCCGCGGGCCTGCCTGCCGGGTGGGCGTTGCGGACGTTGCAGACCCAGCTGCACACGGCCGCGCAGGAGATGCCTTCGCTGGACGCTCCCGCGGCTGCTGCGCTCGTGGTGTCGACGTTCCTGCACGGCGTCGGCTGAGGTGTGACCCAGGCCATGCCCTGGTTCGGGCATTTCTCGGGCGCTTCCGGCGTCATAAGTGTCATAGAAAGTGACACTTATGGAGGTTCTGATGGCTCAGACGTGGCTCGTCACCGGTGCGTCGCGGGGGTTCGGCCGTGAGCTGGTGCTCGCCGCCGCCGAGTCCGGTGCCCAGGTCGTGGCGACGGCCCGGCGGGTTGAGCAGCTCGCTGACCTGGTTGAACGTTTCCCGGACCGGGTGCGCGCGGTGGCCCTGGACGTGACCGATGCCGCTGCGGCCGCGCACGCGGTCTCGGAGGCGGTGCGCGCGTTCGGCTCGCTGGACGTGGTGGTCAACAACGCCGGGTACGCCAACAGCGCGCCGTTCGAGGAGATGGACCCCGCCGACTTCCGCGCCCAGGTGGAGGCGAACCTGTTCGGCGTGGTGAACGTGACGCGGGCGGCGCTGCCGGTGTTGCGGCAGCAGCGTTCCGGGACGTTCGTGCAGTTCTCTTCGGTGGGTGGCCGCGCGGGTGGCACGCCCGGGATGGGCGCGTACCAGACGGCGAAGTTCGCGGTGGAGGGCTTCTCCGAGGTGCTGGCGAACGAGGTGGCGCCGTTCGGCGTGCGGGTGGTGATCGTGGAGCCGGGCGCGTTCCGCACGGACTGGCAGGGCTCGTCGATGGTCCGGCACGCGGTCGGGGCCGACTACGAGGAGACGGTGGGGGCGATCAACCGGTTCCGGGACGAGACGGACGGGGTGCAGCCAGGAGATCCGGCGCGGGGCGCGCGGGTGGTGGTGGACGTGGTGGGGTCGGAGGCTCCGCCGCGCCGGCTGGTGCTGGGGGCCGCGGCGGTGGAGACGGTGCTGGCGGCGGAGGGTCGGCGCAGTGCCGAGACGCGGGAGTGGGCGGAGGTCAGCGCTTCGGCGGACTTTCCGGCCGAGGAGGTCTGAGGGCGCGGGTCGCACGCACCAACGGCTCGGGTCGCCCTGTACAGGCCGCGCGCTAGTGGACCGTTCACGCCGCTCGGTTGCGCGCCAATGGACCGTTTACGCCACCTCAGCCGCACCAATGGACCGTTCACACCGCTCGGCCACGCCAACGGTCCACTCGCACCGTCCGGCCACACAACGGACCGTTCACGCCACCCCGGCCGCACCAACGGACCGCTCGCGCCACACAGCCACACCAACGGTCCACTCGCACCGCTCGGTTGCGCGCCAACGGACCGTTCACGCCACCTCAGCCGCACCAACGGACCGTTCACGCCACCCCGGCCGCACCAGCGGACCGTCCACGCCGCACGGTCGCACCAATGGACCGTTCACGCAGCCCCGGCCGCACGCCAACGGCCCGACCGTGTGAACGTGGCCGGGCCGTGGCTCTTTCTCCCCCTACTTCCCCCTCAACCCCTTCAACCCCCGCAATCCCCCCGCGCTCCCCCGATCCCGCGCTCCCCCCCGATCCCGCGCTCCCCCCGATCCCGCGCTCTCCCCGCTCCCCGCTCTCCCCCGGCTCGCTCGGATCTACCCGGACTCGCACGGCTCCCCGGACTCGCTCGGATCCCCCGGACCCGCTAGACCCCTTCGCCCCCGAACGCCCGCGTCAGGCCGCCAGCGCGATGACCGGCACCGTCTGGCCCATCGCCCGCGCGTACAGCGCCTCGAAGCGTTCCAGCGTCGTCCCCAGCGCGTGGTGCGAGATGATCTCGCTGCTGGCCGCGCCCATCCTCGTGCGCATCGGCTCGTCGTGCACCAGCGTGTGCAGGCGCTGGGCCAGCTGGTTCACGTCGCCCGGCTCGAACAGCCAGCCGTTGCGGCCGGGGTGCACGAGGTGCGGGAGCGCCATGGCGTTGGCGGCGATGACCGGCTTGCCCGCGGCCATGGCCTCCATGGTGGCGAGGCTCTGCAGTTCGGCCACGCCGGGCATGACGAACAGGTCGCAGCGGGCGTAGGCGTCGAGGAGCTCGTCCTCGGACACGAAGCCGTGGAACCGCACGCGGTCGGTGATGCCGAGGTCGCGGGCCAGCAGCTCCCACTCGGCCTTGCAGGTGCCGTCGCCGACGATCTCGCCGAACGCTCCTGGCACGCGGGCCAGGGCGCGCAGGAACTCGTCTACGCGCTTCTCCTCGTCCAGGCGGCCCACGAACAGTGCGGTCGGGCGGTCGTTGTGCGTGACCGCGCGCTGGTACTGGGCGACGTCGATGCCGCAGGAGACGGGGACGGCCGGGGTCGGGAAGCCGCTGTCGTGCAGCAGCTGCACGGCGCGCGGGGTCGGGGCGGTCACGACGTCGGCGCGGCCGAAGACGCGGGCCAGGTCGCGGTAGGCGAACTTGCGGGCCCAGCCCTGCAGGAACGACGGCACGTGGGCGTGGCTGAACAGGTTCTCCGGCATGAAGTGGTTCGTCGCCAGCGTCGGGATGCCCTGAGCCACGGCGGCGTTCAGCACGAACCGGCCGACCACGAAGTGCGCCTGGACGTGCACGACGTCCGGCTTCAGAGCCGCGATCAACGACGACGCCTCGCGGGACGCCTGCCACGGCAGGCAGAAGCGGAAGTCCGGGTAGAACGGCAGGCGGTGCGATCGGAGCCGGTGCACTGTCACACCTGGGATGTCGGTGGCTCGGGGCGAGTCCGGGGCGATGACGTGCACGTCGTGGCCCCGCGAGGCGAGACCGACCGCCAGGCGCTGCGCGAAGCGCGCGGCACCGTTGACGTCCGGCGGGAACGTGTCGGCGGCGATGACGACGCGCAGCGCGCTGGAGGTGTTCACGGGGAGCTCCGTTCGGAAGTTTTCACGAGGTTGACGAGCGAGTGCGAACACGCCGCAAACGGCGGCGAGAGCGCAGGCGAACAGCGCGACACCGGTCAAAGGAGACAAATGCGCCGCTTCGCCGAGCAGGAACGCGCCGAGGCCCACGGCGACCAGCGGGTCCACCACGGTCAGGCAGGCGACGGCCAGGTGCGGGGGCCCGCCGGCGTAGGAGTGCTGGACGAGCCAGCCGCCCACGGCGAGCGACAGGGCGATGCCGAGCACGGACGCCAGGTGTGACAGCCCGAACCCGCCTTGCTGCACGGACTGCGACACGGCACGCATCAGCACTGACACGTAGCCGTATGCGACGCCACCGGCCGATGCGAACGCCACGGCACGAATGCGTGCGTTGGTCGTAAGGGCCGCGACCACTCCCGGCACCGCGATCAGGCCGAGGGTCACCAGTCCTGCCGTGAGTTCGACATCAGGTGCAACGCGAGTGGGGGTCGCACTGCCCGATGCGAACCACACGAACGCACCCACGCCCACGGTCGTGAGCAGGATCGCCGGCAGTTCGCGGAAACGGCGGTCCATCAACGCGGTCATGCCGATCGCGAGCACACCGATCGGTTGCACGACGGTCAACGGCGCCATGCCCAGCGCGGCGGCGTGCACCCCGGCGCCGGCGACGAGCAGCGCGAGACCGCCCAGCCAGCGGGGTTGGCGCAGAACGCTCACGCGGGCCCCGTTCAGGGCGACCGCGTCGTGCTGCAGGCGGGCCGCGAGCGCGAAGCACACGGCGCCGAGCACGGCGAGCGTGATGGCGAGCAGGGTCATGACGGACGCCTCACCTGTAGGGCCGCGATGGCGAAAAGCAGGACGTAAAGAGATGCGAACAAAACGCGTTCCGTAAGTCCGCGCGCTTCGAAACCGCTGAAGGAAACGTGACTCACGAGAAACGCCGCACTGGAGATGGTGGCCGTTGTTGCGATACCGAGCAGGGCCGGAAACTGACGGGCGATGAGCACGCCCGCGGCCGGCAGGGCCACGAACATCACCGCTCCGGCGTACCGGTGGATGTAGCCCGACATCGAGGTCGGTGCTCCCGTCGGATCGGTCGGGAAGATCGTCGCCACGGTCAGCCCCGCCGACCAGATGCCGATCAACCACTGCGCTGACCTGCCTACACCTCGCAGGTTGACGGCGAGCAACGCCGAGACGGCCGCGAGACTAAGAGAAGTCGCCGCGAGCCACCCGGTGCCGTTGTCGACGAACACGTAGTCGCTGATCACGTCCGAGATCGGGTTGAGCTGGCCTGCCGACATGACATGCAGGTAAAGAATCGGAACCAGTGAGAACACCAGTCCCCCGACCACCAGGCCTCGCCTTTTCGCCCCCGCTTCGACCACGAGAAAAGTCTCTTTCGATCGGAGTGATCAACCAATGGGGAACTCCCCCGACGTGACCCTGAGGTGTCCCTGAGGTGCCGGGGTAGGGCTAGCCCCACCTTTTTCAGCACTGCTTCAGGAATGGGCCGAATGACCCAGCTGAGTGGCGACCGCCCCGACCGCCTAGGCTGCGTGCCTGTGAGCCCGAATCCCCAGCCTGCGGTGGAAGTGTCGGGGCTGGTCAAGAGATACGGCTCGAAGACCGCCGTCGACGGCCTCGACCTCGTTCAGCAGCCCGGCACCGTTCTCGCCCTGCTCGGGCCCAACGGCGCGGGCAAGACGACGACGGTCGAGATCTGCGAGGGCTTCCGCAACGCCGACGACGGCCAGGTGCGCGTGCTCGGCCTCGCGCCCGGCTCCGAGGCACTGCGCCCGCGCATCGGCGTGATGCCCCAGGGCGGTGGCGGTTATCCCGGCATCCGCGCCGAGGAGATGCTGAACCTCGTCGCCGCGTGCGCCGCGCACCCGCTCGACCCCAAGTGGCTGATCGAGGTCCTCGGTCTCGGCGGTGCCGCGCGCACCCCGTACAAGAGGCTGTCGGGCGGCCAGCAGCAACGGCTTTCGCTCGCGTGCGCGTTGATCGGACGCCCCGAGCTCGTGTTCCTCGACGAACCCACGGCGGGCATGGACCCGCAGGCGCGCCGGCTGGTGTGGGACCTGGTGGCGGCGCTGAAGGACGACGGCGTGGCCGTGCTCCTCACCACGCACCTCATGGACGAGGCCGAGGCGCTCGCCGACGACGTCGTGATCATCGACGAGGGCCGCGTGGTCGCCCAGGGCACGCCCGCCGAGCTGACCGCGAACCGGCCGGACGACCAGCAGCTGCGGTTCCGCGCGCGGCCCGGCCTCGACCTGACGTTGCTGTCCGCCGCACTGCCCGAGGGGCTGAAGGTGCGCGAGGCGACGAAGGGCGCGTACGTCGTGGAGGGCCTGATCGACCCGCAGGTCGTCTCGACCGTCACGTCGTGGTGCGCGCAGCAGGGCGTGCTGGCCGAGGAGCTGACGGTGGCCAAGCGCAGCCTCGAAGACGTTTTCCTGGAGCTGACCGGCAGGGAGCTGCGTTCGTGACCACCTTCGCTCCCGGCACGTTCAAGCCCGCGCCCGGCCGCGGTTCGTTGCCGCGCATGCTCTTCACGCACGCGCGCACCGAGGCGACGCTGACGTTGCGCAACGGCGAGCAGATCCTGCTGACCGTGATCATCCCGCTGGCGTTGCTGATCGCGCTCAGCTTGATGTCGGTGATCCCGATGCCGGAACCGCGGGTCGGATCGGCGACGGCCCGGATCTTCGCGCTGGCGATCATTTCGTCAGCGTTCACGGGCCAGGCCATCGCTCTCGGGTTCGACCGGCGTTATGGCGTGCTGAAGCGGCTTTCCGCGTCGGCGCTGCCCCGCTGGCTGCTCGTGGCCGGACGGGTCTGCGGCGCACTGGTCGTGGTCGCGATCCAGATCGTGCTGCTGGCGGTCACGGCGTTGGTGCTGGGCTGGCGGTTCCCGCTGGCCGGGCTGCCGTGGGTGGTGCTGCTGATCGTGTTGGGCACGTTGACGTTCGGTGCGTTGGGCGTGCTGCTGGGTGGGGCGTTGCGCGCGGAGATCGTGCTGGCGCTGGCGAACATCATCTGGTTCGTGCTGCTGATGGTCGGCGGTGTGGCGTTGAGCGTGCCCGTGTCGTTCGTGCACCTGCTGCCGTCCGCCGCGCTGGCTCAAGCGCTGGAAACCTCTGTGGTGCACGGCACGGCGCCCGGTGTGGGCCCCGTCGCAGTCCTCGTGGCCTGGGGCGTTGTGGCGGGCGCGTTGGCCACCCGGACGACGAAGCTGACATAACGGCGCCTACGATCGTTGGCGTGTCGAAGCTGACCGCCTTCCTCGTGTCCTGGCAGCGCGCTTTCGCGATTGCCGTCGTCATCGCGCAGGCCGGGATCGCGGTCACCGGCTCGATCGTCCGCGTCACCGGCTCCGGGCTCGGCTGCCCGACGTGGCCGCAGTGCGTCGAGGGCAGCGTCGTCCCGGTGGAACACCCCGAGGTCGCCGCGCTGCACCAGTGGGTCGAGTTCGGCAACCGCACGCTGACCGGTGTCGTCGGCATCATCGCGGGCCTGTGCGTGCTGGCCGCGTGGTTCCACCTCCCCCGTCGCCGCCGGGTGCTCGTGCTGTCGCTCGTGCAGCTCGTCGGTGTGGCCGTGCAGGCGGTCGTCGGCGGCATCACCGTGCTGACCGGGCTGGCCTGGTACACCGTGTCGATCCACTTCATGATCTCGATGGGTCTGGTGTGGATGGCCGTGCTGCTCGTCAGCTCGCTGCGGGAAGGTGACGGCCCCGCACGGCTGAAGGTGCCGGCGCCGTTGATGAAGCTCCAGGTCGTCATGGCGGTCGTGCTGGGCGCACTGCTGCTGGCGGGCACCTGGGTCACCGCCGCCGGTCCGCACGCCGGTGACGCGTCGACGCCGCGCCTGGGCGTCGAGGTCGCGACGCTCGCTCAGGTCCACGCCGACCTGCTGTTCCTGTTCCTGGGCCTGCTGATCTCGGTCGGCTTCTTCCTGCGCACCCGCGCCTACTGGACGCTCGTCGCCGTCGTGCTCGCGCAGGGCGTGCTGGGCATGGTCCAGTACTGGACGGGTGTGCCCGAGGTGCTCGTGTCGATCCACGTACTCGGTGCGGGTGCCGTTGTCGTTGCCACGGCGGCGCTCTGGACGTCCTCGCGTGAGCGGACGCACGTCGTCGAGGTGCCCGCCGCTGACGATCAGGCGCTCAGCAAGGCCTGAGCGTCGCCCTGGTCGTTGTGGCCGGCCCAGTTCGCGGGCGTGGCCTCGAAGTTGGCGTCGGTGATGGTCCGGTCGGCGCCCGCGTCCAGCAGGATCCTGATCACCGGCAGGTGGCCGCGTTCGGCGGCGAGGTGCAGCGCCGTGACGCCCTCGCCGTGCATCGGGCCGCCGAAACCCGTGCGCTGGTTGGGGTTCGCGCCCAGGTCCAGCAACGTGCGGGTGGCGTTCTCCAGCCCGCACCAGGCCGCCCACGCGAGCGCCGTGCCGCGGTAGACGTCCGCGTCGATGCGGGCGCCGCGCTTGAGCAGGTCGCCGAGGACCTCGGTGCGGTCGTTGCGGGCGGCCCACGACAACGCCTCGTCGAGCACCTCCTGCGGGTCGTTGGTCGGCCACCAGCGCGGGAAACCGCTGTGGGGCCGGTAGTAGCCGCGGTCCGCCTCGGGTGCTGACGCCAGGTCGAGGTCGCCCAGGCCGGCGGCGGTGCGCAGGTTGGGCGGGTGGATTCCGTGCCGTGCCAGGAGTTCCGCGGTCTTCCGGTTGCCCCAGAACAACGCGACGGTGAGCGGGGTGCCGCCTTCACCGCGGGCTTCGAGGTCGGTGCGGGCTCCTCGGCCGAGCAGCAGTTCGGCCAGGTGCGGCAGGTCCGCGTAGGCCGCCTGGTGCAACGCGGTCCAGCCGTGGACGTTCTGGTGGTCGACGTCCGCGCCGTTGTCGAGGAGCACCTCGACGAGGCGTTCGTCGCACTTGGCGGTGGCGAGGCCGAGGAGGTCGTTCCCGTTGGTACCGCTGGCCTTCACGAGCCACGGGTCGCGCGTGATGATCGCCTTGAGCTCACCGGGGTTATGCATCTCGATGGCCTGGTAGGCGCGGGCGAACGGGCGCGGCTTGCGGATGTTCGCCTTGAGGGCCTTCCAGTCCTCGCAGCCGTGGGCCTGCGCGAGCACCATGTGCGCGCCCTCGTCCGTCAGCGGGACGTCGTCGAAGACCTCCAGCGCGCCGGGAACGCCGTCCCACGCGGAGGCGAGCAGTCCGCGCGCTCGCTCCTCGTAGTACTCGATGTCATCGCGAAACGGGTGCCACATGGCACCACGCTACTTCGGTGCGACGGGCCTGCGCTCCCACAAAGCGGGCAGTTCCTCTGAGAGCCAACCGTAGAGGTTGTCGACGGCCTTGAGCCGCTGCGCGCGCTCGGGGTCGCCGCTGAGCAGCCGCATGCCGTCGTCGGTCAGCAACTGGACGCTCGCGATGGCGGTCAGCTTGCGCTGGATGAAGTCCGTCCAGGCCTTCTCGTTGATCCGGTACTCGGCCGCCTGCCGCCCACGCCGGGTCCGCTTGGTCACGAGGCCGACGTTGACCAGGTACTTCAGGTTCGTGCTGATCGACCCGCTGCTCGCTTCGAGCTCCTGCGACAGCTCCGCGGCGGTGCGCTCGACCGGCTGGCAGACCAGCAGGTACCCGAGGATGCGGCCACCGATCAGCGGGATGCCCTCCTCGGCGAAGTGGGCCGCGAACCGCTCGATCCAGGCCGACAGCCTGGTCTCCCGCCCGACGCTCATCAGTGATCCCTTTCGGTCGACACTGAAACTATCGTAGCGATCTTGTCAACGGGCGCGGGCAGCGAAGAGCGCGCGACCCACGTGCGGTCGCGCGCCCATGAATGTGGAGTACTGCCCTCAGCGGGCGGAATCGACCTTCACGGCCGAGAGGAACGCCGTCCACGCCGTCGCCGACACCGGCAGGTGCGTGGCGGGGGCCTTGCTGTCCCGGACGCCGACACCCTGCCCCACCTCGACGCAGTTGTCAGCGGTGCTGCTGTAGCTGCTCTTGCGCCAGTTGGTCATTGGAGACCCTCCAAGATGTTGTCGATCACCGCCCTCGATTCTTCCCGATTCAGCGCCGAGGCGGCGAGCTTCTTCACCCTGTCCTCGTACAGCGCGACGGTTTCCTTGTCGTCGAAGAACAATCCGCAGTTCAGGGTGTCCAGGAAGACGAGCGGCGGATACTTCGGGAACTTCATCACCCGGAAGTCGCCGGCCACGCCCGCGTGCGCTCCGATCGACCTCGGCACGACGTGCAGATTGATGTACGCGCGCACCGACATCCGCAGCAGGTGGGCCAGTTGCTCACGCCAGACCTCCTGGCCGCCGACCGGCAGCCACAACGCCTGCTCGTGCAGGTAGAAGGTGAACGTCCGGCCGGGCCTGAGGATCTCCGCCCGCTGCATCCTGGCGGCGACGACCTTGGGGATGTCCGCTTTCTCGTGCGGGCCTTCGAGAGCGACCGCGTGCGCGTACTCGGGAATCTGGAGCAGGCCGGACACGAGGCTCATCGACCATGCGGTGACCTCGTTGGATTCGCGCTCGTGGCTGATCAACGTGCGCAACTGGTCCGGGACGCCGTCGTCGGGGAACAGGATGAAGCCCTTTTCCTCCGCCTCCAGGTACAGGGCGATCATGTGCCGGCGTTCCGCGAGCGACAGGCGGCAGTAGGCCAGCAACAACTCGACCTCGTGGACCGTGGCGCCGCCCTTGCCGTTGACGAGGTCGGAGAGTTTCGACTCGTCCCAGTCCAGCTCCACGGCCAGACCGCGTTGCGTCATTCCGGTCTTGGCGATCGCGGCGCGGAGTGCGTTGCCGAACTCGCGGCCCACGATGTTCGACTCTCTTTTGGGCATGCCGGAAAAGCTAGGAGACGAAAGCCTCCCGACTCCATCGTTCCAGCTCAAATAGCCCTGAAAGAGGGCCGCTTGGAGATTCTCCAAGCGGCACAACGAGTTTGCCTGCGGCTACCGGGCCGCGGAAAACGTCAGCAGACCGGCGCGAGCGGGGTGGTCTCGTCCGGGCCAGGGCGGCGGCGCCAGCGGTCCAGTTTGGCGTGTTCCGTGAGCGAGATCAGCGTCTCGCGGACGGACAGGCGCACGCGCGGATCGCAGGTCAGCACCGGGACCTCTGGCGCGATGCCCATGCCGCGGATGATGGCCGAGACGTCCGACCGGACAGACGCGTGCACGTTGTTCAGCGCCAGCACGTACGGGATCTTGTGGTCCTCGAAGTAGCGCATCGCGTCGACCGAGTCGGCGGGGCGCATCACGTCGAACAGAACGACGGCACCCACAGCGCCGCGCACGACGTCGACCCAGCCCGCGCGCGGGTCCTGCCACTGCGGGGCCACGAACAGGTGCAGCGCGAGGCCAGGGTCGAGCCACACGCGTCCGAACTGGATTCGCACCAGCTCGGTGACGCCACCGGCGCGTTCCGGCGCGAGGGAACTCATCGTCAGGAGATCGTTCTCCACGATGGACCTGATGAAAGTGCTCTTGCCCACGCCGAAGCCACCGGCGACGACAATCTTGGCCGAGGTCAGCTCCCGACCGGGCGGCCCTGGGGGCCCGAATTCGGGAAATCTAGAGCCGACGTAGTCCACTCAGCACTCTCTCCATCAACCCGAGGTCCGGCGTGTCACCGCCTGCGGAAGCGGTCTGGTGCACGTCCACCAGGCCTCGTTCCGCCATGTCGCCGAGCAGCACTTTCACGACCCCCAGCGGGAGGCGCATCAGCGCGGCCACTTCCGCGACGGATCGCGGGGAGTGGCACAACTCGACAACGCGTTGGTGCTCAGCCTGCAAGATACCCGCAGACTGCCGACTCTGATCATTGGCGGAGACAAGTGTCTCGATCTCGAGGTGAATGTTCGACCGAGTGCGCCCACCCGTCCAGGCATATGCACGAACGATCGAGGCATCGGCGGCGTCCGGAAGGACGGAGTCGAACGCCGGAACCACTTCTTGCCGCGGTGCGACGGGAGTCGCATCCCGCGCGGGCACGCCGGACGACGAGCGCGGTCGCTTTCGGCCCGAGTCCAGGGAAAACCCGTTCATCAGGTCGGCGAACGTCTGCTCGGCGGGCGTTTCGGCCCGCCTTCGTCGTCCGTGCGCGTCAGCGGACGAACTCATGGATCACCTCACGCTGTGCAGCTGCGCTCGCAGTTCGGGGGTGAGGATCTGGCCCACCTGGTCGACGACCACGGTCATCTCGTAGGCGACCTGGCCGACGTCGCTGTCGGGGGCGGCGAGTACCGCCAGACAAGACCCGTCTCGAATGGACATGAGGAGCATGATCCCGTAGTCCATCTCGACCACGGTGCGCAACACTCCGCCACCTTCGAAGCAACGTGAGGCACTCAGGGTGAGCGCCACGACGCCGGAGGCGATGGCGGACAACTGGTCGGCGCGCTCGGGCGGCAGACCTGTGGACTTGGTGAGCAGCAGGCCGTCCACGGAGATCACGATGGCGTGGGCGACACCGGCCACGCGCTCGGTGAAGTTGGTGATCAACCAGCCGAACTGGTCGACCTGGCGTGACTGCGGCGTGCTCATGCCTTCTCCCCGTTGTACTGGCCGTTCCCCTGGCCGTTTCCGTTCCCGCTGCCACCGAGCGGCGCCTGGCGAAGGCCCGTCTGGTAGCTGGCGAGAAAGCCCCGTGCCCGCTCCGGATCGCGCTTCGGGCCCGCGGCGGGACGTGTGCCGTTCTCGGGACGTTCGGCGAGGTCGGGGAGCAGGTTCTTGCGCGGTGCCCGTTTCGGCAGGCCGGCATCGGTCTCGCCGGCGTCCGTGACGGGGTCGCCCGCCTGTTCCCAGACGGTCCCGCCGGGCTTCTTGCCGAACCAGGATGCCACTACTGACGGTGACGGTGCGGAGGAGGGCCCGGCCTGAGGTCCGGCCGGTGGTCGATCGCCGTTGGCCCGTTCGTCCGAAACGCCGCTGCCCGCGAACCAGGAGGACGTCGTCTCGGTCGGCGACGGTGCCGGAGCCTGAGCCGATCCGTTCGCTGATCCGTTGGCGGATCCGTTCGCGGACCGGGCGGGTCGCTGGGGAAGCGACTCGTCGATCGCGGCGCCCCGGAACGAGGTCCACTCGGCCGACTCGCGCGGCTGGTCGATCGCGGGGGCCGGTTCCGGCGGCGGTGCCAGGTTCGGCGTCTTCACGACGACGTGCGGCGCCTTGGCGGCGATGGCGGGCTTCGGCTGGGGCAGCGCGGCGTGCCGGGGTCCGGCGGGCGCGGGGGCGGGTTCGTTCGAGCGGACGAGCTCGGAAGGCACGAGCACGAACGCGCGCAGGCCCTCACGGCCCTCTCCCGCCGACCGGAGCCGGACGGTGATGCCGTGGCGGCCGGCGAGCCTGCCGACGACGAACAGGCCCATCTGACGCGAGACGGGCACGTCGTCCTCGGTGCCGGACGAGAGCCGCTCGTTGGCCTCGGTGAGCTCGGCAGGTCCCATGCCGATGCCCTGGTCCCCCACCTCGACCAGCACGGATCCCTGCTGGTCGAGTCGCGAGCCGATGATGACCTGGGTGGAGGGCGCGGAGAACGCGGTGGCGTTGTCCAGCAGCTCCGCGACGAGGCGGACGAGGTCGCTGGCGGCGTAGCCGACGATCTCGACCGACGGCGTCGACTTCACGACGACCCGCTGGTAGTGCTCGATCTCCGACGCGGCGGCGCGCAGCACGTCCGCGAGCGGGACGGGCTGGTGGAACCGGCGGGCCACGTCGGTGCCGGACAGCACCATCAGGTTCTCGTTGTTGCGGCGCATGCGCGTCGCGAGGTGGTCGAGCTTGAAGAGGTTCGCGAGCTGCTCGGGGTTCTCCTCGTGGCGCTCCAGCTCCTCCATGAGCTTGAGCTGGCGTTCGACGAGGCCCTGCGAGCGGCGCGACAGGTTGACGAAGATGTTCTTCATGCCGGACCGCAGCGACGACTGCTCGACGGCGGACCGGACGGCCTGCTCGTGCACGAGGTCGAACGCGCGGGCCAGCTGGCCGAACTCCTCGCTGGAGTGCACGGGCACCGGTTCGATCTCGGTGTCCGGCTTGCGGTCGGCGCGGATCGCGGCGACGACCTCGGGGAGGTGGTGGTGCGCCACGTCGAGGGCGGAGCGGCGCAGCTCGGACAGCGAGCGCAGCAGGTAGCGGCCGATGACGAAGCCGAGCGTGCCGGCGATCAGCAGCATGGCCAGCAGGATGACGGCGGCGGCACCGGCCTTGTTGGACGTGTCGTCCTGCAACGCGCCCGCGGTGCTCGCGAGCTCGTCCTGCAGTGCGCGGCCGACCTGTTCCATCAGCCGCGCGGTGGCGCCGGAGGCCTTGTTCCAGTCGTCGACGGCGATGCCGAACTCCTGCGGCGGCTTCGGCTGGCCGGGGCGGGTCGCGGGCGGCGGGGTGCCCTCTGGCTGCGTGAGAGCGCGTTCCACGAACGCCGTGCGCAGCGCCACGGAGGCGCCGGTGACGGTCTGGTCGTAGGTGCGGCGCTGTTCGGTGGTGCCGATGGCCTGGAAGTCGTTCAGGCGGTCCTGCAGGCGGATGTCGGACTGCTCCAGCGCGCGGGTCTCGGGACCGAGGAGCTTGCCGCGGCCGATGCCCGCCAGGACGATCGCGTGCTGCAGCGAGACCTGCTCCTGCGCGATGACCATGTTGTGCAGGGCCTGCGCGGTGCCGGAGATGGCGTCGTCGTTGAACTGGCCGACGAGCGCCTGTTCGAAGTCCAGCAACGACTTCACGACCGCCGAGTAGCCGGAGGTGCCGCCGGACGGGTCACCGCCGTCGCCGCCCTGCGCGACCTTCTCCCGCAGGTTCTTGAGCGTCTCCAGCTGGCCGCCGAGCTCGAGGAACCGCTGCTTCGCGACGTCGCTGACGCCGTCGGTGCGGTCGACGCGGCGGCGCACGGTCGCGGCGGCGTTGTCGGTGGCGCTGATCTGGTTTTGGTAGGCGCCCACGCCGGAGCCGCTGGTCGCGCTCTGCGCGGCGAGCGTGCGTTCCTGCTGGACGCTGGAGATCAAAGGCGCGAGATCCGCCCTCAGGCGAACCAGGCCCTGCATCTGCACGTAGTTGTTGGACCGGTCGACGTAACCGGAGATCTGCAACGCGCCCGCGCCGACGGCCACGGCGACGGGCACCAGCAGCACGACGCCGAGCTTGACCGGCAGGCGCCAGTTGCGCCAGTCGCTGATCTTTCTCCACTCGACATTCACGAAATGGTCCCCAAGGCGCGCTCGAAGTGCCCCACTATCGGCTACCTCCTGGCCTGGCGAATCCCCGCGAGTCGATGTCCCCGCAGCTCGATATCTCCATCAGCCGTATCGGGTGTGAGCGGATAGTAGGCCAGAGAGCGTGACGCGACAACGACCTGGCGCGTGCACGATCGATCACCCAGCGTCACACCCGACCTTTTGGGGTGGTCCTGCGGGTTCAGGGGATTGACTCGCCGCCACGCGTGGTTACGCTTGCGCCCTCCACCCCCGGACCGGACGCGCTGTGTGCGCGGAGCCTCGCCGGGCACTCCCCGTAACGAATGCGAGCGGTTGATGACGAAGGCGCTGCCCTCCGTGTCACGCCCGGCGACGCCCGGTTTCGCGACCTTTGACGAACCCGTTCACTCATTGCTCATCGATGGTGACGGAGAGCCGGATTTCGGTGCCATCCAAACGAGCGAGGATTTCGTCGACCTGAAGCGACGGGTGAAGCGTTTCATTCTCCCGGCGACGTTGCTGTTCCTCGCTTGGTACGTCACGTTCGTATTGCTTTCCGCTTACGCCGCCGACTTCATGAGCACTCCGCTGTTCGGAACGGTGAACGTCGGCTTGACGCTGGGATTCCTCCAGATCGTCACCACCATCATCATCACCATGGCGTACGCGCGTTACTCCAGAAGGCAGCTCGACCCCCAGGTCGAGAAGGTGCGCGCACTCGCGGAAACCGACGAGGAGCTGGCGTGACCGGGGCGAACACCGCGATCAACCTGTCCGTCTTCGGCATCTTCGTGCTGCTGACGCTCTACATCGTCTACCGCGCCTCCACGCGGAACGTGAGCGCGTCGGACTACTACGCGGCCGGCAGCTCGTTCACGGGCACGCAGAACGGAATCGCACTCTCGGGTGACTTCCTGTCCGCGGCGTCGTTCCTGGGCATCTCCGGCGCGATCGCCGTGAACGGCTACGACGGCTTCATGTACTCGATCGGCTGGGTCGTGGCCTGGCTGATCGGCCTGATGCTGATCTCCGAACGGCTGCGCAACACCGGCCGTTTCACCATGGGCGACGTGATGGCGTTCCGCATGCGCCAGCGCCCCGTGCGCGCGGCCGCGGCGAACGCGACCCTGGTGATCTCGATCTTCTACATGATCGCGCAGATGGCGGGCGCCGGCGGCCTGATGGCGTTGCTGCTGGACGTGCACAGCAAGATCGGCCAGTCGATCATCATCGCGGTCGTGGGCATCGTCATGGTGCTGTACGTGCTGGTCGGCGGCATGAAGGGCACCACGTGGGTGCAGATCATCAAGGCCGTGCTGCTGATCCTGTCGGTGTCGCTGCTGACGATCTTCCTGATCGGCAAGTTCGGCTTCGACTTCTCGTCGATGCTGGACCGCGCGACGCAGCAGTCGCCGCTGGGCGAGGCCGTGCTGGCGCCGGGCGTGAAGTACGGCGCCTCGGACCTGTCGAAGATCGACTTCATCTCGCTGGCTCTCGCTCTTGTCCTTGGTACCGCGTCTCTGCCGCACGTGCTGATGCGCTTCTACACGGTGCCCAACGCGCGCGAGGCGCGTAAGTCGGTCGTGTGGGCCACCTGGATGATGGCGATCTTCTACTCGTGCGTCCTCGTCATCGGCTTCGGCGCGATGGCCCTGGTCGGCACCGACAAGATCACCGGTGCTCCCGGCGGCGAGAACTCCGCCGCGCCCCTGCTGGCGTTCCAGGTCGGCGGCACCGTTCTGCTGGGCATCGTGTGCGCGGTGGCGTTCGCGACGATCCTCGCCGTGGTCGCCGGTCTGACCCTGACCGCGTCGGCCTCCTTCGCGCACGACGTCTACGCCAACGTGATCAAGCACGGCGAGGCCGATCCGCGCGACGAGGTCCGGGTCGCTCGCATCACCGCCGTGTGCGTCGGGGTGCTGGCGATCGTCGGCGGTATCGCGGCCAACGGCCAGAACGTCGCCTTCCTGGTGGCGCTGGCGTTCGCGCTGGCCGCGTCCGCGAACCTGCCGACGCTGCTGTACTCGTTGTTCTGGAAGCGTTTCAACACGCGCGGGACGTTGTGGAGCATCTACGGCGGGCTCACGTCGTGCGTGCTGCTGATCGTCTTCTCCCCCGCGATCTCGGGTTCGAAGTCGTCGGTGTTCCCCGACGCGGACTTCGCGTTCTTCCCGCTGTCGAACCCCGGCATCGTGTCGATCCCGCTGTCGTTCCTGGCCGGGTTCCTCGGCACGGTCCTCGGCGGGGAGAAGGCGGATCCGGCCAAGCAGGCGGAGATGGAGGTCCGCGGTCTGACCGGGCTCGGCTCAGGCCTGCGCTAGGTCCGCGGGCGCGGTCCAGCCGGTGGAGCGGATCCACTCGGCCAGGTCCTGGACGGCCGGCTCGATCTTCCTCACCGCCGCGAGGTCCGACGGGTGTTCGGACGCCTTCGCGAACTGGCGGAACATCTCCCGGTCGAGCTCGTTGGGCAGGACGCTCAGCGGCAGGGCCTCGTAGCGCGACGGGAGCCCGGCGTGCGCGCCGAACGCGGCGGCCATCCGAGGGCCCGTCAGCTCGTCGCCGACGGCCTCGACGGCTCCACCGGGCACGTCCGCGCCGAACAGGACCGCGGCGGCGATCCGGCCGATGTCCCTGATCGAGATCAGCTTCAGCGGGGCGTCGTCCGGCAGCGGCAGCCTCAGCACCACCGTGCCGTCCTCCACCACCGGCGCCATCACGGTCGAGAAGTTCTCCATGAAGCCGGTCGGGCGGACCATCGTCGTCCTCAGACCGGAACGCCTCAGGTGCTCCTCGATCCGGTGCTTCGAGTCGTGGTGCGGCACACCCGTCACGCGGTCCGCGCCGAAGACCGAGTTGAACACGACGTGCGGCACGCTCGCCGCGACCGCTGCGTCGGCGAGGGCGGTGCCCACGCGGACCTCCTCCTCGACCTCCTGGAGGCTGTTCGCCTCCGGGGTCATGAAGTAGAACGCGTCGACCGCCTCCAGCGCGGTGACCACGGACGCCGGGGTGTCGATCCGGACGGGTGCGAGCTCGACGCCCCTGGCGGCCAGCGCCCGCGCCCGATCGGACTCCGGGGAGCGGACGAGGGCCCGCACCCGCGCCCCTCGCTCCAGGAGCGCGTCGACGACCGCCCCGCCCTGCTGCCCCGTCGCACCGAAGACGGCGATCGTGCTGGTCCCCTGCGTGTTCATCTCGTCCACCCTCTCACTGGTTCACGGCATGAACCAAATTAGTTCATGCCATGAACCTTCGCAAGGCACGCGGGTGCCGCGAGAGGACCGCGCGATGGGTCAGGAGGTGGAGGACAAGACGCCCGACGCGTCCACGACGGCGGTGGCGACGCGTTCGAACTCGCGCCGGCCCTCGGCGTCGAGGTTCTCCGCGATGTCGGGCAGGCGCCTGGTGGTCTCGGCGTAGACGGCCTCGGCGAGCACCTTCCCCGCGGGCGTCACGCCGAGCATGATGACCCGCCGGTCCTGCTCCGAGCTCACCCGGCTGACCAGGTCGCGCCGCTCGATGCGGTCGACGAGCTGGCTCAGCGCGTTCTTGGTCATGCCGAGCGCGGTGGCGAGGTAGCTCATCCGCCGCGGCTCGTCCTTGATCGCGCACAGCAGCGTGGCCTGCGTGGAGGTCAGGTCGTGTTCGGCGCAGATCTGCGCGTACCTGCGCTGGATCAGGACCGAGAGCCAGAAGAGCTTGTCGCCGTAGGCCACGCCCGTCTCCCGTCGTCCGGCGCCGAACGCCCAGTCTACGGCCGCGCGGGCCTGCGACCCGCGCGGCCGGCGTCCTCAGGCTGTCGCGGCGGCCGCCTGGATCGCCTTGCCGAACCGGGACGCCGCCGCGTCGTCGGTGAACTGGAAGCCGAGCGTCGGCTCGGTCAGTTCGAGCTCGAGCAGCAGCGGCGCACCGCCGGGGCCCGCCACGACGTCCACGCGGGCGTAGAGGAAGTCCTTGCGGCGCAACGAGAGCAGGGCCGCGGCCGCGTCGAGGACCTGCTCGCCCAGTGCGATCTGGGGCGCGGCCGGTTCGATGGCGCGGAGCTTCTCCTCGACGTACAGGCCGGACTCCGCCTCGGCGAGCCCCTGGGCCAGCATCGGTCCTTTGTGGAACGCGTGGGAGTACTCGCCGGCGCAGAACACCAGTGCGGTCTCGCCGTGGGCGTCCACACTGGACTGGTAGGGCTGGATCAGGGCCTTGACGCCCAACGACTCGAAGTGCGCGCGGGCCGCGGTGTGGTCGGTGAACCTGGCCGCGCCCTTGGAACCGGCGCCGACCGAGGGCTTCACGACGAACTCGCCGTCCGGGAAGACGGGCTCCTCCCCCGGCGAGACGACGGCGGTGGGCACGACCGGGACGCCGCGCCCGGCCAGTTCCACGAGGTAGGCCTTGTCGATGTTCCAGCGGACGACGGCGGCCGGGTTCGCGAGCCTCGGCACGCCGTCGCACCACGCCAGGAACTCGTCGAGGTGTTCGGGGTAGTCCCAGGTGGCGCGCAGCACGACCAGGTCGGCGTCCTGGGTGCCGTCGTTCCACGGCTGCCAGACGACGTCGACGCCGTCGCGCTTCAGGGCCGCTACCAGCGCGTTCTCGTCGCCATCGCCCTCGGGCAGGCCGGTGCACGAGGCGAGCACGACCCTCATGACTGCATCTTGGCCATCTTGCGGCGGTGCGCGGGGCCGATCTTGGCGGCGGCCGTGGTCTCGCGGTCCCACTCGGCCTGCTCGACGCCGGCGGCCGACTCGACGGCGGCGGTGGCGGACTCGACGTCCTTGGTCATCACATCGCCCATGGCACCGTCCGCGCCGACCAGCACGATGCGCGCGCCGGCGCGGCCGATGGGTTCGACCACCGCCCGGACCGCCGTGTCCGGCTTGCCATGGGCCTTCACGAACTCGGCGATGCGCTTCTGCGCGGTTTGATCAGACATCCCCACACTGTAAAACCAGCGGGTAGCTTCGTCCGGGTGACCACCGACACGCTCACGTCGTTCCTCTCGTGGTACTTCGACCGCAACCCCCTCCGCGCCGCTCATGCCGGGTCGTTGGAGCACTACTCCACCTTCGGCGACTTCTCCGCGGCCGCGTTCGAACGGCAGGCCAGGGAGAACGGGGAGTGGATCGCCCGGCTGGAGCCGCTGCCCAGGTCCGTGGACCGGGATCTCGCGTTGTCGGTGTTGCGCGGGTCCGCGGCGATGGAGGCGTCGCCCGGCTGGCGTCGGGACCCGAGCGAGTACTCCGGGATCGTGTTCTTCGGGTTGCTGGCGCCGTTCCTGCACCGGTTGCTGCCCGAGGCGGGGCTGGTCGGGGCCACGGTCGCGAAGCTGGCCGAGGTGCCGTCGATCCTCGCCGCGGCCGAGGCCAACCTCGATCCCGCGCTGGCGTCGCCGCTGGTCGTGCGGCGGGCGCTGGACCAGGTGCGGACGGCGCGGACGTTCCTGCTGGAGTCGTTGCCGCGGGAGGCGTCGACGCCGGAGTTCCGCGCCGATCTCGCGGAGGCGGCCGGGCCGGCCGCGGACGCGTTCGACCGGCACGCGCTGTACCTGGAGGACCTCGCCGTCCGGGCCACCGGGGACTGGCGCATGGGCGAGAAGCTCTACTCGACGTTGTTGCTGGACAAGGAGATGCTCGGCTACGGGTCGCCCGAGCTGCACCAGCGCGGGCAGGACGCGTACGCGGAGCTGGAGGCCGAGCTGGTCGAACTGGCCGGCTCACCCGACTGGCGGGCGGCGATCACGGCGTTGCAGGAGGACCACCCGCCCACGATGGAGGCGATGCTCGCCGAGTACGAGGCCGAGACGACGCGGGCCCGTGCGGCGTTGGTCGAGCACGACCTCGTGACGTTGCCCGAAGAAGAGCAGTGTTACGTCGTGGCGGCGCCGGCGTTCCACCGCGCGGTCACGGCCGTGGCGAGCTACCTCGGCCCGCCACCGCTGACGTCGCGGCGCACCGGCTACTTCTTCGTGCCGTTCACGCCTGAAGGCGCGTCCGGCGAGCAGGTGTCGCAACGGCTGCGCGCCAACTCGCGGTCGCAGCTGCCGACGGTCTCGGTGCACGAGGCGTACCCCGGCCACCACTGGCACAGCGCGTGGGTCGCGGCGCAGGGTTCGGCGCACCCGCTGCGCAAGGTGTTCCGCACGTCGTACTTCTCCGAGGGCTGGGCGCTCTACTCGGAGAAGCTGCTGCGCGAGGTCGGTTTCTACACCACCCCGGCCGCGGTCATGGGGCACGTCCAAGCGCGGCTCTTCCGGGCGGCGCGGATGATCGTCGACACGGCGTTGCACTGCGGCGACATGACACCCGAGGAGGCGGAGGCGTTCATGGTGGCGCGGACGGCCCTCACGCCAGCGACCGCGACGAGCGAGGTCAAGCGGTACTGCGCGTGGCCGACGCAGGCGCCGTCGTACCTGACCGGCGCGCTGGAGATCGACCTGATCCGCGACGAGTACCTCGGCGCCGGGCTGGGGTCGTTGCGCGACTTCCACGACCGGATCGCCGGTTCGGGTGCGTTGCCGCTCGGACTCGCGCGCCGGGTGGCACTGGGCGAGGAGTAGCGCGACAGTGGAGCCGCGCACGTCTCACGACAACGGAGACGGATGAAGCCGGTGATCACGCCCGATGCCGTGCTCGCGGTCCTCGCCGACCACGGGATCCGCTGGTGCTGCGTCAGCCGGCCTCTGCCTCTCGTTCGGCGTTCGGACGGTCGCATCGTGGTGCCGGCCCGCTGAGCGTCGAAGACTCGGCGAAGGCCGGCTGACGCAGCACTAGGCGGGACGGTAGGCCTGGCCCGCCGCGGTCAGCGCCGTCCCCGTGGACAGACCCGTCGGGCTGGTCTTGGAGGACAGCGTGAACCACGCATAGCGTTCCACAAAGGACAGTCCGTTGAGCATCTTCGTGGACGCCGTGATGAACGCGGTCTGCTGCGCCTGGCTCGGGTACACCGCCCGGCCGGAGCGCCAGTCGATCAACGCGTACTCGGTCAGCCAGATCGGCTTCTGGTAGCGGTTGTAGACGTTGCGCAGGTACGACTCCAGGTGCCCTGTCGCGGCGGCGGAGAAGTCCTGGCCGTACCAGTGGATCGGGATGAAGTCGACGCGCAGGTTGCGTGCCTTGGCACCGGCCATGAACCGGTCGAGCCAGCCGCCCGCGACGTCACCGCCGAACGCGACGCCGGGCGCGCCGAGCCGCAGGCCGGTGCCCTGCAGGCGGGGCCACAGGTCCAGGGCCCGTTCGACGGTCATGTTGGCCTGGCCCGGCATGTCGGGCTCGTTGAAGCCGAGCAGCTGACGGCCGTTGGCCTTGGCCTTGTTCAGCTCGGCGTCGGTCACGCTCGCCGCTCCCCAGATCATCGGGACGAACTCGGCGCTGCTCTGGATTCCGCGGCGGTCCGAGGCCCACGTGTAGTACCAGCGGGCGTCCAGCGCGGTCATGGCGGCGCCGGCGGGACCGGGGTCGTCGGCCGCGTTCACGCCCTTCTTGGCGGAGGCGGCGTGCGATGGAAGCGCTCCCATGAGGAGCAGACAGGCGATCAACAGCAGGGTTGTCTTTCGCATGGGATGGTCTTACCAGGGCCGTGAGCCGTCTGTCATGGGGAGAACACCCAGCGTGGTGGTTCTCAGCGGGCGGGACCGGGAACATCGGGGTCGCGGGCCGGGTTGAGCGGGGTGAGTCGATCTAGGAGGACAGATGCCCAAGGCAGTGGTGGTGCGTTCGGCCGGTGGCCCGGAGGTGCTGGAACACTCCGACGTGCCGTCGCCCGTGCCCGGTGACGGCGAGCTGCTGGTGAAGGTGGGCGCCGCGGGCGTCAACTACATCGACACGTACCAGCGCAGCGGCCAGTACCCGGTGCCGCTGCCGACCGCGCTGGGCCTGGAGGGTGCGGGCGAGGTCGTGGTCAGCAACTCCCCCGCGTTCGCCGCCGGCGACAAGGTGGCGTGGATGTCCGTGCTGGGCAGCTACGCGTCCGAGGTCGTCGTGCCGGCCACCGCGGCGGTGAAGGTGCCGGACGGCCTGGACGTCGAACTCGCCGCGGCCTCGCTGCTGCAGGGCATCACCGCGCACTACCTCGTGCACTCGACGTATGAGGTCAAGGCGGGCGACCGGGTGCTCGTGCACGCGGCGGCCGGTGGTGTCGGGTTGCTGCTGACGCAGTGGGCGAAGTCCAAGGGCGCCACCGTCGTCGCGACCGTGTCGACGGACGAGAAGGAGGCGCTGGCCCGCGAGGCCGGGGCCGACCAGGTGCTGCGGTACGGCGACTTCGCCTCGCAGATCGAGAAGGTCGACGTCGTGTACGACGGCGTGGGCGCGTCCACGTTCGACCAGTCGCTCGCGTCCTTGAAGCCGCGCGGCATGCTGGCGCTCTTCGGGGCGTCGTCCGGGCCGGTGCCGCCGGTGGACCCGCAGCGGTTGAACGCGGCCGGGTCGGTGTACCTCACCAGGCCGTCGACCGGCGCGTACATGCTCACCCGCGAGGAGTTCGAGGGGCGCGCCGCCGACCTGTTCGACGCGATCAGGACCGGCGTGCTGAACATCCGCATCGGCGGTCGGTACAAGCTCGAAGAGGCGGGGCAGGCGCACACGGACCTGCAGTCCCGCAAGACGACCGGCAAGTTGCTGCTGCTGCCGTGACGTCACGCGGAACGGTCTCGCGATGGTCCGACGAGGAGGGCTGGGGTGTCATCGAGTCGCCCGAGTTCGACGGGCCGGTGTGGGCGCACTTCTCGTCCGTCACCTCGGCGAGGCCAGGCGGCTTCCGGAGCCTGAGGGTCGGTGACGCCGTCGAGTTCGAGGCCGAACGCGCGGACCAGGACGGCTACCGCTGGCGGGTCGTCACCGTGCGGAGCACATGAGAAAGGCCCGGTTCGACCTCGAACCGGGCCTTTGCACCACGAGGTCAGCTGACCTTGACGCCGTCGATGACGAAGATCAGCGTCTCGTTGGGCTGGATGCCGTTGCCGCCCTGGCCGTAGCCCTTGGCGGGCGGCACGACGAGCAGGCGGCGGCCGTTCTCCTTGAGGCCGATGATGCCCTCGTTCCAGCCGTCGATGACCCGCGCCTGGCCGACGTTCTCCACCGGGAACGGCTCGCCGCGCTTGAACGAGCTGTCCAGCACCTTCTTGTCCGAGAAGGTCGTGAGCTGGTAGTTGACCGTGGCCGTCGAACCCGCCTTCACCTCGGCGCCGGTGCCGGGCACCAGGTCCTTGATGATCAGCTCCTCGGTGGGCTTGCAGTTCGGGACCTCGACCGTGGGCGCCTTCCCGAAGTCGCCGCTGACCTTGAAGTCGTCGGCCTTGCAGGGGTTCGTGGGCGTCGCCGTGGAGGACGACCCGCCCGCGGAGGGCTGGGCCGAACCGGCACAGCCCGCGAGGCCGGCTGCCGCCACGAGGGCCAGGGAAGCGATCAGGACGTTGCGCATGGTCGGTGAGCGTATTCGGAGCGGTGTGAGCGGCGCGTAGCACCCACCTCGGCCAACCGGCCGAACCCACGGCGAGTGGGTGCGTTCGGGTGGGTGAGTCACCCTCATCCGCCACGTTCGGGGGCGGCGGCGACACGGCGTCACCGATGCGCACGGATGCGGGCCGCCCACTGGGCTCAAGGGCGTTTATTCCGGGACCGAATGTCGCACGAATAGCAGCTTCCTAATCTTTAGACCGACGCGTACAGTAACTCCGCGCACTTGATCGGACACCGACCGCATTCGTCCGTTCGAGTAGCGGCCAATCTGGTGACCCGGGAGGTGGGACACGTGTCCGCGGAGGCCGGAGGCATCCGCAGCAACCTGCTCCAGGAGTTGTTCTGGACTCGGACCGGGTTGCTCCTCCTCATACTCGTCGTCACCTCAGGCGCGTCGCTGACCATTTCCAGTCAAATGGATTCCGGTACAGCGAGAAACCTGCTGACCGCACTGGGCACGGGCACGCTCATTTCGGCGGTCGTGAGCTTCACGCAAACGTTGATCACGTCGAAAGCCGCGCAGAAGGCGCTTCTGGAGCCGGTCATCGAGGAGAGCCGCAGAGCGCTCAAAGAGCTGACCGAGTCCTACCGGGCGCTCGACCGCGAGTTCTTCCCCAGTCACGTGTTCGAGCCGACCGCGAAGCCGGACCCGGTCTTCAACCAGCTGATGATGCGGGACCTGGAGCAGACCCGGCTGTACTGCTTCCGCGGGTTCGCCGGCCGGTACGCGGCCGGAAGAGTGCTGCTCAGCCAGACCGAGTGCGAGCTCAGGGCCGTGCTGGCCGACCCGCGCGACGACAACGCCATCAGCGGGCGGGCGCGTTATCTGCTGCGCAACGAAGGCGCGGACGGCGACTACGACGAGATCCAGGAACGGTTGAAGGAGCAGATCGGCATTGGCCTCGTCGGGCTGTACGCGGCCCGCAGCCGGTGTTCCCGCATCGACGTCACCATCGTTTCGGATCCGCCGCTCGACCGGCTCGAGCTGTTCGACGACTCCGCGTGGCTCACGCTCTACAGCAACACAGCGGGAGTGCTCAGGCCGTATCCGCGCACGCTCAGGTTCACCGAAAGTTCGTTCCTTTACGCGATGGAACGCGCGGAGTTCCTGCGCATCAGCAATTCCAAGGCCGGCTACCACTTCGCCATCACTCCGGCGACTTCCCGCACCGACTTCGTGGCGCTGTTCGAGAAGGTGACCGGCGAGTCACTCACCACAGAGGGATTCGCGGAACTGGAACGCAAGTTCCACTCATTCCGTCGCGAATTCTCCGCATCCGCTCAGTTGAGGAGCTGATCGATCTTGCTAGCCGAGTTCACCGGGTTGTCCGCGCTCGACGAGCTCGCCGCCAGGGTGAAGCGCGCCGAATTCCCGGTCGCCGACCACTGGGACGACGTCGGCACGTGGTTCCGCGAGTGGGCCAACCGGCCCGAGCTCCGCAAGGAGCTGCGCGCGCACATCGACGGCCTCACACCCCAGGAAGCGACCTGGGTGATCGCGCACTCCCGCGAGACGACGACGCACTACGCCTGGTGCCTGCGCGACGGGGAGGGCGAGCCCTTCACGTTCTGGCTGCACGAGTACAAACCGCTGCGCGACTGGCGGGCAGGTTACGCGGACTCCGTGCACAACCACCGCTACCACTTCTGCACCACCATCCTCAGCGGCGCCTACCTGCACGAACGTTTCGACGCCCGGCTCGGCGTCGGCGGCCGCACGGTCGTCGGCACCGAACTGACGAACCGCACCCAGTGCACCGAGGGCACCACCGGCACGTTGCAGGCGCACGAGTTCCACCGGATCCCGCGCGCGGCGGACGGCACCATGACGTTCCTGGTCAAGTCCCGTGCGGTGAACCCGTGGAGCCTCAGCTACGACCCGGACACCGGCATCAGCCACCGGCACGTGCCCGTCGAGGACCGGCTGGAGGATCTGACGAACCATCTGTGAACGGCCGCTGGTGGCGTGGCTCAGAACGTTGCCGAGGGAATTCGCGGTCAGACGGGCGCATCGTGGCGCCGCCCCCACGTCCTCGTACTGGACGTACGGGGGCGTGGGGGCGGCGCCACGAGGTGTCCTGCTGAGCGTGAATTCACCGCCAACGTTCTGAGTCACGCCACCTGGCCACTGCTACGCGCATACCATCAGCCCACCTGGCAGGGAGGGCTGATGATGCGTACGCGCACAGAGATTCCGAGGTCTGTCATCGGGGACGTGGAGCAGCGCGTGAAGCGGCTGTGCGAGGACCTCGCCGCGAAGCTCCAGTTCCACGGGTGGCACCACGTGAGCTTCGTCCGCGACAAGTCCGTGCACTTCGCCGAACGCAACGGCGCCGCACGGGACGTCGTGGAGGTCGCGGCACTGGTGCACGACCTGAACTACATGGTCCGCCGCAACTCGCTGCCCACGGACGGCGCGGCGTTGCGGCGCAGGACGTTGTTCGTCGCCGGGGTGTCCATCGGCGACATCGAGTGGATCGAACGGATCGTGCTCGAGGCCGAGATGCGCACGCGGTCGCGGGACATCTCTCTGGAGGCGCAGGCGCTGTCCGACGCGGACACGCTGTTCAAGGCGTTGCCGGTGACACCGGTCGTCCTGGCGCACAAGTACCTGCAGGAGAACGGCATCACGTTGCGCGAGCTCGCGCACAAGATCGTGGGCGAGCAGGTGGGCAAAGCCGACGAGGGCTACTACTTTTACGACGCGGAGGCCGCCGCGACCTACACCAAGTGGGCCGAGACGAACCTCCTGTTGTGGAAGTGCATCGTTGAGTCCCTCGACGACCCGTGCGTCGAGGACCTGTTGACCAAGGTGGCGTCCTGAGCACGTTCTTCATCAGAAACGGCACGGAGTCGGTCCCCGCGGGTGACTACGACCCGCGCGAAGCCGTCGTCGTGTGGCATGAGGTGTTCAACGAGGTTTGGGCGCCTCTGCCCGACGACAACGTTGTCGAGCTGCCCGCCGCGTTGGTGGCGCAGCTCGTCAAGGCTGATCCAGCCCGCATGCACGACGTCGCGCTCTCGTGGGCGCCCCTCGTCGGCATGGGCTTTCACGAGGCGTTCGCACACCTCGTGGAGTTGTCCGCGCTTGCACGCACGGCCGTGAGCCGCGCTGACACCGTGTGTCTGGAGATCACTTCGCCGGCGTGAGGCCGACCTTCTGCTGCACAGGCATCGTGACGCCAACGGCGGCGAACACGAGTTCACGCGATGCGCGCCGCACGGTCAGCACGCCGAGATACGGCTCCACGGTCGCAGTGCGACGGAGGTCGAGGTACGCGCCGACGGCGGCATCGACGATCAGGTCGCCTTCCACCCGGTCGCCGAAGCGGCGGACCAGTTCCGCGATCGCCTGGTTCAGCTGGACCTGCAAGTTCACCATGACCGAGCAAACGATCAGGCGGGGCCGCCGGTTCAGCGTGCGCGCAGATCGGCACTTCCGTGCAGCGCGTAGGCTAGCCCCAAGACGTTGCCGCGGCTGAGCATCTCCCACCGCACCTGCCGCAACGCCTCCCCCGCGCCCATACCGGACCCGACCCGCGCGAGCAGCATGCCGGTGACCCACCCGGCCATGTCCTGCGGCACCGCCTCTTCCGGACAGACCACACCGGACGCGCCGTGCTCCACGAACGACCGTGCGAGCCCGGCCATCGGTGACGTCCCCACCACCAACGGCTTGCGCACGGGCCAATGCGGCTGCGGCCACACACCCGTGCTGTCCCACCGTGCGATCTCGTCGGCGTCGAGGAACCCCTCGCGGAAGTGCAGGTGCACGGCGTCCATGGTCTCGCCGGCCAGCACCCGTCCCAGCTCGGGAGGCGTCACGTACGCCGAGGTGACGGACGTGGGCGGGATCTGCGACATCAGCTCCGTGACGTGCCGTTCGGTCAGCCCGCGGTCCATGCCGGCGTCGACCGCCATCGACACCTCGAACGGCCAGGGGCGCGGCGAGATCCGGTGCACCAACGGCCCCACTGGGTGTTCGAGGACGCTCGACAGGCCCCAGAAACCGAAGGGGCACAACACGTTGCCGCTGTGGTCGTGGACCGGGCAGTGGGGAGGGATCGGCCCGCCTGCGCCGAACGGCCCGAACTGGCCGACCGAGGGGCAGAGGCGGTGCGGAGCGTCGGTGAAGGGGAGGTCGTAGACGAGCGGCCAGCGCACGGAACCGAACGCAGTGGCCGCCGTGATCATCACCCCGGCCGGGCGGCCCGTCGCGCGAGCCGCTTGCCGGATCGCCGCGGCGGGATCGAGTGCGCCCGTCGCGGCCGCGTGCCTCCCGGCCCCGGAGCCGCCGAACAGGTGCGCGTACACCTCCGCGCCCTGCCGCGCGAGGTGCGCCAGGTCCGTGCAGTACGCCGGGAAGTCCTTGCCGTACCAGGGATCCAGCCCGGACGTCGCGGGCAACCCCATCTCCACCCCGGCCGTGCTCACCCACGACGGCACGTCCCCCGCGGCAACCAGCGCCCGTTCCCCGAACTCCAGCACCGACACCGCCCGCCCGACCGGCAGGTCGGCGAACGTCCGCGACAACCGCAACCGGGTCGAGGTCCGCGGCTCACCGGCCCCCACCGGCAGCACCACCTGCTGCACGTGCACCGGCACCACCCCGGCGTGGACGACCAGCTCACCGGTCCACGGCACGGCCGCGTACGGCGTCGTGACCTCGAAGTTCACCCACGCGCTGGGTCCCTCGGCCGGCAGCATGAACGCCTCGGACACCACGGGCCGCCCGGACATGCTCAGCACGGCCCGCAGCTTCACGTCGTCCGCGAGCACGGGCCCGTCCCCGACCCGCACCCACACCTCGTACTCGGCGCCGGGCCGCAACGCCCCGGCGATCCCCTGCGTCGCCCCTGGGAGCGCGACCACGACCGACACGGGACGGTCCGCGACGACGGGTGGCGCCGGCAACGCGGTGAACGTCATCCGGCCGCGCCGCTCCAGCTCGCGGAACTGCCACAACGCGTCCTCGACCCGCACCGACCCGGACGCGCGCGGCACGGCCAGCACCACGTGCGGCGCGCTCCACCCCACGACGACCGACGAGGTGTCCACACCGGACACCCACGTGTGCACGGCGGTGAACAGCACGACCGGACGGCCCGCCGCGCGCAGCGAGGCGACCAAGGGGGCCGAGTCCCAGGAGCGCGAGTCGTGCAGGACCACCACATCGCCGGGGACGTCCGCGAGCGAGGGCAACCCCGAGGCCGACGGGAAGTGCCGGAGGTCCAGCACGGCGCACCGCAGCGGGCGCACGGCCGTGGCGACCGCGGTGGACGCGGCGGAACCGACCGCGAGCCCGGCGCTGACCTGCGCCCACCCGCCCGGATCGGTGATCACGACGAGCGAGGACGCGGGGGTCAGGGCCGCGACGAAGTCCAGTGGTGAACCTTCACCACCGGTGACGGTGAACTCAACGGGCGCCACAGCCGTACGACTGGAAGTGCAGCTAGAACGGCCAGCCAAGCACCGGCAACCCGACCACGGCGTCCACGGCGAGACCGCAGAACACGAGCATCAGGTAGAGGTTCGACATGTGGAAGAACTTCATCGTGTTGGTGGAACCGCCACGGCGAACAACGTTGTGCAGCTTGTGCGCGAAGATCGCGAACCACAGGCCGGAGGCGGCCGCCACCGCCACGTAGATCCAGGAGGTGACGGGGGCGAGGGCGAGGGTGCAGACCACGGTGATCCAGCTGTAGATCACGATCTGCCGCGTCACCTGCGCCGCTGTGGCCACCACGGGCAGCATCGGCACGCCTGCGCGGGCGTAGTCCTCCTTGAACTTCATCGCGAGGGCCCAGGTGTGGGGCGGCGTCCAGAAGAAGATGACGCCGAACATGACCAGGGCGGGCCACTCGACCGTGCCCGTCACCGCGCTCCAGCCGATGATCACCGGCATGCAGCCCGCCATGCCGCCCCAGATGATGTTCTGGGAGGTGCGGCGCTTGAGCACGAGCGTGTAGACGAAGATGTAGAACAGGATGGTCGCCACCGCGAACGCGGCCGACATCAGGTTGACGAAGATCCACAGGAACGCGAACGAGACGATTCCGAGGACGACGCCGAAGATCAGGGCGTTGCGCGGCGGAATGGCGTTGTGCGCGAGTGGACGGGCCGCCGTCCGCTTCATCACCGAGTCGATGTCGGCGTCGACGAAGCAGTTGAGGGCATTTGCCGACCCCGCGGCGAGCGTGCCGCCGGTGAGGGTGCAGGCGATCAGCCACAGCGGGGGCAGGCCGTGCTGGGCCAGCAGCATCGCCGGGATCGTGGTGATCAGCAGGAGCTCGATGACGCGCGGCTTGGTGAGGGCGACGTAGGCGCCTACTACTTGACGGGGCGACCTGGTCGGCGCCTCGAGGACCGCACTCATCGCGTGAACGCTCCTGGTGTCGCAAGTGGTGGGATTTCCAGCGACTGATGGTAACTGCGTTCAATATTCACAGCCCGTTCGGGTACTCGTGTGCCTGGGCACACACCGACCTGCGACCTTTCAGCGCAACATCTGAATCACTCAGGACTAGGCTGGCCGGTGGACGTGGGAGAGATGCGGGTCAGGCTCTTCGGGATCGATTCCGAAGAACCGGGGCGCCCGCCCGAGCGACAAAGTTTGGAGCTGTAAGTCCGTGACCGTCACCGACGACATCACCCGGCTCACGAAGGCCGATCTCCCGGACGACTGGACCGAGCTCGACAAGCGCGCCGTCGACACCGCGCGCGTGCTCGCGGCCGACGCCGTGCAGAACGTCGGCAACGGCCATCCCGGTACGGCGATGAGCCTCGCCCCGCTCGCGTACACGCTGTTCCAGCGCGTGCTGCGGCACGACCCCGCGGACGCGGACTGGATCGGCCGCGACCGGTTCGTGCTCTCCGCCGGGCACTCCAGCCTGACGCTGTACATCCAGCTGTTCCTGTCGGGGTACGGCCTGGAGCTCGACGACCTGAAGACGCTGCGCAAGTGGGGCTCGAAGACGCCGGGTCACCCCGAGCACGGCCACACCAGGGGCGTCGAGATCACGACCGGCCCGCTGGGCTCCGGTCTCGCCTCCGCCGTCGGCATGGCGATGGCCGCCCGCCGCGAGCGCGGCCTGTTCGACCCGTCGGCCGCGCCGGGGCAGAGCCCGTTCGACCACCACATCTACGTGATCGCCTCCGACGGTGACATCGAGGAGGGCGTCACCTCCGAGGCCTCGTCGCTCGCGGGCACGCAGCAGCTGGGCAACCTGGTCGTCTTCTACGACGACAACAAGATCTCCATCGAGGACGACACGACGATCGCGCTGTCCGAGGACACCGCGGCGCGCTACGAGGCCTACGGCTGGCACGTCCAGGTCGTGGAGTCCGGCGAGAACGTCAAGGGCATCCTCGAGGCCGTCGAGAAGGCCAAGGCCGTCACCGACAAGCCGTCGTTCATCCTGCTGCGCACGATCATCGGCTACCCGGCGCCGAACAAGCAGAACACCGGTGCCGCGCACGGCGCCGCGCTCGGCGTCGACGAGGTCAAGGCCACCAAGGAGGTCCTCGGCTTCGACCCCGAGCAGACGTTCGAGGTCGCGGACGAGGTCCTCGCGCACGCCCGCGAGGTCGTGAAGCGCGGCGAGCACGCCAAGGCCGAGTGGCAGAAGTCGTTCGACGCGTGGGCCTCGGCCAACGCCGAGAACAAGGCGCTGCTGGACCGTCTCGTGTCGCGCGAGCTGCCGTCCGGCTGGGACGCCGACCTCCCCGTCTACGAGGTGGGCGGCAAGGAGGTCCCGACCCGCAAGGCCTCCGGTGAGGTCATCAACGCGCTGGCGAAGCACCTGCCGGAGCTGTGGGGCGGTTCGGCCGACCTGGCCGAGTCGAACCTGACGACGATCAAGGGCGCGAAGTCCTTCGGTCCCGCGGAGATCTCCACGGGCATGTGGAGCGCCGACCCGTACGGCCGCGTGCTGCACTTCGGTGTCCGCGAGAACGCCATGGGCATGATCCTCAACGGCATCGCGCTGCACGGCCCGACCCGTCCGTTCGGTGGCACGTTCCTCGTGTTCTCCGACTACATGCGCCCCGCCGTGCGCCTGGCCGCGATCATGCAGGCCGCCGTCACGTACGTGTGGACGCACGACTCCATCGGCCTGGGTGAGGACGGCCCGACGCACCAGCCGATCGAGCACCTCGCCGCCCTGCGCGCGATCCCGGACTTCTCGGTCGTGCGCCCCGGCGACGCCAACGAGACGGCGTTCGCGTGGAAGGCCGTCATCGAGCAGACCGGTCCGGTGGGCCTGGCGCTGAGCCGCCAGAACCTGCCGATCCTCGAAGGCACCTCGTACGAGGGCGTCCAGCGCGGCGGTTACGTGCTCTTCGGTGACGACGACCCCGAGGTTGTGATCATCGGCACGGGCTCCGAGCTGCAGATGGCGGCCGAGGCCGGAAAGGTTCTGCAGGGCGAGGGCGTTGCAGTGCGTGTGGTCTCCATGCCGTCGCTCGACTGGTTCGAGAAGCAGGACGCGGAGTACCGCGAGTCGGTCATCCCGTCCTCGGTGAAGGCGCGCGTCGCGGTCGAGGCCGGCATCGCGCAGCCGTGGTACCGCCACGTCGGCGACGCCGGCGAGATCGTGTCGATCGAGCACTTCGGTGCCTCGGCCGACTACCAGGTCCTGTTCAAGGAGTTCGGCTTCACGACGGAGAACGTCGTCGCCGCAGCCCGCCGTTCCCTTGACAACGTGAGGGGTTCCAAGTGAGCAAGCCCAACCTCGACGCCCTGTCCGGCGCCGGCGTCTCCATCTGGCTCGACGACCTGTCCCGCGAACGGCTCACCAGCGGCAACCTGGACGAGCTGATCCGCGACTGGAACGTCGTCGGTGTCACGACCAACCCGACGATCTTCGCGGGCGCCCTGTCGAAGGGCGAGTCGTACGACGAGCAGATGCGTGAGCTCTCCGGCCGCGGTGCCGACACCGAGGCCACCATCCGCGAGGTCACCACGACCGACGTGCGCAACGCGTGCGACAAGTTCCGCGAGGTCTACAACTCGACCAACGGGGTGGACGGCCGCGTCTCCATCGAGGTCGACCCGCGCCTGGCGTTCGACACGGACAAGACCGTGGCCGAGGCGCAGGACCTGTGGAAGACCGTGGACCGGCCGAACCTGCTGGTGAAGATCCCGGCCACCGAGGCGGGCCTGCCGGCGATCACGAAGACGATCGCCGAGGGCATCTCCGTCAACGTGACGCTGATCTTCTCCGTCGAGCGCTACGAGAAGGTCATGGAGGCCTACGTCTCCGGCCTCGAGCAGGCCAAGGCGAACGGCCACGACCTGCGTTCGATCCACTCGGTCGCGTCGTTCTTCGTGTCCAGGGTGGACACCGAGATCGACAAGCGCCTCGGTGCGATCGGCACGGACGAGGCGACCGCGCTCAAGGGCAAGGCAGCTCTGGCCAACGCGTACATCGCCTACGGCGCGTTCGAGAAGATTTTCCAGGGTGAGCGCTGGGAGGCTCTCCAGGCGGACGGTGCGAACGCGCAGCGTCCACTGTGGGCTTCGACCGGCGTGAAGGACCCGAGCTACTCCCCCACGCTCTACGTCGACCAGCTCGTCGTCGCCGACGTCGTCAACACGATGCCGGAGAAGACGCTGCACGCGGTCGCCGATGGCGGCAAGATCACCGGTGACACGGTCACCGGACGTGCCGCCGAGGGCCAGGAGGTGTTCGACCGGCTCGCCGCCGTGGGAATCGACCTCGAGGACGTGTTCAAGGTCCTCGAGACCGAGGGTGTCGAGAAGTTCGAGAAGTCCTGGGAAGAGTTGCTCGAGACGGTGACGAACCAACTGGCTCAACTGAAGGGCTGATCACGAAGTGACCTCCGTCGAAATCGTGAGGTCACCGAACGCCGACCAGGTCAGCATCATCGCTGCTGACCTGGTCGCGGATTCGGTGCCGAGCAAGCTGACCGCGCAGGACCCGACCCTGTGGGGGCCGGAAGCCGAGTCCGAGGCGAGCATCCGCCTGTCGTGGACGACGTTGCACGAGACGTCCCGGGCGCTGCTCCCCGACCTCGTCGCACTGCGCGAGGAACTGCACGCGGAGGGCGTCGACCGCGTCGTCCTCGCTGGAATGGGCGGCTCGTCGCTGGCCCCCGAGGTGATCACGCGGACCGCAGGGGTCCCGCTGGTCGTGCTGGACACCACCGATCCCGCCCAGGTCGCCGACGCTCTCGCCGGTGATCTCGAGCGCACGGTGATCGTGGTGTCGTCCAAGTCCGGTGGCACGGTCGAGACCGACAGCCACCGGCGCATCTTCGAGCAGGCCTTCACCGACGCGGGCATCGACGCCGCGTCGCGCATCGTGGTCGTAACCGACCCCGGTTCGCCGTTGCAGCAGGCGTCCGAGGAGGCGGGCTACCGCAAGGTGTTCCTGGCCGACCCGCACGTCGGTGGCCGCTACTCGGCGCTGACCGCGTTCGGCCTGGTGCCGTCGTACCTGGCGGGCGCGAACGTCGAGGAACTGCTCGACGACGCGGCCGAGGTCGCGAAGCTCGTGTCGGAGGACTCGCGGGAGAACCCCGCCGTCGTGCTCGCCGCGATCTTCGGCGCCGCGCACGCCAACGGTGCCGAGAAGATCGTCTTCGCCGACACCGGTTCGGGCATCAAGGGCTTCGGCGACTGGGCCGAGCAGCTCATCGCCGAGTCGACCGGCAAGAACGGCACCGGCCTGCTGCCGGTCGTCGTCGAGGGTCCGGGCGCCGAGGGCTTCGTGAACGCACGAACGGATGCCACGACCGTCGCGATCGGACCGGCCACCGGCTCCGCGCACGTAGCGGTCGAGGGCAAGCTCGGCGCGCAGTTCCTGCTGTGGGAGTACGCGACCGCGTTCGCCGGCCGGGTGCTCGGGATCAACCCGTTCGACCAGCCGGACGTCGAGGCCGCGAAGAAGGCGGCCCGCGCGCTGCTCGACGCGCCGATCGCGTCCGCGACCATCCCGTCCTTCGTGGACGGACCGGTCGAGGGTCACGGCACGGACTGGGCCCCGCGCAAGGTCCACACGGTCGCGGAAGCGCTTGCGGCCATCGTTGAAGTGGCGCCCGACCACGGCTACATCTCGGTTCAGGCGTACTTGGACAGGATCGACGACGCGTCGTTCGAGCTGCTCCGTGCGGAGATCGCGAAGAGGACGCACCTGCAGACCACGTTCGGCTGGGGTCCGCGCTTCCTGCACTCGACCGGCCAGTACCACAAGGGCGGTCACCAGAACGGCGTGTTCATCCAGATCACCGGCGAGTCCGGCGACGACCTGGAGGTGCCCGGCCGTCCCTACACGCTGGCGCAGCTGCAGCTCGCGCAGGCGCTCGGCGACGGTCAGGTCCTGGCCGAACACGGTCGCCCGGTGCTGCGTCTTCACCTCGAAGACCGCATCGCCGGACTGGCCCAGCTCGTCGAGGCAGTCCAGGAGGACGGCTCGTGACCACATCCGCCAAGTGGCACAACCCGCTGCGGGACCCGCGCGACAAGCGCATGCCGCGCATCGCGGGCCCGAGCGCGCTGGTCATCTTCGGTGTCACCGGTGACCTCTCGCGCAAGAAGCTCATGCCGGCGATCTACGACCTCGCGAACCGGGGTCTGCTGCCGCCGGGCTTCGGTCTCGTCGGGTTCGCCCGCCGCGACTGGGCCGACCAGGACTTCATGAAGGTCGTCCACGACGCCGTCAAGGAGCACGCGCGCACGCCGTTCAACGAGGCCGTGTGGCAGCAGCTCGCCGAAGGCATCCGGTTCGTGCAGGGCACGTTCGACGACGACCAGTCGTTCGACAACCTGGCCTCGTGCCTGGCCGCCCTGGACGCCGAGCGCGGCACGGGCGGCAACCACGCGTTCTACCTGTCGATCCCGCCGGGCGCGTTCCCGACGGTGGTCAACCAGCTCAAGCGCGCTGGCCTCGCCCAGACGGCTCCCGACCAGTGGCGCCGCGTCGTCATCGAGAAGCCGTTCGGCCACGACCTGAAGTCGGCCAAGGAGCTGAACAAGACGGTCAACGAGGTCTTCCCCGAGGAGTCGGTGTTCCGCATCGACCACTACCTCGGCAAGGAGACCGTGCAGAACATCCTGGCGCTGCGGTTCGCGAACCAGCTGTACGAACCCATCTGGAACTCGAACTACGTCGACCACGTGCAGATCACCATGGCCGAGGACATCGGTCTCGGCGGTCGCGCGGGGTACTACGACGGCATCGGCGCCACGCGGGACGTCATCCAGAACCACCTGCTGCAGCTGCTCGCGCTGATCGCGATGGAGGAGCCGGTCTCGTTCAAGCCGGCCGACCTCCGCGCGGAGAAGGTGAAGATCCTCTCGGCGACGCGTCCCGCGGAGCCGTTCGAGGAGACCACCTCGCGCGGTCAGTACACCGGTGGCTGGCAGGGCGGCCAGAAGGTGCCCGGTCTGCTGGAGGAGGGCGGTTTCTCGCCCGAGTCGAAGACCGAGACGTTCGGCGCGATCACGTGCGAGGTCAACACGCGTCGCTGGGCCGGGGTGCCGTTCTACCTGCGCACCGGCAAGCGCCTGGGCCGTCGCGTCACCGAGGTGGCCGTCGTGTTCAAGCGGGCGCCGCACCTGCCGTTCGACGACACGGCGACCGAGGAGCTCGGCCAGAACGCGCTCGTCGTGCGCGTGCAGCCGGACGAGGGCGTGACGATCCGGTTCGGGTCGAAGGTGCCGGGCAACACCATGGAGGTCCGCGACGTCACGATGGACTTCGGCTACGGCCACTCGTTCACCGAGTCGTCGCCGGAGGCCTACGAGCGGCTGCTGCTCGACGTGCTGCTCGGTGAGCCGTCGCTGTTCCCGAAGAACGACGAGGTCGAGCTGTCCTGGGAGATCCTCGACCCGGTCCTGGAGTTCTGGGCGCGCAAGGACGAGCCCGCCCTGGAGAAGTACAAGGCCGGTACGTGGGGCCCGCCGTCGGCGGACGCGATGACCGCTCGCACCGGAAGGCACTGGAGGCGTCCGTGATCATCGACCTGCCCTCGACCACCACCTCCCAGATCAACTCGCGTCTGGTCCGGCTGCGCGACGAAGGCGGTGCGACGACCCTCGGTCGCGTGCTGACCCTCGTGATCGTGACCGAGGACGGCCAGCGCACCGACGCCGCGATCGACGCGGCGAACGACGCTTCGCGCGAGCACCCCTGTCGCGTGATCGTCGTGGCCCGCGGTGCCCGTCAGGCGGCTCCCCGCCTGGACGCGCAGATCCGCGTCGGCGGTGACGCGGGTGCCTCCGAGGTCGTTGTTCTTCGTCTGTACGGAGAGCTGGCCAAGGAAGGCGCCTCGTGCGTCATGCCGTTGCTGCTGCCGGACACCCCGGTCGTGGCGTGGTGGCCGTTCGACGCTCCCGTCTCGCCGTCGAAGGACCCGATCGGTGCTCTGGCGCAGCGTCGCATCACCGACGCCGCGGCCGAGAAGAACCCGATCAAGGCCCTGGAGACCCGGCGCGCCCACTACGCGCCGGGCGACACGGACCTGGCGTGGACGCGGCTGACGCTGTGGCGCGCCATGCTCGCGTCCTCTTTGGACCTCCCGCCGTACGAGAAGGTCGCGGAGGCGGAGGTGACCGGTGAGGGCGACTCGCCGTCCACCGACCTGCTCGCGGCGTGGCTGACCGACCGCCTGAAGGTGCCGGCCAAGCGGTTCAAGGCGACGTCGGGCGAGGGCATCGTGGAGGTGCGGCTCGTCCGTCCCTCCGGCGACGTCGGCCTGCTGCGCCCGGACGGCAAGGTGGGCACGCTCTCGCAGCCCGGCCAGCCGGAGCGGCGCGTGGCGTTGCAGCGGCGTTCGGTGCGCGACTGCCTCGCCGAGGAACTGCGCAGGCTCGACCCGGACGAGGTCTACGCGGCGGCGCTGAAGTCGCTCGCGAAGGTCACGAAGGGTCGCACGCCGTCCGCCAAGGACGAGGCTCCGGCGGCTCCCGCCGAGTCGAACGGCGCGCCCGCTCCCAAGAAGTCGAAGGCGAAGGCCAGTTCGTGACCAACCCCGAAGTAGTGGTCCACCGCGACGGCGACCTCCTGGCCGCCGCCGCGGCGGCCCGCCTGGTGACCCGCATCGCCGACGCCCAGGCCGCCCACGGCTTCGCGTCGGTCGTGCTCACCGGCGGCCGCACCGGCACCGCCGTCCTGGACCACCTGAACCGCAGCGCCGCGCGGGACGCGGTGGACTGGTCCCGGGTGGACCTGTTCTGGGGCGACGAGCGCTTCCTGCCGTCGGGTCACGCCGACCGCAACGAGACGCAGGCCCGCGCCGCCCTGCTGGACCACGTGCCGCTGGACCCGTCCCGCGTGCACGTGATGGAGCCGTCCGACGGCAAGTTCGGCGACGACCCCGAGGCCGCGGCCGAGGCCTACGCGTCGCTGCTGGCGTCGCTGGCCGGGCCGGAGAGCGCCGTGCCGGCGTTCGACGTCTGCATGCTGGGCGTCGGCGAAGAGGGCCACGTGGCGTCGGTCTTCCCGGACTCCCCCGCCGTGCACGAGGAGGAACGCACGGTGGTGGCCGTCCGCGACTGCCCGAAGCCGCCCCCGACCCGCGTGTCGCTGACCCTGGCGTCGGTCCGCGCGGCTCAGGAGGTCTGGCTGATGACCACCGGCGAGGCCAAGGCCGAGGCCGTGGCCACGGCGTTGGACGGCGCCGGCGAGGTGCAGCTGCCCGCGGCGGGTGCCGTGGGCCGTCACCGCACGCTGTGGCTGCTGGATTCTTCTGCGGCGTCGGCGGTACCTGCTTCGTTCAGGCCTCCGCTGGCTTGATGGTGTTCGTGGGCCCCGGCTTCGGCCGGGGCCTTCGTCATTTGCCGCGCAGGCGACTGATCCGCTGCGCACACGACGGATGCGACGCGAGCATCCGCGCCCTCAGCCCGGCTTGTGCCCGGTGCAGGTCGTGCCCCTGCCGCACCCACCGTTGCAACACCTCCAGCAGCAACGGCCCGTACCCCAGTTCGGCCGCGACCCGATCCGCGTGCAACTCGGCCCTCCGCGACTGCAATGCCATCAACGGCGCGATAACGGGCACCAACAACACCCACGGACTCACGACGACGGCAGCGACACCTAGTGCCAGCACCAGCACGACGCTGACGACGCGCGCTGTGGGAGTGCCGATCTTGTGGCCTGCCACGTAAATCCCCACACCGACCGTGAGCACCGCACCGACCGTGACCCGCGCCGGCAGCTCGTACCACCAGCGCAGCAACGAGATCTTGGTGTGCCCGGCCAGGTGATGCCCCAGTTCGTGCGCCAGCACGGCCTCCAGCTGGTCGGGCGGCAACCCCATGGCCGCCGTCGACACCCCCACGACGTGCCCGCCGACCGCCATCGCGTTGATCTCCTTGGAGTTCTGCACCCGCAACCAGTACCTGCGCGGATCCACCCCCGCCGCCCCGCACACCTCCTCGAGGATCGGTTCCAGCACCACGTTCTCGGTCCTGGTCGGCTTCCGCAGCCGATGGGCCAGCACCGCCAGCAACTTGTCCACGGCGGGCACGAGCACCAGGGCGCCGGAGGCGAGCCACACGGCCGGCAGCAGCCAGAGTGCCTGGGGCGTCACGGCCCTGCCGACGAGCGCGATGATCAGCAGGCTGCTCAGCACGGTGGGAACGCCGAGCAGCAACTCGGTCAGGGCGGAGATGTCGAAGCGTCGTCGGGGAGCGCGCACGGGCCATCACCTCGCGCGGACGAGCCTGGCAGCGGGATCACGTTTGTGTCCAGCCGAGTCGCCCGTCTGCCAGGCGTTCCATCACGTGCACCGGCAACGACGGGTTCGCCGCCGCCGCTCGCGCCGTGAACTCGCTCGCCAGCAACTCCACGATCGTGCCGACGGGCAGGTTGGGGTGCGCCGCCGCGAAGTGCCGGGCTTGCGCATCTTCCATGCACAACAACAACGTCTCGCCCGCGGCGGCCGGATGCTGGGCCACCGCACGATAGGTTGCCGGCGAACCGCCGTGCGAAGCCATGTGGTGCAACAACTCCGTTGTACACAATGGATTCGCGGCCACCCATGGGTACAGCCACGGCCCGTGCCGCGCGACCAGGTCCTCCAGCACGGCGTCCGGACGACCCGCCACGACGGCGGCGACCATCATCCGCACCTGCTCGACGGGTGACTCGGCCAGCGACGCGAGTTCGCCGGCCGACGCGGACTCGATGCGGGGCACCGGGCCCGTTCGTGCCGTCGGAGCCAGTTCCACCAGCAGGTCCAGCGGGATCGCGGGGTTCCGCAGAACCGCGCCGTGCAGCGCGGGAGTTTCGGCCAGTGAGCGCAGGACCGGCGCGGGGACGGACGGGTTCGCGGCGAGGTTCGCCAGGATGCCCGGTTCGAGTTCCTCGGCGAGTTCGACGTAGACCGCGGCGGGCAGGTCGGTGCGCGCGGCCAGGTAGTAGCGGGACGCGTGCCAGCGCAGCAGATCGGCCGCGACGGCCGGTGGGGTGGCCGGGTTCGAGGCCAGTTCGCGGGCCAGGGATTCCGAGCTCAGCGACGTGAGGACCGCCTCGGGCGTGTGCGGGCTGCGGGCCAGCGCCGACCGCACCTCGGTGGAGGTGTCGGCGGCCAGCAGGGCGATCACGTCCGGCGCCAGGAAAGCGGCCTGCTCCAGGAGGTCTGCCCGAACGGACTCGTCCGGGTGGTGGGCCAGCACGCGGGCCACGGCGGGATCGGCGTCCGGGTGGGACGTCACGGCGAGGGCGACCGCTTCGTCGGTCAGCGGCACGTCGGCGGGGGCGACCGCGCCGCGGGACAGCAGCACGTGCACGACGGACGACGAGCCGTGGCCCAGCAGGGTGCGCACGTGGGACCGGGTCAGATCGGGGCGGGCGGCCAGGTCGGGTGCGAGGGAGGCGTGGTGGACCAGGCGGTCCAGCAGGAACGAGGGCAGCGCGGGATTCGACGCCAGGCCCTCCAGTTCAAGGTTCACCAATCTCCCCGGTAACGCGGCAGGCATTCCCCCCGACAACGCGTATCATCCCCAATCGCGTTGAGTAGCGGGGGTTTTGTGGCAAACGGCAGTGCGAAGCGACGTCCCACCATCGGGATGATCACCGCTGGCCCGCTGATCGAGCTCGCGGGCGAGCAGTGGCGTGGTGTCAGTGGCGGCGCTCAACGGCTCGGGTGTGACCTCGTGTGTTTTGTGGGCAGCGAGTTGGAGCATCCGGACCCGCTCAAGCGTCGGGCGAACACGGTCTACGACCTCGTTTCGCCGAACCGCATCGATGCGCTCGTGGTGTGGACTACGCGCGTGGGGCAGCTCATCGGGTCCGACGGCATGGAGGAGTACGTCAAGCAGTACGCGCCCATGCCCATCGTGAGCGTGGAAACCAGCCTTGCCCAGTGGCCAACCATTTTGATGGACAACCGCGATGGCATGCGTCAGGCCGTCGACCACCTCATCGAGGTGCACGGCAAACGGCGCATCGCGTTCGTCCGAGGGCCGCAAACGCATGCGGGCGCACGAGAGAGGTTCCTCGGTTACGCGGATTCGTTGCGCAACCACGGGATTCGGTTCGACCCGTCGCTCGTGACGATGCCGGGATCGTTCATCTGGGAACCGACCCGCGCCGCCGAGGCCGTGCGCCGGATGCTCGCGACCACGCCCGAACCGCCGGACGCCATCGCCGCCGCGAACGACGACTACGCGATCGGTGTCGTGTCGGTGCTGGAGAAGCTCGGCTTCCGCACGCCGGAGGACATCGCCGTCGTCGGCTACGACAACCACACGAACGTGCGCACGCACGACCTCGGCTACAGCACGGGCAGCCCCGCGTCACGGGTGCAGCGCGAGGTCAACATCGACGCCGCGACGCCCGCTTTCACCACTGTCAGAGCGCCGTTCCACGAGATGGGCATCCGGGCCGCCGAGCTCGCGGTGGCGCTGGTGCGGGGCGAACCGACGCGGCAGCGCCAGACCATGCCGACCGAGCTGATCGTGCGCCGGTCGTGCGGCTGTCTGCCCGCCGGGCTCGGTGACCACGCTCCCGCGCACGACAGGCTGAGCATCAACGAGTCGGCCACCGCGTCCACCGTGGCCGACCACCTGCGCGACTCCCTCGGCCCACCCGGTGAGAAGCTGCCGGACGGCTGGGCCGAGCAGCTGGTCGTCGAGCTGATGGCCGCGGGCAGGGGCGAGGTCGAAGGCGCGGAGTTCCTCAAGCTGCTGGCGGAGTACATCCGCTGGAGCGCGCGCGCCGGGTGCGAACCGGCGCAGTGGTGGCCGCCGTTGTTCGACCTCCACAGGTTCGTGACGGCACGCATCAATGACGCCACCATCATCAACGACCTGTGGTTGCGCGTGCAGTTGCTTCTGGGCGATGCGTTCGCAACGGACGCACGCTTCAAGTACCTGTCGCACGAGCGTCACGACCAGACGGTGCGTGAGACCGGGCAACGGCTCATCGCGTCACGGGACGTCAACGAGCTGACGACCGCACTCGTCGAGGAACTCCCCCGGCTCGCCATCCCCGGCTGCCACGTCATGGCGTACGACACGCCAGGCACGGCCCGTGTGCTCGTGCGGTACGAGAACGGCGAGCTCAAGAGGCCGCCGGCCACCCCGTTCCCGACGATCAACCTCACGCCGTACCCGTTCCGCCGCGACGAGCCGTTCAGCGCCCTGGTGGCCCCGCTCTACACCGACGAGGACCACCTCGGGTACGTGATCTTCGAGGAGGGCCCGGAGCCCGGCTGGATCTACGAGGCCGTGCAACAACAACTCAGCAGTGCGTTGCGCACGATCCGTCTGATGCAAGAGCTGCAGGACGCGCGCGCACGGCTCGAAGAACGCGTCGGCGAGACCGAAGCGCAGCTGCGGCACGCACAGAAGATGGAGGCCATCGGACGGTTGACCGGTGGCATCGCACACGACTTCAACAACATCCTCACGGTCGTGAACGGCAACAGCGAGATGCTGCTGCGACGCACCCTTCAGGACGATCCGCGGCGCACGGCGATCGAGGACATCAGGCACGCGGGCGAACGCGCCGCGAACCTCACCCGCCAGCTGCTCGCGTTCACCCGCCAGCAGGTCCTGCACCCGGAGTCGCTGGACCTCAAGGAGAACCTCACCAAGGTCCACTCGATGCTGCGCACGCTCGTCGGCGACCACATCGAGCTCGACATGCACCTGCCGGACGGCATCGGGCACGTCTGGGCGGACGCGGGCCAGGTGGAGCAGATCCTCTTCAACCTCGCGGTCAACTCCCGCGACGCCATGCCCGACGGCGGCATCCTGACGATCTCGATCGCGGACCGCAGGCTCGGCAGCGCCGACTCCGGCCGGATCGTCGGCGTCCGGCCGGGCGAGTACGTCGTGCTGAGCGTCCAGGACACCGGCGCCGGCATGGCCCCGGACGTCCAGGCGCAGGTGTTCGAGCCGTACTTCACGACCAAACCGGTCGGCAAGGGCACCGGCCTCGGCCTGTCGACGGTGTTCGGCATCGTGCAGCAGTCCGGCGGCCAGATCGAGCTCATCAGCGCACCGGGCGAGGGCACGACCGTGGAGGTCTACCTACCCGTGCCACTGCAACGCGCAGACGCCCCCGAAGCACCGTGCGCACGCCGTCCCACCGCACACCAGGGCGCCGGCACCGTGCTGCTCGTGGAGGACGACGCGCAGGTGCGGGTCATGACCCGGCGTTCGCTGGAGACCGCGGGCTACGTGGTGATCGAGGCGGGCGACGGCCAGGAGGCGCTGCAGTTCGCCACCGCGCACCGCAGCACGATCGACCTGGTGCTCACCGATGTGGTCATGCCGAAGATGGGCGGCCCCGAGCTGGTCAGGCTGCTGCGCTCGACCGGCGTCGCGCCCGCGGTGATCTACATGTCGGGCTACACGACGGACGAGGTGCTCGACGACGAGGTGCTGATCACCAAGCCGTACGTGGAGTCCGACCTGCTGGAACGCGTCCGGCAGGTGCTCGCGGACTGAGGTCCTGTCCTGCGGGTTCGTCAGGTGACACCGGCAGGCGAGGGACGTGCAGAGATGCTCGTCGGTGTGCGCTTCCCTACCGTCCTGGACGGCAATCTGGCCGCCTGGCACCATCGCGACATCGCGGGCAGACCGGGTTGAAGATGAGGTCTCCGTGCACGGCGCCGATCTGGTTCACGTCACCGTGCACCTCGCCTGTCACCTGGTTCGTGACGTCCGACGTGCGTTCCCGGCGGCGCAGAAGCAGCTTGGCCAGTCCGTAGGAGTAGCGGACCGAGAAGGTGATCAGACCTGCCACCAGAGCGAGCACCACGCCGCAGACGAGGATCTCTGCCGGTTTTGGGCACGCCGAGCTACCTGGTGTTGCTCGAGAAACTTTCGGCGGCTCCGGCGAGGGTCATGCGTGGTAGTCGACGTCGAACTGCTGGACGTTACATAGATCTCAGGGCACGCAGACTCATCGACCGAGCCTGAGGGTGGGAGCTGACATCGCTCTGGCCAGGAACTCTCGGCCTGGCTGGTCGAGGTCCGTTTGGCTTCATCGCGGTGCGGTGCGCAGCCGGGTGCATCCGTGAGCCGGTCGATCTGCGCCCGTCGGCGCGCATTCGCGTTCAGGATCGGAACCGAGCGCCCCGCGCTCAGGAGGCTTGCGCGCGCTTCGCCACCGCGACGCGCACGGTCTCGTCCAGCGTCTCGATCCGGAACGGCTTCTGCAGGTAGCCCGCGATCTCGTGCCCGGCGAACCGGCGCTCGAGCGACGTGCGGTCGTACCCGCTCGTCAGCACCACCGGCACGGTCAGGCCCTCGCGCTCGAGCTCGGCGAGCACCTCCTCGCCGGACAGGCCGGGCATGCTGTGGTCGAGCAGCATCGCGCACACCTCGGCGGACCGCTCGCGCAGGATCGCGATCGCCTCCGTGCCGTCGCTCGCCTGCAGCACGGCGAAGCCCAGCTCCTCGAGCAGGCTCACGGTGTACCTCCGCACGGGGTCCTCGTCCTCGACCACGAGCACCAGCCCAGCCAGCGACATGCGGGCAAGTATGCCGGAACTTATCGGTTCCCTCAGCACCAGGTCGGCGTCTATTTCTGGTAATTCTTCACGAACTGCTCCATCAGTGTGATCTGGGCCATTTGGGTCACACCATTGGTTGAGGGTCTGCGCTAACCTTCGCGGCACCGCTGCCGCTCCACGCTGAGAAAGAGGCACCAGGAAAGGCCAACTTCATGCGTAAAGCGACGGCAGCAGCCGCTCTGGCCGTGCTGTTCACATTGTCGTCAGCACCCGCGCACGCCGCCACGATTCCTTCGGAGCGCGTGACGATCGACGTGGTGACGGTGAACGGTTCCGGGTGCAAGCAGGGCACCGCAGAAGTCATCGTGGCACCGGACAACACCTCGTTCTGGGTGATCTACAGCGACTACCTCGCCCAGGCCGGCAAGGGCGCGGATGCGACGGAATCGCGGAAGAACTGCCAGCTCACCCTGCAGATCAACGTTCCGCAGGGCTTCTCGTACGGCATCGCGGAAGCGACCTACGCGGGGTACGGGTACCTCAAACCCGGCGCCACCGGGTACCAGTCGGTGAATTACTACTTCCAGGGCCAATCGGCCACCACGACGTGGAAGCACGCGTTCAACGGGCCGTTCGACGACAACTGGTCGATCACCCACCGGACCGAGTTCTCGGAGATCGTCTGGTCGCCCTGCGGTGAGCGGAAGAATCTCAACGTCAACAGCTCTCTGCGCGTCGACAAGGGTACGTCGGACGCCAATACAAACAGTTTCATGACGATGGACTACCAGCGCGGAGAAGTGCGCACGCTGCATCACTTCAGCTGGAAGCGCTGCTGATTCTTCACCAATAAAGGCCGCCGCCACCGAAGTCCAACCGCCGCCACCCTCCCTGCGAGACGCGTTTGGAAAGGTGCCTCATGCTCAACGCGGTTGCCGCTGCCCTGCTGGCCTCGGCCATCATCATCCCGCCCGGCGCTCCCAACGAGACGCCGCCGCCCGACCACATCACGATCGACATCGTCACGGTCAACGGTTCCGGCTGCCCGGCGGGCACGGCGGCCGTCGCGGTGTCCGAGGACAACAAGGCCTTCACCGTCACCTACAGCGACTACCTGGCCCAGGTCGGCGTCGGCGCGCGGCCGACCGACTTCCGCAAGAACTGCCAGCTCAACCTGCGGGTCAACGTGCCGCAGGGCTTCACCTACGGCATCGCCCAGGCCGACTACAGAGGGTTCGCGCACCTGGAACGTGGTGCGTACGCCATCCAGAAGGCCAACTACTACTTCCAGGGCATGTCGCAGAACGACTCCGCGCAGCACCGCTACAACGGCCCGCACAGCGACGACTGGCAGGCCACCGACGAGACCGAGGTCGCCGCGATCGTCTACTCCCCGTGCGGCGAGAAGCGGAACTTCAACATCAACACCGAGCTCCGCGTGTACCCCGGTACGTCCAACACGGCCACGACGACGAGTTTCGTCTCGATGGACTCCACGGACGGTGCGATCGACACGACCTACCAGTTCAGCTGGAAGACGTGCCCGTAGGCCCTCTGTAGTGCGGTGACTACCGCACGCGCTCACACGAGCGTGTGCGGTAGCACATATGTGAGCCGATAGCCGTACAGATTCGCGTGTGGCGGCGTCTTACCCCCATGACGGGGCAGGTCGGGGTAAAGGGGCAGCCAATGCCATCCGCCGCATACGCGCAGTACGGTGAGGATCGGAAGGCTCACAGGGGAGGTCGGATCCTGACCACGACGCTGCTCCCGGCCAGACGGCCGGAGGAGAGGGCGGCCGGCTCGCGCTGGCCGTTCCGTGGTGACTACCGGCAGGTGCTCGCGGACCTGGCGTTGATCTTCTTCGCCGTTCTCGACGTCTGGCTGTACGCGCTGTGGCTCGAGGCCGACCCGATCACCGACCTCCCGCCGATCGAGGACTACCAGCTGTGGCTGAACTGGATCGCGGTGGGCGCGCTGGTGCTGCGCCGCAGGTTCCCGTTCCTCACGCTCGTGCTGACCATCCCCGGCTTCTTCGTCGGCTGGTCGCAGCTCGCCGCGATGATCGCCCTGTACACGGTCGCGCGCCGCTACATCGGCGGCTGGCAGACGGGTCTCGCGGCCGCGCTGGTGTGGCTGTGCCGGTTCGTCGCCTGGCCGTTCCAGGAGCTGCTCGACCGGCCCGCGTCCGGCCACTTCCACTCGGCCATCTACGGCTTCCTGGTGGCGGGCCTGCCGATCGCGATCGGCCTGCTGGTGCACGCACGGCAGGAGCTGTCCGACCGCATCTCCGAACTCGCCGAGTCCCGCGAGAGAGAACAGGTGCTCCACGCGCACGCGATTCGTGCGGACGAACGGGCAAAGCTCGCGCGCGAGATGCACGACGTCGTGTCGCACCAGGTGAGCCTGATCGCGATGCAGGCCGGTGCGTTGCGCATGGCCGTTGTGGACGCCGAGCACAAGCAGGTCGCCGGCACCATCCGCACGTTGTCCACGCGCACGCTCGATGAGCTCCGTCAGCTCGTGTCCGTCCTACGCACCACGGACGGCAACCAGCCGGGTGTGGACGAGCTGTCCGACCTGGCCGCCGACGCCGGTTTCGAGGTGTCCGTGCAGCTCAAGGGCCCGGTCGAGGACCTGCCCGCCCCCGTTTCCGGCGCTGTCTACCGGACGGTGCAGGAGGCCCTGACCAACATCCGCAAGCACGCCGTGGGCGCGAGCGCGACGGTGTTCATCGACGCCCAGTACGACGACAACGTGCTGGTCGAGGTGCGCAACACCGCCGCGTCCAGCCCGTCGTCGACGTTGCCCAGCGGAGGCCACGGCCTGGTCGGCCTGCGCGAGCGCGCCACGTTGCTCGGTGGCGAGTTCTCGGCGGGGCCGACCGAGGACGGCGGCTTCCTGGTGTCCGCGACGTTCCCGAGGGAACGCGTCGTCACCGATTGAAGCGCTGGAAGGCGTGCAGCGACTTCTTGGGTTCCAGGCGGTACGGCGAGTTGTCGTCGTCGAAGCGCTCACGGACCGTGCGGAACAGGCTGTACGAAGCCATGTCGTAGTCGCGATCGCGGCACGTCGGGTGGTGCGGCGAGTCCGGTGAGATGACCGAGTACAGGTGCGATCCCTCGACGTCCGGCTGTGCGGCGAACACGCGCAGCATGCGTGCGATGTGGTCGGCCTGCTCTTGTTCGTTGCGCTCGAAGCCTGGCTTGATGACGGGCGGGTCGGCGAACCAGTCGACGATGTCCCAGCCCATGCCGCCGGCCTCCGCGGCGCCGGTGAAGGTGCAGCAGCCGTACTCGAGGATCATCAGCGGCTTGCCCCAGCGCCGGTATCTGTCCAGGTCGGTGGTGTACTCGGCGTCCGTGGCGAAGTGGTTGTAGTAGTCGAGGCCGACGAGGTCGAACAACGACCAGTCGTTCCACTCGGCGTCCGCGCCCGCCGCCGCGCCGTAGCTGACCCGGCCGTGGAACTCGCGGCGCGTCACCTCGACGGCCTTCGCCATGAACTCGCGGAACCGCCTGATGATCTGCGGCCACTCGCTGTCCGGGATCGACGGGATGTGCGCGATGCGGTCCAGGAACGAGTCGCCGGGGATGATGCCCGGCGTGAAGAGGAAGTGCTCGCAGCCGGTCACGAACGTGACGTTGTCGCCGTGCCGCTTCCGTTCGGCCGTGCGCGCCGCCTCTGCCATGTGCTGGAGGATCTCCTCCTGCGAGTGGTCGTAGAGGCGTGGCTGCACGAACACCTTCATGCCTCGGCGCAGCGCCACGTCCGTCGTCTCGGCGAGGCGGCCCAGGTCGGTGCCGAACGCCGTGAGCGACGGGCAGCGCAGGCCGGCGACCAGGCCGATCTCCCGTTCCAGCTGCTGCCGGCTCCACCGGACGCGGCTCAGCGGGTCCCCCACCGCGTGCAGCACGCCCGTGTCGTAGCAGACCCCGCCGCGCTTCTGCGGAACCCCGCCGAGACGGTAGGTGCCGTCTCGTTGAGGGTTCGCCGAGGCCGTCCCACCCACTCCGAACAGGGCCGCGGCACCTAACGCCGCTTTCAGGAACACCTGCCGACTGATCATGGTTCCCCCGAAACTAGTTACTCAACTAGGATGCTATTCATGCAACCAGAAAAACGGCCGGGCGGCCAGAAGCGCAGCTTCATCGAGGACGTTCGGCGCGGTCAGATCGTGGCCGCGACCATCGCGACGATCGCCGAGATCGGGTACGCGAAGTCGTCGTTCGTGCAGATCGCGCAGCGTGCGGACATCAGCCCGGGGCTCATCACGTACCACTTCGCCAAGCGCGAGGCGTTGATGAAGCAGGTCATGCTGACCGTGCACGACTCGATGGACCGTGCGCTGACCGCACACACAGAGAACGCCGACGGCTACGTGAGCGCGCTGCGGTCGTTGGTCGAAGGCTTCGTCCTCTACTGCGGCGAGCACCCGGCCGAGCTGATCGCGATCGGCCAGATCGCGGCCGCCGCGCGGGACGCCGAGGCCGCACGGACGTGGGCGGACGAGCAGAACGCGCGCACGCTGACCGAGCTGGAGGACATGTTCCGCGAGGGCCAGCGGGCCGGTGAGCTGCGGGAGTTCGCGCCGCGCGTGATGGCGGTGTCGGTGCTGGCCGCGATGGAGGCGGCGCCGGCCGAGCTGATGACCCGGCCGGACACCGACGTCGCCGCGTACGCCCGCGAGCTCGCGGACCTGTTCGAACTGGCCGTCAGACGCGCTTAGAGGCGAGCGAGGCGCTCAACGCCGCCGCCGCGCCGAGCACACCGCAGGTGAGCGCGATCGCCATCGTCGGCTCGTGCTCGAGCCACACACACGCCAGCAACCACACCGCGATGCCCATCACGAGCCCGAGCGGCACGGACGCGATGATCGCCGCCATGCCGGTCTGCCGGCGCCGCAACGCCCGCAGGTTCGACTCCAGGTAGGCGAACGCGAAGAGCAGCAGCAACACCGAGCCCGTGCCCATCAGGCTCAGCCACGGCGTCTGGCTCGACACCAGCAGGAACGGCGGCTGCTCGTCGACCTGGGCCCGCACCGCGCCACCGATGATCCACCGCGCCGCGCCCGGCAGCACGAACCCTTCCTCCGAGCGGTTCGGCACGTCCGCGAGCGGGATCCCCGCCGCCGTGACCACGAGATGGGTGCCCTCGACCTGCACGGGATTCGCGAGGTCCAGCTCGACGGACGTGGTGATCGTGTTGGCCGTCGCCACGAACGGCACGATCGCCATCGCGATCAACGCGAAGGCCGCCACCAGCCACAACGCCCACGGCGTCGAGGGCGGCTTGAGCACCTGTGCGGCGGGCACGAGCGTGCTGCTGCCGCTCAGCCGTGCGGCCGGAACCGGGTCCACGAGCGTGGCACGGATCCGCTGCCCGGTGAGCGTGACCGTGTCACGTTCGGGCACCGGCCGCAGCGACGGACGAGTGGACGACGACGACACCTGCGGTGCGAGGTGCACGGGCATGTTGAGCCGCACGAGCCAGTCCGGACCGAACAGGTGGCCCGCCGCGGCCGCCAGGTCGATCGCGAACGTCTCGGCGTTGCGGTACCGCGCCTCCGGTTCGCGCGCGATGCTGCGCATCACCACGCCCGCGAGGGGTTCCGGCACCTTCGGCAACGGCCGGGGTTCCTGGAACACGCGCTTCTGGATCATCGCGATGGGCCCGCCGCCGCGTTCGAACGGCAGGTCGCCGCACAGCAGCTCGTAGAGCATCGTGCCGGTCGCGTACACGTCCGCCGCGGGCGACAGCGGGTTGCCCATCGCCTGCTCCGGCGCGATGTAGGCGGGAGTGCCGAGCACCGCGCCGCCGTGCGTCACGAGCGTCGCGCCCTCCGACACGACCTGCGAGATGCCGAAGTCCGCCACCTTGACGAGGCCGTTGGAGGTGAAGAGCAGGTTCTTGGGCTTCACGTCGAGGTGCAGCACCCCGGCCTCGTGCGCCGCGTGCAGCCCGGACAACGCCGCCAGCACGATCCCGCACGACTGCTGGGCCGTCAGCCCGTCGTTCGCGAACCGCGACCACACCGTGCCGCCGTGGAGCCGTTCCATCACCAGCAGGTGCTCACCCTGCTGCCGCACGTAGTCGTACACGGGCACGATGTGCGGGTGGTCGAGCCGGGCCAGCAACCGCGCCTCGTGCTCGAACCGCTCGCTCATCCGCGGGTCCTCCGCCACCGCGTGCGGCAACCGCTTGATGGCCACGGGCCGCCCGAGCTGCCGGTGCACTCCCCCGTAGACGACGCCCATGCCGCCCTCGCCGATCTGCTCGCCGACGGCGTACTGCGGCAGGGCAGCGACCACACTGGACAGAGTCACCGCTGAATCCTCACCGTGTCGGGATCCACATAGGACTTCGGCCCGGGCTCACCGGGGTGCGGCGTCAGGTACCCGAGCACGAACGCCGCCGCGGCCGCCCCCAGGACGAACGGGATCTCGGCCGTGAGCGAAGGCGCCACCAGCCGCAACACCGACAGCGAGATCACCGCGACCAGCCCGGTCCCGATCCCGGCCGGCAGGAACCGCATGGCCCGCTGCCACCGGTTGGCGGGCAGCCGGCGCCGCCCGAGCGCGATGAGCGCCCCGGCCCACGACAGCGCGGTCAGCACCAGCACCCCGAGCCCGAAAGCCCCGTACACCGACCACAACGACCCCTGCACGTCCCCGGTCGTCTCCACCGACGCGATGCTCTCCCGGCTCGTGTCGATGACCTCGACCTCGACGGGCAACAACCCGAGCGCCTGCTCCCCGAGGTCCGTGGGCTCCAGCGGGAACGACCGCGTCTCCGACGACCTGGCCGGCACGTCGAACGGAACCGTTGTGTCGTAAGAGAAGAAGGTCAACGCCAACGCCGACCCGCTGATCCGCACCGTCTTGACGCGCTGCACGGTGTTCGTGTTGTTGCGGACCGTGATGGACACCTTGGCGGTCCGCGCCGGGTCCAGCACCAGCGTCCCTACTCCAACCGGCCTACCGTCCACATCGGCCTCGAGGATCACAGACCCGTCCTGTGCGGAGGCCGTCTGCGGGAGCAGCATAATTCCGCACAACAGCAGTAAACCTGCACCGGCCATGCGACGTCTCACTAGCGCACCTTAGGTTCTGATCCGGGGAGAGGGAATGCGGTCTTTAGGCTTACTCGTGGCCATTACGGCCGGTGTTACGGTGCTGAGCGCCACACCGGCAACGGCCCAGCAGCCCCCCGCGCTGACGGTCAGCCCGAACGCGGGCGCGCCGGGATCGGGCTTCAAGGTCTCGTGGACGGGGATCTACTTCCCCCGAACGTGCGAGTTCCCCACGGTGCGGGTCCTGTGGGACGGCAAGACAGTAGTGGGCAGCGGCTCCGGCAGCAGCAACGGGACGGGTTCCGGTTCGGCAACGGTTCCGGCGAACGCCGCGGAGGGAAGCCACCGGGTGACCGTCCAGCCGACCTCGTGCCAGGCGAGCTCGGCCTCCAACAACTACACGGTCCGCATCCCGCCGCCGGTCACCACGACCAAGCCGCCGGTCGTCACGACCAACCCGCCGGTGACCAATCCCCCGGTGACCAACCCGCCCGTCACCACCAAGCCCCCCGGCGTCACCACCACGACCCCGCCGACCACCACCACGACGACCACGACCACCACCACGGACTCGTCGTCGCCCTCCACCTCCACCACCGACGCCTTCACGGGCCCCGGTGACGGCGTCCTGGTCCTGGACAAGGACAACATCCAGCCGGGCGACGACCTGAACGCCACCGGCATCGGCTGTCCCAAGGGCGCCAGCGTCACCCTCAAGTCGCTGGGTCAGGACGTGGGCAAGACGACGGCCGACGACAACGGTGCCTTCTCGTCCCCGGTGAAGTTCGCGAACATCGAACCGGGGCGCCACAAGGTCCGCGCGGAATGCGGCATCGTCCTCGTGGGCAACGTCGACGTGACGCTCTCCAGCTCGTCCGGCGGCACGACCAGCACCCTCGTCGTACTTCTCTTCTTCCTCCTCGTGGGTGCCGCGATGCTCCGCCGGCAGTTCTCCGGCCTGAGGCGCTAACCCCACAACAACGCGAAAGGCCCCCTCTCCGCAGGATGAGGGGGCCTCTCGCGTTGGAACTAAAACTTACGGCTCTTCCCGCTGCCGACGCAGCTTGGCCAGCGCCTCTTCGAGGATCGCCTCACCATCGGCGTCGGAGCGGCGCTCCTTCACGTACGCAAGGTGCGTCTTGTACGGCTCGTTGCGCGGAGGCGCGGGTGGCGTCTGCTCGTCACGACCTGCGGGGAGGCCGCAACGCGGACAGTCCCAGTTCTCCGGGATCTCCGCGTCGACCGCGAAGGAAGGCCGGGACTCGTGACCGTTCGCGCACCAGTACGACACCCGACGGCGGGGCGCGGACTCGCCGCGCTCCGATTCGCCCATCGGGCCTGCGCCGACGCGGGTACCGCGAATCGCGTTACCACCTGACATCGACCGTTACACCCCCACCAAGTGGATTACCCCAAGCCCCGAAGGGCTTCTGCCGCTGAACGGTTGATCAGGCTGCGCCGGGCAGCTTGATCAGCAGTCCGATGCCCACGATGGCGATGACCCAGACCGCGCCGACGAACAGCGTCAGGCGGTCGAGGTTCTTCTCGACGACGGAGGAACCGGACAGACTCGACTGCATACCGCCGCCGAACAGCGAGGACAAACCGCCGCCGCGCCCGCGGTGCAACAGCACGAGCAGCACCAGCACGACGCTGGAGACGATCAACAGGATCTGCAGGAACAGGATCATTTCTTCCTCGCTGTCAGGCAGCCGACGCCACAGAGTACCTGTTCGACTGCCGAACGTGTGCAACCAGTGGGGTTAGGGATAAAGGTGTGCTGGCCGCCCACCTTAACCGTCTCGATCGGCGCTCAGCGGGGGCGTCGAAAGATCCGGCACGGGTGCCCGGCACACCTGATCAACTTAAGGCAGCGGCCCGCCGGCAGCCAGAGCGCACAGCTTGGTGAATTCGTCGGCCTGAAGGCTGGCACCGCCGACCAACGCGCCGTCGATGTCCTTCTGCGCAATCAGTTCGGCGATGTTCGACGACTTCACCGAACCGCCGTACAGCACGCGGACGACGGCCGCGGTCTCCTCGCCGTACTTCTCCGCCACGAACGAGCGGACCACCGAGCAGACCTCCTGGGCGTCCGCGGAGGACGCGGTCTTGCCGGTGCCGATCGCCCACACGGGCTCGTACGCGAACACGATCTTGGCGACCTGCTCGGCGGAGAAGCCGGCGAGGCCGTCCTCCAGCTGCTGGCGCACCAGCTCCAGGTGACCGCCGGCGGTGCGCACGTCGAGCTTCTCGCCGAAGCAGAAGATCGGGGTGACCTCGACCTTCAGCGCCGCCTTGATCTTGGCGTTGACGATGGCGTCCGTCTCGCCGTGGTACTCGCGGCGCTCGGAGTGCCCGACGACCACGTAGTGGCAGCCGAGCTTCGCGAGCATCCCGCCCGACACCTCGCCGGTGTACGCGCCGGAGTCGTGCTGCGAGATGTCCTGCGCGCCGTACTTGAGCAGCAGCTTGTCGCCGTCGACCAGCGTCTGGATGCTGCGGATGTCGACGAACGGCGGGAGGACCGCGACCTCGACCTTGGCGAAGTACTTCTCCGGGAGGGAGAAAGCGATCTTCTGCACGAGGCCGATGGCCTCGAGGTGGTTGAGGTTCAACTTCCAGTTGCCCGCGATGAGCGGGAGCCGGGCTGCCATCAGGACTCCAAAACGCTGATGCCGGGGAGTTCCTTGCCTTCGAGGAACTCGAGCGACGCGCCGCCGCCGGTGGAGATGTGCGAGAAGCCGTCCTCGGGCAGGCCCAGCGCGCGCACGGCCGCGGCGGAGTCGCCGCCACCGACGACGGTGAACGCCTCGGACTTGACCAGGGCCTCGGCCACGGCACGGGTGCCGCCGGCGTAGGTCTCGATCTCGAACACACCCATCGGGCCGTTCCAGAAGACCGTGCGAGCGTCGGCCAGCTTCGAGGCGAACAGCTCGCGCGACTCGGGGCCGATGTCGAGGCCCATCTTGTCCGCGGGGATAGCGGACGTCGCGACGACCTCGTGCTCGACGTTGCCGAACTCGGCCGTGACCAGCACGTCGACCGGCAGCACGAGCTCGACGCCGCGCTTCTCGGCCTCGGCGAGGAAGCCGCGGACCTGGTCGAGCTGGTCCTCCTGCAGCAGCGACGTGCCGACCTCGTGGCCCTGGGCCTTGAGGAACGTGTACGCCATGCCGCCGCCGATGAGCAGCTTGTCGACCTTGGACAGCAGGTTCGCGATGACGCCGAGCTTGTCGGACACCTTCGCGCCGCCGAGCACCACGACGTACGGGCGCTCCAGGTCGTCGGTGAGCTTGCGCAGCACCCCGAGCTCGGCCTCGACGAGACCGCCGACGTACGCGGGCAGCTTCTGCGCCACGTCGTACACCGAGGCCTGCTTGCGGTGCACGACACCGAAGCCGTCGGACACGAACGCGTCGGCGAACGACGCCAGCTCGTCGGCCAGCTCCGCGCGTTCCGCGTCGGCCTTCGAGGTCTCGCGGGCGTCGAAGCGGACGTTCTCCAGCATCACGACGCCACCGTCGGTGAGCGCGCCGACCACGGACGTGGCGGACGGGCCGACGAGGTCGGACGCGAGCGCGACCTCCGTGCCGAGCAGCTCACCGAGGCGAGCGGCGGCCGGGGCCAGCGAGAACTTGGGGTCCGGCTCGCCCTTGGGACGGCCGAGGTGAGCGGTGACGATCACGCGGGCACCGGCGTCGGCCAATGCCTTGATCGTCGGCACCGACGCGCGCACGCGGCCGTCGTCGGTGATCTTGTCTCCGTCGAGGGGGACGTTCAGGTCGGCGCGCACCAGGACGCGCCGACCCGCGACACCCTCGGCGAGCAGGTCGCTGAGAGTCTTCAACGCACTCGCTCCGAACTCAGATCTTGGAGGCGACGAGCTTGACCAGGTCCGCGAGGCGGTTGGAGTAGCCCCACTCGTTGTCGTACCAGCCGACGACCTTGACCTGGTTGCCGATGACCTTGGTCAGCGGCGCGTCGTAGATGCACGAGTGCGCGTCGGTGACGATGTCGGCCGACACGATCGGGTCGGTCGAGTACTTGAGGATGCCGGCCAGGGGGCCCTCGGCGGCGGCCTTGTACGCGGCGTTGACCTCGTCGACGGTGACCTCGCGCTTGAGCGTGACGGTCAGGTCGGTGGCAGAGCCGGTGGGGATCGGCACGCGCAGCGCGTAGCCGTCGAGCTTGCCCTTGAGCTCCGGCAGGACCAGGCCGATGGCCTTCGCGGCGCCCGTGGAGGTCGGGACGATGTTCAGCGCGGCGGCGCGGGCACGGCGGAGGTCGTTGTGCGGCGCGTCCTGCAGGTTCTGGTCCTGCGTGTACGCGTGGATCGTGGTCATGAGGCCCTGCTCGATGCCGAAGCTGTCGTGCAGCACCTTGGCCAGCGGGGCGAGGCAGTTCGTGGTGCAGGACGCGTTCGAGATGATCGTCTGCGAACCGTCGAACTTGTCCTCGTTGGCGCCGATGACGACCGTCAGGTCCTCGTTCTTGGCCGGCGCGGAGATGATGACCTTCTTGGCGCCGCCCTCGTCCACGTGCGCGCGGGCCTTGGTGGCGTCGGTGAAGAAGCCGGTGGACTCGACCACGACGTCGACGCCGAGGTCCTTCCAGGGCAGCTTGCCCGGGTCGCGCTCGGCCAGGGCCTTGATGACCTTGCCGTCGACGGAGATGCCCTCGTCGGTGACCTGCACGTCGGCGTCCAGGCGACCGAGGATGCTGTCGTACTTCAGCAGGTGGGCCATGGTGGCGACGTCACCGAGGTCGTTGAACGCGACGATCTCGATGTCGTGGCCGCCGGCCCTCACGGCGCGGAAGAAGTTGCGCCCGATCCGACCGAAACCGTTGACACCTACACGAACCGTCACGACTGACTCCTTGCGTTCAGCTGGCAGGAACAAGCCCACCCTATCTGCCGAACTGCGTCCCTGGTCACAGGGATAGTGAGTATCTCTTGATCGAGCCAGAAAAAGTGGGCTTGACTAGGCCGTTCGGCGGCGCAGCGCGCGGAGCATCCAGAGGTAGGCGCTCAACTCCTCTGCCGCCTCCGCGGCGGTCCGGCAAGCCTCCGGGCTGGTGTCCTTCGGGTCGCGTCCGACGACGGCCTGGATGCGCGCCAGCCACTCGTCGACGACGGGGCGGTCCTGCGGCGGGACGAGCGCTGTCTCAGGTCTGGTCTGCGCGGTCATGCCAGGATCCTGTCCACGCTTCCGGAGCAGGCTCAATACCCCGAAACAGCGGGTGTTACAGGCCGTTACGCACCCGGTACGGTCAAGCGTCATGACGGCCGCCGCTGCCACATGCGTGACGTGTGGAAACCCTCTCACGGAGGCGGCCGCGGGTCGACGGTACTGCTCCAACGCGTGCCGGCAGCGCGCGTACCGCTCGCGCACCTCCACCCGCAACGAGACGATCCGCATCGTCTCGTTGCTCCCGGCGCCTCTCGACAGCTTCGTGGGCAGGCAGGAGGAGCTGGCCGCGCTGACCCGCAACGAGACGGAACGTCTCGTCTCGTTGGTGGGCCCCGGCGGTGCGGGCAAGACGCGGCTGGCGATCCAGTACGCGAGCAGACGCGCCGACCAGACCTGGTGGACGGCGCTGGCGTCCGCGCCGGACGTGCTGCAGGCGATCTTCGCCGCGGTGGGGGCGCACCCGTTGCCGAACGGGTCGGCGCGCGACGCCGTGGTCGCCGAGGTCGAGCAGCACCGGCGGCCGTTGCTGGTGCTGGACAACTGCGAGCACCTGCTCGGCGACGTCGCGGGCGTGGTCACCGACCTGCTGGCCCGCTGTCCCCGGCTGCGCGTGCTGGTGACGTCGCGCGAGCCGTTGCGGCTGGCGGGTGAGCAGGTCTTCTCGGTCGGCGAGCTGGAGCTGGAGCACGACGCCGTGGCGCTGTTCCGCGACCGCGCGGTGTCGGTGGACCGTTCGTTCGAGCTGGACGCCGCGAACGTCGCCGACGTGATCGCCGTGTGCCGTTCCTTGGACGGCATGCCGCTGGCGATCGAACTGGCCGCGCGGCGCATCCCCGTGCTCTCCCCCGCCGACATCCTCGCCCGGCTGGGTGACCGGCTGGCGTTGCTGACGGGCGGTCCGCGCACGGCCGAAGACCGCCACCGCACGCTGCGCACCGCGATCGGGTGGAGTTACGACCTGCTGTCGGAGGAGGAGCAGGAGGCCTCGCGGCGGCTGGCGGTGCTGGGGGTGCCGTTCGACCTCGACGTGGCCGCGGCGGTCTGCGGGGTGCCGGACGCGCTGGAGCTGCTGACCGGGCTGGAGCAGAAGTCGCTGCTCGTGGTGGACCGGGTCGGCGGGCACACGACGTTCCGTCAGCTTGAGTCGGTGCGTTTGTACTGCCGTGAACGGGCTGTGGCGCACGGAGACATCTCTCTCGTGGCGGACCGTGTGGTCGAGTGGGTGTGTTCGGTCGTGGAGCCGGAGATCTCGTCGTTCGCCCCGTCGCCACCCGTCGTGCTGCTGCTGGACCGCAACGTCGGGCTGCTCGACCTGGCCGCCACCCGCACGGCGGCGACCGGCGACTGGTCACGGCACGCGCTGACGGCCGTCGCGACGGCCTGGACGGCCACCCCGCGCGGCCCTCGGGGTGCCCCGGCCGAGCTGCTGCACCAGGCGTTGTCCCGGCCGATGCCGCAGGCGTACCGGAGCGTGCTGGCGGTGCTGGCGGCGATGCATCACCGCGTGCGCGGCGGGTGGCACGTGACGCGGCAGTTCGCCGAGGAGTCGCTGGCCATCGAACGCGCTGATGCGTGCCGTCCGGGCACAACGGCACGTGCGTTGGAGGTGCTGGCGTCGGCTGAGGCGCACACGGGTTCCGTCTCGCGTGCGTGGGAGCTGTTCGACGAGGCTTCTGTGCTGCTGCGCGACTCCAACGACAAGCTCGCGCGCGCCATCCTGTTGAACTCGTACGGCTGGACGTTGCTGCAACACGGTTTCGCGGACCGGGCGGCACCGTTGGTGCGGGTCGCGCTGACGTTGACGCGACTGATCGGCCTGCCGCACATGCTGAACCCCGTGCTGCACACGGCGGGCGCGATCGCGTTGGCGCGCAAGGACTTTCCCGAGGCAGTCGACCTGTTCCGGGAGAGCCTGGAGGTCGGCGCCGACCATCCGATGGACCAGTTCTACGACCTGGAAGGACTGGCGTTGGGGCTCGTGGGCGTGGGAGCCGACGACGAACGCGCTCTCTCGTTGCTGACGTCTGCCGGTGTGGTGCGCACGCGCTATGACTTCCGTGCGGAGCCGTACTGGCAAGCGTTGCTGGACGACGCACGGGCCGTGTGCCGCGCACGGATCTCCGCCACACGTCTGCGCGCAGCCGAGTCGATGGGTGAGCGGATGTCGTTGGCGCAGGCCATCTCCTACGCCCTGACCGCGCAGCCGCACGCCGAGAACCCCGCCGACGGGGTGATCTCGGCGCGCGAACTGCACGTCGCGACGCTGGTGGCGGAAGGGCTGACGAACCGGCAGATCGGGCAACGGCTCGGCATCTCGCCGCACACCGTCGCCCGGCACGTCACGCACGCGCGGTCGAAGCTGGGGTTGCGGTCGCGCGCCCAGCTCGCGGTGTGGGCGGGGCGGCAGACGCCTTAGGCCTCTGCCCGGCCGGCTGGACCGACCGGCAAACGCCCGCCTCCTCAGCTCGGCGAAGCGGGCCAGCCGGCAGACGCCCGCCCTCAGCTCCGCCGCTTTCTCACACCTCTGCTTCGAGCATCTCCGCCGTCACCGCGGACTCCGTGTCCGGCAGGCCGAGGTCCTTCGCGCGCTTGTCGGCCATCGCCAGAAGACGCCTTATACGGCCTGCCACCGCGTCCTTGGTCATCTGCGGGTCGGACAGCTGGCCGAGCTCCTCCAGCGACGCCTGGCGGTGCGCGAGCCGCAGCTGACCGGCCGCGGCCAGGTGGTCCGGCGCCTCCGGGCCGAGGATCTCCAACGCGCGCGCGACCCGTGCCGCCGCCGCGACGGCCGCACGGGCGGAACGACGCAGGTTGGCGTCGTCGAAGTTCGCGAGCCTGTTCGCCGTGGCGCGGACCTCACGCCGCATCCGGCGCTCTTCCCAGGCCATCACGCTGTCGTGCGCGCCGAGCTTGGTGAGCATCGCGCCGATGGCGTCGCCGTCCCTTATCACCACGCGCTCGGCCCCGCGGACCTCGCGCGACTTGGACGAGATGCCCATGCGGCGGGCAGCTCCGACCAGGGCCAGCGCGGCCTCGGGACCGGGACAGGTGATCTCCAGCGACGAGCTGCGGCCGGGTTCGGTCAGCGAGCCGTGCGCGAGGAACGCTCCGCGCCACGCCGCCTCGGCGTCGCACACTCCCCCGCTCACGACCGGCGCGGGCAGGCCGCGCACGGGACGGCCGCGCGGGTCGAGCAGGCCGGTCTGCCTGGCGAGACCCTCGCCGTCCTTGACGACGCGGACGACGTACCGGGTGCCCTTGCGCAGGCCGTTGGACTGGATCGTGAACACCTCGGCGTGGTGGCCGTAGAGCGCCTGGATCTCCTTGAGCAGCCTGCGGGCCGCCGAACCCAGGTCGAGCTCGGCCTCGACGACGACCCTGCCGGACACGATGTGCAGGCCGCCGGCGAACCTGAGCAGGGAGGACACCTCCGCGCGGCGGCAACAGGTCTTGGATACCGCGAGCCTGCTCAGCTCGTCCTTGACCGCCGACGTCATCGCCACGGGCTCGTCCCTCCCACTCCGGTCTCCTCGACCACCTGCCTCAGGCAACCGGCAAGCGCCTCCGGATCATGCCGTTCAGCGGCGTCCGGTGCGGCGATCTTCGCCAGATGCGTCCGCGCACCCAGTGCCGAGGCGGCTCGCGTCAACCGGTCCGGGGTCGGGACCGAGTCGACGTCGGCGATCACCGCGTCCACCTTCAGCTCGGGTGCGTGTTCGCAGACTACGTCCAAATGCCGCTCCGGAGAGAAACCAGCAGTTTCACCCGGTTGGGGGACGAGATTGAGCACAAGGACCTTCTTGGCCTCCGTGCGCACGAGCGCGTCGTGCAGTTCGGGCACCAGCAGGTGCGGCAACACGCTGGTGAACCACGATCCGGGGCCGAGTAACACAAGATCCGCGTCAAGTACAGCCTGTACTGCTTCCGGACAGCCGGCAGGTCGCCCGTTCGGGGCAGTCAACCGGATGCGCTGCACGAGCCCCGGCGTGGTCGCGATGGCGACCTGCCCCCGGATGCGCCGCACGTCCGTCACGTCCTCGTCGAGGCCTGTGACGTCGGCCTCGATGTCGAGCGGGTCGTTCGACATGGGCAGCACGCGCCCCTTGACGCCGAGCAGCCTGCTCGTGAGGTCGAGCACCGCGACGGGATCGCCGAGCTGCTCCAGCAGCCCGGCGATCACCAGGTTCCCCACCGCGTGCCCGGCGAGCGCCCCCGTGCCGCCGAAGCGGTGCTTGAACAGGGACGTCCACAGCCGGCTGGCCTCGTCGTCCCCGGCCAGCGCCGCCATGGCCTTGCGCAGGTCGCCCGGCGGCAGCAGGTCGCTGAGCTCCCTGCGCAGCCGCCCCGACGAGCCCCCGTCGTCCGCGACGGTCACCACGGCCGTCACGTCGTCGGTGACCCGCTTCAGCGCGGTCAGCGTCGCGTGCAGCCCGTGCCCGCCACCCAAAGCAACAGCCTTCAACTTCGTCACTCGCGTCCCAGATCCCTGTGCACGACCTTGACAGCCATGCCGTCCTCGCTAGCCAGCCTCGCGGCCAGTTCTTCGCTCAGGGCCACACTGCGGTGCTTGCCGCCGGTGCAACCGATCGCGAGCGTCAGGTAGCGCTTGCCCTCACGCCGGTACCCGGCCCCGATGAGCCGGAGCAGTTCGTGGTACCGATCAAGGAACTCGTCAGCGCCCTCCTGCGACAGCACGTAGTTGCGCACCTCACCATCGAGACCCGTCTGCTCGCGCAGCTCCGGGATCCAGAACGGGTTGGGCAGGAACCGCACGTCCATGACGAGGTCGGCGTCCATCGGCAGCCCGTACTTGTACCCGAAGCTCAGCACCGTGACCCGCGTCCTGGACGCCGCCTCCGTGCCGAACGAGTCCTCGATCTTGGCCCGCAGCTGGTGAATGCTCAGCGCGGACGTGTCCAGCACCAGGTCGGCTTCCTGCTTGAGCGGCGTGAGCAGGATCCGCTCGGCCTCGATGCCGTCCTGCAACCGGCCGTCCCCCTGCATGGGGTGACCGCGCCGCACCGCCTCGAACCTGCGGATCAGCACGTCGTCGGTGGCTTCGAGGAACAACACCCGCGGCTTGTACCCGCGCGCGTCGAGGTCCTTGATGATGGCGGCCAGGTCCTCGGTGAACGCGCGGCTGCGCACGTCCATGACGACGGCGACCCTCGTGATGGCCCCGCGCGCCTGAGCGCCGAGCTCCACCATGGTGGCGATGAGTTCCGGGGGCAGGTTGTCGACGACGAACCAGCCGAGGTCCTCCAGGCACTTGGCCGCGGTGCTGCGGCCCGCACCGGACAGCCCGGTCACCACAGCGACTTCGATGCCGGACTTCTCCGCGTTCACGACTACGACTCCGTTACCTGTTCAGGAGCGCGCTCGATGCGCTCTTGGTGGGCCTAGCTCTGTGGCCGGGCCACGCTCGGTCGGCGGGCCCGGTGGTGAGTCTCCACCGGAACGGGCCGCGCGTGCGGCAGGTTCGGCAGTTGAGACGGGCGTGGCGTGGCCGCGGTCACGATCCTCGCGCCGCGGGGTGGGGGCGCGCAGGACGAGCGTGACGGGTGCGGCGTGTGGTGCGAGTGCGGTGTGATCGGGCGGCACGACAGGTCGGGCAGGTGCCGCGAGCGCCACCCCGCCGACATGCGGAGCTCGGGTCGGCCAGGCTTGGTGCGGGACTGCGGTCACGCCGACACCGGGTAGCTCGACTGGTAGGCGAGGCGAGCGTCCGCACCGGCCGCGATGCGGTCCAGTTCGTCGTCCAGCGCCAGGAAGACCTCCCACGGTTCCTGGCCGCTCGCCTGGGCCAGGTGGCCGGTCACCAGTTGTTCGAGGTCTGGAACTCGTTTGGCCTTCCACACCTTGTCGGCGAGGCTCACCAGGAGCTCTTCCAGGGTGATGCCGTCCGCGGTCCAGGACGCGTGGGTGCCGGCGAAGCGGGACAGGCGCTCTTCCACGCCTCGCGCACGCAGCAGGGCGTGGCCCGCCGGCTCGTGGTCGTGGCCTGGGCCCGAGAGTTCGTTGGGGTGCAACACCTTCCACGTCGTGCGTGGCTGCTCCGTACAGGACGGACTCGTGGTCGACGGCGGCGCCCGGATGGGTTCGTGCCACCCAGACGAGCAGTTGAGCCGCCACGTCGTGGACCGCCCGCAGGTGCGCCACCAGGCGGGGCGGCGCGTTCAGGTCGGACAGCAGTGCTTCGGCGGCCGGCGGGAGTCGACGCAGGTCCGCCTCCTCTGTCATCGCCCGGCGGGACAAGCGCTTCAGCGCAACGGTTCCGGCGGGTTCGGTGTTCCCGGGCGACATCGTCAGGGCTTTCCCGCTGTGGAGGCCAGGGTGGCCACCACGGCTTCCGCCGTTCGGCGGCCCACTCCCGGGACGTCGCTGATCTCGTCCACTGTGGCCTGGCGGAGTTTCTTGACGGAGCCGAAGTGCTTGAGCAGGGCGGCTTTGCGGGTTTCGCCGAGGCCTGGGACCTCGTCCAGCTCTGAGGTGGTCATGCGCTTCGAGCGCTTCTGGCGGTGGTAGGCGATGGCGAAGCGGTGGGCCTCGTCGCGGACTCGTTGCAGGAGGTACAGGCCGTCGCTGCTGCGCGGGAGGATGACCGGGTCCTGTTCGCCTGGGACCCAGACTTCTTCGAGGCGTTTGGCAAGGCCTACCACCGCCACGTCGGTGATGCCCAGTTCTGCCAGGACGTCGGACGCGGCCGCGGCTTGCGGGCCTGCGCCGTCCACCACCAGGAGGTTGGGCGGGTAGGCGAACTTGCGGGGTTTGCCGGTGTCCGGGTCTATGCCCGGGTTGGGGCCGCCGTTGGCCGTCTCGCGGAGCATGGCCTGGAAGCGGCGGCGGACCACCTCGGCGATGGAGGCCACGTCGCCTTCCGTCGCCGCCTCGCGGAGGGCGAAGCGGCGGTATTCGGACTTGCGGGCCAGACCGTCCTCGAAGACGACCAGGGAGGCGACCACGTCGGTGCCCTGGACGTGGCTGATGTCGACGCACTCGATGCGCAGCGGGGCGGTGTCGAGGCCCAGTGCGTCCTGGATCTCCTGCAACGCCGCTGAGCGCGCGGTGAGGTCGCCCGCCCGGCGGAGCTTGTGCTGGGCGAAGGCCTCGGAGGCGTTGCGGGCCACCGTTTCCATCAGCGCGCGCTTGTCGCCCCGTTGCGGGACGCGCAGAGCGACGCGCGAGCCTCGTTGTTCGGACAGCAGGGATTCCAGCGCGTCCGCGTCGTCCGGCAGCACGGGCACCAGGACCTCGCGCGGGGTGTTCTCCGTTTCGTCGCCGTAGAACTGCATGATGAACTGGTCGACGATGGCGCCGTCGTCGACGGCCTCCACCTTGTCCAGCACCCAGCCGCGCTGGCCGCGCACCCGGCCGCCGCGCACGTGGAAGACCTGCACCGAGACTTCCAGCTCGTCCTGCGCGAACGCCATCACGTCGGCGTCCGTGCCGTCGCCCAGCACGACGGCCTGCTTCTCCATCGCGCGGCGCAACGCGCCCAGGTCGTCGCGAAGACGGGCCGCCCGTTCGAACTCCAGCTCCTCGGACGCGGCCAGCATCTCGCGTTCGAGGCGGCGGATCATGTTGTCCGTCTTGCCCGCCAGGAAGTCGCAGAAGTCCAGCACGATGTCGCGGTGCTCGTCCGCCGACACCTTGCCCACGCACGGCGCGGAGCACTTGTCGATGTAGCCGAGCAGACAGGGACGGCCGATCTGACTGTGCCGCTTGAAAACGCCCGCCGAGCACGTGCGCGCCGGGAAGACGCGCAACAACAGGTCCAGCGTCTCGCGAATCGCCCACGCATGCGCGAACGGGCCGAAGTAACGCACGCCCTTCTTGCGCGGGCCGCGGTACATGTGCAGCCGCGGGTAGTCCTCGTGCAACGTCACGGCCAGCATCGGGTACGACTTGTCGTCGCGGTACCGGACGTTGAAGCGCGGGTCGAACTCCTTGATCCAGTTGTACTCGAGCTGCAGCGCCTCGACCTCGGTGGTGACGACCGTCCACTCGACGGAGGCCGCCGTCGTCACCATCTGGCGGGTGCGCGGGTGCAACCCGGCCAGGTCGGCGAAGTACGAGTTCAGCCTGCTGCGCAAGCTCTTCGCCTTGCCGACGTACACGACCCGGCCACCGGCGTCGCGGAACTTGTAGACGCCGGGAGCCTCAGGAATCGTGCCCACCGCGGGGCGGTACGTCGAGGGATCTGCCACGCCGTCAAGACTATCGACGGGGTCTGACAAAAACAGAAAGGGTCAGGTCAGGACCACCTGGTCACCGTCGACCTTCACCGCGACGGCCTTCAGGCCGGTCGTCGCCGGCCCCTTCTTCACGGCACCGTCGGACGCGCCGAACTGGCTGCCGTGCGAAGGACACGTGATGGTGCCGCCGGACGGTTCCCCGACCATCGAACCCTGGTGCGGGCACGACGCGTCGTACGCCTTGACCTCGGTCGCCGAAATGCGCGCGACGACGATCCTCTTGCCGCCGGGGGCGTCGACGACAGCGCCGCCGCCTTCCGGCACGTCGGCCAGCGCCACGAGGGCCGTACCAGCGGTTCCGGCGGATCCGGTGGACCCCGTCGGGTCGGAGCCGCCCTGTGTCGGCGCGGAGCCGGAGGGCGAGGTCGAACTGCACGCCGTCACGAGGCCGCTGGGCACGGCGAGCGCAACCGCGATTCCGCACAGAGCCGCGCGCCTGCTGACCGGGCTTTCGGTGTTCACGACCGATCCTCCGTGGTGGTGGGGGTGTTCGGGGTTACACCACAGCATTACGCGGATCGGTCAGCGAGAGTTCATCCAGACGCCCAATGCACAGCAAATGCACAGGTCTCAGGCGAGCACCAAATCGTCGCCGGAACGCACGACGGCGACCTCCACGAGTCCGGAAGTCGCAGGTCCTTTGCGAACGGCGCCGCTGGAAGGGTCGAAAGCGCTCCCGTGCAAAGGGCAGGTGATGACCCCGCCGGCGGGTGGATTCACGAACGAACCCACGTGCGGACAAGAGGGGTTGAACGCCCGAAATTCACCCGATCGAGGTTGCACGACGAGCAGCTGGGCATTACCGGGCATGTCCACCAGCAATCCCGAGCCGGAAGGCACGGATGCGACGGCGACCACCCGGTCACCGGCACGAGCGGTCCCGACACCGCCCGTCTTGCGAGGAGCGGGCTCGCCACAGGCGCTCAACGCGGCAGCGAGCCCACACAACAACACCGTTCGACGACCAAGACCATCCACGGGCACCGATTATCGGCGCTGGTCCTCCGCGGCGGCCGTCCGGGCCAGCGCGAGCACGGCCGTGAACGGCGGGAACCAGTGCCGCGAGTGCGACGGCGGGTTCGCCCACCTCAACGACCCGTAGCGGGTCATCGTCGGAGGAAGCGCGATCCGGTGCGGCGACCGCACGAACTGGACCTCCGGCGGCGCCTTGAGGTGCGTCGGCAGCAACGCCACCAGCTCGGCGAGGAAGATCCAGTGCTCGCGGGGCCCCGGGATGACCGTGACCGGCCCGGCGAGCATCCGCGACTTCAGGTCGGCCAGCACTCGCGACCCGATCCGCGCCGGCATCGCCAGGGCTGTCGTGGCGGGACCCAGGGGCAGGAACACGCCCTGCTCGGTGACGCTCACCTGCCAGCCGAGCAACCGGTAGCCGGCGACGGCCTCCCCGATCGCTCGAGCATGTCCCCTGTTCTGTGGGATACCGGCCGTACCGGTCTCCGCGGTCGTGAGGCTCATCGGCGGTTGTCCTCCCCTTAGGTGGGTCAGGCACTGGCCACGCCACGGGGATCGACCCGCAGCCTGACGTTGTGCAGGGTGCTTCTCAGTTCCCGCCAACACCACTCGCCCGATGCATGAGCCTCATGCAGCAGGCGTATGAAGCTCATCCGCCAGGCGGAGGCACCAGGAGTGCGACACGCGAATCCATTACGTCTTATGCATGAGATGGATGGACTGACGATCACACCTCCGTACACTGGGGAAACGCTCAGTGACGGGGGCGAGGCCGATGGATTCACCGACACCCAGATCCAGACGCGCTTGCCCGTGCGGGGCGTTCATCGCCGCCGACAACTCCGATCGGCTGTGTCACCGGTGCCGCCGCAACGCTCGTGCGGACGTGCACGGACCACCTGAGGTCCCGAACGACTTCTGGGACCACCCCGCGATCGCGGCCGCGTGCACCGACCGCGACATGGGCGCCTTGATCTCCGCTTACCGGCACCACCCGCAGCACCTCAGCCGCGTCACCCAGGACCGCATGGCGGGGTGGCTCGGCATCAGCCAGGCGCAGCTCTCGCGTTACGAGTCGGGCGAGAACCAGATCGACCGCCTCGACCGGTTGCGCCACTTCGCGCTGGTGCTCGGTGTTCCGGGCGAACGACTGTGGTTCGACCGAGTCGTCATCCCAGCTCAGGTGGGCTCCCCCGAAACGGGCCCGCCAGATGTGCTCGCCGCCCCGTGGGAGGCGACGAGCATTGCCCGTTCGGTCGAGGAGACGGCGAGGAGCGACTTGGCGATCAGCAGACGAGCGGCACTCACAGGGGCTGCCGCGGTGACGGTGGGGTCCGCACTGGTCGAGCCGCTGCAGAGGTGGCTGCACCCGCTGCAGAACCTGTCGAAGTGGTCGTCGCACTCGGCGATCAGCGAGGAGGAGCTCTTCGCGTTGCAGCGGGTGGCCGACGGACTGCGCGGCTGGGGTGGCCGCGGTGGCTACGGCCTGGCCCGCAAGGCGGTGCTGGGGCAGCTCGACGAGCTCGCGGAACGGCTGGGGCGCGCCCCGTCCGGCCCGACGACGGAACGCGCGTTCTTCATCGGCGCGGAGCTGTCGAAGGTGGCGGCGAGCATGTCGTTCGACGCGGGCCTGCACAACGCGGCCCAGCGCTACTACGTGCTGGCCATCCGGATGGCCAAGGCCGGTCACAACGACGGCTTCGCGGCGTTGTGCCTGGCCGCCATGGCCAGGCAGATGTTCGACCTGGGCCGGCCGGAAGACGGCTTGGAGCTCGTCCAACTCGGCCAGTACGGCACCCGCCGCACCGGCACCCCGACGTTGAAGGCGCTGCTCCTGACCCGCGAGGCCTGGGCCTACGCGAGCATGGGCAAGACCCGCGAGTTCCACCAGGCCGTGGGCATGGCCCAGGACAGCTTCGCCCAGCGGGACGCGGACAACGAGCCGCGCTACCTGCACAGCTTCGACGAGGCCGAGCTGGAGGGCGTCATCGGCGCCCGCTGCCGCGACCTCGCCATGCACGACCCCACGCAGGCCGTGTTCGCCGAGCAGCACATCCGGCGCGCACTGGAACTGCGTGACCCGTCGAAGGTGCGCAACCGCGCCTTCGACGTCATCGGACTGGCGCGCACCAAAATGGTCGCGGGAGACCCGGAGGCAGCGTGCGGGTTGATCAACGAGGTCCTGCCGACAGCGGCGAAGCTCTCCTCGGGGAGGGTGCTGCGCAAACTGGAGGACTTCGCGAAGGAAGCGGCACGGCACCGCCACATCCCCGCCGTGCAGGACACCAGGGACGCGATCAGAGCGATACGGACCGCTTGATGCGCGTGGGCATCACCGGTCACACCAACCTGGTACCCGAGTGCGTCCCCGCCGTCCAGCGGGCCATCGCCGAGACCCTCGCGGGGCTCGGCGGGTCCCTGGTCGGCGTGACGTGCCTGGCACCAGGCGCCGACCAGATCTTCGCGCGCGCGGTCCTGGAGCTGGGCGGCGAGGTGGAGGTCGTGCTCCCCGCGCTGGACTACCGCGACAAGCTCAAACCGCACCAGGTCGCCGACTACGACGAGCTGCGGGCGGCGGCCACGGTGGTCAGCGTGCTGCCGCACATGTCCAGTGGGCGGCTGGCCTACGTGGCGGCCAACGAGCGGATGCTCGCGTCCGTCGAGGTGCTGGTGGCGGTGTGGGACGGGGTGCCGGCGGCCGGCAAGGGCGGGACGGCGGACGTGGTGGAACAGGCGCGGGCGTCCGGCGTGCCGATCGAGATCGTGTGGCCGCCGGAAGCGCGCCGGAAGTCGTAGCCGGGACCGTTAGGCCGAGTGAGGGAAGTTCGTCGGCAACCGGACCAACTCCCCTCACAGGCCTAGCCCAGCCCACCCCGCTTGATCACGATGTCGGGGCATGGCAGCCGATCCGTCCGCCCGCCTGGCGGACCGCCAGCAGTCCCTGCGAACAGCACTGCGAGCCCTCCAGACAGCAGGCCCCGGCAGCCCGGACTTCCGCACCCTGCTCTCCACCACGAACGACCACGTGGACGCGGTCATGCAGGCCCGCAGGGACGTCGAGGCCGCCAGGCTGACCGTCCCGAACCGGGCGATCGCGGCGGCCACCACCGCGGCGGCCCTGATCGTCGCCGTGGGCTGGTTCGACGCCTGGTCCCTGCTCTCCCTGCTCACCGCCGTGGCCACGGCGGCAGCCGTCCTGGTCGACCCCGCGGGACGGCGGCTCTGGGAACCCAGGGCGCGCACCGCGGCGATCACGGCCGCGCTCGCGGCCACCCTCCTGACCCCTCTCGCGAACGGCTGGGCGACACTCGTCACCCTCGCCGGCATCGGCTGGTGGGCCTGGAGGACGCTCAAGTGAACATCGATCCCGTCAAGGCTCTGGACGACAAGATCGAGCGGCTCAAGAAGGAGGTGAAGTCGCTCGAGACCCGGATCGACAACGCCCAGACCGACGCGGCGCACCACCAGCTGAGCCAGAGCAACCAGCTCAAGGACACCAACCGCAAGGTCACGAAGACCGGCGACCGGGTGACCGAGCTGGCGGAGAGCGTGCACCGGCTGGAGCGGCTTCTGGTGGCGCTCAACAGGAAGGTGCGGGCCGGCGAGACGCGCAAGGCCGACTTCGACGCGTGGCCGGAGATCGACGACGCGGACCTGGCCAAGATCCTCAAGGGGCAGGAGGCCTACGCGCGCAGGAGTTTCACGCCGCAGGAGGCCAAGGACACCCGCAGGGCGATCGCCGAGTACGACAGGGCGGCGCTGGAGGCGGTCGACGCCGCCGAGGCGCTCACGCACCTGCCGCCGAACGCGGAAGCGTTGTGGCGCAGGCATTACAAGCAGTGGCAGTCGATCGCCGGCAAGGAACGGCCGGAGGCGCCGGACGACGACACGCACGCCAGGGACACCGTTGCCAAGTCGACCGGCAACGAGGCCATCAAGCACGTGCGGAACCTCATCCGCGTTCGCCTGGAGGACGCGGTGGCGAGCGACCTGCTCTTCCCCGCGTGGTTCGAGAACGTCCTCGGCCCCGCCGCACCACCCGGCAGGGCGGACGACTGGCTTTACACCGCAACGGATGTGGTGCTGTACCGGCTGCTGCACGAGGTCACCAGTCCCGCGGACGCGCTGGGTCCGGCGCCCGAGGAAGACGGGCACCGCAAGACCCTGCACGACCGCCTGACCAGCGAATGCGCGGACTACCGCCGACCGTGAGCACGGGCAGGGCGCCTCTGCCCGCGCTCTCAGGTCACGCCAGCTCCAGGCTGAAGCGCTGCTGCGCGGTGTCGACCGCGAGCACCTTCACCTGGACCGAGGAACCGACCTCGGCCTGCTGTCCGTGCAGAAGTCCGTGTGCACCAGCGGGGTGCTCGACGAACGATCCGAAGGGAACGGTCGAGACGACCTTCCCCGAGAAGACATCACCAACGTTGGGAAGCATTGCGCATCACCTCCTCTCCCGTGCGCGCGTCCCGAAGAACGAAGCGCGGGGGCTGGAGGGGCCCTGATCAAGTCAGGGCCGGGCAACCGTTCCGCTCACGGCACAAGGCCGACCCGGCAGTCATGCCGTGAACCTTAACCACCGCAGGCCGTTGTCCGCAACGGAATCTAGACTCGCGGACATGCTGGAGACGTCCGCACGGCTGCTGAAGCTCCTGTCGCTGCTCCAGGTGCGGCGCGACTGGACGGGCCCGGAGCTCGCCGGTCGCCTCAGCGTGGACGTCCGCACGATCCGCCGCGACGTCGACAAGCTCCGCAGCCTCGGCTACCCCGTCACGTCGCTGCCCGGCGCGGCCGGTGGCTACCAGCTCGGTGCGGGCGCGGAGCTGCCGCCGTTGCTGCTGGACGACGACGAGGCGGTGGCCGTCGCGGTCGGACTGCGCACCGCGGCCAACGGCACGATCGCGGGCATCGAGGAGACGTCGATCCGCGCGCTCACCAAGCTGGAGCAGATCCTGCCGACGCGACTCCGCCGGCGCGTGCAGGCCCTCCAGACGCACACCACGCCTCTCAACGCCGCCGGGCCGACCGTGGACCCGGAGACGCTCACGATCATCGCCGCCGCCTGCCGCGACCACCAGCAGCTCAGGTTCGCCTACGCCGCAACGCAGGGCGAGCCGTCGAAGCGGCTCGTCGAACCGCAGGGGCTCGTGCACACCGGACGGCGCTGGTACCTCGTCGCGTGGGACGTGTCCAAACAGGACTGGCGAACGTTCCGGGTGGACCGGATCACCGAGGAACCCGCACTGGCCGCCCGGTTCACGCCCCGCGAACCCCCGGCGGAGTCGCTGGCCGAGTTCGTCTCCCGCCAGGTCGCCGCGAACGTCTACACCTACCAGGCCGTTCTGACGATCCACGCGCCGTTGCAGGACGTCGCCGAACGCACCTCCCCCATGGCCGCGTCCCTGGAACCGGTCGACGACCACTCGTGCCTCATGCGCACCGGCGCCGAGTCGCTCGACCGCATGGTGTTCTACCTACTGTACCTGGGCCTCGACTTCGACCTGCACGAACCGCCGGAGCTCCAGGAGCACATCAGGATGCTCATCACCCGGCTGCGGAAGGCGGTGAAGGCATGACGGTCGACTTCGAGACCGCCGCGGACCCGTTCCGGCGGGAGCTGCTCGCGCACTGCTACCGGATGCTCGGCTCGCTGCACGACGCCGAGGACCTGGTGCAGGAGACGTACCTGCGGGCGTGGAAGGCGTACGGCTCGTTCGAGGGCCGCTCGTCCGTCCGCACCTGGCTGTACCGCATCGCCACGAACGCCTGCCTGACCGCGCTCGACGGCCGCACCCGCCGCCCGCTGCCGTTCGGGCTCGGCACCAGGGGTGCGACCGAGCACGACGAGCTCACCGAGGACCACGAGATCCCGTGGCTCGAACCGTTCCCGACCGACCCTGCCGCGATCGTCGGCGAACGGGAGTCGACGCGGCTCGCGTTCGTCGCGGCCCTGCAACACCTCCCGCCCCGGCAACGCGCGGTGCTGATCCTGCGCGACGTGCTCAGGCTGAGCGCCGCCGAGACCGCCGACGAGCTGGAGATGACCGTCGCGGCCGTCAACAGCGCCCTGCAACGCGCCCACGCGCAGCTCAAGGACCTGACCGAGGACCAGGTCACCGAACCCGCGGCGGCCAAGGACCTGCTCGACCGCTGGGTGAAGGCGTTCGAGGCCAAGGACATCCCGGCGATCATCGGCATGTTCGCCGAGGACGTGATCTGGGAGATGCCGCCGTTCCCGCAGTTCTACCTCGGTCCGGACATGGTCGCGTGGCACCTCGTGAACCAGTGCCCCGCCGTCCCGCACGGCGCGCGCATGATCGCCACGGAGGCGAACAGCCAGCCGGCGTTCGGGCTCTACCTGCGTGCCGAGGACGGCGTGTTCCGGCCGTTCAACCTCCAGGTGCTGGAAGCCACCGGAGACCGGATCACGCGCGTCTCGTCGTTCTTCGACCTCAGTCTGTTCCCGAGGTTCGGGCTGCCTTCGCACGCATGAACTCGGAGCGGTCCAGCGGGCGGTTCACCACGCGCATGTCGCCGACCCAGCCGTGCAACGACTTCTCCACGATCTTGTTGTACGCGTAGGCGCCGACCAGCCACGGGTCGCCGGCCGTCGAGATGCCGCGTGCGGGCGTGGACGGGTTGCGCAGCAACGGAGAGCCGTCGACGTACAACGTGGTGTGCGTGCCGTCGTTGACCACGGCGATGTGCCACCACGTCTCGTAGTCCATCTCGTGGCCCCAGTTGGTGGAGATGCCCGGCAGGTTGCGCGGGAACACCGCCCACTGCAGCTGGCCGCCGCCGGCGACGTTGAGGGTCGCGATCGGCTCGCTCGGGTCGTCGCCGGTCTTGCCGGCCGCCGAGCCGGGCGCGAGCTTGGTGAACAGGCCGCACCACGGGTGGTTGAACCCGTTGGGCAGCTTGAGGAACACCTCGATCGTGTAGCCGCGCTCGAACGTCTCGCGGTTGAGCGGCGCGCTGTCCACAGTGGTCAGGTAGCCGTTCTTGCCGAAGAACAACGACTTGTGCGACGGCGCGAACCGGCTGTGGTCGTCGCTGACGGTCAGCTCACCGGTCTGGCGCAGGTCGTTCCCCTTGCCGGACAGGTCTTTCAGTCCCTCGCCGAGCCGCCAGTACGCGACCGTGCCGCGCACCAGGACGTCGCGGACGGGCTGCGGCGCGGGCAGCACGGGCGGGTCGAACCGGGCGAAGCGCTGCTCGAAGTCGATCGGCACGCTGAACCGGTCGGCCGGGCCGGTCAACTCGGTCTCCTTGCGCTCCAACGGGTTGAGCGACTTCTTGCCGAGCAGCCACGGTGACAGCGTGCGCACGTCGATCACGCCGCGGTCGAGGTCGAAGTGGTAGAGGCGGATCATCGCGCCGCCGCCGTAGTAGCGGTCCTGGTAGTTCGCGATGTGCACGTGCACGTCGTTGCCGGCGGTGTTGCGCATGACCGTGCGCGCGGGCGGCCAGAAGTGCCCGTTCAGCGTCAGGAAGATCTGGTCGTTGTCCTTGATCAGCTCTTCCCACAGCCGCCGCCCGTAGTCGGACATGGCCGCGACGCCGTCACCGCCGTCGTATACGAGCTCGTGCGTGGTGAGGATGACCGGCAGCTTCGCGTGCTGCGTGAGCACCGACCGCGCCCACGCGAACCCCTTGGCGGACATGCGCCAGTCCAGCGCGAGGACCAGCCACTCCTTGCCGGCGGCTGTGAAGATGTGGAACGAGTTGTAGCCGTCCGCGCTCGCGCCCTTGAACGTCGGCGACTGCCGGAACCTGCCGGGCCCGAACCGGTCCAGGTACGGCGTGCGCCCGCGCTGGTCGTCGAGGCGCGAGTCCGGCACGTCGTGGTTGCCCGCGAGCACGCTGTACCCGATCCGGCGCCGGTCGAGCACCTCGAACCGCGCGCTGATGTCGTCGATCTCGCTCTTCCGCGCGTTCTCGACGAGGTCGCCGAGGTGGCTGATGAAGACGATGTTCTCGGATCTCTGGCGATCGACCAGGTACTGGAGCGTCGCCTTCAACGGCGCCGAGTCGCCCCGGTCGAGGTCGAACATGTACTGCGTGTCCGGGATCACGGCGAGCGTGAAGCGCCGCGAGTCAGTGTCGGGACGGCCGTACCCGACAACGTTGTCAGCAGCCGCGGAACCGGGCGTGACCAGGGCGGCAGCGGCGGCGGTCGCACCGGTGCCGAGCAGGAAGGAACGACGAGACGCGGTCATGGCGCGGAGCGTAGGTGTGCCCGGCCAACGCGGGGAGAACGGCAGAAGAAACCTGCTCGCCCCGATCTGTAGCGTAGCTAACCATGTCCTGGGGATTGCTCGTCGCGGCAGGTGTCATCGTCGCTTTCGGAGGGTTGCTGCAGGGCCTGATCGGCTTCGGCCTGGCCCTCGTCGCCGTGCCGCTGCTCGCGTTGCTGGACCCGGCCCTGGTCCCGGTGCCGGTCCTCGTGATCGCCTGCGCGCACGCCCTGCTGTCGCTGGTGCGGGAGTTCGGCCACGTCGACTGGCGCGGCGTCGGCTGGGCGATGCTCGGGCGGCTGCCCGGCACCGTCGTCGGCATCTGGATCGTGGACTCGCTGGACGCGAAGAGCTTCGGCATCGTCGTGGGCGCGGCCGTGCTGGTGTGCGTGCTGCTGTCCGTCACGTCGTGGCGGCCGCAACCCACGCCGCCGTCGCTGGTGACGGCCGGGGTGGCGAGCGGGTCGTTCGGCACGGCGACGTCGATCGGCGGGCCGATGATCGCGCTGGTCTACCAGAACCAGGAGGGGCCGCAGGTGAGGGCGACGCTGGCGGCGTTCTTCACGCTGGGGTCGGCGGTGTCGATGGCCGGGTTGAGCATCGCCGGGAACGTGACCGCGCACCAGTTGTGGAGCGGGGTGCTGCTGGTTCCGTTCCTCATCGCGGGGTTCCTGCTGTCCGGGCCGTTGCGGAAGAGGTTCGACGCCAAGGGGGTGCGGACGCCGATGCTGGTGGTGGCCGGGGTGAGCGCGGTGGTGCTGATCGTGCGGAGCGCACTGCTGTGAGGGTGGAAGCGGGCTGTCGCGAGCTGCCGTGAAAGCGGAACGCGACGGCTTTGCTGCCGAAGTGCGAGACGTCGTATCGCGCATCGCAGCAGCAGCGGGCCTCGGTCTCACCGTGTGGCTCTCACCGACGTACGCCGGGTACGTGCTGCTGCTCGCCACCGCGGCGGCGGCGCTGTACGAGCACCGCCACCGCTTCAGGCGAGATCAGGCGAACGGCTGAGCGTTCGGCTGGAACACCTGGCCGGCAGCCGGCGGCACCAGGTCCACCAGGTATTTCGCGACCACCGCGTCCGCGCCGGCCGAGCGGCCCAGGATGCAGTGGCCGAACGCGTCCACGCTCACCAGCCGCGCGTTGCCGAGTTGCTTGGCCATGCGCTGTGCGAACACGTACTGCGTTGCCGGGTCGTAGTAGTTGCCCACCACCACGATCGGGTTCTTCGTCTTCTTGTTCCACGGGCCGATCCAGCGGTCCGGGTTGCGGGCCGGCCAGGTGGCGCACGTCAGCAGGTCGGACGCTGCCTGGTTGCGGCCGAACGTCGGCGACTCCTTCTCCCACTGCGCCGCCGTCGTCGCCCAGTTGCGGTTCGTGCGGGCGAACGGCTTGTCGATGCAGTTCACCGCGTAATACGAGTCATCCGCGGTGTACGGGGTGTCGGGCAGCGGGTCGACGTCCCAGCGGCCGCCGGCGTTGGCGAGCGGCGCTTCGAGCTCCACAACGGACTGAACCGAGAGAACGCCGGGGTTCAGAGCCAGGTGAACGCTCTGCAGCCAGGCGGCCAGCGGCGCGATGCGGGCGATCGAGTACAGGTCGCCGGCCACGCGGTTGACCACGTCGGACAGCGTCACCCGGGTGCCGTTCGGCAACGTCGCCGGGCCCTTGGCCAGCGCTACCTTCATCGCCTCGAACTTCGCGCGGGCGTCTCCGGCGAACGCGCACTTCTCGGCACCGGCGGAGTCACAGCGCTTCAGCATCGCGTCGAGGGCGATCTCGAAGCCGCCGGCGCGTTCGCGGTCGTACTGCGCGCCATCGGAAAGACGCAGGCGCGGGTCCACGTTGCCGTCGATCACCATCGCGCGGGTGCGCTGCGGGAAGATGTTCGCGTAGGTCGCGCCCAGCAGCGTGCCGTACGAGAAGCCGACGAAGTTGAGCTGCTCGTCCCCCACGGCCTCGCGCAGGACGTCGAGGTCGCGGGCGACGGCCTCGGTCGACATGTGGTTGAGCAGCGGACCGGCGTTGATCTTGCAGTAGTCCGTGTAGGCCTTGGACTGCCGGATCGACAACGTGATCTCAGCCTGGGTCCTGGGCAGCGAGTACCAGCCCTCGTTGACCGACGCGGCCTCCTCCTGGGTGCGGAAGCACCGCATCGGGGCGGACCTGGCGACGCCGCGCGGGTCGAAGCCGACGACGTCGAACCGGTCGAGCACGGACGCGCCGAAGTAGTTCTTGGCGACGGCGCCGCGGGTCAGGCCCGAGCCGCCGGGGCCGCCAGGGTTGAGGAAGATCGACCCGATCTTGCGCGACGGGTCGTTGGCCGGGCGCTTCATCATGGCGATGCCGGTCTTCTCCCCGCGCGGGCGCGCGTGGTCGACGGGCACCTCCTGGACGGCGCACGTCAGCCGCGCGCGTTCTTCGGGAGTCACGGTGGCGGGAAGCGAGGCGAGCACGTCGGCCGCGCACTGCCCCCAGGCAGCGGGGCTGACGGAGGAGGCCTGGGCGGTGCCCACGCCGGTAACGATGGTGCCGAGCACGAGCGCGCTCGCGAGCACCACACGCATGGAAGTTGACGTCACGGATGCACCCCATCACTCAGCGTGCACCGCGCACACCCGCCTATCGTCGGGTAGTCCTGACGACAGGCGGGTGTGTCAACGAGACCTAGAACGGCTGCGCGTTCGGCTGGAAGACCTGCCCGTTGGCGGGCGCGGTGAGGTCGACCAGGTACCGCGTCACGGCGGCGTCGGCACCGGCCGAGTCACCGAGGATGCAGTGCCCGAACGCGTCGACGCTGATCAGCCGGGCGTTGCCGAGCTGCTTCGCCATCCGCTCCGCGAACAGGTACTGCGTCGCCGGGTCGTAGTAGTTGCCCACGACGACGACCGGGTTCTTCGTCTTCTTGTTCCACGGCCCGATCCAGCGGTCCGGGTTGCGGGTCGGCCACGTCGGGCACGTCAGCAGGTCGGACGCGGCCTGGTAGCGGCCGAACGTCGGCGACTCCTTCTCCCACTGCGCCGCCGTCGTGGCCCAGTTGCGGTTCGTGCGGGCGAACGGCTTGTCGATGCAGTTCACCGCGTAGTACGAGTCGTCGGCGGTGTACGGGGTGTCCGGCAGCACCCGGACGTCGGCGCGGCCCGCCTGGTTGTTCAGCAGCGGAACGTCCACAACGGACTGCACGGCCAGCGAGGCGGCCGACGGGTTCTGCGCGGCGTGGATCGACTGCAGCCACGCGGTCAGCGACTTGAACGACGTCGGGCTGTAGAGGTTGCTCGACGTGCGGCCGACGACGTCGGTCAGCGTCACGACAGCGCCACCCGGCAGCGTCGTGGGGCCCTGACCCAGCTTCGTGCGGATGTCGTCGAACTTCTTGCGCGCGCCACCGGCGAACGCACACCGTTCCACGCCAACGGAGTCACAGCGCTTGAGCATCGCGTCCAGCGCGATCTCGAAGCCCCGCGCCCGCTCCTTGTCGTACTGGGCGCCGTTGGTCAGCCGCAGCTTCGGGTCGACGTTGCCGTCTAGCACCAAAGCGCGCGACTTGGCCGGGAAGATGTTCGCGTAGGTCGCGCCGAGCAGCGTGCCGTACGAGAACCCGACGTACGTGAGCTGCCTGTCCCCCACGGCCTCGCGCATGACGTCGAGGTCCCTGGCCACGGCCTCGGTCGACATGTGGTTCAGCAACGGACCGGCGTTGATCTTGCAGTAGTCCGTGTAGACCTTCGACTGGCGGATCGACGACGCGATCTCGTCCTTGGTGCGCGGCAACGCGTACCAGCCCTCGTTGACCGCCTCGGCCTCCTCCTGCGTGCGGAAGCAGCGCAGCGGCGCGCTCCGGCCCACACCCCGCGGGTCGAAGCCGATGAGGTCGAACTTCTCCAGGACCTCCGGCGTGAAGAAGCTTCCGCCGTAGGCGCTGTAGATCAGGCCGGCGCCACCGGGGCCGCCGGGGTTGATGAACAGCGAGCCGATCTTCTTGGCCGGGTCGCCGGCCGGGCGCTTCATCATGATCACGCCGGTCGTGTCGCCGCGCGGCCGCGAGTGGTCGACGGGCACGACCTGGACGGCGCAGCTGACCTTCGTGCGTTCGGCGGCGGGGATCTCGGCGAGCACGTCCGCCGCGCAGGGCCCCCAGGCGGCGGGTTTCGCGGATGCGGTCTCGGGCTGGGCGGAAGCGCTGCCCAGCCCGGTGATGACGGTGCCGAGCGCGAGCGCACTGGCGAGCGCCACGCGCACGGCACGCGTTGATGCAGGTCTCATCGTGGCAGCCCATCACTGGGCGTGCACGCTGTGTACCCGCCTATCGTCGGGTTGTGGTCCCGATTACACGGCCTGCGCGAGCGAGACCGCGAACCGCCCCTCGGCGTCGGTCCACCAGCGGTGCAGCGAAAATCCGGCGTCCTCCAGCTCTTGACGCACGCCGTCCTCGCGGAACTTGGCCGACACCTCGGTCCGCAGTTCCTCACCTTCGTGGAACTCGACGGTCAGCCCGAGGTCGGCGAGGCGCACGGTCATCGCCCGCTTCGCCCGCAGCCGCATCTCGATCCACTCCTGCTCGGCGTTCCACAACGCCACGTGCTCGAACGCCTCGACGTCGAAGTCCCCGCCGACCTCGCGGTTGAGCACGTTCAGCACGTTGCGGTTGAACTCCGCCGTCACGCCCTGCGCGTCGTCGTACGCCCGCACCAGCGTGCCGGGGTCCTTCACCAGGTCGGTGCCGAGCAGCAGCCACTCCCCCGGTTCGAGCACGTCCCGGACCGTGCGCAGGAACTTCTCCCGCTCCTCCGGGATCAGGTTGCCGATCGTGCCGCCCAGGAACGCCACGACCCGCGGCGACTCGCCCGGCAGCAGCGACAGGTGCTGCGTGAAGTCGCCGACCACGCCGTGCACCCGCAGCCCTGGGTAGTCCGCCATGATCGCGTGCGCGGCCTCGGTCAGCGCCGACACCGACACGTCCTGCGGCACGAACTCCTTCAACGTCCCGTGTTCCCGCAACGCGCTGAGGAGCAGCCTGGTCTTCTCCGAAGATCCGGAACCCAGCTCCACCAACGAGTGCGCGCCGGTGGTCGACGCGATCTCGCCCGCGCGCTCCGCCAGCACCTCGCGTTCGGCACGGGTCGGGTAGTACTCGGGCAACCGCGTGATGTCCTCGAACAGCGCACTGCCGACGGCGTCGTAGAACCACTTCGGCGAGACCCACTTCGGGTCCGCGGTCAGTCCGGCCCGCACGTCGGCACGTAGCGCGTGTGCGGCGTCCTCCGGCGTGAGATGAACGTCCAGCACCGGCTCGGTCATATCGGTCGAACCTCCACAGTGGATGGAACGGCGGTGACCACGTGCCGGTCGGGGATCTCCCGCCAGCCCGGGTCGTCGTCGAGCGGTTCGGACGCGAGTGTCACGCCCTCCCCTTGCTGCAGCACCCACAGGGCGTGTGTCCACGTCGTCCCCACGAGCACTTTCCCGTTGGTCAGCAAGAAGTTCAGCCGCGACTTCGGCGCCGCGTCCGCAACTTCCCGCACGAGTTCAACAAGCGCCTCGGCCGGATCCTTCCCGCTCTCCAGACGGCGCCGCAGCACCGTCCACAGCAGAGCGGAGTCGGTGGGCGCGTCCATGGTGAGCAGATCGGTGACGTCGACCGTCTTCGCGAGTCCGGCCACGGTGTGCGGCCAACCGTCGATCCGCCCGTTGTGGCTGAAGAGCCAGGCGCCGTCGGTGAACGGCGCGCAGGCGGCATCGGTCACCGGCATGCCCGTCGTCGCCGACCGCACCGCCGCCAGGAAAGCGCCCGAGGACGTCGATGCCAGCTGGCGCAGGTTCGGGTCGCTCCACAACGTGCCCGCGCGCCGGTACCGCACCGGGCCGGGGAACCAGCCGACGCCGTAGCCGTCGACGTTCACGGTTCCCCCGGCCCGCATGTCGCGCGGCGCGTAGGACTGGTGCTCCAGCGAGTGCGGTGCCTCGAAGAGCGGGCCCCCGACGGGCACGGCTGCGCCCAGGTAAGCCAGGTGGCGGCACATCGGCCTAGGCGTCCCTGGCGCAGCGGAAGCCGGCGAAGATCTGCCTTCTGATCGGGTAGTCCCAGTTGCGGAACGTGGAACGGATCGCGGACTTGTCGGTGCCGAACGAGCCTCCGCGCAGCACCTTGTAGTCCGGCCCGAAGAACACCTCGGAGTACTCCTTGTACGGGAACACCTCGAAGCCCGGGTACGGCCCGAAGTCGCTCGACGTCCACTCCCACACGTCACCGATCAGCTGGTGCACGCCCGCGGGCGACGCCCCCGCCGGGTACGCGCCGACCGGGGCCGGACGCAGGTGCCGCTGGTTGAGGTTGGCGTGGTCCTCGGTCGGTTCCTCGTCACCCCACGGGTAGCGCCGGGTCTTGCCCGCCGCCGTGTCGAACCGCGCGGCCTTCTCCCACTCGGCCTCGGTGGGCAGCCGCTTGCCCGCCCACGTCGCGTAGGCCTGCGCCTCGTGGAAGCACACGTGCACCACGGGTTCGTCCGGCACGATCGGCTCGGTCACGCCGAACGCCGTGCGCACGAACGAGTTCTCCTCGCGCTGCCAGAACCTCGGCGCCTGGAGCTTCGCGTCCAGCCGGTGCTGCCAGCCCTCGTCCGTCCACAGTCGACGGTCGTCGTACCCGCCCGCCAGGATGAACTCGGCGTACTCGCCGTTCGTCACCGGTGTCGTGTCGATGAAGAACGAGTCGACGTGCACGGCGTGCGCCGGCCGTTCGTTGTCCAGAGCCCACGGTTCGTCCGAAGTGCCCATCTCGAACGGTCCGCCCGGAATGAACACTTCCGTCGTGGGCACCAGACTTCCCGGCGGAGGTGCCGGAGCGTGCAGCACCGGTTCGCCCGTGCGCAGCTGGTGCGTGGCGAGCATCGTCTCGTCGTGCTGCTGCTCGTGCTGCACGATCATGCCGAACGCGAACCCGTTCTCGACGAGCCGCCGCCCCTGCAACGGGACCTTCTCCAGCACGTCGAACACCTTGCCGCGCACGTCCCCGACGTACTGCCGGGCCTCGCGCGGGTTCAGCAACGGCAGCTCGGGACGCACCGAACGACTGAACTTGAACGCGTCGTAGTACTCGTCGATGTCGCTGCGCACCGGTTCGCGTCCGCCGACGTCGCGAACGAGCCACAGCTCTTCCTGGTTGCCGATGTGCGCCAGGTCCCAGACCAGCGGCGACATCAACTTCGAGTGCTGCCGGACGAGGTCGTGCTCGTCGACGGCATCTGTCAAGGCGATGGAACGCGCGCGCGAGCGCAACAGTTCCCCCGCCACCTGCTCGCGGAGTTCTTCGGTCACAGCTTCCCCTCAAGCTCCCGGCTGATGGTGCTGATCTGATCGGGCGAGAGTCCCGTACGAGGCAATGCCTCAACGCCCAGCGCCACAACGTCTTTCGCGGCACGCGCGATGCGTTCGTCCGCCAAACCGTGCCGTGCGGCCACCAGCCACCGCCCGGCGGCCCGTTCCGTCGCCGCCAGCACACCGTCCACAACGGACGGATCGCTGAACAGCGCGACGAGCAGCGCACTCGGCGCGACCCACCCGCCAGGCGCGGGCGTGTCGAGGTATCTGATCTCCAGGTACCCGCGCGGGCGAACCGGCGGGAACATCAACGACATGTGGTAGTCGAGGTCGTCGCTCGTGGGCGCACGGTCGTGTGCCCCGGAAATCCACTCGGCAAACGTGAACCGCCGCTTCGGAATCCAGTTGGGACCCGGCCCGCGCACGACGATCACGGGCGTGTCCAGGACTCTGCGCGCGTACGCCTGGGCCGGATCGGCGCACACAGCCGCAGGTCTGGTGCGCACGGGATCGCAGCCGTACAAAGCTCTCATCCGGGCCGAAGCCCATCCTTCGTGCATCCCGCCGATGCTCGGCGAGTTCGCGAACAACGCGATCATCACCGGCCCGAGCTGGTGCACGGCCGCCCACCGGTCCTGCAGGTGCTTGGCCTCACCGAAGTCGAGGCAGACCTGCAGACCCGCGGTGTTGCACATCATCGAGATGCCGTCGAGGCCGAGCGCGCCGAACGCGTGCTCCATCGCGGCGTACCGCGGCACCTGCAACATGCGCGTCGGATGTCTGTGCAGGTCAGCGCCCCTGTCACCGAGCACGAGACCGTGCTGCGCCAGCATCTCGGTGAGGTGGGCGATGTCCTGGGAGACCGTCCGGAAGAGGTCCGGGAGGCTGGTGCAGGGAGGAGTGGAGATCTCGACCTGCCCGCCGGGTTCGACGGTCAGCGGGGTGCCGCTGGGAAGCGGCCGCTGGGGGCTGTCGGGCACGAGCGTGGGTGGTGCGTGCTCACCGAGCGCGGCGGCGAGCCGGTGCCGATCGAGGACCTGAGCAGGGTCTTCGGCGTGGTGGACGGTCCATTCCAACTCCACCCCGAAGAGCCTCGGAGGCCCGTGCTTGAAACAGACCGAGGCCACATAAGCCTCGGCCTCGGCGCGGTCGGCGAACCTCGCCGGCGCCGGTTGGTCACGCAACGCAGTCACGCTGCCACACTCCCCGTGATCGTCTGGCCGTTTCGACGCTACACGCGGGGTCTGACACTTGCAGCCCTCAAATCCTTACGAAACAAGTGAAGTGCCCGTGTGCACGCGTGCACACGGGCATTCGTCTCACATCGTGAGGCTAGGAGCGCCGAGCATTGGAACGGCCGCGCAGCACCGTGTTGGCGGTTGACGCGTTCTTGATGGCCGTCTCGATCTGCGCCATCGAAGAACCGGACGTGATGCCCGGCACCGTCGCGGTGTTCAACGCGTACAACGTGAACGTGTACGGGTTGGTAGAGCCACCGGGGCAGGGCCCGAAGTACTTGAGGGAATTGGCCCCCGACTCCATCGCCTTCTGCTTGGCAGACCCCTGACCGGGTACGTTGAACCCGGACCCGAGGTTCTCCGGCAACGAACGGACGTTGCCGGGAATGTCCCAGATCGCCCAATGGAGCTTGTTGCCGTTGTTCACGCGGTCCGCGAACACGATCGCGTAGGCGACGGCACCCGACGACTCACCCCACGCGAACGGCGGGGACGGGTCCTGGCCCGGCACGCCGTCACCCGCGCACGTGTGCTTGGCCGGGATCATCGCGTCGTCTGCAAAGGCTGTGGACGAAAGCTTAAAAGCAGAGCCGCCTTCGTAGACGATGTCGATGTGCAGGATGCGGTCGTTGCCGGCCGAGCCGTCCTTGTCGGTCGTGGTGGTCAGCCAGATGTCGCCGTCGCGGTCCACCTCGACCGTGCGGAGGCGGTTGTAGGTGCCCTGGAAGTAGATCTGCTGGTCGACCAGGTTGCCGTTGGCGTCGATGCGCATGCGGTAGATGCGCTGGCCGACGGTGGTGGCCACGAAGACGTAGTCGTTGATGATGGTCAGGCCCGAGGGTGAGGCCTGCGAGGTCGACCAGGTCTTCTTCGGCGGGATGGTGCCGGCGCAGTTGCCGATCGTGCCTTCGCACGGTTCCCAGCCGTAGTTGCCGCCCTTGGTGATCAGGTTGACCTCGTCCTGCTGCGAGTTGCCGAACTCCGAGGCCCACAGGCGGCCCTGCGAGTCGAAGTCGAGGCCCTGCACGTTGCGGTGGCCGTAGGACCAGATCGCCTTGCCGGGGAACGGGTTGTCGGACGGGATGGAGCCGTCCGGGTTGAGGCGCAGGATCTTGCCGGCGTTGGTGTTGAGGTTCTGCGCGTTGTTGCCGTTCTGCGCGTCGCCGGTCGAGACGAACAGGTACCGGCCGTCCGGGCTGAACCGCAGGCGCCCGCCGTTGTGGTACCGGTTCTTCGGCACGCCGGACAGCAACGTCGTCCAGCCGGAGAGCCCCGAACCGTCGAACACAGCCCTGACCAGCCGGTTTCCGTCCGCGTAGGTGTGGTAGATGTACACGAAACGGTCGGAGGCGAAGTTCGGCGAGACCTCGATGCCGAGCGCGCCGCCCTCACCGTTGGTGCCCATCGCGCCCGGCACCTTGCCGACGACGGTCTTCGTGCCGCCCTCGGTCACGCGCAGCACGTTGAACGTCTCCCGTTCGGTCACCAGCGCCGAGCCGTCGGGCAGGAACGCGAGGCCCCACGCCACGTCGACGCCGGACGCGATCTGCGTGACGGAGCCGGGGTTCGGCACGCCCGTGCCACCACCGGCGGAGGGCTTCACGGAGATCTCGTTCGAGAACCCGGACAGGTTGCCGGCGGCATCGCGAGCCCGCACCTTCACCGCGTAGGTCTGCCCGGTCACCAGGCCGGCGATGGTCGCGGACAAGGCCGAACCGTCGGCGGTCTGCTTCAGCGCGCCGTCGAAGTGGATCTCGTAGCCGGTCACGCCCACGTTGTCCGTGGAGCCGTTCCACGCCACCGAGACGCTGGTCGACGTGGCACCGGTCGACCGCAGCGACGACGGCGTCGTGGGCGCCTGGTTGTCGACGGGCGCGGGCTTGGTGCGGCCCGGCACGTTGTTCGAGGCCTGCGAGACGTTGCCCGCCCGGTCCTTCGCGAACACGGTCCAGTCGTACTCCACATCAGGACGCAGCCCGGTCGCGGTGCCCTCCAGCACGTTGCCGACGCTCGTGACGAGCTGGCCGTGCTGGTAGATGTCGTACCCGGTGACACCGACGTTGTCCGTGGCGGCTTCCCACTTCAAAGTCACCGAGTTGTGCGTCGACGACACGAACTGCAGGTTCCGCGGCGGCGTGGGCGCCTCGTTGTCCGGAGGCCCGACCAGCACGGCGGAGAGCTTGTCCGCGTTCGGCCCGCCGTTCGCGGTCGTCGCGGTCGCCTTGATCTTGTTGGCACCCGCGTGCAGCGTCACGCGCAGGGTCCGCGTCTGCCACGTCGTCCAGGCCCCGGTACCGGGGAACGACACGGTCTGGGCAGAGGCGCCGTCCACGGTCACCGACACCGGGCGGTCGACCGTCGTGCCGTTGGCGTAGCGGAACGCGAGGTCGTGCTCGCCACCGGACTCGGCGTTGATCGTGTACTCGACCGACGAGCCGATCACGTTGTCGTAGTTGACGAATCCCCTGCCGGAGAACCCGGCGTGGTTCGACTCCACGACGCCCTGCGAGATGGTCGCGTCCTCGGCCTCCTGGTCGAGGGCGGGCACCGCGGAGAGCTCCTCGACCTCCAGGTAGTCGAGGTTCGGGCCACCGGTGGCACCCGTCGACGTCACCTTGATCTTGTTCGAGCCCGCGACCAGCGAGACGGTGTTCTCGGCCGACGCCCACGTCGTCCAGGCGCCCGTGCCGGCGAAGGCCCGCTCGTCCACGGCCACGGCGTCGTTGACCGACACGTCGACCGGCCGGTTGTCCGCGGTTCCGTTGGCGTAGCGGAAGACCAGCTTCGCGGCACCCGCGCGCGAGGCGTTGACCGTGAACTCGACCGACGAGCCCACCACGTTGTCGACGTTCACGAACCCGGCCCCGGAGAACCCGGCGTGGTTCGACTCCACCACGCCCTGCGAGATCGTCGCGTTCTCCGCTTCGTAACGCACCGGCGCCGCGACGGCGGACTCCGGCGAGGACATCACTGCGATGGCTGTTGTGCAGGCAACACCCATCGTGCCGAGCGCGCGAAACGCCCGGCTTCTGCTCGGTGCCACTGTTGTGCCTCCCACAAGACGGGTAGGGGGATCACGCGGAGCGGCGGCGGATTCAGTTTTAGACAAGAAACTTTCCTGACTGTCGCGCAGATCACACCACTGCGTGACAGCCCGAGTCAACCCCGTCCCAGAACTGCGGGAAAGCGCTTACCAAATCCCGTTACCGATCCCGGTTCTCGGCCAGCGCCACGATGAGATCCGAGACCGTCCGGCTGAGCAGCAGATCGACGACGTGGACGCCTGTGGACTCACGCCGCTGCCACCCGAGGCGCTCGGCGAGCGCCGACAGCTTGATGATCTCCGGGGTGTCCATGGCCGCAGAGGATATGACCAGAACGCCGCCCATCGGGACAGGCGAGGCCGAAGATCCACACGAACGGGCACGGCCACGAAGATCACACCAACGGACGTGTCCAATCCGTACGTACGGATTGGATTTCCCTCCCCTGTCCTGACACCATCTGCAGGTGCCCAGGGTGAGCCAGGACCACCTCGACGCCCGCCGCCGTCAGATCCTCGACGGTGCGCGTGCCTGTTTCGCGCGCCACGGCTACGAGGGTGCCACGGTACGCCGTCTCGAAGAGGCCACGGGACTCTCCCGCGGTGCCATCTTCCACCACTTCCGCGACAAGGAGTCGCTCTTCCTCGCGCTCGCCGAGGACGACGCCCTGAGAATGGCGGACGTGGTCGCCGAACAAGGCCTCGTTCAGGTCATGCGCGACCTTCTCGACGAACCGGAGAAAAGGGACGAGGAACACGCGGCCGACTGGCTCGGCACGCGTCTCGAGGTCTCGCGCCGCCTCCGCACGGATCCCGATTTCCGCGCCCGCTGGGCCGAGCGGTCCGAACAGCTCACGGCCGCCACCCGGCAACGCCTCATCCGGCAGCGCGAAGCCGGAAACCTGCGCGACGACGTCGACGTCACGGTGCTGACGAACTTCCTCGAGCTCGTCCTCGAAGGCCTCGTCTCGCACCTCGCGATGGGTCTCCCGGCGGACGACATGGAACCGGTGCTCGATCTAGTGGAAGAAACCGTGCGCCGGCACCGTCGCAGCTCTTGAGAGTTCCGTGAACACCACGCACTGTGGACGGCATGTCCCAGCTGAAGACCGCCGCTCAGTTCTTCGCGCTGCGCACGCTCGTCCGCGGCTACGCGCTCATGGGTGACCCGTACGCCGGCGTCATCGCCTCGCCGCCGAACCGCGACCCGTACCCGATGTACGAGAAGGTGCGCGCCAAGGGCGACATGGTCCGCAGCCGCATGGGCGCGTACGTCACCGGCTCCCGCGAGATCTGCGACTCGGTCCTGCGGGACAACAGGTTCGTCACCGCCACGTTCGACGAGGCGTCGATGGTGCCGATCACGCTGGTCCAGGACGGCGAGAAGATCGTCAACCCCGTGCAGGACTCGTTCCTGATGAAGAACCCGCCGGACCACACCAGGCTGCGCAAGCTCGTCCAGCCGTTCTTCACGCCGCGCGCCTTGAAGGACCGCACGACGTCCATCCAGAAGATCGTGACCGACCACCTCGACCGGCTCGGCGACCGCTTCGACGTCGTCACGGAGTTCGCGTCGCAGGTCCCGATCCAGGTCATCGCCGACCTGCTCGGCGTCCCGGACGACCACAAGGACGTCTTCGCCCGCTGGGGCAGCGCGCTGGCCGAGACGCTCGACGGCGTGTGGTCGTACCAGCAGCTGAAGGCCTTGCACGCCACCATCATCGAGTACAACGACTTCATCGACGGCCTGATGGACGAACGCCGCCGCCACCCGCAGGACGACATCGTCAGCCACCTCGTCACCCAGCACGACGACCTCAGCCGCGAGGACCTCGTGGCCACGACCGGGCTGCTGCTGTTCGCGGGCTTCGAGACGACGGTGAACCTGATCAGCAACGGCGTGCTGAAGGCGTTCGAGAACCCGCACACCGTCGCGCCGCTGTCGCAGAGCCCCGAGTACGCCGAGGGTTTCGTGGAGGAGGTGCTCCGGCTCGACCCGCCGGTGCAGTACACGATCCGCTGGCCGAAGGAACGCCTGGAGCTCGCCGGCGTGAGCCTGCCCAAGGGAATGCCGGTCATGTTGATGCTGGCCGCGGCCAACCGCGATCCGAAGGTTTTCCGGGACCCGGCCAAATTCGACCCGACGCGGTCCAACGCGCGCGAGCACCTCGCGTTCAGCGCGGGAATCCATTACTGCATCGGCGCGGGACTCAGCCGGATCGAAGGCCAGCTGGCGCTGCACGAGCTCTTCAAGCGGTTCCCGAACCTCGCCGCGGACGGCCCGGTGACGCGCAGGAAGTCGAAGCTCATCCGCGGCGCGTTGCGACTTCCGGTGCGAGCGGGCGAAACCAAACGGTCACTCGCAGTGAACTGACGCTGACCTGGGGCGAAATCTGTTGCGACGAGTGCTCGACTTCACCCGCGTGGAGCAATGTTCGTGCCCCAATGACACATCTCCGTAGTGCATGCTTAGAAGCGAGAGGGAGACCCGCCGCACCGCCGCCGCGACGGGCCTCCCTCTCACCTTGTTTCGAAACTTCCCTTTACTCGACGCCCACCATCAGTTTGTTGATGGAAGGCGCCGCAACGGCGAGCGCGAGGCCGAGAACAACGGCCGCGCCACCCAATGTGAAGAAGTACGCGGAAGGGCTCGTCGTGTAGAACTTCACGAGCTGGGCGGCCACACCGGTACCCGCCGAAACCGCGAGGAACCACAGGCTCATCGTCTGCGACGCGAACGCCTTGGGCGCCAGCTTCGTCGTGGCCGACAGACCGACCGGCGAGAGCATGAGCTCACCCGCGGTCATGATCAGGAACATCACCACGAGCCACAGCGGCGTGACCTTGCCGTCTGCCGCCGAGTTGCTCGCGAAGTACATGAGCACGAACGAAAGCCCGACCAGCACCAGCGACCCGGCGAACTTGCGCGGGGTCGACGGCGCGCGGGTGCCGAGCTTCAGCCACAGGAACGCGAAGACCGGCGCCAGCACGATGATCATGATCGGGTTGATCGACTGGAACCACGCGACCGGGAACTCCCAGCCGAACACGTGGTTGTCGACGTGCGAGTCCGCGAACTCCGCGATCACCGACGCGCTCTGCTCGAAGATCAGCCAGAACATGGCCGCCGCGACGAACAGCGGGATGTACGCGAGGACGCGCGGCTTCTCCTCCGGCAGCGTCTTCTTGCTGCGGTACATCACGGTGAAGTAGCCGATCGGCAGGACGATCGACATGACGCTGATCAGCAGGATGACGCCGTCGACGTCGCCGAGCACGTACGCGAGGAGACCGAGGCCCGCGACCGCCACCGCGATCACGCCGATGATCCCGTAGACGCGGCCCTTCTCGGCCGGGTGCAACGGGTTCGGCGGCACGGCGGCCGAGCCCTTCAGGTGCTTGCGGCCCATCCGGTACTGGATCAGGCCGAGCGCCATGCCGACCGCGGCCGCGGCGAACCCGGCGTGGAAGCCCCAGCCGTCCGCGAGCGAGCCGGTGATCAGCGGCGCGATGAACCCGCCGATGTTGACGCCCATGTAGAAGATCGTGAAGCCGGCGTCGCGGCGCTTGTCCTCACGGCTGTAGAGGCCGCCGACGATCGTCGAGACGTTCGTCTTGAGCAGGCCGGTGCCCAGCACCACGAAGATCAGGCCGAGGTACACGCCCGCGAGGCCGATCGGGACGGCCAGTGCGATGTGACCGCACATGATCAGCACGCCGCCGATGAACGCCGCGCGCTGCCCGCCCCACAGCCGGTCCGCGAGCCAGCCGCCCGCGACGCTCGACATGTAGACCGCCGTGCCGTAGATGGCGACGATCGACAGGGCCAGGGCCTTGTCGACGCCCAGACCTCCCTCGGAGACGGCTGTCCACAGGTAGAGGCCGAGGATGGCCTTCATCCCGTAGAACGAGAACCGTTCCCAGAGTTCGGTGAAGAACAGGGTGGAGAGGCCTCGGGGGTGCCCGAAGAATCCCTTGTCCTGCTCGGAGATGCTGGCGCTGGGTGCGCTCACAGTCATCGTCCCTTCGTGTCAACGATGTCACGGCGGAGATCCGGTCGAGGTTACGCCGAACGCGTGTACGGCCACCAAATCGGGTTGCGTCCGAGTGGCCCAACTCTCACGCCGGGGTGCGGGGTTGGGCGAGATTTGATGCACTGCTGGGATGGAGTTGATCCAGGCGCACGGCGTGGCGATGACGGAGTTCGACCGGAGGGTGCGCGAGATCGCGCCGGACCAGTGGACACTCGGCACCCCTTGCCGGGAGTGGTCGGTGAGGGACCTCGTCGGTCACCTCGTCTACGAACAGCTCTGGGCCCCTGAGTTGCTCGCGGGCTGCACGGCCAAACAGGTCGGCGACAGGTTCGACCACGACAACCTCGGCGACGACCCGCTCGTGTCCTGGGTCGTGGCGGCCGCGGCGGCCCGCGAGGCCTGGCTCGGCCCGCACGCGCTGGCCAAACCGGTGAGCGTCTCGTCGGGGAAGCTCGACGCCGAGGAATATTGCTGGCAGATGACCGCGGATCTCGCGGTGCACGCCTGGGACCTCGCCCGCTCGATCGGCGCGGACGAACGAATTGATCCCGGACTCGCGTCGGCCGTTCTGGGTTATGTGGAACGCAACATCGACGACTGGAGTGGTTCGTCGATGTTCGATTCGCCCGTTCCGGTTGCGCCGGACGCGGACGACCAAACGCGCCTGATCGGACTTCTGGGACGTAAGCCTTAAGGCCTTGACGCGTGTTGCTTAAGTTGCGCACTCTATTGCTGCCGCCGCTTTCAGTCAGGAAAGTTCCCTGTCGAAAGAGGCAACAATGCGCAAGCTCGCCCCAGGGCTTTTCGCCGTGTCCGCACTCGTCGCTTCCCTGTTCGCGTCGCCCGCCGCGCACGCCGCCGGGCCGTCCGCGTCGCAACTGCTCGCCAAGCTCACGTCGTGCCAGCAGATCTCGTCCGGCAAGTACCGCAGCGACTCCGAGACGGCCGCGAACATCCCGGTCTGCGGCAAGAACGGCGCCGTTTGGTACAAGGCCGACCTGGACGTCGACTGCGACGGCCAGCGCACCTCGAAGTGCAACGAGCAGACCGACCCGTGGTACCAGGACGACACCGCGTTCCACGACTCCAAGGGAAAGCCGCTGGTCGCGGACAAGCTCCCGTACGTGGTCGTGCCCTCGGCCAGCGGCACGTGGGACTACCGCAAGTTCGGCATCCAGGGCGGCGGTGTCGTGGCCGTCATCTACAACAACCGCGTCGAGTACGCCGTGGTCGGTGACACGGGCCCCACGGCGATCATCGGTGAGGCGTCCTACGCGACGGCCGTGAACCTGGGCATCAACCCCGACCCCGAGAACGGCGGTTCGGACGGCCCCGTGCACTACATCTACTTCAAGAACTCGAAGGTGTCGCCGATCGAGGACCACGCGAAAGCCACCTCGCTCGGCGAATCGCTCGCCCAGCAGTTCCTGAGCCAGAACTGACGAATTCCCGGTCGTTGTTCCGAAACGCCCCGCCCCGCATCCCCCTCGCCTCCTGCGAGGCGGGGCGTTCCTTTCCCCCGCCGCGATCACCGGCCCCCCGCCGTTGATCGCACCGCATTTCTACCGGGAGATCGTTGTCCGGTGTCGGCGCGCGAAAAGTGGACAACGCCCGCCGGACAACGATTCGGGAAACAACGCTGCCCCCGGCGCCGGATGCGCCGGGGGCAGCGGGTGCCGGACGGATCAGCCGACGTGTGATCGACGTCCGCACCGGTGGTTGGTCGTGGGTGGACCGGTTCCTGAGCGTGCCAGCCGCTCGTGACAGGCCCCTGAACGTCAGATGACCTTCTGCTCCAGAGTGACGCACCTGATACCCACGGCGTCGAGGTGCTCGCTGACCCGCACGAACCCCGCGCTCTCGTAGAACCGGATGTTGCCGTCGCTCTCGGCCCCGGTGAACAGCCAGACGCCTTTCACCTCATCGGGTGCACGTCCGCTGACCGCTTCGAGCAGCGCGCGGCCGATTCCGCCTCCCTGGACGTCCGGCGCGACGGCCAGCCGCGCGACCTCCATGCGGTCGCCGTCGACCCGGCTGCGCACCGACCCGATCAGCCGCGGCCCGTCGAACGCGCCGACCGACGGCGTTCCGTCACCCAGGTGCCGGCGGATCTCGTCGAGGGTCTCGACCAGCGGCGGCAGGTCCCACGCCCCGTACCGGCGGGCCTCCGCCAGGTACGCGGCGCGCTGGATCGTCATGACCTCACCGGCGTGGGCGGGCGTCAACTGTCCGAAGTGGACGCTCACGGCCCGGTGACCCCCGGCGCCCAGCTCTCCGGGATGCCGCTCTCGGTGAGGATCATCTGGTGGTCGTGGAACCCCTCCGGCGCGTCCGGCTGCCACGGCCACTGGCCCTGCGGCGTCGGCACGATGATCTGCAGCGCGGCGAACTCCGACCCGTCGTAGAGCAGGTACGCGCTCCCGAAGAACTCCGGGTAGAACCCCTTGTAGACCCGCTCGAACGTGATCGGCACGCCCTCGAAGAAGTCGTCGTAGAGCTTGCCGGGCTGGAACCGCTCGCCCTCGCTGGCCCGCTTCACGTACATGTTGACGAGGTTCTCGCCCATGCCCTGCGGCAGCCCGATCACCACCGCCTCTGCGACCCCGAACCGGCGCCAGGCCCCCACCGAGAACACGTAGCCGGGACCTTCGGCGTCCGGGTTCACCACGATGTTGGTGTGCCCGAACCGGTCGGCCGCGGACAGCAGCCGCGCCCTCAGTTCGATGTCTTCGTCGGAAAGCACGCCACCCACCCTACGGCACCGTTCCGGCGCCTTATGCCTGCTTGGAGCTGTTCCAACGCTCCCACCTTCAGGCAGATTTGGCCGGAAACGATAGAGGTTTCGCGGCCGCCGGCCCTACCGTCCGTCCATGCCCAAGAGATCGTCCAGCGTGGTGGGCCGCGAGTTCGGCAACGGCATGCGCGCCGCCATCGACGCCACCGGCATGACCCAGCGCGAACTCGCCGTGAAGCTCGGCTGGCAGGAGGCCAAGCTCTCGGACATGCTCGCCGGCAAGGGCGGCGTGACCGAGACCGAGGTCCGCGAGCTCCTCGCCTATTGCCGCACACCACTGGCGGAGCGCGAACGCCTGATCGAGCTGTTCCGCGAGCAGGGAAGCGTCTACCTCCAGGTGCCAGACAACGGTGTCCCGGAGCAGGTCCAGACACTGATCAATCAGGAGAAAGAATCCGACGAGACCACCGGCTGGTCGATGAACCTCGTGCCGGGCCTGCTCCAGATCCCCGAGTACATCACCGTCGTCACCGAAGCCGCCCCGGTCGAAGCCGAGGACGTGCCTGCCCTCGTCGCGGCGCGCGTGGCGAGAGCCGAGATCCTCGAGCCGGGCCGGAAGTTCACCTTCTTCGTGCACGAGAACGCTTTGCTGCTCCAGGTCGGCGGCGAAGAAGTGTGGCGGGAACAACTCGCCCACCTCCTGCGGATGTCGGTGCGCAGGTACATCAGCATCCGAATCATCCCGAGGTCTGTCGGCATGCACGCGGGAACGTCCGGTGACTTCCGGGTGATGAAGTTCCCGAAGTACCCACCGGTCGTCTACATCGAGAGTGTGCGGTGCTGCTTGTTCTTCGACGACAAGGAGACCGTCGACACCTACGAGACCATCCTGAAGGACCTCGCTGCTGTCGCCTTGGATGAGGAACAATCTAGGGCGGTGATCAACAGCATCTTGGAGGGTCTCCAATGACCAACTGGCTGAAGAGCAGCTACAGCGGCGACAGCAACAACTGCTTGGAGATCGGCTGGCAGAAGAGCAGCTACAGCGGAACCGGTGACAACTGCGTCGAGGTAGGCCGGGGGGTTGGCATCCGGGACAGCAAGGCCCCCGCCACCCACCTCCCCTTCTCGCCCGCCGCGTGGTCGGCGTTCCTCACCGACGTGAAAGCAACCAGCTGATCGCCACCGCCACCACCGCGACGACCACGGCCTGGCCGATCATCATCCAGCCGAACGCGTCCGCGTAGACCGCCGCCTGGCCGGGGTGTCCGGCGGCGGTGTCGTGGGCGAGGTCCTCGGGCAGGGCTCGTCCGATCAGCCAGGCGATCGTCGCCGCGTACGCGCCCACCGCGACGGCCTCGCTGCCGATCCGCACGAGGTTGAGCACGCCCGAGGCCGTCCCGGTGCTGTGCGCGGGCACGGTCGCGAGCGCCTCGGCGTCGATCCGCCCCAGCGGCAGGCCGAACCCGAACCCCACCAGCAGCATCGGCACCACCAGCCAGCCGAGCCAGTTCCCGGGCGCCAGCAGCACCATCCCCAGCGATCCCAGCACCAGCGCCGCCAACGACACCGCGATGACGGTCCTCGGTGAGCCGCGCATGCCGAGCACCGGTCCGACCAGCACCGGGATGGTCATGGGCAGCATGAGCAACCCGGCCGTTCCCGCCGGCAGGCCCGCGATCCCGCTGAACGCGACCGGCAGGTACGTCAGCAGCGTGACGAAGCCGAACGCCCCGGCGACCGTGACGAGGGCCAGCGCGAGGAAGTAGTTGTTGCGCAGCAAGGAGAAGTCGACCTTGCGGCTTCCGCTCGTGCGCGGGTTCGGCAGCAGCCCGCTGAACGCGAGTCCCGGCACGGCCAGCACCGCGTGCGCCACGAACACCCCTCGCCAGCCGAACGCGGCGATGAGCGCGCCCGAGATCGTGGGGCTCAACGCCAGCCCGAGCCCGATGACCGTGCCGAACACGGCGAACGCGCGCTTGCGTTCGGCGCCGCCGAAACCGTTGGACAGCAACGAACTCGCGCCCGTCGCCACCGCCGCGCTGCCGATCCCGGCCGCCACGCGCGCGACGTCGAGCACCACGAGGTTCGGCGCGAGCGCGCTGGTGGCCGAGGCCACCAGCAGCGTTCCCACGCCGATCCGGAACGTCCTGCGGTACCCGATCCGGTCAGAGGCGACCCCCCAGACCAGTCCGAAGACCGCGAACGCGACGCTGAACCCGTTGACGACCCACTGCAACCTCGCGGGGTCGCTGCCCAGGTCGTGCGCGATGAGCGGCAGCGCGATGGCCGTGCCCGAGATGCCCATCGGGATCACGAACACCGCGAGCATGATGATCGGGATCAAGCCGCGTAGCCGCCGTCGACGTCGATCGAGGCGCCGTTGACGTACGCGGCGTCCGGCCCGGCCAGGTAGGCGACCAGGCTCGCGACCTCGTCGGCCGTCCCGTACCGCCCGATGGCGATGTGCGCCCGCGAGAAGTCCGCGCGCGGCCCGTCGGCGGGGTTCATGTCGGTGTCCGTCGGCCCGGGCTGGATGTTGTTGACCGTGATGCCCCTGGCGCCGACCTCGCGGGCGAGCGCCCTGGTGAACCCGGCGACCGCGGCCTTGGTGAGCACGTAGAGCGTGCCGCCGGGATACGTGACCCGGTCGGCGTTGATGGAGCCGACGGTGATGATCCGCCCGCCTTCTCGGAAGTGCTTCACCGCTTCCTGGCTGGCGGCGAACACGCTGGTCTGGTTGACCGCGACCGTCCGGTCGTACTCGTCGTCGCCGACGTCGGTGATGGGCTTGACGTCGATCACCCCGGCGTTGTTGACGAGCACGTCGAGCCGGCCGAACCGCTCCACGACCTCGCGAACCCCGGCCCTGACCGCGTCCCGGTCGCCAGCGTCGACCTTGATCGCGAAGGCCTTCCCGCCCTTGTCCTCGATCGACTTCACGACCAGTTCCGCCTGGTCAGGCGATGCGTAGTAAGTGATCGCGACGGTCGCGCCCTGGTGCGCGAGCCGTTCCGCGATCGCCGCCCCGATCCCCCGCGACCCACCGGTGACGATCGCGACCTTGCCTTCGAGCTCCATGGTTACCCCTTGTTGTTGAGTGCTCGTTCAAGATGTCACCGCAGAGCTTCGCCTCGCAAGTGCTATCTTGAACGGGTACTCAAAAAAGTGAGGAGGCCCACGATGGCGATCGGCAGGCCGCGCGAGTTCGACACGGAGGCCGTGCTGGACTCCGCCATGCGCGTGTTCTGGGCCAAGGGCTACGAGGGCGCGACGATGTCGGACCTCACCACCGCCACGAACCTCAAGCCGGGCAGCATCTACGCCGCCTTCGGCTCGAAGACGGGCCTCTTCAAACAGGCCGTCGAGCACTACATCTCGACGATCTTCGCCTACGGCCCCGCCGCCCTCGCCGCGCCCACCGCACGTGAGGTCGTGCGGCTCTTCCTGCTGGGCGCGGTCGACGCCACCACCGGCGCCGACACCCCGGCGGGCTGCCTGCTCGTGCAGAGCGCCCTCTCCCCCGGCGACACGGCCCTGGAGGCGAAAGCCGAGCTCAACGCGCGGTGGCGGTCGGCGGAGGAGGTCCTCACGTCGCGCTTCACGCGGGCGTCGGAGGAAGGCGACCTGCCTGCCGGGACGGACCCGCGGGACGTGGCGGTCTACGTGCTGTCGGTGTCGCAGGGCATCGCGGTGCAGGCGTCGACGGGCGCGTCCCGCGAGCAGTTGAGGCGCATCGTCGACCTGACCCTGCGCACGCTGCCCTGGGAATGAACGCGCCGCGAGCTTGGTCCAGCGGCGAACGGGGCCGATTGTCCGGTCATTGATGTCCGGCGCCCAGCAGCCCGGCGCCGGACAGCACTTGCTGGGCAGTCTCGGGTCGTCGGCCGGAACAATCGGCCCGAACGAGGGATCACGACAATGCGCAAGACAATTGCCGCGACGCTGGGCGCGGCCGCCGTGATGGCGGCGGGCCTCATGCCGATCAGCGCGACCACGGCGGCCGCGGCCGACTACCCGGTCACGGAATTCCGGGTGCCGTACGGCGCGAGCGTCATCACGGGCTCCGTCACGTGGCACAACCGCGACGTCGTCATCACCGGCGAACTCAGGGCGCGATCCTCCACGAAGCAGGCCCGGTTCCGTGGTCTGGCCGAACACTGTGACACGGGCATTGACACCCGAACGGCACAGGCAGGCGAAAACCGGCCGTTCCGCGTCCCCTTCGACTGCAACTACCCGGGCGGATTCACCTACGTCGTCGTGGCCCTGTGGGACGGTGCGGACCACCGCGGCACTGCGGTCTGCACCAGGCAGGGCTGCACCAACGAAAACTGAATCCGGCACTCATCGGAACACATCGCCTGAACGCAGAACGCCGGCCACGCTCTCGCGTGACCGGCGTTCCTGCGCGTTCGTGGTCAGCCGACCTCGGCCATGACCTCGTCCGACACGTCGAAGTTCGCGAAGACGTTCTGCACGTCGTCGCAGTCCTCCAGCGCGTCGATCAGCTTGAAGATCTTCCGCGCGCCCTCGGCCTCGAGCTGCACCGACACCGACGGCAGGAAGCTGGAGTCCGCCGAGTCGTAGTCGATGCCGGCTTCCTGCAGCGCCTTGCGCACCGGGATCAGGTCGCCCGCCTCGGACACGACCTCGAAGGCCTCGCCCAGGTCGTTGACCTCCTCGGCACCGGCCTCGAGCACCGACATCATGACGTCGTCCTCGGTCGTGCCCGACTTCGGCACGATCACGACGCCCTTGCGGCTGAACATGTACGACACGGAGCCCGGGTCGGCCATCGAGCCGCCGTTGCGCGTCATCGCCGTGCGCACCTCGGACGCGGCACGGTTGCGGTTGTCCGTGAGGCACTCGATGAGCACCGCGACACCGTTGGGGCCGTAGCCCTCGTACATGATGGTCTGCCAGTCGGCGCCGCCGGCCTCTTCGCCACCGCCGCGCTTGCGGGCGCGTTCGATGTTGTCCAGCGGCACCGAGTTCTTGCGGGCCTTCTGGATCGCGTCGTACAGCGTCGGGTTGCCGTCGGGGTCGCCGCCGCCCGTGCGGGCCGCGACCTCGATGTTCTTGATCAGCCGCGCGAAGAGCTTGCCGCGCTTGGCGTCAATAGCGGCCTTCTTGTGCTTGGTGGTCGCCCACTTGGAGTGGCCGCTCATTTCTCCTCCGTCGAACCGCGAACCATGTCAACGAACAGGCGGTGAACACGTTCGTCACCCGTGAGCTCCGGGTGGAACGCCGTCGCCAGCACGTTGCCCTGCCTGACCGCGACGATCCTACCGGCGGCGTCTCCCGCCTCAGCCGTAACAGGCACCGTAGCGAGAACCTCGACCCCTTCGCTCACCGACTCCACCCAAGGCGCCCGGATGAACACGGCGTGAACCGGCTCGCCCGCCAGGTCGAGGTCGGTCTCGAACGAGTCGATCTGCCGGCCGAACGCGTTCCGGCGCACCGTCACGCCCAGGCCACCGAGCTGCTCCTGGTCGTCCCGGCCGTCCAGCACGGTCTCGGCCAGCAGGATCATGCCCGCGCACGACCCGTACGCCGGGAAGCCCGCCTTGATCTTGGCGCGGAGCGGCTCCAGCAGGTCGAAGTTGACCAGCAGCTTGCTCATGGTCGTCGACTCGCCGCCGGGGATGACGATGCCGTCCAGCTCGTCCAGCTCTTCGGCCCTGCGCACGGGCCGTGCGGTGACATCGCACTTCGCGAGCGACACGAGGTGTTCCTGAACGTCGCCCTGCAGGGCGAGCACGCCGATGACGGGTGGGGCAGCGACAACCATGCTCACCAGCATATTCGAGGTGTTCAGGGCCGTTCGCCGGTACCCCGCGAGGCCGCTCGGTGCCGGGCCCAGCGCCAGATCGTGCCCACGCCCAAGACCACGCAGACGGAACCGGACAGCACCCTCGCGATGCCGCCGGACGACACGGCGTCGGTCACCGCGACCACACCGATCAGCAGGAACACGACCCCCAGCACCAGCAAGACCCAGTCCCAGCGCGACCTCGTCGTCTCACTCATGCAGCCGATCCAAGCACGGTCGCGGTGCACCAACGGGCAACAGTTGCCGACCGTCACGCCAAAGTCTTGTCTCACAAGGACTTCCGCTGATCAACATGAGGTGGTGAAGCTACTTCCAGCGACCTCGCCGGCACTGGTGACGCTCGCCGTCCCGGCGCAGGCCACTCCCCAGCCCGTCATCCAGTGGGGCCCGTGCGCGGACCAGGCCCTCGCCGCCGGCGGTGCCGAGTGCGGCACCCTCGCCGTGCCGCGCGACCCGGCCCAGCCGAACGGCGCCACGATCACGCTGGCGCTCTCCCGCGTCCAGCACAGGACGGCGACCCGTTCACCGGCACCGGACCCCAGAACTCGCTGCTCGGCGCGCGCCTGCCGCACGGAGAGGAGTTCGACTGGATCGGCATCGAGCGCCGTGACCTGGCGCCGAGCGTCCCGGCCACCACCTGCGTCGTGAACCAGGTAGCTCTCGGGCGTGCCGACGCTGGTCAGCCAGCCGTCTTGGACCTACCGGATCCAGAACGGCTGGCTGACTGCGAGAACGACCCGTTGCTCGACCGCATGAATCCATCGACCAGGACGTGTTGCTGGAGGAGAACCAGCACTGTTGGTTCGACTTCCTCGCCACGCAGGACGGCGCGTACCACCTGGACACCGGCTTCGGGTCGTCGGAGTTCATCGACGTGGGGCAACACGTGGTTCAACGGGCCGTGCGCCTTCTGGAAGCACCAGCCCGGCACGCCCGCGCAGATCGGCGGCAGCGGGTCGGCGTTGATCGTCAACGGCACGTTGAACGCACCTGTGTGGACGGTGCGATCGCCGACTACCTGGTCAACGGCACCAAGCCGGCCCGCAAGCCGGGGCGTCAGGCCGACGCCACCTGCTGACGAACGACGGCGGGCCGCCTCCCTCGGGAAAGGAGACGGCCCGCCGTTGGTGAAACTCAGTCGACCGAGGCCAGCTGTTCCTGCGCGGGCCCGACCGGCTGCCGCGACTTCACGAAGCGCCAGCCGACGAACAGCACCAGCGCGACCACGGGGATCGACCAGAACGCGATCTTCTCCGGTGTGCCGGCGAACGCCATCTGCCCGATCACCAGCGCGAGGAACGCCAACGTGCCGTACGAGGTGTAAGGCGCACCGGGCATCCGATACGACGGCCGTTCCAGTTCGCCTGCCAACGCCTTCTTGCGCAATCGCAGCTGACAGATGATGAGCGTCGCCCACGTCGACACGACACCCAACGACGCGACGGCGATCGCGATGTCGAACGCCTCCTTGGGCACGGTGTAGTTGAGCACCACGCCGAACAGGTACGCGACACCGGTGAACAGGATTCCGCCGTAGGGCACGTGGCGGGAGTTCATCTTGCCGGTGATGGCCGGGGCCTCGCCCTTCTGCGCCAGCGACCGCAGGATGCGGCCGGTGGAGTACAGGCCCGAGTTGCACGAGGACAGCGCGGCCGTCAGCACGACGGCGTTCATGATGTCGCCGACGACCGGGATGCCGAGCGCCGAGAACACCGTGACGAACGGCGACTCCGTGCCGGTGAAGTGGTCCCACGGCAGAAGCATCGTCAGCAGCAGCACGGAACCGACGTAGAAGATGGCGATGCGGTAGACGACGCCGTTGATGGCGCGCGGCATGATCTTCTCGGGGTTCTTGGTCTCACCGGCCGCGATGCCGACGAGCTCGATGGCCGAGTACGCGAAGATGACCGCCTGCAGCGTCATCAGCGCGATGCCGAAGCCCGCCGGGAACAGGCCGCCGTGGCCCAGGGTGTTCGAGACGGACGCCGTGGTGCCGCCGACGTCCGCGTTGCCGATGACCAGGCCGGTGCCGACGACCAGGAAGACCACGATCGCGGTCACCTTGATCACAGAGAACCAGAACTCCAGCTCGCCGAAGAGCTTGACCGACAGCATGTTGATCGCGACGAGCACGACCAGGGCCACCAGCGCGGTGATCCACTGCGGCATGTCCGGGAACCACTTGTGCATGTAGATCGCGACAGCGGTGATCTCGGCGATGCCGGTCATGGCCCAGTTCAGCCAGTAGAGCCAGCCTGAGGTGAAGCCCGCCCACGGTCCGATGAACTCGCGGGCGTACTCCACGAAACTGCCCGACACGGGGCGATGGAGCACGAGCTCGCCCAACGCGCGCATGACGAAGAACGCCGCGAGGCCGCACACGGCGTACGACAGGACCAGCGACGGCCCCGCTGTGGCGAGGCGTCCGCCCGCACCCAGGAAGAGGCCGACGCCGATCGCGCCACCGATGGCGATCATCTGCACCTGACGCTTGCTCAGCGCCTTGGTGTAGCCGTCCGCATCAGTTTCCACAGAACTCACGAGGAGGTTCCTTCCGAAAACGGAAAATTGCTCGCATCGGAACCTCCCGCGCCCCGATGCGCTGATGCGTCGGAACCCTAGCGAGTGGCAGTCATCACCAAGTAATCGGTTGGGGAAGGCTTAACGTAAGCGACGTCACACAGCGCCGCGTTTAGGTCGGACCAAATGTCTTCGACATGCTCGAGGCCCACGGAAATGCGCAGCAAATTGTCCGGAACGCCAGAAGCACGCAGTTCTTCGCCAGGTACCAGGCGATGGGTCAAAGCCGACGGGTGCTCGATCAACGTGTCCACGGAACCCAATGAGACGGCCGGGGTGACGAGTTTCAGCCTTCGCACGATCTCGACCGGATCGCCGTGCACTCCGAACGCGATCATCGCGCCTGTACCACGCATCTGCCGTGAGGCCGTGGGGTAGCGCACGAACTCCACGGCGTCGTGCTCGGCCAGTCGTGCGGCGAGAACCGCCGCGGACTTGGAGGCCGCCTCGACGCGCAACGGCAGCGTGGCGAGCCCGCGGTGCAGCAGGTAGCCGCCCAGGGGGTGCAGCACGGCGCCCGTGATGATCCTGACCTGCCGCAACGCCGCCGCGCGCTCCTCGGTGCAGGCCACGACGCCGCCGAGCACGTCCCCGTGCCCGCCGAGGTACTTGGTGCCGGAGTGCAGCACGTACTCGGCGCCGTGCAGCGCCGGGTTCTGCAGGATCGGGGTGGCGAAGGTGTTGTCGACCACGACCGGCACGTCCCCCGCCTGCCGGACGACGTGCTCGATGTCGACGAGGTCGAGGTTGGGGTTGGCCGGCGTCTCGACGACGACGAGCCCGGTGTCCGGCCGGATCGCGGAGGACACCAGGCCCGCCTCGACGTACGTGGTGGTGACGCCCAGCAGACCCGACGACAGCAGGTGGTCGGTGCCGCCGTAGAGCGGCCGCACGGCTACGACGTGCGGTTTTCCCGCCATCACGCAGGCGGCCTGGACCACGGCGGTGACCGTTGCCATGCCGCTGCCGAACGCGACGGACGTCTCGGTGTGCTCCAGAGCCGCGAGCGCCTGCTCGAACCGGGCCACCGTGGGGTTGTGCAGCCGCGCGTAGACGGGCGAGGCCGCCCGCGCGGCGCCGGTGGCCCAGTCCCCCAGCGCCTCCCCGCCGAGCGCCTGGTCAGGCACGGGGTAGGTGGTGGACAGGTCGATGGGAGGGGCGTGCACGCCGAGTTCCGCGAGGTCGTCGCGGCCGCCGTGCACTGCGATGGTCTCGATGCGCGTCATGGCCCGAATGGTGGAGACTTCCTCGGGCGAGCGGTGGACGAACCGCAGCCGATTCGGCGGAACGGAGAAGAGCCGTGCTGGATTCGATCGACGAGGCCATCGTGCGGGAGCTGCGGAAGGACGCGCGGCTGCAGAACAAGGACCTGGCCGAACGCGTCAACGTCGCCCAGTCCACCGCGGTCGTGCGGCACCGGGCGTTGCGGGAGCGCGGCGTGATCACCGGCTACCACGCCGAGATCGATCCCAGCGCGGTCGGCCGGCACGTCCAGGCGATGCTGGCGGTGAAGATCCGCCCGCACACCAAGGAGATCGTCGACCCGTTCATGGCCTACGTGCTATCGCTTCCCGAAACGCTGGCGCTCTCGCACGTGACGGGCCCAGAGGATTTCCTGGTGCACGTCGCGGTATCCGACGTCGGTCATCTCCAACGGCTCGTGCTCGACAAGTTCACTTCACGCCGAGAGGTGACAGAGGTTCATACGAACCTCCTTTTCTCGCACGTCAGGAAGCATTAACCGGCGAGCCGCAATGCGGGTGCCAGCTGGTCGCGCCCGTCAATGCCGAGCTTGCGATAAACCTTCGTCAGGTGGATCTCGACCGTGCGCAGCTGCACGAACAACGCGGCGGCGATCTCGCGGTTCATCTTCCCTTCCGCGGCGAGCGCGGCGACGCGCCGTTCGGACTCGGTGAGCCCCGCCGGCCCGGCCGCGAGCTCCTGCCGGATCGCCTCGGCGAGTTCCTCGACGCCGCAGTCGTCCGCGAGGTCGACGGCGGTGCGCAGCTCCGCCCTGGCCGGCTTGACCCTGCCCGCGAGGTGCAGCGCCCGGCCGAGCGCGAAGTGGCTGCGCGCCCGTTCCAGGACCGCGCCCGTGGGTGCCAGCAGGTCGACCGACTCCTGCAGCAACGCGATGCCGTCCACGCCTAGCGCGTGTGCCTGTTCCCGCAACACAGCCGCCAACGGCAACACGGCGTTGAGGGAGCGCGCCAACCGTTCCTCGGCGTAGAGGTGCTCTCCTCCGAGGTGCAACCGCCACGACATGGCGTCGTTGTGCCGCGCGTGCAGCCGTTCGCCGCAGTCGAGGAGGTCGCGCACGCCGTCCTTGCGCCGTTCCGCGGCGATTCGGACCCTGCCGCGCGCGGCCAGCAGCGCCGGCGCCCCGAACAGGTCCGGCACCTCGCTCGGCAGCACCTCGAACACCGCGGACGCCGTCTCGACGTCGCCCATTTCGAGGAGTGCCAGCGAAAGCTCCGTCAGCGCGTTGAAGACCGGCGTCGACAGGCGTGCCGCCCCGCAGCTCTCCAGCGTGTGGAGCGCCTCGCGCGCGTCAGCCTCAGCGGCCGTGAGCCGGCCAAGGTCTCGTAGACACGCAGACCTGGCCGTGAGCGCCGCCGCGGTACACGGCCTGTGCTGCCACCTACGCGCGATGGTCAACGCACGGTCCACCCGCGCATATGCCGCCGTGAGTTCGCCACGCATCCTCACGTAGCCAACGGCCTTCAAGTACGCCTCGAACTCCGAGGGCTGCGACGGCACCACGTCCGGGTCACCGATCACGTCGGCCTCGAACTCCGGCTCCTCCCCCAGCAACGCGAGCAGCCCCGGCAACGCGGGGTGCGCGGGGTCGGCCTCCGCCAGGTGGTCCACCGCGGCCGGCACGTCCACGTAGGACTCGACCTCGCCGAGCTCCGCCAGCAGGCCGTGGGCGCCGGGCTCGGTCAGAGCCCGGCGCAGGTACCGGACGGCGTCGACCACCCTGTTGCGCGACCGCGCCCGCTGAGCCGCCATCGTGAGCACCTCGGTGGCCCACTCCTCGTCCTGGGGTCGCGTCTCGACCAGGTGCTCGGCCACCGCCTCGGCCGACGCGCCCGTCTCCGTCAGCAGCCGTGCCGCCGCGGCGTGCAGGTCCTGCCGCTCGGTGATGGTCAGCTCTTCCCTGAGCGTGTTGCGCACCAGCGGATGCACCAACGCGCCTCCGGCCTGCAACAGCCCCATGCGATGCAACGACGCGATGGTCCCCGCCAGCTCACACGGTTCGATGCCGATCAGTTCCGCCACTCGCGGCAACGTCACCTCGCCACCCAGCACCGCCAGCGCGTGCACGGCGTCGGGCGCGTGCGTGGCGAGCCTGCGCAACCTCACGTTCAGAGTGGGCAGAAGTGCCGGTGCGGTGAGTCCCTCCGTGTAGTCCGTGTACGCGCGTGCGAGGTTCAACAACAACAACGGGTTGCCGCCGGCCTCCTTGCGCGCAGCGGCCACGAAGTCGTCCGGCAGCGGCCCGAGCTCGTTCTCCAGCAGCGTCCGGGTGGCGTGCTGCGACAGCTCGTCCAGCCGGATCTCGCCGGTCGCCGCGGCGAGCAGCTCCTCCAGCGTCTGCGGGCCCGTGCACATCTCACCGGAGCCGACGCCGGCCAGCACGAACACCGGCAGGTGCTCGATGCGGTGCGGCAGGGTGCTCAGCCACTGCAAGGACGGCAGGTCGGCCCACTGCACGTCGTCCACCACGACGGCCACGGGGCGTTCGTCGGCCATCTTCGCCAGCGCCCGGTGCAGGACGTGCAGCTCGGGCAGCGTCACCGGGCCCGGCTCCGCGAGCGCGTCGGACTGGCCCAGCGCGGCGGCGATGCGGGGCTGGTTGAGGGCGTCGCCCGGTGGCACGCACACGAACAGGCGGCTGATCAGGCCGAACGGGAGCTCGCGCTCCAGGAAGCTGCCGCGTGCGGCCAGGACCGTGAACCCGTGCCGCGCGGCCAGCTCCCGCGCGGTCGTGAGCAGTGCGGTCTTGCCGGAACCCAGGCCTCCGGTGGCGGCTATCAGGTGGCCGTCACCGGTGGCGGCGGCGATCAGTGCCGCCTCGAGTTGCGTCGTCTCCCGGTCCCGCCCGACCAGTCCAGCTCTTGCGCCCATGTGACCATCTGAGGCCTAGCCGCCATCGGCCCCCTATCGCGGAAACATTGGCGTTATGCCAGACCCATCAGACGTAGGCCCGCCGTGGTCGCCGCGGCCAGCACGATGACCGCCACGAACGGCAGTTTCCGCCACGCCGCGAGCCCGCCCACGGCCACCCCGGCCGCCAGCGCCCACCCGCCGAACGACTTGCCGTTGGTCAGCGCCGACACCGCTACCAGCGCGAACAGCAGCACGGTCGCGCTGGCGGAGATCAGGTCGCGCACCTTGTCCGGCAGCGTGACGCGGTCGCGCAGCAGCGGGCCCGCGATGCGGATGGCGAAGGTGCCGGCCGCCAGGATCAGGACTGCGGTGACGGGCACGGCTCCTCCTCCTTCTTCTTCCTGAACACGAGCAGACCGCCGAGGGCCAGCAGCACCGGCACGCCGGCGGGCAGGAACGGGGTGGCGACCAGCGCTATCGCCGCGCCGGTCAGGGCGGCGTTGCGGGTAGCGGCGTCCTTCAGGGCGGGCAGGGTCAGCGCGAGCATGGCCGCCGGGAAGGCCGCGTCCAGGCCGAACGTCATCGGGTCGCCGATGGCCTGACCGGCCAGTGCACCCAGCAACACGCCCGTGTTCCAGCTGAAGAACAACGCCACGCCGCACGCCCAGTAGGCCGCACGCGCTCTCGAGGGGTCCTTCTGCGCCATCGCGAACGCCGTCGACTCGTCGATCAGCAGGTGGCTGCCGACGACGCGCGCCAGCGGGCTCTTGCCCAGCACGTCCCCGACCGCCAGCCCGAACGGCAGGTGCCGGGCGTTCAGCACCAGCCCGGCCACCACGGCAGCGGCAGGGCTGCCACCTGCGGCGACGATGCCCACGGCCATGAACTGGGAGCCGCCCGCGAAGATCAGCAACGACATCAGCACCGGCATCCACCAGGGCATGCCGGTGCCCACCGAGATGGCCCCGAAGCTCGCACCGGTCACCGCGGCGCCGAGAGCCACCGCGGCGACGTCGCGGAGGAGGGCCGCGTCAAGAGTTCGCCAGATCGAACGCACCACCCATTAAGATGAACACCTGCTCTTGGTGTTCGTCAAGACGAACGGATGTACTTCTGTGTCGAACGCACCACTCGACCTCATCGCCGCCAACCTCCGGCGCGAGCGCGACCGGACCGGCATGTCGCTCAGCGAGGTCGCCAAGAAGGCGGGCATCGCCAAGTCGACGCTGTCCCAGCTGGAATCCGGCGCCGGCAACCCCAGCGTCGAGACGCTGTGGGCGCTCGGAGTGGCCCTCGGGGTGCCGTTCAGCCAACTGGTGGAGCCCGCGGTGCCCCGAGTGCAGGTGATCCGCGCGGGCGAGGGGCCGGTCATCCACTCCGAGCGCGCGCACTACTCGGCGACGTTGCTCGCCGCGTGCCGGCCCGGCACCAAGCACGACCTCTACTGGGTGGCGCTGGAACCCGGCGGCGCGCGCGAGTCGTTGCCGCACGTGCCGGGCAGCATCGAGCACATGATCGTGGCCACCGGGCGGTGCCTGGCCGGTCTCGCCGACGACCCGGTCGAACTCGGGCCCGGCGACTACATCGTCTACCCCGGCGACGTGCCGCACGTGTGCAAGGCGCTGGAACCCGGCACGACCGCCGTGATGGTCATGGAGCACACGGTCTAGCGAGCGGAGGAACTACTACGCCAACGGGATTCAAAAGGTTCAACGGCGCGGCAATTCCGGTACCCAATTGCACGAAACAGTCCAACTTCAGGACCGGAAAATACTTTTCGGTTGCGTTGGTAACGCATTCATCGCTTCAATGCGATCATGCAGAAAACCTTGAGCGCTGCGATCGCCATCGCGGCCGCTACCAGCGCATTTGCCTTCGCCGCGCCTGCGAACGCGGCTTCCTCGGCCGGCGCCTGCGCCTCTCAGCTGAGCAGCGCGAGCATCCCGCTGAGCTAGACCGCGTACGCCGTTCAATTCGGCGCGGAACAGGGTCCATTCCCCAACCACGGATTCATTTACACCGAGCTGGAAACGGCCAGGACGAGGCTGCTGGGCCCGGCGTGCGCCGGGTTCGACCGCGTGGTCAAGGCCGAGGTGGACGCCGCGATCGCCGGCATCGACACGGGCGTCGCGGAGCTGCGCGCGGGTGACTGGGACGCGAGCTGGGCCGCGCTGCAGCCCGCCGACAAGGCCGTGTCGTCGGCCTACTACAAGGTCTGGAAGATCGCGCACCCGTAAGACGGAGTTCGAAACAGCGCCGGGGCAGCGCCTGCCCCGGCGCTGTCGCACGTTCAGCTCGTGAAGGGGAATGCGGCAGCCCATCGGCGCGTTGACCCACGGCGCGGATGGGATGGATTTGATCCTCCCTGCCCCTTTAACCGTATAGCAGATGGGGGGCCTTGCCACAAGGCCCCGGGCATCGTTCACACTCATCGACCTATGCCAAGTCAAGGGCGCTGTGGGGAGCACGTGGGTTACGAAGAAGAACTGCAGTCCGAGCGCGAGTACGTGGCCGGTCTCTACGCACGGCTCGATGGCGAACGTGCGCGCGTGAAGGCCGCGTACCAGTCAGCGCTGGGTGGCACCGGCGAGACCGCGATGGACCGTGACAACGAGGTGCGCGCCCGGCACCGCGAGATGAAGCGCCTGAACGTCGCCGACTACGGCCTCTGCTTCGGCAGGCTGGACACGGTCGACGGGGCGATCTCCTACGTCGGCAGGATCGGCCTGTTCGACGAGTTCGACGACTTCGAGCCGTTGCTGCTCGACTGGCGGGCACCGGCGGCGCGGCCGTTCTACACCGCGACCGGTGCCACCCCCGAGGGCATGCGCCGCCGCCGCCAGTTCCTCACGCGCCGCCGTTCCCTGGCCGGGTTCACCGACGAGGTGTTCGGTCAGCTCGGCGAGGAGCGCGGCGACGTGGCGCTGCTGGAGGCGTTGAACGCGCCGCGCGGCGAGGGCATGCGCGACATCGTGGCGACCATCCAGTCCGAGCAGGACGCCATCATCCGGCTCGACCACCCCGGCGTGCTGGTGATCGAGGGCGGCCCCGGCACCGGCAAGACGGTCGTGGCGCTGCACCGCGTCGCCTATCTGATGTACACGCAACGAGAGCGCATGGAACGGCACGGCGTGCTCGTCGTGGGCCCGAACCCGGCGTTCCTCAACCACATCTCGCGCGTGCTGCCGTCGCTGGGCGAGTCCGACGTGGTCTTCACGACCGCCGGCGACCTGCTGCCCGGTCTGTCGGTCACGGCGGAGGACGGTCCGGACGTCGCACGGCTCAAGGGCTCGCGCGCGATGGTGGACGTGCTGAAGGCGGCCGTGGCGGCGCGCCAGCGGGTGCCGGAGGAGCCGATCCCGATCACGATGAAGGACGTCGTCGTGCACATCGGCGCGGACGTCGCCGAGTGGGCCCGGCAGGAGGCGCGCGACAGCGGTCTGCCGCACAACGAGGCGCGCGCGGTGTTCCGCGAGATCGTCACGTACGTGCTGACCGAACGCGCGATCGGCCGGATCGGCAAGGGCTGGATGTCGCGGTCCGACAAGCAGGCGTGGGAGGACATGCGCGCCGGCCTCGTCAAGGACCTCGGCGACGACGACAACTTCCTCGCGGCGCTCGACGCGCTGTGGCCGATCATGACCCCGTTCGAGCTGCTGTCGTCGTTCTACTCGTCCGTCAGCGAGCTGGCCGCGGCGGGCGCGGACCCGTCGCTGCACCGCCCGGACGGCTCGGCGTGGACGGTCTCGGACGTGCCGCTCCTGGACGAGCTGCACGACCTGCTGGGCAAGGACGGCCGCGAGCAGGCCGCCGACGCCGCGGCCGCCGCCGAACGCGCGGCCGAGGCCCGGTACGCCTCGGAGGTGCTCGACGGCATGGTCGGCCGCTTCGACCACATGGACGACGAGGACCACCTGTTCGCGTCGGACATGCTGTTCGCGGAGGACCTGGCCGAGCGCTTCGAGGACCACGACCAGCGCACCCTGGTGGAGCGGGCGCTGGCCGACCGCGCCTGGACCTACCGCCACGTCGTGGTGGACGAGGCCCAGGAACTGTCCGAAATGGACTGGCGCGTGCTGATGCGGCGCTGCCCGGGCCGTTCCTTCACGGTGGTGGGCGACCTGGCCCAGCGCCGCGCCCCGGCCGGCGCCACGTCGTGGGGCCAGATGCTCGACCCGTACGTGGCAGGCCGCTGGGAGTACCGCTCGCTGACCGTCAACTACCGCACCCCGGCAGAGATCATGGCCGTGGCGGCCCGCGTGCTGGCCGAGTTCGCACCGGACGTCCGCGCGCCGGAGTCGGTGCGTGCCAACGGTGTGCAACCGTGGTCGCGCCAGTTGACCACCGCCGAACTGCCGGAGGCCATCGCCGAGTTCGTCGCGGCGGAGGCCGAACTGGAGGGCACCAGCGTGGTGATCGGGCCGCCCGGCGTGCCCGGCACCGTGCCCGCCGCGGAGACCAAGGGCCTGGAGTACGACTCGGTGCTGGTCGTTGCGCCAGAACGGATCCTGGCCGAGGGCCCGCGCGGCGCGGCGGAGCTCTACGTGGCGCTGACCCGTGCCACGCAACGACTCGGGGTGCTGCACCACGAACCGCTGCCGGCCGCTTTGTCCGACTTGGCAGAGACGGTGCGCACATGACCCGCTGAGGGGTCCCGTGAAGGCCTGACCGGGCCTTAGGATGGGCGGAAGTCTGGGGGGACTGCTCGCGTCGGCCAGACGACACATCTCGCGTCTCAGCCGCATTGGGGGCATTCCATGACGACTCCGCCCATCCCACCCGCCGCGCCGGACGAGCCCGCCGTTCCGCCGGTTTCCCCAACCGCCCCCGGCGGATCCGCTGCGCCGGCCGGGGAAACCGGCGCGCCTGCCGTGCCGATCGCCGACCTCCCCGGCTACTCCGCCACCACCATCGGCCCGCCTCCCGCATCCGGCGAGCCGCACAACCCCTGGGCGGCACCACTTCAGTCCTACCCTCCGCCCGCCTCCCCGTACGGGCCGCAACCCGTCCCTCCACAAAGGACGTCCAACGCACCCTTGGTGGTGGGCCTGGTCATGGGCCTCCTCCTGGTGGTCGCGCTCGCCACGGCCTTCTTCATCGCGATCGGCCGCAACGTGCCCATCGCGACCACCACCCCGACGATGACCTACGCCGTCCCGACCACGAACCCCACGCCGTTGCCGGCGCCGGCGCAGGTCGGCGACTGCGTGAAGCTGACCGGCATCTCGATCAAGGTGGACTACGAGAAGGTCCCCTGCGATTCCGGGCAGCACAACTACACGGTCAGCAAGGTGCTCGGCGGCCAGAGCGAGAAGTGCGGCGACGACCCCGACGCCTACACGAAGTACAGCGGCTGGAACGGCCGCAAGTCCTCGAACGTGTGCCTGATCCCGGTGTTCGCCGACGGCCTCTGCTACGACTTCACGGCCTCGGGCCTCACCGCCGAGATCAAGCCGATCGAGTGCAGCTTCCTGGTGGTGCGGGTGAAGGTCCTGCAGAACACCGCGGACAAGGCGGCGTGCGGCCCCGACCCGGCGCTCGCCCTGGCGTACCCGGAGATCAGGACGACCTACTGCTTCACCCAGGCGGAGTGACGTGGAAACCCAAGTCGCGCCGGATTCCTGAGCGTCCGCGCACGGCGAGTGCTACGGCTTCGCACTCGCCGCGCTCCAGGCCGAGTTCCCGAAGAAGGCGTGCGGCGGCTACATGGTCGTGCAGGCGAAGGTGTTGGCCGACACGGTCGACAAGGCGGCGTGCGGCACCGACGAACGACTCGCGGCGGCACTCGCCCACCCCGAGCTCAAGACGACCTACTGCCTCACGCACACGTTCAAGATCGGCTGACCTCGGCCGTCACGTCGGATCCCCCGCGGCCGCGGGGTCTTCGGTTCTTCCGCGCCCGCAACCCAGGCTGCGAGTCACGTCCGCGTCGCTGGGCTCTGATCAGATCGGCCAGCGCACGGATGATCTCCGGCCGCTGGGCGGGCGTGCTCCCCCACAGCGCGATCAGGCTCACGGCCACGACGGTCAGACCGGGGATCGCGGCAGCGATCGCGATCCCCAGCCCCAGGTAGGAGACGTCCATCGCACACCTCGCCCACGCGTTCGATCGGAACCGGCCTCCGTGCTGACGACAACGACGCGAGGGAATACTCCCCTCCGCCGCTCTTCAATTTTAAGGCGTAGCGCCAGTTTCGCCGACGAGGATCTTGCCGACACCACCGTTCTCGCTTCCAGACAAGCAAAAGGCGCACCCCCGAACATCCGGGGGTGCGCCTTTCGAGCGGTGCGAACTACCAGCCGCGCTCGGCCAGGCGGTGCGGCTCCGGCACGTCCTCGACGTTGATGCCGACCATGGCCTCGCCCAGGCCGCGCGAGACCTTGGCGATCACGTCCGGGTCGTCGTGGAAGGTGGTGGCCTTCACGATGGCCTCGGCGCGCTGGGCCGGGTTGCCGGACTTGAAGATGCCCGAACCGACGAACACGCCCTCGGCGCCGAGCTGCATCATCATCGCGGCGTCGGCCGGGGTGGCGATGCCGCCCGCGGTGAACAGCACGACGGGGAGCTTGCCGTTCTGGGCGATCTCGCGAACCAGCTCGTACGGCGCCTGGAGCTCCTTGGCGGCCACGTACAGCTCGTCCTCGGGGAGGTTCTGCAGGCGGCGGATCTCCTGGCGGATCTTGCGCATGTGCGTGGTGGCGTTCGAGACGTCACCGGTGCCGGCCTCGCCCTTGGAGCGGATCATGGCCGCGCCCTCGGTGATGCGGCGCAGGGCCTCACCGAGGTTGGTCGCGCCGCAGACGAAGGGAACCGTGAAGGCCCACTTGTCGATGTGGTTCGCGTAGTCGGCCGGGGTGAGGACCTCGGACTCGTCGATGTAGTCGACGCCGAGCGACGCCAGCACCTGGGCCTCGACGAAGTGGCCGATGCGGGCCTTCGCCATGACCGGGATGGAGACGGCGTTGATGATCCCGTCGATCAGGTCGGGGTCGCTCATGCGCGCGACGCCGCCCTGGGCGCGGATGTCGGCGGGGACGCGCTCCAGTGCCATGACGGCGACGGCGCCCGCGTCCTCTGCGATCTTCGCCTGGGTGGCGTCGACGACGTCCATGATCACGCCGCCCTTGAGCATCTCGGCCATGCCGCGCTTGACGCGGGCGGTACCCGTGACCTGATCAGTGCTCACCTGGGCAACCTTTCACGAGGGGAAGTCTTGGTGAACTCACCGTACGTCCGACGTGGCCATCCCGCCCAAGCCACTGAAGCCGCAAAACGGAAGGCCACTTTGCGATCAACCGCAGGTAGTGAGCCCGCTCACTCAGCCGGGTGGGAAATGCCGGTCGTCGACCAGATGGGTCTGCGGGGTTGTACCGGGAGGTGAACGGGTGTGAGATCGAACACTACGACTTGACGGAGGTCGCCATGGGAAGCAAGAACTCCGACAACGGCACATCGGCAGGCGCGGTCGCTGTGAACGACCCGGCCAAGGTCCGCAACGTCGTGCTCGTGGGCCCGTCCGGCGCGGGCAAGACGACGCTCACCGAGGCCCTGCTCGCCGCCACCGGAGTCCTGAACCGCGCCGGTTCGGTCACCGAGGGCACCACGGTCTGCGACCACGATCCAGCGGCCGTGCGACAACAACGGTCGGTAGGCCTCGCCGTGGCCCCGATCCAGCACGGGGACATCAAGATCAACCTGATCGACACCCCCGGCTACATCGACTTCGTGGGTGAGCTCAGGGCAGGACTGCGGGCCGCGGACGCGGCCCTTTTTGTTGTCAACGCCTTCGAGGGCGTCGACTCCGCCACCGTCGCGTTGTGGGAGGAGTGCGCTCTCGTCGGCATGCCGCGTGCCGTCGTCATCGCGCGCACGGACCACCACCGCGCGAACTTCGCCAACGAGGTCATCGAGTGCCAGGCGGCGTTCGGCGCCGGTGTCGTGCCGCTGTACATGCAGGAGGGCGACGCGCTGGTCGGGCTGCTGACGTCGGGTGACAACCACCCCGACGAACGGGCGGCGCTGATCGAGGGCATCATCGCCGAGAGCGAGGACGAGTCCCTCATGGACCGCTACCTCGGGGGCGAGGAGATCGACCAGGACACGCTGATCAGCGACCTGGAGACCGCCGTCGCGCGCGGCTCGTTCCACCCCGTGATGCCCGTGTGCGCCGCGACCGGCATGGGGTTGGTCGAGCTGTTGGACGGCATCGCGCGCGCGTTCCCGTCACCGCTCGAACACCAGGTCCCCGACGTGACCTCCGTGGACGGCATCCCGCAGCCCCGCATGGCCCCCGACCCGGACGGCCCGCTCGTCGCCGAGGTCGTCCGCACCGCCGTGGACTCCTATGTCGGCCGCGTGTCGCTGGTCCGCGTCTTCTCCGGCACCCTGCGCCCCGAACGCCCGGTGCACGTCTCCGGCCACGGCATGGCCGACCGCGGCCACGAGGACCACGACGCCGACGAACGCGTGGCCCACATCTACTCACCGCTGGGCTCCTCGTTGCGCGAGGTCCCGTACTGCGTCGCCGGCGACCTGTGCGCGCTGACGAAGCTCACCACCGCCGAGACCGGCGACACCGTGTCCGCGCCCGAGCAGCCACTCCTGATGGCGCCGTGGAACATGCCGGAACCGTTGCTGCCCATCGCCGTCGTCCCGCGCACCCGCAGCGACGAGGACAACCTGGCCCGCAACCTCAGCCGCCTGGTGGCGAGCGACCCGACCCTGCGCCTCGACCGCAACGCCGAAACGCACCAGATGGTCCTGTGGTGCATGGGCGAGGCCCACGCCGACGTCGTGCTCGCGCGGTTGAGGGCCGGCGGCGCCGAGATCGACACCGAACCCGTGCGCGTCCCGTTCCGCGAAACGTTCGCCGGATCGGCGAAGGGCCACGGCCGCCACGTCAAGCAGTCCGGCGGCCACGGCCAGTACGCCGTCTGCGACATCGTGGTCGAACCCCTCCCCCGAGGCTCGGGCTTCGAGTTCGTCGACAAGATCGTCGGCGGCTCCGTCCCGCACCAGTTCATCCCGTCCGTGGAGAAGGGCGTGCGCGCCCAGCTGGAACGAGGCCTGCACGACGGCACCCCGGTCGTCGACGTCCGGGTGACTCTGGTGGACGGCAAGGCGCACTCCGTCGACTCGTCCGACGCGGCCTTCCAGACGGCGGGCGCGCTGGCGCTGAAGGAAGCCGCCTCCGCCGCGCGCACCCAGCTGCTGGAACCGATGGACGAGGTGGCGATCCGGCTGCCGGACGAACACCTGGGCACGGTGCTGGGCGACCTGTCCGGGCGGCGTGGGCGGGTGCTGGGCACCGAGGCGGGCGAAGGCGGGCGCACGGTGATCCGGGCGGAGGTGCCTTCGTCGGAGCTGCTGCGGTACGCGATCGAACTGCGGTCGCTGACGTCGGGGACGGGCACGTTCAGCCGCCGCTTCTCCCGCTACGACCCGCTGCCGGAAGCGCTGGCGGCCCGCACGAGGTAGACGTTCGGGAGAGCCCTCGGGCGGGGCTCTCCCGAACGGTCACGCGTGCCCGCCGGCCGCGAGCTCCTCGACCGAGTCTCCGCCACAAACCCGTTCGGCGGCGGTATCCCGAATGGACTGATCAGTCGGCCCGCACGAGCAGGTAGCAGCGATCGCTCGCGTGCGTCCCGCACGTGGAACGCGACCAGCGCGGGTCCGCCCGGCTTCAGCGCGCGCTCGCTGGGGAGCGTGGACAGTCACGCACAAGCAGACGAATGCGGAGACCGAACCCGAGCGGATGGGCAACGCCGCCGTGCCGCCTGCGCAGGCGGGCGCCTCGGCGGGCACGCAAGTCTTCGGTGACATGCCCCACGGCTACGCGCTGGTCCAGGCAGGGCCATCGTGGCCGAGGCCGCAGCTGACGTGCACGACGGGCTCCCACAGGCTCTCGAACAGGGCCCCCAACGCACGCGGACGATCTTGTCGGACCCCGCGAGTACGTTGAAACGCAGGGGTTCCCGGTTCGGGGGTACCCCTGCGTCAGCGTGTCCGAGTGCTCAGCGGGCCGCTCAGGTGTTCTGCGGGAACCCGAGATTGACGCCGCCGTGCGACGGGTCCAGCCAGCGCGACGTGACGACCTTCGAACGGGTGAAGAAGTGCACGCCGTGCGGGCCGTACGCGTGTGCGTCGCCGAACAGCGATTCCTTCCACCCGCCGAACGAGTAGTAGGCGACGGGCACGGGGATCGGCACGTTCACGCCGACCATGCCCACCTCGATCTCGTTCTGGAACCGCCGCGCCGCTCCGCCGTCGTTGGTGAAGATCGCGGTGCCGTTGCCGTACCGGTTCGAGTTGACCAGTTCGACGGCCTCCTCGTAGGCCGAGCAGCGGACCACCGACAGGACCGGGCCGAAGATCTCGTCGGTGTAGATCGTCATGTCGGTGCCGACGTGGTCGAACAGGGTCGGGCCCAGCCAGAAGCCGCCGGTGTCGCCGTCGATCGGGTGGTCGCGGCCGTCCACGGCGAGCACGGCGCCGGCCGAGACACCAGCGTCCAAATAGGACGTCACCTTGTCGCGGTGCACGCCCGTGACCAGCGGTCCCATCTCGCAGGACGCGCCGGAGCCCACCTTCACGTCGGCGATGCGCGACTTGATCCTCTCCACGAGCGCGTCGCCCACGTCGCCCACGGCCACGACGACCGAGATCGCCATGCAGCGTTCGCCCGCGGAGCCGAAGCCTGCCGATACCGCCGCGTCGGCTGCCAGGTCCAGGTCGGCGTCGGGCAGGACGACCATGTGGTTCTTGGCGCCGCCCAACGCCTGCACGCGCTTGCCGTGCGAAGTGCCCGTCTCGTAGACGTAGCGGGCGATCGGGGTCGATCCTACGAACGAGATCGCCTTCACCACGGGGTGTTCCAGCAGGCGGTCGACGGCCACCTTGTCGCCGTGCACGACGTTCAGGACGCCGTCGGGCAGGCCCGCCTCGGCGAAGAGTTCGGCGATGAACAACGAGGCGGAGGGGTCCTTTTCGGACGGTTTCAGGACGACGGTGTTGCCGCAAGCGATTGCGGTGGGTACGAACCAGAGCGGGACCATGGCCGGGAAGTTGAACGGCGAGATCACGCCGACCACGCCGACCGGCTGCTGGATCGAGTAGACGTCGACGCGGGTCGAGGCGTTCTCGCTGAAGCCGCCCTTCAGCAACGAAGGGATGCCGCACGCGTACTCGACCGACTCCAGAGCGCGCTGGATCTCGCCGGCCGCGTCGGAGACGACCTTGCCGTGCTCGGACGAGACCAGTCGGGCCAGGTCGTCCTTGCGGGCGCTGAAGAGCTCGCGGAACTTGAACATCACCGAAGAGCGCTGCGCCAGGGAAGCGTTGCGCCACGACGCAAACGCTTCCGCAGCAGACGAGACGGCAGCGTCCACTTCGGACACCGAAGCGAAGGCGACCTGGGACGCCACCTTGCCGGTCGTCGGGTCGTAGACGTCGCCCACCCGTGCAGGCGAAGCATCCCAGGGCTTGCCGTTGATCCAGTGCTTGATCATGCGCGCTCCACCGCCTGAGCCAGGATCCCCAGCGCCTCTTCCAGTTCGTCCTCGGTCAGCGTCATCGGGGGCGCCAGCCGGATCACGTTGCCGTAGAGCCCGCCCTTGCCCACCAACAAACCGCGCGCCTTCGACTCGGCCAGCACGACGGAAGCGGCGGCCGCGTTCGGTTCGCCCTCGGGGCCGACGAACTCAACGCCCACCATCAGGCCCTTGCCGCGCACGTCACCGATCACCGGGTACTTCTCGGCCAGCGAACGAAGACCGCCCAGCAGCCGCGAGCCGAGCTTGGCCGCGTTGGCCTGCAGGTCGTGGTCCAGCAGGTAGTTCACGGTCGCCAGGGCGCCGGCGGTCGAGACCGGGTTGCCGCCGAACGTCGAGATCGAGTTCGCGTTGATCGAGTCCATCAACGAGCCGCGCGCCACCACGCCGCCGATCGCGAGACCGTTGCCAAGGCCCTTGGCGAACGTCATCGCGTCCGGCACCACGTCGTGCGCCTGGATGCCCCAGAAGTGCTCGCCAGTGCGTCCCCAGCCGGTCTGCACCTCGTCCGACACAAACAAGATCCCGTACTCGTCGAGCACGTCCTTGAACGCCCGGAACAGGCCGTCGGGCGGGGAGGTGAAGCCGCCGACGCCCTGGATCGGCTCGGCGATCATGCACGCCACGTCGCCGGACGTCGTGGTCTCGATGATCTCGCGCAGGTCGTCGACGCACGCCTTGATGTAGTCGGCGTCGGAGAACGACTTGAACGGCGAACGGTAGCGGTAGCCGCCGTGCACCCAGCTGACCTTGATCGGGGACAGCGCGGAGGCCGACCAGCCGCGGTTGCCCGTGATGGCGACCGTGGCGAACGCACGGCCGTGGTAGCTGTTGCGCAGCGCCAGCACCTGTTCGCTGCGACGGGCCTGGGTGGCGAGCATCAGCGCGGTCTCGTTGGCCTCGGTGCCGGAGTTCGTGAAGAACACCTTGGCGTCCGGGATGCCGGAGAGCTCCGCGATCTTCTCGGCCAGCTCGACCTGCGACCTGATCAGGTACAGGGTCGAGCTGTGCAGCACGCCGGTGTCGAGCTGCGACCGGATCGCGTCGCTGATCTCGGCGACGTCGTAGCCGATGGCGTTGGTCAGGATGCCCGCGAAGAAGTCCAGGTAGGTCGTGCCCTCGCGGTCGGTCACCCGGCGTCCGGACGCGCTCGCGATCTCGATGGGCTCGTCGTAGTAGAGGGCCAGCCACTTCGGCATCACCGCGCGGTGCCGGGCCAGCAGCTCCTTGTGGGCCATCTCGTCCTCCCAGTCGTCACCTGGCTCGAAGTCTGCTGGCGGACGACCCGGGCCGCCATGCACAACGTGTACCCGGATCGGCTGGTTGGCATTACGTTGTGTCCATGTACCCGACGGTCGCCGAAGTCGTCGCTCTGCCGGTGATCCGGCAGGGAAAGCCCCGTCTGGTCGCCGGATCGGCGGGCCTGAACCGCCGGGTCCGCTGGGTCCATGTGGCGGAGATCGCAGACATCGCGCCGTTGTTGCGCGGCGGCGAGCTCGTGCTCACGACCGGCGTGATGCTGCCCGAGTCGGGCCTCGCGCGCTACGTCGAGGAACTGGCCGCGGTCGGCTGCGCGGGTCTCATCGTCGAACTGGGCCGCCGGTGGCGCGACGACGTGCCGGCGGCCCTGGTCACCGAGGCGGAACGGCACGGGTTACCGCTGGTCACGCTGACGGAGGAGACCAAGTACGTCGCCGTCACCGAGGCCGTCGTGGGCCTGATCGTGGACGCCCAGCTCGCCGAGCTGCGGGCCGCCGAGCAGGTGCACGAGACGTTCACCGCGCTCACGGTCGCAGGTGCCGAACCCGCCGAGGTGCTCAGGGAGGTCGCGCGGACGTCCGGGCTCGCGGTCGTGCTGGAGACGCTCGGCCACGACGTGCTCGCCTACGACGCCGCCGGGCACGACCCGGTGACGCTGCTCGACGACTGGGCGGCGCGCTCGCGGGCCGTCACCGTCACCGAGCGGACCGCCTACGACACCGCGTCCGGCTGGCTGATCACGATCGTCGGGGCGCGCGGCGCCGACTGGGGCCGGCTCGTCATGGTCTCCCCCGAACCGCCGCCGCACCGGCACGTCGTCGTCGCCGAACGCGCCGCCTCGGCGTTGGCCGTGCACCGGCTCGTGGCACGGGACCGCGAGTCGCTCGAACGCCAGACGCACCGCACGTTGCTCGCCCAGCTCCTCGGCCAGTCCCCGCAGTCACCGGACCTGGGCGCGCGTGCGGCGGCGCTGGGCGTTCCCCTGGAACGACGCCAGCTCATCGGCGTCGCGGTCCGGCCCGTCTCCGTGCTGCAGGGGCAAACGCTTGCCACCCAAGAGGTCCTGCGTGATCTTGCCGAGGCCACGGCACTGGCCGCCCGGCGCGTCACGGTCGCGGCGCTGGTCGGCGTCGTCGACGACACCTCGGTGCGCGCGCTGCTGTCGGTGCCGATGACCGTTGGCGTGGAAGGGGTTCTGCGCAAGGTCGCCAGGGAGGTCCATCGAACGGCGGCGTCGGCCGTGGTGATCGCCGTCGGCACGACCGTGACGTCCACAACGGACGTTCGCAGGTCGCTCGGAGAGGCCGCGCACGTGGCGGGGGCGGCGCTGCGGGCGCCGGGAACCCAGCTGTACCACCGGCTCGACGACGTGCGGCTGCGCGGCCTGCTGCACCTGCTGCGCGAGGACGAACGGGTGCGGGCGTTCGCGGACCGCGAGCTGGGGCCGTTGCTCAACCGGGACAACGCCCAGGGCTCACGGCTGGTCGAGCTGCTGCGGTGCCTGTGCGAGAACGGCGGCAACAAGTCGGCGGCCGCGGCGGCCGCGCACCTCTCGCGCACCGCGTACTACCAGCAGCTGGGACGGATCGAGCAGGTTCTCGGCGTCTCGCTGGAGGACCCGGAGTCCGTGCTCTCGCTCTACGTCGCGCTGCTGGTGCACGAAATGGGCCCGTGAGCGCGCACGGGCCCATTTTCGACGTGCGAGAACTCAGCCGTTGATCGTCGGGAGGGTGCCCGAGAGAACGTTCGGGTTCGGCACGACGTTGTTGGTCGGCAGGTCGGACAGCGCCGGGGCCTTCAGGTCGCCGACGTGCGAGTTGCCGGTCAGGTCCTGCGCGTGCGGCACCGACGGGAGGGTGCCGAGCTCGGCCGCGACCGGGTTCGGGATGGTGCGCTCCTGCGCGGCACCCGGCAGCGCCGCGCCCGGCAGCGCGGGCACGGGGAGGCCGGCGGCGACGGGGGCGCCGACGTGCGGCAGCTGGACGGCGCTCGCCGAGTCCAGCGGGTTCGCGTGCTGCGTGGCGTCGCTGATCAGCTTGTCCGCGCCGACCTCGGGAACGCCGGCGCCGACCTGCGGGAGCTCGGCGGCACCGGCCGTGCCCGCGAGCAGCGGGGCGGCGCTGGCGGCGAGCAGGGCGGCGGCACGGAACAGTCCGGTACGAGACACAGTTTTCCTCAATCTGGTTTTGGGGACCGATCTTCGATTTCATCGGCGCGTTCGGTTCGTGAATTGACCCGCTCGATCGGGTGGTGAGGGTTTGAACCTCACGCGACGGGAGGTCCTACCGTCTTCGGTGTGACCCGTTGGAGCGTTGGTGACCTGGCCAAGGCGAGTGGACTGACCGTCCGCGCGCTGCACCACTACGACGAGATCGGGTTGGTCGTCGCCTCCGAGCGCACGTCCTCCGGTCACCGTCGGTACACACCGGACGACGTCCGCCGCCTCTATCAGGTGAGATCGCTGCGTCAGCTCGGTCTCTCGCTGGAGGAGGTCCGATCGGTACTGTCGCGTTCGGACTCCCTGAGGCCACTCTTCGAGGCCCAGCTCGCCGCGCTGACCGCCCAGGCGCGGCAGGTGGACGCGCTGCGGTCGCGGCTCACCGCGCTGCTCGACGGGCACACCACCGAGTCCCTTCTGTCCACTTTGGAGATGATGTCCGTGTACGAGAGCTACTTCACCGCGGACCAGCTCGACGACATGAGGTCGCGCGCGGCCGAGATGGGCCCCGAGGCCGTCGAGGCGCTCAAGGCGTCCTGGTTGGAGCTGGTCCAAGAACTGCGGCAGCACATGGCGGACGGCACCCCGCCGGCCGACCCGCGCGTCGTGGACCTGGCCCGGCGGTGGGACGAGCTGGGCGCGCGGTTCACCGGCGGCGACGCGGCGATCCAGGCCGCGGCCACCCGGTCTTGGAGCGAGAACAAGACGTCGATCAGCTCCCAGATCGGCTGGCCCGCCGACGACGGCCTGGTGGACTACGTAACTCAGGCGCGGGCGGCACGCTGACCTGACAGGGTGGTCGTCATGTCCGCTGATGACGACACCCGCCGACTGCAAGCAGCCAATCCGAGCGGATGGTTCGAGGACCTCTACGCGGAGGCAGCCGCCGGCACTGCCTCCGTCCCGTGGGACGTCCCCCATCCGCAGCCGCACCTCGTCGAGTGGGCCTCCGCCGACGGCACCGGCCAGCGCGTGCTGGTCGTGGGCTGCGGTCTCGGCCGCGACTCCGAGTTCCTCGCCTCGCGCGGCTACGAGGTGACCGCGTTCGACATCTCCCCCACCGCCGTCGCGGCCGTCCAGGCGCGCTACCCGGACTCGAAGGTCACCTACGTCGTCGCCGACCTGCTGAACCCGCCGTCCGAGTGGCACCGCGGGTTCGACGTGGTCGTGGAGAACATGACGGTCCAGGCGCTGCCCGTGGACCTGCACGCCGAGGCCACCGCGCGGGTCGCCTGGCTCACCGGCTCGACGTTGCTCGTCCTCGCCGTCGCGCGGGACGAGGGCCCTGCCCCGGACGGCCCGCCGTGGCCGCTGACGCCGTCCGAGATCCGGGCGTTCGCCGCCGACGGCCTGACCGCCCGTTCGGTCACCAGGGACAACGGCAGGTGGGTGGCCGAGTACACGCGCGACAACTGACCATGAACTGACCACTTATGACGGTCGTCCGCCGCTTAGCGTGAATCATGCTCGTTCGTCGGCTGATCGCCCGCCTGCTCGACTGGCTCCTGGTGCTGGTCGTGGTGTGGCCGTTGGTCCACGAACCCGCTGCCGTGGTGCTCTGCGCGGCGGTGTACGACACTCTGCTGCTGCGCCTGAACACCGTCGGCAAGGCCCTCACGGGGTTGCGGGTCGTGGGCCCGGCGTCCGGCCTGAACCTCAGACGCGTGCTGGCGCGCACGCTCGTCACGACCGCGCTGCCCGGCGCGGGCGCGGTGCTCGTGCTGACCGGGCTGGGGTGGCGGGAGCCGGCGCTGATGACGACGCTCGGCTGGCAGCAGCCGTGGGTCGTCGTCGGTGAGCACGTGAACGCGGGCTCGGCGGGCTGGCTGTCGTCGCTGCTGCTGGTCGGCGGGTTCGCGTTGCTGGTGCTGTCCATCGTGGAGGCGCTCGACCTGCGCGGCACGCGGACGTGGCACGACCGCAAGGCGGGCACGGCCGTGGTGCGACTGAAAGTGACGAGCTCGCCGCGATGACCTGCGCGCCCGTCCAGCCGAGCAGGCGACGGCCGCGCGGAGTCAGCGCGCCGTACGTCCCCGCTGCTCCCAGCGCCCCCACGCCCCCGAGCAAGACCGCCCGTCGTGACATCCCCATGCCCCGGCGGAACACAATGTGCGCCGATCATGACAAGCGTGGACACTCTGACACTGCCACACCTGCGGCGGCGGACCCAGGATTCCGGGGTGGAATCCGACCGGGTTGACGTTGTTTCAGCAGCGTAACAGGGGGTTGTCCGATGGCAGTCGAGTCCTCACCGCCCCAGGTCACACCTGATGGCCGCGTCGAACTGAGCGACACAGGTCCCATCGAGAACAGCAGGTTCTTCAACCCCGAGCTCGCCCCCGTTCCCGTCGAGCAGCGGACGTGGTCGACCTACAACTTCTTCGCGCTGTGGATGGGCATGGCGCACAACATCCCCAGCTACACGCTCGCCGCGTCGTTGATCGCGATCGGGATGGACTGGGTCCAAGCGTTCCTCACGATCACCCTCGGCAACCTGATCGTGCTGGTCCCCATGCTGCTCAACAGCCACGCGGGCACGAAGTACGGCATTCCGTTCCCGGTGTTCGCCCGCGCGTTCTACGGCATCCGCGGCGCGAACCTGGTGGCGTTGCTGCGGGCGTTCATCGCGTGCGCCTGGTTCGGCATCCAGACGTGGGTCGGCGGCAAGGCGCTGCACGTGATCATCGGGCGGCTGGCCGGTGACGGGTGGACGAAGGCGTCCGCGATCGGTGGGCAGCCGTGGACGTTGTGGTTGTGCTTCTTCGGTTTCTGGGTCGTGCAGATGCTGGTGATCTGGCGCGGCATGGACGCGATCCGGCGGTTCGAGAACTGGACGGCGCCGCTGGTGAGCATCGGGTTCCTGATCCTGCTCGGGTACGTGCTGGTGAAGGCGGGCGGGTTCGGGCCGATCCTGCACCAGGGCAGCAGCCTCGGCTGGGGGCCGGACTTCTGGAAGGTCTTCTTCCCCGCGCTGATGGGCATGATCGCGTTCTGGTCGACGCTGAGCCTCAACATGCCCGACTTCACGCGTTTCGGTGGTAGCCAGCGCAAGCAGGTGACCGGGCAGATCCTCGGTCTGCCGACCACGATGTCGTTCATCGCGATCGTGGCGATCCTGACGACGTCCGGCGCGCAGGCGTTGTACGGCGAGGCGATCTGGGACCCGGCCGACCTCGCGTCGCGCTTCGACAGCACGCTGCTGGTGATCGTCGCGTTGATCTCGCTGGTGCTGGCGACGATCTCGGCGAACCTCGCGGCGAACGTCGTGAGTCCGTCCTACGACTTCTCGAACGCGTTCCCGAAGCGCATCTCGTTCGCGATCGGCGGCCTGATCACCGGTGTGATCGGCATCGTGATCCAGCCGTGGCGGCTGATCTCCGACCCGAACATCTACATCTTCGCGTGGCTCGGGTTCTACGGCGGCCTGCTCGCGTCGGTGGCCGGCGTGTTCGTCGCCGGGTACTGGGTGATGAAGAAGACCCGGCTGGAGCTCGCCGACCTCTACCTGGACGGCCGCGGCGCCTACTGGTTCAACGGCGGCTGGAACTGGCGCGCGGTGGTGGCGACGCTCGTGGGCTCGGTGCTCGCGGTCGGCGGCGCGCACGGCGGGCCGTTCCCCGAGGGCGGGCTCATCGGGTTCCTCAAGCCCCTCTACGACTACAACTGGGTCGTCGGCTTCGCGGCCGGCTTCCTGGTCTTCCTCGCTCTGAAGGACAACTCGGCAAAGGAGACGACCAGGTGAGCAACATCATCCGGGCGGCGCTCGTCCAGCAGAAGTGGACGGGCGACAAGGAGTCGATGATCGCGAACGCGGTCGAGCACATCCGCACTGCCGCTTCGCAAGGCGCGCAGGTGCTGTGCCTGCAGGAGCTCTTCTACGGGCCGTACTTCTGCCAGGTGCAGGACGCGGACTTCTACTCCTACACCGAGTCCATTCCGGACGGTCCGACCACGCGGCTCATGCAGGAGGTGGCCGCGCAGAACAACATCGTGCTCATCGTGCCGATGTACGAGGTCGAGCAGCCCGGCGTCTACTACAACACCGCGGCCGTGATCGACGCGGACGGCACGTACCTCGGCAAGTACCGCAAGAACCACATCCCGCAGGTCAAGGGCTTCTGGGAGAAGTTCTACTTCAAGCCGGGCAACCTCGGGTACCCGACGTTCGACACGGCGGTGGGGCGCATCGGCGTCTACATCTGCTACGAACGCCACTTCCCCGAGGGCTGGCGCGCACTGGGGCTCGCGGGCGCGAAGATCGTGTTCAACCCCTCGGCGACGTCGCGTTCGCTGTCCGAGTACCTGTGGAAGCTGGAGCAGCCCGCCGCGGCCGTCGCGAACGAGTACTTCGTCGGCGCGATCAACCGGGTGGGCGTGGAGCCGTTGGGCGACAACGAGTTCTACGGCCAGACGTACTTCGTGTCACCGCGCGGGCAGCTCGTCGGCGACGCGGCGTCCGACACCGAGGAAGAGCTCGTGGTGCGCGACCTCGACCTGGACCTGCTGACCGAGGTCCGCGACACGTGGGCGTTCTACCGCGACCGCCGTCCCGACACCTACGAGGGCCTGGTGACGCCGTGAGTGTCCTGATCCGCAACGGCCTGGTCATCAACGCGACCGGCTCGCACGCCGCCGACGTGCTGATCGAGGGCGAGCACATCGCCGCCCTGGTCACGCCGGGCTTCGAGGTGCAGGCCGACGAGGTGATCGACGCGGCCGGGAAGTACGTGATCCCCGGCGGCATCGACGCGCACACGCACATGGAGATGCCGTTCGGCGGCACCCAGTCCGCGGACACGTTCGAGACCGGCACGATCGCGGCGGCGTGGGGCGGCACGACCACGATCGTCGACTTCGCCGTGCAGCCCAAGGGAAGCAGCCTGCTGTCCACCCTGGACAAGTGGCACACCAAGGCGGACGGCAACTGCGCCGTCGACTACGGCTTCCACATGATCATCTCTGACGTGACCGACGAGTCGCTCAAGGAGATGGAGTCGTGCATCGCGGCCGGGGTGAACAGCTTCAAGATGTTCATGGCCTACCCCGGCGTGTTCTACGCGACCGACGGCGAGATCCTGCGCGCCATGCAGAAGGCGCGCGAGACCGGCGCCACGATCATGATGCACGCGGAGAACGGCATCGCGATCGACCAGCTCGTCGCGCAGGCGCTGGCGTCCGGCCTGGGCGACCCCGTGCAGCACGGCCTGACCCGGCCGCCGGAGCTGGAGGGCGAGGCGACGTCCCGCGCGATCCAGCTCGCGAAGGTGACCGGGTCGCCGCTCTACATCGTGCACCTCTCGGCGTCCCAGGCACTGGACGCCGTGACGGCGGCGCGGGACACGGGCCAGAACGTGTTCGCCGAGACGTGCCCGCAGTACCTGTACCTGTCGCTGGAGGACCTGGCCCGGCCGGGCTTCGAGGGCGCGAAGTACGTGGCGTCGCCGCCGTTGCGCCCCAAGGAGCACCAGTCGTCGTTGTGGCGGGGCCTGCGGACCAACGACCTGTCCGTCGTGAGCACCGACCACTGCCCGTTCTGCTTCAAGGACCAGAAGCAGCTGGGCGTCGGCGACTTCTCGAAGATCCCGAACGGCATGCCGGGCGTCGAGCACCGCGTCGACCTGCTGCACCAGGGCGTCGTGAAGGGCGAGATCACCCGCGAACGGTGGGTCGAGATCGTCGCCACCACGCCCGCGCGCATGTTCGGCATGTACCCGCGCAAGGGCGTGATCGCGCCGGGAGCCGACGCGGACGTGGTGATCTACGACCCGCAGGCGTCCCAGACGATCTCCGCCGACACTCACCACATGGCCGTGGACTACTCGGCCTACGAGGGCTTCGACCTCACCGGCAAGGTCGACACGGTGTTCTCGCGCGGCCGCAAGGTGATCGCCGACGGCGCGTACCACGGTTCGACGGGCCACGGCCGCTTCGTGACCCGCGACCTCAACCAGTACCTCGTCTAGGAAAGGCGCCACCCGTGGACTTCGGTGTAGTGCTCCAGACCGACCCGCCCGCCAGGGACGTGGTGGAAGGCCTCCGCGCGGCCGAGGACTGCGGCTTCCGCTACGGCTGGACGTTCGACTCCTGTGTGCTGTGGCAGGAGCCGTTCGTCATCTACTCGCAGGTGCTCGCCGCGACCCGCGACCTGGTCATCGGCCCGATGGTCACCAACCCGTCGACCCGCGACTGGTCGGTGACGGCGTCGCTGTTCGCCACGCTGAACGACATGTTCGGCAACCGCACGGTCTGCGGCATCGGCCGGGGCGACTCGGCCCGCCGCGTGATCGGCCAGAAACCGGCCACCCTGGCCACTCTCGGCTCCGCGATGCACGTGATCAAGGAGCTGGCCGAGGGGCGGGAGGTCGAGCACCACGGCACCCCGGTCCAGATTCCCTGGGTGCGCAACGGAAAGCTCGAGATGTGGATGGCCGCCTACGGTCCGAAGGCCTTGAAGATGGTCGGTGAGCAGGCCGACGGCTTCATCCTGCAGACCGCCGACCCGGACATCGCCCGCTGGACCATCGGCTCCGTCCGCGAGGCGGCGGTTGCGGCCGGGCGTGACCCGTCGGCGATCACGATGTGCGTGGCCGCGCCCGCGTACGTCGGCACGGACCTAGCCCACCAACGCGACCAGCTGCGGTGGTTCGGCGGCATGGTCGGCAACCACGTGGCGGACCTCGTGGCGCGGTACGGCGACTCGGGCGTGGTGCCCAAGGCGCTGACCGACTACATCAAGGACCGCGAGGGCTACGACTACGCCCACCACGGCAAGGCGGGCAACCGTTCGACCGACTTCGTGCCGGACGCCATCGTGGACCGCTTCTGCGTGGTGGGCCCGGAATCCGCGCACATCGAGCGGTTGCAGGAGCTGAAGGAGATCGGCGTCGACAACTTCGCGCTGTACCTGATGCACGACGAGAAGGACAAGACGCGCGACGCCTACGGATCGGCGATCATCTCCGCCGTCTAGGGCCATACTGGTCCCCGTGTCCGACGAACGACCGGCGCCGGACGTGTCCAACACCGTGGAGGACGCGTCCGGGCCTGTCGTGCAGATCGGCAACGTGCACGGCGACCTCACCGTGCACACCGCCGCTCTCGCGAACCCGCTGCCGCTGCGCGCCGGCCTGGTTCCTCCTCGCGCCGCGTCGTTCCAGCAGCGGAACGTTCCACTGGCCGCGCCGGTCACGGTCCTGTCGGGGCTGGGCGGGGTCGGCAAGACCCAGGTGGCCGCCGACCACGCCGAACGGCTGTGGGCCGCGGGTGAGATCGACCTGCTGGTCTGGGTGACGGCGACGTCCCGCGAGGCGGTCGTCTCCGGCTACGCCGACGCGGCCGCCCGGCTCACCACCTACCAGAACCCCGACCAGGAACGGGGCGCCCGCACGTTCCTGGAACGGCTCGCCTCGATCGAGGAGCCGTGGCTCGTCGTGCTGGACGACGTGCAGGCACCGTCCGACCTGAACGGGCTCTGGCCGCCTGCGTCCGGACGTGTCGTCGTGACGACCCGTCGTCGCGATGCCGCGTTGCGCGGTGATCGACGGCTTGTCGAGGTCGACGTGTTCAGTTCCGAAGAAGCCCTCGCGTACCTGCGGGCGACCCTCCCGGAGGGCCTGGAGGAGGCCGCCGAACTGGTGCGCGACCTCGGTTGCCTGCCGCTGGCATTGGCCCAGGCGAGCGCCTACATGCTCGACCGGCACCTGTCGTGCGCGCAGTACCGCGTCCGGTTCGCGGAACGCCGGCTGGCCGCGGTCCTTCCCGACGAACTGCCCGACGAGCACCGGACGACGGTCGCGGCGACCTGGTCGTTGTCCGTGGAGCGGGCCGACGCGCTGGCACCAGCCGGCTTGGCGCGGCCGTTGCTGGAGATCGCGAGTGTGTTGAGCCCCAACGGAATCCCGATCGGCGTGTTCACCGTGCCGCCAGTGCTCGCGGCGCTCTCGGCGGCTGGGGGCCGTGCCGTCGACGAGTCCGACGCCGAGGACGGGCTCGCCTGCCTGCACCGCCTCAACCTGGTCACCCTGGCGGCGTCGCGCGAGGTGCGGGTGCACGCGCTGGTGCAGCGGGCGACGCGCGATGCCTGGTCGGACGAGCACACGAGGTCGGTCGTGACGACCGCCGCCGATGCCGTGGCGCACGTGTGGCCTCCGTGGGAACACGGCACCGCGCTGGGACAGGTCCTGCGCGCGAGCGCCGAGATCCTGATCGCGGCGGGTGTCGACCACCTGTGGGCGGGCGGGTGCCACGAGCTGCTGTTCTGCGTCGGACGCAGCCTCGTCGACTCGGGCCGGCTGGAGGAAGCCCTGGCCTACCAGGAAGAGCTCTACCGGACCGCCACCGACCGGCTCGGCTCTGACGACGCCGGCACCCTGCGCGCCAGGGCCGCCGTGGTGGAACTGCGGGGCGAGCACGGGAGTCCCGCCCACGTCGTGCTGGCCGAACACGAGGCGCTGCTGGAGGATCTCCTCCGGGTTCTCGGTCCTGACCACCGCGACACGTTGCTCTGCATGCAGAGCATGGCGAACTGGTGTGGCCGGGCCGGTGACCCGCGAGGTGCGGTGGCGTTGCTGGAACAGGTGCTGGCCGAACACCATCGCGTGGGCGACTCCGACACGGCGGGCACCCGGAACAACATCGCGTTCTGGCGGGCGCTGTCGGGAGATCTCGCGGGGGCGATCGCCGCCGGGGAGGAACTGCTCGCCGACAGGCTGCGCACGACCGGACCCGACGACGTGGAGACGATGCTCGTCCGCCACAACGTGGCCGACTGGCACGGCGGCGCGGGTGATCCGGCCGGCGCGTTGGCCGAGCACGAACGGCTGTTGGCGGACCGCGTGCGGGTGCTCGGCCTCGGCCACGCCCAGACCTGGTCCAGCCTCTCCACCGTCGCCTACTGGCGCTACGTCTCGGGTGACAGGGCCGGTGCGGTCGCCGCCTCCGAGCAGCTGCTGGAGGTTCAGCTCCGGGTCCTCGGCGACGGTAGTCCCGAACTCGAGCTCACGAAGGAGAACGTCGCCGGCTACCGGCTCGCCCTCGGCTAGCGGACCGTGCGGGTCTCGCCGTCCCACTGCGTTTCGAGGCTCGGCAGAAGTTCGGCCAGCTGCACCGGGTACACGGTGTCCTCGGCCGCTTCCAGTTCCTCGGCACTCCACCAGCGGTGCGCCGTGATCGACGTTTCCTCGACGTCGTTGAAGCCCGAGGTGTCGACGGCCGGGGCCTCGTCGACGGTGGCGTGGAAGAACCACTCCTCCGCGTCGAACGTCTCGCCGTCGAAGCTGAACACCGCGCGGCGGCGCCAGACCGGGCCCACGAGGTCCTCGGTCCTGAGCTTGAGACCGGTTTCCTCGAAGGCCTCGCGCAGGGCCGTTTCGCGGAGTTCCTCGCCGTCCTCGACGCCGCCGCCGACCGTGAACCAGAACGACTCCTGCGGGCGGGCCGGGTCGAAGCCCTGGAACAGCAGGACCCTGCCCTCGTTGTCGGTCAGCACCACGCGGGCGGACGGGCGGGGCTTGAGCATCACCGCGTCGGACGGGGCTGCGGGCTCGGCGATCTCGAAGTACGACGGTTGCGGGGCGGTGCCGGCCAGGCGGAGCCAGCGGACGACGCGGCGGCGGCGTTGCAGCAGCGTGTCGCGGACGGCGTCGTTGTGGACGCGGCGGGCGAGGACGACCCGTTCCTCGGCGTCGGCGAGCTCGAAAGCCAGTGCCGGGGCCAGTTTCGAGCGGTCCAGGGCTCCGAGGAGGGCGGAGAGCTCGTTCTCGGCCTGTTCGCGGTCGGCGCGGCCAGCCGCCTCGGCCCTGGAGGCCGCGGCGGAGAGCGCCGGGTCGAGGAGAGCGCGGACGACCACGGCCCGGCGGGCCAGCGCGGCGTCGACCGCGGCCCAGGCGGCGTCGGTGCGAACGTGGAGGCGGTCCAAGCGGTTCGCGATGCGCAGGATCCAGGTGGCGAGCAGCAGTGCTGCCAGTACCACGACGAGCGCGGTGGTCATGCCTCGCTCACCCGGCGCGGGTCGGCGGCGATGGCGGTCTCGTAGACGCGCAGGACCTGGCTCGCCACCACGGACCAGTCGAAGGCCTGAACCCGTTGGGACGCAACGGAGACGTACTCGGCGCGCAGGGCCGAGTCGTGCAGCACGGAACGCAGGGCGTCGGCGAGGGCGTGGGCGTCGCCGACCGGGAACAGCACGCCCGCCTTGCCGTCGTCGAGCACGCGGCGGAAGGCGTCGAGGTCCGACGCCACCACGGCGGTGCCCGCGGACATGGCCTCGGTGAGGATGATGCCGAACGACTCGCCGCCGGTGTTCGGGGCGACGTAGACGTCGACCGAGCGCAGCATCCGGGCCTTGTCCTCGTCGCTCACCTGGCCGAGCAGGTCGACGCGGTCGGCGAAGCGGCCCTCGAACGGGTTCTCGCCGCGGCCCACGACGAGCAGGCGCAGATCCGGGAACTCGTCGGCGATCAGGCCGAACGCCTCCCACAGCACCGGCATTCCCTTGCGCGGTTCGTCGTAGCGGCCGACGAAACCGATGGTGCCGCCCGGTTTCGGGTAGCCGTCCACAGTGGACGCGGAGGCGAAGAAGTCGACGTCGACGCCGTTCGGGATCTCCACCGCGTCACCGCCGAGGTGCTCGACCTGCACGCGCCTCGCCAGTGCCGACACGGCGATGCGGGCGGTGACCTTCTCCAGGAACGGCTGGAGCACGCCCTGGAACGCCGACAGCATCTTGGAGCGCGGCGTCGAGGTGTGGAAGGTGGCGACGATCGGGCCGTCCGCGACCATCAGCGCGAGCATCGACAGCGACGGCGCCGTCGGTTCGTGCAGGTGCAGGACGTCGAACTGGTGCTCGTCGATCCAGCGCCGCACCCGCGCGTACGAGACGGGCCCGAAGCTCAGGCGCGCCACCGACCCGTTGTACGGGATGCCGACCGCGCGGCCCGCGGACGTGACGAACGGCGGCAGCTCGTGGTCGTCGTCGGCGGGCGCGAGGACGTTGACGGTGTGGCCGAGGCCGATCAGGGCGCGCGCGAGGTCGACGACGTGCGCCTGGACTCCCCCGGGCACGTCGAAGGAGTACGGGCAGACGATCCCGACCTTCACCGGGCGAGCCTCCTGGCGAGCGCCGCGCGGCGCTTCTCCGGCAGGTCGGCGAGCCAGAGCTGCTGCAGCATGTGCCAGTCGGCGGGGTGCGCGGCGATGTCGGCGGCGAACACGTCGGCGATCGCCTGCGTGGCGGCCTGCACCGTGCTGACCTTGATCGGCGGGTGGATGCGGAAGTGCCAGCCGTCGTCGGTGAACCAGCACCCGACCGGCAGCAGCGCCGCCCCCGTCGTGGCCGCGAGGTGCGCCGGACCGGCGGGCATCAACGTCTGCTCGCCGAAGAACGTCACGGGCACGCCCGACGACGTCAGGTCCCTGTCTGCCAGCAGGCACACGACCTTGTTGTCGCGCAGGCGTTCGGCGAGCACCGTCGCGGGTGGACGGTCGCCACCGCTGAGCGGCAGCACCTCGAAGCCGAGCGTCTCGCGGAACTCCACGAACTTCCGGTACAGGGACTCGGGCTTGAGCCGTTCGGCCACCGTCGTGAACGTGCCGGAGTGCCCGACGAGCCACATGCCGGCCATGTCCCAGTTGCCGCTGTGCGGCAGGGCCACCACCGCGCCGGTGCCGTTCCTGATCGCGGCGTCGAGGTTCTCCACCCCCGACACCTGCGAGTCGCACTTCTCGTACGCCTTCTTCAGGTCCATCGAAGGCAGCCGGAACGCCTCGCACCAGTACCGCGCGTACGACCGCAGCGAGTCCCGGACGAGCTCGTCCAACTCCTCCTCGCCGGCCTGCGGCACGACCCTGCAGAGGTTCTTCCGCAGCTGCTGGATGCTCGTGCCGTTCTTCTTGGCCGCGTAGTCCGCGCCCGCCCGGAACAGCCCCCTGGCCCACGACTCGGGCAGCAACCTGATCAACCGCCACCCGGCGCCGTACCCGAGCGTCGCGAGGTTCACGCCGCCTCCTTGGCGGACTTCGCGACCGCCAGGATCCGCTGCAACACCGTCACGACCGTCATGGCCGCGAGCAGCCACAAGGAGATGTCCATCAGGTACGGCACACCGAGCCCCTGCACCCCGGCACCGACCAACGCGACGATGAACCGCTCGGCGCGCTCGGCCAACCCACCGTCCGCGTTGAGCCCGGACGCGTCGGCCCGCGCCTTGACGTACGAGATGACCTGCGAGGCCACCAGGCAGATGAACCCGGCCGCCGCGGTCCACCGGTTCCCGGTGTCGAACGCGTACCAGGTGAGCGCCGCGAACAACGCCCCGTCCGCGATCCGGTCGCAGGTGGCGTCGAGCACGGCCCCGAACCGCGTGGGCCCCTGAGCGCGCGCCATCGCCCCGTCGATGAGGTCGAGGAGCACGAAGAACGTCACGAGCGCACAGCCGAGGAACAGCTGCCCGCGAGGGATGAACCACAGAGCGCTGGCGACGGCGCCGATCGTGCCGCCGACGGTCACGGCGTTGGGCGTGAGGCCACGCGCCAGCAGCCACGCCCCGATCGGATCGGTGACGCGCGAGACGGACGCGCGAGCGAAGATGTTCAGCATGGCAGGTCGCAGCCTAGCTGGACTGCTGAAACGCACGGCTCGCGGGTGAGGCGGGACGTCCGGGGCTCGGGCGCGGGCGGGCCTGCGGGGGTGGGTTGCGGGGTGGGCGGGGGTCGCGCGCGGGGGTGAGCGGGGCGGGGTGAAGCGGGCGGGAGAGGGTGACGGTCTGAGCGCGCGAGGGCTCGGTGGGCGCGGACGGAGGCGGCGGGGTGACACGCGGGCGGGAGAGGGCGGCCGGCTGAGCGCGCAAGGGCTCGGTGGGCCGGGCGCGGGCGGCGGGGGTGACACGCGGGCGGGAGAGGGCGGCGCGCTGAGCGCGCAAGGGCTCGGTGGGCCGGGCGCGGGCGGCGGGGGTGACACGCGGGCGGGAGAGGGCGGCCGGCTGAGCACGCGAGGGCTCGGTGGGCCGGGCGCGGGCGGGCCCGGGGTGACACGCGGGCGGGAGTGGGTGGCGGGCTGAGCGCGCGAGGGCTCGGTAAGCGCGGACGGAGGCGGCAGGGTTACGCGCGGGATGGCGGGGCTCGGCGGGTGAGGCGCGACGTCCGGGGCTCGGGTGCGGGCGGGCCGGCAGGGGTGAATGGCGGGGCTCGGCGGGCGGGCTGCGGCGGCACGGGCATGGGCGCGCGGAGGTGGCGGGGCGTGGTGCGCGGGCGGGCGGAGGCAGCGGCTTGAACGGACCGCTCACGCACCCACACTCGCCGATCGGACCGCTCACGCGCCCCCGGTTCGAACGGACCGCTCACACCCACGGTTCCGAAACCGCAGCCCACCCGCGATTCCGGCAGGCGCGGAACGCGGCGCGCGGTCTGGCCGCGGCACGGGGCGCGCGGTCTGGCCGCGGCACGGGCGACGGGCCGGGCGAACGCCTTGCGGCGCTCGCGGTCAGCCCGCCCAACCCCCTCGCAGATATCTCAGGCCGGCCCGCTCCCACGGGGCCGAACACATCAAACCGGCCCCAGCAAACGAGCCGGCGGAACTCTCGACCCTCTCCCACAGGGCCGGACAACTCGAGCCGCGGCCAGCTCCCACCGGGCCGGCGGCCGACACTCCGGGCTATCCCAGCCGGCGGTGGTCTTCGGCGATGCGCTTCAGCAGCGCCTGCAGTTCCTCCCCTCGCACCGCCAGCCTCTCGAGCCGCCCGAACAGCGCGAGGTACTCCCGCACGTCCAAGGGATCGGTGATGGTGGCGTTGCCGGTCAGCACGCTGACCGTCACCACTCGCTCGTCGTAGATGTGGAAGCCGTGCAGCGCGACGATGTTCGCGTCCACGGACCACGGCACGACGCCCAGGCGGACGTTCGGGCGGCGTTGCAGGGCGGCCAGGTGTTCCACCTGCTCTGCCATCAGGTCGGCCGAGCCCATCCGCCAGCGCAGGGCGCTTTCGGAGAGCACGAACACGAACTGCTTGGCCAGGTCGTCCATCCGGGCTCGGCGGGTGCGCAGGGCGGCTACCGCGGCCTCCTGCTCCGAATGCGGCATCGTCCCCAGCACGACCCGTAAGTAGGACTCGGACTGCAGCAGCGAGGGGACCAGGTTGACCTGGAAGAACCTCGAAGTGGCTGCCCTTGCCTCCACGCGGGTGATCGTCTGCTGGTGGCGGTGCGCTCCTCGGTGCAGCACGACGCGGCGGGTTTCCGCCTCCGCGTGCAGCGACCTGGCGAGTTCGACCAGTTCGATGCGCGTCTCTCTCGCGGCGGCCAGTTCCGCCACGAGACGCTCCACGTCCGTCACGGACGGGAGCAGCATGCCGTTCTCGATCTTCGACAGCTTTGACTGGCTCATCCCGGTGGCACGGGCGGTGGCCGTGCCGGTCATCTTCGCCTCGGTGCGCAACCGGCGTAGTTCACGCGAAAGCCGCTCTCTCGCTAATCGCGAACGCTCAGGTGCGGTCATGTTCGCACCGTAACCATTCGCGCACAGTGAGACGATCGGCCATAGGCGGGGACTTGACTCGCAGTTGACACCTCCAGGTGGGTGATCTCACCTACCTGGAATCGCTCTGTGCTGGTGTTACGTCTCGATCGACCGAAGAAATGCACCCGAAAGATGTAACCGAAAGCTATTCCTGGCCACGTGGAAACTCAGCGAATTGTCCGCACCGGACAAGGTGAGTGCTTTTTGTCACTCTTTTGTCCAACAATTAGTACGAGGTTCAATCACAGTGAGGTCGACTAAACGCCAGGTTTAGCGCGCAAAACCCCGAAAACAACAAGACCGCGACGACATCCCGAAGGACGCCATCGCGGTCGAGAGCGCGGAACGGTCAGACGGCCTTCCAGCCGTCGGCGAGGAGCTGCCGGGTCTCGCCCAGCAGCTGGGGCAGCACCTTGGTGTGCCCGATCACCGGCATGAAGTTCGCGTCCCCGCCCCACCGCGGCACCACGTGCTGGTGCAGGTGGGCGGCGATCCCGGCGCCGGCGACGACGCCCTGGTTCATGCCGATGTTGAACCCGTGCGGCGCCGCCACGTGCCGCCCGACCCGCATCGCCTTCTGCGTGAACGCGCCGAGCTCGGCGACCTCCGACGACGAGAGGTCGGTGTAGTCGGCCACGTGCCGGTACGGCAGCACCATCAGGTGGCCCGGGTTGTACGGGTACAGGTTCAGCAGCGCGAACACCTCGGCCCCGCGCGCGATGATCAGCCCGTCCTCGTCGGACAGCGAGACCACCCGGCAGAACGGGCAGCCTGCGGGCTCGTCACCCGCGGCCTTGCCCGCGCCCTGCACGTACGACAGGCGGTGCGGGGTCCACAGGCGCTGCAACGCGTCCGGGACCCCCACACCGTCCTGAGCGGAGTACTCAGGCGTCACGAGAGCAGTTCCGCCGTGGGCGAGGCGTTCTCGCGACGGCCGACCCACTCCACGATCTGCTCCACGGCCCGCTCCACCGGCACGCCGTTGATCTGCGTGCCGTCGCGGAACCGGAACGACACCGCGTTCGCCTCCACGTCCTTGGCGCCGGCCAGGAGCATGAACGGCACCTTCTGCATGGTGTGGTTGCGGATCTTCTTCTGCATGCGGTCGTCGGACGCGTCCACGTCGACCCGGATGCCCTTGCGGCGCAGCACGTCGCGCACCGCGAACAGGTGGTCGGCGTTCTCGGACGTGACCGGGATGCCCATGACCTGGACGGGAGCGAGCCACGCCGGGAACGCGCCCGCGTAGTGCTCGGTCATCACGCCGAAGAAGCGCTCCACCGAGCCGAACAGGGCGCGGTGGATCATGACCGGGCGCACGCGCGAGCCGTCAGGGCCGGTGTACTCCAGCTCGAAGCGCTCCGGCAGGTTGAAGTCCAGCTGGATGGTCGACATCTGCCAGGTGCGGCCGAGCGCGTCACGGCACTGCACGGAGATCTTCGGGCCGTAGAACGCGGCGCCACCGGGGTCGGGCACGAGCTCCAGGCCGGACTCCTGCGCGACGGACGCGAGCGTCTCGGTCGCCTCGTCCCAGATCTCGTCCGCGCCCACGTACTTCTCGGGGTTCTTGGTCGAGAGCTCCAGGTAGAAGTCGTCGAGGCCGTAGTCGCGCAGCAGGTCCAGCACGAACGTCAGCAGCGACTTCAGCTCGTCGCGGACCTGGTCGCGGGTGCAGAAGATGTGTGCGTCGTCCTGCGTCATGCCGCGCACGCGGGTCAGGCCGTGCACCACGCCCGACTTCTCGTACCGGTAGACGCCGCCGAACTCGAACATGCGCAACGGGAGCTCGCGGTACGAACGGCCGCGCGACTTGAAGATCAAGTCGTGGAACGGGCAGTTCATCGGCTTGAGGTAGTAGTCCTGGCCCGGCTTGCGGACGGTGCCGTCCTCGTTCAGCTCGGCGTCGAGGTGCATCGCCGGGTACATGCCGTCCTTGTACCAGTCGAGGTGGCCGGAGACCTCGAACAGGTTGCCCTTGGTGATGTGGGGCGAGTAGACGAACTCGTAGCCCTCTTCGGTGTGCCGCTGGCGGGAGTAGTCCTCCATCGCCTTGCGGATGATGCCGCCCTTGGGGTGGAACACCGCGAGGCCGGAGCCGATCTCGTCCGGGAACGAGAACAGGTCGAGCTCGACACCCAGCTTGCGGTGGTCGCGGCGCTCGGCCTCGGCGAGGCGCTCCAGGTACAGGTCCTGGGCCTCCTGCGACTCCCACGCGGTGCCGTAGATGCGCTGCAGCTGCGGGTTGTTCTCGTTGCCGCGCCAGTACGCGGCGGCCACGCGGGTGAGCTTGAACGCCGGGATGTGCTTGGTGGTCGGCACGTGCGGGCCGCGGCACAGGTCGGCCCAGACGAGGTCGCCGGAGCGCGGGTCGAGGTTGTCGTAGATCGTCAGCTCGCCGCCGCCGACCTCCATGATCTCGCTGGTGTCGACGTCGCTCTTGATGTCGACGAGCTCCAGCTTGAACGGCTCGGAGGCCAGCTCGGTCTTCGCGGCGTCGATCGACTCGACGACGCGGCGGGAGAACCGCTGCGAGGACTTGATGATCTGCTTCATGCGCTTCTCCAGCGCCTGCAGGTCCTCTGGCGTGAACGGCTTCTCGACCTGGAAGTCGTAGTAGAAGCCGTCCTTCACGGGCGGGCCGATGCCGAGCTTGGCCTCGGGGAACTGCTGCTGCACGGCCTGCGCCAGCACGTGCGCGGCGGAGTGGCGGATGACGCTGCGGCCGTCCTCGGTGTCGGCGGCGACGGCCTCGACCTCGACGTCGACCTGCGGGGTCCACGACAGGTCGCGCAGGTGGCCCTCGGCGTCCTTCACGACGACGATCGCGTCGGAACCCTTGCCCGGCAGACCGGCTTCGCGCACGGCCGTGCCCGCCGTCGTCCCAGCCGGAACCACCACGCGCGGCGGGTTCTGGGCGACTGCTGGGCGCGACTCGGACACGGTGACTCCTAGATCGAAGAAGATGGTGTGCGGATCAGATGTTATCGGTGCTCAAGATGGACATGACGATCGCGTCGTGGAAGACGCCGTCCCAGAGCAGGGCGTCGCGCAACCGGCCCTCCTCGCGGAAGCCCAGCTTCTTGTAGAGGTGGATGGCCCGCTCGTTGAAGTCGTACACCTCGAGGTCCACCCGGTGCAGGCCGCGCTCGTTGAACGCGTGGTCCAGCACGTGCCGCAGAGCGATCGTGCCGTAGCCCTTGCCGAACCCGTCCCACAGCGCGATCCGCACGCCGGCGGACCTGTTGTGCGGGTTGATCGTGAGCACGACCTCGCCGAGGAACCTCCCGTCCTCGGTGATGGCACGGGTGTAGCGGTCCGGGTCGTTCAGGGTCCGCTCGATGTAGGCCTCGTAGTCCGCCAGCTCGAACGTCGCGTGAGTACCGGTGAACCGGTTGACCTCGTCGTTCGCCGGTCCACCGGCGAGCATGGCCGGGGCGAACTCCTTGCGGAGCGGTACGAGTTCCATGCCCCGATTGAAGCCGGTCCACGCAACCGCTTTACCTACGCACACGCTTCTGAGTGGTTTTTCGGATGCGACGCGGCCACAGGGGCGAGCACCCTGGTCGTCATGCCCGACCTGGTCGTCAAGTGCCCCGTTCGCCTCACCGAGTCCAACCGGGACGATCTGCGCCTGCTGTACGCCGACCTGCGCGACCACTACACGCGCCGCGACGCCCGCAACGGCACGCGCACGGCCCTGCACTTCCTGTGGTCGGGCAAGCTCGACGACGAGCTGTTCGGCGCGACCTTCGCCGACCAGCGGCACGTTTTCGCTGGTACGAGGCCCGTCCTGAACTCCGCGCAAAGTCCGGGCGAGCTTCAGGAAACGAACAGGTGGCTGTCAGGCCCAGCTCAGCAGGGCGGCGCATCGTTGAGGACATGAGCGAGCAGGGACGGACGCCTCCGCCGCAGGAGCCGTCAGGAGACACACCGCGGGCCGCCCAGCCCGCACCGGACCAGGCAACCACCCCGCTGCCGGCCGACGCCACGGCCACGCCTGGCCAGCAGCCCGCAGCCGCGCCGGGCCAGCAGCCCACGTCGGCCGCGCCGGGCCAGCAACCAACACCGGCCGCAGCAGGCCAGCAGCCCACCGCACCGGGCCAGCAGCCCGCACCCGGCACGACCGGTCAGCCGGACCCGAGTCAGCCGGCCGCGACCGCCGCCGAACCACCTCCCGCCGCGGCCGGGTTCCCCTCGGCCCCACTGCCCCCGCGCCGGCCGGGCCGCGTGCGGAGAGTCGCCGGCCACCGGGCCACCCAGCTCGTCGCCGTCGGCCTCCTCGGCCTGGTGCTGGGCGGCGGCATCGTGGGTGCGGTGGCGGCCAACCGCGGCGACCACCGCGGCGGCCCCGGCCACGTGCGGATGTACGAGCGCGGCGAACGCGGCCCCGATCGCGGTGACTCCAACCGGGGCCCGGGCTTCGACCAGCGCGGCCCCTTCGGCGAGGGCCGGCCAGGCGACCGCTTCGAGCGGTGACCGACCGAGCGCACGGCACCGCGTCCTGCCGATCCCCGACGCCCGACGCGGGCCGTGCGCTCCCCAAAGCCAGGAACGCGCGTCACGGCCGGATTAGTCCCCCTCGTTCTGCCGTGACGTGCGTTCCGCCCAAAAGCACTAGTGGGGATGCGGTCCCAGCCGGATCGCGAGCAGCTGCCGCCGCACGACCTTGCCGGTCGCGTTGCGCGGCAGCTGCGGCACGACCACGACCTCACGCGGGACCTTGTGCCGCGCCAGCCTGGTCCGCACGAACTCGCGCAGCTCGCGCACGTCGATCCGCGTCCCCGCCACCGGCACCACGAACGCGCGCAACCGCTGCCCGTACTCGGCGTCGGGCACGCCGAGCACCGCCGCGTCGCGCACCCGGTAGTGCGTCATCAGCAGGTTCTCGACCTCGACGGGGTACACGTTCTCGCCGCCGGAGACGATCATGTCGTCCTCGCGGCCGTCGAAGTACAGCCGGCCGCTGGGGTCGAAGTGGCCCAGGTCGCCGGTCGACACGAGACCGTCGATGGAGTCCTTCTGCGTGCCGTCCGTGTAGAGGTCCACGGTCAACGAGCCGCGCACGTAGATGCGCCCGGTCACGAACGAACGCGTGATGCGGTTGCCCTCGTCGTCGTAGATCCGCACGAGGCAGTTGTGCGGCGGCAGGCCGACGCTGGACGGCGCGGCCGCGAGGTCCTCCGGCGTCGCGACGGTGGCGACGGCGACTTCCGTTGAGCCGTAGAGGTTGTAGAGCACGGGCCCGAGCACGGCCTGGGTGCGTTCGACGAGGTCCGGCGAGATCGGCGCGCCCGAGGAGAACACGACGTTCAGGTGCGACAGGTCGAACGACGCGAGCACGTGCCGGTCGAGCTCCATGATCCGTTGCAGCATCGTCGGCACCAGCACCAGCGTCGTGCACCGCTGGCCCTGCACCGACCACAGCGTCTTGCGCGGGTCGAACCGCCGGTGCAGCACCGCGCGCGACCCGAGCGACATCGCCAGGGTCAGGTGCGAGTAGCCGACCGAGTGGAAGATCGGCGCGGCGATGAACGTCGACTCGCCGGAGCGCATCGGGATGCGGTCGAGGAAGTCCGACGCCGTCAGCACCGACTTGATCTCGCGGGCCGTGCCCTTCGGCGTACCGGTCGTCCCGGACGTCAGCTGGATCACCACACCGGGTTCGCGCGGCGGCTCCAGCTCACCACGGGGCGCCTTGGCGACCAGCTGGTCCAGCGTCGGGGTGCGGCGGTCCAGCCCGTCGCGCGACCAGGCGAGCCAGCGCGGGATCGACGGCGGCAGCTGGTGGAACAGCGGCGTGAACTCCTCGTCGTGGATGACGAGCGACGCGCGTTCCCGTTGCAGCAGGTCCAGCACGACGGGGGCGGCGAAGCCGGTGTTGACCAGCAGCACCCGCACGCCGAGCTTCGCGCACGCCAGCAGCGACTCGACCATGCCGCGGTGGTTGCGGCACATCAACGCGACGATGTGCGTGTGCTGGACGCCCAGCGAACGCAGCCCCTGCGCGATCGCGTTGGAACGCCGGTCGAGCTGCCGGTACGTCACCGAACCGCGTTCGTCGACGATCGCGACGCCGTCCGGGTTCAGCCGGACGGAACGCCGGAGCGCCGTCACGTTCGGCCCCCAGATCTTGACCTCTCGCAACGCCTCCACGGACATCTTGATGTTCGTCAGGCTCACCATGCCCGCGGCGGAGAGAACACGGAGTGAGTGCACCCGGCCCATGGCGTCGCGAAACACCTTGCGCAACCCTGGCATCAACAGCTCCTCGCGCTGCAAGTCCCCCGAGGTATTCGGACGGTAACTGTCCGCAAGACCCAAGCCAAGCCTTGTTCCATGCGGAATTCGCATGACAACGGGACATTTGGACGTGTAAACGTTTACACGTCCTGTGTACCCGCAGGGGCAGCCTGCCACACTGCTGCGTTCGCGGGAGTCTGACCGGTCAGACCAGGAAGCCGCGCAACAACGACGCCGTCCCGTCGAGGTGTTCGGCCATCGCCTGCCTGGCCGTCGCCGGGTCTCCGTCCAAAATGGAAGCGATGATGCGCTCGTGCTGGGCGTTGGAGTGCGCGAGGTTCGGTTCGAGCAGCGGGATGTGGTCGAGCAGCTCGTTGGCCCGCATCCGGGACTCGGCGACGGCCGCGGTGAGCGCGGCGGACCCGGTGGCCTCGGCGATCGCGAGGTGCAGTCGCGAGTCCTTGCGGCGATATTCGGCGAGCGTTGAAGTGGACGCTTCTTCCAGGCGAGCGCGCAACCCCCTGCGTTCGGCCGGTCCCAGCGCCCTTCCGGCGGCCGTCTCCGCCGCGCCGGTCTCCAGCACGCGGCGCAGCGTCAGCACGTCGTGCAGGTCGCCGAAGTCCTTGCCGGGTGCGGACTTCGGCAGCACCTCGTTGACGAACGTGCCGCCGTAGCGCCCCCTTCGGGACTCTACGTAATGGTTCTCCTGCAACGACCTGATGGCCTCGCGCACGGTCACCCGGCTCACGCCGAGCCGGGTGGCCAGGTCTCGTTCGGACGGCAGCCGCTCCCCCGGCGCGACGACGCCGAGCCGGATGGACTGCATGAGCCGTTCGACGGTCTCCTCGAACGCGTTGCCCGCCCGCACGGGGCGGAACAACGCGTCCTGCGCGTGCTCCATCATCTTCTACAGCGGTGTCACGTACGCGCCGGCGATGCCGCCGTCCACGAGGAAGTTCGACGCGGTCATGAACGACGCGTCGTCGGAGGCCAGAAACGCGACCGCTGCGGCGATTTCCTCAGGTTCGGCGAACCTACCGAGCGGTACGTGGACGAGCCGCCGTGCCGCGCGCTCCGGGTCCTTCGCGAACAGTTCCTGCAACAGCGGGGTGTTCACCGGGCCGGGAGACAAGGCGTTGACGCGGATGCCCTCGCGCGCGAACTGCACACCGAGCTCACGCGACATGGCGAGCACGCCGCCCTTCGAGGCGGTGTAGGAGATCTGCGACGTCGCCGCGCCCATCGTCGCCACGAACGACGCCGTGTTGATGATGGATCCCTTGCCGTTGGCCTGCATGTGCGGGATGGCGTACTTGCAACACAAATAAACCGACGTGAGGTTCACCTTCTGCACGCGGTCCCACGCCTCGATGCCCGTCGTCAGGATCGAGTCGTCGTCGGGCGGCGAGATACCGGCGTTGTTGAACGCGATGTCCAGCTTGCCGTAAGTGTCCACAGTGGTCTGGAAGAGGGCTTTGACCTGTTCCTCGTCGGTCACGTCGACCTGGACGAACAGCCCGCCGACCTCGTCCGCGGCCGCCTTGCCGCTCGTCGGGTCCAGGTCCGCGATGACGACCTTCGCGCCCTCGCTCGCGAACCGGCGCGCGGTCGCGAGTCCGATCCCGCTGCCGCCACCCGTCACGACGGCCACGCGGCCCTCGAGTCGCTGCACCATCTCTTGTTCTCCTCAGATTTGCCGGATCAGGTAGCGATGAAGACGTTCTTGACTTCGGTGAACGCGTCGAGCGCGTCGGGTCCGAGCTCACGGCCGAGCCCCGACTGCTTCACGCCGCCGAACGGGGTCCAGTAGCGGACGGACGAATGCGAGTTCACCGACAGGTTCCCGGCCTCGACGGCGCGGGACACCCGGATCGCGCGGCCGACGTCGTTCGTCCAGATCGACCCGGACAGGCCGTACTCGGAGTCGTTCGCGATCCTGATCGCGTCGGCCTCGTCGGTGAACGGCAGCACCACAACGACCGGGCCGAAGATCTCCTCGGTGACCGTCACGTGGTCGGCGGGCGGCGTGAGAACCGTCGGCGGGAACCAGAAGCCAGGTCCGTCCGGCGACGATCCGCGGAACGCGACGTGGGTGTCGTCTGGGACGTAAGACGCGACCTTGTCGAGGTGCGTCGCGGTGATGAGCGGCCCCATCTCGGTGGCCTCGTCGCCGGGCTCGCCGACCCTGACGCCCTTGACCGCGGGCTCCAGCAGTTCCATGAACCGGTCGTAGACGCCGGCCTGCACGAGGATCCGCGACCGGGCGCAGCAGTCCTGCCCGGCGTTGTCGAACACCCCGTACGGCGCGGTGGCGGCGGCCTTCTCCAGGTCCGAGTCGGCGAAGACGATGTTCGCGGACTTGCCGCCGAGCTCCAGCGTCACCCGCTTCACCTGGCTCGCGCAGCCCGCCATGATCTGCTTGCCGACCTCGGTCGAGCCGGTGAAGACGACCTTGCGCACCAACGGATGCGTCACGAACCGGTTGCCGACGACGCTGCCCTTGCCCGGCAGCACCTGGAAGACGCCCTCCGGGATGCCCGCCTCCAGCGCCAGTTCGGCGAGCCTGATCGCGGTCAGCGGCGTCACCTCGGCGGGCTTCAGCACGACCGTGTTGCCGGCGGCCAGCGCCGGGGCGAAACCCCAGCCGGCGATGGGCATCGGGAAGTTCCACGGCACGATGACGCCGACGACGCCGAGCGGTTCGTGGAACGTCACGTCGAGGCCGCCCGCGACCGGGATCTGCTTGCCGAACTGGCGTTCCGGCGCGGCCGAGTAGTACTGCAGGACGTCGCGGACGTTGCCCGCCTCCCACCGCGCGTTGCCGATGGTGTGGCCGGAGTTCTCGACCTCCAGCAACGCCAGTTCCTCGACGTGCGCGTCCACGACCTCGGCGAACCCGCGCAGCAGCCGCGCGCGATCGCCGGGGGCCACGTGCCGCCAGGTCTCGAACGCCTTCTGCGCGCGGCCGATCGCCGCGTCGGTGTCGCCGAGCGTGGTGTGCGGCACGGACCGCACGACCTTCTCGGTAGCCGGGTTGATGACGTCAAAGGTCACGCTTTTCTCCTTGCCACGTCGACAAGTGCGTCGAACAGCCTCAGGTCCTCGATGTCCTGCTCCGGGTGCGACTGCACGCCGACGACGAACCGCGCGCCCTCCAGCTCGACGGCCTCGACCGTGCCGTCGGGAGCCTGCGCGGTGACGCGGAGCCCGTCCGCGACCCGGTCCAGCGACTGGTGGTGATGGCACTGAACGGTCGTTCGATCGCCGAGAATGCCGTGCAGCACCGTGTCCGGCGCGACGGTGATCTCGGTGTGCCCGAACACGCCCGGCGCCTCGTTGTGGCCCTCGATGTGCTGGTGCAGCGTGCCGCCGAGCGCCACGTTGAGCACCTGCATGCCCCGGCACACGCCGAGCACCGGCAGGTCGAGCTTCAGCGCGGCCTCGACGAGCGCGAGCTCGGCGTCGTCGCGGTCGCGGCTCGGCGGGCCGGTGCGTTCGTGCTTCTCGGCCCCGTAGGCGGCGGGGTCGATGTCCGCGCCGCCCGCGATCACCAGGCCGTCGAGGAACCCGATCGTCTCGGCGTTCCAGGTGCCGACCGGCGGCAGCATGACGGGGTTGCCGCCCGCCCTGACCACGCAGTCGAGGTAGCCGCGGTAGAGCACCGCCGCTTCCACGTCCCAGAGCCCGAAGCGCGTGCGCTCCAGGTAGGTGCTGATGCCGATGAGTGGCTTAGAGGCGCTCAAAACCGCGTACCTTCTCCCAGTCCGTGACGGCCGCCTCGAACGCGTCCAGCTCGACCTCGGCCGCGTTCAGGTAGTGGGCGACGACGTCCTCGCCGAACGCGTCGCGCGCGATCTTGCTGCCCGCCAGCAGTGATGCCGCCTCCTTCAACGTCGTGGGCACGGTCGGCCGGTCGGACGCGTAGGCGTTGCCCACGAACTCGTCCTCCAGCTCCAGCTTCTGCTCCACGCCGTGCAGACCGGCCGCGATCAGCGCCGCCACCGCGAGGTACGGGTTCACGTCACCGCCGGGTACCCGGTTCTCGAACCTCAAAGACTGCCCGTGGCCGACGACCCGCAGCGCGCACGTGCGGTTGTCCCGCCCCCACGCGACGGCGGTCGGCGCGAACGAGCCCGCCACGAAACGCTTGTAGGAGTTGATGTTCGGGGCCAGGAAGTAGGTGAGCTCGCGCAGCCCGGCCAGCTGCCCTGCCAGGAAGTGCTTCATCAGCTCGGACATGCCGTGGCCCTCGGCGAAGACCGGCTCGCCCTCCTTGGAGCGCAGGGAGAGGTGGATGTGGCAGGAGTTGCCCTCGCGTTCGTTGTACTTCGCCATGAACGTGAGCGCCTTGCCCTGCTGGGCCGCGATCTCCTTGGAGCCGTTCTTGTAGATGGCGTGCTGGTCGCACGTGCGCAACGCCGTCGTGTACTTGAACGCGATCTCGTGCTGGCCGGGGTTGCACTCGCCCTTGGCCGACTCGACGGTCAGGCCCGCACCCGTCATGCCGTTGCGGATGGCGCGCAGCAACGGTTCCACGCGCGCGGTGCCGAGCAAGGAGTAGTCGACGTTGTACTGGTTGGACGGCGTGAGGTTGCGGTAGCCGGCGTTCCAAGCCTGCTCGTAGCTGTCGTCGAAGAGGATGAACTCCAGTTCGGTGCCGACGTAGCAGTCCAGGCCCAGCGCTTCGAGCCGGTCGAGCTGCCTGCGCAGGATCTGGCGCGGCGACGCGACGACCGGGTCGCCGTTCTCCCAGACGACGTCGCACATGACGAGCGCGGTGCCCTCCTGCCACGGCACGCGCCGCAGGGTGTCCACGTCCGGCTTCATCACGAAGTCGCCGTACCCGCGTTCCCAGCTCGACATCTCGAACCCGCTGACGGGGTTCATCTCGACGTCGACGGCCATCAGGTAGTTGCAGCCCTCCGCGGAGTGCCCGAGGACGTCGTCGAGGAAGTACCGCGCGGCACAACGCTTGCCCTGCAGGCGTCCCTGCATGTCCACGATCGCGACCAGGACGGTGTCGATCTCACCGGCGTCCACGGCCTCGCGCAACTCCTCGACGGTCAGCATCTCCGCGTTCCTCCAAAGGTATGTCTGCGAGCCATTGGCGGCACCATCTTGACACCGCCGGGTGACGAGCGCCACCCTCGACCACCGTCTAAAGGACTGGACGGAGTCCAATTGAGGAGGACGCCGATGAGTCACGAAGCAGACAGTCCCCCCACCCCCTCACGGTCAGCCGACGAGCAGCGGCTGCACGAGCTCGGCTACGCGCAGGAGCTCTCCCGGACGATGTCCGGCTTCTCCAACTTCGCGGTGTCGTTCACGATCATCTCGATCCTCTCCGGCTGCCTGACGCTGTACGGCTTCGGCATGAACACCGGTGGCCCCGCGATGATCGTGTGGGGCTGGCCGTTCGTCGGTCTGATGACGCTGCTCGTCGGCCTCGCGATGGCGGAGGTCTGCTCCAGCTTCCCGACCGCGGGCGGGCTGTACTACTGGGCGGCGAAGCTCGCACCGAGCAACGGCGCCGCGTGGTCGTGGTTCACCGGCTGGTTCAACTTCCTCGGCCAGGTCGCGGTGACCGCGGGCATCGACTTCGGCGCGGCGTTCTTCATCAACGCGTTCCTCGACCTCCAGTTCGGCTTCGCGGCCACTCCCCCGCACACGATCCTGATCTTCGGCATCGTCCTCGTGCTGCACGGGTTGCTCAACACGTTCGGCGTCAAGCTCGTCTCGCTGCTCAACGACATCAGCGTGTGGTGGCACATCGTCGGCGTGCTCGTGATCGTCGGCGCCCTGGTGATCGTGCCGTCGGAGCACCAGTCCGCCTCGTTCGTCTTCACCCACTTCGTCAACAACACCGGCTGGTCGTCCGCGTTCTACGTCGGCATGCTCGGGCTTCTGCTGGCGCAGTACACCTTCACCGGCTACGACGCCTCGGCGCACATGACCGAGGAGACGCACGACGCGGCCCGCAGCGGACCGCGTGGCATCGTGATGTCGATCGTGGTGTCGCTCATCGCTGGCTGGGTGCTGCTGGTGGGCATCACGTTCGCGATCCGCGACTACGACGGCGCCATCGCGAGCTCGACGGGCGTGCCCCCGGCGCAGATCTTCATCGACGCGCTCGGCGTGACCGGCGGCAAGCTGTTGCTGCTGATCGCGATCGGCGCGCAGCTGTTCTGCGGCATGTCCTCGGTCACCGCGAACTCGCGGATGATCTACGCCTTCTCGCGTGACGGCGCACTGCCGGCGTCCCGCGTGTGGCACAAGATCAACAAGCGCACCCGGACACCCACCAACGCGATCTGGCTCGCGGCCGGTGGCGCGTTCGTGCTCGGCCTGCCGTACCTGTGGAACGCGACGGCGTACGCGGCGGTCACGTCGATCGCGGTGATCGGCCTCTACATCGCGTACGTGCTGCCGACCCTGTTGCGACTGCTGCAGGGCGAGCGGTTCCAGCGCGGGCCGTGGCACCTGGGCAAGTGGAGCAGGCCCATCGGGATCGTCGCGGTGACGTGGGTCGTGTTCATCACGATCCTGTTCATGCTGCCGCAGGCCAGTCCGGTGACGGCGAAGACGTTCAACTACACGCCGATCGCCGTGCTCGTCGTCCTCGGGTTCGCGGGCATCTGGTGGCTCGTGTCCGCGCGGAAGTGGTTCACCGGCCCGAAGGTCCAGGGCACGCCGGAGGAACTGGCCGCGATCGAGAAGGAGCTCGACTCGATCTGAGTACTGTCGGGAGAATGCCAAGAGCGTTGATCCTCGGCGGCACGGGCCTCATCGGCCGTGCCGCCGCCCGGCGTCTGCGGTCGTCCGGGTGGACGGTGGACGCGGTCGGCAGCGAGGTGGACCGGGCCGATCCGGAGGCGTTGGCCTCCGCGATGGGCGATGGCGCCGACCTGCTGGTCGACTGCCTCTGCTACTCGGCGGCGGACGCGCGGACGTTGCTGCCGTTGGCGCGCAAGGCCCGTTCCGTCGTGATGATCTCGGCCAAGGCCGTGTACGTCGACTCGCGCGGCCGGCACGCGAACTCGGAGGAGGCACCGCGCTTCGACGGCCCGGTGACCGAGGACCAGCCGACCCTGGCGCCGCTCGACTCGGACCCGTTCACCCGCTTCGGCTACGGCCCGAACAAGGTGGCGGCGGAACGGACGCTGCTCGACAGCGGCCTCCCGGTCACCGTGCTGCGACCGTCCAAAGTGCACGGTCCGGGCAACCGGCGGCCGCTGGAGTCCTACTTCGTCGACCGGATCCTCGACGGCCACAAGGTGGTCGTGCTGGCGGCCCGCGGCGAGGGCGTCGACCACCCGACCGCCGCCGCGAACCTGGCCGCGTTGATCGAGACGGCCGCCGACGCTCCCGGCGCGCGGGTGCTGAACGCCGCCGACCCGGACGCGCCGAACGGCCTGGAGATCTCGCGGATCATCGCGCGCTCCCTCGGTCACCGGTGGCACGAGATCCTGCTCGACCACTCGGAGGCGGGCCTGCACCCGTGGCGCCGGGGGTTCGTGCTGGACACGTCTGCCGCGCTGGCGCTGGGTTACCGGCCGGTCGGCGACTACGAGGCGACCGTGCAGGAGACGCTCCGCGACCTCGTTTCGAAGTGAATGCGAACGTGGCTGATCTCCGAGTAAAGAAGGCTGCCTCCTGAGCGCACTACTCAGGTGACATCACTTCGCGATCAAGGAGCAGCAACATGCCCCGTGATGCTGAAGCAGCATCAACCGCCGAAGCCGGAGGCCGCCGTGCCTGACGACGCTTCGGCGGACCACCTCCTGACCTACTCGGGAAGGGGAAAGAGCTCGATGTTGTTCCGGCTGGTCGAAGAACTGCGCTATGTACCTTCCCGAACCACGATTGTCGTCGACTACGCGGCGTGGCTCTGCGCCCAATACGATCTGCCCACCACCGACGAGCCGTCGCCCGCCGAGGACTTCACCGCGTTCAAGCGCGCAGTTCGGGATCCCTTGGTCCGCGTGGTGGTCAAGCAGGTCCTCGGTTGCCGCCGCGCCCAAGCCGAAGAAGCAGTCGATGCGGCGATCACGATCGTCTGGCAGCGCGCCAGCCAGAACGACGAGATCTCAAACCCGCGTGCCTACGTCATCAGGGTTGCCATCAGGCTCGTCCTGAAAGCTGTCCAGGCCGAACGCCGACTCCGTTCGTCTGACAACGTCGCGGACGCCGAAGACGTCAACTCGGCGCAGAGCCTGCAAGCGGCGGAGCTCCGAGCTGACTTGAAGCGGGCCATGGCCTCCATGCCCCCACGGATGCGGGCGATCCTCACCCAGCACCTCCTGGGGAATAGCTATCAGGAGATCGCCGCCTTCTTCAAGATCAGCCCCGGCACCGTCGCAGCCCAGCTGAACAAGGCGCGGGCGAGGCTGCGCTTGGCACTCCACGGATGGGAGCAGAGGTGACCATGCGCGACGAGACCTACGAACGACTGCTCGACTTCCTGGCAACCGACGACGAGTTGGCAGCCGGCCTGGACGAGGACCTGGTCGACTCGATGGTCGCCGAGACGGCCTCTCTGCTCAGCGACCTCCGAGTGGCCGCGGACGATCTCGCGGGAGCGGCCGCGTGGCGTCAGGTCGCCGTGGACTCGGGCGATCCGGTGCCTTCCGGCTCACTCGACGGTTCCCCGGAACTGTGCTTCGACCTGCCCTTCGAGGACGAGCACCACCTCGGGTCGAGCAGCTCATGGCAGGATCGGGCGGGTGAGTGACATTCAGCGTGTAGGAGTCGTCGGTTCCGGCCTCATGGGGTCCGGAATCGCCGAGGTGAGCGCTCGTGCCGGTCTCGACGTCATCGTCGTCGAGGTCAACGCGGGCGCGGCCGAGGCGGCGCAGGGGCGGATCGCCACCTCGCTCGCCAGGGGCGTCAAGTCGGGCAAGCTCAGCGAGGAGGACCGCGACGGCGCCCTGGCGCGCATCCGGTTCACGACCGACATCGGCGACTTCGCCGACCGCCAGTTCGTGGTCGAGGCCGTCGCCGAGAACGAGCAGGTCAAGACCGAGGTCTTCACCGCCCTCGACAAGGTCGTGAAGGACGAGGACGCCATCTTCGCGTCCAACACGTCGTCCATCCCGATCATGAAGCTCGGCATGGCCACGGGCAGGCCCGAACACGTCATCGGCGTGCACTTCTTCAACCCGGTGCCCGTGCTGAAGCTGGTCGAGATCGTGCCGTCGCTGCTGACCGGCGCCGCCACCCAGGACCGCGCGGAGACGTTCGTGCGCGGCGTGCTGGGCAAGGAGGTCATCCGCTCGCAGGACCGCGCCGGCTTCGTGGTCAACGCGCTGCTGATCCCGTACCTGCTCTCCTCGATCCGCATGCTGGAGTCCGGTTTCGCCTCGGCCGACGACATCGACAACGGCATGGTGCTCGGCTGCGCGCACCCGATGGGCCCGCTGCGCCTCACCGACCTGATCGGCCTCGACACCACCAAGGCCATCGCCGAGTCGATGTACGACGAGTTCAAGGAGCCGCTCTTCTCCCCGCCGCCGCTGCTGCTGCGCATGGTGGACGCGGGCCTGCTCGGCAAGAAGTCGGGCCGCGGCTTCCACGACTACGCCAAGTAGCTCCAAGCAGAAGGCCCGCTCCCCGGAGCGGGCCTTCTGCTTGTATTGATCACATGACCGGGGTCCTGAACGACTACGACAAGCCGACCGCATGACCGAGTCCTGGACGCACGACGACAACCCGGTCACCGACATCGCGGAACTGCTGCGCGCGCGAATCGCCGCCGGTCACCTCGAAACGTGGCTCACCAGCGAGTCCGGCCGCTCCCTCGCCTTCGTCACCAACACCGAAAGCGCCATGCTCATGCTGCTGAACGGCGAGGGCGACCCAGGCGAGCACGCCACCACCCCGGACGCGCACCACGTCAGCGACCGCTAGACCGCGGCCAGCCGGTTCATCGAGTGCTGGATCAACGCCACCAGCACGGCCTTGGACGACTCGCGGTCCCGCGCGTCGCACAGCACCACCGGGATCGCCTCGTCCAGGTCGAGGGCGTGCCGCACCTCGTCCACCGTGTACATCTGCGACCCGTCGAAGCAGTTCACGGCGACGATGAACGGGATCCCGCGGTGCTCGAAGAAGTCGATCGAGGGGAACGACGAGTCCAGCCGGCGGGTGTCGACGAGCACCACGGCACCGATCGCGCCGGTCGCCAGTTCGTCCCACATGAACCAGAACCGGTTCTGGCCCGGCGTGCCGAACAGGTACAGCACCACCTTGGTGTTGATGGTGATGCGCCCGAAGTCCAGGGCGACGGTGGTGGTGTCCTTGCCCTCGATGCCGGCGAGGTCGTCGACGTGCACACCGGCCTCGGTGAGCAGTTCCTCGGTGCGCAGCGGCGGGATCTCGGACACCGACGCGACCATGGTGGTCTTGCCGGTGCCGAACCCGCCCGCGATGACGATCTTGACCGCGGTCGGCACGGTCAGCTGGTCGTCAGATCCCACGAACACCATCCAGTACGGCCTGCAGGAGATTCCGGTCGGGAACCTTGGGGGAGGAGTTCTGCACGAGCACGTCGCCCCGTTCGATGAGGTCCGACAGCAGGACCTTCACCACGACGAGCGGCACGTCGAGGTAGGCGGCGACCTCGGCGACCGAGAGCGGGCGTGCGCACAGGGCCATGATCTCGCGATGTTCGACCGTCAGCGACGTCTGGTCGGACGCAAACGCGGACGAGCGGACCTGCGTGACGAGGTGGAGGTCAGGCGCGTTCGGCCGAGTGCGGCCGCGCACCATCGCGTAAGGCCGCACCAACGGTCCCGCGGCCTCGTCGTACCACCAGTCGTCGCGCCCGGTCATCAGCGCGACTCACGCGCCGAAGGCACGGTCGCGGTCTCCGCGCGAGGGGCCGACGACAGGTACGTGCCGACGCGCTTGACCAGCATGTTCATCTCGTAGGCGATCATGCCCATGTCCGCGTCCTCCTCACCCAGCACGGCCAGGCAGGCTCCGTGGCCGGCGGCGGTCACGAACAAGTATGCGTGCTCCATCTCCACGATGGTCTGCCGGACGGCGCCACCACCGAAATGGCGGCCGGTCCCCCGTGCGAGCGACTGGAACGCGGACGCCATCGCGGACAGGTGTTCCGAGTCGTCGCGGGACAGTCCGGCCGAGCGGCCGAGCAGGAGTCCGTCCGCCGACAGCACGACCGCGTGGCGGGCTCCGACCACGCGCTGGATCAGGTCCTCCAGCAACCAGTTCAGTTCGCCGTGCTGGGCTGCGTTGTTCATGACGAGGGGGCTCCTTCTGATCTCCAGTCGTCGGTCAGCCGAGCGTCCCGGGTACCGCGCTGGAACGCGGCGAATCCGTCCCGGGTCCGCTCCGCCGACCGTTCGCCGGTCACCGGCTCGGCGTGCGGCGGCTCCTCCGAGGGCTGCATGAGCTGCGGCGCGAGGCTCTGCCGCTTCTTCCTGCGGGGAAGGGGTGCCTTCCCGTCCTGGGCCGGAGGGGCCGCGGGGGTCCTGTCGTCCACCGATGCTGCGGGCACGGCCGTGGGCGCGATTGTGTTCACGTCAGGGTCTACGAGCGCGTGCAGGCCCGCGTTCACGGCTTCCAGCACTTCGGGATTCACCTTCACCGGAAGGCTCGGGTGGTCCTCGACGTGGCCGTGGTGCTGGTCGTGGAACGACCGCACCGGCATCTGGGTGGTCTCGGTGATGTCGCCCGCCTTGCTGTGCGGGGCGACGATGTTCGGCGGCAGCACGCACAACGCGACCGTGCCGCCGTACGGCGAGTCGCGCAGCTCCACCTTGATGCCCCGCCGTGCGGCGAGCCTCGCGACGACGAACAGGCCGAGGCGGGACTCGCCCCGGAACGCCATCGTCTCGAAGTCGGGCGGGTTGGAGAGCTTGGCGTTGGCCTGGAGCCGTTCCTCCTGGGTCAGCCCGAGACCGTGGTCCTCGATCTCGATCACCAGGCCGTGCGGCGCCGAGCTGGAGTGGATGACGACCTCGGAGCGCGGCGACGAGAACGCCGTCGCGTTGTCGACGAGCTCCGCGAGCAGGTGGATGGTGTCGGCGACCGCCACGCCCACCAGTGCGCGGTCGGGCACCGGGTTGACCCGCACCCGGACGTACTGCTCGGTCTCGGCCACGGCGGAGCGGATCACGTCGCTCAGGCGCACCGGCTTGCGCCACTGCCTGCCCGGCTGCTCCCCCGCGAGGATGATCAGGTTCTCCGCGTTGCGGCGGGCGCGGGTCGCCAGGTGGTCGAGCTGGAAGAGCGAGTCGAGCTGCTCGGGGTGTTCCTCTTCGCGTTCGAGCTTGTCGAGGATCTTGAGCTGGCGGTGCACGAGGCCCTGGTTGCGGTGCGCGATGTCGAGGAACACCCGGTTCACGCCCTCGCGTGCCTGCGTCTCCTTCACCGCGGCCGCGACGGCCGTGTACTGGGCGGCGTTGAACGCGTCGGCGACCTGGCCGATCTCGTCGTTGCCGTAGTCGAGCGGCGGCATGTCGCGGTGCACGTCGACCTGCTCGCCGCCGCGCAGCCGGGCGACGATGTGCGGCAGCCGTTCCTGCGCGAGCCGGAGCGTGTCCTCCCGCAGCGACGCCAGGCGGGTGACCAGGGCGCGCGACACCAGGCGGTTCGAGATGCGCAACGCCAGCACGATGCCGACGACGACCGCGAGCAACGCGATCAGGCTGCCGATGAGCACCGCGGCGACCCGGCTGTCGGCCTTGTCGAGGCCGAGGTCGGCGGCGTTGCGGGCCTGCGTGACGGCGAGCCCGACGAGGTTGTCGTGCACCGGCGCGGCCACCCCGCGCCACTGCGGGTCGGTGACGCCCTGCTCACCGTTGACGATCTTGCCCTCGAGGTCGACCAGCGTCCGGTACTCGGTGCTGCCGCGCAGCCCGTCGTACTGCGCGCGCGGCTGCTCCAGTGCGAACGGGATCGTGGCGTCGAGGCTGCCGTGGTACGCGCCGGACAGCCGGGCGAACTCGACCCGCTCGGCCGGGGTGAAGCTGCCGTTGAGCAGCCCGCGCGAACCGATCGTGGCGGCACGGGACAGCCAGTCGGAGGCCTGGAAGATCGTGACGGCCTGGACGTTGGCCTGGCTCGCCTCCGAGTCGGGCACGAGGCGCGCCTGCCGGGCCAGCAGCGCGACGCCCGAGTCGAGGAGGCTGTTGTAGTAGTCGTAGACCGCCTGCGGGTTCGCCGACCCGGACGTGACGTTCTTCCGCTGCTGCGGCAGCTCGTCCAGGACGGAGTTGAGCGCGCTGATCCGGTCGGTGGTGTCCTGCGGAGCGCTGTCCGCGAGCTCCGCGAACGCCTCCCGCATCTTGCGCACCGCCTCGTCGGTGACGGCGTGCTGGCGGCCGAGTCCGCCCGCGTCGACGCCGGCGGCCTTGCTGAGGACCTCGAGGCTCAGCTGACGTTCCTTCTGCAGCCCCGCGAGCGCCTCGACGGACGGGATCGCCGCGCCCTTGACGCCGGCCGCGACCGACCGCATGTAGAAACCGTCGAAAAGGGTGTAAGAGGAGAAAACGGCCCACATGACCAGCAGCACCACGCTGGGAACGACCACGACACCGGCCAGCCGGGACCGAATGGTCCGGTAGTTGGTCGGTGTGTAACCGCTCTTCTCGTTCACAGCGCTCTCACGGTCTCCGGTTGCCCACGGCTAGCGCTGCGGGTTACTCAAGTAACTCCTTCGGCTGTAATTAGGTTACGGCGGGGGATCTTCGTTACCCAATGACAGCGATCACACGCAGTATGCGTGGGCAGGCTACCCAGTCGAGTGACTGGAGCAACACCCGGTACGGGGGTTCTTGCCCCTGGAGAACCCCCGTACGGGCTAGTTCTGTCGCTGCGGTTCTAGGGCCTCTCGACCGCTACGACGGTGTAGGTCGTCTCCGGCGTCGGCGGCGTGTTGAACCGGGCATTCGGCAGGTAGAGGCGCTTGCCGAACGCGGCGACCGTCGTCGGCACGTCGAACCGCGCGTCCGTGCGTTCCGCCGCGAGGGTCGCGCCGTCCCGTCCCAGCGTGTAGCGCGCGACTTTGTTGAGGCGGTTTTGCACCACGTACAACTGCCGCCCCTCACGCAACAGACCGTCACCATTGGTGAGTGTTTGACCGTTCAAATTGATCTCGGTGGATTTGCCGCTCCGAGGATCGATCCTGAACAGCTTTCCGGTGTTGCTCTGCACGACGATCAGACCGCCGTCCAGACCCGTGACGATGCCGTTGAGGTTGGTCGCGCCCGGCGTCACCACGAGATCGCCCGTGAGCGGCAGGGTCCTGTGCGGCTTGAGGCTCAGCGGCACCTCGTAGAGCACCGCCTTGCGCGAGTCGGTGAACCACGCCGACTTCTCGGTCAGCACCACGTCGTTGACGAACGTGTCGGCCGTGGCGAACTGGAACGTGGCCAGCAACTTGCCGGACCGCGTGTCGTAGACCCGTGCGTCGCCACCGACACCACCGGCAACCCACAGCCGTTTGCGCTCATCGACCTTCATGCCGAGCGACGGCGTGCCGGGCCCCTTGGCCAGCACCTTGCCCGTGCCGGTGCGCAGGTCGGCCGCGTAGATCGACCCGTCGGCCCGCGACCCGAAGAACGCCGTGGTGCCGCTGATCGCGATGCCTTCGGGCTGCCACCCGTTGGGCAGGGAGAACTCGGTCGGAAAGTGCTTGGACGCGCCTGCGGTGGCCGGCGCGGCAGCGGTGAGCGTGACGCCCAGAACCGCCGCGAACAGGACACCGAATCTGCGGTACATGCCGCTCCTCCTCGGATTGGGGTGCGCCCCAGATCCTTCTCCTGATCGGCGGCGAACAGGAGTTTTCTCAGGAATCCGACATCTCCACAGGTCAGCGGCGGGCCCGTCTCAGATCTCGGCGGCGGCCTCCGCGATGAGCTCCAGCGACTCCCCCTCCCCGAGCGCGAGCTGGCGCAGCCGGGCGAACCGCTGCGCGAACCGCTCGCACAACGCCGGGTCCTCCACGTACTCGCCTTTGAGCACCGACTCGAAGTACACGACGTCGCTGTGCTGGCGGTGCGGGAACCCGAGCAACGTGAACGGCGACCCCATCGCCGGGTACGCCCCCGCCGCGCGCGGCACGATCCGCAGGCTCACCGACGCCTGCTCGCTCACCTCCATCAGGTGCAGCAGCTGCGCCTTCATCACCCGCGGCCCGCCGACGACCTGCCGCAGCACCGCCTCGGGGAACACCGCCTCCACCTCCAGCGGATCCCTGTCGCGCCGCCGGGCGGACCACGACTCGCGCACGCGGGCGAGCGCCCCGTCCCGGTCGAGGTCGTCCACCCGCGTCACCGCGTTCGCGTAGTCGCCGAGCTGGAAGATGGCCGGCACGAGGTCGAGCGTGAACACGCGCAACGACGTCGCCTCGAACACCAGGTTCGCGAAGTCCGCGGCCGGGTCGAACAGCTGGGGGCGGCGCGGCCCAGACCGCTCGCGCTCGGCCTGCTGGGCCTGCAACACCACGGCCTGCCACGCCTCGGCCGGCACGCGGTACACGTACCCCAGCGCCATGATGTCCACGGGCGCCGACGGCTGCACCGCGTTCTCCATGGTCGACAGTTTCGCGCTGCTGAACCCCACGCGCATGCCCGCCTCGGTGAGGCTGAACCCGCGCTCATTGCGCCATGTGGCCAGGCTGCGACCAATCGCGCGCTCGAGCGTGGTCGCACGGAAATCCTTCGGCATGAGCCGGAGATTAGACGAATTGCGGAGGGGTTCAGGGTGAGACCCATGTGGACAACCGTTCAGACCCCCCATTCGGGTCTTCGGCGCCTCACCTGCTGTTTTAGAGCACCGCAAAGGTCGTTCACGACTTATGGGACGTGCCATCATCATCAACACGTCACACCGGCAGAAGGACACACACGAGCGCTATAGAAAAAGCGGATATTGATTCGACGCCAACCTGAGACACCAGATCGGCTCTGACGACTCAACGGCGCGCTAATGTAAAACGACCTGTCCCGGTTGCCGCCAGGACAGGTCGTGGGTGAAGCACTGGCTAGTTGAGTACTGCTGGCGTCGATCCCCACTTCATGGAGTCCGTGCCGCACTCAGGGACGAGTGCACGGACGGCGGGCTCGCCCGCCTGCTCGGTAGCCGCAGCGTTCGCCTGCGTGCTACCGAGTACTCCAGCGGCCACTGCCGCTCCTAGTAGAGCGCTGCTGAGCAGCGCGCGCTTGTGCATGGCCGCGATCTTGCACCAAGCCCAAGGAGACCTTCGTCACCGGGGTAGCGCAGAGCGACCGCCACCCATCGGAGCAACCGGTTCGGCCAACCATCTCGACCCGATCGTCGGGTGTCCAGGTCGCCACGCCGCCGAACACCCACGTTCGGTAGACGATCCGCCGGAAGGGTGAAGTTATTCCAGCAGGCCGGTCTCGAACCAGGCGCCGCTGCCCTCCACCCGTGACGAGGGCAGCACCGGGCCGCTCTGCGCCACGTGCTCGTCGAGCTGCGCCGCCACCGACCGGGCGCGGTCGTCCCCGATGTCGCGGAACGCCCGGTAGGCCTGTTCGAGGTGCTCGATGGACGTGTCGTGCTCGCCCGCCTTCCACGCCAGCTGGCCGAGCAGGTCGTGCGCCCGCGCCTCCAGCTCGCGGTCGAGGCCGGTGCAGAGCTCCAGCGCGTCGGTCGCGTAGGTCAGGGCGAGCGCGGGGTCGTCGTTGTCCCTGGCTATGAGGCCGAGCAGGATCATCGCGGCGGCGCGGCCGGGCTGGTGGTGGGCCTGGGTGTACCGAGCGAGGGCCTCGTGGCAGTTGGTGCGCGCGGAGAAGTCGTCGCCGCTCTCCCTCGCGAGCCACGACAGCTCGACCAGGGAGTCCGCCTCGCCCTTGTAGTCGCCGGTGCGTTGCCGGATCAGGCGCCCCTGCACCAGGTGGACGGCCGCTTCCTCGAGCCTGCCTCCCACGCGGCAGGCGGCGCCCATGCGGTGCAGGATTCCGCTCCGGGTGTCCTCGAACCCCTCGGCGAGCGCGAGGGCCTCCTGGTACAGCTCGAGGGCGCGCGGGACGTTGCTCGCGCCGCGCAGGCAGTCGGCCTTGTTGCGCAGCAGCACGGCGAGCGTCTCGGGGTCGTCGCGGTCGCCGAAGACCCGTTGGGCGCGTTCGAGGAGCCGTTCCGCGGCCGCGTAGTCGTGCCGCTCGATGAAGAAGTGCGCCAGGTTCGAGTTGGTGTCCGTCTCCGCGTGGACGTCGCCGTTGATCCGCGCCGCCTCGGCTCCCGCGGTCATCACCGCGACGACCTCCTCGTAGTGGCCGTAGCGCGCGAACAGCTCCCCCGCGCCGTTCGCGATCCGCCACACGTAACCCGGCTGCGGTGAGCCGCGCAGGACGCCGACGATGCTCGCCTTGTCCTTCGCGATCCACCGCGCGACGTCGTCCTCGCCGGCGAACTCCTCCGGGTGCACGCCGTCGGGCAGCGGCAGCATCGGCACCTCGTCGCGGTAGCCGAACACGAGGCGGTCCGCGTTGTTGACCGTGTGCAGGTACCAGCTCATCAGCCGGACGGCCGCCGCTTCCCGCTCCTGCTCCGGCTCGTCCTGCGCCAGGCGGTCGGCCGCGTACTCGCGCAGCAGGTCGTGCGTCCGGTAGCGGCCGCCGTCGACGGTGTCCACGAGCCGCTTCCACACCAGCTCGTCGGCCAGCACGCGGGCCTGGTCGACCGGCAGCCCGGCCAGTGCCGCGACGACGGGCAGCGGGACCTCGTGCGACGGGTGCAGCCCGAACAACCGGAAGAGGCGCGCCTGCGCCGGGTTCAGCGCGCGGTAGGAGAGTTCGAACTGGACGCGGATGCCGTTGTCCTGCAACGACAACAGCGTCCTGCCGTCGGACAGCATCGGCACCAGGTCGGCCAGCGACCTGTCCGGCTGCGCGGCGATCTGCTCCGCCATCAGCCGCATCACCAACGGCATGCCGCCGGCGCGGGTCGCGAGGTGCGCCACGACGTCCGGTGCCACGACGGCGCGATCGCCGAGCAGGGTCGTCAGCAGGCGGGCGATCTCCTCGTTGCCCAGCGGCAGCACGGTGAACGCCCGCGCCCGGTGCCGCAGCACGAGGTCGCTCATCCGCGCCCGGCTCGCGACGAGCACGACGCTCGTCGACAACGCGGGCAGGAGCGGTTCCACGCCCGTGACGTCGTCCAGCACGACGAGCATGCGGCGCGGCGCCAGCTCCTCGCGCAGCCGGGCGACGCGCGCGGGCATCGACTGGATGGGTTCGATCGGCACGCCGAGCGCGACGAGCAGATCCGCGACCACCTCACCGCCGTCCACGTGGGAGGCGAACCAGTAGCCGTCCGGAAAACGTCGTTGGACCCGATGTGCCCAATGCACGGCGAGAGCCGTCTTGCCCATTCCCGGCTGACCGTCGAGAGTGATCAGTCGCGGCGCGCTTCCCGGCGCCACGAGGGAGTCCAGCTCCGCCAACAGGTCCTCACGTCCGACGAACACGTCGACGTCGTGCGGCAAATAACGCGGCCCGGCGGATCTGGTCGCATTGGACTGTTCGTGGCGGATCCGCAACCGTTCGTGCAACGAGTTCAGTTCCGCCTCGGAACCGTCACCGATCTCCGTCACGATCCGGCGCCGGATCCGCACCAGATAGCTCAACGCCTCCTGCGCCCGGCGAAGTCCGTACAACGCGGTCAGCCGGTGCTTCGCGAGCAGGATTTCCAGATCGTGTTCCGGCGGGATTTCGTCCAGGTGGTCGAGCATGCGCGCGTATTCGCCGAGCTTGCCGAGACCGTAGAGCAACGCGTGCGACGCGCTCAGGTAGTAGCTGCGGACCAGGTGCTCGCGCCGGCGTGCGGCGAGTTCGCCCTCCAGGTCGGCCAGCGGCTCGTCGCCCCACAGCTCCAGGGCCTGTTCCACCAGCTCGCAGGCCGCCTGGTGGTCGGTGCCGCCGATGGCGCGGGCCCGGTACACGAGCTTGCGGAAGACGTGCAGGTCGATCAGCGACGGGTCGATCTCGAGCCGGTACGAGCGGTCCTCGTTGCGCAGCGCGAACCGCACACCCGTGCGCTGCAATGCGGCGCGGACACTCGTAATGGCCGTCTGCACGGTCGAGTGCAGATTGGCCGGGCGGCGATCCGCCCACACCCATTCCGCGATGGTGTTCACCGAAATCGCGTTGCCCGCGTTCAGCAACAGGACCGCGAGCACCGCGCGGGCCTTCGGTTTTCCCCAGTCCGCGACGAACTCGCCGTCGACGCGCACGCGCGTCCGGCCGAGGATCCTGAATGCGATCTCCACCGGCGCCACCCCTCCCCCGGGCGCACTGCTCCCGCTCTGCAGTCTGCCGCCATCGCGCGAGTCGATCCAGCTTTGTTGTCGTTTCGAGTCACTTATTGTCCACAAATCGCGGACTGCCCCCGGAAAGCGCATCCAGTCCATTGCGAGTGGAAGACGATCATTCGGGCTGGGTTCACCTGCGCGTTCAGCGGAAGGCGGTTCGGGCGGAAGCGGTTCGGACAGAACCGCGCCAGAGCCTGGTGTCACATCGCCTGGAGGAGGCCATATGGACACCGTGGTAATCGGGCTCGGATTCACCGGTCTGCCCGTCGCCGTCGCCGCCGCGACCGCCGGTCTGCGGGTGCTCGGCGTGGACGCCAGTGCCGCCCGCGTCGGCCACATCACCGCGGGCACACCCGGCTGCGGTCTCACCACCGTCGACGAGGGAGCGCTCGCCGACGCCGTCAGGTCGAGCCGGTTGTCGGTGCGGCACAACGAGATCGTCCCCGCGGACAGCTACGTCGTGTGCGTGCCGACCCCGCCCGACCGGCACGGCGCGCTCGACACGACCATGCTCGCCGACGCCGTGGAACGCGTCGGCACGGTCCTGCCGCGCGGTGCGCTGGTGATCGTCCAGAGCACCTGCGAACCGGGCACGGTCGAGCGGATTCTCCTGCCCCGCCTGGAGAACGCGTCGGGGCTGCGGGCCGGCACCGGCTTCCACCTGGCGCACTCGCCGGTGCGCACGGATCCCGGCAACCCCGCGGCGGCACCGAGGGTCGTCGCCGGCCTGACCCCGGAGTGCACCGTGCGCGCCGCCTCGCTGCTGCGGCGCCTCTCCTGCGAATGCGTCACCGTCAGCACGTTGCGGACCGCGGAGCTCACGAAGGTATTCGAGAACACCTTCCGTCTGGTGAACATCTCTCTCGCCAACGAGCTCGCGAGCTTGTGCCGTGCGCAGGACGTGGACGTGCACGAGGTGCTGGACGCGGCCGGCAGCAAGCCGTTCGGGTTCCTGCGGCACCGGCCGGGTCCCGGCGCGGGTGGCGACTGCGTCCCGGTGTCCGCGGGCTTCTTCGTCGCCAGCGCGCGGCGGCACGGCCTGCACTCGCCGGTGGTCGACGCCGCCATCGCGGTCAACGACTCGATGCCTTCGCACACCCTGCACCGCGTGCGGACGAAGCTGTCCGAGCTCGGCGTGCCGATGCGGCGCGTCCACGTGCTCGGGGTGACCTACAAGCCCGACGTCGCCAACGTCCGGCAGTCGCCGGCGCTGCGGGTGCTCAACGAGCTGAGCCGGGAGGCGGTCGTCAGCTACCACGACCCGTTCGTGCCGGACCTGGTGCTGGACGACGGGAGCACGCTCACCAGCCAGCCCGTCGACACCAGCGCGGACGTCGTGCTGATCATGACGCGGCACGCCTCGGTGTCGCCGCGGACGTCCTCGCCGGTGTTCGACTGCACGGCCGGCGACGCGGTGCCGGCCGCGTGAGCGGGGTGTGGGTGGACGCGCCGGTCGGTCCCAGGGCCGGTCGGCGGGTGACGGTGGCGGGGTGCCAGACCGTGCTGGTGCTCGTGCCGCACGTGGTCGCGGCCACGCGGCTGTTCGACGTGCTGGAGCTGCTCAAGGCGGACCGGCGGGTACAGGTCGTCTGCACGGTGCCGGACACGCGGGGGATCTCCTGGGGCACGCACGAGTTCCTGCAGCGGCAGGGCGTGCTCACGTTGCCGTGGCACCAGGCGGCCGGGGTGGAGTTCGACCTCGTGCTGGCCGCGAGCCGCCGCGACGTCGAGCACGTCCTCGGACCGGTGCTGGTGCTGCCGCACGGCGCAGGAGCGTTGAAGTCGCGGCGGCTCGACGGACACGGACTCGACCGCCACGAGCTGATGCGCGGCGGCAGGGTGACCGCGGCCGCCCTGGTGCTGAGCCACGACGACGAACTGCGGGCGCTGACCCGCTCGTGCCCGGAGGCCGTGCCGCACGCGGTGGTCGCCGGTGACCTGTGCCTGGACCGGATGCGGGCGAGCCTGCCGCACCGGGAGGCCTACCGGCGGGCGCTGGGCGTCGGACCGGACGAGGTGCTCGTGACGGTCAGCTCGACGTGGCGGCCCGAGTCGGTGTTCGGGAGCAGACCGGAGCTCTATCGGACGGACGCGCACCGCACGGCGGTGGTGATCCATCCGACGACGTGGTCGGTGCACGGCCCGTGGCAGGTGCGTGCGTGGCTGGCGGATCGTCCCGATCTGATCGTCATCCCGCCGGAGGAGGGCTGGAGGGCGGCGGTGATCGCGAGCGACCGGGTGCTCGGCGACCACGGCAGCGTCACCCAGTACGCGGCCGCGGTCGGCGTGCCCGTCGACCTCGGGACCAGGGCCCCGGTGCGGCCGGGCAGCCTCGCGGACCTGGTCGCCCGCGGCGTGCCGGACATCGCGTCGGCGCTCAGCTCACGGCTCGACCAGGCGGCCGGGCTGCTGCGGGCCGCGATGTACCGGCTGCTGCGGTTGCCGGAGCCCGCTTCCGAGGCGCGCGCGGAACCCGTTGCGGCACACCATGTCTGACCGGTGGATCGTCGCGCGGGCCGGGACCCCGGCGGCCGGCCTGGCGGACGTGCTGCTCTGCCCGCCGGGCACCTCACCCCTCGCGGCGCTGCGGGACCACCCCGGGTGCACCGCCGTCCTGGTCGAGCAACGCCTGGACGCGCACGGCCTCTGGGTCGGTCTGGTCGTGGTAGCACGCGAGCGCGGCCAGCCGGTGCGGGCGCGGGTCGTCGGCCAGCTCGGCGAGTTCGAGGTGCACGTCGGCCAGGTGCACCGGTGAGCGGAGCAGTCCCGCCAACGCCGAGTCGAGCAGCACCTTCGCCTGTGCAGGGCGACCGGCGAGCCGGTGGGCCCGCGCGAGGAACGTCCGCGCGCGGGCCTGCTCGGTGGCGTCGGTCAGCAACGACTCCGCGAGCTCCAGCTCGGCGACCGCCTCCTCGTGCCGGCCCAGGGCGACGAGCGCCTCGCCGATGCGGCGCCGCGCCTGCCCGCGGCCCCGGTCGCGGGTGCGCATCGCCAGCGCCTGCCGGTACAGCTCCAGCGCCCGTTCCGGCTCGCCGCGCTCCCTGCTCACCCGGCCGAGCAGGGTGAGCGCGGTCGACCTGCTCGGTGGATCGTCGAGCGCCAGCACCGGTTCCAGCTCCGCCGCGGCCTCGTCGGTCGCGCCGGTGTTGAGCAGCGCCAACGCCAGCCGCGTCCGCAGTCGCGCCTGGGCGAGGAGTTGCCCGCACTCCCCCGCGGCCGCGACGCCGAGCCGGTGCGTCAGGATCCAGTCGTGGTACAGGTGGTACCGGGTGAACAGCTGCCACAACGGTTCGCAGAGCTGCCACCGCAGTTCGGCCGGGGCGATCTCGACGGCGCGCACGAGGTTCTCCCGTTCGCCGAGCAGCCACCGCATCGCCTCCTCCGGCGACGAGTAGGCGTCCCGGCGCGCCACCGCGTAGGCCGGGCCCGTCCGCACCCGGTCGGGGGCCACGACGAGATCCGCCTCGACGGCCCGCGCGAGGTACCACTCGACGGCTCTGCGCACGGCGGCCTCCCTGCCGGGATCCGCCTTTCCCCGCGCGTGCACCCGCAACAGGTCGTGGTAGCGGAACCGGTCGTCGCCCGCCTCGCTCAGCAACGACTTCTCGACGAGGTCCTCCAGCGCGTCCTCGACGTCGTACTCGGGTTCCTCGATCATCGCCGCCGCCACGGACACGTCGAAGTGGCCGCCGGGCAACCAGGCGCACAGGCGGTACAGCCGCGCCTGCCGCTCCGGGAGGTCCACATAGGACAGGTCGAGCACGGAGCCGACCGACGTGTCGCCGCCCAGCGCGGGCAACCGGTCGTCGCGCAACTCCGCCACCTCCCGCAGGAACGTCCTGCGCGGCCGCGTCGACAGGCGCGCCCCCACGACGGACAACGCGATCGGCAGTCCGCCGCACAGCCGCGCGATCTCGTGCGCCGCGTCCGGCTCCAGCGCGAGCCTTCCCCTGCCCACCACGGTCTCCAGCAGTTCGACCGAGTCCTCGATGCCCAGCGGCGCGACGTCGACGAACCGCGCGCCGTCCAGGCCGAGCGAGCTGAGCCGCCACCGGCTGGTGACGATCACGGTGCCCGACGTCGGCAGCAGCGCGCGGACCTGGGCCACGCTCACGGCGTCGTCGAGCAGCAGCGAGATGCGCCGCCGTGCCGTGACGGACCTGAACAACGCGGCACGGCGGGCGAGCTGCGGTGGCACGTCGGTGACGCCGAGCGCGTGCAGGAACCCCTCCAGCACGTCCTCGGGCGCGACGGGCCCCGCCGGCGAGTGCGCCCCGAGATCCGCGTAGAGCTGCCCGTCCGGGAACGCCGACCTCCGGTCCTGCGACCAGCGCAGGGCGAGCGACGTCTTGCCGACCCCGCCCGGCCCGCTCAGCACCACGAGCTCCCCCGGCCGCAGTGCCGCCAGCTCGGCCTGCCTGCGCACGAAGCACCGCGGCACCGGTGGCAGCTGGAACGGCGGCGGCACCTCCCGGTGCGACGGGTGGATGTGCACGTCCCGCACGGCCTCCGCCTGCACGACGCTCCCCGCACTGCCCTTCACGACGTTCTTCATCCCCGTACCTCCCCGAACACCTGAAGCTACGGTCTTTCACGGGCTTTCATCAGACGGCCATCGAGTGATCGCACGTGAGCGCGGCGCCGGTCCGCGAGGTCGAGGACCGCACCTGGCGGCCGTTGACGATGATCTTGCAGGTGAGCTCGCCGTGCACGCCCTCCAGCCGGATCACGACCCGGCCCTTGCGCTTGCCCCGCCGCTCGAACGGCAGGTCGGGGTTGCGCAGCGTGCGTTCTTCCTCGCCGGGGAACGTGTAGGTGAGCCGGTCGGTCGTGCCGGTTCCCTCCACCACCACGCGGATGCTGGGCGCTGCCGCGCAGCCGGCGCTTCCGGCCAGCAGCAGGCCCACGAGTAAGGCGGCTGTCTTCATGGCCGAACTGTAGGAACAGACCCTGCGACGAAGCATCAGCCTGAAGGCTCTGCCGGCATCAGCCGTCAGACTGACAACGGACGGCCGTCAGCCCGCCTGAAGGGCGAGGAAGAGGTCGACTCTCGCCTCGAACTCCGCGAGGTCGGCACCCAGCAGCTCCTCGACGCGTCCCACCCGGTACCGCAGCGTGTTGACGTGCACGTGCAGCCGCCCGGCCGCCGCCGTCCACGATCCCGAGCAGTCGAGGAACACCTTCAGCGTGCCGACCAGGTCCGATCCGTGCTCGGCGTCGTAGTCCAGCACCGGGCCGAGCAGGCGGCGGCGCAACGACGTGCGCAACTCCTCCGGCACGCCCGCGAGCAGCAGCTGGTGCAGTGCGATCTCCTCGCCCGCCACCACGCACGTGCGACCGCCACGGCGCTCTCCCAGCCGACGCGCGTGCGTGGCTTCCTCCGCAGCGCCGCGCAGTCCGCGCGAGGTGACCGGTGAGCTGATGCCGACGAGCACGCGCGACGAGCCGAGGCCCGGTTCCATCACGCGCATCGCGTCGCGCACGTCGTCGGGCAGCGCGTCGTCCGCCTTCGCCACCGCGTAGACCGTGTCGCCGACCGGGGTCACGAGCGCCTGCGGCAGCGTCTCCTCCAGCACGGCGGCGGCGAGGTCGCAGCGCTGGTCGGACGTGACGGCACTGATCACCCGCAGCCGCGCGCGTTCCAGCCCGGCCGCGGCCAGCCGCGACTCCACGTCCGCCGAGCCGCTCAGCACGGCGGCGACCAGCGGTGCGGCCGTGCGGTTCTCGATCTGCCTGCCCTGGGCCTCGCGCAGCCGTTCCAGGCCCACCAGCGACGCGAGCTCCGCCGCCGCCTCGGGCTGCACCGACCCGCCGACGACGAGGATCCAGCTCGTCAGCCGGTTGCCACCGCGTTCGGAGACGGGCACCAGCGTCATGCCGCGCACCGTCTTCGGCAGCCGGTCGGCCTGCAGGAACTCCTTCACCAGGGCCACGCGGTCCGGCAGCTCGCCGCCGCCGACCACCCGGCCGGTCGTGGAGAGCACCCAGCACGGCGCGTTCAGCTCGTGGCCGCCGGCGAGCAGCAGCGCGGGCAGGCCGGAGCCCTCCGCGACGACGTTGAGCAGCCTGCGGTGCCGCGAGAGCCCGACCAGCTCCATCGACACGCGTTCGGTGATGGTCGCGAACGAGAGGTCGACGGGCACTTCGAGCAACGGCACGTGGTGGCGTTCGCAAGCGTCGACCAGGTCGTCGGGGAGGTCCTTGTAGCCGGTGTCGGACGCGGCGAGCCCGGCCACGCGGGCCGCGGCGAGCGAGCGGACGAACGTCTCGGAGTCGCCGGGGCCGTGGTGCCACAGCAGGCCGGAGAGCACCAGCTCCCCGCCGGACAGGTACCGGCTGGGGTCGGGCAGCTCCGTTCCGTACACGCGGGTGACCGTGCGGTCGAGCTGGTCCTCACCGGTGTGCAGGCTCAGCCGCAGTTCCGGCATCTGCAGCAACGTCCGCAGTAGCAACATGAGAGGTCACTTTCGTCCATTCGTGTTTGTAGGAAAGCACAAATCGACCCTCTGTAGGAGCCTGACGATTCATGTAATGCGGCCGTAGCTCAGGGACACATGCGCTCTGTGTACTGGCTCACAACCAGATGGGAGGGCGAGTGACGATCTCCACGCACGTGCTGGACGCGGCCCGCGGCAGGCCGTTCGCCGGCATCGCCGTGTCGCTGCAACGGCGCGACGGGACCGAGGTGGCGAACGCCGAGACGAACGCCGACGGCCGGATCACCGGATGGGGTGAAGGTCTCGCGGCCGGGGTGTACCGGCTGGTGTTCGACACGGCGGAGGCGGCGCCGTTCTTCCCCGAGGTCGTGCTCACCTTCGACTACGCCGACCCGGCGCAGCACTACCACGTGCCGTTGCTGCTGTCGCCGTTCGCCTACTCCACCTACCGAGGTAGCTGACGATGGACTTCCTTCGACCGGAAACGCTCGCGGAGGCGTTGGAGCTCAAGGCCCAGCGCCCGGAAGCCGTGCCGATCGCCGGTGGCACGGACGTCATGGTGGAGATGAACTACGACCACCGCAGGCCGTCCGCGCTGCTGGACCTGACCAGGATCGCCGAGCTCCAGCAGTGGACCGAGGGCCTGCGGGTCGGCGCCGGGGTGCCGTACGTGCGGATCATCGACGAGCTGGGCGCGCAGCTGCCCGGGCTCGCGATGGCCGCACGAACGGTCGGGTCGCCGCAGATCCGCAACCGCGGCACCGTGGGCGGCAACCTCGGCGCGGCCTCGCCCGCCGGGGACACGCACCCCGTGCTGCTGGCGTCCGGCGCGGTGATCGAGGTGGCGTCCGTGCGCGGCACCCGGATGATCCCCGCCGCCGAGTTCTACCTGGGCGTCAAGCGCAACGCGCTGGAGCCTGACGAGCTGATCACGGCCGTGCACCTCAAGCCTGCTCCTGGACCGCAGCAGTTCTCCAAGGTGGGCACCCGCAACGCGATGGTGATCGCGGTGTGCTCGTTCGGGATCTCCTTGTTCCCCGGCGAGAACCGCGTCGGCGCGGCCGTGGGTTCGGCGGCCCCGACGCCCCGGCACGCGGTCGACGCGGAGCAGTTCCTGGCCTCGGCGCTGGACTTCCGCGACCCCAGGCCGTTGCTCGACTCGGTGAAGCGCGAGTTCGGCGAGCTGGTCTCGCAGGCCGCGTCGCCGATCGACGACGTGCGCGGGTCGGCCGCGTACCGCAAGCACGCCTTGGCAGTGATGGCACGCAGGACGCTGGGCTGGGCCTGGCAGGAGTACTTGGACGGGGAGCGGGCATGCGCGTGAACGTGACGGTCAACGGCGAGCAGCGCCAGGCCGACGACGTGTGGGAGGGCGAGTCGCTGCTGTTCATGCTGCGCGAACGGCTCGGCCTGCCCGGTTCGAAGAACGCCTGCGAGCAGGGCGAGTGCGGTTCGTGCACGGTGTACCTGGACGACGTGCCGGTGTGCGCGTGCCTGGTCGCCGCAGGGCAGGCGCAGGACCGTTCCGTGCGCACGGTCGAAGGTCTTGCCGACGGAGACTCGCTGGACCCGGTGCAGGAGGCGTTCGTCGAGGCGGGCGCGGTGCAGTGCGGCTTCTGCACGCCCGGTCTCGTGGTGCAGGCGCACGACCTGCTGGACCGCGTGCCGAACCCGTCCGACCCGGAGATCCGCGAGGCGCTCGCCGGGAACCTGTGCCGCTGCACGGGGTACGAGAAGATCCTGGACGCCGTGCGACTGGCGGCGTCCCGCCGATGATCGTCCTCGACCGCTGCGCTGTGTCCACTGTGGACGAGGCTGGGACCGAGCACGCGTCCGGGCACGTCGTGATCGACGGCGGCCGGATCTCCTCGGTCGGTGCCGGTCCCGCGCCCCGCCCGTACGGGTCGCACACGTACGTCGACGCGTCGTCCTGCCTGGTCACGCCCGGCCTGATCAACACCCACCACCACCTCTACCAGTGGGCGACGCGCGGGCTCGCGACCGACGCCACCCTGTTCGAGTGGCTGACCACGCTGTACCCGGTGTGGCGCGGCCTGGACGACACCGTGACGCACGCGGCGGCGTCGGCGGGCCTCGCGAAGCTGGCGCTGACGGGCTGCACGCTCGCCGCCGACCACCACTACGTGTTCCCGTCCGGTGGCGGTGACGTGTTCGACGCGCTGGTCTCGGCCGGGCGCAGGATCGGCATTCGCCTGGAGGCGATCCGCGGGTCGATGGACCGCGGCCAGTCGTCCGGAGGTCTCCCGCCGGACAACCTGGTCGAGGACACCGAGGCCGCGCTGATCGCGACCGAGCAGGCCATCGGCGACTACCACTCGACCGCGCCGGACGCCCTGGTGCGCGTCGCCGTCGGGCCGTGCTCGCCGTTCTCGGTGTCACGCGAACTGATGACCGGCGCGGCTGCCTTGGCGCGGCGGCACGACGTCCGGCTGCACACGCACCTCGCCGAGACGCTGGACGAGGAAGAGCAGTGCCAGGCGGAGAACGGCTGCACGCCGACGGAGTACGCCGAGCAGCTCGGCTGGCTCGGGCCGGACGTGTGGCTCGCGCACACCGTGCACCTCAACTCCGACGCGGTGAAACGGCTCGGGGCGACGGGAACCGGGTCCGCGCACTGCCCGACGTCCAACGGGCGGCTGGGCACCGGGATCGCGCCCGTGCGCGACCTGCTGGACGCGGGCGCGCCGGTCGGTCTCGGCGTCGACGGAGCGGCGTCCAATGAGGACGGTGGCCTGGTCGTCGAGCTGCGTTCCGCGCTGTACCAGGCACGTCAGCGCGGCGGGCCAGGTGCGATGGACGCCCGCAAGGCGTTGTGGATGGGCACGATGGGTGGCGCGCAAGTGCTGGGCCGCGCCGACGCGCTGGGGTCCGTCGAACCCGGCAAGGTCGCCGACCTCGCGGTGTGGGACCTGTCCGGCCTGGACCACGCGGGCATCGCGGACCCGGTGGCGGCGCTGGTGCTCGGCACTCCCCCGCCGTTGAAACTGTTGATCGTGGGCGGAGAGGTCGTGGTGCGGGACGGCGTCCTGCTCACGGCGTCGACCGACGACCTGGCGCGTGACCTCACCGCCGCCAGTGTGAAGCTCCAGGAGGCAGCGCGATGACCCTCACTCCCGCCGAACTCACCTCCGCGGTGTCGGGTGGCATCGGCACGTCACCGCAGCGCCCGGACGGCAACCTCAAGGTGCGCGGCGAGTTCGCCTACGCGTCCGACCTGTGGCACGAGGACATGATCTGGGGTTCGACGCTGCGTTCACCTCACCCGTACGCCCGGATCACGTCGATCGACCTGACCGACGCGCTGAAGGTGCCGGGCGTGTACGCGGTGCTGACGCACGAGGACGTGCCCGGCCGCAACCTGTACGGGCTGGAGCACAAGGACCAGCCGGTGCTCGCCGTGGACGTCGTGCGCTACCAGGGCGAGCCGATCGCGCTGGTCGGCGCGGACCACCCGGAGACCGCGCTGCGGGCGATGAAGAAGATCGTCGTGACCTACGACGTGCTCGAACCCGTGGTGGACATGGAGACCGCGGCCGACGACACGCCGTTGCACCCCGGCGGGAACCTGGTGCGGCACGTGCCGATCCGGCGCGGCTCGCAGGACGTCACCGCCGACGTCGTGGTGACCGGGCGGTACGAGGTCGGCATGCAGGACCAGGCGTTCCTCGGGCCGGAGTCCGGGCTCGCGGTGCCGGCCACCGACGGTTCGGTGGACCTCTACATCGCGACGCAGTGGCTGCACGTCGACCGCGACCAGATCGCGGCCGCCCTGGGGCTGCCGCAGGAACAGGTGCGGCTGACGCTGTCCGGTGTCGGTGGCGCGTTCGGCGGCCGTGAGGACCTGTCGATGCAGGTGCACGCGTGCCTGCTGGCGTTGCACACCGGCAAGCCCGTGAAGATGGTCTACAACCGCGAGGAGTCGTTCTACGGGCACGTGCACCGGCACCCGGCCGTGCTGTACTACGAGCACGGCGCCGACCACACGGGCAAGCTCGTCTACGTCCGCACCCGGATGTACCTGGACGGCGGCGCTTACGCGTCCTCCACGCCCGCGGTCGTGGCGAACGCGGCGACGCTGGGCGTCGGTCCGTACGAGGTCGACAACGTGACGGTGGACTGCTACGGCGTCTACACGAACAACCCGCCGTGCGGCGCGATGCGCGGATTCGGTGCTGTGCAGGCAGGTTTCGCCTACGAGTCCCAGATGGACAAACTGGCCGAGGCACTGGGCATGTCGCCGGTCGACGTGCGGGTGCGCAACGCGATGACCGAGGGTTCCGTGATGCCGACCGGGCAGGTGGTCGACTCGGCCGCGCCCGTCGCGCAGCTGCTGAAGCTGGTGCAGGACAAGCCGTTGCCCGCCGGCACGTCGACGGACATCCGCGAACTTCCCGGTGGCGTGTCGAACACCACGCACGGCGAGGGTGTCGTGCGGGGCGTCGGATATGCCGTCGGCATCAAGAACATCTGCTTCTCCGAGGGCTACGACGACTACTCGACCGCGCGGGTCCGCGTCTCGATGGTCAACGGGGAGCTGGCCGCCGCCGTGCACACCGCGGCGTGCGAGGTCGGCCAGGGCCTGGTGACGATCATGCAGCAGATCGTGCGCACAGAGCTCGGCATCGAGCGCGTGACCGTGCTGCCGATGGACACCACGATCGGCAACGGCGGCTCGACGTCGGCGTCGCGCCAGACGTACGTGACCGGTGGAGCGGTGAAGGCCGCCTGCGCGCTGGTGAAGTCGCGTTTGGACGGTCGTTCCGACATCGGTGACGAGATCATCGACGAGACCACCGAGTGGCGGCACCGCGCGACCGAGGCGTTGGATCCCGAGACGGGCCAGGGCAACGCGCACGTCCAGTACGGTTTCGCGGCCCACCGCGCGGTGGTCGACGTGGACGTCGACCTCGGATTGGTGCGCGTGGTGTCGCTGGACTGCGCGCAGGACGTGGGCCGGGCGCTGAACCCGCAGGCCGTCGTGGGCCAGATCCAGGGCGGGTCCGCCCAGGGCCTCGGCCTCGCGGTGATGGAGGAGATCCAGACCTCCGGCGGCAAGGTGCGCAACCCGTCGTTCACCGACTACCTCATCCCGACCGTGCTCGACATGCCCCCGATGAGCATCGACGTGCTCGAACTCGCCGACCCCCACGCGCCGTACGGCATCCGCGGCGTCGGCGAACCGCCCACCATCTCGTCGACCCCGGCGATCGTGGCGGCGATCCGCGCGGCGACCGGCCTGGCGCTCACCCGCGTCCCCGTCCGCCCGGAACACCTCACAGGTACCTGAGTTCTCTTGGAGTTTGTTGCTGTGAACGCACATCTGCTCGCCACCATCGACCTGGCCACCCAGAACGTGGCCTCGGGAGGCGGTCCCTTCGGCGCGATGATCGTCCGCGACGGTGAGGTGATCGCCACCGGCGTGAACCAGGTGACGCCGACCTTGGACCCGACCGCGCACGCCGAGGTGGTCGCGATCCGCGCGGCCTGCCAGGTGCTCGGCGACTTCCGCCTGACCGGCTGCACGCTGATCTCCTCGTGCGAGCCGTGCCCGCTCTGCCTGTCCGCCGCGCTGTGGGCGCGGGTGGACAAGGTGATCTACGCGGCCGACCGCCACGACGCGGCGGCCGCCGGTTTCGACGACCGGGAGTTCTACGAGCTGTTCAGCAAGTCGCGTGACGACTGGGAACTCCCGGTACTTCAGGTCTCCACAGGCGAGGACAACGCCCCGTTCACAGCGTGGACGTCACTCGCGACCCGAATCGATTACTGACGGCCACAAGCCTGTCTAGCTGACCGGAGCTTGCACTTGCTTAAACGCGTTCCGGCGTTGGAACGCGCCCACCGGCATGGGAAAGGCCGTCCTCCATGACCCAGTTGCGGAGCCGACAATCGGCGTCGGCCCTCGATCAGTTCTTCCGCATCACCGAACGCGGCAGCTCCTTAGGCCGTGAAGTGCGCGGTGGCATCACGACGTTCGTCGCGATGTCGTACATCGTGCTGCTGAACCCGTTGATCCTCGGCGCGTCCGCGGACATCACCGGCGCCAAGCTCACCATCGCCGAGATCACCACCGCCACGGCGCTGGCCGCCGGCGTGATGACCGTCCTCATGGGACTCGTCGGCAACGCTCCGCTCGCCATCGCCGCCGGGCTCGGCGTCAACGGCGTGGTGGCCTTCCAGATGGCACCGGAGATGACGTGGGCGCAGGCCTTCGGTCTCGTGGTGCTGGAAGGCGTCTGCATCGTGATCATGGCCGTGTCCGGGGTCCGCGAGCGGATCATCAACGCGATCCCGGAGCCGTTGAAGATCGCGATCACCGTCGGCATCGGTCTCTACATCGCGTTGGTGGGACTGGTCTCCGCGGGGTTCGTGACCCGCACGCCGGATGCCGCGCACTCGACGGTGCCGGTGCGGATGGGGGTCGACGGCCACCTGAGCGGCTGGCCGATCGCGATCTTCTGCCTCGGCCTGCTGCTGATGATCGTGCTGATGGCGCGGGGCGTGCCCGGTGCCGTGCTGATCAGCATCGTGGTGGCCACGCTCGTCGCGATCGGCGTGAACGCCGCGTTCGACGTGCAGGGCTGGGGTCTCGTGACGCCCTCGCTGCCGTCGTCGGTGGTGAGCACGCCGGACTTCGGGTTGTTCGGGCGCGTGGACCTGTTCGGCGGCTTCGTGTCGGCGGGCGTGATCGCGGCGACGATCTTCCTGTTCACGCTGGTGCTGTCCGGGTTCTTCGACGCGATGGGCACGATCACGTCCGTCGCCGAGGAGGCGGGGCTGCGCAAGGACGGCAAGGTCGAGGGGATGGGCAGGATCCTCATGGTCGACGGCGCCGGCGCGATCGCCGGTGGCGTCACGGGGTCCGCCCCGAACACCGTGTTCCTGGAGTCGGCAGCGGGCGTTGGCGAAGGCGCCCGCACCGGCCTCGCCTCGGTGGTGACCGGCGGGCTCTTCCTGGTGGCGTTGCTCTTCACGCCGCTCGCGACGGTCGTGCCCGCCCAGGCGGCGGCGCCCGCGCTGGTGGTGATCGGCGGCCTGATGATGACCCAGATCCGCCGGATCCCTTGGCAGGAAACGGATTACACGATCCCCGTGTTCCTGACGATCGCGATCATCCCGTTCACCTACTCGATCACCAACGGCATCGGCGCCGGCCTCGTGTCGTTCGTCGTGCTGCGCATCTGCAAGGGCCGCTGGCCAGGCTGGCTGATGACCGGCCTGGCGCTGATGTTCGCCGTGTACTTCGCGGTGGACCTGATCAGCGGCAAGTGACCGCGGGGCTCGGCCGGGCGGCCATCCGGCCGAGCCCCACTTCCCCTTGGAGGACCTCCATGCGTGACCTGGCACCGACCTTGCTGTCGTGGGACCGGTTCGCCGTCGCGTCCGTCGTCGCGGTGCGGGGCAGCGCGCCCCGCCCGGTCGGCGCGGCGATGGCGGTGGGACCGTCCGGCGAGGTGATCGGCAGCGTGTCCGGCGGCTGCGTGGAGGCAGAGGTCTACGACCTGGCCTGCCAGGTGCTGGCGTCGGGGGTGCCCGCGCTCGCGTCGTTCGGCTACTCCGACGACACGGCGTTCGCCGTCGGCCTGACCTGCGGCGGTTCGCTCGACGTGCTGGTCCAGCGCGACACGCCCGCGTTGCGCGCGGCCCTGTCGGCGTCGGTCTCCGGCTTTCCGCTTTCGGTGCGCTTCGAGGCCGAGGGTTCTGTGTTCACGGAGTCGTGGCTGCCCCCGCCGCGCCTGCTGGTGTTCGGCGCCATCGACCACGCCGCCGCCGTCGCCGAGATCGGCCGCTTCCTCGGCTACCACGTGACCGTGTGCGACGCACGGCCCGTGTTCGCCACCGCGGCCCGTTTCCCGGCGGCCCACTCGGTCGTCGTCGACTGGCCGCACCGCTATCTCGCCTCCACCCACACCGACTCCTCCACCGCTGTCGTGGTGCTGACCCACGACCCGAAGTTCGACATCCCGGTCCTGGTGGAGGCGCTGTCCCGCCCGCTGGCGTTCGTGGGCGCCCTCGGCTCCCGCCGCACCCACCGCGAGCGGCTGGCCAGGCTTCGTGCCGAGGATGTTCCCGAAGCGTCGCTGGCCCGGTTGCGTTCCCCCGTCGGCCTCGACCTCGGCGGCCGCAGCCCGGCGGAGACGGCGGTGTCGATCGCCGCCGAACTCGTCGCCGTCCGGCACGGAGGCACCGGCCTGCCCCTGACCGCGCTGTCCACCCCCATCCACCGAACCCTGGAGAGTCATGGCCCTGATCTTCCTCAACGGCGGCGGCATGAAGGACGGACCGCTGCACTCGCAGCTCCAGGGCACCCCGATGGTGTGCCGGGCGCGCAGTGCGGCCAAGTACCGCTACTTCTCGGTGCGGGGGAAGTTCCCCGCGATGCACGAGTCGGGCTCGGCCTCGGTGGCAGGTGAGCTCTACGACCTGCCGTTGAAGATCCTGCGCGACCACCTCGTCCCCGCGGAACCCGCCGAACTGGAGATCGGCGTCATCGAGCTGGAGGACGGCAGCGCGGCCCTCGCCACCGTCCTGCGCGACGACCTGGTCGACCCGTTGCTCCAATCGGGTGACATCCGAGACATCTCGTATCTGGGCGACTGGCGCGAGTTCCTACATCGCGAGGGGTGAGGGAAGCGGCACCGGGGGGATGCCGCCGGCAAGGGGGAGTTGCCGCAGGCGGCGGGACCGATTCGGTCCCGCCGCGGATCCTTCTCAGCGCGACCGGCCCTTCAGCAGCCCGCGCTCGTACGCCACCGCGACGGCCGCCGCCCGATCCGACACCCCGAGCTTCGCGTAGACGTGCAGCAGATGCGTCTTCACCGTCGCCTCGCTGATGAACAACGCCGCCGCCACCGCCCGGTTCGTGGACCCCTTGGCCACCAACCCGAGCACGTCCAGCTCCCGCGTGGACAACGGCTCCAGCGCGGGCTCCCGCACCTGCCCCAGCAACCGCGTCGCCACCGCGGGCGACAACACGGCCTCCCCGGCGTGCGCGGCCCGGATGGCCCGCTGCAACTCGTCGCGAGGCGTGTCCTTCAACAGGTACCCGGTGGCGCCGGCCTTGATGGCGGGCAACACGTCCCGATCCGTGTCGTAGGTGGTCAGCACCAGCACGCGGCACGAATGCCCGCGCAACCGCTCGATGGCGGACAGCCCGTCCGACCCCGGCATGCGCAGGTCCATCAACACGACGTCCGGCGACACCGCCGTCACCACGGCGACGGCCTCGTCCCCCGACGCGGCCTCGCCGACGACCTCGAAGTCGGCGGCCGCGGCCAGCATGCCGCGCAGCCCGTCCCGCACCACGGGGTGGTCGTCCACGATCACGAGCCGGATCACGCCGGCACCTCGCACAGGCCGCCGAGCCCGGAAGGCAGGCCGATGCCGGAGGGCAGACCGATGCCGGAGGGCGGGCTGAAGCCGGCGGACAGGGCAAGACCGGCGGGCAGGCCGCCAAGCTCGTCGACACCGGCGGGCGGGCTGAAACCGGCACGCAGGCCAACACCGCCAGGCACACCGACACCGGCACGCCGACCGAGACCGGCCGGCAGACCGAGACCGCCGCGCGCCGGACGTGCCGCGTCCCGAACGGACCGCACCGCACCCACCAAGCCACCTCCCGCCGGCATCACCCCACCCGGCGTCGGCCTCACGAACCGCACGCCGCCCACCGAGCCGACTCCCACCCGCAAACCGCCCGCCAAACGGTGCCCCACCCGCGTCTGGCCCACGCGCGTCTGGCCCACCCGCGTCTGGCCCACCCGCGTCTCAGCAACCCACGTCTACCCCGCCCGCATCTCACCAACCCGCGTCTCCCCCGCCGGCGTCTGCCCCACCGACATCTCCCCCACCGACGTCTCCCCCGCCCGCATCTCCCCCACCGGCGTCTCCGCCGCGCCTGCCCTCACGCCGGCACCCTGGCCGAGATCGCCGTCCCCGCCCCCGGCTCCGACTCCACGAAGAGCGCGCCGGACAGGCGGTGCACCCGGTGGCGCATCGCCGGCAGGCCGAAGCCCGCGGACGGCGACGTCAGGTCGAAGCCCACGCCGTCGTCGCGCACGTCCAACGTCACCACGTCCTCCATGTACGACAGGGTCAGGCCGACCCGGGAGGCGGCGGCGTGCTTGGCCACGTTCGACAGCGCCTCCTGGGCCGTGCGCAGCAGGGCGACCTCCACCTCGGGGTGCATGGAGCGCACGGCTCCGGTCAGCGTGACGGAGACCGGCACGCCGTTGATGGTCGACCAGCCGCTGGCGACGTCGTCCAGGGCCTCGTGCAGGGCCGCGGAGTCGAGGGCCGGTGGGCGCAGGGCGTGGACGGAGCGGCGGGCCTCGGTCAGGTTCGAGCGGGCCAGGTCGGTCGCCACGGCCACGCGGCGTTCCCAGTCCTCGGCAGACGCCGCGGACAGTTGCGTGATGATGCCGGCCAGGCCCTGGGCGAGGGTGTCGTGGATCTCGCCCGCCAGGCGGTGGCGTTCGTCCTGCACGCCTGCCTCGTGCGCCTGCACCAGGAGCTGGGCGTGCAGGCCCTCGTTCTCGTCCAGGAGTTCCTTGCGCAGTCTGGATTGTTCCGTCGTCACGTGGCCCACGTACGTGAAGGTGCACGCGAGCACGACGAAGACGAGCAGCAGCAGCCAGAACGCCGCCTGCGCGTCCCACGGGTAGCCGCCGAACAACGACAGCGTCGCCAGCACGGCCGTCAGCGCCACGACGATGAACATCCAGCGGCCGCGCAGCAGTTCGCTCGCGTAGACGTAGACCACGTAGGACACCGCGCCGAACCAGTGCTCCTGCAGACCCAGCACCGCGTAGAACACGACCATGCCGCCGATGAACACGGCCATGAGGCCGGAGCGCTTGTGCCACGCGGGATGCAGGGTGAACCACCACGTCATCCACACGAAGCCGAACGCCACGACGCCGTAGGTGAACCAGCGCTCGGCCGCCGACTGCTCGGTGAAGATCGAGTACAGCACGGTCGTCACCGTCAGCACGAAGTACGGGATCACGCGGGCGATCGAGACGAGCCTGCGCTCCCACCTGTCCAACGCGGCCATGTCCACGAGCTACTCCCAGCGGAACGTCTTGGCCGCGACGGTACCCGCCACTAGGCCCACGAGCCCCATGATCGCGAGATGCCCCCAGTCCGGCGCGCTGCCGAGCCACGCCTGTTGCAGTGCCTCCACACCGGGAGGCGTGTACGAACCGATCGTCTGGATCACCGAGGGCAGCATGAACCGCGGCAGGTACACGCCGCCGAAGAACATCAGCAGCATGAACACCACCGTCGCCACGCCACCGGCCGCCCGCGCGGTGGGTGCCAGTGAGGCGATCACCAGGCCCAGCGCGAACGTGCCCGCGCCTCCCAGCACCACGGCACACGCCAGGCCGAGTGGATGGTGAGGCAGGTCGACGCCGAAAACGACGTACCCCACGACTATAAGGAGGAGCACCGACAAGATCGTCGCCACGAAGTTCACGATCAGCTGCCCCACCAGCAACCGCCCGGGGTGCATGGGCGTCGTCGACAACCGCCGGAGAACCCCGGTCTCCCGATAGGTCGCCACAACAGCAGGCAACCTCTGCAACCCGATGAACACCAACGTGAACACGACCAAGGACGACATGTAGCTGTCGATGAACCGCAGCCCGCCGAACTTCGGATCAGGCTCCCGCAACGTCGGAATCGCCCCCAGCACCAGCAACAGCAGCGACGGGAACAGGACGGCGAACAAGGAGTTCAGCCGATCCCGCAGGAACAGCCGAGCCTCGATCTCAACGATCTTCCACATCACGACCCCCGGTGAGTTCGACGTACGCGTCATCCAGCGAGACCTGGTCGACCCGGAGCTGCCGGGCCACCACGGACCGCCGTGCCAGGAACGAGGTCACGGCGTGCACCAGGTCATCCGCCCCGGACACCACCACCTGCTCCCCCACCAGAGCTACCGACGCGACCTCCGGCAACGCCTCCAGCAACGCCACGTCCAGCGCCACCGACGGCACGAACCGCACCCGCGTCGCACCGTCCACCCGCGACACCAGCGCGGACGGCGAGTCCAGCGCCACGATCCGGCCGTCGCGGAACACCGCCACCCGGTCGCAGAGCCGCTCCGCCTCCTCCATGAAGTGCGTGACCAGCACGACCGTCACCCCGGACGACCGCACCTCCTCGATCACCGACCACGTGTCCCGCCGCGCCTGCGGGTCGAGCCCGGTCGTCAGCTCGTCGAGGATCGCGATCCGCGGCGACCCGATCAGCGCCAGCGCGATCGACAACCGCTGCTTCAACCCGCCCGACAGCTGCCCGAACTCCGCACGCAGGTGCCCACCCAGCCCGAGCCGAGCGGACCAGTCGACCGGCGAGGGGTAGAACGACGAGAACAGCTCCAACGCCTCGCGCACCCGCATCCGCTCCGGCAGCGCGGAGGCCTGCAGCTGCACACCGATCGCCGCCCGCACGTCCCCCGGCGCCTGCCCGAGCACCGACACCGTCCCCGAGTCCGGCGTCCTCAGCCCGGCCACGCACTCGACCGTCGTCGTCTTGCCCGCGCCGTTCGGCCCGAGCACGCCGAAGATCTCCCCCTCGGCGACCTCGAACGACACGGAGTCCACGGCGACCCGGGGCCCGTACCTCTTGCCCAGGTCGCGCACTTCGATGATTGCCATGCCCCAAGCGTCCGAGAACGCCACGGGAAGATCATCGAACAACGAGCGCGACCAGGATCAACCGATCGGTTGATGCTGCGCGTCATCCTCCAGAGCGACGGCGCGCAACGCACCCGCCAGCCGCACCACCGGTTCCGGCGCGGGCCCCGGCAGCCGCGCCAGCAGGATCCGCCGCTGTTCCGCCGGCCCTCCCCGCACCGACATGATCCGCACCCCGGCGGGCACCAGGGCCGTCAGCGCCGCGGGCGCCGTCGTGATGCCGAACCCCGCCGCGACGAGGTGCAGCTTCGCGAGCCAGTCCCGCGCGGTGTGCGCGACGACGGGCCGTTCGTCGAGCCCCGGCCACACCCCCATCGTCAGCTGGTCGCCGGGCCCGGCGATCCAGCGCTGCCCGCGCAGATCGGCGATGTCGATGAAGTCGTTGCGCGCCAGCGGATGCCCGGACGGCACCGCGACGCACAGACTGCGTTCGGCCAGGGTCTCGATCTCCAGCGCCGGGATCTCGTCGTCCGGCGCGCGGAACGGTGGCTGCGCCGCGATCACGGCGACGTCCAGCGTCCCCGCCCGCAACGCCCTGACCAACGCCGGTGAGCTGCCCTCGCGCGTGACGACCGTGATCGACGGATGCGTCCGCCCCAACGCCAGCAACGCCTGCGGCACGAGCCAGGCCCCACCGGTCGCGAACCATCCCAGCCGGACGGTGCTCGCGTCCTCGTCCGGCAGCCCGGCAAGCTCCCGTGCGCCCGCATCGACCTGATCGACCACCACGGCCGCACGCCGCAACACGAGCCGACCGGCCGCCGTGAGCCGCACGCCGTCATGGCGTCGTTCGAGCAACGGGGCCCCGGCGGCCTTCTCCAGCGCGGCGACCTGCCGGGACACCGCCGACTGCGTGTACCCCAGCGCGGACGCCGCCGCCGTCAGCGTGCCCCGCTCGGCCACCTCGCGGAACACCCGCAGCGCGACCAGCGACGCGTCACTCAGAGCCATGACAGATCCGCATGTCCTAGATACCAAACTCTCGCTACCCGCATACCTCCGAGGAGCCTAACGTCGAAGACGTGATGAAGACAGAGTTCGGTTTCAGCAGTACGGCACTCGAGGTCAGCGAGGGCATCGACCTCACCGGCAGGCGGGCCGTGGTCACCGGCGCGTCGTCCGGCATCGGCGTGGAGACCGCCCGCGCCCTCGCCACCAGGGGCGCCGAGGTCACCCTGGCCGTCCGCGACACCGAGGCCGGCGAGAGGACCGCGCGGGACATCGGCGGCAACGTCCACGTCGCCAGGCTCGACCTCACCGACCTCGCGTCCGTCGAGGCGTTCACCAGCGCGTGGACCGGCCCGCTGCACGTCCTCGTCAACAACGCGGGCGTCATGGCCACCCCACAGCAGCACACCGAGCAGGGCTGGGAGTGGCAGTTCGCCACCAACCACCTCGGGCACTTCGCACTGACCACGAACCTGCACCAAGCCCTCAAGGCAGCGGGCAACGCGCGCATCGTGTCCCTCACCTCGACCGGCCACATGATCTCGCCCGTGGTGTTCGACGACATCCACTACGCGTTCCGCCCGTACGACCCGTGGAGCGCGTACGGCCAGAGCAAGACCGCGAACGTCCTGTTCGCTGTCGAAGCCACGCGCCGATGGGCCGAGGACGGCATCACGGCCAACGCCGTCATGCCCGGCGCGATCCTCACCAACCTCCAGCGCCACACTGAGGGCCAGGGCAGCGGCACCATGCCCGCCGAACTGCTCAAGACCGTCGAGCAGGGCGCCGCGACGTCCGTCCTGGTCGCCACCTCACCGCTGCTCGAAGGCATCGGTGGCCGCTACTTCAACGACTGCGACGAGGCGCAGACCGTCGACCGCCGCGGGGAACTCCCCCGGCTGCAGGGCGTCGCCCGCTACGCCCTCGACCCGGACGCCGCCGCCAGGCTCTGGGCCTACTCCGAGAACCTGCTGGCCAAGGCATGAGCATCGCGCTGGTCACCGGGGCCACCCAGGGCCTCGGACTCGCCCTGGTGGAAGGCCTCGCCGCACGCCTCACCCCCGCCGACACCGTCTACCTGACCGGCAGGGACATCGACAGGATCACCGACGCCGTGCAGTCGATGCCGGGCGGAGGCGCCAGGGTCCGCGGCGAGCTCCTGGACGTCGCCGACCCCGGCGGAGCCGCGAAACTGGCCGCACAGCTGGAAGAACGCCACGGCGGCGTCGACGTCGTGTTCGGCAACGCGGTCATGCGCGTCGGCCCCGACGACGCCCCCGAGGAGATCATCGACGCCTACGCCGAGGTCAACAACTTCGGCACCACCAGGCTGCTCTGGGCGTTCGCGCCGCTGCTGAACGACAACGGCAGCCTGATCGTCGTCGCGAGCTCGCTCGGCACGCTGAACTCCCTCGCGCCCGTGCTGCACAGGCGGTTCACCGCACCGTCCACTCTGGACGAGCTGGACGCGCAGGTCGCCCGGTGGCGCGACGAGGTGAAGGACGGGCGCGCGAAAGCCGGTGCCTGGCCGGGTTTCGTGAACATCCCGTCCAAGATCGGCCAGGTCGCCGCCGTGCGCGTGCTCGCGAGCGAACGCCGCGAATCCGACCTGGCCAGGGGAATCCTGCTCGCGTCAGCGTGTCCCGGCATGATCAACACGCCGACCTCCGCGCTGTGGTGGGACGTCAGCGCCGCGCCGACCCCGGCCCAGGCCGCGACGGCGTTGCTGGACCTCGCGCTGAGCCCGCTCGATCCCGCGCGGTACGGCGAGCTCGTCCGCCACGGCGAGGTCGTGCCGTTCAGCTGATGGGCTTGTCCAGCCCGTGCACCACCTGGTCGAGCAACGTCCGGATGACCGCCTCGTTGTGCTCGCCACGCCCCGGCGTGATCATCCGCGACGTCGCCTCGACCATGGCGTGCACCAGCATCGCCCGCAGCTGCGCCCGTTCCACCCCGGCGGTCTTGAACACCCCGACCAGCGGCGCCAGCAGCCGTTCGTGCTCGGCCCTGATCTGCTCGCGCGCCGCGTCCGGCAACGTGTGCGCGGACAGCGCCACCACCGCGCCGTGGCTGCCGTCGGTGATGATCGCGAGCTCGGTCCGCAGGTACGCCTCGATCTTCGCGGGCACCGACGACGCGCCGTTGACCGCGTCCTCCAGCTTGTCCGCCCACTCCGGCAGCGCGTCCGAGACGATCGCGGCGACCAGCTCCTCCCGCGAGCGGAAGTACTCGTAGAGGCTCGGCCGCGACAGCCCGACCCGTCTGGCCAGCGACGCGAGCGTCAGCGCCTCCGCTCCCTCGGTCGCGACGATGTCCCGACCGGCGTCCAGAAGGGCGCGCAACCGGTTGGCGCGATGCTCGGCAACGGTGTCTGCGCTGATCCTCGGCACATCGGGATCGTATCGCGCTTGATTTCCCGACGGGGAGTTGGAATAGTTCCCGACAGAGCGTCGGTATCAGGGAGGCCTGCATGTTCATCGCGACCAACCGCATGTTCGTGAACCCGGACATGTCCGAGGAGTTCGAGCGCTACTTCCGCGGCAACATGCGCACCCACCTGCCCGGAGTCCCCGGCCTGCTGCGCAGCACGCTCCTCAAGCCGACCCAGGACGACCAGCCGTACGTCTCGGTCAACGAGTTCGAGTCCGAGGAGGCCTTCCGCGCGTGGGTCGCCTCCGACGCGTTCCGCGAGGCGCACAAGGGCCACCGCACGATCGCACGCCTCGTCACGGGCAACGACCCGGAACGCTTCACGCACGCCGAGGACATGATCCTTCCCCTGCAACGCACCGAATAGCGGCGCTCAGAGCTCGGCCAGCAGCTTCTTCATCCGGTTGATCTCGTCGTCCTGGGTGGCGACCACGTCGTCGGCCATCTCCTCGACCTGGACGTTGTTCCCGGCCCCGCGCACGTCGGTCGCCATCTTGATCGCACCCTCGTGGTGCTTGATCATCAGCTCCAGGAACATCCGGTCGAAGTCCTTGCCCCGCGCGGCCCCCAGGGCGGTGAGCTGGTCCTGGGTGGCCATGCCCGGCATCGTCGAGTGGTCGCCGTGCGTGCCGATGGCGTTGAACGTGCGCTGCCACTGCTTCATGGCGCCGATCTCGGGTTCCTGGCTGAACCTGATCCGGTCGGCCAGTCCCTTCAGGGTCTCGTTCTGCGCGCGTTCGGGGGCGAACCTCGTCATGGCGATCGCCTGCTCGTGGTGGGCGATCATCATCGCCACGTACTCGCGGTCGGCGTCGTTCGGCGGCGGCGGGGTCCTGCCCGTCACGTCGGAGGGGTTGACGGTCGGCGCGGAACCGCCGGGGGTGTCCGGCGCGATGACCGGCGCAGCGGCGGGTTCGGACGACGTGCAGCCGGCGAGCAGTGCGGCCGCAGCGATGACGGCCAGGACCCCAGAACGCATGCTTCGGACAATACAGTCCACCGCCCGCCGGTCCAGGCCTCGCGAGCGGGCGCACCGCTGGTGACGCGGTGAAACCGGACAATCACTCCATGCCGACTGTCCACTTGCGCACGAATGGACAAAGAGTGCGGAACCCTCCGAAAGAACCTGGCCCTTAGCAAGGCGAAAGGGTCATACTCGCCCCCACCAACCCGTATAGAGGGGGTAAAGCTGTGTCTTCACGCGCAACGACCCGGCGACGCAAAGCGTCACTCGCGGTTCTGGGGGCGCTCGCGCTGACGCTGTCGACGGCGACCGGGCCCGCGTACGCGGAGCCCGACCTGCCCGCCGACGGCGCCGGACTGAGCGAGGCCCAGCTCGAGTCACGGGCGGAGGGTTCCGCCGCGCTTCCCGGCGTCGACGAGATCAGCCGCAGCCGCAACATGGTCCCGGTCGCCCACCTGGACAAGCAGGCTCCGCTCAGCTCGACGCAGACCGACATCGCGTTCCAGGACAACTACGCGTTCGTCGGCAACTACGACGGTTTCGTCATCTACGACGTCCGCAACCCGAGGAAGCCGACGATCAAGAGCCAGGTGCTCTGCCCCGGCTCCCAGAACGACATCTCGGTGTACGGGAACCTGCTGTTCCTGTCGACCGACTCCTCGCGCAGCGACAACTCCTGCAACAGCGTCTCCCAGCCCGCGACGATCAAGGAGTCGTGGGAGGGCATCAAGGTCTTCGACATCAGCAACAAGAGCGCCCCGCGCTACGTCGCCGCCGTCGAGACCGCCTGCGGTTCGCACACCCACACGATGGTGCCGAGCAAGAACAAGAAGGACGTCTACCTCTACGTCTCCTCCTACTCGCCGAGCGCCACGTTCCCGGACTGCCAGCCGCCGCACGACAAGATCTCCATCGTCAAGGTGCCGGTGAAGAACCCGGCCGCTGCCTCGCTGCTCAAGGCACCGGTCCTCTTCCCGGACGGCGGTAACCCCGGTCGCAGCGGCGACATCGAGACCGGCTACACCTCGGCCACCACGGGTTGCCACGACATCACCGTGTACCCGCAGCTCGACCTCGCGGCCGGCGCCTGCATGGGCGACGGCGTCCTGTGGGACATCACCGACCGGGAGAACCTGGTCGAGATCAACCGCGTGCAGGACGACAAGAACTTCGCGTTCTGGCACTCCGCCACGTTCAACAACAGCGGCACCAAGGTCGTCTTCACCGACGAGCTCGGTGGCGGTGGCGCGGCGACGTGCAACGAGAAGATCGGCCCGACGCGCGGTGCCAACGGCATCTACGACATCGTCGGCAAGGGCAAGAATCGCAAGCTGGTGTTCAAGTCCTACTACAAGATCCCGCGCATGCAGACCGACACGGAGAACTGCGTCGCGCACAACGGTTCGCTGATCCCGGTGCCCGGCAAGGACATCATGGTGCAGTCCTGGTACCAGGGCGGCATCTCGGTGTGGGACTTCACGAACTCGGCCAAGCCGCGTGAGATCGGCTTCTTCGAGCGCGGCCCGATGCCGAACGGCGGGGGCGGCGGCACCTGGTCGACCTACTGGTACAACGGCTACATCTACTCCTCGGAGATGGGCCGCGGCTTCGACGTGATCGACATGCGCGACCCGCGCACGTTCATCGCGAAGCTGTTCCGCACGGACGAGCTCAACGTCCAGACGCAGGGCAACTTCTACCGCGGTTAGTCAGTTCCCGCATCAGCGCGGCTGCCGTCGTTCGGCAGCCGCGCTGATCGCTGTCAGGACCAGGGTCACCGCGACACCACCGAAAACCGCCCACACGGGGTTGCCCGCGTCCATCGCCCACGCGGCGACGACGGCCGTGAGCCCGTAGCCCGCGCCGGTCACCGCGTACATCATCGAGAACCCGGCCGCGTGCGCGCCGACCGGAAGCCGTTCGCGCAACGCGAGACTGCGCGTCACCAGCACGCCCGACTGGAACAGCCCGGCCGCGAGCAACGCGCCCGCGATGCCCGGCAGGTTCGGGAACAACGCCAGCGCGCCGACGCACGTCGCCGTGATGACCAGCAGCACCAGCCCCTGCGTGCGGAACGTGCCCGGCCACGGCCGCAACCCGTACAGCACCGCACCCAGCGCGCTGCACGCCGCGAACCCCATGAGCAGCGGCCCGATCCAGCCGATGCCGATCCCCCGGTGCTCCAGCAACGCCGGCAGCACGAGCTCGGCGACCGCGAGCTGCGCCAGTGCCGCCGCGCTCACCAGGTAGATCGGCCACGCCGACGCCACGACCCTGGGCTTCGCCGTGCCGGACCGCGACGTGACGTGCCCGCGCGGCAGGATGAACACCAGCCACGCCGCCACGACGATCAACGACACGGACACCACCACGGGCGCCCGGTGGTCGACGCTCAGCGCCAGCACCGTGACGAGCGCGGGCGCCACCGCCCACACCACCTGCGTGATCATGGCGTCGAAGCCCATCGCCTTGGGCACCAACGCGTCCGGCACCAGCCCGAGCAGCATCGCCCGCAACCCGCCGGGCGTCGTCGAGGGCCCGGCACCGGCCACGAACGCCGCGATCGCCAGCACCGTCACGTTCTGCGTGAGGGCCAGCGTCGTGAACGCCACCGCCCCGACGACCAGCCCGATCGACAGCTGCCCGCGCATCCGCGACGGGTCGAGGAACAACCCGAGCAGCGCCGCGCCGAGCACCTCGCCCAGCACGTACACCGCCACCAGCGACGCCGCCAGCACGTACCCGCCTGGCAGTCCCCTCACCAGGAACACCATCATCAGCGGCGTCATCGACATCGGTAACTTCGCGGCGACCGTCACCACGGCGCACGCCAGCACGTCCCGGTTCGCGAGGTCGCGGTACCCGGCTGCGGAGATCGTCATCTACTCGCCCAGCTCCTGGAACAACGTCAGCTGCAACCCGGCGGGAGCCTTCAACCGCGCGTTCAGCGAGTTCCACGGCGTGCGCGTGGGTTCCGCGATCACCTCGGCGCCTGCCGCCTCGAGCCGCCGGGTCGTGCCCTCGGAGTCGGTGACCTCGAAGGCCACCCGGATGTGCCCCGCGACCCTGCTGCCGACCTCGACGGAGTCGATGAACTCGGCGTGCGGCGGGTCGGTGATCTCCAGCGTCGCCCGCCCGGCCTCGAGGATCGTGACCCGCCCGCCGTCGGACGAGAACGCCGCCCGTTGCTCCAGCCCGAGGACATCGCGGTAGAAGCGCAGGGCCTCGTCGTAGTCGTCGGCGGTGACGACCAAGCGGAGTTCACGGACACCGGTCATGGCGACGATCATTCCAGCACCGGTGTCAGAAAGGAGAGAAGCCGCGAAACCGGCCTGCCAGGATGTGTCCGTGCTGACCGGACTCGACCGAGTGGACTGGGCGCGGCTCTCACACGCCTACGGACCCGCCGACGACGTGCCCGACCAACTCCGCGACCTCGTGTCGCCGGACGAACGGCTGCGCCGGAAAGCCCTGTCCGGCATGTACGGCAACCTCTACCACCAGGGCACGATCTACGAGGCCACCGCCGCCGCGGTCCCGTTCCTGGTGCAGGCGCTGACCGCCCCCGAGTGCGCCGAGCAGCCGCAGCTGCTGGCCCTGCTGAGCGGCATCGTCACCGGCTACGACGGGATGTGGCTGCCGGAAGGGATTCCCGTCGCGCGGCACCGCGCCCAGGCCGTCGGCGGCGACGCCCTGCTGGCCGCCGCACCTCACCCCGGCGACGACGACTACGACGAGGACGAGGCGGACCTCGCCTACGTCGGAGACCTGGACGAGGAGGACCAGCACCGGCTGTACCTGCACATCTGGGTGCGGGTCTACGACGCCGTCCGGGCCGGCGTCCCCGTCTTCCGCGAACTGCTGACCCGGGAACCGCCGGTCGCCCGCATGGCCGCGTACACCCTGGCCTGGTTCCCCGAGGACGCGGCCGGAAGCCTGCCCGCGCTCGCGGAGGTGACCGGCGGCGAAGACGGCGTGCTCGCCGCCACCGCGTCGGTCGCGACGGGCCTGCTCGGCGGCCGTCCGACCGTGGCGCTCGACGACCCGCGCCCGCTCGCCCGCTGGGGCGCCGCGATCGCGCTGGCCTCCGCCGACGACCTGATCACCGCCACCGCGTTGCCCGCGGACGACAGGATCCCGTTCCTCAACGGCGACCTGGCCGCCTACGCGGCCAGGGTGCTGCGGCTGGCAGGGGAACGGGACGCGGACCGGACGTTCGACACGATCCTCTCCCGCATCCCCACCGTCTCCGGCTACAGCGCGCTGCACGTCGTGGGCGAGGCGCTCCACCTGGCGTTCCCCGACGGCCCGGGCGAACGCCGACGCCGCCTCCTGGACGCGCTGGCCGACTCCCCCGGCACGTGGCTCATCGAGGGGCGGAACTTCGCGAGCTTCATGAACCTGATGGACAGGCACGGCCTGCCCACCTCACCCGCCGCCCTGCGCGACTACACCTCGACGCGCTGAGCTCCGAGCGTCAGCCGGGTCGCCACCACCAGCAGCAACGTGATCCCCGCCGTGACGTGGATCGGCGCGGGCCCGAACGTCGCCGCCAGCACCAGCGCCGCCCCGATCGGCAGCAGGTACTTGCGGAGCCCGTCCTGCCCGGGGCAGTCCTGCACGTACCAGACGCACAGGAGGAACACGGCCAGCGGCACCGTCGTGAACGCCGCCACCGTCATCCCCGGCGCGTGCGAGATGTGCAGGTCGTAGTCCACCGAGGCGGCGAGCCCCGCCCCGAGCGCCGCGATCGCGCCGAGGATGAACAGGTGCGCGTAGCCCCAGAGGAACGCCTTCTTCAGGTTGTGCAGGTGCGCCGGCGCCTCGAAGTAGATCCACCACACCGAGAAGACGATGATCAGCGACGCGGCCGCCAGCGAGATGAGGTTCTCGCCGCTGTCGAAGCCCTTCTGGAACGCCAGGGTGGCCGCGAGGATCGACTCGCCGAGCACGATCAGCGTGAACAGCCCGTGCCGTTCGGCGATGTGGTGCGGGTGCCAGGTCGTGGCCGACGCGCGTTCCGCCCACGCGGGCACCAGCAGCTCACCGATCATGAACAGGACCCACAGCGGCACCTGCAGCGCGGGCGGCGCCACCAGCACCCACAAGATCCACAGCACCTGCATGAACGCGATGCCACCGGCGTACCGGCGCGTGCAGGCCCGGTGGTCCGGGTTGTCCATCGACGCCCGCAGCCAGTGCGCCACCATCGCGAGCCGGATGACGACGTACCCGCCGACCACGATCCGGTAGTCCTGGTGCTCGAAGACGGCGGGAATGCCCGCCGCCACCACGAGCACACCGGCGATCTGCACCATCGTGATGACCCGGTACAGCGTGTCGTCGTTGTCGAACGCGCTGGCGAACCACGTGAAGTTGAGCCACGGCAACCAGAGCGCGAAGAACGACATGCAGAACGCCAGCACGCCCGCCCCGGCGTGGTTCTCGGAGACGGCGTGGTGCAACGAGGCGGCGGCCTGGGCGACCGCCACCACGAAGCTCAGGTCGAACAACAGCTCCAACGGCGTCGCGACCCGGTGGGCCTCCGCCGTGTCGCGCGCGAGGAGCTTCCTGATCATCCAGGCACCACCATGATCCGTGATTCGCTGAGGTCCAGTGCGACCCGCGTGCCCGGCTGGTACGCGGACGCGGTGTTGGAGGGCTGGTCGATCCGCAGCACCTGCTCACCCACCCTCACCGAGATCCGCGTGACCGGCCCGAGGAACGACTGGGTCAGCACGTCGCCCACGATCTTGCCACCGGCGTCGCCGTCGTGCGCGGAGACACCGATGTCCTCCGGGCGGACGATCAGCCTGACGTCGCTGCCGGACGGCTGGTCGTGCGTCGCGGCCACGGTGACCCCGTTGACCACGACGGTCTGCCCCTCCGCCTTCGCCTCGACCGAGTTGGTGACGCCGACGAACTGCGCCACGAACGCCGTCTTCGGCTCGCGGTAGACGACGGACGGCGAGTCGAGCTGTTCCAGGCGGCCGTGCGACATCACGCCGACGCGGTCGGAGACGGCGAGCGCCTCCTCCTGGTCGTGCGTGACGAACAGGGTCGTCATGCCGAGCTCGGTCTGGATGCGGCGGATCTCGTCGCGCAGGTTCACGCGGACCTTGGCGTCCAATGCGGACAGCGGCTCGTCCAGCAGCAGCACGCGCGGCTGGATCGCCAAAGCACGTGCCAGCGCGACGCGCTGCTGCTGACCGCCCGACATCTGGTGCGGGAACCGGCCGCCCAGGTGCGAGAGCCCGACCAGCTCCAGCAGCTCGCCGGCTTTCCGAGCGTCCGCCTTGCGCATCTTCAGGCCGAACGCGACGTTCTGCGCCGCGGTCATGTTCGGGAACAGGCTGTAGGCCTGGAACACCATGCCCATGTCCCGCTTGTTCGCGGGCACACCGGTGATGTCCTTGCCGCCCACCGTGACCGTGCCCGAGTCGGACGTCTCGAAGCCCGCCACGATGCGCAGCGCCGTCGTCTTGCCGCAGCCCGACGGGCCGAGCAGCGACACGAGCTCGCCCTCGGCCAGTTCCAGGTCAAGACCGTCCAGCGCGGTGTTGCCGCCGAACGTCTTGCGCAGCCCCTTGAGTTCCAGGTGACCCATCTGATTACTCCTCGACCACGGTCTGACGGCGCCGCTGGCCGACATACGAGAGTGCGAACAAGAGAACGAACGCGAACAGCAGGCACAGCAGCGACACCGCGACGGACACGCCCGCGTTGCGCTTGCCCAGGAGGTTGACCTGCACCTGCAACGTGTCGAAGTTGAGCAACGACGCGATGGTGAACTCGCCGAGCACCAACGCGACCGACAGCAACGACGCGCCGATCAGCGCCACGCGGATGTTCGGCACCACGATCTTCCACAGCACCGTGACCCACGAGGCACCGAGGCTGCGCGCGGCCTCGGACAACGTCTTCAGGTCGATCGCGGCGAGACCGGCGTCGATCGCGCGGTAGGCGAACGGCAGCACGAGGATCGTGTACGCGAACGTCAGCGTCAGCGCCGAGTTGCCGAAGAAGTAGTTCACCCACGCGTACAACGGCGCCATGCCGACGACGAGCACGATCGCGGGAATCGCCAGCGGCAGCAGGCAGAGGAACTCCACGAACCGTTGCAACTGCGGGAGCCGCAACCGGATCCACGCCATGGTCGGCACCAGCAGCACGAGCATCAGCACGGCTGACGTCACCGACAACAACAACGAGTTGACGAGCGCTTCCATCAGCCCGTCGTCGTCGACGATGGACGTCCACGAGTCGAGGCTGCGCGAACCGCCGATCCCCCGCGTGGAGAACTCGGCCATCGCGACCAACGGCAGCAGGAAGTAGACGCCGAGGACCAGCAGGATGATCGTGCGCAGGACGCGCTGCTTCACTAGCGAACCCACTTGGCCACCCTCTTCTGCAGCAGCACGTTCACGCCCATCGCGATGCTCACGACGATCACCATGCCGAGGCCGAGCGCCTTGCCGAGGTTCTCCTGGCCCAGCACGACCTCGCCGGTGAGGAACCCGCGGATCTGCAGCGGCACGATCGGGCTGCCCTGCGAGACGAGGGCCGCGGCCGTGGCGTACGCGCTGAAGGCGTTGGCGAACAACAACAGCAGCGCGCCGAGGAACGGCGGCGTGAGGATCGGGCCGCCGACGTGCCGCCAGTACGTCCAGCTCGTGCCGCCGAGCGACGCGTTGGCCTCGCGCCACTGCGGGCGCAGGCCGTCGAGCGCGGGCAGGAACACGATCACCATCAGCGGGATCTGGAAGAACGTGTAGACGAGGACCAGGCCCGGCAGGTCGAACAGCCACGCGCTGCCGGCGAACAGGTCGATGCCAACGTTGTCACGCAGGAACTTCGTGACCAGGCCCTCGAAGCCGACCGTCGCGAGGAACGCGAACGCCAGCGGCACGCCACCGAACTGGGCGAGCACACCGCTACCCGCGACGACGATCCGGCGCAGCATCCCGTCCGGGTTGCCGACCGCGATCGCCCACGTGAGCAGCGCTCCGAAGATCGCGCCGATGACCGCGGTGAGCGCGGAGAGCTCGATGCTGCGCACGAAGGCGTCGAAGACGACACCGGTGAACAGCGACGAGAGGTTCTCGAACGTGAACGCGCCGTTGGTGTCCTGGAAGGCACCGACCAGCACGAGCACCGTGGGGTAGACGAGGAAGATGCCGACGAACGCGAGGAACGGCACCGCGACCAGCCAGGCGGCCGCAGATGGCCGACCGGCGGCCCCACCCTTCTTGGCAGAAGGAGTGGAGCCGCCGGGCGTCGTCGCTACGGGAGCGACCGCGGTCATCCGATGGCCTGAGCCCACGTCGCGGTCAGGACGGCCTTGGCCTTGTCGGCCTGGGCCTGCGTCTGGAAGACCTGCTTGCCGTCGGTCTTGGGCAGCTTGTCCTTGGCGGCCTTGTCCGCCTTGTCACCCATCTTGTCGAGGCGGACCGGGCGGGACATGCCCTTCAGGTAGAGGTTCTGGCCCTCGTCGGAGTAGAGGAACTCCTGCCACAGGCGCGCCGCCGCGGGGTGCGGGGCGTCCTTGCTGATGGCCTGGTTGTAGTAGGCGCCGATCTGGGCCTCTGCCGGGACGACGACCTTCCAGTCGAGCTTGCCCTTGAGCTTCTCGGTCTGGGCGGCGTTGGTGTAGTCCCAGTCGATGACGACGGGCGTCTGGCCCGACTCGATCGTCGCGGGCGAGGGGTCGACCGGCTGGAAGTTGCCGGCGGCCTTGAGCTGCTTGAAGAACTCGACACCGGGCGCGACGTCGTCGGCGGAACCGCCGTTGCCGAGCGCCGCCATCATGACGCCGGAGAACGCGGCGCCCGCCTGCGTCGGGTCGCCGTTCAGCGCGACCTTGCCCTTGTACTCGGGCTTGAGCAGGTCCTTCACGCTCGCCGGCGCCGGCACCTTGGCGGCGTCGTAGCCGATCGACATGAAGCCGCCGTAGTCACCGTAGTAGGCGCCGTCCGCGTCCTTGAGCTCCGCGGCGATGTCGTCCCAGGTGCTGACCTTGTAGGGGGCGAACAGGTCCTTGTTCGCGAGCGCGACGTTCAGACCGAGGTCGAACACGTCGGGCGCGCGGTCGTTGCCCTTGAGCTGCTTCGCGGCGTTGATCTCCTCCTGGCTGGAGGCGTCCGGCTGGGCCGAGTCGACCTTGATGCCGTACTTGGCCTCGAAGGCCTTGATGATCTCGCCGTAGTTGGCCCAGTCCGGGGGCAGCGCGATGACGTTGAGCTTGCCCTCCTTCTTGGCCGCCTCGACCAGCTTGTCCATGCCGCCGAGCTCACTCGCCGACTTGGCGGTCCCGGCGGCACCGGCCGGCGTCTCCTTGGCGGGCGGGGCGCCACAAGCGGCCATCGCCAGCACCAACGCACCGACACCAATGATCTTCGTGGTGACGTTCCCTCGCTTCAGCACGAGCGGAGGATTGGCTCGGACCGCTTTCGTTGTCAAGCCAGCCGCGCCGGTTGAGACCTTCTCGACTCCAAGCATGAATTCTTGGCGTCCTAAGGGTTGCGGCCGAATGCTTCCCGAGCTTCGCTCAGATGTTGTACCGAGATCCCGGTACCGGGATCGACGTGGACGAGCGCGGTGGTCAGGTGCCGTCGCTTGTGGACGAACGCATCGCGACGGGCCGGGTGCAGACCGAAGTCGTCGTCGAACCACACGAGGGGCCTTTCCCAGGCGTAGCGCGCCACCGCGGGGTACTTCCAGCCGGTTTCGTCATGGAACTCGACCACCTTGAGCTCCGGCAGCCCCAGACGCGGTCCGATCTCGGTGTTCGCGCGGTGCAGCCACGTCGTGGCCCACGCGAGTTCGGCGCCGGTGTCTTCCGCCAGCTGTCTCAATTGGTGCCCGTGTCCGGGGTCGAGCCAGACCCGGAGCTTGCGCCTCCAGCCGACCGGCATGCCGGAAGAGCGAGCGGACCGGCCGGACCTTCCCTAACCTCGATCCATGAGACGCCTCGCATTGTTCGTCCTCCTGTGCGCCGCGCTGGCGGGTTGCGGCGTGCTCGGCGACATCGCCGACCTGCAGACCCGCCTGACGGACGCGGGCTTCAGCAGCGTCTCCACCAACCACAGCTCGACCAACGGCGTCGACCGCGTGGACGTCAGCGCGACCGCGCAGGACGAGACGAAGGTCCCCGACGACGTCGCCGAGATCGTCTGGGACACCTACCCGCGCCACGTCGACGAGCTGTCCGTGTCCGTGAACGGCATCTACGGCAACTACACCGAGGACGAACTGCGCGCGACCTTCGGTGAGCGAGGGGTCACCGAGAAGGCGGACGACGACGCCGACGTGGGCCGCACGATCGTCACGTGGCTGATCGTGGCCGCGGTCGTGTTCGTGCTGTTCGTCATCGGCGTGATCGTCCTGATCGTGTTCCTCGTGCGCCGCACCCGACGGCGCCGCATGCCGCCGCCGTTCTACCCGCACCAGTAGTCGAAAGCGCGCGTTCCTGTTCGTATAGGGGCATGTTCACCGACGAAGAGATCGCCTACCTGCGCGAACAGCCCCTCGCCCGCCTGGCCACGATCAACGAGGACGGGTGGCCCGACGTGGTGCCGCTGGCGTTCGAGTACGACGGCACGCACTTCTGGGTCGGCGGCGTGGGCGAGCAGGTCCTGGGCACCCGCAAGTTCCGCAACATCACCGCCGGCCGCCGCCAGGTGTCGCTGGTCGTGGACGACCTGGTGTCGTTCACCCCGTTCGTCGCGCGGGCGATCCGCGTCTACGGCACGGCGGACGACCCGGCCGAACGGGTCGGCATGATGGGCCCCGGCCTCTACAGCCGCATCACGCCGACCCGCGCCTGGGCGTGGAACATGGCGGGCGCCCCGGCCGGCGAGACCTGGTACGAACCCCGCCGCTCATGACGCCCTGCGGGTCGAGCACACCGCCGTCGCCGACCCCCACCGCGCCCCGTACACGAGCCCCGGCAGCAGCCGCCGGAACCGCAGGTGGATCTCCCCCGCCCGGTCCACGGTCCGCTGCACGCCGTTCGGCTCCGCATCGGACCGCAGCACGCCGTCGAACGCCCGCACCAAACGCTTGCGGTCGTGTTCGAAGCGCACCCGCAGGTCGAACACCTCGCACGGCCGTTCGGGCACGTGCAGCACGCACGGGTGCATCGCGTCGCGGTGCGACAGCCGGTACCGCAACGCGAAGTCGTGCGTGACGCCACGGGTCAGCGGCTCGGCGGGCACGAGCGTGAACCCCGGCCGGTCCGCGTCGGAGCGGTCCCGCAGCGTGCCGCCGTAGAGCAGGTGCACGTCCACGTCGCGGCGGCGCACCGGGAAGACCGAGGCGAAGTCCAGCGCCTCGACGCCGTCCTGGTCGACCACGACCTGGTAGCGCTCGATCACCTCCGGCTGCCCCTGGTCGAGCACGACGGCGACGCTCAGCTCCGCGGTGTGCCAGCTGCCGTCGGTGCGCGGGGCCGTCGTCGCGGCCAGTTCCGCGAGCTGGTCGACGGCCTCGTCCACACGACGCCGCACGGTGCGGGAGTCGCGGTCGATCCGCGCGGCCACCCACGTGACGCGTTCCTGGTAGAGCGGCTGGCGGACGTCGGGGATCAGGCCGAACGCCGCGCGCGCCGCGAACTGCAGGTCCTCCGGCAGCTGCTCGACCAGCTCGGTGAGCCGGGTGACGAGCTTCTGCTTCGCGGCCACCGACCCGTCGGCGCTGGTGATCCCGCAGGCGGCGGCGAGCGACGGGCCGATGCGGTCCACGATCCGGCCCGCGTGCACACCCCGTCCCTTGCGCAGCGTCTTCAGCTCCCTGACCAGGTTCGTCATCATCTCGGGTCTCCCCTCTCCGGTGCGGCGCGGGCAGCGTGCGGCGGGCGTGTGGACGAGAAGTGGACACGCCGTGGATCGGTCACACGTGCTCCGGTCGCCGGACGGTCCGCGCGACCGAAGAGGCCAGCGCGTTGCCCAGCCGGACGCCGTCGCCGCCGAGGAAGACCCGCGACGTGCCGATGCGGCCGAGGGTGGGCTGGTCGACGGTGCCGAGCCCGAACGCGATCATCTCCGGGCACGCGGCGGTCGCCGTCAGCCTGGCCAGCGCGGCGGGCCACGCCGGATCGGTCGGCCTGCCGTCGGACACGAAGAACACCATCGGGCGCCGCACCCGCACGCGTTCGGACTTGAGCAACCGCACATCTGTCTCTATGACGGTCCGCAGCAACGTGAACGCGGAACCGAAGTCGGAACCTGATTCCTGGCGCGGGCGAATATCGGTCGCCGGATCGAGCGCGGGCCGCAACGGACGCACCACGAGCGGACTGTCCGCGAACACCACCACGCACAGCAGGACCTGCGCGGGAGCACGCCGGTCCGCGTGCACCACACCGCGGAACTCGCGCAGGCCCGCGTTGACCTCGTCGAGGTGGTCGCCCATCGAGAACGACACGTCGCACACCAGGTAGCACGGCAACACGTCCGGTTCCATGACGTGCACCGTTACGGAATCGCGTTGATCAAACGTGGACAAAAAGCTGATTCGCTGACACACCAACGGGGCCTTGCGCGACATTCCCCCCAAGACGGAAGCTTCAGACCAGGAGGCGGCGTGGAATTTCGGATGCTGGGACCGCTGGAGGCGTGGCACGACCACACCGCCGTACCGTTGGGGGACCAGCAACAACGCTTCATCCTCGTCGTACTGCTGTTCAACGCCAACAGACCCGTGTCACCCGAACGCATCACCGAGGTCGTCTGGCCCGATCAGCCGGAACGCCGGACGCTGGTGCGCGGGTACATCAACAAGCTGCGCAAGGCGTTCGACGGCACCGACGCGGAGATCGAGCGGACCGCCACCGGGTACGTGCTGCGGGTCGACGAGGACGCGGTCGACGTGCGGCGCTTCGAGCGCCTGCGCTCCGAGGCGGCGCAGGCCCTGCAGGACAACGACCAGCGCCGGGCCATCGACCTGCTGCGCGACGCGGTGGCGTTGTGGCGCGGCGACTTCCTCGCGGACATCGACATCGACAGGGTCGGCGGCGCCGACGTCATCCTGCCGGACGAGACCTACCTCGACGCGCTCGGCGACCTCGCCGAACTGGAACTGCTCTCCGGCGACCACCGCTCCGCGCGCGACCGCATGCGCCGCGCCGTGCGCACCACCCCGGAGAACCAGAAGTACGCGGAACTGCTGATGCGGGCGCTGATCGCGGGCAGCGACCGGGTGGGCGCGATCAAGGCGTTCGACGTCGCCTCCGCCGCACTCGCCGGTCTCGGGCTCGAGCCGGGAACCGTGCTGCGCAACCTCGCGGAACGCGCCCGGCGAGGCGAACCGGGCAGCTCGCTGCCGTCGCGTCCCGGCGGGTTCACCGGCCGCACGGAGGAGCTCGCCACGATCGCGGCGGCCGCGGCGGGATCCGACGAACGACGGGCCGTGTGGATCAGCGGCCCGCCCGGCGTCGGCAAGACGGGCCTGGCCGTGGAGTCGGCGCACCAGCTGCGCCACCGGTTCCCGGACGGGCAGCTCCTCGTGCGGCTCAACGGTTTCACGCCCGGCGTGGCGCCGCTGTCGGTCTCGGAGGCGCTGACCCAGCTGCTGACCGAGCTCGGCGTGCCCGCCGAGCAGATCCCGGACACGGTGGGACGCAAGGCGACCGTCTACCAGACCCACCTCTACGGCACGAAAACGCTGGTGGTGCTGGACAACGCGCTGTCGCCGGAGCAGATCCGGCCGTTGCTGCCGGAGAACCCCGACTGCTTCGCGATCGTCACGAGCCGCAGGATGGGCGAGCCGGACATCTCCGAGCACGTGCGGCTGGCGCCGTTGCCCGCGGACGACGCCTCCGCGCTGTTCCAGCGGCTCATCGGCCCGTCGTCGCGGGTGCGGGCGAGGTCCGCGGACGTCGCGGGGCTCGTCGCCCGGTGCGGCTACCTGCCGGTGTCGATCACGGTCGCGGCGGCCATGCTGCGCAAGCACGACAGGTGGTCGCTCGACTACCTGCTCGGCCAGCTCGACGACACCGGGTCGTGGCAGGGCGACGGCGCCGCGATCCACGCCTCCTACCGGCAGCTCGACGCCGGCCAGCAGCTGGTGTTCCGCCTGTTCGGACACCTGCCGGGCCCCGACGTCGACCTCGTCGGCGCCGCCGCCCTCATCGGCCGCGACATCGCTGTCACCCGCAGGCTGCTGCACGACCTGCACGAGGTATGCCTGCTCGAGGAGGTCGCACCGGAGCGCTACCAGATGCTGGACTCCATCAAGGAGTTCGCCTCGCTCGAACCTCCCGCTGCCGGGGCACTGGAGCGGCTGCTCGACTTCTACCTCGTGACGCTGGCGGACGCCGTGCGCGTCGCGTACCCGTTCGACCGCGCCGCGCTGCCCGCCGTCGAGGCCACGAGCCCGCAGGCGCTGCGGTTCGCGGACGAGGACGAGGCGCTGGCGTGGATCACCGCCGAACGCGACAACCTGATGGCGGCCATCAGCCAGGCGGACTCCGACCGCGGGTGGCTGCTCGCCTCGTTGATCTGGCGGTACTTCAACACCGCCAACAGGCTCGACGACTGGATCGAGGCCGTCGGTCCGGTGCAGCCGAAGGACGACCACGGCCGCGCCCACGTGTCGTACCGGCTCTCGTTCGCCCACTGCCGGCGCGGCCGGCACGCCGTCGCCCGCGACCTCGCCGAGCAGGCGCTGGCGTGCTGGACGCGCGTCGGTGACGTGGCCGGTGAAGCCGCGGCGCTGCTGGCGATCGGTCTCCCGACGATGCAGCTCGGTGCGCACGACGACGCCCTGGAGGTGTTCGAGGCGGCACGGGCGAAGTACGAGCAGTGCGGGGACCTGCGCGGCCAGGCGCACGCGCTGAGCTCGCTCGGCTACCTCAACGAACTGCACGGCAGGTACGAGGCAGCGATGCGGCAGCAGGCGGCCGCGACCGGATTCCTGCGGCAGATCGGGCACCACCAGGGACTCGCCCACGCGCTGAACAACCTCGGCGCGAACCTGCAGCACCTCGGGAAGTTCGACGAGGCCATCCCCCACCACCTGGAGGCGCACGAGATCGCGGTCGAGCTGGAGGACGACTGCGTGGCCGCCTACGCGTTGACCAACATCGCGGACGCGCACCGGCTCGCCGGCCGGTTCCCCGAGGCGATGCACCACCACGACCTGGCGGACCAGGCCGCCGCGGGACTCAACGACATGATCCTGCGGGGAGGTCTGCTGCGCGACCGGGCCGCCACGGAGAGGGACCGCGGCAACCTCGGCGTGGCACTGCGGCTCTACCGGTCGTTGCTGGACCTGGCCACGAAGACCGGCGACCGCACGCACGAGTCCGACGCGGAGATCGGTGCCGCACGAACGTTGCACGCCATGGGGGAACACACGCGGGCCGCGCCCCACTGGGACGCGGCCGAGGCGGTGTTCCGCGACCTGGAACAGCCGGAGGCCGAGCAGGTGCGGCGGGAACGGGAGGCGCTGACGTGCGGGTGCGGTCAGGGGTGACCGGTCAGCGGTGGCTGAGCTGGCGCCTCAGGTCCGGGTAGATCTCGCGCACGGCGCCGTGGTTGTGCCATCGGCCGAGGGTCCTGGCGAGCTGCCGCAGGTCGGTCCGCACCGTCGCGGAGTCGACGTGGGCCGCGTCGTCCAGGGCCGCGGCGAGCGCGCGGCAGCTCTCGTCGACCTCTCCCGACAACGCGAGGGCGAGTGACTGCCGCACGCGGAACCGGGCGAGGGTGCGCCGGGACGTGGCCGGCACCAGGGCGAGCTGGCGCTCCAGCAGCTCCGCGGCCTCGGTGTTGAGCCCGAGGTCCGACAGCGCCCACCCCCTGGCGAGTTCCAGCGGGTCGGGCGCGGTCGACCCGAGCACCGGGTACGGACCGTCCACAGCGGACTCCATCTGGTCGGCGGCACGGCCGAACGCGCGTTCCGCCGCGGTGCGGTCGCCCGCGAGCGCGTGGCCCTGCGCCTCCCGCCGCGCGGCCAGGGCGAGGACGCGCGAGCCGGCCCGTCCGATCCACTGCGCCTGCTGAGCGAGGTTGATCGTCGCGGCCGCGTCCTGCCGGTAGAGCGCGAGGCCCGCCTCCCGCACGAACGCGTAGCTCGCGATGTCCGGATCCCCCGCGGCGCGGGAGAGTTCGGACGCGTGCCGGGTCCACCACAGCGCGCCCTGCTCGTCGCCGGCTTCCTGGCACATCCAGCCGGTGTACTCGGCGATGCGCGCGGCGAGCTGCAAGAGCCGGTCGCCCACGGGGCCGGAGTTCTCCCGCGCCAGGCCGTGCACCGTCTGCTGCAGGGCGTGCAACGGGTCGAGCACCACGTGCGGACTGGCGTGCAGCCCGATGCCCCGCAGCTGTTCGAACGACGTGCGCATGCCGACGATCACCTGCTCGTCCGGCACCGTGCGCGCGCCGCCGGTGAACGCGCCGACGCCGAGCATCGTTCCGGCCACCAGCACCTGGCGCCGGCCCAGTCCCCTGACGTCGCCCGGGAGCGGTCCCCTGGTGGCGGCCTCGACCAGCAGGCCACCGACGTCGAGCACGCCGTCGCACAGTCGTGCCACCGTCGGCGTGGGCGGTTTGAGATCGTTCTCGATCTTGCTGAGATAACCCTTGCTGTAATGGATCAGCTTGGCCAGCTGGCCCATCGACAACCCCGCCGCGACGCGGTGCGCGCGCAGCAGCTCACCAAAACTCTCGGACACGATTGCCTCCCGCTCCGGCGTCCACCGAGTACATCATCCCGCATGTTCCTCCGCAATGCGCCCCGGCCATTCCTGGAAATGGCCGGGGCGCATTCCGCGTCGGATCAGCCGAACCACGGGTTGCCGTGGCCGTCCTGGGTCTCCGTGGTGGTCGTGGTGGGGGGCGGCGGCGGGGTGTCGTCGGCGTTGGCCGCGACACCACCGGAAAGGGAGGCGGCGACGGCCAGCGCGGTCACCAGGGTGGCGCCACCCGCGACGAAAGAGGACACGATTTTGGACATGGCGAATCTCCCGAAGGTGTTCGGAATTGATTTCCGGATTTCGCTCGCCGTTTGCGAGCACCCTTCGAGCATTCGTCTTCGAAAAGCCCCGAACCAGGTGTTTCCCGTTGCCCACCGAAGTGGTCAACACGTCCACTCCTCATCCACTTCTGGTCAACACCCGTGCCGGAGGCTGCGCGCACCCGGCCGCCGGCCGGCTTTCCGCGAGGAGGGTGGAGTGATCGAATCCGCGACCTACGACATCGCCGTGTCGTTCGCCGAGGACCAGCGCGCCGTGGCCGCCGAGGTGGCCGAGGCGTGCCGTCAGCGAGGCCTGACCGTGCTGGAGGGCAACAACCCGCCACCGGCCCAGGTGCGCTTCGTCGTCCCGTTCGTGTCCACTGTGGACGAGGTGCGCAACGGTGACGGGCACGTCCTGCCCGTCCTGACCGGTGCGGAGCCCGACAACCCGCAGGTCGCCTACCTGCGGGCGGACGAGCACCTGGTCGACATCCTGGTGTCGCGGGTGGAGGCCGCCGAGACCGAGGGCCGCGACCGCGTGTCCATCGGCACCGCGGACACCTCGCTGCGGCAGCTGGCGGAGCAGTTCGCCGCCGCACCACCCGCGCTCACCCGGCGCGGCCTGGCCGGCACGGTGCACCTCGGTGGCAGCACCGTCACCGTGAGCGTCGACCGCGCGGACAACGCGGTCTACGCGGTGGAGGTCCGCGACGACGAACCGGTGAACTTCGTCGTCCTGGGAGACGTCCAGCTCCCGGCGCTGTGGCAGCGGATCGAGACCATGCTCTCGTCGCTCTGACGCGAAAAGGGCGGTGTCCCCCTTCTGCCCGGGGGACACCGCCCTTGCTCATCTCCTGGCCCGCTCGACCACTTCCTCCAGCCGCAACGGGCTGGGCGGGTGATGGCTCAGGCACAGCGGCGCGAGCATCCGCCGGAACCCGAACCCGTCACCGGTGACGTAGAACTGCCCGCGCTCCAGCCGGGAGATGTCCGCGATGCTGCTTCCCTTGGCCCGCGCCATCTCCGTGGCGGCCGCGATCTGCGCAGGGCTGTTCAGCCGCCCGAAGAACTGCGTGGTCGCGTTGCCCGTCACCTGGTTGTGCACGCCCTTCGGCGCCTGCGTGGCGAGCACCAGCCCGAGCCCGTACTTGCGGGCCTGCGACGCCAGCAGGATCGTCGTCTGCGTGCTCGCCGTGGCCTGCCCCGACGGCGCGATCGTCTGCGCCTCGTCCATCACCATCAACCCGCCGAGCGGCCGATCACTCGCGGGATTCCTCTTGATCCAGGCGAAGACCTCCAGCTGCAGCTGGCTGATGAACCCCTGCCGCTGCTCGTCGGACGGCAACCCGACGAAGCTGACGACGGAGATCCGCGCCTTCTTCCCCTGCCGCGGCTGGAACAGCTCACCGGGATCGGTCGGTTCCCCTTCTCCGGCGAGGAGAGGATCGTTCACCGTGGCCGCGCGGAGCGTCTCGGCGAGATCGGCCGCCGTGGCCTCCGCCGAGTGCAGCTTGCTGACACCCTCCGGCAGTTCGGCGAGCAGGTCCACGAACCCGTTCAGGTCCCGCCGGTCCTTGCGCGCGTAGTACCGCAACGCCTCCTTGAGCACGGCCCGCGCACGCACCGCGAACTTCGTCCCACTAGCGATGCGAGCGTGCGGCACCAATCTCGCGACAGCGGCCTCGATCGCGGCCTCGAACTCGTCCTCATCCCCGCGCACCGAAGCGAAATCGGGCAGGGGGTGAAAGCTCAAGGGCCGCCCACTGGCCCGTCCCGGTGTCCACACCACGACCTCCGTGCCGGCGAGGTACTCGGCGGCCAGCTCCGCATCCCCGTCCCGCCAGTCCCCCGGCGCCTCCGGCCACGCGTCACCCAGCCGTGCCAGGTCGTTGTTGGGGTCCAGCACGATCGCCGAAACCCCTTGCACCGCACACTCTTCGACGATCCGCCGCAGCAGTACCGTCTTCCCGCTCCCCGACCCCGCGAACACGATCACGTGCTTGCGCAACGACTCCAGCTCGATCCGGACCTCCCCGTCCATCCCGAGCACGATCTCGCCGGCCCGCGGCGGCGGCCGCGTCTCCTGGTGACCCGCCGCCGTCCGCTCCTGGTCGGGCAGCACCGCGCGCAGGAAAGTCGTGCCACTGGCGGGTTTCCGCGCCACCAGCCACGCCAGCAGCTGATGCGTGTGCACCGCGCAGATCTCCTTGAGAGCGCTGAACGTCCGCAGGTCGTCGTCCGTGATGTCGACGCACCGCCCGCCCGCCTCCTCCAACTCGGCGACCTGCCGGCGCGTCACCGCCCCGGTCCACCCCTTGGCGCCGTTGCGAATGATGACGAGATGCCGTCCCCTCGCGCCGTGCGATCCCTCGGCGGCGGCGCGCGCGTCCCGCAGCTTCCGCAGCACCCGGTTCCCGTGGCTGCTGGCGATGAACCGCAACCCCCACCGTTCCTGCGTGTCCAGCTCCTCGTTCACCGTGAGCCGCAACCCGGCGTGCAACCCCATGTCGTCCGAATGGGGTTCCGGATGCCACTTCAGCTCGTCGTTGCCCACCTCCGTGATCCACGACTTCAGCCCGGCCAGCAACAACGCCGGCACGACCTCGTCCTCGTTGTGCGGCCTGACGTCCGCGGCGGAGATCCCGGCCGTCTTCTTCAGCTGCGCGAACCGCGCGTCGAACTCGGCCAGGTAGTCCGGCTCCGGCCCGGTCTGAACCACCACCGGGGCGACGACCTCGGCCTGCTGGGGCTCGTCGAACGATACGAGCTCCCGGATCTCCCCGTACAGACACGCCTCCGCGTGCTGATGCACCCGCTTGAGCAGCTGCCGCGGCGTGCGCGCCGACCAGTTCGCCGGCTCGAACGCGCTCGGCGCCACGGGCCAGGTCGGGTGCGGCGGCGTGATGCCGTTGCGCTGGTACATGACGCCGAGCCACTTCTCCAGCAACCGCTTGCCCAGCACGGGATCCGCGATCGACGCGAGGATCGGCGTGGTGGTGAAGCGGTCCTCGACGGTGTCGCTCGCGATCGACTTCAGCAGCTTCCACGTGTTCGGCAGGCACGCCACCACGGTGATCGTCCGCCTGGTCGTCTCGCGCAGCTGCATCAGGCCGTCCGCGATCTCGGCGATCTCCTGCACGAGCTCGGGGTTGGTCACCGCCTCCCCGGTCACGTCCTGGCCCTTGTTCACCAGTGTGTCCAGCTGGTCGACGGCGATCACGCACGGCCCCGTCATCGCGAGCACCCGCGAGATGTCCCTGACCAGCGTCCGGGACGGGTTGGCCTCGACCGGCAGCCCCCAGCGCCGCCGCTCGTCGCTCGACTCGTCCACGCCCTTCAGGTAGGACCTGCCGACGTCGGAGTACTCCGACGCGTACAGCACGAGTGCCCGGATCGCGTCCCCGCACTCGACGGCGATCCTGCTGTCCACCGTCCTCAGCGCGTGCAGGAACGTCCGGAGGTGCTCGGGCGTCAGCGGCGCCTCGCCCGTCACCGCCCGCGCGACGTCCGCGGACACGTCGGCCCCCGTGCACAGCTGCCTCAGCAACACGGCCAGCTGGATGTCGCCCCCGTCGTTGGCACGCCGCAGCTCGCTGCGCATGGCGTCGGCGATGTCGTCCCAGAACGCCTTGCCCGACGTGACCTCGACGAGGAAGAAGTAGCCGCCGTGTTCCTGGACGGTGCTGCGCACCGACCCGAGCAGGTGCGTCTTGCCGACGCCCTTCTCCCCCTGCAGCACCAGCCCACCGATGCTCGGCCCCGCACTCGCCCTGGCGTCGGCGATGCCGGCTCTCAGGCGGTGTTCGGCCCTGGTGTGCAAGCCCTCGACGTGGAAGGGCGAGGCGTGCCACACGTCGTCGGGTGTCTCGGCGGAGTTGAAGCGCACGACCGCCAGCGCCTCGCGCAGGTGCTCGGTCATGATTCCTCGATCGCCAGCAGGTGCTTGTCCTCGTCGCCGATCCGGATCGCGGCCTGGTGGTCCTCCTCCGTCAGCACCTTGCGGTTCGAGTCGGGAACCAGGTGGGCGTCACCGCCCTTGACCATCTTCAGCAGCGTCTCGTCGACCTCGTCGCGGCCCGCTTCGAGCCGTGGCCGCAACTTCGCGAGCCGGACCCAGTCCTGGTAGCCGTCCCCCAGCTCCAGGTAGACCCCCCGGATCACGTCCTCCAGGTCCTGCTCGGTCCTGACCGCCTCCGCGAGCGACCCCCTGCCGTTCAGGAACCGCAGCACCCGCTTCAACACGGCGGCCTGCACCCTCGCGAGCGGTCCCCGCACCGACGCCTCCCCCTCCATGAGGTCGTTCAGGCACCACGCGGTGCCCTTGTCCGTGATGCGGTGGACGAGCCGCCGCCCCTCCTTGACCGTCTCGATGAGACCGTCGTCGTTGAGGGCCTCCCGGTCGTCCTTCCCGAGCTCGATCTTGTGCTCCTTCAGCAGCTCGACGTTGGGGACCATCCGGTCCTCCAGCATCAGCTGCACCAGTGCCGCTCTGGCGCTGGGTGCGTACGTCTCCGGCATCACGCCGCCCTTTCAGTCGGTGAACGCGGTGATTCGTCGCTCGATGCGGGCGAGCAACGCGCTCGCCTCGCCGCGCAACCGGGCGGGCACGGTCGCCCCCGACCCGTTGCGATGGGGTTTGCTGAGCAGCAGCAGGTCGGCGGACCGGTCCCGCAGCAGTTCCATGTCGCCGTCGTCCAGCGCCCCGGCCATCCCCCGGACCGTCTCCTCGACCAGCGCGAACCGCCCGGCGTACGGCAGCTGCTCCGGCAGCTCCCGCAGGGCGGCCTCAGCGCTGAGCAACGCCTCGTGGTCGGGTTCGGTCTCGGCCGCCGGGGTGGTCTTGATGAGGTCGTGCAACGCCCGTGCGACCCGCACGGGCCTGATGGCGGGGTCGAACTCCAGGTGCTGGAGGCTGCGCAGGAAGCCGGGCAGCCGGTCGCGGTCCGTGCCGCGGGTGAGCAGGCAGAACATCTGCCGTTGCGCGCCGTCCGGCCCGAGCGTGCGGCGCACGAACCGTTCGGCCTCGGTCAGCTGCCAGCGGCTCAGTTCGCCGGCCACCACCAGGCAGAGGTGCTCGGCGACGTCCTCGGCCTGGTCGAGGATCTCCGGGTCGCCGGACACCGACCGGTCCGCCTTGACGCCGAGCAGCCGCAGCTCGGTGATCAGCTCGGTCCCCGTGCTCCACAACGTCCGCGGGCTCGACACGAGGAGCTCCAGGTCGAACTTGCGGCGCTGGGAGCGGGCGGCCGTGACGTAGGCGTCGCGGTTGTCGGTGAGCAGGTCGGTCCGGTCGAACTCCTGCGCGATCACCGCGGCGACCGTCTCCAGCGCGTACGAGATCTGGTCGGACGACGGCTGCAGCTCCTCCAGCACCGGCAGCAGCTCGCCGAAGCTCCAGTAGGAGATGTAGGGGACGGTGACGTGCCGCAGCATCTGCTCCGGGGTCACCGACTTGACCAGCCAGTTGCGGAACAGCGGCGTGACGACCTCGGCGCACTTCTTCTGCCACGTCTCGGCGCGTTCGTACTCCATGCGGTTGTCGAGCCGGGACAGCACCGGCATCACCTGGTGCCGCGGCCGGTCGTAGGGCAGCCGGTCCCTGGCCCGGTCGGCGAGGCGCGCGACGCCGACGACGTCGTTGAGGTTCTGGTCGTTCGCGGTGAACACGACGACGAGGCGGTCGGGCAGCTGGGCCGTGCAGATGCTCGCGATGTCCGAGACGCCGGTGCGGCTGTCGATCAGGACGAAGTCGTACTTGGCGGTCCACTCCTCGCGGTACTCCTCCAGGTGGGCCGCGAACCCCCTGCGGTAGAGCTCCTCCCAGTCGAGCGCCTGCATCCGGCGGGCGTAGGAGTCGTCGAGGCCGCGTTCGTCGACGCCGCCGGCCGCGATGAGGTCGAGGACGCCGTCGACCTGGACCCTGACCTCGTGCGCGCTCGGCGTCCGCACGCCGTTGAGGAACTCCTGCGCGATGTCGACGACCCCGCTGCGCGGCGTCGTGGCGAGGTGAGGTCCGAAGTAGAGGTGCAGGCCGGGCGCTTCGAGGTCCCAGTCGACGACGAGCACGCGATATCCCCAGCGCGCGAGCAGGACCGCGGTGTTGGCCAGCGTGAAACTGCGTCCCACGCCACCTTTGTAGGAGTAGAACGTGATCACGGTTCCGGTCATCACTCGAACCTCGGTAACGGGGGCGGCGGGATGATCACGGGATTCGGCCGTTCGACGATCGGCCAGTCAGGACTCCACGGCGGCACCTGCTTCGCCAGCTGCACGAGGTCGCGTGCCAGCACCCGCACCTGGCGGCAGAAAGCGAGGTAGTCGACGGAGTCCTGATAAACGGCGTCCGGGTGCGCGTATTCCTTGAAATCCTGCCAGGAACGCATTCGCCCGATGTCCGGGAAGTTGTCGGAATCCGAGTAGAGGATCGGGTAGATGAGTCCCTGGGAGATGTCCGCGCCGGCCAGGCCGAGCATCGCCTCGCGCTGGTGCATGCTCTCCAGCTCCGCCATGCACCAGTCGGACTCGAAGTACGGCGGCGTCAGCAGCTGGATCATGATCTTGCTGTAGCGCAGCGAGTTCTCCAGGTTGTACGCCCACTCCACGGCCCTCGGCATGGTGCGGTCCACGTACACCCGCGGCGCAGGAGCGCACTCGTCAGCGAGGTACTCGACGAGCTTCTTGTGGAAGTGCGTCAACAGCCACTTCTGCACAGTGCCTTTGCGGCTGTAGCTGATGAAGAAATCGTACTTGTAGGACACAGCGCATCACGGTAGATGCGACCACACCGTCGATAAAAGACAAAAAAGTGGGCATTTTCGGGGCTTCGGACCAAAAAATGGACAATAACTGGGCGGCCGGCGCCCTTTGTCCCCGCACAGCAAGAAGCCCCCGATCATGATGATCGAGGGCTTCTTGTCCTGAGTGGACGATACAGGGATTGAACCTGTGACCCCTACCGTGTCAAGGTAGTGCTCTCCCGCTGAGCTAATCGTCCGAGCGGATGACGAGACTCGAACTCGCGACCCTCACCTTGGCAAGGTGATGCGCTACCAACTGCGCTACATCCGCGTTGCTCCCCGGTTTCCCGTGGTGCGAGGTGAACTTTATCCGACGGTCCCCCGAAGTTCCAAATCGGCTGATCTTGAGGCCGAGGCGCACCTGCGGGGGTCCGGGGGCGGAGCCCGCCGGGCGGGGTCTGGGGGTTGCACCCCCAGAAAACACTGCGGGGCGAGCTGGTTCGCGCTTTCCGCGAACACAACTCGCCCCGAGTCCCACATGGACGATACAGGGATTGAACCTGTGACCCCTACCGTGTCAAGGTAGTGCTCTCCCGCTGAGCTAATCGTCCGAGGCGGAGACGGGAATCGAACCCGTGTACAGGGCTTTGCAGGCCCTTGCCTAAGCCACTCGGCCACTCCGCCAGGAGCATGACCCCACGACGCGTGAACGCCGTGGAACCACAGAGCGGATGACGAGACTCGAACTCGCGACCCTCACCTTGGCAAGGTGATGCGCTACCAACTGCGCTACATCCGCGTACATCACTGACTTCGTGATGTTGAAACAAACCTTATACGAGGGGTTCAAGCGGTTTTCACCGGGGGTACCCGCTTCGCCTTCGCGGGCCCCCTACCTCGGGTTATTCAGCTGAGGTCGTTGGAGATGAGGTGCGTGAGCGCCTCGTCGACGTTGACCCACAGGTGCTCGTTGCCCGGCACGACGACGTCGTAGGTCCGGTCGAGGAAGTCGGCGAGCTCCTGGGCGGACGCCTCGAACATGGCGTGTCCGGACGGCGAGCTCAGCTCGATCACGACGACCTCGGGGTCGTCGGCGGCGGGGCGGATCCGGACGTCACCGTCACCGGCGTCGGCGATCAGGCCGTCGGCGAGCAAGTCGCGGGCGTAAACCCACTCGACCCAACCGGCGCGGCCGGTGCGGAACGCGGCGACGACCGCGTACGGGTCCTTTGTGTCATATCGCAGCTCCACCTGAACCGGGACCGCGGGGGTCCTCGGCGCCAGCAGGTCGAAGACCGCTGTCGAGCGGAGCGTCACGTGATCGTTGCGCATCGTCGTTACCCTCTTCTCCCTTCCCGGTCAGTGAAACGACCGAGCACCTCAGTTGTGACGTGCCTGTGGCGAGGAACGCTCGCGAAACGGGGTCAGATCACCCCATCGGGTCAGTTCGACTCCGGAACGCGACCGCGTGCACGCACTCCGTGCCCCCCTCGCTCCTCGGCGGATGTCCAGCGCCCCCCATCTTGCTGGGTCTAACCTGAACCCGGTACCGGCTGTTGCGCGAATGTTGGACGTGAGGACATCTCTGGTGGCTGACTCGCCCGGCCCAGCCGTTGCGTCGCGCGACGGCCGGCCGACCGACATCGAGCTCGTGCACAGACTCGCACAGGGCGATCGGACGGCGTTCGGTGAGCTGTACGACAGGTACGGCACACCAGCCTATTCCCTGGCCAGGCGCATCTGCGTGGACCCGGAACTCGCCGAGGACGTGGTCCAGGAGGCCTTCCTCGCGCTCTGGCGGCACCCCGCCAGGTTCGACCCCGCCCGCGGCAGTTTCGGCACCTGGTTGATGACTTTGGTGCACCACCGCGCGGTAGACGCCGTACGTAAGGAGAACACCCAACGCCGCCGGACTGTTCCCCTCACCGACGACGTCTCCCCGCCGGCGGAGGGATCGGACCACGCGGCATTGGTCAGCGTGGTGAGCGCCGAGGTCAGAGCGGCGCTCCACACGTTGCCGGAAGAACAGCGCCAGGTGATAGCCCTCGCCTATCTAGGTGGCTACACGCAGTGCGAAGTGGCAAAACTGACAGGCGTACCCCTCGGCACTGTGAAATCGCGCACGTTCGCAGCGATAAGACGTCTGAGAGGCACGTTGGGGAACTTGTGGGCCGGAGAAACCGGCGAGACGACAGGAGTCCACCGGTGAACGGCGACCTGTGCGCTCACGAGGAGCTCGCCGTCGGCTGGGCGATGCACTCCTTGGAGCCCGACGAGGAAGCACTGGTCCGCGACCACCTGCCGACCTGCACGACGTGCCAACACACCGTGCAGGCAACGGAGGAGGTACTAGCGGGCATCGGCGGCGCCGTCCGCCAGGAGCAACCACCACCACACCTCCGCGCGAGGCTGATGGACCAGATCCAGCACATCCCCCAAGACCCACCGATCGCCCACACGCCACGCCACGCGGTCGTGACCCCGCTACGCCCCCAACACCGCCGCCGCACAGGCAGGGCCCTCCTGGCCGCGGCAGCAGTAGCCCTCGTCCTGGCAGGCGGCGGCTACCTGACCGTGCGCGTGAACCAGCTCTCCACCGAGGTAGCAGCCTCAGAAGCCAGAACCGACGACCTGAACAAGGCCCTCTCCCTGGCCGCCAACCCGGCCACCAACAGGGCCATCCTCCGCACCACGGCGGGCAACGAGGTGGCCGTCATCCTCTCCAACCCCACCTCGGGCGCGGTGATGCCGATGAACCTGAAACCGAACGACCAGGGCCACGTTTACGTAGTTTGGGGTGCGAGCACCAAAGCGCCGGTACCGTTGGCGGTGTTCGACGTACGAGCCGGCTCAACAGACCCGCAACTGCTGGCCTGGTCCGCCGACGCCCACAAACACACGACCTTCGCGGTGTCCCTGGAACCAGGCCGCCAAGCACCGACAACCCCGTCGGAAGTGCTGGCAGGCGGCCAGGTGGCACCCGCCTAGTCCAACCAGGATGATCGACACATGACGAAGCCCAAGGCGAAGCCCGACGAACACAAGGGCTGGCGCCACTGGTTCCACCGCAACCCGGCGCTGAACCTGGCCTACCGCATCGGCGTGGGCGTGATCGGCGGCATCGTGCTGATCGCGGGCATCATCATGATCCCGTACCCGGGCCCGGGCTGGCTGGTCGTCTTCGCGGGCCTCGCCATCCTCGCCACGGAGTTCGAGTGGGCGGGCAAGGTCCTCAAGTTCGCCAAGCGCTACTACGACCGCTGGGTCGAGTGGCTCAAGCGCCAGCCGGGCTGGGTCCGAGGCCTGGTGATGGCAGGCGTCTGCGCCATCGTCCTGGTCACCTGCTACCTCCTCAACGTGTTCGCCCTGGTAGGAGGCTGGCTAGGCGTCGACTGGCCCTGGTTGCAGAGCCCGATTTTTGGTTCTCGTTGATGATGTTGTAAGCTATCCCCACACCGCGAGAGCGGGGCAAGCAACACAACAGAACACGGGCGTTTAGCTCAGCGGGAGAGCGCTTCGTTCACACCGAAGAGGTCACTGGTTCGATCCCAGTATCGCCCACACAACCTGAAAGCCTCTGACCTGCGAAGGTCGGGGGCTTTCAGGTTTTTTGCATACCGTGAAACACCTGTTTTGGGTGCATCGGTAGCAGATCTGGTAGCAGATCGGTGTTTTCGCACGTCAGATCAGCCCTCTCGCCGAGGACGGCAGGAACAGACCAATCACTGCCTCGGCAGCGTCGCGGTCGAGGTCCTCGATGTCCGCGGAGTAGGTGTCGAGCGTGAACGCCACGGTCGCGTGCCCCAAGCGGGAACTGACAATCTTCGGGTGCACGCCCGTCCGAAGCGCGATCGTCGCGTAGGTGTGGCGCAGGTCATGAAATCGAATCTTCGGCAGCCCGAGGAAATCGACGATCCGATTGAACTCCTCGGTGATGGTGTCCGGGTAGATCGGCCGCCCGTCCGCCCAGCAAAACGCCAGACCGTGGTCCTGATAGGAGTCGCCCCACTCCTCCTTCTCCCTCTCCACTTGGTGAAAGTGGACGGCCAGTACGCCACACGTGAAGCTGTCCAGCGCCATGGGTCGACGACTCTTCTTGCTCTTGCCAGTACCTTTGACTGCCTTCCCTCCGGCGATGACCCGCGTGGTGATAGCCATGCGCACGAGCTTCTTCGCGAGATCGAACGCCGCGAGCTCCACACCGCACAGCTCTGAACGCCGCACGCCGGTCGAGGCTTCAAGAACCCACAGCGCGTACCAGCGGTGGTGCTGCACGTAGTCGAGGAACACCACCATCTGTTCCGGCGTCCACGTGTTGTGGTTCCGCCTCGGCACCGACGGAGCCTTGACACTCCGGATCGGGTTTACGCTGATGTACTTCCACACCACCGCCACGTTCATCGCAGCGCCGAGCATGATGTGCACGGTCTTGACCGTCTTCGCCGAGAGCCCCGGCTCGTACGGCTTGGGAATTCGGCCGACTTCATAGCGCCGAACCGCGCGCCGCGCAGCGGCATACGTCAGACCGACCTTGTCCGCGATCTCCCGCGGCCGGATCTCCCGCCCCTCGGCTTGGGCTGCCTTCCACAAGGCGTACATCTCACCGTTAGTGTCGCGCTTCTGACGTCCCTCGGCGAGCAGGTACTCGTAGAGGGCAGCCACCATCGACGGCACGAAGTCCTGCATCAGACGCTTCCCCACGATCGGCATCACGTAGGTCCGCGCCGCCACCTCGTAGTTGGAAGCGGTCGTGGCTTCGACGGTAAGACGGATGTAGGGGAAGTAGGCCTCGAAGAAGTCGTTGATCGTGGCGCGAGACGGCTTCACGTAGGTCTCGGTGACGAGATCCTTGCGGGCCTCCGCCATCCCTTCGTACGCCTCGTCTTCAGTCTCGTAGCCGCTCTTGGTGATGCGGTCCCGAACCCCAGTCAGAGGGTGCGGCGGCCCTGGAAACGCATACGCCCACTTACGGCCCCGCTGGAACACCGAACCTTCGGGAGCGGGTGGCTTGCGCCGCCGTTTGCTCTTGCCGGTCATGCGGCTACATCCCGAGCAACGCCATCCTGTTCGGCCTCGAGGAACTCGATGAGCCGAGCGCGCACGACATACACCCGCCGCCCCAGCCGACGGACACCCGGCAACAGGCCGGCATCGGCGTACCGGTAGGCCGATGCCCTGCTGATGCCGAGCATCCGTGCCGCTTCCGGAACCGACACGAGAGCTGGCCCCCGATCGCTCACCGAGGCGCTCTCCGCGTCAAGGCTATGCGCACGATCAGCCGCAACCCCGAGAGCTGACAGCTCACGAACCTCGCCGTGGCGAGCACCATCACCAGCTCGTGCAGCTGTCCTCGCAAAGCGGGCGACAGACAGGCCGTCTCGATCTCCTGCAGTTCCATTCATTTGAACCATCCCTCTTGATCGAAGTGGCGATGGCTCCTGCGTCGGAGCCGAACGCCGCACACCCAGTAAGGTAGCACCTAACTGGATAAGTCATTACATTACTCAGGCAGCGGCGAGCTAACCGTGGACATCGAGGTGGCCTGGCGTGACGAGGTTCTAGGCGCTCATCGGGAAGACTGAGCGGCACGTGGCGCTCAGGAAGAGCACCTCACACGCGAAGACGAAGGGCGTGACGGTGGAGCTTCGATGGCGCCTCCGGCAGGTGATGGCCTCCCGCGAGGTGTGGACGGGCAAGGAGCTTCGAGAGCTGCTGGCCCAACGCGCCGACTTCTCCATCTCTCCCCCGTCGGTGTACGCCCTGCTGAACAAAGAGCCGGCCCAGGTGAAGACCGAGACCCTGCAAGCCTTGTGCACCGCACTGCGGTGTACGCCGAACGAGCTGTACGGCGTGACCTCGCCGCGCGAGGTGTCACTGGCGGACGACTCGGCAGCTTCGTCGCCCCCCGACTGAAAGCAGTCCGCCCCACACGAGCTCGACATTCAACGTCGAGCAGTGCGTCCGAGACCGAAGGCTCAGCTGGCCAGAACGATGTCGCAGACGGCCGGGAGAGCGCCATGACTTCGGCGACGGTCAACGGTTTCGCTGTCACCGTGACCCCTCTTCCTGCCTGGCGAAGCGAGCGATCGCGAGGTCGTGGAACGCGCGGTTGAGGTCGACCCCGACGTAGGAACGTCCAAGCTGGCGAGCGGCAAGGCCTGTCGTCGCTGTTCCGCTGAATGGGTCGAGCACCACGCCGCCCTGTGGACACCCGAGCTCGATCGCTCGCCGCGCGATCTCGACCGGCCCCACTGCTGTGTGGCCGCGAAAGGACTGCGTCGGCACGCTCCACACATCGCCGAGCGGACTCAACGCGGGCACGAAGTAGTGGTCCTTCGACATCGCAAAGAAGAAGACCGACTCGTAGCGAGTGCCGAGGCGATCCCGCACGGACTCAGGTCGAGCGTTCGGCTTGTGCCACACGATCGAGTTCCGCAAAAGCCAACCGTCCTCCTGCATCGCGAGCGCAACTCGCCACGGAACCCCGATGAGGCTCTTCCTCAGCACACGGGATTGAGGTGGCCGGTGCGTGCCGTGGCGACGGCGGCGAACCTCGTCGCCGGCAGTGGGCGCTGTTGAGCCGACGGCGACGTAGTTTCCCCACGATCCGCCGTAGGAGTCGCCGAGGTTCAACCAGCAAGTCCCAGACGGTTTGAGCACACGACGTACCTCGGCGAACAGGTCGCGCAGGACTTCAACGAAGTCCTCGACGCGTTCCTCCTGCCCGTACTGTCCGACGACGCCGTAGTCGCGATGCCCCCAGTACGGCGGCGACGTCACCACGCAATCAACAGAACGCGCAGCGAGTCCGCAGAGCACCTGCAAGGCGTCACCCAGGTGAAGCTCGATCCCTGCGCTTTGGTGGTAGGTGGAGGCCGTGCTCATGCCGCACTCCTCTCCGTCTTGCTGGTGATGTCTACGAACCTTCGACCGAGCAGTCGCGCCGCTTCCGCAGTCGCGGACGAACGGGGGAACAGTTCGAGCACCGCACCGCCTGTAGGACAGCCGGCCTCGACACACCTCAAGAACGAGGTACTCGCCCACACGTCCCCAGGGCCCTTCGCGTCATCACGAAGCGAATCGCGATCGAAGTAGTAAGTCCGCGACTTCGTGAGCAGGAAGACGAGCTCGTGAGCCGTCCCCAGGCGCCGAAGTCCGGATGCCGGCCGCACCTGGTGCTGCAGGACGACGGCGTTGCGCACGATCCACCCGTCCGCCTGCAAGGCGAGCGCGACTCGCCAAGGCACCCCAACCCATGCGTCGCTCTGCTCGACGTCCGCCAACTGCAACCAGACCGTGCCGGTCGGCACGAGGACCCGGCGGAGCTCCACGAAGACGTTCTGGAGTTCGACGACACCGCTCGGTCCGCCCACAGCTGGCGGCCGCACGATCGCGCAGTCGACAGACCCGTCCGCGAGGTTTTGGAGGGCTTCCAAGATCGCCATCATGCAGCTCGCCTCCCAAAGCCGTACCCCCTCAATCGCGACGGCGAGACTGCCGACGCAGCGAGCACCACCTCGTGCGTCAGCTGGAAGACGAGCACCTCACGGTGCGGGGCTTGGCGGTCTGCGACAGCAGCCAACCGATTGCCGCGCACTTCCGCAGCCAGCGCGATGCAGCGCTCGACCAGCGTCAGTCCAGCAGCAGACGCAGCGCCGACGACGAGTGAGGTCACGTCAACGAGGGACTTGTCCGATCGCCTGCTCGGACTCGCCACGATCACCACGTGTCCGCCGGGCCTCAGCAACGGCTCGCAGTACCGCATGGACTTCGCGAGCTCGGCGACAACGGACTCCGTCAGGTCCCCTTCCGGTCCGGTTCGCAATGCTGTCAGCACGAGTCCGACTCGTCCGACCAACCCGGCGGCGCCCACGGTCGCGAGCATCTTTGGCCGGGTCTCGAGCACGGAGCCGTCGCACCACGCGCCAGCTGTTTTCGCGGCAGTGACGTTGGCCCTGGCGAGGGTCCACCACGGCTTGCAGACCGTGAGTCCGAGTGCGTGCCGACCTGCCCGCAGAGCCTCGGTCAACACGGTGCCGGCGCCGCAGTCGGGATCGAGCACGAGGTCGCCGGAGTGTGTCCACGCCGCGATCGCATGCGCGGCGACGGCGGGCGGGATCCGTTCGCGGTCGAACTCGGTACCGGCGACGCAACCCGCCTCGCGCAGTTGCGCGCGAGGGCCGTGCTGCCCGGTCGGCCACACGGAAGTGCTGTGGTCGCTCATCGGCTGTCACCTACAGGTTCCGTGATGCGCGCCGAAGCAGCTGGCCGTCCGAAAACCAAGAGGTCGTCGTGCACTTCGCGATGCAGAACTGAGGCTGAACGACCGGGCAGCACGTCGCCCAGAGGTTCGCGCAAGAGCGCTATCCGGTCGAGATAGAGAAGCCCGGCATCGTGCGCGACCGCGCGAACAATCTGCGCAGCGGGGTCGACAAAACGACCTCCAGATCGAGCACCTCGAGTGATGACCGCCAGTGTGCCCGTGGGGGTGAGAAGGTCGGCCCAGCCGGACGGGTGGAACCGGGTAACCGCGTCCGGGTCGACTGCGGCAAGCACGAGTTCATAGCGGTCGAGTCCGGATTCAGACTCAGCGGGTCCGCACTCTCGTAGGTCCGCGGCGGAGGTGACCGCCGTGCGCGTCTGGACACCGCGACCGAGTCGGAAAACGGTCCATCCCGCCTCGTGGAGTCCGTCGTAGCAGTGCTGTTGAGTCCAGGTTCGGCCCGACGTCGTGAGGTAGGAAGCCGGCTGCAGCAGGAGTACGCGTTGGCTCGGTTTCGTGTAGGTCGTGACCGTCCTGGCGACGGCCGTCAACAACCAGCTGGCAAGCACGCTTGTTCCTTCGCGAGGGTCGTCTTGTGCGCACGGCCATACGGTGTTCGGCTGTGTGAGAAGGGGGGTTACGCCGCCTGCGGTTACGAGGTGGTCTGCACGCTTGGCCGAAGCGAGCTGAAATCATCGTCGACCTCCTTTACGTAGCGATCCCAGGTTCCGACACTCCTTAACTCCGCGATCCGGGCCGATTTTGGACACGCAACTCCGAAGAAAGTTTCCGAGTGCCGCTCGCGCCTACTAACAAGCGACCAAGCTTGAACTAAGTACCTGGTCAAGAGCATGGTCAACCACGCCGGGCACGCTCCCGCCATCGCGAGTCACCGGCCGGCCTGGTCAAGAATCAGCTTCTACCTCCCGCTAGATAGCGAGCACCTAGCAGCCCTTTGGTATTTCCGTGGTATCGACCGTGGCCCGATGGCGTCGTTGCTTTCCGCACCGATGCCACAGGAGCCATGTCATGTCATCGAAATCGCCAAACCACTCCGACAACTCGCTGGACGTAGCCCGCGATACCTTCACGTGGCTCGTCACCGGACCACATCCCGTGTCGCTCGACGGCCGCCAGTTCGAGGAGCTGCCGAATCGGCAGCTGGCGCTGGACGAGGTACGCGACCACCTGCTCGCCCGCAGCTGCACGCAGGCGACGAAGGACGTGGTCTGGAAGCACCTGGTCCTGCGATCCCGCGCAGAGGGAGCGACCTGGACGGTTGCCGCAGTCGGGGTCGCGTTGCCCGCGCTGACCTCCGTCGCGGCCACGCTGTCCGCTCGGTTCGCCGACGACCCGGCCGATGTGCACGGCGAGGTCCTCCGCGGCTTCCTCACCGCGCTGGCGACCATCGATCTGCGTCGTCCACGAATCATGCTGCGCCTCCGCTGGGCCGCCTACCGGTCCGGATACCGCGCGCTCGCTGAAGCACTCGCGAGTCCGATTCCTGTTGCGGACGGGTTCCGCTCCGAGGCGCCACACCCGCCGTGGGGACATCCGGACCTGGTGCTCGCCCACGCCGTTCGCGATGGCGTCCTGACCGAGACCGAGGCCTCGCTCATCCTCGCCACTCGCCTGGAAGAGGTGTCCGTCCAGGACTGGGCAACACAGCACGGGATGGGCGAGTGGGCCGTCTACAAGGCCCGCAAGCGAGCCGAGTTCCGCCTTCTCGCGTACCTCCGCGACGACGTCGACGAGACCGAAGCGAACGAGAAATCTGCTGCACCGATGTCCAAAACGGACGCGAATTCCGGAGTTCAGGGGTGCGGGACACATCCACCCGCAGCCCAGCCTTCGGAGGGGTCCCAATGCGCCTGACCGATCACTTCTGCTCCCCTGCCGCCTACGAAGATCCAAAGTCGACAACCCCAGCAGAACCGGTTCACTCCCGACTGACGAACTGGTCGAGCATCGTTCTGACCGCGGGAGCTGTGGCCCTCGTGTTGGTGTCGTTCGCATCGGTGTCCCATGCGGACACGACGGCCGTCGCCTTGGCCAAGTCGGTCGACGAGGTCCTGACCAACATCCGCAACTGGATCATGGGAATCCTCGCTCTGCTCGCGACGGTGTTCCTGTCCATCGGCGGCGCCCGTTGGATCATGGGCGGCAACGACCCCGGCGAGGTCGAGAAGGCCAAGTCCGCGTTCAGGTCGGCGGGCTGGGGCTATGGGCTGGCAGCCCTCGCGCCGTTGGTCGTCGAGATCCTCAAAGGGATCGTGGGTGCCTGACGATGGACGCCAACATCCTGACCCGGACGAGGGGCCGCCGGCCGCCGTGGTGGTGCACGGGCGTGGCGGTGTTGAGCATCGTCGTCGGCCTGCTGTGCGGTCTCGCGGCAGCTGCTTCCGCACAGCCCGTCACGCCGACACCCACCGCACCGACGCCACCTCCGACCACGTCGTCTTCGGTGCCGGCCACGACGTCACCGCCGAACGTCAGCCCGCAGCCGCCTCCGGCTGAACGTGCCGAGTGCGGCATCACCGACCTGTCGGCGTGCGTGAACGAGGGCTTCGCGTCGTTCCTCAACCTGCTGGTGGGTGAGTCACTGAACTGGCTGTTGCAGATGCTCGGCACCACCCTGCTGTCCACGCCCACGCTCGACCAGTTGCCTCGCCTCGGCGAGATCTGGGAGCAGTCCCGGCTGTTCGTCGTCGCCACCTACTCGCTCCTGGTGCTGCTCGCCGGAATCCTCGTGATGGGTCACCAAACCGTCCAGACGCGCTACACGATCCGCGAGATCGCACCCCGCGTGGGCATCGGTTTCATCGCCGCGAACCTGAGCCTGTTGGTAGGCGATCAGGCGATTCGGTTCGCCAACGCAGCCTCGTCGGCCGTACTCGGCGACGGCCTCGATCCGCAGACGTCCGGCAAGGCGGTCTCGGAGCTGTTCGTGGCGCTGGTGAAGCAGTCGGTCCTCGACGGCGGGTTGTTCGCAGGGTTGTTGTCGCTCGCGCTGGCCATTCTGTTGATCGGGCTGTTGATCGGTTATGTCGTGCGGGTCGCATTCACCGCGCTCCTGATAGCCGGAGCCCCGCTCGCGCTCATGTGTCACGGCCTGCCGCAGTTGGAGGGTGTTGCGCACTGGTTCTGGCGCTCCGGCGCCGGCGTCCTCGGCATCCAGGTCGGGCAGAGCCTGGCGTTGATCGTGGCGCTCAAGGTGTTCCTGGAGCCCGGCGGCTTCGCCTTCTTCGGCGCGCCGACGTCGGACGGCATCATCAACCTGATCGTCCTCATCGCGCTGATCTGGATCCTGGTGAAGATCCCAGGCTGGGTGATGAAACAGGTCGGCGTCGGTGGTGGGCGGCGTTCGTTCCTGGGTGGGCTGGCTTACGCGTTCGCGTTCGGCAAAGCCATGGCGTTGGTCGGTGGTGGGCGAGCCGCCGCAGCCGGCGCACGTACAGCTGCCCAGTCGAGCAGCGGTGCGGGCCGTGCCGGGCCTGCGGATCCTCCGTGGCCGACGCAATCTCCCTTCGCTTCCACGCCGCAGATGGTAGCCAGGCGCCTCAAGGAGTCGTACGACGCCGAGCGGTGGCGGGCCGCGCGTCGTCCGCGCGTTCCCTCTCAGGACCCGAAGTTTCTGCAGCCGCAACCCCAGCAGACGATCCACGATCCGGCGGTCGTTCCGGCCACACTCGCGTCGGCGCTGCCGGAGTTCAGCTCCGCCTCCACGCCGGACGCTCCGGTCGCCCCGCCCCGGCGCGGACCCAAGCCCGGCAGCTCCCCTCAGTTCCAAGTCGCGGGTGGTCCTCGGCGCCGCACCACCGCGCCGAAGGTGGGCCGCCCGGTTCGGGTGGCGTCGGTTCCGCCCCAGCTGCAGTTCCGTCAGGCGACTCCTCCAGCGCCGACGTCACCGTCACCCAAGCCGGCATCGGTGCCCTCCACGCCTGTGTTCCAGCCGGCACAGCCCGAGCCGCGATTCGGCGATGCCTACCGGCGCACTCATTCCGTTGCGCCACCGGTCTTCCGCGCACCGAAGCCCCAGGCAGGTGAAGAGAAATGAGTCATCCCATCAGGATTCCGTCCGACGTCGATCGCGAGGACCGGGTCATCGGTCCGCTCACCGCGCGGCAACTGCTCATCGTCTCCGGGACCGGGATCGTGTTGTACGCGATCTACATGACCGTGCGCGCCTTCGTGCCGCTGGCCGTGTCCCTGATCATCGCGATCCCGATCGGCGCCATCGCGACGCTGCTCGCGCTCGGCCAGCGCGACGGCGTCACGCTCGACCGGCTGGCGCTCGCCGCACTGCGGCAGCGGATGAGTCCGCGGCACCGCGTCACGGCTCCCGAAGGCGTCCACGCAGTTCCAGAGTGGCTGGCCGACGCCTCAGCTCCGCCTGCCGCACTGACTCTGCCCGCCGAAGCAGTGGCCGACACCGGTGTGATCGACCTCGGCAAGGACGGCGTCGCGGTGGTCGCGGTCTGCTCGACGGTCAACTTCAGCCTGCGCACCCACACCGAGCAGGAGTCGCTCGTCGCCTCGTTCGGCCGGTACCTGCACTCGCTCACCGCCCCGGTTCAGGTGCTCGTGCGCACCGAGCGGCTGGATCTGTCGGGTCAGATCGCCGAGCTCCGCGAACAAGCCGGCGGGCTACCGCACCCGGCGCTGGAACAGGCCGCGTTCGAGCACGCCGAGTACCTCGACCAGCTCGGCCGTGCCACCGAACTGCTGCGGCGCCAGGTCCTGCTGATCCTGCGCGAACCGCTGTTCGCCACGGCCCCCACCGACGGCCTAGGTGGCGTCTCCCCGCTCACCGCGCTGGTGGCCAAACGCAAGGCCGCCAAGCAAGCCCAAGTGGTAGACGAGCCCGCTCGACGAGCCGCAGAGACTCGGCTTGTTCGACGGCTCGGCGAGGCCGCCGAGCTGCTGTCCCCCGCGGGAATCGTGGTCACGCCGCTGGATGCCGGGCAGGCGACCGGAGTGCTGGCCTCGGCCTGCGACCCCGACAGCCTGATCCCGCCCAACTCGGGTCTGGCCGGCTCGGACGACGTCATCACCACCGCGCCCGAACCCGAGTGGGACGAGGACGCCGAAGACCCAGATGACTTCGACTCCGTCGGGAGGAGCAACCGATGAGCATGTTCACCCCAGACGCCATCTCGGTCCACCCGCGTGCTCTGGAGGTCGGCGGCGAGTGGCTCGCGTCCTTCGCGGTCACCGGCTACCCGCGCGAGGTACATCCCGGCTGGCTGCAACCGTTGCTCACCTACCCCGGCCGGGTCGACGTCTCGCTGCACGTCGAGCCGATCGACCCCGTCACCGCAGCCAGCCGCCTGAAGAAGCAACTGTCCAAACTGGAATCCGGGCGCCGCCACACCAGCGACAAGGGCCGGTTGATCGATCCTCACGTCGAAGCTGCCACTGAGGACGCGTACGAGCTGTCCGCGCGGGTCGCTCGCGGCGAGGGGAAGCTGTACAGGTTCGGCCTGTACCTGACCGTGCACGCGCCCACCGAAGAAGCGCTCAGCAACGAGGTGTCGGCGGTGCGATCGCTCGCGGCGTCCTTGCTGCTGGACTGCAAGCCAACGACCTACCGGAGCCTTCAGGGCTGGATCACCAGCTTGCCGATGGGCCTGGACCTGATCGGCATGCGCCGCACCTTCGACACCAGCGCGCTCGCGTCGGCGTTCCCGTTCACCTCTCCCGACCTGCCACCGCCGGATCCGACCTCGGTCGGCGCTCCGACCGGCGTGCTCTACGGCTTCAACATCGGCAGCCAAGGCCTCGTGCACCACGACAGGTTCGCCCTGGACAACCACAACTCGGTGATCCTCGGACGCTCCGGAGCAGGCAAGTCGTACCTGGTGAAGCTCGAACTGCTGCGCTCGCTCTACCGCGGAATCGAAGTCCACGTCATCGATCCCGAGGACGAGTACGCGCGGCTCGCCGCAGCCATCGGCGGCACCCACATCCGCCTCGGTGCCGACCAGGTCCGGCTCAACCCGATGGACCTACCGATCCACACCCGCCCGGACGGGCGGCGAACCGCACCTCGCGACGCCCTCATCCGCCGGTCGCTGTTCACGCACACCGTCGTCTCAGTGCTGCTGGGCCGCGAGCTGGAGCCGGCCGAGCGTGCGGTGCTGGACCGGGCCATCACCGCGACCTACCAACGTGCCGGCATCACCTCGGATCCGCGGACCTGGACCCGAGCGGCACCGCTGCTGGCCGACCTCGTCGCGGTGCTCACGGAGAGCGGCGGTGCCCAGCTCTCAGCAGGGCTGGAGCCCTACGTCACCGGCTCGTTCTCCGGCATGTTCTCGGGGCCGACGACGACGCGTCCCGAAGGGCACCTGGTGGTGTTCTCGCTGCGGGACCTGTCCGACGAGCTCAAGCCGATCGGCACCCTACTGGCCCTCGACGCGGTGTGGCGCCAGGTCTCCAACCCCGCGATCCGCAAGCGACGGCTGGCGGTGGTCGACGAGGCGTGGCTGCTCATGAAGGAGCGCGCAGGCGCCGAGTTCCTGTTCCGGGCGTCCAAGACGTTCAGGAAGCACAAGGCAGGGCTCGTGGCCATCACGCAGGACACCCCGGACCTGCTGGCGTCCCACCTGGGCAAGGCGGTCGTCGCGAACTCCGCGACGCAGATCCTGCTGCGGCAGTCCCCGCAGGCGATCGACGAGATCTGCAGCGTCTTCAACCTCTCTCTCGGCGAACGCCAGTTCCTGCTGTCCGCCGACCAAGGCCAAGGCCTGCTCAGCACCGGGATGCAGCGGGTGGCCTTCCAGGCGATCGCCTCCCCTGCCGAGCACTACCTGGTCACGTCGGACCCGACCGAAGTCGCCGAGATGCCCAGCACCGCAGCGGACATCGAGTCCGCGTTCGTCGAGCTCAACGCCGCCTAGCGCTCCGAGGAGACACCATGCCCGCTCCGCTTCCTGGAGCCGGACGTCCGGCTCGACTTCTCACCCAGAACCGCGAGATGCGCCAGATCGGCGCGTGGAACTGGTCGCTCCCGGCCTGGGCCGGTCGCCTTCCAGATGGCCGCACCTACAACACCTGCCCGAGCGCGGGCGTCTGCGCCCAGGCCTGCTACGCCCGCCACGGCACCTACACCTGGCCCGTCGTCCGCGCCAAGCACCAGGCGAACCTGACGTTCGTCCTCGACGACCTGGCCGGCTGGGAGTCCGCCATGATCGCTGAGCTGGGTGCCGCGAAGTTCCGCGGCGCGTGGGTCCGGATCCACGACAGCGGCGACTTCTTCTCCGATACCTACCTCCAGGCCTGGCTGCGGATCGGCCTCGCCCGGCCGGATACCAACTTCTACGCCTACAGCAAAGAAGTCGACCGGTTCCGCCGGCTCGTCGAGCCCGACCCGCCACCGAACCTCCTATGGGTGTTCTCGTACGGCGGCAAGCAGGACTCCGCGTTGAACCCGCACATCGACCGCGTCGCCGACGTGTTCCCGGACGAGGCCGCCATCGCGAAAGCCGGCTGGGCCTCACAGGAAGCAAGCGACCTGCTCGCCGTGCTCGGCCCACACCTGGTGGGCATTCCGGCCAACCGGATTCCTGCCTACCTCAAGCGGCTCGCAGGTCGCCGATTCTCCGAATGGCAGGCCGAGGTAGACGCCGAGCGCGCAGCCCGCGGCCATCGTCGTCAGCTACGGCTGGTGGTCGACACCACTGAACACGCCGATGCTGCGTGACTTCTCCTGCTTGGCCTTACCACGGGAGGACCTCGTGCACTCCATCTCTCACAACCACTTCTCCCCCGTGAACGACTACCTGCGCGACCCACTCGGGGCGTTCCACAGCGTGCTCGTGCACCTCCGCGACTTCGCCTTGGAGTGGGGACTAACCGTCGGTGCGCTGACCGCAGCCGCAGTCACCGCTGTGTTCGTCACACGACTTCGCTGGCGTCGCCGGTATCACCTGCAGCTGATGAGCGATGCCCGCTTGATCACCGTGCTCGCGCCGCCGACGGTCGACCCGTCCGGCGCGCTCACTCTGTGGTCGAACTTGGTCGGTTTGCTCCGGCCTGGATGGTTGCGCCGTTTCTCAGGTCAACCGCACCTGACGTTCGAGCTCACGTTCACCGCTGACGGCGTCGAGGTCCAGTTCTGGGTCCCGGGCCTGGTACCGCCGGGGATGGTCGAACGCGCGATCGAGGCCGCCTGGCCTGGAGCCCACACCCGGACAACGCCTGCCAAGCCGCCGATCCCTTCCCCGCCGGAGAAGCGGAAGGTGGTGGCCGTCGGCGGCGAACTCCGGCTCGCACGACCGGAGGCGCTGCCGATCCGCACCGAGCACCCCGTCGACCCGATCCGAGCCCTGCTCGGCGCGCCGGTCGGGCTAGGACCACACGAACGAGCCTGCGTCCAGCTCCTCGCACGCCCGGTCGCCGGTCATCGAGTCGCCAGGGCACGCCGTGCGGCTCGACGCGAGCGTGCAGGCGGATCACCGCACTTGATCGGCAGGCTGCTCGACCTGGTCACACCAGGCAAGACACCCAAGCGGTCAACCGGGCCTCACCGTCCGGGGGTGGACCGCCAAAGCAACCTCGAGCTCGCAGCTCAAGACCGTGCGGTGGTCGAGAAGCTGCGCGCAAACCAGTTCGAGACCCGCATCAGGTACGCGGTGACCACCACCGTTCCCACGAGCGCCACCTCCGGCGAAATCCAAGCCGTGCAGGAGGTTCTGCGTGGCCGCGGGCACGCGATCGCGTCGGCGTTCGCCGCCTACTCCGAACACAACTACTACCGTCGGATCCGCCTCCGGGAGCCCGTGTCCACGCTGGCTGACCGCCGACTCCGCAAGGGCGATCTGCTCTCGATTCGCGAGCTGGGCGCGATCGCACACCTACCGGTCGACGAAGCCACACCGGGTCTGCGGAGGGCCGGCGCCAAAGCCGTGCCGCCTCCGCCTGGGGTTCCTGACGTCGGCGAGCACATCAAGCCGATCGGCCTGTCGGACTCCGGCCATCCTCGCCCAGTCGGGCTGCACGTCGCGGATGCCCGGCACCACGTGCACATCCTGGGGGCCACGGGTTCCGGCAAGTCCGAGCTCATGGCCAGGATGATCCTGGCCGACGCCGAGGCCAGCCGCGGCGTCGTGGTGGTGGACCCGAAGGGCGACCTGGTCTCCGACATCCTCATGCGCCTGCCAGAGGAGCTCGGTGAGAAGGTGGTGCTCTTCGACGCCGACTCGAAGACCCGCCCGCCGGTCCTCAATCCCCTGGACGACAAGGACGCAGCCCGCGCGGTCGACAACCTGGTCAGCATCTTCTCGCGGATCTACGCCTCCTCCTGGGGACCTCGTACCGAGGACATCCTGCGCGCCGGCCTGCTGACCCTCACTTCGATGCCTGGGACGCCCTCGCTCGCGGATCTGCCGAAGCTGCTGACCGTGCAGGCGTTCCGGCAGCGAGCACGCAAGCACATCACCGACGACGTCCTCAGAGGCTTCTGGTCCTGGTACGAGGATCTGACCGAGGCCAACCGCGCGCAGGTGATCGCGCCGCTGATGAACAAGGTCCGCGGCTTCCTGCTCCGGCCTTTCGTCCGCGCGGCAATCGCCGGCGGCGAGTCCACCGTGAGCATGGAGGACGTGCTCAACAACGGCGGGATCTGCCTCGTAAGGATCCCACGCGGCTCGCTGGGCACGGAGACCGCGCAACTGGTCGGCTCCATCATCGTCGCGAGCACGTGGCAGGCCACCACCCGTCGAGCCTCGATCCCCAAGCGGCAACGGCGCGATTGCGGGCTCTACATCGACGAGTGCCACAACTTCCTCAATCTGCCCTACCCGCCCGAGGACATCCTCGCCGAAGCGCGCTCCCACGGTCTCTCGGCCACGCTGGCCCACCAGTACGAAGGTCAACTGCCCAAGGAGCTCTCGGAAGGCATCAGCGCGAACGCGCGGACGAAGTACGTCTTCAACGTGTCGCCGCAGGACGCCCGGCACATGGCCAGGCACATGTCGCCGTGGTTGTCCGAGCACGACCTGTCGCACCTGGGCGTCTTCCACATCGCGGTCCGCATGGTGGTGGGTGGCGAGGAAGTGCCCGCGTTCACCGCCATGACCGAGAAGCTGCCACCGGCCGTACCTGGACGCGCCAAGACCATTCGCAAGGCAGCCAGGGTGAACACCGCCCGCCGGACAACGCCCGACACCGCGACGGCGAAGCCACCATCCATTGTGGATCCACGTCGCGCGGCCTGATCTCCGCTCTTGGGAGGTGTATCCCATGATCTCGAATCCCACTCCCCAGAGGGCGCTGCGAGGACACATGCCACAACGCCCGACGCCGAGAACAGCCACGACGGCAGAACACCACGCCCAACTCGCCGGTCGGCTCACAGAACGAGACCGTTGGCTGGCCAGGATGCTCTACGAGCACAAGGTCCTCACCGTCCACCAGATCGTCGATCTCTGCTTTCCGGGCAAGCGCGCGGCCAACCACCGGCTGCTCAACCTGTTCAGGTGGCGCGTCGTCGACCGCTTCCAGCCGTTCGTGCATAAGGGCACGGCCCCGATGCACTACGTGCTCGACCACGCTGGCGCGATCGCACTCGCCTACGAGGACGGGCTCGACCCGAAGACGATCGGCTACCGCCACGAAGACGCTATGGGAATCGCCCACTCCCTGCGCCTCGCCCACACCGTCGGAGTCAACGGCTTCTTCACCAGCCTGGCCGCCCTCAGCCAACGGCCCGACGCCAACGGACATCTCACCGCCTGGTGGTCCGAACTGCGGTGTATGCGCCTGTTTGGCGACATGGTCCGCCCCGACGCGTACGGCCGCTGGCGCGAGGACGACCACGAGTTCGAGTTCTTCCTCGAATTCGACTTCGGCACGGAGGACCTCGACACGCTCAGCAGCAAGCTCAGCGGCTATGAGAAGCTCTCAGCGGCAACGGGAATCAATACCCCCGTGCTCGTGTGGCTGCCCAACGAGCGCCGCGAGGCCAACGCACGCAACGCGCTCTCCACCAAGCTGGCTCAGCTCGACGACCCGTTGCTCGTGTCGGTGGCCACGAGTGCCGCAGACGGTCGCGACCCAGCTGGTGCAAGGTGGCTGCCGACCTCAAGCGCCGCCCCACAGCAGTCGAAACGCCTGCGGCTCGCGGAACTCGCCCAGCTCTGGCCGCAGGCCATCCCTCCGGCCACACCCCCAGGCTCGAAGGCGGCCCTGGACGGACAGGCGATCACCGCCCTCAGCCCACCAGAGCCACTTCCGCCGCCGCCACCGATCAGCACCTTCGGAGGTCGCAGATGAAGATCGTCATCGGCGCCCTCACGGCGATCATCGCCCTGTCCCTGGTCATAGGCGGCATCGGGCAAGCAATCGTGAAAGGGCTCTTCGGCGGCAGCACCCATCCGAGCGCGAACGCGCTGGCCGACATCCCCGGCGACTACCTGGCGCTCTACCGGGCAGCGGCACCGATCTGCCCCGGTCTGGACTGGTCGATCCTCGCCGCCATCGGCAAGATCGAAAGCGACCATGGCCGCAGCCCGCTCGTCGGCATCGCCGAGGGAACCGAGAACTTCGCCGGCGCTCGGGGGCCGATGCAGTTCCTTCAACCCACATTCGACGACGTCGTGGCCCGACATCCGCTTCCGCCTGGCGGCCAGAAACCACCGTCCCCCTGGAACAGGCATGACGCCATCTACGCGGCAGCTCACTACCTGTGCGACTCCGGCGCCCAGAAGGACATCCGCAAGGCGATCTGGGCCTACAACCACGCGGACTGGTACGTCAACGACGTGCTCGCCCAAGCGAAGAAGTACGGCGACGCCATGACCGGAACCGGAGACTGCAACAACATCCAAGCTCCCAATCCCGTCGTAGCAAAGGCGATCGCGTTCGCCTGCGCCCAGCTCGGCGAGCCCTACGTTTGGGGTGGCAACGGCGAAACCGGTTGGGACTGCTCAGGCCTTGTACACGCCGCGTACAAGCACGCCGGCGTCTTCGTGCCTCGGACCACACAACCGGAGTACGAGGCAGGTCCGCTGGTGCCGGCCGGTCAACCGCTCTTGCCCGGCGACCTCGTCTTCTACGGCAAACCGAACGACGTTCACCACGTCGGTCTGTATCTCGGGGCGGGAAAGATGGTTCACGCTCCGACCTTCGGCCAGCCCGTTCAGGTCGGCCCGTACCGCTGGAACGGCGACGACTACCTCGCAGCCTCCCGGCCAATTGCAGCTATTCACTTGTAGGTTCCTCGTCGGCTTGCGGATCACGACCACTTCGAACCGGTGCCGCCCAAGAACTCGGCGAACCGATCTCTCACCCCATGGGAAAGTGGGCGAACAGGATCGCGACCTCGACGTGGTGGCCGAACCGCGGATGCTTCATGGTCGCGCGTTTGCCAGGCTCGACCCAGGCCACGAACAGTTCGTCCAGCTCCGACAACGCCGCCTCCGCCTTTCGGCGCACACTGTCAAATTCAAGATTCTTAACGTAGTACAGGAACAGCACTTCGCGAATGTGCGACGGCGCATATCCCAAGAGCTGGCGAATGTGCTCGTCAACCGCACCTGAGCCGTCCCAGAACTTGGACTCGCCTACATACGCAGCGCGCGAGCGGTCGCCAATTTCAGCTTCGATGTAGATGTCACTCTTGCCGCTTCCGATGAACACTTCGCGTTGCGCCGTGTCAAACACAAGGTTGAGAGTCGTGACCAGCACGCTGGTGATCTCTTCCTCGTACAGCCTCGCAAACGCGACAGGGTAGCGCTGAGATGCGTCGATCCATAGTTGCGTGATTTGCAAGAGGTCCGAAAAAGTTTTGCGAGTGGGGGCTACTGGAAGGCCAACCTGCGAGCACTGGACGGCCTCGACGCCAGGTTCGACAACCTCACCGCGGACGGTCTCCAACCGCAACGGAGGTCGTTCACGAGCCACAATTGCGATTGTTTCCCGGACGTTCCGGTCGATGTGTTCCAGTCGCGCACGGCGCTTGCGGACAGTTTCGCGGATCTCTTCTTCAAGCTGAAGTTCGTAGTCCGCGAGCCCATAGTTGATCGCCTCTATTATCCGATCAAGAAGGCCCGCTGCGGCCAATACTCGACCGACGGGAGGGATCACACCTTCGTGATCTTCTTGAAGCGGCACGTCGAACATGGCCGATGGTCCAGCACCAGTCAATTCCCAGACCATCTCTGGCGCCGGAAGCAGGTGGAGATTATCGCCACACGGTTCGATGTCGACTGGTGGCCAAGCTTCAAAGAGCTTGACGTTGCCGGTGACAGGAAACTTGAAGAACCAGCGCCAGTGCCGAACAGGCGAACCTTCGGTATCCGACCGACTAGTGGGAGTCGGTTCCGGATGCGTCGTTGGATCGCCTTGCCTGACAAGAGGCGTTGCCTGCCGACGCCAGTCGGATAGCGCCTCGTCAACGAGCTGTGAGTCGCCGTCCTGGTTGAACCTCGTCCGACTGAACCCGTCTGCTCGCGCGCGAGCTAGTTGCGCCCATTCATCGAGCACCTTTACAAGTGGGCGATGCTGCCGCCAGTACTCGGAGAAGAGATATGTGCCCACCAGTCGATTCTGCCACGCGGTACGGCAGGTCAGCCTGCACCTAGTTCGACACCTCAGGCAGCTACGCCCATCCCGCGCCACTCACGACCAAGCGGCGGTGGCAGCCAGGGATCTCGAGGCGACCGAGGCCTTTTCGACAACTCACCCAGCCCGCAGAGGCTGGACGCTCAAGCGTCGGGAGCGTTGTCTTTCCCGCCCAACAGCTTGTACAGGTTGGTTCGGTCCATGCCCAGCTCCCGTGCGACCTGCGCTTTGGGAACCCCGGACTCGATGGCTGCGGTCATCCGGGTGAACCGCGACGCGCGCGCCTTCCCGAGCTTTTCAAGGGTGGCGACCCGGTCGGCTTGGAGCGCGGCCTCCTTCTCGCGGATAGCTTCAAGGTGGTCCTGAAGCTCCTTTACCTCGGCCGCACTCTCCCTGAGAACCTCGAAGTGCTGTTCCTTGTCCACCAGCCTCATCCTTCCGGCACGCCTGCCCTGCCGATGACGCAGGCTTGTGGAATCTGTTGTATCACGATGTGGACCGCAACACCTTCGTTCCACACTGAGGGAAGCTGGGCCTGAGCTCACACCGCGCGGCTCCAGCCTCCAAGCCAGGCGCGCCGCCCCGCCTCGGCGAGCTCAGCCTGGCGCACTCGCCAGTCCGGCATCCACTGACTCATCCGCCGTTCCCAGGCTTGGCCGTGCGCGCGTCCGCCCGGCCTCGTGGCGTGGGCCATCTCGTGTGTCAGCACGTACTCAACGAGGCGTACCGGCATGCCGAAGATCGCCCAGTGCACGGCGACGAGGTGCGTCGGCGGGTGGTAGTACAGGCCCCAGTGGCTCCGTCCGAGGTCCCTCACTACGTACATAAGGCCTGAGATCTGGCCGTCGAGCTCGTACGGCCTGCCAAGCCGTTGCACCCACTCCAGGCCGATCCGGCGGTAGAGGCCTACGACCGCCCGCCGCACCGCGGCTCGCGACTGCCGGCGCGCGTACAAGATCCCGTCTGGACCGAACGCCGGAAGCTGGTCGATGCCCGCGGGAGCACGATCGACGAGCTGCAACCGGTAGCCGGTTCCGAAGAGATGGAACTCCTCCCCCTCCGTGAACCCCTTGATCGGGTGGGCGGGAGCCAGCTCCGTCGCGGTCTTCACCTTCTCTGCGAGCCACCGCCGTTTGCTGGCAACGAACCAGGTGACCAACCGGGGGTCGGTGGTCGGCGGGATCAAGACCACCACTGAGCCACCTGGATTGACCTGAAGTGCGAGTCGGCGACGTCGTGGCCTCACCGCAACCTCGACCTGCCAGTCAGCAGGTAGCGACGCGGCGGCCAGCGCGGCATGGAACCGGTCCAAGGCGGTCATCGCGACGTCTCCGAGTACTCGACGTGCTCGACCGAGGTAGCCATCACGGCACCGCCAACGCGGAGGAGCTCGTTGACTCCGGTCGACGTTGCGGCGTGGATCGGGCCAGGAACGCCATATACCCGCCTGTTCAAGCGGTTCGCGATCTCGGCGACCCTGAGTGCACCGCTCTTTCGCCCGGCCTCGACGACCACGGTCGCCGCCGTCAGGGCGGCCAGCAGGCGGCACCGAGCGTGGAATCGAATTCTGTTCGGCACGGAGCCGATCGAGTACTCACTGATCAGCAATCCGCCTTGATCAACAATTTCCGAGTGCAGGCGGTCGTGCCGGCTTGGATAGATCTGGTCCACACCGCAGGGCAGGATCAAGATCGTCTGCCTTCCAGCGACTAGCGCACCCCTGTGGGCGGATTCATCGATCCCGAACCCTCCGCCGCTGACAACCGTCGCCCCGGCATCTGCCAGTGCGCCACCAAAGTGCGCAGCGATTGTGTTGCCGTAGGCAGTAGACGCGCGAGACCCAGTGATGGTCACAGCTGTTGCCGTGTGTGCGGCCAACGAGGCTCTACCGCGCAACCAGAGGGCGAGTGGTGGCGCGTCCGCGCTTGCCAGAGCCGACAAGCGTTCAACCGGCCAGTCGTCGTCTTCAGGGACCAACAGACGGGCCGTGCCGTCTTCGATAGCTTGAAGGTCAGGCGAGATCTGGACGTCCCGCCGGGAGACCTCGGAGAGCACTGCAGCCGGAGCGGTGCCGTGTTGGATGCTGGCGGCCGCGTCGACCGGTCCGTGGACGGCGACGAACTGGCAGGTAAATGGCGCTGGCGGTTCAACGGCGCGCAACAGGAGGAGCCGCGCGCGAACCACGTCGGATGACGGCATGATCAAATCTCCTTGGGAACGTGGTGCGAACTCGGTCAGCCGTAGACGAGTTGACCGAGGGTGGCGAACTGGACGATGACGTCGAAGCCGACGCAGTCGAGTTGGCAGAGTTCGTCAGTGGCTTCGTCGTGGCTCTCAGTGGCGACCACGGATGCGATCTGATCCGCGATCTTGCGCGACAGTTGAATGGAGTCTCGTTCGCGCGCGATGCGGCGCATCGTCGCGATGATCATGTTGTGGTCCAACGTGAAGCGATCCCCGGTCTCGTCCTCTTCAAGGACCACCGTCCACTCGAGAACATCGTCGATGCCGGTGTCCGTGTCAGCCCGCACTACGACTTGTTCGTCGACGACCGTCGACCAGAAGCGCCGCATGTCCCATGAGTCGAACCAGACGTTCCAGGTGTCGTCAGGCGTCAGAAGCTGATCATTCATTGCGTTTCTCCGTCCAGACAGGAGGCTCAAATGGTGTGATCAGCGGCAATGGCCGGTGATCTGAACTAGGTGCGCCATGTCGACCACGGGCCCCGCCCAGTAGGTGACGTGCGCTGGCTCGTCCCCGACACTCCAGATGTAGAGCCGGAGATCGGGGTCGCTTGGGCAGGCCCATACCGAGCGGCGCCCAGGCCCGTTGGGCGCAGAGTGACCGTGTTCGTCGCAACGGCCGTCGTCGATCGGTCCACCCCAAGACGCGTGCAAGTGCGCGGTCACGCGAAGGTACGAAGCGTCGAACGGCACGGCGTGAGATTCCCGTTGTGCTGCAACCCATTCAGCAAGCTCGTCTGCTGACATCGGCGGACCGGAGGTGATCACGCAGCGGACAGCATCCGAATCAGAAAGTCGACCAAAATCACTGCTGTCCGCGTAGGCGAACGAGTGCGGACTCGTGAACCACAAGGTGATCCAATGCGGGCCGCGATGCCAACCGCGCACGTAGCCTCGCCGATCAGACAGTTCGCCGATCGGAACCGGTGGAAACACGTCTTCCAGAACCCGATCAGGTCTTGGCGTCCACCGGTGTGCGCGGAGATCGTCGTCAACGTCCAGGTAGATCATGTCCGTGGTGCGAACGCCGGCGTAGCCGTCTGCCGCACGACTCAACGTCTCCGCCAGGCCGCTCATCCGGCCTGTGACGTTCCGGAGGCCACGGTTTCGCATCGGCTGCGAACCGATCGCGTCGTCGTGGAGGTCGGCGACCTGGCAACGAAGGTCCCCCGCCAGCTCGCTCAAGCTGGAGAGACCCGCTGCCTGCAGGCGATTCACGACCTCCAAGGCACGAACACGTTCGCGCTCCCTGTGGAGCTCTGCACGAAGATCGTCGTGTTCGGAAGAACTGTTGCGACTCATCTTGGGACCTCACTTACGCGGCTGTCTGGTATCCCGTGCCAGGGCACGTGGCCAGGTTGGGTAGATAGGTGGTGCGGAACTCGTGCCACGCGCGCTCAGCGTTGGCACGAGCGTGGTTGCGGCCTTTGTCCAAGCGGGTCAGGCCGCGCCGCTGTTCCGTTTCCTGATTGAGGCGTTGGCGGACCAGCCAGGTCACGGCCTGAACCTGATGCGCGGAGACCTGCTCACCCGCTTGTGCGGAGATGCGGTCCGCCGCGCGGTGGTAGAGGCTCACGACGTGGTCGTAGTGCCGTCGAGAGATCGATCCGTCCTTACGTCGGGACCCGTTCATGGGCGCCGCTTCGTACTCCTCGGACGTGAGCGCGCGTCCGTGTGCGACTGACAGCGCATGGCGATCGATCACCACACACGGGTTCTCTGGATCCCGGTCCCCGCCGAACTCGATCAAGTGCGCGAAGTCGCGGATCTTCGGACCGCTCAAGAGGTTCTCGTACTGTTCGCCGCTCAACAGCCGATCAGCTGCACGCTTCTGCGCTGCCGTGGCGAACATCCCGCAACCGGGACCACCGATCCCCTTGCCCCCGCGCAGGACACGGGCAGCGTTGAGGACGTTGCCGATCCACCCCTGTTGCGGGGAGTAGAGCGCAAGCATTCCGGCGCCGAGATGAGCGTTGCCTTGCGCGATCACGATCGCGACGTGGTGCGCGTCGAGATACCAACGCATGCCCTGCGCGATCTCGTCATCGGTGGCCTGATTCCAGTGCCACACAACGTTTTCATGACTTACCGGATGTGCTTGGAACCACGGGTGAGCGGCGGTTGCGGGCATAGCGGTTCAGCTCCTACAGGTTTTCTGAAGTCACGCGGCGGACGGAGCCGAAACCGGAATCGACGCCATGGCGGAGAAGTCGAAGATCGCCAGCTGATCTGTCTTCAGCGCGAGCTCCATCGCTTCGGACCGATCCGCAGTCACAACGGAGACGTCCAGGTAGACACAACCGGTCGAGGGATCACACCAACCACCGAGAACACGCCCCGGCAGCGAAAGGACGTCCACAACTTGGGCGATGTACTCGTGAATGTCACCACTGGTCACACGACGCTCATAGACGCGCTCGTGTTCCGGATGAACAGCCACTGCGTAGCCACGGCGAACATCCGAACCCCCAACAGGATCAATGGAGAACCCGCCATCGGGAACAGACAAAGCATCCGCGATCGCACAGATACGGGCAGACCAATCAACCAGAGTCATAGCCATGACAGCACCTCACTTGGCGATAATTCGGCCGAATGACGTTGCAACTCAAATCCAGCGAGACCGGCAATCAAGGAACCGTGTTCTCACAGAGGGACTACCGTTGCCACCGACACCAGAAAGAGGCCGCTACCAATCAGGAAGGCTCACAGGGACGTCGCGCCCTGATCCTCACCCTCACTCAAACTGTTTACCTCATGTCGTGGAGTCGACATGTAGAAGTACACATCTTTGGTCAACACTTTTCAAGCCCGAGGTGCCCACATCACCCGCTCGTGACCTTCCGCACGCGAAAGATGCAGGTCAGAGCACTGGATGCACCCAGAGCGCTGCGAACATCGACCTCAGGGCCCCAAGCGCTGCGCTGACGGCCGCCAGCCAAGCCCGACTTGATCACGACGGGCACGCAGCCGGCAGTGTTCAAGCCCCAGCGGGCAAAACTCGCACTGGCAGCCCTTAGAGGGCGTCCAGGCCGCACGCAGGAGAACGAGCTCAGGGCGCCGGGGAGTCTGGAGCGAGCGCCGGCCAAGCCGTCGCCACCAGCTGGACCACAGCTCGGCGTCAGGAGAGCCGACCGCCAACCAAGCCGACTGTTCAGACGCTTGTCGACCACTGAGCCGGGTGCCGCACGGGAAGCCCCTTCAAGGGCGCCAAGCAGCGGTTATGCAGCCACCGAGGACTTCCCATCTAACGGGAAGCTATACGAGAACTTGCCCAGGAAGGTCGACGGGAACAATGAGAGGCGTGGTGGCCCACGACTAAAGCCGCGGGGCGCCACGCCTCTCAATTCCCGAGCTTGAACCAGATTGGCAATCAGAACACACGAAGACAAGAAGGCCCAGGTGCCACAAAGAATTGCGCGCAGACCACAGGCATTACCGCAAGGATACCGGAATACTTAACGCACTCCCCTACAGCCGCATGTCCGCTCAAACGCGCGGTTGCGAAAGTGCGCACCTCCGGTCGCTGGGAGGACCCGTCAGATTCGGCGGTGTGGTGACGTAGTAGGCGTTGACGACCGTCTGGCCGTCAGAGCGGAAGAAGGGACGTTGGTGGTAGGGCGGCACACAGGATGTTCCGGTGTTCCCGCCGCTCCAATGGAACTTGATGAGGATGAAGCTGTCATCGCAGTGGAAGTAACGCGCGGTGAGTTCACCGACCGGTTGGGGCAGTCGGACGAACCCGCAGCCTGGGGGCGGCATGATTCTGGTCGCGGCGTCTGCTTCTGGCGCATTGCCGATAGCGGCCGCCGCGAACATGCACACGGCGCTGAACACGTTGACCAGTCGACGGTTCATCGAGATGGCTCCGATCGTTGAAAAGGTTTGGTGCAGTGGACATCTGAAGAGCGCCGGTGCCTCAGGACGCGGCGCGATCTCTCGCAGTGAGCAGTGGCTCAGCGGTGCCTCGGCCAGACAGCTCGGCGAGGGTCAGCGTGTCGACGCTGGGTTCTTCGTCGATCTCGCCGAGCGTGGCGGTCAACAGGGCGAGCGTTCTGGGCACCGCGGTGTGTTGTCCCAGCCGTGCCTGGGTTCGCATGATGTCGCGGTAGACGCCTTCGTTGTACGGGTCGAGCTTGCGCGCTCGTTCGAGCAGTGCGAGCGCGGCCTCGGGGTCGGTGAGGCTGTGCTCTCGAACCAGGGCAGCAAGTGCGTCCAGCACATCCCGACGTGCGGACTCTCGAAGCGGCTCCACCCAAGGCGCTAGCAGATCTTCGGCAACGTCTCCGACGTACAGGTCGACGGCGGCGTGTAGTTGAGCTGTGCGGTCATTGCCTGTGTGGAGCGGTTCCTGAAGGGCGCGTTGGAACTCCCACAGGTCGACGTCAGCAAGTTCGTCGTTCAGTCGGTAGCGGCCCTTGTCGTTCAGTACGAAGTTGGCCATGGCCCCGTCAGTGGCGTCGGTGACCAGGCGCCGGAGCATGGACATGGCGTTGTGGAACGAGTTGTACGGGCGCGGTGGCCTGCTGTCCGGCCACACCGCCTCGTTCAGCACGTCGCGTCGCACGCCCTGCGGGTGCAGTGCCAGGTGAACGAGCACTTCGCGGTGTTTCGGCGTGAGCAGTTCGTTGAGGTCACGGGCTTCCGCTCCGATCGGCGTGAACACGAGTTGGAAGCGGCCGAACGCCTTCACAGTCAGCCGCGGTCGATGAGGACAAGGCGTGTCGATCTCATCGACTGCGGCTGCGCAGGAGCACGGTGCGGGAATTGCAGGCTCTGGCTCGAGGTCGGCACGGCCTTGGTGAGGGCGGTCTTCTGCCGGTGCCAGGGCCGCTTCGGCATCGCGGAGGACGGTGAGCAGGTCGATGGCGTCCGTCGAGGGCAGCGTGAACAACCGAGCACCGGAGAACTCGGTTCCGAGGCGGGGACTGGTCGCGCTCACGGTGCCGTCAGCGCGAACGACCACGGTCGTTCCAGGCTTCCACGGGCCCAGGAGGATGCCCGCCAGGCCAAGTGTGGAGCCGTTGTCCAGCACGGCCTGGAGCCGACGCTCGGCATGGGCCGCAGGACGGGCGACCAGTACGACGGCCGGCAACCCGGTCGTAGGTTCTCCGCCTGCACAGCGGGCTCGGCTGAGCAGGGCTGTTTCCATCTCGTCCAGGGCGGTGTCGATTGAAGAAACGACCCGCACAGCCATCGGCAGGTCCTGAACTTCGGTCTCGCCGAAAAGCAGGTGAAGGTCCTGAGCGGGCAGAAGGACGCTGAGAGCCTTGAGAGTCCCCTGTGCTGTAAGGACGTGCAGGAGCAGCGCGCGCACCGCAGCGGCGGATCCAGGGCCCGCCAGCCCTATCCCTCGCGTGCTCGCGAGGGATAGGGCGAACTCGTGCCCCTGTTTCACACCGACGGCCACGGGCAGCTGGGGCTCCGACGAGGCCGGGCCGAAGTCGACGATCTCGATGTCGCCACCGTGCGCCGACCGGTCGTTCTGGTGAGCCGCTTGCAGCGCGCGGACTGCCGGTGCGACCGGGCGCTGGAGGTCAGAGCGTTCGCCGCTGCCCAGGCGGTACCGCCGGCGACGTCGCAGGCGCGTCGACACCAGCACGGCCGAGAGCGCTGCGGCCAACCCAACGCTCACGAACACGCCGACCTTCGGCTCCAGACCCGGCGTCGCCTGATCAACCTGCTGTTGTGTTGGCGCAGGTGTCGCTGTAGCGCTCGGCGTTGCGGGCGGCGCTGTGCTGTCCGGGCGAGGGAGTTGTTGCGGGGGCTGTGGTTCGGCTTGCTCGGATACGTATGCAGCAATCTTCCAGCCTGGTCGCAAGAGGTTCGGGTCGGTGAGAGAACGTCCGTCGGCCTGTTCGACTCCGCGGTTGAGCTGGAAGAGCTCGGGCCAGCGGTGACCGCTGCCCGGCCCGTGGATCCGTTCGGCGAGCCGCCACAGACTGTCGTAGACCCCGTTGTGCGGCAGCCGGACCTCGTCGACAACTCGCACAAGGCCGGGCGGCGCAGGTGCGGTGCGATCGATTACAAGGCCAGATGCAGGTGCAGAAGCTCGGCCAGGCACAGCGGGCCCGACCACCTCGGTGGGCTTCAGGTCGTGAGCGCGCCCATCAGATGTGACGGCGAGTGCGCGGTTGGTCAGGAGGGTGAGGACGACGGCCCCGACAAGGGTGCCGGCGAGGGCCTGCAGCGGGCCTCGGGCACGTGGTGCGGTCCAGGTCATGCCTCGGGCGAGGTCGATGATGGAGCGGACGACGGCCAGGACGAAACCGAACCACGAGATCCAGCAAACGGTCGCGAGCAGGTTGATGAAGAACTGGCCGCTCATGGGATTGAGTAACGTCGCGTGGACCTCGTCCCACGTCGGGACGTGGTCCGGTAGCGGCCAGCCGACGAAGTGCGCCAGCGCCCAGGGCAGACCGATCACGAGCGTGGACAACGCGACCAGCGCCAACAGTCCTCGCATCACAAGGGTTGAGGCGAGCACTGCGGACCGGAGCGTTGTTCCCGATTCCCCGGTCATGGTGTCTCGTTTTCCTGCGGTGCAATGGAATCAGCTGTGCTTGGCGCTGACGACGAAGCCGCGGATCGCCGCTTGCGCCTTCCGCGATTCGGTTTGCGGGCGCCGACGATCTGTTCGAGTTCCGCGGTCGGGGTGTCCGTGAAGGCGGCCAGTTCTTCGACGGCGATCACGTCGTTGTTGTCGAAGATCGCGTCGCCGATCTGCTGCTCGATCTCGCCGAGCCGCTGGAGCACCGCGGCGCGCTCGTGCGCGAACTCGCCGACGAGCAGAGCGGCTTTGGCTCGCCTGGCGCTGCGAGCGGAGTCGGCTTCTTCGACGCGGCGGACGATGTCGTCAGTCGTTGCCATCTCCGAAATTTCCTTCCTGCTATGAGATTCCGCGTTGCGGTTGTGCCTCGCCGCGGCCGGTGACCGTGATCGTGTCGACGGTAAAGAGGCCGAGGAGCTGTGGTGGTTGGTGGATCGTCACGATCACGGTGACGGTGTTGCCGGTGACTGCGACCGAGCCGGTGTGCCCCGAGGCGGCAAGGTGCTTGTTGGCCGCGGTGCCGGCTTGGATCGGCAAAAGGCGCAGGGTGCCGTCGGCCCGATAGGCGGCCAGGTCGATTTCCTGTGCTCCGGCCCGAGCGGCTTCTTGTGCATGCCCCATCGCGCGGACCTTCGCGGCGAGCGCGAGCCCGCCGTCGAGGACGAGGCCGCCGAACGCGAGTGCGGCGACCGCGATGGTGACCACGTAGGCGGTGACCTGGCCTCGTTGATCAGCTCGTAGTCGTTCGGACGTCCTCACGGCGTTGCTCCTGACGTTCCGCGCCAGGTGTCGACGACTGAGGAGAAGGTGCAGGTGAGGACGCGGCTTCCGGGCAGCCCAAACCCTGACAGGTCGCTGAGGTCGACGGTGCACGTGACGGTCGCGGTCACCGTGGAGCCCGGCCGGAGTCCGGCGGTGTCGATCGTGACGGCCAACGCTCTGCAGCTGACGCCCGCGGCCGCGAGCGCTGAGGTGGCGGTCTCCTGGGCAGCGGCCGCGGCCTGAGTCGGCGTTCGAGCTGATGTTGCCGCTCGAACGGCCTGGTGAGCCACGTCGTTGATCCGTATCTGTGTGGTGACCAGCCGGCCGCAGAACACCACGAACACCATCAGAAGGATCAGAAGCGGTGCGCCCAACGCCAGTTCGGCTGCGGCTGAGCCTCGTTCGTCGCGCATTCGTGCTCGGGCCGCGGGGCTCATGGCGAAACCGCTGTCAGAACACTTACGACCACGATCTCCAGGCAACCTGACTTGCTCAAGCCTGCGCTCACGCAGTAGCCCAACGGACCATCGACACGTAGGGAGGCAGGCCGCAGGCTGTTCATCAACCAGACAACAGAGGGGAACGTATGCCCTTCCCATGGCAGATCGCTACGTCGAGTGCGGCTGGCGCATTGATAACGCTCATCGGAGTCCTCGTTGGAACCTTCCTCTCTGGCAGAGCTCACAGACGCCATTGGAGCCAAGACAAACAGCTCAACGCTTGCGCTGACATCCTCACCGAGTCGACGTCCGTTCAACTCAGCCTGCGTCGTCGGTGGCGGCACGGCGACGACCTTGACTGGATGAGATGGAACCAGGCACTCGCGATGATCTCCTTGGTAGGAAAGCCTGAAGTTGTCGATGCTGCGGTACGAATCGACAAAACCTTCTGGGACGAGAGCATGCGCATCGCCAACGGCGAGATCACTGACGAGTCGGCATGGAGTCCGGTCAGGGACCGCATGGAGGCCGACCGCCTCGAATTCCTGAACAAGGCTCGCCTTCACGTCATGAGGAACAGAGCAGCTCTCACGAGGTTCCCGATTGGACGGATACCTCTGGCAGACACGCTTCCGACTGCGCGAGGAAAGCGCTCCGATGAAGCTGACCAAGCCTCTGGCTCCAGCGGTCCAACATCGACCTCGCGCTGACCCAGCTCGAACCTGGGCGCCAGGTTCAGATCTGGCCTGAGTTCGGGAACTGAAGCGTCCGGGTACGGTCATCACCGACCACCGCCACTCGGGCTCCCAACGGAGACCGCTGCAGAATTCGTGAACCCGTAAGAGATCGGGGTGAACCTCTCGACCGGGCCGACGGCGTCGGCGTGCACCGAGAGAGACAGGAACGGAACCACACTGATCGCCTTCCCGTGGACCTGGACAGCGGCTTGTGCTGTACCGCGTTGTGCGGAAACCGTGGCGCCGCGCAGAGTTCGGCTACCGAGCTGGTCGAGCACCCGCTCACCTGCCGCTGCACCAGCATTGGCGTTCCCGCCCAGAACGCGGGTCGAGGACAACCCCTGCGCTGCCGCGGTTTGCGCGATGTGCGCCGCGTGCATGTACAGCGCGAACTGCGCGATCATCAGGAAGAGCAGGAACAACAGCGGTGCGGTGATCGCGAGCTCGGTTGAGCCGCTTCCTCGTTGATCGAGGCGGGCGCGTTGGATGAGCTTGAGCATCGTCATCGCCTACAACTCGATGCTGTTCGCCTTTTGGATGGCCTTGGCCACGATGACCGCCACGATCGCGATCGCCGCGGCCACCACCAGCGCGGTGGTCACGACGAACTCGGTCGAGTAACCACGTTCGTCGCGGCGGGCCTGTTCCAGACCGGCTTCGAAGTAGAGGACGAGTATCTGGATTTCGATGAACATGACCTCTCCTACCTGCGTTAAGTGGTTGATCGGGCCCTTAGAGCCCTTCCAAGACGTTCAGGACTGCCGGGAAACCGATGAAGACCAGAAACCCGGCGCAAAGGACGACGACCGGCACGCTCATCCGCTCGGTGGCCGCCTGTGCCTCGGCCTCGGTGAGGGCGAGCTCCCTCGTGCGGAGGGCTCCGGCTTTCGCCGCGAGGCTGGCGCGAACGCGAGCGCCTTCGGTGCCGGCGAGGCTCACCGAGGCGGCGAGCTCCGTGAGCGGCCGCACGCCGAGTTCGACGCCGAGCTGGTGAAGCGCGGCCCACGGCGTGGTCCGGGTGAGTTTGGCGGTCATCAGGGCCGTGCGAAGCTGCTCGAGCGCCCAGCCCTTGCCTACCCCGGCCGCCACGTTCATCGCTCCGTCAACACCTGCGCCGCCGGCCAGCAGGACCCGGATCAGGTTGAGGTAGGCCGACAACGCGTGCCGGAACGTCGAGCGTCGTTGCTCGGCCTCACGGCGAACGTGGACATCAGGCAGGAAGAAGCCACCAACAGCGAGCGAAACGCTTGCTAGGAAGGGGATCTGCCAGCTGAGCCCGGAACCGGCGACCAGGAGCACCAGCTGCACGAGCGCGGGCAAGAAGATTCCGGTCAGCGCGAGGGCGGCCTTCTCGGCCAGGTGGTCGCCCACAGCCTTGCCGACGACCGCGAGGTCACCTCGAAGCGCTCTGCCGGGCAGACCGAACGAGGACAGGGCGTTCACGAACGGCTTGCCGATACCGGTGGCCCAGCTGCCGGAGCCGGCGGTGAGGATCGGTGCGGGTGTGGGCTCGGCCTTCAGCTGGTCGATCAGCGGACGCAGCGGCGGCCGTGGCGGGAACACGTACACCGCGAGCATCCACAGCCCTAGCCCGATTCCGGCTCCCCAAAACGCCATGCTGATCATGTCGTTGCCCCCTTGCCGCCAGCCTTTTCGTCCACAACGGACTCAGGTGCGCGGATCGAGTCCAGTTCGGTGAGGAATCGGTCCGGCTCGCGGAACCGGGAGATCTTCGCCATCCAGGCGAACGCGGTGGCGAACAGCGCACCGACGAGCAGGAGCGCGAGCTGACCGGCCGGGGAGTCGAACGGACGGAGGTAGTCGCGGTTGAAGAGCACGAGGCCTGCTGCGAACGCGAGCGTCGTGACGACGATGACCCGCACACTGGTTCGGCTACGAGCGCGCCCGGCATCCACGCGCATCCGCATCGTCGCTTGCTCCCGTGCCTCGACGGCGAGCTCGCCCAGAAGGTCCGCGAGCTGGCGGGCCTGGTGGTCGGAGGCCAGCACGAGAGCGGAGATGACCAGGTCCGCAGTCGGGTCGTGCAGCTGTTCGGCGAGTTCGCGGAGGCATGGCGCCAGGCGCTCGCCGCGTTCCAGCCTTACCGCGAGGGCCGTGATCTCGCCTCGGACCGGCTCCGGGCAGGTGGACGCCGTGGCGATGATCGCCTGCTCCAGGCCGGCCGCGGCCATGAGCGTGTCGCGGAGCATCTCCGTCCAGCTAGCGATCGCCTCGATGCGTTCGAGTTGTTGCTGGTGGTCGGCGTTCGACGCCAGGATCCGCGGAAGCCCGAGCACCGCGGCCGCAGTCAGGACGGCGCCCACCACCCAGCCGGTGAACATCCCGACCCCGACGCCGACGAGCAACGCGACGGCGAGGCGGCCGGCGACCTTCTGGTCGAAGTACTTCACAGACGTGGCCGTTCGTCCATCGGCTTCAGGCTGACCGCGCAGCCCGATGACGATGAGAATGACTCCGGTGGCGGCACCGGCAGCCAGCAGGGCGAAGAGCAGCGTGGTGATGGTCATGGCGTCCACCAGCCGTCGCGTCGGTCGCAGAGTTCGGGGTGGTAGCCCGCCTTGACGAGCAGTTCGACGGTGTCGGTGCGCAGCGGTGCGGCGGGGACCGCTCGCCTGTCCGGACCTGGGCGCCAGCACTCGTTGCTGATGATCTGCGCGCCTTCGGCTCCGACCACCTCCCGCACGGACGACACAACGCGCTTTCCGTCTTCGCCGCGTGGCTTGTTCAGGTGGACGACGAAGTGCAGGGCCGAGGCGACGAGCAGGTTGGTGGCCTCGATCGGCAGCCGCTCGGGGCCCTGGACCGCGTAGGCGGCGAGCTTGGTGAACGCGCCTTGGCTGGAGCTGGCGTGCAGGGTGCCCATCGAGCCGTCGTTGCCCATGGACATCGCGTTGGTAAGTGGGATGACCTCGGGGCCGCGGACCTCCCCGACGATGACCCGGTCAGGGCTCATCCGCAGCGACTGCCACACCAGGTCCGACATCGAGATGCCGCCCTGGCCCTCGATGTTCGGTTCGCGGGCCTGCAACGGCACGACGTCCGGATGCAGCTCCGGGTCCTCGCCAAGGCCCAGCTCGAAGACGTCCTCGACGGTGACGAGCCGTTCCCACGACGGGATCGCCGAAGCCAGCCCGCGCAGCATCGTGGTCTTGCCGATCGACGTGCCACCGGTGACCAGGACGTTGCGGCGGGCCCGCACAAGAGCCGACAGGAAGCTCTCCAGCGCCAGATCGATGGTCCCGAGTTCGCGCAGCTGCTCGAGGTCCACCGTGCTGAAGCGGTGGCGGCGGATCGAGACCGACGGGCGTGAGGTGACGGCCATGACCGCAGAGACCCGCTCGCCGCCGGGCAGCTGGAAGTTCACGATCGGCGAGCCTCGGTCGAACCTGCGTTCCTCCACACCGGACCGGGCTGCCAGGTCGCGGATGAGCTCGACCAGCTCGGTGTCCGACCCGACCACCGGCGGCAAGCGCTTGCGGGTGCCGTCCGCGCACCTGACGAAGACGCGCTCGCCGTTGATGTTGATGTTCTCGATCTCGTGGTCGGCCAGCAGCGGCTCCAGACCCGCCAGTCCGAAGACCTCGTCCAGCACCTGTTCGATCAAGCGCAGCTCTGTGTCGGGCGTGACCAGCATTCCGCCGGTCGCGGTGTTGTGAAGCTCAGTGCGAGCGTGTGCCTCGGCGGCGTCGGTGAGGATTGCTTCCGCGAAACGTCGGCGGTCCTGCGCGTTCATCGGCGGCCGTCCAGCCACCTCGTCGCCACTGATGCGCTGGCCGAGTTGCTCAGTGAGCGTGCTGCGCAGGTGATCGCGCAGCCGCCGCACCGCAGCGGCCTCTCCTGCGACGTGGTGAGGCAGCTCGGACGGGCCGGCCAGACTGGTGCCGTTGAGATTCGGCGTGCTCATGACGGAGCTCCGTCCCTGCGAGCCTCGACCGGCTGCCTCTCGACGACCAGCCCCAGGTGGCGAGCAGCGCCGCGCGGCTGAGGCACGGAGGCGTTCACGCGAGTTTGCAAACTCAACGCGAGCTTGAGAGCAGCCCTGCCGAGAGCGGACTTCTTCGGTCCATGCCTGCTGTTTCCCCTACCGCACAGAGCTTCTGCGCCCTTGGCGTCGCACGGGATGTGCGCCATGACTGGGACGCGCAGCTCCTGGTGCACCTGGTTCGTGTCGAGGCCTTCCCCAGCCAGGACCAGGCACGGCCGCGGTGACCACTGCTGAACCGCCTGGAGCTTCAGGGCGACACGGGCGAGTTCGTCCTCCTGCGGCCGGACGACCAGCAACATCGCGTCAGCGCTGCGAATGATCGACAGTGCTGGTGCAGCCGGATCCACTCGTCCGCAGTCGGCGATCACGACGGTGTCCGCTCGGTCGCCTGCGCGCCGCAAGGGAGACACCGTGCCCGAGGTCAACAAGCTCAGTGCTGCACGGGCTTGCTCGGCGCCGGCAGGCCCGGGAACGACTCGAAGTCCACCGGGGAGGAACTGCACGTGGTGGGCGAGGTGCTCGGAATCGGCATTGCCACGAACGCGAGCCGACGCCGCCAGGCTGACCAGGGTCGGGTCAGGGCTCAGCCGGAACCTTGCGAGCAGATCGCCTCCTGCTGGGTCGGCCTCGACGACGACCGGGACCTCAGGACCCGGCCACCGGGCGCCGAGCGCTACGGCGAGGGTGGTCACGCCCGGCGAGGCCTTCAGCGAACAGATCGCGATGAGCATCAGCGGTTCCCTCCTGCAACGGCGAGCAGGCTCACCTGGCCGGCGGGCGCCAGCAGCAGAGCGCGACCGTCCGCTTCGGACATTCGCAACGAGACGACGGTGGTCTGCTCGTTCTCACGCCCCGAGACGCCGAGCACCACCGCTATCCAGGACTTCGCGACGCCCTCTGGTGTTCCTTGGCCCGGTGCAAGCAGGACGGCAACGGTCGTACCCGCGGCCAGGTCGGGAGGGAACTGCCCGGGCTTGAGTCCGACCGCGGCGATCGCCTTTCCCTGTTCGGGAATCTGAGCAGTACCGAGCATTGACCGCGTCACGAGCGTTCCCGCCGGCAGGCTGTAGGCGAGCGGCTGCCCCACAGCCGTGGGTGCCGCTGACGCAACGACCACGTCGGTCCCCATGTCGACCGCGACGGCGATGGGACGAAGGTCCTGCGCGACCAGGACTTGCCCGGCAGCGACTGGTCGAGCCAGCGACAGCACGCTCTGCCGGTCTCCCAGCTCAGTGGCGAGGACCGCTCCCGCGAAGCCGCAGCCGGGCACAAGTACGAGCCCCAGCAACAGATGCGGAATCCGACGGCGGCGACCGGTCCACCGCTTTGGCGGCCTGCCGTCACGCGCAATCCAGTTCGAGGGTTGGGAAGGCGGTTTGGTGTCGGTCGTGATCATTTCGGGCCCCCTTTTGGCATGGCTCCATCGCGACACGTCGGTTCAGCGGTTCGACGTGCCTTCAACCAGCGGATGTGTTTGTGCGGACCGCCTGTCGAGGCGGACGTGAGGTGGTCAGCCGGTCGTGATCCCCTGGCTCTCGGCCACGCGGAACGTGGCCGAGGCATTGGTCGACAGGTTCGGGAACGTCCCGCTCTGACCGGCGCCGGACCAGGTCACGGTCCACTGCACCTTGACGCTCACGAGGAACGCTTGCGACGGCCGACCGGCCGAAGAGGACCTGTACGTGTGCCCGCAGTCGGGCGAGGCGCTCTTGGGATCGTCGCCCGAGGTGAACGGCGTGCCCGAACCGGTGCAGGTCACCGAGCTGCCGTCACCCATCGACCACGTGGAGGACTGGGGTTTCGCGACCGCTGTCACCGACACACCGGGCACGGACGCCGTGGCCGAGACGTCGCCCCAGCTGTCGCGATCCAGCCACATCCAGGTGGGCAGGTTGACCAGTTGCTCTCCGGCCGGGTTCGCCCGGATCTTCGGCTTGGGCAGGCGCAACCGCTTGGCGGCCATCTCCGCGACCTGCTCCGGGCTGGGTGGTGGAGCGTCGGCTCCTGCCGGAACCCAGATCGGACCGCGGGAGTTCGGGTCCTTCCCGTCCGGGGAGCACAGCATCATGAACCACCCGCCAGGCTCCTTCGGCGTCTCCTGACCGGGCTTCGGTCCAGCAGGTACGTACCGGCAGCCGAGCAGCTCGTCGTCGCCGCCGTTCTGCTCCTGGCCGCCCACCGGGCGCTGAGCTTGGCTGGTCGAACCGTCCGGGCGTCTCCCTGCCGAGACCTGGCACCACGGTGAGGGATTCTGAGCGCAAGTGGCTGTGCCCCAGGCATCATCCGCTTCCGCGGGCGGCGGCGCGATGAGAAGAAGCGCTACCGCGAGAACGAGTGATCGTCGCATCGCTCAACAGCTCCCGATCTCGTGAACCGCCCAGTCCGAGACCTTCCACGTGCCGTCGGACTGCTTGTCGACCACGGCCTCGATGAGCCGCAGGCCGCCTGGAACGTCGTCGGCCAGCAGGTTGGTGTCCTTGCGGTACTTCAGCCAGTTCGTCGAGTCCCCGCAGTCGGTGACCTGGACCCTCGTTGGGACATCGACCGGCTTCACATCCGACGCCTTCGGAGCGAGGACCGGCTCCCCTCTGCTGACCAACCCCTTATCCCGGTCTGACCGCAGACTGCGTTTCAGCTTGTCCAACGCAACGCCGGCCGCGTGCTGACCAAGTCGCTGCGAATCCGGATCCGACGTGACGCCTGCGGCAGCAAAGGCCTCCCACATCCCTTTGTAGGCGACGACCGCGCTCGTACTGGCCAGCTCCGCCGGTTGCACAGCAGACGTCGTCTCGGGAGACGATGTGGACGGCGTTGGCCCTCGGTCGCATGCGCTCGCCGCCACCAACACGCCGCCGAGCGCGAGCAACATCGTGGTCCTCTTCATCGCGGCCTCCATGTCGGCACGGTGGAAGTTGTCGTCGTGGTGGCCTCGATTGGGGGCACAGAGACCACCACGACTCGGGCGCCCGGAGTGAAAGTGAATTCCGGGCGAAGTTCTTCAGCCTGCGCGAGCAACACGATGAACACGAAGGTCGCGCAGGCGCGGTGAAGCGCCCTTGGCGCCTCGTACGCGATGACGGGATCGGGTTCCGGAAGTGGCAGGCACATCACACAACCCCTGTCAGGCCTGCAACATCACGTAGACGGCTCCGCCGAGGAGTGCCGGACCGAGCGCCACTGGATCGTGACGGCCGACCCGCTTCGCGATGAGCAACATCCGCATGACGAAGGAAGCCGCCAGCAATCCCACTGTCAGTCCTAAGAAGACAGACGCCCAGCCAAACCAACCCAGGTACAGCGCCAAGGCCGTGGCCAACGTGACGTCGCCGAACCCGAGCTCGGCGGTGAACCTCTGGTACAGGAGGAATCCGGCTGCGAATACCGCGATGCTCGAGACTCCCGCCCGGAGCAGCGGTTCGAACTCGCGCCGCACGAGTGCCTGGGCACCGATCAACGCCAAGCCCCCGAGGAACAGCAGGCCGACGACCCTGTGCGGCAGGAGGTGGCAGGCCGAATCGACCAGAGCGAGGACCGTTCCCACGATCAGCAGCCAGGCCAGCATCTCCGCGGACCGCGGTACGACCAGCGCCACGTACGTCAGCGAAGAACCCAGAAACATGCTCGCGGCAAGGGAAGCAGTACTCGGAGGCCAACCGGTCAGCGACCAGTGCACCGGTTCGTGGCGCGCGATCGAGAAGGCGGTGAGCACCACCAGCGGTCCGGCGGCCACGCCAAGTAGACCGTAGGACAACGTGATCATCACGCCCTCCAGCAGCTGAAAGTTCGAAGGGAGTGATCAACGCAGGCAAGCGCAACGACGCGTTGCGCAGCGGCGGAAAGTGTTTGCCGGTAGCGAATGGTCGCCGAGACATCGTGATCCCCGATCGCGTTCGAGGTCAGCCCAAGGGCTGCCTCACGTGTGCGTTTCAGGGATCAGCTCGATAGCGACAAAGCCAACCCAATCGGAATAGTCCGATTGGCCTAGCGTAGGCAGTGGCGGCGATCACGTCAACCGGTGTTCCAATGATCGTCCAAACCTGCCTGTCATCGCTCAGCTCAGCGACCTGTCATCTCGACCCATCAGCTGAACGAGACGGCAGGACCCGTCCCGACGAATCTTGCAAGTCCGCGAGCACGTAGCACTTCGGGTGTTTGATCGCCTGCGAGGCCTGGATTTGAGCGATGATCAGCCGGTGACGAACGCGCCGGTGCCTCGCCCTGATCGCGCTCCCGAAACTCGGCTCAAGCCCGTCGCCAAACGGACGCTGACCGCCGTAGTCGTGGGAGTCGTGGTAGTCGTTGGCGGCCTGCTGACCACGGTCGGACTACTCATGGGCAGCGCAGCAGGGCAAGCCACGATCCAGCTCGAACTCATCCGCATCGCGCTCACCGTCCTGCTAGGTACCGGTGGTCTCTTCGGCCTTTACCTCGCCTGGCGGCGCCAACGCGCCGCCGAAATCGCGCTTCAGCAGAAGGAACGCGACCAGGCCGATGTCGCTCGCGCCTACGACCTTCAACTACGCACAGCCACCGCAACCGAACGGGACGCAGAGGCTCGCCGCATCACCGATCTTTACACCAAAGCGGCTGAACAACTCGGTTCCGACAAAGCCCCGGTCCGACTCGCTGGCCTCTACGCGCTCGAACGCCTAGCCCAGGACCACGAGAACCAGAGGCAGACCATAGTCAACGTCCTCTGCGCCTACCTACGCATGCCCTACACGCTCCCAGACGACCTACCCACCGAGAATCCTCCCGCGAAGACAGCCGACCTCCACCGCGAACAAGTCCAAGAACGCGAAGTCAGACTCACAGCTCAACGCATCCTCACCCACCATCTCCGGCCCGGAGCGGACCCCAACAACCTGGCCCCTACCTTTTGGGCAGATGTCGATCTCGACCTGACCGAAGCCACTCTCATCAACCTGGACCTTTCGCACAGCGCCACCCGCACCGCTACCTTCACCAGCACATGCTTCACCGGCACCACTCAGTTCGTCAGCGCGCAGTTCAACGCCAACGCCAGGTTCGAGGGTGCGCGGTTCAACGCTCGCACCGAGTTCGACGAAGTGAAGTTCGTCGGCCCTGTCAGCTTCGAGAAGGTGCAGTTCGCCAGCATCGTCAGGTTCAAGGGGGCAAAGTTCGACGGCCCCGCCTGGTTCAACGAGGCGCGCTTCGCCAGCCACGCCGAGTTCGACGAGGCACAGTTCGCCGACGTTGCCGGGTTCGGCGACGCCAAATTCAACCGTCCCGTCGGGTTCAGCGACGTCCGGTTTGAGGACCACGCCTGGTTCAACAAGGCGTGGTTCGCCGACACAGCCAGGTTCAGCAAGGCGACGTTCGCTGGCTCTGCTCAGTTTCTCAAGGTGAGGTTCACCGGTACCGCCTGGTTCAACGAGACGTGCTTTGCCGGAGCTGCCGACTACGGTCGGGCAAATTTTGATGGCGAAGCCGAGTTCATGAGGGCACAGTTCGACGGACTCGCCGGATTCAGCAATGCTCAGTTTGCCGGGAAAGCCCTGTTCGGCGGGGCGCAGTTCAACGCCCATCCCTGGTTCACCGAGGTCCAGTTCGCCAGCGGCGCCAATTTCAACCAGGCACAGTTCGGCGGCGGTCATGTTCCGGGTGAGATCAGACCTTTCACAGGGTCGGATCACAACGTCACACCACCTCAGCACCCGCCGCCCGACCATGGTTCTGAGTGGTAGATCCGAACAACAACTCCGCGCGCGCCTCCGAAGCGGTTGTTCACTTACCGCGGCGACGTCCGAGCAACCGTTCCGCAAACGGCATTAGGTCCTGGTAGTGACCTCCAGCCAGACGAGCGAGGACGGCCACCATGCGCGCGTCGGCACCGACGAAGACCCTTGCGCGACGACGTTCTGCTCCACTTAGGACTGTCAATGCCGCTTCCTCGGGCTCGGTGCGGGCGACCTTCTTCTCGAAGCCCCTGGCCACTGCCTCTCGGTTCTCAGGGCCCGCGAAGCTCCCATTGCGGACTATCGAGGTCCGCACGCCTCCAGGGAACACGCACGTCACCGAAACCCCGCTACCGGCGTCGGCGAGCTCCTGCCGCAACGACTCGCTGAAGCCGCGGACCGCGAACTTCGACGAGTTGTACGCCGTGTACTTCGACGTCGCCACGAGACCGAACGCGCTCGAAAACGTAACGACACGACCACCGTTCGACCTGACGACGAACGGCAGGTGCGCCTTGACGGTGTACATGAGCCCCCGCCAGTTCACCGCCATGACGCGCTCGATGTCCTCGACGTCGGAGTCGAGCAGGCTTCCCCGATGGATGACTCCGGCAGCCGCGAACACCGAATCCACGCCACCCAGCTCGGACTCGGCAACCTCCGCGGCGGCCTGGAGCGCTTCCCAGTCCGTCACGTCAACGACCTGCACGAGCGCCCGCACTCCAACCGCCTCGCAGTGGCGGAGCGTCTCCTCCAGCCCAGCAGAATCGCGGTCGAGCAGCGAAAGCCGAGCTCCACGTCGTGCAAGCTCAACCGCAAGAGCGCGACCGATTCCAGCCCCAGCGCCGGTGATCACTGAGACCTTGCCCTCGTAACAGCTCAAGACCCAGCACCTTCCCCGCGGCCGGCCACTCAGTCGACCTTCCCACGTTCGGCCAGGGTCAGGGTGACGAGCGCCGCGGTGGTGTGCTGGTCCAGAGCCATGAGCGCAGCGGAGACGTTCGTCTTCATCCAGCTTCCGTCATCCGCCCGAAGCCGCAGCACTCCCGTGGCTCGGCCGCTCGAAGCCAGCTCGTTGGACAGGCCGAGCGCGGTGCGCAGGTCCTGACGGTGGATGGCGGGACGGTGGGATCTGCCGAGCGTCCACGCCACGCCGGGCATGGGGTTGTCGACCCACTTCAGCAGCCTCATCGTGCGCAGGTCGACGATCGCCCGCCAGCGTCCAGGCCGTGCCTCGGCCGCAAGGACCTGTTGCGCGAGCAGGACCGGCATGGGCGGCGGCGCGGCAGGCACGGCCTCGGCCGGACCGATGTCGTAGGTGATGCCGCGGACGACCAGCTCCGTCCGGCCACCGGGAGTCTGGATCTTTACGCATCGGCAGGCGAAGCGCACCGCTCGCCTGACCCCGTCGTCCCGGTTCACCGTCCACGTGGCCAGGTGCTCCGCACCAGCGGTCGCGTTGACAATCAGCGCCAACGCCTTCGACTCGTCCGAGTTGGTCTGGAGCCTCTTGTAGGCGAAGAGCTCAGCCAGGTCGTGCTCGTTCCGCCACCTGTCCGGCCGAGTCCCGTAGAGCCTCAGCAGGTCGTCGGACCTGCAGCTGACGTGCCGGGCGAGGTTGATGTGCCAAGCGCCGGCAGCAGGCCGCGGCGGAGGGTCTTCCTCAAGCGGACCTACCCACAGCTGGACGCCGTGGACCGGTTCCCCTCCGTGCGCGAGCAGCGGGTACGCGATCACGCGCCGCCTACCTGCGGTTGTCCGCGCCTCGACCGGTTCCCGGCCTACGACCACCCGCGTGATCGCGCCCAGCACGTCGGGCAGGAATGGCCCCCGCCCGAGCACCGAACGAACGGTGACCATGTTCTTCGGCTTGTTCCCCACCGCCAGCACGGTCGGTTCCTGCCGAACCCCACCAAATGTCTCGACCAACACCCAGTCAGCCGCCATAGCTCCGTCCCCCCGGTCGAAGATTGGCCTGCTCAAGCAGGCTAACTCCGCCAACCGGGCTTTGCTTGGAGCTCCTCCAAGAAGCCGACGATGCGGCCTTCAGTTCATTCAGTTGAGTGAATCAATTGGTTGTGGTGCTCACTGCAGACAGGCCGAGCGCTCCGCGTGAGTGCTGCTTGAGTCCACCGACCTCAGCGCTGCAGCACGTGAGCTTCACCCGCAGCCACCTCCGCGATGAGCTCCAGCGACTCCCCCGGTCCGAGGGCGAGTTGTTCCAAGCTCACGAAGCGTTGCGCGCACTGTTCGACGAGCCCTGGCTCCTCGATGTACTCCGCCTTCAAGAACGTCTCCATGTACGCCACGTCGTCGTGCTGGCGGTGAGGGAACCTGAGCACCGTGAACGGTGACCCCATCGCCGGATGCGCCCCCGCACACCACGGCACCACCCGCAGGCTCACCGCCTCGTGTTCACTGACCTCCATCAGGTGCATCAACTGCGCTCTCATCACCCGCGGGCCGCCTACTTCCTGCCGCAGCACGGCCTCCGAGCACACGGCTTGCACTGTCAGCGGTTCGTTGCCGTTCAGGCGTGAGGACCACGCTTCGCGCACCATCGCCTGCCTGGCGGTCCGCGCCGGGTCGTCGGACCGCATGACCGCAGACGAGTACTCGGAAAGTTGGAACACGGCCGGAACCATGTCCGTCGCGAACACGCGCAGACCCGTCGCCTCGAACACGAGGTTCGCGAAGTCCGCCGCCGGATCGAAGTTGACTTCGCTCTCCGACGCCCGCCTGCGTACCCGTTCCGCATGTTGCGCGCGCGACACCACGGCTTGCCACTCCGGCGTCGGCACCTTGTACACGTAGCCGAGTGCCATGATGTCCAGCGTTGCCGACGGTTGCACCGCGTTCTCCATGATGGACAGCTTGGCGCTGCTGAAGCCCACACGCCGACCGGCCTCGGTGAGGCTCAGCTCGCGCTCGGCGCGCCACCCGGCCAGCTGTCGACCGACGGCGCGCTCCAGTGCGGTGGCTCGGAAATCCTTCGGCATGAGAGTTCACCAGTTCTGGAGATCGTTGATGAACTTCAACGACTCCTGCTGTCCCATGCTGACCTTGTCGAGCTGCTTCACGGCTGTCTCGTATCCCTTGACCGAGTCCTTCTGCTCGAGGAACGTGCTGGAGTTCAGGGCTTCCAGCCAGACGACAGGCGCGTACTTGGGGAACTTCAGCAGGGTGAACGCGCCTGTCACTCCCGCGTGTGCACCGGCCGAGGCGGGCACGACGCGAATGGTGACGTAAGTCCAGTTCTCCAACAACGTCAGGTACAGCAGCTGTTCTTTCTGCACCGCAGGGCCGCCGACCTGGAGCCTCAGAGCGAACTCGTGGATGTAGAAGGTGCAGGCGAGGCGATCCCTGAGCAGGTTCCGCAACCGCCCAGGCGCAAGCACCCGTTCCTCCTGCTTTTCTTCTTCCTGCGCAACGGCTCCTGAAGCGACCATCAGCTCACGCGCGTACTCGTCCGTCCGCAAGAAGACAGGCAACACATGTGGCTGCCAGTCGATCAGCTCCTTCGCCACTCGCACTTGCGCAGCCGCGGTAGCCGGCCAAGCCGGCGAGTGCTGTCCGTGCTGCTGCCACCACCCCAGCCAGTCCTGGGCGGGGTGCAGTTCCAGCAACCGATCACGCTCCGCCGCCTTCGGACGACACACGCTCAGTAGCACCGCGAGTTCCAGCGCACTGAGCTGGAGCTTGCCGTTCAGCACCTCCGAGATCTTGCCTTCGTCGCAGCCGACCAACATCGCGACCTGACGCGAGGTCAGACCAGACCCCTCGACGACCGCGCGAACACCGTCTCCGAACTCGCGCCCGCGTACGGTGGAAACCCTAATTGGCATGGCTGCTTCCTTGCAGTAGTGGCAGATTCAGGCGGAAGAGGTTGACCGCAGTCTGTGGCTCTGAGGACTTGCGCAGGCGCGCGCGGTCGTCGCCGCCACCGTCACAGCAAGGTGGACGTCGAGAAGCATGCGACAAGGCGCCGCCACTCGACGCCAGAACGGTCCGCTTCGGCATTTCGAGCAGTGACCGTTCTCGTCCGCCTGATGCTCGTCGGCGAGGACCTTCAACGCGGCAACGATGCCAGGAACATGTTGGCGCATAAAAGTAAGCGCCGTACCAGCGTCGCCCTCCACAGCGACCTGAGTGACGCGGTCGAGGTGCTCGTCGAGATTCCGGCGGAGGCCTGCGGACAAGACCTGGTTGCTCATCGGTGGCTCCTCTCACAACTAGCTGGCTCGGCGTTCCGATCCAGCAGCCACCTTGGGCACGATGTCCCGAGACAAAGCTTCGGCGGTCGCGGAACGAAACTCGCGAAGTCCTTGGTCGGCGGCGTTGACCTCTTTGCAATCCAGAGCGGACGTGACGACTACCGCCGCACGTGCGAGCACCGACGCCTGCGTATAGGTCAGCCTCACAACCACGCGAACCGTTCCCTCTCGCTTTGCCATGTGCGCGCCTCCACTCGCTGACGTCGTCTGCGAAACCGGTGGGCGTGATCGAGTAGACGCCGCGAGCACCACCTACGACCACCTCGCAGATGCCGCGCAGATGACACACATTTGCCACACGCAGATCGCTGAACAGCGGAAATGCCGCATTGACCCGATCGAGTGAAAACAGAACTCCCAGTTCCAGAGTCGTCGTCCGCCGAATCTCGCGCGATACGCTCGCGAGAGTCTGCTGACATTCTCCGGGGGCACCGATGGCCAGGTGGCGAAGTGCATTCGCACTGCATCGTGAGGCCATGGGCTTCACCCAGGAGAAGCTCGCACACCACCTGCAAGTCAGCCGGGTCACCGTGGGCAGGTGGGACCGGCTGGAAAACCCACCAGATCCGTCCCTCCAGCCGCGCTTGGCCGCGGCGCTGGAAGTCACCTCCACAGAGCTGGTCGAACTCCTTCACCCGGATCAGAAGTGCGCGTCGACCCCCGCAGTCCCGCAGAAGACCCGGTCGTCCGGACACGACGTCGTCCAGCGGATCCAAGGTGCTGCGTTGGCGTTCCAGGAGACGGACAGGCGACTCGGCGGCGGCGTGCTGCTCCCGTCCGTCGAGCTCTACCTGAGCCAGGAAATCGCGCCGCACCTGCTCGACGCACACAGCGGCACCTCGACTGCGGGAATCTTCTCCGCAGCGGCGTCCATGACCGAGATAGCCGGCTGGATGACGCACGACAGCGGGCAGAACGAGCGCGCTCGCGCCTACTTCGAACGCGCGTTCCGCTTGGCCGTTGCCGCCGACAACAACGCGCTCGCCGGCAACTCCTGCGCGTCCATGTCGCATCTCGCGATCGAACTGGGGAAGCACTCCGACGCCCTGCGGATCGCCTCCACCGGAATCGCCAAGTCGAGCCAGGCCGACGGCACCCTGCGTCTCACCGCGCGTCTGCACACGATGCGCGCCAGGGCGCTCGCGCTCGTCGGCGAGCACCAAGCCTGCGCAGAATCCCTCGACCAGGCAGAGTCGCTGCTCGACCGGGCGGTGAGCGAGAAGCCGGCCGACTGGATCGCCAACTTCGACGAGGCGTCCCTGGCCAGCGAGGCAGCCCAATGCTTCCTCGACCTGGCCGAATACGCCGAGGCGGAGCAGCACGCGGCCGCCGCGATCCGGCTGCGTACCGGCGACCGCGTTCGCAGCCGGGCGTTCGGCCAGCTCACGATGGCCAACATCCTGGTCGGCGCGGGGAGGCTGGACGAAGCGGCCTCGTTCGGCAACGAGGTCTGCAAGGTGACAGCCTCGCTCAGCTCGACCCGCGTCCTCGATCAGCTGAACGGCCTGGGGCGTACCTTGGCGTCGGCGCGCAGCGTTCCTGAGGTGGCGCACTTCCTGGCCACTCTGGGTGCGCTGAGCCACGTATCCGACGCTCAGGAAGGTCAAACTGCGACGTGGCCGGTCTGAAGGACGACGATGCCCGGTTCGCCTATCTCGCTGAAGGCAACGCAAAGCAGGCCCGCAAGCGCGTCGCCTCGAAAGTGCTCATCCGGGATCAGCGCGGCCACGTCGTGCTGGTGAATCCGACCTACAAAGAGCACTGGGATCTCCCCGGCGGCATGGTCGAGGACAACGAGGCTCCGCGTGCTGCGGCTGTACGGGAGGTCGGCGAAGAGCTGGGCCTGACCATTGAACCGGACCGGGTGCTGGTGCTCGACTGGATCGGCGCACACGGTCCATGGGACGACCAGCTGCTCTTCATCTTCGATGGTGGTGTCCTGTCCGACAGCGACGCCGAGCAGCTCGTTCCGCGGGATCCAGAGATCAGCGAGGTCGCCGTGGTTCCGCTCCGGGAGGCGCGTCACCTGCTGCGCTCCGACATGTCGGAGCGCGTGGATCGTGCGATTCGAGCGCTCGAACGCGAATCCACCGACTATTCCGAGGGTCAGCTGTGAAAGTTCAACCTGGAGGTTTCATTCGCCAGGTACGGCTGGACTCTGTTGGTGCTGTCGGCGGCTACCCCTTCACGTTGCCCGTCGTGCGGTCTCTGCTCAAACACGAGATCGAGCTCGACCCGCAGGTCACGTTCCTGGTCGGCGACAACGGCAGCGGCAAGTCGACCTTGATGGAGGCTCTTGCGGTGGCCGCCGGCTTCAACCCGGAAGGCGGCTCGCAGTCGTTCCGGTTCGCCACCCGCGCCACCGAGTCGAGCCTTGGCGACTACCTCGTACTGCAGCGGGGCCTGCGCAAGCCCCGTACCGGCTTCTTTCTGAGGGCGGAGTCGTTCTACAACGTCGCCTCCGAAGTGGACCGCCTGGACAAGGAACCCGGTACGCCGCCGTTGTTGCCCTCCTACGGCGGTCGCTCGCTGCACGAGCAGTCTCACGGCGAGTCGTTCCTGTCGTTGATGACGCACCGGTTCGGTCCCAGGGGGCTTTACCTGCTCGACGAACCGGAGGCCGCACTGTCCCTGAAGAGCTGCCTGGCGCTTGTCTCCAGGATCGCGGAGCTCACGTCACAGGGCAGCCAGTTCGTCATCGCCACCCACTCCCCGATCGTGCTCGCCTTGCCAGGCGCACGCATCCTCCAGATCGACAGCAGCGGCGAGCTCGAACACGTCGAATACGACGACGCCGAACCCGTTCGGCTGACGAGGAACTTCCTGGCGGATCCGCAGAACTTCCTGCGGCACCTGCTCACCGATTCAGACTGAGTCGCTCAATCACGCGATCTGCATTGTGGTGCAGTGGAAGTACGAGATCCGGAAAGTCTCCCGACTCGATGCGCAGCAGCAGCCGACCGGTCACGTAGAGCTGGGAGAGCAGGCTGTCGCGTGTGGACAGTTGGTCGCCGAGCTCGGCTTCGACCTTCGCCGCCATCCCCGGCTGCAGCAGTGAGTAGACGTGCAGAGTCGCCGCGTCGAATCCGGCGGGCGCGATCCCCCAGCCTTCCCAGTCGACCAGCACGCACTCCGGCGCCAGCAAATTCGCCCAGTGCAGATCGGTGTGGGCCGGCGCCCAGTTCGTGATCGTCGGATCGACGCGGTCGCCGAAGAACACGGCAGCCCTGCGGGTGATGGTGTCCTGAGTGAGGTGAACGCGTGTGCGCTCGGGCTGCTTCTGGATCGCGGCCAGCGATTCGCGGAGTTGCTGCCACCAGCCGTCCGGCAGCTCGAAGGTCTGCCGGATCTCCGGCGTGACCGAGCACGGGCGACCAGGTGCCAAAGTCATCAGCTCGGCCCGCAGCCTGGACGAGCCGTCGGTCCACTCCCAGTGGTCGAGCACCCTCGGCTTGGCCACCCCGGAGATTGACGCGGCGTCAACGTTGCCGGTCCAAAAATCGCCGTGCGCCCAGCGTTGATCCTCTGACACCACTCGCAACCAGCTGGGCCCGTTCGGTGTCCGCACGCGTGCTCCGACAGATCGCTGCCGCCAACCCCACACCGGCTCACCGTCAAGCTCCGCGTCGGCCTTGGCGGCCGCCCGGTCGAGCTCGCGACGGAGCCAGCGGCCGTGAGAGTCATCGCTCTGCCAGTCCAGTTGGGAGGACATTCGATCAGCCTAACGACGTGTTCACCGATACGACGGCCAACAGCGCTGGCTCGGCGTGCACGGGTTGCAGGAAGGCGAGCACCGCGGACTGCACTGCGGCTCACACGGGGACGGCGAGCAGTCCGGATAGCACTGCCCACTGCGAGCATTGCGACTGAAATCCTCCGCTAGCTCAGCCCGGATCGCGCGCGCCCGTGGGCCGGCGAGGATCTCATCGAGCTGCTGCTCCAGCACGTTGCCCATAGGCAGCCACCTGCTGAAGACACAGGGCCACACCGCTCCGTCTGGCGAGACAGCGGCAACTCCCTGGGCGCAGTGGCCGCACAGTTGGGAGGTATCGGGTGTACCGCCCGCACCTCCGCGGCCGACCTCGCGCAGCCTGTCGTAGCCGATCGACGGCACCCCGAGGTCCACGAGCTCGGCTTGCGCGTGCTCTGCCCGCTGGCCGTCACGGAGGTCGATGACTCCAGCCCTGAGCGGTATCCCACGGCGGACGGCTTCGGCGACGTTCGCCCTCGTCTGCCGATGAGTCGAGCGACCCGTGATCTGCGCGTGCTCCCCCGGATCGTCTGAGTAATAGGACGTGGCCAGCGAAACTCCTGCCCGGCCGAAGACCTCCCACTGCACGTCCGAAACGTGCACGAGGTTGCTGAAGACCTCGACCCGCAGGTTCTTGGCCAGCGCGTGCTCAACGAGCCCCGTCAACCCAGGATGGAGGGTTGGCTCCCCTCCGATGAACTGCACCGACGAGACACCGGCAGAAGTCGCCTCGTCCAGCACTCGGATCCAGTCGAACACCGTCATCGAGCCGTGAGTGCCGGTCGGCCCGCTGTCGGCGTAGCAATGTGTGCACGTCAGCTGACAGCGACCGGTGATCTCCAGCCACAAGAACGACGTCGAACGCATCCTGTTCTCCCCCACCTCGGACTGCTCTTCGGAGTCTGGAGGAGAGAACGCCGGAGATCACGACTTGTCGCCCAAGCGGGCTACCGTCCGCGTTGTTCCAGCTCTAAGCCCTTGAAGGGCAGGCAAAACGCCACACACGTCCAATCGAACATACGTGCGACGACGGTGATAGGTTTTCGCCTCATGGATCGGCACCTTCTCGAACCGTCCCAAATGGACGGCAAGCTCACGTACAGGTACGACTCGACCGGCCAGCAGGTCGCCCTGCTTCCGGCGAGGTGCAAGCTCGGACGACACACCCTCGGCCACGCCCAGTTCCGCGCCGTCGTCCAGGACGGCGAAGCCACCATCAGCTGTCTGGCGTGCGCCACTGACGGTGCCGACCACTTCTGGCGATTGACCGCAGCGACCCCGGCCCCTGACCGCGCCGAACTCTCCGAGGAACTCTACTTCGATCTTGCCCTCCGACGCGTACAACGAACCCTTCCCCTGACGAGCAGCCATGACGCTCCGTAGTCCGTTCACCAAATGGGAGGGCGACGACGTACACGGCCGGCGAGCCGTGCTCACCGGGGTCTCTGTCAGCCTCGACCGACTGTTTCCACGCCACCCTGGCGCCGAGCGGCACGTCATCGCGACCGGCCTCGATCTGACCGGAGAGGCGAAGGGACGCTTGCACGGACGGTTCCCCAGCATCGAAGGAGACTGGCTCGGCGTCGTCAACTACGAGATCAGGTACGCCGATGGTCGTCGGGAGCAGCTCTACCTCGTCGACCAGTTAGTTCCGTTCCACGCTCTGCGTCCGCTCGAGTGAACTGCTTCAGCAGGCGTGGTTAGGCCGTTCGCGTCAGCTTCAGATTCCTGGTCACGAGACAACACGCGGGAACGGAGGTCGCCGTGCCAGTGCACACGACTCCGTTCTCGCCTGTATCGATCCTTTACCCTCAACACCGCGTGCACCGACTCCTTCGGGTGATTCCCGATGATCAGCGACATACCGCTGGCGGGCCCTAGCCGAGGAGAGACACGGCCCGGCAGTGCTCAGAGGCTCAGCCGTCGGCCGTAAATGGCCCCGGAATTGTCGGTGTCCGGGGTTAGCCTCCGCCCATGAGCAGCAGACGCGCGAAGTCCCCCGATGCTCCAAGTATCGGCGAGCGCATTGGCGCGTTCCAGTCGCAGGCGGCGAAGGTGCGCGCTCACCCGCTGTTCGCGATCCGGGACTACACCTTCAGTTTCCGGGCCCAGATCACCACCGCGGGCACGAGATTCCTCTTTCCGACGGCCACTCCAGACCAGCAGCACTATCTCGCGTCCGTGTTGCGCCCGTTCATATCCCAACGTGACCTCCCGTCGTTGGACGTGTGCTTGAAGCTGTTCGGCACCGTGATCGGCGATGCCGTGCTGCGGCAGGGCTTGTCGGACATCCGCGACGACTATCGGCGCGCGGTGAAGAGCATGCTCTTCGCCTCGACGATCACTTGGAGGGTCGGGGAGCAGCCTCCCACCCGGTTGTACTCGGACCGCGAGATCGCCGAGGCCTACCTGTACGGCGGCGGGTTGATCCACATGAACGCCGAGCCGCGCCGCTTGTACCAGCAGTTGCAAGGACCCGGCAGCGACGAGTGGGGCCATCAGGCAGTCATGCGTCACTTCCACATCGCAGGCACGACCGTTCTGCTCGTGGACGACTGTTTGCGCCTGGCCGAGTAGCAGAAGGTCCTGCATGTGAAACCGTCGGCAGCGTGTTGAGCAAGCCGGGCGAGCTGGAATGGGCTGCCGTGGAGGGTCCTGTAGGCCAGCCGACGCTGGTGCGCTCGCCTCGCGTCCAAGCGCTGTCGCTCTGAGCGAGTGGGTGGTGCGCTGAGGTTGGACAGTGTTCTTCTGCTCATTGAAGGTCACTGGTCAGCGGGCGCCAGCTTGACGGGCGCCCAGACCCACGAACTCATCAGCTCGGTCAGTAGTGAAGCACTGGTTAAGACGCTGAACCACGTTCAGCTATGGGGACGAGCAATCGCGGACGAGTGCTACCTGGTCGCCAGCCGACGTTGATCGTCAGCCTGAAGTGCCTCGGACATCGGGCTTTGCCGAGTCCTCGGGTTCCTCGGGATCCAACGTTCTGAATCCACGAGGCGGCACGCACTCGCCCATCCGCGCCATGTTCTCCAGGTGGTTGCGGGTGAAGATCTCGGTGTAGATCATCCGATCCTCGAGGGTCTGCCGCCGACCATCGAGCCGAAAGTCCGCCCACGCCTGAATTTCCGGTCCGATCACGACTCCCCGAAGGTCCGCCGTGATCTCCGAGGGGTGCAGAGGCTGGCTGGCGTTAAAGCGCGCGACGACCAGCTCGTGCTCGATGTGGCTGTACGGCTCCACGGTTTCGTCGAACTCGATGGCGACTCCGGACGGTGGCGCGATCCTGACGCGGTGCTCGTCGACGCGGCCGAGTCCGACGTGCAGTTCTCGGTGACGATCTTTGCGGGCCAGCTCGTTGACCCACCAGGTCAGGTTGCTTTCGGGGCCCCATGGGGACTGGTAGGGCTGTCCTCGATCCAGCGCTTCGATGATGCGTGTCGGCAACATGGTGAGGCGCCTGGCCTGGGTCTTGAAGTCGTCTTCCGTCGAACAGATCGGAAATTGGATGCGTCCGGCGTGCGGCGGCGGGTTCTGTCCGGTGATCGCGACGGCCAAGGCGTAGATCGCGTTGTCGAGCGATGCCCGCAACGCCGCAAGCCACTCGGAGAAGATCAGGGCAAGCTCGACCGGTGCCGGCTCGCGCATGACCGCCAGCACCTCCAGCGTTCTGGCGTCGACGTTCCTGACGTCGATGTCCCACGGATGGACGGAGATGTAGTCCGCCCAGCACTGAGCGAAGTCCCCACGCTTGGCCGCCACGCGTTCCAGGCGCGCGAACGCGCGATCGTAGAGCTCCTGCATGAGGGTCACCCCAGCTTCTCGAGCAGTTGTCGAAGCCTCTTGGCACCGGTGTCGGCAACCCCCCGCGACATCACGTACGACGCAGCCTGCTCGGGATCGAGACGGCCAGACCGGACGTGGGTCTCAAGATGGGTGCGGGCGTGGCGCTTCTCGTCTGGTCCGGTCCAGCCGTTTCGGCCCCCGAAGGAGATCGCGCGATCAAGGTCGGCCTTGACGCCGTCGGGGATACCGCTTGTGGTTGTACGTCCATCAAGCAGATTGACCGCTTCTGCTCCCGCCGCCCACTCAGCAAGGGGAAACCTGGTCGACTCGACGACCGCTAGGGAATAGCCGCGCGCGAGGTCGAGAGCGAACCTCAGCGTTCGCTCGTTCGGCACGTACGCCAACACTGGGCCGGAGTCGAATCGTTGCTTTCCCTGCGGTGTAGCTCGGCCGCTTCGACGCACGATCTCCTCCAGACATCCGATGCCGGCACCGTTCTGCTGCGTGTTGGTCACCAGCAGTGGAGCAACCCCTTCCGCCCGGCTGCGTTTCCAGATCCACGCCGCGGCAAGGTCGGCAGCCTGTTCCCACGGACGTTCCGGGTCGTCGTCAGGCACCCAGGCTGCCGCCTGCAGGTGGGTCGACGGGTGCAGTTCAGCCACTGGAGCGGGCCCTTCTCGGTTCCGTTGGACAAGTCATGTCGACGTGCTTGGAGGGTTCAGGTCAGCGCGGCAACCGCATGGCACAAGGCACCCGCGTCCAAGATCGCCTGCCGGCAGCTTGCCTCCGTGATGGTGAGCCGCTGGCCGAGCCGGGCGGTGCTGCCGGGTACCTTGGTCAGGTATCTGGCGTCGACCACACCGTCGTTGTGGGTGAACACGTGGCGAGCTGCCCACGACTCGGTGAGGCGCTGCCAAGTCGGCGCGTCGAGCACGGTTCGCAGGTCCGCGTAGCCAGCTGCGACGAACAGATCAGCCGTGTCGTCGAGGCGCTGAAAGATGTTGCCCTTGCCGTTGAGGCGAGCCGGGGCGTCGGCAACGGCAGCGCGGAAAACAGCGCCCGCCAACGTTTCCACGATGCCGACGAGGTTCTCCAGCGTGTCCACCCAGATGCGGGTGAACACACCCTTCTCACGGAGATCCGCTCTCACCTCGGCGGGCAGCTGCGCCAGACCGTCCAGACGAGCGGTCTCGGCGCCAAGCGCGTCGGTTGAGACGACGGCTGAGGCAAGCGGCCCGCAGACGGGGCAGAACCGATGCTCGCCGAAGACCGCGTACCGCAGTGCGCAGTCGGCACATTTGCGCTCCCGAACGAGCTTTTCCTCGTCGAGACCGGGAAGCGGCTGCGGGTAGAACGGGGTGGAGCGAAACCGGATCTCAACCCCGAAACCCGAGCCTCGCGATCGTGACCGAGTCCGAGAACGCCCACCGAACACGTCCTCGACGACGTGTCCGACCATCTGGACGCCGAGGTCGGCAACTGCGCGCAAGGCACGGTCCTTCTGCTGCTGGGTCATGAAGTCCGAGTGGTCGCAATGGTGGCCGCAGTACACGCACCACAGCTCGATCTCTTCGGGCAGCGCCTCGTAATCCTCCATGTTCACCCGGAACATCTGCGCACAGCCAGGACACTGGCGACCGAAGAAGCCGTGCTCGTCGCCCGGGATGCTGACCCGCATCTCCACGACGTCGCCGTTCCGGTCCACGATCTCCGCGCCCTCGGGCATCCGATATCGGTCAGCCCCGCGCCAACTTCCACCACCTCTGCTCCGCATGTTGAGATTGTGCACCTCGGCTATGACAATTCGCGCGCAATTTCCGCCGGACACGACGAACGAGCGACAGTTTCGCGAGACAGGCCGCCCACAGCCATGCCTGCGAGTGTCCTTAAGTACCCTGGCAATGTCTGCAATCTCAGACACTGTCCCCATTGCGATCAGCATCGTCCTCGACAGACGGCCATCGACCGCGCCATGTCGACCGCATGAGCCCCGAACTGTCGGTGCGTGTAGCTAGCATCCAGAGATGAGCACAGCGTCAGGTGTCCGCGAACTACTTCGTCTGGCCCTCGATGAGTTCGACCAGCCCACCAACACCGTGACCGCCAGCGCGAGACGAGCGTTGAGAATCGCGGCATTGCGAAGGGATTATGGGCATCAACTCTGGCTGCAATGGGAGCTCACCGATCTCGAACCCGGACACCGCCTCAAGCAGCAGGACCCAGCGGTTTCAAAGATCATCACTCAACTTATGACGCTTCTCGGCCCTGAGGAAGGCGACCGAGAGCGCCGCCGAGCGTACCTCCGGTTCGAGCGCAACCGCACGTTCATGATCGACAATGAGGAGATGTTCCAATCGGCATCTCTAGGTCAGATCGAACAAGACCTGGCAATGTCACAGCGGCTGTTCGATGACTTGACCCCCTCCGCGAACCTCACTCAGATCGACACCTACTTTGTCGCGCGGGACATGGACGCGGCGAAAGCCAAGATGCTCCCTCAGCTCCACCGAGACCACCATCTCCTGGAGCGCGTCAAGAGCACCATCCACACCTTCCTCGTCACGACCGAGTGCGAACTGGATCAGGGCCAGCAAGAAGCACCGCTCTTCCTCCGCGCCCAGGAGTACATCAACACGGCGCTGGCGAAGTATGCCCCTGCCGCGCTGGAGAAGTTCGTCGCCGCTCAGGATCGTCTCTACAGCGGAAGGTCAGAAGACCTGGCGCACGCATTGACGTCGTGTCGGCGCATGACCAAGGCGCTCGCCGATGCGCTGTACCCCGCAACCGACCTCAAGGTCAGAGGCAACGACGGCGTCGAACGCAAGATGTCAGACGATCTGTACCGCAACCGTCTCGTTCAATACGTCCGCGAGCAGCTGGGCGAACGAACCCAAAGCAGTGTCCTCCAAGCTACCCTCGACGGACTCGGCTCGCGACTCAAGTCGCTCGACTCCCTTGCAAGCAAAGGAGTTCACGACGAGGTCTCAGCTTCGGAGGCAGAGACCTGCATCATCTGGACCTACCTGCTCGCCGCTGACATCGTGCGCATCGCGGACGGAACCTCAGCCCTGCTCACATCCGGCAAAGACCATGATCAGGCGGGCGCAACGGCCTGAGACCGGCACAACCACGCTGACCACCGCCTGTTCTGGCAAGCGCCAAACTTCAAAGGCCCTGTCCAGCAGCACATCCACGCCCGAAGGCAAGCTCAGGCCAGCTAAGGCAGACTCATCCGGTCGGTTGTACCGACTTTGGCACGTTCATTGTCGTACCGGCCATGTGGGACCTGTTCGGAAACTTGCCACTGCCTCTAGGCGTCGCAGGCCACGAGGCTCCACCGTCCTCGTGGTACTCAACGGAATGCGGCTGCTCGGCAGGCGCGTGTGGAACTCCTGACCGGTCGGCTGCTGTGAGGGGCAGAGCCTTAGGAGGCGGCCAATTTCGAGATCGAAGGCTTCCAGTGGCCCACCTAGTTGATGTCGCGGTCAATGCCGCTCTGTCGCCCTCCGCAGTTGAGCATCGCGTGCTTGTTGGTCGGGATCCAGCTGGATCCAGGGGCCAGGAGCAGAACGCGAAGATCGGACTTGTTCCCCGTAGGAGTCGGTCTGCTTGTGAACAACTTCAGGTGCGGAGCGTTGAGGCCAGGAGATGACGAGGCACTCCTCCGCCGAGTCGGCAGCCGTGGCATCAGGGGCGGTGTCGCGCCCGCGCGCGTGAACGCGAAGGCGGTACGTACCGGCGCCGAACGAGGTAAGCGCCGGAAGATCTGTCGTGTCAGTGCTCATGTCCGCAGCAGCAATCGTCGACAGCTCGACGATCTCGTCCCAGCGATGCTCGTCCAACTCCGCGGGTGGCTGTTCCCGGACGTGGATCGTGAGGCTCACCGGGCCGTGGGCGACACCGGTGAAGACGACCAGCACACCGTCCGCGACTCCAGCCAATCCGTTGCCAGGAGGCAGATCTGGATACGCCGTGGCCTGGGTGTCGCGCAGGACGAGCATGTGGTGCTCGACCTGCACGACACCCCGAGCGATTACGTCTTCCACCACGACGGCCAGCCTAGAGGCAGGCGCGATCGCACAGCTGGGCCGATGAGTGGCAGCCCGGCTAAGCCTTGTCGTCCGGAGCCAGTGCTTCAGCGGCACGTTCCGAGGGTGCTGCAGGGCCGTCGTGCCCCGACCCTCCCCCGACGTGGGCTTCCAGGCGGATGCGTTCGATCATGTGCGGGTAGTGCAGCTCGAACGCCGGGCGCTCCGAACGGATCCGGGGCAGCTCGGTGAAGTTGTGCCGCGGCGGCGGACAGGAGGTCGCCCACTCCAGGGAGTTGCCGAAGCCCCACGGGTCGTCCACCGTCACCCTCTCCCCGTAGCGGTAACTCTTGAAGACGTTCCAGATGAACGGAAGCGTCGAGACACCCAGGAGGTAGGCGCCGGCTGTGGAGATCATGTTGAGGGTCGTGAAGCTGTCCGAGGGCAGGTAGTCGGCGTAGCGGCGCGGCATGCCCTGGTTTCCCAGCCAGTGCTGTACGAGGAACGTGGCGTGGAAGCCGATGAAGGTCGTCCAGAAGTGGAGTTTGGCGAGGTTCTCGTCGAGCATGCGGCCGGTGATCTTGGGGAACCAGAAGTAGATGCCGGCGTAGGTGGCGAAGACGATCGTGCCGAAGAGGACGTAGTGGAAGTGCGCCACGACGAAGTAGGTGTCGGAGAGGTTGAAGTCGATCGGCGGTGACGCCAGCAGGACGCCGGAGAGGCCGCCGAACAGGAACGTCACCAGGAAGCCGACCGAGAAGAGCATCGGCGACTCGAAGGTGAGCTGACCCTTCCACATCGTGCCGATCCAGTTGAAGAACTTGATGCCGGTCGGGACCGCGATGAGGAACGTCATGAAGGCGAAGAACGGCAGCAGCACGGCGCCGGTCGCGTACATGTGGTGTGCCCACACGGCGACGGACAAGGCCGCGATGCCCAAGGTCGCGAAGATCAGTCCTTTGTAGCCAAAGATGGGTTTTCGGCTGAACACCGGGAAGATCTCCGACACGATGCCGAAGAACGGCAAGGCGACGATGTAGACCTCTGGGTGCCCGAAGAACCAGAAGAGGTGCTGCCACAGGATCACGCCGCCGTTGGCGGGGTCGAACACGTGGGCGCCGAGGTGGCGGTCGGCCAGGAGGCCGAAGAGCGCCGCGGTGAGGATCGGGAACGCGATCAGGATCAGCAGGCTGGTCACCAGGATGTTCCAGGTGAAGATCGGCATGCGGAACAGGGTCATGCCGGGCGCGCGCAGGCAGACCACGGTGGTGATCATGTTGACGGCGCCGAGGATCGTCCCTAGTCCGCTGACGAGCAGGCCGGAGATCCACAGGTCTGCGCCGACGCCCGGCGAGTGGATCGCGCTCGACAGAGGTGTGTAGGCGAACCAGCCGAAGTCCGCGGCACCACCTGGCGTGATGAAGCCGGAGACGACGATGATGCCGCCGAAGAGGTAGAGCCAGTACGAGAACGCGTTGAGGCGCGGGAAGGCGACGTCGGGTGAGCCGATCTGCAACGGCAGGATGAAGTTCGCGAAGCCGAACAGGATCGGCGTCGCGTACAGCAGCAGCATGATCGTGCCGTGCATCGTGAACAGCTGGTTGTACTGCTCGTTCGACAGGAACTGCATGCCCGGTCGGGCGAGCTCGGTCCGGATCAGCAACGCCATCAGGCCGCCCGCGAGGAAGAACGCGAAGCTCGTGATCAGGTAGAGCACCCCGATCTGCTTGTGGTCCGTCGTGCGGAACATCCTGAGCAGGAACGAGCCCTTCGCCGGCCTGGTCGCGCGGGCGACGGGTACGGGCTGTGCGGTGACCGTCATGAGTTGCACTCCCAGCGACTCGTGAACTACTAAGATAGATAGTAGTTCACGAGTCGCGGACGATCACAGCTGGACGCCGTAGGAGCTCAGCCACGCCAGTGGATCGGCCTTGCGGCCGGCCGCGTCCCACAGCTCGAAGTGCAGGTGCGGACCCGTCGAGTTGCCGCGGTTGCCGACCTCGGCGATGACCTGACCCGCACTGACCCGCTGACCTTCGCTCACCGCGTAGCTGTTGATGTGGCCGTAGACCGCGACGGATCCGTCGGTGTGCCGGACCCTCACCCACAGACCGAAACCGCTCGCGGGCCCGGCGTCGATCACCACGCCATCCATCACGGAGCGGATGGGCGTGCCGATCCGGTTGGCGATGTCGAGGCCGTAGTGCGTGCCGCCCCACCGAGGGCCATAGGCCGACGTCAGCGTCCCCTCGGTCGGCGCGAACACCTTGATCTTGCGCCGCTCTTCCTCTTCGCGTTCGGCCTTCAATCGAGCCGCTTCGTCGGCTTCGCGCTTCTCAGTCATGCGCAGGCTCTTGGTGAGCTGTTCAACGTCGCCGACATGCTCGGGCGGGCGAAGAGCGAGCAGCGTCGGCTTGTCCACGTCTCCCCCCACACCGATGTTCGCGCCGGTGAGGTCGGCCGACAGCAGCCGGGCCTGCACCGACGTGGAGGAAGAGGTCGTCGAATCGTCGTTCGCCTGATAGGCCGCCACGGCGGCTCCAGCAGCGACGCCGCAGATGACGAGGTTGGCAGACCAGCCAGGAGTGGGTTTCACCTGAAGATGTCGCGGCATCAGACCTGACCGCTGTTCGAACGTTGCGACGTCACGTCGCGCATACCTCCGTCGTTCCGGCGATGAGCACCCGCACGAGCGGCCCGAACGGGCGAATCCGTGAGGCAGGAAGGCAGTCTAGGGATACTATGTCAGATAGTAGTTAGGTTTCGATCGGCGCCCGCCCAGGAGAAGTCATGCACGGACTCGGAGACCTGGAGTCGGCGGTCATGGACGTGCTGTGGCGAGAACAGCACCCCCTCAAGGTTCGGCACGTGCTCGACCTGCTCGATGACGAGCGGCCACGCGCGTACACGACGGTCCTGACCGTCCTGGACAACCTGCACCGCAAGGCGTGGGTGAGCCGCACCCGCGCAGGTAAGGCGTTCCTGTACGAGGCCACGCTCGGACGAACCGAAGCGGCGGTGCGTGCACTGCGCGAGGTGGTCGACGCCGCCGGAGACCCGGAAGCGGTGCTGCTGCACTTCGCTCGCCTCGCCACCGACCACGAGGCAGACCTGCTCGATTCCGCTTTGTCGGGCCGGGATGCGCCCGACCGGCGAGCGCGCTAGCATTCATGCATAGATCGCTATGTTTGCATGAATTAGGGAGCGTTCGAAGTGGGAACTGGACACGGGCACGGCCACGTGACCGCCGCGGGCCAGCACCGCGGACGGCTCATCGGCGTCCTCGCGATCACCGCGAGCATCATGGTCGTGCAGGTCATCGGCGCTCTGCTGTCCGGCAGCATCGCGCTCCTCGCCGATGCCGGCCACATGCTCACCGACTCGGCGGGCGTGGCGCTGGCTCTCGTCGCGATCACGCTCGCCGCGCGGCCTCCGACGGCGAAGCGCACGTTCGGGCTGGCGCGGGCGGAGATCCTGGCCGCCGCGGTCAACGCGGCCGTCTTGCTGGGCCTCGGCGCCTACATCATGTACGAGTCGATCTCGCGCCTGACCGAACCTCCCGCGCTGCAGAGCGGGTCGATGCTCGTGTTCGGCATCATCGGCCTGGTCGGCAACGTCGCCTCGATGATGCTGCTGTTCAAGGCCCAGAACGCCAGCCTGAACATGCACGGAGCGTTCCTGGAGGTCATGACCGACACGTTGGCGTCGGTGGGCGTCATCGCCGCCGCGCTCATCGCCATGTTCACCGGATTCACCCGCGCCGACGCGATCGTGGCCGTCCTCATCGGACTGCTGATCCTCCCCCGCGCGTTCAGCCTGCTGCGCGCGGCCGTCGACGTCCTGCTCGAAGCCGCGCCCAAGGACGTCGACCTGGACGAGGTGCGGCAGCACATCCTGGGTGTGCCGCACGTTCGCGACGTGCACGACCTGCACGCGTGGACGGTGACCTCCGGCATGCCGGTGCTGTCGGCGCACATCGTGGTCGAGGACGAGTGCTTCCACGACGGGCACGCACCTCAGGTGCTCGACCAGCTCCAGACGTGTCTCGCGGGGCACTTCGACGTCGAGCACTCCACCTTCCAACTGGAACCTGAGAGCCACGCGGCCCACGAGCAACCCGCCCATCCCTGAGCAGGTGCTCACTTCGCGTCGAGCAACCAGGCGTTGCGGGCCAGGAGCATGTCCTTGAGCGCGTCGACCTCGGTCTTCTGGCTCGCGACGATCGAACTCGCCAGTCCTCGCACCACCGGAACAACGGCCTTGTCCGCCGCGTAGGCCGCCATCGAGATCCCGCCTTGGTGGTGGCGAGTCATCAACTGCAGGAACAGCACGTCGAACTCGGGTCCGCTCAGCCCCCGCAACCGGGCGAGTTCCTGAGTCGTCGCCATACCAGGCATCTTGCCGCCGGTCGCGCCGCCCATTCCGGACATGCCGTCGTGTTCGGAGGCCATCCACGCCATCGACTCGCCTGCGGGCGCTTGCTCGAGCTCACCCCACATCCCGAGCCAGCCCTTCATGCGGCCGACCTGTTCCAGCTGCCCCGACGCAATGTCGAAAGCAACCTGACGAACAGCCGCGTCCTTGCTGCGGCCCTCCGCGAGGTTGGCCATCTGCACGGCCTGCAGGTGATGCACCGCCATGTCCTGGGCGAACCCGATGTCGACCGCGGTCGGCTCAGCAGGAGAGGGTTTCGCGCGAGCGAGGGCGATCCCGCCTGCCGCACCGAACAACACCAGCGCGACGCTGACGGCGATCACGATCGTCCGTCGCTGCCAGTTCGAGGCCGGCCACCCGATCATCAGCTACCTCCCGCAGAGCGATCATCTACTAGTCACCTTAGTAGATAATGAACCATCTACTATCCGGCTACGTAGACCACGACATGGGTGACAGCGCCTGCAAGTCGAGGACCCGGTGGCTGGCGGCCGTCGGGATCAGCCTCCTGATGCCGTTCAGCACGCCGGGCGTCGCGGCTGCTCAGCACGACAAGAGCAGTGCTCCCCCGCCACCTCTCGCGATCACGGAGAGCCTGCCCGCCGCACCGCTCGGCAGCGGCGGCAAGGGCGACGAGGTGGTGGAGACCAAGTGGGGTCCGCTCGGCGCCGGTGATCGGGACTTCATCTCGAAGGTCCGGCTGGCCGGACTCTGGGAGCTGCCCGCGGGACAGCAGGCGATGCAGAAGTCGCAGAACCCCAAGATCCTCGAGGCCGGCCAGCACCTGATCGACGGGCACACCGCGCTCGACGACATGATCCGCAAGGGTGGGCAGGCGCTCGGCGTGGAGCTGCCGAACCAGCCGAACTCCGATCAGTCCGGTTGGCTGAAGGAGCTCTCCGACACCCAGGGCGAAGAGTACGAGCGGACCTTCGTGAACAGGCTGCGCGCCGCTCACGGCAAGGTTTACGGGTTCGCCGCCCAGATCCGCGCCGGGACGAAGAACGAGCTCGTGCGCAGGATGGCCGCGCAGACCATGAACACCGTCTTCGACCACATCACCATGCTGGAGAAGACCGGACTGGTCGACTTCGCCGCGCTGCCCTCGGCCACCGTGCTCGGCCAGTCGGCGCCGCCGCCGGACACGGCGGTCACGACCGCGGAACCGCAGTCGCTGCAACGCTCTTCACCGGAAGTCTCCCCCACCGCGGGCTCCCGTTCGACCGGCACGACGAGTCTGCTGGTTGTTCTCGGAGCGATCGGTGCGGTGGCAGCGCTCTGGTTGTGGTGGCAACGCAGGAAGCCGGCTCGCCGGGCAGCGAGCTACGGGCCGAGCAGCTTCACCGACCGCGGCTCATCCGATCGGTCCTCCTTGTAGTGCCACGTCACCACGATGTGTTCTTCCTGTTCAGGATCGTAGGTGCTGACCAGGAAGAACCGCTGCTCGCGATCCGACTCGAACTCGTCGAAATCGGTGACTTCGTCCTGAACACCCATCCCGCCGGTGTTGACGTGAACGCCGTACGCACTGTCAGTGCCGACGTTCCGGAGCAGGTACCTGTCTCGACCATCCGGCTCCAGTACAAAGCGCACGCGGCGACGTTCGGACTCCGCCAGCTCGTCCGCGCGGCGAGCCGCCTCCACCTCCGCGAGCGCCACCGCCGCGTCGGCTGAACGCTTCGACTCCGCTGCGGCGTTCTCTGCCGCGCGCTTCTGGCCACGGCCGTACCAAGCCGCGACGCATGCGACGACGAACCCGAGGCAAGAGATGACAAACGCCGCAACGGTCATCCCGGCATCAAAGCACCTCTCGGCGCTCCGTTGCCGCAAGAAACTCCTCCATCAACGAAACGAGTTGCCGTGGCTGGTCCTCGGTCACGAACGGGCCGGAGTCCTCGATGATCCGCAACGTGGCGTTGGGCAGCTTGCCCGCGAGGCGCTCGCCGTGCGCCACCGGAAAGAAGTTCTGCCGGGCCCACGGAAGCAACACCGGACGGTCGAACCGGCTCAGGGCTTCGGCGGCGTCCAGCGTGTAGCGCGTGGAGATGGCGCGGACAAGCTGTGCGAAGTCACGACGCACCAAGGGGTCTTCGCGCAGCGGAGCGGTGTAGCTCGCCATGATGTCCGCCGGGATCGGACGACGGGTCAGCAAGCCGAACGAGATCGGCATGCGCTGGATGAGTCGGAAGCGGAGCGTCTCAGCGAGAAGCTTCAGACCGGCGGACGTTCGTCCGGTCAGCTGGAGGTGCTTGATCGGCAACGGCAGGAAGTTGTTGAAGGCATCGCACGGGGTCAGCACCAACCGTGCCAGGCGTTCGGAGTGCCGGGCCGCCACCGCCTGGCACACCGCGCCGCCGGTGTCGTTGCCCACCAGCGTGACCTCGTCCAGGTCGAGGGCTGCCATAGTGCGGTTCACCAGGTCTGCCAAGCCGTAGAGCGAGAAGTCGGTGCCTTCGCGCATGGGCGCGCGGTGGCCCCCCAACGGCCAGTCCGGCGTGATGCAGCGGTAGCGGTCGGCGAACGCGGGGACGATGTGCCGCCAGACGTCGGCGTTGGCGATGATGCCGTGCACGAACACGATCGGCGGCCCTTCACCGCGCGAGTGGTAGCGGATGCGTCCCTCGGGCAGGTCGACCTCGTGGACCGGACCGAGTTCTTGCAGGCTCGTGGCCATCGATCTCCTCCGTTCAGGGGCGTGCGGGCAGCACTCCTGGCATCAGCAGGTCCAGCAACGCGTCGGCGGTGCGGTCCGGGGGCCAGTGGTGGGCACCTCGCAGGTGGATGTACGTGCGGGGCACGATGTTGAACAGCAGCAACGCCGTCTCGGCCGGGTCGAGGGTGGCGCGCAGCGAGCCGTCCGCGATGCCGTCGTGCAGGAGCCGTTCGAACGGCGCGACGTAGACGTTCCGGGTGTCGCCGTCGTCGAGGTGGAAGACGGGGTCCGGCGCATTGCTCAGACCCGCGAGCAGCGAGAGATGCTGTTCAACCACAACGCAGGACGCACGCAGGGCAGCACGCAATCGTTCGGCCGCCGTGCCAGGCCCGGTCAGCGCCGGCCAGAGGCCCGCTTGCCACGCCTGCGCGGCGCCGACCACCAACGCCTCGATGAGCAGCTCGCGCGTCGCTCCCTTGCGGTACAAGGTGACGCGCGAGATGCCGGCTGCCTGAGCCACCCGCTCCAGGGTGAACTCGTGCCAGCCGTGCTCCGCGATGACCTTGGCGGCCGCCGCGAGCACCGCGTCGTCGAGCAGCGGGATCCGTTCATTCATGTAGCGGTCGCGCCTCCCATTTGGAACACCTATGTTGCAACTATGGGACGCGAACGTACATCGGGCAACCGGGGGTTCGTTGCGGCGCTGGCGGGTCTGGCGGCCGCAGAGACGGTCGCGGCCCTGCTCAGATCGAGATCCCCGCTTGACGCGATCAGCCAGTTCGTCGTCGACCACGGACCGCGTTCGCTGGTCGAACGGGTAGTGCGGTTGCTGAAGGAGTCCGACAAGCCCGTGATCCGGGCAACCGTCGTCGCGGCGGTCGTCGCGATGGGCGGGGTGCTGGGACGCCGGGCCGGGCGCGATCTCGCGGCGGTCAGCGCGGTGGCTGCCGTCGGCTGGTGGTTGACCCGGCGCAGAGCGACTCCCGACGAACGGGCTCTCGACGCCACCTGTGCGGTCGGAGCGGGTGCTTTGGGCACGTTGACCGCGCTACGGCTTCCCGCGGCCGCCACGCTTCCGGTCAGTGCCCTGGCGATCGCGGGCGCGCTCGGCGGTCAACGACACCTCCGGGAAGAGGTGGCGTGCGTGGGCAGGCCTCTGTTCGCTCGTGACCCGTTGCCCTCGGCGGTCGACGGTGGCGAGGACTGGCCGGGGGTGCCGCCGCTCATCACGCCGGTCGACGAGTTCTACGTGACCGACGCGAACATGCGGCCACCCGTGATCGACCCGGCGACGTGGCGGTTGAGCATCACGGGCGAGGTCGAGAACGAGCTGTCGCTGTCCCACGACGACCTGATTGGCACGGGGCTGGTCGAGTTCGACGCCGCGATGGTGTGCGTCCACAACAGACTGGGCTGGGATCGGCTGGGCAACGGCCGCTGGCTCGGCGTTCCGCTCGCCGAGGTGCTCGATCGTGCCGCACCGACGACCGAGAACGGCTTCCTGGTCACCCAAGCCGTCGACGGGTGGGACTGCAGCGTCCCGCTGTCCGAGGTCCGGCGGCTCGGTGGGTACGTCGTGCTGGGCCTCAACGGCCGCACCCTCACCGCCGAGCACGGCTTCCCCGCACGGGTGTTCTTCCCCGGTCTCTACGGGCAGTACACCGGGGCGAAGTGGGTGACCTGCCTGCGAATCCAGACCGAGCCCAACCCCGACTACTGGCACGCCCGCGGGTGGACGCGGGGGCCGTTGCGGGTTCGGCCGCTGACCCGCATCGACCACCCACCACGCCGCACGCGGGCCGGATCCGTGCAGATGACCGGCGTGGCCTGGGCACCGCCGGAAGGTGTCAGCGCCGTGGAGGTCGCGGTGGACGACCAGGACTGGCAGCACGCTGAGCTCGCGGACGAGCTCGCACCCTCGGCGTGGCGGCGGTGGCGGGTCCAGCTCGACCTCTCCCCCGGCGCTCACCGCGTCCGGGCGCGATGCACATCGGCCAGTGGCCACGTGCAGGAAGCCGCTCCTAGTCCGCCTTTTCCGGTCGGGGCGGGTGGTCATCACACGGTCACGATCACCGCACGTTGACCTCCTCGTGTCTGTCGAGCACCCGGTCGACCAGCCGACCGGCGGCGCCGAGGTAGGCGGCCGGGTCGCAGAGCCCGGCCACACCGGGCAGTTCGTGACCCCGGGACGCGAGGAGGTTCGTCAAGATCTCCGGCAGGTCCCCCGGTCTGCCGGCCGAGGCGAAGGCCACTTCGGTCAGCAAGGCCTTCGCCTCGCTCTTGCCCAGCAACGGCGTGAGCACCGCGCTCAGCCGTTCCGACACGACGGCGGCACCGGTCAGTGCGAGGTTCTCGCGCATGCGGTCCGGGAACACGCACAGCCCGTCCGTCAGGTCCGCAGCGTTGCGGGCGGCTCCGGCAGCCAGGCGCAGGCACTCGCGCAGCGGTTGCCACTCCGCGTGCCAGCCGCCCGCGGACCGCTCGTCGGGCACCACGAGACTCTGGTGCAGCACGGCGACGAGGTTGGGGATCTGCCGCGCTGCAGTGAGGATCGCCGTGGTGTACACGGGATTGCGCTTTTGCGGCATCGCCGAGGAAGCCCCCTTGCCGGGAGCGTGCGGCTCGGTCAGCTCACCGATCTCGGTGCGCGTCATCACCTCGACGTCGGCCGCGATCTTGCCGAGCACCCCGACCGCCGCCGCGAGCGACGTACCGACGTCGACGACCGGGAGGCGGGCGCTGTGCCACGGCACGAGCGGAGCCGCGAGCCCGAGTTCGTCGGCGAAGGGCTCGACCAGGTCGAGACAGTCACTGTCGCTGAACTCCTGGTAGGCCGCCAGGGTGCCCGCCGCACCTCCCAGCGAGACGGGTAGCGCGAGGCGGTCGAGCCGATCGAGCACGTCCATCACCGGGTTGAGCCAGCCTGCGGCCTTGAGCCCGAACGTGATGGGCACCGCGTGCTGGGTGAGGGTGCGGCCGGCCATGACGGTGTCCCGATGCTCCTCGGCGAGACGGGCCAGCGAGGTGGCCACGCGGGACAGGTCCGCGTGCACCCGGTCGAACACCCGCCGCGTGACCAGCATCGTGGCCGTGTCGAGGATGTCCTGGCTGGTGCTGCCGCGGTGAACGTGGTCGGCGGCGCGTTGGTCGACGACCGCGACGATCTTCGTCAGCTGCGCGACGAACGCCACCGCCGGGTTGCCCGTGGCACGAACACCGGCGACCAGCCCCTCCCAGTCGAACTTCTCGAGGTCGACCGCCGCCGCGATCGCGTCCGGCACGTCGGCCGGCACGATGCCGACCTTCGACTGCGCTCTGGCCAACGCGATCTCGACCTCGACCATGGCGGCGAGCCATGCCCGGTCGTCGAGCAGGTGGTCCGACCCGGTGTGCGCCCAGCCCGGTGAGAGAAATCCCGTGTCCGCGAACAACTTCGCCCCGCTCATGCCGTCACCGGCTCGGTGATCATCAGTTCCGCGAGCGAAAGGCTCTGCCGGGCCAACGCGTCCGCGTCGCCGAGGATGACCGAGTTGACGCCGGGCCGCACCCCGGCCGCCGTCGCCCAGTGCACCGTCTCGGTCGGCACGCCGAACGCGAACCGCCGCGGATGCGGCCTGCGCATACCGTCGAGCAAGGCGTACGGCCGCCCGGAGACTGCGAGTCCTCCGGTCTCGAAATGACCTCCGTCGCGGTTCGGAATCCGATTCAGAGCACAGTCTTCTCGGACCAGAAGACGCGCCAGCAACGGATCGGTCGTGCGTCGTGCGTCGACCTCCGGCAGCCTTGCCTCCACCAACGCACGTGCCTGGTACACGGCATCCGGCACCCGCGGGCTGTAGGTGCGGAAGCCGTCATCAGTGCATTCGACGACCATGCCTGGACCGAGCACCGTGAGCACGCCGGCCTCGATCAGAGCGATCGCCTCCTCGATTCGGTGGACCGGCGGGCCGATCGACAGGAACGCGTTGAGCGGCGTGTACCACCCGTCCAGGTGTTCGCGGTACGAGTCACCGGTGAGCCCGCCGTGGTCGACTAGCAGCCGAACCTCGTTGCGCAGGTCCCGCAGCACGTCGAGCGCTGCCTTCAGCGGCCCGCTCACGTTGCCACGCCTGGCTTCCGCCACGTCCTGGCGCAGATAGGCGAGCATCCACTCGCGATGGTCGTCCGGACCGGCGAACTCGATGCCACGTTCCGGGAACGCGATCGCGTCCCAGTCCCACCGCCAGTCGACGCCGTGACGGACAAGGAGCTCCTCTTCGTCCTCGGTGGACACGAACTCCTCGACGAACTTGACCGCGTCGCCGCCGAGCTCCGTCACCAAAGCCGCGTAGTAGACCGACCGGACTTCTCGATCCACCAACGGCCACACGTCCCCGAGGAAGTCGAGCTGCCCGGCCGCACGCATGCGGGCGATTCGCTCCTCGGTGAGGAACAACGGCGTGTGCCTGCCGAACGGGCCTTTCTGGTTCTCGCCGCGAGCGTGATACGGGATGCCACGACGGGAACCAGCGATCAGCAACGGTTCCGAACCCGACGGCTCGTATCGCAGACCGTGCTCCTCGCGCACGAACACACCACCACGCCCCGCTGTGAGCATCGCGAGGTGGTCGAAGAAGTTGAGGCCCATGCCGCGGAGGATCACCGTCTCCCCCGCGGCGATCGCGTCGAGGTCGGCGTCCGCCGGATTGCCCGGCTCGACGTAGTGCAGCCCCTCCCTCTGCGCATAGGCGGCGAGGTTCTTCTCGGCCGGTGTCGACACCACGTCGAGGTGTCCGAGCGCGAGGACCACCGCGTGCAGTCCGATGAGGTGACCACCGGACTGCAACGCCACGTTCTGCAGTCCGCCTTCGCCGTCCACCAGGTCGACGGCCTGGTCCGCGTGGTGGACGACAGAGACGTTGGCCGGAGCCGACTTGATCACGTGGTCAAGCACCCAGCGCAGGTAGTGCCCGTAGAACGCCCTGGTCGGATACGTGTCCGGGCCGAGTCCCAATGCTTCCTCCCGCACCCACACCGGCAGGCCCGGCAGGAAGAGCGCGACGACGCGGGCCCACTGGTGCAGGCTGGGCCCCGGCACTACGGGGCCCTCGCAGTCGACGCTCTCGTCGACGAACATCGTCACCTGCGAGGCGACGGTGTTCATCAGCAGGTGCCGCGACTGGTCGGCCCGCCACACCCGCCCACCCGCACCGAGGTGGGGATCGACGAGGTGGATGCGAACGGAGCGGTCCGGCGTGCGGCCGGCGTTGGCGCACAGGCGTTCCAGCACTGAGAGACCGCGCGGGCCGACCCCGATCAGGCCGATCTCGACGGCGTCCCGCACCGCCGTCGGCACCAGGGTGAGTGAAGTCAGGTTGATGCTCATCGCGATGGTGTCCCCGTTGCTTCGAGGGCGATCAGGTCCAGCGGCCGATGCCGAGGGCGGAGGCACCGTCGAGCAGCTGCTCGCGCAGCTGGACGCGGCGGATCTTCCAGGTCGCCGTGCGCGGGAACTCGTCCCACTTGATCTGGATCGGGTCCGCGAGAGCCGGCAGGTCCGCTGTCGCCCGTGCCCAGTCGGCCTTGGCCAACGGCTCGTCGTCCTGGGTGCTCAGCACCGGGACCGGCAACTGCCCGCCGGACGGCAGGATCACGACCTCGGTCGTGAGCGGCAGGCGGTCGAGCAGCACGTCCTCCAGCTCGATCGCGCTGGCACCGGGAATGCGGTCGATCTCGCGGTCCACCAGGCGCACGGCACCGAACTTGCTGACGACGCCGAGGTCGCCGGTGTTCCACCAGAAGCCGTTGGTCTTGAGCTCGTGCCGGTCCTGCTCGCCGACGTAGGCGAGGCACCGGCCGGGCTGCTTGATCTCGATCAGGCCGACCTGGCCCGCAGGCACCTTCTCGCCGGTCTCCGGGTCGACGGCGCGCGCCTTGCACAGGCCGGGGATCGGCCAGCCGAGGACCTGGGTGGGCGGAGGCCGGTGACCGCGCTTCGCGACGGACTTCCTGGTGTACGGACGGATCACCATCGCGCCGGCCTCGCTCTGGCTCCACGACTGCACCCAGATGGGCTTCTTGTGGTCCGTCGCGTCGAGGAACGTGCGAATGGTGCGGGTGTGGATCGCGTCGAACGAGTTGACGTAGAGCCGGACGTTGCGGAACGGCCGCGAGGCCTCCTTCGCGAACTGCTCCCAGTACAGGTAGATGTTCGGCAGCGTCTCGACGACGGTGGGCTTGTGGTCCCGGATGAGCTTGAGCGCCTGGTCGGACTGCGGGTCCGACAGCATCAGCATGGTCGGCGTGATGGTGGCCATGGCGAGCATGCCGGTGCTGAGACGCTGGTGGCAGAACGGGTCGGCGAGCGCCATCGTGTCCTCGGCCTGCAACGCCGCGCCAGGCCAGCGTTCCGCCTCCACCAGCGACAGCGCGTGCGCGGTGGTCGCCGAGTGCATGACGAGCTTCGGCACGCCCGTCGTGCCCGAGGTGTGCGTGATGACCATCGGTTCGTCCAGGCCGCGCAGCTTCGGCGTGGCCCTGGCGGCACCGCGCAGGTCGTCGAGCGACACCACGTCGGTCCGGTCGCTGCCGTCGACGACGATCGTCCGCTTCACCAGCGTCGACAGCGCGTGCTCGTCCAGACCGCACTGGAGCAGGCGCACCTGGTCCGTCACGAGGAACGGCTGCTGCAGGCGGGCGAGCATCGGCATCGCGAACTCCGGCGGGTGCGTCCACGCCAGCTGGGCCGGCACCGCGCCGAGACGTGCGGCGGCGCACGCCAGCAGCGCGACGTCGAGGTGGTTCGACTTCATGATCGCCACGCGGTCCCACTCGCGGACACCGGCCTCGTAGAGCCACGCGGCCGCGTCGTCGACCAGCTCCGCCCAGCCCGCGTAGGTGCGCACCAGCGGACTGCTGGGGTCGATGTCGGGTGCGCGGTCGACGGTGACCGTGCGCGACCCGCCGCGCTCAGCGGCGGTCTGCCACACGTCACCGAGGCGGGCGGTCGCCGGCACGCGGGAGAACGGGGTGAGCCTGCGGCGCCCCCAGGTCGGCGCGTAGTTCGTGAGGAAGTCGGGCTTGGTCGTCATCGTTGCACCTGTCCACTGGAGGGGGTCTCGGGGGTGAGCCCGCGGAAAGTCCTTCTGTGCCAAAGAAGCGGTTCGCCATCGCTACCGCCGACCGCACGCACCAGGCCGGTCAGGATCGTGTGGTCACCGCTGAGGTGTGGTTGCGCCACGTCGCAGACGAACCAGCCGAGCGCGTCGTCGAGCACCGGCACGCCGTCGCGGATCCGATGCGGCACTCCCTGGTACTTCGTCGCACCGTCCACGCGGGACGCGAACCTGGAGGCAACGTCGTTCTGCCCGGCGTGCAAGGCGTTGACCGCGAACGAGCCACTCTGCAGCACCGCGGCGAGAGTGGACGAGCGGTTGTCCAGGCACACCAGCACGATCAACGGGTCGAGCGACACGGAGCACATCGACGACACCGTGGCGCCGTACAGGCCGCCGGGTCCGGTACCGGTGACGACGCAGACGGCGGCGGGGAGCTCGGCGCAGACGTCCCGGAAACGAGCTCCGTGGTCGACGAGCGCGGATGGACGCATCAGCGCGGCCTAACCGACCCTGACCGGCTCGGGCTCGTCGTCCGCGAGGAAGACGACGTGCTCGCCGAGCAGGCCGCGGATGATCGCTTCGATGTTGTCGCCCAGGGCCTTCGCGGCGATCGGGTCGATGATCGGGGCGAGGCTGGGCATGCCCAGGTCGAAGTCGGCGTCGAAGCGCAGCGTCACGTCCGCACCCACCTGCTCGACCCGCCAGCTCCCGCTGAAGCCGACGAAGTCGCCCTTGAGCTGCTCGAACTCCACGGTACGGGCAACCGGGTCGATGCGGTCGCTCTCCTGCCAGCACATGACGCCGTTGCGGAAGTTGACCGACCAGTCCGACACCACGGACCCGTCCGCGAGCTGCTCGACCTTGATCTCGCGCACCGCGTCGGTGTAGTCGGCGTAACTGGGGAAGTCGCTGATCCGGCTGAACACGAAGTCGGCGTCGGCGGCGGGGACGAGTGTCTCCACACGTACGGCTGGCATGGTCAGGACGTCCTTTCGAGAGCGGCGGCGGTACCCCGGTGGCGCGCGCCGACTGCTTTGAGAGCGACGACGAACGCGGTGAACAGCCAGTCGAGATCGGCTTCGGTCAGCACGGCGGGCGGGGTCAGCCGGAGCACCGTGCCGGCGTTGAGCGAGTGGTTGACCAGGACGCGCTGGGACATGAGTTCGAGCACCAGGTCACCGGCCAGGTGTGCGGTCGGCGTCTCGACACCGATCAGCAGGCCGGCGCCCCTGATCACCAGCCCGAGGTGCGGCGCCTCGCGTTCGGCGATCGACCTCAGGTTCACCAGCAGGTGCTCACCGAGGTCCCGCGCACGGCCGACAAGGCCTTCCTCCTCGATGACCGCGATGGTCGCCGTAGCGGCGGCCATCGCGACCGGCGACGCCGCGAATGTCGAGGTGTGCAGCAGCGGGTCGTGGTCGAACGGCGCGTAGATCTTGTCGGTGGTCACCGCCGCGGCAACGGGGATCACGCCGCCGCTGAGGTTCTTGCCGACCAGCAGCACGTCGGGGACGACGTCTTCCCGGTCGGCTCCCCACCAGGTGCCCAGGCGGCCCAGACCGGTCTGCACCTCGTCCAGCACGAACAGCGCGCCGTGCTCGGTGCACAGCCGCGACACCTCGCGCAGGTAACCCGGCGGCGGCAGCACGACGCCGCCCTCGCCCTGAACGGGTTCCAGCACCACGCAGGCGCGGTCGCGGTGCGCCGCGAGGAAGTCCGCGATCGCGGACGCGTCCCCGTACGGCACGTGCTGCACGTCGGGGAGCAGTGGCCGGAACGGCTGCTGGTACACCGCGCGAGCGGTCAGGCTCAGCGCACCGGTGGTCTTGCCGTGGTAGCCGTTGACCGCGGAGACGAGCGTCGTCCTGCCTTGCGCGCGGGCGAACTTGATGGCCGCCTCGACCGCCTCGGCTCCCGAGTTGACGAAGTGGACGCGGTCCAGGCCTGCCGGTGTGACGGCGGCCAGTGCCTGTGCCGCAACGGCCGCGGTGGGTTCGAGCAACAGGCGGGTGGCCATCGGGTTGCGCCCGATCTGCTCGATCACCGCGCTCGTGACGACGGGATGCCGATGACCGAGCAGGAACACGCCGTAGCCGCCGCAGTCGAGGTACTCGTGCCCGCTCGCGTGTACCCGAGCGCCCAGGGAGTCCGTCTCGAGGTGCCCACCGGTGAACTGGGCCAGCCCGGCGCGCCCGCTGCTGAGGTGCCGCCGGTACAGGGCGGCCACGTCCGGCGTGGTCATGCAGCTTCCGTTCCGGGACGCGCGAGGCCCTTCTCGACGGCGAGGTAGCGAACGGACCTGCGGAACGCCTCGCTCAACCGCTCCTCGCCGAGGGGCTCGAGGCCGGGGATCTCGCTGCACGGGAAGAAGTCCGCGCCGGCGAACAACGCGGTCATCGCGAGCATGTCGTCGAAGCGCCTGCGCACACCCTTGGGCAGCGGGTCGATGAACACCGGCCGCACCAGTCGATCCACCATGTCCGGCTCGACGAGTCGGGGAGGCGTGAGCGACAGGCCGATCCGCACCGCCTCGTCCGTGACGATGTCGATCATCGCCTGGGTGAACAGCGCGGCCTCGCCGGCCGTGACCCAGTACTCCCCCGCACGCACGTTGTTGTCGATCAACGCGGTCAGCGCGTCGGCCAGGTGGTCCTGGGGCACGAAGTCGATGTGGGCGCGCTGGTCGAGCGGCAGCAACGGCAGCGCGCCCTTGAGCACGGCGAGGGCGAGTGAGTGCAGACCCTGGAACTTCGAGATGGCCCCGGTCTCGCTGTCGCCGATCACCACCGAAGGGCGCACGATGGTCGCGGCCACCCCGCTGTCCCTGACGAGCTGCTCAGCGGCGAGCTTCGAGGTCAGGTAGTCGGCGGGGTCCGCGCCGCCCTCGTTGGTGCGTCCGCGGGTCATGCCGTTGCGGGCGACGAACGCGGTGCTGAGGTAGTGCACGGTCGCATCGGCTCTGCGGGCGAAGTCCAGCACGCCGGCCGTGCCCACGACGTTGAGCTCGTCCGTGGTCGTGGCGCCCGCGCCGAAGTCGGTGACCGCCGCGCAATGCACGACGACGTCGACCTCAGCGACCAGCCCGCGGGCGGTCGCCGGATCGAGACCCAGACCGGGCGCGGCGAGGTCACCGCGCACGTGCTCGGACGCGCCGGGCGGAACCTGCTTGTGCACCAGGGAGATGACCCGGTGGCCTGCGAGCTTCGGCAGCAACGCTGTCCCGACGACACCGGACGCGCCGGTGAGAAGAATGGTCTGTTGCGATGTCACGAGTTCACTCACCTGATGTCTGTCGGGCTACGGGATGCGCAGCGGTTCGCCGCGAAGCCGGTCGAGCAACGCGCTGGACGTGCGGGCGCGGGCAGGCGGGTGGAACGCCAGCGCGCGGCACGCGGAGTTGAGGTAGGCGACGTCCCCGGAACCGATGAAAGCCATGCCGCCCAAGGCTTCGACACAACGGCCCGCCACCTGGTCGATCGCGTCCTGCGCGGCGTACCGGACGGCGAGTGCGTCGGCGAGAGAGTCGTGGTCGGGCTCCTGGAGCGCCACTCGTTCGACGGCCAGCATCGCCGCCTGCAGGGCGCTCGCCACGTCGGCGCGCACCCGCGCGTCGACCTTGTCGACCGCGAGCACGCGCTCCACCAACGCCGAGGCCGCCCCCAGGTAGCTCGCGGTCATCAGCAGCTCGAACCACACGAAGCCCACGGTCTGCAGGTGGTCGAGCTGTCCATCGGACGTCACACCGGTGCGGACGACGAGCTCCTCGGGGACCTCCACGTCGACGAGGACCACCTCGTCGCTCTCCGCGCCCGCCAGCACGGGGCTGGTCCAGAACGGCCGCACCGAAACGCCGGGGGCGTCTGCGGGAACCAGCGCCACCGCCAGCTGGGACTCGCCGTCCGGGCCGGGCAACGACACCGAGGCCGTGATGAGGTTCATCGAGCGGGCGAGGCTGCACGGCTTCTTGCTGCCGTTGAGGAACACCTTGCCGCCGTCGACGCGTGCCTGGATCGACGGGGAGAGGATGTGCTGCCCGGTGCGGCCCTCCGCGAAGGCGGACGCCAGCAACAGGTTGTCCTTGGCGATCGCGGACAGCAGCAGCCATTCCATGCCGCTGCTCGTGCGCGCGGTCTCGGCCAGCGACGCCACCGAGAAGTGGTGCATGGTGGTGGCCACCGCGACTGACGGCGACCGGGAACCGAGTGCGCGTTGGACTCGCACCATCGTCAGGAGGTCGGCGCCGTGGCCGCCGTGCTCGGCAGGTACCAGGAGTGCGGCACCACCGTGGTCGCGGAACAGGCCGATACCGGGCCCGCCCTGCTGCTCCAGCTCGGCGAGCGGCACCGCGGCCAGCGCGTCGTCCAGACCGGGGAGCAGGCGCTCCAGCTGCTCTCGTTCGCGTCGCAAGTACTGCATGGCAACAACGTTAGAAACCAGTGCTGCAACGTCCACCCAAGACAGCGACAGGCTTTTGTAAGGGATTGCTTAAACTTCTCTGTCATCCACTGTGGACTGTGCGGTGCGCAGGACGAGAACCGCGTCCGTGCCCGAAGCAGGTGCCGGATTCAACGCGATCCACCCGTCACTCGCCCGTGCGAGACCCGCAGCGATCGCCAGGCCCAGACCGGCACCGTCCGTGTCACGTCTTTGTGTGCCACGCCAATAGCGTTCGCAGGCGCGGGCCGCGTCGGCCGGGTTCATGCCGGGACCTTCGTCGCGACAGAAGAGCCGGACCTGGTGCAGTGTCGCCTCGGCGAACAGCTGGATCGTCGAGCCCGCGGGTGAGACGCGCAGGGCGTTGTCGATGAACACGTCGAGGATCTGGTCGACGGCGGCCGGCAACGCCGTGGCCCACAACCCGGTGCAGGGCTTGATGAGCAGGTCGACGCCGGCCACGGCCGTGATCGGGCGCCATGACGCCATCCGGTCTTCCAGCACCGCCGCGACGTCTACGGGTTGGCGTGCGTCGGCACGTCCCTCACCTCTCGCCATCGTCATGAGGGCGTTGAGGATCAGGCTCATCCGAGTGGCTTCACGCAGGGCGCTCTCCATCTTGCCCAGACCCTCAGGCCTGACGTGCGGCTCCAGGTTCTCGAGCCGCAACTGCAACGCCACCAGCGGGTTGCGCAGCTGATGGGAGGCGTCGGCGACGAACGACCGTTGGGAGTCGCGCAACTCGACCAGCCGGTCTCCCAGCACGTTGACGGACGTGCCGAGCAGCGCGGAGGAAGGAAGTCTCAACCGGTAATCACCTTCGGTGAACCCCACCAGGACCGCCCTCAGCCTGCGCACGTGCCGGGCCAACACCAGAGCCGCCACGATCAGTCCGATCAACAGAGCCAGGGCGACGTAGGTCATCAGGAGACCACTGGCACAGCCAGGCGGAAACCCACGCCTCGCACCGACGTGATCCAGTCCCGATGACCGAGCTTGGTGCGCAACGAGCTGACGTGGACGTCGAGGGTCCTGGTCGAGCCGTGCCAGTGCGGGTCCCACGCCTCGTTGATCAGGTCTTCCCGGTGCCGGACAGCGCCGGGATCGGCCAGCAACGCGAGCAGGAGGTCGAACTCCCTGCGGGTCAGGGCGATCGATCGCCCGTCCACGCTGGCCTTGCGGGTCCGGGGCTCCACCGTCAACGGCCCGAGCTGGATCTGGTCGTCCTGGTGTTCCGGCTCGCTCACCGTCGTGCGCAGCGACCTCCTGCTGACCGCCTCGATCCTCGCGACCAGTTCACGGGTGCTGAACGGTTTCACCAGGTAGTCGTCCGCACCGGCCTGGAGCAGCACGATCCGGTCGATCTCCTCGGTCCGCGCGCTCAGCACCATGATCGGCACCTGGGAGGTCTCCCGCAGCCGGTGGCAGACCTCCTGGCCGTCGAGATCCGGTAGCCCGAGGTCGAGCAGGACGAAGTCGGCCCTTTCGGCGGCGCCGACGGCCTGGGCGCCCTGGGTGATGTGGTCGGTCGTGTGCCCGAACCGGGCCAGTGCCTCACGCAACGCGTCCGCGACGTGGTCGTCGTCCTCGATGAGCAAGATCCGCACTCCGTCGCCCCTTCACAGCCGGTGCGGCGCAGACGGGCCGCACCGACCAGTGTCGAGGCGCTGGAGGCGGATTTGTCAGCACTCGTGAACAACGGGGCCGGCTCCCGAGGGGGTCCTCCGGGGGAAGGAGGAGCCGGCCCCGCGTTCCACTACCGCGCTTCCGACAACCCGAACTTGTTGTGGAACGCGCGGAGCCATCCCGGCAACCACCAGTTGCCGTTGCCGCACATGCGCATCAACGCGGGCATGAGCGCACCGCGGATCAACGTGGCGTCCACGATCACCGCGATCGCGAGCCCCACCCCGAGCAGCTTCACCGGGGTCAGCCCTGAGGTCGCGAAGGCGAACAGCACGACCGCGACGATCACGGCCGCGGCTGTGACGAGCCTGCCGACCCGCTCCAGACCCCAGGCCACTGAGGCCACGTTGTCGCCGGTGAGCTCGTGGTGCTCCTTGATGCGCGACAACATGAACACCTGGTAGTCCATCGACACGCCGAACGCCACGCAGAACATCAGGATCGGCATCCGGATGTTGACGTTGTCCGTGACGATGAAGTCACCCACCAGCCAGCGCAGGTGACCCTCCTGGAAGATGAAGACCATCGCCCCGAAGGTCGCCGTGAGGCTGAGCAGGTTCATCACGATGGCCTGCAACGGGATCAGCAGGCTGCCGGTGAACAGGAACAACAGCACGAACGTCGTCACCGCGATGAACAACAGCACCCACGGCAGCGCGCCACCGACGTTCTTGCGCGCGTCCACGAGCTGGGCCGCCTGGCCACCCACGAGCCGGTCCGTGGAGGGCGACGCCAGGTCACGCACCTTCGCCACCAGATCACCGCCCTGGGGCGAGTACGCCTCGGGCTCGGAGATGATCGACACCCAGGTACCGACCGGAGCGTCGAACCGCTTCGAGCTGGGATCCGCGGGCGCGACCTGCTCGCCCTTGATGTACGAGCCCGTCGCGGCGTCGACCCTGGTCACCCCGCCGATCTGGGAGAGCTTCGTGGCGTAGTCACTGATCTTCGTGTTGTCCGCCTGGGCGGGAACGCCCGGCAGCACCACGGTGATCGGCGAGTCTTCCTTGCTCGCGTAGTTGTCGCGGATGTACTGCGCGGCAACGTGTGCGGGCGCGTCAGGCGGCAGCACACGGTCGTCGGACTCGCCGAACTTGGCCCCCAGGAACGGAGAACCGACGACCAGCAGCAACGCCGTGACGACCAGGAAGAACGGCAGCGGCCGCTTCATCACGATCAGCGACCAGCGGTGCCAGAAGCCACTGCTGCCGTCCGTCGGCGTTGCCTTCTTCTTCCGGGACCGGAACAGCCCTTGCAGGCTCAGCGCGTCCACCTTGCGTCCCAGAACCGACAGCAGAGCCGGGAGCACGACCACTGCGCCCAAAGCCGCGAGCGCCACGACGGAAATGCCGGCGTAGGCGAACGAGCGTAGGAAGTTCATGGGGAACAACAACAGCGATGACATCGATACGGCGACCGTCAACGCGGAGAACACGACGGTGCGTCCGGCGGTGCGGACTGTTGTGCCGATCGCCTCCCGCACGTCGGATCCGCTCGCCAGTTCCTCTCGGAACCGGGTGAGGATGAAGAGGCTGTAGTCGATAGCGAGACCCAGTCCCAGTGCGATGGTGATGTTCACCGCGAACACCGACACAGGAACCATCATGTTGAACACCTTCAACATGACGAGTGCGCCGACCACCGCGAGACCACCCACCGCGAGCGGCGTCAGCGCGGCGATGACACCGCGGAACACCAGCAGCAGGATCAGCAACGTCAGGGGCGCGGCAATCAGCTCGGCGCGGACCAGGTCCTCGTCGCTCTGCTTGTTCACCTCGGCGCGGACCTGCGCCACACCTGTCGCCTCGACGGTGAAGCCCTCGCGCTGCCCAACGATGCCGGGCACGATGCGGGTGGTCGCCTTGCTGACCTCGTTCTCGTCACCGGCGAGCCGGACGAGGATCATCGCGGAGCGACTGTCCTCACCGCGCAACGGCGGCGCGCCGCCCAAGGTCCAGAACGACTCCGCCTGCACCACACCGGATTCCCTGGCGAGCTTCTGGGTCAGGTCGGTGCCGAACTTGACGGCGGCCTCGTCCTCGACGGACCCCGGTGTCTTCACGAGGAACACCAGGTGCGGTGCCCCGCCCTTGAAGTCCTTGTTCAGAATGTCGTCTGCGCGTGTGGCCTCCGCGTTCGTCGCGGTGATGCCGCCTTCGGACAACCGTTCCGTGACGTCCGAGCCGAACGGCAACGCGAGTCCGATCGCGACGACCACGGCGACCAGCACCAGGATCCGGCGCTTGAAGACGCCGTGTCCGATGCGTTCCAGCAGTGAGCGCTTCGCCCCCTTCGCGATGCCGGGCGGCGCCTCCCGCTCCTTCTGGTCCGCTGTCATGGATTGCTCACTCCTCGGTGAAACTCCTGCGAGCGGGCGAACATCGCCCGATGACAGAAGTCTGCGGGCGTGGCCCGTCCCGAGACTTGTAAGAAACGGCTATACCCACCAGGGGTACGCGCACAGTGACACTTGGCGCTACATCTGCCGGTAGGTCTTGTTTGTGTTCCGCCGCAGGGGCGGCGGAACACAAACAAGACCTACCGAGTGCGACCGTGCAGTTCGGGGACGTCCATGCATCCCACGGTCACCTTCTCGCAGTCCTCGCTCGGCGGGTGCGAGGACACCGCCCTGGCGAGCAGGGACGGGGCGAGGCCGAAGGTGCGGCGGGTGACGTTCGTGAGGTGTGCGGAGTCGGTGAAGCCCGCGGTGTGCGCGGCTTCGGTCAGCGTGGCACCGCTGAGCACCGACTCGACGGCACGTTGCAGCCTCAGCCACAGCACGTACCGGCGGAACGACAGGCCGATCTCGGACGCGAACAGGTGCCGCAGCCGACTGTCCGAGATGCCCACAGCCGCACTGACCGCGGACAGCGACACCGAACCGCTGATGATCGTCGGCAGGTACCGGATCGCGTCCTCGAGCACCGGATGGCCGGCGACACCCGTCACCACCCGGCAGTCCACGCCCAGTGCGCCGAAGATCCGGCACACCAGCGCTTCGGGCTCCTGGTCGTCGCGATTGAGCAACGCGGGCGTCAACGCGCGCGCCGACTCGACCCACGAACCGACCGACGACGAAGCACCACGCTCCATGAGCTCCCGGCCGGTGGTGCTCTCCGGTTCGAGGTAGAGCATCACCGTGCGCGGGTTGCCCTCGAGAATGGCGTGCGGCTCGTTGGCAGGGATCACCGCGGACCGGCATCGCTGCCGATCGCCTGCGCCGTCCTGGAGCTCGATCCAGCCGTCCGCGACGACGATCTGGATCGCGTGGTGGGCGTGCTCGGCCGCCTGGCCGACCGCGCCGAGGTAGAGCTGCCACCCCGGCCGGATCACGCCGAACCCACCGCTCCAGGTGCCGTCCGCCATCAGCCTCCCCTGTCCACGCCGGTCGCCGCACTCGGAGACCATTGTGGCAGGGGCCGACATCATTAGTTCGATTCGTCCGATTCAGCGACGTGAGCGAACGCGCGCACCTGGGCTGTCAGGGCCACCTTGCCCGAGTTCTCGACCTCGACGCTGATGCCGAAGACGATCTCCGTGAAGCCGCGGATCCTCGGTGTGGCGGACACCAGTTCGGCGGTGGTGCGGATCCGCGTGCCGGCCGTGACCGGCGCCGAGAACCGCAGCCGGTCGATGCCCTTGTTGAGCAGCATGTCCGTGCCGCCGACCTCGACGATCTCGCCGAGCTGCGAGACCGCCAGGGAGATGGTCAGCATGCCGTGCGCGACGGTGGCGCCGAACGGGCCTTCCTTGGCTCGCGCCTCGTCGACGTGCACCCACTGCGGGTCGTCGGTGAGGTCGGCGAACACGTTGATCATCTGCTGGTCGACCAGGCGCCACGGGCTGGTGCCCAGCGTGGTGCCGGCATCCGGGATCATCTCGGCGGGCGAGCTGTAGCGCTTCATGCGGTGTTCTCCGTCTTCCGGTTCAGCCAGGTGCCGGACACGCTGGTGGCGATGGCGTGCGCGCCGCCGTCGACGTGGATGAGCTCGCCCGTGACGGCGGGCATCCAGTCCGAGAGCAACGAGCAGACGACCCGGCCGACGGGCTCGGCGTCCCGGACGTCCCAGCCCAGCGGAGCGCGGTCACCCCACAGCTCTTCGAGCAGGTTCTGTCCCGGCACGGACCGGGCTGCCACGGTGTGCAGCGGTCCGGCCGCCACGAGGTTGACCCTCGTGCCGTCGCGGCCCAGGTCGTAGGCGAGGTAGCGGTTGCAGCTCTCCAGTCCCGCCTTGGCCACGCCCATCCAGTCGTAGCCGGGCCACACCTGGCGGGCGTCGAAGTCGATGCCCACGAGCGACCCGCCGCCGGACTTGGCGAGCAGCGGGCCGAACGCGTTGCCGAGGGTGGCGAAGGAGTAGGTGGAGATCCGCAGCGCCAGGGCGACGTCGTCCCACGGCGCCGTGAGGAAGCCACCGCCCAATGCGGTGGCCGGCGCGAAGCCGATGGCGTGCACGACGCCGTCGACCGCACCCCACCGCTGTTCCAGATCGGCGGCGACGGCCTCGACCTGGTCCTGCTCGGTCACGTCCATTTCGAGGACGTCGCACGGAGAGGGCAACCGGTCCGCGGTGAGCTTCGTGAGCCGCAGTGCCTTGCCGTGCCCGGTGAGCACGACTTCGGCACCGGCCTCCTGGGCCATCCGCGCGACCGCGTACCCGATGGAGTCCTCGGTGAGGACCCCCGTCACGAGGATTCGCTTGTCCTTGAGCAGCATGGTGTTCCCCTACTTGGTGAACACGACGACGGCGTTGGCGCCGCCGAAGCCGAACGAGTTGTTGATGGCGACGTTCACCGGCATCTTCCGCGGGGCCCTGGTGACGACGTCCAGCTCGATCTGCGGGTCCTGGTTCTCCAGGTTCGCCGTCGCCGGCACGAGGCCCTGCTCGACCGACAACACCGTGCAGACGGCCTCGATGGCACCGGCACCGCCCAGCGAGTGGCCGACGCTTCCCTTGACCGACGTGACGACGGGGCGTTCACCGAAGATCCGGCGCACGACCTTGGCCTCGTTGAGGTCGTTGAGCGGCGTCGAGGTGCCGTGGGCGTTGACGTGGTCGACCTCGTCCGGGCTCACACCCGCGTCGGCGAGCGCCATCCGGATGGCCGCTTCGGCGCCGGAACCGTCCGGGCGGGGTGCGCTGACGTGGAACGCGTCCGAGGTCGAGCCGTAGCCGCTGAGCTTGGCCCGCACGTGCGCACCGCGTGCCAGCGCGTGGTCCAACCGCTCCAGCACGAGCACGCCCGCGCCCTCGGAGGCGACAAAACCGTCGCGGTCGACGTCGAACGGCCGGGATGCGGCCGCCGGGTCGTCGCACCGAGTCGACATCGCACCCATGCGCGCGAAACCCGCGGTGATCAGCGGGCTGAGCGCCGACTCGGAGCCGCCCGCGATCACCACGTCGCAGATGCCCCGCTGCAACAGGTCGCGAGCCGTGCCGAGCGCCGTGACACCGGAGGCGCAGGCCGAGGACACGCTCCAGCTCGGGCCACGCGCACCGCAGTCCATGGAGACGAACCCGGTGGAGCCGCCCTGCCCGATCATCGGGATGAGCATCGGTGTCACCGCGGACACGCCGTCCTCGCGCAGGGCGGTGAGCTGGGCCTCGTACGTCGGCGTGCCGCCGAGCGCGTTGCCCATGATCACGCTGACCCTGGCGCCGTCCCACGTGGCCGGGTCCAGCTTCGCGTCGGCGACGGCCTCGCGGGCCGCGTAGAGCGCCAGGTGGGTGAAGCGTTCCTGACGCCACGCCGTGCGGCGGTCCAGCAGCTCGGCGGCGTTGAAGTCGGGCACCCGGCAGCTGAAGTCCGCCGGCAGCCCGATCCCGGCCAGACCGGGGTCGGTGGTGGCGGTCGGCTCGCCGCGCAGGATGCGCTCCCAGGAGGCCTGGACGCCGATTCCCGCCGAGGTGACCAGGCCGACCCCGGTCACCGCGACGTCGAAGGTCCCGCTCATCCGGCGACCCCGACCTTGCCGTCGATCAGGGACGCGACCTTGTCGATGGTGTCGCTCGGCGCGACGTCCTCCTCGCTGATCTTGATGCCGAACTCCTTCTCGGCGACCATGCCGAGCTCGATCAGGGCCAGCGAGTCGAGGTCGAGGTCGGTCAGCTTCGTGTCCGAGCTGACCTCGCCCTCGGAGATGCCGAAGCGCGAGACGAGCACGGCGGTGAGGCGTTCGATGGTCGTTGACATGTGGGTCACCCTCGTTCTGGTGGTTACTCGGACTTGGCGAGGCTGAGCGCCTCGGGATCGGTGCTCCTGGCCAGCACGACGTCGTCGAACAGGCCGTGCAGGATGTCGCCGACCACGCGCAGCAGCAGGCGTTCGGCGATCGGGTCCATGGCGCCCGCGAGGCTCTCGATCCCGAAGTCGTAGGTGACCTCGAAGACGATCTCGCTGGCGTCGCCGGTACCGGTGACCTGCCAGGTGCCGCGGAAGTCGGCGAAGTCGCCGTCGACCTGGCTGAACTCGACGCGCAGGCCCTCGTGGTCGAAGATCTCGCGCTCGGTCCAGCTCAGCAGGCCCTGGCGGAACTCCACGGACCAGTCGGTGCGCCGGGGTTCGCCGGGGTGCTGCGTGATCGAGCGGATCTCGCTGCACAGCTCGGGAAACCGGCTGAAGTCGCTCAGCTTCTCGAAGGCGTCGGCGGGCGCGCACGCGGGCACCGACGCCCTGAGCTCGATGGTCCTCATTCGGAACTCCTCATCAGTCGCACCAGCGCGCGACCTGGGTGGCGGCTCGTTCGACGGCCTCCAGCAGGAATGCGACGTCGGAACCGGTGAGCACGGCGGGCGGGGTGAAGCGCAGGACGTGGCCCTCGTTGAGCGAGTGGTTGGCCACCACGCCCTCCGCGACCAGGTCGACCATCAGCAGCGTCGGCACGTCCGGTGTCGCGAACTCCAACCCGATCAACAGGCCTTCACCGCGAACGTCGCGCACGTGGTCGCCGAGCACGCGGGTGACGACGGCGCGCAGCTCGGGTAGGAGCTCCGCGCCGAGGTGTCGCGCCCGGTCGACCAGCCCGTCCTCCTCGACCGCCGCGATGGCACCGATGACGGCCGCCATGCCCAGCGGGCTGCCCGAGAACGTCGACGTGTGCAGGAACGGATCGCGGTCGAACTCGCTGTAGGCGGCCTCGGTGGCCACGGCCGCCGACACCGGCAGCAGGCCCCCGCCGAGCGCCTTGCCCGTCAGCAGCACGTCCGGGGTGATCGACTCGGCGTCGGCGCCCCACCAGCTCCCAAGCCGGCCCATGCCTGTCTGGATCTCGTCGAGCACCAGGAAGGCCCCGAACTCCTGGCACAGAGCGGAAACCTCCTTGAGGTAGCCCGGTGGAGGGACCACGACGCCGGCCTCACCCTGAACGGGTTCGAGCACGACGCAGCACTCCCCCGGCGACGCGACCAGCTGGGCGCGGATCGCCTCCGCATCGCCGTACGGCACGTGGGTGACGTCCGGCAGCAGCGGCTGGAACGGACGCTGGAACGCGTCTTTGGCGGTCAGGCTCAACGCGCCCAGCGTCTTGCCGTGATAGCCGCCGTGCGCCGAGATCAGCTTCCGCTTTCCCTTGCTGCGCGCCATCTTCACCGCGGCTTCGACGGCCTCCGTGCCGGAGTTCGCGAAGTGCACCTTGGTGAGTCCGGCCGGGGCGACCGAAACGAGCGCCTCGGCGGCACGGCCCATCGACGGTTCGAAGAACAGTCGCGTCGACACCGGGTGGGTGGCTAGCTGAGCCGACACCTCCTCGACGACGCGGGGATGCCGCGAGCCCATGATCAGCACGCCGTACCCGCCGCAGTTCAACAGCCTTCGCCCGGTGTCGGTGTGCACCCAGGCGCCGGAGGACGCGACTTCCTCCTCACCTCCGAGCAGTTCGGCGAGCGCGGCGCGGCCCTTGCCCAGGTGCGCCCGGTACCGGCGCACCGTCTCGCTCATGACGGCAGTCATCAGCCGGCCGTGAAGTAGTCGACGATCGACGACGCGGCGCTGGTCCGCGACGGCGGGTGGAACGAGATGCCGTGCGAGGCGGCGGCCAGGTAGCCGACGTCCGAAGAGGACACGTAGGCCATGCCACCGAGCAGTTCGACCGCGCGGTTGACGACGTCGCCGATCGTCTGCTGCGCGGCGAACCGCGCGACCTGCGCCGCGGCGAGCGTGACGTGGATCGGGTCACCGGCGATCATCTGCCTGGCGACGGCCTCGGTCGCGAGCGCGGCTGACTCGATGCGCACCGCGAGGTCGGCGCGGTCGGTGACGGAGCCACGTCCGCGCTCCAGGACTCGGTGCACCAGGGAGCTCGCGATGCCGGTGTAGGCAGCGGCGACGGACAGCTGGAAGTACACGAGTCCGGTCATCTGCAACGCGATCGCCTGCTCGATCGGCGGCGCGACCATCTGCTCGAAGGGCACGAACACCTCGTTGAGCCGGACCTCGTCGCTCTCCGCGCCGGCGAGCACGAAGCTCGACCAGAACGGGTGCACCGAGAGACCGTCGGCGTCGGCCGGGATCACCGCGATGCCCAGACCGGTGATGCTGTGCTCCGGCGGGAGCGCGACGCTCGCCGTCATGAGGTTCATCGACCGCGAGAGGCTGCACGGCTTCTTGCTGCCGCTGACGAGGTAACCGCCGTCGACCGGCGTCGCCGTCATGGTCGGCTGCAGGATGTCCTGGTCGGTCCGGCCCTCGGCGAAGGCGGACGACAGCAGCAACTGGTTCTGCGTGATGCTGTCCAGCAGCGCCGGGTTCACCCCGCCCTCCGCGCCGAACGACACCGCGGCCACCATCGTGCTGACCGAGAACTGGTGCATCATCGTCGCGACGGCCGTCGACGGTGCCACCGCGGCCAGTGCGCGCATGACCCGGACGGAGTCGAGCGCGTCGGCTCCGAGGCCGCCGTGTTCCTTCGGCACCAGCAGGTTCGTGCCGCCGAGGCTGCGGAAGATCTCGATGCCGGGGTTCTTCTCGGACTCCAGCTCGGTCAGCGGAATCTCGGCGAGCCGCTCGCGCAGTCCCGGGAGGAGTCCGTCGAGCGTGGTCCGGTCGATCTCCATGAACTGCACTGCTACTCCTTGGTCTGGACGGGCTTGTTCTGGGCGGGAACGCCGGCGACGAGGCGGTACGAGTCGAAGACCGCGTCGAGGGGCCGGACGCCCTCTGCGATCGACACGCCCTGCAGGTGGGAGGTCCGCAGGGCCGGGTAGTTGGCCTCGCCGAAGGCGCCACCGGTGAGACCTGTGCCGCCGTGGGTCGGGAGGTAGGGCGCGAACCCGATGTGCGAGTCGTTGACCTTGAGCAGACCGCCGTTGCGGACGCGCCGCACGAACTGGTCGATCACGACGGGGTCCTTGCTCCACAACGAGTTGCGCAGCCCGTAGCGGTTGCTCTCGACGAACGCGATCACGTCGTCGAGCAGGTCGTCGTCCTCCGTCTCCTGCGGGACGACGACCGGGAGGAGGGGGAAGAAGGTCTCCTCGCGGACCATTTCGACGCGTCGGCAGTCCACGAGGCCATCCACCCGCAGCACCGTGGGCTCGAGGAACATCCCGGTGTCGGAGGGTGTGCCGTCGACTTCCAGCCGCCGTCCACCGCGCACGAGCTCGGCACCGTGCTCCAGCGCGTCTCGTACATAGCCGAAGAACCTCTCCGTGCGCATGACCGGGGACAGCAGCACGCCGTCCTCGTCCGGGTAGCCGGGTTTCACGTTCTGCAGCGCGGCGTCCAGCGCGGCGAGCAATTCGTCGGCGATGCGCGGATGTGCCACGACCTGGTTGGGCACCATGCAGATCTGGCCTGAGCCGTAGAACGCCTCGACGAGCGCCTGCGCGGCGAGCTCGACGTCCGCGTCGTGCCAGACGACCACACAGTCGTTGCCGCTGAGCTCGAGGATCGGCTTCTTACCGGCCTCGATGCACTTGCGCTCGACCTCAAGGCCCCGTTCGACGCTGCCCGTGTAGAAGATGTCGTCGACCAGCGGGCTTCCCAGCCAGGTGTCGATCGTGCGGCCCGGCCGCGCGCAGAACACGTTCAACGTGCCGGGAGGCGCGCCCAGCTCTTCCAACACCGGCGCGACGAACTCGCGCAGCAGGTACATGACGCCGAGCGGCGCGCTGCGGGGTGCCCGCACGACGATCGCGTTGCCGGCCACCAGGGACATGCAGCCGAGCAACGCGCTCGACGCGGGAGCGTTCTGCGGTGGGTTCACGCACACGACGCCGTCCGCCACCCGGCGCACGAGCAACCGGCGCGGCCCGACCGAGAACTCCTGGCACAGCTGGGTTTCGAACCAGCTGAGCATGTCGTCGCTCGCCGCGGTCAGCATGCCGGAAACCTGCCACTGGGCGAGCAGCCGCGGGTTGCCCTCGGCGATCAGCGTGTCGACGATCTCGTCGTGCCTGGCCCGGACCCGTTCCCGGATCATCGCCATGCCTTCGATGCGGGTGCGCAACGGCGTCGCGGCCCAGATCGGCGCGGCGTCGGCGGCGGCTCGCAACGCCGCCTCGTTCACGTCGTCATCAGCGGCAGCGCACCGGCCGACGATCCGGTCGGCGAACTCGGCGGGATCAGCGGTGCCGGCGTCGAGCTTGCGCTTCAGCGTCAGCGCGGAGAACACGTCCTCCAGCACCGAACGCGCGCTCACAGTGTAGAGGTGGCGGTCGGAGTCGACGTCCTTCCCGCCGACGAACGACGCGTAGGTCGGCACCGTCTTCATCGAGCTGCCTCTCGTTTTCGCTTGGCTCACAGAGTGATTCCGCCGTCGACGTGCACGACTTGGCCGGTGATGAACTCGGCACGTGGTGACACGAGGAACGCCACGAGATCGGCCACCATCTCCGGGGTGCCGAACCGCCGCTGCGGCGTCATCGCCAGCGCGGCCTCTCGGACCTTGTCGTCGAGGTCGGCGGTCATGTCCGTCTCGATGAAGCCGGGCGCCACCGCATTGACCCGCACGCCGTGTGCCGCGACCTCCCTGGCCAGCGCGCGGGTCAGGCCGTTCACCCCGGCCTTCGCGGCGGCGTAGTTGACCTGCATGGCGCCCGCACGAGTGCCGACGATCGACGACACGTTGACGATGGCCCCGCCCTTGCGGCGCAACATGCCGAACGTGACCGCCCGGCACAGGTTGAACGTGCCGGTCAGGTTGGTGCCGACCACGGCCTCCCAGTCCTCTTCGGACATTCGGAAGAACGCGCCGTCGCGGACGACGCCCGCCGAGTTGACCAGGACGGCGATCGGCCCGAGCTGCTCCTCGACCTGTGTGGCGAACGCCTTGGCCGATGCGAGGTCGTTCACGTCGCACACCTCGTGCACCGCGTCCGCGCCCTCGGCCCGGATCAGCTCGAGCGTCTCCTTGACGTGGTCGTCGACCGACCGCGAGCAGAACGCGATGTCGTGGCCGTCTGCGGCCAGCTTCACCGCGACGGCCCGGCCGATCCCGCGCGACCCTCCGGTGACGATCGCGCACGGACGCTCCGACATCGGTTCCTCCCCAGCTGGTGTGGTGACGGGCGATCGCCCTTTCACGGCCACAGACCCGGCCTCGTCCGGCGCAGATACCTGGCGGCCAATTTCCGTTCCGGCGTATCAGAACCCGGACTAGACCCCACTGTGGGAATGCGACGTGAAGGAGCCGCACCCATGACCCGACCATCCACATCGGACGAACCGCGTGTGCTGACGGAGCTTCAGCACAGCATGTTGCTGCACAGCCTGAGCGCGCCCGAGGAGGGCAGCTACGTAGTCCAGTGCACGCTCACGCTGTCCGAGGCCGTCGACGTCGAGGCGTTCGGCGTGGCGCTGCGCGCACTTGTCGCGGAGCACCCCGTCCTGCGCACCGTGCTGGACCCCAGCGGTCCCACTCAGTCCGTGCGTGCACACGCCGAGTGCACGATGCGCGTCGTCGACTGGCGCACCGGTGACCCGGACCAGCGGTTGCGCGACCACCTGCTCGCCGACAAACACCTCGCCTTCGACTTCACCGCACCGCCCGTGCGGTTCCTGCTGGCGCGCACGGGCGCGGAAGAGCACCGATTCCTCCTGACGGTGCACCACGCGCTGGTCGACGGCCGGTCGCTTGCCTCACTGGTGCACGAGCTGGTGACCAGGTACGACGGCCTTCGCGCCGGTACGCCGCTCGACCTACCACGACGGGTGCCGTTCAGCGCACACCTGGACTGGCTGGGACAGCAGGACTTCGGCGTGGGCGAGCGTTTCTGGCGTGCGCATCTGGCCGGCTTCGGCGTCGCGCCCCGGCTGGGTGGCGACACCGGCGACACCGGCTACGGCTCGATCGCGGCGACGCTTCCGGAGCAGGCGACCGCGGCCGTCGAGCGGCTGGCGAGAGAGCAACGGATCCCGGTGAGCGTCTTCGCGCACGCCGCGTGGGCTGTACTGCTGGCCCAGTACCAGGGCCGAGACGACGTGGTGTTCGGAGCCACCCGGTCGTGTCGCGCCGGTGTGCCAGGAGCCGGATCGATGCTCGGGCTGCTGATCAACACCCTGCCGCACCGCGCTCACGTGGATCCGGCGCACACCGTGATCGACTTCTGCGGTGAGCTGCGTGACCGGCACCTGCCGCTGAGCAGGTACGAGCACACGCCGCTCGGCCGCATCCGGCAGTGGACCGAGCTACCCTCGGCCACCCCGGTGTTCGAGAGCATTCTCGTGTTCGAGGACTTCGCCGTGGACGCGTTGTTCCGCGGTCAGGGCGGCCGGTGGGAGAACATCCGCACGTCCTACCGCGACCAGGTCGGCGTGCCGCTCACGCTCAACGCCTATCGCGGCCTCGAGCTCGCGTTCACGCTCGGCTACGACCGGTCCCGGTTCGACGACGACGCCGCCTCCGCGCTGCTCGCCCACTTCGTCGACCTGCTGGGCGCGATGACCGCGGATCCCACCCGACTGGTCGGCGAGCTGCCCGGACCTGCGGACCCTTTCGCGGCCGCGCGCGCCGCCGACGAGTTCTGGGTCCGCCGGCTCACCGCTCTGCGCGCATTGCGGCTCCCCCACGAACAGCAGACCTCCGCCCCCTCGGGCGAGTACGTGTCGGTCGAGGTCCCCACACCCCGTGGCGACACCATCGTGCGAGTGCTCGCGTTCCTCGCGAGGATCAGCGGGCAGAGCGACGGCTTCGACGTCGGGTTCGGTACCGGCGTTCTGCGGGTGCCCGCCCTCAAGCGAACGGCACCCGAGGCGTTCGAAGCGGCGGTGCGCACCGAACTCGCGGTGAGTCGCGCTCAACCGCGCTGCCGGGACGAGGTCTGGTCCCGTGAGGAGCTGGCCGGTCCGCTGGCCGACCTGGCGCGCGACGGGCTGCCGGTCAGCCTGAACGCGGAACCCCGGCCGGGTACGACGTTGTCGATCAGCCTCGCCGGCGACGGGAAGTCGGCGCTGTGGCGGTTCTCCGCCAAGCACTTCTCCCCGGACGTCGTCGCGGATCTCACCGATCGCTTCGCGTTGTTCACCGATCCCACGGCCTCCTTGCTCACGTCCGCCGACCGCACGAGGGCGACGGCCGCGTGGGCCAACGCACGTCGTGACTACCCCCGTGCCAAGTGCGTGCACCGGCTGATCGCCGAACAAGCGCGGCGCACCCCGGACGCTCCCGCCGTGATCTTCGAGGAAGCTGTCCTCACCTACCGGGAGCTCGACCGGCGGTCCGCCGACCTCGCCGTGTTCCTCATCCGGCGGGGGGTCGGTCCCGGTTCGCTCGTCGGCGTCTACCTGAACCGCTCGGCCGATCTCGTGGTGACGTTGCTCGGCGTGTTGAAGACCGGCGCGGCGTACGTGCCCCTCGACCCCACCTATCCGCCCGCCCGCATTCGCGCGATGGCCGAGGACGCGGGACTGAAGATGCTGCTGACCGAGACCGCGCTCGTGCGCGAGGTGGAGGACTTCCCCTCGCCAGTGGTGAATCTCGACGAACACCGGCGGGCGATGCACGGTCTCGGCGACAAGTTCCAGGACAGGGCCAACTCGGCAGATCTGGCTTACGTCATCTACACCTCCGGTTCGACAGGCAGGCCCAAGGGCGTTCGCATCGGGCACCGGGCGTTGACGAACTTCCTGTGGACGATGGCGAAGCAGCCCGGCTGCACGGCCGAGGACCACATGTTCGCCGTCACCACGGTGTGCTTCGACATCGCCGGCCTGGAGCTGTACCTGCCGCTCATCAGCGGTGGGCGCGTCGAGGTGGCGGCCGCGGAGACCGCCGCCGACGGGTTCGCACTGGCCGAACAACTCGGCCGCAGCCGGCCGACGGTGATGCAGGCGACCCCGGCGACGTGGCAGATGCTGCGCACGGCCGGATGGCGGGGCGATCCCGGCCTGAAGGTGCTGTGCGGTGGCGAAGCGCTGCCGCAGGACCTGGCCGACTTCCTCGCCGAATCCTGCGCGGAGGTGTGGAACCTCTACGGCCCCACCGAGACGACCATCTGGTCCACAGTGGACCGCGTGGTGGCCGGTGAGCCGGTGACGATCGGAAGGCCCATCGCGAACACCCGGCTGCACGTGCTCGACGAGACGGGCACACCGGTGCCGCCGGGCACGCCAGGAGAGCTGTACATCGGCGGCGACGGTGTCGCCCAGGGCTACCTCAACCGGCCCGAACTCACCGCCGCGCGGTTCGTCCCCGCCCCTGCCGGACTCCCGTCCGGCACGCTCTACCGCACCGGCGACCTGGTGCGGCAACGCCCGGACGGCCGGCTCGTCTACCTGAACCGGCTGGACAACCAGGTGAAGGTGCACGGACACCGGATCGAGCTGGGGGAGATCGAGTCCAGGCTGCGCGGGCACACCGCGGTGTCCGACGCCGTGGCGATCGTGCGCGAGGACTCGCCCGGTGACCGTCGCATCGTCGCCTACCTGGTCGCACGCGAGAAGCGGGTGCCTGACGCCGACCTGCGCGACTGGGTCGGCACGGAGCTGCCCGGCTACATGGTGCCGTCGGCTTTCGTGTGGCTCAGCAGCATTCCGCAGACGGACAACGGCAAGGTCGACCGCAAGGCCCTCCCCGTACCGACAGCGCCTGTCGCGCTGTTCGTGGTGCCGCGCTCGGACGCCGAACGCTCGGTCGCGGGTGTCTGGCAGGAGGTCCTCGGTCGTGGCGACGTAGGACTGGACTCCGGGTTCTTCGACCTGGGCGGTACCTCGCTGCTGCTGATGCAGGTCGTGAAGCGGCTGCGCGACGAGTTCGACGTTCCGGTGACGCGGGTCGACATGTTCACGCATCCCACGGTGCGCGCCATGGCCGGGCACCTCACGTCGAAGGGGTCGGCGAGGTCGCGGAAGGACACCGGCACGCGTGCCGCGGGGCTCGCCGAGCTGCGCGCGCTGCGTTCGGTCAGGACAACGGGAGACGGGGAGCCGCGGAAGTGACTTCATGCAAGGTGTGTTCGTTGGGGGCGCAGCACCCCGGCGTGACGCTCGACGACGACAGCCTGTGCAACCTCTGCAAGCTCACGATGGCGACCGAGCTCGTCGAGAACTTCCGCTACACCAGCGAGAGGTACCGCGAGTTCCAGAACGCCGGGCCGAACCTCGCGGGCGAGTTCGACTGCCTCTTCATGTACAGCGGCGGCAAGGACAGCACGTTCATGCTCGACCGGTTCGTGAACGGCATGAACAAGCGGGTGCTGGCCTACACGTTCGACATCCCGTTCGAGAGCAAGCACTCCGTCGAGAACGTGCGCGGTGCTCAGGGGAAGATCGGCGCGGAGTTCCTGCTCGACTCAGATGACGACGGCATCACTCGGGTGATGGCGGAGATCTTCTCCCGCAAGCCGGAGAAGCCCGGGAAGTACCTGGACGAGAAGCTGCCCTGTTACTCGTGCCGGTCGTTCTTCCTGATCCGCGCGATCCTCGTCGCGTTCGAGCGCAAGATCCCGTACATCGCGTTGTGCGCGGACCCGCAGCAGATCCTGACCATGGAGTCGGACGTGCGGAAGGTCGTGCAGGGTTTCTACCAGCAGTTCGGCCAGAAGCTCACCGACGAGGTGTTCAAGGGCAGGGTCGAGGAGATCCTGTTCGCGTCCACTGAGGAACTGCCCCGGATCGTCTTCCCGTACGTCGGCTCGCGCTACGACTACGACCCGGACCAGATGGTCGCCGAACTGAAGGACAAGGGGCTCTACAACGCCTCACCGCTGGAAACGCACTGCCGGCTGTTCGGGCTGCTGAACCTGTACTCGTACACGCACTGGGGCAGCATGTACTACAAGATCAACGCGGCCAGCCACCTGCGCGCGTCGCACCGCAACCCCGACCTGCAGCGCACCTCGTTCAGCCTGAAGTTCCCCAAGGCGCTCAACGTGATCGACCTGGAGGACCGGCTGCGCACCACGCTGTTCGCGATCTCCGCGGACGAGGGCGACCCCGCCGAGCACGAGCGGGAGCTCGTCGGCCTCTTCACGATGCTGGGCGCCACCGGGGACGCCGCCGCCCACGTCGCCCGGACCTGTCTCGACCTGCGGGCCACCGCGGCCGAGTTCGGCCTTCCGCTGCCCCGCAGCTGACCTGACCACCCTGGAGCATCATGGCACTCGACATCGCGATCGTCGGCATGGCTTGCCGGTTCCCCGGCGCGGCGGACGTGGACGCGTTCTGGCGCAACCTGTGCGCGGGCCACGACTCGGTCCGCCACTTCACCGACGACGAACTCCTCGCCGCGGGCACTCCCCCGCACGTGCTGGCCAACCCGGCGTTCGTCCGGGCGGGCCAGCCGCTGGCCGACGCGGACATGTTCGACGCCGAGCACTTCGGCATCACCGCGGACGACGCGGAGATCCTCGACCCGCAGCACCGCCAGTTCCTCGAGGTCTCCCACGAGGCCCTCGAACGCGCGGGCTACGACCCCAACTCGTTCGAAGGCTCGATCGGCGTGTTCGCCGGCGCCGGCATGAACACCCACCTGCTGCACAGCCTGCACGAGCGCTACCTCGCGGCGTCGGGGCCGGAGCGGTACCGGCTGATGATCGCCAACGACAAGGACTTCCTGGCCACCCGGCTGTCCTACAAGCTCGGCCTGCGCGGCCCGAGCATGAGCGTGAACACCGCCTGCTCCACCTCGCTCGTGGCGGTCCACCAGGCGGTGATGAGCCTCGTCGGCGGCGAGTGCGAGATCGCCCTGGCCGGTGGCGTGCACGTCCGCACCCCGCAGACCGAGGGCTACCTGCACCAGGAAGGCATGATCCTCTCCCCGGACGGGCGCTGCCGCCCGTTCGACGCTTCGGCGCGGGGCACGGTGCTGGGCAACGGGGTCGGGGTCGTGGTGCTGAAGCGGCTGGCCGACGCGCTGCGGCACGGCGACCACGTACACGCGGTGATCAAGGGCAGCGCGGTGAACAACGACGGCGCCGCGAAGTCCGGGTACACCGCTCCCAGCGTCGAGGGTCAGGCCGCCGTCATCGCCGACGCGCAGGCCGTGGCCGGTGTCCTGCCCGACTCGATCAGCTACGTCGAGGCGCACGGCACGGGCACGCCCCTCGGTGACCCGATCGAACTGACCGCGCTCACCGAGGCGTTCGGTCCCGGTCTGCCCACCGGCGGCTGCGCCATCGGGTCGGTGAAGAGCAACATCGGGCACCTCGACGCCGCCTCCGGTGTCGCCGGGCTGATCAAGACCGCGCTCATGCTCGAACACGCGAAGCTGGTGCCGAGCCTGCACTTCACCTCGCTCAACCCGGAGGTGGACGCGGCCACGCTGCCGTTCCGCGTGCAGACCGAGACCGCGGACTGGGACGGCCTGCGGCGGGCGGGCGTCAGCTCGTTCGGCATCGGCGGCACCAACGCCCACGTCGTGCTGGAGCAGCCGCCCACAGCCGTGCAGGAGGACCGGCGCGACCAGGAACAGCTGCTCGTGCTGTCCGCACGCACGCCGGCCGCGCTGGAGACCGCGACGGAGCAGCTGTCGCGGTACCTGCGTGCTCACCCCGACCTGGCATTGGCCGACGTGGCGCACACGCTCTCGGTCGGCCGTCGCCCCCACCGCCACCGGCGGGCCGTCCTGTGCAGTGGTGACGTTCGAGGCGCCGCGCTCACGCTCGCGATCGGCGACGAAAACAACGTCGTCACCGCGGCCGCAGAAGCCGCGCCCCGGTTCGGCTTCTCCTTCGGCACCAGGAGCGCGGCCGGCCTGTACGACGAACTCGCCGCCTTCGCGGAGGCCGCCGACTCGGTGGCCAGTCGAGCCGGTATCGGGAACGTTCGGGATCTCCTCGACGACGGCGGACCGGTCGCCGCCTTCCTCGCGCAGTTCGCGCTCACGGAGTTGCTCGACTCCTGGGGCATCACCCCCGCCGCCCTGCGCGGTGGTCTCGGCGAACTCGTCGTCGCCTGCCTGTCCGGAACATCGGACCTGCGGGAAGCACTGGACCGGGTCGAGGGCCACGCCGCCACCGAGTTCGCCTCCGGCGGCCCGGTTGCGCTGTGGGTCTACCTCGGCGACTGCGTCACTGGGCGTGGGGCGTTGCTGAGCGCACTGGCGCGCTTGTGGACCACCGGGGCGGGAGTCGACTGGCAGCGGCTCTACGTGGACGAACGTGCGCGCCGGGTTCCTCTTCCGACTTATCCCTTCGAGCGCAGGCGGTACGCCGTCGGCGCGCAGGCGGCACCGGTCGAGCAGTCGCGGGTGCTGCTGACCGACGAGGCGTCGATCATCGGCTACGTGCAGCAGGAGGTCATGCGGATCTTCGGTTCGCAGGACGGGCCGCCCGACCCGGACCAGGACGTCTTCGAGATCGGCCTGGACTCGCTGGTGCTCATCGACATCTCCGCGAAGCTCGGCGCCGAGCTGGGCAGGCAGGTGCCCGCATCGGCGTTCGCCGAGCATCCGACCATCCGCGGCTTCGTCACCGCCTTGATGGCCGGTGCGCAGGAGCCTGTGGCGGCGAGGTAAAGCAGGGGGTGGGAGGCCGTCACCTCCCACCCCCTCGGCTCAGACGCGGTGCACGAAGACCGGGTTCGAGTAGAACCACAGGTCGTCCCACGGGCTTTCCTTGCCGTCCGCCAACGGCTCGTCCTCATTGGTGCCGGTACCACGCACCCGCGCGTACAGGTTCGTCTGCACGTCCTTCAGCGTGTGCCGCACGTAGTACTCGTCGCCGTCCCGACGCCACCGGTCCGGCCCGAACCGCGCCACCACCTTGGTCGTCGGGTTCGTGTCCGCGTCGCGGTTGGAGTTCGGCCCGGTGATCTCGCCGACGATCAGGTCGACGCGGCGGATCTCGGGCCGGACGCCGTTGGCGTTCTTGCCGCGCAACGGACGGAACCGGATCTCGATCTCGACGTCGTTGCGATCGCGCCGCCGCACGGTGAGGTTCTCGCCCGCCGCTGCCTTCCTGCCGCGGTTGCTCGCGGTGACGTCCAGGCTGGTGACGAGGTCGCCGGTCGTCGCGAAGATCCGGCCGTTGCGCAGGCCGTCCATGATGTCCGCGTAGTCCTGGCGCGCGTGCACGTACGTCTTGGAGTACTCACCAGGCCAGAAGTCAGCACCGCCGCGGGTCCAGTGCACGTGCGAGTCGGACGTCGCCGTGATCCACCAACGCCGTCCCTCGCCCAGCAGCGAGTCCCAAAGGCCGCCTACGCGTGCGGTCATCTGGTCGAAGCCGCCGTACGTCGGGTGGTTGCCGTAACCGCCGCGCGCGCCGCCGTTCAGCGGGCCGGCCTGGTGGCCGGGTGCTCCCTCGAAGCCGATGTACACGTCCGGTGCGGCGTCGTTGCCGTTGCGGAACTCGCGGGGCGTGTCCTGGCCGTACACGCCGAGGCCGGGCGCCGAACGCGAGGCGTGGTGGGCGATCACCAGCGGCTTCTGCCTCATGTCCTTGGCGGCCTTGAGGAACTCCACCATCTTGGCTTCGGTGTCACGACTCGGGTCGGCGGGGAACGCGTCGTGCTTCGCGAAGCGGCTCTCCAGCTCGAAGAGCATCTTCGCCTCGTCGTCGTGCCGCGGGATCATCAGCGTGTGGTGGTCCAGCGCGGGCGCGTCGAACTCCATGCCCCAGAACTGGAGCACCTCGGGCACCAGCCCCCGGGACAGCAGCAGGTCCGGGTAGGCCTGCTCCAGGTTGACCTTCGAGTGCGTCGGGCCGCCGTGGTCCGTGCACATCGCCCATGTCAAGCCGAAGTTCTTGGCCATGATCGCGTTGGTGACGATCGGGTAGGCCGCGTCGGCTCCCTTGTGGAACCTCGGCGGCGTGACGGAGGTGTCGAACTCTCCGCTGTACTCGGAATGCACGTGGTGGTCACCGGCCCTCCACGACCGGTTCCGCGATCCACCGCTTCGCTCCTGCGCGTCATCGGCGTGCGCGGGCGTGATCCCGGAGCCCGCGGCGACGAACGTCGCGCCCACTCCGGCGAACTTGACGAGCTGCCGCCGTGAGACCTGCGGCTGCTCCGACTCCGTGCTGTCTGCCATCGAACGACCTCTCCTCGACAGGGATGCCGGTGCGGCCGGGCGAGTATCGATCGGAGCTCTGAACCGGGGATGAACGTCGCTTGGCGTGATCGCGAACTCCACGCCGGGCAGGAACATCCGGCGGGGATCACGACTGTGAACAAAACCGCTTGAGCCGCGCTTAAGTTCGCTGGCAACGGCTTTTGTTGACATAGCAGGGGGATCGCGTCGTGCCGCCATCGGACATCAGTACGGTCGTCGACCGTTGCCGGCAATCGGACCAGCACGCGTGGGCCGAACTCGTCGAGGAGTTCCGGCCGCTGGTGTGGGTCACGGTGCGCTCGTTCGGTCTGGACGCCGAGGACGCGGAGGACACCTGCCAGGCGACCTGGACGCGGCTGTTCCAGCGCATCGACGTGATCCGCGAGCCCGCGAAGATCCGCGCGTGGATCGTGACCGTGGCCAAGCGGGAGGCGTTGCGGCACGTCGGGCGACCGAAGCGCGATCACCCCGTCGGCGACGGCCTGGAACTGTTCGAACTGCCGGACACCAGCGCGACCGCCGAGGAACAGATCGACGCCGCGGCCGAAGTGTCACGCCTGCACGAAGCCATGTCGGTACTCAGCGAGCAGCAACGCGAACTGGTGAGCCTGCTGTTCGGCGAGGACGAGCTGAGCTACGCGGAGATCAGCAGACGCCTGCGGATCCCGCACGGTTCCATCGGCCCGACCCGCAGGCGCGTTCTCACCCTGTTGCGCGAGGAGCTGGGTGTTCCGCGCCGTCTCACCGTCTCCCACAGCTCGGACGGTGTATCCGCGGACGGCTCCGGCAGTTCTGTGAAGTTGAGCGCGACGGCCTGATCTGGAGGGCACGAAATCATGATGGTCTCAACGGAATCCGCGCGGAACTGGCTCGTCAGCGCCGTCGCGCGGCGCAAGGGCTTCGACGCGAGCCAGGTCGCGCCCGACTGGCACTTCAACGAACTGGGGCTGGACTCCACGGACATGCTGGTGCTGTCCGAGGAGCTCGCGGCGTGGGCGGGTGTGGAGATCGACTCCGCGACGCTCTGGTACTGCCCCACGATCGCGCGCCTCGCCGAGCACGTGGCCAGTGAGGCGGCGACGCCCGCATGAGCGACAACAGGATTGCGATCGTCGGTCTGGGCGGCCTCTTCGCCGGATCTCAGGACATCGGCGCGTTCTGGCAGAACGTCCTGGCCGGCAGGGACTGCCTGAGCGCGGTGCCGGAAACGCATTGGCGTGCGGCGGACTTCCTCAACCGCGACCCGTCCACACCGGACAAGACCTACAGCGTGCGCGGCGGTTTCGTGCCCGAGGTGCGGTTCGACCCCACCGAGTTCGGCCTGCCGCCGAACGTCATGGAGGTCACCGACATCGTCCAGCTCCTGTCCCTCACCGTGGCCAGGAACACCCTCGCCGACGCCGGCGCACCAGGTTCCACCTGGTACACGCCCGAACGAACCGGTGCCGTGTTCGGCATGACCGGAACCGGAACACTCCAGCACTCGTTGTCGGCACGCCTGCATACCCCGGTGTTGCGGCAGGTCCTCCAGCACAGCGGTCTGTCCACTCAGGACACCGAGGACGTGGTCGACCGGTTCACCCGCGCTTTCGCCCCGTGGGAGGAGAACTCCTTTCCCGGCCTGCTGAGCAACGTGGTCGCGGGACGGGTGGCCAACCGGTTCGACCTCGGCGCGCTGAACTGCACGGTCGACGCCGCGTGCGGCAGCTCGCTCGCCGCCGTGAACGTCGCCGTCTCCGAACTCCAGTCCGGCCGCGCGGACCTGATGCTCACCGGCGGCTGCGACATCGAGAACACCATCTTCATGTACATGTGCTTCGCCAAGACGACGGTCCTGTCGCGCGGCGACCACATCCGGCCGTTCGACGCGGCCTCCGACGGCACCCTCATCGGCGAGGGCATCGGCATGCTCGCGCTCAAGCGGCTCGCTGACGCGGAACTCGATGGCGACCGCGTCTACGCTGTCCTGCGCGGCATCGGATCCTCCAGCGACGGCCGGTCGAAGAGCATCTACTCCCCCAACGCGGAAGGGCAGACGCGCGCGTTGCGTCGCGCACACGCCGCGGCGGAGGTCGAGCCGGAGTCGATCGGGCTGATCGAGTGCCACGGCACCGGAACGCCCACGGGCGACCGCACCGAACTCGAGGCCCTCAGCGCGGTTCTCGGAGGTGCCCCTCAGGCGAGCGTGGCGGTCGGCAGCGTCAAGTCCCAGATCGGGCACACCAAGGGCGCGGCGGGAGCGGCCGGTCTGATCAAGACCGCGCTGGCGCTGCACCAGAAGGTGCTGCCGCCCACCATCAACGTCGACACCCCGGCCGCGGTGTTCGCGGAGTCGCCGTTGTACGTCAACAGCACGACCCGTCCGTGGATCGTGGAACCCCAACGACCGCGCCGCCGGGCCGGTGTGTCCGCGTTCGGCTTCGGCGGCACGAACTTCCACTGCGTGGTCGAGGAGTCCGGGTCACGACAGACCGAGGTACTGCACCCCACGACCGAAGTCCGGTTGTGGCACGCACCTGACGCCCAGACCCTCGTCCTGTCGCTCGCCGGCGAACCGACCGCGACGCCGATTCCGGCCGACCACGCGCGGATCGCGCTGCTGGCCAGGTCGGACGAGGACTTCGAACGACTGCGGGCCGAAACTGTGCAGCGGCTGAGCACCGACCCGGACTCGTTCGAGATCGACGGTTCCGCGTACTACCGCAGGCGAGCCGCCACCGGCCGGATCGCCGCCGTGTTCGCGGGCCAGGGCAGCCAGTACGTCGGCATGGGAACTGCGGCCGCGCTGTACGTACCTGCGGTGCGGGAGGCCTTCGACGCTGCGGCGCTGGCGTTCCCCGGCACCCCGCCGCTCGGCCAGGTGGTCTTCCCTGTCCCGGCCTCCGACGACGAGGGGCGGACGGCACAGGAGAACCTGTTGCGCCGCACCGACTTCGCGCAGCCCGCGATCACCGCGTTGGCCGCCGGCCAGTTCTCCTACCTGCGCGGACTCGGCTTCATGCCGGACGGCGCGGTCGGTCACAGCCTCGGTGAGCTCGGCGCGCTGTGGACGGCGGGCAGTCTCAGCACGGACGAGCTCTTCCGTCTCACCGCTGCAAGAGGCGCCGCGATGGCCGGCAGCGGGCCGGAGCCGAGCGCGATGGCGGCCGTGTACGCCTCGGAGCGGGACGTGGAAGGGCTCATCGCGAACGAGCCAGACCTCTGGATCTGCAACGTGAACGGCCCGCAGCAGGTCGTGGTCGGCGGCGGCGAGACGAGCGTCGCGCGTTTCGTGAAGGCGTTGCAGGTGACCGGGCCGCGTGCCTCCCGGCTGCAGGTCGCCGCGGCGTTCCACACGGCCTACGTCGATCACGCGCTGGCACCGTTCCGCGAAGCGGTGGACCAGATCGTCGTGAAGGCACCCGCGATCCCCGTGTACGCCAACACCCTCGGGGCCGAGTACGGCACGGACACGACCACGAACGCCGCCGTGCTCGCCCGGCAACTGCGGGAGCCCGTCCACTTCGCGCCCCGCGTCGAGCAGATGTACGCGGACGGCTTCCGGGTGTTCGTGGAGCTGGGCCCCAGGCAGGTCCTGGGTGGCCTCATCCGCCGGATCCTGGCCAAGCGACCCGACGTCGTGGTGCTGTCCGCCGACGACGGCCCGCACGGCGACAGCGAGCTCAGCCTGAAGCGCACGGCGGCGCGGCTGGCCGTGCTCGGGGCCAGGTTGTCCGGCTTCGAAAGCCACACATCGCACGCACCTCAACCCAAGCACATCGAGAGGATGGCGATCCTGGTGACCGGCGCCAACCACGTCGCGCCTGAGCGGCGTGCCTACCTGGACGAACTCGCTTCACCTCCCGCACAGGCGCCGACGGCCCTCACACCCGCCGGCTCGGCCACGAACTCCCTTCTGGCGGAACACCTCGCGGGCCACAGCGAGTACCTGCGCGGGCAGTTGCGCGTCGCCGAGCAGCTCGCCGGACTGCTGCGAGACCAGGCACAGCGCGGCACCGTGGACCCGGCGTTGTCCGACGGCATCAAGTCGCTCGTGCAGCACAGCCAGGAACTGGGACGGACGCACGTGCACGCGGCCGACACCCTGCTACGGCTCGCGCACCTCGCCGGGCCGCACGACGGTGCGCTGCCCGCCGTGGCACCGGCGCCGGCTCTGGCGATCGCCGCGCCGGCACCCCTGCCCCCTCCGGCACCGACCCCCGTCACCATCGAGCCGCGCCCCGCCGAGGTGCTTCCCGCAGTTCCTGCCGCCCCACCGTCTCCCCCGGCTGCCGAACCCCCGGCGAACTCCACGATCGGCGTCGTGCTGGAGATCGTGTCGGCACAGACCGGCTACCCGGTGGCCGTGCTCGACACCGGCATGGACCTCGAATCCGATCTCGGGGTCGACTCGATCAAGCGGGTCGAGATCATGAGCGCGGTGCGGGAACGCTTTCCCGCGACTCCCGAACTCGAACCTGAACGTCTCGCCGAGCTCCGCACGCTCACCGACATCAACGACCTCCTGGCCGGCGCGGTGCAGGAGGTGGTCGGCCCAAAAGCAGGTGAGGACGCACCCGGCGTCACGCCGGTGCGTCCACGCTCGCTGCCCGCACCGGATGTCAGGCACGACGCCTACGTCACCAAGCGGGCGCTGGTCAGGGGAGAGTGCGGCCTGGCCAAGCGGCTGGCCGACGCGCTGCGCGACCAGGGCTGGCAGGTGTCCTCCAGCGCCGCCGAGCGGCTCGACCTGGTGGTCCACTTCGCCGACGAGCCCATGACGGTCGCAGCGGCGGCGACCGCGCTGGCCAACGCACTCGCGACGGCCAAACAGGCGGCGAAGTCGCTCGCCGGGTCACCGGGGCGGGCGGCGTTCCTGACCGTGAGCCGAATCGACGGTCGGTTCGGCGCCGCGTCGTCCGACCCGGCACCTGCCGTGCTGGCCGGCCTCCCAGGGCTGACCAAGACCTTCGGCCACGAGCACCCGGACCTGTTCTCCCGCGCGATCGACCTCCACCCGGACCTCGACGAGGACGCGTGCGTCAGCCTGTTGCTCGACGAGATCCACGACGCCGACGTCACGCTTCGCCAAGCCGGTCACGACGGCGGCAGGTGGACGCTGGCTCCGGAACGCGCCGCAGTGGTCGACACGACGGCCGCAGCACCGGATGCGAGCGACGTTCTCCTGGTGCTGGGCGGTGGTCAGGGTGTCACCGCCGCGTGCGTGCGCGAGTTGCACGCACGCTACCGGTGCCAGGTCGTACTGGCAGGACGCACCGAACTGACCGACGAACACGCGTGGAGCGATCGTGTTCCAGACCAGGATTTGACGGCGGCGGTCACCGAGCGGCTGTCGGCGAACGGGAGACCGACTCCACGATCAGTCACCCACCTCGTGAAGCAGATCCAGGCACAACGCGAGATCCGGGCGACGCTGGCCGCGATCGACGGCGCGGAGTACGTGACGTTGGACGTCACCGACCCGCGCGCGGTCCGTGCCGCACTCGCCCCGTACGCCGACCGCATCACCGGCATCGTGCACGGCGCGGCGGTACTCGCCGACCGGTTGATCGCGGACGTCGACCTGGATCTCGCCCGCCAGGTGCTGAAGGTGAAGGTCGACGGACTCGGGCACGTGCTCGACGCGCTCGACACCGCGAGGCTGCGCCACGTCGTGCTGTTCTCCTCGGTCGCAGGGCTCTTCGGCAATCCGGGTCAGGCGGCTTATGCGATGGCCAACCAGGCTCTCGACGGAATGGCTCGCGCGTTGCGCGTCGCCCTGCCGAACACGTCCGTGACCTCGGTGGCATGGGGCGCCTGGGCAGGCGGCATGGTCACCCCCGAACTCGCCCGCCGGTTCACCGAACGGGGCGTCGACCTGATCGAGGTCGCCGCCGGTGCCCGGATCTTCGCCGAGCTGGTCACCGCGAAAGACGCCGTCGTACAGGCCGGCCCAGGCCTGACCGCGGGCCGCCGGCTGCGGGTGGCGGCGCTCGGCAGCGACCCGGTGCTGGCCGACCACTCGATCGGCAGCATCCCGGTACTGCCGTTGACCGGTGCGATCGGCGCGATGCTCGGCGCCGTGGAGCATCGGCAGCCACGGGGGCTGAGCGGGGTGACCGTGCACCGCGGTCTCGTGCTCGACGAGCACCGCCCGTCCGAGCTGCTCGTCAGCTCGGACGGCGACGCCCTGCGCGTGCACGACGACGCGGGCACGCCGAGGTACAGCGCGATCGTCCACTTCGAACATCCGGAAGCCGGGAAGCTCGACCTGCCGGCCGAGTGGACTCCGCTCTCACCGTACGCGGACGGCACCTTGTTCCACGGCCCGGCTTTCCAGGGGATCAACGCCGTTGCCAACGGCCGCGTCTTCCGATGTTCGCTGCCCGCGAGCACGCTGGCGGGCGGCCTGTGCGGCGCGGACGACTACGACCCGGTGCGGGCGGACCTGCTCCCCCAAGCCGCGGCACTGGCCGTGGCGCGGGAACTGGGCCGGTCCGCTCTGCCCACGCGGGTCGAGAAGGTCGACGTGCATGCGCCGTTGCCCAAGGAGCTCGTGGTCGTCGTGGAGGACCTCGTCGACCGTGCACCCAAGGCCATCTGCACGGTCACGGCCTGCGCGCCGGACGGGCGGGTGCTGATGCGCTTCACCGGTCTCGAACTCGTCACCACCCCGACCCTCGCCGCGAAGTTCGGCCGCTGAGGAAGGCACATGCGCACATCGATCATCGGCATCGGCGACACCGCGGCCGCCGCGCTGCGGGACGCCGGCGTCGACTCGGCCGACGAGGTCACGCTCGACTCGCTCGATCACCTGCGTCGGGTGGCACTGCGGGCCGGACCGCCCGTCGTGGTCCAGGACGACACGGCCGCCGTCGTGCTGTCCGCCACGGCGGAACAGGCCCACGCGACCCTCGACCTGACCAGTGGCGTGGTCGAACCCGACCACCTCGAACTGGTCGGTGACGTGACCGCGGCACGGCTCGTGCGTCTCGGTGCCGACTACCCCGGCCTCGGTCTCAGCAGATCTCTCGGCGCCAGTGCCGGTCCGGTCGCCGCGATCGCCCACGTCGCCCGGCACATCGCCCGCCGCAGGATGCCGGCGAGCGATCTCGCGGTGCCGCGGGAGTGCGGGCCCCCGCTGACCCTGGCGGGCTTCGTGGTCCCCGCCGACAGCCGACCGTGGCTGCGCCGGTACCGGGATCGCCCCGTCACAGCGGCCGTGGACGCGGGCGAGGACCACGTCGTCCTCGTCGAGGCCACTCCTCCGGCGGCCACAGCGCTGCCCCTGCTGCTCGTCCTCGCGGGCGACAGCACCGACGAGCTCGTCACCGCCGCGCGACAGTGCCTCGACGAGCTCGACTCCGGCCGGCCCGCTCGCTCGCTGATCGAGGAGCGAGCAGGAAGTCCTGGCCGCTGGCGTGCCGCACTCGTCGGCACCGACGAAGCGCGACTGCGGGACGAGCTGTCTGCTGCCGTGCGCGGGCTGCCAGGGGTCCCACCGGGCGGGGAGTGGGCGACCCCGACGGGCAGTTACTGCACCACTGCTCCGATCGGTGTCGCTCATCGCGTCGCGTTCGTTTACCCCGGCGGTTTCACCGCCTATCCCGATGTCGCCGACGACCTCTTCGACCTCTTCCCCGCGCTGCGCGACGAGTTCGAGCGGGAAACCTCCGAGCCCGCCCAGCACTACCGCCTCGACACGATCCACGGTCTCGCTCCGAGACGGGGGCCTGCCGAGGCGATGCGGCACGAACGAGAGCTGCGGGACGACCTCGCGGGAATGGTCAACGTGGGCCTGAACGTCGCCGTGCTGCACACCCGGATGTTGCGCGACCAGCTGCACGTGCGGCCGGACGGGGCATTGGCCTACAGCTTCGGCGAGGCCAGCATGCTGTTCGCGTTGTCCGCTCTGGACTTCGCGGACCGCGATCCCTCCACGCTGGACACCAGCTCGTTGGTGCAGAGCGGCATCAGCGGGCACAAGGACGTGGTGCGGCGAGCGTGGCACGTCCCCGACGATGTTCCTGATCATCAGGTGTGGGCCGCCCACGTCGTGCTGGCGGGTCCGGAAGCGGTGCACGCCGCCATCGGTGGCGAGGAGCGGGTCTTCCTCACTCATGTCAACTCGCCGGAAGAGACGGTGATCGCCGGTGATCCGGCGCGCTGCGCCGAAGTGCTGGCGAGGCTCGGTTGTTCTTCGGCGAAGTCACCGACTTCCCACGTGCTGCACTGCGCGTTGCTCAACAGTGCACTGGCGGAGTTCGCAGACCTGCACTCGCACGAGGTACGTCGCGAGCCGGAGGCCGAACTGATGTCGATGGTCGAGTTCGGCCCGGCCGTGCTGCCGGTGGGATCGACTCCGGCACAACGGATCGCGCGCACGCTGACCCGTCCCGTCGACTTCCCACGGCTCGTCGAAGCGGCCTACGAGCGCGGCTACCGCTACTTCGTCGAGGTCGGTCCGGCGGCGAGCTGCACGAGGTGGATCCGCGACACCCTCGGCGACCGAGCGCACGTCGCGGTCTCGGTGGACCAGCGGGGCGTGTCCACCGGCCTCGCCGCCACCAGAGTGCTCGCCCGGCTCGTGTGCCACCGCGTTCCCGTTCCCGAGCCGATGCGGGCCGTCCAGGTCGCCCGCGCACACCGCCACGTGTTGCGCGCGCACAACGCCGTTCAGCAGCAGGCCGTCGCACGACTCGGCGGCCTCAACCTCCTGGAGTCATGACGATGACGACGATCGAGCAGTCCCTGCTGGCGGATCTCGACGCCCACGTCCACCTGCTGCGCGACGGCAGTCTGACCGCGGTACGCCCCGCTGACGACAGCGAGGTCGTCACCAGCGTCGGCCCGTTGCCCGCGACTAGACTCGGCTCGGCGGCGTTCCGCGAACGGCACGGGGTCCGGTACTGCTACCAGAGCGGCGCGATGGCCGGGGGAATCGCCTCCGCCGATCTCGTCATCGCCATGGCACGCGCCGGCTTTCTGGCGTCGTTCGGCGCCGCCGGGCTCACTCCCGAGGTGATCGAGCGGGCGCTGGTGCGGTTCGCCCAGGAGATCCCCGGCCTTCCGTTCGCCTGCAACCTGATCAGCAGCCCGACCGAACCGGCGCTGGAGCAGGGCGCGGTCGAGATGTTCCTGCGGCACCAGGTCCGGTGCGTCGAGGCTTCGGCGTTCGTGGCACTCAGCCCGAACATCGTGCGATACCGGGTCGCGGGTCTGTCCCGCGACCGCGACGGCGTCGTCGTGGCCGCCAACCGCGTGATCGCGAAGGTGTCCAGGCCGGAGGTGGCCGCGCGCTTCCTCGCCCCACCACCGGAATCGATCGTCGCGGGCCTGCTCGACGCCGGGCTGGTGACCGCCGAACAGGCCGCGCTCGCCCCGTTCGTGCCGATGGCGGACGACATCACGGCCGAAGCCGACTCTGGCGGTCACACGGACCGCAGGGCGCTGCCCGTCCTGCTGCCGATGATCATCCGCCAGCGCGACGTGCACGCCTCCCGGTACGCGATCCGCGTCGGAGTCGGTGCCGCAGGCGGCCTGGGCACACCGGAGGCGGTCGCGGGGGCGTTCACGATGGGCGCCGACTACGTGGTCACCGGTTCGATCAACCAGGCGTGCGTGGAGGCGGGTACGTCACCCGCGGTGCGCCAGGCGCTGGCCGGCGCAAGGCTGGCCGACTTCCAGATGGCACCGGCGGCGGACATGTTCGAACTCGGCGCCGAGATCCAGGTGCTGCGGCGGAACACGATGTTCCCCATGCGCGCCAGGAGGCTGCATGAGCTGTACCGGCGCCACGACAGCATGGAATCGATTCCAGCGGAGGAACGCGCCAAGCTCGAAGCAGAAATCTTCCAGCAGCCGATCGAGAACGTGTGGCGGGAGGTCACGGAGTTCTTCTCCAGGCGTGACCCGAGTCAGCTCGACCGCGCCGCGAATGACCCCAAGAGGCGCATGGCGCTGTTGTTCCGCTGGTATCTGGGGATGGCGTCGCGTTGGGCCAGCACCGGCGACGAGAACCGTCGTCTCGACTACCAGATCTGGTGCGGTCCGGCGATCGCCGGGTTCAACGATTGGGCGGGGTCGACGTACCTCGCGGACCCGGATCGACGAAAGGTCGCCGACGTCGCCCTGCACCTCATGAAAGGCGCTGCCTTCACCACGAGAGCAGCGCGACTACGTGCAGCAGGATTTTCCATCCTGGGCGAACACGAATGGACCTACTGCCCCGTCGACGCCGACAGGCAGTAGGTCTTCTGGAACACGAGTTCAGGCACCCAGGCTCAGGCACTCGTCCCGGGTGGATTCGATTTCAACGAGTTCCGCCTCACTCACCCGGAGCACCCCGGCGAGCGCGACGATGTCCCGGTGGCGGTTGAGCCGCCGGGTCCCGTTCTCGAGCATCGACAGGAACCCTGGCGACATCCCGGCCAGCTCAGCGGCCGCACGCACGGTCAGCCCCCGGCCTCGGCGCCGAGCGCGCAGCCACGGACCCAGCGGCAATCGCACTGGTCCCGGCACCGCCGCACGCGTCCCGCCCACAACAGAACCCCTCATTACCACGTCCCCCTCTGTCCCACCGACAATCACGCAGAATCACCCGAACGCACCAATCGGTTCGACGAATAGTGCTGATCAGCGCAACAAATCCCGTGAAGCGGGAGTGAGGAAGGCCCTGCCGTCACTCAATCCCGCAACGGACCGTACCGAGGACGTGCCGACGAGGCATGACACGCGAACAGGGAACACGTGAACGCGTAACACCGGAACCAGGCCGAGAGACCTGTAGTCGCTCAGTAACTCTACGCACGGGTAGATAAAAGAGCTACCTCCTGGAGGCCGCAGAAAAATACCCCGATCGGCCCATATTCGCCACTCTGACTTCATCTGCGCGCAAAACCTCGACACCGGCAACGCCCCCTCGGACATACTGGCCACAAAGGGGGCAGCGTGGAGACGGGGACTCTGGCAAAGACGCGCGAGAAGCAGCGCGTGAGCTTGACACAGCAGCGTTTGCGAATAGGTTTCACAAGAATCGCGGTCGCGGTCCGGCTGGTCACGACCGCTGGGACTGTGGTCGTGGCCAGCGCAGCTCACGGAGTGTCCGGCGCGCAACTGGGCCTGGTCGTGTCGGCGATGGTGCTCTGGTCCGTCATCTCTGCCGTCGCCGTTCTGGACAACGCCAACTCCTTGGTGGTGGCCGCCGACGTCGCGATCGTCGGGATGATCTGCGCGATCGACGACGTGCTCTTGCCCTCGCCCTCGGACCACGTGGACTGGACGATCCTGCTCGCCATCGGGTCGTTGCTCGCCGGCCAGATGCTCTTCTCCGCGTCCGGTGGACTCGTCGTGTGCGCGGTGCTGGCTTCGGCCCAGCACCTCGGCGGTGCGTCCGCGTACATCGTGGCCATGCTGATGGCGCAAGGCGCGGTCACCGCGGTGCTGGTGCACCTGCTCAACAACGCTGTCCGGCAGGTCGACGACGCCGTCACGCGAGTTGCGTCGGCCTACGTGCAAGCGGTGATCGCCGCGGCCGTCCGCGCCGACCAGGACGATTACCAACGCAGGCTGCACGACACCGGGCTGGCGACGCTGACGATGGTGGCGGCGGGCGCGGTGACGGAGAGCAGCGCGATGCTGCGCCAGCGGGCCGCTGCGGACCTGTCCACGTTGCAAAGTGCGGGAGACCGCACCGTGCCCGAACCGGACCTCTCCGACAGCAGCCTCGACCTCGCCCTGCGCACCCTTGAGTCGACGTGGGTACCGGGTCTTCCCCCGCTGCGCATCGACTTCGACCTCGTTCCCACGCGGCTGCCCCACCACGTGGTCATGGCCCTGACCGAGGCCACGGCCGAAGCGCTCACGAACGTGGCACGGCATTCCGGGAGCCGAACGGCGACGGTGAGCGTCAGAGAACGCGATGACGGCATCGAGGTTTCAGTGCGCGACGGCGGCCGGGGGTTCGACACCCGGCTGGTTCCCCTCCACCGCCGGGGTCTGCGCGGATCGATCGTCGACCGCATGGCCGCGGTGGGCGGCACGGCCGAGGTCCAGAGCGGACGCGACCGGGGAACGATCGTGACGATGCGGTGGTGGCATGCTCGCGGCAACGGCTGATCACGCGGGAAAGAGCAACAACCGCACCATGACCGCGGTGGTCGTGGTGATGGCGGCCGCGTGGAACGTCTGGCACGCGCTCTCCGTGGACAAGCCGGCTCCGTTCGTGCACCCGGCGGCCTCGGTCTCCATCACGCTGACCGGGTTCACCGTCCTGGTCGCGGTGGTGATGGCACGACTGCAGGTCGGCGTGTACGCGATACGTGTGCTCGCTCTGTGCGCCACAGCCATCAGCATTGCCACTGTCGGCGTCTACCTCCCGGACAGCGCCACGGAGGAGATCGGGTGCTGGGTCTCGGGAACGATCGGCTGGCTCGGGGTGTTACTCATCCTGCACTGGCAGCTGAACATCATCGGCGGGGTCCTCATCGGACTTCCGTCGTTGAGTTTCGCCGTGCTGGTACTGGTTCAGCAACCGGCGCATTCTGTGGTGCTGCGGATGTTCAGCGGTCTGTTCATCACCGTGGGCGTGCAGGTCTGCGCCGTGCTGGTGGACCGGGTGATCGTCCACGCCGTGCGCACCACCGTGGCCGCGACCCAGTCCGGCGTGACGATCGCGGCGAGGGACAACGCCGCCAGGGCCGTCCAGCACGGAAAGCTCCGGCGTTTCGCCGAGATGGACCAGGAGTTCACCCGCCTGCTCTCCGACTTCGCACGTGGCGGAGCCGAACCGTCGGATCCCGCCGTGCGCAGGCGGTGCGAGCTCGCGGTCGGCAGGATGCGCCGGCTGCTGGCCGAGAGCGACTCCGTCGAGGCCCCGTTGCTGCACGAACTGCGGGCCAGCGCGGATGCCGCCGAGCGTCGTGGTGTCGTCGTGGAACTCATCGTGATCGGCGAGGTGCCGCCCATCGTCACGGAAGCAAGACGGGTGATCACCGAGGCAACGCTGGTCACCCTCGCCGCCTCGCGGACCCACGCCAGGATCACCGTGCTCGCGGAGAGCACCTCCGTGACGGTGAGCATCTTCGCGGACGGTGACACGCCGCTGGAGCCGTTCCGTGAAGAGGCCAGCGAGGAAGTGTCGGTCGACGTTCAGGAGGAGGAAGGACGCCTGTGGGTGGAAGCTCATTGGACAGCCCCATCAGGGTCGCGATCATCGACGACCACCCGGTCGTGATCGAGGGGGTCGCGAGCTGGCTCACCAGCGACTCCCGCATCGAGGTCGTGCACACCGGCGACGACGTGGACAAGCTGACCGCCAGCGAGGAACCGCAGCCCGACGTCGTGCTGCTCGATCTCAGCCTGCACGGTCGCATGGACCTCGACAACGTCACCAAACTGGCCGACACCGGTCAACGAGTCGTCGTGTACTCCCAGTTCACCGGCCACGGACTCATCCTGCGCACGCTGGAGTCCGGCGCGAAGGAGTTCGTGGCGAAGCACGAGGGCCGCGAGCACCTCGTCAAGGCGGTGGTCGCCGTCGCCGCCGACCAGCCGTACGTCGGCCCGGTGATGGCGGGAGCGTTGATCAGCGACGGCGACGCGGACCGGCCGAAGCTGTCCGACCAGGAGCGCACGGCGTTGCTGCTCTGGTTCCAGTCCTCGTCGAAGGCGTCGGTCGCGCGGAAGATGCAGGTGTCCCCGCACACCGTGGACATGTACATCAGGCGGGCACGGCAGAAGTACGAGAAGGCAGGCCGTTCCGCGTTCTCCAAGTCAGAGCTGCTCGCCCGCGCCCTGGAGGACAACCTGGTCGCGCCGGAGGAGCTCAACGGCGACGCGCCGTGATCGTCGCGCCTCAGTCCCGGGCTTTCTCCCCGTCCGGGCCTACCGCGAACCACACTCCGTCGATGCCGTCGCCCTTCACGTCGCCGGCCTGTTCGTCGTGGACGTACCGGTAGAGCGGGTACCCCTTCAGCGTCACCTGCTTCGGGCCCTCCGGCCGCTCGATCATGCCGAGCAGTCCGGCATCCACCCCGATCGTCCGCTGCACCTCTCCGGCCAGCAGCGGCACCCAGGTCATCGTGCAGGCCGCCTCGACGCAGGTGGACTTCGGCGGATCCGTCGGGTCCTTCTCGTTCCGGTACAGGGTGTGCTGCTGGTGGTCCGCCAGGACGTCACCGATGGCCGACTGCACCACCTGGAGTTCCATCTGAGGGCCAGGCTTGGTGTCGGCGAAACCGGCGGGTCTCGGTGAGGTCGCGGGACTCGTCGAGCACGCGCCCAGGAGCAGAAGAAGAGCCAGCGCGACGGCACGTCTCCTCGTCACCGAGCGCGTGCTTTCTCTCCGCTGGGCGCCACCGCGAACCACACCCCGTCGACGCCGTTACCGACGGCGTCACCTGGGTTCTCGTCGTCGACGTACCGGTAGAGGGGCCGGCCGTTCAACGTGACCTGCTTGGTTCCGTCCGGTCGTTCCATCAGTCCCACCAGCGTGGCGTCGACTCCGTCCGTCTCCACCTTGGCAGCGAGCAGCGGCGGCCAGACGAGCGTGCACTCCGGTTCGAGGCACGTCGACTTCGGCGGGTTCGTGGTGTCCTTCTCGTTGCGGTACAGGGTGTTGTTCTGACGATCGGCCACCACCGCGCCGACACCGGGAACGTCGATGGCGCGCAAGGTGACGATGTCGCCGGGCAGGACCCGAGTTGTGGACGGCTCCACGACCGGGCCGGCCGGAGAGTCTGGCTCCGACTCGGCTGACGGTTCTCCCGCACAACCGGCGACCAGCAGCACAGTCATGACGGCCAAAACACGTAGCGACAAGGCTCTTCTCCGATCGGTCGACCAGAACACTCCACCGATGGATACGGCCACAACAGGGCCCGCGTTCACCAGAAAGCCGATTTTTCGTTGGGAGACAACGACTTCAGGGCGCGAAGAAGCGGCAGCGCCGACCAGTTCACGACGCTGCCGACCGACCCGCTGCGATCAGACGGTGCGCTTCTTCCTCGTGGCCAGAACCACCACTGCCACCGCGACCACCACGAGCACGACCACGAGCCAGATCCACCATGGAATCCCGCTGTCCTGAGTGGACTGGGCGGCCGGTGCGACCGACGGCGCGGCCGATGGGGTCGTCGTGGTCGTGGTGGTGGGTGGCGCGGTCGTCGTGGTCGTCGCGGGAACGGTCATCGCGAACTTCAGCGAGCCCGTCACCGCGTGATCGTCCGCCGACCCGATCTTGAAGTTGAGCACGTACTCGCCGGCCGGTCCTGCCGGCGTGACCGGGACGGTGAGCGTGGCGTCCTTGCCGGTGATCTGGCCGATCTGCCAGGCGGCGCCGTCCGGGCCGGTCACGGTGACGGTCGTCGAGTCCGGTGCGACGGGCTCGTTGAACGTGAGCGTGATCTGTTGCAGGGGTGCGGCGACCTGGGCTCCGTTCGCGGGGTCGCTGGAGGTCAGCTGGGTGTGGGCGGACGCGGACGGGGTGGCGGCGAGGACCGACAGCAGGGTGATCGCCAGAACGAGCAGGTAACGCATCACAAGGGGCCTTTCGAAGCTGAGGTGGTTCACGCTGCGCCTGCCGGGCGCGAGCGACGGGAGCGCAGGGCGGTACCGATGGCGATGCCGAGCGCGAGGGCGGACACGGCGAGCGCGGCTCCGCCGAGCCAGGTGGCGGTGGAGTCCGGCTGCTCGGCTGGTTTCGCGGCGGGTGCCGCGTGCTCGTCGGACTCCGTCGTCGCGTCGGCCGTCACGAGTTTCAGCACGGGTGCCGGATGTTCGGGCTCGCCCTGGCCTTCCGCGGGTGGCGGCTGGTTCCAGTTGACGATCTCGCCGCTGTCGTAGGTCTGGACGGCGTTGATGACGAGCTTGTCGGCGTTGTCCGGCATGGGGCCGAGCGTCACGGCGAACTCGGCGAACTCGTTGGGCCCGATCCTGGTTCCCGCGGCCGCGGTCCAGGTGATGTTGCGGAACGCCTCGGTGACCTCGACTCCGCTGATGGTGACGGACTTGTCGAGCTTCTCCTTGACGGCGTTGACCGTCCAGCCAGGTGTGGTGCGCGGGCGCACGGTGCGCACTGGGTTCTCCGCCGGCAGGTCGAGCCGCACCGAGACCGTTCCGGCGTCGGGCCGTTCGTTGGGCACCTTGAACGTGATGGTGGCGGACTTGCCCTTGACGGCCTGGCCGGGCACGGGTTCGAGATGTGCTGCGGCGGTGCCCGTGGTGAGCAGCGTGGCGGTGAACGCGATCAGCGCGCCTTTCGCGAGCACGCCGAACTTCCTGTGGGACATGAGATGTTGCTCCTCGCATGACGAAAGCCGGTCCACGTGGGACCGGGTGAAGTGATGTCAGCGAGAAGGTGGTGGACCTCGGCGACTCGCGCACGTCGCGAGGACGATTCCGTGCTGCAGGCCCACGACTTCGGGCACGACGGGCCGTGGCACGCGAGCGTCGGGCACCACGAGCAGTGGCGGCAGCTTTGGCAGAACCCGGCGTGCCACCGACACGAACATCAGCACGCACTCGTCCGCTCGTGCGAGCAACGCACCGAGCAGCACACCCGCGACCGTGTGTGCGAGCAGCATCCGCGCGGTGTCCGAGGTGCCTTCCGCCAGGTGGTGCGTACCGGCCGTGGTGAGCAGCAGGTGCATGAACAGCTGTGCCGCCCCCAAGGCAAGCACGATGGCGCCGGCCGATCGCTTGCGGTCCGCGAACGCCGTGCCCGCCGCCGCGACCAGCAACGTCAGGAACACCGTCAACGCACTACCGGGCAGGTCTCCCCCACCCGCGCTGTGTGCGGTGACCGTGAGCGCGAATGCACAGGCAGCGAGGAGCACACCGCGCACGATGCGCAGTGAGGCGGGAAGCCGCTCCGGTCGCCGGGTCACCGCGCCATGCTAACCACGTGGCTTCTACCAGCCCTTGTCCTCTTCGGACGCGGGCTCGCCGGACGGGAACGACCTGCGTGGCCCGCCTCCGACGAGCATCTCGCGGATCTCCTTGTCAGCGGTGCGGTTGGGGTCGCGGTACTGCGCGATCGCCACTGCAGCGAGGCAGATGACCACGACCGCCGCGACCGCTCCGAGGATCCAGGTCTGGCCTTCGCCGTCGTGGCTCGCGAGCGGGACGGCGAAGGCGAGCAGAAGTTCTTCGGTCATGATCTCTCGCTATCGAAGTGCGGAACGAACATCGCGAGCCGCGAGCACCTCGGCGAACGCGTCACGCTCCTCGAGCTGCCGCGCCCGCACCTTCCTCGCAAAGCGCCGCACGGGTGCGAGCCGCGCAGTGGCCAGCGCCCGGTCTGCGAGCGCGATGCCCTTGTCGTCGTGCAGCACCATGAAGTGCAGGAAGCTGACGTCGCTCATCCTGGTTTCGGGCTGCGCGACGTCCTCGGCGGGTTCTCGCTTCCACAGGTCCAGCCAGCCCGCCATGCGGCCGATCTGCTCCAGGCGGCTCGTCTCGACCTCGAACGCCAGCAGGCGGATCTGCGAATCGGAACTGCGCACTCCCGCCGCGACCGCCACGCGCAACGCCAGCCGGTGATGGGCCGACATCGCGCGGGCGAACTCCACGTCGGCTTCCGCCGGTCCTGTCTGCTTCGCCGAGGCGGTGCCGACCACCAGGCCGATCACCAGCAGCGCGATGCCGAGGAAAACCAGGATCAGCAGCAGCTCCCAGTTCACGGTCCCTCCGACGGAGGCGTGCTCGTCTCTGGACGCCCGTTCACCGGCACGGCGTCAGGCCCTGGCTTCTCGGCGACGAACGGGGCCGGATTGGTGAGGAACTGCGCGTTCTCGCAGGTCGCGCCGACCTCGGGGTAGGTGTTCGGGTTGCGCAGCAGCGACGAGATGAACTGGTCGACGCGCTCGTCGTCGGCCTTGTCCAGCTTCAGCTGGTGACCCCAGGACTGCAACGCGACAGGCTTGTCGAGGCCGGGATACGGCGACATGACCATGTACGCGATGCCCTCGACCTTGGCTTTGAGCTTCGCGAGGGCGTCGTCACGGACCTGATCGGGGTTGTAGGCGATCCACAGTCCGCCGTGTTCCATCGAGTGGACCATGTTCTCGCTGCGCACGGCCTGGTCGTAGACGACTCCGGTGCAGTCGGCCCATTGGCCGTCGTGGGCTCCACCGATGGGCGGCGCGTGCTCGTAGGCGACGCGTTCGGTCGGCTGGACGTGCTTGGCCGCGGGGAACTCGAGCTTCACCACCCCGGCGATCTTGTCCGAGGGGTCCTTGTTGGTGTCCGATGGCTTCCACTGCGCGAGCGCCGCCTCGCGGTCGTTGTTCGCCGAGATCCGGGTCCAGGCATACCCGAACACGCCGCCGGCCAGACCCAGCACCGCGACCACGGCGATGATCGTGCCCCAGGGTCTGGGCCGGTAGTCCACGACGACGGACTTGGCGCGACTCTTCTTCGCCTTGCGGCCGCTCGTCATCCTCAGCTCCTCCACACCCCGGTCATCTACTAGGAATCCTAGTACTAAGCTCGACCGTAAAACTACGCCCCCTAGTAGATGGAGAAGCGGTGCGACCCCAGCGCAGACAGCTCCTGCCGTTCGCCCTGACCGGCGCGGTCCTCGCGGTGTCGGTGATCCCGGCGAGCGCCCAGCCTGCTCAGGACCCGCTCGCCCGCTACAACGAGCTCGGCGCGCAGGCCGCCAAGACCAACGAGGACCTGCTCAAGGCGCGCGGTGACCTCAAGGCCAGGCAGGACGAGCAGGCCGCTGCCGAGGCGACCGAACGCCAGGCGAGGTCCGACGAGGAGCAGTTCCGAGGGCAGGTCGACCAGCTCACCGCGTCGACGTTCGAGGGCGCGCAGTTCAGCAAGCTCTCGGCGATGCTGGTGGCCGACTCCCAGCAGGACTTCATCGAACGCATGTCGGCCCTCGAACTCCTCGCGGCCGACAACGCCGAGGCGCTCACCCGCCTCTCCTCCGCCGTGACCACGGCGAACGACGCCAGGACGAAGGCCCAGGCGGCCACCGAGGCGGCGGCCAAGCTGGTCGGCGAGGTCGAGGTGAAGCAGAAGGAGCTCGACGGCAAGATCAAGGAGGTCCGCGCCGCGCTCGGCTCGCTCGACCCCGCTCTCAAGAACAACCTGAGCCGGGTGAAGGACAACGGCAGCTATCTGGGACCGCCCGGTGCGGCCAACACCGCGCTCCAGGCCGCGCTGTCCAAGCGGGGCTCCGCCTACCTGTGGGGCGGCACGGGCCCGGACCGGTTCGACTGTTCCGGCCTCATGCTGTGGGCGTACAAGCAGGCGGGCATCACGCTCCCCCGCGTGGCTGCCGCCCAGTACAACGCGGGCAAGGCCGTCCCCCTCGACGCCCTGCAGCCCGGTGACCTGCTGTTCTACGACGACGGGACCGGCAACCCCGCGACCATCCACCACGTGGCGATGTACGTCGGCGAGAACAAGATGGTCGACTCGCCGACCGAGGGCCAGGTCGTGGACGTGCGCCCCAGCCGTGGCGACGGGCACCTCATGGGAGCGCGGCGCATCGCCGGTTGATCCGTATCCTCTGGGCACGGAGGTGTCATGCAGGGTCTTGGGGAACTCGAATCAGCGGTCATGGACGTGCTCTGGCGCGACGACCGCGACCGCACGGTGCGCGACGTCCTCGACGAACTCGCGCCGGAACGCGATCTCGCGTACACGACGGTCATGACGGTGCTGGACAACCTGCACCGCAAGGAGTGGGTCGAGCGCACGAAGGTCAGTCGCGCGTTCCACTACCGCGCCGTCCTGTCCCGTGCGGAGGCCGCGGCCAGGGCGTTGCGCGCGGTGCTGGACTCGACCGGTGACCCGGAGGGCGTGCTGCTGCACTTCGCGCAGTCCGCGACGGAGGAAGAGGCCGCAATGTTGCGCAAGGCGTTGCGGAAGCGCAAATGACCGTCGCCGTCGCGCTGCTGCTCGGCGCGCTCACCGTCGCGTGGGCAGGTCCCCGGATGCTCGACGGGCTGCTCGCTCGCCAGGCGCCTCCGGCGGTGCTGCTCACCGGCTGGTTCATGATGGTCGCCGGCTGCCTCACCACGGTGACCGCCGCCGTGGTGATCGCGGTGCTGCCGGGTCACGGTCCCGCGCCCCAGCTCGTCGGGCTCGTCCACAGCTGCTGGCAGACCCTGCAGCACGGCGGCACCCCCCGGGCCGAGGAGGTGGCCGGTCTCGCCTGCGCCGCGATCCTGCTGACCGTCGCGGTGAAGATCGCGATCTCGCTGGTGCGGCACCGCCGGACGCAGGACCGCGTGCAGCGCAAGCAACGCGAAGCGCTCACCATCGTCGCGCATCGCCAGCCGGGCGCGATCCCGACGTGGTGGATCCCGCACTCCACCCCGCTCGCCTACAGCCTGTCCGGCCGGTCCGCGCTCGTCGTCGCCACCGACGGGCTCAACGAGCACCTCAGCAAGGCCTCGGTGGACGCCGTGATCGAGCACGAACGCGCGCACATCCTCGGCCACCACCACCTGCTCGTCGGCTTCGCACGGGCCTTGGCCTCGGCGGTGCCGTGGACGCCCCTGACCCGCCGCTCCCCCGAGCTGGTCTCGGCCCTCGTGGAACTGGCCGCCGACGCGGTAGCCGCTCGCGCACACGGGACCGAGGCAGTCCGGTCCGCACTGCTGACCATGACGGCGGGCGGAACTCCTCCGGCGGCTCTGGCCATGGCCAGGGACTGCGTCGAGCTGCGCTTGCGCAACCTCGGTGGCGCGTCGCGCTCGACCACGCCGACGTGGATCGCCGGTGTGGTCGCGATGGCGTTGCCGATGGCGGTGGGCGCGGCGCTGCTCACGGTGGCTGCCTTTGCGTTGTGCCCGTTCCTGCTGCCGTTCTGATCATGCGGTGAGGGGGTCGTCCGCAGCAGCGGACGACCCCCTCATCTGTTTCACGTCACTGCTGGGCGAACACCACGTCGACCCAGTAGTTGCCACCGTTGTAGGTGGTGGCGGGGAACCCGGAGCCGGGCTGGAACACGCCGTTCGAGATACCGGCGCTCAGCGGGGTGCTGGTGACCGCGGAGGCCGAGAAGTACCCCGTGTCCAGCGCGTACCTGCCCGTCAACGTGGTGTACGACGCGACGTACGTGGTGCCGGCCGTGATCGTCACCGGGTTGTCGAACGTCAGCGTCTGCCAGCCGGTCTCCGTCTCGTTCGAGAACGTGCCTGTGGCCAGCCGTTGCCCGTCCTCCGACCAGAGCGACCCGGTGTGTGTGCCGGTGTTGCCCGCGCCCTTGTAGAACTTGACGCCGGTCACCCGTCCGTCCACAGAGGATGTGAAGCGGACGCCGAGCTCGTAGGCTCCGTTGTCGTCCGAGGCGGCCACAGTCGGCACCGTCGCGGAGCTGAACAACGAGCACGGGCAGGTCTGCGTGGTCGCGGTCGTGAACGACCAGGTGCTCGCCTGCGGCATCAGGTTCCCGTACGCGTCGGAAATCCTGACGCTCGCCGTGTAGCGCGTGCCGGCCGCGAGCTTCGCGGACGGCGTCCACGTGACGCCGCGCTGGTTTCCCGCCAGCGCCAGCGTGCCGATGAGCTTCGCGCCACCGGGGTCGGTGAGCGAGAACTGCGCGCTGCCCAGGTCGACGGGCTCGTCGAACGACACCGACACCGTGCCCGCCGGGTCGACCGCGGTCGCGCCGTCGAGCGGCGTGCGGCTCTGCACGACCGGGGCGGTGTTGTCCGCGTTGGGCTGGTAGACGACGTCGACCCAGTAGTTGCCGGAGCCGTAGGTCAGCGTCGGGAACCCTGCACCGATGGCGAACACGCCGTTCTGGTCCTGCGGCGCGGTCAGCGGTCCGGAGTTGACCGCCGTGCGCGCGAAGTACCCGCCGTCGACCGCATACCGTCCGGCCGTCGTCGTGTAGGAGGCGACGTAGGTCTGGCCGGCGCTGACGATCACCGGTTGCGCGAAGGTCAGCGTCTGCCAGCCGGACGCGGTCTCGTTCGAGAACGTGCCGGTCGCCAGGCGGCTGCCGTTGGCGTTCCACAACGAGCCGGTGTGCGTGCCGGTGTTGCCGTTGCCCTTGTAGAACTTCACGCCGGTGATCTGGCCGGACTGGCTCGGCGAGAAGCGCACGCCCAGTTCGTACGCGCCGGTGTCGTCCGAGGACGTCACGGTCGGTTCGGTGGCGGGGCTGAACAACGTGCAGGGGCACACCGCCGTGGTGCTGGTGGTGAACGACCACACGGCCGCGTCCGGCATCGGCACGCCGTTGGCGTCCGCGATGCCCAGGTGTGCCTCGTACTTCGTGCCGGGCGCGAGCTTGCCGCTCGGCGTCCAGGTGACCGTCTTCTGGTCGCCGGACAACGAGATCGAGCCGGTCAGCTTGGTCCCACCGGGGTCCTTCAGCCAGATCTGCGCGGACGCCGGGTCGACCGCCTCGCTGAACGTCGCCGTGAGCGGTGCCGTCAGCGACACGGCCGTCGCGTTCACCGCCGGCGTGCGGGCGGTGAGCGTCGGCGGGGTCGTGTCACCGTTGAGGCCGTTGCGGTAGATGACGTCGACCCAGTAGTTGGTGGCGTTGTAGGAGTTGTTCGGGAAGCCACCGCCGTACTTGTAGACGCCGTTCCCGCCGTCTGTCCCGTTCTGCAACGCGTGCAACGACTTGTAGTCCGCACCCTGGCCGCCGAAGTACCCGGACGTGACCGAGTAACGGCCGTTCGGCGCGTAGTACGACACGACGTAGGTGGTGTTCGCCTGCACCGCGACCGGTGAGCTGAACATCAGCTTCTGCCAGCCGGACGTGGTCTCACCGGTGAACGTGCCGGTCGCGAGCAGCAGCCCGGTCGAGGTCCACAGGCTGCCGGTGTGCGTGCCGGTGTTGCCCGTGCCCTTGTAGAAACGAACGCCGAGCACTTCTCCCTTGCCGTCGAAGCGGACCTTCGTGCCGACCTCGACCTGGTTGGTGTCACCGGAGTCCAGCGAGGCAGGCGCCGCGAAGTCTTCCCAGACGGTGCACGGGCAGTTCGCGGGACGGGGCGACCCCGTCGTGAAGGTCCAGGTCGTCACCGACGACATGTTGTTCGACGAGTCCGCGGCCTTCAACGACGCCGTGTAGGCGGTGGCCGCCGTCAACGGTGCTGTCGGCGTGAACGTGACCGTGCGCGTGTCCTGCGACAGCGAGAGCGCGCCCTGCACCGCACCCGATGGCCCCGTGACGGTGAACTGCGCTCCGGTGAGCGAGACGTTCTCGTCGAACGTGCCCGACACCGCCGTGGTCAGCGCGACCGAACCGGCGTTGGCGACCGGCGAGCTCGACGTCTGGATCGGCGCGCGGGTGTCCGGACCGGGGTCGGGCGCCCACACCACGTCGACCCAGTAGTTGGTGTGCCCGAACGTCTGCGCCGGGAAGCCGGCGCCGAAGCTGAACACGCCGTTCGGGCCGTCCGTCCCGCTTTCCAGGCCCGTCAACGGTTCCAGGGACTTGTTCTTGCGGAAGAAGTACTCGCTGTCGTACGAGAACCGGCCGACCGGCGCGAAGTACGACACCACGTAGGTCGTGTTCGCCGACACCGCGATCGGCGACGGGAACAGCAGCGTCTGCCAGCCCGACGCCGTCTCGTTCACGAACGTGCCGCTCGCCATCAACTGCCCACTAGACGACCACAACGACCCGGTGTGCGTCCCGGTGTTGCCCGCGCCCTTGTAGAACCGGACGCCCCGCACGTAACCCGCGGTCGTGCTGCGGTACTTCATGCCGAGTTCGAGCGGGGTGCTGTCGTTCGCGCTCTCCACCTTCGGCAGGTCGCTGCCCGCGAAGACCCCGCACGGACACGCTCGCGCCGTGACGCCGGGAGTCGCAGACACCGGCTGAGAGAGGTTCGCCGAGTCGTCGACCGCGCGAACCCGCAACTGAGCAGCACCTGCCTGGGACGGCGTGTAGGTGTAGTTCCACGTCGTCTGGCCCGCGACCCAGTTCGCCGGGTGCCAGCGGTTCCCGCCGTCGGTCGAGACCTCGACCCCGGCGACCTGGCCGGACGCGTCGATCACGGTGCCGGAGAACGTGTACGGCTGCCCCACCGTCGACTGCGCGGGAACCGAGCTGATCGTGACGCCCGGTGGTGCGGTGTCGGTGCTCGGCGTAGACGCGACGAGGCCTGACTGCAGGGACTGCGGAAAAACGCCCATGTCAGCGAGGAAGTTGACGGTGGCCTGCTTCATCCGCACGTCGGACGTCGGTGTGTTGGTGCGGAACGCGTGGTCGTCCTCCACGCCCCAGGCCCACTGCACGGTGCCCGCAGCGAACACCAGCGATCCGCTGGGATGGCGGTAGTAGGTGACCGCGTGCGTCTTGACCTCGGATCCGTACTCGTCGCCGTGGTTCTTCAACGCGAAGTAGCCCTGCAGGTCCACCGTGGTCCGCGACAGCTGCGCCACGCCCGGCGGCTGGAACCCGTTGTCCTCCACGGTGTTCCACTCGTAGCCGAGCGTGCCAGGCTGGAAGGTGTACGTCGTGCCCGCGGCCATGTTCGCGAGCGGCGTGTTCCGCCAGAGCCGCATCTTGCCGTACGCGGCGGGCACCTGCATCGCGTCGTCGCGGCGGCCGTTGACGGTGAAGAGGTTGCCCAGCAACGCGTTCTCCGGCCTGCCACCGTCCTGCGGCGGGCTGTACCGCGGGTCGCGCCACGTGCCGGTCCAGTCGTTCAGGCCGTCGTCCTGCGCGCCCTTGGTCTCTTTGAAGCACGCGATCGTCCGCCAGTCCGTCTGGCCGGAGTCGATGCTCTTCTCCCAGCGGTGCTTCCAGAAGATCTCGTTGCCCGTCAGGAACGCCAGGTGCACGCCGGCGTCCCGGGCCGCCTCGACGTTCGCCCGCTGCTCGTTCGACCAGTACTCGGGATGCCCGACCGGCATGAACACCTTGTGGTTCTTGATGAGCTCACCGCGCCGGGCCGTGTCGACCTCGGTGGTATAGGTGACGTCGTACCCGTTGGCCTCCAGGAACTTGAGCATCGGGTACTCGGCATTGAAGATGAAGTTCTCGTCGCCGTCACCACCGGTGTACGGCCGGTTGTAGCTCACCTTGTACGAGGACCCACCCTGACCGGGCCCGTCACCGAAGTAGAGGCTGTTGCCGCCGTAACGGTTGTACGCCACCCACGTCGCGTCCGAGGTCTGCAGCATGATCTTCGCGCGCGAGGTGTCGTCGCGCACGACGAACACGATCTCGTTCTGCGCACCCGTGTCGTTGCGGGTGGTCCGGGCGTAGTAGATGCCCGAGACGGCGTCCGCCGGCACGATCCAGGACAGTGACACCGCCCAGTTCCCGCAGTCGATCAACGCCGTGGGCCCGTCGCGCAGGCAGGGCGGCTGGTTCTGCGTGGTGTTGCGCGACACCGACCCGATCTGCCGGGCGCCGACACCGGCGTAGTAGCCGAGCCGGAAGATGTCGATCTTGTAGGACGACGCCGTGGTCAGCATCTTGAAGTCGACGCGACCACCTGGCGTGACACTGATGTCGGTGGTGAAGCCAAGAATCGAGTCGTCCCGTGAGGACACCTGCCAGTCCGGCGTGCCCGCCTTGGTGTTCTCGCACAGCACCTTGTTCGTCACCGGAGTGTCGCACGGCGCCGCAAGCGCCGACGGCGCGCTCGACACCGCGAAGGGCACGACGATCCCCAGCGTGACCACAAAGGACAACGCCAGCCGGATCCATCTTCGACTCAACGGACGGGGCCTCGCCTCGTGCGCCCTCATGCACCTCACCTTTCGCGGAAACCGGCCCCGACTTCACTGAGAGTCAGTCGGCCACTACTAATTCGCCTAGTAGATGGCCGTCGCATCGATCGTCGACCGAACAGCCCCGCGCGTTACAACAACTGCGAGCGGTCTTGAACACATGCATATATCGCTATATGTTGGTGTGACGATCGGCGGTCTGGAGGGGTGTCCCGTGGCTTGGCTCGCGTTGGGTCTCTACCTGGTCTATCTCGGCACGGCGTTCGGCGTGCGCAGCTGGCTGCAATGGCGGCACACCGGCTCAACGGGCTTCCGGGGCGTCAGCGGAAGACCCGGCTCGCTGGAGTGGTGGGGCGGCGCGTTGTTCGTGCTGGCCCTCGTCCTCGGACTCGCGGCCCCCGCCCTCCAGCTAGCGGAGGTCGTCAGTCCGCTCGCCTTCGCGGGTCACCTCGCCGGGGCGGCGCTGGCGGCGTGCGGGATCGTGGGCACACTGCTGGCCCAGCAGGCGATGGGCACGTCGTGGCGCATCGGGGTCGACGAAGCGGAAGCGACGACGTTGGTCACCGACGGCCCGTTCGCCCGCGTCCGCAACCCGATCTTCACCGCGATGATCGCGACCGCTACAGGCCTGACCGTGCTCACCCCGAACGTCGTCGCGCTGGCCGGGCTGGCCGCGCTCGTGGGTGCGATCGAGATCCAGGTCCGGGCGGTCGAGGAGCCCTACCTGCTGCGCACCCACGGCGAGGCCTACCGGCACTACGTCAGCCGAAGCGGCCGCTTCCTCCCGCCCCTGGTCACAAAGGCGTCGTGAACCCCGCGATCGGACTGCGCAGAAGCAGCACCAGCTCCGCCCAGAGGCCAGTGACCAGCAGGACGCCCACCACGATCAACAGACCGCCGCCGGTGAGCTGGACGGCCCTGGTGTGCCGCCGCAGCCAGCCCGCGGTGGTCACCGCCCAGCGCGCGCTGACCGCAAGCAACACGAACGGCAGCCCCAGCCCGACGCAATAGGCGAGCACCAGCAGCACGCCCCGCCAGAGCGTCGGCCCCGCCTGCGTGCCACTGGCCAGCGCGATGACACCCGCCAACGTCGGTCCCAGGCACGGCGTCCAGCCAAGCCCGAACACCGCTCCCAGCACCGGAGCACCCCACACGCCGCGGCGAGGGCGGTGCTTCAGTCGGACGTCCCGCTGGAGTGCGGGAATGAGGCCGAGGAACGCCAGCCCCATCGCGATGGTCACCACTCCCCCGATGCGCTGGAGGAGTTCCTCGTTGGCCAGCAACGCGTCGGACACGCCCAGCACGGTGAGCACCGCCGCGGCGAACACGACGGTGAACCCGAGCACGAACAGCAGCGCGCCGCCCGCGACCCGCCACCGGTCGCGCCGCGGTTCCTCCCCTTCCGACAAGGCAGGGGCTTCGGCGCCGACCAGCCCGGCGAGATAGGCCAGATAGCCCGGCACCAGCGGGATGACGCACGGCGAGGCGAAGGAGATCGTGCCCGCGGCGAGGGCGACCAGCGCGGCCAGCAACAACGGCCCGGAGATCGCGAACTCGGTCACGGGGTGCTCGCCGTCGAAGATACCTCGGCCTGCGGATCCTCGGCGGCGATGCGTTCGACGACCGGGAGAAGATCCGTGTCGAGCAGCGCGACCAGGAACACGGCCGCCACCCGCTGCTTGCGGTCGAGAATGATGGTGGCGGGCACGACGCTGCGAGGAAAACCCTGCAACGCCAGCATGACCCGGCCGGAAGGGTCGAAGAAGGACGGATAGCCGACCTGGAAGTTCCGGTTGAAGTCCTGCCCGGCGGTCCGCTCGTCCCGGACGTTCACACCGAGGAACTCGACGCCGGATTCCTTGGTCTTCTCGTAGACGCGTTCCAGATCGTCGGCTTCGGCGCGGCACGGGCCGCACCATGAACCCCAGACGTTGAGGACCACGACCTTGCCCTCGTACCGCGAGAGCTTCAGCTCGACGCCTTCCTCCATCAGGCTTTCGCCGGTCATCTCGGCGACCCGGCCACGCTGCTCCGGCGGGTCGTAGAAGATCGTCGTCTGCCCGCCTGGGGCCACGAACTCGAACTGGCCGGTGGTGACCGCGTCGGATCCGGTGCTGCACGCGGACAACGCCACCAGCGCGGCACAACAAAGGGCGCGCAGACGCGCGCGGGACGTACTCATCGAACATCTCCAGCTTGTGGGGTGGGGAACGCGGGTCGAGTCGTCGACGCGCGTCTACACCCGCAGCACGCAGAGCTGGTCCATCGCCGGCGGCAGCGGTGGAGCAGGTCGCGGCGGAACGCCCAGAGGCCGCACGCGACGAAGCGGAACGAAGTCCGGATCACGAAGGCCGGCGGAAGCGACCATCACGAGCAGCACCAGCAGACACAGCTCCAGCACACCGCCGAGATCGGGCGGCGCATCGGTCGCCACGTCCACCGACGTGACTGTGACGTGGCACTGCTCGGAGACGGCGGCGACGCTGTCGCACGGTGCCCCTTGCAGCAGGAACACGCCGACCACCAGGGCGAAGAGCACGCAGAACCGCCACACAGCCGCACTCACCTCCTGCCGAAGCGACACGCTAACGAACGTTGGGATGTGACCCGAACAGGGGTAGCCAACATCTCAACGTTCATTAGTATGTTGATGTGACGAACGAGCGAGACGACAGCTGCGACCTCCTCTGCCTGGATCTTCCGCACGCCGAGCGGATCCGGGCCTCGCTGAGGCCGCTGCCCGAGGTGGAGACGGCGGCAGCGGGTGCGCGAGCGCTGGGCGACCCGACCCGGTTGACCATCGCCACCGCCCTCTTGTCGGGTGACGAGCTGTGCGTCTGCGACATGGCGTGGGTCGTCGGCCAGGCGCAGAACCTCGTGTCGCACCACCTGCGCCAGCTCAAGATCGCCGGTCTGGTCTCGGCTCGCCGCGACGGCCGCATGGCGATGTACGCGCTCACCGACCGCGGCCGCACGCTCGTGACCGCCGTCCTCGGCCTCGACAGCGTCGCCGCGAAGGGAGAATGACGTGTCCGATGCTTGCTGCGGTCCCGAAGAGACCAGGGAAACCGAACAGAAGGCGGAGCAGGATCATGGCCCTCAGCGCCTCTGGGAAGTCCGTGAACTCCAGTTAGCCGCACTGGCGGGCGTGCTGCTCGGCATCGGCTTCGCTCTCTCGCTTTCCGGCGCCGAACTGGCCGGCGACGTGATCACCCTGGCGTCGGCGGTGGCCGGCGCCGCCACGTTCGTCCCGGGAGCCGTGCGCAACCTGCTGCGTCGCCGGGTGGGCGTGGGCACCCTGATGACGATCGCGGCCATCGGCGCGGTCGCCCTCGGCCAGTTCACCGAGGCCGCCATGCTCGGCGTGCTGTTCTCCATCGCCGAAGGTCTCGAGCACTACGCGATCGTGCGCACCCGACGCGGACTACGCGCCCTGCTCGGCCTCGTCCCCCCGACCGCGGCGGTCCTGCGGAACGGCGTCGAAGAGCGGGTCGCGCCCGGCGATCTCGTGCTCGGCGACCGCATGGTGCTGCGCCCCGGCGAGCGCGCCGCAACCGACGGCGTGATCACCGCCGGGCACACCAGCCTCGACCTGTCGGCGATCACAGGCGAGTCCGTGCCCGTCGAGGCCGGCGTCGGCGCGACCGTGCACGCGGGCGCGATCAACGGCGGCGGCGCCGTCGAGGTCCAGGTCACCGCTCTCGCCTCGGACTCCTCACTCGCGCGGATCGTCCACATCGTCGAAGAGGCGCAGGAGCGCAAGGGAACCGGCCAGCGCCTGGCCGACCGCATCGCCAAGCCCCTGGTTCCGGCGATCATGATCCTGGCCGCGGCCATCGCAGGTCTCGGCGCTCTGCTCGGTGATCCACTCGTCTGGCTCGAACGCGCCCTCGTCGTGCTCGTGGCCGCGTCACCGTGCGCGCTGGCAATCTCCGTCCCGCTGACCGTGGTCGCGGCCGTCGGCGCCGCGAGCAGGCAGGGCGCGCTCGTGAAGGGTGGCGCCGCCCTCGAGGAACTGGGCCGCATCGGCGCGGTGGCGCTGGACAAGACCGGCACGCTGACCCGCAACTCCCCTCAGGTCGTCGACATCATCGCGGTCGACGGCACGAGCCAGGACGACGTGCTGACCTCCGCGGCCGCCTTGGAAGCTCGCAGCGAACATCCCCTCGCCCGCGCGATCCTTGCCGCCACAGGCAACGTGGTCGCCGCCGACGACGTCACCGCGATCGCGGGCCACGGACTTCGCGGCGTCCACAACGGACACCAACTGCGCCTGGGCAAGCCGGGCTGGGTGGCGACAGGTCCGCTGACCGACGACGTCGAACGCCTCCAGGCGGCGGGCGCGACCGTCGTTCTCGTCGAACGCGACGACACCCTCCTCGGCGCGATCGCCGTGCGCGACGAACTCCGTCCTGAAGCGCCCGAAGTAGTCGCCGGCCTCAGCCGGCTGGGCATCGAGACCGCCATGCTCACCGGCGACAACACTCGCACCGCCACCGCGCTCGCGCAGCAAGCCGGCATCACCGCCATCCACGCCGAACTGCTGCCGGAGGACAAGGCCTCCCTCGTCTCCGGTCTGCGCACCAAGCGCAAGGTCGCCATGGTCGGCGACGGCGTCAACGACGCCCCGGCCCTGGCTACTGCAGACGTCGGCATCGCCATGGGAGCCATGGGGACCGACGTCGCCATCGAGACCGCCGACGTCGCGCTGATGGGCGAGGACCTCCGGCACCTGCCGCAGGTGCTCGCCCACGCCCGGCATGCCCGTCAGGTCATGCTGCAGAACGTCGGCCTGTCCATGGCGATCATCGGGGTGCTCATCCCTCTGGCCGCGTTCGGCGTGCTCGGCCTGGCCACCGTGGTGTTCGTGCACGAGCTCGCGGAGGTGCTGGTCATCGCCAACGCCATCCGCGCCGCCAAGATCACGTCGCTACCGGAGACCACCACGGTGACTCCCGCGATCCCCGCGGCGCTCTCCCTGTCGATCGCGAGCAACGACAAGGGTGGATCCGGCTGCTGCGACGCATGCTGACCTGAGAAGCCCAGGCGAGACCCGCAACCAGCGAGCAGACCCCAACATCTACTATCACGTCTAGTATTTAGTGGACTCTGCGAAGCGGGACTGTCACATGGTCGAACCTGGGCTCGTTCCCGTCGGCACAACCGGCTCCGGTCAGGGAGACACGGCGACGAGCCGGCGAGAGGTTGAGCTGTCCGTGTCAGGTATGACCTGCGCGGCGTGTGCCGCCAGAACGTCGCGCAAGCTGAACAAGCTCAGCGGCGTGTCCGCGACCGTCAACTTCGCCACCGGCCGAGCACAGGTGGCCGCGGACGGCGACGTGACCGACGAGATGCTGGTCGAGGCCGTCGTCCGGGCCGGCTATGACGCCGAGGTCCTGCGACCGGCGACGCCGGAGCCGGACGGTCTCGACGAGGCCGCACGCTCCCGCAACCTGTTGCGCAGGCTCATGGTCGCGGTGGTGCTGCTCGTGCCGATCGCCGACCTGTCGATCACCTTCACCGTGGTGCCCGGATGGCGGTTCCCCGGCTGGCAGTGGTTGCTGCTGGTGCTGGCGGCACCGGTGGTCGGCTGGGCGGCGCTCCCGTTCCACCGCGCCGCGATCCGCAACGCGAAGCACGGCTCGACCTCGATGGACACCCTTGTGTCCCTCGGGATCTTCGCGGCGACAGCGTGGTCCTGCTACTCGATGTTCTTCGCGGCACCGCCACCCGAGGACGTCACCGGAGTGTGGTTGTTGCTGCGCCCCGAAGGCGCGATCTACCTGGAGGTGGCGGCGGGTCTGACCACGTTCGTGCTCGCGGGCCGTTACTTCGAGGCCAAGGCCCGCTGGCGAGCTGGTGGCGCGTTGCGGGAGCTGGCGGCGTTGCGAGCCGACGAGGCGGTGCTCGTGCTCGACGACGGCTCACATCGGATCGTTCCCGCCGAGCGGCTTCAGACCGGCCAGCGGTTCATCGTCAGGACCGGCGAGCGGATCGCGGCCGACGGCGTGGTGCTCGACGGTCGCGCCGCCATCGACATGAGCTCGATGACGGGCGAGTCGGTGCCGGTGGAGGCTTCGGCGGGCACGGGCGTGATCGGTGGCACCGTGGTCCTCAACGGCACTGTGCTGGTCAACGCCACACGGGTCGGCCGGGACACCCAGCTGGCGGCCATGGAACAGCTGGTCGCGACAGCGCAGAGCGGAGAGGCCCCGGTCCAGCGCATCGCCGACCGGGTGTCCGGCTACTTCGTACCCGCCGTGCTGGTTCTCGCGGTGCTCACGCTCACCGCCTGGCTTCTGGTAGACGGCTCCGTCGAGCGGTCGGTCGCTGCCGCAATCGCGGTGCTGGTGATCGCCTGCCCCTGCGCGCTCGGTCTCGCGACCCCGATGGCGTTGATGGTCGCGTCGGGCCGGGCGGCACGCCTTGGGCTGTTCATCAAGGGATATCCGGCATTCGAGTCGACACGGGCCGTCGACACGGTCGTGCTCGACAAGACGGGGACGGTTACGACCGGCACGATGTCTTTGGTCGACGTGCATTGCGCCGGCGGCGTCGAACGCACCGGGTTGCTGCGTCTGGTGGGCGCGCTCGAACAGGCCTCGACGCACCCCGTCGCGCTGGCGATCGTCTCCGCCGCCCGCGTGGAAGCCGGTGCTCTGCCATCGGTCGCCGGTTTTCGCGACGAGCCCGGCCTCGGTGCGTCCGGCACCGTGGACGGCCATCTGGTGCGGGTCGGACGCGCGAAGTTGTTCAACGATCTGGGTTCGGCGCTGCCGGAGGAGCTCGACGCGTTGCGCGGCGAGTGGGAAGCACGGGGCAGGACCACGGTCGCGGTGACCAAAGACGAGGAGTTCGTCGGACTGCTCGCTCTCCAAGATGCGGTGCGCGCCGACGCGCAGCAGGCCGTCACGGAATTGCACCGACTCGGCCTGCGCACGGTGCTGCTCACCGGCGACAACGAGATCGTCGCTCGCGCTGTCGCCGAGCAGATCGGCGTCGAACGCGTCGTGGCCGGCGTTCTGCCCGCCGACAAGGCCGAAGAGGTGCGCAGGCTGAAGCTGGAAGGGCACGTAGTAGCCCTCGTCGGAGACGGAGTGAACGACGCTCCCGCCCTCGCCACCGCAGATCTGGGCATGGCGATCGGGGCCGGCACCGACGTCGCCATCGACGCCGCCGACATCATCCTGGTGCGCGACGACCTGACCGCGGTCCCCGACGCGATCAAGCTCGCGCGCGCGACCCTGCGGACCGTCCGCGGAAACCTGTTCTGGGCGTTCGGCTACAACGTCGCGGCGATCCCCTTCGCCGCGGCCGGGCTGCTCAACCCGCTCGTCGCCGGAGCGGCAATGGCGATGTCGTCGCTCTTCGTGGTGTCCAACAGCATGAGGCTGCGCCGGTTCGAGCCGAGGGTCGAGAGGGCGTGAACACAGTGCCCGGCACCGTCTTGGCGACCATGCCCGACGTGAACCTGCCTCCGTTGACGGTGGCGAAAATGCTGACCAGCTGGACGCTGGATCCGGCAATGGTCCTGCCGATCGTCGCGGCGGGGGCGCTGTACCTGTGGGGTGTGCGGACGTTGCGGCGACGTGGCGACGTCTGGGAACGCAGCCGCACCGTCTACTGGTTCGTCGGCCTGTCCATCATCTTCGTCGCGGTCTCCTCGGCGCTCGGGGTGTACGACCGCGTGCTGTTCAGCGTGCCTGCGATCCAGCACATGCTCCTGCAGATGATCGCGCCGGTGCCACTCGCGCTCGGCGCCCCGATGCGGCTGGCGATGCGTACCCTGCCCAAGCGCGGCCGCGTAGTACTTCTTGCCGTGGTGCACAGTCCCTTGGCACGGTTCGTCGCGCACCCGGCGATCGCGTTCACGCTGTTCTCGGTCAGCCAGTTCGTCTTCTACTACACGCCGATCTACGACTGGTCGCTGACGAACGTGTGGGCACACGATCTGTCTCATGTGCACTTCGTCCTCGTCGGATTCCTGTTCTACTGGTCCCTGCTAGGCGTGGACCCGGTCCCCCATCGCCCGCCGTTCGTCTTCCGCTTCGTCATGGTGGTCGGCCTCGGCCCGGTGCACATCCTGCTCGGCATCCCGATCATGATGATGGCGACCTTGATCAGCGACTTCTACGTCGATGCCGGCAGCCGGTCGTGGGGTCCGTCCCCGTTGGTCGACCAGCAGATCGGCGGAGGCATTCTCTGGGGATTCGGCGATCTCGCGGCCGCCGTGCTCATCGGGGCGTTCCTGCGCCAGTGGTACCGCTCCGACGAGCGGGAAGCGCGCCGGATGGACCGGCGGCTCGACCGGGCGCACGGCGAAGCCTCGACCGTGACGCCCTGGTGGCTGCTCGAGCAGGGAGACAAGTCGGCCGATCTGCTCGGCCCGCAGCGCGACTCCGAACGACCGAACCAGCGGAAGCGGTCCCTGTGACGATCTCGACTCCGCGACGTGGTCCAGGACTGGCCGCGTGGCTGATCGGCGGAGGCGTCGCCGACCTGGTGCTCGTGATCGCCCTGTCGTCCGGCAACGGTGACGCGTACGCGGCGATGGGCCTCGCCGATCCCGGCACGGCCACGAAAGTCGGCACCTACGTGCTGCGGTTCACGGCCAACGCGGCCGCGGCACTCTGCGCGGGTGCGTTGTGCTACGCGACTTTCTTCGTTCCTCCCAGGGACTCGGGCGGTCTGAGCGCCGACGGTTGGAGCGCGGTCCGGGTGGGTGGCTGGGCCGCATGGGCGTGGTTCGCCGCAGCCTTGCTGCTCGTCCCGTTCGACGCCGCCGAGTCGACCGGTGTGCCGGTGACTGTGGTGCTGAACCCCGAGGGCCTCGCCGTCGTCATCTCCGTGCTGAACGAACCGATCGCCTGGCTCGCCTCGGCGCTGGTAGCGCTCGTGATCGCCCTGTGCTGCCACCGAGTGCTGAAGTGGCGGCCGGCAGCGGGTCTCGCCGTGCTCGCCTCGCTGGGGCTTCTACCGCCGGTCGCGACAGGCCACGGTTCGGCCGGCCTGGCCCACGACATCACGATGAACAGCCTCGTCATCCACGTCGTCGCGGCGTCGTTGTGGCTCGGGGTTCTCGTTTGCCTGGTGTTGCACGTACGGCGTGGCACGGGTAGGCCGGAGATCGCGGCCGCACGCTATCGGCGGTTCGCGTTGTGGTGCTGGCTGGCGGTTTCCGCTTCGGGCGTGACCGCCGCGCTGACCCTGGTCGCGCCTTCACAGCTGTTCACCACCGGGTACGGGCTGATGGTTCTCGCCAAGGTCGGATCGCTCGCGTTGCTCGGCGGACTCGGCGTGCTGGCACGCCGGAGGCTGACCACGATCGGGCTCTTGGTGTCGGAGTCAGCACTGCTGTTGTTCACCGCGGGCGTCTCAGCGAGCATGGCGCAGCCGGTTCCGCCTGTGTTGCGAGAAGCCGACCTCAGTCCTGTCCAGGTCGAGCTCGGCTACCAACTCCCCGGCCCACCGTCCGCGATGAACCTGCTGCTCACTTGGCGACCGGATGTTCTGCTCGGCATCGGCTTCCTCGTCGTCGGCGCCGCATATGTGCTTGGCCTGCAACGGTTGCGAGTACGTGGCGAACACTGGCCATTACACCGCACAGCGATATGGTTGGCGGGATGCGCAGTGGGGTTCCTCGCCATGTCGTCCGGGATTGGTGCGTACGCTCCGGCCAGCTTCAGCGTGCACATGGTGATGCACATGGCGCTCAACATGGTCGCGCCGATGCTTCTCGTGCTCGGCGCACCCGTAACTCTGGCCCTGCGGGCATTGACGGAGGCGGGAAGCGCTCGTCAGCTCCTCGTCTGGATCCTCGATTCCCGTCTACTTCAGTATCTCTGTCACCCGGTCGTCGCGGCGGTCGGGTTCGTCACCGGCTACTACCTGTTGTACTTCGGCGGTCTGTTCGAGCCGGTGATGTCCGAGCACTGGTCGCGGATGGTCCTGAACGCGGTCGTCCTGGTGAGCGGCTACCAGTTCTGCTGGGTCGTCGTGGGCGTCGATCCGACACCGGGGCGGCTGCCCCACCTCGGCCGCCTCGGCCTGGTGTTCGCCGTCATGCCGTTCCACGGAGTGTTCGCCGTGATCCTGATGACGAAGGACACCGTGATCGCTTCGAACTACTACCGGACGCTCTCCCTCGGGTGGCCGGTCGATCTGCTCTCCGATCAGCAGCTGGCCGGGGTGATCTCGTTGGTCGTCGGCGAACTCGTACTCGTCTGCGCACAGATCGTCCTGCTGGTCCAGTGGCACCGCCAGGACCAGCTGAGCACCTTCCGGACGCTGCCGTCCGATCTCGACGACGAGGAGACCGCGGCCTACCGAGCCATGCTGACGAAGCTGAAACACCGCTGAGAACCTGGCTTCGGCTTCACCCTCGCGCTTTCTCCCCGCTGGGCGCGACGGCGAACCACTGGCCGTCGACCCCGTTGCCGTTCAGGTCGCCCGCCTGCTCGTCGTCGACGTACCGGTACAGAGGCCGCCCGGCGAGCGTGACCTGCAAGGTGCCGTCCTCACGCTTCATCGTGCCCACAAGGGCCTTGTCGACCCCCTTCAGTTCGAACTGGTTGCCAGGAGCGAGCAGCGGCGGCCACACCAAGACGCACTCGTCGTTGCAGCTGGACTTGGGAGGGTTCGTGGCGTCCTTCTCGTTCCGGTACAGCGTGTACTGCTGCGTGTCAGCGAGAACCTCGCCACCGCCGGTCAGTTGGACCACCTGCACGGTCGCGATGTCGCCTGGGAGAACCCTGCTGCTGGCCGGGCCGGCGATGGGACCGACCGGCCGTTGCTCGCTCTGCTCCTGAGTGGACTGTTCCGGTTCCGTCTCGCCACCTGACGAGCAAGCACCGGTCAACAGAAGCGCTACGAGCACGACGACACGACCCTTGGGCACGGCGGTTCCCTTCACTCGCGGACCTGTCCCCCTTAGGTGACTACGGACACCGGCCAACCGCCGTTCACAACTATGCTGCATAGTAGACACGAACGTGCAAACGACGTGTCGAGGACAAACAGACGAAAGCGGTTCAGCTGATGCCGCCTGACATTTTTGTTACCACGCTTGCGTTCCTGCGCAACACGTGGCGTGGCCTGACGTCCATGAGGACCGCGCTGACCCTCCTCTTCCTGCTATCGCTGGCCGCGATGCCGGGTGCTCTGCTGCCACAGCGCTCTCTCAACGCCGTCCGGGTGGACCAGTACATCGTGGCGAACGGCTGGTGGGGCCGGATGCTGGATCGCCTGCGGTTCTTCGACGTCTACGCCAGCTACTGGTTCTCGGCTGTCTACCTGCTGCTGTTCATCTCACTGATCGGTTGCCTGCTACCGCGAACCGCGGAGTACGCGCGGCAGATGCGTGCCAAGCCGGTTCTCACGCCTCGCAACCTCGCACGGATGCCGCACCACGCAGCAGGCGAGACCGCGCGTACGCCGGAGGAAGTCGTCGCCCACGTCGAGCACAGACTCAAAGGCTGGCGACGAACCGTCCGCGAGGAGACCGTCGGCGTGCGCACCATCAGCGCCGAACGCGGCTACCTGCGCGAGGCGGGCAACCTGGTGTTCCACTTCTCCTTGCTGGGTCTGCTCATCGCGTTCGCACTGGGCAAGATGTTCAACTACGAGGGCCAGGTCATCGTCCAGGCCAACGGCGGACAGTTCTGCAACTCCGGTGTCTACAACTACGACTGGTTCCGGCCCGGGCTGCGCGTGGACGGCACTCAGCTAACTCCGTTGTGCGTGAAGGTCGAGGGTTTCTCCGCCAGCTATCTGCCCAACGGGCAGCCTGAGAGCTTCCGCGCTGACATCGGGTACCAATCGGGCGCGGACCTGGACAACGACGTCTGGAAGCCGTACTCACTGGAGGTCAACCGGCCACTGCGCACCGCGGGCGACCGCGTGTACCTGCTCGGCCACGGCTACACGCCGTTGTTCACCGTCACCTTCCCCAGCGGCGAAGTCCGCACCGGCGCAACACAATGGCGACCTGCGGACATGATCACACTGCTCTCCGAGGGCGCCACGAAGTTCGACCCTCCGAACATGGCCGACGGCGATCAGCGCCGCCGCAACCAACTCGCGATCACCGGTCTGCTCGCGCCGACCGCCGACTTCCGCGACAAGGTGCTCAAGTCCGCCTTCCCCGCCGCGAACGACCCGGCGGTCGCCATCGACGTCTACCGCGGCGATCTGGGTACCGACTCCGGACGGGGCCAGTCGATCTTCTCCATCGACCAGAGGATGGTCGACAACGGCGGGCTGGTGAAGGTGGCCCGGCAGAACCTCCGCGTCGGCGAGGAACTACGCCTGGACGACGGCACCGTGATCCGCTTCGACGGCGTGAGCGACTGGGTGTCGATCCAGATCTCCCGCGATCCCACGCAAGGGTGGGTGCTCGTGTTCTCCGTGCTGATCACCCTCGGCCTTGGGATGTCGTTGACCATCAAGCGACGCCGCGTCTGGGTGCGGGCGACTCCGAACGAGAACGGGCGCACGCTGGTGGAAGTCGGCGGCCTCGCGAGAACCGACCAAGCCGGGTACGGCGAGGAGTTCACCAGGGTCTCCCGGGACCTACTCCTGCCCGACCCGGCCGGCACGACCCCAGCGGCACGGAGAACCTAGCGCTGCCAAGGCATCGTTCACAGGGGCGTGCTGAATCCGGAGATGGGTCCGCGCAGCCAGATGATCACCTCGCCCCACAGTCCGGTCACCAGCAGCGCGCCGACGGCGAGCAACAGAACTCCCCCGGCGAGCTGAACCGCCCTGGTGTGGCGTTTCAGCCAGCCCGCCGTGGTGACCGCCCACCGCGCGGACACGGCAAGCAGCACGAACGGCAGCCCCGGCCCCAGGCAGTGCGCCGTGACGAAGCAAGTCCGCGCCACACCGGCGGACCCGCCTGAGTCCCGCTGACCAGTGCGATCACCCCGGCCAAGGTGGGCCCCAGACGTGGGTCCACCCCAGGCCGAACACCGCTCCGAGCACCGGAGCACCCCAGATCCCCCGCGCCAGCCGGTGACGCAGACGCACGTTGCGTTGCAGCGAAGGGATGAAGCCCTGGAACGCCAGCACGTCCTCGATCTTGCTCGCTCCGCACCTGCGAGCGCGACGGTGTCCAGCACCTTTTGCACGACCAATGGGACCAGGTCCTGTTCTCATCAGATGCGATCACGCGTCGCCGTGATGCGACGAAAGACGAGGTCAGGAACGCGCTGGCAAGAACAGTGTGTCTGTGCACGGCGGGACCGTAGCGCAGCGCGCTGTCAGACGCCCAGCTACTCGGTTCATGGCGCGCCGCCCTGCGCTTCTCTGCATTCGATGCGAAATTCTCGCATTGAATGCGAATGTGAGAGGGGGCGTGTGGACAACGGCGAAGAGCTTCCAGGCTCGGTGGGAATGCACCTGGTCCGCGGAGTGCCCCTGCTACACGCGGAGGAGCAGGTGTTCGCAGCGATGCTGCAGGGCTGGGGCAACCAGCAGCTCGCGCGCAACCTGAAGCCGTCGTCGATCGAGCGCGGCGTGCGCGTGGTACGGCGGTTCTTCGAGCACGCCGGTGCCTATCCGTGGTGGTGGAGCCACCAGCTCGCGGATGAGTGGTTCGCGGATCTGCGCACTGTTCACCATCTGGCGAGCTTGACCTTGCGTGGTTATCAGGGCGCGGTGCGGACGTTTGCGCGTTCATCACCGATCCCGCCTACGGTTGGGCGGCGGAGTGCGAGCGGCGCTTCGGCACTCATCCGGTGCAGGTCGTCACCGAGGTCAACAGTGCGGTGCACGTGGCCGAGGCAGAGCCGCAGAAGCGGGCGTTCACGTGCGAGGAGCTGCAGGCCAAACAAGATTGACATGCAGCGAGCGCTGAGACCCTACGCCTGGTGCATCCCGAGGTGGCTGGTCAGCCTTATGGTGCGTGCCGAGGTCGTCCAGTTGCCATTGGACGCGGATGGCTTCGGTGTCACGACCTTTGTTGTCACTCTCTGTCAAGCTCGTCAACTAGGTCCAGTACGAGGTCGGCCTGCGCGTAGTCCTCCGCGGTCGCACGCGCACGGTAAGACGCAGCTGCGTCGGCGCCAAGCGAGGAGCGCTCAATCAGCTCGCCGACGCCCATCTGCACGAGATCTTCGTTGACGTCCATCTCATCGAGGTCCGCGTTGACATCCATCTCATCGAGGATGTCGCGATCATTCCTAAAAGCGCCCACAGCTACAGCTCCCCTCTGCACTCGTCGATGTGTTTCTTCGCGGCCTTCCGGGCCCGCAACAGCCGGGCGGCGATAGTGTTCGGCGTGCGTCCGAGGATCTCGGACATCTCAGTGTTCGTGTAGCCTTCCGCCGCCATGGCCAAGACATCGAACTGCTCGTTTGTTAACTTTCTTCGAAGCAGTCCCATAAGGCTCAGGGCGTCGAACTCGTAGCTGGTGCTGTCCTCCAGTTCGATATCGGCGTGCACGGAGATGTTCTCGTGCATCTCCAGCTGTGACCACGCCTCGTGGTGGCGGGCCCACGTCTTCCATCTACCTGCAAACACCAATACGCAGCCGTTCAGGAAGTAGCCGCGCAGCGACGCGCCCTTAGCGGGATCCCAGAGGCCGCCGTTGATCCCCCGGTCGCGGAGCAATCTGAATGCCCGCGCCTGGACCTCGTTGACTAGGCTGCTCAGCTCCTCGGGGTCCCAAGTGCGGACGCTTCCGGATCGCGGCCAAGGGGTCGCCTGCGACTTCTTGAACATCAAGCCGCGCTTGCACCATGCGATCAGGAGTTGCTTGGTCGACACAAGAAGGTTTCTGGCCCACTCCCGGAACTCCGTGCACTGGCACCGGGAAGCGCGGAATCGTGCGCACAGCTCGGCATCTGCGGCTAGCCGGTCGGCGTGCGCGATTTCGGGCTTTCCTGCAGCGTCCGCCTCACCCGTCATCGTGACGACCTCGCCGCGATGCATTGACTTACTTCGCCGGCCCGTGAGTCGGTCATGCGTGGGCGTCCATCCCCCAGACCAAGCACTTCGCAGCTGGACCGCACCGTCTGGGGCCGCCCCCTCGCGCATGGTGCCATGAGGATCACGCTCATCTCGTTGTCCTGAGGATCGTACGACAGTTGCGGGCCTGCGAGTTGGTGTCAGGTTTCCTCGGGGCCTGCCTTAGATCTATGTCGCATCCATCGTGGTGATGATGATCCAACACAGGTGTTTGCAAACATAAACCTCACTCTGAGGCATCGTATCCCCGTCATCCAAGCGTGGGGCACGTGCATAGACCTTGAGGTGTATGGCCACCGAAGAGGACGGGGAGGACCGTGCGGAAGAGCAAGAGGACGACCGCTAAGCAGGGCATCGCGCCGAAAGTCGCGACGCGACCGCCGACGCTGCTCGAGACGCTGCAGTACGCGATCAGCGAGAAGGAAAAGACGGAGAACGCGATCGCCGTGCTCGAGGGGGCAGGCCGGACAACCAGCCGCTTGCTGCTAACGGCCAGCCTGGTTGTAGCGATCATCAGCGTGATCACCATCGCGTTGGTGCTTGATGGCGAGCTGACGCCAGGGTTCGCGACCGGTAGTGGGCTTCTCGGAATTGGGGTCATTACGGCGGCCGGTCGGGTCGTCTACCGCAAATGGAGAGGGCGCCGTCTCGGCTAGACCGCGTCTGCGAATGGGACATAGTGAACGACGCGGTGTCGACGCTCCTGCGGAACACTACGGAGCCTGCTGCCCCTACAGGCGGCACGCAGCCGACCGTTGGCGCCCCCGTGCAGCACGCGGACGAGCAGGCATGTCGATGTCGGCCAGGTGCGTGTTGCTCAAAATGAGCTGGCTTGGGACCTAAAGTCCGAGCCACACGAGTGATCCGCGTGTTTCTAGCGCAAGGATGACCGAACTGGTGGGAACGAGGAACCCACCTGCAGTCGGGTTTGGGTTGACACACCGACCCCCTGCAGTGGTGACCACTGAGGGGCACCGGCACCTGAAGAAGCGCCACTACAACTGAGACTGATCATGGTGACATCGCCCTGAGACAACTCGGAAGCGATCAGGTCTCAGAAGATCAACATGTCATCCGCAGCGAGACCCTACAACCGGCAACTCAGGAGTATGCAGGGTTCCAATTTCGATGACACTTTCCCAAAGATCTTGGTACCGAGATGGCATTAGTGCCACGAAAAGTGGGATTGATCATTCTTCTCGTGCATGCCGATCGGGTATGTCTGACGCGCCGAGATCGAGAGCTGCTGCTTCATCGTGGCGGCCTCGAAGATCCAATCTCTTTCGTAGGCGCGCCAGTTCACGTCGGTAATGCGCTTCGTACTGCTGCGGATCTTGTTCGGCGCAGGCTCTCCACACAGTCAGCGCTTCGCCAAAGACACTTAGTGCGTTGTCGACGTCCTCCGCCTCGAACAACAGCGTGCTGAGGCCGTGCAGCGAGTGGGCGAGGTCGGGGCGGTGCCGGTCGGGCTCGGCTTCGACCAACTGCCGCCGGATCCCGACCGCCTCCTCGGTGGCCTCCAAAGCCTCACGATGCCGCCCCAACTCCCGCAGGTGCCCCCCAAGGTTGTGCAGCGAGTGGGCGAGGTCGGGGCGGTGCCGGTCGGGCTCGGCTTCGACCAACTGCCGCCGGATCCCGACCGCCTCCTCAGTGGCCTCCAAAGCCTCACGATGCCGCCCCAACTCCCACAGGCTGGACCCGAGGCCGTTCAGGGACTGGGCGAGGTCGGGGCGGTGCCGGTCGGGCTCGGCTTCGACCAACTGCCGCCGGATCCCGACCGCCTCCTCAGTGGCCTCCAAAGCCTCACGATGCCGCCCCAACTCCCACAGGCTCGACCCGAGGCCGTTCAGGAACAGGGCGAGGTCGGGGCGGTGCCGGTGGGGCTCGGCTTCGACCAACTGCCGCCGGATCCCGACCGCCTCTCCAGCAGCGGCTAAAGCCTCACGATGTCGCCCCAAGGCCCACAGGTGCGTCACAAGGTTATGCAGGGACAGGGCGAGATCGGGGCGGTACCGGTCGGGCTCGGCTTCGACCAACTGCCGCCAGATCCCGACCGCCTCCTCAGCGGCGCCCATGCCCTCGCGATGCCACCCCAACTCCCACAGGCTGGACCCGAGGTTGTTCAGGGACAGGGCGAGGTCGGGGCGGTACCGGTCGGGCTCGGCTTCGACCAACTGCCGCCAGATCCCGACCGCCTCCTCAGCGGCGCCCATGCCCTCGCGATGCCACCCCAACTCCCACAGGCTGGACCCGAGGTTGTTCAGGGACAGGGCGAGGTCGGGGCGGTACCGGTCGGGCTCGGCTTCGACCAACTGCCGCCAGATCCCGACCGCCTCCTCAGTGGCGCCCATGCCCTCGCGATGCCGCCCCAACTCCATCAGGCTGCGGCCGAGCCGGTGCAGGGACTGGGCGAGGTCGGGGCGGTACCGGTCGGGCTCGGCTTCGACCAACTGCCGCCAGATCCCGACCGCCTCCTCAGCAGCGGCCAAAGCCTCCCGATGCCGCCCCAACTTCTCCAGGCTGCGGCCGAGACCATTCAGGGACTGGGCGAGGTCGGGGCGGTACCGGTCGGGCTCGGCTTCGACCAACTGCCGCCGGATCCCGACCGCCTCCTCAGCAGCGGCCAAAGCCTCCCGGTACCACCCCAAGGCCCACAGGTTGACCGCGAGATCGTGCAGCGACTGGGCGAGGTCGGGGCGGTAACGCCCAGGGTCGGCTGCTAGCAGCAGTTGGAAGTGCTTGAGGCGGAGGCGGGTCAAGGCAAGGCGCAGGTGGGGTAGCGCTGTGGTGTGGTCGAGTGCGATGAGGCGTGTGCGCAGGTCAACGTCGATGCAGTGAGGGTTGATCAGAGAGGCAAGGGCGTGGTCGAGATGGTGGCCGGTGACGCCGGTGGCGAGGACGGAAGTTAGAGCGTCCGGCAGTGGATCCGGTCGGCGGGCGAGCAGGGCGATGAGGTGGTCGAGCGCGTCTGGGAACGAGGCGTAGGCAAAGGTCAGCACCGATGCCGCGGCGGGGATGTCCTCGTCGCGGAGCAAGTTCGGCGTCCGAGTGAGGGTGTCAAGCACGAGTCGCTCGCCGGCCAGGTGCGGCTGTAGGCCCAAGCGATGGTCAGGACCGGGCGGGTAGCGGCGGCGTGCCCAGCGAGCCAGGGCAACCCGGGACTCCCGTGCGGTGTCGTGGGAGAACTGGGGTACCCGACGCAGCAGTTCAGCTGCCTCTTCCACGCCCGATGCGGGCAACAGCAGCAACACAGTCAACGCCTCGGCCAGCAGCTCGGTATCGCATCCCGCCGGCAACCGGCGCAGATCGGACTGCCAGGAGCGCTGCTCCAGGCTCACCAGTTCGGTCATAAGGTCGGTCAGCGACCAGGTTCGGATGCCGCTGCGGCCCAACACAGCCAGCAGGGCACGCGCGTGCAACACCAACGGGGTGTCCCCGTCGGTGCCGACCGGCCGGTCGGGCAGATCCGGCGCGGGCACACGCCACGCGTGCGCGTAGGCCCGCGACGCCTCGATGAACCACCGCTGCCGGTCCCCGGCCTCACCCACCGGACCGACAACCTCCCCGACAGCCAGGCGAGGCCGTACTTCGTCGGACAGCAACCGCAGGGCGGCATCAGTGCGCGCCAGCAACAACACACGGATCAGGTCCGGGTGCCGCACGGCACCGGTAACCAGGGTCTCCACAGCGGATGCCGCAACTCTTTCGGCGTCGTCGACGATTACCAGCGTGCGATCCCCTGCGGCCACGATCCGCTCCACCAGACCCGCCGCGTTATCGGTTAGACGACCCGCCGCCCAGCCCGCCGGCAACGCCTCGGCAACGGCCAAGGCGAGGCGGCTCTTGCCCACCCCCGCCGGACCTATCACCATCCGCACCACATCCGCTCCCGCCCCCGAGGCGATGCACCAGGCCACCAGACGATCGCGCACCCTGCTGCGACCCCACAATGGCGTAGGTGTGAACGGCGCCGTCACCCACCCGACCACCGCACCCACCCCGAGCACCGAACAGTCCCGCTCCGCCGGGAACTTGTCGGACACCGGAGGCGGCGGCAACGGCGGCCGCAACAACCCCAACAACTCGTCACGGGCATTCCGCCGGTCCCGCTGGTCCTCCACCGCCTGCCACACCGACAACCCCGCCTGCACCAGCACCAACGCCACCAGACCAGAGCTCAACGCCCAAGAGAACGCGTCTGTGGCCAGGTTCGTCGCCACACCCACCCCGGCCGCCACCAGCACCGACACCACGCCATGCCACACCCGGAACGCCCACAACCGCTTCACACCACCACTGTCGCGAACACCCCCGCCCGCGTAACCAACCACCACGCAACTGAACCACCCAGCTCGACGGGCGGACGCAATTCCACTCGTTGAACTGGCACGGGCTGTTCAACGAGCGGTGTAACTCTGGCCGGCGTCAACGAGCGCCTCGCAGTCCCGCGCGTTCTTGAGAAGCCGGGTCAGGTCGCGTTAGCGCGCGGTCATGGCCGAGGCGCATGGCGATCCGCGAGTACCTCTCCGTGCGCCACAGGCAACTGAGACTGATCATGGCGCCAACGCCGTGAGACACCTTGGAACGCGCAGGTCACACAAGATCAATATGTCATCCGCGGCGAGAACCTACAGCCAGCCAGCCTTCACAGAGGTCGTGACGGTACTCACGTGATGTGCAAAGGCATGACACGATCCTCAGGTGGAAGCGCGCAAGAACCCCGAGTACCTGAGGTCGATCGCCGCGGCGGTGCTGGAGTTCCGCGTCGCACTGGTCGAGTTCCTCGAGTTGCACGTGCGCAACGAAGGCTCCGGCGGCTGGGGAGGCATCGCCCGCGGGATCGCACCGGCGGTGTTTCCGCGTGATGACGCCGATCCGGACGAGATCGAGCGGCGCCGGACGAAGGTGTCACGGCTGTCCGGGCTGGCCGGGGCCGCGGTCCCGCTGACCAACATCGCAATTCGGGTGCAGGGCGTGGGCGTCATCGACCCGTTCGCGGCCTGGCAGACGATCACGCAGCCAAAGCCGGTGCTGGAAGCTCCCGACGTCCTTGGGGCCTGCGACCAGGCGCTGGGCAGACTCGACGGCTTGATTCTTGAGTCTGAAGCTGAGCTTCCCCCGACGGTCGGCGCAGCGGCGATGCATCCCCTGGTCTGGGGCGCGGCCGCGCGGCTATGGCGCGATGGTCACTTCCGGGAGGCAGTGGCCGGTGCGGCCGAGTCGGTCGTCGCGATGGTGAAGACCCGCACGAAGCGCAATGACCTGGCCGCCACGGCACTGTGGCAGGAGATCTTCTCCAACAAGGAACCAGAGCCGGGTAAACCGCGACTTCGCTGGCCGGGCGACCCGACACACCAAGACGTCATCACGATGAACGCCGGCCTGCGGTTCCTCGCCCCCGGCATCCAGATGACGATCCGCAACAACGCCGCACACAGCACCAGCGAACTCGACGAATAGGCCGCTCTTGAGCGGCTTGCAGTCGTGAGCTTGCTGGCGCGATGGGTCGACGAGTGCGACCTTCACGAAGCGCCGACCTCGAGCACGACCTGACGCCCAATAGTGACGAAGCGGCTCTTGAGGCCTAGAACAGCGTGACGCATCATGTAACGCACAAGGTGACGCATCTGGTGCGTCACCGCATAGTAGGAGGCAGAATGCCTGCTCCGCACACCGATCGCAGGCCTGACGTACTGCAGTGGGCCATTGAGCACGGGTGGGGACACGACGAAGCCACCTTCGACGGCGGGCAGATCATCCGAGACGAATTCCGCAAGAACGGCATGGTCGTGCGCGCGGTGTGGCTTCACACCCCGTACAGCGACGCGATGTGGGCCCGTGGGCTTCTGGAACGCCCCATGCGCGCACCAATGACGATCCCTCGCGTCGCGCGCTCGGCCAGCCGCCCGAGCTTGGAGGCCGTGCTCAGCGGCACCCAGCCCGGCATGTGAGACCAGCCGCCAAGCCGGGCGACGCCCTCGTTAACGGATGCACATCAAGGCCCGATACGGCCGGTATGAGCACCGGGATCAAGCACCAGCCGGGGGTGCTACGGGCATTGGCGGCGGTATTTCTCGCCGTGGCGGTCGTCCACTTGGCCGTCGCCTCATGGGATCGCCTGCTGTGGCCCGCGGTATCCGCTGCGCTTGCGCTGATCGTCGCACTTCACCTGGAACACCGCGTACATCGCGAAAGCGCGCGTCTCGCGCGCGGTCGACTGAGCGGAACTCCCGCCTTACATCCCTGCTCTCGACAGTCTCACGCTGTGCACGGCTGAGACCAGGTGCAACCGTTACAGGCGAGCAGGAGACCGAGATGAAGTTCAAGCGACGAACCTTGATGCAGATCGCCGACATGATCTGCGGGAACTATTCCCACGAGTCGTCACACTTCCCGTACCGCAGCAGTTCTTTCCTCACCGAGTTCTTCGCTGACGCCGATACCGACTACGAGCACGACGGCTCAACCCGGCAGTGGTGGGTAGCCGACACGCTGGAGAAGATCCTGGACGAGCCCCACACTGGCACCGGAACTGTGCCCGCGTCGTTCGCCCAAGTGATCGCGCTGCTGATGGATCCTGGCGACACTCTGAACGACGATGAGCACCGATCGGGCGCGTTGAGCATGCTGAACGCCGCGTTGGCCAGGGAGGGCTTCGAGGCGTACTACGCCCCAGACAAGCGCTGCTACCTCCGCCACCTCGCTACCAACACCACAACAGCCCCCGAACGCAACCCGCACCGACCCTTCTCGGCCGCAGAAGTCGAACGCCGAGAGCAGCTCGCCGCCTACCTCGACACGGCCAGTGAGGACGACCTGATCGAGGAGATCCTGTTGCCACTGTTCCGCCAGCTCGGCTTCCACCGCGTCACCGCGGCCGGGCATAAGGACAAAGCCCTTGAGTACGGCAAGGACGTCTGGATGAAGTTCATCCTGCCGACCCAGCACGTGCTGTACTTCGGGCTACAGGCAAAGAAGGACAAGCTGGACGCCGCCGGCGCCACCAGGACGAGCAACGCCAACGTCGCCGAGATCTACAACCAGGTCCTGATGATGCTTGGACACGAGATCTTCGACCCCGAGATCAGCAAGCGCGTCCTGGTCGACCACGCCTTCATCGTCGCAGGCGGAGAGATCACCAAACAGGCTCGGGCCTGGCTCGGCAACAAGCTCGACGCCACCCAACGGCGGTCGATCATCTTCATGGACCGTAACGACATCCTGGACTTGTTCGTCGTGACGAACCTGCCGCTTCCCACAGCTGCGTTGCCCCGAGCCACCGTCAAGACTCCCTGGGACGATCCGCCCTTCTAAACAGCATGATCGTCAGCCATGGCTGATCCCCGTACTAGCCGAACCAAGCACGAAGACGCGACACCAGAACACGCGGCTGTACCAGTCCAGAGCCTTTCCGCCGCCGCAACGAAACTGATCAGCGCACGTACGTCCTTCGTGCCCTCTCCTGCGGGAGGTGACTCGGGCAGCCCAGGCCACCTGCACGCCGAACAGCCTCGTGCCCGACGACGCGTGCGGCGGCGCCCGGCCAGCAAGCGCCGCGCAGCCTGAACACCCCAACCAAGCATAAGACAACTCGTTGAACTTCCGGCAAGTGACCGCAGCGCTGCGGCTCGCCGTCGAGGCCTCGGCCCGGCCGCCGTGCCACCTCGGGGAACACCGAGCTCGAAAGCAGCGATCCCCGGCACCCCACGGCAAGCCGAACTCACGTTCGTCGACCCCGTCACGTTGCCCGCCGGCGCGGTCACGGTGACCGGCCCGACAGTGCCAAGTAGACGATCGACCAACCGGTGGCCGCAGGAGCCACGACCGCCCGCGATACGTCCCGCAGAACCCCGAACGCGCGCTTGGGGCAAACTCGCTCACCTCTCGATGAACGAGTCCCCAACACTCAAGACGTGCGCTCGCGCTCAGGACTTGAGGTCTCGATGCCAGACCTGGGGCGCGCCGAATTGTATAACTTTTAAGTAACTCTCAAGTCTCGGATTGAGGCGAACTACTACCTAGGTTCGTAGTTCAGTTCGTGCGACTCCCCACAGACTTGGCGACGCCGACGCGACTCATCGTCGCGCCGACGGCCGCCGCGCCGGCCGTGCTGCTCGACACCAGGGAGCGCATCTGGTCAGGCTGCCAGCCCCTCCACACCACCTGGACCCCGCCGCCCGGTGGTGACGAGGTCGCGCAGGCCGAGTGGGGCCCGCCCGGACCGGCTGGCCAGCACTTCATGAACCGGGGTCAAGCAGGCCGAGCTGCGGGAGAAGCCAGCCGACGAGAGAGGCAAGGCCAAACCGCCGGACCAGCCGAAGATCCAGGCGGCCGGCAAGCACCTCGTCGAGGGGCACACCCTGCTGGACAACGTGGCGAATCGGGCGGGCGCACTGCTCGGAGTCACGTTGCCGCAGAAGGCCACCGACGAACAGAAGGACTGGCTCGCCGAGATGAACAGGGCCAACGGCGATGGGTCCGACTCGTTCTTCACCAACCGACTCCACGTGGCTCACGACAAGGCCTACGCCCTGAATGCAAATAATATCGCGACCCAAAAATAATACGAACACTAGAAGACCCCGGTCACACTAACCGCGCCCCAAAGCTAAACCCTAACAACACGGCTAACCGCCGCAAGCTTCACCACGCCGTTTTATCGGACTACACGAGGTGGCAAATGGCTTTTCACCGCAGGAAATCCACGATCTGGCTGACCGCTGCCGCAGCCGCGATGGCACTGGTCGCTGGCGGCGCAGCGGTGGTGGCTGTCGGTTCGACCGACGGCACGGCGCTTGCCGACGGCGCCCTGGACAAAGGCTTGTTCGTCGACATCACCAAGGTGAAGCCGAACGTCAAGAAACCGAAGCCGGAGAACGACGCCACCACGGGTACGTTCACCGTCGACTGCGGGCGGAACGAGAACGGGCACTTCAACCCGGACAACTTCATCGCGCAGCCCGGTGTCCGCAACGGTGCGCAGCACTTGCACGACTACGTCGGCAACCTGTCGACGAACGCGGACTCGAACAACAAGTCGCTGCAGAAGGCTGGCACGACCTGTAAGAACGGTGACAAGTCCGCCTACTTCTGGCCCGTCATCCGCATCAACAAGGCCGAGGACGACGAGGGGAAGACACCACCGAAGAAAGACGACAAGGCACAGCAGGACAAGGACAAGGCCGACAAGACCGCGCCCACCGTCGAATGCCCTGACGTCGCCTCCGCGTTGCCTGAAGACGTCCCCGACAAGGCCCAGGCCGAGATCAGTCGCGAGCTGGAGAACATCGAGCAGCAGATGGACGAGGCCGACAAGCGCATTGCCTCGTCACAGGGCCAGGGCGGTCCGAACTTCGTGCAGAACGCGATTCTCGGCCCGCTGAAAGACAAGCGCGTCGCGGTGCTGGACCGCATGGAGATCGCCTTCCGCAGGCTGAACCAGCAGGCGCCCGAGCTGAAGCAGCTCGCGCCCTGCAAGGTGAAGGACCAGAACAACAAGGGCCTCGAGAACGGCGGCGAGAACAGCGACAACGCCCAGGCCGAGGGCACCGAGAACAAGAAGAACCAGAACAACGTCGAGGAGAACGCGAACAACGAGCTGCCGGGCAACGAGGGCGAGATCCAGCGCCCAGAAGTCGTCGACCTCCAGTTCCGCGGTTCGCCGACCGGCAAGGTCGTCGCGATGCCGAAGTTCCTGCGCGTGCTCTACGGCGATGCCAAGGCCGGCCAGAACGGCCCGAAGAACGCCAAGGCGTCCTGGACCTGCTCCGGCTTCGAGGACAAGGTCCTGATCGACAAGTACCCGATCTGCCCGCAGGGCTCGAAGGTCAAGCGCATCCACGACTTCCCGAGCTGCTGGGACGGCAAGAACATCGACTCCGCCAACCACCGCGATCACATCGTCTTCCCGGACCGGAACGGCAAGTGCAAGAAGGGCTTCAAGGCCGTTCCGCAGCTGCGGATCTCCCTGACGTACAACATCCCCAGGGACGTCCAGCAAGCGCGCCTGTACTCGGTCGACTCGTTCCCGGAGGAGGAACACAACCCGCTCACAGACCACGACGACTTCGCGAACGTGATGTCGCAGAAGATCATGAACCGCCTGGTCAACTGCGTGAACACCGGCAAGAAGTGCCGCGAGTGAGAGTGTTCGGGTAAGTGGAATCCCCGCTGCCGCCTCCTGCGGCAACGGGGATTTTCGTTGCTGCAAAATCGGCGACGGTGCGTTTCATGCCCTGTGCCGACCTGATTGAGGGGTCGCCAGACCAACCTCCACCTTGGACAGTAGTGGCAACCCCGGAAGCGCTTCATCACGTGATCTACCACGACGGCAGGCAATCCAGCGCGGACGTCATCGGCGACGCACCGCCTGTCGGCGCCGTAGCCAGAGACTGAGCTAAACGAGCCCGACAAGGACCGGCACCTCGATCAAGGGCCCTACCACGCCCGCGAGCGCTTGACCCGAGGTCACGCCGAACACGCGGTGAACGCCAGCGTGGTGGTGCGGTCGTACGAGAGGCCCGCGGCCTTGCCGAGTGCGTACGACCCCGCCCACATGAGCGCGAAGTAGACCAGCAGCGGCAGCGCGATCCGGACGACGTCGAGCGGCTGGTTCGTGATGGTCTCGCCCTGCAGCGCGAACAGGATGGCGATCGTGAACAGCAAGCCGTACAAGGCGATCGGGCCGACCCGCGGCAGGAACTTCGACTCGTACCAGTCGTGGCCGCGGGACCTCTCCCCCAGCTTGCGGCTCAGGTAGCCGGCCGGCAGGGGGATGCCCAGGAAGATCAGGACGGACTTGGCGATCTCCCACGCCGAGAAGTACACGGACGTGGTGTAGAGGCCGAGCCAGCCGGGCAGCAGGTCGAGGTAGAACCAGCCGATCACGCCGAACATGACGACCTGGAACCCGGAGTTGAGTGCGACGAGTACGGCGGCGGCTTTGCGGGCGCCGCACGCGAGGTTTCGTTCCAGATGATGACCATGGTGATGCAGCGGGCGAGGCCGACGATGATGAGGCCCGTGCGGTGCTCGGGCAGGTCGGCTAGGAAGAGCCACGCGAGCGCGAACATCAGTGCCGGGCCGAGGATCCAGTTGAGCACCAACGACAACAGCATGGTGCGACGGTCGCGGGTGACGGTGTCGAGCTTGTCTTAGCGGGCCTTGGCGAGCCAGCCCACCATCAGCCACCACATCAAAGTCCTGCGCGACAACGGACTCGTCGAGTCCGAGCGTCGCGGAACCTGGGTGTACTACCGCCTGGTCCCCGAGACGGTCTCCGCCCTGACCAACGTCATCAGCGTGCCAACCTCCCCCACACCCTGACCGACTCCCGAATTCGTCCACTATGGACTGTAGTCGCGTGGCTCAATCTGTTGGCACCAGGTCATTCGTGAAGCCTGGATTCGCCCCTGCTTCTTGCGAGTTCGCGACCCGCTCCGCGAACTCGGGTGACCGGAGGTTGAAGCTGATCACTTCGGCACAGGCGTCACCGGTGTTCAGCTCGCGCAGGAGCTGCGCCAGCACGAGGGCTGCGGTGGCGGTGCCGACGAACGACGCACCGACCGCCCGGCCAGCGATGGCGATGACACCGCATCTTGCCTCGGCTTCGGTTTTGCCGGCGCGGACGCCATGGGCCACCAGGTCGTCATACGCCGGAGCCACCACCATGGCTCGAGGTGCCGCAGGAGGAGGAAACGCCCGGTCGACTGTCTGTTCGGATGGGAAGGACTGGACGAGCACGTCGTAGTAGGTGTCGGCGGTGTCGCCGATACCAGCGTCGATGTAGCGGCTGAACCCCGCGGACGCCGCCCACCTGCGCGCCTCTCGGTTGTCGAGCCCACCGAGGGCCCAACTCGGGTCGCCATCGCGGGGGTGTGTGTCCTCGTCGAAGGCGCGCTCGATCAACCGGGTGGTGAACCCCGCAGCCTCCAGTCGCCGCCCGACGACCCGCGTCTTCGGAATGCCGATGTCGCCGAGCTCGCTGAGTAAGCCAGTGCTGACGTTCGCTTCGACCACCGAGTCGGTGTCCTGCAGGGTCAGTACGACCTCCGCCGGGTTCGCGTACGGGAGCATGCCCAGGCCCCACCCGTACGCCTGGCCGAGGTGACCGAGGCCGATCAGCCACAGCTTGGTCGGCAGGACCTCGCACGCCTCACCGACCGCAGTCGGGTGCTGCCAAGGAACATCCGGTTCCCACAAAGAGATTCCTAGCGCGCGACGCCCCGCCCTGCTGTCACCTCGGGCGTGCTGGAAGAGTTCGAACACCGCCAACGACGCGGCGGCCACGCCCGACAGCGGGAACTCCCGGGACTCGGCCAGCCGTGGTTCCCCGGTAGGCACCAGTCCGGCCGCCCAGCCCTCCCAGGTGAGGGTCAGGTCGATCTCGTGACTCGGAGCAGCGTCCGGCGGCGTGCCGATGCGCAGCACCGGAGCCGACTTGTCGGGAGCGGTCACCACCTGTCCGCCGAAGCGGAGTACCGCGTCGGTGAGTCGGAGGTCGCTGGCCCAGCGCACCGATAGCACCGGGTCCTTCTCTGCTACGACGAGCACTCCGCCCGGAAACGCTCGTGCACCTGCCGCAACGGCGGTGAGCAGGGCCGCCTGGAGCGTTCGGGAGCCGGCGATGGCCGAACCGGCGACGATCTGGAGGCGGTACCGCTCCACGAGTCGCCGAGCCTCCTCGACGCTTCGAGCGCGCCCCTCGTCCAGTTCGAGCTTCAGCGTCCGGTGCAAGCTGTCCGGGGTCGGGATCGTCATGCCCACCATCCGATGTAGAGGGACGCCTTGGCGTCCTTGCCCATGCTGCTCGACCACCCCTCGTCACCCAGGTACCGGTGCACGCCAACCTCCTTGGCACGAAGGGAGCGGGCGGCGAGATCCGGAACGATCAGCGCCACGTGTCCCTTCCGGGCGATCATCGGATTGGTGGCGTCGGTGTGGCTCTGCGCAACGTGGTCGTTGAAGTGGGTATGCACGTCACCGATCACGTGCAACCGCTCCCGGTCGCAGAGCTCCCAGAGCCGCGGGAACCCCTCGAACCCGAAGCTGATCCCACCGGTCAAGGAATTCGGGTCCAGGTCGTCGTAAAACACGACGCGCCGAACCGTCCTCGGCCCCGACTCGCGGTTGCCGAGGAGGAACGCGCCGGCCTCACGACGGCCGCCCGCGCGCTCCCCCAACCCCTGAACCAGCCGCCGCCACGTACGGCGGCTGATCCGGAGGCGCGCACTCCGCCCGAAGAGCCGCTCGCGGATCACGCCGCCCCCAGGTAGTCGTCGTCGTTGAGCATCGTGTGGACTTTTCCGAGGAAGAACGTGAGATCACGATCTGGAGTCCACATGTCTCCGGGGTACTGCCTCGGCCAGTCGGGGTGACTCGTCAGGGCCACTCTGTCGAAGGGTGCGTACAGCGCCCGACCTTGCTCCCAGTTCGTCCGGAACACGACCTCGACGCCCTCACCTCTGGGCCTTCGACCTTCCGCAAGCCGAGCTCCCGTCTCCAGGTCCCACGGTTCAGCCGTCGGCGCTTGCTGGGGGTAGCCGGTCACGTCCATGCGCAGGGCGATCTCTTCCGGCCCACCGGGCCGTGGCGCCGCCGCGACCGCCACGACGAGGACAGGCCAGTCGAAGGCGACGACCCGCCAACGCCCCGCCACAACCGCCGCCTGAAACCTGGCGGAGTCGAGGTGGGCCCGCACGGCCCGGTGGTCCGGAGTCATCCCTGGTACCGGGCCTTCGGCGCGAGGTCGAAGCACAAGCGCCCGTCGGACGCCAGCGAGCCGACGTGGGCGTACCGGTCGGCCTCGGTCTCCGCACCGCACACGGCCAGCGTGTGCTTGGCACGTTCGACCTTCGCCAGGTCGAACCCGGACTCACCGACCGCCCACTTGAACACCCGCTGGACGTGGACGTTAGGCCCGAAGTCCCTGGTCTTCGTCTCGCCTGCGTAACGCACGCTGACCTCGATCTTCTTACGCCGGGCCACGTGCACGCGGGCGCCGTCGACTAGACCGGCGGTGTCCAACGTGACGCCGCGGTCCAGCGGCTCGTCGGCGTCCTCCAGCCAGGCGGTGACGTCCGCATCGCCGCCTTCCTGCAGGCCCGATCGTCCGATGAGGTCTCCGACGGTGGACGACCCGTCCACCTCGATCGCCTCGGGGTTGGCGTGTTCCTCGCGGTGCACGAAGAGCCGCATGCTTGACTCCCTTCACCGGGCAGCCGAGTTCACTCGACTGCCGGTATCCTTGACCTGAGAGGTCAAGGACAATGTCTTTACCTGAGAGGTTAGCCGATCTCGTGGAGCTGCGCATCCCCGATTCGGACTTGGCGCGTTTGTGCTGCTCAAGGGCGGCCTTGGAGGCCAAGTGGGGCCAGAGGTGGACTGCGGTCGCGCGCCGCTTGTGCGAGATTCGGGCCAGCGCCGACGTCGCGGCGCTGGCACATCTGCCGGGAGCCAAGGTCCAGCCCATGACCAGGAGCGACTACGAGATCACCTTCAGTGAAGGCGTTATCGTTCGCCTCCGTGTCGATCTCGACTTGGACGTCGTTCCCGCGCACCGAGCAACGGTCGCCGAGTTGACCGCCGTGACCGCGCACGTGACAGAGGACGTACAGCAATGACCGACAGTCCGGTGACATTCGCGCCCGACTACGCGTTCCCTCCGGGCGACACGCTCAGGAGCAAGCTGTCCGAGCTGGGCATGGCGCAGACCGACCTGGCCGACCGGCTGGGCATGTCCGAGAAGCACGTCTCGCACATGATGAAGGGGAACGCCCCGCTCACCTACGAGACCGCGGTGGCGCTCGAGCGCATCACCGGGGTGCCGGCGAGCACCTGGAACGGGCTCGAGTCGCACTACCGCGACCACCTCCTCCGCGAGCGACTGAGCGTGGTCGGACTGGAGGAGGCGGAGTGGCTCTCCCTTTTGCCCTTGGCCACCCTGCGCGAACGCGGCTACATCAGCGACGCGACTCCAAATGGGCGCACGCTCGGCGAGGTCCTGCGCTTCTTCGCGGTCGCCGACATCAAGGCCTGGAAAAAGGTCTGGAGCCAGCCGATTGCTTCGTTCCGCCGTTCCGGGGCACACCACGTGAACGCGGAAGCAACCGCCACATGGCTACGCATCGGCGAAATCAAAGCGCATGAACTCGCCTGCAATCCTTTCGACGCGTCCGCGGTACGCAAGATACTACCTGCTCTCCGCGAACTGACTCGATCAAAAGACTTCATCCAGCAACTGGTGCAGCTGTGCGCCACCGTCGGGATCGCAATCGTCCTCGAGCCCGAGGTCTCTGGAAGCCGTGTTCACGGTGCATCACGATGGCTCACCCCCAGAAAAGCATTGATCCAACTCAGTGACCGCCAGAAAAAAGAGGACGTCTTCTGGTTCTCTCTCTTTCACGAGATAGGCCACCTACTCCTGCATTCGAAGAAGGCCAGCTACATCCACGACGGCAGCGAAGATAGCTTCACCGAGGACGAAGCGAACAAATTCGCCCGCGACTTGCTCATCCCGCCTAAGTGGCTTGACCGCCTCACGAACACACAGTCCCACGCCGACATTCACTTGATGGCCAACGAGATCGGCGTCTCGGCGAGCATTGTCGCCGGCAGACTGGCACGCGACGGCATCGGCGGCTGGACATGGCCGAAGGTCAGCAAGCTCAGGAATTCGCTGCACCTCAGCGAGAACTGAGGACGAACTCAGAAATTCCCACGACCTGCAGAGCCTTTGATTCCGTCGGGCACCGAGGGCGGGGCGCGCGCTTACGTGGTCCAGGCTTAGCACCACACTAAGCCTGGACCACACTGTGAACCAATCAACCCGCCACCAGAAGCCGCATGCCAATCAAGGGGCGGTAGCAGATCCGGTAGCTGAGACGCGAGATCCCCAGCGAGACGCCAGCGAATCAGTAAGACCCAGGGCAGCTATCTGCGCAGCTTAGGCCCGAAGTAGTGAGACAAGCGCAGCTGCCTGACACTCGACAGGATCCGTTCACACCGAAGAGGTCACTGGTTCGATCCCAGTATCGCCCACAGTGTGTTTTACCAGTTCAGACGGCCTGTCGATGATCTTCATCGGCGGGCCGTTTGCGTTCCGTGGGAGCAAATTGGGAGCAGACGCTCCTGACCCCATTTGTGCCAACTAAGTGTTCACAGCTTTCGCGACACCTAAGTGGTCACCAGGCTTCGTCTTTGCCGTCCATGATCCACGACCATCCGCCGTCGAGTTCCCAGCGCAACTGCAACTGCGCCAGCATCCGGCCGATCAAGGCCTCAGTGACGTGCGAGTAGCCGTCGTCGACGTCTTTGCGCTTGTGTCCGAGACGTTTCAGCCTCAACGCGCGCGGCACATCGTCTTCGATGAGCCACGTCTCCTGCGTGTGACGCAGGTCATGGAAGTGCATCCCTACCTTCAACGGCGCCCAGCCCAGCGCCTCATCGCCCGCCAAAGCGGGCAACCAGACCCGCTTGCGGAAGTTGCCCCGCCGCCGCAACGCACCCCGCGCACCGGGAAACACGAACTGCGACTCGGGATTGCGCCGGCGATGCGCCAGCAACTCCTCGACGAGGAACCGAGGCAGGTGGACGTCCCGCGCACTGGCCGGAGTCTTCGGCGGCCCCAGTTCAAGCTTCTGCCCTCGAACCTCGTGCAGGGCACCGAACTTCGGGTCCACCGCGATCCGCGGGTTCGAGTCCAGATAGGTCCGGATCCACTGCAGCCCAGCCAGCTCACCCCACCGCAAACCGGTGTAGGCGGCTGTGATCACCAGCAGCCCGTCGTCGGGGCGCATCCGGCCCGCGATCGCGTCCACCTCGTCCGTGCTGGCATGAGGCCGCTCCGGCGACTCACCAAAAGGAATCCTCAGCTTCCGGCACGGGTTCGCCCCGATCAGCCCTTCGTCGACCGCCTCCCCGATGATCTGAGAGAACAACACGAGGATGTCCTTCGCGCTCTTGTCCGCGAGCTTCGACCGCAGTGTCTTGTTCACCCAGCCCTTCACCCGGATCCGCTCGATGTCCCCCAGCCCGGTGCCGGTCCAGAACGGCAGGATGTGGTTGCGCAGATGCGAGTCGTAGGTCGACCACGTCATCGCCGTCACGCCGTGCGCGGACGCCCACTTCCGGATCCACTCGTCGATCGTGGTCTTCGCCAGCCGCGGATCGGCGAACCGCTTCCGCCGCTGATCGGACTCCACGTCCAGCGCCCGCTCCTCCGCCGCCGCGGAACTCGGATATCCAGGCTCAGAGAAAATAGTGTCATCGTCAAGGCGATAGCGGACTCGCCAGCCACCACCGTGTTGCTCTACCCACGCCATTGCTTGCCTCTTTTCGAAGACTTGTGAGCACGCCGGAATCGACGTACGCAGATGAACGCTCGCCTTTCCGAAAAGGGCAAACTAAATGTGGTCTCCGCGCCTTTTGCGAGGCGTTGATCGCCTACGCGTTGAGGGAATCGAGTAAGCGCTGCGATGTCCGCCGGCAGCGATCTCCCGGAGGTTGTCCTCGGAGAAGCGGAGGTGCTTGCCTAGGAAGGTGCACGGCACCAGCCGATGAGCGGCACGCCTCCGGAGCCACGACTCCCGCACCTGCAACAACACCGCCGCCTGCGCGGGCGTGAACAGAATCTGGGCCGACGCGCCCGCTGACTGGCCCGCAGACGGCCGGACACCATCTACCCCGGGTTGTTCAGCATCCGCAGCAGAGCCGAACGCCAACGGCGCACCAGAAGTCGAACTCGGCCTCGCTGCGGCATCACCAACCTCGCGGGAGCGAACAAAGGGAGAATGAGCTGTGCAACCAGAGAGCCGATCGTGATTCATGGGCGTCCTCTCCATACAGCGAGACTGCTCTCCAGCCGCGACGGGAGCGCTTTGACGCCTAAGAACTCCGAAATCTGAGGCTGTTGGGGACACTTCATCGCAAATTCGTCGCGGTCGTAGTGCGTCAGTCACCGAGCCATCTCGCTGCGGACGACACGCCGTGATGGAGGTGTTCAGCACCCGTCGCCAGGAGGAAGATGCCTCCATGATCCGCGACATCGCGAAGTGGCACGAGCTGATCCGCGAGTACCGCGGACTACGGCACCTGGAGGGACACACCGCCCAATCGCGTGGTCAGCGGTTCAACAACATGATCGCCGAACTGCTACGTTGCTGGGGCGTCGAGGCCATCGCGAACGTACGCAACACCGGCGAGATCGACGTAATGTTCTCCGTCTCCGGCGTGAGATACGTGCTCGAAGCCAAGTGGCAGAAACCCAAGGCGGACACAGGACAAATCGCCAAGCTGCAGAAACGTGTGCGTCAGCGCTTGGCAGGGACGTACGGTGTCGTCCTGTCCATGTCCGGCTTCAGCAGCGAAGCTCTCGCAGAGGTGTCAGACGGCGAGCGACTCGAAGTTCTCCTGCTCGACGCATCACATTGGGAAGCGATGCTCACCGGGCTGGTCCCACCTGAAGAGCTGATGCGCCTCATGCACGACCGCGCCGCCTTCCACGGCGACGCTCACGCTTCTCTGGCGAAATTGTTGCGCTCGACGGCCGACATCCCATCCGTGCGGTTCGGCCCGCCCCCTGGCCCGACGCACAACGCGATTCGCAGCGCCGCGGACGGCGTGACCGGCGAGACGGTGTTGTCAGGAATTGTCTCCAACCAACTCGGGGTGGCCGTCCGGTCTAACGGACATCTGCTCGTCACCACCGCGGCGAGCGTGCTGGACATCGACCTGGATCGGCAAGTCACAGCTGTAGCTGTTCCTGTCGCGGACTGCCTTCGGAACACGGTCCCGCTCGAAGACGGCTCTGTGATGTTCGCACGACGCCATGGAGTTGGGCGGTTCCACGCAGGGGAGCTGACGGCTGTGGGCGGCGGAGGAACGGGCAACATCAGCCTTCTTCGGCAACCGGACGGCAGCGTCTGGTTGTACGACAACGGAGGCTTGACCACTCCCGGAGCATCCCTCACCAAGCTGGGAGAGCAGGCGGGAGACGAAGAACGCTACGCCCTCGGCTGGCCACCAGCGTGTTCTACGGGTGCAGCCTGGGTGTCAGACGAGCTGGTGGCGTCCGTAGGCAACTCGTCCGTCGTGGTGTCGGACATTCCAGAGCTTTCCGACGTCCGACGCCACGCCTTTGACGCCGGCAATCCCATGGGGACTGCCCACATCGGCGGCGGGATCGTTCTCGTCACCGCCGACTGGGTCGCAGTGCACCGCGTTGACACCAAAACCGGGAACGCAGAACAGGTGGCCGACCTCAACGGCCTGGCCGGGTCGATGTACGAACTGGCGCACGCAAATGGCGATGTGTTCGTGGCCGCCTACCAAGACCCCGCAGGTGCACAACTAACGTTCGCAGTCGTTCGCCTACAAGGACTTGCGTCTTCCTGAATACGACGCCCGCTCATGTCGAGGCTTCCCCTCAGCGTGTCCAAGACGTGGGCCCGGGCCGTTGGTGCTCCCCGTGTCAGGGGGCTGATCCCGCCTGCGGAAGCAAGCTCCGTGTTGAGAAGAGCGCTCTCCAGCGATTGCCTGCTGGACGGCGAACATCAGGTTCTTCTCGTGGCTGCGTCGGAATCCCGAGTCATTGTGGTTCAGTGGCGCGATGGACTCGGCTGGTTCCTTGTCGTACGCATCGGTGAGCGTGACAGTTCGGCCGCCACGGGTGGTCATCGTGATCGACGGCGGGGCGCACTGGACTTACCTCGCCCGGCGTGCCCTCTACCGGGCCAGTTGCATCTGGGGCGGTGCGGGGTTCGCGGTCGTTCCCCACCATGGCGGCAAAGTCCACTCAGCGCTACTGCGTGCCTGCCGGATCTACGACCCGGACTACGTCCTCAACTATCGGGTGCCAGTCGGAGACCTGGAGCACTTTTCTCCAGGCAGCGTCCGGTTCACAGGGCCAGACGGGGATCTGCTCGAAGGCGAAGCACGCCAAGAGATGCTCGATCAAGTTCTCGAAGGCTTGGTCGACATGCCTGGAGACCGGGCAGCGCGAGCGGAGATCGCTGCGGTCTGCTCGCCATACCAGAGCGCTGAACCAACTGAGCGGGCCGAATTCCTGGATGTCCTTGAGGAGGACGACACAGGGAACTTCACTCTGGCCTCGGTAGTGCCCGATGCCTTGGCAGGCTCGGTTCTCGCTTGTCCCGCCACGTGGGGAGGGTTGTTGGGTACCGCGATCGCCTCTCACGCGGGGGTGGCAGCACCTCCTGAGCGCACCTGCGACGAACCCGAAGTCTCGGACGACGATCGTCTGCACCTGGGTGCGTGGCTGCTCGGCGCAGACTGGGCATCGCCGCCCGATTCGGTGGTTTCACACGCCGGCGCCGCAACAGGAGTCAACACCCGTGCGACCCCCACCGCGAACGACCAGACCGCCACGTTCCTTCAAACGCTCGCGTCTGGCCCTCAGTACAAGCGAACGGGCCTTCTGGTGTGTGGTGACTCTGCGGACGACTTCGCGTTGGCGCGCCTCTGGGCTCTCAACTTCGGAGACGGCTACTGGATGCCTTCGGCGTTGGGCATCGGTCAGTCGACTATGTCGTGGACCATCAGCGCGGCAGTGGACGACCTGCAACATCGGCTCTCGCGACGTAGTGGCCAGTTGGCGATCGCGTCAACGTCACTCCCGACGATTGACGTTCAGAACCTGCGTGATCGCATGGCAAGCGACAAGACGGTCAGTCGCGTACCACAGAGCGGCGAAGTCGTGGTCACGCCGATCGAGGACTTGCCGTGGGGGCAGCACGCCGTTCTGGGTTTCGCGATACAAGACCAGTGGGCCAGCATCACCACGATCCCGGTGAGCGTCGATTCAACATCCACCGTATCCATGGCCGCACCGCTGCCTCCGCCCGTACTCACGAACCCGCGCCTGGCATCCCTGCCTGACGTCACGTGGCACGTGGACGTCGACTGGACTCCTGGCAACGCGGTGCGAGGTCGCGGCACCGATTCTCTCGACCTCTTCGCCGAGCGCCCTTCCACGATGCTGACCTGGGCCAGAAGCAGCCGCGAAGGGATCACCTACCAGGCCCAGCGCTTTGACTTCATCAGCGCCGGCACCCGGCTGGAGAACACTCTCGCACGAGTCGCGCTCCGCGATCTGAGCCTGGAGACCTGGACGCTGGCCAAAGCGAGGGAGCACAACCACGACGCCCGGCCGAGCGACGCAGGACGGCGCGCCGCGCTCTTGGCCAAGATGCTCGGGGGTCGCCAGGCCTACACCGACCTGTTCGGCGGCCCGCTGCTTCCGGCGCTGCAGGCGATGCTGCCCACCAACGCCTCGACCAGCAAGGCCTACCCCAACAACCAAGGCGTTGTGCTGGCCATACGGGAAGGCGTGCTGAGCTTCACCGGGCTGGGTGCCCGTTGTCTCGAGCTGAGCAACGAAGAACTCCGCGAGCGAGTCGATGACGCATGCCGCGCCGGCGTGCTTCGCAGAGGCCTGGTGCTGCGTTGTGCGATTTGCGAGGACAAACAGTTCCTGTCGATCGACAAACTGGGACAGCGCTGGTCCTGCCTACGCTGCGACGCGCTCAACGACCTCGACCACTGGTCGTGGAAAGCACCACCCGACGAACCCACGTGGTTCTACGACCTGCACCCCGTGGGACGACAGGTCCTGCGCGACAACGGGCACGTCCCGGCGCTGCTCTCATCGCATCTCCAACGCCGCCCCCGAATCCCGAGCAAACGACAGCCCTTCTCCGATGTCGGCGAAGTCGTCTTCTCCAAGAACGGCCAAGAGGTGGTCGAGCTCGATCTGATCACCTACGTCAACGACACGATCACCGTCGCGGAGTGCAAATCATCAGGCAGCACTCTCGAAGGCAGGACAGGGCGCAGAGAGGTCACGAAGAAGTGCCAAGCGGCAGCGTGGCTGCGAGCAGACGAACTCCTCTTCGCCACCACCGACGACAACTGGGCGGACACCAGCAAGGACGTCATCAAGTCCGCCGTCGAGTCCTTCCCCGGCTGGGGTCCGCTGGGCCCGCCGTCCATCACGCTCGTCTCACAGCTGGGCACGGATCACGAGAAGTCCGAAGCCCTGCGCGTAGCAATCACATCCGCGCACGAACCGCCGGCCTCGGCCAGCCTGTCGGGACGTGGTGGCAGGCCCTCCTGATGGCGCGCTCGAGCAGGCTGCGGCCGGTGATGAGCAACCGGTACGAGAAGGCGGCGGACGAACTTCTGCAAACGATCTCGACTGACATGGGCGACAGGCTTGTGCCCAAGATGCGCCTGGCGGACGTGGTCGACATCGATTCGCTCGATGACTTGGCCACGCGGGACCGCTGGTTCGCGCTGTCGACACACCTCGACTTCGTGATGCTCGATCACGAAAGCGGCCTGCCCAAGTTCGCGGTCGAGATGGACGGCCGTCAGCACTGGACTGACCTCGACCAGAGGCGTAAGGACGCCATCAAGGACCGCATCTGCGAGGACGCCGAACTGCCGTTGCTCCGCGTCACGAGCGACTTCGTGACCCGGTCAGGGCGTTGGCCGCTGCTGTCCTACGCCGTTAACGCGTTCTACAGGTCCGAAGCGTTCTTCGAGGCGCAGGAGAGCGGCTTGATCCCCGAGGACGAACTGTTCCACCACGGCAGCTTCATCACGCCCGCCGATGACGGCGCGGGCTTCCTCATGAGCACCTTCGACGCGGCGGCGATCCAGGGCCTGTGGAAGTTGCACGCGGAGGGCCAGATCCCCAGATCGCTGCCCAACGTGTTCAGAGTCCGCCCCGCGGAGGACCGCGGAGTACGCGCGATCGCGTACCTCCCGGTGGCCAAAGACAGATACCTCATCAGCGAGACCCGCGTTCGAGACTTCCGCTTCCAAGGAATCAGCGCTCAGGACTTGGCGGAAGAGATCTGCATAGTCGACATCGCCAACATGGTCACCGCCTGGCTCGCCGATGAGCCTGTCGCGTGCAACAGCGCTGCGATGCGGAAGAAGGCCGAGGAGATCCAGCATCTGATCGAAACCGGTCAGATCGGAGGCTCGGCCTGCGGGGCGATCAACATCGAGGGCTCGGAGCCGTTCACCATCCGAATCCACCTCGGCAGGTGACCAACGAACGTTCACCCGACACCGTGCATTGCGCTGCGGTCAACTGTGAAGCATCCAAGGCGGATTGACCGTCGCGCCGAACTGCTGCGACGGTGGGCCCTGGGGGATCTGGGGGATCCGTCGCGCGACCTCGATCTGGCGCGCGTCTTTTGCGCGCAGCAAACGATTATCGCGTGGGTTCTCCCCGGCGTCTCCGACTGAAGTCCACATCGGTTGGGGGTTTTGGTGGGACGAAGAGTGCTCATAAGCGTCGGACTTGCGGCGACGCTGGGCCTGGGACTGTTACAGGGCACGCCGGCGCAGGCCGCGCCAGGCATGTGTGATCGCGATCCGCACAACCCGGTCGCCCAGATGTGCGCGACCACGGCAGCGCACATCTACGGGGCGTTCACCGCGTTCGTGTTCCCGACGGTGTCACACGGCGGATCGACCGCGGGCAACGCCTACAACGCGACGCGCGTCTTCACTGACGACGCGAACATGTCCACCAGCTACGAGACCGGACTCGACGTCGGCTGGGGCAGCCCGACCGGACAGACGACCTACCGCGCCTACTGGGTCGACTACACGGGCGGCTACGACTACCACCCGATCGGCGACTTCAAGAACGAGTCCGACGGTCGGCAGCACAGCTTCATGTCCTTGCCGCACTGCGACGGGTGCCGATCCAGGGACATCTTCTACGACTTCAACTTCGCCGGTACCACCAAGGACGGCGTGAACCAGGCTTCGCATCACGTCGTCACCGGCTGGGATCTCAGCTCCGACTCGTACGACGGCATCACGTTCGGGCGCACCACGAACAGGATCCAATGGCTCAACGGCAATCTGACGTGGGAGCGGTTCGCACCGGCGGACGTCAAGACCAGGGCACCCAACGGCGATTGCTCGATCGGCTCCCACCCCGCCTACTGCTGGCGTTTCGACACCAGCGTGACCCAGGACGGAGCCGGCTCGGTCGCGGCGTGGGAAGTCACCAAATCGTCCGTCCGAACGGCCACACCCAGCCCGGCGAAGTCGTCGCCACAGCTGACAACCGCCACGTCGAAGGTCGATCAGCGCCATCTTCAGGACTGCATGGACGACGACGCTTCGAAATGCATGGACCTGGTTCCTGGCCTGCGTGACTGCGTACGGCAACGCTTGGTGTGCAACGAGTCCGCCTCGATCCAACCCACTGCTCGCAACCGAGCCGCAGCGCTCACGGAACAGGACGCCCGCACTGCGGCGTTGACCTTCCTCAACGCGCGCAAGGCGTTGACTGGCGACCCGGGCGCGATTTCGTTGCAGCAGAACGACTCGACCGTGACGGTGACCGTCGAAGGGCCAGTCCGCGAGTTCACCGGCGACCGCCGATCGCACAACCGCGCTGCCCTGAGTTTCGACCGCATGAGCCATGAGCTCATCTCCGTCCACATGAGCTGACCACAACGCCACGCGCCCGCTGGCCGACGAGAAGTCGACCGGCTACTCGACCATGCCCAGATCAGCGCCGATGCGCGCATTCGCGCCGGTCTCACCTGCTTTCAAGGAGCACCCGAGTGTTGAGAAAGCTCTTAGCCACCTCGGCCATCGCCGCGAGCCTGCTCGCCGGCGCCGTCCATCCTGCCGTGGCCGCGCCCGGCACCGCTGCGGCACCCGCTCTGGCCAAGCTGCAGGAGGAGCCCGACCTCCGGCAGGAATGTTCGAACCGCTCAGCCGAAGCCGCCCGCGTGAACGGCTGGACGCGCAGCCGCTTCGAGTACTGCCACCACACCAGGGAGGAGACGAACCTCTACGCGACCAACGGCACCTATCTCGGCTTCTTCCACTTCGACCTCTGGACGTTGGGCTTCGCCTACGACGGCAGCCGCCGCGTCGACTACGTCACCAGCATCGAGAACCTGGCGTTGGCCAGCCAGCTCAACCACGAGCTCACCTGGCTCACAGTCAACTACGACAGCTGCTCCGGCATGGCCGACATCGCGTGCTCAGGCCCGCGAGAGCGCACAGGCGCCAGCAACGACTGGTACACCAACCCACGGATGGACACCTTCACCGTCACCTCCCCCGACGGAACCGGCACCGGCACGTTCAAGTTCGTGACGCACACGATGCGCCTCAACTTCATCGTCGAGTACCGCGACGGCCGGACCCACCCCTACGACGAGTGGGCGACCGCGGTGGCCCACGTCCGCTTCGACAACGCCGGCCCGTCACTGGGCAACGGCAAGCACAAGGGCACCGTCTTCACCGACCACGTGCCGACGCTGAACCTGCCACTGACGGGCGCCGCCATCGACGCCGAAGCCCGTCACGTCGACGACGCCCAGAACCACCCAGAACGGACGTTCCCCAGCCGCGTCGGCAAGGTAGCGCCTGGGAAGACCACCCCGCTGCACCGGCTGATGGACAGCTCCGAGATCGACAAGAACCACACCGCCTCGGTGAACATCTGCCGCAACATCTGGGGACCGGAGTACACCTCCGGTGGCCAGGACTGCGACGAGTACCCGTTCAAGTCCACCTACGAGGGATCGTGGAAGTCGACGGGCAACCAGCCTTTCCAGTGGAACGGCTCGGCCCGGCCGATCGACGCCGGCGACAACCAGCGCGGCGGCACGAAGCTCGCGAACTTCTACGGCGAGAACCGCATCCTCGACAACGACCCCTTCTACGTGCGGGTCACGCCTAGCTAAAATCAGTGCCCGGTGGATCTTGTCCGGACCTTCTGCGGAAATCCGGACAAGCCCCTCCAATTGTTCATCGTCACCACGAAGAGGGTTGATCGTGCCGGAACTGCTCGCACAGGCCGAGTTGATCACAGTGCCTAGCTACCGGCTGCTCACCGTCCGCGACCAGGACAACGACGCAGGCGAAGGCGTGGACGAAGCGATCACGCGGGCCCAGATCTCCGTCGCCGCGTCAACCGGCTACGAACTCGTCATCAGCTGTGCCCAGGACGTCCTGCCGGTGTCAGCGACGCTCGAAGTCTGGTCCGTACAACCCTCTGAACCCGACGAATCCGCCTGGTCGTCACCTCAGACGTTCGAAATCGAGTGCCCGAGCGGCCTGCTCGAGCTCGGCTCTCCCACTGCTGACGCAACCGGCATGGAACTGCCTACGGGACCAGGCGTCTACGCCGTCGACGTCGCCCATCAGGGACGCGAACGTGCACTCGCCGCACGCCAGGACGTCCTCGAACACGAGGACATGACCAGCCGAAAGCAAGAACTCACCGACGCGAGGCCCGATGGATTCGAGAAGTACCGAATCCGCGCCTGGCTGATCGACTCACTGCCGGACGACGAGTAGCCACAACAAGCTCACGCAATTCCCCTCACGTCAAGGAGAATGTCCGGCGCTCAAACCGCGCACGAACAAGGCGACTCATCACGACCCCGGCGGTCAACGCGACACCAGAAACCATCGTGATCGCGACATGACCCCACAAGAACCCTGCGGCATCAGGCGGAAGCGGCGTCAACACCCCGCCACCGTCGGTGCTGCTTCCGGCCTCCATGGACACCGACAACGCCACCGCAACCACAGCCACAGTTGCGAAAAGCTCCAGCTGCCGACGCCTCCACGCCCACACCACGACGACAACAACCCCGACGAATCCGGCCACCAGTGATCGGACGGGGACGCCCGGATAGCGGACCAGCCAACTCCACCAAGCAGCATCAGCGAACCAGCCGGCGCCTGCCATGTGTTCGGCAATCCCTATCGCCCGAAGCCCTCGGTAGACGCCAGCCAGGTCCCAGACCCCTGCCAGGCAGGCGGTCAACCCCGCCCCGACCGGCACCCACCAGCTACCAACCGTCAGCGGCCGCTGAGCCGACCGGAGACAGACCGTCAAAACGATCAAAGGCGCCGACACGGCGATCACCACGGCACACAAACTCCACGCTGCGGCGGCCTGCCACGTCGGAGCAGCCGCCAAAGATCCACCCGACCTCGCAGTCGCGGGCGGCGCGAATACATTCATTCCCCAAAACCACAGCGCCACAACCGACGTTCCGGATGCAATACCAACGAACGCACGTCCCAGAATCGTCGACACATCTGCACCGTACACACCTGAGCCCCGGACTGAACAAGAGCACTTGAGCTGAGGCCACGGCACCTGGCCCTCCACCATCCCCAGCCTCGACATGAGCCAGAAGGCGCGGCCCATCGGCAGCTTCGAGAAATACCCCTTCGTCTTCTCCCTCAAGCAGCACGGATGATCGCGCCGCACTCCCCCAACGTCGTCATCAACCTCCGTCTGACCGTGTCAAGCAGCACCTCCACCGACACCCCGCCTGCTTGACTTGCCTTGGCGGGCGCCACTCCTGATTCGCTCTTGTCACCTGGTGCCCACTCCGCCAGCACGGCCGCCTCCCAGGCCGACAACAATCCGGCCTGCGGCGGAACTCTCGGCGCCCGCACCTTGGCGGATATTTGATGCACCGAATACGCGGCAGCGAACAGTTGCGCGAAGGTTGCTCAATTAGCTGAGCTTCGGCGCCGCAATGCGCACACAAGCACACGCGATCAACACTCACACGAAAGCTCGGCCGTGTGAGTCTGATCTCGCGCGCCACTCGTCCGATTGGACGTTTACAACAAGCAACACGCTCGGCAAAAATGACCTTCGGGCGCGAGCGCACAGCAAGTCTCGGGTTCTCGGTTTTGAAGTTCCCAAATATCACACACAGCTCGCCAACCGCCACAATTTCCAACCGCGCCAAACAGCGCAACACGCAGAGCTTGCCACACGACCAGCACTGCCAGACATCCCAGAAAGGTTGCACTCACGACACGGAAGCACAAACGTTCAAACAGTCACGAGAAACTAGACTCAACAGAGGGAATTTTCAATGGAGTTAAGTAAACGTTTTGGGCTAGTTACCGCCGCTGTCGCCACTCTCGTTGTTGCATTGACTCCTGCAGCACTAGGGTCAGAAGCGAAGTACTACGGGACGATCAGCATGGACAGCAGACAGCTACTGGCGCCTCCAGACAGCGGAGCATCCACTGCAGAAGAGTCGTGCGTGATCGACCCAAACGCGCAATGGAGACATACCCGCTTCTCCGCCTGTTGGCGCGCGGGCCTCACCTATACCGCCCGCGATGCTCGAACCGGCAACCCGGTGGGCAGCGCGAGATTCACGATAACCCAGGAGATCTCGCTCGACCCGAACAGCACAAACATAACCGAGAACGCTTCGCTTCTAATGGTCGCCGGCTCTGCGTCTGGCGTGGTCACGACGATGCTCGCGAGCTGGACCGCCTCGTGCAACTCGCTGTGCTCCACGACCGATCCCAATCCATTCTCGAATAGCAGCCCGATCGCCGGCGGTGAGACACTGTCGGGAGATATGGCCTACAGCAATCCTCAGACAAAAGGCGTGGTGGACAGCTTCCAGACGAGCTACATGCTGCACCTGGTTTCTCCGGGTTCTTTCCTTGACACGCCTGTCAATTACAGCGCTCCGACGCTACGCTGCGACAACGCGGTTGGAAGTTCATCTGGGTGCGTGGTACCCGACCACATCCCGACCCTCAACGTCGACAGCCTTGAGTTCCCGGTGGCAGCTGCTGGTGTGCGATGGGCCCAGAACAACCTCGCAGGCCACCCAGGCCTGAAAACTGGGGGCACACCGCTCCGCCGTGAGGCAGTCACTGCGCGACAACGCGCCAACCGCTGGAAGGTCTGCGACGCCAGCTTCACGAAGCTGAGCACCGTGCCGTCTGACAGCTGTGACGAATTCCCCTTCGCCGCAACCAAACAGGGCGGCAGCATGAACGGGCCGGATTGCGCCGAGATCATTCCGTCGAACAACGGGACCGTCACCGTGCTCAAGCCCGCCGGAAGCACCACTACCTGCATGCGAGCTCACGTGCCGCTACCGCAGAACAGGGACGTCGGAGGTGATCTCGGCCAGTTCGTCCAAGGTCAGCGAATTCTGGACGATGGTCCGTATTGGGTCACTACGGACTGATCGAGCAGAAGTTATCCGACGGCTACCGCGTGTCTTCTCCAGCAGTAAGGCGAGTACGCGGTAGCTTTCTGGAAACCGGTCAGGCGTTATACAGGCCGACGGCGCGGAATGACTGCGGCTGGCCACTGCTGTGAAACCACCATCTCGCTCGTCAGACGAACCCCGGTGAGCCGGTCCACCAACTCGAGCGCAGCGGCACCCAAGTCGAACTCACCGCCTGCGCCATCAGGATCGATGCCAGCCGCGCGCATCTCGGCCACAAGCCGATCAGGACTGCTTCCGGTGCGGTGAGCGGCGATCGCCGGCTCGAACTCGGTGACCATGACGCCGTCGATCGCGAGAGAGAACCTCTCCATCCCTCCGCCGGTCTGGTAGTAGCAGACAGCAGTGCGACCGCGGGAAACATCCTCCAGCCAGGTCCCGTCAGCGCCCTTAAGGGACATCAGCTCGATCAGAATCGCCCAAGAACCGGCTGAGGCAACACGAACCGCAGAGCCTCCCTGCCGGTGCGACTCGATCTGCGCTTCCTGCGCGTTCCAGCGAACGTCCGGGTCGACCTCGGCGCCAACGACCAACAGCAAGTCCTCAGCAGACATGTTCTGAACGCAGGTCACGCACCACATCACCGTCGCCGGATCACGCACCCACTCCAAGCCGTCGTTTGGCTCTTCACCCGCAGTCATGCGCACGATCCTAGCGACGCGCTAGCTCGAGCCGATCAGCGAGACCTTCATTCTTGTTGGCTAGCAACATGTTCGGCCGCTTGGACGACATCAGAACCCGTACGTCGCGCGTCGCAGATCGTCCCGGCGCCTGCAGACGTCGTCCTGGAGGAACTAGCCCACCCGGCGAAGCCTGGTTGAGTTGCTACAGCCAACGCCACACGCATCCGATCGAACATATGTGCGATCGTCCTGATAGGTTCTGGCGTCATGGATCGACAGAACCTCGAACCGTCCCAGATGGACGGGAAGCTCACCTACCGGCATGACTCGATCGGCCGGATCGCAGTTCTCCCAGCCCGGTGCAAGCTGGGCCGGCACGCCCTCGGCCACTTCCAGTTCCGGGCGGTCGTCCATCACGGAGCGGCACACATCAGTTGTCTGGTCTGCATCGCCGACAACGTCGACCACTCGTGGCGGCTGGCCGCCGGCGCAACGGCTCCTGATCGCGCGGAGCTCTCCGAGGAGCGCTACCTGGAGCTCGTCCTGAGTCGTGGCCGGCGAGCTTTGGCCTCAGCGGGCGATCATGGAGCTTAGGAGTCCGTTCACCGTCCTGGAGGGCGACGACGTACACGGGTATCGGCGTGTGCTCACGCCCGTCATGATCAGCCTGGATCGCCTGTTCGCCCGCCCGCCAGGCGCACCGCGCCACGTCGTCGAAACCGGGCTCGACCTGACCGGCGCGGTACCAGGTCATTTGCACGGACGCTTTCCCAGTGCGGAAGGCGACTGGCTCGGAGTTGTGAACTACTCGATCGGCTACGCCGATGGCCGACAGCAGATCGTGAGCCTCATTGACCAACTGGTCCCGTTTCACACACTCCGGTTGCGCGAACCGCGCTGACAGCGCCGAGCGTGAGCGCTCCGCAGTCGCGACCCATCGCGTTCGCTACGGTCGTTCAATGAACACGCAGCGCGTGCACCTCACTGCCCTTGATGGGGTTCATCTCGAAGCCGAAGTTCACCGCTCAGCGGACAACTCGCACGGGACAGTGGTGCTGGCGCACGGCATCACTGTCGACATGAACGAGGGCGGCATGTTCGTGCGGCTGGCTGAGCGGCTGGCCGTCAGCGGCTTCGACGCGCTCAGGTTCAGCTACCGCGGCCACGGCAACAGCGGTGGCATGCAGGCGGGCACCACCATCGCGGGCGAGCTGCTCGACCTCCAAGCCGCGGTCGGCTACGCCTGCCAAGAACTCCCCGGCCCGTTGTCGATCGTTGCCGCGAGCTTCGGCGCGGTCTCCACGTCGCTGTCACTGCCGTGGCTCCAGCCGGAGGTCGAGAGGGTCGTCCTCTGGAATCCTGTGCTCGACCTCCGCCGCACCTTCGTGGAACCGGAGCTGCCGTGGGGTGAGGAGAACTTCAATCGCGAGCAGCAGGGGTACCTGCGCTCCCATGGCTTTCTCATCATCGACGGCGAGTTCCGGCTCGGCCGTGTCATGTTCGACGAGTTCAGTCGGTACGAGCCGGCGCTGGACTTCGTCCATGACGCCCGGCCGGCGCTGGTGGTGCACGGCGATCGGGACAGCTACGTCTCCTACGACATCGCCCGCGACACCGCAGCCGCACGGAGCAACTGCGACTTCCACACCCTGGTCGGATCAGATCATGGGTTCGACTCGCGCGAACGAGAAGACGAGGCGATCGCGGTGACGGTCGACTGGCTGCTGAACGGGAAGCTGGGTTCCGCGTGAACATCGAGTCCCTCTACGCACCGGTCACCATAGGTGAGACCTCGGTGGTCGGAACCCACTGCACGCTCGGTTACCCGAAGGAAGCGCGCATCACCGCAGAGCAGCAACGTCCTGGTTCTCCGCTGGTCGGGACGCGCGTGATCATCGGGGAGCGATGCCAGCTGGCGAACCAGGTCGTAATCCATGAAGGCGTGCGGATCGGCGACGGCTGTGTGCTCGAAGACCGCGTCCGGATCGGCTATGACAGCACCATCGGCGCAGGAACGCGCGTCGTGTATGGCGCCTTCGTCTGCGATCGCGTCACGATCGGCGCGAACGCGGTCGTCGCTGGCTTCGTCTGCGACGGCGCTCGGATTGGGGATCGGACCACAATGATGGGCGAACTCGTGCACGAGTACACCCGCCCGCACGAAGACTGGTGGGAGGTCGACGAAGAGCCGCCGGTGATCGAGGCCGATACGGTTATCGGCTTCGGGGCTCGCGTTGTCGGCGGGGTTCGGATCGGCCCGCGCAGTTATGTCGCCGCAGGCGCAGTAGTGACGAAGGACGTACCGCCAGAGCACATCGTGACCGGCGTGAACGAGCACACCCCAGCAGACCGGTGGACCGGAAAACGGCTCCAAGGGCTCATCGCGCATTGGCGTGGCAGCACGCCTCGGAAGTCTTAGGAGACAACGAACTCCGAGTCCTCGGTGTCGCTACCCGCCTCGTCTTTCGGGCGCTGCCGCACGAGCGGCGGCTCGAGGGCCAACGCACGAAGCCGTTTGGGGAAACGGGCCCGCAGATCGCTCCGCGGGTGGTCGACGTATAACGCCGGCAGGAACTCGTCCACCGGGACGATCGCTTGCTCCAGCTCAAGGGCCAGCAGCGCGTCCAGTGCCTTGCGCGTCAACAGATAGCCGAACGTGCAGTGGCTGTAGCCCGGTTCTACGAATCCCAGCCCGACCTCACGGTCAGGTTCGAGCGGGAAGCGCCCTAGGTAGAGAAGGTCGAACTCCATCTCGGCCTGCTCCAGGCGATTCAGCCGATCGAGGAGCGCAGCCAGGAAATCGGCCTGGAGGACGGCGTCGTCCTCCAGGACCACGACGTACGCCTCGTCGCCGTGCTCGGCCGCGTCACGCCAGCAAGCCAGATGTGCCAGCGTGCAGCCGATCTCTCCGAGCTTCAAAGGCCTGTTCCACCACGGGTTGTCCGACTCGATCTGCCACAGGAAGAGCTGGTAGCCCGCGATCTCAAGCGTCTCGCGGGTGAGGTCGCGGCCGTCGAACGGGCCGTCCCAGTCCGAGGTGAAGGTGACGCCGAGCTCGGGAGGCAACGTCCGCTGGATCCACTCGCGGCGATCCGGCCGACGAAGCAGGTTGACCACGTAGCACCGCAGGTCCCTGGGCGTGATCACGTGGACGCGCGGTTCGTCGCAGGATGGCGGCTGGTGTTGTCGACGACGGCGGTGAACGGCTCGTTCGCCGTGCGCGCGAGAAGCAGCAACGGTTCGATCGCGCTGAGGTCCGGCACGTCGATCAACGCACCGATTCGACGTGCTTCAGTCACGAGGACGAAGTCGTCCAGGCCGACGAGGTCGCTGATGTAGTCGGCGCTGCGAGAGCCGCGATCTGGTTCGAGCAGGCAACGCGCTGCGCCCAGAACGCCCAATGTCAGGCAGCCGCCGAACAGGAACACCGTCGTACCGTTCGCAAGGGTGAGCCGAGTGAGAACCGCCAGGTCCTGCAGCAGTTCCTGCTTCGCCGTCCAGTGCGGGCCGATCGTCAGACCGAGCGCCGGCACGACGAGCGGATCGTCCTCGCCGAGCGCGTGCGGCTCGAAGTAGAAGGGGAGCATCGGCAGGAACTCGCGAAAGGTCGCGTTCCACGGTGGCCCGCCGACGACGCAGAGCACATCTGCCTGGGTGTCGTAGTACTCGGACGGTGCGAAATCGCGGACGACCACGTCCGGATTCAGCTGAGCGAATCGAGTGCGGAGGTAGATCAGGGTGTCGAGATCCGCGAACTTCGCGTAGCGGAGGTAGTTGCGATCAGCCGGTGTCGCGTACTCGGGGCGTTCGTCTTCCGGAATCTCAGAGCACACGATGTCGACGCGTGCGCCCGGCATCAGACGCCAGAAGGCGGGCAGAACCGCTCCTACTCCCCTCGTTCGATCCTCAGCGGGCTGCTCGTCCGTTGTCTTCTGGTCAGCCAGAAGCATGTAGACCAACGTCTCCAACGCCTGATCAGCATGGCGACGCACCGTCTTCGCGGCGCACCCCAGCTTCTGCGCCAGCGACTCCTGCCTCTCGGTGAGCGTCGGGTGTGCATGCTCGCGGTCGAGGTTGAAGTCGACCTCGACGTGCGCGCGCTGCTCCGCGGACAACTGGGCGATCCCGCGCTCGATCGCGGCGACGAGCCTGCCGACCTCCTCAGCGGAGCCCGGAGGGCCACCAGAGCCGCCGAGGTGAGCGCGAACCTCCGGTGTGAGAGCGGTCAGCACCGAGGTAGGGCGCGCAAGAGCAGCTCCTTTGCGAAGGCGGAGCATGCTCTCTCGCAGGGATGCTGCGGACAGTGATTGCGCGGGCACCACCTGTCCAGAATATGTCCATGTGGCCACCTCAACGACCAGGAACACGGACAAGGCGTGGCCTAGTGGATCACCGTGAACGGAAGCATCCTCGACTACGGCAGTGCGGAAAGGACCTGGCGAACCTCGGAGAAAGGACCCTCGCATGACCGCAGCCGCAATCCGGCTTCGCGACCCTCGGACCCTCGTCTCGCCGGAGGTCTGGGCGCGGTTGGTCAAGCTCATCATGCGCGACCACGACCTGAGCCTCGATCTGGCCGAGCGCACGTTCGGGCAGACGCTGGCCTACCTCGTGACAGCCGCCGAGAACCCCGGAACGCTGATGGGACCAACGCCGAGCGTCGATCTCGGTGTCCACACTTTCGTGCTGGACACGCCTCGCTACATCGAGTTCTGCGAGACGTACGCTGGCGCCTACATCCATCACGTTCCCGTGTTGGACGAGGAACGCGACTCCCAGCCACAGGTTTTGCCGGACACGATCGACGCCATCCGGAACGCGGGTTTCCCGTTGGACCTCGAGCTGTGGCAGGTCGCGGCCATGGACGGCAGCAGGTGCAACCAGTGCCACGCGGGCTGTCACGACAGCCCCAAGTAGCGATGTGATTCAAGTAGATCGAGGAACTTTGCAAGAAATCACGCCGGCCGCAGCCTGGGAGCACTTCGCCACCAGGGCAACACCCCGTCGGGCCTGTGCGTGCCGAAAACTACGTCCACACAGGTCAAGCGGCATGCCGATACTCGTGGAGGACTCCACCGAGACGGTCCCGTCGGAGTACCTCGAGGCGTTCGATCCGTTCAGGCCCAAGGGTTTGAAGTCGGGCTCGTAAGGGTGCTGCGGCAGCGAGGGACCGGTGGGTACGGTGCTGGTTGTAATGCTGCTCGTACTCACGCAGCGCGTGCCGCAGATGAGCCTCATTCCAGATCAGCGTTCGGTCCAAGAGCTCACCACGCAGCGTCTTGACCCAGCGTTCCATGATCGCGTTCATGCGAGGCACCCGGACGCCGGTCAGAATCGTCGCGATCCCGGCGCCGCCGAGGATCTCATCGATCAGTGCGGGGTACTTGCCGTCGCGATCACGGATGAGGAACCTGATTTGTGCGAGGCCGTCGACGTCTCCGAGGTCCATCAGGAGATTTCGGACGGCCTGTGTCACCCAGGTATGTGTTGGGTGCGCGGTTGTGCCGAGAACGCGCACGCGTCTACCGGCGTGGTGGACAGCGGCGAGGATGTACTGGCGTGCGCCGGTCAGCGTGACGGTCTCGATGAAATCCATGGCCAGGACAGCGTCAGCCTGGGAGCGCAGAAACTTGGCCCACGTGACGGTCGCTCGGTGTGGCGCCGGATCGACGCCGGCAGCTTTGAGGATCTCCCACACAGTCGAAGGAGCGATCGCGACTCCGAGAAGAGCGAGTTCTCCGTGGATGCGCCGATAGCCCCACGAGGAGTTCTCGGCCGCCAGACGCAGGACAAGGCGGCGAATCGATGCCACGGTCCGCGGGCGTCCAGGCTTTCGACGCCGGCTCGCTTGGGCGTGGTGGCGCTTCACCAGGTCACGATGCCAACGCAGAACCGTGTCCGGGCTGACCAAAAGTCGGAGTCGGCGCAGAGTTGCGCGGGCCAGCGGCGTCAGGAGCGCGGCGAGGAACGCCCTGTCCTCAGGTCGGAGTTGTGGGCGTCGGTCGCCGAGTTGGCGTTGCAAGACGGTGAGTTGGTGGCGAAGGGCGAGAATCTCTACGTCCTTCTCGCGGTCAGTCAGTGGCAGTAGCCGCAGCGCGGCGAAGGCGTGGGTGACGGCAAGGTAAGCGAAGCGGACTAGCACGGAGCGCGATCATGCCCGACGACCGCCAGCCACACGCCGATGCACTCGACCTGGACGGACGTACCTTTCGGCACGCACAACGCACAACCCTGAAGACGCAGGCATCAAGGACGCCCAGCAAGCCCCCGCCTGGGGAACCTGGCCGCTGTTCGATCGATCCACAAAGGACTTTCGCCTGGGCGAATGCCCGTCCCGGCGACTCCGTCGCAGACGGCGGCTTCGGTGAAGAGATCTGATCAGAACGACCAGCGCTGGTCACGAATGAAGCCGATCAGATTCACACATCGGACGCCGACCGCGAGGCACACATCAGGGATCTTCGGCTTGTTTGGGTTGCCTGTCGCCTTCTCCTCGGTGACGACGACGCAATTTCGAGCCTTCGCCATCCCGATCACCCACGGGTCGGCACCGTTACGCCCCTTGCCAGAACCGAGCAACCTCTGATGATCCGCCAGGATCGCCGCGGTCGCGGCCTGGATGTCCATGTCCAACTGGACGAAGAGCGCCGGTTGCGAGTCCGACCACGCCTTCGTCGCGTCGTCACGCTTTCCGAGTTCGATCCGCACCTCGTCTGGTGCGCGGACCGCACCCGAAGCGATCATGCCCTCGATCTTGGACCACACGCTCGGGAAGATCTCCGGAGGCAGCAGATCGCGGCGGCCGTTGATCACAACGCTCGTGTCGAACGAGTACATGATCGGGCCGGTCACGCAGACTCCGAGACAACGGCCATCTCGGCCAGCCGATCGATCTGCTCGACCTTGACGTTGAGAAACGAAGCGGCTGTGTAGCTGTCGATCACACGTCGGCGATAGGCGTCCGCAATCCTGCGCACGAAGCCCTTGCCCAGATCTCGTGCGGTCGTGCGGTACCAGTTACCCCCGCCGGGCGCGGGCGCGTTCTCTTCTTCACGCTGGTACGCCTTGAGAAACTCCGCCCGTCGAGCACGGTAGAACGCGATGTCGATGCGTCCGAGCGTCAAGAGCCTGCGGGCGAACGCCTCCGCACTGACCCCGAACGGCGCCGCGGCATCTCGCAGGGCCGCGTAGTTCCACGAGTCCCGCAGCGCCACCCGGCTCACGACCTCGGGGCTGGCGAGCACCCGGTCTCTCGGCATGAGGATCGCGGCCGCGATGGCGTTGCACCGGGCTTCGAGGCGCGCGTCCGGATCAGTGGAGCGGGTGTCGGTCAAGGTGTCACAAAGGCCTGCGCTGTTGAGGAGGAGATGTGCGTACTCGTGCAGCAGCGAAAACAGCCGGCCTCGTGGGCTGTCGCTGCCGTTGACCATGATCACGGGAAGCCGGTCGTAGTAGAGCGAGAACGCTCGCATCTCCCGCGTCAAGACCCGGCCGCCGGAGGTCGACATGACCAGCACACCGACCTCCTCCAACGCGGCGGTCCAGGTGTTGAGGTGCTCGTACTTGGTGCCAACACCTCGCGGCAGTTGCAGCGGCGTGTGACGCAGCAGCAGATCGCGTGCTGCTGCGGCCAGGTTCTCGTCCCCACCGGCCGGTAGTTCGAGGCGCCAGAGCGTTGACGGTGACGACTCCTCGATCTCGAAGAGCTCGATCGCGGTCTCCCGCTGTGCGATCACGCGCCGGTACTCCGCGTGCAGCTCCGGCGTCCACTCAATCGATTCGGCATCGACGTGGCGACGGAAGTCCCGCATGACGTCGAAGTCCGTCGGCGGGCTCGGGAGGAAGAAGACCGCCAGCGGCCTCTTGTAGACCTCCGCGGCTTTGCGGAGTTGGTTCAGCGTGGGGGCGTCGGTGCCGGCCTCCCACTGCTCGACTCGATCATCAGGTACCCCGATCTTGCGGGAGGCCGCGACGGGTACGTAGCCGATCGACTCCCTGGCCCAGCGCAGCACGGAGCGCGAGGCCATCGTCTGGATCGACTTCGACATCCCCACCTCCTCGCCACTCAGGCCTGTTGACCTATCCCCACAAGCGACCCTTGACGTTACACACCGCGCCACGTCCCACATGGGGCTTCGCTAGAGAGCCCACATGCACGCTTTCGATTGTCCACCTGTGGTGACGTCGTTGCTTGCCGGCCGGTACCCGTCGCCGGGCGGGAAGCATCTCACCCCATCGTGTGCGGACCTGATCCCCTTGTCCACCGACGCCACGTCGGCATCACCCGCGCCCAGCATCGACATGACCTCGAACCGAGTTGATCATTGAACGAGAAGGGAAGCGATGGGCACCGATACCACCGCCGTGGCGCCAGCGACACTGCGCGCGCCTCCCGCAGCAGCAGGCAGGGCGGAGGAGCGCTCGACGACATGGTCCTTTTCGTCGATTCTTGAGGCGGGTGTACTCGCGCATCGCGCTCCCGCACAACGCTTCTGCTGGCTAGACCACTGCGCAACGACGCCGGACAACCCGATGCTATTTCGGCGTTATGCTGCACGTATACGCTGGTCAAGAAGTGTTCTCCCCGTACGCGCGGGGGTGGTCCGACGGGACACATGGTGACCTGCTTGAGGCGGGGTTCTCCCCGCACGCGCGGGGGTGGTCCCTCGCCCTTCGCCAGTCTCAGCGTGCACTCGTCGTTCTCCCCGCACGCACGGGGGTGATCCCTGGAACAGCCTCGGTTCGGCCGCCCAGTTGTACGTTCTCCCCACACGCGCGGGGGTGGTCCCTCGCCCTTCGCCAGTCTCAGCGTGCACTCGTCGTTCTCCCCGCACGCACGGGGGTGATCCCTGGAACAGCCTCGGTTCGGCCGCCCAGTTGTACGTTCTCCCCACACGCGCGGGGGTGGTCCCGAACGTGGCGTAGCCACTGAGTGGACAGGTGAGTTCTCCCCGCGCGCGGGGGGTCCCAGGCCGCCGGTCTCGCTGGTGTCGGCCTGTTAGTTCTCCCCGCACTCGGGGTGGTCCGTCGCGCGAGTCACCGCAGGGCGTGGTCAGGATGTTCTCTCCGCGCACGCCGGGGTTGTCCCAACTCATATCCGCTTGGCTCGCCCAGCATCCAGTTCTCCCGCGCACGCGGGGGTGGTCCACAGCGGTACCTTGCGAACGAGGACGTTACGACGTCTTCCGCGGCGCACGCGGGGTAGTCCCCGCGGCAGGAGCTGCATACTGCCGATGGCCTTGTCTTCGCCGTGCACGCAGGATGGTCCCAGAACCATCGGCCCGTGCGCGGCCAGATCTTCCTTGCGCACGCAGGGGTGGTCCCGCCTGCGCGTCGTCGACGGCGTTCATCGCGTTGTCTTCCCCGCGCACGCGAGGTGGTCCCGTGTCGATGTTGCTTGACCGCTACCTCAAGCAGTTCTCCCCGCGCACGCGGGGTGGTCCCATCAAACAGCGGTTCGTGCTGCCTTCGGGGTCATCTTTCCTGCGCACGCAGAGGTGGTCCTGGCACCAAGTACACCGAGTCGGTACTCGCCGCGTCGTCCCCGCGTACGCGGGGTTGGTCCCAGCTCGGGCTCTTCCTTACCAAGGTAGAAGCCATCCTCCCCGCGCACGCGGGGAGGATGGTCCGGACAAGCGAATGCTCCGAGCTGACTAGCACAAGTCGTCTCCGCCTACCTGGGGTTGTCCGGTCAGATGCAGGTCGCGGTGGTCACGCAGCCAGTCGTCGCCGCGGATACGGGGGTGGTCCCGAGAACGGCTATAGGGGCGAGCCAGGCTTCGGGTCGTCCTCGCGTACGCAGAGGTGATCCTCCGGTCTACCTGTTCCCAGACGAGCAACTCGTGTCTTCCCCGCGCACGCGAGGACGGTCCGTTCGGGCGAAAGTCCGGCGTGCTGGGCACGACGTCTTTCCCCGCACGTGGAAGTGCTCCCTCTCTGAGGGCGTCCGCGACGATATCCGCATCGACTTCCCCGCGCGTACGGGGTGGTCCTGTCGCGGTCATCGGCGACATCGGTAGCGGCAAGTCTTCCCCGCGTGGTGAGTCCTGGCTCGTTGCACCCCGCCGGTGTTCATGAGTTCGGCGGTATTCTCCCTGCGCACGCGGGGGTGCTCCCGACGTGATCAGGAGGTGGCAGGACGAGCGCACGTTCTCCCCGCGCACGCGGAGGTGCTTCCTTCGACGGCTCGTCCGAGGTGATCGAGCGGGTGTTATGCCCGCGCACGCGGGAGTGCTCCGCTGGCGATCCGCATGCCACGTACCCTGCCGAAGTTCTCCCGGCGCACGCGGAGGTGCTCCCTGGTAGTCCGTGCTGGACGCTGTGGTCATAACTTTCTCCCCGCGCACGCGGGGGTGCTCCCGACTGGGACATCAACGCCCAGAACGGCGTGCCCGCACACGTGGGGTGGTCCCCTGTCCATGCGGCTGTCGGCGGCCGCAGGCCCGTCTTCCCCGCGCACGCGGGGTGGTCCCCCGGAGTACGTCGGCTCTTACCTGGCCAGTCAGTCTTCCCTGCCCACGCGGGGATGGCCCGTGCACGACCGCACACATCTGGTTGGACGGCCCGTCTTCCCCGCGCACGCGGGGGTGATCTCAGGTCATACTCGATGGCCTCGCCGTAGCGGTCGTCCTCCCCACCCACGCGGGGCGGTCCTGCCGGTGCGGGCGGAAACCCTGGTATTGAGGTGTCTTCCGCGCGCACGCGTGGGTCCCAGGTCCACGGTCAAAGTGAGGGTGGCGATTTCGTCTTCCCGGCACACCAGGGGATGGTCCGCGACCAGTCAGACAACGTCGCACAGGCCTGCTGATCGAGGAACGTCCGCTACTGACAATGGATGGACGGTCCGCACAGTTACGGTGACCGTGTGAAGAGCCTCAGGTCAATCGGGTGTTGTTGAGGTTCGCCTGGATGAACTTGACTGCAGAATGGTCAGGTCCGCGGTCGAGGCGGCCAGGCCCACACGGCCAGCGATCTGGATCGGATCAAGGCCGGTTCCGCCAGCGCAGGACCACAATCTGCCGCATCAGGGGCTCAGACGTCCGGTTCGGGCGGCGGTGTGGCCGTGAGCTCCGGTCGAGCAATACATCTTGACCCCGTCGCGATAACGGACCGCCCGCTCAAGGGCTGTCCGTTATCGCGACCATGAATATCTTCGCCGCGGCGGCCGCCCAAAGTCGGAAGTTGTTCGCTCACCTATCGGTGCGGGGTGGTGCGAGGCTGATCAGGCCGCACCCATACGCCTTGGCCCGTCCCACGCCGTTGATCACCGCATCGGTGAACGCCTTGGTATCAGTGACGATCAGGTGTCCATCGAAGCGAACCGGCACCACCGTGATCTTGCCCTGATCCCTTTTCTGGCCGATCAGCGTGGGAACTGGCGATGGTGCGACGTCGGGCTCGCCGCGGCGCGCGGTGGGAATGACGAAGCCGTCGCGCTCGCCCCGGTTGACGAGCCACTCGATCTGCGCTTCGGGTGTCGTGTGCGCACGGCGCTTGCGGACGTCCTGGCCGTTCTCGACTCGGGCGCTGCGGGTCGGGTTCGCGAGCAGGCGGAACGAGAACTTCCGGCCGGGAGCGATTGCCTCGATCACCGGTGTGAACGGTCGTACCTCGGCCGGTGTCATGAGGTGTCCGGCCGGCAGTCGGCTCCAGTCCGGCTCTGTGTGGCTCTGGACGTACTGGGTGAATCCGTATTGGGTCGCGTCCAGGCGCCAGAGGATCTTGTGCTCGAGCCGGGCAGGCGTCTCACCGCTGACGTCGGGATAGGCGCTCATGATGGTGCGGTGCATGTCGTGGACGTTGGCGTAGTCACGGCGGAACTCGCGGGATCGCACGTTGATGGTGAGTTTGCTCAGGAACACGAGAAGTCTCCGGTGGTGATCATGCTGTAGTTCAGGCTGACTTGCTCGACGAGCACGGTCCGGGTGGCGAATCGGCGTCGGCCTTCGGCGAGGCTGACGGGGTGGTCGTGGCGGACTTCGGCGCGCTCGGTACTTGCTGTGCAGTCGACGACAGTGCGCAACGCGACACGTTCGCCTTTCGCCAGTTCAAGGTCCCGCACGGACTTCGATGTCTCCAGCCACGAGTGGCGCGCGAGCAGTTCTTCCGCAGTGCAGGCAATTGGCCCTCCATTGCGCGGAAGCAGTGGCCTTGCCGGCACGAACGCTCGTCTACCGAGGAAGATCGGCCAATGTGGACGGTCAACTGCGGCAGCGATGCGGGACAGCGTGTGCTCGTCGCCTTGAAGCACGACGAGAAACAGTGCGTCGGCCAGGTAGTAGCGCTCGCTGACGACCGTGCGGTGTCCCGTGCCCTTTGTGGTGGGGACGTTCTGGGTGGTGTGGAAGTCACGTTCGAGGATGCCTTCCCGGTCGACCCGTACAGCGAGTCGAAGCCGCGCGAGCTCCGCGATGGCGTGATCATCCTCCCTCGAAATACCGAGAGCGGCGGCGATCAGTCCGACAACGCCGGACTTGGTGGGCTCCGACGTGGTGTCTCGGATGACGCCCCGTGAGCGGATTCCCCAGGATTGCATGGGTGCGTCGAAACACAGGGCCAGTGACGTCGCCATGGTCAGGCCGTTGCCCCGGCGAGAATTCGGTCGGTGAAGGCGTCGATGCTGGCGACGATGTCGCCGTCGTCGAGGTGCGGCAGTTCAGCGGTGATCGAGGCCGCGGCAACTGCGCGGAGGTCGTTGTTGCCGTAGAAGCCACGTAGCCGGTGAAAGTGCTGGGTGAGACGCGCGGTGGAGGCGGCCATGATATCGGCGTCGACGACGGGGGCCTGGAACGCGTTGGCGAGGTTCCAGGCGCCCCGGAAGCGGACTACGCCCAGAAGCGTTTCAGGCATCGTGCGGGCCGCCATGGAGTTCTGAGCACCGGTCGGCATGGCGTGGATGAAGGAGAACAGCCAGGCACGCGCGGTGCGACGGACCAAGTCCTCGTCGCCGGAGAGGTTTATGGCCAGCTGGTTGAGGTCGAGGTTGGCGTAGCGGTAGTAGCAGGCGGAGTTGAAGTCGATGGTGCCGATCATGTCGGCGCCAGACTCGCCTCGTGACTTGAGGTCGTCGACCGCGGTGTAGAAGTCGAACTCGTTGACCACGGCGTGGGTGCTGATGGCGTGCGCCACCTGGGACGCGGCCTCGACGCTGAAATCCTTGTTGTCGGCGATCATCCGCCCGAAGAGCGCGACATCGGCGACGCGGCCGGCATCGAGGATGCGGCGCGCCTGCTCGACGGCCGCCTTGTCCGGCTTGGTGACCTTTCCGCCCTTACCTCCCTTCTTCGATTCGCCGTTCTCCGCCGAGCTGCCTTTGGCCTTGTCTGCGGCGGCCTTGTTCCGGGCTGCGATAGCGTGCAGGGCGTCCCAGTTGTCGTCGCAGTAGGTCGTCAAGTGGTCGATGGCGTGCCGCCCGACGAAGAGCAGGTACTCCGTGAGCCTTGTGTTCTCGTCCACACCAAAGCCGAGTTGCCGCAGGCCGGCGGTGACGACCTGAGTCACGAGCTCCGCGTCACGTCCGTTCTCGGCCAGGGCCGCAGCGGCGTGATCGAGCAGCCGCTTGGTGCGGATGGCGGTTTCGGACTTCTCGAGACCGTAGTCGTTGAACAGTTGGCGAGTAGCGCGCTTGAAGCACTGGCTGGAGACCCGCCCACGGGTGTGGCCGCCGAACGTGGCGGTCTTGGGCTGACCGACGTCGTCGCGGTTGAGGTTGCTGACGGGGAAGGACTGGAGCAGGTGTAGTTCAATGATCACTGGAGGGTCTCCGCTGTGTCAGTTGGTGTCGGTGGGCGTTGACGAGTCCTTCGTGGACTCACGTACTCCTGGGCGGTAGTGGAACTCGCGTGCCCATCGGAGCCGGATTCGCTGGGCTTCGTCGCCTCGATAGTCATCACCGAGAAGTACGATGAGGTCCGCGAGCAGTTGGTCGTAGTCGACCGGCACCTTCTCGGTGTCGAGCAGGCGGATCACCTGGCGCAGTTGGTGAGCCAAGGCAGCGCGGTCGCGGGCGATCAGCTGAGTGAACCGGCGCGTCACCGATTCACCTCGCGTCGACGCGAGCTTCCCCATGGAAGCGCCGAGCGAGCGCGCATTCCTTCGCGGTTGCGGGTGCAGGGCGAACAGTCCCGCTACGAGCAGCCAGATTTCTTGCTCCGACTCGGGCGGGTTGTGGGCGAAGACGAAATCATAGGCCTCGGCCTGCTGCCGGGCACCGGCGAAGCTGCGTCGCAACCTCGCCAGAACCTGCCGGGCCTCCGACACTCGATGGGACACCGGAGACGACAACGCACTGTTCAGTCGGTAAAGGTGAGCAGTGAACTCCCGGCGCCGCTCGATGATCGATGTGGTCACGCGGCTCCTTTCGTGACGATGTAGGCAGCGGCCTCGGCGTGGAAGACGCGCGTCAGCTCGCTGAGGCGCCCGAGGAACTGGCCTTGGTGCTTCCCTGTGAGGAGGAGATCGCGCCCCTCCGCTGGAGAGCCCTCAGCCCAACGATCTGTGGCGCGTAGCGCAACGACGGCGACAGCCTTCTGCCACACCTCCGTCGCGTCCGCCAGGGATTCGCCCCCCTCGTAGGTTCGGGCGATCTCCTCGAGATAGGTGGCGAACGGCCGCGCCAGCTTCGGCCAGTACTCGATGTCGAGGCTCCAGGTGGGCGTCAGACGCTTGTTCTCCCGGTTGCCCTGTTTCTCGACGCGGTAGTTGCGTTGCATGTGACGCAGAGCGGCTCCGACGCTGTCCGCATACGCGATCGCGCACCCCAGCAGCGCTCCAAGCGTCTTGTCCTTGGAACGCAATACAGCGACCGGCGCGGGGACAACTTCCTCGAGCCAGGCCTCCACCACCGTGCCCTTCGAATCCAGCTTCTGATCGAACACACGCAGCGTGTAGACCGCGCCGGCCGGAATGTGTCCGTGCTCGGCGAGTTCGGAGATCTGCTCCAAGGTGCGCGGCCGTTGCCTGGTTTTCCCCTCTTCCCAGAGGTTGGTCATCAGCAGCTCCACGCTGTGCCGCCACACTCCCCGCACCGGATGCAGCCGCACCGGCAGCATCGGCGCGTCCCGCTTCGGTTGCCCCTTCGGGCCGGAAGGTTTGCGGAACGCCGCCATCAGCTCCACCTGGACGTGCTCGGTGTCGAGTCGCGAACCCGGCGTGATGATGACGCCGTCTACGACCAATCCCTCGCCGGTTCGCTGCGTGGACAACAGGACGCGTCGAGCAGGCCACGTCAGCAGATCCGTCCATCCCCGCGGCACTCGCTTATCCGGCAGCGGCGAAAGCGGAGCCTCCTGCTCCCAGATCGGGCCGTCGTCAGGCGTGCTGGGCGCCGGCAGCTCATGTTCGGGCCGATAGGTCGGCATATTCAGCAGCAGGGTCTCTTTGAGCGTCTCGCCCTCCACGAGCACCACTCCGAGCCACGCGCACAGTGCGCGCTGGGAGGACTTGTCCTTCTCGAACGGCGTCTTCGTGCCACCGGGATCGAACGATTGCAGGGTGACCAGCCAGCGAGCCGCCTCGGCGGGTGTGAGCTGAACCTGATCGGTGTCGATCGTCTTGTCGAACAGGGTGACGTTGTTGCCGACAGACCGATACGGGACGAGCTTGGCCGCAGTGGCGGGTGCCAGCTTGGCCAGACCTGTGCACTGCAGAAAAGGATGCTGGACGTCGAAGAGGTCAAAGCGGCTTCCCTGGCCGCGCAGGTACCTGACCAACGGAGCGGACGGCAAGCTCGGCAGTTCCCACAACCGCGCCCATTCCTCTTCCGAGGAAGGTCCATAGACTCGGTGGAGCAGCGCCAGCACCAGCCGATGCAACGCGGCGGTCATCGAAGGCGTGTCGCCGACGATGCGACGGATGCGGTGCGCCCTGAGAACAAGTCGCACCAGGCTGACGAACTCGTGGTTGCCGTCGCGGTCGACCACGGGCAGCCAGGATTGAATGCGCAGATCGTAGGAGGCGGGTCGGGTTGAGATCACAGTGCTTCCTCGGCGTACACGCCGATCCTCTCGTCATAAGCAAGGACGTGGTCGCCAACTGAGCACCGACCGCCGGCGAAGACCAGAGCTCGATGCCGCCGCAGCCACGGCGACTGTTCGAACGCGTGCGGCACTGCCGTTTCCCGCAACGCCCGGACGACTTCGACCGGCACGCCCACGTACGCCGTCAAAGTCGTACGCGAATCAAGCAGTTCGCGAAGAGTGTTTTCTGGCAAGGGATCAGGTGAGGTCAGCAGGACGGGGCGGTCTCCGCACACCGCCACAACACGGTCGTCGTTGGTGCCGTTCAGCAGCACGACGTCTACCAGCAGCTCACGTGGCTCATCGTCGAGATTCATCGGCGGCGGCTCTTTCGGGTCTTGCTCGGGTTCTGCGGACGGGTGGTCAAATCGGCGAGCCGGTGTGTTGCCACCGGCAACGGCAGATACATCAGTTGAGCGTCATGCTTGTCCTTGTCGAGGGAGCGGCGCAGCCGCTCAGCCGCGTGACCCCAGGCTTGTTCCCAGCCCGACGGGCATTCGATCGCCTCGGCTGGTCCGTACACCGCGTCGATGAGCACCGGAACCTCCTCGGGCGAACGCAGCTCCTCCTTGTGTCGCAACAACGCCCACGTCCGCAGCAACACCATCGGCGCGTAAACATTGGTGGTGTAGGCCGGGAACACTGGCCCGGAGGCCGTTTCCACAACACCGGTAATGGCCAGGGTGAGCACGCCCCGTCTCTCTCGGCTATGGCGATGTACGCGTCCGGCACGTTGGATCAGGGCATCGATCGAGGCCAGGTCGGTGAGCATCGCGTCAAAGTCCAGGTCGAGGCTCTGCTCGAGGACCTGGGTTCCCACGACGATCGCCGACGATCGGGTGCCGTCAGGTCCGAACTCGGCTCGAAGATCGGCTTCCACGGCTCTGCGATGCCCGGCGGCCAGCTGACCGGTGATCGTGATCAGCCTGGGTCGCTTCTGTTCGGGAAGCTCCGCGATCCTGTTGGCCAGCGCGTCGCTGGTCTCCTTGGCCCGGTTGACGAGATTGTGCACGACAGCAACGCACTTTCCCGCTACCGCGTGAGCAAGCGCCCATTGCACGACGTCCTGGTCCTCGACCCGTTCGAGGCTCGCCCTGCGATCGTGGTTCAACGCGGACACCTCGGCGCCTTCGACCGTGCTCGTGTCGCTGTCGACCAGACTGATCCGCGGGTACACGGTCGAAGCGGGCAATGGCGGCACATCCTGAGGCACGCAGTTTTGCACTCCTGCCCGCCATGCCGCGGTCAGCTCTTCTCGCCGGCGCGAAGGCAGCGTCGCCGACAACAACAGAACCGAGATTCCCATGTGCCCCAACCACATGAGCAACCGATCGAGCAGGACCGACATATAGGTGTCGTAGGCGTGCACCTCGTCGACTACCACGACCTTGTTCGACAGCGCTGCCAGCCGGACGAACACGTGTCCCGATCGGATCGCTCCCTTCAGCGCTTGGTCGACCGTGCCCACTCCGAGGGGTGAGAGGAGGCTCTTCTTGCAGGTGAACCACTCTTGGGCAGCAACGTCACAGTCGTCGAGGTCATCGCTTCCAACATCGGTGGGCATCGGGGCCCTGCTGGCCAGGAACTCCTTGGCGTTGGAGTGGATCAGTCGCACTGCCGAGGTGTCGCCAATGTGAGCGAGCATCGTCTCGAACTCACCGAGCATCTGATGGCTCGTCGCCTGCGTCGGCATCCCTACGTAAGCGCCGGCAAGCCCGAGGCCGCGCACGAGGGTCGCGACCGCCTGCAGCGCCGCTTTCGACTTGCCCTCGCCGGTTGGCGCTTCCACTACCAGCATCGCCGGGTCCGTGTGCCCTCGAAGCATCCTCTCGACTACCGCCTGGACCGGACGTGGCGTCTCGGCGGCGAAGAGACCGGCGAAGCTAGTGTCCTGCGGTGGCGTCCACGGTTGCAGATCCAGCTGGGCAACGGCATCGTCCGCAAAGGTCTCCGCCACACGCAGGTAGTCGACGAGGTCGCCTTCGGATTCAGGTGACCGATAGTTGCGCTCGTCCGAGGCGATCCAGTCGCTGACGGTGGTCAACCCGGCAAGAGCAACAGCCCCGGCCGAACTCAGGCGCACCTGGCTCCAGGGCAGGGTGCACGGATCCGGCAACCCGAGCGCGTTGATCACGGCATCGACCAGGTCGTCCCGCCAGGCACTCCACCGCTCGTCGCCGTGGTTGTTGACCTGGGCCCGGGCTTGCTCGAGCTCCTGCCCGGTGGGGAAATACCCGTGGTGGCCACCCAGCACCACCGCAATTCGTTCGGCGGTGCGGGCTTCCACTCCCCAGGAGATAAGCAGTTCCTTCATGTGCAGGGCAGTCAGGAGTCCATGCGGAGTGTCCAGTCGCGGTAGACCCGACTTCCGCCGCACTCGCCGCACGTCAACCGCGGCCATCTCACCGAGGCGTTGTTCCGCGAGGTCGGCGTTCAGCCCCTGGAACGTGGGGGAATATTTCCCCAGGTCGTGCAGCCCGCAGAGCAGACTGACCCACACCTTCACGTCACCCACCGCCGAGAACGCGGTCTCCAGCTCATTGCGGCAGCGCGGACCAAGCACCAGCGCAAACAACCGCGACGCCATCACCGCTGTGTCGACGATGTGACACACAAGCGGGTGAGGGATGGCTCTACCTGCAGATTTCCCCCATGGCGCCCACAACGACGGCTTGGATCCTGCCCTGATCACAACACTCCACCACAGCTCGAGCCGTCCACCCGACAGCAATCAAGAGCAGACATGAGAACAGATCACAAGGGAACTTCAAAGCGAGACTTGGACACCCTACTCCATTCAAGCAAGGAATCACCCGATCGCCACAGAACCTACTGACCTGTAGATAACCTTGACTTACCTCAGGTTCAGCGTGTGCTCGACCACAACGCCCGGAAGTGCATAAATACGCAGACGCGAATCAGCCTCAACCTAAGGTGGAGGCAAGCACCAGCTGACACCTGCGTGGCCGACCTTTAATAATTAAATGACAAATTAAGGTCAACTCTCAGGGCTTGGATGGGGTGACCGGGCGGAACGTGCTGCCGAGCCGCACGGGCGGAGCGGTCTCAGCCATCCTCCGCTGATAGTGCTCATGTAGCCTGCCTGCACAGATGCGGGCGTGACCCCAAGGTCGTGGCTGGCGAACGGCGAACCTATGACGTCGACCCACGCCTGCGGGGGTGATCCGGCGTCTTGCCAGACTACGACGCACTGCAGGTTGTTCTCTCCGCGTGTGCGGAGGTGGCCCCAGCTCGAGCGCGACCCGCTGGTCGATCGGCTGGTTCTCCCGCACGTGCTGGGGTGGTCTCGCCTGACCTAGGGCCGTAGAGGTTCGCGGGTCGTTCTCCCGCGCGTGCGGGGACGGTTCGCGCATGGGGCCGCGGCAAGCCCTCGCCTGGCCGTTCTCCCCGCACATAAGGGGATGGTCCCGCCGGGTTGCATCCCGCGATGATGTTGCCCTTGTTCTCGCCGCGCGTGCGGGGTGGTCCCGTCACCGATGTCGGCCGCGCGTTGAACCGCAGGTCCTCCCGCGTGTGCAGGGGTGGTCGCTGGCGCAGCTAACTCAGGTACTGGCCTTGCGCATTCTCCCCGCGCACGTGGGATGGTCCCTGACTGAATCCCTAGAAGGGCTTGGCCCGGCTGTCGTCCCCGCCCACGCGGGGATGGTCCCAACATGTCCAGCAGGGTGAGGTGAGAGGTGAGGTCTTCCCCGCGCACGCGGGGGTGGTCCCAGGGTGCCGATGTCGGCCTTGTTGATGATCCGGTCTTCCTCGTGCACGCGGGGGTGGCCCCCAGTCTGGGTTCGTGGCGGCGATCTGCTTCATGGCTTCCCCGCACACGCGGAGGTGGTCCCAACTACGACGACGTCGCCGCCCAGCTCACCGTGCCTTCCCCGCACATGCGGGGGTGGTCCCACCTCGGTGGCGGTTAGCACGGCCGGGCGTGCGTCTTCCCTGCGCGGAGGTGGTCCCAGATGCTGGAGACCAACGCGCCAGCTCCTCGTCTCTCCGCGCACGCTGGGAGTGAGCCGCACACAGTGCATACGGTGCCTGGTCCGCATCAGGTCGCAATCCTGCGAGACCGTCCAGGAAGGTTTGGCCATGACCGGGCGACGTCGTCGGTGAGAGGCCACAGAGTGCCTGTGACATGGTGGTAGCCGAGACCCGCCGAGCAGTACGCGACCATATGCGCGGCGGCGCCTTCCTCGACACGTGCGTCCGCGACATCCGTACGCTCCTGCGCGAAGACGTGGAAGAACTCATCGAGTATGGACCAGAGGCCTTCGATGAGGTCGATGTGGTGAACCTCTGGGACACCAAGGGACGCACCGTCGCCGGCGGTACTTCCTATGGAGAAGATGACGAATGACCGTCATCGTTGTCGCCGCGTGCCTCGTGGGTCTACGCGGCCATCTCACTCGGTGGCTGCTGGAAATCTGGCCTGGTGTCTTCGTCGGCAAGGTGACCGCGCGAGTCCGGGCGCTCATGTGGATCCGCGTCGTCGAGATGGTGAGCACCGGGCGAGCAATCATGGTTCACGCGGCCGACAACGAGCAGGGACTCGCGTTCCAGGTCCACGACCGCAACTGGGAACCAGTCGACTTCGAAGGGCTCAGCCTCATGCTGCGTCCCGCTTCCGACGCAGCCCCCGACAGCGAGCCGACCGAGCCGCGCCGCCAGGGGTGGAGCAACGCCGGAAAACGAAGACGCTATGGGCGCCGTTGACTTGTCCAACTGAATCAAAAACGTACTCAACCTAGACAAACGCGCTGGTCAAGAAGTGTGCTCCCCGCGCGTGCGGGGGTGGTCCCGGTCATCGACAAGACCGGCTCATCCCAAGTCGGTGCTCCCCGCGCGTGCGGAGGTGGTCCGTCGGTGCGCACCACCGCCAAGGCGGGCTATGCCGTGCTCCCCGCGCGTGCGGGGGTGGTCCCTCGAAGAAGCTGCACACCCCGTACCAGCGCCGGTGCTCCCCGCGCGTGCGGGGGTGGTCCCGCGGCCACCTTGCCGAAGATCGAGTCGGCGAGATACTCCCCGCGCGTGCAGAGGTGGTCCCAACCAGCACAACGCACACAGGTCCGATGTGGAGTTCTCCCCGCGCGTGCGGGGGTGGTCCGGCCCGGTCGGTCTCGCCGTTGGACACCGCCTGGTTCTCCCCGCGCGTGCGGGGGTGGTCCCCAGACCTGGATTTCGTCGTAGGTCACGAGGGTGTTCTCCCCGCGCGTGCAGGGGTGGTCCGTCACCGACGAGGCGCGCAAGCGCAACAACATCGGTTCTCCCCGCGCGTGCGGGGGTGGTCCCGCCTGCAGCCGGGTCATCACGGACTGGATCGCGTTCTCCCCGCGCGTGCGGGGGTGGTCCGTAGCCCGCGGTCGAGGCCTCGACGGACGGGTTGTTCTCCCCGCGCGTGCGGGGGTGGTCCCATCCGCGAGTACCTGGGGGAGTTGAACGTTGTGTTCTCCCCGCGCGTGCGGGGGTGGTCCGCGGTAGACCGCTCCCCCGTGCCCGTCCGGGGTGTTCTCCCCGCGCGTGCGGGGGTGGTCCCGTGACGTACACGCGCGGTCACTATGACGGCACGTTCTCCCCGCGCGTGCGGGGGTGGTCCGCGCACGCCTGGTCAGTGGCAGGCACTGGTCGAGTTCTCCCCGCGCGTGCGGGGGTGGTCCCGTAGAGCGCGGCGTCGGAACCCCAGCAGGCCAGTTCTCCCCGCGCGTGCGGGGGTGGTCCCACGGCGTGGCCGGGCTCGTGCCCCTCTCCCGAGTTCTCCCCGCGCGTGCGGGGGTGGTCCCTCGCCGGCGTGCAGGTCACAAGGCACGTCGCAGTTCTCCCCGCGCGTGCGGGGGTGGTCCCCCGGCGAAGAACCGGCCCTGCACCGTCTTACGGTTCTCCCCGCGCGTGCGGGGTGGTCCGATGTTGTGCGCCAGCGGGTTGTCCTTGTCGGTGTTCTCCCTGCGCGTGCGGGGGTGGTCCCGCGAGCACGCTGCCCGCCATCCACACCAGCGCGTTCTCCCCGCGCGTACGGGGGGTGGTCCCCAGTCCACCGCCGCGAAGCGCGCTCGCGCCATCGTTCTCTCCGCGCGTGCGGGGGTGGTCCCAGCGACGAGGCGGACGCGTCCGTGTTGATCGTGTTCTCCCCCGCGCGTTCGGGGGTGGTCCCGGCCCCTACCTCGACGCCGACCCCTACGGGAAGTTCTCCCCGCGCGTGCGGGGGTGGTCCGGGTGACGCGGGCGCGATGCGCAACGGCATCAAGTTCTCCCCGCGCGTGCGGTAGTTAACTATCCTGTACCAGTCGCCCTCCGCGCTGGGGAGCGGCTATGAAGCCGTCCGGGTGCCACTGTGCGTGCCGAAAACTACGTCCATGCAGATCAAGCGGCATGGTGATACTCGTGGATGACTCCGCCGAGACGGTCCCGTCTATCGATGGCGAGGCGTTCCATCTGATCGGGTCCGAGAGGCTCGGGGCGGACTCTCAAGGGTGCTTGGGCGGCGAGTGATCGGTGGGTTCGGTGCTCGTTGTAATGCCGCTCGTACTCGCGCAACACGTGGCGTAGGTGGGTCTGGTTCCAGATCAGCGTGCGGTCCACCAGTTCAGCGCGAAGGGTCTTGACCCAGCGTTCGATGATGGAGTTCATACGGGGCACTCGGACACCGGTCTGCACCGTAGTGATTCCCGCGGAGCCGAGGATCTCGTCGATCAACGCGGGGTACTTGGCGTCCCGGTCCCGAATGAGGAATCTGATTCGCGCGAGATGTCCAGCATCCTCGAGGTCTATGAGCAGGTTGCGGATGGCCTGGGTAACCCAGGCATGGGTGGGGTGTGCGGTGGCGCCGAGGATGCGCACATGTCGGCTAGCGTGGTGGATGGCGGCGAGAATGTACTGGCGCTGACCGGTCAGCGTGACCGCCTCGATGAAGTCCACCGCCAAGATCGCCTCAGCCTGCGAGCGCAAGAAGTCCGCCCACGTAACGGTCGTGCGCCGTAGGGCGGAATCGATGCCGGCGGTCTTGAGGATCTCCCACACCGCGGAAGCGGCGATCACGATACCCAAGAGCGCGAGTTCGCCGTGGATGCGTCGATAGCCCCACGAGGGGTTCTCGTTTGCCAGGCGCAGGACTAGCCGGCGGATCGAAGCGACAGTGCGCGGACGTCCGGGCCCTCGGTTCGCGCTCGTGCGGGCATGGCGGCGCTTGATCAGATCGCGATGCCACCTCAGCACCGTGTCCGGGCTGACCAGCAGCCGGAGCCGGCGCAGCGTCGCGAGGGCTAGGGGCACGAGCAGGGCGGCGAGCAAGGCGTGGGGAACCCGCCTGATGTCCACCCTCAGGGGCCTCCGCGGATTCACCCGTGACGCGGCGTTCCGCTTGGTACCGCCGCGACTCGCGGCGCGCATGATGACCAACTAGCACCTGCACCAGGTTGCGACTCATCACCACCTTCGGGATGCCCAGGCACTGCACGGCAGACAGCGTTGAAGTGGACCGAAATTCCATGTGACACCAAGGTCCAACGCCCGCAATTGATCATGATCCGAAACTACTTTGCGTGACCCCGGATCCCCTGACGCAAGATCATTTTTGCTACTCCAGCTCCTTGAGCTCTCGACAATCGACAACCACACCTCCTAAACACGCATACCGCGCTGACCCATTGGTGCGTAACCTGACCCTTCAGCCACTGCGCGGCCGACACGTGGCGGGCACCTCTCGAAACCGTCCAAGTCGGCGGCATCGAAGAAAATGCCTTCAATCCCCGGCATGCCGCCTGGCCAGGGCGAACATCGACGCGGCATGTCCACTTCTGAAAAGTGGACACGATCTGGACAAGAAGTGGACACTCTTTCGCGGCTCCATGGCCTGCGTTCAGGGCGGCCTTACCCTGAGTTCCGAGGTTGAGCTTGCTGGCTCGCCTCCGAAACCGCGACCTGTTGGTCCAGGCGGGGTTTCACTCAAGGGGCCTCCGATGACAGTCGGTGGGCCCCTTGCCCCGTTTGAGCCGACTACAGAGGGTAGCGGGGCTACCGCATGATCTCGAACCCGTGCACACTCGTGGCGTTCAGGTGGCTGGAGCTGTCACTCCTGCCACAGCTTGTCTGAACACTCATAACCCGCCTGGGCCAAGAAGATGAGAGGTCTGCGACGATGGATCAGTCCGGCAGGAATCGAGCCTGCACGCCAGACGTACACCTGCCAGGTCGGCGGCATTGGCTCGCTGACTCTCCAGTCGTCATCGTGATCACCATCCAGGTGTTCGCAGCGTTCTTGACGACCCGCGGTTACGCGCTGGAGGTGTCGCTCGCCGCTGCCTGCGCGAGCATTCTGATCGCGTACAACGCGAGGCGGATCGTACTGTCACGAGCCGTCTGACTCAGGCCGCCGCGCTAGCAACCTGATCGTGTTGTCGCGCACCACTGAGAAGGCCGTGCGCGGGATGCTGAGTGCTCGCGTTACCCACGGAGCAAGGCTTCTCGCGTACGGCCATCAGCACCGATACCCAATACCCTGGCATTCGGCTCGGTACCGCCATCAGGCCGGGAGGAGGTCAGATGCTGACGAACCTGGTCAGCGAGCTGAAGACGCTGCGCAAGGGACGGGGTGTGCACGCGGGACGGATCGTGGACCGCATCGGCCCGTCGCTCGCTGCCGCCTGCGGGATCACGAGCGCGGACGGGTCGGTGGCGGCGAAGCAGAAGCTCGTCACCAGGCTTACCGAACTCGTCGAGCAGCTGCCCGAAGAGTTCCAGTTCGCGACGCGGGCGGCGTTCGGCCTCATCCCCGACGTCCGCCAGCCGCTGTACCAGGAGCGCGTGACGTGGGTGGCTGCGCGGATCGACCGCGACTCCCGCACCGTGCGCCGCCGCATAGACGAGGCCGTACACCAACTCGCCGAACTCGCGGCCACGACATCCCCGCGCACCGACGGCAGCTGGCACACCGCGGAACTGAGCGTCGCCGTCGTACTCGACCAGGGACAGCCGGAGGTGATCGAGCGCTACCAGGTCGTGATGGACCAGGACGGCGTCGAGGCGCTGGACTTCGCCTCGGTCTTCCCGGTGCGCCGCCGCGACGTCGACGTGCACCTGCTCTACGGCGGCACCCTGCGCGACCGCTCCGACGCCGACCGGCCGGGCTTCACCCTCCTGCCCGCCGAACCGCTGGCCCGCGGCGTCACACACGACTTCGCGTTGCGGTACCGGCTGTCGCACCGCGATGCCATGCACCCGTACGTACTGCACGTGCCCGAACGGCCGTGCGAGCTGTTCGACCTGCGCGTGCGCTTCGAACACGACCGCAAGCGCTTGGTGCGGGCGTTCGACGGCGTGCTGCGGTCCGATGTGGAGCCGACCGGAACGCACCACGCCGTGGACCGGGCGGGAGAGATCCATCTGCGGTTCCGCCGGCTGCTGCCCGGCCTCGTGTACGGGGCGCGGTGGGGCGTGGCGACGGCGGTACGCGCGAAGCGCCGAGCGTCCTGACCGGTCTCGCGCTTGCTGGATAAGGAATTCCCTCGACGAGCAGGTCCCGCGGGATCGCTGGTTTATGCCGCCTGTGCCTCGACGTCGCAATGTTCGATCATCACGAGAGCTAACTGTCAGATTCGTCGTCTATGTGAACGTGTGCGTGCCGAAAATTACGTCCGCACAGGTCAAGCGGCATGTCGATACTCTTGGAGGACACCGCCGAGACGGTCTCGTCGGAGTACCTCGAGGCGTTCGATCCGGTCAGGCCCGAGGGGTTGGGGTCGGGCTCGCAAGGGTGCTGCGGCGGCGAGGGATCGGTGGGTGCGGTGCTGGTTGTAGTGCCGCTCGTACTCGCGCAGCGCGTGCCGGAGATGGCCTCGTTCCAGATCAGTGTGCGGTCCAAGAGCTCGCCGCGCAGTGTCTTGACCCAGCGTTCCATGATCGCGTTCATGCGGGGCACCGGGACGCCGGTCAGGATCGTCGTGATCCCGGCGCCGCCGAGGATGTCGTCGACTAGTGCGGGGTACTTACCGTAACGATCACGGATGAGAAACCTGACTCGTGTGCGGATGTCGGCGTCCTCGAGATCCATCAGAAGATTTCGGACTGCCTGTGTCACCCACGCGTGTGTGGGGTGCGCGGTGGAGCCGAGAATGCGCACACGCCTACCGACGTGGTGGACAGCGGCGAGGATGTACTAGCGTGCGCCGGTGAGCGTGACGGTCTCGATGAAATCCGTCGCCAGGACCACCTCGGCCTGGATACGCAGGAACTCAGCCCATGTCACGGTCGCTCGCTGTGGCGCCGGGTCGACACCAGCAGCGTTGAGGATCTCCCACACCGTCGAAGCAGCGACCGTGACACCAAGGAGAGCGAGTTCTCCGTGAATGCGCCGATAACCCCACGAGGAGTTCTCCGCCGCCAGACGCAGAACAAGCCGGCGGACCGATGCCACGGTCCGCGGACGCCCAGGCCTTCGACGCCGACTCGCCTGGGCGTGGCGACGCTTCACCAGGTCACGATGCCACCGCAACACCGTGTCCGGGCTGACCAAAAGTCGGAGTCGGCGCAGAGTTGCGCGGGCCAGTGGCGTCAGGAGCGCGGCGAGGAACGCCCTGTCCTCAGGCCGAAGTTGTGGACGTCGGTCGCCGAATTGTCGTTGCAAGACGGTGAGTTGGTGACGAAGAGCGAGAATCTCGACGTCCTTCTCGCGGTCAGTCAGTGGCAGCAGCCGCAACGCGGCGAACGCGTGAGTGACGACAAGGTAAGCGAAGCGGACCAGCACGGAGCACGATCATGCCCGACGACCGCCAGCCACACGCCAGGCCCGCGACCTCGACGGACGTACTTCTCGGCACGCACAGTCTGGGCGAAGCGGCCGATCACCATTCAGACAGTGGTCAATCCTAGGGTTGACCACCGATCGGCTAACCCACGTCCGGTTTTGAATTCGGGGGCGTATCGGCGTCGTCCTGGGTATCGGTGTCATCGGCCTGGATGACAGGAGGCGCTCCTGGAGGTACTTCAATGTCCAAAGTCTGCAGTTCCACGGGCTGGGACTTGCCCTGGTCCGCCGACAGCGCCCCACTCTCGGCAGCGCGGCGTTTGGCCGACAGTCTCTGTGCGACAAGGACAACGGCGGCAAAGGCAGCATTGCCTACGAGTCCAGCTGCACCTTCGTCGACGATCCATTTTGCGAACTGGAGAACACCCCAGTCGCCGCTGCCCTCGGACGAGTACCTCGTGAGCTCCAGCCTCTGGCGAGAGTTGCGATCGCGCCAGAACGCCTCATCCAGCGGCCTGTGCCTTCTGGACTCGTCACGAATCCAGCTTTCGACCCCATCGCGGGTGGACTCGTCCTTAACTAAGGGGCGATCCGCGTTCTCGAAGGAGATGGTCTCCGTAGGAATCCACCGAACAGCCCATATACTTGGCGTCGTCAGAGAAGGCCTATCCGCTGCAGCCTCCTCTTCTGTTCGCCACATCAAGTGCGAGGCCTCACAAGTGGGATCCGCTGTGAGTTCGGGATCGCACAACACCCACCCACCTGGCCACCAAGGCGTCGGCGCCGCAGGCGCGCATTCCAGCAGCGCTGCCCTGGCAGCAGCGATCTTGACCCAGCCCTCATCTGACGTCGACGACTCCCAAGGCGACCGCAAGGCGGCCTCTAACGCGGCGGCCGCAGCGCGATACCGCAGCGGATCATCTCCCGTCGGCTGCTGGCTATCACTCATGGTCATCATCGTGACGAAGACAAGTCATGCATGTCACTACGCCGCTGGGCTGACAAGACCTGAATGCACGCGTCGGTCAGCGCATAGCCGGCGTCGGATGGATCCCAGGACGTTCTCGAGGTTGAGCAGCTGATGTTGTGTCGCACGGACCGGCGGTGCTGGGCGTGAGCCACTTCTCAGGCGCGAGATCACGGTAGCGGCGAAGCACCTCCCACTGGGCGAAGGGCCGGATGACGCGCTTCAGATGTTCGGTTGTACGGCGAGGACCCGACTCAGCCAGAGATCGGTGCGGCTCAGGCGCTCGTCGCGTGGCAACCCCTACGATGGAGGCGCCGACATCCTCTTGCCCACGGCTGTCGACCGCGACGCTGTGAAACGTCGTCACACCGACTGGCTTTCACTCCATCCCAGCGGCTTCTGAACGTCCGGGGTCCGCGTCGAGAAGATGCGCGCGGCGCCCTCGCGAACGGCCGGCGAGTCCGTGTCGGGGACGCGGCGCATGGCGGCCGCCAGGGATCCTGAACGATGCCGGTGTTCGTGGCGGAGTTGCTCGAGGTCGACTCGGATGTCCGCGGCCAGCCCGCCGGTCTCGATCTCGGCGATGCGCCGGTCCATAGCGGCGATCAGTTCCCGGTCGAACTCCTCCACGGCTCGCAGGAACGTCTCGGTGTCGACAGTTGTTCGCCCCCGCCTCGGCACGGTGCAATCAAGTCCGTTCTCGGCGTGGCGCCGCCAGTCGACGGTGATCGTGTCCCGGTCGGTGACCGATCGCCACCACAGGATGTACGGGGAGGCGACGAGGTAGCTCGTGTACATGAAATGGCTGCTGTACCAGTCGAGAGCCGTTTCCGCGTCCTCGGCATGCTCCGCCCAGTACCACGCGTCCTGATCACTGGTCATGACCCTATCCCATCTACCGCCGGCTGCGGGAGACCGATCCCGTGCACCGGACCGGCTTCGGCTACTGGGTGCTCTCCCGCTACGCCGACGTGGACGCGGTCCTGCGCGCGCCGGGGGTGTCCAGCGAGTTCTATCGCAACGAAGTCTGGGCCGAGCGCAGAGGAGGCCTGGACAGCCCGCTCGTGAGCAGCGTGCGGCGCTGGATGCTCATGCTCGACGGGCCCGTCCACCGGCGGATGCGCGGTGTGATCAGCAAGGTGTTCACCCGCGGTGCCGTAGAACGGTTGCGGCCCCGCGTCGCCGCCGAGGCCAACCGGCTACTCGACGCCATGGGCGAAGGCGAGCTCGACCTGATCGACAACCTGGCCCTGCCGCTCCCGGTCACCGTGACCTGCGAGCTCCTCGGCCTGCCGACCGACAACCGCGTCCAGTGTCGAGAGTGGACAGAACAGATCAGCCGGGTCATCGACCCGTCCATCACCCCAGACGACGTGCGGGAGATGAACCGGGCGGAGACCGAGTTCCGCGAGTACGTCACCGGCGAGCTGGACCGACGCAGGTCCGCGTCGCAGGACGACATCCTGTCCCTGCTCGTACACGCCGAGGTCGACGGCGTGCGCCTCACCGACGCCGAGATCATCGCGAACGTGCTGTTCCTGTTCGTCGCGGGCCACGAGACCACGGTGAACCTGGTGGGCAACGGAATGCTCGCGCTGCTCCGTCACCCCGGCCAGCTGCAGTCGTTGCGCGACAACCCCGATCTCATCCCCGGCGCCGTGGACGAGATCGCCCGCTACGACCCGCCCGTGCAGATCGTCTCCAGACTTCTCGACGAGGACGTCGTGCTCGACGACGCCGTACTGCCCGCAGGGTCCAAGGCGATGCTCCTGATCGGGGCCGCCGGCCGCGATCCCGACCGGTACCCGCACCCCGAGAGCCTGGACGTCACCCGCACCGGGATCAAGACACTCGCGTTCAGCGGCGGCCCGCACTACTGCCTCGGCGCCGCGCTCGGCAAGATGGAAGGCGCCGTCGTGCTGGAGGAACTGCTGCGCCGGTACACCAAGATCGAGCTGACCGAAGCCGAACCGGACTGGCGCCCGAACGTCAGCTTCCGAGGCCTGGAAAGGCTTCCGCTCCGGCTCAACCACTGACGTGCAGTGTCGGCGGAAAGCCAATTGCCCTGAACAGCGGCGTTTTGGTGCACTGGCGAGGTGATCGCCATCGGATGGACGCGCCAGCTCTTCGCCCGCTGGCATGGCGCGAACCCCAACGAAGGTTGCATCGACCGGCCGGCCTCCAGCGCCTCGACCGCGCGGCCGGACAACGGCGTGTGCACTGCTCGCGACGCCGACTCCAGTTGCGCCGGGGTGGAACAGCCGACGATCGGGAGCACAGTCGTCCGCCGTCTCCCACGATGACCCCGGTGCGTCCTCGGCCCGAGCATCGTCGGTGTGCGGAAGCAACTCGTCATCCATCGGGAAATGATTCCTGGCGCGAATACACGACCGCGATGGCTACGGGCGACTGGAAGCAGCGAGGTGCGCACCCCAGGAATCCGGTCGCCTGGTGGTTACGGAGCGACCGTGCGGGCGGCGCGCTCAAGATCCAAGCCGAGGTCGGCCTTCATCAGCCGAAGCATTTCCTCGAAGCCTTCGTCCAGAGTGTCGATCGGCTCGCGCATCATTGGCACGTCACTCCTTCGAGTAACGACCGACGTCCATGCACCGAAGTGGTCGTCCACTGCCGCGATCATGTCGGCCAGTTTTGGTGAGGCAACGAGTGGTACACGAATCAACAGCGGATAGAGCTGTGTTCGAAGCTCGCTGATCTGCCGCAAGGCATCCTCTGCTTCGTGGAGATGCCTTCTGTGAAAGTGGTCATCAGCGAGTGGTATCAGCAGTTCACGCCACTCGTGAAGCAGATGAAGTGCTTCGCTGAGCAGCGTCAGACGGGCTTCAGTCCAGTGCTTTGCAAGGTCGTGTGCGTTCTGCTCACGCTGGCTTTCCCGTTCCCTCTGCCACCGCAAGTCTTCCCGCAGACGTTCACGCCTCGCGTTGAGCAGTTGGCCCGTGATCACTCCGACGATGCCGAACACGCCCGCGAGCAACGCGACCGCGATCGGCACCCAGACCGACACCTGTCCTGGCTGCATAGACACACCTTAGGCGATCACGCCGCCGCGTCCTGCCCCCTCGATACGGTGGTTCCCTCTGGCCCCTACGACGAGATTCGCGCAGTCCACGAGCAGTGGGCGACGCGCCGTGCGCCGCCGCACCGGGACCACCACGTTCCGACCATGCGAGAAGCGGTGCGAGCATCGCCCGCGCGTGCCGTCTGATCCCTTGGTTCGTCTGGTTCCACACCGCTGAACGTGCGGCGACCAGTCAACCGGATGAAGGTGCTGCGCCCAGGCCTGAAGCGAGAGCCGGCAAGATCCTCACCAGCGCAGCGGGCACGTCGGATGGCATTGGTCCACCCGTCGGCAGCACTGGCGGCGCTCAACATGACCCCGGAGTTCGCCTCTTCCACAGCGACCCCAGCCAAGTTGTTCGGCGCAGGGCAAGACTGGCCATGTAGGCAGTCTAGGCATAGCCGGAGTCGGCGATGGTCTATCCGCCGATCCGATTTGTCAGGTGTCTGACAACCAGCCGCAGCAGCCAGTCGTAGACCTCAACGAACTACGGTTCGTTGCCGGATGTCCCGGCCGCGCACCCGCGATCAGTCGGCGACAGCGGCCTCGAACAGCGGGATCGTCCGACCCAGATCACCCCGTCGGCTCGAGGGCGTCAGCACCAGCTATTTGGAGCCCGCAAGTCCCATTCGTCAGCTTCCTCCCCTCCGCCCTAACGCACTCTTCTGGCTCCCCTCTATGTCAAGAGGCAGGAGCTTGACGGCTCGGCTGTCGAGGTAGCGTGGATCTTGGCGTCGGCGATGAGTCGCTTGTAGACAGTGTCGGAGAGGCGTCGTTTGAGGCAGCGGATGGCTTCGCGTGGGGACTTGCCGTCGGCGAGTTTGCGGCGGTAGTAGGCCCGGCCTGGAGTGTCGTTGCGGAGCTGGACTATCGCCATGATGTGCAGAACTCGGTTGATGCGCCGGTTGCCCGCTCGGGACAGTCGATGGCGTTGGTGTTCACCGCTGGAGGCGTCGATGGGTGCGGTGCCGTTCCAGCTGGCGAACCGTCCGCGGTCCGGGAAGCGACCTATGTCGCCGACATCGCCCAGGATTCTGGCCGCGCTGGACGGACCGATCCCGTAAAGAGCGCGCAGACCGGTCCCGGTCTCGTCCAGAAGCTCGGTCAGCTGGGTGTCGGCCGCGGCTATCTTGCGATCTATCGTCGCCAGGTCCGTGATCAACTCCGCGGCGAGTCGCCGGCGGGTCCGGCCCACGACATCACGTGGGCGCACCCTGGCGAGCAGCGCACGTGCCTGGGTGGCGGACAAGAACTTCTTGGCACCGCCGGCAATCAGCTCGGTAAGCAGCTTGTACTCACGCGGTGCAGTCCGGTGGTGCGCAGCGCTACCACGGCCACCGAACGGGCGTCGGTGGCGTCGGTCTTGCGACCGTGACCGGTGTCGAACATCCTGGCCCTGGCCGCGAGTTTGGCCGGGACGTCGAGGACCGGTTCACCGTCGGCGACCAAGCGCTGCGCGAGGTGCTTGCCCACGCCGTTGCACCCCTCGACCGCCCACACCCGGTCGGGTCGGCGACGGCCCTCCTCGAGCATCCGCCGGTAGCCGTCGTTGTCGGTGCAGAAACGTCCTTAGCCGAGAGTGCGCTCCCGGCCGTCGACGATCTCGATCGTGGCGGACCGCTTGTGCGGATCGACACCGATGACCACTGGGCTCATGTTGCCCTCCTCGCCAGCCGGGAACGGAAGGCGAGGAGGGCAACGCTACTTCGAGCTGAGCAAACCCCTCATGAGCCATAACCCCGCCGCGGTCTCCGACAGGACGCACACCATGAGTGAGCCACACCGAGAATCACTGGTGGGCAGCCGATGCGAGAGCGTCCTGTCGAACACCTGGACCGAGCCTGGCCTGGCATCGATCGTGCCGCCAGTCAACAAGTAGCCGATGAGCGGACGTTGCTGGCGTTGCGAGGTAGTACACGGAGTCGCGCGTTCGCCGTGTGACAGCAAGGCAACTCAGCTGTCTCTGGCAGTCTCCAAGCTCCGGCGGACAGCCTCGGTCGTGGGGTGATCGGGACCTAGCACCCGTTTGCAATCGGCGAGGGTGGCCTCGTGCAGCGGGATCGCCCGGCCCAGATCACCCATCAACCGATAGGCGTTGGCCAGGTTATTCCGCGAGATCAGCGTGTGCGGGTGATCGGGGCCCAGCACCCGCTCGTAGTCGGCGAGGGTGGCCTCGTACAGCGGGATCGCCCGGCCCAGATCACCCATCAACCGATAGGCGTTGGCCAGGTTATTCCGCGAGGACAGCGTGTCCGGGTGGTCAGGGCCCAGCACCCGCTCCTGGTCGGCGAGGGTGGCCTCGTACAGCGGGATCGCCCGGCCCAGATCACCCGCCGACCCATAGGCGTGGGCCAGGTTGTTCCGCGAACTCAACGTGTGCGGATGGTCAGGGCCCAGCACCCGCTCGTAGTCGGTAAGGGTCGCTTCGTACAGCGGGATCGCCCGGCCCAGATCACCCGCCGACTCGTAGCCGTAGACCAACCACGCCCACGACGGGACAACACAACCCCCTGCACTACCACTCAACGTCCGACCACCCTGCACCGACTAGTCGCGCACGAACCGCCTGGTGCTACAGACGCCAGGTAGATTCCGGGCCACAGCGAATGCGCTCTCATGCCGCTGACCGCTCAGCGGCAACGCGAAGAGGCCGGCTCGAGTGACGACCCGCCTTGGCATTCTCGCCAACATGCTGCTCGGCTGATTCTGCAAATGTATGAGCGGGCGAGATGCTCGTTCGCTGCGCCCGGCCGGTTTAGGATGGACGCGGCGGAAAGGGATGGACGTTGGACAAGCACGCGTCGATCCATAACAGGCTGGACGGCGACGCCGAAGCAGTCCTGCAAGTCGGACACGTCAACGGAGACGTGCACCTGCACTCCCGGTCGATCCGCGAGCCACTACCCGCCGGGCGCCCGATCAGTGCCTGGAGCGCCTTCGACCTCGGGGTCCACCGGGCAATCACGGTGCCTGGCGAATCTCTGCCGGACCTGCCACGGTATCTCAGGCGCGCGCACGACACCGAACTGGACGAACAACTCACCGATAGTCCTTCACGAAGCGTCATGGTCGTGCTGACTGGCGAGTCGTCGACAGGCAAGACCCGCGCCCTCTACGAATCTGTCCTCGCCCACCCGCGGCTGCGGGAGTGGCCGCTCTGGTACCCGCGTACCGCCGACGAACTACTGACACTGGTGCGGTCAGGACGGCTCGACGGCGAGGCGGTTCTTTGGCTGAACGAGACTCACAACCACCTGGTGGGGACGACGGGCGACGTGGCCGCAGGCGCGCTGTGGAGCCTGCTGGACGGATCGCGCGGCGGTTCAGCCGTGGTACTCGGGACGTTGTGGCCACAGTTCTGGGCAGAGTTCGTCGCCACCCCCCGCAGTGCGGAGCGGGACGACCACGCCAACGCCCGGACCCTGCTCCAGGTGCGCACTCACCGGATCCGAGTTGCCGATCGATTCCGCGACGAGGATGTACAGGCCGCCCGGTCGCTCGGTGCGGCGGACCCACGGCTGTCCGCAGCGTTGTCGGCGTCCGGCCGCAGCCTCCAGGTGATCCAGACAATGGCGGGCGGCCCGGCCCTGTTAGAACGACTCGACTACCCCGACGACGCCAACGACCGGTTCGCCGCAGCGATAGTGACCGCGGCAATCGACGCACGGCGCCTGGGCCTGCTCCAGCCCGTCTCCCGCGATCTGCTTGTGGAAGCGGCGCCTGGCTACCTCGACGACCAGGATCGTGTCGAACCGCCCGAGGAATGGTTCATTCGCGGCTTGGCGCGCGCCGCGCAGCAACCGATTCTTGGCGTGACAGCGCTGATCCCGCACCGCCGTGCACTCGGCGCGGGTCCGGCCGACGGCTACGAGCTACACGACTACCTGGACCAGCACGGCCGGATAGCCCGGCGCGGCCGCCCGGTTCCGGAGACACTGTGGTCGGCGTTGTTGCGTCACACCCACGATTCCGACGACGTGCTCCGATTGGCCGAGAGCGCCTGTCAGCGGTTGCTGCACCGCTATGGGGACCCGTTGCTCGACCGTGCCCTCCTGACGGCGAACGACCAGACACAAGATTACCTGGTCGCCCTCATGACCGAATACGGACGGCTCGACCGGGGCGATCAGGCTGCTGCAGGACACCGCCTACGGACCGCGGCTGGAACATTGGCGCCAACATGGACGGCAGGCGTCCGCTCCACGAGCAGCGATATCGAGCCTGCTCGAACACGGCTGCGTCCGCGAAGCCCGAGCACTGCTGGAAACCTACGCGGAACGTGATGACGTCCGTTGGGCGTGGGATCACCTCGTCGAGCTACTGGTGCGTGATGGCGAAACCGGTAAGGGCATCGAACTGCTTCGGCGCCTGAGGAACGACATCATCATGAAAAATGACGGTGTTGCTGCGAAGTTGGCTGACCTTCTCGCCGACGACGGGGACTGGCCTGCAGCTTTAGGAATCCTGCGTGGCGGCGGGAACTCTTGGGCTCGAGAGTGGCTGGCAAAGCGCTTCGCTGCGGCCGGGCGGTTGGATCGCCTACGTGATCTCGCCGAGGTCGGGGACGGTCGCATGGTCTCGATGATCCTCGTCGAAGCCTTGCTGCGGCACGACCAGGTCACAGAGGCTCTCGAGCTGTTTCGCCGGATCGAGAACCGAGGCGATCCCACCGGCCAACTCCTGGAATCCCTGGTCCGGCACGGAGAACCTGAGCTTGCGATCGAGGCCGTGACTGAGCGGCACTCAGCCTCCCTAGACGATTCGCTGCACAAGCTCGCCGCCGCGCTGTGTGCGCACGGATACCGAAACCTCCTCATTTCTTTGCTGCGTGAGTACGCGGCGGCCGAACGCAGGGGGTCTGTATTCGACAGGTCCCCGGATGTCCTCGCTCAACTCCTCGCCGACCACGACTGCTGGCCCGAGGTGCTGAAGCTTGCACGCAAAAATCCGAAGTGGGCACTGAAATGGATCCCTCGTAGACTAGCCATGGCAGGCAACATTGCCCAGCTTCGGAAACTCTTCGACCAAGGCCACGAACACGCGGGCCGCGAGTACGTCAGGCTGCTGGCCAGGACCCGACGGATGCCCGAAGCGCTGGACGTCGCTCGCACCGCTGCCGACGCCGGACTTGATTGGGCCAACGATGAACTCGCGACCTGTCTTGCCGAGTTCGGCGGATTCGACGAACTCGCCGCCAGGGCCGCCGGCGGGAACCGACACGCGGCCCGGCGGCTCGTGATCCTCGCCCGCTTGGGAAAACTCCCGAACAGCGCAGACCTCCTTCGGCACGGCCTAGCCTCGGACGGCAGCCGTGTGACAGATCGGGGTCAATCTGCACATGGTCCTTCATGGACGGCGTCGCAGCTGTTATCGAGTGACTTCCCGGGAGCGACAGGACCGGCTGGCTGACTGCCTAGAGCGACTGGGGTGGCCTGCAGGAGCAGCTTTCCCTTTCCCAGCGCACAACCCAGTAGCCGGTGCGGCGGGGCCGCCACCGGGCGTGCGGTGCCTCCGGGTGCCAACGACATGGCCACGGCTTTGTTTTGTGGCGAACGTCGGCTCGGGATCACCAAAGAAGGTTCCTTCGGACTTCTGTCGCTGTCTAGTGCTCGACCACGTCAGTGAAACGCTGGCGGCAGTCGATGTCACGGATTCGACCCACACGTTCCCTTCTCGGTCACAGGCATACACACACGCTCATGCCGCTGTGCATGCACGCCAGCCTCGAGCGAGGCAGAGTCGATGAGCCTTGGGAGCATGGAGTGGGAGCAGATTGGGAGCAACTCCGTGCGTTGAACATGCCGGAACGGTCCTCAATGGACCTGAACGGAACCGCGCCGACCTGCAGGAGTCTTGTTTCCGCAGGTCAGCGCATTCTCGGCACTATAGTTCACACCGAAGAGGTCACTGGTTCGATCCCAGTATCGCCCACAGTGTGTTTTACCAGGTCAAACGGGGTGTCGATGATCTTCATCGACACCCCGTTTGCGTTGCGTGGGAGCAGATTGGGAGCAGAAGTCCTCCCCAAAACGCCAGGTCTACGCGAAGTCTTGACACCAAGATTCGCAAATCCGCAGGTCAGCGAATTAAGGCTCCTGGGACTGCTCGTGACCTCTTCGGCGCCACCTAAGTGTTCACCACGCCTCGTCTTTGCCTTCCATGATCCACGACCATCTACCGTCTCGTGTCTGCCAGCATCCAGCCGAGAACCTCTCAGGTGCGGCAAGTTGTCCTCGATGAACTACTGGCTCCAGAAACGCATCTCTAGGGACACGCGAGCACTTTTCCGGGCAGGCATGTCCAGCAAGCGAGTAACCCAGAGCACGCGGGGCTTCGCGTGGCACGGAGTACTCGACCGCTGCGGAGCGCTGTGCGTGCCGAAATTATGTCCGCACAGGTCAAGCGGCATGCCGATACTCGTGGAGGACTCCACCGAGACGGTCCCGTCGGAGTAACGCAAGGCGTTCGATCCGCTCAGGTCCGAGGGGTTGGGGTCGGGCTCGCAAGGGTGCGGCGGCGGCGAGGGATCGGTGGGGGCGATGCTGGTTACAATGCTGCTCGCACGCTTGCAGCGCGTGCCGTAGGTGGGTCTGGTTCCAGATCAGCGTGCGGTCCAGCAGTTCGGCGTGGAGTGTCATGACCCAGCGTTCGATGATGAAGTTCATGCGGGGCATCCGAATACCGGTCTGCACCGTGGCGATCCCTGCGGAGCTGAGGATCTCGTCGATCTACGCAGGATATTTGGCGTCTCGGCCGCGGATGAGGAATCTGATGCGCGAGGTAGCCAGACTCCTCGAAGTTCTTGAGCAGGATGCGGATGGCCTGGGCGACTCAGATCGTCAGCGGCCGACGATCAGGTATCGCTTGCCGTCATCACCGTCTCCAGCTTGGCCAGACCTATACAGCAGGGGTTGCGTACACGTCGGCCGACATCAAGCCCGGACACGCAGCCTTGATCATGAAACAAACTACTTTGCGTAACCTCGATCCACATGCACAAGATCATCTCAGGCATTCCGAGCCTTGAAGTTCTGGCGATCAGCGATCATCACCCGTAAGGCAAAAGGACCCCACGCGGCCTCTCTAGCGTATAGCCTGACCCAACAACCGCTGCGCAGGCACCTCCGAATCCCGGAGAACCCCGAATCACTCACCGTCGCTGCTCTCGACGCCGCAGTGCGCCCGTTCCGGTCCAGGTTCCTGCGTTCTCAAGTTTCAAGGCCGAGCTCCTGGCAGAGCTGGACGCGATCGACCGCCGCCAGCGCCGGCACACGCAGTAGGCACCGTTCGAGCTCGTCGACCCGCTGCCGCCTCCTCCTCGCCCCGGCGCGTTGCGCGTGGGCCGAGGAGAACGTTCACATCCCTCAGACACCCTACGAACGTCTTGTCGCGGAATACCTGCACCCGTCTCAACCGCGGAAGGCAGAGAGTGCACCAGCGGTGTTGTGGTGCAACAACTCGTCCGGGGCCCGTCCGAGCTAGCGACCAGGCTGTGACACGAGCCGCTCGCGTTCAAGCTTCCAGGTCGTCGACATGTAGATGGTCGGGCAACAGTTGGCATCCTCCGGGGCGTACCAACGCTCCTCGGTCACCAGCTCACCAGGCTTGAAGACGACCTGTTCCACGCGTCCCCTGCGCTCTGTCTCCTGGTCTTCCTGGACGTCGACGAGTCCGATCTGTCGGACGTCCGGACCCGCACTCGCGTAGACGAGGAACGCGATCCCGAACACCAGGTTCCCGCCTTCGTAGGAGCACGCGACCCTGATGGCCATCTCGTCGTTGCCGTCGCCGTCGAGGTCCCCGAACCTCTTGTCAGAAAGACTCAGCAGCACCTCTCCGCCACCGGCCATCCTGACGCGCGTAGGGCCCGCATCGCTGTACTTGACCGGCTCGCTCGTACCGCAGGGGCCCGGCGCTATAGGCAATCGGCTGAGCGCCACATCCGAGAGCTTCACAGGCGGCAGATTCTCGGACGAAGCCGCTTCACTGCGCGTAGGCGGGCCGCCACGAGTGGAATCGTCGCCGCCCCTCGGAAGCAGCATGACCACCGCTGCGACGCCCAGAAGAACCGCAGCCAGTGCGAACATTATGAGCGTGCCGCGTGCTGCTTTCCAAGATCGCATCGAATTCCTCATTGCTCCGTAAGCGTGAACACTGCCGAACGATGTAACACAATCCAGGGCCCAACAGTTAGATGAACCGTCAGCGTTTCAACAGTCCGCGTCAACCCTAGGAGCTCGATGGCCAGGAAAGGAAGAGGCAAGGGAAAAACCAGGCCACCGAAGCAGCAAAAGCCACAACCAGCAGAAGAGGCGAGCCAAGGCCGATCCAAGGGTGCGGCTATTGTCGGCGCAGCCACGCTGCTACTCGCCGTCGCATCTCTTGTTTTCGCAATTCTCTCCTACACGAACGATCGAGTGGTTGCCACCAACGACACCACCCCGAATGTCGACTTCGTCATCGTCAAGCCTGATGTCAAGGAGAACATCCCCGTACAAATACCCAACGAGGAGACCCGCAAAGAAGGAGACCTCGTGGACGGGGGCGTCCTTGCTGGAGGGTCTGCGGCTGTCGACATCGTCCTGAACAACAGTGGTGGCCAAACCGCGGTCATCCACAAGATCGACGTGACGATCAAGGACTATGCGCGGCTCGGTTCGTGCACCGGGGCGGGAGGACTGCCTGCGACGGCTTCATTCGACTTCCGAATCCCAACGGAAGGTGGAATATCGGGCTACACCGCCAGTAAGGAGGACCTGTTCACGATCGAAGGTCAGAAGCCCGACCGCATGCGGGTGGCGATCGGCCCCGACAAACTCGACGAGGGAACCTGGGGCTGGATCTACGTCGTCTCAGTCACGGTGCACGTCAAGTCACTGAAGGGTGGAGCACCGGACCAGACACTCGAAACACCGGACGTCATCGTCGTCGACAATCGCGTCATCGCACGGTACGAGAGGAGCTCGCTGGACAACGGCTCTCCTGACTGGAAAGCCTGCGTGCGAGGACACCGAGTCATGGTGAACAAGATGGTGAATCGACCAGAACAGCGTTCAAAGGTACTGGACGATCTGAACGACGCGATCAAGAAAGTTGTTCCCTAGACCGACGAGGTGGTGCCGACGGTGCGGTACTGCCGACACCTCGAACGCACCTCGCAGGTAGACCTGTGCGTGCCGAAAATTACGTCCGCACAGGTCAAGCGGCATGCCGATACTCGTGGAGGACTCCACCAAGACGGTCCCGTCGGTGTACCGCAAGGCAATCGATCCGGTCAGGTCCAAGGCACTGGGGCCGGGCCCGCAAGGGTGCTGCCGCGGCGAGGGATCTGTGGGTACGGTGCTCGTTGTAGTGCCGCTCGTACTCGCGCAGCGCGTGCCGGAGATGGCCTCGTTCCAGATCAGTGTGCGGTCCAAGAGCTCACCACGCAGCGTCTTGACCCAGCGTTCCATGATCGCGTTCATGCGGGGCACCGGGACGCCGGTCAGGATCGTCGTGATCCCGGCACCGCCGAGGATGTCGTCGACTAGTGCGGGGTACTTACCGTAACGATCACGGATGAGAAACCTGACTCGTGCGCGGATGTCGGCGTCCTCGAGATCCATCAGAAGATTTCGGACTGCCTGTGTCACCCACGCGTGTGTGGGGTGCGCGGTGGTGCCGAGAATGCGCACACGCCTACCAGCGTGGTGGACAGCGGCGAGGATGTACTAGCGTGCGCCGGTGAGCGTGACGGTCTCGATGAAATCCGTCGCCAGGACCACCTCGGCCTGGGAACGCAGGAACTCAGCCCATGTCACGGTCGCTCGCTGTGGCGCCGGGTCGACACCAGCAGCGTTGAGGATCTCCCACACCGTCGAAGCAGCGACCGTGACACCAAGGAGAGCGAGTTCTCCGTGAATGCGCCGATAACCCCACGAGGAGTTCTCCGCCGCCAGACGCAGAACAAGCCGGCGGACCGATGCCACGGTCCGCGGACGCCCAGGCCTTCGACGCTGGCTCACCTGGGCGTGGCGACGCTTCACCAGGTCACGATGCCACCGCAACACCGTATCCGGACTGACCAACAGTCGAAGCCGGCGCAATGAGGCATGGCCCAGTGGCGTCAGAAGCGCAGCGAGGAACGCCCTGTCCTCAGGCCGAAGTTGAGGACGACGGTCGCCGAGTTGGCGCCGCACGACGGCGAGTTGATGGCGAAGAGCAAGAATCTCAACGTCCTTCTCGCGGTCAGTCAGTGACAGCAGCCGCAGCGCAGCGAACGCGTGAGTGACAGCAAGGTAAGCGAAGCGAACCAGCACGGCACGCGATCATGCCCCGACGCCCACTTACCACGCGCTAAGGCCCGCAACCTGCACGGATGTACTTTTCGGCACGCACAGGGTCCACTTCGCCGGCGAGGTGGCGCCGCGTGACAGCGACCAAGCGGAAGGTCCACAGTGGACTAGCTGATCAGGTGCGGGCAGTAGTGCGCCAGCAGTACTCGGGTGAGCTGCTCACCGCGGGCGGTCAGGAGAGCGAGATCAACAGCGGACATCGCGCGGAAGTTCGTCGGGTATCCGATGACGTCGGACCGGGCCACGAGATCCGCGACCGGCACGGGCAGGTTGTCGTCGTGCATGGCGAGGTAGCTGTGCACGAACCCGCGCAGCTGCCCGTACTCAGCGGCTTTGTGGAGCTGTGCGCGCGTCGAGTCCTGCGCCTTCGCGAAGGTGATGTCGAGGCTTCTCGCCATGCGAGTGGGAAAGTACGTCGCGCCGCCCTTCAGGCTCCGGCCGCGGCCGGAATCGACAGCGATCAGGTGATCGAGCTCGTACACGTGACTAGTGTGCGCCGCCGAACGTCCCGGCATCAACGGCAAGAGCGCCAGATTGTCGTACACACCACCGTCGGTCATGGCTAGCACGTGGTCTGTCCGGTGACCCCGGCTGTTCTGGAACTCGTAGCGCCGGACGAGCGCGGGCAGCAGAACGGGAAACGCCGCCGAAGCGGCAACGGCGTCGGCAACCGGTACGGGATCAGTGATCCGACCGAAAGGCGCGCACGAACTGACACCGCTGCCGAAGCGCACCGCGTTCGTGCTCGTGAGGTCGGTGGCTGAAATGACGGCGGTGAGGTCAGGCTGCTCGATCTGGCTCAGGTCGAGAGAACCGAAGACACGGTCTCGCAGTACCTGAGCGAGCAGTTCGGTGCGAGTGAAGGCACGAGGACGACGGCCCGGCATCAACGGCGCCGCGCGGACGATGCCGACCGCGCCCTTCAGCATTGAGAGCGGCGAAAGAGCCCGGCGGGCCAGATCAAGCTGAAACCCGCGGCGCAGCACGCCCGTGACCGTCGCGTCGAACTCGGCGAAGTTCGTGGGCCCATAGGCCCACATCGCGGCGAGCACACTCCCGCCGCTGATGCCCGACACCACCCGGACATGGCGAAGGACGTCACAGTCGTGCAGTGCGCGCATGCACCCGAGACCGAAGGCGATGGCCCGAGCCCCTCCACCTGACAACGCAAGCCCAACGGCGGGGATCGTGATCACCTTCTCCTCCACCAGACCCACCGCCGACGACGGCGTGAGTGCGTCGTCCGCGGCACGGAGTACCCGCCTGACAGGTACTCGCCGAACGGAACCTCTTGAAGTACAGGTCCAGCAGGCGTCTCGTCGAGCGTTGCCGGATCACGCGCGACCATCTCGACGTGGATGTCCGGCAGCCCGCTCCCCTCGATCCAACCCAGCCACGTCTCGGGTGCACCGCCGACGATCACCATCAACGCTCTGCGGATGTCGGCGGACGCGGTGGTCAGCACGGACATACCCGTCATGTCCATCTTGCTGGGACGCGCGGGTCCTCCGGGGTGGCTGTGCCAGATGCCGAGGAATCCGATCACACGGCCGGATTGGTGCGAGTAGCGCTCCACGAGCTCGTCCGTACCCGCCGTGCCGTGGAAGAAGTAGCCGCTCGACAGCTTGCTGTCCGGCGACGGTCCGGTGGCGATGTCGACGCTGACAACACCAGTCGCGTCGTCCACACTTCCGATGAGCATGCCCCCAGTCTCGATCTGAGGGCCACGAACGCGAGCACCGCGCCGGACCTCCGCACGGATCTCGGCCATCGCCTGCGCCGACAGTCGCACGTCGTAGCTCGTGCCCGGATCGGTCACGACGACGTCGTTCGGCCAGCCCAGACGTTCAAGCACGATGCCCTGCGGGAGCCGCGAGGCCGGCCCTCGAACGGCGACGGCGGTCATGGAGGCCTCAGCCTCATCACTCTCGGCGAGGATTCCGGCGACCTCGGTGAGCATCGACGCGGCCAGGGCGGTGACGTCCGCCGCCGAACCCACGAACGTCGGAGCGGAACAACCCGGTTCCGGAAGGAACGTGTCGGTACGTGGCGGATCAGGGAAGAAGTCCGCGAGGACCTCCCTCCAGCCGCGCTTTCCGGCGCGACGCGCGGCCAGCTGAACACGACGGAGCACGTCGTGGCCCGTCCCGGTCGCACCAGACCTCGAGACGGTGACAAGACCGAGATCGGATCGGTGGCCGATGATCATCGTCGCCGTGTGCGGCAGCGAGAACCCGGCCGCGATGTGGTTGCGATGAGCCTGCTCGATGGCGGCCCGGACGCCGCTGTTCGCGGTCGCGTCCACGATCAGGTCGAAGTCCCCGGCGTCGAGTTCGCTGAGCACGTAGGTGACCGCGTTGGCCACGACCCCGCGCACCCGAGGCTTCCTGGTGATCAGGTTGAGACGCTCGGCCAGTGCCACCGCCTTCGCTGTTCCGATGTCGCCGTCGCGGTAAGGCTGCCGGACCAGGATGCCTGGCGTGACGACGCCTCGGTCCACCGCGGTGACTGCAGACGAGCCCGCGCGCACGCAGTACTCGGCGACCGGTGCACCCAGCGCGCCACAGCCGAGAACCAGGACACGGCGCCCCAACAGCCATGAGATCGCCGTGTCCTGGTCTCGTCGCCGGGTCGTCTCAGGCCGCTGGTCGTAGACCGACATCCACCGCACGACACCTGCGCGCAGCCATTCCCGCGCGTACCCCTGGAGCCGCTGACTCAGTTTCTCGTTGTACGTACCGAAACGGTCCTGAGCCAGACAAGTGACGATCTCCTCGCCGTAGTCGTCCAGCTTCCACGCGACGAGGTGAGCAAGCCGCGTGGTGCCGGCGATACGCCGTGACGGTGTGCCGATCATGACGATGACCGGATCCGCGTCCAGTGTGGCGCGACGGCCTCTCAGAACGTGGTTCGCCTGACCGACGAAGGCGAGATCAGCAAGAAGCCGCTCTCGCGAGTATCCAGCTCCTGCAAGGCCTTCGGCGAGCTGGTCGGCGCCGCTCGGGTACTCCCACCAAAGCTCGCCGGGCAGGAGCACCGCGAGCGCGACGAAGTACGGAAGCCCTTGACCGTTCGCCGAAGCGCCTCCGGTCCGGTTGACGCGTTCGACCAGTTGTTGTTCGGAGCACCACGCCAAGACGACGACACGGCCGCCGTCCCTTACACACCAAGCGAACTGTCTCGACACGCCGGTTGACGCGCCGGCCCACGGCACGCGGTGGCCGAGGCTGGGGTCAACCACCAGGCAGCCGGTCGCGCTCGGAACCGCGACCGGTGGGTGCAACGGCTGGTCGTCGGGGTCGAGGGTGCCCTCGGCGGCGCGCCCGAGCCAGACGAGCAGACGCTCGACAAGGCCGCGCATGCCGTCTGCGGGAATCCATTCGATGGCCGGAGCCGCATACAGGCAGAGAAGGTTGCCCCAGTTGACGTGCGAACTGTCCTTCCACCGCCGGTGCTCGACGAACACCGACGGTGGCTCGTAAGGGAACGTGGCGGACACCTGAATGCGGAACCGCTCGCGCTCTCGTACCCGAATGCCTGCCCCACGGGCGGTGACGCCGGTCTCCATCGAAATGACGATCTCGGCACCGTCACCGGGCAGACCGACTACCGTCAACGCCCCACCGCTCAACGTTTCCAGCTCCGCGAGCTGGGCAACGGCGAGATCAACCGCGGAAGCCGTCAACGCCCGAACCCGATGGGCTCCGACGGCGAGGTGTTCTGCCTGCCGACCTGGATGGCCTTGTGCAACCGGTCCGCACCACTCGAACCCTTGGCAGAACGGGACGCGGCGATCACGGACGCGACGGCGGTGGCCGCAGCCGCAACGGCCGCAAGCCGGCGAGCGGGCCTGGTCTCCACGGCCTTGGCTGCCAGTTCGACCGTCTCCTCACGAACGAGACGAGCGCCGTCGGCGTCCACGGCGAACACCACCGGAACGGGGGCGGCCTCGTCCGGCCAGGACATGGTGCACACGAAGTCGTCCGCCATCTCTCGGTACAGGTCGGCCGCCTTGCGGTGCGGAGGGTTCGCGCACGGCTCGTCCTTCTCCGGGATGACGCGGCTGCTCGACACGATCACCGGGTTCTCACCGGCGTGCCGCTCGAACGCGTCGAGCACGTCGTCTTGACGCTGGTCGACGCCCTCGGCGTCGGGCAGAAACATGACCTTCTTCGAACAGTGGTGAGGCGCCAACATGAGATCCCACTTCAAGCGGTGCTCGCGCTTCTTCGCCTCGCTGTAGTTGAAGATCTTCATGATCGTGGCGTGGGCGAGGTCGCCGAACAGGAGCATCCGCCCCGACGCGCCGCTGGGGTCGGTCAGCGTCACCTGCATGGCCACGGAGGTCTCGTTGCGCGCGGACGCGCAGTCGTCCGCGAACGGCGCGTGGATGAACGCCTCGAACCGGTCGGAGCAGTCCTGTCCGTCCAGCACCGTGATCGTCTTGCCGGGGCCCGACTTGTACTTCCCCGGCAGTTCGTCGTAGGCGTGCTTGTCGTGGTCGGTGTCGTAACCGATCACCACGACACGGTCGCCGCTGGCCGGCTCCCTACCTTCGGCGAGCGCCTTCTTCACGGCTTCGACCCGCCGCTCCGCCTCGGCCTGGAAGGCTTTGGCGTCGGCGCACAGCTCCTCGTCCTTGGCCTCTTCGAACTCCCTCCACAGGCGGGGCGTGGCCCACAGCTCACCGATGTGGACGCGGTCCAGCAGGTCCGCGAACCCCAAACAGTGATCCTTGTCGGCGTGAGTGAGCACGAAGACCGACAAGACCGGAGTGCCGTCCTCGTCCGTCGGAAGTGCCTCGGCCAGATGATCGACGACCGGCGCTTCCGGGGTGTCGTCCGAGTCGGCCTTCTCCATGTCGCGGAGGTCGATCTGCACCACGACCTCGTCCGACACGACGATCGTGGTGCTGTCGCCCGACCCGACCGGCCAGAAGACCGCGCCCATCGCGGGCAGCGTGGCGTCCATTGCTTCATCCCTCCCCATCGGCGGCTCCGCCGACCCAGGCATTCACGGTTTCCGGTCACCCGGCTGGCGGTACCGTAACTTGTTAACATGACTTCGGACAAGGGGCGAAGACACGATGTTGACAGAACAACTCGTTCGAGTGACACGCGCCGCCGCACACCTGCACCCCGCCTCCCGACTACGCTCTCTGTTGATCGACCTCAGTTCAGGGGTGAAGAGAGGACGACAGGCGTGCTCATCCGGTACGGCGACGAGTGCTGGGAACGTCTCGCCGACGATCCCTGCCATCAGCCGAGCTCATGGGGTGACGACCTCGTGCGGTCCTACCGGAAGCGCCACCAGGTGCTGGCTGCTGCCGAGTGTCGCGAAGACCTGGCCGCGCTTCGGAGCCTCGACCTGCGGCCTGAGACCACACCGAGTGGCCTTGGCGCCTCGGTCCGCTTGTTGGACGGCGCGAGGTTGCTCCTCGAATTCGACGAGAAGAAGCCGGACCTGGTGACCGTGGCAGGCATCGTCCGGCCCGAAACGCAGGAGGTAGCACGATGAAAACCGGACCTGCGGAAGCATTCCCCGTCGCGATCTTGCTCGCCGAGGAACTCGAGGCACGCGGCTGGACCCAGGCTGAGTTCGCAGAGATCCTCGGCCGGCCCGCTCAGGTGATCTCGGAGATCATGTCCGGCCGCAAGGAGATCACCAGAGACTCGGCTGCCCAGATCGCCGCCGCGCTGGGCACGTCAGCGCAACTCTGGCTGAACCACCAGGACATCTATCACCTGTGGAAACAAGGCCAGGACGCCGGCACTCGCAAACAGCTGGACGACGTGCGGCTGCGCGCCCGGCTCAACGAACTGGCACCGCTCTCCGTGCTCCGCAAGCGAGGACTGATCACCGGGGCCACCCCTCAGGAGCAGGCCGCCGAACTGTGCAGGTTGCTGGAGATCGACGACATCGAACAGCAGCCCCAACTGCCCATGGCCGCGCGCCGCAGCAACGTCGACGAACGTCCGACACCCACCCAGGACACCTGGCTGGCGTGCGTGCGGCTCCAAGCCCGTCAGCGTCAAGTGGCGAACTTCTCCCTTGACCGACTACGCGATCTCGCGGGCAACCTGAGCCGGATGCTCCGCGATCCCGCCGCCTTCGAGACCTTGCCGGCGCTGCTCGCCGAGGTCGGCGTCGTCCTCGTCCACGTAGAGGCGTTCCCCTCCAGCAAGATCGACGGAGCCTCGTTCCTCCTGGACGGCGTCCCGGTCATCGGCCTGTCGGGCCGGGGACACCGGATGGACAAGGTCCTCTTCACCCTGCTGCACGAGATCGCCCACATCGTCCTCGACCACATCGCCGACGGCCTGATCATCGACGAGGGCGACAACCACCACCTCGACCGAGAAAAGGACGCCGACCGCCTGGCACGCGAATGGGCACTACCCGCTCCGCTCCCGGCAGCGCCGGAACGCATTGGCCAGAACTGGCTGACCGCGGTCGCGAACTCGTTCGGCGTCCATCCCATCGTGGTCGTGGGCCGACTGCAGAACGACGGCAAGCTGAACTGGCGAAGCCTTCTGGCCAAGGACGCTCCGACGGTGACCGGATTCCTGCGATTGTGGTGAGCCCGACGCGCTGTCCACCCTCGCCTGCCTGATCAGCTACCGTCTTGCCATACAGAAAGCTGATCGACGAGCAGAGCGAGCCGCGAGCGTGGTGAGCGGCCCGATGATCGACGTGCCTGTCGGTGTGGGGTCGGGACACTGGGCCGGTGGCGCCCGCGCGTACGGTCCTCGTGATCGGGCGCAACGTCACGACCATGACCAGGTTGCTGGACGTGCTGCCCGAGTTCGACTCCGACTTCCGCGCGCAGGTCGTGGCGAGCTGGAGCGGCTCGGACTTGCTCCGCCCAGGTGCTAGCGGAAGCATTCGGCTAGTCGAGAATCGTGGTCATACCGTGGGAGCAGGCAGCCAGGACGCAGTTCGACCTCGCGATCACCGCGAGCCAGCACGGCGGGCTCACCGGCATGAATGCGCCGCTCATCATTCTTTCACGCGGAATCAGATATTCTAACAATTCTCCCAAGAACCGAAAAATGTAAGCAATCAGACCTTCGGCCTTTCGCCGCAATGGCCGCTCTACGACGGGCAGCCGATCACAAAGGCTCTCAGGTCTGCGATGCAGGAGATCCGCGCGGGCAGCCCCTGACTACCCGGCGATGATCCGAGGCGTGACAACAGTTTAGGATCGACCAGGAACGTCATGTTCATTCTTCCTGCGATTCGAACTTCTCGACCGCAGAGGCGAGCCCGGCCACTGGACGCCTCGCAGGCTTCCAAGGAGACCGCAGACCGGATCATCCACATAGGATAGTTGGATTGCGGAAAACTCCTGGCACAAAACCACCGAACCCCCTGGCAGCGCCAACACGTTAGCTGCCCGGCCGATATCCAAAGTCAGCATCCTGGCACGTTTTTTCACCCTACGAACCTTCATTTCCCAGGCACGCGAACGGAACAAGGTTTCCCACAAAGGATCAAGAGACCGAAAACGGCCAGGCCCGGTAATAACTTTCCCGAAGAGTGGCGGCATCACTCACCCCTGATCGATCTCCGGCACTCCCGCCTCGTCCAGCAAGGTGAAGAACTCCGCGATTTTCCCGTTACGCGCCGAACTGGAGGTGGTGGTGAAGACGATCCGTTGGGCGGCTCTCGAAAGACCGACGAAGAAGGTCGAGATCGACTCCATCGGATCGTGGTCGTGCGCCCACCACTGGTCATCATCCAAGCCGAGGAAGAACACCGTGTGGTACTCCAGGCTCTTGCTGCGATGAGCGGTCAGCAGCACCACAGCGTCCTTCGCTTCGAACCGGTCAAACGCATCGGTCCAGTCCTGGCTCTCGAACGTCACCGCACGCAGGCGCGCCGCGAAAGCGCCTGCGATGAGGTCGAGGTCTTCGCTCGGTGACGTCAACTTCACGAATCGCCGCAATGGCTCTTCACCGATCAGCCCGAGCACTTTCTCGACGACGTCATCAGCCGTGGCGTCGGCAGGCGGGTGGTCCGTGAGCCAACTCCGCAGTGCGGACGTCGAGTGCCCCAGGGCGTCTCCGGCTTCCCGTTCCGCAGTCGGGTCACCGAGCGCGCCGTGAACGCGGGCGAACGTCGTGCACGTCTCCCGCCACACCTCCGCAAGTCCCCGAGGTTGGTCGGCGAGGTGGAGCAGCCCCAGGAGAAGGCCTGCGGTCTCGTCCTTGAGCAGGTCCTGAAGACTCATGTCGCCGACCCGTGCGTCGTCGTTGCGCAGCTTCACGCCCCGCGCAATGAGCCGTTCGCGGAAGCGCGGCTCGAAGTCGGCGATCTTCTGCCGTGCCAGCAAAGCGAAGTCCGCAGGTTCACGACCGGACGTGGCGATGTCGTCAGCGATCCAGTCGGCGATGAACTCCGCCTCACGGTCGATGCCGGAGAACTTCCACACCGCTGCGGCGTCGTGGCCGTCCTCCCGGACTGCTTTCGACACGGCCGGTACCGCGGCCGCGTCCAGCCGGCTGGCAATGACGTGCTGGAGGCGCACGAGCGGTTCGCTGGAGCGGAAGTTCCACTTCAGTCGGTACGGGATGGCACCGAAGTCCTTGCTGAAGCGCTCGACCGCCTTGGGCACGGCGCCCGCGAAGCCCATGATGCGTTGCTTGGCGTCGCCGACCACGGTCACCGCGGTCCCGGTCGCGAACACGGAGTCAAGGAACGAGAACTGCGCCCTGGTCGTGTCCTGGAACTCGTCGATGAAGACGAACGGGTAGGTCAGCCTCAACGCGTGCCTGATCTTCGGAGCCGACCGCACGAGCAGCTCCGCCAGCCTGTTGATCATGACGAAGTCGAGGTAGGCAGGCCCGGGCCGGAGGTACCTCGTACGCCACCACTCGCGCACCGCGAACTCCTCGGCGGTGGCCGGCCCGTCCGACGGGAGCACCTCCGGCAGGTCGGTCGCTCCGATCAACTGGGGCATGAACCAGTCGGCCTGGAATTCGGACAGCCGATACCGCAACTCAGGCGGCGCCTCAGGCACGATCGCGCCGAGGAACAGCCTCGCGTCGTACGGCTTCACAAACTTCAGCTCATAGCCATCGCGCATCCTCCAGTCTGGTGGCAGTGCCGGAGCAAAGCGGTCGAGCAGGCCCTTGGTGAACGCATCGAAGGTCATCGATGTGAACCTGTCGGCGTGCTCGGGAACGCGCTTGGACACCCGGCGCGCGAGGTTGGCGGCGGCGTCGCGTTTGAAGGAGATGGCCAGGATGCGGTACGGAGCGGGACAGCTGCCGGTCTGCAGCAGGTACGCGGCTCGTTGCGCCAGAAACTCGGTCTTCCCCGCCCCCGGCCCCGCGACGACGGCGACATTGCCGAGGTCCCGCACGGCCTTCCAGGCCTCGGACTCCAGGTCATCAATCCCGATCGGCCGCCAAGTCTCCGCCGGGACGAGCGGAACACTCCGGAAGTCGACTTGGGCGCTCACAGGCCGACCTTTTCCTTGATGTGCTCGACCAGATCGGCGATGACCCTCGGCACCTTCTCCCTGATCTGCTCGTCGGAGAGCCGCCCCAACGCGCGCAGGTGGCTGCTCGGCTTCGAACGGCTTGAGAACAAGAACCGGAACCACCGTAGAAGCTCGGCTCGTTCGGCATCATGCCAGTACGCGATGGCCGGCTCTTCGCCCTTGCCGAACACCGACTCCAGCGCCTCGGTGCTCCTCGGCCCCTGTTCCCACTCCTCAAGGGTCTTGTACGCCTCTGGAAACCTCGTCAACATCGCGTAGTCCAGGTCCAGCGGGCCGCTGAAGAAGATGCCGAACTTCCGAAGGTGCGTGACAACCGCCCCGAGGTCATTGGGGTTAGAGGTGTTCGCGAAGGCGTCCGGTCCGGTGAATCCGTCGAGGCCTGCCGTGGCGTCGATGCCGTTGTCCGCAAGCCGGGTGAATGCGTCCTTCAGACGCCCAGCACCACCACCTCCCTTCCCGAAGTCGAGGTCGAGCAGCGTCGCGTGCGGAATGCGCAGGTCGTTGAGGAGGCGCCACATGTGGTTGGTGTGACGACCCCCAAGCGGTACCACCACCACGAACGACGGATCGAGGCTGACGCCCAACGCCCTGGCCACACGCGGAATGACCAGCTGCTCGGTGTCCCCCTCGCCGAGCACGACGAACTTCGCGAAGTACAGCTCGGGGTAGGCGTGCACGGCTTCGCGCAGGAACTTCCCCGCCTCGGTGTCGTCGTCCGGCAGGGTGATCTCGCGGACTGACGCGGTCGCTGTCTCCGGCGCCAGGCGGAAGTAGCGAACGGCTTCGGGATCGATCCGAGCCATCGCGCTGGCGGAATGGCTTGAGAGAATCGTCTGTGAGTCAGCGTTTCCGCTGAGGTCGTGCAGCTGCGCGACGATGCGGGAGAGGAAGAACGGCGACAGGCTGTTCTCGGGCTCCTCCACCGCGATCAGTGTCAGGTTCGGCAGCCGGGCGGCGCTGAGCGCGAAGGCGTCCGTGAGCTGCTGGCCCGCGATCTGGCCCTCGACGTCCAGGATGGTCGCCGTCAGGGCGAGGTGCAGCAACGACCTCTGCCCGTCGCTCAGCAACCTGGCCGGCCTCGGCTTCTCGCCGTGGCCCGGAGCGAAGACCAGCTCCGAACGGCGGACCAACTGCTGGAAGTCACCGTCGAGCAGCCGGAACGACGGCTCGGCGAAACCCGCCGCGTCGTGCAACTCCTGCCATCGCTTCGACAATGCGGTCTCGACCGCCTCGACCACCGGCTCCTTGCCGAACTCCTCCGCGACCTCCGTGGAGGAGTCGCCGACGAGTTTCTGAATCTCCGCTGACCATTGGGCGGCTCGCCACAACCGGCCGCGGAGAAACGACCCCCACCTCGCGCGCACCATCGCGCGCGGCAGGGATGTAGATCATCTGGATCCTGCTTCGTTCGGCGGGGCCGAACACCACCCACTCGTCCTCGCCGTACTCCTCGGCAAAGGTGCGGACGACCTTCCTCGTGTCGGTCACCGCGCCTTCGATGGTGTTGTCGTCCTCCCACTGCGCCTCAAGGACGATCCGAACCTTGAGGTCCGCACCGTCATCCGTGGCCGCCATGCGCTGGAAGAACTCGGGAACCGAACGTGTCGACGGACTCGCGTCCACGGCCTGCACGTCGTCGAGCTCCGGGAACGCCAGCACGGCTTCGATCCGCAGGTTTCTCGTCGACGGCCTGTCGCACTCGTCCACCGGCACGTGGAAGTCGTCCGCACGCACGTCTCTTTCCGACTTCGTGACGCCGAACAACCTCAGCAGCGCCTGACAGGCCGCGGTCTTTCCGGAGCCGTTCGAGCCGATGAACGCGGTGAGCCCGCGGTCCAGCTCGATCCTGGTGCGGGGACCGAAGCACTGGAAGTTCTCCAGGGTCACGCTCTCGACGAACATCTGTCGCTCACCTTTCTCACCACCATGCGCAGAACCGACCACTCAGAGCAGGCATGAGGTGTTTCACTGAATAAACGCGCACTGCCGATCAGCCGTTACTTCAGCTGAGGAGCAATGCGGTGATCGCACGACTACGAAGTGCGATAGTCCCACTTGAACACGGATCAGCCCGCCGAATTGGCCAGGAACTGTCCAGTTTCGACGCCCATCCAGCCGGGATCTGGGCTTTTTTCAACCACAAAGGTTCATCAATGCCCACACGGGAGTCACTTCGTGCCCGTTGTGCCCCAGCATTCGCCCGAATCGATCCAGCAATCCAGGCCACGGTAGGGATTCTGCACCGCGATCCCCAGGGCGTCCGCGCACCGAAGCGGTCTCGATCATCACGCTGGTTACAACCGAGGTGCCGACTAGGTGATGTTGTCCACCAGGTGCCACGGTTGGCCAGTCAGGTCAGGCGCGTAGGCGACAACAAGACGATCGTGCATGGTCGCCGTGAATCGGCCGCGTTCAAGTCGCCGTGAGCGCAACCTGGTGGCCACCTGCCGTATTTCATCGGGCGCGAGGTCTTCCGGAAGCACTCCGAGCAGCAGAGCGCCAGGCGTCGAGCCCAGCAAGTCCGCTGGAACCCACCGTCCTCGGACCGGGCGGCCAGCGATGCGGACATCGCTGTCCGGTGCGGTCTCGAAGAGTTCCCTGGCGATCTGGTCGGCGTTTTCTCGCGCCGAACGCGCCAGCTGTCCTGGCGGCGTCGGGTCGGGTACGGGAGCGCGCGGCGTGCGGCCAGAACTGATGCTGCTTGGCGACGAAGCAGCGACTTGCACGTCATCGAGCCACAGCACGTGCACCGAATCCTCAGCACCGGGCTCGGGTGGGATCGGCACTCCGAAGCTCTCCGACAGCCAGGAAATCTCGTCCGGCCTCGTGTACAGGTCGACGGTGACGCCACGGGAGGTCAGATAGGCCCAGGTCATGACGAATCGGCGAAGCCTCACCCACGTCACGGTCGAGCTCCGAGCGATGTCTTGGCGATCTGCACGAGTTTTGTCCGCAAGAACTCATCTCCTGTCCAGCACGCGTGGCATCGGCCAGAACGCCGCCATGGCTATCGTCGCGCCATGAGCGCAGATCGTCCCGATGAGAAGTTCGCTTTCGCTGTCGTCGGCAAAGTGCTCGGTGTGACCGTGGAGGAGTACGACGTTCTTGGGCGCCGAGCAGCCGTCGACGCGCTGTTGCACTACCCGGACGGACGCATCGCCGCCCTGGAGGTCTCCTCCCTCGGCCCGCCCGAGGAAGCACGTGTCATGGAACATCCTCGACAAGTCGAACTACAAGCGCACGATCGCTGGGCTTTCCCAGTGCTGGACGACCTGGGTTCCACGCGACTTCAGCCTGCGGAGTTTCCAACTGCTCGACGAGGCGGTGCTGCACTAAGAGGACTGCGGCTTCACCAACCTCAAGAACGCGGTCAGGACGAGCACGGCTGCTGCTGAGCTGCTCGATCTGGGAGTACGCGGTGCCGTGTCGAAGGAAATCGCCGACCCCGCCTTCGCCTGGGTTCTCGTCGCACCCATCGGCGGCTTTCTCGGGTTCGGGCCACCTCGATATGCCGGGCCTGGTCAGAACTGCACTGCTCGACGACACCACACAGAGCAAGATCAAGAAACTCACCGCCTCCGGACACGACGAGCGACACCGAGCCGTTGGAATGCGAGCGAGACCGCCGTTTCGCCGATCGCTCCCCGCTGGTTGGTGTCCGCCTGACCCATCGCTCAAGTGAACACGTGAACCGGGTGGCAGCGGACGAAGGATCCGACGATGTCGACGCCACGAATGTAGAAGCTCCTCCGAGTTCGCCTCGATCAGGCGAGGCAGGCAGAACCGAGGGCACCGTGGGAGCACGGAATGGGAGCAGATTGGGAGCAACTCCGTGCGCTGAACTTGCCAGAACGGTCCTCAATGGACCTGAACGGACCCGCGCTGACCTGCCGGAATCTTGTTTCCGCAGGTCAGCGCGTTCTCAGCACTATAGTTCACACCGAAGAGGTCACTGGTTCGATCCCAGTATCGCCCACAGTGTGTTTTAACTGGTCAAACGGCCTGTCGATGGAATCCATCGACAGGCCGTTTGCGTTGCGCAGGGCGGAACTACTCTGCCAACCTCAGGCCTGTGGACTGCGAATCCGCAGGTCAGCGACTCTTCGCCCATCCAACCCGTGATCTGTTCGCCCCTACCGAAGAGGTCACTAGGTCCGCTCTCGGACATCATCGGTGCGCCCGAAGCCTCTGACCTGCGCAGATCGAAGGTCTCGGTGCCTCTCGCTCCCTGCTCTCGGAGCCTCGGTAGTAAAAGTGGTAGCAGAATCGCCTCGTTGCACGTCACATCAGCCCCGTCGACGCGGGCATCCGAAGCAGACCAATCACTGCCTTGGCGGCGTCGACTTCAAGGCCGTGAACGTGTACGGAGCAGGTCAACTCGACCTGAGTCGAGCGCGTTCCTGAGTCCTGCACTGAGCTGCTTGCCGTCACGATCACGGATGAGAAAACTAACTCGCGCAAAACTGCCGACGTCCTTGAGGTCCATTAGGAGATGTTGGACGGCCTGTGTCACCCACACATGTGTTGGGTGCACGGTTGCGTCGAGAATGCGTACGCGCGTCTACCTGCGTGCAGGAGTCGCCAGCGTTCAGTTGACCCCCTGGTCTGGATGCCGTCCGGAGTCCGGACCGAGCCGGAGAACACCGACTCTTCGGACTCACTACACTCTTGCCTTCAAATGCTCGGCACGCCGACTCGATGTGCCAACAACAGAGGGGCCTGCTCGCTGCCGCGAGCAGGCCCCTCATCACCTGATCTCTCAGACGTTCAGGAGCTTCTTCCTCAACCAGATCGCCTGGAGGGCGCGGTAGCCGTCGTCTGCGACCTTGGCTAGAAAGTGGTCCTTGCCACCGTAGGTGCGCCCGTCCCTGGCCATCAGGAGGGTCAGATGCCGTCCAGCGGCGTGCCCGATCGGGCACAGTTCGAGACCAAGCCTCACCTCGTACTCCGCAACCTTCGCCCTGAAGAGGCCTCCAGCCGCGTCTACTCCGGACACGACGCACGAGTACGTCCCGCCCACTGCGGCGCTTCGCGGGTACTCGAACTCGAGCCCGCCGCATTCCGCCATGAACTCCTGCACAGCTCCTGGCACGGCGTAACCGCCCGCCGCCCACGCCTCCAGGTCGGCCGTGAGGTCAACCTCACGGCCGGGGAACCAACCGATACCGGTCATGAAGTCCAGCAGCAGCGGATCTGCGGCGGCCAGATCGTTCATCGCCATTATCCGACCTCTTTCGCCCCTGCTCCCCCAAGGAGGAACAAGCAGTTGTCACATGACGGATAGTTCTTCCCTGACGACCGCACGATCGTTTTGTACACTACCTCATTGAGCTTCACACCGGGTTGTTCCAACAGTAGATTATTGCAGGCGTTGAACTCTGCGCACTCTCCTGGATTCCAGTTTTCGAGACTTCCTCCGTGTTCCTTCTCAAGGGCGTTCAGTCGCTTCTGAAGATCGGGGTGTACGTTCGCGGGGATCATCCCGCTTTCCCCGTAGGCCCACTGGCCGGTATAGCTGTCGAGCGCGACCGCCCCCGCCGTGTTAGTGGACTTGGACTCGGCCGATTCAGCGGCGACAATCGCGTCCAGGTCACAGCTCGAATTGTGCACCAGCAGCGGCGTGGATCCCGCCAGCGCGTAGTACGTGTGGACGCCGTCGACAGTGAGGTTGTGCACGCGTCCCAGTGCGGTCCACTGGCGGACTGCGGCCACCCGTACCGAGGACCCGGCCGAGGTCTGTAGCACCGAACCGACCTGCAACTCCTTGGCGTCCAACCACTTCTGCTGTTCTGGAAGCCAGAAAGGGTGGTTGTCGGTTGCAGTGACCTTGTCGCCACCGTCGACGGTGATCTCGACGAGGTTCTTGACTCCGACACCGACGATCGTGCCGACGACCGCACGTGCTGCAGACTCACCCGACTTCTCATCGGTGGCAAGAACCTGATCGCCGTTCTGCACCTCTTCGATCGGCTTCGGGCATCCGTCAGCCAGCAACACCTTCGTGCCAGGCAGGAAGCTGTTCGGACAGTCCGGCTTGCCGCCGAGCTTGCGAAGCGCGTTCATCGCGATCTCGGCACCCCGAGCCGCGATCGACTCGACCCGGCGCAGCAACCCCTTCGCCTTGGAGATCACCTTCGCCATCGACGAGACGGCCTTGATCGCCTTGTAGCCCGCTTCCAGAACCTTGCCGACCTTGCCCCACGGCACCAGGTTCATCACCAACCCACCGCAGGCCCAGATATCACCCTTGGTGAAGCAGTCGACGATGTCGTTCCACCCGGAGATGTCCTTCAACATCTCCCAGGCCGCCTCCTTGATCACGTCCCACTTCGTCATGTGGGCGTTCTTCAAGGCCTGCTCGTACTCCGCCTGACTGATGTTCTCCTTCCGCATCAACTCCTCGACGGCCTGACGCGTGGCAGAAGACTGTTGCTGCTGAGCCGAACGCTCCTTCTTGAAGTCGTTCAGAACGCTCTTGTAGTCGTCTTCGCTCTGGTAGTTCTCCCGGCCGCCACCGCACAGGATGCCGTCCGGACCACACTGCCCACCGGCAAGCAGACCCGTCGGGTCGCTGAACGTCACCGGACTGTTGTTGCTGTAGGCGTAGCCGTTGAGCTGCTGCGGATCGTTGTTGTCAATGATCGGATCCGCCGACAGGAACCGGCCGGCGGCAGGGTCATACATCCGCGCACCAACACGCGTCAGACCAGACTCCTCACGCGTGCCGCCGACGAACCCCTGCGTGTTCCACGGAGTCGCGGGGTTACCCCGGGACTCACCGAACGGGGTCTGCCGGCGTGACGCCACCGCAAGGCCCGGACCCGCGTTCACCGCGGCGATCTCCGTACCCTGGTGGTCGGACAGCAACCACTTCAAGCCCGAGATCGAGTTCCGCTGCGCCACGACGTGCCCGTTGTGGCTGTAGTAGCGGGTCCACGACGGCGTTGTGGTGTTCTTCTCCAGGCGGATCTGCTGGCCGAACACGTACAACGTCGTGGCAGAGGGCTCGCGGGCGATGAGTCGCCCGCCGTCCGCGTCGTAGACGAACGTGGACTCCGCGCCGCCCGCTTCTTTCACCTTCGAGACGCGGCCCTCGGCGTCGTAGTCCAGCGTTTGGGTGTCGCCGGAGATGCTGCGTGACGTCGTGTTGCCGGACGCGTCGTAGGTGAACTTGTCCTGCGAGGTGCCGTTCGGACCGGTCGTGTCGACCTGCTTCACCGTGTGCGGCTGAGACTGGCCCGCATCGGGGTACTTGAAGGTGTTGACCGAGTTGACGGTGCTGGAGTGCAGTTCGGTGCCACACTGAGCAACGGTCGGCCCGGAAGGGATAGCCCGCCAGGTCTCACTGTCGCCCGGTACCGTCCGCACCTACCTGTCGTCGGCGAGCACCATCGCCGTCAGGTCAGCGCATTAGGTCGGTGCTCACCGGGCTTAGAAATCTCAGACGCATGTTCGTCGCCACGCCGCCGCCCACGTAATTCCCGATCGCTACTAATCACGACCCGAACTCCACCACATCGAGTGCCGCAGATAGTTTCCCCCCGAAAAGTAGTGTGTTACATCAGTCGACACCAGCGTCCATCCACTTGCGCTCATCTCGTCCAATTCAGCTTGAACAGAACCGGAGTCAGAATAGTCGCCAATGTCAACGTACGTGTATTTTTATTTCACTTCAGCTTCCTCATTCCAAGACAACTCTCGACTACGACTCGAACTATCACACAGGCATCAAAAGACGTTACGGACAACACTCCACCAGAGCCAATCTATTTCCAGTGATCTGAATTAGGATCTTGAATGCGACACAAGACAACGAGCATCTGTACGGCAACGCCTCCCGCCGCGAGCCGCGTATGCCACATTCGTCGCAGACCGCGATTGCCAGCAAAAATACTTGTTATGCCGTTACCATACAGGGTGGTCAGCACCTGATAGTCGAAGCCGAGGGCGAGACTCAATCATTTCTCCACCTCCTGCACAACCGTGAGCGAGCCGCATCAAGCAACTTAGATCAAGATGCGCAAACGCTATCTAGGTCGAGTGTGACACTCGACCTAGATAGCGTTTGAACCAACCACCCCGCCGTCGGAAGCTCTACGGAACGTTGACTGGTAGTAAATTCGGTAGCTGAGACGCACTACTCCAAGCGAGACGCGAATGAATCAGCGAGACCCGGAAAGGCCGTTCACACAGCTCAGAGCTGACGCAGCGAGACCAGGGCAACGGCCTGAAGCTCGACAGGATCCGTTCACACCGAAGAGGTCACTGGTTCGATCCCAGTATCGCCCTCACAACCCGAAAGCCTCTGACCTGCAAAGGCCGGGGGCTTTCGGGTTGTATGGGCATGCGCGGATCCCTCGTTTCGTGTGGGATGCCAAAACGGCTCAACGTGCCTGACCTGCGGATCACGCAGCTGCTGGTTCACACTCGTTGATCAAACCCAAGCACTCGCCGACAACGACGGCGCCACTGCCTGATCCTGTGAGCGGGTGATCAGGTCGCGGAGGGGCGTGGTCCCGCGCTCTGTGTGGCCTTCGGTGGGTTGTAGTGGGAGACGTAGCGGTTCGGCACTGACTTCAGGTGACGCTCATTGAGCAGCCGGCCGGCGAGCTCGCGCCTGACAGTGCCGACAAAGCGTTCCTCATAGCGGTTGGCCCCCGGACATTGTGGTGAGATCTTCACAACGTCGATGTCGGCGTCCGTGAGAACCGAATCGAACGACACTGTGAACTGGCCGGCCCTGTCACAAACCAGGGAAACGAAACTCGCTGGCCCGGTCATCAAGCTCCATGAGCAAGTTGCGTGCCTGCTGTGTGGTCCACGGGCTGTCAGGGTTGGTGGTCGTGCCGAGGATGTGGGCATAGCGGGTGCCGACCTCCATCACGAGGAACACGTACACCCGCTTCAACGTCGCCGCGCAGTCGACATCGAAGAAGTCGCACGCCAGCATGGTTACCGCCTGAGCACGCAGGAACCGTCGCCATGACGTGTCGGCGTCTCGAGTCGGCGAAGGCGGGATCCGAAGTGGATCGGCCGAGCAGCACCAGCCAGCCACCCAACTGGACGAAGACGGAGTACAGCCGTCGCAGCTCCGCGGGATAGTGCAGAGTTCTGGCACCCCACAGGTTCGTTGCGCTGGACCGGGGATGTGGTAGCGCTCCCACCGCTCTGCGATCATGTTGCGCCATGGATCGCTACGAACAGTTCCGCAGCGCGGCAATCGATCGAGGCATTCCCGAGGACGAGGTCGGCAGGTTCGCCGAGCACCTCCGGTTCGCGGTCTGGGCGTGGCCCGGCGAGGACGGGGAGCCGGCCGTCGGTCAGATGGGCGGCCTTCCCCGCTTACCGGTGGGCGTGCAGTGGCCGGGCGGCGAGTCGCCGTTGCCGTTCATCGGTTCCGTCGACTGCGCGGCTCTGCCGCGGGCCGAGGGGCTCGGTCTGCCGGCTGACGGATCGCTGTTGTTCTTCCTGCACCACGAGGAGGACATGGAGGAACATCCCTCTCCTGAGTACGCACATGTCTTGTACGTTCCCGCGGACGTGGAGACGGCCGTGGCGGCGCCGCCGGCTGACCACGACTCCAGGACGTTCTTCTGCGAGGACATTCCGTTCCTCATCCCCGAACAACGGATCACCGCACGGGTGCGGCCGGAACTGCCGGACTGGATCGAGGACCGCGACGTCCGGTTCGCGGCGGAGAACGTGAAGCAGCTGTTCGACGAGCTGAAGCACGTGGACCAGCTGTGCGAGATCGTCGGCGAGCTCTGGCCCGAGGGGGACGAGCGCTACCGCAGTCCGCTCCAGATCGGCGGGTACTGCCGCAACGTCGGCAGTTCGGACGACCCGCACACGCAGATGTCCTTCGACAGCGTCCGGAACGGGGCAGCGGGTTCGGACCTGTCGACCGATGAGCGGCGACGCCTGCAGCGCGAGGAGGAGCACCGGCTGGTCCGGGAATGGCTGCCTCTCGCCCAGTTCCCCACGCAGAGCGAGGTCTACTACGGGTGCTTCCTGCTCCGCGCAGAAGACCTGGCCGCGAAGCGCTTCGAGGACATGCGTTCCTACACGATGTTCACCGAGTAGGCAGGGCCGGGCCGACGATCAGGCGAAGTGACGACTCGGGTCGAAGCGGTCGTGCACGACGTCCTCCAGCACGTCGTGGAGCTTGCCGAGGAACTCCGGCAACGTGGTCGCCACGACCTTCGCCCGGGAGTCGGAGTTGTCGTACACACCGCTGCGGTCGACCCCGCTCGGCGGCAGCAGGTAGACCGGTGCGCCGGCGGGCAGGCCGAGTGCGAACAACGTGCCGCCCCCGTCGGACCCGAACGTCACGACGTCGACGGTCCCCGGCCCTTCCAGGCGAATCGGCTGCACACCTTGCAATCCGCTGATCGTGTGCTGGGCCGGCCACACCGCATAGCCGACGAACACGTTCATCAGCGACACCTCGGCCACGTGCCGGTAGAACTCGGCGAGCGGCGCGGGCAGCGCCTCCAGCCCTTCGGGTTCGCCCTCGGCGCGTTCGACACCGTTCTCGTAGGGCGGGAAGCCGAACTTCTCCTGGAAACCTGCCGTCATCCTGGTCGCCAGCTCGTTCATCGACGTCAGCCAACGCTCGTAGTCGAACACGTCCACCTGCAGCACCTTACTCGAGGAAACGGGGCGGGGAGGTCCACTTCGGACCTCCCCGCCGCATGATCACGGCCAGTACCAGTACGAACCGCTGAACTCCTCGTCGATGCGGCGCGCGAAGTCCTCGATCTGCGACCGGTTGGCGTTCGGGTTCTGCCTGCCGAAGTCGGCCCACCTGTTCGTGATGTCCTGGTGGTGGTTGTGCGCGCGGCTCTTCTGGGGCATGGCCGCGCTACTTCCGGGAACGCCTCGGATGTTGGACGGGGCGTCGAAGTCGAAGTCCTTGAACTCCGGGTGGTTGCGGTACTCCTGCGGGATGGCGTGGTGCGCGTCCCAGTCCTTCGGCAGCATGGGCTTGCCCTCGCGGTACAGCCAGGCGAAGTACCTTCCCCGGTAGTCCGACTTCAGCACGTGCGGTGCTTCCGGCGCCTTTTCCGGACCAGTCGAGCTGGAACTGCTGCTACTGCTCGAACTGCTGCTCGACGAGCTCTCGAACATCCCGCCGAGGCTCTCGGCGAACAGCGCCCCTCCACCGATGGCGATGCCGCCACCCGTGAGCACTCCGGCGAGGCCCAGCGCGCCGCCCGCGAGGCCGGGTGCGCACAGAACGCCTGTGCCACAGGCGACCGGCGCGGCCAGCAGCGGCGCGCTGACCACCGCCAAGGCACCGCCGCCGATCATCATGCCGGCCCCGCCGAGCATCCCGCCGATGTCGTCGATGTGGTCGCCGAGGTAGTCGAACGTGGCGTCGGCGGCATCGCCCACCGCGTTCGCGGCGTCACCGATGGCGTCACCGGTGTCGCAGATCCAGCCCCACGCCCAGCAGTGGCCGTCGATCTCCACCCGGCTGATCGGGTTGCCGCCGGCGAACGAGTACCGGTTGCCGGTCCACGCACTGGTTCCGAGCTGAAGATCCGCCAGTGCTCCGTTGTAGGTGTCGCGGCTGACGAACCTGTTCAGGCCGGGGTTGTAGTCCCGGAAGCCCATGTCGTAGCTGCCGGTGGTGCTGTCCCACCGCTTTCCGTTGAAGCGGTAGAAGTTGTACGGCTCCTTGCCCGGCTGCTGCGCGTCCGGCTTGTCGATGCCGGTGAACGACTCCTCGTCGTCCTTGCCGTACGCCGTGTAGCCGTAGGTGGACTTGGTGTTGCCGTTGTCGTCCGTCAGCAACTCGACGTCGGTGTGCGGGTTGTAGCCGAACTGCGCCTGCTCGGTGCCGCCATCGTCCTCGTGCGTGGTCTGCGACAGCCTCCGGCCGTTCGGGCTGTGCTGGTACGACTTCGTCAGCTTGCCGCCGAGCTGCTCGGTCAGCACCTCGGACGACAGGCCGAGGTAGGCGTAGTCGGTGGTCTTGCCGCCTTCGGTACGGGTGGTCGTGCGATCGATCGGGTCGTAGGCGAACGTGATCGTGACGAGGTCGGCGCTGCCGCTCTTGAGCTTCTGCTGCTCGGCGATCCGGTCGAAACCGTCGTAGCGGTACTTCTCGATCGTCTTCCCGAGCGCCGTCACCTTGTCCAGCCGGCCGAACGGGTCGTACGAATGCCGTGCCGTCTGACCGTCGACGGTCGCGGACGTGACCCTGTTGCGGTCGAAGGTGAACTTCGTGGTCTTGCCTTCGAGCGTCTGCTCGACGACGTTGCCGTTCGCGTCGTGGACGTACGACTCCGTCTCCAGCTCCTTGCCGGAGGCGTCGGACTTGACCTGCTTGCGCAGCCGGTTCACCGGGTCGAACTCGTAGGTCAGCGTGCGGTCGAGGTACGCCGAGTTGTTGTCGGCGTTCATCGTCTTCGCGATGTCCTTGGTGCGCTGGCCGTTCGCGTCGTAGGAGAGCGTGTGCTCGTTGACGAGCGTCCCGTCGGGCTTCTTCTCGGCGTAGTACCGCTGCATCCCGCTGAGGAAGTACTCGTAGCCGACGACGTTGCCGTTGGCCTTGGTCTCCTTCAGCAACTGCCGACGTGCGTCGTACTCGAACGTCGCCACCTGTGCTTCGGCGCCCGGCGTGCGGCCCGTGTTGGTCACCTTGGTGACCAGGTTGCGGACGTCGTACTCGAACGACGACGACTGCGTCGAGTGCTCGCGGGTCTTCGGGTTGCCGTCGGCGTCGTAGGTGTAGCTGGTGACCTTGTTCCCGGTGGTTCCCGAGCCGATCTCCTCGACCTGCTTGATCTGGTCGAGCCCGGTGTAGGTGACCGCGTACCTGCTGACCTTCGCCGCCGAGCTGCTGTCGGTCATCTCGACGAGGTTGTCGTTGGCGTCGTAGGAGAAGCCGAACGTCTTCTGCTCGTCGTCGGTCTCACCGCTGCCGTCGCGGACGACCTTGACGGCGTCCGCGACGACGGTGCCGTTCGCCTGGTTCGACAGCGTGACCTTCTTGACCGCGTCCTCGGTGAAGCCGAAGCTGCCGAGCGACACCCACTGCCCCGGTTGCTGGGTCTGGTCGACCTGCTTCGTCTCGGTGCCGCCGTCGTGTTCCACCGCGTAGGAGGCGTTCTTCGCGGTGGCCGTGGCGGTGTAGCGGACGAACACCTCGTACCTACCGGTCCGCGGCACGTCGACCAGCCAGCTGAACGTGTCGCCGCCGTTGCCCGCGTTGTGCGTCCGGTAGTCGAAGCCCTCGTGATCACCGCCCGCCGCACCCGCCGTGCCCCACTCGCCCTCGAGCTCGACCGCCTGGTCGGAGTTGTCGACGACGAGCACGTCCTTGCCCACCGGGACGCCGTCGTCCTTGCGGGACAACTGCTTGCCGTCCGGGGTGTACTCCCACTCCATCGACCTGGTGGACGAACCACCCGCCGCGGTGAGCACGCGCCTGGTCTGCTTGCCGATGGAGTTGTACTCGTAGCCGGCGGTGATGTTCCAGGGGGCGACGGACGACTTCAGCCAGCCGTTGTCGAAGTAGGTGTTCGTCGTGACGTTGCGGACCGTCTGGCCCGCCGACGGCGGCGCGCTGGTCTCGACGACGTTGCCGACCTCGTCGTAGCCGTAGAGCGTGCGGTCCGGCGTCTTGACCCGGGCGTCGTCCTCGTCGAACGGCGCGAGCTTCTCCTTGACCCGGTTCAGCTCGTCGTAGATCACCTGCTCGGTGAAGTCGTCCGGGTCGTCCTCGGTCTCGACACCCCTCGGCGTGATCGTCTTCGTCCTGTTGCCGACGGCGTCGTACTCGAACCGGCTGATCCGCTCGACGTTCGCATCGTGTGGCGTGCGGACCTCGCGCACCATCGCGCGTTCGTCCAGCACGCGCACGGTCCTGTTGCCGTTCTGGTCGACCGCGGCCAGCACGTTGCCGTCGCGGTCGTACTCGGACCGCGTGCTGTGGCCGGCCGCGTCGATCACCTTGGTGACGCGGTGGTTGAGGTCGAACTCTGACCTGGACGTTCTGCCGAGCGCACTCGTCTCGGCGACCACGTTGCCCACGACGTCGTACGCGGTGGTCGAGCGGTCACCGGTCGCCAGGGTCGTCGCGACCAGCCGGTTGAGCTGGTCGTAGGCGAAGGTGGTGGCGAAGTCCCTGTCGTCGTTCCTGGTCAGCGTGCCTTCGGGCGCGGTGTCCTTGACCAGGTTGCCGACCGCGTCGTACTCGTAGGTCGACATCTTCACCTTGCCGGTGGCGCTGTCCTTCGGTGCCGTGACGGACGTGATCTCGTCCATCGCGCCGTAGCTCGCGGTCGAGACCGCGCCGTTCGGAGCGGTCCTCACCAGAACGTTGTCGTTCTGGTCGTAGCGCGGTCCCGGCGTGACGATGAACTTCCCGGCGGCGGCGTCCTGCGGGACCCTGGTGGTGCCCGGCCGCTTGAAGATGTCGTAGGTGTAGTTACTGGTCTTCTGCCTGGCGTCGGTGAGAGACACGACGTTGCCGACGACGTCGTAGGCCGTCGTGGTGACGCACCCGAGCGCGTCGATCGACCGCCGCGGGTAGCCGGTCGGGTCGAAGTCCTCGAACCGGTTCGCGTGGCCGTTGGCGTCGGTCGCGACCTCGAGCTGACCGAACTCGTCGTACTCGTTCTTGCTGACGAACCCCTTCGGGTCGGTGAGCGACGTCAGGTTGCCCCTGTCGTCGTGCCCGAACGTCCACTTGCGACCTTCCGGCGTGGTCTTCTCGGAGAGCTCGGCGGTGTACCCGTCGAGCTTCGTCCGGTAGCCCAGCTTCGTCGGCGCGGTGTCGTGGACGTTCGCCTCGGCGTCCCTGATCTCCAGCGGGTAGCCGGTCTTGGGGTCGTACTTCCACGTCGTCGTCGCGCCGTTGTGCTCGCGCATCAACCGGACGTTGTTGTCGTCGTCCCAGGCGAGGTCGGTCACCTCGCCCTTGGCGTTGGTCTGTTTGACGGGCCTGCCGAAGCCGTCCAGGAGGAGCGTCGTGCCGTTGCGGTTCTGGTCGGTGACCGTGGACGACACGGACTCACCGGCACGGCCGTCGGGGTCGCTGTAGGTGAACGCGACGGCGTGCCCGCGGCGGTCGACGAGCTCCTGCACCCGGTTGCGCCGAAAGCGGTCGTCCTGGTCCTCGTAGTACTTGACCTGGGTGCCGCGGCCGAGCGCGTCGTTGACCCGCACCAGCTTCGAGTCGTGGTCGCGCGGATCGGCGTAGAAGAGCGAGACGATCTTCTGCCCCGGCGTGTCCGCGCCGTCCACGACCTCCTGCAACTGGCCGCGGTCGCTGTAGGCGAACGTGGTCCGGCGGCCGCTGATGTCGGTGATCGAGCGCAGCTGGCTGGTGATCGAGGTGTTCGTCAGGTTCTTCCCGAACACCTTGACGTCGTCGGCGAAGGAGAAGAAGTCGTCACCGCGCTGGTAGTAGTCCAGCGTGAGCACCCGGCGGCCGGTCGCGTCGGTGATCTCGGTGAGCACACCGGTGTTGCGGTTGCCGTGTGTGGTGCGGACGTAGGTGAACTTCAGCTCGTTGTCGTTCTTGTCGGCGATCGCGGTCTGATAGCCGTCGGCGTCGAAGAAGTTCCGCGTGCTGTCCGGATGCGTCATCACCCAGGTGCGGGACTTGTCGTCACCGCCGGCGCGTGCGAGGCGCAAATGCACTCCGGCCGGGCTGTCGTACGTCCACTTCTTCTTGTCGTTGCTGCCGTTCTTGTTCAGGTCGAACCAGTGGCTGGTGCCGTCACCGTCGATCAGGGTGATCTTCGCGGGGTGGTCCGGGTCGCTGAGCAACGGCCGGTGGAACTGCAGCGGCGAGCCGAGCCGGTGCAGGCTCGACGTGGTGAGCGACCAGCCGGTGCCGAGGTAGGAGTTCGAGCTGTCGAGGCTGTTGTAGTTGAGCCGGACGAACGTGCTCAGACCGCGGTTCGGGTTGGTGTAGGCGTTGACACCCACGACGGCGTTGCCCGAGTACTGGTTCACCGTCGCGGACCAGCCGGTACCGGCGTTGGTCCCGTTGTACTGGTAGAACTTCTCCAGCCCGAGCTGGTCGGAGGTCGGGTACTCGGCGGTGACCTGCTGACTCAGCGTCGGCACCTCGGCGGTCTCCGAGAGCCACTTGTCCGTGCGCTTGTCGCGCAGGTCCCAGTCCAGCACGAAGGATTCACGCTGGTTGCCCAGGTCGGTGCTGATCGGCGCCTTGACAGTCGCCTGCGTCGTGACGGACTGGCCCGGCGCGACGTCGTTCGGCAGCGCCGTGTCCGCGCGGTTGGACGGCTTCGTGTAGTCCGTGCCGTCCGGCAGTTTCCAGTGGTAGGAAAGGACGAAGTGCGCTTTGGGCAACGGCGTCGCGGTCGTGTTGGTCACCTTGACCTCGACCCAGTACTCCTCACCCGGAATCATCCGTTGCGGAGTGAGCAGAGCCGAGTAGGCGGACGGGGTGTCCTCGGCGGATTGCGGCGCACGGGGCGCGGGCGCACCGACGTCCGCTCTCCTCACGTCGGCTGATTTCGTTGTGGAGCAACGAATTTGTGAGCGCAGCGCCGCTGTCTGCTGTTCGCTTCGAGCCACGGCCGGTGCCGCCTGGGCCGGCGTGCCCGACGCGAGCAGCGCGGCCAGCAGAGTGATCGTTCCGAGTTTCCGGACTGTCCCCACAGTCAACCTCCCCCTACGCGCGCCAAGGGGAGCAGCCGAGCACACGCCGTCAGCACATGGTTGTGCGACAAGCGTTTCAGCCACGAAGCCCGGATTCCCCAACCCGGGCACAACAGTCATCTCCCCCAGCAAGCACCATCAACGGTAGAGATACCACCAATGCCCGCCATCCGCCGTTCGGCGCAATCCACCCGTGCGGCGTTGCGCACCTCGCCGCAACCGGGCCACCATCGAACCACAGCACAAGGGGGAAGTGTCCACTGTGGATACTTCGTGCTCTGATCCTGGGGGTCAAGGTGATTCGCAGAGTTCTGGCCGTCGGTTTGACGGTGCTCGCACTCGGTTCGGCGGCTACCGCCGCACAGGCGACGGGTGACGACCCGCTGCCGTTGCCCGGCTTCGGCGACCTCGTCGTGGACGACGCGCAGGAGCGCGTGTTCGTCAGCGGCGGGAGTTCCTCGAACAGCGTCGTCGTGGTCGACGAGCACGGACGCCTGAAGAAGAAGATCGACAACCAGTTCGGCGCCACCGGCCTCGTGCTGAGCGAGGACGGCAAGACGCTCTACGTGGCGCAGGCGGCGGGCGACGCGATCTCCGCCGTCGACACCACGACCTTCGCGGAGAAGGCGCGCTACGCCACGGGAGCGCGGACCTGTCCGACGCACCTCGCCCGCACCGGCACCGTGGTGTGGTTCGGCTACGGCTGCGAGGACGAGTGGAGCGGCGGGGTCGGCAAGCTCGACGTCGCCGCCGCCACACCGGTGAGCCTCGACGAGCAGGGTGACGTCCTGTTCCAGAGCGCACCGCTGGTCACCTCGGCCGGCACGACCGTGGTGGCGAGCCAGCTCATCACCAGCCTGACCAGCGTGCACGTCTACCAGGCCGGCTCGGACGGCAAGCTGGAGCCGGGCGCGTCCGGTGACGTCGCCGGTGGCAACCTGACCGACGTCGCGCTCAGCCCAGACGGCACGAGCGCTTACACCGCATCGGGTTCACGCACGCAGGTGCAGGGCTTCGCGACCGTGGACCTGTCCGGCAGGGGTTCCTACAGCACCGGGCCGTACCCGAACGCGGTCGCCGCCTCACCGACGACCCAGCACATCGCCACGGGCGCCTACACCACCAGGAACAAGGCCGTCACGGTCTTCCCGCTCGGCGGCACGGTACCGGTGAAGTCCTACGACCTCGACGGCTCGGTGCTCGCGAACCGCGGCCTGGCGTGGTCCGCCGACGCCAAGCGGCTCTACGCGGTCCTGCAGGGCCCGGCCGATTCCCGGCCACGGCTGGAGGTGTTCTCCCGCCCCCTGAGCTGACCCCACGCGCCCCGCCTGGCCTGGTGCCCGGCGGGGTTCCCCAGTAGCGATCAGCCAGTTTCCGTGAACTGCACGGCGACAGCGTCACATCAATCAAGAAGTCGTTGCCGCGTCTCGAGTCTGTCAGCGGCTGCACGTTGCCCTTTGCGACAACCTGTCGTAACGTTTACGACAGGTTGTCGCAAAAGTTGCTGCAGCCGACCGTCAGGGAGGAACCCATGGGCACCGCGAGTGATCGAGCCGAGATCATCGAGCTGATCAGCAACTACGCCACCATCTCGGACCGGCGGGAGTTCACGACGCTGCCCGCCAGGACGTTCACCGACGAGCTCACGGTCGACTTCTCCAGCGTGGCAGGCACTCCAGTGATGACGATCCCGCTGAGCGCCTACGTGCAGAGCCTGAGCGGAACGTTCTCCGCGTTCAAGGCGACGCACCACGCCATCACCGGGCACGTCGTCGAGGTCGACGGTGACACCGCCAAGGTCCGCGCCCACGTCCGTGCCGAGCACTGGTTCCCGGACGAGGTCGCCGCGCCGTGCTGGCTGGTCGTCGGCTTCTACGACAACGAGGCGGTCCGCACTCCCGACGGGTGGAGGCTCAACCGCGTCAAGCTGACCGCGACCCACCAGGAGAACGCGCCGCGACTGGCGGACCTGTCCACCGCAGAATAGGCGGCAGCAGGACGTCCAGGAGCGAGGAGAACGATCAGATGCCGCGGATCCGAGCCGCCACCATCGAGGAACACCACGAGATGGTGTGGGCCGACCTCACCGAGGCGATGCGACACCTGCTCCTCGAACGCGACTACGACTCGATCAACATGGGCCACATCGCGGCCCAGGCCGGCCTCGCCCGCAACACCCTCTACAACTACGCCAAGGACAAGCGATCGCTGGTCCTGGAACTCGCCCGGCGAGCAAGCCGGCCGTTGGTCGAACTGGTGAGCACGATCGCGGCGCGCTCGTCCGATTCCGCCGCGAACCGGCTGGCGGAGATCGTCGAAGCGGTTCTGACCGCGTCCACGAACCCCGAGATGGGGTTGATGTTCCTCCCGAACGCCACTTCTCTGGTCGCCGAATTCCAGGCGGGATCGGAGAACCCGTTCACCACGATCGGGGCCGAGGTGGAGGCGGTCATCCGAGACGGCCTGGCCAAAGGCGAGTTCCGAGCTGTCGACGACGTGCAGCTCGTCGTTGAGCTGCTCTCCGGTGCCATGACCGCGGCCAGCAGTCGCGTGAGCCGGGCCCCTTCCACCCTCTCGATCACTGTCCGCGCAGCTCAGCACGTCGTTCTGGCATCGCTGGCCCCCAACGGAGACTGACCCCGGCTCTGAACGGGTATGGCGGAGAAAGCCGAACTTGATCGTCACGCCGAGAATGGGATCAACATTCGCGGGGTATAGATGGTCTACCGCGTTCGCGCGCGGTAGACCATCTTCGGGTGGTCCGCCGGTGCCGGCGGGAGGCGGTTGAACATCCAGCGGCCCTCCGCCGGCACCGGTCGCGTTTTCGAGCCCGTGTCGGGCCGAGGCCTCTTGATCATCGTCGTAGGATGCGCTGGTGCGTCAAGCAGTCGGCGCCGTGGATTCCACCGACGAACACGGAGTACCGCGGCATGGCCGATCGATTGGACGCGCCTGAGCTGTCGAGTTCCTCTGAGGAGGAAGATCAGCCGGACCAGCTGAGCCGCCTCGAGGAGACCACGGACGCGCTCGTGCTGCTGCGCAACGTCGTCACCGGAGAGGAGACTCTGGACGAGGCGTTGTCGAAACTGGCTGAGACGGCGAAGAACGCCATCGCCGACGCGGACGCCGTGACGGTGTCCGTGATCGCGGCCCGGCGCCCCCGCACCGCCGCGACGACCGACGAGCGGCTAGCCCAGGTCGACGAGGAGCAGTACGGCTCCAACCGCGGCCCCTGTCTGGAGTCCGCGCGCACGCTCACCGCCGTTCGCGCCATCGTCGGCGAGAACCGCGACGTGTGGCCGGAGTTCGAGGACGCGGCGGCCAGGCACGGAGTCCACGCCTACCTGTCGATTCCGGTGGTCCTCGCGGCGGCGGATCAGCGCGACGACGCCGAACACGTCGGTTCGCTCAACCTGTACAGCCTCACACCGGACGCGTTCGATCCGTTCGACGAGGGCCTCATGCGCCTGTTCACCACGGCGGCTTGCGCCATCATCGCCGATGCGCGCAGACGGCAGCACTCCCAGGAGCAGGTGCAGAACATGGAGCAGGCCCTCGCCTCACGGGCTGTCATCGAGCAGGCCAAGGGTGTGCTGATGGCTGTGCACGGCTGCACGGAGCAAGAAGCGTTCACGATGCTGGTCGAGAGATCCCAGCACCAGAACGTCAAGTTGCGCGACATCGCGAGGGCGTTGCTCTCCTCGATCAAGAACTCGTAGCACCCGCCGAGCAGGTCGACGCTCTTCGGAATGCTTCACGGGCGCGCGCAGCCTCACCGGATGCCGGTTCGGTTCTGCAACGCCCCGACCTTCGTCCCGTACAAGAAGAACACCGCCATGAACACCTCGATCTGTTGCTGCGACGTGAGTCCGTGGAGGTCCACCGCGACCTCCGTGTCCCGCACGTCCGCGGCCTGCGCGAGCCGCTGGTTGAACACCGCTCGGGCGATGTTCTGGCTGTGTTCGTCCACGTCCGCGTGGAAGAGCCGGCGAAGATCGCAGTCGTGCGGTAACGGGCGGTGAACGAGCTCGGCGGGGTAGCGAGCGTTCACGACGCGGGCAGCGGTGTTGAGCGTGTGAGCGACGAGCGACGGCCCTTGGGCGAAGTGGTCGACCAGGGCGACCAGTTCCTCGAGGCTCGCGACGTCCTCCTCGATGCTGACCGGTGTGCTGGTGTCGAGGTCGAGCCGTTCCATCGCCATGGCGACGTTCGCCAGGACCTGGTCGGGGTCGACGATCAACCGGTCGCCGACGTGAATGCTCGCGCGGTGGTGGTGCGGGTCGAGCAACTCCCGCGTGTCGCGGCCGAGGCGCGCATCCCCCGGTCCATCGTGGTCGATCATCACCCGCATCACATTCCCATTCGCGGGTGGGCACAACCGTCCTTTCACGAACGGACGACACCGCCGGTCCTGTTCGACTCCACCGCAGGCCAGTGCACGCGGACCTCACCGGCCCCGTACGATGCTCCGAACGCGCGTCAAGCAGCCGGCGCCGCCGACTCCGATTCCTGACGAAGGGGCACCGCGGAATGGCCGGCCACGCGAACCCAGCACCCGTGCCGCCGAGCGGCGACCGCCCGGATCCTCTGACGCGCCTCGACGAGACGGCCGCCGCTCTCGACGCTCTGCGCGAGGCCTTCACCGGCGAGGAGCCTCTCGACGAGGCGTTGCAGCGCTTGGCGGAGACCGCGGCCAGAGCGATTCCCGACGCTGACGCGGTGACCGTCTCCGTGATGGCGGACGACCAGCACCGCCTGGCAGCGACCACGGACGCCGCCCTCGCCGACATCGACGAGAAGCAGCACAGCGCCGGCCGGGGGCCGAGCCTGGAGTCCGCGCGGGTGCTCGAAGTGGTGCGGGCGGCTGTCGGCGAGCACCGCGAACGGTGGCCGGAGTTCGAGGCGGCAGCCAGCGAACGGGGCGTCCGCGCGTATCTGTCGGTCCCGGTGGTGCTTCCGGCAACGGACGGCACCGGGGCACGCCACATCGGATCGTTGAGCGTCTACAGCTGTACCGAAACGGCCTTCGATCCGTTCGACGCGGGGCTCCTGCGCCTGTTCACCACCGCCGCATCCGCCGCGATCACCAGCTCACAACGGTGGCAGCGCTCCCAGCGGCAGGTCGAACAACTGGAGCGGGCACTCAACTCCCGGGCGGTGATCGACCAGGCGAAGGGAGTGCTCATGGCGGTGCACGCGTGCACCGCCGACGAAGCGTTCGCAAAGCTGGTGCACAGCTCCCAACGCGACAACGTCAAGCTCCGCGTCGTGGCCGCGAACCTGCTGGCGTCCGTGGCTCGGCCCTGACACCACCTCTCCGTCGAGTGACACCGCGTAACACGATCTTGGCGGGTTGCGACAGGCCACACATGCGCATTGCCGTTGCCGTCCTTCTGCTGTTGCTCACCGCCACCGCGTGTGGAACCCCGCCGTCCTCGACGACCGCCGGGAGCACGCCCACACCACCGGCAGCGACCACCGCCGCGCCGATCCAGACGACGGCGCCGGCCGCGTCGACCACGGCCGCGCCCGCGCCCGCACCGGCCGCCAAGACCTGCACCGTCCCCAACGTCGTCGGCATGATCCACCAGACCGCGCAGGACACCATGCAGAAGGCCGGCCTGTTCTTCCTGACCGAGGAAGACGCCAGCGGCCAGGGCCGGCTGCTCATCAACGACCGCAACTGGAAGACCACGAAGCAGAACGTGGCGGCCGGCACGATCGTCGACTGCAACACGAAGATCCTCCTGTCCGCCGAAAAGATCGACTAGCAGCCCGGCGTTCAGCTCCGCGGCAAGTCAGGTGACTCGTTGTAACAATGCCGAGGTCACCCGCGACAGGCCGACCATGCGTTTCGTTCCCGCCCTGGCCCTGCTCGTCACGTTGGTAGCGGGGTGCGCCGCCGCACCAGTAGCGTCGACCTCTTCGTCGTCTGTTCCGAACCCGAGTCCCAGCCCAGCGCCGACCTCGACGTCGACGGCCGCACCGAGCCCGAGCCTGACTCCGCAGGGGTTCATCCCGAAGAAGATCGGCGAACAGGGCGGCCTGAACTGCCAGACCGAAGCGTCGTGCGGGCTGAAGTTCGTGGTGGAACGCATCGAGACCAACCCCGCCTGCGGCCAGTACGGCACGAAAGCCGACGCAGGCAGCAAGACGGTCGTGCTGCACGTGTCGATGTCGACCGGCGAACTAAGTCAGGACCAGAGCTTCTACGCTGCCGGGATCTTCAACCCGTTCTCGATGAAGGGCATCAGTCCGGACGGCTTCGTCCACGACGCCAAGCCGGGCTCCTGTCTGGACTTCACCGGCGCCATGCCGAACCAGATCCTGCCGAACTCGAAGTACTCCGGCCATGTCGAGGTCGTCCTGCCGGAGTCGGTTACCTCAATCGCCTCCGCTTCCACCGGGACGGGCAGCAAGAGTCGAGGCTGGGTGTGGCCGATCAGCTGAGATGAGCACCAAGCGGCGCACGGGGTTGAACCAGGTTTCAGGCGGGTCAGCACCTACCTCCACCGCTTTCGGACATATCGGGGCGCGTCAGCGGGAAGCGCTCCTCGACAACTAGAGAGTCGGCCAAATCCTCAGCTCAGCCCGCTCCCATCCTTGGGTAGCCCGCCCGAAGCCGGGCCCTACGAAAAACGATCTCGTGCAAGTCCCCGGCTCCGAGGGTCACGAAGTGCTCTCCCGTCATCTTCAGCCCGTCGGCCTTGGCGTGGTCGATGCAGCAGAACTCGGCAAGATCGCGAAGGAGGGCTTCCGCAGGGTCTGAGCTGCGAAAGCCCTCTGGCTGTCGGGCGACAGGATTTGACCGCGCCTCGACCCGCGGTCGTGGAACGACTTGGTGGCGCGCTCCAGCCTGATCGTCCGGGGCAGCATGCAGCGCACCCGACCGGATAGCGGAGTCGACAGCTCGAAGTTTCGGCCGGTTGCCGCTCAGCTCAGCTCGAAGATCACGGACGCGGTGGGGATCTCCATGCGGTGCATCTTGTCCAGGTGCCAGCCTGCCTCGCCGAAGACGCCCAGCCACTCGTCGATGGTGGGCATGTAGGTGGCCATCATGTCGTGGCCTACCTCGAAGCCCAGGGTGAAGACCGGCTTGTCGGCGTCGTCCATGCCTACTGTGCGGGTGGCGTCGCCCAGCAGGAACTTGCGCACGTTCGGGAACAGGGCGCGCAGGTTGCGCAGGTTGCGGACGCAGTTGTCGCGGGGCCAGAAGTCGTGGCCCATCATGAAGCAGGTCAGCAGCTCTACCTTTTCGTACTGCGGCTTCGCGCTCAGGTTGCGGGCGTCGTCCAGGGCGAACGAGATGCGGTCCGACAGGCCGGCCTCGGCGACCGCGGTGGCGGCGAAGTCCAGTGCTCCCTGGGCGATGTCGATGCCCAGGCCGGTGGTTCCTTCGAAGCGCTGGACTATCTGGATGAGGCGGGCGGCGCTGCCGCTGCCCAGGTCGGCCACGTGGGTGAACTTGAAGTCGATTCCGTTCATCACCTGCCAGAAGGTCGGGTCCCAGAACCGGCCGTTGATCTCTCGGCAGGCGAAGCTGATCGCGCCGGCGTCGCGCTGGTAGAAGTCCTCTCCCTTCCGGTTCTCGTTGCGCAGCACGGAAGGCATTTCGGTGAAGAGGCCGGAGCAGCCCCGGGCCAGCCAGTGGAAGATCGACCGGTACTTCTCCACCTCCTCGAAGTTCGGGCCCACCCAGACCAGGGCGTCCTCCCGGTGCACCGCCTTCACGCTGGCGAGGGCGGCGAACATGCCCACGGTGGAGGCGGGGTCGAGGTTCTTGCGGGTCGCGAACTCGATGGCGTCCAGCTTGCCGTGCTCGTTCAGTTCGTCGAGGGCGCCCAGTTCCCAGGCGGCGCTGATGGCCCACGACGCGAGTGTCGAGTTGTAGATCTCGGCAGCGCTGAGAAGGCGCTGCGTTTCCAGGAGTTCGGCGGTCACGATGTGCCCCAGTCGTTTGTGGAGGAATTCAGCTGATCTCGAGAGTGGCGCGACCGCGTGCCGGCCACCAGATTCTTCGCGCCACGGGAAAACGGGCTGGTCGCCTCATGAACTGAGCGGGCGGCCGCCGTGAAGTGTTTCGGCGTAGGAGAAGTAGTGCCCCTGTCCCACGCTCACCGGGGCCAGCAGGCCCAGGTCCGCCAGGTCGGCGGGCAGCTCGTCGAACAGGGTCAGCTCGGCGTCTCCCGACCACACCGGCGAGAACTCGACACCGTCCACTGCGGAAGCGACCAGCTGTGAGACCGCCACCTCGCCTGGCAGCCAGGGTGGAGTGACTCTGTTGTGCGCCAGCGGAACGGTGTGCAGGTGCGGCGGCTCGGCTGCCTGGGAGCGCAGGGTGACGGCGGCCTCGGCTACCCGGCGGCCCAGCACGGACACCGAACCCGCGAACCGTCCGCCGGGCGCGATCCGCGGTCCGGCCCGGCCAACGGAGGCCGGCCGGGTCTGGTGGATCTCGCCGAACTGCTTGGGCATCCCCTGCAGCCAGCCACGGACCAGGGGCACCGCGCGGTCCACCCAGGCGTACGGGCACCTGGCCAGCCGCTCCCCCTCGAACTCGCAGGCCAGCAGGATCAGGAACTCGCCGAACTGCCCGCGGTGCGGGTCCTCCAGTTCGGCGCCGTCGTCCGAGGTCCACTGCCACTGCGCGAACACCGCGGCCGCCGCGCCGGGGTCAGGGCCGGGCGACAGCTCCGGTGGCAGGAACGCGGCGGCGGCCTCCGGGCTCACCCGGTAGTCCACCATCAGGACGTCACCGGAGAAGTGCCACGGCGGCGGGGTGAGCATCGCGGATCTGCCGGACGGCGACAGCGGCAGGCTGTAGCCCCACGGCGCTCGGTCGGTCATGACGTCCCCTTCCACGCGGCGGCCAGCCTGGTGACGGCGGCACGCAGCGACGACGGTGGGTTGAAGCTGTACGACACGCGCACGGCGGGTACCTCGGTCCGGCCGAACCGGGAGCCGGCGGCGACCACCACGCCGGCGGCCATCGCCTTGTCCAGCAACGAGGTCTCGTCCTGTTCCGCGAGAAGCCACAGGAAGAAGCCACCCTGCGGCAGCCGCACCTCGACGACTCCTGGCAGTTCCTCGGTGATCGCCTCGTACAACGCGTCGCGCCGCTCGCGCAGCCGGACGCGCAACCAGTCGAGGTGCCGGTCGAACCCGTTGTCGCGCAACAGGGTCGCCACAGCCAGCGAACAGAGGTGGTTGGCGCTGCCACCGCTGAGCAGCAGGCCGTGGGCGGCGAACCGGTCGGTGATCTCCCGGTCGGCCTGCATCCACCCCAGCCGCAGTCCGGGGCCGAGGACCTTGGAGACGGTCCGCAGCCGCACCACCCCGCGCTGACCTGCCAGCGAGGCCAGCGACGGCGGCGCGCCGGTGCCGTCCAGGTCCAGTTCGGCGTAGGCGTCGTCCTCGACCAGCAGCACCCCGTGGCGGGCGGCCACCTCCAGCACCTCGGTCCTGCGCCGCAACGACATGACCGTGCCGGTCGGGTTGTGGAAGGTCGGGGTGAGCACGACGAACGCCACCCGCCCCGCGGCGGCGCGCAACGCCTCGTCCAACGCTGCGGGCACCATGCCGTCGGAATCGGTTGCCACCGAACGCAAAGCGAGACCGCAGTCGCGCAGCACGGCCCATCCGAAGTCGTACCCGGTCCGCTCGACCAGCACCTGCTGCCCCGGCCTGGCGAGGCTCGTGCCGAGCAGGTGCAGGCCGTGGGAACTTCCCGCGGTGACGAGGATGTTCTCCGGGCCGCAAGGCAGTCCGTCGAGCGCGGCGGTGCGCTCGGCGACCGCTTGCCGGAACGGCAGCGCGCCCCGGTTCTCGCCGTAGCTCAGGGCCGCCGCGCCGAACTCCTCCGCCGTCCTGGCGTAGGCCTCGCCGATCAGGTCCACCGGCAGCAGACCTGGTTCCAGGTAACCGGGTCCGAGATCCACGGCCCCCGGCGGGGGCACCGCCTGGACGGTGCCCGCGCGCCAGTGCCGGTCGTGCGAGGACGGTCCGGCGCTGTCCCGCGAGGAGAGCTGGAGGCTCATCCCGTCAGCAACACGTCGCGCAGCGCTTCCGCCGCACCTCGAACCGCCGACTCGGACCGGGAGAGGGCGATGCGCAGCAGGTGATCGCCCTCGTGCGGGCGGGCCCAGTGGAACTTCTGGCAGGGCAGCACGAACACGTTGAAGTCCTGCACCCGCGACCACACTTCGAGGCCCAGCCGATCGCCGACGTGCAGGCGTTCCACGCTGGCCCTGCTGTGGATGTCGGGAAAGCTGACGCCCGGCACGTCGGCGAGGACGGACCGCAACGTGGCCCGGTTGCGCGCGATGAACCGGTGCAGCTCACCGAGACCACCGCCTGCGGCGTCCTCGGAGAACCGCCGGATCATGCCCATGATCACCGGGGAGACGCCGAGCAGGATGTCCGAGTAGATCTCGTCGACGGGCAGGCCGACGTGCTCGGAGGACACCAGGAAGCCGATCTTCAGCTCCTGGGTGGGCCACAGCTTGCCGGTGTCCTCGATGACCACCCAGCGGCAGCCGCTGTCGCGCAGGATCGCGTAGTGGTCGTAGTGGGCGTCGGTGTCGAAGCCGCGGAACGAGGTGTCCAGGGTCAGCACCACGTCGTGCTCGGCGCACTGCTCGGCCAGCCGCCGCAGCCGGTCGGCGGGCAGCACCCGGCCGGTGGGGTTGTTCGGCGTCGTCACGAAGACGCAGCCGACCTCGGAGAGCAGCTCGGCGGGCAGGTCGCCCGCGTGCAGCACCTCCTCCTCCACCGGCACCAGCCGCAGGCCGACGCCCCGCAGGATGTCCGGGATGTTGTCGAACGTCGGGTGGATCAGGCCGATGGCCTCGGCCCTCGTCGCCAGCGACCGCGCGAAGATCTCCATCGCGACCGAGGAGGAGTAGCAGCTCAGCACCCTGTCGGACGGGAAGCTGTGCTGGCCGAGCAGCTCGAAGTAGGCCTGCTTGGCGGAGGTCTCCACCTCCTCGACCGGCAGCTTGACGGCCTCCTCCCACAGGACGGGCAGGTCGTCGATGATCCGGATCTGGCCTGGTGTGAGGTCCTGGCGGGCGTGGCCGTCCGACAGGTTGAGCGGGCTGTTGAGCGCCAGGTACTCGAACTGGGTCAGGTTGCCCAGCTGGGCTGAAGAACTCACGGTCGTCGTCATGGTCTGTTCACAAGCACCTTTGGGATAGGCGACAGATCAAGCTGCTTGGAGCCCGGTGCTCGAAAGGACGTGCATTCCCCCGCGCCCGCCGAACTCACCGCCGGCACAGATGTCCGCCGGGATAGGACGACGCAAACGCTAACAGCCCGGATTCCCTTTGCCAGCAGGGAAAAGGCCGGGACGGACCGTTCGCGGCGGACTCACCTGGAAGCTTTCCCGTGCAGTCAACCTGCACCGGTGGAACTTGAACCACCAGCGAACTTCCTTACCTGGCAGCAACTCGCCTGGAGACACTGGCCTTCGCGGACTACGGGATGAAGTGGGGACGATGTCGATCGCAGAGGAAATGACCGAGGTGGCCACGCCGCCACCTGCCGCACCGGTGGTGCGCTGGCCCGTGCTGGTCGCGGCGGGCGGTGCGATGACCGCGCTGCTGCTGGTGCTGGCTCCCCGGCACGGCTACTACCTCGACGAGCTGTACTTCCGGGTGGCCGGGCGCCACCTGGACTGGGGGTACGAGGACCAGCCGCCGTTGGTGGCGCTGCTGGCCGCGGTGCAGACAGCCCTGTTCGGTGACACCGTCACCGCGCTGCGCGTCGTGCCCGCACTGCTGGCCGGCATCGGTGTCGTCGTCGCCGGGCTGATCGCACGGGAGATGGGCGGCGGCGGGGCGGCGCAACTGCTCGCGGCGGCCGCGGCCGGAGGCGCGATGAGCTCCCTCGCGGCCGGGCACACCCTGCACCCGACGGCCGTCGACCACCTGGTGTGGCTGACCGTCTGCTGGTTGCTGATCCGGCTCGTCCGCACGGGGAACTCGCGGCTGTGGCTCGCGATCGGGCTGGTCACCGGAATCGGCCTGCAGTCGAAGAACCTGGTGGTGCTGCTGGTGCTGGGCCTGCTCGGTGGCCTGCTGCTCACCCCCGGCCGGGCACTGCTGCGGGACAGGTTCCTCGTGCTCGGCGTCCTGCTCGGGCTGGCGATCGCCGCGCCCGCGCTGGTGTGGCAGGCAACGCACGGGTGGCCGCAGTTCACCGTGGCAGGAGAGCTGTCCGGTTCGCCGGACGTGAACACGGCGATCAGCTTCGTCATCGGCCAGTTCCTGTTCGGCGGCCTGCTGCTGGCCCCGGTGTGGATCGGTGGTCTGGTGGCACTGCTGCGCCGCCCGGACTGGCGTCCTTACCGGGCGATCGGCCTGGCCTACCTGCTGATCGTCGTCGCGCTGCTGGCGCTGGGCGGCTTCCCCCGCTACAACGAGGGCATCCTCGTGGCGCTCGTGGCGATCGGCTCGGTGCCCGCGGCCCGGTGGGCGCGCACCCGGTCGAAGCAGACGATCCTGGTGGTCGCGGTGGTCGCCAACGCGGTGCTGAACGCGCTCGTGGTGCTGCCGATCCTGCCCGTCCAGTCCTATTTGGACAACCCGGTGCTGGCAGGGCTCGGTGGTGAGGTGCAGACCGGGCAGACCGGTGCGGAGGAGCTGGCGAACCAGGTGGCCGTCGTTTACCGGGACCTCTCGGAGGACGACCAGCGGAAGACGGTCGTCTACGGTCACGACTACAGCCAGGCCGGCGCGGTGGACAGGTACGGCGCCGGGCTGCCCAGGGCCTACAGCGGCAACAACTCCTACGCCGGCTTCGGCGTCCCGGGAGACGACAAGACCCTGGTGATCGCGGTCGGCGTCGACAAGGCCTCGTTCAGCGACCTGTTCACCAGCTGCGAGGTCCGCGGCAAGCTGACCTTCGCGTTGCCGAACATCAACCAGGACAAGGAGATCCTGGTGTGCGGCGGGCGCAAGGAGACCTGGGCGGCGACCTGGAGGAAGCTCCACTGGACCGGCACCTTCTGACCTGCCGGACGCCAACGGCCCTGCTGCACGGAGCAGCAGGGCCGTTGGCTTTGCCGAGGTTCAGGCGGACACCGGCTCGGCCTCGGAGGGCTTGGCGGCGGGGAACCGGCGCAGCACCGGGCTGGCGGTGGAGGCGAGCGCCACCACCAGAAGCCCTGCCGCGCAGACGAGAACGGCCTTGCGCCCGTCACCGAGACCGGCCAGCAGGAAAGCGCCGATCATGGGCCCGAACGCGGCGGCGGCACCGGACGCCAGAGCGGCCAGGCCGGACAGCCGGCCACGGAGCTCGTCCGGTGTCGCGGTGATCTGGTAGGTCATCACCACGGTGTTGGCCACCGGCGCGAAGAACGCGGCGACTCCGAGGACCGCACCGAGCGGGAGGCCGGTCGGGACCACGGCCATGAGGGCGACCGCGGCGGGCAGGATCCAGCTGAAGCCGAGCACCACCACGGACGGCTTCAGCACGTCGTGCAGCCAGCCCGCCGCCATCGCGCCGGCGATGCCGCCAAGGCCGAAGGAAGCCATCATCAGTCCGATCTCGCCCGGCCCGACCTCGTCCTCGTTGGACATCGTGAGGATGATGATCAGCAGTGCCGAGAAGACCATGTTGGCGACGACCGCCCACGCCATGGTGGTGCGGATGACCCGGTGGCCCAGCATCCACCGCACCCCCTCGGCGAACTGCCCGCCGAAACCGGCCTGGGGCCTGGGCTCACCGGCCGGCTCGGCGCCGGCACCACCGCGGGGAAGTCGCAGGAACAGCATGGTGGCCAGGGAGATCGTCAGGATGACGGCGTTCGCCAGGAACGGGCTGATCGGGTTCAGCGCGAACAGGTAGCCTGCCGCGACCGGGCCGAGCAGCATCGCCACGAAGGGGCGGGCCGCGTTGCGGGCGACGGCGTTGGACAGCTGCGACTCGGGCACCACGGTCGGCAGCGCCGCGTGCTCGGCCGGCTGGAACACCGACCCGAGCACGCCTTCGACCACGGCGACGGCCAGCAGGTGCCCGAACGTGTAGGAGTCCAGGTACAGCGCGGCCGCCAGGCTGGAGATGGCCAGTGCGCGCAACGCCTGGCAGATCAGCATGATCTTCTTGCGGTCCCACCGATCCGCCAGCACCCCGGCGGGCGCGACGGCGGCGGTCATGGCGACCGCGAGGACCGAGGACGCCAGGCCCATCTGCAGCGGGGACCCGGCCATCGACAAGATGAGCAGCGGGAACGCTATCAGCGTCAGCTCCGCGGCGAACTCGGAGAACAGCTGGCCCGTCCAGAGGATGGTGTAGTTCCTGTTCCTGGACAGCGGGACGTCCGGTGCGGCACCGTCCGACATCGATTCGTTCCTCTCTAGAGCTTGCGGGACAGGCGCCCGGAGATCTGCACGTGCGTGACGGCGTCGCCGGGCCCGGTGACGAAGCGGCCGGTGTAGGCCATCCGGGCCGAGGTCAGCTCCTCGGCCACGAACCGGTGTCCGGAGAAGCAGGTGAGAGCGGCGTAGGGCCGGCCGTCCAGTGCCAGCGCCAGGCCTCCACCGGAGGTGGTGGTGACGTCGAGGACCAGGCCGCCGTTGACGTACCGCCCCGGCGCCGCGGCGGGCGGCGGCACCGGGTCACCGGCGCCGGGCAGGCTGGAGAACGGGTGGTCGCCCACCACCATCCCCCGGCCCGCCAGGCGTTCCAGCACCGACCGCCACAACGCCGGGCCGGTGCTGGCGTTCGCGGTGAGCACGACCGCGTCCCCGGTGACCGGGTCGAACCTCACGTGCGCGGAGGTGCCGTCGCCCGTGCCGTCGTGGCCCCACCACGTCTGGTAGCGGGCCCAGCCGAGGCCCCACCCGTCGGCCAGCCCGAACGGCCCGACGGCCATCCCGGCCACCTGGTCGTCGCACATCCGCGCCGAGTCCGCGTCCAGCAACGCCAGCACGTCCTCCGCGCTGAGGGCGAGTCCCCCGGCGGGTGCTTCGATCGCCGGTCCCGGCGGTCCGTCGAGCACCACCGTCCGGTGTCCACTCTGGACGCTGTGCCCGGCCACGACCTCGCGCCCGCCTGCTCCCGCGGTGAACGCGGGGACGACGCCCGAGGGCTCCAGCACGATCGTGCTCACCGCGTCCGCCCAGCTCATCCCGGTGATCACCTCGACCAGGTGGCCCGCCAGCACGTACCCGGGGTTGGAGTAGGAGAACTGGGCGCCGGGCGGGAACGCCTCCTCGTCGAAGCGTGCCGCCCAGCGTGCCCTGGTGAGGTTCTCGTGCTCCTCGCGCAGGGTGGCGGGCAGTCCGGCGGTGTGGCTGAGGAGCCCGCGCGGCGTCCTGCTCCGGTGCAGCGGACCGAGCTGCTCCTCCAGCGACTCGTCCAGGTCGAGCTCCCCGTCCGCCACCAGGGCCATGACCGCCTTCGCGGTGACCGGCTTGGTGAGAGAGCCCAGCGGGAACGCCGCCCGCGAGGTCACCCCGGCCGCGGACGACTCGGTCGCACCACCGCGCCGGACCACCAGCTGGGCGGCCGGAACCCGGTGCCGCTCCGCGAGTTCCGCGAGCATCACGTGCCCTCCACCAGATCGTGCAGCACCCGCAGCACGTCGTCGGCGACGGCCTGCACGGTCTCGCGGCGATGGGTGTTCGCGGCGTAGTGCCAGAGCAAGCGCAACCGTCCGTTGTGGACAGCGCCGACCACCTCGACCAGCTGGGGCAGTTCCTCGTCCGGTGCGTGGTCGAGCCCGACCGGCTCGGCGACACCGGCGAACAGTGAACCGGTGTCCGTGCCGGACCGGCCGTCGACCTGGCCGTGGTAGTTGAACACCACCTGGGCACCGTTCCCCGCCGGTCCGTCCGGTGCGAGGTACCGGAGCGCGCCGTAGCCGAGTCCGTTGCCGGGGACGCGGCGCAACTGCCCGCGCACGTGCCGGACCAGCGCCGCGTGGTCCTCACCGGCGGCGACGGTCAGCGCCACCGGGAACTTGCCGGTGAACCAGCCGACGGTGGCCGACAGGTCCACCTCGTCGAACAGGTCCTCACGGCCGTGGCGTTCCAGGTCGACCAGCACCTGCTCCTCGCCCGTCCACCGGGCCAGTGCGGAGGCGAGCGCGGCCAGCACGATCGCGTCCACACCGCTGCGCAACCGGCCGGTGACCTTGCGGGTCAGCCGTTCGGTCGCCTCGGCGGTCAGCTCGGTGGAGATCACCTCGGCGGCGCCCGCCAGCGGCGGTAGCGCGCCGTCCACCGGCAGGGGCACCGGCGCGGGCAACGCCGCCCAGTACTCGCGTTCGGCGTCGAAGCCTCCCTGCAGCACGTGATCGCGCAGCCGGGTGGCCCAGTCGCGGTACGGACTGCTCGGCGGGGCGAGCTCCTGCCCGTCGTAGGCGAGGGACAGCTCCTCGAGGAGCACCTGCCAGGACACCGCGTCGATCACCAGGTGGTGCGCGGTGAGGAACAGCAACGGTTCGTCGCGCTCGAAGTGCAGCGCGGTGAACAACGGACCGTGCGCCAGGTCGAAGCTCTGCTCCGCTCGCACGGCGTGCTCGTGCACGACCGCCCGCAGCTCCGTCTCCGGTACCGCGCTCAGATCGTGCACCTCCAGCCGGAACCGCGCGGAGTCCGGGCGGTAGGTCTGCGTCCAGCCCGCCGGAATCCGGTCGAACCGCATGGCCAGGGCGTCGTGCCTGCTCGTCACCGCGTCCAGTGCGGCCCGCAGCCGTTCCGGGTTCACGTCCGGCCGCAGCCGGAGCAGGGTCGACTGGGTGAAGTGCCCTGGCCGCAACGGATGCGTGGCGAAGAACTCGTGCTGGATCGGGGTCAGCGGCACCTCGGCCGGCCCGGTCCGCACCGGTGCGATCTCCTTCTCGAGCACCGACACCACCTGGGCCAGCTCGGCGATCGTCTGGTTCAGGAACAGGTCCCTGGAGGTGAACCGCAGCCCGGCCCGCCTCGCCCGCGACGCCAGCTGGATGCTGAGGATGGAGTCACCGCCGAGCGCGAAGAAGTTGTCCCGCACACCGATCTGGTCCGCGCCGACCCGCAGCACTCCTGCCCACAGCCCGGCCAGTGCCTCCTCGATGCCGGTGCTCGGCGCTACCCGGCCGGCGGTGTCGAACGCAGCCCCCAGGTCAGGATCGGGCAGCGCACGTCGATCCACCTTGCCGTTCGGTGTCAACGGCACCTCGGTCATCGGCACGAACACCGAGGGGATGAGGTGTGCGGGCAGCCGTTCGGACAGGTGGGCGCGCAACAGCTGCCCGTCGACCGGTGGCTGGACGTGAGCCACCAGCCGGTCCTCGTGCACGACGACCACGGCTCGGCGCACGTCGGCGTGCTGTTCCAGGACCACCTCGACCTCGCCGGGCTCAATGCGGAAACCGCGGAACTTCACCTGGTCGTCCGTGCGGCCCAGGTGGTCGAGGCGACCGTCGGCGGTCCACCGCACCCGGTCGCCGGTGCGGTACATCCGCTCCCCCGGCTCGCCGAAGGGCGAGGCCACGAACCGTTCCGCGGTGAGCGCGGGCCTGCCGTGGTAGCCGCGAGCCAACTGGACACCGGCGATGTGGAGCTCACCGGGCACCCCCGGTGCGACCGGCCGCAGCCGTTCGTCCAGCACGTACAACCGGTTGCCGGGCAACGGTGGTCCGATGAGCACGCGCTCCGCCCCGTGCTCGGTCTCCGCGTGCGTGACGCCGATGGCGGCCTCGGTGGGGCCGTACTCGTTGTACAACGGCGTTTCCAGCACCTCGATCGCCTGGTCCCGCAGATCGGCGGGCAACGGCTCGCCACCGACGAACACCCGCCGCAGCGAGCTGCCGGTGTGCGGCTCCTCGACGAACGCGCGCAGCATGGCCGGCACGAACTGGACGGTGGTGATCTGTTCCCGTTCGACCACCTGGGCCAGGTACTCCGGATCCCTGTCCCCGCCCGGTGCCGCGAGCACCAGCACGCCGCCCGCGACGAGCGGCTGGAAGAACTCCCACACCGAGGCGTCGAAGCTCGCCGAGGTCTTCTGCAGCACCCGGTCCTCGGGACCGAACCCGTAGTGCCGCGCCGCCCAGGCCAGCCGGTGCGCGATACCCCGGTGGGTCATCAGCACGCCTTTGGGCCGGCCGGTGGAGCCCGAGGTGTAGATGACGTAGGCGAGGTTGTCCGGCCGCACCTCTGGCAGGTCCACCCGCACCGGCTGGCGGTCCTCGTCGAGCGACACGACGGTGCGGCCCGTGAACCTGTCCATCTCCTCGGCGGTGGCCAGCACCAGCGCGGCACCGGAGTCGTCGATCACGTAGTCGAGCCGGTCGGCCGGGTAGCCGGGGTCGAGCGGCAGGTAGGCGCCTCCGGCGTGGAGGACGGCGAGCATGCCGACGACGAGGCCGGGGCCTCGCTGCGCGCACACGCCGACAACGGTGTCCGGGCCGACGCCGAGCTCCACCAGGTGGGTCGCCAGGGCGATGGCCCGGTGGTGCAGCTCCCGGTGGCTCAGTTCGTTCGTCTCCCAGCACAGCGCCGGGCGGTCCGAAGTGGACTGAGCGGCCAGCAGACCGACGAGCGTGACGTCGGTGACGACCGGCGCGGCCGCCGTCCAGTCGCGCAGGACCAGGTCCCGCACGTGCTCCGGCAACGTCGGCGCGGTCCGCAGCGGCTGGTCCGGTGCCGCGACGGCCTGCTGGAAGACCACGGCGAGCTCGGCCAGCAACTCCTGCGCGGTGCCCTGGTCGAACAGGGCCGTGCTGTAACCGAGACCGCCGAGCAGCCTGCCGTCGCGTTCGATGAAGTCGAACATCAGGTCGTGACCGACCTCGTCGGCGACGAAGCCGAGCTCCTCCACCTCCAGTCCCGGGAAGACGGCCGGGCCGCCCGGCGCGTTCTGCAGCACCACCATGGTCTCCACCACCGGGGTGCGGCTCGGGTCCCGCCCGGCTCCGGTCGCGTCCACGAGCAGCTCGAACGGCACCTCGGCGGCGAAGGCCTCCAGCACCGTGGCCCGCACCCGGCCCAGGTGGTCCGCGAACGACCCGCTCTCGTCCACTGTGGAACGCAGCGGCACGGTGTTGACGAAGAAGCCGACCACGTCCTCGATCTCGGCCCGGTCACGGCCGGAGGTCGCGGTGCCGACCGTCACCGCGTTCTGACCACTGCGCCGGGCGAGCAACAGCTGCACGCCGGCGATCAGGATCATGAACAGGGTGGCGTCGTGGGCGCGAGCCAGTTCCTTCAGCCCGGCCAGGACGTCGGCGCGCAGGTCCAGCCTGACCATCGCCCCCGCGGACGACCGCACGGCCGGTCGCGGGCGGTCGGCGGGCAGGTCCAGCGGTTCCTGACCGCCCAGCCGTTCGCGCCACACGCCGAGCCGGCGGCTCAGTTCGGCACCACCGAGCTCGCGCTGCTGCCAGACCGCGTAGTCGGCGTACTGCAGGCCGCGCGGTTCGGCGTCGGGCTCCTCACCGCGTGCGGCCGCGGCGTAGAACTCCGAGAGCTGGGCGGTGAGCAGACCCATCGACCAGCCGTCCGTGGCGATGTGGTGCATCACCAGCGCGACAACGTGATCACCGTGGCCGAGCCGGACCAGCAGGAGCCTCAGCAACGGCCCGGTGCGCAGGTCGAACGGCTCGGAGGCGGCCTCCCGCATCGCCTCGTCCAGCAGCCGCGCCTGCTCGTCACCGTCCGATGTGGACAGATCAAGCCGGGTGAACGGCAGGGGCATCTCGGGTCGCGGCACCTGGTGCGCCACGCCGTCCTCGGTGTCGAAGACCGTTCGCAACGACTCGTTGCGGCGCACCAGGCCGGCCACCGCCCGGTGCAGCGCCTCGGTGTCGAGGGATCCGGTCAGCCGCAGTGCCAGCACGGTGTTGTACTCGGCGCTGTCCGGCGCGAAGTCGTGCAGGAACCACATGCGGCGCTGGGTGTGCGACAGCGGCAGCGCCCGGGACCGGTCGGCCGGGGTGATGAGCGCCGGCGCCGCCGCGGTGTCCAGCGCCGTCACGGCGGCGGCGAAGGCACCGGCCGTCGGAGCGTCGAACAGCAGCCGCGGTGAGGGCGCGACGCCGAGCCGGGCGCGGACCCTGGACACCACCCGGATGCCCAGGACGGAGTCACCGCCCAGGTCGAAGAAGTCGTCGAGCACGCCGACCCGGTGCACGCCCAGCACCTCCCGCCAGATCTCGGCGATCACCTGTTCGGCGGTGGTGCCCGGTGCCACGTAGGGCTTTCCGGTGTCGACCGCCAGGTCCGGACCGGGCAGGGACCGGCGGTCGACGATGCCGCTGGGCGTGTGCGGGAGCTCGTCGAGGACCACGAACGCGGTGGGCACCGCGGGAGCCGGCAGGACGTCGGCCAGGAAGGCGCGCAGCTCCGCGGAACCGGGCGCACCGGCGGCCGCGGGCACCAGGTAGCCGACCAGCCTCGCCACTCCGGCCGCGTCGGGCCGGACCGCCGCGGCCGCCCGCTCGACGCCGGGGTGACGGCCGAGCGCGGTCTCCACCTCGCCCAGTTCGACCCGGAAGCCCCGGATCTTGACCTGGTCGTCGGCCCTGCCCAGGTACTCGAGGTTGCCGTCGGCCCGCCGCCGCACCAGGTCGCCGGTGCGGTACATGCGGCCGCCGGGCACGAACGGGTCGTCCAGGAAGCGCTGCGCGGTGAGCTCCGGCCGGTTCAGGTACCCGCGGGAGACCCCGCCGCCACCGATGTAGCACTCACCGGCGACCCCGACCGGCACCGGCCGCCGCCGGTCGTCCAGGACGTAGATCCGGGTGTTCGCCATCGGCGTTCCAACGGGCACGAACGCGGACTCGCCGAGCGGGTCCGTGCCGAGCTGGAACGTGGTGGAGTCCACAGTGGTCTCGGTGGAGCCGTAGCAGTTGACGATCGCGGTGTCCGGGTGCAGCCCGGCGGACACCTCGACGGCGCTGTCGACGTGCCAGCCCTCGGAACCCACCATGAGGACCCGCAACGCCTCCGGTCTGGTGCCGCGCCAGCCGAACTCGGCCACGACCGCCCGTGCGAGCGACGGCACGGTGATCATGAGCTGCGCCCGGCTGTCCAGCAGCAGCCCCGCCAACGCCGCCGGGTCGTCCACCTGGTCGTCCGCGCAGATCACCATGCGGCCGCCGTGCAGGCAGGCCAGCACGAAGTCGGAGACGAACAGGTCGACCGACAGGCTGGAGACCGACAGCACGGTCGGTGCCAGCTCCCGGATGCCGTACCGGCGGTCCCAGGACTCGATCATGTGGTGGAGGTGCCGGTGCTCCACCATGACGCCCTTGGGGCGGCCGGTGGTGCCCGAGGTGTAGATGACGTACGCGAGGTCGTCGACCGCGCTTTCCCGCTGCGGCAGGGTGTCCGGGTAGCCGGCGAGATCGGTCCCGGCGAGGTCGATCTCACCGGGGTGGCCGCGCTCCCGGTCGGTGACGACGACGCCGAGCCCGGCGTCCTCGATCATCAGGCTCAGGCGCTCCGCCGGGTACGAGGGGTCCAGCGGAACGAACGCCGCCCCGGCCTTGAGCACGGCGAGCAGCGCCACCACCGCGTGCACGCTGCGCCCGGTGCACACGCCGACCAGGTCGCCGCGCCGGATCCCCTTGGCGGCCAGCAGGTTCGCCAGCCGCCCGGAGCGGCGGTCCAGTTCCGCGTAGCTGAGCTGTTCCTCCCGGTCGCTGACGGCGGGGAGGTCCGGGTGCAGCGCGGCGCGGGCGCTGAACCGGGTGTGGATCAGCTCGGGCGCCGGGAAGTCGGCGTCGGTGTCGTTCCAGCCCGTCAGGAGCCGGGCGGTCTCCTCCTCGCCGAGCACGGGCAGGTCGTCGACGGCGGTGCCGGGGTTCTCGGCGATGCCGCGCAGCACCGTGCCCAGGTGACCGGCGATCCGTTCGGCGGTGGCCTCGTCGAACAAGGCCGGGTCGTAGCCGATCGACAGGTGCAGCTCGCGGTCGGCGTACGCGGTGACGGTCAGCGCGTAGTTCGTGTGCTCCTCGCCCAGGTAGGTCCCGGCGCTCAGACCGAACCGGGCTGCGGCCTCGCTGTCGTAGGGGTAGTTCTCGAACACCACGAGGCTGTCGAACAGGTCGGTGCCACCGGGCACGTCGCTGACTCGCTGGATCCGGTTCAGGGCGACGTGTTCGTACTGCCGGGACTCGACCTGGGCGTGCTGCAGCTCCCGCAGCCAGTCGACGACGTCGGCGCGGCCGTCGAGCCGCACGCGCACCGGCACCGTGTTGAGGAACGGCCCGATGATCGACTCGACACCGGGCAGGTCACCGGGGCGACCGGCGACGGTGGCGCCGAAGCAGACGTCGCGCTCCCCCGCGTACCGCGCCAGCAGCACCGCCCACGCACCCTGGACCAGGGTGTTCACCGTGATCCTGGCCTGCCGCGCGGTGTCGTAGACCAGCTGGGAGTCCGCCTCGGACAGGCTGAGCCGGGTGTCCGTCGTGGTGCGGGAGCCGTGGGCCCTGGCCGGCGGCCGGTCGTAAGGCAACGGCGTGGGCACGGCGAAGCCCGCCATCACCCGGCGCCAGTACTCCTCGGCCTCCGCCGGGTCCCGGCCTGCCAGCCAGCCGACGTGGTCGCGGTACGGCCGCCGCCTGACCCTGGCGTCCGGCGTGCTGTGGCCGGTGCCGATGGCGTACTCCGTGAACACGTCGGAGAGCACCCCGGCGAAGCTCCAGCCGTCCACCATCATGTGGTGCACCGACCAGTAGAGCTGCACCGCGTCGCCGGTGAGCTGGACGAGGTGCACGCGCAGCAACGGCGCGGTGCCCAGCTCGACCTCGCCTGCCCGGATCTCGTCCCAGCGCCTGGCCAGTTCGGCGTCCTGTTCCGCCGGGGTGAGGGCGCGCAGGTCCTCGTGCCGGATCGGCAGGGTCGCCGACGCGTGCACGACCTGGACCGGTTCGGTCACGTCCTGCCAGCGCACCGAGGTGCGCAGCACCGGCGTCCGGTCGACGACCCGTTGCCACGCGGCCGCCAGTTCGTCCACATCGGACACACCGGTGAGGCGGAGGCCGAAATGGCCGGTGTACATGTCACGGCCCGCGCTCGCCAGCGAGTGGAAGAGCATGCCGGCCTGCGCGGGGCTCAACGGGTAGACGTCCTCGACGTCCGCGGCGGCGATCAGGTCCACCGCGGACTGGTCGAGCCGCGCCAGCGGGAAGTCCGAAGGCGTGCACCCGCGTGACGCCGGCAACGCGCAGTGCTCGACGATCTCCCGCAGCGCCGAGGCGAAGCGGTCCGCAAGGCGCCGGACGGTCGACTCGTGGTGAATCTGGCTCGCGTAGGTGAAGTGGAGGTCCAGCCGTCCGCAGGAGACCACGCTGTTGATCTCGATGAGCTGGGGCCTGACCTGGCCGGGGGCGCGTTCGGCCCCCTCGACGGGCAACCGGGTGCCGAAGAGACCCGAGTCCGCGCCCGCGTCGATCCTGCCCAGGTAGTTGAAGCTCACCTCCGGCGCCCGCTCGGCGGCGAGGCCTCCTCCGAGGTAGCGCAGGGCGCCGTAACCGATGCCGCTGCCGGGCACCGCTCGCAGCTGTTCCTTCACGGACTTCAGCACCTCGCCCCAACCGCCGCCGGGCAGCGTCAGCGAGACCGGGTAGAGGGTGGTGAACCAGCCGACGGTGGCGGACAGGTCGGCTCCGGGGAAGATCTCCTCCCGGCCGTGGCCCTCCAGGGCGATCTCGGCGACCCGGCCACCTGTCCACTCGGTCAGCGCGGTGCCGAGCGCGCTGAGCAACACGTCGTTGACCTGGGTGCGGTACGCCTTGGGCACGTCGCGGAGCAGCGCCTCGGTCTCGGCCTCGCCCAGCCGGACGACCACGGTCGCCGCGCCGGCGACGGTGTTGGCACCGGCGCGGTCCACCGGCAGCCGGACGCTCGACCCGACCGTCCGCCAGTGCTCCAGCTCCTCGTCGAACGCACCGGCCCGCACCTGGCCGGCGAGAGCGGCGGCGTACTCGGCGAACGAGGTCGTGCGGTTGCCGAGGTCGACCGGCAGTCCCGCGAGAGCCTGCCGGTAGGCCGCGTCCAGGTCGCCGAGCAGCACCCGCCACGACACACCGTCGACGACCAGGTGGTGGACGACCAGGTACAGCCGCTGACCGGTGCCCAGCCGGAACAACCGGCTGCGCACCAGCGGACCGGCCTCCAGCGGGAAGTCCAGCTGCGCCTTCTCGACCTCGGCGGCGACCTGCTCCACTGTGGACAGATCGACCACCTGGTGCGCGGCGGCGGCGAGCCGGTCGGGGTCGGCGTCCGCGGGGATCTCCAGACGCGGACCGCCGTCGTGCACCACGCGGGCGCGCAGCATGCCGTGCCGGTCGAACACCGCGGCCAGTGCGGTCAGCCACGCCCGCTCGTCCAGGTTCCCGGGGAGCTCGACGAGCACGGACTGGTTGAACCGGTCCGCGCTCGCGCCGAGCTCGCTGAAGAACCAGTGCTGGATCGGCAGCAGGGTGATCGCCCCGGTGGCTTCCCCGGTCGCCGCCCGGCCGGTGCCCAGAGGCACGGCGACAGCGGCGAGCTCGGCGATGGTCTGGTGCAGGAACGTCTGCTTGGGCGTGATCGTCCAGCCCGCGTCCCTGGCCCTCGCCACGACCTGCAGGCCGAGGATCGAATCCCCGCCCAGCTCGAAGAAGTTGTCGTGCACCCCTGCCTCCGGCACCCCGAGCAGGTCCGCCCAGATCCGGGCCAGCGCCTGCTCCGCGGGGGTGGCCGCGGCGACCAGGTCGCCGTTCTGCTGGACGACGGGCTCGGGCAGGGCGTCGCGGTCGACCTTGCCGTTCTGGTTGAGCGGCAACGATTCCAGGAACACGAACAGCGCGGGCACCATGTGCTCCGGCACCTGCTGCCGGACGTGGTCGCGCAGCCGGGTGACGTCCAGGTCGCCGACGACGTACGCCACCAGACGCGGAGAACCCTGCATGTCCGGCCGGACCGTCACCGCGGCGCCGTCCACCTCGGCGTGGCTCGCGATGACGTTCTCGATCTCGCCGGGTTCGATCCGGTAGCCGCGGATCTTCACCTGGTCGTCGGCTCGGCCGAGGAACTCGAGCTCTCCGGCGGCCGACCAGCGGGCCCGGTCGCCGGCGCGGTACATCCGGGTGCCGGGGGCACCGTACGGGTCGGCGACGAACCGTTCCGCGGTGAGGCCGTGCCGGCCGAGGTAGCCGCGGGCCAGCGCCGGGCCGGACAGGTAGACCTCGCCGGGCACTCCGGCGGGCACAGGGCGCAGCGCCGCGTCGAGCACCCGCACCGAGGTGCCGGCCAGCGGGCGGCCGATGGGCACGACCGGCCCGCCGGACAGGGGTTCGCTCATCGCGGCGCACACCGTGGCCTCGGTCGGGCCGTACGCGTTGATCATTCGCCGCCCGGCCGACCACGCGGGGACCAGCGCGGGCGGGCAGGCCTCACCGGCCACGACCAGCGTGGTCACGGTGGGCAGCGCCGCCGGGTCCAGCACCCGCAGCGCCGTCGGCGGCAGCGTGACGTGGGTGATCCGGTGCCTCGCCACCAGTTCGGCCAGCGGCTCCCCCGGCATCAGGTCACCGCCGTCCGCGACGACCAGGGTGGCTCCGTTGAACAAGGCCATGCCCAGCTCCGAGAAGGCGGCGTCGAAGCTCAGCGACGCGAACTGCAGCACCTTCGCGTCCCGCCGCACGGCGAACCTCTCGGCCTGCCCGCGGATCAGGCCGTGCACGCCGGCGTGCGTCACGACCACGCCCTTGGGACGCCCGGTGGAGCCGGACGTGTAGATCACGTACGCCGGGTGTTCCGGCCGCAGCTCCTCGTTGCGCACCGGGGCACCGGACAGCTTGCCGAGCGTGGCGATGACCTCGGGAGCACCGAAGGAGATCAGCCGCACCCCCTTGAGGATCTTGCTCATCCCGCCCCCGGCGATGGCCAGCACCGGGCGCGCGTCGCCGACCACGTACTCCAGGCGTTCCTTCGGGTACGCGGGATCCAGTGGCAGGTAGGCGGCACCGCTGCGCAGCACCGCGAGCACCGCGACGATCTGGCTCGCCGAGCGCGGCATCGCGACCGCGACGACCTTCTCCGGTCCGGCGCCGTGCATCATCAGGAAACGGGCCAGGCGGTTGACCTTCTCGTCCAGTTCGGCGTAGGTCAGCCTGGTGCCGCCGTACTCCAGCGCGGGCGCGTGCGGGGTCTCGGCCACCCTGGCGGCGAACAGCTCGCCGGCGGTGACCGGTTCCGCCGCGGCACCGGCGACCGGCCACCGCTCGACCATCCGGCGCCGCTCGTCCTCGTCCAAAATGGACAGATCAGCGATCCGCGTCGCGGGGGTAGCGGCGATCGCGGTCAACAGCGCGCTCAGGTGCCGTGTCATCCGGCGCGCGGTGGCGGGGTCGTACAGGTCGGCGTTGAAGGTGAGGAAGCCGGCGAGACCCGCGTCCTCGGGGAAGAAGTCGAAGGCCAGGTCCATCCCGGCCGTCAGCAACGGCGGGGTCACCTCCTCGACGCGCAGGCCGGGCAGCTCCAGGGACCCGGCCGGGGCGTTCTGCAGGTTCACCACGACCTCGGTCAGCGGCGACCTGCTCGGGTCGCGGTCGACCTTCAGCACGTCGAGGAGCCGCTGGAACGGCAGCTCGTCGTGCTCGAAGGCGTCCAGCACCGTGGAGCGGACCTCGGCCAGCAGTTCGGTGAACGTGCGTTCCTCGGCCATCCGGGAGCGCAGCACCACGGTGTTGACGAAGAAGCCGACGAGCCGCTCGGTCTCCACCCGGTTGCGGCCGGACCTGGCCGTGGCGACGGCCACGTCCTGACTGCCGCTGTACCGCGCCACCAGCAGCTGCACCGCGGCCACCAGGACCATGAAGAGCGTGGCCCGCTCCCCCGCCGCCAGCTCTCCCAGGCGCGTCGCGGTGTCCGCGTCCACCGCGAACCGGCAGGCGTCTCCCGCGGACGTGCGGACCGGCGGACGTCGCCGGTCCACCGGCAGGTCCACCGGACGCAGCCCGGCCAGCTGTCCCGCCCAGTACTCCTCGTCCGCGGCGAAGGAGCGATTCCGCTGCCACGCCGCGACATCCGCGTACTGCACGGTCGGGGCCGCCACCGCCTGACCGGCGTACCCGGAGGTCAGCTCGTCAGCGATCACGCCCATGGACCAGCCGTCGGTGAGGATGTGGTGCATGGTCAGCACCAGCACGTGGTCCTCAGTGGACAGTTCGGCCAGCAGGACGCGGAACGGAGCCGCCGCGCGGAGGTCGAACGGCGTGCGCGCCTCGGCGTCGAGGAGCTCGCCGAGTGCCTCCTCCTGGCTCTGGCCGGGGCGGGCTCGGCACGCCACGACCGGGAGCTCGACCTCGGTGGCCGGGCCGACGAGCTGGACGCCCTGACCGTCCACCGTGCCGAACCGCGTGCGCAACGGCTCGTGCCGGGCCACCAGGTCGGTGAGCGCACGGCGCAGTGCCGCGTGGTCGAGATCGCCGCGCAGCCGCAGCACCCGCATCGACAGGTGCTCGACGCTGCCGGGATCGACCTCGTGGAGGTACCAGAGCCGTTGCTGGGAGGGCGAGAGCGGGATCGGCTGGTCGCGCGGGACCCGCGGGATCTCGTCGGGGGTGCGGGGGCGCGGCGCCTCGCCGGCGAGCCGGCGCCGCAGCTCCTCTTGGACGTGCGCGGGCAGCGCGGCGATTCGCGCCGCGCGGGACGTCGAGGTGTCCACAACTCTCTCCATGTCTACAGGGCCCCGAGCTCGGCTTCCAGACCGGCGAGGACCTTGTCCTGCACCAGTTCCGAGAGCGCGTCGATGGCGGGGGCGTCGAAGAACTCGCGCGGTGACATCTCGATGCCGAACGCCAGCCGGACCCGGGAGGTCAGCTTCAGCACGGAGATCGAGTCACCACCCAGTTCGAAGAAGCTGTCACCGGTGCCGACCTTCTCGAGACCGAGGACGTCGGCGTAGATGCCGGCGAGCAGCTCCTGGGTCGGGTCGGCGGGCGCCAGGTACGACACCGCGGTCGCGTCGGCGCGTCCGGGCGCGGGCAGGGCTCTGCGGTCGACCTTGCCGGTCGGCCCGAGCGGCATGGTCTCCAGCACCACGATCTGCGCGGGGACCATGAAGTCGGGCAACTGGGCGGCCAGGTCCGCCCGCAGGTCCGAGTCGATCGTCCGCCCGGCAGGGGACACGTAGCCGATGAGCTTCTTGCGGTCCCCTTCTCCCACCACGAGAACCACGGCCTCGGCGACCTCGGGATGGCGCAGCAGGGCGTTCTCCACCTCGGCGGGCTCGACCCGGTAACCGCGGATCTTGACCTGATCGTCGGCCCTGCCCGCGAACTCCAGCCAGCCGGGTTCGGTCCAGCGCACCAGGTCGCCGGTGCGGTACAGCCGGGATCCCGCCGGTTCGAAGGGGTTCGCCACGAACCTCTCCGCGGTGAGGTCAGGCCGGTCCACGTAGCCGCGACCCAGGCCCGCGCCGCCGATGTACAGCTCGCCGGTCACGCCCGGCGGAACCGGGGACAGGTCGGGGTCGAGCACGTACAGCTTCGCGTTCGGCACCGGCGGCCCCAGCGGGACCGTGCGGTAGGTGGCGTCCGGTTCGGCCTGGAACAACGTGACCGACAACGCGGTCTCGCTGGGACCGTAGATGTTGACCAGGCGCATCCGCCTGGACCACCGGTCGGCGAGGTCCTTGGGCAGCACGTCACCGCCGACGCCCACCGCCGCGAGATCCGGCAGGGTCGCCGGGTCGAGCAACGGCAGCACCGCGGGCGGCAGGGTCAGCGCGGTGATCCCGCGATCGCGCAGCTGGCCCGCCAGGTCGTCCACCTGCCCCTGGTCGTCCAGGGTGGCCATGACGAGGGTGGCGCCGGACGCCAGCGTCATGAAGACGTCCCAGACCCCGCCGTCGAAGCTCATCGTGTAGAACTGCAGCTTCCGGCTGCCGGGCCGCAGGCCGTAGTGCTCGATGCCGGACAGGATCACGTTGACCAGCGACCGGTGTTCGATCAGCACGCCCTTGGGCCTGCCGGTGGAGCCCGACGTGTAGACCACGTACGCCAGATCGCGGTGGCTCGCTCCCGCCACGCGGGGCGCGGTCCTGCCGCGCCGCGACACCTCGGACCGGATCCGTTCCACCGCGATCACCTCGCCCGCGCCGCCCGCGAACGCGTCCAGGAGCCGTTCCTGGGTGAGCAGCAGCGGTGGCCGGGTCTCGGCCAGCATCTGGGTGAGCCGCGCCGCCGGGAACCTCGGGTCGAGCGGCACGTACCCGGCACCCGCCTTGAGCACCGCGAGGATCGCGACGACCAGTTCCAGGTTCCGGTCCAGCGCGATGCCGACGAGGCTGTCGCGCCGGACACCGCGGGCGATCAGGTAGCGGGCCAGTTGGTTGGCGCGGACGTCCAGTTCCCCGTAGGTGAGCACCTGATCGCCGTCCTCGACGGCGACGGCGTGCGGATCCCGCCGCGCCTGCTCGGCGATGAGTTCGTCCATCCTGCGGTCCACCGAGTACGCGGACTCGGTGGCGGTCCAGTCGTGCACGGTCCGCCGGTACTCGCCGGGGCTGATCAGCCGCAGCTCCCGCACGGAGGTGACCTCGGACTCCGCGATCGAGGCCAGCACCCTGCCGAGGCGGTCCGCGAACTCCCGCGCGGTGTCCTCGGTGAACAGCTCCGGGTCGTAGCGCAGCGACAACCTCAGCCCGTCGCCGGGGTAGACGACCAGCGCGAGCGGATAGCCGGAGACCTCGGTGGCCGTGACCTCGATCAGCTCCAGCCCGTTGGCGGCGGCCGCGTCGTGGTCGACCGGGTAGTTCTCGAAGACCACGACGCTGTCGAACAGCGAGGTGTCCGCGGGCAGACCGCTGCACGCGTGGGCCTCGGCGAGCGAGATCCAGCCGTACTCGCGGGCGGCGACCTGCGCCCGCTGGATCCCGGCCAGCCACGACACCAGGTCCGCTCCGCCGTCGACGGCCACCCGCACGGGCAGGGTGTTGATCATCGGGCCGACGATCTTGTCCGCGTCCAGCAGGTCGGCGGGGCGCCCGGAGACCGTGGCCCCGAAGACCACGTCGCGTTCCCCGCCGTAGCGCGACAACAGCAGTGCCCACGCACCCTGGACCAGGGTGTTCAGGGTGAGCCGGTGCTGACGTGCCCACGTGACCAGACCTTCGGCGTCCACACCGACCTCGACCGTGGCGGTGGAGGCGGAGCGGTGCCCGGTGGAAGGCGCGATGTCGAAGGGCAGCGCGGTGGGCGCGGTGAGCCCCGCGAGTTCCGCGGTCCAGAACTCGCGCACGGCCCGCTCGTCGCAGTCTCGCAACCAGCGCACGAAGTCCGCGAACGGCCGGCGCGGGGCGGGCCGGGTGACCTGCCTGCCGGTGAGCAGGGCGTACCTGACGAACACCTCGCCCAGCACCTGGTAGGCGCTCGTGCCGTCCATCACGAGGTGATGGACCGTCCACAACAGACGGATCCGGCTGTCGGTGAGCCGGATCAGGGTGACCCTGGCGGCCGGTGCGACGGTGAGGTCCAGCCCGGCGATCCGGTCGGCCTCGCGCAGCGCGGCGAGCTCCTGTTCCCGCTCGCCCGCGCCGAGGTCTCGCCAGTCGAGGTGGACGACCGGCAGCTCGACGTCGCGGTGCACCAGCTGCACCGGGCCTTCGAGGCCCTCCCACACGATCCGGGTGCGCAGCACGGTGGCGTTGTGCGCCGCGTCCTGCCAGGCGGCGGCGAACAGCTCGGGCCGGGTGACGCCCTCCAGCACGGCCTCGAACTGCCCCAGGTAGACGCCGGACTTCGTGTCCATCAGGGAGTCGAAGAGGATGCCGTTCTGCGCGGGCGTGAGCTGGTGGATGTCCGCGATGGCACGGCCGTCGCCCACGAGCCTGTCCAGAGTGGACTGGTCGAGCGCCGCCAGCGGGAAGTCCGACGGCGTGCGGCCACCGGCCTCCGGGGTCCGGCAGTGCGCGATGATCTCGCGCAGACGGGCCGAGAACGACTCCGCGAAGCTCCTGACCTCCGCTTCCGCGTGCCGTCCCGCGGAGTAGACCACCTCGAACGAGAGCTGCTCACCGGAGACCACGCCGACCACGTCGATCTCGTGCATCCGCCTGTCCCGCCGCGCCTGCACGAGCTCGACCTGCGACAGCCGCTGGACCAGCGCGTAGCCGCCCGCACCCGCGTCCCACTGGCCCAGGTAGTTGAACGACAGGCTCGGCCGCACGTCCGGCACCCGGTCCGCCGCACCCAGGTAGCGCAGGGCGCCGTAACCGATGCCGTGCCGCGGCACGGCGCGCAGCTGTTCCTTCACCGACTTGATCCGGTCGGCGAGCGCGGGTGCCCGCACGTCCAGTTCCACCGGGTAGTAGCTGGTGAACCAACCGACGGTGCGGCTGAGGCTGACGCCGTCGAACAGGTCCTCCTCGCGGCCGTGTCCCTCCAGCGCGATCAGGGCGCGGTCGTCGCCCGTCCACGAGGTGAACGCGGTGCCGAGCGCCGTGAGCAGCACATCGCTGATCTCGGTGCGGTACAGGGCAGGCACCTCGTACAGCAGCGCGTCGGTGTCGTCCGCGCTCAGCGTGACGGTGACGGTCCTGGTGGAATCCACTGTGGACTCCTGCGTGGCCGCGCGGCCGGCGATTCCGGACCAGTGACCGATCTCGTCGTCGAAGAGCCCGTTGCCTGCCGCCTCCCGCAGGCGGCCCGACCAGTCGGCGAAGCCGGTGGTCCGCACTCCCAGCGAGATCGGCTGGCCGGCCTTGGCCTGCTGGTAGGCACGTTCGAGGTCCTCGACGAGGATGCGCCAGGACAGGCCGTCGACGACCAGGTGATGAGCGACCAGCAGCAGCCGGGCGTCCGCACCGAGCAGCGCGGCGCGGAACAGCGGCCCGTTCGCCAGGTCCGTGGTGGCGCTGATCCGCGCCGCCGCCTCGGCCGCCTCCCCCGCCAGCACCGGCAGTGCGGCGGGAGCGGCCCCGGCGTCCGCCAGGACCTGCACGAGACGGCCGTCCCCGCGGGTGAAGCGCAGTCGCAGCGCCTCGTGGTGGTCCACGAGGGCGTGGACGGCGGCGGCCAGGGCGGCGGTGTCGACGTCCTCGGCCAGGTCCGCGACCACGTACTGGCTGAAGTCGCCCGGCGTGGTGAACCGTTCGAACAGCAGCTCCTGCACCGGGCTGAGCGGTGCGGGCCCGTCCGCGGCCGGGGAGTCCTCAGTGGACTCTTCGGTCTCGACGTGCCTGCCGAGCTCGGCGATGGTCTGCCAGCGGAAGAGATCCCTGGACCGCACGACGAGCCCCGCCCGCCTGGCCTTGGCCGCCACCTGCAGCGCGACGATCGAGTCACCGCCGAGAGCGAAGAAGTTGTCGTGCACGCCGACCAGTTCGACCCCGGTGAGCTCCGACCAGATCTCCGCGAGCGCCGTCTCCACCGGGCCGGCGGGCGCCACGTGGTCGGCCGCCGCCTGCTGGTCCGCGACGTCGGGAAGGGCCTTGACGTCGACCTTGTCCCGCGCGGTGAGGGGGAAGGCGTCGAGCACGGCGATCGCCGAGGGCACCATGTAGGGCGGCAGGACCCGGCCGAGCGCGGCGATCAGCCTCGCCGGTTCGGGGTGGTGGCCCTCGGCCGTGGTCACGTAGCCGACCAGGCGCTTGCGGCCGCTGTCGTCCTCGCGCACGATCACGACGGCCTCGTCGATCTCGGGCAGGCTGAGCAGCGCCGCCTCGATCTCGCCTAGCTCGACGCGGTAGCCGCGAACCTTCACCTGGCCGTCCACCCGGCCGAGGATCTCCAGGTTCCCGTCGCCGAGCCGCCGCACCAGGTCGCCGGTGCGGTACAACCGTCCACCCGGGACGGTTCCCAGGTGGTCGGCGACGAACCGTTCCGCGGTCAGGTCGGGGCGGTTCAGGTAGCCGCGCGCCAGGCCGGCGCCACCGAGGTAGAGCTCACCGGGCACGCCGGCGGGCAACGGACGGCCCCACTCGTCGAGCACGTGCGCGGTGATGTTCCCCAGCGGGCCGCCGATCGAGGGACGGCCGGAGTGCTCTGGCCGCATCTCGGCACCGGTGGCGAGGACGGTGGACTCGGTCGGTCCGTAGTGGTTCATCACCTGGACGCCGAAGTCCCCGCGGAGCCGGGCGCGGACCATGTCGCCCCCGGTGATGACGAGGCGCAGCGGACCGTCCCGGTCCTCCAGCTCGCGCAGCACGCCCTCGAGCCGTCCCGCCACCACGACCGACAGGGTGACCCGCTGGTCCACCAGCCAGCCGACGAGGTCGTGCGGATCGTCGAGCACGTCCGCGGGGGCGACGGCGACGCCCGCGCCCGCCATGAGGTTGCACCAGACCTCGAGCGCGACCGCGTCGAACGCGGTGGTGCCGATCTGCGAACCCCGGTCGGCGCTGGTGACCTGGTAGGTCTCCCGGTACCAGGTGATCAGGTTGACCAGGCTGCGGTGTTCGATCATCACGCCCTTGGGGCGGCCGGTCGACCCGGACGTGTGCACGACGTACGCCAGGTTCCCGGCGGTCACCGCGGTCACCGGCGCCGTGGCGGGCAGAGCGGCGAGAACGTCGTCGAGCTCCTCGAAGAACACTGGTTCGGCGGTCAGCTCCGGCAGCCGGGCGACGAGGTGCCGCCGGCTCAGCACCACCGGCGCACCGGTGTCGGCGGCGACGTAGCCCAGCCGGTCCGCCGGGTCGTTCGGGTCGACGGCGGCGTACGGCGATCCGGCCTTCATGGCGGCGAGCGCGCCGACCACGAACTCCGGTCCGCGGTCGGCGCAGATCAGCACCGGGACGTCCGGCCCGGCCCCCAGCGCGACCAGGTGGTGGGCCAGCCGGTTGGTGCGCTCGTCGAGCTCGCGGTAGGTCCAGCTCCGCGCGCCGAACGTCAGCGCGACCACGTCCGGGGTCTCGGCCGCCACCCCGGCGAAGAGAGCGTGGGCGGTCAGCTCGGCGGGCACCTCGCTCGCGGTGTCGTTCCACCGCCGCAGCAGCAGGTCCCACTCGTCATCGCCCAGCGGCAGGTCGCGGACCGGCTGCCCCGGATCGTCCACGAAGGACTCCAGCAGCGCGGTGAGCCTGCCTCCGATCCTGGCGATGGTGTCCTGGTCGAAGAGGTCGGTGTTGTACTGGATCTCCGCGTCCAGACCGCCCTCGCGTTCGGTGAAGTCGAAGGCGATGTCGAACATCACGGCCCGCAGCGGAACGGGGAGCAGCTCCGCCGCGAGACCTTCGAGCTCCGGCAGCCGGAAGCGGGTGTTCTGCAACACCACCACGGCCTGGACCAGCGGGGTCGTGCCGGCCTCTCGGTCAGGGGCGAGGCGGTCGACGAGCTGGTCGAACGGCACCTGCTGGTGGTTGAAGGCGGACAGCACCGTCTCACGCACGTGGTCCAGGTCGGCGGCGACGGACAGCAGCGGGTCGATCGGCGTGCGCAGCGGCACGGTGTTGATGAAGTTGCCGATGAGCGACTCGGTGACGGCGTGGTCCCGACCGGCCACCGCGGTGCCGAGGGCGAAGTCCTGCTGGCCGGAGCGGTGCGACAGCAGCAACCGGACGGCGGCGACCAGCACCACGAACAGCGTCGCGTTCCGGTCGGCGGCCAGGTCGCCGAGTCGTGCGGTGAGGCCGGCGGGCAACGTCCAGCGGTGGGCGGCGCCCGCGGTGGTGCGGATCGCGGGACGCGGCCGGTCGGTGGGCAGCCGCAACGCGGGCAGGTCGGCGAGCCGGTCCGCCCAGTAGGCGTGCTGGTCCGCCAGGGCCTCTTCGGTGCGGGTGCGGCGTTCCCAGCCCGCGTAGTCGGCGAACCGGACCTCCGGCGCGGCGGGGTGCACCGGCCGGCCGTTGCGGACGTCGTTGTAGCAGGCGGAGAGCTCCTCGGTCAGCAGGCCGAGCGACCAGCCGTCCACGGCGATGTGGTGGGCGTTGATCAGCAACACCTGCTCGCCGGGATCGAGCGCGATCAGCAGGAACCGGATCAGCGGCCCGGTGCGCAGGTCGAACGGCGTGCTCAGTTCGACGTCCACGACCTCCTCCAGGCAGCCGGACGGGGAACCGCTGAGGTCCACGGCCGTCACGTCCACAGTGGACGGTGGCAGGATCACCTGGACCGGTTCGCCCTGGCCGTCCTCGAAGACCGTGCGCAGCGGCTCGTGCCGGGCGACCAGGGCCGTGGCGGCGGTCCGCAGCGCGTCGAGGTCCAGGTCGCCGGTCAGCCGCACGGCGAGCGGCACGGCGAACTCCAGCGAGTCCGGGTCCAGCTGCTGCTGCAACCAGAACCGGCGTTGCGTGGTGGACAGCGGCATCCGGTCACCGGTGCTGACGGCGATCACGTCCGGCGCGGCTCCCGCGGGCTCGCCGAGCAGCAGGGCCAGCTCCGCGACAGTGCGGTGCTCGAAGACCGTCCTGGCCGGGAGGTCGATCCCGAACCGGGCACGGATCTGCCTGGCCAGCCGCATCGCGCTCAACGAGTGGCCGCCCAGGCGGAAGAAGTCGTCGTCGGCCCCGATCACCGGTTCGCCGACGACCTCGCCGAAGATCGCGGCCAACGCCTCCTCGACCGCTCCCGCCGGTGCCCGGTACCCCTCGGTGAGGCGATCCTGCCTCCCCGGCTCCGGCAGGGCGTTGCGGTCCAGCTTGCCGCTCATGGTCAGCGGCAGCTCCTCGACCAGGACGTACGCGACCGGCACCAGGTGCTCCGGCAACCGTTGTGCGAGATGAGCCCGCACCGCCGTGCGGTCGAGGTCCGCGCCGGTGACCAGGTAGGCGATCAGCTGCTGGTCGCGGGCGATGACGGCGGCGTCGGCGACACCGCCGACGTCGCGCAGGGCCAGCTCGATCTCGGAGAGCTCCACCCGGAAGCCGCGGATCTTGACCTGGTGGTCGACCCGGCCGAGGTAGTCGATCCTGCCGTCGGGCAGCACCCTCGCGAGGTCGCCGGTGCGGTAAAGGCGTTCTCCCCCAACGGCGAACGGTGAGGCGACGAACCGTTCGGCGGTGAGGTCCGGACGGCGGTGGTAGCCGCGGGCGAGCTGACGGCCGCCGAGGTACAGCTCGCCGATCTCGCCGGACGGCACCTCGCCCAGCCGGTCGTCGAGGACGTGGACGGTGATGTCGCTGACCGGGAGGCCGATCGGCACGGTGGGTTCTCCGGCGACGGTGTCCGCGTAGGTCACGTGGATCGTGCCTTCGGTGGGGCCGTACAGGTCGTGCAGGCCGATGTCGAAGATCTCGAAGAACTGGTCGCGCACGTCGGCGGGCAGCGCCTCGCCACTGGTGAAGACCGCCCGCAGGGTTACGCACCCGGCCACGTCGGGATGCGAGAGGAAGGCCGTCAGCATGGACGCCACGAAGTGCACGACGGTGATCCCGCGGTCCTGGACGAGCCGCACCAGGTAGTCGGTGTCGCGGTGGCCGCCGGGCTTGGCCAGCACCAGCGTCGCGCCGCCGAACAACGGCCAGAAGATCTCCCACACGGAGACGTCGAAGCTCATCGGCGTCTTCTGCAGGACGCGGTCTCCCGGGCGGATGGGGTACTGGTCCTGCGTCCAGACCATGTTGCGCAGCACCGCGTCCCTGGCGACCTGCACGCCCTTCGGCGTTCCGGTGGAACCCGAGGTGTAGATCGTGTAGGCCAGGTTCTCCTGGTGTGTCACGACTTCCTGGAACGGCAGGTCGTCCCGCTGCCCGAGCTCGATCACGCGGGCCCCGGTATCGGGCAGGCGGTGCAGCAGGTGCGGCTGGGCCACGACGATCGGCGCGGCGGTGTCGGTGATCAGGAAGGCGATCCGCTGCGCCGGGTAGTCCGGGTCCAGGGGCACGTAGGCGGCGCCGGACTTGAACACGCCGAGCAGCGCCACGATCATCTCCGGGCCGCGTTCGGCGAAGACGCCGACGACGACCTCCGGGCCGGCACCGCGTGCGGCCAGCTCCGCGGCCAGGTGGGTCGCGCGGGCGTCGAGCTGGGCGTAGGTCAGCGACCCCGATTCGGACTCCACCGCGATCGCGTCCGGCGACCGCCGCACCTGTCGCGCGAACGCCTCGTACAGGCCGCGCGCATGTTGCTCAACCACCCCAGAACCCCCTTGTGTGGCGCGAAGAAGAAGTGCGCCGAGAACAACAGCACCCGTTCGAGGGCAATACTTCAGGTGCGCGGCCGGTGCGGCCAGTTCCTTTACACGCAGGTGAAACAGCGCGGCCAGGGGCTTGGGACGACATGCGAAACGGCGCCCCACCACGTCGTGGTGAGGCGCCGTCCGGGAGAACCTGGCTCAGTAACCTCCCAGTCTGCGCAGAGCAGGCCACCACTGCTGCCAGGACTGGGTCCTGCCGCGGCAGACCAGGATCTCGCGCCCCTGTTCCTTGCTGGCCTCCAGCCCGACACCGTTGTCGTACCTGGCGGCGACGTCGCACTGCCGCCAGCCGGCGAACGTGTCCCGGCTCAGCCCGACGGCGATGACGACGTCCGCCGACTCCGGCGGTGGCCCCCAGTTGTGCAGCTCGTTGTGCCCGCTGTAGACGGCAGGCAGGCCGTGCTCCTTCCCGTACAGGTGCAGGGCTCCTGCCTCGCCGAAGTTCTCGGTGAGGACGACGGCGCGGTTCCGCTCCCCCGCGGGGAGTCCTTTGTAGACATCGCCGACCTGCCGCGCCATCGCGGGCCAGCCGACTGTCTCCACGGAGAGGCTGGCGACCGGGTACCGCGCGAACACCTCCTCCGGCAGCACCGGCATCGCCAGCAGGAACTGCGGCGCGGCGAGCAGCCCGACGAGGCCGAACAGCACGGCGGGCCGCCAGCGGGCACGGGTCATCCACCGATCCGCCACCACGGCACCCGCGGCGACGAGCGCGAGCAGGAAACCCGCGGTGTAGTCGGCACGACCGCCCTGGACCAGCAGCACGAGCGCCAGGGCCACCAGGAAGGCGGGCGCCAGCGACCGGACCGGGCGCCAGGACGTCCACCGGAACAGGCCGACGACGCCGCTGATCCACACCGGCACGACCGCGGGCCCGAGCATGACGATCATGTTGGTGAGGAACAGCGAACGGTTCTCCGCGCCCTCCTCACGGCCCAGCGCCTCGGCCATCTCGAACTGCGGCCAGCCGTGGGTGACCTGGTAGAGCAGGCTGGGCAGGCCGATCACCAGGCCCAGAGCCATGCCCAGGTACAACCGCCTGTCCCGGAACGCGGACCGGGGGCCCAGCAGCGCGATCGAGGCCAGCCACACCACCGGCAGCAGCAGGACCATGTACTTGACGTACAGGCCGAGCCCGCAGGTGATGCCGGCGTGGATCCACCACTTCCCGTCGCCGCGCAGCAACGCCCGCAGCGTGAACAGGACGACGGCGCACCAGACGACCATGTCCGCGCTCGTGGTGAGCAGGAAGTGGCCGACGCCCCAGCCGAACGGTGAGCTCGCCACCGCGATCAGGGCCAGGAGCTGGGCCCTGCGCCCGCCACCGAGCTCCGCGACGATCGCGGCCAGCAGCACCAGCACCGCCGCGCCGCAGAGCAGGGCGGGCACTCGGATGCCCCAGGCGGAGTCACCGAAGACGACGGAGCCGAACTTGGCCAGCAGCGGGAGCGCGGCCGGCTGGTCGGTGTAGCCCCAGCCCGGCCGGTCGCCCAGCATCCGGAAGTACAGCTCGTCCGCGGACAGGCCGTAGCCCCCGAGGAACACGGCCTGGATCGCCGAGACGACCGCCACGACGATCCCGGCCGGACGCCAGGCGATCGGCGCCCTGGCCTCGGTCCGGCCCGGCGCGGCGGAGACGTCCGCCTGCACTGTCATCCCTCTTCACCTTCGAACAGGACCAGTTCCAGGTCCACTCCGGCCCGCACCGCGACGAGCTCCTGGTACTCCGGCGACCGGTACCACCGGCGAGCGTGCTCGGCGCTGGGGAACTCCAGCACCGAGACGTGACCGGGCACCCAGTCCCCTTCGAGGACGTCGACTTCCGCGCCCCGCAGGAAGAAGCGGCCGCCGTAGGGCTCCAAAGTGGACGCTGCACGGCGGCGGTACTCGGCGAGGCCCTCCGGGTTGCGCACCGCGACGATGTTGCCGAGGACGAGCGCGGGCATCAGTGATCACCCGTCTCGAGCTGGTAGGCCACCCGGACGCCGGTGCCGGACTCGGTGGCCGCGCGCACGGTGAGGAACCCGGCGACCACGTCCTGCGCGGCCATGCCGAGGGACTTGAACAGGGTGATCTGCCCGGCCGACGACCGGCCGGGATGCCTGCCCAGCAGCACGTCACCGACCTCGGTGACCTGGTCGGCGCTGAGCAGGCCCTCGGCGATCGGCGCACCCACGTCGGTGGACTCGGCGAGCGCCGACTCCCTGCTGTCCACGAACACCGAGGCCCGCGCCACCGCCTCGGACGGCAGCTCGCGCGCGTCCCTCGTGGACGCGCCGATCGCGTTGACGTGCACGCCCTCTGCCAGGTCCGCGGCGTCCAGCACCGGTTCCTTGCTGGAGGTGGTGGTGCAGACGAGGTCGGCGCCGCGCACGGCCTCCGCCGCGGAACCGGTGACCTCCACATCGATCCCGAGCTGGCCGGCCGCGTGCTTGGCCAGCAGCTCGGCCCGGTCCTTCGAGCGGCTGTACACCCGCACCCGGCGGAGCTCCCGCACCAGGTGCATGGCCTCCAGGTGGCTGCGAGCCTGCACACCCGCGCCGATGATCGCGAGGTCACCGGCGTCCGGACGGGCCAGCGCCCTGGTGGCGGCCGCCGAGACGGCGGCGGTCCGGATGCCGGTCAGCGCGGAACCGTCCAAAGTGGCCAATGGGTAGCCGGTCTCCGGATCGAACACGACGACGACCCCGACGTGGGACGGCAGCCCGCGGGCCGCGTTGTCCGGCTTCAGCATGATCGCCTTGAGACCGAAGCCGTGGCCCGCGACGTGGCTCGGCATGCTCGCGAAGATCTCGCTGCCCGACGGCGGGCGCAGGATCGACCGCAGCGGCTGGGTCACCACGCCCTCGCTGTAGCGGCGCAACGCGTCCGCCATCGCCGGAATGGCGTCGGACATGGCGAGCGCCTTGCGCACGGCGGCACCGTCCAGGATCAACAACATCGTTCAGCCCTCTCCTTCCGCGGTCTGGCCGGACAGTCCGGCGAGGCCGCCCCCACCGGCCACGAACACCGACCAGACCATCCGGATCGGCCGGGTCGCGGAGATGAACTCGAGGCCGTGGTTCCGCGCGGCCACCTCGGTGGTCAGCGCCAGGTCCACGGCACGGTTGCGGACGGCCTGCGCGGCGGCGCTGGTGGAGGCCATCACCTCGATGTCGCCGACGCTCAGGCCCGCCGGCATCAGCTGGTGGATCAACGGCACCGGCGACCGGTGGCTCGCGATCGTGGGTCGCGCGGGGATGTCGTGCACGCCGGGGCGGCGGGCGAGGCCGTACAGCGGGGTGTCCATGATGAACACCGAGGCCAAGGACAACCGCAGGTCCATGTAGAACTCGTGCGCGTCCCGGTAGGCGTTGGCCACCACGAAGTGGCTGACGTGCCCGTCGCGGACGGCGTCGGCGCCGCGTTCGTAGGAGTTGAACAGCCGCACCACGGGCGGTCCCTCACCGAGTTCGCGCCACAGCAGCCCGGCGGCCTGCTCGCTGCTGGTCCCGGCGGGTCCCAGGGTGCCGATGGAGGCCAGCCGGACCGCCGGGGCGGTGCTGACCGACATCCACCCCAGTGCCTGGGTCTCGTTCGTCGTCATCGTCGTCATCGCAGTGCCTCCGCCAGCGCAACGGTGGTGAGCCAGCCGCGGGTGTCGGGTCGCCGCCCGCGGATGGTCTGGTCGTAGGTCTCGCGCAGCGCGGTGCCCACCGGACCCGGCTCGCCGGCGCCGACCGGACGGCCGGCGACCTCGATCACGGGGCTGACCCCGCAGCCGGTGCCGGTGAGGAAGACCTCCTCCGCCTGCAGGAGATCGGTGCTGTCCAGCTCCGCCTCGACCCGGTCGATCCCGAGGTCCGCGGCGAGGGTCAGCACCGTGTCGCGGGTGATGCCGGGCAGCCGGTCCCCGGTCGCGGGCGGGGTGACCAGCAGGCCGTCCCGCACCACGAACACGTTGGCGGTGGTCGCTTCCGCGACCAGTCCGCGCTCGTCGAGCAGGATCGCGTCGTCGAACCCCGCGCAGCGCGCCTCGTCGAGGGCGAGCGCGTTGTTCACGTACCCTCCGGTGATCTTGGCCCGCACCGGGATCGCCGACCTGGCCGGTCGTCGCCACGAGCTGATCAGGCACCGGAGGCCGGCCGGGGGCTGGTAGTCACCGAGCCGGGAGACCACGATCGACAGCGCGCCGGACACCCCGGTGAGACCGACGCCTGGCCGGGTGCCCGGCTGCAGGCCGAGCTTGTACGCCAGCGGCCGCAGGTAGACGTCCGCGGTGAAACCGTTGCGCCGGAGCAACTCCACGACGATCTCCGTCGCCAGCTCGCGCGTCACCCCGGTGTCGACGCGCAACAGCCGTGCCCCGGCCAGCAGCCGGTCCAGGTGATCACCCAACCGGAAGACCGCGAGGTCGCCGGAGTCCAGCGGGTGGGCCCGGATGCCTTCGAACACACCGGTTCCGTAGTGCAGACCCTGCGTCGTCAACGGCAGGTGCGCGGCTCTGGCGTCGACGAACTCGCCGCGGTGGTAGGCCACCGGCCCCAGTTCGGGAGTGGCGCTCACGCCGTCCTCCGCGACGCGATCTCCTGAGCCGCCACCGACTCGGCGCCGACGAGGTTCCGGCGGTCGACGACCCGCGCGGCCTTCCAGCTGACCATGGCGCCGGTGGCGGTGACGTTGCCCGGTTCGCCGAAGCTCACCGTGAGCCGGGCACCGAGGCGCTCGGAGCACGCCAGGGCGGCCGCGGCCAGGCCGGGGTCCTCCGCGGTGAGGGTGCGCGGCTGGAACAGCACGTGCAGCCGGTCCCGGCCGTCCTCGCGGTCGATGGTGATCTGGTAGTCGACGAACCCGTGCACGTGCTGCAGCAGCAGCTCTTCCAGGTCGTAGCCGGAGATCAGGTGACCGTTGAGGTCCAGCTGGTCGCGAACGCGGCCGAGGATCTCCAGGCGCGGCGCGGGAACCGTGGCGTCCTGCGCGGGCGGCCGTTCCCGGACGAGGTCGCCGGTGCGGTAGCGGACCAGGGGCTTCACCCCCTGGTAGAGGTTGGTGACCACGAGCTCGCCCCTGCGGATCCCGTCGGCGTCCGGCTGCGCCGGCGCGAGGGTCTCCGGGTCGACCACCTCGTAGTAGTTGATCAGCGGCGCCTGGTACAGCACGCCGTCGGCGCCGGCCGCGGCCAGGATCGAGGCCTCCTGGGAGGCGTACAGGCAGTTGTAGGCCTTGGCTCCCCACAGGTCGCCGATGACGCGCAAGAGGCTCGGCGACACCAGCTCGCCGGTCATCATCAGCGTTCGGAGCTCGAAGTCCTCCGCAGGGTCGAGTCCTTCACGCAACGCGGCCTTGGCCAGGGAGAGGGCCATGCCGGGCGTGCAGAACAGACCGGTGATCGGCAGCAGCCGCATCACCTCGAGCGCCCGCGGGAAGCCGATCACCGGGGAGTGCGGCCACATCTTGGCGACCGCGAGGCCGAGGTTGCGGCACACGTCGCCGAACGTGTCGCCGGTGGCGTGCAGCTCGCTCGGGCCGGAGACTCCGATGACCTGGTCGTCACCGAACTGCCGGAACACCGTTTCGTAGTAAGCGGTGAGCACGGCGTTGTTGTGCAACGTGTCGACGTTGTCGCGCGGGCACGGGGTCGCCGCGCCGGTGGTCCCGGTGGTCTCGTAGAAGATCCACGCGTCGCTGACCTTCCCGGACAGCACGTCGAACTGCTCGCGGCGCAGATCTTCCTTGGTGGTGAACGGGATGTGCGCGATCGAGCCGGCGTCCAGCCCTGCGATCGCCGCCGGGTCCACATCGGACAGGTGGCGCCGGTAGAACGGCGAACGTTCGCGGGTGTAGGCGATGGTGTCGCGGAACGCGGCCAGCTGGTGTGCGCGCAGCCGGTCCGCGTTCCAGTCACCGGCCAGGTAACCGGCGAAGTCGCCGGCCAGCCGCGTGGTCAACCCGGCCAGTTCCGGGTGGAAGACGGTGTACAAGGATCCCCCATCACACGTCGTGGTCTGAGCTCACGGGTTCTTCGAGGTCGGCGATCACCCACGTGCTGATCTCCCGCCACAACCCGGCAGATCTCCGGTGGAAGTCGTTCGTCAGGTAGCGCTGCAGGTCCGCCTCGTCCCGGACCAGGCCCATCACCACGAAGTCGTAGGCGATGTCCCTGGTGGACACGTTGCGCCCGGTGCGCCACTCCAGCAGTTCCGGCACGTGCGCGCCGACCTGCTGCGAGGACCGTTCCGCGGCGACGACGCGCTGGTCGTCCCACGAGTAGCCGGCTTTGAACTTGAACAGGACGATGTGCCGGATCATCAGTAGATGACCCTGGACGCGGCGGTCAGCCGGGCGTGCCGCGACTTGCGCAGGTCCCTGGTGATGTTGAGGCGGCGCAGCCAGCGGTCGGTGCCGTCGTAGCGGGCCTTGAACGGCTTGCGGCCGTGCACCATCCGGTAGTTGTCGATGAACAGGACGTCGCCGGGCCGCAGCACGACCCCGCTCATCGCCTCGTCGATCGCCCTGCCGATCTTGTCGAGGTCGGCCTGCTCCCGTTCGCCGTGGACGCCCTTCATGTAGTGCGGGTCCAGGCAGACGTACGGGTCGTCCTCGGCGCCGAACAGCACCGGAACGGGTTGCGGGCTGGCGAGCGCGCTCTCCACCCGGTCGCGGCTCCGCGCGAGCAACCGGCCCAGCCTGGGGTCGGCGAGCTCGTCCTCCGCCCACGCCTGCGGCCGGTGCGAGTCGTCGGGGAGGATGAAGTACCGCTCGTCGAACAGGCTCGCCCTGGTCTCCTCGTCCAGCTTGACGTCCGTGATGTCCGCGGCGGTGGTCTCCACGCCGTCCGGGTTGCGCAGGCACATCAGGCCGAGGTAGTCGGCGCGCAGCGGGTGGAACGCGTCCTCGGTGTGCCAGACGAGCGGCTGCTCGGAGCCCCAGCCGATCTGGTCGTCCCGGAAGTCCCTGATCGGGAAGACGTCGTGCATGAGCAGGCCGTCCTGCTGCGTGCCCCAGCCGACCGGCTCGCCGAGCAGACTGCCGACGAGGTAGAACATCAGGTCGTACCGGGTGGTGGCGGTGGGGTCGGGCTTGTCGCGCCAGTCGGCCGGAGTCTGCCCGAGCGCCGAGTCGTCCACCGGGAAGCCGGAGAGGACGAAGCTGCCGGAGGCCTCGGTGGTGCGGTAGTCGACGATGGCGCGGCGCAGTCGCCGCGGCAGCTCCTGGGCGTGGACGAGGGCTTCGGCGTGGAAGCGCTCGTCCTCGACGGTGGCGTAGCGCGGCACGAGATCGTCCACCACGCCTCGCACGTCCGCGACCTCTGTTTCGGTCAGCTCGAACCTGAGCACGACATCCCCCTGTTTTGAGCGAAGATTCCCGGCAACGAAAACAGGTCGAGCCTGGCACGGTGTTCTGCCTGGCTCGACCTGTTTAGCCGGAGGGTCAAGTTACTCGGTCATCGCCTTGACGAGGCTGGCCGGGCGCAGATCTGTCCAATTCTCGGAAACGTAGGCCAACGCCGTGACGCGGTCGGTCACCTCGTGCACCACCGTCCACCCCGCCGGGACGCCGATGAAATCGGGCCACAGGCTGTGCTGGCCTTCCGAGTTGATCAGCACCAGGAACCGGCCGTCCGGGTCGTCAAAAGGATTGGTGGTCATGACGCGAACCTTTCTGAGCGCATCAGAGGCAGGCCCTCCCGCTTGCGCAGGAGGGCCTGTCCGAGAGATGTGAGTGTGTGCAGTGCTGTGTTGCGGTTGCGCGCTGTGGTGATGAGACCGGCCTTGCGCAACACTGTCGCGTGCTTGCTGGCACCCGCCAGCGAAATTCCCAGTCGCTCAGAAAGCACGCTGGTCGTGCAGCTTTCGGTGAGCACCCGCAGAGCCGCCGCCCGCGTGGTTCCCACCAACGCGCTCAGCGCCTGCTCGCCGGCGTCCCACGTGTCGTTCAAGCCGTCCACACCGACTTCCGCGGCACCTACCGAGAAAGCGATCGCGGTCATGCCGCTCTCCTTCTCGTTCTCGATCAGCGCGTGCCGGCGGGCCTGCAGGAAGATCGCCGGGCTCAGCAGCAGACCCCGGCCGTTCAGGTGGATGTCGCGATCGGCGGCGTCGGCGATCTCCAGCACCGGAGCGTTCCAGTAGAACCGGGGGTGCAGGGACCCGAGCAGGCCTTCCACCCCGCTGCTGATCGCGATGCGCGCCTGGACCTCGCGCTCGAGCTCGAGCCGGTCGCGCAGCTGTCCCCAGGAGGGCAGCACGGCGTTGCGGCAGAACTCGAACACGGTCGACGCGATCTGCTGCGCGCCGCGGCCACCCGCGGCCACGTCCGCCGCGGTACGCCGGTTGAGCATCCAGAGCAGGTCAGGAATCGGTTGGTACTCCTGACCGAACTGCTGCATCTCGACCAGCCGGTCGCCCAGTTTCTGCTGGAAGTGCTTGCGCAGTTCGTGCACGAGATGACTGCGTTGACCCGCCAGCAGATCCAGCGCGAATATGCTTTCCGCGACCGGCCCCAAACCCGCTGTCATACGTGTTCGCGCCAGATCGTCAGCCGTAAAATGAATGCGCAGAACCACAGCGCCCCCCAACGTGTGTAAAACCAATGAGCCGTTGAGGGACTACGGGCGAGTAGCCAAGGTCAATGCCCCCCGGACCCTCAAGGCTCCTTCCCCGACAAGAACGCTAGCACAAGCCCCAGAACGCGTACCGCGATATCGCGCACGCGCAACTCAGACGGACGGAATACCAACGACCGTAGCGATATTCGACATTTTCAGCCAATGCGGTTTCCTCCTGGGTTAATGGTCCTCCGTTCGGGCGTGAGCGTACCGCCAGATGGGCGGTCGGCGATGCGCTTCGGGGGGATAGCACATGCCGACCGCCGCCCGCCGGTTGGATTTATTCCTTCGTTGTGACCAGGGACACAGGCCGTTCCTTCGTGGCGATAGCGGCGGTGATTGCGCTTGTCGTCGCAACGACGCCAACCGACCCAATAGCGACAATTGTCAAAAGTGTCCACGGAACGTAAACGACGGTCGTACCGATCGCCTTGTGCACGGCGCCGCCGATGCCGATCAGGCCCGCCCCGGCCACCAGGCACCCGAGCACCAGTCCGATGACCGCCACCCCGATGCCCTCGACCACGGCCGTGCGCACCACCTGGGGCTGGGTCAGCCCGGTCACCCTGGAGACGGCGAACTCGCGGCGGCGTTCGGTGCCGGCGATGACCACCGAGTTCACGACGGCCATCAGCGCGTAGAGCCCGGCGAGGCCCATCAGCACGGTCAGGATCTTGACGTTGCCGTCCTGGGCGTTCTCCGCGCGGGCGGTCGCCCACTCGGACACCGGCTGGACCTGCGCGAAGCCCGCCTTCTCGATCCGTTCGGCGACCGCGTCCGGGTCCTGGCCCTGCGCGACCTGGACGACGGTCTCGGTGGGCGCGGCGGCCCACACCTCCTTGGGCAGGGCCTGGCGCGGGACCAGGAAGCTGTCCCCCATCTCGAGCGTCTCCGGCATGCCGCCGACCACCGTCAGCTGCAGCGGTTGCCCGCCCGCCTCGGCCGGCAGCACCTGGCCGGGGGCGATCCGGTCGGCGTTGCGGGCCGGGCCGGTGAACACGGTGTTGCCGGTCAGCGCCGCGAGGTCGCCCCTCGCCGGGGGCAAGGTGTGCGTGCGCGCGTAGTCGGCCGCGTCCACCGCGACGATCCCCGTGTAGAAGTTCCTCGTGATCACCCGCTTGTTCTGCGTCTTCTCCGTGGTGATCGTGATGTCCACAGCGTTCTGCCGCGAGGCGACGGCCACGCCCTCGATGCCCGGCAGCCGTTCCGCCTCCTCGCCGGTGGACGTCACCACGAGGTGGGCGTTCACGGACCGCTTCGCCTCCTCGCCACCCGCGGCGGAGAGCGAGCCGAAGGTGCCTGCCAGTCCCAGCAGCAACGCGACCAGCACGATCAGCGGGGACGCGGTGGCCGCGCTGCGCCGGACGCCGTCCCTCATGTTGGCCTGCGCCAGGCCGACCAGGGTGCTGCCGGGCACGAGGACCCCGAACAGCCAGGCCATGAACGGGACCACCAGCGGGCTCAGCATGCTCATGGCGACCGCGCCGAACATGGAGATGCCGAGCGCCGCCATCATCGCGCCGATCAGGTTGGCGCCCTGCGCCCACATCACCATGGCGATCGTGCAGAAGGCGAAGGACAGGCCGACGAACCACCGCGACAGGGTCATCACCCTGGCCGCCTTGCCCGTCTCCCGCAACGCCTCCAGCGGCAGGATCTTCGCTGCCCGCAGCGAGGCGGTGAACACGCCGGCGAGGGCCACGCAGACACCGATGATCCCGGAGACGACCACGGCCCACAGGTGCCACGGAGCGGTGAACCCCTCCGGCAGCAGGCCGATCTCGACGAGCAGCCAGGTCTGCGCGTACTTCGCGATCAGCCCGAACGGCACCCCCAGCGCGGACCCGACCACGCCGAGCAGCAGGGACTCCGACAGCAGGAGCGCGCGCAGCTGGGTGCGGCTTCCGCCGGTGAGGCGCAGCAGGGCGAGGTCGCGGCGACGCTGAGCGACGGTGAAGCTGAACGTGGAGCTCACGATGAAGACCGCGAGGAACATGGCGAGGAACGCGGTCATGCCCATGACCGTGGCGGCGGCCACGAACCCCTCGCGGATCTTGTCCTCCGCCTGCCGGGACGTCCCCGGCGGGATCTGGGGTTCGCCGGTGGCCGCCAGCACCAGCATCGAAGCCTGCACGAGTGCGACACCGACGCCCACGCTGAGGATGGCGCCGATGAACAGCTCCCACCGTTCGCGGAACGTGCTGAACGACATCTGGAACATGGCTCAGCTCTCCAGCCGGGCGAGCCGCTCGGCGACGTCGTGGATGGTCGGCATGTCCACGCGGTCCACGATCTGACCGTCGGCCAGGAAGACCACCGTGTCGGCGCTGGCCGCGACCGCGGGGTCGTGGGTCACCATGACGATGCTCTGCCCCACGGTCTGCACCATGGTGCGCAGCAGTTCGAGGACCACCTTCGCGGAGTGCGAGTCCAGCGCACCGGTGGGTTCGTCGGCGAACAGGACGGCGGGGCGGGAGATCATCGCGCGGGCGATGGCGACCCGCTGCTGCTGGCCACCGGAGAGCTCACGCGGCTTGTGACTGGCGCGGTCGGCGAGCCCGACGCTGGCCAGGGTCTCGCGGACGTCCCTCTTGGACACCCGCACCCCGGCGAGCTTCGAGGGGAACGCGACGTTCTGCTCGGCGGTCAGCGAGCTGATCAGGTTGAAGCTCTGGAACACGAAGCCGATCGTGCGCCGGCGCAGCTCCGTGAGCTGGCTGTCCTGCGCCCTGGTGATGTCGCGGCCCGCGAGCAGGACGCGTCCGCTGGTGACCTGGTCCAGTCCGGCGGCGCAGTGCAGGAGGGTGGACTTGCCGGAACCCGAGGGGCCCATGATGGCGGTCCAGGTCCCGGCCGGGCACCTCAGGCTGACGTTGTCCAACGCGGCCACGCCGGTGTTCCTGGCTCCGTACTGCCGCGTCACCTGGTGCAGTTCCACCGCCGAGTGACCGCCGCTCGGCACCCCCTGCCGATGACCGGCGGCGAGGTGCTGATTCCAAGACATGAAAACCCCCGTCTGCGGTGACAGGACAACCGGTCGCGCGGTTGTCGCGGGCACCCCTCGCCCGTCACCCGTGTTCTTCGACTACCAACAGTTGCAACCCAACCGCACCGCGCACGAGGAGTCACTGTCCTTAACTCCCGAGTTACGGGTATAGAAACCTCTACCGGCAACCGGTCCATCGCCGATGTCGATGTTGACTACGGTGGGCGTTGTGTCCGTACGCAACGCACGCACGATCTGGGAGTCGATGGCGCACAGCCGTTTCCTCCTGAGCAGCTGGCCGTGGCGCGGCCTGGCGTACGTGCTGAGCACCCCGGTCGTGTCGGCCCTGGTCAGCGTCCCGGTCACCGTGTTGTGCCTGCCCTGGCTGTACCTGGTCTTCCGGTTCATCGGGCCCACGCCGATCACCCTCGGTGAGATAGTGCTGGTGGGGCTGGGTGGTCTGCTCCTGGTCGTGGCGGGCGGTCCGCTGGCCGCCCTGCCCGTGGCCCAGGTCGAACGGCTGCGGTTGCGACTGGTCCAGGCGGATCCGGTGCCGGTGCCGCACAGCGCCAGGGGCGGCGGCTGGATCGGCTGGTTGCACCGCCGGTACACCCGGCCGGAGACCTGGCGGGAGGTCGCCTACCTGGTCGTCGTGTCCCTGGCGGCGCTGCCGTGCGCCGCGCTGTTCCTGACCTTGCTGATGGTCGGCTCACTGATCATCAGCCCGTTCGTGGTCCAGCCGGACGCTCCGCTGGCGCTCGGTCTCGGTCGGGTGAGCACGGTGTCCGAGGCGCTGCCGTACGCGCTGCTGGGGCTGGGGCTGTTCCCGTTGGCGCTGTACCTGATCTCCGGACTGGCCGGCCTGCACGGTGCGGCTGCCAGGAGGCTGCTGTCGGGCGTTGCCGACGAACGTCTGCGGATCGAGCTGGTCGAGATCGCGCAGTCACGCGAACGCCTGGTCAACGCCTTCGAGGCGGAACGGCGCCGGATCGAGCGCGACCTGCACGACGGCGCGCAGCAACGCCTCGTCAGCCTGATCCTCCAGCTGGGCCTCGCCAAGGTGGAGATGCCGCCGGACTCCCCCGGCACCGAGTCCGTGACCAACGCCCACGAGCAGGCCAAGCAACTGCTCGTCGAACTGCGCGAGTTCATCCACGGCATCCATCCGCAGGCGTTGTCGGACCTGGGTCTGCCCGCCGCGTTGCAGGAACTGGCCGACCGTTCCGCGACACCGGTGACCGTCGACTGCGCCATCCCCGAACGCCCGCCGGGCACGGTGGAGAGCGCGGGCTACTTCGTCGTCGCCGAGGCGTTGAGCAACTCGGGCAAGCACAGCGGTGCCACCGAGATCCAGGTCTCCGCGAAGGTCCGCCGGAACGTCCTGACGGTGGAGATCACCGACAACGGCCGCGGCGGTGCCGACGCCGGCCGCGGTACCGGTCTCACCGGCCTGGCCGACCGCGCCGCGGCCATCGGCGGCACCCTGTCCCTGTCCAGCCCGATCGGCGGGCCCACCACCGTACGAGCGGAGTTCCCATGCAGCCCCAAGTGATCCGGACCGTCCTGGCCGAGGACGGCGCGCTGCTGAGGGAGGGACTCTCCGCCCTGCTCGACCGGTTCGGGTTCCAGGTGGTGGCGGCCGTGGGCGACGCGGAAGCGCTGGTCGCCGCCGTCACCGAGCACGACCCCGACCTGGTGGTCACCGACATCCGCATGCCACCGAGCTTCTCCGACGAAGGCCTGCGGGCGACGGTGCGCCTGCGCCAGGATCGCCCGGAGCTGCGGGTGGTGGTGCTGAGCCAGTTCGTGGAGGCCGGCTACGCCTCCGACCTGCTGGACTCCGGCGGCGGTGTCGGTGTGGGCTACCTGCTCAAGGACAGGGTCGGCGACGTGCGGGAGTTCATCTCCGTGCTGCACCGGGTGGCGGCAGGCGAAACGGTCGTCGACCCCCAGGTCGTCCGCACGCTGCTCAAGCGCAGCAGCACTCCGCTCGCGACCCTGTCGAACCGGGAGCTGGAGGTCCTCGGCCTGGTGGCGGAGGGCTACTCCAACGCGGCCATCGCCGAGAAGCTCGTGGTCTCCGAGGCCGCGGTGAACAAGCACGTCGGGAACATCTTCGCCAAGCTCGGATTCACCCCTGGCGACGATCGCAACCGCCGGGTGCTGGCCACGCTGACCTACCTGCGTGACGGCGCCCAGCTGAACCGCCCCTGACCGGACCAGCTCGTCCGCCTGCCGGTGCCAGCCCCGGTGCGGCGTCTCTACGGAAAGTAGAGAGGCCGCGTCCCTTCGGCCTCGTCCGTCATCCGTTCGGCCCACTCGTCCTTCACTCGCTGCCAGATGTCGAGGCGATCACTGGGCCGGACGCGGTCACTTGTCGTGAGAGCGGTTTCACGGCTCGGCGATTGGTCCATACCTATTCCCGTAGTCCACACGGGATCGGTCGTACCGCGCACGACCGGCATGACAAGAGGAGTTCCGAATGTCGACACCCCGGTTCCTGAAGCGCGCCGGAGTGGCACTCGCAGCACTCGTCGCCACCACTGGCGCGTTGGTGCTGCCCGCCGCGACCTCGTCCGCCCAGCCGTCCACATCGGACGCTTCTTTCGTGGTGAGCGAGGACCAGTTCAACCAGATCTTCCCCGGCCGCAACAGCTTCTACACCTACAGCGGCCTCACCGCGGCTCTGGACGCCTACCCCGGCTTCGCCAACACCGGCGACGACACGGTGAAGAGGCAGGAAGCCGCGGCGTTCCTGGCCAACGTGAACCACGAGACCGGTGGCCTCGTCCACATCGTGGAGCAGAACCAGGCGAACTACCCGCACTACTGCGACGCCGGTCAGCCCTACGGTTGTCCCGCGGGCCAGGCCGCGTACTACGGGCGCGGGCCGATCCAGCTGAGCTGGAACTTCAACTACAAGGCCGCCGGTGACAACCTCGGCATCGACCTTCTCGGCAACCCCTACCTCGTCGAGCAGGACGCGGCCGTGGCGTGGAAGACCGGCCTTTGGTACTGGAACACCCAGAGCGGCCCCGGCACGATGACGCCGCACGACGCGATGGTCAACGGCCGCGGTTTCGGTGAGACCATCCGCAGCATCAACGGTTCCATCGAGTGCAACGGCGGCAACCCGGCACAGGTGCAGAGCCGGATCGACAAGTACACGCAGATCACCGGGATCCTCGGAGTCCCGGCCGGTGACAACCTGTCCTGCTGACCCGAACGCGCGGCCCTGGTGGGCGGGGGTTTCCCCGCCCACCAGGGCCGCGGCGTCAGCCGACCTTCAGGGAGAGCTTCGCGATCACCGCGGCCACCACGGTGGGCTTGGCCGCGTCGACGAGCTCCAGCGGCTTCTGGAGCTGGTGCAGGTCACCGGCCGGCGGGAACTTCTTCAGCGTGCCGACGAGCTTGGCCGCGTCCTTTGTGGACAGGGTGATCGGCGTGGGGCTCACGTCGGGCTGGTTGATGGCGACCTTCAGGTTCAGCGCCAGCGTGTGTGTCAGGGTGGGCGGGATGCCCAGGTTGAGACTCAGGGCGCCGGCGACGTCCACGTCCAGGCTGCCCAGGGTGATCTGCACGTCGCCCTTGGGGAGCTTGCCGGCCAGGTTCAGGTCCAGGATGCGCAGGCGAACGGCTTTGAGGGGGTCCAGGTCGCCTGCTACCACGCGGAGGACCACGTCGCCCTTCAGGTCGACCTTCTCCGTCTTCGCGCCGATCTTGATGTCGACGCCGGACGCGGACAGCTTCAGCGCTGCCACGGTGCCCACGGACGGGAGCAGGGACGGGGCCGCGGGCGTCGCCTGGGCCGGCGGGGCCGCGAGACTGACGAGTGCCGCCAGGCAGGCGATGACTGAGATTCGGCGACCTTGAGTGCGCACTTCAGAGTCCTCCTCGTACGAGCTGGAAATGTTGTGCTGCCTTCAGCGTCCGCGAAGATTCGCGCTGACGGAACGGGTGCCCCTCGTTCGTCGAACAACCTCACCCCCGCAAGGCCTGCGCGTCTTCCGCGGTCCGCTTCGGAGGGTTGCCGACGCCGTTCCTTTGGGGCCATACCGAGTGGTTTGGCGCGCACCCGTCCAGGGGGTCGACTACGAAGGGTGCACGTGAGATCAATGCATGTTTCCTTTGTGCCGCCGGGAAAAGGGCCCTGTCGGTCCGTTGTGGAGGTTGCGGTGCCACACCCTTGAGGGAGGTGGCGCGGCTCAGCAGTTCGCACGCAGAACGACGCCACTGGTGCCGGACAGGCGCACGGAGTCGACCGGCGCCCCCTCGTGGTTCTTGTAGGTGCGTTGCAGCTGCACCTCGACCTCGGGACTTCCCGTCCGGTTGGCGTTGACCAGCACCACACCGCAGGTGAAGTCCCTGCGGTACACGTTGTCCACGACCTTGCGGTAGGCGCCGGCGGGATGGCCGAGGTACCAGTCGTACTCGGGGTGCCAGGGCGTCGGCCCCGCGTAGCCGTCGACGTGGGCCACCTCCGCGATGGCGGCGCCACCACCGGTGACCAGGAACAGACTTGCCAGCGCGTACCGGAACGCCTTCTGGTTGCCCGCGCCGAAGTGCGGCTGCACCCAGGTCGTCCTGCCGCTCGCCTCTCCGGCCGTGACCTGGGAGACCTGCCGGCTCCAGCCCTCGGGGTACTCCTGCAGGAGCTCGGTGTCCGAGAAGGACAGCCACCACTCGTCGAACCCGCCGTCGAGGAACTCCGTGTACGCCTCCCAGGCGCCGGCGTGCAGCCGGGCGTTGCTGAGGTTCGCGACCGTCGACAACCCCGCCGCGCCGAGCGCCTTCCCCACCTCGGCCAGCATCCCTTTGTACGCCTGCTGGAACGATGCGTTGTCCGGATACCTGGCAGGACACACGCCCGGATGATAGGTGTCACACGAGAAGAGGGCGTTGTCCAGGAACACACCGTCGAAACCGCTACTCCTGGCATCCGCCAGCACCCCGTTCACCCACGCTTTTCGGTAATCGGGATTGCCGACGTCCATCTGCCAATGCCCCTCGTAACCGGAGAAGGCCAGTTCTTTCCCACCCTGGTCCCGCAGAAACCATTCGGGCTTGGTGCCGCGGACGGAGCAGTAGCCCACTCCGGCGGGCAGGAACCGGTCGTCCACACCCGCCCTGCACGCATAGGAGCGAGTCGACGACAGGTCCTTGTAGACGTACACCTCGATCGCCGGATTCGCGGCCTTGAGCTTGCGAAGAAGGCCGCCCTCCCACGCGTTGAGCACGACGTGAGCACGACGCCGCGCCTCCAGGGCGACCGTCGCGTCCGACACCGGAGTGCTGTTCAGGTGCAGCCAGAAGGACTGCACGCGCCCCTGCGGAGCCGTGGCCCGGACCCCCGACGCGCCTTCACGCGCACCGGCCGGCGGCGGCGCCAAGAGGGCGGCGACCAGTGCCGGCACCAGCAGCAGAACCGTTCTTGTTTTAGTCGATCGCCGCGCCTTACATCCTCGTGCGGACATGACTCCTCCTGGTTTGAAGAGTTTTCGTCAAACCCGGATGGGGACCGCCCTTTTTTCGTACCACCGGCTCAGAGAGGGTTCAACGCGAGCCTTCCAAACCACCATTTCAGGGAGACGGCCGGGGCCAAACGACACTTTCCGTGCGGATGCTCCCCCACGCGAGTGATGGCTCGCCTTCGGCCGAAAGGAGTGAGCACGTCACGCGTCGTGTCGCCACATTTCGATTTGGACTATTCTGACGCAATTGGAATCGCTTCACGGCCTTGAAGTATTGAACGTTCAACAGTTCCGCGGTCAGGCTTTTGCCGCGTGTGCGGCCGGTGGGACCACGTAGCCGGAGCGCATCGCGGTCACCACCATCTGGACCTTGGTGGGGGCGTTGAGCTTCTGCCTGATCCGGCGGGCGTAGGTGCCCACCGTGGCTTCGGAGAGGCCCATGCGGCGGGCTATCTGGCGGTACGTCAGGCCGTCGCCTATGTGGCGCATGGTTTCGATCTCCCGGCGGCTCAGCCGCGTGTGCTGGGTCGGGGCGATCGTCTTGGCCTGGTGGAGAAGTGCGTTGAGCAGGTCGGTGGGTTCGGTGTGGTGGTCCAGGACGAGGTGAGCGCCTGTCCTGGTGGCGAGGGCGCTGGTCGCCGGGTCGGCCTTGTCGGCCAGGAGGACCACCCGGCTCGTGGTGGCCAGGTCCGCTATCGGCTGGGGCGGGGTTTGCGGGCTCACCTCCACGACGGTCAGGTCTGCCGGGGTGGTGGGGTCCAGGGCCTCCACCGAGGCTGCCGCGTCGGTCAGCCGGAACTGGTTTCCCGCTGTGGCCGCCCAGATCGCGCCTGCTCGGAGCAGGGGGTGGCGCACTGCGAAGGCCACTGTGTGGGTATGAGGGGCTGGTGTCATCGGTGGCCTCCTTCTGGGGTGCTTGGAGCTTCGGCCGGGGCGTTACCTGTTGGCTCCTGTCCTGTGCCCGGTTGGTGTTGTCAAGTCATGGTTTGTGCGACTTTCGGGGTTTTGGGGTGCGCGGTGGACTTGGGACATGGTGCAGACCGATCGACGAACGGAGCGGGCGTTCGGCGCGCTGGTCGCGGCCTGTTCCGCTTCAGCGTTCGGGAACTACCTGAACCTGGTCGCCCTGAGCCTGTTCACCTGGCAGGTCAGCGGTAGCGCCGGGGTCACCGGGGCGGTGATGGCGCTGCGGCTGGGTTCCGGGTTCGTCAGCGGGTTCGTGGCCGGGCGGGTTCTGTTGCCACGCCGGTGGGTCATGGTCGGGGCTGATCTTGCTCAGGCTTCGGCCATGGTGGCGTTGGTGGTCTGGCCTGAGCTTGGTGTTCTGTGCCTCGTGGTGGTGGTGATGGGGGCCGGCAACACCTTCTTCACCGTCGCGTTGCGGTGTTCGGTGCCTGAGGTGGTGGGGCCTGGGCGGCTGGCTCAGGCCAACGGGCGCCTGGTCGCCGGGCGGTCTGCCGGCACGGTGCTCGGGTTCGCCGGTGCCGGGGTCGTGGTGCCCGCGGCCGGGGTCGAGGTGGCGTTCCTGATCAACGCCGCCTCGTTCTTGGTCTGCGCCTTGGTGGTGGGCCTGTTGCCGGTCGGGCTCGGGGTTGGCCGGCCGGCTGTCCGGGGGCGGGTGCGGAGCGGCGTGGTGCCCCAGGTGGTCCTGGGGATGCTCGTGGTTCGCGGGGCCGATGCGCTGGGGTCGGCTTCGCACAACGTGGCGTTGCCGGTTTTCGCCTCGTCCGCGGTGTTCATGAGTGTTTTCTGGACTGCTTGGGCTGTCGGGACGTTCTCCGCGCATCGCTTGCTCAGGCGGTGGGCCGGGCGGGTGGGCGCGCGGGCGTTCGCGGCCAGTACCTGCTTGATGTCGGTGGCGTTCGTCGCCGCGTTCTCGGGTGTGCCGGTGGTCGGGCTCGTCGTCGTCACGTTCGTGGCCGGGGTGGCGGACGGGCTCACCGAGATCAGTTACGTGTCCCGGATCCAGGCGTTGCCCGAGGAGGTGCGCGGGCGGGTGTTCGGGGTGTCCGCGAGTGTCGAGGCCGGGGGTTTCGCGGCCGGGATGCTCGTTTCCGCCGGGCTGTTGGAGGTGTTGCCTCCGCTGGTCGTCGTCTCGTTGCTGCACGGGGTCGCGTTCGCCACCGCGGCCACGTTCCTGCTTGCGTCGAAAACGTTGAGGAGTTCGTGACGATGGGAAAGTCCTCCTTCAGCTCCGGCGGCGAACTCGTCCTGCGGGCCTGCGATCCGCGAGACGCGGTGAGCGCTTTGCTCGCGGCCGCGCGGAACTCACCGATGGCGGGCGTTGGTACGCCTGGCGGTCTGCAGACCTATCCCGAGCTCTTGGCGCGCTCCCGGCGGATTCTCGGCGGGCTGCGCGCGGGCGGGGTGGGTGCCGGTGACCGCGCTGTGCTCGTCGGACTGCCGTTGCACGACTTCTTTCCCGCGCTGTGGGGCTGTTTGCTCGGTGGGATCGTTCCTGTCGTGATCGCGGATCCACCGGTGGGTGGGCCTGCGCAGGAGCGGCTTGCGCACGTGCGGACGTTGCTCGGGCAGCCGGTGGTGATCACGGATGTCGCTGGGCTGGAGGGAAATCCTCCTGCCGAGGAGGTTCATCGGCCGGATGAGGACGATGTCGCGTTGCTGATGTTGTCGTCCGGGAGCACCGGGGACGCCAAGGCCGCGCAGTTGACGCATCGGGCGCTGGCCGAGCTGGCCGCGGGTAGCGGAGGCATGCTCGGGGTCGGCCAGAGGTCCGTGTCGGTGAACTGGTTGCCGGTGGACCACAGCGGCGCGTTGCTGCTCTTCCACGTCACGCAGGTGTTCGCCGGGTGCACGAACGTTCACCTGCGGACCGAGGACGTGCTGGCGGACCCGCTCTCCTGGCTCGACGCGATGGCCGCGCACCGGGTCACGCACGCGTGGGCGCCCACGTTCGGGTATCAGCTCGCCGCTCGTGCCATCGCGGAAGCGCCGCGACGGGCGTGGGATCTCACGTCGGTCCGGTCGCTGACGTGCGGCGGGGAGCAGATCCACGTGGAGGTGGTGAACCGCTTCTTCGCGGCCACCGCGGCTTTCGGGATGAAGATCGACACGTTCACGCCCACCTGGGGCATGGCCGAGACCACCACGGGCATCACCCACGGCCGGCTGAAGGCCCGGCACGCGCTGAAGTCCAGTCTGGGCGGGGAGCTGCGGTGGACGGACGAGGCCGGTCCCGGCACGTCGACGTTCGTCATGGTCGGGAAACCCGCTCCCGGAGCGCGGTTGCGCGTCGTCGACCACGACGGCGAAGTCCTGCCGGAGGACCACGTCGGACGGCTGCAGGTCTCCGGCAACCGGATGACCGCCGGTTACGCCGGCAACGCCGAGGCCACGCGGGCGTTGCTGCCCGGCGACGGAACGTGGCTGCACACCGGCGATCTGGCGTTCGTGCACGACGGGGAGCTGGCGATCACCGGCCGGGAGAAGGACGTGATCATCCTCAACGGGCACAACGTGCCGTGCCACGAGGTCGAGGCGGTCGCGGGCTCCGTCGCCGGTGTGCCCGCCGGGGGTGTCGGCGCGTGCGGCCTGCCGAACCCGGCGACGGGCAGCGACGACCTGGTGATCTTCGTCGAGGACGACGGCACCGACACCGCGCGGATCCAGCGCGAGGTCAGGGCTGCCGTCTTCACCCGGCTCCGGCTGACCGCGCGGGTCATCGCCGTGCCGTCCGCCGAGTTCCCGCGCACGGGCAGCGGCAAGGTGAAGCGCGGCGCGTTGCGGGAGCGGGGACGGCCGGACGTGCGCGCGGTGGTGAACGACGTGCTGGGGCAGCAGGTCGACGAGCACACGCCGTTCTACGAGCTCGGGCTGAGCTCCATCGCGTTGATGCGGCTCAAGGCCGGCCTGGAGGAACGGCTCGGCGTCGGCATCGACACCACCGCCCTGTTCGAGCATCCGACCGTGGCCGCGCTGACCGCCCACGTGACGGGGCAGCCGCTCGCCAGGCCCGCGCCGATCGAGAACCCGAAGGCGGACACCAGGATCGCGATCATCGGGATGGCGGCCAGGTTCCCCGGCGCGGCGACGCTCGACGAGTTCTGGCGGAACCTGCGCGGCGGTGTCGACAGCGTCCAGACCTTCGCCGGCGTCGGCGACGACGTCGTGCCGAAGGGCGGCGCACTGTCCGATGTGGACGGTTTCGACGCCGGGCTCTTCGGGATCTCCCCGGCGGAGGCACGGCTCACCGACCCGGCGCACCGGCTGTTCCTGGAGTGCGCGCACGCGGCCCTGGAACACGGCGGGCACGCCGCCCCCGGACCGGACGTCCGCGTGGGCGTCTACGCCGGTTCGGGCATGCACCTCTACGGTCACCAGGACCTGCTCGACCGCGCGCCGTCGCCCGACATCCCCTCCGCGATGCAGGCCACCATCGGTGCGGAACCGGACTTCCTGGCGTCCAGGGTGGCGTACCGGCTCGGCCTCACCGGTCCCGCGATCGGCGTGCAGACGGCCTGTTCGACGGCGCTGGTCGCGGTGCACCTCGCCGTGCAGGGCCTGCTCAGCGGTGACGCCGACCTCGCGCTGGCCGGTGCCGCCGCGGTGCGCACCCCGCAGGAGTCCGGTTACCGGCACTTCCCCGGTTCGATCCTCTCCCCCACCGGGCGCTGCCGGGCGTTCGACGCCGCCGCGGACGGCACGGTCGGTGGCAACGGGGTCGCCGCCGTGCTGCTCAAGCGCCTCGACCGGGCCATCGCCGACGGCGACACGGTGCACGCCGTGATCCTCGGGACGGCCGTGAACAACGACGGCACCGGCAAGGTCGGGTTCGCCGCGCCGAGCGTGCGGGGCCAGGTCGACGTGGTCCGCGAGGCCCTGCGCAGGGCGGGAGTCGCCGGCGACACCATCTCGTACGTCGAGGCGCACGGCACGGGCACCGCGCTCGGCGACCCGATCGAGTTCGAAGCTCTGTCCAGGGCGCTCGGCGAGGGCACCGGGAAGACCGGCTTCTGCACGCTCGGCTCGGTCAAACCCAACATCGGGCACCTCGACACCTGCGCCGGGCTGGCCGGGCTGATCAAGACCGTCCTGATGCTCCGGCACCGGGAGCTCGTGCCGCTGATCAACCTGGACACGCCCAACCCCGCGCTCAAGCTCGACGACAGCCCCTTCGTTCTCGGCACGCGGCTCCGGCCGTGGACCACGGACGGAGGCCCGCGCCGGGCCGGGGTCAGCGCACTGGGCGTCGGCGGCACCAACGCGCACGTGATCCTGGAGGAGGCGCCAGAACTACCGTCCGAAGTGGACGAAGGACCGGTGGTCGTGCCGCTGTCCGCGCACACCCCGGAGGCGCTGCGGCAACTGACGAGCGACCTGCGCGACCACCTGGTGGCCCACCCCGAGCTGTCCCCCGCCGACGTCGCGAGCACCCTCGCCCTCGGCCGCCGGCACCGGCCGCACCGCGCGGCCGTCGTCGGCAGGACCCTCACCGACCTGGCCGACGCGCTGAACGACCCGCGGACCAGCGGAACCGGCCCCGTCGTGTTCGCGTTCTCCGGCCAGGACACCCCCGCGCCCGACCCGGACTTCACCGGCTTCCCCCGTTCCCAGGCCATGATCGACGCCTGCGTCAGCCCGCTGGCGCAGCCCAGGTTGTTCGCGTTCCAGGCCGCCCTGGTGGAGAGGTGGCGGTCGCTCGGCGTCGAACCGGACGTCGTCGTCGGACACAGCCTCGGCGAGTACGCGGCCCTGTACGCCGCCGGAGCGCTGACGTTCGAGGACGGCCTGCGGCTCACCACGATCCGCGGCGAGCTGATGTCCGCCACCGAACCCGGCCGCATGGTGGCGACCGTGGGCGACCTGTCCACTGTGGAACGCATCGCCGCACGCACCGGCACCGACATCGCCGCGGTGAACGGACCGGAGGCCTGCGTGCTGTCCGGGGCCACCGAGGCCGTCGAGGCGGCGACCGCGCTGCTCGACGAACAGGGTCTGCCCTGGCGGGAGCTCGGCACCGGCCGCGCGTTCCACAGCGCGCTGATCGACCCGATCCTCCCGGACCTGCGCACCGCCGCCGAGGCCGTCGCGTTCGCACCACCGCGGAAGGCGATGATCAGCGGGCTCGACGGCCGCAGGATGACCGCGGTCGACGCCGGGTACCTGTGCCGGCACGCCCGGCAGCCCGTCCGGTTCGACCAGGTGCTGTCCTCCGTGGACGGCGGGGCGCTGTTCGTCGAGATCGGTCCCGGCGGCGTGCTCTCGGGCATCGGCCGCAGGGCACTGCCCGGCAGCAGGTGGGTGCGGAGCTGGGGCGACGACCTCACCCTGCCTGCCGCCCTCGCCGAGCTGCACCGGTCCGGCGTCACCGTCGACTGGACCCAGGTCGTCAACGGCCGGCGCGTCCCGTTGCCCGGTCATCCGTTGCGGCGCACGCCCGTCGCCGTCGCCGCACCGGCCGAGGCCGCCCCGGACCTGGTCTGCTCACTCCTCGCGCACCAGCTCGGCCTGCCGGACGTCGACCCCGACCGGTCGTTCGCCGAGCTCGGCGCCGACTCGCTGGCCCTGATGAGCATCGTCCGCGAGCTGCACCTGAAGACCGGCGTCCGCGTCCCGATGCGCGACCTGTTCGCCGAGACCGACACTCCCCGCAAGCTCGCCGCACGGGCCGGTGCGGTGGCACCCACGCCGATCCCGCGCCCAGAACCCGAGCCGGCCCGGACCGCCCCCGCCGAGGTGACCGAGGTGACCGAGGTCATCGAGCAGCAGCTGCGCGTCACCGAGCAGCTCGCCCAGCTCATGGCCCGCCAGCTCGACCTGCTCGGGGCGCAGAAGGCCCCGCACCCACCGAAACCGGCCGCACCGAAGCGGGCCGCAACGAAGCCCGCCGTGCCGCTGCCCGCCGCCTCGACCCCGCTGCCGTCCCCCACCGGCTGCGACTTCAGCCTGTACTTCTTCGGCGACTACCCTGACCAGACCGCCGGCGACAAGTACCGGTTGATCATGGAGGCGGCGGAGTTCGCCGACGAGCACGACTTCCACGCGTTGTGGTTGCCCGAACGGCACTTCCACTCGTTCGGCGCGCTGTTCCCCAACCCGTCGGTGCTCGCCGCCGCCCTGGCCGCGCGGACCAGCCGCGTCCGCCTGCACGCGGGCTCCGTCGTGCTGCCGCTGCACCACCCGCTGCGGGTCGCCGAGGAGTGGTCGGTCGTCGACAACCTGTCCGGCGGCCGGGTAGGGCTGTGCGTAGCCAGCGGCTGGCACGCCCAGGACTTCGTGCTGGCGCCGGAAACCTACGGCACGCACCGCGAGGAGATGTACGACCGGCTCGACACCGTGCGCAGGCTCTGGGCCGGTGAGGCGATCGCGGCCACGGCGGGCAACGGCGAGGTCGTCGAGGTGCGCTCGCACCCGCGGCCGGTGCAGGAGGAACCGCCGCTGTACGTGGCGGTCGTCGGCAACCCGGACAGCTACCGCAAGGCGGCCGAGGCCGGCCTCGGCGTGGTCACGAACCTGATGTCGCAGACCGTCGAGGAGCTCGCCGCGAACATCGCGCTCTACCGGCGGACGCGGGCCGAGCACGGCCTCGACCCCGAGGCGGGACGGGTCGTGGTGCTGGTCCACACCTACCTCGGCGACGACTCCGAAAAGGCACGCGCTGCCGCCTTCGAGCCGTTCTGCGCGTACCTGCGCTCGTCGTTGTCGCTGTTCGACCAGGTGACGAACAGCCTCGGCGTGGACATCGACCTGGACCGGACCGCGCCCGACGACGTGGCGTTCCTGCTCGAACAGGCCTACCAGCGCTACTGCGACTCACGCGCTCTGATCGGCAGCCCGGTCAGCTGCGGCAAGGTGGTGGACGGCCTGCTCGCCGCCGGTGCCGACGAGATCGCGTGCTTCGTCGACTTCGGCGTCGCCACCGACGAGGTCCTCGCCGGTCTGCCCGCCCTCGACGCCCTGCGCCGCACGTACGCGCAGGCCCCGAGGCCCGCGACCCCCGCCGAACGCCGGATCTGGTTCCTCGAACAGCTCCACCCCGGTCAGCGCGGGTATCACGAACCGAAGGCGATCCGGTTCGAGGGACCGCTCGACGAGCACGCCCTGCGCGGTTCGATGAGCAGGGTGATCGCCCGGCATCCCGCGCTGCGCAGCACGTTCCGCGAGATCGACGGCGTGCCGCACCGGTTCGTGCAGTCCGATGTGGACGTCGACTGCCCCGTCCTGGACCGCACCGGACGTTCCGAGGAGGAGGTGATCGCCGAGCTGTCGCGCACGGCCGGGCGGGAGCTGTTCGACCTGGCGACCGGGCCGTTGCTGTCCGCACGGCTGGTGCGGCTCTCCCCCGAGCACCACGTGCTCTTCCTGCTGGCGCACCACATCGTGTTCGACTCGGCGTCCACCGCGGTGTTCCTGCGCGACCTCGCCGCGGGCTACCGGTCGTGGCCCGCGGCGGTCCTGCCCGCCGCCAGGGAGACGGCCGTGCCCGACGGGACGTGCGAGGAGGACGTCGCGTTCTGGCGGTCACGCCTCGCCGGCGCGCCGGAGCTGAAGCTGCCGGCCGATCGGCCACGACCCGCCGTGCGGACCGGTGAGGGCGCCTTCCTCACCCACGCGCTGGACAGCGACCTGGCCGCGTGGGTCCGCCGGTTCGCCGCCGAGCACCGGGTCACCCCGTTCTCGACGTTGCTGACGGCGTTCGCCGCGGTGCTGTCCCGGTTCAGCGGCCAGGACGACCTCGTCATCGGCACCGGGGTGTCCGGCCGGCCGCACGACGACGTCATCGGCATGTTCGTGGACACCGTGCCGCTGCGGATGGACCTGTCCGGCACGCCGTCCTTCTCCGCGCTCGCCCAGCGGCTCAACGGGTCCTTGATGGACGGTTACGAGCATCGCGGCGCGTCGTTCGAACGGCTGGTGGAGGAGCTCAACCCCGACCGCGACCCCGGGCGCAACCCGGTGTTCCAGATCCTGGTGGAGTACGAGAACGAGACCGAGGTGGAGTTCGCCCCACCGCTGACCGCCACCGCCGTGGACGTGCCGAGCGACCGGGCACCGATGGACCTGGTGCTGTACCTCACCAACGCGGCCGACAGCGTTCGGTGCGTGCTGGAGTACGACACCGCGTTGTTCGACGAGAGCACGGTCCGGCGCCTGCTCGACCACTTCGACCACGTGCTGCGGTCGGTGCGGCGCGGGCTCGACCCGGACGTCACCGACGCGGACCAGCGGCTGCTCGACCTGTGGGAGGGCGCCGACGCGGAACCGTCCACCGCGCGCCTGCACGACCTCGTCGACCGGCGAAACCCCGACGCCCCTGCGGTTCTCGGCCCGTTGGGCGAGCTGACGTACCGCGAGCTCGACGAGCGCTCGAACCAGGTCGCCCACGAGTTGATCGGGCTCGGTGCGTCCCCCGGCACCCTCGTCGGCGTGCACCTGCGCCGCGGGCCCGACCAGATCGTCGCCCTGCTGGGGATCCTCAAGAGCGGTGCCGCCTTCCTGCCGCTCGACCCGGCACTGCCGCTGGAGCGCCTGCGCTTCCTCGTGGAGGACTCCCAGGCCTCGATCCTGTTGTCCGGCAACGACCTCCCGTCCCTCGCCGACGTGCCGGTCCTCCACGTCGAGGACCTCGGATCGAGCGCCGTCGTACCGGAGTGCGCCGCAGGCCCGGACGATCTGGCCTACTGCATCTACACCTCCGGTTCCACGGGACGGCCGAAGGGCGTGCTCGTCCCGCATCGCGGTCCGGTGAACCTCGTGCTCCGGCACGGCGAACAGCACCCGCCGACGCGCACGCTGCAATGGGTGTCCCTGTCGTTCGACGTCAGCGTCTACGACATCTTCACCACGCTCGCATCTGGTGCCGCGCTCGTGCTGGCGCCGGAGGAGATCCGGTACGACCCGGCGGCGGTCGCGGAGGTGATCCGCGCGTACGAGGCCGAACGCGTGTGCCTGCCGTTCACCCCGATCCTGCACCTGCTCGAGTCGAACCCGGACCTGCCGTCACTGCGGGAGATCGTGTCCATCGGCGAGCCCACGACCCCGACGAAGGCCGTGCACGAGTTCCTCGCCGCACACCCCGACTGCGTTCTCTACAACGCTTACGGGCCAACGGAGGCGTCCGTGCTCAACACGATCCACGCGGTGGAGCCCGGCGAGAGCAGGCCCCCGATCGGCAGGCCGCTCGACGGCGTCCGCGTCCGGGTGCTGGACGCGAATGGACGCCGGGTCCCGATCGGCGCGGTCGGCGAGATCACTTTCGAAGGCGTGTGCGTCGCCGACGGCTACCTGGGCAGGCCGGACGAGACCGCCGCGGCGTTCGTCGCACCCGCCCGGTACCGCACCGGGGACCTCGGGCGGTGGCGCGCGGACGGCGAGCTGGAGTTCCTCGGCCGCACCGACGACCAGGTCAAGATCCGCGGCAACCGGGTCGAGCCCGGCGAGACCCGGCACGCCCTGCTGCGGCTCCCCGGTGTCCGCGACGCCGCCGTCGTCGTGCGGGACGGCGAACTGGTGGCCTACGTGGTCACCGACGACGACCCGGCCGGCCTCGAAACCGCGCTGGCCCGGCAGCTACCGCCCGCCCAGGTGCCGCACCGCTGGGTCCGGCTGGACCGGCTTCCGGTGAACACCAGCGGAAAGCTCGCCACGCGCGAACTGCCCGCGCCACCGCTCGCAGCGCCCACTCCTCCCGCGACCGAGCTGGAACGAACGCTGCACGCCCTGTGGCAGAACGTCCTCGGCCGTGACGACATCGGCGCCGACCAGTCGTTCTTCGCGCTCGGCGGCCACTCGCTCACGATGGTCCGGCTGCTCAACGAGATCAGCGCGCACACCGGCGCCAGGATCCCCATGGCCGAGTTCCTGTTGAACCCGACCGTGCGCGGTGTCGCCGCCAGGCTCGTCGACCGGGCACCGATGACCCTGGCCCAGCAACGGCTCCGGCAACGCCACGAGGCGCGCGCCGACTCGTCCGTCTACAACATCCCGTTCCGGCTGGACGTCGACGGACCGCTGGACGTCGAGGCCCTGCGCCGGGCGTTCGAGGAACTGACCCGGAGGCACGCCGCGCTGCGCACCCGGTTCCCTGGCGCACAGCAGGAGGTTCTCCCGCACCTGCCCGTCACCGTCGAGGTGGAGGACCTGCCCGACGACGAGGCCCGCTGCCAGGACTGGGTCCTCGACCAGGCCCGGACGGAGTTCGACCTGGCCACCGCTCCCCTGTTCCGCGTCCGGGCCGGCCGGATCAACGACGACAGGTGGGTGCTGGCCGTCGTCTTCCACCACCTGATCTTCGACGGCTGGTCGGCCGGGGTCCTCTGGCAGGAACTGCAGGCTCTGTACGAGGGAATCCCGCTGCCACCGCCCTCCGCGCAGTTCCCCGACCACGCCCGGCGCGAACGAGCCTCGGCGAACAACGAGCTCGAGTCGTTCTGGCGCACGGAACTCGCCGGCGCGACGCTCGACCCCGGCCTGCCCTGCGACGCACCCCGCCCGGCGCGGCTCTCCGGTGCCGGCGCGCTCGTGCACCGCAGTGCGAAAGCGGAGAAGGTCCAGAAGGCCGCACTGGCCAAGGGCGTCACGCCGACCGTGGTCCTCACCGAGATCTTCGCCCGCTGGCTGGCCGAGGTGTGCGGCAGGGACGACGTCGTGCTGGCCACCTCCAGCTCGCGCCGGACCGCACCGGAGCACGCGACCTTGATCGGCTGTGTGGGTGAAGCCGTGCTGGTTCGGGTGAACGGTGACGACGATGTCGCCCACCGCCTGTACACGGCGCTCGACCACCAGGCGTTGCCACTGAGCGAAGTCGTGCGCACGGCCCTCCCGCACGAGGCCGATTCCCCTTACCCGCCAGTGCTGTTCACCGTCGTCACGACCGCGGCACCGGCGATCAGCCTGGGAGGGGCCGAAACCAGGATCCGCGGCTGCGCGGTACCGGGGCAGGCGCGGACCGAGCTGTACGCCGTGTTCACCGTTGACGAGGAGATGATCACCCTCGACGTCGAGTACTCGACAGATCTGTTCAGCGCCACCACGGTGGAGAGCTGGGCCGATCAGCTGGCCGGCCGGTTGGCCTGACAGGACTCCCCGGTGCGGTGGAACCGGTTCCACCGCACCGGTTGCCGTGCGGTTCCCGGCTCCGCCGCGCGGCAGGTATCGAGGCGGGAACGGACTGAGCCACCATTCACGTTGTCGAGCAGTACTCGAAAGAGAGCGGATCGGAGTTCTGATGTTCAACAAGGTGATGGGTCTCGTCCTCCTCCTCGCGGCCGCCGCAGCACCTCTGGCCGTCGACGGGCAGACCGCACCGCAGGACGACACCTACTCGATCGTCGCGCTCGACCCGCAGGACCCCGGCAACGGCGGTGAGGGCCCGAACAGGCCGTGACATCGATGTCAGCCCGATCGTCGGAACTGCACCGCGATGCCCAGCTTGTCGAACAGGTCGCCGGCCTGCTTGCGGCGGTGCGCGGCGGCGGTGATGTGCCCGATCGCCTCGTAGACCTGGGTGAGCCCTTGCAGCGCACGGGCTTCCTCGACCTGGTAGCTGGCTTCCGAGGCGATCCGGTGGGCGTTGAAGTGCAGCTGCAGCGCGAGCTCGTGCCGGTCGTCGCCCAGCGCCAGGCCGCCCAGGACGTTCTCGATCCTGGCCTGGCGGATCGGGGTCCTGCTCGTGCGGCCGAGGGTGAGCGCCCTGGCGGCGAGGGTCGCGGCGTGGTCGCGTTCGCCGCGCCGGTAGGCCGCCTTGGCCGCCAGCGCGACGACGAGCGCCCGGTCCGCGGCGGGCAGGCTCTCGTCGGCCATCCGCAACGCCCGGTCGAGGTACACCTGGGCCTCGCGGTCCTGGTCCATCCCGAGGTGGGCCGTCGCCAGGTCGGCCAGTGACACCAGCTCGTTGTCCCTGACCCCGAGCTCCTGGTTGAGCTCCAGCGCCCGCAACGCCGCCGCGGCGGCCTCCTCGTAGTGACCCCACTGCTCGTAGAGCGTGCTGAGGTTGGTGAGCGACTCCGCCTCGGCCCGGCTCGCGCCCAGTTCCCGCTTGATCGCGATGGACTGCTGCAGCCGGGACAACGCCTCGTCGAACCGGCCGAGCGCGCCCAGCAGCACGCCGAGCATGCCGGTGTCCTTGGCTTCACCTCGCCGGTCCCCCAGCCACACGGCGAGGTGGAGCCCCTCCGTCGCGGCGGCGATGCCCTCGTAGAAGCGGCCGAGCTTCCACTCCGCGACGGCCAGGTTGGACAGGCTCATCCGCAGCAGGGAGGAGTGCCCGAGCTCCCGCGACGCGGCGACGGCGATCTGGGCGATCTCCTGGTACTCCTCGAACTGGCCGGTGGCGTCGAGCTGGAACACGACGTTGCGGGCCAGTGCGGCGGCGTGCGAGTGCAGCCCGACGCGGTGGGCGCGCGCCACGGCGTTGCGCAGCGCGTTCTGCTCGCGGTCCAGCCACTTCCTGGCCTGGTGGGCGTCCTGGAGCGACGGCAGGCTCACGCCGGCCTTCTCGAGCGGGGACTCCAGCGAGACCCGCCCGGGAAACGCCAGGTCGCACGCCACGTCCGTGACGAGCATGTAGTAGTCCAGCAGGCGGGCGAGCGCGGCCGTGTCCTCCTGTTCGCCGCGTTCGTCCTCCGCCCGGTCGCCCGTGCCGAGGCAGAGCCGGCGGGCGAAGCTGCGGACCAGGTCGTGGAACACGTAGTAGCCCAGTTCGTGCTGCTGGATCATGTGCACGTCGAGCAGGTGCTCCATGATCGCCTCGGCCTCGTCCAGGTCGGTGCCGAGGAGCGCGGCCGCCGCGTACGCCTCGATGTTGTGCCCGGGATGCAGCGAGAGCAGGCGCAACGCGGTGCGGTGCTCGCGGGTGAGCCCCAGGTACGACAGGTTCAGGGTCAGCTCGACGCTGCGTTCCCCCGACCGCAGCTCGTCGAGCCTGCGCGACTCGTTGCCGAGGCGGTCGACCAGGTAGGCGATCGTCCAGCGCGGCCGGTTGTGCAGACGGGCAGCGGCGATCCGCAACGCGAGCGGCAGGTGCCCGCACAGCTCCGCGAGCTCGGCCGCGGCGGCGCTCTCCGCGGCCACCCGCTGCTCGCCGAGCGTGTCGGCCAGCATCGCGATGCTGTTCTCCTGGGTCATCGTGCCGAGCGAGATCCACCGCGCGCTGTCCAGGTCCACCAGCCGCGCCCGGCTGGTGACCAGCATCATCGAGTTCGCGCTGGGCGGCAGCAACGGCCGGACCTGGGCCGCGTCCCTCGCGTTGTCGAGCAGGAGCAGCAGGCGCCGCTGGGCCGCGATCGCGCGCCACTCGGCGAGCCTGCTCTGGGTGTCCATCGGCACGCGGGAGCTCGGCACGCCCAGTGCCCGCAGCAACGTCTCGACGGCCGACTCGACGCTCAACGGCTGCTGCTGCTCGGTGTACCCGCGCAGGTCGACGTACAGCTGCCCGTCCGGGTAGTCGTCGGCGAGCAGGTAGGCGGCGTGCACGGCGAGGGAAGTCTTGCCGACCCCGCCCATGCCGTCGATCGCCAGGATGCGGGGGCTGAGCCCGCGTGGTTCGCGCGCGTGCTCGATCAGGTCGTGCAGCTGCTGCTCCCGCCCGGCGAAGTCGCGCAGGTCGTACGGAAGCGAGCATTCGGACGCCACGAATCCCGAGAGTTCGGGGACAGCGGCGGAATTTCGCTGCGGACGTGCGGGCGCGACGAGCGCGGGGTCGTTGCGCAGGATCGAGTCGCGGATCTCGGTCAGCCTGGTGTCGGGGTCGATCCCGAGCTCGTCGGCGAGCAGCCGCCGCACCCGGTTGTAGGTCTCCAGCGCCTCCGCCTGCCTGCCGGAGCGGAACAGGGCGAGCATCAGCTGCGCGTGCAACGTCTCGCGCAACGGGTGCGCGGCGACCAGCTCGACGAGATCGCCCACGAGCTCGGCGGCCTCGCCGTCGTTCAGCCGCAGCTCCATCAGCTGCTCGACGGCGGCGAGCCTGCGTTCCTCCAGCGCGGTGGACGCGGCGTCGATCAGCCGTCCGCCGCCACCGGAGAGCACGGGACCGCGCCACAGGGCGAGTGCCTGCCGCAGCAGGTCCGCCGTCTCCCCGGTGAGGCCGGCGGCGGCCGCCTGACGTGCCTCGCCGAGCCTCGCCAGGAAGTCGTCGAGGTCCAGGTAGACCCAGTCGGTGACGGCCCTGTACCCGGACCCCTCGGTGGTGAGCAGCCTGGCGCCGTCCGGGATGACCTGGCGCAGTCTCGCCACCGCCTTGCGGACCTGGTGCGCGCCGGTCGCCGGGGGCGCGTCGTCCCAGACCGCCTCGACCAGCCGGGACACCGGCAGCACCTGGCCCGGTTCGAGCAGCAGGCTGACGAGCACCCGCTCGTGCACCGGCCCGCCCAGTTTCACCCGTTTCGCATCAGCCCAACATTCCAGCAAACCGAGAACGTTGAATCGCAGCTGAACTGGCTCTACGTGCGGCAACGGCAATCCCCAGGCCCTTGGAGCAGGTGCAATTGAATCCACTGCATTTGATGCAGCCCAACCACGACGATACAGGCCACCAGCCGACCGCTCTACGCCACATGAACCACCGCGGCGTCAATCTCCACCTTTGTGCGTAAATGGACAAGTTTGCATCTCATTAGCCAACAGTCCACTTCGATGCGCTATAGTCCGCCCCTCACCCGTGGGGCCGGTCCACCCCCAACCGTTGTCCTGTCAACAAAAAATCGCGTACAGCTGTTTCGAAATCCAATTCGCCGAGAACTACCGGAAATAAGGTTCCCCTCAGCTGTGGTGCCGGACCGGGACGCACCGTTGCATTCGTTCTCCGGACATTACCGACACCGGACCGTGATCACCGCGATCGCCCGTTGCCCGTCCAGGAGAACCCGGCCGCGCGGACCACCTCCGGATCGAGGAGGTTGCGGGTGTCCACGATGTTCGGCGACTCCACGAGCTCGGCGAGCCTGCCCCAGTCCAGTTCCCGGAACTGCGGCCACTCGGTCAGCACGACGAGCACCGAGGCCCCCTTCACCGCGATGGACGGGCTGTCGGTGACGGTGAGCCTGGCGGCGAGCCCGGCGTCGAGAACGGGGAACGTCGGGTCGTACGCGGTGAGGATCGCCCCCTCGGCGTGCAGCAGCTCGGCGACGGCGAGCGCCGGGGAGTCCCGCACGTCGTCGGTGCCCGCCTTGAAGGTGAGGCCGAACAGTCCGATTCGGACGTCCCGCAGCGTTCCGCCGGCCGCCGCCCTGACCTGGTCGACGATCCGGGCCCGCACCTGGCGGTTGGTGTCGAGACTCGCCCGCAGCAACGCGAAGTCCACACCAGCGGACCGGGCCATCGACAGCAACGCGTTGGTGTCCTTGGGAAAGCACGACCCGCCCCAGCCTGGACCCGGGGCGAGGAACGAACCGCCGATGCGGTGGTCGTCGCCCATGGCCGCCACCACGTCCCGCACGTCGGCGCCGAACCGTTCGGACAGCTCGGCCAGCACGTTGACGTACGACACCTTCAGGGCGAGGAAGCAGTTCGACGCGTACTTCACCAGTTCGGCGCCGGCCGGGGTGGTGATCCGGGTGACGGCGCCGAGCCCGGCGTAGAGGTCCAGCACCCGTTGCGCGGCCTCGCGGGAGTGCGAGCCGGCCACGACGCGGTCCGGCCGCAGGAAGTCCTCGACCGCACTGCCCTCGCGGAGGAACTCGGGGTTGGAGACGAGGAAGACGTCGTCCCTGCCGATCAGGTCACGTGCCAGGTCCGACGTTCCCACCGGCACGGTGGACTTGATGGCGACGACGCAGCCGGGCGGGAACTCGTCGCGCAGCTGACCCAGCACGGCCGTCACGGCGCTGAGATCAGCCGCGCCGTCCGGTCCCATGGGCGTCGGAAGGCAGAGGAAGACCACGTCCACCGGGTCTCCGGCGAACGGCTCGTGCAGGTCGTCGGTGAAGCGCAGCCTGCCGGCGGCGAGGCCTTCCGCGACCAGTTCCGGCAGGCCCTCCTCCAGCAACGTGACGGTGCCGCTGCCGAGTTGGGCCACCCGAGCGCTGTCGATGTCGACGCACACGACGTCGTGCCCCAGTGACGCCAGGCACGCGCCGGCCGTCAGACCGACGTAGCCGGTTCCGACGACGGCGATCCGGCGTGAGTTCATGACAGAACCTTCCTGGTGCTCAGGGGAACGGGTGGAAGGGGCAGTCCCAGTCGGCGGGGACCTCGCGCCCGGAGTACTGACAGGCCTCCGACCGCTCGCCGAAGTCGCCGAGCATCGGGTTCACGACACCCTGGATGGCGACGTCCCGCCGGCGGATGGCCTTCTGCAACCCTTGGTAGACACCGGTCTTCTTCAACGCGGTGAACTGGCGGTGGGAGTTGAAGACCAGCCCCGGCGTGCCGAACCGGCGGGAGACGCGGGACGCGCCGGGGTGGATGCCGACGACGAACACCGGGTGCTCGCCGACGCTGAAGCCGAAGTCGGCGGCCGCCGGGTCCATCGACACCTCGTCGGCCCAGGCGAAGCCGAGCCGGTCGACGCCGTGCAGGTCCTGCACCTGCTGCCACAGCCTCTTCTCGAAGTCCTGCTCGGTCCAGGTCTCGGTGTCGGTGAACAGCGCGGCGAACGAGTGGAAGCCGCCGGCCTCGGGGTCGGCGTCGAAGTCGAGGAACTCCACCAGGTCCTCGTGGAGCTCGCGGGTGTGGTCCAGGGACCCCATCGGCCCGTAGGAACGCACGGTCAGCTCCCCGCGTCGCAGGGAGGCTCTGGCGCCGAGGCAGGCGAAGCTGTCGCTCGTCAGCCAGTCGCGGAACGATTCTTCAAGTTCGGTGGCCACTTGCGCCCCTCTTCCCGGCTGGTCCGGTCAGCGCCCTTCCCAGCCGTGTTCGACGATCACCGGCAGCACGGCCTCCCGGCGGCGCCGGCGTTGGGATCGGACGGCTTCCCCTGGCACGCCTGGGAAAGCGACGCACAGGGTCAGCGACAGCCGGCCCGTTCCGCCGCGGAACAGGTCCTTCACCGCGACGCGCCACAGGGGTGCGTCCGCGGCCTGGGCGACGACGGCCCGGACGTCCGCGACGGGGGTGCGGTCCGGGACGACCACGGTGACGTTGAAGGACAACGGTTCGTCCTCCGGCATCCGCACCGTGCGCCGCACCCGGTCGAGCGCGGACAGCGCGCAGAGGTCCACTTCCAGGCCGTAACCGTCCACTTCGGACAACCTGCCCGCGCGGCCGAGCTTCGTTCCCCCGGCCACGAGCGAGAAGGAGACCTCCTCGTCGAACCCGGGGTGCGGGGCCGGCACGAAGTCCCACTCGCCGCGGCCGTGCACGCGGGCCAGCAGCTCGGCCAGCGCGACCAGGTCGGCGAACACCGCCTGACGTGGCGCGGGGTCGACCAGGGTGGCCTCCGCGACCGGGCCGGCCAGCACGGCGCAGAACCGGAACCGTTCGTCGCCGGGGACGGCCGACTCCGGCACCGCGCCGATCTCGAACAGGTGCCCGGTGCCGAGCCGGACGAGCGGCTCGACCAGGCTGTGGCGCACCTGCAGGTGCCGCAGCCCGGTCCTTCCGGACACGACGATCGGCCCCGTGCCGTCCGCGCGGTCGAGCACCGGCGTGACGACCTGCCTGAGGCCGAACCTCACGGCTGCGTCCCTGGTCAGGTCGCGGACCTTCCGCTGCTGGTCCTCGCGCGGCGGCCGGATCGGGAGCAGCCGGCTCGCGGCCACGGCCCGGTAGCCGCCGCGCAGCCGGACGACCTCCGCCGCCACCGCCTCCGGACCGTCCAGATCGGACCGTCCGGACGGGACCGTGACGACCAGGACGCCGTCCGGGCGGCGCACCGCCCTGATCCCGCCCCGGCCCAGTGCCTCGACGGCTGTGTCGGCGTCGAGGCCGGGTCCCAGCAGGTGTCGCATCCGTTCCGGGGTGACCGTGATCCGGCGGGGTGCTTCAGCGGCGGGCAGGACCTCCTTCGTCACGACCGCGCCGCTCCAGGCGGTGAGCAGTGCGGCCGCCCGTGCCACGGCGGTGTGGCCGCCGGAGCCTTCGGCGGACAACACCAGCGTTCCGTCCGCTTCGACGTGCCCCGCGACCCGGACGCCCGTCTCGATCGCGACGAACGCGAGCACGTCGGTGACGGTTCCGGACAGGGTGACTTCGCTGTCGCGCAGCCATTCCTCTTCGCGCGGTGGCACCCGCACCGGACCACCGACCACGACGTGCACCGCCGCGAACCCCGCTGGGTTGCCGATGTCGCTAGGCAACCCCAGCCGAGCCTTGATCTCCGCACCCGCACCGCGCACGGAGACCAGGTGGGCGAACGCCGGCGGCGCGATCACCTCGATCGCCCGGTCGCCCGCCACGTCGGCCTCCGCGCCCGCCTCGTCCAGCAGCAGCGCGGTGGCGGCGGGGTCGAGGGCCGTGCCGCACTCGGCTTCCAGCCAGGCCAGCGAGATCCTCATCAGCGCAGCACCTGCCTTCCGTCAGTCGAACTGGGCGAGGAAACCGGCGTCGCCGCCGAGCAGCGGCCGGATGTCGGTCACGCCGTGGGAGAGCCGCAGCAGCCGCTCGACCGAGCAGCCGAAGCTGACCGCGGTCCAGTCGTCCTGGCAGCCGCACGCCGCGAGGACGTCCCTGGCCAGCAGGCCGCCCGAGCCGATCTCCACCCGGCCGCGGCCGTGGCACTCCCCGCAGCCGCCCGAGCAGCGCGGGCAGGCCACCTCGACGGCGAAACCCACGGCGGTGAACGGGTAGTGGCTCCGGTTGAGCCACCACGGGTGGTCGGGCCCGAACAGCGCGCCGACCATGACCTCCAGCAGCCCCACCAGTTCCGGCAGCCCGAGGCCGGGTTCGACCGCGATGCCGTCGATCTGGGTGAACTGGGAGGAGGAGAACTGCGACGGCCGTTCGTTGCGGAAGCAGGTGCCCACCAGGAGCGACCGCGCGGGTCCCGTCGCCTCGCGCAGCACCGCCGGGATTCCGGACGACGCGTGCGTGCGCAGCACGACCCCCCGCACCGGACTGAACGTGAGCTGAGTCCGGGTGGGGTGGTCGTCCGGGTAGCCGAGCAGGTCGAAGTTCTCCTGCTCGGTGGCGAGCAGCGGCAGGTCCCGCACGGCGAACCCCCACGGCCGGAAGGCCTCGGCGAGCCGCTGCACGATCGCGGTCACCGGGTGGGGTCCGCCGACGCGCGGACCCGCCCCCGGCAGCCCGGGGTCGTGCGACTCCGCCGCCACCTGTTGCGTGGTCTGGTTCACCGCGGTGGCCTGCATCGTCACTCGGGCTTCTGGTACAGACCGATGTAGTTCTCGGACCACGAGTCGAACGGCACGTTGTTCCAGTCGCCCCAGCGGCCGCGCGGGGTCAGGCCGGCGATGCGCGCCATCAGGTCCATTTCGGACGGCCACGCGTAGCGCAGGAACGCGGGGTAGAGCTTGATGCCCGTCTCCCGGATCTCGACGTGGTTCTCCTTGATGATCTGGTTCGCGCGGTCGAACGTGTCCGCCTCGATCCGGACGTGGTCGAGACCGACGTCGTAGACGTGGGCGCGGCCGTTGAAGCGGAACCGCGTCGGGTCCGGCATGAAGGCCTCGACGACGAACTTCCCGCCCGGCTCCAGGTGGCGGGCGACCGCCTCGAAGCACTGGATCTGCTCCTCCTGCGTCTGCAACGCGTACAGGGAGTTGAGCAGCAGGAAGATGAGCGAGTACTTGCGCTCGATCTTGAAGTCGGCGATGTTGCCGGTGAAGACCTCGATGTCGTCCCCACCGGGCTTGCCGCGCATCACCTCCACGATCTCCGGGGAGGCGTCGAGGCCGTCCAGGCGGACTCCGCGCGCGGCGAGCGGCAGCGCCACCCTGCCCGTGCCGATGGCCAGTTCGAGCGCCCTGCCGCTGCCCGCGTGGCGGGCGAGGAAGTCCACGGCCCCTTCGGGTTGCGGCCAGTCGATCTCGTCGTAGACGTTCTTCCACCGCGGCCCGTAGGTCTCCGGCTGCCATTCGGTCATGGCTGTCACTGCCTTTCTGGGTAGGTTCAGGGGTGTCCGGTCAGACCTGCGGACCGAGCACGGTGAGTTCGTGGTTGGCGAGCGTGAGGCGGTCGACGACCTCGTCGGCGTGCGAGCCCGTGGCCATCACGTAGCCCACGCGGCCCCACAGGTCCTCCGGCGGCGCGGTGACGACGTCGCCGTGCGGCCGCAGTTCGCGGATCTCGTGGATCCACGGCCGGGCGCGGAGCTCCGCCGCCTCGGCCAGGCCTTCGAAAAGCTGGCGCCCCTTGGGGTAGAGGAACCTGATGCCGGCCGAGCGGTCCCGCACGGGGAAGCTCTCCAGCGGGCCGCCGAGTGCCGCCAGCGCCAGCAGCGACCCGAGCCGGACGTTGCGGCCCAGCTCGACGATGCGCGAGGCGATGTCCCCGCCGGGGCGGGCGTTCAGCTCGATGATCCGCGGCCCGGCCGGGGTCATCTTGACCTCGACGTGGGCGACGGTCCGGTCCATGCCCGCCGCTTCGACGGCCCGGCAGGCGAGGTCGAACCCGGCGGTGGTGACGGGATCGGCGAGCGCTCCCTCGCCGATGACGAAGCCGGCCTCGATCGGGTACGGGTCGTAGTCCCAGATCTTGCGGGCCCACGACACCGGCGTCGCTTTGCCGTCGACGATCCAGCAGTCGACGTCGAACTCGAAGCCGGTGAGGAACTCCTCGATCAGCACGCCCTCGCTGTCGAGGCCCTTCTTGTCCACCGTGGCGGCGGTCTCGTAGGCGATGTCGAAGTCGGCGGGGTCGTCGACCCGGCACACCCCGGCGCTGCCGGACAGCCCGCGCGGCTTGACGATCAGCGGGTAGCCGACCTCCTCGGCGGCCCGGCGAGCGGAGGCGAGATCGTTCACCAGCAACGACTTCGTCGGCGAGATGCCGGTCCGGTTGAGCAGTTCCCGTTGCCGGTGCTTGTCCCTGGCCAGTTCCGCGGCCGCGACCGGCACGCCCGGCACGCCGAGCTCGGCCGCGAGCCGTGCGGCGGCCACCACCATCGACTCCTCGTACGTCGTGACGGCGCTGACCTCCCGCCGTGCCACGAGTTCCTTGGCGCGCAGGGAGACGTCTCCCTCACTCGCCGGGTCGAACCACGCCGAGTCGTGGACCCAGCGGGCCTGCCAGGTGACGGGTTCGGGGTTCAGCAGCAGGACGTCGGCCTCGGACGCCATCTGGGCGAGCATCCGCTCGTGGCCCAGCTGGTAACCGGAACCGAGCACCAGCAGGGTGCCGCGCCCGGAGGTGCGTGCGACCATCTTCTTCCTCCTTCAGATGTCTGTGGTCAGCGAACGGACGCGGACGCCCTCGCCCCGGCGGAGATCAGCAGCACCAGCACGGCCATGAGGTAGCCGGCCAGCTGGAAGCCCAGGTAGGCGCCGAACCCGAGGCCGGTGAACACGGGCAGGAACAACGCGGGCGCGGCCAGGTTGCCGAGGCTGTGCACCAGCGAGGTCGAGGCGGTGTACGAGGCGAGCCGACCGGGTGGTGCGGTCGCGACGACCAGCGGTTGCATGCTCGGCGCGATGAAGCACTCGCCGAGGGCGAAGAGCAGCGCCCAGCCCGCGGCGGCCACCACCGCGACGACCGGGCCGGACACGGCGGCCGAGAGCCACAGCGCCACCAGGCTCAGCGCCCAGCAGCCCAGCGCGGCCCGCAACGACCGCACGTGGCCGATGCGCTCGACCAGCCGCAGCACCGGGGCCTGCAGCACGATGATCGACAGCGAGTTCACCGCGAGCACCACGCTGATCCCGATCACCTGGAGCTGGGCGCTGTCCCGCAGCACGATCGGCATGACCGACTCGACCTGCCCGAACCCGAACAGCACCAGCGCCCCCTGCAGCACCAGGATCACGAGGAACCGCCGGTCGACGAACGGGGCGAGCACGCTGGCCGGTGAGATCGAACGGCTCACCTCCGCCGACGGCGCGGCCACACCGCGCAGCACCGCCGCCAGCACCAGCCCGAACGCCAGGAAGCTGATCCCGTTGGCCAGGAAGGAGAGCCGGTAGCCCGCCTCCCCCAGCGCCTCGACCAGCAGGCCGCCGATCACCGCACCGGCGCCGACCGACGCGGCGCTCACCGCGTTCTGCGCGGCCAGCATCCTGCCGAGCTTCGCCTCTCCGAAGAGCTGGATCAGCAACGGCGTCAGCACCGCGTAGAAGATCCCGGTGCCCGCCCCGGAGAACACCGACGCCGTCAGGCTGAGCGCGTCGGGGCCGTGCGCCGCCAGCAACAGCGGTCCGATGGTCTGGAACGCGGTGGCCGCCACCGCGATCGGTCCCGGCCCGAACCTCACCGACAGCAGGCCCGCGAACGGGTTGGCCACCAGGCCCGCGATCGCGAACAGGACGAAGTACAGCGAGACCGACCCGACCGGCAGCCCGAGCTGATCGCGCAGGTACACCGCGGTCAGCGGGAACACGATGCCGGTTCCCAGCGTGGTCGTGGTCCACCCGGCCAGGTACAGCCGGGGAGACGGCACCCTCGTGCCACTGCTGTTCATCGGACCTTCTTCCAGGGAGGTGGCCGGGCCCGTCAGCGGGCCGGCCGGACGATCAACTCGCGGTGCTGGTGAGCTCGGCCGGGGCCAGCTCCCGCTGCACCAGGTCCAGCGCTTCGGAGACGGACCCGACCACGTGGTAGAGGTCGTTGCGGCGGGTGAATCCCCGTGCGTGCAGGTCGTCGACGAGCACGCGGAACGTGCGCCAGTCGTCGTTCACGTCGACCAGCACGACCGGGCCCACGTCGGCGCCCAGCGCGGCCATCGAGATGACCTCGACGACCTCGTCGAGCGTGCCGTAGCCGCCCGGCAGCGCGATGAACGCGTCGGAGCGCTCGATCATCACCCTCTTGCGCTCCAACAGGTCCTCGGTCAGCACGATCTCCTGGGGAGGGAGGTGGTCGCCGGTCTCCCGCTCCCGCAGGAAACGCGGGATGACCCCGGTGATCGCGCCGCCCGCCGAGGCCACGCCGTTCGCCACCGCGCCCATCAGGCCGATGCCGCCCGCGCCGTAGACCAGGCTGTGCCCTCGGGTGGCGAGCTCCACGCCGAGCGCGGCCGCGGTCTCCGCGTACGCGGCGGACGGCCCGTTGGCGATGCCGCAGAACACGCCCAGCGCGAGACTTCGACTAGAGGTATCCATAGCTGAGCCAGCCTCCATCGACGACCAGGGTCTGGCCGTTCACGTAGTCCGCCTCCGACGACGAGAGGAACAGCACCGCGCCGGTGATGTCGGCGGGTTTTCCCCTGCGCCGGGCGGGAATCCGACCGGTGATGGCGTCCTCGGCGAGTGCGCCGGGGTGCGGTGTCTCGATCTTGACCATGCCCGGTGCGACGGCGTTGACGTTCACGCCCGCCGCGGCCCACTCGACGCCGAGCGACTTGGTCAGCGCCAGCACGCCGGCCTTGCTCGCCGCGTAGGCGGCCCGTTCGGGGAAGGCGGTGAACGACAGCAGGGAGCCGAAGTTCACCACCTTGCCCGCGCGGCGTTCGAGCATCGGGCGCCCGAACACCCGGCAGCACTGGTAGACGCCGAGAACGTTGGTGCTCAACAACTCCCGGGCCTCCTCGACGCCGAACTCCACGGTCGGGCCCATCGAGAACACCCCGGCGGCGTTGACGAGCACGTCCACCGCGCCGAACTCGTCGTGGACCTGCCTGCCCGCCGCCGCGACCTGGTCGGGATCCGAGACGTCGCAGGTGATCGCGAGGTAGCGACCGCCGTGCTCGGCGAGCTCGGCGCGGACGGACTCGATCTGCGCCGTGGTGCGCGCGAGCAGGACGACGTCGGCACCTTCGGCGCCGAAGGACAGGGCGACCTCACGGCCGATCCCCCTGCCGCCGCCGGTGACGACGACGCGTCGTCCCGCGAACCGCCGCTGCTTCACAGCGCCCGGAACTGCCCGATCCAGTGGATCTGGTCGGGTTTCGCGGCGGTCGGGAGGTTGCGGTACAGGCGCAGGTCGACGCACTCGAACCGGCTGGAGTCGAAGGTGGACAGGATCTCGGCGCTGGTGACGCGGCGCGGCCCGGTGCCCTCGACCATGTGGTTGGAGAACGAGTTCAGCACGAACAGGCCGCCCGGCTTGAGCAGGCGGTGCACCTGCTCCGCGTAGACCGGCCGGGCCTCGTCCCGCATGTTGTGGAACACGAACGAGTCGGTGACCACGTCGGCCTCGTGCGCGGGCAGCGGCACGTCGAGCACGTCGCCCTGGACGAACTCCGCGCTCACGCCGGCGAGCTTCGCCCACGTCCGCGCGTTCTCCACGGCGGACTCGGACAGGTCGACGCCGGTCACGTTCATGCCCTGCGCGGCGAGGAAGACCGCGTCGACGCCGGGTCCGCTGCCGAGGTCGATCACGCGGTCACCGCGGCGGATGGTGCCGTCGATGACGAGCTTGATCAGCTCGATGCCGGGGCTGGCGGTGAACCAGGACAGCTCGACCAGCGGCGAGTCCGCGTAGACGGTGGAGAACTTGTCGACCCAGGTCTCGGTGAACGCCTTCATTGCTGTGCCTCCGTGTTGGAAGGGAACTCAGGGGGTGGTCGCGGGGACGGTGAGGGCGACGTAGCCGGGGATCGGCACGTCGGTGGTGCCGGGCAGCCGGAACACGACCAGGTCGCCGGACTTCTCGGCGACCTCGAAGCCGAGCAGCCGGTAGGTGAGGCGCATCTGGCGGTTGCGGTCGGTGGGGCGGAAGTGGGCCAGCAGCCCGGCGCCCGCCTCCCTGGCCAGCGCGGTGACCGCGCCGACCACCGCCGTGCCGATGTTGCGGCCCATCACGCGGCAGGACATCAGCAGCAGCCGCAGCGTCCAGTCCACTTCGGACGTCTGGACGACGACCAGGCCGATGGTGCCGTACTCGCCGAACCGGTCGGTCAGGCGCGCGACGAGCACGCGGTGCCCGGGGTCCTCGATCAGCTCGGCGAGCGCCTGCTCGTCGAAGGTGATCCCGGTGGTGTTGAGCTGGTGCGTGCGTTGCGTCAGCTCGGCCGCGCGGGCGAGGTCGGCGGTGGTGGCGTCGGCGACGGTGAGCCGCATGTCCAGGGAGCGCAGGAACTCCTCCGCCGGTCCGGCGAAGTCCTTCTCGTGCTCGCGCCGCCGTTGCTCGGCCTGGTACCGGGGCCGGCGCTGGATGGCGTCGGCGGTCGGGGCCGTGGCCAGCAGCTCGCCGCGGGCGACCAGCTCGTGCAGCTCTTCCGGTGCGACGCAACGCACCTCCGGCAGTTCGGCGGCGACCTCGGCCCGTTCGAACTCCGAGTCGTCGACGAAGAGCAGGCTGTCCGTGGCGATGTTCAGCTCGGCGGCGATGGCCCGCACGGAAGCGGACTTCGCGGACCAGCCGACCATCGGGTAGAGGAAGTACTCCTGCAGGCCGGTCGCGGCGAGCTCGGGCAGGACCACGTCGGCGTCGTTGCGGCTGGCGACGGACTGGAGCACCCCGTGCGCGTCGAACCGCCGGACCAGGTCGCGGTTGCGCTCGGGCACGACCACCCGGTCGCCCTCGAGAACCGTGCCCTGCCACAGGGTCTCGTCGAGATCCCACACCACGCACTTGATCGCGTCAGGCATCCTCGGTTCCTCTCCCGCTCGACCGCAGGGCGACCCGTGCGCGGCGCACCACGGCACCGCCGACGAGGTCCTGCAGGACCTCTGTCGGTCCTTCGATGACCTGGTAGGTGTCGGCAGCGCGGCAGAGCCGGACCACCGGGTGGTCCTCGACGAGGCCGGCCGCGCCGAACAACCGGGCCGCCGCCTGCGTCGCGGACGCGGCCGCCCGCGAGGCCAGGAGCTTCGCCCGGCAGGCGAGCACCGCCGCGTCGGGATCGCCGTCGTCGACCCGCCTGGCCGCGTCCTGGACGGTCAGCCAGGCCGACTCCGCGGCGGTCGAGACGTCCGCGAGCAGCGCCCGCACCAGTTGCCGGTCGCCGAGCGGGCCGTCGCCGACGACGCGCTGGGCGACGTGCTCGGCGGCCAGGTCGACGGCCCGCTGCGCGACCCCCGCGGCAGCCGCCGCGATGAGGAGCCTGCCCAGCGTCAGGCAGGACGTGGCCACGTGCGGGATCCCGAACCCCGGCCTGGCGATGGTCAGCGCCGCCTCGGTCGGGGTGTCCGCGTACTCGATGTCGGCCAGCAGCGAGGCGCCCAGGCCGGTGGTCGGCTGCTCGGCCCTGATCACCGCGCCGGCACCGGCCGGCACCAGCGCGCAGGCTCCGCCGCCGTCGCCCCGGCCGAAGACCAGGTGGACGTCGGCGATCTGCCCGAAGCTGATCCACCGCTTGCGGCCGGTGACGAGCACCTGGTCGCCGTCCTGCCGCAGGGTGGTGCGCAACGACTGGACGTCGTTGCCGGACTCCTGCTCGGTCAGCGCGAACGCCGCCACGTGCTCGCCGAAAGCGAGCTTCGGCAGCACCCGCTCGCGCAGTTCCTGGCGGCCCCAGCGGGTCACGGCGTGGCAGACCATCCCGTGCACGACCAGAAGGCTCTGCAGGCTCGGGGAATGCGCGGCCACGGCCCGGTGCAGGTCGACGACCTCCACCAGTGGCGTGCCGCGCCCGCCGTACCGCTGCGGCACGGTCAGGCCCAGCAGTCCCCGGCCGGCCAGCTCGCGCACGCCCTCGTGGTCGACCGCGTGCGCGGCCTCCCACCGGTCCGCGGCGGCGGCGAACTTCTCGTCCGGGGCCCAGTCGAGGACCGTCATGGCGTGCCCAGCTTGCGTTCCACCAGCGCGACCAGGCCGTCGATGGTGTCGAGGTTGGTCATGCTGAGGTCCTCGTCCTCGATCTCGATGCCGAAGGTCCGCTCGACGAAGTCGACCATCCCGATCGCGGCGACCGAGTCGAGCACGTGCTCGGAGATCAGGCCGCAGTCGTCGGGCACGTCGGCCATCCCGACCAGCGCGCAGACGTGCTCCCGGATGCGGGAGCGGACATCGCTGATGCTCGTGGTCATGTCAGCTCCTGTCGTAGGTGAAGAACCCGGACCCGCTCTTCTGCCCGAGGTCGCCTTGGGCGATCCGCTGGCGCAGCGCGGGATGCGCGACGTACTCGGCGGTGCCGTAGTGGTCGTGCAGCACGTCGAGCGTGCGCACCACGGTGTCCAGGCCGATCAGGTCGGCCGTCCTCAGTGGACCGGTGCGGTGCCCGAGGCAGCCGCGGAACAGGCCGTCAACCTGGGCGGGCGTGGCGACGCCTTCGGCCACAAGGGCCGCGGCGAGGTTCGCGACCACCATCAGGACCCGGTTGATGACGAAGCCGGCGGCGTCGTTCACGGTGATCCACTGCTTGCCCATCCTGGTCAGCAGCGCGGTGAGCGCGCCCAGTGCCGCGTCGGAGGTCTTCGGCGAGCGCACGACCTCGACGGTGTCGATCAGCGCGACCGGGTTCATGAAGTGCGCGCCGACCACCCGGCTCGGGTCCGCCAGCGGGGCGGCGAGCAGCGCGATCGGGATCGCGGACGTGTTGGCCGCGATGGGCACGTCCGGCCGCAGCACCCGGTCGAGCTCCTCGTACAGCGCGGACTTGGCCTGCTCGGACTCGGTGATGTTCTCGACCACGAAGTCCACATCGGACAGTTCGCGGAGGTCTCCGGTGAACCGCAGGTCGAGAGCGATCTGCGGGCCGCCCTTGAGCCGTCCCAGCCGCTGGTGACGGCGCACGCCCGCCCTGGCGGTGTCCAGCGCCGCCTGGTCGGAGTCGACGAGAACCACGCGGAGCCCGGCGGCCGCCACGGCGTGCGCGACGCTGGTGCCGATCACTCCCGCGCCGACCACGCCCACGGACCGGGGCGCGGCCGCGGTTCGGTCAGGTTCAGCCATGACAATCCGTTCCCTTCTCGCTGATCCGCGGTTCGCCTGCCAGCCAGCCGCGCAGGTGCGTGACCATCGCGCCGAACCGGGCGAAGGCGAACACCTGCTCCGACGGCACCTGCACGCCGGTCACCTCGCGCAGCCCGGCGATGAGGTGGACCCCCATCAGCGAGTCGCCGCCGAGGTGGAAGAAGTGGTCGTCCGGGTGCACCTCGCGCAGGCCCAGCAACGCCCGCCACTGCGCGCGCAGGTGCCGTTCCAGCTCGTCCACCCCGGTTTCCTCCACCGCCACGACCTGGCGGGGTTCCGCCGGTGCTTCGGTGCTGGGAGAGAACGACTTCCGTTGTGGAGGTGGTTGGTCGGGCAGGAAACGCCTGCGGTGCGAGGACGGTCGCGGCAGCTGGACGCGCATGGCGTCCTTCGCGTGCAACGGACCGAAGTCGACCCGCACGCCGTTCGCCCACAGCTGCCCGAGACCGGCCAGCAACGCGTCCGTGTCGGAAACCTGTTCGTACGACTGGCGAACCGTGCGCACGACGACCGCGCTCGGGTCCGCCTGCAGCACCCACGGCCTGGCCGTGCCGGGCCCGACCTCGACCAGCACCTGCGCCTTCGTCAGCGCGAGCTTCGCCGCGTCGCGGAAGTGCACGGTGTCGACCATGTGCCGCCGCCAGTACGCGGGGCCGAGGTCGTCCGGCCCGAGCCAGCGGCCGAGCACGCTGGAGGCCAGCGGGATCTTCGGCGCCCGCATCTCCACCGACGTGAGGTCGTCGCCGAGCAACCGGGCCGCGTCTTCGAGCTGCGGGGTGTGGAACGGGTGCATCGCGTCCACGGGCAGCACCGAGAACCCGTCCGCCCGAAGGCGTTCGGAGAGCCGGGCGATCCCGCCGGGCCGTCCGGAGAACACGCAGTGCTTCGGGCCGTTGTCCGCCGCGAGCCACGCGTCGTCACCGGCGTAGCCCGCCACCTCCTCTGCCGAGGCGAGCACGGCGAGCATGTGGCCTTCGCCGGCGAGCTTCACCAGCCCGGCACGGCGGTGCACCGCGACCATGGCCGTCTCGACGTCGATGACGTCCGCGAGCACGGAGCAGACCCACTCGCCGAGGCTGTGTCCGATGAGGACGGACGGCCGCAGCCCGTGGTCCACCAACGTGCGGGCCAGCGCGTACTCGAAGCAGAACAACGACAGGTGCAGCTCGGGCAGGTCGACGGCGGACCGCGCGGGCTTGTCCTTGCGCCGCAACATGGCCGCGAGGTCGACCCGGTCGCCGCCCTTGCCCTGAGCTCGACCGTCCGGCGCGAACCGGGGGCTGACGCGTCCTCCGGTCAGCTCGTCGGCGTGGTCGAGGACGCCGTCGAGGTGCCCGGCGAAGATCGGGTTGCGGGCGGCCAGGCCGGCGCCCATGCCCTGGTAGTGGCTGCCGATCCCGGGCAGCACGAAGCCGATGCCCGGTTCGCTGCGCGGCGCGGTGGCGGTCTGGCCCCGCAGCCGTCCGGCCGCGAACGCCTCTGCCGGGTCCTCGTCCGCCGAGACCACGACGTACCGCCGCTCGCGCAGCTTCCGTCCGCTGGTCTGCGTGGTGAACGCCAGGTCGCCGACCCGCTCGGGAGCCGCCACGACCTGGTCGCGCAACGCTTCCGTGTCCTCGTCGAGCGTGCGGGCGGAGTGGCTGGACAGCAACAACAGCCCGTCGGTCCGCGCCTCCCCCGCCGGTCGCGGTGGCGCGGTTTCGAGCACCACGTGGCAGTTCGTGCCGCCGAGCCCGAACGCGCTCACGCCGGCCCTGCGCACTCCGGCCGTCCAGTCGAGCACGTCGGCGACCGGCGCCAGCGTGCCGGAACGGCGGGCGAGGTCCTCCGGGAGTCCGGTGAAGCTCGGGGTGGGCACGATCTTCCCGTGGTGCAGGGAGAGCAGGGTCTTGACGATGCCGGCAATCCCGGCCGCCTCGCGCAGGTGTCCGAGGTTCGCCTTGACGGCACCGACCGCGACCGGCTGACCCGTTCCCTCGAAGACCTCGGCCAGCGCCGACCACTCGGCCGCGTCACCGACCCGCGTGCCGCTGCCGTGGGCCTCGACGTAGGAGATCTCGTGCGGTTCGACGCCCGCCACGTCCAGGGCGGCGAGCACGACGTCGCGCTGCGCCTGGGAGTTCACCCCGGCGAACCCGGACTTGACCGAGCCGTCGTTGTTCGTCGCCGAACCACGGATGACGCCCCAGATCCGGTCGCCGTCCGCGATGGCGTCGGCGAGCCGCTTGAGCACCACCGCGCCCGCGCCGTCGCCGGGCAGGGTGCCGTTGGCGTGCCGGTCGAACGGCCGGCAGCAGCCGTCTGGCGACCCGATGCCGCCCGCCGCCGCGGTGTAGCCGCGCGGACCGGGCACCCGCACCGCCGACGTGGCCGCGACGGCGACGTCGGACCCGGCGCCGAGCAGGTCCTGGCAGGCCAGGTGCACGGCGACCAGGCCGGTCGAGCACGCCGACTGCACGGTCAGGGCGGTACCGGTGAGGCCGAGGCGGTACGCGACGCGGGTGGCCGCGTAGTCACCGCCGTTGGCGACCTCCAGCGCCATGTCGTCCACGCCCGGACGGCCGGCGAGCGCCGTGGAGACCCAGTCCAGGTAGTCGTTGCGGCCGACGCCGGCGTAGATGCTGACCGGTGCCGCCGAGGGGTCGGCGTTCGCGTCGGCCAGCGCCTCGTCGGCGACGTCGAGCAGCAGCCGTTGCTGCGGGTCGATCAGCACCGCCTCGGCCTCGGAGATGCCGAACCGGTCGGGGTCGAAGTGCCCGCTGCCCGCGACCGTGCCGTACGAGGGCACGAAGTCGCCGTCGATCTCACCGCTGCGGGTGGCCGTGATCCGGCCGCCGAGCAGCAGGTCCCAGTACTCGTCGAGGGTGGCGGCGCCGGGCAGCCGGACGGCCATGCCCACCACGGCGATGGCGAGGTCGTCGGTGGTCACCGGGCCTCCTTCGAGGGTTGACGGCGGGAGCGCAGGACGGTGCGCCGCAGTCCCGCCCTGCTTCCGTCGCGCGGGGCCGGCCGGTCGGAGCGGCGGTCGCCGGCGAGCAGTCCGGTGAGCCCGCGCACGGTGCCCGCCTCCAGCACGGCGGCGAGGTCGATCTCCTGGCCGCCCAACGCCTCCAGCGCGCCGCGCAGCAGCATCAGCCGCAGCGAGTCGCCGCCGAGAGCGAAGAAGTGGTCGTCCACGCCCACCGAGTCGAGGCCGAGCACCCGTGCCACGACCCGCGCGACGCGTTCCTGGTCCTCGTTCTCCGGCGCGGTGCCCGACCCGTCGGGCTGGGTGCGCGGCCGGACCTCCAGCTGCTTGCGGTCGACCTTTCCGCTGTCCAGCAGCGGAAGCGCGGGCACCAGGGCGAAGTAGGACGGCACCATGAAGTCCGGCAGCCGTTCCCCGACGAACTCGCGCAGCTCGCGCACCGGCGGTTCGGCACCCTCGGCGACGACGTACGCGGCGAGCACGGCACCCTGGTCGGGGTCCGCGATCCCCACGACCGCGGCGGACGCCACGGCGGGGTGCTCGCGCAGCACCAGCTCGACCTCGGTGGGTTCGACGCGCTGGCCCCTGACCTTCACCTGCGCGTCGCCGCGGCCGAGGTACTCCAGCGTGCCGTCGGCGCGGTGCCGGGCGAGGTCGCCGGTGCGGAACAGCCGGGACGGGCCTGCCGGGTCGAAGGTGTTGGCCGCGAAGCGTTCCGCGGTGAGGTCGGGACGGCCGAGGTAGCCGTCGGAGAGTCCCGGCCCGCCGGTGTGGATCTCACCGACCGCGCCGGGAGGAACGAGCCTGCCCGCGCCGTCGGCGAGGTACACGTGCATGTCCAGCGCGCGGCCGACGTTCGTGCCCGCCTCGGTGGCCGAGGTGGCCGGGCCCTGCCGGTGGCAGACGTAGTCCGCCTCGGTCAGCGTGTAGGTGTTGTGCACCTCGAACCCGCACGCGCGGAGCTCGGCCTCCAGGTCGGCCTGCAGCGCCTCCCCGCCGACGAAGACGTGCCGCAGCGCGGAGGCCTCGCGGAAGGCCTTCTGCCGCAACAGCAACCGCAGCATCGACGGGACGAAGCTGACGGTGGTGACGCCCTCGGTGTCGATCAGCTCGGCGAGGTACCGGTCGTCGCGGTCCCTGCCGGGTTCGGCGACGACCGCGGTCGCGCCGGTCGACAGCGGCCACCACGACTCGCGGAAGCTGATGGCGGACTTGAGCAGCACCCGGTCGTCCGGCCCGAGCGAGTACATGCCCTGCTCGAGGAAGATCCGCGCGGTGTGCATGCGGTGCGGGCGCAGCACTCCCTTCGGTTCACCGGTGCTGCCGGAGGTGAAGAAGAGGTAGGCGGTGCTCTCGTCGTGGGCGATGTCCGGCACCAGGCCGTCCGCGCTCTCGTCCAGCAACCGCTCGACGGCCAGTGCGCCGGGCAGGTCGGTCGCCGGGTGCGCGGAGGCCGTGCGCAGCACCGCGACCGCGCTGGTCTGCCGCAGGATCGCCTCGGCACGGCGCTGGGGCAGCGACGGGTCCAGGTGCACGAAGCACCCGCCTGCCTTGAAGATCGCCAGGATCGCGGTGAACAGCTCCAGGCTCCGGTCGCCGGAGAGCACGACCGGGTCCCCCGCCGCTTCGACGAACGGCTGGAGCCGGCGCGCCAGGCGGTCCGACGCGGCGTCGAGCTCCCCGTAGGTCAGCTCGCGGCCGGCGAGGCGCAGCGCGGGACGTTCCGGGGTGCGCGCGGCCTGCTCGCGGAACAGCCGGTGCAGCGTGGTGGCCGGGTAGGTCACCGGTGCGGCGGGGTTCCAGGACCGCAGGTTCGCGCGTTCCCCGGCGAGCAGCAGGTCGAACGACGCCACCGGGGTGTCGCCCGGCGCGGTGAGCACGGCGGCCACGTGCTCGGCCATCCGCACCGCGGTGAACTCATCCATTGTGGACCTGTCGTACCGGCCCCGCAGCGCACCGCGGTGGACGCCGAGTGACCACACCGCAGACGATTCCGTCGCGTCCGCGTCCAGCACGGCCACGGCCAGATCGTTGTGCGCCAGAGGTTCTGGAGACGACGTGAGGTCCGCCAGGGTTCCGGAGAGGTCGGCTCGGCGGGCGGCGCCGTCCGGGCCGAGGACCGGCCAGGACACGCCGTAGCGGTCGAGCACCAGCGCGATCGCCGCCGCCAGCACGGCGGTGTCCGGCTCGGCCGTGCCTTCCGGCAGGGGAACGGAGAACTCGGCGGGGACGGGTTCGGGCGAGCGCGACCGGGGCAGCGACAGGGTCATCGCACGCCCCCGCTGACGGCCTCGCGGTCGCGGGCGATGGCCCTGGCGGCCGCGATGCCGGTGGCCGCGCCGTAGGTGATCCCGATGATCTTCGACGAGGAGTCGCCGACGAAGAACAGGCCCGGCACCGAGGACTCCATGTCCGGCGACAGCTCCAGGTCCGGGAACAGCCGCTCCACCACCGGCGCCGCCACGGTCGCGTGGCCGGGCACGAGGCCGGGGTTCGAGGAGTTGAGCCGGTCGACCATCTCCAGCACGTCGGAGACCACCGACGCCGGCAGGCACTCGCGCAGCGACGCGTGCCGGTAGTCGATCAGGCTGGTGGCCAGCTTGCCCTCGTGCTCGGGGCCACCGCGCAGCTCGTCCACGGTGCACACCACGGGCTTGCCGCCGCCGTGCTCGGCGACCGTCGCCGCGAAGCCGCGCGCGAACTCGGTCCCGTCCTCGCCCTCCGGCACGTTCATGGTGGTGAGCACGCCCATGTTCGAGCGCTGGGTGGGCTGGTTGATGCAGTGCTGGCCGTCGAGGACGACCGCGCCGAGGAACGAGTACTGCATGACCCGGCCGCCCTCGCACACGCAGAACGTGCGGACGGACTCGCCGCGGTCGTTGAGGAACGACAGCTTCGGGTTGTGGCAGCCGTCGATCAACGGCGCCATGTCCTCGGCCGCGGTCTCCAGGCGCACACCGACGTCGACCCGTCCGGCACCGCGATGCCGCACCCCGGCCGTGTCGACCAGGTCGCGCACCCACGGCAGGCCGAGCTTGCCGACCGCCACCACCACGGAGTCCGCGGTGAGGCTGACGGGCCCGTCCGGTGTCTGCGCCGACACCGCGAAGCCGCCGCCGGGAAGCGGCACGACCCCGTCCACGTTGTGGTGCAACAGGATCCGGCCGCGGTCCGCTTCGAGCTCTGCGCGCAACGCGTCGATCATGACGAGCGCGACGTCGACCGTGACGCTCTGCGAGGGCGCCGTGTCGACGTGCTCGAACGCCTGACCGCCCGAGGCCAGCGTGTTCTCGTGGACCTCCACCTGCGGCAGGCCGAGCGCGAAGAACGTCTCGTAGACCTCCGCGACGAGGCCCTGAGCCCGGTCGAAGTCGCCGAGTGCGCGTTCGAGACCGCTGTAGGACCGCGTCCTGCCGTCCTCGGCCCGCTCGATCTTCGACCGCGTGAGCGACGAGATGTAGCCGAGGTTGGTGTCGAAGTGGAAGGCCGCGCCACCGAGTCCGGTGAGGCAGTCACAACGCGGGCACTGGAGGCGGAACTTCTCGACGTCGCGCACCTTCTGGCCGCGCAGCCGGGCCACCACCCGCGGGCACAGGCTCGCGCTCATGTCGCCGCCCGCCTCCAGCACCCGCACGTCGAGTCCGGCGCGGGCGGCGGTCAGCCCGGCGAAGAGGCCGGCGGGGCCGCCGCCGACCACGACGACGTCGACGTGCTCGGTCAGGTCAGACATCGAGACTCCTCACCCAGGCCGGTCGGTGACCGAGGTAGCGGTCGGCGAACGTGCGGTAGAACATGTGGCTCGTGTCGCGGCCCTCGGCGGTGATCCGCTCGATCAGCCACTGGCACATCAACGGGGTCAGGTCGGCCACGCCGGCGGCGCTCTGATCGGTCAGCCGCGCGTAGTGCCGCAGCCCGGTCGCCACGACGTCGCGGAACCAGTGGTCGCTCTCGAAGACCTGCTCGTAGAGCCAGTCGAAGCCGCGGGCGCCGTAGTCGGGGAACACCGGCAGCGCGCAGGTGACGAGCATGTTGACCAGGTCGATCCCGGCCACGCCGAGCGGGCGGTAGTCCTCGAAGTCGAGGATGCGGACGCGGCCGGTCTCCGGCTCGTACCGCACGTTCCACGGTCCGAGGTCGCCGTGCGTGCGGGCCAGCAGCGCGCCCCGCAGTGCGTCGTCGGCGTGCTGGACCCCGGTGAACGGCCTGCGGACGTACTGCGCGGCGGCCTGCTCCGGCGTCATCGCGACGGCCGCGGGGTCGGCTGGCGCGAGGTGCAGCGCGGCGATGCTCTCCACCACCGGTCGCAGGACCCGCCAGCACTCGTCGGGCCCGTCGGTGAGTCCAGGGGCCGACGGCAGGTCGACGCCGGGCAGGTGGGTCATGACGAACCCGTGCGGCAGCCGGCCGAGCGGCAGCGGGTGGTCGAACGGGATCTCCGGCCCGAGTCCCTGCAGCACCTGGTACTCGAACGCGACTTTCGGGTCGTGCGCGGCCAGCGGCACCTTCGCGACGCCGACCGGCGCACCGTCGACGTCGACGCGCACGAACAACCTGCGCCGGGACTTCCGGGCTCCTGCGGGGATCCAGGTGGTGAAGTCGACGGCGCCCGCGTCCGTTCCGGTGCGTTCCTCGTGCAGGCGCAGCACTTCCCGCACGACGGCGTCGACCGCCAGCGGGTCCAGCACGTCCACTTCCTGGTGGCTGGTGGTCATCGCGGCGCACCCCCGAGCGCGGCCAGGTCCAGCTTGCCGAGCGCGACCTCGAGCGGGATGCCGTCCAGCAAGCCGCCCAGTTCGTCGACGGCCGCGTCGCGCTGTTCCGGTGTGGTGGCGCGGTAAGCGGCCAGCCGTGCGTCGAGCAGCGCGCGAACCTCCTGGTAGCCCTGGTCGTCCCGCATCACCTCGCGGGTGAGCTCGTCGAGCTGGCGGGTGCCCTCGAAGTCGTCCTCGGCGACCTCGAACCGCGGGCCGACGTCCGTGAACGCGGCGGCGTGCCTGCCGACCGCGATGTCCCCGAGCATCCGCCGGTTGACCACGTGCCCGTAGTGCTGTTCGGGCAGCAGCAACGGCATGCGGCGGGTGAGCACGGCCTCGTGCAACGAGGTCAGGCTCGGCGGCACCGCGTAGGACGGCGTGAACGCCAGGTGGCGCAGGAACTCGTCGTGCGGCAGGAAGGTGAAGTCGACACGGGTCTGGTTCACCACCACGGTCTCGGCCTTCGCGAAGCCACCGCAGCAGACGACGATGTGCTCCAGGTCCGCCTCGGCCGCGAGGTCCAGCACCCAGCGCCGCATCAGGTCGAGGTAGGCGTTGTGCGAGTCGTAGTCGAGGTAGAAGTTCTTGAAGCCGCCCAGGTTCACCAGCAGGTCGGCGGGATCGTCCGGCGGTCCGGCGCTCAACGCCTGGTGCAGCGCGTCGACGTCCACGATCGGGCCGCACAGGTCGACGTGGTCCGCGCCCACCGCCGCGAGCTCGGCGACCCTGGCCGGCACCCCGGGGAAGTTCTGCACGAACGACCGGGTGGCCAGCAGGTGGGCGAGCAGGATCCGTTCGTGCGGGCCGAGTTCCTCGTACGCGGCCTGCGCCGAGGCCAGGTCACCGGTCCGCACGACCTCGGCGGCGCGCGCCAGGCCGGGCATGCCGCGGGTGTTGTCCCAGAAACCGAGCAGGCTGTCGAACAGCAGCACCGGACGGCCCTCGCGGACCGCCCAGAAGACGAGGTCGGCGTCCATCACGCTGATCACGACGTCGGTCTCGGCCAGGTGCGGGCGGACCAGCTCGGGTTTCGCGGTGTCGCAGAACAACACCCGGCCGAACCGGTCGGCGTTGCGCCGGGCGAAGTCGAGTGCGACACCTTGGCCGACGAAGTCCACGGTGCCCGGTCCGAGCGCGGTGGACACCGCGACGAGCTTCGACACCGGCCCGAACCCACAGGCTTGGGCACTAGCCAGAATCCTCATTGGACACTCCGTCCGGAGAGCGCGTGCAGGACGCCGGAGGCGATCGCCGTCCGGTCGAGGCGGTAGAACGCCAGCAGTTCCTCGTGGTCGGCCACCGGCGGGTAGCGGTCGTCCACGGCGAGCCGGACGATCCGGACCGGGAGGCCGCGGACCGCCTCGGCCGTCCGTTCGCCGAGCCCGCCCTGGGGCAGCGCCTCGGCCGCCGTCACCACGACCGGCCAGCGGGTGGCCAGTTCCCTGACCTGCTCGGCGGGGAACGGGCGCAGGCAGGTGACGACCCCGACCGCTGCCTCCGTTCCGTGCAAGGACAGTTCCTCCGCGGCCGCGATCGCCTCCGCGACGCACCGGCCGGTCGCCAGCACGAGCGCCCTGGCGTCCGCCGGTTCCCGCACCAGGCGCACCTCGCGCGGGTCGCCGACCGGCCGGGTCGCGAACACCGCCGGGTCCTGCCGGGCGGTGAGCCGGACGTACGCGGGGCGCGTCGGAGGCAGGATCCGGCGCAGGACCTCCGCCGCGTCCACGGCGTCGGCGGGGCAGTAGAGGTCCATCGACGGCAGCGCGGCCATCAGCGCGAGGTCGTCGACGGCGTGGTGGGTCGGTCCCAGCGAGCCGTAGCTCAGCCCGCCACCGACGCCGAGCAGCACCACCGGCAGGCCGGGCAGCGAGACGTCGAGGCGCAGCTGCTCGTAGGCGCGGCGGACGAGGAACGGCGCCATCGCGCCGACCACCGGCCGCCAGCCCGCGCGGGCGAGGCCCGCCGCGACCCCGACCAGGTTGGACTCGGCGATGCCGACCTCGACGTAGCGGCTGGGGTCCCAGGCGATGACCTGGCTGAACAGCGCGTGCCCGTCGGCGCCGACGGTCAGCACGTCCGGGGTCTCCCTGACCACCTCGGCGATCCGGCCGGCGCACGAGGCGCGCATGGTCGTGGGCGCGGTCATCGGCCGGCCTCGAGTTCCGCGAGCGCCTGACCCAGTTCGTGCTCGGTGAGCCTGCCCATGTGCCAGGAGGCGACACCCTCCATGAAGGACACTCCCTTGCCCTTGGTGGTCTCCGCGATGAGCACGCCGGGCCCGTTCCGCTCGAACAGGTCCTCGGCCGCGACGCGGAGCGCGTGGTGGTCGTGGCCGTCGGCGTGCGCGACGGCCCAGCCGAAGGCGCGCCACTTGTCGGCGAGCGGTTCGAGCGCGAGGACGTCCTCGGTCCGGCCTTCCTGCTGCAACGAGTTGCGGTCGACGACGACGAGCAGGTTGCCGAGGCGGTGGTGCGCGGCGAACTGCGCGGCCTCCCAGTTGGTGCCCTCGTCGAGCTCGCCGTCCCCGGTCACGACGGCCACCCGGCCCGGCAGGCCGCTCAGCCGCAGGCCCAGCGCCATGCCGGCGCCGAGCGGGAGCCCGTGGCCCAGCGCGCCGGTCGCGGCCTCCACGCCGGGGGTGCTGTCGCTCGGGTGGCCGGGCAGGTCAGCCAGGTCGTCGTCCAGGACGCCGGCCTCGGCGAGGACCGCGTACAGGCCGTAGGCGGCGTGGCCCTTGCTCAGCAGCAAGCGGTCGCGCATCGGCCAGCCGAGGTCGTCGGCGCGGGAGCGCAGCACGTCGAGGTGCAGCACGGAGAGCACGTCGATCACGGACAGCGCGGGGCCCACGTGCAACGCCTTGGTGGCCGCGAGCCGCAGCACCCTGGCCCGCGCCCGGTCCGCGAAAACCGCCACGTCACGTGCGTTCGCGGAATCACGTCGCGGTCCGGTTCCGGATTCGACGGTATTCGTTGCGACCGGCACGATCATCGTATCGCTCCTCAATAGTCGCGTTCTGTCTTTCTCGATCGTTGGCCATTCCGGCAGGCCCTACAAGTACGTACTTCGAAGTACGCGGCACCGGTGAGCACGTACTTTCAAGTACGTTATTCATTTCGCGCGAATTACCGTCAACAATGCGAAGTCGGGGCTGTCGCCCGAAACCAGCCGGAAACCCCGATCGAGAAAAGGCAGAACCATGAGCTCACACCTCAACCACGCCGTGATCGGCTGCGGACGGGTGGCCCCCAACCACCTGGACGCGTTCACGGCGGTGCCGGACACCTCGGTGACCTGGGCCTGCGACCGCGACCTGGCCGCCGCCCGGGCGCTGGCCGCGGGCACGGGCATCCGGGTGACCACCGACCTCGCCGAGGTGCTCGCCGACCCGGAGGTGACCAGCGTGTCGGTCGTGGTGGACCACGCCCAGCACGCCGAGATCGCCTCCGCCGCCCTGCGCGCCGGCAAGCACGTGCTGGTCGAGAAGCCGCTCGCGATGACCGTGGCGGAGGGCGCCGACCTGGTCGCGCTCGCCGAGCGGTCCGATCGCGTGCTGTCGACGGTCTCGCAGCACCGCTACGACCCCGTGGTCCTGGCCGTGCGCGAGTGGCTGGCCGCCGGACTGCTCGGGGACCTCGTCTCGGGCTCGGTGACGCTGCAGTGCGGCAGGACCGAGGACTACTACCGGGACAGCTACTGGCGGGGCACGTGGCGCGGCGAGGGCGGTTCCGCGCTGGTCAACCAGGGTTACCACGCGCTGGACGTCGTCGACTGGCTGTGCGGCGGGCTGTCCGTGGTCGGTGCCGCGACGGGTACGACGGCGTTGCGCGAGGTCATGGAGACCGAGGACACGCTGGCGGCGGTGCTCAGGGGCACGTCCGGCACGTTGGTGACCTACTCCGTGACGGTGGCGACCGCGGTGCCGTGGCGGACCCGGATCACGCTGATCGGTACGGCGGGCACCGTGGTGTTCGACCTGGACCACCCCGGCACGCTGCACTTCGTCGAGGGCGGGCCCGACCTGCTGGCCCGTGCCGAAGAGCTGCGGGGGCGGGTCATCGAGGAGCCGCCTGCGGGGATCGGCTACTACGGCGTGTCGCACCGGTTGCAGGTGGCGGACTTCTGCGCGGCCGTGCGGCACCGCCGCCCGATGCTCGCCGACGCTGCGGCGGGGCTCGGCACGTTGCGGCTGCTGCGCGAGCTCTACGAGGTGAGCGGCAGCCATGTCGCCGTGTGACTGCCTTGCGGAACGGGTGCCGGCATGGCGGAGGTAGTCGCGGCGGCTGGAGTGCCGCACACGCCGGTGTTCCCGTCGCTGGCCGCCGGGGACACCGAGGCGGGGGCCGACATCGCGGCCCGGTACGCCGCGGTCGCTTCGGTGCTCGACGAGGCCGACGCCGACCTGGTGGTCGTGCTGACCTGCGACCACATCAACACGTACTTCCTCGACGCCTGGCCGACGTTCGCCGTGATGGCGACGGACACCGTGATCGGCCCCAACGACGAGGTGCCCGGCGTCGCGCCCGCCGAGTTCACCGGGGCCGGCAAGGCGGGGTCGTTGCTGCACGAGAGCCTGCTGCGGCAGAACTTCGACCCGGTGCTGTCGCGCGGCGGGACCGTCGACCACTCGGTGATCGTCCCGACGCACTTCCTCAACCGGCACCGAGTGCCGGTGCTGCCGGTCTACGTCAACGGCATGGTCAGCCCGATGCCGTCCGCGCGCCGGTGCCACGACTTCGGCCGCGCGCTGGCGGACGCGATCGCGGACCTGCCGGTGCGCAGGGTCGCCGTCATCGCGAGCGGCAGCTTCTCGCTGGAGGTCGGCGGGCCGCGGATGGATCCCGAACGGCTCTACGGCGTCCCCGACGCGGGCTGGGCCGGCAGGGCCGCCGAGCACCTCCGCGACGGCGACCTCGACCGGCTGGTGTCCGGCGCGACGCCCGAGCAGATCGCCGGTGCGGGCACGGTCGCGGGCGAGATCCTGCCGTGGATCACCGCGGCCGCCCTCTGCCGCGACCTGCCGCTGGCGCGGATAGACCACCGGCCCGGCGAGGGGCACGCGTTCGCGGCCTGGGGCGGTGCGCGATGACGGTCCACGAGATCGACCGGCTCTGCCACCGCGTGTCGCACGACCCCGCGTTCCTCGCGTCGCTGCACGCCGACCCGGCCGGTGTGCTGGCCGGTCTCCCGCTCAGCGCGGGCGAACGCCGCGACCTGCTCGCCGGCGACGTGCTCGCGCTCCACCGCCGGGGCGCGCACCCGGTGTTGCTGGTCCGCCTGGCCACGCACCGCGTGTTCGGGCTGACCCCACAGCTCTACGGACGCCGCATCTCGGCCCCCGGACCACTGCTGGAGGTAATCATGACCATGCCCGACGTATCCCCCGACCGCGTGCTGTGGCGCAACGGCGAGTTCATCCCGTGGCACGAGGCGACGGTGCACGTCAACGCCATCGGCCACGCGTCGGTGTCGGCCGCGTTCGAGGGCGTGCACTCGTACTGGAGCCCGGCGCGCGGGCAGCTGCTGGGGTTCCGGTTCCGCGAGCACATGAAGCGCCTGCACGACTCGTTGCGGCTGAGCCGCCTCGTCCCCGCGTTCGACCCGGACGAGCTCGTCGAGGCCGCCGCCGAGCTGCTGACCAGGGTGAGCGAGCCCGGCAAGGACGTGTACGTGCGGCCGTGGGGGTTCGCCGCGGGACTGCACCGGGAGCAGATGGTGGCGGCGGGCGCGCCGGCCGAGATCGTGATCGACAGCTGGGACTTCACCAGCAAGCTCGGCCAGGGCAGGACCTGCACGCTGGCGGTCAGCTCGTGGCCGCGCACCAACCACAGCGCGTCCCCCGCGACGATGAAGGTGTTCTCCAACTACCACAACGGCAGGCTCGGCAACGCGGAAGCCAGGCAGCGGGGCGCGGACTGGCCGGTGTTCATCAACGACCGGGGCGAGGTGACCGAGAGCTCCGGCGCGTGCCTCGCGATGGTGCGCGACGGCGTCCTGTGCTTCCCGGACCTGGCCAGCGGCGTGCTCGACAGCGTCACCCGCGACACGATGAGGGTCCTGGCCGCGGAGGCGGGCATTCCCGTGCAGATCCGCCGGATCGAACGCACCGAGCTGTACCTGGCCGACGAGGTGATGCTGCTCGGCACCGCCGCCGAGGTGCTGCCCGCGACCGAGATCGACGGCTTCCCGATCGGCTCCGGCAAGCAGGGCCCGGTGGCCCAGGAGCTGGAGACGCGGTACCACGACCTGGTGCGGGGAGCGGTCACCACGCACGAGCAGTGGCTCACCCCGGTCAAGGCCTGAGTGGGTGGGGGCCGGGTGGCCCCCACCTCCTCACCTCAGGACGGACAGGCGTTCGAACTCGGACCGCGCCCGGTCGACCTGCTCGTCGTAGCGGTCACTCCAGTCGCGGATCTCGGCGACGAGCTCGTGCAGCCGCCACCCCAGATCGGTGAGCCGGTAGGTGACGACAGAGCCCTCCGCGCGTTCGGTGAGCGGTCCTTTCAGGTATCCGTCCCGCTGCAACCGGCTCAACGTCTCGATGAGCACCTTGTGGTTGATCGCGCCCAGGTGGCGGTGCAACTGGTTGAACCGCACATTTCCGGCCGCCACCGCCTCCACCACCGGCACACCCCAACGGCTGGACAAAGTCGTGAGCACGTTCGGCGATGACTTCTTCGTCGGCTGGGCAGGCCGGAACTCGTAGGTACAGGTCACGCAAACCACCGTCCTTGATGTGACGCCCCAGTGAGCCGCTTTGTTCCGTTCACCGCGACGCCGAAAAGCCGCTGAAGCGGAAAGAGCCCACCGAGGTGGCCGGTGGTTCGACCACCGGTCGTCAATCAGCAACACGGCTTCCGGCGCCATCGTGAATCCTGCGCCGCCCTGTTCCTGGCCCGGCACCGCCCGGTTCCCGCTCCCGTCCTGCGGTCCGCGGCCGCACCAGCGCCATGCCCAGCAGCACGACCGCCGCACCCACCGGTTCGTTCCACGACACCTGCTCGCCGAGCACCACGACGCCTAGCACCACCCCGACCACCGGCGTCAGGTAGGTGACGGTCGAGGCGGTGGTGGCTCCCCAGCCGGCCACGACGTTGGTGTTCCACACGTAGGCGAGCCCCGTGCCCACGACGCCGAGCACCGTCACGCTGAGCACGACCGGCCAGCTCAGGTGCACCGGCGAGACGGCGACGAACGGTGCCGCCACCAGCATCAGCGCCGCGCCGACGCCCACCTGGACCGTCGTCACCGCCACCGCCGGCAACCCCAGTGGCGACACGAACCTGCGCAGGTGCACGAACGCCAGCCCGTAGCAGAAGGTCGCCCCCAGGCACGCCGCCTGCGCCGTGACCGTTCCTCCCGCTCCTCGCCACGGCGCGAGCACGACCAGCACCCCCGCGAAGCCCACCACGAGCCCCGCCAGCCCGGCGCGCGTCAGCCGTTCGCCCGGCAGAGCCACCAGCGCGACCAGCACCGTCATCAACGGCGTCGTGGCGTTGTAGATGCTGGCGAGGCCGGAGTCCACGTGCTGCTCGGCCCACGCGAACAGCAGGAACGGCACCACGCAGAGCAGAACCGCGACCACCGTCAGGTGCGCCCACACCACCGGCTCCCGCGGCAACGGCTGCCGCGTCACCGCCGCGATCACCGCCAGCGCCGCCGCGCCCGTCACCAACCGGCCGAGCACCACCTGCGCCGGCGACAGCCCTTCGAGCCCGACCTTGATGAAGAGGAAGCTCGCGCCCCAGGCCAACGCCAGCAGCACGAACTGCACCGTCAACTTCCCACGCATGCCCTGAGTCTGTGGCCGCTCACGGCAGTGCGCTGGCGGTTTTCGGCCTTCCTCCTTCTGTCCTCTTCGGACTGCCTAGTGCGTCCGGGTCTTGGCCTTGGCGGCGCCGATCACGGACGGGGGCAGGTTCTCACCGGGCAGGTCGAAGAGGTCGCCCGCGATGATGTAGCTGGCGGAGCGGTGTTCCTTGTCCTCCTCGCCGCGGCCACCGCCGGCGGGTGCGCCACCCATCGGGGCGCCCGCGCCCATGCCGGCCGCCGCCGAGGCGCCACCGGGTCCCATGCCCATCGGCACGCCACCACGGCTCTGGGCCTGGACGCCTGCCGCGCCACCGGACTGCATCGAGCCGCCACCAGCGCCGCCGCCACCGCCCGCGCCGCCACCGAACGCACCGCCGCCACCACCTGCGCCGCCCGCACCCATCTGCGGGCTGAACGGCATGGGTCCGCCCTTCATGCCCGCACCACCACCACCCGCGCCACCGCCACCCGCGCCGCCGGACCCGGCGTAACCGGGAGCGGTCGGCGTGTACGGGGCGGGACCACCCTTGGCGCCCTGCGGTGTGTAGCCGGGAGCCGTGGGCGAGTACGGGGCGGGACCGCCTTTCCCTCCCTGCGGTGTGTAGCCGGGGTTCTGCGGGTTGTACCCCGCCTTGCCAGGGCCTGCCTGCGGGACGTACCCGCCCGTCTGGGGTGTGTAGGTGCTGCTGCCGCCGCTGCCCGCGGCGTAAGTGCTGCCAGGGTTGCTGGCCGGCGCGGTGGGCGTGTACGCCGCGGCGGTGTTCGTGTTGCCGTTGTACCCGCCCATCTGCGGGGTGTAGCCGCTGCCAGTAGACGCACCAGGACCGGTGGCCGGGTTGTAGGCCGCCGCAGCCGGCTGGTTCACCCCGCCGCCTCCGCCCGCACCCGCCTGCACTCCCGTCGCGGCGGGTGCGTCCACAGTGGACTGCGGCCGTGTGAAGCCGTCGACGCCGCTGTCGAGCGCCACGCCACCAGACCGCGGGATCGCGATCACCGGTTCCTCGACCTGGCCGGTGTTGGGGTTGAACGGGGGCTTGAAGGAGGGCGTGGACGCGTCGATCTGGCGGGAGTTGTTCTCCATGTCGGTCATCACGGTGACCGCTTCTTCGTGCGCCGCACGGGAAACGACGTTCGCGATGGCGATGTCCACCGAGGCGAGCACGAACGCCGGCGTGCCGGGCTGGGAGAGCGCGGCGGCGGCCTTGTTCCAGTCGAACTGGACCGGCTGCGGCATCTGGGCGCGGGCGCTCTCCATCACGCGGCCCTGGTCGGCGACCTTGTTGCCGACCTCGACCGCGGTGCGGGCGGTCTCGTCGACCCAGTCGCCGAGCTTCTTCATCGCCGCGCGGGCGGCATCGGCGGCGCCTCCGGTCCACTTGGACTCACTGGAGGTGATCACCGAGTTGATCGTGCGGGACGCCTCGGTCAGCTCGCTGCCGTACTTGCCCCAGTCGGAGCTGATCTGGCCGGCTTGACCGGGGTCGTTGTTGTTGTGCACCGCGGCGTAGAGCTCTTGGTGCGATCGCGACGCCCAGTTCTGCGGGTCCGTGAGGACCGGGACGTTCTCGACCTCGCTGGGGTCGGTCTCGGGGGGCATGACCGGCTCGCCTCTCGGTTCGGTGGATCAGCTGGCCACGAGATCAGCTGTTACCCATGTGCTTCTTCAGTTCGGCCTGCTGTTCCTGGTCAAGCGCCTCGAAGTTCCCGATCGCCTCCACGATCGAGTTCTTCGTCTGCTCCAGAACCGTGCGGTACGCGGTCATCACACTGACGAACGAGTACTGCTCACCCTCGGCACGATGGGTGAACTTGTCACGCATCTTGTCCCCGACCGGGTTCGCGCCCAACGCCGTCGGACGCGCGATGCTCGAGTTCGCACGCCCGATCCACGAGTCGACCTGGTCGATCTGGGCCTGCAACTGCTTGCGGAGCTCCTCGCCCGCCTCCGGGTCGATCTGCACCTGACCCGAGGTGACGGTCTCAGCGAGCGGAACGACCTTCTCGTCACCGACGATGTACATGCGAGCGGTCCTCCCGTGCGATCCGTGCGCCAGTTGCCGTTCACACGGACCTGGAACCCGGGCGGTTCACCGGAAAGCGGCAAAGCGCCTGAGACGCGCACCACTCGCCACGACGAACACCAGCGTGGCCACCAGGCTGCCGGTCATGACGAGCGCGACGGCGCCGGCCCCGTTGCCCAGCACACCGACCAACGGCGCGACCGCGGAGCCGAGCAGGAACCGCGCGGCGCCGAGCACCGCCGCCGCAGTCCCGGCCGTGCGCCCGTGCCGGGACAACGCGAGCGCGGCGGCGTTCGGCATCACGAGCGCCACCCCGGCCAGCACGACGACGAGCGGCACGAGAAAGCCAACCAGCACGCCGGGCTGAACCGGCGCAGCAGCAACGGGTTGAACTGGGTGGCGGTGATCAGCGCGAACGCACCCAGCCCGAAGACCAGCCCGAACTGGCGGTCGTTCAGCCCGTACTGCTCGCGCATGATGAACGGCGCCGCGGAGATGTACGCGAACACAGTCCCGAACGCCAGGCCCGCCACCGACGTCAACGCGACGAACTGCCCGTCCCGCACCACGTTCCCGAACGCGCGCAGAACCGGCCGTGCCCGAAACGAGTTCCGGCGCTCCGGCGGCAAGGTCTCCCGCACCGCGAACACCGCGACGACCACCAAAGCCAGCCCGAGCACCGCCAGCACACCGAACACCCAACGCCACGAGCCCGCGGCCAGCACCGCACTGCCCAGCGAGGGCGCGAGAATCGGCGCCACCCCCATGACCGCCGTCAGGTGCGAGATCGTCGTGGCGGCCGCACTCCCCTCGAACAGGTCGCGCACCATGGCCATCGCGACCACCGCCGTGGCCGCCGCGCCCAGTCCCTGCACCACCCGCAGCACCGCGAGCATCGTCACGTCGGACGCGAACGCGCACAGCACCGAGGCGGCGACGTGCACGAGCGTGCCGAGCACCAGCGGCAACCGCCTGCCGACGGCGTCGGAGTACGGGCCGATCACGAGCTGCCCGAGGCCCAGACCGAGCAGGCTGCCGGTCAGCGTGAGCTGCACCAGCGGTTCGGTGGTGTGCAGGTCGGCGACGATCGCGGGCAGCGCGGGCAGGTACATGTCGATGGTGAGCGGCCCGAGCGCGACGAGCGAGCCGAGCACGAGGACGAGCCGGAACCGGTCGAGGCGGCCGGTCGGGCCGGCGGGCGTGGCGTCCATGGTTGAACTCTCACACACCGCCGGCCTGCTTCGTCAGGACTGTGACGTGCGCGGGCATACTCGCGCCATGGCGGAGGATCTCGGGCTGACCGGCTACCAGCTCGGCCTGCGGGCGCGGTTCCTGGCGGCGCCGGTGGTGGCGGCGCCCGTACCATGGCGGCCGGCGGACAGCCCCGTGGCCGCGGTCGGCGGGCTGCTCGGGGTCGGGTTCGGCGTCGATCCCGGCACCGGGCACGAGACCGGGAGGCCGATCTCGGTTGGCCGGACGACGATCTGACGTGTCCCGGGATCGGCGTGCTCGCGGGGGACCGCGTGCCCGTCGCCGGAATGTCCGGCGGTGGCTTGCACTCCGGCGCTGACGGGTGGTCGGTGGACGTGGTGAGTCCGGACTGGCCTCACGAGCGGGTGTTGTTGTCCAGCGGGAGTCCTCATCGCGGGGAGCACGGCGTGACGCTGTGGACTCGGGACGTCTCGTAACTCCCCTCTGCGGCAAGGGAAACGGGCACGCCGCGGCTAGGCGCGGATCAGCGCGACCCCGTACGCGACCAGCCACACGACCCACAGCAGCCAGCCGGAAAGCCCGATGAGGGTCAGCGGTCCGCCCTCCACGACCCACGGCGTGAGCGTGGCGGAGAGGAACAGCAGCGCGGCCGCGCCGTAACCCAGCCACGTCTGCCACCCGGCCAGCAGCGTCGTACCTGCGGTCAGCCCGAGCAGGGCGAGAGCCAGGAACACGCCGTTGAGCGTGAACAGGGCGTCGTGCAGCGCCCAGAACGCGGGCACGACGACGGGATCGGCCTCGGGCAGGGCCAGCCGGAGGGCTGCCACACCGGTGAAGGCGGCGTTCTGCAGCACCAGCCCCGCGAAACCGGCCACCGCCCACCCGTTCCGCTCCCGCACCAGCACCCCGGCACCGAACACCACGGCCGCCACCCACGCCGTCGGCATCAGCGCCGACGCAACGGCCAGCGCGGTCCCGTGGCCGCTGAAGAAGGCGACCACCTCTGCGGCACCGGCGCCGGTCGCCGGCAGGCCTGCGGGCACCAGCACGACGTTGGCCAGCACGATCAAGAGGGCGAACGCGATGCCCGCCACGCCCGCCAGCCGCGGGAAGGCTATATTGGCTTTAACGTCCATATAGTCAATATAGCGAGAGGCAAGCGGTGAACCGTCGATACGCGTCGTTGCGCCGCGAGGCCCAGGCCCGGGAGACGCGGGCCGACATCGCCAGGGCCGCCCGCACGCTGTTCGTGACGCGTGGCTGGACCGCCACGACCGTGCGCGCGGTGGCGGACGAGGCACAGGTGTCGGTACCCACCGTCTACGCGGCCTACGGCGACAAGGCGGGACTGGTGCGGGCCATCGCCGAGGCGGCCGACCTGGACGCCGACGCCCTCACGATGGTGGCCGAGCTGACGGACGCGGAACCGCCAGAACAGCTCGCGGCCATGGCGGCCTACGACCGGCGGCTCTTCGAACGGGCCGGTGACGTGATCGCGCTGGTGCGGGAGGCCGCACGAACCGAGCCCGAGCTCGCAAGCGCTTACCTCGACGGGCGCAGGCGTGGGGACGCGACGCGCGAGAGGGTGTTCTCGTCGTGGCCCGCAGGCACGTTCCGCGAAGGCCTGACCGCTGCGGAGGCGGTCGACATCTACGCGGCGCTGTGCAACGTCGACGTCTACACGACGCTCACCGTCGAACGCGGGTGGGAACCCGAGCGGGTCGAGCGGTGGTGGGGCGAGGCGCTGGCCCGCGAGCTCCTGAACGTTCAGAAGGTGGCAGCTCCGTCCCCCCGAACGGCGCCGCCACCTTCTCCCCCTGCTGTGGATCCCCTCATCCACGACGCGGAGCCTGCCAGCCGGAACCTGAAGCCACGCTGAACGAACCTGAACCCGATTTCAGGACGCGATCATGATCGATGCGGCACGCTGCTCCCATGCGCGTGCTCGTGGTGGAGGACGACCCCCGTCTCGCCGACCTGCTGACCCGCGGTCTGACGGCCGAGGGGTTCGCGGTCGACGTGGAGCGGAACGGGACCGACGGGTTGTGGCGGGCCCGCGAGCACCCGTACGACGTCATCGTCCTCGACATCATGCTGCCCGGCCTGAACGGCTACAAGGTGTGCGCCGAGCTGCGCGACGCCGGGGTGTGGACGCCGATCCTCATGCTCACGGCCAAGGACGGCGAGTTCGACGAGGCCGAGGGCCTGGACACGGGCGCCGACGACTACCTGACCAAGCCGTTCTCCTACGTGGTGCTGGTGGCGCGGCTCAGAGCGTTGGCGCGCAGGAGCAGGACCGCTCAGCCCGTCCTGCTCCGCGCCGGGGACCTGGTGCTCGACCCCGTGAGCCGTGAGTGCCATCGGGGGACGGCGCGGATCGAGCTGAAGGCCAAGGAGTTCTCGGTGCTGAACTTCCTGCTGCGGCACGCGAACGAGGTCGTGACCAAGTCGGAGATCATCGACGGGGTGTGGGACTCGGCGCAGGATCCCGATCCGAACCTCGTCGAGGTCTACATCAGCGCGCTGCGCCGCAAGATCGACGCGCCGTTCGACCGGCGGACGATCACGACGGTGCGGGGTGTCGGGTACCGGCTGGTGGACCGGTGAAGTCCTTGCAGGTCAGGGTTTCGGTGCTGGCCGCGGTGGTCACGGCGCTGCTGCTCGGCGTGGCCGGGGTGCTGATGGTCGAGTCGCAACGCGAGCAGATCGTGGCGCAGACGGCGGACCGGTCGCGGGTGCACTACGCGTGTGCCGGGCAGAAGTGCGTTCAGCTGTACCAGCAGACGACGGTGCCCATGCCGTCGGCGAACGTGCGGTACGCGAGCACCGAGATCCGGCCCGACCTGTCGGTGTGGCCGCTCAGCGTCGACGCGTCGTACGAGGTGATCGGCGACGGGCCCGCGCTGAACGAGCAGACGGCGATGGCGGTCGCGTCCGCAGCGCAACGGCAGTTGAACAGCGTGTCGCTGATCGTGCTCGGCGTGCTGGCGACGGTCACCGGGCTGGTGTCGATGACGGTGCTGGCGGCGGTGAGCCGGGTGTTGCGGCCGGTGGCGGCCATGCGGGCGGAGGTGGCCGAGGTCAACGAGCACAACCTCACCCGGCGCGTGCCGGTGCCCTCGTCGGACAACGAGATCGCCCGGTTGGGGGCCGCGATCAACGGGACGCTCGACCGGATGCACCGCACGGTCGAGGACACCCGCCGGTTCGTCGGGGACGCCTCGCACGAGCTGCGCGGTCCGCTGGCCGCGTTGCGGGCCGAGCTGGAGATCGCGCTGTCGCACCCGGAGCTGGCGGACTGGCCGACGGTCGTCAAGTCGGCGCTGGAGGACGCCGAACGGTTGCAGGAGCTGACGACCGACCTGTTGCTGCTGGCCAGGCTGGACGCCGACGCGCTCGACAAGGTGGACACCGTCGACCTCACCGCCATCGCGAGGAGAGAGGTGTCCCGCCGGGCGATGGTGACGCTGGACGCGGACGAGCAGGTGATCGTGCCCGGCCGCAGGGCGCAGCTGTCGCGGTTGCTGGGCAACCTGCTGGACAACGCCGAACGGCACGCCGGCACCGAGGTGGTCGTGCGGCTCAAGGGCGGGGTCTCGGCGACGCTGGAGGTCATCGACGACGGCCCCGGCATCCCGGAGGCGGACCGGGAGCGGGTGTTCGACCGGTTCACGAGGCTCGACGAGGCACGGACGCGCGCCGCGGGCGGTGCGGGGCTCGGGCTCGCGATCGCCCGGCGCATCGCCACCAGGCACCAGGGCACGCTCACGGCCACCGACGCCGAGGGCTTTCGGGGAATCCGGTTCGTGGCAACGATTCCCACCGGCATCCCGGAGCCGATGAAGACCTCGGCGGCGCCGCAGAGGGTCGGCGACGAGGTCTGGCAGTTCCTCAACGGCTCGATCGTCTCCACCCACGGGCACATCCCCGAACCACGCCCGGCCCCGAAGGCCGAGCTGGACCTGGACCGCATCTTCGGCGAGCACCAGCCGGTCACGCGGTGATCACCGGCGGCAGCCGTCCCGACCCGCCCACAGGTCCCCCAGGTGGCGGCTCGGGTGCGCCCGTACGGACTATTTGCCGCAGGAGTGGAACCGGTGCGCCGAACGCTGCGTCATCCTGTGGAACCAGTACGTTCCGGGGGAAGGTCGCCACCGTGCCTGAACGCGAGTCGGACATCGTCGAGACCGTCGGAGGCCTGCGATGACGAACCCGAATCCACTGGTGGTCCAGCCCGACGCCGCGCCGACGGGGTTCATGAACGCGGGCACCGGCGACAACGGCTGGATGACCGGCATCTCGATCGCCGAGTCCGCGATGGACACGTTCAACGGCATCAAGGACGGCAACTGGGTCGAGGCAGGCCTGGGCATGGTCGGCCTGGTGGCGGACGCCGCGTCGATGGCGATCGACCCGTTCGGCACGCTGCTGTCCTCCGCCGCGTCGTTCCTGATGGAACACATGCAGCCGTTGAAGGAAGCGCTGGACTGGCTGGCCGGCAACCCGCCGGTGATCGAGTCGTACTCGGCGACCTGGAACAAGGTCTCCGCCGAGATGGGGAAGATCGCGCAGGACTACCAGTCGGCGGTGCAGCAGGGCACCTCCCAGTGGACCGGTCCCGCCGCCGACTCCTACCGCGCCGCCGCGGCCGCGCAGGGCGACGCGCTGGCCGGTGCCGCCTCGACCGCCGGATCGGTCGGCACGGTCGTCGGCATCATGGGCATGGTCGTCGCGTTCGTGCGCGAGATGGTGCGCGACCTGATCGCGGACCTGGTCGGCAAGCTGATCACGTGGGTGCTGGAGGCCGTGTTCACGCTCGGCTTCGGCACGCCGGTGATCGTGGCGCAGGCCGTGACCGCGATCTCCAAGTGGGCGACCCGCATCGGTGAGCTGATCGAGAAGCTCATCAAGACCATCAAGAAGGTCTCCCCGATGCTGGGGAAGATCGTCGAGGTCTTCACGAAGATCATGAAGGTCGTGGGCAAGCTGGTCGGCAAGGTGACCGGCCTGGACGTCATCTCGACCAAGTCCATCAAGCCGGGCGGCCTGTTCCACTCGACCAACGCCCCGGACCTGCCCAACGCGGGCGGCACGCACACGAGCGGCGCGCCGACCTCCACCTCGCCGGACGCGTCGCCGTCCTCGCCGTCCTCGCCGGGGTCGCCTTCCTCGCCGGGTTCGCCCTCTTCGCCAGGGTCGCCGGGGTCGCCGTCGTCGCCTGCCTCGCCTTCTTCACCTTCGTCGTCGCCGTCGTCGCCGGGGGCCGGGTCGCCGGACGCGCCTTCTTCACCGAGTTCCTCCTCGGCACCTTCTGCGCCGTCGTCACCCTCCTCACCGTCTTCTTCGCCTTCGTCCTCACCTTCTTCGTCGCCGAGTTCGCCGTCCGCCCCGGACGGCCCCAGCCGGGCACCGTCCTCTCCGGACGCACCGAGCCCGTCGACGGCCTCGGCCCCGACCGCACCGTCGAGCGCGGCCCCGACCGCACCGAGCGCGCACGGCCCGTCGTCCCCGCCCGACGCCCCGGCCGCTCCCCCGCGCAACACCGGCCAAACCACCCAGGCAGGCGTGGCGGCCCCAGAAGCGCCGACCCACGCACCGGCAACCCCCAGGGACACCACCCCGTCCGGCGCCCAGACCACCCCGCAGCAGACCCCGATGGGCGGCGCCCCGGCAGGAGGAGCCCCAGGAGGCACCCCGGCCGGCACCAGCCCGTCGGCAGGCGGACAACGCCCAGGCGCAGGAGGCGGCTGGACGGGCACGCCGGGTTCGCGCGGCGACATGGGCTCCGGCATGCCTTCGCAGCGCACCCCGGACACCACCCCGTCCGCAGCCCGCCCCTCCCAACCGGGCTTCACCCCGCCCAACACCCCGCACGGCGGCCCAAGCGCCCCGTCCGCGCCCCACGGCGGCCCGAACGCACCGTCCACGCCGAACGCACCCCACGGCGGCCCCAACGCACCGTCCACGCCGAACGCACCCCACGGCGGCCCCAACGCGCCTAGCGCGCCGCACGGCGGACCGGGCGCACCCAACTCGCCGTCCGTGCCCAACGCACCACACGGCGGTCCAGGCGCACCCAACTCGCCGTCCGCCCCGCACGGCGGCCCCGGCGCACCTCACGCCCCAAACTCGCCCTCGGCCCCCAACGCACCACACGGCGGTCCGGGCGCACCTTCCGCGCCGCACGGCGGTCCCAACGCGCCTCACAGCGGACCGGGCACGCCCAACTCGCCGTCCGCCCCCAACGCACCACACGGCGGCCCCGGCGCACCCAACTCGCCGTCCGCCCCGCACGGCGGCCCCGGCGCACCCAACTCCCCTGACGCGCCCCACGGCGGCCCCGGGACCACCTCCCCGGCGGGCCGGCCCGACGCGCCGACCCGTCCGCAGGGCACCACCTCCCCGACCCACGCGGACGCCCCCGCCGCACCGCACGCCGGCCCGAACGCGCCGAACTCCCCCAACGCTCCCCACGTCCCGCAGCAGCCCGGCTTCACGCCGAACGGCCCCGGCGCGCCCCACGGCGGTCCCGGCTCGCCCAGCGGACCCGGCTCGCACACCCCCAGCGGCTCCGGCTCGCGACCCGACGGTCCCCGCCCCGACGGCCCCGGCTCACGCCCAGACGCCTCGCGTCCCCGCACCGACGCGCCCGGAGGCCACCCCGGCGGTCCCAGCAGGCCCGACGCGCCGCAGTACCGTCCGGACGGAGCACGTCCCCGCGGCGCCGACGGCCCCATGACGCACCCCGGCCCGCGCACCGACGCCCCTAGCAACCACCCCGGCCCGCGCACCGACGCCCCTAGCAACCACCCCGGCGCGCGCACCGACATGCCTGGCCAGCCGCACCCCGGCTCCCGCACGGACACCCCCGGCCAGCACCCCGGCTCGCGCCCGGACGTACCCGGCCCGCGCACCGAGGCCCCCGGCTCCCGCCCCGACGCCCCCGGCTCCCGGCCGGACGGGCCGAACCAGCCGCACGGTCAGGGCCCCGGCCACGGCCCCGACGGCCCCCACCGCGACGGCGACGGGCCCGGCCACCACGACTCCGACAGCCCCAACGACGCGCCCACCAGCACGCATCCCGAAGAGCGGCCCTCGCCGGAGCTGGCGCACGAGCGGCACGCCGAGCAGACGCCCGCCGGTGTGTCGCACCACGGCGGCGACACCGACATGGGAGACCTGCCGCACCGCGTGCCGGAGGACCCGCGCTTCTTCACCGCCGACGTGCACGTCACGCCGGACGGCCACGCGCGCATCGGCGGTCACGACTACACGCCCGCCGAGTACGCGGACATGTTGCGGCGCAGCGGTTACGACGGCAGCAGGCCCGTGCGGCTCATCGGGTGCGACGCGGCCAGCAACGACTTCGCGCAGCAGCTGTCCCGGCACCTCGACGCTCCCGTCGTGGCGCCGACGAAGCCCGCGTGGACCGACAGCAGCGGCCGCGTGTTCACCAGTGACCCCGAGATCGGCCCGGACGGCACGCGCAGCCCGAAGATCCCGCCGAACGGCGAGTGGGAGACGCACCACCCGGACGGCAGCACGACCAGGGCCAGCGACGACGGGTACGCGCCCGGCAGCGACCGCGACACCGACGGCGCGGACGCCAGGGACCGCGGCGACGACGACGCGCCCGACACCAACAACAACGACCCCGAGAACCAGCAGCACGACCCGACCGACGACCCCGAGTACACGCCGCCGCCGCAGGACCGGGTCATCGCGCCGGACGACCCGGCGTTCAGCGAGCGGTTCGTCGACTTCGACCGGCCCACGCACCAGCCGATCGACCCCAACAACCCCGACGCCCCGCCGCGTCCGCTCAACCGGCACGAGGAGATCGAGGCGCCGCACCGCGACCGCGAGACGGTGCCGGACGGCAACACCGAGCCGGACAGGCTCCGGCCGGTCGAGAACCCCGACCCGGTGCCGGTGCCGCTGCGCGACCACCAGCCGCTCGAGCCGTGGACGGAGTACCCGGTCCGCAACGAGAACGGCACGCGCACGACGTTCATCACCGACGGCGACGGCAACGTCAAGTGGGTCGAGGCGACGCCGGGCCGGCAGGACATGAACATCGACGGCAAGGGCAAGTGGTCCGGCTTCAACCCCGACCTCAGCCACCCGTTGCTGCCGGACGCCAAGTACCAGGTGCCGAACTACCACAACAACGAGAAGCTGCTGAGCTTCGAGACCGACCAGCACGGGCAGACGCACTCGATGACGGGTGACGTCGAGGCGGGCGGCCAGAACAAGAACTACCGCGACGACGACGCGGGCAAGGGTGCCCAGCAGCGCGCCTACCAGGAAGGCGAGGCCGCGTACCCGAGCAACCCGCCGGACCGCGAGCTCACGCCGCAGGAGATCGAGGACTCGCGCGTCAAGTGGGCAGGCGGTCACCTGCTGGCCAACGAGCTCGGCGGGTTCGGCGAGTACCTCAACATGCACGGGCAGATGGCGGCGTCCAACTCCGGCAACGCCCGCGACGGCTGGTTCCACGACCCGTCGTGGCGCGCCAAGGAGAAGGAGCTCGTCGACTTCTCCAGTCAGCCGCACCAGGACGTCCAGAACTACCAGGTGCGGGCGACGCGCGAGGCGGACGGCGTGCCGTCCGAGGTGACCATGCGCTGGCAGGAGGTCACGTACGCGCGGAACGCGGACGGTAGCGTTCAGCTCGGCCCTGACAACAAGCCGGTGGTGGAGAACGTGGTCACCAAGGAACGCGTCTTCCCGAACCGGCCGGAGGTGAACTATGGACCCCAGAACCGCTACAAGGGTCGCTGAGCTCTGCCGGCTGCTGGAGGCGGGCGCCCCGGTCGGCTGGCACCGCGTCACCCTGGACGTCTGGGCGAACGTCATGGCGTACGAGCTCTCGTCGTCCGCGAAGGACGGCGAGGGCCGGTTCGCGGGCGAGGTGCGGCTGGCGGAGATCACCGACCAGCTGCAGGAGCTGCGCGAGGAGATGTACGAGGAGGGCCGCGGCACGTGGCTCTCCGCCCGGTTCACGCTGCACCGCGAGGCCGAGCCCGAGGTGACGTTCAACTACGACGAGAACCCGCACTGGTCGCCGGACCTGCACCCGATGATGTTCGTGCGCGACCTGGAAGCCTTCCCGCGCACGGACGAGCACGTGCCGGCCTGGCTGCGCGAGCTCGTCGAACGCGCGCTGGAACTTCAGCGCGCACACGAGGCGAGCCTGGCCGATCAGTAGGCTGACCGGGCCCGACCGCGATCTAGGAGGAAGCGACAACCATGGCGAACTGGCCGGCGCTCAGCCCCGTCGAGCAGCAGGAGAAGCTGGCGGAGATCACGCAGGAGATCCTGCCGACCCTGCCGCAGGGGTGGTCGCGCCTGGTGCTGCGCGCCAAGATGATCGGCCCGCACAGCGAGGCCGACACGGGCGTGAAGATGACGGACGGCACCGTGCGCGGCTGGTCGTTCCCGCCCGAGGTGTGGCGCAAGTTCCAGCAGCTGCGCAAGGGCATGTACTCCGAGGGCCTCGGCTCCTGGATCGAGTTCGAGTACGTCCTGGACCCGCCCGGCAAGTTCGCGATCCGCTACAACCGCGACGAGGCCCCGAAGTTCGACGCGGCCCCGTCCGCGGAGAACTTCGCGACCGAGCAGAAGTGGTTCCCGCGCGCCGACGAGCAGATGCCAGAGTGGTTCCGCCGCGGCCTCACCCCCGCCTAGTTCACAACGCGAGCAGACCGGCTACCTCCGCAGTGCGCAGGTAGCCGGTCTTCTCTTGCGCATCACCCTTCCTGCGGCCGGAACGGCCGGGTCAGCGGCATCGTGCGGTCCGCGGCCGGCGGTGCCGGCGCCGGTCTGCCGGCGGGCGGGAACCAGTCGGTCAGCTCGCGGTCGCTCTGCCGGCGCGCCTCCTCCGCCCACCTCCGGATCGCCTGCTGGGCGATGAGCGACTGCTGGTCGACGAGCAGGCGGTTGGCTTCGAGGCCCGCCTCGTACTGGCGTTGGGCCTGGTCCTCCTCGACGCTCGCCTGCAGTTCGAGGTAGTGGTCGGCGACGTTGCGTTCGCGGGCGGCGTTGCGGGCCGCCGTGTTCTTGGCTTCGCCTTCCATGCGTTCGATCAGCTGGTCGTAGGTGGTGGGCGGGCCGCCGAGCTGGAGGAGCTTGGCGAGGACCGGGAGGACCTCCAGGGAGAGGAAGAGCAGGAACAGCACGAACTGGGCGATGCCAAGGCGGGGGCGCTTGTCCGCCAACGAGTTCAGGGCCTCGATGCGGGACAGGAGGCCGTCGTCCTCGCTCAGGCTCGCGGCGAACGACGCGCGGTCGGCTTCGCGGGCCGCTCGTCGTTGGTCCACGTCGGTGCGGAGGCGTTCGGCCTCGCCGCGGGCGGAGGCGGAGGCGGCGGAGGCACCTTCGCGGGCCTTGGCCTCTGCCTGGTCCAGTTTGGACTTGGCACGGTCGTAGTCGGCCTTGGCGACGTCCCTGGTGCGCTGCCGTTCCAGCGCCGCCTCGGCGATGCCTGGCTGGCCGGTGCCGCAGCTGCCGTCCACCTCGCAGGTGGCTTTGAACTGGGCCTCGTCGTAGGCCTTGCGGGCTCTGGTCACCTCGGCTTCGGCCGCGACGACGCCGGGGTCCGCGGCCACGGTGGCGTCGCTGCTGCGGTCGGCCACGGTCTGCGCCTCGGCGAGCTTCTTCTCCAGGTCGGGGATCTCCTGGTAGCGCGGGTTGGCCGCCAGTTCGGTGGCATACCTGGAGTTCCGCTCGTTCTGCAACGCCTCCAGCTCGGTGCCGATCTCCGGCTGGAAGATGCGCAGGACCAGCGGGGTCGAGATCACGGTGCCCAGCAGCACCGCCAGCGCCACGCGGGGCAGGGCGCCGAGGATGTTGCGCCACCAGCCAGCGCGGCGGGTCATGCCGATGATCAGCAGGCGGTCCAGGTTCAGGATCACGACGCCCCACAGGACACCGGCGATCACGGCCGCCCACCACGGCAGGCGCACGGCCATCCGCAGCGCGAAGGCGGCCGAGACGGCGGCCACCGCGGCGGTGGTGAGGAGCACGCCACCGGTGGCCGTGTAGCGCAGCCGGTCGGTCGGGGTCTGTTCGAGAACGTCGTACCTGCCGCCCGCGAGGGTCACGAGCCACTTGCGCAAGATCACTGAGAAGCTCCTCGGAAAGACTTGGTTCCCCAGTCCCGCAAGGCGATCCACCACGGCACGCGGCGCAGCCACCTGGTGTGGCCCGCCCACTGCGCACGGCGGGCGGCACGGCTGGGCGCCACCGACGTCAGGCCGGTCGGCGGGGTCGCCCAGGCGGGACGGGGCGGAGCGGTGACGGGCTGGAGGGGCGCGAGGTCGAGCACGGTCCGTCCTCTTGCGACGGGCACCAGGCCGGTCGGGCGCACCAGCGGCAGATCGGTGCGGCCGAACAGGGGCACACGCGCGAAGTCGGGCATCGGCACCGGCACGAACTCGGCCGGCGAGAACACCACGACCTCGCGGACGAGGGTCGACGAACCGTCCCCTCGCGCGGTGACGGTGACCGCGCCGGAAGTCGTGACCACGAATCGGAACTCCCGGGTGCCGAGAGCGTCGAACTCGTACACCATTCCATCCGGCAAAGAAAACACGACGTGAGTCGCATTCTGCGTGTTCCATGTGGCCGTCACGGATTCACCGGCCAGCAACGCCACCCGGTCGAGGTGGAATTCGGTGAACACGGCAGACATCGTCACTCCGAACGCGCGAAACCCTTGGCGCGCCGACGGGTTGCAGTCGGCGCACCCACCTTGTCGAACCGGGACGGCCGATCGTTACGTCGCTAACGAACTCGTACTCGAACGCGATCGGTGCGGTAGCGGAGAATTGCGCGGAGGCCCGATGAGCAGCACCGAAAATGGGGATCGCGACCAGGACGAGCCGGTCGCGCTGCCCCGTTTCCAGAGCACTTTCCACGCCGTCGGCGGTTCTCCCCGGAAAGGTGAGGCCGCCGAGGAGCTGCGGCCCATCACCATCGCGCCGCGGCTCAGCCTGCTGCCCGGCAGGCTCTACGGCCGGGACTCGGTGAAGCCGGAGCTCGTCGACGCGCTGCGCAGGCCGGACGACCGGATCTGGGTGCTGCACGGCATTCCCGGCGGCGGCAAGAGCACGCTCGCGCTGTGGCTCGCCCGGCAGGCGGCCGACCAGGGCCGCAAGGTCTACTGGATCGGCCACAGCGACGTCGAGCGGTCCATGCACGCCGTCGCCCGCGACCTCGGCGTCGACCAGGGCAGGCTCGGCGACGCCAACGCGCGCACCGTGGTCTGGCAGGCGCTGGACGCGCAGGAACAACCGTGGCTGCTGGTCTTCGACAACGTCGACGACGTGCACCGCGAGGACCTCTTCGGCTCGTCCGGCCCGCGCCTCGACGGCACCGGCTGGATCCGCACGAGCCGGCGAGGCATGGTGGTCGTCACGAGCCGCCGCAGCGACCGCGCGCCGTGGGGCGAGAAGGCCGAGCTGCGCCGCGTCGAATGCCTGAGCGGCAACGACGGCGGCCAGGTCCTGACGGGACTGGCACCCCGGGCGGGCACCGAGGACGAGGCCCGGCAGCTGGCCGAACGACTCGGCGGTCTCCCCCTCGCGCTGAGGCTCGCCGGCAGCTACCTCGCCGACGACCCGCCGTTCAACCGCACCTTCGCGGCCTACCAACAGGCCCTGGAACGCGACCTCGACCTGCTCGACTCCGCCGAACCGTCGTCGCCTGCCCCGTTCGACGAGGAGTCCGCCCGCCGGTCGATCAGGCTGACCTGGGAGCTCTCCCTGGCGCTGCTGGAACAACGCGGCCTGCACGCCGCACGCCCGGTGCTGCAACTGCTGTCCTGCTTCGGCGCCCCGCACCCGATCCCGGTGGACCTGCTCCAGGCCGAGCACCTGCCGTTCCCCGAGATGACCCCGACCCTGCTCGACCGCGTGGTCAGGGCCCTCACGTCGTCGGCGTTGCTGGACCAGACCGAGGAACCCGACGACGACGCGGTCTGCCTGCGCCTGCACCCGTTGCTGTGGGAGGTGATCTCGGCTTCCCTGGACGCCGCAACGGGTTCCGGGATCTGGCCGGCGGCCGTGCGGCTGCTCGCGGAGGCCGACCTGCGCTCCGCCAGGATGCCCGCGATCTGCACGTCGCTCGTCACCCGCGTCCCGGAGTCCGACCTGGACGTGCTGGCGCAGGCCGTCGACGCCACCGACGAATGTGCCTCGTACCTGCTGCGGTCCGGCGCGATCAGGGCGTCGCACGACATGAGCAGGCTGGCGCTCGACCGGGCGGGCGCGCTCGAACCCCTGCACCCCGTCCGGCTGCAGGCCAGGCTCGCCGTGGGCCTCATCGGCCGCACCGAGGGGCACGTCACCGCGACCGAGGAGCTCGCCGCCCTCTACGGCGACGCGCGGCAGGCGTTCGACCAGGACGACCCGTTCATGGTGACGTTGCAACAGCAACTCGCCCACGCCGCGTGGAACAGCAACGAGTACGACCTCGCCGACGAGCTCTACGAGGACCTGCTGGCGGCGCACGACCGCGGCGTCTGCCCGCACCTGCGCCGCACGACGCGGTTCGGCTTCGCGCAGATGATGACCCGGCGCGGCGCGTTCGACGTCGCCGAGCAGGAGTTCCTCGCCGTCCTGGCGGAGGAGCGCGAGATCTGGCCGGACGACCCCGACCACCCGGACATCCTCCTCACCAGGGCGATGCTCGCGGACGCGTGGGCCGGCAAGGGCGACCTCGTCCGGGCCCGCGACGAGCTGCGGGCCGTGCTGCAGGCCCAGGAACGCGTGCACGGACCGGACAACCCGCTGACGCTCTCCGCCCGCGTCACGCTGATGGGCGTCCACTCGATGCTCAACGAGCAGGGCAACGCCGAGGCGCAGCTCAACCAGATGCTGCGGATCCACCACAACGCGCTCAACCCCGAGGACCCGCTGGCACTGCTCGGCATCGCCACGCTGATCAACATGCGGGCGCACAGCCAGACCGCCGACGCCGACCCGGAACGCGACGCGGAACGGCTCATCCACGTCGCCGTCACGATGGCGGGCACGCTCGGCGACGACCACCCGTACGTGCTGTCCACCCGCCTCGGCGCCGCCGTGCAACGCAGCCACTTCGACCCTTCCACCGCACGGGAAGAGGTCGAGTCCGTCCTCGAACGGCAGATGGACACGCACGGGCCGTTGCACATCGCAACGCTCACCACCCGGCTCGTCTTCACGCAGATGCTGGTCGCCTCCGAGGACGACAACGCCGAGGCCGAGGCGGAGCTGCGCGACCTGCTGGACGCGCAGATGCTCGCGTTCGGGCCGGACAACCCGCACACCTCGCTGGTGCGGTCGGCGCTCGCCAACATCGCGCTGGTCAACGGCGACCAGGACGGCGCTGAGGACCTCCTGCGGCAGACCCTGGAGTCACGCGAACGCGTGCACGGCGCCGACCACGACGAGACCAGGGAGACCCGCGCGGCACTGGCGAGACTGCTCGCCGAGGCCCACCGGTTCGAGGAGTCCGAACGGCACCTGCTGCTGCTCATCGAGTCACTGCGCAAGGACGACCCGCTGTCGAACGACACCCTCGGCGCGCGGCTGCTGCTCGCCCTCGTGCACTGGGCCGACGAACGGCGCACGACGGCGGAGACCGAGACGCGCGAACTCCTGGCGGTGCTGGACACGCTGGAAGAGGACCACCGCTACGACATCGCGATGGTGAACACGGTCCTCGCCGGCATCCTGCGCGAGCTGAACCGGCTGAGCGAGTCGGAAGTGCTGCTGCTGGGCGTGATCACCGCGTTGGAGGAGCTCGACGACCCGGACGACGACATCGTGCACGTGCGGCTCGCGCTGAGCGAGGTGCTGCACGACCTCGGCAAGCTCGGCCCCGCCGAACACCACCTCCAGCTGCTGCTGGCGAACGTCGACCCGCGCGGACACCCGGACGAGGTGGAACGGGCGCGCGTGCTGCTCGACACCGTCGTCGAACAACTTGCGAACCCGGTCGCCGTCGAGGCGGCGCCAGAGCCGGTCGTCACCGCAGCGGCACCCGAGCCGGAACCCGTTGCACCACAACAGGAAGACGAAGGCTGGCACGCGTTCCTCAGCGGGTCCGGCGAGGCGCCTGAGCAGGTCGCGCCGGCACCGCTCCCCGAGCCTGAACGGCCGGTCGCACCCCCACCGCCGCCACTGCCACGCCCTGATCCGCCGACCGTGACGGTGAGCCGGTTCGACACCGCGGTGGCGATGCTCGACGGAGGCCTCGTCGACGAGGCGGAGCGAACGTTGCGCCGACTGTCCACAACGGACTACCGGGTGCCGCTGACGCTGGCCAGGATCTGCCGGTCCACCGGCCGGATCGCCGAGGCCGAGCAGCTGCTGTCCACCGCGCCGGACCACGCCGAGATCGCGGGCGAACGCGCGGAGACGGCCAGGGAGCAGCGCATCACCCGCGCCGACGACCTGCGCCTGGCCGCCACGATGGCGGCCCTGTTGCAGCGCACCGACCTGTCCGGCCCGGTCCGCGTGGCGCTGCGGTGGCGGTACGCGCTGGTGCTGGCGGACCAGGGTTTCCTCGCCGCGGCCCACGGCCACCTCGCGGGTGTGGCCGCCGCGGCGCACCGGCTCGGGCAGCCCGCGCTGCCGTGCCTGGTGGACCTCGCGCTGACGCGCCCGCACGACGAGGGCACGGCCGCGCACCTCGACCGCACCCACCGCGCCGTCGTGGACCAGGTCGGCGACACCCACGCGCTGGCGTTGCGGGTGGCGCAGGAACGGGCCGCGCTGTGGTCGGACCAGGGTGACGCGGCCAGGGCCGTCGACGAGCTGAACTCCGTGCTGCGCGTCAGGATGCGGCTCTCGCACTCCCCCGACCGCGCCAAGGCCGTGCTGCGGCGGGTGCTCGCGACGGCGTTGCGGCGCGGCGGCGACCACGGCGCCGCCCGCCAGCACATCAGCCAGACGATCGGCGAGCTCAGCGCGGCACTCGGCCGCTACCACCCGGAAGTCCTGCGCTGCCAGGCGGAACTGGCCGTGCTGACGGACGACGACCTCGCGCCCGTGCTCGCCGCGCAGCTGCGCAGGCGGGGCGAGTGGCACACCGACGTCGCCGAGACCCGGCACCACCTCGGGGTGCGCGCGGCCAGTGCCGGCGACCACGGCACCGCCAGGACCGAGCTGGCGCTGGCGGTGCGGATCAGGACCCGCGGCCTCGGCGCGGGTCACCCGGCGACGCGGGCGAGCCAGACCGAGCTGGCTCGCCTCTGAGGCGTCAGATCCGTTCGTTGGGGTGGTGCCGGAACACCACGCCGTAGAGCTCCAGGTCGTCGCCGTCCGGCGGGCACAGCCGCGACTCGCCCTTCCTGCCGTCCGGCCGCCAGAAGGTGAGCTCCGGGGTGCCCCGCACCGGCGCGAGGGCGCCGCGGACCTGGAACTCGCCGCCGAGCCCGCTGTGGTTCTCCGGCCGCGGGAACTTCAGCTTGCGGCTGCCGTGCAACGGAATGCGGTGCGTCGTGTCGCCTCCGATCGCGACCAGCACCCCGCGCATGGCGGGATGGCGCCGCAGCCACAGCACGAGTCCCAGCAGCAGCAAGGTGATCAGCGCGATGAACACCGCCGCGATGTAGCCCCAGCGCACGCCGGTGGTCACCACGCCGTTCCACGTGCCCTCGGCGGTCACGGCCGGATTCGCCGGCCGCACACCCAGTTCGCGTTCGAGGACGGTCTGCCACGGCGTGCCGGCGTCGGCGGCGAACCGCAGCCCCGCCTGCGCCGGTGCGGTGGCCCTGCCGAGCCGTTTCCAGGCGGTCTCGGTGGAGCTCAACGTCAGCGCCAGCTCCCGCCGTTCGCCGGGAGCCAGTTCGACGCGGTCCGGCAACCCGCTCAACTCGCCCGGAGCACCGGTGAGCTCCGCGCGCAGGTTGCGCAGCTCGATCGGCATCTTCCTGGCCGTCGACTCCAGCACGAGCGTGACGTCGACGGTCTCGGACAGGTCCGCGCCGGCGGGCAGCGCCCAGCTCGCCTTGACGCCGACCTTCGCGTCGTCACCCAGCGCCCGCCGGGCGTCGCCCCGCCTGACCTGCTCCTGCAACCGGTCCAGGAAGCCGCCGACGCCCTGGGTGTAGGGCAGCACCAGGGTGTTCGGCACCACCGTCATCATCTGCCCGGTGCCCGACTCGCCGGACACCACCGGCACCACGTACCCGCTGGCCCGCGCCGCGAGAGCCTGGCCCCGTGCGGCGAGCGCGGTCCACGCGGCACCGCGCTCCTCGTGGTAGCGGCTGCTGCTGGGCGGTTGCGCGATGCCGTCCGTGATCAGCACGATCGCCCCGGACTGCTCGGCCTTCCCGCCTTCCAGCACGGTGATCGCGACCTCCAGCGCCGCGCCGATGTCCGTGGCGTCCCCCTCCGGCACGGCGGGCATCCTGTCGATCGCGGCCGCCGCGCTGGACGGCGACCCGGAGTGCACCACGCTCGGCACGACGTCGAACGTCACCAGCGTGACGTGGTCGCGCTCGTCCAGCTTGCCGACGAACGTGCGCAGGTTGTCGCGCACGTTGTCATAGCGCCGGTTCTGGGCCATCGAGCCGGACGTGTCCACGAGCAGCACGTAGTCCGTCGGAGTGTCGTGCACCCCCAACGCCCGGTAGACGTCCTCCGCGGTCGGGTCCACCGTGGTGAACAGGAGCGCGAGCACCGCCAGCAGCCTCACCACCGCAGCACCTCGCGGCTCTGCTCGACGAACCGGTCGTAGCGCACGAGCGCGTCACCGAGCGTGGTCTCGACGTGGTCCAAAGTGGTCCGCACGTCCGTCAGCAACGCCCGCACGTGGTCGAGCGCGGTGCCCTCGCCGACGACGCCGAGCTTGGCGCGCAACCCGTCGTCGCACTCCTGCTGCAGTGCGAGCGCGCGCACCTGGACGTCCCGCTGGTCCTTCAGCTTCACGTACTCCTCGGTCTTCTTGGCCAGCTCCGCCGCCCGGTGCTCGAACTCGCCGTGCAGCTCCGCCCACTTCTGCTCCTTGTCGCGCAACTCCTCCAGCTGCGCGCGGGTGCCGCGGTCGAGATCGGCGAGCAGCTCGTCGCGCAACACGACGACCTGCCCGGCGGTCGCCACGAGCGCCTGCTCCGCCTCGGCCGACTCGGACGTCATCGCCTGCAGCCTGCGCCGCAACACCTCGTGCTGCTCGCGCATCCGCGGCAACGCCTCGGACAGCCGCTGCAACCGGTTCAGCTCCTCGACCTGGGCGCCGATCCGCTCGTGCTCCTCACCGCACGCCCGCAGCTCCTCCTCGACGGCGAAGAGCGCCTCGTGCTCGCGCCGCACCGACGCGACCCGCTCGGCGAGCTCGGTCAGCGCCGACGCCTGCTGCGCCAGGTACCGCGTGACGGGCACACCGGCGACCCCGGCCTCCGCCACCGCCACCACGTGTTCCACCAGCGAGTCCACCTGGGACAGGGCGTCATCGAGCACGATCACCAGCTCGATCGCGGCGGGATCGGTGTGCTCTCGCGGCTGGGCGGACGCCACCGCGCGCGCCGACCACGCGAGTGCGTGGCGCAGCACCAGCAACGCCGTGCGCGGCCCGTCGTCACCTTCGGCCGCCGCGAGCAGTGCGGCTCGTGGGTCGTCGTTCACTGCCAGCCCCTCTTCAGGTCGTGCCGTCGATCGCGGGCCCTGCCTCGGCGCCCAACGGCAACACGATGTCGGCGCCCGCCCCTGCGGGACGCAGCAGCACGGCGCCCAGTCCGCCCCTGCGGCCGAGCGCCGTGACGTGGTAGGTGCCGCGCGGCACCCGCACGGGTTCGGTCTGCCCTGCCTCGCGCCACGGCCCCTGGCGGTCGATCCGCACCCGCACGGGCACGAGTCCACTGTGGTCGGACTCGACCTCGACGGTGACCGGTGCCCGTCCGCCGACCGGCACAGTCGTGGACTCCAGCAGGCCGCCGACGATCCGCCGCACGCCGATGCCCAGCTCGTGCGGGTACCCGTCGAGCGCGGTCGCCCGGCCGGCCGCGATCCGCCACGCGCCACGGGCCGCCTGGTCCGGCGCGAGCACGCGCACCGGAGCCGGCACCGCCTCCCGGACCGCGTCCTCGACGGGGCCGAGCACGTTGCCCCCGGTCAGCAGCACGTGCGCGACCGGGTCGCCGACCCGTTCCAGCACCCGCGCCACGACCGCGGCCGCGAGTGTCGCGAGTGGACGGAGCGCGGCCAGCACCACCTCCGCCGTCACGCCGGGCAGGTACACCGGCGTGCCGAGATAACGTTCGTGCGTGCGCGCCCGCTCCAGCACCGCCACAGCGCGTTCCGCTGCCACACAACGGTGTTCGTCGAACGCCGCGAGCCCGGCCTGGTCGATCCCGGCCGCGCGCCGCAACGACTCCCGCACCTCCGACGCGGCCGTCTCGCTGTCGAGCAGCCGCGAAGTCGTCGCCTCACAGGCATAAACCGCGGCCGTCACGGCACTCGCCCCGACGTCGCACACCAGCACGCACCCCGACGCCTCGCCGTGGGCCGCCACCACGCACTGCGACGCCGGCACGAGCCGCACCGAGCCGAACCCGGCCCGTTCCACGAGAAGCCGCGTCAGCGCGACACCCTGCGAGGTGTGCTCGACCACCTCGGTCCAGGTGCCGTCGGCGCCCGGCGTGGTCCAGCCGTCGGGCACCGCCACGACCGCCGTCACACCGTCTGGGCGCACCCCGCAGTCCCGCAGCACCACCTCGCGCAGCAACGCGGCCACGTCCGCGCCGGACGGCCCGTGCCACACCCGGTCACCGCACGCCACCTTCGTGCGCGCGGACCCGATGTCGATCCCGATCTCGGCGTTCACCGCGAACCCTCACCCCGGCCGAAGATCCGGCCGAACAGGCCCTTCGGCAGGACGTCCCTGATCCGCGACACCAGGTGCTCCAGGTAGACGGTCAGCTCCTCGCTGCGGGCGGGCACCTGGGTCGTCCGGTAGGCCTCGCGGAACACCTCCACCGTGAGATATCCCTGCTGCATCATGTATCCCGGCAGCTTCCCGATGGCGGCCTGCCGCGCGTCCTCGCCGAAGTCCCCGTGCATCAACGAGTGGACGAACTTGGCGCAGACCAGCGGCCCGGTGAAGTCGCCCATCCCGGCGAGCCTCGCGTTCAGCACGCTCAGGAACTCCACCCAGCCGTACGGCGCCGGGCACCACCGGTGGCTGAGCACCTCCACCACGTCGTTGACGCTCACCACCTTCCGGTGCACGAGCTTCGCCACGAGCACGGCGACGTACGCGGGCGCGGCGTTCCCCTTCACCCTGCGCAGCTGCGCCATGAGCACCAGGGTGTGCAGCTCGGGGTCCAGCTCGAAGAACGGCAGCCAGTCGGTCAGGCGCTCGTCGCCCAGCCGGTCCGGCACCCCGCGCACCTGCCGGCCGATCGAGTTGAGCAACGCGGCGGTCAGCACCTCGGAACCGCCCGCCTCGGTGGACAGCCGCCACAGCCCCGACATGGTGTCGAAGAAGCGGCCGTTCTCCGCGCCCCAGTCCTGCCCCAGTGCGGCCGCGATCGCGTCCCCGAGCGCTCTGCGCTGCCGGTCGTCGAGCACGGCGTCCCGAGCGGCCTCGGCCAGGCCGTCCCAGTACGCCCTGCCCGCCCGGCCGAAGTCCCTGCCCGGCGGCTTGCCCCGGCGGCACAGCTCGAAGTCCGCCCGTCCCCGCTCCCCCGGTTCCATCGGTTCGAGCCCGTCCCGCAACAGGTCGACCCACGACTTCACCAGGTCGACGCTGCGCCGGACCAGGTCGAAGAACCACGACACCACCCGCGCCCGCCAGGTGGGTTCGGCGTTGCGGTGCGCGTGGTAGACCACGTCGGCGATGGCGTCGGGATCGACCGAGTGCAGCTCGTTGAACTGCTGCTCGCTCGCCTGCTCTGCCCGCAGGAACGGCCTGGCGAGACGGTCCCAGCTGCTGTTCGGGTGCTCTTCGAGCCGCTCCAGCAGCCTCGGGCTCACCGGGGTGCCGCTGGGCAGCGCCACCCGCAGGACCGCGACCGCGAGCTGCTCGGACTGCGCGACCACCGGTGCGAGCACGTCGCTCCAGCCGTCGTCCTCCGCCAGCCGCGTCACCACCCCGCACAACGTGGTGGACCCGCGTTCGCTCGCGCACGACCGCACCGCGCCCGCGAAGCTGTGCCTCGCGCCGACCTCGGCGGCGATCTCGGCGGCCACCAGCAGGTCGGCCACCGACCAGGTGCGCCGCGACACCCGTTGCCGGACCAGGTCCTCCAGCCCCTTGTCGAGCGACCGCCGCCAGTTCTCGGCCAGGATCACGCGGTCGAGGTTCAGGTCCTGCGCCGCAGCCACCTCCAGGTAGCTCGCCAGCACCGTCTCGCGGTGGCCTTCGTCCATCGCGCGAAACCTGGCCGCCCCGAGTTTGCGCACGTTCCCCGGCTGGAGGTTGCCGTTGAACGCGGCGGTGAGGAGCACGTGTTCCTGGTCCAAGTCCTGCAACGCGATGAGCACCTGTTCCGCGTCAGGCGTGCGGACGTCTCCCAGCTTCGCCAGGTGCGCACGCACCTTGTCCGCGCCGTGCCGCCCGGCCAGGATCTCGAGCTGCTCGCCGTACGCGTTGTCCACCACGGGAGCGGTGCCCCGGAGGTTGACCGCCAGCGCGTTCTCCGGCACCTGGGCGGTGAACGCGAGCCGCAACGGGAACCGCGACGCGGCGTCCGTCCACCCGCCCGCCGAGGTCCAGGCCTTCGCTCCCGCGGGCAGGAACGCCATCACGTCGTCCAGCAACGCGATCCGCTCCTCGAGCGCCACCGGCCCGTTGATCAGCCCCACCCGCTGCTCCAGCAGACCCGCCGCCGCGGCCATGGCGTGCCCGTCGGAAAGTCTCGGCTCCCGTCTCTCCGGTCTCAGGTCCAGCCGCACCGGGCCGTCCGGCAGGTCCTCCGTCAGCGGGGTGCCCAGCGCGGCCCGGTAGAGATCCACATAGGACAGTCCGGACGCGATCAGGTCGTCTGCCCGCACGCAGTAGAACCGTGAGATCAGGATCGGCCGGTTGATCGCGTCCAGGTCGTCCGACCACTCGCTGATCGTCAGGCAGACGTACCTGCCGCTCTCGACGTTCACGGTCGAGAACCACGCCCGCGGCATCGCGCCGGGACCGGTCTCCTGCACCGTGGGCTGGCTCGCCGGCTCCCGGTCGATCACGATCTGCCGGAGGCTGCTGTGCGTGAACGGCTCGCGGCTCGCGGCGAGCACCGCGTAGTCCTCGTAGCTGCCGGGACGCTTGCCGACCAGCGCCCACCCGGCCCGCACGCCGCTCACGGCCGCGCCGGCAGGATGCTCTGGTAGAGCCACAGCAACGGTTCCAGCACGTTGATCGGGTAGACCCTGCCCTTGATCCGGAACCCGTCCTTGCCGGCGCTGACCCGCTCGACGTTCAGCGAGTCCTGGGCCCGGAACCTGTTGCCGGCCACGTAGAACCCGATGGACGAGGTGATGAAGTAGTTGAGGGTGCTGAAGTACTGCCGCAGGCCCTTCTCCACCAGGTCGGTGTTGCTCAGCGGGTCGGCGCACAGCATCGCGAAGAACTCGGCCGCGCTGTCGTTGGGCACGCGCGGCAGGTACGGCGGTTCGCCGTCCATCAGGGTGTAGCCCTTGAGCTGAGCCTGCCGGTAGATGTTCGGCTGGTCGAACTTCGTCACGCAGACGGCCACGTGGTGCGGCAGCCGTGCGCCGTTGAAGTGGACCTGGCTCATCACCCGCTCGGTGAGCTTGTCCAGCACCGGGTGGAAGAAGCGGAACGCGTCGTGCTCCGTGGAGTCGCGCTCCGGGTCGAAGAGGTAGACGATGCCGTGGCACATCTGCAGGTGGTCCAGCAGCTGGTTCTCCTGCTCCACCGAGGACATGGGCTCCGCGAGCCTGGTCTGCGTCCCCGCGAGGTCCTCACCGCCGAAGTCGAGGTCCTGCTCCCGCTCCTGCGGCCGGTCGGGGGCCGGGCGGTCGCTGTCGTAGCGGCGGCCGGGCACGTCGAGCACGTCGAGCTCGAACGAGATGGGCTCCATCTCCACGACCTTGCGGCCGAACCGGTTGCGGCGCGTCACCTCCCGCTCGCCGGTGAAGCGGAACAGCATGCTCTTGTCGGTGGTCGTCGCGGTCGGGAAGCTGCGCTGGTGGGTCAGCTGGTCGGTCGAGTCCTGGAGGAACCTCGTCGACTCGTCGTCCAGGCCGCTCATGATCCAGTTGCCGACTCCCTCGGCGCGGCGCATCGTCGCGAGCTTCAACGCGGCCAGGTAGGTGGTCTTGCCACTGCCCGGCGGCCCCCACAAGCCGAGCCGCAGCTGCGTCGGCGGCGCGGGTCGGTTGTTCTGCGGCGTGGTCATGGGTCTCCTCAGTTCTTGAGCACGAGAGGGAAGAGCAGGGGTGCCTGCGGCGCGGCGTCGCGAAGGGCCTTGGCCTCCTTGACGACGAACGCCGCGTCGACACCGCTCAGCAACATGGGTCGTCGTGGGCCTGCCAGCGCGTGCCAGGCCTGCGTCGCGAGCCTGGCCTCGTCGTTGGGGCGCTCGGCCCAAGAGGGGCGGTCCCACACCGCGGCGTGCGCGACGTGGCGGGAGTCGAGCTGCTGCACCAGATAGCGCCAGTCGTGCCGCTGCGGGCACCGGCCGATCGCGGCGTCCACGGCAGGGTGCGGTGGCCTGCTGCCGATCACCAGCAGCCGGCGGGCGGCAGGCAGCGGTCGCCACTTCAGGCCGCAGGCCGCGGCGAGCACGTCCTCGATCGGCGCGCCTTTCGGTTCGATCGGCTCGCTGTGCGGCAACGAGGCCGTGAAGTCCTCGGCGTCCCGCAGCGCGACGAACCCGCGCGTCGTCCTGAGCACGGTCCGGGTGCGCAGGTGGTCGTCGTAGCCGACGACGACGACCCGCACGGACTCCGGTTCGGGGTGGTGGACGGCCAAGTGCGCGAGCACGTCCACGGCCAGCTTTCGCCTGGGTTCCACGGACTTCGCGCTGCCTCCCAGCTCGACCGCGACGACGAGGTCGAGCGCGTCGGCATCGCTCAGGTAGCGCGCCGGCACGTCGTCGAGCAGCTCCGGCCAGCGTGCCGCCGTGGTGTCGTCGGGACTGCCGCCCGGCCGCACCAGGGTGACCTCGCCGGGGCCGTCGAGCCGGAACTCCAGCTCGTGCGGCTGCGACGGCCTGAGTTCGCAGCGCGCCACCGAGATCGGCACGCACTGGCGGGGCGGGGTGCCCGCCGGGCCGCTGACGACGGCCAGCACGACCGGCTCCCTGCCGCCCGCCGGGGCGCCCACCGTCAGCTTCGCCACCGGCACGTGCACGGCGGAAGTGCCTGCGGTGAACAGGGTTCTGGTCACCGGCCGGGTGCCGCCCTGGGCGTCCACGTCGACCAGCACGAGGCTCACGTCGTGCCGCAGGGGCGCCCGCTCCACCCACGAGGCCACGACGGACGCGGTGAGGGCGGGTTCGTCGCGCGCCACCAGCCGCACGCAGGAGAACCGCGACACGAACTCGTCCGGGATGGGCAGGCCCGGCAACCGGTGCAGCACCAGGACGTTCGAGCCCAGCGCCGGACCCGCGAGCTCCACCGGTTCCCGGCGCTGGTCCCGGCCGACCCCGCCGGCCAGCACGAGCGCGAGCTCGTCGGGGTCCTGCGGCAGCGCCGGCATCAGGTCGCGCCAGGTGTGCAGCCGCACGGCACCGGTCAGGGCGGGCACGTACCGTTCCTTGACGTCGATCCGCGCGACCGCGACGCCGTCCAGCCGGACGTCCACCACCGCCAGTTCCCCTTGCCGCGCCACGAGATCCATCGCGAGGGCACCGACCGCGGCCAACGGCTCGGTGCGGTGCGCGGCCGGTTCGGCCCGCACCGCGTCCTCCGGCGCACCACCTCGCACGTGCGTCAGCACGCGCCGGAGCAGTTCCCGGTCGCCACCGGCCGCCAGCACGGCGGCGTTCACGTCGAACGCCCGCCGCGCGGCGGTCAGCGCGGCGTGGAACTCGACGCGACGGGCGTGGGCGTCGACGTCGAGCCACGGGCCGCCGGACAGCGCCCAGTCGCACCGGGCGCAGGACGGACCGGGCGGCACGTCGTGCGCGCAGACCGGGCAGGTGAGGGCCGTGGTCATGACGTCTCCGGTTCGGGCACGTCGTGGGCGACGAGGTGGCGGGCCTGCGCGAGGCGTTCGGCGGCCGGCAGCTTGAGCACGCGGACGGCGAGCCGCCGTTCCATCGTCGCGACGAGGTTGCGCACCGTGCGGGCGTTCGCGAACTCCCTGCCCTGGCGCGCCATCTCGCTGCGGTTGTGCTCGAGCCAGCGCACCACCCGCGCGGGCACGGTCGGGTCGCAGGTCCAGCCCATCTCCTCGACCATGTCGACGAAGATCTTCCGCAGCTCCGGCAGCGAGTAGTCGGCGAAGTAGAGGCGTTCCGCCCGCGAGAGGACGCCCGAGTTGCTGCGGACGAACTCGTCCATCCGCTCCGGGTAGCCCGCGGCGATCACGACGAGCCGGCCGCGGTGGGTCTCCATCAGCGTGATCAGCTCGGCGACCGCCTCGGAGCCGAAGTCGTTGCCCTCGCCCGCGAGTTCGTACGCCTCGTCGATCAGCAGCACGCCGTCGAGCGCCTCCAGCACCTTCGCCCTGGTCTTCGGCGCGGTCTGGCCGACGTACTCGCCCACGAGGTCGGCCCTGGTCGTCACGACGACGTGGCCGCTGTAGAGCAGTCCGAGCGCGGCGAACGCCTTGCCCATCAGCTTCGCCACCGTCGTCTTGCCGGTGCCTGGTGAGCCCAGGAACAGCAGGTGCGGCGCGGCCACGTGGCTCGGGCCGGACTCCTGGAGCCGGCGCAGCTCCAGGACGGCGGCGAGCTCGCGCACCGTGTCCTTGACCGCCTGCAGACCGGTCAGCCGGTCCAGCTCGGCCAGCACCTCGTCGAGCGGCTTCTGCTCGGCGAGGTAGCCGCGGTAGTGCTCCGGCACGTCCTCGGCCGTCGCCGGGGTGATCTCGCCGTCGCGGGTCAGCCTGGTGCGGCTCGCCCAGCCCGTCCTGATCTCCGCCGCCAGCTCGCGCATGGTCCGCGCGTTGGCGAAGTCCGCGGATCTGGTGCGGTACAAGGCCTCCGTGACCGTGCGCAACGCGGTGACGAGGTCGTCCGCGCAGGTCAGCCCCTGCCTGCGGAGCTGGCCGAGCACGATCTCGTGCAGCTCCGGCGGGGTGTAGTCGGGGAACGTCAGGCGGTTGCCGCGCGGGAAGCGGCCGGACAGGCCCTGGTTCGTCGCGAGGAAGTCGTCGATGCGGCCGGCGTACCCGGCGATGATCACGACGAGCCGGTCGCGGTGGTTCTCCATCTCGGTCAGCAGCACGTCGATCGCCTGCGTGCCGAGACCGAGCGGGTCCTCGCTCAGCCGGTACGCCTCGTCGATGAACAGCACGCCGTCGAGCGCGGCCTGCACCCGTGCGGACGTCAGCCTGGCCGTGTCGCCGTGCGGTGACACGAGGTCCTCGACCTTCGCCTCGACGACGTGCCCGCGCCGCAGCAGTCCCAGGTCCCGGTACAGCTCGCCGACCATGCGCGCCACCACGGTCTTGCCGGTGCCGGGGTTGCCGGTGAACGTGAGGTGCAGCGCGGCGGGTTCGGCGTCGGCGTCGAGGCCGCGCGCCCGCAACGCCTGCGCCGCCTCCAGGACGTGCCGGTGCCGGGTCAGGAACGCCTTCACCGCGGTCATGCCGACCATCTCGTCGAGCCTGCGCCAGACGTCCCTGGCGTCGGCCACCGCGACCTCCGCCATGCCCTGCTCCCGCAACACCTCGACCGACAGCTCCGCCCGGCCGGCGAGGCGCCGCAGCAGCCGTTCCCACGTCTTGACCGGGATCTCCTGCGCGGCCATCACCCGCAGCAGGTGCGGCAGCTCGGTCCAGTCGGCGATCCGCAGGCCGTGCCGCAACCGCGTGCCGTGCACGAGCGCGGCCAGTTCCGCCTCCTCCGGGAAACCGAGGTGTCCCACCGCCCGGCCGGACCGGCGGGTCGCGAGCGCGGCGAGCTTGTCGGTGAGCTGCGGCAGATAACGCTGGCCGCGCACGAAGTTCACGATCTCGGTGAGGTCGGGCTGGCTGAACAGCAGCACGCACACGTTGTCGCCGCCCGCACCGCCCGCGCTCCAGCGGCCGAGCATCTCGGCGAACGGGCGGCGCATGTCGGCCTGGATGTTCTCGAGCCACGTCTCGGCGTTCGGCACGACGACGGCGCTGGAGACCGCGGCGTCGACCATGATCCCGTCGAGCATCCGCAGCCGTTCGGTGTCGGTGGCGGCGGCCGGGCGACGTGGTCGCGCCGGGGGTTCGGACAGCAGCATCATGTCGCCGAACGGGCCGCTGAAGCGGCGCATGGCGTTGCGGCGCCTGGGTTCCGGCTCGGCCGTTCCGGGGGCGCGGGTCAGGTTCCGCGAGGTCTCGTCGCGGAAGTAGACGGCGTCGCGGTAGGCGCTGAACACGATCCGCTCGTAACCCGCCGCGTGCAGCACCTCCCACAGCACCTCCTCGGCCGAGCGGACGTGCAGGTCCTCGCCTGCGAACCGGTCGTCGACGCCGGGGCCGTGCAGGATCCACAGCGGCTCACCGGGACGCGGTGCGCGCCCGCCGGTGAGCCGCACCGGCGTGACACCGGCGAGGGCTGTCGTCATCGGGATCTCCGTCAGCCGCGCTCGCGGACCTGGCCGTGTTCCGGCCGGGGCCGGTGCGCCGCCTGGCCGCCGCCCGCGATGATCGGTTCGATGTCGCGCTTGCGCTCGTCGGGCTCCGCGTACTCCTCGGTCGCGCGCAGGTCGATCCCGCTGTGGTCCAGCACGTTGCGGTGGATCGACCGGGTGCGCGCGGCCCGTTCCGCCTCCGAGGCGCCGTCCGCGTCGAAGTTGTGCAGCCGCACCAACGGCGGGCCGTCGACGCGCTCGCCGGGCTCGACCTCGATCACGATCTCGCTGCCGCTCACGTGGTGCACGGACTTCGCGAGGAACGCCTCGCGCTGGTCCTCGCTCGCGAACCCCGCCGTGGTGACCTGGTAGTGGTGGTGGTGATCGAGCGCGTCGGCGATCAGCTCGGCCAGGTTGGTGCGCAGCTGCGCGGCCTGCATCGCCGTGACCGCCTGCGTCACCACGGTCTCCAGCCGCTGCTCGTAGTCGGGCACGGTGTCGACGACGGCGAGCAACGCCTCCGTGGTCATCGGCTGGGCGTCGTCGCGGACCTGGGCGAGCAGCGAGTCGACCTCGGCCGAGAGCCGCGACAACGCGCCGCGCGACCAGTGGTCGACGTCCGGCAGGTCGCTCGGCGAACCCTCCGGCAGCCGGCCCCTGAGGTCGATCTTCTCGTTCTGGCTCATGAGCTCGCGCAGCCGGACGAGGTCGCGTTCGGCGGCCATCCGGCACGCCCGCCACTCCTGGTCGAGGCGTTCGAGGTCGAGCCGCAGCTCGCTGAACGACTGGACGAGCTCCTGCGCCGCGCTCAGGCTGTGCGCGCCGAGCCCGCTGTGCACGTTGGACACCAGAGTGGACAGCCTGGCCTCCAGCGGAGCGAGGCGGTTCGGCAGGTACCGCTCGTGCGGGTACTGCGCCACCTGGTCGCGCAACAGCTGGGCGTCCGCCGCGTACTCGCGGGCGATCCGTTCCGCGCGGTCCTGGTCGGCGCGCAACGCGTCGACCTTCGCGCCGATCTCGGCCTGCTTGCGCTCGCGCTCCTGGCGTTCGCGGTCGATCGCCTTGGTCAGCGTCTCCTGCTGCCGCCGCAACGCCTCCGACGTCTCGGTCCGCAGCTGCTCGCCCTGCGCGGCGATCTCGCGGTGCAGGCTCTCGTTGCTCTCCCGCAGGCGCCGCGCCGTCTCGCGCTCGACCTCGCGGGTGTGCTCGCTCAGCTGCGCCATCGTCTGTTCGAACCGGGCGTGCCGCTGGTCGACCTCGCGCATCGACGTCTCGATGTCGGCCTGGGTCTGCGCGCGGATCCGCTCCACCATCTTCGGCACGTCGCGCTTGAGCTCCGCGAGCTTGCCCGCTTCCTGCCGCAGCCGATTCCATTCGCCTTCGTCGACGTAAATGCGTTTTCTTCCGCTCATCGAGCCACCCCTAGACGCACACCACGGGAACAAGCACCCGTCTTGTCAGCGAAGAGCGGGGATTCGTTACATCGATCGCACGTACAGCTGTTCGGGGAGGTTCCGGCATTCCGCGTCTTCGCCGCCGACCTCTTCCGCCGCCACTCTGGCGGCCGCACCGAGTGACCGCACCGAGCTTTGCACCAGGTGCTTGTACATAGCGGCGGAGAACGCGACAGCGCACTCATCGTCGAGGTCGTTATTCCACGTGACAACGGTTTGTACGAGTCCGTCGAACAGGTTCGCGAACTCCGCGCTGCGGCCTGCGGAAAGGACAAGGCCCGAAAGGGTGAAATCGGCGTGGTCGTGATAGCCGCGCAACCTGCGGGCCAGCGCCTCCGCCGGAACGAGGTGCGGACCACCGTGCGGGTCTTCGAACCGGAGCACGCCGTCCGAGGCCCGGCAGGCGAGGTGCAGGACGTCCGGGCGTTCCTCCAGCAGGGCCGCGAGATCGGTGACGTTCGTGGCGGTCCGGCTCACCGCTCGCAGCACACCGGGCCGTTCCTCGCGCTGGATCGAGAGGAACTCGCGGTCGGCCCGCAACCGGCCGAGGTCGATGTCGAACGGGCTGGCGCCGACGAAGAAAACGCTGGTGAGAACCCTTTCCGCAGCCTGTGGCCCTGGCAGCTCTCCTGGGCCCTGACTGACGTGGAGGTCGCCTCTGATCTCCTTGATGACGTAGATGTCGCGTTCCGACCGGTAGATCGTCGACGGTTCCGGCGACCGTTCGGAGAAGAGCGCGTTCCCGGGGTAGCGGCGGCGCACGACGTCCAGCAACCGGGCCCGCCCGGCCTGGATCACGCCGTCTTCCAGCAGGTCCGACACCTCTTCCCAGAACGTCAGGACGTCATCGTCATGAGAAACAGCGGATACCAGCTCGTGTGGCATACCGCTTTCCACGAGAACGTCCAGCGCTGCTTCCACCGACCAGTACAAGCGCGCGAGATGCCCGATCTCCTCCGGCGAGAGCCCGTCGCTCATATCACTTTCCGGTCTCGGTTTCCGCAACAGGAGGGAACGCGAGCAGGTCGGGCACCGGAAAATCCGCTCTCCGATTCGGCCATGGCGATCACCTTCGTGTTCGGCGGAGGCGAAGTATGGCACGGTGACCGCACACCGTCGACGGGACTCGCGTTATTCGCGGCGCACGATGACACCCGGTCCGGTATTCGCACCCGTCCGGAAAAGGGGCGCGCACGTCAATCGCGAGGCGGCCGGCCTGCCCTGCCAGGTCCTCCCAGCACCGGGGCCAGCCGCACCAGCAGGTCGGCCGTGGGCACGCCGACGAGCGAGACCTCCCGCTCCCCCACCCTCACCTCGGTGGTCCGCTCCCGGTGTTCGAAGTCGTAGCCGGCGTCCGCGAGCCGTCCGGTCAGGTGGTGCACGACCTGGTTCGCACTGCCCCGCAACCCGAGCCCGTCGTCGCGCTCGCGCACGTACTGGCCGTCGATCAGCACGTCCACTTCGGACAGCAGGTCGGCCGTGCCCGGCATCCCGTTGTCCCGCAACCGGTCCAGGGTGAACCCGGTGAAGCAGACGATCGACACGTCCCGCGTCCGCCGCACCTCCCGAGCCAGCTCGGCGAGTCCCCCTGCCTGGGCCATGGGCTCGCCTCCGCTGAACGTGAGGCCGTCCACCCGGTCGTCCGCCAGCAGCTCGGCGGCCAGCTCCTCGACGCCGACCAGCCGCGCGGGCACGTCGGGAATCCACTCCGGCGCCACGCACCCCCTGCACCGGAACGGACATCCCTGCACCCACACGACGGACCGGAACCCCGGCCCCAGCGCCGAGGTGCCGACGCACGTGGAGGCGACGTTGAGCCTGACCATGCTCCTGTTGTCGCCACACCCCCAAACGATCGTTACACGCGGTCCGGCGCTCAGGCGCGGGTAGCGTCGTGCGCAGGGGGTGGACATGGCCGGGGTGGCTGTCATCGGGGACGTGGGCGGGCATGCCGGCCAGTTGCGGCGGGCCCTGGCCGGGCTGGACGGCGGGGTCGTGATCCAGGTCGGCGACCTGGTGGATCGCGGGCCGGACAGCATGGGGGTGCTGGAGGTCGTGGCGGAACGCCTCGGGCCGGGCTGGGTGCAGCTCGTCGGCAACCACGAGGCGCAGTACCTGGAGGGCCAGGAGGTGTTCTGGCCGGACCCGTTGCCGGCGGAGGGTGTCGCCGTGTTGCGGGAGTGGTGGCGAGACGGGCGGATGCGGGTGGCGGCGGCGGTCACGGTCGGTGGTGAGGAGTTCCTGCTCACGCACGCCGGGGTGACGTTGGCCGTGTGGCAGGAGTTGGGTGAGCCTGGGGCTGCGGTGGAGGCGGCTGCGCTGCTCAACGAACGGCCCGAGGTCATCTGGCGGATGGGTGCGCACGGGCGTGATCCGCGCACCGGGCCGTTGTGGGCTGAGTCCGGAGCGGCGTTGCACGAGCCGTGGATGCGGTACGAGGGAATCGTGCCGTTCGGGCAGATTCACGGGCACTCCACGGTCGTGCACTTCGGGGATCAGCGGTGGACGTGCGACGGGCGGATCCGGCAGCGGGCGACGGCGGACTGGCGGGCCCGGCACGTCCGGGTGCGGGTGAACGGCCGGATGTTCATCGGGGTGGATCCCGGACATGGGCGCACCGGCGCGGAGTCGTGGGCGCCGCTCGTGCTCGACGCCGACTGAGGATTTGTCAGGGTTTGCCCCCGTATCTGACACGAGCTTCGCCCCGGGGCGACCGGGAACGGTCCGCGGTCTGGCCAATGCGCGCGCTCTGGTCTATACCAATAATCAGCCGCCGCGACCCCTTGGCCCGAGGAGTTCGTCATGCTGAACAGACTGGTGAAACTGGGTTTGGCCGCCATCGTCGCGGCGGCGGTGCTGCCCGTGGCGGTGGCTCAGGCGGCGACGGTGTCGTCGGTCGCCCCCTACGTGGACATGGGGGCGTGGCCGACGCCCGTGTTGTCGGACATGGCGAAGAAGGGTGGCGTGAAGAGCTTCACGCTCGGGTTCGTCACGTCGTACGGGTGCAAGGCGAGCTGGTTCGGCGCCTACGACCCGCGGGCGGGGTGGCAGAAGGAGGAGATCCAGAAGCTGCGCGCGGCCGGCGGTGACGTGAAGATCTCCTTCGGCGGTGCCTCCGGCATCGAGCTCGCCTACTACTGCACCACGCCAACGGCTTTGGCCAACGAGTACGACGCCGTGGTGAAGGCGTACTCGCTCAAGTACGCCGACTTCGACATCGAGGGGGCGGCGGTGGCCGACCCGACGACGATCGCGCGGCGCTCGCAGGCGTTGAAGATCCTGCAGGACCGCAACCCAGGCTTGAAGATCTCGCTGACGCTGCCGGTGCTGCCGTCCGGGCTCACCGCGGACGGCCTGAACGTGGTGCGGTCGGCCAAGAACGCCGGCGTGAACCTCGACCTCGTCAACGTGATGGCCATGGACTACTACATGGGTCCGGCCGACCAGGGCGCGCGGGCGATCGCCGCGGCGAAGGCCACGCAGGCCCAGGTCAAGTCGGTGTACGGGCTGACGGACGCGGCCGCGTGGAAGAAGGTCGGCGTCACGCCGATGCTCGGCGTGAACGACTCGCAGAACGAGATCTTCTACCAGAAGGACGCGCGGGCGCTGGTGACCTTCGCGTCCTCGGTGCACCTCGGCATGCTGTCGTTCTGGGAGCAGGGCCGCGACGCCAACGCGTGCACCGGCGCGTTGTACCGCTGCAACAACATCCCGCAGCAGCCCTACGAGTTCGCCAAGATCTTCTCCGCGTACAACGGCTAGCTGTACTGACCCGAGACGTTGCGAACGGTCCGACACGTGATCGGATGATCTTGGAATGAGGGAGGGCCTCCGGGTTCGGTGTGGATTGCGACATCTGCACCGGCTAGCCAGGAGGCCCTCGATTACTCACGCTAACGCACCGCTGACCGAGCTGGGCCGGCTGCGCCTGGCCCGGTGTGTCGTCGATGACGGATGGCCGCTTCGACGAGCCGCAGAGCGGTTCCAGGTCTCGGTCAGCACCGCGAAACGCTGGGCCGACCGCTACCGCGCCGAAGGCCTCGCGGGCATGGCCGACCGATCCTCACGCCCGCATTCCAGCCCTGCTCGCACCCACACCCGCCAGGAACGCCGGATCATCAAGGTCAGACTGGACCGGCGGTGGGGACCCGCCCGCATCGCCTACCTGCTCGACCTGAACCCATCGACCGTGCACCGCGTCCTGCGCCGCTACCAACTGGCCCGGCTGCGGCACCTGGACCGGGCCACCGGCCAGCCCATCCGCCGCTACGAGCACGCCGCCCCTGGCGATCTCGTGCACGTCGACATCAAGAAACTGGGCAACATCCCCGACGGCGGCGGCCACAAAGTCCACGGCCGGACCATCGGCACACGCAACAGCTCCGCCCACCGCGATCCCGCCCGGCCACGCAGGAACAGCAGCCGCGCCAACCTCGGCTACAGCTACCTGCACAACGCCGTCGACGACCACAGCCGCCTCGCCTACACCGAGATCCTCACCGACGAGACCAAGGAAACCGCCATCGCGTTCTGGTCACGCGCGCAGACTTTCTTTCACACCAACGGGATCACCGTTCATCGAGTTCTTACCGACAACGAATCCTGCTACCGATCCCGGCTCTGGCACGACGCCCTCACCACAGCCGGGATCACCCACAAACGCACACGACCACGCCGGCCACAGACCAACGGCAAAGTCGAACGCTTCAACCGCACCCTGCTCGACGAATGGGCCTACGCCCGCCCCTACCGCACCGAGAACGAACGCCGCGAAGCGCTCCCGCGGTGGTTGCATCTCTACAATCACCACCGCGGTCACACCGCACTCGCAGGCAAGCCACCCGCCAGCCGCGTTCCTAACCTCTCAGGGCACTACAGCTAGCCGAGCGTCCAGGTGGCCGTGTCGGTGTAGGCACGGCCATCGCGCGTCCCCGTGATCGTCACGGTGTTGGTGCCCGGCCGCAACGTGATCGGCCACGTGTAGGTGCGGTCAGCGGCGGGCGGTTTCGGCATGGCGACCCCGTTCAGGATCAGCTGCACGTCGGAAACCGTGCCGTACGCCCGAACCGTGGTCGCGGCGGCGGTGCGCTGGGTCCAGCGGGCGCTGTTCAGGTGCACGAACGGCGTGTCGGTCCACTGCGACTTGTAGAACCAGAACGCGTCCTTGCGCACCGCGCGGTCGTAGGTGACGAGGCCCTTGTCGTTGCGCCCCAGGGTGTCGCCCTCGGACCGGCTGTCGACGGCGAAGTCGAACATGTTCCACACGAACGTGCCCCACAGGAACGGCCGCGTCTTGATGTCCGCCCAGTGGTTCTCGTGCACGAGGGTCTGGTACTCCTCCGGGTGCCAGCGCGAGGTCGTCACGGGCGGGCGCGGGTTCTCCTCGTGCTGCACCACGCTGCCGCCGGCGCCGTACTCGCTCAGCGCGATCCTGCGGCCGGGGTCGCGGGCGTGCAGGCGGTCGGCCCAGCCGCCGGGGCCGGTGCTGCTGGTGTCGTACCAGCCGTAGTACTTGTTGTAGGCGGCCAGATCCGCGTGCGACGACACCGGGTCCAGGTCGCCGATGTGGCTCGCGTACGTCGAGAGCCGGCCGGAGTCCTCCGCGCGCACCGAGGCCGCCAGGTCGCGCAACAGGTTGTTGGTGGCGGTGTTGCTGGTCTTCTGCTCGTTGCCGATGCCCCAGAACGCGATCGACGGGTGGTTGAAGTTCTGCCGGATCATCTCCAGCAGCTGCTGCTGGGCGTTGGCCCGGAACGCCGCGCTGTCGGTGATCTCGTTGACCAGCGGGATCTCGGTCCACACCACGTACCCGCGCTCGTCCGCGAGGTCGTAGACCTGCTCGGCCTGCTGGTAGTGGGCGGTGCGCAACGCGTTGACGCCCATCTCGTCCATCAGGTCGAAGTCCTGGCGCACGTCGGCGGGCTTCAGCGCCCAGCCGGTGCCGAGCCGGTCCTGGTGCGCGTTCACCCCGTTGAGCCGCAACGACTTGCCGTTCAACGAGAAGCCCGTCGCCGCGTCGACGGCGGTGGTGCGCAGGCCCAACGGCTCGGTGACGACGTCCTTCACGGCACCGGAGTCGGCGTCGACGATCTCCACGCTGGCCCGGTACAGGTACGGGTCCGCCTTGCCGTTCCACCGGTGCGGGCGCGCGATCGTGACGGTCTGCACGGTGTCGAACCCGGTGGCGGCGTTGACCGAACGCACACCCGTGACGGCCTCCCCCACCACGACCCCGGCGGGATCGGCGACGACCGTGCGCACCTTGACCCGCGCGGTGGACGCCCTGTTGTTCCAGGCCTTCGTGGTCACCTCGACGGTCGCCGACGCGTCGGTCAGCGACCGTTGCCGCAGGTACACACCAGGCCCGCCGGAGTCGCCCATGCGCACGCCCAGCAGGTCCAGCGCGGTCAGCGAGACACCCCGGTAGATGCCGCCGAAGAACGTGAAGTCCGCCGAGATCGGGGCGATGTCGGGCTTCGCCGCGTTGTCGGCCTTGACCGCGATCACGTTGTCCTGCCCCAGCTTCAGCGCGGCCGTCGCGTCGAACCGGAACCCGGCGAACCCGCCGCGGTGCTGCCCGAGCTTCACCCCGTTGACCCACACGTCCGCGACCTGGTTCACCCCGTCGAACTGCAACCACAGCCGTCGTCCCGCCAAGCTCGAAGACGGCGTGAAGTGCTTGCGGTACCAGCCGATTCCCCGGTAGTAGTTCGCGCCGCCGTCCTGGCCGTCGGTCGCGTTCCACGTGTGCGGCACGGTGACCTGCGCCCACGACCCGTCGTTGAACCCCGGCGTTTCAGCCCCTTGAACATCGGCGCGCAGGAACTTCCACCCCGCCTCGAGGTTCACGGAAGCGCGGGTCACCGGTGGCACGTAGGCCGAAGCCGCAGGCACACCGACGAACATCGCCGAGAGCAGGACCAACGGCAGGAGCAACGCCGGCAGACGTGTCATGTCCCATGACGCTAGGGGCGCGATGAAAACGGTGTCAACGACGTGAGCTAGTTCCGGTACAACGGGTTCGGGCAGTCGACGTACCGGCTCGCCGCCCCCTCCGCCCGCGTCCAGCGCAGCAGCAAGTTCGCCTTGGCCGGAACAACGGGCGCGGCCAGCAACGACGAGAGCAACGCAGGCGAGCCGTGATCACGTGCGTAGTCGACGAAAACAGCGCGCGCCTCGCCCCACACGTCGAGCCCGGGGTGCCGCTCCAGCACCGCACCGGCGATCTCGATCAGGTGGTTGACGATCAGGCAGTACTGGAGCCGCTCCCAGCCCTTGGCCTCCGACACGCCGCGCGACCCGTCCAGTCCGTCCATTGAGGACAGCAGCTCGGCGTGCCGGGGCAGCAGCCGCATGCCCTCGGGGTCGCGGAAGATCGCCTGCACCGGCAGCCCGGCACCGTCCACGCCGACCAGCACGTTCTGCAGGTGGCACTCCATCACCACGCCGTGGGCGAAGAACGCGTGCAGGACCGGCGGCACGACCACTGAGATGTACTGCCGGAACCACCGCAGCGCGCCGTCGGAGTCCAAGCCGTCCAACGGGTTCCCGTCGAACCCCTCGCTGATCCCCGCCGCCAGCAACGGGGTCACGCCGGGCAGCACGTGCTGCCGAAGGCCGTCGCGCACCACGACGGCGAGGCCCTCGAACGACGAGGGAGAGGTCCGGTAACCGCGGTCGATCAGGAAGGCGGCACCGGGGAACACGGAGGAGATGTCCGCGAACACCGGTCTCAGCAGACGCGCGAGCGGCGGAATCCAGCGCAGGTCGTGCGCCCACAACCGGCGCACGTCGTTGGTGATCTGCACGTCGAGGCTGAACTTGTAGAACAGGTCGGCGGCGGGGTCGTAGACCGTGCGCACCGACGACGTCGGCCACACCTCGCCACCGGACACCTCGGCCGAGAGCCCCAGCAACGAGAGCTGCCACGGATGCGCGGGCAGCACCCCGGTGGGCAACGGCACCTCGCCGTCGTCGACGAACGCACCTTCCAGCCGCGCCAAGGGGAAGCTCGCGTGCACCTCGGGCGAGTACGGCAGCCACTCCGACGCCGGCGTCCCGCCGCGGCCCTTCGGCGCCGGGTGGTACCGGTGCCCGGCCACCAGCGCCTGCTCGGAGCGCTGGTAGAGATCGGCGGGCGGCGAGGTGCGCACGTCCAGCACGGCGGCGATGGCCGACCGCGAGCCTGCGATCTCGTCCAGGAACCCCACCGGCGGGTCTCCGAGCTCCTTGCTGATGAGCACAGCGAGTTCGTGCCACGCCAACGGTTGCCACGAACCGGTGAACACCTCGGGGTCGGACAACCAGCGGCCCTCCCGCGCCCGCAGCAGCGTGCCGGTGCGGGGCAGCCGGAGCGTGCCGTCCGCCCACTCCCCCACCTCGCGGCGCAGGCAGTTCAGCAGCGCCGTCGAGGTGATGCCGTCGGGATCAGTGATCGCTTCCACCGGTGTCCGCTTCCCTCTGGCTGTGTGTCAGGATCGAGTCATTCTGACGCACACGCCGATCGAGTCCGACTTCCTCGCCGCGCTCGACGAAAACCGCGCCGAAAGATTCCTCGCGGAGCTGCCGGGGGCCCGTGCGGCGATCCTCGCGCGCCTGCGCCGGGCGTTCGCGCTCGAACCGTTGCCGCAGGTCACCGCCGACCCGGACGCCTACGACCACCCGGTCGACCTCCTCACCGCACAACGCTGGCCCCGCTCGGAGAACCTGATCGCCGAGGTCGCCCACAGCGTGGCCGGACTGGCCCTGTCCCGCACAACCAGCCCGCTCACCACTCCATTCCTGGAGAGGACGCTCGAGGAGCACGAGCAGAGCGTCGTGGACGGCCACCCGTTTCACCCGTGTTGCCGCAATCGCACGGGTTTCACCGCGGGAGACCACCTCGCGCACGGCCCGGAACACCGCCCGATCGTGCGACTCGCGTTGCACCCGGCGGCACACCACGTGACGTTCGGCGACTGGCCGGAGGATCTTCGCGACGGCGACCGGATCCTGCTGCCCGTGCACCCCTGGCAGGCGGCCCGGCTGGGCATCACCACCGCGGGCGCCATGGACGCAAGCCCGCTGATGGCGTTGCGCACGCTCTCGACCGGTTCCTGGCACGTCAAGACGACGCTGAGCGCCCAGATCACCTCGGCGGTGCGGGACATCTCGGCGGGCTCGATCGCGACCGCCACGACCGTCTCCGACTTCCTGAGCTCCGCCGTCGAGGGCATCGAACTGCAGCACAACCGGGCATCCGCCGCCGTGCTGACCAACGGCGAACCGGACCGCCGGCTCGGCGTGATCCTGCGCGACAAGCCTGTGCCCCGTGACGGCGAAACCCTGCTCCCTCTGGCCGCGCTGCGGAACCACCGCATACCGGACCCGGTCGAGTGGCTCGCGGAGTTCGCCGAGCTGACCGTGCCGCCGCTGATGACGTTGCTCGCCCGAGGGGTCGCGTTGGAGGCGCACGAGCAGAACCTCGTGCTCGGCCTGGTCGACGGCCGCCCGAGCCGGGTGATCTACCGCGATCTCGCCGACATCCGGGTCAGCCCGCGCCCCGGCCTGCCGGAGAGGCTGCAGGCGGACCGGGAGGCGTTGCGCGCCAAGACGTTCGCGACGTTCTTCGCGACCGCGCTGACCGGCCTGATCGACACCCTCGACGCCGACCCGGCCGACCTGTGGGCGGTGGTGGCCAAGGCGATCCCGGACACCCCTGACCGGCACGCGCTGCTGAACGACCCGCTGCCGGCCAAGCCTCTCACGCTGATGCGCCTCGAGCCGGAAACCAAAGCCTGGGCGTACCTGCCGAACCCGTTCAGGGCTTGAGCAGCGCCGCCCGGTGCTGCCACGCCAGCGACAGCACGGCGGCACCGGCGGCCTGCGTAGGTTCGCGGTTCACGAACCGTTCGACGTTCTCCTCGGTGAACTCCAGCCCGCGCAACACCCGGCCCTCGTCGTTGTGCGCCACCAGGTCCCCGAACAACGCGTCGAACTCCGCCGCCTCGATCACCGCGACCGTCAGCACGTCCGTGGCGAACGTCAACGGGTCCACGCCCATCCCGAGGTAGTACACCCGCGCCGCCGCCGTCAGCCGCCGCGCGAACGGCCACGCGTCGTAGTCGACCGATCCGATCTCCTCCGCCCCGAGCATCTCCTCGGCGAACTCGCGGATCATGCAGTGCCACAACGAGAAGTCGGCCTCGGACGTTCCCTGGAACACCCCGACCGGCAGCACCTGGAACATCCCGCCCGCGTGCCCGACCCGCTTCGGGTCACGCCAGTGCAGGAAGAACGTCGCCTCCCCGGACGTCACGTCGTGCCGCAGGGTCAGCGTGCTGATGGCGACGTTCACCGGCCGCCGCCGCGGGTCGCACGGATCGCCCACCGCCGTCCGCAACGGCAGCCCCGCCACCTGGTCCGCGTACTCGTGCGCGCAGGCCTCGCCGACGTCGATGCCGTCGAAGTAGCTGCCGAGCCCGAACGTGAGGTGCCCGCCGTCGAACCCCAGCAGCCGGTAGGTCTCGCGGTTCTGGAACACCGCCGGCGCGGCGAGCGCGGCCATCGCGGCCGAGTAACTTCCGAACCCGTCGGGCACGGCGGACAGCGGCAACGCGGGCAGCTCCGGTGACTCGCGCAGGTCGAGGGACAGCTCCGCCAGCGGCACCGGCGCGGCCGGGGTCCAGTCAGGCGACGTCAGCAGGGGCGTGCCCGCGACCCTGGGCACGTCCGGGTACAGCGCGACGGCCTCGACGGCCAGACGGTGGCGGTGTTCGAGCAGGTGGGCGCGCGCGTCGAGCCACTGGGCAGGCGTCGGCATGACCCTCATTCGACTAGGGGCGGACATGACTGACCGACCGGGTCACCGCCTGACCCGGCCGCCGCTCGCTGAGCCCGTCAGGCCCGCCAGCGCCTCGACGCGTGGACGACCTCGCCGACCGCGCGCGCCAGGCTTCCGTCGGCGTCGACGTGGCTCTCGTAGTGCTCGGCCGGCAGTGGCTTGGCGGCCACCTGGGGCGGAGCCTCGTACGGGTCGCTGTCCTCCCACCGCAACCTGCGCGCCGTCTTCACGAACGCGATCGCCGCGGCCAGCAGCAGCACGCCGAGCACGGCGGGCCACAGGACCTCCTCCGCGACCGCGATGGCGAACTGGACCTGAGCCACCACGACGAAGACCACGGTCAGTGCGACCACCGACCACGGGGCCGATCTGCTGTCCTGTCTGCGCTGGGCGGCACCGGTTGCCCCCATTGGCGTCACCTCCACCGATGTTGCCTCGGACATCGGCGATTGATCGCACGGAGTTACAGGGCCAAGGGTACTCCTCGGTCGTTTGGTTGCAGACCGTCACCTTCCGGACATCCGCCACCAGCGCGAAGCCGCTGCACAGCGCGTGCGCGATTCACTCGGTGGTGTGATCATCAACTCGTGTCAGCACTGCACGCGGGAGACCCCGCCTCATTCGCCGCCGATGTTCTCGACGAGGGTCCGGCCGAGCTCGAGTTCGTGCCGGGCGTCGCGTCGAACCGTCCGACCAAGACGTGCGCGGGCGGCGCGCTGATCCGCGATTCCACCGGACGCGTGCTGTTCGTCGTGCCGACCTACAAGGCGGTGCTGGACATCCCCGGCGGCATGACCGAGGACGACGAGTCGCCCAAGGCCGCGGCCGTCCGGGAGATCCAGGAGGAGCTCGGGGTCGCGCTCTCACTCGGAGGGCTGCTGGTCGTCGACTGGACGCCCCGCAACGGGGTCTGGCGCGACTGCCACCAGTTCGTGTTCGACGGCGGCGTGCTCGACGACGCGCAGGCGCACGATCCGGAACTGGAGGGCGTCGTCTACCTGACGCTGGACGAGGCGAGGGACCGGATCTACCCGTCGCTGCACCGCAGGCTCACACTCGCCGTCGCCGCACAGGAGAGCGGTTCCACGAGGTACGCCGAGTTCGGCCGGGAGGTCTGATGAGGATCGTCTCGCTGCTGCCGGCCGCGACCGACGTCGTCGCCGAGCTCGGCCTGCTCGGCCACCTGGTGGGCCGCACCCACGAGTGCGACTGGCCGGCGGCCGTCGAGAGCGTGCCGGTCGTCACGAGCACCGGTGTCGACCAGAACGCGTTGAGCAGCCGTGAGATCAACTCGACCGTGCACCGCGGCTCGTCGCTCTACGGCCTCGACGCCGATCTGCTGCACGACCTCGAGCCCGACGTGATCCTCACCCAGGACCTGTGCGACGTCTGCGCTATCTCCTACCGCAGGGTGAGCGACACCGTCCGGATGATGGACATCGGCCCCACCGTCCTCAGCCTCGAACCTTCCACTTTGGACGAGGTGCTGCGCTGCCTGAAGACGGTCGGCGACGTCCTCGGCGTCGACAGCGCCGACAGGATCGCCGCGCTGCGCCACCGCGTCGACGTGATCGCGCGGCGGACCGAGGCCCTGCACCGCCCGCGCGTCGCCGCGATCGAGTGGCTCGACCCGGTGTGGCCGGCGGGCCACTGGGTGCCGGAGCAGATCACCGCGGCGGGCGGCACCCCGTTGCTCGCCGAACCCGGTGAGCACACCCGCCCGATCACCTGGCAGGCCGTCCACGACGCACGCCCCGACGTCGTGCTGCTGATGCCGTGCGGATTCCCTCCAGAACGGACGATGCGGGAGCTGCCGGACGAACCGCTGCCGCCGACGTGGGTCCTCGATGGACCGTCCTACTTCAACCGCCCCGGCCCGCGGGTGGTGCGCGGCGTCGAGGTCCTCGCCCACGTCCTGCACGGCATCGGCGAGGCGACCGAACAGGAGGCAACTAAGCTCCCGGCATGGACCTGAGCGCGTTCCCCCGAGTCGCACTGGGCAGCTGGCCGACCCCGCTCGAGCACGCGCCACGGCTCGCGGCCGCGCTCGGCAGCCCGCCCGTCCTGATCAAGCGCGACGACGTCAACGGCCTCGGCGCGGGCGGCAACAAGCTGCGCAAGCTCGAGTTCCTGCTCGGCCAGGCGATCAAGCAGGGCGCGGACACGATCATCACGTTCGGCGCGCTGCAGACCAACCACGGCCGGCAGACCGCGGCGGCGTGCGCGAAGCTCGGCCTGAAGTGCGAGCTCGTGCTCACGGCCAAGGTGCCGATGACGGGCGACGCGTACGAGCGCTCCGGCAACGTCGTGCTGGACCACATGTTCGGCGCCACCGTGCACGTCTGCCAGACCGCCGAGGAGACCGTCGCCACGTACGAGCGCATCAACCACGACAGGGCCGTCACGCTGCCCGTGGGCGGTTCGAACGGGCTCGGCGCGCTCGGCTACGTCGTGGCCGCCGTCGAGCTCGTCGGGCAGCTCAACGAGCGCGGCATCGACAACGCCACCATCGTCGTCCCCGACGGCTCCGGCGCCACGGCCGCGGGCATCGCGCTCGGCACCGAACTGCTGGGCTGGCCCGGCGAGGTGCGCGCGGCGAGCGTCTCGCACACCACCGAAGACGCCGCGAACGAGCTCCGCGCGCTCGCCACCGCCGCCGCGGAACTGCTCGGCGAGCCCGCCCCGAAGCTCGCGCACGTCACCGTCACCGACGACACGATCGGGCCCGGCTACGGCGTGCCGACGCCGGAGATGTGGAGCGTGCTGAAGCTGTTCGCCGAGACCGAGGGCGTGCTGCTCGACCCGGTCTACACCGGCAAGGCCGCGGTGAAGTTCCGCGAGATCGCCCCGGACAGCGACGTGCCGCTCGTGTTCCTCCACACAGGTGGTCTTCCCGGCTTCTACGGCTACGCGCCGGAGGCGGTGGCCGCCTTCTGACCGGCGTGATCAGTACTCTGGACGGCGTGACCGATCTGGCCGACCACCTGAGCGTGCTGCGCGATCTCGAACGAAGACTGCTCGTCTACAAGTTCGGGATCGAGGAGCTCATGACGAAGCTCCGCATCCTCAGCGAGGAGTTCGACGCGGTCCACCACCACGACCCGATCGAGCACATCAGCAACCGCGTCAAGAAGCCAGAGGGCATCCTGGAGAAGCTGCGACGCAAGGGCTTCCCGCTCGAGCTCGACACGATCGGCGACTGGCTCGACGACATCGCGGGCGTCCGCGTCGTCTGCCCGTTCGTCTCGGACGTGTACCGCGTGAGCGAGATGCTGGCGCGCCAGCACGACGTGGAGATCCTGCGCACCAAGGACTACATCGCGCAGCCGAAGCCGAACGGCTACCGCAGCCTGCACCTCATCGTGCGCATCCCGGTGTTCCTGTCCAACCGGGTCGAGCACGTGAAGGTCGAGGTGCAGCTGCGGACGATCGCCATGGACTTCTGGGCGACGCTGGAGCACAAGCTCTTCTACAAGTACGACGACAGCCCGCCCGCGGAGTTCGTGGGCGAGCTGAAGTCGACCGCGATGATCGCGGCGCAGCTGGACGACCGGATGGAGACGCTGCACCGGCGCATCCACCCCGCCTAGGGCTTGGTGATCTCCAGCTGGAGCTCGGTCACCCAGTCGGCGGGGTCGCCCTCGCCGTACTTCACGTACACCTCCCGCGCGAACCCGTTCTGCTGGTAGCCGTGCGCCTCGATCCAGGACGCGACGGCCTGGTAGGAGGTGTCGACGTCGTCCATGGTGCCGCGGTGCAGGATCGTCGCCGCCTCCTCCAGCGCGGGCAGGTCGACGATCTCGAAGTCGTGCGCGGCGGACGGTTCCACCGACACGACGACCCCGGCCCGCACGAGCACGGCGTCCCCTTCCGCCGCCTCGTAGGTGGCGATCCCGTAGCCGGCCGGCTCGACCCCCGCGCGCCCGAGCCGTTCGAAGAGCTGCGGGTACAGCGGCTGGATGACCGGGCCGATGTCGTCCGGCCCGTACGACGCGGCGGTCCCGGTCAGGCAGGCGATCCGGGTGGCGGGGACGGACTTCACGACGATCTCGTCGGTGGGCATGGCGCCCTCTCTTTCGATGACGCGGAGACGTGCCTCGACGCGGCGCAGGCGGAACTCGTCGGCGAGGATCTGCTGCCGCAGCTCGGCTCGCCGCAACGACAGCATGCCGTGGAGCTGTTCCGCGGAAAGCTTTTCGTCGAGCACCACACCCACCTGGTCGAGCGTCAGACCGAGGTCCTTCAGCGCCACCAGGCGGTTGAGTCGTTGCAGCTGCGAGGCGGTGTAGAAGCGGTAGCCGCTGGACGGGTCGACGTGCGCCGGTGGGAGCAACCCGACCGCGTCGTAGTGGCGCAGCATCCGCACCGACACGCGCCCCAGATGGGCGAAGTCTCCGATGGTGAACATGACTGCTCCTGTGTAGGGGCTGACACGGTGTCAGGGTCAAGAAATGATGGTTTGAGCAACGCACCGGGTGGGGATCCTGGGACGTTGACGAGAGGTGGCACATGACGTTCGCACATCCGGCGCTGTTCTACAGCGATGACGACTCCTACATCGACGGGACCGTCCCGTTCGTCGTGGAGGGTCTCGCGAACGCCGAACCGGTCGCCGTGGCGGTGCCGAGCAGGAACCTCGAGCTGCTCAGGGAGGCGCTCAGCGGGTTCGCCCACCTCGTGACGTTCATCGACATGGCGGACACCGGCCGCAACCCCGGCCGGATCATCCCCGAGCTCCGCGCGTTCGCCGACCGGCACCGCGGGGCCGTCCGGATCATCAGCGAGCCGGTGTGGGACCTGCGCACCGACGTCGAGTACCCGGCGTGCGCGCTGCACGAGGCGCTGGTCAACTACGCGTTCAGCGGCCGTGACCTCAGCATCCTGTGCCCGTACAACATCACCGCGCTGAACCACGACGTCCTGGCCGACGCCGAGAAGACCCACCCCGTCGTCATCGACGCGAGCGGCCACCGCCCCAGCGACCACTTCCACCCCGCACGCGTGGTCGTCGCCGCGCACTCCCTGCCGCTGACCATTCCCGTGGACGCGGTGAGCACCTCGGTCGGCGCCGGTGCGATGGCGGCGGTCAGGGCGTTCGCCCGTGAACAAGCAACCAAACACGGACTCGCACTGGACAGAGTTGACGACTTCGCCCTCGCGGTCACCGAGCTCGCGACGAACAGCGTGCGGCACGGCGGGGGCGAGAGCACGGTCCGGGTGTGGGCGGAAAGCAGAAGTATTGTTTGCCAAGTCAACGACAACGGCCACATCACCGATGTTCTGGCTGGACGCACCCCTGTTCACGCAAACGAACCAGGCGGTCGCGGTCTGTTGCTTGTCAACCGTTTGGCGGACCTTGTCCGCACCCAAACGACGTCAAGCGGCACCGCAATCCAAGTCAGATTCGATCTGACTGACAAAAAGGCGACTTGATCCACATACATTTGGGCGATCTCGTTATAGCTTGAGCACGTGCACGACGAGGAAGCGACGGAAATCGGTTACACGGGGGCTCGATTCGGGTCTCCGGCGACCCGCAGACGGCTGCACGCCGACGGAAGTGGAGACTTCAACGGCGCGGAGACGCAACAACTGCCCCGTCAGCAACCGTTGCGCCATCGCCCACCGGAACCGCCACCGGAGTGGCCTGTGCAAGAGGACGAAGCACCAGAGGTCCCCGCGAGGGACAGTTCGCTGATCCGCCCCTACGCCCGCACCGGCGGCCGCACCGCGGCCCGTCACGACCTCCGCCTGGAAACGCTCCTCTCCACCGACGAGGACCGGCTCTACCGCGCGAACAACGACCAGGCGGCGATGATGCGGCTGTGCCTGCAGCCGCGGTCGGTCGCCGAGATCTCGGCGCTCATGAAGATCCCGCTCGGCGTCACGCGGGTCCTGCTGAGCGACCTGATCACGCTGAACCTGGTCGCCGTGCACGAACCGGGCGACAAGCCGACCATCGCGCTGCTCGAACGCGTGCTGTCCGGGTTGCGCAAGTTGTAACCCGTTCGCCAGCGCGCGGGATGCCCCCAGGTCGCCGATAATTCTCGTGTGGCGACCTCCAGCGACGAGACCCAGAAGACGCCGGTCACGGACGAGTTCCCGACCGGCCCGTCCGCCGCTCCACCTGCTGTCCCGTCTGCTCCACCCGCCGTCCCGCCTGCTCCGGCGGCCGCACCGAAGAAGCTGCGGCCGACCCGGATCAGCGGCACCTGGGTCGCCGTGCTGGTGGCGATCGTGGTGCTGACGTTCCTGCTGGTGTTCATCCTGCAGAACGGCGACAACGCGACGATCCACTTCCTGTGGGGGCAGTTCAGCCTCCCGCTCGGCGTGGCGCTGCTGTTCGCCGCGATCGGCGGCGCGTTGCTGGTCGCGATCGTCGGCGCCGCCCGCATCCTGCAGCTGCGCCGTCAGGCCAAGCGGATCACTGGTCGTCCCTCGACCTCATCACCAGCTCGACCCGTGAGCTGATCCCGAGCTTGCGGAAGATCTTGCGCAGGTGGAAGTTCACCGTGTGCGGTGACATGAACAGCTGCGTCGAGATCTGCCGGTTGGTCTGACCCTTCGCCACCAGGTTCGCGATGGCCCGTTCGGTGTCGTCCAGACTGGACCATCCGGACTCGGGCCTGGCCGGTGCGGCCCTGCGCCTGCGGCCGAGCTTGCGCAGCCGGCCGAGCACCCGCGCGCTGTCGCGGGACGCGCCGATCTCCCGGTAGATCGCCAGCGCGTTCTCCAGCGCCCGCACCGATTCGGCCCGGTCCGGCGAGCCCGTCAGCAGCACGCCGAGGTCCTCCGCGGCGTTCGCCCGCGCCCACAGGTCGCGGTGCTGCTGCGCGGCGAGTTCCAGCAGCTTCGCGTCGGCGTCGAACAGGCCGCGCGCGTGGACCGCGGCCGCCGTCACCGCCGGGAACACCGGATGCTCCTCGGCGAGCCGTTCGGCGCGGTCCACGACGGCCTGCGCGAGCCGTTCGTCGCCGGCCTCCAACGCCCTGCGCACGAACCACCCGGCGGCACGGGGTTCCTCGGCGAAGAGGCCGGACGACACGAGGCCGGGGTACTCGTCGGTGAGCAGGGACATCGCCTTCTCGAGCCCGGAGCCGACGTAGGTGACGAGCACGTCGGCCCACTGGTAGTAGGCGCGGGAGAACACGATCCCGTCCGCGGCGACGTGCTCGCGGCAGCGTTCGACGTGCTCGATCGCGGCGGGCAGGTCGCCGGTGTGGATCGCGACCATCGCGAGCACCGCCAGCGCCGGCGCGACGACGGTCTCGTGGCCGGTCTCCTCCGCGACCGCGAGCGCGGCGCGGGCCTCGACGGCCGCCTCCTCGATCCGCCCCGCCTGCAACAGGATCCTGGCCTGCACGACCGCGGTCATGACCTCCCTGGTGACGACCGCGGACGGCCCGCTGCGCACCCGCCGCACCACGGTGTCGGCGTCGGCGAGCTCGCGCAGCCCGGAGAGCAGGGTCGCGAGCAGCAGCTGCGGGTACGCGCTGAGGTCGTGCGAGGTGCTCGACCGCGCGGCCTCGCGCGCGAGGTCCAGCGCGGCACCGGGCTGGCCGGTGTCGCGGGCGATCGCGGCCAGCACCGCGAGCGCCGTCGCCAGCACGTCGTCCGGCGATCCCTGGTGGGTGCGCACGACGGCCTCGGCGAGCTCCTCCGCCCGGCGCCGGTCGTGGCCGAGCAGGCCCATCAGGCGGGTGATCTCCACCCACGGCACGAGTTCCGGGGCCAGGCCGGGTTCGCGCAGCAACGCCTCGGAGATCTCCAGCGACTCCTCGTGCCGTGCGCCGAGCAGCAACGTCGTCGCGACGCAGTGCCGGAGCTTCGCCGCGGGTTCCGGGGACACGTGGCGGGACAACGCCTCCTGCGCGAGGGCCTGCGCGGCGGTGAGCTTCCCGGCGGCGGTGAGCGCTCTCACCGCCATGACCGTGCGGTGGACCAGCGAAGCGGACGCTTGGTCGGTGAGCTCCAGCGCGCGCACCGCGAGCTCGGCCGCGGCCTCCGGCGCGTTCCACAGCACGGCTTTCGCGGCACTGACGAGCCCGTCGATGGACCGGGCGTCGCCGCGCTGGGCGCCGTGCAGCAGGTGTTTGGCGGCGATGACGGCGGAATCCCCGCGCCTCAGCAGCATTTCGCCCGCCTCGCGGTGCAGGGCGCGGCGCACGGGCTGCGGCACCGAGTCGGCGACGAGGCGCCAGAGCAGGTCGTGCCGGAACGCGAGCCTGTCGTCGAGCGAGGTGACGACGCCGGCGGCGATGACCTCGTCCAGTGCGGGCAACAGGATCGCGGTGCTCGACGCGAGCATCTCCGCGACGTCACCGGGTTCGAAGCGCTGGCCGAGCACGGACGCGACCTGCAGCAGGTGCCTCGCCTTGCCGCTCAACGCACTCACGCGGTCGCGCAGCACCGCCTCGGTCGCGCGCGGAGAGCGATCCGGCCGCAACGCGGCGTGCTCGTCCACGATGACGACCTGCTGGTCCTGGGCCAGTGCGGCGAAGAGCCCGAACAGCGCGGCGGGATTGCCCTGCGCGATCGAGGCAAGCGCTTTCAGGTCCTGGTCGGGAGTTCCGCCGGCGAGGTCGGTGACGAGGTCCTCGACCACGTCGTCCGCCAGGGGGCGCAGGTCGATCCGGACGGCACCGCGACCGGCCGCGGCGGCGAACAGGCGGTCGGCGCCCTCGCCGCGGCGGCGGGCGAGCAGCCAGACGACCCTTTCGCGGGTGGAGGCGGGTAACAACGCGCGGAGCGCTGCCAGCGTGCCGGGTTCGGCCAGGTGGAGATCGTCGAGGACGACGAGCGTCGGGCCTTCCGGTTGCCGTTCCGCCAGGCGTGCCAGCAGAAACGGCTGGTCCAGCTCGTCCTGCGCGGTGGCGACCTCGAAGCCGCGGCGGGCGGCGAGGGCGGCGGTCTCGGCCAGCAGCCGGGTCTTCCCGGTTCCGGCCGCGCCGTCGACGAGCACCACCCCGGTGCCCGCGCTCAGCACACCGTTCAGGAGGTCCCGTTCTCCCTCACGGCCGCGGAACACCCCGTCACGATTCCCCGACACCCATTTTCCTTTCGCTCCGCGGCGGCGGAGAACAAGCGCTGCATTACCACAACGACCCTCGCGGCGACCACCCCCGAGCCGTCGCGTCTAGCCCGTTGGGATGCCCTCACGGGCCGATCGTGAAGCTGCCGCTACCCATTCGGGTAGTTGCCCGCGGGATCATACGTGGAGCGGTCCTGTTGAGACGCCCATAGCGCAGGAAGCTTTACCTGGGCAAGTGGCGCGCTTTCTCCTAGCATCAATTCCGCTGATACTTTCAGCGGCGGATTGTGGAGAGATCTTGGAAAACCGGCTGAAAGTGTGGTGCGCCGGAATCAGCGATCAGGTGGTGCCGGGCACGACCACCGTGCTGGAAGGCGCTCCTGGCACGGGAAAGACGGCGGCGCTGGACGACCTCGCGGCACGCTGGGAGGCCTCCGGCAGGCAGGTCGTGCGCGCCCGCGGAAGTGCATTGGAAAGCGATCTTCCATTTGGGATCGTGGCACAGCTCTTCGACCTGGTGGACCCGGATCTCGTTCCCGCGGAGGCGCTGGGTGCGGTGCAGCTCACCGCGGCCGCGCCCGATTTTCCGGTGCTGCACGGCGTCTACCGGCTCGTCGCCGCGCTGGGGTCGCGTACCTCGCTGCTCGTCGTCGTGGACGACGTGCACTGGGCCGACGCCGCGTCGTTGCGCTGGCTCGCCTATCTCGCCCTGCGGGTGCAACGGCTGCCGGTCGCCCTGGTGCTGTCGCTCGGCGTGGGCGAGCGGTGTGACGACCCGTCGTTCGGCGAGATCATGGCGGCGTGCCAGCGGATCGTGCTGGACAACCTGACGTCCGCCGAGGTCGGCCTGCTGGTGTCCGGCGCGCTGGGCGAGGCGGCGCCCGAGTTCGTGGCCGCGTGCTGCGAGGCGACCGGCGGCAACCCGTTGACGGTGACGCGCCTGCTCAGGGCGTTGGCGGAGGACGCGGTGCCGCCGACCGCCGAGGCCGCGTGGCGGGTGGCGCAGCGCGGTGCGGAGGTGGCCGGCGAGATCATGGCGGCCCGGCTGCGCCGCCGCCCGGCCGCCGTCGTGGCCGCGGCGCACTGCCTGGCCGCGCTCGGCCCGTCGCCGCATCCCGGGGTGCTGGCCGAGCTGACGCGGCTGAGCCCGGTCGAGCTCGCGGAGGCCGTCCGGACCGTGGAGCTGCTCGGCGTGGCTGGGCCCGCCGTGCTCGACGACATGCCCGCGCCCGCCCGAGCCGCGCTGCACCTGCGGGCCGCGAGGTCCCTGCGGGCGCACGGAGCGTCCGATCGGGCAGTCGCCGACCACCTGCTGGAGACGTCGCCAGGCCTGGAGCCGTGGGCGGGCGGGGTGCTCGACCGCGCCGCCCAGGAGGCGGTCAACCATGGCGACACGGCCGGTGCCGCCCGGTTGCTGTGGCGGGCGTTGCGCGAACCGGTGGCGAACCCGTCGCGGGCGTTGCGGCTGCTGGGGATCGCCGAGCTCGTCGGCGACCTGCCGGGCGCGACGGCCAGGCTGCGCGAGGCCTATCAGTCCGATGTGGACGACGTGGAGTCCGCGATCGCGTTGTCCTACGCCCTGCACGCCGCCGGCGAACCGGCCGAGATCCGTGCCGTTCTGGGCAGTTCTCCGTGCGCGCAGGCACATCTGGCCGTGCACGGGCTGGCGTGGCAGGAGGCGGTGCCCTCGACCGTCTCGCTCGACTCCCCCGCCGGCGTGCTGCACCGCGTGATGGTGGGCGACATCAGGGCTTCGGAGGCCGTGCGGCTGGTGTCGACGGACGGCGTGCTGGCGTCGCTGGCGTCGGCGATGACGCTGAACCTCGCCGACTCGCTGGACGAGGCACTGGCCCTGCTGGACGAGGTCGACCGCGGGCAGGCACCGGTGTTGCGCGCGCTGACGAACGTGATGCGCGCGAACGTCCAGCGCCGCAAAGGAGATCTCGCCTCCGCCCGCGCCGACCTGGAGACCGCCGGGGAGCACCTGCGGCAGGACGGCCGCTGGCACGCGGTCACGGCGTGGCACGCCGCGCTGCTCGCGGACATCCTGCTGGAGGAGGGCCGCCTCGACGAGGCCGCCGCGGTCATCGCCGGGGCCACGACGGAGGACACGCGCCGGGTGTGGTCGTTCGGCGGCGTGCTGACCGTGCGGGGCCGGATGCTGACCGCGCGGGGTGACGATCACGAGGCCCTGGAAGCGTTCCTGGCCGCCGGACGGCACTGCGCGGCCTGGCCGTACCGCAACCCGGCGGCGTTGTCGTGGCGTTCCGGCGCGGCTTTGGCGTGCGCGGCGATGGGCGACGGCGAACGCGCCCGCGACCTGGCGATGGAAGAGGTCGTGCTGGCCCGCGAGTGGGGCGCGCCGCGGGCGTTGGGCATGGCGTTGCGCGCCGCGGGCCGGGTGACGGCGGGCGCGGCCGGGCGGACGTTGCTGGAAGAGGCCGTGCGGGTGCTGCGCGGCTCCCCCGCCCGTCTGGAACTCGCGCGCGCGTTGGTGGACCTCGGCGTGGTGGTGCGCCGGCAGGGAGACACGGCCGGTGCGCGTGTGTGCCTGCGGGACGCGGTGGACCTGGCGCAGAAGTGCGGGTCGTCGGCGATGGCCGCGCGGGCCTACTCCGAACTGGTCGCCACCAGTGCCGGGCCTCGTCGGATGCGTCAGACGGGACCGACCGCGCTCACCCCGGTGGAGCATCAGGTCGCTGAGTTGGCGGCACGCGGCCGTTCGGATGACGAGATCGCGTCCACGCTGCTCATGCCCGCCGAATCGGTCTCCGGCGTGCTGTCGGGCATCTACCGGAAGCTGGGCGTATCAGGCCGTTTGCAGCTCGCGGATGCCCTTTTGGGCGAATAGTTCGGACCCGTTCGGCCGATGGCCGGATTGCGACTTTCGGTCCTATCGTCCTGTCGCATGGCGAGCGAATTTCAGCGCAGCAAGGTGGTTCTGGTCTTCGGGGCCATGGACGTGACCGGGGACGGGTACCTGACCGAGGAGGACTTCCGGCTCCTCGCCCAGCGCTGGTCCGGGCTGCGCGGCAGCGACGAGAAGCTGCTGACCCAGGTGATGCTGGGCTGGTGGGAGACCCTCCAGCAGGCGGCGGGCGGCGCGGAGCGGGTGACGCTGGACGACGTGCTGAGCGTCGTGGACCTGCTGCCGGACCACATCGAACCGGTGCTGGGCACGGCCGACGCGATGTTCGGCGCCGTCGACGCCGACAACGACGACTACGTGTCCGAGGCCGAGTACCGGGTGATGATCGAGGCGTGGCTCGGCCACGAAGGCGACACCGACTTCGCCGTGCTCGACCTGGACGGCGACGGCCGGTTGTCGCGGGCCGAGTTCGCCACGCTGTGGGCGGAGTTCTGGGCGGGCGACGACGCCGACGCGCCCGGTTCGTACGTGTTCGGGCCCGTTCAGGCGGCCTGAACGAGGGTGAAGAACTCCTGACGTGACGCGGGGTTGTCCCGCAGCACGCCCTTCAACGCGGACGTGACCGTGCGGGAGCCGTTGACCCGCACGCCGCGCAATGCCATGCACATGTGCTCGGCCTCGATCACGACGCCGACCCCCAGGGGCTGCAACTGGTCCTGCAACCAGTCGGCGACCTGCTTGGTGAGCCGTTCCTGCACCTGCAGATCCCTGGCGAACATCTCGACGACCCTGGCGAGCTTCGACAGCCCCAGGATCCGTTCGCCCGGCAGGTAACCGACGTGCGCGACGCCGTGGAACGGCAGCATGTGGTGCTCGCACAACGACTGCACCGGGATGCTGCGGGCGAGCACGAGCTCGTCGTAGCCCTCGTCGTTGGGGAACGTCGTCATGGTGAACTCGCGGGGCGTCAGCATCTCCGCGTAGGCGTGCGCGACCCGGCGGGGCGTGTCCGCCAGGTGCACCGAGTACGGGTCCTTGCCGAGTGCCTTGAGCAGGTCCGTTACCGCCCGCTGCGCCGCTTCGACGTCCATGGCGCCACGGTAGATCCGCTTTTCGATTTTAGTCAACAAGAGTAGTTTTTAGAGATGGCCGACCCCGTCGCCGCCGTCGCGGCCCTGGACGAACCGAACCGGCGCAAGCTCTACGACCTCGTGGCCCGCGCGACCTGTCCCATCAGCAAGGACGAGGCAGCGGCGGCCGTCGACCTGCCCCGCACGACGGCCGCGTTCCACCTCGACAAGCTGGTCGAGATGGGGTTGCTCACAGTGGTCCACGAACGCCGCACCGGACGGTCGGGGCCGGGTGCGGGACGGCCGGCGAAGCTCTACCGGCGGTCGGACGAGCAGATCGCGGTGTCGTTGCCGGACCGGCGGTACGAGGCCGCGAGCCATCTCGTGACGGACGCGTTGGTGGAGGCGGAGCAGACCGGCGAGCCGGCGCGGGTGATCCTCAATCGCCGCGCCTACGAGTGGGGCGCCGATCTTGCCGGGCAGGCCGCAGAAGCGGACGCGTCGCGCGGGCCGGCGTCGAACCGCGTGACGGAGGCGTTGGCGCGCTTCGGTTTCGAGCCCCTGGCCGAGGGTGGATCGATCCTGCTGCGGAACTGCCCGTTCCACAGCCTGGCGCACCGGCACACCGAGTTGGTGTGCGGCATGAACCTCTGCCTGATCAGCGGCCTGCTGGACGGGATCGAGGCGAGCGGCGTCACCGCCCACCTCGATCCGTCACCGGGTCACTGCTGCGTCAGGATCTCTCAGGCGCCGTCTTCCAGGTCGCCCTCGGTCTCCAGGTAAGCCGCCCTCAGCGCGTCCAAAGTGGACTCCTCGGGGTGTTCCCACATCTTGCGCTCGGCCGCCTCCAGCAGGCGTTCCGCGATGCCGTGCAACGCCCACGGGTTCGACGTCTGCATGAACTTGCGGGTCTCCGGGTCGAGCACGTACGTCTCGGTGAGCTTCTCGTACATCCAGTCGGCGACGACACCGGTCGTGGCGTCGTAGCCGAAGAGGTACTCGACCGTCGCCTGGAGCTCGAACGCGCCCTTGTAGCCGTGGTTGCGCATCGCCCCGACCCAGCGCGGGTTCACCACGCGGGCGCGGAAGATCCGCGAGGTCTCCTCGGTGAGCGTGCGCGTGCGGACGGCCTCCGGGCGGGTGCTGTCGCCGACGTACGCGGCGGGTGCCTTGCCCGTCAACGCCTTCACCATCGTGACCATGCCGCCGTGGTACTGGAAGTAGTCGTCCGAGTCGGCGATGTCGTGCTCGCGGGTGTCGATGTTCTTGGCCGCCACCGCGATCCGGCGGTAGGCCGACTCCATGTCCTGGCGCGCCTCGATCCCGTCGACGCCACGGCCGTAGGCGTAGCCGCCCCAGACCGCGTAGACCTCGGCGATGTCGGACGAGTCGCGCCAGTTGCGGCTGTCGATCAACGGCAGCACGCCCGCGCCGTACGCGCCCGGCTTGGAACCGAAGACGCGCAACGTGGCGCGGCGCTGGTCGCCGTGCTCTTCGAGGTCGCGCAGCATGTGGGCGCGCACGAAGTTGTGCTCGGCCGGTTCGTCCAGTGCGGCGACGAGCTGCACGGCATCGTCCAACATGGACACGACGTGCGGGAAGGCGTCCCGGAAGAAGCCGGAGATCCGGACCGTGACGTCGATGCGCGGGCGGTCGAGCTCGTCGAGCGGGACGACCTCCAGGCTCGTGACGCGCCGCGACTGGTCGTCCCACACCGGCCGGACGCCGAGCAGCGAGAACACCTCGGCGATGTCGTCGCCGGACGTGCGCATCGCGGACGTGCCCCAGACCGACAGGCCGACCGAGGGCGGCCACTCGCCGTCGTTCTCGTCGCGGTAGCGGGCGAGCAGCGAGTCGGCCATCGCCTGGCCGGTCTCCCACGCGAGCCGCGACGGGATGGCCTTCGGGTCGACCGAGTAGAAGTTGCGGCCGGTCGGCAGCACGTTCACCAGGCCGCGCAGCGGAGAACCGGAGGGGCCTGCCGGGATGTAGCCGCCGTCCAGCGCGTGCAGGACGTTCGTCATCTCGTCGGTGGTGCGCGCGAGCCTCGGCACGACCTCGACGGCCGCGAACTCCAGGATCTTCCGCACGTCCTCCGACTCGTGCAGACCCGCCGCGGCCGCGCGGTCCCAGCCGGCGTCCTCCATCGCCTGGACGAGCGCGCGGGCCTCTTCCTCAACCGCGTCAACGTCTTCGCGGCCCGTGGTGGTGAGCCCGAGCGCTTCCCGCAAGCCCGGCAGCGCGGCGACCTGACCGCCCCACATCTGCCGTGCCTGCAACATGGCGAGCACGAGGTTGACCCGCACGCTTCCGGTCGGCGCCTCGCCAAGGATGTGCAGGCCGTCGCGGATCTGCACGTCCTTGACCTCGCACAGCCAGCCGTCGACGTGCAGGATGAACTCGTCGAACTCCGCGTCGTGCGGGCGGTCCTCCATGCCGAGGTCGTGGTCGAGCTTGGCGGCCTTGATCAGCGTCCAGATCTGCGCGCGGATCGCCGGCACCTTGGCCGGGTCCATCGCGGAGATGTTGCCGTACTCGTCCAGCAACTGCTCCAGGCGCGCGATGTCGCCGTAGCTGTCGGCGCGGGCCATCGGCGGCACGAGGTGGTCGACCAGCGTGGCGTGCGCACGGCGCTTGGCCTGCGTGCCCTCGCCGGGGTCGTTGACGAGGAACGGGTAGATCAGCGGCAGGTCGCCGAGCGCCGCGTCCGTGCCGCAGGACGCCGACATGCCGACGGTCTTGCCGGGCAACCACTCCAGGTTGCCGTGCTTGCCGACGTGCACGACCGCGTCCGCGCCGAAGTTCGACTCGACCCACCGGTACGCCGCGAGGTAGTGGTGCGACGGCGGCAAGTCGGGGTCGTGGTAGATCGCGATGGGGTTCTCGCCGAACCCGCGCGGCGGCTGCACGATCACCGCGACGTTGCCGGACCGCAGCGCGGCCAGCACGATCTCGCCGTCCTTGGACTTGGAGTGGTCGACGAAGAGCGTGCCGGGCGCCTCGCCCCAGTGCTCCCGCATCGACTCGCGGAAGTCGTCCGGCATCGTCTCGTAGAACTCGCGGTAGTCGGCAGCGGCGATGCGGATCGGGTTGCTCTCGAACTGCTCCTGCGTGAGCCAGTCGGCGTCCTGGCCACCGGCGGCGATCAACGCGTGGATGAGCTTGTCGCCGTCGAGCTCGTCGACGCCCGGCAGCTCGTCGCCGATGTCGTACCCGTGCTCCCGCATGGCCTTCAACAGCCGGACGGTGGACGCGGGCGTGTCGAGGCCGACGGCGTTGCCGATGCGCGAGTGCTTCGTCGGGTACGCCGACAGCATCACGACGATCTTGCGTTCGACGACGGGGATGTGCCGGAGCCTGCCGTGCCGCACCGCGATGCCCGCGACGCGCAGCGCCCGTTCCGGGTCGGCGACGTAGACGGTGAGGCCGTCCTCGTCGATCTCCTTGAAGGAGAACGGAACCGTGATGATCCGGCCGTCGAACTCCGGGATCGCGACCTGGGTCGCGGTGTCCAGAGGAGACAGTCCGTCGTCGTTCTCGTCCCACGTCTCACGGCTGGAGGTGAGGCACAGGCCTTGGAGGATCGGCACGTCCAGCGCGGCGAGCGCGCCAACGTCCCACGCGTCGTCGTCACCGCCGGCCGAGGCCTTGGCGGGGTTCGTGCCGCCCGCCGCGAGCACCGTGACGACCAGCGCGTCGGCCTTGCGGAGCGTGTCGAGCAGCTCGGGTTCGGCGGTGCGGAGCGAGGAGCAGTAGACCGGCAGGGCCTTGCCGCCCTTGGCCTCGATGGCGTCGCACAGCGCGTGCACGAACGCCGTGTTCCCGGCGACGTGGTGCGCGCGGTAGTAGAGCACCGCGACCGTGGGGCCTTCGGCCGTCGTCTCTTCCCGTTCCAGCACACCCCACGTGGGGGTCGCCGCGGGGGCCGCGAAGCCGTGGCCGGTCAGCAGCACGGTGTCGGAGAGGAACTTGTGCAGCTCGGTGAGGTTCGCCGGGCCGCCGTGCGCGAGGTAGAGGTGCGCCTCCGCACACACGCCACCGGGCACCGTCGACAGCTCCATGAGCGCCGCGTCGGGCTGCATCTCACCGCCGAGCACGACGACGGGCAGCCCGCAGGCCAGCAGCCAGTCGAGCCCTTCCTCCCACATCCTGCGGCCACCGAGGATGCGCACGAGGACCAGCTCGACATCGTCCACGAGCCCGGGAAGGTCGTCGACGGTGGTGCGCGCCGGGTTGCCGAGCCGGTACTCGGCACCGCTCGCACGCGCCGACAGCAGGTCGGTGTCGGAGGTCGACAGCAGCAGGATCACGCAGGCTCCATCCCTCGTGGGGTCCTCGCCCCAGGTTGCGGGTGACGGCCGAAGCGGAGTTCCTGACTCCCAGCGTCGTGCGCTGGTCACAGTGGCGGGACCGCGCCGGATTCACACCGGCTTCCTCCTGCGCTTCGTCGTTCGGGCTCACCCTAACCGGCGGGTTACAGTCCGACCTATGCGTAGTCACCCGGATGCCTGCCCCGGCGCCGTCGAGCTGCATCAGGCGGCTGACGGTGGGCTGGCGCGCATCCGGGTGCCGGGCGGCACCCTCTCCGCTGCTCAGTGGGACGTCGTGCGAGGTGCGGCTCTGGAGCTCGGGTCCGGCGCGGTGGAGCTGACCTCGCGGGCGAACCTCCAGATCAGAGGCCTGTCGGACGGCGTGGAACTGGGTGCGCGGCTGGCCGCGGCGGGGCTGCTGCCGTCGGCGACGCACGAGCGGATGCGCAACATCATCGCGGCGCCGCTGGAGGACAACCAGGCGCTGGTCGACGAGATCGACGAGACGCTGTGCGCGGACGCCTCGCTGGCCGGGCTGCCGGGGCGCTTCCTGGTGACGGCAGGTGCCGCGGTGAGCGGGCTCGGCGGTGACTTCGGGCTGGTCAACGAGCCGTCCGGCGGCTTCGTGCTGCTTCTCGCCGGCGCCGACACGGGCGTTCGCGTCACCGACCCCGTCGACGCCCTCCTGTCCGCCGCCCGCCTCTTCCAGCAGGTGCGCGGCACGGCCTGGCGCCTGTCCGAAGTGGACGACGGTGTGCGAAAGATCACCGCCCACTTCGGCATTTCCGACGCCCCGCGCGTCACCCCGGCTGTGACTCCTGTCGCACCTTCACCGTTGACCCCAGGCGTTCCACTCGGCCGCCTCGACGCTGAGCAACTCCCCGGCGTCGCCCTGCGCCTGACCCCGTGGCGCAGCCTGGTCGTGCCGGCCGGCACCGACACCACCGGCCTCATCACCGACCCGCGCTCCCCCTGGCACGGCGTCAGCGCCTGCACCGGCCGCCCCGGCTGCGCCAAGTCGCTCTCCGACGTACGCGCCGATGCACGCGCCTGGCTCAACATGCCCCACCACACACACGGGCCAGGCCGGGTACCCCCAATTTCGATTCTAGGGAGCAGGTCCGACAGTCCTGGCGCTGTGCACTGGTCGGGCTGTGCCCGCCGCTGCGGCCGCCCGGCGGGCGAAGTGATCGAGTTCGTCGCGACCGGCGACGGCTACGAGGAGATCCGTTGACGCAGTACATCAAGGACGGGGCGGAGATCTACCGCCAGTCCTTCGCCACCATCCGCGCGGAGTCGGACCTCACCGGGTTCCCCGACGACGTCGCGAAGGTCGTCGTCCGCATGATCCACGCGTGCGGCATGACCGACCTGCCCGCCGACGTCGCGTTCTCCCCGAACGTCGTCCGCGACGCGCGCGCGGCCCTGCGCAGCGGTGCGCCGATCCTGTGCGACGCCAACATGGTCGCGTCCGGCGTGACCCGCCGCCGGCTGCCGCAGGACAACGAAGTCCTTTGCTTCCTGCAGGACCCGCGAACACCCGGACTGGCCAAGGCCATCGGCAACACGCGCAGCGCCGCCGCCCTCGAGCTCCTGCAGGACCGGTTCGGCGGTGCGGTGATCGCGATCGGCAACGCGCCCACGGCGTTGTTCCACCTCCTCGACCTCATCGCCGCCGGGGCGCCGCGGCCCGCCGCGATCCTCGGCATCCCGGTCGGGTTCATCGGGGCCGCGGAGTCCAAGGAAGCTTTGGCCGCAACGGATCTGGAGCACCTCGTGGTGCGCGGACGGCGCGGCGGCAGTGCCATGACGGCGGCGGCCATCAACGCGATCGCGAGCGAGGAAGAGTGACGGGCAAACTTTACGGCGTCGGCCTGGGTCCCGGTGACCCCGAACTCGTGACGGTCAAGGCCGCGCGGCTCATCAGCGAGGCCGACGTGGTGGCGTTCCACAGCGCGCGGCACGGCAGGTCCGTCGCGAAAACCATTGCGGCGCCGTACTTCCGCGACGGCCAGATCATGGAACAGCTCGTCTACCCGGTCACCACCGAGGACACCGACGACTACCAGGGCGAGATCGACTCGTTCTACGAGGAGGCCGCCGCCAAGCTGGCCGCGCACCTCGACGCGGGCCGCACGGTCGTCGTGCTCGCCGCGGGAGACCCGTTCTTCTACGGCTCCTACATGCACATGCACAAACGCCTCCAAGACCGCTACGAGTGGGAGGTCGTTCCCGGCGTCACGTCGGTGAGCGGCGCGTCCGCGGTCCTCGGCACCCCGCTCGTCGAACGCGACGAGGTGCTCACGATCCTGCCCGGCACCCTCCCGCCCGCCGAACTGGCGAGCCGCCTCGCCGACACCGACTGCGCGGCGATCCTCAAGCTGGGCCGCACTTTCGGCAACGTCCGCAGCGCGCTCGAAGCGTCCGGCCGGCTCGACGGCGCCTGGTACGTCGAGCGCGCCACCACCGGCAGGCAGAAGATGTCGCCGCTGGCCGACGTCGACCCCGGCGAGGTGCCGTACTTCTCGCTCGCCCTGCTGCCGAGCCGGTCGAAGCCCGCCAAGCCCAGGGGCGAGGTCGTCGTCATCGGTCTCGGCCCCGGCGACCGCGCGTGGCTCACCCCGGAGGCCCGCCAGGAGCTGGAGGCCGCCGACGAGCTGGTCGGGTACAGCACCTACCTCGACCGGGTGCCGGCACGCCCCGGTCAGAAGAAGCACTCCTCGCACAACCAGGTCGAGTCCGAACGCGCCGCCTTCGCGCTGGACCTCGCCCGCAAGGGCGCGCGCGTCGCGGTGATCTCCTCCGGCGACCCCGGCGTCTTCGCGATGGCCACGGCGGTCCTCGAAGTGGCGGCGGAGACCGGCGACGTGCCGGTGCGCGTCCTCCCCGGCGTCACGGCCGCGAACGCCGTGGCCGCCAAGGCGGGCGCGCCGCTCGGCCACGACTACGCGGTGATCTCGCTGAGCGACCGCCTCAAGCCGTGGGACGTCATCGCCGAACGGCTCGAAGCCACCGCCAAGGCAGATCTGGTGATCGCGATCTACAACCCGGCGTCCAAGGCCCGCACCCATCAGGTGGCGGACATGCGCGACCTGCTGCTCCGGCACCGCGCACCGGAGACCCCGGTCGTCGTCGGACGTGACGTCGGCGGCCTGGAGGAGGAGATCCGCGTCCTCACGCTCGGCACCCTGGACCCGACCACGATCGACATGCGCTGCCTGCTGATCATCGGCTCGTCCCAGACGGTCGTGACTCCTGAGGGCGTCGTGTTCACACCCCGGCGGTACCCGACCAGCTGACGGCGTCGTCCACGGAGGCCACCACTTCCGCCGGCGGGAGCGGTGGCCTGCGCACGACCACTACCGGAATCCCGAGCTGCTCGGCGGCGTCGAGCTTGGCCGACGTCATCGGCCCGCCGCTGTCCTTGGTGACGAGCACGTCGACCGCCCGCGACCGCATCAGCTCCAGCTCACCGTCCACGGTGAACGGACCGCGCGCGAGCAGCACCTCGATCCGGTGCGGCAGCGGCGGTTCCGGCGGCTCGACCATCCGCGCCAGGAACCACTGCGGGCACCCGGCGAACTCCGCCAGGTCCTGCCGCCCGGTCGTCAGGAACACCCGCTCCCCCGGCAACGACCGCGCGGCCTCGGCGACGCTGTCCACCCACGTCCAGCCGGGCCTGGGCTCGAAACCGGGCCGCCGCAGGACCAGCAACGGCACGCCGACCTGCTGACAGGCCTCGAAGGCGTTCTGGGTGATCCGCCGCGCGAACGGGTGCGTCGCGTCGATCACGGCCCTGACATCGTTGTCCCGCAACCACTGCGCGAGCCCGTCGACACCGCCGAACCCGCCGATGCGCACCTCGCCCGCGGGGAGGGCGGGACTGCTGACCCGCCCGGCCAGCGACGAGACGACCCGGCGGCGCGGAACGACAGACCCGCCCTCCTCGACCGCACCGGCCACCAGCCGCCGCGCGAGGTCCCGCGCCTCCCCCGTGCCACCGAGGACGAGGATCATCGAACGCGGGTGGCCGAGTACAGGTGGCTGTCCGGGAACTGCGTCGCCCCCAGCACCCGTCCCACGATGATCACCGCGGTCCGCTTGATCCCGGCCGCCGCGACCTGCGCCGCGATGTCGTCCAACGTCCCGCGCAACACCACTTCGTCGGCACGCGACGCGTACGCCACGACCGCCACCGGGCAGTCCCGGCCGTAGTTCGGCACGAGCTCGGCGACGACGTCCGAGATCCGCTGCACGGCCAGGTGCAGCACGAGCGTCGCGCGACTGCGCCCCAGCGTGTCCAGGTCCTCGCCCTCGGGCATCGGCGTGGCGCGCTGCGAGGTGCGCGTCAGGATCACCGTCTGTCCCACGCCGGGCACGGTGAGTTCGCGCTGCAACGACGCCGCGGCGGCGGCGAAGGCGGGCACCCCCGGCGTGACGTCGTACTCGATGCCCAACGCGTCCAACCGGCGCATCTGCTCTGCCATCGCGCTGAACACCGCCGGATCGCCGGAGTGCAGCCGCGCCACGTCGAGCCCGGCCTCGGCGGCCGCGACCAGTTCGGCGACGATCTCGTCCAGGGTCAGCTCGGCCGTGTCGACCCTGCGCGCGCCCGGTGGGCAGAAGTCCAGCAGTTCCACCGGCACCAGCGCGCCGGCGTACAGGCACACCGGTGACGAGGCGATCAGCGACTGCCCGCGCACGGTGATGAGATCGGCCGCCCCTGGTCCGGCGCCGATGAAGTGCACGGTCACTTGATGACGCTCCACGTGGTCACGGGCATGTGCGGCCGCCACCCGGTGAACTTGCCGACCGCCGACCCGCGGTTCACGGCTATCCGCACCAGGTCGCCGCCGAGCTTCGCGTACCACTGCGCCACGACGGCCTCGGACTCGAGCGTCACGGCGTTCACCACCAAACGACCGCCGGAAGCCAAGGCGTCCCAGCAGGCCTGGAGCACGCCGGGCACGGTCACCCCGCCGCCAACGAAGATCGCGTCGGGCTTCTCCAGGCCCTGCAACGCCTCCGGTGCCCGTCCGATGTGGACCTCCACGCCCGGCACGCCCAGAGACGCAGCGTTACGACCGATTCGCTCTGCGCGTTCGGCCGACTGCTCGACGGCGATGGCGCGGCACGTCGGATGCGTGCGCGCCCACTCGATCGCGATCGAGCCCGATCCGGACCCGACGTCCCACAGCACCTGCCCGGGCAGCGGCGCCAATCTCGACAGCGAAATAGCCCGCACCTCTCGCTTCGTCAGCTGGCCATCGGATTCGTACACGTCGTCGGGCAGTCCGGGAACCCGCGAGAAAGCGCTCCCGCCGTACTCGATCGCGATCACGCACAGCGGGTCCGAGTCCTGCCCGGACCAAGGGTAAACCCGCTCGGCGGCACCACCTAGCTGTTCGAGCACGATGATCGGTCCGGCAAGCGCCGCAACGGTCTCCGGGTCACCACCGAGCACGAGCACGCGCCGTCCCGGCGTCAACACGGGGCGTAGCAGGTCGGCCGAACGAGCCACCAGCGACACGACCTCGACCTCGTTCAACGCCCACCCGAGCCGCGCGCAGGCGAGCGACACCGACGACGGGTGCGGGATCACCGTGACGCGTTCTCCCAGCAACCGCACCAGCGTCGTGCCGATGCCGTGGAACATCGGATCCCCGGACGCGAGCACGCACACGTCCCGATGTGTTTCGAAAAGTCCCGGCAGTGCCGGCACCAGCGGCGACGGCCACGCCACCCGCTCGAACTCCCCCGGCACCAGGTCGAGCTGCCGCCGCGACCCCATCAGCACACGTGAGCTGGAAACAGCCTGTTGGGCGGCAGGCGAAAGCCCGTCCCACCCGTCGGCGCCGATGCCGACGACCACGACGTCAGACACTGCCGCTGACCCGCTTCACCTGGATCTCGATCACGACGCGCTGCGGGTTGACGCGCGGCTGCCGGTAGCGCACCGCATACCGCCGTTCGGCGTCCTCAACGGATTCCACGTCGTCGCGCACGACGGCGGGACCCTCCAACGTGGACCAACGCCGACCGTCCACCTGGCACACCGCCGCGTACCCGGCCCTGCGCACGTGCCTGACCTTCCACGACGCGCCGGACGTGATCACCCGCGCGACACCGGCCTCCTGGTCGAGCGTCACCCCGACCGGCACCACCTGCACAGTCCCGTCCGGACGGACCGTGGACAACGTGCACAGGTGCCGTTCGGTCCAGAACTCGGTGAACTCGGGGCCGCGCTCGATCGACATGGACCGATCATAGGCGGGCGCAGCGATGCGGCCCGTCACCAGGAGGAGGTGACGGGCCGCACTTCAGGGCTGCTCTACGGGTAGCTGATGACGTTCACCGGGACCGTGCCCGGCGGTGTCACCCCACCCACGTCGTTGACCACGTGGGTGATCGTGCCCTGGTAGTTGAGCGACACGGTCAGCAGGTTGTGCAGCCGCACGCCGGACCTGTTGGGCACCTCGAACGCGTGCTCGGCGCGCACCGACGGGTTGACGTTGAAGAAGCAGTAGCTGCCCAGACCCCACGCCTCGTGCGAGGTGACGCTGTCCGCGACCTTGTAGGCCGCGTAGCCCGTCACGCCGTTGGGCGCGTTCCAGGACGCCTGGTTGGGCACGTCGTACGGCATCTCGTTCTGGAAGAAGATGGTCCGCCCGCCGTTGCCGTTCCAGATCACCTGGTACTTCTGGTAGTGCTCGACGAACAGGCCGGTGGCCAGCACGTTGTTGCCGTTCACGACCAGGCCGGTGTCACCGATGGCCTCGTTCCAGCCCCAGGTGCCGGCGTTGCCGTGGTCGGCGCGCCAGATCCAGGTGTGGTCGATGATCGTGTTGTGGCTGTTGACCACGAGGCTGTTCGTCGCCTTGCCCGCGATCGCGCCGCCGACGCGGAAGAACACGTCCTGCAGCGTGGTCGGGTTGGACGCGTGCGACGCCGACGAGCCGGCCGGGCCGACCGTCAGCAGCGAGTTCGACAGCGTGGTGCCCGCGTCGAACAGGATGCCCTTGATCCGCACGCCGTCGACGTCCGCGACCTGCATCGCGGTGACGCCGTTCTGCGGCACGATCGTCGCGTAGCCGATGCCCAGCACCACGGTGTTCGGCCGGGTGATGTTGATCGTCTGGTTGACGTTGTAGATGCCGGGCGTGAAGAACAGGTTGCAGCCGTTGCCGAGCGCCGCGTTGATCGTGGCGGCCGTGTCGCCGGCCTTCACGACGTAGAACTCGCTCATCGGCTGCGACGTGCCGGGCGTGCCGCCGTTGATCCACGAAGCGCCGGAGGCGTTGGTGCGCAACGAGGGCAGGAACACCCGGTACTTGCCGTTCTCGAAGTAGAGGTACGGCACGTCGCGGGAGATCGGCGTCGTCGCCAGGTTGGTCGACGGCGGGTTCGGGAAGGTGGTGGCCGGTGCCCCGGGCGTGCCGGAGAACACCATGTTCCACACGCCGCCGTTCCAGCTGCCGTAGTTGGAGTCGCGGGTGTACCACTGCTGCTGCGACACCGACGCCGTCTGGCCGCTGACGCGCGTGTCCGCCGTGTAGCCGCCGGACGCGAACCCGTAGCTCGCCGGGTAGAGCGCGAGGTTGCCGCGGACGTCCATGCGGCGGAACGGCGCGGCCTGCGCGACGGCCCACCGGTTGGTGCCGCTGCTCGGCACCACGGCCATGTTCTCGGCGGAGCGCCAGAAGTTCTGCAGCGCCACACCCTTGTCGGACTCGTTGAACGCGTCCACGGTGATGTCACCGTTGATCACGACGTCACCGGGGTTCTTGCCGAGCCCCGAAACCGACGTGTAGTAGCCGACGTCGTCGTGGATGCCGCTGTAGGTGCCGGGCTTGAACAGGTGCGCGACCCGCCGCGGTGCCATCTGCGCGGTGATCGTGTCCTTCTGGTTGTTGAAGTCGATGTCGAGCTGCGTCTGGATGCTCGTCGCCGACATGCTCGGGTCGAAGATCCGGGTGTTGGGCCCGAAGTTCGGCGTGTCGGACTGCAGACATCCCTGCTGCGTCCCGATCGTGTAGGTCGCGCTGGCCACGGCCGAGTTCGCGAGCCCGGACCTGATGCCGATCGCCTGCACGGTCCGGCTGCTGGACACGGAGATCGGCCCGCTGTAGACCGGCGAGCTGCCGGTCGGCGTCGAACCGTCCACTGTGTACCGGATCGTCGCACCGGACGTGCTCGTCGAGATCGTGACCGTCTGCGCGGACGCGTAGGCGCCACCGGGCGGGCTGAACGTCGGCGTGGCGACCGGCGTGCCGATCACGTAGGACGCGCTGCCCACCGCCGAGTTCGGCTGACCGGACTTGATGCCGATGGCGTTGATGGTCCTGTTGCTGGACACGCTGATCGGCCCGCTGTACACCGGGCTGCTCGTCGTCGGCGTAGACCCGTCCGTGGTGTAGCGGATCGTCGCGCCGCTGGTCGACGTCGAGATCGTCACCGTCTGCGCCGTCGAGTACGTGCCGCCGGGCGGGCTGAACGCCGGGGTGGCCACCGGTTGCGCCGCACCCTGGTGGGTGTAGCTGAAGTGCGGCGTGTCGTACTGCGGACCGCTCTTCTCGTAGGTGAACCAGTAGTCGACGACCGTGCCGGACGACAGCGACCCGACGGTCTTCTGCCAGGTCCCGGCGTTGTTGGTCATCCGGAAGTTCTGCTGCGTTTGGCCGGAGATCAGGTAGTGCACGTCGACGTAGTTGGCAGGGGTCGTCGGCGTGAAGTTGATCCGGGCCTGAGTCGCGTCGATCGCGGTCACGTTCTGCGTGTAGTCGTCGGCCGCGTGGGCGGCCTGGACCGTCGCCAATGACGACAGGGCAATCGCTGCGGCGGCAAGTCCCCGCCGCCATCTCGTCTTTGAGAGCGCTCTCACACCTGGAACGGTAAAGCCGAGATGTCAGCTTTGGAAGACGTAAGTTACTGGAAAGCTCGAACGCTCTAGCGGCACGCGATCCCGGTCCCCGCTTTGTTTTCACCCGAACGAGCACCCGATTGGCCGAAAGGCTCGGCTGGGACCCGAGCAAGGTCTCAACGGTTGAGAACGGCAGGGCACGGGCCAGCGAGGTCGATCCGATCCAGTACTTGTCCATGTGCGGCAAGGACATCGACTTCATCAGCGACTTCCGGCGCCGCTACCAGTACGCCTTCGACGAGTACATCGTGCAGGTGTCGGGCAACCTCCGCACCGTCGGCAAGGCCGAGGCGACCACGGTGACGATCACCAGCTACGACACGATGGTCGTGCCGGGTCTCCACCAGATTCCCGAGTACGCCACGGAGGTCTACCAGGCACACGGCACGGTCTCGGAGAAGCGCATCCCCGAACTCGTGCAGTGCCGAACGGACCGCCAGTAGCAATACGAGAAGGCGAACCCGGTCGCCTGCAGCGAGTCCGAGTTCGCGCGCGTCCTCGTGCAAGACCTCGGTGCGATCGCGAAGGCACGGCAGCTCTTCGAACGCTTGGCGAAAGTCGCGCTGAACCACGGGCAGACGCGCCACAGGCCGGCCCAATACCTGACCCAGCCGATCGGAGTGGGGTGAGTCCGCCCCCAGCCAGCCGCACGCCGGCGCCCCGGCAGAGCAGCTCGTCGTCGGCACAGCAGCCCACGACGTAGAAGAACGCCGGCGGCGACGTGCTCGCGTTCCCGCCTGACAGAGCCTGGTCCGGCTAGTTACTGCATGTTGCTGACGTGGCGGTGCGCGGCGTCGGCCGTGCAGGCGTAGAGCTGCAGGTTGTAGCTGCGCCCGATCATCAGCATCGTCGGCTCGTTCGGCGACGGGAACGGCGGGTGCTCGCCCTCCGCGTCCTCTACCGGCTGCCAGGCGCCCAGGCCGTCCCACTCCGCACTGGCCAGGGTGAGCAGCGGGGTGACGTCCGCAGAACAATCGGGGCAGGACATCGGGAACGGGTCGGAGAAGCTCCACGGCCCGTGCCCACCGGCCTTGGTGCCGTCGGCCACCGCCAGGGTCAGCTGGTACCTCCCGTGGTCCCCGTCCTCCCACTCGCGGACCCGCTCGGCCAGGTCGCGCGGCAGGCAGTGCGGTGCCGGGTACTCCGTGACCTCTTCCGGGTGCAGCACGCACGGCTGCGGCAGGTAGTGCTCCTCCACGGCGGCGGGCAAAGGCGCCTCGACCGGGTCGGTCACGTCGGCGACGACTCGCCAGCGCAGTGCGGTGGTGGGCACGTAGCCCTCGTCCTCGTGGTCGAACGGGCACCACAGCACCTGCAGCAGGTCCGCGCCGCCCGGGCTGGGCAGGCCGGGCACGTCGCGCGCGTACAACTGGGCGACCGGCACCATTGGCAACGGGCCGTCCACCGCGATCTCCTCGCCGTCGTCCACCCGGTCGACGACGAGCTTCTCCCGCTCTGTCAACAGGTTCTGGCCGGGCGGGCGCGGGCGTGCCCACGCCTCGGCGAGGATTCGCCGGCGTGCCAGCACGTCCGGCACGGAAGCGCCTTCGAGCACTGGGCCGGCGTGCTCGGGACACGTCGGCCACGGCTCGTCCGACGGCCACAGGAGTGGGCCGCCGATCGAGCTGTCCGCGGCCGTCGGCTCGCCCGGCCTGGGGTGCAGGCGCACGGTGGTGCGTGCGAGCGGGGCCAGGCCGGGGATCAGCGCCGCGATGTCGACCGGGCGCGGCGGGGTGGTGCGGACCATGGCGGTGATCGTAGCCGCGGGGTCAGGTGCCGCGGTTCTCGTTGAGGTAGTTGTAGATCGTGTAGCGGGTGACCCCGAGGTCGGCCGCCAGCGCGTCCACCGCGTCGCGGATGAGGAAGTAGCCCGCCTCGTCCAGCACGCGGACGACCTGCGACTTGTGCACCTTCTTCATCAGTTCGACCGGCACGCCCACGTCGGCGATGGCCTTCTCGACCAGGACGCGTTGCAGCGTGTCCACGTCCTGCGGGAACGACTCGACCGGGCCCGAGGCCTCGTGGGCCGCGAGTTTGTTGACGCACAGGCATCCCACGGCGACGCCCGCCGCGTCGCGGACGAAGGTGGTGGAGGACCAGATGGCCCTGCCGTCCGGGGCGTAGGTCTCGTAGCCGGGCATGTCGGTGGTGGTGCCACGCCGGACGAGACCCAGCAGCAGGTCCGTCATCGGGCCGCCCACCTGGCGGCCGGTCAGCGAACCGGCGATCGCGATGATCGAGTTCGGCAGCCGGGACAGGTCGTGCACGACGACCTCGGTGTCCGGGCCCAGCGCCGAGGCGAGGCTGTCGATCGTCGGGACCAGCGCCGACAGAGCCGCGGGAATCGGTGAGGTCGCCGTGCCGGACAACGACTTCAGCGCCGCGCGCACCCGTTCCAGCGTGCCGCGCGAGGTGGTGGCGTGCGGGGACAGCCGGACGTGCTCCGGGCGCACGGTGGCGGTGACGCCGAAGGCGTTCAACGCCTCCCCGACCACCGAGGCCGCCTCGGGCATGGTGAAGGCGAGGATGCCGGCCCTGCGGTCGCGCGCCGACACGATCTTGCCGCCGGCCGACAGCACGATCTCCTCGACCTCGCCGACGATCTCGCTCACGGCGGCGTCCAAAGCGGACACCCCGGCCAGTTCCACGAGTTCCAACGCTTCGGCGAACGCTCCGGACACGACCGGCGAGAGGTTCGTGATGTTCCAGGAGGCGGCGTCCGGGGCCGCGTCGTGCACTGAGTCGTCGAACAGGCCCGCGTCGAGCGCGCCCGTCCAGCCCGACAGCACGGGCGACAACCGTTCCAGGGCGCGGTCCGACAGCACGGCGAAACCGGTGCTCCAGCCCGCCCGCAGCCACTTCTGGCCGCCGACCACGAGCACGTCGGCGACCTCCCACGGCTCGTCCACCACGCCGAAGCCCTGGATGCCGTCCACGATCAGCAGCCGGTCGCCGACGGTCTCGCGCAACGCCGCCAGGTCCGCGCGGTAGCCGGTGCGGAAGTCCACAGCGGACACCGACAGTGCCGACACCTCGGCGGTCAGGGCAACGGAGACGGCGGCCGGGTGCACCGGGCCGTCCAGCACGACCGACGGGAGGCCCGCCCGCACCCACGGGTAGGTGTTGGACGGGAACTCCGCCGCCGAGTACATGACCGTGCCGGACAGCCCGAACGCCGCCTGGAACAGGCCGACCGACGTGTTCGGCACGAGCGCCACGTGGTCGGTGTCCGTGCGGCACAGGCGTGCCACGGCCGCCTTCACCCGTTGCTCCTCGCGCATCAGGGTGTCCACAGTGGAGGGACCGGCCAGCGAGGCCTGTTCCATCAGCCGCGAGGTCGCGGTGACCACCGGCAGGGACGGCGGGCCGAAGCGGGCGAAGTCGAGATACCCCTCGGGTTCGCGGAACTGGGAGAGGTACGAGGCGTCGATCAACTCAGAGCACCTTTGCGAGGAACTGTTGCGTGCGCGGCTGCTGCGGATTGTCCAGGACGTCGGCGGGCGTGCCGGACTCCACCACCGCGCCGTCGACCAGGAACACCACGCGGTCGGCGACCGAGCGGGCGAAGCCGATCTCGTGAGTGACCACGATCATCGTCATGCCGTCGCGGGCGAGCGAGGTCATCACGTCGAGCACCTCGCCGACCAGCTCCGGGTCCAACGCGGACGTGGGCTCGTCGAACAGCATCAGCTTGGGCTTCATCGCCAGAGCACGCGCGATCGCAACACGTTGCTGCTGACCGCCGGACAGCTGGCCGGGGTACGAACCGGCCTTCTCGCCCAGTCCCACCCGGTCCAGCAGCCGCACCGCCTCCGCGCGCACCTCGGCACGGGAGCGCCCCAGCACCTGGACCGGGCCCTCCATGACGTTCTCGAGCGCCGTGCGGTGCGGGAAGAGGTTGAACCGCTGGAACACCATGCCGACGTCCCGCCGCTGCCGGGCGACGTCCTTCTCCCTCAGCTCGTACAGCTTGCCCTGGTGCGCCCGGAACCCGACCGGCACGCCGTCGACCCAGATCCGTCCGGCGTCGATGGTCTCCAGGTGGTTCACGCACCGCAGGAACGTCGACTTGCCGGCACCGGACGGCCCGAGCAGGCACACGACCTCGCCGCGATCGACCTCCATGTCGATGCCCTTGAGGACCTCGGTGTGGCCGAACGACTTGCGGACCCCAACCGCCTCAACGAGGGCCATAAGCACGCTCCAGGTAGTGCTGCCCGATCGACGCGAGGGACACCATCACGAGGTACCAGGCCGCGGCGGCGAACAGGGTTTCCATGATCTCCAGGTTGCGCGACGAGATGTTGTTCGCGGCGTGGATGAGCTCCAGGAAGGCGATCACCGACGCCATCGAGGTGCCCTTGATCATGTTGATGAAGTTGTTGCCCGTAGGCGGGATGATCACGCGCATCGCCTGCGGCAGCACGACTCTGCTGAGCGTCTTGAGCGGCGTCATGCCGATCGACTTGGCCGCCTCGGTCTGCCCTTCGTCCACGCTGCTCAGGCCCGCGCGGACGATCTCGGCCATGTAGGCGCTCTCGTTCAGCCCGAGCCCGAGCAACGCCGCCACGAACGCCGTCATGACCACGTTGGTGGGCACGGAGAACAGCATCGGGATGCTGATGTTCTTGAAGATCAGCGCCAGGTTGAACCAGATCAGGATCTGCAGCAGCACCGGCAGGCCGCGGAACAGCCAGATGTAGCCGACCGCGAACCACCGCGCGACGGGGTTCGCCGACAGCCTCATGAGGGCGATGACGACGCCGAGCACGATCGCGCCACCCTGCGCGGCGATGGCGAGCACGATCGTGTTGAGCAGGCCTTCGAGCATGACGGGGTGCGTGAAGAACCCCGGCACGTCCTCCCACTGGATCTGGGCCTCGGACATCGCCCAGCCCAGCCCCGCGATGACCAGGACGATGACCGCGCCGCTGACCCACCGCCAGGGGTGGCGCAGCGGCACGACCACCAGGTTCTCACTTGCCATTGATCTGGGCCTTCGTGATCGCACCCTGCTTGATGTCCCAGGTGGTGACGATCTTCTCGTAGGTGCCGTCGTCGATCAGGGCCTGCAGCGCGGCCTTGATCGCCTCGGAGAGCTTGGCGTTCTTCTTCGCGACGCCGATGCCGTACGGACCGCCGTTGATCGGGGCGAGCGGCACGACCTCGAAGTACTGGCCGTCACCCGCGGTCTTCGCGACGTACACCGCGGTCGGCAGGTCGTTGAGGATCGCGGCGACACGGCCGGTGCGCAGCTGGTTCTGGTTGCCGGTGTCGCTGTCGGTGACGCTGAGCTGCACCTCCGGTTTGCCCGCCGCCTTGCACTTCTCGCTCTGCTCCTTGCCGAACTGCTCCTGCGAGCTGCCCAGGTTCACCGCGATGCCCTTGCCGCACAGGTCTTCCGGCGTCTTGACGCCCTGCGGGTTCCCCTTCTGCACCATGATCGTGATGCCGGAGGTGAAGTAGTCGACGAAGTCGATCTTCTGCTGGCGCTCGGCGGTGTCGTTCATCGCCGCCATCGTCACGTCGACGCGGCCGGTCTCCAGACTCGTGATGAGCGAGCTGAACGCCATGTCGCTGTGCTCGGCCTTGAGCCCGAGCTTGGCGGCGATCGCCTTGATCAGGTCGACCTCGGACCCCATCGGGGTCTTGCCGTCCTGGTCGTAGAAGTTGTTCGGCGGGTTCTGGATGTTCGACCCGACCTTCAACGTGCCGGCCGACGCGATCTCGGGCGGCAGCAGCGCGGCGAGCTTGTCGTCCTTCTGGACCGACGACAGGTCGGACGACGGCGGAGTGGACGTCTGAGTCGACTCAGACGTGGACCCGCAGGCGGCGAGCCCCAGTACGAGCAGCGAGGTCACGAGCAGGCGCGGCTTCATGGCCGGGAACCGTACAACGCCGAGTTGAAGACGTCCACAAAAAGTTGAACCAGACTTTCCCGGCACTTGCCGGGCCCCTGGAGCGGGCCGAGGTGTCGGACCGCCTGGCTGGGCGGGCGACGGGAGGGCGGCTGAGCTGCGTGGATTCGGAGCAGAGGGCGGGCAGGGGCTTCGGGTGAACACCCTGTTGAAGGCCTCCACAAAAAGTTGAAGCGCTGCCGAACCGTTACGAGACGGGCCCGCGCCCACGACTACCCGCCTTTCAGCAGGCTCGCTCCCGCAGCCAGCCGCACACACGTACCGGGCTCGCTCCCGCAACCAGCCACACCCCACGTAGCGGGCTCGCTCCCACAGCCGGCCACACCCACCTGGAGGGCTCGCCGGTGCCCCCACTCGCTTGCGGGCTCGCGCCGTCTGCCCGGCACCTGGCCACCCCGCTCCCCTCGCCACCCCACCCAGCGGGCTCGCCCCGGCCACTTCGCGCCACTCGCCACCTCCGGCCCGCTCACCACCTCAGGCCCACTCACCACCTCTGCCGGCCCCACCACCTCCGCCGCACTCACCAACCCACAGCCCTCCCTCCTTCCCTCCCTCCCGCTCTTCCTGACTCCCCTCCCCGCCTCTCCCCCTCCCCGCCTCTCCGCCTCCCCGCCTCTCCGCCTCTCCGCCTCCCCTCCCCCGCCTCCCCTCTCCGCCTCCCTCCCTCTCTCTCCCTCGCCTCCCCGCCTTCTCTCCCTCCCTCCTCGCCTCCCCGCCCTCTCAGGCGTGACCGGCAGCACCCCCTCCACCGCGCGGGGAATTCCATCGGCCCCCGTTTCGTTGGACGGGAAGCCCCAAGCGAACGAGGAGGACCAACATGGCGACGGTCGAGCTGACCAAGGAGAACTTCGACGAGGTGGTCGGCGGCTCCGAGGGCTCCGGCATCGTCCTGGTCGACTTCTGGGCCGAGTGGTGCGGTCCGTGCCGCGCGTTCGGGCCCACGTACGAGGCCGCGTCGGACAAGAACGAGGACGTCGTGTTCGGCAAGGTCGACACGGAGGCGCAGCAGGAGCTCGCGGCCACGTTCGGCATCCGGTCGATCCCGACGCTGATGATCGTGCGCGAAGGCGTCGTGCTGTTCTCGCAGCCGGGTGCGCTGCCCGGGCCGGCTCTGGACGACCTGATCGAGCAGGCTCGGAAGGTGGACATGGACGACGTGCGCGCCAAGGTCGCGGAGGCCCAGGCCCAGCAGGGCTGATTGGCTCAACGCACCTGTGGGTAGCCGACGTGCATGAAGAGCGACACGTCGACCGCTCAGCTGGTGCACCAGCTGTCCGAGCAGGTGAGCACGCTCGCACGCGATGAGATCCGTCTCGCCGTGGCCGAGCTGAAGGACAAGGGCAAGCACGCCGGTGTCGGCGCCGGGATGTTCGGCGCGGCCGGCGTGTTCGCGTGGTGGGGCGGGCTCAGCGTCGTCGCGGGCCTGATCCTGCTGCTGGCTCTCGTAGTTCCGCCCTGGGCGGCCGCGTTGATCGTCGCGGCCGCCCTTCTGCTGTTCGCGGGCGTCTTCGCGCTCGTGGGCAAGGGCCAGGTGAAGCAGGCGACCCCACCGATGCCGCGGCAGGCGATGGACAACGTCCAGCAGGACATCGCGACGATCAAGGAGAGCGCGCACCGATGAGCGACGAGAAGAAGCAGCTGCAGGCGGAGGTCGAACGGGCCCGGCGCGAGCTGGGCGAGACCGTGGAAGCCTTGGCGCACAAGGTGGACGTGCCCGCCCGCGTGAAGGAGCAGGCGCAGGAGACCAAGCTCAAGGTCACCGCCGCCACGAACGACGCGATCGACTCGGCCACCACGGCGGCGGCCAAGGCGATCGACTCGGCCACCGCGGCGACCAACAACGCGATCGACTCCTTGCCGGAGCCCGTGGCCGCGCAGGTCGAGAAGGCGCGCCGGCACCCCGGTGCGATCGCGGCCGCGCTGATCGCGTTGATCGTGGCGATCTGGGCGATTTCCCGGAGGAACCGATGAAACTCCTGTACCGGCCGCTGGGAATGCTGTTCGGCGCGCTCGGCGGGTTCCTCGCCACCGCCATCTTCGGCCAGATCTGGAAACTCGTCGCGGGCGACAAAGAAGCGCCCAGCGCCACGATGCGCAACCGGGCGTGGACCGAGGTGTTGCTGGCAGCGGCGTTGCAGGGCGCGATCTTCGGCCTGGTCAAGGCCGCGATCGACCGCGGTGGCGCCAAGGGTTTCCAGAAGCTCACCGGGGAATGGCCCGGCGACGAAGAGGATTGAGCGCGGCGAAACGAGACGCGGTGGTTCACGACCGCACCTGGAGCGAATTAACCTGACCCGGTCCCCCGGGAAAGGCCAGTGATGACTCGTCAGGTGCGGTCCCGTGCAATTTCTTCGACGTTCGAACCGCTCGAAGCAGACCAGGACGGACAGCGGCACCGGCTGGGCGTCGTGCGGTTCGCCGGCACGTCCTTCAACCCGGTGGTGAAGAACGGCTGTCCGGAACTGACCGTGCACCTCGCGGACGACCGCGGCGGGTTCGCCGAGGTCTGGACGAGCGCGCACGGCGTCGAATCCGGCGAGCACAAGGCGATCGCGTACGCGCACGACGGCGAGTACCTGTTCTGCGCCGGTCGGATCCCGCCGTGCGACGAGCACACCTACGCGGGCCGGCTGGCGTTCCGCGCGGCACTCGAACTGGCCGGCAAGCTCGGCTACCACCACGTGTTCCGGATGTGGAACTACCTGCAGGACCTCAGCCCGCAGGTCTACCGCGAGTTCCTGCTGGGCCAGGCCGAGGCGTTCGCGCGCAGGCCGGTGACGTGGAGCGGGCTCACGGCGGCCACGGTCGTCGGCTCGCTCGGCGGCGGCATCGCGTTCCACTTCCTCGCCTGCCGCACCGGCGAGCCCGTCACGATCATCTCGGCGAACGGCGCGCGCGGCGTCTACCTGAACGGGCGGCTGTACTTCTCGGCGCCGTCGCTGGACGACGCGGAGGAGCTCATGAGCGCCCGCAGCCTCGCGCAGTGGGGTGTCGGCGACGGGTTCGGGCTGCACGACGTGACGTCGCTGAAGGTCTACTCGCGGCAGCCGCCGGCGCGGCGCGACCCCCGTCTGGCCCCCGAGACGAGCGTGGCGTTCGTGCAGGCCACCCTGCTCGGCGAGGAGCACGCGACGGAGTTCGAGGGCGTCGCCGGCTGAGGCCTGCGGATCTTTGAACCCTCAACTACTCTGGGCCTCATGCCACAGCCAGAGGGTGAAGAGCTCGCCGCCATCCGGGCCAAGCGCGACGAGCTGCGCGAACGGTACGTGAAGCCACTCGCCGAACGGGGCGGCTCACCGACGCGCGGTGTGCACCACATCGCGTTGATCTGCAAGGACGTCGAGGAGACGATCGAGTTCTACCAGGAGTTCCTCGGCTTCCCGCTGGTCGAGCTCGTGGAGAACCGCGACTACAACGGCTCCAGCCACTTCTTCTTCGACCTGGGCGCGAAGAACCTGCTGGGGTTCTTCGACTTCCCCGGCCACGACCACCCGGCGTTCTCCGAGACGATCGGTGCCGTTCAGCACCTGGCCCTCTCGACGTCGCCCGAGCGGTTCGACGAGATCAAGTCCAAGCTGGACGAGGCGGGGATCGAGTACCTGGGCCCCGACCGCGGCGTCGAGGACAGCCTGTACATCCGCGACCCCAACGGTGTAGGGATTGAGTTCTACCGGGAAGTTCTCGGCGAGTTCGAAGGCACGACGCTGATCAACTGAGGACGGAGTCGCAGTGGCGCAAGAGGTCAAGGGCATCGTCGCCCGGGGCAAAGGTCAACCCGTCGAGCTCACCTCGGTGCTGGTGCCCGATCCCGGCCCCGGCGAGGCCGTGGTGAAGATCCAGGCGTGCGGCGTGTGCCACACCGACCTGCACTACCGCGAGGGCGGCATCAACGACGACTTCCCGTTCCTGCTGGGCCACGAGGCCGCGGGTGTCGTGGAGTCGGTCGGCGCCGGCGTCACGGATCTGGAGCCCGGCGACTTCGTCGTGCTGAACTGGCGCGCGGTCTGCGGGACGTGCCGCGCCTGCAAGCGCGGCAAGCCCTGGTACTGCTTCTCGACGTTCAACGCCTCGCAGCCGATGACGCTGGCGGACGGCACGAAGCTCTCGCCCGCGCTGGGCATCGGCGCGTTCGTCGAGAAGACGCTGGTCCACTCCGGACAGTGCACGAAGGTCGACCCGGCCGCGCGCGCCGCGGCCGTCGGCCTGCTGGGCTGCGGCGTGATGGCCGGTGTCGGCGCCGCGGTGAACACCGGTGGCGTTGGTCGCGGCGACTCGGTGGCCGTGATCGGCTGCGGCGGTGTCGGTGACGGCGCCATCGCGGGCGCGCGCATCGCAGGCGCCGCGAAGATCATCGCCGTCGACACCGACCCGCGGAAGCTGGAGTGGGCCAAGGGTTTCGGCGCCACGCACACCATCAACGCACGCGAGGTCGACGACATCGTCACCGCGATCCAGGACCTGACGGACTCGTTCGGCGCGGACGTCGTGATCGACGCGGTCGGCCGCCCGGAGACGTGGAAGCAGGCGTTCTACGCCCGCGACCTCGCCGGAACCGTTGTCCTGGTGGGTGTTCCGACGCCGGACATGAAGCTGGAGATGCCGCTGATCGACTTCTTCAGCCGCGGCGGCTCGCTGAAGTCCTCGTGGTACGGCGACTGCCTGCCGTCGCGCGACTTCCCGATGCTGGTGGACCTCTACCAGCAGGGCCGCTTCGACCTGGACGCGTTCGTCACCGAGGAGATCGCGCTCGACGGCGTCGAGGCCGCGTTCGAGAAGATGCACCACGGCGACGTGCTGCGCTCGGTGGTGGTGTTCTGATGGCGTTGCGCGTCGACCACACCGTCACGTCCGGCACGTTCTCGCTCGACGGCGAGACCTTCGACGTCGACAACAACGTCTGGGTCATCGGCGACGACAGCGAGTGCGTCGTCATCGACGCCCCGCACGACGTGGACGCGATCCTCAAGGCCGTGGACGGTCGCAAGGTCGTCGCGATCCTGCTGACCCACGCCCACGACGACCACGTGCGGGTGGCGCCCGACCTGGCGCACGCGACCAACGCGCCGATGGCGTTGCACCAGGCCGACCACGTGGTCTGGAACCTGACGCACACCGGCGTGATCCCGCACCAGGCGCTGGAAGACGGCCAGGTGCTCACGGTCGCCGGCGAGGAGATCCACGTGCTGCACACGCCGGGCCACTCGCCGGGCGCCGTGTGCTTCTACGTGCCGTCGCTCGGCGCGGTGTTCACCGGCGACACCCTGTTCCAGGGCGGGCCGGGCGCCACGGGCCGGTCGTTCTCGGACCGGCCCACGATCGAGGCGTCCATCCGGGAGAAGCTGCTGACGCTGCCCGGCGACACCGTGGTGCACACGGGCCACGGCGACGACACCACGATCGCCGCCGAGGTCTTCTAGAGCCCTCTAGAACCGCGGAGGCCGCTTCTCCAGGAACGCCGTCACGCCCTCGGCGTAGTCGGCGCTGGAGGCGGCCTCCGCGTACAGGGCGCGCACGAAGTCGTCCTCGTGCCCGCCGTCCGTGATCGAGTTGATGATCTTCTTGGCGCCCCGCACCGACACCTGCGCGCGGCCGGCGATCTGCTCGGACAGCTCCTTCACGCGGGCGTCCAGCGACTCCACGACCTCGTTCACCAGGCCGATCCGCAACGCCGTGGCCGAGTCGATCAGGTCGGCCGAGAACAGGATCTGCTTCGCCCACGCCGGACCCACCGCGTCCACCAGGGCCTTGGTGGAGGTGAAGTTGTAGACGATGCCGAGCTTCGCGGGCGTGATGCCGAACCGGGCGTCGGCGGACGCCACCCGGATGTCGCAGGCGAGAGCGATCTCGCAGCCGCCGCCGACGCAGAAGCCCGACACGGCGGCGATCGTGGGCTTGCCGAGCTGGGAGATCGCGCGCTCGCCCAGGTGCACGGCCTCGCCGTAGTGCGCGGCGCCTTCCGGGCCTCGTCGCAGCGTGCCGAACTCGGCGATGTCGGCGCCCGCCGAGAAGTGCTCGCCACCCCGGATGACCAGCACGCGGACGTCGTCGTCGGCGGCGACGCGGGCCATCAGACCTGGCAAAGCCGACCACATGTCGAACGACATGGCGTTGCGCTTGGCCGGGCGGTTGATCGTCAACGTCGCGACCGGGCCGGCCGCGGTCAGGTCCAGGAACTCGCTCACCCGCCGCACGATACCGATCGACCGCTGGCAGCACGCGCGGTCACACGGGGGTAGGAACGCGTTCACGCCCTTGTAAAGTGCGTTGCCGATAGAGGGAGGGAACGTGACCGCGGCCGCTATCGGGGCATCGACGCTGCGCACGCTCGCGGTGCGCCTGCGCACCAGCGCGCCGGTGTCCGCGCGCATCCTCTCCGAGCTGGCGAGCGAGCTCGACCGGGGCGGGCCGGTGGCGGACCTGCTGTGCTCGCACAGCGCCGTGCACAGCCCGCTGTTCGGCATCCAGGCGCTCGCGGGCGTGCGGTTGCTGATGCTGTCGGGCAAGGCGCCGGAGCTCAGCCAGCGGTTCGCCAGCGCGCACGCGGCGGCGATGGCCGGGGAGTCCGACTCGACGGCGTTGCTGGCGTGGCTCGCGGCCCGGCGGGCGATCGTCGAGAACGCGGGCGACATCCTCGCCGCGCTGGACCGGACCGTGCAGCAGCACCAGCCCAAGACGGCCGGGTTCCTGCTCAGGGGCCTCACGATGATCGGCGCGCCGAAGGTCAGGCTGCTCGAACTGGGCGCGTGCGCCGGGCTGAACCTCATCCTCGACCACTACCGCTGGTTCGGCCTCGGCTGGGAGTGGGGCGACAAGGACTCGCCGGTGCGCCTGGCCGCCGTCGGGCCGCAGCCGCCGCCCCAGCTGGAGATCGTCGACCGGGCGGGCTGCGACCTGCAGCCGCGCGACCCCGCAGACCCCAAGCACGCGATGATCCTGCAGTCGTTCATCCCGCCCGAGCACGACGCGCTGCGCTGGGACCTCGACGACGCCATCGAGCTCGCGAGCACGGTCGGCGTGAAGGTGGCGCGCTCCCCCGCCGGCCGCTGGCTGCGGGAGAACCTCGTGCCGCCGGACGAGCGCGGCACGTACACGGTGATCTGGCACAGCTCGTTCTGGGCGTACCTGACCGAGGACGAGCGCAACGAGATCGAGACGACGCTGACCGCCGCCGCCGGCTCGATGCCGCTCGCGCGCGTCGCCTACGAGTCGACAGACTTTCGCTCAAACCCCCGCCTGACGGTCACCATCTACAGCTAGCCTCCGGCGGCGTGAAAACGATCCGCGCCTCCCTGCTGGCCGTCGCTCTCTTCACCACGGCCCTGACCGCCCCGGCGAACGCCGCTGTGTCGGACCACGACCTCGCGTTCCACTGGGCCCCGGTCCACCACCAGGACACCGACTCGTCCGACTACGACGCCGACTACCTGTCCACTGTGGACTTCGACGGCGACTGGAACACGCTGAACAACTGGGAGAACCAGCCCCAGCTCGCGAAGCTCACCGGCGCCGCCTACTACAGCGTCACGGAGACCTCGACGCACTGGTTCCTCGTCTACGGCTTCTACCACCCGCGCGACTGGGACGACCAGCCCGACCCGTTCGGCACCAGGACCCACGAGAACGACCTGGAGGGGATCCTGCTCGCCATTCGCAAGGACGCCGGGTTCGGCAAGCTCGAAGCCGCGGTCACGGTGGCGCACAGCGACTTCTACTCCTACACCCCCGCCGGCTCGCCGTACACCAACGGCTCGGAGACCATCGACGGCACGCTGCTGCTGACCAACGGCCGTCCCACGACGTTCCAGGAGGCCAAGGGCCACGGCCTGTACCGCTGGAACGGCGCCGAGTTCCCCGGCGGCGACGGCGTGGTCTACCAGCCGGCCACCACCGGCGAGGTGCCGTCGGGCGGCAACGACCGCAGCGTGAACTACCGGTTGGTGAACATCCTCGACGCGGGCGGCATGTGGGCGCGCCGCAACAACACGGAGACGTTCGCGTCGTTCGGCACCTTCCGCGGTGACAACGGCAAGGACAACGCCGCGCACGCGCCGTGGGGCTGGGACGACCAGAACGACGGCCCGATCTACCGCGGCTACCTGGCCACCGACCCGGCCGCCGTCATCGACCGCTACTTCGCGAACAAGGGCACCTTCAGCCTGACGTACACGCGAAACGCCTTCCGCTGACCCACCGCAAACGTTTACAGTGTGTTTCACCGCCGCCGTGACTCCTCTCCCGAGATGAGGAACGCATGGACGGCAGGATCAACCGCAGGCTGCTGATGAAGTCCACCGTCGTGGCCGCGATCGCCCTCCCCGCACTCAGCGCCAGGGCGATCGCGGTCCCGGTGCTGCCCTGGCCCGCCGCGAACGACATCGTGCGCACCACACGGCTGCCGCAGTTCCCCGACCGGAATTTCGACGTCACCGCGTACGGCGCCAAGGGCGACAACAAGACCGACAACACCGAGGCGTTCAAACGCGCCATCGCCGCGTGCAACGCCGCCGGCGGTGGTCACGTCACGGTGCCGAAGGGCACCTACGTCACCGGCGCGATCCACCTGCTCAGCAACGTCGACTTCCACCTCGAAGACGGCGTGCTGCTGAAGTTCTCGAGCGACGCCTCGAAGTTCCCGACCGTGCTCACCCGCTACGAGGGCATCGAGTGCATGAACCGCTCCCCCATGGTCTACGCGCACCGCCAGACCAACATCGCCCTCACCGGCAAGGGCACGCTCGACGCGGGAGCGACCGGCAGCTGGAACAAGGGCAGCGACCGCGGTTACCTGGAGTCGTTGGTGGCCAAGGGAACCCCGCCGGAGAAGCGCGTGGTTCCCGGATCGGGCAAGAACATGCGGTCGACGTTCATCGAACCCTACGACTGCGACACCGTGCTCATCCAGGGCATCACGTTGAAGAACCCCAAGTTCTGGCAGATCCACCCCACGCTCTGCAAGAACGTCACGGTCGATGACGTGCACACGGACCCCACGACGTCCGCCAACAACACGGACGCGTGCGACCCCGAATCGTGCGACCACGTCGTGATCTCCAACAGCGACCTGGGCGCGCACGACGACAACGTGGCCATCAAGTCAGGTCGCGACGAGGACGGCCGCAGGGTCAACGTGCCGTGTCAGAACATCGTCGTCGTCAACTGCCGCATGAACGGCAACTGGGGCGCCATCACGTGCGGCTCCGAGCAGACCGGCGGCATCCGCAACGTCTACGGCTACCAGCTGAACTGCGTCAACGCCACCAAGTTCGCCTTGTACGTCAAGTCGAACACCAAACGCGGCGGCTTCTCGCAGAACATCAACCTGGACAGCGTCTCCGGCACGTTCGAACGCGCCTTCGTCTACGTCACCACGACCTACAACTCGCAGACGGGCGGCAACGTCCCGAAATTCGGCCCGTTCACGGTCTCGAACTCCAGCAGCACCAAGGCTTCCAAGGTCCTCGACGTGTCAGGCCTGAGCCAGGAGCACGTGAAGGGGCTGGAGCTGCGGGACTCGAAGTTCACCGTCAGCTCCACCACCAACACCGTGAAGTTCGTCGACGGCTTGAAGTTCACCAACGTCACGGCGAACGGCAAGCCGATGACGAACTAGGCGGCGCGGGGATACAGGCGCTGCATGCCGGGAGGCGCGGCGAAGGGTGCCCACGTGCCCTCCGCCTGCGCCAAGCGGTCCGCCACCACCCACAGCACGCTGGAGTTGAAGCCGTACCCCAGGTGTGACGACGACACCTGCACGTTCTCCCTGCGCGGTCCCGGTTCCTCGACGCACGACTCCCACGAGACGATGCCGTCCGTCTTGGAGTAGATCGACGTGGCGGGCACCGGGATCGGCGGCCGCGTCGACTCCGGCGGCGGGAACTCGTCCTTCGGGATGTGCAGGCGCGAGAACAACGCGAACGCCGGCATCGCCCGCGACTGCACGGGATCGCACATGTTGTACGGCGAGCCCATGGTGATCACCTGGCGCACGCGGTGCGGGTGGTCGCGCGCCATCTCGCGCGCGAAGATGCCGCCGAGCGACCAGCCCACAATGGACACCGGCTTGCCGTAGTCGTCGGAGACCTTCTTCACCAACGCGTGCATGCCGTCCACGGCCTTGCGCGTCGGCCCGATGTTGCGGCCGAGGCCCCACGGGTTCACCTGGTAGCCCAGGCCGGTCAGGAAGCGGCGCAGCATCACCGTCGAGGAGTCGGCGGCGCCGAGGCCGGGGAAGACGAGGACGGGGTGGCCGTCACCCGACGGGGCACCGCGCAGCATCGACCTGGTGGCCACGAACTCGCTGACGTCGAGAGCGCAGCGGGTGGGCTCGGTGAGGTACCAGAACAGACCGGGTGCGGAGCCTCTGACGAGCTGGAGGCGAGAGGCAGCAGGAACTTCGAAGACCTCGTCCGAAGGTACGGCGGACATAGGAGCCTCCCCACACGTCGACAACCCCGAGCCGGCGCCCCTGGGCGGCGCTGCCCAGTGAGTCCATGATGTTTCCTGATCGATCTTTTCGCCAGTACTTTCGAGTCTCGATTCGCCACGCGGAGGTAACGCGTTGGCAACCTCACAGCTGTGCAGTGCCTCTCACCTGCATGGACGTCGTTTCGGTTGCGCTGCTGCTCTAGTCTTTTTCGAGTGGATCGCATGAGCTCTTTGGACGCCAGCTTCTACTTCATCGAGGACGAGAACGTGCCGATGCACGTGGGTTCCGTCCTGGTCTTCGAGGGACCGGTCCCGTCGTACGGCGACGTGATCCGGCTCTTCCTGGCGCGCATGGACCAGGTGCCGCGCTACCGGCAGAAGGTGAAGGCGCTGCCGTTCCACGTCGGCCGCCCGGTGTGGGTCGACGACGACCACTTCAACATCCTGTACCACGTGCGCCACACCGCCGTGCCGTCGCCGGGCGGGGAGGACCAGCTGCGCAACCTCGCCGGCCGGATCTTCGCGCAGAAGCTCGACGACAAGAAGCCGATGTGGGAGGCGTGGCTCGTCGAGGGTCTCGAAGGCGGCCGCTGGGCGATCATCTCCAAGGTCCACCACTGCATGATCGACGGAGTGTCCGGAACGGACATGCTCCAGCTCATCCTCGACTTCAAGTCCGAGAGCGTGTTGCCGGAACCGAAGGAGTGGACGCCGGAGAAGCAACCGTCCACCCTGGACCTGGTGATCGACGGCGTGCGCGACGCCGTGGTGACGCCGGTGGCGCACCTGTCCGCGTTGCCCGCCGTGGCGCGCAACGTCCGTTCGCTGAGCGAGATCCTGGACTTCGGCAAGACCGTTCTCGGTTCTCTTCCCGGTACGGCGAAGCGTCTGGTCACGCGCGCCGCGACGTCGCTCAACGGTCCCATCGGGCCGCACCGCCGCTGGGTGTGGGCGCGCGCGAACCTGGCTGAGATCAAACAGATCCGCGCCGCCGCGGGTGGCACGGTCAACGACGTGATCCTGACGGCGATCACCCGCGGGTTCCGGGATCTGCTGGAGAAGCGCGGCGAACTGACCGAGGGCATGGTCGTGCGGACCATGGTGCCGGTGTCGATGCGCAAGGCGGACCAGCACAACGAGCTCAACAACCGCGTCAGCGCCGTGCTGGTGAACCTGCCCGTGGGCGAGGCGGATCCGGTGAGGCGGCTCGCGTCGATCCGCGCGCAGATGGACGACCTGAAGAGCTCGCGCCAGGCCGCGGGCGCCGACGTCATCACGAACCTGTCGAACTTCGCCGCGCCGACGTTGATGGCGCTCGGGTCGCGCACCGCGATGCGGTTCCCGCAGCAGATCCTGCAGACCGTCACCACGAACGTGCCGGGCCCGCGGATCCCGCTCTACATGCTCGGCCGCCCGCTGGTGGAGATGTTCCCGTACGTGCCGGTCGCCTCGACGATCCGGATCACCGTCGGCATCTTCTCCTACCTCGACCGGTTCACGTTCGGCATCAACGCCGACTTCGACGGCGTGCCGGACGTCCAGCTGCTCGCGGACGGCATCCGCACCGGTTTCGACGAGATGGTGGCGCTCGCCGCCGAGGCCGCGGAGAAGACCGAGGTCGCGGAGAAGGTCGTGGACGCCGCCCCCGCCAAGCCGGCCCCCGCGAAGCCCGCGGCCAGGAAGCCCGCTCCCAAGCCCCGTGCCGTGCGGGCGACCTCCAAGGCCGCCACGAACGGCGTGAAGCCGGAGACGACGACCTGAGGCACGACCTGACGATCCAGGCGGGTGCGCACGAGGCGCACCTGACCGTGGTCGGGCTCGACGCACGGCTGGGCGCCCTGGGACTGGCGCTCGGTCAGCTCGACGACGTGCGGATCGAGCTGGAGGACGTGCGGTGGTCGCGCTGGCGGGCCCGCCGTGCCACCGTCGTGTGCCGGGACGTGCACGTGAACCCGCCGGCCGTCCTGGTGGCGTCGCCGGTCGAGTTCCGCGTCGAGGTCGACAAGGCCGACATCCCCGAGTTGCAACCGTTCGGCTGGTTGCCGCTGACCGTCCGGTTGGTCGGTGCGGAACTGCACGTCAGGCCGCACAGGTGGCTGCCGGCGAAGGTGTTCGCCGTGCCGGAGCTGCCGCGCGGCATCGAGCTCACCGGCGTCGAGCAGCACGACGACCACTTCGTGCTGACCGGGGCCGCCCCCGTGCTGCGGGAGCGGCTCACCCTCGGTCAGCTCGCGGACGTGCTCAGGCGGTTGGCGTCCATCCAGGCCAGGACCCTCTCGGACACGACCTCGGGGATCTCCATCTGGGGCACGTGACCGATGTTGGCGAACTCGTCGTAGCGCCAGTGCGGGTACTTCCTCGCCACGTACCGGGCGGCGGCGACGTTGACGAGGCGGTCCTTGTCGCCGCTCATCAGGAACACCGGCACCCGGATCCTGTCCATCGCCGCGTAGTAGGCGCCGCGCTTCGACGTCGTGAACACGGTGCTGCGGGCGGCCGCGAGGAACGCCGTGTCGAGCCCTTCGACCTTGGCCCGTTCGCCGATCAGGTGCTCACTGGCCTGCTTGAGCTCCTCGGGGATGCCGGACGGGTCGACGCAGACCAGTTCCAGCAGCCTCTCGACCTGCCGGCGGGCGGGCACCGCGCGTGACTTCGCGAGGAACCGCTCCCCCAGGCCCGGCACCGAGTACATGAAGAACGTGCCGAGCATCGTCGGGTCCGGCCGCGTCCCGAGCACCATCGGCAGCGCGGGGTCGACCAGCACCAGGCCCTTGACCAGCTCGGGGTCGTAGGCGGTCTGGAAGAGCGAGATCAGCCCGCCCATCGAGTTGCCGACGAGGACGACGGGCTCCTCGACGACCTCGCGCAGGAACCGGCCGAGCAGCTTCGTGTTGGCCTGGACGGTGGTCTCCCGCCCCTCCGGGTTCGTGAGACCGTGCCCGGCCAGGTCGACGGCCACGACGCGGGCCCTCTGCGCGAGCAACGGCGCCAGCAGCACCCAGTTGAGGTGCGAGCCGCCGAGCCCGTGCACGAGCACGACGCGGGGGGCGTCCGCCGGTCCGCCGAAGTCGACCCAGTGCACGGGCCCGCCGAGGTCCGCGTGGTGGCTGGTCCCGCCGAAGTGCGCCGCAGTCGTCATACCAACCAGTATGTCGCCGGAGGTGACTCACCGGTAGTGACGTTCACCGCGGCACCCACGGAGTGGCGGGCTTGCAGGTCAGCGGGTCCGCGCGGGTGTCGCCCTGGACGATCTTGCCCGCGGGGTCGACCCAGCAGCCCGGCTGGTAGCCGTCGCCGGTGAGGAGCAGGGTGCCGTCGGCGGCGTAGGCGTTCAGCACGCCGCGCGCGTCGTCGTTCGGGATGGTCCAGTTCGGCGGGTAGTGGATCCGCACGGCGAACGTGCCGTGGGCGATCGTGCCCTCGACGGTCCTGCCGTCGATCGTGTACGTCACCCGCGCGACCTGGTCGTCGACCCTGCCGGCGATGGTGCGGCTGCCGGGCATGCCCGCGTAGACCGGCTTCGGGTTCAGGTCACCGCCTGCCCGCGCGCTGTTCTCGTCGACCGCGAGGTGTCCGGGCAGCCAGCGCACCTCGGTGCCGGAGAAGCCGGAGTTGTACTCCATGCCGCCCTGCCCAAGGGTGCAGCCCAGCTCCTCCTTGTCGGTGTAGAGCAACGCCCACCGGGTCTCCTGCTCGAGCAGCTGGTAGAGCTTCGCCTCTCCCACCCCGGCGATCCTCGCGCAGCCCTCCTCGATCGCCTTGACGGTGTCCACCGGCACCCCGAAGCCCGGTTCCTCCGGCGGTGGCGAGGTGGTGACCTGGACGGCCGGCGCGGGCGGGCCCGGGGCCGGCGGGAGAAGCGCGACGCTGACAGCCAGCGTCACGACCGAGGCCACGCCCGCGAGTACCGGGAACAGCAGCCGGCGCCTGCGCCGTCCGGTGACGGCGCGTTCGACCTCGGCGCGGATCCGGGCGTGCCGGCCGGGCGGCAGGTCGCGGGTGGGCGGGAGCATGCTGGTCATCGGTCCTCCCCTGCGGGCACGAGCACCTGGTGGTGCTGCTGGAGCTTCGACTTGGCCTTGCTGACGCGTGCGCGGACGCTGCCCTCGGTGATGCCGAAGACGGCGGCCGCGTCGGCGTACGACACCCCGGACCACACGCACAGCGCGAGCGCTTCACGTTCGTTGCGCGGCAGCTTCCGCACGGCGTCGAGCAGGTCGCGCATCCGCCGCTGGTCGTCGAGCCGTTCGGCCACGAGGTCGGCGTGGTCGGGCACCGTCTGGTCGTGGGCAGCGCGCTTGAGGTTCCGCAGCCGCCTGGTCAGCGAGCGCTGCTCGTTGCGCACGACGTTGGTCGCCACGGTGAGCAGCCACGGCAGCGCCGACTCGCGTTCGAGCCGCACGTCGCTCCGCTTGCGCCAGGCCAGCAGGAACGTGGCCTGCAGGTGGTCCTCCGCCTCGGCCCACGAGGCCGTCAACCGGAAGCAGTGGTTGTAGACCGCCTTCGCGTGCCGGTCGAACAGCACCCCGAAGGCGTGCGCACCGCCCCCAGCGGCCTGCGACCACAGCGCGCGGTCGTCAGGGTCTTCGGTCGTCATGCCTGTTCGTGTCCGCCCGCCGCACTTGTGTTGGCACCGGCTTCACGCGCCCGCCGCTAACGTCGCCGAGCGTGGCACATCTGGGGGTGGCCGACCTCGCGGGCATCGCGCAGGCGGCGTACGGCAGGGACCTGCGCGACGTGGCTCGGCTGCACGGCGGCAGCAAGAAGGGCGTCTACCGGCTGACGCTCGACGACGGCACGACGGGCGTCGCCTACGTGTGGCGCGCCGACGAGGACTACTGGCCCGCGCACGAGCCGGACCCGTTGTTCGGCAACGCGAGCGGGCGCGACCTGTTCCTGCACGCGCACACCGCGCTGTCGGAGGCGGGTGCGTGCGTGCCGCGGCTCGTGCTGGTGGACCGCGACGTGATCGTGGTCGAGGACCTCGGCGGTGAGTTCCTCGAGAAGCTGCTCGACCAGGACGAGGTCCTCGACCGGCTGTGGGACGACCTCGCGGGCGTGCACCGGCGCACCAGCCCGCGCTACGGCCGTCCCGGCTCGTTGCAACCGCCGGACGCGCCGCCGGTGCCGGACGTGGTGCCGCACCGGGCTCTCGGCCACCTGGAGGCGTGCTGCGAACGGGTGCCGCGGATCGCCGCCGACCGCGCCCGCCTGGAAACCCGCCTGCGCGAACGACATGCGGTGGTCGAGCCGCGCACGTCGTACGGCCTGATCCACGGCGAGCTCGGCCCCGACCACGTGCTGGTGGCGGACTCCCGGCCGGTGCTGATCGACATCGAGGGCGTGATGTTCTTCGACGTCGAGTGGGAGCACGCGTTCCTGGAGCTGCGGTTCGGCCCGCACTACCGGCTCGCTCCCGGCCTCGACCCCGCCCGGCTCTCGCTGTACCGGCTGGCCCAGCACCTGTCCCTCGTGGAGGGTCCGCTCCGGTTGCTGGACGGCGACTTCCCGCACCGCGACGCGATGCGGGAGATCGCCGAGCACAACATCGAGCGCGTGCTCGCCTGCTAGTAGCTGCCCAGCCACGCCTCGTCGATCCGCAGCTGCGCCTTGCCCTGGCTGGAGGTCTTCTCCACCCGGACGTGCCGCGCGGTCGTGTTCGCGGGCAGGTCGAGGAACTGGACGCCCCGGTGGTTGGGCAGCGAGCCCGACCTGACCTTGGTCCAGGTGGTGCCGTTGTCGGACGTGTAGAGGGTGTAGTTCTTGACGCGCGCCGAGTTCGACGCCGGATAGGTGGTGGAGTCCTCGCGCTGGTTCAGCGCGACGTACGAGACCTTCTGCGCGCTGCCGAGGTCGAACCTGAGCGACACCGTGCCCGCACCCGTTGCGTCCCAATAGGTCTGGTAGTCGCCGTCGGCAGCGTGGGACGCCGGGTGGCCGGAGCCGGACGCCGACGCGCTCATCGCGTAGGTCGACGGCGGGATGATCCCCTCGCGACCGGCGGTCTCGACCTTGAACACCGTGTCGTACTGGTCCCAGCTCGTGATGCCGGTGAGCGTGATCGTGCCCGCCGCCTGCGTCCACTGCACGGCCGCGCCGGTGCGCAGGTTCGTGACGCGGCTGACCCTGTAACCGTTGTCGCGCACCTTCAACGTGCTGCCGGACGGCTTGGTGACGACGTGCACGTAGTGGTTGTCCGGATTGGACTTCGAGACGGTCGTGACGCCGTGCGCGCCGTCGTTCCAGAACCCCGGCTTGAGCCCGCCGTGCAGGTAACCGCCGCCGTAGGTGCCGCCGATCGACTCCCAGACGTCACCCAGGTAGGTGTTCGCGAAGTCGTTGAAGGAGGCCTGGTTCGAGGGGAACCTCCCGTTGACCATCGCGGTCTCCGCCATCAACGCCTTGACGTCGCTGCCGGCGTTGGTGATCAGCCTGCCGAGCGTGAGCTTGTGGTCGACGGACGAGTTCGAGCCGGAGTACCACCACGCGCCGGTGCTCGGCAGCTTGAAACACGCCTCGATGAGCCGCGGTGCCGCCGTGTAGACCGCCTGCGGGTAGTCGTAGTTCGGCGTCATGCCGGTCTTCTGCTCGTTGCTGATGGTGTCCATGATCGGCGTGTCCTCGTTGTTGTTGCTGAGGACCATGTCCGGCCTCTCCCGCCGGATCCGTTCGTACAGGCCGTTCTGCTCCCAGTAGGCGTTGTCGTTGTCGATCCAGAACCCGGCGAGCTTCGGGTAGCGCTGCATGACCTCGACGAAGTTGTCGTAGCCGAACTGCCCGAAACCGGGCCGTTCCTGGAGGTTCACCGTCCTGCCCTTGTACTTCGAGTACCCGGCCGAGTCGAGCCACTCGTGCCCGCCCTCGTCGTGCCACTGCGGGTCGTCGGTCATGTAGTTGATGACCTTCACCCCCTGCGCCGCGGCGGCGTCGATCAGCTCGCCGAGGAAGTCCCGCTTGGTGGCGCAGCTGCCGGGGATCGCCGACGGCCACGCCCGCGCGTAGCCGAGCCTGCTGTGGAACGACGCGAGCACGATGTACTGCGCGTGCAGCTTCTTCGCCTCGTCCACCCAGTACCGCGCGCTCCACCCGCCACCCGTGACGGCGGCTTCCCAAGCGGCACAACTGGTGTAGCCGGGACTGGTCCGCATCCCCCAGTGCAGGAACAGCCCGGACGTGGCCGCCCGCAGCCAGTCCTGGCGGGGGTGCAGCACCTCGGCGCGCGCCGGAAGGCTCACGCCTGCAACGAGAAGGACGGCGGTCATCACCACGCCGAGCCGACGCAACGTTCTCCGCACGAGCGAGCCTCCTGACGGACGGGCTCCCCGCGGCGGAAGGAAGACGTGCCCAGGTCTACGCCGTTCCCGCCCGCACTTCAAGGGTTCATCGGAGGTCTGATGGTGTTACATGGACGAAAGCGGCGGATTCTGCCCGAATGAACCGATGTCTACCGTTCGTCGCGCTTGAAGAGTCGACCTATCCCTGTGACGAGACAGACCGCGAGCACCCAGCCCAGGACGGTGAACGCGAGCGACGCCCACCGCGCGCCGTGCAAAGGCACCCAGAGCTGGCTGTGCTCCAGACTCATGATCGGCAGCAGCAGGTCGATCGTGTAGAGCCACGGATCGAACCATTGGACGTTCAGGTGGGGCCTGGCGATGGCGAAGTTGCGCTCGTCCTGCCTGAGCAGGTGGAAGATCAGCCCGCCCGCCACCGTGAGCACTCCGAGACACCACAGGATGCGCAACGGGCGGTACCCGTACCCGACGGTCGGGTTGAGCAACCACCACACCATCCGGCGCAGCCTGCCCGTGACCCCCTCCAGCTTCCGCCGCTTGGCATCTTCCTTCGCCATCAGCACGTCGGTGGCCGCGGCGTGGAGACCCGCCTTGGCGTAGACGGACGAGAGCTGCAGGTAGACCTGCGGAACGTAGACCTGGTCACGCAGCCAGCGCAGGCGCCGGTGCAGTGGTGTCGAGCCGTCGAGCAGAGCACCGTAGACGAACTCGTCGAGACGACTCCCGTTCGCCCAGTCACCCTCGCTGTCCGCGAGCGACCCCGCCCGCACCCTGCGGAGGTCCAGCCAGCCGGCAGGCTTCTCGGCGAACTTGAGTCGCAGCACTCCGCGGACCTGGGTCCCCTTGAGCTTCACCGCCGGCACTCCGTTGAGCACCGCCCCCACGAAACTGATCTCGGATCCGATCCTGGCGTCGCACATCCGCACGCAACCCGTGGCCAGCGCGTCGGTGAACACCACCGCGTGACCGACCCGCACGCTGTCGCACCGCACAGCGTCACCCGTGTTCTTCAGCCTGGCACCGGTGAAGTCGAGCTTGCCGTCAATCCTGGCGCCCGCGAAGTCGACTCGTCCTCGCGCGGTGAACTGCTCGCCCAGCACCGCGTCCATGCCCACCCTGATGCCACGAGCGACCAGGGCGTCTCCGTCCTCGTTCTCGAACAGTCCGCCGCTGCAGTCGAAATTGCCTCCGACCTGCGCGTCGGCGAGCACCACCTCACCCTGCGCGTGGAACCTCACGGCACCTCGGACGCCCAGGACGAGATCGCTGTTGACCTTCAGCCCGGAGGCGTTGAGCGCTATGCCGTTCGTGTTCTCCAAACGCGCGCCCTGAGCACCCAGCAACCCGTCGACCCGTGCTCCGGCCAGGCGAAGCTCGCCGCGCACCGTCGTGCCCTCGCGCAGTACGAGGTTCAGCGAGGTCACCACACGCGTCAGGTCGATCGCCACTCCGCCGGGATTGGAGAACTCGCCGCCAGTTAGCTTCAGCCAGCCACCGATGTGACTGCCGACGAGGTTCAACTCGCCGTCGAAGACGCAGCCCGAGGACAGCTCGGCCTCCTGCCGCACGGTCATTCCGGCCGCGTGCAGCGCCTTCCTCCCGGGATTGATGAACCGGGCCCCTTCGCAGATGAGGCGCCCGGCGATGGACGCTCCACTCAGAAGTACGTCGCCTTCGGCCGTGAACCCGCTGCGCCAGAAGACGTGTTCGCCCACGACCAGGCCGCTCAGTTCGAGCACCTTCTCCGCTCCTGGATTGCGGAAGGTCGCACCCTCGCACACGAACTGGCCACCGAAATGGGCACCGATCATGTGTGTCAGACCCGTCACCGCGAACCGGCCTGAACAGTAGACGTCCAGCTCCACCCGCAGACCGTCCGCCTTCAACGCACCCTCGCGCGGTCCGTTGATCACGCAGTCGTCCATGTCCAGTTGTCCGGACACGTGGGCGCCGGTGAGCTGCACGCACCCGTCGATCGTGCAACCTCTCAACGCGAGCCCGTCCTGGAGCCGCACCTGCGAGGCGCGCAGGCCTGGCAACCGGCAGCACGTGAAGTAGAGGCCGGCCACGGCTGCCTGCTCGACGTTCGGCGGTTCGTCGAACGTGCACCGCTCGAACTCGACGGGAAAGCCGACCTCGCCCGCCTCGAGGTCGAGCTCGCCCACGACGACCACGTCGTGCAGGGTCAGCTTGCGCGGGCGAGAACCGATGCCGCGCAACAGTTGCTCGCCGAGGAACCCCGCGCCGATCTCCCTGCCCGCTCCGGCGAACTCGACCCTGCCGAGCCGTTCCAGGGCGTCGAACAGCTCAGTCTCCGCAGGCGTCATGTCGCGCGCTCCTCTGCCGCGACCGCGTCCGCCAAGCGCGATCTGTGTGTCGGGTTAGTCCGCCACAGTCCGCCGGTTGTTAGCCGGAAGGCGAACGTTCACCTGTTCAGACCACGTGTCCGAACCGATGTCTCACCCGTGCGACGGGTGCCCGTACAGCCCTACGCCCGCGATCTCCAGCGTCGTGAGGAACGTCGTCGACGCCTGGTACGAGGCCTCGACCAGCTCCGCGGTGTGTGAAAAGTCCAGCGGCGTCACGGCCTGCACCGGCGCACCCGGCAGGTACAGCACCGGCACGTCGCGCGACGCCAGCTCGACCTCCAGCACGGCCTGGTTGCGCATGCCCAGGGTCGCCCAGAACAGCAACGTCTCGGCCAGCGTCTCCGGCACCGTCGGCAGGTGGCCGGGGAACGCGCAGTCCAGCACCACCAACGACTTCGCGCCCATCGCCAGCGCCTGGCGGATCGGCACGTTCGCCAGCACGCCGCCGTCGTAGAGCACGCGGTCGCCGATCCGCACCGGCGGGTACACGCCGGGGATCGCCGCGCTGGCGAGGATCGCCGGGATCAGCTCGCCCTCGGTGATGTTCACCGCCTCGCCCGTCACGCAGTCCACCGACACCGCGCCGAACGGCAGCGTCAGGTCCGCGAACGACGTGCTGCCGTCCAGGCCGTCCGCCAGCACGGACTCCAGCCCGGTGTTCGGGAAGAGGTAGGTCTTGTTGGTGCGCAACGACCTCAGCTGCGCGATCGGCCCGCCCGGGAACACCCGCGGCCGGGTCATGCCCTCCCACAGCAGCGCGAGCCGTTCGAACGCCTTGTCCGGGTCGAGCGCGAGCAGCGAGCCGTTGACCGACCCGACCGACGTGCCCACCACCAGGTCCGGGCGCACGCCGTGCTCGTGCAACGCCCGCAGCATGCCCACCTGCGCGGCGCCGAGGCTTCCCCCGCCGCCGAGCACGAACCCGACTGGTCCTGGCAGTTCGATCGTCACGTCCGGTGATCCTAAAGCGAGCCAACGGTTCCAGCTGGGTTCGGTCTACACTGAAGCTACTGAGTGCACGAGCAGCGGGATCGCCAGTTCTGCCCGCGTCCGCGAGCCGTGCATGCCGGTCAGCCCGCTCAGCGACGGCTCCGCCTGGCTGCGCACCACCACGTGCTCGTCCCGCATCGCCACCACGACGTCCCCGATCCGGTCGGCCGCGAGAGGGCTCACCGGCCCGAACCACCCGGCCTCCACGGCGTCGTCGCGGCTCAGCACGTCCGCGCGGTCACCGAGGAACTCCCGCCACGTCGGCAGCACCTCGTCGCTCTCGACGTGCAGGTACCGCACCCGCGGCTCGCCCGCGATCACCCGGACCCCCTGCCACAGCAACGGTTCCGTGTCGAAGTCGATCCGCTCGCCCACGGTGACCATGCCGTGGTCCGCCGTGACCACGAGCTGCGAGCCCGCCGGCATCCGCGCGGCGATCCGCTCGGCCAGCGAGTCCACGAACTCCAGCTGGACCAGCCACTCCTCGGACCCCGGCCCGTAGAAGTGCCCGATCGTGTCGAGATCAGCGTGGTAGGCGTAGCAGAACGACCGGTCCTGCCGCACCGCCGCCACGGCCCCGAGCGCCAGGTCGCCGAAGCCCGCCACGCCGCGGAACCACGATCCGCGCAGCACCGCCCTGGTCAGCCCGGACGAGCGGTGCAGCAGGGGCGCGACGGCGCTCACCGCGACCCCGGCGGCGGCCGCGCGCTCGAACAGCGTCGGGTGCGGCTGCACGACCTCCGGCACGAGCGCCTTGCGCAGGTCGTGGCCGTGCTCGGCGGCCCGTGACCAGGTCAGCGAGTTCAGCACCTCGTCGCCGACGGCGAACGTGTAGCCGACGATGCCGTGCTCACCGGAGTGCAGCCCGGTGCCGATCGAGGCGATGCTCGTGGCCGTCGAGGACGGGAACCCCGCGTCGATGGAGCGGTCCGGCAGCGACGACAGGAACGGCGCGTGCGCGGCGTGCGCGCGCAGCAGCTCGTGGCCCAGGCCGTCGACGAGCAGCAGGACGACACGCCGGGCCGCGGGCAGCCCGAGCGTGTTGTCGGCACCCGGAACGTCCAGGCCCGACAGCAGTGAGGGAACGACCTCGGCGATGGTCATGAAGGACACCGTGCCACGTCGAATCGGACAGCGGGCAGAATGGCGCGCTGTGACAACGCTCATCCACCAGAAGATCGCTGACGAGCTCGGCGTGGCCGCTGGCCAGGTCGGCTCTGCTGTCGAACTGCTCGACGGTGGCGCGACCGTCCCGTTCGTCGCCCGCTACCGCAAGGAGGCGACCGGCGGTCTCGACGACGCCCAGCTGCGCACGCTCGAGGAACGCCTCGGCTACCTGCGCGAGCTGGAAGAGCGCCGGGCGGCCGTCCTCAACTCGATCAGCGAGCAGGGCAAGCTCACCGAAGCCCTCGAAGCGCAGATCCTCGCCGCCGAGTCCAAGGCGCGGCTGGAGGACCTCTACCTGCCGTACAAGCAGAAGCGCCGCACCAAGGCCCAGATCGCGAAGGAGGCGGGCCTGGAGCCCCTCGCCGACGCACTTCTGGGTGATCCTGGCCTGAACCCCCAGGAAGAGGCCGCGAAGTTCGTCGACCCGGCCAAGGAGGTCGCGGACGCCGCGGCCGCCCTGCAGGGCGCGCGGGCCATCCTGGTCGAGCGGTTCGGCGAGGACGGCGACCTGATCGGCGACCTGCGCGAGCAGATGTGGACGCGCGGCCGGGTCGTCTCCAAGGTCCGCGAGGGCAAGGAGACCGACGGCGCCAAGTTCTCGGACTACTTCGAGTTCGACGAGCCGTTCGCGAAGCTGCCGTCGCACCGCATCCTGGCGCTGTTCCGCGGCGAGAAGGAGGAGGTCCTCGACCTCGTCCTGGAGCCGGAGGAGCCCCAGGAGGAGGGCCCGTCCACGTTCGAGGTGCGCATCGCGTCGCGGTTCGGCATCGACGACCGCGGCCGTCCCGGCGACAAGTGGCTCACCGACACCGTGCGCTGGGCGTGGCGGACCCGCATCCTCGTGCACCTCGGCATCGACCTGCGCGGCCGGCTGCGCTCGTTCGCCGAGGACGAGGCCGTCAAGGTCTTCGCGTCGAACCTGCGCGACCTGCTGCTCGCCGCCCCGGCCGGCACCCGCGCCACCATGGGCCTCGACCCCGGCTACCGCACCGGCGTGAAGGTCGCGGTCGTCGACGCCACCGGCAAGGTCGTCGCGCACGGCGTCATCCAGCCGCACGTGCCCGCGAACCGCTGGGACGAGTCGATCGCCAAGCTCGCTGCCCTGGCCAAGCAGCACAACGTCGACCTGATCGCCATCGGCAACGGCACGGCCTCTCGCGAGACCGACAAGCTCGCCGCCGACCTGATCAAGCGCCACCCCGACCTCAAGCTCACCAAGATCGTGGTGTCCGAGGCGGGCGCGTCGGTGTACTCGGCGTCGGCCTACGCGTCGTCCGAACTGCCCGGCCTCGACGTCTCGATCCGCGGCGCCGTGTCGATCGCGCGCCGCCTGCAGGACCCGCTGGCCGAGCTCGTGAAGATCGACCCCAAGTCGATCGGCGTCGGTCAGTACCAGCACGACCTCGCCGAGTCGAAGCTGTCGCGCTCGCTCGACGCGGTGGTCGAGGACTGCGTGAACGCGGTCGGCGTGGACCTCAACACCGCGTCCGTGCCGCTGCTGACCCGCGTCTCCGGCATCACCGCCGGCCTCGCGGAGAACATCGTGCTGCACCGCGACTCGAACGGCCCGTTCAGGACCCGCAAGGCGCTGATGGAGGTCGCGCGGCTCGGCCCGAAGGCGTTCGAGCAGTGCGCGGGCTTCCTCAAGATCCGCGGGGGCGACGAGCCGCTCGACGCGTCCTCGGTGCACCCCGAGGCGTACCCGGTCGTGCGCCGCATCCAGGAGGCCGCGGGCGCCGAGCTCATCGGCAACACCACGGTGCTCACGAAGGTGCGGCCCGAGCAGTTCGTGGACGAGAAGTTCGGTCTGCCGACGGTCACGGACATCCTGCGCGAGCTGGAGAAGCCGGGCCGCGACCCGCGCCCGGCGTTCAAGACGGCGACCTTCGCGGACGGCGTCGAGAAGATCGCCGACCTCAAGCCCGGCATGGTGCTGGAAGGCGTCGTGACGAACGTGGCCGCGTTCGGCGCGTTCGTGGACATCGGCGTGCACCAGGACGGCCTCGTGCACATCTCGGCGCTGTCCAACAACTACGTGAAGGACCCGCGCGACGTCGTGAAGTCCGGTGACGTGGTGCGGGTGAAGGTGCTGGAGGTCGACGAGGCCCGCAAGCGCATCGGCCTCACGCTGCGGCTGACCGACGAGCCGGGCAAGCCCGCGCCGAAGCAGCAGGGCGGCGGTGGCCGGGACCGCGGTGGCCGCCCGCAGCAGCGCGGTGGTGGGCAGCAGCGCGGCGGGCAGCAGCAGCGCACCTCGCCGCCGCCCGCGAGCGGCTCGATGGCGGACGCACTCCGCAAGGCCGGGTTCGGCAAGTAGAACGGACGAGAAACGGGCCCTCCTGGCAACAGGACGGGCCCGTTTCTCATGTGGCGGGTGGGGGCCTGCCGGAGGCGGCAGAAGCCAAGCCTCGTGGCGCTGGCAGCCGGTGGCGGAGCCGCGGAGGCGCCGTGCCGTTACTTGGCGCGGGTGCCCTTCGCCTTCACCAGTTCCGACTCGAACAGCTCCTCCACGGTCGTCAGACCGCCCGGCACCTTCGAGTCGACCTTGGCGATGTAGGACTGCGTGGCCGACGGCCGTCCGACGAGCGAGTAGTGCAGCGCGCCGGTCAGGCCCTGCGTATCCAGGCCGTTGGTGTCGTGGAACGCGTCCAGCACGCCGTCACGCGTGAGGTCGCCCTTCTGGCAGGCCTTCTCGATGACCGACAGGAACACCTTCGCGACGGTGTAGCCGTGGTCGACGTAGATCGCGGGCTTGTCGTTCGGGTAGTACTTGTTGAACGCCGCCGCGACCTCGCGCGGGCCCTGCTGCGTGCCGGTGAACGGCGCCACCGACGTCACCACGGTGACCTGCTTCTCGACGGCCGGGCCGACCGGTGAGTCGAGGATGGCGGTGTCGAAGCCGACCACGTTGACCAGGAACGGCACGTCCCACTTCAGGGCGGCGGCGACGCCCACGGCGGCGGCGGTCTGCGGCGGGGTGGTGCTCAGCACGACGGCCTTGGCGCCCTGGGCCTTCAGCGCGGCGACCTGCTGGCTGAGGTCGGCGGCGACCTCGCTGATCGGCTGCTCCGCGATCTTCATGTTCCACTGCGTGCCGACGAACCGGCTGCCCTCGACCGCGTTGTCGCCGTAGCTGCCCTGGGCGAAGATGTGCCCGACGGTGTCGCCTTCCTTGATCACGCCGCGGCGCTTGTAGTGATCAAGCCCGTTGATGACGTCGAGGTCGTACGTCGTGCCCACGATCATCATGTGCGGGTTGCCGAGCAGGGACGCCGCCCACGAGGCCGGGGCCGTCAGCGTGCGGGTCTGCATGATGTCGGGCTCGATGGCGGCGGTCATCGGCGTGCCTGCGAGCTCCAGCAGGCCGAGGACCTGCGGCTCCAGGTCGAAGTAGGCGTCGAGCGCCTTCTGCACGTCGTACGCGTGGTCCTTCTGCTTGAGCTCGATCTTGCGGCCGCAGATGCCGCCGCGGTCGTTGACCTGCTTCACGTAGAGGTCGTAGCCCTTCAGGCGGGTCAGCGCCGAGCCTTTGAACGGACCTGTCATGTCCGTGAGGATGCCGAGCGAGATCGTGTCGTCGGTAACGCCCGGCCCCGTCTTGACCTGGGGCTTCTCAGCTGTCTCAGCACCGCAGCCGGCCGCGAGGACGGCGAGTGCCAAGGCGGCGGTGGGCAGTACTCGGCGGAGGGGCATGCAGCAGTCCTTGTCAACTGATCGACACATACTAAGCGGTAGCTCAGTATTGACATGAGGGTCACACAGCGCCCCCTTATGTGGTACGGAACACAAAGACGTAAGGTTCATGTGACTACCGCTCGACTACGGAGTGTGCTAGCTCTTCGGTGCCGAACGAAATGAGATACGGCGTGTTCGGTCACATTTCACACCTCCGTACGGACGCATCCGAACGCGTGAAGATCTGAAATGGTTGCTCCCACACGGTTATCGGGAGGCGTGCGTGAACGAGGCCGACGCGATCGTCATCGGGTCAGGACCGAACGGGCTGGTGGCCGCCGCACTGCTCGCGGACGCAGGCTGGGACGTCCTGGTGCTGGAACGGCGCGACAGCCCTGGTGGCGCCGTGACCTCGGCGGAGATGACCGCGCCGGGCTTCACCAACGACGTGTACAGCGCCTTCTACCCGCTGGGTCTCGGCTCTCCCGTGCTCGGCGCGCTGAACCTCGACGTGCGGTGGGAGCACGCTCCAGCCGTCCTAGCGCACGTGCTGCCGGATGACCGAGTCGCGTTGCTCTCCCGCGACGTCGAGGTGACGGCCAAGTCCGTCGGCACCTTTGCCCACGCGGACAGCGACCGCTGGCAGACGGAGTACGCGAAGTGGCTCCAGGTGCGCGAAGGGGTCCTTCACTCTCTGTTGCAACCGTTTCCACCGGTGCGCGGCGGCCTTTCGCTGCTGCGCTCGGCCGGGATCGGTGAGGCGCTGCGGCTGACCCGGCTGCTGACGATGCCGGTGCGACGGCTGGGCGAAGAGCTGTTCGACGGCGAAGGCGCCCGTGTGTTGTTGGCGGGCAACACGATGCACACGGACCTCGGCCCCGACCAGGCGGGCGGCGCCGGTTTCGGCTGGCTGCTCGCGATGCTGGGCCAGGAGCTCGGCAACCCGGTCCCCCGCGGCGGCGCGCGAGAGCTGACGGCGTCGTTGGTGCGCCGGTTCGGGGGCCGCGTCGAGACGAACGCCGAGGTGACCGGCGTGCTGCACGCGCGCGGTGTGGCCGTGGGCGTGCGTCTGGCCGATGGCTCGGTCGTGCGCGCACGCCGTGCCGTCATCGCGGACATCCCGGCCCCGTCGCTCTACCTGGACCTCCTCGGCCCCGACGCGTTGCCGGCGAAGCTCGCCGAGGACCTCCGCAACTTCCAGTGGGACAGCGACACGATCAAGGTCGACTGGGCGTTGTCGGGTCCGATCCCGTGGACGAACCCGGAGGCCGCGCAGGCCGGCACGGTCCACCTCGGCGGCGACGTGAACGGCCTGGCGGGCGTCGCGCACGAGCTCGCCTGCGGCAAGGTGCCGCGCACGCCGTTCATGGTCATGGGCCAGATGACGACGACCGACCCGACCCGGTCCCCCGCGGGCACCGAGGCCGCGTGGGCGTACACGCACGTGCCGCTGGGCGGGAACTGGACGCCGGACCGGCTGAAGCGCCGTGCCGACCGCCTCGAGGTGATGATCGAGGAACGCGCCCCCGGCTTCCGCTCGCGCGTCCTCGGCCGTTCGGTGCTCGGCCCCGGCGAGATCGGCTCGGTCAACGGCGGCACCGGCGCGATCCACCAGCAACTGGTGTTCCGCCCGCTGCCGGGCCTCGGCCGCGCGGACACGCCGTTCGACCGCCTCTACCTCGCGGGTTCGTCGGCCTGGCCGGGCGGTGGCGTGCACGGAGCGGCCGGTGCGAACGCCGCCCGCGCCGCGCTGGCCCGCTGGGGCGCGGCCGGCGAGCTCTACCGGACCCTCGTCCAGGGCCTGCACAAAGCCCTCTACTGAACGCGGGTGACGCCGGTGTGCTTGCGGGTGCGGGACGCCCGCAGGTAGCCCATCACGAGCGCTTCGAGGTCGGGATGCGTTGTCTCCCAACCTTTCGGCGCGCTCCCGCGCACCAATGCCGTGGTCTGGCGGGAGGTGTGCGAGGAGTCGATCACGCCGTCCGCCTCCAGGACCTGTCCGGCGGGCCCGACCGCGACGTGGTGCTCGTGCAGGATCTCGTCGATCTCACCGCACACCTGCACGCGGCCCTCGTCGAGCAGCAGCAGGTGGTCGCAGACGTCGCCGAGGTCGGTGAGCAGGTGCGACGACAGCAGGACCGTCGTGCCGCGTTCGGCGACCTCGGTCATGAGGATCCGCAACGTCTCGTCGCGCGCCAACGGGTCGAGGTCGGACATCGGTTCGTCCAGCAGCAGCACCTTCGGCAGGCGCCCCAACGCCAGCGCGATCGCGACCTGCGTGCGCGCGCCGGCCGACAACGTGCGCACCTTCGCCTCTTTGTCCACGCCCGCGAGGAGATCGAGCACCTCGTCGGCGCGCTCGGCGGACCACCGTTCGTTCATCGCGGCGCCCGCCCGCATCAGCTCGCGGACCGTGAACTGGTCGTACAGCGGCCTTTTCTGGGTCAGCAACGACACGTCGGGGTGCATCCGGCCGCGCACCGCCGTGCCGTGCACGGTGATCTCCCCTGCGGTGGGCCGCAGGAGCCCGGCGATCAGCGACAGCAGCGTGCTCTTGCCCGCGCCGTTCGGCCCGACGAGGCCCGTGACGCTGCCCTCCGGCAGTTCGAACGAGCACTCGTCGAGGGCAATGGTGCGCCCGAAGTGCTTCGCGACGTTCTCCGCCCGCACCGGACTGGCGTTCATGGTGCTCCCACGTCCACAGTGGACCTCAGTAGTGCGTGTCCCGCACGTCGGTGTAGATCGCGTCGACCTCGTCACCGGACAGCCCCTCGCCGACGGCGCGGTCCATCCAGCTCTCCAGGTCCTGCCGCAGCGGCGCGTCCGCCTTCGCCGCGTCGGTGGCGAGCGAGGCCGTGACGAACGTGCCCATGCCCCGCCTGCCCTCCACGAGCCCCTCGTGCTCGAGCTCGCGGTAGGCCTTCAGCACGGTGTTGGGGTTGACCCTGGTGGCCTCCACCACCTCCCGTGCCGTCGGCAGCTTGTCGCCGGGTCCGAGCAGCCCCATCCGCATGGCCTGCTTGACCTGCGCGGCGATCTGGAGATAGGTGGACACCCCGGAGTGCCGATCGATGCGAAACTCGATCACGCCGCTCAGCATAGGTGCCCACCCGCCCGCCTCACGCCTGCCTGCGCACGGCCCACACCGAGCCCAGCACGAACAGCACCGCGAACCCGGCGAAGACCGACGCCTCCAGCAGGTGCAGCGTCGCGGCCTTGTCGATCGGGATGACGTCGGTGAACTTCTGCGCGAGACCGTTCTCCCGGTAGCAGACCTCGAAGTCCGTGACCCCCTGCGCGTTGGTCCTGCCGGCGCAGTTCATCAGCGGCGCCGGGTCCGCGATCACCGCCCCCTTGGCGTCGAGGTACCCCGACTCCACCACCAGCGGCCCGCGTTCGTAGGGCGAGTGGTCGTCGAGGTCGTCGGACAGCACCCTGGTCGGCGTGACCAGGAACTCCCTGGTCACGGCCAGCACCACCCGCGCGACGACGAACAGGCCGAGCGTCAGCGTCATCGCCACGAGCGTCCGCCGGAACAGCGCACCGGCGAACATCCCGAGCGTGTAGGCGAACAGCGTGTAGGCGACCGGCGAAACCCCCTGCGCGTCGAACGTCGTGACGTAGAACGGCCCCGTGGCGAGCGGCCCGAGCTTCCCCGCCGCGTCCAGCCAGCTGTGCACCACGACCTGGTAGACCGCCACCACGACCAGCGCGGGCAGCGCGGCGACCAGGAACTTGGTCGTCATCCACCGAGTCCTGCTGACCGACTGCGTGAACGCGAGCGCGTGCGTGCCCTGCTCGAACTCCCGCGCGAACAACGGCGCGCCGACGAACACCCCGATCAGCACGGGCGCCACCATCACCGTCCCCTGGGCGATGTGCAGCCGGTCGAACCAGATGTTCTGGAACTCGGCGGCCGGCGTGCCCATGCAGCCGGGCAACCCCTTCGGCACGCAGTCCACGATGTCGCGCGCGGCCAGATCCGCGACCATTCCCGCTTTGAGCAACAGGATCGCGACCACGCTCACCGCCAGCCCGATGGTGAGCGTGAGGAACACGGCCCGCTGCTGACGCCACACGACCCACGTCATGCCGCCACCTCCATCCGCATGTGCGCGAGCGCGAGCCGGCTGAGCGTCCGATGTTGCGGGTGTTCCGCGAGCAGGTCCTTGACGTCCCCGGCCAGCCTGACCCGGCCGTCCGCCAGCAGCACCAGGTGGTCGCACACGTCTTCCAACTCGGCCAGCACGTGCGAGGACAGCAGGACCGTGATGCCCTGTTCCCGGCACTCCTGCACCAGGGTCTGCAGGACGTTCTCCCGTGCCAGCGGGTCCAGGTCCGCCAGCGGCTCGTCGAGCATCAGGAGGCTCGGGCGCTTCCCCAGTGCCAGCGCCAGGGCCACTCGGGTCCGCTGTCCGCCGGACAGGGTTCCTATTTTCGCCGCTGGCGGGACCTGCGCTTTTTCGATCAGGGACTCGGCGTACCGCTGGTCCCAGGTCGGGTTGGCGTGCCTGCCGTACTTGAGCGTCTCGGTGACGGTGAACTGCGGGTAGAGCGGTTTGGCCTGGGTCAGGAACGCCACCGCCCGGTGCATGCCGCGGCCGGTCGGCGCTTCGCCGAACACCTCGATCTTGCCCGTGGTGGGGCGCAGGAGGCCGGTGATCAGGCCCATGAGGGTGCTCTTGCCGGCGCCGTTCGGACCGACCAGGGCCACGGTGCGGCCTGGCGGGATGTCCAGCGTGTAGTCTCGTAACGCCCAGCCCCGTGAGTACTTCTTCCCCAGGTCCTCCGCTAGGACCGGGAGATGCTCCCTCTGCGTCATGGGACCTACCGTAGCACCCTTTCACTAGTTATCTAGTGAAAGGGTGGTTGTCGGGTCGCCTTGGGAGGTGGGTGTGTTGGGGCGCAAAGACTTTGACGAGCATGGTTGAGTCATCGCCGCTTCGCGACGATAGAGATTGGCTGAGTTGGACGGGCACGTTGCCGATGCCGCTTGCACGGCGCGTCGAGGGCAAGGACGCCTCGCCATCGGCATTGCGTTGGGTCTTGGCCGAGCTCGGCTACGCCATCGCGAAGCTCGCGCTCATACGGGCTCGCCTTCGGCATCGCCAGGCCCCAAAGCCATCCTTGACCCGTCTTGCCTCAACCCGGCTCGCCTGAGACCCGGCTCGCCCGACGCCGCCCACCCCCGGTGCGCCTGCCCAACGCGGCCCGGCCCCACCACATCCCGCGCCCCCTGCCTCCCCTCAGGAGGCGATGCGGCGCGTGCGCCTCGACTCCAGCCTGCGCTGCAGGTGGTCGGCGGTGAGTTCCAGTTCGTAGGCCCGCAGGGCCTGGTAGCGCGGCGAGATGCGGAGGCCGAAGGTTCCGCTCAGGCGTTCGATCGCCGACGCCGCGCGATCCAGGCGCCTTCTCGCCGCGTCCAGGCCGCCCGCGCGCAGCATGCGCAGGCAGTTCTCCGCCTCGCAGTTGTACGAGCGGAGCATCAGCGCCGACCAGTCCTCGACGAGCCTGCGGCCGGTCGCGTCCGATCCGTTGTAGGTGACCTGCCCGCCACCTTCGATCGCCGTGCCGGTCTTGATCAGGGTCTTCATCTCGTCGTGGACCAGGTCCAGCTGTGCCTGGTGGTCCGCCGCGGCGTCGGTGCGGAACACGCCGGCTCGCTGGAGGGTGAGTTCGTCCTTCAGCGGCTGGAGTTCGGCTTTCGCGTTGGTGATCCGGTGCCGCAGCGCTACTAGTTCGGCACCGGCTCTGTCCACCTCTTCCAACGCGCTGGTCTGCGCCGTCCGGGCTTCGCCGATCCTGGAGAGGAGCTCTTGCAGGCCCTCCACGGCCCGCTCCAGCTCAGCGATCCGGCGGTCTTTGCGCCCGAGCATGCTTACCTCCCCGATCAGCGACGAAAGGCCCATGACCGTTCCATCGCAAGGGGGAATCCGCCGTTATCTCTCGCGCTACGCACTCACACCATCGAGTGATCCCACGAAACGAACGAACCCTTCCGGGTCCTCACTCGTGGCGGACTGCTGCAAGATCACGCTGGTCGCGCCCGCGTCGGCCACCTGCAAAACCAGGTCCGTGACGAACGCACGGTCGCGCGAGTCCGTCTCCACGTAGACGACGACGGGGTGCGTGCGGGTCGAGCTGATCGCACGGACGCGGGCCAGGTCGGCCGAGGCGTCGAGGACCGTGCCGTCGCCCACCTCGCCGGCGAGGTCGAGGGTCTTCTGGCCGAGTCCGCCCACGTAGATCGGCATCGGCGCGGCGGGCGGCCAGTCCAGGGCCACGCCGGTCAGGTTCACGTACCGGCCGGAGACGGTGACGCGCTCGCCCGCCAGCAGGGCCTTCAGAGCGAGGGTGTACTCGCGCAGCAACGTCAGCGGGGACGCCACCCGCGCTCCCACCTGGCCCATCCAGTCCTGCACGCCGTGGCCGACGGCGAGGGTCACGCGGCCGGGGAACAGCCGCTCCAGGGTCGCGGTCTCCATCGCGGTAAGGGCCACGTTGCGCAACGGCACCGGCAGCAGCCCGACGCCGACGTGCAACCGCGAGGTCCAGGCCAGCGCGGCGGAGGCGCAGGCGATGCCGCTCTCCAGGAAGCAGTCCTCCCACAGCCACAGGGAGTCCACTCCGGACTCCTCCGCGGCGAGGACGACGGAACGCAGGTTCTCGGGTGGGAGCTGGGGCCGGTAGACAACGCCGAGTGAGGTCACCCGGCCAACCTACTACCGGCCCCCGACAGAACCACGCCGTCAGAACGACGCCGTCAGCACCCGCAGTTGTGGTACGTGACGTCCCAGTGGTTCGACTCCAGGTAGTAGACGTTGCCGGCGTTGGAACGCCACTTGTTGCCACCGATGGAGGTGAAGCTGCCCTTGATGTAGTTCGTGACGCAGGTGCTCAGCCGGTAGTCGACCTTGTAGCCGTTCCAGTGCGAGTAGGTGCCCGACGCGTGGCCGGTCTCCGTCCCGCCGGTGATGGTCAGCGCGCAGCCCGACGCGCTCTTGAACGTCTTCGCGCCCGCGATCGTCGTCTGGTTGATCTGCTCGAACGACGTGCAGTTGGGACGGTTGCGGTCACTGCACCCACCGCTCGACGTCCAGCCGATGCCGGCCGCGCTGAGCTGCGCGGTCGCCTGGGAGTGGGTGTACTTGGCAGGGGCCGCCGACGCGACGGACGCGCCCATGATCAGAGCGGCGAAAGTCGCGATCACGGCTGCGATCGTGCGAACGAACATGTGCTCTCTCCTTCAAGCCCAAAGCAAGGTGCCGCGAAACCTAGGAAGGAGCGGTAAAGGAAGGCCTAAATCGGTCTTTGGCCGATCTTTGGCGCCTCCGTGGACAGTTCCGGTCGTCACCAACGATCGGAGCAACACCATGCGCATTCGCCACGCCGTAGCGGCGACCGCCATCTCGCTGGGGCTGCTGGGCGGCATGAGCGGCATCGCCCAGGCCGCGCCGGAGGGTCCCTCGGAGCAGGCGAGGGCCTCGCAGGTGGAGGCCGCGGCCGGGTACGGCGGCTCGATCAGCCGCACCGAGGTCATCAAGCGCGCCAAGGACTGGTGGGACCGCAAGGTCCCGTACAGCCAGACGGCCTACGCCTGGGACGTCAACAAGGGCAAGAAGTACCGCACCGACTGCTCGGGCTTCGTATCCATGACGTGGAAGCTCACGTCGAGCCTCAACACGTCCACTTTGGACAGCGTCGCCACCAAGATCTCGTGGGCGAACCTCAAGCCGGGCGACATGATCCTGCGCAACGGCCACGTGAAGCTGTTCGAGAAGTGGGCCAACTCGGCCAAGACCTCCGCGTGGATCTACGAGGAGGGCAGCACCGCCACGGACATGGACCACGAGACCGTGACGATCTCGTCGCTGAAGAGCGGCGGCTACGCACCGTGGAAGTACAAGAAGATCACGGGCTGACAGACGCGAGGCCCCACCGAGCCGGCCACTGGTGCACCTCTCCCTTCTCCCTGGTGCCCAGCCGCGTGAACAGGCCGGCGGCCTCGTCCCAGGAGCGGTCCGCGCCTTCGACGTCCCCCAGACGGGCGTGGACCGCTCCGAGGTCGCGCAACGTGCGCGCACGCCACAACGGCAGGCTCAGGTCGTTCCACACCGGCAGCAGATCCGTCAGCACGACCCGCGCGCCCTCGTGGTCCCCCGCCGCGAGCCGCCACTCCCCCAGCGTGCGGCGGACCAGTGCCTCGCCGAACCGGTCCCCGACGTCGCGGCACCCGTCCAGCGCCTGCCCGATCAGCTCCTCGGCCGGATCGAGGAAACCCTTGCGCAGCAACACCTTCGCCAACGCCTGCGCGGTGTAGCAGCCGAGCAGCTCGTCGCCGGTGCCCGCGACCATCTCGTGCGCGCGCCGGATGTGCTCCTCCGCGAGGTCCAGCTCGCCGCGCGCCCGGTGCACGAGCCCGATGCCGCGCGCCGCCAGCGCCTCGCCCCGGCGGCTGCGCGCCTGCCGGTAGACCGCGGCGGCCTGCTCGAGCGTCTCGAACGCCCCCGCGTCGTCGGCCAGTTCCCGTTTGATGGAGCCGATTCCGTACAGCGCGTGCGCTTCGCCCTCCAGATCGTGGGACGCCAGCAGCTCGCGGGCCCGGTCCAACGCCTCCAGCGCGCACGGGTACTGGCCCAGATCCCGGCACACCATGCCGATGCCGTTCATCGCGACGGCCTCTCCGCGCTGGTCGCCGAGGTTCACGAACAACGTCTGCGCGGTGTCGAACCACGACCGCGCCTCGACCAGGTTGTCCCGCTTGTAGTGCATCTGCCCGAGGCTGCACCGCAGCACCGCCTCCAGCCGCAGGTCACCGGACCGCCACGCCGCCTCCAGCGCGGCCGTGTGCGTCGTTTCCCATGCCTCGTAACGGTTCCTGAGCCCGAACCAGGCGAACACCAGCACCTCGGCGAGCTGGGAGGCGATCTCCACCAGGCCGAGCTCCGCCGCCCGTTCCACGAGACGCACCAGCAGCGGTTCCTCGCGCGCGAACCACGCGTCCTTGTCCGCGGGCCGCGCGACCGGGGCCAGCACGCCCAGCGAGTCCTGCATCCGCGGCACGGCGAGGAACAGCTGCTCGGTCAGGCCGTCCACAGTGGACAACGCCGCGACGACCGCGCGCCGGACCACGTCCTCCCGGTCGTTCTTGGCGTCCTCGGCCTCGGCGAGCTCGCGGGCGTGCAGCCGCACCAGCTCGTGCATCCGGTACCTAGCGCTGCCGATGACGTCGAGCAGCCGCGCGTCGACGAGCTGGTCGAGCACGTCCTCGTCCAGCAGGTGCACCCACAGGAAGCTCGGCACCTCCGGCAGCCCGAGGAAGCCGAAGATCCGGTACGCGCGGCGGGCGTTCGCGTCCAGCGCCCGGTACGTGAGCTCCAGGCCGGCCCTGACCGCGAGGTCGTCCGCGACCAGCTCGTCGAGCCGCGACCGTTCGTCCGACAGCCGCCTGACCAGCTTCGACACCGGCCAGTGCGCGCGTCCGGCGAGCCGGGCGCCGGTGATCCGCACCGCGAGCGGCAGGTACCCGCACAGCCGCGCGACCTCGTCGGCCTGGTCCGGCTCCGCGGCGACCCGGTCGTCGCCGAGGATGCGCCGCAGCAACGTCACCGCCTCGTCACTGCTCAGCACGTCCAGGGGCACCCGGCGCACGCCTTCGAGCCCGCACAGCCTGCTGCGACTGGTGATCAGCGTCAGGCACCCGGGACTGCCCGGCAGCAGCGGCCTGACCTGCGAGACGCTCGTGACGCCGTCCAGCACGATCACGACCCGCCGCCCGCTCACCGTGGCCCGCCACAGCGCCGCGCGTTCCTCGGCGGACTCCGGAATCCGTTCGCTCGGCACGTCCATCGCGCGCAGCAACGCGTCCAGCGCCCCGGACGGCGAGTGCAGGTCCACGAACAGCTGCCCGTCGGGGTACCGGTCCGCGAGCCGATGCGCCGCGTGCACGGCCAACGCGGACTTGCCGACGCCCGCAGGCCCTTCGATCCACCACACGCCGCCGTCGCTGTCGAGCAGCCGGGACAGCTCGCGGTCGCGCCCGGTGAAGTCGCCCGCGTCGCGCGGCAGGTAGTTGCGGCGGCTGTCCCGCGAACCCTCCAGCACGTCCCGGTAGAGCTGCTGCAACTGTTCGCCGGGCTCGACGCCCAGCTCGTCCACGAGGACCTTGCGCGTCTCGCGGAACACCCGCATGGCGTCGGCCCGCCTGCCCGCCCGCGCGAGTGCCGTCATGAGCTGGCCGCGCAGCCGTTCGGCCAGCGGGTACTCGGCGACGAACGCCCCGAGCCGGTCGACCAGCTCGGCGTGCCGCCCCAGCGCCAGCTCGGCGTCGACCCACGCCTCGGCGGCCGCGAGCCGTTGCACGTCGAGGGTCTGCGCGAACGCCACCGGCGTGCCGCGCCACAGCTGCAACGCCTGGTCGAGGCACTCGGCCTTGACCTTCAGCTCGGCCTCCTCGCCCGCCCTGACGACGAGCCGCCGGAACGCGTGCAGGTCGACGGACCCGGGGTCGGCGTTCAGCACGTAGCCCGCCGCCCGGTGCTCGACCGGCAACCCGGTGCGGCGCAGGCTGGAGATGTGCACCTGCAGCGACTTGCGCGCCTGCGGCGGCGGTTCCTCGCCCCAGATGAGGTCGATGAGGCGGTCGACGGGCACGATCTTCCCGCACTCGACCGCCAGGACGGCTAAGATCTGCGCGGGCTTCGGCGGCACCGTCGGTTCCACCGGCCCGAGAATCCTGATCTCCACTGCGCCCCCACCAGTGTTGAACATTCACCAAGTTCTGCACGGCATTGCCAAATTCTGACGCAGCCCGGCATTCCGGGGTTCCACTTCCAGGTGAATGCACTCGAACGGACGCAGATCTGGATGCAACCAGACCAGGCCCCACTCCGTCCAGCCCACTTTCAGTGGGCATGAATGTGAACTTTTGTGCCGTTTCTAGAGGCTTGTTCTGAGACGCCCGAACTCCTCCGCGAGCGCCGGCAACTGCCAGTGAGCGTTCAGCCCGCTCGGATTCGGCAGGATCCACACCCGCACCCCGCCCACGGTGTCCTGCTGGGCCCCGACCTGCGCCTTCTTCCGGCCGAACGCCGCCCGGTACACCGTCACGCCGAGTACCGCGAGAACCTTCGGTGAATACCGCTCGACCTTTTCGGTCAGCTCGATCGCGCCTTGCCGCATTTCGTCAATTGTTAATTCGGCGGCCTGGGCGCTTGCGCGCGCAACGACGTTCGTGATGCCGAGCCCGAGTTCGAGCAGCTTCTCCTGCTCGGCGGGCGCGAACTGGCGCGGCGTGAACCCGGACAAATGCAGCGCGGGCCAGAACCGGTTTCCGGGCCGGGCGAAGTGGTGCCCGGTCGCCTCCGACACGAGTCCCGGGTTGATCCCGCAGAACAACACGTCGAGCCCGGGCTTGATCACGTCGGCAATCACGTCGCCAAGCCTACGAGGCACGACATAACCTGCCCGCCATGGCCGACCTGACGATGACCTGGTCCGTGCACGCGGGCTGGGCGGACGTGCGGCTGGCCGACCACGCGGCGGAGGTGACGATCAGCGCCTCGTACGTCACCGCCGCACCCGAGCACCTCCTCGGGGCCGTGACCCGGCTGCTGCGCGGCGACGCCGAGGCCGGCGCCGAGTTCGAGGCCGAGCCGACTGTCTACCGCTGGCACCTCCGCCGCGACGGCGGCGTGGCCTACCTGAGGATCACCGAGCACCCCGGCCACCGGCGCCCCGGCACCGAGGTCTGGTCGACCAGGCAGCCACTCGACGTGCTCGCCCGCACGCTGGTGCGCTGCTTCGACGCACTGGCACCGGCGGAGTACGAACGCGAGTGGCGGCGCCCGTTCCCCCACCACGAACTCGCGGGCCTGCGCACGGCGTGGCGCGAGCACCAGGCGGCCGCGCCGTGACGCCGATCCTCTTCCTCGACGTCGACGGCCCGCTGCTGCCGTTCGGCGACGGCGTCCCCGGCGAGCCCGGCCTCCCGCGCCTCGACCCCGCGCACGGCCCGTGGCTCGCCGCCCTGCCGTGCGAGCTGATCTGGGCCACGACCTGGATGGACGACGCCAACACCCACATCGCGCCCCTGCTGGGTCTGCCGCCGCTCCAGGTCGCGAACTGGCCGGACGACGAACCCGCGGAGGGTCTGCACTGGAAGACCCGCGGCCTGGTCGCGCTCGCGCGCGCGAGGCCGTTCGCCTGGGTGGACGACGAGATCCGCGATGAGGACCGGGCCTGGGTCGCCGCGAACCACGGCAACGCGTTGCTGCACCGGGTGAACCCGCGGCACGGCCTGACCGACGCCGACTACCTCACCCTGGATGCCTGGCTGCGCACCCGCTAGCGCCGCGCGGCACTAGGCGTCGGCCGGCACGCGTGGGCGCGGCGTCCACATCGTGTAGCCCGCGCGGCGGGCGTCCTCCGGCGAGTGGAAGAACGCGTCGCCCTTCATCCGCTTGTAGTACGGCGAGTCGGGCGTGTGGAACATCATCGTGCGCGAGTTCGCCTTGATCGCGGGCACCGGGGCCGTGGGCTCCTCCATGATCGACAGCGGCCCTGCCTCGACCGCCGTGTCGCGCGTGCGCATCGTCAGCCAGGTCAGCAGGACGCCGGCGAGGAACGCGCCCGCGCACAGCAGGAACATCTGGAAGAAGAACCCGAACACCGACAGCTCCCTAGCCCGTAGTCGTGAAGTCCTCGTCGACGCGCAGGCCGGGGGCGGCCGTGCGCAGCGCGTCGCTGAGCGAGCCCGCGCGCTCCTGGTCCTCGACGCGCGCCGTCGCGGTCAGGTGTCCTTCGCGGACGACGCCGGTGAACTCGGTGACGTCGCCGTCGAGCACGGCCCGCAGCAGCGCGGTGACCACCCCGGGAGGGACGGGCAGGCGGTCCCCGAGCGTCATCACGTCGGTGACGCGGTGGTCCGTCAGGGCGCGCACGGCGTCCACGACCTGCTGGCGTTCCTCTGCGGACGCGGCGGTGCCCGCCAGCACGACCTCGGCCGGCCGCACCGCGATCACCAGCTGTCCGGCCGGCACGACCGGAGCGGGGTGTGCGGCGAGACCCACCGACGCGAGCAGGGCGGGCACGACGAATGCGCCGACGGCAACGCGTTGCGGCAACTGCACGCGCTTGGACTATCTCATCCGGCTGATCGACTTCCACCGCCCGAGCGGGAACCAGCAGGACACCCCGCCGGAATTCACTCTTTGGTGGAAACCACCACGGGTTCGCCGCCGGCCACCAGCCGCCAGTCCGATCCCGCGAACTCGGCGGGGTCGAGCGAGCCCGCGGCCTTGACCCAGTCGATCAGCAGCTGCCGGATCTCCTGCTGCCGGTTGTGCAGCACGGGCGCCGCCGCCACGTGTGGGAAGTCGCCGCCGCCCGCCTGCCGGTAGTTGTTCACGGCCACCGCGAACTCGCACGACTCGGACACCGGCCGCCCGTCGTACGCGAGCCCCACGATCCGCGAGCCGGCCGGAGCGGAGATGTCGATGTCGTAGGTCAGCGGCGCCGAGAGCCCGTACGCGATGTCGAAGTTGTAGTCCGGCACGTCGGCGGACACCTCGGCGGCGGTGAACGGGCCCGGCCCCGAGACCTGCGCGAAGTAGCGCGCCGACTCCTCCAGGAAGTCGCGCAGCTGCCCGCCCGTCATCCGCACGCCCACCAGCGTGTTGTCGAAGATGTAGAGCCCGGCCACGTCCCGGATCGACACGTCCCCCGCCGGGATCGCCGCGGCCCGGTTGAAGGGCGCGCACAACGACAGCACCGGCAACGACGTGGACTTCGCGAGCTCCAGCGCCTGCACGTGGTTGATGAACCGCAACGCGGGCGTGTCCTCGAACCGCGACCGCGCCGCCGACATCGCGGCCGTGCACGTGCCTACGCGCGCGTTGACGTACGACACGACCTTCTCGTGGTCACGCCGTAGCAGCCGCACGATCCGAGGGTCCTCATCCACCGAAGACGACGACAGCACCGACGACCGCGACTCGGCGAGCTCCCAGCGCCCGTCGTGCCGCAGGTCGAACTCCATCACCGACAACCGCTTGCCCCAGAACAACGGCTCGGTCAGCAGCACGGGCCGTCCGGTCACCTTGTTCACCACGGTCCGCGACGGGATCTCCACGTGCGCGTGCCCGACCAGGATCGCGTCGATCCCCGGCACGGTCTCCGCGACGAGCTCGGCGCAGTTCTCCGGGAACGGCACCTGGTCGCCGAGCGACGACGACAGGTCGGCTCCGGAGTGCGCCACCACGATCACCAGGTCGGACTTGCGGCGGATCTCCGGAACCCAGTGCAGCGCCTGCTCCACGAGCCCGGGGAACGTCAGCACGCCGTCGACGTGAGCGCGGTCCCACACGGCGATCCCGGGGTTCGTCAGCCCCAGGATCCCGACCTTCAACGGCGCCCCGCCGGTGCGCCACACCGTCTTCACCACGTACGGCGGGAACGCGGGCAGGCCGGTCGCGACGTCCACCGCGTTCGCCGCCAGCAACGGGAACTCCAGCTGCCGCTCGAACGTCCGCAGCACCTTCAGCCCGTAGTTGAACTCGTGGTTTCCGAGGGCGGCGGCGTTGTAGCCCATGGCGTTCATCGCCGCCGCCATCGGGTGCACGTGCACACCACGCGTGATCGGTTCGACCTTCGCGTAGTAGTAGGCGAGCGGTGTGCCCTGGATGGTGTCACCGGCGTCGAGCAGCAACGTCCGATGGCGCCCCACGGACGCACGCACGTCGTTCACCAACGTCGAGATCTTGGCGAGCCCGACGTCGTTGTGCGCGTAATCGTCGAACTCCCGGTTGAGGTAGTAGTCCCAGTTGAACAGGTTGCCGTGCAGGTCTGTCGAACCCATCACCGTCAGCGTGAACGTCCGCACGCTCACCTCCGGTCGTGGTCGGGCTGATCACCCGACCATAACCGCTCACACTTGACCCCAAATCACCTCGTGGGAGGGGCCTGCCCGTTCCGCTGCCCGCGCTGACCAGGTTCGACGACGCTGGTGGCCACGGACTTGCCGTCCTCTGTGGTGGCGATCACCGTCACGGTGTCCCCCTTCTCGACACCTTCGGCCACAGTGTCGGCGTCGATCACGTACGACTTGGTGTAGCCATCGGTCGACTTCACCTCGACCGAGGTGTCGCTGATCGCGGTCACCTCACCGGTCTGGAACTCGCCGTGGATGGCGGTGCCGAAGCCGGGGCCACCGCGCATGCCTCCGCCCGCGCCGTCCGGCGGGGTGCCGCCCATGCCTCCCGGCCCGCCGAAGCCCATCGAGTCGTTCTGCTGGTTCGTGCCGCTCGCGGCGTAGATCGCGACGCCTCCGGCACCGGCGATCGCGACGGCGATGGCCACGGCGGCCACCGTCTTCTTCGCGGTCCACGCGGGGCGAGCCTGCTCGACGGGCTGAGGTGCGCCCCACTCCGGGGGCTGTTGTTCGGTCATGACGGCAACCGTGGCGGCCGCGCCTGTGCCGGACCTGTGTGCGCCGTAGGCCTGAGCTGTGGGGATCGCTCACAGCTGGTACACAGGATCCGCGTTCACGATAGGAGCCATGCGCGCGATGAAGACCGAACTCCGCAGGCCGGACGGAACGCCGGTCCGGGTGCTCGTCGTCGACGACGAGTCCACCCTGGCCGAGTTGATGTCGATGGCGCTGCGCATGGAGAAGTGGGACGTGCGCACGGCACTCGACGGCACCACGGCCGTGAAGACCGCACGGGAGTTCCGCCCGGACGTGGTGGTGCTCGACGTGATGCTGCCCGACTTCGACGGCTTCGAGGTGCTGCGCAAGATGCGCGCGGAGGCCCCGATCCTGCCGGTGCTGTTCCTGACCGCGAAGGACGCCGTGGAGGACCGCATCGCCGGTCTCACCGCGGGTGGCGACGACTACGTCACCAAGCCGTTCTCCCTCGAAGAGGTCGTGCTGCGGTTGCGCGCACTGCTGCGGCGCACCGGCGTGACCGACGCGGACGCGGGCACCCGGCTGATCGTCGGCGACCTGTCCCTGAACGAGGAGACCCGCGAGGTCGAACGCGCGGGCGCGTCGATCGACCTGACCGCGACGGAGTTCGAGCTGCTGCGCTACCTCATGCGCAACCCGAAGCGCGTGCTGAGCAAGGCGCAGATCCTCGACCGAGTGTGGAGCTACGACTTCGGCGGCCAGGCGAACATCGTCGAGCTCTACATCTCGTACCTGCGCAAGAAGATCGACGCCGGGCGCACCCCGATGATCCACACGATGCGAGGCGCCGGTTATGTCCTCAAGCCTGCGACCTAGAACCCTGCGGGCCCAGCTCGTCTCCGGTCAGATCGTCCTGCTCACCGCGCTGAGCCTGGTGATCGGTGGAGTCGCGGTGCTCGCGCTGCACGCGTTCCTGATCGACAACCTCGACCACGAGGTCACGACGTTCCGCCCGCCGCCGCCCGGCCAGCTCTACGGGCCGCCCGGCATCAACGCGCGGATCCTCTCCGACGGCAGCATCCGCGGCTTCATCGAGACGCCGGGCTCGGGGGCGCCGCGGTCGCTCACCGTCGACGAGATCAAGATCCTCGCGGCCGCGCCGTCGACCCCGCACACGGTCGACCTGGGCGAGGCGGGCGAGTTCCGCGTCGTCACCACGCAGCGCGAGATCAAGGGCCTGTCGATGCAGCCCGTCAACGACATCGTCTGGCAAATGGTCTGGATCCTCGCCGCGCTGATAGCCGCGGGTGCGGCGGTGGTGGCGTTGGCGGGCCGGGTGATCGTGCGGCGCGCGCTGGTGCCGTTGGACCGGGTCGCCGAGACCGCCACGCGCGTCTCCGAACTGCCGCTGCACGAGGGCGAGGTCGCGCTCGCCGAACGCGTGCCCGAGGAGGACACCGACCCGGCCACCGAGGTCGGCAAGGTCGGCCTGGCGCTGAACAAGATGCTCGGCCACGTCGACGAGGCCCTGAAAGCCCGGCACGACAGCGAGACGCGGGTCCGGCAGTTCGTCGCGGACGCCTCGCACGAGCTGCGCACACCCCTCGCGGCCATCCGCGGGTACGCCGAGCTGACCCGCCGCACCGGCGAGGACCTGCCTCCCGAGGTCACGCACGCGATGGGCCGGGTGGAGTCCGAGGCCGTGCGGATGACGTCGCTGGTCGAGGACCTGCTGCTGCTCGCCCGCCTCGACGCCGGCAGGCCGTTGGAGAGCAAGGACGTCGACCTGTCCCGGCTGGTGCTGGACGTCGTGGGCGACGCGCGCATCGCGGGCCCGGACCACAGCTGGAAGCTCGCGCTGCCGGACGAGCCCGTGACGGTTCCCGGTGACGTGCAACGACTGCACCAGGTCATCGGCAACCTGCTGTCCAACGCCCGCGCGCACACCCCACCGGGCACGACCGTGACCACCGGCCTGTCCGTCCACAACGGACGCGTCGACCTGAGCGTGACCGACGACGGCCCCGGCATCCCGGCGGGCCTGGAGGTCTTCGAACGGTTCGCGCGCGGCGACTCCTCGCGGTCGCGGGCGGCGGGCAGCACCGGGCTGGGGCTGTCGATCGTGGCCGCCGTCGTCGGCGCGCACGACGGCGAGGTGTCCGTGGCGAGCCGTCCGGGAGCGACCACGTTCACGGTCTCGCTGCACACAGCTCGTTCACAGCGGGAGCACACGACCGACCCAGCGTAGGCCGCGACGCTCGTCGCCATGAGACGAGAACGCCTGGCGCTGGCGGTCCTGCTGATCGCGACCGGCGCGCTGTACCTGTGGCGGCTGGGGGACTCGGGCTGGGCCAACGCCTACTACTCGGCCGCCGCGCAGGCCGGTGCGACGAGCTGGAAGGCGTGGTTCTTCGGTTCCTCCGACGCCTCGAACGCGATCACCGTCGACAAGACGCCCGCCTCGCTGTGGGTGATGGGCCTGTCCGCGCGGCTGTTCGGCGTCAACGCGTGGAGCATCCTGGTGCCGCAGGCGTTGATGGGCGTCGGCAGCGTGTGGCTGTTGTACGCGACGGTGCGCCGCTGGTTCTCCCCCGCCGCCGCGCTGATCTCCGGCGCCGTGCTCGCGCTGACACCGGTCGCCGTGCTGATGTTCCGCTTCAACAACCCCGACGCGCTGCTGGTCCTGCTGATGATCGCGGGCGCCCACTGCGTGACCCGCGCGGCCGAGAAGGCCAGTCCGCTGTGGCTCGCTCTCGCCGGGGTCGCGGTCGGGTTCGGCTTCCTCACCAAGATGCTGCAGGCCTTTCTGGTGCTGCCCGCGTTCGCGTTGGCGTACCTGATCGCCGCACCGACGACCACCGGCAAGAAGGTCCTGCACCTCACCGGAGCGTTCGGCGCCATGATCGTCGCGGGCGGCTGGTGGATCGTCGCCGTGGAGCTCACGCCCGATCGCCCGTACATCGGTGGCTCGCAGACGAACAGCGTGCTCGAACTGACGTTGGGCTACAACGGTTTTGGCCGCCTCACCGGGGACGAGGTCGGCAGCGTCGGCGGCGGTCGCGGCTGGGGCTCCGCCGGCTGGAGCCGCCTGCTGAACGCGGAGATGGGCAGTCAGATCGCGTGGCTGCTGCCCGCCGCCGTGGTGCTGCTGGTCGCCGGGCTGTGGCTGTCCCGGGGCCGGGCCCGCACCGCACTCGCGCTGTGGGGCGGCTGGCTCGTCGTCACCGCCGGGGTCTTCAGCTACATGAACGGCATCATCCACTCCTACTACACCGTCGCGCTCGCCCCGGCGATCGCCGCGATCATCGGCATCGGCGCCGCCGAGCTCTGGGACCGCCGCCACGAACCCGTCGCCGCGGCGGTGCTCTCCGGCTCGGTCGCCCTGTCCGCGCTCCAGTGCTACGTCCTGATCAACGGCTTCTCCACACCGGTCGCGCTGCTCGTGCTCATGACCGGCCTGATCGCCGCCGTCGGCCTGGTGCTGTCGTTGCGCTGGGCCATCCCGGTCGCGCTCATCGCCGCGTTGCTCGGCCCCACCACCTACTCCTTCGCCACCGTCACCACCCCGCACACCGGCGCGTTGCCGGTCGCGGGCCCGTCGAACGGCCGGATGGGCGGCACGGGCGGCGGGCTCCTCGACCACCACCCCCGACGCCGAGGTCACCGCCCTCTTGCAGGACAACGCAAGTAGCTACAAGTGGGTCGCCGCCACCATCGGCTCCAACAACGCGGCGGGCCTCCAGCTCGCCAGCGGGCAACCGGTCATGGCGCTCGGCGGCTTCAACGGCACCGATCCCGCGCCCACCCTCGCCGAGTTCCAGGAGATGGTCCGAAGTGGACAGATCCACTACTACGTCGCCGCCGGCCGGATGATGCAGGGCGAGACCGGCAGCGACGACGCCCACCGCATCGCCGAGTGGGTCGCCCAGAACCACACCGCGACCACCGTCGCCGGTGCCACCCTCTACGACCTGGACGCGTCATGACCGCCACCCTCGCCCCCGCGCCCGCCGCGGCACCGCCCACTCCGAAGCGTGACCCGAAACCGTTGCACCGCCTGGCCTTCCTGGCGCTGCTCGCCGGCACGGCCGTGCTGTACCTGTGGAACCTCACCGCGTCCGGCTACGGCAACGAGTTCTACGCGGCCGCCACGCAGGCGGCGTCGCAGAGCTGGAAGGCGCTGCTGTTCGGCTCGCTCGACCCGGGCAACACGATCACCGTCGACAAGCCGCCCGCGTTCCTGTGGGTGAGCGGGGTGTTCGCGAAGGCGTTCGGCTTCTCCAGCTGGACCGTGCTGGCCCCGCAGGCGTTCGAGGGCATCGCGGCCGTCGGACTCCTCTACGCGACGGTGAAACGCACCTCAGGCCCGTGGGCGGCCCTGTTCGCGGGAGCCGCCTTCGCGCTCACCCCGGTGGCGGCGCTGATGTTCCGGTTCAACCTGCCGGACGCCCTGCTGGTGCTGCTGATGGTCGCTGCCGCCTACTGCACGGTCCGCGCGTTCGACAAGGCGAGCCCGCTGTGGCTGGCGCTGGCCGGCTCGGCGATCGGGTTCGCGTTCCTCACCAAGATGTTGCAGGCGTTCCTGGTGCTGCCCGCCCTCGCGCTGGCCTACCTGATCGCCGCACCGGCGTCGGTCTGGAAACGCCTGCTGCACCTGCTCGGCGCCGGTGTCGCGGTGGTCGTCTCGGCAGGCTGGTTCATCGCGCTGGTCGACCTCTGGCCCGCGGACAGCCGGCCGTACATCGGCGGCTCGACCAACAACTCGTTGTGGGAGCTGGCGATCGGCTACAACGGCCTCGGCCGCATCTTCGGCGAGTCCGGTCCCGGTGGCGGCGGTATGGGCGGCAACGGCAACATCGGCTTCGGCGGTTCGACGGGCATCGGCCGGTTGTTCGGCGCCAGCATGGGCCCGGAGATCTCCTGGCTGCTGCCCGCCGCGCTGATCGGCCTGGCCGCAGGGCTGTGGTTCCTGCGCAGGGCCCCGCGCACCGACCGCACGCGTGCGGCGCTGGTGCTGTGGGGTGGATGGCTGCTCGTGAGCGGCGCGGTGTTCAGCTTCATGAGCGGCATCACCCACCCCTACTACACGGTGGCGCTGGCTCCCGCGATCGCCGCCGTCGTCGGGATCACCGGCCGCGAGCTGTGGCGCGGCAGGGCGCACTTCCCGGTGCGGATGGCGTTGACGGCGATGGTCGCGGCGACCGGCGTGTGGGGCTACATCCTGCTGGACCGCACCCCGGACTGGGCGCCGTGGCTGCGCTGGCTCCTGCTGGCCGTGACCGCGATCGCCGTGCTGGCACTGGTGTTCGGCCTCGACCGCCGCCGGCTGGCCGCGGTGCTGGTCGTGGCCGCGTTGCTCGGCACGTCCGGGTACGCGTTCGCCACGGCCGCGACGACGCACAGCGGCTCGATCCCGTTGTCCGGCCCGCGTTCCCAGCAGGGCGGCGGTATGCGGGAGGGCACGTCGTCCACGGAGGTGGTGCAGCTGCTCAAGTCCACGGACACCGAGTGGGCGGCGGCCACGACCGGAGCCCAGAGCGCGGCGGGACTCCAGCTGGCGTCGGGCCGTCCGGTGATCGCGATCGGCGGCTGGAACGGCAGCGACCCCGCGCCGACGCTCGACGAGTTCAAGCAGCTCGTCACCGACGGGAAGGTGCGCTACTACGTCGAGGGCGGCCGGGGCGGCGGTCCCGGTGGCGGCAACGAGATCGGCGAGTGGGTGGCGGCGAACTTCACCGCCACCACGGTCGGCGGCCAGACGCTCTACGACCTGCGAGGCTGAGCTCAGGCAGTCGTTGACCTGCAAGGCCTACCGTCAGAGACGGCCGGTGTCGGCGGGGAGAACCTCCCCCGGCACCGGCCCCGCGCCTGCCTGGAACACCGTGCCCGCCGGAAACACCGTGCCGGCGGGGAACACCGTGCCCGCCGGGAAGACCTCGGCCGGTTCCTGATCAGCCCACAGCAACGGCATCAGGTCGGCACCGCGCTTGAACAACCACGGCACGCCCTTGAGCACCAGCCACGCCATGTGGTGCCACACCGTCAGTTCCCGCCCGCCCGAGCACTCCAGGCTGACCTCGCCGAACTGGTGCCCGACCGCCCGCAGCTCCGCCGCGAACGCCCGCGCCAGCATCCGGTGCCCGCGCTCGGACGGGTGCAGCCGGTCGACCGCCCACGTGTCCAGCTCGTACGCGCCGGGCATGGTGTGCAGGTCGACGCAGCGAACCCCGTGCCGTGCCACGACGACGTCGACCACGCGGTTGTACTCGTCGATCCGGTCCTTCAGCACCCGCCGCAACCGGCCGGGCAGCTTGAACACGCGGCCCTGGTCGTGGAACCGCACGGTGACCACCGAGACCCCGGCGGCGGTCAGCTCGCGGCACACGTGGTCGAGGTCCTCGTGCATCTGCCGCACGGAGAAGTCGGACCGGAGCGTGTCGTTGACGCCGGCGATCACGACGGCGGCGGTTGGCCTGTCCCGCAACGCCTGTGGCAGCTGGGTGCGTCTGACGTCCGCCAGCCGGGCGCCGGAGGCCGCGTAGTTGCGATAGCCGTTGTCCGAGTACGCGGACGAGAGGATCGGGCCGAAACCGCGCCAGCCGCCGGGCACGAGGTCGCCGATCCCGACCGCTGTCGAGTCACCGAGTAACACCAGCACGCGAAACAGCATCAGCTGGCCCGGTGATCTCGGAATGACCGTGCGGGAACGGTTCAGCGAAATGCTGGGTAAAGCGGGAGTTCGAGCACCTCAGGGCCGTAGCGGTCGGCCAGTGCGCCGATCACCGCGTCGGCGTGCGACGCGACCGTCTTCTCGCCGAGGATCAACGCGTCCGACCGCAACCTCATCCAGCGGCCGGTGAGCACGACGCTGCGCGGCGGCGCGCCGGCGTCGGGAACGGGCATCGGCTTGGACAGCGCCCGCCACGTCGCGAGCCACACCCACAGCAGCTGGGCCTCCAGCAGCCGCGGTAAGAGCACCGCGTCGTCGTCCATCTCGGGCCACACCGACCCGACCTCGGCCCGCCAGGCGGCGACCATGGCCTCCGACATGCCGGGCGGCAGCCCCCACCCGCACCAGCAGGACGGGAACGGCACCCGCAGCGCGGCGGCGTCGAACACGATGTCGCGGACGCAGCCGCCCTCGAAGTCGACGAACCGCACCCCGCGCGAGGTGACCAGGTGGTTGTCCGGGCACGAGGTCGACGGGCTGAACGCGCGCCGCCGCGACGTGCTGAACGCCCGCGCCGCACCGGCGGCGAACTCGACGGCCTGCGTGGACGTGGCGACCCCGAGCGTTTCCTCCAGCAGCCCCGGTAACCCGGCGATGGCCGCGTGCACGTCGACCGCGATCGGGTCCTGGCAGCACTGCGCGCCGGCCCGCCGCATCAACGCGTCGAAGTCCGCGTCCCTGCCCGCCGTCGTGGCGTGCAGCCTGCCCATCGCGTGTGCCCAGGACAGCAGCCCGCGTTCGGCGGCCCGCGCGTCCTTGGCGTGCAGCTTCTCGGACAGCCGTGGTGCCCGGCCCAGGTCCTCCAGCACGACCAGGCGTGAACCCGCGTCGTGGGCGAAGAGTTCGGGGGTGGCGCGTTCCTCCGCGGGCAGCGCTGTCAGCAGCTGGTGGCTGACGGCCTCGTGCGCCCACGGGTCGCGGTCGCCGCTCGCCTCCGGATACCGCTTCACGACGAGCGTGCGCGGCATGGAGAACGGCGACGAGGCCACTCTCACGCGGATCACGACGGAACGACCGGTACCCCCGAGAGCCTCGGGGTCCGCGAGGCGCACCTGTGCGCCCAGTCGCCTGGTCAGTACCCGCTCAGCCGCCCCGACAGCGTCCGTGATCTCTGGTGAAGTCGTGTCGGGAGGGCCCGCGGTGATCTCCACGCTCATCCCCTCCGACCCTACTCCCCAAGTCCGTGAGCCGGACCGACGCTAATCCGGCCAGGCTGCGACTACCACCACTCGTTGATAACGGCTCGCGCTGTTCCCGGATCCCCCTCCGACGTGTGGACGTGTGGAAACACCTTCCGTTGCCCACTACGCGCCGATCAAGCCGAACGATCGGGGCGCACACGTCAATACCGATCAAGTAGCTGCTCGATCGGGCGAACCGGTCTCATGTTCTGGGACGCGGGGAGACACCTCGGAGGTTGCCTCACCGCGTGGAAAAGATCGTCAAGCCTTCCCGGCGGCCCGATCCGCGCCCGTTTTCCGGGCTTCGGGCGCCAGGTGTGCGGCCCGCCGGCGCACGCTCCGGGTGCTGCCGGGCCCGCCACGGTGGGGTCGGGCGGAACCGCGCCCCCACCGCACCCAGGTGTGGGTGGCCCGGCGACCGGGCCACCCACCTCAACGTCGTCAGGCCTTCTCGGCGGCCTTCGGCTCGCCCTTGTCCTGCGGCTTCGCGTCCACACCGGCCTCCTTGCGCTGCAGCGCCGTGATGGGCGCCGGAGCGGCCGTCAGCGGGTCGTAGCCGCCGCCCGACTTCGGGAACGCGATGACCTCGCGGATCGAGTCAGCGCCCGCGAGCAGCATGCAGAGGCGGTCCCAGCCGAGCGCGATGCCGCCGTGGGGCGGGGCGCCGTACTTGAAGGCGTCGAGCAGGAAGCCGAACTTCTCCTGCGCCTCCTCGGCACCGATGCCCATGACGTTGAACGCGCGCTGCTGCACGTCCGCGCGGTGGATACGAATCGAGCCACCGCCGAGCTCGTTGCCGTTGAGGATCACGTCGTAGGCGTAGGCCAGCGCGTTGCCAGGGTCGGACTCGAAGTTGTCGACCCACTCCGGGGTCGGCGAGGTGAACGCGTGGTGCAGCGCCGTCCAGTTGCCGCCGCCGACCGCGACGTCACCGGCCTCGAGCTTGTCGACCGCCTCGAACATCGGGAAGTCGACGACCCAGCCGAACGCCCAGGCGTTCTCGTCGATCAGGCCGACGCGGTGCGCGATCTCGACGCGCGCGGCGCCGAGCAGGGCGCGCGCGTCCCTCGGGTCGCCCGCGCCGAAGAAGATGCAGTCGCCGGGGTTGGCGCCGGTGGCCTTCGCGAGGCCGTCGCGCTCGGTGTCGGTCAGGTTCTTCGCGACCGGGCCGCCGAGCGTGCCGTCCTCACCGACGAGCACGTACGCGAGGCCCTTGTGGCCGCGCTGCTTCGCGAACTCCTGCCACGCGTCGAGCGTGCGGCGCGGCTGCGAGGCACCGCCGGGCATGACGACGGCACCGACGTACGGCGCCTGGAACACGCGGAACGTCGTGTCCTTGAAGTACTCGGTGAGCTCGGTCAGCTCGAGCTCGAAGCGCAGGTCCGGCTTGTCCGAGCCGTACTTGGCCATCGCGTCGGCGTAGGAGATCCGGCGGAACGGCAGCTGGAGGTCGACGCCCTTGGTCTCCTTCCAGATCGCGGCGAGCAGCTTCTCGGTCAGGGCGATCACGTCGTCCTGCTCGACGAAGCTCATCTCGACGTCGAGCTGGGTGAACTCCGGCTGGCGGTCGGCGCGGAAGTCCTCGTCGCGGTAGCAGCGCGCGATCTGGTAGTAGCGCTCCAGGCCACCGACCATGAGCAGCTGCTTGAACAGCTGCGGCGACTGCGGCAGCGCGTACCAGGAACCGGGACGCAGCCGGGCGGGCACCAGGAAGTCGCGCGCGCCCTCCGGCGTCGACCGGGTCAGGGTCGGCGTCTCGATCTCGACGAACTTCTCGCCGTGCAGCACCTCGCGGGCGATGCGGCTGACCTCGCTGCGCAGCCGGATGGCCTTGGCGGGCGCGGCGCGGCGCAGGTCGAGGTAGCGGTGCTTGAGGCGCGCCTCCTCGCCCGGCTCGACCTCGCTCTCGACCTGGAACGGCAGCGGCGCGGCCTCGTTGAGGACCTCGAGGTCGCTCACGTAGACCTCGATGGCGCCGGTCGGCAGCTCGGGGTTCTCGCTGCCCTCTGGACGCTTGCTCACCTCGCCGGTGACCTTGACGACGTACTCGCTGCGCAGCCGGTGCGCGCGCTCCGCCATCTCGCCCTCGCGGAAGACGACCTGCGCGACACCGCTCGCGTCCCTCAGGTCGATGAAGATGACACCGCCGTGATCCCGCCGGCGGGCGACCCACCCGGTGAGGGTGACGGACTGCCCGGCGTGCTCGGCCCGGAGTGACCCGGCCTCGTGCGTGCGCAACACGGTGGTGGCTCCTTGTAGACGAAGTAAACCTTGTCGTCAAGGCTAGCCGGACCCACCGACAGAATTTCAAGCAGGGCTTTCTCGCTGCGCGGATGATCTCCGTTGGCTACCGTCGCGCAGCATGCGGATCGCGTTCGCCCTGGTGGGCATGCTGGTGATGACCGTGGTCGCCGTGGGCGTGCTGTTCGTCGGCGTCCTCGGCTTCACCCCGGTCACCACGTGCTCGGGCGCCTGCCAGGCACCGCTGATGATCACCCTGGCCGGCACGGTGGTGGTCGGCCTGTCCGCGACGTTCGCGACCTGGTTCCGCGCGGTCCGCGAACCCCGCGCCGCCGTGCCGTGGCTGGGCGCGGCCCTGATCATCGTGCTCTACCTGGTGTCACTCCAGATCGCGGCGAACGTCCTCTAGCCGCTCCTCGACCCACCGCACGTGGGCGCGCACCTGGTCGGGGCTCATCTCGAACGACCGCGCCTCCCGGAACAGCTCCGCCCGTCCGGCCAGCCCTCGCTCGATCACCCCGGGGTCCGGGCGGACCGCGGCGGAGACCAGCATCCGGGCCTCCGGCTCGTCGTCCCCGACCTCCAGCGCCCGCAACCACTCGACCGCGGCGCGATCACCCGTCATCGCGAGCTCGACGGCGGTGTCCACCACGCACAGCCTGGTCGCCGGATCGGTCTCGGCGTGCCACAGGCGCGTCAGCGCGGGCAGCACCAGCGCGCTGTCCCCGCGTCCCTGCCCCAGCACGAACAGCACCGACTGCCGCACACCCGCGGAGTCGTCGTCCAGCAGCGCCACCATCGCGGGTTTCGCCGCTTCCCAGGCAGGCCGCCAGTTCCGGTGCACCCACGGCTCCGCACCGCGCGAGCCGACCTCGGCCGTGTTGGCGTAGATCTCGTCCAGCGGGTGCTCCCGCCGCGGCGTGTCCCGCGAGGCGACGAGCTCCAGCACGAGCGGCAACGCCACTCCCGCGGCCTCGCCCACCTCGAACTCGTTGGTGCGCAGCAGCGCCAGCAGCTCGCCCTGCGCCTTCTTCGACGTGCGTGCCGCCCGCACCAGCGCGGCCAGTCCCCCGATCACGGCCGCAGCCGATCCAGCGCCGGCTGCGCCTTCGCCCACGCCGCGGCCCACCCGGCGTCGACCTGCTCGGCGTCGCCCCACGCGGCGATCCTGTCCAGCAGGTCCAGCAGCCGCGTCCGAGGTTCCAGCGCCAGCGACGGCAGCACCTCCACCAGGAACGGCAGCACGGCCGTGGCGGCACCGCACACGAACCCGCCCTCCTCGTGGATGGTCCGGTCCAGGTCGGTGATCGCCCGCGCCACCACCTCGGGATCGTCCGACCGCAGCGCCCGGACGTGCCCCGGCGTGTCCAGCGCGGGCCCGTAGGCGTGGTCGATCGCGTGCCACGGCACGTCGTCCAGGTTCATCCCAGCTCCAGCAGCACCGAGGTGGCGAGCGCCGAGACCTTCTGCCCCAGCGACGTCACGCCGTGGTCGTGCACCCGCTCGGCGACCAGGTCGCGGTGCTCGCGGGCCATCGCCACGCCGACCAGCCACACCGCGAACGCGCGCAGCCGGACGTCCGGGTCGGCGATCCACACCGGCACGTACGGCACGACCAGGCCCACGTCGGTGGTGTCGCGTTCGAAGAGGCGGCGCAGGTAGTCGAGCGCCTCGGTGCGCCACGGCAGCACGTCCACCAGCGACAGGACCAGGTCGATGCCGTCGAAGTCCTTGGGGCCCACCAGCCAGAGGACGTGCTCCAGTACCTCGTCGTAGCCCATCTCGAACGACCCGGTGGCGAGGAACAGCTCCAGGTCGCCGGTCAGCGCCCGCAGGATCACGTCGGCGTCGGGCCGGGTCGCCGCCGACACGAGCATCCGCACCAGCGGTTCGGCGTCGGTCACCGGCAGGTCCCGCAGCCACGTCACCGCCGCCTCGTCGCCGCGGCCGGCGAACTCCGTGGCCACGATCACGACGCACAGCCGGGTGGCCGGGTCGAACTCCTCGTCCCACCGCGCCGACAACGCGGGCAGCACGGGCGCGCTGTCGCCGAGCCCCTTGCCCAGCACGAACAACGTGCCCCGGCGCACCGCCGCCGAGCTGTGGCCGAGCAGCGCGAGCAACGCCGGTTTCGACGCCTCCCAGGCGGGCGGCCAACTCGGGTGCACGCCCGCGCCGCCAGAACCCCCGGCGACCGCGATCGCGCCGCACAGGTTCTCCAGCAGCCACTCCCTGCTGGGCGTGTTGTCGTGCGCGACCAGGTCCAGCAGGAACGGCCACGCCGCCGCGGTCGCCTCGCTGACCTCCGACGGGTCACCGGTCAGGTGCCGCACCAGCTCCTCGTGCGGCTCGACGGAGGTCCGCGCCTGCCTCAGCAGCCTGGGAAGCTCGTCGGCGTACCCGTCATGACTGCGCAACCGGTACCAGTCGATCTTCTTCAGGCCGTCCACCATGGACCCCAGAATAGGAAAAGGCCGCGACCCTGACGGTCGCGGCCTTCTCTAGAGAGTGCTAGTTCACGCGGTCGGCGCGAGGTACAGCAGGCGGTTCGGCGAGCCCGAACCCGGGTTCGTCACCTTCGACGGCGTCGACTGCGCGACCAGGTACGAGGCGACCTGGGCCGGGGTGGCCGAGGCGTTCGTCGAGAGGTAGCGCGCGGCGGCACCCGCGACGTGCGGGGTGGCCATCGACGTGCCCGAGATGGTGCTCGTGGCGGTGTCGGAGGTGTTCCAGGACGACGTGATGTCGCGGCCCGGGGCGAAGATGTCGAGCACCGCGCCGTAGTTCGAGAACGACGAGCGGGCGTCGTTGCGGTCGGTGGAGCCGACCGTGATCGCCTCGGTCACGCGGGCCGGCGAGAAGCCGGACGCGTTGGCGTTGCTGTTGCCCGCCGCCACGGCGAACGTGACGCCCTTGGCGATGGCGTTGCGCACGGCCGTGTCGAGGGTGGCGTTGGCGCCGCCGCCGAGGGACAGGTTCGCGACGGCCGGCTTGACCGCGTTGGCACCCACCCAGTCGATGCCGGCCGCGACGCCCGCGAGGGTGCCGGAGCCGTTGTTGTCGAGCACGCGCACGGCGACGATCTTCGCGGACTTCGCGACGCCGTACTGCGAACCGGCGATGGTGCCGGCGACGTGCGTGCCGTGGCCGTTGCCGTCCTGCGCGACGTTGTCGTTGTCCACGAAGTCACGGCCGTTCGAGGCGCGGCCCCCGAACGTCGAGTGGCTGATGCGGACACCGGTGTCGATGACGTACGCGGTCACGCCCGCGCCCGTCGAGGTGTAGCTGTACTTGGCGTCGAGCGGCAGGTTGCGCTGGTCGATGCGGTCGAGACCCCACGACGGCGGGTTCGTCTGCGTGGCCTGCGTGTGCACGACCTGGTCGGCCTCGACGAAGTCCACCGACGGGTCGGCGGCGAGCCTCTTGGCCTGCTTCTCGGACAGCTTCACGTTGAGGCCGCCGAAGGTCTTGTACTCGCGCTCGACCGAGCCGCCGAAACGGGAAGCGAGGGCGTGCCCGTTCGTCTTGCCCTCCTTCAGCTTCACGATGAAGGAGCCGGCGATCTTCTCGGGGTGGTCGAGCGACAGCACCTCGCCCTCGGCGGCGGAGGCGCTGGGAACCATCAGAACCGACAGGGCGAGAGTCGCCGCGCCGGCACCGGCCAGGAACCGGATCTTTCGCGTCATGATTGCAATCCGTTCTTTGCAGGGGAACGAAGCGCTTTCGACGTTATGGAGAGATCCGGTTCCTGCCAAGGGTGTCTTAGTGTTTAAGACGGGCTTGCATTGCCGGACAATTCACCTTTCACAGGGATGGCGGCCAGTAGAGGATACGGTTGACGGGTGGCGTGCCCGGGGTGGCCGTGGTAACCAGCGCGCGTTCCACCTGCGCGGGCGTGGCCGCGCGGTTCCTCTCCAGGTACCGAGCCGCGACACCGGCCGCATGTGGTGCGGCCATTGAGGTTCCGCTCAGCGTCGCGGTCGCCGTGTCGGAGGTGTTCCAGGCGGAGGGAATGTTGACGCCCGGCGCGTAGAGGTCCACCAGCGGTCCGTAGTTGGACGAAGGTGCCTTGGTGTCGTTCTGCGTCAACGCTCCCACGCAGATCGCGGCCGAAACCCGTTGCGGCGACGAGTTCACGGGGTCGGTGTTGCTGCCGCCGGCCGCGAGCGTGTACGAGACACCCGAGTCGATCGACTTCTTCACCGCGGTGTCGAGCGCCGCGGATGCGCTGCCGCCCAACGACATGTTGGCGACCGCGGGTTTGACGGCGTTGCGCGTCACCCAGTCCACGCCGGCGATGACACCGGCGATCGTGCCGGACCCCGAGCCGTTCAGCACGCGCACGCCCCACACGGTGGCCTGCTTGGCGACGCCGTACTTCGCACCGGCGGCGATGCCCGCGACGTGGGTGCCGTGGCCGTTGTCGTCCTGCGCGACCGCGTCGTTGTCGACGGTGTCCCAGCCGTCGCGCGCCCGGCCGCCGAAGTCCGCGTGCGTCACGCGCAACCCGGTGTCGATCACGTAGATGTTCACGCCACGCCCGGTGGTCGTGTACTCGTAGCGCTGGTTCAGCGGCAACGCGCGCTGGTCGATCCGGTCGAGCCCCCACGGCGGGTCGAGCTGGACGCCCAGAGCGTGCACGATCCCGTCACGCTCCACAGAGGACACGTTCGGGTCCGCCTTCAGCGACCGCAGCTGCGCCGAGGTCAGCCGGGCGCTGAAACCGTTGAAGACACTCGAATAGCGGTGTTCGACGGCACCGCTGAACGACGAGACGGCGCCGTCCTTGAGCACCACGATGTACGACGAAGTGGCCGCGGACGCCGGGGCGACGACGACCGCTGCCGCGAGCGCGGCGACTGCCAGCAGGGCTCTCACGGGCAGGATTCCTTTCGGTTGCAGGGGAAAACGGCCCCGGCTCGCGAGAGGAGCCGGGGCCGCACATCACAGGGACCGCGTTCAGCTGGTCGGCGGCCAGTACAGGAGCCTGGTCGTCGTGCCGGCGCCGGGGTTGGTCACCTTGCCGTTGGTGGCGTTGCTCGTGATCGCGGTCGCCACCTGGGCGGGCGTCACGTTCCGGTTGCCCTGCAGGTAGCGGGCCACCACGCCGGCGACGTGCGGCGACGCCATCGAGGTGCCGGAGATCGTGTTCGAGGCCGTGTCACTGGTGTTCCACGCGGACGTGATGCCACCACCGGGCGCGAAGACGTCCACCACGGGGCCGTAGTTGGAGAACGAGGAACGGGCGTCGGTGCGCTCGGTGGAGCCCACGGTCAGCGCCGCCGCCACGCGCGCGGGCGAGGTGTTCGCCGCGTTCGTGTTGGAGTTGCCCGCCGCGACGGCGAACGTCACGCCGCGCGTGATCGCCCCCGAGACGGCGTTGTCGAGCGAGGTGTTCGCGCCGCCGCCCAGCGACATGTTGGCGACAGCGGGCTTGACGTGGTTCGACGCCACCCAGTTCACGCCGGCGACGACCCCGGCGATGGTGCCCGAACCGGCGTTGTTCAGCACGCGGACCGCGACGATGTTCGCCTGCTTCGCGACGCCGTACGAGGTGCCCGCGACGGTGCCGGCGACGTGCGTGCCGTGGCCGTTGCCGTCCTGCGCGACGGCGTCGTTGTCCACGAAGTCGTAGCCGTTGCGCGCCCGGCCGCCGAAGTCGCGGTGCGTGATGCGGACACCGGTGTCGATGATGTAGGCGTTCACGCCCGAACCGGTGGAGTTGTAGGTGTAGCGCTGGTCGAGCGGCAGGTTGCGCTGGTCGATCCGGTCGAGCCCCCACGACGGCGGGTTGACCTGGGTCGCCTGGATGCTGACCACCTGGTCGCGTTCCACGTACTCGACCGAGGGGTCAGCGGCCAGTCTGCGCGCCTGGGCGTCGCTCATCTTGACCGAGAAGCCCTGGAACACGGTGTCGTAGACGTAGCCGACCTGGCCGCCGAACCGGGAACCGAGAGCCTGCGCGCTCGCGGTGACCCCGCCGTCCTTGAGCTTGACGATGAAACTTCCGTCGATGTTCTGGCCGGGCGAGACGCGGATCTCGCCCACCGCGGCGGTGGCCGGTGCCGCGAACGCCGCGATCATGACCGCCGAACCGAGCAGAGTTGCAGTCTTGCGCATTGTGCAGTCCTGTTCGTCGCAGGGATGCTGCGTGGAAACCATCGGGCCTATTGGCGGCGTAATAGTCCCGAGATCTGAACCTGGCGGGTTTCCCAGCCGGTGGAAACCGCCGATCGGCTGTACCGCGTTCCCTTTGCTGCCGATAGCCTTCCGATCTTGACTCCGTGAAACCGGAGGAGCGATGCTCACGATTTACCCACCGCGCGAGGAGCTGGCCGACCTTCTCGTGACGGGTCCGTTCGCGGACGCGTTGCGAGTCGCGATCCAGGTGCGGGGACTCAGCCTGGAACGGTTGCAGCACCGGCTGAAGGTGCGGGGCGCGCCGATCAGCGTGACGGCGCTGAGCTACTGGCAGTCGGGCAGGCGCAGACCCGAACGCCCCGAGTCGTTGATGGCCCTCACCCACCTCGAGGACGTGCTGGGGCTGCCCGAGAGCGCTCTCAGCCGTCTGCTCGGCCCACCTCGGCCGCGTGGCCGTTCACGCAGGCGGGAGCCGTCCGCACGGGCCGCCTGGGACTCCTCCGGCCTGGTGCTGACCGCCCAGCACGACCGGGTGGACGTCGCACCCTGCGGCGGTGTGCGCGGCATCCGGTCCCGGCAGGTCATGCGGGCGAACTCGGCCGGTGTGGACCGCTGGATCCTCTGTCAGGAAACGGGTTCCGCGCAGCCTGCGCTCACCGCCGTGCGTTCCTGCCGGGTCGGCCGGATCGCCCGCGAACGCACGAACGGCGTGCTCGTCGCCGAGCTGTTGTTCGACGAACCGATCTCCGCCGGCGAGTCCGTCGCGATCGAGTACGAATTGATCTATCCACATCCGACGGCCGAGCACACGCATTTCCGCCGGTTCGCCGAACGCGTCCACGACTACGTGCTGGAGATCAAATTCCAGGACGCGCCGGACGCCTGCGAGCAATTCGCGACCGGCCCCGCCGGAACGGAAGCGGGCGGCGTGGCCCCCGCCGCCGTGGACGACGGGGGCTACGCGCACGCGGCCGCGCTCGACTTCGGTCCCGGCGTCTACGGAATGCGCTGGAGCAGCTCCGCGAAATTCCGGGGATCGTCCACCCACGGGAAGTGACCGGCGCCGGGTTGCAGCTCGAACCGGGCGCCGGGGATCAGTGCCGCGTACTCCCGCGCACGGTTCGCGGGCAGCCCGACATCGTAGGCGCCGGCGAGGAAGACCGTTGGGACGTCGAGCTTTCCGAGCTCCTCGCGGACCTGCGCCGGATCGAACGCGCCCTCGCCGTAGAACTCGGCGGCGGCCTCGTCGTTGCGCGGGTGGTCCTCCAGCGCCCGTGCGGCGTCGTCCCAGCGGCCGTGGTGGAACGGCGCGATCTTCGCGAACGCCTCGCCGGAGAAGTTCCCGGCCCAGATCTGCTCGAACCCCTCGATCGCCTCGGCGTACCAGGGTTCGGCCGACCGCTGCACCGCCACCGCGCGCCGGTCGTCGTCGGTCACCTCGATGCCGACGACCCGCGGGCTCGGCGCGACGAGCACGAGTTCCTCGACGTGCCGCGGAAAACGGGTCGCGTAGAGGATCGCGAGCGTGCCACCGGCGGAGTGCCCGAGGAGCCGCAGCTTCTCGAGCCCCAGGTGCCGCCGCAACGCCTCGACGTCGTCGACCTGGTGGTCGACGCGGTAGCTGCCCGCTTTCTCCGATTCGCCGGTACCGCGCAGGTCCAGCCGGATCACGTCGCGCAGCGGCAAGCCGCTCAGGTACGAAGAAGCCTGCATCGGCCCGCCGGGCAGGCAGATCAACGGGTCGGCGGCCTCGCCGTGGTAGACGAGGCCGACGCCGTCAGAATTCGTGAAAGTCCCCATGCCCCGCAGTGTGTCAGTAGGACCGGGGCAGCTTCAGCGAGTTTTGCGCGACGAAGTTGAGCACCATCTCCCGCGACACCGGCGCGATCCGGGAGAGGCGGGAGGACGCGAGCATCGACGCGAGGCCGTACTCTCGGCTCAGCCCGTTGCCGCCGTGGACCTGGATCGCCTGGTCGACCGCGGCCGCGATGGCCTCGCCCGCCGCGTACTTGGCCATGTTCGCGGCCTCGCCCGACTCCTTGTCGCGACCGGAGTCGTAGAGCGCGGCGGCTTTCTGCGTCATCAGCCGGGCGAGCTCGATCTCGACGTGGATCTTCGCGAGCGGGTGCGCGAGGCCCTGGTGGGAGCCGATCGGCGCGTCCCAGACCTGCCGTTCCTTCGCGTACTTCACGGCCTTGGCGACCGCGAGCCGCGCGGACCCGGTGGCCATGCTCGCACCCATGATCCGTTCGGGGTTGAGCCCGGCGAAGACCTGCAGCAGTCCCTGGTCCGGCGAGCCGACGACCGCGTCGGACGGCAGCCGGACGTCGTCGAAGAACAGTGTGAACTGCTTCTCCGGCATGAACAGGTCCATGTCGATCTCCTGCCAGGTGAAGCCCTCGGCGTTCGTCGGGACGACGACCAGCACCGGCCCGGTCTCCAGGATCGCGACGACGAGCACGGCGTCGGCCTCGTCGACGCCGGAGATGTAGGTCTTGCCGCCCTTCAGCACCCAGTCGTCGCCGTCGCGGCGCACGTTCGTCCTGAGCTTGTGCGAGTTCGACCCCGCGTCGGGCTCGGTGATCGCGAACGCCATCTTGAGCGTGCCGTCCGCGAAACCGGGCAGCCACTTGGCCTTCTGCTCGTCGGTGCCGAAGCGGGCGATCACCGTCGCACAGATCGCGGGTGAGACCACCATCAGCAGCAACGGGCATCCGGCCGCCGCGAGCTCCTCGCACACCGCCGCGAGGTCACCGATGCCGCCACCACCCCCGCCGAACTCCTCCGGTACGGCCACGCCCAGGTAGCCGAGCTTGCCGGCCTCCTCCCACAGTTCGGTGGTCTTCTCCCCCGCCCTCGCCTTGGCGGTGAAGTAGTCGTGGCCGTACTTGGCACCGAACTCGGCGACCGCCTTGCGCAGCGCGATCCGCTCTTCGGACTCGACGAAGCTCACGATCGATCTCCATCCATCTCGGCTACTACGGCCAGAACATCGCCGGCGTTGACTTGCTTTCCGTGCTCCACGAGAAGTTCGGTGACCGTGCCCGCGTTCGTGGCGAGCACCCGGTGTTCCATCTTCATGGCCTCCAGCACCAGCAGTTCGGCACCGGCCTCGACCACGTCACCCTGCTGCACCGACACCCTGACCACGGTCCCCGGCATCGGCGCGACGGTCGCGCCGGGCGCGAGCTTCGTCTCCGGCTCGGGGAACCGCGGCACGACCTTCAGCGTCACCGAGCCGCGCGGCGAGTCGACCTCGACCACGTCGCCGTACCGGGCCACCCGGAACGGCACCCGCACGCCGTCGAGGTCCCGCACGACCGTGTCGGGCGTGGCCTGCCTCGGGTCGTACTCGACCTCGACCAGCTCCTCGCCGAGGAGGAACCGCGCCTTCGGCTGCTGCGACCGCACGTTGCGCCAGCCGAGCGGCAACGTCCCGATCCTCCGCGTCGCGGCCTGGGCCAGCGCGGCCGCGAGCGCAAACGGTTGCGGGTCAACGGACCTGCTGAAGTCGTGCTCGTCGAGGAACCCGGTGTGGGTGTCCCCGTTCAGGAAGTCGGCGTCGCTCAGCACGTCCACGAGCAGCTGCCGATTCGTGACCAGGCCGTGGATCCGCGCGCTCTCCAGCGCCGTCACGAGCTTGCGGGCCGCTGCCCGCCGCGTCGGGGCGTACGCGATCACCTTGGCCAGCATGGGGTCGTAGTGCACCGACACCACCGAGCCGTCCTCGACGCCGCTGTCCAGCCGCACGTCACCGGGCACCTCGAACCGGTGCAGCGTGCCGCTCGCGGGCCGCCAGTCGTGCGCGGGGTCCTCGGCGTACAGCCGGACCTCGATCGCGTGCCCGCGCGGTTCCGGTGCCTCAGCAGGCAATCGCGCGCCCTCCGCGATCCGCAGCTGCCACTCCACGAGGTCCACGCCGTAGACGAACTCCGTCACCGGGTGCTCGACCTGCAGGCGCGTGTTGACCTCCAGGAAGTGGAAGTCCTCGCCCTTCAGCATGAACTCGACGGTGCCCGCGCCGACGTACCCGATCGACTCGGCCGCCGCCGTGGCCGCCGCGAACAACCGCTGCCGCACGTCGTCGCCGACCGCCGGGCTGGGCGACTCCTCGACGATCTTCTGGTGCCGCCGCTGGATCGAGCACTCGCGTTCGCCGAGTGCCCACACCGTGCCGTGCGCGTCGGCCAGGACCTGCACCTCGACGTGCCGCGCCTGCTCCAGCAACGGCTCGCAGAACACCGTGGGGTCGCCGAACGCCGACTCGGCCTCGCGCCGCGCACTCGCGAGCGCGTCGGCGAACTCGGACCGTTCCCGCACGATCCGCATGCCGCGCCCGCCACCACCGGCCGACGCCTTGATCAGCACCGGGAACTCGGTGACGGTCTCGGGGTCGAGCTCCGGCAACGTCGGCACGCCGGCCGCCGCCATCCGCTTCTTGGCCGCGACCTTCGACCCCATCGCCTCGATGGAGTCCGGTTCCGGCCCGACCCACGTCAGCCCGGCGGCCTGCACCTTGCGCGCGAAGTCGGCGTTCTCGCTGAGAAAGCCGTAGCCGGGGTGCACCGCGTCGGCACCGGCTTTCACCGCCGCCTCGACGAGCAGGTCGGCCCGCAGGTAGGTCTCGGCCGGTGACGCGCCGGGCAGCCGGACCGCGAGGTCGGCCTCCCGCACGTGCGGCGACTCGGCGTCCGGGTCGGAGAACACCGCGACCGTGCGGATCCCGTTGTCCCGGCAGGTGCGGATGATCCGGCGGGCGATCTCGCCCCGGTTGGCAATGAGAAGGCTCTTGATCATCTTCTGGCTCACATCCGGAAGACGCCGAAGCCGTCGGCGCCCTTGATCGGTCCGCTGTGGACAGCGGAGAGGCAGAGGGCCAGCACGGTCCTGGTGTCGCGCGGGTCGATCACGCCGTCGTCGTAGAGCTTCCCGGACAGGAACGGCGCGAGCGACTGCTCCTCGATCTGCGCCTCCACCATCTTGCGCATGGCGGCGTCGTGTTCCTCGTTGTACTCCTGCCCCTTGGCCATCGCCGCCTGCCGCCCGACGATCGACAGCACGCCCGCGAGCTGCGCGGGACCCATCACGGCCGACTTGGCGTTGGGCCAGGTGAACAGGAACCTCGGGTCGTACGCGCGGCCGCACATGCCGTAGTTGCCGGCGCCGTACGACGCGCCCATCGTGATCGTCAGGTGCGGCACCCTGCTGTTCGAGACGGCGTTGATCATCATCGAGCCGTGCTTGACGATGCCGCCCTGCTCGTACTGCGCGCCGACCATGTACCCGGTGGTGTTCTGCAGGAACACCAGTGGCGTGTCGCTCTGGTTCGCCAGCTGGATGAACTGCGTGGCCTTCTGCGACTCCTCGCTGAACAGCACGCCCCGTGCGTTGGCGAGGATGCCGACCGGGTAGCCGTGGATCCGCGCCCACCCGGTGACGAGGCTGTTGCCGTACAACGGTTTGAACTCGTCGAAGTGCGACCCGTCGACCAGCCGCGCGATGACGTCGCGCGGGTCGAACGGCACCCGCTGGTCCTCGGAGACGACGTCGAGGATGCTCTCGGCCTCGAACCTCGGCTCCTCGACGGCGGCCGGTTCCGGCCCGAGCTTGCGCCAGTTCAGCCGCGCGACCACCCTGCGGGCCAGCCGGATCGCGTCGGTCTCGTCCTCGGCCACGAAGTCCGCGAGCCCGGACGTGGCGCCGTGCATGGTCGCGCCGCCCAGGCTTTCATCGTCGGCGTCCTCGCCGGTCGCCATCTTGACCAGCGGCGGGCCACCCAGGAACACCTTGGAGCGGTCCTTGATCATGATCACGTAGTCGGACATGCCCGGCACGTACGCGCCACCCGCGGTCGCGTTGCCGAACACCGCCGTGACCGTGGGGATCCCGGCCGCGCTCAGCCTGGTCAGGTCGCGGAACGCCCGCCCGCCGGGGATGAAGATCTCGCTCTGCGTCGGCAGGTCGGCGCCACCGGACTCGACCAGGCTCACCAGCGGCAGCCGGTTCTGCAACGCGATGTCGTTGGCCCGCAACGACTTGCGCAGCGTGTACGGGTTCGAGGAGCCACCGCGCACCGTCGGGTCGTTCGCGACGATGACGCACTCGACGCCCTCGATCCGCCCGATGCCCGTGACGACGGACGCGCCGACCGGGAAGTCGGTGCCCCACGCGGCGAGCGGCGACAGCTCCAGGAACGGGCTGTCCTCGTCGATCAGCAGCTCGACCCGTTCGCGGGCGAGCAGCTTGCCGCGCCTGTGGTGCCGTTCGACGTACTTCGGCCCACCTCCCGCGAGCGCTTTCGCGTGTTCGGCGTCGAGGCCCGCGATCTTCGCGAGCAGCGCCTCCCTGTTGCCCATCAGGCGAACCCCAATCGTCGTGCCGCGAGCTCGGTCATCACTTCGCTCGCGCCGCCCCCGATGCCGAGGATGCGGGCGTCCCGGTAGTGACGCTCCACTTCGGACTCCCGCATGTACCCCATGCCTCCGTGCAACTGGACCGCCTCGTCGACCACGGCGCCGCACGCGTCGACGGCGGCGTTCTTCGCGAAGCAGACCTCGGTCACGCAGTCCTCGCCGCGCTCGATCCGTGCCGCGACCTCTCGCGTGTAGGTCCGCGCGAGGTCGATCTGCTGTGCCATCGCGGCAAGCTTGTGCCGGATCACCTGGTTCTTGATGAGCGGCTTGCCGAACGTCTCGCGGTTGCGCGTCCACTCGACGGTCAGGTCCAGCGCCCGTTGCGCGGTGGCGTACGCCTCGACGGCCATCGTCACGCGTTCGACCTGGAACTGCCGCATGATCTGCGGGAACCCCTGGTTCTCCTCGCCGACGAGGTTCGCGACCGGCACCCGCACGTCGTCGAAGTGCAGCTCGGCGGTGTCGCTGCAGTGCCAGCCCATCTTGTCGAGCTTGCGCCGGGTGAACCCGTCCTCGATCACCAGCAGCGAGATGCCCTGGTAACCCTCGCCGCCGGTGCGCACCGCGGTCGTGACGAAGTCCGCGCGGCACCCGGAGGTGATGAAGGTCTTCTCGCCGCTGACGACGTAGTGGTCGCCGTCGCGGACCGCCCTGGTCCGGATGGCCGCGACGTCGGACCCGGCGCCGGGTTCGGTGACGGCGAGGCTGCCGATCTTCTCGCCCCGGATCGCGGGCTTCGCGAACCGCTCGATCAGGTCGGTGTTCCCGCTCTGCCAGATGTGCGGGATCGCGATGCCGAGCGTGAACAACGCCGAGATCACCCCGGACGAGCCGCCGTTCTGGATGATCTCCTCGGTCATCGCGACCGAGTCGAGCAGGTCGCCGTGCTCGAACCCGATGCCGAGCAGGTCGAGCGCCGCGGCCTTCTCGTGCAGCTCGCGCGGCACCTCGCCGTCGCGTTCCCACTGGTCGAGGTGCGGCACGATCTCCTTGCGGGTGAAGTCCGCGACGAGCTGCCGCAGCTCCTTGCGCTCGAACAGGTCCCTCGTGATCACAGCAACTCCTCGGGGATCTCGACCACCCTCGCCCGCAACCACTCGCCCAGCGCCTTGGCCTGCGGGTCGAACCTCGTGCTGCTGGCCACGCCGTCGCCCAGCAGGCCGTGCAGCACGAAGTTGAGGGCCCTGAGGTTCGGCAGCTCGTACCGGCTGACTTTTTCCGCCTCCGGTAGCAGCTCCTTGAGCTTCTCGACGGTCAGGAACCCGGTGAGCCACGCGAAAGCCGCGTCATTTCGCACCCAGACGCCGAGGTTCGCGTCGCCGCCTTTGTCGCCGCTGCGCGCACCGGCGATCGTGCCCAGTGGCCTCTTCACAGCACCACCGCCTTGGCGCTGACCTCGTCGCGGTTCACGTAGGCCGCCCGGTAGACGCCGAACGGCGTGCCGTCGCTCGGCGGCGCCGTCACGTGGAACCCGGGGTAGCTGGCAAGGGCCAGCTCGATCGCCGCCCGGCTGAACCCCTTGGCCCGCTTGGGGTCCGCCGTCTTGATCATGACATGCAGCAACGCGCTCGCCTGTTCCTCGGTCGCCGCGTCGGCCTGGTCGGTCCGCGCCAGCGTCCACGTCAGGCCCTCGGTGCCGATGGCGTCGTGCAGCTGGCTCTTCACCAGCTCGGCCTTGGCCTCGACGTCGAGTCCGGTGAGGACGAACGTCGTGGAGTTCCGGAAGCCGCCCAACGTGTTCAGGCAGACCTTCAGAATGTCCGGCGGCGGGGAACCCTTGGTGCCGCTGATCCTGACCCCGCGCTCGTGCGCGTCCAGCCGGATCGTGTCGAAGTGCGTGGTGACGTCCGGGCCGAGGTACTCCGGCGCCCCGATCTCGTACAGCAGCTGTGCCGTCACGGTGTCGACGGTGACCGCGCCGCCCGTGCCGTCGTGCTTGGTGATCAGCGACGAGCCGTCCTCGTCGATCTCCGCGATCGGGAAACCGGGCCGGGTCACGTCGATCTCGGTGAAGAACGAGTAGTTGCCGCCGGTGGCCTGCGTGCCGCACTCCAGGACGTGGCCCGCGACCGTGGCCCCGGCCAGCCGATCCCAGTCGTCGCGCGCCCACCCGAAGTGCGCCGCCGCGGGCCCCACGACCAGGCTGGCGTCGGTGACGCGTCCGGTGACCACGACCTGCGCGCCCTGGTTCAGGCACTCCGCGATCTCCCACGCGCCGAGGTACGCGTTGGCGGTCAACGCTTCCGGGAACCGGCCTTTGAGGTCGTCGCCGGTCACGTAGCCGACTTTGGCGTCGAGCTTGCGCGCGAGACCCTCAGGGTTGAGACCGCCGGCGTTCACCACGATCTTGACGCCTTTGTCGAGCGCGAGCGCCAGGCAGTCCTCCATCTGCCGCAGGAACGTCTTCGCGTACCCCAGCGACGAGTCCTTCATCCGGTCCCGCCCGAGGATCAGCATCGTCAGCTCGGCCAGGTAGTCCCCGGTGAGAACGTCGAGATGGCCACCTTCGAGCTGTTCCCGCATCGCGGACAGGCGATCTCCGTAGAACCCGGAGGCGTTGCCGATGCGGATCACCGGCCACCTCCGGGCGGGCCCGCGAAGGCCTGCGCGATCGGCACCCACTCCTGTGCCACCGGCCCGACGGCCTCGATCGCGAGCTCCGCGCGGTTGCGCCGCTGCGTCACCAGCCACGCGAAGTCCAGCGCGGGCCCGGAAACCCGGTTCTCCGCGTCCTCCGGCCCCCACGTCCACAGCTCGCCGGACGGCCCGGTCAGCTCGACCCGCACCTCGGCCTCCGGCGCCGCCAGCCCGTTGAGCAGGAAAGCGAACCCCATCGTCCGCACCCCGATGTGGCACACGTGCCGGATCCGCGCGGTCGGCTCGCGCACAACGCCCAGCGCGTCGGCGACGTCTTGCCCGTGCGCCCAGGTCTCCATGATCCGCGCGGTCGCCATCGACGCCGGGCTCATCGGCGGCCCGAACCAGAGGATCTTGCCCTCGGCCCGCGCGAGCTGATCCCGCAACGCCGCGCGGCTGTCCCGCCACAGCTCCACCAGGTCCGGCAGCACGGCCGCCTCGGCCGCGGTCCGGTCCACGATGTCGGCGGTCAGCGGCTGCGCCTTGAACGCCTCGGGGTCGGTGATCGCGAGGATCGCCGCCTTGTCCGTCCACATGAGATGACCGATCTGGTGCCCGACCGTCCACCCTTCGGCGGGTGTCGGCACCGAGAAGTCCGCGCCCGCGACGATGTCGTCGAGCGAACGCGACTCGGCGTCGAGGTCGGCCAGCAGTTCCGTGATCACAGCTGCTCCTCCAGCATCCGCGCCCAGTAGCGCACCACGTGCGCCCGGCGCTTGGCGTCGTCGGCGAGCTGGTTGGCGAGCGCCAGCCCGCGCACAAGATCAAGGGTTGCCTGCACGGCGTCCTTCACACCCGGCCTGGTGTCGTCCACTTCCAGCAGCTCCAGCGCGAGCCCGTAGACCTCGCGCCCCAGCCGCGCCTGCAGCTCCAGCACCTGCGCGCGCAGCTCGGGATCGGTGCGCGCCGCCACCCACAGCTCCAGTGCGGCCGTGAACAGGTCGCTCGCGTGGAAGTCCGCGATCAGCTCCACCACGGCGTGCGTGCTCTTCTCGGCGATCTCGGCCCGCCGCCTGAGCACCTCGACGCTCTCCGCCCCGACGTGCTCCACGGCCGCCGCCACCAGCTCGCCGCGCGTGCGGAAGTGGTGCAGCTGGGCGCCGCGCGACACCCCGGCGCGTTCCGCCACCTCGGTCGTCGTGGTGCCCGACCAGCCGCGTTCCACCAGGCACTCGACGGTCGCCTCCATCAGCTTCCGCTTCGTCTCCCGCGTGCGGTCGGCCTGGCGCTGCCTCGTCTCCACGCGGCCGAGTCTTCCGCCGAACAAACAAACAGTCAAGCTTGCTTGTAAGTACGCTTGCTAGCGTCCGCGACCGATGAACATCGTGGAACGCCTGCGCGCCGCCGGCTGCGTCTTCGCCGAGGAAGAGGCCGCGCTGCTCCAAGAAGCCGCCGACTCGCCGCGGCACCTGGAAGAACTGGTCAGCCAGCGGGTCGACGGCCTCCCGCTGGAGCACGCGGTGGGCTGGGCCCTGTTCTGCGGGCAGCGGATCGTGGTCACCAGGGGCGTCTTCGTCCCCCGCCACCGCACCGAGCTCCTGGTCGACCTCGCGACCGGCCTGAACCCGTCCGTCGTCGTCGACCTGTGCTGCGGTTCGGGCGCGGTGGGCGCCGTGCTCCAGCACCGCCTCCCCGCCGCGCACGTCCACGCCGCCGACATCGACCCCGTGGCCGTGGCGTGCGCGCGCAAGAACCTCGCCGACGTCTACGAGGGCGACCTGTTCGACGCCCTGCCCGCCCACCTGCGCGGCACCCTCGACGTCGTGGTCGCCAACGTCCCGTACGTGCCGACCCTCGACATCCCGTTCATGCCCGTCGAGGCCCGCGACCACGAGGCCCGCGTGGCCCTGGACGGCGGCACGGACGGCCTGGAGGTCCTGCGCCGGGTGGCCATGCAGGCCACGTCCTGGCTGCGTCCCGGCGGGCACCTGCTGAGCGAGACCAGCGAGCGCCAGGCGGCCGGCGCACTGGCCGCGTTCGCCGCCGCAGGACTCACCGCCGAGCTCGTGACCAGCGACGACAGCACCGCGGTGGTCGGGAGGCGCTAAGTTCCGTACAATGTACGGTATGTCGTACGACGAGGTCATGCAGTGGTTTGCGAAGTGGGACGCGCTCGCGGTGAAGGGTGACGTCGAGGCGATGGCCGACATGGCGCTGTTCCCGATCAACACGGTCACCGACGGTTCGGCGACGTCGTGGGACCGCGAGACGTTCCTGCGGGAGATGGGCGCCCAACTGGGCGGGGACGTGCAGATGGAGTCCACGAGGACGCCGCACTTCATCAACGACAACCTGGTCTTCGTCATCACGGACGGCACGATCAACGGGATGACGGTCCGCTACGGCGACCTGCTCACGCGGGTCGGCGGCGAGTGGAAGTTCCAGACGATGGCCCAGGGCGGCTGGGCCTGACCCCTGTACAACGGAACCATGATCGCAATGCAGTACGAGATCAGGCTGCCGTCGGACTACGACATGGAGATCATCCGCGAACGCGTCCGCACCCGCGGTCACGCGCTCGACGGGTTCGACGGCCTGGGGTTCAAGGCTTATCTGGTCCGCGACACGCAGTACGCGCCGTTCTACGTGTGGAACACCTCGGCGGGCATGGCGAACTTCCTCTACCGGGGAGGTGGCTTCCAGGGGATCCTCGCCGACTTCGGCAGGCCGGTGGTGCGGCACTGGCCGGGCGTGGCGTTCCTCAGGGGTGATGCGGCGCAGGCGAAGTACGCGACGCGCGAGATCATCGCGCTCGCACCCGAGGCGAACCCGATCGACGCGCTGAAGGAGATCGAACTGGAGAAGGCGCCCGGCCTGCACTCGGCGGCGCTGGGCGTCGATCCGCGCACGTGGGAAGTCGTGCGCTTCGAACTCTGGGAGGAGCACCCCGGGGAAGAGGGCGCCTACGAAGTCCTCCACTTCTCCGAGCCAGGGCTCGGAGAGATCACAGCAGGGTGAGTTGTTCCTGGTCCACGCGAGGCGCCGGCACACCGACCGGCAGGCTTCCGTCGGGCCACACGCCGTCGTCGTCGCCGGGCACCCCGGTGACGGCGTCGGTGGAACGGCCGCGCGGCGCCAGCCCGTGCTTCTCGATCAACGGCACGACCCGCGCGGTCAGCCGGGCGCGGTACCGCTTGTCCACGTAGGACCGCGGCCCGTACAGGTACCGGTACGTCTCCACGAGGTCCGGGTGCTCGCGGCGCAGCCACCGGGCGAACCACTCCTTCGCTCCCGGACGCAGGTGCAACGGCAGCACGGTGACTCCCGTGGCGCCCGCCGCCGCGATCTGCTCCAGCAGGAAGTCCAGCTGCTCCACCGAATCCGTGAGCTCGGGCAGCACCGGGGCGACGAACACCCCGCACGGTAAGCCCGCCTCGCGCACCTTCCGCACCAGCTCCAGCCGCGCGGCCGGCGTCGGCGTGCCCGGCTCCAGCGACTTGTGCAGATCGCGGTCCATCAACGCGAGCGACACCGCGATGCCGACCGGCACGACCTCCGCGGCCGCCGTCAGCAACGGCAGGTCCCGCGCCAGGAGGGTGCCCTTCGTGAGGATCGAGAAGGGCGTGCGGGAGGCGGTCAGCGCCTCGATGATCCCTGGCATCAAGGCGTACCGCCCCTCCGCCCGCTGGTACGGGTCGGTGTTCGTGCCGAGCGCCACGTGTTCCTGCTTCCAGCGGGACGAGCGCAGCTGGCGCGACAGCACCTCCCCCGCGTTCACCTTGACGATCAGCTGGCTGTCGAAGTCCTTGCCGGTGTCGAGGTCCAGGTAGGAGTGCGTCCTGCGGGCGAAGCAGTTGTGGGACACCACGCCGTTGGCGACGAAGTCCGCGGTGCCGGTCGAGATGTCGTAGAGCGTCATCTCCCCCAGCGGTTCCACGGACACGACGCCGAGCGGCTGCTGCGACTTGATGGCCACGCCGTCGATGTCGCGCTTGCGGGTGATCGCCGGGTCGACGGTGTGGAAGAAGCGCAGGTTCTCCCGCAGCCCGCCGCGCAGCCGGATGACCCGCACGCCGCGGCGGCGGCGCAGCTCCTCGATCGCGAAGTCGAAGTCGAAGTGCTTGAGCGCCAGGCAGATCGCCTCCAGCACCACGGTGTTGCGCGTCGACATCCGCAGGATGCTGCGCGAGCAGGTCCCGAGGTAGTCGAACGCTCCTGCCAGGAATCCCTTGAGCCAGTCGGGGTTCGGGGCTATCTGCCAGTGCGCGAGCTCGCGCACTTGGTGCAGAAATCCCCTCCCTTCTCGCACCCCGAAGTAGTCGAGATACTCCTGGGTGCGGTCCATGGCCTCGATGTCGGCGGCCGGGATCCGGAACTCCTGCTCGTCGTCGACCATCCCGCGCAGGTAGCCGCGGCGGTAGTCGTCGGTCACGGCGGGCTGCTCGACGAAAGCCCCCGTGCCCATCAGCTTGTTGCCCGTCGTGAGGTGCGGGCGGCGGCCCACGCCGGCGGTCTCGCCCGTCACGTGCTTCCAGCCGCGGTCGGTCAGGAACCGGTGGTCCCCGGACGCGACGACGCTCGTGCCGTCCTCCAGCGTCAGCCGGTACGCCTGCTTGCGCGTCTCCCAGTGCGCGAGCACGGTCGTGAGCTTGTACCGCCGGTAGTTGCCGACGAGCTCGGTGCCGTAGATCTCATCGCCTTCACGCAGCTCGGACAGCGGTTTCGTGCGACCGTTGCCCATGAGGATTGGCGTGTCGCCCGCCATGCAGTACGTGCAGGCGTGTGAACAGCCGCGGTACGGGTTCACCGTCCACGCGAACGGCAGCGACGACCCCGGTACCCCGTTGAGCACGGATTTGGCGCGGACCTCGTGGAACACCACGTCCGCGAACTCAGGAGTTCGTACGCTGCGCACCAGTCCCGGTAGCCCCGGTAGTGCCTGCTGCGGCTCTGCCTCGAGTTTCTGCCCGTCCCATCGCACACCATCGATTCGAACACATGTTCGAACGGCGGTCAAGGAGCGCACGTGTCACCCATTGAGGTAGCAGGCTTCATCACCGGCGCACTCTGCGTGTGGCTCGTCGCCCGCCAGAACCCGTGGAACTGGCCCATCGGGATCGCCAACAACATCGCGTTCCTGGTGCTGTTCTGGGGAAGCGGCCTGTACGCCGACTCCGGGCTCCAGATCGTCTACATGGCACTGGCGCTCTACGGGTGGTGGGCGTGGGTGCGCGGCGGTGAGCAGCACAGCACGTTGCACGTCAGTCGCACGAGCAACTCCCAGTGGTTGTGGCTCGCGGTGGCCGGTGTGCTCGGAACCGCGCTGCTGCACTGGATCCTGGCCGTCAACGGGTCGACGGTGCCGCTCTGGGACTCCGTCACGACCGTGCTGTCGCTGCTCGCGACCTGGGGCCAGACGCGCAAGAAGGTCGAGTGCTGGTGGCTGTGGATCGCCGCGGACATCATCTACGTGCCGCTGTACGCCTACAAGGAGCTGTACCTGACAGCAGTGTTGTACGTGGGGTTCATGGTGCTGTGCGTGATCGGCCTGCGCAGCTGGACCAAGGACCTCAGGAGTGCGGAGGTCGCCGCGTGAAGGAGTTCGGCCACGCTCTCGTGCTCGGCAAGTTCTACCCACCGCACAACGGACATCACCACCTCATCGAGACAGCGGCCTCGCGAAGCGAACGCACGACGGTGACCGTTCTGGCCGCTTCGCACGAAACGATCCCGCTCGACGACCGCGTGCGCTGGCTGACCGAGACGCACGCTTCGACACCAGGTGTGCGGATCATCGGCGACCTCGACGACCACCCGATGGACTTCGACTCCGACGAGATCTGGGACCTGCACGTCGCGTTGACCCGCGCGGTGCTGGCCAGGCGGGCCATCGCGGACGGCGAACCGGGCGAAGCACGCGTCGACGCCGTGTTCTCCAGCGAGAAGTACGGCGACGAGCTGGCCGGCAGGCTCGGCGCGCGGCACGTGCTGGTCGACCTCGACCGCCTGACCCACCCCGTCTCCGGCACGGCGATGCGCACCGACCCGGTCGCGAACTGGCACCACCTCTCCCCCGCCGTGCAACGCGGCCTGGGCTGGAAGGTCGTGGTGCTCGGCGCGGAGTCCACCGGCACGACGACGTTGTCGCGGCGGCTCGCCGGCCACTTCGGAGCGCCGTGGATCCCCGAGTACGGCCGCGAGCACACCGAGCACAAGCTGGCCGCCGCCCGGTCGTTCAGCGCGGACGCCACCCTGGACGGTCTGGTGTGGACGCTCGGCGACTTCGAAGACGTTGCGCGCGAACAGGAACGCCGCATCCAGGCCGAGACGGCGCCGCTGGTGATCGCGGACAACGACGCGTTCGCCGCGACCGTGTGGGGCGAGCGCTACCTCGGGTTCCGGCCGGAGATCTTCCCGGGCTCCGCACCGGACCTGTACCTGCTGACCGACCACGCGGGCGTTCCGTTCGAACAGGACGGCTGGCGTGACGGGGAACACCTGCGCTCGTGGATGACCGGCCTGTTCGAACGGGAGCTCACCGCTCGCGGCGTGCCGTGGCTGAAGCTCACCGAGGACAGGTTCGCCACGGCCGTGACCGCGATCGAACACCTCATGCGGCAGGATGTCGCGCGTGGGTCACGGTCACGGGCATAGCCACGCGCTGAGCGAGGAACCGGCGTCGCAGCGCGTGCGCACGTTGCTGACGTGGCTGCTGGTGCCGCTGGCGCTGGCCACGATCGTCGGCGCGGCGCTGCTCTACCCGTTCGGGGTGGAGCAGAAGAAGGGCTCCGAGGTCGGTCTCAACCAGACGCCGGTCGAGGCCGTCGTGACGGGCATGGCGGAGAACTGCGGCGAGAAGTGCGTCGCGATCACCGTGAAGATGACCGACGGCCCCTCGCCCGGCCAGAGCATCACGATCCCGAGCGTGAAGGGCCCCGGCGCACCGAGCTTCAAGCTGGGCGACGAGGTGGTGCTGTCCTACTCGGGCACCCAGCCGCAGGCCGCCGAGTCGTACCAGATCGTCGACTACCAGCGCGGCTGGTCGCTCGCGGTGCTGGCGCTGCTGTTCGCGGGCGCCGTGCTGCTGCTCGGGCGCTGGCAGGGACTCGCGGCGCTGGGCGCGTTGCTGCTGAGCTTCGTGGTGCTGGTGCTGTTCATCATGCCGTCGCTGCTCGCGGGCCAGAACCCGCTGATGGTGGCGGTGGTCGGCGCCGGGCTGATCATGTTCGTGGTGCTGTACCTGACGCACGGCGTCTCGGCGCGCACGTCGACCGCGGTGCTGGGCACGATGGTCAGCCTCGCGCTGATCGGGCTGCTCGGCGCGTTGTTCTCGGCCCTGTCCAGCCTGACCGGCCTGGACGACGACACGGCGAACCTCGTGCGGCTGCTCGGCACCGACATCGACACCCGCGGCCTGCTGCTCGCCGGCACGCTGATCGGCGCGCTGGGCGTGCTCGACGACGTCACCGTGACGCAGACCAGTGCCGTGTGGGAGCTGCGGCGCGCCAACGACAAGCTGACGTGGCGCGAGTTGTTCGCGGCGGGCTCGCGGATCGGCCGCGACCACATGTCGTCCGTGGTGAACACGCTCGTGATGGCCTACGCGGGTGCCGCGCTGCCGTTGCTGCTGGCGATCTCGCTGGCCGGGCGGTCGATGGGCGAGATCCTGACCGCGCAGCAGATCGCGCAGGAGATCGTGCGCACCCTGGTCGGCAGCATCGGCCTGGTGGCGGCGATCCCGGTGACGACGGCGCTGGCCGCCTGGGTGGCCGTGCGCCAGGAGGTCACGCCCGTGGCGGTCGCCCCGGAACCCGAACCGGAACCCTCGGAACCGAAGACGGTGAAGCGCGCGAAGCCGGCGCCGAAGCCCCGGCCCGCGCGCATCGAGGGCGACCTCTTCACGGGCTACGACCCCGGCAAGGGGCCGTGGGAACGTCCTAGTGAGCCAAGAGCACGAAGAGCAGCGCCAGCACGCCCGGCACCACCTGCACGAAGAAGATCTTCCGGCTCGCCGTGAACGTGCCGTAGATGCCGGCGACGATCACGAACACCGTGAACAGCACGGACGCGCCGAAGTCCTGGCGGACGATCGCGTAGATCAGGCCGGCGGCGAGGAAACCGTTGTACAGGCCCTGGTTCGCCGCGAGCGCCTTGGACTCCTGCGCGAACTCGGGCGTCAGGCCGAACGCCTTCTGCCCGCGCGGGGTCGTCCAGAGGAACATCTCCAGGACCACGATGTAGATGTGGATCAACGCCACGAGGGCGAGCAGTACGTTGGCGATGACCTGCACTTGGGTTCCTCCTCAGAGCTGACACACGCGGTGAGACAATAGAGCAGTGGGAAGACAACGGCCCGACACAGAGGCGATCACCGAGTCGATCGACTCAGGCGTCGCGGAGCTGGTCCCCGACCTCGGTGGACGGAACTCCTGGACGTTGCGGGTCAACGGAACCCCACAGTCGCATGTGGACCTGGACGACCCGACCTACCTGGAGTTCGAGTACGTCCGCCGGCTGGGTCACATCGTCGATCTCACCGCGCCCTCACGTGTGCTCCACCTCGGTGGTGGCGCTCTCACGCTAGCGCGCTACGTGGCCGATCTACTCCCCCGCGCGTCTCAGCAGGTGGCGGAGATCGACGCGGGCCTGATCGCGTTCATCCGCCGCGAGCTCCCACCCCCGTCCCGCGTGCGCATCACCACGGGCGACGCCCGCGCCGTGCTGGTGAAGGCCCGCCCCGGCTCGTTCGACCTGATCGTGTCCGACTGCTTCGCCGGAGCCCGCACCCCGGCGCACCTGACGTCCGTCGAGTTCGTCCGCCAGGCCTCCGACGCACTGGCCCCGGACGGCATCTACGCGGCGAACATCGGCGACGGCAACGGCCTCCAGTTCGCCCGCTCCCAGTGCGCGACCGTGCGCGAGGTGTTCGAGCACGTCTGCGTGATGGCCGAACCGGGCGTGTTCCGCGGCCGCCGCTTCGGCAACTTCGTGATCATGGCCTCGCACACGGGCCTGCCGATGCAGCAGCTGACCCGCGCGACGGCGGGCGACCCGTTCCCCGGCCGCGTCGAGCACGGCACGGGGCTGACGAAGTTCATCGGGGGCGCCCCGGTGACGACGGACGCGACCGCCACGCTCTCCCCCGCCCCGCCCTCGGGTCTCTGGGGCACCTGAGCAGTCGGTGCCACGCAATGTTCCCGCGAATTCACCCGTAAGGCCCAGCAGGGACCTGAGAACCTGGTGCTGCCTCCTCGTAACCGCCACGTCAGCTGAGTAGCGGACCGATGTGGAGGTGGCAGTTGCTCGAAGAAGAAAGACCGCAGCCCCAACCGATCGAGGAGGATCCGCCAGGCCGACAGAAGGCAAGGCTTGTCCTCACCGACATCGGCAACGTGGGTGCGGCCGCAGCGGTGCTGGCCACTCTGGCAGGGGCGACGGTCCCAGCCTGGGTGGCCGGAACCGTCGCCGTGCTCGTCTACGCGAGCGCGGTCGTGCTCAACTTCATCGGAAGCAAGTGATCAGGTCGGCCTCTGTTGCGAGCAGGGGCCGGCCACTTCCGTGAGGTTGATGGTAGGGACAACGCTCAGCAATGCCCCCGGTCTGTCGCCCGTTCAGGGCAACCGTCGGTCGTTCAGTCGAGCGAGGTCACGAACTTCGACACGGCGTCGGGGTGGAGCTTCTGCGCCATCCGGCCCGCCGGTGCCAGCGACCCGAGCCGGTACAGCGGCCGTTCCGCCGCCGCCAGCCCGCGCGCCTCGGCCCGCAGCTGGGCGACCAGCAGCTCCGAGAACACCAGGCCGGGCGTGTCCCCGCGCGCGGCCAGCGCGTCCGCGAGCCGCCGCAGCTGGTAGACGCCCAGCTCGCGGCCGCCCGTTCCCGCGTACATCGACAGGGCGACGTTGATCGCCTTCTTGTTGCCGCGCACGAACAGGCCGACGGTCCGGGCGCCGCGCAGGTCCGTGACCAGCAGGTCCAGGCCGTCTGCGGTGGCGAGGTCGACCTTGCGCGTGCCGAACGCCCGCACGTGCACCGTCGTGCCCTGCAGCCACACCGTGCGGCGCGCCTCGGACATCGCCAGCAGGATCACCGGCACCGCCACGATCGCGCCGGCGATGACGCCGGGCCAGCGGCCGCCGATCAGGCCCACGATCGCACCGAAGGCGAGGGCGACCATGATGCCGCCGATCGCCACCATCCTGGCGCGCTTGCGGACCGTCGCCTTGTCGAGCAGGTCGAGAACGAGCTTGTCGTCGCTCACGGGGTCTCCCGCACCGCCTCGCCCTGAGCCAGCGCGTCCCGCACCGCCGGCAGCACGTCCGTCAACGCCACGTCGACCTGCTCGCCGGTCGCCAGGGTCTTCACCCCGATGGTGCCCGCCTCCAGGTTGCGCTCACCGAGCACCAGGGCGATCCGGGCACCCGACTTGTCGGCGGCCTTGAAGCCCGCCTTCATCGAGCGGCCGCCGTAGACCAGGTCGGTGCGCACGCCCGCCGCCCGCAGCTCGCCGGCGATCGCCACGAGCCGTGCGCGCGCGCCCTCGCCCAGCGGCACGCCGATCACGTCCACGCGGGTGAACTCCGGCAGCACGCCCTCCGCCTGCGCGGCGAGCAGCGCGCGGTCGACGCCGAGGCCGAAGCCGACGCCGGACAGCTCCTGGCCGCCGAGCTGCGCCATCAGGCCGTCGTAGCGACCGCCGCCGCCGATGCCCGACTGGGCGCCGAGGCCGTCGTGCACGAACTCGAACGTCGTCTTCGTGTAGTAGTCGAGACCGCGGACCATGCGCGGATTCTCGACGAACTTCACTCCCAGCTCGGTCAAGTACCCCTTGACGAGCTCGTAGTGCTCGCGGCACGCGTCGCAGAGGTTGTCGACCATCAGCGGCGCCTCGGCGACCATCTCGCGCACCTCGGGGCGCTTGTCGTCGAGCACGCGCAGCGGGTTCAGCTCGGCGCGCTGCCGGGTCGCCTCGTCGAGCGGCAGCTCCGCGAGGAACGCCTGCAGCTTCTCCCGGTAGGCGGGACGGCAGTTCGCGTCGCCCAGCGACGTGAGCTCCAGCCGGTAGCCGGTGAGGCCGATCGCGCGGAACCCGGCGTCACCGACGGCGATGACCTCGGCGTCGAGCGCCGGGTCGTCGATGCCGATCGCCTCGATGCCGACCTGGTGGAACTGCCGGTACCGGCCGGCCTGCGGTGCCTCGGCGCGGAAGAACTGGCCCGCGTAGTAGAGCTTCGCCGGCAGCGAGCCGCGGTCGAGGCTGTGCTCGATGACCGCCCGCATCACGCCGGCGGTGCCCTCCGGCCGCAGCGTGATGGACCGCTCGCCGCGGTCCTGGAAGGTGTACATCTCCTTCGACACGACGTCGGTGGACTCACCGACACCGCGGGCGAACAGCGCCGTGTCCTCGAAGACCGGCAGCTCGATGTAGCCGTAGCCCGCGAGCTCGGCCGCCCTGGTCAGCGTGGACCGGACGTGCGCGAACGCGGCGGACGTCGGCGGGATGTAGTCAGGAACGCCTTTGGGTGCGGAAAACACGTCTCTCAAAGTCCTCGGTGCGGGGCGGCCGGAGCGTCCTGCAGCTGCAGGAGGTAAGGATTCGTCGCACGCTCGCGGCCTATGGTCGTCGTCGGGCCGTGGCCGGGCAGCACCACCGTGTCGTCGGGCAAGGTCAGCACCTTGCTCTGCAGAGACGACAGCATCGCGGAGTGGTCGCCACCCGGCAGGTCGGTGCGTCCGATCGATCCGGCGAAGAGCGTGTCACCCGAGATCACCAGGCGACCGCCTTCCTGCACACCGGATCGGAACATCACCGACCCGCCGGTATGGCCCGGCGTGTGGTCGACGGTGATCTGCAGTCCGGCGAGGTCCAGGTCGAGGCCGTCGGTGAGCTCGCGGACCTCGGACGGCTCGCGCATCTCCAGGTTGCCGCCGAAGAACGCGGCCGACTCACGGCTGATGCCCTTCAGCGGGTCTGACAGCATCGCTACGTCATCCGGGTGGATGTAAGCGGGCACGTCGTTGCCGTCGCACACGGGCGTGACGGAGAAGGTGTGGTCGAAGTGCCCGTGCGTGAGCAGCACGGCGACAGGCGCGAGACGGTGCTTGCGCAAGGCCTGCTCGATCGGTTCGACCGCGTCCTGACCGGGGTCGATGATCACGCAGGGCTCGCCCTCACCGGCCGCCAGGACGAAGCAGTTCGCCTGGAGCGCCCCGGTGGGGAACCCGATCACGAGCACGAAAATGACCTCCCTGTTCAACGACAGCCTAACCACCACACAAAGCTCATATGCCCAGGCCCTAGACTCCCGAGCCGACCGCCCTATTCGCATGAGTCCCTGGGGAGGGAGCACGTGCCCACCAACGAGCAGCGACGCGCTAGCGCCAAGCGCAAGCTTGAGCGTCAAATGGTCTACCGCCAGGAGCGGGCCAAGAAGCGTCGCATCATCGCCGTCGTGTCGACGGTCGTCGTTGTTGCGCTCGTCGGAGGTGGCGTGTGGTTCCTCGCGACCAATGACGTATTCGGCAACGGTGACGCCGCCGCGTCGGAGACTCCCACCCAGGAGTCGGTGGACAAGGCGGAGAACATCCCCACCGCGCTGCACCAGATTCCGAAGCGCCCCGCCGCGCTGCCGGAAAAGGTGAACTGTGAATACACGAAGGGCCAGGAGCCGGCGGCCAAGGAGAACACCCCGCCCGCGAACGGCGAGCAGTCCTCGGCCGGCACGGTCGGCGTCACGCTCGGCACCTCGATCGGCGACCTGAAGTTCACGCTCGACCGCTCGCTCGCGCCGTGCACGGTGAACAACTTCGTGAGCCTGGCGAGCCAGAAGTACTTCGACAACACGACGTGCCACCGCCTCGTGGTGACCGGCATCCAGGTCCTGCAGTGCGGCGACCCCGGCGGCAACGGCATGGGCGGCCCCGGCTACTCGTTCAAGGACGAGGTCTACCCGGAGCTCACCTACGGCCGCGGCGTGCTCGCCATGGCGAACTCGGGCCCGGACACGAACGGTTCGCAGTTCTTCATCGTCTACGGCGACGGCGCGAACCTGCAGGCCAAGTACACGATCTTCGGCACGGTCGACGAGGAGTCGCTGAAGAAGATCGACGAGGTCGCGAAGACCGGCACGATCTCGCAGGCGCCCGGCCAGGGCGACGGCAAGCCGAAGACCCCGGTCGACATCAAGTCCGCGCTGGTCGCGAACTAGTCCCTCGACGCTGGAAAGGGCCCCCGGAGCATCCGCTCCGGGGGCCCTTTCGTCGTGGTCGGCCCCAGGTTGTCCTGCCGGGTCGTCTCGCCGGTCGTTACGACGCCGAGGTCACGCGGTAGACGTCGTAGACGCCCTCAACGCTGCGCACGGCCTTCAGGACGTGCCCGAGGTGCTTCGGGTCGCCCATCTCGAACGAGAAGCGGCTGACGGCCACCCTGTCACGTGACGTCGTCACCGACGCCGACAGGATGTTGACCCGCTCGTCCGCCAGCACCTTCGTGACGTCGGAGAGCAGCCGGTGCCGGTCGAGCGCCTCGACCTGGATGGCGACCAGGAAGACGCTGGACGCGCTCGGCGCCCACTCGACGTCCAGGAGCCGTTCCGGCGACTTCAGCAGCTCGTCGGCGTTCGTGCAGTCGGTGCGGTGCACGGACACACCGCCGCCGCGCGTCACGAAGCCGAGGATGTCGTCGCCCGGCACCGGGGTGCAGCAGCGGGCGAGCTTCACCCACACGTCGCCCGCGTCCTTGACGATCACGCCCGCGTCGCCGGTGGGGCGGCGCCGGGTGACCGTGGACGGGGTGGCGCGGTCGGCCAGTTCCTCCTCGGCGTGGTCGACACCGCCGAGCTGCGCGACGAGCCGTTGCACGACGTGGCGGGCGCTCGTGTGCCCCTCGCCCACCGCCGCGTACAGCGCGCTCATGTCCGGGTAGTGCAGTTCCTTCGCCAGGGCCTGCATCGAGTCGACGCTGACCAGGCGCTGGATCGGCAGCCCGACGCGCCGGACCTCCTTGGTGATCGCGTCCTTGCCCTGCTCGATCGCCTCTTCCTTGCGCTCCTTGGCGAACCACTGCTTGATCTTCGCCTTGGCGCGCGGGGACGCGACGAAGCTCAACCAGTCGCGGGACGGGCCCGCACCCTCCGCCTTGGAGGTGAAGATCTCGACGACCTCGCCGTTCTCCAGCTTGCGTTCGAGAGCGACCAGGCGACCGTTCACGCGGGCGCCGATGCAGCGGTGACCGACCTCGGTGTGCACGGCGTAGGCGAAGTCGACCGGGCACGATCCCGTCGGCAGCGTCTCGACGTCCCCCTTGGGGGTGAACACGAAGATCTCGCGGGCGGCGAGGTCCCACCTGAGGCCCTCGAGGAACTCACCGGGGTCCGCGGCTTCCCGCTGCCAGTCGAGGAGCTGGCGCATCCACGCCATCTCGTCGATCTCGACGGACTTGCCGTTGTGCGTGCCCTTGGTCTCCTTGTAGCGCCAGTGCGCCGCGATGCCGTACTCGGCCCGCTGGTGCATCTCGTGGGTGCGGATCTGCACCTCGAGGGGCTTGCCGTCGGGACCGATCACGGTCGTGTGCAGCGACTGGTACACGCCGAACCGGGGCTGCGCGATGTAGTCCTTGAACCGGCCCGGCATGGGCTGCCAGGCGGCGTGCACGACGCCCATCGCGGCGTAGCAGTCGCGCACCTCGTCCACGAGGATCCGGACGCCCACGAGGTCGTGGATGTCGTCGAAGTCCCTGCCGCGGACGATCATCTTCTGGTTGATCGAGTAGTAGTGCTTCGGCCTGCCCTCGACCTTCGCCACGATCCGCGCCGTCTCGAGCTGACCGGTCAGCTCGCTGACGACGGACCGCAGGTAGGTGTCACGACTCGGTGCGCGCTTCGCGACCAGGCGGACGATCTCGTCGTACTTCTTGGGCTGCAGGATCGCGAACGCGAGGTCCTCCAGCTCCCACTTGACCGTCGCCATGCCCAGCCGGTGGGCCAGCGGTGCGAGCACTTCGAGCGTTTCCCGGGCCTTGCGGGCCTGCTTCTCGGGCGGCAGGAACCGCATGGTGCGCATGTTGTGCAGCCGGTCGGCCAGCTTGATGACCAGGACCCGCGGGTCCTTCGCCATCGCGATGACCATCTTGCGGATGGTCTCGGCCTCGGCCGCTGCCCCCAGCTTGACCTTGTCGAGCTTCGTGACGCCGTCGACCAGCCGGGCGACTTCCTCGCCGAAGTCCTCCTTGAGCTGGTTGAGCGAGTAGTCGGTGTCTTCCACGGTGTCGTGCAGCAGCGCGGCCACCAGCGTCGTGGTATCCATGCCCAGCTCGGCGAGGATGGTCGCCACGGCGAGCGGGTGGGTGATGTACGGGTCGCCGGACTTGCGGCGCTGCGGGCGGTGCTTCTCCTCGGCAACGTCGTACGCGTGCTGCAGAAGCGCCAGATCGGCCTTGGGATGGAGGTCACGGTGCACGGCGGCGAGAGGTTCGAGGACCTGCTTCACCGGGGCCGCACGTTGGGCGGTGATGCGCCGCGCGAGGCGGGCGCGCACGCGCCGGGTAGCCGACGGTTGAACAACCGTCGCAGCGGGTTCGGTGTCTTGACTCAACCCCACGCTCCTCGGGTCTCGCGAGTACCGAGGATAACGCGTTTACGCTGACGAAACTTCCGATGGCGCGCTGAGCGGCGTAGCTCACACGATGAACGCCCACCAAACTTCCGCCGCACCGATCAGAGAGTCTCCAGGAATCTTCGCGAACTCCCTTCGTCCAACGCGATGCCGTCCAACCACGTGAAGAACCCGCGACTGTCCGCGATGGAGGCACCGTCGTGCGCGAAAACGGTGCCCAGATCCGACTCCCCGCAGGCGAGCGGCGCCAGCTTCGCGAAGCCGAGCAACATCCGCGGCGACCGCCGGACCGGCCCGGGACCAGCGGACATCGGCACGATCCGCACGGTGTGCGGGGTGTGCCCCAGCCGTCGAAGCTGCTCCTGCATGATCTTCTCGTCGCCGACCCGCATCCGGAGCGCGAGCTCGTGCACGTAGAAGAGACATTCCGGACTATTCGGCCATCTCGCCTCCTGTCTTTCTTCCAGCTGCCGAACGACTTCCTCGATCTCCTCCGGTGACCCGCGGCCGAACTCGAGGAGTGCGCGCGTGTAATCGGGGTTCTGGATTCTCGCGGGCACGGTCAGCACGTCGTAGCTGGTGATCTTCGTGGCCTGCGCCTCCGCCAATGCGAGCGCGCGGAGGTCGGCCGGAGCGATCAGCACGCGCGGGTCGAACGCGTACCGGTAGCGGGCGCGGAACGCCTCGAAGCAGTCGCTGTCCCGCCCGCACGTCATCAGGTACTGGACCAGGTCGATCTCGCTCGCCCGGGCCTTGCCCTTCTCGATGTTGGAGACCTTGCTCGGGTCCCAGCCGAGCTGCTCGGCGAAGGCCTGGCCGGTGAGGCGCGTGAACTTCTCGCGCAGCCGGCGCAGTTCGGCGCCCAGGGCTCGGCTGTAGGCGGTGGAGGTGATGGCGGTGGCAGCGGTTCCGCCGCGAGTGGGCATGGGTCCTCCTGTCCGATGGGGACGGTTGAGTGGCGCGGAATGGTTGGTGCGCTTGGCTTTCCGGTGTGCGGGCCGGGGTTGGGCCGGGCGGGAGTTGGCGGACCCCAGAGCATGCGGCAGATGCACAGAGGACGGACTGACGCTCGGGCGAGCGGACGCGGACAGCGGGCGACCAGGTGGGCCGCAGGCGGCTTGCGGACGGACAGCGGGTAGCGGGTACCGGACAGAGCCGGCGGACAGCGGGTACCGGACAGAGCCGGCGGACAGCGGGTAGCGGACGGGGCCGGCGGACGGATGCGCCAGCAGGCGGCAGCCAGGAATTCCACTGTGGAGTTTCGCCCGCCGCGGCGGATCAGGAACCGCCGGCGGCACACCGATGTCGCGTTGGCGGCCGAGGCTTCGAAGCCGCTCTGCCGAGATGTGACGCGACGGGCGCGACGGTGGCCCCAGCGGCAGAGATCAGGTGGGTTTTCCATTCGCTCATGTGTTCGACCGTACCGCAAGATCGCAAGATAACCGCACGTCAGACGTCACTCGTTCGGGTTAATCAGCCCGGCGGCGGTGCAACCAGCACCCGAAAACGGGCCGCGGAAGTGCGTTCAGGCGCAGCTGCGCGCGGGTCGCTGGGCGACCTGACAGACTCGGGTGCGTGAGGACTCTGGTGTGGTGCGCCGCGATGACGTTCGTGTGGCTCGGCACGATGGCGTACCTGGCCCTGGACGAGCCGGGCCACGTCGACCAGCGCTCCCTGATCGGCTCGGCGGTGGGCTGGGTGATCGCCACCGCGCTCAGCTGGCTGGTGCTGCGCCGGGCCGTCCCGCCGAGGCCGCGGCTGTGGGAGATCGTCGTCGTGACGGCACCGGCGTCGCTCGTCACGCTGGTGTTCGTGAGCGTGGGCGCCGCGTTCGTGGCTCCGCCGCCGATCGCCTGAGCCCAGGCACGCGCGGCAGGTGCGGCACGTGCGACTTGCACCACCAGGCGGTGTTTTGGTGGTTACGCGGCTGGCATGATGGTCGCTCAGGTGAGTCGAAGGTCTGGGGGGACCACATGTCTGCTTCGCCGCACCCTCAAGCAGTTCGTTCCGTGAGCAGAGGAACGCCGTTCGGTCATGCCGCGGCCGGCGCCGGCGTCTGGTACGTGGCGCTCGTGGTCGGGTACGGGATCTGGGTGCTGAGGTCCGGCTCCGGGTTCGGGCAGCTCGTCACCGTGCTGGTGGCCGGGTTCGTCCTGTGGAGCCTCACCGCGCTCGTCATGTGGGCGCTCGCGAGGCGGGTCCGGATCAAGCCCTGGGTGCTGATCTTCCTGAGCGCGGCGATCTACTTCGTGTTGTCGCAGGTGCTCTTGATGCTCGGCGCCGTCGTGGGCTTCGCGTTCGTGATCCTGAGGGGCTGAACGCGATGAGGGGACCGGCCAGGTGACCGGTCCCCTCGTCGAGCACGTAGAACGTCAGACGGCCAGGAGGGCGTTGACCTCGCGGCCCGCCAGGCGGGAGCGGCCGCCCAGCGCGGCGATCTCCAGCACCACCGAGACGCCCGTGACGATGCCTCCCGCGCGCTCCACGAGCGTGCAGGCGGCCTCCGCGGTGCCTCCGGTGGCCAGCACGTCGTCGACCACGACCACGCGCTGGCCCCGCTCGATGGCGTCGGCAGGCAGCTCCAGCGAGGCCGTGCCGTACTCCAGTTCGTACGACTCGGAGTCGGCGACGACCGGGAGCTTGCCCGGCTTGCGCAGCGGCACCACGCCGTAGCGCCACCCATAACCCAGAGCAGCACCCAGGAGGAAGCCGCGCGACTCGATGGCGGCGATCACCTGGGTGCTGTCGTCGATCTTGTCCTGCAGAGCGTCGACCACGGCGCGCAGGGCGTCCGGGTCGGTGAGAACCGGCGTGAAGTCCCGGAAGACGACCCCTGGCTTGGGGAAGTCCGGGACTTCACGCATCAGTCCCAGAGCACGATCCAATTTCAACGCTGACGCTTCCCGGTCGGACGGCGGCGCGCGTCGGCAGCCTTGGCGGTGCGGTGGGGCACCGACGCGGCGGCGGCGTACGCCTCTTCCTTGCGCAGGTCGGCTGCGAGGTCGTCCTCGTCGACCGACTCGATGCCCTCGGCGACCTGCGGGCCCGTGGCCTTGGCACGGCGGGCCTGCACGCGCTTGGCCTGCGCGATGTACTTCGGGTCGCGCATCTTCAGGTCCACCAGCACCGGGGTGGCGATGAAGATCGAGGACAGGGCGCCGATGAACATGCCGACGAGCTGCACCAGCGCGAGGTCCTGCAGCGTGCCGACGCCGAGGATGCCGACGCCGACGACCAGCAGGCCGATGACCGGGAGGAGCGCGATCAACGAGGTGTTGATCGAGCGCATCAGGGTCTGGTTCAGCGCCAGGTTCGCGGCCTCGGCGTAGGTGCGGCGGGTCAGGCCCAGCAGGCCCCGGGTGTTCTCCTTGACCTTGTCGAACACGACGACCGTGTCGTACAGGGAGAAGCCGAGGATCGTGAGCAGACCGATCACCGTCGCCGGCGTCACCTCGAAGCCGATGAGCGAGTAGACGCCCGCGGTGATGATGACGTCGTGGAACACGGCGACGAGCGCGCCGACGGCCATCCGCCACTCGAAGTAGGACGCGAGGAAGATCGTCACCACGACGAAGAACCAGAACAGGGCCCAGAGGGCCTTGCCGCTGATCTCACCGCCCCAGGACGCCGAGACGGCGCTGTCGGAGATGGCCGTCGCACCGCCCTGCGGCTGGGTGTCGGCCGCGAGCGCCGCCTTGAGGGTCGAGACCTCCTGGACGTTCAGCGCGGGCGACTTGAGCTGGATCGACGCGCTGGCGCCGGAACCGACGGCCTGCACCGCGTTGGGCTTCTTGCCGGGCAGGGCCTTCGCGTAGACGTCCTCGACCGTGCCGGTCGTGATCGTCTGGCCGCTGGCCGAGACCGACGGCATCGAGATCTTGGTGCCGCCCTTGAAGTCGATGCCCAGGTTGAAGCCGTTGAACACCATCGAGCCGATGCAGACCAGCAGGATGATGCCGGACACGATGTACCAGCGGGTGCGCTTGCCGACGATGTCGAACGCGCCGTTGCCCACGTAGAGCCGTGAGAACACGCTCATGTCAGGCCTCCTTCACGGCGGTGGTCTTGCCGGTCGCGGCGGCGCGGTGCGCGGCGCCCTCTCGGGCGGCACCGCCCAGACCCGACAGGCTCGGGTTGGAGAGGAACTTGGACTTCGACGCCATCGCGACGAGCGGGTGCGTCACGAGGAACACGACCACGAGGTCGAGGACCGTGGACATGCCCAGGGTGAACGCGAAGCCCTTCACCTGGCCGACGGCGATGACGTACAGCACGGCGGCGGCGATGAAGCTGACCGCGTCGGCGGAGAGGATCGTGCGGCGCGAACGGACCCATGCGCGCGGCACCGCCGAACGGAACGTGCGGCCCTCACGCACTTCGTCCTTCAGTCGTTCGAAGAAGACGATGAACGAGTCCGCGGTGATACCGATCGCGACGATGAAGCCCGCGATGCCGGCGAGGTCGAGCGTGAACCCGATCAGGCGGCCGAGCAGGACCAGCACGGCGTAGATGATCACGCCGGACAGGACCAGCGACAGGATCGTCAGGATGCCGAGCAGGCGATAGTAGAACATGCAGTAGACGAAGACCAGCGCGAGGCCGATGCCGCCGGCGATCAGACCCGCCTTGAGCGACTGCAGGCCGAGCGTCGGGGAGATCGTCTGCGCCTCGGACGAGTCGAAGGACAGCGGCAGCGCGCCGTACTTCAGCGTGTTCGCGAGGTTCTGGGCTTCCTTCAGCGTGAACTTGCCGCTGATCTCGGTCGAACCGCCCTCGATGGCCGACTGGATGGTCGGCGCGGACATGACCTCGCCGTCGAGCACGACCGCGACGGCCTGCTGGACGTTGGCCGCGGTGAACTTGGCCCACTTGGTGCCGCCCTCGGACTTGAAGTCCAGGTTGACGACGTAGCCGGTGCCGTTCGGGTTGTTGTTCGCGGCGGCGTTGTTGATGTCCTCACCGGTGAGGCGGGAGTAGTTGGTGAAGTCGTCCGCCTTGGTCTCGGTGTCCTCCTTGGGAGGGTTGACCGGAGCCAGGGTGTACTTGAACTCGCCCTTCTCGTCACAGGTGACGAGCGGCTTGTCGAGGTCGTCGTTGCCGCGCAGCGGGTCGGGCTGCGTGCAGTCGAGCATCAGCGCGGCCTGCTGCAGGATCTGCGGGTCCGTGGCCTGCCGCAGCGCCTTGGCCTCCTGGATCTCCTTCGCGACCTTCGGGTCGACGTTGGAGGGGGCGGCCGGCGTGCTGGGCGGCGTGCTCGCGTTGCTCGACGGCGGGGTGCTCGCGCCACTGGACGGCGGCGTGCTGGACGGCTGACCCGCCAGCGCCGGCGCGGGACGGCCCTGCGGCGCACCGCTGGACGGCGGCGCCTGGCCGGCGCTCTCGCCGGCCGGCGTGGACGGCGGGGTGCTCGCGCTGCCCGACGGCGGCGTGCTCGACGACGTCTGCGCCGGGTTCGGGACCGCGCCCGCCGGCACCGGCTGGCCCATGACCTTGCGGAACGCGAGGCGGGCGGTCTGGCCGAGGCCCTTCGCGCCTTCGCTGTCCGCACCCGGGACGGTGATCACCAGGTTGTTGCCGTCGCGCACGACCTCGGCACCGGAGACGCCGAGACCGTTCACGCGGACCTCGATGAGGTCGCGCGCCCGGTTGAGCGCCTCTTCACTCGGCTGCGCGCCGTCTTCCTGCCGAGCCGTCAGGGTGACGAGCGTGCCACCCTGGAGGTCGATTCCGAGCTTGGGTTTGGCCGAACCGTTCCCGGTCAAAAAGACCAGGGCGTAGAGCGCGACCACGATGAGGACAAAACTCGCCAGATACTTCGCAGGGCGAATTTGCCCGGCCGGAGGTGCCACGATCCGTCCGTCTCCTAGTAGCGATGGTTTCCGAGCGCGCAGCGTAACGCGCGCCAGGTGAGCTGCGCGTCACTACCTGGAGTTGGCGGTGTTCACAGTTGCCAACTCCAGGTGTCACGACTCTGTTGGTTACTTCTTGGCGTTGTGGTCCAAGGGCTCGGCGACCTGTGCGGTGGTCACCTGCTCCTCGTCCTCGTCGGCCTTGTCCTCGACCACTGCCTCATCGGTCTCCGCCACCTTCTCGCGGATCGCGGCACGCAGCCACCGGGTGACGACACCCTCGGAGATCTCGATGTCGATGGTGGTGTCGTGGCTCGTGTCGGCAACGGTGCCGTACAGGCCCGACGTCGTCATCACCTTGTCACCGACCGTGAGCGAGTTCTGCAACGACTGCTGCTCGGCCATCGCCCTCTTCTGCTTGCGCGCGCTGAGGAACAGCGGCACCGCGAGCAGAACCAGGAGCAACGGGAACATCAAACTGCCAAGGTCCATCATTCTCCGATCAAATGGACATGCCTCGACGCACGCCCGATATGTCCAGGTGCTTTCACCGATTGTGCCAGGTCACCACAGTTGATCACCGGCGGGCGGTTCCAGTCCCAGGTGGACCCACGCGGCGGGCGTCGCCACTCGCCCGCGTGGTGTACGGGCCAGCATGCCAGCTCGCACCAAATACGGTTCGCAGACCTCTTCGACGGTCGTGGTCTCCTCGCCGACGGCGACCGCGAGCGTGGCGACCCCGACCGGACCGCCGTGGAAGCTCTTGACCAGGGCGTTCAGCACGGCGCGGTCGAGACGGTCGAGGCCGAGCTCATCGACGTCGTAGACGACCAGCGCCTGCCTGGCGATCTCCTGCGTGACCAGGCCGTCCGCCCTGACCTCGGCGAAGTCGCGGACGCGGCGCAGCAGGCGGTTCGCGATGCGGGGGGTGCCGCGGGAGCGTCCGGCGATCTCGATGGCGGCGTCCTCTGCGATGTCGACGCCGAGGATCTTGGCGCTGCGCTTCACGATGAGGTCGAGCTCTTCCGGCGCGTAGAACTCCATGTGCCCGGTGAAGCCGAAGCGGTCGCGCAGCGGGCCGGTCAGCGCTCCGGACCTGGTGGTGGCCCCGACCAGGGTGAACGGCGCGATGTCGAGCGGGATGCTGGTCGCTCCCGGGCCCTTGCCGACCATCACGTCGACGCGGAAGTCCTCCATCGCGAGGTAGAGCATCTCCTCCGCCGGCCGCGCCATGCGGTGGATCTCGTCGATGAACAGCACGTCGCCCTCGACCAGGTTCGACAGCATCGAGGCGAGGTCGCCCGCGCGTTCCAGGGCGGGGCCGCTGGTGATGCGGATGGCCGCGTTGAGCTCCTTGGCGATGATCATCGCGAGGCTGGTCTTGCCGAGGCCGGGAGGGCCGCTGAGCAGCACGTGGTCCGGCGCGGTGCCGCGGCGCATGGCGCCGTGCAGGACGAGCTCGAGCTGTTCGCGGACGCGTTGCTGGCCGACGAACTCGTGCAGGTCGGCGGGGCGCAGGCTCGTCTCGACGTCGCGTTCGGCGGGGGCGACGTACGGGCTGAGCTCGTCCTCCATCACTTGCGCCCCAGGGTGGCGAGCGCACGGCGCAGCACGGCGGGCGTGGACTGGTCGGGGTTGTCGGCGAGGACGTTGTCGACGGTCGCCTCGGCGGCCTTGGCCGGGAAGCCGAGGCCGAGCAGCGCCTCCACGACGTGGTCGCGCGTCTGGCTGTGCGCGGGCGTGGTGGGGGCGGCGAGCTGGCCGACCTTGTCGCGCAGCTCGATGATGAGGCGTTCCGCGCCCTTCTTGCCGATGCCCGGGACCTGCGTGAGCACGGTGATGTTGCCCTCGGCGAGGGCGTGGCGGAGCTTGTCGGGCTCGAGGACGGCCAGCGTCGCGAGGGCGATGCGGGGGCCGATGCCGCTCACGGTCTGCAGCAGGCCGAACAGCTCGCGGGCCTCGGTGTCGGCGAAGCCGAACAGGGTGAGGCTGTCCTCGCGGACGATCAGGGTGGTGGCGAGGGTGGCCTCCTCGCCGCGGCGCAGGCTCGCGAGGGTGGTCGGGGTGGCCTGGACGGCGAACCCGACGCCGCCCACCTCGACGACGGCGTGGTCGAGGCCGACGTGCTGCACCTGGCCGCGCAGTGACGAGATCACCTGGTTCCTCCGGACTTCACGCTCACGCAGGCGTCCCCCTGCGAAGGGGACCCCTTGATTTCATTCTTCCAGCCGGCACTGACAGTTTCGGCGGGCGCTGAAGCGATCACGGCGCGCTCCGCCGTGCCGCCTCGGCGAGCTTCGCCCGGTGCACGCGGGCGAGCTCGGCCGCCTTGGCCTGGGCTTCTTCCAGGCGCGACCGCATCGGCGCGCGCCAGTGGTGGCAGATCGCGATCGCCAGGGCGTCCGCGGCGTCCGCCGGTTTCGGGGCCGTCTTGAGCCCGAGGAGCTTGGTCACCATGGCCGTCACCTGCGCCTTGTCCGCGCGGCCCGAGCCGGTGACGGCGGCCTTCACCTCGGACGGCGTGTGGAACTCGACCGGCAGGTTTCGCTGGGCAGCGGCGAGGGCCACCACACCCGACGCCTGCGCGACGCCCATCGCGGTGCGGACGTTGTGCTGCGCGAAGACGCGTTCGATGGCAACGACCTGGGGTTCGTAACGGTCCAGCCACACGCAGAGACCCGTGTACAGCTCGTGCAGGCGCACGGACAGAGGAGCGTCGACGGGCGTGCGCAGGACGTCGACGGCCACGGCGCGCACGACCCGGCCAGGGCCGCCGTCCACCACGCCGAAGCCGCACCTGGTCAGACCGGGGTCGACCCCGAACACCCGCACAACCAGCTCCCCGCATCGCCGGACGAACAACAGTTCGAACCATATCCGGTGCACCCATAGGTGCCGGACATCGACACGGTTCGACAAGTCCACGCCGCCGTTACTACGGTGGTCGGGTTTCGATCACGGGAGTGCACGGGTGAAGCGGTTCTGGATCATCGCCGGGTGCGTCGGCACCGTCATGGCGATCGCCATCCTGACCGCACTGGCAGTCCCTCGCGATATCGGTATCGCAATCGACAAGGTCGTGCAGCTCGTGTTCGCCGCGGCGGCGCTGATCGCCTACGCGCGCAGGCGAAACCGCTGGATGACGGCGGCGATGGCGAGCCTCACCGTCGGGTTGTCGGCGTGGATCTGGGGCCAGCAGGTCATGGGCGTGCAACTGCCGTCGTCCACGATCGCGCCGCTCGGGTTCACGATGGTGCCGGTGCTGTGCCTGGCCGCGCTGATCGTGAAGGCGCAGCAGCGCCGGGCCGACGACCTGCTGCCGAGCTACCGCAGCCGCACGGTCCTCGTGCTGGACGGGCTGATCGTGATCGGGTCGCTGTTCGTGCTGACGTGGGTGTCGGCGCTGGAGTCGCTGACCCGCGCGTGGGCCACGTCGGGGCCCGGGTTCGCCACCGTGGTCGCGCATCCCGCGGCATATCTCGTGTTGCTCGTGGCGATCGTGGTGATGTCGTGGACGCATCAGGCCGTGCGGCAGTGGCCGATGCTTTTCGTCGCACTGGCGGGCATCGCGCAGTCGTCGTCGGGCTGGGTTTTCGCGTACTACATCTCCAAGGGCAACACGGCGATTCCGGCGACGGCGGACATCGGGTTCATGTTGTGCCCGGCGTTCTTCCTGCTGAGTGCGTTGGCGCCGGCACGCAATCTCGAACCCACGCCCGGACGCATGCGCACGGCCGATTTACTGCATCTGCTCGTGCCGTACCTACCGTTGGCCATCACCGGGTTGTTCGTCATCTGGAACACGGCGACGGGCGGGCGGCTGAACCCGGTCGAGATCTACGTCGGTTTGATGGTCGTGTGTCTCGTGATCGTGCGTCAGTTGCTCACGATGATGGACAACGTACGGCTGATGGATCAGCTACGCGTCTCACGTGAGCAACTGCGACACGAAGCGACGCACGATCCGTTGACCGGTGTCGCCAACCGCTCGTTGTTCCGCGAACGGCTGGAGCGCGCGCTTTCGGTGCGTGACCGTTCCACGCCGTTGATCCTGCTGTTCATCGACGTGGACGGCTTCAAGGCCGTCAACGACAACAACGGTCACGCGGAGGGCGACGTCGTCCTGCGCAATGTCGCCGCACGACTGGAAAGCAGCGTCCGGCCAGAGGACACCGTGGCACGGCTCGGCGGTGACGAGTTCGGCGTGCTGGTCGACGGCGGCGACGCCGAGGAGATCGGCGCGCGGTTGCTGAGCTCGCTCGGACATCCGCACGAGGTGCTCGGCCGGGTGCACCGGGTGCACGCCAGCATCGGTGTGGCGCAGCGGTTCTCGTACGATCCCAAGATCACCGCCGACGACGTGCTGGGGGCCGCGGACGCCGCGATGTACACGGCGAAGCGGCTCGGCAAGGGCATGGTCGTCGTGCACGGTTCACCGCTTCCGGAGATGACGTGACCCCAGAGCAGTTGATCGCCTCGTTGACCATGCAGGAGCTGCCGGTCGAGGGCGGGTACTTCGCGCAGACGCACCGGTCGGACGAGGTGTCGGCGATCGCGTACCTGTTGCGCAGCCCCGACTTCTCCGGCATGCACGTGCTGGAGCACCTGGAGATCTACCACTTCCACGCCGGGTCGCCGTTGCGGATGCTGTTGCTGCACCCGGACGGCTCGGTGACCGAGCCGGTGCTCAGCGCGTCGAACCCGCAGGTCGTGGTGCCGGCGGGGGTGTGGCAGGGCAGCACGCCGGCGGGCGACTGGTCGCTGGTCGGCACGGTGGTGGTGCCGCCGTACACCGACGACATCGTGGAGTTCGGGCACGCGGACGACCTGTGCGAGCGTTATCCCTCACACGCCACCGCCATTCGACCCCTGTGCAGGTTCTAGCTCTCTAGGATCTTCGGAATGGCGCTTGTCCCGCTCAACGGCATCGAGCTGAACGTCCAGACCGAGGGCTCCGGCGACCTCGTCGTGCTCGTCATGGGCACCGGCAGTCCCGGCCGCGTCTGGCGCACGTACCAGGTGCCCGCGCTGGTCAAGGCCGGCTACCGGGTGGCGTACTTCGACAACCGCGGCGTCAAGCCGTCGTCCGAGTGCGGCGAGGGCTTCACGCTCGACGACATGGTGGCCGACACCGCCGCGGTGATCGAGCACCTGGGCGGCGGCCCGGCGCACGTGATCGGCACGTCCCTGGGCGCGCGCATCACCCAGGAGCTGGCCCTGGCCCGCCCCGCGCTGGTCAGGTCCGCGGTGCTGATGGCGACGGCCGGGCGGCCGGACCCCGTGCAGCAGGCCTGGTCGGAGGCGTTGCGCGACCTGCACGACAAGGGCGCCGAGGTGCCGCAGGCGTTCTACGCGGTGGCGTCGGTGGTGCGGAACCTGTCGCAGGCGACACTGGCCGACCCGATGGCCGCCCGCGACTGGCTGCAGATGTACGAGTTCGCGGGTTCGTCGATCAGCGCGGGCGAGCGCGTCCAGCTGGGGCTGGCCGAGTACGAGACGCGCCTCGACGCCTACCGCGCCATCGCGGTGCCGTCGCTGGTGATCGGGTTCGCGGACGACCTGGTGCTGCCGGCGCGGTTGTCGCGCGAGGTGGCGGACGTGATCCCGGGCGCGCGGTACGCGGAGGTCGCGGACGCCGGGCACGTCGGGTACCTGGAACGCCCGGACGAGGTGAACCGGCTGCTGGTCGAGTTCCTGGGCGGCGCGTGAGCCGGCGGGACCCACGCGACCACGCGCGCGAGCTGGCGGAGGCGCACCCGGAGCTGCACGCGTTCCTGTGCGGGTTGCGGCCCGGGCAACACCTGTCCGGCACGGTCGCGGCGATCGAGAGTTTCGGTGTGTTCGTGGCGCTCGACGACGGCCCGCCGCACCCGTTCTTCGCCGGCGTCGGCTTCGTCACCGTGGCCGAGGTGGCGTGGGAGCACATCGACGACCTGGCGGACGTGCTCGAGGCCGGGCAGCGCGTCACCGGCGAGTTCCTCGACCACGACACCTGGAACATGGAGGCCCGGCTGTCGCTGAAGGCGTTGCGGCCGGACCCGCTGCGGGCGTTCGCCGGCACCGCGACCATCGGGCAGGAGATCCGCGGCCTCGTGACCGAGGTGGTGCCGTTCGGTGTGTTCGTACGGGTCGCCGACGGCATCGAGGGGCTCCTGCACGAGAAGGACTACGCCTCGACACCACCCCGGGAAGGCGACGAGGTCGTCGTGGTCCTCGCCGCCATCGATCCGGCACGGCGCACGGTCACGCTCGGCCCCGCGTGACGAACTCGCAGGTCTCGTCGACCAGCCGCGGCAGGAACGCGGCGCGGTCGAACGCCGGGTCGTCGTCCATCCCCGGCGGCGGCACGTGCATGAAGCCGAAGTGGCCCGCCTTCGGCACGACGCGCACGTCCACGTCGGCCGGGGCCGCGCGTAGGACCTCCACGTCCGCCACCGGGACGACGGTGTCCAGTTCGCCCGCGTAGGCGAGGATCGGCGTGTGCACCGCGGCCAGGGCTCCCGGGGCCGCGAACCAGCCCGCCGGCGGGGTGTAGAGGACCAGCCTGGTGACGCGGGAATCCCTTGGCACGTCGAGGGGTTCGCGGTCGCGGCTCCACGGGGTCGCGCCCGCCAGGCACAGGGCCGCCCAGGCGCCGATCGAGTGGCCGATCACGGTCACCTCGCCGGTCACGTCGCCGAGTGCTTCGACGAGGCCGGTGGGCCTCGCCAGGTAGTCGTCCCAGGTGGCCTGCTGCGGGTGCAGGCGGTCGAACGACGGCGCGATGACCTGGTGGCCGCGCGCGGTGAAGTGGTCGAGGAGCGGGCGGTGGCGTTCCGGGTCGCCACCACCGCCTGCCGCGAAGAGCACGATCATCGAACACTCCCCCTTAGCGGTGTGCCGCCTGGCCGGTCGGCCTGAGCAGGATCTCGTTCACGTCCACAGTGGACGGCTGGGACACGGCGTAGAGCACCGCCCTGCCCACGTCCTCCGGTTCGAGCTTCGGGTCGTTCGCGCGGGACGCCGGGATGCCCTCGGTGTCGACGAGGCCCGGCTGGATCACGGTCACGCGGACGCCGGTGCCGACGGCTTCGGCGCGGATCGCCTGCGCCAGGCCGGTGATGGCCCACTTGGTCGCCGAGTACAGGTTGCCGGGACGGACCCCGCGGCCGGCCGCGGAGCCCGTCATGACCAGGTGGCCGCCGGACCGCATCAGCGCGGGCATCGCGGCGCGGGCGGTGAAGGCGGGGCCGCAGACGTTGGTGACGACCATGTCCGTCCATTCGGAAGGCTTGGCTCCGGCCGAAGAGACGAACGAGGTGTCCACCGAGACTCCGGCGTTCGCGAACACGACGTCGATCCTGCCCCACCGCGCTTCCACTCGGGACATGAGATCCTGCACGGAATCCCACGAAGAGACGTCGCATCGCGCGTCCCAGCCGCGATCGCCGACAGATTCTTCGGCGCTGCGCGAGGCCCTGACCACGCGATACCCCGCCTGAGCTGCGAGAACGGCGGTAGCCGCCCCGATGCCGCGGGAGGCGCCGGTCACCACGAAGACGTGTTCCATGATCGGCAACCCTAGTCAGGGAAACGTCAGTGCCGCCTGTTTTGATGGCGACCATGACTTTGAACCGCAGGTCCGTGTTCGGGCTGGGAACCGTCGCGGCCGCGACGGCCGTGCTCGGCTCCAACGGTGCAGCACAAGCGCAGGAAGACGCGGAGGTAGAGATCGAACGATCCCCGGCGACGGCCGACCGGTCGCGCAAGCGCGTGGCCCAGGTCTACAAGCGACAGGTCCGCAAGGCGAGAGGCACGTGGTCGTCGCTGATCACGGTCGCCGACCTGGACGGCGCCACGAAGCCCGCCGTCGACGAGAACGCCGACGTGGTGGTCGAGGCCTACAGCGTCAACAAGATCGCGGTCGCCGTCGCCGTGCTGGACAAGGTGGACCGCGGGCTGATCAGGCTCGACCAGACGGTCACGGTGTCGGCCGCGATCGTCATCCAGGACACCGACGGCATCTTCGCGCTCGACGGCGCGTACCCGAGCGAGGTGACGGTCGGCCACGCGCTCGCGAACCTGCTGACCGTCTCGGACAACACCGCCGTGCGCCTGTGCGGCCTCGTCGTCCCGGCGCTCGAGCTCAACGAGATCCTGCGCGCCAAGGGTTTCGTGCACACGCAGGTCGTTCCGGTCGCGAACCCGAACCGGTTCTTCCTCGGCACCACGACGGCGCGCGAGACGCACACGTTGCTGCAGAAGCTGGTCGACGGCCAGCTGCTGTCCGCGGCGTCCACCGCGTACCTGCTGAACATCCTGCGCGCCACGGCGAGCTTCACCGACGGCGTGCGGCTCAACCTCACCACCAACGAACGCCTGCGCGTCGCGACGAAGGCCGGCTGGTTCGAGGACGGCCGCAACGAGGCCGGGATCATGTTCAGCGCGGACGACCGGGCGATCCTGGTCTACTCGATGTTCGCGTCCGGCACGTTCTCCGGTGACAAGGCGGTCAACGACGAGGACTTCAGCACCACGCACCCGGCCGTCGCGGCCCGCGCGGAGCTCGGCCGGTCGATGTTCGACGCGGTCATCAAGATCACGACCACGAAGCCCAGGCACCGTGCAAAGGTTTACAGGTTCTTCAACGGCGGCTGATCTCCGAGATTTATCCGAAACCCGGCCCTGATGGACCTGGTTTTCGGATATACAGGCACCACGCCGGGGTCGGTCGTCGCCGCCGTCGACGACCGGCTTCCCCGCGCGAGTGGTTACAGCGCCGGTTCCACAACGTCGTGGTACCTGCGTGACACCTGGCCGATCACCTCGTCGAAGTCCGCCGCCCAGATGGCCGCGTTGAAGATCTCGACCTCGACGTCCCGCGCGTATCCCGTCGCCGCGACGACGCGCGTCAGGCGGTCCAGGTCGATGTCGCCGTCACCGGGATAGCCGCGTCCCAGCAACACGTCCTCCGGCACCGGCGTGAGCCAGTCGCACACCTGGTACGACGCGATGAGCCCGCCCGCACGCGCGATCTGCTCGTACACGGCAGGGTCCCACCACACGTGCAACGCGTCCACGACGACGCCGACGGACTCGTGCCGTTCGGCGATGTCGAGCGCCTGGGCCAACGTCGACAGCACGCCGCGGTCCGCGCAGAACACCGGGTGCATCGGTTCCAGCGCCAGGATCACGCCCGCCTGGGCGGCGTGAGGAGCAAGCTCCTCGATGGCGTCGGCGACGCGCCGACGTGCGCCGACGAGGTCCTTGTCCGCCGCCACTCCCCCGACGACCATGACCAGCGTGTCGGTGCCGAGCGCCGCCGCCTCGTCGATGGCGCGCCGGTTGTCGTCGAGCGCCTCGCGGTTGTCGACGGCCGTCAGGAAACCGCCGCGGCACAACGACGACACGCGCAGGCCGGCGTCGCGGACGATCTTGGCGCTGCGTTCGAGGCCCTGCTGGGCCACCGGTTCGCGCCACAGGCCGATGGCCTCGATCCCGTGCCGCGCGCAGCCGTCGACGGCCTCGGCGACGGTCGCGCGTTTGATCGTTGCCTGGTTCAGCGAGAGGCGAGCCACGCGCTCCACCTCCGTTCCGCGAGGTCCGGGTCGATCACGCCGGCGATCTCGGCGAGTCGTTTCGCCTCGGCGAGATGTTCGACGGTGCGCGCGCTTTCCAGGCCACCGAGGAGCTGAAAGCGTTCCTGGTGCCCGGCAAGCCACGCCAGGAACACAACACCGGTTTTGTAGTAGTAGGTCGGCGTGCTGAACAGATGGCGTGACAACGGAACTGTCGGCGCCATGATGCGGTGGAACTCGTCGGCATTGCCCTGAGCGAGTTCGGCAAGCGCTTTCGCGGCCACCGGCGCGATCGGGTCGAAGATGCCCAGCAACGCGTGGCTGTGGCCCTCCTCGTCGCCCGCGATCAGGTCCGGGTAGTTGAAGTCGTCGCCGGTGTAGCAGAGGACGCCGTCCGGCAACGCCCGGCGCAGGCCGATCTCGTGGTCCGCGTCGAGCAGCGAGACCTTCACGCCGTCGACCTTGTCCGGCCGCGCGTGGATGATCTCCAGGAAGTTCCGGGTGGCCTGCGGGACGTCGGCCGTGCCCCAGTAGCCCTCCAGCTTCGGGTCGAACGCCGTGCCGAGCCAGTGCAGGATCACGGGCTCGCTGACGCGGTCGAGCAACGTGCCGTAGACCTTCGCGTAGTCCTCCGGGCCACGTGCGACGGCGGCGAGGTGGCGCGAGCACATAAGGACGGGCTGGGCGCCCGCCTCCTGGACGACGTCGAGCTGCTCCAGGTAGGCGGTCAGCACGTCGTCGAGGCTCGGCTCGCCGGTCAGGTGGTCGGTGGCGACGCCCGCGCAGATCCGGCCGGTCCTCTCGGCGGCGCTGCGGCGGATCAGCTCGGTGGCGGTCGGCCAGTCGAGGCCCATGCCGCGTTGGGCGGTGTCCATGGCCTCGGCGACACCGAGGCCGTGCGACCAGAGGTGGTGCCGGAACGCCAGCGTGGCGTCCCAGTCCACCGCGGTCTCGTCCTTCGCCACGACGTGTGCCGCGGCGAACACAATGCGTTCGTTCCGGCTAGACATCGGCGATCTCCACCCGGCGTCCCTCCGAAGAGGACTGGAGACCGGCGGCCGCGAGGGCCACACCCCGTGCGCCCGCGCGGAAGTCGTGCGGGAACGGCGCGCCCTCGTAGACGTGCCGCAGGAACTCCGCCCACTGCACCTTGAAGCCGTTGTCGAAGTCCTCGTTGTCCGGCACCTGCTGCCACTGGTCGCGGAACGGGTGCGTGACCGGGAGATCCGGGTTCCAGACCGGCTTCGGCGTGACGGCGCGGGGCTGCACGAAGCACTCCCGCAGGCCGGCGACCGCGCTGCCCTCGGTGCCGTCCACTTGGAACTCGACGAGCTCGTCGCGGCGCACCCGCACGCACCAGGACGAGTTGATCTGCGCGATGACGCCGTTCTCGATCTCGAAGATGCCGTACGCCGAGTCGTCCGCGGTGGCGTCGTAGGCGTTGCGCTGCTCGTCCCAGCGCGTCGGGATGTGCGTGACGGCCTTCGCGGTCACGGCCTCGACCCGCCCGAACAGGTCGTGCAGCAGGTAGCTCCAGTGGCAGAACATGTCCGAGACGATGCCGCCGCCGTCCTCGGCCCGGTAGTTCCAGCTCGGGCGCTGCGCGGGCTGCCAGTCGCCCTCGAAGACCCAGTAGCCGAACTCGCCGCGCACGCTGAGGATCCGGCCGAAGAAGCCGCCCTCGATCAGCCGCTTGAGCTTGCGGATGCCCGGCAGGTACAGCTTGTCCGCCACCACGCCGTGCCGCAGGTCCCGCTCGTCGGCGAGACGGGCGAGCGCCACCGCCTGCTCGACCGTTTCCGAGACGGGTTTCTCGGTGTAGACGTGCTTGCCCGCCTCGAGCGCCTTCGTGATCGACTCGACGTGCTTCGACGTGACCTGCGAGTCGAAGTAGATCTCGACGGACGGGTCGGCGAGCGCCGAGTCGAGGTCGGTCGTCCAGCGCGCGAGGTCGTGCCGCTCGGCGATCTCCTTGAGCTTGTCGGCGTTGCGGCCCACCAGGACCGGTTCCACCTTGAGCAGGGTCCCGTCCTGCAACCGCACGCCCTCGTCGCGCAACGGCAGCAGCGAGCGGACCAGATGCTGGCGGTAACCCATCCGCCCCGTGACGCCGTTGACCGCCACGCCAATGGTCCTGACCGCCATCGCACCTCCCTGGTAGCAGCGCTGGAAAGCGCTTTCCCGCCACGCTAATCGCGGCGCTTCACGGACGTCAACCTCCTCGCGAGTTAGTCTCAGCGCTCACATGCACGTTGACGGAGGTGGTCGTGTCCGCCCGACAGGTGACGCTCGCCGAGGTGGCGAAGCAGGCGGGTGTGTCGTTGGCGACGGCTTCCCGCGTGCTCAACGGCAGCACGCGACAGGTGAGCGAGGACCTGAGCGACCGCGTCCTGCGCACCGCGGAGGAGCTCGGGTACGTGCCGAACGCCTCGGCGCAGGCGCTGGCCCGCAACTCCAGCTCCCTGGTGGGGCTGGTGGTGCACGACATCACCGACCCGTACTTCTCCTGCATCGCGGCGGGGGTGACGCGGGTGGCCGAGGAGGCCGGGCTCGTCGTCGTCCTCGGCACGACGGGGCGTCGCCCGGAGCGTGAGGCGGAGCTGCTCTCCACTCTGCGTGCGCATCGGGCGCGTGCGGTGGTGCTGGCGGGGTCGCGGACCACGGACCGCGCGGCGCAGTCGCGGCTCGCGGCGGAGATCGACGCGTTCACCGAGCAGGGCGGCCGGGTCGCGTGCGTCTCGCAGGCGAAGCTCGGCACCGACACGGTCGTGCCCGGCAACCGGGCGGGCGGCCGCGCGCTCGCCCGCGCGCTCGCCGAGCTGGGGCACAAGAAGTTCGCCGTATTGGGTGGACCTTCCGAACTCGTGGTGGCCCGCGACCGGCTGGCCGGGTTCAAGGCGGGCCTGAACGACGCCGGCGTCGCACCGCCGGTGGTGATCAACGGCGCGTTCACCCGCGACGGCGGCTACGAGGCCGCGATGGAGCTGCTGGGCTCGAAGTCGCGCGCGACCTGCGTGTTCGCCGTGACCGACGTCATGGCGATGGGCGCGATGGCGGCGCTGCGCGAGCGGGGCGTGCGGATTCCGGACGACATGTCGATCGCCGGGTTCGACGACATCCCGACGCTGCGCGACACGGTGCCCGCTTTGTCCACTGTGCGACTTCCGTTGGAGGAGATGGGCGAGATCGCCGCTGGTCTCGTGCTCGACGGCGGAGGTGACGAGGCCCGCACCGTCCGTGTGGCGGGTGAGGTGGTGCTCAGGGCCTCGACTGCCCACAATTAGACTCGTCTGGCTATTCACATTCTTAGTCACGAGGAGTTGAGCCGTCCCCATGGGGTCTGGCCCTGACTGGCATATACGCCCGGTCGCCTGTTCTGTTGGAGCGCATAGGTGACCGGCATTCTTCTGAGCGTGCTCGGGCTGCTCGCCGTCGTGGCGCTGACAGCGGGCACCTTCATCGCGGTGGCGGCGGAGTTCTCGCTGACCGCGCTGGAACGCAGCACGGTCGAGCGGCACGTCGCCGAGGTCGGTGACGCGAAGGCGCGCACCATCGACCGTGCGCACCGCACGCTGTCGTTCCAGCTCTCCGGCGCCCAGCTCGCCATCACCCTGACCACGCTGATCACCGGTTACATCGCGGAGCCAGCGATCGCCGAGCTGATCGAGCCCGGACTGACCCTGGTGGGCGTGCCGCACACCGTGGCGAGCGGGCTGTCGCTGGCGTTGGCGCTGGCCATCGCCACGGCGTTGTCGATGGTGTTCGGCGAGCTCGTGCCCAAGAACCTCGCGATCGCGAAGCCCCTGGAGACCGCGCGCGGCGTGGTCGGGTTCCAGGCGGCGTTCTCCACGGTGTTCCGCTGGCTGATCACCGCGATGAACAACTCGGCGAACTGGCTGGTGCGGCGCTTCGGCGTCGAGCCGGTCGAGGAGCTGGCGTCCGCGCGGTCGCCCGAGGAGCTGGGCGCGCTGGTCCGCACGTCGGCCGAGCACGGCACGCTGGACGAGAGCACCGCGGTGCTGCTCGACCGGTCGCTGCGCTTCGGTGACAGAACGGCGGGCGAACTGATGACGCCGCGCGTGCGGGTCGAGGCGCTGCGCGCCGACGCGACCGTCGCGGACCTGGTGCTGAAGGCGCGCGAGACCGGGTTCTCCCGGTTCCCGGTGCACAACGGGTCGCTGGACGAGGTGAGCGGGATCGTGCACGTCAAGCAGGCGTTCGCGGTGCCCGCGGCGCTGCGGGGGTCCACTCCCCTGTCGGCGCTGACCCGGCCGGTGTACTCGGTGCCGGAGACCCTGGAGGGCGACGCGCTGCTGGACCGGCTGCGCGCGTCCGGGCTGCAGTCCGCGCTGGTCGTGGACGAGTACGGCGGCACGGCCGGGCTGGTGACGCTGGAGGACGTGGTCGAGGAGATCGTCGGCGACGTCCGCGACGAGCACGACCGCGGTGAGGCGGCGCCGGTGCGGTCGCTGGGTTCGGACAGCTGGATCGTGTCCGGGCTGCTGCGCGACGACGAGGTGGCCGACGCGACCGGGTTCCAGATGCCGGAGGGCGACTACGAGACGCTGGCCGGCCTGGTGCTGGCGCGGCTCGGCCGGATTCCCGACGTCGGTGACGAGATCCGGGTCGACGGCTGGAGGGTCACCGTGATGCGGATGGACAAGCACCGCGTGGCCGAGCTGCGGGTGGTGTCGTCGTGAACTTCCTCGTCATCGCTCTGCTGCTGGCGGGCAACGCGTTCTTCGTCGGTGCCGAGTTCGCGGTGATCACCGCGCGCCGGGACCGCCTCGAAGCGTTGGCGGACAAGGGTTCTGCCCGGGCCCGCACGGCGATCAAGGCGTCGCAGCAGCTGCCGTTGCTCATCGCGGGCGCGCAGCTGGGCATCACGCTGTGCTCGCTGGGCCTGGGTGCGATCGCCGAACCCGCGTTGGCTTCGGTGCTGGAGGGGCCCCTCGGCGCCGTTGGGCTGCCGTTGGCCGTGGTGCACGGTGTGGCGTTCGCGGTGGCGTTGGTCATCGTTGTCGCGCTGCACACGATCCTCGGCGAGATGGTGCCGAAGAACCTGGCCATCGCCGGTCCCGAGCGGGCCGCGGTGTGGCTGGTCCCGGTGCACTACGGGTTCTCGCGGATGATCGCGCCGGTGCTGGCGATGTTCACCGCCGTGGGCCGGTGGGTGCTGCGGCGGTTCGGCGTGGAGCCCGTGGACGAGCTCGAGTCGGCCTACACGCCGGACGAGCTCGCGCTGCTGATCGGGCAGTCCCGCTCGGAGGGGCTGCTGGAGGACTCGGAGCACCGGCGGCTGGCGCAGACGTTGTCGTCGGCCGAACGCACGGTGGCCGACGTGCTGGTGCCGCTGGACCGGCTGACGACGGTGTCCTCGACGCCGACCGTCGGCGAGATCGAGGCGGCGGTGGCGGCGACCGGGTTCTCCCGGTTCCCCGTGCTGGCCGAGGCGGGGCTGATCGGGTACCTGCACGTCAAGGACGTGCTGGACCTGGAGGGCGCGGCCACGTCGGTGCCTCGGGACCGGGTGCGCGGGCTGCCGGAGGTTCCGGTGGACGCCCGCCTGGACGAGGCCCTGGCCGCGTTGCGCCGGGCTCAGTCGCACCTCGCGCGCGCGGTGTCGGCGGACGGCACGGTGTTCGGCGTCGTGGCGTTGGAGGACCTGTTGGAGGAGTACGTGGGCACCGTTCGTGACGGTACCCACGTGCGCTGGGTCTAGTACGTCTCGTCAGGGCTGCGCGGTGCGGATCTCCAGCATCACGCAGCCCTGTTCGGTCCTGTAGGGGCCGTGGGGCATGCCGGGGCGGCGGCTCGCGAAGTCGCCGGCCCGGAACGTCCTGCCCAGGGTCAGGTCGGTGAGGTCGCCCTCCAGCAGGTAGACCTCCTCGTGGAAGTCGTGCCTGATGACGCCCTCGGTCTCCAGGCCCGGTGCCCAGCGGGCGATCCTGGTGAGGGTCGTGGTGTCCGGGTCGCGGCTCAGGACCCGTTCGGTGACGCCTTCGGTGGCCAGGTGCCACGGCAGGTCGCCGGTCGGGAAGAACTCGTGCTCCTCGCGCATCTACAGCCTCCGGTTGGCGAGCACGGGCAGCTTCTCGCGGACTTCTCCTGCGAGCGCGGGGTCCACATCGGACAGGATCGTGCCCGGCCTGCCGTCGAGGCGCTCGCGGACGGTGCCGATCGGGTCGACCACGGCGCTGCGGCCGATTCCCGTCGGGGCCGAGCCGTAGTCGGTGCCGGGGTCCGCCTGGCCGCAGGCGAGGACCCACGAGGTGGCGTCCAGCGCGCGGGCCTGGACGAGCAGGTCCCACTGGTCCGCCTTGCCGGGGCCCGCTCCCCAGGAGGCGCCGACCAGGATCACCGGCGCGGTGGTGGCGAGGGTGCGGAAGAGCTCGGGGAACCGCACGTCGTAGCAGGTGGCGAGGCCGATCGTGGTGCCGTCGACCTCGAACGTCACGGGCTTCTCGCCGGGCGTGACGGTGTCGGACTCGCGGAAGCCGAACGCGTCGAACAGGTGGATCTTGTCGTAGCCGAGGTGCAGGCCGGCGCCGGTGACGAGGGTGGTGTTGGTGACCCGATCGCCCTCGCCTGGCGTGAACATCCCGGCGACCACGACGACGTTGTGCTCGTCGGCGATGTTCCGGACCTCGGTCGCCCACGGGCCGTCGAGGGGTTCGGCCACCGGTTTCAGGTCGACGCCGAAGCGGCACTGGGTGGCTTCCGGGAAGTGGACGACCCGTGCGCCTTGGTGCGCGGCACTGGCCACTTGGGCGCGCACGGTGGCAAGGTTCTCCTGCGGATCAGCGGTGGAGCTGATCTGGCAGAGCGCGAAGCGCATGATCCTCCTCTGGTATACATGTTGTATGCAGGCTGCCGACTCGTTGTCCGGCCGGGAAAAGGCGTACGAGTTCCTGAAGGACACCATCCTCGCCGACCCCGAGATGCAGGGGCGGTTCATCAGCGAGCAGGACGTCGCCAACCAGATCGGCGTCTCCCGCACGCCGATCCGCGAGGCGCTGCTGCTGCTCGCGGCCGAGGACCTCGTGACGCTCGTGCCGAAGAAGGGCGCGTACGTCGCGCCGTTGTCGTCGCGGCAGATCGGCGAGCTGATGGAGCTGCGCGGCGTCGTCGAGCGGTACGCGGCGGAGCGCACGATGGCCGAGGGCACCGTTCCGCTGCGGCGGATGCAGGAGCTGATCGAGCGGCAGCGGTTCCTGGTCGAGGACGCGCGGCAGTTCATCGACGTCGACCGGCAGTTCCACGCGTTGCTGGTGGCGGCGACGGGCAACGAGCTGCTGACGAAGACGTACGAGGGGTTGCGCGCCCGGCAGGTGCGCGCGGGTGTCGTGGCGCTGTACCGGGCGCACAACCGGCAGCAGGCCGTGATCGACGAGCACGACGAGATCGTGGCCGCGCTCGAGTCCGGGGACGTCGGCGCGGCCACGGCGGCGATCACCGCTCACTTGGACACCACGCTGAAGGTGCTGCTCAACGGGTGAGCCTCGTCTTCCTGCGGGTCGCGGCCCAGCCACAGGCCGACGAGCGTGACCACGCAGGCGATGGTGACGTAGAGGCCGACGACGACCCACGTGCCGAAGCCCGCCAACAGTGCGGTGAAGAGCAACGGCGCGATGGCGCCACCGATCACGCCGGCGAGCGTGTAGGCGAGTGAGCTTCCGGTGTAGCGCAGGCGTTCGGTGAACTGCTCGGCGATGAACGCGGCCTGCGGGCCGTACATGAACGCGTGGAAGCCGAGTCCGATCACGACGCCGATGACGATGAGCGGCCACGACCCGGTGTCGATGAGCGGGAAGAGCACGAACGGCCACACCGCGCCGAGCACGGCGGCGACGGCGTAGAGGCCGCGGCGGTTGACCCGGTCGGACAGCCAGCCCGCGAGCGGCATCAGGAACAGCTGGAAGCCCGAGGCGATCAGCACGGCGACGAGGCCGACGTTGCGCGGCAGCTTGAGCTGGGTCGTGAGGTAGGTCAGCACGAAGACGGTGTGCAGCGCGTACAGGACGTCCGGGCCGACGCGGCACAGCACGGCGGCGACCAGCGGCCGGGTCTGGGTGCGGAAGACCTCGCTGACCGGTGCGGACGGCCGGTCGCCGCGCGCCTCGATCGCCTTGAAGACCGGGGTCTCCTCCAGCTTCACGCGGATCCACAGGCCGAAGATCACGAGCACCGCGGACAGCAGGAACGCCACGCGCCAGCCCCAGGACATGAACGCCGCGTCGGACAGCGCGACGCCGAGGAACGCCAGCACGCCGTTGGCCATCAGGTTGCCGGCGGGCGGGCCGATCTGGGCTGCGCTCGCCCAGAAGCCGCGTTGTTTCGGGTTGCCGTACTCGCTGGACAGCAGGACGGCGCCGCCCCACTCGCCGCCGAGACCGACGCCCTGCGCGAACCGCAGCACCACGAGCAGCACGCCGGCGGCGGGACCGATCGCGTCGTGCGTCGGCAGCAGGCCGATGAGCAGCGTGGCGATGCCGGTGATCAGCAACGTCGTGACGAGCACGCGCTTGCGGCCGATCTTGTCGCCGAGCCTGCCGAACAGGAACCCGCCGAGCGGCCTTGACAGGTAGCCGACGGCGTACGTCGAGAACGCGAGCAGCGTGGCGGTGAGCGGCTCCTCGCTGGGGAAGAACAACGGGCCGAGCACGACCGCCGCGGCGACGTTGTAGATCGCGAAGTCGTACCACTCCAGTGCGGTACCGGAGAGCGAGGCCACGAACGCCCTGACGAGCGCGGACCGAGGTACGTCCGGCGTGCCCGGCTCAGAACCCGGCTGAGAATCCGGCTGTGGCGTTGCTGGCGTTGCAGTGTCAGGCGGCATGGCGTAATACTGCCTGTATACAACTCGTATGCGCAAGGAGTACCGCATGTCTACCGTTCGTACACAGGCCGCTACGCTCGCTTTCGACCTTCCCGACGGCTCCGTCGCCGAGGTCGCCGTGACGACCTTGCTCAACGGCGGCTACGCGGGCCGCAGCCAGGAGGACGTGGCCGCTCACGTGCGCGAACTCGCCGAACTGGGCGTGCCGGCGCCATCCGTGACGCCGAGCCTCTACCCGGTCTCGCCGTACCTCGCACAGCAGACCTCGACGGTCCCCGCCCAGCACGGCAAGACCTCAGGCGAGGCCGAGTGGGCGTTGGTGGTCACCTCCGACGACGTCCTCCTGACCGTCGCATGCGACCACACGGACCGCGCGCTGGAAGTGCACGGCGTCGCGTGGAGCAAGAACGCGGGTCCGGACGTGCTGGGCCGCAGGGCGTGGCGCCTGTCCGAGGTCGCGGACCGGATCGACTCGATCGAACTGACCGCGTGGGCCGACGGCGCGGAGATCCAGCGCGGCACCCTCGCCGAGCTGCTGACCCCGCAGTACTGGGTGGACCGCCTGCGCGACCTCGACCTGCTCCGGCCCGGCACCGTGCTGCTGTCCGGCACGATCCCGATGCACCACGGCGTCGACCAGTTCGCGTCGAGGTGGCGCGTCGAGCTGCGCGACCCGGCGACCGGCGACGTCCTCGACTGCGACTACGAGGTCACCCGCCTGCCCGACCCCATCGGCTGAGCCCCGGTATGCGCCCGCGGAACCCGTGTCGATCGCGGTTCCGGCCTGTTCGACGTCCTCGCGAAGGACCACAACAGGAAGGCACAGCAGATGAACAAGGTCTACACGGGCGCCAGCACCTCGATCGACGGCTACGTCTCCGGCCAGGACTTCTCCGCCTTCGACCGGCTGTTCGCCTGGTACGAGGCGGGGGACGTGGCGTTCACGGTGCCGACGGGCGCGATGACCGTGCACCTCACCCCGGCCAGCGCCGCGCACTACAGCGGCCTCATCGAGGTCACCGGCGCTCTGGTCGTCGGGCGCAAGCTGTACGACATGACCAGCGGCTGGGGTGGTCAGCACCCGATGGGCGTGCACACCGTCGTGCTCACCCACCGGCCGCTGGAGAACACCGAGCACTTCACGTTCGTCGACGGCACCATCGAGGAAGCCGTCGCGGTGGCGGGGAAACACGCGGGCGACAAGGGCGTCGGCCTGAACTCCGGCGAGATCGCCCGGCAGGCCATCGACGCGGGCCTGGTGGACGAGATCTTCCTCGACCTGGTGCCGGTGATCCTGGGCGGCGGCACGCCGTTCTTCGCCCCCGGCAAGGGATACCAGCTCGAAGGCCCGATCTCGGTCGTCGAGAGCACGTCGGTCACGCACCTGCGGTACCGGGTGAAGTACGACGAGACCGACTGACGCCGACGCGGCGGTGCTCCACGTCGGCGTCGCGCGGAGCCTCACCGCCTCAAGAGGCCAGCGAGGCCTTCACCGTGCGGGTGAGGTCGTCCGCGAGCACCTCGTCGTCACCGTTCTGGATCGCCCGCAGCACCTGCGCGACGACGTCGGCCGGCGCGATCTTGGGGCCGTCGATGTGGGCGGCCATGTCGGTGTCGATGTAGCCGACGTGCACGCCGAGCACGCGCGTTCCCTGCTCCCGCAACGCGTCGCGGGTCGACCTCGTGAACGACCAGGCCGCCGCCTTGGACGCCGCGTAGCCGCGCGCCGCCGGGTAGCTCGCCCACGACAGAACGCTCAGCACGTTGACGAGGGTGCCGCCGCCGTTGGCCTTCAGGACGGGGGCGAACGCGTCCGTCGTGCGGACGACGCCGTAGAAGTTGACCTCGAACTCCGCCTTGATGCTGTCGACCTCGTCGCCGGGACCGGTCGTGCCGGCGTTGTTGACCACGATCGTGACGTCGCCGAGCTCCTTCGCCGCCGCCGCGACGGACGCGTCGTCGGTCACGTCGAGCTGAATCGGGATGACGCCCTCGTCCACCACGGACGCCGGGTTGCGCGCGCCGCCGTAGACCTTCGCCCCGCGCTTCGCGAACTCCTGCGCGAACGCCTTGCCGAGCCCTCGGTTGGCCCCGGTGACCAGCACCACAGCACCGTCGAAGTCCATGACTACCTCCTAAGTTGGATTTCCCAATCCACGCTAGCGCCACTCAGTTGGATTTGCCAACTCACTGCTAGACTCGTCACATGACCCCTCGGAGCTGTTCCATCGCCAACGCCCTGGAAGTCGTGGGCGAGCGCTGGTCGCTGCTCGCGTTGCGCGAGGTCTTCCTCGGTGTCGCCCGCTTCGACCAGATCGCCGCGAACACCGGCGCGTCCCGCGACGTGCTGACCGTGCGGCTGAAGAAGCTGGTCGCGGCCGGCGTGCTGGAGAAGCACCAGTACTCCGAGCACCCGCCGCGGTACGAGTACGTGCTCACGGAGTCCGGTCGTGCGTTGCACAACGTGATGCTGTTGCTCAAGGAGTGGGGCGACACGTACGTGACAGAGGGGCCCCTCCCGCTCGTGTGGGAGCACTCGTGCGGTGCCGTGCTGGAACCCCGTGTGGTGTGCACGGCGTGCGGCGAGGAGGCCACACCGGAGTCGCTGACCCGCGCGGAACCGGTGACCCACTAGGTTGGGCGGCATGAGTGAGGACGACGAGGACGAGTTCGCCGAGGACGACGACTTCGAGGACGAGGAAGACCCGGACGACCTCTTCGCCGTCACACCCGAACCGCGCACGGTGTGTCACCTGTGCGGGGGCGCGAGCTACATCGCGGCGCCGACGCTCGCGATCATCGGCGGCGCGCCCAGGACCGTGGACAACGGCCGGGAGTGCCCGCACTGCCACGGTGCGCGGACGTTCACCGGGCTCGTGCCGCCTCTCTAGGCCGAACGCGTACCGTAATTGCCCGTGGAAGTCCTGACCCGAGCCGAGTGGCACGAGCTGCGTGACGCGCACCTCGCGCGCATGCGCCGGTTCACCGGGCCGCACCAGGAGCGGAAGCTTCGCAAAGAGAAGCACCCGGTGATGGACTTCCTCTTCACCTATTACAGCCATCGGCCCGTGCGGCTCGAACGGTGGCATCCAGGGCCTGGCGTCGTCCTGGAGGACGCGGCGGAGTACCTGGAGTTCCCGCACTACAAGGCGACGTCCGACGGCGTCACGCTTGACGTCGCGAGCTTCGTCGAGCAGCGGGCCAAGACGTTGGAGTTCGTCCAAGCACTGCTCACGGCGACGCTGAGCCGTCCCGCCCGGCTGGGCTGCTTCGGGCTGCACGAGTGGGCCATGGTCTACCGGCAGCAGCCGGAGGAGGTCCGGCACAACGCGTGGCCGCTGCGGCTCGGCAGCGGCGGCACCGACGAGGTCGTCGAGGCGAGCCGGATCCAGTGCGGCCACTTCGACGCGTTCCGGTTCTTCACGTCACCCGCTCGGCCGCGCAACGCTCTGCAGCCCACCCGCGACGGACAGGTGGACAACGAGCAGCCGGGGTGCCTGCACGCGAACATGGACCTGTTCAAGTGGGCCTACAAGCTGGAGCCGGCGACCCCGTCGTCGCTGGTGGCCGACTGCTTCGAACTGGCCGCTGACGTGCGCGAACTCGACATGCAGGCCTCCCCGTACGACCTGGTCGAGCTCGGGTACGGACCCGTGCGGATCGAGACGCCGGAGGGGCGCGCGGAGTACGTGCGGAGGCAGGCGCAGTTCGCTGACCGGGCACAACCGTTGCGAGAACGGCTCGTCTTCGTGTGCCAGTCGATACTTGCAGTGACTTCACTCTGCTGACCGAGTTCACCTGTTAGCGTGATTGGCGGTCGTCGGGGGCCGCTGAGTAGTTGTGAGGGATCGATGTCTCGACACCGCACTCTGCGGGCGAAGGTGAAGCGCGGAATCGCCAAATGGCCCGTGCTCATCGTCGTGCTCGTGGTGCTGCTAGGCCTCAGCTGGCTCGCCCTGTCGTGGGCCGGCGACGTCCTCGACAAGCGCTCGCAGGCGCTGGCCCAGAACTGCAGCGAGGGCGACTCCGTGCTGCGGGTGGCAGTGACGCCCAGCGTCGCCGAGGCCGTCCGCGACGTCGCGCGGGCCTACAGCGCGACCCGGCCCGTCGTCTACGACCACTGCATCGCGATCGAGGTCACGTCCGCCGACTCCTCGGCCGTGCTCGAAGGCCTGACGACGTCCTGGGACGAGAACAAGCTCGGCAAGCGCCCGCACGCGTGGCTGCCCGACTCGACGCTGTGGGCGAACCGGCTGACGGCGTTGGACGCGAAGCTGGTGGGCGCGGCGCCGAAGTCCGTCGGCACGTCACCGGTGCTGCTCGCCGCCCCCGAGGCCGCCGCACCCGTGCTGAAGGACTTCCGCTGGTCGGACATGCCCCAGGTGACCGACTGGACCAAGTTCGGGCAGCCCTGGGGCCGGTTCAGCGTCGCCATGCCCGACCCGGCGGCGAACACGGCCTCCGCGCTCGCGATCCAGGCCGCGCTGGCGGGGGGCAAGGGCCCCGTGACGGCCGAGTCGCTCGGGTCGGACGCGGCGAAGTCCGCGCTGACGAAGCTCGCGGCCGCCGTGCCGCCGGAGGTGCCGCCGACGACGCGCGACGCGTTGGGGCGCCTGGGTGACAGCGCGACGGTGAACGCGGCGGGCTTCTCCGTGACGCCGGTGTCCGAAGTGGACCTGTTCAGGCACAACACGGGCAAGGACGCGCCGTCGAAGCCGTTGGCCGGCGTGCTGCCGGCCGGACCGGCGCCGGTGGCGGACTTCCCGTACGTCGCGCTCGGCGGGCCCGAGGTCGGCGAGGCGGAAGTGCGTGCGGCGCAGGCGTTCCGGGACTTCATGATCGAGCCGGAGCAGCAGAAGATCCTGGCGGCAGGCGGGTTGCGGGTGGAGTCCACTCAGGACCGTCCGTCGCCGTCGCCCGGCGTGGCCTGGTCGCAGGTCACCGAGAACCTGGTCGGCGCGGACGCGACGACCACGCAGCAGATCTCGTCGGCGTGGGCGTCGGCGGACCGCGGCGGGCAGGTCGTCACGGTGCTGGCGGACGTGTCGACGTCGATGAAACCCAGGCTGGACAAGGTGAAGGCGGCGTTGCGCGGCCAGGTCGACCGGGCGGTGTCCGGGTCGTTCGGGCTGTGGGAGTTCGCCCGCGACCTGGACGGCTCGAAGCCGCACAAGCAGCTCGTCGCGACCGGTCCCGTGGCCGACAAGCGCGACGCGTTGAAGCGGGCGATCGAAGGGCTGAAGACGTCCGAGGGTTCGCAGCTCTACAGCGCTTTGGCCGCCTGCTACGAGACAGCGCACGACGGGTTCGTGGCGGGACGCGTGAACCGGGTCGTGGTGATCACCGACGGCAGGTCCGACGGCGGCATCGACCTGGCGGCGTTGAAGGGCCAGCTGCACGGAACGGACCTGGCGATCAGCTTCATCGCGATCGGCGGCGACGTCGACAAGAACGCGCTGACCGACATCGCGCAGACGACCGGCGGCTCGGTTTCCGTGGTGGAGAACGAGAACGGCGTGGAGGCGGCGCTCGGCCAGGTCCTGTCGACCAAGGCCTGAGCGCCGCCCGCCTCAGGCGGCGTTGAAGCGGTCGGGATCGGGACCCGTGCGGGTGCCGCGGTCGAGCTCGCTGATCACCAGCATGTCGTCGGCGGCCAGCTCGAAGTCGAAGATGTCGAAGTTCTCCTTGATCCGGTACGGGGTGACGGACTTCGGGATCACGACGTTGCCGAGCTGCACGTGCCAGCGCAGCACGATCTGGGCGGCGGTCTTGCCGTACTTCTCGGCGAGGCCCGCGATGTCCGGTTCGCGCAGCAGCGTGCCCTGGCCGAGCGGTGACCACGCCTCGGTGACGATCTTGTGCGTGACGTGGACCTTGCGCATCTCTTCCTGTTGCAGCAACGGGTGCAGCTCGATCTGGTTCACCGCCGGGGTGGTCGGGAACTCGTCGAACAGGCGCTGCAGGTGCGCGGTGTGGAAGTTGGACACGCCGATCGCGCGCACCCGGCCGTCGGCGTAGAGGCGTTCCAACGCGCGCCACGTGTCGGCGTAGAGGTCGCGCTTCGGGGCGGGCCAGTGGATGAGGTAGAGGTCGAGGACGTCCCGGCGCAGCCGGCGCGTGCTCTCGTCGAACGCGCGCAGCGTCGCATCGTGGCCCTGGTCGGAGTTCCACAGCTTGGTCGTGATGAACAGGTCGGGGACGCCGGCGATGGCGTCGCCGACTCCGGACTCGTTGCCGTACGCCGCCGCGGTGTCGATGCTGCGGTAACCGGCCTCGATCGCCGTCGTGACCGCACCGGCCACCTGGTCCTCCGGCACCTGGTAGACGCCGAAGCCGAGTTGAGGGATCCGTACTCCGTTGTTCAACGAGATCAGCGGAACCATGCGGGTAGCTTCGCACCGTTGTAGACGTCGTGCATCGCCTTGATTGTCGCGACCAGTTCGCGCCGGAGTTCGTCCGGTGCCAGCACTTCCACGTCGGCGCCGAATTTGAGCAGGTCAGCGACGGCGTGCCGGAGCGATTCGGTCGGGAAGCCGAACTCCTCGCCGGGTCGCGGATCGGCGTCTCGAATGACGCGGGCCTGGTACCCGCTCAGCAGGTACTGCGTCTTGTCGAGGCCTGCTCGCGTCATCCGGACGGTGACGCGGTCGCCGTACATGCGGGCCTCGAACTGCTCGGACCACTCCGCCCAGAACCGCGCCAGGTCGAAGTCCTCCGGGCGGTCGAACGTGTCCGCGGTGACCTGCAGGGTGAGCACGCGGGAGACGCGGTAGGTGCGGCCGCTGCCGACGAAGTACCAGGTGCCCGCCTTGAGCACGAGCCCGTACGGGTCGACCTCGCGGTCGACGGCCTGGTTCCCCCACCGCAGGTAGGTCATCCGGACGCGGCGCTGCTCCCACACGGCGTCGGCGATGGTGGCGAGGTGCTCGGTGGGTTCGTCGCCGCGGAACCACGTCGGGGTGTCGAGGTGGAAGCGCCGGCGGATCTGCTCGGCCTTGGACCTCAGCTCGGTGGGCAGCGCGGCGAGGAGCTTGAGCTGGGCCGCGGCCGCGAACTCCTTGAGGCCCAGCGCCTCCGCCGGTCCCGGCAGGCCCGCGAGGAACAACGACTGCGCCTCGTCGGTGGTGAGGCCGGTCAGCCGGGTGCGGTAGCCGTCGACGAGCTGGTAGCCGCCCGCAGGGCCGCGGTCGGAGTAGATCGGGATGCCGGCGGCGTTCAGCGACTCGACGTCGCGGTAGATCGTGCGCGGCGAGACCTCCAGCTCCGCCGCGAGCTCGTCGGCCGTCATGCGGCCCCGCGCCTGCAGGAGCAGCAGCACCTGGATGAGCCTGCCGGATTTCATGGAATGAACCTGACACGATCTGTCAGGAATTACCAGCAGAGTGGTCCGCATGAAGGCAACAGGAACCATCGCGGTGAAGAGCTGGGACGAGAACACCTGGGACGGCCGGTCCTACAAGGACGTCGAGGGGCGCAAGCTCACCGAGGCGCACGTCGAGTTCACCTACGGCGGCGACATCAGCGGCGTCGGCAGCTGCCGCTACCTCATGTACTACGGCGAGGACGTCGCGTGGACGACGGCGCTGGAGGAGATCACGACCGGCGGCGGAACGCTGGTGCTGCGGCACGTCGGCGCCTACCGGTCCGCTGTGGAGGGTGCCACCGAGATCGTCGACGGCACCGGCGAGTTCCTCAACGCGAAAGGTGCGGTGACGGTGGACTGGGCGGAGGATGGCAGCGGCACCTACACCCTGGAGTACGAGGTCTGACCATGACCAACGCCCCCATCTACGACGCGGCCAAGCAGCGGATCACCACGCTGGTCACCGGCGCCGATCCGCAGACACCCGTGGCGGCGACGCCCGGCTGGTCCGTCAAGGACGTGGTGGCGCACCTCGCCGGCGGTCTGCGCGACTTCGCGGACCGCCGGTTCGACGGCGTCGAGTCGGGCGAGTGGGGCGAACGGCAGGTGCGCGACCGCCGCGACAACTCCCTGGACGACGCGTTCGCCGAGTGGGACGTGAACCTGCGGCTGGCCGCGCCCCTGTTCGACACGCCTCTCGGTCCGATCCTGGTGTCCGAGGTGATCGCGCACGAGCACGACCTGCGCGCGGCGCTGGGCGTTCCCGGAGACCGGTCCGGGGTCGAGGTGCGGGCGGCGCTGGTGAAGCCGTTGCAGCAGCTCGACCAGCGGATGCGGGAGAACGGCGTGCCGGCGTTGCGGATCACCCTGGAGCACGGCGACCGGGTGCTCGGCCACGGCGAACCGGCAGGGACGGTGCGGACGACGTCGTTCGAGCTGATGCGGGCGATCGGCGGGCGCCGGTCCGCGGACCAGATCAAGGCACTGGACTGGGACGGCGATCCGGACGTGTGGATCTCGTCGCTGGCCCTGTTCGGACGGCACCGCCCGGAGCCGTTCACCGAGTAGCTTCGGCCGTCGTGAGCGACTGGCTGACGGACACGCGCGACTCCTACGACACGGTGGCGGCGAGCTACGCCGACCAGACCCGCGGGCTGCTCGACGGCCTGCCGCACCTGCGAGCGGCGTTGCGGCTGTTCGCGGAGGAGGTGAGCGGGCCGGTCGCCGACGTCGGCTGCGGCCCCGGCGACATCACGGCACGGTTGGCCGCGCTGGGCGTGGACGCGTCCGGGATCGACCTCTCCCCCGCGATGGTCGAGCTGGCCAGGTCCGCGCATCCGGGGCTGCGGTTCGAGGTGGGCTCGATGACCGACCCGCTGCCCGGCGGGCTCGGCGGCGTCCTCTGCTGGTGGTCGCTGATCCACGTGCCGGACGAGCTGGTGCCGGTGGTGTTCGGGCACTTCCGGGAGGCGGTGGTGCCGGGCGGGCTGGTGCAGGTCGGTTTCCACGTCGGCGACCGCACGAACCTCAAGACGTCGGGCTACGGCGGGCATCCGATGCGGGTGAACGTCCACCTGCGACCGCCGGAGCGGGTCGCGGGGTGGCTGCGGGAGGCGGGGTTCGTGGTCGAGGCCCGGTGGCTGCTGGGCGAGGACGGCGCGGTGCTGTTCGCGCGGGGGTGAGACGATCTGCGGCGTGTCAGAAGAGCAGACGTGCCAGCGTTGCGGTGAGACGGTCGAACTGGACCGCGAGGACTTCGAGCTGTTCGAGCGGATGCACCCCGACTGCTTCCACTTCGCGTTCGAGCACGACCTGGACAAGCCGGGGCTGAGCGTGGACGAGAACTGCGGCGACGAGGCCTGCCCCGTCGGCGTGAGCTAACGCCAGCGGCCGTACCCGACGCCCGCGAACATCAGCAGGAAGCCGAAGACGCTCACCAGCGCGGCCACGAACATCGCCTCGCCGACCCAGCCGGCACCGGTCGCGAACCAGGCGATCCCCCATCCCACGCAGCTGACCCACGCGAGGGCGTTGCCCAGCAGGACCCAGCCGCCCCAGACCGCACCGAACATCAGCACCAGTCCGGCGATCAGCGCGAACACCGCCCAGCCGCTCATCCGCAGCACCACCCCTCACCGGGATCATGCCGTGCGACGACGAAGGGGCGCGCCTTTTCGGGCGCGCCCCCTTTCACCGTTCGGATCAGCTGCTGTACGCGTCGAGCGGCGGGCAGGAGCAGACCAGGTTGCGGTCGCCCTTCGCGCCGTCGATGCGGCGGACCGGCGGCCAGATCTTCGGGGCCGCGGTGCCGGCCGGGTAGACGGCCACCTCACGGCTGTACGGGTGGTTCCACTCGCCGACGGTCACGCACGCGGCGGTGTGCGGGGCGTTGCGCAGCGGGTTGTCCTCGACGGACCACTCGCCCGCGCCGACCTTGTCGATCTCGCCCTTGATGGCGATCATCGCGTCGATGAACCTGTCGATCTCGGCCAGGTCCTCGGACTCGGTGGGCTCGACCATCAGGGTGCCGGCGACCGGGAACGACATGGTCGGGGCGTGCAGGCCGTAGTCGGCGAGGCGCTTGGCCACGTCGTCGACGGTGACGCCGGTGGCCTTGGTGATCGGGCGCAGGTCGAGGATGCACTCGTGGGCCACGAAGCCGCCCTCGCCGGTGTAGAGGACCGGGTAGTGCTCGTCCAGCCTCCGGGCGACGTAGTTCGCGGCGGCCACGGCCGTCAGGGTCGCGCGGCGCAGGCCGTCGCCGCCCATCATGCGCACGTAGGCCCACGAGATCGGCAGGATCGACGCGGAACCCCACGGGGCCGCGGAGATCGGGCCGACGCCGGTGGCCGGGCCCGCGGTGGGCTGCAGCGGGTGGTTCGGCAGGAACGGCGCGAGGTGGGACTTCACACCGATCGGGCCGACGCCGGGGCCGCCGCCGCCGTGCGGGATGCAGAACGTCTTGTGCAGGTTCAGGTGCGAGACGTCCGAGCCGAACTTGCCGTAGCGGGCCAGGCCGATCAGCGCGTTGAGGTTCGCGCCGTCGACGTACACCTGGCCGCCCGCGTCGTGGACCAGGCCGCAGACCTCGCGGACGGTGTCCTCGTACACACCGTGGGTCGACGGGTAGGTGATCATGATCGCGGCGAGGTCGGAAGCGTGCTCCTCGACCGTGGCGCGCAGGTGGCCCATGTCGATGTTGCCCTTGTCGTCGCACTTCACGACGACGACGCGCATGCCGGCCATGACGGCGGACGCGGCGTTGGTGCCGTGCGCGGACGACGGGATCAGGCAGACGTCCCGGTCGGCGTTGCCGTTGGCGCGGTGGTAGGCGCGGATCGCGAGCAGGCCCGCGAACTCGCCCTGCGAGCCGGCGTTGGGCTGCAACGACACCGCGTCGTAGCCGGTGACCTCGGCGAGCCAGGCCTCCAGGTCGGACACGATCTTCAGCATGCCGCGGGCGTCCTCGACGGGCGCGAACGGGTGCAGGCCGGAGAACTCCGGCCAGGTGACCGGCTCCATCTCCGCGGTGGCGTTCAGCTTCATCGTGCAGGAGCCGAGCGGGATCATGCTGCGGTCGAGCGCGACGTCCTTGTCGGACAACGCCCGCAGGTAGCGCAGCAGCGCGGTCTCCGAGCGGTGCGCGTGGAAGACCGGGTGGGTCAGGTAGTCGGACGTGCGGCGCAGGTCGGCCGGGATGCCGTCGGCGGTGTCGGCGTCGATCGCGTCCACATCGGCCTTCGTGACACCGAAGGCGTTCCACACGGCGATGATGTGCGCGCGCGTCGTCTTCTCGTCGCACGCGATGGCGACGACGTCCTCGTCGACCAGACGCAGGTTGATGCCGGCCTCACGGGCCTTCGCGACGACAGCGGCGGCACGGCCTTCGACGCGGACCTCGACGGTGTCGAAGAACTCGCCGTGCACGACGTCCAGACCGGCCTCGCACAGGCCCGTGGCGAGCACGGTGGCCATGCGGTGCACGCGGGTCGCGATGCCGCGCAGGCCCTCGGGACCGTGGTAGACGGCGTACATGGAGGCGATCACGGCCAGCAGCACCTGCGCGGTGCAGATGTTGGACGTGGCCTTCTCGCGGCGGATGTGCTGCTCGCGGGTCTGCAACGCGAGGCGGTAGGCCAGCGAGCCGTCCGAGTCGACGGAGACGCCGACGAGACGGCCGGGCAGCTGACGCTCCAGACCGGACCGGACGGCCATGTAGCCGGCGTGCGGGCCGCCGAAGCCGATCGGCACGCCGAAGCGCTGGGTGGTGCCGACGACGACGTCCGCGCCGATCTCGCCCGGCGCGCGCAGCAGCGTCAGCGCGAGCAGGTCGGCGACGACGACGGCCTGGGCGCCCGCGGCGTGGATCTCCTCGATCAACGCCTTCTGGTCGCGCACCACACCGGACGCGCCGGGGTACGACAGCAGCACGCCGTAGAAGTCACCGCCGAGGCCGAGGCCCTCGATGCCCTGCGACAGGTCGGCGACGACGATCTCGATGCCGAGCGGCTCGGCGCGCGTCTCGATCACGGCGAGCGTCTGCGGCAGCGTGTCGGCGTCGATGACGAACTTGTTCGACTTGGACTTGCCCGCGCGGCGCACCAGCGTCATCGCCTCGGCGGCGGCGGTCGACTCGTCCAGCATGGACGCGTTCGCGACCGGCAGGCCCGTCAGGTCGCCGACCATGGTCTGGAAGTTCAGCAGCGCCTCGAGACGGCCCTGCGAGATCTCCGGCTGGTACGGCGTGTAGGCCGTGTACCAGGCCGGGCTTTCCAGCACGTTGCGCAGGATCACGCCCGGCGTCACGGTGTCGTAGTAGCCGAGGCCGATCATCTGCGTCATCGGCCGGTTCTGCGACGCGAGCTCGCGCAGCTCGGCGAGCGCCTCGGTCTCGGTGGCCGGGACGGGCAGGTCCAGCACGAGGTCGCGTTCGTGGATGGACGACGGAACCGCGTGCTGCGCCAGTTCCTCCAGCGATCCGACGCCGATGACGTCGAGGATGCGCGCGAGCTCGGCGGGCCGGGGACCGACGTGGCGGTCGGCGAACGGGGTGCCGTGCTCGAGAGCGGCGAGCGGAATGCGGTCCTGCGTCATCAAACGCCTCCGGGTGGCTTGAGGGCACACGTGTCCTGTGCCCTCCCCGCTCTGTCCGTACCCCGAGGGGCGCCTGAGAGGTTCACCCATCACTGATGGGCTTTCACCGTCGGCGGGAATCCCTTGCGGGAGTCCACTTTCCAGAGGCGTCTCGCTCTGGCGGTCCTGGATGCCTGAGAGGTTCCCGGGGAGGGACTTGCTCCTTCGGCGCCGGGCTCGGGGCCCGGGCTCTCCCGCCTGAGTTCAGCGACTACCCGAGAAGAATACCCGCAGGCAGCCCGGGTAGTCGCTAGGGACGCGACCTACGTCTCAGCACGAAGACCGGCGAGCACTCCGGCCACCGGGTCGGCGGGGTCGTCGCGCACCGCCACGAGCAGGTGCCGGGTGCCCACGATCTGGTCACCGCTGCGGGCCGCGACGAGCTTCGCGCGTTCCATCGCCCGTTCGACGGCGCCTCCGGCGGGCAGGGACGTGCTGTCCACGCCGGCTGCGCGCAGGGCCGCCGCCCCACCCGACTCGAACTCGGGCTTGAGCCTGCGCCCCGCGACCGTCAACTGGTGGTCGAGCGTGAGCACGGCCTCCACCAGGTCGCGAGACGACACGTCCCGGCGCCCGGCGACGGCGAGGCGGTCGGCCTCGTTGCGCACGGCGGTCAGCACCGGACCACCGAGTCCCTGGCCGCGCGACACGAGCTTGGTCAGCCAGCGCACGTACCCGCCGCCGGACTCCCCCTCCAGCGCTCCGGCCTTGCGCAGCAACCAGACGGCAGGTGCCTCCTCGACCTCGGCGTACTTCCGCGTGGTGTCGGCCCGCACGGCTGCGGCGGTCTCCTCCACGTCCACACCGTGCAGGAACATCAGGTCGGCGACCCTCCCGGAGTCGAGCGACAGCAGCGCCAGCGCGAGGTGTGTCGTCGTCAGCACGCCGTCGCCCGCCTGCGCCACGGCGGCCCGCAGGCAGGTCTCCAGCGCCTGGCTCACGGGCAGGACGGTGTCGACGCGGGCGTGGTGGTGGGCGGCGCTCATCAGCGCCGTGACGTCCGGGTGGGACTCGGCGACGACACCCCCGTCGTCACCGGCCCAGTGGTCGGTGCCCCTGGCCATCGCCTGTGCCGTCAGCGAGGTCGTGCCGAGCTTGCGGCCGGGGCCGATGGTGTCGACCAGGGAGATCAGCAGGTTCTCGGTGCCGACGAAGCCGAACTCCAGCCGGAAGGCGCGCTGCACGGCCGCGGCCAGGACCTTGACCACCTGCGCTGAAGGGGTGTGCGTCATGCCGGAAACGCTAGGGACGAAGGGGGTCGCGGCGCTGCTGCCGACCGGCCACTCGGGACGGCCAGTCGGCCACGTTCACCGGGCCGGTCAGCCGGTGGCGCGCTCGCGACGGCGGCGGGTCAGCTCGTCCTCGGTCATCGGCGCGATCTCGACGCCGTCCGCACGTTCGGCCGGGAACTCGTGGATCGTGCCGGAGATCTCGCGCATCGCACCGCTCACCGCGATGCCGAACACGCCCTGACCGCCCTGCAGCAGATCGACGACCTCCTCCGGCGAGGTGCACTCGTAGACGGTGGTGCCGTCGGAGAAGAGCGTGATCTTCGCCAGGTCCTGCACGCCGCGGCGGCGCAGGTGGTCGACCGCGACCCTGATGTTCTGCAACGAGACCCCGGTGTCCAGCAGCCGCTTCACGACCTTGAGCACCAGGATGTCCTTGAACGAGTACAGCCGCTGGCTGCCCGACCCGTGCGCCATCCGCACCGTCGGCGCGACCAGCCCGGTCCGTGCCCAGTAGTCGAGCTGCCGGTACGTGATGCCCGCGATCTGGCACGCCGCGGGCCCTCGGTAACCGACGAGCTCGTCCGGCAGCGAGGAGTCCGGGAACAGTTCACCCTGCAGCCCGGATTCGGCCCTCAAGGGCGCTTCCTCGACCACGCCTGCCTCCCCTCGGAACGGCCACGAAACTCATGACCGTCAAGCCGCCTCGTCCACTCACGTGAACCGGCGACGTCCACTCGAGTTCGACGGTAAGACCGGTCCGAGGGCAGGTCAACGCGACGCGCGGGGAGTTGCAACCCTCAACCTCAGGTAGAGAGTCACACCGTCACCCGAACTAGGCGTTTCAGGTGACGTTTAGTGATCGTTTAGCGAGAAAAACGACCTAAAGTAGTCCGATCGAGCGACGTCCAAACGAACGTTCGAAAGCCCTAACGAGACAGAGTGCGACGCCCCGAAACTCACTCACAGGCGCCACAGGCGTCGCACGGAACTCTGCCTCGCGACGGCGCCCACGTGTCCGCGCCGCAGCAGTGCCTACGTGTCCGCTCCGCGGAAGTCCTCCGGGGAGACCGAGTCGAGGAACTCGCGGAACTTCTCGACCTCGTCCTCCTGCTCGTCCGGGATGATCAACCCGGCCTCGGCGAGCACGGCCTCGTCGGCGTGGATGGGCACGCCCACCCGCAGCGCCAGCGCCACCGAGTCGGACGGCCGCGCGGACACCCGCACGTCGCCGTCGAACACGAGCTCGGCGAAGAACGTGCCCTCCTGCAGGTCGGTGATCCTGACCTGTTCGAGGTTGCGGCCCAACGCTCCGATGACGTCCTTGAGCAGGTCGTGGGTCAGCGGGCGGGCAGGACGGACGCCCTGCTGCTCGAGCGCGATCGCCGTGGCCTCGACGGACCCGATCCAGATCGGCAGGTACCGCTCGCCCTCGGTTTCCCGCAGCAGGAGGATCGGCTGGTTCTGGGGCAGCTCCACCCGGACGCCCACGACGCGCATCTCACTCATCGGGTCTCGCCTCCCTCTGACTCGTTGGGGAGTACCCGGTTCGTCTCCGAGCATCCCCCGGCGTATGCGTTCGACGCTACCCGCCAAGCGGGCCGTGTGCTCAATCGTTGCGGGCAGAACGTGATCAAGATGATTGCCGCAGACCCGCTCTCACCAACAACGTGTGCAACGAGGTGAAGAGGTCAGCCAATTCCCGAACCGTCTCAGGATCTGAGAAAGAGTTGAGCAGAACCACCTCGTGGTCCGCCGCAGCGCGGACCGCGCGCAGGTGTTCGCGCTCGACGCCGAGCCCGGTCATCGTCCGGATCGTGCGGAGCGCGGTGATGTCGTCGGTGGTGAACCGGCCACCGGGGCCGGGGCGCAGCAGACCGTCGCGTTCCAGCTGGGACAGCTGTTCCGCGGTGAAACCGGTCTGGGCCAGCAGTTCTATCCGCGTCACGGCGGTCGTGCCGTCGGGGACGGCGTCGAGCTGCTCGCGGATCACCTTGAGCGGTAAGTACCTGTCCCGTTGTGCGGACAGCACGAACCGCAACCTCTCGACGTCCGCCACGCTGAACTGGCGGTAGCCGGAGGCGGTGCGTGCCGGGCGGACCAGCCCCTCCGCTTCCAGGAAGCGGATCTTGGAGATGGTGACGTCGGGGAACTCGGGACGGAGCTGCGCGAGCACAGCCCCGATGCTCGAGCCCCCGCGTTGTGGCCGCCCGGCCGTCACGCGTCAGGCTCCCGCGGAGCCGGGACCCGTCAGGAAGACGAGACGGAACTTGCCGATCTGCACCTCGTCACCGTTCGCGAGAACGGCCTGGTCGACCGGCTCCCGGTTGACGTAGGTGCCGTTGAGGCTGCCGACGTCGATGACGACGAACTCGCCGCTCTCCCGGCGGAACTCGGCGTGCCGGCGCGAGACCGTCACGTCGTCCAGGAAGATGTCGCTGTCGGGGTGGCGCCCGGCGCTCGTCGTGTCTCGGTCCAGCAGGAACCGGGATCCGGCGTTCGGACCGCGCTTGACCACGAGCAGCGCGGAACCGGCGGGAAGGGCGTCAACACCGGCAACGGCCGGCTCCTGTGCGGGCGCCTCGGCGCCGCCTTCCATCTCCTGGAGGAAGTCCGCCCGGAAGACGGAGGTCCGCTCCGGGGACTGCTCCGGCGGAACGCCTGGGCCGTCGTTCGTGCTCACCTGAGCTCTCCTCCTGCTGCTGGATCCGTCACTTCCGGTAAAACCTATCGCGTTGGGGTCACCGCCTTCAGCGCGGCTCCCCTTCCGGCCGAAGATCCGGCGAAAGATCGACGTCACTCCTTCTCCACCAACGCCTTGTACCCGTCCGCGTCCAGCAGTCCTTCGAGCGCGTCGGCGTCGTTGAGCCGGATCTCGACCATCCAGCCTTCGCCGTACGGGTCGGTGTTGACGGCGTCGGGCGACTGGACCAACGCGTCGTTGATCGCGACGACCTCGCCGTCGAGCGGTGAGTAGAGGTCAGACACGCTCTTGGTCGACTCGACCTCACCGAACGTGTCACCCGCCGAGACGGTGTGACCGACCTCGGGCAGCTGGACGAAGACGACGTCACCGAGCTGTTCCTGGGCGTAGTCGGTGATGCCGACGCGCACGGTGTTCTCGCCTGTGCTGGCGATCCACTCGTGCTCCTCGGTGTAGCGAAGCTCCTCGGGAATCAACTGACTGCGCTCCTCGTGCTGAACCTGTATGGGGTGATCTTTTCACGCGACCGTGCGAGGTGTGACCCGCAGGGCCAGGAAGAACTGGTAGACGTACAGCAGCGCCGACCACAGGTAGAGCGCTCCGCCCCAGGCCGTGAACGCGTAGGCGATCGGCTGCGCGGCCTGCGCCCAGCCGGAGTCGCCCTGCGCGAGCAGCAGCAGGGGGAACGCGTACAGCAGGTTGAAGGTCGCGGCCTTGCCCAGGTAGGTGACCTCGAACGGGCCCCAGCCGCGTTGCCGCAGCACGAGCAGGCAGAGGCCGACCACGATCTCCCTGCCCACGAGCACGAGGGCGACCCAGAGCGGCACGATGTCCCTGATGACGAACGCCAGCAGCGTGCAGAACACGTAGAGGCGGTCCGCGGCGGGGTCCAGCAGCGCGCCCAGCCTGCTCATCTGGTTGAGCCAGCGCGCGAGCTTGCCGTCCAGCCAGTCGGACAGCCCCGCGAAGACGAGGACGAGCAGCGCCCAGCCGTCCGCGCGGGGTCCGAGCAACAGGTACAGGAAGAGCGGAACACCGGCCAGCCGCAACACGCTGAGCAGGTTCGGAATCGTCAGCAGGCGATCAGCCGGATCACGCACACCCGCACTCTAAACGAGTGACTGCGCAAGGGCTGCCGGATGGCGTCACGGCACGCGGTGCGACTGGTTGCGGGGGTGCGGTCGTTCTGCGTTCTCGCGGGTGCTTCTCAGGCCGTGCGGGTGAACGTCCAGCCTCGGCGCTGCATCTCGGCACCGGTGATGGCGTGCGGGCGGCCCCGGTCGTCCCGGCCGACCCAGCGGGCGCGGAAACCCTCGAGCACGTAGGCGTGACCCCGGCTCCACACCACGCTGCACGGCGTGGTGGGCAGGCTTGAGTCGGACTCCTCGTCCTGCTTCGGGTGGGTCTCCATGGCGGTTCTCATCTCTGTCCCTCCGTGACACCAGGGATGTCGCGTACCGGGGCTCCGGCGTTATCCCTGGAAACGAATTCTGTCGGACTGTGGTTCAGAACACGTGTGTGTTTTGGGCCCTAAGCGTTGGGTGGGTCGTTCGGCGCGCCGAGCTGTTCGGGCCCGAAGCGGAACGGATCTTCTGGTCCTTGCCTGCGCAACCGTTCGTCGTTCGCCGATGACCGCACGGCTCGTGCTCGTCTTCTGCCCGGCCTAACCTCGACCCGTGGATTCCCAGGTGAAGTTCGGAGAAGAGCTGCTCAGCCGCTTGATGACCCACCTGAGCTCCCAAGTGGACGGTTGTCGCGGGGTGGGTCTGAGCGTCTGGCCGGGTGTGCGCCGGCTGCGGTCGGTCGGCGTCGCGGCCGAGCTCGACCAGGCCCAGCTGGACGCCGGCGCGGGGCCGCTCGTCGAGGCCTCCCGCGACGAGCGGCAGGTCTCGGGCGAGACCGGTGGTCTGCAGGTGGTGGCGGTGCCGGGCAGCTGGGGCGACAGCGGGCCGGTGGTGCTGACGGTCTACCTGGACCACCGGCCCCGGCCCGCCGACCTGCAGGCGATCGAGGAGATGGAACCGCTCGTCGCGACGGCCGCGTCGGTGGTCGAGTTCTGCGCGGGCGAGGTGCTGCGCGCGGACCAGATGGTGCGGATGCTCCAGCACCGCCGGTACATCGAGCAGGCGAAAGGGCTCGTGATGGGCGCACGGCCGTGCGCGCCCGGCGAGGCGTTCGAGCTGCTCGTGCGGACGAGCCAGCACGCCAACGTGAAGCTCCGCGATCTGGCGACGGCGCTGGTCCTGGTGGTCGGCGGGACGCTGGAGGACAGCGCCGAGGAGGTCGCCGACCCGCCAGAGGACGCGTTCGGGGTCGCGCGGAAACTGTGGGAGGCTCTCCGCGTTTGAACCAACCGTTGTCCGGGTATGGAGCACTCGACCTGTCCTGTAAAGCGGCGACTTCCCGTACGGTGGTGGCCGCAGCGGTTGAGCCAGCAGCCGCGTCGGGGCCGCTGCGTGGCGGCTCCCTGTCCGTGAAAGGGAGTACTTCGGTGACTGTGCAGGACCCACGTGCGGAGCAGATCGAGCTGAAGGTGCGGCAGCCGGCGCCCGGAGTCACCGTCCTCGCCGTGTCCGGTGAGGTCGACATGGTGTCGGCGCCCGTGTTGCGGGAATCCTTGGTCAACGGTCTCGGTGACGGCGGCGTGTTCGTCGTCGACATGACCGGCGTGACGTTCCTCGGCTCCGCCGGTCTCGCCGTTCTCGTCGAGGCCGCGAAGCTCGCCCAGCAGCAGAGCGCGACCCTGAAGGTCGTGGCGACCGCGCGGAGCGTGACGCGTCCGCTGGAGGCCACCGGACTGGGTGAGGTCTTCAGCCTGCACTCGTCGGTGGACGAGGCTCTGGGCTGATCCTCAGGCGGTTGCCTGCCTGACGCAGCGCCTCCGCGACGTCCTGGAGGGCGAGGTCCACCCCGCCGTGCTCCTGACCGACGCCGCTGAGGTCCACGGTGAGCGGCACGGTTCCGCCCCGCGCCGCCGTGGTGAGCGTGCGGCGCAACGACGGGGCGGCTGCCACCGGGACGTCGCCGCAGATCACCGCCACCACGCCCGAGGAGGACTCGTGGACTCGCACCTCGCACTCGGGTGCGATCGCGGCCGGCGGGTTCGGTCCCGTCGCCGGGGCGAGCCGCAGGCGCACGGTCGTGCCGCTCGCCCTGCGGTCGATCCGGACCTCGTCCACGCTCTCCCGCATGAGCAGCAGTCCCCGGCCGCGCATCGTGAGCGCGGGAGGCGGTGTCCGCCACTGGCCGCGGTCGCTGACGTCCACGCTGGTGGAGCCGTCGGGTTCCACGCGGGCCCGCACCTCGACGACACCCGGCGAGGTGGAGTAGGCGTGCTCGACGGAGTTGTTGATCGCCTCGCTGGCCGCGAGGACGAGGTCGCTCGCCTCGTCGTCGGTCAGTCCGCTGTCCTTCAGCCAGTCGCGCAGGCGGTGCCTCACGGGGCCCACCTCACGCGCGTCCGCCGGGAAGCGGAGAGCGAGGAAGTCCTGATGCACCAGCACGACGCTCCTCCCGGATGATCCTCTTCTGCTTCCAGCAGTGGATTTCCCTGAGCGGGGCGCGACTACACGTACGACTGCACGTGTAAGACGAGATCGATTCGGGTACGGCAGGACATGCCGGCCTTCAGCAGAACGGACTACGAGGTGGCTGTGACTCAACTGTCAGGCGTCGAGCTTCGGATGGCCGCGGACCCCACGCAGCTGTCCATCGTGCGTGCGGTCGCGGCGGACATCGCCATGCGGCAGGACTTCGACCTCGACTCGATCGAGGACCTGAAGCTCGCCGTGGACGAGACGTGCTCGACGTTGATCACGCTGGCGGCCCACGACGCGGTGCTCAGCTGTCACTTCGCGGTGGACGACAGGGGCGCCGTCCACGTCTCGGCGAAGGTGTCCGCGAAGTCCGGCTCCGGGCCGGACGAGGGCAGCTTCGGGTGGCGCGTGCTCACCGCGCTCGTCGACTCCGTGCAGACGAGGGTCGAGGAGAACGAAGGGTTCGTGGTGCACATCGGCCTGGTGAAGTCCACGGCAGGGGCGGTGGATGCGTGACCGAGGCGAACGAGACGACCACCACGACCGAAGAGGCGGCCGCGGAGGAGTCCAAGCAGGAGGAGACCAAGTCCTCCCGCTCGGGTGACTACGACCACCTGGCCCCGTTGTTCGCCGAGCTCGCGGCCACCAAGGCGGGCGCGGCGCGCGAGACGTTGCGGGACCGGCTCGTCACCGAGCACCTGCCCGTCGCGCAGCACATCGCGCGGCGCTTCGGGCACCGCGGCGAGCCGCACGAGGACCTCGTGCAGGTGGCGACCGTCGGCCTGATCAACGCCGTCGACCGGTTCGACCCCGAGCGCGGCAGCGACTTCCTGTCGTTCGCGGTGCCGACGATCATGGGCGAGGTGCGGAAGTACTTCCGCGACTCCAGCTGGTCCGTGCGGATGCCGAGGCGGCTCAAGGAGCTGCACCTCGCGATCAACGCGGGCACCTCACGGCTGTCGCAATCGCTCGGCCGCGCACCGACACCGTCGGAGCTGGCCGAGCACCTGGGACTGTCGCGTGAGGAGATCCACGAAGGACTCGCGGCCGGAAACGCTTACCAGAGCGCGTCTTTGGACGACATGCTGATGAGCGAGGACTCGTCGATCTCACTGGGGTCCACCATCGGTGAGGAAGACCCCGAGATCGCGATGATCGAGCAGCGCGAGGCGTTGCACCCGCTGCTGGAGAAGCTGCCGGAGCGCGAGCGCAAGATCGTGATCATGCGCTTCTTCGGCAACATGACCCAGACGCAGATCGCGCAGAAGGTCGGCATCTCCCAGATGCACGTCTCGCGATTGCTCGCGAAGACGTTGCGTCAGCTGCGGGACGTGCTGGAGGAGTGAACGCGGACACGGCGCCGGGACGCTGCCACGATCTGGCGCCGTTCGTCCTCCCCCATGCCGCCCCACACGCCGTACGGCTCCTGGGCCTCCAGCGCGTGGGCGCGGCACTGCGCGAGCACCGGGCAGTGGCCGCAGATCGCCTTGGCCCTGTCCTCCCTGGCCGCCCTGGCGTAGCCCCGTTCGTTGTCGGGGTGGAAGAAGATCGCGCTGTTCTCGCCCCGGCAGAGGCCGTCCATCTGCCAGTCCCAGACGTCGGTGACCGGCTTGGGCAGACGGGTGGTGCAGGTCATCGCGACTCCCTGGCGACTAGGGGGAAAGAGTTGCGATCTCTGCGTACCTCTGGGTGGGTGACGATAAACCTGTTCCAGCCTTTCGGGTGGCGTCGTTCACGTGCACGTCATCGAGGCGGTGGCCGGGTTTGGGTGCAAAGACTTCGACGGGCGCGGCCCGGTGGTCGCCGCTTCGCGGCGAAGAGGTCGGGACCGGGTCGAGCGGGCACGTCACCGATACCGCTTGCGCGGCGGTGAGTGGGAAGAACGCCTCGCCTCCCCTGCCGGACGACTCAGCAGGGCCCGCAGCGTTCCGCGGACCCCGGACCGGGCCTGGGCTCAGAGCCTTTCGGGGGCGCCGATGCCGAGCAGCGACAGGCCCAGCGTCAGCACCCGCGACGTGAGCGTGAGCAGGTGCAGGCGCGAGTCCTGGAGCTCCTGCGACTCGGCGGTCGCCACCGGGCAGTTGTTGTAGAACGTCGAGAACGCCGTGGCGGTCTCGAACAGGTAGCCGGTGAGCTTGTGCGGGGCCAGCTCGTCGATCGCGGCCTGGATGGCCGCGGGCAGCTGGAGCAGCTTCAGCGCCAGGTCGCGTTCGGCCTGCTCCTGCAGGACCAGGGGTGCGTCCTGCGGGGCCTCGCGGCCCACCTTGCGGCCGATGGAGAGGATGCGGGCGTTGGCGTACTGGATGTACACCGACGTGTCGCCGGTGGTGGCGAGCATCTTCTCCCAGGTGAAGACGTAGTCCTTCTCGCGGTCGTTGGAGAGGTCCGCGTACTTCACGGCGCCGAGGCCGATGGTGCGGGCGAGCGCGTCCTTCTCCTCACCCTCCACTTCGGACGTCTCCGGCATGACCTTGTAGGAGTTCTCGACGGCCTCGGTGAGGAGGTCGATGAGTTTGATCGTGCCGCCGGCGCGGGTGCGGATGGTCTTGCCGTCGCTGCCGAGGATCGTGCCGAAGCCGGTGTGGACGGCGGTGTGCGCGTCGTCCAGCCAGCCCGCCTGCTTCGAGGTGGCGAAGATCATCTGGAAGTGCTGGGCCTGCGGGGTGCCGACGACGTAGATCAGCTCGTCGACCTTGCGGTCGCGCACCCAGTAGCGGACGGTCGCGAAGTCCGTGGTGGCGTAGCCGTAGCCGCCGTCGCTCTTGCGGACGATGAGCGGGAGGCGGTCGCCCTCGCGGTTGGTGAAACCGGGCGGGAAGACGCAGAGGGCGCCGTCGCTGGTCTCGATGAGGCCCTTGGACTGGAGCTCGGTGATCGTGTCGGCGAGGTACGGGTTGTAGAAGCTCTCGCCGTAGTTGTCGTCGGCGGACAGGCCGATCTCGAGCAGGTGGTAGACCTCGTTGAAGTGGCGCTGGGACTCGCCGACGAGCTCGTGCCACAGCTTGAGCGTGGCCTCGTCGCCGCCCTGCAGCAGCACGACCCGGCGGCGCGCGCGGTCGGCGAAGCCCGGTTCGTTGTCGAACTTCTGCCTGGCCTGCTGGTAGAACGCGTTGAGGTCGCTGATCTCGTGGTCGGCGCCGTGGCCCTCGTCGGTCAGGTGCTCGATGAGCATGCCGAACGGGGTGCCCCAGTCACCGAGGTGGTTGTGCGGGATGACCTCGTGGCCCGCGAACGTGAGCAGCCGGCAGAACGCGTCGCCGATGATCGTCGAGCGCAGGTGGCCGACGTGCATCTCCTTGGCCACGTTGGGGCTGCTGTAGTCGATCGCGATGCGGCGCGGCTCGCCGGTCCGCGGCACGCCGAGCCGGTCGTCGGCCAGGAGTCCTGCGGCCTCGGTCTCCAGCCACGAGCGCTTGAGCTTCAGGTTGATGAAGCCCGGTCCGGCGATCTCCGGCGGCTCGATCGCGTCGGCCGCGTCGAGGTGCTCGACGATCAGCGTCGCGACCTCGCGCGGGTTGCGGCCCACCTTCTTGGCGAGGCTCATCGCGACGTTGCACTGGTAGTCGGCACCGTCTCGGTTGGACGGTCGGATCAGCGCTTCCTCGGCGGTGATGTCCACGTCCAGGGCGACGCGCAGCGCCTGCGCGACCCGCTGGCCCAGTTCCAGCCCGACATCCCCACGCAGCACTGAACCCACCTCTCACCACGGCTTGTTCACCTCAGTATTTCACCCGTGGCAAAACGCTTCTTCACCACCGCCCGAGCAGCAGCGCTCCCCCGCCCACCAGCGAGGCGAGGCTCACCAGGCCGAAGAACGTCACCCAGCCCAGCGCGGGCACCCCGGTGAGCCAGGCGAGCTGGTCGGCGTCGGACCTCGGGGCCTGCCGGCGCCACCGCTTGACCTGGAGCTCCCACACCGGCCGCACGCCGCCCAGCAACAGGAACCAGGCGAAGACGTACGCGGCCGCGTCCCTGACCTCCAGCGAGGCGTAGAAGGAGACGTAGAAGAAGACGCCGCCGGTGATGATGATCGACAGCACGCCGAAGACGTTGCGGATCATGATGAGCATGGCGGCGAGGAACCCGATGCTGATCCAGAGCATCAGCTGGATCTGCTCGGTGGTGATGAGCACGGCGGCGCCGAAGCCGAGCAGCGACGGGGCGACGTAGCCGGCCAGCGCGGTGAGCACCATGCCGGGGCCGCGGGGCTTGCCGCGCGAGACGGTGAGGCCGGACGTGTCGGAGTGCAGCTTGATGCCGCTGAGGCGCCGTCCGGTCAGCACGGCCAGCAGGGCGTGGCCGCCCTCGTGGGCGATGGTGATGACGTTGCGGGTGACCCGCCAGATCCCGTGCAGCGCGACGGCCAGGAACGCGGCGGCCGCCGTTCCCCACGTGATGAGCACCTCGTGGGTCAGCAAGTCCTCAGGCATCGCGACATCGAAACAGACGCGCCGTGAGAGCCGCATGTGGGCTCTCACGGCGCGTCCGCACCGGACAGGGGCTTCAGTGCTTGATCTTGTCCTTGCTCACGCGTTCGGTCTTGGGGTCGACGACCGCCTGCTCCTGCGTGACCGGCTCCCGGTGGTGCGTGGGAAGCGGTTCGGTGATGGCGTTGCCGGACCGGGTGCTGACGGCCGGGTCCACCTGCTCGACGCGCGGGGTGTCGTCGCGCTCGTCGCGGAACGCCTCCGAACGCGGCTCCGGCACGACCGGGACCTCGTCCTCGACCAGCTTGCGGCGCGCGGGCATGACCGCGAGCAGCAGGCCGAACAGGGCGAGACCGAGGTGCAGCCAGTTGTCGTTCGCGTTGACGGCCAGCGGGTTGCCGTACTCCTGCGCCGGGTTGCGGGCGAGGATCCCCGTGATCATCAGGTCCCACACGAAGAGCGCGCCGAAGCCCGCGAACAGCAGCCAGCCGTACAGGCGGGCCGTGCCCGAGCCGAGCGCGGTGAGCAGGCCGAGCACGCCGACGGCCACCATCACCAGGTTGTGCAACGGGTTCACGGAGAACCCGAGCACGAACGACTGGGCGGCCCAGTCGCCGACTCCTGTGCGGGTGAAACCCACGACGCCGAACACGATGAACGCGATGCCGGCCAGTCCGGCCAGCACCTGCACCGGCTGCAGACCGGCGACCTTGATGCGGTGGGTCATGTCGCCCTCCAGGCTCCGTTTCTACTCGCCCGGCGGACTACCCCTGCTTCACAAGGACCAAACGCGTCAGCCGCTGGCCTTGCGCCCGATGCTCGCGTACGCGCCCGGCACGACGGCCGGCGCTTCGATCTGCAGACCTTCCATCAATTGCTCAACGGGCTGCGGGTGCGACACGACGAGGAACCCGCCCGCGGGCAATGCGTGCCGATAGCGTCTGACCACGCGTCCAGGGCTCGTCGTGTCGTCGACGTACCTGAGGACGTCGACCATCAACACGGCGTACGGCTCGCGCAGGTCCAGATGCGACAGCACGCCCGGATGCCGGAGCACTTGGTCGGGACGACGCAGATCGGCCTCGATCGCGCACGCCCGCGGTTCGCCGCGCAGCAGTCCACGGGAGAACGCGACCGTCACCGGGTCGGAGTCCACGTAGACCACACGCGCGTCGGGCAGCGTCTGGTGCGTGGCACCGCACGTCGGGATGCCCGAACCGAGGTCGAGGAACTGGCGCACGCCGGACGCCCAGCAGTGGCGGACGGCGTGACGGAGGAACGTGCGCTGCGCCCGGGTCACGAGCGGCAGCTCCGGATCGATCCGCACGGCCTGCTTGGCGAACGCGCGGTCGGCGGCGTAGTTGTGCGCGCCACCGAGATAGAAGTCATGGATCCGTGCGGCGTTCGGCCGACGTACGTCGACCTCGTAGCGTGCGAAGGCGGGGACCGCAGCCATTCGCAGAGCGTAACTGGCGCCTAGACCATTCGGGCGAAGTTTTCGAAGATTCTTTGGGTCCGTCTGACATGGACCACTGTGCGGGAGGGCCCGGCCCACCCCACGAAGACCGGGCCACGTAGCGCGTACGGGGATCGAACCCGTGTTTCCGGATTGAGAGTCCAGCGTCCTGACCACTAGACGAACACGCCAGACACGAGCATTGATGCACAAATGCTCGTAAGAAATAGTAGAAAGTGAACTTGCTGGTCAGAGCTTGGAGGGCGCTCCGGCCCATTCATCTGCTCGAATCATGGAACAATGATGACGTGCGGCGCGCGGAGTGCGCAAAGCAATTAATCGAGCCACGTGAGCGCGAGCCACAGCCTGGTGCGCGCGTCGGCCGTTCCAAGATCACGATCGAGGAGCCGCTCGGCGTGAGAAATTCGGTGCCGAACGCTGTTGCGGTGCACCTTCAGCACGGCCGCGGCCCCCTCCCAGCTGCCGTGCTGCCCGAGCCAGGCCCTCAGGGTGTCGATCAGGTCGGGCCGGTTCAGCAGGGGCGCGAGCTCGCGGCGGGCGAACGCTTTCGCGGCCGCGGGATCGACGAGGGAGGCCAGGTCGGAGGCCGGGAGGGCGGGCTCGCCGGTCGCCTGAGCGCGGCTCAGGAGAGCGCTTGCCTCGGCAGCGGCGGCGTCGAGGTCCGTGCGGTGGAGACCTGGCAGCGGGGCGACTCCTACCGGGCCGGCGATCTCCACCCCGGCGGCGACCAGCGCGAGGAACCCGTCGCCTTCCTCGGCCACCAGTGGGCCGTAGCGCTGCGCCAGCACGTCGTAGTCCGCCCGCGACTCCCCCGCCACCACTCGATAGGGGCCAGGTCCCGTCACCCCCTCAAGTCCGGAGACCTCCTGCCGCAGCAACGCCGACGCCGCGAGCCGGGCGAGCCGGCCGCGTTCGCTCTCCACGTCCCGGCGCAGCAGGCCGAGCAGCGCGAGCGCCACCGCGACCACGGCCCGTTCGGCGGCCGACAGGGGCGTGGCGCGGCGCACCACGAGCACCGCGGACCCCACCGGGTCGAGCGTCACGTGGTCCTCGCCCACCTGGGCCGAGGCCGACCGAGGGCCCCGGCCCGACGACACCCGGCGCACCAGGGAGGCGACGTCGGCGGGGGCCGCGGCGTCGTCCACCAGGTCGGCGCGGCAGTCCAGGACGGCGGCGAGGGTCGAGAGGACCGCCTCCACCGGGCGGACTCGGGTGGCGGCCCTGGTGAGGGCGCGCTGGCTGTCGGCGAGCATGCGCTGCTCGCGCACGGCGATCTCCGCCAGCAGGGCGGCGAAGGCCTGCGAGACCGCGAGGAACGGGGTCGTCGGCGGCACCTCCAGCAGCGGCATGCCCTGGGCGGCGCAGGCGTGCACCAGCGACGACGGGACCTCCGGGAACTCCGGTTCGACGCCGAAGCCGATCGCGGAGGCGCCCGACGACACGAGACCCGCCACGTAGGCGGGCACGTCCGACGGCAGGCGCACGCCGGCGGTGAGGAGGAGCTCCTCGCCGACCAGGTACGGGGTCGGGTCCTCCAGTTCGGACACGTGCGCCCAGCGGATCGGGCGGTCCAGGGCGTCGGCTCCACACAGGACGGTCAGGCCCAGTTCGGCTCGCGTCACCAAGGCTCGCAGCGGGACGGTTTGCACAACCACAAGTCCAGGATTGTGCAGAACGACCTCTTACCGGCGCCACCCCGGATTCCTACTGTGACCTGCAACCCCAAGGAGGTCGGCAGTGGCTCTCGACTACGCGGTGATCGCCGCCTACGTGCTCGGCATGATCGGCATGGGCTGGTGGGGCATGCGCCGCGCCACCAGCAAGAGCGAGTACCTGGTCGCCGGGCGGCGGCTCGGGTTCGGCATGTACTCCGGCACCATGTCGGCGGTCGTGCTCGGGGGCGCGTCGACCATCGGCGGGGTCGGGCTCGGCTACAGGTTCGGCATCTCCGGCGCCTGGATGGTGTTCGCGATCGGGCTGGGCATCCTGTTGCTCAGCGCGTTGTTCGCGCGCCGGATCGTCAAGTTGAAGGTCTACACCGTCAGTCAGATGCTCGACCTCCGCTACGGCGGCAACTCGTCGTTGATCTCCGGCGCGGTCATGTGGGCGTACACGTTGATGTTGACCGTCACGTCGACGATCGCCTACTCGACCATCTTCAACGTCCTCTTCGGACTGCCGAAGACCCTGGGCGTGATCATCGGCGGCTCGATCGTGGTGCTGTACAGCGTTCTCGGCGGCATGTGGTCGATCACGCTGACCGACATCGTCCAGTTCGTCATCAAGACGATCGGCATCCTGTTCCTGCTGCTCCCGGTCTCGATCGCCGCCGCGGGCGGGTTCGACGGGATGAAGGAGCGGCTCGATGATCCGGCGATGTTCGACATCGGCAACATCGGCGTCGGCACGATCATCACGTTCCTGTTGATCTACGTGTTCGGTCTGCTGATCGGCCAGGACATCTGGCAGCGGGTGTTCACCGCGAAGTCGCCGAAGGTCGCGACCTGGGGTGGCGTCACGTCCGGGCTGTACTGCCTGGTCTACGCCGTCGCGGGCGCGTTGATCGGCACGGCCGGCAAGGCGTTGTACCCGAACATCGCGAACAAGGACGAGGCGTTCGCGGTGATCGTCGAGAACCTGCTGCCGACCGGTGTGCGCGGACTCGTGCTGGCCGCCGCGTTGGCGGCGATGATGTCCACGTCGTCCGGTGCGTTGATCGCATGTTCGACCGTGGCCGCCAACGACATCTGGCGGCGCAGGACCGACGTCCACTCGAACCGGATGTTCACGCTGGTGCTCGGCATCATCGCCATCGGCATCGCGGTGATCCTCAACGACGTCGTCGCGGCGTTGACCGTCGCCTACAACATCCTGGTCGGCGGCCTGCTGGTGGCGATCATCGGCGGTCTGGTGTGGAAGCGCGGCACGCGGATCGGTGCGATGGTGTCGATGGCCGTCGGTGCTCTCACGTCGATCACGTTCATGGTGGTCGACGGTGTGCTCGCCGACTCGCCCATCTACTGGAGCCTCGGCGCGTCGTTCGTGACGTACGTGATCGTCAGTCTGGCCACGCCCGCGACCGATCCGGCCGTGCTCGCGCACTGGGAGCGCCGGGTGGCGGGCGAGGCGACCGAAGAAGAAGAGGAACTGGTGAAAGCATGATCGGCCCCGTCGACTCCTCGCAGGTCCCGCGCTACGCGGGCCCGGCGACCTTCGCCCGGCTGCCGCGCCTCGACCAGGTGGCGCACGCGGACGTCGCGGTGGTGGGAGTCCCGTTCGACACCGGCGTCTCGTACCGGCCGGGCGCGCGGTTCGCGCCCTCGGCCGTGCGGGAGGCTTCGCGGCTGCTGCGCCCGTACAACCCCGGCCTGGACGTGGCGCCGTTCGAACGCCTCCAGGTCGTGGACGCGGGCGACATCACCGTGAACCCGTTCCACATCGGCGACGCCATCGAGACGATCGAGGGCGCGGCCACCGACCTGCAGGCAGGCGGCACCAGGCTGGTGACGATCGGCGGCGACCACACGATCGCGCTGCCGTTGCTGCGAGCCGTGTCGCGCATCCACGGACCGGTGGCGCTGCTGCACTTCGACGCGCACCTCGACACGTGGGACACCTACTTCGACGAGCCGTACACACACGGCACCCCGTTCCGGCGCGCGGTCGAGGACGGCATCCTCGACACCGAGGCGATCTCGCACGTCGGCACGCGCGGACCGCTGTACGGCAAGAAGGACCTGGAGGACGACCGGCGGCTCGGCTTCGGCATCGTCACGTCGTCGGACGTGATGCGGCGCGGCGTGGACGAGACGGTGGACGCGCTGCGGCAGCGGATCGGTTCGCGGCCGCTGTACGTGTCGATCGACATCGACGTGCTGGACCCCGCGCACGCACCCGGCACCGGGACGCCCGAGGCGGGCGGGATGACGTCGCGGGAGCTGCTGGAGATCGTGCGCGGGCTGCGGGGGCTGAACCTCGTGGGCGCCGACGTGGTGGAGGTGGCGCCGGCGTACGACCACTCGGACATCACGTCGGTGGCGGCCTCGCACCTGGCCTACGACCTGGTGAGCTTGCTGGCGTTGAAGGAGGGGAAGTGAGCGAGGATGCGAGTGGTGGAGGGCAGTTGAGCGCGGAGGCGAGCAGCGAAGAGCGCGTGAACGTGGCGGCAGCCGATGGGGGGCGGCTGCGCGAGCGGAACGGTGGCGACGTCGTCGTCGAGACCCTCGAAGCGCTCGGCGCCCGCACGGTGTTCGGCATCCCCGGCCAGCACGCGCTGGGCCTCTTCGACGCGCTGCGCCGCTCCGGCCTGCGCTACGTCGGCTCGCGGACCGAGGTCAACGCCGCGTTCGCCGCCGACGGCCACGCCCGCGTCACCGGCGAGGTGACCCCGCTGCTGGTGTCGACCGGTCCGGGCGCGCTCCAGACCCTGGCGGGCCTGCAGGAGTCGGCGGCCGCGTCGGCGCCGGTGCTGGGCATCTCGTCGCAGATCCCGCGTGCCGGGCTCGGCGGGGTGCGGGGCGGCTACCTGCACGAGCTGACGGACCAGCTGGCCTCGTTCCGCGACGTCGTGAAGCACGCACGGGTCGTGCGGCACGCGTCGCAGATCCCGTCCGCGCTGGCCGAGGCGTGGGAGGTCGCGCTGACCGCACCGTACGGGCCGGTGTGGGTGGAGATCCCCCAGGACGTGTTGCTCGGGCCGGCCGGTGTGCCGCCCGTGACGTCGATCGAGTGGTCGCCTCGGGCGCTGCACCCGCGTGCCGAGCTGGTCGCGGAGGCCGCCAGGCTGCTCGACGGCGCCGAACGGCCGGTGATCCTCGCCGGGGGTGGCGCGCTGCACGCCCGTGCCGAGCTGCTGGAGCTGGCCGAGCAGCTGCGGGCGCCGGTCGTGACCACGTTCGGCGGCAAGGGGAACTTCCCGTGGGAGCACCCGCTGTCGGCGCAGTCGTGGCTGGAGGACTGGCACACCACCGAGTTCCTCGCCGGCGCGGACGTGCTGCTCGTCGTCGGCTCGGGGCTGGGTGAGCTGTCCAGCAACTACCGGACGTTCGCGCCGCGCGGCGCGGTGGTCCAGGTCGAGGCCGACCTCGGCAAGCTGGAGTCGAACTACCCCGCGCTCGCCATCCACGCCGACGCCGCGCACGCCCTGCGCGCGTTGGCCGCGGCGACAACACCGAAACCCGCCGACGGGATGGCCGAGGAACGGGTGCTCGGGCTGCTCGCGAGCGTTCGGGAACGGTTGGCGGGGCAGCACCTCGACCTGGAGTGGCAGGTGCTGAACGCTGTCCGCGAGGCCGTGCCGGACGGCACGCCGACCTGCTGGGACATGACGATCCTGGCCTACTGGGCCTGGTCGGCGTGGGACCCGCGGGGTGGCGCGCAGTTCACCGCGCAGGGCGCGGGCGGGCTCGGCTACGGGTTCCCCGCCGCGCTCGGGGTCGCGGCCGCCGTGGACGGTCCGGTGCTCGCGGTGTCCGGCGACGGCGGCGCGATGTACGGGATCTCCGAGCTCGCGACGGCCGCGCAGCACGGGTCGCGGGTGGTGTGGCTGATCGTCGACGACGGCGGCTACGGCATCCTGCGCGAGTACATGACCGACGCGTTCGGCCAGGCCACCGCCACCGAGCTGGCCAGGCCGGACTTCGTCGCGCTCGCCGGCGCGTTCGGGGTGCCCGCCACCCGCGGCACGCCCGAGTCGTTGCGCGAGGATCTGGCCAAGGCGTTCGCCTCGGACGGCCCGCACGTCGTCGTGCTGCCCGCGGTGTTGCGCATGTTCGCCCCCACGCACCTGGAGCACACGTGATCGTCGAGAACCTCGTCAACGGCACCTCCGCGAGTGCCGAGGAGACCTCTCCGCTCATCGATCCGCGCACCGGCGAGGAGTTCGGCCGTGCCGTCGTCTCGCGCGGGGCCGAGGTCGACGCCGCCGTCCAGGCGGCCGCGCAAGCGTTTCCGCGGTGGTCGCGCACGACGCCGGGCGAACGGCAGCAGGCGTTGCTGAAGCTCGCGGACCTGCTGGAGGCCAACGCCGAGCAGGTGGCGGACGCCGAGGTGCGCGAGACCGGCAAGATCCGGTCGGTGCTGCTGGACGAGGAGATCCCGCAGTGCGTGGACCAGATCCGGTTCTTCGCCGGTGCCGCGCGCGCGCTCGGCACGGCCGCCGCCGGGGAGTACATCGCCGGCCACACGTCGTACCAGCGGCGGGAGGCCGTCGGGGTGATCGCGCAGATCACGCCGTGGAACTACCCGCTGATGATGGCGGTGTGGAAGATCGCGCCCGCTCTGGCCGCGGGCAACACCGTGGTGCTCAAGCCCGCCGACACCACGCCGTCGTCCACGGTGCTGCTCGCGTCGCTCGCGGCTCGGGTGTTGCCGCACGGCGTGTTCAACGTCGTGCTGGGCGACCGCGACACCGGACGGCTGCTGGTCGAGCACCCCGTGCCCGCGATGGTGTCGCTGACCGGGTCGACGCGGGCCGGGGTCGAGGTGGCGCGCAGTGCCGCCGCGACGGTGAAGCGCACGCACCTCGAGCTCGGTGGCAACGCGCCGGTGCTGGTGTTCGACGACGTGGACGTGGCCAAGGCCGCGGAGGGCGTCGTCGGTGCCGCCTTCTACAACGCGGGCCAGGACTGCACGGCCGCGAGCCGCGTGCTGGTGCACTCCGCCGTGCACGACGAGTTCGTGGCGGCGCTGGTGAAGGTGGCGTCCGCGACCGTTCCCGGCACGGACTTCGGCCCGCTCAACAGCCAGGCGCAGCTGGACCGCGTGCTGGGACTGCTGTCCCGGTCGTCCGCCACCGTCCACTGTGGCGGCAAGAGGCACGGGACCGCGGGCTTCTTCCTGGAGCCCACGGTGATCTCGGGACTGGGCCAGGACGACGAGCTGGTGCAGGAGGAGGCGTTCGCGCCGCTGATCACCGTGCAGCCGTTCGCGGACGACGACGAGGCGATCGCGCTCGCCAACGGTGTGCCGCAAGGGCTTGCGTCGTCGGTCTGGACCCGCGACACCAGCCGGGCGGCCGTGCTGACAGGCCGGCTCGACTTCGGCATCGTCTGGGTCAACACGCACGGCGCGGTGGCGTCCGAGATGCCGCACGGCGGTTTCGGCGCGTCAGGCTACGGCAAGGACCTGTCGATGCACGGCCTGGAGGACTACACGCGCGTCAAGCACGTGATGATCGCGCACTGAGCATCGCCTGGTACGGCACGGGGTAGTGCAGCAGGCTCGCCGGGACGACCGCGGAGACCACCCGGATCGCGCGGATCCACCGGCGCAGCCTGCGGTCGTCCCGGTCCGTCCACTCCAGACCGAGCTTGTCCCGCAACGCCTCCGGCAGCGTCCCGACGGCGAAGTCCGGCAGCACCTGCGCCGCGACGGGCCGCACCAACGGCCACAACGCGCTGGGCACGTGCTCCGCGCCCGGCGCCTTCCCGGTCCGCAGCTCGAACGCCTCCAGCAGGCCGTCCACGCCGTCGGTCGGCATGAGCTGGGTGGCGATCACGTCGTCGAGGTACTCGCGCAACGCGGTGAGGTCGCTCGGCATGGAACGGATGCCGAGCGTCCGTCCCGTCTCCCGCCACTCCCGGTACAGTCGTTCCTCGCGGATCGCCGGCATCCTGGGGCGCAGCAACCGGTACGCGGTGAGCAGCGAGTCGAAGCTGGTGGCGTGCACCCAGCGGAACAGCTCCTCGTCCGCGCCGGGGATCGACGCGTGCGACCGCAGCAGCCGGTCCGCCTCCTCGTCCGCCAGCTCACCGCCGAAGAGGCGCAGCTGCGACGACGTGATCGTCCTCGTCAGGCGCGCGAACGGGTCCGCGCGGTAGCCGTCGCGCACGGCGGCCGCGATGACCGGGTGCGCGACCTGCATGAGCACCGCGCGGCCCAGCACCACCAGCTCGAACCGGGTGTACCAGCCGAGCCGCCACGTCACCGACTCAGGTCCCAGCGTCACGCCCATGATCATTCCGTGAGTGCCGGGCGCGCTGAAGATCCTTACCCCGAAAGGATTAGCAAAGCGCGCCCCGTTGCCATTTCTTCGCGCCGTAGAGGTCCGGCCGCTTCGGTGCCATCAGCGTGTACGCGGTCGGGCAGACCCGATCCGTGTACTCGACGGCGAAGACGAAGCTCGACCCGTCGCTGACCTCCTGCTTCTCCCGGTCCATGTTGATCAGGTTGTAGACGCCGGACGAACCGGGCCCGCCGTGCAGCGGGATCTTCCTCCCGTCCCGCACCACGTACTGGTTCTCCCCCAACGGCTGGTGGATCCTCGGCCCGAGCCGCGCGACCACCTCGTCGAACGCCTTCTCGGTGCCCCCGGCCGCGAACCACTGGTCGAACAGGAGCGCTCCCACGCTGCCGGTCTCGTTGCGGCGGTCCCACTTCCGCAGGATCTCGCACTCCGGGCGGGCGCAGGGCATCGAGTCGAGGTACTTCTCGGCGGCGGTGTTCCTGTTCTCCAGCACCAGGTTCCGCATCACCGCCGCGTCGAACCGGCCCAGGTGACGTGGAATCTCCCGCAGTCCGAACTCGGTGCGCAGGTTCGCGATGGTCTCGTCGCCGAACACCGGCGGGAACCCGGTCAGCGGCTTGTCGGCACGCGCGAAGGCGTGCGACGAGTTGGAGTTCGTGGCGTAGGTGTCGCTCTCGACCCACGGCATCCTGTCCACCGGCAGCAACCCTGCCCGGCAGGCCGACCGCGTGCCGTCGACGATCGCGACACCGGTGCGGCGCAGGAACTCGTGGTCCACCACGCAGTCGCCGCGCACGTCCGGCACCACCTGGATGCCGGCGTAGAGCGTCTGCCCGCGCCGGTCGGCCGCGACGATGTTGGTGCGCACCGTGCCGCCGAACCGGTCCAGCCCCGCCTTGAGGTCGGCGGTGGTGCGCGCCTCCAGGAAGGTCGCGGCCGAGTTCAGCGTCGCCAGCCGGTCCGCCGCGAGGTCGGTGACGGCGTAGGCCTCGGTGCCGGTCCACGGCAGCGGCGTCATCTCGTGGCCGGTGAGGTGCGGGTTGGTGCGGAGCAGCCTGGTGACCGGGCCGTAGCGGGTGTCCCAGTGCGTGCCGCGGTCGATCATCTTCTCCGGCTTCCCGTCGACCAGGTAGGTGTGCCGGTCGACCAGCTCCAGCTTCGTGAGCGTGTAGCTCGACGCCGTCGACACCGTGGCCGACCACGCGACGCCGCGGTTGTAGCCGTTGAACACGACCGGGATGCCGAGCACGGTGACGCCGTCGACGTCGACCTCGCCCGGGATGGTGAGCCGGGCGTGCCAGAACGACACCATGCCGCGCCACGGCACGTGCGGGTTCCCCAGCAGCACGCCACGACCTCCGCTGGTACCCCTCGAACCAACGGCGATCGTGTTGCTGCCCCGCTCCTTCACCTCCTCGGGCGGCGACGGCCAGATGCCTTCGTACGCCCGGAAGACGCCCTCGTTGAACGCCACGTGGTTGAACCGGTAGAGCTCGGCCTCGGTGATCGGCCGCGCGCCACAGCCCGGATTCCGCGCCACGTAACGGTTGTAGCCCTGCACGTACCCGGCGAACAGGTCGCGGACCTGCTTCGTCGGGCCGATCGGCGGGGGCTGGGCGACGATCCCCTCGACCACCTTCCGGCGTTCCAGGTCCCTGAACTGGGGATCGGCGGCGAAGTCGGTGAACAGCTTCGCGAGGTCGCAGAGGTGCGCCTTCGCCTGCCCGTACCCGATGCCGTCCCCCAGGCCGCGGTGATGCGCCGCGACGACGTGCGGCACCTGCTCGGGTCCGGCCGCCGACGCCACGGGCGCCGAGGTGACCAGGAGCAGGCTCGCGATGACGGTTTTCCACACAACTGTGTTTTTAACACACTCGTGCCACTACCCGCCACTCGATTGACCTCCAGTTAGGTGGAGTTCGTAGCGTCAGCCGCATGTTCGCGATTCGGCAGTACGAGTTCGGCCCGGCGGAGAACCTGCTCTTCGAAGAGGTCCCCGACCCGGAGCCCACGGCGGGCCAGGTCCGCGTCACCGTGGCCGCCGCCGGCGTCCACCTCGTCGACACCACCATCCGCAAGGGCGCGTTCGGGCCCGTCGAGTTCCCGACAACGCCGGGCCGCGAGGTGGCCGGTGTCGTCACGGCACTCGGCCAGGACGTGGCACCGGACTGGCTCGGCCGCCGGGTCGTCGCGCACCTCGGCACGGCGGGCGGCGGCTACTCGGAACTCGCGGTGGCGAACGTCGGCGCGCTGCACGCGCTGCCCGACGCCGTGTCGTTCGAGGCGGCGGTCGCGATGATCGGCACCGGGCGCACGGTCGTAGGGGTGCTCGACGCGGCCAAGCTCACCGAGGACGACGTCGTGCTCGTGCTGTCCGCGGCCGGGGGCATGGGGACGTTGTTCGTGCAGGAGGCGCGCAACGTCGGCGCGCGGGTCGTCGGACTCGCGAGCGCCGGCAAGCTCGACCTGGTGATGGACAACGGCGCCGACGCCGCCATCGACTACACCCGGCCGGGTTGGGCGGACGGGCTCAAGGACATGACGGTCGTGCTGGACGGGGTGGGCGGCGAGGCGGGCGCGCAGGCTCTCGGAACACTCGGGCCGGGTGGCCGGCAGATCATCTACGGCTGGGCGTCGGGGAGCTCGACGCCGATCAGCACCGAGGCGTTGTTCGCCAACAGTCTCACCGCGACTGTCGCGTTGGGACCGAACCTGATGCGGCGCGGGTTGCGCGCGCTGGAGGACGAGTCGATGGAGGGGCTGGCGAGCGGCCGGTTCGTGCCGGCGGTGCACCCGCCGTTCGCGCTCGCGGACGCCGCGAAGGCGCACGAGGCGCTGGAGTCCAGGGCCACCGCGGGCAAGGTCGTGCTCAGGCCGTGAGAGAAGGGGCCGTCCCGAAAGGACGGACTCGCGATCACGCTTCGCCGGCCTCGATCGCGAAGCCGCGCCACTGGTTCGCCATCTCGACGAGCTCGTCCGCGACCCGCACGGTGTAGTCGCGCGCCGCACCCTCCGGTTCGGCCTGCGCCGCCGGGCGGATCCTCGTGCGGATGATCTCCACGATCTGCTCGGCGACCTCGGGGCCGAAGCTGCGCCCGAAGTCCTCCACGAAGATCAGGCCGACGGAGAACCCTCTCAGCTCGGCGACGGCCTCGGGGTGCGTCAGGTGGTCGGCGATCACCTCGAGCGCCCAGCGCACGGTGCCACCGGACTGGTTCCAGCAGTGGTCGCCGACGAACAGGTGAGAGGACATGGGAAGAAGACAATGGGGCCGTCCCGGGAGGACGGCCCCATTTCCCGTGATCACGCCTGGACCGGCACCTCGACGAACTTCTTGCCGTCGAAGTTCTCGACCACCACGGACTTCACGTCCGCGGGGGCGACGAGCGCTGATCCGTCCAGGTTCGTGCCCTCGGCGGCGCCCTTCTTGGACACCACCCACGAGCCGGCCTCCTGGCGGCTGCCGTCCTTCGCCACGACGAAGATCCGGCACTTCTCGCCCTCGGGGATGCCGCTGATCGCCATGTTCGTCCGCACCCAGCCGGCGGCGGGGACGACCTTCACGGTCATCGACGCCTTGGTCGCCGGGTCGGTGAACGTGGCGAGCTTCGTGCCACTCGGGTCCGGTGCCACCGTCGGAGTGGGAAGGGCCGTGGTCGCATCGGGCGACGTGGCCTTGCCGACGAAGACTCCGGCTCCGAGCACCACCGCGGCCACCACGGCCGCCGCGGCACCGAGCGCGAACTGACGGCGTTTCGCGACGCCGCCCCGTTCCGTGCGCACCTGGCGGAGCGTGCGCTGCAACAGCAGGTCACCGCCCTCGGGCGGGCCGTCCATCGCGAACTCCGGAGGCACCTCGCCGAGGAACGCCTCCATGTCGCGGAGCTCGCCGAGTTCACGCGTGCATTCGGGGCAGGACGCCAGGTGCTCGTCCATCTCGCGCACCTCCTGCTCGTCGAGTGCTCCGAGAACGTAAGCACCGAGCAGCTGCGGGTCGTGCTGCGTCGTCATCCAGCCACCCCCTTCAGTGCGACCTTCTGACCTCCGAAGGTCTCCCTCAAGGCTCGCAACGCGTAATACGATCTCGACTTCACTGTGCCAGGTGGCACTCCCAGCGCCTCCGCCGCCTCCGTCACGCTCCGGCCTCGGAAGTAGATCTCCATCAGCACGTCGCGGTGGTCGGAAGAGAGCCGGTCGAGCGCTTCGAGCACCACCACCGAGTCAACCACCTGGTCAGCGTGGTCGCGCTCGATGGGGGGCGTCGCCGGGGACTCGGCCACCTCCTGCGGGCGTGCCGCCTTCGCACGCACACGGTCCGTGACGATGTTGCGCGCCACGGTCAGCAACCAACCGCGCACCGATCCCTTGCCGTTCACGAGGGCGTCGGGATGGCGCCACGCTCGGACCAGGGTCTCCTGGACCACGTCCTCGGCAGCCGCCCGATCACCGGTCAACCGCGTCGCGTAGGCCAGCAGAGCCCGACCGTGCTCCTCGTAGAGCGATCGGATCAGCGCCTCGTCGGCCGCGGTCTCCCGTTTGCGGGAGAACAAAGCCGCCATCCACCCACTCCTCCCCGCCCGCGAACACCTCGTGCGGGCGTCCTGTTCAAGACCTCAGCCGTCACACGAGCGGCAGAGAGCTTCGGTTCAACGGGTTTCAACTAAAAAGAGACGCCGGATGTTAGCGGGACCGGTTGAGGTACCCGACCAGCTCCGCCATGCGCGCCTCCGGCATGGCGTTGATGGCCATCCCGTGGTCGGTCGCCGGGTCCCGCAGCTCCTCCTTGAAGGAGTCGATCGCGAACGGCCTACCTGCGGGGATGTCGTAGCCCACGGTGACGTGCAGCCGCGGGATGGGAAAGGTCTTCGCCGGGCAGTTGCCCCCGGCCAGCGGGAACACGACGTGCGTGCGGTGCGAGGCGCTGTCCTTGTTGTTGCCGTCCCAGCAGCTGCCGAAGTCGTAGGTGCGCAAGGTGGTCGCGCTTCCACAGAGCGGGTACTTCGTCGTGTACCGGCCGGGCCGGTCCGAGCAGCCCCAGCGGGCGCGCGTGTTCGGGCCGTAGTCGTTGGTGAACGCGGCCGGGTCGCCGGTGATGAGCCGCAGGAACCTCGGCATCGGCAGCACGTCGCTCGTGGGGCTGCCGTCGTAGCGGATCTCGACGCTCTTCGGGGCGAGCACCTCGCCGGTGTTGCCGTGCAGGCCGCCGCCGTCGGCGTGCGCGTCGTGGCCCGCGCCGTCGGTCAGCCGCAGCACCGGCCAGTAGTAGGTGGAGAGGTCGTCGTTCTCGCACGTCGTGGTCGCGGCCGCGAGGGACTCGTCGGTCGACATCGCGTCCGCGGAGCGGTTGCCGACGTACTCGTGCGTGTGGTGCGCGCCGAACGGGATGCCGGGCGAGACGACCGGGTTGTCCGCGTTGAGGTGGCGTTCCTCGTTGACACCGCACCTGATCACGACGTTCGGCGTCTTCGGTTCGGTGATCACCTGGTCGAGTTCGCTCACGTAGTGCTCGGCGGACGGCGCGCCGTTCGAGGTGCCGCGCAGCAAGACCGCCGAACCCACGACCACGAGGACGGCCACCACCGCGACCGCCACGGTCGCCGGTTTGTTCCGGGCCACGGTTACAGCCTGCCAATCCGATCGGGCGAACCAAAGTGCCCTGTCTCAATACGACCGGTCACCGCTTCTCCACCAGTTTCACGTACGACCCGCGCAGGTGTTCCTCCGCCGCACACCCCGCCGCGACCGGGTCGCCCGCGCGCAGCACGGCCGCGAGACCGGCGTGCTCCGGAACGACGAGGTCCTGGTAGGTGGGGTCGTCGGCGACCCTCGCGAGCAGGAAGAGGTGCACCTGGCAGCGGATCGCCCGCCACGCCTCGCGGAGCCGCCGGTGCCCGGTCGCAGCGTAGACGGCGTCGTGGAACCGCATGTCGAGAGCGACCCGTTCGGCGTCCGTGCGGGCATCTTTCATTGCCCTGACGACCTCGTCGACCGGGCCGAGATCGGGCGCCTTCGCGGCCGCGGTGCGCATCGCGAGGACGTCCAGCGAGGTCCGCAGGGTGTAGAGCTCGTCGACGTCCTCGGGCGTCAGCTCGCGCACCCACGTGCCGCGGTGCCACTCGGAGACGACGAGGCCCTCGCTCTCCAGCACGACCAGGCCCTCGCGCACGGACCCGCGGCTCACGCCCAGCACGCTCGCGAGCTCGACCTCTTTCAGCGCGGTGCCGGCGGCCAGCTCACCGGCCAGGATGGCGTCCCTGATCCGGTCGGCGGCCTCGCCCGCGACACCGCGGCGGGCGACGGGCCGGACGGCGGGAGGGGGCATGTCCGAATGTTGACATCGGCCACGCAGGGGGTCAAATCACTCGGCCGAGCGAATGCCCGGCCGAGGACCGACCCCGGCTTTCCGGGGCGTGGCGGCGGGGCGGCGGGGCCACGCCGCTACTTCGCGGTCACCAGCGGAAGGCGGTCGTGGTTGACGACGCTGACCCCGGCGACGTCCCCTGCCCGCACCAGCGCGGACCCGTTCAGCGTGACCTCACCGTCGTGCGCCCTCCACGAGCCGGCGGTGAAGGTCCGGCCGTCCTTCGTGTGCACGACCAGCCAGCAGGCTTCCCCGTCCTGCATCCCGGCGACGGTGGCGACGAGCCTCAGCCCGCCCTCGGTGTCGGTGACCTGCACGGCCATGTGCGCGCCCGCCGCCGAGGTCCCCTGCAGGACCGCGTCGGTGGTGCCGCCGACCCCCATGCCCTGGCCCATCCAGACGCCCCCGGCGAGGACGCCGGCGACCATCAGGGTCGACGACAGGGCCGTGATGCGCCCACGGCGGCGCACGGCCTGATGTCTCTCTTGGCGGACCGTCCCGAGCGTGCGTTGCAACAGGTGGTCCATGTCGGGTGGAGGCCCGTCGAGCGCGGCCTCCGGTGGCAGTTCTTCCATCAGCATGTCGTTCTCGTTCAACTCGTTGGTGCCCAGGACGTTCGGTGCCATGCGCTGGCGGACGCGGCTATGGACACGGTTACGCGGAACGATGCACTCAAATTTCTCCTTCTCCAGTCCCGCGGGCAGCGGTGACCAACACCTTCAAAACGAGCCGTCGAGGAAGTTGGTTCAACGCAGATACAGGGACGTTGCGCAGCACACACAAGACGGTTGACGAGCCTTCTACCTGCTCCTACGCTCTCATATATGATGTATGACCGGGCTGGAGCCCTTCCGGCGTCCCGCACCGACTTTGTTCTGGAATCGATCAAAGAAGCGATTCTTTATGGAAAACTGAGGCCGGGTCAGGCTCTCGTCGAAAGTGATCTCGCCTCGTCTCTCGCCGTCTCGAAGACGCCCGTGCGCGAGGCGCTCAAGACGCTCGCCGGGTCGGGGCTCGTCGTGATGAGCCCGTACAAGGGGGCGACGGTCCGCACGGTCGACGCCGAGCTGGTCACGTCCGTCTACGACGTGCGGCTCTTGCTGGAACCCGAGGCGCTGAGCAGGGCCGTTGCCCGTGGCGCCGACTTCGCCGAGGCCAGGGCCGCGCTGGACGACACCGAGGACCTGGCGGTGCGCAACCTCGCGAACCGCCGGTTCCACCGCGCGTTGTACGCGGGCTGCGGCAACCCGTTGATGATCCGCATCCTGGACGGCCTGCACGACCAGGCCGCGCTCGTCACCGCCGCCGGCTGGGGGCTGCGCCCGACGTGGGAGGCCGAGGACGCCGAGCACCGGGCGATCCTCACCACCGCCGAGGAGGGCCACGGCGAGGCCGCGGCCGATCTGCTGCGCCGCCACCTCCGCACGTTCGCCGACCGGCTCGCCGAGGAGCTTCCCGATGTCGTTCGATGACCTGACCGAGCAGCTGGCGTCCGTCGTGGCGATCACCGTCACGCCGTTCGACGCCGACGGGGCCGTGGACGAGAAGAGCTACGCGGCCGTGCTGGACCGGATGGCCGAGGGCGGGATCTCGGTCGTCACGCCGAACGGCAACACGAGCGAGTTCTACACGTTGTCCGCGGCCGAGACCGAACGCGCCGTGGAGATCACCGTCGACACCGTCGGGGACCGGGCGTCCGTGGTCGCCGGGGTGGGGCACGACGTGGCGTCCGCCGTGGCCGGGGCGCGGTTCGCCGACCGGGCGGGGGCGTCCGGGATCATGATCCACCAGCCGGTGCACCCGTACGTGTCGCTGGACGGCTGGGTGGACTACCACCGGGCCGTCGCTGCCGCGGTGCCCGAGCTGAGCGTCGTGCTGTACGTGCGGAACCCGCGGATCGGTGGCGCGCAGATCGCGGCTCTGGCCGACGCGTGCCCGAACGTCGTCGGGGTGAAGTACGCGGTGCCGGACCCGGTGCGGTTCGCGTCGGTGGCGCGCGACGCCGGACTGGAACGGCTGACGTGGATCGCCGGGCTCGCCGAGCTGTCCGCGCCGGGGTACTTCGCGGTCGGGGCGTCCGGGTTCACCTCGGGCCTCGCGAACGTGGCACCGCAGTTGTCGGTGCAGATGTTCCGGTGCCTGCGGGCGGGTGAGTTCGGTGCGGCGATGGAGTTCTGGGAGTTCCTCCGCGGGTTCGAGGAGCTGCGGGCCGCCGGTGAGTCCGCGAACAACGTGTCGGTGGTGAAGGAAGCGTTGGCACAGCTGGGGTTGTGCCGGCGGGACGTGCGGCCGCCCGCCTCGGTGCTGTCCGAGGCCGATCGGTCCGCCGTGGGCGTGCTGCTGAACTCGTGGAGTCTGCTGTGAGGTTGCGCAGCGCGGAGTGGTTCGAGGGTGAGGGGTTGCGGGCGTTCTCGCACAACGCGCGCATGCGGCAGCTCGGCCTGAACGCGTCCGAGCACCTCGGCAAGCCGGTGATCGCGATCCTCAACACGTGGAGCGGGATCAACCCGTGCCACATGCACCTGCGGGAACGGGCCGGGCAGGTCGAGCGCGGGGTGTGGGAGGCGGGCGGCTTTCCCCTGGAGTTCCCCGTGTCCACGCTGTCGGAGACGTACCAGAAGCCGACGCCGATGCTGTACCGGAACATGCTGTCGATGGAGACCGAGGAGATCCTGCGGTCCTACCCGGTCGACGGGTGCGTGCTGATGGGCGGCTGCGACAAGACGACTCCCGCGTTGCTGATGGGGGCGGCTTCCGCTGGACTGCCCACGGTGTTCGTGCCGGCCGGGCCGATGCTGCGCGGGCACTGGCGGGGCGAGCACCTCGCGTCCGGCACGGACATGTGGCGGTTCTGGGACGAGAAGCGCGCGGGCACGATCTCGTCGGGTGACTGGTCGGAGATCCAGTCCGGGCTGGCCCGCTCCCCCGGCACGTGCATGACGATGGGCACGGCGTCGACGATGACCGCCGCGGCCGAGGCGCTCGGGCTGACGTTGCCAGGGGCGTCCTCGATTCCGGCCGTCGACTCGGCGCACCACCGGATGGCGGCGGCATCCGGGATGCGCGCGGTCGAGATGGTGCGTGAAGGGCTGACGATCGGCGACGTGCTGTCCGCGGAGGCGTACGAGGACGCGATCCGGACCGTGCTGGCGCTGGGCGGGTCCACGAACTCGTACATCCACCTGATCGCGATGGCCGGGCGGTCGCAGATCCCCCTGTCTTTGGACGACTTCGACCGGTTGTCGCGGGAAGTGCCTGTGCTGGCGTCGGTGCAGCCCGCCGGGTCGCACCTGATGGAGGACTTCTACTACGCGGGCGGGCTGCGGGGGTTGCTGTCGCGGTTGCGGGAGTCGTTGCACCTCAAGCGGATCACGGTCACCGGCCGGACGTTCGGCGAGGACCTCGAAGGCGCCGAGGTGTACGACTCCGCGGTGATCCGTGCCCTGGACGACCCGATTTCCGCCGAGGGTGGGCTGGCTGTGCTGCGGGGCAACCTGGCTCCCGACGGGGCGGTGATCAAGTACGTGGCGGCTGATCCCGCGCTGTGGCGGCACACCGGGCCCGCCGTGGTCTTCCACGGCTACAAGGACCTGCAGGCACGGATCAACTCGCCGTCGCTGGACGTCACGAAGGACTCGGTGATCGTGCTGGCCGGTGGCGGACCCAAGGGCGGGCCCGGCATGCCGGAATACGGGATGCTGCCGATCCCGGACAAGCTGCTGCGCGAGGGCGTCCGGGACATGGTGCGCGTGTCGGACGCGCGGATGAGCGGAACTTCTTACGGTGCTTGCGTTCTGCACGTCGCACCGGAGGCGCACATCGGCGGGCCGCTGGCGTTGGTGCGCGACGGCGACCTCGTGACGCTGGACGTCGAGGCGCGGGTGTTGCGCGTAGAGATCTCCGACGAGGAGATGGCGCGGCGCCGGGACGCGTGGACATCGCCGCCGCCGAAGTTCGAACGCGGGTACGGCGCTTTTTACTACGAGCACATCACGCAGGCCGACGAGGGCTGCGACTTCGAGTTCCTGTCACGGCCGGGGCACAACCCCGAACCGAACGCGCACTAGTGCGGAGGGCTCAGCAGGTTGCGGAGCCACACCACTAGCCCTTCGACTCGACGCGGCCGTCGGTGATCTCCACGGTGTCCCAGTCATTCGTGCCGTGCAGCTGCGTGCGCAGGTACGCCGTGGTGAGCCGTTGCACGTCCGCGACCCGTTGCGGGTTCTCGTCCGTGGTCTCGGCGACGTCGTACCCGCTGACGCCGCCGAACCCGTGCTCGGCACCGAACAACGTGAGCAGCACCTTCTCGCCGGGCGCGAGGTGGTACGGATCGGCGTGCCAGTCCGGGCCCATGGTGGTGAGGTGCGCGGACGCGTCGGCGTCACCGGCGACGACCAGCGCGGGCGTGGTCATCGCGCTGAAGTCCGTGCTCTGCATGAAGGAGTAGTTCTCCTTCACCACGTCGGTGACGGCGTCACCGCGGCCGGTCGAGCCGAGCAGCACCCCCGCCTTGATCCGCTCGTCCTTCAGGCTGGTGTCCTCCGTGCGCATGCCCAGCAGCAGGCTCGCGGTGTGGCCGCCCATGGAGTGGCCGACGACGGCGACCTTGGTGCGGTTCCAGCGGTTCTGCAGCTGCGGCACGGCCTTCTCGACCTCGTCGAGCCGGTCGAGGATCGCGGACATGTCCTCGGCCCTCTCGCGCCAGAACAGCGGCGCGCCGGGCGTGGTCGCGGGCAGGTTCAGGCTGCGGCTGCTCAGGTGCGTCGGCTGGAGCACCACGAAGCCCTGCTCGGCCCAGTGGTTCGCGAGCGGCGCGTAACCGTTCAGCGAGGACAGGTGGTTCGAGTAGCCCTGGCCGTGCGACAGCAACAGGATCGGCAGGTCGGCGCCCTCGGTCGGCGCGGAGACCTTCAGCTGCAGGTCAACGGGCCGGCCGGGGGTCTCGAGCACGACGGGGCTCACCGTGAAGACGGTCATCGGGTTTCCCTTCGGGTACGCTTCCCAGGTCAAGCGGAGCGACGTTCCGGAACGATACGGAGCGCTGTTCCGCTTTGTCAACCGAGGGGAGTTCGCGTGCCACCACGCAAGCGAGCAGACGCCGTGCGCAACGAGCAGACCTACCGCCACTTCCCCACCCGCGCGGACCTGGTCGTGGCCGTCTACCGGCACCAGGTGGAGGCGTGCGCGGAAGCCGGGCCCGCACTGCTGTCCACTTCGGTCGGACAGCAGTGGGTTCCAGTCGCTGCACGCGTACTTCCTCGACCGGCTCGGGCCGGTGGCCGGGTCGTTGCTCGACGCCGCGGTGGAGGCCGGGGAGATCCGGGACGACGTCACGCCGTTCGAGCTGATGCGCGGGATCGGGAACCTGTGCATCGGGCGGGACGACGATCCTCGGTACGACCCGCGCCGGCTGGTCGCGCTGCTGCTGGACGGCCTGCGCAAGGAGAAAACCCCTGGGTGAGCGCGCACCCAGGGGCCGTCTCTTTCCTACCGGCGGCTAGTTGAGCGCCACCTTCAGGATCCTCGTCGAGCTGTTGCCCGCCGTGGAGTCCTTGTCCCCGTTGGACGTCGTGACCCACAGCGACCCGTCCGGCGCGGGCTCCGGGGTGCGGAGCCTGCCGTAGGTGCCCTGGAAGTGCGACGTCGTCGTGCCGACCGACGAACCGCTGATCTGCATGCGGTACAGGCGTTCCCCGCGCAACGCGGCCAGGAACAGCACGTCGTTCACGATCGCGAGGCCGGACGGTGAGGCGGAGCCGACCGAGAAGGTCTTCTTCGGGGCCACGTACCCGCCGCACGAACCCGAGGTGCCCTCGCACGACGGCCAGCCGTAGTTGCCGCCCTTCTGCAGGAGGTTGACCTCGTCCATGTTCGAGTTGCCGAGCTCCGCCTGCCACATGCGGCCCTGCGAGTCCACGGCGAGGCCCTGGACGTTGCGGTGGCCGTAGGTCCAGACGTAGCGCGCGTTGCCGCCCTCGCTGAAGAAGGGGTTGTCGGTGGGTGCGGAGCCGTCGGGGTTGAGGCGCAGCACCTTGCCGCCGAGGTTCTGCCTGTTCTGGGCGTTGTTGCCGTTCTGGCCGTCGCCGGTGCCCGCGTAGAGCTTGCCGTCGGCGCCGAAGCGCAGGCGGCCGCCGTTGTGGAACTTGTTGCGCGGGATGCCGGTCAGCAACGTCGTCCAGCCGGTGAGGGTGTTGCCCTCGACCTTGGCGCGCACGATCCGGTTGTCGCCGGAAGCCGTGTGGTAGACGTAGATCAGGCCGTCGCTGGCGAACGTCGGAGAGAGTTCAATGCCGAGCAGGCCGCCCTCGCCGTTGGTGCCGGAGACGCCGGGGACCTTGCCCAGGGTGGTCTTCGTGCCGGACGGGGTGATCCTGATGATGTCCTGCGCGTCGCGGCGGGAGTAGACGCCGTCGCCGTTGGGCAGGAACGCGAGGCCCCACGGCACGTCGTTGTCGGTCGCGACCTGCGTGACGGCACCGACCTGGTCGCCGCCGGAACGGGTCTTCGCGGTCAGCGCGTTCGAGACGGGTGAGACGTTGCCGGCGGCGTCGAAGGCCTTGACCGTGAAGGTGTACTCGGTGTTCGCGCTGCGGCCGCCGATCGTGGCGGAGGTGCCCATCGCGTCACCGACCTTGGTCGCGCCGGTGTAGATCTCGTAGCGCGTCACGCCGATGTTGTCGGTCGACGCGTCCCAGGCCAGCGAGACCGAGTTCGCCGTGACGCCGGTGGAACGCAGGTTGCGCGGCGCGGTCGGCGGGGTCGGGTCCTCCTGGGCGGGCGGGGTCCTGAACTCCACCGTGTTGGAGGCCTGCGAGATGTTGCCCGCCGCGTCCTTCGCGTTGACGTAGAAGCCGTAGGTGGTGTTCGGCTTCAGCCCCTCCACCACCGTGGAGGTCGCGGCGGGCACGGACTTCACGAACTGGCCCAGGTTGTAGATCTCGTACGACGTCACCGCGACGTTGTCGGTCGACGGCTCCCAGGTCAGCTTCGCCGAGTCCGGCTTCACGTCCGACGCGACGAGACCGGTTGGCGCGGAAGGAGGTTCAGCGTCGGCGGGGCCGGTGTTGCCGAAGACCTGGAACTCCTGCAGGGAGTAGCCGTACGACGAACCCGTGCGGCAGCGCGAGGTGCCGTAGACGCGGACGTACCGGCCACGACCGGAGACCGCCAGGTCCTCGACGCCGCCCTTGCCGTCCGCCGTCGTGTGGATCGACGTCCACGCCGAGTCGTTCTCCGACGTCTCGACGCGGTACGCCTTGGCGCACGAGAGGTCCCACTGCAGCCGGACCCTGCTGATGGTCGCGGACGCGCCGAGGTCCACCCGGATCCAGGCAGGATCGGTGTTGGACTTGCTGGCCCAGCGCGTCGCGGAGTCGCCGTCGACGGCGAACCGCGGTGCGTAGTTCGCGCCGCCGGACGCCGACTCGGTCGCCGGTTTGCCTTGGGACAGCAGGACATCCGCGGCGACGGCCTGCGGAGCGGCGGAGACGAGCGAGCTCACCGCCACCGCGAGTGCGGTGGCCAGGACGCCGGTTCTCGCCGGCGACCGCCGTGAACGGGGTGCCACAGAAGCCTCCCACTTTCGTTGGGAACGGGATGTGCGGCGGCGGCGTTGCGTTCGACCCGGCGGCGGGTGTACTGGTGTTACAGAAAAACCGTAAACGTTTTCGCGCGCCAGGTCCAGAGTCAGTTAGGGAGCCGTGAGATGCGCTGGACAAGGAAGTTGCAGCTCGTCATCCCCACCCTGTTGGTCGTCGCGGCGTGTGGTGCGCCGGAGGCCCCGCAGGCGCAGAACGCCCCTGCCGCCGTCCCGGACAAGCCGTCGAGACCGGTCGAGCTGAACGTGCTCGACGTGGCCGGCAACCTGCAGCTCACGCAGGGCATGATCGACGACTTCGTGCGGTCGCACCCCGACGTCGTGTCGAAGGTGAACGCCACCAAGGCGACCGCGCCGGACATGCCCGGCAAGCTCAAGGCGGAGCAGAACTCGGGCACCTCGCAGACCCACCTCGTGCTCACCGGAACGGACGGGCTCGCGAGCGTGATCGACCAGAAACTCGTCCTCCAGCTGCTCCCCGAATATTCGGCGAGGCTGCCGAAACTGGAGGACGTGTACCTGCCGGCGGCCGGCGAAATGCAGAAGCTCGCGCAGAACCAGGGCGTCGCGATCACCTACTACCCGGCGGGACCGCTGCTGGAGTACGACCCGGCGAAGGTGCCGTCGCCACCCAGCTCCCCCGCCGACCTGCTGGCGTGGGCCCGCGCCAACCCCGGGAAGTTCCAGTACGCGCGGCCCGCGAACTCCGGGCCCGGCCGGACGTTCCTGATGGGGCTGCCGTACCTGCTGGGGGACAAGGATCCCAAGGACCCGGAGAACGGCTGGGACAAGACCTGGGCGTACCTGGAGGAGCTCGGCCAGTACGTCGACAGCTACCCCGGCGGCACCACGGACGTGATGAAGAACCTCGCGAACGGCACGTCGTGGATGGTCGCCTCGACCACCGGCTGGGACATCAACCCGCGCGTGCTCGGCACCGTGCCGGCGGGTATGAAGATCGCGACCTTCAAGGACTTCCACTGGGTCACGGACGCGCACTACGCCGTGATCCCCAAGGGGGTCAGCGCGGACGTGCTGTCGGCGAACCTCGCGCTGATCAAGTTCATGCTGGAACCGCAGCAGCAGGCGAAGGCCTACGACAAGGGCTACTTCTACCCGGGCCCCGCGGTCAAGGGCGTCACGCTCGACATGGCGCCGCAGGAGTCGCGCGACGCCATCGCGAAGTTCGGGCGGCCCGAGTACGACGCGCTGATCGAGAAGAACCCGAAGGAGCAGTCGCTGCCGGCCGCCCAGCAGGTGAAGGCGTTCCAGCGGTGGGACCGCGAGATCGGCAGGAAATGAGGTTCGCCGAACTGCACCTGGACCACGTGCGGCGCGCGTTCGGGGACACCGTCGCGTTGCGGGACGTGGATCTCACGATCAAGGGCGGCGAGTTCGTGGCGTTGCTCGGGCCGTCGGGCTGCGGGAAGTCGACGGCGCTGAACTGCCTGGCGGGCCTGCTGCCGCTGACCGGCGGCCGGATCACCCTGGACGGCAGGCGGATCGACGACCTGCCACCCGAGAAACGCGGATTCGGCATGGTGTTCCAGAACTACGCGCTGTTCCCGCACATGTCGGTGCGGCGCAACATCGCGTTCGGGCTCTCCATGCGACGGCTGGCGAAGGCCGAGATCGCCCGCCGCGTGGACGAGGCCGTGCGGCTCGTCCAGCTGGAGGAGCACCAGCACAGGTTCCCGGCCCAGCTGAGCGGCGGCCAGCAGCAACGGGTCGCGATCGCCCGCGCGATCGTGCTCGAACCGCCGCTGGTGCTGATGGACGAGCCGCTGTCCAACCTGGACGCCTCGCTGCGGCTGGAGATGCGCACGGAGATCCGGCGGCTGCACCAGTCGCTCGGGCTCACCACCGTCTACGTCACGCACGACCAGGAGGAGGCGCTGGCCCTCGCCGACCGCCTCGTGGTCCTGCGCCTCGGCGAGGTGCAGCAGGTCGGGTCGCCGGAGGAGGTGTACGCGCATCCGGTGAACCGGCACGTGGCCGCGTTCATGGGGTACCGCAACATCATCCCGGTGTCGGTGACCTCTCAGGACGGCGAACGCGCGACCGTCCACACCGGAGACGGCGTACGGCTCGCCGGGGTGAAGCGCGAGATCCTCGGGACGCAGGCGGTGGCGGCGGTGCGGCCGGAGGACTTCGTGGTCGGCGGGTCCGGCGAGAACGTGCTCGAAGCCGTGGTCGAGATCGTCGAGTACCACGGGCGCGAGCAGGCGGTCGAGGCACGGCTGCGCGACGGCACCCGGTTGCACGTCCGGACCGGCTCCCGGCTCGCACCGGGCGACACGATCACGGTGGAGGTGCCCGTCGACCGCGTGCTGGTGTTCTCGTGACGACGACTGCGGAACGCGCGTCGGTGCGGCACCGGCTCGCCGAGAAGGGCGTCGACCGGGTGCTCTGGCTGTTGCTGCCGGGCGCGGTGTTCGTGGTGCTGCTGTTCGTCTACCCGTTCCTGTACGGGTTGCAGTTGTCGTTCCAGCCCAAGGGCGGCGGCAACCCGCTCCGGAACTACACCACGTTCTTCTCCGACGACTACCTGGCCGAGACGGTGTGGATCACGTTGCGGCTCGGGCTCCCGGCCGCGCTCTTCAACGTGCTGGCGTCGATCCCGATCGCGTTCCGGATGCGCGGCCGGTTCCGGGGCAAGCGGGCGCTGACGACCGTGCTGGTCGTGCCGATCACGCTCGGCACGGTGCTGACGGCCGAGGGACTGCTCGCGTTCTTCGGCCCCACCGGCTGGTTCAACCGCGTCTGGCTCGCGCTGGGCGCGGACGAGCCGGCGAGGCTCACGCACAACTACTGGGGCGTGCTGTTCAGCCTGGTCATCACCGGGTTCCCGTTCGCGTTCCTGCTGACCCTGTCGTACCTGTCCGGCATCGACCCGACGCTGGAGCAGGCGGCGGCCACGCTGGGCGCGTCGCGGCGGCAGCGGTTCCGGACGATCACCATGCCGTTGCTCGCGCCCGGTCTCGCGGTGACGTTCTGCCTGAGCTTCGTGCTGGCGTTCAGCGTGTTCCCGTCCGCGGTGATGGTCGGCGACCCGGCGGGCGAGACGCACGTGATGTCGATCGCCGCCTACGAGACGGCGTTGCGGGACAACGACTTCGCGATGGGTTCGGCGATCGCGATGCTGATGGCGCTGGTGATGCTGGTCGTCATCGGTGTGGTGCTGCTCTGGCGCACGACCCTGTACCGCGGCGCGACGGGAGGCAAGGGATGAGGCTCACCGCCCGGCCCCTGGTGTGGCTGACCTGGGGCGCACTGGCGTTCTTCCTGCTGAACCTGGTCGGCGTCGTCGGCGCCGTCGTGACGAACTCGTTCGCGGAGACGTGGTTCGGCACGTGGCTGCCCGGCGGCTACACCGGCAAGTGGTACGGCGAGGCGTGGCGCGACTACCGGCTGCTGGACGTGCTGGTGGTGACGTTCCAGGTGGCGCTGTCGGTCGTCGCGGTCTCCGTCCTCATCGGAGTCCCGGCGGCGTACGCGCTGGCGCGGCGCGACTTCCCCGGCAAGAAGGTGCTGAGCGTGCTGTTCCTGCTGCCGATCCTGATGCCGCCGATGACGTACGGCATCCCGCTCGCCACGGTGCTCTACAAGTTCGGCCTCGCGGGCAGCATGGCGGGCGTGATCGCGGCGAACCTCGTGCCGGCCGTGCCGTTCGTGGTGCTGACGATGACCCCGTTCATCGAGCAGATCGACACGAAGGTCGAGTCGGCGGCGCGGATGTGCGGGGCGTCGACGTTCGCGCTCTTCACCCGCGTCCTGGCACCGCTGCTGGTGCCCGGCGTGCTGGCTGCGTCGATCCTGGTGCTGGTGAGGACGGTGGGCATGTTCGAGCTGACGTTCCTCACGGCCGGTCCGACCAGCCAGACCCTGGTGGTGTCGCTGTACGAGGCCATGTCGTCAGCGGGGATCAGGCCGCAGCAGATGGTCGACTCGATGGCGGTGATCTACACGGGGTCGATGCTGGTGCTGCTGGTCGTCGCGCTGCGGTTCGTGAACCCGACGCAGCTCGTCACCCGCCTCAAAGACCCCACTTAACAGACGACCCGTCATGATTGGTTCAACCGGCTGTTGAGGGTGAGGTACAAGTGGCAGTCACGATCCGCGACGTGGCCCGCAGGGCGCACGTGTCGGTCGCCACCGTTTCGCGTGCGCTGACGTCCCCGGAGCTGGTGCGGCCGGAGACCAGAGCACGCGTGCTGGCCGCCGCGACCGAGCTCGGCTACCAGCCGAACAGGGCCGCGCGCGGGCTCATCACGGGCAAGACGGGCAACATCGGCATCGTCGTGCCCGACCTCGACAACCCGTTCTTCACCGGCGTGCTGAAGGCCGTGCAGGCGCGGGCCGTGCAGGCCGACTACGCGGTGTTCGTGGCGGACAGCGACGAGGACCCGGTCACCGAGGCCAAGCTCGTGCACGCGATGGCCAAGCAGGTCGACGGCGTCGTGCTGTGCGCGCCGGGCCTCGAGGACTCGCAGATCTACGAGATGGCCGGGGCCACGTCGCTGGTGCTGCTGAACCGGCGGCTGCCCGGCGTGCCCGCCGCGTTGATGGACTCGGCGGGCGGCATGCACGCGATCATCGACCACCTCGTGGCGCTGGGGCACCACCGGATCGCCTACCTCAACGGGCCGCGCACGTCGTGGTCCAACCAGGAACGCCGGCGTGGGCTGATGAAGGCGGTCGCGAAGCACGAGGTGGACCTGGTCGACCTCGGGCCGTTCGCGCCGCGCTACGAGGGCGGCCTGCAGGCGGCGGACCTCGCGGTGGCGGCCGACACGACGGCGATCGTCGCCTACAACGACATCATGGCGCTGGGCGTGCTGGCCCGGCTGCGCGACCGGGGCATCTCGGTACCGGGCGACGTGTCCGTGACGGGGTTCGACGACCTCACGTACGCGTCTTTGTGCTCCCCCGCTTTGACGACAGTGGCGATGCCGGTCGCCCAGGCAGGGCGCACGGCGGTGAACCTGTTGCTCGACTGGCTCGACTCGGACAACACCGAGGTGCCGCAGATAGTGGCCGAGACGCAACTCATCGTGCGCGGCACGACCACTCCTCCCCGCAAGTAGTGGCGAATTGACAACGGGTCACTTTGTTTCAAAACGAGAAGTTTCGAAACAAAGTGACCCGCGGTCCAGACCTGCCTGGAATGCAAGGCGGCCCCGGCTGGGCGTCTGGGGGGAGTACGCCTTGAGCCGGGGCCGCGAAGCGGCTGGGCCCGAGGGGGGAGGGGGCCTAGCGCCGCTTGGTGTCCCACTCTGCCCTGACCGGAAGAAATGCGCCAGGGTGGATGTACCTGTTTTTGGATTTCTCGTACGTACGGGTTACTCGTAGAGCCCTTCGTACAACGCAGAGTGAACTCGGTGCACAACCGCGCGTTTGACCTTCAACGTCGGAGTCAGCTCCCCGTCCTCCTGTGACAGATCACGGGTGAGCAGCACGAACTTCTTCACTTGGGAAACACTGGCGAAGTGCGAGTTCGCTTCGTCAACAACTTCCTGGACGAGCGTTCGCACGTCCGGGTGACCCACCAACGATTCGAGGTCGGACGGCAAGCCGCGCTGTGCCGCCCACGGCACGATCTCGTCCGCGTCGAGTGTGATCAGCGCCACGCAGTACGGCTTGCGGTCGCCGAACAGCACGGCGTGCGAGATCCAGCGGGACTGGCGCAGCACGTTCTCGACGTTCGCCGGCGCGATGTTCTTGCCGCCCGCGGTGATGATGATGTCCTTCTTTCGCCCGGTGATCGTGACGAACCCGTCCTCGTCGATCTCGCCCAGGTCGCCGGTGTGCAGCCAGCCGTCCTGCAACGTGGCCGCGGTGGCCTCGTCGTTGCGCCAGTAGCCCGCGAAGACGTGGGGGCCGCGCATGAGCAGTTCGCCGTCCTCGGCCACCCTCATCTCCAGGCCCGCGATGCCGGACGCGCCGACCGAACCGATCTTGAAGCGGTCCAGGGTGTTGATCGTGCCGACGGCGGTGGACTCGGTCATGCCGTAGCCCTCCAGCACCGGCACGCCGGCCGCGTGGAAGAACTGGAGCACCTCCGCGGAGATCGGCGCGGCGCCGGACAGCGCCTGCACGAGCCGGCCGCCGAACACCGCGCGGACGTTCGCGAACAACGCGTCGACCTGCTCGAACGCCGCCGCCATCTCCGGTGGCACCGCCTCGCCCGCGGCACGCCGGCGGCGCACCTCCAGGCCGAGCGCGACGGCCTGCTCGAGCTGCTCGGCGGGCACGCTGGAGGTGACGAAGGTGTAGATCTTCTCGAAGATCCGCGGCACCGACGGCAGGAACGTCGGCTTCACCTCGGCCAGCTCGGGCACGATCGCCTTCATGTCGCCGCCGAAGTACGCGAGCGTGCCGCCCCGGTACATCGTGCCGAACATGATGATCTGCGCGAAGACGTGCGCCATCGGCAGGAACAGGTAGACCGTGTCGGTCATCGCGTCCATCCGGGTCTCCTCCGCGACCCGGCACAGCGCGACCCAGTTCGAGCTCGTCAGCACGCAGCCCTTGGGCGGCCCGGTGGTGCCCGAGGTGTAGATGATCAGGCTCGGGTCTTCCGGCCTGATCGCCGCGCGGCGGGAGTCCAGCACGGCGGCGAGCGGTGACGTGCGGCCGGTGTCCTGGACCTCGGCGACGCGCGGGCGGTCACCGGCGGGGTCGATCGAGAAGACCGTGCGCAGCTCGGGGAGCTCCCGGGCGACGACCTCGACCTTGACGCACTGCTCCTCGTTCTCCGCCACCACGATCGACGCGCCGGAGTCGCCGACGACCCAGGCGATCTCCTCGGACGTGCTCGACGGGTAGATCGGCACGACGATGCCGCCCGCCGCGAGCACCGCGAGCTCGACGGCCGTCCACTCCGGACGGGTGTTCGCGAGCACGCAGACCCGGTCGCCCGCCTTCAGTCCGGCGTGGACGAACCCGGACGCGAGGTCCAGCACCACCTCGGCGACCTCGGCGTAGGTCTGCTCGTGCCACCGTCCGTCCCGCTTGAACCGCCATGCCACCGCGTCGCCGTGCGCCTGCTCCGCGAGGAACGGCAGGTCGGCTATGCGGCGGACGGCTTGCACCGCGTTGGGGCTGGTGACTCCGGCGGTCATGGCGGCTCCTGGAGGCGCTGGGAGGGTTCTTCAGACGGGCACGACCTGCACGCGGGTGCCGTTCAGGACGGCGGTGCCCGAGAGCGGGTCGAGGCGGAGGTCGTCGGTCAGCAGGTTCACGTTCACCCCGGCGTGCTCGCTCGCGACGGTGAGCCGGGTGCCGGGCTGGTCGTGGCCCCAGCCGTGCGGCATGGACACGACGCCGGGCGCGATGTCCGCGGTGATCTCGACCAGCACCTCGACCTCGCCGACGCGCGAGGTGACCTGGGCGGGTTTCCCGTCCGCGAGGCCGAGGCGGTCGGCGTCGCCGGGGTTGACCAGGAGCGTGCACAACGGCTTGCCCTTCACCAGCGCGGGCACGTTGTGCATCCAGGAGTTGTTGGTGCGCAGGTGCCGGCGGCCGACGAGGACCATCCCGGTCTCGGGGTTCTCCAACGCCTCCCGCACGCGCGGCAGGTCGGCGACGATCGGCTCCGGGGTGAGCTCGACCTTGCCGGACGGCGTGCGGAGGATCTCCGGCAGGCGCGGGGTGAGCGGGCCGAGGTCGATGCCGTGCGGGTTGTCCAGCAGCTGCTTGAGGCTCAGCCCGTACGCGCCGGTGCGGAGCTTGAGGTCCAGCAGGCGTTCCTCGCGCGTCTCGCCGTCCGGTTCGAAGTCGACGCCCGCCTTCTTCCTGAGGTCGTTCAGCTGGAACGCGGCGATGGCGTCGAGGTCGGCGGCCGGGCCCATGCCGGAGAAGATCGTGATGAGGCGGAAGAAGATGTCCGTCTCGTCGACCCTGCCCTCCTCCAGCGGGATCGCGGCGCGCGAGTACTTCACGACGTTGCGCACGGAGTGGTTGAGGAACGCGATGTCGTAGTGGACGCGGCGAGACGGCGGCGGCGTCGGCAGGATGACGTCGGCGTGCCGGGTGGTCTCGTTGAGGTACGGGTCGACGCTGACCATGAAGTCCAAAGAGGACAGCGCGGCGGTCACGCGGGCGGAGTTCGGCAACGACAGCGCGGGGTTGCCGCCGATCGTGAACAGCGCGCGCACCTGGCCGGCACCGGGCGTCTCGATCTCGTCGACCAGCGTGACGGCCGGGTACTCCCCCATCACCTCGGGGTGGCCCGCCACGCGGCTGTGCCAGCGGCCGACGCCGAACCCCTTGCCGCTGCCCGTGCCGCGGTTCAGGTGCGCGGGCAGCGGCCACATCACGCCACCGGGCCGGTCGAGGTTGCCGGTGAGGACGTTGAGGACGTCGACCGCCCAGGACGCGACCGTGCCGAACTCGACGGTGGTCGTGCCGATGCGGCCGTAGACGGCGGCGCGTTCGGCGTGGGCGAGCCGGGCCGCCAGCGCGCGGATCGTGGCCGCGTCGACGCCGGTGCGTTCCTGCACGGCCTCGGGGCTGAACGGCTCGACGTGCGCGCGGATCGCCGTGTGGTCGGTGACGTGGTCCGCGAGGTCCTTGAGGTCCACCAGGTCCTGCGCGAACAGCTCGTGGATCAACGCCAGCAGCAGGAACACGTCGGTGCCCGGCCGGATCACGACGTGCTGGTCGGCCGCCGCGGCCGTGCGGCTGCGGCGCGGGTCGACCACGACGAACGTCCCGCCGCGCTTCTGCAACGCCTTGAAGCGGCCCGGCGCGTCCGGCACCGTCCACAGGCTGCCGTTGGACGCGTACGGGTCGGCGCCCAGCACCAGCATGAAGTCGGTGCGGTCGATGTCCGGCACGGGGATGGAGAAGATGCCGCCGAACATGTGGCCGACCTGGACGTGCTTGGGCATCTGGTCGACGGTGCTGGCGGAGAAGATGTTGCGGCTGCCGAGCGCCTTGCGCAGCGGCCCGGCGTAGAGGCCGCCGGCCAGCGAGTGCGCGACGGGGTTGCCGAGGTACAGGGCGACGGCGTTGCGGTCGGGGAAGTCCTTCAGGCGTTCGTCGATGTACGCGAACGCCTCCTCCCAGCTCACCTCGTGGAACTCGCCGTCGCGCTTGACCAGCGGCGCGCGCAGCCGGTCCGGGTCGGCGTCGAGCGTGCCGAGCGAGGCGCCCTTGGGGCAGAGGAACCCCTTGCTGAACTCGTCCTCGCGGTCGCCGCGCACCTTCGTGATGCGGTCGCCCTCGACCGTCAGTTCCAGCCCGCACGTGGCTTCGCAGAGCGGGCAGGTCGTGAACACGGTCCTCATGGGTCCCCTTATCGGCTTGTTACCAACGAGTACTAGCTGTCTGCCATCGGACGCAAGCGGCCGGCCGAGGTCAACCCGAACAGCTCACTGACAGCTCTGGCGACCATGCCGGGCTGGTCGAGGGTGTCGTCGAAGCGAAATCCGATGATCGCCCGCGAACCGCTGAGCAGACCGGTCAGCCTGACGGATTCGTCCTGGTCAGGGCCGTAGCAGACCACCCTGCCGAACGGCGCGAGCGCGTCCAGCGAGGAGGTGAGCGCGCCACCGGGATCGAGCGCGACATCGACCTGTTCGCCCTCGTTCGCGGCGACCAACCGGGCAGTCAGACCGTCTCGGCCGGAGTCGACGGCGACGTCGGCGCCGAGTCGGACGGCCTGGCGACGGCGGGCCTGAGTGGACTCGGTCGCGATCACCCGCCCGGCCGCGAACCCGCGGGCGAGCTGGACCGCGATGGCACCGACCTCGCTCATCGCGTCGTGCACCACGATCGACTCGTCCGGGCGCATGTGGGCACACGTGCGGAGGAGGTGCCACGCCGTCGTGCCGGCTCTGGCGAGGGTCAGCGCCTGGTCGTCGGTGACGCCCGCGGAGACCGGCAGGCACACGCGGCCCGCGATGACGACCACGCGGCGCCCGCCGTCCTCCACCCGGATCTCGTCGGCGACCTCGGCTGTGCGCATGCCGTCCATCTCACCGGTGTGCGGCGCAGGGCTGTAGTGCGGCTTCCACAACAGCTAAGACGAACGGGGTGAGTCCAGGTGGGTACGGCCGGTCACGGGCTATGGCCATCGTGTGTGCACGGGTGCAGCATGTGGCGGTGAACGCCGCACTCCGGACCGTCGCCACGATCGCCGTCGTCGCGCTCGCGTACTTCGCGACCGCGCAGGTCGGCCTGGTCCTGGCCCTCGTGCAGGGTCAGGTGACTCCACTGTGGCTGCCGACGGGGATCTCCGTGGCGGCGTTGCTGATGTTCGGGCACCGGATCTGGCCGGGCGTCGCGCTCGGCGCGTTCGCCGCCAACGTCTCGCTGACCGCGCCGCTGTTCTCGGCGGTGCTGATCACCGCGGGCAACACCGCGGCGCCGCTGCTCGCCTGGTACCTGCTGACCCGCTTCGGTTTCCGCCCGGCGATCGACCGGCTGAAGGACGCGCTGCTGCTCGTGTTCGCGGGCGCGCTGGGCGCGATGCTGGTGAGCGCGCTGGTCGGCACGCTGGCGTTGCGGATCGGCGGGGTGATCGCGTGGCGGGACGTGCCGGCCGTGATGTCGGTGTGGTGGACCGGGGACGCGATGGGCGTGCTGGTGTTCGCGCCGTTGCTGCTGACGCTGCCCCGCCAATGGCGAGCCCCGCCCGCCCGGCTGGCCGAGGCGGTGGTGCTGCTGGTGCTGACGGCCGCGGTCGCGTCGGTCGTGACGACGTCGGGCGCGCGGCTGCTGTTCCTGGTGTTCCCGATGCTGATCTGGGCGGCGTTGCGGTTCCAGCACGCGATCGCGGCCCCGTGTACGGCGATCATCTCCGTGGCGGCGGTGATGTCGGCGGCCGGTGGCCACTTCTCCGCGAGCACGGTGCTGATGACCATGATGGTGTTGCAGGCGTTCAACGGCTCGGTGGCGTTGACCGGGCTGATCCTCTCCGCGATCACCAGCGAGCGCAACGAGGCGAAGCGGGCGATCGAGCGCGCCTGCGAGCAGCTGGCCGAAACCGTTGCGCGCTACCAGGAAGAGGGAGTGCGCAAACGGCTCGGCCGCGTCGTGCCGCCCGGCTAGCCCAGAGCCCGATCAGCCCAGAGCCCGATCAGCTCAGTGCCCGATCAGCCCAGCGCCCGGTACACGGCGTCCACAAGGGACTGTCCGCGTTCGTTGATGCCGAGCCCCGGTCCCTGCCGGTTCATGGCGTACCCGAACGACAGCCGCGCCTTCGGGTCGGCGAACCCGAGCGAGCCGCCCATTCCGTTGTGCCCGAACGCTTCTTCCGGCAGCAGCAGCCCTTCGCGGTCGTTGGGCGGCAGGTAGCGGTTGTCGGTGGCCTTCTGGAAGCCGAGCGCGAACCGCGACGGCACCATGACCACCGCGTCCATCCCGGCGACCGCGACGTCCGACATCAGCGGGAGCTGGGACTCCTCGACCAGCCGCACGCCCTGGTACGCGCCGCCGAGCGCGAGCGGCCGGTAGAGGCCGGCGAGGCCCCTGGCGTTGGAGATGCCGCCGATCGCGCCCATCTCGGCGGCGTGGGCGGCGCGCGAGTCGGACTCGCCGGGCATCATGTAGCCGCCGTTGTTGAGCAGCATCAAGCCTGGCACGGACTCCGGTCGCGTGAGCGCGGTGACGAACAACGACGGCAGCAACACCCCCGGCCGCGTCGGGTCGACCGGGATGGTGGGGGCGACGTGGGGTTCGAGGTCCTCCGGCAGGCCCAGCCAGAAGTCGAGGCCGAGCGGCCCGGACACCTCCTTCTCGAAGAACCGCCCGAGCGACAGGCCGCTGACCCGCCGCACGATCTCGCCGACGAGGAACCCGAACGTCAGCCCGTGGTAGCCGTGCCGCGTGCCCGGTTCCCACAACGGCCGTTGCGCGGCGAGCGTCGTGGTCATGAGGTTCCAGTCGTAGAACGCCCCGGCGGGCAGCGGCGAGGTGACGGCGGGCAGGCCTGCCTGGTGCGCCAGCACGTGCCGCACGAGCGTCGCGTCCTTGCCCTCGGCGCCGTACTCGGGCCAGTAGCGGACGACCGGCGCGTCGAGGTCGAGCTCGCCGCGCGAGGCGAGGACGTGCGCGGCGAGGGCGGTGGCGCCCTTGGTGCACGACCACACGTGCACGACGGTCTCCTCGGACCAGGGCCGCCCGCTCACCGGGTCGGCGACACCGCCCCACAGGTCCACGACGGGTTCGCCGTCGAGCGTCACGTGCACGGACGCGCCGGCCTCGTCCCGTTCGGCGAAGTTGCGTTCGAACTCCTCGCGCACCTCGGCGAACCGCGGTGCACAGCTTCCCTGGATCGTCATTGATCCTCCTCGGACGGCGGGGGCCATCAGACCACCACCGGACGCGGCCACGCATCAGTAGGGAAGCCTCAACGCCTAACGCGTGGAAGACTCGGGTCAGCCCGACCCAGCAGGAGGCCCGTCATCGCCGGCACGCCGCTAGTTGGCCGCGACCAGGAGCTGCGCACGGTGCTGGCCTGCGCCGCCGGCTCCCCCGCGACCGGGCTGGCCGTGATCGGGATCAGCGGCGAACCGGGCATCGGCAAGACCTCGCTGCTGACCGAGATCGCCCGCCGCCTGCGCGACGAGCAGTGCGCCGTGCTCACCTCGGCGTCGGACGTGCTGGGCAAGCGCATCCCGTACGGCACGATCACGGCGCTGGTCCGCTCGCTGCCCGCCGAGCGTGCGCGCGCCGAGGCGCTGGCGGCGCTGGAGATCACGGGCGAGGACTCCGGCACGTGGTTCGGCAGGGCCTGCGACCAGGTCGTCCGCCTGCTGACCGCGCTGACGGCCGCGCGCCCGGCCGCGGTGCTGGTCGACGACCTGGACCACGCCGACGACGACTCGCTCTCCTTGCTGACGCTGGTGCTGCGCCGCCTGACCGCCGCCCCGCTGGTCCTCGTCACCACGAGCCGTTCCGCCGACCCCGGGCTGCTGGACCGCGTGGAGGAGCACGCCGAGGTGACCCACCTGGTCCTGCCTCCGCTGACCGGCGCGGAGGTGACCCGCGTGGTGGAGTCCTTCCTGGACACCGCGGTCGACGAGGGCCTGGCCCGCGAGGTGCTGCACCGCTCGGACGGCAACCCGTTCTTCGTCACGGAGATCGCCCGCTCGCTGCGCGAGCTGAACCTGCTCACCGTCGACGACAACCGCGCCCGCCTCGCCGTCTCCCCGGACGCCATCCGCCTGACCCGCGGCGAGGCCCTGCTGCGCCGGGTGGCGCCGCTGGAGAACGACACCCGGCTCGTGGCACGGGCCGTCGCCGTGTTCCGCCGGGTGCGCCTCGATCAGATCCCCCTGCTGGCCAGGGTGTCGTCGCTGCCGGAGCCCACCGTCGCCGAGGCGTTCGACGCGTTGCTGCACGCCGGCATCGTGATCCACGACGACACCGGCTACCGCTTCTCGCACGCCCTCGTGGGCGAGGCCCTCTACCAGGAACTGGGCCCGGCCCAGCGCCGTCACCTGCACTCCCTGATCTCGGCGCGGCTGCTCGACGACCGCGCCCACCACCTCCCGGTGGACCTCCTCCAGCTGGCCTGGCACCTCGCCGAGTCAGCCGCCCCCGGTGACCACCGAGCAGTCGCCGTCCTGACCGAGGCCGCCACCGAGGCCCGCACCTCGGCCCCGGAGACCGCCGCCGCCCTCTGCGCGAGAGCCCTGCAACTGCTGCCGGTCAACGCCCAGGACCGCATCCCGTTGCTGGCGTTGCAATGCCGGATCCTGGCGCGCGCCTCCCGCCCCGCCCTGGCCGTCGACCCTGGCCTCGCCGCGCTGAAATCCCTGGGCCCCGGTCAGGAACGCACCCGCGTGGCCACCGCGACGATCTCGTCCCTCTTCTCCGTGGGCCGCACCGCGGAGGCCCTGGCCCTCGCCGACGCCGAGGTGGCCGCGGGCTCCACCCCGACGTCCCTGCAGGCCCAGCGAGCCGTCCTGCTCGTCTACAACAACCGCTACCCCGAGGCACTCGCCGAGGCGGCCCGCCTGCCGTCCCTCCCGATCACCTCCCCGGCCGAGGGCGTGATCGTCCACGAGCACCTGGCGCTGCTCACCTCGTTCCTGTTCCAGCACGACAGAACCGTCGAGCACGCCGACCAGGCCCTGGCCCACAGCGCCGGCCACCTGATGCTGGAACTCCAGGCCCTCTCCGTCTGCGCCTCGATCACCGCGCTGGCAGGCCTCGTCCACGACGCCGACTGGCGCTACCGCCGGGCAGAGGACCTCGCCACCAGAACCGGCGCGCACAGCTTCCGGGCGGAACGCCAGGCCACCCGGGTGACCCTCGACTGGCTGGGCGGCCACTGGGACGCGGCCCTGGACAACATCGGCCGCTACCTCCCCGACATGGCCGCCTCCCAGGCGGACCAGGCCCAGGGCGCCCTGCAGGCCATCGAACTGTCCATCAGGACCTGGCGAGGCGAACTGGACGTGGCCGCCCGCCTGGCCGCCCTCCCACCCCCGCGTTCGACGAACATCTCCCGCCTGCACGCGGCGGCCCAGGCAGAACACCTGATAGCCAAAGGCGACCAGCTCGCCGCCTACGACCTGCTCAGGGCGAGCATCGGCGAAGACCTGGAAGCCCCGTACTCCTGCCTCCTGGCAGCCCGCATGATCGAACTGGACCTGGACCAGGGCAACACGAAAGCAGCCCACGACACCCTGGCCCGCCTGACCGAGGTAGCCCCCACCCGAGTCTCCCCGTGGTCCCGCACCACCATCGCCCGCATCACCGGCGTGGTCCGCAACGACCAGGACCACCTCCGGGCAGCCGCCGCGGAAGCGGCCCAGGGCGGCCTGGAGTTCGAAAAGGCAAGAGCCCAACTGGCACTGGGCGAAGTGCAAGCCCTGACGGAGGCCTACATCACGTTCCAACGCCTGGGCGCACACGGCCTACGGCGCCAAGCAGGCAACCACCTGCGAGCGCTGGGCGCGAAGGTGCCCAGAGCCCGTTCCAAAACCCCGGGCCTGCTCACCACGGCCGAGGAAAACGTGGCCCGCCTGGTGCAACAGGGCATGCGCAACCGGGACATAGCCGCAGCCCTGCACTACAGCCCGCGCACGATCGAGGTCTACCTGTCCCGCGTCTACGCGAAGCTGCACGTCTCCTCACGACTGGAACTGGCAAGGGCCCTGGACGCCATGCAACAACGCTGACCCAGGTCACCGCACCTCGCACACCTCGTAGGTCAGCACAAGGCCGTCCAGCGCCCCCTTGGACACCGCCTGCACCCGGTTCAACCAGCGGTACCGATCGTCCCCGGTCTCGAACAACGGCGCCGCGTACAACGGCGCGCCGAACCCACCGGAGACGTCAACCCGCCCCGAGTAGTGCAGATACACCAAGGCGTCGTCATGAGTGCGCAGCAACGAACGCACGTCGAGGGTGGCGATCCCGTCCGGCCCGACGGTCAACCAGTCCGCGGAGGACGTCCCACACATCACGCCGGAGAGCCGTTCCCCGGCGAACGTCCCAGACTCCACCTCATACACGAACCGATCACCGGCCGGCGTCCTCGGCAACCGGTGAGGCTTCCGCAACTGAGCGGTCAGGACACCAAGCGGCACAAGTTCCATCACGGCCCGAAGCTATGCGACGCGAACCGGCTGCCCCAACGCCGAACGCTTATCTGTCGCGGAACCCCGTACGCAGCGCACGCACCCGTCCGATGGGGTAGGAAGGGGTATGGATCCGGTCAAGGCGTTGAAGCAGGTGGCCTTCCACCTGGAACGGGCGGGCGAGCCGACCTACCGCGTCCAGGCGTTCCGCAACGCGGCCGCCGTCCTCGCCGACCTGGATCCCGCCGACGTCGAGAAACGCGCGAAGCTCGGTACGCTCACCGATCTCAAGGGCGTCGGCAAGTCGACCGCGGGCGTGGTCGTGGACGCGCTGGCCAACCGCGAACCCGCCTACCTCGCGAAGCTCCGGCACGTCGACATCACCGGCGGCGAGGAGATGCGGTCGAAGCTCAGGGGCGACTGCCACGTGCACTCCGACTGGTCCGACGGCGGCAGCCCCATCAGGGACATGGCGGAGGCGGCCCGCGACCTCGGCCACGAGTTCATGGTCCTGACCGACCACTCCCCGCGCCTGACCGTCGCGAATGGACTGACCAGGGAGCGGCTCGAGAAGCAGCTGGAAGTCATCGCAGCACTCAACGAGGAACTGGCACCGTTCGTGATCCTCACCGGCATCGAGGTCGACATCCTCGACGACGGCGGCCTGGACCAGGACGAGGACCTGCTGGCACGCCTGGACGTCGTCGTCGCGAGCGTCCACTCGAAACTCAAGATGCCCAGGGCCGACATGACCAGGCGCATGATCAACGCGGTGAAGAACCCGCACGTCGACATCCTCGGCCACTGCACCGGACGTCTGGTCGTGGGCAAGGGCAGGCCGGAGTCGCAGTTCGACGCGGCCAGGGTCTTCGAAGCCTGCGCCGAGCACGGCACGGCCGTGGAGATCAATTCCAGGCCGGAACGCCTCGACCCGCCGCGAAGGCTGCTCAGCCTCGCCGTCGACGCCGGCTGCACCTTCTCCATCGACAGCGACGCGCACGCACCCGGCCAGCTCGACTGGCTGAACTACGGCTGCGCGCGAGCGGAGGAATGCGGCGTCACAGAAGACCTGGTGATCAACACCCGCCCCGCATCTCAGCTGCGGTCCGGGTGAGGTGCTCGTACCACGACACGAGAGGCCCGGTGTCGGCCAGCGCCCGCGTCAGCGCCACCCGGCAGAGGTCGCGGACGGGCTCGGGATCCCACTCCTCCAGCAGCTCGTCGAGTGACCCCAGCCGTCCCAGCGCGTACTCCGCGAGCCCGGCGCAGATCGGCACCACGGTCCCGTCCTCCAGCACCACCAACGGATCCGCCCGCACGAACGCGGAGGGGTCGGCGCGCAGCAACGCCGCGGACGTGACGTCGAACTGCACCTCCACGGCGTCGTCCTCGGCCACACGCCCCAGTTCCACCGCCGCGTAGACGAGATCGACGCGATCCACGCCGTGCGGCCGCACCCGCACCTTCCGCGCGCCTTCCCCGACCGCTTCCGTGGCCAGTCCACGCAGCATGGCAACGTTGTCGGGCACCAGGTCGATCAGCACCGTCACCCGATGCCCCTCGGCGGCGTGCACCGCGACCTCGTCCAGCGCGACCACGAGCTCGGCTCCGGGCACGGCGGTGAGCCAGCGAGGGTCGCAGACCTCGACTCCCATGTAGTGACGGAGTGCCGGACGCACGCGGAAATACCGCAATAACGTCATTCGCTCGCCGTTCACCCAACCGCCGCCGAACGAACATCAGGCACCGAACGATTCGGCTCTACCCTTCCCGACGGCCCATGTCCGCCCACCACCACAAGGACAGGCATGTCACGTCGCAGGGCTCCCATAGCCGTGCTCTCCACCGTCATCGTCACGGCGGCCACTCTCACCGCCTCCACCGCAGCTCACGCTGCCACCACCACGTTCACCCCCACCGCCGACACCTACGTCGACAACGGGTCCACGGGCACGAACTTCGGCACGTCCGGCCAGCTCGGCATCGACAACTCGCCGGTCAAGCGGACGTTCCTCAAGTTCACGGTCTCCGGCATCTCGGGCGGCGTCAGCAACGCCAAGCTGCGCATCCACACCGACGACGTCTCCGGCGCGGAGAGCCCGAACGGCGGCACGTTCCGGGCGATGTCCAACGTCAGCTGGACCGAGACCGCGGTCACCTGGAACAACCAGCCCGCGATCGACGGCGCCACGCTCGGGTCGATCGGCTCGGTCGTGCGCAACGCCTGGTACGAGGTCGACGTGTCGAGCTACGTCACCGGCAACGGCACGTACAGCATCGGCATCACGTCGAGCAGCTCGGACGGCGCCGACTACGACTCGCGCGAGTCCGGTTCCACGACGGCACCTCAGCTCGTGGTCACCGACGGCACGACGCCGCCTCCCGGCGACCCGGTGTGGGTCGGCGCGGGCGACATCGCCGACTCGGGTTCGGGTGACACCGCCACGGCCGCGTTGCTGGACAACATCCAGGGCACCGTCTGGACGACCGGCGACAACGTCTACACCAACGGCACCGCCTCGGAGTTCGCCAACTACTACGAACCGACGTGGGGCCGGCACAAGGCGCGCACGAAGCCTTCGCCCGGCAACCACGACTACAACACCAGTGGCGCCACGGGGTACTACAACTACTTCGGCGCGCAGGCCGGGCCGTCCGGCCGGGGTTACTACTCCTACGACCTCGGCAACTGGCACATCGTGTCGCTGAACTCGAACATCAGCATGTCGGCGGGCAGCGCGCAGGAGCAGTGGCTGCGTCAGGACCTGGCGGCGAGCACGAAGCCGTGCACGGCCGCGTACTGGCACCACCCGCTGTTCACCAGCGGTGCCAACCACGCGCCCTCGACGGCCACCCGGCCGTTGTTCCAGGCCCTGTACGACTACAACGCGGACGTCGTCGTCACCGGGCACAACCACCAGTACGAGCGGTTCGCCCCGCAGAACCCCAGCGGTGCGCTGGACAACTCGCGTGGCATCCGGTCGTTCGTCGCGGGCATGGGCGGCGCGGGCGCGTACGGCTTCGGCACGATCAGGCCCAACAGCGAGGCCCGCAACACCGGCACCCGCGGCGTGCTGAAGCTGACGCTGCACAGCAACAGCTTCGACTGGCAGTTCGTCCCCGAGGCGGGCAAGACCTACACCGACAGCGGCACCACCAACTGTCACTGACGGCTAGCCGCTGGAGGCCGATGATGTACCTGTCCACGATCGACAAACCCAAGACGGCGAACTGGAAAGGGCTGAGCGGCAACGTCTTCGCGCTCGGCACGGTCAGTCTCATCACCGACGTGTCGTCGGAGATGGTGGCCGCGATCCTGCCGCTGTACCTCGTCATCGGTCTCCAGCTCAGCCCCGCCGCGTACGGGCTGATCGACGGCGTCTACACCGGCGCCACCACCCTGCTCAGACTCGCGGGCGGCTACCTCGCCGACCGCACGAACCGCCGCAAAGCCGTGGCGGGCTTCGGGTACGGGCTCTCCGCCGTGGCCAAGCTCGGCCTGCTCGCGGCGGGCAACTCGCTGACCGCGCTCGGCGTCGTGATCACCGCCGACCGCGCGGGCAAGGGACTTCGCACCGCGCCACGGGACGCGTTGATCACGCTCTCGACGCCGAGCGGTGACCTCGGGCGGGCGTTCGGCGTGCACCGGGCGATGGACGGCATCGGCGCGTTCGCCGGGCCGCTCGTCGCGATGGCCGTGCTCGCCGCGTCGGCCCAGTCGTTCGACGCCGTGTTCGTGGTGAGCTTCTGCATCGCCGCGTTCGGTGTGCTGGTGCTCGTGCTGTACGTGCGCGACCGGCCGGAACCGGTGGAGCGCAAGGAACCTCTCAAGCTCGCGCTGCTGAAGGACCCGGCCGTGCGGAAGATCGTGCTGGCCGCGTCGCTGCTCGGGCTCGTCACGATCGGCGACGGGTTCGTGTACCTGTTGCTGCAGAAGCGCGAGGGGCTGGCGTTCGGCTGGTTCCCGCTGCTCGCGGTCGGCACGAGCCTCGTCTACCTGCTGCTCGCCGCACCGCTGGGCGCTTTGGCCGACCGCGTCGGCCGTCTCAAGGTGATGCTGGCCGGGTACGGCGCGCTGACCGGCGTCTACCTGCTGCTGCACGGGCCGATCGGCGGCTGGCCGTTGCTGGTGCTGGTCGTGCTGCTGTACGGCGTGTTCTACGCCTGCACGGACGGCGTGCTGATGGCGTTGGCGGGCCCGGTGCTGCCGGAACGCCTGCGCACCACCGGGATCGCGCTGATCCAGAGCGGGCAGGCGCTCGCCTACCTCGGCTCGTCCGTGCTGTTCGGTCTCGCGTGGCAGTTCACCAGCCCCGAGACCGCCACCAGGATCGCCGCCGTCGCGGTCGTCCTCGCCCTGATCGCCACCGCCGCACTGCTGGGACGTCGCCGCTCATGAACAAGCGCCTGCTGATCACGCTGACCGCCGCCGTGCTGCTCGGCGGTGTCGCCGCCGGCTACACCGCGCTCTCCGGCGCCGCACCCGACAACGCCGCGCAGTCCGTGCCGTCCGGCGGCGGACCACGGCTGATGGTGCTGAGCAACGGCAAGCTCTCCACCGTCTCGCGCACCGATCCCGCCGGATCCCGCGAGGTGACCGCGCAGAACTGCGACCGCGTGTACTCCGCGGCGGGCACGATCTCGTGCCTGCGGCCGGTCGGCGCGTTGAAGGCCGGCGAGCTGGCGGTGCTCGACCGCGATCTCGAAGAGCTGAAGACCGTGCCCCTGACCGGTTTCCCGAACCGCACGCGGGTGTCGGCGAGCGGCCGGATGGTCGCCTGGACGTTGTTCGTCGACGGCCATTCCTACGCCGCCAACGGTTTCTCCACCAGCACCGGCATCTACGACACGAAGACGGACACGCTCGTCACGTCGCTGGAGGAGTTCACCGTCGAGGGCATGCCGCAGCGCCCGGTCGACACGAACTACTGGGGCGTCACCTTCACCGCCGACGACAACCGCTTCTACGCCACCATGTCCACCGGCGGCCACCGCTACCTGCTCGAAGGCGACTTCGCCGCGCGCAAGGTCAAGCCGCTCACCGACTTCGACAACGTCGAGTGCCCGTCGCTCTCCCCGGACGGCACCCGCATCGCCTACAAGAAGGCGGTCGAGGGCGACCCGCAGAAGGGCTGGCGCGTCTCGGTCGTGGACCTCGCGACGCGCAGGATCACCGAGCTGGCCGAGACCCGCAGCGTCGACGACCAGCCCGCGTGGGTGGACGACAGGACCGTCGCCTACTCGCTGCAGCGCGAGGACGGGCTGAACGACGTGTGGTCGGTGCCGGCGGACGGTTCCGGCAGCGCGGCGATCCTGGTGCCCGAGGCCAGCTCACCGGCGCCGATCAGCTGACCCGGGAGGATCAGGCAAGGGCGCGGCAGCATCGATCTCCCCTCTCCCCAGCTCAGGCGGTCTGATTGAGACATCGCCAGAACGACGAGAGGTAGGAACAGATGATCGTCCAGCACGGTTTCCACGCCACCCTGACCGCACGGCAGGGCAAGGGCGACGAGGTCGTCGAGTTCCTGCTCGACGCCCCGTCGCTCACCAACGACGACTGCGTGGTCTTCCTGGTCGGCCGGTCCACCGCGAACCCGGACGTCATCTACGTGACCGAGGGCTGGACGACGGCCGAGGCGCACCGCGCGTTCTTCGCGAGCGATGAGGCGCAGGCGCTGGTGGCGAAGCTGGGGACGTTGCTCGACGGCGAGTCCGCGTACCTGGACGAGCTGCCCGTCGGCGGCAAGGCGGCGTTCTGATGTCCCTCGCCCTCGACCCCGAACTGCGCACCCTCCTCGCCGACATGCCGCTGTCGACCGAACTGACGCCCGAGATGCTCCAGCTGATCCGCCAGATGCCGTCGCCACCGGTCCGGACCGACGCCGGACGGGAGGACGTCACGGTCGGCGAGATCGGGCTGACCGTGTTCCGCCCCAAGGGGATCACGCCGACCGCGTGCGTCTACTGGATCCACGGCGGCGGCATGGTGATGGGCGACCGGTTCTCGCAGATCGACATCCCGTTGCAGTGGCTCGCGGAGCTCGGCGTCGCCGTGGTCACCGTCGAGCACCGGCTCGCCCCGGAGGCGACCGGCAGCACGCTCGTCGACGACTGCTACCGCGGTCTCTTGTGGACGGCCGAGAACCTCGGTGCCGAGAAGCTCGTCGTGGCGGGCATCAGCGCCGGTGGCGGACTAGCTGCTGGAGTCACGTTGATGGCCCGCGACCTCGGCGGCCCGGAGATCACCGCGCAGGTGCTGGTCTGCCCGATGCTGGACCACCGCAACGACTCCACGTCGAGCAGGCAGCACTCCGGCGAGCCGGGCGTGTGGACGCGGGAGATGAACGAGTTCGGCTGGCGTTCGGTCCTCGGCGAAAGCACGACCGTTTCCCGTTACGTGTCACCGGCTCTGGCCGACGACCTGGCCGGCCTACCCGCCACCTACATCGACACGGGAACGGCCGAGGTGTTCCGGGACGAGGACGTCGCCTACGCCTCGCGGATCTGGGCGGCCGGTGGCGATGCCGAGCTGCACACCTGGGCAGGCGGGTTCCACGGGTTCGACGCGATCTTCCCCGAAGCCGCGCTCTCCGTGCGGGCGCGGCGCACCCGCACGGAGTGGCTTGCGGCAAAACTGACCTAGGCCGGGAGTGGCCTCATCCGGTCCGGCATGTGCGCGCGCAACGCGGTGGACAGCGTGGCCACCTCGCCCGCGTCCAGCACGACCGTTCCCGTCTCGCACTTCAGCACCGCTTCACCGGTGCGCTGGTCGGGCACGAACGTCAGTGCCACGTCCGGCACCGTGCAGGACTCGACCTGACGAATCGCTTCCAGCAACTCCGACACCCGCTCGTACCCCAGCCGCGCGTTCCAGCTCAGCGCGGCCGGGGGACGGACGAACAACCGGAGCCCTCCAGCGGATCGGCGAACCTCGACGCACGACAACACCGCTAACGACCTCCTAAGGGGCTCACCCCCGACACTAGTCAGAGATCGCGACTGTCAGGGTCGGGCATCACCCGTTCGGTTCATTGGTAGCACGGCTTGTCGAACTTGAAGTCCTTGGCCGTTGAACCGGTAAAGAAGTCCTCCACCAGGGAAACTCCGGTCGGGGACGCGTCGTCGGGCCGGTAGATGAGTGACTGACGGAACAGTGCGTCCTGGGGCGAAGCGGAGAAATTACCTGCACCCGAAGGGAGCATCCCCTCGTAGTCCACAGAGGTGAGTTGTTTCACAGCGTTCAGCACACCGGCCCGCGTCAGGTCCTTGTTGGCAGCGGCCTTCTCGAGTGCCGCCTTGAGCGGATAGGCCCACACCCAGCCGGCCGTGTAGCCGTCGTTCGGCGTCACGCCCGGCAGCGCCGCGCGCATCGCGGTGTGGCCGACGGACTCGGTGCTCCACGACTTCCACGGCGCCGACTGCATGTACAGCGCCTTGATCGCCGGCGCGGCGGGCGACTTCAGCAGACCGGGGTTCCACGTCGGCGAGGTGCCGATGAAGCGACCCTTGAAGCCGCGGGCCGCGGCCTGGCCGATGATCACGGCCGCGTCCGTCGGGCCGGTCGTCAGCACGACCAGGTCCGGCTTCTTCGACACCACCGCGTCGATCGCGCCGCCCTGGTTGTCCTGGCCCGCCTGGGTGGTGACGTTCTCGAACGTCAGCCCGCGCTTCTCCGCCGCGATCTTCGCGCCGGCCGCCGCGTCGTCACCGTAGTCACCGGCGTTGTGCACGGCCATCACGGACTTCACGCCCATCTTCTCGACGGCGTAGTCGACGGTGTTCATCGACTCGACGCAGTAGTTCGCGCCGGACTCCAGCACGCCGTCCTCGAAGCCCCACAACGAGGTCCACGACGCCGGCACCGCGACCATCTTGGTGTTCTTCATGTCCGGCAGGATCGCGGCGGTCGTCGGCGAGCCCAGGGTCTGGGTCAGCGCCAGCACGTTGCCCTTGATCTCCTGGTAGACCTGGTTGTGGATCTGCGGGTTGTACTTGTTGTCCTTGACGTACTTGGAGACGTCGACCTCGTAGCCGCCGATGCCGCCCTTGTCGTTGACGCGCTTCCAGAACGCCTTCTGCGAGTCGGTGATCGGCACGGCCAGCGTCTTGAACGGGCCCTCGGTGAGGTCCGAGATGGTGCCCAGGTAGATGCAGCCCTTGGCCTTGTCGACGGCGTTCGGGCACGCCTCGGACGTGACGCCGACGTCGACCTTGATGCCGCCCGTGCCCTCCTGCGGCGCCGCGCCGTCGGATCCTCGGCACGATGCCAGGGCTAACGCCCCCACGAAAATTACCGCGACTCTCTTACCATGCATGGGGAATCTCCTCAGTACGAGAACGGCCAGGTGCGCCAGTAGTTGCGGACGCGGACCCAGATGCCGAACAACCCGCGTGGCTCGACGATGAGGAACACGATGATGAGCACGCCGTAGAGCACGGCCTCCACCTGGAAGACCGTGATCACGCCGGTCGCGTCACCACTGATGAACGGCAGCACCGCGGGCAGTTCCCTGGTGATGCGTGGCAGCAGAGTGATGAAGAGCGCGCCCATGATCGCTCCGGAGATGGTGCCCGCGCCGCCGATGAGCACCATCGCGATGTACTGCACTGACAACAGCAGGTTGAACGAGCCGGGATCGAAGAACCCGTTCACCACGAACAACAACGCGCCCGCGACACCCGCGTAGAACGAGGACACCGCGAACGCGAGCACCTTGTACTTCGTCAGGTCCACGCCGATGACCGACGCGGCCAGATCCCGGTCTCGTACCGCCGCGAACGCCCGCCCGACCCGCGACCGCACGAGGTTGCGCGCCAGCACGCCGAAGATCACCAGCAGCACGAACATCAGCAGGTAGAGCATTTGTGCGGCGGTGAACACCGAGTTGCTCTGGTCCAGCCGCACCCCGAAGAGCTCGGGAACCGCCGCCGGTCGCCCGATGCCGGGGCCGCCGGTGAGCGACGTCCACTCCTTGAAGACGTGCTCTCCCAGGAAGACCAGCCCCAGCGTCACGATCGCGAGGTAGAGGCCGCGCAACCGCACCGCCACCGGCGCGACCAGCACGCCGAAGAACGCGGCCACCAGACCTGCGGCCAGCAGCCAGATCGGCAACGAGGTGATGCCGAACCCGATCACCCGTCCCGTCTCGGGACCGGACAACGCCGCGGCCGTGTAGGCGCCGATCGCGAGGAAGAACGCGTGGCCCAGCGAGACCTGGCCCGCGTAGCCGGTGACGATGTTCAGCCCGATCGCGCCGATCGCCGCCACGAACCCCGTTGCCAGCAACTGCAGCAGGTCGTCGGTGATCATGAACGGCATGATGAGCGCGAACACGACGAGCCCGACCGTCCACGCGCGCTTGGGACGCGTGTTCAGGAACGCCATGTCCTGCCCGTAAGAGGTGTAGAGCTCAGGACGACCTTTCACAGCCTTTCCACCTCCTTCTTGCCGAACAGTCCGTACGGTCTGACGAGCAACACGAGCAGCATCAACGCGTACGGCGCGACCAGCCCGAAGTTCGGGCCGAGCCACGGCGCGAAGTCGTTCTGGTACGTGCCGAAGAGCGACTCGACGACCCCGACCGTCAGCCCGCCTACCACGGCCCCGCCCAGCGACTCCAGGCCGCCGATGATGATGGCGGGCAACGCTTTCAGCGCCACGATCCACAGCTGCTGGTCGACCCCGGCACCCGTGGCGACGAACACCCCGGCCAGCGCGGCGAGCCCGCCGGCCAGCGCCCACGACAGCGCGAACACAGACCCGACCGAAACCCCTTGTGCCAGCGCGACTTCCTGGTCGTAGGCGACGGCCCGCATGGCGAGACCGATCCGCGAGTACCGGAAGAACAGGAACAGCACGCCCGTCACGACGGCGGTCGTCGCGATCATCACCAGATAGCGTTGCTGCACCTCGGCACCGAGGAAGCCGACGGTGTTCAACCCCCACGGGTCGCCGACCTGCCGCACGTCGAGACCGATGAACGCGTTGGTGACGACCCGGACCACGACGTCCACGCCGATGGTGATGATCGCGACCACGAACACCGGCTTGCCGACCATCGGCCGCAACACCGCGCGTTCGACGCCCAGCGCCAGCACCGCGATCACCACGGCCGCCACGACCACCGCGCCCGCGAACGTCACCGCGGGCGAGAGGTACGAGACCAGCACGGCACCGGCCAGCATGAACGCCGGCTGCGCGAAGCTGATCACCTGCGTCGACTTGTAGATGATCACGAAGCCGAGCGCGAGCAGCGAGTAGATCGACCCGGTGCCGAGACCCCGGATCAACGACTGGAGAAACTCATCCATACATGCTCTCCACGAGGTCGTCGAACATCTTGCCCAGCGCGGATCTCTTCACCTTCTGCGTCGCGGTCAGCTCGCCGTCCTCGTGGTCGAGCTCCTTGGGGAACATCCGGAACTTCTTGATCTGCTCGACCTGGGCGAACTTCCCGTTCGTCTCGGTCACGATCTTCTGCACCAGCTCCAGGACCTCGGCCTTCTCCGACAGGTCCCGGTAGGTGGTGTAGGTGATCTTGCGTTGCCGCGCCCAGTGGCCGACGGTCTCGTACTCGATGCCGATCAACGCCACGAGGTACGCGCGCTGGTCGCCGATGACGACCGCTTCCTTGATGTACGGGGAGGTCTTGAGCGCGTTCTCCAGCTCGGACGGCGCGATGTTCTTGCCGCCCGCGGTGATGATGATGTCCTTCATCCGGTCGGTGATCTTCACGTGCGTGCCGTCGACCCACTCGCCGACGTCGCCGGTGTGCAGCCAGCCGTCGCTCAGGACCCGCGCGGTGGCCTCGGGGTCCTGCCAGTAGCCGGCGAACGTGCCGCCGTGCCTGGTGAGCACCTCGCCGGTCTCGTCGTCGATCCGCAGTTCGGTGCCGGGCTGCGGTTCGCCGACGGTGCCGAGCCTGACCCGGCCCGGCCGGTTCCCGGTGGCCACGGCGGTGTTCTCGGTCATGCCGTAGACCTCGTGCATCGGCACCCCGATGCCCATGAAGAACTTCAGCACGTCCGGGGCGATCGGCGCGGCACCCGAGGCGGCGTACCGGACGTGCCGCATGCCGATCCGGGCTTTCAAAGCGCGGAAGCAGAAGAGCCAGCCCAGGGCGTAGATCAACCGGCTTCGGCTGGTGTGCTTGCCGCCGGTCCGCACCAGCGTCTCGCCGATGCTTTCGGCTCTGCGCAACCAGAACCGGGTGGTCGTGCGCTTGGTCCAGGACGCGCTGGAGACGCCGATCTTGACGCCCGCCAGCACCTTCTCCCAGATCCGTGGGACGCCGAACAGGATCGTCGGCTGGACCTCGCGCAGGTTCGCCTGCACCGTCTCGATCGACTCGGCGAAGTGGACGCACACGCCGCTCGCCGCGCTGAACCACGTCGTGAAGATGCGCTCGGCGACGTGGCACAGCGGCAGGTACGACAGCGTGACGTCGGCGGAGGACGGCGGTGGCGAAGTGAAACCGCCGCCCTCCACCAGCACGTGGACGGCGAACTCGACGTTCGCCACGGTGAGCATCGCGCCCTTGGGCGGCCCGGTGGTCCCGGACGTGTAGATCAACGTCATGACGTCCTCGGGCGCGGTCGCCGCCATCCGCTCGGCGAGCTCGCCGCCGAACTCGTCGCGGTGGGCGGCGCCCAGTGCCAGGAAGTCGTCCCAGGCCATCAGCTTCGGGTTGTCGTAGCGGCCCCTGATCCCGCGTGGTTCGAGGTAGACGATCCACTCCAGGTCGGGCGTGTCCTCCAGCACCAGCAACGCCTTGTCGACCTGCTCCTGGTCCTCGGCGATCAGGATGCGCGCGCCGGAGTGCGACAGGAGGTAGGCGACCTCGGAGGCTGGGTTCGTCGGGTAGAGGCCGACCGTGATGCCCCGCGCGGCGACCGCGCCGAGGTCCGCGTAGAGCCACTCGCGGCGGTTCTCGGCGTGGATCGCGACCCGTTCGCCCGGCTGGAGTCCCAACGCCAGCAGGGCGTGCCCGACGAGCTCGACGTTCGCCCAGTAGCCGGACCAGGTGACCTCCTGCCAGATGCCGAAGTCCTTGGCGCGCAAGGCGACCTGGTCGGGGGTCTCGGCAGCGCGGTCTCGCACGCGCGTCACCACGGTCGTCGTCATGGCGTCACGCTCTTGTGCTGCTCGCCCAGGTACGCGCGGATGACGTCCGGATCCTGTTGCACCTCAGCGGGTGTGCCGGTGCGGATCGGGCGGCCGAAGTCCATCACCATCACGCGGTCGGCCAGGTCCATGACCAGGCCCATGTCGTGCTCGACCATGATCATCGGGATGTTCAGCTCCTCCCGGACGTCGAGGATGAACCGCGCCATGTCCTCGGTCTCCTCGACGTTCATGCCGGCGACCGGCTCGTCGAGCAGCAGCAGCTTGGGTTCCATGGCGAGCGCACGGCCGAGTTCGACGCGCTTCTGCACGCCGTAGGGCAGCAGGCCGACCGGGAACCGGCGCCACTGCTCCAGTTCCAGGAAGTCGATGACGTCCTCGACCGCGGCCCGGTTCTTGAGCTCCTCGTTGCGCGCTCTACCGAGCCAGAGGAACGCCGACAGCGCGCCGTACCGCATGTGGTTGTGGCGCCCCAGCATCAGGTTGTCGACGACCGTGAGGTGGGAGAACAGCTCGATGTTCTGGAACGTGCGGGCCATGCCGCGGGCGGCGATCCTGTGCGGGCGCATGCCGACCAGGTCGTCGCCGTGGAACCGCACGGTGCCGCGTTGCGGCCGGTAGACACCGCTCAGGACGTTGAAGATGGACGTCTTGCCGGCGCCGTTCGGGCCGATGATGGCGAAGAGCTCGCCTTCCTCGACGGTGAACGACACGGTGTCGACGGCGATGACGCCGTCGAACGCGAGCCGGATCTCGCTGACTTCCAGAACGCTCAAGACAACCACCGCTTCCTGCGCTTGTAGTGCTTGACCGCACGGAACGAGGAGGTGCCGAGACCGAGGTAGAACTCGCGGATGTCGTCGTCGGCGAGGAGTGCGTCCGCCGGCTTGTCCATCACGACCTTGCCGGTCTCCAGCACGTAGCCGTGGTCGGCGATGGAGAGCGCCATGCTGGCGTTCTGCTCGACCAGCAGGACCGTGGTGCCCTGTTCGTTGATCTTCACGACGAGGTCGCGGATCTGCTGCACGAGCAGCGGCGCGAGGCCGAGGCTGGGTTCGTCCAGCAGCAGGTAGGACGGTTCCGACATCAGCGCCCTGCCGATCGAGAGCATCTGCTGCTCGCCGCCGGACAGGTAGCCCGCGCTCTGTCTTCGCCTCTCCTGCAGCCGCGGGAACAGCTCGTAGCAGCGTTCGAGGTTGTGGCTGAGCCTCTTCGGCCTGGCGTGCCCGCCGACCCTGAGGTTCTCCTCGACCGTGAGCTCGGCCAGGATGCGGCGGCCCTCCAGCGCCTGCTTGATGCCGCGGTCCGCGATCTTCGCCGGTGAGAGGCGGTGGATCGGTTCACCGTCGAGGGTGATCGAGCCCTTGGTGACCTTGCCGTCGTGCACGTCGAGGAGCCCGCTGAAGGCCCTCATCAACGTCGTCTTGCCTGCTCCGTTGGCACCCAGGAGTGCCACGACCTTGCCTCGGGGCACCTTCAGGCTCACGCCCCGCAGCACCAGCATCACGTCGTCGTAGACAACCTCGAGGTTGTTCGCTTCGAGCACCAGCGCCTCCTCGTTGGGGCGTGTGACATACCGCGCAGTATGCCGCTCGTGAGACGTGGATCACAGAGCGGTTTGACCACTGTGGGCGATTTCGTGATGTGCAGATCGCGATTGGTGCACCACGCAGCGTGACCGTCCTCAATGGACATATGTCGGATGTGTAACGGCGCGTGACGCGGGTACTCACCTTCCGACACCAAGATGAAGGAGGAGGTTTCGTGACCACCATTGAGAAGTCGGTGGACGTCCACGTGCCGGTGAGCACGGCCTACAACCAGTGGACCCAGTTCGAATCCTTCCCGGCGTTCATGGACGGCGTCGAGAAGATCGACCAGCTCACGCCGACGAAGACGCACTGGACCACGAAGATCGGTGGCATCGTCCGCGAGTTCGACGCGGAGATCACCGAGCAGCACCCGGACGAGCGGGTCGCGTGGACCACGGTCGACGGCGCGCCGCAGGGTGGCGTGGTCACGTTCCACCGGCTCGACAACGACACCACGCGGGTGCACGTCCAGATGGAGTACCACCCGGAGACCTTCACCGAGAAGGCGGGCGCGGCGCTCGGCGTCGTCGGCCACCGGGTCGAAGGCGACCTCAAGCGGTTCAAGGAGTTCATCGAGAACCGCGGCACCGAGACCGGCGCGTGGCGTGGCGACGTGACGCCGCCGCCCCAGGTCTGATCGCGGTGCGCGTTGACGCCGGACCAGCACGCGGCGTTCGAGGAACTCGGCCGCACCGCCCGTAACTCGCCGCACTACTACATGATGCGAGACAGGCTGGTGCGCGAGTACCTCCCGCTCGCCCGGCACATCGCCCGCCGCTTCAGCGAACGCGGCGAGCCGATGGAAGACCTCGCGCAAGTGGCCGCGGTCGGCCTGATCAACGCGATCGACCGGTTCGACGTCGGCCGGCAGACGGACTTCCTGTCCTACGCCGTGCCGACGATCACCGGCGAGGTGCGGCGCCACTTCCGCGACCAGTGCTGGGCCGTGCGCGTGCCCCGCAGGCTGAAGGAGCTGTGCGACTCGATCGACGGAGCCACCGCCGAACTGTCGCACCGCACCGGGCGATCTCCCACTCCCTCCGAGATCGCCCGGCACCTGCGGATCCCGCTCACCGACGTCTACGAAGGCCTGCGCATCGAGAAGAACATCGCCTTCGCGCCGTTGGAGGACCTGGAGAGCTCCACCGTCGACGACCCCGCGCTGGAGGGCGTCGAGATCCACGAGGCCCTGCAGCCCATGCTGCGGGGTCTGCCCCGCCGCGAACGCACGATCGTCGTCCTGCGCTTCTTCGGCCGCCTCACCCAGACCGAGATAGCCCGTCGCGTGGGCATCTCCCAGATGCACGTGTCCCGGCTGCTCACCAAGTCACTGGACCAGCTGCGGCACGATTTGCTGGCGGAGGAGTGAAATGAGCGAGCGGGAATGTCCGGTTCTGGCGATACTGCTCTCATGAACCGCTTGCGGTGGCCCCAGAAGCTGGCGATCAGCACCGGCGCGCTGCTCGTCGTCTGGGGTCTGGCGGGCTTCGTCGTGACCGGCTTCTCGCCGTTCGCGAGCGAAGCCGACACCTGGATCCTCGGTCTGCGCGTCAACCCGCTGCAGAACGTGATCCACCTGGTCTTCGGCGCGGCGCTGCTGGGGTCGTACGCGCGGTTGAAGGCGCTGACCAGCACCGGGCTGCTGCTCGCGATGCTGTTCCTGGTGATGTTCGGGCTCGGCCTGGCGCGCTACGACGACCAGGTCGTGAACTTCCTCAACGTCAACCCGGGCTCCAACGCGCTGCACTTCCTCGCCGGCTTCGCGTGCCTGGCGGCAGCGCAGGGCGCTGCCTGGTGCCGCCAGTGCGACAAGGCCCCGGTGGTCAAGCCCGCCTGAGCAACCGGAGCACCGCGCGTTCCGGGTCTCCCCTGCCGATGACGTCGCCGTGCTCGAACGCCTCCACCAGGCGCGGATCCACGTAGGACTTCCGCGCGACGGACGGCGTGTTGCCGAGGTCCTCGGACACCTCCTTCATCACCGCGCTGACCGCGCGCTTCGACGGCCTCCCGCGTTCCTCCAGGGCCTCGGCGAACGCCTGGGCGGCGAACACCGTGGCGTGCCACGTCCTCAGGTCCTTCACGCTGAACTCGTCGCCGACGAGTTCGCGGAAGCGGTCGTTGACGTCGTCGGCGGTGAGGTCGAAGACGCGGCAGTCCGGGGTCCGGCCGCGCAGCAGCGACCGGACGGCCCTCGCGAGCGGCGGGTCGGTGATCTCCTGGTCCACCTCGACGCCGGACTTGGCGGGGAAGGTGAACCGGACGCGGTCGCCGCGGACGTTCAGGTGCTCGCAGAGCAGGGTCACCACGCCGTGGGTGCCGTTCTCCTCGGCGTACTCCTCGTGGCCCACGCGGAAGATGCCCAGGTCGAGCATGTGCAGTGCGATGCCCAGCAACCGCGGCCGGCCGCGCGACCTCATGTCCCGTTCCACCTGCTCGCGGAAGGCCTTGAGCTTCGGGGCGAGCTTCAGCACGCGGTCGAACTTCTCCGTGTCCCGGTCCGCGCGCCACTGCTCGTGGTAGAGGTACTGGCGCCTGCCCGCGTCGTCGTAGCCGACGGCCTGGATGTGGCCGTTGGGGTGCGGCGAGATCCACACGTCGCGCCACGCGGGCGGGATGACGAGGGCCTTCACCCGGTCGGCGTCGGTCCTCGGCAGGGTCGTGCCGTCGACCGCGAGGTAGCGGAAACCGGCGCCGTGCTTGCGGCGCGTCCAGCCCGGACCTGCGGTGATGCTGCGGCGCAGTCTCATCTGGTCACTCCAAGATTGATCTCTGTGGAACGCGGGTACCCGCTCGCCGATGAGTCACTACACGGTCGGTGTGGAGCAGGAGTTCCTGCTCGTGGACCCCGAGTCGCGGCGGCCGGTAGCGCTGGCACCTCGCGTCCGGGAGATCTCGCGCGCGCCTGGCGACCTCGACGTGCAGGGTGAGCTCACGCCGTTCCAGATCGAGATCGCCACCGGGGTGACGTCGTCGTTCGAGGAGATGTCCGAGCAGGTCCGGCTGGGACGCCGGGTGCTCGTGGACGCCGCCGACCAGGCCGGGTGCCGGCTCGTGGCGACGGGCATGCCGCCGATCGGCGAGGCCGGTCCGCCTCCCGGATCGGATGACCCGCGGTATCACCGGATCGAGTACTCCCACCGAAGACTCGTGACCGGAACGGGTGCGTGCGGACTCCATGTGCACGTGGGCGTTCCATCGAAGGCCGAAGCGCTGTCGGCGTCGAACAAGCTGCGGGTGTGGCTGCCGACGTTGCTGGCGTTGAGCGCGAACTCCCCCTACTACCAGGGGGAGGACACCGGTTATGCGAGCTGGCGGTCGATGGTGTGGTCGCGCTGGCCGGTGAGCGGGCCACCGCCGTGGTGGCGCGGGCCCGCCGACTACGACCGGACCGTGCAGGCGCTGATCAGCTCGGAAGCGTTGATGGACAGGGCGATGGTGTACTGGGACGTCCGCCCATCGGCTGATCATCCGACGGTTGAGGTGCGCGTCGCGGACATTCCGCAGCTGGCAACGGAAGTCGCGGTTCTCGCGGAGCTGATCCGGGCCCTCGTCGTGACGGAACCCTCCGAAGGGCGGGTGGACGATTCCGTGCTGCGGGCGGCATATTGGCGGGCGTCGCGCGACGGGGTCGACGGACTGGCCGCCGATCCACACACCGGAAAACTCTCCCCCGCGTTCGACCGGGCAGTGTCGCTCGTAGAGCACGTCGAGGTCGCGCTGCGCGATCGTGGCACTCTGTCTACTGTGGAGCAGCAGTTGGACTGGTTGCGCCACAACGGCTGCGGTGCCGCTCGGCAACGACGCTGCCCGGACCCCGAGTCCCTTGTGGACATGCTGATCGCCCGAACGCGTGAGGAAACCTGATGCGCCTCCCCGCTCCCCGCGGCCACATGAGCTCAGCCCTGGTCGCGGCGCTGCGCCTGCCTCCCCCGCCCGTGCCCGCGCTGCTCGTCAGCGGCGGCACCAGGGACGCCTGGCAGGACGACGACCTGCAGCTGTCGCTGTGGATCTGCTACGAGCTGCGCACCGGCGGGTTCGACGACGTCGCCGCCGGCTGGGACGAACACCCGGCCCTGGCCCAGTTCCACGCCGCGCTCGAGTCCCGCTGGGAGGACGCGCTGAGGTCGCTGACCGAGGTCACCTCCCCCGCCGCTCTCTCGGCCGACGGCCTCGCCGAGCTCCGCAGGCACCACGCGTTCTGGCAGCCGCGCCGCGAGATGCGCTCGGTGCTGCGCGACCTCCACGGCGACGCGTACGGCCCCCGCTCCGAACGCACCCACTCGGTGCTGTTCTCCGTGACGCTTCGCGACGTCACCCCGGCGGCCGGCGTGGACGAAATGCCCGCCCCCACCCTCGCCCTGGTGAACGCGCTGGCCCTGTTCGGCCAGCACCGCCGCCTGGTCGGCGCCCTCGTCGGCTTCCTGACCGCCGTCGACACCATCGGCGGCGACCCGTTCGCCCAGCTGCTGCCCGTCCAGTGCCCGCCGGACGACGTCCGACTCGGCTTCACCGCGTGCCACGAACTGCACGCCCGCCTGACCCGGCACGTGCACGCGGCGCAGGTCGCGGGCCGCACGTCGCTGAGGGGGCGTTGGATGGCGCCACCGCCCCGCGTTAACGTGGGGTGCTGACATTCTCTTGAAGGGAGACAGCGTGCCCGACCCCTCCGCCCTGGCCACCGTGGTCGTCGACCGGATCGCGCCCGACGTCGTCGTGCTGCAGGTGTCCGGCGAGCTCGACACGACGTCCAGCGGCGAGCTCACCGGGCCGCTCGACGAGCACGTGACGGAGGGCCTGAGGGCTCTCGTCGTGGACCTCGGCGGAGTGCGGTTCCTCGGTTCGGCCGGCCTCGAGGCCCTGGTGCTGGGGCAGCAACGGGCCGCGAAGGCCGGGGTCGAGTTCGTGGTCGTCGCGTCGACGAGGGCGGCGTTGCGCCCGATCGAGGCGACCGGGCTCGACCTGGTGTTCACGATCGTGGGGTCGGTGGACGAGGCGGTTCAGCGCACCTCGTCCTGACCAGCGAGAACCACTCGCCGTCGCTCCCGGTGTCGCCTCCGGCAAGCCGCAGGTAGGCGCACAGCACGTTGACGATCGTGCGTCGCTGGTCCGGCTGCTGCTGCCCAAGCCGTTCTAGCGCGTAGGGCCCGCCCGGCTGCACTGGCGCCTTCTCTTCACCGAACTGCTGCGCCTCCTCCTGCGTGCGCTGCCGCCGCGCCGCCGGGTAGAGCGTGAACAACCCGCCGCCACCACGACCCGGAAGCGCTACACCGCCTCGAAGTAGGCGCCCGAAGGTCCAGAAGGCCCGATCTGCGCCGTCCGCGCGATCACCGCCGCGTCCGGACCGGCACCATTGATCCGCAGCCGGGGGAACGAATCGGCATAGCGGACGGCGACGAGGGTGGCGACCGCCCTGGCCAGTGCGTCGTGCCCGGTGATCACCACGACCGGCGCCGCCGACCGTTCCAGCGCCGGCAGGTGCGACTGCAACACCCGGACCACCTCGACGAGTGCGCTCTCGAACTCGCGCGGGGCGCCCGCGTCGATGATCAGCACGTCCAGGTCCGCACCCTCGGCGACCACGGTGTGTCCCGCGGACGTGAGCAGGCGGGAGGTCTCGAGCCCCAAGGCCTCGTCCGCGCCGACGATCAGCACAGCAGCCACGCCGCCCACGCTAGTCCTGGCCGATGTCCTCGTACCAGAGTTCGGGGCGCTCGGCGATGAAGGTCGTCATCAGCTCGATCAGCGCCGGGTCCTCGACGACGGTGATGCCCACGCCGTGTTCGGCGAGCCACTCGTGGCCGCCGAAGAACGTCGTGGCCTCGCCGATCAGCACATGAGAGATGCCGAACTGGCGGACCAGGCCGCTGCAGTACCAGCACGGCGACAGCGTCGTGACCATGGTGGTGCCGCGATAGCCGCGCTGGCGGCCCGCGTTGCGGAAGGCCGAGGTCTCGGCGTGCATCGAGGCGTCGCCGTCCTGCACGCGCCGGTTGTGGCCCCTGCCCAGCAGACGGCCGTCGCCGCCGAAGAGGGCCGCGCCGATGGGGATTCCGCCTTCGGCGAGTCCCATCCGCGCCTCTTCGACGGCGACGGCCAGCATTTCCTCAGCTGTCATCGGGTGGAGCCTACCCGTAAGGGCGTTCTACGCAGTCTTGAACAACTTCACCGTCATCGACGTGCCGGACTGCCGCAGCACGCGCAGACCCACGCCGACGGCCGGCAGCTTCACGCCCGCGTTCGGCTGCTCGGCGTACCAGAACTGCTTGGTGTCGTCGAACGTCGGCTGGGCCGCCTGGCCGCGGACGTAGGACGCCTTGCCGTTGACGTGCAACGTGAAGGAGTCCGACTTCTGCAGGCCGAACGGCGCGTCGTAGCCGCTGACGGTCGGCGACCAGCGCTGGCCCTCCAGGTTGTACAGAGGTGCCGGGTTGGCGTCGATCGGCAGGATCAGGCCCTCACCGGGGTGCTCGCTGACGTTGTTGTCGAGGAACGAGGTGTTCCACAACGACACCAGCAGGCCGTCCTGGTACGGGAAGTGCTCCACGAAGTCGGGCTTGTCCGGGAAGCTGAAGCGGTACGGGCCGGTCTGGTTGTACTTGCCGTACGACTCGTACGTGCGGTTCGACGCGATGTAGAACTGGTCGAACGTCTTCGTCTCCTTGCCCTCGGTCGTGCGGAACCCGCGGGTGGTCCACACGCCCGCCGTCTCGCCGCCGTCGGTCAGCACGGGAGCGCCGTCCGCCGTCACCACGATCTGGTCGGCGAAGAAGCCCTGCAACGCCAGCGCGCCGTCGGTGCGGTAGGCGAAGCGGAGCTTGGTGTTCTTGCCGGCGTACGCGTCCAGCGACACGTTCACGTCGACCCACTGGCCGCCGGACGAGCTGGAGATCGCGGGCGAGTCGCCGGAGTCGCGGGCGAACGGGACGCCGCCGGCGGTGCCGTCGAGCTGGGTCCAGCTGCCGTCCTCATTGGACGCTTCGACGTAGAGGTAGTCGTAGTCGGCCTCGATGTCGAAGCGCGCCTTCAGCGTCAGGGAAGCGCTGGTCTTGCCGCGCAGGTCCAGAGGCGCCGTCATGGAGTGGTCGAGGTCGTTGCCCTTCTCGCTCCACCACATCTTGCTGCCCGCGAACGGGGCGCCGTAGTCGAAGTTCTTCGAGATGTCCGGCAGCACGACGACGAGGCCCTGGGCCTTGGCGCTGTTGTACTCGTGCGGGCCGAGCTCGAAGACGCGTTCCTGACCGGCGACCGCGACCTCGTAGTCGAGCCAGCCGAGCTGGAGCTTGTCCCACGCGGAGAACTCGTTGGCGCGCTCACCGGGAGCCTCGCCGGGCGCGTTGACCCGGTTCTGCGCCATGATCGACCACCAGTTGACGCCGTTCGCGCCGCCGTTGGTGTCGTAGTGGTCCGGCAGGCCGAGGTCGTGGCCGTACTCGTGCGCGAAGACGCTCACGCCGCCGTTCTCGGGCTGCACGGTGTAGTCGCCGACCCAGATGCCGGTGTCACCGATCTGCGCGCCGCCGAGCTTGTTGGTGCCGGGACCGGTCGTGTAGTTCTTGAACGCGTACCCGCGGTGGCTCCACAGCGCGTCCTCGCCCTGCAACGGGTCGCCGTCGGCCTGGTCGCCGCCCGCGTGCACGATCTGGAAGTGGTCGATGTAGCCGTCGGGCTCGTTGAAGTCGCCGTCGTTGTCGTAGTCGTACCGGTCCCAGACGTCGTACTCGGCCAGCGACGCCTTGATCTGCGCGTCGGTCCTGCCGGCGGCCTTCTGGTCGGCGACCCACTGCGTCACCGCGTCCTTGATGAGCTCACGCGAGTTGTTGCAGATGTTGTCGTTGCACGGGAAGCCGTTGCTGCGACCGTAGCGGGCCTCGTTGTACTTGACCTTCACCCAGTCCGTGACGAGACCGTTGACGGTGTAGCGGCCGGACGACTGCTTGTCGTAGAAGTTCGCGACGGAGTTGGCGTCCTTCTTGCGGCTGAAGTACAGGTCCTGGAAGTACTTCTGGCTGAAGTCCTTGCGCCAGATCGTCGTGTTGTCGACGGCCTGGTTGGGCTCGGGGATCTGGTTGTGCGTCGGCCCGTCGAACCGCTGCGGCCCCGGCGTGCCCGGGTTCGTGTCGCGGTCGGGGTAGTCGGGGTGCCGCTCGTTGCCGAACTCCGTCAGGATCACGAAGATCTTGTCGGTCTTCTCCCGCTTGAGCTCGACGTACTGGTCCTTGTCCTTCTTCTTGCCGACCTTCGCGACGGTGCTGGTGCCCCGCTTCTCGGTCGTGGCCTGACCGGTCAGCACGTCGGCGAGCGCCTGCTGCTTCAACGCGCGGCGCTTCACCTCCAGCTCGTGCGGCTGCTCGTCGGACTGCCGCGTCTCCTGGACCTCGGGCTGCACGGGCGGCGTCGCGGTGGCCGGTGTGACCATGGCCGCGCTGATGAGCGCGAGCGCCGCTGCTCCCGCCAGAACTCTTCGCACTTGTGTTCCCCTCCTCGGAATCCCGAGGGGAACCTACGTTCGCGATTTCCGGCACGACACGTCCGAAGGTCGGGAGAAAAGGGACAAGCCGGGATCACGCGCAGGTGTTGACCTGTCGCCCGGAACGTCGGGAAAGTGGTGGATTCCGTTCCCCGCAGTGCCGGGAGGTCGACAGTGTCGTCGATGCAGATCGGAGTGAGCAGGCCGCCGCTGGACGTGGCGGACCTGCCGGAACCGGAGAAGGTGTTCAAGGTCCGCAAGCTCGGACCTGTCCAGGTGGTCCAGTTCGTCATCGGCCCGAGCCTCATCGCGCTCGGCATCTCGATCGGCAGCGGCGAGTGGCTGCTCGGTCCGCAGGCGGTCGGCAGGTTCGGCTTCGTCGGCATCGGCTGGGTGATCACGGTGTCGGCGTTGCTGCAGACGTTCTACAACGTGGAGATCGCCCGTTACGTCGTGGCGACGGGCGAGACCCCGGTCGTCGGCTGGGGCCGGGTGCCGCCGGGCTGGAAGTTCTGGGTACCGGTGTCGCTGGCGTTGTTCTACTTCGCGTTCATCTTCGGCGGCTGGGCGGCGGGCGCCGGACAGGGGCTCTTCGCCCTGATCGCGGGCCGCGGCTACCGCCCCGACGAGATCGAGTACGTGCGGCTGCTCGCGATCGGCCTGCTGGTCGTGGTCTTCCTGATCACGGCGGGCGCCCGCAAGGTGTCGAGAGCGCTGGAGCTGACGAACTGGGTGCTCGTCGGCTCGCTGCTGCTGGTGCTGATCGTCGTGACGGTCGCGATCGTGCCGTTCTCCGTGTGGTGGGAGGGGATCCGCGGCCTCATCACCCCGGCCGCCCCTCCGGCCGGCATCACGGCGACGCAACTCGGCGGCCTCGCCGGCTTCACCGCGCTCGCGTCCGGGCTGAACTGGTACGCGATGAGCCACTACCGCGACAAGGGCTACGGCATGGGCCACCACGTCGGGTTCATCGCGGGCCTGCGCGGCGGCAAGCAGGAGCTGCGCCCGGTCGGCGTGACCTTTGTGGACACTCCGGCCAACGCCTCGCTGTGGCGCCGCTGGTACCGGCTGCTGCTGATCGACCAGTGGGCGGTGTTCTTCGTCGGCGCGATGCTCGGCATGCTGCTGCCGACCGTGCTGATGGCGCACCTCGTCGCGACGTCCGGTCAGCAGCCGACGGCGGCGAACGTGCCGACGTTCTCCGCCGAGCAGCTCGGCCTGCTCTACGGCCAGGGCATGTTCTACCTGATGCTCATCGTCGGGGTGCTGGTGCTCTTCTCCACGCAGCTCGGCATCTTCGAGGCGCTGGTGCGGAACTTCACCGACGCGATGCACGCCGTCTCACCGCGGTTGCGGCGCCGGATCGAGGACGACCCGCGCCGGTTCTACTACCCCTTCATGCTGGTGGTGCTGGCGATCATCGCCGGCGCGCTGCACCTCGCGCTGCCCGTGGAGCTCGTGCAGATCTCGGCGAACATGTCGAACCTGGGCGCGCTGATGTTCCCGTTCGCGTTGATGTACCTGAACTCGCGGCTGCCGCGGCCTGCCCGGCCCCGGTGGTGGCACCACGTGGTCCTGGTGCTGAACGTGGTGTTCTTCGGGTTCTTCTTCGTGAACTTCGTCTACGAGTTCTTCACGGGAGGGCCGCTGGTCAGGTTCTGACCCACACCTCGGCGCTCATTTCGGCGGCAGGGCTTCCACGAAGTCGCGGCAGCGCGCGATCCAGTCGTCGAGGGCCTCGTCCTCCGAGATCGCCTCGCCGTCCACGACGACCCAGCCCCTCATCGGTTTGCCGGTGAAGTCGAACACGCGCGTGCCCGGCACACTGAGCGCGTCGGCCTGGGCCTCCGGGCCGACGCGTGCCAGCAGGTCCGAGCCCAGGGCTCCTACCAGCATGTTTCCCCGCCACAGGAAGACGAGGGTGCCGAACATCTTCTTCGTGGTGAGGTCCGGGAGGTCGCCGAGCGACTCGCCGAGACGGTGGGCAAGGCCCTCGTCGTACGCCATGCGCTGAATACTGTCTCAGCGAGTTGCCAGGCGCCTCTCAGGTTCGTGTGGCTTCATGGACATACAGGACATAAGGAGGCCCGAGTTGTTCGGCTTGGTCGGGTGGATCGTCGGTTGGGTGTTGACGCTGTTCATCCTCGTGATGATCGGCCGGATGATCGTGGACTGGGCTGTCACCCTGCAGGCGCGCGGCGACTGGGTGTGGCAGGTCCGGCGGGTGACGCACAGCGTGACGGAGCCCGTGCTGGCGCCGGTGCGGAAGGTGTTGCCGCCGGTGCGGTTCGGTGGGTTCGGGTTGGACCTGGCGTTCACGGTGGTGTTCATCGCGGCGTTGATCCTGCGGTCGATCGTGTGGTGAGGACGCCGGGGTTGAGCAGGCCCTGAGGATCGAGCGCGGCCTTGGCCCCGGACAGGGCCGCGTGGAAGACGTCCGGCCGCTGGCGGGTGTACCAGGGCATGTGGTCGCGGCCCACGGCGTGGTGGTGCGTGATCGTGCCGCCGGAGCTGATCAACGCCTCGGAGACGGCCGCCTTGATGTCGTCCCACTGCTCGGTGAGGCTGCCCCAGCGGCCCGGCGCGTAGATGCCGTAATAGGGCGCGGGGCCGTCCGGGTAGACGTGGGTGAAGCGGCACGTGACGATGCCGACGCCGCAGACCTCTTGCAACGCCTTGGTCGCCGCCTCGACGACGGCCGCGTGCAGCACGGGGAAGCGGTCCCAGGTGCAGGCCGTCTCGAACGTCTCGGTGATCATGCCGTGCTGCGCCATCGCATCACGCTGGTAGGGCATGCGCAGGAACGACTTCCGCCATCGTCCGGCGGCACCTTCGACGACCTCGCCGTCGCCGCAGAGCTCCAGAGCGCGCGCCAGCAGCGCGTCCACCGGGTGGTCTGCCGACTCGAACGCCAGCACCAGCACCGACTGCGGCGAGCCGGCGTTCAGGAACGCCTCGGCGGGGTCCAGCAGACGGCAGTTGGCCGGGTTGAGGCCGGACTGCGCGATCAGCCGCGTCGCCTCGACGGCACGTTCCCACGACGCGAACCGCACCGAGGCGGAAGCGCGATGAACCGGCGGTGACTGCAGGCGCATCCACGCCTCGGTGATCACGCCCAGGGTGCCTTCGGAGCCGAGGAAGAGGCGGTCCGGCGACGGGCCCGCGCCCGAGCCGGGCAGGCGGCGCGACTCGGAGATCCCTTGCGGCGTCACGACCCTGAGCGACTCGGTCAGGTCGTCGATGTGCGTGTAGAGCGTGGCGTAGTGGCCGCCCGCGCGGGTGGCGAGCCAGCCGCCGAGCGTCGAGAACTCGAACGACTGAGGGAAGTGCCGCAACGTCAGGCCGTGCGGCTTGAGCTGCGCTTCGAGCGACGGCCCGAGCACGCCCGCCTGGATCCGCGCCGCCCGGCTCGTCGGATCGACCTCCAGCACCCGGTCGAGGTGGCCGAGGTCCAGCGTCACGACCCGGTCCAGGTCACGGGGTTCGACGCCACCGACGACGGAAGTGCCGCCACCGAACGGAATCACCGCGACGTCGTGGGCAGAACACCAGTCCAGCACGTCCACGACATCTTGTTCGGTGCGCGGCCGCGCGACGGCGTCGGGCACCGGGCCGACGTCCCCGGCGAGGTTGCGCGTCACGTCCCGGTAGGCCTGGCCACGGGCGTGCGCGAGCCGGTCGACGGGATCGGTCGAGAACAGCGCGGACGGTTCGACGCGCGGCTCCGGCACGCCGAGCGAGGCCGGGTCGGGTGGCTCGTGGAACGTCAGGTCCGCGTCCGGCAGCACCGCCCGCACCCGGTCGACCAGCGCACGGCGTTCCTCCGGGGTGACGGCGTCCTCGACGGTGCCCCAGCCCCACCACGACCTCGTTGTCATGGCGAGCAACCATAAGCGAAACGCGTCAGTTCCGGAAGCGGTCACCCTTGGCGGAGTCCAGGAACGCCTCCCACGCCCGTGCGGACACCGGGATGTGCGCCGCAGGAGCCTTGCTGTCCCGGACACCGATCCCCGCGCCGATCTCCACGCAGTTGTTGCCGTCGGGGCTGTAGCTGCTCTTGCGCCACACGGTGGCCTCCTCAGGACACGATGTCGGTGATCAACCTCCTCGATTGTTCCGCATCCAAGGCCACCCCAGCCAGGGACTTCAGGATGTCCGTGTAGAGGTCGACGGACGCCTTGTCCTCCATGAAGATCCCCGAGTTCATCGTGTCCGTGTAGACGACGGGCGGGATCTTCTTGAACTTCATCAGGCTGAACTCGCCCATCGCGCCGGCGTGCGCGCCGATCCGCGTCGGGACGACCCGGATGGTGATGTTCGGCCGCACCGACATGCGCAGCACGTGGTGCAACTGGTCGCGCCACACGTCCTCGCCACCCACCGGCAGCATCAACGCCTGCTCGTGCACGAAGAAGAAGAACTTCCGCGTCCCGTCCAGGATCTGCTGCCGGGCGACTCGTGCCTCCACCCGCAGCGCGATGTCCTTGGCCTCGATCTTGGGCCACACCTCGTACAGCGGCCGCATGTAGTCGGGGATCTGCAACAGGCCCGGCACCAGCGTCAGGTGCCAGCTGTACAGCTCGCTCACGACCGCCTCGTGCTCGACGAGCGTCCGCATCTTGATCGGCAGAACACCGGGGTAGTGCTGCCACCACCCCTTGTCCCGTGACACCTTGAACAGGGTCATGAGGTGGTCGAACTCTTCTTCCTTCACCCGGCAGAGGCCGAGCAGGCGGGCGAAGTCGACCTCGGTCACCCCGCCCTTTCCCGTGAGCAGGTCCGAGAGCTTCTGCGGATCCCACCCCAACACTTCGGCTATGGCGCGGTGCGACATCCCCGTCGCATCGACCGCCGCGCGGACCAGCGCGGCGAACTCGCGGCCGCGCACCGTGGAGGCTCGTACTGGCATGTCAGGAAAGTAGGGCCGATTCCACCCGCCGCAGCACCGTTTGGGGCCAAGTCCAACCGAAGAGATGGACGTTGGAGACCCTCCATCACCCCGCGCCGAAACAGACGAACCCCACTGCCGCGGCGTAGGCGGCGTCGTCAACCGCTGCTCGTTGCACGGCGGCCAGGGCTTCGGCCGGGGCCATGCCGGCGGCGAGTTTCTGGTGCAGCTCCACCATGACCGGGGCGGTGCCGTCGGTCGGCACCGGGACCACCGGCGCGATCAACGTGCGGGTGCCCAGGCCGAGCAGCGCGGCCGTGAAGCCCATCAGCTCGTCGCCGGGGCGCACGGCGGACTGGCCCGTGTCGCACGCCGACAGCACGACCCGCGTCGGTGGGCGGCGCAGGCGTTCGATGTCGTAGACGGTCAGCGGGCCGTCCGCGAGTTCCAGCGCGGAGAAGAGCGGGTTGTCCACGCGGAACGAGCCGTGCGCGGCGATGTGCGCCAGCGCGGCACCGTCCATTGAGGACGCCACGGCGCTCACCGTGGCCTCGGCGTCCACCAGGACCCGGCCGGGGACGTGGGCGCTGATGGCCTTGATCTCGGTGGGGGCGGCGGCCATCCGGGGTCCGGCGGCGAGCACGGCGTCGCCCGCGGCGTCCGGGACGGACCAGGCGCGCAGCCACACCGAGGCGGACGGGGCGACGGTGACCTGGCGGTTCAGCACGGCCCACGGCAGGCCGTTCAGGGCGCCGGTCGGAACGACCACCAGCGGCCTGCCGTCGATGCGCCCGGAGAGGGGTTCCAGCAGGCGGCGGGCCAGCAACGCGGCCGCGTGCGAGGCCGAAGACCGTGCCACGGCGAGGTTCGGCAGCTGGGGCGGCAGGGTCACCAGGCGGTGCAACGCGAACCGGAGCAGGCGGATCTCGCGGACCACGCCGTCGACCGGCCCCAGGGAGTGCAGGGTGGCGCGGCCGCCCGCCAGGACCACGGCGAGCAGCGAGCCGTCGTGCTCCACGAACTCGATCAGGGCCGACGAGCCCAGCGCCGCGGCCAGCGAGGCGACGGGCGGGGGCTTGAAGACCGAGACCTCGCCGGAGGTCTGGCGGGTGAGGTCGCGGACACGTTGCTCGGCGCGGACCAGCTTGGCGCGCAACGAACCGGCGGGTTTCCCTGCCAGCACGGCGGATTCCACGTCGGCGGAGACCGCGCGCAGGGACGCGAGGGCGTCCTCCAGGCGGGGGTCGTCCGGCGGGGACACCGACTTCATCCGCAACGCCCCGGCCCGCCAGGTCTCGGTCCACGACAACACCCGCGAGGCGCTGCCCGACGCCATCGCGAGCGCCAGCCCCTCGGCCGCCAGCGCCTGCCCCTGCACACCGGCGGAGGCACGCAACTCGGCCGCGCCCAGCGACACCCGGTACTCGTCGAGCAGCCCGATGCCCCGCCGCAGCGCGGACGAGGTGCCCCTGACGTCACCGGAGAGCTTGCGCCGCAACGCTTCCGCGTACCAGCCGCGCACGCGCAGTCCAGCAGGGCCGCGCGACCGTGCGGCGGCGGCGACCGACAGCTCCGTCACGGCGCGGGCGCGGTGGCCGAGGTCGGCGGCGACCAGCCCGGCGTCGATGCGGGCCTCCAGGGCCGGCAGCCGCCAGTCCATCGCGTCCAGCTCCGTGGCCACCCGCGACAGAGCGAGTCGCAACGGCCGGGAGCGGTCGCCGCGCAGCACGGCCGCGTGCAGCTCCAGATAACGCGCGCCGGCGGCCCACAGCAGCCGTTGCTCGCGGCGGAACCGGCGGCGGGCCTCGGCGGCGAACGAGTTGGCGGCGTCGGGATCGTCGTCCAGCAGGGCGATCCGGGCGCGGAAGTACAGCGCCTCCGACACGCCCAGGGGGTTCTTCAACGCCTTCAGCTCGACGATCGCGCGGTCGGCGGCGGCACGGGCCTCGTCCAGCAACGGCACGGAGACCAGCAGTTCGAGGCGGTTCACCAACAGCACCGGGCGCATGACGTCGAGGCGGCGGTGGACCTCCTCCGCCTTGTCGAACAACGACAGCGCGGCGGGCACGTCACCGCCGCGGGTGGCCATGATGCCCGCGTTCCAGTTGACGTCGGCGACGCCGAGCTCCTGGCCCAGCTCGCCCAGCAACGACGCGGCCAGGGAGAAGTCGGCCGACGCCTCACGCATGTTGCCGACGTACGCGCGCACGAGCCCGCGATTGTTGAGTGCGCGCGCTTCGACCAGTTGGTCCCCCACGCGACGGGCGCCCGCGATGGCGGCGGTGTAGTCGCGCTGCGCGTCGTCGTAGCGGGTCAGGTAGTGGAAGACGACGCCGCGTTGCATCAACGCGGCCACCGAGTCCGCGCCGGACAGCTCCGGCATCGCGTCGTCCAGCAACGTCAGCGCGGCCTTCTGCTTGCCCGTGTAGGCGAGCACCCACGCGAGGCTCATCTGCGCCAAGGCTTCCAGGCGCGGCAGCGCGGCGTCGGACGCGATGCGGATCGAGCGGCGCAGATGCCGTGCCGCGCCGGGGAAGTCGTGCATCTCACGCAGCGCGAGGCCGATGGCACGCTCGGCGATCGACCATTCCGAACGATCTTCCGTCGCACGGAGGACCGCGCGCGCCATCTCCACGGCGGCGCGCGGGTTGCGCTGCCTGGCCTCCAGCGCGTCCTCTGCGGAAAAGTCGGTCACGGCAACACTTTATCCGCTGTGGTAGCTTGATCAAGCTCGGTCGGGGTGCCCGTCAACGCTGCTTTAGTGAGGCCGTGGTGTCGAAAACGCCAGAAAGCGCGGAGCTTTACCAAAGAGCTTTCCTGCAGCTCATCGCCGAGGACAAGAACATCAGCTTCCACGCCGAACGCGGGCGTGAATTCCTTTATCGGCCGGGGCAGTTGCTCGTCGGAGCCGAGGACCAACAACGCGTGGTCGAAAAGCTGCGCGAAAACAACATCGTCGCGCGGCCCGGCGAGGGATTCGCCGGATTGGCACGATTGACGTTGCCGAACAACGCCGAGGACATTCCGCGCATTGTTCGCCTGTTGCGCGACCAGCGGACCTGGCCGAACGAACGCGTGCCGCTCGTGCAGCCGCACCACGTGGTCGTCGGGCACGGCGGCCTGGTGATGGGCAACCCCGGCGACCGTCCATATCCGACAGACCCGGTGGTCGCGCCGAAGATCGACGAGCGGCTGAAGGACGTCCGGGTCGGCATCATCGACACCGGCATCTCGCAGGGCGCGAGCAGCGAGCACTCCGAGTGGTTCGACGGCCGTTACGCCAAGGAGGCGGACGACGTCGACCCCGCCTACGCGAGCGGCGACAACTTCGCGTTGCAGGGCGGGCACGGCACGTTCGTCGCGGGCGTCATCCAGAACGCGGCGCCCGGCGTCACGTTCGACCCGGAGGCCGGCCTCGACCCCAACGGGTTCGGGGACGAGGAGCGGATCTGCCGCAAGATCACCGAGCTGGGCCGCAAGAAGATCAACGTCCTCAACCTGTCGCTGGGCTGCTTCACCGAGGACGACGTGGCGTCCGAACCGTTCCGGCGCACCATCGAGGCGCTGCCCGACGACATCGTCGTGGTCGCCTCCGCCGGCAACCAGGGCACGCAACGGCCGAGCTGGCCCGCCGCGCTGTGCGGGGTCACCGCCGTGGCCGCCGCCCAGCAGGAACGCGACGGCTCGCTCGCCCCGGCGTTCTACTCGAACTGGGGCCACTGGGTCGACGCGTGCGCGATCGGCAACCGCGCCTCGACCTACCTCAAGGGCGAGTGGCAGCTGCCCGGCGAGGCGTCCGCCACGCCGTTCGCGCTGTGGGCGTACTGGTACGGCACGTCGTTCGCCGCTCCCCTGGTCACCGGCCGGATCGCCGCCACGATGGTGTCCGAGGGCGTCGACGCACGTCAGGCACGTGACAAGCTGCTCTCCGGGCCGGTCTTCCACCCCGGCTACGGAATTTTCGTCAAATAGTTGTATCTGCGAGGCAACCTCGGCCTCCGCCAGTTGTGACCGCAAGGAGTCGACGTGACCTCTGCATCCCCGATCGCCGCGCTCGTGAGCGCGGCGGCCGAGGGCGACCAGTCGGCGTGGAACGAGATCGTGGACCGTTACACGCCGCTGGTGGTGTCGGTGATCTACAAGCACCGGCTGCGCCCTTCGGATGCGGCCGACGTGAACCAGACGCTGTGGCTGCGGCTCGTGGAGCAGATCGGACGGCTCCGCGAGCCGGAGGCGCTGCCCGGCTGGATCATGACGACGACCCGCAACGAGTGCCTGCGCGTGCTGCGCGTGCAGCAGCGGACGCACCTGTACGACCCTCTGTCCGAATCGGACGCTCTGGAGGCGGAACAGGTGGACGCGGACGTGGAGGCCGACCTGCTGGCGGTGGAGCGGCGGCAGGCGTTGCGGGACGGGTTCGCGGAGCTCACCGACCAGTGCAAGCGGTTGCTGACGAAGCTGATGACCGATCCGCCGCCGAGCTACCAGGTCGTGAGCGAAGAGCTCGCGATGCCGGTCGGCAGCATCGGCCCGACGCGGATACGTTGCCTGGAGAAACTGCGGAAGACCCCCGCGCTCTCAGCGTTCCTGGGGTCTCCGGTGAAGAGAGGAGGTGTGCTGGGTGCGGCACGACTGGGACAGTGACGAAGTACTGCTCGACGCCTTGCGCGACGCGTTGAGCACACCTTCCGAGGACGTTCCGCCGGAGTTCGTGGAGGCCGCGAAGGCCGCCTTCACCTGGCGGAACATCGACGAGGAGCTGCTGCTCATCACGTCGTACGACTCCGTTCTCGACGACACGTTGTTCGCCCGTGCGCGGTCCACAGCCACAGCGCGGCAGTTGGTGTTCGACGCGGACGGCGTGATGTTGCAGGTCGAGGTGTCGGCGGCCGGGGTGACCGGGCAGCTGGTGCCGGCGTCCGGGCCGGTCACGCTCGTGACGCCGAACGGCGACCACGAGACGGCCGACGTGGACGAGCTGGGGACGTTCGTGATGGGGGTGGCGCCGCGGGGGCCGGTGAAGTTCCGGTTCGCCACCGGTTGCACCGATTGGTTCATCCTCTGACCAGGCCCTGTCCCGCAAGTCTCGCCGGGCGAGAGCGGCGGCCGAGGGCCCCGGAGGCGATACCGCCGCGACACCCGAATACGCCCGGTATGAGGCCGTCGCGGCGGCACCGCCTCCGGGACTCTCGCCCGCGTCTCTCACCTGACGAACTCGCAGGACAGGTCCTGGCCATTCGTGTGAAGGGTGAATTCCCTCATTCGGCCCACACCTGCCGCCAGTAGGGTTGTGCACGCTCAGAATTCGCATCGCGAGAGGTGTGCTGCTGTGGTCGATCGAGTCAGCTGGGTACCGGACGGTGTCAACGTCGACGTCCCGAGTTCCGCCCGGATCTACGACTACCTGCTCGGCGGCGGTCACAACTTCGAGGCGGACCGCACGACGGCGGAGGAGCTGATCAGGGTTCTGCCCGTGCGGGCGATGGCCCGGCTGAACCGCTCTTATCTGCGCAGGGCCGTTCTGGAACTGGCCGGGCTCGGGATCCGGCAGTTCCTCGACCTCGGGTCGGGCATCCCGACGGTCGGCAACGTGCACGAGGTGGCGCACGAGGTCGCCGCCGACTCGAAGGTCGTCTACGTCGACTTCGAACCCGTCGCGATCACGCACGCCGAGCTGATGCTCTCCGCCGAGCCGGACGTGACGGCGTTGCTCGCCGACCTGCGCGAACCGGAGAAGGTCGTCGCGCAGGCCAGGGAACACCTCGACTTCACCCAGCCCGTCGGGCTGCTCGTCGTCGGTGTCCTCCAGTTCATCCCCGACTCGGACGACCCGTGGGGCGTATTGTCCCGCTACGTGGAATCGCTGCCCTCCGGGTCCTACCTGGCGCTGTCGCACTTCACCGCCGACAGCATGCCCGCGGCCATGGCGGCCGGCGCGGAGATCTTCGCGAAGACCGCGGAGCCGATCACGCCGCGCACCAAGGAGCAGGTCGCGAACATGTTGGCGGGCACGGAGATCGTGGCGCCCGGCATCGTGTTCACGCCCGAGTGGCGGCCCGAGTCCCCCGAGGACGTCGGCGACGAACCGTCGAAGGCGAACCTCTACGCCGCGGTGGGTCGCAAGCCCTGATGGCCGCATCGCCCCTCGCACAGCGCTGGGCGGCTGTTCTGATCGAGAGCGCGTACTCGCCGATGTCCCGGCGGAAGCTCACGCAGCACCTCGACGAACACGCCGCCCGGCTGCGTGCCGGGCAGGCGGCGGTGGCCATCGGGGAATGGTTGGTGCGCAAGCGTTTCACCGGCCCCGACTCGTTGCGGCGGACGCTGGAGGTGCTCGGGCCGGAGTTCCCGCCCGAGACGACCGCCGCGCTCGCGTCCGGGTACGTGCGGGCGACGCGCGACCAGTTGTTCGCCGAGCAGGAGAAGGTCAGGGACTCGCTGCTGAAGGCCGTCGAGGACGCGCAGCGCGACCTGCACGACAGCGAGGCCCGGTTCGCCCAGGTCTTCGCGACGACGGCGGTGGGCATCGCGATCTTCGACCTGCACGGCTCGGTCGTGGAGGCGAACGAGGCGCTGGCGGCCATCCTGGGGCACGAGGAGATGCCGAAGGAGCTGTTCGCCGAACCCGACGCGGTGTCGTTGGCCGCGGTGTGCAAGCGCATGATCGAGTCCTCTGTGGACACCGACAGGCGGGAGTGGGAGCTCACCCAGGCCGGCGGTGACACGGTGTGGGCCAACGTCGTGCTGTCGGTGCTGCGCGGGTCGGACGGGCTGCCGAAGTTCCACGTCGCGCTGGTCGAGGACGTCACCGAGCAGCGGATGCTGCAGGAGTGGCTGCGGCACCAGTCGTTGACGGACCTGCTGACGGGGCTGCCGAACCGGGCGTCGTTCACCGACAAGCTGGAGTCCGCGCTCGCCACCGGTGAGCCGTACACGCTGGGGTACTTGGACGTCGACAGCCTCACGATCGTCAACGACGGCCTCGGGTACGTGGCGGGGGACGCCGTGCTGGTCGAGGTGGCGCGGCGGTTGCGGGCCGTGCTGCCGGACGCCGTGGTGGCGCGGGTCGGCGGCGACGAGTTCGTGGTGCTGATCCACGGCTCCCCCGACGTCGCGGCGCTGGCCGCGATGATCGACGAGGAGTTGTCCGAGCCGGTGTACCTGCAGGGCGCGGGTGTCGCGGTGTCGACGTCGATCGGGTTCGTGCACACCGCGGGCCACGGTGCGAGCCCGACGACCCTGTTGCGGCGCGCGCACTCGACGTTGCGCAGGGCCGAAGCCGGGGGCAAGCGGCAGTGGGCTCTCTACGACCACGAGGCCGACATCGCCGACAGGGAGAGATACGGGCGCATCGCCGCGATGCCCGGCGCCTTCGAGAACGGCGAGATCACCGTGGAGTACTCGCCGGTGTCGTGGGTCTCGGGAGAGCAGGCCTTCGTGGAGGCCTCGCTGCGGTGGGGCGCCACCGGGCACGACGAGGTGGCGGCCTGCGCGGACGCACTCGGTCTCGCGTCGCGGATCGGGCAGATGGTGCTGCAGGACGCGTGCTCACGCGGCGAGCCGGTGCTGGTCAGGCTCACCCGCGACCAGTCGCGCGACCAGGACCTCGCCGCGCACGTGCGGTCGAACCTGCGGGCCTGCGCGTTGCCGGCGTCGTCGTTGTTCCTGGCGCTGGACGTCCGGGCGATGCCGGACGGCGAGGAGAACCTCGAGGTGCTGCACGACATGGGCGTGCACGTGCTGCTGCACGAGTTCGGCGGCGGGTTCACCGGGCTGTCCACTGTGGACCGCAACCAGATCTGGGGTGTCCGGCTGGCACGGCCGCCGTCGGAACGGCTGGCGCGGCAGGGACTGGCGTTGCTGGTACCGCTGCTGCGCGGGTCCGGCGTGCACGTGATCGGCGGGCCCGGCGACCCGGACGAGCTGCGGGCGCTCGGCGTGGACCTGGTGGTGTCGCGCTGAGCGGTCGTGGCCGTCAGGGAGACCACGACCGCTCACCCGCGTACTAGGCCGCGTCCTCGAACGTGGTGGCCTGGACGGTCACCCGTCCACCGAAGTTCCGCACGACCTGGGCCTTCTCGGCGGCGTTCGGGTTGGCGTTCGTGCACGACGTGCCGGCGCTCGCACCGGACATCAGGTCGGTGCACAGCCCCGTCCGGCGGTCCGGCAGACCCAGGATGTGGCCGAGCTCGTGCGCGGCGATCCGGGTCGTGTTGTGACCCTCGTTGACGGCCTCGCGGCCCATCCAGACGCGGCCGTTGCCGAGGCTGGTCGTCTGGGCGCGGGGCCAGCCGTTGTCCGCGACGATGGTGATGTTGACGGAACCGCTGTTCCGCTTCACCAGCTTGACGGTGTTCGGCAGCTGCGTGTTCCACACGTTCGCACCCGCGTCGACGGCCGAGACGAACTCGGCGGCGCCGGCGGAGTTGTAGTACAGCGTGCGGGGCGCGGCTTCAGCGGTACCGATGAGGCCGACCGAGAGGGCGGCCACGCTGGCCGCCACACCGATTGTTTTCCGCAGGGACACAGGAATCTCCTCGCAATGCAGGGTGATTGCCCACCGACTGTATCGCCGAGGTGTTGGCGCACAAGAAGAGTCAAGTGTGAAGCGACGCTGACACGATCAAGGGCGTTCGTAGGTGATCACCACCCCGGCTGCCCCGAACCCGCGCGTGGCAAGGGAGAACGTGCCCTACGACCGGCTTCCCGGCCACCGTCCGCCTCGAACAGGCCGCCGCCGAACGGGCGAATAACTGTTCACACGCGACTGGTTCTGATGGACCGGTCGGCGCAACGCTCCGTCAGGGTGAGGCGGCGAAGTACGCCTTGACCACGCGCGTGTCGACCGGCGGCGGAAAACTCACGTCCTGCGCGCCCAGCCCTCCGGTCTTCACCGTCCAGGCCGGCTCAGTCCGGTTCACCACCGGCCCGTCACCCGCGAGCACGAACTCGCCTTCCCGGTCGCAGAAGTACGCGCCGACCAACCCGTCCGACCGGCCGTCCCACGCGCCCCCGTTGCGCCGCTGGCACTTCGCGCCGTCGGCGAGCTCCAGCCCCCAGGGTTCGGCCTCGCCGGCCGACGGCGTCCGGCTCACCGGCTCGGCCGTCGTCATCCGCCGCAACGACTTCCCCCACGGTTCGTCCCCGCACAGCAGCACGCCGGGCGCGGGCGTGACCCAGCAGACGCTCGCACCCGCCGCGGCCGGCGCACAGCTGACGACCCCGGTGTCGGTCCCGGACGGCAGACAGCTGTCCACCTCCTCCCCCGCCGTGACCCGGTATCCGGCCGCCGGGTTGCCCGCGCGGTCGACGGCGACCACGGTCACGACCTCGGTCGCCGGGTCCGCGGGCTCGGCGGTGGTCGTGGACACGGGGTCCGGCGTTCTCGTGATCGTCTGCACGCCGACGTTCGGCGTGGCCGGGGAGTCCGGTGCGGTGACCTGGCGGACGACGAAGATCCCCGCTGCCACCACGATCGTCGCGATCACGGCCGCCCACGCCCACTTCACGACGTGCCGCCGATCTCCGCGAGCAACGACCGCACCTTCTCCAGCGTGCAGTCGAACGAGTCCTCGGCCCTCTCGTCGTCCCGCGGCCTCCACCTGCTGTACCCGGCCGGGTACAGCTCGCAGAGGAAGTCGGTCTTCGTCCGTCCGGGCGCCACGACCAGACGCCCGTACTTGCCGAGGCCGACGCGGTCGAACTTCGTGGAGTCCTCACCGTTGAGGGGAAGGGACACCGTCCCCTTCGTCGTTCCGGTCGTCACGTCGGCGACGATGCGACCCGAGTAGGAATAGGTGTCGTCGCTCCACATCCGGAGTTCCAGGTTGCCCTGCTCACCGGGTTCCAGGTTGAACGCGAACGGGCGGATGTTGTCCGACGAGCCGTTGACGAGCTCCCGCGCGACGCGGTCCCGGTCGAGCCGGAGCTCCAGGATCGCCGTGTCGGCGTTGCCGGAGTCAGGGCACTGGAAGTGCATGACCGGCTGGGGTTCGTACCGGTTCACGTCCACCGCGCGCAGGTTGTCGACGACCAGCATCGCGCCGTCCTCGGCCGCGCTGCGGATGGAGATCTGTTCGTAGGGCGGCACTTCCGTCCCGAACCGGCGCAGCCACTCGATCATGCCGGTGTCGCAGAAGAAACCGGCGTCGGTCTGCGGCAACTGGTCGAGCGGTGTGTCGAGAGGCAGCGCGAACTCGGTCACGGACGGGCTGTTGACGGGTTCGGCGACGAGGCTCTTCACCTCGGTCCGGTTCTTGCTGACCTCGGACGCGGGGCCGGTGATCGCCACGACGAGGGACAGAGCGGCGACGACGACACCGGCCAGCAGAAACCACGGGCTCTTCACGGCTGTGCTCAAGCGGTTGCCCACCTGGCTCGCCCCCTCCCGAGTTCGGTGACTCCGAGGAGGTCATCGCCGGGTTCGCCGGAAGGGTTACGGCGCAACGCGAAAAGGCCGGCGTCCCCTGGACACCGGCCTTCTTTCCGCGGGAGTGCGGTCCTCTAGGCGAACGACGGCTGGCGCAGCGCGTGCTCCACCAACGCGATGAGGATCTGCTTCGTCGACTGCCGGTTCCGCGCGTCGCACGGGATGATCGGCACCGACGCGGAGATGGTCAGGGCGTCCCTGATCTCCTCGGCCCGGTGGTGCATGAGGCCGTCGAAGCAGTTCACCGCGATCACGTACGGCAGGTCGCGGTCCTCGAAGAAGTCGATGGGTGCGAACGCCTCGTCGATGCGCCGGGTGTCGACCATGACCACGGCGCCGATCGCGCCGCGGACCAGGTCGTCCCACATGAACCAGAACCGGTGCTGACCGGGCGTGCCGAACAGGTACAGGATCAGGTCCTTGTCCAGCGACACGCGGCCGAAGTCCATGGCCACCGTGGTGGTCACCTTGTCCGGCACGTGGGACAGGTCGTCGACGCCGACCGACGCCTGGGTCATCACGGCCTCGGTCGTCAGCGGGGTGATCTCGGAGACCGACCCGACGAACGTCGTCTTGCCGACACCGAACCCACCCGCGACGACGATCTTCGACGACACCACGTTCAGGTCGGCCCCAGGTGACCCCGGACGACCCGGAGCACCGTTGCTCATGGGAACTTCTCTCTACTCGAACTCAGGCTCGCATGGACACGTGCAGCTGGGCGCGGATCTCCGGCGTGAGCTGGAGGCCGACCCGCTCCACCAGGCGGGTCATCGCGTAACCGATGAGCCCGATGTCGCAGTTGGGCGCGGCGAGCACGGCGAGGCACGACCCGTCGCTGATGGACATCAGGAAAAGATAGCCGCGTTCCATCTCCACGACGGTCTGTTTGACGTCACCCGCCTCGAAACAGCGGGCCGCGCCGAGGTTCAGCGAGACCAGCCCCGAGGAGACGGCGGCGAGCTGCTCGGCCCGGTCGTGCGGCAGCCGTTCCGACGTTGCGAGCAACAGGCCGTCGGCGGAGACGACGATCGCGTGTGCGACACCGGCCACCCTGCTGACGAAGTCCTCGACCAGCCAGCTGAAGTTGTCCAGTTCCTCAGTCGCGGTGGTCACTGGCGTTCCCTTTCTGCGATCACGGGGATGCCTCCGACGGCGGAGTCGAAGAGCGACTCACGGCCCATCTGGACGCCCTTCTGATACGTGGCGAACCGTGCGCGCAACCTGTCGGCCGAACGGCCGGGGATTGCGGCGGCGGTGGCGAGCTGCGGTGCCGGCGACGACGGCTTCGGCAACGATCCGGGGACCAGCCGCGCCTGGGGGACGCGCTTGGGCAGACCGTTCTCCGTCGTCTGGGCGGGTGCGTTCTTGTCGAGCGCGCCCGCTGCCTTCCAGCCTTCGTCCGCGGCTCCCCAGTCGGAGTCCGCGTAGTCGGCGACCGCGCGCGGCACCGCCGTTGGTGCCTCGATCTTCGCGGTCTCCGCCGAACGCTGCCGCTTGGGCAGTCCGTTCACGGTGGCGGGTTCCGCGTCGTCCTCGACGTGCTCGTCGTGCTGGGCCCGCACCGGCTCCGCTGACGGTACGTCCCTTGTGGAGGGTTCCGGCGCCGAGGGGGTCTGGAACCACCTCGACAGGTCGTCGTGCGAGATCAGCGGCTCGTCCGTGATGGCCGGGAAGATCTCCGTGGCCGGGTCGGCGGAGCGCTGAGCCGGGGGCTGCGACGGGGGCTCGTAGGTGTAGCCCTCCTCCGCGGCGTCCTCGGTCGCCTCGATCCGTGCCGTGAACAGGCCGTCCGCGGACGTCTGCTCGATGCGGTGCCGGCCGGAGTTGTCGTCCGCCGCGGCGGGCGACGGCATGAGGGCGGGCTGCTCCGGAGTCCACTTGGGAACGCCGGACAACGCCTCGCCGGTGCTGGTGGACTCGATCGCGGCCTGCTGCGGGGCGGCCGGCAACGGCAGTGCCGGCGCGGGTCCCTTGTGCAGCAACGAGATCGGCAGGATCACCTGCGCGGTGACGCCACCCTCTATGTCGTCGTTGTTCGCCAGCGTCACGCGGATCTCGTGGCGCTTCGCGAGCTGACCGACCACGTACAGGCCCATCTCGCGGGCCACCGAGACGTCGACCTCCGGCGGCTCGGCGAGCTTCGCGTTGAACTCGACGACCTCGTGCTCCTGCATGCCGACGCCGCGGTCGTGGATGCGGATGGCGACCTCGCCCTTGCGGGTCTCTATCGTCCGCACCGTCACCTTGGTGCTGGGCTTGGAGAACGCGGTCGCGTTGTCCAGCAGCTCGGCGACGAGGTGCGCGAGGTCGTTGACCACGCGGCCCTGCACCATGAGCTCCGGCGTCGGCGCGATCTGCACGCGCGCGTACTTCTCGACCTCGGACACCGCGGCGCCGAGGACCTCGGCGATGGCGACCGGGCGGGTGACGCGGCGGTTGACCGTGGTGCCCGAGAGCACCAGCAGGTTCTCGCTGTTGCGGCGCATCTGCGTCGCGAGGTGGTCGAGCTCGAACAGCGACGCGAGGTGGTCGGGGTCCTGCTCGTCCTGCTCCAGCCGGTCGATCACGCTGATCTGGCGTTCCACCAACGCCTGCGAGCGCCGCGACAGGTTGATGAACATGTCGTTGACGTTCGCGCGCAGTGCCACCTGCTCGACGGCGAGGCGGACCGCTTCGCGTTGCACGAGGTCGAACGCCCGCGCGACCTGGCCGACCTCTTCGGTCGTGTTGATCGGCACCGGGACGATCGCCTCTTCGGCGGCCCGTTCCGGCTCGCGGTGCGAACGGATTCGCTTGATGGCCTCCGGCAGCTGGTTGCGGGCCACGTCGAGGGCGCTGCGCCGGAGAACGCGCAGCGGCCGCAGCATGGACTGCGCGACCATCGCCATGAGACCGAACGCGATCAGCAGCGAGATCGCGACGAGTGCCGCGTCGCGCCACGCGTCCGAACGCGCGGTCGACTGCAACCGCGTGGTCGTCGCGTCCGCCTGGCCCTCCAGGTCGGCCGCGACCTCGCGAACGAGGTTCGCGGTGTCCTGGCCGATCTTCAGCACCTCGGCGTCGGTGATGGTGACCGCTTCGCGTTCGAAGTCCTGCGCCAGCGCCAGGCGCACGAGCCGGTTGCGACCGTCCACGGACGAACCGGACACGATGTCCTGGAACCTCTGCCTGTTCTCCGCCGACGCCGCGTCGTTGAACTCGCCGAACGCGGCGTCCAGACGGGACTGCGCGGCACGCAGCTCGTCGGCGGCACCGGGTGCGAAGCTCCGGCGCAGCGCGGTGGACGTCAGGATCGAGTTCTGCTGGCCCAGCTGCTCCTGCGCGCTGTAGAGGGCCTGCGCCGCGGACACCAGCGGAACGATCTCCGGCTCGCTGAGACTGGAGATCGCGGCGCGGTGCACCGTGGTCAACGACGCGATGATCTGGTTGTACGCACTGATCACCGCGACGTCGGGGTACTTCGTGCTCAGCAACGTCACGCGCAGGCTCGCCAGTCCGTCGAGGGACTGGAGCGACTTCGTGAACGAATCCTGAAGGGGCGCGCTCAAGGCCGTAGCCGTCGCGCCCGAGTCTCGGTACTTGCCGAGTTCAACATCGGTGAGGCCCGTCCGGGCGGCGTGCTCGGGGCACGCGTTCTGCCTGCCCGCGCCCACACACTGCACTGCCCAGTCACGTTCGACCTGTAGAGCGTTCTCCACCTTCGCGGCCTGGTGGCTCACGGCGAGCTCGCGCTGGACGTTGCCGAAGAGTTCGACGTCGTCGAGCTGGGTGTTCAGCCTCAGGCCCGCGAGAGTCGCGGTGCTCAGGGCCGGAACTAGCAACACCACTGCGAGCTTGCTCCGCAGCCGCCAGTTGCGTAGGCGAAACCGGTCGATGCCTCGCTGGTCCTCACGACCGCGCACCGTCAACACTCCCCGCCCCGTTTAATAGCAGCAAACCTGGTGGATCTTGGAGTAAAACGCGCTGTTCTCATACCGCCGTTCGGACGACAAAACGCTGGTTCGAGAATCAACAACTTTGGACAGCGCGGCTAAACGGCCGTCCTCCGATAATTCATCTGGAGGAAACGGTCGTGCGGGTGACCGTGATCACGGCCTGATCACAGTCACCCGCACGGTTCGTCAACTACCGGAGGGCTGGATGAGCATCGGCTTGACGTCGAGCTCCTTGTCCAGCATCTGGTACCGCTGCATCAGCTGGACGACGCGCTGCAGGCGCGTCGCGTCGAGCGTCGTCGGGAACGCGCCGAAGTGGACAAGACCTGCGGTTTCCTTGTCGACCTTGGCGTACTCGACGAGCAGCGGCTCGACCGTGGGACGGTCGGTCGCGGCGGCCTGGCCCTTGGCCATCGCGCGCTGGAAGGCGGCGACGGTCTTGGGGTTCTCCTTCGCGAAGGCACCGGTGGTGGCGTAGCCCGCGATCGGGATGTTGTCGGTCGGGCCGGACGCCGCGTCCAGCACCTTGATCTGACCGGCGGCGCGCTGCGCGCGGGTGATGAACGGCTCGACCATGAAGGCCGCGTCAACGGTCTTGTTCTGGACCGCCGCCTGCATGTCCGGGAACGGCATCTCCTTGAACTTGACCGTGCTCACGTCCACGTTCGCGGCCTCGAGCGTGGCCTTCGCGGTGAGCTCCGCGATGTTCTTGAACGTGTTGATCGCGATGGTCTTGCCGGCGAGGTCGGCAGGACTCTTGATGGCGGAGTCACCGTTCGCCAAGATCAGGAACATGTCGGGTTTCGCCTGGTAGCCGTCGGAGATGAGCTTGATTCCGTCGACCGCCTTGGCGGCGTCCTTCGATTGGGCGGCGAAGAACGAGACCCAGTTGCCGAACGTGAAGTCCAGCTCCTTGCTGACCAGCCCGGGGATGGCAGCGGCGCCACCCTGGATGACCTTCAGGTCGACCTCGAGGCCTTCGGCCTTGAAGAAGCCCTGCTTGATCGCTACGTGAACGGACGCCACGTCGAGGATCGGCAGAACACCGAGGGTGATCTTGGCCTTCTCGACCGGACCGCCGCTGTTCGCGTCGGACGCGGGCGCCTGCTCTTTGCCGCCGAGCGCGCTACAGCTCGCCACCGTGGCGAGCAGCGTGGCGAGGGCGATGCCACGGATTGCGAAGCGGCGGACTCTTCGAGTCATCGGGAGCACTCTCCTGTCGGAGCGGTGTCGTCGTTGCGGGGGGATGAGCCGCGCCGGTCAACCACTCAGAGTAGTGATGCTGCTCCAAAAGACCCCAGTTGACCGACACGAGCAGGTTCCAGTCCACTACCTGCGGTGAGCATCTAAGCACAGCTGGTCTAGGGCTAGGAGAACCCCAAGTGAAGCGTCCCGTGACCGTTGTCGGCGCAGGGCCGGCCGGTCTGACCTTGGCAAACCTGATCCAGCAGTCAGGTATCGACTGCGTTGTGCTCGAAAAGGCTAGTCGCACCCATGTGGAAACCCGGCCACGCGCGGGAGTCCTGGAGCACCGCTCCGTGACCATGTTGGAGTCACTCGGTCTGGCAGATCGTTTGCTGATGGAAGCAGACCGTCACGGAACGTGTGAATTCCGCGTCAACGGCCAGTCCTTCCAGGTGTCCTACAGCGACCTGTATGGGGGACGCGAACACTACGTCTACCCCCAGCAGGAAGTGGTCAAGGACCTCATCGGGGGATTTCTGGCCCGAGGGGGTGACATCCGGTTCGAGGTCAGTGACGTGGAGTTGGCGGACCTCACCTCGTCGACCCCCACGGTGGCCTTCACCAGCGCGGACGGCACCCGCGAAACCATCACGAGCGACTTCGTGGCGGGGTGCGACGGCTTCCACGGGGTGAGCCGGCCGTCCATTCCTATGGGAGCGCTCTCAGAATTTACCCACCAGCACGGGATCGAGTGGCTCGCCATTCTCGCGGAGGCCCCTCCATCGACTAAAGCCATCATTTACGCATTGCACGAGGATGGATTCGCCGGCCACATGTTGCGGTCGCCGGCGGTATCCCGCTTCTACCTTCAGGTGCCGGTCGGCACGAAAGCTTCCGATTGGTCGGACGAACAGGTCTGGGAAGCGCTCCACAAACGCTTCGCACTGCACAACTCGACCTGGGCGCTGAACGAGGGAAAGATCATCGAGAAGCGCGTGCTGGACATGCGCAGCCACGTGGTGGAGCCGATGTCGTACGGCCGGCTGTACCTGCTGGGTGACGCAGCACACATCATCACCCCGGTCGGCGCCAAGGGCATGAACCTCGCCATGAACGACGCCGCAACCTTCGGACGTGCGCTTATCGACTTCTACGCCACCGGATCCGAGACCGGGCTGAAGACCTACTCGGAGGACTGCCTCCACCGCGTCTGGCGGGCCCAGGAGTTCTCGCAGTGGATGGTGAACATGATCCACACGGACGTGAGCTCGCCGTTCTTCGGACGGTTGGCCCAGGCGAGGCTGGAGCACCTGGCCGAGTCCCCGGCCTACCGCGCGACCTTCGCGGAGAACTACGTAGGTCCATGAGGGTGAAAATTCGACCCTCTGGGGTGAATTCCCGGGTCCCCTAACGAGTGAGAGCAACCCCCTAGGGACATCGCAGCGTCACGGTTTGGGGCCAACTCCCGATGCCGGGGGATGTCGTTCATCCATACGGTTCATCACGACATCCCCCGATCCACCTACAGGAGCTTGAGTTTCCATGGGCACCCAGACGCTGCACGACTTCACCCTCAACCTGCTCGGCGACCTGGACGCCCGCGAGGCGTTCCAGCTCGACCCGGAAGGCGCCCTGGAGGCGGCCGGCCTGGGTGACATCTCCCCGGTCGACGTGCAGGAGATCCTGCCCCTGGTGCTCGACAGCGCGTCCGTCGTGAAGATCGACGCCATCGACAAGGTCCTGGTCGAGGCCGGTGACCTCACCGCCGTCGACAGCCTCAAGCTCCTCACGGGCAACATCGAGGGCGTCACGAACATCGCCGACATCGCCGCCCCGTCCAGCATCACCGCGCTGGTCACGGACTTCGACGGCCTCGGCGACATCACCAAGACCCTCGACGTCGCGAACGCCAACGAGGTCGTCACCACCGTCTCCGACATCGCGACCGGCAACGACGTCGTCGCCAAGGTCACCGACGTGGTGGACGTCAAGGACGTCGCCGACGTGTCCCACGTGGTCGGCGACCTCGACACCGACGTGCTCGTGAAGGACGTCGTCGACTCCGACGTGCTGGTCAAGGACGTGCTGGACTCGGCGGACGTGAACGTCAAGGACGTCTTCGACGTGACCGACAACCTCACCGGCGACGTCGCCTCCGGCAACGTGGTCCACGACGTCGCTCAGGTCGGCGACCTGCACACCGACCTCGGCCAGGTCATCGGCGACGTGAAGCTCGGCGACGTCGACCTGCTCGACGGCGGCATCGGCAACGGCAACGACCTCGACCTGCACCTCTGAGCCACCCCCAGGGGACCTCGAACGGGCGCTCAGAGCCCTGCCCCCAGGCCTGAGCGTCCGTCTCCCCCACAACAGCGCTGACAACCTCCCGCCGGCGCTGAGAACGCACCCAGGGGCGAACGGACACGCTCTTCGTCCGTTCGCCCCTGGGTGTACTTGCTTGGACTCGAAAACACTGAGGCCCCTGACCGAGACGGTCAGGGGCCTTGATGTTCTGCCTAGCCGGTGAAGCTTTCAGGCTTCTGTCAGGACGAGACGGTCTCGCTCAGCGACTCGCGCTCCGCCGCCGCCCACTTGTCGACGTCCATCGCGGGCTTGCCGCCGACGTTCAGCAGCCGGGCCACCTTCGACCGCAGCTCCACGAACGTCTCGTCGGTGCGCGTGGTGACCTGGTCGCGTTCCGCGGGCAGCGGTACCTCCAGGTTCGCCACCAGCCGCGCGGGCGAGGTGGACAGGACCAGGATGCGGTCTCCGAGGTAGACGGACTCGTCGATGTCGTGCGTGACGACGAGGACGGTCGTGTCGTGTTCACGGCGCACGCGCAGCAACAGGTCCTCCAGCTCGAAGCGGGTCTGCGCGTCCACGGAGGCGAACGGCTCGTCCATCAACAACAACGCCGGGCGGTAGGCCAGAGCGCGCGCGATCGCCACACGCTGTTGCATGCCACCGGAAAGCTGCCACGGGCGCTTCTTGGCCGCGCCGGACAGTCCCACCCAGTCCAGTGCCTCCGCCGCGCGCTTGCGGCGTTCGGCGCGCTTGAGGGAGCGCAGCGGGAACTCGACGTTGCCCTGCACCGTGAGCCACGGGAACAGGGAGCGCGAGTAGTCCTGGAACACCACCGCGAGGTGTGAACCGTTCAAGGAGACGTCGCCGCGGGACGGCTTGATGAGTCCCGAGATCGTACGCAACAGCGTGGACTTGCCGCAGCCGGAAGGTCCGACCACGCAGACCAGTTCACCGGCCTTCACCGTGAACGTGAGGCCGCCGATGGCCTCGTAGTCGCCGTAGGTGTGGCCCAGGTCGGCCACCTCAAGCATGTTGCTCATCCCTGCTCCTCGGTTGCCATGCCAAAGCCCTGCGTTCCACCGCCAGCAACGCGGTGTTGAGTCCGTAGCCGAGGACGCCCAGCAGGACGATCCCGGCCCACATGCGCGTGTAGTCGAACTCGCGCTGTGCCGTCATGAGTTGCGAACCGATGCCGTTGTCCGTGCCCACGAGCTCGGAGATGACCATCAGCACCAGGGAGAGCGACAACGACACCCGCAGTCCCGCGAAGATCTTCGGGGAGGCGGCGGGCAGCACGACTCCGAGAACCCACTGGTGGCGCGGGATCCGGAAGACGGCCGAAGTGTCCACTTTGGTCACGTCGACGGAACGGGCGCCGTCGACGCTGTTGAGCAGCACCGGCCAGATGACGCCGAAGATGATCGTGGCGAGCTGCATCGAGGTGCCCGCCTTGAACAGCAGCAGGAACACCGGCACCAGCGCGGGCGGCGGGATCGAGCGCAGGAACACGAGCAACGGGCCCGCGTACTCCATCGCCCGGTCCGACCGGCCGAGCAGCAGGCCGAGCGCGACGCCGATGACCGACGCGATCGCCCAGCCCGACAGCAGCCTGCCGATGGACGGGAGGATGTGCTCGGTGACGTTCTTGGGCTCGAGCACCCACCACTCCCACGCGGCCGTCACGATCTCGGACGGCGGCGGGAAGAACGGGTCGTCGGCCCACATGCCGAGGACCTGCCACACGACGATCAGGCCGGCGAACACGGTCCACCGCTGAAGGAACTTGTTCACCAGGCCACCCAACGCCGGCGGATGCGCTCCAGACCGCTGTTCAGCAGGACGCCGATCGCGCCCGCGACCACGGTGCCGACCAGCACCTGGTCCATCCGGCCCGGTCCGCTGCGGGCCTCCATGATGAAGTAGCCGAGTCCGATCTGAGCGCCCGCCATGAGCTCCACGCTGACCATGACGATCAGAGCGGTGGTCGCGGCGAGCCTGATTCCGGTGAGGACGAACGGCAACGCGCTGGGCAGCGCGACCCGGAACAGCACGCCCACGCGTCCGGTGCCGAAGACCCTGGACGTCTCGACGAGCAGCGGGTCCAGTTCGTCGAGCGCGTAAATGGTGTTGAACAAGATCGGCCACAGCGCGGCGTAGACCGCGAGCGTGATCTTCGTTTCCGGGCCGAAGCCCAGCACCACGAGGGCGAGCGGAATCAGTGCCACAGAAGGGATCGGGCGGAGGAACTCGATCACGGCACGGGTCGCGTGCCGCACGGCGGGGACGCTGCCGAGGACGAGTCCACTCGGCACCGCGATGGCGATGGCGATCCCGATGGCGATCAGCACCGCCAGAACCGTTGCGACGACATGACTGACGAATTCGGGAGAAGTCAACTGCGTCACGAGCTCACCGAACACTGCGGACGGTGGCGGGAGCGCGTGAGCGGGGATGAGGGGAGAGCGCCCGAGAAGTTCCCAGAGCGCGAGGAACCCGGCTATGCCGATGAGTCCCCTTGTGAACGCACGCACTCGGTCACCCTAGAGAGTGGATCTCCAGTTCACAATGCGTGCTCACGCAACTGCACGTTGTTTCCCCCACAACGCGGCGGTTCAGCAGACCTCCACGCGCTCCACTTCGCCGAAGCTCTTCACCCATTCGGAGTCCGTCAGCCGAGCGCCGTCCTTCGCGTGGCACAGGCGGTCGATGATCCGGGTGGTGTCGAGGTCGTACGGCAGCAGCTCCGGGTCCTGGCCACCGCTGCGCACCAGGAAGTCGCGGTTCTGCGGCCGGTAGATCGCGCGCATCGAGCTGCCGTGCCCGACGACGTACACGAGCCGGTCCGCCGGACGGTCGTTCGTGTAGAGCTGCTGGACCTCGAAGACGTTGTCCCGCACGACCGCCACGCGACCGTCGTCGGAGAACGACACACGTGCGCCCGCGCGCAACGCCGTGTCGAGCCGTGCGCGCAGCACGGGCGTGCCGCTCGGCACCCGTTGCCACACCTCGACGATCGACTCCGGCGCCGAGTGCTCGACGGCGAGCCAGCGCCCGTCGCCGCTGTAGGTGATGCCGCGGACGTAGACGTGCTGCGAGAGCACCGGTCCGGCGGACTCGACGGTGCCGCCGATGCGCCAGAACTCGATCGTCGTCGTGCCGGTGGCCAGGTCCCACGTGCTCGTCGCGAGCTCGCGGCCGTCCTGGCTGAGCGCCACGGTCTCCGGGTTGCGCACCGGCATCGGCAGCTTGCGCGGGGTGCGCGGGTCGCTCAGGTCGTAGAGCTCGGCGTGCTCGGACTCGTCCGGGGTCGGCAACCCGATCTCGACGGCCTCGCCGACCTTGCCGACGAGCCGCGAGCCGTCCGGGCTGAGGTCGAGCGTGCGGAACCGGCGGGGCAACGCCGTGAGGTAGCTGATGTCGCCCGCGTCGTTGACGGCCCACAGGTGCTCGTCGCCGTTGAAGTCCCGCGTGATGGCCCGGCGTTCGGCGAGCTTCACGACCCGGTGGCGGTCGGCGAACCTCTTGCCCGGCGTCGCCGTGTCCTCGTCGATCGACCACATCCGGTCGGTGCCGTCCTCGTCGGTGACGGCGGCCATGTCGCCGCGCGGGCCGACCACGACGTCCGCGTCGTCCTTGGGCGTGCCGGTGAACGGGATGCCGCGCGCGACGGCGTTCGCGAGCCGCAGCACCTTCTCGGCCTCCGGCGACGGGCTGACCTCGTAGCCGACGAGCGCGTACTTGTCCGCGTACGGGCGGCGTTGCTCCAGCAGCGCTTCGGACTGCGAGAGCGCCTTGCCGCCGAGCGCGGTCGCGTTCATCTCGGTGATCTTGCGTTCGTTCGCGAGCGCGTAGACGACCGTGCCGGGCACGAGGGCGAGCAGCACGGCCATCACCGCGATCAACGCCGTGGAGCGGCGGGTCTCGCGCTTGGTGCTCATGTCGACGAACCGGCGTTCGCGCACGGTCAGGAACTCGCCGAGGTCCTTGGCCTTGCGCAGCCGCACGCCCCGGTAGAGCGCCAGCGGGTCGCGGTCGCTCGCCTCCCACAGCTCGATGGCGGTGACGAGCTGCTGGTGCGTCTTGAGGTTCTCGCGTTCCTCGTCGATCCACCCGGCGAGGCGCTGCCAGCGCAGCGCGGCGTCGTGGGTGAGCTCGGCGCCGTCCTCGGTCAAGGTGACCAGCCGTGCCTTCACCAGCACGTCGAGCAGGCCGCCCAGCTCGGCGTCACCGTCCAGGTCCGGTCTGCGGTCGCCGCGCTGGGCGAGTCCGTTGCGCTGCACGGAGACCAGCCTCAGCAGGAGCTGGCGGGCCGCGCGCCGGTCGTCTTCCGGCAGGCCCTCGTAGAACGTCTCGGCGGCCCGCGCGACGACGTGCTCGATGCCGCCGGACTCCTCGAAGCCCGCGAACGACAGCGTCATGCCGCGCTTGCGCCGCCAGGTCTCGACCAGCACCTGCTGCACCAGCGGCAGCGCGTGCTGGTTCGCGGCGTCGGCGACGAGACGGGCGATGACCGCGGTCTCGACCGTGGCGCCGATCTTGGCGGCGGGTTCGGTGATGGCGCGGCGCAGCTGGTCCGCGCTCATGGGCTCGATGACGATCTCGGTCGCGTCGATCTGCCTGGCCCGCCAGCGCCGCTGGTGGTCGGCGCGGATCGCGAGCACGACGTGGGGGCAGCCGGTGACGGCCTTCAGGAAGTCCTCGGCGTCGAGCGCGCGTTCGGCGTCGTCGACGAGCAGGACGAGGTCGGGGCGGTGCTGGCGGAGACGCAGCCGCAGGTGGTCGGGATCGGCGCGGAGCTCCTGCGCGAGGCCGGCGGCCGTCGTGTGCTCGAAGACCTCGGTGAGCGCCTCGGCGAGGTCGTGCAGCGGGTCGGTGCCCGCCGTGACCACCACGGCGTCGTCGAGCGCCGGGACGAGGCCCGCGCGCAGCAGTGAGGTGCGGCCGGAGCCAGAGGCGCCGAGCACGACGGTGAGGGGCTTGAGCTTGACCGATTCGACGACCTGCTCGACGAGGCACTCACGGCCGAAGAACCGCTTCTCGTCGTGCTCGGTGAACGGCTCCAGGCCTGGATACGGAGCGTTGGGCTGCAACGGCTGTGCGTGTTCGGCGGCGAGCTCACGCCAGCGCCGGGTCCACGGTGTGGTGTCGGCCTCGCAGGCGCGCACGAACGCGAGCGTCAGGGCGAGCGAGGGCAGCTTCCGCCCACCGGCCGCGTCGGACAGCGCGGTCGGCGAGTAGTTCGCGCGCCTGGCCAGCTCGCGATAGCTCGGTTTGCCTGCCTGGTCGCGCAGTCTGCGCAGGTCACCGGCGAACCGCAGCAACGCGGTGTCCTCCGGACCCAGCGGTCGTTCCCCTCGTGGCATGCCGCCTCCTGGCCGGATTGTCCACCAGAGGTTCGCCCGCCGTCTAACGGGCCGCTAATCGCTCACCACCCGGACGTGCGCTTCGTGATCGTTCCACCTGCCCGGTGCTGGGGCTTCAGCCAGGACAGGGCGGCGTGAAGTCCAGTCCTGGGAAGAACCTGTCCCATTCCGCCCTGGTCATCCGGGGGTAGGCCTGCTCGCAGATGCGGGCGGCGGGGTCGCGCGGGTCGGCGTTCCACAGCCGCACGGACCGGTCCGCACCGCCCGTCACCACCTCGTCACCGCGTGGCGTCAGGCCGACCGCGGTGACCGGTCCGGCGTGGCCGCGCAGCAGGGCCTGCTCCACCGGTTCGCCGCCGTCGACCTGCCAGAGCCGCACGAGCCCGTCGTCGGTGGCGACCGCCGCCCTGCCCGCGCCCAGCCAGGCCGCGGTGACCTCGCCGCCGCCGGACGGGATCTCGGCACGGCGCACCGGGTCGCGCGGGTCGGTGGTGTCCCAGAGGTGCACGGCCGCGCTCGCCGTGGTGATCAGCTCGTGGTCGCCCGCGAACTGGGCGCCGCCGGCGAACTCCCTGGTCAGCGAGAGGAGCTTCACGTCACGCGGGTCGGTGACGTCGACCAGGTGCACGGCCCGGCCGGTGGTGACGGCGGCGAGGACGCGACCGTCCGGGCGGAACGACAGACCGGCGAGCGGGCCGAGGCCGAGCTGGGCCGTCGTGACGAGCCGCGGGCGTTGCAGCCGCAGGTCGGTCCAGAAGCTCAGCGCGCCGTCGTCGTCGGTCGTGACGAGGGTCGTGCCCTGCCAGGCGATCGCCTTGGCGCGGACGGGCAGCACGGTCAACTCGCGCGGCCTGCCCAGCGACACGTCGACGACGTGCACGGTGCCGTCCTCGCCTGCACTCGCCACGAGCCCTCCGGCCGGGTCCATCGCGAGCGCGGTCACGGCGCCGGTGTGCCGGGTCGCGTCGTGGGAGGTGCGCGGGGACGGCAGGTCGTTCAGCATCGTCAGCACGACCGTGCCGTCGCGGTGCCCGGTCACGACCTGCTGCTGGGTGGGGCCGACGACGAGCGCGGTGACGTCGGACTGGGCTTCCCTGAGCACCTGGGACGGCACGTCCTCCTGCCGGAGTCCGTTGCGGGCCTGGGGCAACGGCACGAGCCGGTACGCGGCGAGGGCGACCTGCTGGGCCAGCGCGGGGTTGGTGGACCGCAGGGAGCCCGCCTCCCCCACAGCTCTCAGCACGACGGCGGTGGCACGTTGCTCGTCGGCGGTTCTGTTGGCCTGCAAGGCGAACGCGGTCGAGCTGGCCGCGACGACCACGAGTGCCGCGAGGGCGGCGAGCAGCTGGCGGTGCCGGCGGGTGCGTCTTCGCGCGCTCAGCGACACCTCTTCCTCCGCGGCTCTGCTCGCGGCGAGGAAGGCGCGCTCCCCGGCGTTGAGGGACAGTCCGTCCGGGACGTTCGCCAGGCGGCGTCCTCTCAGCAACGCGCCGGCGTCGCGGTCGAGGGACTCCCAGGTGCTCGTCGCGTGCGTGATCTCCCGCTGTGCCTTGATGTTCTCGCGTTCCTGCTCGACCCAGCCCTGGAACTCGGGCCAGCCGCGGATCAACGCCTCGTGCGCGAGCTCCACGCCGTCGCGGTCGATCACGACGAGTCTCGCGGCGGCCAGCGCGAGCAGCACGTCGTCGTCGGCTTCGAGCTCGTCGTGCTGCGCGCGGCGTTTGGTGTCGTCGGCGGTGACGAGCCGGAGCAGGATTCGTTTGGCCTGGTGCCGTCCCTGTGGCGGGAGGCCGTCGAAGACCTCCTGCGCGGTGCGGGCGACGGCGTGGTCGAGGCCGCCGACCTCCTCGTAGCCCGCGAGGGTGAGCGTCATGCCGCGCCGGTGCTGCCAGGTCTGCGCGAGGGCGTGCGACAGCAGCGGGAGCACGGCGGCCTGCCCCACCGCGTCGGCCATGAGCCGGGCCAGCAGGGCGGTCTCGACCTTGGCTCCGACGGCCGCGGCGGGTTCGGTGATGGCGAGGCGCAGCTCGTCCGGGGTCATCGGGCCGAGCAGCAGGTGCGCGCCCTCGAGCGCCTCGACGAGGTCGGGGTACCGCGCGCAGTGGCCGTAGAAGTCGGCCCGCACGCCGATGACGACTCTGGTGCAGCCGAGCAGTGCGGTGATGAGCCACCTGCGGTGCTCTTCGTTGCGGCACAACGTGAAGAGCTCCTCGAACTGGTCCACGACCACGAGGTGCGGGTGTTCTTCGCCCAGCCGCGACGGATCTTCGAGCTCGTCGGCGAGGTCCGCCGCCTCCCTGCCGGTGAGCCTCGCCAGGGCGAGCGCGCACTCCTCGACGGGGTTGGCGCCGGGCGTGAAGAGCAGGACGTCCTCTCGGGTGCGGGCGATCAGACCGGCGCGCAGCAACGACGACTTGCCCACCCCGGACGGGCCGAACACGCCCGTGAAGCGGTTCCTCGTGACGAGCAGCTCGGCCGTCAGCCGCTCGCGCCCGAAGAACCTCGGCGCGTCACCGGGCTGGAACATGGCGAGCCCGACGTACGGACTGTCGTTGGCGGCGTGGGGTTCCGACTCGACGACGGCGCGCCACCGCCGTGCCCACTCCTCCGGATCGGCGTCGCAGGCCTTCGCGTACGCCTTCGTCACCGCGAGGCTCGGCAGCTTGCGCCCGCCCGCCGCCTCCGACAACGCCGCCGCCGAGTAGTGCGCCCGCCGGGAGAGTTCCCGGTAGGTGGGGCTTCCCGCGCGCTCCCGCAGCCGGCGCAGATCCGCCGCGAACCGCAGGAGACCGCTCTCGCCCTCGTCGAGAGGGCGTTCCCGTCTCGGCATCCCGTCATTGTTCAGAGAACTTTGTTCAGCGGCCAACACCTGACCGTGAACAACCCGTTCGCCCTAACGTGCTGGGCAGACACCTTTGAGCGGGGAAGACCCGGTGCTCGCGCCCCGAACCGGCGCCGGAGGTGGCCGTGGGTGGCCCGCGCACGCGCCACCCACGGCTCACGAACTCAGCACACGGGCCGGCGGTCGATGCCCGGGAAGTACTGCCCCCACTCCTGGTCGGACAGTTCGGCGCCGCCGAGGCAGAGGTCCTTCGCGACCTGTTCGGGGTCCAGGCGGAGCTGCCAGACGGCGTCGTCGGTCGTCATCGCGGCGAACCCCTGCTTCCAGAAGACCGCCTTCACGTCCGCGGTGAGGTTGTCGAACGCCGCGAGCCTCCTGGGGGCGTCCCTGCGCGCGATGTCCCAGACGTCCACCGTCCTCGCCGTGCTGAGCGCGACCTGGCGGCCGTCCGGCGAGAACTTGATCATCGGCACCTGGTTGTGGGCGAACTGGTCCTGGAAGTCCGCCCAGTGCACCGGGTTCGCGGGATCGGAGACGTCCCACACGGTCGCCGACGCGCTGGTGGGCGTGGCCATCAGCAGCAGACGGCCGTCCGGGCTGAACCGGGGTCCCGCGATGGTGGCGCGGGAGGCGAACCCGCCCGCGCGGTGCAGCTCGGAGCCGTCGAACCGCCAGAGCTCGACGCCCGCGCCGGTGCCCCGTTCGACCGCGAGCAGCCCGCCGTCCGGGGACAGCCGCGCGGAGTGGGCCGGTCCCTCGCCGGGTGGGTCGATCTCCTCGACGTGCCCCTCCCCGTCGTGCACCCAGACCCGCGGGGTCGCCTCGTCGTCCTCGTGCACCAGACCCGCGACGTAGTCGACGCCGTCCCTCGTGACGACCGAGGAGATGTCGTGCGCCGGGAGGTCGGCGAGCCGTTCCACCTCGCCGGTGGGCGCGATCCCGTACAGGCCGAACCGGGAGTCGGTCTCGGCGATCACCGCGCGGCGGTCGTCGTCGCTGATCACGATCGGGACGTCCGGCAGGGCGCCGGCGAACCTGTCCGTCTCGACGTCCCAGAGCACCGTGCCCTCGTGTTCGCTCTCGGCCAGGAAGAGCCTGCCGCCGTTGGCCTTCGCGGTGATCCGGCGGTGGCCCTGCTGGAACTGCCGCTGGCGGATGGCGGCGTCGGCGCCGAGCAGCAGGTCGCGGCTCGAGTCGCTGGGCGCCACCCGGTGCACGGCGAGGGCGAGGCGCACGGCACGTCCGGTGTCCATCGGCAGCCGGGCGAGCCAGCGCGCCTCGGTGGCGGCGGTGCCGGCGATCGCGATGTCGCGCTGGTCGGCGGCCTCGTCGGCCTTGCGCATGGCGAACACGACCGTGCCGGCGAGCAGCAGCACCAGGACCGACAGGACCGCCACGACCGCGCGGGCCCGTCTGGTGCGGCGGCGGCCCTCCGCCTGGCTCGCGGTGAGGAACTCCCGTTCGTCCCCGGTCAGGTCCTGCGGGCTGAGTTCGGCGATCTGCGCGAGTCTCGCGCCCTGGTAGAGGGCGTCGCGGTCGCCGTCCCAGTTCCTCGCGGCCTCGGTGAGGCGGTGGTGCACGCGCAGGGTCTCGCGGTCCTCGGCGATCCAGTCCCGCAGCCTCGGCCACGAGCGGATGAGCGCTTCGTGGGTGAGTTCGGCGTGCTGCTCGGTGAGGGTGACCAGGCGGGCGGTGGCGAGGCGTTCGAGGACGTCGGCGTCGAGGTCCTCGCGGTTCGCGCGGCGTTTGGTGTCCTCGGTGCCGTCGCCGAGGGCGATCAGGCGCAGGAAGGTCTTCCTGGTGGCGTGCCGCTGGTCTTCGGTGAGTTCCTCGTAGACGGCCTCCGCCGTGCGGGCGATGGCGTGTTCGACGCCGCCCGCCTCCTCGTAGCCGGCGAGCGAGAGCGTCATGCCGCGGCGGCGGTGCCAGGTCTCGACGAGGGCGTGCTGGACGAGCGGGAGTGCGGCGGCCTGGCCCGCGACGTCCGCGACGAGCCTCGTGACCAGGGCGGACTCGACGGTGGCGCCGACGTGCCGGGCGGGTTCGACGACGGCCCTGCGGAGTTCCTCGGTGGTCAGTGGTCCCACCAGGACCTGGGCGCCTTCGAGGGCCTCGACGAGTTCGGGGTGGCGGCCGACGTGGCCGTAGAAGTCGGCGCGGACGCCGATGACCACGTGCGGGGCCTGGGTGAGGGCCTGGACGAACCAGTCGCGTTGCTCGGGGCTCGCCAGCGTGAAGACCTCTTCGAACTGGTCGACGACCAGGACGAGGTGCTCGTCGTGCTGCCTGATGATGAGGTTCAGCGCCCTGGGGTCGTCGAGTTCGGCGTGCAGGACGACGGCGGAGTGGCCGGTGAGCCGGGCCAGCCGGACCGCGCACTCGTCCCTGGGTTGCGGGCCGGGCGTGAAGATCAGGGCGCTGGGGAGGTTCGGCAGCAGGCCCGCTCTCAGGAGCGACGACTTGCCGGAGCCGCTCGCGCCGAACACCCCGACGAACGGGCGGGTGCCTGTGAGGTCGGTGAGCTTCGCGGTGAGCTTCTCGCGGCCGTGGAACCTGGCCGCGTCCTCCTGCTGGAACGCCTTGAGGCCGACGTACGGCGACTCTCCGGCCGGTTCCGGCGGGGCGGCGATGGCCCGCCACCGCTGTTCCCACTCTTCTTCGTCGCCTCCGCAGGCCTTCGCGTAGGCGAGCGTGACGGCGAGGCTCGGCAGCTTCTTGCCGCCGGCCGCGTCCGAGAGCGTCGCCGCCGAGTAGTGGGCGCGTGAAGCGAGCGCTCGATAGGACGGTGTGCCCGCCTTCTCGCGCAGTTTCCTCAGGTCTCCCGCGAACCGGCCGAGCTCGGTGTCCTCGCCGGCCAACGGGCTTTCAGCACGTGGCATGTCGGTCTCCCCCAGAGACCGATTGTCTACACGTTGTTGTTCGATGCGCACTGCCGACCCCTTACAACGTCGTCGCCGTAGCGTTTCCGTCGCAAGGTGAACGGGGGTTCACCGCAGGTCGTCCCTCCGGCTCTGGGGGCCGGAGGGGCGAGCGGTCAGTTCTCGGTCACATGCCGACGAGCTTGTACAGCCCGCCGACCTCCTGGCGGTTCAGCACCCGCATCGAGCCGGGACGCTGGTTGCCGAGCGACACGTCACCGACCGCGACGCGCACGAGCGACTGCACCGGGTACCCGGCCGTCTCCATGAGGCGGCGGACGATGTGCTTGCGGCCCTCGTGCAGCACGATCTCGACCAGCGCCTTGCCCGGCACCGCGCTGATGAGCTTGAAGGAGTCGACCTTGACCGGCCCGTCCTCCAGCTCGATGCCCGCCTTGAGCTTCTTGTTGAGGCCCTTCTCCACCGGCCCGGGCACCTCGGCGAGGTACGTCTTCTTGACGTTGTAGCTCGGGTGCATCAGCCGGTGCGCGAGCTCACCGTCGTTCGTGAGCAGCAACAGCCCCTCGGTCTCGGCATCGAGCCGCCCGACGTGGAAGAGCCGCTCCTTGCGGTTGCGCACCAGGTCGCCGACGCACGGCCGCCCGAGGTCGTCCTCCATCGTGGACAACATCCCGAACGGCTTGTTGAGCGCGATCGTCACGACGTCCTCGCGGATCTGCACCCGCACCCCGTCGACGTGCACGACGGCCGTCTCGGGGTCGATCCGCCGACCCTGCTCCCTGACGACCTCGCCGTCGACCTGCACCCGCCCCTGGTCGATCAGCTCCTCCGAAGCACGGCGCGAGGCGATCCCCGCCTGCGCGAGCACCTTCTGCAGGCGCACGCCCTCGTTCTCAGACATCGTCGATCGCATCCACTTCGGGCAGGAGCGGAGCGATCGGCGGCAGGTCCCTCAACGAGGACAGCCCCAACCGCTCCAGGAACAGTTCGGTCGTGCGGTACAGGATCCCACCAGTGTCGCTGTCGGTGCCCGTCTCCTCGATGAGCCCCCTCGCGACAAGGGTCCGGATCACCCCGTCCACGTTGACGCCGCGAACCGCCGCGATCCGCGCCCGCGTCACAGGCTGCCGGTAGGCGATCACCGCGAGCGTCTCGAGGGCAGCGCGGGTGAGTTTCGCGCGCTGGCCGTCGAGCAACAGCTTCTCCACGAACGGGGCGAACCGGTCCCGCGTGTAGAACCGCCAGCCGTCCCCCGCCCGACGCAGATCAATGCCGCTGCCGGACTCGGTGTACCGGTTCGAAAGTGTACGGAGTGCCTGCTTGACCCGCTTAACCGGCTGTTCGAGGGCACTGCTGAGCTGGTCTTCCGCGATCGGGCTGTCGACCACGAGCAGCACGGACTCGAGGGCGGCCTCGAACGTGGCGTCGTCGGTGAGGTCGGGCAGGCCGCTGTCCTCGATGGCCTCTTCGGGGGCGGCGGCGAGGAGCTGGGCCTCGAGGGTGGCGGCGTCCGCGTCGGGTTCCGCGAGGTCAGCGGAGTCGGGCGCTGGTTCTGCGGCAGGCTCGGCAGCGGGTGCGGCTTTGGCCTTGGGGGCGCGTGCCTTCCGCGCGGGGGCGGGCTTGGGCTCGTCCAGCACCACGGGGGCGGGTGCGGCGTCGTCGAGAGCGGCGTCGCCGGGTTCCTCGGTCGAGGGCGGCACCGCGGTCACGTCGGCCGGCTCGCCGGGCTCCTCCAGCTCGACGGCGGCGGGCGCGGCGTCGTCCAGCGCGGCGTCCGGCTCCGCGACCTCGGCGTCGTTCGTCGCAGGCTCGGCGCCGTCGAAGGCCGGGCCCGGCTGGTCGATCTCTGCCGCGTCCGGTCCCACCAGTGGGTCGCTCATCCGCCGTAGTCCTCATCCTCGTCGCCGGCGTGGTTCTGTGCCTGCGCCTGTTCGATCGTGCCGCCCACCCAGGTCACCTGCAGCGGGCCCAGGGGGTCTTCCTGTTCGAAGGCCAGTGACTTTTCTCGGTACAGCTCCAGCAGCGCCAGGAACCTCGCCACGACCTGCATGGTCTCGGTGCAGTCGGCGACGATCTCCGAGAAGGAGGCCGTGCCCTTCTCGATGAGGAGGGCGCGGAGTTCGTCCGCGGTCTCGCGGATGGAGACCCGGTGCTGGTGGATGTGGTCGGTGGAGAGGGTGCGCTTCTGCTTCGGGCGGAAGGACGCTGCCGCGATCAGGGCGAACTTGTCGGGCGTGACGCCCAGCATCACCTCGGGCAGCAGGCCCTCGAAACGAGGTTCCAGGGACACCGAGCGCGGGTAGCGGCGGTAGGCGCCCTGTTCGAGCTCCGCGAAGAGCGCCGCCACCTGCTTGTAGGCGCGGTACTGGAGCAGGCGCGCGAAGAGGAGGTCGCGGGCTTCGAGGAGCGCGAGGTCGTCCTCGTCCTCGACGTCGCCGGTGGGGAGCAGGCGCGCTGCCTTGAGGTCGAGGAGGGTGGCGGCGATGACCAGGAACTCCGTGGTCTCGTCGAGGTCCCACTGGTCGCCCATGCCGCGGATGTGCGCGATGAAGTCGTCGGTGACCTGGTGCAGGGCCACCTCGGTGACGTCGAGGGTGTGTTGCGAGATCAGTTGCAGGAGCAGGTCGAAGGGGCCCTCGAAGTTCGTGAGCCTGACCTTGAACTTGCCGTCGTCCGGAGCGGGAACCTCAGCGACCTCGGTGACCTCGGCAGGGGCTTCCTCGGTCACCGCTCGCGCAACCTGCGTACCAGCAGCGACTCGTCACCGTGCGATTCGAGGTCGTCCAGCACGATCGCGATCGCCTCGCGGACCACGCGGCCGCGGTCCACGCCCAGGCCGTGGGCCGCGCGCAGGGTGAGGCGGGCCTGTTCGAGGGCGAGCAGCTCCTCGTCGGAGACGTAGACCGTGATCTTGGTGGTGTGCTTGGTGCGGCCGGAGCCACGGCGTTGCTGCGGGGCCTCCTCCGCCGACGACACCGACGACACCGGAGCGTCGGCGGGCGTGGGCGCGGCAGCGGTCAGCCTGAACAGCTCCGCCGCCCCTGGCAGTGACGGGCGACGGTTCACCGGGCGATCACCTCGCGGGCCAGCGCGCGGTAGGCGTTGGCGCCGGACGAACGCGGGGCCCAGCGGGTGATCGGTTCGCCGGCCACCGTGGTCTCGGGGAACCGCACGGTGCGGTTGATGACCGAGTCGAACACGATGTCGCCGAACGCCTCCACGACGCGGGCCATGACCTCGCGCGAGTGCAGCGTGCGCGGGTCGTACATCGTGGCGAGGATGCCGGTGATGTTGAGCTTCGGGTTCAAGCGTTCCTTGACCTTCTCGATGGTGTCGATGAGCAGCGCCACCCCGCGCAGCGAGAAGAACTCGCACTCCAGCGGGATCAGCACACCGTCCGCGGCCGCGAGGGCGTTCACCGTGAGCAGGCCGAGCGAGGGCTGGCAGTCGACCAGCACGTAGTCGTAGTGGTCGATGACGGGACGAAGGGTGCGCACGAGCGTGTGCTCGCGCCCCACCTCCGACACCAGCTGGATCTCGGCCGCCGACAGGTCGATGTTGCTGGGCAACAGGTCCATGTCGTCGACCATGGTCTTGCGGATCACGTCGGGAACGGCGGTGTCGTTCTCCATGATGACGTTGTAGATCGTGGTTTCCAGCTGGTGCGGGTGCACGCCGAGGCCGACCGACAGCGCGCCCTGGGGGTCGAAGTCGACGAGCAGCACGCGGCGCCCGTACTCGGCCAGCGCCGCGCCCAGGTTGATGGTCGTCGTCGTCTTGCCGACGCCGCCCTTCTGGTTGCAGACCGCCAGGATCTTCGCCGGGCCGTGGTGCAGCAACGCCGGCGGGTCGGGGATCACGCGGCGCTGTCTGCCGGTCGGGCCGATGCCGTCGACCTGCTCGGTGGCGACGTCGTCCACCGGCGCGGCGTGCGGGGCCAGGTTCAGGTCGGCACGGGGCGCGAAAGCGTGCTCCGGTGTCGACATGGCTGGCGTTCCCTCACTGGTCGTAGTCGTCTCTCCGGGCGCAGCCTAGGCCGCACCCGTGCGAGCGGCAACGCGCCTCGCCGGTGTTTGTCAAGACTGAGTTAGACCGCGACATCCGTTCGTGTTCGCCTGTCGACGGCGGAGAGCACGACGTCCAGCAGTCCCGGGAACAGCAGATCCAGGTCATCGCGACGCAACGACACCCACCGCTGGTTGCCCCGGCAGCGTGTTCGCGTGATGCCCGCCTCGCGCAGCACGCGCAGGTGCTGAGAGAGCGTCGACTTCGCCACGTCAACCTCGAAGGCCCCGCACAGCCGTTCGCCGCTCGACTGGATCTGGCGCACGACCGCGAGCCTCGTCGGGTCACTCAGCGCGTGCAGCACAGCGGCTAGATCAATGGCCTGGGGGGACGGCTCGTCCAAGTTCGGCACCTGCCCACCGTACCCGTGGAAGCCTCATGTTCCAGTGGCCCGAGGGTGTGCAGTTGCGTAGACCTCCCTCAAAGTCGTAACGGTTACCAGTGTGTACACCTGAGTGGTCGTAACGGATGCGTGCCCGAGGAGTTCCTGCACCACCCGAACGTCAGCACCCCCTTCGAGCAGATGGGTGGCGAACGAATGTCGCAACGTGTGCGGGGACACCGCGGAACTGATTCCCGCCTCTTCCGCGGCGGTCTTCAGCACGGTCCACGCGCTCTGCCGCGACAGCCTTCCGCCGCGTGCGTTCAGGAACAAAGCCGGTGTGCCACGCCCCTTCGCCGCCAACGCGGGACGTGCGCGAACCAGGTACGCGTCCACCGCCGCCAACGCCGGACGCCCCACCGGGACCAGCCTCTGCTTGCCTCCCTTCCCGTCGAGCAGCACGGTGCGCTCGGACGCGTCGATGTCGTCGACGTCGAGCCCCACCACCTCGGAAATTCGGGCTCCTGTCGAGTACAGCAGCTCCAGCAACGCTTTGTCCCTGAGGTTTCCCACAGTTTCGAGGAGGGTGAGAACCTCATTCACGGGTAAGGCTTTCGGCAGTCGCTTGGGCGGCGAAGGCGGATGCACGGCCCGTGCGACGTCATGGGGCACAACGCCTTCACGGTGTGCAAAGCGGTGCAATCCGCGCACGGCGACCAACGTCCGTGCGGCAGAAGACGCTGCAAGCCCGCTTTCCCGCAACACGGCGAGAAACTCACTCACCTGCATCTCGGTCACGGCCCCAAGATCCGTGACACCAAGCGATTCCAGGTGCTCGGCGTAGCGCCGAAGGTCGCGAGTGTACGAATCGAGCGTGTTGCGAGCGGTGCCGCGTTCCACGGCGAGGTGGTCCAGATAGGTCGCCACCAGCTGAGCGATCACGCCAGCCCTTCCAACACGATCTTCCCGTCCCGTGCGTTGACGCCCTTGGCCAGCGCCGGATCGTCGGCGACGGCTGTTTCGAAACCCTTGTCCGCCAACGCGATGACGTATGGCAGCGTCACGTTCGTGAGCGCGTACGTCGACGTGTTCGGCACGGCACCGGGCATGTTCGCGACGCAGTAGAACACGGAGTCGTGCACACGGTAGGTAGGCGCATCGTGTGTGGTGGGTCGCGTGTCCTCAAAACACCCGCCCTGATCGACGGCGATGTCCACCAACACGGACCCAGGACGCATGGACGACACCAACGCATTGCTCACGAGCTTCGGCGCCCGCGCACCCGGCACCAGCACGGCGCCGACGACGAGATCCGCCCAACGGCAGGCTTTCTCGACCTCGTACGCGTTGGACGCGATCGTCTGCAGGTGCCCGCGGTACACGAAGTCGATCTGCCGCAACCGGTTGACGTTGTTGTCCAGCACCACGACCTCGGCCTGCATCCCGACGGCCATCGTCGCCGCGTTCATCCCCGCCACCCCGGCGCCGATCACCGCGACCTTGCCCGCCGCCACCCCTGGCGCACCGCCCAGCAACACCCCGCGCCCGCCTTGCGCGCGTTCCAGGCAGTGCGCGCCGACCTGGGCCGCCATCCGCCCGGCGATCTCGCTCATCGGCGCCAGCAACGGCAAGGACCCGTCCGCGAGCTGCACGGTCTCGTAGGCGATGGCCGTGATGCCCGAAGCCGCGATCGCCGCGGTGCACTCGGGCGACGCCGCGAGGTGCAGGTAGGTGAACAGCACCTGGTCCCGGCGCATCCGGTGGTACTCGGGCTCGATCGGCTCCTTGACCTTCAGCACGAGGTCCGCGAGCCCCCACACCTCGTCCGCCGAACCCGCGATCCGAGCCCCCGCCGCCACGTACTCCTGGTCGGGGAACGACGAGCCCGCGCCGGCGTCCCGCTCGATCACGACGGAGTGACCGCGGCGCACGAGCTCGACCACACCGGCGGGCGTGATGGCCACGCGGTACTCGTGGTTCTTGATCTCCTTTGGGACACCGACCAGCATCGTCGCAGCGTATTCCCGATATCGATCGCCTGCATCGGATAACGTGCCTGGCTGTGTCAGAAGCATTCGGGCCAGAGCAGCAGCGCATCGGCAACCAACAGCGCGAAGAGGCGATCACCGCCCTCAACGACCACTTCGCGATGGCGCGGCTCGACATCGGCGAGTACCAGGAACGCGTGAACCGCGCGTCCGGCGCGCAGAGCTACGTCGAGCTCGCGGAGCTGTTCCGCGACCTGCCGCAGCCCCACCCGCCGTTCCTCGCGCCGAACTCGGTGCCGTTCGCCGCCGTGCCGCCGCCTCCTCCGCCCGGCTACGTGCCGCCGCCCACGCAGGCGTACTACCCGCCGCAGACGGGCCCGCAGTACGCGGTTCCCCCGCCGCCGCCCATGGGCTACCCGGGTCCCGGCGCGCCGTACGGCGTCGACCCGTACACGGGCATCCCGCTGTCGGACAAGTCGAAGATCGTCGCGGGCCTGCTGCAGCTGTTCCTGGGCAACCTGGGCATCGGCCGCTTCTACACCGGCCACACCGGCATCGCCGTGGCCCAGCTGCTGACCTGCGGTGGCTGCGGCATCTGGTCGCTGGTCGACGCGATCATCATCCTGGTCAACGGCGGCACGGACGCGGAAGGCCGCAGGCTCCGGGACAGCTAGACCCCGGCGAGATTGCGCCCCACGCCCCACACGACGGCCACGGCGACAACGGCGACACCGACCGAACGAGGCACGGATCGCCGTTGGCCCGTCCACTTGTCACGGCTCCAGCGCGCGAACAGCCACAAGACCAGCGGCACGCCGAACGCGAGCATCACGGCGTTGAAGTGGAACGCGCTGATGACATCGCCGTGCAGCAGCGCGTGCAGCATGCGCGTGACGCCGCACGCGGGACAGTTCAGGCCCGTCAGCCAGTTGAACGGGCACTTGGGCAGCAGGTTCCCTGGCTGGTTCGGGTCCACGAACATCAGCAGCCCAGCACCCGCGGCAGCAGCCGCGAGCACGCTGAGGGGCCCCCTCATCCGTGTGAAGGAACCCGTCAGCGTCTGCATGGGACCAACCTACTTCTTGCGCGCGGCGAACCGGGTCGGCCGGTCGCGGAACGGTGCGTCGGCCGGACGCGGCTCGGCCCGTCCCTCCAGCACCTCACGGGCCGCGAGCAGCCCGGCGACGGCCGAGGAGTTCACGACCTCCCCCGCCAGCACCATCCGCACGGCCTCGTCGAGCGGGAAGCGGTGGATCTCCAGATCCGCCTCCTCCTCGCCCTGCACCTCGCGGTCGACCTCGCTCAGGTCACGCGCCAGGTAGACGCGCACGACCTCGTCGGTGAACCCCGGCGACGCGGCGGTGTCGACCAGCGTGTCCCAGCGCGCCGCGTCGAGCCCGACCTCCTCGGCCAGCTCCCGCCGCGCGCCGACGACCGGCTCCTCGCTGTCGTGGTCGAGCAGCCCGGCGGGCAGCTCCCAGAGGTGCCGCCCGAGCGGGTGCCGGTACTGGTGGATCAGCACGACCTGGCCGTCGGCGTCCACGGCCACGACCGCCACGGCGCCCATGTGCTCGACGACCTCGCGTTTGGCCGTGCCGCCACCGGGCATCTCGACGTCGTCGACCCGCAGCGCGACGACACGGCCGACGTGCACGTCCGCGCTGGAGACCGTCCGGAAGTCGTGGCGCGTCACTTGGACGCGCCCGCGGTCAAAGGGAGGCGGTCGGCCACCCGGTAGTCGATCGCGGCCTTCACGAAGGCGGCGAACAACGGGTGCGGCTTCGTCGGCCGCGACTTGAGCTCCGGGTGCGCCTGCGTGCCCGCGTAGAACGGGTGCACGTCGGACGGCAGCTCCACGAACTCGACCAGGCGCCCGTCCGGCGACGTGCCGGAGAACACCAGGCCGGCGTCGGCGAGCTTGCCCCGGTACGCGTTGTTGACCTCGTAGCGGTGCCGGTGGCGCTCGGACACCTCGGTCGAGCCGTACGCACCGGCGACCACCGAACCGGGCGTGAGCTTCGCGATGTACGCGCCGAGGCGCATCGTGCCGCCCATGTCACGCTGACCGGCGACGACGTCCTGCTGGTCGGCCATCGTCGAGATGACCGGCGTGCCGCCCTCCTCGAACTCCGACGAGTTGGCGTCCTCGATGCCCGCGAGGTTGCGCGCGGCCTCGATCACCATGCACTGCAGGCCGAGGCACAGGCCCAGCGTGGGCACGCCACGGGTGCGCGTGTACTTCAGCGCGCCGACCTTGCCCTCGATGCCGCGCACGCCGAACCCGCCGGGGATCAGCACCGCGTCCATGCCGGACAACGCCCGTGCGGCGCCTTCCTGCGTCTGGCACTCGTCCGACGGCACCCACTTGATCTCGACCTTGGCGTGGTGCGCGAACCCGCCCGCACGCAGCGCCTCCGTCACCGACAGGTAGGCGTCCGGCAGGTCGACGTACTTGCCGACCAGCGCGATCTTGACCGTCTCCGACGGGTTGTGCACCCGCTCCAGCAGGTCGCCCCACACCGTCCAGTCGACGTCGCGGAACGGCAGCCCGAGCCGGCGCACGACGTACGCGTCGAGGCCCTCGGAGTGCAGCACCTTCGGGATGTCGTAGATCGACGGCGCGTCCACCGCGGCGACGACGGCGTCGGTGTCGACGTCGCACATCAGGCCGATCTTGCGCTTGAGCGCGTCCGGGATCTCCCGGTCCGCGCGGCACACGATGGCGTCCGGCTGGATGCCGATGTTGCGCAACGCGGCCACGGAGTGCTGCGTCGGCTTGGTCTTCAGCTCACCGGACGGCGCCAGGTACGGAATCAGGCTGACGTGCAGGAAGAAGACGTTGTCGCGGCCGACGTCGTGGCGGACCTGGCGGGCCGCCTCGAGGAACGGCAGCGACTCGATGTCACCGACCGTGCCGCCGACCTCGGTGATGACGACGTCCGGCGTCACGCCGTCGGCGTCCGGCTCCGCCATCATCCGGATGCGGCGCTTGATCTCGTCGGTGATGTGCGGGATCACCTGGACCGTGTCGCCCAGGTACTCGCCGCGCCGCTCCTTGGCGATCACCTCGGAGTACACCTGGCCGGTGGTCACGTTGGCCTCACCGCTCAGGTCTCGCGCGAGGAACCGCTCGTAGTGGCCGATGTCGAGGTCCGTCTCCGCGCCGTCGTCGGTCACGAAGACCTCGCCGTGCTGGAACGGGTTCATCGTGCCGGGGTCCACGTTGAGGTACGGGTCGAGCTTCTGCATCGTCACCCGCAGGCCGCGCGAGGTGAGCAACTGACCCAGGCTGGAGGCCGTGAGCCCCTTGCCCAGGGAAGACGCGACGCCTCCCGTGACGAAGACGTGCTTGGTCGTACGTGCCTGCTGCACCAACGGGGCTCCCGTGAAAATCGTGGGGGCCGAAATCCCCCTATCCACGGGCCATAACGCTAACACGCCGTCCGTCACTCAGCGCACCACGACCCGGCAGATCACATCACCCGATCGGCGCAGCGAGGGGTTTTCCCGAACCTCCCACGGCACGGCCCGGCATCAGGAAAAGTTGTCACGTGACCTTCGACGTGGTGGGGAACGCGGCACTGGCACTGCACGACCGCTCGGCGGCGTGGCGCTTCGTCGAGGGATTCGCGGCCGCGTGGGCCGAGCCGATCGAGGCGAGCGACGGCTGGAACCACGCCGACCTGAACGCCACCGAGGACCGGCTCGGCGTGCGGCTGCCGGACGCCGTGCGCGACGCCTACGCGTTGTTCGGCAAGCGCCCCGACCTGACGAGCAACCAGGACTGGCTGCTCACCCCTGCCGAACTGCGCCTCGACCACGACGTGCTGGTGTTCCGCGACGAGAACCAGTCTGTCGCGTCGTGGGGTGCCGGGCTCGACGCCGACGACCCGACCGTGGTGGTCAAGCTCGACCTCGTGCACAAGGCGGAGGAGCACTGGGACTCCTGGCTGCCCCGGTTCTCGCTGGCGTGCGTGGAGCTGGTGCTGTCGGAGTCGTTGTTCCGCGACGGGGCCGAGACAGCGGACAGGGAGATGTCCGAGGTGGACATCTCCCTGCTCGAGAACCGGTTCGCCCTGCTACCGCTGCACAGCCCTGGCACCCGCTGGTTCGTCTCCGACGACCTGATCGTCCGCGAGGACGAGGGCGAGTGGCTGTGGGCCCGCGCCCGCACCCCGCTCGCGTTGGAGCAGCTCCAGAAAGCCCTTCCCGGCGAGTGGACTACCGAGCACTAACCGGCCGTGCCCGGCGAGGACGCCTCCGCGTTGCCCGCCACGCCGTACCGGCCGGAGCGGCCCTCCAGCTGTTCGCGCAACGCCATCACCACGACGACCTGGCCCGCCGGGGTGTCGGAGTTGTCGACCGTGGACAGGATCGAGGTGGCGGCGGTGTCCGCGCGGACCACGCCGATCGCGCCCGTGCCGTTCGCGGACCCGTTGGCCCCGGCCAGCACCACGCCCGCGCCCGTCCGGTCGAGCTGCGTCGCGAACCGGGCGACGGTCGACGCGCGGTCCGCGGCCGAGTCACCGATCGCGGCGCCACCGGTCAGCACGATCGCGAGCTGCGCCGGCTTCACGCCCGAGGTCGCCTTCACGAACCCCGCGTTGGTCAGGCCGGACAGCGCGGACGCCATCTCGTCGGCCGTGGCCTGCGGCTGGTTCGAAGAGGAGTTGAGCAGCAGCAACGTGCCGAACAGGCCACCCGCGCGGGTGCCGGGGTCGGCGGCCGTGGGCAGCTGCGACCCCGCGGGCTGCAACCGGGCCACGAGGTCGCGCAGCTGGTCCCCGCGCGACGGGTCGGCCATGGCGTCGGTCAGCTGGATCTCGCCGGTGACGGTGGCGCCCGCCGACTTCAGCAGGCTCGTGAGCGCGTCACGGTCGGACGGGCGCGCATCGGCCGTGGTGACGATGACGACCGTGCGGTCGGTGAGCCGGTCCTTGACCGCGAGCGGGCCGACGGACGAGGCGAACTTGTCCGCCTCGGTCAGCTTGGCGTTCAACGCGTTGCGGTCGTTCTGCAGGTCGTTCACCTGCTGTGCCAACGAGTTCTTCTCGTCGCTCAGCCCGGACAGCAGCCGTCCGCTGATCGCGGTCGAGCCCAGCACGACGCCGACCGCCAGCGCGAGGAACACGGCGGTGATCGAAACTATGTGGTAGCGCAGCGTGATCACGAGAAGAACCCCTTGAACCAGTTGACGACGGATTGCCAGCCGTCGACCACGATGTCGACGTAGACATGACCGACGCCGGACACCGCCAGCGCCGCCGCCATCGCGACGACCGCTGCGGTCACCAGCAGGACGATCACGCCCAGCGAGACCCGGCTGCGGTGCAAGGTCGCGACGGCCTCCCCGTCGACGAGCTTGCTGCCGAGCTTGAGCCTGGTGAGGAACGTGGAGGGGTTGGAACCGGAGTGCCCGCGGTCGAGGAACTCGCGCAGCGTCGCCCGCAGCCCCACCGTGACGACCAGGGACGCGCCGTGTGCTTCGGCGAGCAGCAACGCGAGGTCCTCCGCGTTGCCGGACGCGGGGAACGTCACCGCGCCGATGCCGAGGTCCTGGATCCGCTGCAGGCCCGGCGCGTGGCCGTCGGTCTGCGCGGGCACGACGACCTCGGCGGCGGCGCGCAGTGACGCGGTGCCGATGCCGTCGGGGTCGCCGACGATGATGTCCGGCTTGAGCCCGGCGTCGTGCAGCGTGTCGGCGCCGGTGTCGACGCCGATCAGCACCGGCCGGTACTCGCGGATGTACTTGCGCAGCTTGCGGAGCTCCTCTGCGTGCGACGGGCCGCCCGCGACGACGAGCACCTGCCGGTCGCGCATCGGCACGTACACCTCGGGCACGCCGACGCCGTCGAGCACGAGCGCGCGTTCGCGGCGCAGGAACTCGATGGTGTTGGCGGAGAACGCCTCCAGCTGAGCCGACATGCCGGCCTTCGCCTCGATCATCGCGTCGGCGATGCTTTCGGCGTTCTGCTCGATCCCCTTGGCGAGCTCGCGTTCCCCGGCGTACACGACACCTTCGTGCAACCGGACCTTCGTGCCTTCCTTGATCTCCCGCAGCGCGACCGCGCCGACGTTGTCGATCAGCGGAATGCCCGCCTCGATCAGCAGTTCCGGGCCGAGGTTGGGAAAACGCCCCGAAATGGACGGCGAGGCGTTCACGACGCCGACGACCTCGGCCGTGACGAGCGCTTCCGCGGTGCGCCGGTCGAGGTCGACGAGGTCCATCACCGCGATGTCACCGGCACTGACGCGCCTGACCAGGTCGCTCGCGCGCCGATCAACCCGCGCGACGCCCGTGACACCGGGAAGTTCGTGGTTGGTGCGGCTCAGCAGCCCGGAAAGCTTCATGGGCCGATAGTGACCCACGGTGCCCACGTGACAGGTGAGGCACGCCGGGCAATTCCAGGTGGCTCAGTCGTCGGGGTGAACTACTACGGCACCAAACGCCAGGACCACGGCGGCGATCAGGACCCAAATGCCGTTGCCGAACCCGGCTTCCAGCCCCGGATCGATGGCGATGTTGCCTTCCTTGTGAAAGCTGATCGCGTTCAGCAAATACACGAACAACATTCCGGTGATCCCCGCGAGGGCCGCCGCTCCGGCATAGGCGACTTTTCGCCACCGGACGCCCGCGAGCACCGCGGCGGCCGCGAGCACGACCGGGATCGCGAACATCGGGCCGTGCTCGTCTTTGGTGCCACCGAAGTGCGTGCTCCACCCCGTGGTGACGTACGCGGTCTGCGGCTGGCCGGGCGCGAGCCTGATCAGCAGCTCCGACAACGGCAGGAACGTGGCACCCACCGCGGCCGCCGCGGCGAGCACGAGCAACGCGCTGCCGACGATCTTCCTCATGCCGCCTCCCGTTGCACGGCAACGGCTCCGGCGAGCGCGACCAGCGTTCCCACGGCGAGGAACACCAGCCCGAACCCGATCGCGAAGTCGCCCTGCTGCTCCAGCGCGTGACCGCGTTCGGACACCACCAGCGCGCCGATGATCCCGGCAGCGCCGAGCTGCCCGGCCGCACCGGCCAGTGCCGCGCGGGTGACCCAGACGCCCGCGACGAGCAACGCGAGCGTGACCGCGACGGGCAGGCCGTACCAGGGCGACAGCTCGCCGGCCGGCCAGTCGCCGGGTTTGTTGACGATCTCCGTGCCCCACGCGCGGACGATGACCTCGACGCCGCCCGCGTACCCCGTCGAGTACCACGGCAGCACCAGCGCTGTCGCGGTCAGCACCACTCCGATGGCGATCAGCGCGATCGCGGTGGGTCTGCCGATCACCGGTTCTCCTGTCGCGGTTCGTCGTGCGGGATGGCGAGCCCGAACGGCGGTGTGTCGTCGTCGGCGTCGAGCTGGTGCACGACCACCCCGTCCTCGTTCTCGTCGTCTTCCTCGGGTGCGGGTTCGGGGTTCCGCCGCTGCGCGAGCGCCGCGCCGGCGATCGCGATGACCACCGCGACGACCAGCAGGTACAGCCCGGAGTGGTAGACGACCTCCTGGCTCTCCCGCGCGTCGGTCTGAGGTGGCATCTGGGACCGGACGATCTCCTCCATCGACCGCAGCTCGGCGATGTAGAGGAACACGACACCGGCGAAGAACCCGGCACCACCGGCGGCGAGCGGCCGTCCGGCGAACGCGGTCCGTTCGCGCAGCAGCAGCACGACGGCGACCACGATGATCACCAACGACCAGATGACCGGCCACCCGGCGGCGAAGATGGCGGGCTGGTCGGAAGGACTTTCCGACGGCTCCGAGCTGGTCGTCCACAACGACGTGACGACCTTGAGCTCCTGCGGGCCGAAACCCTTGTAGATCATGCTGTACATCGGCTGGAGGGAGCAGACCGCGCCCAGCAGGGCCGCCAGCACCAGCAGCAACGGGGCGATCCTGCGGCGGTCAGTCACTCTTCGGCTCCACGATCACCGGATATCCGTACGGCGGGGTGTCCGTGTCGTCCGCGTCGTCGGCCTGGTGGATCACCGCCCCGTCACCGGTGTCCTCCCGGGGTTCGGGGCGCGGCAGCTCCTGGTGCAGCACGGCCGCGACGACGGCGAGGCCCGCGGCGACGATCAGCATCGTCACGCCGTCGCCCTGCTCGACCTCGATGGGCACGGGCGAGTCGAGCGCGCCGAGCTCGTCGATCAGCCCCTGCACCCGCACCACGGCGGACCAGGCGGCACCGACCAGCAGGCCGGCGCCGAGCAGCGTGCCGACGCGCATCGCGGGCACCCGGAACGCGAGCACCGCGGACACGAGCACGACGACCGCGGCCCCCACCACCGGTTCCCCGAACTCCAGGGGTTTGAGCAGCAGGAACTCGCGGAAGTCGTCCCGTTCCACGGCCCACGTCGTCGCCTCGAAGCGCAGCGTGCGGCGGTTGACCACGAACTGCACCGAGTAGGCGTTCAGGAACGTGGCCACCACCGCGAGCCCGGCCGCGACGCACACCAGCACCGCCCCGAACACGCGGCGCGTCGTCACAGATCCGGTCACCCTGCCCATCATGCCGAACGTGAGCGGTGTCAGCCCTTCTTCTTGCGCCTGCGCACGACCGGCGCCGACGACTTGTCGGCCTTGGCCGCGGCCAGCAGCTCCTCGGCGTGCGCGCGACCGGTGTCGGTCGAGTCCATGCCGGCGAGCATGCGGGCGAGTTCCACGACCCGTTGCGTCTCGTCGAGCTTGCGCACGGCGGACCGCGTGAACGTGCCGTCTGCGGACTTGTCCACGACCAGGTGCCGGTCGGCGAACGCGGCGACCTGCGGCAGGTGCGTCACGACGATGACCTGGTGCGAGCGGGCCAGCCGGGCGAGCCTGCGCCCGACCTCGACCGCCGCGCGGCCACCGACACCGGCGTCGACCTCGTCGAACACCAGCGTGGGCACCGGGTCCGAGTGCGACAGCACGACCTCCAGCGCGAGCATGACGCGTGAGAGCTCACCGCCGGACGCGCCCTTGTGCACCGGCAGCGCGGGCGCGCCGGGGTGCGAGATCAGCCGCAGCTCCACGTCGTCCACCCCGGACGACCCGGCGTGCAGGATCGAACGCCCGACGGTCAACGCCTGCGCGTCACCCGCCTCGGCGTGCCGGGGCCGGACGGCCAGCTCGACCGTGGCGTGCGGCATGGCGAGCCCGTCGAGCTCCTCGCTGACGGCCTTGCCGAGCTCCAGCGCGGCCTCGGTGCGCGCGGCGGTGACGCGTTCGGCCAGGCCGGCCAGCTCGACGGCCAGCTCGTCGCGCCGGGTGGCCAGCGCGGTCAGCGCCTCCTCCGACGTGTCGAGCCCGTCGAGCCGGGACCGTGCGTCCGCGGCCCAGGCGATCACGCCGTCGACGTCGGCCGCGTACTTGCGGGTCAGCGCCTTCAGCTCGGCCTGCCGTTGCAGCACGGCCTCCAGGCGGCCGGGGTCGGCCTCCAGGTGGTCGAGGTAGCCGGAGATCTCGGCGCCGACGTCGGCGAGCAGCGTGGCGGCCTCGACCAGGCGGGGTTCCATCTCGCGGAGCTTCGGGTCCTCCGACGCCGACAGCCTGCGCGCGGCCTCGGAGATCAGGCCGAGCGCGCCGGGGTTGTCGGGATCGCCTTCGAGCGAGCCGGACACCGCGAACTGCGCGCCCTGGGCGGCCTCGCGGAGCTGGTCGGCGTCGGCGAGGCGACGGGCCTCGTCGTGCAGCTCGGCCTCTTCGCCCGGCTTGGGGTCGACCGCGTCGATCTCGGTCAGGCCGTGCCGCAGCAGGTCGGCCTCGCGGGCGAGCTCGCGGGAGCGTTCGGTGCGTTCTCGCAGCTCGGTCGAGACGCGCAGCCACTCCTCGCGGACCGACTGGTACGCGCGCAGCGGCTCGCCCACGTCGTCGCTCGCGAACCTGTCGAGCACACCTCGTTGCTCGGTCGGCCGCATGAGCCGCAGCTGGTCGTTCTGCCCGTGCACGGCGATGAGCTGCTCTGCCAGTTCGGACAGCACGCCGACCGGCACGGAACGGCCACCGACGTGCGCGCGCGAGCGGCCGTCGGACCCCACTGTGCGGATCGCGATCAGCGACCCGTCCTCGTCGGCCTCACCGCCGACCTCCTCCGCCACCTTCGCGGCAGGGCTGCCCGCCGGAGCCTGGAAGCGGCCTTCGACCACCGCTTTGTCGGCCCCGGTGCGGACCCGCGACGCCTCCGCCCGGCCACCGCCGAGCAGGTGCAACCCGGTCACGACCATGGTCTTGCCCGCGCCGGTCTCACCGGTGACCACGGTGAATCCGGGATCTAGTTCAAGGGTGGCCTCGTCGATCACGCCAAGGCCATTGATGCGCATCTCGGCCAGCACAGGGCGAACCTTACTTGTCGACTCCGACATTTCCTCGCGGGCACCATAACGAGCGAGTGCCGACGCACCGAGCGGCGCGATCAGCCTGCCGATGGTCCCCGCCAGCCCTTCACCGGCAGGTCGAACTTCTCGACCAGCCGGTCCGTGAACGGTGCCTGGCGCAGCCGCACGACCTTCAGCGGCACCGCGCCCTCCACGATCTCGATCCGCGCGCCCGCGGGCAGCTCGAACGTGCGCCGCCCGTCCGCGGACAGCGCCGCCGGGTGCCCGGTCGCCTCGATCTCGAACGCCACGTGCGACTTCGGCGAGACGACCAGCGGTCTCGCGAACAGGGCGTGCGCGTTGCTCGGCACGACCAGGATCGCCTGCACGTCCGGCCACACGACGGGGCCGCCGGCGGAGAACGCGTAGGCGGTGGAGCCCGTGGGCGTCGCGCACAGCACGCCGTCGCAGCCGAACGCCGACACCGGCCGTCCGTCGACCTCGACGACGACCTCGAGGATGCGTTCGCGGATCAGCTTCTCGACGCTGATCTCGTTGAGCGCCCAGGTCCGCACGACGACCTCGCCGTTCACCTTGGCGATCAGGTCGAGCGTCATGCGCTCTTCCACGAAGTAGTCGCGTTCCAGCACGTGCCCGACGGCCTCGTGCAACGCGTCCGAGTCGGCCTCCGCGAGGAACCCGACGCGGCCGAGGTTGACGCCGAGCACCGGCACGCGCGCGGGGCGGGCCAGTTCGGCGCCGCGCAGCAGCGTGCCGTCACCGCCCAGCACCAGCACCAGCTCGGTGCCTTCGGCCGCGTGGTCGTCGGCGGGCACGACCTTGGTGCAGCACGACGGGCCGAGGTCTCGTGCCTCGTCGTCGAGCACCCTCGTCGTGACGCCTCCGACCGCGAGGCGGCCTGCGACCTGACGGGCGAGATCGATGTTGCTCTGGTGACCGGTGTGGACGACCAGCAGGACTTCCCTCATTGGGGCCCTTCTTCGACGGCGGTGCGCACCATCTCGTCCGCGGGGACCGGTTCTCCCTTGCGGAGCCAGAGGAAGTATTCGACGTTGCCGGACGGGCCGGGCAGCGGGCTCGCGACGACCCCGTGCACGGCCAGACCGAGCTCGGCGGCGGCCCTGGTCACGTCGAGCACGGCGTCGGCGCGCAGTTCGGGCTCGCGCACGACGCCACCGGAGCCGAGGCGTTCCTTGCCGACCTCGAACTGCGGCTTGACCATCGGCAGCAGATCGCCTTCCTCGTCGAGGCACGCGGCCAGTGCGGGAAGCACAAGCCTCAACGAGATAAACGAAAGATCGGCCACCACGAGTTCAACTTCGCCGCCGATGTCCTCGGGTGTGAGGGTGCGGACGTTTGTCTTGTCCTTGACCACGACCCGGTCGTCGGTCTGCAGCTTCCAGTCGAGCAGACCCCTGCCGACATCGGCCGCGACGACCTGCCGTGCGCCCTTGCGCAGCAGCACGTCGGTGAAACCGCCAGTGGATGCGCCCGCGTCGAGACAGCGCTTTCCGGCCGGGTCGATCCCGAAGCCGTCGAGCGCGCCGATGAGCTTGTGGGCACCGCGCGACGCCCAGTTGGGGTCGTTGGCGATGTCCTTGACGACGACCGCGTCGGAGGTCTCCACGGCGGTCGCGGGCTTGGTCGCGACGGTGCCGCGCACCTTCACGCGCCCGTCCGCGACGAGTTGGCTGGCGTGCTCACGGGACCTGGCGAGCCCCCTGCGCACGAGTTCGGCGTCGAGCCGCACCCTGCGAGGCACTGTGCATCACACCTTGTCGATGCTCGACAGCGCGTCGGTGAGCGTCGCGTGCACCGCGTCGAACCGGCCCACGTGCTCGTCCAGGGGAACGTTCTCGAGCCCGTCGAGCCGCTCCAGCGCGCCTTCGATGGCGTCGGCCGGGTTCGGCGGCGGTCCGGGCAGGGGGTAGCTCACGGTCTTACGGTAGCCGATGCAGTACCGACAGGTCCGCGCCGACATACGTGGGCTTTTGCTCATCCGGAAGCGCTTGCGCCTCTTGTTCGGTCGATACACCCGTGAGCACGAGCAGTGAGTCCATGCCGGCGTTCACCGCGCCCAGGATGTCCGTGTCGAGGCGGTCGCCGATGACCAGCGGGCGGTGCGCGCCGAGGTCCTTCGCCGCTTGCTGGAGCAACGGCGTGGCGGGCTTGCCGGCGACCAGCGGTTCCTGGTCGGTCGCGGTCTTCAGGGCAGCGACGAGGCTGCCGTTGCCGGGGAGCAGGCCGCGTTCGGTGGGCAGGGTGGCGTCGACGTTGCACGCCACCCACAGCGCGCCGTTGCGGATGGCCACGGTGGCCTCGGCCAGCTCGCGCCAGCCGAGGTCCATCGAAAGGCCCTGCAGGACCGCCACCGCGCCGTCGGCTGTGTCGGTCGGGACGAGCCCGCGCTTCAGCACCTCGGCCTGGAGGGCCTTGGTGCCGAGCACGAGCACGGTGGAGCGCTTCGGCAGGCGGTCGGCCAGCATGGCCGCGCCCGCCTGGGAGGAGGTGCTCACCTCGTCGACGTTCGTCTCGAACCCGAGCTCGACGAGGTGGTCGGCCACCGTCTGCGGTGAGCGGGAGGCGTTGTTGGTGACGTAGCGGATGCCGACGCCCTTGCTCCTGGCCGCCGCAATCGCTTCGGCGGCTCCCGGCACGGCCTCGTTCCCGCGGTAGACGGTGCCGTCGAGATCGATCAGCAACGCGTCGTACCTGTCGACCAGCGTCTCGCTCACTGTTCCGGCGTCTCCTCCTGGGTCAGCTCGAACGCGCGCTCGGCGGCGTCCGTCTCCCCTTCGTCGTCAGCCTCGGCGGCGTTGAGGAACCACTTGACGGCTTCCTCGGTACGCCCGGCCGCGGCCAGGTTGTCGGCGTAAGCGTAGAAGAGCCGCGCGGAGTAGGGCGTGCGCTGCCCCGGGTCGAGGTCGGGACCCTGCAACGCGACCACGGCCGCGTCCAACTGTCCCATGTCCCGGCGAGCACCGGCCGCGACGATCCGCAGCTCGATCTCGTCCTCCTGGGACAGCTCCTTGGCCGCCGGGTCCTTGGCGAGGTCGATCGCCCGCTCCGGCCGGCCGAGCGCCCGCTCGCAGTCCGCCATGATCGCCAGGTGGCCCGGTCCGGGCATCATCCGGCGAGCGGCCCGCAGCTCGCTGAGCGCCTCGGCCCACTCGTCCGCGAAGTACGCCGTCAGCCCGGCGGCCTCGCGCACGACACCGACCCGCGCCGCCTTGCTGCGCGCGTACCGGGCGTGCTCCAGCGCGAGCTCCGGCTCCTCGTCGATCAGCAGCCCGGCCGCGGCCAGGTGCTTGCCGACGAGCTCCGCGAGGCCCTTGGGAAGGCTGCGCAGCTCGAGCTTGATCTCGGGGTCGAGCAGCGAGAGGTCGGCTTCCTCGGGCAGCTCGGGCCGTCCGCCACGGGGCGCGGGCGCCTCGTCGCGAACCTCTTCTGCCTCGTCCGCGTCATCGCTCTGGTCGTCCGCGTCGTCCTGGGTGCCGGCCTCGGCGTCGGCGACCGTCTCGGTCTCCTCGTCCTCGGTCTCGTCGTCGGCCGCGTCCTCGGCGTCGGCCTTGGCGGCCTCGCGACCGGCGGCACGGGTGGCGGCGGCGCCGTCACCGAGCCGGTAGCCGGCGCGCTCGCCCTGCTCGGTCACCTCGGCCTCGGCACCGTCCTCGACGGTGTCCTTGGCGACGGTCTCCTGCTCGGCGATGCGCTCCTGGAACCGCGCGGCCCGCTCACGGCTGCGCTCGTCGCGCTTGTCATCACTGGCCGAACGCTCGTCGGACCGGACGTCGTCCCGCACGACCTCGTCCTTGCGGTAGCCACCGCGGTCGTCGTCGCGCCGGAAGCCACCGCGGTCACCCGCGTCGTTCTTCCGGTAGCCACCCCGGTCGCCGGAGTCGCTCCTGCGGTACCCGCCGCGGTCGCTCGAACCCTGACCCCGGTTCCCGCCGCGCTCGTCGTCCCGGCGGAAGCCGCCGCGGTCGTTCGAACGGTCGCCGCGGTACCCGCCACGATCGCTCGACTCGCTCTTGCGGTAGCCAGGCCGGTCGCCCGAGCCCTGCCCGCGGTACCCACCGCGGTCGCCGCCACGCTCGTCATCGCGCCGGAAGCCGCCGCGGTCGCTGGAACCCCGGTAGCCACCACGATCACCACCGCGGTCGTCCTTGCGGAACCCACCACGATCGCCGGAACGCTCGCCGCGGAAACCACCCCGGTCGCCGGAGTCGTCCCTGCGGAACCCGCCGCGGTCACCGGAGCGCTCGCCGCGGAAACCGCCGCGCTCGCCGGAGTCGTCCTTGCGGAAGCCGGGACGGCCACCCCGGTCGCCGGAGTCGCTCTTGCGGTAGCCACCGCGGTCGTCGTCGCGCCGGAACCCGCTGCGGTCGCTCGACCCCTGCCCCCGGTAACCACCGCGATCGCCGCCGCGGTCGTCCTTGCGGAACCCACCACGATCACCGGAACGCTCGCCGCGGAAACCACCCCGGTCGCCGGAGTCGTCCTTGCGGTAGCCGGGACGGTCGCTTCCGCCCTGGCCGCGGTACCCACCGCGGTCGCCGCCACGCTCGTCGTCCCGCCGGAAGCCGCCACGGTCGCTGGAACCCCGGTAGCCACCACGGTCACCACCGCGGTCGTCCTTGCGGAACCCACCACGGTCACCGGACTCGCTCTTGCGGTAACCGGGACGGTCACCCGAGTCGCTCTTCCGGAAACCGGGACGGTCGCCGGAGTCGCTCTTGCGGAAACCGCCGCGATCGCTGCCGCCCTGGCCCCGGTAACCGCCACGGTCGCCGGAGTCGTCCTTGCGGTAGCCGCCACGATCACTGGAGCCCTGGCCCCGGTAGCCGCCGCGGTCGCCTGAATCGTCCTTGCGGTAGGCCGGGCGGTCACTGCGGTAGCCGCCGCGGTCGCTCGAGCCCTGGCCGCGAGAACCGCCGCGGTCGCTCGAACGGTCGCCGCGGTAGCCACCGCGATCGCCGGAGTCGTCCTTGCGGTAGCCACCGCGGTCGCTGGAACCCTGACCGCGGTAACCGCCGCGGTCGCCTGAGCCGGCGCGGTTGTCTCGACGGTCGCCGCTGTTGCTGCGGTCGCCGGAGCCTTCACCACGCGGGGAGTTGCTGCTGAACTTTCGATCGCCTGACGTACGGCCACTGTCGGAATGGCGCGGTCGGTCTCCCTGGCCACGCTGACGGTCGCCGGGACGATCCCCGAACCTGGACACCAAATCCTCCTACTTACTTGGAAACGCTGAAAGGGGCCTGTGAGCGATGCACTGTAATTGTGCCCCGCGATCACAAGCCCCTTCAGGGAAGTAAAGTTCGGCGGCGACCTACTCTCCCACACCGTAACCAGTGCAGTACCATCGGCGCAGAAGGGCTTAACTACCGGGTTCGGAATGGGACCGGGTGTTTCCCCAACGCTATAACCACCGAAACACTATGGAATTCAACCAGCAACCCCGACCAGCAAGCTGAACCAGCCTTGCGGGGGGTCGATCGGTTCTGGTTGTTCTCCCAGAACCGCACAGTGGATGCGTAGCGTCTTTGTAACAAGTCCTCGGCCTATTAGTACCAGTCAGCTCCAACCGTTACCGGTCTTCCACCTCTGGCCTATCAACCCAGTGGTCTAGCTGGGGGCCTTAACTCACGAAGAGTGGGATACCTCATCTTGGAACGAGCTTCCCGCTTAGATGCCTTCAGCGGTTATCCCTTCCGAACGTAGCCAACCAGCAATGCTCTTGGCAGAACAACTGGCACACCAGCGGTCCGTCCGTCCCGGTCCTCTCGTACTAGGGACAGCCTTCCTCAAGTATCCTACGCGCGCGGCGGATAGGGACCGAACTGTCTCACGACGTTCTAAACCCAGCTCGCGTACCGCTTTAATGGGCGAACAGCCCAACCCTTGGGACCTACTCCAGCCCCAGGATGCGACGAGCCGACATCGAGGTGCCAAACCATCCCGTCGATATGGACTCTTGGGGAAGATCAGCCTGTTATCCCCGGGGTACCTTTTATCCGTTGAGCGACCACGCTTCCACAAGCCATGGCCGGATCACTAGTTCCGACTTTCGTCCCTGCTCGACCCGTCAGTCTCACAGTCAAGCTCCCTTGTGCACTTGCACTCAACACCTGATTGCCAACCAGGCTGAGGGAACCTTTGAGCGCCTCCGTTACTCTTTGGGAGGCAACCGCCCCAGTTAAACTACCCACCAGGCACTGTCCCTGATCCGGATCACGGACCGAGGTTAGACATCCAATACGACCAGAGTGGTATTTCAACGATGACTCCACAACCACTGGCGTGGCCGCTTCACAGTCTCCCACCTATCCTACACAAGCCGAATCGAACACCAATACCAAGCTATAGTAAAGGTCCCGGGGTCTTTCCGTCCTGCCGCGCGTAACGAGCATCTTTACTCGTAATGCAATTTCGCCGGGCCTGCGGTTGAGACAGTCGAGAAGTCGTTACGCCATTCGTGCAGGTCGGAACTTACCCGACAAGGAATTTCGCTACCTTAGGATGGTTATAGTTACCACCGCCGTTTACTGGCGCTTAAGTTCTCAGCTTCGCCCCGAAGGACTAACCGGTCCCCTTAACGTTCCAGCACCGGGCAGGCGTCAGTCCATATACATCGTCTTGCGACTTCGCATGGACCTGTGTTTTTAGTAAACAGTCGCTTCTCGCTGGTCTCTGCGGCCGTCTCGCCCTAGCCCGCAAGAGGCTTCAAGCGCTACGGCCCCCCTTCTCCCGAAGTTACGGGGGCATTTTGCCGAGTTCCTTAACCACAGTTCGCCCGATCGCCTCGGTATTCTCTACCTGACCACCTGTGTCGGTTTGGGGTACGGGCCGCGTGAAAGCTCGCTAGAGGCTTTTCTCGGCAGCATGGGATCACTCTACTTCGCCTCAATCGGCTACGCATCACGTCTCAGGATATGTGAGGCACGGATTTGCCTATGCCTCTCCCTACACGCTTGCACCAGTACTACCACTCACTGGCGGAGCTACCCTCCTGCGTCACCCCATCGCTTGACTACTACAAGTTCAGGTCCCGCGCTCCACATTCCATCTAGCTCCGAAGAGTTTCGACAGGTGCTTCGGGCGGTTAGTATCACAAGGTTCATCATGGGCGCGTTCACACGGGTACGGGAATATCAACCCGTTGTCCATCGACTACGCCTGTCGGCCTCGCCTTAGGTCCCGACTTACCCTGGGCGGATTAGCCTGGCCCAGGAACCCTTGGTCATCCGGCGGACGAGTTTCTCACTCGTCTTTCGCTACTCATGCCTGCATTCTCACTCGCATAGCGTCCACGGCTGGATTACTCCGCCGCTTCAACCGCTACACGACGCTCCCCTACCCATCCCGAGTCAAGCTCGAAATGACACAGCTTCGGTGGTGTGCTTAAGCCCCGCTACATTGTCGGCGCAGGACCACTTGACCAGTGAGCTATTACGCACTCTTTAAAGGGTGGCTGCTTCTAAGCCAACCTCCTGGCTGTCTGTGCGACCCCACATCCTTTCCCACTTAGCACACACTTAGGGACCTTAGCTGGCGTTCTGGGCTGTTTCCCTCTCGACTACGAAGCTTATCCCCCGCAGTCTCACTGCCGCACTCTCACACCACGGTATTCGGAGTTTGGTTGATTTCGGTAAGCTTGTGGGCCCCCTAGACCATCCAGTGCTCTACCCCCGCGGTGAAACATACGACGCTGCACCTAAATGCATTTCGGGGAGAACCAGCTATCACGGTGTTTGATTGGCCTTTCACCCCTAACCACAGCTCATCCCCCAGGTTTTCAACCCTGGTGGGTTCGGGCCTCCACGCGGTCTTACCCGCGCTTCACCCTGGCCATGGCTAGATCACACCGCTTCGGGTCTAGACCACGCGACTCAAGCGCCCTATTCAGACTCGCTTTCGCTACGGCTACCCCACACGGGTTAACCTCGCCACGTAGCACTAACTCGCAGGCTCATTCTTCAAAAGGCACGCCGTCACCCCTAAAGGCTCCGACGGATTGTAGGCACACGGTTTCAGGTACTATTTCACTCCCCTCCCGGGGTACTTTTCATCTTTCCCTCACGGTACTAGTCCGCTATCGGTCACCAGGGAGTATTTAGGCTTAGCGGGTGGTCCCGCCAGATTCACAGCGAATTTCACGAGTACGCTGCTACTTGGGAACACTCTAAACAGACGCTACGTTTTCGAGTACGAGGGTTTCACTCTCTACGCCCGTGCTTTCCAGACACGTTCCTCTAACGATGCGTTTTCTGACTGTTTGCCAGTCCGGCAGAACTGACCAAGAGGTCCCACGACCCCGCGAATGCAACCCCTGCCGGGTATCACACAGACGCGGTTTAGCCTCATCCGCTTTCGCTCGCCACTACTCACGGAATCACGGTTGTTTTCTCTTCCTGCGGGTACTGAGATGTTTCACTTCCCCGCGTTCCCTCCACATACCCTATGTGTTCAGGTATGGGTGACCCCACATGACTGGGGCCGGGTTTCCCCATTCGGAAATTCTAGGATCTCAGCTCGGTTGACAGCTCCCCTAGACTTTTCGCAGTCTCCTACGTCCTTCATCGGCTCCTGGTGCCAAGACATCCACCGTATGCCCTTACTAACTTGCTACAAAGATGCTCGCATCCACTGTGCAGTTCTCAAAGAACAATCAGATCCACCAGCTCTACTGCGCGATGCCGGCCTAACCCAGTGGCTAGGTGGTTCATCCGCGGCCGATGGCCGATCACTGAAAGACACTAAGCGTGTTCTCTCAGGACCCAACAGCGTACCGATCTGTTCATCCAGCCCCTTCGACACCTTTCCACGCAGGCGAACCTGCAGTACTCACTGTCAAAGCAACCGAACGTCTAGCCAGCCAGCATCCACTAATGAGCCCTACCCAGCATCGAGGCTGGTGCAGGTTCTGGCTTCTGCTGAGACGTTCGCTCAGAACAGAAGCAGATGCTCCTTAGAAAGGAGGTGATCCAGCCGCACCTTCCGGTACGGCTACCTTGTTACGACTTCGTCCCAATCGCCAGTCCCACCTTCGACCGCTCTCCCCCTTGCGGGTTGAGCCACGGGCTTCGGGTGTTACCGACTTTCGTGACGTGACGGGCGGTGTGTACAAGGCCCGGGAACGTATTCACCGCAGCGTTGCTGATCTGCGATTACTAGCGACTCCGACTTCACGGGGTCGAGTTGCAGACCCCGATCCGAACTGAGACCGGCTTTATGGGATTCGCTCCACCTCGCGGTTTAGCAGCCCTTTGTACCGGCCATTGTAGCATGTGTGAAGCCCTGGACATAAGGGGCATGATGACTTGACGTCATCCCCACCTTCCTCCGAGTTGACCCCGGCAGTCTCCCATGAGTCCCCACCATTACGTGCTGGCAACATGGAACGAGGGTTGCGCTCGTTGCGGGACTTAACCCAACATCTCACGACACGAGCTGACGACAGCCATGCACCACCTGTACACCGGCCACAAGGGGGCCAATATCTCTACTGGTTTCCAGTGCATGTCAAGCCCAGGTAAGGTTCTTCGCGTTGCATCGAATTAATCCACATGCTCCGCCGCTTGTGCGGGCCCCCGTCAATTCCTTTGAGTTTTAGCCTTGCGGCCGTACTCCCCAGGCGGGGTGCTTAATGCGTTAGCTGCGGCACAGAGGGCGTGGAAGCCCCCCACACCTAGCACCCACCGTTTACGGCGTGGACTACCAGGGTATCTAATCCTGTTCGCTCCCCACGCTTTCGCTCCTCAGCGTCAGTATCGGCCCAGAGACCCGCCTTCGCCACCGGTGTTCCTCCTGATATCTGCGCATTTCACCGCTACACCAGGAATTCCAGTCTCCCCTGCCGAACTCAAGTCTGCCCGTATCGACCGCAAGCTTGGAGTTAAGCCCCAAGTTTTCACGGCCGACGCGACAAACCGCCTACGAGCTCTTTACGCCCAATAATTCCGGACAACGCTCGCACCCTACGTATTACCGCGGCTGCTGGCACGTAGTTAGCCGGTGCTTCTTCTGCAGGTACCGTCACTTGCGCTTCGTCCCTGCTGAAAGAGGTTTACAACCCGAAGGCCGTCATCCCTCACGCGGCGTCGCTGCATCAGGCTTTCGCCCATTGTGCAATATTCCCCACTGCTGCCTCCCGTAGGAGTCTGGGCCGTGTCTCAGTCCCAGTGTGGCCGGTCACCCTCTCAGGCCGGCTACCCGTCGTCGCCTTGGTAGGCCATTACCCCACCAACAAGCTGATAGGCCGCGGGTCCATCCCATACCGCCGGAACTTTCCACCCTCAATCATGCGATCGAAGGTCGTATCCGGTATTAGACCTCGTTTCCAAGGCTTATCCCAGAGTACAGGGCAGGTTACCCACGTGTTACTCACCCGTTCGCCGCTCGTGTACCCCGAAGGGCCTTACCGCTCGACTTGCATGTGTTAAGCACGCCGCCAGCGTTCGTCCTGAGCCAGGATCAAACTCTCCAATAAGGATTGTGTTTGATCGCTCCAGACGGAATATGTCTGGCAATCTGGTATTACTCTCAAAGGAATACCCCGACGAGGGGTATTCATATTACTGGCTGTGTTTCGGCACGCTGTTGAGTTCTCAAAGAACACGCGCTCATCATCACGATCCGCCACACGGCGACTCGATCCGAGGCTGTGTCATACATAAGCTTGTGTTTGAAACTTCCGACGCCCTTGGCCTCTGAGCTCAGACGAGCTACCGGCTGGGTCTTCATCGTTTCGCGGTCACCCACTCTACCACACTCAGTGGAAGCTTGGTTCGTGACCTGCGTCGCGCTCCGTTCCGGTGTTCCCGGCCCGTTCCTCGCTGACATGGAGAAAGTTACACGCACGCCAACTGAGGGTCAAATCGGGGGCAACCCGGCTACCCGCGATCCGAAAACCGCAGGTCAGCAGCCCCGTACAGGACCCTCCGACCACGCTATCCCACCCCAAACCCGCGCACACTGTGACCGCGATCACACCAAGAAAGATCGAAGGCCGTCGGTCCGACACCGGACCGACGGCCTTCAGAGACCCGAACGTGCAGGTCAGAGCACCACGTGGACGCTCGCGTTGTTCCTCTTGCCGCGACGGAGCACCAGCCACCTGCCGTGCAGCAGGTCCGAAGACGCCGGCTTCCACTCCTCGTCGGTCACCTTCGCGTTGTTCACGTAGGCGCCGCCCTCGTTGACCGTCCGCCGCGCGGCGCCCCGGCTCTCGGCCAGGCCTGACGCGATCAGCAGGTCGACGATCGTGGGCTCGTCCGCCAGCCGGACCTCCCCCTTGGGCGCCTCGGCCAGCGCGGCCTGGAGCACCGGCTCGTCGAGGTCCCGCAGCTCACCGCGGCCGAACAGCGCCGACGACGCGAGCACGACCTGCTGCGTCGCGCGTTCCCCGTGGACCAGGTCGGTGAACTCCTGCGCGAGACGCTTCTGCGCGGCCCGCTGGTGCGGCGCCTCCGCGGTCTGCTTCTCGAGCTCGTCCAGTTCCTCACGCGTGAGGAACGTGAACAGCCGCAGGTAGTTGAGCACCGTGACGTCGTCGACGTTCACGAAGTACTGGTACCAGGCGTACGGCGAGGTCATCTCCGGGTCGAGCCACACGCTGCCGCCGCCGGTGGACTTGCCGAACTTGCGGCCCTCGGCGTCGGTGACCAGCGGTGCGGTCAGGGCGTGCACGTGCCTGCCCTCGACCCGGCGGATCAGGTCGACGCCGCCGACGATGTTGCCCCACTGGTCCGAGCCGCCGACCTGCAGCGCGGTGCCGTACTTGCGGTTGAGCTCCAGGTAGTCGTTGGACTGCAGGAGCAGGTAGCTGAACTCGGTGTACGACATGCCGTCGCCTTCGAGGCGGCGCTTCACCGTCTCCCGCGACAGCATGACGTTGATCGAGAAGTGCTTGCCGACGTCGCGCAGGAACTCCAGCGCGCTGACCTGGCCGGTCCAGTTGAGGTTGTTCTCGACGATGGCGCCGGTGGGCGAGTCGTCGAAGTCGACGAACCGCTCCAGCTGGCCGCGGATGCGCTCGGCCCACTCGGCGACGGTGTCGAGCGAGTTGAGCGTGCGCTCACCCGTGTCGCGCGGGTCGCCGATCATGCCCGTCGCGCCGCCGGCCATCACGATCGGCCGGTGCCCGGCGCGCTGGAAGCGGCGCAGCATGAGCAACGGGACCATGTTGCCCGCGTGCAGCGACTTCGCCGTCGGGTCGAACCCGCAATAGAGGGTGAGCGGGCCGGCGTCCAGGTCCTTCCGCAGTGCGTCGAGGTCGGTGGACGTCGCGATCAGGCCGCGCCAGGCAAGTTCGTCAAGGATGTGCTCGCTCACGCCCCTCATTGTCGCCTACCTGGTCCAACAGGTTTCGACCCGGTGTGCTCACGGGTACGCACGTGGACATGACGGATCCACGTGATGCGGAGTTACGGCGGCCCACCGAGCGCCTGCCGCGTGTGAACGAACCACACATGCCTCGTGTCAACGAGCCGGTGGTCGAAGAGATCGTCCAGCGCGACGACGACTACCGCAGGGTGCGGACGGTGCGGACCGTCTGCGCGATCATCGACATCATCTGCTGGACGTTCGCCATCGTGCTGTTGGTGCACATCTTCCTCGTCATCGCCGGTGCCAACGCCGGCAACGGGTTCTTCCAGTTCGTCGCGGGCTGGGCGGACGGCATCACCCTGGGCCTGGACGGTCTGTTCACGCCGGACAACGCCTCCGTGGCGACGCTTCTGAACGAAGGCCTCGCCGCTCTCTTGTGGTTGGTCATCGGTGCGTTGCTGACGAACCTCATCACGCGCGTTGCACTGCCGTCGGGTCACCGGCGTGCCTGGTACCGCAGGACGGTGCGCCCCTAAGAGAATCAAGGGGTGGCCGAGTACGAGTTCGACGTCGCCCTGTCGTACGCCGAGGAGGACCAGCACCTGGTCCTCCCGATCGTCGAACTGCTGAAGGGCTCCGAGGTCGAGGTCTTCCACAGCAGGGAGCGCGAGGCCGAGATGTGGGGCCTTGACCTGGTGGAGTACTTCTCGGAGGCCTTCAGCAGTCGTGCGAGGTACGTGCTGCTCTTCACCTCGCGTCACTACGTGGGCAAGTGGTCACGCCTGGCACGACGCACGGCGCTAGGGCGCGCGCTGGAGCTGCACACGGAATACGTGCTGCCGATCCGCATCGACGACACCGCGGTGCCCGGCCTTTCCCCACACGTCGCCTATCTGGACGTGCGAGTGCACGACGCGACAACGATCGCGGACGCCGTCGTCCAGAAGCTCGCGCAGCACCGCGCCGAGTTCACGCCCACGACCCCGATCACGCCGAAGTCCGTGGCCGCGCTCGTTCGCGAGAAGCCGCGCGGCTGGGAGTACCTGCTCTACGCAACCGTTGTGGCGCAAGGGCTTGAAGCGTTGCAGCAGAAGTACCGCGAGCACTTCCTGCGCTACTCGCCGCGCAACGGCACGGTCGAGCACGGCAGCGGCATCGAGCTGATCCGCGACCGCAACGTGCTGCTGAGCGAGATCATCGCGGTCGCCGTCGACTCGGTGTTCACGCCCGCGACGCAGGAGGCCGCGTTCGGCCGGTCGGGCGAGCCGGGCGACGCCGACCGCATCGTGCACCTCGGCGAGCTGTTCGTGCGGACGTTCGAGGAGATCCTTGAGTGGGCACGGGGAATCCACGGCACGAGCTACGCCGATGCCAACGCACGGACAGCAGCGCGCGTACAGGCGCGGTTCGCCGACCGTCAGCTGGAAGCGATGCACAAGGTGGCGCGCGACCTCCGTGAGGTGGCGGACACGTTGGTCGAACGGCTGACGGCCGGCGAGGTCATCGACATGACCGTGCCGCTGGTGTTCGAGGTGGAACCGGCGCTGGAGCTGGAGTTCAAGGCCGCGCTGGAACGACTGCCCCGCTGATCACCTCGTAGGGCCGTTCCGCGCCACGCTCACGAGCCCATGCGAGCGCACGGAGCAATGACGACTCACCGGTGAGAGTCGCTGCGGCAGGCGTAAGAGAACAACGCTGCCACTGTTCGACGTTCAACGTGAGGTGGTCGACGGGTGGCAGCGATTCGACGTCCACCTCCGCACCGGAAACGTCGAGCACGCGCAGGTTCGGGTACGTGGGCAGCTCAACGCGCGCACCGCTGACCGTGAGAGAGCGCAGGGTCTCGCACTTCGGCAGCTCGATCTCGTCGGCCATCACGTGAAGGCTTTCCAGCGGCAGGTGTGCGAGGTCCTCCAGGCGCACGGAGCCGCCGCCCCTGATCCAGAGTTCGCGCAGGGAGGTGAGGCGGGCGAGCAGGCCGAAGTCGAGGTCACCGGGATCGTGCAGGACCAGCTTCTGCAGGGTCGTGGCCAGCGCGGCCACCCCGTCGGGCCCGAGGTCAGGGACCTTCCAGCTCGCTTCGAGCTTGCCGTGACCAGGACCGTCTGGTGACTGCGCCCAGGCCGTCGCGGACTCCGCCAGGTAGGTCAGCGGTGCCTCGCCGGCCAGCTGGATGATCTGGCCGATCCGGCCGTTCGGGCCGGGGGCGAGGTCGACGCACAGGTTGTCGCCCCACTCGTTGGACGCGATGGGCACCCACAGCGGATGGAACTGCACGGTCCGCACGGCTCCGGGAGGGCCCACGTAGAGCAACGTCTCGCCCCAGAACTCCGGATCGTTCTCCACCATCGAGCGGTAGAGGCGCCACGCGCTGATGATGTCGTCTGGCGGGTACAGGTCGATTTCGTCATCGATCTGCACACCGCTCGCGTACAGCTCGTGCACCTCCGGCGGCAGCGGTGCGCCGATCACGGCCTCTACGTCGGCCAGCGTCGACACGGGCGACGGCTCGGGGAGCTCGGGCCTGGTCCGCAGCACGGTGTAGATCGGCGGGAGGTGGCCGGTGCGCTGCCCGACGTCCTCGGTGACGACGGCCTCGAAGGTGCCGTCCTGGAAGATCCGCAGCTCCAGCACGACCGGTCGGGTCAGGCCGATCGGGTACAGCTTCTGCTCGTAACCGGAGTGGCCCAGGAGCACGTCGTCCGGCCGGGCGTCGATCCGGTGGCCTCCCCCGCCTCCGCTGAGCGACGCTCTGAGCGTCAGCTCCTCGAAGTCGGATTCGACAGACGACAGCAGTTCCCGTGCGACAGCGGCGAGCGCGTCCTTCATCTGGTCCCCCAAGATCGTTCGAGGGGCAGATCCTAAGCGCGCCGTTTTCCGCCGCGTTTGTAGGTCGAGACGGCAGGCGAGTCGATCCAGAACCGCCACGGCACGTCCATCGCCACGGCAACGCCAACGCGCGGTCCGGAACGCACGACCGTGGCCGGTTCATCTGCTGCGTACAGACGCACGGGCGAAGAAGGGGACGTCAGCTCGAGGCCGTTCTGCGAGCGGTCCAGCCCGAGGACCTTGCACAACCGTGCGGGTCCCTTCGCCAGTTCGGCCGCGGAACGTGATGCAGGCCTACGAGAGAAGGCGATGTCCTCACCTTCAACGACTTCCCCCGCGCGCAGCAGCACCGCACCCGGTACGCCGTCGGTCAGCGTCACGACGTTGGCGCAGAAGTGCATGCCGTAGACGAAGTAGACGTACAGGAACCCGGCCGGGCCGAACATGACCTCGTTGCGCGGGGTCTTGCCGCGGTAGCAGTGCGACGCCGGGTCGTCGCCGCCCCGGTACGCCTCCACCTCGACGATGCGCACGCGCACGCCGCCCGCCTCCAGGTGCGAACCGAGGAGGAGCCGGGACGCATCGACCGGGTCGATGGCCAGCTCCTCCCTGGTCAGCTGCCTAGAACTCACGTGCGGCAGCGGCCTTCCCCACCAGAGCGTCCAGCTGCTCGCGGACGCGTGCGGGAGCGGTGCCGCCGTGGGCGTCGCGGGAGGCGATGGAGCCCTCGACGGTCAGGACCGAACGGACCTCGGGCGTCAAGGAGGGCGAGATCGCGAGGAACTCCTCGTCGGTCAGGTCCTCCAGGCCGACGCCGCGGGACTCGGCCGCGCGGACGCACGCGCCGGCGGCCTCGTGGGCCACGCGGAACGGAACTCCCTGGCGCACCAGCCATTCCGCGATGTCGGTGGCCAGGGTGAAGCCGGCCGGGGCCAGCGACGCCATGCGGTCCACGTCGAACCGAAGCGTCGCCACCATGCCCGCGAACGCCGGGAGCAGGAGCTCCAGCTGCGCGACCGAGTCGAACAGCGGTTCCTTGTCCTCCTGCAGGTCGCGGTTGTAGGCCAGCGGCTGGGCCTTCAACGTCGCCAGCAGGCCGGCCAGGTTGCCGATCAGGCGGCCGGACTTGCCGCGGGCGAGCTCCGCGACGTCCGGGTTCTTCTTCTGCGGCATGATCGAGCTGCCGGTCGACCACGCGTCGTCGAGCACCGCGAAGCGGAACTCGGCGGTGGTCCAGATGATGATCTCCTCGGCGATCCGCGAGAGGTTCACGCTGACCATGGCCAGCACGAACGCGATCTCGGCGGCGAAGTCGCGGGAGGCGGTGCCGTCGATCGAGTTCTCGACCGGCGCGTAGAAGCCCAGGTCAGCGGCCACCTTCGCCGGGTCGAGACCCAGCGACGACCCGGCCAGCGCGCCCGAGCCGTACGGGGAGAACGCGGCGCGCTTGTCCCAGTCGTGCAGGCGGTCGACGTCACGCAGCAGCGAGTGCGCGTGCGCCAGGAGGTGGTGGGAGAGCAGCACGGGCTGTGCGGACTGCAGGTGCGTGCGGCCCGGCATCACGGCGCCGAAGTGCGTCTCGGACTGGGCGGCCAAAGCGTCCACGACGTCCAGCACACCGGCGGCGACCCGGCGGGCCGCGTCGCGCAGCCACATCCGGAACAGCGTCGCCACCTGGTCGTTGCGCGAACGGCCCGCGCGCAGCTTGCCGCCGAGCTCGGTGCCGGCGCGGTCGATCAGGCCCCGCTCCAGCGCCGTGTGGACGTCCTCGTCCTCCAGCACCGGGGTGAACGCACCGGACTCGACGTCGGCGAGCAGCTCGTCCAGCGCCTTCTGCATGCCCGCGAGCTCGTCGTCGGTCAGCAGATCGGCCGCGTGCAGCACACGGGCGTGTGCGCGCGAGCCCGCGATGTCGTACGGCGCGAGCCGCCAGTCGAAGTGCGTCGACAGCGACAACCGCGCCATCGCCTCGGCCGGTCCCGACTCGAACCTGCCACCCCACAAAGAACTCATCACACGCAACTTTCAGCTAGCGAAGTCGTAAAGAGATTCTTCCGAACGGGCCACGAGCCCGACGACGCGCCCCTCGTGCAGCGCGACGTCGACCTCCCCGCAGCCCGACGGCAATGCCATCCGTGCGACGCGCAACGCGACCGAGCCCAGGCTGGACCTGACCACACCGGCGCGGAAGTTCAGCTCGCGCACCGCCTCGGCGACGGACATGGTCTCCCCGTCCACCGCCACGACCACGCCCTCGTCGAACGCCACCACGGCGTGCACGGGCTCATTCATCGACGTCGCCCGCCGCGAGCGCGGTGATCCGCTCGGCGAGCTCGGCGCCGGTCATCGGTTCGCGGGCCACGACGAGGATGGTGTCATCGCCCGCTATCGTGCCGACTACCTCGTGCAATGCGGCGCGGTCCAGCGCCGAGGCGAGGAACTGCGCGGCACCCGGTGGAGTGCGCAGCACCGCGAGGTTGCCGGAGTGGTCCGTGGACACCAGCAGCTCGCCCAGCACCCTGACCAGGCGCGTGGTGCCGCCCTGGACACCGCGCACCGGGCTGCCGTCCTCGGGGATCACGTAGACCGGCGCACCGCCGTCAGGGCCGCGCAGCTTGACCGCGCCGAGCTCGTCCAGGTCGCGCGACAACGTGGCCTGTGTGACCTCGATGCCTTCCGCCGCCAGCAGCTTCGCGAGCTCGGACTGGCTGCGCACGGCCTGATGCGACACCATCTCGACGATGCGACCCTGACGGGCGGTGCGGGTCATGACGACTGCTCCAGCAACCACACGAGAAGCGCCTTCTGCGCGTGCAGCCTGTTCTCCGCTTCCTGCCACACGAGCGACTGCGGGCCGTCGAGCACCTCGTCGGTGATCTCCCAGCCGCGGTGCGCGGGCAGGCAGTGCAGCACCGTCGAGTCCGGCTTGCCCGTCGCCCCCAGCAACGCGGCGTTCACCTGGTACGGGCGGAACGGGCCGACGCGGTCCTTGCCGTCGTTCTCCTGTCCCATCGACGTCCAGGTGTCGGTGACCAGCACGTCCGCGCCGTCGACCGACGCCTGCGGGTCGCTGATCAACGCCACCGAGCCGCCGGTCTCGGCGGCGCGCTTCTTGGCGTCCTCCAGGATCTGCGGGTTCGGCACGAAACCGGCGGGCGCGCCGATGCGGACGTGCATACCGGCCGTGGCACCGCCCAGCAGCAGTGAGTGCGCCATGTTGTTGGCGCCGTCGCCCAGGTACGTGAGCGTCAGACCGGCCAGCTTGCCGTAACGGCGGCGGATCGTCTGCAGGTCCGCGAGCACCTGGCACGGGTGGAACTCGTCCGTCAGCGCGTTGACCACGGGAATGCGCGACACGGACGCCATGGCCTCCATGCGGGCCTGGGCGAACGTCCGCCACACCACCGCGTCCACGTACCCGGACAGGATGCGCGAGGTGTCCTCGATCGTCTCCTCGCGGCCCAGCTGCATCGACCGGCCGTCGATGATCACCGGGTTGCCGCCGAGCTGCGCGATGCCGACCTCGAACGAGAGGCGCGTGCGCGTCGAGTTCTTCTCGAAGATCACGGCGACGGACTTGGGGCCCGCCAGCGGCTTCGCGGTGAACCGGTCCGACTTGTAGACGTCGGCCAGGTCGAGGACGGCCGCCTGCTCCTCGGTGGTCAGGTCGTCGTCGCGAAGGAAGTGCCGAAGCGTCACTGCGTCTCCTCGATGAAAGTGGGGAGCGCGGCGACGAAGGCCTGCGCGTCGGAGGCTTCCAGCACGAGCGGCGGGGCGAGCCGCAGCACGTCCGGCTGGATCGGGTTGATCAGGTAGCCGGCCTTCTGCGCGGCCGCCGCGGCCTTCGCCGAGACCGCCTCGCGCAGCATGATGCCGAGCAGCAGGCCGGCTCCCCTGACCCCGGCGATCGCGGGGTGGTGCAACGCCTCGACGCCGGTGGCGATCTCCTTGCCGACGGACGAGACGTGCTCCAGCAGGCCTTCCGAGGCGATGGTGTCGATCACGGCGAGACCCGCCGCGCAGCACACCGGGTTGCCGCCGTAGGTGGTGCCGTGGTGGCCGGGCTTGAACAGGTCGGCCGCCGCGCCGAACCCGATGGTGGCGCCCAGCGGCAGTCCGCCGCCGATGCCCTTGGCGAGCGTCATGACGTCCGGCACGATCCCGGCCTGCTGGAACGCGAACCACGTGCCGAGCCGGCCGATGCCCGTCTGCACCTCGTCGAGGATGAACAGCGCGCCGTGCTCGGAGGTGATCCGGCGGGCCTCCTGCAGGTACCCGGCGGGCGGCACCATGACGCCCTGCTCGCCCTGGATCGGCTCGACGATGAACGCCGCGGTGTCGTCGTCGACCGCCGCCTCCAACGCCGCCACGTCACCGAACGGCACGTGCTCGACGCCGGGGACCAGCGGCTCGAACGGCGCGCGCTTCGGCTGCTGGCCGGTGAGCGTCAACGCGCCCATCGTGCGGCCGTGGAACCCGCCGAGCGTGGAGATGATCTTGGTGCGGCCGGTGAGGCGCGCCATCTTGAGCGCGGCCTCGTTGGCCTCGGCGCCGGAGTTGCAGAAGAACACCTTGCCGGGCTCGCCCGCGAGGTCCAGCAGCCGTTCGGCGAGCTTCAGCGCGGGCTCGTTGACGTACAGGTTGCCGGTGTGGCCGAGCTTCGCGATCTGCGTGGAGACCGCCTCGACGATCGCCGGGTGCGCGTGCCCCAGCGCGTTGACGGCGAGACCGGTCAGCAGGTCCACGTACCGGTTGCCGTCGGCGTCCCAGACGTGCGCGCCCTCACCGCGTTCGAGCTGCAACGCCGGCGTGCCGTAGTTGTCCATCATGGACTGTTGCCAGCGAGTGGTCATTTGTTGTCCCCCAAAACCATGGTGCCGACACCTTCGCTGGTGAAGACTTCGAGCAGAACGCTGTGGGCCAGCCGGCCGTCGATCACGTGCGCCTGCGGGACACCGCCGCGCACCGCGCGCAGGCAGGCCTCCATCTTCGGCACCATGCCGCTCTCCAGGTCCGGCAGGATCTTCTCCAGCTCGGAGACGCGGATCTGGTCCACCAGCGACGACCTGTCGGGCCAGTTCGAGTACAGGCCCTCGACGTCCGTGAGCACGACGAGCTTCTCCGCGCCCAACGCCACGGCCAGTGCACCCGCCGCCGTGTCCGCGTTCACGTTGTGCGGCACGCCGTGCACATCTGGCGCCACCGACGACACGACCGGGATACGGCCCGCACGCACGATGTCGAGCACCGCGTCCGGGTTGACCTCGGTGATGTCGCCGACGAGACCGATGTCGACCTCCTCGCCGTCCACGATCGCGCCGCGGCGGGTCGCGGTGAACAGGTGCGCGTCCTCGCCGGAGATGCCGACGGCGTACGGGCCGTGCTGGTTGATCAGGCCGACGAGCTCACGCCCGACCTGCCCGACCAGGACCATCCGCACGACGTCCATGGCCTCGGGCGTGGTGACGCGCAGGCCGCCGCGGAACTCGCTGTGGATGCCGAGCTTGTCGAGCATCGACTTGATCTGCGGGCCGCCGCCGTGCACGACGACCGGGCGCAGGCCGCACAGCCGCAGGAACACCATGTCCTCGGCGAACGCCTTCTTCAGCTCGTCGTCGACCATGGCGTTGCCGCCGTACTTGACGACGACGAGCGCGCCCCGGAACCGTTCCAGCCACGGCAGCGCCTCGACGAGGACGGCTGCCTTCTCTTGTGCGTTCATGAGGAGTACGCGCTGTTCTCTTCGACGTAGTCGTGGGACAGGTCCGTGGTGAGCACGGTGGCTTCGGCCTCGCCGACGTTGAGGTCGATGACGATCTCGATGTCACGGCCGGAGAGGTCGGCTTCCGAACGGTCGCGGTCGCGGGTTCCGTTGCGGTACAACGAGACGCCGTTGATGATGATCTGCAGGACGTCCGGGTCGATCTCGGCGTCCGCGCGGCCCAGGGCCATCGCGATCCGGCCCCAGTTGGGGTCGCTGCCGAAGAGCGCCGTCTTCACCAGGTTGTCCTCGGCGACGGTCCGTCCGATGTGGACGGCCTCGGCCTCGGTGGCGGCCTGCCGGACGGTGATGCTGACCTCCTTCGTCACGCCCTCGGCGTCGCCCTGGAGCTGTTTGACCAGGTCACCCGCGACCTCGGTCAGCAACGCCACGAAGTCGTCGAACGACGGCTCGACCGCGGAGGCACCCGAGGCGAGCACCAGCACGGTGTCGTTGGTGGACGTGCCGCCGTCGACGTCGAGCCGGTCGAACGTGCGCGACACGGCCTGCCGCAACGCCTTGTCCAGCGACTCACCGGAGATCTTGGCGTCGGTCGTGATCACCGACAGCATCGTGGCCATGTTCGGGGCGAGCATGCCCGCGCCCTTCACGAACCCGCCGACCGACCAGCCCTGCTCGGAGGCCTTCCACGACTGCTTGGGACGGCTGTCCGTGGTCATCACGCCGGTGGCCGCGTTCAGGCCCGCCTCGACGGTCGAGTCGAGCGCCTTGGCGACGTTCTCGACGCCGGTGAGGATCTTGTCCATCGGCAGGCGCTCGCCGATCAGGCCGGTGGAGCAGACCGCGACGTCGACCGCGCCGGTGCCGAGCACGTCGGCGACCTTCTCCGCGGTGGCGTGCGTGTCCTGGAAGCCCTCGGGACCGGTGCACGCGTTGGCGCCACCGGAGTTGAGCACGACCGCGCGCAGTCGGCGCGACTGGATCACCTGCTGCGACCACAACACCGGCGCGGCCTTCACCTTGTTCGTGGTGAAGACCCCCGCGGCGGAGTCGGACGGCCCGTCGTTCACGACGAGCGTCAGATCGAGTGCACCGGATTCCTTGATCCCGGCGGCGATGCCGGCCGCGCGGAAGCCCTGGGGTCCGGTGACGCCCTTGTTGCGGTTCACGGAGCGACTCCAACGGTCGAGAGGCCGGTCGTTTCCGGCAGTCCGAGAGCGAGGTTCATGCACTGGACAGCGGCACCGGCGGTGCCCTTGGCCAGGTTGTCGACGGCGGCCACGACCACGAGCCTGCCGAGGTCGGCGTCGACGGTGACTTGCAGCTGCACGGCGTTCGACCCCAGCACGGCGTTCGTCGTCGGCCAGAGCCCTTCCGGCAGCAGGTGCACGAACGGCTCGTCCGCGTACGCCTTCTCGTAGGCCGCGCGAACGTTTGCGGAGGGGTCCCTGAGCGTGGCCGTGCAGGTCGCGAGGATGCCCCGGGACATCGGTGCGAGCACCGGCGTGAAGCTGACCCTGATCGGACGGCCCGCGGCGGCGCTCAGGTTCTGGGTGATCTCTGGCGTGTGCCGGTGTGCGCCGCCGACGCCGTACGCGCTGGCGGACCCCATCACCTCGGACCCGAGCAGGTTGGTCTTCAGCGACTTGCCGGCGCCACTGGTACCTGACACCGCGACGACGACGACCTCGTCCTCGATGAGGTCCACGGCCGGTGCGAGCGCCAAGGAGGAAACGGTCGGGTAGCAGCCGGGCACGGCGACGCGGCGGGCGCCGACGAGCGCGTCCCGCCCGTTGGGAAGCTCGGGCAACCCGTACGGCCAGGTGCCCGCGTGCTCCCCGCCGTACCACCGCGTCCAGTCGTCCGCGCTGGTCAGCCGGTGGTCGGCGCCGCAGTCGATCACGACCGTGTCGTCGCCGAGTTGCTCGGCGAGTGCTGCTGAGTGACCGTGGGGTAGTGCGAGGAACACCACGTCGTGGCCCTTCAGGGTCTCGACTGTGGTGTCTTGTAGTTCTCGGTCGGCGAGCGGCAGGAGGTGCGGCTGGTGCTTGAGCAGCTTGTCGCCGGCGCTGCTGTTGGCCGTCAGCGCGCCGATCTCGATGTCCGGGTGGCCCAGTAGCAGGCGGAGCAGCTCGCCACCCGCGTACCCGCTGGCGCCCGCGACCGCGATCCTCACTGTCATACGCATGATTATGCACGTTCGTGCAAACTCACTCAACAGCGAGTTCGCGCCCGGTGAACTCGCCGCCGTCTGCGAAGCAGCGGCCAACAAACACGGCCACCTGGCTACCTGAACGGGCCACCTGGCGCTGTGAGCCGCCGAACGCGGTCGACCATGATGATCGGCGTGAACGTGAAGGTGCGCGACGGACTGTGGGCGGCGGCCGCCTTCCTGGTGGCGCTCGTGACGCTGGTCGCGCCGCTCGGCAGGCCCGCGCCGGTCTGGCTGGTCGTGCTGTCCGCGGTGTGGGCGGCGGCGCTGGTGCCGCTCAGCGCGCACCGGCCGGGGTGGGCGATCGTGCTGACCGGTCCCCTCAACGGCGTCAGCAACCTGCTCGCGCTCGCCCCGACGTCGCTCGTGATCTTCCGGTCGGCGCGGTCGATCCGCTCGCAGGGCCGGCTGTGGACGTTGGTGGGCGTGACGGCGGCGCTCCAGGCGGCGTTCGGCGGCCTGCACTCGTGGCTCGCCGGGGACGGCCTCGCCGAGTACCTGGTCGGCACGCTGTTCAGCGTCGTGTTCCTGCTGGTCTTCCCCGCCGTGTCCGGGGCGCTGATCGGGCGGCGCAAGCCGTTGACGCAGGTGTTGATGGAGCGCAACGACTACCTGGAACACGCGCGCGCGTTGACCGCGAGCACAGCACGGTCGGCAACGCGCGCACACATCGCCAGCGAGATGCACGACATGCTCAGCCACCGGCTCCGGCAGCTGACCGCGCACGCGGGCGCGTTGGAGCGGTCTGCCGCCGAGCAGGCCCCTGAGCTGCGCGAACAGGTCGAGCTGATCCGCAAGACGTCCGCCGTGGCGATGGAGGAACTGCGCGAGATCCTCGGCGTTCTCGGTGCGTCCGGCGAACACGACGAAGACGCCGGTACGCGCGCGGACGTCGAACGACTCGTGGCGGCGTCCTCAGCGGCAGGCCTCACCGTGCACCTTGAGTGGAGCGGCGACGACCTGGCCAACGCCGACGCACGACTGCGCAGGGCCGTGCATCGAGTCGTGCGTGAGGCACTCACGAACGTGCACAAGCACGCGCCGTCGGCCCGTGCGCGCGTATCGGTCGCCGTCGCCGACCGGGTGCGGGTCGAGGTCGTGAACGGTCCGAGCGCGGCGCCCCGGGGTGCGGGCACCCGGCGCGGCCTGATCGGCCTGGAGGAACGCGTCGAGCTGATCGGCGGGTCGTTCCTCGCCGAGGTGCCGGCGGGTCAGGGGTTCCGGGTGACCGCGAACCTGCCGCTGCACCCGGTCGTGCCGGAGGAGACAGGCGCCGCGAACGCCGTGGCCGAGGCGCCGCCGCCGATCACCGCCGAGGTGCTCACGGTGCCGCGCGCAGTCGGCAGCGGCTGCCTGGCCACGTTGTCGGTCGTCCCCGCGCTCGGCACGGTGTTCGTGCTGCTGCTGGTCGCGGTGTTCGGCCGCGACGACATGCCCCGCGCCGAGTACGACAGGTTCCAGACGGCCGTCACGCACGAGCAGGAGATCACCGAGACGTACGGCTTCGGCGTGCTGTCGGACAACGCCGGCTGCTACCGCTACCCCGTCAAGGACTCGCCCGACCGCGACTTCGAGCTCTGCTTCGACCGGGACAACGGGCTGATGACCGCGAAGAGGGAGCTGACCCGATGAGGTACGTCTGGACGCTGCTCGCGTTCCTCGTCGGCCTGGTGCCGCTGATCGCGCCGCTCGCCCCGGTCCCCCACTGGACGCTGACGGTCACCACCGCCCTGTGGATCGCGGCCCTCGTGTGGATCGCGCCGAAGAAGCCCGAGTGGGCGTTGCTGCTCACCGCGCCGCTGTTCGCCGTGAACAACCTGTGGGCGCAGGCCATCACGACGTTCGTGGTCTTCACCGCGTGCCGCCGCATCGACCGGATGGGCCGGTTGTGGGCGTTGCTCGGCATCATGACCGTGTTGCAGGGCGGCTTCAGCCAGCTCCAGGAGAGCTACCGGAGCATGCCGTTCTGGGAGGCGGCCTTCGGCGCGATCGTCGGTTCGGTGTTCTTCGTGCTGTTCCCGGCGGTGTCGGGGATGCTGCTCGGCCGGCGCAGGCCGATGGTCCGGCTGCTGCAGGAGCGCAACGAGTACCTGGAACGGGCGCGGGCGCTGACCGCCGCGTCGGCGAGGTCCGACGAACGCGCGCACATCGCCGGCGAGATGCACGACATGCTCGGGCACCGGCTCAGCCTGATCTCCATCCACGCCGGGGCGCTGGAGCTCACGACCGCGTCCAAGGCCCCGCAGCTGCACGAGCAGGCCGAGCTGATCCGCACCACGTCGTCGCTCGCGATGGCCGAGCTGCGCGAGATCCTCGGCGTGCTGCGGACCAACCCCGAACCCGAGTCGCTCGACGAGGACACCGGCACCCGGTCCGACATCACCGCGCTGGTCGAGGTGTCCGGGGCGGCGCTCGACTGGTCCGGCGACGACCTGCACGGCGCCGACCCCCGCACGCGCCGCGCGGTGCACCGGGTCGTCCGCGAGGCGCTGACCAACGCCGCCAAGCACGCGCCGTCCGCCCGCACGCGGGTGCAGGTGGCGGTGCAGAACGGCAGGGTGCGCATCCAGGTGCTGAACGGACCGTCGTCGGCGGGTCCCGGCAAGGGCGCCCGGCGTGGCCTCGTCGGCCTTGAGGAACGCGTCGGGCTGCTCGGCGGGTCGTTCAGCGCGGGCCCGCCGGTCGAGGGCGGGTTCCGGGTGGCGGCGGACGTGCCGCTGCACCCGCCTGCCCAGGCGGACCTGGCCGGCACCGAGGTGGCGGAGGTCCCGCCGCCGCTCGCGGCCGAGGTGCTGACGGTGCCGCGCGTGCTCGGCGGCGGATGTCTCGGGTTGCTGGCACTGGTGCCGATCGCGGGCGCGTTGGTCGTGTTGCTGCTCTTCACGTTGCTCAACCCCACGCAGATGAACGCGCCGTACTTCGACTCGTTGAAGGTCGGCGTCACGCCGGAGGGCGAGGTGTACGAGCAGTTCGGCATCGGGGTGCTCGGGGTGGACGGCTGCTCGCGGTTCCGGACGTCGCACAACCCCGACCTCGCCTACAAGCTGTGCTTCCGCGAAGGCGTTCTGTCCTCGAAGGAGCAGGAACGCCCGTAGTGTGCACTTCGTGATCCGAGTTCTCATCGCCGACGACGAAACGCTCATGCGCGCCGGAATCCGGCTGATCCTGGAGAACGACCCCGAGATCACCGTGGTGGCCGAGGCGAGCGACGGCAGGCAGGCCGTCGAGCTGACGTTGAAGCACGCGGTCGACGTGGCGCTGCTCGACATCCGGATGCCCGGCGGCGACGGGCTGAAGGCGGCCGAGCAGATCGCCTCGCGGGCCAACGTCGTCATGCTCACGACGTTCGGCGAGGACTCCTACGTGGCGCAGGCGTTGAAGGTCGGCGCGACCGGGTTCCTGCTGAAGGACACGCCGCCGCAGGAGCTGATCACCGCCGTGCGCAAGGCCGCCGCGGGCGAACCGATCCTGGCGCCGCAGATCACCAAGCGCCTCATCGAAAGGCACCTGACCGCGCCGAACGACGGGTCGGACGCGCGCCGCAAGATCGACGCGCTGACCGAGACCGAACGAGGTGTGCTCAAGCTCGTGGGCGAGGGGCTGTCCAACACCGAGATCGGCGAGCAGCTCTTCATGGCGACCGGCACGGTGAAGGCGCACATCAGCCGGATCCTGCCCAAGCTGGAGGTCACCAACCGCGTGCAGGCCGCCATCGTGGCGCACGACGCCGGCCTGACGCGGTCGTGATCACCGGGTCGTGAAGCGCTCCAGGGCGCGGATCTTGTTCGTGGCGTCGAGCGCGGCGATCTTGTACGCCTCGGACAGCGTCGGGTAGTTGAAGACCGTGTCGACGAGGTAGTCGACCGTGCCGCCGCAGCCCATCACGGCCTGGCCGATGTGCACGAGGTCCGTGGCGCCGGTGCCGAAGACGTGCACACCGAGGATCTTGCGGTCCACAGTGGACACCAGCAGCTTCAGCATGCCGTACGCGTCGCCGACGATCTGGCCGCGGGCGAGCTCGCGGTAGCGGGAGATGCCCACCTCGTACGGAATCGCGGACGAGGTCAGCTCGGTCTCCGTGGCGCCGCAGTACGAGATCTCCGGGATCGTGTAGATGCCGATGGGCTGCAACGCCGTCAGGTCGTGCACCGGCTCGCCGAACGCGTGGTAGGCCGCGAGCCTGCCCTGGTCCATCGACGTGGCGGCGAGCGCGGGGAAGCCGATCACGTCGCCGACGGCGTAGATGTGCTCGACGGGCGTGCGGTAGTGCTCGTCGACGGACAGGCGGCCGCGCGGGTCCGCTTCGAGGCCGGCGGCGGCGAGGTCGAGCTTCTCGGTGGTGCCCTGGCGGCCCGCCGAGTACATGACGGCGGCGGCCGGGATGCGCTTGCCGGACGCGAGGGTCGTGACCGTGCCGCCGTCGGAGACCTGGACGTTGACGACCTTCTCGCCGAACCGGAACGTGACGGCCTGGTCGCGCAGGTGGAACTTGAGCGACTCGACGATCTCGGGGTCGCAGAAGTCGAGCATCTTCTCGCGCTGCTCCACGACCGTGACGCGGGTGCCGAGCGCGGCGAACATCGACGCGTACTCGATGCCGATCACACCCGCGCCGACCACGACCAGCGACGACGGGATCTCGGTGAGCGCGAAGACCTCGTCGGAGTCGAGGATGCGCTCCTCGTCGAAGTCCACCCCGGACGGACGCGCGGGCGTCGTGCCGGTCGCGATGACGACGAACTCGCCGGTGATCGTCGTGTGGTCGCCGCGGTGGGCGCCGTCGACGGCGATGGTGTGCTCGTCGAGGAAGCGGCCGAAGCCGTTGAGCAGGTCGACGCCGTTGCGGTGCAGCTGGGCGCGCACGACCTGGACCTCGCGGCCGATGACGTGCTGGGTGCGGGCCATCAGGTCGGTGATGGTGATGTCCTGCTTGACGCGGTAGCTGGCGCCGTACAGCTCGCGCTGGCTCATGCCCGTCAGGAACATGACCGCCTCGCGCAGCGTCTTCGACGGGATCGTGCCCGTGTTCGTGCAGACGCCGCCGATCATGTCCTGCTTGTCGATGATCGCCACGCGCTTGCCCAGTTTCGCACCCGCGATCGCCGCCTTCTGGCCGCCAGGACCAGAGCCGATGACGATCAGGTCGTAGTCGTACGACGTCATGGTCGACAGCCTACGTCGGGGGATGCGAATCCACGCCCGAACGAAGTGAACAAACGGATCAGCGGACGCCGCTGCGGAACGGCAGGAGGTCGATCAGGCGCGCCCCTGCCCGGTAGTCGGCGACCCTGTCGGCGAACGGCCGCTGCACGATCCGGTGCACGGCCTCCTGGGTGAGCCGCTCGTAGGCGGGGATCGTGTCCCTGCTCAGGAAGTCCCAGCGGGCGGTGCGGTCGGCGTAGTTGAAGGCGGGCAGCGGGCCGCCGAAGAGGGGCTTGTACTGCGCGGGTGTCCTGCCGCCCGGTACGGGCATCGGTCCGGCGACCGTGATCGCGTACGTGACCATCTCGCCGGGCGGGAGTAACCGGCCCCGCATGCGGTCGAACTGGTCGGGGATCACGAGGTTCTGCTCGCGCGAGGAGAACTCCATGACCGCGCCGGCCGGGTCCTCCCACGCCTTCGTGGTGTCCTCGTCGATTATGCCCGCGTCGCGCATCTCCCGGACGGCCTCGATCCCGCCGTGCAGGTAGGCGGCGTGCATGGCGCCGAGGTCCATGAAGATGTGCTTCTGCATGGACATCAGCATCGTGGCGAACCAGCGCAGCTCCGGGATGGAGCCGAGGTCGAGCATGCCGGCGGCGAACGCGGGCGCGCCGATGTTCGCGAAACCCATCCATCGCAACGTGTCCGGGTGCGTGAGGTAGAGGCGCGCGTAGAAGTCGTAGACGGCGAAGATCACCGCGCGGTTGGACTCGGCGGTGCGCTGCGGGTCCCAGTCGGACAGGTTCACACCGGCGTCCTCGGCCGCGCGGATCACCCAGTAGTGCCACAGCAGGGCCTTGAACCGGACGGGCGAGATGCCCCTGGCGCGGTAGTCGGTCAGCGCCTGCTCGAGCGCGGCACGGTCGGTGGGCAGATCGGGGTGCACGCCACCCCGCTGCTCTCCGTTTCCGTTCACCAGCGGCAGATCCAGGTAACCCACCGCGTCCGCTTTGGTAGCACCCATGCTGCCGAGCACGAGCGCCGCCACGACCATCAGCACGCGCATGAACGCGAACTGTATATGGGTGTGGCACCCGTTCTGTTCACAGAAGCGCCCACTCAAGTGATGTTTTGCGTGTTCGTTAGCACTTTCGGTACCGATGGGGCCATAAATCTCAACTGGGCTACTCCTAATGCCTATACCGTTTGGACGTGACCCTTAAGGTTTCCTTGATCGACGCGGTTCGAGCAGGACTCGAGGAGCTCGCGGATCCGGTGAAGGCGCCGGAGATGCAGGCGTACATGAAGTCCGACATGCCGTTCCTGGGCGTGCAGAAACCGGGACGCGTCGTGTTGCTGAAGTCGTTGCCGCGGTTGCACGACCGGGACGAGTGGCTCGACGCCGTGCGGACGTTGTGGCGTGAGGCCACCTATCGTGAGGAACGGTACGTCGCGCTCACGTTGAGCGGCGACAAGCGTTTCCAGTCCGTCGACCTGCTGCCGTGGTTCGACGAGATGATCGTGACCGGCGCCTGGTGGGACTACGTGGACGAGATCGCGTCGAAGCTCGTGGGCCCGTTGCTGCGTTCCTCGCCGGAGGTCGTGCGGCCGTTGATGCTCCAGTGGTCCGCGGACGCGGACAAGTGGCGGCGGCGCACGTCGGTGATCTGTCAGCTCGGCGGCAAAGGCGCCACTGACGTGGAATTGCTGACGGCGTGCATCGACGCCAACGCGGACGATCCGGACTTCTTCCTGCGCAAGGGGATCGGGTGGGCGTTGCGCGAGTTCGCGAAGACCGAACCGGGGTGGGTGCGCGCGTTCGTGGAGGCACGACCGGGACTGTCACCGTTGTCACGTCGCGAGGCACTCAAACACCTTTAGCGTGAGCACACATGAGAGGGAAACATGTCAGTCTCGAACCGTTGTCGGTAGATCACGCTCCGGAATTGTTCGAGGTCACCCGCGATCCGGACATCTGGACGTGGTTGCTGAGCAGTCAGCCTTCTTCTGTCGACGACATGCGCGCGTGGATTGCCACCGCGGTGTCTTCGCGTGAGGCGTTCGCGCAGATCGAGATCGCCACGGGCCGTGTCGTCGGCACGACGTCGTTCTACGAGGTGTCGCCGGAGAACCGGCGTCTCGTGATCGGCTACACGATCGTGGGCAGCGCCTGGCACGGCACGTCCATCAACCCCGAGGCGAAGCTACTGCTGCTGACCGAGGCGTTCGACGTGCGCGGCGCGCTGCGCGTGGGCTGGTACACGGACGGTGCGAACGTCCGCTCGCAACGGGCGATCGAGAAGCTGGGCGCTCAACGGGACGGCGTGCTGCGCGCGAACGTCACACGGCCTGATGGCACGCAACGGGACACCGTTGTCTATTCGATGATCGCTGACGAGTGGCCTGCGGCACGGGAAGCGCTCGCCGGCCGGGTGGCCCGCGACGGTGCCGGCCCGCGCGGCTAGCCAGGCCTCGCTGGGGTGGCGGTGCTTCGCGGCTGGAGTGCTTCGCTCGGTTGGGAGTACTTCGCGGCTGGAGTGCTTCGCGCCGTTAGCTGTGCATCGCGGTTAGGCGTACCTCGCGCGGTTGGCCGTGCATCGCGCAGTCAGCCGCACCACGCGCGACCAGCCATGCTCCGCGCGACCAGCCCACCTCGCGCGACCAACCCACCTCGCGCTATCAGCCATGCCCCGCGCGGTTAGCCGCACCTCGCGCGACCAGCCATGCCCCGCGCGCTTAACCGTGCTTCGCTCGGCCCGAGTAGGTGAGCGGGAAGACCAGCTCGGCGCACGCCGCCGGCACGTCCTTCGCCACCTCGACCTTCATGGTGACCTCGACCGCTCCTCCGGCGGGGATCTCCACGATGTCGGTGAGCGGCACGACGGTCAGCACCCCGGCCGGGCACCCCTCCACGCGCTGCTGCGTGGCGTCCAGCGGCTGACCTGGCACCGCGGACAGGCTCTCGACGATGATGCCGACGGCGTTGGGGTTCGACAGCCGCACCTTGCGCTCCCCCACCGCGCCGGGCGTGAGCTCGACGGCCGCGCCGGAGATGTCGTTGATCTCGAACGGCTTGAGCTGCTGCATCCCGGACTCGCCGCTGCTCACGGAGTACGCCATCGCGGGCAGCTGCTTCTCGGGCCACGTCAGGTGCATGGCCGCCACGACCGCCGCACCGACCATGAGGATCGTCAACGACACGGCGACCTCAAGACGCGGACCCAGACTACGCATGGCGCAACTCTCCAGAGTTGTTGCTCCAGGCGGTGGGTTCGCCTCTAGCTCCCCACCGGACCGGCGACCAACTCGCCCGGTGGTTCATCGCTTCGCCCCTCGGCCCTAGCGGGCCGCGCCGCCAATCTTGGAGAAGCTTCACGTACTGCGCAAGCGTCCGACGGGCGCCGATTTCCCCTTGTAATGAAGGACCTTTGGCACCTTGACAGCTACGCAGGGCTACCACCTGCTGGTTTGATCCCAAATCCCGGTGAACGGGACTCAGCCGATCGAGCGAACTTTCATGGGCAATTTATCAGCGTGTCATCCATGGCCACGTCGGGTGGACTGCCACGGAGCCCAGCCGACGCGGCACCGGGCTTTTCCCTGTTGCCACAATACTGTGTACATATCCGGGCACCGCGGCGGCACGCCGACGCGAAGGGGCCCGGGTCTCCAGCGGGAGTCCCGGGCCCCTTCTAGCTGATCGGTCAGGCGCGCAGAGCGGCACCCAGGCGTTCACCGGCGACGGCCACGGCGGCGTCACGGGCCGCAGTCGCCTCCTCCACCGTCAACGTGCGGTCCGGCGCGCGGAAGCGCAGCGAGTACGCGAGCGACTTCTTGCCCTCGCCCAGCTGCTCGCCCGTGTAGACGTCGAACAGGCGCAGGTCCTCGAGCAGGTCGCCCGCGGACGCGCCGAGCACCTCGGACACCGACTGCACCGGCACCGAGTCGTCCACGACCAGGGCCACGTCCAGCAGGACCGGCGGGTAGGCCGAGACCGTCGGGGCCGGGCGGTGGTCGTCGAGCGGCAGCGCGTCGAGGTCCAACTCGAACGCCACGGTGCGCTTGGGCAGGCCCAGCGCCTCGACGACCTTCGGGTGCAGCTCGCCGGCGTGGCCGACGGGCCAGTCGCCCACGCGCAGCTCGGCGCAGCGGCCGGGGTGCCACGGCAGCAGGTCCGAGGCCACGACGCGCAACGTCACGCCGTACGCGGCACCGGCGCGGCGGGCCGCCTCGACGGCGTCCGACCAGTCGGCGATCCGGCCCTTGCCCCACCAGCCCGCACGCTCGCGGTGGCCGGTGAGCACGCCCGCGACGTGCAGCGGCTGCTGCGGCAGCGCGGCCAGCATCGTGGCCACCTCGGCCTCGGTCGGCCTGCGGTCCACGCCGAGCGACGGCACCGGGACCTGCTGCGCGCGCGGCAACGTCACCTGGGCGACGTTGTAGAGCGCCACGTCGCGGACCCCGCGGGCCAGGTTGCGCTGCAACGTCTCCAGCAGCCCCGGCAGCAGGGTCGTGGCCAGCACGTTCTTGTCGGCCTCGAGCGGGTTCAGCACGCCCACCGTGTTGCGGCGGATGTCGCCGGCCGGGAGCCCGAACGCGTCGAACACCGACGGGTCGATGAACGGGAACGGCTTGACCTCGACGAACCCGTCCTCGGCCAGCGTGCGCCACACCGTGCGACGACGGCGCTGCTGCTCGGTCAGGCCACGACCGGCGGGCGCGGGCGGCAGCACGGACGGGATCGTGTCGTACCCCTCCAGCCGCAGCACCTCCTCCACCAGGTCGGCGGGCTGCACGAGGTCCGCGCGCCACGTCGGGGGCACGGCCGTGACGATCGTCTGGCCCTCCTCCGAGGTGGTCACGGAGACCTGGCAGCCGATCTGGCCGAGGCGGCGGGCCGTCACGCCGCGGGCGTAGCGGACGCCGGCGATGCGGTCCGGCAGGTCGATCGGCATCGACACCGCGTCGGGCAGCGTCGGCGCGCCCACGTCGGTGCGGCCCGGCTTGATGGAGCCCTCGGCGTAGTGGTTGAGCAGCTTCGCGGCCCGCTCCAGCGCCACCGGCGCCAAAGCGGGGTCGACGGTGCGCTCGAAGCGCTTCGCGGCCTCGGACGGCAGCTTGTGCCGGCGGACCGTGCGCGCGATGGACGCCGGGTCCCAGTTCGCGGCCTCCAGCAGGATGTCCGAGGAGCTGTCCTGGACCTCCGTCGAGGCGCCGCCCATGACACCGGCCAGCGAGATGACGCCGGAGTCGTCGGCGATCACGATGTCGTCGACGTCGAGCGCGCGCACCGAGTCGTCCAGCGTCGTGAGCTTCTCGCCCACGAGCGCGCGGCGGACCGTCAGCGGGCCGGACAGCGACGCGGCGTCGAACGCGTGCAGCGGCTGGCCCAGTTCGAGCATCACGTAGTTCGTGACGTCGACCGGCAGCGAGATCGAGCGCATGCCCGCGAGCATCAGGCGGCGGCGCATCCACCACGGCGTGGGCGCCGTCGGGTCGACCCCGGTCACCCGGCGCGCGACGAAGCGCGAGCAGCCGTCGCGGTCCTCGATGTGGACGGGCCACGCCTCGCCCTCGGGCTCCGGGATCTCCGCGAGACCGGGGTCGCCGAACGGGACCTCCAGCGCGCAGGCGATCTCCCGGGCGAGGCCGCGCACCGAGAACGCGTAGCCGCGGTCGGGCGTCGGCGCGAGCTCGATGACGGTGTCGTTCAGGCCGAGCAGCTCCATGGCGTCGTCGCCGGGCTGCGCGGTGCCGGTGGGCAGCACGAGGATGCCCGAGTGGTCGTCGCCGATGCCGAGCTCGTCGGCGGCGCAGAGCATGCCCTGCGACACGCGGCCGTACGTCTTGCGCTCGGCGATCGAGAACCCGCCCGGCAGCACGGCGCCGGGCAGCGCGACGACGACCGAGTCGCCCTCGACGAAGTTCGTGGCGCCGCAGATGATCTGGTTGACCTGCTCGGGGCCGACCTCGACCTTGCAGTAGCGGATCGGCTTCTTGAACTCGGTGAGCTCCTCGATCTCGACGACGCGACCGGCGACGATCGGGCCGGTCACGGGACCGAGCGGGCTCACCTCCTCGACCTCGATGCCGATGCGGATGAACGCCTCGGCGAGCTCGTCGGGCGTGGGGACTTCGTCGAAACCGAGGTGTTCGACCAGCCAGCTGACCGGGACGCGCATCCGGATCAGGCCTCCGTTCCGAAAGGCTGGGTGAAGCGGACGTCGCCCTCGACCATGTCGCGCATGTCGGGAAGGCCGTTGCGGAACTGCAGGGTGCGTTCCAGGCCCATGCCGAACGCGAAGCCGGAGTAGACGTCCGGGTCGACGCCGGTGGCGCGCAGCACGTTGGGGTTGACCATGCCGCAGCCGCCCCACTCGACCCAGCCGGCGCCGCCCTTCTTCTCCGGGAACCACACGTCGACCTCGGCCGACGGCTCGGTGAAGGGGAAGAACGAGGGGCGCAGGCGGGTCTTCGAGTCCTCGCCGAACATGGAGCGCGCGAACGCGTCCAGCGTGCCCTTGAGGTGGGCCATGGTCAGGCCTTTGTCGATCGCGAGGCCCTCGACCTGGTGGAACACCGGGGTGTGCGTCGCGTCGAGCTCGTCCGTGCGGAACGTGCGGCCGGGGCACACGACGTACACGGGCAGCTCGCGCTCCAGCAGCGTGCGGGCCTGCACCGGCGAGGTGTGCGTGCGCAGGACCAGCTGCGAGTCGCCGGGCGCGATGTAGAACGTGTCCTGCATCGACCGGGCCGGGTGGTCCTTGCCGAAGTTCAACGCGTCGAAGTTGAACCACTCGGTCTCGAGCTCGGGGCCTTCGGCGACCTCGTAGCCCATGGCCACGAAGACGTCACCGATGCGCTCGGCGAGCGTGGTGATCGGGTGGCGCGCGCCGCGCGGGAAGCGGTCCCAGGGCAGCGTGACGTCGACGGACTCCTCGCGCAGCACCCGCTCGTCGCGTTCGACCTGGAGCACGGCGTGGCGCTCGTCGAACGCGGTCTTGATGGCGGACTGCGCTTCGTTGACCCGCTTGCCCGCCTCGGCCTTGGCCTTGGGGGGCAGGGCACCGATCTCGCGGCGGGCCAGCAGGACGGGCGACCGGTCACCGAGGTGGCCCGGCTTGACCGAGGCGAGCGCCTCCAGGTCGGCCGCGCCCTGGAACGCCTCGCGCGCCTTCTGCACGGCCGCGTCGAGGTTCTCGGCCGACAGCGCCGCGACCTGCTTCGGGTCGTACGGGTCGTTGGCTCCGGACATGGTTTGTGGACAGCTCCCAGTTGTGAACCAACACAGCGGACTTGGCAATGAACAGACCGATCGTAGTCGGTGCCGAGTTGACCGCTCTGGGCGCTTCCGTTAAAGAGCGGCACCAGTGCCCGTGTCGTCCCTAGGATGGTCGCATCATGTCGCACACCTTCCGCGTCGACCTGCGCGGCATCATCGACCTGCTCAGCCACCACCTGTACAGCAGTCCGCGCGTCTACGTGCGGGAACTGCTGCAGAACGCCGTCGACGCGATCACGGCGAGGCGTGAGCTCGACCCGTCCTGCCCCGCCGAGGTCACGATCAGCTGCGGCTCCACGCTGACGATCACCGACACCGGCATCGGGCTGACCGAGACGGAGGTCCACGACCTGCTGTCCACGCTCGGGCGCACGTCGAAGCGGGACGACCTGGGGTTCGCCCGCGAGGGGTTCCTCGGCCAGTTCGGCGTGGGCATGCTGTCGTGCTTCCTGGTCGCGTCCTCCGTGACGGTGATCACCCGGTCGGCGCGGGACGGTGGCCCGGCCGTGCGCTGGGAGGCGGACGCCTCGGGCAACTACAAGGTGTCTGAAGTGGACGGTGACGTCCCCGTCGGCACGACGGTGACGCTCACGGCGTCGCGCGGCAACGACCACTGGCTCGAGGCCGACGTCGTGCGCCCGCTGGTGGTCGACTACGGCGACCTGCTGCCGGCGTCGGTGACGTTGGACGGCAAGAAGGTCACCCGCGGCGAGCGCCCTTGGGACGACGAGGACGCGGACCTGACGGAGTACTGCGAGCAGGTCCTGGGGTTCACGCCGTTCGAGGCGATCCCGATCGAGGTCGAGGCGGCGGGGCTGACCGGTGTCGCGTTCGTGCTGCCGTCCGGGGTGCACCCCGGCACGCGCCAGACGCACCGGGTGTACCTGAAGCGGATGCTGGTCGGCGACAACGTCGAGGGCCTGCTGCCGGACTGGGCGTACTTCGTGCGGTGCGTGGTCGACGCGTCCGCGATCCGGCCGACGGCGTCGCGCGAGTCGCTGTACCAGGACGAGATGCTGCTGGCGGTGCGCGAGGAGCTCGGCGAGCAGATCCGCGACTGGCTGATCCGGCTGGACGCGATCGAGCCGCGCCGGGCCGGTGAGCTGCTGGCCGCGCACCACCTGGGCATCAAGTCGCTGGCCCGCTCGGACGACGACATGCTGCGGCTGGTCGAGCGCTGGCTGCCGTTCGAGACGACGGACGGCGCGATGCCGTTGCGGCAGTTCAAGCGCAAGCACGGCGCGATCCTCTACATCCCGGACGTCGACGAGTTCCACCAGCTCGCGCCGGTCGCGGGCGCGCAGGGCCTCGGTCTGGTGAACGCGGGCTACGCCTACGACCTGGAGCTGCTGAACCGGCTGAGCGCGCTCGACGGCCCGGCGGTCGCGCGCCGGGTGGCCCCGTCGGAGCTGCTGGCGGCGCTGGCCGATCCGGAGCCGGACGTCGAGACGGCGTTGCGGCTGCGGTTGTCCGAGGGCGCGGCGGCGCTCGACCGGCACGACTGCGACGCGGTGATCCGCGACTTCGACCCGGTCTCGCTGCCCGCGCTGCTGATCAGCAACGCCGAGCAGCAGCGCAAGCTCGACACCGAGCAGACGGCCGAGGAGGTGACGGACCCGCTGTGGGCGGAGCTGCTGGGCCAGCTCACCGCCGGGTCCGACTCTGGCCGGCCGGAGCAGCTGGTCCTCAACTCGCGCAACCCGCTGGTGCAGCGGCTCGCACGGCTGACCGACCCGGTGCTGGTGGAGCTGACGCTCGAATCGCTGTACGTGCACGCCGTCCTGCAGGCCCGGCGGGCGATGCGACCGAAGGACACGGCGGCGCTGAACCGCTCGTTCCTGGAACTGCTGGACCGCGCTGTTGGGGGTAAGTGACCATGTCCGACTTCACCGCTGAGGACGCGGAAAGAGCGTTCCTCGACGCGTACAACATGCCCACCGGCATGCCGAAGCACGAGGCGCTGGAACGGGCCGCGCGGATGGCCGACTCGCTCGGGCACCTGCCGCTCGGGGTGTCGTGCCGGACCGCGCAGATCGACTCCGGCTACCACCTGGCGCGCTACGACCTGATGCTGTCGCCGTTCGCGTGGCTGCTGGCCGCCGAGCAGAAGGACCCCGAGGCGTTCAACGAGTACGAGATCCACCGGCTGAGCTGGTCGCACAAGTGGATCTTCTCCGGCCTGATGCGGGACCCGAAGTTCTCGCTGGAGCAGGTGCGGGCCGTGCTGGGGCAGCTCGCGGACCGCTACGGCAGCCGCGGGTTCTCGGTGCAGCCGGTGCACGGCGCGCGGGCGAGGTACGCGCAGCACGTCGGGGACGACGAGGCGCTCGCCGAGCACCTCGGCCGCTACCTCGCGGCGGAACGCGGGCCGATGTCGGACTGCGCGTCGTGCGTCACCGAGGGCCAGGTCTCGATGCTGTCGATCCTGGGCAGGCACGAGGAGGCCATCGCGCACGGCTTCGAGGGCCTCACGGTCGACACCGGCTGTTCCACGCAGCCGCAGGGCATCCTGTCGGCGCTGCTGTGGCCGTTGCTGAAGGCCGGTGAGCTGGAGAAGGCCGCGCAGGCGCACACGACGGCGTACCGGTTGATCAAGGACGACGAGATCACCTCGTACGTGCACCAGCACATCCGGTTCTGCGCGCTGACGGGCAACCTCGGGCGCGGCGAGGACATCCTGCGCCGGTCGCTGCACAAGGTGACGGCGGTGCAGCTGCCGTCCGACGAGCTGGCGTTCTGCACGAGCGCTTCCGTGCTGCTGCAACGGCTTGCGGCGGACACCGTGTTCGAGGTGCCCGGCGTCGGCACGCGCACGGCCGCCGAACTGCTCGACCGGCTGACGAAGCGGGCGGTCCAGCTCGCGAAGCAGTTCGACGCGCGCAACGGCACGACGTCGTCGCTCGACAAGCTCACCGAGACGCTGGAACGCGAGGACTACCCGGCCGTCGAGCTCGCCGTGCCCGCCGCCCCGGTGGCCGCCGCCGTCGAGGAGCAGGACGTGACCGGCGACCCGGTGGAGATCGCCGAGTCGATGGTGGCGCTGTTCGACCACGGCGACTTCGTGGCGGCGCGGCGCAGGCTCGACTCGCTGCCGGAGGACATGGACGCGTTGCTGCCGCCCGATCTCGCGGCGCACGCGGCCATCCGGCGGATGACGACCGGCGTGACGCCGTTCGACCGGGACCGGTTCACCGAGCTGCTCACCGCGCTGCCGCACGACATCGCGTTGCGCCACCAGGCCCGCGTGGCGGAGGGGCTCGAGGACGGCCAGGAGATCGCCGAGCGCTGCCTCGCCGAGGCCGAGTCCGACCACACCCGCGCCATCGCCGCGTTGTCGCTCGCCGACATCTACAACAACGCGCACGACCACGAGAAGGCCGGCGAGATGATCGCGCTGGCGTCCGCTTTGGACGTTCCGGCGCTGCGCGGGCACGCCGGGGTCGACGCCGCCGAACACCGTGCGCGGCAACAGGACCTCGAAGGCGCGTACACCGACGTCGTCGCCGTCATGGCTGGCGAGATGACGCCGAGCGCGCGGTTCAACGGCTTCCGGGTGCGGCTGCGGCTGGAGACGTTGCTGCGCAAGACAGACGAGGCGATGGCGACCGCGAAGGCGTACGTGGCCGCGTTCCCGCTGCCCGAACGCGCGGAGGCGGTCTGGCACCAGTGCGCCGCGATCCAGGAGCTGGACCAGGAGTCGGCGCACCTCGCCGAGCTGCGCGACGCGGTGGCGATCTCGCGCGTGCACCTCTCCGACGGCCACACAGCGGCGTTCTGCTTCACGCTGAGCGCCGGCTACGTGCAGACGAACCGGTTCGTCGAGGCCGCCGAGGTGCTGGAGGAGTCGCTGCGGCTGCTCCAGCCGGGCCAGGAGGACCTGCGCCTGCAGGTCGTGTTCCGGCTCGGCCAGGTGTGCCGCCAGCTCGGTGAGCTGCCCGCCGCCGAACGGCACCTGCGCGAGGCGTCCGACCTGCTGCCCGCCGACGAGATCGGGCGGCGGGCGTTCCTGCTCGACGCGCTCGCCTCCGTGCAGAGCAGGCTCGGCAAGCACGACGAGGCGACGGCGTCGTGGCGCGCGGGCGCCGCGCTGTGGCACCAGGAGGGCAACCTCTTCGAGGCGATCGGGTCGCTGGTCGAGCTGGCCTCGAACCTGCCGGAGGACGAGGTCACCGAGACGCGGGCGGCGCTGAACGAGGCCGAGGCGTTGCTGGTCGAGGTCGAGGACCAGCAGGAGGTCACCCGGCGCAAGGCCGAGATCGCCGCGATCCGGGCGTGGGTGCACGGCCAGGTGGGCGAGTTCGCGCTGGCGATGAAGCAGTACCGCGACGCCGAGGCGCTGGTGGTGTCGCTGGGAGACAAGGGATGGCGGGTGTTCGTCGTGCTGAAGGCGGCGAGCATGCTGCTGCGGTCGGACGACGCGGAAGGCGCGGAGGTCGAGGCTCGCCGCGCCGCGTCGCTGCTGCCGGACGACGAGCAGGCCGGGAACGTGCTGTCGGTGCTGTCGGAGGCGATGCGGCGCCAGAACAAGCCGTCTGGCACCGATCCCCTCGTGCGTGAACTGACTGCTCGCCTGGACAGTTAGCCGTTTTGGTTCGAGGTCGCCTTCTTGTAGGCGACCGCGAACGCCTCGTCGGCCGGCACCTGGATGTGCGGGACGACTCCGACGCCTTCCCAGTTCGTGCCCGAGATCGGGTTGATGGCGCGGCCGTTCGGCACCGCCGACTTGAGGTGCGGGCCCACCCGGTAGCGGTCGCCGGGATGCGCGCCGCCCTTGGTGGTCTCGCCGATCAACGTCGCGCGCTCGTTCTGCTGGAGGTTGTAGCTCAGCTCCTCCGCGCCGGAGAACGTGCGGGCGCTGGTGAGCACGTAGACCGGCTTCTTGCCGCCGAACTTCGGGCCCGGCACGTGCGGCAGCGTCCAGAACTGGTGGGTGGTGTCTTCCGGGCGGTTGTAGATGTCGTTGAGGTGCACCTGCTCGTCGAACAGGTAGCTGCAGACCAGCGCGACCGTGTGCGGGTCGCCGCCGCCGTTGTTGCGCAGGTCGATGATCAACGCGTTGGTGTGCGCGAGCAGCGTCATCGCGGCGATGATCGCCGGGGTGGCGATCTCGGCGTCGTGCAGCAGGCTCAGTTCGAGCAGGCCGACGTTGCCTTCGAGGCGTTCGAGCCTGCGGATGCCGAACGCGTCCTGCTCGGCTTCCTTCCGGTAGGCCACCGGGTCCCAGGCCGACTCCTGGCCGGTCTCGGGGACCTCCTCGGCGCTGTAGAGCAGGCGGAGGTGCTTGTCGCCGTTGACGGACTGGAGGTCGGCGGTCACGGCCGCCGCGAACGCCTCGTCATCGTCCACAGTGGAGTAGGCGCCCTCCTCGAGGCGGGCGCGCAGGACCTTCGCGATCTCGTTGGCCGTGTCCGGGAAGACGTAGTAGGAGGCGAGCTGGGAGCAGAGGAGTTCGATCTCGGGTTCGCGCACGGGCGCACGATAGCCGCGCGCCCGTGGCCCGTCAGCTCAATTCCGCTGATCCCGCGCGGAGCCGTAGAGGCAGACCGCGGCGGCCGTCGCGAGGTTGAGGCTCTCGGCGGCGCCGTACAGCGGCACCTTGAGCGACGTGTCGAGCTCGGCCTTCACCTCGTCGGGCAGTCCGTGCGCCTCGCTGCCGAACACCCACGCGGTGGGCTGCTTCAGCTCGCCCGCGACGGAGGCCTCGACCAGGTCCTGCTGCGCGTAGCCGTCGGCGCCCACGAGCCGCAGTCCGGCCCGGCGGCACGCCGCGAAGACCTCCGCCGCGTCGCGGGAGCGGGCGATCGGCAGGTGGAAGAGCGAGCCGGTGGAGGCGCGCACGCACTTGCCGTTGTGCGGGTCGACGGTGTCGCCCGCGAAGATCACCGCGTCGGCTCCGGCCGCGTCGGCGACCCGCGTGACGGTGCCCGCGTTGCCGGGGTCGGAGACGCCGTGGAGCACCGCGACGAGACGCGGGGTGCCCCGCAGCACGACGTCGAGCGGCTGCGGCACGGCGTCGCAGACCGCGACGATGCCCTGCGGCGTCACGGTTTCCGACAGCGAGTCCGCTGCCTTGTCGGTGACCTCGCTGATCCGGACACCCTGGTCGGCGGCCGCGTCGAGCAGCTCGGGGTTGCGGTCGGCGGCGATGGCGGTGACGAAGAGCTCGTGCACCTCGCCGCCACGCCAGGCGAGGGCCTCGCGCACGGCCTGGGCGCCCTCGACGAGGAAACGACCGGCCTTGTCGCGGCCCTGGCGGCGGGTCAGGTGGCGAGCAGCAACGACCCGAGGAGTCCGTTCCGTGAACGGATCTGCCTCGGGTCGGTGGTGCTTGCGAGCGTGCTGGCTCAGGCCTGGTCCCCGGCCGGAGCGTTCACGTCGGCCGGGAGCGCCTTGCGGGCGATCTCGACGAGCGCCGTGAAGGCGGTGGCGTCGTGGACGGCGAGGTCCGCGAGGATCTTGCGGTCGACCTCGACGCCGCCCAGGCGAAGACCCTGGATCAGGCGGTTGTAGGTCATGCCGTTCGCACGGGACGCAGCGTTGATGCGCTGGATCCACAGCTTGCGGAAGTCGCCCTTGCGCGCACGCCTGTCGCGGTACGCGTAGTTGAGCGAGTGGAGCACCTGCTCCTTGGCCTTGCGGTACAGCCTCGAGCGCTGGCCGCGGTAACCGCTCGCCAGCTCAAGGGTGGTACGACGCTTCTTCTGGGCGTTTACAGCCCGCTTGACGCGTGCCACGGGTCCATCCTGTCGATCTCATGGGGAACCGGCGTCGGGGGCCGGTTCCCGAATTAGCTAGGGGATGTCGAAGCGGGTCAGAGACCGAGCAGCTTCTTGATGCGCGGGGCGTCGTTCTCCGACACGACCGCGGTGCCGCTCATGCGACGCGTCACCTTGCTGGACTTCTTCTCCAGGATGTGGCGCTTGCCGGCCTTCTCCCGGAGGATCTTGCCGCTGCCGGTGACCTTGAAGCGCTTCGAGGTCCCGCTGTGCGTCTTGTTCTTCGGCATTTCCGTCCTCGTCTCGTGCTACCCACCGGGTCCGGGGGCGGGCGTGCGTCCTACGCCTCGTCCGAAGCGGTGTCCGCCTCGGGCGCGTCGTCGTCATCGTGCTTGACCACGCGCGGCTTGATGTTCTTGTGCGGCGCCAACACCATGATCATGTTGCGGCCGTCCTGCTTGGGGTTCGACTCCACGAAGCCCAGCTCCGCGACGTCCTCCGCCAGCTTCTGCAGAAGCCTGTAGCCGAGCTCGGGGCGCGACTGCTCGCGACCGCGGAACATGATGGTCACCTTGACCTTGTTCCCGTGCGAGAGGAAGCGGGCCACGTGGCCCTTCTTCGTCTGGTAGTCGTGCGGGTCGATCTTCGGGCGGAGCTTCTGCTCCTTGATGACCGTCAGCTGCTGGTTCCGACGCGACTCGCGAGCCTTCTGCGCGGTCTCGTACTTGAACTTGCCGTAGTCCATGAGCTTGCAGACCGGCGGGCGAGCCTGAGCGGCGACCTCGACGAGGTCGAGATCCGCTTCCTGCGCGAGTCGGAGCGCGTCCTCGATGCGAACGATCCCGACCTGCTCACCATTCGGCCCGACCAGACGAACTTCCGGCACCCGAATGCGGTCGTTGATGCGCGGCTCGGTGCTGACGGGTGCACCGCGGTTCGAGGGACTTGTCATTCACGTCCTTTGAGACTCGGTTGCGCCAAAGACAAGAGCCCCGTCGTCGATGTTCGACAACAGGGCCCGCTTCCAACCGATCTCACACCTGCCTGCTCGGACGCCCGTGCGCCCTGACTGCCAGGAGGACCGGACCCGGCCACCTCCAGAAGCGGTGATCGCGGGTGGGAGCGGGGCTCCACTTGCCGCTCTCGCACTCACGAGAGCTGGTCGCGTCGGAAATAGTAGCAGACGCTCTTGTCAACCCCCGAATCGCGGGCCTGTGACGTGGGCCGCCGCGAGCGTCTTGCTTGAATGTCGGCGTGACCGATCCGCTTGAAGACAGCGTCCGCGACCTCGGAGATGTGCCCAGCATCGAGGTCATCAGCAGGGCCGCGGTGATGCTGCTGTCCGCCGCCGCGGAGCGCCTGGGCCTCGCCGACCCCGACCCCGACAACTCGCCGCGCCGCGACCTCGACGAGGCCCGCCGCCTGATCACGGGCCTGGCCGGCCTCGTGACGGCCACGTCCGAGTACCTCGGCCCGCACGCCGCCCCGCTGAAGGACGGCCTGCAGTCGGTGCAGCGTGCGTTCCGCGAGGCCTCCGCCGTGCCGGACGAGCCCGGCCAGGGCCCCGGCGAGAAGTTCACCGGTCCCGTGTACTGACGGACGGGCCGGCTGCGGGCGAGCCCTCAGCCGGCCTGTTCACTCGGCGCGCACCACGATCGGTTCCCACGGCTCGGCCGTGATCTGGAAGACCGCGCTGGCGCGTTGCCCGGTCGCCGCGCGGAACGTGACGGCGTCGCCGTTGTGCAGCGGGCCGACGGCGAGGTGCTCGGCCGGCGGTTCGTCGTACTGCGAGAGCCCGAGCACCCGCGACCCCGGCACCACCGAGACGGTGAGCTGCTCGATGACGGCGGGCCCGCCGAAGTAGCTCAGCCGGAACTCGTCGGGCGCGCCGGGCGTGATGGCGAACGTGGGCATGCCGACGCGGCTGCGTTGCGCGGCGAGCGCCCCGACCAGCTCGCCGACCTGGGTCGCGGCCTGGTGGGCGGTGAGCTGCGCCTCGTCGGCGAGCATCCGCGACGCCGTGGCGGCCTCCTGCGACTGCCGCGCGGCCTCCTCCGCCTTGACGACGGCCTTCTTGGCCTCCTCCAGGGCGTTCTTGGCCTGCAGTGCGCTCGACGTGGCCTGTTCGACGGCCTTGCGCGCGGCCCGCGCCTCCTCCTGCGCCCTGACCACCGCCTCCTGCGACTGGCGGGCGGCCTCCTGCGCGTGCTTGGCCTCGCGGGCCTGCCACAGCGACACGGCCACCGCGCACATCGCGACCACCGCGGCGATCACCGACAGCGTGATCACGCCCGCACCCCCACGCTCGCGAGCTGGCGCCGGGCCAGCTCCTCGATCACGTCCACGTCCCCGGTCCGCCACGCGACGGCGGGGTCGCCGTCGAACTTGCCGAGCTCGCGCGGCGACAACGAGGTGAGCGCCCGCAACGCCAGCAGGTCGGGCTTGTCCCGCAGCCGCGCGGTGCTGGCGGCCTTGCGCGCGTACCGCAGCCGCAGCGGCAGCCACGTGATCAGCAGGAACAGCACGGGAATCACGACGAGCGCGGCGGCGAGCCAGAAAGCGCTGTCCTCGACCACGCCGATCTGCGCGTTGCCGGCACTGGTGAGCGTCTCGCCCGCCTTGGTGCCGTTGCCGAGCGCACCGGCCAGGTCCTCACCGACGAACGGCACGCCCCTGGCCTTGCCGGCGGCGTTCGCGAAGGCGTCCCGGATGCTGCCACCGGCGTTGACCAGCCCGTCGCCGGGCGCCCGCAGCTGGAGCACCCAGTCGTGGGCGGTGGTCGCCACCCAGATCCAGAGGGCGACCCAGCCGAGGGCGAGGAGGTCGGCGATCAGCTGACGCGTGAACCTGGCAGGTCTGTCCGCGTACCACTTCATACGCCGAATCGTGTCACGCGTCCGGGTGGTTCAGGTGTGCGCCTTGGCCCAACACGGCGTCGACGAACGCGCGCGGCGGCAGATATCCGTGGTCCCGCACGTAGTGCGCCACCAGCCTGGGGGCGGAGTAGCGGACCCCGCCCGCCTCGACGTGGATCTCGCCGCTGGCCAGGGGCAGGTCGTCGAACTGGTCGCCGTCCTCGCAGAACCCGCACCAGTGGAAGCCGCGCGCCATGTTCCGGGGGTTCTCCGCGAGGCGCCACAACGCCTCGGCCAGCCCGTCGGGCGCCGTGCCGGTCGGGAAGTCGTGCGGCGGGTCGAGCCAGCCCACGTTCACCATCGGCACGTCCGACGGGAAGTACTCGTACGGCGAGAGGTCCGGGTAGTGCGTCATGATTCTTCCCCCAGAAACGCGAAAACGGGGCGCGCCCACACCTGGGCACGCCCCGCAGCACGGTAGATCAGTCGACGACCGCGAGCGCGTCGATCTCCACCAGCAGACCGGCGGGCAGGCCGACGTACACGGTGGTGCGGGCCGGCGCCGGGTCCGTCACGAACTCGCCGTACACCTCGTTGAGCTCCGCGAAGTGCGCGGTGTCGGTGAGGTAGACGCGGATCATCACGACGTCGTCGATGGACGCGCCACCGGCCGCCAGCACCGCGTGCAGGTTCGCGAACGTCTGGCGGGTCTGCTCGGCGACCGTGGTGCCGACGATGTCGCCCGACTTCGGGTCGAACGCCACCTGCCCCGCCACCTGCAGGATGTTGCCCTTGCGCACACCCTGCGAGAAACGGGCCACCGGCTGCGGCGCGTCAGCGGTCTTGATCTCAACCTTGGACAACGGAACTCCCCTTATCTGGAAACATAACCGCACTCCGCGGAGGCGGCTTCGGCGGTGGCGAGCAGGTCGGGCAGGTGTCCCAGCAGGCCGTCGAAGTCGAGCAGCACCTTCGGCACGGACATCGAGACGGCCGCGAGCACCTCGCCGCGCGCGCCCTTGATCGGGGCCGCGATGCAGTGGATGAAGTCCTCGTGCTCGGAGTTGTCGACCGCGTACCCGTTGGCGCGCACGCGGTCCAGCTCGGCCAGGTAGGCGGCGGGACCGAGGATGGTGTTCTCCGTCAACCGAGGGAACTCCATGCCCGCCAGCACCTTCTGCAACGCCGGGCCGGGCAGGTCGGCGAGCAGGATCTTCGCGACGGCCGTGCAGTGCAACGGCGCGCGGCGGCCGATGCGCGAGTACATCCGCATCTGGTGCCGCGACTCGTACTTGTCGATGTAGATGACCTCACCGTCCTCGTAGGACGCGAGGTGGACGGTGTGGCCCAGCCGCGAGTTGAGGTCGCGCAGGGCGGCTTCGGATGCGCGGCGCACGTCGCGTTCCTCCAGCGCCAGGTTGGCGAGGTCGAACAACGCCGTGCCGAGTCGGTAGTGGTGCACGCCGTCGCGTTGCACGAACCGGTGCGACTCCAACGTCCGCAGCAGCCGCAGCGTCGTCGACTTGTGCACGCCGATCACGCCGGACAGCTCGTCCAGCGTCTTCGGGCCGCTCGCGAGCTGGCTCACCAGGGTGAGCGCTCTGTCGAGGCTCTGGCTCATCTACACCTCCAGGCGGGCTGCCGCCCAGGTCCGCGGGTCGGCGTGCAGCAGCGGAACCGTCACGTCGTCGGGGAGAGGATCTCCGACGTCCTCCGCGGTGAGCAAAGCGGACGCCGCCTGCAGGTGCCCGGCGCGCAGCCGCACCGACGGGCTCTGGTCCGCCAGGGTGGCCGCGAGGAACCCGGCGGCGAACGCGTCGCCGGCGCCGACAGGTTCGACGACCTCGACCTCGAGCGCCGGTTCGAAGAACGACGACCCGCCCTCCAGCAGCGTCGCGCCGTCCGCGCCCTGCTTCACCACGAGCGACACCGGGCCGGGCAGCAGCTTCCGCAGCCGCGCGGGGTCACCGGTCCCCCACACCAGCTCGGCCTCGTCGGCGCCGGCCAGCACGACGTCGGCCATGTCCGCCAGTTCGCGCAGCACGCGCGGGTCGCGGTCAGTCCACAGCGCGGGCCGCCAGTTCAGGTCGAACGAGATGCGGAACCCGTGCCGCGGCCGCCGCAGCAGCTCGCGCGTCATCGCGAGGCACGAGTCGGACAGCGCGGGCGTGATCCCGCTGAGGTGCACCAGCTGCACCTGCCCGAGCCCGAGCCGGTCGATCATCTCCATGCCCATGCCGGACGCCGCCGACCCGCGCCGGTAGTAGCGCACCGGGCTGCCGTGCGGCGAGGCCTCCTTGACGTAGAGGCCGGTGGGGCGCGTCGCGTCGATCCGCACACCGGACACGTCGACGCCGAAGCCGCCCACGGTGTCGAGCACGGCCCTGCCGAACGAGTCGTCGCCGAGCGCGCTCACCCACGACGCCCGCACACCGAGGCGCGTGAGGTGCACGGCGACGTTGGACTCGGCGCCACCGACGGCCCGGTGCCACGTGCGCACCAGATGCACGGGTCCGGGTTCAGCCGGAACCATCATCACCATGGTCTCGCCGAGGCACACGACACCGCCGACGTGTTCGAACCGCATGCGTGCTCCAGAGGTGTTCGTTGACGGCGGCGAGTCCGAATGCTACACAACTCAGCATCACATCGCGCAATGGGAGTTGCAAAATATGCAACAACTGATGGAGATGGACCTCTCGGCCGTCGCGGACATCAGGGCGGAAACGGTCAGCTGGCGCTTCAAGGGACTGCCGTCGAGCACGTTCGGGGCGAGCCTCGGCGAGGTCGCTGACCGGCGCCTCGACCTGTTCGCCGACGAGTTCGTCGGGCCGCTCGTCGTGCTGGACGCCGACGCGTTGACGCACAACCTGACGACGATGGCGAAGTGGTGCGACAACCACGGCGTCAAGCTGGCCCCGCACGGCAAGACGACGATGGCGCCGCAGCTCTTCCAGCGGCAGGTCGAGCACGGCGTCTGGGGCATCACCGCGGCCAACGCCTCGCAGCTGCGCGTCTACCGCGCGTTCGGCGTCTCGCGGATCCTGCTGGCGAACCAGCTGCTCGACCCCGCCGCGCTGCGCTGGCTGGTCGGCGAGCTCGACGCCGACCCCGGCTTCGAGTTCAGCTGCTGGGCCGACTCCGAGACCGGCGTCGCCCTGCTGAGCGAGACCTTGCAGGAGCTCCAACCGTCCCGGCCGGTCGACGTGATCGTCGAGCTCGGCGCCCCCGGTGGACGGACCGGCGCGCGCGACCTGGACACGGCGCTGGCCGTGGCGCGGGCCGTGGACCAGAGCCCGGTGCTGCGCCTCGTCGGCGCCGGCGGCTACGAGGGCGCGCTGGCGCACGACGCGTCGGAGTCGTCACAGGCCGTCGTGGACCGCTACCTGACCGACCTGCGCACGCTCACGTTGCGCCTCGCCGACGCCGGGCTGTTCGACGAGCTCGACTCGGTGATCGTCACGGCGGGCGGCAGCGCGTACTTCGACCAGGTGGCGGCGACGCTGTCCCAGCCGTGGCCCATGGCCGTCACGCCGGTGCTGCGCAGCGGTGCGTACATCACGCACGACGACGGCTTCTACCGCGGCATCTCGCCGTTCTCCCGGATCGACGGCGTGGAGCCGTTCCAATCGGCGCTCCGGGCGTGGGCCCAGGTGACGTCACGGCCGCAGCGCGACCTGGCGTTGCTGACGATCGGCAAGCGCGACGCGTCGTTCGACGAGGGACTGCCGGAACCGCAGCTCGTCCGCCGCCGCGACGGCGCGATCGCCCCGCTGAGCCAAGCACGGGTGACTGCCCTGAACGACCAGCACGCGTTCCTCGAGCTGGGGCCGGAGTCCACGGTCCGGGTGGGCGACTGGGTCGGGCTCGGCCTGTCCCACCCCTGCACGGTGTTCGACAAGTGGCAGCTCATCCCGGTCGTCCAGGGCACGACCGTGGTCGACCTGATCCGCACCTACTTCTAGAGGGAGTGCACCGATGGACGACGTCGTCCTGCGCGGACCGCTGATCGCCGACGGCACGGGCGCACCCGCCTATCGCGCGGATGTGTCGATCAAGGACGGCGTCATCACGTCGATCGGTGAGGGACTGAGCGCCACCAGGTCGATCGACGCGGACGGGCTGGTGCTCGCGCCGGGGTTCATCGACATGCACTCGCACTCGGACCTGCGCGTCCTCGCCGAGCCGGACCACCTGGCGAAGGTCTCGCAGGGCGTCACGACCGAGGTGCTCGGCCAGGACGGCCTGTCGTACGCGCCGGTGAACGACGAGGTGCTCGCGACGTTGCGCGGCCAGCTCGCGGGCTGGAACGACGACCCGCCGGGCTTCGACTGGAACTGGCGTTCGGTCGGCGAGTACCTCGACCGGCTCGACCGGGGCATCGCGGTGAACGCCGCGTACCTGGTGCCGCAGGGGACGTTGCGGATGCTCGTCGTCGGCTGGGACGACCGCACGCCGACCGAGTCCGAAATGGACACGATGAAGACCGTGCTGGCGCAATCGCTTGCGGAAGGCGCGGCGGGCATGTCGTCCGGGCTCACCTACACCCCGGGGATGTACGCGGACACGTCCGAGCTCGTGCAGCTGTGCGAGGTCGTCGGGCAGCACAACGGCTTCTACAGCCCGCACCACCGCAGCTACGGCGCGGGCGCGCTGGAGGCGTACGCCGAGATGGTGGACGTCTCGAAGCGGTCGGGCTGCGCGTTGCACCTCGCGCACGCGACGATGAACTTCCCGGTGAACAAGGGGCGCGCGCCCGACCTGCTGGCGTTGCTGGACGACGCGATCGCGGGCGGCGCCGACATCTCGCTCGACACCTACCCGTACCTGCCGGGCGCGACGTACCTCTCCGCGCTCCTGCCTTCGTGGGCCACGGAAGGCGGTCCGGACAGGGCGCTGGCGAGGTTGTCCGATGTGGACACCCGCGAGCGGATCCGCGCGGAGATCGAGGAAACCGGGTCGGACGGCTGCCACGGCGTGCCGGTCGACTGGGACTCCATCGAGATCAACGGCGTCCGCAACGACCGCAACGCGCACCTCGTCGGCGGCAGCGTGTCGCGGTCCGCGGCCCGGCTGGGACGTGCGCCGGCCGACCTGTACTTCGACGTGTTGGTCGACGAGCGAATGGGTACGTCCTGCCTCATGCACGTGGGCCACGAGGAGAACGTGCAGGCGATCATGAAGCATCCGGCGCACACGGGCGGCAGCGACGGCCTGCTCGTGGGCGACCGGCCGCACCCGCGCGCGTGGGGCACGTTCCCCCGCTACTTCGCGCGCTACGTCCGTGAACTGGGCGTGCTGAGCCTGGAGGAGTGCGTCGAGCACCTCACCGGCCGCGCGGCCAAGCGTTTGCGGCTCACCGACCGGGGTCTGGTCCGCGAGGGCTACGCGGCCGACCTGGTGCTGTTCGACCCCGCGACGATCGCCGACACGGCGACGTTCGACGAGCCGCGACAGCAGGCCGCCGGCATCCCGCACGTCTTCTGCAACGGGGTGACGGTGATCGACGACGGAACCGCCACCGGCTCATTGCCAGGCCATTCACTCAGGAGCCGCCCGTGATCGACTGGTTGCAACACTCAACAGGGGGCTTGCTCACCCTCGCGGTAGTCAGCATCGCGGTGCTGCTGCTACTGATCATCAAGTTCAAGGTCGAGCCGTTCATCGCGTTGATCGTCGTCGCGCTGCTGGTGGCGTTGTTGGCAGGCGTGCCGGTGGAGGCGCTGGTCGGCTCGGCGCAGAAGGCGTCGGACTCGTTGCTGGAGAAGGGCTTCGGCTCGATCCTCGGCCACATCGCCGCGATCATCGGCCTCGGCACCCTGCTCGGCGCGATCCTCGAGGCGTCCGGCGGTGCGCAGGTCCTGATGGACAAGCTGATGACCGCGTTCGGCGAGAAGAAGGCGCCGGTCGCGATCGGCCTGGCCGGCCTGATCTTCGGCGTGCCGGTCTTCTTCGACATCGGCATCTTCGTGCTCGCGCCACTGGTCTACGTGGCGGCGAAGCGCTCCGGCAAGTCGATCGTGCTGTTCGCCATGCCGTTGCTGGCAGGACTCTCGGTCATGCACGCGTTCATGCCACCGCACCCAGGACCAGTGGCGGCGGCCGGTCTGCTGGGTGTGTCCCTCGGCTGGATCATCATCATGGGCCTCGCGGTGGCGCTCCCGTCGTGGTTCGTCGGCGGCGTCCTGTACTCGTACTGGATCGGCAAGCGCATCAACGTGCCCGTCCCGGAGGAGATGCTGGCGGCGGCCGAGGTGGCGCGGGCGGAGAACGGCGGCGACGACCGCGACCCGCCGTCGCTGGGCCTGGTGCTGGCGATCATCGGCCTGCCACTGGTGCTGATCCTCGCCGGCACGTTCGGCTCGATCCTGCTGACCAAGGGCTCCCGCCTGTACTCGGTGGCAACGTTCTTCGGCACCCCCGCAGTCGCCTTGACGATCTCGGTCCTCCTGGCGTTCTGGCTGCTGGGCTTCCGCCGGGGCATGACCCGCGAGAAGGTCGCGGAACTGTCCAGCGCGTCCCTGAAGCCGGTAGCGATGATCCTGCTCGTCGTCGGCGCCGGCGGCTTCTTCGGCGCCGTCCTGGCCGCAACGGGCATCGGCAAGACGCTGGCGAACGAACTGTCGGGCATCGGCCTGCCGGTCATCGCACTGGCGTACGTGATCAGCTGCGTGATCCGCATCGCGCAGGGCTCGGCAACGGTCGCGATCGTGACGACCGCGGGCATCGTCGCCCCGGTGCTGGCAGACCTGAACTACTCACAACCGCAACTAGCGCTGGTCGTCATGGCCATCGCGTCCGGCTCGATCATCGCCTCGCACGTGAACGACGGCGGGTTCTGGATCGTGTCGCGGTACTTCGGGCTGTCGGTGAAGGAGACACTGCAGTCGTGGACGGTCCTCGAAACGATCCTCTCGGTGGTCGGTTTCGCGGTGGCCGCGCTGCTCAGCCTGGTCGTCTGACCGCGTTCGAACCGCTTCACTCGTGGTGGCGGCGAGATGTTCCTCGCCGCCACCACGGCGACCGCACGGCAAGCGCGGTAGCGGACGGCGCGACTGACGCAGTGGCTGGGCAGTCGCTGACGGTAGGTTCTTGATCGCGAGTTATCCACAGGCTTGCACTGCGCTGACCTGGCAATATCCGGTTTCGGGTAGCCTGTGGACAACGCGGGAACCAAAACCGGCGGTCGCGCGTTGCGTCATATGGAATCGCGCGGGGAGCAGCCGTGCCAGCGAGCCAGAACGTCGTCGGCACGCCCACTCCCAGCTGTCCGGGCCGAACAGTCGGCAGCCGCGAACGGCACGGCCTCGGCACGCTCGAACAGCACAGCCTCGGCACGGTCCCGAACGGCACAGCTTCGGCACGTTCTCGGCCACGCCGGACCCGGCCCGCGACGGCGCGACGCACTGCCGCGCCAAGCTCACCGGCTCCGCAGAGGACGTGCCCAGGCCGTCGCGACGCGGGCGCCGGGCTGCAGCCGGCGAGCCGTCAAACCAGCGCCGGGCTGCAGCTAGCGAGCCGCCAAACCCGAGCCGCCAAACCTGGACCGGCCGGCCAAGCCCCACCCGGCGCTGGCCAAAGTCCGCGACCTGGCCAAGCCCGAACCGGCTCCGGCCCGAGGTCCGCGACCCAGCCAAGCCCGAACCGCCCCCGGCCGAGGTTCGCCACCCAGCCAAGCCCGAACGGGCTCCAGTCGAGGTTCTCGACCCGGCCGAGCCCGAACCGGCTCCAGTCGAGGATCTCGACCCGGCCGAGCCTGAACCGGCCCCGGCCGAAGTCCGTGACCTTGCCAAGCCCGTACGAACTCCCGGCCGAGAGGCCCGCGACCAGGCCCGCAACCGCCAGCCAAACCGAACGTAACTCAACAATCCCCAACGCTTGACAACACCCCGCCCACATCTGAGGATCGGCGCAATGTTCATTTGTGTTTGATGTGGACGGGGCCCGCATGAGCAACACGGAGGTCGTGCACCTGCACGACGACACCTCCAGCGTCGTCATCTCGGTCCAGGGCGCGAGCCTGCCGGTCGTGACGCACTGGGGGCGCACGCTCGGAGACGTCGACCAGGCAGCGTTGCGCGGCCTGATCGGTGCCGTGTCGTGGACCAACCCCAACAACGCGCCCGACGAGCCGATTCCGCTCGCCCTGCTGCCCGACGCCGGTGCCGGGTACCTCGGCCGCCCCGGGCTGCGCGGCCACCGCGGCGGCGAGCACTTCGCGCCCTCGCTAGCCGTGACCTCGTACGGCCACGAGGGTTCGATCTTCCGGTACACCGCCGCCGACGAGGCCGCCGAGCTGACCGTGACCGGCATTCTGGAGCTGTTGCCGTCCGGGATGCTGAGGGTCCGGCACGTCGTGCGCAACGACGGCTCGACGCCGTATTCGGTGGAGGGCCTCGAGACCGCGTTGCCCGTTCCGGCGCACGCCGCCGAACTGCTCGACTTCACCGGGCGGTGGAGCCGGGAGCGGTCGCCGCAGCGGCAGGCGTTCCTGCACGGGTCGTGGGTGCGGGAGAACCGCCGCGGGCGCACCGGGCACGACGCGACGATCGGGTTGCTGGCGGGCACGCCGGGGTTCTCGTTCCGCGACGGCGAGGTGTGGGCGGTGCACGTGGCGTGGAGCGGCAACCACGTGACGTACGCGGAGAACCTGGTCGACGGCTCGCCCGTGCTAGGTGGTGGCGAGCTGTTGCTGCCGGGCGAGATCACGCTGGCTCCCGGCCAGGAGTACGAGTCGCCGTGGGTCTACGCCGCCTACTCGTCCCAGGGCATCGACGGCATCAGCGCCGCGTTCCACCGGCAGTTGCGGGAGCGGTCGCTGCGGCCGCGGCCGGTCGTGCTGAACACGTGGGAGGCCGTGTACTTCGACCACGACCTCGCGCGGCTGACGTCGTTGGCGGACACGGCCGCCGCCATCGGGGTGGAGCGGTTCGTGCTGGACGACGGCTGGTTCCGGCACCGCCGGGACGACTCCGCCGGGCTCGGCGACTGGTTCATCGACGAGACGGTGTGGCCCGAAGGGCTGTCGCCGTTGATCAAACACGTGCGGGCGCTCGGCATGGAGTTCGGGCTGTGGTTCGAGCCCGAGATGGTCAACACCGACTCGGACCTCTACCGCGCGCACCCGGACTGGGTGCTCGGGCCGCGCGCCGGGGTGCTGCCGCCGTCGTCGCGCAACCAGCAGGTGCTCAACATCGCGCATCCCGAGGCGTACGCGTACATCCTCGAACGGGTGTCGTCGGTGCTGGCGGACAACGACATCGCGTTCGTGAAGTGGGACCACAACCGCGACCTGATCGGGTCGCGCGTGCACGAGCAGACGGCCGCGTTCTACCGGTTGCTGGACGAACTGCGGTTGCGGCACCCGAACGTGGAGATCGAGAGCTGTTCGTCCGGTGGCGGGCGAATTGACCTCGGTGTGCTTGCGCGCACGGACCGCGTGTGGACGTCGGACTGCAACGACGCGTTGGAACGTCAGCTGATCCAACGGTGGACGGGCGTCTTCTTGCCGTTGGAGCTGATGGGCGCGCACGTCGGACCGACGAAGTCGCACACCACGGGCCGTGTGCACGACCTGTCGTTCCGGGTGGCCACGGCGATGTTCGGGCACTTCGGCATCGAGTGGGACATCAACTCGGCGACCGACGAGGAACGCGCCGGGCTCCAGTCCGCGATCGAGTACTACAAGGACGTGCGGTCGTTGCTGCACAGCGGTGTCGTCGTGCGAAGCGATCACCCGGACCCCTCGGCGTGGGTGCACGGCGTCGTCGCGCAGGACGGGTCCGAGGCGTTGTTCGGCTACGCGCAGCTGACGACGACGGTGCAGAACAAGCCGCGCCGCGTCCGGTTGCCGGGACTGGACCCCCGGCGCACGTACCGGGTCACGTTCGACGCCCCGGCCGGGTATCCCGTGTTGTGCCAGCGGCAGCCCGCCGGCTGGGAACCGTTGGAGCTGCCCGGTTCCGTGCTGTCGGAGGTGGGGATCCAGCTGCCGGTGCTGGAGCCGGAGCAGGCGGTCCTGGTGCGTCTCAAGTAGGAACGGCCCCGGCGGCGTCGAGACCGCCGGGGCCTCCCCCGGAGAAAAGCCCCGGCGGAACGAGACCGCCGGGGCTTCTCCCTCCCCTCTTACCGGCCGGCGCGCGATCCGTCGGCCTTGGTGGCCCACCACTTTCCGCCAACGCCCTGCCCGTTGGCTTCACCGCAGACCTTGTCCCCTGCGAACAGGTACTGCGGCCACCCCGCGATGGTGAGCTGCTTCTTCCCGTCCCGCTCGATCGTCCCCACGAGCGAGGCGTCCACGCCCTGCACCTGGAAGCCCTCGTCGACGAAAGCGGGCGGCCACTGTGCCGCACACCCGCCGGAGCAGTTGCTCGTCGGCGGTTCGGCGGAGTCGTCGTCGAACCGGTAGAGCGTCATGCCGTCCTTGTCGGTGGCGACGACGCCCAGGTTGCCGACGGCCGCGCTGGTGAGCGCGATCGCCTCGTTCTGCTGGGCCTTCTTGCCGTCGGTGGCCGTGGCGAACCACTTCGCGACCGTGACGCCCTTGGCCTCACCGGGCTTGGTGTCGTTCTTGAACGTGTACTGCGGCCAGTTCGCGACCGTCAGCTGCTTTTTGCCGTCGGCGCGGGTGATGGTGCCGAGCAGCTTCGCGTCGATGCCCTTCACACGGGGCGTGTCGCCGTCGACGATCACCGGCGGCCAGGTCTCCGCGCAGCCACCGTCGCAAGTGGACGCCGGAGGCTGGGCCGTGTCGCCGTCGAACCGGTAGAGCGTGAGGCCCGCGTTGTTGGTCAGCACCGCGCCGAGCCCGGTGACGACACCGGTCCGTGCCGTGAGCTGGGTGCGCGCGCCGTCCTTGGCCGTCGCGAACCACTTGCCCTGCAGGCCCTGGCCCTTGGTCTCGCCCGGCTTGGTGTCCTTGGCGAACCGGTACTGCGGCATGCCGCCGACGGTGAGCTGGCGGCTGCCGTCCTTGCGGACGATGGTGCCGACGAGGTTCCGGTCGACGCCTTCGAGGCCGAAGTCCTCGCCGGAAACCGTGGCGGGAGGCCAGGTCGCGGCGCACTCACCGTCGCAAGTGGACTCGTTGGGCTTGTCGCCGTCGAACCGGTAGAGGGTGAAGCCCTGGTCGTCGGTGATGATGTCGCCGAGGTCCTGGATGCCGGCGGTCTTGAGCGCCACCGCCCCCTGCTGCTGTTGCTGTGCCACCGGCTTCGTCTCCGGCGTGGCCGCGCAGGCGGTCAGTGCGATCAACCCCAGCGCGACGACCGCAACGGTCTTGCGGATCATCTTGAACCTCCTGGCTCGTGCCCTCCAACGCCACTCACACGCAGCGGGAGCCAGAACGGTTCAAACTTTTTTCTCAGAACATCGCGCGCTTGAGCGCGGGCACGGCGCTCGCGGTCCTGAGCACGGTCTTGAAGATCGTCCGCGCGACCGGTCCACCGTCCGCGAACTGGCGTGCCGCCTTCAACGAGTCGCGCACGGCCGCGAAGCCGTAGTCGTACATCTCCTTCTCGTAGCGGGCGATCGCGTCACCGCCCTCGGCGATGCAGCGCGCCAGGAGGCGTGCGTCCTTCAGCGCGATGTTGGCCCCGATGCCCCGCATGGGTGTCATCGCGTGGATGGCGTCGCCGAGCACCGTGACGTTCGTGGGCTGCCAACGGCCGATGGGCTTCGACGACCGCAGGCGCCACTCGCTGACGGTCTCCCGCGGCGACGCCTCGACGATCCTGGTCAGGTACGGGCTCCACCTCGCGATCCGGCGCAGCACCTCGGCCTTCAGATCCTGTCCATCGTGGACGGTCAGGTCGGCCGCCGCGTAGGCCCACATCAGGTAGGGACGCACGTTGTCGAACAACAGGTCGTCCTCGTCCGTGACGCCCAGCCCGTCGTGCGCGGCGAGGAACATGCCGGCCCTGGTGGTCGGGATGATCGTGTTGGCGCGGTCCACGAGGTCGCGCGGCACCCAGTCGTGGTCGTCGAGGAACAGCTTGCCCGCGATCGCCGTGACGCCGATCTTCTCCGTCCCGGCGTGCGGGAGGTACTGCTGCCGCACACGCGACCTGATGCCGTCCGCGCCGACCAGCAGGTCACACGACTCGATGCCGCCGTCCTCGAAGTGCAGCTTGATGTCGTCACCCTGCTCGTAACGCTCAAAACGTCTGCCGAACCGCACGTCCAGGCCGTCGAGCAGCACCTGCCGCAACGTGATCCGGCTGGCCGAGTAGTGCTTCTCCTCCTCCGGGTCGAGCACGAGCAACGGCCGCAGCCGCTGGTCCAGGAACCCGAACCCGTTGCCGCCCGACCCCGCGCTCCGCTCGAACCGCTCCCAGCTCGCCGCCGGCAGGCACTCCCTCAACGCAGCGGCACCGTCGGGGTTGATGTGCACCCGATACCCCTGCAGGCGGTCCGTGCGCGACAGATCACGCTCGTACACCGCCACGTCCACGCCGGCCTTGCGCAACCCGTGCGCCAGACACAGCCCGCCGATTCCCCCACCGATCACCGCGATTCGCATGAGCCCAAGTTTCAACCGCACGGTTGATTAAGTCAACCCAATGGTTGATAAAGCCGTCGGCTACCGTGACGACGTGGATCAACGCCGCTCCCCCAGCGCCTCGGAACGCAAGCGCGACCCGGAACGCACGCGGGCCCTGCTCCTCGAAGCGGCCGCGGCGGAGTTCGGCGCGAAGGGCTACGCCGCCACGCGCACCACGGACATCGCGGCGCGGGCAGGCGTGAACAAGCAGCTGATCTCGTACTACTTCGGCGGCAAGGAAGGCCTGTACAAGGAGCTCGCCACGAGCTGGCACGGCTCGGCGGAGGAACTGGCGAGCCGCAGCCAGTCGCTGGACGAGGTCGTCTCCGGGTTCGTCATGACGACGCTCACCGACCACGGCCGCATGTGGGCGTGGGCCAACCTGGCCGGCGACAGCCCGCCGACCGACGAGGCGTTCTTCCAGGGCCAGGTGGAGGAGATGCGCAAGCGGCAGGAGGCAGGCGAACTGCCCGCCGGGATGGAGCCCGCGTTCCTGCTGTTGGCCCTGATGGCGGCGGCGTCAGCGCCGTTGACGTTGCGGCAGAGCGCCGGCCAGATCACCGGCCAGGACCCCGCGACGCCCGAGTTCGCCGCGAAGTACGCGGAACAGCTCGGGATTCTGGTGCGGCACCTGTCGGGCCGCTGACGGGTCAGGACTCGCGGCGGGACGCGGCCTTGGCTTCGAGGACCTGCTTCAGGCCCTTGAAGCCGCCGCGCATCATCATGTCGTGGTTGCCGCGGAAGAACGGCTTGGCGATCAGCACCAGGCGGCGCAGCAACGCCTTGTTGACCACGACCTCCTGCTCGAACATGAGGTCGGTGCCGCCGTCACGGCCGGTGATCTCCCAGCTCGCATAGCCTTCGAGATCGCCGGACAGCGTGGCGCGCAGCAGGCCCGCCTGCTGGCTGCGGATGCTGTGCTTGACCTGCACGACCAGGTCGAACGGCAGGAACGACCGGCAGCGGAGCTCGCCGGACTCCTCGTCGAACTTGGTGGCCTTGCGGATCTCACGCCACCACAGGGGGTAGTTCGCGATGTCCGACAGGACCTCGTACACCAGGTCGGGAGGCGCGTCGACGTGCCACACGCTGCGGAAGCGATAGCGGTTGAGTGACACGGCCGCCATCATCCAACATCCCTCGTCGGAGTGACAGGTCCTGGAGAAAAGTCACAACAGACCGGGAATTCCTCACGGCGTGTCATATGGCTCTAGCGGGGCTCAAGTGCCCCACTAGGCCACACAGGTTCACTTGTCGAGTAGATGAGGAAGCCGTTCCAGGGTCCGCACCCAGCTGACGGACGCGACGCGCCGGAGTGCCTGCTCCGTCGAGTCGAGGGCCTCTACGAGGCTGAAGGGGTACACCACGGGCTCGCCGCGCGACGCCTGAAGGGCGCGCTCGCGGTGGGCCAGCGCATCGAGTGGAATCATCACCCTGCTGCCGACACCTCCTCGTTTTCGAGCACCTGCAGCAAGAACTGCCCCGTGTAGCTCTTCTCGACCTGCGAGACCTGCTCGGGCGTGCCCTCTGCTACGACCATACCGCCGCCGGAGCCCCCTTCGGGACCCATGTCGACGATCCAGTCGGACGTCTTGATGACGTCGAGGTTGTGCTCGATGACGATGACGGTGTTCCCCTTGTCCACCAGGCCGTTGATGACGCCCAGCAGCTTGCGGATGTCCTCGAAGTGCAGGCCCGTGGTGGGCTCGTCGAGGATGTAGACCGTCTTGCCCGTCGAGCGCTTCTGCAGCTCGGACGCGAGCTTCACGCGCTGCGCCTCACCACCGGAGAGCGTCGGCGCCGGCTGGCCGAGCCGCACGTAGCCCAGACCGACCTCGACCAGCGTCTTCAGGTGGCGGTAGATGGCGTTGATCGGCTCGAAGAACGTGGCCGCCTCCTCGATCGGCATGTCGAGGATCTCGGAGATCGTCTTGCCCTTGTAGTGCACTTCCAGCGTCTCGCGGTTGTACCGCGCGCCCTTGCAGACCTCGCAGGGCACATACACGTCCGGGAGGAAGTTCATCTCGATCTTGATGGTGCCGTCGCCCGCGCACGCCTCGCAGCGGCCGCCCTTGACGTTGAACGAGAAGCGGCCCGGCTGGTAGCCGCGGACCTTCGCCTCGGTGGTCGCCGCGAACAGCTTGCGGACGTGGTCGAACACGCCGGTGTAGGTGGCCGGGTTGGACCGCGGGGTGCGGCCGATCGGCGACTGGTCGACCCGCACCAGCTTGTCGACCTCGTTCAGGCCGTTGATGCGGGTGTGGCGGCCCGGCACCTGGCGCGCGCCGTTGAGCTTGTTCGCGAGCACCGTGGCGAGGATGTCGTTGACCAGCGTCGACTTGCCGGAGCCGGACACGCCCGTGACCGAGGTGAGGGTGCCGAGCGGGAACGACACGTCGATGCCGCGCAGGTTGTGCTCGCGCGCGCCGACGACGGTGAGCTGGCGCTTCTTGTCGACCTTGCGGCGCTTCGCCGGCATCGGGATCGACTTGCGGCCCGACAGGTACGCGCCGGTGATCGACTCCTTGTTGCTCAGCAGCTTCTTGTACGGGCCGCTGTGCACGACCTTGCCGCCGTGCTCACCGGCGCCGGGGCCGATGTCGACCACCCAGTCCGACGTGCGGATGGTGTCCTCGTCGTGCTCGACGACGATCAGCGTGTTGCCGAGGTCGCGCAGCCTCGTCAGCGTCTCGATCAGGCGGTGGTTGTCGCGCTGGTGCAGGCCGATCGACGGTTCGTCCAGCACGTACAGCACGCCGACCAGGCCGGAGCCGATCTGGGTGGCGAGCCGGATGCGCTGCGCCTCGCCGCCGGAGAGCGTGCCGGACGCCCGGTCGAGCGACAGGTAGTCGAGGCCGACGTCGAGCAGGAAGTGCAGGCGGGCCTGGATCTCCTTGAGCACGGCGCCCGCGATCATCGACTCGCGCTTGCCGAGCTTGAGGCCGTCGAGGAAGTCCGAGCACTCCGAGACGCTCATCGCGCAGACCTCGGCGATGGAGCGGTCGCCCTTCTTGCCGTGGTGCAGCGTGACGGCGAGGATCTCGGGCTTCAGGCGGGTGCCGGAGCACGCGGGGCACGGGACCTCGCGCATGTAGCCCTCGTACTTCTCCCGCATGTACTCGGACTCGGTCTGCTCCTGGCGCCGTTCGAGGAACGGGATGACGCCCTCGTAGTTGGCGTAGTACGAGCGCTCACGGCCGTAGCGGTTCTTGTAGCGGACGTGCACCTGCTCGTCGATGCCGTGCAGGATCGCCTTCTGCGCCTTGGCCGGCAGGTGCCGCCACTGCGTGTCCATGCGGTAGCCGATGGTCTCGCCGAGCGACTGCAGCAGGCGGATGAAGTACTCAGCGGTCTGCCCGCCGGCCCACGGCGCGATGGCGCCCTCTTCGAGGCTCAGCTCGTCGTCCGGGACCACGAGCTCCGGGTCGACCTCCTTCTTGACGCCGATGCCCGTGCAGACCACGCACGCGCCGTAGGGCGAGTTGAAGGAGAACGACCGCGGCTCCAGGTCCTCGATCGCGAGCGGGTGGCCGTTGGGGCACGCGAGGTTCTCGGAGAAGCCCCTGACGCGCTTCGGGTCCGTCTCCGGGAGGTCGACGAACTCGAGCTCGACCAGGCCGTCCGCGAGCCGCAGCGCCGTCTCGACCGAGTCGGTGAGGCGCTGCTTCTGCGCGGCCTTGACGCTCAGGCGGTCGATGACGACCGCGATGTGGTGCTTCTCCTGCTTCTTGAGCTTGGGCACCTCGGCGAGCGTGTAGACGACACCGTCGACCTTCGCGCGCGAGTAGCCCTGCGTCTGCAGGTTCTGGAACAGGTCGACGTACTCGCCCTTGCGGCCGCGGATGACGGGCGCGAGCACCTGGAACTTGGTGCCCTGCTCCATCGCGAGCACCTGGTCGACGATCTCCTGCGGCGTCTGCTTGCCGATCGCCTCGCCGCACTGCGGGCAGTGCGGCTTGCCGGCGCGGGCGTAGAGCAGGCGCAGGTAGTCGTAGACCTCGGTGATCGTGCCGACGGTCGAACGGGGGTTGCGGCTCGTCGACTTCTGGTCGATCGAGACAGCGGGTGAGAGGCCTTCGATGAAGTCGACGTCGGGCTTGTCCATCTGCCCGAGGAACTGGCGCGCGTACGCGGAGAGCGACTCGACGTAGCGCCGCTGGCCCTCGGCGAAGATGGTGTCGAAAGCCAGGCTCGACTTGCCGGAGCCGGACAGCCCCGTGAAGACGATCAGGCTGTCCCTCGGCAGGTCGAGATCGACGCCGCGCAGGTTGTGCTCGCGGGCGCCGCGAACAACAAGACGGTCTGCCACTGGGGTCCCTTCGGCTGCGATTGGCGGGTCACTCACGCCACACTCTTCCGAACAAGCGTTCGAAGAGTACTAGCATCGGATTGGAGGCTGCGACCGACCCGCCGACCATGCTAGGGCGCACCCCTGACAAAAACGGTTCGAGCGGCTATCGCATTCCCCTGAGCTGGGATTACCCATAGGCTGAGCACTTCGATCAGAAGCCTCAACGTCGGGGAGAGGCAGCACATGACCTACACGCCGTCCACCGAGCAGACGTCCGTACCCGCCCCGCGCGGTGTGCCCGACCGGCACATCACCGCGGTGCGCGAGGCGACAGACGTGCTCTACGAGGTCGTCGAGGAGCTGGACGAGGCCGCCGTGCGCGGGCCGTCGCTGCTCCCCGGATGGACCCGCGGACACGTCATCACACACCTGGCGCGCAACGCGGACGCGCTGGTGAACCTGCTCACCTGGGCGCGCACCGGGGTCGAGCACCAGGCGTACGCCTCGCGGGCGGACCGCGACGCGGACATCGAGGAGGGCGCGCACCGGCTGCTGCAGGTGATCAAGGCCGACCTCGACTCCGCGTGCCTGCGGTTCGAGGCCGCGTGCCGGGAGTTCCCGGCGCACGCGTGGCGTTCGGAGGTCACCGCGCCCAAGGGCCAGACGATCCCGGCGTCCACCGTGCCGTTGTTCCGGCTGCGGGAGATCTGGATCCACCTCATCGACCTGGACGCGGGCGTCGGGTTCGACGACCTGCCAGCGGCGTTCGTGGAGGAGTTCCTCGACGACGCCGTGCGGCAGTTCGAGGGCAGGGTCGACCCGTTCGAGATCGAGGTGACCCTGCCCGGCGGTGCTCAGCGCAGGTGGACCGTGAACGGTCCGGCGAGCCGCAGCTCGGTGAGCGGGTCCGCGAGCGCCGTGCTGGCGTGGCTGACCGGCCGTTCCGACGGTGCGGGCCTGCGCGGTGAACTGCCGGACCTGCCCGACTGGATCTGAGTGAGCAGCTTGTAGGCGGGCTTCTCGACGAACTTCGTCATCGCCCAGCCGAGCACGAACGCCGAGGTGAGGAAGCCCGCGAGGAGCCACCAGGACCGCAGCCCAAAGGCGTGCATGCGGTCCATCACCACGGTGCCGATCTGCTGGTGCACGAGGTAGACGCCGTACGAGATGCCCGCGAGCCACGTGATCGGCTTCGCGATCGGGCTGAAGAACACCCAGTCGGGTCCGGCGGCCGCGGCGCACACCATCAGTAGCAGTACGGCGAAGCCGAGCGTCGATCCGTACTCGGTCGTGTGAATCGCCTGCGCGATCAGGGTAGCCACGAGGAGTGCGGCCAGGTGCGGGGTCTTGAGCCGATCCTTGTGCCACAGCCAGATGGCGATGCCGGCGGCGAACAACTGCGCCCTGTGCAGCGCGAACCCGTTGTAGACGACGAACAACGTGTGTGAGTGGTCCAGCAACGGCCTGAGGAGCAGCGGCGTGATGATGAGCGCCCACAGGAAGACACGGAGCTTCGTTCCTCTTAGGAACTTCACCAGCACCGCTCCCGCGATGAACGCCGCGATCTGCACCGGCACCGTCCAGTAGGCGAAGTCGACGATGTTGACGTCCGGCATCCACTGGTTGATCAGCAGCAGGTTGTAGACGACGTCCCTGCCGTCGAGCTGGCTCCACCCCTCCGGCGCGATCCATCTCTGCACCGCGTAGGTGAGCAGCACCGCCGCCATGTACGCGGGCAGCAGTCTGGCGAGTCTTCTCCACAGGAACTGCCCTGGCTTGCCGCTGTTGAGCGACGCACAGGCGAAGAAAGCCGAGACGACCATCAGCGTGCTGGCGCCCATCGACATCGGGAACTCGAACGGCAGCGGCCCGAGATCGGGGTGGCTGCTGACGCTCGTGAGCGTGGCGTGGTGGAGCAACACGCATCCGATGGCGACGACGCGGAGGACGTCCCAGCTGACCCTGCGGGCCTTCTGGGGCTTCTGTCGTTGCGCTGGAATCACGAGAGGCGGGGACCTGTTCGTTGATGCGTTCGGAGTACTGCGGGCTCGGAGCTTGATCCTTACTTACCCTATGAGTGAGACCTGTATGCAACCTGAAGGTGTGCGTCTCGCCGCATCGAGCGACTACCGTCTGCCACCGTGGACGTACACGAGAACTACACGGGTCACGTCGATCCAGACGGCCCCGCCGCCCGCCGCACGCTGGCCGCGCTGACCATCACGAAGATCTCCGTCGGCCCGATGGACAACAATGCCTACCTGCTGGGTTGCCGGTCCACGAACGAAGCGTTGCTGATCGACGCGGCCAACGACCACGAGCGCCTCTCCGACCTCCTGGGCCACCTCCCGAAACGCCCGAGGCTGCGCACGATCGTGACCACGCACCAGCACGCCGATCACTGGCAGGCACTGGGCGCCCTGGCAGGAGCCCACGGCGCCACCACCGTCGCCCACGAGCTCGACGCCGCGGTCCTGCCGGTCCCGCCGGACGTCCTCGTCGATCACGGCGACACCATCAACGTGGGAGAAGTCCCGCTCTCGATCATCCACCTGCGCGGCCACACGCCGGGCTCGATCGCCGTCGTCTACGACGACCCGACCGGCCACCAGCACCTCTTCACCGGAGATTCACTCTTTCCGGGGGGTGTGGGCAAGACCACGTCGGCGGACAACTTCGCCTCGCTCATCAACGACGTGGAGGACCGCCTGTTCGCCGTCCTGCCCGACGACACCTGGTTCTACCCCGGTCACGGCGACGACTCGACGCTGGGCAAGGAGCGCCCGTCGCTCGCGGAGTGGCGTTCGCGCGGCTGGTGAGCTCGACGGGGAGCCTGCCGCCACAGGCTCCCCACGGCCAGTGCGGCGAGCACCAGCAGCACGACCCACAACGAGACGTAGTGCCCCTCGGGGAACTGGGTCTGGATCTTGTCGTACGCGAGCCACGGCTGGATCAGCTGCCGGAACGCCAGCACGAAGCCGGTCAGCAACGGCACGAGTGCGACGGGCAGGGCGCGGAGTTCCGCGAGCGCTGGAGTGACGGCGGCGACCGCGCAGGTCATGGCCAGCACGCCGAGCACGATGATCAGCTCGCCGAGACCGCGCTGGGTCAGGTCGGCGTACTGCCCGGTGACGTCGACGACGAGTCCCATGATCGCCGCGAGTGCGGCGCAGGCGCCGGCGCCCACCGCGGCCGCGTGGCCGGACCACGCGGCGACTATCCCGGCGGCCAGGCCGACCAGGGCCGCCGGTGCGGAGATCTCGAACGCGCTGGCGCTGAAGTAGAGCCCGAAGTTGAGCGGCACGGCCGCGGCGAACACGACGAAACCGGCGATCGTCGTCCTGAGGAACGCTCCCCTGCCCAGGACGAGGGCCAGCACGGCCGCGCAGAGCAGCACCGCGAGGCCCGCTCCCGCCCTGGCGAGGGGCAGCACCAGGTACGACTGCAGCAGAAGGCCGGCACCGAGGAGCACGAGCGGAAGGAACGCGGCCAGGGTTCCGGAGATCGCCGCTCGCGTGCTGACGCGTTCGGATCGCGGGGCCTTGCCGGTGCGCACGGCGTGGACCGCGAGAACGGCGCCGAGCACCCCGAGTCCCGCCAGCGCGTAGACGACCGGTGGCGGCGGGATCGCGCTGCTCAGCCAGTCCAGCCCGAGGAACAGCGTGGCCAGGAACTGGACGACGACGACCGTTGCGGCCAGCGCGGCGTCACGGGTGACGGCGAGCGCGCCGATGACGATCAGCACCGCCCCGGCGACGCCCACCGCGTCGATGGCCCACGAGATGCCCGGCCGCAGGCTGAAGAAGTGCGCCTGCGAATCGACGGAGGCGATCAGCACTCCGGCGGTGCCCGCCAGGAGCAGCCACTGCCAGTGCCTCGTGAGCCACACGCCGGCGATCGCCGCGAGCAGCGGGAGGCCCAGCGACGCGAAGGAGTACTTGCTCACCCCGAGGTGCGTGCCGAAAGCCGCCAGGAGGTCGTGCTGCGCGACGTTGAAGAGAGCGAGGAGAGCCAGCGCCACCGGGCCCCAGAGCCACACGGGCTCGTGGCGTTCGTTCTGCACGGCGCGCAAATTAGCGCAGCCCGCACCCCGTCCGTACCGGTTTCGGGGTCAGTTGACCACGTCCAGCAGGTCCAGGTAGCCGGTGGTCGTGCGCCACAACGCGTCCGAGTGCGGGGTGAGCTTGCCGGGGCTCCAGCGGCGGTCGGTGTACTCCTGGTTCGCCTGCCGAAGGGCCTTCAGGCTCACCGCGAGCTCGTCCCGCACCCGCTTCGCGAGTTCGTAAGGGGTGGGTGCGGCGGTCCTGACCAGCTCGGCCGTGCCGTCGCCGACGGCCACGAGCGCTTCCTCGTTGATGCCGTCGGCGGCGCTCCACACGAGCGCCGGGCGTTCGATGCGGTGGTTCCAGACCGGGGCGTCCTGGGAGCGCCAGCAGGCCTCGAACGGGTTGCGGGACAGCCTCGTCGAGTTGGCCCAGTGCTCGGCTCCCACCGGTTCGGTCAGCCACGGCACCTCGTCCACCGGCAGGTCGGTGACCAGGGCGACCTCGACCACGTCCACGTCCTTCGGCACGCCGAGCAGGTCGCCGAAGACCCACAGCTCGACCACCTGGAACCGGAAGAAGCTGGTGGGCAGCTCGCCGCACTTCTCGGCGAGCTCGGTCAGGTGGTGCACCGCACGGGACCATTTCACGGGGTGGATCATGCCTGACCTGGTGGCGGAGGCGTTGGCGCGGCTCGAAGCCGTGGAGCCGGTGCTGTGTGCGTTCCACGAGGTGTTCCGCACGCCCTCTCTTGAGGTCGACTCCTCGCTGCCGTTCGCAGGGCTGCCCATCGCGGTGAAACGCGGCGAACGGCGAAGTCACCGTGACGCGCTCACGGCCATGGGGTGCGTGCCGATCGGACTGACCACCACGCCCGATGGCAGTACCCCCTGGCAGACGTGGGGTCGCAACTCTCGTGGCCTCACACGCAACCCGTGGAACCTCGACCGCACGCCGGGTGGTTCGTCGGCCGGGTCGGCGGTCGCCGTGGCCGCAGGCGTGGTGCCGCTCGCGACGGGCGTGGACGGCGCCGGCTCGATCCGCATCCCCGCCGCGTGGTGCGGCGTGTACGGGCTGAAGACCACGTCGTCGGAACGCGCGGCGGTCGGCGTCTTCACCCGCGACCCGGACCTGCTCGCCACGTACCTGAACATCACCGAGACCAGCGCGCCCACCACCGCCTGGTCCACCGGCCTCGGGTTCGCGGTCGTGGACGACGAGCAGGCGGAGATCGCCTGGCGTGCCGCCTCCCCGCTGAACCCACGCCCGGCCGACCTCGTGCTGCGCGATCCCGCCGACGACTGGTTCGCGGGCCGCTGCGGCCCGAACCCGGCGCTGGACGCGCTGTTCGAGACCGCCGACGTCCTGCTCACCCCCGCCACGCCCGGCCCGCCCCACGGCCACGACGGCCCCGGCGAGCGCATCAACACCGCGCTGACCTGGGCGTTCAACCTGAGCGGGCATCCGGCGATCAACATCCCCGCCGGGTTCGACGCGGACGGCCTGCCGGTCGGGCTGCAGGCCGTGGCGCGCCACGGCAGGGAGGCCGACCTGGTCGCGGTGGCCCGTGCGGTCAGCAAGGTCGAAATGCCACCCGATCGCGTGATTTGACCGGCCAAATCGGCGCTTGACCGAACTCTGTTCGTCATCGGGGACGACAACAACGTCGCCGACATCGCAAGTGGCTGCCCCGCTAGGCCGCCACGGCGCGCACGGACCTCAACGCCGACGCCCATGCCACCAGCTCATCGAGCATCGCGTGCAACGTCTCGTGGTGCTCCGGCTCCCTCTGCAGGTCCCCACGGCCGAACGCGACCTGTGTGCGCACGGTTGCCACCTTCAGTTCGGCCAGCACGAGCCGTAGTTGTTCCACGGCACGCAATCCGCCCGTACCGCCGATGCCCACGAAACCCGCGGCCTTGTCGTTCCACTCCGCGTACAGGTAGTCCAGCGCGTTCTTAAGTGCCGCGGAGAACGAGTGGTTGTACTCGGGCGTGATGAACACGAAGCCGTCGTACGACGCGACGACTGCTGACCACTCGCGTGTGTGTGCGTGCGCGTATTCACCAAACAGTGCAGGCACGGGCTCGTCGAGCAACGGCAGGTTCACCTCCGCGAGGTCGATGAGGTCGAACGACGCGTCGCTCCGGGTGCCGGCGACGTTCATGACCCACCGCGCCACCTCTTCCGAACGACGGCCGGGACGGGTGCTTCCCAAGATCACTGCGATTCGCATGGCACCAAAGTACAACGATCGCTGTACTTAGTGCAACGCTCGTTGTACTAAGCTGCGGAACCATGCGACCTGACAAGCGGCAGGCGATCCTGCACGGGGCGTTGAGCGTGTTCGCGCGCGATGGCTACTCACGAGCGAGCATCGACGCCATCGCGAAGGAGGCGGAGGTGTCGACCCGCACGCTCTACAACCACTTCGCGGACAAGGCCGACCTCTTCCGCAACGTCATCCAGGCCAGCGCGGACGCGGCGGCGCGCGAGCAGATCGCGATCATCGAGCGGCACTTCCACAGGGTCACGAACCTGGAGAAGGACCTCACGGCGTTCGGCAGGGCCATGAGCACCGAGCTCGGCAACGCCACGCACTTCGCGTTGGTCCGGCAGATCAACGCCGAGCTCAGCCACATCCCCGACGACGCCATCGAGGCGTGGCAGGCAACAGGTCCGCGCAAGGTCCGCGCCACGCTCGCACACGAGCTCGCCAAGCTCGGGTTCAAGGACTCGGCACGCGCGGCCGTGCACCTGATGATGCTCACGATGACCGGCGATCCGAGCATCAGGGGCTCACGACCGAGTGACGACGACATCAGGGCAGGGGTGCGTGTGTTTCTGCACGGGCAGGATGTCGAGAAACGGCGCGAGACGACGACATAGGGCTATGGACACTCGTATCGACGACTACATCGCAACGTTGCCCGAGTGGCAGCAGGACGTCTGCCGCCAGGTGCGCGCGCTCGTGCACGAGGCCGATCCGGACGTCGAGGAGACCATCAAGTTCACGAACCGGCCGTACTTCGTGCTGGACGGCAACATCTGCGCGTTGCTCGGCACCAAGGACCACGTGAACGTGATGCTCTACGACAAGGCGGCCGTGCCGGATCCGCACAACATCATCACGAGCGGCCACGGCAACAAGACGGCGCGCATGATCTCCGTCTACCGCGACCAGCCGATCAACGCGCCGGCGCTCGTCGAGATGTTCCGCCACATCATCGCGAACAACCGTCAGCGCGGGAGTGTCAGAGGTCGTCGGTAGCCTCAGGACGCATGGAGGTCGAGATCTACACCGACGGCGCCTGCAGCCCCAATCCCGGACCGGGCGGCTGGGGTGCCGTGCTGCGCTACGGCGAGCACGAGAAGGACATGTACGGCGGTGACATCGGCCCGACGACGAACAACCGCATGGAACTGATGGCGCCCATCATGGCGTTGGAGAGCCTTACGCGGCCTTCTGTCGTGAAGCTCTACACGGACAGCACCTACGTGCGGAACGGCATCACGTCGTGGGTGCACGGCTGGAAGGCCAACGGCTGGCTCACGAAGGCCCGTGAGCCCGTCAAGAACGCAGACCTGTGGCGCCGCCTGGAAGAAGCCGCGAACCGGCACGACGTCGAGTGGCACTGGGTCAAGGGCCACGCCGGTCACCCGGAGAACGAACGCGCCGACCGCCTCGCCGTGCGCGGCGTCGAGGAGGTCACGGGCCGGACGGTCGAGCAGCCCGGCGCGAAGCCGAAGAAACCCGCGAAGCCCAGGCAGGCGCGCGAACTGAGCGGTGAGGCGTGCGGCGCGCCCACGAAGAAGGGCACACCCTGCCCGATCACCGCGGGCACCAACGGCCTCTGCCACATCCACGACCCGGCGTTGCAGTGCGGCGCGCTCACGAAGAAGGGGTCGCCCTGCACGATCGCGACGGGAGGAGGCCGCTGCGAACACCACCAGGACGCACTCGAGCTGTTCGGCTGAGCACTTCGGCGTAGCGTCCCCGTCATGCTCCCCGAATCCGCCAGATCAGTGCTGGAGTCCAACGCGCTGGGCCACCTCGTGACGCTCGGCCCCGACGGCTCCCCGCAGGTCACCATCGTCTGGGTGGGGCTCGACGGCGACGAGATCGTCTCCGGCCACCTCGCGTCGCACCAGAAGGTCCGCAACATCCGCAACGACGGCCGCGTCGTGCTCTCGATCGAGACGCCCGTCGTCAACGACCACGGCCTGCAGGAGTACCTGGTCGTCTACGGCACGGCCCGCATCACCGAGGGCGGTGCGCCGGAACTGCTCCAGCGCCTCGCGCACACCTACCTCGGCCCGGACGTGAAGTTCCCGCCGATGGACAACCCGCCGGCGGGGTTCGTCACGCGCATCAGCGTCGACCGCGTCACGGGCGTCGGCCCCTGGGCGTCATAGGGCCTCGTAGCGGGAGTGGACCGCGGGCTGGCCCGTGTAGTTGGGGCCGGCGCGGTCGTCCGCGCCGAGGTAGGCGAACGGCAGCCTCGGCGTGCCAGACCCCTCGCAGCCGATCAGGCGTCGCCGGTTGTCGTAGGTGAACCCGTTGTCGCGCAACGCTTTGGTCAACATGCGTCCGAACGGGCTGCCATCGGCGCGGCGCACGCCGGCGACGTCGAAGTTCGCCACGAACCGGCCACCGGGCGCGAGCCACGACGCCACGCGTTCGAGCAGGCCGAGCTTGTCCCCGACGTAGTGCAGGCCGTGCACGCAGGTCACCAGGTCGACCGGCCCGGCGGGCGCCCACCGGTCGACGGGCGCGACGACGAAGCTCAGGCCGTCCCGTGCGGAGACGTGCCGGTCGACCAGGTCCACGCCGATGATCGTCAGGTTCGGTCGCGCCGCCTCGGCCAGTGCCTTTCCGCTGCCACAGCACAGATCCACCCACACGCCGGACGCCGGCGGCAGCTCCAGCCCGAGCTCACGGCGGTAGCTCGCCAGGCCGCGTTCGCGGTTCATCGCGCAGTTCGCGACGACCGACGAGCCCCACAGCGCCTCGTCGTCGAGCAGGCTCACCGCAGCACCTTCGCGAGGCGTGCCATGCCTTCCGCGATCTCGTCCACCGTGTTGGAGGTGAACGACATCCGCAGCGTGGCGTGGTCCGGTGTCGTTGCGAAGAACGGCGCACCGGGCACGAACGCGACATCGTGCCGTAGTGCTTCCTTCAGCAGCACGGCGCTGTCCACATCGCCCGGCAGTCGTAGCCACACGAACATGCCGCCGTCCGGATCACTCCACGTCGTGCCATCGGGCATGGCAGACGGCAGCGCGGCGATCATCGCGTCACGGCGCAGTCCGTACTCGGCGCGCAAACGAGTGATGTGGGCGTCGAGGTCGTTGTGCGCCAGGTACGAGGCCGCGGCGGCCTGATCCACTGTGGACGTGTGGAGGTCAGCCGCCTGCTTGACGATCGCCAGCGTGCGCAGCAGGTCCGCGGGTGCGCGCAGCCAGCCCAGGCGCATGCCGGGCGCGCCGATCTTCGAGAAGCTGCCCAGGTAGATGGTTCTATCGCTGATCGATGCGAGCGCGGGCACGGCGGAGCCGCGGTAGCGGAGTTCGCCGTACGGGTCGTCCTCCACGATCCACAGGTCGTGCGCGGCGGCGATGCCGGCGATCTCCACGCGGCGTTCCGCGGTGAGCGTGCGGCCGGTCGGGTTGGCGAAAGTCGGTACCAGGTAGAGCAATGCGGGCTTTTCCGACGCCACGACCTCGCGCAGGGAGGCCGGGACCAGGCCGTCGGCGTCACTGGCGACGGGCACGACGCGGGCGCCGGTCATCCGGAAGCACTGGAGCGCTGCGAGGTACGTCGGTTCCTCGACGGCGACCACGGCGCCGGGGCCGAGCATCGCGGTGGCCACGAGAGCCAGGGCCTGCTGGGAGCCGGTCGTGATCAGGACGTCCGGCGTGGGCAGGCCGCGGCCCGTCAGGCGGGCGGAGATGAGCGCGCGGAGGGCCGGATTTCCTTCCGTGGCCGCGTATTGGAGCACCGACCGGTCACGCAGGGCGAGGTCGTAGGCGGCGCGCACACCGTCCAGGTCGAACAGTTCGGGGGCGGGAAGGCCGCCGGCGAAGGAGATCACCTCGGGGCGGGAGGTCAGCGCGAGCAGGTCGCGCACCGGGGAACTGGCCACGGGGAGGGTGCGGTGCATGAACTTCACGTTAACCGGGGCCGCCCGCCACCGAACGCCGATTTTCTGTCGGTGGCGCTGACTACCGTGGAGCACATGGACATCGAGACCCGCGCCGACCAGCCCTACGCCGCAGTCAGGGACACCGTGACGCTGACGACGTTCGCCAAGATCGCCGACCGCTTCCCCGAGGTCATGCAGTGGCTGGCCGACCGCGAGTTACCCGCCACCGGAGCGCCGTTCCTGCGCTACTTACGCGTCACCGCCGACGAGTTCGAGGTGGAGGCGGGCATTCCGACGGTCGCCGAGGTGCCCGGCACCGGCGAGGTGTTCACCTCCACCCTGCCCGCCGGCCAGTACCTGGTGGCGCTGCACGAGGGCAGCCCGGACGGACTGGCCGCCGTCACCGACGAACTGCTCGCGCACGCCGTGCGGTTCGACCGCGACGGCGACAGGTGGGGCGCGCGCCTGGAGACGTACTTCACCGACCCCGCCGTGGAACCCGACCCCGCCAACTGGAAGACGGAGGTGGCCATCAGACTCGCGGACTGAGCTCCCGCAACGAGCGGTGTTGGGTCACGCGACGAGCAGCGTCGTGCGACGAGCAGTGTCGGGCTGGAGTCAGACGGCCAGCGGCTTCGCACGACGATCGGCCGGCTGAGCCACGCGACGGGCGGCTTCGCGAAGTGGTCGGCTGAGTTCTCGCGATGCGCGGCCGCAGTGGTGTCGCCGACCCTGCGGCAGGCGGCAGGAACCGTGTCGCCGTCCTCCGGCGCACGGCCGCTGTGGTGCCGCGCGTCGCGTGATCTCCGGTCTCCTCAGCCGTTCCGCCGCCACCGAGCGATCGTCTGCGGCCGTGCCGCCGCTGTGCGGGATCCCGCGTGCGGCAACGGCAGCGCGGTGGCATCTATATTCTGGTTGAGCTATATTGCTGGCATGGTATCTACGTTCGCTGTGCTAGCGGATCCGAGTCGGCGGGAGATCCTCGACCTGTTGCGCGAACGCGAGCGGCCGGTCGGTGACCTCGTCGGTCGGCTGACGCTCGCCCAGCCGACCGTTTCGAAGCACCTCAAGGTGTTGCGGGAGGCCGGTCTGGTCGAGGTGCGCGTTGACGCCCAGAAGCGCTTCTACCGGGTGTCGCCGGGGCCGTTGGCGGAGATCGACGCCTGGCTCGCGCCGTACCGGCGGATGTGGGAGAAGAGCTTGGACGCACTGGAACGCCGGCTCGACGAGATCGAAGGGGACTGACCTGTGGACGCCGAACTGCGGATGATCGAGGGCAAGCCCGTACTGCGCTTCGAGCGCGCGCTGCGGCATTCGCCGGAGAAGGTCTGGCGGGTCGTCACCGAGCCGGCCGAGATGAAGCACTGGTTCCCGGCCGAGGTGGAGATCGACGGCACGAAGCTGCGCTTCACGTTTCCCGACGCGGCCCCGGTGGAGGCCGATGGCGGCGAGGGTGAGCTGTTGGAGTCCGATCCGCCCAAGGTGTTCGCCTTCCGGTGGGCGGGTGACGTGCTGCGCTTCGAGATCCTGCCGCGCGACGAAGGCTGTTTGCTGGTCTTCACCGCGATCGTGAGCAGCAAGCTTTCGGTGGGGCGCGACGTGCCGGGGTGGGTCACCTGCCTGGACGCCCTGGTGGCCCACGCCGACGGCACGAAGTTCGAGCCGCCGACCGAATGGCTTTCTCGCATCGAGCACTACGTCAGGGAGTTCGGGCTCGACGAGGGCACGGACGAGGCCGAGGGTGTGCGGTTCGTCCGCGATCTGGTGTGGGCGCCGCTGGATGACGTCTGGCAGCTTCTTACCGAGGGTTCTGTGGACGCCGTGCCGACGCGGGCAGCGCACCCCGGCCTCACGCCGGGCGTGGTCACCAGGGCGGAGGCGCCGCGGGTGCTGGAGTACGAGTGGCTGCGGGACGGTGAGCCGCAGGGCAGGGTGCGCTGGGAGTTCGAGCACGTGCATCTGCAGGGCACCACGGTGACGCTGACCCAGGAGAACGCCCACGGGCCTGAGGCGCTCGCGGCGTGGCACGTGCACCTGGAGCTGTTCTTCGCGGCCACGCAGGGCGAGATCCGCTGCCCGTGGCCGGCGGACAGGGAGGAGGAACTGGCCAAGCGCTACGCCGACCGCTGAGTCACGCGTACCTCACGCGGTCCACGAGGAACCGCCAGTCAGGCGGGCACCTGCGTCCGAACCTGCGCGCGCTCGCCTGTTCGTACTCGAGCACGGCGCGGCGCCGGGTCCGCGGGTCCGGCGCCAGGTCCTCGAGCTCTTCGACGTCGGCGGAGGTCAGCCGGACCTCCGTGACGCTCGCCGGGTCGAGCTTCGCGACCTCCCACCAGGAGATCGCCGCGGCGTAGTCGTACCGCAGCGCGCTGAACCTCTGCTCCGCCAGCAGGAAGTCGCGGACCGCGCTCGGCTTCTCCCCGCCGCCGAGCGAGAGTTCGGCGCGCACCTGGTAGGCCCTGGCCACCACCTCCGGGTACTCGCCCGAAGCGATGACGTCCGTGACGTACGCCTTGCCCTCGACGTACTTGCGGGAGGCGTGACAAAGGCGTGCTCGCAACACCATCAGCCACTGGTACCACTCACCACCAGGCGACAGGAGCGCCTCAGCGGCCTTCGCCTTCTTCGTCGCGGTCACCAGGTCCGCCCGCTCACGGGTGAGGTCGAACCGCGCCAGCGCCCACTCCGCCCACAGGGAGGCGCACAGCCCGACCTCCTCGCTGGCCTTGCCGGAGATCGCGGAGAACCGCTCGATCGCCTGCAACAGCAGAAGCTTGCTCTTGCGCAGGTAGAAGTCACGGTCGAAGTCGGCTCCCACGGCCGCCATCCGCAGGAAGACAGTGGCGTGACACAGGGTTCCGCGGGCGGCGGTGTAGAGATCGCGGTACTTCTCCGCGATCTTCGTCCCTTCCTCGGCCACGGCGGCCGCCCGCACCAGCCGGTACTCGCGCAACAGGTACCAGGCCTGTCCCTCCACGAGGATCTTGGCCTCCAGCGCACCCTCGCCGCGCAGGCGCTCGGTGGCGGACAGGGTCCCCAGGCACGTCTCGGAGATGCGGCGCACCAACTCCACGTCACCATGGGCCTTGGCTGCGCCCACGACGGAGTCGAACGCCCTGGCGAGCTCGATGTCACCCTGTCCGAACTCGGCCAGCCGCCGGGCCAGCGCGAGGGCGGCAGGCTCGGCGGGATCGAGGTCTTCGAGGTCTCGCAGCATCTCCCGCACCTTGGGCGGCGAGGTGGACGGTTCCACGCTCATGGCCACACCACCTTCCGCGCCCCCCGAGAGCGCGTTCGCCAGCACCTCGATCCCGTTCCCCGTCTCCGGGTCGAAGGTGTGGATCACCAGCGATTGCAGCACCGCGGGCAGCAGGTTCTTGTCGAACCCCTGCGGCACCACCGGTACGACATCGCACCGGTAGGCCTCTTCGTGGTGGTAGAGCTTGTGTCGCAGGAGCCTCGCCTCGTACCGGACGCCCTTGCGCTCCAAGAAGTCGTTGGTCTCCAACGCTCGCAGGTAGTCCGGCGAGACGACCACGAGCACGGTCCGGTCGCGGAAGCCCTCCTCCATCCACGACGGGATGGACAACGGTGCGGCCAGCGGCAGATCGCCGTCCCACCACACGTCGAACCCTCTGGACCGCAAAGAGGCCACCAATGCGGCGGCGACAACGGCACCATCGCTGCTGCTGTAACTGACGAAGAGACCGTCCATCCCCATCGCGTGCCTCCTTCCGGCAGGGTGACCTGCGGCCACCGATCACACTGGATCGATGAGGCGAGGCCATTTGAGCCGAAAGAGGCCTGATGGCGGCAGTCAGACGTGGCCGGACGTCATACGCTGACGACCACGTTGTCCACTCGCCTCACTTTGCGCTGTGGTGCCGAGTAAGCGACGTTGCCATCGGACGGGTGTCTGTTGGCGCAGACACCCGTCCAACTCACGCTGGTCAACCTCCCAGGTGCTTGAGCCTGTCGTCGATGACGCGCGGCGTCTCGCCGGCGGGCAGTGCGAACTTCTCGAGCTGGTAGAACTGCGCGAGGTACTCGCGCACGACCTCCGAGTCGTCCTGGACGAGCGACGGCCGGTAGAGCTCCTCGAGGAACAGGGAGAAGTCCTCCTCGTCCTCGTTGATCTCCAGGATCGTGAAAGAGCCCTTCATGGCCGGGTGCATCCCCGCCGCGAAGGGCACGATCTGGACGGTCATCTGGTCGGTGGCGACCAACTCCTTGATGTGCAACAACTGGGCGCGCATGGTCTCCACGCCACCGATCACGCGGTGCAGCGCCGACTCGTCGATGATGAAGAACATGCCGGGCCCGTCCTCGCCGACCAGATCCTGGCGATGCATGCGAATCCCGACGCCGCGGCTGACGTCCTCTTCACTGCCGCTACCGCTGGCCACGATCGCGGTCGCGTACTCGCGGGTCTGCAGCATCCCGGGAATCAACGTCGTCTGCACGTAGCGGCAGCGGATCGCCACCCGCTCGAGCTCGATGAACTCCGCGAACCCCTTGGGCAACCCCTTGTACTTCGCCATCCAGTCCGGCCGCTTGGTCGCACGGGCGAGCTCGACCAGTTCGTCGACGCGACCGGACTCCGTGATCCCGTAGTGCAGCAGCAAGGCCCGCAGATCCGTGACCGAGATACCACTCCGGCCCTGTTCGATGCGGATGACCTTCGAGCTGGACCAGTCGAGCGCGTCCGCGACGGAGTCCTGAGTGAGTTTCCTGGCCTCGCGGGCCTGTCTCAACTCACTCAGCAGCTTCCGCCGTTGTGCGACGGGGTTTCCCTTACCTGGCAAGGCGCAGCGCTCCCTCGGTGGCCATGCTTGGCGTGCATGCCCACCATCATTCTGCCACCTGGCAATTTGAGTGCAAGTAGTCTGAATGCATGCAAAATGAACGTCCTTAAAGTGACATGTTTTACATGCAGGGTCGGACCTAGATCAACCCAGACTTGAGCGGGTCGCACGATCGAGCGAACTTGGCGGCAAGCGTCGTCAGGATCCACAGACCGACTGAACGAAGACGGCCCATGCCGAGGCGGAGAAGCCCAGTCGCGGCCCTGAGCGGTCCTTGGTGTCCCTGACCAGCACGAAGTTGTCCTGACCGGCGGCGAGCTCGACGCATGAATCGTTAGAGGACGCGCTGTAGGAGCTTCGGATCCACCTGAGTTGCGCCGTCATTGTCGCTCCCATCGCACGGGGTCCCCGACCGAACCCACCGTCCCCGGCCCGGTCCGCCCGCGTGCACCCAAGAGCGGCAGGAGGGAACGCCTCCAACCGACGAGGCCACAACTCAGGGTAAATGAACGTAGTCGTTCATCGACATCCGCCAGAGGTACGCCGCCACAAGGGAAAGAGGACAGGTCAAGGACATGCAGGTGCAGAACTTGGCGCTATGGCGTGGAATTCGGAGCGCGACGAACCAGGCTAGGGTCGGGATCATGAGCGAGAAGTCCGCGCAGGAGCTGAAAGGCGAGCTGTGGGGCCGCAGGGCCGTGCAACGAGCGGCGCTGGGCGCCTCGATGTCCATGCCCGCCTGGAAGACCGCGATCGAACGCACGGGCATCACGCACGGCACGCGAGTGCTCGACCTGGCGTGCGGCAGCGGTGAGTTCTGTGCCGCCGCAACGGAAGCAGGTGCGCGGGCGATCGGCATCGACATCTCACCGGCCATGCTCGCGGTCGCGAGGCAGGCGAGCACCGCGGAGTTCAGGGAGCTGCCGCTGGGGCCGCTTCCCTGGCAGGACAACACCTTCGACGTCGTCACGGCGTTCAACGCGCTGTTCTTCGCCGAAGATCCCGACGAGGCGTTCAGGGAAGCGCGACGGGTCAGCAAGGACTACGTGGTCGTGTGCCAGTGGCACCCTGAGTTGTTGAGCGACCTGCTCGTCGTCGGGCGGGCCGTGCGCGGCTACAGCGCGCGCACGGGCGCGAAGTTGCCTGAGGCACAAGAAAGAATCACGATCGACATTCCCCAGGTGCACGCCGACGAGGCCACGATGCTGCGCAGCTTTCTGAGCGTGGGCAGCTATCAGCGCGTCGTCGAAAAGGAAGGTGAGGAGAAAGTCGCGGAGAAGATCAAGGCCGCGGCCATGCCGTACCGGACGGCGGACGGTGCTTACAGGTTCTCGAACAAGTACCTGATGTCGGTGTTCCGCAAAGGTCAGGCGGCGAGCATCTCGTAGCCGGCGTCGGTCAGCGCGGCGGGCCCGGGACGTGTGCTGATCAGGCCCGCGGTGCGCAGGCGCAGGCCCGCGAACTGGTCGGCGCAGCACAGGCCGTCGACGAGCAGGACGGTTCCGGTGATCTCGCAACGGCCGTCCGCGACGGCTCTGAGAACGGCTCGGTCGCGGTGGGTGAGTGAGTCGGTCATCTTCTTCTCCTAGCGGTGAATCCTCTACTTACTAGTACGTCGAAGAAGAAGGCTTCGGTTCGACATCATCGTCAGAGAATTCCGCGCGCACCCCCAAAAGGCGTACCGCCCTGCCGTGTTCGAAGCGGTCCAGCACGACCAGAGCGGCGGCGGCCAACTCGTCCGCGGACGAGGTCGGCGCGGGCAGCTTCATCAGCCGCACCTTGGTGAAGAACGGCACGAACCGCACCTTCACGCCCACGCGCACGGCCGGGCGTCCCTCGGTCACGACGTCCGCCGCCACCTGGTGCGCCAGCGCCACGACCTCGCGCCGGATGTCCTCCAGCGACGAGAGGTCCTGCTGGAACGTCTTCTCGTGGCTACGGGACTTCACGACCCACGGCGTGGAGCTCACCACCGTGTCGCCGGCACCCAGCGCGACGGTCCGGAAGTACGGGCCCATCCGCGGCCCGAACCGCGCGGCCAACGCGTCCGGTGAGGCCGCGGCCAGGTCCGTCACGGTCTCGAGCCCCAGCTCGGCGAGCTTCTTCGACGTCTTCGCGCCGATCCCCCACAGCGCGGACGTCGGCCGGTGCCCCATCACCTCGACCCAGTTCGACCGGGTCAGCTGGAAGACCCCGGCGGGCTTGCCGAACTCGGTCGCGATCTTGGCGCGCAGCTTGTTGTCGCCGATGCCGACCGAGCAGTGCAGGCCGGTCCGCTCCAGCACCGCCGCCTGCACCGACCGGGCGAACGCCACGGGGTCGTCCACCGTGACGCCGACGAACGCCTCGTCCCACCCCATCACCTCCACGACCACCGGGAACGACCGCAGCACGGCCATCACCTCGGACGACGCCGCCTCGTACAGTGCGTGGTCCACGGGCAGGTAGACGGCATCGGGGAGCTTCTTGAACGCCGTGCGCAGCGGCAGGCCCGACCGCACCCCGAACTCCCGCGCCTCGTAGGACGCCGTGGCCACGACCGCGCGTTCGGTCGGGTCGCCGTTGCCACCCACCACCACGGGCCTGCCACGCAACGAGGGGTCGCGCAACACCTCGACCGCCGCTATGAACTGGTCGAGGTCCACGTGCAGGACCCAGTCCGCCATGCTGGACAGTATGAAACGGTCGGCCGGAATCCTGCTGTTCAGAAACACGACCCAGCTCGAGGTGCTGCTCGGGCACATGGGCGGCCCGTTCTGGGCCCGCAAGGACGCCGGCGCGTGGTCCGTGCCGAAGGGCGAGTACACCGACGACGAGACGCCCGAGGCGGCCGCGCGCAGGGAGTTCGAGGAGGAGCTCGGCCTGCCGGTGCCGGACGGCGAGCTGATCCCGCTCGGCGAGGCCAAGGGCTCCGGCAAGGTCATCACGGTGTGGGCGCTCGAAGGCGACCTGGACCCCGCGACGGTCACTCCCGGCACGTTCGAGATGGAGTGGCCGCCGAAGTCGGGGCAGAAGAAGACCTTCCCGGAGGTCGACCGCGTTCAGTGGTTCGGCGTGGAAGAGGCGAGCGCGAAGATCGTCTCCGCGCAACGCCCCTTCCTCGAACGACTCACTGCCAGATGAGGCCGACCCAGTCCGGGTGGTCGATGAACGGGTTCCGGTTCTTCTGGAACTGCTGGTAGATCACGTCGTTGCGGCGCTTCTCGGCCGCGTCCGGCGGGTCCTCCAGGTTCCACTGCTTCAGCACCGACAGCCTGCCGATGTAGGGCGCCGAGCCGTTGGACACCGAGTTGTTGACCTCCAGGTTCACGTAGCCGTCGTTGCCCTCGTAGCGCACGGCCATGTAGAAGATCATCCGCGCGACGTCGCCCTTCACGGCGTCGCGCGGCTCGAACGAGTCGCCGTCGTACCTGCTGTCCGGGGCCTGGGGAACCGCGGAGCCGCCGAGGTCGAAGTCGAGGTTGCCGCGGGCCGAGTTCACCGACACGTCCTCCGCGCGCAGGTGGTGGACGTCGGTGCCCGGCCCGGTGGCGGTGCCGAAGTCACCGTGCGACTTGGCCCAGACGTGCTCGCGGTTCCACTGGTCGGGGCCGCCGCCGTTGTCGGACTTCGGCATCGACCTGCCGCTGTAGAGCCCGATCACGTTGGCCGAGTTGCCCGGGTCCTGGTCGGTGACCTTCAGCGCCTCCCAGACGGCGTCGTAGCTGAGCTTGGTCTGGTTGCGGATGATCGAGTTCAACGCCGACTTCAGTGCCGCACCGGTCCGGTTGCAGGCGGAGGCGTAGTAGGTCTCGCAGTTCGACGGACCGGACGTGGTGGTGGTCGTCGTCGGAGGCGTGGTCGTGGTGCTGGTCGGCGGCGTCGTGCCGGAGAACGCGAACGCCGTCGGCGAGGTGAGGCCGGCGTGCGAGAAGTACGCGCCGAGCGGACCGGTCACGTCGATCCTGCGGCCCATCAGCGACGGGTTCGTCTTCAGGCCCCATGCCGTCCGGAACGACGCCGTGATCTGCACGTAGAGCATGCGCGAGGTGCCGGTCTCGGACGCGGAGTCCGCCAACGCCAGCGCGTAGTCGTTCGGGAACCCGGACCGGACGACCGTGCTGGTCGCCGTCGGCTGACCGACGACGTACCCGGACACCGTCGCCGTCGTGCCCTGCTGCGCGATCGCCTGCGCGACCGTGAGCGGTGCCGCTGCGACAGCGGCGGTCGACCCGTACAGGCCGACCGCCGCCAACAGACCGATGACTAACGCAAGTGGACTCCACCGTGCCATGAGCACTCCCCGATCGTGTGGACGTTGCGCACACGATCGGTGTACATGGTCAACGCTCGGTTAACGAGTGGTCACGGCACGAGGATGACCTTGCCCGTCGTCCGGCCCGACGAGACGAGCTCGTGCGCCTTCGCGGCCTCCGCCAACGGCACTGTGTGCTCGATCTGCACCTTGAGCTGCGGCAACGCGGCGAGGTCGGCACCGGAGGCGACCACGCTGAGGAGCAGTTCGAACCGGACGCCGAGCGCGGAAGCTCGGTCAACGTCAAAACCCGGGTTGCCGGGAATGATCGACACGAGCACGCCGCCCTGCTTCAGGACGCGGGCGGACCGCTCGGCGTACTCACCCCCGATCGTGTCCAGCACGACGTCGACAGGCTCGATCTCGGTGAAGTCCTGGGTGCGGTAGTCGACGACCTCGTCCACGCCCAGCGAGCGCAGGAAGTCGTGTTTGCCCGCCGACGCCGTGCCGATCACGTACGCCCCGCGGGCCTTGGCGATCTGCACCGCCACGTGCCCGACGCCACCGGCCGCCGCGTGGACCAGCACCCGCTGGCCGGCGGAGACGCCGCCGAGTCCGACGAGCGCCTGCCAGGCCGTCAACGCCGCCATCGGCGTCGCGCCCGCCTGCTCGACGGTCAGCCACGACGGACGGAGCACCACGTCGGAGGCGTTCAGCACGGCGTACTCGGCGTAGCCACCGCCGGTGCCGGGGAACGTGAGCAGGCCGTAGACCTCGTCACCGGCCCGGAACCCCTCCGCGTCCTGCTCGACGGTGCCCGCGACGTCCCAGCCCAGCGTGAACGGCGGTTCGCCCAGCGCAGGGAACCCGCCGGAACGGATGTAGGTGTCGACCGGGTTCACGCCCGCCGCACCTACCTTGACCAGCACCTGACCAGGTCCGGCCACCGGCGTCGCCACCTCCGCGACCTCCAGCACGGACGCGTCGCCAACGGTCTTCTGCGTGATGACTCGCATGATGATGATCCCCTTCGAAGTTCTCGATGGGCACCATCTTGCAGTTAGCGCCAACTTCTGGAAAGTAGGCACTAATTAGTGACTAGCTCTCCCGCAGATAGAGATCGCGGAGCAGGGCGACCTCGGCGAGGTGGTGGATGACCTCGCGGTTGATGTGCAGCACCAGCGTCGCCATCGGCTCCTCGGCGAACGGCCCCTCGGCCGGCCCGACCGCCTTCGCGAGATCCGCCGTGCGCACCCCGGCCATCCACGTCTCGTAGGCCTCGTCCAGCTGCTTCAACGCCTCGTCGGCGCTCTGTGCGAACGGCCAGGTCGCGTAGTCGGCGGGCGGGCCGCCGAAGTGCGAGGCCGATCGCATCGCGAACACGCCCACGATGACGTGCGCCATCCGCCACGCGATGGTCGTGACCGGCGCCGGCGAGGGCGGCGGGTACTGCCAGTCGATCTCGTTCGCGCGCACGGTCCACGTGTCGGCCACCGGCTCCCAGAGGTACTCAGCGTCGGTCAGCCCTTCGAGCCGCGGCCGCGCCGCCACGTTCCAGTGGAATTCGAGCTGGTCCGCCAACTGCTTGTTCCAGTCCATGCGGACGACCGTAAATCCGTTTGCGGACAACCACCGCCCTGGAAACACTCCGGCCGTGGAGATTCGCACCGCGCGCCCCGAAGACCTGGACCAGGTCGAGAAGCTCGTGATCGCCCGCCACGACCCCAGCGACGGCGTCGACGCCCGCCTGCTGATGACCGATCCGGAGGCGGGGTGCGACTGGGTCGGGGTCGCTGACGACGACGGCCGGATCGTCTCCACCGTCACGCTGATGGACGAGACGCTGACACTCGCCGGCCTCGGCATCCCGGCCGGCCAGGTCGAACAGGTCGCCACCGACACCGCCCACGAGGGCCAGGGCCTGGTGCGGCGGCTGATGGACTGGGCGCACGACAGGTCGGCCGAGCGCGGCCACCTGCTCCAGCTCGTGATGGGCGTCCCGTACTTCTACCGCCAGTTCGGCTACAGCTACGCCATCCCGGTCAGGCAGAACCGCGGACTCGTCAGCAGGCCCGAAGCCGTTGCGGGACACGTGATCCGCCGCGCCACCGAGGCCGACATCCCCGCCCTGCACGACCTCCAGGACCGCGCCCAGCAGGACGCCGGCCTGCGGATGGGCCACACCACGCCGTGCTGGCGCTGGCTGCTGAACCGCACCGGCTCCGTCACGTGGATCGTCGAACGCGACGGCGTCCCGGTCGCCACGGGCCGCAGCACACCCGAAGAAGAAGGCGACGTCGTGCTCGGCGAGGTCGCCGGAACCGACGACGGCGTCAAAACGCTGGTGGCGGAGCTCCACCCGGCCGAGGTCGGCGAACGCCACCCGGCGCTGGAGCCGCACCTCGCACCGAGGAACCCGGAACTGGACCAGGTCATGGTGCGCGTCCCCAGCGTCCCGGACCTGCTGGACCACCTGCGCCCGGTCTTCGCCGAACGCCTGCGCGGCCACGAGCCCGACGACGTCCTGCTCAGCTTCTACCGCACGCACGTCCGGTTCCGCTGGGACGGCGAGGACCTCGGCCCGGCCGAGTGGGGCGGCACGATGCAGGGCCCCGGCACGCACGGCGGCGCGGGCATCGCACCGGACCTCCTGGCGCCGCTGCTGTTCGGCCCGCACGGCGTGGATGGCCTGCGCCGGATCTTCTCCGACGTCTACCCCGGCCCGAAGAAGGACCTGATGCTCAGGCTGTTTCCGCCGGTCACGAGCGATCTGCTGACCTTCTACCTGCCGTAACCCAGAATAAACCGAGCGCTCGGTCTACTATTGGGCGCATGACGACTGTGCAGGAGAGCGCGGCGGTCCGGTACGGCATCTGGGTCGCGTGCCCGCTCGCCGGCGCGGCCGCGGCCTGGGGGCTCACGCTGGCGGCCGGCTGGGTGACGACCTTGAGGTGGTTCCCGTTCCAGGGGATCTTCCAGCTGCTCACGGACCTCCCCGAGCCGTGGGTGACGCTCGGCGCGCTGGTCGTCGGCGCGGTCGCGGGTTTCGTGCTGGCGCTGGTCTGGGCGAGCGAGATGATGACCGTCGAGGTCTCGACCGGGCGCGTCACGCTGCGCAAGGACGACAAGACGTTCGACTTCGGCCGGGACGAGGTCGAGTCGGCGTTCGCGGACCGCAAGCAGCTCGTCCTGCTCTCCCACCGCGGCGCCGAGCTGGCCCGCGAGAAGTCGGACCTGAGCAGGGCACGGCTCGAACAGGCCTTCACCGGGCAGGGCTACCGGTGGCGGAGTGCCGACCCGTTCGCGGCCGAGTTCCGGATGTGGGTCGAGCACGCGCCGGACCTGCCGTCCGACGTGAACGCCCTGTTCACGGCGCGGCGGAAGGCCATCTCGAAGTACGAGACCGAGGAGGCCGCAGAATTGGCGCGGGAGATCCGCAAACGCGGTGTCGCCGTGCGGGACGAGAAGAAGAGGCAGTACTACAGGTGCGAACGGTAGACCCGGTCAAGCACGCGGAGAAGAAGCGGCACATCACCGACACCGCCGCTGGCCTCTTCGCCCAGAAGGGCTTCGAACGCACGACCGTGGCGGACATCTGCCGGGCCGCCGAGATCAGCACCGGCAGCCTCTTCCACTACTTCCCCACCAAGCGGGCGATCTTCCGCGAGATCTTCGTGCAGGACGACGAGGACAACGCGGCGATGTTCGCGAAGGCGCGCGCGCTCAGCCCGTGGGACGGCGTCCTGCTGATGGTCGACCACCTCTGCGTGCCCGCGCTCGACCGGGCCGTCGCGGGCCTGGTGCTGGAGGTCGTCGCCCAGGCGAGCCGCGACCCCGAGCTGTGGGAGCTCGTCGGCCGCAACGAGCAGCGGACCCGCGACGAGCTGGCCGGGCTGTTCCAGCGGGCGCACGACGCGGGCCAGATCGCGCTGCCGGTGAGCGCCCTGGACGCCGCGAGCTGGACCCAGGGACTGGTCGACGCGCTGTTCGGCAGGCTCATCGACCCCGACTTCGACGCGGCCGCCCAGGTGAGCACCCTCCGGTTGATCCTTTCCCGATTCGTGGGTGCTGAAGCACCATGAGGGCATGGCTTACGACGTCGCAGCGGTCCGCGCCCACTTCCCCGCGTTGCGCGAGGGTGCCGCGCACTTCGACGGTCCCGGCGGCGCGCAGGTGCCCGACGTCGTCGCCGACGCGGTCAGGGACACGCTGACCTCGGCGGTGTCCAACCGCGGCAGCGTCACGGCCTCCGAACGCCGCGCCGAGGAGATCGTGCAGACCGCACGGCGCACGATGGCCGAGTTCCTCAACGCGGGCAGCATCGTGTTCGGGCGCAGCATGACGCAGCTGACCTACGACTTCGCCCGCACGCTGTCGAAGAACTGGCGGCCGGGCGACGAGATCATCGTGACCAGGATCGACCACGACGCGAACATCAGGCCGTGGGTGCAGGCCGCCGAGGCAGCGCGCGCTACGGTCCGTTGGGCGCCTTTCGACCGCACGACCGGTGAGCTGCCGGTCGAGGCCGTGACGAAGCTGCTCTCGGACCGCACCCGCGTCGTCGCGATCACCGCCGCGTCGAACCTGCTCGGCACCCGCCCGGACGTCGCCGAGATCGCGCGGGCGGCGCACGAGATGGCGGCGTTCGTGTACGTCGACGGCGTGCACTACACCCCGCACGTGCCGGTGGACGTCGAGGCGTTGGACGCGGACTTCTTCGTGTGCTCGCCGTACAAGTTCCTCGGCCCGCACCTCGGCGTGCTGGCGGCGGCGCCGGAGCTGCTGGAGACGTTGCGGCCGGACAAGCTGCTGCCGTCGACCAACGCCGTGCCGGAGCGGTTCGAGCTGGGCACCCTGCCGTACGAGCTGCTGGCCGGCACGACGGCGGCGGTCGAGTTCATGCGCACGCTCGAAGGCCTGGAGGAGTACGAGCTGGGCCTGCGCGAGAAGATGGAGACCGGGCTGAAGGAGCTCGGCGTGCGGGTCTACAGCAAGGCCTCGCTGCGCACGCCGACCGTGCTGTTCTCGGTGGACGGCCTGGAGCCCGCCGAGGTGTACCGGCGGCTCGGTGCCGAGGGCGTGAACGCGCCGGCGGGCCACTTCTACGCGCTCGAGTGCTCGCGCTGGCTCGGCCTGGGCGACAAGGGCGCCGTGCGGGCGGGCATCGGGCCGTACACCGACGAGTCCGATGTGGACCGGCTGCTCCAGGCCGTGGCCAAGATCAGATGAACAGGACCAGCCCGGCGTAGAGGGCGCCGGCCAGCACGCTGATGTTGAGCTTGCGCGTGACGCGGTCACCGCGGTGCTCGGCGATCAACGACCGCGACCGGGCCCACATCAGCTTCTCGCCCGCCTCCTTGTCCGGCAGGTGCGGTGTGGTCAGCACGTCGCCGTGCGGGCCGAACGCGAGCATGAGCTGCGGACCGGAGCGGCGCACGCCGTGCAGCTGCGCCCACGGCACGCGGTAGGTGAAGACGCCGGTGTAGAGCACGACCGAGTTGTGGTCGAGACGCAGCATCGGCTGGAACCGCGTCACGGCCGACAGCACGCACTGCACGCCGATCAGCCCGAGCACGATCAGCTCCGGGTAGTACTTCAACGCGATCAACGCACCGGCGGCACCGAGGAGCAGCAGCACGCCCTCGACCCGGCGGCGGTCACCCGGCCAGATCGCGTGCGGCAGCTCCACCGGCGCACCGGCGGTGACCGGCACGCCCGGCAGGTGTGCACTGTGGACGGTGTGCCGCGGCCGCACCCGGTTCAGCGTGCTCGTCGCCACGACCTCGCCCTCGACCAGCACCGCGACCTGCCCGCCGTGGTGCCACTCCCCTGCGACGAGCACCTCGACCGGGTCGTGCTGCAACGGCGGGTCCTCCTCGCCGCGCCACACCGCGCCGAACTGCTCGGTGTCGTGGTAGAGCGGCTCCTCCAGGCCGAGGTCCGCGAGCGTGGAGATGGTCGCGATGTCGTTCTTGCGGTACCGCAACAGGATCCGGCGCGGCCCGAGCGGATGTGCCTGCATCCGGACCGCCGTGACCGGGACCGTCCACAACGCGCGCCGCCGCCGTTCCCGCGCGGCCAGCATGATCGCGACGAACACCGCGGCCCCGCCGAGGGTCAGCCACCACGTGACGTCCTCGGGTTCGTTCTCCATCCGCACCCACGAGCCGTCGGCGAGCACCGGCACGTCGTCCCCGACCTGGTAGGTCTCCGGCGCGAGCGGCTCGAACGAGGCCCGTTGCCGGTCCGGCAGCTCCACCCACACCTCGAAGGTGTTCTTGACCTCGACGACCTCGGCCTGCACGCGGCTGGCGTTCGCCTCGTGCCGTTCGATCTCGTCGTTCGTGAGGCTGTACTGCACGAACGTGAGGAACCCGAACACCACCAGCAGCACCGCGACCACGCGCAGCACCCCGCGTTGCGGCGGCAGGTCCGGCAACGACACCAGCGCCGTGCCCGCCGCTTCGTGCTGGTCCGCCCGTGACCTCAACGTCCACGCCGCCACCAACGCACACGCACCGGCGTGCAGCCCGAACGCCACGTTGGCCACCGCACTGCCGTCGAGCGCGATGTCCAGCACACCGAACAGCACGCCCATCGCGCAGCCCGTGAACACACGGCCGAACAACAACAGCAACGGCGTGGCCAGCAACGGCACGACCGCGAGAGAGAACAACGGATCCGGCAAACACGGCTGCGCGGCCGTGCACGGCGCCACGTTCGCACTCAGCGACACGTAGAGGGCGACCATCCACCCGACGACGAGGCCGACCTTGGTCACCCACCACGGAACCGCGGCTGCCTGCCAGCGCTGCACGTCCACGGCAGGGATCATGACACGTTCATTGCTCCGAACGGCGCGATTCCGCATCGGCGGAACGGGTATTCGCAGGTCACTTACTCAGGAGGTGGACATGCTGGCCATCATCGCGGCGGTTTCCTTCGGCCTCGCGCTGATCCTGGATCTGGCGAAGACCGGACTCGGTGACGTGATCACCACCAACACGCTGATCGTGCTCGGCCTGCTGCTGCTCGCGCTGCACCTCGCCGGCGTCGGCTCCGGCACGCGCTCCTTCGGCTGGCGCCGTGCCCGCAGGTAAAACCGTCGAAGGCCCCACCGGGTTGCCGAAACGCGCCTGGTGGGGCGTTCTCAAACGGACGGTCAAAGAGTTCTCCGACGACAACCTGACGGACTGGGCGGCCGCACTCACCTACTACGCGGTGCTGTCGCTGTTCCCCGGGATCATCGTGCTGACGTCCGTGCTCGCCCTCCTCGGTGACACGACCACGCAGGAACTGCTGAAGTACGTCGGCCAGGTCGCGCCGGGCCAGGCGGGCGACGTCGTGAAGTCGTCCATCGAGGAGCTCCAGAAGAGCCAGAACGCCGCGAGTCTGCTCGGCATCGTCGGTCTGCTGACGGCCCTGTGGACCGCGTCGGGCTACCTCGGCGCGTTCATGCGCGCGTGCAACGCCGTGTACGACGTCGAGGAAGGCCGCCCGTTCTGGAAGACGGTGCCGTTGCGGCTCGGCCTCACGCTCGGGTCGGTGGTGCTGGTGTCGGTCACGCTCGGCGCGCTCGTGCTGACCGGCGGGGTCGCGGACGCCGTGGGCGACGCGATCGGCCTCGGCGACGCGGTCGTCACCGCCTGGGACATCGCGAAGTGGCCCGTCATCCTGCTGCTGGTGAGCCTCGCGTTCGCGGTCCTCTACTGGGCGGCGCCGAACGTGCGGCAGCCCGGCTTCCGCTGGGTCACGCCCGGCAGCCTGCTCGCGATCGCGCTGTGGGCGCTCGCGACCGTCGGCTTCGCCATCTACGTGGCGAACTTCGCGTCCTACAACAAGACCTACGGCTCGCTGGGCGGCGTGATCGTCTTCCTGGTGTGGCTGTGGATCTCGAACATCGCGGTGCTGCTCGGCGCCGAGTTCGACGCGGAGCTGGAGCGGGGCCGCCGTCTCACCGAGGGCGAGAGCGACCCGTCACCCCATCCGCGTGATCTCCCCGGGTAGCTCGTCCGGCACCGCCGTCCACACGCCGTCCGGTCCGGCCTCGACGCGTTCGGCCCCGCCGCGCGGCACGATCACCCACAGCTGGTCCTTGCCGGACAGCCACACCGCGCCGACGCCGTCGCCCTCGTAGACCCGGTCGTGCGGGTAGGTCTTGCGGAACACCTCGCCGCCGTCGCGGTCGGTCACCCGCACCTCGCTGCCGTCCTCGGCGTGCGCGACGAAGTTCCCGCTGGGCGACGGCCGCGGGTCGCCGGGGCTCACGAACTCCTGCTGTCCGCCGCACCCGGTGAGCAGGAGGAGCAGGAGCACCACCACGGGGCCGCGGCGGTAAATGCCGTGCGTCATGCCGCCGAATCTAGCTAGCGTGCTCCGCCGTGTGGAACGTTCTTGAAGCCTTTTACGACTCCGTGCCCCGTGCGGGCGCCCGCGTCGAGGAGCACGGCGAGCTCGTGCTGTTCCTCCAGGCAGGCGACGGCTACCCGTACTACGCGCGACCCCGGTTCCCCGGCGGCGACCCGAGCGTCGAGGACGTGCTGGAGGTGCGGGCACGGCAGCGCGAGCTCGGGGTGCCCGAGGCGCTCGAGTGGGTGCACGAGACGACGCCGGGGCTGCTCGCCGTCGCCCGGCAGGCCGGCATGGAGGTGCTCGAAGCGCCGTTGCTGGTGCTCGACCCGGAGAAGCTGCCCGAACGGCATCCGCACGTGCGGGTGCTCGGCACGCGGCCGGTCGAGGTGACCGTGGTGGCGGAGCTCGCGTTCGGGTCGCCAGGAACGGACGCGGGAACGGTCGGCGTCGAGGAACGGGACGCGGCGCTCGCGGCGGCGGTCCCCACGAGCACCCGGCACCGGCACGCGGTGGCCGACCTGCCAGGCGAGGGCGTGCTGGCGGTGGGCACGGCGCAACGGGCGGGTGACGTCGTGGAGATCGCGGGCATTGGCACGTTGCCGGCGGCACGGCGACGTGGCCTCGGTGGTGCGGTCACGGCGGAACTGGCGCGCGACGCCCTGGAACGCGGCGCCGAGCTGGTGTTCCTGTCGGCGGGGAGCCTGGAGATCGCCCGCGTCTACGAACGCGTGGGCTTCCGCAGGGCCGGAACGGCTTGCATCGCCTCCCCCGCCAGCTAGCGCGGCATCGGGACGCGGAACAGGCAGCCGACGCACGGCATGCCGGAAGGCTGGGCGAGCAGTTCGGCCTCGCCCTCCTGGATGAGCTCACCGCAGTAGGCGGTCAACGCGAGCAGGGTGTCGTCGTCGGGCACGGGTACGAGGTGGCACGTGCGTTGTGTCTCTCCTACGACACCCGCACGCTTGCGGACCAGCAACACAGGCATGCTCATGCCTTCACCTCGGCGTCGTCCACCACACACACGACAGCGTGCGTGGTGGCGTAGAACTTGAGCCGGTAAGGGCCCGCGTTCCTCTCTGCCACAGCCGCGCAGAACCTCTCGGAGCTGACCTCGTCCGAGCGCGGCGTTCGTTCGGCTAGGTCGATCACAGCTAGATCGTGCGGGCCCGCGAGCGAAATGGGGAGGGTTCTATACGATTTGCGGGTGCCGTATGCGGAACTCGCATACAGGACTCAACGCAGCCTCTCCGTCAGCTCGGTCATCGCCGGTGTCGCGGCCCACGGCACGAGTCGCGCCAACTCGGTGACGATCAGCTGCGACCCCGTCACCCGCGCCAGGTCCAGCGCCACGAGCCCCAGTTCGGCGGCTCGGTCGAGGTCCCCGCTGGACGCGTGCGCGTACGCGAGAGTCGCCGTGTGCACGCCCTGCTCCCATTGGCAGACGCTGCCCCAACGCGGCATGAGCGCCGTGTAGGCGTCGATGGCACGACGGTGGTCAGCGAGGGCGACCATCGACGCGGCCCGTTGCATCTCGACGTGCAGTTCGGTGAAGCAGTAGCCGATCGAGTATTCGTCCGTGCGCACCCGTTCGACGTCCTGCACCAACGACTGTGCGAGGTCGAACCGCGTCATGCACGCGTCGAGGCCCGCGCGCGCAAGTCCTCGTGCCTCCTGACGAACCGCCATCGCGCGCACGATCGGACTCACGCCCATCTCTCGTTGTGCCGCACGCGCCAGGCCGATCACCCGGTCGTCGTCGCCGTCCGCCTCCGCGAGCTGGCTCATCCGCACGTAGCAGTACGCGACGACGTCCCTGTCGTCCGCGGCCTGCCCCTGCTCCAGCGCACGGGACGTCCACGCGCCGGCGCTGCGCATGTCGCCGACCTCTTCGTACAGCCAGCCGTAGAACTCCGCGTACATCGCACCCGTGCCGAGCAACCGCCGACGAACGTCCCCACGCGCGTTGCGGCGCAACGTGTCGATGACGTCGTACATGCCGCGCACGGCAGGCATCAACGCACCGGTCGCACGCCAGTTGTGCGCGTCGTTGATGATCCTCCGCAGCACGAGCAACTGGCTGACCGCGTCGTCGTCGCTGTCCGCGTTGAACACGGCGGAGGCGCACAACGCCATCAACGCCTTGCCCTCCAGGCCGACCACGACGTCACCGGACCGCACCGGCACCGTGCGGTCGGTGAGGCCGAGCAGGTGCGCGGGAATGCCGAGCAACCGCTGCAGGGTCCGCAGCACGCGCATGTCGTAGGCGATGTTGCTGCCCGACTCCAGCCGGGAGATCGCGGACTGGGAGAACCCGGCGAGCGTGCCCAGCTCGTCCTGGCGAAGGCCGTGCGCCTTGCGGGCGATCGCGACGACCGCGCCCGGCGACTCGGCCGCGACCGCGTCCCTGATCTCCCTCGACTCCCAGATGGACGGCGGCAGCACCGGCAGCGGCCCGTCCGGGACCACGACGGCGTTCTTGGCCGGATCGCTCACGCTCGACGCCTCCCAGCGCTCAGTCCGCCATCATGACGCTCCTCGCGAATTCCCTCCACCTCGTCTCAACACGGGACGAAACCGACTATCCTGCGGCCGTGATCAAGGACTTCGGTGCCGGTGTCGGTCTTCTGCTGCGCGGGTTCAGCCTGGTTTTCAGCTCCCCCAAGCGCGTGCTGATGGGCGCGTTGCCCGCCGTCATCACGGCTGTTCTCATGATCACGGGGTGGGCGGTGCTGCTCACCAACATCGACTCCGTGGCGGGCTGGCTGACCGGTTTCGCGGACTCCTGGAGCGACACCTGGAAGGGCTTCGTCGAGGTCGTCGTCGGAATTTCGGTGGTCGCCGCGGTCCTCGGGCTGAGCGTGCTGCTGTTCACCGCGATCACGCTGATGATCGGCGGCCCGTTCTACGAGTACATCTCCGAAGAGGTCGAGGACGAGCTCGGCGGCGTGCCGGACGCGGAGCAGATCGGCTGGTGGCGCGGGTTCGTCGTCGGCCTGCGCAGCACGATCCTGCTCGTCGCGACGTCGATCGCGTTCGCGATCCCGTTGTTCTTCTGCGGCTTCATCCCGGTCATCGGCCAGACGGTCGTGCCGGTGCTCGCCGTGTGCATCAACGGCTACCTGCTCGGCATCGAGCTCACCGGCATCCCGTTCACCCGCCGCGGCCGCTCGTTCAAGCAGCGCAGGCAGATCCTCAAGACGCGCCGCGGCCTGGTGCTCGGCCTGGCCGTGCCGACCTACCTGCTCTGCCTGATCCCGCTGGCCGCGCTGATCGTCATCCCGGCCGCGATGGCAGGCGGCACGGTGCTCGCGCACCGCCTGCTCAACGGAGACCGCGCTCCTATCGCGTGAACGGCAGCCAGGCCTGCTGCGCCAGGCCGCTGCGCGCGTTGACCTGCACGCCCGACGCGGAGACCGACCACAGCTTGTCGCCGATGACGATCGTGCGCCGCTGCCCACCGCCGTAGTTCGTGCCGGTCTGCGGCTCGACGATCTTGCCGTCGTCACGCAGCTGGTCGCCGTCGACGCGCAACACCAGCGAGGACATCTCCTGGTATGTCCTGTACGCCGTCACGGGGATCACCAGCGTGCCGTCCTGCGGCCAGAACAGGAACGCGTGCGGGTCGAACTGGGCCTCGGAGTTGCTGTCCGGCAGGTGGTACTGCGCGAGCCGTCGCGGTGAACCGGGGTCGCGCACGTCGAACAGCGACACCTGGGTGCCGAGCGTGCGGCCCTGCTCGTTCGCCTCCTGGCCGACGCCGATCAGCCTGCCGTCGCCCGCCGGGTGCAGGTAGGCGGAGAAGCCGGTGATCTTCAGCTCGCCGGTCACCCTGGGTTTCTTCGGATCGCTCAGGTCCAGCGTGTAGAGCGGGTCCGTCTGGCGGAACGTGACGACGTAGCCCATCTCGCCGATGAACCGGACGCTGTAGATCCGTTCACCCTTGCCCAGACCGCCGACCTCGCCGACCTTCGTCAGCTGGTTGCCGTCACGGCGCAGGGTCGTCACGAAGCTCTCCGACGGCGCAGGCTGGATGTTCCCCTGGTCCGTCGGCATCCGCCAGCAGCACCGGACCTCCGTGCCCGTGGTGGTGGCGACGCGCAGCACGCCGTCGTGCTCGGAGAGCGAGTACTGGTTGAGCAGCGTGCCGTTCACGTCACCGGACGCCACGTGCTTCGGCGGCCCTGCCTGGCTGATGTCGAACTGGTGGATCGCCGTCGTGATCGGCCGCTGCACCGGTGGCCTGGTGGGGAGTTCGGGCAGCAGGCGGTGGTCGTCGGCGACGTAGAGGCTGCGGTCCGTGCCGTACACCGTGTCACCGTCCGCGACGATCGAGACGGGCTGGCCGGTGCCGAGCTTGCCGGACAGGTCGAACGTCAGCACGGTCAGCATCGACGTCGCGCTCGGGGCCGTGGGACGGCTGACGTTCGCGCAGTCGACCAGGGTTCCGCTCGACTTCGCGCCGTTCTCGTTGAGCTCGTAGCGCGGCAGCCACGAGCCGATGGGCTCGTTCTGCAGGATCTCCCTGTTGCGGCGCAACGATCCCGCTTCGTTGGTCGACTCGTTCGGGTAGACCCACGGCAGGCGCGGCTGCGAGCGCACGACGACCCGCGCCGTGCCGCCGATCTGCCGGGCGTCGAGGTAGAGGCCGTCGGTCTTGAGACTGCTGATCTCCTTGAGCGCCTTGAGGTCCACCAGGATCAGCTCGGTGCCGGACTCCGGCGCGAACGGCGGCATGTCCTGGGGCACCACGCGCTTCTCCAGCAGCATGGGGCTGTTGGCGACCACCAGCGCGCGGTCGCCCTGCACCAGCAGCTGGTTCGCGTACCGGTCGCCGAGGTCGACCACGCCCGTCACGGCCTTGGTGGCGACGTCGATGACGCGCACCTTGCCGTCCGCGATCGAGACGACGCGCTTTCCGTCCGTCTTCACGATGTCCGGCTCGTCGACGCCCTGCTCGTGGACGTTCGTCGTCGAGTGTTCCTGCTGCTGCGCGGGCGGGGTGGCCGGCATCGCCTTCTCCGCGCTGCCCGCGGAGTTGGTCGCGGCGTCGCCCATGGTGAAGATCTGCGGCCGTCCGCCAAGCCCGTACGCGCTGACGTACGGCGACATGGCGCGGCGTAGTTCGGTCAGCGCGTTGTCGCACGAGTCGAACGCGACGAGACGCACGGGCCCGTAGTCCACGATCGGTGGTGGCGCGAGGGTGTCGTCGCGCACCGCGGAGCTCACACTCACTCCGGCGACGGCCAGCACGGCGGCACCGGCCAACAGCTTCTTGCCGTTCATGTCCTCAGGACGGAAGCGGGGCCGGAAAGGGTTGCCGCCCTTTCCGGCCCGGTTCTCCTACAGCTGTGCCTGGATCTGCGCCGCGTAGGCGGAGACGCGGGCGTAGACGCCGGGGTAGCCGGCCGCCGCGCAGCCCTCGCCCCACGACGTGATGCCGATCAGCTTGCCGCCTGCCACCAGCGGGCCACCGGAGTCGCCCTGGCAGGTGTCCGTGCCGCCCTGGGAGTAGCCGGCGCACACCATGTGCGTCGCGTTGAAGTCGCTGCCGTACGAGCTCGCGCAGCTGGAGTTGCTCGTCAGCGGAACGGTGGCGCGCAACAGGTAGCGCGACGCCGAGCCACCGGACGACGTGGTGCCCCAGCCGAGGATCGTCGAGCTGGTGCCCGCGGTGTAGAGCGCGCTGTCCGCGGACGTGGCGAACGGGATCGGGGTCTGCGAGAGGTTGCGGTCGAGCGTGAGCACCGAGACGTCGTAGCCGCGGGTCACGTCGCGGTAGCTCGGGTGGATCCAGATCCGCGTGACACGTGCGACCGTGCCCGCGGTGGAGTTCTTGTCGTCGCGGCCCGCCACGACCCGCACGGCGGACGCCGCGTCGCCCACGGTGCAGTGCGCCGCGGTGACGACCTTGTTCGGTGCGACGAGAGTGCCGCCGCAGTACTGGAAACCGCTGCTGGTCGCGAGGTAGACGACCCAGGGGTAGGTGGACGTGCTCGCGCGCGTGCCACCGACGATCTGGGTGCCGAACTCGCCGTCGGCGGTGGGGACAGGAGCTGCTTCGGCCACGCTGACGCAGGCCATGGACAGCGTTGCCGCCGCCAGTGCCGCGCCGAGAAGTGACCGGAGGCGGTGCAGGGTTGCCGCCATGATCGTCTCCTTCTTCTGTTGTGACCAACGGCTGCAGGGCCGTTGGTGGTTAAAGAAAGACATGAGCGTGGGTGAGCCGGGTAGGGCTGGTCCGCGTAGGCCGTTCAGCCGTGCCCGTCCTCGCGTGATTGGATCGAGCGCGAACAATCCCGTTCCGAGAGGAAGTTGTGATGGCCCCCACGAAGCCTGAGGTCGACCCGCACGACGGCCCGGCGCCCGCCGACCTGCTGATCGAGGACATCACCGTTGGCGACGGTGCGGAGGCCACGGCCGGTCAGTTCGTGTCCGTGCACTACGTCGGTGTGTCGCACTCGACCGGTGAGCAGTTCGACGCGTCCTGGGACCGCGGCGAGGCGTTCCAGTTCCCCCTCGGTGGCGGCCGTGTCATCCAGGGCTGGGACCAGGGCGTCCAGGGCATGAAGGTCGGTGGCCGCCGCAAGCTGGTCATCCCGCCGCACCTGGGCTACGGCGCGCGCGGCGCCGGTGGCGTGATCAAGCCCAACGAGACGCTGATCTTCGTCGTCGACCTGCTGGGTGTGAACTAGTACTTGTCACAGCGGCGTCCCACTGGTCCGATCGGGTGGGACGCCGCTGGTCTTTCCGGCCGATTTGGACCCGTGCCGGAACGGGAGCGCTCCCGGCTGCGTCATCCTTGAAGTCCGCCGCTTTCGTGGGAGGGAAGTACCCGGTGCCCGAGGACATCGCCGGATCCGAGCAGATGCTCGCGAACTGGAACCAGAGCATCCAGGAACGCGCCGCGCGCTATCAGGAGATGGCGAACCGCGTGCAGGGGATGACGATCTCCGAGCGCTCCCAGGACGGTTCCATCGAGATCCTCGTCGGGTCCAACGGCATCCTGCAGAACCTCGTGATCAACGAGTCCGCCTCCACCAGGCGGATGGCCGAGGTCAGCGGCGAGATCATGAAGCTGTTGCAGCGCGCCCAGTCCCGCATCCCCGAGCTGCTGCAGTCGGCGATGGCCGAGACCATCGGCACGCAGGACGAGACGGCCAACGTGCTGTTCAACGAGGCCAAGAAGAACTTCCCGGCGCCGCCCGCCGAGGAGCCGACGCGCACGCCGTACGACCGCAACGAGATCAACTTCCGGGTCGAGGACGACGCACCGCCGCCGCCACCGTCGCGCCCGGCTCCTCCGCCTCCCCCGCGCCGTCGCCCGCCGAGGGACGATGACGACGACTTCGGCGGCGAGTCCGTCCTCACCTGACCTGTCCGCACGGCCCCGAGGGGGAGTTCCCGATGACCGGGTTCAACGTCACGTCCGACGTCCTGGAAGCGCACGCCAAGGCGTTGGAGGGCCTGCAGGGCCGGTTGCAGGGCGCTGTCGACGCGGCGAACACCGTGTCGATGCCGACCGACGCGTACGGGATCATCTGCCAGCCGTTCCGGATGATGCTCGACCCCGTGGAGCAGTGGGGTCTCGACGCGTTGAAGGGCGCCGCGGAGGCCATGGACGCCACCGCGAAGAAGGTCGCCGACACCGCCAAGGGCTACCAGCAGGTCGAGGAGCAGATCACGCGCGCGCTCAAGGGCGGCGCGTGACGCGTCCCTCGTTCGCGCCCGCCGCGACGGGGAACCACCAGGCCCGGCACCCACTCAGAGTTGTGTGAACGGCGCGGGACCCATGACCGTCCCGCGCCGGTCGCGGTAGCCCGATAAGATCAGCGGGCTTTCACGGGGAGAGGGGCGAGGACCACATGAGCCAGCCGGCGACACCGCTGAGCGAGCAGGACCAGCAGCAGCTGGTGCGGCAGATCGGCCGTGCCATGCTGCCGGCCGTACCGCAGGGCTGGCAGCGCATCCGGGCCGAGTACCGCGCGGCCGGGCGGCACATCGAGGTCGACCTGGCGTTCGCCGGGCCCGACGGCCAGCTGCGCCCGGTGCGGCCTCCGATGGACGTCGTGCAGATGTTCGGCCACCTGCGTTCGGGCATGTACCACCCCGACCGCGGCACGTGGCTGAGCGCGACGTACGAGATCGAGGCGCCCGCGGCGTTCACGGCGGACTTCAACGCCGAGGACGAGCCGCGCTGGCGCAACGCGCCGCCGCCCATCGGGTTCCGCGACGAGCTGCAGACGTTCCCGCGGCCCGACCGGATGATCCCGGACTGGTGGCGTCAGCGCGTCGGCCTGCCGCCGCTGCCCGCGCCCGAGCCGGAACCGCAGCAGGAGTACCAGGTCGCGCCCGCCGCGGCCCAGCAGGGTTCTTCGGACGAGCTGCGCACGGCCCGCGTGTACGACGGCAAGAACGACGACGGCCGGATCGTGGTGAACCGCCAGCCGGTCGACCCGCAGGTGGTCGACGGCCTGCTGAACTACCTGGAGTCGGCGCCGGTCGTGCTGGCCGCGCGCAGCTACGACACCGACGAGTTCTCGCAGACCGGCGAGCAGGACGTGCCGCTCAACTTCCGCACGGACGGCACGTGGATCTGGGCCGGCGCCGTGCCGCACTACCTGCGCAAGTACGGGCTGCCGCCGGAGCCCGAGCTGGTGGCGCACGCCGTCTCGCGCAACTTCCAGGTCGCCGAGGTCAACGAGCAGACGCAGGACAAGGCCGTCTCGATCATCACGGGCCAGGGCTAGTCGAGGGTTCTGAGGTACGCCTCTCCTCGCGGGGAGAGGCGGTACCCGACCTCCAGGGACTCGGTGAGCCCCTTGGCCTTCAGCTTGCGGACGTCCGCCTTGAACGGCAGCTTCTCGCGGCCGACCGAGGCGGCCAGGTCCGCGGCCCGCACGCCGGGGTTCGCGGCGATCAACCTGAGCAGCGCGAGACCGTCTTCTTCGAGCACGACTCCGTCCACATCGGACGACTCCCGCAGCTCGATCCGCGGATCCTCACCGACGAAACGCAGGCGGATGCGGTAAAGCGCGCCCTCGCGTCCGTCCACTGAGGACTTCAGCGCGACGACGGTCGGGAACCCGGCCGCCACCGCCTCCGCGCGCGTCACCCGTGACACGACGTCCACCGCGTCGATGGCCAGCACGCCCTGCGACGTCCGCAACGTCCCGCCCGCGCGCACGGTCGGCCGCTTCCAGCGCCGGAACTGCAACGTGATCTCGCCGGACCGGATCCGTTCCCAGTCAGCCACTCGGATCAGCACCGAACGAGGGTCTCAGGTTGCCGACCTCCGCGACAGCCGAGACGATCCACGCCATGCAACGGTGGTGGCTCTTCACGGTGCGCGGAGTGTTCGCTGTCCTGTTCGGCCTGGCGGCCCTGGTCTGGCCCGGCCTCACACTGCTGGCGTTGATCATCCTGTGGGGCGCCTACGCGCTCTTCGACGGCGCGATGATGCTGTACCTGACGCTCACCCACAAGGAGTGGCCCGCCCGCTGGACGCTCGGTCTCGTCGGCGTGCTGGGCCTGGTCACGGGCTTGATCGCGTTGTTCTGGCCGGGCATCACGGCGACCGCGCTGCTGCTCCTGATCGCCGTGTGGGCGCTCGTCACCGGCGTGCTGCAGATCGTCGACGCGATCCGCCTGCGCAAGGTGATGACGAACGAGTGGTTCTACGTCGTCACGGGCGCGCTGACGGTGCTGCTCGGCATCATCCTGATCGTGAACCCGGCCGCGGGCGCGCTGGCGTTCGTGATCACCATCGGCGTGTTCGCGATCCTGTGGGGCGTGGTGCTGATCCTGTTCAGCCTGCGGTTGAAGCAGCTCGCCGGCGGGCTCGCACCACGCGTACCGCGAGCGTGACCAGCACGGCGACCCCGACGAACACGTAGAGGTTGCCGATCACCTGCTGCCACCACGCCCAGTTCCGTTCGACGTCGTTGTCGCGCGGGAACAGCCAGTGCGGCCCGATCGCGAACACCGCCACGACGGCCCACGACGCCCAGTGGCGGCGCAGTGCGGGCCGTGACAGCAGCACGAGCGCGGGCGCGATCCACACCCAGTGGTGCCCCCACGACACGGGCGAGATCAGCAGGCCGCCGATCGCCACGACGAAGAAGGCCTCGATCTCGCCGAGTTGCGACGCCAACCACCACACCGTCGCCACGACCAGAAGCGCCAGCACGAGCCACACGCCGACCTGGGCGCCGTTCTCCAGCCCGAAGCGGGCGAGCGTGCCGCGGATGGCCTGGTTCGACGCGTAGGTGAGTCGTCCGACGCGGCCTGGGTCCAGCAGCGCGTGCGTCCAGTACTCCTTCGCGTCGCCGAACGAGATGAGGAACCCCAACGCGCCGAAGGCGAAGAACGAGCCGATGGACACGAACACGGGTTTCCACTGCCGACGCGCGACGAAGTACAACGCGAAGAACGCCGGCGTCAGCTTGATGGCCGCCGCAAGGCCGATGAGCGCGCCACGGGGCCACCAGCGCGTGCGTTCGAGCAGGCAGTCGGCCATCACCAGCAGGCCCAGCAGCAGGTTGATCTGCCCGAACCACAACGTCTCGCGCAGCGGGTCGAAGATCGACGACACCGCGGCCGCGCCGAGCCCCCACTTGACCGCGTCAGGACCCCAGCCGAGCACGCGCTGGGCCGCGATCAGGCACAACCCGGTGAGCATGGCGAGGTTCGCCGCCGCCACCGCGAGGATCGCGAGCCAGAGCGGCACCAGCGCCAGCAGGCTGAACAGCACGGCGGCGATCGGCGGGTACGTGAACGGCAGGTCGGGCCCGCCGAGCGGCTTCGCGAAGCCCTCGACGTAGAGCGGCAGGTCCTGCAGGAACGCCGCCCCGCCGTTGCGGTACACGCGCAGGTCGAGCGACCACCCAGGAGGGCGGTACATGACGTAGGCGAGCGTGGCCACCATGACGGCGGCCCACGCCACCACGACCCGCTTGGCGGTGCGGTCGAGCTGCATCGGGGAATGGTATCGATGTGCCAGATGTCGCCCACGTCACCACTGCGTAACCAGAAATCTCACGTAGCGTCGTCACGTGACCGCAGACCGTCGATTCTCGCAGCTTGCGCCGTTCGTAGGGCGCACAAATGCGCACGCACGGGATATTCTGTGCGCATGAGTCCTGCCCTGGAGACGGTGCTGGCCAAGGCCGGCCTGCAGGTGAGTCCAGACGAGTTCCTGGCCCTCGTGACCGACGCGGCACGCAGGCTCGCCCCGCCGCACCCGGAACCGGCCACGTACTTCACGCCGGACCAGCAGGCGGCCCTGGAGGACGTGGGCCTCGACCTCTCCCCGGCAGGCCCGGCGGACGCCCGCCCGCGCACCCGCACCGTCGTCGCCCACGCCGTCCTGCGCGACTCGGCGCTGACCGTGAACGAGGCGGCGCGCCAGCTCCAGGTCGACACCAGCCGCATCCGCCACCGCCTGGGCGTGGGCAGACTGGTCGGCTGGAAGGACAGGGGCAGCTGGCGCCTGCCCGCGTGGCAGTTCGCGGGCACCGGCGTCCTCCCGGGCCTCGAGACCGTCCTGACCGAGGTACCGGCGGACCAGCCGGCCCTCGTCGTCGCCGCCTTCATGACCACCACCCAGGAGGACCTGCCCGTGGACGGCAAGCCCGCCACCCCGCGCGACTGGCTCCTGGCCGGCGGCGACCCAGGGCGGGTAGCCACCCTGGCCTCCGCGCTCGGCACACCTGCCTGAGCGTTCCCGAACACCCGACAGGACCCGAATGTCACGGCTTCCGCAGCCGCCTGCCCCTGCCGTGCTCCAGGCACACCTGCGCCGCACCGAGGACGTAGTAGCAGTCCACCGCGCAACCCGCCTGGTCCGCGTCTTCACCGCCAAGGGCTCCCACCCCCAGCGCTGGAACACGTTCCGCTACACGGGCCCGCTCCCCCACGCCCGCTTCGACGCACAACAACCGGCCCCGGACGGCTCCCCGGTCCAGGACCACGAGAACGGCGTCCTGTACTTCGGCCTCTCGGTCCGCACGTCGATCGCCGAGGTCTTCCAGGCCACCTCGATCGTGGACCGCCGGACCCGCTCGCCTTTTCTGGTGGTGCTGCGGCCCCGGCGCACTCTTCGACTGCTGGACCTGGGTGGGCTGTGGCCTACGCGGGTCGGTGCGTCGCAGGAGATCTCGACCGGGCCGAAGCTGGTGACGCAGGCATGGTCGCGGGCGATCCGAGCGGCCTATCCGGAGTTGGACGGGCTTTGGTACCGGTCGTCGATGGACTCCGGTGACCCTGCGATCTGCCTGTGGGATCCGCCTGGGGCTTCCGGGCTGCCGGCGGCGCCGGACGTGCTGCTGCCGCTGGACCATCCCGGGCTCGACCTGCCGTTGGCGCGGGTGTGCGAGGAGCTGAACTACACGCTCCTGGGCTGACCCGGTCGTCGGTCAGCCCAGGAGGACGAGCGGGGTCAGGCCTTGAGGTGGCGGCCCCACCACTCCAGCACCGCGTCGAAGCGCTGCTTGCGGTGCCGCGGCTGCCCCGAGCGGGTCAGCTCGTGCCCCTCGCCCGGGAAGATCAGCATCTCCGTCTCGACGCCGCGCCGCTTCAGCGCCACGAACATCCGCTGCGCCTGTTCCAGCGGGCAGCGCCAGTCCTGCTCGGAGTGGACGACGGCGAACGGGAGGTTGATCTTCTCGGCGTAGGTCAGTGGTGACATCGCGCGCTGGGCTTCCGGGTCGGGGCCGCAGTAGGCGTCGGCGAAGAAGTAGCCGATGTCGGACGAGCCGCCGAACGAGTCCCAGGCGTTGACCGCGCGTTCGGACCAGGCCGCCTTGAAGCGCTCGCCGTGGTGGGCGGAGAGCCAGGAGGTCATGAAGCCGCCGTAGGAGCCGCCCATGATGCCCACTCGGTCGGCGTCCAGGTCGGAACGCTCCAGCGCGACGTCCAAAAGGGACAGGACGTCGTCCACGTCGACGGTGCCGAACTTGCCGACGACGGCCTGGCCGTGGGCCTGGCCGTAGCTCGCCGAGCCGCGCGGGTTCGGGAGGACCACGGCGTAGCCCGCGGTGGCGTAGACCTGGGCCTCGTCGAAGAAGCCCCAGCTGTGGTACATGAACGGGCCGCCGTGCACCGCCATCACGACCGGGTGCGGGCCCTCGCCCTCGGGCAGGACCAGCCAGCCGTGGACGGGGTAGCCGTCGGAGGCGGCGCCGGTGAGCTCCACGACCTCGCGCGCGGCGACGGACGGGAACGCCGTGCGCACACCGGTTCCGACGAACTCGACCTGCCCGACGTTGTCCGGAGTGGACACCACGGCGACCACAGTGGACCCGTCGGAGGCGAACGAGCGGATCACCGCGTTCTCGCCGGCGAGCACCTCTCCCGCGCCGCCGGAGAACGGGATGCGGCGCAGTTCGAGGGCGCCGCGGTTGCGCACGACCAGCAGAACGCCGGACGCGTCGGCGACGGGCGGGCCGGAAAGACGTTCCACGTCAACGGTTTCGACGTCGGTCAGCCGCTGGGCCGCGGAACCGTCCAAGCCAGACTTCCACAGGCCGAGGTTGCGGGCCACGCCGTCGATGCCGGTGAACTCCGTGCCCAGCCAGAACAACGAGCCGTCCGCGACGAACGGCATCGCGACCTCGCCGGCGCCGCGCACCAGCAGCGACGGCGCACCGTCGGCGACGGCGATCGAGTACAGGTCGGAGTGCAGCGTCTCCACGACGCCGAGGTCGCGCGGCGCCACGAACACCAGCGTCGACGCGTCGAGCCAGGCCGGGTCGGAGACGTCGTACGAGCCGTCGGTCACGACCGAGACGTCGCCGTCGAGCGTCACGACGTGCAGGCGCGGGCGGCGGTCGCCCAGGAAGCCGACGTCGTCGACGCGGTAGTCGAGGCGCGTGATGCGGCGCGGCGCCTCGGCCTCGGGGCCGTCGTCGGTGGTGCCGTAGCGGCCTTCCTCGGGCACGCGGGCGACGAACACCAGCCGGGACGAGTCCGGCGACCACACCGGGGCGCCGGCGCCGAGCGGCAGGTCGGTGAGCTGCCGCGGTTCGCCGCCGTCCACGGGGACGACGTAGATCTGCGGCTTCGACTTTCCGCTGACGCGCAGGAACGCGACGAGTCGGCCGTCCGGAGAAATGCGCTGTGCGTTGTCACGATCACCGTGCGTCCACGGTGTCGTCTTTCCGTCGGGGAACACCCGGTGCAGACCGCCCCGGTAAGTGTTCTTCTCGAGGTCGGGCGTGGTGATGCTGACCAGCACCAAGTCTCCGGACACGGCGACGGTGCCGGGCGTGGTGAGCAGCTGCAGGTCGTCAGGGCGCACGGCGTGGACGCTAACAGAACTTGTTAGCAAAGCTCAGAGTTGTTTGTTGACCGATCACAAAAATTGACTCGCCGCATAGATTCCCGCGTATGACGCGCATCGTGTTCTCTGGGGGCAGGGTCTTCACCGGCCGGGCGTTCGAGCCCGGCGACGTCGTCGTCGAAGGCGACCGCATCGTCGACGTCGGCATCGGTCTCGACGGCGACACCAAGGTCGACGCGACCGGTCACTCGATCCTGCCGGGACTGTTCGACTGCCACGTGCACTTCATGTTCAGCGGCGCCGACCTGGTGCGGTCGCTGAACACGCCGTTCTCGCTGCCGTTCTACGAGGCGATCGGCAACATGAAGGCGACGCTGCAGTGCGGCATCACGACCGTGCGCGACGCGCTCGGCGCCGACCTCGGTGTCGCCGAGGCGGTGCGGCGCGGGCTGGTCCAGGGGCCGCGCATGCAGATCGCGGTCAACATGGTGTCGCAGACCGGCGGCCACAACGACGACTGGATGCAGTGCGGCGCCCACATCTCACCGCCGCTGCACCCCGGCCTGCCGGACACCGTCGCCGACGGCCCGGAGGAGCTGCGCAAGGTCATCCGCACGCTGGTCCGGCACGGCGCCGACATCATCAAGATCGCGTCCAGCGGCGGCGTGATGTCCCCGCGCAGCAACCCCCGGCACGCGCACTTCCGCGACGAGGAGATCGCGATGATCGTGCAGGAGGCCAACGCCGCCGGCATCGCGGTCATGTCGCACGCCATGAGCGGCGACGGCATCCTCACGGCCGTGCGCAACGGCGTGCGGTCCATCGAGCACGGCGTCTTCCTCACCGACGAGGGCGTCGAGGAGATGATCAAGAACGGCACGTGGCTCGTGCCGACGCTGATGGCGCCGCGCATGGTGATCGACCAGGCCAAGGCGGGCGTGGCGATCTCCGACGTCATCATGGAGAAGGCGAAAGCCGTGGTGGCGCAGCACTTCCAGGCGTTCCAGAAGGCGCACCAGGCCGGGGTGAAGATCGCGATGGGCACCGACTCCGGCGTCGGCCCGCACGGCGACAACCTCACCGAGCTCACGCTCATGGTCGAGTACGGCATGACCCCGGCGGAGGCGCTCTACGCGAGCACCCAGTCCGCCGCCGACCTGATGCGCCTCGGAAACGACCTCGGCGAGCTCGCCGGTGGCAAGCTCGCCGATCTCGTGCTCGTGGAGGGCGACGCCGAGCAGCACGTGAAGGCCGGAACGCTCAGGCAGGCCGTCCGCGCCGTCTACCAGAACGGCGTCGCGATCGGTTAGTGGCGCGCCCCAGAACGTTGCCGGGGGAATTCGCGGTCAGACGGGTGCATCGCGGCACCGCCCCCACGTCCTCGTACTGGTTGTACGGGGGCGTGGGGGCGGTGCCGCGAGGTGCCCTGCTGGGCGTGGATCACCTCGCCGACGTTCTGGGGCGCGCCACTAGTGGCCGGCGTCCGCCCCGACGTGCTTCGCGGCCTCGGGGTGGCGCTTCACCTTCCACAGGCTGGCGATCGTCGTGATCGCCAGCACGCCGATGATCACCGACAGCGAGACCTCGATGCCGATGGTCGGCACGTGGAACGGCTCGCCGCCGTTGAGGAACGGCAGGTTGTTGGTGTGCAGGGCTTCCAGGATCAGCTTGACGCCGATGAAGCCGAGGATGACCGACAGGCCGATCGACAGGTAGACGAGCTTCGCGAGCAGGCCGCCGAGCAGGAAGTACAGCTGGCGCAGGCCCATCAGCGCGAACGCGTTGGCCGTGAACACCAGGAACGGCTCCTTGGTGAGGCCGAAGATCGCGGGGATCGAGTCGAGCGCGAAGAGCAGGTCGGTGGAGCCGATCGCGACCATCACGATGAACATCGGGGTCACGAAGCGCTTGCCGTCGATCTTGATGAACGACTTGGAGTCGTGGAAGTCGTCGGTCACCGGGAAGACCTTGCGCACCATGCGGAGCATCAGGTTCTCCTTGTACTCCTCTTCCTCGTCGTGGTTCTCCCGCGCCAGCTGCCAGCCGGTGTAGATGAGGAACGCGCCGAAGATGAAGAAGACCCAGCTGAACTGGCTGATGAGCGCCGCGCCGGCCGCGATGAAGATGCCGCGCATGATGAGCGCGAGCACGATGCCGACCAGCAGCACCTTGTGCTGGTGGATCGCGGGCACCTTGAACGTCGTCATGATGATCAAGAAGATGAACAGGTTGTCGACGCTCAGCGAGTACTCGGTGATGTACCCCGCGAAGAACTCCGTCGCGTACTGACCACCGGAGAAGTACCAGATGCCGAGACCGAAGAGGGCGGCCACCGCCACGTAGAAGACCACCCAGCGGGCGGCTTCACCGATCGTCACCTCATGGGGCTTTCGATCGACGATCACGAGATCCACAGCGAGCAGGACGAGCAGACCACCGATCGTCGCGAGCCACAACCATGCGGGGACGTTCACAACTCATACCTCCGGGATTCTCAGCGCACGCCAAATTCACCCGGAGGTCTCCTCCGCCGCCGAGATGATCTCTCGAACGACCGACGGCACCGGGACCTCGACACTGAGATCCGTACTGACGACACCGCCGCTTAGGGAGTACTCCCCTCCATGCTGCGTGAATATGATGCTCCATGAACGGCGCTTAGCGCCACTCAGGGTGAGCAGACCCACGCAACCAGGCGCAACGGGAATAACGCCCGAGACGTCCGTGCGCGTACCTGAAGCCGCGCTGAAGATCCACTCAACCTGAGACCGGCACGCCATCCCGACAGGCGGTTCTCAGCAAAACTCGCATATCGTCATCGACGTGTCCCGCCTCTCCCGCCTTCGCGGCAGGTGGACGATCCCCGCATTGATCGTGGTACTCGCCGTCGTCGCAGGCGGCGTGTACTTCACTCGATCCGGAGACGACCCCGTAGCCGTTTCCTTCAAAGAAGCGAACATCGACGCACCTGAGAGCCCTGACAGCGCTCAGACGGTGACGATCGAGACACGCCTCTACCTCCCCCAGCAGACGCCCGCGCCCGCGATCATGCTCGCGCACGGCTTCGGCGGCAGTCTGCGCAGCGTGCACACGCAGGCCGAGGAGTTCGCCCGGCGCGGCTTCGTCGTGCTGACGTGGTCCGCGCGCGGTTTCGGCCGCAGCACGGGCCAGATCGCGCTGAACTCGATCGACCGCGAGGTCCGCGACGCCCAGAAGCTCCTCGACTTCCTCGGCACACGTGACGAGGTCCAGAAGGACAGCGGCGGCGACCCGCGCGTGGGCGTGACAGGCGCGTCGTACGGCGGTGCGTTGTCGCTGCTGCTCGCGGGCGTCGACAAGCGCGTCGACACACTCGTGCCGGTCATCACGTACAACGACCTCGCGCAGTCGCTGCTGCCCAACTCCGCGCTCGCGACACCGCGGGACGACGCGACCCCGTCCGCCACGGCGTTCGGTGAGGACGGCGTCTTCAAGCGGTCGTGGGCGGGCATCTTCTTCTCGGCGGGCATGACGTCGATCGACCTGTCGTCGCCGACGGGGGACGCGCCGGAGCAGGGACAGCGGGAGTCGAACCAGAACTCCGTGCAGGCACCGCAGCAGCAGCCCGGCGGCAACTCCGGTGGCCAGGGCCAGCAGCCGCCGACGCCGTCGAACGGCGCGTGCGGCCGCTTCACCCCCGAGGTGTGCGCCGCGTACACCGAGGTCGCCACGACCGGCCGTGCGTCGCAGCAGACGCTCGACCTGCTGCGCAAGTCGTCGCCCGTCGCGGTGACGGACCAGATCAAGCAGCCGACGATGCTGGTGCAGGGCGAGCAGGACACCCTGTTCGGCCTCGACCAGTCCGACGCGACCGCGCGGCAGATCTCCGCGGCCGGCGGCCCGGTGAAGATGGTCTGGTACGCGGGCGGCCACGACGGCGGCAACCCCGGTACCGCGCTGCGCGGCGAAATCGCCGACTGGATGGACTTCCACCTGCGCGGCAAGGGAACCGACCCGGGCACGGGCTTCGAGTACACGGTGCAGGGCGCGTTCCGCTCGTCCGGCCAGCCGTCGCTGCGCACGGTCGTCGCGCCGGCGTATCCCGGTCTCACCGGCGGCTCCCCGACCGAGCGCAAGACGTTGAAGCTCACCGGGCGCGAGCAGGTCGCGGTGAACCCGGCGGGCGGCAACCCGGCGTCGATCAGCAACCTGCCGGGCCTCGGTTCGGCGTTGTCGCGGTCGTCGGCGATCTCGTCGCGGCTGTCGCTCGACATGCCGGGCCAGGCGGCGGTGTTCACGTCCGAGGAGCTGACCTCGCAGGTGCTGCTGACGGGTTCGTCGACGGTGCGGCTGAAGGTCGCGCGCGGTGACCAGAACACCGGCGAGGCGATCCTGTACGCGAAGCTCTACGACGTCTCCGCGGACGGCACCCGCACGTTGCCGGGTTCGATCGTGGCGCCGTTCCGGGTGGCGCTGCCGCCGGACGGCTCGGCGGCCGAGGTGACCGTGACTCTGCCGGGTGCCGTGCGCCCGGTGGAGGCCGAGCACAAGCTGGCGCTGGTCGTCTCGACGACGGACCAGGCGTTCGCGAACGCCGAGCAGCCCGCCGCGTACCGCATCTCGCTGGCGTCCGACGAGATCTCGGTGCCGGTGGTGCCGGGCCGCAACGTGTCCGAGGGCTTCCCGATGGAAGCCTTGTGGGGCATCGTGGTCGCGCTGCTGGTGCTGATCGGCGCGGGCATCATCGCGATGTTCCGCCGCCGCATGGCGCAGGACTCGGACCCGGACCTCGCGGACGTGCCGCTGGTCATCTCGAACCTCACGAAGGCCTATCCCGGCGGCGTGAAGGCCGTGACGGACCTGTCGTTCCGCGTCGAGCACGGCATGGTGCTCGGTCTGCTCGGCCCGAACGGCGCCGGCAAGACCACGACGCTGCGCATGGTGATGGGTCTGATCCACCCGTCCGAGGGCCACATCCGGGTCTTCGGCCACAAGGTGACGCCTGGTGCGCCGGTGCTGTCGCGCATCGGTTCGTTCGTCGAGGGGTCGGGCTTCCTGCCGCACCTCTCGGGTGCCGCGAACCTGCGCCTGTACTGGGCGGCGACGGGCCGTCCGGTGGAGGAGGCGCACTTCGACGAGGCGCTGGAGATCGCGGGCCTGGGCAAGGCGGTGCACCGGCGCGTGCGCACGTACAGCCAGGGCATGCGGCAGCGGCTCGCGATCGCGCAGGCGATGCTGGGGTTGCCGGACCTGCTGATCCTGGACGAGCCTGCCAACGGTCTCGACCCGCCCCAGATCCACCAGATGCGCGAGGTGCTGCGCCGCTACGCCGCGGCGGGCCGCACGGTCGTGGTGTCGTCGCACCTGCTGGCCGAGGTGGAGCAGACCTGTTCGCACGTGGTCGTGATGCACAAGGGCCAGCTCGTCGCCGCGGGCGAGGTGTCCGACATCGCGGCGGGAGGCGGCGAGGCGACGTTCCGCGTCGACTCCCCTTCGAAGGCGGCGGATGTCCTGCGGGGCCTCGAAGGCGTGCACGACGTGCACGAGGACGAGGGTGCCGTGCACGCGTCGATGAACGGCGTCCCGCGCGCCGCGGCACTCACCGCCCTGGTGGCGGCGGGGATCGCGGTGGACCAGGCGGGCCCGCGACGCAGGCTGGAAGACGCGTTCTTGGAGCTGGTCGGTGAATGACTTCCTGATGGCGGCGGCCTCCGCCACCGCCGAGACCCACGCCGAGGCAGAGGTCCCCTCGTCGAGCGAGCGCACGTTGCTGGCCGGCGAAGGGGGACCCCTTGACTCAATTATCCCAGGCGACACCGACAACTTCGGGCCCGCCGAGGACATGCCGCTGGTGCGAACGGTCCTCACAGCCAACCCGAACCGCACGAAGGCTCCGGCCCCGAAGGAGGTGACGACGTGAACGACAACGGCGTCCACACCGACCCAGGCGCGCTCACCGACCTCACCGACGCCGCCGCCAAGCAGCACACCGAGGTGGCCCCGGACGGTTCCGCCGCCGGCTACAAGGCGCGCCGCACGCTGCGCATCTTCGTGGAGCTGCAGCGCCAGATCCGCCGCCGCCGCACCCAGCTCGTGCTGGGCTTCCTGGTGCTGCTGCCGTTCATCCTCGTGATCAGCTTCGAGATCGGGTCGTCCGACCCGAACCGCCGCTCCGGCGGGTTCGTGGACCTCGCGACCGCCAGCGGCATCAACTTCGTGGTGCTCACGCTGTTCGTGAGCAGCAGCTTCCTGCTGCCGATGATCGTGGCGCTGTTCTTCGGCGACACGATCGCGTCCGAAGCGTCGTGGTCGAGCCTCAAGTACCTGCTCGCCGCACCGATCCCGAGGCACCGCCTGCTGCGCCAGAAGGCGATCAGCAGCGGCATCCTGAGCGTCTTCGCCCTGGCCCTGCTGCCCGCGGTCGCCCTGGCCGTCGGCGTGGTCTGGTACGGCACGGGCGAGGTGGTGAGCCCGACCGGCGAGGCGGCCCCGTTCGGCGACGGCGTGCTCGCCATGGCGTTCGCGGTCGTCTACATCTCGATCAACCTGTTCTGGGTCGCGGGCCTCGCGATGTTCCTGTCCGTGTCCACCGACGCACCTCTCGGCGCGGTCGGCGGCACGGTGCTCGTCTCGATCGTGTCGCAGATCCTCGACCAGATCGAGCCGCTCGGGGACCTGCGCAACTACCTGCCGACGCACTACGCGATGGCGTGGGCGGACCTGCTCTCGACCGACATCGACTGGTCGGAGATGACCCGCGGCACGTTCTCCGCGCTCGTCTACGGCGGCGTCTTCACGCTGCTCGCCGCGCGCCAGTTCAAGACGAAGGACATCACCAGCTAGGCATCACTGGACGCAGAACTCGTTGCCCTCGGGGTCGAGCATCACCACCCAATGTCCCTTGGCGTCGTTGAACTCCTGGACCTTGGTGGCCCCGAGGCCGACGAGCCGGTCAACCGCCTCCAGCCCGGCGTTCACGTCGAGGTGGAGGCGGTTTTTCGCGGTCTTGCCCTCGGGCACGCGCTGGAAGAAGAACCGCGGGCCGCCGCCCTCGGGGTCGATGATCGCCGAATAGTCGTTGACCGACTCGAACGGGATGTTGTTCTTGACGGCGAAGTCCTCCCACGAGTCGAACCCGGGAGGCGGCGGCTGCACCACGTAACCGAGTGCCTCCGCCCAGAAAGCAGCGAGCTTCCCGGGGTCCGCCGCGTCCATCGTGACCTGGATTCCGATTGCCATGACAGCACGGTAAGACCCAATGCGGACAACCACTGTCCGGAGTAGCCTGCCGCTCATGTCACGTCCAGTGCACTTCGAGATCCACGCCGCAGATCCCGAGCGGGCGCGGAACTTCTACACCTCGGTCTTCGGCTGGAAGATCGAACAGTGGGGCGACATCCCCTACTGGACCGTCGTCACCGGCGACGAGGAACAGGCGGGCGTCAACGGCGGCCTGCTCCCCCGGCGCGGCCCGGACCCGGCGCCGGACGCACCCGTCCACGGCTACGTCATGACGATCAGCGTCGTGGACATCGACGCCACCATCGCCGCGATCGAGGTCAACGGCGGCACAGTGGCCCTGCCCAAGGACAAGATGCCGGGCGTGGGCGTGCTCGCGTACTACAAGGACACCGAGCAGAACATCTTCGGCATCCTCCAGCCAGAAGACAGCTAGGGCCGTTTGCTCTTCGGCAGCCGCGCGACGACGGCCTCGTACGAGCCGTCCACGAGCTCCAACAGGTCGTCGTCCGGCACAGCCCCTTTGAGCGCCACGGTGTTCCACCCGTACCGCCCGACGTACCCGCTGATGGTCACGTCCTCGGGGAAGCGCTCCCGCCACACGGCGGCGGCCTCGGCGTCAGCGCCGCACTTGAGCCCGACCGTGTGCACGTCGAGCCCGATGAAGGCGAACGCCTTCCCGCCGACCTTGCACACCAACTCGGCCTCGCCCCACGGATACGTCTCCTCGGCGCCAGGCTTGGCCGCGCAGTAGACGATCAACTCATCCAGTGTCACAGCAACGATTATCGCCCACCGAACACGGCCACGAAGCGAGTGAACAACCGAGCGAACTCCACCCGCTCCTCCTCGCTCCAGTCCGCCATCGCCACCGCACAGGCACTCTGCCGAGCCCGGTGCAGCTCAGCGGACGTGGCACGCCCCCGCGCCGTCCGCACGAGCAACACCCGCCGCCCGTCCGCCTTGTCCGCCACCCGCGACACCAACCCGGCCTCGACGGCACTGGTGACGAGCTTGCTGGCCCGCGGCTGATCGACGTGCAACGCCAGCGCCACACTGGAAACGGTCGCCTGCGCGCCGGCCCGTTCAGCGGCCTCGACGACATCGAGCACGTCGAACGCCGGAACAGCCAACTCCGCCAGGGCCCGACGAGACTGACTGCGCCGCACGGCGATCAACGCCTGCTCCACCGCAGCGAGGTGGGAATCCACATCCACCCCGAGATCATGGCCGCAATGAGCCCTGACGAAAGCAGTCCGCGCACATCTCACCCCAGAGGGCGATTTACGGCGGCGGCGCAAATCGTTATGCGGCGCCAAGGTTACGCACCGCGTTCACCGATCTAACCCACCGCACCCGAGGGCAGTGGCGGACGTTCTGCGGGTGCGGGATGAAGGCTTCAGGTCGAGCCGTGCGGATGCCTCCACAGTGGACGCACAAGATCACGTTGCGGAGCGGGGTTAGGGCAGGGGTATTGGGGACGGGGTGAGAACGGGAGTGGCGTAAGGGCAGGACGGGGCGGCGGCGGCAGAGGCGAGAGCTGGCAGGGCAAGCCGGAGCGAGGGCGGGCGAGGAGGCAGGAGCTGCGAGGTCGAGGCGAGAGCGGCAGGGGCAGATCGGGCGAGGGTGTCCGCGTGAGGCGTGGCGGCGTGCCTGCGTGACTTGGCCGCGTGCGCGAAGAGATCAGGGCCTGGCTTCCGGTGCGAAGTCAGGCCCCGATCTCCATCGTCACGAAGCGGCGATGGTTGGGCCACACCCGTTGAAGTTGTTGCGTTCCAAGGAAAGCGGCGGCCCGGGTGTTACTTGACGCCGGCCGCGTCCATGCCTCGCAGTTCCTTCTTCAGGTCCTGGATCTCGTCCCTCAGCCTGGCCGCCAGCTCGAACTGGAGGTCTCGGGCCGCGTTCATCATCTGGTCGGTCAGGGACTGCACCAGGTCGGCCAGTTCCGACCGCGCCATGCCTGCCCGCTCGTGCGAGGCCACGACGCCGGACGAGCGGCCGCCCTCGCCGGTGGCTCGCTTGCCGCGGGAGGCGTTGCGGCCGGAGCCGCCCACCGGGACCTCGTCCTCCGCCTCGGAGTAGACGGCTTCGAGGATGTCGGTGATCTTCTTGCGCAGCGGCTGCGGGTCGATGCCCCGTTCGGCGTTGTAGGCCTGTTGCTTGGCGCGGCGGCGGTTGGTCTCGTCGATGGCGTGCCGCATCGAGTCGGTGATCTTGTCGGCGTACATGTGGACCTCGCCGGAGACGTTGCGGGCCGCACGGCCGATCGTCTGGACCAGGGAGGTGCCGGAGCGGAGGAAGCCTTCCTTGTCGGCGTCGAGGATCGCCACCAGGGAGACCTCGGGGAGGTCGAGGCCCTCGCGGAGGAGGTTGATGCCGATCAGGACGTCGAACTCGCCCAGGCGGAGCTGGCGGAGCAGCTCGACCCGGCGGAGCGTGTCGACCTCGGAGTGGAGGTAGCGGACCCGGATGCCCAGTTCGAGCAGGTAGTCGGTGAGGTCCTCGGCCATCTTCTTGGTCAGGGTGGTGACCAGGACCCGTTCGTCCCGCTCGGCGCGCTCGCGGATGGAGTGCACCAGGTCGTCGATCTGGCCCTCGGTCGGCTTCACGACCACCTCGGGGTCGATCAGGCCCGTGGGGCGGATGACCTGCTCGACGAACTCGCCGCCCGCCTGGCCCATCTCGTACGGGCCCGGGGTGGCGGAGAGGTAGACGACCTGGCCGATCCGGTCGGCGAACTCCTCCCACGTCAGCGGGCGGTTGTCGAGCGCCGACGGGAGGCGGAAGCCGTGCTCGACGAGGTTGCGCTTGCGGGACGCGTCGCCCTCGTACATGCCGCCGATCTGCGGGACGGTCACGTGCGACTCGTCGATGACCATCAGGAAGTCGTCGGGGAAGTAGTCGAGCAGGGTGGCGGGGGCGGTGCCGGCGCCGCGGCCGTCGATGTGGCGCGAGTAGTTCTCGATGCCGTTGCAGAAGCCGACCTGCTTCATCATCTCCAGGTCGTACTGGGTGCGCATGCGCAGGCGCTGGGCCTCCAGCAGCTTGCCCTGGCGTTCCATCTGGGCGAGCGTCGTCTCCAGCTCGGCCTCGATGTCGCGGATGGCGCGCTCCATGCGCTCCGGGCCCGCCACGTAGTGCGTGGCCGGGAAGATGCGGAGGTCCTCGACCTCCTTCACCACGTCACCGGTGAGCGGGTGCAGGTAGTAGAGCTTGTCGATCTCGTCGCCGAAGAACTCGACGCGGACGGCCAGCTCCTCGTACGACGGGATGATCTCCACCGTGTCGCCGCGCACGCGGAACGAGCCTCGGGTGAACGACATGTCGTTGCGGGTGTACTGCACGTCGACCAGCAGGCGCAGGAACGCGTCCCGGTCGACCTCCACACCCGTCTCCAGCGGGATCGAGCGGTCGAGGTACGACTGGGGCGTGCCCAGGCCGTAGATGCACGACACCGAGGCGACCACGATGACGTCGCGCCGGGTCAGCAGCGACATCGTGGCGGAGTGGCGCAGCCGCTCGACGTCCTCGTTGATCGAGGAGTCCTTCTCGATGTACGTGTCCGTCTGCGGGATGTACGCCTCTGGCTGGTAGTAGTCGTAGTAGCTGACGAAGTACTCCACCGCGTTCTGCGGGAAGAGCTCCTTCAGCTCGTTCGCCAGCTGCGCCGCCAGCGTCTTGTTCGGCGCCATCACCAGCGTGGGGCGTTGCAGCTTCTCGACCAGCCACGCCGTCGTCGCCGACTTGCCGGTACCGGTGGCGCCGAGCAGCACGACGTCGCGCTCGCCGGCGCGCACCCGCCGTTCGAGGTCGGCGATGGCCGCGGGCTGGTCACCCGCGGGCTGGTACTCGCTGACCACGCGGAACTGCCCGTCGGTGCGGACGATGTCGCCGACGGGACGGTGCTCGGAGTGCGCCTTGACGGTGCTTTCCTCTGGCGGGAGCTCGGTTGCGAAAGCCACGGGAAGCACGTTACGCCGGGGGTCTGACAATTTCCGATTGAGGCAGGTCAGAGCCCCCGGAAGCCCTCAGTCGCAGGGGCAACAGCAGCAGTCGCAGTCGCACCCGCTGCAGTCGCAGTCGCAGTGGTTCTCCCGCCGCTTGTCGCTGCACGGCCCCGGGAACGGGTCGCGGCAGCAGAACTGGCAGGTCCCGCACATGTAGAGGAACGCCCCGCAGCCTTCGAAGCACCCGCGCGGCTGCGGCTGCCAGTTCAGCGCCGGGTACGCCCACAGCCCGCTGCCCGGATCCGACCAGGTGCGCTTGGAGGGGTCCCGGCGCTTGCCGAAGACCCGGATCACCGACTCCTCCAGCTCGTGCACCATCAGCTTGTGCACGAGCCGCCCGTCGGCGAACTCGACCTCGTCGAGGGCGAGTTTGATCCCCGTGAGGGCGTCCAGGCACAACCGGTGGGCCTCGGAGACCGGCGTTCCGGTGGCCACCAACGGGTTCCACGCACCTGACGCGCAGTCCTCCATCAGGTCCTCGGTCGCGTCGATCAGGTGCGCCACGCGCCCGAACAACCGCCCGACCTCGCGCAACGGCTCGGCGTTCTGCGGCCGGCCGGCGATCACCGCGGTCTGCGCGAAGGCGAACCCCGTCGCACTCTCCGTCGGCTCGGTCACGGCGAGCACGGAACTGCCGAGCCCCGCCGCCTCCTCCACGAGGGGCTGCCGCCGCACCGCGTCCACCATCACCGACGCGTCGAACCCGAGGTCGGACGCCGTGCGCAACCCCTTGTTCGCCCACCGCTGCGCGACCGCACGCCCGGCCCAGCCCACGCGCCCGGCGAGCCCGTCGCCGTCGTCCACGTGGTCCTGGATCTTCAGCGACGCCAGCACCAGCGACACCGACGCCGCCAGCCGCGCCCCGTCCCCGATGGCCACGTCCGCGGACTTCATACCCCGCAACGCACACGGCCCCGCAGTCCGTCGCGACACGACGGACTGCGCCTCCACCGCCGCGGAGATCATCAGCCCGTCGTAGTTGGTGACGAGACGCGAGAGGTGGCCGTGCTCGTCGCGCAACGACAGGCACATTCCACAGAGGTGAGACAGCCACGCGGACCGCAGCTCAGCGCCCATCCTGTTGCGACAGGGGCGGATGATCCCGAACATGCGCGGCATCCTAAGTGGCCGCGGCGCTCCGCGATGGCAGTATCGCTGACGTGGCACACATCCATCCGCCGAAGATCGAGTACTTCGACCTGGACGCCAAGAGCAACACCGACCCCAAGGGGCAGCTGAGGAGCGTCGACGAGTTCCGGCTCACGCCGACGGGCCTCTACATGTTCCGGCCCCTCGCCGGCCACCCCAAGATCAGCCACTTCGAGAGCTGGTTCCTGCCCAAGCTGAACCTGCGCGTGACGCGGCAGTCCTGGCACCCAGGCCACCAGCTCGACTTCGACTTCTACGTCGACGTCGTGGAGATCAACGCGATCGGGAGTGTCTGGAAAACAACCGATCTGTACCTCGACCTGATAGTCAGGACGGGCCGCAGCGTGACCGTTCTGGACACGGACGAGTTGATCTCCGCTGTTCAGCACGACCTGGTGTCGCCGCAACGCGCGCAATGGGCGTTGGAGACCACCTACTCGGCGGTGTCCGGTATTTCAGCGCACGGTCACGATGTGGTCAGGTGGCTCACCTCTTCGGGTTGTCCTACCGCCTGGCGTTGATACACAGAGTGTGGTCGTCATCTGACCGTGACGTAACGAATCGACCCGGCGTGTAACTGCGAGCACTTATTTGACTACGCTCGGCGGCGTGGGAGCGGTCACTACACCTCAGTTGGTCGATGTCGTCGACACCATTTCGGGCGTGCGCGCTTATTCGTCCGGTGGCTCGCGAACGCTCAGTTCGTGCAACGTCGAACGGTGGGGTCTGCGCATCGAGCATCCCACCCCGGAGGACCCGTTCTCGGACTCCGAGGTCACCTGGCTGATGCCCGAACTGGGCCTGCGGCTGACCACTTACCGCCCGCGTTCGCGGCACGCCCGCAGCACCCCGAGCGTGCTGTCCGCCGTGCGCGTCGAACGCGACCACCGCCACTGGCAGACGACGGACCTGCTGCTGGGTCTCGCCGTCCCCGGCGGCACGGTGGCCCGCATCGTCCGCAGCGAGGACTTCGCCGCCGCCGTCGCGGGCCGCGTGCTGCGCCCCGGCGACGCCGACCAGGCCCTGCGCACGGTCCACCGCACCCTCGAAGAGCTGAGCAACGTCAACCACAACCTGACGTCGTGGCTGACGTGGCACGGCATCTACGACTCCTGGCCGCCCCTGTAGGCCAGGACCCTCTTGGTGGCCTGCTCCATCCACGGTTCCTTCGCGTCGCCGTACGCGAACCCGGTGGAGTCGGCCGCAAACCGCTGGGACAGCTCCAGCTTGAGCGCGGCGTACTCCTCGCGGGCCTGCGCGTCCGCACGCAGCCAGTCGCGGAAGTCGACGGCCCACCGCCAGCCGGGCCCGTCCTGGACGCGCAGGTGCAGGTTCACCCGCCGTCCCGGGTCCGCGCTCGCGTGCACGCGCTTGCTCCAGTCGCCCTCACCGCGCGGGGTGTCCTCGAGCGGCCCCACGTACGGGAAACCGGCCTGCGCCAACGCTTCCCTGAGCCCGTCGGCCGTCTCCATGTCCTCGACGGCGAGCTGGAAGTCGAGCACGTCCTTGGCGGCGAGCCCCGGCACGGACGTGGACCCGATGTGCTCCACGTGCCGTCCGCCGGCGGCGAGACCGATCCGGCGGGCGATGCGCCGGGCCTGCGCGGGCCAGCGTTCGTCGTAGGGCACCACGATCGGCGAACCCGACGCGTACGTCTGCGTGCGCACGTTCTTCTCGAAGCCCACCAGGCGGTCCCACAGGTTCGTGACGTCCGGGACCTCGCCGCTGTTGTCCAGCCACACGTCGGCGACGGCCCTGCGCTGCTCGTCGGTGGCCTGCGCGGCGATGCGGTTCCCGGCGTCCTGCCGGTCCATGCCGCGGCTGCCGACCAGCCGTTCCAGCCGGGTCTCCTCGTCCGCGTAGACGACGATCACCAGGTGGTACACGGCCGCGATGTCGCGTTCCACGAGCAACGGGATGTCGTGCACGACGACGGCGTCCGCGGGTGCCTCGGCCATCCGCTGCCCGGTGAGCGCGCCGATGCGGGGATGCGTGATCCCGTTGAGCGTCTGCCGGGCCTCCTCCGTCGCGAACGCCTTGGCCGCCAGCGCCGCCCGGTCGAGCGTGCCGTCGGTGTTCAGCACGTCCTCGCCGAACGCCTCGACGACCTCCGCGAGCCCCTCGCTGCCCGGCTCCAGCACCTCCCGCGCGAGCTTGTCCGCGTCGATGACGACGGCGCCGTTCGCGGCGAGCAGCCGTGCGACCGTCGACTTGCCGGACCCGATTCCCCCGGTCAACCCCACCCTCAGCATGCCGATCAGGTTAGCCGGGGCGGTCACCGGTGTCCGCTGTGGACGCGTCCTCGCCGTCAGACCGGCGGCGTCATGGCCTGCTGCGCCAGCACCGGCAGCACCGCGACGAGCTTCTCCTTGGGGACGAAGTTGTTGCGGTTGCGCACGACGAACGTCGACTTGCCGAGCGACCCGATCAGCAGCTGCTCGTCCTTGGCCTCGATCAACGTCCCCTTCTGCTTGCCGACGTCGACCTCGGTGATCTTCGCTCCTTCGCCCCGCTCGGCCTCGACGCTCTCCGCGACGCGCGTGCGGGCCGTCAGGTCGTCGACGTAGGTCGACAGGCCGATGACGATCTTGGCGTCCGGCAGCCCCTTCTTCTCGGGAATGCCGTAGTAGCAGTCGACCTTGCCGGTCTTGCCGATCCCGGGTTCCTTGATGCCGATGATGATCCGCGGCTCGCCTTCGATCTCCTGCCCCAGCGTCGCGTTCATGACGTCGACGGGCACGATCAGCTCGCAGTCGTCCGGCAGCGCCCGATCCACCATCAACGGCACCCGCGAGGGCGTGGTGGGAGGCGTGATCTTCGGAATCTGCGGCGGCGGCGCCTGGGTCTGCGGCACAGCGGTGGAGCAGGCCGCGCTGAAGGTCAGCGCCACCGCGCCCAGTGCCACGAAGAACTTGTTCCCACGCATAGGTTTGTCAACCTACACAACGAGGTTGGCCCTCCACCACAGAGTGAAGGGGTGGACCTGGGGGCACTGCCGAAGAGCACCCGAAGGTGAGGTGACGGCGCGGTGCTCGAACGCGGAAGGCCCCCGCACCGGGGTGCGGGGGCCTTCGCGAAGCGGTCTAGCTAGCGACTCACATGCCGCCCGACAGCTTCTCGCGGAGAGCCGCGAGCTGCTCGTCGGAGGCCAGCGTGCCACCGGACTGGGCCGGCGCGCCGACGGACGTGGACGGGGCGTCGCCACCGGAGGTGTAGTTGCCCGCACCCTCGGCCGAAGCCTCTTCCTCGGCCTCGGCGGCCTTGCGGATCTGCTTCATGTGGGCCTCGTAACGAGTGTGCGCCTCGGCGTACTGGCGCTCCCACTCCTCACGCTGCTTGTCGAAGCCGTCCTGCCACTCCTGGGTCTCCGGGTCGAAGCCCTCGGGGTAGATGTAGTTGCCCTGGTCGTCGTACTCGGCGGCCATGCCGTACTGGGTCGGGTCGAACTCGGTGTCGACCGTGAAGCCCTCGTTGGCCTGCTTGAGCGACAGCGAGATGCGGCGGCGGTCCAGGTCGATGTCGATGACCTTGACCATGACGTCGTCGCCGACCTGCACGACCTGCTCCGGGATCTCGACGTGGCGCTCGGCCAGCTCGGAGATGTGGACCAGGCCCTCGATGCCCTCGTCCACGCGGACGAACGCACCGAACGGAACCAGCTTCGTGACCTTGCCCGGCACGATCTGGCCGATCGCGTGGGTGCGGGCGAACTGGCGCCACGGGTCTTCCTGCGTGGCCTTCAGCGACAGGGAGACGCGCTCGCGCTCCATGTCGACGTCGAGGACCTCGACGGTGACTTCCTGGCCGACCTCGACGACCTCGGACGGGTGGTCGATGTGCTTCCAGGACAGCTCCGAGACGTGGACGAGACCGTCGACGCCACCCAGGTCCACGAAGGCACCGAAGTTGACGATCGAGGACACGACGCCCTTGCGGACCTGGCCCTTCTGCAGCTGGTTGAGGAACTCGCTGCGGACCTCGGACTGGGTCTGCTCGAGCCACGCGCGGCGGGACAGGACCACGTTGTTGCGGTTCTTGTCCAGCTCGATGATCTTGGCCTCGAGCTCGCGGCCGACGTACGGCTGCAGGTCGCGGACGCGACGCATCTCGACGAGGGAGGCGGGGAGGAAGCCGCGCAGGCCGATGTCGAGGATGAGGCCACCCTTGACGACCTCGATGACGGTGCCCTTGACCGGCTCGTCCTTCTCCTTGAGGGCCTCGATGGTGCCCCACGCGCGCTCGTACTGGGCGCGCTTCTTGGAGAGGATCAGGCGGCCTTCCTTGTCCTCCTTCTGGAGAACAAGTGCCTCGACCTCGTCACCGACGGAGACAACCTCGTTGGGGTCGACGTCGTGCTTGATCGACAGTTCGCGCGAGGGGATGACGCCCTCGGTCTTGTAGCCGATGTCGAGCAGGACCTCGTCCCGGTCGACCTTGACGATCGTGCCCTCAACGATGTCGCCGTCGTTGAAGTACTTGATCGTCTTGTCGATAGCTGCGAGGAAGTCCTCCTCCGTCCCGATGTCGTTGATCGCGACCTGCTTGGGCGCAGCGGCAACGGGGGCGGTGGTGGTGTCGGTGGACATTAGGTAGGTGGCTCCGGTACGGATTGGCATTGATGGCTTGGTAGTGGTGCGCGCGCAGCGTCGCAGCGACCTGGAATCCGGCGGTCTTGGATCATGGGCAGCACTAACCCACTACGCACGCGATATCGTACGCGGCCGCGAGACGCGCAAGCAAACCAGCCCCCATGTGAAGGAGCAGTGTGTCCAACCAGCACGCGAGCGCGGAACGAGCGCTCGGCACCGCCGGGATCGTCAAGCGCGGGGCGGACGCCGCGGAGTCGCGCGTGGCGAACCGGATCTGGTGGGACGCGGACGCCGACGACTACCACCAGACCCACGGTGACTTCCTCGGCGCGGCCGACTTCGTGTGGTGCCCGGAGGGCGTCAAAGAAGAAGATGTCAGGTACCTGGGCGAAGTCGCAGGTCAGCGCATCCTCGAAGTGGGCTGCGGCAGTGCGCCGTGCGCACGTTGGCTCAAGGACAACAAGGCGGACGTCACGGCGTTCGACATCTCCGAGGGCATGCTGCGCCACGCGCGCGCGTACAACACGGAGACCGGCATCGACGTCCCGCTCGTGCAGGCCAGCGCCGACCAGTTGCCGTTCCGCACCGACTCCTTCGACGCCGCGTGCAGCGCGTTCGGCGCCGTGCCGTTCGTCGCGGACGTCCAGGACGTCTTCGGCGAGCTGGCCCGCGTGCTCAGGCCCGGCGCGCCCTGGGTGTTCTCGGTGAACCACCCGATGAGGTGGATCTTCCCGGACGACCCCGGCCCGCTGGGACTCACCGTCACGCAGTCGTACTTCGACCGCACGCCCTATGTAGAGGTGGACGACGACGGCAAGGCCACGTACGTGGAACACCACCGCACGCTCGGTGACTACGTCCGCGCGCTCACGAACACCGGTTTCGTGGTCGAGGACCTCGTCGAGCCGGAGTGGCCGAAGGGGCACACCCGCAACTGGGGCCAGTGGAGCCCGCTGCGCGGCAGGCTCTTCCCCGGCACCGCGATCTTCCGCACGCGCCTGACGTCGTAATCTCACGTGCCATGACCTCGGCACGCGGACTGGTGGCGGCCCAGTCAGCCCGGTTCGCCGCACTGGACCCGTTGCTCCCGCCCGCCACCGACCTGCCGTCCGACGGCCACGTCATCACGGCGGCGCTGGCGGACGGCACGCGCGTGGCCGGGGTCGTCAGCCACCAGAGCTTCGAGCCGCACTCGACCACGCGGCTGTGGTCGGCGGCCGAGGTCTGGGAGATGCTGCCGCTGGTCGGCACCGCCCAGGGCGTTGACGCGCTGCTCACGCGCTTCCGCCGGCACCTCGACACGCAGGAGATCGGCGACGACACGGCGTGCGTCGTGCACTGGCCGAGCCGCGACACCCAGGCCGCGCGGGCGTTCCTCGACCACGGCCTGGTGCCGCTGTCCGTGCTCGCCGTACGGCTGCGCACGCCCGCACAGCACGTCTCGCGCACGCTCACGATCCGCCGGGCCACCCCACACGACCTCGAAACGGTCCTGGAGCTGTCGCTCGCCGAACTGGAGTACTCCTCCTACGTCGGCTCCACGATCGTGCGTCCCAACGCGGCGATCGTGAAGCGCCGCGCCCTCGTCGAACGTCTGAAGAACGCCAGCCCGATCTGGCTCGCCGAACGCGACGGCATCGCGGTCGCCCTGGCCGAGTGCGCGATCGTGTCCTCCGAACCGGGCACCGCCGCGGCGGCGAGGCTCCCGCGCGGCCGCTGGGGCTATGTGAACTGCGTCTCCGTGCTGCCGGGCGCCCGCGGCACGGGCGTTGGCCAGCAGCTTCTCGCCTACGCCCACCAGGAGCTGCATCGCATGGGCACGGTCGGCACGTACCTCTACTACAACCCGCCGAACCCGCTGAGCAGCGTCTTCTGGCCGCGCCAGGGCTACCGGCCGCTGTGGACCGTCTGGGAAGTACGCCCCGCGTCCGCCCTTAGGTGACCTATGTCCGAGTTGCCAGCGGCAGAGGTCTGCGCGAGAATTTGTACTGACCGGTCAGTTTAAAAGGAAGGTAAAGGCCGTGGAGATCCACGCAAGTCGCGCAGGCGTCAACGGGGGCCATGGTCCCCTGCTCCGGCCGACTTCGCTGACCGTGAAGCCCGGCGAGCTCACGCTGGTCGCGGGCGAACCGGGCGGCGGCCACACGGCGCTGGCCCTCCTCCTCTCCGGCCGTATGAAGCCTTCGACGGGCGAGGTGTCACCGGACGCGAAGACGCTGCGCAAGCGCGTCGTCCTGGTCGACGCCCCCGAGGTGAACGAGCCGGAGGAGTCGCTGACGCTCGCGGCCGTCGTCGGCGAGGAGCTCGCGATGAACCGCATGCCGTCCGGCAAGAAGGCGGTGCACGACTGGTTGGTCGAGCACGCCGCCGACGAGCACGCGGACAAGCGCTTCGAGCACGTCCCGGCGCAGACCCGGTGCGCGGTGATGCTCGAACTGGCCGCCTCACGCCCCGGCGTCACGGCACTGATCCTCGACTGCCCTGACCGCTACCACCCGAACCCGCGCGAGTGGTTCGCACTGGCGAGCGACCACGTGACCCCCGAGCGGTCCGTCGTCGTCCTGTGCTCGAACTCCTCGGCCCACATCCTCGACATTCCGCACGCGCGCCTTGGTGAGGACAACGACACCAAGATGGAGATCACCGCATGAGCGCCCTTCGCATGGCCTTCAACGAACTGCGCCGGATCACCTCCGGCAAGCTCCCCAAGCTCGCCGTCCTGGCTCTGGCGCTGGTGCCTCTGCTGTACGCGTCGCTGTACCTGTACGCGAACAAGGACCCGTACGCGAACCTCGACAACGTCCCCGCCGCGCTGGTCGTGAAGGACAAGGGCGCCAAGGACCTCAACGCCGGCAAGGACGTCGCCGACGAGCTGCTCAACGGCAAGAAGTTCAACTGGAAGGTCGTCGACGACGCGGACGAGGGCGTGCGCAAGGGCGAGTTCATCTTCGCGCTGACGCTGCCGGAGGACTTCTCCGAGGCGCTCACGTCCGCCGAGCAGAACAAGCCGCGCCAGGGCGTGCTGACCCTGACCACCAACGACGCCAACAACTACCTCGGCTCCACGATCGCGAACCAGGTCGTGAACGAGGTCCGCAGGGCCGTCACCGCGAAGATCTCCACCGAGGCCGCCGACAAGCTGCTGCTCGGCTTCTCCACGATCCGCCAGGAGACCACCAAGGCCGCGGACGGCGCCAAGAAGCTCGCGGACGGCAGCGCGACGTTGCGCGACAAGATCACCGAGCTCGACACCGGCGTCCAGCAGCTCGCACCCGGCGCGACCCAGCTGAGCAACGGCCTGCACGACCTGCGCGCCCAGGCCGGGCAGCTGCCCGACGCCACGAAGAAGCTCGCCGACGGCGCCCGCCAGGTCGCGACCGGCAACGAGACCGCCGCGCGCGAGGCGGAGACGTACGCGGCGAAGGCCCAGGAACTGGTCGGCGGGCTCGACAAGTTCAACGGCGACGTCGCCACCCGCCTGCGCGCCCTCGGCTTCACCGAGGAGCAGGTGCAGAACGTCATGACCACGCTCGGCCAGGTCCGCAAGCCTGTGGACGACGCCAACACCAAGGTCCAGGGCGCGGCCGGTGACCTGCGCAAGCTCGCGACCGGCGCGGACCAGGTCGCCGACGGCGCCGAGCAGCTCTCGGCGAAGACACCCGCGCTGACCGCCGGCATCGCGAAGCTGGACGACGGCGGCACCGCGCTCAATGGCGGGGTGCAGAAGCTGGCGACCGCAACGCCGCAGCTCAAGGACGGTGCCGCCCAGCTCGCGACCGGTGCAGCAGACCTGAGCACCGGCCTGTCCGGCGGCGTCGACAAGATCCCGAACCAGGACGACCCGACCCGTGCCGCGATCGCGCAGGCCATCGGCGACCCGGTGGCGGTGCGCGGCCTGTCCCAGACGAAGGCCGCCACGTACGGCGCGGGCCTCGCCCCGTTCTTCCTGGGCCTCGCGACGTGGATCGGCGCGTTCGTGCTCTTCCTGCTGCTGCGCCCGCTCTCACGCCGTGCGCTCGCCGCGGGTCAGTCCGCGCTGAGGGTCGCGTTGGGCGGTTGGCTTCCCGGCGCACTCCTCGGCATCGTGCAGGTGCTCGTGATGTTCACCGTCGTACGGTTCGTGGTCGACATCGAGCCGTCGAACCCCCTCGGCACGTTCGGGTTCCTCGCGCTGATGTCCCTCACGTTCGTGGCGATCCTGCACGCGCTGAACGCCGCGTTCGGCGCGGTCGGCAAGTTCCTCGGCCTGATCCTGCTGATCCTGCAGCTGGTCAGCGCGGGCGGCACGTTCCCGTGGCAGACGATCCCGGTGCCGCTGTACCCGCTGCACTACGGCCTGCCGATGGGCTACGCGGTCGACGGTCTGCGGCACCTCATGTACGGCGGTGACCTCGGCAGCGTCGGAAAGGACGCGCTGATCCTTCTCGCCTGGCTGGTCGGAGCCCTAGCCTTGACGTCCGTGGCGGCCTACAAGCAGCGCGTGTGGACAGCGTCCAAGCTGAAGCCGGAGCTCGTGCTGTGAGCGCGCGGACGACGGCGACGAAGCAGAAGCTCTTCGACGCGGCGCTGAAGCTGGTCGGCGAACGCGGCGCGGCCTCGGTGACGGTCGACGAGATCGCCGCGGAGGCGGGCGTCGCCAAGGGCACGATCTACTACAACTTCGCGTCGAAGGACGCCCTGGTCGAAGCGCTGCTGCACCACGGCGTGGAGATCCTCGCGGGCAGGCTGCGGTCCGCCGAGGCGTCCGAGGACTCGCTGGAGGCGCTGGTCGACGAGATGCTCGGCTTCTGGGCCGAGTACCCGGCGTTCGGCCAGCTCCTCGTGTCGGAGCTGTGGCGCACACCGGGCCAATGGCACGGCACTCTCTCGTTGCTGCGCGACGACATCGTGTCGATCGTGCGCGGTCAGATGAAGCGCCTGTCCGACGCGGGCCGCCTGCCGGAGGGCGTGGAGGTCGGCACCGCGTCGGCGGCGTTGTTCGGCACCCTGCTCGTGATCGCGCTGGACTGGCAGGTGTTCCAGCCGGAGCGGTCGCGGGCGGAGGTGCGCGAGTCGGTCATGCTGCTGGTGCGGGGGATGCGCTCGGCACGCTGACCTGCATCTCGTTGACGAGCCAGATCATCCGGCCGGCCAGCACGGCGGCCACGACCGAGAGCGGGGTCGCGATCGTGAGCATCACCGCGACGTCCCGCAGCGGGCTCGTTCCCGCGAAGTCCTCCGGCACGCTCAGCTCAGCGACGGCCGAGAGCGTGGTCGAGCCGAGGTAGGTGAGCCACCAGGCCCGGACGAGGCCGCTCAGGGGCCGCTGCCACAACCCGACCGTCGGCTGCGTGCGGTCGGAACCGCGCCAGATGTCCTGCATGACCGCGTACGGGATGTACACGTTCGCGAGCGGGATGATCCACCCCACGAACACCCAGGGATTCGTCCAGCGGGCGTGGTGCGTCGACGTGATGGCGTCGGCGTTGCGGCGTGCCCGGTGCATCCAGGCGACGAACGCGATGCCCGCCGCGACGTGCGCGAGCGACGAGAGCCCGTAGGCGGCCTCGGCGGCCTCCGCCGAGGCGGAGGTCCACGCCAGCGCGGCCTCGACGGCCTCGGCGGCCACCGCGATGGCGATCGCGGCCGTCGCCGCCACGCCCAGGGCATGCGCGGGCCTGACAAATGAGCTCATCGAATTGTCCCCCAGACAACACACGTCCCCCCGACGTCGGCGCGGAGCGTACAGGCTCAACGCCCGATCGAGCGATGCAGTTGACCGAGCGGCTGCAGATGCCCGCAGGTACGAACGAAGGCATGCCGAAACTGCTGAGCATCGCCACCGTCCTGCTCGCGACCGCCGCCCTCACGGCCTCCCCCGCGCTGGCCGACCCGGAGCCCGCTCCCGCGCCCGCGAAGGCCACCGCCGACTTCCGGGAAGCGGTCTTCACGCCCGTTGACGGGGTGATCGACTTCGAGGAGACGGCCGAGGGCATCAAGGTCGCCGGCACGTTCCAGAAGGGCTTCGCGTCCGAGCTGCCGTCGGACTACCAGCTGGTGGTGCTCGACGGCGCCGAGGTGGTGCTGGACCTCAGCAAGGACTTCCAGAAGGTCGCCGAGATCGAGGCGCCCCAGGTGGCCGAGTTCACGTTCGTCGCGAAGACCAAGCAGAAGATCGCCGACATCCGCAACGAGGACGTGGTCGTGCGTCAGCTCGTGAACGTGGCGGCGGGCATCAAGGTGCAGGCAGAGATCGGCCGGGCGAAGATCGAGAAGCCCTAGTGCCTCAGCGGGCGTCCTCGTGGTGCAGCGAGGGCGCCCGTCCGTCCAACGCCCGCTCGACGGCCTCCAGCACGGCGCGGTTCGTGCGCTGCGTGGCGTCGTGAGCGAAGTGCGCGAGCAGGACCTGCTGCGTCGGATGCGGCAGCACGGGATCTGGCACCGGCGCCGACGTGTGCACCTCCACCACCGGCGCTCCTTCTGCCAGAAGGTGCCGCACGGCGTTGAGAACACCCACGCGGTAGTTCGCATGCACCCAGGCCACGAGCAGGTTCACCGGGTGGCCTTCGAGCTCGTAGCCGACCTCGGTGGCGAGCTTCGCCGGCTCGGCCCAGTCGGCGCGCACCCAGGTCGGGCGGTGGCCGCGGGTGAGCGACGCCCGCGCGGCACGTCCGGGACCGTCGTCGGCTGTCAGCGGCTGCGTGCGGGAAGGCAGCACCACCCGCCACTCGCGCGCCACGAGCTGCGCGGCACACCCGGCCAGCATGCCTGTCCCGCCGAGCACCAGAGCCGTTCTCACCGCGCACGCTCCCGTCCGACCGAGGCGAGCGGCCCCGCGAGCCACCGCTCCACCTGACCCTGTCCGCGCAACCGCACGACCACGACCTCGTCGACCAGGGCGAGCGCCCGTGCCCGGTTGCGCCAGTAGCTCTTCCAGCCCCACCGCAGGATGTGCCCGGAGTCCGTGAACACCGACCGCAGCGGCGATTCCTGGTTACCGTTCCACAACTCCACCCTGCCCGCGCGCCGCCTGATCGTGCGAGCCACCAACCGGCCCATCACGACGGGGAAGCGGTGGTCGAGCCACACGACGGTGTCCGCGCGGGCCAGCAACGCCGGGCGCGCGGCCTTGTACTGGTACTCGGTGACCCAGTGGTCCTCGCCGGCGAACGCCAGGACCTCGTCGAGGAACTCCGGCCGGGGCGTCCACCGCGGCCCCCAGTGCAGGGAGTCGAGCTCGACGCACCTCAGGTCACGCGCGGAGGCGATGCGCCGGCACATCGTCGACTTGCCGGATCCGGCGTTGCCGGCGACCAGGACGCGCCGGGGCACGTGCGGCAGCGGATCGGCTGGTCCGAGCAACGGCATCGGGCCAGGCTAGGGGAAACGCAGTGATCACAACAGAAAACGCGGGGCCCCCAGGAGGGAGCCCCGCGTTTTCGAAACCAACGTCAGAGAGCGTTGACGTTCGTCGCCTGCGGGCCCTTCTGGCCCTGCGTGATGTCGAACGTGACGCGCTGGTTCTCCTCGAGGCTGCGGTAGCCGCTGCCGTTGAGAGCCGAGTAGTGGACGAAGACGTCAGCGCCGCCGTCCTCGGGGGCGATGAAGCCGAAGCCCTTTTCGGCGTTGAACCACTTGACGGTGCCGTTAGCCATGTACTGCTTCTCCTTGCGTACTGAAGAACGAGCCGCACTGTGCGGCCGCTCCGTGGTTGGTCATGAGCCTGCCCCAACCGCGAAGGAGGAGAAGCGCTCGCAACTGAAGTTCGGCGAGCGTGGAATACACGAACACAAAACCGCAACCAACGCTGAAGTATACCCCAGTTCAGCGGCGCTTGCTCTGGGGTACCGCGAACCGCTGCTGCATGACCGAGATGCGGAGAACGAGGAAGCAGGCGAGCCCGGCCGCGCCGATCGCGCAGAGGGTCGACAGCGTCGAGAACACCACGTAGGCGGGGGTGTCGAGGAGCAACGACTCCAGCACGTCGCAGGCCACCATGGCGAGGAACCCGTACTGCCAGGGCTTGATCAACGGGCTCGCCACGCGCTCGGCGAACGGCACGTCGCGCTGCGCCGGGTCACTTGCCTTCCACACCTGCGGCACCGTCCGCACGCCGTGCAACGCGATCGCCTCGGCGTTGTGCGTCACGCCGCGGAACCACACGAAGAACGCCACGCCCGCCGGGATGACCAGCATGATGGCGAGGAAGCTCCACGACGACGAGCCGCCCTGCCAGTCGTTGACCGTGCCCCACACCGACTCGGCGGCGACCAGCGCGATCAGGCCCATGGCGACGTAACCGGTGATCCGGACGTCCTTCAGGTCGATGTAGGTGCTCAACGCAAGTCTCCCCGACGCGGCGTTCTGCGCGGCACCCTACCGTCCGAATCCGCAGCCCAGTTCCTCGAAGGTGGCGAGCTTCTCGGCGGCCCGCACGACCACCTCGTCGATGCCGTCGAGCACCACCCGGTCCCCCACCCGGCGGGCGGGCAGCAGCGGCACGTCGGCCTTGCCGCACTGCTCGGCGACCAGCGTGAACGCCCGTGCGGCCGCCAGTGGCGCGACCAGGGGCTCGCCGGTCTGCCGGTGCCGGATGAGGTTCTCCAGGAGGTCGACGTTCGGCGGTGTGGCCATGCGGTGGTCGTTGACCGTCAGCCTGTCGTCGTCGTACCACCACACGGCCTGCCCGAGCGTCCCGTGCACCAACACGACCGGTGGCAACGATGTCGTGGCGCACAGCGTGGTGGCGACCACGACCGGAGGCGCGTCATCGGCCGTGATCCGGACACAGGCCGTGTCGTCCGCGGTGATCGTGTCGCGGCATCGGTAGAGCTCCAGCTCGACAGCGATGTCGGCTCGTTCCTCGACATCGGCGAGCAGCAGCGCGTTCTGCAAAGCGTGCGCGAACGGGTTCACGAGCGTGCCGTCGTCGCCTTGCCGTCCGGCCCACTCGGACCGTTCGTAGTAGGAGTCCGTGCGCACCCAACGGCCCGCGGCACCGATACCGGTGATGTCGCCCAACGCACCGGAGCCGATCAACGAGCAGAGGCGCCGGTACGAGCCGGTGCCCTGGGTCTGGAACCCGACCTGGCACACGAGGCCGCGTTCGCTCGCGGCCGACGAGATCTCCTCGAAGTCCGGCACCGACAGCACGGCCGGTTTCTCGACCAGCACGTCGCAGCCGAGGTCGAACGCCTCCAGCGCGAGGTCGCGGTGCGTCCAGGGCGGTGAGGAGATCACGACGACCTCCGGGTGCAGCTCGGCCGCGAGCGACGTCAGGTCCGGATAGGACGGCACGGGCACGTCCACGTCCGCCACGTCGACCACGCCCACGAACGTCGCCAGCCCGTCGTGCCCGAGCCGGACGAGGTTGTCCACGTGCCGCGCACCATGTCCCCGAGCACCGACCAGCGCAACACGCATCGCTCTCACCCTTCTCGGGCAGGCTCGGCCGCCAGCGCCAGGGGTCCGCCGATCACCAGCGCCAGCGGAGGCAGGGCCCACACCAGCACACCGGCGACCACCAACGCGGCCATCAGCATCAGCCGAGGTGCTTCGAATTTCAATGCGCCGCGCCAACCTAGACACGTTTGCGACAACATCCAGGCTCCGGCGACGGCCGAAGCGGCCAACACGGCCACCCGAACGGGCAATGGCGCGGGCAGCACCGTGACCACTAGGAGGACGTCGAGCACGAGCACGGCCCACCCGAGACCGAAGAGCACGCCCGGCACCCACTGGACGCGCAGCACCGTCCAGAACCGGCCGACGGGGAGGTCTCCGCGCAGCACCTCGCGGGCCGCGCCGAACGCCGAGAACGCCGTCACGAGCGGCAGGGAGGCGACGAACACGAACAGCCCGAGCAGCAGGACGTCCGCGAACTCCTCCAGCCGTCTCATCCCTTCAGCCCCGTCGTCGCCACGCCCGCGACCAGGAACCGCTGGAACGCCAGGAAGAACAGCCCGATCGGCACCAGCGACAGCACCGACATCGCGAACATGGGCCCGTACGAGGACGACGACGTCTGGTCGATGTAGAGCCTCAGGCCCATCGGGATCGTGTAGTTCTCCGTCGACGACAGGTAGATCAGCTGGGAGAAGAAGTCGTTCCAGGTCCAGATGAACGTGAAGATCGCCGTCGTCACCAGCGCGGGCCTCGACAGCGGCAGGACCACGTACCGGAAGGCGCGGACCGGCCCGCAGCCGTCGATCTTCGCGGCGTCGTCCAGCTCGCCCGGGATGCCGCGCATGAACTGCACCATCAGAAACACGAAGAACGCGTCGGTCGCGAGCACCTTGGGCAGGACCAGCGGCACGAACGTGTCGACCATCCCCAGCTGCTGGAACACCACGTACTGCGGGATGAGCGTGACGTGCGCCGGCAGCATGATCGTGACCAGCGCGAACGCGAACAGCGGCCCGGACAGCCGGAACCGCAGCCGGGCGAACGCGTAGGCGGCGAGCGAGCACGACACCACGTTGCCGGCCACCGCTCCGGACGCCACGACCGTCGAGTTGCCGAGGAACGTCCAGAACGACTCGCCGCCCGCGCCTTCGAGCGCCCCCGCGTAGCCGTCGGCCGTCACGCGCCCCGGGAAGAGCGCGCGCAGGTTCGCCACCAGGTCCTCGACGGGAGTCAGCGACGCCGAGACCAGCCACACGATCGGATACAGCACCAACGCCAGCGCTGCCAGGCACAGGAGAACGGTCGCGGCCCGCTTCATCGCTCGTCCCCGTAGAACACCCAGTACCGCGAGGTCCGGAACAGCACGGCGGTGATCAGCGCGACCGCCACCAGCAGCACCCACGCCATCGCCGACGCGTAGCCCATGCGGAACTCCGTGAACCCGCGTTCGTACAGGTAGAGCGTGTAGAACAGGGTCGAGTCCGCCGGTCCCCCGCGGCCGCCGCTCACCACGAACGCCTGCGTGAACGCCTGGAACGCGTGGATCGTCTCCAGCACCAGGTTGAAGAACAGCACCGGCGACAGCATCGGCAGCGTGATCGACGCGAGCCGGCGCCACCACCCGGCCCCGTCGACCGCCGCCGCGTCGAAGAGATCGCGCGGGATCTGCTGCAACCCGGCCAGGAAGATCACCATCGGGGCGCCGAACTGCCACGCGGACAGCAGCACGACGGTGACCAGCGCGGTGTCCGGTGTGTCGACCCAGGTGTCGAAGATCGCCCGCCACGCGAGCGCCAGCCCGACCGACGCGCCCAGCAGCGAGGGCGCGTAGAAGGCCGACCGGAAGAACGCCTGTCCCTTGCCGCGCAACGAGTTCAGCAGCAGCGCGACGGCCAGTGCGATGAGCAGTTTCAACGGCACCGACCACGCGACGTACCGGAGCGTCACTCCGACCGAGTCGAGGTAGCGCGGGTCGCCGAACAGCCTGGCGTAGTTGTCGAGGCCGACCCACCTCGGTTCGTTGAACAGGTCGTAGTCGGTGAACGACAGGTACAGCGACACGACCATGGGTGCGACGGTGAGTCCGATGGCGCCGAGCAGCCACGGCGCCAGGAACAGGTACGGCACTACCTCAGTGCCTCTTCCGCGTCGCGCCAGAACTCGTCCAGCGCCTGGTCGATGCTCTTCTTGCCGAACACGACCTCTTCGTGTTTGCGCTGCATCAGCTTGTAGATCGTGCCGTCACCCTTGGGCGGGGCGGGCGGCGCGTCACCCAGTTCGGCGTCGACGGACTTCTGGTAGTCGAAGACGACCTTGTTGGCGCCGCTGAGGTTCTGCGCGACGGCCTCGCGGATCTTGAGGTTCGCGGGCAGGCCGCGGTTGGCGCCGAGGATCCTGCCCGCGTCCGGGTCGTTCAGCAGGAAGTCGATCAGCTTCACCGCCGCGTCCCTGTGCTTGGTGCGGGCGGACGCGCTGATGAGCTGCGACGGTTTGCGGTACGAGCCGAGCGTTTCCTTGCTGTCACTCGGGTACGGGCCTAGCTTCAGCTCATCGGGTCGCACGGTGTTGTAGCCGCCGTACAGGCTGTCGTAGCTGTGTTCGGACGCCGACAGCCTCTTGCCCATCGGGGTCTGCTCGGCGCCGGCGTTCAGCGTGGTCACCAGCTCGGCGGAGGTGGTCGCGTTGCCGTCGCGGAAATCCTTGGAGAGCTGCCAGAACGCCTTGAGGTCGTCCTTGCCGTAGCCGAGCTTCCCGTTGTCGTACAACGCTTTGCCGCGCTGCCGCAGCCAGGTCTCGAAGACGTCCTCCGTGCCGCCGAAGTCGGTCGAGCCGGCGATCCCGGTGCTCGCCTGGATCTTCGCCGCGGACGCCTTGTAGTCGGCCCAGGTCCAGCCGAGCCGCGGTTCGGGCACGCCGGCCTTCTCGAACAGCTTCGGGTCGTAGACGATCGTGGTGGCGTTCTGCGCCAACGGCAGCGCGACCTGCTTGTCGTCGAGCTTGCCGCTGCCGACGAAGCCCTGGTTCCAGTCCTGGGTCCGGATCTCCCCGCCCACGAACGGGGTCAGGTCCAGCAGGACGTTGCGGCCCGCGTACTCGTTGAGGTAGCGGTAGTCCATCTGGATCACGTCAGGCGCGTTGCCGCCGGCGATCTCGGTGGAGAGCTTCTCGAAGTAGTTCTGGAAGTTCTGGAACGAGGTCGCGACCTTGATCCCGGGGTTGCGGCTCTCGAACAGCCGCACCGCCTCGTTCGTGATCTTCGCACGGTCGTCGTTGCCCCACCAGATGAACCTGATCTCGGCCTGACCGCTCGCCGAACCGCCGCCGCCACACCCGGCCGCCACGAACGCGCCGCCGAGCACCAAGGCCAGAGCCTTGCGCACGTTGTCTCCTCATCTGAGATCGATCACGTCGACGACGTGGACCGGTTCCCCGGTCTCGAAGCTGCGGTTGGCGGCGAAACCGGTCAGCAGCGAGAGCGTGCCGTCGTAGTGCGTTGCCTTGCGTCCCAACGGGTCTTCTTGTCCGGACGGGCCGTAGAGCGCGTCGACCATGCGCTGGTCGGCGCCTCCGTGCCCGTCCCGGTCGTAGTCGAGCGGGATGTCCTCGCGTTCCTCGAACAGCCGGTGCACCGAGAGCGTGGCCCAGCCCTGCTCGGGGTTGGCGTTCTTGCCGTGCACGGACGGGTCCTGGCCGGACACCCAGGAGTTCTCGACGACTTCGAGTTCGAGGCGGCCCCTGCTGCCGTTGACCATCAGCCGGTAGCCCTCCCACGGCGAGTAGGCCGTGAGGTGGTAGGTGAGGTTCGCTCCGCTGGCGTACCGGACGAGCACCGACATATCGTCCTCAATGGACACACCGGGTTCGAACGGGTTCTGGTCACGCCGATAGCCGTCTTCGTGCCGTGCGTCCACATAGAGCTTCTTGAGCCAGTCGTTCTGTTCCAGCTTGATGTCGAAACGGTCGTCGCCCGCGTATCCGTGGCGTTCGCCGTTCTCGTCGCCGTAGAAGAACAACCGGCCGTGCGCGTAGACCGTCTCCGGAACGCTGCCGACCCACCAGTTGAGCAGGTCGAAGTGATGGGTCGCCTTGTGCACCATGAGGCCGCCGGAGTTGGCCTTGTCGCGGTGCCAGCGGCGGAAGTAGTCGGCGCCGTGCCGGGTGTCGAGCAGCCACTCGAAGTGCACGGACCCGATCTCCCCGACAGCGCCGTCCGCGAGCAGCGCGCGCACCTTCTCGTGAATCGGGTTGTAGCGGTAGTTGAAGGTGACCGTGACGTTGCCATCGTTGCGTTGCACCGCATCGAGGATCTTGCGCGCCGATGGGACGTCCGTCGTCATCGGCTTCTCCGTCACGACGTCGCAGCCCGCGTCCAACGCCTCGACGATGTACGTGTCGTGGTAGCGGTCGACCGTGGTCACGACGACGACGTCGACCCGTTGCTCGTCGAGCATCTTGAGGAAGTCGTCCGCGTCGTAGGTGGGCACCGGCTCGACCCCCAGTTCGGCGAGCCGGTCGTTGTGGACGTTCATGCGGGTGCGGTTCACATCGGCGAACGCCACGAGCTCGCACGTGGCGGAGTGTTCGACCGCGATGGCGTGGACGTGCCGCTCGGCCCGCGATCCCGTCCCGACCACCGCGTACCGCCTGCGCACCATCCCCAGCCTCCTCTGCAAACGTTTTCCCCACGCTAGTCGCACCCGCCCTGACCTCGTCAAGGGTTCGACGTAAAGGTTTTCGGTTGTTTCATCGGCGAGGATGGGACCATGCCGACTCCTGTGGTGCTCGACTGCGACCCCGGCCACGACGACGCGATCGCGATCCTGCTCGCGGCCGGCTCACCCGAGATCGACCTGCGCGCGATCACCACTGTGGCCGCGAACCAGACCCTGGACAAGGTCACCTCGAACGCTCAGCGCCTCTGCACGGCCGCCGGAATTTCGGTGCCGATCGCGCGTGGCAGCGCACAACCGCTGGTGCGCCCCCTCCACGTGGCGCAGGACATCCACGGAGAGTCCGGAATGGACGGTCCGGCGTTCGGCGAGGTGACCGTCGGCGTGGTGCCGGACCACGCGATCGACCTGATGCACGCGCACATGCCGGCGACCCTGGTGGCGACCGGCGCGTTGACGAACGTGGCCCTGTACCTGCGCCGCCACGGACCGTCCGCCGTGCGCGAGATCGTGCTCATGGGCGGCTCGACCGACCGCGGCAACACCACGCCGTACGCGGAGTTCAACATCTACGTCGACCCGGAGGCGGCCGCGATCGTGTTCGCGAGCGGCGTGCCGATCACCATGGTCGGGCTGAACGTGACGCACCAGGCGCTGGTGACGCCCGAGATCGTGACGCGGTTGAACGCCCTCGGCCCGCTCGGCCGGATCTGCGGCGACCTGATGACGTTCTTCGCCGCCACCTACCGCGAGGTGTTCGGGTTCGCCGCGCCACCGCTGCACGACCCGGTCGCTGTGGCGCGGGTGATCGACCCGTCGCTGGTCACGTGCGTCGACGCGTTCGTGGGCATCGAGACGACGGGCACGTTCACGCGCGGAGCGACGGTCGTGGACCTGCACGGCCGGCTGGGCCGCGAGCCGAACGCCCGTGTGGCCGTGGGCCTCGACGTGGACCGGTTCTTCGACCTGGTGATCGACTCCGTCGGACGCCTCACGTGAACGAGAAAGGGCCGCGACCCGAGGAGGTCGCGGCCCTTCGTCGTTGCGTTCAGGTCAGCTGACGGACTTGTCGCCCAGCACGGCCCACTGGCTCCAGCCGGCCTTCTCCTTGTAGAAGCGGCGGATCAGCTTGCCGTCGTCGGTGCGGGCGAACACCTCGACCGTCTTGGTCTGCGCGTGGTACATCGCGGTCGGCGGCGCGGTGACCTTGGTGGTGCCGAGCTTCGCCCACGGCGTCCAGCCCTTGTCGACGGCCCGCGAGTGCTCGACGTAGCCGCCCTCGCCGAGCTGCACGACGTCGATGGAGCCCGTGGTGGAGTTGTAGACCGCGGCCGGCGCGCCGGTGCCCTTGCCGCCGAGCGTCGTCCAGGTGCCCGCCGCGTACTGCTCGACGCTGCCGGACTCGCCGCGGACGAAGACCTGGTCGATGGCGACGCTCGGGTCGCTGACGATCTTCTTGTCGCCCTGGTCGGCCCACGCGGTGCCGTCCCACTTGACGAGCTTGCCGTCGGCGGAGCGGGCGTAGACGTCCTTGTCGGCGACGGCCGGGTTGCCCTCGATCTTGCGGTCGCCCAGGGGCGCCCACTTGTCGGTGAAGCGCAGCAGCAGGCCGTCCTCGGCGCGGGCGAGGACCTCGACGGCCTTGGTCTTGTCGTTCCAGCTGAGGACCGGCTGGCCCGCGACGGCGGTGTCGCCGAGCGCGACCCACTGGCCGTCGGTGCGCCGGTAGACCTTGCCGTCGGTGCCGCGCGCGAACACCTCGACGATCTTCGTCTCCGGGTTCATCAGCGCGACCGGGTCGCCCGCGAAGACCTCGTGGCCGAGCTGCTGCCAGCCCGCCCAGCGGCTCGTCTTGTGGAAGTTCGTCATGACGCTGCCGTCGGTGCCGCGCGCGAAGATCTCCAGCTGCTGCTGGCCGGTGTTGGAGATCTGCGGGCCGGAGGCGACGACGACCTTGTCCGTGAGCGCGGTCTCGCTGCCGGTGCCGGCGCTGCCCGCTTCGAGGATGCCGTTGTAGCGCAACGGCACGTACATGCGGGCCGTGCTCGCGCTCCACACGCGCTGGACGGTCCTGGCGCCGTCCGGGCCGGCCTGCTCGCGCACGATGGGGCGCGTCTTGGCCGCGTCGGCCCAGCCGATGAACAGCGCGACGTGGTTCTCGCGGTCGTTGAGCGCGTCGCCGGGACGGAGGTCCGCCCAGTCGATGCGGTGCGCGACCTGCTCGAGGATGTGCGTGGTGTAGGAGATGCGCAGGCCCCAGGCCATCGAGACGAAGCCGGAGCAGTCGGTGCGGTAGGCGCCGTACTTGTTGCCGAAGCAGTCGCTCTGGCTGTACGGCACGCGGGCGCTGATCCACGTGCGCGAGCGGGCGAGGACCTCGCTGCGCGTGATCTTGGTGTTCGCCTGGTACGTCCCGCAGACCACGCCGCCCTCGGCGGCGACCGCCACGTCGGGCATCGCCAGCGTCGAGCCGAACGTGATGGCCGCGGCGGCTACCGCCAACATCCCCCACCGTTTCATGCCGGTCACGGTAGCAAGACGATGTGAAGTTTTGGTCCGGTCGAACGTCTTGGTTTTAGACCGTTCACCGCTTGTTGGCGATGATCACCCATGATCGCTCACGCTGAGGTACCGGCGCGGTACGTACAGCTCAGCAGTGCTGTCGTAGGGGTAGTGAACGGCGCGCAGCCGCGTGCGATGACCGCCGGCCTGTTCGTAGCACCAGTAGAGACCCGGCTCTTCGGCCCAGCCCGCGAAGATCACCACGTGCCGGGTCAGGTTGGTGCCGTCGGCGCGGATGACGACGTCACCCACCGTCAGCGCGCTCGCGGGGATCCGGGCGCTCACCCCGGCGAGACCAGGGGTGTCGAGGCCTCCGTGCCGGTGCTCGGGTCTGCCTGGGAGCGCCCACGCCATCGACACGAACCCGGAGCAGTCGGCGCGGTAGACGCCGTGCTCGTTCTCGTGGAAGCTCGTCTGGCTGTACGGCACCTCGTCGCGCAGCCACGATCCCGCGCGCTCGACGATCTCGGAGCGGTGGATCAGGCGGCCGGCTGCCCGTGCGGTCGTCACGCCGGCCATGGTCGGACCGGGATCTCTAGATTTCCTGCAGGCTTTCTACAAGGTCCGCGTCGCTGATCTCGGCGGTCACCCAGGCCAGCGGGTAGCTCAGCTCGATGGTGTCGACCTCTCTCTTGAGCCGCACGCCGGGCAGCACCTTGCGGACGAGCGCGAGCATCGCGTGGTTGTCGGGCAGGACGTCGCCGTGCAGCTCGGCGACCCCCATCCTGGCCGCGACGGCGGTGAGCTCCTCCAGCAGCGCCCGCCCCACGCCCCTGCGCTGCCACAGGTCGATCACGGCCACCGCGATCTCCGCGCCGCACTCGCCGGTCCTGATGACCCTGGCGATGCCGACGGGGTCACCGCCGACCCGTGCGCACACAGCCGCGTGCCGTTCGCCGTCGACGTCCACGAGCACTCGGCGCGCGGAGGCCGTCAGCCTCGGCGTCGGAGAGTGAAAGCGCAGGTAGCGACTTCGGGCGGACAGTCCTGCGAACACCGCGTCCACGGCTTCCGGCGCGGTGTCGCGGTCGAGCTCGGTGACGCGCATGAGGATCGGCCCTCCTGGGTTCGGAATCCGAACTGTAGCTGGGTTCGAAAATCGAACGCAAGGGATATCCTGGGTTCATGTCGTACTCGGACTTCTCGACGCTGCCGTGCACGCTGAGCCGCCCCGCGGCGTTGCTGGGCGAGCGCTGGACACTGCTGCTGCTCCGCCAGATCTTCCTGGGGACCCGCCGCTTCGAGGACTTCCAGGCGACGATGGACATCTCGCGCAGCGTCCTGACCGACCGCCTGAACGTGCTGCTGCAGGAGGACGTGCTCAAGCGCGTGCCCTATCACGAAGACGGCCGCACACGGCACGAATACCGCCTCACGGAGAAAGGCCGCGACCTCTACCCCGTGCTGATGGCGCTGCGCACATGGGGCGCGAAGTGGATGGCGCCCGACGAGGAGGAGTTCTTCCAGCTGCACCACCGCGACTGCGGCGGCGGCGTGCGCGCGAAGGTCGAGTGCACCGAGTGCGCGGCCGAGCTGACCGCGCGCGACGTGCAGGTGACGACCAGGCAGTGAACTTGTACTGACAACCGCCGAAGCCCGGGTGAACTTCGCGCGTGCTTCATTGCCGAATACGGTTTCAGGCCGCAAGTCTGCCTGTCATGACAAGAGCTGCTCTCGCGTTACTGCTGCCTCTCCTGCTGGTGACCCCGGCCGCCGTCGCGGCACCGGCGAAGACCCCGAAGGTGCTCGTGATCGGGCTCGACGGCGCCCGGTACGACAAGCTCGTCAGCGGCGACACCCCGAACGTGAAGGCGCTGCTGAACCGCGGGTACGGCGCCCGCAGCGCGCTGTACGGCTCGGGCATGGCCCAGACGTCCAGCGGCCCCGGCTGGTCGACGATCCTCACCGGCGTGTGGCCGGACAAGCACAAGGTGAAGGACAACTCCTTCGCCGGCAACGCCCTCACGTCGTACCCGAGCTGGCTGGAGCGCGCGAACACGGCGAACCCGGGCCTGTCGACGTACGCGGCGGTCGACTGGAAGCCGATCAGCGACCAGGTCCTGCGCTCCGGCCAGGACCGCAAGTACGTCCTCGACGGCGACGCGGCCGGGTACACCGGGTCGGACGAGAAGATCACCGTCGACGCCGAGCAGTACCTGCGTTCGGACGCCGCCGACGCGTCGTTCGTCTACCTCGGCCAGATCGACATCGCGGGCCACAACTACGGCGCCGACTCCTCGCAGTACGCGGCGGCGATGCGCACCAACGACGCGCAGATCGGCCGGCTGGTCCGCGCCATCGAGTCGCGGTCGACGTACGCGTCAGAAGACTGGCTGATCATGATCACCACCGACCACGGCCACACGGCGTCCGGCGGTCACGGCGGTGACTCGCCCGAGGAGCGCATGACGTTCGTGATCTCGACCGGCGCCGCCCGCCCGGCCGTGGCGCCGAAGCTGGTGGACGTGGCCGCGTCCGCGCTGAAGCACCTGGGTGTCTCGGCGGCGCTGGACGGCTACGCGCTCGGCAGCGCGCCGGTCGACCCGTTCGACTCGGTGACGCTGAAGCCGCGTCAGGACGAGACCGGCGTGCCGGCCTCGGTGCTGGGCTGGACGCGTCAGGGCCCGGCCGGCTGGACGGTCACCACGGCGTCGTCGATGCCGCAGGGCGTGGCGGAGTGGCAGGGCTGGTCGTTCACCACCGACGACTTCTGGACCCGTGCGGCGCCGTCGCAGTCGCGTGAGGCGAACGTGCGCGCGCGTGGTGTCTTCGCCGTCGCCGACCCGGACGAGTGGGACGACAAGGGCTCGCCGTCCGCGCGCGGCAAGTTCGACTCGACGCTCACCTCGCCCGCCTACGACGTGACCGGCAGGTTGTCGGTGAAGCTCGACTACTTCTCGCACTACCTGCAGGAGGGCACGCAGCGCGGCACGGTCTCGGTGTCGTTCGACGGCGGTCCCGCGCAGGTCGTCCGCACGCACAACGCGGACGGCATCGCGCAGCAGGTGTCGCTGAACGTGACCGTGCCCTCGGGCGCGCGCACGGCTCGCGTCTCGTGGCGGCTCTTCGACGCCGGCAACAACTGGTACTGGGCGGTCGACGCCCCTCGCCTGTCCTAGGTGGCGCGCTTCAGGGCGCACGGCAGGCCTGGTGAACCTCGTCGCCGGGCCTGCCGGTCCGGGCCGTGGCGGCTACCGCAGCGAGTCGAGGTGGGCGCGCAGCACCGACACCGTGAGGTCCGGCGTCATCCGGTCCGGGTGCAGCACGCCGTCCACGGTCAGGCCGTTGATCAGCGACGCGAGCCGTTCGGTCTCCAGGGCGAGGTCGTGCGTGGCGGCGATGGTCCCCGCCTCGGACATCACCGTCAGCGCGCGGCGGCACAGCTTGCGCAGGCCGTCGTAGAGCCGTTCCGCGTGCGGCAGCAGGGACGACCGGGTGCGCGCGGCGGTCGCGAAGGCCAGCCACAGCACCGCTTCGTCGCGCCGACGGTCGTCGAGCGGGAGCACCTCGGCCAGCACGCGCTCGCCGGGGCGGCGCGGGTCCGCCGGGTCCCTCATCGTCTTGACGTGCTCGAAGACCCGCTGGTCGACGGAGTCGATGAGGAACTCCACGGCGAAGACGACCACGGCGTCGTGGTTGTCGAAGTAGTGGCGGATCGACCCGATCGACAGGCCCGCCTCCACCGCGACGTTGCGCAGCGAGGCCTGTTCGACGCCGTCGCGCACGACCACGCGGAACACCGCCTCGGCGACGGCTTGGCGGCGGGCGACGGGATCGACGACTCTCGGTGACACCTGCCTTTTGTAGCATGACCCTGCTAGTTTAAGTAGCAGGGTCATGCTACTAAGGGGGTTGCGATGACATATCTGCTGATAGCGGCCGGTGTGGTGTACGTGCTCGTGCGTCGGTTCATGGGGGAGCCGCTGAACGCCCGGGACCTGCTGGCGCCGCCCGCGTTCCTGCTGTTCTTCGGCATCCGCGCGGTCGAGGAGTTCCACCTGCTCTACCTGCTGCCGCTGGTGGCGGGGTTCGCGTTCGGGGCGTTGCGGGGGATGACGATCAGGCTGTTCGAGCGCGACGGGCACCTGTGGCAGCGGTACACGCCGTGGACGGTGGCCGTGTGGGTGACGTCGATCGGGGTGAGCCTCGGGCTGGGGCTGCTGGTCGGCGGGCACGCGCCGACGCAGCTGTCGATCGGCGTGAGCATGCTCGGCGAGCTGTGCGTGGTGGGCGCGAAGGCGTTGAACACCGGCCTGCCGTTCGCGCCGGAACGGGTGTCCAATGGAAGGCATGGAACGTCGTGACTTCCTGGTGGGGGCCGGGCTTCTCGCTGTCGCGCCGACCGCGTCGTCCGCCGCGCGAGGACTGGACTGGGGCGCCGTCCGCCGCGAGTTCCGGCTCGATCCGGCGCTGACCAACCTGGGGCTGTTCTACCTGGCGTCGAACCCGCGCGAGGTCCGGGACGCGGTGGAGGAGTTCCAGCGCAGGCTCGACGCCAACTCGCACGACCTGATGCCCGAGGAGGCGCAGAAGGTCGCCGAGGCGCTCGGGCAGTACGTCGGGGGCGCGGCGGACGACATCGCGTTCGTGCCGAACACGACCATGGGGCTCTCGATCGTCTACGGCGGCCTGAAACTGCGTTCGGACCAGGAGTTGCTGCTCAACGACCAGGACCACGCGTGGCACCAGCAGGCTGCCCGGCTCGCGGCGGGACGGGTCGGGGCGAAGGTCAGGGTCGGCACGCTCTACGAGAACCCGGCGAAGGCCACCGAGGACGAGATCGCGACGCGGCTGCGGAACTCCATCACGCCGCAGACCCGGGCCGTCGGCATCACGTGGGTGCAGTCGAGCACGGGCCTGCGGATGCCCGTGCGGGCGTGTGCAGCCGTTGTGGCGGAAGCGAACCGTGGCCGCAAGTCGGAGGATCGTTGCCTCCTCGTCGTGGACGGCGTGCACGGGCTGGCGGCCGTTGACGACGACGCGGCACGGCTGGGCGCGGACGTGTTCGTCGCCGGAACGCACAAATGGCTGTTCGGGCCGCGCGGCACCGGCATGGTGTGGGTGAACCCCGAGGTGAACGGCGAGATCGTGCCGATGCTGCCGAGCCTGAGCGACCGCAGCACCACGGCGTTGCTCGGGCCCGGCGGCTTCCACGCGTTCGAGCAGTACTTCGCGGTCGCGGCGGCGGTGCGGTTCCACCAGCGCCTCGGCCGCCCGCGGGTGGCCGCCCGGATCGCCGAGCTGTCCGGGCGGTTCGCCGCGGGTCTCGCGGAGATCCCCGGTGTCGTCGTGCACACGCCACGAGCGTTGTCCGCCGGTCTGGTGTGCTTCGACGTGCCGGGGTCGGCCGGGCCCGAGGTGGTGCAACGGCTGGCGGACAAGAACATCCAGATCACGACGGCGTCGTACCGGATCCCGTACGCGCGGGTCGGCACGTCGATCCTGAACACGCCGGAGGAGATCGACCTGGCCGTGCGGGAGATCAGCGCTCTGGCCCGATGACGCTCGGCAGCTCGGCCACCCCCGGTGGTTCGAGCTGCACGCTGGTGTTCTCCGTCTTCACCTGTGGCTGGTTCATCGCGTCGTGTGCGAACCACCCTCCTCCGAGAACGAGCACGAGCAGCCCGGCCGCGATGAACGCCGTCGTGGGGAGGCGTCGTTTCGGCTCGTCCTCCTTGCGCGGCAGGGGAACCTCGGCGGTGGGCTGCTCGCCGGGTTCGGGTTCCAGTTGCACGGCTTCGAGGTAGGCGCCCATCGCGGCCGCGCCATCAGGGGCTCGCAGCACCGGGACGCCCAGCCGTTCCGCGATCTCCCTCGCCACCAGGGGAATCCGCGCCGAACCGCCGACGAGCAGCACCACGTCGGGCCGGTCCGATCCCGCGTTCGCGACGGCGCGTTCCAGCGCGTCGACCGCGAGCTCGACCGACGGCCGGACGACCGACTCGAACTCCAGGCGGCTCAGCCTGACCTCGCACATCTCCCCGTTCGTTGCCAGGTAAGGGATCCTGACCTCCGGATAGCTGCCGAGGAGCTCCTTCGCCTCCGCGCAGCTGCGTACCAGCTCACGGCTGTGCGTGCCGATCTTCGCGATGACATGCTCGGCGACGAGGCCGTCGATGTCGAAGCCGCCGATCTCGACGCGTTCGGGCTGACCGGCGAGCAACAGCACGCCCTGCTTGCGCAGCACCGTGATGTCGCAACCGGTGGCACCGAAGTCGAACACCACCACCGTGCTGTGCTCGGGCATCCGCGCGTCGGCGTCGAACGCGATGGCGGCAGCGTGCGGTGCGGGCACGAACAGCACGTCCGCGCGCCCCGCGTCGATGAGGTCCTGGCGCAGCTGTTCGAGGTGTTCGTGCGGCCAGCACAGCGGGTGGGTCATGGCCACGCGGCTCGGCGGCTCCCCGTGCCGGCGCGTGAGGTCGTCGAGGAGGTGCACGACCTCCCTGGCGGGCGCCTGCTGACGCCGGCCGCTGGTGGTGACACCACCGCCGGTGGCGACGGTGGTGCCTGCGGATCCGAGATCGAGCCCGACCTGGTACGACATGGTGGTCACCCCTCACTGCGGACACCCACCACACGTACGTCTCACTTGGTCTGGTTCAACTGCTCCGCGAGCTGCTTCGCCTCGGCGGCCGTGAACCTCCCGGAGATCTCCGTCGAGCCACCGGTGATCGGCGACTGGATCGTGGGCGCGCTGAGCACCCGTCCGTTGATCAGGATGGCGACCTGCTTCTGCACGTTGGCGGTGGTGAAGTCACCCCACGTCCTCGCACCCTCGGCGTCGAACTCGATCGTGATCACGTGGCCGCTGCCGTTCGGGCTGAACGAGGACGTGGCCTTGGCGATCCGCTCACCGTCGAGGGCGACCGGCCCCAGGTCGTACCTGTTCTCGCCGGCGTCGCACGTCACCAGCGGCGCGGCGGCGTCGTCGTGGCCCACCAGCGGATCCGGGGCAGCGCAGTCGAGCGCCGCCAGCGCCTCTTTGCGGACGGCGTCGTCCGTGCTCTGCCGCTTGCTCTTCGCCGCCTGGACCGCGGGGTCGGCCGCGTCCTTCTGCGGCACCTGGTAGCCGGACGACGGCTTGGACGTCGGTGCCACGTCCGTCACCACGCGGAAGGTGAGCTTGCCGTCGAGCCACGCCTGCTTGGTCGGGACGCCCTGTTCGGTGGCCGTGCAGGCGGTGAGGGCGAGCAGCAGCACCGCGGCGAGGATCCTCATGTCGTTGGCTTACCACGACATCAGGCGCCGCGCCGCGACTTCGGCGCCATCGGTGCGCACCTGTGCGGAGAGCTTCCCGGCCTGGTCGGCGAGTTCCAGCACCTCGGCCAGGACGTCCGTGGTGACCGTTGTCGTCGCACGGCCGATGTTCAGCCGTTCGACCTGGGCGCCCCAGTAGTACTGGTCGTACATGTGGGGCAGCACGATCTGCGGTGCGCCCGCCGCGGCGGCGGTCGTGGTGGTGCCCGCGCCGCCGTGGTGCACGACCGCGGCCGTGCGGCGGAACAACGCCTGCTGGTTGACCTCGCCGACGGTGAGGCAGTCCGGCGCGTCGATCTCCAGGTTCGCCCAGCCTCGTTGCAGGACAACGCGTTTCTCGAGCGCCCTGGCCGCCGTGACGGCGTGGTGCACGGCGTCCTGGGAGCCGCGCATGCTGCCGAGGCCGAAGTAGATCGGTGGTGCGCCGGCGTCCAGGAACGCTTCGAGCTCCGGGCCGAGCGGGCGCTGGTCGTCGATCAGCCAGGCACCGGTCTGGGTCAGCTCCCCCGGTCCTGGCCACGGGCCGAGCACCGGGTCCGCGGCGAGCCACGGGGCGTCGCCGAAGATGTGGTCGCGGACGTCCTCGACCGGGGCGAGGCCGAGCTTCGCGCGTTCCTCGTTCAGAGTGTCGCGGGAGCTCACGAAGTACCGGCGGTGCTGCTCCCACTGCGCGAGGTTCTCCTCCGGGGTGCCGTGTACCGGAACACGGCCCAGCATCGCGGGCGGCGCGTGGTGCGGTGAGGGCAGCGTGTTCGCGCAGAAGCTCGCGTACACGTACCGCGCCCCGATGCTCTCCGCGACGGACCTGGTCGCGTGCTGCAACGCACCGCCCGCGACCAGCACGTCGGCGTCGACGGCCGTCTTGGTGACGACCCGGAACTGCTCCCTCACCGACTCCTCGGCGAGCCTGCGCAGTTCGTCGGGCGTGGTCTTGACGGCTTTCACGTCGCGGAGGACCGGGCCCACCGGCGTGAACGCGAGGCCGTTGCCGGTGATCAGGTCCTCGAAGTCGGGCGGGGCGACGACGCGGACGTCGTTGCCGAGCGCCTGGAGCCGGACGCCGAGTGCCGTGACCGGCTGCGCCTCGCCCCGCGAGCCGATCGTGGACAGCAGAAACCGCATCGTGAATCCCCTCAATCCCCTGGTCAGGGCACGAATTGTGGGGCCGGTGCGGGGTCTTGCGGCAAGTCCCCCCACGCGCTATAAGTTCCAATGGGGAGAAAAACGCAGCCCGCCCGAGCACCTGGCTCAGGCGGGCTGATTCGCGTTCCGGGCCTTTAGTGGGCCGCGTCGTCCCAGGAGCGGCCGACGCCGACCGAGACCTCCAGCGGCACCAGCAGCTGGTAGGCGTTGCCCATCTGGTCGCGCACGAGCGCCTCGACGGCCTCGCGCTCGCCCTCGGCGATCTCCAGCACCAGTTCGTCGTGCACCTGCAGGAGCATCCGCGACCGCAGACCCGACTCCTCCAGCGCCTTGTACACGCCCAGCATGGCCACCTTGATGATGTCGGCGGCGCTGCCCTGGATCGGCGCGTTGAGGGCCATCCGCTCGGCCATCTCGCGGCGCTGGCGGTTGTCCGACGTCAGGTCGGGCAGGTAGCGGCGGCGGCCGAGCACGGTCTCGGTGTAGCCGTCCTTGCCTGCCTTCTTCACGATCTCGTTGAGGTAGTCGCGCACCCCGCCGAAGCGGTTGAAGTACGCCTCCATCTGCTCGCGGGCCTCCTCCGTCGGGATGCGGAGCTGCTGCGACAGCCCGAACACCGACAGGCCGTACGCGAGGCCGTACGACATCGCCTTGATGCGGCGGCGCATCTCGCCCGTCACCTCGGAGGTGGGGATCGAGAACGCCTGCGACGCCACGTAGGTGTGCAGGTCCTCGCCCGAGTTGAAGGCCGCGATCAGGCCCTCGTCGCCGGACAGCGTCGCCATGATCCGCATCTCGATCTGGCTGTAGTCCGCGGTCATCAGCTCCGCGTAGCCCTCGCCGACGACGAACGCCTGGCGGATGCGGCGGCCCTCGTCCGTGCGGATCGGGATGTTCTGCAGGTTCGGGTCCGTCGAGGACAGCCGGCCCGTCGCCGCGATCGTCTGGTGGAACGTCGTGTGGATGCGGCCGTCGTCGGCCACCGACTTCAGCAGGCCGTCCACAGTGGACTTCAGCCGGGTGACGTCCCGGTGCGACAGCAGGTGCTGCAGGAACGGGTGCTCGGTCTGCTCGAACAGGTTCTGCAGCGCGTCCGCGTCCGTGGTGTAGCCGGTCTTGGTCTTCTTCGTCTTCGGCATGTTCAGCTCGTCGAAGAGGACCGCCTGCAGCTGCTTCGGGCTGCCGAGGTTGATCTCCTTGCCGATCACCGAGTACGCGTCCTGCGCCGCCTGCTTCACGCCGGCCGCGAAGTGCGCCTCCAGCTCGGAGAGGTGGTCGACGTCGATTGCGATGCCGACGGCCTCGACCTCGTCCAGCACGTTCATCAGCGGCAGCTCGATCTTCGCGAGCAGGTCGGTGCCGCCGATGGTGACGAGCTCCTCGTCGAGGCGGTCCGCGAGCTCGGCGACGGCCCGCGCGCGCAGGATCGTGCTGGTGGCGACCTTCTGCGCCTCCTCGGACTCGTCGGTGAGCAGCGACAGCTGACCGTCACCGGACTCCTCGGCCCGCAGCTCGCGCTTGAGGTAGCGCAGCGCCAGGTCGTCCAGCGCGAACGACCGCTGGCCCGGCCGCACCAGGTAGGCGGCGAGCGCCGTGTCGGAGGACAGGCCGCGCAGCTTCCAGCCGCGGGCGCGCACGCGGCGCAGCGGCAGCTTCAGGTCGTGGCCCGCCTTGGCGATCTTCTCGTCGCCGAGCCACTGCGCGAGCGCCTGCTCGTCGGCCTCGTCGAGCTGCGTGACGTCGACGTAGCCGCCCTCGCCGTCGGCCGTGCAGAGCGCGACGCCCTCCAGGTCCGTGGTGATGCGCAGCGCGACGCCGACGCGGGTCTTGCTCGCGTGCTCGGTCAGCCACTTCTTGAGCGTGCCCGCCGCGATCGCGCCGCCGGAGACCTCGAAGCCCTCCTCGGCCTCGGGTTCCGCGGTCGTCAGCGTCTGGAAGAGACGGTCGCGCAGGACGCGGAACTCCAGCTCGTCGAACAGGCGGTGCACCGCGTCGCGGTCCCACTGCTGCGCCTCGAGCCCGTCGATCGTGTACGGCAGCTCGACGTCCTTGATCAGCTCGGTGAGCTGGCGGTTCATGATGATGTTCGCAAGGTTGCCGCGCAGGGCCTCGCCGACCTTGCCGGGCACCTCGTCGATCCGGTCGACCAGCTCGTTGAGCCCGCCGAACTGGTTGAGCAGCTTGATGATCGTCTTCGGCCCGACGCCGGGGGTGTTCGGCAGGTTGTCCGACGAGTCGCCGCGCACCGCCGCGTAGTCCGCGTACTGGTCGGGCCGCACGCCGTGCTTCTCCTCGACGTACGCCGGGGTGAACCGGCCCATCTCGGAGACGCCCTTGACCGGGTAGAGCACCGTCACCTTGTCGTTGACCAGCTGAAATGCATCCCGGTCGCCGGTGACGATCTCGACCTCGATCCCCTGCGCCACGGCCTGCGTGGTCAGGGTCGCGATGATGTCGTCCGCCTCGTAGTTCTCCTTCTCCATGGTCGGGATGGCCAGGGTGGCCAGCACGTCCTTGATCAGGGAGACCTGGCTGCGGAACTCGTCCGGCGTCTTGGTGCGCCCCGCCTTGTACTCGGGGTACTGCTCGGACCGGAAGGTCTTGCGCGACACGTCGAACGCCACCGCGACGTGCGTGGGCTGCTCGTCGCGCAGGATGTTGATCAACATGGACGTGAACCCGTACACGGCGTTCGTGACCTGGCCCGTCTTCGTCACGAAGTTCTCGGCGGGCAGGGCGTAGAACGCTCGGTAGGCCATCGAGTGACCGTCGATGAGCAGGAGCCGCTTCACGTCTGAGGGAGTCACGAGCCCGAGTCTAGGGTGGGGGTCTGACAGTTTCGCTTGAGCCCTTGGAGCCCGTGTGACCGCCGACCTGCCAATCGAGTTCGCCGACGAGCAGCTGCACGTCCGCATGGGCATCGAAATCACCCGATGGGATGTCCACGAGATGGTCGGCACGATGCCGGTCAAGGGCAACCGCCAGCCGTTCGGCCTGCTCCACGGCGGCGCCAACGCGGTCCTCGCCGAGCAGCTCGGCTCCATCGCCTCGGCCATGCACGCCTCGGAGCACGGTCTCATCGCGCTCGGCCTCGAACTGTCCTGCACCCACCACCGGGCGGCGCGCGAGGGCGTCGTCACCGGTGTCGCCCGCCCGATTCACCTGGGCCGCAGCACCACGACCTACGAGATCGTGATCACCGACGAGGAGGGCAAGCGCACCTGCACCGCCCGCCTCACGTGCATCCTGCGTCCCAAGCCGCCGGCCGCCTGACTGGGGTGAACCCCACCAGCACTGTGCGGTCAACCCCACCACGACTGTGCGGTTAACCCCAGTGTGCGACCAAGATCAGCCCGAGATCGTTGGCCGCATGACCTTCACGACTCGACTGACAGCAGCAGTCCTGTGCGGTGCGGTGGTCGCGGCCTCGGTCCCGGCCGCCGCGTCCGCGCACCCGGCTCGCGGCAGCCTCCTCGACGTCGTCCCGGTGTCCACGCTGGACACCACCCAGTTGGTCAAGTATCTGGGGGACCACGCCTTGGACGCCTCCCGCGTCCGCTTCGCCGTCGACGCGAAGCGCATCACCTACCGGACCATCGACGCGTTCGGCAGACCCACGACCGCGAGCGCGCTGGTCGCCCTGCCGCGCAACGGCGACCGCACACCCCGCCAGGCCACGTGGCTGCACGGCACCACCGGCTACCGGGGTTCCGTGGCGTCCGTCGCCGACGGCAACGACAGAGCCGCCACCTACCTGTTCGCCGCGGCCGGCTACCTGACGACGGCCCCGGACTACCTGGGCCTGGGCACCGGCCCCGGCTTCCACCCGTACGTGGACGCGAAGTCCACCGTCACGGCCTCCGTGGACGCCCTCAGAGCGGCCCGCGAGTACGCCGCCTCCCGCGGCCTGCGCCCCGACCGGCGCGTCATGATCACCGGCCACTCCCAGGGCGGCCACGCGGCCATGGCGCTGGGCGAGGCTCTGCAGAACGGCGCCGACCAGCGTCTGGAGGTAGGCGCCCTGGCCCCGATCGGCGGCCCGTTCCAGCCCAGCCTGCTGGTCGGCAAGGCGCTGAACGGCGAGATCGCCAACGGCGTCGCGTACATGGCGTACTGGACGGTCGCCTGGAACCGCCTCTTCCACCTCTACGACGACCCGGCGGAGGTCTTCCGCGACCCGTCGATCGAGAAGCTCTTCGACGGCGAACACCGCAACGAGGACATCTTCCCCCACCTCCCGGCGACGATGCCGGAACTCCTGACCGACGACTACGCCGCCCGCCTGCGCCACCCGACCGGCGTCCTGAAGGCAAAGCTCCGCGAAGCGGACAGCACCTGCGACTGGCGCCCACGCGTCCCCGTCACGATCTACTCCTCGACGGGCGACCGCGACACCCTCCTGGAAACCTCCGCCTACTGCGACCAACGCCTCAAACAACGCCACGCCCGCAGCACGCTCGTAGACCTGGGCGCGGACGTGAACCACGGCCAAGCCGCCAAACTGGCCCTCCCCCGCATCCTCACCACCTTCGACCGCACCTGACCGCGAGGCAGCAAGCAAGCCCACGCACGGGAAGTTGCGGCCGGCTGACCGATGGTCTTCGCGGCCGGCGTGCGCGCGAACGCCAGTGCGCGGGCACGTCGACCTGCCCGCGAACCCGTTCCAGCACCAGCACTTCCAGGCCGCCCGGCGGCTGCGGCGCTTCTTCCGGGCCGCGGCCGACAGCGAGGACCTGAGGTCGCTCGCCCCCCAGGTCCGACCTGGAGCCGGCCGGCCAGCGACGTACTGCCCGCACCGGTCCGGGATCAGCTCCCGCGGTTCCCGGGAGCGCGAACGAAAGCGGAGGAAACCTCCCGCCCGCTCCAACAACGCGCCCGCTGGCACGGGCGCAGCCGTGAACCACGACCAGGCCGCCAAGCCGGCCCTGCCACGCATCCTCACGCACCCCGACCGCACCTGAACGCATGCGAGGCGGACGACCCCTTCCACCTCGCTCCGACCCAGCACAACACGCCAGCCACCCCGGGCGCGGATCCCAGCCAGGGCAAACGAAAGCGGGGCGGAGGAAACTCCCCCGCCCCGCTCCCACAACGCGGAAAACCTCAGTGAGCCTCACCCAGGTACGCGTCGCGCACCCGCTGGTCGGCCAGGAGCGAGTGCCCCGGACCGTCCAAAGTGGTCTTGCCGAGGTCGATCACGTAGCCGTGGTCCGACAGCGCCAGTGCCGCCAGCGCGTTCTGCTCCACCAGGAGGATGGTGGTGCCGAGCGACTGGAGCTCCTTGATGGTGTCGAAGATCCGCTGCGTCATGATCGGCGAGAGACCCATGGAGGGCTCGTCGAGCATCAGCAGGCGGGGCTTCGACATCATCGCGCGGCCGATGGCGAGCATCTGCTGCTCACCACCGGAGAACAGACCGGCCTTGTTGTGCTTGCGCTCCCCCAGGACGGGGAAGAGCTCGTACACGCGGTCCATGTCGGCCTGCACGCCGTCGTCCTTGCGGACGTAGGCGCCGAGCTGCAGGTTCTCCTCCACGGTCATCCGCGGGAAGAGCCGGCGGCCCTCGGGGCAGTGCGCGATGCCCTCACCGAGGATCGCGTGCGCCGGGTCGTTGTGGATCGGCTTGCCCTGGAACAGGATCTCGCCGGACGCCGGCCGCAGCAGACCCGAGATGGTGCGCAGGGTCGTGGTCTTGCCCGCACCGTTCGAGCCGATCAGCGACACGATCTGGCCGGCCTCGACCGTGAACGAGATGTCGCGGACGGCCTCGATCGCGCCGTAGGCGACCGAGAGGTTGCGGACTTCGAGCAGCGCGGTCATGCCTGCTCCTCCTCAGCAGCTGCGGCGGCCTCGACGTCGTGCTGGACTTCCTCCGGCGGCTTGCCGAGGTAGGCCTCGACCACCCGCGGGTCCGCCCGCACGACCTCGGGGCTGCCCTCGACGAGCAGTTCGCCCTGCACGAGCACGGAGACCGAGTCGCACAGTCCGAAGATGAACTTGATGTCGTGCTCGATGACGACGACGGAGACACCCGTCTCGCGGATGCGGAAGATCAGCTGCTGCGTCGCTTCCGTCTCCTGCGGGTTCATGCCCGCGGTGGGCTCGTCCAGCAGCAGCACCGCCGGGTCCGTCGCCAACGCGCGCGCGATCTCCAGACGGCGCTGGTCGCCGTACGGGAGGTTGCGCGACAGCTCGTCGTCCAGGTTGTTCAAGCCGACGAACGAGAGCAGCTCCCGCGAACGCTCTCGTGCCGCCCGCTCGCCCTTCTGGTACGCCGGGCCGTGGAACAGCGAGGCCAGCGGGCCCTGCTTCATCCGCACGTGCCGGCCGACCATGACGTTCTCCAGCACGGTCATGCTGGGGAACAGGCGGATGTTCTGGAACGTGCGGGCCACGCCCGCGTCCGTCACCTTCGCCGGGTCGCCGGGCAGGACGTTGCCCTTGAGCAGCACCTGACCGGTGGTCGGCGTGTACAGACCCGTGAGGCAGTTGAAGAACGTCGTCTTCCCCGCGCCGTTCGGGCCGATCAGGCCGACGATCTTGCCTTCCTCGAGCGTCAGCGTGACGCCCTTCAACGCCTTGAGGCCACCGAAGACCATCGAGACGTCGCGCGCCTCCAGAACTGGCGTGCTCACGCCTTCGCCTCCTTCGGCCCGACGTGCGCCTCGTCGATCGGCGCACCGTCAACATCCTCGCCCGCGAGCTCGGCCCGGCGGTGCCGGTCCGGAATGAGCCCCTGCGGACGGAACCGCATGATCAGGATCAGCGCGAGGCCGAAGATCATGAGGCGGTACTCCTCGAAGTCGCGCAGCTTCTCGGGCAGCACGAACAGCAGCGCCGCACCGAGCACGGCGCCCGGGATGGAGCCCATGCCGCCGAGGATGACCGCAGCGAGGAGCGTGACCGACTCGAGGAACTTGAACGACTCGTACGAGACGGTGCCGTTCTTGTGCGCGAACACCGCGCCCGCGAGACCCGCGAGCATGGCGCCGATGAGGAACGCGAGGATCTTCATCTTGCCGGTGCGGATGCCCATCGCGCGGGCGGCGTCCTCGTCCTCGCGGATCGCGATCCAGGCACGGCCGATGCGGCTGAACTTGAGGTTCGCGAACACCGCCATCGTCGCCGCGACGAGCAGCACGATGAGGATGTAGTAGAGGACACCCGCGGGGAGCTTCACGGCGCCGATCGAGATCGACCGGTTGAACTCCGCGCCGAACAGCGACAGCGCCGGGATGCCGGGGATGGCGTTGGAGCCGTTGGTGATGCCACCGATGTTGTTCTGCGCGGAACGGGTGAAGATCTCACCGAACGCCAGCGTCACGATCGCGAGGTAGTCACCGCGGACCCGCAGCGTCGGCGAACCGACGACCGCGCCGAAGATGCCGGCCACGATGGCCGCGATCACCGCGGCGACCGGGAACGGCAGCGTGATGCCGAAGTGCGCCGTCGCGGCACCGGAGAAGTTCGCCGCCACGAGGGCGCCGATGCCCATGAACGCCACGTACCCGAGGTCGAGCAGACCCGCGAGACCGACGACGATGTTCAGGCCGATCGCGGTGGCGGCGTAGATGCCGATGTTCGCCGCGACCGTCATCCAGTACTCGTTGCCCGCGTCGGTGAACGGCAGCAGCAGCGCGCACGCCGCCAGCACGATCACGCTGAACACGCGGTGCTGCTCGGACAGGGCCGAGAGCCAGCGGACGAACCCGACGCCGCTCAGCGCGGCGAGCAGACCCGCGGCGAACCCGAGGAACGACAGGAAGATCGCGCCCGCGTAGGGGTTCGAGGTGCCGACGCCACCGGTGGTCAGCATCGCTGCCACGGCGTAGAGCACCGCGCCGAACGACACCAGCAGCACCAGGTAGGCGACCGGGGTGGAGACCTTGATCTTCCAGTCCTGCACCGGCTCGATGCCGATGCCGTACCCGGCGAGGATCACCAGGACACCGGCGACGAGGCCGACGACACCACCGAACGCGGTGGCACCGTCGAGGGCCGTGATGGCGGCGAGGCCACCGCCCTTGACCGTGATGTACGCGGCGTTGATGAACGACACCAGCGCGACGCCCCAGCCGAGCGCCCGGACGACCCGGCCGCGCGACGGGATCGGCGCGAAGGTCGCGACGAGGACGAGCACGCCGAGCACCAGCAGGTGCCAGCGGAAGCCGGTGACCAGGAACGGCGCGTCGAAGAACTGGAGCGTCGACTTGTCGGGCCAGTTGCCGTCGTTGAGGCTGAACGTGACCCAGGGCAGCAGTGCCGCGACGATGGCGAGGACGCCACCGGCGATCGCGAACGGCTTGCCGAGCGGTGCGAGTGCGGAACGCTTCGCAGAACTGTCAACCGTGCTCATGCGCGCACCCTTTCCGGCTCGCCGAACAGACCCTGCGGGCGGAAGACGAGCACGAGGATCAGCACGACGAAGATCCACACGTAGTCGTACTGGGTACCACCCGGCATGTACTGCCCGGACACGGTCTTGATCAGACCGATGATGAACGCGCCGATGACCGCGCCGCGAATGCTGCCGACACCGCCCAGCACGGCCGCCGTGAAGGCGAAGATGCCGGTCTGGAAGCCCATGTCGATGTTGATGTTGTTCAGGTACCCGCCGTACATGATGCCGGCGACACCGGCGAGCACGGCACCGAAGACGAACGTCAGGACGATCACCCGGTTCGGGTTGACGCCCATCAGCTTCGCGGTGTCGGGGTCCTGCGCGGTCGCGCGCATCGCGCGGCCCATCCGCGACTTGTTGATGTAGGTCTGCAGGATGACCGCGAGGCCGACCGACAGCGCGACCAGGAGCACGCCGGTCCACGCGATGTTGACCGGGCCGAGCGTCAGGTTGCCCTCGGGGAAGACCTTCGGGTAGGGCAGGTTCGACTTGGCGTTCGGGTAGAAGACGCGCACAGCCTCCTGCAGGAAGACGGACACGCCGAGCGCGGTGATCAGCGGCGCCAGGCGGGGCGCGCCGCGCAACGGCCGGTACGCGAACCGTTCCATGATCACGGCGACGAGGACCGCCACCAGGATGCCGCCGACGAACATGAGCGGCAGGGCCACGGCAGGCGACTTCTTGAGATCGTCAGGAAGAAGCGTGAACGTGGCGAGGCCTCCGTACGAGGCCACCATGAAAACCTCGCCGTGGGCGAAGTTGATCAGCTGGATGATGCCGTACACCATCGTGTACCCGAGAGCGATCAGGGCGATCAACGCACCCTGGATCACCCCGTTGGCCAGCTGTTGGAGCAGGACTGACACGACTACCTCCGTAGACGGCGGGGGCGAGCAAAGAACGCCCGCCCCCGCCGTGGCTCAATCAGTATTGGGTAGTCGATCAGCCGGTGAACTCGCCGGTCTGAACGTCCTTCCACTTGCCACCGGTGACCTGGTAGACGGTCAGGACCTTGTTGGTGCTGTCGCCGTACTGGTCGAACTTGACCGCACCCGTGGCGCCGGAACCGCTGTAGGAACCGACGTTGGTCAGCATCGCGTCACGCTTCGAGTCGTCCCACGCGGAACCACCCTCGAGGGTCTTGGCCAGACCACCGATGATCGCGTTCGCGGCGTCGTAGGAGAACGCACCGTAGGCGGCGTAGTCCTCCTTGCCGAACTTCGCCTTGTACGCCTCGACGAAGGCCTTGGCCGTGGCCAGGGACTCGGTCGGCGCGCCGACGGAGGTGGCGAGGTCGCCCTCCTTGCCGCCGAGCTCGATGAACTTGCCGTCGTAGATGCCGTCGCCGCCCATCAGCGGAACGTCGAGACCGGCGTCCTTCATCTGCTTGGACAGCGGGCCGGCGACCGGGTACTCACCGCCGTAGTAGACGGCCTCCGGCGCGAGCGCCTTGATCTTGGAGATGACACCGGAGAAGTCGGTGTCCTTCTCGCCGACCTTCTCGGAGCCGACGATCGTGCCACCCTTCTTGGTGACCTGCTTCTGCAGCTCGGCCGCCAGGCCCTCACCGTAGGTCTTGCCGTCGGTGATGATGGCGATCTTCTTCTTGGCTGCCTTCTCGACGAGGTAGTTGGCCGCGTACGGGCCCTGCAGGTCGTCGGTGGTGCAGACGCGGAAGTAGTTGTCGAACTGGCGCTTCGGGGCCGTGAGGAAGTCGTTGCCCCTGGTCAGCGACGGGTTGGTGTTCGCGGGCGACACCTGGGGGATCTTCTTGTCCCGCAGGATCGGCTGCACCGTCTGGGCCACGGACGAGTTCAGCGTGCCGACGACACCCACGACGTTCGGGTCGGTCGACAGCTTCGTGGCGGCCTGGGCACCCTTGGCGGGGTTGGCCTCGTCGTCCTGGGCGGACACGGTCAGCTTGAAGCCGGGGACCGTGCACTTCTTGTTCGCCTCGTCCACGGCGAGCTCGGCGGACTGCTTGATGCCGAGGCCGAGAGCGGACAGGTTCCCGGACAACGGGGCGACAACACCGACGGTCAGAGTGCCCTTCGACGTGTCGCAGCTGCCCCCGCTGGTGCCGCCGCCCTCGGTCTTGTTCGAGCCACAGGCTGCGAGAACAAGCAGCGAGGCACCGACGATCGCTGCGGACTTCACAGAGTGCTTACGCACGTGATGTCCCTCCTATATCCCTGCTCCCGGCAACGCGAGATCTCCGCGCACCGCTCCATCACCCTCTCCTGAGGGATGGCCGGAACCTAGGCGATGACTGTGACCGCAGTCATCAAAGCCAATGGGCTCGTGACCATAACGCAACTCGGCGTTATGTTTGGTTTAAGGAATGTCACAGACGGTAACTCTCGTTCACTCTTTGGACGGCTGTCATAACGTGGACGTATGACTCCGCGTCGTCGAGTGATCACCGCAGTCGGTGCCGCCGCGGTTCTCGTGGCCGCGGTGCTCGCCCTGCGCACCCACGATGATGCCGCGAAGAAGCCCAGTTCAGAGGCCGTTCGCTTAACTAAGTACACAGCGGATTACGTCTCTGTTCCAGATCGACCGGCACGGCCGAACCCTCCGTCCTCCGGATGGAGCAGCGGCGGACGTGTCCAATGGCTTCCCGTCGACGGCGCGGTGGGCTACGAGGTCGGCGGGAGGCTCGTCGCGTCGCCGGAGATCCCGGGCTCCGGACGGCCGGAGATCCGCTCCGTGGACGCGTTCGGGCAGCGGTCCGCGCCGGTCAGAGCGGAGGAACGGCCGGGTGACGACAGCTGGCGCGGAGCGGTCGGCGGCTGGCTGGACGACTTCGACGACACGTTCCTGGCCCGCCGGTACCACCTGAGCGCGCGCGAGGGGTGCGTGAACCCGAGTTCGGGGTCCAACGGCCGGTTGGTGCTCGACATGCCGTGCGGCAACGACACCGCCGTGCTGCGCGCACGGACGTTGCTGCGTCTCACCGAGGCACCGGAACGCGGCCGGGTCGTCGTCGTCACGGACGCGGCCGGCCCGCGCGGAAAGCTCGTGCTCGACCTGCTGCCCGGAACGCCCGACCGCCTCGGACCCATACCTCCTGCTGATGCGGTGCGCGTGGTGGTGGACGACTCCGTGGCCCCCGGAACGCGCGGCGCGGGCGTTCTGCATCGATTCGAAGCGGTGCTGACAGATAACGACGTGAAGGTGTTTCAGGACGGCACCCGGATCGCGACCCTCCCCGTCGTACCGCGGTGGCGGGAGGCGAGCGTGCTGATCGGCGTGACGCCTCCACCCGGCTATCCGGGACGCGTCGAGATCGACACCGTCGGCATCTCCGGGTCGCGCGGCCCCGAGGCCGAGGCGATCGACACCAAGATCGTGGCGGGGACGTTGCGCGTGCTCGATCCGGAGGAGGCGGCGCCGGGCATCGGCGTGGCGCGCGCACCGTTGCGTGGAGCCCCCTCGGCGCGTCTCAGGACAACGGTGCGTTTGGGCACCGGCGGCGATCCGAACGCCGTGGTCGCGCAGCTCGGGTCGGCGCGGGTGCCGCTGCGGCCGGTCGTGAGCGGCTGGTCCGCGGCAGAGGGCGCCGAGTTGTCGCTGGCAGGAGACCTGCCGGCCGAGTTGCTGGGAACCGCCGGGCCGGACGCGCTGACGCCGTTCGTGCTGCGGATGCCGGACGCGGCGCAGGCCGAGGTGGTCGAGAGCTACTTCGAGGTGCCGGGCCGGTCGGAGACGAAGCTCGCCCTCGCACCGCCCGAGCCACCGCCCGTTTTGCCCGTGATGACCGCTGAGATCACCGCTAAGGGCCCGAACGATGCTGTGCTGGTGATCACCCTCGACGCGGCTCACGCACGCTCAGTGGCGCCGATAGCGGGCTATGAGGTGTACGTCGACAACTCTCTCGCGGCGACCATGCCGATTCCGGGTGGCATAGGTGGCCGGCACGAGCTGACTCTCGCGCTGACCGGCCGCCACAACGTCGAAGTCCGCCTGCGCCCCGAGGATCCGGGGCGGCAGACGGACTCCGTGTGGCTCGAACTCGGCCAGAACTGACTCAGCCGAAGTTCTCGATGACGGCCTCCGCTACGGCCTTCATCGTGGTGCGGCGGTCCATGGCGGTGCGCTGCACCCACCGGAACGCCTCGGGCTCGCTCAGACCCTGCTTGGTCATGAGGATGCCCTTGGCCCGTTCCACGGTCTTGCGGGTCTCCAGGCGTTCGGTGAGCCCGGCGACCTCCTGCTCCAGCGCGGCCAGCTCGCTGAACCGGCTCATCGCCAGCTCGATCGCGGGCACGAGGTCCCGCTTGGCGAACGGCTTGACCAGGTACGCCATCGCGCCCGCGTCACGGGCGCGCTCGACCAGGTCGCGCTGGCTGAACGCGGTGAGGATCACGACGGGCGCGATCCGGTTGCCCGCGATGTGCTGCGCCGCCTCGATCCCGTCGACCTTCGGCATCTTCACGTCGAGGATCACCAGGTCGGGGTTGAGTTCGGTCGCGAGCTTGATGGCCTCTTCACCATCTGCGGCCTCGCCCGCCACGTCGTAGCCCTCCTCGCGCAGCATCTCCACGAGGTCGAGGCGGATGAGCGCCTCGTCCTCGGCGACGAGCACGCGAGGGGCCTTGCGCGTGGCTTCGGACTGGGCCTCGGCAGCCTGCTGGGTCACCGGGGTCCTCCTGACGATCGTTCCTGCGGGCGAAAGCGCAGTCTACCGGCGGTCAGGCCGCTGATCAGGGTCACCGGCCGTGACGGCAGACACGAACTCCTCGGGCCACGGATAGGTCCGCATGCCCTCCTCGACGTCCTGGGCCGGCGCGTCCTGACGCCGCAACGTGGTCCGGCCGCCGATCCCGAACCCGGGGTGGGCGAGCGCGGTCCTGATCTCGTCCTCGGCCGGGCCGCCCGCCCACTCGACGAACCAGGCGCCGCCCATCGGGAGTGCTCGCAACCAGCTGGCCTCATGCCACAGGTGTACCCGGCGCAGGAGAGCGCTCCCAGTGGCCGATTCCGCGACCTCTTCGTCAGTACCGCCGCCGTCGGTGTACTCGACGCCGCGGTGCTCGTGCATCCAGCGCACGTACCGCATGCCGAGGTCCCACGCGTTCTCGTCGACGCCGGCCAGCACGACCGCGGCGTCCCCGGTGGTCAGCTCGGCCGACCGCCGGTGCTGCCGGTGCTCCAGCCCGGCGACGCCCATGCCGAAGCCACCCTCGGTGCGCGGCAGCAGTTCGAACAGCAGCGGGCCGAGAGCCCTGTCGTTCAGGTGCAGCTTCGGCGGCTCCCCCGGTTCCACCGTCCGGAACGCGTGGGCGGGCCTGACGATGCTCGCCGGCGGCATCAGCTGGAGCATGCTCGCGGCGGTGCAGGCCGCGAGCAGGACCTTGGCCTCGAGCCGGACCTGCGCCTCGGTGGCGGCCGCGGGCAGGGACGAGCCCCCGTCGCGGACGGCAGGGACCGCCTGGGACAGGTTCTCGCCGGTGTAGGTGCGCCGCAGATCGGCCAGCTGGTCCGTGATGGACAGACGTGCCATGACAGCAGTCCTCGTTTCCGCCGCCCGGCTCGGCACGACAAGGACGCATGAGTCACGCGTCTACGTGGTCGGTTCGCTTCGGCGAGCAGGAGTTGCTGAACACTGCGGCGGAACGTGCCGCTCACTGCCGGGGAGCGGCTCCAGCCTCACGTCTGCTCGGACGCCACTGACCACGGTACCGGACAAGCGCACCTGATTTTCTAGTCGGCGCCCACGATCAGCTTGTACTTCACGTCGACCTCTTTGCCGTTCGCCGAACCGCGGATCACGAGCTCGTGCTCGCCGGACGCGGGCGGGGAGATCCACGCGTAGAGGCCGCAGCCCACCGAGTTGGTCCGGCCGGTCTGGCCGCCGAACGGGTTGCCCGCGCGCGCCTCGTAGGTGAACGGCGTGGCGGTCACCCGCGTGAGCGCCTGCGTCGAGCCGTCCATCAGCACCTCGCCCTGCGCGCCCTTCATGAACGTCTCGCAGGAGGCGACGTCGCTCGCGAGGTTCACCACCGGCGCGAGCAACGGCTTCGAGGCCGGCACGCGGCACTGCCGCTCGACCGGGCCCGCGCTGAGCGACCCGGCGAGCAGCCAGACCTCGACGGGCTGGTCGCGCATGCAGTACCGCCCGGAGGTGTCGGACACCGGGTTGCTCCCGGAGGGCTGGGAGGCCCACGTCCACCAGAGCGCCTGGAAGTCGGCGGGCGCCAGTTTGTCCGAAGTGGACGGCTGAGTGGGGGGTTGTGCCGCCATTTGCGCGTTTCCGCCACAACCGGCGAGCAGAACAACCAAGAACAGCAGGACTATCCTCACTGGTTCTCGCGTCCCTTGCGTCGTTGTTCCTCCGCGCGCTCACGGCAGCGGCGCAGGAAGTCCTCATCGTCGTCAGGATTGGTGGCCGCGAACCGCCCCGGCCGGTCGTACTCGGGATAGGCGGGCGTACCGCGTTCGAAGGCTCCGAACCGCACCCTTCCGGTCCCCACCACCGGACGGCCCGCGATCAGCCACGCGATCGAACCCACCAACGGGAACAGCAGGACCAGGAGAAGCCAGATCATCTTCGGCAGATGACGAACTGCGCCGTCGTCACTCGTGATGACGTCGACGACCGCGAAGATCGTCAGCCCTATCATCACCACTCCGAACAGCCCACCGAAGTACAGCATCTCCACCCCCAGGTCGTGCGGTCGCGCACATGGTGGCACAGCGGGCTACTCCCTGGACACAGTTCACAGGTCAATCATCGGGCCATAAATTCACAAGCCCGTGAATCCCGCCGAAACAAAAGCCGCGCGAGGCCGGAAATGCCGCACGGGCGTTCGATCGCCGTACCTGGGCCTCCGGTCACGCACTCGGCCGTCGGGTCCATCTCGGGTGTCGGCCGACCCGCGCAACCAATTCGGCCTGGAGGACGAAAAAGCTGAACGTTCGTCCAGAATTCGGGAAGGCTCGCGCGGCGGCCCCAATTGTGTTTCCCGCGATTCGAACGAGGTTTCGCGGGCCGGAACGTTCACACCGTCCCAGGTGGACTGGAGGCCGTGAGCGAACGTGGCGCTGAGCACCAGACCTGCTGTCAATCCATTGCCCGCGTCGTAAGCGCGCCTTAGCGTCGGACACATGCCCAAGGGTGCCGAGAGCCTGCTGGACGTCCTGGCCGCGCACGACGTCGAGGTGGTGTTCGGCCTCCCCGGCGTCCACAACCTCGCGATCTGGGAGGCGCTGCGACGGCACACCGGCATCCGCATGGTCGGTGTGCGCCACGAGCAGACGGCCGTCTACGCCGCCGACGGCTACGCCCGCAGCACGGGGAGGCTGGGCGTCGCGATCGTGACCACCGGCCCCGGCGCCGCGAACACCCTGGGCGCCACCGGCGAGGCGTGGGCGTCGGGCAGCCCGGTGCTCGTGGTCGCCACCGACATCCCGTCCACGCTCCGGCGGCCCGGCGTGCACCGCGGCGTCCTGCACGAGACGCGCGACCAGCGGGCGATGTTCGTCCCGGTGACCAAGGCGGCGTTCGACGTTCCCACGGCCGCGGAACTCCCGTCGTACGCCGACAAGGCCGTCCAGCAGGCACTCCGCAGTCCACATGGCCCGGTCTACCTGGGCGTGCCGACGGACTTCCTGTCCGCCGAGGTCGCCGGCCACACCGTCACGAAACCCGCTCCCGTGCACTCGGCCGTGGACCTCACCGAAGCCTCTGCCCTCATCGACGGGTCCGTCCGGCCGTTGATCTGGGCCGGCGGCGGCGCGGCGCGTTCCGGTGCGGGACCTGCCATCGGCGCGTTGGCCGACAAGCTCGATGCGCCGATCATCACGACGTACGGCGCACGTGGCCTGACGGACAACCCTCACGTCGTGCGCGGCCCCGTGCACGCGCCGCCCGTCGGAAAGCTCTGGGACGACGCCGACCTGGTGATCGCGATCGGCACCGACTTCGACGGCATGATGACGCAGAACTGGTTGCAGCCCAAGCCACCCGCCCTGCTCGCCGTCAACATCGACAAGGCGGAGGCGAGCAAGAACTACCCGGCCGACGTCACGCTGGAGGGCGATGCCGCGACCGTCACAACCGCCCTGGCGGCCGCACTGCCCGCACGGCCGGGTCACGCCGACGTCGCCGCGCTCAACGCCGAGGTCCGCGCACTGGCGGAGGCCGACTCCCCCGAAGCCGTGAAGTTCTTGCGCGCGTTGGAGAACACGGACGCCACGATCGTCGCCGACATGTGCATCCCCGGCTACTGGATCGGCGGCTTCCACCACGTCACCAGGCCACGCGGCCTCGCCTACCCGGTCGGCTGGGGCACGCTCGGCTTCGCCTTCCCCGCGGCCATCGGCGCGGCGCTGCACGGCCCTGCCGTCGCGGTCGTCGGCGACGGCGGTTTCCTCTTCGCCTGCGGGGACCTGGCGACGCTGAGGCAGGAGGACCTCCCGCTCACCATCGTCCTCGTGGACGACGGCGGCTACGGCATGCTCCGCTACGACCAGCAGGTCGCGAACCACGCCATCAGCGGCGTGGACCTCACCCGCCCCGACTTCGCCAGGCTGGCCGAGAGCTTCGGCATCCCCGCCGTCACGCTCGGCGGCTTCGACGACCTCGGGCCCGCCCTCGCCGCCGAAGGCCCGCGCATGATCGTCGTCAACGCGCGCCTCCAGCCGCCGATCAACACCTCCCCGCGCTGGTACCGCAAAACCTCTACTTGATCAGGCACCTCGTGGGTACCGTCCCGCACATGGGACGTGGGCTCAGGATCGTGCTCATCGTGCAGGCGGTCGTGCTGACCGCGTTGTCCGGCCGCTACGGCTTCCACCGCGACGAGCTCTACTTCCTCGCGGCGGGCAAACGGCTCGACTGGGGCTACGTCGACCAGCCCCCGGTCACCCCGTTCCTCGCCCGCCTCAGCACGGAGGTGTTCGGCGAGACCCCGGTCGGTCTCCGCGTGATCGCCACCCTGCTGGCGCTGGGCATCACCGTCGTGGTCGCCCTGATCGCGAAGGAACTGGGCGGCGGCACCACGTTCGCGGCCGCCGCCTCCGCCACGTCGAGCTTCGTGCTGGCCGTGGGCCACATGCTCTCCACCGCCACCGCGGACCTGCTGGTCTGGGTCCTCCTCGGCTACTTCGCGGTCAGGCTCCTGAAGTCCGGCGACGGCCGCTGGTGGCTCGCCATCGGCGCGGCGGCAGGGGTAGGCCTCGCCAACAAGTGGCTGTTGCTGTTGCTGGTGGCGTCCCTGGGAGCCGCCCTCCTCGCCGTGGGACCGCGCGCCGTCCTGCGCACGTGGTGGCTCCTCGCGGGCGTCGCGGTGTGCGCGGTGCTCGCCGCTCCCGTCGTGATCTGGCAGGCGCTGCACGACTTCCCGTTGCTCACCGTCGCCCAGGGCATCAGCGAGGACGACGGCACCGAGAACCGCGTCCTGTTCGTCCCCATGCAGGTCCTGCTGCTGTCCCCGGTCCTGGTCCCCGTGTGGTTCCAGGGTTTCCGAAAGCTGTGGCGCGACAGGACGTTCCGGTCGATCGCACTCGCCTACCCGATCCTCTGCGCGCTGTGCCTGATCACCGGCGGCAAGCCCTACTACGCGGTCCCGCTCCTGCTCGTGCTCACGGCCGCGGGCGCCGCCCAGGCCCAGGAATGGCTGCTGCGCAACAGAACGAGCGGACGAGTGCTCGCGGCGGTGAGCGTCGTGGCCACCGCGGTCATCTCGCTGCCGATCCTGCCGCCCAGCGCACTGACCCCGATCGTCGCCGTCAACCCGGAACAGGGCGAACAGGTCGGCTGGCCGGAACTGGCCGCCACCGTGAAGAAGGCCTGGCAGGACAACGACCATCCCGTGGTCATCACCCGCAACTACGGCCAGGCAGGCGCCGTGGAAGCCCACGCGGGCATCCCGGTCTACTCAGGCCACATGTCGTTCTACGACTGGGGACCACCCCAGGTGACCACCGACAAGGTCCTGCTGGTCGGCTTCGCCCAACCACCGTTCACCGACTGCGAGGTCGTCGCCGAGCACAAGAACCCGGTGGAGAACGAAGAAGACGGCACGGAGCTAAAGCTGTGCACGGCCCCAACGGAACCGTGGGACGCGTTCTGGCCAAAGCTCCGCCACTACTACTGAGCTGACAAACTCACCCGGTGACCCGAACCTGGCCCGAGAAGCTCGCCACTGACGAAGCCGCACTCGCCTGGGAGTTCCTCGACTTCCTGCGCAAGACCGCCGTGCTCAAGGTGGACGGCCTGACCCGCGACCAGGCCGTGGCGGCCCCCATCGCCACGTCCCCCGGCCTGACCGCACTGGGTCTGCTCAAACACCTCACGGCCGTGGAACGCTACTGGCTCTGCATCGCCGGCGCGGGCCTCGACCTGCCGTCGCTGTGGGAGGGCGACCCGGACCCGTCGTGGCACCTCGAAGACGACGACACCCCGGCATCGCTCATCCATGCCTACCGCGAGGAATGGGCGAACGCCGAGGCGGTCAGGAAGCTCTCTCCCGAAGCCGTGGCAGCCGACGGCGAACGCACCGTGCGCTGGATCCTGGCCCACGTGGCGCAGGAGACCGCGCGCCACGTGGGCCATCTGGACCTGCTCCGCGAACTGGCGGACGGCCAAACCGGCGAATGACCAGCGCCTGTGCGCAGCTGGCCCGCGTTGCCGGACCGGCTCCAGCCGGCGCAGGCGGGTGAAGCCCCAGCCAGACGCACCCGGTCCCAGCTCTCCCGCGAGCCAGCTCGGTCCTGTCGGCCTCACGCCTGCTCACGGCGGTGTCGAACACGGCCAGCAGCTCGTGGTCGACCACCGGGCCCGAACCGGTGGACGGCACGGCGGCTGCCTCGCTCCAGTCCTCCTCGGTGCCGGAGGCGATCTGGACGAGCGCCTTCTTCTCGTCGGGGTCCGGAGCCGTGCCGGCCACAGGTCCTCACTTCGTGCTGTTGCTTGCTCAGCAAAGGCGTGAAGTCTGCCTTCAGCTTGGCGGCGTCCGGCGTGGCGGGAGGAACAGCGTGCGCGGGCACTTCCGCCACGAACACCGTGAATACCGCTACCAAAGCAGCCGCGATCCCCGTGCTCGTCCGCTTTTCGCCTGGTCAGAACGGTGCCCGCGCGGCGGGCGCCCGTCATGGCCGGCTCATGTGGCCACCTGCGGTGTTGTGGCACGCATCCCGCAAGGCGTTCAGCGCGTCGGTGAGCAACGGGTTCGTGTTCGCTGTGCGGTGGACGACGTACACGTGCCGGCGCAAAGGCTTGTGCCGCAACGGCATCGCGTGCGTGCCCGGCAGCTCCTTGTAGCCGAGCGCGGGTACCAGCGCTACGCCGACGCCCGCCACCACCAGGGACTGCACGACCTCGTAGTCGTTGCTGCGGAAGACGATTCGCGGCGCGAAGCCCACCGCGGCGCACAGCCTGGTGAGGCAGGTGACGCCGGAGGTCCCGTCGCGGGAGGCGATCCACCTCTCGTCCCTGAGGTCTTCGAGTTTGACGTTGTTCTTCGCGGCCGGGTGCCCGGCCGGCACCAGGACCAGGAGTGCCTCGTCGAGCAACGGCACCACCGTCAGCTCCTCCTGCCACGTCCTCGGCACCAGGTCGTACGCGTACACCAGGGCCAGGTCGAGCTCGCCGGTCAGCACCAGCGGCAGCACGTCGTCCGGTTCCGCCTCGTCGAGGCGGATCTCTGCGCCCGGCAGGTCCGCCTGCAGGCGCGCCAGGGCCCGCGGCACGATCCGCGCGCTCGCCGTGGGGAACGTGCCGATGCGCAGGCGGCCGCGCAGGCCCTGCACCATCGCCTTCACCTCGTGCTCGAAGCCGTCGAACGCGGCGAGCAGCTCGCCGCCGCGGTCGGCGATCAGCAGGGCGGCGCTCGCGGGTCTGATCGAGTGCGCCTCACGTTCGAAGAGCGTCACGCCGACCGCCCGCTCGAACGCCGAGATCTGCTGCGACACGGCCGAGGACGTGTAGCCGAGGCGCCGTGCGGCCTCGGCGAACGACCCCGCCTTCACCACCTCGACGAGCGTGCGGAGATGAACCGGATTGAGCACCAGGCGAGCTTATGCTCAACGTCGCGAGGTTTCATTCTGCGACCTCTGGCGCATCCGCCGCCCGCCCACCAGGGTGGAGGTATGCAGTACATCTCCACGAACCCGTCGAACACCTCCGACGTGGTCGCCGAGATCGAGCTCGCGACCAGCCGCGCCTTCGTCGACGCGGCCCACCGGGCCAAAGCCGCCCAGCGCGCGTGGGCACGCGTGCCCGCACCCGTGCGAGGCCAGGTCATCGGCAACATCGGCCGCCTGGTCGAGGCGAACTTCGAACCCCTGGCGCAGCTCGTGACCCGCGAGATCGGCAAGCCGATCGGCGAGGCCCGCGGCGAGGTCCAGGAGATCGTCGACACCTGCGACTTCTTCGTCGGCGAGGGCAGGCGCCTCTACGGGCAGACGGTCCCCTCCGAGATGACCGACAAGCAGCTCTTCACGTTCCGCAACCCGGTCGGCGTCGCGGCGATCATCACCGCCGGCAACTTCCCCGTCGCCGTGCCGTCCTGGTACATCGTCCCCGCACTGCTGTGCGGCAACTCGGTCGTGTGGAAGCCCGCCGAGTACTCCGCCGCCTCGGCCCAGGCGTTCTACGACGTGTTCCAGGCCGCCGGCATCCCCGGCGGCGTGTTCGAGATCGTCTTCGCCGAGGGCTCGGAGACGTTCACCGGCTTGGAGCAGTCGCTGCGGCAGGGCCTCGTCGACAAGGTCGGCTTCACCGGCTCCAGCGAGGTCGGTGTGCGCATCGGGGAACTGTGCGGACGCCACCTCCAGACTCCGTGCCTGGAGCTGGGCGGCAAGAACCCGATGGTCGTCACCGAGGACGCGGACCTCGACCTCGCGGTCCAGGGCGCGCTGTTCGCCGGCTTCGGCTCCGCGGGCCAGCGCTGCACCTCGCTCGGCACGGCGATCGTGCACGAGTCGCGGTACGACGAGTTCCTCACCCGGTTCACCGAGGCCGTCGCCGGCGCCCGCGTCGGCGACCCGACCGGCGACGTCCTCTACGGACCGCTGCTGGACGAGAAGTTCGCGCTGGCGTACGAGAAGTACCTCGGCTGGATCGGCGAGCACCACGCGGTGCACGGCCCGACCGGCCGCATCTCCGCCGCCAGCCCGCGCGACGGCTTCACCGGTGAGAACGGCTTCTTCTACCACCCCGCAATCGTTTCCGGTGTGCGCGACGACGACGAGCTCTTCCTCCAGGAGACGTTCGGCCCGATCGTCGGCGTCATGAGGTACTCGAACCTGGACGAGGCGATCGAGCTCGGCAACAAGCCGGGCTACGGCCTCTCCTGCTCGATCTACACCACGGACCCGAACAAGGCCTTCCGGTTCCGCGCCGGCATCTCCGCCGGGATGGTGAGCGTCAACAACTCGACGTCCGGGGCCGAGGCGCACCTGCCGTTCGGCGGCAACGGCAAGAGCGGCAACGGCTCCCGGCAGTCGGGCGTGTGGGTGCTCGACCAGTTCACCCGCTGGCAGTCCATGAACTGGGACTACTCGGGGAAGCTGCAGAAAGCGCAGATGGACACTCTCGCGATCGAGGCGAACCTTGACTTCCGCCTCGCCTGAGCTGCCCGCTCAGGCAGAGGTCGTCGTCATCGGCGGCGGGGTGATCGGCACATCCATCGCCTTTCACCTGGCCGAGGCAGGAGTCCGCGACGTGTTGGTCGTGGAGAAGGATGATCTGGGGTCCGGCTCCACCTGCAAAGCGGCGGGTGGGGTGCGCGCCCAGTTCTCCGACGAACTGAACATCAGGCTCGGAGCTCGCTCAATCGAACTGTTCCAACGCTTTCCGCAGCGTCCGGGGCAGGTGATCGACCTGCACCAGGTCGGCTACCTCTTCCTCCTCTCCTCTCGGGACCACGTCACGGCGTTCGAGCGCAACGTCGACCTCCAGAACTCCCTCGGCGTGCGCAGTCGAATGCTGACTGTCGAGGAAGCGCGGCGGATGTCGCCGTTGATCGAGGCGGACGGCCTGCTCGCGGCGGCGTTCTCTCCTGACGACGGCCACTGCACGCCTGAGTCCGTCGTCCTCGGTTACGCCACCGCTGCCCGCCGGTTCGGTGCCCGCTTCAGCACTCGAACGACCGTGGAATCGATAGTAGGGACGGGGTCCGACAGTTTTCGGGTGGAGACCGGCAGCGGGGCCGTTTCGGCGCGGAAAGTCGTCTGCGCGGCCGGCGCGTGGTCCCGAAAGATCGGCGCGATGGTGGGCGTCGACCTGCCGGTTTCCCCTTTGCGACGGCAGATCATGTTCACCGAACCCATGCCGGAGCTACACGATCGGGTGACGCCCTTCACCATCGACTTCGGCAGCACCTTCTACTTCCACCGCGAGGGTCCGGGGCTGCTGTTCGGCATGTCCGACCCCGACGAGACGCCCGGCTTCAAGCTCGACATGTCCGACGCGTGGCTGCCGCGGCTCACCGAGGCGATCGGCAGGCGTGCGCCGAGGCTGCTGGACGTGGGCGTGCGCGACGGGTGGGCCGGGTTGTACGAGGTGACGCCGGACCACAACGCGCTCATCGGTTCGGCCGGGAACTTCTTCTACGCCACCGGTTTCTCCGGGCACGGCTTCCTGCAGGGACCCGCGGTGGGCGAGGTCGTGCGCGACCTCGTGCTCGGCCGCGAGCCCTTCGTCGACGTGTCCGCGTTGAACGCCTCCCGGTTCGCCGCCGACCAGGCGCGGCCCGAACTCAACTGCGTGTGAGGAATGCGATGGACGTTCTCCAGCTCATGGACGAGTGGGGGCCCGAGAAGGTCGTCTGCGTGTCGGACCGGCGCACCGGCATGAAGGGCGTGCTCGTCATCGACAACACCGCGCGCGGCATGGGCAAGGGCGGCACGCGGATGAGCCCGGCCGTGACCGTCGAGGAGATCGCCCGCCTCGCGCGCGTGATGACGTGGAAGTGGGCCGGGGTCGACCTGTTCTTCGGCGGCGCGAAGGCCGGGATCAGGTTCGATCCTTCCTCTCCCGACAAAGAAGCGGCGCTGCGGGCGTTCGCGCGCAAGCTCTCCAACGAGGTGCCGCGCGAGTACGTGCTCGGCCTCGACGTGGGCCTCACCGAACGGGACGCGGCGATCGTCCAGGACGAACTGTCGGACCGCGGCGCTATGATGGGCGCACCGGCTCAACTCGGCGGTCTTCCGTACGACGAGCTGGGCGTCACCGGGTACGGCGTGGCCGAGGTGGCGGACGAGTTGACGGAGCTGCGCGGCAAACGCGTGGCGGTGCAGGGTTTCGGCGCGGTCGGCGCCGCGGCGGCGAAGCGGTTCGCCGAGCTCGGCGCGGTGGTCGTCGCCGTGTCGTCGGTGCACGGCGCACTGGTCGACGCCGGCGGCCTGGACGTCGCACGACTGTTGAAGCTGCGAGACGAGTTCGGTGATCTCGCGGTCGAGGAGTACGGCAGCGTCCGGGAGCTCGGCGCCGAACTGCGGGTGCCGTGCGACGTGCTGGTGCCCGCCGCGCTGCAGGACGTGATCGACGCGGAGCTGGCGGGCGAGCTCGACACCACCCTGGTGATCGAGGGCGCGAACCTGCCCACTTCCGTTGCGGCGCAGGAGGTTCTCGCGCGGCGCGGGATCACGGTCGTGCCGGACTTCATCGCGAACGCCGGCGGGGTCGTGGCGGCGGCGTACGGCATGGACGCGCGGTACTCGCCGTTCCCGGTCAACCCCGCGACCGTGTTGGAGGCCGTGTCGGAGAAGCTGAGGGCGAACGCGGTCACCGTCCTCGCCGAGGCGCGAAGCCGTGGCACCACAACGCATGTGGCGGCGCGCGCACTCGCACAGGAGCGCGTGCTGGCCGCGATGAAGCTGCGCGGCAGGGTCGCGTGAACGGCGGCGGTGCGTTCGGATCGGCATATTGCGGTGCGCCGGCGATGCCGCATGCAACGACGAAGCAACGAAGAACGGGGTACAAGAACGGCGGTCAGGAACACGCGCATGCGTTGTGCGCGAGGACGAAGCAGCGGAGGCGAACGGCATGAGCTCCCTCGAAGGCGTGGTGATCGCGGACTTCAGCCGGGTGCTCGCGGCACCGTACGCGACGATGATGCTGGGCGACCTCGGCGCCGAGGTCGTGAAGGTCGAACAGCCCGGCAGGGGCGACGAGACCCGCACGTGGGGTCCGCCGCACTACGAGGACGAGGCGACGTACTTCCTGTCCGTCAACAGGAACAAGACGTCGGTGCAGATCGACCTGTCCACCGAGAAGGGCAGGGAACAGGCGCGCGAGCTGATCGCGCGGGCGGACGTCGTGGTCGAGAACTTCAAGCCCGGCACGATGAAGAAGTTCGGCCTGGACTACGAGTCGCTCGGGCGTGACGACCTCGTCTACTGCTCCATCTCGGGGTTCGGCTCCGGCAAGGGCGCGGACCTGCCTGGCTACGACCTGCTCGCGCAGGCCGTGGGCGGGTTGATGAGCGTGACCGGGCCCGGTCCGTACGAGCCGGTGAAGACCGGCGTGGCGCTGGTCGACGTGCTGACGGGGTTGCACGCCTGCGTGGGCATCCTGGCGGCGCTGCGGCACCGCGAGGCGACGGGGCTGGGGCAGCTCGTCGAGCTGGACCTGCTGACGGTGCTGCTGTCGAGCATGGTGAACCAGAGCGCGGGGTTCACGCTGGCCGGGTCGGTGCCGAAGCCGATGGGCAACCGACATCCGTCGATCGCGCCGTACGAGGTGTTCCCGACGGTCGACCATCCGATCGTGCTCGCGGTGGGCAACGACCGGCAGTTCCGCCGGCTGTGCTCGGTGCTCGACGTGCCGGAGCTCGCGACCGACGAGCGGTTCGTCACGAACTCCGACCGGGTGGAGCACGTGGACGAGCTGTTCGAGGTGCTGTCGGCGCGGCTGCGGACGCGGCCCGCGCAGCACTGGTTCGAGACGCTGACGCCCCTCGGCGTGCCGTGCGGCCCTGTCAACGATGTCGCGCACGCGTTCGCACTGGCCGAGTCGCTGGACCTCAACCCGACCGCGACGATCGGCGACATGACGCTCGTCGCGAACCCCATCCGCCTGTCGCGCACGCCGGTCACGTACCGGCTGCGCCCGCCGAAGCTGGAGTGACCGTGCAGGACCCGTTGCAGTTGCTGGACATCCCGTCGTTGCTGAGCGACGAGGAGCGCGACATCCAGGCCACCGTCGCGGCGTACCTGGCGGAGCACGTGCGCCCGCACGTCGCGGAGTGGTTCGAGGCGGGGATGTTGCCGCGCGAGCTGGCGCAGGAGCTGGGCAAGCTCGGTGTGCTCGGCATGCACCTGGAGGGCTACGGGTGCGCGGGCACGTCGGCGCTCGCGTACGGGCTCGCGTGCCTGGAGCTGGAGGCCGTGGACAGCGGCATCCGCAGTTTCGTGTCCGTGCAGGGGTCGCTGTCGATGTTCTCGATCTGGCAGTACGGGTCGGAGGAGCAGAAGCAGGAGTGGCTGCCGCGGCTCGCCGCCGGTGAGGCGATCGGCTGTTTCGGGCTGACCGAGCCCGACTTCGGGTCTAACCCGTCCGGCATGCGCACGAAGGCGGTGCGCGACGGCGCGGACTGGGTGCTCAACGGCACCAAGATGTGGATCACGAACGGCGGTCTGGCGGACGTGGCGACGGTGTGGGCGCGCACGGAGGAGGGAATTCGAGGATTCCTCGTTCCCCGCGGCACGCCGGGATTCTCGACGCGCGACATCAAGCAGAAGCTGTCGATGCGGGCGTCCGTCACCTCCGAGTTGGTCCTGGAGGACGTGCGGCTGCCGGAAAGCGCTCGGTTGCCGCTCGCGACTTCCTTGCGGGCCCCGCTCACCTGTCTGAACGAGGCGCGGTTCGGGATCGTGTTCGGCGCCGTCGGGGCCGCGCGGGATTCGTTGCAGGCGGCTCTGCGCTACTCCGGCACGCGCGTCCAGTTCGACAAGCCGATCGCCTCGTTCCAGCTGACGCAGCGCAAGCTCGCGAGCATGGCGGTGCAGGTCAGCAACTCGATGCTGCTGGCGTTGCACCTCGCGAGGCTCAAGGAGGCGGGCACGCTCAAGCCCGAGCAGATCAGCGTCGGCAAGTACAACAACGTCGAGTCGGCCATCGCGATCGCGCGGGAAAGCAGGACCGTCCTCGGCGCGAACGGCATCTCACTGGAGTACTCGCCACTGCGTCACGCCAACAACCTGGAATCCGTCCTGACGTACGAGGGGACTTCCGACATCCATTTGCTATCCATCGGCCACGCGTTGACCGGAATCTCCTCGTTCCGCTGATCTTTCGCCTTATCCTGCACCTCGCACTGGGCTCGGGGGTGGGAGGAAGTTCTGCCGGAGGAGACAAACAGCCGCAGTGACGCGCGCCGCAACCGCAAGCGATTGCTGGATGCCGCGACGCACGTCCTGCGGGCTGAACCAGCAACGGCGACGATGCAGTCGATCGCGCGCAAGGCGGCGCTTTCCCAGGCGACGGCGTATCGGCACTTCCCGTCCGTGGAAGCGCTCGTGGTGGCGTACCACGAAGACGTCATGGCGTCGTTGGTCGACCACGGCGAACGGTCTCGCAAGACCGGCAAGGAACTGTTCGAGCACCAGGCCGCGCGGTGGGTGAAGCTGCAGAACGCCCACGGCCCGGTGATGGTGCGGTACTCGTCGCAACGGGGGTTCCTCGACCGCCTGCACGGCGGCGAGTCGATGGCGAAGCTGTCGTGCGGCGCGTGGGACCAGGCGCTGCGCGGTGTGCTGATCGAACTGTCGTTACCCGACGCTCTGCTGAACGTGGCTCGGTTTCTGCACAACGCGTTGTTCGACCCGCGCGAGATCCTCGACCTGACGAAAACCGCCGGACTACCTGACGAACAGGTGGTCCGGCGGCTCTCAGACGCGTTCTACGGGGCCTTGCAGGGCTGGGCTTCGCACTAGAGGCCCAGCGGGAGCACCCACTTCAGCTCGGACTTCACGTTCGGACGGCCGTCGAGCGGGTCCTCCCCCGCGATGCCGCCGGCCGCGATCTTGTCGAGGGTCTTCAGGCCCTCGGGCAGGATCTGGCCGAACACCGTGTAGTTGGGACGCAGGATCGAGTCCGACTGCACCAGGAAGAACTGCGAGCCGTTGGTGTCGGGGCCCGCGTTGGCCATCGCGAGCGTGCCGCGCGGGTAGATCCGGCGCTGCCCGGTCGGGTCGTTCGGCGCGGGCTGCAGGTCGGTCGGCAGCTCGTCCTTGTACCTGTAGCCGGGGCCGCCCTCGCCGGTGCTGGACGGGTCGCCGCACTGCAGCACCTTCAGCGTCGGGTACGCGGTGAGCCGGTGGCACTCGGTCTGGTTGTAGAAGCCGCGGTGCGCGAGGTGGATGAAGCTGTGCGCGGTGCACGCGGCCTTGGTCCGGTCGAGGACCAGCGGGATGTCACCCTGGTTGGTCTTGACCTTGACCAGCACCTTGCCCTTGGTGAACCACGGGTCGTGCGGGATGGACACCGGCCGTGCGGCGGGCTCCTCGGGGGTCGCGGTGTAGCCGCAGTCGGGCCGGGCCGTCTGCACGTCGGCGGACGCGGTGCCCGTCGCGATGAAACCCACGGCCAGCGCCGCCACTGCCAGTCCAGCTGCGATTCGCCTCATGCGCGTTTCCTAGTGGAGGCCGCGGTGACCGGGCAAGCTTTAACGGATCACTCAGTTGTCGGTCGACTCGGTGATGTCGTACTCGCACTTCGCCTCCGCGCCGGAGTTGGTGATCTCCTCTTCCTTCTCCACGCGGAGTTTGCAGGTGGCCCGGCCGGACTCGGGCTTGACGACGAGCGTGACCTTGCCGAGGGCGTTGGCGAGCATGCCGACGTTCTTCACCGGCAGGTCGACGGTCTCCGACCGCGAGTCGCCACCGGGGACGGTGAGCGTCAGCTGCGCCTTGCCGGTGCCCTCGATGTCGTAGAACGCCTCGTAGGTGTAGCTCTTCGGGCCGCACGCGGTGAGCGCCAGCACGGGGATCAGCAGGAGGAGTTTCTTCATGGCTCGAATTCTGGTGATGTGCGCGGGGCCGGGCTTCTGTCCGGAGACCGGTTGTGGGTCCTACTTTTGGCCGACCAGGCGGGTTTCCCAGGCCCAGGCGGCGATCTCGACGCGGTTGCGGGCGTCCAGTTTGGTCTGAACGCTCGCGAGGTGCGTCTTCACCGTGCCCAGCGAGATGAACAGCTCCTGCGCGATCTCGGCGTTCGTCTTGCCGACGGCCGCGAGCTTCACGACGTCGAGCTCTCGTGCCGAAAGCTTGTGCGGCTCTTGCGGTGCGGGCGTGTTCATGTGCTGCAACAGTCTGACGGTGATCGACGGGCTGATGAGCGCATCGCCCGTGACGGCCGCACGGACCGCTTCGACGAGAAGGTTGGGACCGGCGTCCTTCAGCAGGAAGCCGCACGCACCGTTCTTCAACGCCGTGTGCACGTACTCGTCGTGGTCGAACGTCGTGCACACCACCACGTTCACGTCGCCGGCGATCTGCTTGAGCGCTTCGAGTCCGTCCATGCGGGGCATGCGGATGTCCATCAACGCGACGTCCGGCTTGGTACGTCGTGCCTCGGCGACGGCCTCGACGCCGTCCTGCGCTTCCGCCACGACCTCGATGTCGGACTCGGCTCCTAGGATCATGCCGAAGCCCGTGCGCACCATCGCCTGGTCGTCCGCGACGAGAACCCTGATCACGCGGTCGCCTTTCCGGTCGGGAGTGCGGCGTCGACGACCCAGCCGCCGTCGATGCCCGGCCCTGCTCTGAGCCTGCCACCGAGCGCCTGCACCCGTTCGGTGAGTCCGACGAGCCCGAAACCGCTGCCCTGCCTCGCGGGCCTGCCGTCGTTGGAGATCTTGACCGTCACCCAGTCCGATGTGGTCTGGATCTGGACGTCCACCGCGGTCGCCTCCCTGGCGTGCTTGCGGACGTTCGTCAGCGACTCCATGACGACGCGGTGCACCGAACTGGCGACCTCGGGAGGGAGGGTCGCCGTGTCGCCGTGGACTTCGAGGGTCGCGCGTGGTTCGGCGGCGATCAGCGGTTCGATGTCGACGATGCCCGCGACCGGTGCGACGGGGGCGTCGTCGCGCAGCATGCCCACCATGCGGCGCATCGCGGTCATGGCCTCGCCGCCGGCCGCCTCGATCCGTTCGAGGGCGTCCCGTGCCTGCGCGGGGTTCCGTTCGACGATCCGGCCGGCGCCCTGGGCCAGCACGACCATGCCCGTGATGTGGTGCCCGACGAAGTCGTGCAGGTCCCGCGCGAACTCGGCCTTCTGCTCGGCCCGGACGGCCTCGACCTGCTTCTCCCTGGCGGTGCCGAGCAGCCGCAGGTAGCCGACCAGCGCGAGCACCCCGGTGGCGACGACCAGCAGGCCCATCATCAGCGTGAGCGCGGTGCTGCCGGGCGGGTACTCCCAGGGCTGGGTGACCAGCGCGACGGCGACCAGGGCGACCAGCGGCGCGTCCCACCACGACCTCGCCCGGTTCGTCGTCACCGCCAGCACGCCTGTCAGCGCGAGCGCCTCGGCCAGCCCGAACTCCTTGTCGAGCGGGTTGACCAGCGTGAACGTCAGGCTGGCGGTGGCGGCGACGGCGGCGAGGGCGCGGTTCGGGCGCAGCCAGGCGAGGGCCGGCAGCACGATGCACGCGAACGCGGCCCAGCCCGTCCAGGGGTAGAGCCCCGGCGACTTGAACAGGCCGTACCAGAAGTCCGCGAACGACGCGGCGAGCAGTGCGGCGACCGCACCGAACCTCCAGAGCATGGCCACGACTCTAGGCATCCGCACGCGGTCCGCAGATCGGCCGAAAGACAGAGGCGAACCCGGCGCAGGACCGAGGTCCCGCTCGCTTCCGGGGACTTTGCTGACCATGTGAACAACTTCGCTTCCGCCGCGGCCGACCTCGTGAAGGTGTACGGCTCCGGTGACACCGCGGTTCGAGCACTCGACGGGGTGACCGTCGGGTTCCGGCCCGCCGCGTTCAGCGCGATCATGGGCCCGTCCGGGTCCGGCAAGTCGACGCTCATGCACTGCCTCGCGGGCCTCGACACCGCCACGTCCGGCGCGGCGCTGCTCGGCGGGAAGGACCTGACCCGGCTCTCCGACACCGCGCTGACGAAGGTGCGGCGGGACCGGGTCGGGTTCGTGTTCCAGTCGTTCAACCTGCTGCCGGCGCTGACCGCGCGGCAGAACGTGCTGCTGCCGCTGACGCTGGCGGGACGCCCCGTCGACCAGGCCTGGTTCGCACAGCTCGTGGAGGTGCTCGGGCTGTCGGAACGGCTGTCGCACCGGCCGCCGGAGATGTCCGGCGGGCAGCAGCAGCGGGTGGCGTTGGCGCGTGCGCTGGTCACGCGTCCTGACGTCGTCTTCGCTGATGAACCGACCGGCAACCTGGACTCGCGGTCGGCGGCGGACGTGCTCAACCTGCTGCGACGGGCCGTGCGCGAGTTCGGTCAGACGATCGTGATGGTGACGCACGACGACAGGGCCGCCTCTTATGCCGACGCCGTGGTGCACATGGCGGACGGCCGTGTCGTGCAGGCGGTCGCCGCATGAGGAGGTTCCTGCCGGTCCTGTCGATCACGATCGCCGCGTTCTTCGCCTACTCGACGGCACTCGCCAAGGACGTCGCCGAACGGTCGCTGGCCGCTCAGGCGAAGGAGCTGGTCGAGGTGTTCGTGCTGCTCGGCGCGTTCGTCACGGTCGCGATGATCGTGGCCGCGCTGGTCGCCACCTCGACGTTCCGGATCGTGTTCGCGCAACGGATGCGGGAGCTCGCGTTGCTGCGCGCGGTCGGTGCCACCCGAGGCAGGCTGGCGCGCGGGCTCGTCGTGGAGGGCGCGCTGGCCGGGTTGCTGGCCTCCGTCGCCGGGGTCGCGCTGGCGGCGGGCGCGGGGCAGCTCGTGCCGCTCGCGGGCCTGGTGGCACCGGGGTTCCCGCTCACGCCCGCGCTGGCCGTGGTGTCCGGGTCGTTCGTGCTGACCACGCTCGCCGTGCTGGCGCCCGCGTGGTCGGCGGCCAAGGTCTCCCCGCTGGAGGCGCTGCGCACGTCGGCCGTGCAGGACGCCCAGAGCCGCATCGGCGTGCCGCGCTGGGTGCTCGGCGTGCTCATGGCCGGTGGCGCCGGGTGGCTGCTGGTGTCCGTCGCGATCGACGGTCTCGCGGACGGGAGGCGGCCGAGCGGGATGATCGAGGATCTGCTGCTGCGCACGACCATCAGCGGTGCGCTGACGTTCGGCGCGTTGATCACGCTCGGACCCGCGTTGATCACGCCGGTCCTGCGGCTGTTCGGATTCCTGTTGCGGCGCAGCACCATCGGCACGCTGGCGGTGAGCGGTGTCGGGGGTGCGCCGCGCCGGGCCGCGTCCGTCACGGCGGTGGTGGCGGTGGGCGTCAGCCTCGTCATCGCGACCCTGACCGGCGCGAACACGTTGCAGGGACTGGGAAAGGCGGAGATGGCGAGCGCCTACCCCGCCGAGCTGGAGATCACCGGGCCGGTCGATCCCGCGGCGCTGACCGCGGCCGGGCTGACGAACGTGCTCCCCTACCGCCGCACCGAGATCACCGTCGACGGCACGCTCACCATGCGCGCCACCGACCTCGACATGACCGGGCTGAGCGACCTCGGCGACTTCCGCGTCGACTCCGGCGCACTCGCCGACATGGGGCCCCGCAAGCTCATCCTGTCCACCTCGACGGCGACCCGGCTCGGTCTGACCGCCGGCTCGGCCGTGGACGTCAACGGCGTGCGGATGACCGTCGCGGCGACGTTGTTCGGGGAGATCCCGCTCGGCAGTGCGCTGCTGCACTCGTCCGATGCGGAAGGTGCCATCGTCGGTGCACTTGCCGACGGCGCCAAGGAACGGGTGCCCGCCGGCTTCGAGGTGGAGTCGCTCGCGGAACGTCGTCAGGTGCAGGAGAACGGGTTCACCTCTTTGGTGGTGATCGCGGTCGGACTGCTGTTCCTCACGATTCTCATCGCCGTGGTGGGAGTAGGCTCGACCACGGCGTTGTCGGTGCTCGAACGAACCCGCGAGTCCGGTCTGCTGCGTGCGATCGGCTTGCCCCGCAAGGGTCTCGGCCTCCTCATCACGACCGAGGCCGCCCTGTACGGAACCGTCGGCGCGGTGATGGGTCTCGCCATCGGCGTCCCCTACGCCTGGCTCGCGATCGTGGCGCTGGGCGTCGAGTGGCCGTTGCAGGTTCCCGTCGTGGCGATCGGCGTGGTCGTGCTCGTCCTCACCGCACTCACTGCGGGCGCGGGGCTGCTGCCTGCCCGCCGGGCGGCGCGGGTGAGCCCGGTCGCGGCACTTCACTCGATCCAGTGACGTGTACCGGATCCAAGACCGGGTAACCGAACTGCATAGGGAGGTAATGCAGTCATGGGATTCGACGAGTTGAAGAACAAGGCCAAGGACCTCATCGGCGAGCACGGCGACAAGGTCGACCAGGGCGTCGAGCGCGCCGGGCAGTTCGCCGACGAGAAGACCGGCGGCAAGCACAGCGAGCACATCGACCAGGGCGAGGACAAGCTCAAGGAAGGCCTCCGCAACTTCGGTGGCCAGCAACAGCAGTAGCGGTACCCACTCGGAGTGGGTGCGTGAGGCGACTCAGGCGCTTGGTTCGCATGTGAGTTAAGCCTGATCGGATTCACTTCCGCGATCCCGGCGGCACGGTTACCGTCGTTCGCCGGGATCGCGGAGGTGAAGGTGGATCCGAGCGGGGTGACGAGAGCGGCGCGGCTGACCGCGTTGGCCGCCTTGTGCCTGGTCACCGTCGTTCTGCTGCTTCCGGCCGCCATCAGCGTGAGCACCGGCGGGCCCGTGCCGGGGTTCATCGGCGAGTTCGGCAGGTGGTTGTGGCCCGCGGTCGGCGTGATGGTGCTCGTCGCCGTCGGTCTCGCCGTCTGGGAACGGGTGCGCGGCCACGAGACGAGCAGCCGCACCGCCGCACTCGCCCGCGTCGAGACGCGGGTGAAAGCGCTGCTCGCCGCGTCGCTAGCGGCCCAGACGCAGATCAAACTGGGTGTGCTGCAGCAGCCGAAGCTCGCGGTGCGGGTGGACGGCGAGGAGATCTCCTCAGCCGACCTGGAGGCCGTCTACGAACGCCTCGGCCACACCATGGTCCTGATCGGGCCGGTCGGCAGCGGGCGGTCGACGTTGCTGCGCGAACTGTGCCTGGTGCTGGTCCAGCGGGCCCGCGACGACCCGGACGCGCCGATTCCCGTCGTCGTGGACTTGGCGACGTGGCGCGCGTACGGGACGCGCAAGCCGACGGAGTTCACCGCGTGGCTCTTGCGCGAGATGAACCGCCGCTACGGCATCAGCCGCTCGGCCGGCACGATCTGGCTGCGCCGCGAACGCGTGGCCGTGCTCATCGACGGCCTGGACGAGGTGCCACGCGTCGACCGCGCGCACTGCGAGTCCGAGCTCGCGCCGTTCGCCTCCGTCGTCCTCTCGACGGGCCCGATCGAGAACCTGCCGTCGGTGCACGTCGAACCGTTGTCGCGCGGGCAGGTCCTGGAGTACATCGCCTCGGTCAGTCCCCGGCTCGACAGCCTGGAGTCGGCGCTCACCCCGGAGATCTGGGAGAAGCTCGACTCACCCCTGGCGTTGAACCTGCTGGCGTTGACGCACCTCGACAAGCAGGTCGACACGATCGGCACGGACTTCGTGGGGTCGTTCGTCGTGGAAAGGCTTTCCGGCCAACGCGGCGCGGGCCCGACCATTCGCGCGTTGAAGTTCCTCGCACGGCTGGACAGACCGGATCTCGGCGCGCCCGTGCACATGCCGCACCGCCGTGCGTGGCTTCCGCTGCTGCCGACGCGGCCGTTGTGGTTGCTGTTCGTGCGCGCGGTGCCTGCCGCATATGCCGGTGGTGTGTGTGCCGTGGCGTTCATGACGAGCCTGCGCCTCGGCTTGTGGCCGGCGTTGGTGTTCGTGGTCGCCGCTTCGTCGTTGCTCGTGATGGTGAACAAACTGCCGCACGTCTTTCATCCGCCTGGCCGTGCGCACGGCATTTTGACCGCCGCGCTGGGATTCATCGCCGGCGTGGCTGGCGGTTTGATGGTCGGGCTCGTCGGGTTGTGGCTCGGCGGAATCGGCACGCCGTGGCCGTATCTCGTGACGTATGTGTTCGTGGTGGTGGCGTCATTCTTCTTAGCGTTGGGTTTCATACCGGGTGACGCGCCGGTGCCGTGGGCGTTGTTGATCGCCGCCGCGCCGGGCGTCTCGATGATCTGGACCGGCCCGTACGTGGTGCTGGCCGGCATGGGAGTCGGCTTTTCCGCCGGCGTGGCAGGCGGAATTTTCGCCGCGGCAGTGGCACGTGTGTGGCGCACGGTGCGTCCGGGACAGCAGCAACGCATGCGGCTGGGGAGACCGTGGTGGGTGCAGCCGGCGGTCCCGGTCCTGGGCGCGGTCGGTCTGCTGGGCGGGATCGGCACGCTCGGATCCTGGGGAACCGCACTGGGAGTGGCACTCGGGCTGCTTGTCACCCCAACGGCCGCACGCGACTACGTGTGGCCGTTCGACGCACTCTCCGAAGTCGCCGCGGAAGGTGTCACCCGCCCCTTGTCGCTCGGTGAGTTGTCCTTCCGGCGCAAGGCTTTGCTCCATCTCGCACAGGACAGGCTGCTGCTCACCCGAGTGGACGGCGAGTACCGCTTCGCGCACGTCGCGCTGCGTGATCATCTGGCGTCCTGCGACCCGACCGCGCTGGTGAGGGCCACTCGCCGTTGAACCACCCCGATCCGCGGGCCGTACGGCCTGACAGAGAGGTCGGGTGTTGCACATGCGCTGGTCGAAGGGCTGGGTCGCGGGCACGGGGGTCTTCTCCGTCGTCGCGGCCATCGGGGGTGCGGCCTTCGCTCTCGCCGGTTCCGGGGCCCCGTCGTCGCAGTCGGGGGTGGCGGGCAAAGAGGTGTGCGCCGGTCAACAGGTGAGAACGACGAACGCCAAAGGCCCGGCAGGCGTGTTGTCGGACCAGTTCCCGTTGGGCACACAACTCAGGCTCACCAATCCCGCCAACGGACGCGCGATCACCGTCTCGGTCATCGGCACCTCCAGCAACTGCGCGCTCATCAACACGGCCGCGCTGGATTCCCTGTGGTCCGCCGAAACCGGCGAGGGCGGCGTGGAAAGCGTCCTCCGCCGAATCCGGGTGGAGATCGTCGGAAACGCACCGGCCCCCACTCCCGCGTCGCGAACCTCGGTCTCCCGAGTGCGCCCTTCCGGTGTGGTGGGCCAGGTCGTCTGCGACGGCGCGACCGTCGGCCTGTCCTCAGTGGGCGGTGAACCGGGGGCGTTCTCGTCGCAGCTCCCGGTGGGGTCAGCGGTCCGGGTCACCAATCTCGACAACGGCAAGCAGACGACCGTGCGGATCGTCGGCGTCGGCCCGTCCTGCGTGGTGCTGAACAGCGCGGCCTTCGACCTCGTCGGCGAGTCCGGCAAGAACGTGATCAAACGCGCGCAGATCGAGAAGGTGACCTGACCCCTGCGGGCGCAACAGGCCCTGGGGCGCCGGTCAAGGCGCGGCTGCGACACGGCTGAGAACGGCGGCCCACGACTCAGGGGCCGCCGGACAGGCCGGCTCTGCGGCGTCGCCGAGGCGCGCTGACAGCCGTCATGCCGCCGGGCGGGCGCTCACCGCACGGCTCGGCGGTGAGCGATCTCTCGGACTGGGCGGTGGGTCACCAGTCCATCGGCTCGTCCGGTTCCTCCGGCTCCGGCCACTCGTCGGCCGCCTCGCCCGACCCCCAGGCCGCGCCGCCCGTGCCGGTGGTGCGGGACCTGGGTTTGGCGGGTTCGGCGGCGGGCGCCGCCTGCTGGGCGGGGGCGGCCGGGCCCGCGGTGACCACCTCGAGGATCTGGTCGCCGTACTTGGTCAGCTTGGCCTGGCCCACGCCGCTCACGCCGCCCAGGGCCGAGAGGCTGGTGGGGCGGGTGGCCGCGATGGACTTCAGGGTGGCGTCGTGGAAGATCACGTAGGCCGGGACGCCCTGTTCGCGGGCCTGCTGGGCGCGCCATTCGCGCAGGGCCTCGAAGAGCGGCGCCGCCTCGGGCGGGAGGTCCACCTTCTGCTTGGTGCCGCTGGAGGACGAGGACTGGGCGGAGGTCCTGGCCCGCGCCGGGGCCGGGTCCTTGCGGAGCTTCACCTCGCGCTTGCGGGACAGCACGTCCGAGCTCGCCTGGGTCAGGACCAGGGTCGAGTACTCGCCTTCCACGGCCAGCAGGCCCTGGGCGAGGAGCTGGCGGACGACGCCTCGCCACTCGCTCTCGTTGAGGTCCTCGCCGATGCCGAAGGTGCTGAGCTGGTCGTGGTCGAACTGGATCACCTTGGCGGTCTTGCGGCCCAGGAGGATGTCGATGGACTGGCCCGCGCCGAACTTCTGGTTGCGCTCCTTGCGCAGGCGGTAGACCGTCGACAGGATCTTCTGGGCGGCCACCGTGCCGTCCCACGACTCCGGCGGGGTCAGGCAGGTGTCGCAGTTGCCGCAGGCGACGCCCGGTTCGCCGAAGTAGTCGAGGAGCATGCTGCGGCGGCATGTGATCGTCTCGCAGAGGGCGAGCATCGCGTCCAGGTGCGCCTGGGAACGGCGGCGGAAGGCCAGGTCGCCTTCCGAGGACTCGATCATCTTGCGCTGCTGCACGACGTCGGAGAGGCCGTAGGCGAGCCAGGCGGTGGACGGCTGGCCGTCGCGGCCGGCGCGACCCGTCTCCTGGTAGTAGCCCTCGACCGACTTGGGCAGGTCGAGGTGGGCGACGAAGCGGACGTCCGGCTTGTCGATGCCCATGCCGAACGCGATGGTGGCGACCATGACGAGGCCGTCCTCGCGGAGGAACCGCGCCTGGTTGCGCTGGCGCACCGAGGCGTCGAGGCCCGCGTGGTAAGGCAGCGCCGGGATGTCGTTGGCCAACAGGAACTCGGCGGTCTTCTCGACGGAGGCGCGGGACAGGCAGTAGACGATGCCCGCGTCGCCCCGGTGCTCGCCGTGCAGGAGGTCGAGGAGCTGCTTCTTCGGCTCCTTCTTGCCGACGATGCGGTACTGGATGTTCGGGCGGTCGAAGCTGGAGACGAACTGGCGGCCCTCGGTCAGCTCCAGGCGGGTGAGGATCTCCTGGCGCGTCGCCTCCGTCGCGGTGGCGGTCAGCGCCACGCGCGGCACCTTCGGCCAGCGCTCGTGCAGGTGCGTCAGCGAGAGGTAGTCGGGCCGGAAGTCGTGGCCCCACTGGGAGACGCAGTGCGCCTCGTCGATCGCGAAGAGCGCGATCTCGCCCTGCTCGAGGAGCCGGAGGGTGGCCTCGGACGTCAGGCGTTCGGGCGCCAGGTAGAGCAGGTCGAGCTCGCCGTTGACGAACTCGGCCTCGACGAGCCGCCGTTCGTCCCACGACAGCGAGGAGTTCAGGAAGCCCGCGCGCACGCCCAGGGCGCGCAACGCGTCCACCTGGTCCTGCATCAGGGCGATCAGCGGCGAGATCACCACGCCCGTGCCGGGGCGCACCAGGGCGGGCACCTGATAGCACAGGGACTTGCCACCACCGGTGGGCATGAGCACGAGCGCGTCGCCGCCCGCGATCACGTGCTCGACGATGGCGGCCTGGTCGCCGCGGAACTCGGGGTACCCGAAGACGCGCTGCAGGACCTGCAGCGCGTCTCCGTGCTCGGTTGAACCCATGGCGCCGATGCTAGCGAGCGGCACCGACAGTCCGGTTCGCTAGCCCAACGCGCTCTTCGTACCAGCGGAAACGCGGGCGGCGACGAGCGGAGCGGGCGAGGCGGACGGCACGGTGCCCTTCAGCGGGACCCGCACCGACGTGTCCGCCAGGTCGACGGTGAGCCGCGGCAGCTGGCTCGGCCGCACGATGGCGGTCGTGTCGGTGCCGCCGATCACCAGGCCCAGCCGGTGGCCCGCCGGCACGACCCAGTCCGTTGTGGACAGTCGGAACGTCATGCGGTACTTGGTTCCCGGCGTGATCGTGCGCGGGGTCGTGAGCGACTGGTAGTTCGCGAGGTCCGCCCAGCCGCGCGCGATGATCTGCGCGTCGACGTTGCCCGTCGTGGCCTCCGTGTTGCGGTAACACGCGTCATCGCCCGTGCGGCTCTCGCCCCAGCACGACTCCGTGGTCAACGTGCGGATGCCTTCGCCCGTGCGCACGCGCGCCGGGCCGTAGTCGACGAGGTACGCCGTGAGGTGCGCGGTCGGCGTCGACGACGACACCCCCACCGTGATCGACGACGTGCCGGCGATGCGCAGGTCCGAGGCCAGCGCGGCGGTCGACCAGATCGCCCGGCCGGTGTTCGAGCCGGAGATCCAGTTCGTCGGCGTGCCGCTGCCGTTGTCGGTGAACGCCGACGTGCCCGTCCCTGCCGCCGTGCCGAGCCCCGAAGAAGAAGGACGCAACACGGTGCTGACGGTCCCGGCGGGAGGCCACGTCTGGTCGGTCGACCACACGTCCGGCGCGCGCTCCGCGGACACCTGAGGCTCGTTCTCGATGCCGTTCTGCACGTCCAGCAGCCAGCGGTCGAACCAGCGGTGCAGCGTCGGCACCCACTCGCTGCGCCGGAAGTCGAACGGGTCGACGTGCGCGGTCTGCGAGAACCACAGCTTCTTCGGCACCGTGGCGGGCACCGCGTCCCAGAACTGCCCGTACTGCAACGTCTTCACGTTGAGGTCGTTCAGCCCGTGGATGGCGAAGATCGACGCCTTCACCTTCGACGCGTTGCGCACGAAGTCGCGTGTCTGCCACATCGCCGTGTAGTCGCCATTGGCCGGGGAACCGTTCGTCATCTGCGAACGCACCGTCGCACATCGCGAGCGAGCGTTGGAGTTCTCGAACTGCGACCCCAGCCCGGTCGGCGAGCTGTACCCGGGGTACGCGACGCCGTCCGAGCGGAACCAGTCGTACCAGGAGCTGATGGCCGCGATCGGCACGATCGTCTTCAGCCCGTCGACGCCGGTGGCCGCGACACCGTTCGCGATCGAGCCGTCCCACGACTTGCCGATCATGCCCACGGCCCCGGTCGACCACGAGGCGCTCTTGGTCGTGGCCCCGGTCAGGGTCGAGTAGCCGGTGCGCCGCCCGTTCAGCCAGTCGATCACGGCGGTGCCGGAGGCGATCTCGGACTGGCCGCCGACGTCGACGCAGCCGCGCGACCGGTTCGTGCCGAGGAAGTCGACCAGCACGACGGCGTAGCCGCGCGGGACGAAGTAGTTGTCGTAGAAGAGCGGGAACTTCACCGGCACGCCGGCGGAGTCGTAGGTCTTGACCTCGCTCTCGTTGCCGCGGCCCGCGCTCTGGTAGTAGGGACTGGCGTCCATGATCACCGGCACGCGCGCGGTGGTGGACGGCCTGATGATGTCGGCCGCGACCCGGTCACGGGTGCCGTCGCCGTCGAGGTCGAGTCCGGAGTCGACGTACACGGTCTCGCGGACCGCGTCGGCCATCGAGTGGATCGGCGCGGTGACGCCGCCGGACAGCTGGAACGCTGGTGTCGCCGCTGTGGCAGGGATTGGCGTCAGGGTCAGGGCCCCTGCTAACGCCACTACAACACGAACACGCTTCATGAAGATTCACGCTAAGGAGTGACGAAGTCACCCGTCAGAGCCGAAAGGCTTGACCCTCTGCTGTTGCGCCGGGCCCGTGCCTCACGTATTCGTCCTGGGTGAGCTTCACCTTCGAACCCGGCCGCACCCGCGTCGTCTTCGGCCGCGGCACCGCCGCCACCGTCCGCGCCGAGGCGGAACGGCTCGGTGCGACGCGCGTGCTGCTGATCGCCCGCCACGGCGGTGACAAGGTGGCCGCCGAACTCGGCTCGCTGCTGGTGACGCGGTTCACGGGCGCTGCGATGCACACGCCGGTGGAGGTCACAGAGCGCGCGCTCGCGTCGTTACGCGAACACGACGTGAACGGCATCGTGTCCGTCGGCGGCGGATCGAGCACCGGGCTGTCGAAGGCGCTGGCGATCCGCACCGGCGTGCCGCAGGTCGTCATCCCGACCACCTACGCCGGGTCCGAGGTCACCCAGGTGCTCGGCGAGACGGCGGCCGGGCTGAAGGAGACGCGCCGCGACCCCGCGATCCAGCCGAACACCGTCGTCTACGACGTCGACCTCACGCTGGACCTGCCACTCGACGTCACGGTGACAAGCGCGCTCAACTCTCTCGCGCACGCCGTCGCGGCCCGCGGCAACGAGAACCCGTTGGTGGACGCCATCGCCACCAAGGCGATCGAGGGCGTTTTGCACGCTTTGAGCGGAAACCCGTCCACTGTGGATGCGCGCACGGAGCTGTTGTCCTCAGCGTGGCTCGGTGGCACATGTCTCGCGTCCGTCCCCATGGGACTGCACCACAAGCTCGCGCACGTTTTGGGCGGTACGTTCGGTTTGCCGCACGCCGCCACCCACACGGCACTGCTCCCCCACACGGCGCCCGCGGATCTGGCGGGACGCATCCACGACACGGCCACGCGGTTCGGCGCCGTGACATCCTTGCGGGAGCTGGGAATGGCGGAGTCCGATTTGTCCCGCGCCGCGGAGATCGCCGGCCACCCGGACGCGCTGACGACCCTCACGAACGCCTGGCGCGACGCACCGCGCGGCTGATGGGTTGTCATTCTTAAGGCTGATGTTCACGCCTCTGAACAGAGACGAATCACCGATGCGTTTCCTGAAGACTTCCTGAAGCATTGAGGGCATGCTCAGCCCGTTGGATCTGTCCCTGATAAACGGACCGATCCCCAAGGCGGCCACCGTCGCGGCCGCGGTCGCCCTCACGTACCTCGCGATTCGGAAGAACCGGACCTGGTGGGTCCGCGTGCTGCCGATCGTCGTGCTCGCGTGCGCGCTCGTGGTGACCGGCCTCACGCTCGTGGTCAACCACCTGTGGAAACCGTGGCCCGAGCCGCTGCCGATCATCCTCATGGTCTGGCTGGGTGCTGCTCTCGTGGCCCTCGCATTGGCCGTGGCACGCCTACGGCCGTCGCGGTGGTACGGGCGTGTGCTGAGCGTCGTCGCCGCGATCGTCGTGCTGGGCAGCGCGGTCACGGCCACGAACGCGTTCTACGGGCAGTACCCGACCGCACGGGCCGTGCTCCAGGTGTTCCACAACCCGAGCGTCGACCTGCCGGACACCGCGCCGCCTTCGGACGTGCTCGAAGTTCCGGAGGGCAAGAAGCTCGCGGACGTCTGGACGGCCACCGGCCTGCCGGACAAGGGCACGATGTCCGAGGTCACCATCCCCGGCGCGCTCAAGGCCCGCCCGGCGTGGATCTACCTGCCGCCCGCCTACGCCGCCAAGCCGCGGCCGAAGCTGCCGGTCGTCGTCCTGCTCGCGGGCCAGCCGGGCTCGCCGCGCGACTGGTACGACGCGGGCGGCATCGTCGACAACATGGACGCGTTCGCGCGCGCCCACCACGGCCTCGCGCCGATCGTCGTGATGGCCGACCCGCTCGGCGCCACCACGGCGAACCCCCTCTGCCTCGACTCGAAGCTGGGCCAGTCCGAGACCTACCTGGCCAAGGACGTGCCCGGCTGGATCAAGGAACGCCTCACCGTCGACGAACGCCGGGAAGCGTGGACGATCGCGGGCTTCTCGCACGGCGGCACGTGCTCCGTGCAGCTCGCAGTGCGCGCGCCGGACGTGTACGGCAACTTCATCGACATCTCCGGTCAGCGCGAGCCGACGCTCGGCACGCGCGAGGAGACGGTCAAGGCCGCTTTCGGCGGCGACGCGGCGGCGTTCGCCCGCGTCAACCCCCTCGACATCCTCGCCCGCGAGAAGTTCCCGCGGACCGCGGGCGTGATCGTGGCGGGCAAGGACGACGCTCAGTACCGCCCGGCCGACGCCGAGGTGTTCGAGGCCTGTCGCAAGGCCGGAATGGACGTGCAGTGGAAGGAACTCCCGGGGGGACACGACTGGAACGTGTGGCGGCCGGGGCTGTACAGCTCGCTGCCGTGGCTCGCGCAACGAACAGGGCTGGTCAGATGATCGCCAAGCTGTTCCGCACCGCGCCGCTGACCTGCACGTCCCTCATCGTCTTCTGGACGGTCGGGGCGCTCACCGGCGCCGTCGGCGAGATGAGCGACGAGATGCTGGAGCGCGTCGGGTTCGGCGCCGGCGCTCCGGTGTGGACGGTCCTCAGCTCCGCGCTGTGGTCGGTGGACCTGCTCGGCTACCTCGGCACCACGGCGCTGCTGCTGGTCGCCGGGGTGCTGGCGGAACGGGAGTTCGGCGCGGCGCGGACGGCGGCGATCTTCCTCGCGTCGCACGTGGCCGGCTCGTACCTCGGGCTGGGCTTCGTGCTGCTGGGGCGCGACCTGGGCTGGGGCTGGCTCGAGTCGCTCGTGAGCGAGCCGGTCGAGCACGCGGTGGGACCGTCGATCGGCCTGGTCGGGCTGGTGCTCGCGCTGACGTTCCGGATGCCGCCTCTGTGGAGGCGCCGCGTACGGCTGTTGATGATCTTGTCGGTGCTGGTTCTTATGCTGTACTCGGGTTGGCTCGAAGACGTGCTCCGAGTGTCTGGTGGCGTGGCCGGACTGCTGATCGGAGCGCTGTTCCTGAGGACCGGGTCGGTTCGTCCGGCGCGGTCGCTCCAGGAGACGCGAGTGCTGGTGGCGTTGCTGCTCGCGGCGTCCGCGCTCGGGCCGGTGGTGTCGATGATGTCGCCGTACCCGAACGGGCCGCTGTGGTGGTTCGCCGACGTGGTGGCGGTGACCCAGCCGTTGCAGGAGGACGTCGACGCGACGTGCTTCGGGGACATGGTCGAGCAGTGCCGGACGATGATGGTCCAGCTGTCCTACGGCCGGGTCCCCGCGATGGTGATGTCGTTGCTGCCGGCGTTGTTGTTGCTGGTGCTGGCGGAAGGTCTGCGGCGCGGACGGCGGTTCGCGTGGCGGACGGCGCTCGTGTTCAACCTGGCGTTCGCGGCGTTCATCGGTTCGTACGTCGTGTACGTCGCGCAGTTCCCCGATGCGACGCTGCTGGAGCTGTCGGTCTCGTTCGGTGTGCCGATGCTGGCCCCGCTGGCGATCATCGTGGTGCTGCTGGTGACCCGCAGGCACTTCGACGTGCGGCTGCCCCGGCACGCCGTCGTGAAGTTCTGGCGGTTCACGGCGGTGAGCGTCGCGTTGCTGTCGGCGCTGTACGTCTTCGGCGGGTACCTGGTGCGCGACCAGTTCACGCCGGAGCCGGGCTTCGGCGCGCTGCTCGCGGACCTGCCGACGCGGTTCCTGCCGCCGGGGTACCTCGGCCTGGTGCCGTTGCGGTTCTCCGCCGAGGGGTTCGTCGGCACGCTGCTGTTCGAGTACACGGGCGTGGTGTTCTGGCTGATCGTGCTCGCCGGTCTGCTGATGGCGTCGTGGCGGACGTGGCCGTCCTCGTGCGAAGAGTCGGCCGTGCGCGCTCGCGAGCTCATGCGGCGGTACGGCGGTTCGTCGTTGTCGTACATGACGACGTGGCGCGGCAACCAGTACTGGTTCACGCCAGACGGCGAGAACGCCATCGCGTACCGGGTGGTGGCGACCATCGCGCTGACGGTCGGCGATCCGATCGGCCCGGCGCGGGTGGACGCCGTGCGCGGGTTCGCGGAGTTCTGCGCGCACAACGGCTGGACGCCGTGTCTGTACAGCGTGGGCGCGGAGACGCGGGCCGCGGTGGAGGGGCTCGGCTGGTCCGCGGTGCAGGTCGCCGAGGACACGATGATCGAGCTGGACAAGCTGAGCTTCACCGGCAAGAAGTGGCAGGACGTCCGCACGGCGCTGAACAAGGCCGGCAAGGCCGGCATCACCGCCGAGTGGTGCACGTACGCCGACGCGCCGTACGCGATCACCGACCAGATCCGGTCGATCTCGGCGGAGTGGGTGGCGGACAAGGGCCTGCCCGAAATGGGATTCACGCTGGGAGGCTTGGAAGAGCTGACCGGAGAGGGGGTGCGCTGCCTGCTGGCGATCGACGCCGATCGGACGGTGCACGGCATCACGAGCTGGCTGCCGGTGTACTCCGACGGCGAGGTCGTCGGGTGGACGCTCGACTTCATGCGGCGGCGCTCGGACGGGTTCCGCGGCTCGATGGAGTTCCTGATCGCCTCGGCGGCGCTGGAGCTCCAGGCGGAGGGCGCGCGGTTCCTCAGCCTGTCCGGGGCACCGCTCGCGCGGCTGGACCGGGGCGAACGGCCGCGGGCGTTGCAGCGGGTCCTGGACTTCACCGGGCAGGTGCTGGAGCCGGTGTACGGGTTCCGCTCGCTGTTCGCGTTCAAGGCGAAGTTCCAGCCGACCTACCAGCCGATGTTCATGGCGTACCCGGACTCGGCGGCCCTGCCGCGCATCGCGAACGCGGTGAGCCGCGCGTACCTGCCGCACCTCAACGCGCGGCAGGGACTGCGGCTCGCGAGCAAGATGATCATCCGCACGCGCGACCGCGTGACCACGCATGGTCGAACTCGCTAGACCGAAAGGGTGGTGACGCGATCCTCTCCGTCACACTTCGGCGCGGCTAGGCGAAGATGCGCCGATGACCGTGCGGGGCACTCTGCCTGCTCAGACCACGACGTTCGTCGGCCGCGGGGCCGTGCTCGCCGACACCGAGGCGCTCCTGCGCCGATCGCGGCTGGTCACGCTGGCGGGTGCGGGTGGCGCGGGCAAGACCCGGATCGCGGTGGAGACCGGTCGCGCGATGGTGCGGGCGGCGGCGTTCCAGCACGGGGTCTGGCGGGTGCGGCTCGGGGACCTGCACGACCCGGCGGCGCTGGCCCGCACGGTGGCGACCGAGCTGCGGATCGTCGACAACGCGCCGGAACCCGGCCTGACGCGGCTCGTGGAGTCGTTGAACGACAAGCACTTGCTGCTGATCCTCGACCACTGCGAGCACCTGCTGGACGCGGTCCGGCACCTGGTGCACCACCTGTTGCGCGACTGCGAGGGGCTGACGATCCTCGCGACCTCGCGGGAACCCCTCGGCGTCTACGGCGAGCAGCTGCTGCGTGTCCCGCCGTTGAGCGTGGACGACGCGGCGCGCCTGTTCGTGGAACGAGCCGAGGCCGCGCCGGAGGACGTGACGGCGTTGTGCCGCACGGTGGACGGGCTCCCGCTCGCGGTCGAGCTCCTGGCGGCGCTGCCCGCGGAGGTCGTCGCGGGCGAGGCGCGGGACCTGTCCGATCCCGCCACGCTGGAGCAGGTGCTGGAGTGGACGGCGCGGGACTGCACGGACGAGGAACGCCGGCTGTGGGCGCGGCTGTCGGTGTTCCCCGCGGACTTCGACCTCGCCGCCGCCGACGCGGTGGCGGACGCGGACGTGCGGAAACCGTTGTCCTCCTTGGTGAGCAGGTCGATCGTGGGGACGGCCACGAGTCCCGCCACCGGAAAGACCCGCTATCGGTTGCTGGACACCGTGGCTCAGTTCGGCGCTCGGCTGCTGACGGACGCGGACGAGCCGTTGCGCCGTCACGCCGTGCACTACAGCGAGTTCGTGGACGCGGCCGCCCGCGCGTGGTTCTCGGCCGACGACGCGCTGTGGATGGGCAGGCTGTGGGAGGAGTGGCCGAACATCCGCACGGCGGTGGCGCACGCACTCCGCACACCTGATCTCGCCCCGATGGGCGCCGCCGTGACGATGAACGTGCAGCGGGCGCGCTTCACGTCGTTCGCGGGCATGCTCGGCCAGGCCTGGGACCTGCTCGCGGCCGCCCGCGCGGTGATCACCGAGGCGCCGCTGAGGACGTCGTTGCTGGCTCACTGCGCGTACATGGCGCAGGTGCGCGGCGACGGCGCGGTGGCGTTCCCGTTGATGAACGAGGCACGCGCGTTGCCCCGGCAGCCCATCACGGACATCCACCTCGTGCTCGCCGAGGCCACGCACCTCTTCTTCGTGGACGGTTCAGCGGACTGCGTGCCGTTGTACGCGCACGTCGTCGAACTCTGCCGGCAGCACTCGGCGCCCGGCGACGTCTACATCACCGAGCTGATGCACGCGATGGCGGTGTGCTTCCTGCTCGACGCCGAGGACGCGGACAAGGCCACCACCGCACTGGTCCAGCAGGCTGAGCACAACGGCGTCACGTGGTCGCACGCCTGGGGACTCTGGCACCGCGGCCTCTACGAGCTGCTGCACGGCGACCCGGCCCAGGTGCACCCGCTGGTGATCGAGGCGTTGCGCATCCAGCTGAGGCTCGGCGACACCTGGGGCGCACCGTTCAGCCTGTGGCTGCTGGCCTGCACGTGCGCGGAGCTCGGCGCGTTCGACCGGGCGGCGAGGCTGCTCGGCGCACTGCGGTCGCAGGAACGGATCTCGCGGATCTCGTTCAACGGCATGAGCCCGCTGCGCCGGCAGCTCGACCGCGCGGACCGCACCGTCCGGCGGTCGCTGGGCGACGACTACCAGGTGATCACGACGCTCGGCGCCGACCTGCGCCCGGACCAGGCGATGGCGTTCGCGCTCGAACCGGTGCCGGACTCCGAACGGCGACCGGCGAAGCCGCTGCTGCCGGGCGGCCTGACGCGGCAGGAGTTCACGATCGCCGGCCTGGTCGCGGAGGGGCTCACGTCGAAGCAGATCGGGGCGCGGCTGTTCATCTCACCGCGGACGGCGGACCGGCACGTGGTCAACATCCGGGTGAAGCTGGGCCTGCCGAGCAGGGTGGCGCTCGCGGCCTGGCACCGCACCGCCGCCGGGGGCCGCTGACCTCAGCGGGCGTCTAGGGCCAGTTTCAGGCCCAGGGCCACGAACACCGAGGCGGTCAAGCGGTCGAGCAGGATGCGTTGGCGCAGCAGGAAGGCGCGGGCCCGACCGGCCACGAGGATCAGGATCGGCAGCCAGATCAGGCCCAGTCCCAGGTGGATCGCCACCAGCACGGCGCCCCAGGCGGGTTCGCCCGCCGGCATGAACTGCGGGAGCAGGGACAGGTAGAACACGCCCACCTTGGGGTTGAGCAGGTTGGTCAGCAGGCCTGCGCGCAGCGACGCCGCCGCGCCGGGTACCGGGCGGGTGTCGTCCAGCGAGGTGGCCTTGCGGAAGTTCCAGAGTGCCTTGGCACCCAGGTAGATCAGGTAGCCCGCGCCGAGCCAGCACACGATGTTGTAGGCCACTTCGGACGCCTGCAGCAGCGCGGTCAGGCCTGCCAGGCCCGCCGCGCCCCAGAGCAGGCAGCCCAGGGTGATGCCGAGCACCACTCCCATCGCCGCGCGTTTGCTGCTGAGCAGGGCCGTGCGCAGCACCATCACCGTGTCCAGGCCCGGCGTGAGGACGGTGAGCAACGCGACCAGCGTGAAGCTCAGGAGCGTGGTGGTCGGCATGGGGAGATGAGATCACACGTCAGCGTGCGTCGGCCGCGGTCTTCAAGCCGAACGCGATCAGCGCTGTGGCGGACAGCCGGTCCAGCAGGAGGCGTTGGCGCAGCAGGAAAGCACGGGCGCGGGCGGCCGCGGTGATCAGGATCGGAAACCACAGCAGGCCGATGCCCAGGTGGATCGCCACCAGGACGCCGCCCCACGCCGGTTGGCCGACGGGCAGGAACTGCGGCAGCAGGGAGATGTAGAAGACGCCGGGCTTGGGGTTGAGGAGGTTCGTCAGCAGGCCCACGCGGACCGCCGCGCGAACGGACGGCACCGGGGCGGGTTCGTCCAGCGGTACCGGGCGGCGAGCGTTCCAGAGTGCCTTGGCGCCCAGGTAGATCAGGTAGCCCGCGCCGAGCCAGCGCACGATGTTGTAGGCCACTTCGGACGCTTGCAGCAGCGCGGTCAGGCCGACCAGTCCGGCCGTCGCCCACACCAGGCAGCCCAGGGTGCTGCCCACCACCACGCCCATCGCGGCGCGGCGGCCGACGAGCAGTGCGGTGCGCAGCACCAGCAGCGTCTCCAGGCCCGGCGTGATGACCGTGAGCAACGCGACGAGCGTGAAGCTCAGGAGCGCGGTGGTCGACATGACGCCATCAGAACACGGAAAAGCGGCGCCACCGGAAGAGTTAACACGCCGGACACGAGCGCGGAAGGCTGTCCGCAAAACGTGTCGATCGGCCACTGCGACTGCGCGAGCTCGTAGCCCCGGTGGCGTTGCGGTGCCGTCCGGGCTGCCGGTGTGCCCGCTGGTGAACGGCAAATAGTTGACACTGACTAGTTAGAGCCGGATAGTTGACATCGACCAAGGAGGAGCTGGATGCGGCGCAAGGTGTCGAACCCGTTGGCGCTGGCGGTGCTGGCCCATCTCGTGATGGGCCCGATGCACCCCTACGAGCTGGGCAAACAGCTCAAGGACACGGGCAAGGACCGCAACATCAAGTTCAACCGCGGCTCGCTCTACATGGTGGTCGAGCAACTGCTGAAGGCCGGCTTCATCGCCGCGCAGGAGACCGTCAAGGACACCCAACGGCCCGAACGCACCATCTACGCGTTGACCGACGCCGGACGCACCGAGCTGCACGACTGGATGCGCGAGCTCGTCCGCGACCCGGCCCACGAGTACCCGCGGTTCGGCGTCGCGCTGTCGCTCATCGCGGTGCTCGACCCGGTGGAGGCCGTGGAGTTGCTCGAAACCCGCGCCGAGGCGTTGACGAAGGACCTCGACGAGACCCGCGCGATGGTCGAGAAGGCTGCGGGCGACGGCGTCGAGTGGATCTTCCTGGTCGAGGAGGAGTACCGGATGTCGTTGGCCCAGGCCGAACTCCGCCTGGTCGAGAAGCTCACGGGGGAACTGGCGAAACCCGGCTACCAGCTGCGGTGGCGGGAGATCTTCGGGAGGGAAAGATGAAGGCGTTGGTCATCGGGGGCGGGATCGCCGGCCCCGTCACGGCGTTGGCTCTCAGGAAGGCCGGCATCGAACCGATCGTGTTCGAGGCGTACGACTCCACGGCGGACGGCGTCGGCGGCGTCCTCAGCGTCGCACCGAACGGCCTGGCGGCACTGGAGATCGTCGGGCTGCGACCGGACTTCGGCGACCCCGTCCGCACGATGGTCATGGCGGACGGCCAGGGTCACGAGCTCGGCCGGATCACCGGCGACCCGAGCCGCGTCGTGTGGCGCGAGGACCTCTACCGCAGGCTCAGGGATCTGGCGACGGCCCAGCGGATCAAGGTCGAGCACGGCAAACGCCTGATCGACGTGGAGACGCGGGAGAACGGCGTCACCGCGCTCTTCTCCGACGGCAGCACGGAATCCGGCGACGTGCTCATCGGCGCCGACGGCATCCGCTCGACCGTCCGCACGCTGATCGACCCGGACGCACCGAGCCCCGAGTACGTCGGCCTGCTCGGCTTCGGTTCGTACGCGAGGGAAAGCGGCGTCCAAGCCGACCCCGAGACCATGTACTTCGTCTTCGGGTCCTCGTTCCTCGGCTACTGGGGCGAACCGGACGGCACCGTCGCGTGGTTCAACAACCTCGCCGTCCCCGAACCCCTGACCACGGCCGAGATCGCGAACATCTCCGCCGAGACCTGGCTGGCCCGCCTCGCGGAAGCCTACGGCGACGACATGCCCGCCAAGCGGCTCCTGGAGCACAGCGACACCGTGATCGGCGCCGGGCCGTTGGAGATCATGCCCAGCGTCCCCCGCTGGCACCGCGACCGCATGGTCCTCGTCGGCGACGCGGCCCACGCCCCGAGCGCCAGCTCCGGCCAGGGCGCCTCGCTCGCCGCGGAGTCGGCCGTGCAGCTGGCCCGGTGCCTGCGCGACATCCCCGACCTGACCGAGGCCTTCGCGGCCTACGAACGCCTGCGCCGCCCGCGGGTCGAGGCGATCGCGGCCCGCGCGGCCCGCACCAACAGCAACAAGCGCGGCATCGGTCCGATCACGCGCCTGCTCATGCCGCTCGTCATGAAGACCGTCGGCAAGCGCGCCTTCACCAGGGACCAGAACTACCGCATCGACTGGGACGCTCAGGTCAGCCGGTAGCCGTGCGCGGGGCGGTTCGCCATGCCGTACCGCGGCTGCACCTCGGCCTTGCCGATCGTCACCAGGTGCTCCAGGTACCGCCGCGCGCTCACGCGGGACAGCCCCGCCCGGTCCCCCACCTCCTGGGCCGACAGGTCGTTCTCGCTGTCCCGCAACGCGTCCGTCACCAACCGCAACGTCACGGCGGACAGTCCCTTCGGCATCGCCGGCGTGCGCGGCCGGTGGTGCATCAACGAGTCGACCTCGTCCTGGTCGAGCACCTGCCCGAGCCGCTGCACCTCGATCCGCTGCGCCAGGTACTCGCGCATCCGGTCCAGGAACGCCGTGCGCGTGAACGGCTTCACCAGGTAGTTGTCGACGCCGCGGGACATGGCCTGGCGCACGGTCTCCCGCTCGCGCGCGGCCGTCACCGCGATCACGTCGACCGGCGGACCGCCGCGAGCGCGCAACCGCGACAGCACCTCCAGCCCGGACATGTCCGGCAGGTGGATGTCGAGCAGCACCAGGTCCGGGCGCAACGACTCGACGGCCCGCAACGCCTCGCCGCCCCGGTGCGCCTCCCCGACCACCTCGAACTCGGGCATCGCCTCCAGGAACCCGCGGTGGATCGCCGCCACGGCGAAGTCGTCGTCGACCACGAGCGTCCGCACGCTCATCGGTTCCCCGTTTCCGGCAGCCACACGTCGAACGACGCGCCGCCGAGTTCCGAGTCGGTGATCGCCACCCGGCCGCTGCGCCGGGTCACCACCCTCGACACCAATGCCAAGCCGATACCTCTGCCGTGCGCGCCCCGCGCGTCCTTCGAGGACACGCCCAGGTCGAAGATGCGGCCGCGTTGCGACTCGGCCACACCAGGTCCGTCGTCGTCCACGACCACCCGCACTCCGCTCACCGACGAGCGCACCAGCACCCGCACGGTTCCGCCGGTCTCCACGGCGTCGACCGCGTTGTCGACCAGGTTTCCCAGCACGGTCAACGCGTCGTCACCAGCACGAATGTCCACGGAGCTCTCGGGATCGAGCCGGAGCTCCACACCGCGTTCGTGCGCGGTGGAGGATTTTGCCAGCAACAGGGCCGCCAGCGCAGGATCCGCGTTCGCCCCGTCGATGATGTCGGCCGTGAGGGACCCGGCGCCGCCGACCCGTTCGATGTAGGCGACGGCGTCCGCACCGCGGTCCAGCTCCAGCAGGCCGCCGATGACGTGCAGGTGGTTCGAGAACTCGTGAGCCTGCGCGCGCAGCACCTCCGTCACGGTGCGCTGGCCGTCCAGCTCGCGCAACGCGTCGTGCAGCTCGGTGCGGTCGCGCAACGTCAGCACCACGCCGACCGCGCGGTCGTGCGTCTTGGCCGTCATCCGGTTCGCGACCAGAACCCGTTCTCCCGCAAGGACGAGCCGGTCCGCGACGTCGTCGTCACCGCGGGCGAGCGCGAGCAGCCCGTCGTCCAGGACCTCCGCAGCGAACCGTCCGCGGGGGTTCTCCGCGAGGTCCAGCAACCGCATCGCCTCGTCGTTGACCAGCGCCAGCCGTTCCTTCTCGTCCACCGCGACCACGCCCTCGCGGATGCCGTGCAGCATCGCGTCCCTGGTCTCCAGCAGCTGCGCGATCTCGGCGGGTTCGAGCCGGAACGTCCTGCGCCGCACCAGCTGCGTGATCAACGCGGCCCCGAGCACGCCGATCGCCGCGGCCGCGGCGAGCCAGCCGATCAGCTCCGGCAGGTCCTCCGCGAAGTCGTCGGAGAGCGCGCTCTCCAGGATGCCGACCGACGCCATGCCGATGATCCGGCCGTCCGCGTCGCGCACCGGCACCTTGGCCCGCAACGACGTGCCGAGCGTGCCGGTCTCCGTGCCGACGAAGACCTCGCCGGACAACGCCGACGTCGGGTCGGTCGACACCCGCTCGCCGATGCGCTTCGGGTCGGGGTGGGCGTAGCGGACGCCGTTGCGGTCGGTGACCACCACGTACGTCACGTTGGACGCCTTGCGGATCAGCTCGGCCAGCGGCTGGATGGTGGCGGGCGGGTCGACCGAGTCGAACGCCTCGATGACCGTCGGTAGCCGCGCCACGCTCTCCGCGACCGACAGCATCCGGTCCTTGTAGGAGTCGCGGATCCTGTCGCTCTGCAGTTTGGCGGCGAGCAGCCCGGCCGCGCAGACGGTCATCAGCACGATGACCACCTGCAACGCGAGCAGCAAGGCTCCAAACGAAACAGACCGGCGGAACATGAATGGAATCATGACGCATCCGCTGTGAAACAGGTCACGAACTAAACGACCAATACGGAACTTACGACCTAACCCTTACGAGGCGCCCACCAGTTACCTAGCGTCCCCGCCCAACGTTCGCGACGAGGCGAGGAGTGCTCGGATGACCACGGCATGGAGACGAGCGGTGGCGGTCGCCGCCGCCGGGCTGGTGCTCGCGGGGTGCGGTCAGGGGGCGAAGAGCGCGAGCGGCGGTGACTCCATCGCGAAGCTGGAGATCATGGCGCCCGCCGACCCCGGTGGCGGCTGGGACCAGACGGCGCGGTCGATGCAGTCGGCGGTGCAGGGCGCGAAGCTCGCGAACTCGGTGCAGGTCACCAACGTCGGCGGCGCCGGCGGCACGGTCGGCCTGCAGAAGCTGCTGAACGAGCGTTCCGAGGCGTACCTGATGATCACCGGCCTGGTGATGGTCGGCGCGGTGGAGACCAACGCGTCGGCCGCCCGGCTGGAGGAGACCACCCCGATCGCCCGGCTGACGGCCGAGGACGAGGTCGTCGTGGTGCCGGCGGACTCGCCGCACAAGACGATCGACGACCTGCTCGCCGCCGTCAACGAGAAGGGCAAGGGCGTCTCGATCACCGGCGGTTCCGCGGGCGGCACCGACCACATCCTCGCCGGGATGCTGCTCAAGGCGAAGAACATCGCCCCCGACAAGCTGAACTACGTGCCGTACTCCGGCGGTGGCGAGTCGCTGGCGGCGTTGCTGGGCAAGAAGGTCGACGCGGGCATCTCCGGTGTCGGCGAGTACAAGGAGCAGATCAAGGCGGGCAAGCTGCGCGCGCTCGGCACGTCCGGCCCGAACCCCGTGCCCGAGCTGAACGTGCCCACGTTCGGCGACCTGGGCGTCGAGCTGATCAACTGGCGTGGCGTCGTGGCGCCCGCGTCGATCTCGGCCGAGGCCAAGACCCGGCTCACGAAGCTCGTCACCGACATGCACGCGAGCCAGCAGTGGAAGGACGAGCTCACCAAGAAGGGCTGGACGGACACGTTCCTGACCGGCAGCGAGTTCTCCACGTTCATGGCCAAGGAGATCGGCCGCGTGAAGCCCGCACTGCAGGACATCGGGCTCGTGAAGTGATCACGGCAAAACTCGAGGAGTACGCGTTCGGCGGTCTGGTCGCGGCGATCGGGGTCTTCACCCTGGTCGACGCGACCACGATCGCCGCGCGCGACGACAACGTCGTTGGACCACGTGCTTTTCCTTACGCCGTGGGAGTTCTGCTCGTCGTCACGGGCATCGTGGCGATCGTCGCGACCGCCCGCGGCAAGCTCGGCGAGGCCGAGGAGGGTGAGGACGTCGACGAGAACGTCCGCACCGACTGGATCACCGTGGGCAAGCTCGTCGCGGTGCTGATCGCGCACCTGGTGCTGATCGACCTCGTCGGCTGGCCGGTCGCGGCGGCGCTGCTGTTCTTCGGCGCGGCCTGGACGCTGGGCGCGACCTGGTGGCGGGCGCTGCCGATCGCGATCGTGCTCGCGCTGGTCGTGCAGGTGGTGTTCGCGTACGGCCTGGGCCTCTCGCTGCCCGCCGGGATCTTCGAAGGGGTGCCGTTCCTCGATGGATAGCATCACCATGCTGATGGAGGGCTTCGCGACCGCCGCCCAGCCCGAGTACCTGCTGTACGCGTTGCTGGGCGTCACGCTCGGCACGGCGGTCGGCGTGCTGCCGGGCATCGGACCGGCCATGACGGTGGCGTTGCTGCTACCGCTGACGTACACGCTCGACCCGACGGCCGCGCTGATCATCTTCGCGGGCATCTACTACGGCGGCATGTACGGCGGTTCGACGACGTCCATCCTGTTGAACACCCCCGGCGAGTCCGCGTCCATCGTGACTGCCCTGGAGGGCAACAAGATGGCCAAGGCCGGGCGCGGTGCTGCCGCGCTCGCGACCGCGGCCATCGGCTCGTTCGTGGCGGGCACGATCGCCACGGTGCTGCTGACGTTGCTGGCGCCGACCATCGCGGACGTCGCGGTGCAGCTCGGCCCCGCGGACTACGTGGCGCTGATGGTGGTGGCGTTCACGACGGTCGCGGCCCTGCTCGGGTCCTCCCCCGTGCGCGGCCTGGCATCGCTGGGACTGGGCCTGTTCATCGGCCTGATCGGCACCGACACGCTGAGCGGGCAGCAGCGTTTCACGCTCGGCATCACGACCATGGCCGACGGCATCGACGTCGTCGTGGTGGCGGTGGGTGTGTTCGCGGTCGGCGAGGCGCTGTACGTGGCGTCACGGCTGCGGCACGGGCCCATCGAGGTCGTGCCGATCGGCGGCAAGTGGATGACGGGCGAGTTCTGGAAGCGCTCGTGGAAGCCCTGGCTGCGCGGCACGTTCATCGGCTTCCCGATCGGCACGGTGCCGGCCGGTGGCGCGGACGTGTCGACGTTCCTGTCGTACGCGGCGGAGAAGAAGCTCTCGAAGCGGCCGGAGGAGTTCGGCAAGGGCGCGATCGAGGGCGTCGCCGGTCCGGAGGCGGCGAACAACGCGGCCGCGGCGGGTGTGCTGGTGCCGTTGCTGACGCTCGGCCTGCCCACCACCGCGACGGCGGCCGTGATCGTGGCGGCGTTCCAGAGCTACGGCATCCAGCCGGGTCCGTTGCTGTTCACCAACAACGGCCCGATGGTGTGGGCGTTGATCGCGTCGCTGTACATCGGCAACGTGATGCTGCTCGTGCTGAACCTGCCGCTGGTGAAGATCTGGGTGAAGGTGCTGCAGATCCCGCGGCCGTACCTGTACGCGGGCATCCTGCTGTTCGCCGCGCTGGGCACCTACGCGGTGAACTTCGTGACGGACGACCTGATCGTGCTGCTGGTGATCGGCGTGATCGGCTTCTTCATGCGACGGCACGGTTATCCGGTCGCGCCGCTGGTGGTCGGCCTGATCCTCGGGCCGATGGCGGAGGAGCAGGTCAGGCGCACGTTGCAGATCAGCGAGGGTGACCTGAGCGCGTTGGTGACGAGCCCGTTCGCGGCGGTCGCCTACGGCATCCTGGTCGTGCTGCTCGTGGTGACGGTCGTGCTTCGGTTGCGCCGCAAGAAGTCCGAGGTGACGGTCTAGTCGCGCACGGCGGCAAGCGCCTGTTCGTACAGTTCGAACGCGTCGGCCTTGCCGCCGTGCAGGACCCACAGCTCCGTCGCGGCGTCCACGCACGCGAACACCGTGGCGATGACGCCCATCGCACGGGCGTCCGGGATGTCACCGGAGTCGATGCCCATCCGCTGCTCGATCGCGGGCACCAGCGCGCGCTGCCACCGCAGCCGCTTCTCGAAGTAGCGGGAGCGCAGCGGCGGGTTCGCGAAGATCAGCCCGGAGATCTCCAGCACGCGCTGCGGGGAGTGGTTCGAGGCGGTGAGCATCGTGGTGAACCCCGCCCTCAGGGCGTCCCAGGCGGACATCTCGGCCGGCTGGGACGCGACCGCGTTGACCAGCAGGTCGCCCAGCGCGTCCTGGTCGCTGCAGACCAGGTCCTCCTTGGTGCCGAAGTAGCGGAACAGCGACCGCTGCGACACCCCGGCCTTGCTCGCGACCTGGGCCATGGTCGTCGCCTCGTAGCCCTGCTCCTCGAACAGGGCCAGCGCCGTCTCGACGATCTCGGCGACCGCGGCCTGACGCGACCGCTCCCACAGCGACGCCGACTTCTCCATGCGACCTACCTTAGCTCTGCCGCACCATCCGCCCGACGAGCCTCGCACCCATCGCGCGCGACGCGAAGTGCCGTCCGGCGAACGCCATCAGGCGGTTCGTCCGGCCCGAGATGACGCCGACGGGCGTGACCCGGCGGTCCAGCGCTTTGAGCGCCGTCGTGACGACGTCACCCGCGGTCTGCATCCGCTGTCCTCCCGCCATCTCCTCGCCGGCGACCTCGAAGAACTCGGTGCGCGTGGCGCCGGGTGAGAGCACCATGACGCGCAGGCCCGTGCCCTGGGCCTCGACCCACAGCCCTTCGGTGAAGCTCACCACGAACGCCTTCGTCGCGCCGTAGACCGACGACCACGGCGTCGCCTGGTACGCGGCCATGCTCGCCAGGTTGATCAGGAAGCCGTGACCGTTGGCGCGCAACGGTTCGATGAACGCCCTGCTGATCTCGACGACCGCGTTGACGTCGACCGCGACCTCCTGCCGCAGCCGTTCCGGGTCCTCCTCGTGGAACGCCCCGAAGTTCGCGAACCCGGCGTTGTTGATCAGGCTCGTGACGCCGAACCCGGCGGTCTCGTCCGCCAGGCGTGCGCCGACGCCCGGTTGCGCGAGGTCCGCGGCCACGACGTGCGCGGTCACGCCGTGTTTCGCACGCAGCTCCGCGGCCAGTTCTTCCAGTCTGTCCTTGCGTCGCGCGACCAGCACGAGGCTCGATCCGCGTGCCGCCAGCCGCCGCGCGAACTCCGCGCCAATGCCCGAACTCGCCCCGGTGACCAGCACCGTCTGCTTCCCGAAGTCGACTCCCATGCCGACAGCGTACGCCAGATTGGCAGTCACTGCCAACCTGTCCATTTCTGCCTGAATTCATCGGTAACGTTGCCCCGGCAGGCACGATCTTGGGGCGTGGGAGGACAACGGTGATCCGGCGGCCCCGGCTCGAGGGGCTGCTCTGCGCGACGAGGCTCACGACGCTCGTCGCCCCCGCCGGGTACGGCAAGACGACGCTGCTGACGCAGGCGCACACCGACCGCCCGGTCGTGTGGCACACCTGCCAGGAAGGCCACCGGCTGCTGCAACCGATGGCCGCCGCGCTCGCGGCGGGCTGGACGAGCGTGCCGTCGGTGTCCGGAGAGGACGATGCCGGGCGCGCGCACGCCCTGGCGGCGTTGCTGGCCGACGCCTGGCCGCCGGACGTGCTGGTCGTGCTGGACGACGTTCACGTGCTGCGGCAAGGAGATTCGGCCGCTCAGCTGCTGGAGGCGCTCTGCCTGCAGGTGCCGCCGAGCGCGCGGCTCGTGCTGTCCGGGCGCGCGCCCGCGCCGTTCTCGTTGCGGCGCCTGAAGGTCGACGGGGACCTGACGGAGATCAGCGCGGCACAGCTCGCGTTCACGGCGGAGGAGACGGTGGCGGTCGCGGGGCACGACGTGCAGGACGTGACCGGCGGGTGGCCGATCGCGGTGCGGCTGGTCGCGGAGACAGGGACGGTCGAGGAGCTCGGCGACCTGGTGGACGAGGTGGTGGGGCGCGAGCCGCCGGCCACCCGCGAGCTGCTGCGGACGGCGGCCGCGTTCGACCGGTTCACGATCGACCTGCTGACGTGTCTGGGGCACGAGCGGGCGCCGGTGATCCTGCCGGACCTGGCCCGGCGCGGGTTGTTCGTGGAGCACGTCCGGGCGGAACCGGGGTGGTTCGCGCTCGTGCCGCTGGCGCGCGAGTTCCTGGAACCGGCCGCCGGAGTCCACGCCGACGCCGCGCGCTGGTTCGTGTCCCGCGGCGAGTACGTGCGTGCGGTGGATTCCCTTGCCGCATTGGAAGATTGGCCTGGCGTCACGGCGTTGCTCGGCGACGTGCTGCGGACTCGTGGCGCGGACGCCGTGCTGGCCGCGACTCGTCTCGTACCGGAAGCGGAACGCACGGCCGAGGTGTGGCAGCTCGAAGGCGTGGCGCACCAGTTGCGCGGGGAGTGGTTGCCGGCGGCGGACCGGTTCACCCAGGCCACGGCTGATGGCCTCACCGCCGAGCTCGCCTGGCGGATGGCGTGGATCCAGCACCTGCGCGGTGGTCCGCAGGACGCGTTGAAGATCTGCGACGGGTACCTGCCGGACGGCTCCGATCCGGCGGCGGAGTCGATGGTGCTGAGCACGGCGGCGAGCGCGCACTGGGCGTTGGGAGATCTGGAGTCGGCCGCTGCCAAGGCTTCCGCCGCGTTGAAGACCGCCACGAACGACGCGGGCACGGGCACCGCGCACACCGTGCTGGCGATGGTCGCCGCGGCACAAGGGAAGCGCGACGCGCTGACGGAACACTACGACCTGGCTCTGGACCACGCGCAGAAGGCCGGGGACGTGCTCGGCGTGATCCGGATCCGGTCGAACCGCGCGTCGCACCACGTCGAGGCGGGTGAGCACCGGGCGGCGTTGCGGGAGATCGAGGAGATGCTGCCGCTCGCGGACGTCACCGGGTTCGCCACCTACCGGGCGATCGGGCTGCACAACCGCGGCGAGGCGTTGCTCGGGCTGGGACGACTGGACGAGGCGGCAGCCGATTTCCACGCGGCGCAAAAGGTCTTCGACGCCGCCGGGAGCTGGCTCGCGGCGGCACCGCTCGTGTACCTGGGCGAGGTGCACCGGTTGCGCGGGGACCGGGCGCTGGCGGGGTTCGCGTTGCAGGAGGCGTTGCGGCTCGCGTCGGCCAAGAACACCGTGCCGCACCTGGTGCTCGCGCACGTCGGACTGGCCGAGCTGAACGCGGTGGACGATCCCGACGCTGCTCGGGCGCACGCCCGCACGGCGCTGGACCTCGGCGAGAGCGTGGCGGCGTTGCTGGTGCTGGCGCGGCTCGACGAGGCGAAGGACCTGTGCCAGGAGGCGGCGGAGATCGCGACCCGGCGCGGTGACCGGGCGGGGTTCGCGCGGTCGTTGCGGCTGCGCGGCGAGCTCGAACGCGACCCCGCGTTGCTGGACCAGGCGCTGACGTTGTGGCGGGAGATCGGCAACCCGCTCGGCGAGGTCGGCGTGCTGACGGCGCAGGCGGCCCTGATCGGTGGCGCGGCAGGGGAACACCTGGCGCTGGAGGCCCGCCGGCAGGCCGCGGACCTGGGTGCGCGGGTGCTCGCCGAGGCCGCGGCGGCCGTGGCCGAGACGTGCCGCCGGGCGAGCAGGCCCGCGTTGTTCATCCAGACGCTGGGAGGGTTCCGGGTGCTGCGCGACGGCGAACCGCTGCCGCCCGCCGCGTGGCAGTCGCGCAAGGCCAGGGACCTGGTGAAGATCCTCATCGCGCGGCGCGGCCGGCCGATCACCCGCGAGGCGCTGGGAAACCTGCTGTGGCCGGACGAGGAACCGGAGAAGGTCGCGAACCGGCTGGCGGTGGCGTTGTCGACGGCGCGGAGCGTGCTGCGGGCCGGTACGGGGATCGTGGCCGAGGGCGACGCGGTCCGGCTCGACCCGGACGTGCTGCCCGTCGACGTCGTCGCGTTCCTGGCCGACGCACGGGCCGGACTCGCTGCTGCCGCAAGGGAATCGTCGGAGGCGCGGTCGTTGCTGGCGGCCGCGGAGTCCGCATACCACGGGGACTTCCTGGAGGAGGACCCGTACGAGGACTGGGCGGCGCGGCTGCGCGAGGAGGCGCGGTTGATCTACCTGCAGGTGGTGGCGGTGCTCGCCGCACGGGCCGAGTCGGGTGGGGAGCACGCGCTGGCCGGCAGGTACTGCCTGCGCGTGCTCGAACGCGACCCGTACGACGAGCCGGCGCACCTGATGCTGGTGCGCGTCCTCGCCGCGGCAGGGAGTCACGGCGAGGCTCGGAGGAGCTACCAGACCTACGTCACGCGGATGCGGGAGATCGACGTCGACCCGCGCCCGTTCCCCGGCGTGCTCAGGGAGAGCACACGACGTAGGGCGTGATCGACCAGCGGATGGCCTGGCCCTGCGCGTCCGCGCCCTCACCGGTGACGGTCGCGCCGGGCCCGTTCGTCGTGACGTCCTCGATGATCGCGCCACCGACCGCACCGCCGGCGCTGATCACCTGCTCGTTGCCCTGGCACGCAACGGACTTCGCCGCCGTCTTGGTGACGACGACGCTCGTGGTGCCGCCGCGCAGCGTGAGACCTGGCCTCGTGCCGCAGATCGCGTAGGCCGTGACGTCGCCCGTCGACTCGACGAGGGCGCTCTTGAGGTTGTTCTTGGGCGCCATCTTGGTGAAGTGGCCGGTGGTTTCGCCTGCGACGCCAAGGGTTTTCCTATTGCCGGAACAGGACGCCTCGGCGAACTTGTCGCCGCTCTTGGACACCAGCGTGAAGTCGCCGGGCGCGCAGGTCGCGCGTACCGTGACCGTCCATTGCTGGCCGGTGCCCGCGCCGTGCTCGACCGCGGTGACCTCGACGCTCGTGAGGTCGGCTGCGGGCTTCAGGCGCGTGATCGTCGTGCGCTCGCCGGTGACCGCGCCGCCGGTGCCGACGACCTTCGTGCCCGCCGGGCAGCTGACCTGGACCGTCTTGGCCGCCGACGACGCCGGGCTGGTGGCCTGCACGGCCACCGGGTCGTCGTCCACCGGGCTCGTGACCACGCTCAGCACGAGCAGGGCCGTGCTCATCACCTTCACGTCCATCCCCCTTCAGGTCCGCGGGCCGTTGGGGGCCCGCGGACCTGAAGGATGCCGCGCTCGATTAAAGCCGCCTTAAGGTCAGGGGCAGCTGACCAGGACGTCGCCCGCCTCGGCGTCGAGGCAGGTGTCCACGCCGAGACCGCCGTTGAGCGTGTCGTTGCCGGCGGCGCCCCAGATGAGGTCGTTGCCGTTCAACGCGGAGATGCTGTTGGCGAGCCCGTTGCCGACGAGGTGGTCGACGAAGTTCGTGCCGGTCAGGTTCTCGACGTCGCCCGCCACGTAGTCCTTGAGCGCCAAGGTGTCGTAGCCGTCGTCGGTGCCGGACCCGATCGTGACCGACACACCCGAGTTCGGGTGCAGCGAGCTGCCGGTGCTGTAGTCGACCCGGTCCACGCCCGCGCCGCCGTACACGTTCACGCCACCGCGCTTGGGCCGCAGCACGTCCACGCCGTCGCCACCGCTGATCGTGCCCCTGGCGCGGGTCTCGATGACGTCGTTGCCCGCCTCGCCGTACACGTGGGCCGGCATCGCGTCGGCGTTGGTGTTGTCGTAGGCGATGTTGACGCGGTCGTTGAGGTCGTTCGCCCGGATCTGGATCGACGTGATGAGCTTCGTCGCGCCCGACTCGTACGTGCAGTTGGCGTTGGCGCCGCCGAGCGAGCAGCCCGCGCCGACCGCGATGAGGTCGCCGGAGTCGGTGACCGTGAGGCGGTGCAGCACCGGGTCGAGGCCGACGGTGATGTTGTTCGTCTTGCCGGGCTCCGCCTCGACGATCAGCACCTTGTTCTGCACGTACACGGTGGTGTGCGGCGCGGCGTGCGCGACGGCGGGCATCGCGATCGCGGCGAGGGCGGCGGCGCCCAGACCGATGAGCAGTCTCATGTTCTCCCCTTGGTCGGCTTGGCTTGCGGGGAACAGCCTGCTCAGCGCTCTTCAGGTCACCTTCGAGTGGATTTAGGGCGGTCTTTCTGCTGGTAGCAGAACGGCGGCTGGGGGCGGCCGGGGTGCTGTCACCATGGCGACATGGCGGAGATCCTGGACTTCAAGCGCACCCCGGAACCCCTGTGGCGGGAGGCCCTGGGCCGCAAGCTGCGCGAGACGCGGGAGGACCTCGGCGAACGCCTCGTCGACGTGGCCGATCGGGCCGGCATCTCGGTGCAGTACCTGTCGGAGATCGAGCGCGGCCGCAAGGAGCCGTCGAGCGAGATGATCGCGGCGGTGGCCGGGGCGCTGGGGATCGACCTGGCGGACCTGCTGATCGGCATCGCCGGGCAGGTGCGCAACCTGCGGGCGGGCGGCGTGGTCGGAGGAAACCAGTTCCACACCTCGCGCCCGGTGGGCCGGCCTTCCGGCCCGGTGGCGATGGTCGGCGCCTTGCTGGCCGCGTAGCGCGCGGGCCGCCGACCGGCCAGGCGGCGGCCCTGAACGCGCCGGTCACGGGCGTTGGTCCAGCACGCGGTCCACCAGGCCGTACTCGACCGCGCCCGGCGCGTCGAACACCCGGTCGCGGTCCGTGTCGTGGCGCAGCTCCTCGACCGTGCGACCCGTGTGGCGCGCCAGGATGGCCTCCAGCTGGGTGCGCACGCGCACGACCTCGTCCGCCGCGAGGATCAGGTCCGGGATGGTGCCCCTGCCCTGCGCCGCCGGCTGGTGCAGCACGACCCTGGAGTGCGGCAGCACCGAACGCCGCCCTTCCGCCCCGGCCGCGAGCAACACCGCGCCCGCCGCCACGGCCTGGCCCACGCACGTCGTGGCCACCGGGGCCTTGATGTAGCGCATGGTGTCGTAGAGGGCGAGCATCGCCGAGGGGTCGCCGCCCTCGCAGTTGATGTAGAGGTTGATCTCCAGGTCCGGGTTGTCGGCCTCCAGGTGGAACAGCTGGGCGATCAGCGCGTTCGCGACGCCCGAGTCGATGCCGGTGCCGAGGTAGACGATGCGTTCGGACAGCAGGTGCGAGTAGACGTCCATGACGCGCTCGCCGCGGGCGTCACGGGTGATGACGTTGGGGATGGTGTAGGTGCTCATGCGACGACTCCCGAGTGAAGGCCGAGCTTGTGCTTGCGGACGGGGACGACCTGCCCGAGGTCCCTCACCACGTGGTCGATGAAGCCGTACTCCATCGCCTGCTCGGTGGTGAACCACCTGTCGTGCAACGAGTCCGTGAAGATCCGCTCGAACGGCTGCCCGGTGTCCTCGGCGATCAGCCCGAGCACGGTGTCCCTGGTGTGGCGCAGGTCGTCGGCCTGCACCTCCACCTCCACGGCGGACCCGCCGATGCCCGCACTGCCCTGGTGCATCAGGATCCGCGCGTGCGGCAACGCGAACCGCTTGCCCTGCGTACCGGCCGACAGCAGGAACTGACCCGCGCTGCACGCCAGCCCGATGGCGAGCGTCGCCACGTCGCACGGCACGAGCCGCATGACGTCGCGGATGGCCAGCATCGACGGCACCGACCCACCCGGCGAGTGGATCCACAACGCGATGTCCTGCTGGGGGTCCTCGCTCGCGAGCGACAGCATCTGGGTCGCGAGCACCGTGCCGTTGTCGTCGTCGAGCGCGCCGTCGAGAATCAGCACGCGCTGGGCGAAGAACCGTTCTCGCAGCCCCTGGCTGAAGAGCTTCTCGGTGTTGGTCATGACACCGACGATGCCGAACAGCGCGGCCGCTCCGCCTCTTTCTCTGCTGACGGCAGATCAGCCCACAGCAGCGCTCTCAGACCGCCAGCACGCGCCGGTAGGTAGGCGGAATCGGATCGTCGAACAGGTCGGTCACCGGTTCCCCGTCCGTCTCGATCCAGGCGTGGAACGACTGGGGATCACTCGCCACCCCGAGACACCACAGCACCTCGCCGCCGCGCAGGGCGGCGGTGAGGGCGGCGGTCAGCGAGAGCTCCAGGCACGCCACCCGGCCGGGGTGGAACCGGCTGACCCGCTTGGCGGCCGCAAGCGCTTGCAGGGCCTGGGAACCGGTCGCGTCCCGTCGCGCCCGCACGCGCTTCACCAGCTTGAAGACCTTCACGGTCCGGCGGAACGGCAACCTCAGCAGCACCAACGCCATCGGCAACGCGAACAGCGCCACCAGCGTCGGCCGCAGCGCCGCCGGTCCGCGGGATCCCAGCGCGATCGGCACGCCACCGCTGCCCCGCACGGGGTTCTCCGGTTCCAGCAGACCGCGTTCGACCAGCCCGGACACGCAGCTCTCCGCGTGCTGCCGGATCTCCGCGCGCGGCACGCCCGGATAGCGGTCGGCGAAGCGCTCGGCACCGAGGTCGACACCGTGCTCGCGGATCACCGCGAGGAGCTCGTTGCCCGTCCGGTTCAGCCTGTGCCACTGCCCCGTCGCCACGTTCAGCAGGATCAGACCTCCGTCGTTCTCCGCCGTCACGTGCACCGAGCCGGGAACCACGAAACGCGTCATGTCGCAGCCACTTCCCTCTCGCGCAGCCACACCTCGACGGCCAGCACCTGGTTGAGCGCGCCCCACGGCACGCGCCGCCCGTTGACCGCGTCCTCCAGCGCCGCCCGGACGGGCACCGGGTCGATCAGCTCCAGTTCGGCGGCCGCCGAGTCGTTCAGGTACTTCCGCAACACCGGGGCAGCACGCCGCAGTCCGGCGTACGCCTCGCGGGTGTAGTCGCCCTTCGTCTCCCGTGCCAGCACGCGGTCCGGCACGAGTCCGTCCAACGCCTTGCGCAACAACGGTTTTGCCACCGCCGGGTCCGCACGCCGGAAGGCGGGCACCGCGATCGCCGCCCGCACCACGGCGGTGTCGAGGAACGGCGCGTGCACGTCGATCCCCGCCAGCTCACCGACCTCCCGGTGCACCCGCTGCGTCAGCCCGTGCGACCGCAGCTGACTGAGCACAACGGACTCACCGGCGTCCACATCGGACTCCTGCGCCGCCACCGACCGCGCCTGCGCGGCCAGCGACTCGCGCGCGGACGGCGCCAGCCAGTCCACCTGCGGCACGTCCCAGCGCGCGATCACCGAGACCTCCCAGGCGGGATCCCCGGCCGGACGCCCGCGTTCGAGCGTGTCGGCGAGCCGCAGCAACGCCCGCCGGCGTCCCAGCCCCGCCATGACGACGGCACGCCGGAACACGGTCAACGGAGACCGGTGCCGCAACCGCGCCCACGCGAAGCAGTGCCGCCAGAGCGTCGTCAGGTCGCCCCGCCGCGCCAGGTCGATGAAGTACGCGCCGGGAGCCCACAGCACCGCGTCACCGCCGTCCCCCATGAGGTGGACGCCGGCACCCAGCCCCGCCGCGGCGGCGAACCGGAAACGCGCAGGGCCGCAGGCGATCGACGCCGGGTGCGGTTCCTCTCCCAGCGACACCAGGTCCTGGTACGGGAGGCTGTCGTCCGGCAGCGCGATCTCCACCGGCGCGAACCGCCGTTCCGAGGCGACGTACGACCGGACCCGGTCCAGGTCGTCGGTGATCGGCGAGTCCCGGTGGTAGTGCGTGAACACCGGCAGCTCGCCGACGTCGTCCAGCGCCAGGTAGGCCAGCGACGTGGAGTCCAGCCCACCGCTGAAGTCCGCCGTCAACCGCCTCGCGGACCCGGCCCTCGCCCGCACCGCGGCCACCAGGGCGTCGCGCAGCATCCGGGCCGCGTCCGCCGTGGTCAGCGAGGGATCGACCCGCAACGGCGCGTGCGGGCGTTCGGCCGGCACACCGTCCCTGATCTCCAGCGCGTGGCCGGGCCGGACCCGCCGGACACCCTCGACGAAGCTGCGGTTCTCGAAGAGACCGGCACCGTCGAGGCACGCCAGCCGTGTCGCCAGGTAGACGCGGTCGAGTTCGGTGCCGAGGTCACCGGCCTGGGCGGCGAACCGCCCGGACCGGTCGTAGTAAAGCGGGAACTGCCCCACCGGATCAGCGAACAACGTCGTCTCGCCCGGCCGCCGCAGGATCGCCGAATAGCAGCCGATCTGGTTTGTCACCGAATGGTGGTCGCCCGTTTCCAGAGCGCGCGCGAGAACGGAGTCTTCGGCAAGACATTGGCCGAAAACATCGAGTGAACCGGACGAGGCAGCGCCCGAAACGCTACGCGTAACCCTGACCGGAGGCATCGCCGGCACTGTTGCTGCTCCCGAAGGTGATGTCGTACACCGATCCCAGGTCGGACAGCACCGGAGGTTCGTAGTCCAGGTCAGCCGCGGGGCGGATGGAGTCTTCGTTCACCGAACACACGCCTTCATCGAGGTGAGACAAGGCGGAGAGCGTACCCCCGGCAGGCACAGGCCAACCATCCAGCGTACCCAAGTCGAGATGAACCAGCTAGAAGCCAGTTCGCCCAAATGATTCCATCTCGACACGAAACAATTTTCGGAAATGTCACGCCGCGTATCGCGGCCCTCAGAGTGCGAACCGCACACTTGGCGGCTTCCGTCTGATGCCCCGGACGCCGCTACGATTGTCTGGACCTTCATTTCGAAGCTGAGGGTGGGGAGGCATCTGGTGCCGAGCGGCGACAGGCATGCCCGAGACCTGATCTGGGGTCAATCCTCGGACGCCCATCGCGGCTACAACCGCAGACGCGTTCTCCGCGCGATCATGGTCTCCCCCGCCACCCAGGTGAGGCTCGCCAGGTTCACCAAGCTGTCCCAGGCGACGGTCTCCGGAATCGTGCAGGACCTCCAGCGCGAAGGCCTCGTCGTCGTCGACGGCACCGACAGCGAACGCGGCAAGAAGGTCAGCCTCACGTCCGTGCGCGGCGTGGCGATCGGCGTCGAGGTCAGCTACGACTCGATCTTCGTCGCCGCCCGGCGCGTGGACAGTCCCCGCGTCGAGGCGGACAGCTCCAGCCGCGGCGCCGAGCACGGCAGCCAGGCGTGGATCCGCGAGTGCGTGCAGCTCATCAAGGAGGTCGTGCGGCGCACCGGGCTCGGCGAGTCCGACATCGTCTCCATCGGCCTCGGCATCCCCGCCGCGGTCGAACCGCGGACCGGCACGATCTCGCAGGTCGCCTGGGCGCTCGACTGGGAACGCGGGATGGATCCCGGCGCCCGCCTGCAGGAACACTTCCCGAGCGTCCCGGTGATCATGGACAACGAGGCGAACTTCGCAGCGTACGGCGAGTACCTCTACGGAGGAGGCCGCGACGCCGAGACCGTGCTTTTCGTGAAGTCGTCCACCAGTGTCAGCGCCGGGCTGGTCATCAGCGGCCTGATCTACCGCGGCCGGCACGGTCTCGCCAGCGAGATCGGACACCTCGTGATGGATCCGCAGGGCGTCGTCTGCCAGTGCGGCAACCGGGGTTGTCTGGAGACCGTCGTCGGTGGTGCGCGCCTCGTCGAACAGGTCCGCCGGGCCTACGTCGGCTACCGCGTCGACCTGCCGACGAGCCTCGCCAACGTGGTGGAACGGGCCAAGAGCGGCGATCTGCTGTGCCGCCGCGTGCTCCAGGACGCGGGCCGCGGCATCGGGATGGCGCTCGCGCGGACGTGCAACCTGCTCAATCCCGAGAAGGTCTTCATCGGCGGCGAACTCGGCAGGGCGGCCGACCTCCTGATCGAACCCGCGACCGAGATGATGCGCCAGCACGCGCTGGGCGGCATGTTCAACTACGTCGAACCGATGACGGTCGAGGCGTCCGAGCTCGGCCTCCAGGCAGGCGCCCAGGGTGCCCTCGCGTTCGCCCTCAACGTGGATCGCACGCCGAACTGAACGAGGCGGGACTTCGAATTCAACGTGATCATCGGTCACGTCACACGATCACGCATTTCCTAAAGAATTCGTTGTCGTTATCTCACACCGATTTTAGCCTTGTGATGGCGCCACACTTCACGTCAGCAAGCCGAATTGCAAGGGGGCCCACCATGACCGCCTCGCCGGACAGGTCCGCTCGACCCACAGGCCGATGGGACCACGCCAACCACTCCATCCTGTTCCTCGAAATCGCGTTTCCGGCAGGGCCCGGCGGCACCGAGAGCGATCGCCGTACGGCGAGGGCTCCGCTGCACAGGGTGCTGCGCGACGCGTTCGCCGACTCCGACATCTCCTGGGGGAACTGCCGGCACGCCGAACGGCCGGACGGCGTTCTCGTCGTCGTTCCTCCGAGCGTTTCCACCGCCACGATCGTCGCCCGCCTGATCTCCCGCATCGCGGACGGCCTGCGGCGGTACAACCGCGAGGCGGCTCCCCTGCGCGTCCAGCTCAGGGCGGCCCTGCACGTCGGACCCGTCGTCGTCGGGCCGGACGGGTTGTCCGGGCCGTCGATCGACGCGGCGGCCCAGCTCCTCACGGCACCGGACCTGACCACCCACCTCTACCGGACCGACGCGGACCTCGTCATCGCCGTGTCATCGCAGGTGTTCGAGACCGTGATCCGGCACGCCTCCGGGTTCGCGGATCCCACGCGGTACCAGGCGATCGCGGTGCGCGCGGAGGGATCCGCGGCGGCCGCGTGGCTCTGTGCCGCGGAGACCAAGCCCTACTCCGCGCCGCCCTGGTACTCGGCGGGGTGAACCTCGTCCGCCGGGCGGCCCGGCACGTCCACGTCCACGGCGAACAACGCGCCGTCGTGCAAGGAAGGCCTGCGCAGGCCGTACTTCGCGGTGGTGATGAACAGGCGGCTCAGGTCTGGACCGCCCAGGCTGACGCTCGTCGGCTGGCGAGCGGGCAGGGTGATCTCGCGGTCCAGGCGGCCGTCCGGGCGGTACCGGCGCACCACCGACGCTCCCCAGAAGGCGATCCAGACGTTGCCGATCACATCGGTGGTCATGCCGTCCGGGGTGTGGTTGGGGGTGTGCAGGAAGACGCGGCGGGCTCCCAGCTCGCCGTCGCGGCTCACGTCGAAGCGGTGGACGGTGCCGCGGGCGCTGTCGGCGAGGTAGAGGTACTCGCCGTCGGGGGAGAACGCGGGGCCGTTCGGGATCGTCAGTCCTTTGAGGACGGGTGACGGTGATCCCAGGCGGTGCAGGGCACCGGTTCCCGGCTCGGTGTCGTACGCCATCGTCGTGACCCAGAAACGGCCGTGCGGGTCGGCCACGGCGTCGTTGACCCTCATGCCCTCGCCCGCGAACTCCTGCCGCGGGCCGTGCAGCAGACCGGCGCCGGTGCCGGAGGCGGCCATCAGGTCGTCGCCGCCGCGCACGGGCGCCACCGCGCCGACCGGGACGGGCAGTGCCGCGATCTCGGTGAACGGCGCGGGAACGTCGCCGCGCGTCTCCAGCACGCGGCCGGCCAGCAGGTCGACGACGACCAGCCTGCCGTTGATCCAGCGGGCGCCTTCGCCGAGCTCCAGTCGCTCGAAGTTCCACTGCGTCAGCGTCATCGGACGGTGCTCCCCGCTTGCAGGTCCAGCAGTTCCAGGTCGGTGCGGGTGGGCAGGCCCTGCCAGTCGCCCGGTGTCGCGACGGCGAACGCGGCCACGGCGTTGCCGCGCCGCACCCGGTCGCCGGGTTCGAGACCGTCGAGGCGCGCGGAGAGGTAGCCCGCCACGAACGCGTCGCCCGCGCCGGTGGTGTCGGCGACGGTGACGCGGTGGGCCTCGGCCGACCACGAGCGGCTCTGCGCGTGCACGGTCGCCCCGTCCGCGCCGTGCTTCACCACGACCTCGGGAACCTCGTGGTCGCCGGCGATCGGGAGCTCGTCGTCGGACGCGATCAGCACGTCGACGTTCTCGAGCAGCGGCCTCAAGGTCTCGGCGGCCTGCGCGGCGGTCCAGAGCTTCGAGCGGAAGTTGACGTCGAGGCTGACGGTGCTGCCGGCCTGCCTGCCGAGGTCGATCGCCTCGGTCACGGCGGCGAGCGCGGACTCGCTCAGCGCGGGCGTGATGCCCGTGACGTGCACGATCCGCGGCACACCCAGGTCGAACGCTCGCCGGACGTCCTCAACGGACAGTCGCGACCCGGCGCTTCCCCTGCGGTAGTAGAGAACCCTGGTGATGTCGGCGGTGCGCGGTTCGAAGAGGATCAGCCCGGTCGACGCGTCCGGGGTGATCCGGGCGGCCTGGACGTCCACCTGCTCGGCCAGCAGCGTGCGGCGGACGAGCGACCCGATCTCGTCGGCGCCCGTCACCCCGGTCCAGCGCACGGCGTGGCCGAGGCGCGCGAGACCGATGGCCACGTTCGACTCGGCACCGGCGACGGTCAGCTCGGCGGTCCCTCCCAGGCGGAACGGACCGGCGGCGCGGAACGCTCCCATGGTCTCGCCCAGGGTGAGCACGTCGGTCATGCGGTTCCTTCCACGAGAGCGGTGATCGTCAGCCGCCAGCGCACCGATCCCGAGGCGGGCACCACCGCGACCGGGCGACGGGTGTCCGCGCGGTCGAAGGTGCGCCCGAGCATGGGTTCCACGCCGATGCTGCGGTACGGGTCGCCTTCGGGCCAGCCCTTCAGGTTGCGCCACAACGCGATCGAGACCGGCTGATCGGCGCACTCGACGTGGAGGTCGAGCAGCTGATCTCCGTCCACCACGCGGATCTGCCCACGTTCGAGGATCGCGCCGGTCGCGGTGCCGTCGTCGGGGCCGAGCGCGTCGAGGCCGGCGGGCCAGAGGTGCGGGGCGGGAACCGGATCGGTGATCAGCACGGAAGTGCCGGCCGGGGCGGCCAAACGGGCAAACGGGCTCACGTCGAGGAGGGCATGGGCGGCCCACACGAAGCGGTAGCCGGGGGTGGCGCGCAGTTCGTAGTCTGCGACGACCGCGCCGGCATCGGAGCCGAGGCTCCGGGTGAGGGTGAAGTCAGGACAGTCCACCTGGGCCCCGGCCGGTGTTCCTCGCCAGGGTCTGGTCCACGCGTCGCCGTGGTCGGGCAGGCCCCGGACGGTGGGGACGCACTCCTCCAGGCCGCCCACGTCCACGAAGGCGGCGCCCGGTGCGACCTCGGCGCGGGCGGGGTCCGGACGGTGCCAGAGCCACTCCCGGTGGGCCGTGCGGAGCGAGGTCCAGCGGCCGCCGAGGCGGTTGTCGACCTCGGCGTACAGCGGCACAACCCTGGTGACCTGCACGGTTCGTCCCTGACTAGATCAAATCAGCAGTTAATTACTAATTTATCTTGCCACGGGACGGCGGTGGGGCCAACTGTCAGGTCGTGGTGCAGGTCGCGCCGTTGAGGGTGAAGGTGTCCGGCTGGGTGTTGCGGCCCCGGACGGAACCGAGGAAACCCAGCGAGGCCTCGCCGCCGGGCTGGATGGTCTGGTTGTGACCGGCGGCGGTGGCGGTCACCGCGGAGCCCCGCTGCGACGCCGAGGCGTTCCACATGTCGCGGACGGTCTGGCCGTCGGCGAAGGTCCAGCGGAGCGCCCAGCCGGTGATGGCCGTGCGGCCGGTGTTCCTGATGGTCACCTGGGCCTGGAACCCGCCCTGCCACTGGCTGTCCAGGCGGTAGCTCACGGCGCACGGGGGCGCGGGCGGCGGCTGGGTCGTCACGACCACCGGGGGTGCCTGGGTGGTGGTCACGACCGGCGCGGAGGACTCGGGCTGGCGTGCCGGGACGGAAGGGCTGGTCGTCGTGGCGGAGGAGGACGGCGTCGCGTCCATGCCGTTGCAGGGCGCGCCCCACAGGCCACGGTCGTCGCGGGCGGCGGCCAGTTCGGCTTCCGCCAGCGAGCCCGCGGCGTCCTGCGCCCTGAGGACGCCCTCCTTCACGGCCAGCAGGGCGTAGTCGGTGCCGTCGTCCAGGCGGAGGTTGACCTCGCCCGGTGTCATGGCACTGACCCGGACCCGCTTGGCCAGCAACCACTTCTCGGCGAACGTGCGGGCACCCGCCGCCCAGCAGTCGGCCGGCTGGGCCAGCTGGGAGATCTGGACGCGTTCGCCGCTCTCCAGCTCGATGGTGCGGCCGTCGACCACGGCGCGCACGGTCGCGGACACCTCGCCGCGCGAGTCGTTGATCAGCGTGGGCACCTGCAGCTGCACGGGTGCCGACACCGGACGCGACGGGCTCTCGGTCGTGCACGCGCACGCCAGCAGAACCACGAGAAAGGACAAGGACTTCCGCAACACCAGGGGACTCCCGCACACGTTCACGCACTCCGGCACGAACCGTAGCGGTCCCCGAGCACCGCTCACATCCGCCGTTCGGCCTTGATCAACGGCGGACGTGAGCGACTCGGCTCCTACAGTCGTGGCCCCTGCACGATCTCCAGCTCGTCGACGCCGCCGACGAACCCCTGCCCAACGGTCAGGACGCCGTCGGAGTTCCACCCGCTCACCCGAGCCACAGTGCTCTTCTGCACCTCAGCCGCGTCCCGGTAACCGACCTCCAACGACAACGTGCGCGCGTTCGCGTCGTACGTCGCCACCAGGTGCGTCCACGTGCCCGCGACCGCGTCCGCCTTGGCCCGCCACACCTTCGCCGGGTTCACCGCGGCGTCCGGCATCTCCGCACTCCACCGCACCCCGTCGTACCGCAGCGTGAACGGGTCCACTCCGGACGGACCACGTTGCGTCACAACGGTTCCCGCCGGGCCGGCCGCGTCGAGCCGCGCCCACACGTCGACCGTGAACGACTGGTCGGTGCACAGCACGGCCTCGCCGCTGCTCGCCGAGCCGGTTCCGCCGAACCCGAGTCCGAAGCCGGCGTACGCAGGCGCCCACGTCGCACCGTTCAGCCTCAGGTCGCGCGCGTACGGCGAGGAGTCGATGGCGGTCTTTCCGTTGCCCTCGTTGAACGTCCAGTCGCCGACCTCGATACCGACCGCCACCCGCCGCACCTCCTGTGCGGTGATGGCCCGGTTCCAGGCGAGCATCTGCATCAGGTCGCCCTGCCAGGCCTCAGCGGCGGTCCCGCCCCGCAGCGCCTTGCCGATCCACAGCTCGCCGTCAGCCGAGAAGCCCTTCTTGACGACCGGGACGTTCTCCTGCACGACGCCGTCGACGTAAAGCCGGACCTCGCCGCTCGCGTCGTCGTAGGTGCCGGCCACGTGAGTCCACACACCCACACGTGCCAGGCCTTTGGACCGCACGGTCCGCTGCGCCGACCCGGCCGCGTCCTTCTCCGCCACGGCGAACGTCCACCGCTGCGTCCCGGCGTCGAACCCGAGCCGGAACGCCGACTCGACGGTCCCCTGCTGACTCACCACGGTCCGGTCGACGGCACCGTCACCCAGCCGCACCCAAGCGCTGACCGTGAGCCCGCGCGTCGTGTCGAGCACCTTGCCGGTGGTGGCACTGGACGTCACCCCGTCGAACCCGATCGCACCGGCCCCGCCGAGCGTGCGCCCGGCCCGCGCGGTGTCCACAGCGCTCAACGCCAGGTCGTGCCCGTTGCCGGTGCCGTCGAACGACGGGTCGTCCCCGGCGAACCAGTCGGCGACCTGAGGCGAAGGAGACTTCACGGTGAACTCGAACAGGGTCCGCGTCGACACTCCCGCCCCGTCGAAGGCCTCGACGTACAACATCTTGGGCCCACCGGTCTCCGGCGCCCACCGCACCGGCACGCCCGCCGCGACCTCGGTCGACGGCGGATCCGTGAACCCCCACCGGAACTTCACGACGTCAACGGAACTGGAGAAGACGAACGTGTCCTCCACCCCGACGCCACCACACCCCTCGGGATCACACCCGGAGGTCTTGTAAACCGAGGAGCTGACCACCGGCGCGTCCGGCGCCGCCAGTGCCACCGGGGTCAACACCCCCTGCGCCACCAGGGCCAAGCCCAGCCCAATGCCGAATAGACGTCTCACAGCCTTATCCCCCAGATGATCCGCGCGCGCCCCCCGACAACACACGAACGTCAATGCAGCGGCAGCCTTACACGCACATCCCACCCAGGCAACAGCGATTCCCCGATTCCACAATGGAATGGCCTACACGGGGCGGGGTCGAGCGAAGCGATGACCCGAAGCGGGGTCCGGGGCGCAGCGCCCGGCTGGGGGTCTGGGGGCTCGGCCCCCAGAAAACACCACGGGCGAGGCATGGTCTGCGCTTTCCGCAGACATACCTCGCCCGAAGTCCGTGCCCCCGGTGCGACTCGAACGCACACTGGACGGATTTTGAGTCCGCTGCCTCTGCCGATTGGGCTACGGGGGCGTAGCAGGGAGAACTGTAGCGGATCACGCCACCGGGTTTCTCCCAGGGGACCCTACGACTTGACCAGCCTGCCGATCGCGGCGGACGCCTCGGCGAGCTTCTCCTCGGCCACCGCGCCGCCTTCCGCCGCCGCCTGGGCCACACAATGCTTGAGGTGCTCGTCGAGCAACCCCAGCGACACCGCCTGCAGGGCCTTCGTGGCCGCGGAGATCTGGGTGAGGACGTCGATGCAGTATTCGTCGTTCTCGACCATGCGCTGGAGACCGCGGATCTGTCCCTCGATGCGGCGCAGTCGCTTGAGGTATGCGTCCTTGTCCGCGGTGTACCCGTGCATCGGCTCCTGACCTTCCCTACCCCGTGCGGGTATGTCGAGGATACCCGCACGGGTTGGCGGTGCGTTATGTGCAACCACTGCTCCGTCAGCGGGAATGGGGAAGCGTCCGGCAAGCCCAGCAACGGGCCGAAGTGAGACGACTAGCTGCACATTTTGGACCCATAACACCCGTGTGGTTTACCCCGGAAATGCCCCGACCGGGCGGTTGGGGTCACATTTTAGCGGCGAAAGGTTCGCCGTTTTTCGTCATGTGGACTATGGTGTTGTCGAAGCACGTGGTTACGTCGAGGATCCGCGTGCTATGTGAGTACCCAACGGAGGAACAGTGGCACAGCAGACCGTCGTCCAACTCATCGACGACCTCGACGGCGGAGAAGCCGACGAGACCGTGACCTTCGCACTTGACGGTGTCGAGTACGCCATCGACCTGTCGAAGGGAAATGCGGAGCGGCTTCGTGAGTCGCTGGCGGACTTCGTCGCCAAGGCTCGTCGTGCGGGCGGCCGCAAGCAGCGCAAGGGCACCGGCAAGTCCACGGTGAAGGCGACCGACAAGGCGGAGGCGCAGCGCATTCGCGACTGGGCTCGCGCACAGGGTCACCAGATCTCGGACCGCGGTCGCATTCCGCAGAACCTGGTCGTGCAGTTCCAGGAAGCGCACGCTTCCTGACCTGCGAGAACTCGCGAGGTTTCCACACGTCGGCCGGGCCGCCGGCCGACGTGTTAACCCCTTGATCCCACCACGTCCCGGTTCGTTCACACTATCCCCGGAACGCTTGGTTCAGCTGTCCGGAAAGTGCGCTCCGAACAGGCGTGACACGGCAGTGGCCTTGACCGCTGTCTCCTCGAATTCCTCGTCAGGGTCGGACAGCGAGATGACCGCTCCGCCCACCCCGAAACTCACCTGGCCGGTGTTCGTGACCAGGGTTCGGATGACGATGCTGAAGTCCGCGGCTCCGTTGAGCGAGAAGTATCCGAGCGCTCCCGAGTACACCCCACGTGGACCGGCTTCCAGCCCATCAAGGATCTGCATGGTCCGGATCTTCGGCGCACCGGTCATGGAACCACCGGGAAACGCTGCTCGAACACATCGGACGGCAGAACTGTCCGGCCGAAGTCTGGCCCGCACGGTGCTCACCAATTGGTGTACGGTCGCGTAGCTCTCGACGTCGAACAACCGCGTCACCTCGACCGAACCGACTTCCGCGCACGTGCCGAGATCGTTGCGGACCAGGTCCACGATCATCAGGTTCTCCGCGCGGTCCTTGACCGATCGCGCCAACGTTGTGCGCAACATCTCGTCGGACGCCTCATCAACGCCGCGGGGGCGGGTCCCCTTGATCGGCGATGACTCCACGACGCCATCTCGGCCCACCCGGATAAATCGTTCGGGTGACGTGCTGAGCACGGAGAGGTCACCGAAACGCAGCAACGCCCCGAACGGAACGGGATTTGCGGCACGAAGCAGCCGATAAGTGTCCCACGGGTCGAGCGAGGCACGCCACGACATCATGTTCGTCAAGCACACCTCGTACGTCTCCCCCGCGGTGATCGCTTCCTGGCAGGCGGCGATCAGCTTCAGGTAGTGCGCGCGCGGATGCCGCAACGTCACCTCGGACACGACCGGCCTCGAAGGTTCGGTCAATGGCGACAGACGAACCAGAAGTGCGGAAACCTCGTCGAACCACTCGTCATCGGTCAGCGACAGCAAATAGACGCGATCGTCGTCGTGGTCGAGGACGACGGCGCGGTCCGCGAAGACGAACGACGCGTCGGGCTGTTCCGCGCGGTGGGCGAAGTCGCCGCCGCACTCCGCCTTCAGCTCGTAGCCGAGGTAGCCGACCCAGCCGAGCGCGAAGTCGAACGGCACGTCGGGCTGCTCGACCGCCCACCCCGCGAGGTCCTCGTCGAGCCAGGAGAAGAACGAGGGGCAGGGCTCGGGAACGCCGTCGAGCGTGAGCACCTGGTCCGCCACGGAGTACTGCGCGACGCGGGCGAGCGGGCCGGAGGCGTCGCCGAGGAACGAGAACCTGCCCCGAGTCCCGCTGTCCAGCCAGAACGCGGCCCCAGAAGCCCCGTGGAGCGCCGCGAACGCCTCTTCCGCGTTCACGGCCACTGCGAGCTTCCGGACGTGCACAGGGCGCTTCTGAGGCGTCTGGCGAACCTGCGCCGGTTCCGGAACGGCGGCGGTCCGCGTGGGGGTGAGCGCGGCGAAGTTCGCGAGCATCTCGCGGCCCATGTCCGTGCAGATCGACTCCGGGTGGAACTGCAGTCCCCACGCGGGTCTGTCCAGAGCGCGCACACCCATCAGGACGGAGTCGTCGCTCCACGCGACGGGTTCCAGCGTGGACGGCAGTTCCGTGACCGCCAGCGAGTGGTAACGCACGACGTTCAACGGTGAGGGAAGTCCTGCGAACACATCGACGCCCGTGTGTGTGACCGGCGAAACGATGCCATGCCGTGGCACGGGCGCAGGCCCCACCACAGCGCCGTACGACAGGCAAAGTCCTTGATGTCCCAGGCACACGCCCAGCAACGGGATCTCGGCGTGGTCGATCACCGCGCGGCAGATGCCGAAGTCGGCGGGATTTCCCGGCCGGCCGGGTCCCGGCGAGATCACCACGTTGTCGAACGACCTCAGCTCGGACAGCCGGAAGCGCAGGTCGTCGTTGTGGACGACCACGGGCTCGGCTCCGTTCACCTCGGCGAGGTGCTGAAAGAGGTTGAACGTGAACGAGTCGTAGTTGTCGATGAGCAGTGTCCGCATTCCGAGGCGGCACTCTACCTGGCAAAACACCCGGAAGAACCAATGAGAGAGGGCGGTCACGAATCGTGACCGCCCTCGTCGAACTTTCGAAAACTCAGCCGCCGAGCAGGAACTTCGGGTCGGCGGCGAGCGCCGCCAGTTCCGGCGCGAAGAAAGGCTGCCGGTCCAGCTTCGGGTGTCCGCTGTACCGGTAGTCCTCGGCCTGCCTGACCACGACGGTGTAGCCGTTGGCCGCGCGGTAGGCCGCCCACGTCTCGGCGGGCTGGCCGGGGGTCACGGGAGAGATGACCCCGACCTGCTTGCCCTCCACCTCGTAGGGCTTGCAGACGGGCGGTTGCCCGTCCAGGTTCCGCGTGAGCAGCGCGCACGGGTCGGCCGGGTCCTTCGGGTTCGGCGTCGTCACGGTCACCGTGAGCTGACCGACGCCCTCACCCTTGCGCACCGGCACGTACGCCGTGTACTCCCAGACGTCCGGGCTGTCGCCCTTGTTGGACGCGATCTGGGCCTGGGCGTGGAGCATGCCCATCGAGAAGCCCGGCTCCTTGTACTTCAGGTCGGGGGTGTCGTACCCGGCCGGCACGGAGCTCTTCGCGAGCTCCAGCAACAGCTTGCCGCGGTCGGCCTGCGGGCCGTTGGTGGCCGTCCGATCGGTCTGCCCGGCCGGCCACTCGCCCTCCCACTCGGTGTCGGGCATGCCGGCGTTCGCACTGCTGCTCGGCCCCGCCCCCGTGATGTACTCCTTGGTGCCCTGCGGGTTCAGCGCGAACGCCGTCCCCAGGCCCACTCCGACGACGAGCACGGCGACGACCGCCCCCGTGACGGACGCCCGCCGGTTGGCCCGCGCCTTGTGCGCCCTGTCGAGCGCGATGCCCGGATCCATCGAGGGAGGCGGGCTGCTCGCCACCACCACTTCCTGGAAAGCTCGCTTGAGGTCCTCTTCGTTCATCGAACCCTCTCCTGCTGTGAGAGCAGGCCGCGCAGCGTCTGCAGCCCCCGCGCGGCCTGGCTCTTGACCGTTCCTTCCGAACACTTGAGGATCACGGCCGTCTGCTCGACGGACATGTCCTCCCAGTACCGCAGGACGAGGCACGCGCGTTGCTTCGGAGGCACCTTCGCCAGCGCCTCCAGCAGCACCATCCGCTCCTCGGGGTAGACGCCGGGCGGAGCGGCCACGTCCACCACGTCGTCGGTCGCCGACTCGAACCGGAACCACCCGCGCCGCCGCTCGGACAGGAACGTCCGCACCAGGATCTGCCTGGTGTAGGCGTCCAGCGCCTCGTGCCGCTCGACCCGTCTCCACGCCAGGTAGAGCTTCGTGAAGGCCTGCTGCACGAGGTCCTCCGCGCGATGCCAGTCGCCGCACAGCAGGTATGCCGTGCCGCGCATGACGTCGGAACGGGCCGCGAAGTACTCCTGGAACGCGGCGTCCCGGTCACTCATCAGGTTCCCCCTGTCTGCGATGCCGGGTTAGTCACGCCACCACGGGCCTGCCGGGTTGCACGGAGTCCTGGAAACGCATACTGATGTCGTGATTTTCCTTTTGCTCCTCGGCGTCCCCGTCGCGTTGGGCCATTTGTACCTGTGGCGGCGGCTGGTCGTGGACACCACGCGTCCCCGCACGTTCGGCCGCCGCATCGGCGCGGTCGCCGTCGCCGGCATGTTCCTGATGCTGATGAGCGCCCTCGTCGTCACGCGCAGGGTGCCGCCGGAGTACGGGAAGTTCTTCGCCTGGCCCGGGTTCATCTGGCTCGCGGTGCTGTTCTACCTGGCGATCGCGCTCGGCATCGCGGAGATCCCGCGGCGGATCCTGCTCAGGCGCGCGGCCGCCGCGCCGGTGCCCGTCGGCGCCGGTGCCGAGGCCGTCGAACCGGTCGAGGTCGTGCCCGACCCGTCGCGGCGGCTGTTCATCGCACGGTCGGTCGCCATCGGTTCCGGGGTCGCCGCCGGCGGTGTCGTCGGGTACGGCATGACGCAGGCGCTCGGCGACCCGCAGCTGCTGAACGTCCCGGTGCAGCTGGACAAGCTCCGGCCCGCGCTGTCCGGGTTCCGGATCGCCGTGGTGAGCGACATCCACCTCGGGCCGCTGCTCGGGCGTTCGCACACCGAGCGGATCGTGCGGATGATCAACGAGCAGGAGGCGGACCTCGTCGCGATCGTCGGCGACCTGGTCGACGGCACCGTCGCCGAGCTGGGCGAGGCCGCGGCGCCGTTGCGGGACCTGGTGTCGAAGCAGGGCAGCTTCTTCGTGACCGGCAACCACGAGTACTTCTCCGGGCACGAGCAGTGGATCTCGGAACTGGAACGTCTCGGCGTGAACCCGTTGCGCAACGAGGGTTTGACGGTCGCCGGCGGCATCGAGCTCGTGGGTGTGAACGACGTGACCGGGAAGTCCTACGACGACGGGCCGGACTTCGGCCGGGCGCTCGCGGGACGCGACCGGAACAACCCGGTCGTCCTGCTGTCGCACCAACCCGTGCAGGTCACCGACGCCTCTTCACACGGCGTAGACCTCCAGTTGTCCGGTCATACACACGGCGGACAGATGGCGCCGTTCAACTTGTTCGTGCCGCTGCAGCAACCCAGCACCGCCGGGTTGTCGAAGGTGGACGACACCTGGCTCTACACCAGTCGTGGCGCGGGTTTCTGGGGTCCGCCGGTGCGCGTCGGCGCCCCGCCCGACATCACGATGATCGAGCTGCGTTCTGCTGGGTAAATCACACTCGGGCGGACTGGATTGCGCACTTTCGGTGTCCAGGCCGTAGAGTGGACGGCCGTGCCCGCGTACGGAACACGGGCGGATGAAGGGGGAACCCTGGGGAAATGACCGAGAGCTTCGCCGTTGACCGGCGCAACGAGGCAGAGGCTCGTATTCGGCGTTTCCTGGACCAGGAGAACCCGTCGACACCGTGTCTGGTGATCGACCTCGAGACGATTCGCGCGCGCTACCAGGCGATTCACGCCGCGATGCCGTCCGTCGACATCTTCTACGCGGTCAAGTCCAACCCCGAGTCCGACGTGGTCGGCACGCTGGTGGAGCAGGGTTCGCACTTCGACGTGGCGTCCCCCGCGGAGATCGACCTGTGCCTGGCGCGCGGCGCCGCGCCGTCGTCGATCTCCTACAGCAACCCCATCAAGAAGGCCGCCGACATCGCGTACGCGCACTCGCGCGGGGTGCGGATGTTCGTGTCGGACAGCGAGCAGGACGTGCGGTTCGTCGCGGCGCACGCGCCCGGTTCGTCCGTCCTGGTGCGGATTCTCGTCCACGGCAAGGGTTCCACCTACCCGTTCGGCAACAAGTTCGGTTGCGATCCGGAGATGGCGACGGATCTCTTGCGGCTGGCGCACGGGTTGGGGCTCGTTCCTCTCGGCGTCGCGTTCCACGCGGGGTCGCAGCAGCTCTCCGTGCAGGGCTGGGACTCCGGCATCGCCGACGCCGCCCTGATCGCCGCGAAGCTGCGCGCGGAGGGCATCGAGACGTCCACGGTGAACCTGGGCGGCGGGCTTCCCGCCGTGTACCAGGAGTCCACGCCGTCACTGGAGTCGTTCGCCGCCGCCATCGAGGCCTCGGTCGCGCGCCACTTCGGCGCCGTGCGCCCCAGGGTGATGATCGAACCCGGCCGGGCGATCTCCGCCGAGGCCGGGATGATCCGCTCGTCGGTCGTCCTGGTGTCGCGGAAGTCCTATTCGGACGAACGCCGCTGGGTGTACATCGACATCGGCCGCTACCAGGGCCTCGCCGAGACCGAGGGCGAGGCGATCGCGTACGCGCTGAGGACCTCGCGCGACGGCGGCCCGGTGGGCCCGATCGTGCTGGCCGGTCCGACGTGCGACGCGGACGACGTGATCTACCAGCACACCCGGTACGACCTGCCGCTCGACCTGGTGGCCGGTGACCACGTGGACATCCTCCACGCGGGCGCCTACACCTCCTCCTATTCGTCCGTGTGCTTCAACGGCTTCCCGCCGTTGGCCACGTACTGCGTCTAAGACCGTTTGCACATCACATAGTTTGGAGTGATTGATGTCCGAAGCGCCCTGTCAGACCGAGGAGACCGTCGGTTTGTTCGCGGGACAGCACGTACTTGCAGAGCTCTCGGGTGTGAGTGCCGATCTGCTCGATGACGAGCAGTTCCTCAAGCACGCCCTTGGTGAGGTTCTCACGCAGGCCGACGCAACCGTGCTGGAGGTGATCTCCAAGAAGTTCGATCCTCAAGGAGTCACCGTGCTGGCTCTGCTGTCGGAATCCCATGCGTCGATCCACACCTATCCCGAAGTGGGGTCGGTGTTCGTCGACGTGTTCACCTGCGGTACACGTGCAAAACCCGCACTCGCCGTCCAGCTACTCGCTGACGCCCTGGGCGCCGCTCATGTGAGCACGGATGTCGTCACTCGTGGCATCAAGGAGCACGCCGCGTGAACGTCATCAACGAGCCGCTCGCCGAGGGCATGACCCGCCACTGGCGCGTGGACGAGGTGCTGGTCGACACCAAGACCGACTTCCAGCACCTGGTGATCGCCCGTACGGCCCAGGGGTTGTCGTTGTTCTGCGACGACGACCGCCAGTCGACGGAGTTCAGCCAGCTGACCTACCACGAGGCCCTGATGGTGCCGGCGCTGCTGCTGGCCGACACCGTCGAGCGCGTGCTGGTCATCGGCTCCTCCGAGGGTGTCGTGTGCCAGATGGCCGTCGAGCACGGCGCGTCGGTCGTCGACCACATCGACATCGACGAGCAGGCCGTGAAGCTGTGCGCGGAGCACCTGCCGTACGGCTACACGCCCGAGGAGCTGGCTCTCGCCGAGAAGGGCGACGGCCCGATCCGCGTGCAGTACATCGACGGGTTCGAGTACATCCGCACGACGTCGGAGAAGTACGACATCGTGCTGGTGGACCTGCCCGACGAGCGCGAGGAGGAGGCGCAGCACAACCGCCTGTACGGCGCCGACTTCCTGCGCATGTGCAAGGCGCTGCTGCGTCCCGGTGGCGTCGTCGTCAACCAGTCCGGTTGCCAGACGATGTGGCGCAACACCACGCTGATCCGCTCCTGGCAGCGGTTCAACGAGGTGTTCGACACGGTCGCGTACTACGGCTCCGACGAGCACGAGTGGGCGTACCTGTTCGGGCGCGCGGACGTCGTCGAGGACCCGGCCGCGTTGATGGTCGAGCGGTTGAAGACGGCCGGCTACCAGCCGGAGTCGATCGACGACCTGGCGTTGGTGGGCAACAGCATTCCGCCGTACCGGGTACGGCAGTCGCTGGCCTGATCCGCGTTGTGGACGGGGCGCTTCCTCTCGGGGAAGCGCCCCGTTCTCGTCAGGCCAGTGCCTTCTTGAGGAAGTCGACCTGGAGGAGCAGGAGGTTCTCGGCCACCTGCTCCTGCGGGGTCATGTGCGTGACGCCCGAGAGCGGCAGCACGGTGTGCGGGCGGCCCGCGGCCAGCAGGGCGCTGGACAGGCGCAGGGTGTGCGCGGCCACGACGTTGTCGTCCGCCAGGCCGTGAACGATCATCAGCGGGCGGGAGAGCTTGTCCGCGTCGTCGATGAGCGAGTTGGTGTCGTAGACCTCGGGCTTCTCGTCCGGGTGGCCGAGGTATCGCTCGGTGTAGTGGGTGTCGTAGAGGCGCCAGTCGGTCACCGGGGCGCCCGCGATGCCCGCGTGGAAGACGTCGGGGCGGCGCAGGACGGCCAGCGCGGACAGGTAACCGCCGTAGGACCAGCCGCGGATGGCGACCCTGGTGAGGTCGAGGTCGGGTTCGGTCTTCGCGGCCGCCTCGAGCGCGTCGACCTGGTCCTCGAGGGTGGCGCCGGCGAAGTCGAACGCGATCTCGCGCTCCCACTTCAGCCCCCGGCCGGGCGTGCCGCGGCCGTCCACCACGAGAACCGCGAAACCCTGGTCGGCGAGCCACTGGGACGCCAGGAAGGCGTTCTGGGCCGACACCACCCGCTGGGCGTGCGGACCGCCGTACGGGTCCATCAGGACGGGCAGCTTGGTGCCCTGGACGTGGTCGCTCGGCAGCAGCAGCGCGCCCCGGAGCTCCCGCTCGCCCAGGACGAGCATCTTCGGCCGCGCCCTGATGACCGGCGTGTCGGCCCACGACTCGATCACGTGGTCGCCGACCGTCGCCCTGCTGCCGTAAGTGTCCAAAGTGGCCGAAACCTGCACAACCGTTCCGCCACCTCGAATCGCCGAGTTCACACCGTCCGCTTTGGACAGTCGCTCGGTCTTCTGGCCGACCTCGTAGACGTGCGTCTGCGTGGGGTCGTCCTCGGAGGCGGCGATCAGGATCGAGTCGTCCTGCACGTCGAGCACCCGGCGCACCTGCAGGCCGGACGTCACCACGTCGTCTCCGACCTTGAGCGCGTACTCGTCGCCCTCGCAGACGATCCGCACGAGCCTGCCGTCCGGCGTCCAGGCGGGGACGCCGTCGGTGACCTCGAGCCACACCGGGTCGGTCTCCACGGCCACCTCGGCGACGGCGCCCGTGTCGGGCGTCAGCGCGTAGATGCGGCGAGTGCGCTGGTCACGGGTCTGCGTGACGATCAGCGGCGCACCGCCGGACGACCAGTGCACGTCGTTGAGGTAGTCGAAGTCGACCAGCACCGGCACGAACGTGCCGTCCAGCGACACCACGTGCAGCGACACCTCGGCGTTGGTCGTGCCGGCCGCCGGGTAGGCGATCTCGGTGGCCGCCGTGCCGGGGTTGGCCGGGTCCGCGATGAACCAGCGCTGCACCTCGGAGTTGTTCACGCGCGCGGCGATGAGGCGCGTGCCGTTCGGCTCCCACCAGTACCCGCGGTACCGCGACATCTCCTCGGCCGCGATGAACTCGGCCAGCCCGAACGTGACGTCCTCGCCGTCCGGCACCGCGACCGCGTAGTCCTCGCCCGACTCGAGCTCGACGACCCGGAGCGTCCCGCGCGTGACGTACGCCACACGCCGCCCCGTCGGGTCGACGCGCGGGTCGATCACACCACCCCGCGTGGGCAGCTCCCTGGCGGTGCCGTCGGTCAGATCGGCCACGAACAGCCGCCCCGACAACGCGAACGAGGCCACCGAGGCGTCCCGCGAGAGGGCGTACCCGACGATGCCCGCACCGGACTCGCGGGTGCGTTCCCGTCGCGCCTTCTCCTCGGCCGGGAGGTCCTCGGGGTCGGACAGCAGCGCCGCCGGGTCGGCGAGCAGCCGCTCGACGCCGGTGGCGGTGTTCAGCTCCCACAGCCCGTTCGCACGGCTCGTGGCCGTCGCCGGGCGCAGGAAGAAGACACGGCCGCCGTCCGCCGACACCGAGAACGTCCTCGGTGCGCCGACGGTGAACCGCTGGGTGCGCGCCTGTTGGCGCGGGAAGGAGATGTCGTTGCCCACCCGGCCACACTAACCCGCGCAGCCGCGCGGCACGGGGCGCCGGGAGAGCGCGCCGAGCGGCGCGAGCTGCGGGAAGGGGGCGGGGCAGCGACGCAGGCCCGCGAGCCGGACGGAGGCAAGGTGGGCGCGGCGGAGGCGTGGCGTGGCCTCTCGCAGGGCAGCGCGCGTCCGGCCGAGGCTCTCGCCCGCAGGCCGGCAGCGCGCATCCCGGCTGAGCCGAGAGCACCACGCCTCGGCTCAGCCAGACCCCGCCCTCAGCCCACCTTGCTCTTCGGCGGCAACGGGAAGAACCCGCTCGTGCGCCGCACGTAGTCCGCGTACCCAGGCCGCCGCGACACGATGTCCTTCTCCAGCAACGGCTTCCCGCTGCCCTTCGCGAGCAGCCACGTCATGACCAGCGGGCCGATGATCGTCGCCGCGCCCAGCCACGAGTGCAGCGCGAACAGGTAGAGGCCCCACCACACGACCGAGTCGCCGAAGTAGTTCGGGTGCCTGGTGTACCGCCACAACCCGCGGTCCATCACGGAACCCTTGTTCGCCGGGTCCGCGCGGAACTGCGCGAGCTGCCAGTCACCCACGGCCTCGAACGTGAAGCCGACCACCCACAGCACCACGCCCAGGACGTCCAGCACCCCGAACGGTGCGTCGAGCTGTTGCGCAACCTGGACCGGCAGGGACACGATCCACATCAGAACGGCCTGCAACAGGTAGACCCGGTACATCCGCAGGCGCGGGTTTCCCTTGGCACGCCTCAGGATGTCCTGGTAGCGCGGGTCCTCGTCCTTGCCGCGGTTGCGGGAGTGGATGTGCACGCCCAGGCGCACGCCCCACACGACGGTGAGCGCGGTGACGACGAGCTGCCGGGTCAGGTCGCCGTCCGCGAGCAGCAGCGTCACGACGGCGATCACGGCGAAGCCCGGGCCCCACACCGAGTCGATGAGGTCGTAGCGCTTGCGGGCGTCGGCGTAGAGGAACAGGCCGCTCAGCAGGACGAGAACGACGAGCAGCGTGATCAGGTAGGTCATCGGGCCACCAGCTCACGGCGGACGCGCGGCATGCCGCTGCGGCCGTTCTCGCTGCGCCGCACCGCGAGGATCTGGTCCACGCCCATCCGTCCCTCCTCGAACGTCAGCGCGCCGCCCGCGAGGTACAGGCGCCAGACCCGTGCCTGGCCCTCGCCCACGAGCGCGACGACGTCGTCCCAGCGGTCTTCCAAGGTCTGAGCCCATGCGCGCACGGTCCAAACGTAGTGCTCGCGCAGTGCGTGCACATCACGGATCTCCAGCCCGGCGGCCTCCAGGAAGCCCGTCGTGGCACTCACCGGGCGCATGTGCATGTCCGGGGCGACGTACGACTCGATGAACGCGCCGCCGCCGGGTGCGTTGTGGCCGCGCGACATCTGTTGCAGCAGCAGGCGTCCCTCTGGCTTCAGCAAGCGGAAGAGGGTCGCGGCGTACGTCGGGTAGTTGCTCTCGCCGACGTGCTCGCCCATCTCGATGGTGGAGATCGCGTCGAACGGCTCGTCGCTCACCTCGCGGTAGTCCTGCAGGCGCACCTCGACCCGGCCGGTCAGGCCCTCGGCCTCGATGCGCTTCAGGATGTGCGCGCGCTGCTGCGCGGAGATCGTCACGCCGGTCGCGTGCACGCCGTAGTGCTTCGCCGCGTGGATGATCATCGAACCCCAGCCGCAGCCGACGTCGAGCAGGCGCATGCCCGGCTCCAGGCCGAGCTTGCGGCAGACGAGGTCGAGCTTGTTGTGCTGCGCGTCGGCGACCGACTCGTCCTCGGACGTGAAGTACGCGCACGAGTACGCCATGCTCGGGTCGAGCACGAGTTGGTAGAAGTCGTTGCTCAGGTCGTAGTGATGCGAAATGGCATCACGGTCACGACCCTTCGAGTGCAACGCGCCGCGCAGCCGTGCCTCCTCGCGGGGCGCGTCCGGGTTGGGCCCGAGCACCTTCAGCCGCAGCGCGAGCTTCGCGACCTCCGACAGCCGAGGACGGCGCGTCACGCCCCGGCGCACGAGACCCCAGATCTGCGAGAGGCCGACCGCGAGGTCGCCCTCCACGTCGAGCTCCCCGCTCACGTACGCGCGCGCGAGGCCCAGCTCGTTCGGACTCCACACGAGCCGCCGCAGCGCGTCGCGGGAGCGGATCACGAGGACCGTCCCGTCCTGCGGGCCCGCCACGCTCCCGTCCCACGCCCGAATTCCGATCGGCAACGGCGCGCCCAGCACCTTTTCGGCCATTCCCGCCAGCTGACCAGCGACGACCACCTTGCACCTCCTGCGTGACCCGGCTCCGCCAGACGTTCGAGACAGCAAGAGGTTCGGTTCGTTTCTGAACCGAGACGCAACCCCGGCCGTATGGCCTCGATAGAGCGAACAGATGGACAAGGAGGACATGAGTGTGATCCGACGTAACCGCATCGCCATCGGGCTCGCCGCGGGACTGGCAGTTGTGCTGGGTCTGGGTGTCTGGAGCGCCACGGGCAGTGGCTCGAGCAACTCCAAGCCGGTGGCACAGACCGAAACCGACCTGGGCGTCCTCGGTGACTACGGCGACGTGGGTCAGCCCCCGGTACTCCAGGAGCCCGCGCAGGCCCCCGAGACTCAGGTGCAGCAGCAGGCCCCGGAAGCTCCCGCGCAGCAACAGGCGCAGCCCCCGGCAGCGCCGCCGGTGAGCTCGATCAAGCTGGTCGGCAAGGCCGTCGAGAAGATGGGCAACGTGGTCCAGGACGGCGACGGCCGGACCCTCTACCGCTTCGACAAGGACGTCCCGAAGCCCGAAGGCAAGTCCAACTGCAACGACCAGTGCGCCGTGACGTGGCCGCCGGTGCTGTCGGACACCGTTCCGCAGCTCGAAGGCGTCGACTCGAAGCTGGTGTCGCTGATCACCCGCGCTGACGGCAAGAAGCAGGTCGCGATCGACGGCTGGGCCCTCTACACCTACTCGAAGGACCCGGCTCCCGGTAAGTGGGCCGGCCAGGGCATCGGCGGTACGTGGTTCGTGATCCAGCCCGACGGCAAGCGCAACGTCGAGTGCCTCCCGCCCGGCGTGACGGCACCTGCGGCGTAACCCCACAGCATCCCGTTAGGACGGTCCATCTGAGACACCACACACCCTGACACGGTGATACCCCGGCCCTGGGGAAGGGGCCGGGGTTCCCGTCGTTTTCGCTCCGGGGTAAAAGAAGAAGGGGCGCCACCCGAACCGCGGGTGGCGCCCCTTCTTCGTGGACGAGATCAGAGCGTGGAGTACAGCGGGTGCTTCGCCGCCAGCACCTCGACGCGCGCACGCAGCTCGTCGATAGCGGCGCCCGGCTTGAGGGCCTCCGCGATCACGTCGGCGACCTCGGTGAAGTCCACCTCGCCGAACCCGCGGGTCGCGAGCGCCGGCGTGCCGATCCGCAGACCGGACGTCACCATCGGCGGACGCGGGTCGTTCGGCACGGCGTTGCGGTTGACCGTGATGCCGATCTGGTGCAGCACGTCCTCTGCCTGCTTGCCGTCGAGCTCGGAGTTCACCAGGTCGACCAGGACCAGGTGGACGTCCGTGCCGCCGGTGAGGACCTTCACGCCCGCCGCGGCCACGTCGGCCTGGGACAGGCGGTCGGCCAGGATGCGCGCGCCCTCCAGCGTGCGGCGCTGGCGGTCGGCGAACTCGGGCGAGGCGGCGTGCTTGAACGCCACGGCCTTGGCCGCGATCACGTGCTCCAGCGGACCGCCCTGCTGGCCGGGGAACACCGCCGAGTTGATCTTCTTGGCGATGTCGGCCTCGTTGGAGAGGATCACGCCACCGCGCGGGCCGCCGAGGGTCTTGTGGGTCGTGGTCGTCGTGACGTGCGCGTGCGGCACGGGCGACGGGTGCAGGCCAGCGGCGACGAGGCCCGCGAAGTGCGCCATGTCGACCATCAGGTAGGCCTCGACCGAGTCCGCGATGCGGCGGAACTCGGCGAAGTCCAGCTGCCGCGGGTAGGCGGACCAGCCGGCGACGATCAGCTTCGGGCGGTGCTCGGTGGCGAGGCGCTCGACCTCGGCCATGTCGACGCGGCCGTCACCGTCGGAGACGTGGTACGGCACGACGTTGTAGAGCTTGCCGGAGAAGTTGATGCGCATGCCGTGCGTCAGGTGGCCGCCGTGCGCGAGGTCGAGGCCCAGGATCGTGTCGCCGGGCTGGAGCAGCGCGAACATGGCGGCCGCGTTGGCCTGCGCGCCGGAGTGCGGCTGGACGTTCGCGAAGCCCGCGCCGAAGAGCGACTTGATCCGCTCGATGGCGAGGCGCTCGACGACGTCCACGTGCTCGCAGCCGCCGTAGTAGCGACGGCCGGGGTAGCCCTCGGCGTACTTGTTGGTGAGCACCGAGCCCTGGGCCTGCAGGACCGACACGGGCGTGAAGTTCTCCGAGGCGATCATCTCGAGCGTGCCCTGCTGGCGCGCCAGCTCGGCCGCCACGGCCTGCGCCACCTCGGGGTCGTACTCCGCGAGGGAAGCGTTGAACTGGTCGGACATCTGGCAGATCTCCCTACTTGGCGCGCTTGTAGAACGGAAGTGCGACGACCTCGACCGGCTGCTTCTTGCCGCGGACGTCGACCAGCAGTGGGGTGCCGGGCTCGGCACTGGCCTTGTTCACGTAGGCCATGGCGACGGAGTAGCCGAGGGTCGGGGACAGCGCGCCCGACGTCACTTCGCCCACGACGTCGTCGCCGTTCAGGACCGCGTAGCCGTGCCGAGGCGCCCGGCGCTCGGGGGTCTTCAGCCCGACCAGGACCGAGTCCACATCGGACTCCGACACCTTCGTCAGCGCGTCGCGGCCCACGAAGTCGCCGGGCTTGTCGAGCTTCACGACGCGGCCGAGACCGGCGTGGTACGGCGTCAGCGACGTGGTGAGCTCGTTGCCGTACAACGGCATCCCGGCTTCGAGGCGCAGCGTGTCGCGGCAGCCGAGACCGCACGGCTTGAGCTCGTGCGCCTCGCCGGCCTCCAGCAACGCCGCCCAGACGGCGCCAGCGTCGGCGGGGGCGACGAACAGCTCGAAGCCCTCCTCGCCGGTGTAGCCGGTGCGGGCGAGCAGCGCGTCGACGCCGGCGACCTGCGACGGGTAGGAGGCGTAGTACTTGACGGTCGACAGGTCCGTCTCGGTCAGGCCCGACAGGATCTCGACCGACTTCGGGCCCTGGATCGCGATCAACGCGTAGTCCGTCGACTTGTCGGTCACGACCGTGTCGAACCCGGACGCGCGCTCGACCAGTGCTTCAGCCACCACTGAAGCGTTGGAGGCGTTCGCGACGACCATGAACTCCTCGTCGCCGAGGCGGTAGACGATTAGGTCGTCGATCACGCCGCCGTCGGCCTGGGTGATCATCGTGTAGCGGGCCTTGCCGACGGCCAGCGCCGAGATGTGCCCGACCAGCGCGTGGTCGAGGGCCTCGCCGGCCTGCGGTCCGGTCAGCACGATCTCACCCATGTGCGTGAGGTCGAACAGTCCGGCGGTCTGGCGCACGGCGTGGTGCTCCGCGAGCTCGGACGAGTAGCGCAGCGGCATCCGCCAGCCCGCGAAGTCGGTGAACATCGCGCCGAGCTGCTCGTGCTCGGCGTTCAGAGGCGTGAGGCGGGACATCAGAACGCTCCTCCAGGGTGCGCCGAAGAGCCGGACGCGGCCGGCTGAGGCATCAGAAGAATGACACGGTCCATCGGAGACTCCTCACTTGAGCGAGCCTCCCCCTCTGTCATGAGCCTGAGAGCTTCACCACCGGAGTGGCTTGCACCGTGGGCGAGGCTCCCGGGGAGCCTGCTTTCCAGAGTTGCCTGCGTCGCGCGGTACCTGTACCTGAGAGATTCCGGGGAGGAGTTGCTCCTACGGTGCTCCCACCGAAGGGAGCTCTCCCGCGCGACATCGACGGCCGTGTTCAGTTGGTAGCCCCAGACGCTAGCAGGCCAAACGTCACAGCGGCACGCCCTGCGCCGTCTTCTCGACCACCTTGCGCTCCGCCCAGAACGACAGGAACGGGATCGTGCCGGCGAGCAGCACCAGCGCCGTGCCCTTGATGGACCAGCGCAGCTTCAGCGCCAGGTCGACGGAAATCACCAGGTAGATGGCGTAGAGGAAACCGTGCACGGGGCCGACGACCTTCATCGCGCCACCCATGTCCGCGGCGTACTTGAGCACCATCGCCACGACCAGGAGCAGCAGGAAGACTCCGACCACGTAAGCCATGACCCTGAACCGGGTCAACGCACCCTTCATCTGCCCGCCTTCGCTCAACGACCGTCCCGCGCGTTGAGGTCCGCGAGCATGCGGTTGTAGGCCGCGAGCTCCGCGTCTTCGTCATCGTCGAAGTGCTCGACAGGCGCGGGTTTGACGGCGACAACCGTACTTTCCGGCCGCGGAGCGGGTGCAACCGGCTCGGGTGAGAGAGCCTCGTCACGGCGTTCGCGGGCGAGCTTGCGGAACCGCCAGACCATGAAGAGGGGGAAGAGGCCGAACAGCGGCCACTGGAGCACGTACCCGAGGTTCTGGAACGTGCCGCTGGCGGACTCGAAGCGCTGCCACTGCCAGTACGCGAGCCCGCAACAGACGATCAGCGCCGCCAGACAGGCGAACGCGATCAGCACACGCTGGGGAGTAAGGAGGCCGCGCACGACCTCCACACTACTTGGGAGCACTTCCGGGGGTCAGGGGGCCGCCCCCTGCGAAAACACTCCGATGTCAGCTCCGGCGAGCGCGCTCCGCGAGCGCGCGACACCGCTGACGAGGCCTCCGCGAAGAGGAGGCCACCCCGTGGGGTGTGAGGACCTCGGCCCTCAGCTGAGAAACATGGCGAACGAACGTTCGGCGAGCGCGCCCCGCACGAGCCGCGTGCCAGTTCGACGAAGTGGATACAGGGCTGCCGCCTCCGACAGCCCGTTCCTACTTACGCCACGCCGTCCCGGCGCTGCCTCTGCAGACGAGCAACGCACCAGGCCGCGGCGGAGCCACGACGGAGGTGCTGGAGAACCGTCATCGGTCCCAGGCGCCTTCCGAGGTCGGCAGGCGTGAGGCCGGCGGCGCGGTAGTCGAGCGCGCGCTGGTCCAACGGGCTGATGCCCGCGTCCCACCACTGCTCGGCCTCGGCGACGTCGCCCACGAGCTGCCAGTAGCTCGCCGCGGCGGCGAGCAGTGCCTCGGGTGCCTCCGGCGCCCGCTTGCGCATCGCGGCCACGTAGGCCGGATCCGCCGAGTCGACCTTGACCAAGCCACGCGACCCACTCCTGCCGCCCCGCTGGACGGGGATGCCGGGCGCCGAGGGGGGAGCCTCCGCGAGCCACGCGTTCTTGATCCGGTTCACCTCCTGCATCTCTGCGTCATCAGACCGTTCAGCCGCCCACTGCTGCAACAGCTCGTGGACCCCGGAGTCCTCGACCATCAATGCCTCCTCGTCGGTCGGGGATCGGCCATTGCAGCGGAAGGTATTCGGTAGGTCTGACAATCGCCAGACCCTGAATCCCCAGAACACCCGTTACCAGTGCGTGATTGGCCGCATTCCACCCGTCCGGCTCAACGCTGACGGTCGAGGATCACCGACCGTCACTAGCTGAGCGGGGTGGCCGTCCCGAAGAGGCTCCTGACGAAGGTGATGATCGACTCCGCGCCCTGACGCAGCCAGCCGAGAACCTGCTGGACCGCAGAAGCGGACTGCTCGGGCTGGGTGATCAGGAGGAACAGCACCAGCGCGACGCCCGCCAGCACTAGCACCTTCTTGAGGTTCACAGGTACCTCTCCGTCCGTGTGGTTCACCGGTCAGGCGGCGGACCGCCCGTGTCACCCGTCATGGTCCCTCATTCACCCGGCCGATGAACAACGACCACGCCAAACTCTCCCCTGGTTCTGCCAGCGGCACACGCCTGCACGGCGGCCAACGTCACCCGAATGGCGGCTAAAGACAGGCTTCAGCTGCGCCGATGTCCTGGGCACGAGGTGAACACGGACTCCCTCGGATCCCACAGCTTGGAAGCGAGACTGTTGCACCGGGCCTCACCCGGATGCCGAACACGACCCATCACGCACCGTCACGCCTTCGTGGCGTCTTTAATGCGCACCCGAGTATTCATCCAATTACTCCAGACCGCCGCAGTTCCATAATTCGGTCGGCCGCCACACCCATGTCGGCAAGCACTTCATCGGTGTTCGTTCCGGTAGAAACAGGTGCCGTCGGAACCGACGCCGGAGTGCGGTCGAACCGGGGCGCGGGCGCCGGATGCGACGAACCGGACACGTCCACGAAAGTGTCGCGGGCTGCGTTGTACGGGTGATGCACCGCCTCGGCCGGGGTGAGCACCGGCGCCAGGCACGCGTCCGTGTGCCGCGCGAGGTCCGCCCACTCGTCCCGCGGCCGGGTCTTCACCGCCGCCGCGATGCGTTCCCGCAGCTCAGGCCAGTTGGCCGGGTCGTTGCGCGACGGAGCGTCCTCCAGGCCCAGCACGCGCACCAGGTCGGCGTAGAACTTCTCCTCCAGCGCGCCGATGGCCACGTACCGCCCGTCCGCGGCCTCGTAGACGTCGTAGAACGGCACTCCACCGTCGAGCATGTTCTCGCCGCGGCCACCGCTCCACATGCCCGCTGCCCGCATGCCGTGCAGGAACGTCGTCAGCAGCGCGGCCCCGTCGACCATCGCCGCGTCGACGACCTGGCCGCGCCCGGAGCGTTCCCTCTCGTACAGCGCCGCCAGCACGCCGAGCGCGAGCAGCAGCCCTCCCCCGCCGAAGTCGCCGAGGAGGTTGACGGGGAACGACGGCGGCCCGCCTGCCCGTCCCAGCGGCTCCAGCGCGCCCGCCACGGCGATGTAGTTGATGTCGTGGCCGGCGCGGTCGGCCAGGGGCCCGTCCTGCCCCCAGCCGGTCATGCGTCCATATATAAGGCGCGGGTTGCGGGCCAGGGCCTGCGCGGGCCCGATGCCCAGCCGTTCGGTCACACCCGGCCGGAAGCCCTCGATCAGCACGTCCGAGCGCTCGACCAGCTGCAACACCAGCTCGGCCCCTTCGGGCTTGCGGGTGTCCACGGCGATCGAACGCCGCGAGCGGGTGAGGAAGTCGCCGGGGATCGTCGGCACGCTCCCCGGCTTGTGCACCTGGACCACGTCCGCGCCCAGGTCGGCGAGCACCATGGCACCGAACGGCGCGGGCGCGAGCCCGGCCAGCTCGACGACCCGCAGTCCTGCCAAAGGCCCGCTCACAGGGACCTCGCGATGATTTCCTTCATGATCTCGTTCGTCCCGCCGTAGATGCGCTGCACCCGTGCGTCGGACCACGCCCGTGCGATCGGGTATTCGTTCATGTAGCCGTAGCCGCCGAAGAGCTGCACGCACTCGTCGACGACCTTGCTCAGCCGGTCGCTCGCCCACCACTTCGCCATCGCCGCGGTCGGCACGTCGAGCTCGCCGCGCAGGTGCTTCTCGATGCACTCGTCGATGAACGCCCTGGTCACGGCCGCCTCGGTGGCGCACTCGGCGAGCTTGAACCTGGTGTTCTGGAACTTGATCAGCTCCTTGCCGAACGCCTGGCGCTCCTTCACGTACTTGAGCGTCAGCTCGGTGGCCGCCTCGATGCCCGCGATGCAGCAGACGCCGATGATCAGCCGTTCCTGCGGCAGCTGCTGCATGAGCTGGACGAACCCGAGGCCCTCCTGCCCGCCGAGGAGGTTCGAAGCGGGCACGCGCACGTCGTCGAAGAACAGCTCGGCGGTGTCCTGGCCCTTCATGCCGACCTTGTCGAGCACGCGGCCGCGCCGGATGTCGTTCTCGACGACGAGCAGCGAGATGCCCGTGGCGCCCTGCGCCGGGTCGGTCTTGGCGACGACGATGACGAGGTCCGCGTGCACGCCGTTGGTGATGAAAGTCTTCGAGCCGTTGATGACGTACTCGTCGCCCTCGCGGATCGCCTTCGTCCGGATGCCCTGGAGGTCCGACCCCGCGCCGGGTTCGGTCATCGCGATCGCCCCGACGTACTCGCCGGAGGCGAGCTTCGGCAACCAGCGCAGCTTCTGCTCTTCGGTGCCGTAGGAGTTGAGGTAGTGCGCGACGATGCCGCTGTGGACGCTGTTGCCCCACGCGCTGTCGCCCGCCCGTGCCTGCTCCTCCAACAACACGGCCTCGTGTGCGAACGTGCCGCCGCCACCGCCGTACTCCTCGGGGATGCTCAGGCACAGCAGCCCGAGGTCGCCGGCCTTGCGCCACAGGTCGCGGTCGACCTGCTTCTGCTCGGCGAAGCGTTCGAGGTTCGGCGTGACCTCCTTCTCGAAGAACGTGCGCGCGAGCTGGCGCAACTGGTCCAGGTCGCTGTCCATCCACCGCGATCGACGCTCTGCCATGCGGTCCACGAAACCACCGGGCGGTGGTCCACGCCATGACCGCCGCGCCAGTGCGGCCGCCGAAAACTGAGCGAAATTCCCACCCCGGTCGTCCAGACTGACCGGTATGCACATCCACCAGGTCGAGCCGGACGAGTGGGCGCTCTGGCGTGACATCCGCCTCGACGCGCTGGCGAGCGACCCCGAGGAGTTCGGGTCGACGCTGGCCCGTGAGCAGGTCTACACCGAGGACGAGTGGCGGGAGCGGGCCGCGGAGGGCCTGAAGCTCGTCGCGCTCGACCCCGCGCCGGTGGCCCTGGTCGCCGCGACCGCGAAGCCGGAGGGCCTCTACCTCTACTCGATGTGGGTGCGCGACTCCCACCGCGGCCGGGGCGTCGGGGAAGCGCTGGTCAGGACCGTGCTGACGTGGGCGGCCGAGGAGGGCTGGAAGGTCGTGCGGCTGCGCGTCTGGGACGACAACCTGCCCGCGCGGCGGCTCTACCGGCGGCTGGGGTTCGTGGACGTCGACGAGCCCGAGCACATGGAGTTCCGGGTGAGCTAATCGGTCACCCTCCACGGTCATGGCCAGCTCTGCCGGCCGGGCCTAGCGTGGTGTCATGAGCGAAGCCTTGATCTTCGACGCGGTGCGCACGCCGCGCGGCAAGGGGAAGCGCGGGTCGCTGCACAGCGTCAAGCCCGTCGATCTGGCCGCCGGTGTGCTGCGCGCGCTGTCCGAACGAAACTCCCTCGACACCTCCGCGGTGGACGACGTCGTGTTCGGCGTGGTGTCTCCGCTCGGTGAGCAGGGCGGTGACATCGCCCGCACGGCCGTGCTGGCCGCCGGCTGGGACCAGCGCCCGGCCGGGGTGCAGCTCAACCGCTTCTGCGCGTCCGGCCTCGAGTCGGTGAACCTCGCCGCGGCCAAGGTCGCGTCCGGGTTCGAGGACCTGGTGGTCGCGGGCGGCGTCGAGTCGATGTCGCGCGTGCCGATGGGGTCCGACGGTGGCGCGTGGGCGATCGACCCCGCCACGAACTTCGACCTGTCGTTCGTGCCGCAGGGCGTCTCGGCCGACCTGATCGCGACGCTGGAGGGCTTCTCCCGCACCGACGTCGACGAGTGGGCCGCCCGGTCGCACGCCCGCGCGTTCGAGGCGCAGAAGAACGGCTGGTTCGAACGGTCCGTCGTGCCGGTCGTCGACCAGAACGGCACGGTGGTGCTCAAGGAGGACGAGACGATCCGTCCCGAGTCCACCGTGGAGTCCCTCGGCAGGCTCAAGCCGAGCTTCCAGTTCCACGGCGACCTCGGCTACGACACCGTCGCGATCGACCGCTACCCCACCGTCGAACGCATCTCGCACGTCCACACGCCGGGCAACTCGTCGCAGATCGTCGACGGCTCCGCCGCGATGCTGATCGGGTCCGCGGCGGCGGGCAAGGCGCTCGGCCTGACCCCGCGCGCCCGGATCGTGTCCGTCGCGGTCGTGGGCACCGAGCCGACGATCATGCTGACCGGCCCGGCGCCGTCCGCCCGCAAGGCGCTGGACAAGGCGGGGCTCTCGGTCGAGGACATCGACCTGTTCGAGGTCAACGAGGCGTTCTCGTCGGTCGTGCTGAAGTTCCTGCGGGACATGGACATCCCGGAGGACAAGGTCAACGTCAACGGCGGCGCGATCGCGCTGGGGCACCCGCTCGGCGCCACCGGCTGCATGATCCTCGGCACGCTGCTCGACGAGCTGGAGCGCCGGGACCTGCGCCGCGGGCTCGCGACGTTGTGCGTGGGCGGCGGCATGGGTATCGCGACGATCATCGAGAGGGTCTGACGGATGCCTTTCCACTACGACAAGGACGCCGACGGCATCGTCACGCTGACGATGGACATGTCCGGCTCCGCCAACGTCATGAACGACGAGTACCGCGACCTGATGGGCGACGCGGTCTCCAAGCTCGAGGGCGACGAGATCACCGGCGTGATCATCACGTCCGCCAAGAAGACCTTCTTCGCCGGTGGCGACCTGAACGTGCTCATCGCGATCACGCCGGAGAACGCCGCGCAGGCGTTGGAGGGCGTGGAGGAGCTCAAGTCGCAGCTGCGCCGGCTGGAGAAGCTCGGCAAGCCGGTCGTGGCCGCGATCAACGGCTCCGCGCTGGGTGGCGGGTTCGAGATCGCGCTGGCCTCGCACCGCCGGATCGTCCTGAACGACAACGGCATCCGCGTCGGTCTGCCCGAGGCCACACTCGGCCTGCTGCCCGGCGGCGGTGGCGTCACGCGCATGGTGCGGCTGCTCGGCGTGCAGAAGGCGTTGCCGTTGCTCATGGAGGGCAAGCAGCTCCGCCCGGAACGCGCGCTGCAGGCCGGAATCGTGCACCAGGTCGTCGAGACGCGCGAGGAGCTGCTCTCCGAGGCCGTCGCGTGGATCAAGGCGAACCCGGCGCCGCAGCAGCCGTGGGACGTGCAGGGCGCGGGCGTGCCGGACCTGAAGTTCGGTGACCCCAACAGCTACGGGCTGCTCGCCGCCGCCCCGGCCGTGCTGAGCAAGAAGTCGCACGGCGTGTACCCGGCGCCGGAGAAGATCATGGCGACGGCCGTCGAGGGCGCCTACGTGGACTTCGACACGGCGCTGAAGATCGAGGGCCGGTACTTCGTGGAACTGGCCTCCGGTCAGGTCTCCAAGAACATGATCACGGCGTTCTGGTTCAACCTCAACGAGGTCAACGGCCGTGCGTCGGCCACAGGCCGTCGCGTTGCCAAGCTCGGTGTGCTGGGCGCGGGCATGATGGGCGCCGGAATCGCCGAGGTGTCCGCGAAGGCGGGCATCGAGGTGGTGCTGAAGGACGTCAGCCTCGAAGGCGCGCAGAAGGGCGCTCAGGGCCTGGAAGGCATCACGCCGACCGACTCCGACGACGACCTCGAGGGCTGCGACCTGATCATCGAGGCCGTCTTCGAGAACCGCGAGCTGAAGAACAAGGTGCTGCCGGCCGCCGAGGCGAAGGCGTTGGGAGACGCCGTGATCGCGTCCAACACCTCGACGCTGCCGATCACCGGCCTGGCGTCGGCGGTGACGGCGCCGGAGCGGTTCATCGGCCTGCACTTCTTCTCGCCGGTGCCGAAGATGCGGCTCGTGGAGATCATCCGCGGTGAGAAGACGTCAGAGGAGACCCTCCAGCGCGCGCTGGACTACGTGCGGCAGATCGGGAAGACGCCGATCGTGGTCAACGACTCGCGCGGCTTCTACACCTCGCGGACGTTCGGCACGTACGTGATCGAGGCGATCACGATGCTGGCCGAGGGCGTGGCGCCGGCGTTGATCGAGAACGTCGCCAAGAAGTCCGGCATGGCGGTCGGCCCGCTGGCCGTCTCGGACGAGGTGACGCTGTCGTTGCAGCTGAAGATCCACGACCAGACGCTGGCCGACGACCCGTCGCTGGTGGGCGACAGCCCAGCGTACGACCTGATCCGCGAGCTGGTGTCGTTGGGGCGCAGCGGGAAGTCGACGGGCGCCGGGTTCTACGAGTACCCCTCGGACGGCTCGAAGAAGTTCCTGTGGCCCGAGCTCACGACCCGGTTCGTGAAGGCCGACGCCGGTGTGTCCGAGCAGGACGTGCGGGACCGGCTGCTGTTCGTGCAGTCGCTGGAGACCGTGCGGTGCCTGGACGAGGGCGTGCTGACGTCCGTGGCGGACGCGAACATCGGCTCGATCTTCGGGTTCGGGTTCGCGCCGTGGAGCGGGGGCACGTTGCAGTTCATCAACTCCTGCGGCGTGCAGGCGTTCGTGGAGCGCGCGGACTACCTCGCCGACACCTACGGCGAACGGTTCCGCCCGCCGGCTTCACTGCGGGAGCGCGACGAGTTCTGAGGTTTTGGGACGTTTTGAAGTGCTTGCGGCCGTCCTCCGGGCGGCCGCATGCTCGTCGCATGAAGAAGTTGTTCACCGCACTGGTGTCCGCCGCGGCCGCGATGCTCGCGTTGGCCGGCCCGGCCTCGATCGACACGTTGCTGCCCACCACCGACACGATCGCCTCCGACTCGTGGGACTGGTGAGTCAGGCCCGGTAGGAGCCCGGTGACGAACCGGTCCACCGCTTGAAGGCCCGGTGGAAGGCGCTCGCCTCGGAGAACCCGAGGCGCAGCGCCAGTTCCTCCACCGACTCCCCGCCGCGCACCAGCGACGCGACCGCCTGGTCGCGCAGCAACTGCTCGCGCACCTCGCGGAACGACGTCCCCTCGGTGGCGAGTCTTCTTCTGAGCGTGGGCGCCGAGACGCCCAGCTGCTGCGCCACCGCCTCCAGCCCCGTGACGCCGCGGCCCAGCAGCCTGCGCACGTGGCCAGCCGTGTCCGCGCCGTGGTCCCTGCGCGACAACAGTTCCGCGGGCGAGTGCCGCAGGAACCGCCGCAGCGCCGCCTCGTCCTGCACCACCGGCATGCGCAGGAACTTCGGGTCGAACTCGATGGTGGTCCGCGTGCTCCCGAACCGCAGCGGGCAGCCGAAGATCAGGTGGTACTCGGCGGCGTGCGCGGGTTCGGCGTACCCGAACTCCGCGCCGCGCAACGGGATGCGGCGGCCGATGAGCCACGACGAGAAGCGGTGCCACAGCACGAGCAGCGATTCGGTGAGGAAGTGGTCGGGGTCGCCGGGCACGTCGAGCGTGAAGCGGCCGCCGTCGAGCTCCAGGTCCAGCGGCTGGTCGAAGAGCGCGTAGAACTGGAGTCCCCTGCGCAGCGCCGACTCGAGGTCGGGGCAGTGCACGGCGAGCAGGCACATCATCGCGAACGTGCCCCGTTTGGACGGTCGCGGCCCGAAGCCCATGAACTCGTCGTCGAGGACTTCCCAGAGCGTCTGGACGAACTTCGTGTACTGGGCGGGCGTGACGCGCGCCCGGTCGTCCGCGAGGAGGCTGGCCGGGATCCCCGCGCCGAGCAGCACGGCGGACGGTTCCGGGCACGCGCGCAGCGCCGCGCGCACGTAGTGGATCGCCACCGTCCTGGAGTGCACGACCCACAGTAAACGCCACCGGCGGTGGCGCGGCTCCGGGGAGAGTTGGAGTCGCGTCACCGCCAGGTGTGGCCCACCAGTGAGCCGTACTCCTCGCCAACGGGGCTTCCGCACGCCCATCGGCAAGGGACGATGTTGTGTTGTAGGCGCAGACGCTATGTGGTCTAGACCAGGAAAGTCAATACCTGTTCACCAGCATCTCGTATCGATGTTTCAGGCTTGTTCCAACGGTGCGACGGCGAACCCGGCACTGAACCGCTGACACCAGATGACGACACTCCGAATGGTGGACACGTCCACTCCGGCGGGAATTTCGTACACCTGGTCGCCACGATTTCCCTTCAGCTTGCCCAGGCTGGTGAATCCCTGACCGAACGTTTTCTCCGCCGAGCTCGACGCGTGCGGCGACAGGTAAACGTACAGGTCAGGGCCGTCGCTGGTGTTGAGTCCGGCGAACTGGACCGAATGCGTGCCGCCCGGCAGTGCGATGAGGCTCGCCTTACCCGTGGTGGCGTGTTCGAGCGAACGCCACTCGCCCACGGCGACCTCCTCGGGCGTTTCGGCGGGTGCGCTGAAGGGCGGAGCGGAGGCTTGGGAAGCGGCTTGCGAAGTGGTCTGAGTCGCCGCCGGCGGCACGAGCAACGCTTCGTGCGTTTCGCGAACCGTGAGCAGCCGCCACGGCTGGAAGAGGTACAACCCCACCCCGAGTGCGACGACCACGAGAACTGAGACGGGAATCAGGAAACGACGCTGGCGCATACCGAAAATACTGGCCCAAACCGGACCGAAAAGAGCTTACGGAGTTGTTAGGGTCCTCGCCGTGGCGACACAGGCGAGGATCGGCCAGGCCGTGCTCGGCGTCCTCATGGTCGGCTGCGCGCTGACCGGCCTCTTCCCCAGACCCGTCCCACTCCTCTTCGCCATCGCGGCCGTGGGCACCGTCAACGCCGCGTTCCCGCTCATGCGCACGTTCGGCTCCGCCCTGCTGGGCGGCGTGGCGGCAGCGTCCATCGCCTTGTCATCGGTCCCGTTCGTCACCTGCTCCACGGAACGCTTCACCGAGGTGTTCACCTGCTCGGGTGACGCTCCGACGTGGCATCTGACCGGAACCGTGCTGGTGGCAGGCCTTTCCGGGGCCAGTTTGGTACTGGCCCGGATAACAGTTCAGTGACAGCGATCACTCAACCGGGGCCATCAAGGAACCGATAAGGCATCAGGGCGAGCGTTCTCCTGCATCCGGTCTACCCGGTACTGTGCCGGGAGCGTGATCGCCCGACTTCGAACCGTGAGCATTTAGAGGAGGACCGCTGTGCGCGCACTGTGGGCCGCAGGTGGTTCCGCTGTGCTCGGGTCAGCGTTGCTCGGTGTGCTGGTAGGCATGGCGATCCACGGAGCGGCAGGCGAAGACCCGCAAAGCAGAACCCCGGCATCGACCTGGACGAGCTCGACGGCGAACAGCAAGCCGAGCAGCACCACCAGCTCCACCCCGAGCAGCAGCGCTCCCTCGTCGTCGAGCGAGAGCAGCACCCCGGCCAGCACCCAGCAACAGCCGAAGAAGACCACCCCACCCCCGGCGGCCACGAACCCGGAGGCCCCGCCACCCCCGCCGGCCCAGACCACGACGACCGCGCCGTCGTCGTCCGGCTGGCCGTGCAGCCCGCTGAACCCGCTGCCGCCTCCCACCTGCAAGAACCTGGGCTAGCCGCGCGGCTTAGCGCCGCAAGGCAGGCGAACGCAGGGGTCCCCTCGGGTTTCGGCTCCCCCGCGACCCAACGTACCGAGAGGATCCGACAGTCCGGAGCGCGCGAGACCGGCGGAGTGAGCGGACTGCTGGCGGAGCGGACGGCGACGCGGCCGCGAGAGCGGACGCCGAGGCAAGGCGGGTGGCAGCGAGAGACGCAAGGCGGTGTCAACCGCAGTCGTCAACGCAGCCCAACCACGCACGCAAACCAGGCGCGCGCTCCCAACCGGACAGCCGTCAACGCAAGCCGACCACCTGTGAAACCTGGCGTGGCGCCTGTCCGGTCCGGCCGGGGCGCATTCATCCCCGGCTTTGAGGCCGCGAATGCATCCCGCCAGAGGCTCAAGGTCAAGCCCCCATCGCCACCTCGCACTTCGGCAGGACCCACGCAAACACCCTCGCAACCGCAGCCCGACCAACCGAACGCGACCAACCCCGCTGGAACAGGAACCGTCCTCAGCAACCGCAAACCGGGCAACCGGGCAAACCTCAGGCGGACTCGCGCGGCACCAGGACGGTAGGCAGCATCTGCTGCTTCTTCTTCACGTTCTCATCCCGCAGCACCTTCATCAGGTGCTCGACCATCACCTTGACCTGCTCGTCCGAGTCCTGCCGCACCGAGGTCAACGGCGGCGAGGTGTGCTCCGCGATGGCCACGTGATCGTCGAACCCGACCACGGCGACGTCCTGGGGCACCCGCCGCCCGGCCTCGGCCAGCGTCTCCAACGCCCCGGCGGCCATCAGGTCCGAGGCCACGAACACCGCGTCCAGCGCAGGCACCCGCGACAGCAACGCCGACATGGCCTTCCGCCCACCCTCCCGGGTGAACCCGCCGTCCTCGGTGACCCGGGCGACGGCCTTGTCGTCCAACGACAACGCGGACCGGAACCCGTTCAACCGGTCGATAGCGGACAACTCGTCCAACGGACCCGAAACGTGGACGATCTTCTTGCGCCCGAGCGACTTCAGGTGCTCGGTGGCCAGAACCGCGCCGCCCTCGTTGTCGTTGTCCACGAGGTGCATGCCCCGCAGCGAGCCCCACGGCTTGCCGGCGTACACCACGGGCAGCGGCAGCTTCTTCACGATCGACACGAGCTCGTCGTTGCGGTGCGGCGCGAACACCAGGGCACCGTCGACGTGGCCGCCGGCGAGGAACCGGTGTGCGCGGGCCTGGTCGTCTGGCGAGTGGACGAGCATCAGCACCATCTGCACGTCGACGTCGGCCAGCGCGCGGGCGCCGGCTCGGATCAGGCGCGCGAAGTGCGGGTCATCGAAGATCTTGGGCTCCGGCTCGGAGAACAGCACGGCCACGGCGCCTGTCCTGCGGGTGACCAGGGCCCTGGCTGCTCGGTTCGGCTGGTAGCCCAGGGCCGTGACGGCCGCGTTGACGGCCTCCAGCGCTTCCGGGCTCACGCGCGGGGACGCGTTCAGCACTCGTGACGCCGTGGCTCGGGAGACCCCTGCCCTCGCGGCAACGTCTTCCAACGTCGGACGCGCGTGGTTGGACACGAGCACCACCACTCCTCGATGAAAACCTTTGAGTCGCTAAGAGCTTAGCCCCAAGCGATCTCCGAGGAGGGTTTCCGCGCTGTTCATCGTGATTTTTCCACGGCGGCCGCGGTGATCGGTGCCGTTCGGGCCTGTCCGCGGGGCTTGATCGAAACGCGGAGCAGACCGTCCTCCCGGCGTGTCGTGGCTGGAAGTCCGGCTCGGGCGGCGGTGCGGACCAGAGCCGTCTCAGAGGGCAGGCACCACGCCACGAGCTCCGAAAATCCGGCCGCCAGAGCGTCCGAGGCCAACGCGCTGAGCAGGGCCGCGCCCACGCCACGGCGTTGCCAGGCGTCCTCGACCAACAAGGAGATCTCGGCGCACTCCGGTGTTCCGGTGTGGATGAGTTGGCCCAGCGCCACGACCTGGTCGCCGCACTGCGCCAGCACGGTCGTGCCGCGCGGCGGGCTCAGCAGGCGGTGCAGCCAGCGGCGCGGAACCGTGCGCATGCCCGAGTGGTAGCGGTTGAACATCGTCCTCATCGAACAGCGGGAGTGCAGCGAGGCGACGGCGTCCTCGTCCGAGGCGGAACCGGGGCGCAGCACCAGAGCGAAACCGTCGTCGCTCAGCACCGGGCGCATCGCCGGCCCCGACGACGTCACGAGGTCGATCAACGCCTGCGCGCGCGTGAGTTCCACATCCGTGAACGACGCCCAGCCGCGCCGCACGACCCACTCTCCCAACTGGACCTGACCGTCGCCCGCCTCACCGGCGACGACCGAGTCGGCGCGCAGCACCGACCGCAACGCCGACGACACGGAGCCCGGATCGGTCAGCGCCAGCCGGGCCGCACGCAGCAGAGCGGTCGGCTCGTCCACCAGGTCCCGCACGTCGGCGGGCGTGATCCCGACGCGGCGCGCGCCCTCGGCACGCACGGCCTCTACGAGGTCCGCGGGCAGCACTCCCTCGCCCGCGCTCACGACGATCTCGTCCAGCACGCCACCGGGCACGGGCATCACGTGCAGCGCGAGCACGTTGCAGTCGGCCGCGGCGAGGCGGACGGTGACGCGCGCGAGCGCGCCGGGGCTGTCGCTGAGTTCGAAGCGCATGCGCCATGTCGTCGTCATGACGTCAAGAGTTCACGCAAGTTGTTGCCACGACGGGAACCACGGGTAAAACGATCGACATAGGGTCTCGCCATGAGGAGAACTCTGGCCGCAGGCCTCACCCTGCTGACCGTCACCGCGCTGGCCACGCCGACCGCCGCCGCTCCCGAAGCGGCCCGTCACGGTGGGCAGAAGCAGGCCTCCCTGACCAACTTCGCGTCGCTGCCCGCCGAGACCTACGTCCCCGGCAGCGAGCCCAGCGGCGCGGCACTCGGCACCACGCCGGTCAACGGCGTCACGCCGCCGTTCGCCGACCAGCCCGTCCAGGGTTTCAGCGGAGTCCTGCGCAACAGCGACGGCACCTTCGACGTGCTGTCCGACAACGGCTACGGCACCAAGGCCAACAGCGCCGACTTCAACCTGCGCATCCACCGCGTCGCGCCGGACTTCGGCACCAACCAGGTCGACGTGCTCGGCGGCATCACGCTGACCGACCCCAGGGGCCACATCACGACCCCGCTCACGCGCGCCGACCGCGTGCTCACGGGCGCGGACCTCGACGTCGAGTCGTTCACCCGCGGCAAGGACGGCACCTACTGGATCGGTGACGAGTTCGGCCCGTACCTGCTGCACTTCGACCGCGCGGGTCGTCTCCTCTCCGCGCCGGTCGCGCTGCCCGGCGTACGCGCCCCGGAGAACCCCGAGGGCAACCCGAACATCGGCAGCAGCAAGGGTTTCGAGGGCATGACGCTGTCCCCGGACGGCAAGACGATCAACACCCTGCTGGAGGGCACGGTCGCCGGCGACGAGCCGGGCACGCTGCGCCTCAACGAGTTCGACATCGCCTCGAACCGCTACACCGGCAAGAAGTGGCTCTACCAGCTGGAGAACCCGAACTTCGCCATCGGTGACGCGATCGCGGTCGACGCCAACCGCCTGCTGATCATCGAACGCGACGGCGCCCAGGGTGCCGACGCGCTGGTCAAGCGCGTGTACCTGGCCGACAAGCGCGACCGGAACCGCGACGGCAAGCTCGACAAGACGCTGGTCGCGGACCTGCTGAACCTGGCCAACCCCAGGCACGTCGGTGGTCAGGCCGACCCGTTCCGCTTCCCGTTCACCACGATCGAGGACGTCACCATCCTCGACGACCGCACGATCGCGATCCTCAACGACAACAACTTCCCGTCGTCGTCGGGCCGCACCCCCGGCAAGCCGGACAACAACGAGTTCATCACCATCAAGCTCGCCGAGAACCTGCACGCCGACCCGCGCGTGCTCGGCCGCCGCTAGACAAGAGAGCGCTCTCACCTGTGGACAGAAGTATCCGCAGGTGAGAGCGCTTAAGGCCCCCTCGGCCCGTCCTGTCGGCTAAACGGTGTAGCCGTGCGCGGGAAGCCCGTTCTGCCCGATGATCCGGGACAGGGCGACCGCGCTCTCCTTGATCGTCCGCTCCTGCGTCTCGAAGTCGACGTGCACGATCCCGAACCGCTGCGAGTACCCGGCCGCCCACTCGAAGTTGTCGAGCAGCGACCACGCCAGGTAGCCGCGGATGTCGGCGCCCTCGGAGATCGCCCGGTGCACCGCGCGCACGTGGTCCACCAGGTACTTCGTCCGCTGCACGTCGTTCACCCGCCCGGCGGGGTCGATCACGTCCGGGAACGCGGAGCCGTTCTCCGTCACGACCAGCGGCACGCCGGCGGTGTCCCGCGACAGGCGCACCAGCAGCTCGGTGAACGCGTCGGCGTTCTGCTCCCACCCGAAGCCGGTCAGCTCGCCTTGGGGCGGCTGCAGCTCGACCCCGCGCAGGCCCGCGTGCGGCCCGGCCGGCACGAAGTCCGGGTCCGCGGTCGGCGCGACCCGGGTCGGGTTGTAGTAGTTGACGCCGATCCAGTCGATCGGGGTCGCGATGGTCTCCATGTCCCCGTCGCGCACCACGTTCGTCCAGTCGCCCAGCCAGGTGGTGTCCTGGAGGACGTCCAGCGGGTAGCCGCGGCCGAGCACCGGGTCGAGCAGGATGCGGTTCTGCAGGCCGTCGACCTTGCGGACGGCCTCCGCGTCGTCACCCCAGACGGTGCTGAAGTTGAGCACGATCGACAGCCGGTGCGACTCGGGTGCCTGCGCGCGCAACGCCTGCGTCGCGAGCCCGTGGGCCAGCAGCAGGTGGTGCGCCGCCTCCAGGGACGCCATCGCGTCGGTGACGCCCGGCGCGTGGATCCCGTTGCCGTAGCCCAGGAACGCCGACACCCACGGCTCGTTCAGCGTCGTCCAGGCCTGCACCCGGTCGCCGAGCCGTTCGTGCACGATCGCCGCGTACTCGGCGAACCGGTAGGCGGTGTCGCGGTTGCGCCAGCCGCCGAAGTCCTCCAGCACCTGCGGCAGGTCCCAGTGGTAGAGCGTGGCGAGCGGCTGGATGTCCTTCTCCAGCAACGAGTCCACCAGCCGGTCGTAGAACGCGAGCCCGCGCTCCTCGACGCGGCCGCTGCCGCTCGGCTGGATCCGTGGCCACGCGACGGAGAACCGGTACGAGGCGAGCCCGAGCGACTTCATCAGGTCCACATCGGACTGGTACCGCCGGTAGTGGTCGCAGGCCGGGTCTCCCGTGTCGCCCGCGAGCACCTTGCCGGGCGTCGCCGCGAACGTGTCCCAGATCGAGGCGCCGCGACCGTCCGCGGTGGTCGAGCCCTCGATCTGGAACGCCGCGGTGGCCGCCCCCCACAGGAAGTCCGGCGGGAAGGTCAGCACCTCGCGCCCGACCTCGACGTCCGAGTCGGTCGTCAATTCCGTCATCCCTTCACCGCGCCCTGCATGATCCCGCCCACGATCTGACGGGACAACAGGACGAAGATCGCGATCACCGGCAGCACCGCGATGGAGGCGCCGGCGAGCATCAGCGAGTAGTCCGTGTAGTAGCCGCTGGCGAGCGTCGACAGGGCGACCTGCACCGTCGGGCTGTCGTTGGGGTCCAGCACGATCAACGGCCAGAAGAAGTCGTTCCACGCCGTCATGAACGTGAACATGCCGAGCACGGCCGCCTGCGGCCGGACGGCGGGGAACCCGACGTGCCAGAACGTCCGCAGCACCGAGCAGCCGTCCACGCGCGCGGCCTCGATCAGCTCGTACGGCACGGTTTCCTCGCACGCCTGGCGCATCCAGAACACCGCGAACGACCCGATCAGCACCGGCACGATGACCGCCTGCAGCGTCCCGTACCAGTCGAGGTCGGACATCAGCATGTACAGCGGGATCACGCCGAGCTGCGTCGGGACCATCGCGGTGCCGAGCACGACCAGGAACAGCGAGTCGCGGCCCTTGAACCGCAGCCGCGCGAACGCGAACCCGGCGAGCGTGCCCAGCACGACGTTCGAGATCGCCACCGTCGCCGCCACGATGAACGAGTTCTGCATGGCGAGCCAGAAGTCGACGGTGTCGAAGACGCGGGTGATGTTCTCGACCAGGTTGCCGCCGGGGATCAGCGGCGGGACCTTCTCGCCGAGGACCGAGTTGTCCTTCGACGCGACGATGAACGAGTAGTACAGCGGGAAGACCGACGCGGCGAGCACGGCGACCAGGAACCCGTAGAGCAGAGGCCCTGCCTTGGCGTTCTTCATGCGGTCACTCCTTGCCCGCGATGCGCCGCGTCAGCGTGAAGTTGACGATCGCGACCAGCAGGACGACCACGAACAGCATCCACGCGATGGTGGCCGCGTAGCCTGCGTCGAACAACCGGAAGCCCTTCTCGTACATGTAGAGCACCAGCGTCTGGAACTGCCGGTCGGAACCGCCGGTCGAGTTGTTGGCGGCGAAGCCGGGGTCGAACAGCGCCGGTTCGGCGAAGAGCTGCAGACCGCCGATCGTCGAGGTGACGACGGTGAACAGGATCGTCGGCCGGATCGACGGCACGGTGATCGACCAGAACATCCGCCAGCGCCCGGCACCGTCCAAAGTGGCCGACTCGTACATGTCCTTCGGCACGGACTGCATGGCCGCCAGGTACAGCAGCGCGTTGTAGCCCGTCCAGCGCCACATGACCATCGTCGACACCGCGAGGTGCGAGGCCCACGTCTCGGCGCGCCAGTCGATCGGGTCGACGCCGACGAGGCCCAGCAGGAAGTTCACGATGCCGAAGTCGCGGCCGAAGAACTGCGCGAACACCAGCGCCACCGCGGCGACCGAGATGACGTTGGGCAGCAGCACGCCCGCACGCCAGAACGCACTGCCGCGCAGGCCGCGGTCCAGCAGCGCGGCGAGGCCGAGCGCGGCCAGCAGCTGCGGGACCGTGGAGAGCACGAACAGGCTGAGCGTGTTGAACAGCGCGTTCCAGAACTTGGCGTCGCCGAACAACGTGACGTAGTTGTCCAGGCCGACGAACCCCAGGTTGCCGTCGATCAGCTGCCAGTCGTGCAGCGACACCCACGCCGTGTAGATCAGCGGGTAGAGCCCGAAGACGCCGAACACCAGGAAGAACGGCGCGATGATCAGGTACGGCGTGTACTTGGCGTCCCAGTTGCTCAGCCGGAAGCGCTTCGGCTCCCCGGTGGAAGGCGAGACCGAGGCGGCCGGAGCCACCTCGGTCTCGGGACGTGTCACCGTCACTTGGCGGCGTCCGTCGCTTCCTTCAGGGCCTGCGTCCACGCCTCAGCCGCGGACTGCTTGCCCTGCTCCACGCGGGTCAGCGCGGTGCCGAACACCGGGCCGACCTTCGAGTCCTTGGTGCCGCGGTAGGTCGGCTTCAGCGACTCCGCCGAGGTCGCGAAGATCTGGCCCACCGGAGCCTTGTTGAAGTACTCGTTGACGGTCGCCTGCACCTCGGCGTCCTGGTAGACCTTCGGCTGCGACGGCAGGTTGCCCGTCTCCTTGAAGATCCGCTTCTGCTGCTCGGGGGCCGTGAGCCACTTGGCGAGCTCGTAGGCCTCCTTCGGGTGCTTGCCCTGCTTCGGGACGGCCAGGAACGAGCCGCCCCAGTTGCCGCCGCCGCCGGGCGCCGTCGTCACGTCCCACTTCCCGGCCGCCGCGTCGCCGGCACCCGCCTTGATCAGCGCGAGCGCCCAGGCCGGGCAGGTGGTGGTGGCGAACGAACCCTGCTTCAGCGCGACGTTCCAGTCCTGGCTGAACGGCTCCAGGGCACCGGTCTGCTGCTTGGTGCCGAGCGCCGCGGCCGTGTCGAACGCCGTCTTGACCTTGTCGTTCTTCTCCGCGATGTACGAGTCGTCCTTGGCGAAGTAGCCCTCCTCGGTCTGGTCGAGGATCGCCTTGTAGACGTTGCGGCCGGTGTCGACGAACTTCACGTTCGGCGTCGCGGCCGAGAACTGGTCGGCGACCTTCGCGTAGTCGGCCCAGGTCGGCCACAGCTTGGCGACCTCGGCGCGGTCCGTCGGCAGCTTGGCCGCCTCGAACAGGTCGCGGCGGTAGCAGAGACCCAGGCTGCCCATGTCCGTGCCCAGCCCCAGCACGAACTCACCGTTGTCGGCGGTGCCCTGGTTCCACTTCCACCCGGCCCACTGGTCCTTCAGGTCCTTGGCGCCGTACTCCGCCAGGTTCACGAACTTGTCCTTGGAGGCGCGGAACTGCGAGACCACGCCTTCCTCGAGGGCGACGATGTCCGCGGCACCACGGCCACCCGCGAGCTGCGTCGCGAGCTGGGTGTTGTGCTGCTCCATCTTGACCTTGCGCTGCTCGATCTTGATGTTCGAGTGCGAGGCCTGGTACTCCTCGATGAGCTTGTCGTACCCGAAGTCCGAGAAGAGGCCCAGCGACAGCTCGATCTTGCCGTCAGCCTGGGAACCCCCGCCGCAACCGGCGACCATGACCATCACCATGGCCGCAGCAGCGCTGCCGACCAGCCTCTTGCTCATCCGTCCTCCTCGACGACGCCGTGAGCGGCGCTTAACTGTGATGAGAGCGCTCTCACACTCGACGGGAGATGCGCGGGTGTCAAGCGGTCGACATCGTTCCGTAACTTTGTGGAGGCAGGCAACAAAAACCTTTGCCAAATTTCCTGAGCGTCTCGGATGGGTGAACTCGTGGCGCGCTCGGAGCGGCGGCGGAGACGCCGGCACGAAGAGGAGGGACGACCGGGCCCTCGCTCCGGTCGTCCCTCCACACCAGGTAGAGGGGGTCGCGGGCCAAAAGTGACGCGCGCTCCCCAAGTTTTTTCGCGAACTCCCGATTGGGCCCGCTCGCAGCCGGGTAGGGCTCGTGGTTCACCCCTGTGAACCGCGGCCCGGCACGAACGCAGCGGAGGCCCGGTGCCCCGACAGCACCGGACCTCCACCGATCCCCCGGTCGTGCGGGCCCCTGTTTCCCGCACTCCCGAACCCGCCTGCCCGCGGCCCCCGACGGCTGGGGCGGGCGGGGTGTCCCTAGGCCTCCGCCATGCCCGCGACCACGGAGTTCCGCGCCGCGCGCCGGGCGGGCAGGGCCGCCGCGACGATCGCGGCCACCACGGCCAGGCCGAGCATGATGCCGATCTGCCCGAACGGGATGGAGAAGCTGATCTGGAACTCCGGGTTGGAGATCGCCTCGACCAGCAGCCACCCGAACCCGGCGCCGAGCAGCACGCCCACGACCGCGCCGATCAGGGCCATCAGGATCGACTCGACCACCAGCATCTGCCGCAGCTGGCCCCTGGTCAGGCCCAGTGCCCGCAGCAGTGCGGACTCGCGGGTGCGTTCCAGCACCGACAGCGTCAGCGTGTTCGCGATGCCGAACAGGGCGATGATCAGCGCCAGGCCGACCAGGGCCCAGATGAAGAGCAGGATCTGGTCGATCTGGCCGTTCAGCTCCGCCTTCATCTCGGCCGCGGAGTTCAGCACCGCCACCGGCGAGGTCGCGATGACCCGTTCGAGGTCGGCGCGGGCCTGCGTGATGTCCGTGCCGGGCGCCAGCTTGATCAGCATGTTCTGGTAGCCCTTCGCGGGCTCCTTCAGCAGCGACTCGGCGGTGGCCAGCGTGACGATGCCGGTGCCGTAGCTGTTGTCCTTGATCAGCGCGACGACCTTGAGGTCCTTGCCGCTGATCGGGATGACCGAGCCGACGGCGAGGCCCGCTTCCTTGGCCTCCTTGTCGCGCATGGCGATCTCGTTGTCCTTCATGCCGGTCAACGAGCCTTCGGACGTCTGCGGGCGCACCAGCGAGCCGATCGCGTCGGACGGGTAGCCGGTGACGTCGGCGTACTGCAGCTTCGGCGACTCGCCGTAGGCGCTGAGCTGCGGCGCGACCTTCTCGACGTTGCGCACCTTGGCCAGTTCGCCGACGAACGACTTCGGCAACGGCTGGCTGTAGACGTTCGACTTGACCGTGTAGTCGGTCGGGAACCGCTCGTCGACCTTCTTGCTCATGGTCTCGCGGCCGCTGCCGGCCACCACGGTCACCATCGCGACGATGGTCACGCCGATCATCAACGCCGCCGTGGTCGCCGCCGTGCGTTTGGGGTTGCGGCCCGCGTTGGCCGAGGCCAGCTTGGCGGGCACGCCCCGCAGGACCTTGCCGAACAGGCGGTTCACCAGCGGCACGTAGAGCGGGCCGAGCAGCAGGACCGCGAGCAGCAACACCATCACGGCACCGCCGGTGATGAACATCGCGGGCTCTTCCTTCTCCTGCTGGAGTCCGAAGTAGACACCCGCGCCACCGAGCAGCGCGATGACCGCGGCGACGGCGATCCGGATCTTGCCGGTGCGGGCGACGTCGTCCGAGCTGTCCGGCTGCGAGCGCAGCGCGGCCACCGGGGCGACCTTCGTGGCCCTGCGGGCCGGGAGCACGGCCGACAGGACGGTCACGACCACGCCGACGCCGAACCCGGCCACGATCGTCACCCACGTGATCGGCAGGCGGATCTCGGTCTCGCCGCCGGTCGGGCCGCCGAAGCTGCCGATGACGGCCTGCAGGCCCGCCGAGACGCCGAGGCCTCCCAGGATGCCGAGCACCGATGCCGCGAAGCCCATGAAGACCGCTTCGGCGAGCACGGACCGGAACACCTGCCCGCGTTCCGCTCCGACGCAGCGCAGCAGCGCCAGCTCCTTCGTGCGCTGGGCGACGAGGATCGTGAAGGTGTTGTAGATGACCATGCCGGCGACGACGAGCGAGATCGCGGCGAACGCGAGCAGAAAGGTCTTGATCTCCCCCGCCGCGTCGCCGACCTGGGCCAGCGTGGCCTGGGTCAGCTGCTCACCGGTCTGCACCTCGTAACCGGGGCCGATGGCCTTGGTGATGTTGTCGACGAGCTGCTGCTGCGTCACGCCGGACTTGGCGACCGCGACGATCTCGTAGATCCGCTGGTCGGGGATCAACGTGCGCAGGCCGTCCGGTGACACCACGACGTGGTCGCTGCCGGACATCGAGATGCTGCTCGCGCCCTGCTGGTAGGTGCCGACGATGGTGAACGCGTGCTCGGCGTTGTCCTTGTCGAGCATCTTGAGCTTGTCGCCGACCTTGAGCTTGGCGACCTGCGCGGTCTTGACGTCGATCGCGGCCTCGTCGGCCTTGGTGGGGAACCTGCCGTCCTTGACGTCGAGGTCGCGCAGCTTCTCCGTGGTCGGCAGCGGCTGCACCAGCGCGTTGCGGGCCTTGCCCTCGCCGCTCAGCAACGCGGCGCTGCCGTACTCGCGCGAGTCGGCGCCCTCGACGCCGGGCGCCGTGCGGATCTTCTGCAGGAAGTCCGCCGGGATGCCCTTCTCGACGTTCGGGCTGTTCTCCGTCGTGTGCACGGCCGCGTCGACGTTGCGGGCGCTGCGGGCGAAGTTGTCCCTGGTCTGGGCCTCGACGGCGTCACCGAGCACGAGCGTGCCGGTGACGAACGCGACGCCGAGCGCGATGGCGATGCTGGACAGCACCAGCCGCGCCGTGCGGGCCCGCAGGCCCGCGAGGATCGTCTTCCACATGTGGGTCAGGCCCCCAGGTGCGCGAGGGCGTTGACGACGGACTCGGTGGTGGGCTGGTGGATCTCGCCCGCGAGCCTGCCGTCGGCGAGCAGCACCACGCGGTCCGCGTAGCTCGCGGCCACCGGGTCGTGCGTCACCATGATCACGGTCTGGCCCAGCTTGCGCACCGACATGCGCAGGAAGTCCAGCACCTCGGCACCGCTGCGGGAGTCCAGGTTGCCGGTCGGCTCGTCCGCGAAGATGACCTCGGGACGGGCGACGAGCGCACGGGCACAGGCCACGCGCTGCTGCTGGCCACCAGAGAGCTCCGTCGGGCGGTGCGTCAGGCGGTCGCGCAGGCCCAGCACGTTGACGATCGTGTCGAACCACTGCTTGTCGGGCTTGCGGCCGGCGAGCTCCAGGCCCAGCAGGATGTTCTGCTCGGCGGTCAGCGTCGGCAGCAGGTTGAAGGCCTGGAACACGAACCCGACGCGGTCGCGGCGCAGCTTCGTGAGGTCCTTGTCGTTCAGCTTGGTGATCTCGGTCTGTCCGATGTGGATCGCGCCACCGTCCACCGTGTCCAGTCCCGCGAGGCAGTGCATCAGCGTGGACTTGCCGGAGCCGGACGGGCCCATGATCGCGGTGAACTTGCCCGCCTGGAACGCGACGCTGACGCCGTCGAGCGCCCGCACGGCGGTGTCACCCTTGCCGTAGACCTTCACCAGGTTGTGGGCCGCCGCGGCGGTCCGGGTGCCGACCTCGGACACCAGTGCAGACATGTCGTGCGCCTTCCTCACAGGGGACGTTCCTTGATGAGGAAGAAGCTATTTCGGTGTTCTGTGCGCGGACATCAACTCCGCGACGCGTTGCGCATCAGCCTGAGGTATGACAACCGGGGCTACTCCAGCAGACCCCGGTCGTACGCGATCGCCACGGCCTCCGCGCGCCGCGACGCCCCGAGCTTCGCCATGATCCGGGAAAGGTGCACGGAAACGGTCTTCTCGCTGATGTAGAGCTCCTCGCCGACCTCGCGGTTCGTCCGTCCGGCGGCCACCAGGCCGAGCACGTCGCGTTCGCGCGGGGTGAAGAGGTCGACCTGGTCGCGCACCGGTTCGTCCGCCCGCAGGGTGATGCGGGCCCGCTTGGCGGCGGCCGCCACGGCCTCGCCGAGCGGCTTGGCCCCCAGCCGCGTCGCCACCTCGTCGGCGAGTCTGAGCTGCTCGGCGGCCTCGTCGCGGCGGTCGGCGCCGAGCAACGCCTCCCCGAGCCGCCACCGGCAGAGCGCCTGCTCGTACGGGACGCCGTACGCGAACTCGTCGATCGCGGCCTGCCACAGCCCGGGGTCGCCCGCACCGGTCAGCCTGGACTCCTCGGCGAGCGCGCGGGCGAGCCACGCCCTGCCCTCCGGACCGAGCGTGCTGGAGCGCGGCTTGCCGTTGCGCGCGGTCAGCCGCACGTGCTCGGCGAGTTCGTGACCTGCCGCGACGGCCTGCGCCTCGGCTTCGGCGTCGCGTTTGCGGCGGGCCTTCGCGGCGATCTCGGCGTGCGCCGCGACGCCGACCGCGCCGATCCTGATACCCGCGAGCATCCACGGCCCGCCGAGCTTGCGCGCCCACTCCAGGGCGTCGGTGACCCGTTCGACCGCGAGCTCCGGCCTGCCGCGCCACAACGCGAGCTCGGCGCCGGTGCCGCCGTTGATCAGCGCGATCTGGATGTCGCGGTGCCAGTCGCTGCGCAGCTTGGTGATCACCCGCTCCGACTCGGCGAGGTCGCCGCGCGAGACCGTGAGGTGGGTGCTCGCGGACGCCAGCCGCGCCAGCACCGTCGAGGACACGGCCATGCCCGGCGGTTCGCTCGCCCAGGCCGCGTACTCCCAGTCGCCGATGTAGTAGTGCACCAGGACCTGCAGGATGCGGATCTCCAGCCCGTACATGCTCCAGGTCAGGCCGGTCTCCTTGGCCCGGTTCCCGGCGAGGTTGTAGACCCGCGCGGCCTCGGCCAGATCGCCGCGGTCGTAGTGCATCAGGCCGTAGTAGTACCAAGCCCTCAGCTCGTTGTTGAACGCCCCGACCTCGCGCGCGCAGTCGATCGCCCGCTCGAAGCTGTCCCGCGCCTGCTCCGGCTGGCTCGCGTGGTCGTCGAGGATCGCGAGGGTGCCGAGGCCGTCCGCGACGGCACCGGGCGCGTTCGCCGTCTGGCCGTCCGCGATCGCGAGCTCGGCGTGTTCACGTGCTTGTGCGTCCTTGCGTTGCTGCCGCAGGGAAGAGGCCTTGCCGGCGAACACCCTGGCGCGCGTCGGGCTGGGTTCGCGGTCGCGCACGAGGTCGAGTGCCTTGCCCAGCACGAGGAAGTGCTCCTCCTCGTTGCCGTCGAGGATCGACAGCGCCTGGGACAGCCGCAGCCAGATCTCGGCGGCCTCCTCCGGCGTCTGCTCCGCGCTGATGGCCTTGGTGGCGCTGCGGGCGAACGCGACGGCCCGTTCGGGCTGCCCCGCCGTGCCGGCGACCCAGGACGCCCTGCGCAGCAGCACCGACTCGTCCACATCGGACGGACGATCCGTTTCCGGTACCGCGTTCCAGAGGTTGAGCGCCTTTTCCAGGTACCGCAACGACTCCGCGGGCGCACCCGCGCGTTCGGCCTCCTTGGCCGCCTCGATCGAGGCCTGCAGCGCGAGCGCCAGGTCGTGGCTCTCGAACGCGTGGTGCGAGAGCGCCGCCGCCGACCCGCGTTCGTCGAGCCGCTGGGTCAGGTGCCGGGCGTACGCGGCGTGCAGCCGGACCCGTTCGCCGGGCAGCAGGTCGCGGTAGACGGCCTCGCGGACGAGCGCGTGCCGGAACGTGTAGACCTCGTCGTCGCTCACGACGAGCAGGTGGTGCTGGACGAGCTCGCGCAGTGCCGTGTCGAACGCGAGGTCGGCCATGCTGGACACCTCGTGCAGCCGGTAGTGCCGGACCCGGCGCCCCCACGCCGACGCGACGCGAACGGCGTGCTGCGCCTCGGGACTCAGCCGTTCGACCCGGCTGAGCAGCACGTCGGCCAGCGCGGACGGCAACGACCTCGGGTCGTCGCACGTGGCGACCGCGATCAGCTCCTCGGCGAAGAAGGCGTTGCCCTCCGACCGTTCCGCGACCTGCTGGACGACGTCCTCCGGCAGGTCGTCGGACAGCGCCTCGACGAACCGGCGGGCGTCCGCCGCGTTGAACGGCGTGAGGTCCAGGCGGTCGACGGCGGGCAGCCGGACCAGCTCGGACAGCAAGGGGCGCAACGGATGGCTGCGGTGCAGGTCGTCCGCGCGGTAGGTGCCGACGACCAGCAGCCGCTGGGAACGCAGGCGGGACAACAGGAACGACAACAGGTACCGCGTCGACGCGTCGGCCCAGTGCAGGTCCTCGACGACGAGCAGCACCCGCTGCCGTTCGGAGAGATCGGTCAGCAACCCGAGCACCGCGTCGAACAGCTGGAGCTGCCCGACGTCCTGCTCCGGACGGCGGCCGGGAATCAGACTCGGCGCGATCATGCCCTCGGTGCCGGGCTCGCGTTCGGCCGGCAACGCGAGCTGCGGCAGCAACATCGCGAGCGCGGGCCGGTTCGACACGTCCTGGAGCTTGCCGAGCGCCTCCGCGAACGGCAGGTACGGCAACCCGGTCTCGCCGGCGTCGAGGCACCGTCCCATGAGGACGATCGTGTCCCCGGCACTCGCGGCCAGCTCGTCGATCAGCCGCGTCTTGCCGACCCCCGCGTCACCGGCGAGGAGCACCGCCCCCGCGGTGCCCTCCCCCGCCTGTGCCAGCGCGGCACGCAACCGGTCCAGCTCGCGGTCGCGCGCGACCAACGGGATGCCAGAACCAAGTCGCGCCACGAGTGGCATGTTTTCACATGTCATCACCGGGTGCTGCGGGGTTTTCCAGAGGTGCGGTGGATCACGCGGTGCAGCCACGACGGCGCGGAGCCGTTCGAGCGCTGCCAGTTGCACCGCGCGTTGCCACGTCGGTAGTCGATTTCCGCCTTGATCGCCTCAGGGGTCCACTCGGTCATGGTGGACAGAGTGCTGCTGAGGGGCCGGGCGCGGCATCGGGTGATCACGCAGTCCGCCGCGGCAGACCCCTTACCCGCGAGGCCGCGCCGGCACCCTTACCCGCCGCCAGACGGCCAAAGCCTCACCCCGGCAACCGAGCCAGCCGCACGCCTCAGCCACCGCACGCCGGCCGCCCCGCCGCAGCCAGCCGCACACGCCAGCCGCCTCGCACCGCAGCTCGCCGCACACGCCAACAGCCTCGCCCCAGCCCGCCGCACACGGCGGCCCCTCGCACCGCAGCTCGCCGCACACGCCAACCGTCTCGCACCAGCCCGCCTCGCCCAGCCCGCCTCGCCCAGCCCGCCTCGCCCAGCCCGCCTCGCCCAACCCGCCGCGCACGCCAGCCGCCTCGCCCAGCCCGCGTCGCTGGGCCCGCCTCGCACTGCGGCTCGCCGCACACCAGCAGCCGTCGCACGCCAACAACCTCGCACCTCAGCGAGTCCCGTACCCAGCAGCCCCGTGCGGCACCCGCCGCCTGCCCCGCGCACGCCAACCGCCTCACCCCAGCCCCGCCGCGCACGCCGGCCTTCCCCGCGCCACCAGCCCCAGCACCCCGAGCGGCCCGCACCCTTCAACGGCTCCTGCACCCCAGCCGCGCCGACCCTGCCGAGCCCTCAGCCCCGCCACTCACCGCGAGCGCACGAGCCCTACCCGGCCGCGCCGCTCACCGTCACCGCGCGCGCCCGAGCCAGCCGCGCCCGCACCCCATCGGCCTCCGGCGCCCCCAGCTCCGTGAACAACGCCAGCGCCCGCTGCCAGTGCGCCGCCGCCCCCGCCGCGTTCAGCCGCTCGAACACCGCCGCGAGCCGGTCGTGCGCCAGCGCCTGGTGGTACGGCGACACCGCGTCGCACGCCACCGCCAGCGCCGTCCGCGCCGCCGACAGCGCGCCGTCGGTGTCGCCGGTCTCCAGCAACGCCGTCGAGATGTCGGTGTGGCAGGCCGCCTCACCGCACTGCTCGCCCACCTCGTGGTACATCCGCAGGGCGACCCGCAGCCATGGCATCGCGTCGTCGAACCGCTGCGTGCTCAGGTACAGCAGGCCCAGGTGGTGGTGGGCGTTGGCCTCGGCCCACCGCGAGCCCGCGATCCGCGAGATCTCCATCGCCTCGCGGTAGTGCGCCTCGGCCTCCGCGTGCCGGCCGAGGTCCTGCAACGTGCCCGCGACGGTGGTCAGCGCGCGGGCCTGCTGGTGCACGTCCTCCTTGCGGCGCGCGGTTTCCAAAGCGCCTTGCTGGGCCTGCAACGCTTCCTCGAAGCGTTCGAACTGGAGCAGCGCCACGCCGAGGTTGAACTGCATGACGAACCGCGCGTCGTCGTCGTTCAGCGCGATCGCCGCCTGCAACGCGGCTTCGGTGAGGCGCAACGAGGTCTCGCGTTCGGTGCGGAGCCAGAGGTAGCGCGACAGCGTGTACGGCAGCTGCCAGGCGTGGACGTGCCATCCCGAACCCGAGGCGAGCTCCGCGGCGGCGATGAGGTTCGCGCGTTCGGCGTCGAACCAGGCCGTCGCGTCGGCGGGCCCGGAGATCGCGGGCACGTGCGGAGGCCTGTGTTCGGGGGCGACGAGGACGCTGCCGCGGTTGATCGGCAGCAGGCCGTCGGCGAGGTCGGCGCAGTGCAGGTAGTAGTCGAGCATGCGGCCGGTGGCGGCGCGGCGTTCCGGTTCGGACAGCTCGCGGGCGAGGGTCTTGGTGTAGACGCGGACGATGTCGTGCGCGAAGTGGCGGCCCGGTTCGCTGACGGACAGCAGGTTCGCGGCGGTCAACGCGTCCAAGGCGCGTTGCGCCTCGACCAACGCGACGTCACCCATCGCCGCGACCACGTGCGGGGTCAGGTCGGCGCCGGGGTGCAGGCCGACGATCGCCAGCAGCCGCGACGGCTCGGCCGGTAATGCCCGGCGGGACGCGTCCAGAGCCGCCCGGACGGTCCCCTCGCCGTCCTCCAGTCCCAACGCGGCCAGCCGGCCCTGCTCGTCCTGCAACTCAAGAACCAGCTCGGCCACGCGCAGACGGGGTGACACGGCGAGACGTGCCGCCGCGATCCGCAACGCCAGCGGCAGTCCGTCGCAGAGCTCGGCCAGCGTCCGCAACGCACCGGCCTCGATGTCGGACCGCCCGGCGATGCGCTCCAGCACGTCGACCGCCGCGTCGGGGTCGAGCATGTCCAGCTCGATCAGCTTCGCCTCGACCTGCGCGACCAGCCCGACGAGCCGCCGCCGCGACGTCACGACCACGCACGACGGCGCGCCCGGCAGCAGTGGCAGCAGATCGGCGGAGCTGCGGACGTTGTCGAGCATCACGAGCATGCGGCGGTCGGCCAGCAACGTCCGCAGCAGCGCCGAGCGTTCGTCGACCGACACCGGCGTGTCCCCGGCCGGCACGCCGAGCGCGCGCAGGAACCGGTTGAGCACCTCGCCGATCTCCAGCGGCTCGCGGTTCGGGTCGTACCCGTGCACGTCGACGTAGAGCTGGCCGTCCGGGAACTCCTCGCGCACCCGGTGCGACCAGTGCAACGCGAGCGCGGTCTTGCCGACACCGGCCGGACCGGTCACCAGCAGCACCGGGCCGTCGTGGCCGCGCAGCAACGCGTCCATCGCGGCCAGTTCGGGATCGCGGCCGATCAACGCGACGGGCGCGCGCGGCAGCTGCGCCGGGACCGTCACCGCAGCGGGTTCGGGCGCCGGCTGCTGCTGCGGCACGCGCACGGGCGCACGTTCCGGTTCGGGACTGTCCCCCGCCAGCACGGCCTGGTGCACGCGCCGCAGTTCCGGTCCCGGTTCGACGCCGAGCTCCTCGATCAGCACGGCCCGTGCCTCGCGGTACGCGGCGAGCGCCTCGGCCTGCCGCCCGGCCTGCACCAACGCGCGCATCAGCAGCCCGTGGCCGCGTTCGCGCAACGGGTGCTCGACGACCATCGACCCCAGCTGCGACACCAGTTCCGGACCCTGCCCGATCGCGAGGCCGAGCTCGGCGCGTTCCTCCAGCACCGCGAGGCGGCGTTCGACGAGCCGGCCGCGTTCGACGTCCGCGTGCAGCCCGGACACCCCGCCCAGGGGTTCGGCGCGGAACAACGCCAGCGCGTCGTCCAGCTCGACCGCGGCTCCGGCGAGGTCACCGGCGGCGCGCATGCGGTTCGCGAGCAGCACTTGACGTTCGAACACGTCGAGGTCGAGCGCGCCCGGCTCGATGCGCATCAGGTAGCCGTCGCCGACCGAGGTCAGCAGCTCGGCGGGCGCACGGCGGGCACGGGTCGGTTCGAGCGCCCGGCGGAGTCCTGCGACGTAGGTCTGGACCAGGTTGACGGCGCTGGAGGGCACGTTGTCGCCCCAGACGGCCTCGATGATCTGCCCGCGGGACACGGGGGTGTTGCGCGCGAGCAGCAGGACCGCGAGGACCGCGCGTTGCTTCGCCGCACCGAGATCAACCTCTTGACCTGCGCGAACGACCCGGAGAAGGCCGAGAACCTCGAACCGAAGGGGTTCCTCGCCGTGCGTCACCGCTCTGTCCCTCGCCTGTGGGCCACCTGGAGCTTGAAGATCACTTCAGTCGGGCTCCAGTCGTGCTGTAGAAGGCATTCTTACGCTTAGCGTGTCCAACCAACCACAGACCGCGAGATCAACGGAAACCGGAGATCAGCGAGTCCGACCAGGTTGGACCGGACAGCGGAACACCCGCTGCTCCCCATGATCGACGTGGGTCGGCCGGCGTGCAAGGGGCATCCAGCCCGCGGCGGCGGAACGCCGGCCGGCCCACGTCCCCTCACGACGAAGAAGGCCCCGGCCGGGATGATCCCGGCCGGGGCCTTCTCGCGTGTCTGTCGATCAGCTGACAAAAGAGCCGTTCTTCGCGGCGGCGAGGAACGTGTCCCACCCCGCGTCGCCGAACCTCAGCCGCGCGCCGTCCGCGTTCTTGCTGTCACGAACCGCCGCGCCCGCCGAGACGAGCGCGATCTCCACGCAGTCGGCTCCAGCGGCCGAGGACCGGCTGCTCTTGCGCCAACTCAAGCTTTCCACAGTCTGTTCACTCCCGGTCGCGGTCACGCGAGAGTGCGAGCGACTTCGGTGATCAAGGCGAAGGACTCCCGCTGCGGAAGCGAGGCGCTCACCAGCCGCTCGAACATCTCGGCGTAGGAAAGGACGTCCGACTGCTGTTCCAGGTAGACGCCGCTTCTGGTGCTTTCGATGTACACGACGTCGGGGTCGAGCCGCTCGGGAAAGCTGAGGATCACGAACGGGCCGTCCATGGCGGCATGACCACCGGCGTCGAACGGCACGACCTGCATCACGACGTTCTGCAGCGCGCCGATCTCAAGAAGACGCGCCAACTGCACGCGCATCACCCCTGGGCCGCCGACGAGTCTGCGCAGGGCGGCCTCGTCGATCACGGCGTGCAGGCGCAACGGGTCGTCCTCGCGCAGCAGGGCCTGCCTGGCCTTGCGCAACCGGACGCGGCGGTCGATCTCGGCGGTGCTCGCGTTCGGCAAGCCCTGGCAGATCAACGCTCTCGTGTACGCCTCGCACTGCAGCAGGCCGGGGATCATCAGGCCCTGATAGCTCCTGATCGAGTCCGCGTCGGCCTCGTACCCCACGTAACGACCGGGCACGATGTCGCCGAACTCGTCCCACCACGCCTTGCGGCGGGCTTCCCTGGCGAGCTGGACCAGTTCCTCGAGGGCGGCGGCGTCCGCACCGTAGGCGGTGAGCATGTCCCGCACGTCGCGCGGGCTCACCCCCACCCTGCCCGTCTCGATGCGGCTGATCTTGGAGGCGGAGCACTCCAGGCGCTCCCCGACCTCCTCGATCGTCAGCTCGGCCACTTCACGCAGACGCCGGAGCTCGCTCACGAGCCGACGCTTGCGCAGGGTCGGGCTGCTACCCCGCATGACGCCTCCTGAGTGGCATCCGCTCCTCCTGGTCGTTCCCAGTTTGAGAGCAAACCAGCCCGCCGCAAAGAGACGTCATCCATTCGTGTACTGCAACTTGCAGATCGCAGGTTGGGCGCGCCAGGCTGCATGGGTTGCTTACGCACGGACTGGAGCTCTGAGCCTGATGGCCGTCACGGTGTTCAGCCAACTGGACAAGTCGCTGCACTCCCACCTGGCCACACTCACCGACCTCGCCGCCCGCGGCGACGACCAGACCGCTCTCGTACTCGCCAGGGTTGAGTTGCCGAGGGTGGTCGCGGTGGTGAAGGCGTTGCTCGACGAGCACCAGCCCGACGAGCACGGCCGGTGCGCGACCTGCAAGCGCGGCTGGTTCTCCAGGCGGATGCCCGCACCGTGCCGTGCCTACCTGTCGGCGCAGCTGATCCTGACCGTCGTCGGCCAGGAGACTTCGCACGGCAAGCACCTGCGCTCGGTAGGCTGATTTCTCCGAACTCGATAGTTCTTCGGTTCCCTCACGACCTGGGCCGGCTCCGCACCCCCCGACCGGAGCCGGCCCTTCTACGTCATCACCAGGCGTGACGACCCGAGCCAAGATCAACACGGTTGGCTGAAAGGTCTGTCACAGCACCGTTTCCGGCCTCATCATTGGTGACGACGCGGCCTGATCCGACCCACGATGCCTGTGCCGACACGGAGGTGTTCCCGTGCCGACCCCGCATGACCGCGCCGACGAGCTCGATGCCGTCCGGCCGCGCCGAATGCTGCCCTTAGAGCGCATCTAGAGCTTTCCGGCTCACTCCCCCTCCCCGCCCTGTGCATCCGTCGCACAGGGCTATGCCGCTATTCAGCAAAGGGACTTCTCGTGAACCATCAGCCCAGGTCCAACGCAGGCGACCACACCCCGCACGGCCCTCCGGTGCTCCTGAAGCACGACCTGCCCGCGAGCTTCGTGCTGTTCCTCATCTCGATCCCGCTCTCGCTCGGCATCGCGCACGCCACGGGCGCGCCGCTGATGGCCGGGATCATCTCCGCGATCATCGGCGGCGTGGTCGTCGGCGCGATCAGCGGGGCTCCGTTGCAGATCAGCGGTCCCGGCACCGGGCTCGTGGTGATCGTGGCCGGGCTCGTCGCGCAGTTCGGGTGGGCGGCCACGGCGGCGATCACGCTGGCCGCGGGCGTGCTGCAGCTCGCGCTGGGGCTCACCGGGATCAGCCGCCTGGTGATGTCGCTGTCCCCCGCCGTGGTGCACGGGATGCTGGCGGGCATCGGCATCTCCATCGCCGTGGGGCAGCTCGTCGTGCTGCTGGGCGGCACGGCGGCGTCGACCGTGCCGGCGAACCTCGCGCTGCTGCCGGGAGAAGTGGTCTCGGCGCAGCTCGGGTCCGTTGTGGCCGGTGCCGTCGCGATCGCGGTTCTCCTGCTGTGGCACCGGGTTCCGCGTGCGTCGCTGGTGCCCGCGCCGCTGGTGGCCGTCGCGCTGGCGACCGGGCTGGCGTTCGTGCTGCGGCTCGACGTGGCCCGCGTGGACCTGCCGGACAGCCACGCGCTGACGTTCCCCGAGATGCCGCAGGGCAGTGCCGGCACGGTGGTGACCGCCGTCGTGACCGTGGCGCTGGTGGCGAGCATGGAGTCGTTGCTGTCGGCCGTCGCCACGGACCGGTTGCACGACGGGCCACGCGCCCGGCTGGACAAGGAGCTGATCGCGCAGGGCACCGGCAACGTGCTCGCGGGCGCGCTCGGCGGGTTCCCGATCAGCGGCGGCCTCGCGCGGAGCTCCACGAACGTCGCGGCCGGCGCGAAGACCCGGTACGCGGCCATCTTCCAGGGCGTCTGGATCGCGGTGGCGGTGCTCGCGTTCGCCCCGGCGCTGGAGCTGATCCCGCTGGCGGCGCTGGCGGGCGTGCTGTTCGTCGTCGGGCTGAAGCTCGTGTCGGTGCAGCGCATGCGGAACCTCCTGCAGCACCGGGAGTTCGTGGTCTACGCGACGACCGCGCTCGGTGTCGTCCTCTTCGGACTGCTGGAAGGCGTGGTCGCGGGGCTCGCGGTCGCGCTGCTGCGCGCGTTGTACCGGTTGACGCACTGCTCGGTGCGGGTCGAGGGCAACCGGGTGTGCGTGCGCGGATCGCTGGTGTTCCTCGGGGTCGGGCGGCTCGTGCGGGAGCTGCGCCGGATGCCGCAGGGCGAGACCGTGGTGCTGGAGCTGCACGTCGACTACCTGGACCACGCGTCCTACGAGGCGATCAACGACTGGCGCGAGGGCTACGAACGGCTCGGCGGCCGGGTGCGGGTCGACGAGGTGCACGACACCTGGTACGACCGCGCGAACCAGGGCAAACCGGGCCGGCGCAAGACGTTGCCCGGTCCGCTGCCCCGCTGGTTCGCGCCGTGGTCGCACTGGCAGGGCACGCCGGGGGCCGTGACGTTGCCGGCCCAGCGCGCCTCGGTCGAAGGCGACCCGATGCTGCGCGGGATGCACGAGTTCGAACGCCGCTCGGCGCCGTTGGTGCGGCCGTTCCTGCACGAGCTGGCGGTGCACGGGCAACGGCCCCAGCAGCTGTTCATCACGTGCGCGGACTCCCGGGTCGTGCCGAACCTGATCACCACGTCCGGGCCGGGCGACCTGTTCTGCGTGCGCAACATCGGCAACCTGGTGCCGACGCCGTCCACCGGCGACAGCTCGGTCGGTGCCGCCGTCGAGTACGCGGTGGAGATCCTCAACGTCAGCACGATCGTCGTTTGTGGACACTCCGACTGCGGTGCGATGAAGGCGCTGGTGAAGGGGTCGGCCTCCAGGGGCTCGCACCTGCACTCGTGGCTGCGCAACGCCGAGCCGTCGTTGATCAGGTTCCACGCGCCGACCGCGCCGGGCTGCGCGGAGCTGCCGGTGGCCGACCGGCTGGCGGTCGCGAACGTCGCGCAGCAGCTCGACAACCTGCTCGGGTTCCCGAGCGTGCGGGAGGCGATCGCGGCGGGCACGCTGACGTTGAAGGGCATGTACTTCGACATCTCGAACGCCCGCGTCTACCTGGTCGACCCGGACCGCAACGGGCTCGAACCCGTGCCGTCCCCGGCGTAGAAAGCGAGGAGCCGCCCCGGAAACGTTCCCCGGGGCGGCTCCACTGTGGACTTCTCAGATCAGCAGGTGCCGATCCACGAGCACTCCACGTCGAACCGTTCCTGCGCGGGGACCTTGGCGCGGTCCTGCGCCGGAGCCTTGCGCTGCTGCGGCACCGTCTGGACCTGCGGCGCGATCGAGGTGCCGCCGTCCGAGGCCAGCCGCACGGCGATGCGGTCCTCGATGTTCTTCGGGTTGTTGAACAGCAGAACGTTGTTCTGCACCACCGAGAACACCAGGTCGCGGCCCGCGGCCGTCTTCACGTAGCCGGACAGGCCGGAGACGCCCGAGAGCGACCCGGTCTTGGCCTTCACGTTGCCCGCGGCCGCCGTGTTCTTCATGCGGTTCGCGAGCGTGCCGTCGACACCGGCGACCGGCAGCGACGCCTGCCACCCGGCGAACCACGGCTTGGTCTTCGCCTTGATCAGCACCGACGTCAGGTCGTCCGGCGAGAACTGGTCGAGCCGGGACATGCCGGAGCCGTCGAAGACCTCGACCGCGTTCGGGTCGACGCCCAGGCCGGACCACTTGGTGCTGAGCTGGTTGATGCCGTTGGTGAACGAACCACCCGCGGTCTTGACCAGCACCTCGGCCAGCATGTTGTTGCTGTCCTTGAGCAACGGCACGTTCAGCTCGCTGAGCTTGATCGACGTGTCCGTCGCGAGGACCGCGGCGCCGGCCGCCGCCTTCTGCCGCTTCACGCCGCCGGTGACGGTGATCCCGCTGGCCTGCAAGGCCTTCTGGAACACCGACGTCACGAGCCCGGCCGGGTCCTTGACCGACGTGAGCCTCGTGGTCTCGACGGACGTGGAGCCGCTGACGACGATCCGGTTCGTGCCGTGCTCGCGTTCCACGAAGAGCCCGGCGTTGCCGGTCGTCGCCGTGGACACGATCTGCACGTGGTCGTTCGCCGGTTCGGTCGTCACGATCGCCGGGGCGCCCGCCGCGGCGCCCGGCTTGACGCGCACGACGACCGTGCCCGCGCTGAACTTCGCGTCCGGCGAGAGCGTGAGGGCCGACGTCTCCGCGCTGTAGGAGAACGGTTCGTCGTCCCACGCCCAGCCCGTGCCGTACGGCTGCGCGTCGAACTTGGTGTCGTCGATGACCAGCGCGCCGTCGACCGTGGTGACACCACTGGCCTTCAGCGTGTCCGCGAGCTGCTGGTAGCGCAGCCGGGACATCGTCGGGTCGCCGCCACCGCGCAACGCGAGGTCGCCGTTCAGCGTCGTCCCGGACCTCGTCCCGGCCGACACGAGCTCGGTCTTCCAGCGGAAGTCCGGGCCCAGCAGGTCGAGCGCCGTCGTCGTCGTGAGCAGCTTCATGTTCGACGCCACCTGGGAACGCCTGCTGCTCTGCCTGGTGTAGATCACTTCGCCTGTGCCGGCGTCCCGCACGACCAGGCCGACATCCGCGCCCTTGAGCGCGTTGTCGGCGAGGATCGCGTCGAGATCAGCCGTGAGGGCCTCGTTGCCGACCGCCACGGCGCCGCCGCTGGACGTCAGGGAGAACCCTGCCGCCACAGCGACGACCGCCCCCAGAACCTTTAACTTCACGCTTCCACCTCTGATCGATCACCCGACCACAACGTGTGGAAGCTACCGGGCTTGTCGGTGCGCCTGTACGTGTGCGCCCCGAAGAAGTCCCTTTGTCCCTGAACAAGTGCCGCTGGGAGCCTTTCGGAACGAAGCCCGTCGTAGTAGGCCAGAGCGGACACGAAACCGGGCGTCGGCACACCGGATTCGACCGCACGGACCACGACCCTGCGCCAAGCGGCCTCCGCGTCGCGGACCGCGTCGCGGAAGTAGTCGTCCACCAGAAGGGACGCGATGTCCGCGTTCTTGTCGTACGCCTCGCGGATCCGGTTGAGGAACTGCGCGCGGATGATGCAGCCGCCGCGCCAGATCGTCGCCATCGCGCCGAGGTCGATGTTCCAGTCGAAGTTCTTGGACGCCTCGCGCATCATGTCGAAGCCCTGCGCGTACGCGACGACCTTCGACGCGTAGAGCGCCTGGCGCACGTCGTCGACGAGGTCGGCGTCCGGCTTCGCGACGACCTCGCTGGCGCCGAACGCGTCGCGCACGGCCTTGCGCTGGTCGGTGTGGCCGCTCAGGCTGCGCGCGAACACGGCCTCGGCGATGCCGGTGACCGGGACGCCGAGCTCCAGCGCCTCCTGCACGGTCCAGCGGCCGGTGCCCTTCTGCTCCGCCGCGTCCTCGATGACCTGCACGAGCGGGGTGCCGTCCGCGTCGACGTGCTTGAGCACCTCGGCGGTGATCTCGACCAGGTACGACTCCAGGTCGCCCGAGTTCCACTGCGTGAAGACCTCGGAGATCTCCGCCGGCGTCTGCCCGCCGATGCGGCTCAGCAGGTCGTACGCCTCGGCGATCAGCTGCATGTCGGCGTACTCGATGCCGTTGTGGACCATCTTCACGAAGTGCCCGGCGCCGTCCGGCCCGACGTGCACGCAGCACGGCTGACCGTCCACCTTGGCGGCGATCTCCTCGAAGACCGGGCCGACGTGCTGGTACGACTCGGCCGGGCCGCCCGGCATGATGCTGGGGCCGTTGAGCGCGCCCTCCTCGCCACCGGAGATGCCGGCGCCGACGAACAGCAGCCCCTTCTCCTTCAGCGCGGCCTCGCGGCGGCGCGTGTCGGCGTAGTGGGCGTTGCCGCCGTCGATGACCATGTCGCCGGGTTCGAGGATCCCGCTCAGCTCGTCGATGACGGCGTCGGTGGGGCCACCCGCCTTGACCATGATGATGATCTGGCGCGGCGTCTGCAGGCTGTCGACCAGGTCCTGCAACGTCTCGGCGCCGACGAAGTCGCCCTCGTGGCCGTGCTCTTCGAGCAGGGCCTTCATCTTCGCGGGCGTCCGGTTGTGCACGGCCGTTTTGAAGCCGTGGCGCGCGAGGTTGCGCGCGAGGTTGCTGCCCATGGTGGCAAGACCGGTGACCGCGATACGTGCTTTGCCTTCCGTCATGCGCACAGCCTGCCGTGTTCTCTCGCTTTGCGCGAGACGTCACAGCGTGTTCTCAGACTCCGTTTTGGCAGGTGAACCGCGTCACGTGCCGGTACGTATGGCTAGGCGTAAGTTGGCTTCATGACGGAATTCACGAGCGTGGGACGCTCGGCGACCGACCGTGCCTCCAGGTACGGATCGCAGCTGGTGAAGCACTTCACTGCGAAGGACGTGGAAGGGTCCTGGGAGGACACCCGCGGTTTCGTGCGGTTCTCGTTCGGCCTGGCCGAGTTCGAGGCCGCGTCCGACGCGTTGATCATGCGCGTCGCGTGCACGTCGGAGGAGGACGTGGCACGCCTGCGCGATGTCGTCGAACGGCACCTGGTCCGGTTCGGCACCCGTGACGAGCTGTCCGTCACGTGGGACTCAGGTAGCGAGAACTGACGCGGCCAACCCGATGAGAGCGGTCCCACAGACCCGTTCGAAGTGCGCGCGGGTCTTGGGCTTGCTCAGCAGCCTGCCCAGCTGACGCGCGGACGGCACCACGATCACCCAGAACACGGCGAACACCCCGACCGTCACCGCGCTGAGCAACGCCGCCTGGGGCAACGGCGCGGCGGCCGGGTCCATCGCCTGTGGGATGAGGCTCAGGAACGTGAGCATCACCTTGGGGTTCAACAGGTCGCACAACATGCCGCGCAGGAACACGTTCTTCTGCTGCGGCTGTTCGGTGATCGGCTTGCTGGCCGACCTCAGCGTCATGAACCCGACGTAGGCCAGGTACACCGCGCCGACCGCCTTGACGACGAACAACGCCGTCGGCGCGGCCGCTACGAGCGCCGACAACCCGAGCGTCGCCAGCGTGCCGTGGATCAACAACCCGGTGAGCACCCCCAGCGCCGCCTCGACGCCCTTCCGGAAGCTCCGGACCGCGTTCCCCATGACCAGCACGAAGTCCGGGCCGGGCACGACCGTGATCACCACGAGTGCCAGCAGGAACGACGTCCACGCGATGTGCATGCCGCAGATCGTCTGCCGTTCGTTCGTGCGGATTCCAGCAGCTCAGTACGATGTTCGGTTATGCGCGAACAAGCCGAACTGGATTCGGTCGACTGGCACATCCTGGAGGAGTTGCAGAACGACGCCACCCTCCCGAACCGCGCGCTGGCCGAGATCGTCGGCCTCGCGCCGTCGTCCTGCCTGCAGCGGGTGCGGCGGCTGCGCGACCTCGGCGTGATCACCGGCAGCCACGCCGTGGTCGACCCGGCCACGACCGGGCTGCCGCTGGAGGCCGTGATCTCGGTGAACGTCCGGCCGCACACCCGGCCGGTGGTGGCGGGCTTCCGGGCGTTCGTGATGGCGCAGCCGGAGACCCGGTCGATCTTCCACGTCTCCGGGCAGGCCGACTTCCTGATCCACATCGCGGTGGCGGACTCGACGCACCTGCAGGCGTTCCTGATGGACAAGATCGCGGTGCGGACGGAGGTCCGCAACCTCACCAGCTCCGTGGTGCTGGAACGGGTCGAGACCCGCGCGCTGACGCCGCCGGCGACCCTGCGGCCCACGCATCGGCGGCGCCGCACGGACTAGCGGGTCAGCTGCAGTCGTCGATCCTCCACACGCCGGACTCACGCACCCACGGCTCACCACGCTGGTCCAACTCGGCCTTGTCGTACGTGTAGGTAACGCGAGCGAGGTCCCCCGCCGCTTGATCGACCTTCAGGGACCGGATCTCCTGCGGTCCGTACAGCGTCCCTGCTTGCTGCACGAGCATCACGAAGTTCGGACGCGTGTTGCGTTCCTTGCACCGCTGTGACAGGAGGTCGTACGCCGCGTCGCCGTTGCCCGCGAGGAACGCGGTCGAGTAGGCGCGCACCTGCTGTTCCAAGGCCGTGTTGTCCGGTGCCGCACTGGTGGTCGTGACGGCGGGTGCTTCGGACACAGACGCCGTCGGACCACCGGCACCACCGCACCCGGTCACCGCGACCAGCAGCCCTGCCGTCGCTCCGATTCGAATGATCACACCCGGCTATCGCGCGGAGAGTTCCCGCCGCTACGCCTGCGCGCCTTCGCCGGCCGAGGGCTTGATCACGCGGATGAGCCCCTCCTGCACCACCGTCGCCACCAGCGCGCCGTCCTGCGTGAAGAACTGCCCGGTCGCCAGCCCGCGGTTCCCCGAGGCGGAAGGCGAAGCGGTGTCGTACAACAACCACTCGTCGGCGCGGAACGGCCGGTGGAACCACATCGCGTGGTCCAGCGAGGCCCCGAGCACCTTGTCCAGTCCCCAGTAGACACCGTGCTTCGCCAGCACCCCGTCCAGCAACGTCATGTCCGACGCGTAGGTCATGATGCAGAGGTGCAGCATCGGGTCGTCCGGCAGCTTGCCGTCGGCCTTCATCCACACCTGCGACGCCGCCTCGCCGGGACCGTCCTCACGGGACTCCCACGGCGGCTCGGTCACGTACCGCACGTCGATCGGCCGCGGGAACTTCGCGTTCATCAGCGGGAAGTCCGCTGTCGCCTCGCGCCACGTCGGCAGGGTCTCCGGGTCGGGCACGGACGGCATCGCGGCGGCGTGCTCGTTGCCCTGCTCCTCCAGCTGGAAGGAGGCGGAGAGGGTGAAGATCGCCTTGCCGTGCTGCACGGCCACGACGCGGCGGGTGGTGAACGAGCGGCCGTCGCGGATGCGGTCCACCTCGTACACGATCGGCACGCGCGGGTCGCCGGGGCGGATGAAGTACGAGTGCAGCGAGTGCACCCGCCGTTCGGCAGGGACGGTGCGGCTCGCGGCCACCAGGGCCTGGCCCGCCACCTGGCCGCCGAAGACGCGCACGGGCGACTCGGCGGGTGAGACGCCTCGGAAGATGTTCTCCTCGATGCGTTCCAGGTCGAGCAACGCGACCAGGTCGTCCACTGCGGATTGCCCGCTCAGGCCAGAGGGCGAGGTAGCGGCGGCTCGGGCGGCCTCAGTCACGGCAGAACTCTCCTAGCGGCACGGACACGGCAACGGCCCCGCGTCCTCACACAACAGTATGAGGGCGCGGGGCCGGCATCACGACGGATCAGGCTGAGAGGCGAGCCACTTACGCGTGGTCGTCCTCGCCGAGGCGGTGCACGCGGATGAGGTTCGTCGACCCGATGGTGCCGGGAGGCGAACCGGCGACGACGACCATGAGGTCACCGGCCTGGTAGCGGCCGATCTCGAGCATGGAGGTGTCGACCTGGCGGACCATCTCGTCGGTGGACTCGACGCGCGGCACGAGGAACGTCTCGGTGCCCCACGTCAGCGCGAGCTGCGAGCGCACCGCGGGCTCCGGCGTGAACGCCAGCAGCGGCAGGTGCGTGTGCAGGCGCGCCAGGCGGCGGACCGTGTCGCCGGACTGCGTGAACGCGACCAGGGCCTTGGCGTTGAGGCGCTCGCCGATGTCGCGGGCCGCGTACGAGATCACACCGCGCTTGGTGCGCGGGACGTGCGTCAGCGGCGGCACGACGACCGACTCGGTCTCGACGGCCTCGATGATGCGGCCCATGGTCTGCACGGACTCGATGGCGTACCGGCCGACCGAGGTCTCACCGGAGAGCATCAGGGCGTCCGCGCCGTCGAGCACCGCGTTCGCGACGTCGGACGTCTCGGCGCGGGTCGGGCGGGAGTTCGTGATCATCGAGTCGAGCATCTGGGTCGCGACGATGACCGGCTTGGCGTTCTCGCGGGCGATCTGGATCGCGCGCTTCTGCACGAGCGGCACGTGCTCGAGCGGCAGCTCGACACCCAGGTCACCGCGGGCGACCATGACGCCGTCGAAGGCGAGGACGATGGCCTCGAGGTTGTCCACGGCCTCCGGCTTCTCGATCTTCGCGATCACCGGGAGGCGCTTGCTGCCCGCGCGGTCCATGACCTGGTGGACCAGGTCGATGTCCGCCGGGGAGCGCACGAACGACAGGGCGATGAAGTCCACGCCCAGCGAGAGCGCGAACTCGAGGTCCTCGATGTCCTTCTCCGACAGCGCCGGCACGGAGACGTCCATGCCGGGCAGCGAGAGGCCCTTGTTGTTGCTGACGGGTCCGCCTTCGGTGACCTCGCAGACGACGTCGGAACCTTCGACGTCGATCACCACGAGGCCGACCTTGCCGTCGTCCACGAGCAGGCGGTCGCCGACCTTGGCGTCCTTCGCGAGCTCCTTGTACGTCGTGGACACGCGGTCGTGCGTGCCTTCGACGTCTTCGACGGTCACGCGGACGACGTCGCCGGTGTTCCAGTCAACAGGACCCGCGGCGAACCGGCCGAGCCGGATCTTGGGGCCCTGGAGGTCGGCGAGGATGCCCACGGCGCGGCCCGACTCGTCGGCTGCCGCGCGGACCATGTCGTAAACCTGCTTGTGGTCGGCATGGCTGCCGTGGCTGAAGTTCATCCTGGCCACGTCCATACCGGCCGCTACCAGGTCGCGGACCTTGTCCGGCGTGCCAGTGGCGGGACCGAGGGTACAGACGATCTTTGCGCGTCGACTCACGTCTAGAGAGAGTAGACCCCGTTCCTGGACCGATCCCGAACTACTCCTCGGTAATGTTCTGACAATGGGTCGAGTCCTTCCGTTCGTGACCGCGGCGTTGCTGAGCGTCGTCGTGTTGTTCACCCCGGAGTCAGGTGTGCCGAGCTCGCCGCCGGGTACGGACAAGGTGGTCCACACGCTGCTGTTCGCCCTGCTCGCGTTCACCGGCCTGTACGCGAGGATCCCTCACGTTCTGTGGTGGCTGGTGGCGTACGCGGGCATCTCGGAGGTGCTCCAGCACGTCATCACGCCGTTGCACCGCTCGGGCGACGTGCTGGACGCCCTGGTGGACGTGCTCGGCGTCGGCCTCGGCTGGGCTATCGCCGCCGCGGTTGCTCGGACACGCCGACGTGGTCCTCGCACCACGCGTTGAAGTCCTTGAGCTGCCTCCAAGCCTTGCGCACCCGGTCGAGGCACTCCGGCTCGTGCAGCACGTCATCAGGCCCCCACACCTGGCGCACGTAGATCGACCGGTGCTTGAGCAGGTCGAGGTGCGGGTGGTCGTCCGCGAACCCCCGCGGCTTCGACTTCATCACGTCCCCCGCGACCGTCCACCCCTGCTTCGCGAGCTTGTCCACGATCTTGCGCAGCAGGACGCCGTGCGCGTCGACGGACGCGCGGTAGCGGGCGAGCTGGTCTGGCTGCATGTGGAACGAGCCGCCGCCGGCCATGAGCCCTTCGGGACTGATCTGCACGTAGTACGCGCCGCCGCCGCGGCCCTTCTCGACCACGCCGCCGCAGTGGTCCTTGTACGGCGTCTTGTCCTTGGCGAACCGCACGTCGCGGTACGGGCGGAACACCTTGCCCTCGCCGAACTCCTTCTCCAGCGCCAGCAGCAGCGCCTCCATCGGGGCGCGCACGTCGCGCAGGTAGGTCTCCTTGTTGTCGTCCCAGTACGCCTTCGAGTTGTCCAGGACCAGGCCGTCGTAGAAGTCAATGGCGTACTCGCCGAAACCGTCGAACGTCACCGAGTCAGCCTAGGCGGATCGCCCATGCCGGTGAAAATTCGTTTGAGCGCACACAATCAGGCCATAATCCGATGAATGCCACGCCGTATCAACGCGCTCGCGACCTGGCTCCTCCAACTCGAGCCGGACGAGGTGGCCGCGATCCTCACGTACCGGCGCGACGTCGCCGACCGCTACCTCCGCACGCTCAAGGACCTCGCGACGCAGCTGACCGACGCGGACTCGGTGCACGCCGGTGAGGACACGCTGGACCAGGGCGCGGTCGACGTGCTCGGGGCGATCGTGGCGCAGGGCAACTCCGGGACGATCGACACGGTGTGCGCGGAGCTGCGGTGCTCGACAGGCGACTTCGAGCGGGCGTTCGGCGAGCTCAGGCGACGCGCGCTGGCGTGGCCGGAGGGCTCGCGGCTGGCGGCGGTCAACTCGGTGCGGACCAGCGGCGCGGCGCAGGGGAAGCTGACGTTGCGCCCCAAGGCACCGACGAGGCGCAAGGCGTCCGCGGTCTCGCCGATCGTGCCCGCGATGTCCACTGTGGACGGCGTGGCGCGGCTGCTGGCGCACTGCGAGCAGGACACGTTCGACGCCCGCTACACCGGCGGCGTGGCGACGGTGGAGATCCGCAGGGTGGCGCGGGCGTTGCGGGTCGCGGACGGCGTGCTGCGGCTGTGGCTGGAGCTCGCGGCAGAGGCCCAGCTGGTCGGGGTCGACCGCGGACGGTTGCTGCCGACGAAGCAGGCTGACGAGTGGCTCGGCGCGCAGCCGGGGCCGCGGCTCGCGGCGCTGGTGCGCGCGTGGCAGCGGATGGACTGGCGGCCGGAACCGGACCAGGCGCGGGCCGCGTTGCGCGACTACACCGGGGCGGCCGGGCTGTTGTTGCGGCGCAGCACCTTGGAGCGCTTCCAAGCCGACGAGGCGTTCACCCGCACCAGTGAACTCGTCGCGGACCTGGCGTGGGAACGGCCCGCCGTGCACGACGAACGCGCGACGGCGGCGGTGATCACCGAGCTGGAGTCGCTCGGCGTGGTGGCCGGTGGCGCGCTCACGCCGTTAGGAGTGGCCGTGCTGCACGGCGGTGACGTCGAGGCCGCGGCGAGCGAGCTGATGCCGCCGGCGACGGAGAAGGCGGCGTTCCAGACGGACATGACGGCCGTGGTGAACGGCCTGCCGGCGCCGGAGCTCAGCGCGACGCTGAACCTGGTGGCGGACCTGGAGGACAACGACGCCGCACGGGTGTGGCGGCTGTCGGCGGGGTCGGTGCGGCGCGCGCTCGACACGGGACTGTCGGCCGGCGAGGTGCTCGAGAGGCTCGCGGCGGTGTCGGAGGCCGCGCTGCCGCAGGTGATCGAGTACCAGGTCCAAGACGTGGCCCGCAGGCACGGGCATCTGACGGTCACGGACGTGGTGAGCTGCGTGCGGGCCACCGATCCGACGCTGCTGCAGGAGATCGCGAAGTCGAAGCGGCTCGCGTCGCTGAAGCTGCGGTTCCTCGCGCCGACCGTGCTGGCCTCCGCGCAGCCGATGGCGGAGACGCTGGCCGCGTTGCGCCGCAGCGGGTACGCGCCGACCGGGCTCGACGCGGGCGAACAGTCCATTGTGGAGACCGTCGAGCGCAAGCGGGCGCACGCCCGTGGCGAACGCAGGCCCGACCGGTGGCGGACCGAGGTGGACGACCTGGAGCTGACGCAGCTCGCGGTGCGGCTGGTCGAGCAGGAACGGCCGAGCGCGGGCCGCGGCACGCCCAGGGGCACGGCGGCGCGGATGCTGCGCGACCAGAACGTCTTCCTGCGCGACGAGGAGGTCGTGCTGCTGTCGTCGGCGCTGGTCGACGGGAGCCGCGTCGAGATCAAGTACGCCACCGGGCCGCGCGCCGTGGAGACGCACGTGATCATCCCGACGAAACACCTCGAGGGCGTGGTCAGCGCCGACCTCGCGGACGGCACGAGCAGGGACTTCGAGATCGGCCACGTCCGCCAGGTGGGGCTGCCCGAGTGAACAGCTGGTGAAGTCGACCGGCGACCGGGTGATCACGTGCGGATACTGGAGTCGTGGCTGATCCGTTTTCCGCCGGACTGCTGATGGTGCTGGAGACCGTGCTGGAGCGGGTGCTCCTCGGTCTCTTCGACGTCGTGCACAAGGGCGCCAAGGACAAGAAGCGCCAGCGCGAGCTGACCAGGCCGGGACCGCTGGTCGAGCGGATCAGTTCGGAACTGGCGCGCGGCGAGCTCAGCGCCGTCGAGCAGCCGGAGTGGCAGGCCGCCGTGGACGCCGTGCGCGAGTCGATCGAGGCCTCTCTCCCGCTGCGGCCGGAAGAGGCGCTGCGGATCATGCTGACGCCCGAGTCGTTGCGGGCGCACGTGCTGGCGAAGTCCGCGAAGATCCGGCGTTCGGCGGGCCTGTCCGAGCAGGCCACGGCCGTGTACGACGCGTTGCTGCTGCGCGTGTGCGTCGCGGTCGTGGAGCTGGTGTGGTCGCAGCCGGAGTACGCGCGGCGGCTCGCGGTGGAGATGTTCCGGATGGGCCGGGCGACCGCCGACGCCGTGGCAAGGCTCGCTGACCAGCAACAACTCGCGCTGAGCTCGGCTCACCGCGACTTCGAGGACCGCTACGCCGACCAGGTCGCGCACGCGCTGGGCGGGCTGGAGCTGTTCGGGGTGTCGCGCGGCCGGGCACCGCGCCGGCACTCGTTCGACACCTCGTACGTGTCGCTGGCGGTCGCGCGGGTCGGCGACACCGACGAGCTGACGGGCGCCGGGCTGCCGGTCGCGGCGGCGCTCGCGGACACGCCGAGGGTGCTGATCAGGGGCGGCGCGGGCGCGGGCAAGACGACGTTCCTGCGCTGGCTCGCGATGAACGCGCTGGGCCAGGCCAGCACGTCCGGCAACGAGTGGCTCGGGCTGGTGCCGTTCTTCGTGCCGCTGCGGCAGTACGCCACGCTGCCGAAGCCGGAGGAGTTCATCTCCTCGACCGCGTCGATGATCGAGGAGGAGAAGCCGGCGGGCTGGGTCACCGCACGGCTCAAGGAGGGGCGCGCGCTGGTCCTCGTCGACGGCGTGGACGAGCTGGTCTGGGAACGCAGGGCCGAGGCGCGGCTGTGGCTGGAGAAGCTGGTCACGGCCTACCCGGACGCCCGGTACGCGATCACGACGCGGCCCTCCGCCGTGCCGGAGGACTGGCTGGAGGACGCCGAGTTCGCCGCGTTCGACCTGCTGCCGCTCAGCGACAAGGGCGTGCGGGACTTCGTGGAGGCGTGGCACACCGCGGCCCGCGACGAACCGGGGCTGACCCGCGAGGCACGGGTGTGGCTCACCGACTGCGAGGCCCGGCTGCTCGCGACCCTCGCGCAGCGGCCCGACCTGCGCAGGCTGACGTCGAGCCCGCTGCTGGCGGGGTTGCTGTGCGCGTTGCACCAGGACCGGAACATGCACCTGCCGCGCGACCGGCGGTCGCTCTACGAGGCGGCGCTGGACCTGCTGCTGGTGCGGTGGGACGAGAACCGCGGGCTCGCGCTGCCGTCGTTCTCGAAGGAGGAGCAGCTCGTTCTGCTGCAACGGTTCGCGTACTCGCTGGTGCGCAACCGGGAGCTGATGGTGCCGCGCGAGGAGGCCGTGCACCGGCTCGGCAACGCGATGCGCGGGCTGCGGTCGCACGAGATCGACCCGTCCGACGCGATGCAGCGGCTGCTCGAACGGGCAGGGCTGCTGCGCGAGGTGCCCGGCGAACGGGTGCAGTTCGTGCACCGGACGTTCCGGGACTACCTGGCGGCCAAGGAGGTCGTGGACGCCGGTGACCTGAACCTGTTGGTGGACAGGGCACATCTCGACGAGTGGCACGACGTCGTGGTGATGGCCGTCGCGCACGCCCGGCCGCGCGAACGGGCCCGCGTGCTGATGGACCTGCTGGCGGGCAACGACGACACGCGCAAGGACGAACGCGGCCGCGACAAGCTGCGGCTGCTCGCGCTGGCATGCCTCGACCAGGCCGACGTGATCGAACCGGAGACCGCCCGCGCCCAGGTGACGGCCGCGGCGGCCTCGCTGATCCCGCCGAAGAGCTTCGCGCACGCCGACGCGCTGTCCGAGGCGGGGTCGTTCGTGATCGACCTGCTGCCCGGCCCCGAGGCGTCCGACGAGGCCGCGTACATCGTGCGGACGCTCGCGAACATCGGCGGCGAGGGCGCGTGGGAGCGGATCGCGGAGTTCGTCGCGGTCGACCACACGATGGTCATCGACGAGCTGCTGCGGGCGTGGCGCAACACCCCGGACGCCGAGCAGTACGCGCGGTCCGTGCTGTCCAAAGTGGACTTCGGTGAACGGCGGGTGGACGTCCGCGGCTGGCACCGGATCCAGTTCATCATGCACCTGGAGAAGCTCCGGTACGTGCGGTGCATCGGCAACATCAACCCCCTGCACCCGCTGGGCGCCATGCCGTCGCTGCGCAGGCTGGAGCTGTGGCAGAACGAGGTCATGCGCAACCTCGCCCCGCTGGCGGTGTCGCGCTCGCTGAAGGAACTGCACCTGAGCCGCTGCCGCCCGCTAGGCCGGATCGACCTGGCGCCGGTGAAGGACCTCGACGAGCTGCACCTGCACTTCAGCCGCGTCGAGCTCGCGTCACTGGAGGGCGGCGCGTTGCGGCGGTTGCAGATCCGCGACTCGGCGACCGACCACGGGCTGGGCGCGCTGCCCGAGCTGCCGAGGCTGCGCGAGCTGGCGATCGACCACCGCCCGCCCTACTCGCTGGCGGGGCTGGAGCGGTGGCCGACCATCAGGACGCTGGAGGTGTTCGGCGTGCCGGACGCCGACGACCTGCGCGTGCTGCCGGGGCTGGAACACCTGGTGGTGCACCAGCCGGAGTCGTTGGCACAGCTGGAAGAGCTGCGCGGTCAGCTGCCAGGGCTCACCGTCACGACGTGACGCTGAGCCCGGTCACCACCGAGGGTCAGGACCCACTTCACCACTGGATGTCGTCCAGGCTGCTCAACGGCTTCCTCTCCTCGACATCCAACAGCTGCACCGACACCGTGTCCGCCGCGTGCAGCTCGGCCGGGAAGGTGAGGCTGAGCCGCTTCTCCAGCTCGGTCAGCGACACCTGGAACACCCGGAACTCGTCGAGGTCCAGCGCCTCGGCCAGGACGATGTTCTGGGTCAGCAGGAACGCGCTGCACCGCAGCTCGCCGTCCACCACGAACGCGATCGCCTTGTAGAACTCGCGCGGGATCGCGACGCCGCGGAACAGCCGGTCGTCGGCGTTGAAGACGGGGCCGCCGTAGACGCTGACCTTGAGGTTGTCGACGTCGACGTCGGCGAGCACCGCGTCCTCGAGCCTGCCCCAGAGGCCTTCGCGGGCGCTCTGGTTGAAGTCGTCCATCTGCGGCGTGATGTTGGTGAAGAAGAACGAGTCCCGGTTCGCCTTCTGCGCCTCGGCCTTGGGGCCCCAGCACAGGTCGGCGCGGCGGGCGAGGTGCCCGCGGTCGAGCCGGTTGTCGCGGTACAGCTCGTCGCCGGTCTGGAACTCCGCCGGCACGCGCGGGTCCTTGACGAACGGGATGTTGCTGCGGCTCAAGGCCTTCATCTCGCCGCCGTCGATGTTCCACGCGACCCAGCTCGCGAACTTGCGGGACTTGCTCATCGCGAGCGAGAAGTGCGTGTAGTCGATCGTGGTCGAGCCGTCGAGCTCGACCGCGTCGGCCGCCCCCGACTCGGTCAGGACGGGAGTGCCGGCCTCGGTGCCGAGGAACTTCGGGTCAAACCCTGCGCTGGTCATGTGTCGCCCCCTACTGGTTCACCTGCAGGGTCGACATCTCGCACGGGGCCGTTAGCCGCATACACCCGAACGGCCCAGTGTTCATCAGCTCTTCTTGACGAGTTTCCCGTCCGCGGCGATGGCGAACCACTCCTCGTCCACGCCCTGGCCGTTCACGTCGCCCGCGACCTGGTCGCCCACGTAGTAGTACACCGGCCACTTGCCGTAGACGACCTGCGAGCTCTCGTCCTCCTGCGAGACGAGCTCGCCGTCGGCGCCGTCCGCAACGTCCGCTTTGGACTGCGAGGTCAGGGCGGGCCACACGGCGATGCAGTCGGCGTCGCACTCGGCGGGCTTGTTCTCGTCCTTGGTGAACGCGTAGAGCGTGCGTCCCGTCTGGTCGGCCAGGATCGGGCCGAGCTCGGACTGCACGATCTTCACCTGGACGTTCGCGGGAACCTCCTGCTGCCGCGCACCCTGTTGCGGCGCTTCACTTCCGCACGCGGCGAGCCCGGCGAGCAGGGCGGGCAGCAGCAGAATCCCCATACGTGCACGCATTTTCGTCTCCTAGCGGGTGTGTCCTGTTCCGACGATGACACGTGATGAGACGCCGATCGGTTCAGCGAAAATTCTTGAACCGAATCCGGTCCCCGGCCGTGTTGGTCATGTCGGGTCCGCCAGACCCCCCGACTCCCACTCGTGGAGCCTTGGAGCCCAATCCCATGTCTGTCACCAGAACCGTCGCTGCCGCATGCCTTCTTTCAGCCGGACTCGGCCTCGGCGTCGTCACTCCCGCGTCCGCCGCCCAGGGCGAGGTCACGGTCAAGATCACCAACACGGCCGGCTACGAGGCGTCGTTCTGCGCCGCCGACCAGCTGGAGGGCCGTTGCCTCGACAGCACGAAGAAGGGCGAGTCGCGCACGTTCACCGTGAAGCCCGGCGCCGGCAAGGTCGAGGTCCGCGTGGTCGTGAAGAACGGCGGCTCGGCGTTCGAGAACTTCACCGCCGACGGCACCACCCTGAACATCGACGCGGGCGGTTCGGCGAAGCAGCCGACCGCCACGAAGTCCGGTGGCGCGGGCCAGGAGCACGGTGGTCAGGACCACGGTGCGCACGGCACGCCGCCGCCCGCGACCGGCCAGACCCCGGTCCAGAACCAGCCCCCGGTCAAGCCCGCGACCGGCAAACCGCTGTTCTTCTCTGCCGACCTCGACGGCCGCCAGGAGGTCCCGACCGCCGGTGGTCCCGCCGTCGGTGACAACGACGCCAGCGCGAAGGCCCTGGTCGAGGTCCGCGGCGACCGCGTGACGTTCGCCGTGCAGTGGCAGAAGACCTCGCAGCTCACCCTCGGCCACATCCACCAGGGCGCGGCCGGCCAGAACGGCGCGGTGAAGGTCAACCTGTTCACCACCCCGATGCCGGAGACGCTGAACGCGGCCGCCGGCCAGACCGTGGTCGACGCCCAGCTCGCCGAGGACATCCGCAGGAACCCGGCCGGGTTCTACGTGAACCTGCACAGCACCGAGAAGCCCGGTGGCGCGGTCCGCGGCCAGCTCAAGCCGCTGTCCAGGCAGGTCAACCCGCTCGACATCATCAAGGGCGGCAAGCTGCGCGCGTTCTCCAACGGCCGCAACGAGGTCCCGGTGCAGGACGGCCCGAAGGTCGGCGACCCGGACGGCCAGGCCATCACGTTCGTGCAGCCCACCGCCACCGGTGTCGACTTCTCGCTGGCCTGGGTGAACATCGACGCGCCGACGCTCGGCCACGTCCACCAGGGCGCCAAGGGCGTCAACGGCGCCGTGAAGATCACGTTCTTCGGCACGGCCGTCCCGAACGGCATCTTCGCGGTCTCGGGTTCCGCCACCGCCGACAAGGCCACGCTGGACGCGTTGCGCAAGTCCCCCAAGGACTTCTACTCGAACATCCACACCGGACCGTTCCCCGGTGGCGCGGTGCGCGGCCAGTTCACGACCCACTAGTGACCACCTGAATGAGGAAGGCGCCGCGACCGCGACCCCCACGGTCGCGGCGCCTTTCTTGCTATCTGCCGACCAGGTCGACGGTCTTGCCGGCCCGCCGCGACTGGTCCACCCACTGGTCGATCGCCTGCCCGCAGGCCTGGTCGAGGTGCCTGACCCCGCTCAGGTCCATCCGGACGTGCTCCCGGTCCACCCGGTCGAGCTCGTCCAGCAGCACCGGCAGCCGCAGGAACGTCGCGTTGCCGCGCAACGCCACCCCCTCCGGCGTCACCGTCACCTGCAGCCTGGAGACGTCCCAGGCGGTCTTGATGACCGCGGCGAGCAGGCCGGCCACGGTGCCGGTCAGCAGGTCGGTCCCCACGATGAGACCCGCGGTCAGGACGAAGATGAAGCTCTCCGCCTTGTCCGTGCGCCACAACGAGACGACCTCGCGCAGACCGAGCAGTTTCCAGCCCGCGTGCACCAGGACCGCCGCCAGCACGGCCACCGGGATCAGCGTGAGCAGCCCCGGCAGCAGCACCACGAACAGCAGCAGCCACACGCCGTGCAGCACCCGGGACGCCTTCGTCCGGGCGCCCGCGTTGACGTTGGCCGCGCTGCGCACGATCACGGCCGTCATGGGCAACGCGCCCAGCAGACCGCAGATCGTGTTGCCGACGCCCTGCGCGACCAGTTCCTTGTTGTACCGCGTGCGCGGGCCGTCGTGCATGCGGTCGACGGCGGCCGCGCTGAACATCGACTCGGCCGAGGCGACGAGGGCGAACACCACCGCCGTGCCGATGACCCCCGTGCTCAGCAACGAGAAGTCGGGCAGGTGCACGTCCGCGGAGAGCGTTCCCACGGTGATGCGGTCCACGGGTGACGCGAACACCGCCGCGATCGCGGTGCAGACCACCACGCCGACGAGGATGCCCGGCACCACCTTCATCGGGGTGCGCTGCCACAGCAGCATGATCAGCACGGTGAGCAGGCCCAGCGCCAGCGCGACGGGCGAGACCGTGAGGTGCTTCAGCTGACCGAAGATCAGCACGAGGCCGATGCCCGCCAGCATGCCCTGCACGACGGACGGCGAGATCGCGCGGAACCACCGCCCGCACCTCGCTAAGCCCAGCGCCACCTGCAGGAGCCCGGCGCCGAGGACGATCACGCCCAGCGCCGCGATCCCGTGCCGGCTGACGGCATCCGCCACCAGCACCGTCAGCCCGGCGGCCGGCCCGCTCACCTGCATCGAGCTGCCCGGCAGCAGGCCGACGACGATGCCGCCGACCACGCCGGTCACGATGCCGAGCTCGGCCGGCACCCCGGACGCCACCGCCACGCCCACGCACAGCGGCAGCGCCACGAGGAACACGACGACCGACGCACCGAGGTCGGTCCAGTACTTCTTCATCACGTCGAGACCCCTACAGCGGAAGGAAGGCGTGCTCGGCGCACGCGGAGACCTCGCCGGTCTCGATGTCGTAGAACCAGCCGTGGACGCGCAACGACCCGGCGGCGACCTTCTCCGCCACGAACGGGTACGCCAGCAGCACCTCCAGCTGGGCGCGGACGTGGTCCTGGCCCTCGGGACGCATCGCCGGGCCGGACGCCTGCCGCGGCTGTCCGGGACGCAGCCAGCCGCGCATCGCGGGCAGGTGGTCGATGCCGCCGCCGTTCAGCGCGCCGACCGCACCGCAGTGCGAGTGGCCGCAGACGACGATCTCGCTCACGCCGAGCTGGAGCACGGCGAACTCGATCGTGGCCATCTCGCTGGACGGCGCGGTGAGCGAATAGGGCGGGATGACGTTGCCCGCGGTGCGCATCTCGAACAACGAACCGGGCTCGGCGCCGGTGATGGCGGCCGTCACGATCCGCGAATCCGCGCACGTGATGAACATCGTCGTGGGTTGCTGACCTGCGGCGAGCTTGCGGCCGAGCGCACTGGAACGCGAAGCGGCGTGTGCGCGGGCATGCTGAACAAAGCGATGGAAGTCCATGGAAATCCCTCACTGCGATTGGATTAAGTGTTCGGTTTGATCGGGGAGAGTGGTCCGATCAGTTGCGGAACACCTGCAACGCAGGAGGTGTGCGCCAGACCGCTATTGGCTCGGCGTTGGACACGAGCACGAGAACACCGGGCACGGCACGGGGCGTGAACACGGTGAAGAACGACGGCGCGGCCACGTTGGACGAACGGTCCACCGAGCTGACCAACAGGCGCAGCCGGCTCGGGTCGCGCTCCTCGCGGGGCGCCTCTTCCTTGGGGGCGGAGGTCTTCGACTTCGGTGGTGGCGCGCCGATCGACGCGGTCGACACGGCCGGGGTGAGCACAGCGCAGAGCGCGACGATGACAGCGAGAAGAACACTGCGCATGCCGACACCCCCCGACTGAGTTGATCTACGACTATCAGTTTCGCCCGAAGTGGACAACCCGCGCGATATACGAGACCGACTTCGCCCGGATCACACAGAAGTTTCACCCGAAAGTGTTTCCGTTTTCACGGAAACGTACGTACACGCAGAGTGGCATCACCGCGTTGTAGATGTGCCAATTAGTGGACAACGGGCCACCGATCCCTTCCGGCTCTGCACAATCGGTGACCGAATGCCAAAGGAGGCGGTCGTGGCGAGGGTTTTCATCAGCCACGCAACACAGAATGTGGCGATCGCGACACAGATCCGCGACTGGCTCGACCCCGACCACGAGACGTTCCTGGAAGTTCACCCCGATGACGGAATCCAGGTAGGAGAGGCGTGGCGAGAACGCCTGCACCACGAGCTGCGCCGGGCGGACGCCGTCGTCTGCGTCGTCAGCGAACCGTCGGTCAGGTCGAGCTGGTGCACCGCCGAGGTCGCCATCGCGGACGCGCTGGGGTGCCTGCTGCTGCCCGTGCAGCTCGGCGGCGTCATCCACCCGTTGATCAACCACCTCAACCACATCCCGCACGCCACCGCGCGCGAGCACCTGCGCAAGGCGTTGCGGCACTTCGACGCTGGCGGCCGCAAGCTCGCGAAGGACCAGGAGCCGTTCCCCGGCCTGGACGCGTTCAGCACCGCGTTGAGCGCCGTCTTCTTCGGCCGCGACACCGAGACGCGCGCGCTGGCCCGCAAGGTCCGCCGCGCGCCCGGCCTGCTCGCCGTCGTCGGTCCGTCCGGCTGCGGCAAGTCGTCGCTCGTCAGGGCCGGTCTGCTGGCGCAGCTCGCGGACGACCCGCGCTGGCTCGTCGTACCGCCGTGGCTGCCGGGTAACGACCCGCTCGACGCCCTCGCCCGCGCGGTGCGCAAGACCGCGGCACGGGCAGGCCTGCGCTGGTCCGCGCAGGAGACCAAGGACCGCCTGGTGCTCGACGGGCTGCACGGCGTGGCCCGTGAGCTCGTGGACGACGACCGCAGGCTGCTGATCACAGTCGACCAGGCGGAGGAGCTCTTCACCCGTGCCGCCGAGAAGGACCGCGAGCAGGTCGCGACCCTGCTCAGGGACGCGATCGCGGGCAACGTGCGGGTCGTCGCCACGCTGCGGTCGGAGTTCCTGGACCAGCTGCGGACGTTGCCCGAACTCGGCGGCGTGCACCTCGGCAGCTACGTCCTCGCGCCGCTCGCGCGCGAGGTGCTGAACGTCGTGATCACCGGGCCCGCCAGGGTGGCCGGGCTCAAGGTGCACCCGGAACTGGTGGCGAGGCTGGTCGAGGACACGGCGAGCGGCGAGGCGCTGCCGTTGCTGGCGTTCACGTTGCAGCACCTGGCGATGGGCGTGCCCCGCGGCGGCACGTTGTCGAGCGAGCGGTACGAGCACCTCGGCGGCGTCCACGGCGCGCTGGCGAGGCACGCCGACGAGGTGCTCGACTTCGCCGTCGCGGAGACGCGGGCGAGCCGAGAACAGCTCCTCGCCCGGCTCGCGTCCCTCGCCACGCTCGACCAGACCGGCAGGCCGACCCGCAAGCGCGTGAGCCTCGCCCAGCTGGACTCGCGGACGCAGGACGCGCTGGAGGTGTTCGTCCGGCACCGCCTGCTCACCGCGAGCGGCGACCACCAGGGCCGCTGGATCGGCGTGGCGCACGAGGCGTTGTTCACCGAGTGGCGCCCGCTGCGCACCGCGATCGACGAACGCCAGATCGGCCTGCGCGCCGCCCAGTCCGTCGAGCTCGACGCCTCGCAGTGGATCGAGGGTGGCCGCGCCGACCACCTGCTGCTCAACGAGGACACGTTCGCGGCCGTGGAGCCGCTGGTGGCCGCCGACGACCTCTCGCCGGCCGCCCGCCGGTTCCTCGACGTGAGCCGCGGCAGGATCGACGTGTTGCGCCGTCAACGCCGCCGCGACCGCAGGCAGACCATCAGCTGGCTCGCGGTCTTCCTCGTGACGGCGGTCGGCGCCGCCGGTCTCGCGGCGGCCCAGTGGAGCGTGGCCAGCGGGGAACGGGACAGGGCGATCGCACGCTCGCTGATCGCGCAGGCCCAGGTCGCGCGCGACCACTCACCGCGGCTGGCGCTGCGCCTCAGCCTGGCCGCGCATTCGTTCTCCCCCAACGCGGACACGCGCTCCGAGCTGAACGCCCGGCTGGCGGCCGCCGGGCAGCTGCGGGCAGGCGACCCGCTCGCGCTCGCGTGCGAGGTGGCGGAAGGCGGGCTCACCGCACGGGAGTGGCGGCAACACCTTCCTGAACTGTCCTATCGCGACACCTGCGCTACGGGGTGATGCCGACCTCGTCCCCGGCCATCGCCCAGAACGCGGGAACGGCCTCGGGCACTCCACGCGGTCGTGGCCGGTGGGTCATCCGGTGGTGGAGCACGCTGGCGACGATGTCCCGCATGTGCTGGTGCGACGCGAAATCCGGGTGTTGCCCGAGCTCGCCGAACCAGCGCGCGACGTCGTCCCAGCCGCGGTTGTCGAACTCTCCCCGGATCGCCCATGCCACGCCGGACACCTTAGAGCGTGTTGGCGAATGGTTGCGCGAGGTCGGCGCCTCCATCGACGCGGCGGAATGGTGCTGCTCGGCGAGCTGACCAGGGGCACGAACCAGCTCAAGGCCAAGGACCGGCCGATGGTACGGCCCGCGGACAAGCTGCCAACCGAGCTGCGCTACCCGAATCAGCGCTTCGGAGTGGGACTGGCGTGGGACGAGCGCGGTCAGCCGCACGTGTCGCCGCAGGCGGTCCCGGTGTTCCCCCAGGTCACCTCGCCAGCGCAGGTGCCGGACGCCGACGGGCGGATGCCCCGGCGGCGGCTGGACTTCGAGTCCGACCGTCGGCACGCCCGCAGGCACAACGAGATCTACCGGCGTGGCGACCGGCCGTGGCTGTGCGCGGTCGCGGTGACCGGAACGCTGCTGGCGGTCGGTGGCGCACTGTTCGTCCTCAGTGGACAGTAGCGGGGTCCCGCTCGCATGGCCCGCAGGTGAAGGAGTCCCACGAATCGTCAAGGGACTGGAACACGATGACCCAGGGCAGGTCCTCGATCGGGGCGCCTTCCTCCGACTCGCTGATGATCACACCACCCATGTTGGGTCTTCCTCGGTCCGTGCCGTGTCGGGGCAATGTCCACCGCCCCCGCTCAGACCCCCGTCGCCGCCCCTCGGTGTTCACCCCGGATCACCAAGCCGGATCAGCTCACCAGCGCGACGAGCTTCGACACCAGCTCCGATGGCAGGGGGCGTGCGGCGTTCTCCGCGCGGAGTCGCTCGCACGCCGCCCTGATCTCCTTGTCCTCCAACAGCTTCGTGAGATGCGAAGCGTCCACGGCGGTGTCTTCGAGCCACAGGCCGATACCAGCGTCGCGGACGAGTGCCGCGTTGTCGAACTGGTCGGCGGCGTGCGGAAGCAACAACTGCGGCACTCCGGCGGCCAGCGAGGTGAAGGTGCTGCCGGAGCCGCCGTGGTGCACGATCGCGTCGCAGTGCTCCAACAGGGCGTTCAACGGGATCCACTCGACGAGGCGCACGTTCTCCGGCAGTTCGCCCAGTTCCGCGACGTCGGAGTCGCCGAGCGCGAAGATGAATTCCGCGTCGATCTCCTTGGCCGCCTCGACGATCTGGCCCAGCGCGCCGACGGACATCAGGCCGACCGCGGTGCCGAGGGTGACGCACACCCTCGGCCGTTCCCGCTCGGCGAGCAGCCACCCCGGCAGCACCCCGCCCGCGTTGTACGCGACGTAGCGCATCGGCCACCCGATCTGCGGGGTGCCGAGCCCCTCGGTGGCGATGTCGATGATCGCGTCGGCCTCGGTCGGCCGCGTCACGCCATGCCGGTCGTAGGCGTCGGTGTACTTGGCGTACAGCGCGAGCTCGTCGGTCCCGCGCGCCGAACCGAAGTTGTGCTGCACGGCGGGAATTCCGAGCTTCGCGGCGATGAACGGGCCCGCGGAGTCCATCTGCTCGAAGACCACCAGGTCCGGCCGCCACCCCTGGGCGGCGGCGAGCATCCCCTCGGTGAGCCGGTCGCCGAGCGCGGCGAACACCCGCGCGACGAGCTCCGTCGCCCGCCGCGGGTCCTCCACGAACAGCTCGTGGATCGCGGCGAAGTCCCCGAACCGCTCGTTCTCCCGCACAGTGGTCCCGAAGAACGTCATCATGTCCAGCCCCGGCGCGGCCTCCACCGCGGGCAGCCCGGCTTGCGCGGCGCGCTCGACGACGTCACCGGTGCTGGCGACCAGCACCTCGTGACCCCCGGCCCGCAGCGCCCAGGCGAGCGGGATCATCGGAAACAGGTGGCCAAGCCCCGGCGATGACGAGAAAAGAACTCGCACGACTTCCTCCCCAGGAGTCTGTTGGCGAATGGTGCGGGTCGGTCGTGAGCGTGAGGGCATGAAGGTCGGGCTTCTGGTAGTCGAGATGCACCACCAACTTGATCACCAAAAGCCCCAGGACGTCTGTCTACCGTGTCGAGGCCGCGAAGGCGAGTTGTGGCGTGTCTGGTTGCGCATGTTGTGACCGAACACGTCGGTATCCGTCTGATCTGACCGATGAGCAGTGGCAGGTGTCGGAGCCGCAAGCGCGGGCGGTCATGGCCGAGTTGCGCAAGAGCCCTGCCGGAGCGCCAATGAAGCACGACCCGCACGCGATGGTGGACGCGATCGGCTGTCTAACCCGCTATGGCATCGAGTGGCGGGCGTTGCCGGCCGACCTCCCGCCCTGAGAAGCGGTGTATGCGTTCTTCGAACGGTGGAGCGAACGGGGGGCCTGCCGCAGCGGTCATCGACGCCCAGACCGTGCGCGGTGCCGACACCGTGGCAGCCGACGGCGGCTACGCAGGACGCCTCGTCACGCGGGCCAAAGCCGTGCTGTGCCTGACACTCACCGTTGTCAAATGCACCGACGACATCAAGGGCTTCGTGGTACTGCCCCGCAGATGGGTCGTCGAGAGGACGTTCGGCTGGCTGACCCGCCGTCTGACCCGAGAACTCTCCGGCGACCCACCACCAGCACGCTGGGGGCCAGCCCAGACAACCCAGCTCAACCGCGGCATGACCATCTACCAACAGGCTCTTGGGAAAAGGCGAACGCCCCGCGCGACTCCTTTGTCGCGCGGGGCGTCATGCTGCTCTCCGCTGGTCGGACGCCGTTGTCAGACCACAGCGAGCGGAAGCTGGTTCGGGATGACCGGCGACGGCAGGTTCGAGGAACCCGTGAGGAAGTTGTCCACGGCGTTGGCCACGGACCGCCCCTCGGCGATCGCCCACACCACCAGGGAGGCGCCGCGGTGGGCGTCCCCGCAGACGAACACGCCGGGCGCGCTCGTCTGCCAGTCGGAGCCGCACGAGATCGTGCCGCGCTGCGTCAGCGAGATGCCGAGGTCGTCCAGCAGCCGCATGTGCTCGACGCCCTCGAAGCCGATCGCCAGCAGCACCATGTCCGCGGGCAGGACCTCGATCTCGTCGGACACCGGCACGACCGAACGGCGGCCGGACGAGTCCTTCTCGACCCGCACCTGCTGCAGCTCGATGAACCGCACGTGCCCCTCGTCGTCGCCCACGAAACGCTTGACCGCCACGGTGAAGCGGCGTTCGCCCGCCTCCTCGTGCGCGGGGTACGTGCGCAGGATGTGCGGCCACACCGGCCACGGCGAGCGGTCGTCGTCGCGGACCGACGGCGGCATCGGGTACTGGTCGAGCTGCGTCACGGACAGCGCGCCCTCGCGGGTCGCGGTGCCGTAGCAGTCGGCGCCCGTGTCGCCACCGCCGATGACGATGACGTGCTTGCCCTCGGCCGAGAACGCGGACGGCCCGTCGCCCTCGACGGCGCGGTTCGCGGGGACCAGGTGGTCCATCGCGAGGTGCACGCCCTCGAGCTCGCGGCCGGGCGTCGACTTGTCGTCACGGCCGCGCAGCGCGCCGACGGCGAGCACGACCGAGTCGAACTCGGCCCGCAGCTGCTCGACCGTGACGTCGACGCCGACCTCGCAGCCGGTGACGAACTTCGTGCCCTCCTTGCGCAGCTGCGAGAGCCTGCGGTCGAGGACCTTCTTCTCCATCTTGAACTCGGGGATGCCGTACCGCAGCAGCCCGCCGAGGCGGTCATCGCGTTCGTAGACGACGACTTCGTGGCCCGCGCGGGTCAGCTGCTGCGCCGCGGCCAGTCCGGCAGGACCGGAGCCGACGATCGCGACGCGCTTGCCGGACGACACGGCCGCCTGGGACGGCTGCACGTAGCCGTTCTCCCACGACATGTCCGCGATCGTCTCCTCGACGCGCTTGATCGCGACGGCGCCACCGGCGTCGTTCGAGATCGCCAGCACGCAGGCGGCCTCGCACGGCGCCGGGCACAACCTGCCGGTGAACTCCGGGAAGTTGTTGGTGGCGTGCAGGCGGTCCGAGGCGAGCTCCCAGTCGCCGCGGCGCACCAGGTCGTTCCACTCCGGGATCAGGTTCCCGAGCGGACAGCCCGCCGTTCCGCTGTGGCAGAAGGGAATGCCGCAGTCCATGCACCGCGTCGCCTGCGTGCGCACGGCGGCGTTGCGCTCCTCCGGGGCTTCCTGGAGGTAGACCTCGTTCCAGTCCTGCAACCTCTCCGGCTTCGGACGCTTCGGCGCGTCGGAGCGGGAGAACTTCATGAAACCCTGTGGATCAGCCACGAGACGCCTCCATGACAGCCGCGTCAACGTCCCGGCCCTCGGCGCGGGCGAGGCGCATGGCCTCGAGAACGCGCTGGTAGTCGCCGGGCATGACCTTCGTGAACGCACCGGCCCTGCGGGTCCAGTCCCCGAGCAGCGACGCGGCGACGGCGGACCCCGTCGCCTCGTGGTGCTTGGTGACCGCGACCTTGAGCCAACGCAGGTCCTCGGCGCTGAGGCGCTGCAGATTCACCATCTCCTGGTTCACCGACAGGGGATCCAGGTCCAGCACGTACGCGATACCGCCGGACATGCCGGCCGCGACGTTGCGCCCGGTCGGCCCGAGCACCACGGCCCGGCCACCGGTCATGTACTCGAACGCGTGGTCGCCCACGCCCTCCGCCACGAGCAGCGCGCCGGAGTTGCGCACGCAGAAGCGTTCGCCGACCCGTCCGCGCAGGAAGACCTCACCGGACGTGGCGCCGTAGCCGATCACGTTGCCCGCGATCACCTGCTGCTCGGCGCGGAACGGCGCGTCGTCGTGCGGCCGGACGATGATCCGCCCGCCGGACAGGCCCTTGCCGACGTAGTCGTTCGCGTCGCCGACCATTTCCAGCGTGATGCCGCGCGGCAGGAACGCGCCGAGCGACTGCCCGGCCGAGCCGGTCAGCTTGACCCGGATCGTGTCGTCCTCCAGGCCCTCGCCGCCGAAGCGGCGGGTGACCTCGGCGCCGAGCAGCGTGCCGACCGTGCGGTTGACGTTGCGGACGGGCAGTTCCAGGTTCACCTGGTGCGCGTCCTCCAGCGCCGCCTCGGCGAGCTGGATCAGCGTGCGGTCCAGTGCCTTGTCGAGGCCGTGGTCCTGGTCGCGGACCTTGCGCTTCGCCGTCGGGTACGGGGTCTCCGGCACCTCGAAGACCGGCTCGAGGTTCAGGCCCTCGGTCTTCCAGTGCTCGATCGCCTCGTCCTTGTCGAGCAGCTCCGCGTGCCCGACGGCCTCGTCGATCGTGCGGAAACCGAGCTCCGCCAGGATCTCGCGGGCCTCCTGCGCGATGAACTCGAAGAAGTTCACGACGTGCTCGGCCTGGCCGGTGTAGCGGGCGCGCAGGTCCGGGTTCTGCGTGGCGACGCCGACCGGGCACGTGTCCAGGTGGCAGACGCGCATCATGACGCAGCCCGCGACGATCAGCGGCGCGGTCGCGAAACCGAACTCCTCGGCGCCGAGCAGCGCGGCGACGACGACGTCACGGCCGGTGCGCATCGCGCCGTCGACCTGGACGGTGATGCGGTCGCGCAACCCGTTGAGCAGCAACGTCTGCTGGGTCTCGGCGAGACCGATCTCCCACGGCGTTCCCGCGTGCTTGAGCGAGTTCATCGGCGAGGCGCCGGTGCCGCCGTCGTAGCCGGAGATCAGCACGACGTCCGCGTGGGCCTTGGCCACACCGGCGGCGACCGTGCCGACGCCGATGGAGCTGACCAACTTCACATGAACCCGGGCCTGCTCGTTCGCGTTTTTGAGATCGTGGATGAGTTGCGCCAGATCCTCGATCGAGTAGATGTCGTGGTGCGGCGGCGGCGAGATCAGACCGACACCCGGCGTGGAGTGCCGGGTGCGCGCGACCCACGGGTAGACCTTGAAGCCGGGCAGCTGGCCGCCCTCACCGGGCTTCGCGCCCTGCGCCATCTTGATCTGGATGTCCGTGGAGTTCACGAGGTACTCGCTCGTGACGCCGAACCGTCCACTCGCGACCTGCTTGACCGCCGAACGCCGTTCCGGGTCGTACAGGCGCTCGCGGTCCTCGCCGCCCTCACCGGAGTTCGACCGGCCGCCGAGGCGGTTCATCGCGATGGCGAGGGTCTCGTGCGCCTCCGCCGAGATCGAGCCGTACGACATGGCGCCGGTGTTGAAGCGCTTGACGATCGAGCTCACCGGCTCGACCTCGTCGATCGGGATCGGCGTGCGGCCCTCGTTGCGGAACTTGAACAGCCCGCGCAACGTGCCGCCCTGCCGGGAGATGCGCTCGACCTCCGCCGTGTACTGGCGGAAGACGTCCTCCTTGCGCGTCTTCGTCGCGTGCTGCAGCAGGAACACCGTCTCCGGCGTGAACAGGTGCAGCTCGCCCTCGCGGCGGTACGAGTACTCGCCACCGACCTCGAGGCGGCGGTGCTCGCGCGCGGTCGGGTTGTCCGGGTGCGCACGGCGGTGGCGCAGCGCCACCTCCTCGGCGAGCACCTCCAGACCGGCGCCACCGAGCTTCGACTGCGTGCCGGTGAAGTACTCGTCGAGCAGGTCGTTCGACAGGCCGACGGCCTCGAAGATCTGCGCCGCGGTGTAGGCGCCGACCGTCGAGATGCCCATCTTCGACATGATCTTCAGGACACCCTTGACGAGCGCCTTGACGTAGTTGCGGATCGCCTTGTGCGCCGGGACGCCGGTGATGGCGCCCTGGCTGATCAGGTCCTCGATCGTCTCGAACGCGAGGTACGGGTTGACCGCGGCGGCGCCGTAGCTCAGCAGGGCGGCGACGTGGTGGACCTCGCGGCAGTCACCGGACTCGACGACGAGCGCGACGCGCAGGCGTTCCTTGGTGCGCACCAGGTGGTGGTGCACCGAGGAGACCAGCAGCAGCGACGGGATCGGCGCCATGCGGTGGTCCGAGTCGCGGTCGCTGAGCACCAGCGTCCTGGCGCCGTTCGCGATGGCCTCCGACGCCTCGCGGCGCACGCGCTCGATCGCGGCGTTCAGCGCCTCGCCGCCACCGTCCACTTCGTACAGTCCGGACAGGACGGTGCAGGCGAAGCCCGGCAGGTCGCCGTCGTCGTTGATGTGGATGAGCTTCGCGAGCTCGTCGTTGTCGATCACCGGGTAGTCGAGCGTGACGTGGCGGCACGAGACGGGGCCGGGGTCGAGCAGGTTCTGCTCGGGGCCCATCACGCGCTTGACCGACGTGACGATCTCCTCGCGGATCGCGTCCAGCGGCGGGTTCGTGACCTGCGCGAAGTTCTGCACGAAGTAGTCGTAGAGCAACCGGGAGCGCTGGCTCAGCGCCGCGACCGGCGTGTCGGTGCCCATCGACGCCAGCGGCTCCATGCCCATGATCGACATGGGCGTGAGCAGGATCCGCAGCTCCTCCTCGGTGTAGCCGAAGGTGAGCTGGCGGCGCACGACGGACTCGTGGCTCTGCACGACGTGCTCGCGGTCCTGCAGGTCCGCGAGGTCGAGCAGGCCGGCGTGCAGCCACTCGTCGTAGGGCTGCTCCGACGCGAGGTTCGACTTGAACTCCTCGTCGTCGATGATGCGGCCCTGCGTGGTGTCCACGAGGAACATGCGGCCGGGCTGCAGCCGTCCCTTCGCGACGACCTGGTCGGACGGCACGTCGAGCACACCCGTCTCGGATGCCAGCACGACCCGGCCGTCGGCGGTCTGCCACCAGCGGGCGGGACGCAGGCCGTTGCGGTCGAGGACCGCGCCGACGAGCTCGCCGTCGGTGAACGTGACGCAGGCCGGGCCGTCCCACGGCTCCATCAGCGACGCGTGGAACTGGTAGAACGCACGGCGCTTCGGGTCCATCGTGGCGTGGTTCTCCCACGCCTCGGGGATCATCATCAGCACCGCGTGCGGCAGGCTGCGGCCGCCGAGGTGCAGCAGCTCCAGCACCTCGTCGAAGCTGGCACTGTCGGAGCCGTCCGGGTTGCAGATCGGGAACAGCCTGGCGAGGTCGCCGGCGATCAGTTCGCTGTCCAGCAACGCCTCGCGGGCGCGCATGCGGTTGCGGTTGCCGCGGACGGTGTTGATCTCACCGTTGTGCGCGACGAACCGGAACGGGTGCGCGAGCGGCCACGACGGGAAGGTGTTCGTGGAGAAGCGGCTGTGCACCAGCGCGATCGCCGTGTAGAGGCGCTCGTCGTGCAGGTCCGGGAAGAACTCCGGCAGCTGCTCGGTCGTCAGCATTCCCTTGTAGACGATCGTTCGTGCCGACAGGGAAGGGAAGTAGACGCTGCCCTCGTGCTCGACCCGCTTGCGCAGGGCGAAGGCGAGGCGGTCCAGCGCGATGCCGGCCTCGTCGCGCGTGCCCTTCACGAAGAGCTGCGCGAAGTGCGGCGCCACCGACATCGCGGTCGGGCCGACGTTGGCCTTCTCCGGGTCGGTCGGGACGTCGCGCCAGCCGAGGACCTCGAGGCTCTCCTGCTCGGCGATGCGTTCGATCTCCTGCATCGCGGCGGCGCGTTCTTCGGTCTCAAACGGCAGAAACGCGATTCCCGCCGCGTACTGCCCGCGTTCGGGCAGGTCGAACTCGACCACGGCCCGCAGGAACTCGTCCGGCAGCTGCAGAAGAATGCCCGCACCGTCACCCGACGTGGGTTCGGCACCGGCGGCACCCCGGTGCTCCAGGTTCGCGAGCGCGGTCAGCGCATCGCTCACGATGCCGTGGGAACGCCTGCCCTGGATGTCGGCCACCATGGCGACACCACAGGCGTCGCGCTCCTCAGACGGGTCGTACAGACCCTGGGGGCCGGGGATGGCGGAGAAGATCACTGCGCAGACCTCCTTCGTCGTCCTCGCGTAAAGAACTAAAGTCCTCGTGCTCAGACCTCGAACCAACAGGTGGGAGCACGGGACGACGATGGCCCGCGTGTTGACGCGACTTTAACAGCCGCGAAACCCAGGGACACCCGCCAATGGGTGATCTAGGTCATGGATGTGTAACGATTCCCCGCTGGGGAACGACATTGCGGCCAACGTCGGCGTTCGTTACAGCCGAGTTAGCGTAACCGACTGTTCAACTCGTGCCGGTCGAGTGAGAGTTGCGCGACACTCCCGATTTATCAGTGGATGGGCCGGGTAAAGCGCCGTCCTGGCTGATCAGCCGCCTGCCGTCCCAGTTAGCGGACGCTCACGCGCGTTCACCCGGGACCGTTCCACGCCAAACAGAAGACCGAGGTCCCGTTCACCCCGCGCCGCATGCGGGGAGAGCGGGACCTCGGCATACAGGGAGGTCGCTGGTCGCGTGGCTGGAGGCGGGAAGAGTCGCCTCCAGCCACGGACGTCCTAGTGAGCCGCGACGGGCTCCTTCTTGTCGTCGTTCTCGCCGGTCTGCTTCGCGAGCAGGTCGTCGACGTCGACGGTGTCCGGGTTGTTGAGGACGTGCGTCAGGCGCTCCTTGTCGAGGCCCTTCTGCCAGGCGGCGACCACGAGCGAGCCGACACCGTTGCCGATCACGTTGGTGATGGCGCGGGCCTCCGACATGAAGCGGTCGATGCCGACGATCAGCGCGATGCCGACCGCGGGGATGGCCGAGTGGGCCTCGAACGCCTGCAGCGAGGCGGCGAGGGTGACGAGGCCGGCGCCGGTGACACCGGCAGCGCCCTTCGACGCGATCAGCATGAAGAGCAGCAGACCGATCTGGACACCGATCGACACGTCGTGACCCGTGGCCTGGGCGATGAAGATCGCGCCCATGGTCAGGTAGATGCAGGTGCCGTCGAGGTTGAACGAGTAGCCGGTCGGGATGGTGAGGCCGACGACCGACTTCTGAGCGCCCGCCGCCTCCAGCTTGACCATCATGCGCGGCAGCACCGACTCGGAGGACGACGTGCCGAGGACGATCAGGATCTCGTCCTTGATGTAGCGCAGGAACTTGAAGAGGCTGAAGCCCGCGAACTTCGCGACGAGGCCGAGCACCACGATCACGAACAGCAGGCAGGTCGCGTAGAACGAGCCCATCAGCCAGAGCAGCTTGCCGAGGACGCTGCCGCCGAACTTGCCGACGGTGTAGGCGATGCCGCCGAAGGCGCCGATCGGGGCGACGTACATGACGATCTTGATGATGCCGAACATGACCTTCGACAGCGTCTCCATGGCGGAGACGACCTTGGCGCCGCGCTCACCCATGCCGGCGACCGCGACGGCCACGAGGATGGCGACCACGAGCACCTGGATCAGCTGACCGTCGGTGAAGGCGCTGACGAACGACTTCGGCACCAGGCTGAGGATGAAGCCGGTGACACCGGTCTCCGCGGTCGAGGCGGACTTCAGCGTCGCGTCGGCCTGGCTCGCGTTCAGCGTGATCTCGCCGCCGTGGTGACCCGGCTGCACGATGTTCACGACGATGAGGCCGATGGCGAGCGCCACCGTGGTCATCGCGGTGAAGTAGAGGATGGTGCGGAGGGCGAGGCCACCGGCCTTGGCGAGGTTTCCGAGGCCCGCGATGCCGACGATGATCGTCGCGAAGATGGTCGGCGCGATGACGACCTTCACGAGGTTCACGAACAGGTCGGCGAGCCACTTCATCTCGGACGCCTGTTTGGGGAACAGGAAGCCGACGGCAGCGCCCAGAACGATGGAGACCAGCACCCAGAAGTAGAGGTGCTTGTAGATCGGTTTGCGCCCTGTGGTCGTGGTGGCCACTGTTCCTCCTTGAACTACGTGTTGCGAAGAGAGTGAGCCGCGCCACCAGCACCGACAAGCCGACGTGAGGAAACTTCAGACAGCCCTGACGTAACAGCTAGGCTTCATCGGTGTCGTTCAGCCGTCGCACGCTTCTGCTAGGGGCCGGGCTGGCCCTCGCGGGATGCACCCCGCGCAGGGTCGAGGCGCCCGCTGAACTGGTGCTCGCCACCGGGCCTGACGGCGCGGTGTTCCGCGAGGTCGGAGGGGCGCTGGCCGCGGCGCTGGCCGAGCAACTGCCCGGCACCAAGGTCACCGCGATCCCCACCGCCGCATCGGTGGAGAACCTGCAGTTGTTGCGATCAGGTGAAGCTCAGCTGGCGCTGTCCTCTTTGGACCCCATCGACGACCCGCAGAGCGTTCGCGCGGTCGGGCGGCTCTACGACAGCTTCATGCAGATCGCCGTGCCGGCTGCCTCTTCGATACACACTTTCAGCGACCTCGCGGGCAAGCGGATCTCGTTGGGGCCCACGGGGTCCGGCACCGAGTTCACCGCCGAGCGGATGCTGGGGTTCTTCGGGCTGTCCGCAATGGACGAACGGATGGCGCACGCGGAGGCGTCCCGGCGGGTCGCTTCCGGGGCCCTGGACGCGATGCTGGCGCTGACCGGCATCCCGACGCCCGCGATAACGGACCTGCAGGGCAACGTGCGGCTGATCAACATCCCCGAGGAGGCGGTCAAGCTCGCCGAGAGGTACAAGGGCCCGTACATCCCGGCAACGATCCCCAGCACGACCTACCAGGGCGTGGCGGCGAACCAGACGTTCGCGGTGCCGAACCTGCTGCTGGCACGCGAGTCGTTGAGCGCGGACGTCGTCGAGGTCGTGACGCGGACGGTGTTCACCGAGACCGCGCGGATCGTCGAGGGGCACCCCGAGGCGTCGCGGATCAACGTCCGCACCGGCATCGCGACCGGGCTCGTGCCGCTGCACGACGGCGCTATGCGCTGGTTCCGTTCCGTGAAGCGCTGAGGGCGACCTTCACGTCCAGGCCGGGATCGGCGTCGTGCAGGGTGAGCGTGCCGCCGGCCGACTCGATGAGCTCGGCGCAGATCGCGAGGCCCATGCCGGTGCCCGCGATGTTCTGGTGCTTGATGGCGCGCCAGAACCGTTGCAGCGCGAGCTCGCGTTCCTCGTGGGTGAGGCCGTCGCCGTTGTCGACGACGTGCAGCTCGCCCTGCGTGCCGGTGACCCTGACCTCGGTCGCGTTGGCGAGGCGGATGGCGTTGCTGACGAGCTCGTCGAGCACGCTGCCGAGGCCGCCGGGCGGTTCCTGCATGGTGAGGCCGTGCGGCACGTCGATGGTGAGGGTGACGCCGGTCTTGCTCGCGAGGGCCTGCCACGCCGGGCGGTGCGTCGTGAGGAGCTGGTCGATCTCGACGGGTTCGGTCTGGCGGGCGCTGTCGAGCCTGGTCGCGGCGAGCAGCGTGTCGAGCACGCGGCCCATCTCCTCGGCCTCCTCGACCGCGATCTGGTGAGCTTCCCTCGCTTCGTCGGTCTGGACGTGCGGTTCCAGGTTGTCGACGGCGAGCCGAAGGCTGGCGAGCGGGTTGCGCAGCTGGTGGGAGGCGTCGGCGACGAAGGCCTTCTGCCTGTTCAGGGCCTTGCCGACGACGTCGACCATGGTGTTGAAGCTCCTGGCGAGCCTGCGGAGCTCCTGCGGCCCGCCGACCTCGTCCGCGCGCACGTCGAGGTTGCCCTGCGCGACGGCGGCGGTGGCCTCGTCTAGCCGGCCGACGGGCCTGAGCACCCAGCGCGACATGGGCCAGGCGGCGGCGACCACGGCGAGCATCGGCGCGAGGCCGGCCAGCGCCATGAGCCCCCACTGCCTGAGCACCTCCGCCCGCAGGCCTCGGGTCTGGGAGATGGTGACGACCGCGGCGACGACCTCGCTGTCCCGTCCGACCGGCTCGACCACGACCATCGGGCCCGTGCGCCACGGCCAGCCCGTGTACTCGGGTTCGGGCCTGACGCCGCCGTTCAGCGCGGTGTTGAGGGACTTGACGACGTCCGGGTCGTTGCTCGGGTCGAAGCCCAGCCGGGACGCGAGCAGGATCCGCTTGTCCGCGCTGACGAGCGCGACGGGGATGTCGTAGAGGTTGTCGTAGCGCTGGATCTCCTGGCTCAGCGCCTCCAGCCGGTCCGACTGCAACGCGCTCTCGCCGAGGCTCGCGAACCGGCTCGCGTCACCGAGGCGGTCGAGGTACGTCGTCTGGGTCTCGCGCTGCACGACCGCGGACGCCAAAGGGATGCCGAGCGCCGCGACCAGGGCGACGAGCAGCGGAACGGTGATGACGAGCAGTCGGCGGAGCATCAGCCGTGATTGTTCCGCAACCGCCTGTGGATGTCTCTCGGACACTCGTCACGTGGCGAGGCGGTACCCGACACCCCGGACCGTCTCGATCTTCACGCTGTTCCCGAGCTTCCCGCGCAGGGCCGCGATGTGCGTGTCCAACGTCCGGGACGGCGCCTCCCAGTGCGCCTGCCACACCTGGTCGACGATGAAGTCGCGGCTCACGACCTCGCCCTTGCGGCTCGCGAGCAGAGCCAGCAGGTCGAACTCCTTGCGGGTGAGCGAGAGCGGTTCGCCGTCGAGCGTGGCCGTGCGCGTGGACGTGATGATCTGCAACGCCCCGACCTCGACCGGCGCCTCGCTCTCCGGTCCCGCCCGGTGCGCGCGGGTCCTGCGGAGCACGGCCTCGATCCTGGCCAGCAGCTCCGACGTGCCGAACGGCTTCACCACGTAGTCGTCCGCGCCGGCCCGCAGGCCGAGCACGCGTTCCCGTTCCTCGCCGCGCGCCGTGACCGTGATGACGGCGGTGCCCGGACGGTGCCGCAGCTCGCGCAGCACGTCCAGGCCGTCACCATCGGGCAGCCCGAGGTCCAGCAACACCACGTCGGCGGGCGCGGCACGCAGCGCGTCGGCGGCCGTGGCCACCCGATGCACCTCGTAACCCGCGTGCCGCAGTGCGGTCAGCAGGCCCCTGGCCACCCGGTCGTCATCCTCGACGACGAGCACGCGCACAAATCACTCCGGTTTGACGGACTCCGGGGAGTTCTTCTTCTCGCCGTCGCCCTCACCGGCCGCGACGACGCTCTCGGCTTCTTCGGTCTCCGCTGGGGCGTCTTCGGTCTTGTCCTGCTCGGCGTCCGGTTCCGCGGTGCCTCGCAACGCCGCGACGTCCTCACGCTCACCCCGCGACTTGGCGATGATGAACATCGCCACCGCCGCGAAGAACACGAGCGCCGACACGAACACGTTCACCCGAGTGCCCAGGATGAGCGTCGCCTCGTCCGTGCGCATGAGCTCGATCCAGAACCGCCCGGCCGTGTACCCGGCCACGTAGAGCCAGAACACCCGCCCGTGCCCGAGCCGGAACCTCCGGTCGGCCCACACGATCAGCAGCGCGACACCGAGGTTCCAGATGAGCTCGTACAGGAACGTCGGGTGCACGATCTGAATCGGCGTGTGGTCGATCGCCACACCCGCCAGCGCGTCCTCACGACCCTCCGGCGTCACCCGCCGGTAGATCTCCAGCCCCCACGGCAACGTCGTGTCGCCACCGTAGAGTTCCTGGTTGAAGTAGTTGCCGAGGCGCCCTATCGCCTGCGCCACCACAATGCCGGGCGCCAAGGCGTCCGCCATCGCCGGCAACGGGATCCCCTTGCGCCGGCACCCGATCCAGGCACCCACGGCACCGAGGGCGATGGCCCCCCAGATCCCGAGACCGCCGTTCCAGATCTCCAGAGCGGCCAACGGGTTCTTACCGGGCCCGAAGTACTTCTGGTTGTCCGTGATGACGTGGTAGAGCCGCCCGCCGACCAGCCCGAACGGCACGGCCCAAACAGCGATGTCAGTGACCTCGCCCTTGATGCCGCCACGTTCGACCCAGCGACGCTCACCCCACCAGATGGCGACGATGATGCCGGCGATGATGCACAGCGCGTAGGCCCGGAGAGGGAGCGGACCGAGGTACCAAACACCGCGGTCGGGACTCGGGATCGTGGCCAGAAGGGCGTCCAACACGGCGACCACCGTACCGTCCGCGCTGTGAGCGCCTCGTTGGGACGCGCGATCGTTACCGACCCAGAACCCAACCGATCACCCGCGGCTAACCCAAAGATCACCCAACGTGCCCACCCCCGCAGCCCACCCCGGCTTCCCCACCGGGCAACGCCACCACCGGTGATCCGCCCGCAGGACGACCACCGCACCCCTCACCAGCCCGAACCCGCCCGCCGGGCGAAGCCGCACAGGCCTCGCGGAACAGGTCAGCGGCACGGGCCTCACCGCACAACGCCGCCGCATCGGGTGTCGCCGCCCAGCGCCGCCACCCGGCGACCAACGAGGTCCCACCTCTCCCACTCAGACTTCCACTCTGCCCTCCGGCCCCGACGCGCCCTCCTAACCCGGGGCCCTCCTAACCCGGCGCAGCCCTCATAACCCCTCCCTCACGCCCCCATCGCGACCCTCCACGCAGCCCCTCCCAGTCAGCCCCTCCCAGTCAGCCCCTCACCCAGCCCCTCTCACCACGCCACTCTCACCCCTGGCCCTCCACTCCAGTCCTCCGCCCAGGTCCCTCCCCCTCCCTCAACCGTCCCGTCACGCCATCCCACCGCTCGCCGCCCTCCTCAGCCCCCTCTCCATCCAGCCCCTCGCAGCTCTCTCCTCAGCCCCTCCGACACGCCATCTGGCCCCATCGCTCCCCCGCAGCCCCGCCTCGCCACCACGTCGTCCCACCCCCGGCCACGCCCAGCCGCTCTCCACCACCCATCCCGCCGCCGCTTGCCACTCCGCGCAGCCCTCCACCCACCGGCCCGCGACCTTCGGCGGTGCGTGGTCGCCGACCCGAGATACTCGGACGCGGTCTCGGCGGGCGCGCGAAAGGTCGGACATGACGGTCCTGGTGGTCGGCGGCGGTATCGGCGGACTGGCGGCGGCTCTCGGTCTCGCCCGGACCGGGCGGCGGGTAACCGTGCTGGAGGCCGCGCCCGCGTTCGAGGAGATCGGCGCGGGCATCCAGGTCGGCCCCAACGGCTTCCGGATGCTCGACGCCCTCGGCGTCGGGGCCGTGGTGCGGTCGCGCGCCGTACACGTCGACGAGTTGCGGTTGCGGTGCGGGGTCACCGGGTGGCAGGTTGCCGGGCTGCCCGTCGACGACGGCTTTCGGGCCCGGTTCGGGACCTATGCCGTGGTGCACCGCGACGACGTGCTCGCGCCGTTGCTCGACGCCTGCCGGAGCGACGAGCGGATCGACCTTCGGGTCGACAGCGGCGTTGCGGCCTACGCGCAGGACGCTGACGGGGTCGCGGCTGTGCTGCGGTCGGGCGAACTCGTGCACGGCCAGGCGTTGATCGGGGCCGACGGGTTGCGGTCTGCCGTGCGGCGGCAGCTTGTCGGGGACGGGGACCCGCAGGTTTCCGGGCACACCACCTTTCGTGCGGTCATTCCTGCTCGGAATGTGCCGCACTCGTTGAAGGAGAACGTGGTCACGCTGTGGGCGGGACCGCGCTATCACGTCGTCTGGTACGTGATCGCCGGCGGGCGGTACGTGAATCTTGTTGCCACGGCGGACAACGGGGCCAGTGAGCCCGTGAACGGCAAGCCCGTCGGGCACGCTGACGTGATGCGGCACTTCGCGCCGTTGTGCGATGACGCGGCTCGGGTCATGGAGCTCGCCGACGAGTGGCGGGCGTGGGTGTTGTGCGACCGTGCGCCGATCACGAACTGGCAGGATCAACGCGTCGTGCTGCTCGGGGACGCCGCACATCCCGTGTTGCAGTACGCCGCGCAGGGTGCCTGCCAGGCGTTGGAGGATGCGGTGTGCCTTTCCTCCGTGTTCGACCCTCGTGACGTGCTGGGCTCTTTTGCGCGGTACGCAGCGCTCCGCTCGGAGCGGGCCGCACGCGTCCACCACGCGTCACGATGGATGGGCCGGGAGATCTACCACCCCGCCGGGGAGGCGGCGCTGGCCCGTGACGCGATGTTCGCCTCGTGGACCGTCGCCGACCTGCACGAACGGCTGGAGTGGCTCTACGGCTAGAACTTGATGGTGACCGGGAACGGCCGCTCGGTCTCCAGCACACCGGCGTCGCTGGTCGCGATCTCGACGTACTGGTCGCCCTGCAGTTCGAGCAGCGTGGCCTCGACGACCACCCGACTCGGGTCGACCATCAGGTAGTAGGGAATGCGCGCGTCGGCGTACAGGCTGCGCTTCAGGCCCTCGTCGTTCAGCCTCGTGCTCGGCGAGAACACCTCACCGACCAGCACGACGTCCGACACCGGGAACATGACGCCCGCTTCCCGCGGCTTCACGACGGTGAAGTCCGGGATCACCAGCCGGCCGTTGGACAGCAGGACGTTCAGCTCGATCGTCGTCTTCAAGTGAACCGGGCAGGCCCCGCGTAAGGAGGCCGCTGTGTCGAACACCACTTCCTGGTGTCGAACGGACCCGAGCGGGCTCACGAGAAGCATCCCGTCGACGAGTTCGATGCGCTGACTGTTGTCCTCGGGCAACGACAGGACGTCGTCGAGCGACCAAGGGCCCACGTGCCTCGGCAACAGGTACTGGTCTGGCGCAGTCTCTGCTGGAGCTGCCACGGGGCATCACCTCCGAAAACCGCCCGGCGAGTACCAGTGTGGCACGCCCGACGGATAGCTGGCTTGTGCATAGGGCCACGATCGCAGCTCGGGCCGACGGTGAAGTGGGGTTTTGGACCCATCCGACCGAGGTTCACTCGATCAGGTGTTCGAATCTGTGTCATGCTGTTGGAGGAACCGCAAGGACTCCGAAAGCAGGCAAGACCCCGCACCCGAAGCCGTCGCTGCAGAGGCGGCTCGACTCCCGCACCACAAAGCAGAACCGCCCGGCCACGAGGGCCGAGCGGTTCCACGAGGAAGGAGGTTCAGACGGTCGCGGCAGCCGACCGCACGCCCTGAGCGAGGTCCGCGGCCAACGCACGCACCGCGGCGTCGCCCTCGGCCACGGCCGACACGAACGCGGACCCCACGATGACGCCGTCAGCGAACCCGGCGATCTCGGCGGCCTGCGCGCCGGACCGCACACCCAGCCCGACGCCGATGGGCAGCGTGGTGTGCTCCCGCACCCGTGCGACGAGCTCGGGCGCGGCGGACGACACGACGTCACGGGCGCCCGTGACGCCCATGACCGCGGTGGCGTAGAGGAAGCCGGACGAGGCACGCGCGGTCATCGCGATGCGCTCCTCGGTCGACGACGGCGCCACCAGGAACGTCCGGTCGAGCCCGTGCGCGGCGGACGCGGCCATCCAGTCCTCGGCCTCGTCCGGGACGAGGTCGGGCGTGATGATGCCGAGCCCACCGGCGGCGGCGAGGTCACGCGCGAACGCGTCCACGCCGTAGCGCAGGACCGGGTTCCAGTACGTCATCACGACCGCACGACCGCCGGCCTCGGAGACGGCGGAGACCACGTCGAACAGGTCGCGCACGCGGAAGCCCGCGGCCAGCGCCTGCTCGGCGGCGGCCTGGATCGTCGGGCCGTCCATCACCGGGTCGGAGAACGGCAGGCCGACCTCGACCAGGTCACACCCGGACTCGACCATCGAACGGAGGTAGTCCTTGGAACCATCGACCGTCGGGAAGCCCGCGGGCAGGTAGCCGATCAGCGCGGCGCGCGACTCGGCCTTCGCGGTGGCGAAAACGTCAGACAACGACATCAGGCCTGTCCCCCGTCAGCGAGGCCGAAGTACTTCACGGCCGTGTCCATGTCCTTGTCGCCACGCCCGGAGAGGTTCACGACGAGAAGTCCGTCCGGCCCGAGCGACGGTCCGAGCTTCAACGCGCCCGCGAGCGCGTGCGAGGACTCGATCGCCGGGATGATGCCCTCGGTGCGCGAGAGCAGGGCGAACGCCTCCATGGCCTCGGCGTCGGTGACCGGGAAGTACTCGGCGCGGCCGATGTCCTTCAGGTGCGAGTGCTCGGGACCCACGCCGGGGTAGTCGAGGCCGGCGGAGATCGAGTGCGCCTCGGTGATCTGGCCGTCCTCGTCCTGCATGACGTACGACATCGCGCCGTGCAGCGAGCCGGGCGTGCCTGCCGTCAGCGTGGCGCCGTGGCTGCCGCTGTCGAGGCCGGACCCACCGGGTTCGACGCCGACCAGGCGGACGTCCTCGTCGTCGATGAAGCCGTGGAAGATGCCGATGGCGTTCGAGCCGCCGCCGACGCAGGCGACGACAGCGTCGGGCAGCCGGCCGGCCTTCTCGAGGATCTGCTCGCGCGCCTCGATGCCGATCACGCGGTGGAAGTCGCGGACCAGCAGCGGGAACGGGTGCGGGCCCGCGGCCGTGCCGAGCAGGTAGTGCGTCTCGTCGACGTTGGTGACCCAGTCGCGCAACGCCTCGTTGATCGCGTCCTTCAGGGTGCGCGACCCGGACTTCACCGGGATGACCTCGGCGCCCAGCAGGCGCATGCGGGCGACGTTGAGCGCCTGGCGCTCGGTGTCGACCTCGCCCATGTAGACGACGCAGTCGAGGCCGAGGAGCGCGCACGCCGTCGCCGTCGCCACGCCGTGCTGGCCGGCGCCGGTCTCGGCGATCACGCGCTGCTTGCCCATGCGCTTGGTCAGCAACGCCTGCCCGAGCACGTTGTTGATCTTGTGCGAGCCCGTGTGGTTGAGGTCCTCGCGCTTCAGCCACACCCGCGTGCCGGCGTGCTCCGCGAACTTCGGGGCCTCGGTCAGCAGGGACGGGCGGCCCGCGAAGTCCTTCAGCAGCCGCTGGAACTCGTTCACGAACTCCGGGTCGAGCCGCGCCTTGTCGTACTCCGCGGCCAGCTCGTCCACCGCGGCGATCAGGGCCTCCGGGACGAACCGGCCGCCCCACGGGCCGAAGTGGCCACGTGCGTCGGGATCGTGCGGTGTGGGCGTGAACTGGCCCATCGGGTAGCTCCTCTAAAGCTGTTTTCGAACGTGCCTACCGGCTGGGCCGGGGGCACGCGGGGTGTGAGCCCGCGGTCACGAGCTTGTTCACGGCGGCCTTGGGGTCTCCGCTGGTCACCAGGCTTTCGCCGACGAGCACCGCGTCAGCACCCGCGCCGGCGTACGACATCAGGTCACCGGGCCCGGTCACGCCCGACTCGGCGATCTTGATCGTCTCGAAGGGTAGTCCCGGAGCGATCCTGCCGAAAACGTCTTTGTCGACCTCCAACGTGTGAAGGTTGCGCGCGTTTACGCCGATGACCGACGAACCCGCCTCCAGCGCGCGGTCGGCCTCCTCGGCCGTGTGCACCTCGACGAGCGCCGTCATGCCGAGCGACTCGACGCGGTCGAGCAGCGACACGAGCGCGTTCTGCTCCAGCGCGGCGACGATCAGCAGCACCACGTCGGCGCCGTGCATGCGCGCCTCGTGCACCTGGTACGGCGACACGATGAAGTCCTTGCGCAGCAGCGGGATCTTCACCGCCCGGCGCACCGCGTCGAAGTCAGCCAGCGACCCGCCGAAACGACGCTGCTCGGTCAGCACGCTGATCACCGACGCGCCACCCGCCTCGTACGCGGACGCGAGCTCGGCCGGCTCCGGGATCTCCGCCAGCGCGCCCTTGGAGGGGCTGCGGCGCTTGACCTCGGCGATGACACCCACGTTCGGCCCGCGCAGCACCGACAGCACGTCGAGCGGAGGGGCGGTTCTGGCCGCGCGCTCCTTGACGACGTCGAAGGGCAACTGGGCCTCGCGAGCGGCGAGATCCTCACGCACACCTTCGAGGATCGATTCGAGAACCGTCACAGTCTTGCTCCCCTTCCCGCTACGGGGATGCTAACCCCGGCGGAGTAACGCCCCAGCCACCGGGGTTCACCTGTCCCCGCAGCTAACCAAGGTTGTGCGCGTGTCACATGCGGGAACGCGGTTGAATGATCTTCACTCGTTCGAGGAACGATCGCCGGGCTTCGTGTCGTCGGTCGGGTCGTCCCCGCGCTCCAGGGCGCGCCACAGGTCGGTCTCGGGATCGGCCGAGCGGGGCTTCTGACCGCCCATCCCGATCTTCGGCATCCGGCCGCCCAGGGTCACCTGGAGCGCGCCGGAAGCCGCCACGAGGACACCTCCGGCGATCGCGAGCCAGTGGCCGGAGAACGCCGCCGCGATGCCCACGACGATCAACAACGCGCCGAGCACCCTGCGCGCCACCCCGCTCAGGGCGAGGACCGCCGCGACCGACGCGAGGCACAGCAGCGCCACGGGCACGGAGTCCGCACCCCAGAAGGCACCCGCCGCGCCCACCAGCAGGAGCGCGGCGATCCACAGTGGACGGCTAGCTTTCAACAGCCGGCGCCATCGTCTGGGCGGTGGCGATCGCCGCCAGCACCGCGCCCGCCTTGTTCAGGCACTCGTTGTCCTCGGCCAGCGGGTCCGAGTCGGCCACGATGCCGCCACCGGCCTGCACGTACGCCACGCCCTCGCGCACCAGAGCGGTGCGGATGGCGATGGCGGTGTCGGCGTCCCCGGCGAAGTCGAAGTAGCCGACGACGCCGCCGTAGAGGCCGCGACGGGTGGGCTCCAGCTCCTCGATGAGCTCCATCGCGCGCGGCTTGGGCGCCCCCGAGAGCGTGCCGGCCGGGAAGCACGCGGCGACGGCGTCGTAGGCCGTCTTGCCCTCGGCCAGCTCACCGGTCACGGTCGACACGATGTGCATGACGTGGCTGTACCGCTCGACCTTGAAGAAGTCGACGACGTGCACCGAACCCGGCTTGCAGACGCGCCCGAGGTCGTTGCGGCCGAGGTCGACGAGCATGAGGTGCTCGGCGCGTTCCTTGTGGTCCGCGAGGAGGTCCTTCTCCAGCAGCGCGTCCTCTTCGGGGTCCTCGCTGCGCCAGCGGGTGCCCGCGATGGGGTGCGTGGTCGCCTTGCCGTCGCGCACCGTCACGAGCGACTCGGGGCTGGACCCGACGATGTCGAACCCGTCGAGGCGCAGCAGGTACATGTACGGGCTGGGGTTCGTCGCGCGCAGCACCCGGTAGATGTCGAGCGCGTCGGCGTCCGTCTCGATCTCGAACCGCTGCGACACGACGACCTGGAACGCCTCGCCGGCCCGGATGGCCTCCTTGGCCTTCTCGACGGCCGCGAAGTGCTCCGCCTGCGACCGCTTGCGCCGGAACTCGGGCCTGGGGCGGGAGAACACGGCGGCCGTCGGCGGCGCGGGCGTGTGCAGCGACGTGGTCATCTCGTCGAGGCGGCGCACCGCGTCGTCGTACGCGGCGTCGACGCGCTCGGGCGAGTCGTCCCAGTTGATCGCGTTCGCGATGAGCGTGACCGTGCCCTCGTGGTGGTCGAGCGCGGCCAGGTCGGTCGCGAGCAGCATCACGAGCTCGGGGATCTTCAGGTCGTCCTCGGCGATGACGGGCAGCCGCTCCAGCCGCCGCACCGCGTCGTAGCCGATGTAGCCGACCATGCCACCGGTCAGCGGGGGCATGCCGGGCAACGGGTCGGTGCGCAGCACCTCGACGGTCTCGCGCAGCACCTGCAGCGGGTCGCCACCGTCTGGCAGGCCGACGGGCCGCGTGCCGGTCCAGTACGCCTCGCCGCCGTTCGCGGTCAGCGCCGCGCTCGACCGCACGCCGATGAACGACCACCGCGACCACGAGCGCCCGTTCTCCGCCGACTCGAAGAGGAACGTGCCCGGCTGGTTGGCACCGAGCTTGCGGTACAGGCCGACCGGCGTCTCCGCGTCCGCGAGCAGCTTGCGCACCACCGGGATGACCCGGCGGTTGACCGCCAGCTCGCGGAACTCCTCACGCGTTGGGCTCACGGCCCCCAGACCAGCGGCGGCCACAGCCCCGATGACGCTCACCATGGCACCAATTGTTGCATAAATTCAACATCTGTTGAACTATGGCCCGTGTGGAGCAAGTGAACCAGAAGCGCCGCGGTCGCCGAGCCGCGGGCGAGGACACCAGGGCCGCGCTCGTCGCTGCGGCCCGCGAGGTCTTCGTGGAAAAGGGCTACGACGGTGCCACCGTACGCGCGATCGCCGCCAAGGCGGGCGTGGACGCCGCGATGGTCAACCACTGGTTCGGCGGCAAGGAGGGCCTGTTCGGCCAGGCCGTGCTGCAGCTCCCGTTCGACCCGTCCGAGATCCTCAAGCGCCTGGTCGACGGCCCGGTCGAGGAGGCGGGCGAACGCATCATCCGCACGTTCGTGACCGTCTGGGACGCGACCGGCGGCGGCACGTTCGCCGCGCTGATCCGCAGCGTCACCTCGCACGAGGAGGTCGCGAACGCGCTGCGGTCGTTCTTCATCAACGCGATCTTCAAGAACCTGCTGACCGAGATCGGCGCCGAGCAGCGCGAACTGCGGGCCACCCTGTGCGCGACGCAGATGGTCGGCCTCGGCATGGTCCGGTACGTCGTGCACTTCGAGCCGCTGGCCTCGACCGACCTGGAGACCGTGGTCAAGGCCATCGCCCCGAACATGCAGCGCTACCTGACGGGCGACCTGGACTAGGCCGTCACGCGTCGGCGAGCAGCACCGTGGCGTCGAAGCAGGTGCGGTCGCCCGTGTGGCAGGCCGCGCCCTGCTGGTCGACGGTCAGCAGCAGCGTGTCGCCGTCGCAGTCGAGCCGCACCTCGTGCACGTACTGGGTGTGGCCGGACGTCTCGCCCTTCACCCACAGCTGCTGGCGGCTGCGCGAGTAGTAGGTGGCGCGGCGGGTGGTGAGGGTGCGGTGCAGTGCCTCGTCGTCCATCCACGCCACCATGAGCACCTCACCGGTGCCGCGCTGCTGGGCCACCGCGCACACGAGGCCGTCCGGGGTGCGCTTGAGGCGTTGCGCGACGGCGGGGTCGAAGAGCCGGAGCC
>NZ_JBNJMK010000006.1:0-4151 GCF_050936595.1 Lentzea sp. CA-135723 | reverse complement strand
GCGCGCGCGCGCGCGCGCGCGCGCGCGCGCCCGCGCGCGCGCCCGCGCGCGCGCGCGCGCGCGCGCGCGCGCGCGCGCGCGCGCGCGCGCGCGCGCGCCGCGCCGCGCGCGCGCGCGCGCGCGCGCGCGCGCGCGGCGCGCGCGCGCGCGCGCGCGCGCGCGCGCGCGCGCGCGCGCGCGCGCGCGCGCGCGCGCGCGCGCGCGCGCGCGCGCGCGCGCGCGCGCGCGCCGCGCGCGCGCGCGCCCCGCGCGCGCGCGCGCGCGCGCGCGCGCGCGCGCGCGCGCGCGCGCGCGCGCGCGCGCGCGCGCGCGCGCGCGCGCGCGCGCGCGCGCGCGCGCGCGCCGGCGCGCGCGCGCGCGCGCGCGCGCGCGCGCGCGCGCGCGCGCGCCGACCGCGCGCGCGCGCGCGCACGGCAGCGCGCGCGCGCGCGTCGCGCGCGCAGCGCGCGCGCGCGCGCGCGCGCGCGCGCACGCGCGCGCGCGCACGCGCGCGCGCGCGCGCGCGCGCGCGCGCGCCGCACAGCGCAGCAGCAGCAGCACACCGCCGCCTGCCGCTGCCGCCCAGCGCACACGCGCGCGCGCGCGCGCGCGCGCGCGCGCGCGCGCGCGCGCGCGCGCGCGCGCGCGCGCGCGCGCGCGCGCGCGCGCGCGCGCGCGCGCGCGCGCGCGCGCGCGCGCGCGCGCGCGCACGCGCGCGCGCGCGCGCGCGCGCGCGCGCGCGCGCCGCGCGCGCGCGCGCGCGCGCGCGCGCGCGCGCGCGCGCGCGCGCGCGCGCGCGCGCGCGCGCGCGCGCGCGCGCGCGCGCGCGCGCGCGCGCAGCGCGCGCGCGCGCGCGCGCGCGCGCCGCGCGCGCGCGCGCGCGCGCGCGCCGCGCGCGCGCGCGCGCGCGCGCGCGCGCGCGCGCGCGCCCGCGCGCGCGCGCGCGCGCGCGCGCGCGCGCGCGCGCGCGCGCGCGCGCGCGCGCGCGCGCGCGCGCGCGCGCGCGCGCGCGCGCGCGCGCGCGCGCGCGCGCGCGCGCGCGCGCGCGCGCGCGCCAGCGCGCGCGCGCGCGCGCGCGCGCCGCGCGCGCGCGCGCCGCGCCGCGCGCGCGCCGCCGCGGCCGCGCGCGCGCGCGCGCGCCGCGCGCGCGCGCGCTGCGCCGCGCGCGCGCAGCGCGCGCGCGGCGCGCGCGCGCGCGCGCGCGCGCGCGCGCGCGCGCGCGCGCGCGCGCGCGCGCGCCGCGCGCGCGCGCGCGCGCGCGCGCGCGCCGCGCGCGCGCGCGCGCGCGCGCGCGCACGCGCGCGCGCGCGCGCGCGCGCGCGCGCGCGCGCGCGCGCGCGCGCGTCGCGCGCGCGCGCGCGCGCGCGCGCGCGCGCGCGCGCGCGCGCGCGCGCGCGCGCGCGCGCGCGCGCGCGCGCGCGCGCGCGCGCGCGCGCGCCGCGCGCGCGCGCGCGCTCGCGCGCCGCGCGCGCGCGCGCGCGCGCGCGCGCGCGCGCGCGCGCGCGCGCGCGCGCTGCCGCCGCGCGCCGCGCGCGCGCGCCGCCGCGCACGCGCGCGCGCCGCGCGCGCGCCGCCGCCGCACGCGCGCGCCGCCCGCGCGCCGCGCGCACGCGCGCGCGCCGCGCGCGCGCGCGCGCGCGCGCGCGCGCGCGCGCGCGCGCGCGCGCGCGCGCGCGCGCGCGCCCGCGCGCCCGCGCGCGCGCGCGCGCGCGCGCGCGCGCGCGCGCGCGCCGCGCGCCGCGCGCGCGCGCGCGCGCGCGCGCGCCGCGCGCGCGCGCGCGCGCGCCGCGCGCGCGCGCGCGCGCGCGCGCGCGCGCGCGCGCGCGCGCGCGCGCGCGCGCGCGCGCGCGCGCGCGCGCGCGCGCCGCGCGCGCGCGCGCGCGCCCGCTCGCCGCTCGCGCGCTCGCGCGCGCGCGCGCGCGCGCGCGCGCGCGGCCGCGCCGCCGCGCGCGCGCGCGCTGCGGCAGCGTCGCGCGCGCGCTGCGCGCGCGCGCGCGCGCGCGCGCGCGCGCGCGCGCGCGCGCGCGCGCGTCGCTGCGCGCGCTCCGCTGCGCGCTGCGCGCTGCGCGCGCGCTGCGCGCGCGCGCGCGTGCGCGCGCGTCGCGCGCGCGCGCGCGCGCGTTGCGCGCGCGCGCGCGCGCGCGCGCGCGCGCGCGCGCGCGCGCGCGCGCGCGCGCGCGCGCGCGCGCGCGCGCGCGCGCGCGCGCGCGCGCGCGCGCGCGCGCGCGCGCGCGCGCGCGCGCGCGCGCGCGCGCGCGCGCGCGCGCGCGCGTCGCGCGCGCGCGCGCGCGCGCGCGCGCGCGCGCGCGCGCGCGCGCGCGCGCGCGCGCGCGCGCGCGCGCGCGCGCGTTCGCGCGCGCGCGCGCGCGCGCGCGCTTGCGCGCGCGCGCGCGCGCGCGCGCGCGCGCGCGCGCGCGCGCGTCGCGCGCGCGCGCGCGCGCGCGCGCGCGCGCGCGCGCGCGCGCGCGCGCGCGCGCGCGCGTCGCGCGCGCGCGCGCGCGCGCGCGTCGCGCGCGCGCGCGCGCGCGCGCGCTGCGCGCGCGCGCGCGCGCGCGCGCTCGCGCGCGCGCGCGCGCTCGCGCGCGCGCGCGCGCGCGCGCGCGCGCGCGCGCGCGCGCGCGCGCGCGCGCGCGCGCGCGCGCGCGCGCGCGCGCGCGCGCGCGCGCGCGCGCGCGCGCGCGCGCGCGCGCGCGCGCGCGCGCGCGCGCTCGCGCCTCGCGCGCGCGCGCGCGCGCGCGCGCGCGCTCGCGCTCGCGCCGCGCGCGCGCGCGCGCGCGCGCGCTCCGCGCGCGCGCGCGCGCGCGCGCGCGCGCGCGCGCAGCGCGCGCGCGCGCGCGCGCGCGCGCGTCGCGCGCGCGCGCGCGCGCGCGCGCGCGCGCGCGCGCGCGCGCGCGCGCGCGCGCGCGCGCGCGCGCGCGCGCGCGCGCGCGCGCGCGCGCGCGCTCGCCGCGCGCGCGCGCGCGCGCGCGCGCGCGCGCGCGCGCGCGCGCGCGCGCGCGCGCGCGCGCGCCGCGCGCGCGCGCGCGCGCGCGTCGCGCGCGCGCGCGCGCGCGCGCGCGCGCGCGCGCGCGCGCGCGCGCGCGCGCGCGCCGCGCGCGCGCGCGCGCGCGCGCGCGCGCGGCGCGCGCGCGCGTCGCGCGCGCGCGCGCGGCGCGCGCTCGCGCGCGCGCGCGCGCAGCGCGCGCGCGCGCGCGCGCGCGCGCGCGCGCGCGCGCGCGCAGCGCGCGCGCGCGCGCGCGCGCGCGCGCGCGCGCGCGCGCGCGCGCGCGCGCGCGCGCGCGCGGCGCGCGCGGCGCGCTGGCGCGCGCGCGCGCGCGCGCGCGCGCGCCGGCGCGCGCGCGGCGCGCGCGGCAGCGCGCGCGGCGGCGGCGGCGCGCGCGCGCGCGCGCGCGCGCGCGCGCGCGGCGCCGGCGGCCGCCGCGCGCGCGCGCGCGCGCGCGCGCGCGCGGCGCGCGCGCGCGCGCGCGCGCGCGCGCGCGCGCGCGCGCGCGCGCGCGCGCGCGCGCGCGCGCGCGCGCGCGCGCGCGCGCGCGCGCGCGCGCGCGCGCGCGCGCGCGCGCGCGCGCGCGCGCGCGCGCGCGCGCGCGCGCGCGCGCGCGCGCGCGCGCGCGCGCGCGCGCGCGCGGCGCGGCGCGCGCGCGCGCGCGCGCGCGCGCTCGCGCCTCGCGCTATCGCGCGCGCTCGCGCGTCGCGCTCGCGCTTCGCGCTATCGCGCTCCTCGCGCGCTCGCGCGCGCCTTTGCCGCTCGCTCGCGCTCGCGCTCGCTCGCTCGCGCTCGCTCGCTCGCTCGCTCCTTCGCGCGCGCGCGCGCTCGGCCCTCGTGGCCGGCAATCGTGGCCTCATCATCCTCGTGGCGGCCCTCCTCGTGGCGGCGGCCTCGTATCGTGGCGGCAGCCCCGGCCATCGTGGCCTTCGGCCTTGGCCGTGGCCTTCATCAGCGGCCTTGGCCGTGGCCATCGTAGCCGTGGCCTTGGCCTCGGCGTAGCGGCCATCGGCGTAGCCCCTCGGCGGCGGCAGCAGCGCATGTCGTGGCGTAGCGTAATAGCCTCGGCGTAATGACGTAGCCCCAGCTGGCCGGCAACTGGCGGCGGCGGCGGCGGCGTAATGGCAGCAGCGTATCGTGGCGGCGGCGGCGGCGTATCGTGGCCGGCGCTCGGCCCCGGCTTCCCATT
>NZ_JBNJMK010000001.1:4665000-7643483 GCF_050936595.1 Lentzea sp. CA-135723 | reverse complement strand
CCGTCTGGGACGCGACCGGCGGCGGCACGCTCGCCGCGCTGATCTCGCAGCGTCACCGCACGAGGAGGTCGCGAACGCGCTGGTCGCCTCGTTCATCACCGCGATCGGCAGGAACCTGCTGACCGAGATCGGCGCCGAGCAGCGCGAACTGCGGGCCACCCTGTGCGCGACGCAGATGGTCGGCCTCGGCATGGTCCGGTACGTCGTGCACTTCGAGCCGCTGGCCTCGACCGACCTGGAGACCGTGGTCAAGGCCATCGCCCCGAACATGCAGCGCTACCTGACGGGCGACCTGGACTAGGCCGTCACGCGTCGGCGAGCAGCACCGTGGCGTCGAAGCAGGTGCGGTCGCCCGTGTGGCAGGCCGCGCCCTGCTGGTCGACGGTCAGCAGCAGCGTGTCGCCGTCGCAGTCGAGCCGCACCTCGTGCACGTACTGGGTGTGGCCGGACGTCTCGCCCTTCACCCACAGCTGCTGGCGGCTGCGCGAGTAGTAGGTGGCGCGGCGGGTGGTGAGGGTGCGGTGCAGTGCCTCGTCGTCCATCCACGCCACCATGAGCACCTCACCGGTGCCGCGCTGCTGGGCCACCGCGCACACGAGGCCGTCCGGGGTGCGCTTGAGGCGTTGCGCGACGGCGGGGTCGAGCGAGCTGCTCAACGGGGACCTCCCAGGTGTTCGCGAGCGGGTCCGGTGTTGAGCAGGACCACTCCGTAGATGTGCACTGCGGACAGCACGCCGGACGCGACGCGGGCCCACGCCGGTCCGTCGGCCAGCACGATGACGAGGTGCAGCAGCGCGACCAGGATGAAGACGATCATCGCCGGGTAGTGCATGAACCTCAGCCGCAGCAGCAGGGCCGCGGCGATCGGGAGTTCGACGATCGCGATGAACGACGGCAGCTTCAGCACGTCGGGGTCGCCGGTCGCGCGCCACAGGATCAGGCCGACCACGAAGAACACCAGCGCGCCGCCGAGCGCGACCGCCGAGGCGACCCGCACCTCGACGGGTCTCATCGCACCACGACGCCCGCCTGGCGCAGGCCGTCCTTGACCTCGCTGATGCGGAGCTGGCCGAAGTGGAAGACGCTGGCGGCGAGCACGGCGTCCGCGCCCGCGGCGACGGCCGGCGGGAAGTGGTCGACCGCGCCCGCGCCACCGCTCGCGATCAGCGGGACGTCCACCTCGCGGCGCACCAGCTCGAGCAGCTCGATGTCGAAGCCCGCCTTGGTGCCGTCGGCGTCCATGGAGTTCAGCAGGATCTCGCCGACGCCCAGCTCCTGGCCCTTCGCGGCCCACGCGATGGCGTCGATGCCGGTGCCGGTGCGACCGCCGTGGGTGGTGACCTCGAAGCCGGTGCCGCCGGGCACGCGCCGCGCGTCGACGGACAGCACGATGCACTGCGCGCCGTACCGCTCCGAGCACTCCTTGAGGAGCTCGGGGCGCGCGATGGCGGCGGTGTTGAGGCTGACCTTGTCCGCGCCCGCGCGGAGCAGCTTGTTCACGTCCTCGGGGCTGCGCACGCCGCCGCCGACCGTGAGGGGGATGAACACCTGCTCGGCGGTGCGGCGGACCACGTCGAACGTCGTCTCGCGGTCGCCGCTGCTGGCCGTCACGTCGAGGAACGTCAGCTCGTCCGCGCCCTCGGCGTCGTAGGCCCTGGCGAGCTCGACCGGGTCGCCCGCGTCGACGAGGTTGGTGAAGTTGACGCCCTTCACCACCCGGCCGCGGTCGACGTCGAGACAGGGGATGACACGGACCGCGACTGACATGCGGGAAAGCCTACCGGGGAGCCCTGAAAGGCCGCGCCGAGGACTACGCTGCGGCGCCATGATCAGCGACTTGGGCGCGGGCAAGTACCTGCTGCTGACGACGTTCCGCAAGGACGGCACCGCGGTGCCGACGCCGGTCTGGGTCGTCGGCGGTGAGAACGACGACGTGATCTACGCCTGGAGCGCGCGGGACACCGGCAAGGTCAAGCGCATCCGGCGCAGCGGCGACGTGGAGATCGGGCCGTGCGACGTCCGCGGCAACCCCCAGGGCCCGTCGGTCCCGGCGCACGCGGTGCTGCTGGACGACGACGCCAGCGACGACGTGCGGTCGCGCATCTCGAAGAAGTACGGGCTGTTTGGCTGGGTCACGGTCTTCGGCAGCAAGGTGCGGCGCGGGCGGACCGGCTCCGTCGGCATCCGCATCACCGCGACCCCCGATCAAGCTTGAGTTGAGTCGTCAACACCGGGTCAACGTTGAGTCGACTGTCCACATTGACTCAACGTTGACTTCGTCAAATCAACGTTGACGCGCGCCGTCAACATGGACACGGCGAACGCTTGCGCGCGGAAGACAACGTTGTCATTTGTCAATGTTGACCAGGGTCGTCAACGTTGATCAGGGGTTGTCCATGTTGACTCAACGTTGATCGCGATGCGTCAACCCGAGGTTGACCGGCGAATCAATGTCAACCTAGAGTTGACGGCGTGATCCAGTTGACCGACCTCATCGTCACCGTCGCCCAGGAGGCCGACGACGCTCTCGTGCGCCTCGCGAAGGCCGTCGAGATGAGCGGTCAGCTCAGCGAGCTGGGCGACCACCTCATCGGCCACTTCGTGGACGAGGCGCGGCGCGGCGGGGCGAGCTGGGCCGAGATCGGGGAGAGCCTCGGCGTCACGAAGCAGGCGGCGCAGAAGCGGTTCGTGCCCAAGGAGTCACCGGACCTGGGCAAGCCGACGATGGAGCGCTACACGCAGCGGTCGCGGCGGGTCGTCGCGCTCGCGCGGCACCACGCCCGGTTCAGCGAGCGGATCGGCACCGAGCACCTGTTGCTCGGGTTGCTCGACGAGTCGGCGGGGCTCGCGGCCAAGACGATCGCGAAGCTGGAGTCAGGCGACGGCAGCACGCGCATCGCGACGCTCAACCGGCTCGACGCCGAGGCCAAGCAACGGCCGGAGAAGCAGCCGTACACGACGCACTGCAAGAAGGCGCTCGAACTGGCCGTGCGCGAGGCGTTGCGGATGGGGCACATGTTCATCGGCACCGAGCACATCCTGCTCGGCGTGCTGCTGGAGGCCGACGGGACCGCGGCCGACGTGCTTCACAACACCGGTGTGACGCACGCGGCCGCGGCCGCTCACATCGAGTCCGTGGTCAACGGACCGCAGCGAGTGCTTCCGGGAGCGTGAACGCGCCGGCGTAGAGGGCCTTGCCGATGATGGAGCCCTCGACGCCGTCGCGGGACAGCGCGGACAGGGCCACCAGGTCGTCCACGGTGGACACGCCGCCGGACGCGATGACCGGGGCGTCGGTGCGGGCGCAGACCTCGCGCAGCAGGTCGAGGTTCGGGCCGGTGAGCGTGCCGTCCTTCGACACGTCGGTGACGACGTAGCGGGTGCAGCCGTCGCGGTCGAGCCGGTCGAGGACCTCCCAGAGGTCGCCGCCGTCCGACGTCCAGCCGCGGCCCTTCACGCGGTGGCCCTGCTCGGTGATGCGGACGTCGAGGCCCACGGCGATCTGCTCGCCGTACGCGGCCAACGCCTTCGCGCACCACTCCGGGTCCTCGAGCGCGGCGGTGCCGAGGTTCACGCGCGCGCAACCGGTGGCGAGGGCGGCTTCGAGCGAGGCGTCGTCGCGGATGCCGCCGGACAGCTCCACCTTCACGTCGAGCTCGCCGACGACGCGCGCGATCAGGTCGCGGTTCGAGCCGCGCCCGAACGCCGCGTCGAGGTCGACGAGATGGATCCACTCCGCCCCGTCGCGCTGCCACTGCAGGGCCGCGTCGAGCGGCTCGCCGTAGTTCGTCTCGGTACCGGCTTCGCCCTGCACGAGCCGGACGGCACGACCGTCGGCCACGTCAACAGCGGGGAGGAGTGTGAACGTCACGCGGTCAGCCTAGCGGCAGCTCGCGGACCGGCATCACGACAAGGTGGTCAGCCAGTTCTCCAGCAGGTGCGCCCCGGCGTCGCCGGACTTCTCCGGGTGGAACTGGGTCGCCCACAGCGGCCCGTTCTCCACGGCCGCCACGAACTCGTCGCCCGAGTGGTCCGCCCACGTCACGAGCGGCGCCTTGAGGTGGTCGGCCGGCTCCAGCTCCCAGCGGCGCACGCCGTAGGAGTGCACGAAGTAGAACCGCGTGTCCTTGTCCAGCCCGGCGAACAGCTGCGACCCCTCGGGCGCGCGCACGGTGTTCCAGCCCATGTGCGGCACGATCGGCGCTTCGAGCCGCTCGACGGTGCCGGGCCACTCGCCGCAGCCCTCAGTGAGCACGCCGTGCTCGATGCCGCGGTCGAACAGGATCTGCATGCCCACGCAGATGCCGAGCACCGGGCGGCCGCCGGCGAGGCGCGCGCCGATGATCCTGGCGCCGTGCACCGAGTTGAGGCCTTCCATGCACGCCGCGTACGCGCCGACGCCGGGGACGACGAGACCGTCCGCCTCACGGGCGGCGCGGGGGTCGGACGTCACCTCGACATGGGCGCCGACCCGCTGGAGCGCGCGCTCGGCCGAGCGCAGGTTGCCGGAGCCATAGTCAAGTACGACGACACGTGCCACGCCGTTCAGGTTAGTCGGTCGGAACCGCGCCCTGGGTCACCGGGATGACCGGCAGCACCGTGTTGATCGGTTTCGTCCGCACGAGCCGCCGCCGGAGCATCACCAGCAACCCGACGAGCAACGCCAGCAGCAACGCGCCGATCAGGTAGTAGACGACGGCCGGGATGTTCAGCACGACCGTCACCAGCGCCGTCAGCACCATCAGCGGGAAGATCAGGGCCAGCGGCCACAGCTGCGCGCGCGGCGGTTCGAGCGTCATCAGCACGGCGTCCGCCCTGCCCTGCTCGGTGAGCTCCGCCACCTGCGCGACCTCCAGCAGCCCGGCGGCGCGGAAGAAGTCGGGGATCGCGGCGCGGCCGTTCTCGAAGTCGCGGATGCGTTCGAGCGTGCCCTTGCGACTCGCGGACGGGTGCAGCGCGGTGAGCTTGTCGATGGCGTCGAGCTGCCACTTCTCCTTCTCGCGCAGGTCGACCATGCCCGCGGTCATGCGGTCGAACGCCCTGCCGACCGGCCCGGACTGCTTGGCCTGCGCCGACAGCCGGAGCACGGCTTCGCGCGATCCCCACATCGAGGCGCGGCCGAGCGACGTCGTGAACATGTAGAGCAACGCGGCGTCGTCGTTCCACACGGCCAGCGCGGCGCCACCGCCGATCTTGCGCACCCGGTTCGTCATGTACGCGGCCTCGTTGAGCTTCGTGGCCGGAGGGGGCAAGAGCACCGTGCCGGACTGCACCGGGACGAGCGCCGCGGGCCCCACGTTGCCGCTGTGCATGGCCTTCTGCAGCTCGGCGGCGTTCAACGGGGTCCAGATCAGCATTCTCACGACCAACATCATTCCTGGTCCGCCTCGCGCGCCCGTGCGGACATGCCCGGAACATCACGCACCGGGAACGCATCCGTGCAATGAACACGACTCCAGCACGCACGAAGCAACCGTGATCCGTACCGGGATCTTCAGCGCCACCAGCGAAGAAGACGAGAAAGCCCGACCCCGCCGGGGAACGGCCGCCGATTCCGTCCACATGAGACCGACCCGGCGGCTCGACGATGCGCAGGAGGTGGATCGGGCACGATCAGGACCTTTCCTGATCGTGCCCCCACCTCACGGCCGGACGGCGCGAGAAGGCGCTCCGGTCCAGTCATCCCCCATGGCGAACACGTTCCTTCACCCCCTGAAGAAACTCCGCACAGCACTCCCCAGCCCCACCACGTCAAGATCATGAGCAGCGTCATGGTCTTCGGCCGTGCCGTAGTTGCGGAGCTCTGCGTGTCGTTTGACGCCTATACAACGCACACGGTGCGGAATTCGTTGCAACGAATCTGAAACCAGATGCGAGGAAGTTCCTTCGAGGTACGGCTCCACCACCATCACGTCGGCGTGGTCGGTCTCCTGCACGGCCTTGAGCAGTCCGTCTGAGTCGAACGGACGGACCGTCGCCGCGTAGAGCACGGTGACATCGGCCTTCTCGCACTCGACGGCCGCGAACACGCGGTCGAGCATCGGGCCCACGGCGAGGACGACGCCGCGCTTGCCGTGCTTCAAGGTTGTGAATCCTTCGCCCACGGGATAGGGCTGCGTGTTCTCCCGCAGCGAAAGCCTCAGGTAGACCCGGTTCTCGTCCTTCAAGGCCTGGCGCAGCAACGGGACCACCTCGTCCGGGTGGCCCGGCACGTGCACGGTCCAGCCCGGCAACGTGTCGAACAACGCGACGTCGGCGGGCGACTGGTGGGTGCGGCCCCACGCCGGGTCGTCATAGGACGCTCCGATGCTCACGAACACCGCGCCGACGTCCTGATGTCCGATGTCGAGCTTGATCTGCTCGTACGGGCGTTCGACCAGGAACGGCGCGTAGCTGTGCACGACCGGCCGCAGTCCCGCCAGGGCCAGTCCGCTCGCCACTCCGACCATGGTCTGCTCGCGGATTCCCACGTCCACGACGCGTTCGTTCTCCTGCGGGAACTCGTTGCTGGAGATCACCGCGGTCACCACGGCGATGCGCGGGTCGGCGGCGATCTCGTCGTTGACCGTCTTCACGAAGGCCTGGCGCATGGTGGCCATCAGTAGCCCCTCTCCACTTTGGCGACGACCGAGTACGGGCGGTCGTGCGGCGCGGTCAGTGCGGCGAAGATCGCCTCGTGGTCGCGGCCGTCGACCTCGGCCGTCTGCCAGCCCTCGACGGCGAACCTGCTGGCGATGCCACCGGGCCACCCGTACATCGCGGACTGGTTGTCGATCACGATCGTGGTGAGGTTCGCGACCCCGCGCCGCGCTGCCACCGCGATGGCCTCGTGGTTGCTGCCCTCGTCCAGCTCACCGTCGCCGACCAGCACGAACGTGCGGCCGCGGCTGCCCGCGACCCGCTGGCCGATGGCCGTGCCGACGGCGATCGGCAGGCCGTGACCGAGCGAGCCGCTGCTGATCTCCGCGCCGCGCACCAGCACCCGGTCGGGGTGCTGGCCGAGCGGGCTGTCCCACGAGGTCCAGTCGTCCAAAATGGACTCGTCGATGAACCCCTTCTCGGCGAGCACGGCGTAGTACGCCATCGGGCCGTGGCCCTTGGAGAGCAGGAACCGGTCGCGGTCGGGGTCGTCCACCGTCGCGGGCGTGACGTTGAGGACCTTGTCGTAGAGGACCCAGAGCACGTCGATGGTGGAGGCCGCGGCCCACTCGTGCTTCTCGTCCCCGGTCATCCTCGCGAAGAGCTCTGGTATCCGTTGCATGGCACCAACTCTTCAACCTCGACCATGCTGGAGGTCAAGACCGTTACCATGATCTGGTGAGCAAGCTGCCGGAAATGCTGACCATCGGCCAGGTCGCCGAACGCAGCGGCGTCCCGCACACCGCGCTGCGCTTCTACGAGGACAGGGGCCTGATCGCCTCGGTGCGCACCGCGGGCAACCAGCGCCGCTACCTGCGCTCGGTGCTGCGCCGGCTCGCGTTCATCCGCACCGCCCAGCGCGTCGGCCTCACGCTGGAGGACGTCCGCGACGCCCTCGCGCAGCTCCCGGACAACCGCACGCCGACGAAGTCCGACTGGGAACGCCTCTCGCGCTCGTGGAAGTCGGAGCTCGACGCGCGCATCGACGCGCTCTACCGGCTGCGCGACCGGCTCAGCGGGTGCATCGGCTGCGGCTGCCTGTCGCTGCGCAGCTGCGCGCTGCAGAACATCGACGACGAGCAGGCGTCGCACGGCCCCGGCGCGCCCAAGCTCAAGCCCGTGCTCGAGGGCGGCACCGACTAAAACCGCTGGACTCGCTGTGGTTTCCTGGTGACCAAATGGAAGACGAACGAATGATCCGCCTCTCCAAGCGGATGTCCAAGGCGCTGCGGCACCAGCCGGAGCGCGTCGGTCTCACCCTCGACGCGGCAGGCTGGGTGTCCGTGGCCGACCTCCTGAGCGCCCTCGGCATCTCCGAGGAGGACATGCTCGAGGTCGTCGAACGCAACGACAAGAAGCGCTTCGTCGTCGACGGCGACCGCATCCGGGCCAACCAGGGCCACAGCGTCGAGGTCGACCTCGGACTGCCCGCGGCGGTCCCGCCCGGCGACCTGTTCCACGGCACGGTCGCGCAGTACCTCGACGACATCATGCGTGACGGGCTGCGGCCGATGTCCCGCCACGACGTGCACCTCTCACCGGACCGCGAGACCGCCCGCCGGGTCGGCGCACGGCGCGGACGGCCGTTGATCCTCGTCGTCGACGCCCAGGCGATGCACGCGGACGGCCACGAGTTCCGGCTCAGCGCCAACGGCGTGTGGCTCACGCAGCACGTCCCGGCCCGCTATCTCCGGACCACGTGAAGCACATCGTCGAAGCCGGCGACGTCAGGCTCGGAGTTCCGGCGTCGGCGGCGCACGCGGTCCCGGTCCGCTGCCGGATCAACCGCCTGTCCCGCATCGACCGGATCCCCGGCGAACCGCCGCGGCCACCGGCACGTCCCGCGCCGGCTGGGCGGGCCGTTGCTCGGCCACGCCCATCTGGTTCGCCGAACGAGGCGTCACCGTCGAGAGAGTGATGTCCGACAACGGGTCCCTGCTACCGCACCCGCCTGACCAACCTCCCGGACATCACACCTAGAGCAGCCAGAGGACGGCGCCGCCTACGGCCACGACGGTCAGCACCAGCAGGACGACCGCCAGGACCTTGGCGGTCTTCCAGGTGGTGTAGACGCCACCGGCCAGGAAGCCCGCGAGGGCCAGCAGGCCGATGACGACGACTTCCTTCGGCATCAGAGCACGCCCTTGGTCGACGGGATGCCGCCGACGCGCGGGTCCGGCTCCACGGCCGCGCGCAGGGCGCGGGCGATGGCCTTGTACTCGGCCTCCGCGATGTGGTGCGGGTCGCGGCCGTACTCGACCCGCACGTGCAGGGCGATCTGGGCGTGGAAGGCGAGCGACTCGAAGACGTGCCGGTTGAGCACGAACGGGTAGTTGCCGCCGATGACGAAGCTGTTGAACTGCTCCGGCTCGCCCTTGTGCACGGTGTACGGGCGGCCCGAGACGTCCACCGCGGCGTGCGCGAGGGTCTCGTCCATCGGGATCCAGCAGTCGCCGAAGCGGCGGATGCCCTTCTTGTCGCCCAGCGCCTCGCGCAGGGCCTGGCCGAGGACGATCGCGATGTCCTCCACCGAGTGGTGGGCGTCGATCTCCACGTCGCCGGTGGCCCTGACGATCAGGTCGAAGCAGCCGTGCACGCCGAACGCCGTGAGCATGTGGTCGTAGAACGGCACGCCCGTGCTGATCTCGACCTTGCCGGTGCCGTCGAGGTCGATCTCGACGTAGACCGACGACTCCTTGGTGGTGCGCTCCACCTTGCCCACACGGCTCACCGGCTGACCTCCTTGCTGGCCGCGAGGAACGCGTCGTTCTCCTCGGGCGTTCCGACGGTCACCCGCAGGTGACCAGTGATTCCGACGTCCCTGATGAGCACGCCGTGGTCCAAATAGGACTTCCAGGTCTCGCGTGCGTTCTCGAACCAGCCGAACAGCACGAAGTTCGCGTCCGACGGCACGACCTGGAAGCCCAGGTCCGTCAGCGCCGCCGACACCCTGTCGCGCTCGGCGGCGAGCTTCGCCACCGAGCCCAGGGTCTCCGCGGCGTGCCGCAGGGAGGCGCGCGCGGCCGCCTGCGTCAGCGCCGAGAGGTGGTACGGCAGGCGCACCAGCTGGAGCGCGTCCACCACGGCCGGGGCCGCCGCCAGGTAGCCGAGACGGCCACCGGCGAACGCGAAGGCCTTCGACATGGTGCGCGAGACGATCAGCCGCGAGCCGAACTCGTCCAGCAGCCTGATCGCGCTCTCCTGCGGGGAGAACTCCGCGTACGCCTCGTCCACCACGATCATCCCGGTCGTGGAGGCGATCAGCAGGCGCAGGTCGTCGAGCGGGATCGACTGGCCCGTCGGGTTGTTCGGCGACGTCACGAAGACGACGTCCGGCTTCGTCTCCGCGATCAGCGCCGCGGCCTTCTCCACGTCCAGCGAGAAGTCGGCCCGGCGCGGGGTCGGCGACCACTCGGTGCGCGTGCCCGCCGCGATGATCGGGTGCATCGAGTACGACGGTTCGAAGCCCAGCGCCACCCGGCCGGGTCCGCCGAACGCCTGCAGGATCTGCTGGAGGATCTCGTTGGACCCGTTGGCCGCCCACACGTTCTCGGACGTGAGCGGCACCGACGTGGCCTCGGTCAGGTACGCGGCCAGGTCGTCGCGCAACGCCACCGCGTCGCGGTCCGGGTACCGGTGCAGCTCGCCCGCGATCTCGGCCACCGCGGCGACGACGTCGGCGGCGAGCGCGTCCGTCGGCGCGTACGGGTTCTCGTTGGTGTTCAGGCGGTACGGGACGTCGAGCTGCGGCGCACCGTAGGGCGTGCGGCCGCGCAGGTCTTCGCGCAGGGGCAGGTCCGACAGCTCCACCCGTGCGCCGATCACTGGCTTCATCGAGAGAACCTCGCTGTGACAGCCTGCCCGTGCGCGGGCAGGTCTTCCGCGTTGGCCAGCGCGACGACCTTGTCCGCGACCTCCCGCAGTGCTTCCTCGGAGTAGTCGATCACGTGGATGCCGCGCAGGAACGTCTGCACGGACAGCCCGGACGAGTGCCGCGCGCAGCCGGCGGTCGGCAGCACGTGGTTCGAGCCGGCGCAGTAGTCGCCGAGCGACACCGGCGAGTGCGCGCCGACGAAGATCGCGCCCGCGGACCGGATCCGCGCCGCCACCTCGCGCGCGTCCCGCGTCTGGATCTCCAGGTGCTCGGCGGCGTACGCGTCGACCACCCGGACACCTTCGTCCACAGTGGACACCAGCACGGTGCCGGACTGCTTGCCGCCCAACGCCGTGCGGACGCGTTCGCTGTGCTTGGTCGCGCCGACCTGCCGCTCCAGCTCGGTGTCCACGGCGTCCGCCAGCTCGACGGAGTCCGTCACCAGCACCGACGCCGCCAGCGGGTCGTGCTCGGCCTGGCTGATCAGGTCGGCGGCCACGTGCACGGGGTCGGCCGACGAGTCGGCCAGGATCGCGATCTCCGTCGGCCCGGCCTCGGAGTCGATGCCGATCAGCCCGCGCAGCAGGCGCTTCGCCGCCGTCACGTAGATGTTGCCGGGACCGGTGACCACGTCGACCGGGGCCAGTTCGGCCCCGTCGGTGTCCACGCCGCCGTGCGCCAGCAGCGCCACGGCCTGGGCGCCGCCCACCGCCCACACCTCGTCGACGCCGAGCAGCGCGGCCGCGGCGAGGATCGTCGGGTGCGGCAGGCCACCGAACTCGGCCTGCGGCGGCGAGCACACCACCAGCGACTCGACGCCGGCGATCTGGGCCGGCACCACGTTCATGACGACCGTCGACGGGTACACGGCCAGGCCGCCGGGCGCGTAGAGGCCGACGCGGGCGACCGGCACCCACCGCTCGGTGACGGTGCCGCCGGGCACCACCTGGGTCGTCGTGTCGACGCGCTTCTGGTCGGCGTGCACCTTGCGGGTGCGCGTGATGACCTCTTCCAGCGCCTCGCGGACCGCCGGGTCCAAGGAGGACAAAGCGGACGAGATCTCCGAAGCGGGCACACGGACAGAAGCAGGACGAACACCGTCGAACTTCTCGGTGTACTCCAACGCCGCCTCGACACCGCGCTCGGCGATGGCGTCCACCAACGGCCGCACGTGATGCAGAACCGCGTCCACGTCCACCTCGGCGCGCGGCACGACGGCGCGCAACTGAGCAGGGGTCGTGGTGCGACCTCGCAGGTCGATGCGGTTCAGCATGGCTCACAGCCTAGTTCCTGCGGAAATCTGTCAACGGTCAGCCCGCTATCGGCGCTACTCAGCCTGTGACGCCCCGGCCACGCTCGGTCGAGCACATCTCCGTCGCAAACCCCTGCTGATGATGGAGGACCCATGTTCACCAAGCGCCGCGGCAAGATCGCCGCGATGCTCGCCATATGCCTGCCCGTGCTGGTCGCGGGCATGGCGACGCCCAGCACGGCCGACTCCGGCCGCTACCTGCTGGAGATCACCGCCAACACGTCCGCCGAGCGCACGCAGATCGCGCAGTCCGGCGTCGACGTGCTCGGTGCGGTGAAGCTCACCACCGTCTCGGTCGTCGCGGACAAGGCGCAGTACCGGGCCCTGCAGGCCACCGGGCTGCCGATCAGGTACGTCGGCGACTTCGAGAAGGAGCTCAAGGCGCTCGGCAAGGTCGACTTCGCCGACCCGCAGCCCGGCCAGATCGGCACGCAGGACTTCCCGTCCGGCTACACGGGCTACCACAACTTCGCGGAGATGACCGCGGAGCTCCAGCAGACCGTGCGCGACCACCCGACGCTCGCGAGCCTGCGCAGCATCGGCAAGAGCGCGCAGAACCGGGACATCTGGGCCCTCAAGGTCAGCGACAACGTCGCGACCGACGAGGCGGAGCCCGAGGTGATCTTCACGTGCAACCAGCACGCGCGTGAGCACATCACCGTCGAGCAGTGCCTGCAGATCATCAAGCGCTACACCGACAACTACTCCACGCCGGCCATCAAGAACCTGGTGGACAGCCGCGAGGTGTGGTTCGTGCCGATGGTCAACCCGGACGGCGTCGAGTACGACATCGCCACGGGCTCCTTCCGCGGCTGGCGCAAGAACCGCCAGGGCAACGGCACCGACCTCAACCGCAACTGGGGCTACAAGTGGGGCTGCTGCGGCGGTTCCAGCGGCAGCACGACGTCGGACACCTACCGCGGCCCGTCGGCGTTCTCCGCGCCGGAGACCACCGCCGTCAAGAACTTCGTGGACTCCCGCGTCGTCGGCGGTGTCCAGCAGATCAAGACGAACATCGACTTCCACTCGTTCTCGGAGCTCGTGCTGTGGCCCTTCGGCTACACCACCGCGAACACCGCGCCCGGCCTGGACGCGACCGAGGAACGCGCGTTCCGCACGCTCGGCCAGCAGATGGCCGCCACCAACGGCTACACACCGGAGCAGGCGAGCGACCTCTACATCACCGACGGCAGCATCGACGACTGGATGTGGGGCCAGCACAAGATCTGGTCCTACACCTTCGAGATGTACCCGAGCAGCGGCGGCCTCAACGGCTTCTACCCGCGCGACACGGTCATCGCGGCGCAGACGAGCCGCAACGACCGCGCCGTCGACATGTTCGTCGGCTACTCGGACTGCGTGAAGCGCGTCATCAACGTGTCCTGCTGACGACCTGCTCGATGATCTCGAGCGCCCGGTCGACCTCGGCGTGACTGACGAAGTAGTGCGGGGAGGCCCGCACTACTTCGGTCAGGCCGCGCCGGGTCATGTCGAGCAACGTCGACCCGGCCGACGACACAGTCACGGCGACGGAGGCCTGCCACAGCCGGTCCTTCACCTCCATCGCCGGCACACGCTCCGACGTGAAGGTGACGATGCCCGACTGCCGCTCACCGAGATCGCGCACGGTGATGCCGGGAATGGCGGCGAGCCCCTCGCGCAAGCGCTTGGCGCGGTCGGCGACCTCGGCCTCGATCACGTCGAGCCCCATCTCCAGGGCATAACGCGCGGCCGCGATCAGGCCGAGCCGGTCGGCGATGCCGCACTCCCACAGTTCGAAAACGCGGGCATCCGAGCGCAGCGCGTACTCCTGAGGACCCGTCCACGAGCCGCTGTGCAGGTCCACCAGGCGTGGGTGGAGCCGCTCCCGCACCTCGTCGCGCACGACGAGGGCGCCGGTACCGCGCGGGCCTCGCAGCCACTTGCGGCCGGTGCAGGCCAGCATGTCGTAGTCGAGCCCGCGCAGGTCCAGTTGACCGGTCGACTGGCAGGCGTCGAGCAACACCAGCGCACCGACCTCACGAGCCGCTGCCGTGATGTCGTTGACCGGGTTGATCAGGCCGCCGTTCGTCGGCACGTGCACGAGCGAGATCAGCTTGACTCGGTTGTCAAGGTCCAGGGCGCCGAGGTCGACCTGCCCGTGAACGTCGGACGGGATGACCTCGACGACCGCCCCGGCCTCCGCCGCACGGCGCAGGATCGGGATCGCGTTGCCAGCGTATTCGGCCTCGGTGACGAGAATTCGGTCTCCGGCCGCCAGGGGCACCGCGTCGAAGGCCGCCAACCATGATCGAGTCGCACTGTCCGTGAACGCGACCTCGGACGGCTGACACCCGAACAGGTCAGCGAGAACGCCGTACCCCGCCTCCAGGTCGTCCCGCCGTTCCGCCGCGGCACGGTAGCCACCGATCTCGGTCTCCCGCCTGAGGTGGCCGATCACCTCGTCCACGACCGGCGCGGGAGGGATCGAGGAACCTGCGCTGTCCAAGAAGATCAGATCGCTCACTCACCCCACTGTGCCACCATCGAGTGCATGGGGGATCGCACGTTCGGGTACAGCGCTCAGACAAGACCTTTCCTGTGGGTCTTCCTCGTGGTGACACCGCTGGAGATCCTGCTCGTGGAGTTCATCGTGCCGTGGTTCTGGCTGCGCGCCGTGCTCCTCGCGTTCGGCGTGCTGAGCGCGTTGCTGCTCGGCTGGCAGCTCTGGATGCTCTACAAGTTCAAGCACGAGGTCGACGACGAACACCTGTGGCTGCGGTACGCGCGCGAGTTCGAGTACCGGATTCCGTTGAGCGCCATCGAAAGCGTCACGCAGGGCACCACGAGCCGGACGCTCGGCAGGACCCGGTCCGTTGTGGACGGCACGCTGGTGCTGGAGATCTCCAACTCCACCAACGTCTCGCTGCGCCTGAACGCCCCGCAGGAGGTCGACCTGGGCCGCCGGGGTGCGCACGACGTCACGAAGATCGAGTTCTGGACCGACGACCCCGACGGCATGGCGCGCGCGCTGCGAAAATAGGCTCACGGCCATGGTGGAGATCCCCTACGGCAAGCGCATGAAGCCGCGGTACGTGCGGTTCCTGATCATCACGGCGGTCGGGATCGCGCTCGTCGCGTTCGGACTCGACATCCCGTGGCTGCTCATCACCCTGAGCATCCTGGGCGTGCTGAACGCCGTCGTGTGTGTGGGCGCTCTCTACGTGCTGACGAAGCAGCCGCACACCGTCTCGGACGACGAGCTGCGGCTGCGCCAGCTGGGGTTCTTCGACTGGCGGCTGCCCACGTCGGACCTCGGCCAGGCCCAGCTCGCCGAGCGCACCCACAAGGGTCAGCGCAGCGTCGAGGTGATCGGCGACGCGCTCGTCATCCAGTCGCTGACCAGGACGAACGTCACCGTGCCGTTCCGCGAGACGCAACTCGTGGACCTCGGCAAGACCGGCGTGCAGCGGGTCGCGCGGGTCGAGTTCTGGGCGGACGACCCGGAACGCGCCGTCCGCGAGATCAACGCCAGGACTACTTAGGGTCCCACTTCTCCAGGTTCCACCACGGGCCCCAGGCGAGCGCGCCGTAGGAGTTCGGGTCGACCACGGGCTGGTAGCCGTTCCACGAGTCGCGCAGCACGTACGCGTGCTCGGGGAACACCAGCACGGCCATCGACGGCGCCGCGACGAACGCCTGCTGGAAGAGCTTGTACGCCACGGCCCGCTGCGCCGGGTCGATCAGCCGGCGGCCGTTCTCCAGCGCGGCGTCGGCGGCCGGGCTGCCCTGGCCGCGCAGGTCGTAGAGCATCAGGTCGGGGTCGAACGGCGAGCCCTCGCCGTACAGCAGCGCGTCCTGGGCCATCCGCGGCCGGATCGCCTCCCACGACAGCCCGGCGAGCTGCACGTCCACGCCCACGGCCCTGGCGTCGGCGGCGAACGCCGTCGCGAGGTCGGCGCGCAGGTCGTCGCCCAGCGGGTACATCAGCGTGAACCGGGCCGCGACGCCCTCGCGCACGCGGATGCCGTCCGCGCCGGGCACCCAGCCGCCGACGTCGAGCTGGCGGGTGGCCTCGGTCTTGTCGAAGGTGAACTTCGCGGTGGGGTCGAACTCCTCCGCCAGCGCGTCCGGCACCGGCGTGTACGCGATGGTGCCCTTGCCCTCGAGCAGGCTGTCGATCATGGCCTGCCGGTTCGCGGCGAAGTTGAGCGCGAGGCGGACGGCGGCGTTGCCGGTCACCGGGTTGCCCGCGGGCAGCCGCACGGCCCGGTAGTCGGCGCTGCGGTGGTACTGGACCTGCAGGCCCGACCTGCCGGTGAACTGCGCGGCGATCTTGGGCGGCAGCACCGTGCCGTCGAACTCGCCGTCCTGCATGCGGCGGGCGCGCTGGTTGTCGTCGGTGACGAACACGACTGTCACCTTCTTGACCTTCGGCGCGCCACCGAAGTAGCCGTCGTTGGACTCCAGCAGCAGCCGGTCGCCCTTCTTCCACTCGCTGACCTTGTACGGCCCGGTGCCGATCGGCTGCCCCTCCGGCGTCGCCTGCTCGCTGGGCAGGATGCCGAGCACGAGCAGGTGCGGGAACGCGGCGTGCACCTGCGTCAGCGTGAAGCGAACAGTCGACGGGTCGACCTGCTCCACGCTCTTCAGGGTGCTGAACCGCTCCTTGACCGTCGTCTGCAACGCCGCGGTGTACGTGGCCACGACGTCCTCGGCGCCGAACGTGCTGCCGTCGGTGAACTTGACGTCGCCGCGCAGCTTGACCGTCCAGCTCAGCCCGTCCGCCGCCGGTTCGGGCAGGTCGGCCGCGAGCTGCGGGGTGAGCGAGCCGTCCTGGCGGTGCTCGACCAGGCCGTCGTAGATCTTGGACACGCCCTGCGCGCCGTACCCGAGCAGCGGGTTCAGCGTGGTGGGCTCGTCGCGGTCGGCCAGCACGATCGACGTGCCGTTCGTCCCACCGTCCGGGCGGGGTGCGGCGGTCTCGGTGCAGCCCGCGACGGCCAGCAACACGACTAGGAGCAGTGGGGAACGCACAGTGTTAGACCTTATCTGGCCAGGACCCTACAGTTGATCCCCATGCGGATCGCCGTGAGTCAGATCAGCTCGACCACCGATCCCCGTTCCAACCTGGAGCTGGTGCGGGACGCGGTGCGGCGGGCCGAGGGCGCACGGGTCGTGGTGCTGCCCGAGGCGACGATGTGCCGGTTCGGCGTGCCTCTCGGGCCGGTCGCCGAGCCGTTGGACGGGCCCTGGGCGTCCGCGGTGCACGAGATCGCCGTTGCCCACGACGTGGTGGTGGTCGCCGGGATGTTCACGCCTTCCGGTGACCGGGTGACGAACACGCTGCTGGTGACCGGGCCGGATCTGCACGTCGGGTACGACAAGATCCACCTGTTCGACGCGTTCGGGTTCCAGGAGTCGCGCACGGTCGCGCCGGGTTCCTCGCCGGTCGTCTTCGAGGTCGACGGGGTCACGCTGGGTGTGGCCACCTGTTACGACGTCCGCTTCCCCGAGCTCTTCCGGGCGTTGGCGGACAAGGGTGCTTCGGCGGTGCTGATGGGTGCGTCGTGGGGTGCCGGGCCCGGTAAGAAGGAGCAGTGGGAGCTGCTGGTGCGAGCGCGCGCGTTGGACTGCACGTCGTTCGTCGTCGCGTGCGGGCAGGCTTATCCGGGGGATCTCGGGTCTTCGGCGCCCACCGGGATCGGGTACTCGACCGTCGCCGATCCGTTCGGGAACGTCGTGGTGCAGCTGTCGGAGCAGGTGTCCGACACGGTGGTGGACCTGGACTTCGACGTGGTGGCTCAGGCTCGTGAGGTGTTGCCGGTGCTCGCGAACCGGCGCTTGACCTCCAGTTAGGTCGAGGCTCACTGGCGGTCAACACATTCGCGAAACGGCCGCCGCTAGCGCAGGTCCATGCCGAGGTCGAGCGACGGGCTGGAGTGCGTGAGGCCGCCCACCGCGAGGTAGTCCACGCCCGTTTCGGCGTACGCGCGGGCCACGTCCAGGGTGAGGCCGCCGGACGCCTCCAGCTTCACGCCGTCCGGGCGACGGGCGACGGCCCGGGCGCACTGCTCTGGCGTGAAGTTGTCCAGCAGCACCAGTTCCGCGCCCTCGGCCAGCGCCTCGTCGAGCTGTTCCAGGCTGTCGACCTCGACCTCCATCAGCAGGTCGGGGGCGTGGGCACGGGCGGCGCGGATCGCGGCGCCGACCGAGCCCGCCGCGGCGACGTGGTTGTCCTTGATGAGGATCGCGTCGCCGAGGCCCATGCGGTGGTTGACGCCGCCGCCCGCGCGCACCGCGTACTTCTGCAGCAGGCGCAGGCCCGGCAACGTCTTGCGGGAGTCGCGGACGGCCGCGCCGGTGCCCTCGATCGCGCTGACCCAGCGGGCGGTCTGGGTGGCGATGCCGGAGAGGTGGCAGATCAGGTTGAGCGCCGTGCGTTCGACGGTGAGCAGGCCTCGGGTCGGGCCCGTCAGCACCAGGGCGGGTTCGCCCGGCACGGCCTTGTCGCCGTCCTGCGCCTCCGAGAGGATCTCGATCTCGGGCAGGTAGCGCTGGAACGCCGTGCGCGCAACGGAAACGCCGCACAGGACGCCGGCCGCGCGCGGGGTGATCTCGGCGGTCGCCACCGCCTTCTCCGGCACGGTCGCGAGCGTGGTGGCGTCCAGGCCGTAGCGGAGGTCCTCTTCCAGGGCCAGCTGGATGACCCGGTTCGCGTCGTCCCAGTCGATGGTCATGCGACACCTTCTGCGAGCACGGGATCGGCCAGCACGGGCTGGCCGGTCGGGGTGAGCCGGACGAGCTGGCTGCGTTGCCACGCCTGCGAACGCTCCGTGTAGTCCGTGCGGACGTGGCAGCCGCGTGACTCGGTGCGTTGCTGCGCGGCGGCGATCAGGGCGCGGGCGGCCGTGGTCAGCGCGGCGTCCTCGACCAGTTCGCGGGACTCCAGCTGCTTGTCCACTGTGGACACGTCGAGCACCGAGCCGACGACGGCCAGGCCCTCGGCGTCACGGCCGATGGCGGCGTAGCGGGACATGACGCGCTGCAGCATGTCCCGGTCCGCGACCGGGGCCGTCGGGAGGACGGGGTCGACGGTGCGGGCCGGTGCGATCAGGCCGATCGCGAGGTCCGCGGCGACGGTCTCCGCGGCACGGGTGCCGCAGACCAGGCCTTCCAGCAGGCTGTTGGAGGCCAGGCGGTTCGCGCCGTGCAGGCCCGTGCGGGCGACCTCGCCGACCGCGTAGAGGCCCGTGACGCCGGTGCGGCCGTCGACGGTGGACACCACGCCACCGCAGGCGAAGTGCGCCGCCGGGGCGACCGGGATCGGGTCCTTCGCCGGGTTGACGCCGACCGAGACGCACGCCGAGTAGACGGTCGGGAAGCGGGTCGCCATGTCGTGCAACGCCGTCGCGTCCAGGAAGACGTGGTCGTCGACGCCGCCGGGCTCCAACGCCATGTGGCGGGTGATCGCCGCCGCCACGACGTCGCGCGGGGCTAGATCTTCGAGCGGGTGCACGCCCTTCATCACGCGCGCACCGGTCGCGTCGACCAGCACGGCGCCCTCGCCGCGCACGGCCTCCGTGACGAGCGGGCACCGGCCGCGCGCGCCCCGGCCCGTGTAGAGCACGGTCGGGTGGAACTGGATGAACTCGACGTCCGCGGCCAGCGCGCCGGCGCGCAGGGCCAGCGCGAGGCCGTCTCCCGTTGCCACGGAAGGGTTCGACGTCGCCTGGTACATCTGGCCGAGGCCGCCGGTCGCGAGCAGCACGGCCGGCGCGGTGAGCACGCCGGGCACGCCGTTGCCGTCCAGCACCAGAAGTCCGGCCACGGCACCGAGCGGCGTCTTGACCGCGTCGACCGCGACGTGGTTCTCCAGCAGGGGAACCCGTCCGTCCACAGTGGCCTTGAGCAACGCGCGTTCGACCTCGGCGCCCGTCGCGTCGCCGCCGGCGTGCACGACGCGGAACGCGCTGTGGCCGCCCTCGCGGGTGCGTTCGAGCAGGCCGTCCGGCCTGGCGTCGAACACCGCGCCGCGTTCGCGCAGCTTCGCGACGGCCGCGGGGCCGTCGGTGATGATCGCCGCCACCGCCGTGTCGTCGCAGAGACCCGCGCCCGCCGTCAGCGTGTCCTCGATGTGCTTGCCGACCGAGTCGCCGGGGTCGTGCTGGTCCTCCATGACGACCGCGACGCCGCCCTGGGCCCAGCGCGTGTTGCCGTCGTCGCCCGCGGCCTTCGTGACGACCAGGACCCGGAGTCCCAGCTCACGAGCCCGCAGCGCGGCGGTGAGACCCGCCACGCCGGTGCCGACCACGATCAGGTCGGCTCGCGCCTCCCAGCGCGCGGCCATCACTCACCGCCGCCGGGCTGGCCGATCTCGATCATGCGCTGCACGGCACCCTGGGCGCGCTTGGCCGTCTCCAGGTCCACGTGGACCTCGTCCAGGCCGTCCCGCACGCACCGCAGCAGCGCGGCCGGCGTGATCATCTTCATGTAGGTGCACGACGCGCGGTCGTTCACGGCGCGGAAGTCGATCTCCGGGGCGGCCTTGCGCAGCTGGTGCAGCATGCCGACCTCGGTCGCGACGAGGACCTTCGTGGCCTTGGTGCTGCGGGCCGCGCTGATCATGTCGCCGGTCGAGAGGATCTTGACCTTCTCCGCGGGGACGATGCCCTCGCCGCTCAGGTAGAGCGCGGAGGTGGCGCAGCCGCACTCCGGGTGGATGAACAGGTCGGCCTCGGGGTTCGCGGCGGCGCGTTCGGCCAGCTCAGGGCCGTTGATGCCGGCGTGGACGTGGCACTCGCCCGCCCAGATGTGCAGGTTCTCGCGACCGGTCTCGCGCTTGACGTGCGCGCCCAGGAACTGGTCGGGGCAGAACAGCACCTCGCGGTCGGCCGGGATCGACGCGACGACGTCCACGGCGTTGGAGGACGTGCAACAGATGTCCGTCTCGGCCTTCACCTCGGCCGTGGTGTTCACGTACGACACGACGACGGCGCCGGGGTGCTGCGCCTTCCACTCGCGCAGCTGCGCGCCGGTGATCGAGTCGGCAAGCGAGCAGCCCGCGCGCTCGTCCGGGATCAGCACGGTCTTCTGGGGCGCGAGGATCTTCGCGGTCTCGGCCATGAAGTGCACGCCGCAGAAGATGATCGTCTGCGCGTCGGACTGCGCGGCGATGCGGCTGAGCGCGAGGGAGTCGCCGGTGTGGTGCGCGATGTCCTGGATCTCGGGCAGCTGGTAGTTGTGCGCCAGGATGACGGCGTCGCGTTCCTCCGCGAGGCGCAACACCTCGTCCCGCCACGCCGCGTTCGGCTCGACTCCGCCGTACACGCCTGACGCGGTTCGCTCCACGGTTGCGGTAGCGACCATCACTGCCTCCTCGATCCGGGGTTTTCGCCTAGTGGTCGAAAACGTGGCCGATAGTATCAGCCGAGTGGCCGGTGTGGGACATGAAGTTCTGGCAGCTGTGCTGCGGGTGAGAGGTGCGTCACTCCAGGTCATGCTGTGGGAGCGCGCTCGGGAACCACACGCTCACCGCTGGTCGTTGCCGGGCGGCGGGCTGCGGGTGGACGAGGACGTCGAGTCCTCGATCCGTCGTCAGCTGGCGGAAAAAGTCGACGTGCGACAGTTGTCACACGTCGAGCAGCTGGCTGTTTTCAGCGCCCCCGACCGCGTGCCGGGACCCCGGGTCGTGGCGACCGCCTTCCTGGGACTGGTCCCTTCGGACGTCGATCCGGAGGTCCCTTCGGACACGGTCTGGCACTGCACTGAGAAACTGCCCGCGATGGCGTTCGACCACGCGTCGATCGTGCATCGAGCGAGGCACCGGCTCGGCTCGAAGCTGTCGTACACGAACCTCGGTTTCGCGCTGGCGCCGCCCGAGTTCACGATCTCGCTGCTGCGCGACCACTACTCGGCCGCGCTGGGCTACCGGGTGTCCGCGACGAACCTGCAACGGGTGCTGTCACGACGGTTGCTGCTGGAACCCACGGGTGGTACCGCTCCCCCCGGCCCGTCCGGCGGCCGGCCCGCCGCCCTGTTCCGGTTCAGCGCCAAGGGAATCAAAGTCACCGATCCGTTCGCCGTGCTGAGGCCGCCGGGATCCGGCCGTCCAGCAGGCGGAGGTGGCACCACGTAACGTTGCACGCGTGGCAGAGACGCTTCCGTTGTTCCCCCTGGGCACCGTGCTGCTGCCCGGCGCGTCCTTGCCGTTGCACATCTTCGAACCGCGCTACCGCCAGCTCGTCGTGGACCTGATGACGGGCTCGCTGTTCGGGCGCACGTTCGGCGTGGTGTGCATCAAGGAGGGCTGGGAGGTGGGCGCCGACAACGTGCGCTCGCTGAAGGACATCGGCTGCTCAGCCGACCTGCTCGACGCCCGGCCGTTGCCGGAGGGCCGGTTCGACATCGTGACGCGCGGGGTGCGCCGGTTCCGCCTGCTGGACGTCGACACGACGACCGCGCCGTACCTGCTGGCGCACGTCGACTACCTGGACGACGCCGCCGTGCCCGAGGCGGCACTGGAGGTCGTGCCGCTGCTGGAGCGCGGGGCTCGGGCGGCGCACGAGCGGTACTGCGGGGCGGCCTGGCACCAGGAGGACTGGTCGGCCCCCGGTGACGACGTCTCGCTCGGGGCGTTGTCCTACCTGCTGGCGGCGGACTGCCTGCTGCCCGTTGAGGATCGGCAGCGGTTGCTGGAGGAGCGGTCGCCTGCCCGGCGGTTGCGGCTGGTGCGGAAGATGCTGCACCGGGAGACCGGGATTTTGAGCGCCTTGAAGGCGGTTCCGGTGCCGCTGACGGAGTTCGGGCACGTTCCCAGCCCCAACTAGGCCGTTCGAAGGCTTCGAACCGACCAAAGCCGCCTGGCGTGCCAGGCGGCTTTGACGTACTCGACTCAGGTCGTTGGCCCGGCTCGAGCAGGCACTCCGTCCGCCGAGGTGGCGTCGATGAGCCCACTCGCCGTCCGCCGAACGCCGCGCTCGCACGGTCTGCCGAGCCACGCCGCCAGCCCGTTGAGCCGCACCCGCCGACGCCGAGAAGCCCATCCCCGCAGGCCGATTGTCGGATCGTTGGATTGTGGCCTTGTGGGATTGTTGAACAATCCTTACTCTGAGGTCCACATCACACTCGACCACTCCTCCACCACGCTGCGAGGTGTCCCATGAGCACGTCCACGACCGAGGACACAGGCCGTTTCGCCTGGTTCCGCAGTCTCGGCCAGAAGGGCAGGCGCGCGTTCGTCGGCGCCTTCGGCGGTTACGGGCTGGACTCGTACGACTACTGGGTCCTGCCGCTGAGCCTGGTCGCGATCACCGGCTACTTCGGCCTCACCAAGGCAGAGGCCGGTCTGCTGGGCACCAGCACGCTGCTCATGAGCGCCATCGGTGGCGCGGTGGCGGGCATCATGGCGGACCGGTTCGGCCGTTCCAAGACGCTGGTCATCACGGTGGCGGCGTACGCGTTCTTCACGGTGCTGTGCGGCTTTGCGACCAACTACGAGACGTTGCTGGTGTTCCGGGCGTTGCAGGGGCTCGGGTTCGGTGGCGAGTGGGCGGCCGGGGCGATCCTCGTGGCCGAGTACTGCAAGCCGAAGTACCGCGGACGGACCGTGGCGTTCATCCAGAGCGCCTGGGCCGTGGGCTGGGGGCTGGCGGTCGTGGTCAACACGATCGTCGCGTCGGTGGCCGATCCGGCCATCAGCTGGCGGATCATGTTCTGGACCGGTGCGCTGCCGGCGATCCTCATCTTCTACGTGCGCCGCAACGTCGACGACGCGCCGGAGACCAAGGCCCAGCCCAAGGAGCGCGGGACGTTCCCGAAGATCTTCCAGGGGCCGATCCTCAAGACCACCCTGTTCGCGGCGCTGCTCGCCACCGGTGTGCAGGGCGGGTACTACACGCTCGCCACGTGGTTGCCGGCGTTCCTGCAGACCGGGCGCGGGCTCACCATCATCGGCACGGGCGGGTACCTCGCGTTCCTCATCACCGGTGCGTTCATCGGGTACGTGTGCGGTGGCTATCTGACGGACTACCTGGGGCGCAAGAAGACCTTCACGGTGTTCGCCATCGCCAGCGCGCTGCTGATCGTGGCCTACACGCAGATTCCCAACGGCGCCAACACGTTGGTCATGTTCCTCGGCTTCCCGCTCGGGTTCTGCATGAGCGCCATCTTCAGCGGGTTCGGGAGCTACCTGTCCGAGCTGTACCCGACTCGGCTGCGGGGCACGGGTCAGGGCTTCACGTACAACTTCGGGCGCGCGTTCGGCGCGGTGTTCCCCGGTCTGGTCGGGTTCATGGCCGACCGGCTCGGCATCGGCGGTGCGATGCTGTTCGGGGCGGCCGCGTACGGGATCGCCGTCGTCGCCCTCATCTGGTTGCCGGAGACCGTCAACAAGGAGCTCGAATGACGACCGCGGGACAGGCGCCGGGGCAGGCGCAGGCCAACCTGATCGCGATTCCCCGGGACTGGGCCTACGACTTCCTCCTCTTCACCCACCGCAACCCCAAGCCGTGCCCGGTGCTCGACGTGCTGGACGCGGGTGAGACGGTCAGCGCGCTCAAGCAGGACGCCGACGTCCGCACGCACGCGCCGCGCTACCGGATCTGGGAGAACGGTGAGCTCAAAGCGGAACCCGAGGACGCCACGCCGTTCTGGCGCGACGACCTGGTGACGTTCCTGATCGGCTGCAGCTTCACCTTCGAGACGGCGCTGACCAACGCGGGCGTCCCGCTGCGGCACGTCGACCAGAAGCGCAACGTGTCGATGTTCGTCACGGACATCCAGTGCCGGCCGGCGGGACGGCTGCACGGCCCGATGGTCGTGTCGATGCGCTGGATCCCGGAGTCGCTCGTCGACATCGCGCACAAGGTCACCGCGCTCATGCCGTCGGTGCACGGGGCTCCAGTCGGCGCGGGAGACCCGAGGATGCTCGGCATCGACGACGTCCACACGCCCGACTTCGGCGACGCTGTGGAACCGGAACCTGGTGACGTGCCGGTGTTCTGGGCCTGCGGGGTCACTCCGCAGGCGGTGCTGATGAAGTCGAAACCGCCGTTCGCGATCACGCACGCACCCGGCCAGATGTTCGTCACCGACATGCCCGACTTCGCCTACCGCGTCGGTTAGGCCTGCACGAGGACGGCGCCTCAGCCGAGGCGTCGTCCCAGGTCGTCCAGCCCGTTCCAGGCCGCGCAGCAGCCGTACGCCAGCGCGGCTCCGAGCGGCCACGCCAGAATCCCCCACCACGTCTCCAAAGACGGCGCGATGAGCAACGTGTCGTTCGCCTTGATCGTCGCCGGCATCGGGTACGCGCCCGCGGCGAGCGAGCCGCCCAGGAACTGCGTGAACCACCCGGCGCCGAACGACCCGAGCGTCATCCCCAGCATCGCCACGGGACCGCGCCGCTGCCGCAGCAGCCACGTCGCGATCCCGGTGATCACGCCGGCACCGAGGCCGATCATCACGAACACCATCAGCGCGTCGAGCCGGTGGTAGCTCTCCAGCCCGATCGGGTAGAACTTGCCGTCCTGCGCCGAGACGATCTTGAGCTGCGCCGGCGCCAGCCACGACCACAGGTACGCGGCGGGCAGCCCGAACGCGAACGTCGTCAGCGCCACCACGACGCCCGGCAGCAGGTCCCGCTTCACCACCACCTTCGGCCGTGGCCGGGGGTAGTAGTGGTAGACGTACGGCGGCTCCGGCACGGGTTCGATGCGCACCGGCGCTGCTTTCTCGTCCATTCGCGAGAGATTACTACCGAGCCGAAGCGGTCTCTCCATGACGGCTGCACCGCGCGGTCCAGCCGTCGGGCGTCACCTGAACGACCATGCGGCGCGCGCACTCGGCGCAGTACCGCGGCGGGTCGATCATGGTCAGCCGCTGACGGCAGAACGCGTGGTCGCCGTCAGCTTCCTCTTTGCCGCAAAAAGAGCAGTAGGTCATCACAGGGTCTGGCTCAGCGCCTTGATGGGCATCGACAGCTCCGTGAGCATGTCGAGGTCCTGCTGCGCCGGACGGCCGAGGTTCGTCAGGTAGTTGCCGACGATGATCGCGTTGATGCCGCCGAGCATGCCCTGCTTCGCGCCCAGGTCGCCGAACGTCAGCTCACGGCCGCCCGCGAACCGCAGGATCGTGCGCGGCAGGGCGAGCCGGAACGCGCCGACCGTGCGCAGCGCCTCGGCGCCCTCCACGACCGGGTAGTTCTCGTACGGCGTGCCGGGGTTCGGGATGAGGAAGTTGAGCGGCACCTCGTCCGGCTCCAGCTCGGCGAGCTGCACGGCGAACTCCGCGCGCTGCGCCAGCGTCTCCCCCATGCCGATGATGCCGCCGCAGCAGACCTCCATGCCGGCGTCGCGGATCATCCGCAGCGTGTCCCAGCGCTCCTCCCAGGAGTGCGTGGTCACGACCTCGGGGAAGTGCGAGCGGGCCGTCTCGAGGTTGTGGTTGTAGCGGTGCACGCCCATCGCCACCAGCTCGTCGACCTGCTCCTGCGTGAGCATGCCGAGCGAGCAGGCGATCTGGATGTCGTTGCCGTCCTCGCGGATCGCCTTGATGCTGTCGCGGACCTGCGACAGCAGCCGCTTGTCCGGGCCGCGCACGGCCGCCACGATGCAGAACTCGGTCGCGCCGGTGTCGCGGGTCTGCCGCGCCGCGCGGACCAGGCCCGGGATGTCGAGCCACGCCGACCGCACGGGCGACGGGAACTGGCCGGACTGCGAGCAGAAGTGGCAGTCCTCGGGGCAACCGCCGGTCTTGAGCGAGACGATGCCCTCGACCTCGACCTCGGGGCCGCACCAGCGTTCACGGACCTGGTGCGCCAGCGCGAGCAGCTCGGGGATCCGGTCCTCAGGTAGTTCGAGGACCTTGAGGACCTGCTCCTCCGACAGTCCGACACCTCGTTCGAGCACCTGCTCACGAGCCTCGTCGAGCACGTCGATCTGTTCCGGAGCTGCGGTCACGGTCTCTCCTCCTCCTGTGGCCTGGCGTGCACTATGCCGCACTGAATCCTTCATCGTGGAGCGACGTAGGTCACTGGACCGCGAACTGAGCCGCGAACGTGTCCGGGTCGAACGCCCCGCCGAACCACGGTGAGAACGATCTCCTGGCAACGGCTAGGAAATCCACAGAACCGAGCTTCGTCACACCCTGGGGCAGCGCGCCGAGCAACGGGGCACCCGCCGCCTCTGGCAGGTCGGCCAGGTTGGTGAGGGAGGCGAGGTCGGGGTGCAGCGGCCAGCTGCCGACCACCACGCCGATGGCTTCGAGCCCACGTCGTTGCAGCGCCTCGGCCGTCAGGGCGGTCGTGTTCAACGTGCCGAGGCCCGCCTGGGCCACGATCAGGACGGGCGCGTTCACCGCCCACGCGATGTCGGCCAGGGTCGAGCCGCTCTCGTCGAACCGCACCAGCAGCCCGCCCGCGCCTTCGACCAGCACCAGGTCGTGGGTCTCGTCGAGCTCCGTCACGACTGCGGCGACGTCCTTGGGGTGCACGGTGGCCATGCCCGCGCGTCTGGCCGCGGTGGCCGGGGCCAGCGGGTCGGGGTATCTCGCCAGCTCACGGGTCGTCACGTCGCCCGCGAGCCGCGCCACCTCCGCGACATCGCCGGGCTCGCCGGGCAGCAGGCCGGTCTGCGCGGGCTTCAGCACCGCGACCCGTCTGCCCTCTGCCCTGGCCAAGGCCGCGATGCCCGCGGTCACGGCGGTCTTGCCGACCTCGGTCCCGGTTCCGGTGATCACCAGCACGCTCACAGGGCCCCACCCTAGAACCTCACCTACGGTGATCACATGACCGACGAACCGATCGTGATGTACGGCGCCGAATGGTGTGGCGACTGCCGCCGGGCCAAGGCCTGGCTGACCCGCAACGACGTGCCGTTCACCTACGTCGACGTCGAGCACGACGACGCCGCGCGCGACAAGGCGATCGAGATCTCCGGTCGCAAGCAGATCCCCGTCGTGGTGCTGCCGAACGGCGAGTTCCTGGTCGAGCCGACCGACACTCAGCTGGCCGCCGCGATCACGCCCTGACAGATCGTCGCGATGTCGTCGTCCGTGCTGATGAACGGCGGCATCGTGTAGATCAGGTCGCGGAACGGCCGCAGCCACACCCCCGCGTCCACGGCGGCCTTGGTCGCCCGTGCCATGTCCACGGGCTCATGCAACTGCACGACACCGATAGCGCCCAGCACGCGCACGTCCTTCACCGACGGCAACGCGCGTGCGGGCGCGAGTCCGGCCGAAAGCCCGGCGGAGATGCGGGCGACCTCGCGCTTCCAGTCCCGCGACAGCAGCAGGTCGATCGACGCCAGCGACACGGCGGACGCCAGCGGGTTGCCCATGAACGTCGGCCCGTGCGCGAGCACCGGAACCTCGCCCTTGCTGATCCCGTCCGCGACCCGCGACGTGCACAGGGTCGCGGCCATCGTCATGTACCCGCCGGTCAGCGACTTGCCGAGGCACATCACGTCCGGGCTGACGTTCGCGTGGTCCGCGGCGAACAGCTCGCCGGTGCGCCCGAAGCCCGTGGCGATCTCGTCGAACACCAGCAGCACGTCGTGTGTGTACGCGAGCTCACGCAACACGTGCAGGTAGCGCGGGTCGTGGAACCTCATGCCCCCGGCGCCCTGCACGACCGGCTCCACGATGATCGCGGCGAGCTCCCCGGCGTGTTCCTCGATCAGGTCCGCGAGGTGCTGGACGTACGCGGTGTCCATCTCGGCCGGCGGTTCGTCCGCGAACACCTGCTGCGGCAGGATTCCGCGCCACAACGAGTGCATCCCGCCGTCGGGGTCGCACACCGACATGGGCGTGAACGTGTCGCCGTGGTACCCGCCGCGCCACGTCAGCAGCCGGCGCTTCTCCGGCCGGTTCCGCGACCGCCAGTACTGCAGGCACATCTTCACGGCGACCTCGACCGACACCGAGCCCGAGTCGCACAGGAACACGTGCTGGAGCTCCGAAGGAGTGATCTCCACGAGCTTCTCGCAGAGCCTGATCGCGGGTTCATGCGTGAGCCCGCCGAACATCACGTGGCTCATCCGGCCGAGCTGCGAGGTGACGGCCGCGTCGAGCACCGGGTGGCGGTAGCCGTGGATGGCCGCCCACCACGACGACATGCCGTCGACCAGCTCGCGGCCGTCCGCGAGACTGAGCCGGACACCGGAGGCCTCCGCGACGAGCAGCGGTTCCTGGGTGCCCGGCATCGGGCCGTACGGGTGCCAGACGTGCGCCTGGTCGAGCTTCAGCAGGTCGTCCACGCGCCCGACATTAGGCGACGGCGGTGCGGGAGGTCAGACCGTCCAGGATGAGGGCGAGGCCGGCCTCGAACGCCTCCCCGTGATCGAGGACGGGGACGTCCGCCGGCAGGTCCGCGGCGCCGCCCGCGCCGGCCTGTTCCTCCAGCACGCAGCCGACCGTGAACCTGCTGGACGCGAGCATCGCCATCCGCGCGTCCGGTTCCGGCACGCCGGACTCGACGAGGAACCGCATCTTGTGCCGGAGCCGGTCGAGGTCCGCGACGGGCGTGCTGCCCGCGTGCAGCCTGGCGCCGTCGCGCCGCGCCAGCAGGGTGTTCCGGAAGCTCCGGGCGTTGTCCAGGAACCAGGCGCGCCAGTCGTCACCGGGAGCCGGCAACGGCTCGGTGGCGTGGGGCGTCATCGCCTCGGCGGCCATGGCGGCGAGCAGGTCGGCCTTGGTCCGGAAGTGCCAGTAGAGCGAGGGCTGCTCGACGCCCAGCCGTGCCGCCAGCCGTCTCGTGCTGACGGCGTCCAGCCCGACCTCGTCCAGCAGGTCGAGCGCCTCGGCGACGACAGCCTGGCGGTTCACCTTGGTCACCTTGACAACCTATCACTGATAGGCAACTCTCGAGAGGAACCATTCACTGATAGATTTTGGGGTGAGGGGCATGGCTGCAGGCTCGGGAACGCGGTCTCTCAAGGTGCTCGTGGCCGGGGGCGGGATCGCGGGAGAGGCGCTGGCCTTCTGGCTCGGCAGGGGCGGTCACGAGGTGACCGTCGTCGAACGCTTCCCGGCGCTGCGGGCGACCGGGGCACAGGTCGACCTGCGGGGGCAGGGCATCGAGGCGGTCGAGCGGATGGGGCTGCTCGGCGCCGTGCGCGAGGCACTGGTGGACGAGAAGGGCGTGGCGTTCCTCGACCCTGACGGCGAGGTCAAAGCGACGATCATGGCCAACACCTCCGGCCGCGGCCGGCAGTCGCTGACGTCCGAGTACGAGATCATGCGCGGCGACCTGGTGCGCATCCTCCACGACGCGGCGAAGGACGACGCCGAGCACGTGTTCGGGCTGAGCGTGGACGGCTTCGAGCAGGACGGGCACCGCGTCCTCGCGCACTTCTCCGACGGGTCGAGCGGCGAGTACGACCTCCTGGTCGGCGCGGACGGCCAGGGCTCACGGCTGCGCAGGGCGATCCTGCCGGACGACGCCGATCCGTACTGGCGGGTCGGCATTCACATGGCCTACTGGTTCGTCCCCCGCATCGCCTCCGACGGCGACGTCCGGGACACGTGCATGCTGCCGGGCGGCCGGCAGATCATGCGCCGCAGCCACAACCCGTCCGAGACGCAGGTGTACTTCGTGCTGCGGGAGGAGTCCGAGGAGGCGTCCGCGATCCACCGGCAGCCCGTCGAACGGCAGCAGGAGTTCTGGTCGGGCAGGTTCCGCGACGCCGGATGGCAGACCGGCCGCTTCGTCGCGGGCATGGCGGCGAGCCCCTTCTTCCACTCCCAGGAGGTCGTCCAGGTGCGTGCCGGCACGTGGTCCGCCGGACGTGTCGTGCTGGCCGGCGACGCCGCGCACTGCGCCTCTCCCTACAGCGGCATGGGTGTCTCCGCCGGACTGGTCGGTGCCCACGTCCTGGCCGGTGAGATCAACCGGCTTCCGCACGACCTCCCCGCCGCCCTGGCGAACTACGAGGCCGTGCTGAGGCCGTTCACCGACGAGATCCAGGGCGGGGTGAAACCGCGCCTGCTGCGCCTGGCCCTGCCCAGGAGCCGGCGGGCGATCGACGCCTTCCAGGCCGCCGCCTCGCTGGCCTGCTCCTTGCGCCTGCCCGAACTTCTGACGCGTCTGTCCACAAAGGATCGCGGCGGCGACTGGAGGCTTCCGCCGAACCCCGGCCAGGCGACGTCGAGCGCGCCTGGCCAGGAGTCGGGGACGCGCCACTAGGCGAGGCGCACCGGCAACGTGTGCAGGCCGCGGATCAGCGTGCTGTCCCGCCACCCCAGCGTCTCCGGCTCGGCGGCGAGCGTCAGGTTCGGGAACCGGGCCAGCAGCTGCGTGAGCGCCACGTCGAACTCCAGGCGGGCCAGCGGCGCGCCGAGGCAGAAGTGGATGCCGTGGCCGAACGCCACGTGGCCCTGCGCGGACCTCGTCACGTCGAGCTGGTCGGCGTTCTCGTAGCGCTGCGGGTCGCGGTTCGCGGCGACGAGCGACACCATCAGGATCTCGTCGGCGGGCACGGTGACGCCGCCGAGCTCGACGGACTCCTTGGTGTAGCGGAAGGTCGCGACGTTGACCGGTCCTTCCAGCCGCAGGAACTCCTCGGTGCTCGCCGGGATCAGCTCCGGGCGGTCCTTGAGGATCTGCAGCTGCTCCGGGTTCTTCAGCAACGCGAGCACGGCGTTGCCGATGAGGTTCACCGTCGTCTCGTGGCCAGCCACGAGCAGCAGGAACGCCATCGAGATCAGCTCTTCGGTGTTCAGCCGGTCGCCGGAGTCGTCGGCGTGCACGAGGGCGGAGAAGAACGTGTCGTTCGGCTCGGCCTCGGCGATGGCCGTGACGTGCTGGAACAGGAAGCCGGCCATGGCGCCCGCCGCGGCCTGGACCTGTTCGGGCGTGCCGAAGGACAGCAGCTGGTTGGACCACTCGCGGAAGTCGTCGCGGTTGTCGATCGGGATCCCGAGCAGCTCACAGATCACCGTGATGGGCAGCGGGAACGCGAACACCTCCAGCAGGTCGACCTCGTCGCCGTCGTTCAGCCTGGCGATCAGCTCGGCCGAGATCTCCTCCACGCGCGGCCGCATCAGCTCGACGCGGCGGGCGGTGAAGGCCTTGGTCACGAGCTTGCGCAGGCGGGTGTGGTGGGGCGGGTCCAGGTTGAGCATGTGTACGGCGAGCGTGGGCTCGACCTCGCGGCGCACGTGCGTCTGCGTGGAGTGCTTGGCCATCAGGTGGCCACCGGTCTGGATGTCCTTGCTGATCCTGGGATCGGTGAGGGCGGTCTTCGCCTCGTCGTAGCGGGTGACGAGCCAGGCCTTGAGTCCGTGCGGCAGGATGACTTCCCGCACCGGTCCCTCGGCGCGCAACAGGTCGTGCACCTCGTGCGGGTTCTGGACGTAGTCGGCGGGCAACCGGGTGAGTGTCGTCACCTCACCCAGTTAACCCCGTTTACTCGACCCTCGCCACTATTTCTCGAGCGGTCCTCGTTCCTGCACCGTCCACAGGTTGCCGTCGAGGTCGGTGAAGTCGAAGAAGCTCGCGTAGTTGCGCCGCGCGGGATCTCGGCCCGGTGCGAAACCGCCCTGCCAGTCGGGCATGCCCGCCTTGTGCCGCAACGGTCCTACCCGCACGCCCCGACCTGCGAGATCCCGGTGCGCGGCCTCGATGTCGCTGACGACGAGGTAGTTCCCGACACCCGTGCCGAACTGGATGGAACACCCCGAACCGGGCGGCGTGAGTTGCACGACGCGGAATTGGTCGTTCGGCCGATAGTCGACGTCCAACTCGAATCCGGCCATTTTCGTGTAGAAGGTGATCGCCTTGTCCACGTCGCCGACGGGGATGGTCACGACCTCGATCCGGTAGTCCACGTCAGACCAGCGCCTCTCCACCGTCGACGCTCAGCGAGACGCCGGTCAGGAACGTGTTCGTGAGCGCGAAGTGCACGGCGTCGGCGATCTCCTCGGCTCGTCCGACGCGACCGGCGGGGCTGGTGGCCTCGCGCGCCGCGAACAGCACCGCCTTCTGCTCTCCGAGGCCGTCGTAGGCGCCGGTGTCGATCGTGCCGGGCGAGATCGCGTTCACGCGGATCGGCGCGAGCTCGACCGCGAGGCTCCGGGTGATGGCGTCCACGGCCGCGTTGGTGGCGCCGACCGCGAGCATGCCGGGCATGACCTTGCGGGCGGAGGCGCCCGAGAAGAACACGAACGAGCCGGTGGCGGGCATCCGCGGGGCGAAGTGCCTGGCCAGCAGGATCGGGCCGATGACCTTCACGTCGAACGACGCCCGCACGGCGTCCCGGCCGAGGTCCGCGACGGTGCCGCGGGCCCTGGCCGACGCGGTCGACACGACGTGGTCGACGGCGCCGATCCGTTCGGCGAGCGCCGCGATGCTGCTCTCGTCGGTCAGGTCGACGTGCTCGTCCTGGTTGCGTCCGGCCAGGACCACCGTGCCGCCGGCCTCCCGCACCTTCGCGGCCACCGCTCCGGCGATGCCGCTGTCGCGTCCGATGACCAGTACCTTCATCGCTGTCCCTCGATCTCTTCCGGGGTGAGGCCGCGGTCGATGCCGTGCGGCACAACGGTCTGCCCTGGTTCCAGGGCCAGCTTGCGGTCGTCGAGCCACACGTCGACGACGTCGGGTTCGAACGAGACCCAGTTCGAGACGGGCGCGACCTCGGCCCACGCGTCCGGGTACGACCAGGCGGCGCGCTTGCGGTCACCGATGTCGTAGTAGCTCGCCAAACCCTTGTAGGGGCAGAAGGTCTCGCCTTCGACGTGCTCCAGCGCATCCGCGTCGACGTCCTCGCGGGGCACGTACCAGCGCGTGGCGAAGCCCGACTCGTACAGCGCCAGCGGCCTCTTCGTGTCCGCGACGACCCGGTCGCCGTCCCGCACGACGAGGTGTCGCGAGGTCCGCCGGATGTCGATGCGGTGGTACGGGTCGGCCGCGTGCCCGACGATCCGTTCGTCCTCCTCGTAGAACGCTTCCATTGCGCGCCAGGCGAAAGCGACCCGGTCTCGCAGGATCTCCGCGTGGGCGGGCAGGTCGGCGTGCTGCCACGCCGCGTGCTTCGCCGTCCCCACCGCGAACCACTTGGTGGCGCCGAGGTCGCGGTGGTTCGTCGTGCGCGCCTCTTCTTCGAGGCCCGTCACGTCGTCGCGCGGGAAGTACGCGACCGGATAACGACCGGGTTCGTGCAGCAGCACGACGTCCTCGCTGTCCGCGACCCACTCCCCGCCGTGCCGCACGCGCATCCGTCGACGCAGCGGCTCGGCCCACAACAACCGTTCCGGCAACGGTTCCGGCGTGAGGAACCGCCCCACGGCCTTCGCACCCAACGGCCCCTGCTGCCACGACAGGCCCATGACCATCTCCTAACCCTTTAAGTGATGGTTGATAGTTAGGCAGGTGGTCCTATAACCTGTCAAGGGTCACTTTGGAGGTTAGAGATGGACGAGGCGCTGCTGCTCGACCTGCTGAACACCACGCCGGTCCTCGACGACGGGCAGCACGACCTGCTCGCGGAGGACGGTCCGGGGTGGCTGACGTCGCACGACCAGCCCGCTTCGAAGGACGAGCTGCGAGCTTTGACGGCGGCGCGCGACGCGTTGCAGGCGGTGGTGCGAGGTACCGAGGAAGCCGCCGTGCTGGCGCCGTTCGTCGAGGACGTGCGGCAACGCGCCGGCGTCGACTCGTCCGGCGTGGTGTGGCACCTCGACCTGCCGGAAGGCCGGACCGCCGCCGCACGCGCGGTGCTCGCCTGGGACGCGGTGCGCGTGTCGAGTCCCGGACGGCTGCGGCCGTGCGCGAACCCCGACTGCCGTCTCTTCCTGATCGACCACAGCAAGCCGAACTCGGCCCGCTGGTGCTCGATGGCGGTGTGCGGCAACAGGATGAAGGCCCGGCGCCACTACCAGCGCACGCGAGGAGAACGCTGATGGCCCGCCTGCTGTCGTTGAACGTCGGTCTGCCCAAGGACGTCTCCTGGCACGGCCGGACCGTCCACACCGGAATCTTCAAGCAGCCGGTCGACGGCCCGCTGATGGTCCGCAGGCTCAACGTCGACAGCGACGGCCAGGGCGACCTCGGCGGGCACGGCGGCGAGAACCGCGCAGTTCTCGTCTACCAACGGGAGTCCTACGAGCACTGGCGCACCGAGCTCGGGCGTTCGTTCGAGTACGGCCAGTTCGGCGAGAACTTCACGGTCGAGGGTCTGGCCGACACCGAGGTGCACGTCGGCGACAGGTTCCGCATCGGCGGGGCCGAGTTCGAGGTCACGCAGCCGCGCGTCACCTGCTACCGCGTCGGGATGCGGCTGGACGAGCCGCGCATGCCGTCGCTGATGGTCGCGCACGGCCGCCCCGGCTTCTACCTGCGGGTGATCACCGAGGGCGAGGTGCGGGCGGGCGACGAGATCGTGCGCACGCGGGTCGGGCGGCACGCCATGAGCGTGGCCGCGATCGACGCGTTGCTGTACCTGCCCGGCAAGGACCGCGAGAGCCTGCTCAAGGCCGTCGACATCCCCGCGCTCAGCCCCGGCTGGCAGGGCTCGTTCCGCGACCTGCTGACGCCGCCCGAGCCGGAACCCGTTGGCTGGGCAGGATTCCGTCCGTTGCGGGTGGCGGCGGTCGTGCCGGAGAGTCCGTCCATCACGTCGTTCCACCTGACGGGCGACGACCTGCCGCGCGCCTTGCCCGGCCAGTACCTGACGGTCCGGGTGCCGGGCGGGGTGCGGAGTTACTCGTTGTCATCGGACTCGTACCGGATCAGCGTCAAACGCGACGGTGTGGTCAGCAGTTGGTTGCACGACAACGTGAAGGCCGGCGACACGCTGGAAGTGGCCGCGCCGCGCGGAGAGTTCGTGCTGGAGCCCGGCGACGAACCGGTGGTGCTGCTGTCGGCGGGCGTCGGGGTGACGCCGGTGCTGGCGATGCTGCACGCGCTCAAGGGAACGGACCGCGAGGTGTGGTGGGTGCACACGACTCGAGCGGCTGACCACGCCTTCGCCGGCGAGGCCGCGAGTTTGGTGGCGGGGCTGGCCCGTGGCCGCGAACACGTGCACTACACGGATGGCGGCGGGCAGGGGGCAAGCCGCCGCATGGCGCGCGACACCCTCTCCTCCCTCAGCCTTCCCACCGCCGCCAGCGCCTACCTCTGCGGCCCCGAAGCCTTCATGGCCGACATGACGGAAGCGTTGCTGGGATTGGGCTTCGACCCTGGCCGCGTCCACACCGAACTCTTCGGCGCGCGCACGGCCATCAACCCCGGCCTGACCGACGCCACCACCGTTGCGCCGCACCAACCGTCCCGCGCGGGCACCGGTCCGAAGATCACGTTCGCCCGCAGCGGCCTCACCGCCGCGGTCCGCGGTGACGAGTCGATCCTCGACCTCGCCGAGGCCTGCGACGTTCCCACCCGCTGGTCGTGCCGCACCGGCGTCTGCCACACGTGCGTGACCCCGGTGCTGTCCGGCACGGTCGAGCACGACCCGGAGCCGTTGGAACCACCGGCCCCCGGCCACGCGCTGATCTGCTGCGCGCGACCGGAGACCGATCTGGTCCTCGACCTCTAGCGGTGGATCGTCACGCCGCGGATCGTCTTGAGGTCACCGAAGAGCGACGGCGTCGTGCTGACCCGGAAGTTGTCCACGACCAGCATCTCCTTCGACTTGTCGCGCTTCTGCACCTCGAGGTGCACGGCGACCTGCCCCTCGTGCGACTTGAACACCATCTTGAGTTCCTCGATCAACTCCGGCGTCAGCGTCTTGGTGTGCAGGCCGAGGACGAGGGGCGGGTCGGCGCCGGGGTTCGCCTCGGCGTCGCTGATGTCGAGCGGCACGACGCCGTCACCGAAGATCGCCATCTTGTCCTCGCGCCAGTTCACCCGGCCCTTGACGCAGACGGCGGAGTCGAGCTCGAGGTCGTCGCGCAGCACCTCGTACGACTTCGGGAAGAACAGCACCTCGATGGACGCGTCGAGGTCCTCGATGACCGTGATCGCCCACGGCAGGCCGTTCTTGTTCACCCGGCGCTCGATCGACGAGATCATGCCCGAGACGATCAGCTCGCCTTCCTTGGGCGGGTCGTCGAGCACGACGGCGATCGGGCGCGGCGCGAACTTGCGCAGGATCCGTTCGGCACCGTCGAGCGGGTGCGAGGAGACGTAGAGGCCCAGCATCTCCTTCTCGAGGCTGAGCATCTGCTTGCGCGGGTACTCCTCGGCACCGAACTTCAGGTGCGCCAACGGGGACGTGCTGTCGTCCTGGTCGTCCGCGCTGTCGCCGCCGAAGAGGTCGAACTGGCCTTCGGCCTCCTTGCGCTTGATCGGCACGACCGCGTCGACCGCGTCCTCGTGCACCTGGATCAGCGACAGCCGCGGGTGGCCGAACGAGTCGAACGCGCCCGCCTTGATCAGCGACTCGATCACGCGCTTGTTGCAGGCGACGAGCTCGGACTTGTCCATGAAGTCCGTGAAGGACGTGTAGGCGCCCTTCTCCCTGCGGGAATTGATGATCGACTCGACGACGTTCGCGCCGACGTTGCGGATCGCGCCCATGCCGAAGCGGATGTCCGTGCCGACCGCACCGAAGCGCAGCGCCGACTCGTTGACGTCCGGCGGGAGGACCTTGATGCCCAGGCGGCGGCACTCGGCGAGGTAGACCGCGGACTTGTCCTTGTTGTCACCGACCGACGTGAGCAGCGCGGCCATGTACTCGGCGCGGAAGTTCGCCTTGAGGTACGCGGTCCAGTACGAGATCAGGCCGTACGCGGCGGCGTGCGACTTGTTGAACGCGTAGCCGGCGAACGGGAGGATCGTGTCCCACAGCGCCTGGATCGCCTCGTCGGAGAAGCCGCGCGGGTCGTTGCGCATGCCCTGCTGGAAGCCCTCGAACTCCTTGGCCAGGACCTCGGCCTTCTTCTTGCCCATCGCCTTGCGGAGCACGTCCGCTCGACCCATGGAGTACCCGGCGACCTCCTGGGCGATGAACATGATCTGCTCTTGGTAGACGATCAGGCCGTGCGTCTCGCCGAGGATCTCCTTGAGCGGCTCGGCGAGCTGCGGGTGGATCGGCTTGACCTCCTGGCGGCCGTTCTTGCGGTCCGCGTAGTCGTTGTGCGCGTTCACACCCATCGGGCCCGGGCGGTACAGCGCGCCGACCGCGACGATGTCCTCGAACGTCGTCGGCTGCATGCGGCGCAGCAGGTCGCGCATCGGGCCACCGTCCAGCTGGAACACACCCAGCGTGTCACCGCGGCCGAGCAGCGCGTACGTCTCGGGGTCGTCCATCGGGAGCTTGTCGAAGTCCGGGACGGCGTCCTTGCCGCGGTTCGCCTCGATGTTGTCGACGGCGTCGCCCATGACCGTGAGGTTGCGCAGCCCGAGGAAGTCCATCTTGAGCAGGCCGATGTTCTCGCACGACGGGTAGTCCCAGCCGGTGATGAACGAGCCGTCGTCGCGGTACCAGAGCGGGATGGAGTCGGTGAGCGGGTCCTTCGACATGATGACCGCGCACGCGTGCACACCGGCGTTGCGGATCAGGCCTTCGAGGCCGAGCGCGGTGTCGAAGATCTCCTTCACCTGCACGTCGGTCTCGAGCAGCGACCGGACCTCGGCGGCCTCGCCGTAGCGCGGGTGGCTCTTGTTGACGATGCCGTTGAGCGGGATGTCCTTCGCCATGATCGGCGGCGGCAGCGCCTTGGAGATCTTGTCGGCGATCGCGAAGCCCGGCTGACCGTGGTGCACGCGCGCCGAGTCCTTCAGCGCGGCCTTGGTCTTGATGGTGCCGAACGTGATCACCTGGGCGACCTTGTCGGCGCCGTACTTCTCGCTCGCGTACCGGATCATCTCGCCTCGACGGCGGTCGTCGAAGTCGATGTCGATGTCGGGCATGGCGGTGCGCTCGGGGTTCAGGAACCGCTCGAACAGCAGGCCGTGCGGGATCGGGTCGATGTTCGTGATGCCCATCGCCCACGACACGGCGGCGCCTGCGGCGGAACCACGGCCGGGGCCGACCCGGATGCCGACGCTGCGGGCGTAGTTGATGAGGTCGGCGACGATGAGGAAGTACGCCGGGAAGCCCTTGTCGATGATGACCTGGGCCTCGTAGTCACAGCGCTTAATGTACTCCTCCGGCACCGACGAGTCGCGGAACCGCCACTCCAGGCCGCGCTTGATCTCCTTGCGGAACCAGGAAGCCTGGTCCTCGCCCTCGGGGACCTCGAAGTTCGGGATCCGGTCCTTGATGCTCCAGATGTCGTCGTAGGACTCGACCATCTCCGCGACGAGCAGCGTGTTGTCGCACGCCTCCGGCAGGTCCTTCCAGATCTGCCGCATGTCCTCGGCCGACTTCAGGTAGTAACCGTCGCCGTCGAACTTGAACCTGTTCGGGTCCGTGAGCATCTTGCCGGACTGCACGCAGAGCAACGCTGAGTGCGTGTCCGCCTGGTCCTTGGTGACGTAGTGGCTGTCGTTGGTCGCGAGCGGCGGGATGCCGAGCTTGCGGCTGATCTCCAGCAGGCCGTCGCGGACCCTGGTCTCGATCTCCAGGCCGTGGTCCATCAGCTCCAGGAAGAAGTTCTCCTTGCCGAAGATCTCCTGGTAGTCGGCAGCGGCCTTGAACGCCTCGTCGACCTGCCCGAGCCGCAGCCGGGTCTGCACCTCGCCGGACGGGCAGCCGGTCGTCGCGATGATGCCGCTCGCGTGCTCCGCGACGAGCTCGCGGTCCATCCGGGGCTTGTAGTAGTAGCCCGTCTTGCTCGCCTCGGTGTGCAGCCGGAAGAGGTTGCGCAGGCCGTCGGCGTTGCGCGCCCACATCGTCATGTGGGTGTAGGCGCCGGCACCGGAGATGTCGTCGCCGCGCTGGCCGGGGTCGCCCCAGGCGACCGGCTTCTTGTGCAGGCGGTTGTGCGGGGCGAGGTAGGCCTCGATGCCGATGATCGGCTTGATGCCGGTCTTCATCGCCGTTTGGTAGAACTCGTCGGACCCGTACATGTTGCCGTGGTCGCTCATGCCGACCGCCGTCATGCCGAGCCGGCCCGCCTCCTCGAACAGCGGGGCGACCTTGGCCGCGCCGTCGAGCATCGAGTACTCGGTGTGCACGTGCAGGTGCACAAACGAGTCCGCCACGGGCAACCCCCTTGTGTAGCAAGCGTTTTGGCGCGAACAAGGGACTGTCACGTCCTAGCGCCAGACAACCCTACAGCCTGAAAGGACCGCTCATGTCCGCGCCACGCTCTAGGGGCCGAACGACCAGGTGACGCCGCCGGAGTTGTCGCCTTGATCTCGATCCGGCGGGCGGTGGCGCGAGGATCATGAGCGGCGGGTAGCGTTCTTCGGGTGGTGGCCCCCGATCCCGTAGACGCTCGCCTGCTCGCCGTTCTCGCCGAGTCCGGCCGCGCCGCCGTGCACGAGATCGCCCAGCGCCTGGGCATGGACCCGCGCGAGGCCGCCATGCGCCTGATCACGCTCTCGGGCAGCGGCCTGCCGTTGCTGGTGGGCGTGGAGTGCGACCCGAACGGCCTGCGCAGGGCGTTGGCGAACGCCGCCGCGTACGGCAACTACATGGGTCCGCCGCCGTCCGGCCCGTACGCCGTGCACCAGAGCGGGCCGCACCCCGTGCAGCAGCAGCCGTACGGTCCGCAGGGCCCGATCAGCCAGCCGTTCCCCGCGCAGCAGCCGCCGCCCCAGGCCACGTGGGGCCCGCCCCAGTCCGCGGGCTGGGTGCGCGCGGACCAGCCGCAGCCCAAGCCCGTCGTGTCGCGGACCGGCAAGATCGGCTCGGCGCTGGAGGCGGACAGCCTCGAGGGCGCCCGCCTGTCGATCCAGCTGGTCGAGGTCGTCGACCCGGCCGACTTCCTGTTCACCGCCGCCGGCTACAAGCTGGCCGAGGGCGAACGGGCCGTGGTCGTGCACACCGAGGTGACCAACACCTCGCAGGTCGCGTACACGTCGCTGCCGGACATGTACCTGGTGCTCGTGACGAAGACCGGCGAGACCGTGACGAAGGCGCCCGTGTCGCTGTCGTCGCGGCCCGCGCACAAGCTCGGCGTGCAGCCCGGTGAGACCGCCGGCGGGCACAGCGTGTTCGTGCTGCCGGAGACGACCGAGATCATCCAGGTCCGGTGGAGCGTGCGGCCCGAGGTCGACCTCAACACGCTCGTGTGGACCGTCGAGGACTAGGCCAGCACTTCCAGCGCCTGCGCGTGCACGCCGGGTGCGGCCGCCAGGTACTCACGCGTGGTCAGGTCCCACGGCTTGCCGTCGAGGTCCGTGACCGCGCCGCCTGCCTCCTGCACCAACAACACACCTGAGGCGTGCGCGCGCACGTTGTCGTACTGCCAGTGCGCGTCCATGCGTCCGGCCGCGACCTGGGCCAGTTGGTGCGTGACGGGGACCGAGATGCGCACGTAGAGGGCGTGCTTCGCCATCGCGGCGTACGAGGCGCCCACCCGGTCGGCCATCTCCGGGCCCTGGCCCGGCTGGGCCTGGCCGGTGCCGACCAGGGCACCGTTCAGCTCCGTCTTGTCCGACACGCTGATGCGGACGCCGTTGAGGAACGCGCCGCCGCCCTCGGTGGCGGTGAACATCTCGTCGAACAGCGGGAAGTAGAGGACGGCGAGCACCGGGCGGCCGTCGCGGACGAGGCTGACGCCGATGTTCCAGTCGGTCATGCCGTGGACGGCGTTCATGTTGCCGCCGACCGGGTCGATCAGCCACCACTCGCCGGCAGGCAGCGGGCCGGAGCCGTGTTCGTCGTCGAGCCAGCGGGCTTCGGGGTTGATCTCGGCGAGGGCGGGCCTGAGGAGGTCGGCGACGGCGGCGTCGTTGGCTTCGACGGCGGCGATGATCTCGGCGAGGGAGCTGGTGCGGGACTCGGTCGAGTAGCGCTTCAGCATGCGGGCGCCGGCGGCGCGAACGGCGGCGACAGTTGCGGTGATCATGGCTTCCTCCAAGATTGCGGTATGCAAGCGGATCTGAACCTGCTGGTCGTGCTGGACGCCCTGCTCGAGGAGGGCAGCGTGATGGGGGCGGCGGAACGGCTGCACCTGTCGTCGCCCGCGGTCAGCCGGACGCTCGGGCGGATCCGGAAGGTCACCGGCGACGACATCCTCGTGCGGACGGGCCACACGATGACGCCCACGCCGTACGCCCTCGGGATCGCCGAGGAGGTGCGCCGGCTCGTGCGGGAGGCCAACGCCGTGCTGGCTCCCAGCCGTGAGCTGGACATCTCGAAGTTGGAGCGGACGTTCACGGTGCGGTGTCACGACGCCCTCGCCTCCTCGGTGGTGCCCGCGCTGGTCGGGCGGATCGCCGCAGCGGCCCCCGGGGTGCGGTTGCGGGTGCTGGCCGAGCAGTCCGGCGACACCGACGACCTGCGGCACGGCCGGGTGGATCTCGAACTCGGGGGTGGTGCGCCGGAACTGCCGGAGTTCCGGTCGGAGACGCTCGGGACCGATCCGCTCGCCGTGGTGATGCGGCGTGGGCATCCGGGTGCCGAACTGGATCTGCGCGCGTATGCGGCCTATCCGCATGTGCTGGTGTCACGGCGTGGTCGGTTCAGCGCGCCGATCGACGAGGTGCTGGAGCGGGAAGGGTTGCGGCGCAAGGTGATCGCGACGGTGGCGACGGTGCACTCGGCGTTGCAGATCGCGGCGGCCGGTGACGCGCTGGTCACCACCACGACGATCCTGTGCAGGCCGTTGATCGAGGCGTTCGGGCTGGTCACGCGGCCGTTGCCGGTCGCGTCACCGGAGGCGCCGATCAACTGCAACTGGCACCAGCGCTACGACTCCGATCTTGCCCACGCGTGGTTGCGCGAGCAGGTCAGGGAGACGCTCGGAGAGGTGCTAGCCCGCTAGCGGCAGAGCGACGGCGCCGGGAAAGCGCGGGTGCTCGGCCTCGTCCAGCATCGCGGCGGCCACGGTCTCGCGGCTGATCTTCGCGCCCAGGTCGAACGGCGGCGCCTCGTCCAGGCCGACCACCCGGCCGGGACCCGCGGGCTCGTCGGTCAGGACACCCGCGTGGAAGACGGTGCCACCGGCGGTGAGGACGGCGTAGTCGGCCGCCACCTTGTCCGGGATGCGGTCGCCGAAGAACTTCCACAGCACCGCGGCGCCCTCCCCCGCCGCCTCGGCCGAGGCACCCGTGCCGTACGCGCCGAGCCAGATGATCCGGCTCGGCCCCGCGGCGACGACGGCCTGGGCGCCGGCGAGCAGCACGCCGGGGGTGTCGGCGCCGAGGCCGGACAGGACCACCGAGTCGGGATCGATGGTCAGCGGACCGCTCACGTCGCCCGCGACCTTCCAGAGGTTCGGGTGGTCGAGGGCGATGCGCGAGATGTCCCTGGCGATCGCGGTGACGGTGTGGCCGCGGTCGAGGGCCTGGCGGGTGAGGGCGGAACCGGTGCGGCCCGAGGCCGCGAGGATGGTCAGGTGCATGGCTCAAACGCTATTGAGCACACCGATTAACATCAAGTGCAATGTCATCAACCGGTGATTTACCCAGACGCAATCAGCCTTCGTCGCGCAGCTTCTCCAGCGCCGTCGCGAGGTCTTCCGGGTAGGCGGACGTGAACGTGACCCACTCGCCGGTGCCGGGGTGGTGGAACCCGAGCTGGTGCGCGTGCAGCCACTGCCGCGTCACGCCCAGGCGCTTGGCCAGCGTCGGGTCGGCGCCGTACGTCAGGTCGCCCACGCACGGGTGGTGCAGCGCGGAGAAGTGCACGCGGATCTGGTGCGTGCGGCCGGTTTCCAGGTGCACCTCGACGAGAGAGGCGGCGCGGAACGCCTCCATCACCTCGTAGTGCGTGATGGACGGCTTGCCGGAGTTCATCACCGCGAACTTGTAGTCGTGCTTCGGGTGACGGTCGATCGGCGCGTCGATGGTGCCCTTGATCGGGTCCGGGTGGCCCTGCACGATCGCGTGGTAGACCTTGTCGACGGTCCGCTCTTTGAAGGCGTGCTTCAAAGCTGAGTAAGCGGATTCGGACTTCGCGACCACCATCACGCCGGTCGTGCCGACGTCGAGCCGGTGCACGACGCCCTGGCGTTCGGCGGCACCGGACGTGGCCACGCGGTGACCGGCGGCGGCGAGCCCGCCCACGACGGTCGGGCCGGTCCAGCCGGGCGACGGGTGCACGGCGACGCCGACGGGCTTGTCGACGACGATGATGTCCTCGTCCTCGTGGATGATCTCCAGGCCCTCGACGGGGATCGCCTGGACGGTGATCGGCTGCGGCGGCGCGGGCAGCGTGATCTCCAGCATCGCCCCGGCGGTCAGCCGGTCGGACTTGCCCACGACCCGGCCGTCGACCAGCACGTCGTCGGCGTCGGCGATGGCCGCGACGGCGGTGCGGGACAGGCCGAGCAGTTTCGCGAGGCCGGCGTCGACGCGCATGCCGTCCAGACCGTCGGGAATCGGCAGCGTTCGGTATCCGCTCACGCGCGGGGCCTCGACTTTCACTTGCTCTGGGACGCCTCGCGGCGCCGGGTTGCTACTTCGTTTCCTGGAGGTCGTCCTGCGCCGGCACCGGTTCGGCGACGGGCGGCTCGGGATCGTCCTTGTGCACGGTGCCGTCGTAGTCGTGGCGCAGCAACGCGAGCACGATGATCGTCGCGCCACCGCCCACGATCGCCATGTCCGCGACGTTGAACACCGGCCACACCCGGCCGTACGGGTCGAACAGCGACAGGAAGTCCACGACGTGGCCGCGCATCGGGCCGGGCTCGCGGAAGAGCCGGTCGGCGAGGTTGCCGACGGCACCGCCGAGCACCAGGCCGAGGCCGACGGCCCAGCCCTGGGAGCGGAGGTTGCGCGAGATCCAGTAGATGAACCCGGCGACGCCCATGGCGATCAGCGCGAGCACCCACGTCATGCCCTCGCCCATGCCGAACGCGGCACCGGGGTTGCGCACGAACGTCAGGTAGAGCACGCCGCCGAACAGCTGGATCGGGTCGGCGTCCTCCAGGAACGCCACGGACACGACCTTCGTGAGCACGTCCAGGGCCAGCACGACGGCCGCCAGGGCCGCGAGGAGCTTCGTCTTCAGCTCGGGCAGCGAACCCGTGAACGAGAAACCCTCGTCCTCGTCGTCCTCCGCCTTCGCCGGAGACGGCTTGGGCCCCTCCTCGGCGTCAGGCGCCTCGATCACCGGAGTCGCGACCGTCTCGGGCTCGCTGACCTGCTCTTCGGCAGGCTTGTCAGCGGCCTTCTCCTCGGCCTTGGACTCGTCACTCACCAGGTCATTGTCCACTACAGGGACTACGCGAGGAACGGCGGCAGGGTTCGGCCGTCGTCCTCGGGCACCCAGCGGCCGTCCTGCTGGGTGTAGCTCCACCTCGGGCCTTCGGTGACCAGCACGCGCAACGCGGCCACCAGCCGGTCGACGTGCTCGGCCGTGGTGCCGAGGCCGATCGACGCCCGCACGGCGCGTTCCTCGTGCGAGCCGACCTGCTTGACCAGGCGGCCCACGATCACGTGCGCGCAGAACGCTCCGTCCCGCACGCCGATGCCGTACTCGGCGGACAGCGCGGCGGCGAGGAAGCCCGCGTCGAAGCCGGAGACCGTGAAGCTCACGACCCCGACCTTGTCCGCGTCGCCGAGGATCTTCAGCTCGCGGAAGCCGGGGATCGTGCGCAGGCCCTCGCGCAGGCGGGCGAGCAGCTCCTGCTCGTGCGCGACGGTCTGCTCCCAGTGCCGCGACAGGATCTCGCAGGCCGCGGCCAGGGCGTGCACGCCGACGACGTTCGGGCTGCCGGCCTCGTGCCGCTCGGGCACCGCGGACCAGGCCACGCCGAGGCGGTCGCCGTGGTCGGTCACCTTGGACGTGGCGCCGCCGCCGACCAGGTACGGCTGGGCCTGCTGGAGCCAGTCCGCGCGGCCGACCAGCACACCGGCGCCGAACGGGGCGTAGATCTTGTGGCCGGAGAACGCGATGTAGTCGACGTCCAGCTCACGCACGTCGATCGGGCGGTGCGGGGCGAGCTGGGCCGCGTCGAGCGCGATGCGCGCGCCGTGGCGGCGGGCGACCTTCGCGAGCTCGGCGACCGGCCACAGCTCCCCCGTGACGTTGGACGCCCCGGTGACGATCACGAGCCTCGGGCCGACCGGGGCGGCGGCAAGAGCCCGGTCCAGCGCGACAACTGCGGCGCCGGACGAAGACGGTGCAGGAACGCGCTGGACGTGCGGACCCCTCCAGGGGAGCAGCGCGGCGTGGTGCTCGCTGTCGAACAGGACGACGGCGGTGTTGCGGGGAACGCTGCGCGCCAACAGGTTCAGCGAGTCCGTGGTGTTGCGGGTGAACACGACGGCGTCGGACGAACGCGCCCCGACGAACCGGCGGATGCGGTCGCGGGCCTGCTCGTACACGCGGGTCGAGACCTGCGAGGCGAACCCGGCGCCGCGGTGCACGCTGGCGTACCAGGGCAGCAGCTCGTCGACGGCGTCGCGCACCTCCTGCAGACAGGGCGCCGAAGCCGCGTGGTCGAGGTTGGCGTAGGTGACGCGCTCTCCGGTGACCAGCGGAACGCGCAGGTCAGCGCCGACGACAGCCGGAACCGCAGTGGTGGTGCTGGGGGTGATCGCGAGCGTCATCGAGCTGCCTCCGAGGCCAGGGGCCTTCGTGTGGAGGCCCGCGCTTGACCGGCGCCCTGCGCGCCGGACCAGGTCCTCACCAAGGGCACCCCACCGCGGTTGGAGGGTTGCCGGCCAGCAAGCTTGGGCTTGACGCTGGCTCTCATGACCTGCCGACGACGTTAGCGGAGGGTGACCGCCGCGTCGACACCCCGATCACATCGTGAGAAGCCTCGGAGACCGACTAGTCGCCGGTCTCGCCCTTCCACCTGGCGTAGCGGCCGGCCCGGTCGACGGCACGTATGCGCCGCTCAGCGGCGTCGCGCGTCTCCTCGGTGGTGACGATGAGCAACTGGTCGTCGGTCTGCAGCCTGGTCGTCGGCTGTGGCGTGAAACTCTTCCCCGAGCGCACCACGAGGCTGACCGTGGCGCCGCTCGGCAGCCGCAGCTCGGACATGTAGACGCCGTGCAGCTTCGAGCCGCGCTGGATGTGCACCTGGAGCAGCTCCGCGCCGAGCTCGTCGAGCGGGGACGAGTCGACCTGGACCTCCAGCGCCTCCCCCGCCTTCACCAGGCCGAGCCGTCGCGCGAGGAACGGCAGCGTCGTGCCCTGCACGATCGTCAGCACGATGACCAGCAGGAACACCACGTCGACCAGTTGCCGCGCGCCTTCCACGCCCTGGATCAACGGGATCAGCGCGAACACGATCGGCACGGCACCTCTGAGCCCCGACCAGGAGAGGAACGCCTGTTCCCGCCACGGCACCTTGAACGGCAACGAGGCCAGCACCACCGACAGCGGCCGCGCCACGAACGTCAGCACCACGCCCGCGACCAGCGCGGGGAACAGCACGTCGAGCAGCCGTTGCGGGGAGGCGTAGAGGCCGAGGAGCACGAAGAGGCCGATCTGGGCGAGCCAGCCGAGGCCTTCGGCGAACGAGAGGGTGTCGGCGCGGTGCGGCAGGCGGGCGTTGCCGAGGACCAGCGCGGCGACGTACGTGGCGAGGAAGCCGGAGGCGTGCACGAGGTCGCCCGCCGTGTAGGCCAGCACGCACACCGCCACCGTGGCGAGCGGGTACAGACCGGTGGACGGCAGCGCCGCGCGTCTCAGCCCCGCGCCGCCGAGGAACCCGAGTGCGACGCCGATCACCGCGCCCGCGCCCAGTTCGTAGAGCACCAGCAGCGGAGCGGTCCAGGAGATCTGGTCCGACGAGGCCAGCAGCACGACGGCGATGTAGACGGGCGCGTCGTTGAGACCGGACTCCAGCTCGAGCGCGCCAGTCAGCCGTGCCCCAACGCCTAACGAGCGCAGCACGCTGAAGACGGCGGCCGCGTCCGTGGACGACAGCACAGCGCCCCACAGCAACGCCATCCGCCAGTCGAGGCCCAGCAGGAAGTGCAGCGCCGTCCCGGTCACCGCGACGCTGACCGCGACGGCCACTGTGGACAGTGCGACGCCGAGCCACAGCGACGACCTGACGGCGTTCCACCGGGTCGTGATGCCGCCCTCGGTCAGGATCAGCACGAGGGCCGCGATGCCGAGCGACTGGGTGAGGTCGGCGTCGTCGAACTTGATGCCCGCGACGGACTCGCCGAGCAGCACGCCGATGCCGAGGTAGAGCAGGAGCGAGGGCAGCCCGAGCCGCGTCGACACGCGCACCGCGATCACCGAGATCAGCAGCACGGCGGCGCCGATGCCCAGAACGACCGTGACGTCACCCACCTGGACCATTCTGGTTGATCACCCTCGATTCCGACGAACCGGACGCGTTAACAACTCCCACCGTTCGCCCCTAGCGAGTCCATGCGCGGCGGAGCATGTTGATCAGTGGCTCAATCCCTACCCTGCACGGAGTTGAACCATGAGGATCCTGATCGCGCTGGCGGCCGCCTTGATGGTGACCGGAACCACGGCGGCGCAGGCGGCGGCGCCCGCGGCACTGGCGGCGCCCAACATCAACGTCGCGAACGTACAAGCTCACCTGAACCAGTTCCAGTCCATCGCCAACTCCAACGGCGGCAACCGCGCACACGGACGACCGGGGTACCTGGCCTCGATCAACTGGGTGAAGAGCAAGCTCGACGCGGCCGGCTACACCACGCGCGTCCAGTCGTTCACCTCGAACGGCGCGACGGGCTACAACCTGATCGCCGACTACCCCGGCGGTGACGCGAACAACGTCGTGATGGTCGGCGGCCACCTCGACAGCGTCTCGGCGGGCCCCGGCATCAACGACAACGGCACCGGCTCGGCGTCGATCCTGGAGATCGCGCTCCAGGTGAAGGCCACCGGTTTCCAGCCGACCAAGCACCTGCGGTTCGGCTGGTGGGGCGCGGAGGAGCTAGGCCTCGTCGGCTCGACGTACTACGTGAACTCCCTGTCGTCGACCGAGAAGTCGAAGATCAAGGCGTACCTGAACTTCGACATGACGGGCTCGCCCAACCCCGGCTACTTCGTCTACAGCTCCTCCGGCCAGCCCACTGGTTCGGCGGCGCTGACGCAGCGGCTGCAGGCGGGCTTCACGGCGCTGGGCGTCCAGACCGAGCTGACGAACGTCGGCGGCCGCTCCGACCACGCGGCGTTCGCCCGCGCGGGCATCCCGACCGGCGGCACCTTCACCGGCGCCGAGGGCATCAAGACCTCGGCGCAGGCCTCGAAGTGGGGCGGCACGGCGGGCCAGGCCTTCGACCGCTGCTACCACCGCTCCTGCGACACCACGGCGAACGTCAACGCCACGGCGCTCGACCGCAACGCGGACGTGATCGCCTCGACGTTGTGGGCCACCGCGGCCTGATCACTTCGCGATGAGCACCTGCACGGCCTCGTCGAGCACCGGTTCGACGAGGCCGGGCAGGGTCTGCTGCATCTGCGCCTGGCCCAGGTAGAGGCTGAACGCGATCAACGCGCGCTTCCTCGCCTGGGCCTTCCTGAACCCCAGCTGCCGGAACAGCTCGGTCAGGTACGTCAGCCGCTTCTCCGTGACGCGCTGGAGCACCGGTGCGATCACCTCGTGCTGGGCGGCGGCCTGCAACGCCATCTCGACCGACCCCTTGCGGCCGCGGTCGAGCACCGTGGCGAAGAGCGTGCGGAGCTTGTCCTCCGGCGTCCGCTCGGACTCCACGAGCTCGATGACCTTCTCGGTGTGCTCCCGCTCCCACCGCTCGACCGTCGCCTGCAGCAACGCCTCGCGGTTCGGGAAGTGGTGGTAGACGCTGCCTTTCGTGGCCCCGGCTCTGGCCGCGAGCGGCTCGATCGCCACGGCGTTCAGCCCGCCCTCGGCCAACGCTCTCAGCGCTATCTCAGTCCAGTCGTCACGATTCCGCCGCACCACGCTTCCATACGCTACCGTACGTTTGTCGAACATACGGCAGCGTATGGAAGGGGACTTCTCATGGTCAGGAACGTCCACACCCGCGATCTCGGCGTGCCCGCGGGCCCGTTCGTCGACCGGATCCAGGAGCTCTGGCCGCCCGCGTGGGGCAGGCAGGAGTTCGACCGGCCGCTGGGTGTCGGCGCGGACGGCGGGCACGGCCCGATCCGGTACCGCTGCACGGCCTTCGTCCCCGGCGAGTCGATCACCTTCGAGTTCACCCGGCTCACCGGGTCGCACACGCTCTCGGCGTCGGGCGACGTCATCCGGCACGAGCTGGTCGGCGACTTCGGGCTCGTGCCGTGGCTGCGCTGGGTGCTGGTGGTCCGGTGGCTGCACGACGCGTGCATCGAGGACCTGTTCGACGGGTTCGAACGCGCGGCCGGACACGAACCCGCCGCACCGGCCCGGTGGTCCCCGTGGGTCCGGCTGGTGCGGCGGGTGGTCGGCGTGGCGATGAAGCGTCAGGAGCAGCGCAGCTTCACAGGACCGTCGAAGTAGCGGCCCCCGAACACGTCACCGCTCTCGGTGAGCACGTCCGGGAACACGTCGGAGGGCAACGGGTCGACCCGGCCGTTCCCGCGCAACACCAACGACTCACCCCGCATCAGCAGGTCGCCCGCGTCGTTGGCGGCCACGGCGGCACCACCACCGGGCAAGGTGCGGACGATCTCGCCGTTCAGGTCCCACTCGACCGCGACCTGGGAACCGCTCAGCACCGACGTCCCGTAGACGCGGCCGTCGTGGACCAGACTCGGTGACGCCTCGTCGTGTCCCTCCAACGGCTGGAGTTCGGTCCGCCCACCCTGCGGACCCCACACGTAACCGCTGTCCTGCTCCCCGTCGACCTGTCCGATGACGTTGCCCGCGTCGTCGATCCCGGTCGCCCACCACTTGCGGCCGTCGTCGGTGCCTTCGAGCACCCGCGGCGAGGTGGACCCGGCAGGCCACACCACCAGCGCGTCGCCCGATCTGCCGACGACGTCACCGCCGGCGTTCATCGCGCGTGCCGCCGGACGCGGCCCGCCGGGCAGCGGCTCGAGCTTCTCCCCGCCTCGCCACAACCCGCTCTCACCGCTGCTGAGCAACACACCGTCCCCGGTGATGTCGTAAACGCCCCGCACCTCCGGGAACACCACCGTCGCCGGTACCTCCTGGTGCCAGACGACAGCCGTCGCACTCCAGTTGGTCGACGTCATCCAGTCGCCCTCACCGATGAGAAGGCCGCCCGGCCGCACCCCGGCGGGAAAAGTCACGTCCGTCCTGATCCACTCGCACCCCGTGTCCGCCTGTGCGGCGACGGGTGCGACCAACGCACTCGACATCAGCACCGCGACGCCTGCCGCCAGGCGCCATCCCCCAGAAACCACGTGCCACCCCATCTCGAAGAGATCGACCGTTCGCCTGGAGGTGCCCGCCTCGGCACGAGGTGTTGCATGCAAAAAGGCGGCGCGGTGGGAAACCCACCACGCCGCCCCGTAGCGCCGTACTTACGCCTTGGCGACCGCGACCTTGACCTTGACGCCGTCACCGACCGAGCCCTCGGCGGTGCCCTCGCCGAACACCACCGACGACGTCAGCGTCTCCGACTGCACGAACGGCAGGTGCGGCTCCACCGCGGAACGCACCTCGTCCGGCAGGTCCAGCGTCAGCGTGATCCGGTCGGACACGTCGAGCTGAGCGTCCTTGCGGGCCTGCTGCACCACGCGCACCAGGTCGCGCGCGAGCCCCTCGGCCTCCAGCTCCGGCGTCACGACCGTGTCGAGCACGACGACACCGGCACCACCCGGCAGCGCGGCCGTGGCGGCGGGATCCGTTGCCACCAGGCGCTGTTCGTACTCGCCCTCGAACAGCTCGACGCCGGCGGCCACCACTCGACCGTCCACTTCGGACCAGTCGCCGGCCTTGACGGCCTTGATGACCTTCTGCACGTTCGGGCCGAGCCTCGGCCCGGCCGCGCGCGCGTTCACGACCAGCTGGAACTGCCCGTAGGTGTCGACGTCGGTGGACAGCGACACCTCCTTGACGTTGACCTCGTCGCGCACGATCTCGGCGAAGTCCTCCAGCGAGCCCGCCACCGGCGAGGCGACCGTGAGGCGTGCCAGCGGCAGGCGCACGCGCAGCTTGTTGCCCTTGCGCAGCGACAACGCCGTCGAGCACACGTCGCGGACCTCGTCCATCGCCGCCACCAGCGCGTCGTCCGCCGGCACGTCCGACACCGACGGGAAGTCCGTCAGGTGCACGGAACGGCCGCCGGTCAGCCCGCGCCACACGACCTCGGTCGTGTACGGCAGCAACGGCGCCGCCACGCGCGTGACGACCTCCAGCACGGTGTGCAGGGTGTCGATCGCGTCCTGCTCGCCGTCCCAGAACCGCTGCCGCGACCGGCGCACGTACCAGTTCGTCAGCACCTCCAGGTACTCGCGCACCAGCTGGCACGCACCGGAGATGTCGTAGACGTCCATGGCGGCCTGGACGTCGCGGACCAGGTCGTGCGTCTTCGCCAGCGCGTACCGGTCGAGCACGTTCTTCGAGTCGACGCGCCACGTGCCCTCCTTCCCTGCGGCGTTGGAGTACAACGCCAGGAAGTACCAGGAGTTCCACAGCGGCAGGACGGCCTGGCGCACCGCGTCGCGGATGCCGCGCTCGGTCACGACCAGGTCGCCACCGCGCAGGATCGGCGACGCCATGAGGAACCAGCGCATGGCGTCCGAGCCGTCGCGGTCGAAGACCTCGTTGACGTCCGGGTAGTTCTTCAGCGACTTGGACATCTTCTGGCCGTCGTCACCGAGCACGATCCCGTGCGCCACGCAGTCGCGGAACGCGGGCCGGTCGAACAACGCCGTCGCGAGCACGTGCAGCGTGTAGAACCAGCCACGCGTCTGCCCGTTGTACTCGACGATGAAGTTCCCGGGGTAGTGCTCCTCGAACCACTGGGCGTTCTCGAACGGGTAGTGCACCTGCGCGAACGACATCGAGCCCGACTCGAACCAGCAGTCGAGCACGTCCGGGATCCGGCGCATGGTCGACCGGCCGGACGGGTCGTCCGGGTTCGGCCGGGTCAGCTCGTCGATGAACGGCCGGTGCAGGTTGTCCGGGCGCACGCCGAAGTCGCGTTCCAGCTCGTCCAGCGACCCGTACACGTCCGTGCGGGGGAACTCGGGGTTGTCCGAGGTCCACACGGGCAGCGGCGAGCCCCAGTACCGGTTGCGCGAGATGTTCCAGTCGCGCGCGTTCTCGAGCCACTTGCCGAACTGGCCGTCCTTGATGTGGCCCGGCACCCAGTTGATCTGCTGGTTGAGCTCGACCATCCGGTCCTTGAACTGCGTGACCGCGACGAACCACGCCGACAGCGCGCGCTGGATCAGCGGGTTCTGGCAGCGCCAGCAGTGCGGGTACGGGTGGTCGTAGGTCTCGTGGCGCAGCAGCAGGCCCGCGTCCTTGAGGTCGCGGATGATCAGCTTGTTCGCCTCGAAGACGTGCACGCCCTGGTACGGCGCGACCTCCGCGGTGAACTTGCCGTCCGGTCCGACCGGCACGACGACCTCGATGCCCGCCGCGTCCGTCACGACCTTGTCGTCCTCACCGAACGCCGGTGCGATGTGGACGATGCCCGTGCCGTCGTCGGTGGTGACGTAGTCGGCCGTCAGGACCTGGTGCGCGTTCTCGCGGCCTGCGAAGAAGTCGAACGGCGGCAGGTACTTCTTGCCGACCAGGTCCGAGCCCTTGTAGCGGGCGACGACCTCGGGTTCCTCGCCCAGCTCACGCGCGTACGCCGCGACGCGGGCCTCGGCCAGCAGGTACTTGTCGCCGTCCGAACCCACGACCGTCACGTAGTCGACGTCCGGGTGCACGGCCGCGGCCAGGTTGCTCGGCAGCGTCCACGGCGTGGTCGTCCAGACCAGGGCATTCTCGCCGGACTCGAGGCGCAGCGCCACCGTGACGGCGGGGTCCTGCCGGTCGCGGTAGGCGTCGTCCATCTTGGTCTCGGTGTTGGACAACGGCGTCTGGCAGCGCCAGCAGTACCAGAGCACCCGGAAGCCCTCGTAGATCAAGCCCTTGTCCCACAAGGCCTTGAACGCCCACATGACGCTTTCCATGTAGTCGAGGTCGAGCGTCTTGTAGTCGTTGTCGAAGTCGACCCAGCGAGCCTGGCGCGTCACGTAGTCGCGCCACTGGTCCGTGTACTGCAACACGGACGTGCGGCACGCCTCGTTGAACTTCTCGATGCCGAGCTCGTCGATCTCGTGCTTCTGCGTGATGCCGAGCTGCTTCTCCGCCTCGTACTCGGCGGGCATGCCGTGCGTGTCCCAGCCGAACCGGCGCTCGACGTGCTTGCCGCGCATCGTCTGGTAGCGCGGCACCACGTCCTTGACGTAGCCGGTCAGCAGGTGCCCGTAGTGCGGCAGGCCGTTCGCGAACGGCGGGCCGTCGTAGAAGACGAACTCGTTCTCGCCGTGCTCACCGGCCGGGTTGCGGTCGATGCTCGCCTGGAAGGTCTCGTCGTCCTTCCAGTACCCGAGCACGCCCTGCTCAAGGTTCGGAAAGGACGGCTGTGCCGGGACCTCGTGCGCACCGGCCCTGGGGTAGGCCATCTCCACTGCTCCTCGCGTCACGCTGGACACGCGAGGACGACACGCCGATGTGGCTCGGCCTGCCGCGGTACCACCCCGCTTGCCCGCCCTGAAGGGCGAGCCTCTCGTTCTTCGGCTGTGACGGGCCGGTCCCGTCCGGTTCTACTGAGGCTTGCGCCCGTTCTTCCGGAGGCTCCCCGGTGATGGCCGGATCGGTGCCTGTGAGTTACAGGGTAACCGCAGGCGCAAACCGTATGCTCGCCCGATGACGTTGACCATCGCGTTGTCGATCTTGCTGGCCGTGCTGTTCGTGGCGACGGGCGCGGGCAAGCTGTTCGGCGCGAAGGCGTCACTCGAGGCCCGCGACCACTTCCGGATGAACCCGGCCCTGTGGCGCACCATCGGCGCGCTGGAGTGGGCGGGCGCGGCCGGCCTGGTGGTCGGGCTGGTCAGCTGGGAGTGGGTGGCGCACGCGGCCACGGTCGGGCTCGGGCTGCTGATGGTCGGCGCCACCGTGACGCGCCTGCGGTACGACTCGAAGCCCAAGGGCATCGTGGTGGACCTGGTGCTGCTGGCGTTGCTGATCACGTTGCTGTTCCTGGACCGGTGAAGTTCTCCCTCCTCGGCGCACCTGAGGTCCGTTCCGGCGCTGACCTCGTCGACGTGGGGCACGCACGGCAGCTGAGCGTGCTGGCCGTGCTGCTGGTGGACGTCAACCAGGTCGTAGGCGTCGACAAGCTGCTGGCGCGGGTGTGGGGTGACGCGCCGCCGCGGCAGGCGAAGGCCGCGCTCTACAGCTACGTGTCGAGGTTGCGGGCAGCGCTGGCCGGCGTGCCGATCGTGCGCCGCTCCGGTGGTTACGTGCTGGAGGCCGATCCCGCGTCCATCGATCTGCACCGGTTCCGCTCTCTCGTGGCACTCGGACGGCCAGACGAGGCCCTCTCACTCGTGCGCGGCGAACCGTTCTCGGGCCTGCACGGCGCGTGGTTCGACTCGTTGCGCGAGGCGTTGGCAGGCGAGATAACGGCGGCCGAACTCGACCACACCGACGCACGCCTGGCGTCGGGCGAAAACTCCACCCTCATCGCCGACCTCACCGCCCGCACGTCCCTTCGCCCACTGGACGAACGCCTCGCGGGGCAACTGATGCGCGCCCTGATCGGCGCCGGCCAACGCACCGATGCGCTCGCCTACTACTCAAGGCTGCGCAATCGGTTGGCGGACGAACTGGGCCTGGACCCCGGTCCGGCGTTGCGCGACCTGCACGCCTCCCTGCGTCCTCAGTGGAATCCGCGCCAACTCCCCGCCGCCCCATCGGACTTCACCGGCAGGACGGCCGAGCTCGCAGCCCTCGACCTGGACGGACCGATCGTGACGATCACCGGACCGCCTGGGTCCGGCAAGACGCGGCTGGCACTGCACTGGGCACACGCGCACGTCTCCGGCTACCCGGACGGCCAGCTGTTCGTGGACCTGGCCGACTCCGACCCGGCCGACGTCGTGCGGGAGTTCATCACGGCGTTGGGCACCGACAACATCCCACCGGAGCCACACGCGCAGACAGCGCTCTACCGCACGTTGCTCGCCGACCGCCAAATGCTGATCGTGCTCGACAACGCCGCCAACACCGCGCAGGTCGTGCCACTACTACCGGGCACCCCACGCTGCCGAGTCGTCGTCACGAGCCGTGAGCGCCTCCCAGGCCTCGTGACGGCCCACGGCGCCCGCCCGATCGTGCTCTGAGTAGAAGCACGCATGGCCTGAGCGTCCCGATCTCCGCGAGACTGGCCCCACAGAGACCATCTCTTCTGGGGGATCAGATGCGTGTCGTTGCTTTGACCTGCGCACTTCTCGTTCTGGGGGCGGGTGTCGCCTCCGCCGGCGAGCCGTCGAGGTTCGTGTTCGACGCAGAGGCGGGCGCCTTCCCGGTCACCGCCACCAGCGGCGACTGGTCGGCGCCACAGGCGGAGTTCATCGTCAGCCGGCGGCCGTGGGACGACAACAACCTGCACATCGACGTCGAGCGGGCAGGGACCTACCACGTGGTCGAACTCTTCCGCCACGACGGCAACCCGATCACCACGGGCACCTACACCGACCAGAAAGCCCTGATCATCAGCGCGGGCCTCGGCTGCTACGACAACGCGGCCGACTTCACGATCGACCGCCTCGACGTCAACGAGCAGGGCATCGTCCTGGCCCTCGACGGTTCCGTAGAACACCGCTGCGGCGATCGCCCTGACAACGCGTTCCGCGCGAAGTTCCACTACGTGCGGGGTGCCTGATGCGCGCCGCCCTGCTCGCCGCGGCCCTGTTGGTCGCCACCGCCGCACCGGCCACCGCGGCCGACACCGACTACCTGATCTGGGACTCCGACCCCGGCGCGTGGCCCACCCAGGGCCGTTCGGGCTCGTGGACGCCACCCGCGCTCATGGGAGTCCACGAGTTCCCGGCGCCGGACAACTCGATCCGGATCTACGGCGAGTCCGCCAACGGGTGGGACTTCATCGAGATCAGGCTGTTCCGCCACGACGGTGAGCGCATCGGCGAAGGACACTTCGAGGACCAGCGGGTCCTGGTCGTGAACAAGGGCTTCGGGTGGTACGACGACGCGGGCGACTTCGACGTCACGCACATCGCCTACGACGCCGGGGGCCGGATCTCGGAGTTCGACGGCAACGTCGAGCACCACTACCTGGACCAGCCGAACAGCACGTTCCGGGCGAAGCTCAGCTACCGGCGCTGACGCGCGCGGCGTGAGCCGGAACAGCCGTTCGTCTGCGGTGTGATCGAACCGCGTCTCTCACGACGCGGTACGGCTCCTGCGCACCAGCACCGCATCAGGGGTGCACAAGGCGCAAGGCGTGAACTGCAACTGCCGTGCCTCCTGCACCGGGAGGCCCAGCGTGGGCCTCCCGGCAAGCCAGGAACACGAGCTCAGGTGGTACCGGGGCCGCTCGTCCAGCACCCGGACCTCGTCCACCAGATCGGCCACGACGAGCAGGTCCGCCGCGTCGGTGTCCTCTTCCGGTGGTTCCTCGTCAGCGGGCGGCGTGTCGGCTTCTGCCGCTACGACTACCCGTTGATCATCAGCTACAGCCTGTTGATCTACACTCTGCGCGTCGGCTGCGGGGTCCCCCGGTCGCCTCCGCCACCAGTCCCAAGCGAGGACCAGGGCGGCGAGCACGCTCGCGCCCACGGACGACCACGCCCAGATCGTGTCGGACGTGGTCAGCGCAGGAACGAGCAGCCCGAGGGCAGCCAGCACCAGAAGTAGAACTACGAAGAGCACCTAGCGAACAGTAGTTCAGCCCGCTTCGGCGCGTGCGCCGAAGGAGTAGCCCTGGGAGCGGCCCTCGGACGGAGCGGCCGGGCCGCGGTCCTGGAGGTCGCGCAGGGACGACTCGAGCATCGTCTTCAGTCGCGTGCGGTACTCGCGCTCGAACGTCTGCAGCTTGTCGATCTGCTTCTCGAGCGTGTTCTTCTCCTGGGTGATGTTGCCCATCACCTCAGCGTGCTTGCGCTGCGCGTCACGGTCCAGCGCGGTGGCCTTCTCACGGGCCTGCCGCTCCAGCGTCTCCGAACGCGTCCGCGCGTCGTTGAGCATGGTCTCGGCACGCGTGCGCGCCTCGTTGACCATCGTGTCGGCCTTGGCGCGAGCCTCGGACAACAGCTGCTCGGACTTCGTGCGGGCCTCGGACAGCATGCCGTCGGCTTCGGCCTTGGCCTCGCCGGTCAGCCGGTCCGCCATCTCCTGGGCGAGACCCAGGACCTTCGCGGCCTGCACGTGGTGGTCTCCGCCACCACCGGGGGACGTCTGCTCCATGACCGACGGCGGCGGGACCGGCGCCAGGCGGCGCGGCTCCTCGACCGGCATGCGGGTCGTCATCGGGGCGGACGAAGCCTTCGCACGCGCGTCGTCGAGGTCGGCGCGCGACGTCTCGAGCTGCTGGTCGAGCTGCTCGACCTGCTGACGGAGGTCGTTGTTCTCCTCGATCAAGCGGGCCAGCTCGCCCTCAACCAGGTCGAGGAACGCGTCCACCTCGTCCTCGTTGTAGCCCCGCTTGCCAATCGGCGGCTTGCTGAACGCGACGTTGTGCACGTCAGCGGGGGTCAACGGCATCGGATCACCTCTCGCACTCCTGGGCTGCGGTCATCCCACGGTTCCCCGTCACCTGGGATCTGCGAATCGCATCAGAATGATAACGACTAGCCACAGCACAATAATCGATAGGTCCAGCCCGACGCCCCCGATCCGCACAGTCGGGATCACCCGACGGAGCGCACGGACCGGTGGGTCGGTGACCGTGTATACGGTTTCGAGCGTCACGGCTACGCCGCCCGCCGGGCGCCAATCCCTCGCGAACGTCCTCACCATCTCGACCACGACACGCGCGGTCAGGAACAGGGAGAACGCGAACAGGACGTAGAAGATGACGAGCAGGATGGGGGCCACGGGTCAACTCTAACCGTGGTTCCCGAACCCGCCCTCGGCCAGCTTCCTGCGGTCCTCCGCCGTGACGTCAACGTTCGGCGGTGAGAGAAGGAACACCCTGCTTGTGATCTTGTCCATGGAGCCGCGCAGAGCGAACGCGAGTCCGGCCGAGAAGTCGACGAGACGCTTCGCGTCCGCGTCGTCCATGTCGGTCAGGTTCAGGATCACCGGGGTGCCGTCGCGGTAGTGCTCCCCGATCGTGCGCGCCTCGCTGTAGTTGCGGGGATGAAGCGTCGTGATGCGCGCCAACGGGTTGCCTGCCGGTTCGGCGACCGGACGCAGCCTGCTCACGGGCTCGCGCTGCGGCTCGACCGCGAGTGCGCCGTGCACGGGTGCATCGGCGCTCCAGCGACGCGTGCTCGAGGGGCTGCCCCCGCGCCGCGACTCCGGCTCGTAGTCGTCCGACTCGTCGATGTCGGCCCGGTACCCGGAGCCCTGGAGCTCCGACCGGCCCGGTGTGAACACGCGATTGCGTCGCGGGTACGGGTCGTAGTCGTCTGCCTCGGCCGCGTACTCGGACCGGTAGTCGCCGTAGCGACCGCGGTCGTCGTCGTAGCCGGGGTCGTCTGCGTACTCGGCGGGGACCATCCCGAAGTAGGCCTTCAGCTTGTGCAAAGCGCTCATTCCAGCCCCTCCTCGGCGGTTCCCCACTCTTAGGGACGGTGCGGACGGTCCCGAGGTTCCCGACAACCTAAGGCGAGGTTAGTCGCCGGCCGCCGAGCAACGCCGTTCCGACACGCACACAGGTCGATCCGTGCGAGATGGCATCTTCCAGGTCACCACTCATTCCCGCTGACACCTGAGTGGCAGTGGGATGATCATCACGTAGGCCTGATACCACCGATGCCAACGCCTGAAACGCCTGCGATGGCTTCATCGTCAAAGGCGCGACAGTCATCGCACCTCGGAGAATAAGATCACCCGAACGAGTGATCACGCCAGCGAGTTCGCCGACGTCCGCGATCGCCACACCCCCGCGTGACACGTCCCCGTCGATGCTGACCTGCAACAACACGTCGAGAGTCCGGCCTTTCGCGTGCGCCGCCCTGGCCAGTGCCTCGGCCAGCCGGACGCTGTCCACGGAGTCGACCTGACCGGCCCACTCGACGACGGACCTGGCCTTGTTCCGCTGCAGCCGCCCGACCATGTGCCAGCGAGCCTCTTCGAGGTGTCTCAACTGGCCGACCTTCTCGCCGGCCTCCTGGTCGCGGTTCTCCGCGAAGTTCCTGAGGCCGAGCTCGTAAAGGATCTCCACGTCGCTCGCGGGCCAGGTTTTCGTCACCGCGAGCAACATCACCTCGGCACGCGGCCTTCCCGCGCTTTCGCACGCCTTCGCGATGCGTTCCTCGACCTCTTCGAGGTTGGCCTTCAGCTCGTCGCGCCGGTTCACGGCTCCACCCAGACCACCGAAGCGAGCCGCCCGGTAGGCGCCTGCCGCCGATGGCTGAACAGGTCCTTCTCCTCGAACGTGCACCGCGGGTCGACGCCGATCTTCCCGACCCCCGCGCTGGCGAGCTGGTTCCACAACCCGGCCCGAAGATCCAGCGCGGGCGTCCCCTTCCTGCTCTTGGACGCGCTCCCGGGCAGGTGCTTCTCGACGTCCCGCTGCATCTCCGCGGGCACCTCGTAGCACTCACCGCACACCGCGGGCCCGAGCAGCACCTCGATCCGATCAAGGTCCGCGCCGAGCGCCATCATCGCCTTGAGCGCCTCGACGACCACCCCGACCCGAGCCCCGACCCGCCCGGCGTGCACGGCCCCGACCACGCCGGCCTCCTGGTCGCCGAGCAACACCGGCACGCAGTCGGCGGTCAGCACGACGAGCCCGAGACCAGCCTGTTTCGTCACAACGGCATCAGTGGCCTCAAGCGGCTCGGCCTGCGGCCCGTCCACGGTGGCGACGGTCCGGCCGTGCACCTGCTCCATCCAGACCAACCGGTCGGGCGTCAACCCGATCCCCTCGGCGAGTCTGCCCCGGTTGGCCTCGACGGCTGCCTCGTCGTCCCCGACGTGGTCGCCGAGGTTGAACGAGTCGAAGGGCGCCTTGGACACGCCACCGGCGCGGGTGGTGACAACACGACGAATGCGCACGCCTACACCCTAGTTCGCACGCCACCCAACCCCGTGCGGGACCACGAGCAGGCTCGCGCAGGGGTCCCCTCGGGTCCGGGATCCCCCGCGACCCAACGTACCGAGGGGGTCTGACAGTTCTGGGGTCGGCAGCGCTGGGCTCAGCTACGGCAGCGGGCGGGCCGGGCCCTGAACCAACCGCGATGCCGAAGGCGAGCCACCACAAGCCGCGAAGCCGAAGGCGAGCCCGACAGAGCGCGCACACCGAGCACGCCCGACCGCAGCCGCGATGCCGAAGGCGAGCCGTCTTTCCCAAGCGCGCCGGGTGGGGTGGCTTCGTCACGAGTCGTGCCACAGCACTTGCTGCATCAGAGGAGGGGTGTCAAACCGCCACGCTCTTCGGCGGTTTGACACCCCTCCTCTGATGTGGCCCGCTCCTGGCTCGACTCGTGACGAAGCCACCCCACCAACGCAACCAACCTACGAAACAGGCAGCCGCCGTGAGCAACAGGCGTGCCATCTACCCGCGAACGGCGCTGGCCCCGGCTTTTGATCAGATTGGCGGGGTCCGGGGCAGCGCCCCGCGCACGAAACAGGAACCCGCCCGCACAACCGCACCCACCCCACGGACGCACAAACCGCCGGCCGCCAACGCAACAGGGGGACGACCCACCCAACCGACGCGCACCCCAACAACCCACCCACCCTCACAGGCAAGCTCACGCAGGGGTCCCCTCAAAAGGAAGACCCCCTGAGCCCAAACGCTACTCAGGGGGTCCGACAAGATCAGAACAGCGACGTCACCAGTCAGGCAAACGTCACCGGCGCATGAACGGCGGCACGTCCACCTCGTCGTCCGGGTCATCGGTAACCGGCACCGGCCGAGACGGCAACGACCCGTTGGGCGACAGCGACCGGGGCACCGACGGCACGTACCCGTTCCCCTGAGCCGGCGAGGGCTGCGGCGGCACGGTGGTGGGCGGCTGCTGCACCGGAGCCTGCTGGACCGGAGCGGGCTGCACCGGGGCGGGCTGCACCGGCGGGGCCTGGACCACCGGCGGCGGTGGCGGCGCGGCGACCGGCTGCTGCACGTGCGCGACCGGCGCCGCCGTGGCGGAGGCGATCGGCCCGGAAGCCGTCCGGGGCGGCGAGGACAGCGCCGTCGGTTCCAGCTTCTTGTGCGTCGGTCCGCCGCCGTCGAAGCCCGCGGCGATGACGGTCACGCGCACCTCGTCGCCGAGGGAGTCGTCGATGACCGTACCGAAGATGATGTTCGCGTCCGGGTGCGCGGCCTCCTGGACCAGCGACGCCGACTCGTTGATCTCGAAAAGTCCGAGGTCGGAGCCACCGGCGATGGAGAGCAGGACGCCGTGGGCGCCTTCCATCGACGCTTCCAGCAGCGGCGAGTTGATGGCCTTCTGGGCCGCCTGGACCGCCCGGCCCTCACCTCTGGCCGAGCCGATGCCCATCAACGCAGAGCCCGCGCCGGACATGACCGACTTGACGTCGGCGAAGTCCAGGTTGATCAGACCGGGGGTCGTGATCAGGTCGGTGATGCCCTGGACACCGGAGAGGAGCACCTCGTCCGCCGAGCGGAAGGCATCCATCAGGCTCACGCCGATGTCGCCGAGCTGCAGCAGCCGGTCGTTCGGGATGACGATGAGCGTGTCGCACTCGTTGCGCAGCGCCTGGATGCCGTCCTCGGCCTGCTTGGCGCGGCGCTTGCCCTCGAAGGAGAACGGGCGCGTCACCACACCGATGGTCAGCGCGCCGAGCTTGCGGGCGATCGAGGCCACGACGGGCGCGCCGCCGGTACCTGTGCCGCCGCCTTCACCGGCCGTCACGAAGACCATGTCGGCCCCCTTGAGGACCTCCTCGATCTCTTCGCGGTGGTCCTCCGCGGCCTTGTGCCCGACCTCGGGGTTCGCGCCGGCGCCGAGGCCGCGGGTCAACTCACGGCCGATGTCGAGCTTGACGTCGGCATCAGACATCAGCAAGGCCTGCGCGTCGGTGTTCACCGCGATGAACTCGACGCCCTTGAGCCCGACCTCGATCATGCGGTTGACGGCGTTGACGCCGCCACCACCGATGCCGACGACCTTGATCACCGCGAGGTAGTTGTGCGGGGGCGTCATCGGATCCGCCTTCCTGATCGTGGTCCGTGCTGTGGTGCTGGGTGGGGATGCACCCGGATTGAAACTCTCAACCTCTCGTCGAGGTCCAGAGTTATGTCAACCCCATATGTTCCTGCTGGACGGTAAGCACCGGCGGTGCGTCGGTCCAGCAGCCACGCCGTAGGGTCCCAACACTGTGCGCTACTACTCCCCGGTCGTGCCGTCAAGTAGCGCGCACGGCCCTGAGGACGACGCCCCACAAGCCTAGTCGGACCTCGATTCGGAGATCGTCTCGCCCGCCCTAACCGCGATTTTCTGTTAGGGGTGCCCGCTAGCGTCGAGGCATGGGGATGAAATCGCTGGGCATCGCGCTGGTCGCGATGGCCCTGGGGGCGGTGACGGTCGCACCCGCGGGTGCGGCGCAAGACGGCAACAAGATCATCGAGATCAGGAGCGTCCTGTACGGCGAGTGCCTGGGGGCCACCGGGCCCGGGCCGGGCAGCACGACGATCCTGCCGTGCGACGGCTCCGCGGCGCAGCAGTGGGAGCTCGTGCCGGTGGGCGGCGGGAGGAACCTGGTCCGCAACATCGCGATCAGGGACTGCCTGAGCGAGCGGTACGGCTTCTCCTACTGCGACGACGAGGACCCGGCGGGATTCGCCGCGGTCCAGCCGGACGCGTCCGGTGCCACCCGCGTCGCGTTCGGCGACAACGGGGCGTTCCTGAGGGCGCTGACCTGGTCGAGCGGCGAACGGGACGTGCTGATCGTCACCTGGGGCGAGCCCGCCGAGCAGCGGTGGGAGTTGCGCACGGTCGGAACCCGGCAGCCGCTGCCCGACACCGCCGGTCAGGTCGTGCGGATCCGCTCGGCAGAAGAGAGGTCGGGCTGCCTCGCGCTGGCGGGCACCAAGCTGGTGCCGACACCGTGCGCGGACACGCCGGCGCAGAAGTTCCAGCGGATCGAGGTCAATGGAGGCAGGACCGCCTTCCGCAGCATCGCCAACAGCAAGTGCGTCTCGCTGCGGGATCGTGAGGCCATCGAGCCGGAGGTGACGGCGGAGTGCGCCGCCGGCGAGGCGGGACAGCACTGGTCGATCGAGCCGACCAGGCTCGGGTCGGCCAGGCTGCGCAACGCGCTGAACCCGGACGAGTTCGTGACGCCGGGCGCCGGCTGGGTGTTCATGACCACGCACTTCGGCAACACCTGGCAGCAGTGGGAGCTGGTGCCGGCCTAGCGGCCTGACTCGGGAGGTGGCCGGAGCTCACCGGCCACCTCGCGGGTTGCCGGTCGGCGGCACCGGGCGTCGCGCCCGCACCGGCGACGCCGCACGTCACCCGGCCGCGCGCCCGAGCGTCAGCGGGAGCGCATCGCGTCAACCCGCCTCGCGGCGAGCCGCCCCGAGATCAGCACCGGCGGCACCCCGACGCCTGGCGTCGTGCCCGCGCCGGCGAGGGCCACGTTCTCGGCGCCCCGCACCACGTTGCGCGGCCGGAACGGGCCGGTCTGCGCGAAGGTGTGCGCCAGGCCGAACGGCGTGCCCGCCGCGTTGCCCCAGTCGGGTGGCGTCACGAGCACCTCGTCACGCACCGCCGCGCCGAAGCCGTCGAGGCCTCGTGCCTCCAGCGTGCGCACCAGCTCGTCGCGGTACCGGGGGCCGACGCGCCGCCAGTCGACGGGCCCCACCCCCAGGTTGGGCGTTGGTGCCAGCACGTAGTGCAGGCCGTTCTGGGCGTGCGTGACGAGCAGGGAGGGGTCGGCCATCAACCGTCCCTTGTGGACGATCTCGTCGAACGTCCCCCGCCACGCCCGCCCGAACAGGATGTTGTGGTGCCCGAGGTCCCACGTGCGGTCCGTCGCCGCGTGCAGCACGACGGCGGACGGCGACCACCGCCGTGGCAGCAAGCGCAGCGGCGACTTGCCCAGCAAGCGGTAGGCGTCCGGCAACTCACACGCGAGTACGACGGCGTCACACGCGATGCGCTCTTCACCGGCGTGCACAGCCACCACGCGCGCGCCGCTCCATTCCAGCCGTGTGACCGTTGCGTCGTAACGGAACGACGCGCCGTGCTTCGTCGCAGCAGCAGCCAACGCCCGCGGCACCGCGTGCATCCCGCCGCGTGGGTAGTACACGCCGGCGATGGTGTCCATGTACGCGATGACCGCGTACGCCGCGAGGGCCTGCTGCGGTGGCACACCGGCGTACAAGGCCTGGAACGAGAAGAGCCGGATCAGCCGTTCGTCCCGTAGGAACCGCCGCAGCTGCGACTCCAGCCGCCCGAACCCGCCCAACGCAGCGAGCCGCAACAGTTCTGGGCGCACCAGGTCGAACGGCGAGTCGAAGTTGGCCCCGATGAAGTGCTCGCGCTGCACCGAGTACAGGTCACCCAGCCACCGCCGCAGCTCCCGGTAGCCGACGGCTTCCCTTGCGCCGCAGACGGTCCGGACCTCGTCCTCCATGGCGACGGCATCAGTGTGCACCGAGATCCGCGACCCGTCGGCGAACCGCGCGCGGTAGGCGGGAACGACCGGATCGAGCGTCAGCCAGTCCGAAAGCCGTTCTCCCACAGCGTCGAACGCCTCGTCGAGGTACTCCGGCATCGTCAGCACCGTGGGCCCGTTGTCGGCGACGAACCCGCCGACCTCCACGGTCCCGGCACGCCCGCCGGGAACGGAGGCCTCCTCCAGAACGGTCACCCGGCGACCGGTGCCCTGCAGGTGCAACGCGGCGGACAACCCGGCGAGACCGGCGCCCACCACCACGACGTGGCCCGGCATGAATACTTCCTTCGGGTGACAACGATCAATACGGCTAATACCGGGAGTGGCACTCCGATGAGCACGGTAGTCGTTCATCACCAGGAGGCACGTCTTGGCACCCGCACCCGCGTCCGTGCGTTCGCTCGTCATCGAGGCGATCGTGTTGGAACTCGTCACGAGCAGGCTGGGAAGCCTCGTCGTACGAGCAGCGATGGCGCGTCTGAAGCCGAACGGCTAGGCGAACCCCGAGGAGATTCCCGTGTGCTCCCAACCGATCCCCAGGTCCCCGCACCGCAGAACCCGCCGCTACCCGACGCCGTCCCGCCCGCCGGCACCGCGCCGCTAGCCGCACGAACCGAAGGACCGCAGCCGACCCGACGTCACCGGCAGAGGTGAACGCCGGGACAAAGCCACAGCCGTGACGCGCGATCGGTTCCGCACCGATCGCGGCGTCATCTGGAAGTCGCAGCAGGAAGCCGAAAGCCAGGGCTTCCACCTGACGCTCGGCTAGGACACCGTCGCGAGGTCCGGCGACGACACGTCGAACACCAGGCCCTGCCGCGTCAGCAGCACGAGCAGCACGGCCGCCTTGCGCGGCGTGTTCTCGGCGCTGCCCCACTTCACCACTCGGTCGCCGGTCAGCGTCAGCTTCACGTCGGCACCGGTCGTCGCCGCCACGGACACCACGTCGGGCCGCAGCTTCTCCGGCAGTTCGTTCACCACGCCGACGACGGCGCGGGTGGCGGGATCCGACGACGACGGCAGCGTGAGCACCAGTTCGGGCACGCCGGGGGCCGCCGCCGGGACGACCGCGTAGTCCTTGCCGGTCGAGTCGACGAGGTGGAAGCCGTCGGGCAGCTTCACCGAGCCGACCGGGACGCGTTCGGTGACCAGCAGCCGGACGGTGCCGGGGAGCTGGCGTTCCACCTCCACTGCGGCGACGCGCGGGATGCCGGCTACGCGGTCGTGGATCTCCTGCAGGTCCAGCCGGATCAGGGGCGAGCCCGGCTCGATGTCGGCGACCGCGCGGACCTCGTCCTCGGTGAGGGCCACGTTGCCGCGGACGTCCACCTGGGCCACGCCGAGCAGCGGCGTGAAGAAGACGCAGTAGGCCAGTGCCGCCACGGACAGCACTGTCAGGAGCGCCACCAGGCGGCGGCGCAGGATGACCCTGCGCCGCGCCCGGTACTCGGCGCTCTTCGGTCTCCGGTTCGCGGGGCGAACTCGCGTGGACCTGCCGCGAACCGGTGCGCTCATGACAGCGCGCTGACGATCTCGGGGCCGAGCATCGTCACGTCGCCCGCGCCCATGGTCACCACGAGGTCGCCGTCGCGGACCAGCGACGCCACCAGGGCGGGCACGCGGTCGAACGACGGCTCGTAGTGCACCGAGGCCGTGACCTGGTCGGCGATCAACGCGCCGGTCACGCCCGGTTCCGGTTCCTCGCGGGCGCCGTAGACGTCCAGCACCACGACCTCGTCCGCGAGCGACAGCGCGGCGGCGAACTCCGTGGAGAACGTGCGGGTGCGCGAGTAGAGGTGTGGCTGGAAGACCACGACCACGCGGCCCGCGCCGGCCACCGGACGGGCGGCACGCAGCTGCGCGTCGACCTCCGTCGGGTGGTGCGCGTAGTCGTCGTAGACCGACACCCCACCACCACGGCCCTTGAACTCGAACCGCCGCCGCACGCCACCGAACGCGGCGAGCCCCTCCAGCAGCCCGGTCTGGTCGGCGCCGATCTCCAGGCCCGCCAGCAGCGCGGCGATCGCGTTCAACGCCATGTGCTCACCCGGCACGGCGACGCGGACCTCGACCGGCACGCCGTCGATCTCGACCGACGCGAGGCCGCCCGACTCGAACGGCTTGTAGTCGACGAGCTTCGCGTCCGCACCGGCCCGGCCGTACTCGCGCACGCGGATGCCGCGCGCACGGGCCTCGGCGATCAGGCGGGCCGCACCCGGATCGTCCACACAGGACACCAGGACGCCACCGGGCGTGATGCGCTCCAGGAAGGAGTCGAACACGGCCGTGTAGGCCTCCACGGTGCCGTGGTGGTCGAGGTGGTCGGCCTCCACGTTCGTCACGACGGCGACGGACGGCGAGAAGAACAGGAACGAGCCGTCCGACTCGTCCGCCTCCGCCACGAACACGCCGCCGGTGCCCTGGTGGGCGTTGGCGCCGGACTCGTTCAGGTCACCACCGATGGCGAACGACGGGTCAACGCGGCAGTGCTGCAACGCGACCGTCAACATCGAGGTGGTCGACGTCTTGCCGTGCGTACCGGCGACGCACACGACGCGATGGTCTTCCATCAGCGCGGCAAGCGCCTCGGCCCGGCGCAGCACGGTGATGCCGCGCTCGCGGGCCGCCGCGTACTCCGGGTTCGAGTCCTTGATCGCGGTCGACACCACGACCTCGGTCGGGCCGCCGACGAGCTGGTCCAGGTTCGAGGCGTCGTGGCCGACGGCGATCCGCGCGCCCTGCGCCCGCAGCGCCAGCACGGTCCGCGAGTCCTTGGCGTCGGAACCGGACACCTGCACGCCGCGCGCCAGCAGGATGCGGGCGATGCCGCTCATGCCGGCACCGCCGATGCCGACGAGGTGAACGCGTTCGAGACTCACTTCTTGATCACATCCAGAACGGTGCGGGCCAGGACCTCGTCCGCCTCACGCCGGCCGGTGCCGAGCGTCGCGCGGGACATGTGCGCGAGCCGCTCGCGGTCCGCCATCAGCGGCACGACCAGCGACGCGACCTTCTGCGGCGTGAGCTCCTCGTCGGGCACGAGGATGCCGCCGCCCGCCGAGACGACCGGGCCGGCGTTCAGCGCCTGCTCGCCGTTGCCGATCGGCAGCGGCACGAACACCGCGGGCAGGCCGACCGCCGACACCTCGGCGACGGTCATCGCGCCCGAACGGCACAGCACGGCGTCCGCGGCGGCGTACGCGAGGTCCATCCGCTCCAGGTACGGCACCGGCACGTACGGCGGGCGACCAGGAACCTGTTGCACGGCAACGGTGTTCTTCGGCCCGTACGCGTGCAGCACGCCGACGCCCGCGCGGGCGAACTCGGCGGCGACCGGCGCGACGGCCTCGTTGATCGACCGCGCGCCCTGCGAACCGCCGAACACGAGCAGCGTCGGGGCGTGCGGGTCGAGGCCGAAGAACTGGCGGGCCTCGGCGCGCAGCGCGGCGCGGTTCAGGGACGTGATCGACTGGCGCAGCGGGATGCCGATGATCTGCGCGTCGGTCAGGCCGGAGTCCGGCACGGCCGCCGCGACGTGCTCGGCGAACTTCGCGCCGACCTTGTTCGCGAGACCGGCCTTGGCATTCGCCTCGTGCACGACGATCGGCACGCGGCCCCGTGCGGCCAGGTACGCGGGCAGCGCCACGTAGCCGCCGAACCCGACGACGACGTCCGCACCCACGCGCTCCAGCACCTCCCGCGTCTGCTTCACGGCGCCGCGCACGTTCAGCGGCAGCTTCAGCAGGTCGAGGGTGGGCTTGCGCGGCATCGGCACCGGCGGGATCAGCTCCAGCGGGTAGCCCCGCGCGGGCACGATCTTGTTCTCCAGGCCGCGCTCGGTGCCGAGCGCGACGACACGCGCGTCCGGTCGCAGCCGCATGACCGCGTCGGCCAGCGCCAGTGCCGGCTCGATGTGACCCGCGGTGCCACCACCTGCGACCACGACGCACGGACCACTGGGGGCAGGGTGCCCGGTCAAGACTTCTCCCGAATGTGAGTTGATCGATCAGTTGTGTCGCCCGCGACCGCGGGTCGACCGGCCTTGCTCTGAACGGCCCTGTGTCCGCCGCGATTCGCGGCGACGGTACTCCGAAGGCGGAGCGGAGCGTCCAGCCATACGACGTTCGTCGACCACCGGGAGTTGCGCGGTGCGCCTTCCCGGTGCGCGCGGAGGAGTGGACGGACGGGACGGCTTGCGCTTCGCCGGCAGCCGGTACGCCTCGGGCGCCGGCAGCTTGAGCAGGCCACCGACCCGGCCAGGACCGAGCGAGCGCAGCGCGACAACGGCCTCCGGCTCGTGCCGCGCGCAGTTCGCCAGGATGCCGAACACGACCATCGTCGTGACGACCGAGGTACCGCCGGAGGAGATCAGCGGCAGCGTCAGACCGGTGACGGGGAGCAGCCGCACGACGTACCCGATGTTGATCGCGGCCTGCGCGACCAGCCACACCGTCAGCGTCGCGGCGACGATCCGGATCCACGGGTCGGTGTTGCGCGACGCCACCCGCAGCCCGACCCAGGCGAGGCCGCCGAACAACGCCAGCACCAGCGCGCACCCGACGAACCCGAGCTCCTCGCCGATCACCGCGAAGATGAAGTCCGACTCGACGTTGGGCAGGTACCGCCACTGCGAGCTGCCCTGCGCGAGCCCCTTGCCGAACAGGCCGCCCTCGGCGAGCGCGTACATCGCCTGTCGCGCCTGCAGTCCGGCGCCCTGCGGGTCCGCGTCGGGGTTGAGGAACGTCGTCACGCGCTGCAGCCGGTACGCGGCACCGATCGCGAGCACGACGGCACCCGCCACCGCGCCACCGGCGATCACGCCGAACAACCGCATCGGCGCGCCCACGAACCACAGCAGGCTGACCAGCACCACGCCGAGCGTGATCGTGCCGCCGAGGTCGGGCTGGAGCATGACCAGCGCGAACACCAGCATCGCGACCGGCACGACCGGCACCAGCAGGTGGCGGTACTGCGACAGCAACGCCCGCTTGGTGACCAGGACGTGCGCGCCCCACAACGCCAGCGCGAGCTTCACGGCCTCGATCGGCTGGAACGAGACGGGCCCGAGCGTGAACCACGACCGCGCGCCACCGCGCACGTCGCCGAGCGGCGTCAGCACCAGCGCCAGCAGCACCACGCCGATGCCCATCGCGGCCGTCGAGAAGTGCCGGAGCTTGCGCAACGGGAACCGCAGCATCACCCAGAACAGCACGGCGCCGATGCAGACGTAGATCAGCTGCTTCTGGAACACGCTGTACGCGGACACGCCCGACGCGACCTGTCCGGGCGCCGACGCCGACAGCACCATCACCAGGCCGAGCACGGTGAGCATGCCGAAGATCGCCAGCAGGAGGTGGAAGTCGGCGAGCGGGCGGCTCAGCCACGACGTCAGGCCACCGCGCAACGAGGCGACGCGGCCTGCGGGGCGAACCTTCCGCTTGCTCTTCGGCTTGTCGGCGACGACGGTCACCAGATCATCGTCTCCTGTGTCAAGCGCTCGAACGGGGATTCCTGGGGCGTGTCGCCCCCTTTGCACCCTACCGACCGCCCGTGAGGGCCCTCACTGCGTCCGTGAACGCCTGACCGCGGTGTGCGTAGTCGGTGAACATGTCCATCGACGCCGCCGCCGGAGCCAGCAGGACCGTGTCGCCGGACTGCGCGAACTCCTGTGCGGCCCGCACGGTCGTCAGCATCGGATCTTCGTCGTCAGCAAGATCGAGTGACCGCACCGGGACGTCCGGCGCGTGCTTCGCGAGAGCCTCCGCGATCACCGCGCGGTCCTGGCCGATCAGCACGGCGGCGCGCAGCCGGTGGGCCTCCGTCCGGACCATGTCCTCGACGGACGCGCCCTTCAGCAGCCCGCCGGCGATCCAGACGACGCTGTCGAACGCCCGCAGCGACGCCACCGCGGCGTGCGGATTGGTCGCCTTCGAGTCGTTGACGTACTTCACGTCCGCCGCGTCCACGGTCACGAGCACCGCCCGGTGCGCGGCCGGTTCGAACGCCTCCAGGCCTTCCCGCACCGCCTCGGAGGGAACGCCGTACGCGCGCGCCAGCGCCGTGGCGGCCAGTGCGTCCGCGATCCCGGGAGGACCGGCCGGACGGATCTTCGCGACCTCGATCAGCGGCTCGTCGTCGGCGAACGCGCGGTCGACCAGCCAGCCGTCGCGGACGCCGAGCTGTCCGGGTTCGGGCTCCTCCAGCGTGAAGCCGACGCGGTCGCGGGCGGGCGCGGCTTCGAGGAGGTCGACCACGCGGTCGTCCTCGAGCCAGCCGATCGCCACGTCACCGGTGAGGACCCCGGCCTTGGCCTGCGCGTAAGCGTCCATGCCGCCGTGCCAGTCGAGGTGGTCCTCGGCGAGGTTGAGCAGCGCACCCGCCTGCGGACGCACCGAGGGCGCCCAGTGCAGCTGGAAGCTCGACAGCTCGACGGCGAGCACGCGACGGCCCGCGAGCAGCGCGTCGACGACCGGCAGGCCGACGTTCCCGCAGGCCACGGCGTCGGCGCCGGCGGCGTGCAGGATCGACTCCAGCATGCCGACGGTCGTCGTCTTGCCGTTGGTGCCCGTCACCGCGAGCCACACCGGCGGATCGGCCAGCTCGGTGCCCATCCGCCACGCCAGCTCGACGTCGCCGATGACCTCGATGCCCGCGGAGGCGGCGGCCGCGAGCAGCGGGCTCGACGGCTGCCAGCCGGGGCTCGTGACGACGAGGGAGATGCCGGCCGGGGGTTCCACCAGGCCGGGCACCAGTTCCACGCCTTCGAGCAGCGTCTCCAACGCGCCGAGGCGTTCCGGTGACGAGTCCGTCACCACGACCTCGGCGCCCGCCGCGAGCAACGCCTCCGCGGCGGACCGGCCGGTCACTCCAGCACCGGCGACCAGCACTTTCGAACCAGCCAGCTTGGTCATAACCCTAGAAACCGCCCGTCAGCCACTCGCTGTAGAACACGCCGAGCCCGAACATGCAGCAGATACCGGCCATCAACCAGAACCGGATGATGACCGTGGTCTCCGCCCAGCCTGCGAGCTCGAAGTGGTGGTGGAACGGGGCCATGCGGAACAGGCGCCGTCGTGAGGTGCGGAAGACCGCGACCTGCAACGCCACCGACAGGGCCTCGACCACGAACAGACCACCGATGACGATCATCAGCAGCTCGGTGCGGGTAGCGATCGCGAGACCGGCGACGAGACCGCCGAGCGCGAGCGACCCGGTGTCACCCATGAAGATCTTGGCCGGAGCGGCGTTCCACCAGAGGAAGCCGATGCAGCCCGCCATCGCCGCGGCGGCGATCACGGCGAGGTCCAGCGGGTCGCGGACGTCGTAACACCCGGCCACGGCGTAGCTGGAGCAGTTGTAGCGGAACTGCCAGAACGAGATGACGACGTACGTGCCGAACACCATCGCCGACGAGCCACCGGCGAGGCCGTCGAGGCCGTCGGTCAGGTTCACCGCGTTCGACCACGCGGCGACCATGCCGTAGCAGAAGACGATGAACCCGATGACGCCGAACGAGACCACCGGGATGTCGCGCACGAACGACAGGTTGACCGACGCGGGCGTCAGGCCTTCCTTGTTCGGGAACTGGAGCACGAGGACCGCGAACGTGATGGTCGCGATGAACTGGCCGACCAGCTTCGCCGTCTTGTTCAGGCCGAGGTTGCGGGCCTTGCGGATCTTGATGAAGTCGTCGAGGAAGCCGACCAGGCCCAGCGACGTCGTCAGCATCAGCACGAGCAGGCCGGACGCCGTCGGGGTCTGCCCGGACGCCGAGGCCGACATCGAGTTCACGAGGTGGGTGCCGAGGTAGCCGGCCCACATCGCGACCAGGATGGCGAGACCACCCATGGTCGGCGTGCCGCGCTTGGTCTTGTGGTGCTGCGGACCGTCTTCGCGGATCTCCTGGCCGAAGCCCTGCCGGGAGAAGACCTTGATCAGGTAAGGCGTCAGCAGGATCGACACCGCGAGGGCGATCGCAGCCGCGATCAGGATGCTCTTCACTTGGTTCCTGCCTCCAGCAGGGCCTCGGCGATGCGCCACAGGCGGTAGGCGTTGGATGCCTTGACCAGCACTACGTCACCGGGCCGGACTTCCCCAGAGAGCAACGCGATGGCCGCGTCCGCGTCCGGCACCAGGACGGATTCGTCTCCCCAAGATCCTTCCAGGTGGGCACCCTGGTGCATCGCGCGGGCCGGGTCACCGACCACGACCAGCTTGCTGATGTCCAGGCGCACCACCAGGCGGCCGATCTCGTCGTGCTCGCGCACCGCGTCGTCGCCCAGTTCCGCCATCGGGCCGAGGACGGCCCAGCTGCGGCGGGCGGGCGTCGTGGCGCGCGCGATCGAGGCGAGCGACTTCAACGCCGCGCGCACCGAGTCGGGGTTCGCGTTGTACGCGTCGTCGATCACCGTCACGCCGTCCGCGCGTTCGGTGATCACCATGCGGTGCGCGGAGACCCGTTCCGCGGCGCCCAGCCTTTGCGCGACCTCGTCCGGCGTGGCGCCGAGCTCGAGGGCGATCGCGGCGGCGACCAGGGCGTTGCCGACCTGGTGCTCGCCGTTCAGGGTGAGCCGGACGCGGGCCTCTCCGTGCGCGGTCTTCAGCGTGAAGCTCGCGCGGGCCTGCTCGTCCAGCTCGATGTCGACGGCGCGCACGTCCGCGTTCGGGCTCTCGCCGACCAGCACGACCTTGGCCTTCGTGCGGCTCGCCATGCCCGCGACCAGCGGGTCGTCGGCGTTCAGGATCGCGACGCCGTCCTCCGGCAGGGACTCGACCAGCTCGCCCTTGCCCTGCGCGATGCCCTCGCGCGAGCCGAACTCGCTGAGGTGCGCGGTGCCGACGTTGAGCACGGCGCCGAACTTCGGCGGCGCGATCTCGCAGAGGTTCGCGATGTGGCCTATGCCGCGCGCGGACAGTTCCAGCACGAGGAACTTCGTGTCCTCGGTGGCCCTCAGCGCGGTCCACGGGTGGCCGAGCTCGTTGTTGAACGAACCCGGCGGCGCGATGGTCTCGCCGACCGGGCTCAGCACCTGGGCGATGAGGTCCTTCGTGGACGTCTTGCCCGCCGAGCCGGTGATGCCGACGACCGTGAGGTCCTTCAGCCGGTCCGTGACGTGCCGGGCGAGCTTGGCCAGCGCTTCGAGCACCGCCGCGCCCTCGCCGGTGGTGTCGCCCGCGAGCACGTACGCGTTGGCGTGCCTGGTCTGCACCGGCGGCGCGATCACCGACGGCGCGTCGACCTCGCGGCCCGCCAGCACCCCGGCGGCACCGGAGGCCACGGCCTGGGCGGCGAAGTCGTGGCCGTCCACGCGTTCCCCCGGCAGCGCCAGGAACAGGCCCCCCTCGGTGACCTTGCGGGTGTCGAACTCGATGGTGCCGGTGACCACCGGACTGCCATCGGTCGCGTGCAACCGTCCGCCGACGATCTCCGCGATCTCGGCGAGCGTGAGTGCGATCAACGGTGCGCCTCTCTGATCGCGGCGGTCAGCGTCTCGACGTCCGAGAACGGATGGATCACGCCGGCGATCTCTTGTCCCGTCTCGTGTCCCTTGCCCGCCACGACCACGACGTCACCCGGATGTGCGAGCTCGACGGCCTTGCGGATCGCGAGCCTCCGGTCGCCGATCTCCAGCACCTCGCCCCGGTTCGCGGTGGCGAGCGCGCCTTCGAGCATGGCGGCCCGAATAGAGGACGCGTCTTCGCTCCTCGGGTTGTCATCGGTGATGATCAACACCTCGGCCCGTTGCGCGGCGGCCTCCCCCATCAGCGGGCGCTTGGCGCGGTCCCGGTCACCACCGCAGCCGAGCACGATGATCACCCGGCCGTCCGTCTTGGCCCTGACCGCGTCCAGCGCGAGCGCGACGGCGGCGGGCTTGTGCGAGTAGTCGACGACGGCGGTGAAGTCCTGGCCCTCGTCGACGCGCTGCATGCGGCCGGGCACCTGGACGTTCTTCAGGCCCTCGGCGATGGCGTCGGCCGGGATGCCTTCGAGGTGCAGGCAGGCGATGGCCAGCAGGGCGTTCGTGATGTTGAAGCTGCCCGCGAGCGGCAGGTGGACGCGGAGGTCGCCGTCCGGGCCGTGCGCGGTGAAGGTCTGCTCGCCGGTCGCGCTGACCTCGACGTCGCTCGCGGTCCAGTCGGCGTCCGTGGTCCTCGCGACCGTGACGGTGCCGGGTTTGACCAGGCGCGGGCCCCACTCGCCGTCGACGCAGACGACCTCCCGGCGCGCGCGGCCGTCGAACAGCTGCGCCTTGACCTGGAAGTACTCCTCCATGTCGGCGTGGAAGTCGAGGTGGTCCTGGCTGAGGTTCGTGAACGCGCCGATCTCGAACTCGGTGGCGGCGACGCGGCCCATGTGCAGCGCGTGGCTCGACACCTCCATAGCCACGTCGGTGACGCCGCGCTCGGCCATCACCGCGAACAACGCCTGCAGGTCCGGCGCCTCGGGCGTGGTGTGGGAGCTGCCGAGCTGCTCGGAGCCGATGCGGGTGCCGACCGTGCCGATCAGGCCGGTGTGCTTCCCGGCGGCGCGCAGCACCGACTCGATCATGTACGTGGTGGTGGTCTTGCCGGACGTGCCGGTGACCCCCCACAGCTTGATCTTCTGCGACGGCTGCCCGTAGACGTGCGCGGCGAGCAGACCGACGACCTCGCGCGGACGCGGGTGGATCAGCACGGGCACGTCCTTGAGGGCGTCGCGCGCGGCGCCGGCCTCGTCGGTCAGCACCGCGACGGCACCGTTGGCGATCGCCTGGTCGGCGAAGTCGGCACCGTGGACGTGCGCGCCCGGCAGCGCGGCGTAGAGGTCTCCGGCGACCACGTGCTGAGCACGCAGAGTTACCCCTGTCACCTGGACGTCGGCATGCGCCGGCCTGGTCAGGTGCACGTCGGCGACCGCGGCGAGAGCAGCCACGGAAGCAGGGCGGATGGCAGTGGGGCGGGGCGGGGCGGTCGCGACCTTGCCCTCGAGCTTGGCAGGCACGGGCGAGAGGCTACCGGCCTGCGCGGAGTGGCCGAGCGGCGCGTTGGCGAACGGGTGATGTTGGCGTCCTCCCGAGGCCATGACCACGGGATTCGATCAACGCTGACGTTGACCGGTGCGGTACCGCCTCACGACGCCCCGCTGGTTCCTGCTTCACAGACCGGGTCGCCCCCAGGTCTCCAGGTGGTGCACCGATAGACCGCTTGGCTCTCGTGGCTTTTCGGATCCACTGCGCGGCACGCTGAGCGGCGTTGCGACGTGTAGGCCGCGGGAACTTTCAGCACACGGCTTCCCGTGTACCGGGCCGCAGCACGCACGGCCAACTCGAACTGGTGCCAGCCCTTGTCATGTCGCGGATCCTGAGGTCTTCGAGCACGACCAGGCTGTGGTCGGTGGCGAGGCGATGAGCGATCTGACGAACGAAGTCCCGCCGGCGGTTCTTCTCGCGCCCCTTGATCCGGCTCATCATCGCGGTGGTCTTCCTGCGGTTGGCCGAGCCGCGCTCCTGCCGGGCGAGGCGCCGTTGCAGTCTGATGTAACGACGCTGCTCCTCATCAGTGCGGAAGCGCCGGTCGTGCATCGTCCCGTCCGAACACGCAACCGCTACCGGAAAGAAGGCGACCACCCGGACTTCGTACGCCCGTCGACCCGCCGCGTGCCGTGCGCACGGCACGCTCGATCAAGGTCCAGCAGCGCCTGCTGCAGTACGTGTGACGGTGCGCTCTTCAGCCAAGCGTGTTCCTGCTTGGCATCGGCCAACTCGGCAGCTTGTTGCTGGTAGCTGATCCAACTGCGACGCCGACCGTACTCACGGCGCTGTTCCAGGCCCGTGTTCCACACCGCCCGGCACACGTCCCCGATCAAGTCGGCGAACTACGCCTGCTCGCGAGTGAACGCGAGCCGGTACTTCCGGCCGGTCAGCATTCCGCGATCCCGCACCTCCGATTCATTTTCCATTGCCCACCAATGCAATTGCGACCGGGGTGGGGCCACACGACGGCTCTGCGCCGTTCGGGTGGCCTCGTCCGCTGGTCTGCGTGAGCGAGCCCGTCCGGCCGAACAAGTTCCTGCCCGCCTTGGGACTTCCGGCCCTGTGGGCACTGGTGCGGCTGCGGTGAGGTAGAGCGCGGCAGGAGGCGGCGATGAGAACTCGCACGGCGGTGGAACCCAGGAGATTCTCCTTCTGGGCACCGGATTTCAGCAGGTCCGTGACGGTCGGGGTGGACACGTCCGAATTCGCGTACCACGCGTTCGAGTGGGCCGCGCGGCACGCGTGGTCGCTCCGGACGGACCTCCAGGTGTACCTCGCGGATCCCGGTGACACGACGGTCCAGAAGGTCCTGGAACGGCTGCCGATGCTCACCGCCCACTTCCGCCCCAGTGGCGACGACCCGGTGGCCGCACTGGTGGGGGCGTCGGACTCGAGCGCGACCTTGGTCCTGGGGTGCAAGGGAGAACAGCACCGCGGCCTGGGTCTGGGGTCCCTCGTCCTCCCGGTGTTGCGCCGCGCGCGGTGCGGGGTCGTGGTGGTGCGCGGACGTCCTGAGGCGATCCGCGGCGAACACGGCTGGGTCACCGCTGCCGTCGGCGGGTGCGAGGACCCGGTCGTGCTGCGGCGCGCGGTCGAGCTCTGCCGCACCCGCCGAGCGCGGCTGCGGTTGCTGCACATCCATCTCCCGGCGCAGCACGACTCGTCGGCGCCGCGGGACGAGGCCGCGCTGCGCCGGGCCGTGTTGTTCCTGCGGACCACGGCTCCCGAGCTGACGCCCGAGGTGCGGGTGGAGGCACGGCACCCGCACGAGTCCATGGCGTCGCTGGACTCCGACCTCGTCGTGGTGGGTCGCGGCGGACAGCACGACGGGGTCGGGCTGGTCACGCGGGCCGCGCTGCACCACGCGTCGTGCCCGGTGCTGGTGGCGCGCGCGGAGCCCACCAAGGACTAGCAGGCCTTGCGCAGCACCGTTCCGGTCGTGCCGGGCAGTGCGACGAACGTGACCGGGGCGTTGTGCTCGTTGAGCTGCGTGGCGGCGAGGCGGACGGTGATCGGCGCGCTGCCGGTCCGGTTGGCGTTGACGATCACCGTGCCGCACTCGAAGTCGCGCTGGTGCACGTTCCTCGCGACCTCGAAGTGCTCTCCGAGCGGGTCGCCGAGGTCCCAGTCGTACTCGGTGCGCCACAGCGACGGATTGTCGTAGCGGTCCGTGTGCTGGATCTCGGAGATCGCCGCGTGCTCGCCCTTGGCCAGCAGGTACGAGGCGAAGGCGTAGCGGAACGGCTGCTCGGCGCCGCTGTGGTGCGGCTGGACCCAGGTGATCTTGCCCTTGGCCTCGTTGGCGGTGATCTGCTCGACCTGCCGGCTCCAGCCCTGCTCGTACTCGCTGAGCAGGTCGGAGTCGCCGAAGGTCAGCCACCACTCGTCGAAGCCGCCGTCGAGGTGCTCGACGTAGCTGTCCCAAGCGCCCTCGTGCAGGCGGGCGTTCGACATGTTCGCGACGGTCAGCAGGCCCGCGTCCACGAACTTCTGCCGAGTGTTGGCGAGCATCGAGCGGTAGGCGTCCCGCATCGAGGAGTCGGTCGGGTACTTCGCGGGGCACACGCCGTCGTGGTAGGTGTCGCAGGCGAACAGGGCGTTGTCCATGAAGACGCCGTCGAACGCGCCGGACGACGACTTCACGACGTTGTCGGCCCACGCGTTCTGGTACTCGGCGTTGCCGACGTCCATCTGCCAGTGGCCCTCGTAGCCGTCGTACTCGAATCGATCACCCGAGGCGTCGGTCAGGAACCACGACGGGTCGGCCGCGCAGTAGCCGACGCCGGTGGGGAGGTCGGCGTCGTCGACGCCGTTCTCGCAGGCGTAAGCACGCGTGGAGGAAAGATCTTTGTAGACGAAGGTCCGGATCTCCGGGTTGGCCGCCTTGAACTTCGCCGCAAGATCTTTCTCCCAGGCGTTCAGAACGACGTAAGAACGTCGCTGCGCCTCTTCGTAGATCATTTTTTCACTGGTCGGCGTGCTGTTCATGTGGAGCCAAAAAGATTCGGCGGTCCACTCGTCCTCATCAGCCTGAGCTGCGGGGATGATCGTCACCGCCAGGACACCCGCCAAGATCGCGGCACTGCAAGAACGCACGGCAAACCCCATCTCGCCTTGCTGACTCCGGTTTCGGAGCATTAGACGTGATGAAATGCGTCTTATTACGACAGAAAATTAACGGATAACTCTGGGCTGTCCTGTTGTCATGCCTGGGCGTGGCCCAGGTCACGCCCGGGACTCACATCTGCAGCTGCACGAACGGCGTCTGCTCGACCGACATCGGCACCTGGAACCGCTGCGTCAGGAACGTCGCGATGTCGTGGAACAGCGGCGCCGCCGACGAGCTGAACTGGGTGCCGGTGGGCGCGTCGAGCATGATCCCCACGACGTAGCGAGGGTTGTCCGCCGGCAGGATGCCCGCGAAGGTGATCCAGTACTGAGACTGCGAGTAGCACTTGCAGTTCTGGTCGATCTGCTGCGCCGTGCCGGTCTTGCCGGCGACCTGGTAGCCGGGCAGCGCGGCCTGCTTGCCGGTGCCGTTCTGGTTCGCGTCGCGCGGGTCGGACTGGGTGACCGAGCGGAACATGCTCCTGACGGTCTTCGCGGTCTCCGCCGACACCACCCGGACGCCGTCGGGCCGTTGCTTCTCCGACCGCGCGCCCTCCTCGCCGATCTCGGCGCGGACCAGCCGCGGCGGGATGCGCACGCCGTCGTTCGCGATGGCCTGGTACATGCCGGTCATCTGCAGCAACGTCATCGAGAGGCCCTGGCCGATCGGCAGGTTGCCGAACGTCGAGCCGGACCACTGGTTGAGCGGCGGGACCTGGCCCGCCTCCTCGGCGGGCACGCCGGACTGGGTGCGGCGGCCGAGACCGAACTTCTGCAGCATCTCGGCGTAGCGCTCCTGGCCGACCTCCTGGGCGGCGAGCAGCGTGCCGACGTTCGACGACTTCGCGAACACGCCGGTGAACGACATCGGCACGGTCGGGTGGTTCCAGGCGTCGCGGATGGTCCGGTCGGCGACCTTGATCGACCCCGGCACCTGGAGCACGTCGTCCGGCTTGAACAGGCCGTACTCGACGGCGGCGGCGGCCGTGACGATCTTGTTCACCGAGCCGGGCTCGAAGCTGTAGGCGACGGCGGTGTTGCGCTTCTGGTCCTCGGTGGCCTTGCCGAAGTCCGTCGGGTCGTACGTCTTGTCGTTGGCCATCGCGACGATCTCGCCGGTGCGGCTGTCCAGCACGACGGCGGAGGCGTTCTTCGCGCCCGACTTCTTCGCGTAGTCGCTGACCATCCTCTGGACGGCGTACTGGGTGTCGATGTCGATCGTGAGTTCCAGGCTCTTGCCCGGCTGCGGCTTCACGAGCTCGCGTTCGGTGTTGGGGATGACGAGCGTGTCGTCGCCCGACATCGTGTCGACCACGCGGCGGCCCGTGCGGCCGGCGAGCACGTTGTCCTGCGCGTTCTCCAGCCCGAGGATGCCCTGGACGGTCGGCGGCTTCTCGTCCTGGCGCCAGTTGGCCGCGCCGATGATGTTCGACGCCAGGTCGCCGTTCGGGTAGATGCGCTTGGAGCGGTACTCCGAGCCGATGTCCGACGGGAACTTCTCGACGATCTTCGCGGCCTTGGCCGGTTCGGCCTCGCTGACCAGCACCTCGTAGGTGACGTCCTGGACGAGCTGCTGGAAGATCGACTCCTCGTCGGTCTTCTCCCCGTTGACCTCGGAGCCGAGCGTCGACGACATGAACTTCGCGATCTCGCGCGCGTGGTCCTCGTAGGTCCCGGGGTACTTCTTCGCGTCCTTCGCGTGCGCCTCGTCCCACGTCTTGCGGGCGCGCTGCGGCAGCACGTAGAGCGCGCGGACCTCGATCGAGAACGCGAGCTGGTTGCCGTTGCGGTCGAGGATCGAACCGCGTTCGGCGGGGATGTCGATGGGCGTCGTGCGCTGCTTCTGCGCCTGCTGCGACAGCTCCGCCGCCTGCAGACCCTGCACCTGCACGAGCTTGACGCCCGCGATCAGCAGCGCGCCGATCAGCAGGATGCGGCCGACGGCGATGCGCACCCTGCTGTTGCCGCCCAGCCGCGTGGCCGGCTTGGAGCCGCGCACGGACAACGGGCGGCGCGGTCCCCTGGTCTGCGGACCCGGCATCTCAGCCGCCCGCCGGAGGTGTCTGACCGGCAGGCGGCGTCTGGCCCGCGGGAGGCGTCTGACCTGCGGGAGGCGTCTGGCCGGCCGGCGGCGCCGGGCTCTCCGAGGACGGCGGGGGTGGCGGTGCCGGCTTGGTAGCCGGGCTCGGCTTGCCGAACTCCTCGATCGAGCCGTCCGGGTTCTGCCGCAGCCTGGCCGGGTTCACCGGCTCCACGAGGCCCATCTCGCCCGCGCGGCGGGCCAGGTCGGTCGGCGACTCCAGCAGCGCGACCTCGCGGCGCAGCTGCTCCATCTGCAACGTCAGCCGCTCCGCCTCCGCCCGCGCCTCCTGGAGGCGGTAGGTGTCGGCGGCGGCCTGGGTGGAGAAGTACATGATCCCGGCGACGCCCGCGCCGAGCACGAGCATCACGAGCACGACGAACGGCGCCTTGGACGCGACCTTCTGCTGCGGCGCGGCCGTGCCACCCCGCAGGTTCTGGGCGCGCTGGGCCCGGCGGGCGTAGGCGCGCTCCGCTCCTGCCGAGCGCCGGCGAGCCTTGTCCTTCTGCTCGGCCTTGTCCTTCGACGCCTTGGACGGGTCGCGCGGCGACGGCCCGCCGACGCGTGCGGGTGCCGTCATCTCGGTTCTCCGATCCGCTCCGCCGCGCGCAGGCGCACCGGCGCCGCACGAGGGTTGTCCTCGATCTCCTGCTCGTTCGCGAGCTCGGCGCCCTTGGTGAGCAGCCTGACCTCGGGTCCGTGGCCCGGCAGCTCGACCGGCAGCCCCGGCGGCGTCTTCGACTTCGCCAGCTCCGCGAACGCCTGCTTCACCATCCGGTCCTCGAGGGACTGGTAGGACTCCACGACGATCCGGCCGCCGACGCCGAGCACGCCCAGTGCGGCGGGCAACGCCAGCCGCAGCGACTCCAGCTCGCCGTTGACCTCGATCCGCAACGCCTGGAACGTCCGCTTGGCCGGGTGCCCGCCGGTGCGCCGCGAGGCCGCGGGCACGACGGCGTAGAGCAGCTCGACCAGGCGTCCGGAGTTCGTGAACGGCTCCTTGTCGCGCTCCCGCAGCACCGCCGAGGCGATCTTGCCCGCGAACCGCTCCTCGCCGTAGGTCGAGAGGATCCGGGCGAGGTCGCCGTGCGAGTACGTGTTGAGCACGTCCGCCGCCGTCATGCCGGTGCCCTTGGACATCCGCATGTCGAGCGGGGCGTCCTTGGAGTACGCGAACCCGCGTTCCTCCTCGTCGAGCTGCAACGACGACACGCCGAGGTCCATCAGCACACCGTCCACACGCGAGTAGCCGAGGTCCTCGACGGCCTCGTCGATGTGGTCGTAGGTGACGTTGACGAGCTTGACCCGGTCGCCGTGGCGGGCGAGCCGCTTCCCGGCCATCTCGATGGCCTGCGGGTCGCGGTCGAGCCCGATGAGCGTGAGGTCGGGGTGCGCGCTCAACAGCGCGTCGGAGTGGCCGCCCATGCCGAGCGTCGTGTCGACGACGACGGCGGGCTTGCCTTCGAGCGCTGGAGCGAAGAGTTCCAGGACGCGGTCCAGCAGCACCGGAACGTGCCGCGGCTGATCCATGTCCCTCTACTCCCCGTAATGCGCGTTTCGGGTGACGTCAGGTCCCCGCCCGCCCGTAGAACCTGGCGCCGGGGAAGGTGCGCCAGGGCCGATAGTCGAGCGGACCGAGGCCTCACGGCACCCGAATCGCGTGTGGAACATCCGGCCTGTTGCTCGGCTGACCGCTATCAGAAGACGCCCGGAATGACCTCCTCGCGAGCGGTGGCGTAGCCGTCCTCGTGCTCGTCGAGATAGGTCTGCCAGGCCTGCGCGTCCCAGATCTCCAACCTGGTGAACGCGCCGACGACCACGCACTCCTTGGTCAGCCCGGCATACCGGCGCAGTTCCGGTGCGATCAGGACGCGGCCCTGACCGTCCGGACGCTGCTCGTCCGTGCCCGCGAACAGATAACGCTGGTAGGCGCGTACGGCGTCGTTCGTGAACGGCGCCTCGGCGACCTTCCTCGCCATCTGCTCGAACTCAGCCCGGGGGAACACGTACAGGCAGTGGTCCTGGCCCTTGGTGACCATGAGACCTCCCGCCAGTTCGTCCCGGAACTTCGCAGGCAGTGTCAGCCGACCTTTGTCGTCCAGGCGCGGGTAGTGAGTGCCGAGGAACACGGCAGACACCTCCCTTGCCGGGCGACGAGACCGGCAGTGGAGCCCCCGTCTGCCCCACCGGCCGCCACAGTACCCCACTTTTCACCACAGTCAACGTTGAAACAGGTGTTTACGCAGCATGCGAAAACTCGTTTGTGCTGGTAGAAGCTGTGGGGCGGGGTGGGGGGACGGTGGGGGAACTCGTGCGGCACCACCGTGGCGGGTGAGGGTTCAGCCGCGATTAAGCACTCGAACGGCCTAGAAAATTCCGGGAAAACGCCGTGTGACGACAAGACGGTGGGGGAAGGTGGAAACTAGTGGCGCGAACCCGATTGAGCCCGCAGGTGTAGGGCACTTAGCCGTGGTTTGACACACTGCGTGAAACGCTCACACGTCCGTGTTCCGGACACGGCTGCTGGAGGTTTAGTGACGCCGGGAAGCCCAAGCGCGAACAGTCACGCGCCGGTCGATCAGGTTCTGGGTGAGTTGCACGGCGCCGTCCAGCGGATCGCCGCCAACGTGGAGCGGGTGCTCGTCGGCAAACCCGACGTGGTCCGCCTCGCCCTGGTGACGCTGCTCGCCGAGGGGCACCTGCTGGTCGAGGACGTGCCGGGTGTCGGCAAGACCTCGCTGGCGAAAGCGCTTGCCCGCTCGATCGACTGCACGGTGAGCCGCGTGCAGTTCACGCCCGACCTGCTGCCGAGCGACATCACCGGCTCGTCGATCTACAACCGGCAGGAGAACGACTTCGAGTTCCGGCCGGGACCGATCTTCGCGAACATCGTCGTCGGCGACGAGATCAACCGCGCCTCCCCCAAGACGCAGTCCGCGCTGCTGGAGTGCATGGAGGAGCACCAGGTCACGGTCGACGGCAACACGTACCCCCTGGGGTCGCCGTTCATGGTGATCGCGACGCAGAACCCGATCGAGATGGAGGGCACCTACGCCCTTCCCGAGGCGCAGCGCGACAGGTTCACCGCGCGCGTGTCGGTCGGGTACCCGGACCCGCAGGCCGAGCTCGCGATGGTCGACGAGCACGCGGGCCACAACCCGCTCGACGACCTGCGGCCCGTGTCGGACGCCGCGCAGATCCTGCGGCTGATCGAGGCCGTGCGCCGGGTGCACCTGTCGCCGGAGGTCCGCCGGTACGCGGTCGAGCTGGTCTCGGCGACGCGCCGCCTGCCGGAGCTCCGCCTCGGCGCCTCGCCGCGGTCGACGCTGCACCTCGTGCGGGCCGCCCGTGCGCAGGCCGCGCTGGCCGGTCGTGACTTCGTGGTGCCGGACGACATCCACGCGGTGTCGATCCCGGTGCTGGCCCACCGGCTGGTGCTGACGGCGGAGGCGCAGGCCGCCCGCCGCAACCCCGCCGAGCTGATCAGGGCGCTCCTGCAGCGCGTGCCGGTGCCCACGGCGGCGCTGGACCCGAGTGCGGCGTTCGTCCGCAGCATGAACAACAACAACGCAGGGACGCCACGCTAACGATGCGCACCGCACTCTCCGGTCTGACCACGCGCGGAAGATGCTTGCTGGCCGCGGGGTTCGCCGCCGGAGTGTGCGCCGCCGTGCTGAACGAGCGCGACCTGCTGAGGGTCGCGGCCTTCGTGATCGCGCTGCCGCTGCTGGCCGCGTGGCTCGCGACGAGGGCTCGGGTGGGGCTGCACGCCGCCCGGTACCTCGCGCCGAGCCGGGTGCCGGTCGGCGCCGCGTCGGAGGTGAAGCTCGACCTGCGCAGCACCGGCAGGCTGCCCACGGGCGGGCTGATGCTGGAGGACACCGTCCCGTACGCCCTGGGCGCGCGGCCGCGGTTCCTCGTCGAACGGCTGCCGCGCAACACGCCGACGTCGCTGCGCTACCCGCTCAAGCCGGTGATGCGCGGGATCCAGCAGGTCGGGCCGTTGATGGCGCGGATCACCGACCCGTTCGGCCTCGCTGAGTTCGACCGCGAGCTCGCCGGCCGGTCCCGCCTGGTCGTGGTGCCCAGGGTGGTGCGGCTGTCGGGGTTGCCCGGCGGGTCCGGCATGGGCGCGGGCGACGACGGCTCGGTGCGGCTGCGGGCCGGCCAGGGCGAGGACGACGCGGTCGTGCGGCCGTACCGGCAGGGCGACGACCTGCGGAAGGTGCACTGGCGGTCGACCGCCCGGCGCGACGAGCTGATGGTGCGCGTCGAGGAACGCCCGTGGCGCGGCGGCACGACGGTGCTGATCGACCACCGGGTGCACGCGCACCGCGGTAGCGGGCCGACGGCGTCGCTGGAGTGGGCGATCTCGTTCTCCGCGTCGATCTGCCTGCACCTGCACCACTTCGGGCACCAGGTCCGCCTGGTCTCCGAGGACGGGCGGGTGCTCGCGGGCGGGTCGTCCGACGGCGGGCACAGCGACCACGTGGTGCTGGACTCGCTCGCGGCGTTGCAGGGTTCGCACCGCCGTGAGCTGAGCGGCGGCACCGACCCCGGCGCGGGCCAGGAGGTCATCGCGGTGCTGGGCGCGCTGTCGCCGGCGTCGGCGGAGGAGCTGATCCGGTACCGGCCGCGCGGCACCCGCAGTCTCGCGGTGCTGCTGGACGTGAACGCGTGGGCGGGCGGGACCGACCAGGCCGCCCCCGAACCGGAGGACGCCCGGCGGTTGCTGGCGGGCGCGGGCTGGGGCGTGGCGGTCGCGAAGCCGTCCGCGTCGATGCAGCAGGTGTGGCAGGAGTTGTGCGCCTCGGCAGGGACCCGGGGCCCGTCGTTCCGCTCGGAGGTGGGCTGAGATGGGGAGCCGTTCCGCTCCTGCCAGAAGCGCCGAACCGGAGTGGTTCACCTCGGCGACGCCGTGGATCGCCGCGCTGGCCGTGCTGTGCGCGTCGACCGCGTTGTCCGGTGTGATCGAGGGCGACCTGTGGCTCGTCCGGATCGCCGTGATGATCGTCGCGATCACCGTCACCGGCGCGTTCCTGCGCGCGACCAGGCTGCCGGCGCCGCTGGTGGCCCTGGCCCAGGTCTTCGTGCTGTTGTGCCTGCTCACCGCGTTGCACACGCGGTCGGGCATCTTCCTGTTCATCCCCGGCCCTGACTCGCTGGGCGAGCTCGGCGACGTGCTCGCGGAGTCGGTGGCGCAGGTGCAGACCGGGGTGCCCCCGGTGCACGCGTCGCCCGCGATCCAGGCGCTCGTGGTGCTCGCGATCGGCCTCGTGGCGATCCTCGTCGACACGCTCGCGGTGGCCGCGGCGGCTCCGGCTGCGTCCGGGCTGGTGCTGCTGTGCGTGTTCGCGGTGCCCGCTTCGCTCGCCGACGAGATGCTGCCCTTCTGGACGTTCGTGCTGGGCGCGGCGGCGTTCGCGATGCTGCTCGCGGTCGACGGCCAGCACCGGCACGTGGCGTGGCGGGGCCGTCTCGGGTCGGGCTCGGCCAGCGGATCCGGTTCGTCGGCGACGTCGGTGGCGGCGATCGCGATGGTGATCGCGCTGGTGGTCGGGTTCGCGTTCACGTTCGTCGGCACGGTCGGGCGGCTGCCCGGCAACGGCTCGCTGGGCGGGGGCCGTGGCGGCATCGGCCTGAGCGAGATGACGTCGTTGCGCGGCATGCTGAACCGCGGCCAGTCGGCCGAGGTGTTCATCGTCCGCGGCATGCCCAAGGAGGAGCCCGTCTACATGCGGGCGTCCACGCTCGCGCAGTACGTGCCGAACAAGGGCTGGGAACGCGGTACGCCTCCCGGCGGCGGGCCCGCGCGGGGTGAGCTGCCACCGCAGGCAGGCGACCGGGGCGAGGGCAACTCCGTCACGATCAAGATCGAGCCGCGCAGCTGGCGGAGCTACTGGCTGCCGACCTACGGCAAGGTCCGCTCGATCCAGACGCCGGACGACCAGTACCAGTTCGACCCCAAGAAGGGGGTCATCTACACCCAGCAGGAACGCGAGCCGGAGCCGTACGAGATCAACACGGTGCTCGCGACGCCGGCGAAGGGCGCGTTGCAGCTCGCCCCGACCCAGGCGAACGCGGTCGACCGCGAGTACTACTCGTTCAACGGCGTCGAGCAGGAGGTCCAGGACCTCGCGAAGAAGATCGTCGAGGGCGCGACCAACGACTTCGACAAGGCCGCGAAGCTCACCGACTTCTTCCACGGCCCCGAGTTCAAGTACGACCTCAAGACGCAGGGCGACGTCAACCGGGACGCGCTGACCGACTTCGTGACGAAGAGCAAGGTCGGCTACTGCGAGCAGTACGCGTCCGCGATGGCCGTGATGGCGCGCGTGGTGGGGCTGCCGTCGCGGGTGGCGATCGGCTTCACCGCGGGCGTGCTGTCGCCGGACCAGTCGTACCGGACGATCAGCACCGAGGACGCGCACGCGTGGGTCGAGATCTTCTTCCCGAACAACGGCTGGATGACGTTCGACCCGACGCCGGTCGACGACGGCCGCGGCATCGTGCCGCCGTACCTGCGCAACGAGGCGCAGGGGCAGGAGGACGTGCCGACCGCGAACACCGCTACCGAGACGACGGCGCCGACCGTGAGCGGCTCGGCGCAGGCCTCGACCTCGCCCGACGGTGAGGACGGCACGGCCGCCATCGGTGACGCGACCGTGCAGGACACGTCGAGGGACTGGGTCCCGTGGGCGGTGGGTGCCGTCGTCGCGCTCGCGTTGCTCCTGCAGCTCTTCCGGCAGCTGAGCAAGAGGGCAGGCCCGGCCCGTCCCGGCGGGGACGGTCCCGCGCCGCCGACAGGTCTCGCCGCGGCGCTGCGGCGGTGGAGCGGGCCGCTGTCGATCGTGCTGTGGGCGGTCGCGCTGCTGCTCGCGGTGGCGTGGGTGTCGTACTGGCTGACGGCGTTGGTGCTGGTGTTGCTGCTCGTCGCGACTCCTGGGGCCATCCGCGCGGTGCGCCGGCGTGACCGGCTCCGGCAGGTCACCGGGCTCGGTCCGGCGGCTGCCTCGGCGGCGTGGGGCGAGCTCATCGCCGAGTCGATCGACCGCGGCGCGCCCGTTCCGGCCGCCGAGACGATCCGGATCGCGGCCCGCAGGCTCGCGCGCGAGCACAACCTCGACGACGCGGGCAAGGAAGGTCTGCGCACGGTCATCGGGGCGATCGAGCGGTCCTGGTACAGCCCGAACCCGGCGGCCGACCCGGCGTTGCCCTCCGCGCTGGAGGCGGTGCGGCAGTCGTTGCGGCAGAACGCGCCGCTGTCGTGGAAGGCGAAGCTGTTCCCGAAGTCGGTGCTGAAGCCGGCGCCCGCGCCGGTGGCCGACGTGCCGGAGCGCGAGCCGGTCGGGGTCTGAGTTCTTCCGGACGAGCAACGGGCCCGCTCCCCTGTGGGGGACGGGCCCGTTGCTCGTGGATCAGTGGTTACTGCTCTTCGTCGAACCGACGACGGAAGCGCTCTTCCATCCGTTCGGAGAACGAGCTGCGGCTGCGCGCGGGCTTGCCGTCCTCCTGCGTGCCCTCGGCGACCTGGTCACCGCGACGCAACGTCGTCAGGGTGATCAGCGCACCGAAGAACATGAGCAGGAAGCCGAAGACGCTCACCACGGGGATGCTGGCGATCGAGAGCTGCGGGAGCATCACGCCGGTGATGAGCGCGGCCACGCCGACCACGAACAACACGATGCCTTGTACGCGGCGTCGCTTGGACGGCCGCCGCAACTTGGCGCCCCGTACGGTAGATGCGAACTTCGGGTCCTCGGCGTAGAGCGCGCGCTCGATCTGGTCGAGCAGTCGCTGCTCGTGCTCGGAGAGTGGCATCGTTCCTCCTCCGGCACAGCGGTCGCGGGCGCCGGGTGTTCTCGGTCTGCGCCGAACCCGGCGGACGACCCACCCCTGGGGACGTCACCTTCCAGGATACGATCCGCGCGCCCCGGCGACTACCCAGTCGGCCTTCTCATACGGTCTGTTCTGTCACCATCATCCTCCTGGGGCAGTGGTGAGGCCTTCGTGAGGCTTGCTCAACCCCCTTGTGGCCTTCCGTTCACGCCTGATTCGACTTCCTGATCCGCCCTGGACGGCCCCGCTTGCTCGGATCAGTCCCATGACCGAACTCATCGTCAACGGCGCCGCCGAGCAGGGCCTGACCGGCTGGCTCGTCGTCGCGGGGGCCCCGATCGTGCTGCGGTACGACACGGGCCAGGGGTATCCGGGGCCCGGTGATCCCGGTCCGGCGCAGCGCGGGTCGTCGTTCTTCGGCGGCGGCGACACGCCACTGAGCACGTTGCGACAGAGCGTGACATTGCCGCGCCGCGCGTCTCGGTTCGCGGTGTCGGCGTGGCTCGGCGGCTACGCGGCGCAGCAGGACGGCGCCCGGCTGTCCGTCGAGTTCCTCGACGCGGGCGGCACCCCGCGCGGGCTCGTCGTGCTCGGCCCGGTCACGGCGGAGGAGCGCTCCGGCCGCACGGGCCTGCTGGAGCGGACGTTCCGGGGCACCGTGCCGCCCGGCAGCAAGAAGGCGGTCGTCACCCTGCAGATGACCCGATCCGGTGGCGGCACGTCGAACGACGGCTACGCGGACAACATCTCGTTCACCGTGGAGGCCCGCTGATGCTGAACCGACGTGATCTCCTGCGCGCCGCTGCCGCCGCCGGAGCCCTCGGCACCGTGTGGCCGCTGGCCGAGGGCCTCTCCCCTGCCGAGGCCCACGCGGCCGCACTGGACCTGGGCGCCACGTGGGACCCGGCGCCGTTCACGCTCGGCGTCGGCTCCGGGGACCCGTTGCCGGACAGCGTGATCCTGTGGACGCGCCTGGCACCCGAACCGCTGGCGTTCGAGCAGCCGCTGCCCGAGATCGTCGAGGTCGAGTGGTCCGTGGCGCTGGACCGCACGATGCGCACGAAGGTCGCCTGCGGCACGGTCGCGGCCTCGAACCTGTTGGGGCACAGCGTGCACGTGCCGGTGTCCGGCCTGCGTCCCGGCCGCACCTACTACTACCAGTTCTCGGCGCTGGGCAAGCGTTCCCGCGTCGGGCGCACGCGCACGGCCCCGGTCGGCGCGGTGTCCCGCGTCCGTTTCGCGACGGCGAACTGCCAGGCGTTCCACGACGGCTTCTACGCGGCCCACCGCGGCATCGCGGCGGAGAACGTCGACTTCGTCGTGCACCTGGGCGACTACATCTACGAGCACGGCCAGGTCGGCGGCCAGCACGTGCGCGACCACGAGGGCCCCGCCGTGCTGTCCCTCGCGGACTACCGCCGCCGCCACGCCCTCTACAAGGGCGACGCGTCCCTGCGCGACGCCCACGCGGCCCACCCCTGGTTCCTGACGTGGGACGACCACGAGGTCGTCAACGACTACAGCGGTACCGAGGGCTCCGCGCCGTTCGTGAAGCGCCGCGCCGCCGCCTACCAGGCCTGGTACGAACACCTGCCGATCCGCTCCGGCAGCGCCCTGGAACCGCAGATCTACCGCCGCCGCGAGTGGGGCTCCCTGGTCGACCTGACCGTGCTGGACCTGCGCCAGTACCGGTCCGCGCAGAACCTGGCGGACGGCACGATCCTGGGCGCCGAGCAGAAGAAGTGGTTGCTGGACGGCGTCTCGGGCGCCCGCGAGGCGTGGCAGGTGTGGATCAACTCGATCATGCTCTCGCAACTGGCCCGCACCGGCGGCGGCTACTACTTCACTGACCAGTGGGACGGCTTCCTCGCCGAACGCCGCGAGGTGCTGGGTCACGTGGCGTCGTCCGGCCTGAAGGACCTCGTGGTGCTCACCGGCGACTGGCACTCGGCGTTCGTCGACGACATCCGCCCGGACTTCGACGACCTCTCATCGCCGGTGATCGGCACCGAGTTCACCGCGCACTCGGTCACGTCCGGCGCGTACTCGCCGGAGTGGAACGCGGTGAACGGGCCCGTGATGGGGGCGGCGAACCCGCACCTGAAGTACTTCGAGGGCAACAGGTACGGCTACGACGTGTACGAGGTGACGCCCAGGCGGTTCACCACGCACATGAGGGTGATCGGGGACCGGCGGGACGCGGCGTCGCCGGTGACGACGCTGACCTCGTTCCACGTCGACCGCGGGAAGGCCGGCAGCTACGAGGACCCGGCTACTTCGGGATCTCCGGCGCAGTACCGGCGGGCCTGAAAGTGTCAGACCCGCTGAGTAAGCTCGAAATCGGGGGTTCCCAGGCCCTGCTTGGCAGAGGGCGGGCCCCCCGAATCCGATGCTACTCAGCGGGTCTGACAGTTCTGGGTCAGTCAGGCGGGTCTGACAGTTCTGGGTCAGTCAGGCGGGTCTCGCCAGGCCGCGCAGATCAGCTTGCGATCTTGTAGGCCCGGATGATGGTCGACTCACCCGTGTTGCCTGCCGCGTCCGTGGTCTTGGCACGCAGCGAGGCGAACTTGGCGTTCTTCGGGTGGTGCAGGAGCAGCCTGTCGCCGACGACCTGCGCCTGCTTCCAGGTGGCGCCGTCGTCATAGGAGACCTCGACGGTGAGGCGCCTGACCTTCGGCGTGTTCGCCGCCTGCTCGACCTTGAGCGGGACGATCTGGACGCGGCCGTGCGCGGTGTCCTCGTCGTCGAGCTTCGGCAGGTAGCGGACGACGGTGAGCGGCAGGGTCGTGATGTCGTTGGTGTGCTTGGACTTGAAGGTCCAGGCGCCGCTCACCCTGGTGGACAGCTCGGCGTCGCGGCTGTGCTCGATCTCCGCGCGGTAGGTGCCCTCCTCGGCCGGCACGTCGAAGAGGGCGGTCGGGGTGTTCTGCTCACCCACCTTGGAACCGTTGCGCGACAACGTGGTCTTGGCCGTGCCGCCGTTGACCCTGCCCGCGCCGCCGTTGTTGTCGGTGAAGAGCGGGACGAAGACGGCGATCTGGTCCTCCAGCCTCGCGAGGCCGAAGCGGGGCGCTTCCGGGACCGACGGGCCGAGGATCGCGGCGCCGAAGGCCTGCTCGTACTTCTTGCCTCCCCGGTAGGAACGGCTGGGCGTCTCGGTCGAGTACTCGTTGTTGTTGTCCGGGCCGACCCGGTCGTAGATCCAGCTCCACTTGCCGGTGGCGGTCGTGACGAGGTCGACCGCGTGGCCGCCCTCGGGGACCGGGGTGAACCAGGCGAAGCCACCGCTGCCGTCGACCGGGTGCGGCATGACGGCGACGCCGTGCTGCCGGCCCTCCCCCGCCGGGCGGAAGCCCGTCCTCACCTCGGCGAGGTCGCTCGCCCCGGCGGTGCGTTCGAAGCCGGTCGGCAGGCTCTTCTCGGTGTACATCATGCGGTAGCTGACCGGCGTCCGGTCGTCGCGCGGCGTGCCCTTGGCCTGCTCGGCGATGGTCGCCGAGAAGCCCTGCGGTGACGGTCCGATCTGGGCCGTGTACGCCTGGCCCGCGAGACCGTCGAAGAACGCCCAGCCGTGACCGAACGGCCTGCCCGCGACCTGGGCGCTGTAGCCGATCGTGCCGATCATGCCCTGGGACGCCGCGTCCGGGGTCTTCAACGCGACCGGCTTGGCCAGGCGCGTGTCGATCGTGATCGACCCCTTGCCGCTCACCACGAACTTCGGCCGCACCACAAAGGCGACCTTGAAGTCCGTGCTGATCACGGAGGTGTCCACGAGGTACTCGCCCTTGGGCAGGCGGACGTTCCTGCCCGACCCCGGATAGCTCCTGCCGGTCTGGGAGTTGACGAACACGGTGCTCTGGTCCTCGGCCGGGTTGCCGTCGGCGCCGAGCACCGCGACCGCGATGTCGTAGCTCTCGACCTCGCGGTTGACGCTCACCAGCGTGCGCAGGCCGTTCGACGCGACGACCGCGCCGCTGTAGGCACCGTCCGCCGCGGTGACCCTGGTGTCAGCCGTGATCGTGGCCTTGGCCTCGCCACCGGCGGGGACCGTGATCTTCGCCGGGGACACCGCGAACAGACCCGCCGGAGCGGGCTTGCCGTCCGGTCCCTTGACGTCCGCGCTCAGGTCGAGCGTGACCGGCTCGGCGCCGGGATTGCGGTAGGTGACCTCGCGGACGACCTTCTCGTCGTCCTCGTGCGGCCACTGCTGCACCCCGAAGTTGATGTTCGCCGGCTCGGCGACCACCTGCTGCGCCAGCATCTTCGGCACGTCGACCCGGCCCGCGCCCTGGTCGAACGCCGTCAACGACGGGTTCGCCCTGGCGGACGCCATGATCGTCGCCTTGAGCCGCGCACCGGACCAGTCCGGGTGCTGCTGCTTGAGCAGCGCAACGACACCCGCGACGTGCGGCGTCGCCATCGACGTGCCGTCCATCGCGACGTGCCCCTGCGTACCGGCCTCGGCCGCCACGATGCCGATACCCGGCGCCGTCACGTCCGGCTTCACCGCGCCGTCCGCGGCCGGGCCACGGCTGGAGAACGACGCGATGGCGTCGTTGCGGTCCACCGCGCCCACGGTCAGCGCGGACTCGGCACTGCCGGGCGACCCGATCGTCTCCGGACGCCCGGAGTTGCCCGCCGCGACGACGAACAGCACGCCGTGCTCCCGGGAGATCCGGTTGAGCGCCTCCTCGATCGGGTCGATCTCGGGGGTGTCCCCGCCGCCCAGGCTCATGTTGACGACCTGCGCGCCCTGGTCCGCCGCCCACTGCATGCCCGCGAGGATCGCCGAGTCGGGGCAACCGCCGGGCTGGCAGACCTTGCCGTCGAGGATCTCCGCGTCCGGCGCGACACCGCGGTACTTCTCGCCCTTGCTGGCGATCGTCGACGCGACGTGCGTGCCGTGCCCGACCTCGTCGGTGTTGTCCGGCGAGTCCGTGAAGTTCTTCTCGGCGACCTGCTTGCCCTGCAGGTCCGGGTGCTTCTCGTCGACGCCCGTGTCGAGCACCGCGACCTTCACGCCCTTGCCCGTGACACCTGCCTGCCACGCCTCGGGCGCACCGATCTGCCTGGTGCTGCGGTCGAGCGACACCTCGCGAACGCCGTCGAGCCACACCTTCTCCACCGCGCCACCGCGCAGCGACTCCCAGGCGCTGCCCGACTTCGCGGCCGTGCCCGTCACCAGCCCGGCCACCTGCTCCGCCGACGCCAGCGCCGTGACACCCGATCGCGCGCCCGCCGCCGGCCGCACGATCAGAGGAACGGTGCCGCGCCGCGCGTCGTCGTAGCCGAAGTCGGCCATCGCCGTCACGTCGAACAACCGCGGGTCGAGCTTTCCGTTGTCCACCAACGCGATCGCGTCCGCGGGCACCACGTGCTGGTGCCCGTCACGCGTGAAGGTGCGCACCGGGATCCTGCCCCTGCCCGGCCCCGGCACGACCCGCACGACGCGGTCGCCCGCCAGTTCCACGCGGTCGCCGGTGATCAGCGTGACCCTGCGATCCCCTTGCCCCTGCTGGGACTCCTGCGCGTGCGCGACCGCCGTCGTCCCCGCGGCCGTTCCCGCGGTGACGAGCCCTGCCGACAGCGCGAGCGCGGTGATCCCCCTGCGGGCACCTCGCTGTCCTGCTCTCACTGGTACCTCCAGTGCTCGATGAGGTGTTGCACCAGTGACCGTAGGGACACCGAGCGTCACCCACCTCCGCCTGAAGGCCGGAGCCGCGCACGGGGATGTCATCCCGCAGCGGTACGAGGTCTGGCCGATCGGCTGGTTGACACCTCCTCGTTCGTTTGGACTCATCCGCCATTTCGGGATTGAGTCGTGACCCTGCTTTCATGCACACTTCGTGCTGCCGTCATCTGGGGGCGGCACCGGGGGCTTGGGGGAAGGTCGCTCTACTCATGCGTGTTTCGTTTCGTGCTGCCATCTCGGTGGCGCTGCTCGTCGGTTTCTACGTCCTCGCCTTCGGGTTGATCGCGGGCCTGCTGGCCCTGGAGACGTACGCCCTGATCGAAAGGCCGTTCGTCGGCCTGAAGTTCGCGTTCCTCGTCGTGCCCGTCGTGTACGCGATCGGCAAGGGCCTGCTCTCGCTCGACCGCCGCGTCCGCGCCGAGGTCCCCGGCCTCCTCGTCACGCCCGAGGAGCAGCCCGACCTCTGGAACCTGGTGCGCCGCCTGGCATCCGAGGCCGGCACCCGCCCGCCGGACGAGATCAGGATTCTCGCCGCGGTGAACGCCGGCGTCTCCGAGGACACCCGCTTCCTGGGCCTGCGCGTGCTGAAGCGCCGCATGTTCATCGGTGCGCCGCTGCTCACCTCCTTGACCGAGAAGCAACTCATCTCCGTGCTCGCCCACGAGCTCGGGCACTACGCCAACAAGGACACGCGCCTGGCCGGTGTGGTGGTCTCCGGCCGTGACGCGATGCTGCGCGCCGGTTCCCACATGAACACCGAGAAGTGGTTCCAGCGCATGATCGCGAAGCTGTTCCGCGGCTACGCCAAGCTGTACCTCCGCGTCTCGCAGGCCATCAGCCGGCGCCAGGAGTTCGCCGCCGACCGCTTCTCCGCCACCCTCGCGGGCTCGTCCGCCGCCGCGTCCGCACTGCGCGAACTGCCGGTGATCGACGCCGCGTGGGACCTCTTCACCGAACGCCACCTGACCGTCGCGTGGGAGCTCGGCTACCTGCCCACAACGTTCTTCGACGGCTTCGCCCGCCTGCGCGCCGCCCCCGAGCTCCACGAGGAGCTGGAGGAGATCCGCCAGAACCCGCACGACCCCGACCGCGGCCCGTACGACTCGCACCCGCCGTTGAAGGACCGCATCGACGCCATCGAGACCATGGCCCTGGAACCGGAGTCGGGCTGGGGCGACCGCCCGGCGCTGGACCTGCTCGCCGACCCGATGCCGTTGCTCGACGCCGCCGTGCTCGACACGCTCGTCGCCGACGCCACGACGAAGGAACGCGTCGACTGGGCCACGCTCGGCCACATCGGCGCACGCGCCCGAGTCGTCCGCGGCACCCAGCGCCTGCTGGAGAAGACCGCCGAGCTGACCGGCAAGCAGCCGTCACTCACGACCGTGCTCGACGCCCTGGACGCGGGCCACCTCGCCGACCTCGGCACTCACGTGCCGGGCGACCGCGAGGCAGGAGCCCGCGCCCGCCGCGAGATGGCGCGCGGCGAGGTGCTGCCGGAGCTGTCCGCGTTGGTGGCACTGGCCTTCTCCGACGCGGGCCTCGCCCGCTGGGAACTCGACTGGCTGGGACGAACCACGTTCGTCACCTCCTCTCACGACTTCGACATGGCCGAACACCTGGACGCCGCGGTCTCCGACCACGGCAGCACCGCAGGCCTGCGCACCGCTCTGGTGAACGCGGGTGTCGCCCCCGACTACCGACCCGCGCGCTGACGCTCGCTCTTCGTTTCTGGAGAAACCCTGTGGTGCTCTCACTTCTCTTCAAGCCCAAGGAACTCGTCCGCGTGATCCGCCTCATCCGCGAGGCGAAGCGCCGCGGCGTGGACGTCGACGACCTCCCCACCGACGTCGTGGCCTCCTTCGTGCTGCCCAAGACCCACCCCGAGCGCTACGGCCTGGTCCCCGACGACGAGGTGACCACCACCTCCCCCATCGCCGACCTCGCCCTCGCCGCCGTGAAGGACGACGTCCGAGCCGGCAACTGGGAGAACGCCGCCGACCTGGTCGCCGCCACCGACGGCGACTGGGACCGCCGCGACCGGGTCGTCCGGGCCCTGGCCGACCTCGCCGCCAAGGACGACGCCTGGATGCGGGCCTGGATCGAGGCCCGCCCCGGCGACCCGCACTGGATCGTCGTGCACTCCCGCTCACTCGTGGCGCTGGCGTGGGAGATCCGCGGCAGCGCCAGCGCCTCCGAGACCACCCGCGAACAGTTCGACGGCTTCCACCGCGTCCTGTTCGAGGCGCGCGAGGCAGCCACCATCGCCGCCTCGGTCCTGCCCGACGACCCCACGCCGTGGAGCACGTTGCTGACGCTCGGCCGCGGCCTGCAGGTGGACAACGACGAGTTCCGCGCGATCTGGGCCGAACTCGTCGCGCGCGACCCGTTGCACCACTCGGCGCACACCCAGGCCCTGCAGTACTGGTGCCGCAAGTGGTTCGGATCGGACGTCCTGGCGCTGGAGTTCGCCTTGGAGGCAGCGGCCAAGGCGCCGAAGTTCCTCGGGCTGCCTCTGCAGGCCGCGTACGAGGCCGACAACTCCTCGTCGAACATGTGGAAGGACCCTTCGGTCGTGCGGTCCCTTGACGCGTTGCTGGACCGGCTGGCGGATGAGGGAGCGGACACGCACGCGCTGCGGAACGACCGGGGGTATGCGATCTTTGGGCTGATGCAGTCGGGGCGGTTCGAGGAGGCCGTGGGGCAGTTCCGGGCTTTGGGGGCGCTGGCGGATGCCGGGCCGTGGAACTACTTCGAGGAGCCCCGGTTGTCGTTCTTGAGCGTTCGGGGGAAGGCCGTCGGGGAGATGGCCAAGGGGCGTGGGGTGAAGGCTCCGGTTCGGTAGGGCGGGCTGGGAGTTTGGGGCTGGTGGCGGCCGCCGGTTGAGGTTGGGGTCGGTGTTGGGGCTCGGGTTGTGGGCTGGGCTTGAGGGCTGGGTTGTGGGCTGGGTTGTGGGCTGGGCTTGAGGGTTGGGCTTGCGGGCTGGGCTTGGGTCGGGCGGGCGGCCCGGGGACGTGGGCTGGGCTTCAGGACCGGGCTTGAGGGTTGGGCTTGAGGGTTGGGCTTGGGGTCGGGCGTGCAGCCGGGGACGTGGGCTGGGCTTCAGGGCCGGGTTGCGGGCTGGGCTTGAAGTCGGGCGTGCGGCTGGGGCGTGGGCTGAGTCGGAGCTTGCGTCGCGAGTTGGGGCAGGGGTTGGGCTTGGGTCGCGGCCAAGCTCTGGTGCGAGGCTGGGTTGGGGGCGGCCGGCTTGGGCACGGGCGTGCGCGGGTAGAAAGGCGCTTGGCTTGTGGGTAAGCGGCGCGCGCTCGGGCGAGCGGGGGGTGAGCGGGCGTCTGGGTGGGTAGGTGGTGGCTGGCGCGGCATGCCGTTGTGGGCGTGCGGGCTGGCCTTGGTCAGCTGATTGGTTGTGGGGTTCTGGCTTGCGGGACTGCTGGTGGGCGGCGGGTCAGGGCGGACAGTTCCAGTTGGCGGGCCGGGGAGTCGCCCAGGAGTTTGCGGGCCAGGGTGGTGCCCTTGCGCGGGGCCAGGGCCAGTTCTGCTCTTAGGGCTTGGACGCCTACGTAGTGGGTCACCTCTTCGAGGATCGCCTTGGTGTCCGGGATTGAGCGGGTTCTGCGGATCGCGTCGACCGCCGCGCGTTCCAGCGGGGCTACGTGGAAACCCCTTCTGATGGCCGGTTTGGGCAGGCGGTCTGTTCGTTCCAGGCGCAGGCTGGCGTGGCCCCAGGCCCTCGAGTTGCGCGGGGCGAGGACGTGGATCGCGTCTGCCGTGGGGAGGATTGACCTCATGCCGTGCAGGTAGAGGGCGTCGTAGGCGGTCAGCATGGCTCCCTCGCCCGTGTAGAGGAGGGCTGCCTGGACCAGTTGTTCCCGGGACGGGCCCGCTCTGGAGAGCAGGACCATGTTCGGGAACAGGCGTTGCCAGGGGCCGCCTGGGCGGGAGCGTTGGTCGATCAGGGACGCGGACAGTCCTATGTGGAGCAGGGCTGCCACTGGGGCCACTCGGTGCAGGAAGAGGGTGCCCAGGGTTTCCAGGTCGATGGGGTGGCGCATGGGTTCAGCTTGCGGCAGGGGGCGGGGTGGGGATGCCGGTCAGGCTGAAGTTGTGGACAACTCGCGGGTTGTGGACAGGTTGCGATCATTCGGGCTTCGGTTCGAACTCCGCTGTCCTTTCTGGACTCTCGCGGAGCAGGGACGCCGGGCGCACAGCCAGCGAGCCGAAGCGGGAACGGGCCTGGTCAGCGGCTTGATCGGCTTCGCGCCAGCCTCGTTCTGGCGCGTCGAAGATCAGTTGCTGGGCCGAGTCGGCGTTGTCAAGACCCTCTATTCGGACGCCGATCAGGCGGATGGCTCCGGGTGGGGTCTGGGTGTCCAGGAGCTCCACGGCCACGCGGTAGACCTCCTGGGTCACGTCCGTGGCGACCGGGACGGTGCGGGAGCGGGTGATCGTGGTGAAGTCGGCGAAGCGGACCTTGATCGAGACCGTTCTACCCCGCAAACCCTTGGCGCGCAGGGAACCCGTCGAGCGTTCGGAGAGGCGGAGGAGTTCTCGGCGCAGCAGGGAGCGGTCGGTGATGTCGACCTCGAAGGTCTCCTCGGCGCCGATCGACTTCTCGCGGTGGACCGGGACCACCGCGCGGTCGTCCACGCCGGACGCCAGGGCGTAGAGGTGGTCGGCGAGGGCCGTGCCCACCTTGCGGCGCAGGCGCGGCAGCGGCGTGGCGGCCACGTCGGCCACCGTTTTCAGGCCCAGTTCCTCCAGGCGGGCAGCGGTTTTCGCGCCCACGCCCCACAGCGCCGATACCGGCAGCGGGTGCAGGAACTCCAGGGTCGAAGAAGAAGGCACCACCATCATGCCGTCGGGCTTGCACATGCCTGAGGCGAGCTTCGCCAGGAACTTCGTCGACGCCACGCCCACGGAGCAGGTGACGCCGTGGTCGGCGAACACGCGCGACCTGATCAGCTCACCGACGCCGCCCGGAGTCAGGCCGAGACGGCGAAGGGCACCGCCGACGTCGAGGAACGCCTCGTCCAGGGACAGCGGCTCCACCAGCGGGGTGATGTCGCGGAAGATCGCCATGACGCCCCGCGACACCTCCTGGTAGAGGTCGAACTGCGGCGGCAGGTAGACGGCGTGCGGTGCCAGGCGGCGGGCGTGGGCGGTGGGCATCGCGGAACGGACGCCGAACGTGCGGGCCAGGTAGTTCGCGGCGGACACCACGCCACGGCCGCCGAGGCCGCCGACCACCACCGGCACGTTCGCGAGTTCGGGACGTTCGCGGATCTCGACTGACGCGTAGAAGGCGTCCATGTCCACGTGCAGCATCCGGCAGCCCGTGTCGTCGGGCCACACACCGTCGCGCGCACGGAATCGATCGACCAGGCCGCGCGGCAGGCTCGCACTGCGACCCATGAACACCCTCCTCGAACGCCAGTTCGAAACGGATCCTACAGTTTGTACACGCGCGCTGCGTTCTCCGACGCGATGAGACGCGCGATCCGGTGAGCGTCTTCCTCGACAAACGCGTCCATGCGCAGTCCATCGGACAGGAAGTCGGACAACGCGCGCCGGAACAGCAACGCGCCGAGGTAGTACAACTCGGGCAGTGCGAACGCGTCGGAGGAGAAGAGGAACTTGCCGTACGGCACGATCTCCAACGCCTCCGCGAACACCCGTGACGCCTGATGCCCCAGCCCGTGCGTGGCCAGCCCCAGATCGCAGAACACGTGCGGGAACACCTGCGCGAGATACCCGGCCTGCCGATGGAACGGGTAGTTGTGCAACAACAACACCGGCACACCGAGAGACGCCGTCGCACGCAGGAACGGCGTCAGCAACGACGGATCGCACAGGTGCAGATCGATGTCCGAGTCGCCGTACCCGACGTGGAACTGCAACGGCAGCCCGGCGTCCAACGCCTCCCACGCCAGCCAGGCGATCACCACCGGATCCGCCAACCGCCCCGCCGTCCACGAAGAACAAGCCCGGAGGACGTCGGCATCGGAAGGCCGCTCACCCGGCAGCCCGAGCCCGATCCGGTAGGCCGCAACGGACTTCGCCCCCACGGCGTCACCAGAAGCCAGCTCCGCCCGAACCGCGGAAACGAAGTCAGAGGCCGACACGTCCGGGCGCAACGACTCGGCCAACGTCTCCAGCCGCACGATCGAGTGCGCCACTCCCCCGCCCAGCCCGGCCAACTCGGTGCCGGACAACAACAACTCGGGCCGGAACCCGCCGTCCACCAGGAACGTGTGGATCCCCGACGCCATCAGGAACGTCCGCGACACCTCGGCGGTGTGCAACGAGTTCCGCCGTTCGAGGTACGCGTCGGCGGAGGCGTGCCGGGGCAGGTCCAGCAACGGCGCGCACCACCGCCGCACCGCGAACCCCAGCGCCGAGTCGAAGACCGACCCGCCCAGCGGAGAGACCTCATCGGCCTCCAACAACAACGACTCGAACTCCGGCCGTGTGCTGTCCGCGCGCAACACACCATGACAGTGGTGGTCGATCAGCCCGAGTTCGGCGACGAACGGCAAGATGCCCATAACCTTAGGATCGTGGACTCTGCGGAGCGGGACCAGCGGTTCGAGCGGGCGACCGAGCTCTTCGACGGGCTCAACGCGCGGGACGTGAGCGTCGTGGCGCTCACCTGGGTCGACAACAGCGGCATCACCCGCACCAAGTCGGTTCCCCTGCGCAGGCTGGCCCACGCGGCCGCGCACGGCGTGGGCGCCTCACCGGTGTTCGACGTGTTCCTGTTCGACGACTGGATCATCCAGGGCCGGTTCGCGGGCGGCCCGGTCGGCGACCTCCGGCTGCACCCCGACCTCGAGCGCCTCACGCCCCTCGCGGGCCAGCCGGGCTGGGCGTGGGCCCCCGCCGACCGGCACTTCCAGAACGGCGTCGCGTACCCGATGGACCAGCGCCTGCAAGCGCGCAAGGCCGTGACCAGGCTCGCCGAGCACGGCCTCACCGCCCAGGCGGGCTTCGAGATCGAGTGGTGCGCCGGCAAGCAGGGCACCGACGACTGGGTCCCCGCGACCACCGGCGGCGCGTACGGCCACGCCCGCCAGGTCGAGCTGTCCGACTACTGCGTCGACCTCCTCAACGCCCTCGACCAGCAGAACGTCGAGGTCCTCCAGTTCCACCCGGAGTACGCCGCCGGCCAGTTCGAGATCTCCACGGCGCCGGAGGACCCGGTCGGCGCCGCGGACACCGCCGTCCTCGTCAAGGAGACGATCCGCGCCGTCACGATCCGGCACGGCATGCGCCCGTCGTTCTCCCCCAAGGTCATCAACGGCGGCGTCGGCAACGGCGGCCACATGCACGTCAGCCTCTGGCGCGACGGCACGAACCTCTTCGACGGCTTCCAGGACGAGGCGAGGCGGTTCAGCGCCGGCGTCCTCACCCACCTCCGCGCGCTGTGCGCGATCGGCTGCCCGTCGCTCGCGAGCTACCTCAGGCTCGTGCCGAACACGTGGGCCGCTCCGTTCGTGGCGTGGGGCGAGGAGAACCGCGAGACGGCGCTGCGCCTGATCAAGGACAACCTCGAGATCAAGTGCTTCGACCTCACCGCGAACCCGTACCTGGTCGTCGCGGGCGTGCTCGCCGCGGGCCTCGACGGCATCGCCACCGAGGCCGAGCTACCCGAGGGCCTCAACGTCGACCCGGCCCTGCTCGGCACCGTCCAGCGCCTGCCCACGTCGCTGAAAGAAGCCGTCGACGAGTTCGAGAAGGACTCCGTGCTCACCGAGGCGTTCGGCCAGGAGCTCGCCGGCACCATCGCGGACGTCCGGCGCGGCGAGATCGAGCGGTACAAGGACGCCAGCCCCCAGGGCATCGCCAACATCACTCGCTGGCGGCACTGAGCTCCTTGCGCAGCCGCGTGAGCGCCCGGTGCTGAGCCACCCGCACGGCACCGGGCGTGGAGCCGACCGCCTCGGCCGTCTCCTCCGCCGACAACCCCACCATCACCCGCAGCACCACGATCTCGCGCTGCTTCTCCGGCAGCACCTTCAACAGCGCAGCCATCTGGTCCGACAGCTCTCCCTGCATCGCCCGCTGCTCCGGCCCGGCTGCCGTGTCCATCGACTCCGGCAGCTCCGGCACGGCCTCCGCCCGGTTGCGCGAGAAGCTGCGGAACGAGTCCGCCACCTTGTGCGCCGCGATGCCGTAGACGAACGCGAGGAACGGCCGCCCCTGGTCCCGGTACGACGACAGCGACGTCAGCACGGCCAGACAGACGTCCTGCGCAACGTCATCGGCCGACGCGAACGTGCCAACGCGCGCGCGGCAGTAACGCAGGACCAACGGCCTGATGGTGCCCAACAGCCGTTCGACGGCGGCGCGATCACCGGCGACAGCACGCGCAACGTGCTCATCGGCCGACTGCGGGCGACCCGAGTAGTACGAGGGGGCCGGCGGGTCGACCGGCTCCTCGGGCGCGACGGTGGTCCGCTCGACCAACGCGTCGATCGTGCCCCGGGATGCGGAGACCGGCCCACCGACGGATGAGCCCTGCACGGCTTCCGCGGGCACCTTGCGGTGCAGGCCGGGTGAGAACTCCACGCTGATCACCGTTCCTCTTCTGGACGCCGGCGCACGGCAAGGCGCGCGCGCCGGATCCGTCCTTCGACCGCGCGCGGGGTGAGCCGCATCAGCTCACCGATCTCCGCATGCGAGTAGCCCTGGTCAGAAAGGAAGAGCAACCGACGGGTGTCCTCGCTCAGCGCGGCGAACGCGGCGTTCGCGATCTGCTGTTCGATGACGGCGTCCTCAGGGGTTCCCTCGGCCTGTACGTGTTCGAGGGAAGCAAGGGTGTCCACGAGCCGTACGTCCTGCCAGCCGTGCGCACGCGTCTGCCAACGCCGGTAGACGTTGGGAAACGCGAGCACGCACGCGTTGACGAAGTACTCGTTCAACGGCTGGCCGTGCTCAACGGACCATTCGCGCCCGAGCAGTCCCCGGTCGCGGAAGTAGACGAACCCCTCGTACACGGCGTCGCTCGCCAGTTCCTCGGCCTCCTGCGGCGCGATGTCCTGCTTCTGCAGGTACCGGCCGTTCCGCCCGGAGCGGGAGAAGATGGCACCGGACCGCACGAGTTTCGTAACGATCGTGAGGCCGTGCCCGAGAAGCTGACGGTGGAACTGGTCCCAGCGGGCACCGGTCAGCCCCGACTCGCGGAAGTGCTGAACCAGCACCCCGTCGATGCGCAGCCGGTCGGCGGCAAGCGCTGAGTCCGAACTTCCCATGCCCCCTGCGTCCCTATGTCGGCGTCTTCCTGCCCTCTAGGTATGTCGTTTGGGTGCGTTCTCCCCACGCAACCGCTACGACTCGTCACAAATGCAAACGAATGTCACCCGATCGGGACAGCTAACGACGCGATTTCCTTGCGAAGGCGACCGAGCGCACGGTGCTGCGCGACCCGCACGGCGCCCGGCGTCGACCCCACTGCGTCCGCGGTCTCCTCCGCGGACAGACCCACCACGACGCGCAGCACGAGGATCTCCCGCTGCTTGTCGGGCAGCACGTGCAGCAGCCGCCCGAGGGTCCCGTTCAGCTCACCCTGGAGGGCGAAGTCCTCCGGTCCGGCACCACGGACGGCGTAGTCGGGCACCTCGGGCACCGGCTCCGCACGGTTACGAGACAGCGCCCGGTGCGCGTCGGCGACCTTGTGCGCGGCGATGCCGTAGACGAACGCGAGGAACGGTCGTCCTTGCTCCCGATAGTTCGGGAGCGCCGTCAGCACCGCGAGGCAGACCTCCTGCGCGACGTCGTCCGCGGTTGTCGCGGAACGACCCACACGCGCGCGGCAGTACTTCACCACCAGCGGGCGCAGGTAGCGAAGTAGCTGGTCAGTGGCCCTGCGCTCGCCCCGCACAGCCGCACTGACAAGTTCCGCGGTTAACGCTGAACTCTCCATCCGAAGGTTCCCCTCGTCGACGTCCCGTGGAGGAGACGTGCGACGCGTCACTCCTTATGCGGAAAGTAGGGAGAACTTTCAAACGTCACCCGTTCAGAGCAACGAGAAGCGGTTGGTAATAGGCGTGGAGCGACCACTGCACGTAACCGAAACCCGCTCGTTCCGCCAATGCGGTGATTTCGTGACGAGTAATCGCCCAATACCGTGCCTTGCCAACAACGACCCGCCACGACTCGGATTCGTGCAGCCGGAACATCTCCAACTCGTACTGATCGCCGTCCCAATGCCAGAGCTGGAACCACACGACACGACCCGGCCCGACGGACGGAGAAGTCGACAACGGGCGGTCCGCGCGGATCGCGTCGTAGTCGCGCGTAGACAGGATGATCCGACCACCGGGCCTCAGCACGCGACGCATTTCACGCAGCGCCGCGAGCACATCACCGGCTGTCAGCAAATGGGGCAACGCGTTGTCGGCCGCCAGCACCACGTCGAAGGAGCCGTCCGCGAACGGCAACGCCCGCATGTCCGCAGCGAAAGCAGGCACCATGACGCCACGCGCAGACGCCTCCACAACGGCCCGAGAGGCCGCCATAGGGCTTAGATCTGCTCCCACGACCTCGTAGCCGCGCAACGCCAGACCGATCGCCTGTGTGCCGATGCCGCACGCACAGTCGAGGACGCGCGCGCCCGCCGGAACGAACTCCGCGAGCTGCGCCGCCTGCCGCGCCATCGACGCGTCCCAGTCCGGGAACATCAGGTCGTACGTCCCGGACAGGGCGTCGTAGAAGGCGCCGGTCAAATCAGCTCCTCGACCCCCACGGACGTGCGCAGCTTGGCCAGCGCGCGGTGCTGGGCGACCCGCACGGCGCCGGGCGTCGACCCGATGGCCTCGGCGGTCTCCTCCGCCGTCAGCCCGACCACGACGCGCAGCAGCAGGATCTCCCGCTGCTTGTCCGGCAGCAGGCGCAGCAGCCGGCCGAGCCGCACCGACAACGACCCGAGCAGCGCGTTCTCCTCGGGGTCGATCGTGAGCGACGGGCCGTCCGGCACCTCGGCCACGGGCTCGGAACGGTTGCGCGCCGAGACCCGGTGCGCGTCGGCGACCTTGTGCGCGGCGATGCCGTAGACGAACGCCAGGAACGGTCTGCCCTGTTCACGGTAGGTGGGCAGGGCCGTCAGCACGGCCAGGCACACCTCCTGCGCCACGTCGTCAGCCGACGCGTACGCACGTTCATTGCGGCCTACGCGCGCACGGCAGTACCGCGCCACGAGCGGTCGCACGGAGGCCAGCAGTCGTTCGACGGCAGGCCTGTCACCCGCGACGGCCTCGTTGACCAGTGAGGCCAGCAGGTCGGAACTTTCCATCTCGTCGGTCCCTACTTCGGCAGCGGAGGCCATTATCGTTCGCCGCCGCGTCGTTTGGGACCACTCATCAGGGTCATAAATGTCCCGAATGCACAGCGTTTCAGAGGGTCCGGCGAGCCAGCACGTGCAGCCTGGCGGCGACGTCCCGCAGCGGGGACCTGGTTGCGGCAGCCAGTTCCAGTTCCGCGAGAGCGTCGGCGGCACCCGGATTCGCGTCCAGCACGACACCGGGAACCAGGTCAGAAACTACCCCGTGACCTTGCAGGATTTCGACAGCCAGCCCGGCTTCGAGCACAAGTTTCTCCAGCCCGGCCACGTCGAACCGGCGCCGCAGCGGGTCGCGCGTGCCCGCGAGCTGACCCGCGTCGTCGTCCAGCAACCGCCGCGCGTCGACGATCCGGCCGGCGATCGCGCGGTGCAGGATCGCCGCGAAGCGGTTCGCGACCAGCACCGACACCGCTCCGCCGGGAGCCACCGCCGCGGCCAGCGACGCGAGTGCGGCCGGTGCGTCGTCGACGACCTCCAGCAGCCCGTGCGCCAGGACCAGATCGGCCTCACCAGCGGGAACGCCCAGCACGTCGGTGTCGCCCTGCACAGCGTTGATGGTCACGCCTGCCTCGCGCGCGCGAGTGTTCAGCGTCGCCAACGCGTTCGGGGACGGCTCCACGACCGTGACGACACATCCGGCAGCGGCCAGAGGCACGGCCCACACGCCGCTGCCACCACCGACGTCGAGCACACGCGGCGGTTCTCCACCCCTGCGCTCGCGTGCGGCGGCCAATTCCGCGTCGAGCAGCCTCTGTACGGCGTCCGGTCGCATGGCCAACAGCCTAGGAGACCCTAGAGTAGGTGTGTGCATACGGTGTCCGTGCTCAGCCTCAAGGGAGGCGTCGGCAAGACGACGGTGGTGCTCGGCCTGGCCTCTGCCGCCCTCCGCCGTGGTGTCCGCACGTTGGTGATCGATCTCGATCCGCAGTGCAACGCCACGTCGACGCTGGAGCCAGAGGAGTCCAAGGCCAGCATCTACGACGTTCTTCAGGACCCGTCCGAGGAGAACCTGGAACAGGCGATCCGCCCCAGCCGCTGGGGTGACGGCATCGACGTGCTGTCCGGGTCCGAGGACGCCGAGCTGCTGAACCACCCCGATCCGAACGAGTCGCGGCTGCACCGGCTGAAAGACGCGCTGCGCACGTTGCGGGACATGTACGACGAGTTCCCGTACCACCTGGTGCTGCTCGACTGCCCGCCGTCGCTGGGTCAGCTGACGCGCAGCGCGCTGGTGGCGGCCGATCGCGCGTTGCTGGTCACCGAGCCGACGATGTTCGCGGTGGCGGGCGTGCAGCGGGCGTTCGAGGCCGTGCAGAACGAGCGCGAGCAGAACAACGCCGACCTCCAGCCGTTGGGTGTCGTCGTGAACCGCGTGCGGCCGCGTTCGCACGAGCACCAGTTCCGCATCGACGAACTGAGGGACATCTTCGGCCCGTTGGTGATGCCCGTGGCGTTGCCGGACCGTCTGGCCGTGCAGCAGGCACAGGGCGCGTGCATGCCCATCCACGAGTGGGGCACGCCGGGCGCGCGTGAGGTCGCGCTCGCGTTCAACCTGCTGCTCGCCCGCATCCAGCGCATCTCGCGGAGCCGGCGCCGGGCCGTGCACCACGACTTCGACGACGACGAGATCCAAGAGGCGGTGGATGCCTGAGGGCGACACCGTCTTCCTGGCCGGCCACCGCATGCACGAGGCCCTGGCCGGGAAGACGCTGCGGCGCGGCGAGATCCGGCACCCCCGACTGGCCGCGCTCGACCTGGCAGGCCTCGATGTGCTGCGCGTGCGGACGTACGGCAAGCACATGTTCACCCACTTCTCCGACGGCAACAGCCTGCGCAGCCACTTCCGCATGGACGGCTCGTGGCACCTCTACCGTCCGGGCGAGCGCTGGCGCCGTCCCGCGCACCAGGCCCGCGCGGTGTTCGAGGTGGACGACCGGCAGGCGATCGGATTCGCGCTGCACGACCTGGAGTTCGTGCCGACCGCCGAAGAAGATCGATTGATCTCCCACCTCGGACCTGATCTTCTGGCACCTGAGTTCGACGCCGCTGAGGCCGTTCGGCGGTTGACCGCGGATCCTTCCCGGCCGATCGGTCTCGCATTGTTGGACCAGCGCGTGATGGCCGGCGTCGGCAATCTCTACAGAGCGGAAGTTTGTTTCCTGTTGCGCGTTCCGCCGACGGCGCCGGTGTCCGCCGTGGACCCGTCATGTGCGGTTGCGCTGTCCCGGAAGCTCTTGCAGGCCAACCAGTGGCGGCCGGAGCAGAGCACCACGGGAGACCTGCGCGTGCAGCACTACGTTTTCGAACGGACCGGCAAACCCTGTTTGCGTTGCCGCACAAGGGTCCGATCGGACGAGATCGAGGGCAGATTCGTGTACTTCTGCCCAAAATGCCAATCCGGTTGAACCGAGACGCGCTCCCGCCCGTGTCCCCCAATATGGCGGTAAATCTGGATGCGCTGCGCCCCGGCTTCACCGACGACCCCTACGCCGTGCTCAAGAGCCTGCGCGACGCGGGCCCCGTGCACAGGGTCGAGACCTTCGGCGTGCCGATGTGGCTCGTGACCCGCTATCCCGACGTGCGCGCCGCGTTGGACAACCCGCTGCTGTCCTCCCACGGCAGGGCGCTCGCCGAACCCCTGCGCGGCCATCCGCACTTCGCGTCGTGGTGGTTCGGCGACCTGTCGGACCACATGATGAACAGCGACGAGCCCGACCACAGCCGGCTGCGGCGCGCGGTGTCGAGCCAGCTCACGCCCCGGCGCATCGCCGCGCTGCGCCCCCGGATCGAGCAGGTGGCGACGCACCTCGCGGACGGGTTCGCGGACGGCCGGTGCGACCTGATCGCGGACTTCGCGGCCCCGCTGCCGATCACCGTGATCATGGAGCTGCTCGGCGTGCCGTCCGTCGACCAGGAGAACTTCCGCTACTGGGCCGACGTCGTCACGGGCCTCGCGGACGGCGACGCGGTGTCCGCGCGCGAGGAGACCTCGGGTTACCTGCGCGACCTCGTCACGCACAAGCGGACGTCCGGCGACGACGACCTGATCGGCGGCCTGGCGCGCGCGACCGGCGAGACGGCGCTGAGCGACGACGAACTGGCCTCGCTCGCGTTCCTGCTGCTCGTGGCGGGCTACACGACCGCCGTCGACCTGGTCGGCAACGGCGCGCTGGCGTTGCTGCGCAACCCGGAGCAGCTCGAACTGCTCCAGCGCTCCTCGTCGCTGCTGCCCGGCGCGATCGAGGAGTTCCTGCGGTTCGACGGCCCGACCTCGCACCTGCTGCGGTTCGCCACCCGGCCGCTGACCATCGGTGGCGTGCAGATCCCGGCGGGCGACGTCGTGCTGCTGTCGCTCGCGTCGGCCGAGCACGACCCGAACCGCTACCCGCGCGCCGACCAGCTCAACATCGAGCGGGCGGACCGGCAGCACCTGGCGTTCGGGCACGGCATCCACTTCTGCCTGGGCGCGCCGCTGGCCAGGCTGGAGGGCGAGGTGGCGTTCAAGACGCTGCTGTCGCGGTGCGCCGGGCTGGCGCTCGACACGTCCCAGCCGCTCGGGTGGCGGGTGTCGCTCGGGAGCCGCGGGCTGCGGGCGTTGCCGGTGACGTTCCTCGCCAAGCCGAAGATGCCGCTGGACGAGCAGGCGACGATCAAGGTGGCCAAGCCGACGATGTAACGGCGGTGCTCGAAGTCGGCAACCATTGGCGTGAGTCAGCCGATGACAGCACCACGACATCCACCACCAGCGTCGTCCACGCGTGCAGCGCGCGCGTTCGAGGAGCTTTACGAGGCCGAGTTCGACGTCGTCATGGCGTACTTCGCGCGACGTACGTCGGACCCGCAGACGGCCGCCGACCTGACCTCGGACACGTTCGTCGCCGCCATCACGTCGTTCGCGACGTTCGACCGTGCGAAAGGCACGGCGCGAGGCTGGGTTCTCGGCATCGCACGGCGGGTGTTCGCGCAGCACTGCGAGTCCGTCACACGGGGACGGCACGTAGTGGCGCGTATCCGGGGACGACGGGCGTTGGGCGGCGACGAGATCGCCGACCTGGTCGTGCGGATCGACGCGGAACGGGCCGGGCGTGAGCTGATCGCGGCCATGGCCTCGCTGGCCGCCACCGACCGCGAGGTGATCGAGCTCGTGGACCTGGTCGGGATGGCACCGAAGGACGCCGCGAAGGTGCTGGGCATGTCGTCCGGCGCGCTGCGGCTCAGGCTCTTCAGGGCGCGCGGCAAGGTGCGCGCTCTCGCAGACGGGGGACAGTGATGACGACGTTCAAGGACAAGCTGCTCAGCGACCTGATGCGCGAGCACGGTGAGACGGTCGAGGAGGCCCCCACACGGCCCGTGAGGTCCACACGGCCGTTGCTCGTGGCGGCTGGAGCGCTCGTGCTGGCCGGTGTGGCGACCGTGGCGATCGTCAACAACGACTCGCCCGCGTACGCCGTGACGAAGAACGCCGACGGCACGGTCACCGTGACCATCAAGGACATCAAAGGCGTGGACGGGGCCAACGCGAAGCTGCGCGAGTACGGGATCAACGCGAAGGCCGTGCCGATGTCGCGGGACTGCGCGGAGCTGGACGAGAGCAGGATGGACGCGCGCGACTACCGGCTGCCGGACCACGGCGAGGACGGGTCCCTGACGTTCCGGCCGGGCGACCTGCCCGACGGCTACAAGGTGCTGCTGGGCATCTCGAACCTGCCGGACCGCGGCAACGGGCTGGGCTTCACCGGACCGGTCAGGGACCCCGCGCCGAACTGCCTGCGAGAGGTCGGGAACTAGGCGGCACGCGCCCACCCTGAGCTGGCGTTATAGGGTGGGCGCGTGGTTTACAAGCAGGTGGTTCGCAGGGCGTTGTTCGGAATGCACGGCGGCGACGCGGAGCGGGTCCACGAGACCACGCTCGCCGCCATGGAGCGGCTGAGCCCGCTGGCGCGGTTCGCCCGCAACCAGAACAACCCGCGCACCGTCTTCGGCGTCCGCTTCCCGAACCCGGTCGGGCTCGCGGCAGGCCTCGACAAGGACGGGCGCGCGCTGCCGGCGTGGGCCGCGCTGGGGTTCGGGTTCGTCGAGGTCGGCACCGTCACGTGGCACGCGCAGCCGGGCAACCCGAAGCCGCGGCTGTTCCGCCTGCGCGAGGACGAGGCGATCATCAACCGGATGGGCTTCAACAACGCGGGTGCGCAAGCGCTTGCCGCGAAGCTCAACCGCACACCGCTCAAAGCGCCGCTCGGCATCAGCCTCGGCAAGTCCAAAGTCACGCCGGTCGAGGACGCCGTGCAGGACTACCTCGACTCGTTGACCGCGCTCAAGCACCACGGCGACTACTACGCGATCAACGTCAGCTCGCCGAACACGCCCGGTCTGCGCAGCCTCCAGGACAAGGGCGCGCTGACCGAGCTCGTCGCGGCGCTCACCAAGGCCACCGACAAGCCGATGCTGGTCAAGATCGCGCCCGACCTCACCGACGACGCCATCGCCGAGGTCATCCAGGTGTGCGTGGACAACGGCATCAAGGGCCTCATCGCCACGAACACCACGCTCAGCCGTGAGGGCCTTGTCAGCGCGCACAGGTCGGAGACCGGCGGCCTGAGCGGCAGGCCGCTGACCCAGCGCGCGAACGACGTGGTCCGGTTCATCACGAAGAACAGCGACCTGCCGGTGATCGGCGTCGGCGGCATCCGCACCGCCGACGACGCCAAGCGCATGATCGACGCCGGGGCGAGCTTGGTGCAGATCTACACCGGGTTCATCTACGAGGGCCCCGGCCTCGTGTCGCGGATCAACCGGGCACTGAGGTGAGCGTGCGCTCGACGTGTTCCCAGCGGCCGACCGGACGGTAGCCGCGCAGGACCGTGAACAACGAACGCAGCACCGCCACGAAGTCCACGAACACGATCACCATCAGCAGCGGGTAGGCCAACGGCGCCAAGGCCAGCAACGGAGCCTTGGCGCGCCATGGTTCCGTGAGGTCGCCGATGATGGTGAACAGCGCCACGCCCGTGTACACCGAACACAGCAGCAGAATGCCGGTGAACCAACCCGTCTGGAACGTCGCACTGATGACGACGTAGATGAACACGGGCTCGAACAGCACGAGCACCTCGCCCGCCGCCGTGTACGGCAGGTGCACCCACGTGAGCAGACGCGAACACGTACGGCCGAAGAAGAGCGAGCGGTGCTTGTAGAACGCCTGCAAGCGCCCGAACTTCCACCGGAACCGTTGCCGCAGCAGACCCTTCAACGACGGCACGGCCTGCGTGTACGCGATGGCGTCCGCCGCGAAGATGATGCGCCAGTCGTAGTTCCCGCGCATGGACAGGATCTTCATCGAGAAGTCGATGTCCTCGGTCATCGTGTCCGTGTCGAAGTAGCCGCACGCGCGCACGATCGACGTGCGGAACATCGACCCGACACCGCCGATGACGTACTCGCAGTTGAAGACCGTGTACCCCTGCTTGAGCCGGTGCACGACCGCGTACTCCAGCCGTTGCACCCAGCCCAGCGCGCCGCGGTGGTCGGCGATCTTCACGTTGGCCGCCGCGGCGAGCACCATGGGGTCGGCGAAGTGCGCGACCATCTTCGCGACGGCGGTGCGGGACAACGTCGAGTCGGCGTCCAGCACCATCACCAGGCCGTCGCCGACGAGGTGCATGCCGGCGTTGATCGCCGCCGCCTTGCCCGCGTTCTCCTGCGAGACAACGTGAACGCGCTCGCCGAAGCGTTGCAACGCCGCCACCGTGCCGTCCGTGGAACCGTCGTCCACCACGATCACGGACACGTCGTCGTACGAACTGTCCAAAACGGACTGCACCGCCCGTGCGACGCAGAGTTCCTCGTTGTACGCCGGGATCACGACCCACACCGTTGGCGTGTAAGGCAACGGGCGGGAGCGGAACAACGAGAGGTCGTAGAGATCAGCCGCCACCAGGACGACACACACGCGCACCACGCCGACCATCGCCAGCGGCACCATCAACCACGCGAGGGATGTCATCGGCGGTGACGCAGCAGCCGGATGCGTGTGGCGACCAGACTGCCCGCGATGATGGCGCAGGCGAAGAAGAGCACCACGTAGTACGCGGCGACCATGACCGAACTCCCTCCAGTGGACCGAGATCTGGATCGGTCCGAAGTGGAGTCACGAAAACCACACCAACGTGTGGTGGCTAGTTACGGCGTGCAGCCCTGAGCCAGCGCATCACCGGGTGCAGGATCACGACCAGGAGCGAGCCCCACACCATGCCGCCGAGCTCCAGGTCGCCGATCTCGATGGTCAGGTCGCCGACACCGGCCACCAGCGCCGCGCCGCCGACCATCGCGTTCACCGGGCTCGCCAGGTCGACGCCGCGGTCCATCCAGATCCGCACGCCGACCAGCACGATCAGGCCGTAGAGCACGAGCGTGCAGCCGCCCAGCACCCCCGGCGGGATGGTGCCGAACAGCGCGATGGCCTTCGGGGAGAACGCCAGGAGCACCGAGAACACGCCGGCGAACGCGAACGCCGCCGTCGTGTAGACGCGGGTCACGGCCATCACGCCGATGTTCTCGGAGTACGTTGTGGTGCCCGCGCCGCCGCCGAGGCCGGACAACGCGGTCGACAGGCCGTTGGCGATGATCGCGTCGCCCGCGCTGCCGTCGAGGTTGCGGCCGGTCAGCGCGGCGACGGCCTTCACGTGCCCGACGACCTCGGCCACCAGCACGATCACCACGGGCAGCATCAGCAGCACGACCGACGGCCGCAGCTCCGGCTGGTAGAGCCGCGGCAGGCCCACCCAGGCCGCGTCGCGCAGCTCGGCGATCCTGGCGGACGGCACGGCGCCGAACGCGAGGCCGCCCATCCAGACCGCCACGAAGCCGATCAGGACCGAGAACCGGAACACCAGGCCTCGGCCCAGCACGCCCGCCAGCAGGATCACCACGGTCGTCAGGCCGGCCAGCAACGGCTGTTCGCCGAAGTTCGAGGTGGCCTGCCGCGAGAGATTCAGGCCGATGAGGATCACGACGGCACCGGTGACGACCGGCGGCATGACCGACTCCAGCAGCCGCACGCCGAGCGCCTTGACCGCGATGCCGACGACGATCACCAGCAGGCCGGCGGCGACGACCCCGCCGAGCTGGGCGGCGATGCCCTGCTCGCGGGCGGCGATCAGGGGCGCGACGAAGGCGAACGACGAGCCGAGGTAGCTCGGGACGCGGTTCTTGGTGATCACCAGGAACAGCAGCGTGCCGAGGCCGGAGAACAGCAGCGTGGTGGCGACGGGGAGACCGGTGGCGGTGGGCACGATCACCGTGGCGCCGAACATGGCGACGAGGTGCTGCACTCCGAACCCGATGGTGAGCGGCCAGCTCACCCTCTCCTGGGGCGCGACGGTTTCACTGTCGGTGATCCGACCGTCCCCGTGCACGGTCCACAACGCCAACGCACTGCCTCCCGGCAATTCAGCCGGACTTCCCGCAGACCGGCCCCGAGATCCTGCCACGCCATGTAGCGGCTACGGCTAGATAACAGTCCGATAATCACACGATTGCAGCAAAGATCTCCATAGAGACTCGCCGAATAGCCGCACGTGACTACGGAGCGTTACATTCAGTACGCTGAATAGCCTGAGACGTCCCGCATCGCAGACGCCAGACCGGCCATGTGATCGGTCGCGTCGTCCAGCACCTCGGCCGGGTTCTGGAACTGCGTGCTCGCCGCCAGGGCCTTGCCGGCCTCGGCCACCAACGCACAGTAGCGGTCCACGCCGTCCGCGAGCTGGATCCGCAGCACCCGCACGCCCTCGACCAACGACGCCCGTTCCAGCGGCGGTGCGGTGTCCCGGGCGCGTTCGACGGCCTGCAGCTGCGCCGAGACCGCGCGGATCGCCGTGGACGCCTCCTGGGCCGTCTGACGGGCGTGCTGGACGGACTCGGTGGGCATCGACGTGAGCGCCGGCGAGTCGAGCTGCACGAGCAGCTGCGTCATCGCGTCCTCGGCGCTGTGGAGCTTCTCCATGGGCACCCGCGCGGACGAGATGTGCGCGGGCAGCGGCGGCCGGGGAGCGGGCGGCGGCGACAGCGCGAGGCGCTGCCGGGCGACGCCGATCTCCTTGAGCTTGAACCCGCTGCGCACGGCCAGCACGGCGGGCACCGCGGCGCCGATCGAGCCGGTGACGGCGGCCCACGTGCCGAGCACTCCGGTGAAGCCCAGCACCGCGAGGGTGCCGAGCATCGTGATCACGATCAGCCAGAACGTCAGCACGGCGTTGGTGCGCTTGCGCCTGCGTTCGAGCTTCGCGAGCGGGTCGTTCCACTTCTGCAGGCGGTAACGCGCCTGCTCGGCCAGCGGGTGGCCCTGGAGCGACGCACCCAACTCGTTGACGACCTTGCGGACGATCTCGTTGTTGGGACGGTTTCTCCAGGGCTCCATGATCACCTGCTGACTCCTCCTGCCCCGACGCCCGTCAGTTCTGGGCGGGCGGGACCTGCTGCTGCTGGGTCTTCTGCTCGGACTGGACGCGCTGCGCGATCTCGGCCTGGATCTGCGCGGCCGCGCTGTTGCCCGCGGTCACCTGCTGCGGCGTGCTGCTCTGGCCGCCGTGCATGGAGGCGCGGATCTGCTCGAGACGCGACGAACCGGCGAGCTGGGTGGTCGAGGCCTGCACCTCGAGCATCCGGCCCTGAACCGAGTTCTGGGCGAGCTCCGCCGACCCGAGCGCGGTCGAGTAGCGCTTCTCGATCTTGTCGCGAACCTCTTCGAGCGACGGCACGTTGCCGGGCGCCGCGAGCTCGCTCATCTGGTTCAGCGACGCGGAGACCTGCTCCTGCATCTTGGCCTGCTCGAGCTGGCTGAGGAGCTTGGTCCGCTCCGCCAGCTTCTGCTGCAACATCATCGAGTTGCGCTCGACCGCCTGCTTGGCCTGTGCGGCGGCCTGCAGCGACTGGTCGTGCAGCGTCTTCAGGTCCTCGATGCCCTGCTCAGCCGTGACGAGCTGGGTGGCGAAGCCCTGCGCGGCGTTCTCGAACTGGGCGGCCTTCTGCTCGTCGCCCTTCGCGCGCGCCTCGTCGGCGAGCACGAGCGCCTGACGTGCGGAGGCCTGCAGCTTCTCGACGTCGCCGAGCTGGCGGTTGAGCTTCATCTCCAGCTGCCGCTGGTTGCCGATGACGGCTGCCGCCTGCTGGGAGAGCGCCTGGTGCTGACGCTGCGCCTCCTCGATGGCCTGCTGGATCTGCACCTTCGGGTCAGCGTGCTCGTCGATCTTCGACGAGAACGACGCCATCAGGTACTTCCAGAACTTCACGAACGGACTGGCCATCTCCTACGCCTGCCTTCTCGGTGCCGGTGTTGGATCCATCGTCTCAATTGTGCGTCGGCGTATCCACCGACATGGGGAGATATCCGGGAACACCCTGACCCACCCCGGGACTTAGGTAGACACGCCGTGCGACGTGCCAATCCTGCCCGCACCCGCGCCCCGAGACGCGGTGACCCAGCGTGCTGATGCCAAGCCGTTGCCTGCCGTTCAGCCCGCTGCCGTCGTTGTCAGTTGAACGTACGAAGAGGCAATCTTGTTGCAGACCGTCACGTGGCGGGGGCCACAGACCTCTCCAGTTCACCCGAATGCAGGCGACCCCGCACGCCAGAGGGCATGCGGGGTCGTGGATGACATGGGGTTATGCCGCAGCGACGGCCTTGGGCTTCTCGCCGATCTTGCTCGTGAGCCGGTGACTGAGCATCGGCTGCAGGCGCAGATCGGACAGGTCGTCCGAGAGCGTGGACGGCAGCACGCGGCCGCCCTCCAGCTTGCGCCCGTCCGAACGTCCGTCCGGCACCGTGTCCGGCGTCTGCTGGACGGCGCCGATGTCGGAGGCGACGTGGTGCAGCAGTTCGGACAACGGAAGCTCTAACGCGTCACAGATGGCCGAGAGGAGCTCGCTGGACGCCTCTTTGCGGCCGCGCTCCACCTCGGACAGGTACCCCAGGCTCACGCGGGCGGTCCGAGAGACCTCGCGCAGCGTGCGGCGTTGGTTGGTGCGGGCATGGCGAAGTCGATCACCGATCGCCTCGCGTAGCAGCACGGTCATCGCGCGCCTCCTTCCGGCCGGCCGTGTCCCTACGTTACCGATCGACACCGACAACGGGCACTCACTTCCGAACACGTCCGCCAAGGGCGAACGAACGCGGAGTCATCATTTGTTCCCGGCGTCGGTCATCAGCAGGTAATCCGAGAGCAGGACCAGGGCTTTTTCCACGGAGTCCCGACGGACCGCTGCGCGATCACCACTGAGAGTGATTGTCCGCACTGTGGACACTCCAGGTCCGCTCAAGCCGATGTGGACCGTTCCCGGGGGCACACCGTCCTGCGGATCGGGTCCGGCGACCCCGGTGAGCCCGATTCCCCAGTCCGATTTGCACCTTTTCCTGGCGCCTTCGGCCAGTTGGACCGCCACGTCGGGATGCACGGCCCCGTGCTCGTCGAGCAGCTGCTGATCCACGCCCGCGAGCTCGTGCTTGAGCTCGGTGGCGTAGACGATCAACCCACCGCGGACCACGGCACTCGCCCCCGGTGTGTCGACGATCGTCGCGCACAGCAGACCCGCGGTCAGCGACTCGGCCGTGGCGACGGTCTGGTTCCTCGCTTTGAGCAGTTCGACGACGTTCATGCCACCGCCCTCCCCGCCCTCGCCTTCAACTTGAACGCGCGGATGACGTAGTCGATTCCCGTGACGACGGTCAGCACGAGCGCCACCGCCATGATCACCCACGCGATCAGCTGGAGCACGTCGTTCTGCGGGAGCACGAACAGCCCGATGGCGATGACCTGCGCCAACGTCTTGGCCTTGCCGCCGCGGCTCGCCGGGATGACGCCGTAGCGGATCACCCAGAACCGCAGCAGCGTCACGCCGATCTCGCGCACGGCGATGACGATCGTGATCCACCACGGCAGCACGTCGAGGATGCTCAGCCCCACCAGCGCCGAGCCGGTGAGCGCCTTGTCCGCGATCGGGTCTGCGATCTTGCCGAAGTCGGTGATGAGCCCGTGCTTGCGCGCGAGCGTGCCGTCGATGTGGTCGGTGAAGCTCGCGATCGCGAAGACGGCGAACGCGATCAGGCGCCACGTCGTGTCGAAGCCGCCCGCTTCGAACAGGGAGAACAGGAAGACCGGAACGAGTACCAGCCGCGCCATCGTGAGGATGTTCGCGACGTTGAGCAGCGGGACCTTCCGGGCTTCTGTCATGTCCCGATGACCTCGACGATCAGGTCGACGCCCTCGGAGTCGACGACCCGGCAGCGCACGAGGTCGCCGCGCCTGAGGTCCTCCGCGTCGAGCACGATGCACTCGCCGTCGACCTCGGGCGCCTGGTGCTCCGCGCGGCCGACGCAGTCGCTCTCGTCGTCCTCCTCGGTCTCGATCAGCACGACGACCTCGGTGCCGACCCGGTCCTCGGCGCGCTGGCTGGTCAGCTCCTCGACGAGGTTGCCGATCCGCTGCACCCGTTCCGCGATGACGTCCGCGTCGAGCTTGCCGTCGAGCTCCTCGGCCTCGGTGCCGTCCTCGTCGGAGTAGCCGAAGATGCCGACCGCGTCGAGCCGCGCCTCCGTGAGGAAGCGCTCCAGCTCCTGCAGGTCCTGCTCGGTCTCACCGGGGAAGCCGACGATGAAGTTGCTGCGGATGCCGGCCTCCGGCGCGTGCTCGCGGATCTGCCACACGAGCTTGAGGAAGCTGTCCGTGTCACCGAACCGGCGCATGCGGCGCAGCACGTTCTCGCTGGAGTGCTGGAACGACATGTCGAAGTAGTTCGCGACCTTGTCGGTCTTGGCGATGGCCGCCACGAGACTCGGCTTGGTCTCCGCGGGCTGGAGGTAGCTGACCCGGACGCGTTCGACGTTCGGGATGCTCGCCAGTCGCGGCAGCAGCTGCTCCAGGGCGCCCTGCTCGCGCGGCAGGTCCTTGCCGTAGCTCGTGGAGTTCTCGCTGACGAGGAAGAGCTCCTTGACGCCGTTCTCGGCGAGCCACATGGCCTCGGAGACGATCTCGTCGGGGTGCCGCGACACGAACGCGCCGCGGAAGCTCGGGATGGCGCAGAAGCTGCACCGCCGGTCGCAGCCACTCGCGATCTTCAGCGGCGCGACGGGCGCGTCGTCGAGGCGCTTGCGCTGGACCTTGGTCGGACCCCAGCCGTGGCCGGGCACCTGCACGTCCTGCGCGGCCTCCTGGCGCTTGACCGGCGTGATGGGCAGCAGCGTGCGGCGGTCCACCGGCACGTGCGACTCGACGGGCTTGCCGTGCAGCACGTCCTGCAGCCGCTCGGCCAGGTCGTTGTACTGGTCGAAGCCCAGGACCGCGGCCGCCTCGGGGAGGCTGTCCGCGAGCTCCTTGCCGTACCGCTCGGCCATGCACCCGACGGCTACGACCTTGGCGCCGGTGTCGGACGCGGCGAGCAGCGTGTCGACGGAGTCCTTCTTGGCCTGCTCGACGAAGCCGCACGTGTTGACGACGACGACGTCAGCGCCCTCGTCCACCAGCTCCCAGCCGCCCTCGCCGAGGCGTCCGGCGAGCTCTTCGGAGTCGACCTCGTTGCGGGCGCAGCCCAGGGTCAGCAGCGACACACGTCGCGGAGTGGTGGGAGAAGACACGACGCTCAGAGTAACCGGCCCAGGTCCCGCCGCCTGAATCGCGCTGCCGAGGCGAGCCTGGAGCGATGTCCAGGAACGGCACCCACATTCTGTCTACTTTTGATGTCCAGTGCTGCCGGACCCTGTGCCCGTGCTCATCGAGTTGCTGAAGCAGGGGTACGCGGTGCCGGCGCTGCTGGCCGTGTTCGCGCTGCTCACCCGGCACGTGTGGGCGGAGCTCGCCCGCGCGTTCCGCGACTGGGTGCGCTCCGGCCCCGCCCGGCGTCGCGCGGACCTGGAGCAGAAGGTGGTCGACCACGCCCTCAAGAGCGAGACCGAGGACGAGCGCGACCACTCGGTCGAACTGCTCCGCCTGCTGTTGAACGCTCCTGGTCACTCCCTGCCCGAGACGCCTCCGCCGGAAGACGCTCCGCCTGAGGAGAAGCCCTATGGGGACGCGGCCCATACTTGACGGTTGTGACCAGTGGGGTAGTCGTGCGGCGCGCCCGCACCAGCGACGTGCGCGCCATGAAGGCGTTGATCGACGGGTACGCGGGCAAGGTCCTGCTGGCCAAACCCCTGGTCACGCTCTACGAGGCGGTCCAGGAGTTCTGGGTGGCCGAGGAGGACGGCGAGCTGCTCGGGTGCGGCGCCCTGCACGTCATGTGGGAGGACCTGGCCGAGATCCGCAGTGTCGCGGTGTCGCAGCTGGCGCTGGGCAAGGGTGTGGGGCACCGGATCGTGGCCCAGCTCATCGCCACGGCCAAGGAGCTGCAGCTCGGCCGCATCTTCTGCCTCACGTTCGAGACCAAGTTCTTCAACAAGCACGGGTTCGTGGAGATCGAGGGCACGCCGGTGAGTCCCGAGGTCTACGAGGAGATCATGCGGTCGGTGGACGAGGGTGTGGCCGAGTTCCTCGACCTGAGCTACGTGAAGCCGAACACGCTCGGCAACAGCCGGATGCTCCTGGAGTTGTAACTCTTCGAGTAATTACTCGAAGAGTCTTGACTCAAAGAACCACCGGCGCCAGGATCAGCGACGTGTCCGAATCGCTGACCGTCGACGAGCTCGCTGCCCGGATCGGCCTGCCCAGCAGCACCATTCGCATGTACCAGACGAAGGGTGTGCTGCACGCGCCGAGACGGCAGGGACGCGTGGCGTACTACGACGCCTCGCACGTCGAGCGGTTGACGTTGGTGCAGCGGTTGCAGCAGCGGGGGTTCTCGTTGCCGGCGATCGCGGAACTGATCCAGGCGAGGGAAAAGGGCGAGTCGGTCGCCGCGGTGCTCGGCTTCAGCGAGGCCGAGGGTCCCGACGACTGGGTTCGGATCAAGGTGCGCGACATCAAGCACCTGATTCCGACCGGAGACGTCCAACCGCGACTCCTCCTCCGGGCTATGCGGTTGGGCTTGGTGCGGTGGAAGTACGGCTGGCCGCACACGCGTCGCTGGGCACTCGAAGCGGGCGGTCGGCTGGCCGGCCTCAGGGTGCCCAGCGACGACGTCATGGACAGCTTCACGCGCCTGCGCACGGCGACCGACGCGGTGGCGGCGGACTTCGTGCGGTTGTTCGAGCGGCAGTTCTGGCCCGAGCTGGCCAGAAAAGCAGGCGATGAGAACCAGCTCGAGAACGTGCGGGCGTTGCTCGTCGAGCTGACGTACACGGCGGAGACCGCGGTGGTGGGGACGCTGCGGGAGTCGATCCGGGACGCGGCGGAGGAGTTCGCGTCACGGCACGGGTTGCTGCCGAGTGACGACTACCAGCCCGCGTGGGCCGAGCAGCCGTTGCCGCCGATCGCCGAGAACCTCATGGATCCGGCCGGCGATCTGCCGAGCGAGCAGGAGATCGAACGCTTCCTGCAAAGGGGGGACGAGGATGAGCCTGGTCGCTGATCCCGCCTGGCACGCACAAGTACGAGACGAAGGCCTTGTCGTGTACGCGGGAGCCGATCTCGCGTACCTGATCCCGGACCTGCCCAGGGCGGTGGCCGTGGCGCTGGCCGGCCTGTTCGAGCCAGTGTTGAGGGGAGTGGCTCGAACGGTCGACGAAAGCCGGTTGGGGGAACCGGTTCGCCAGTACCTGGCCCAGCTGAGGACCCTGGGCGCTCTCCGCCCGGCCGGGTTGCCTCGAGACGACGCGCAGCCGATGGGGGTCGGCACGCGGTTCGTCGGAGAGGCACCCGCCGGGCTGGTAGAGCTGTTGCCGCACAACGAGAATCCGGACCTGCTGCTCGTGGTGCGGACGACCGGCACGCTGGTCGACCTGGTCGAGGTGGCGCGCGAGACGAAGGTTCCGCACCTGTTGCTGGACCTCGCGTACCACCACACCGCCGCCGTCGGGCCCTTCGTGGTGCCCGGTGCCGGTGCGTGCCTGGCGTGCCTCGCGGTGCGGGCGGGGCGGCGGTGGGGGGATCCGCCGCCTCCCCCGCATCCGGCGGCGATGACGCACGAGTTTCCGATCTCCCTCGCCCTGCAAGCGGTCCAGAACATCCGCAACGGCTCGCTCGCACTGCTCGACACGGTCGTCACCGTCCACCTCGACGAGTTCACGACGACCCGCGAGAGAGTGCTGCCCGCGGCCGGGTGCGAGGTCTGCCCGGCCGTCGAGGTCGGGCGCGTGTCACTTCCTTGGGGGAACCTTGAACGCGACGGCAGTCCGGTTACCTGACCAGTTCTCACCCGGTGCGGCCGCCGCCAACGCCGCGACGCCCACCTGTTGCTGCTGTTGTTGCTGCTGCGCGGTTTCCTCGGTGGGAGCCGCCGTGCACATCCCGGCCGCCCTGCACGAGGACACCAAAGAACTACCGCGGCCGCGCAGTCTGCTGGTGCTGCCCGCCGCGATCTTCCCGTTGCTCGTGGTCGTGCTGCCGTTCATCACGGCGGGCGTGGCCTTCGAACTCCACTGGGGCTGGTGGGTGGGGGCCGCGGCCGCCGCGCTGTCCTGGTCGGTGGCGGCGGGCTTCATCGCCCGGTCGCCCAAGCCGTGGAGCAGCCTCGGCAGGCTGATCGGCTGGATCGCGGTGTGGTGCCTGGAACCGTTCGCCGTGCTCTTCGTGCTCGGCCCGCTCGCCGCCGTCCACGAGATCGTGGCGGCGACGGTCGGCATGCTCTACCTGCTCGGCGCCCTGGCGTGCGGCTACTGCATCTACCGGCATTACAGGAGCAAGCCGTGAGGACCGTCGCGGAGGCCCTCGCGGAACGCGCCGTCGGCTGGCGCCAGGGCGTGGTGTCGCAACTCCAGCCCGTGCCGCACAGTCTGTCCGATGTGGACGTCGAGGGCTGGGCCGCGGTGCCCGAACCCTTCGCCACGGGCGGCACTTCCGGCGGTACGACCAAGACCGCCGCCGTCGCCGAGGCCCTCGAACGCCACGCGGCCGCACGCGCACAGCTCGAAACCGCGACCACCGGCGAGTGCTGGCCGTTGGAACACTTCAGCCTGCACACGGTCGAACAACGGGTGTCCCCGAACTACCGCTACCGCAAGGGATACGTCGACACGAGGTACACGACAGCATGGACGCTGCCGGGCAACACGCCGATCCGCGTACCGGCTGGCCTTGTAGCGCTGGACCCTGCCTACGGCCTCCCGGCGACGTCATCGGGCCTCGCCGCAGGCCCGTCCACGACCAGTGCGTTGCTTCGAGCGGTCCAGGAACTGGTCGAACGCGACGCGTTCACCACGACCTGGCTGCACTCCCTCGCCCCGCAGCGCTTCGAGGCCGGCCTGCCGCACGGCGTCCAGGCGTTCGACCTCACCCCGGCCTACAGCCCGCACCCGGTGGTGGCGGTCGCGGGTTCGCTCCCGATCGCCGGCAGGCCTCGGCCGACCCTGGGCCTGGCGTGCCGGGCCACCACGGCGGAAGCCGTGCGGAAGGCCTACGAGGAATGGGTGCAGGGCACGGTGTTCATCGAGGTCTGGCTTGCCCGCAACGGCACCGAACCCGTCACCGACGTCACCGACTTCGACAAGCACGCCGTCTACTACGCCACGAACCCGGAGCAATGGGACGCCCTGCCGTGGTTCCAGGGCTTCGAGACCGACCCACCGCAAGACGCGCGGTCCCAAGGTACGGCGGCGGAACTGACCGAACTGGTCCACGCACTCGAACGAGCGGACATCCGTCTCGCCTACCGCGAGCTCACCACGCCGGAGCTCTCGGCGGTGGGCCTGCACTGCGTCCGGGTGCTCTCCCCTGACCTCGCCCCGCTGCACTCCGACCACGCCTGGCCGCACGTCGCGGGCCGCACCGGCGAGCTGGGCTGGCGGTACCCGCACGCCTCACCAGGCACGTTCCCCAATCCCGCACCACATCCCCTGGGGTGAGCCCGTGTTCGACGACTTCTGGGCCGCGAGCCGCTTCTCCCCTCTGCACCAGCGCAGACTCGGCGACCAGCTCCGCGACTTCCGCCCACCGCCCCAGCTGATCGACCCGTTGGAGCTCCCCACGACCCCGGCGCCACTCCCGCGCCCGGCCGACCGGCTGCAGAAGCTGTTCCAGGCGCGCAGAAGCACCCGCGACTTTGCCCGGAAGTCCCTGACCGACAAGCAACTCGGCTCGGTTCTCGGCGCGTTGACCGACCACAGCTTCCCGTCGGCGGGCGGCCTCAACCCGTTGCGCTGCTACGCCTTCGTGCACGGCCGCGCGGTCCGCTACGACATCGGCCGGCACGCCCTCCAGGACATCGGTCCTGCCCCCGAGAACCTGCCCGAAATACTCGGAACCCCCGACACCCCACCGCTGACGATCGTCCTGGTGTTGACGGACAAGGACTCGTTCGAGAAGTACGGCGAACGCGCCGGCCGCTTCGGTCTGCTCGAAGCAGGTGCCGCGGCGCAGACCATCTGCCTCCGTTTGGCCGAACAGAAGCTGGGCGGCTATCTGCTCGGCGGAGTAGCGGACAACGAAATGCTGCACGCACTGGGACTTCCCCGTGAACTCCGCGTGGCCACGGCGATCGCGTGCGGCCATCCGAGCACCTGACGTTCATCAGATCGTGTCTACCGAGGACAGTCGATCACCCGCTACAACTGGCGAGACCCTGCTCACAACCGAGGAGCTCGCCATGTCGAAGACCCTGCGCTCGGCATTCGTGGGTGCCGCCGCCTCGATCGCCCTGATCTTCACGGGCACCCCGGCACAAGCCGTGGACATCGTCGCGGTCACCGACGACTACCTGTACTCGAAGTCCTTGAGCCAGTTCACAACACTGCGCGCGCAGCAGCCGTACGCGGGCCAGCTCGACTGGTCGTCCGACGGCTGTTCGTACTCGCCGGACAACCCCTTCGGCTTCAAGTTCCTGCCGACCTGCCACCGCCACGACTTCGGCTACCGCAACTACAAGCGCCAGGGCCGGTGGAACGAGACGAACCGCCTGCGCATCGACAACAACTTCAAGTCCGACATGTACAACCAGTGCGGCTCGAACTGGGCCTGCAAGCGCACCGCCGACCTCTACTACGCCGCGGTGCGCCAGTTCGGCGGCAGCGCCAGCTCCACCGCCACGAGCATCCAGAAGGCCGGCCTGAAGTAGGTCAGCGCGCGGAGGCGGGCCTCACTCGTCGTCGGCGGGCCCGCCACCGCGCATCAGGTAGACCACGCTCTCCAGCTCGTCCGGCTTGATCAGCACCTCGCGGGCCTTGGAGCCCTCGGACGGCCCGACCACGCCACGGGTCTCCAGCAGGTCCATCAGGCGGCCCGCCTTGGCGAACCCGACCCGCAGCTTGCGCTGCAGCATCGACGTGGACCCGAACTGGGACGTCACGATCAGCTCGGTCGCCTGCACCAGCAGCTCGAGGTCGTCGCCGATGTCGGCGTCGATCTCCTTCTTCTCGCCTGCCTTCTGCGCGGTGACGCCGTCGGTGTACTCGGGCTGCGCCTGGTTCTTGGTGAACTCGACGATCGACGAGATCTCCTCGTCGCCGACGAACGCTCCCTGGATGCGGACCGGCTTGCCCGCGCCCATCGGCAGGTAGAGCGCGTCGCCCATGCCGATCAGCTTCTCGGCGCCCGGCTGGTCCAGGATGACCCGCGAGTCGGTCAGCGACGACGTGGCGAACGCGAGGCGCGACGGCACGTTCGTCTTGATCAGGCCGGTGACGACGTCGACGGACGGGCGCTGGGTGGCGAGCACCAGGTGGATGCCGGCCGCACGGGCCTTCTGGGTGATGCGGACGATCGCGTCCTCGACGTCGCGGGGCGCGGTCATCATCAGGTCGGCGAGCTCGTCGACGATCGCCATGATGTACGGGTACGGCCGGTAGACGCGCTCGGAACCGGGCGGCGCGGTGATCTCGCCGGACTTCACCTTGCGGTTGAAGTCGTCGACGTGCCGCACCCGGTTCATCTGCATGTCCTGGTAGCGCTGCTCCATCTCCTCGACCAGCCACGCCAGCGCCGCCGCTGCCTTCTTCGGCTGCGTGATGATCGGCGTGATCAGGTGCGGGATCCCCTCGTACGGCGTCAGCTCCACCATCTTGGGGTCGATGAGGATCATGCGGACCTCATCGGGCGTGGCGCGGGCGAGCAGCGACACCAGCATCGAGTTGACGAACGACGACTTACCGGAACCCGTGGAGCCCGCCACCAGCAGGTGCGGCATCTTCGTCAGGTTCGCGGTGACCATGTGGCCCTCGATGTCCTTGCCGAGGCCGATCACCATCGGGTGCGTGTCCTTCAACGTCGAAGGCGACCGCAGCACGTCCCCGAGTCGCACCATCTCGCGGTCGCTGTTGGGCACCTCGATGCCGACCGCGGACTTGCCGGGGATCGGCGCCAGCAACCGGACGTTGTCGGTGGCCACGGCGTACGCGATGTTCTTGGTCAGCGCGGTGATCTTCTCGACCTTCACGCCGGGGCCGAGCTCGACCTCGTAGCGGGTCACCGTCGGGCCGCGGGTGAAGCCGGTGACCTGGGCGTCGATCGAGAACTGGTCCAGCACGCCGGTGATGGCCTCGATCATCTGGTCGTTGGCCTTGCTGCGGGACTTCGGCGCGTCGCCGTCCTTCAGGATGCCTGGCGGCGGCAGCTTGTAGTCGCCCTCGACCGCGCGCACGGCCATGTCCGGCGCGGGGGCGGCGGCCTTCTCCTTCTTCGCGACGGGCTTCGGCGCGGGTTCCGGTTCCGGCTCCTCCAGGGGCAGCTCGGGCGTCTCCTCGACCGGTTCCACGGCCTGGCGGCGCCGCGACGGGCGGCGCAGGCGAACCGGCTTCGGCTCCTCCTCCGGCTCCTCGTCCGCCACAGGTTCCTTGGCCGTACCGGGGTGCAGCAACGAGCGGATGCGTTCGGGCGCCTGGCGGATCGGCGTGTGCGTCACGACCAGCAGCCCGTACGCGAAGATCAGGAACAGCAACGGCCCCGCGACCCACGGCGTCAGGCCCTGCGCGAGGAACCCGCCGGCCAGGTAGCCCAGCGCGCCACCGGCGCTGCGGCGTTCGACCGGGTCCATCGGCAGGCCGCCGATGAGGTGGAACATGCCGAGCACGCCGATCATCATCAGCGACGAGCCGATGATCAACCGGGGCCGCGCGTCCGGCGTCGGGTCGGTGCGCATCAGCGTCACGCCGATGCCGAGCAGCACGACCGGCACGATCACCGCCGGGAACCCGACGGAGCTGCGCACGGCGACGTCGACCCACTGGCCGACCGGACCGCCCGCCTGCCACCACACGCCCGCGCCGGTGATCACGGCGAGCGCGATCAGCAACAGCCCGAGGCCGTCACGGCGGTGTTCGGGATCGAGGTCCTTGGTGCGGCTCACGGTCCGCACGAGGCTGCCGACGCCGCGGCCCAGCGCACCCCAGACGGCGCTGATGGCACCGCCGCTCTTGCGTGGAGCGGGTTTCCTGGACGCGGTGGATCGCGCCCGCGGCTTGGCTGGTGCTTTGCCGCGTGACGTGGTCTTTCTCGAAGTCCCTGTGCGCCCGGCCATGTGTATAAGGTAGTCCCTCGCGTCTCACCAGCCCCGTTTGCAACTGGGACGCGTGCGAAACCTCATGGTTCCCCGGATCCGGCACGGTGTCGTTCCGACACGCCGTACGCTGCCCCGCGTGTCCACACCGCTCTTCTGGCGCGTGCTCATGGTGGTCGACCGTGGCCTGATCGCGCTGACCGGCAAGCTCGAGGTCTCGGGAGACATCCCGCCGGAGCTGCTCGGCAAGCCGTTGTTGCTGGCCTCCAACCACATCGGCAACCTCGACCCGATGGTGCTCATCGCGGCGTGCCGCAAGATCGGCGTCAACCCGCGCTTCATGCTCGCGGGCGGCCTGCTCGACGCGCCGATCATGGGCCCGGCCCTCGCGGCGTGCGGTCACCTGCGCGTCGACCGGGCGTCGGCGAACGTCGGCGAGGCCATGCACCGGGCCGTGGAGGCGCTTCAAGCCGGCGGTGACCCGATCGCCGTCTACCCCGAGGGCAAGATCACCCTGGACCCCGGCATGTGGCCGGAGCGCGGCAAGACCGGCGTCGCCAGGATGGCGCTGGGCGGCTCGATCCCGGTGGTCCCGATCAGCCAGTGGGGCGCGCACGAGGCCGTGTACTGGGGGAACCTCAGCGTCGGCGGCTGGAAGGACCTCCTGCCTTACCTCACGTCGTGGCTGCGGGCGGTGCGCAGAAGGCCGACGTTCAAGGTCCACTTCGGCAAGCCCGTCGAGTTGTCCGACCTCAACGCCGAGACCATGGGCGACGCCCGCCGCGCGCACGAGCGGATCATGCGCGCGATCACCGAGGGCTTGGCGCCGTTGCGCCTGGACGAGCCGGACGTGCCGAAGTTCCACGACCCGACCCGCCCGACGACCGGTTCCTCCCCCTGGCGGCCCGCCTGATCGAGTAGGCGAGCACGGTCACCAGCATGGTCAACGGCATCGGGTTGCCCATCCAGAGCCCGAGACCGAAGTCGACCCCCGCGATCACGAGGCACGCGAGGAACGTCCCGGCGCTCGCCGTGGGCAACTTGACCTTCGGGTCCGCCCACGGCGTGCGCCCCCACGGCTTCGCCACGCTCAGCCACGCCTGGAACGAGATCGCGCTGATCATCAAGGCCGTCCCGACGGGCATCCAGGCGCTCGTGTGCCCGTCGATGGCCTGCGCCAGGTTGTCGCTCAGGATGAAGATGCCCACGTAGAGCTGGCTGACCGTGATCACGAACTTCGCGAGCACCCACCAGTGCCGGAAGTACCCCCACGGCGTCGTCGCGCTGAGCATGAACCCGCTGAACGCGCTGACGTTGGCCATGATCGCGAGCACCCCGTGGTCGAGGAACCGGGCCATCCTGAACGCGTTCACGTCGCCCGTCCTCATGCCGTAGAGCAGCAGGGCGAGCAACGCGACGGCCTGGCTGAGCCAGCCGACCGAGGTCACGACGTGCAACCACACCAACAGGGTCCGGGCGCGCTTCTGCATGACGTGTAGCTTGCCTACCTATCGCGGCGGGCACATCAGGGATCTCCCCTAGGCGAGGTCGTGCAGCCTCGCCCGCACCTCGGGCGTGCGCGGGTGGTCGTAGTCCTCGTAGATCGTCAGTGCTTCCAGCAGGTGCGTCCGCGCGACCTCCGGCTGGCCCGCGCTCGTCTCCCCCAGGCCGTGCAACGCCTCCGCGAGGCTCTTGCGGTCGCCGAGCACGCGCAGGAACGCGATGGCGTGCCGGAACGACTCGCGCGCCTGGCCCGCCTGCCCCAGCCCGAGCAACGCCCAGCCGATGCTGACCAGCGCCATCGCCTTGCCGTGCACCGCGTCGTGCGCGTCCATCAGGTCGTACGCCGTGCGCGCCGATGCCAGTGACGCCTCGAACTGGCCCGCCGAGCGCAGGATGTCGCTGTGGAACAGGCGCGTGCCCGCCTCGCCGAACCACGACCCGACCTCGGCGTGGCCTCGCAGCGCCTCCCCGAACCTGTCGACGGCGAGGTCGAACTGGCGCAGTCCGCCGTAGGCCATGCCCAGGCCCGTGAGGCTCCACGCGGCGCCGGCCGCGTCGCCGATCTCGTGCCGGATCGACAGGGCTCGGTCGAAGAGTTCCAGTGCGTCCGCGAAACGTTCGCCGCGGAACGCCGCCAACCCTTGGCCGTGCACCGCCCACGCGCGTGCGGCCTGGTTGCCGTCACGCGCGGCACTGCGTTCGGCGACGCGATAGGAGCGCATCCACTCGTCGAGTGCGCTGGAGACGATGAAGTAGTTCCACAGCGCCAGCGGGATCTGCCAGGCCGTGGACGAGTCGTGTTCCTCCGCCAGCCGCGTCACCGCCAGGAGGTTCGAGGATTCCGTTCTGCACCAGGTGAAAGCCTCGTCGTGCGAGGTGAAGTCCTGAGTGGACAGAGGCGGCAGCAGGAACGACGGGTGGTCCGGCGGCGCGATGATCGCCCCCGCGGCGTTCGCCGTGTCGAAGTACCAGCCCAGCAGGCGTTGCACGGCCTCGTCACGGCCGGTCGCCGACTCCTCGGTGGCGCTGAGCTCCGTGGCGTACAGGCGAAGCAGGTCGTGCAGGCGGTAACGGCCGCGCACGACCTCCTCCAGCATGTGACCGCCTGCCAGCACGTCCAGCAACGTCCGGGCGCGCGACACCGGCACGCCGGTCAGCGCCGCCACCGCGGCCAGGCTGATCTCGGCGCCGGGGTGCAGGCCGATCAGCCGGAACGTCCTCGCGGCGTCGGGTTTCAGCGCCAGGTACGACCACGAGAAAGCGGCGCGCACGGCCGTGTCCTCGTCATCGCCCGTGGCCAGCACGTTCAGCCTGTCGCGTTCATCGGCCAGGTCGCTCGCGAGGTCGGCGAGGGTCAGATGTGGCCTGGTGACAACGCGTTCGGCGGCGATCCGGACCGCGAGCGGGAGGTGCCCGCACAGTTCGACGAGCTTGGCGGCGGCCTCGGGTTCGGCGGCCACGCGGTCGGAGCCGACGGCGGAGGTCAGCAGTGCCAGGCCCTCGTCGCGGGTGAGCGTCGACAACGTCAGCGAGTGCGCGCCGTCGCGGGCGACGAGGCCGCCTAGGTGGTTGCGGGACGTCACCAGCACCATCGACGTGGACCGGCCCGGCAGCAACGGGCGGACCTGCTCGGCCAGCCGTGCGTTGTCGAGCAGCACCAGAACCCGTTTGCCCGCAAGGACACTGCGGTAGAGCGCGGACTTCGCGGGCAGGTCGTCCGGGATGCGTTCGGACGGCACACCGAGGCTTTGCAGCAGGTGGTGCAGGGCGGCGGCAGGCTGCACGGGCGGCGCGGACGAGTCGAACCCGCGCAGGTCGACGTGCAGCTGTCCGTCCGGGAAGCGCGCGGCGACCTGGTGCGCGAACCTGACGGCCAGCGCGGTCTTGCCCACGCCACCGGTCCCGGTGATCGCGACGAGCACGGGCGCGTGGTCGTGCGGGACGACCTCGGCGAGCTTCGCGAGCTCTTTCTCGCGGCCGGTGAAGTCGCGGATCTCGTGCGGCAGCTGGACGGGCACCAACGCGGGCGCGGTGGGTTCCGGCTGCGGGTCCGGTCTGCCGACGAGGAGTTGTTCGTGCACCTGGCGGAGCTCGGGGCCGGGCTCGATGCCGAGCTCGTCGATCAGCAACCGCCGCAGGTCCGCGTAGACCGCCAGGGCCTCCGCCTGTCTGCCGCCGCGGTACAGCGCGGACATCAGCAGGCCGTGCAGCCGTTCACGCAACGGATGCGCACTTACGAGCGTGGTGAGTTCCCCGGCCACTTCGGTCTCACGACCAACTGTGAGCATCAAGGCCGCACGTTGCTCCACGGCCGTGAGCCGGAGTTCGGCCAAGCGCGCGCGTTCCACGGCGGCGAACGGTCCCGGCACGCCGTCCAGAGCGATGCCCCGCCACAGCCCCAACGCCGCGTCGAACGCGGCGAGCGCCTGTTCCGGCTGGTCCCGCAGCCGTCCGGCCTCGTCCAGATGCGCGCGGAACACGGCGGCGTCCGAACAGCGGGAAGGGAGCCTCAGCAAGTATCCAGCGTCCGTGGAGAGCAGCACGGAGCTCGGCGCGCGCGACGCCCGGTCCGGTTCGAACAGCCTGCGCAGCCCGGCGACGTAGGTGTGGATGCCGTTGTCGGCGCTGGCCGGTGGGCCGTCGCCCCAGACGGCGTCGATGAGTTCGCTGCGGGACACGACGTGGTTCGCGCGCAGGGCGAGCACCGCGAGCACGGCTCTCTGCCGCGGCGGGCCGAGCGTCAGCTCCTGACCGTCCACCGCGGCCGCGAGCGCGCCCAGCAAGCTGACGCGCAACTCGTTCCGCACTCTTCGTCTCACTTCGTCGCTGTCCGCGTTCACCCAGCAACCTACCGTCAGTTTTCGTCCAGAAGCCATCCAGACGGCGTGCAGAGACCTTCTCCACACTTCACTCAGGTGGATTGGGCCGAAATGAGGGGCGGGGAAATGAACGCGGCCGAGGTCTTCGACACGCTCGGGCTGGAATACCAACGCGCTTGGTCGCACCAGCCCGCCCTGCACGGCACCCTCGCCTGGTTCGCCGCGACGCAGCCCTCCGGCTCGCGCGTGCTCGACATCGGCTGCGGCACGGGCGTTCCCGTAGCTCGCACCCTCGCCAAGGCGGGCATGAAGGTCACCGGCCTCGACGTCTCCCCCGTGATGGTGGACCTCGCGGCGGAGCAGGTGCCGGACGCGACGTTCCACAAGATCGACATCCGCGACTTCGAGTCGCCCGCGGGCTCGTGGGACGTTATCTGCGCGGTGTTCTCGCTCCTGCAGATGTCCCAGGCCGAGATCGTCCAGACCCTCGGCCGCATCTCGACCTGGCTGCGGCCGGGCGGCCACTTCTTCCTCGCCACCGTCGCGATCGACGTCGAGAAGGTGACCCTGCCCTGGATGGGGCAGGAGATCGAGGTGTCGTCGTTCTCAGAGGAGAACTACGAGGCGCAACTGGCCGAGGTCGGCCTGCGGGTCGTGCGCCGGAGCCGGCCGGTCTTCACGCCGTCGTACCCCGGCGCCACGCCGGAGGAGTCGCTGCACCTGGTGTGCCAGCGCCCCTAGGCGCCGAGTTCCTGGATCACTTCCCAGAAGGCGCCGTCCGGTGCCCGATCGAACAACGCCCTGCGCACCGCCCGTGCGTGCGCGGGGCGGGCTTCGGCCAGCGCGGCACGGCCTTCATCGGTCGCACTGACGACCATCCGCCTGCCCACGCCGTCCTCGCGCAGCACGAGACCTCGCTCCGCCATCCGCGACAGCTGACGGGACAGGCGGGCGCGCTTCCAGTCCAGCATCCTGCCGAGGTCGTGCTGCCGCATGCGCCCGTCGCCGTTCTCGATCACGCGCGACAGCACGGCGAAGTCGGCCGCGGACAGCCCGGACGCGCTCTGGATCTCCTGAGCGACCGCGGCGAGCACCGCGTCGTTCGCCCGCTTCCAGGCGATCCACCGCGCCATCTCGCCCTCGCTCAGCGTCATGCCTCTCACACTACCTCCGAGTTGCCATGTAAACACCTGCGGGCGCATGCTTGTTTACATGACAACTCAGGTACTCGTCACCGGCGGCAGCACCGGCATCGGGTTCGGCCTGGCGGCACGGCACCTCGCCGCGGGACACCGCGTCCTGATCACCGGACGCCGCGCGGACCGGCTCGACGCCGCAGCCGCCCTGCTGCCGGGCGTCGAGACGGTCGTCAACGACATCGCCACGCCTTCGGGGAGGTCGCTGCTGGCCGACCACGTCCGCGCCGTGATGCCGGACCTCGACGTGCTGGTCAACAACGCGGGCATCCAGCGACGCGTCGGCATCACCGAGGACCAGGCACCCTGGGACGAGGTGCAGCACGAGATCGACGTCCTGCTCGCCGCGCCGATCCACCTCGGACGGCTGCTCGTGCCGGTGCTGCTCGCCCACGGCCGGCCCAGCACGCTGATCAACGTGACGTCCGGCGGCGCGTTCGTGCCGCAGCCGTTCGCGCCGGTCTACAGCGCGTCCAAGGCGGCGCTGCACAGCTACACCGTGAACCTGCGCAAGGCGTTGGCGGACACGACGGTCCGGGTGGTGGAGCTGATCCCGCCCGCCGTGGCGACGGAACTCGCCGGGCCGGGCCAGTCGCACGGCGCCGGCCTCGACGAGTTCTGCGACACGGTCTTCCCGCAGCTGGACGGCTCCCGCCCGGAGGTCGGGTTCGGGCCGACGCTGCAACTGATCTAGCGCACGATCGCGCGCAGTTCCTCGGGCGGCGGGCCCTCGTGCACCTCGCCGTCGCGCACGATCCACGCCCGCGCGTCGCCGGCCTCGCCGGTCAGCAGGAAGAACCCGACCGGATGGTCACCGTCGTCGTCCACGAACTTCGCGATCTCGGCGACCTGCGCGCGCAACCAGTCCAACGCCTGCACACGTACGTCACCGCCGTACGTGACGTACAGCGTCCAGCTGAACGACCTCTCCGGCACCGACCACCCGGCCGAGCAGAGGTGCCCACGTCAGTGCTGCTCCGCCAGCGCGCGGCCGATGAAGTGCGCCGACAGCAACGCGAAGATGTACGCCTGCAGCACCTGCACCAGCGCCTCCAGGAAGAACAGCGCGATCGCCAGCGCGAACCCGACCACCGACACCGGCTTGAGGTAGATCGGCGCGTTGAACAGCAGGAACTCGCTGCCGAGCGTGAACACCAGGATCAGCAGGTGGCCCGCGAACATCGCCGCGAACACCCGGATCGCGAGGTTCACCGGGTCGAAGAAGAACTTGAGGATGACCTCGGTCGGGATCAGCAGGCCGTACAGCACGGGCTTCGGCACGCCCGGGATGACGAACTGGTTGCGCAGGTAGCCGCGCAGGCCGAACTTGCGGATCCCGACGTAGTGGTAGAGCGGGAAGATGATGATCAAAGCGATCGCGAACGGGAACCCGCTGTGCGTGAACGTCGGGAACTGCACGAGCGGAATCAGCCCGTAGACGTTGTTCACGAGCACGAACGAGAAGATGCTGACGATCAGCGGAACGTACGGCGCGAATTCCTTGGCGCCGATCTGTTCGCGCGCGATGGTGTTGCGGCCGAAGTCGTAGACCGATTCCGCGGCGAACTGCCAGCGGGACGGGACGATCTTCAGGTTCCTGGTCGTGACCAGGAAGAACGTCAGGATGATCACCACCGAGAGCACCAGCAGGACCTGCGGTTTCGTCACCTCGAGGGTGAACGGCAGGCCGAACGGCTCGTGCCAGCTGAAGATCGGTGGGAGAAGAATGTCTTCTTTGCCCGGTGGGGTGAAGACGTCATTACCGGCCATAGGGCGACCCCCTCGTCCATGGTCTGGGATCAAACCTTATCGGACGAGGGGGACGCAGATCACAGCGGGGTCACGCGAGAACCCTGTTTCACGCCAACGGTTACACCGGAATGACGGTCGGCACGATCATCGGACGGCGGCGGTACGTCTCCGCCACCCAGCGGCCCACGACGCGGCGCACGGCCTGCGCGACCCGGTGCGTGTCGGTGATGCCCTCGGCCTCGGTGCGCGCGAGCTCCATCTCCACCAGCGGCACGACGGCTTCGAGCGCCTTCGGGTCGTCGGAGAAGCCGCGGCCCGAGATCGTCGGCGCCACGACGGCTCGGCCGGTCGCGGTGTCGATGGCGACGGAGATCGAGATGAAGCCGCCCTCGCCCAGCACAAGGCGGTCGGACAGCGTCGACTCGCCGACGTCGCCCACGGACAGGCCGTCGACGTAGACGTGGCCGACGACGACTCGGCCGGAGACGGCCGCCTTGCCGTCGATCAGGTCCACGACGACGCCGTCCTCGGCGATGACGACGTGGTCCTCGGCGACACCGGTGGCGACGGCCAGCGCGGCATTGGCGCGCAGGTGGCGCCATTCGCCGTGCACCGGCATGACGTTGGACGGCCGCACGGCGTTGTACAGGAAGAGGAGCTCGCCGGCCGGGGAGTGGCCGGAGACGTGCACCTTGGCGTTGCCCTGGTGCACGACGGTGGCGCCCAGCTTGGCGAGGCCGTTGACGACGTTGAAGACCGCGTTCTCGTTGCCGGGGATCAGCGACGACGCGAGGATGACGGTGTCGCCCTCGCGGATCGAGATCTGGCGGTGCTCGCCGCGCGCCATCCGGGACAGCGCGGACAGCGGTTCGCCCTGCGAGCCGGTGGAGACGAAGATGACCTCGTTCTCCTCCATCCGCATCGCCACGTCGAGGTCGACGAACAGGCCGTCCGGCACGTTCAGGAAGCCCAGCTCGGCGGCGATGCCCATGTTGCGGACCATCGAACGGCCGACGAACGCGATCTTGCGCTTGTACTGCACGGCGACGTCGAGGACCTGCTGCACGCGGTGCACGTGCGAGGCGAAGCACGCGACGATCACGCGCTGGTCGGCCTTGCGGATCACGTTCTCGAGCACGGGACCGATCTCGCGCTCGGGCACGACGAAGCCGGGCACCTCGGCGTTGGTCGAGTCGACCAGGAACAGGTCGACGCCCTCGTCGCCGAGCCGCGAGAAGCCCGCGAGGTCGGTCAGCCGCCCGTCGAGGGGCAGCTGGTCGAGCTTGATGTCACCGGTGTGCAGGACGAGACCGGCGGACGTGCGGATCGCGACGGCCAGCGCGTCCGGGATCGAGTGGTTGACCGCGAAGTACTCCAGCTCGAACGGCCCGAACTCGGACTTCTGGCCCTCGCGCACCTCGACCAGGCGAGGGTTCTGCCGGTGCTCGCGGCACTTGGCGGCGAGCAGCGCCAGCGTGAAGCGCGAGCCCACGACCGGCACGTCGGGGCGCAGCTTGAGCAGGAACGGGACCGCGCCGATGTGGTCCTCGTGGCCGTGCGTGAGGACGATGGCATCGATGTCGTCGAGCCGGTCCTCGATGGCGCGGAAGTCGGGCAGGATCAGGTCCACACCGGGCTGATCGTCTTCGGGGAACAGAACTCCGCAGTCGACCACGAGCAGCCTGCCGGCGTGCTCGAAGACGGTCATGTTGCGGCCGACCTCGCCGATTCCGCCGAGAGCGACGACGCGGAGGCCGCCTTCCGGCAGTGCGGGTGGCAGTTCGGTCGATTGGGTCACGCGTTGACTCCCAGTTCGGCCGCGATGGCCTCGATGTCTTCGGCTGCGGCCGGCACCAGCGGCAGACGGGGATCACCCACGTCGAGTCCGCGCAGGCGCAGCGCAGCCTTCGTGTACGTCACGCCGGGAACCCGGCGGAAGGGTCGCAGCAACGGCAGCAGCGACTCGTGGATTTCCTTCGCCCGGGCCACGTTCCCGGCTTCAAAAGCTTCGAGGAGGTCCCGCAGGCGGTCGGCCGCGAGGTGGCCGATCACGCTCACGAACCCGACGGCGCCGACGGCGAGCCACGGCAGGTTCAGCGGATCGTCGCCCGAGTAGTAGGCGAGATCGGTCGAGGCGATCACCCGGCTGCCCGCGTGCAGGTCGCCCTTGGCGTCCTTCACGGCCACGATCCGCGGGTGCTCTGCCAGCCGCAGGAGGGTGTCGACCTCGATCGGCACGATCGCGCGCGGCGGGATGTCGTAGAGCATCACCGGCAGGCCGGAGGCGTCGGCGACGGCGGTGAAGTGCGCCAGCAGGCCTTCCTGCGGCGGCCGCGAGTAGTACGGCGTCACGACCAGCGCACCGTGCGCGCCGGCCCGTTCGGCCTGCTGCACGAGGTGGATGCTGTGCGCGGTGTCGTAGGTGCCGGCACCGGCCACCACGGTCGCGCGGTCGCCCACGGCCTCGACGACGGCCGTGATCAGCGCCGTCTTCTCGCGGTCGGTGGTCGTGGGGCTCTCGCCGGTGGTGCCGTTCACGACGAGCCCGTCGTTGCCCAGGTCCACCAGGTGTTTCGCCAGTTCCTGCGCCTTGGCGAGGTCGACCTCGCCACGAGAGTCGAACGGCGTGACCATGGCGGTGAGAACGCGGCCGAACGGGCGGCTCGGCGCTGCGTAGGGGCTTGCGGGCATGCGCAGAAACTACCCGAGTTCACACACTTCGGTTCAACGACCGCACCCGTTGCACCGCGTCGGCGTCACCGCTGTATTCCACGCGGGCCTCGTCACGCCCGAACGCCAGCATCACCAGCTCGGCCACCTCACCGGTGATCACCACGCCGTTCGCGCCCTGCTTGGCGACGACGTGCTCGCCATCGGGCCGCACGAGCGTCACACCGACGGGCGACGACTTGTACGTCATGCGCGCGGTGAACGGCAGCAGCTTCCACAGCGTGGCCTCGCGCCGGGCGTCGTACGGCCGTGGCTCCCAGTCCACCTGTGCGCGCCGCACGTCCTCGTGATGCACGAAGTACTCCGCGGTGTTCATCAGCTCGTCGAACGGCGAGATCCAGAACGGCGGCGTGCGCACGAGGTCGAGCAGCTCGCTCCACGCCTTGTGCGCGTAGTCCTCCTGGACCTTCTCGGTCCACTTCGCGAAGACGGGCAGCACGATGCCGGGCGCGGTGTCCGGGCGGCGTTCGCGGATCGCGAGGTGCGCGGCCAGGTCCTTGGCCGACCACGTGCCGCACAACGTCGGCGCGTCCGGACCGAGCTCGGTCATCAGGTCGACCAGGGCCTTGCGCTCATCGCGGGCGAGACTCACTCCCCCATTCCACCACAACCCGCCGAGGTCACGGCTTGTAGCAGTCCTTGAAGCCCGCGGGCTTGGACGTGTTGTCCGCGAGGAGCTTCTCGACCTGGTCGCGCCTCAGGTTCTCCGGGTAGCCGGGCCAGTCGGGCTCCTGCCCGTTGACGTGCAGCTCGTCGAGCCAGTAGCCGGACTGGCCGGAGGTCTTCGCGAACTCCAGCTCGCACCCCTTGACGTTGACCATCACCTCGATGGTCCTGTCCTTGGACTTGATCGTGCGCTTGCCGACCTTCTTGGACTTCGTCTCCGTCTCCGTGCTGGGCTCGCCGGGGTTGCTGAAACCAGCGGCCTTGAGCTCGGAGACGAACTTGTCCTCGTTGCTGGTGCACGCCGTGAGGGCGGCAGCCGTGCCAAGGACCAACAACGCGGAGATGATCCGTCGCTTCACTTGTCAGTTGTCCTTCTTCGCACTGATCGAGCCATCGAGTTTGCTGCCGTCCTTGGCACCGGCGAGACACCAGATCTTGCGCTCGGCGTTGCCGCTCTTGTCCTTGGTCCACGCGCTCTCGCTCGGGACCAGGGTGGTGAGCTTGAGCTTCGAACCGTCCTTGACCCACTGCGAGTTCAGCGTCATCTCACAGCGTGCCACCCCGAGGCTCTTCAGGGAGTCGGTTCCGGGATATGCGGCGTCGGGCAGGTTGGACGCGACGGGCAGCGTGTCGATCGCGTCGAACACCTCGAAGTCGTGCGGCTTGTCGCACTCCTCGCGGGTGTCGGAGTTGAGCAGCTTCGCCGGGGCGACCTCGCCGAGCCCGCAGGTGTTCTCGTACAGGCCGAACACCGGGATCTCGGCGCCCTCGCCGTACGTCAGCGCCGTGCTGCCGCTGCTGCCGCCAGGGGCGGTGAAAGCCTTGTGCGCGAAGATGCCGCCGGTGAACGCCGCCGCCGCGATGACGACCGCGGCGACCAACGCGATGATGCGGTTGCGCTTCTTCTTCGCCGGGTCCACGGCCGGTGCCTGCTGCTGGTACTGCTGCGTCTGCACGGGCGAGATGCCGGTGGGCGGCGTCGGCTGGTTGCCGATGCTGGAGAGCATCGCGCGGGCCTGCGGACCGGACAGCCTGGCGTTCGGGTCGGCGATCAGCAGGCCGGTGATCACGGCGCCGAGCACGCCCGTCGCACGGGTCAGCCGCGGGGTCTCGCTCATGATCGCGTGCAGCGTCGAGGCCGTGGAGGAGCGTTCGAACGGGCTCCAGCCCTCGACGGCGTAGCAGAGGGTCGCGCCCAGGGCCCACAGGTCGGACGCGGGACCGGCCTCGTGGCCGTGGATGCGTTCCGGCGCCATGTAGGCGGGCGAGCCGATGAGGCTGCCGCTCGTGGTGAGGCGCGGGTCGTCGACGGCCTGGGCGATGCCGAAGTCGGTGAGCTTGAGCTTGCCGTCCGGGCGGACCATCAGGTTGCCGGGCTTCACGTCGCGGTGCACGATCCCGGCCTGGTGCGCGGTCTCCAGCGCGGACAACGCCTGCAGGGCCATCGAGACGACCTGGTTCTGCGGCATCGGGCCGTGCACGCTGATCAACGTCGACAGCGTGGCCGCCTCGACCAGCTCCATGACGATGTACGTCGTGCCGTTCTCGTTGATCGCGTCGTAGACCGTGACGACGGCGGGGTCGTTGAGCTTGCCCGCCGTGCGCGCCTCACGCAGAGCGCGCTCTTCGAGCACACGGCGCTCCTCGTGCGCGATGCCGTCCGGCAGGTGCAGTTCCTTGATGGCGACGAAGCGCCCGATGTGCCGGTCCTGGGCGCGCCAGACGATGCCCATGCCGCCGCGGCCGAGCTCCGCCACCAGGGCGTACCGGCCGGCGATGACGCGCGGTTCGACTGCCTGTCCGTGCACGTGCGCTCCTGAAGCTGAGGAACCGGGGGCGTTGACGGTACTTGAGACCCGCCAACTGGAGGATCGGTTCCTAAGCTTCCGGCGCTACAACCAGTTCGTGACCTGCGGCACGCAACGCCACCACGGCACGTCCGAGGTCGGTCTGCTTCACCAGCAGGTGGTCCGTGTCGTAAGTGGACAGCGCGAACAGCGAGACGCCCGCCGCCGCCAGCTCACCCGCGAGAGCGGCCATGATGCCGGTGAGCGTGAACTCCAGCGGCCCGCGCACGGTGAGCAGCCGCCAGCCCTTCTCCGACGTCTCGCTCTCGAGCGCGAACGACGAGGGCGCGATGATCGACAGCTCGGCCGGGGTCCTGGTCACGGACACCAGGACGCCGGTGAGGTCGAGCAGCCCGCTGGGGACCGGTGCGTCCGGTGCCAGGCGCGTGACCGCGTATTCGCCGGGCCGGACGTCCACGATGAGCCGCTTCATGCGCTCAGCCTTCAACCACCAGCGGGCTGGAGGCAACTTCTGTGCCGTCCGGGAGTGTCGAGATCACGAAGTCGGCGAACGCGTTGGGCGCGGCCTTGGTCAGCTCGCGCAGGCACGCGACGGCGAGCTCGCGCAGTTCGACGTTGATGTGCTCGGTCGCGCGCATCGCGATGAAGTGCCGCCACGAGCGGTAGTTGCCCGTCACGACGATCTCGGTGCCCGTGGCGTTGGGCAGCACGGACCGTGCGATCTGCCGCGCGCGCCGGCCGTTCACGGTCTTCTCCAGGCTCTGCACGAGGTCCTCGTACGCCCGCAGGCTCGCCTCGGTCGCGGCGACGAACCGCGCGTGCAGTTCGGGGTCCTGCGCGATCAGGTCCGGTTCCACCACGTCGGTCGGGTCGGTGCGCTGGGAGAGCTGCGAGTACGAGAAGTGCCGGTGGCGGATCAGCTCGTGGGTGAGCGAGCGGGGCAGCTCGGTCAGGTAGAGCGACGCGCTGCCGTGCTCGAACGCGGCGAGGTGGCCGACGTCGAGCAGGTGGTGCAGGAACGTCGCGTTGGTGTTCGTCATCGGGTTCGAGCGGTCCCACGACTGGTAGCAGGCCCGGCCGGCGAACTCGACGAGCGCCGCGCCCCCGTCCGCGTCGGTCGTCCACGGCACGTCATCCGGTGGGATGAACTCGGTTTTCGCCACCAAGCGCACTCTCGGCATGGCGCCGACATTAGCCCTGACACCACGAGTTCCTTGCGCGATGTCCCGAGTGACGTCATAGTGGTGTCATGGATCTGTCGCCGTACATCGCGTCACTGCGCGAGGACCTGGCGACGGCCGCGTCGGCGGGGGACGAGAACACCCGTCGAACGGCCGCCGCGTTGTCCGCAGCGCTCGAGCCAGCCGCGCGACTGGCGATCATGAACGCACTGTCCGACCTGGCAGCGGAGGTCACCGCCTCCCTGGACGGCCAGGTCGTGGACGTTCGACTGGCAGGCAGGGACGTCCAGGTGGTCGTCACCGGGTCCGCCGAACCGGAGCCGGAGCCCGGCCCGCGTCACGAGGTGCCACCGTTTGGCGCCGGTGACGCCACGGGTGACATCAGCCGCATCACGCTGCGCATGATCAACGAGCTCAAGTCGAAGGCCGAGGCCGCCGCGGCCGCCCAGGGCGTGTCGCTGAACTCGTTCATCCAGCAGGCCGTGGGCGGCGCTGTGCACGGCAAGCAGAAGCACCAGCGGCACCAGGGGTGGAGCGGGAACACGGGGTCGGGCTCGCGGGTCCGCGGATGGGTGCAGGGGTGAGCGTGATGACCGAACCGACAGACACCGAGCCGTCCGGCGTGGTGCGTCAGCAGAGCTTCGAGTTCGCGGGCGTCGCCGAGATCGACATCTCGCTGCTCAGCGGCCGGGTGCAGGTGCAGCTCGTCGACGCGCCCGGCGTGCACGTCGAGGTGCGCCACGACCCGAACGCGGGCAACTCGTGGACCGAGGGCCTGTCGAGCGTGCTGAGCTGGGTCAGCGGCCAGTTCGGCACCGACAAGGCGGCTCCCCCGTCCGGCCCTGAAGAGGCCGTGCGCGACGCACGGGTCGAACTGCTGGGCAACCGTTTGCGCATCGAGTCGTCCAAGGCGCTGCCGTTGCGCGCCGTGCCGCTCTCGGTGGCGGTGACGGCACCCGTAGGGTCGCACGTGGCATCACGGACCGGCGCGGCGGACGTCATCGTGACGGGCGGCGCGGGCAGGCTGGACCTGAACACCGGCACGGGCAGCGTGTCCGCGGACCGCGCGACCGGCGAGGCCAAGGTGAACTCCGGCGCCGGGACCGTGCGCCTGGGCACGATGCTGTCGTCGCTGAAGGCCAAGACCGGCAGCGGTGACGTCGAGGTGTCGTCCGTCGGCGGCACGTCCACGCTGATCACCGGCACCGGTGACGTGTGGCTGGGCGCCGTGCAGGGCAACGTCCAGGTGCGCACCGGCAGCGGTGACCTGACCGTGGCCGACGCCGCGTCCGGGGAGCTGCAGCTCGGCACGGGCTCGGGCCACATCCGCGTCGGCATCAGGCAGGGCACGCTCGCGCGCATCGACCTGGTGTCCACGTCCGGCACCGCCCGCAGCGACTTCGACGTGTCGTCCGAACCGCTGGGCGACGCCGCTCTGTCCATCACGGGCCGCACCGGCAGCGGCAACGCGCTGGTGACCGCCGCCACGAACTGACCGGGGGGTCGGGTAAGGACGTCCCCGGTCAGGGCTCCTGGAACGGTTTGGAGCCACCGGGGACGTCATCCGGGAACAGCGGGCAGCGGATCTCCGCCGTCAGGAACTTCCTGATGAAGCTGGAGAAGTTGCCGTTGTAGGACCACTTCTCGCGCATGTCCGTGACCAGCACGGTCCACTCGTCCGGCTCGCCCTGCGTGTACCAGAGGCAGTGCTCGCCGTTGACGGTCATGCCCCAGGGCAGCAGGCCAGGACGGTCGGGGTGCACCCGCAGGCCGGGCGCCCGCCGCAGCGCCCGCAGCATCTTGGGCGCCGTTGCCATCCAGTTCATGAAACCGGCACGTGCCGTTGGGTGCAGGATGCGGACGTAACCGCCCACAATGAGAGGCGGATAGGCATCGGCGAGATGCACGAAGTCGCTGGGCAGCGCTGTGCCGGCCCGTGCGTTGACCGCGTCCCAGTCAACCGGGTCAGGACGCCTCTCGGGCGCTCCCAGCAGATCGATCCACTCGTCAGGCGGCACCGTTCACCTCCGTGACCCTCAAGCATCGCCTGTGGCACTAGGGATTCGGTTGTACCGCAGTCCATCGACGACCAGTGAGACCACAGCGTCGAACGCGTCCTGAATGTGAGGATTCCCCCACTCTTGGGCGTGGGCCGGGTGGTGGAACACCTGCGTCGCGTCCCACACCGCCTGCGCCGTCGTCTGGACGTCGTCCGTCACGAACTCACGGGTATCCACTCCGGCCTGGATGATGCGGGCGATCTGCCCCACCAGGTGACCCAGGTGGTAGTCGGGGATGATGCTGCTCTCGCTCACCAGCACCTTGTAGGTCGCGAACAGCTCGGGCTCGTCGGAGTGCGAGAGCCGCTTCTTGTCGAACAGGTGCTGGAGCCACGCCCGCAGGTTGTCGCCGGCGCTCGCCTCCGGGTCGAGGACCGACTCCATCTCCACGTGGATCGCGTCGAGCCAGCGCCGCGTCACGGCCTCCCGCAACGCGGCCTTCGTCGGGAAGTGGCGGTAGACGCTGCCGTGGCTGACCCCGAGGGCCTTGGCGACGTCGACGACGGTCGCCTTGGCCGGGCCGTACCTGCGCAGCACCTCTTCGGTCGCCACGAGGATCGCCTCGCCGGTCAACGCCTCCGCCACGTCTCTCACCTCTCGCTGTCCAGCATCGCCATCTGCTGGGCCGGGTACCGCGTGCCCGCGGCGGCCCCGACCGGAACGACGGCCTCGATCTCGTCCAGTTCCCGCTCGGTGAACGTCACGCCGACGGCACCGATCGCCTCCTCAAGCCTCGCACGCTTGGTCGTGCCGACCAGAGGCACCACGTCCTCGCCGCGTGCCGCGACCCAGGCGATGGCGAGCTGCGCGACCGTGACGTTCTTGGCCTCGGCGATCTCGCGGAGCTTCGCGACGAGGACCTCGTTGCTGCTGAGGTTGTCGCCCTGGAACCGGGGCGTGTGGCTGCGGTAGTCGCTGCCGTCGAGCGCGAGCGGCGTCGAGGAGATCAGGCCGCGCGACAGCACGCCGTACGCGGTGATGCTGATCCCGAGCTCCCTCGTGACCTGCAGGATCTCCCGCTCGACGCCCCGTTCCAGCAGGCCGTACTCGATCTGCAGGTCGGCGATCGGGTGCACGGCGTGCGCGCGGCGGATGGTGTCGGCGCCGACCTCGCTCAGGCCGATGTGGCGGACCCGGCCCTTGTCGATCTGCTCGGCGATGGCGCCGATGGTGTCCTCGATCGGCACGTTCGGGTCGAGCCGCGCCGGCCGGTAGATGTCGACGTGGTCGGTGCCGAGGCGCTGCAACGAGTACGCGAGCGAGTTGGCCACGGCGATCGGGCGCGTGTCGAAGCCGAGGAACGCGCCGTCGTGGTCGCGCATGCCGCCGAACTTGACGCTGAGCACCGCCTCGTCGCGCCGGCCCTTGATGGCCTCGGCGACGAGCATCTCGTTGTGGCCCTGGCCGTAGAAGTCGCCGGTGTCGAGCAGCGTGACACCCGCGTCGAGGGCGGCGCGGACGGTCGCGATGCTCTCGTCCCGGTCGGCCGGGCCGTAGGCGTTGGACATGCCCATGCAGCCCAGGCCGATGGCGGACGCGACCGGGCCGGTGGCTCCGAGCTGACGCTTCTGCATTTCGAACCCCTCCGTTGTCTTCGGTACCTCCACCATGCCCGTTGGACTGACAGATTTCAATATCTGTCAGTCCATTTTTGTTGGCGTGATTGACAAAAATGTTTTGAACGTTCAAAGTGATTTTTGCGATGAGAGACGTGATCTATCTGGACCGGATGGAGCAGGCCGAGACCCTGCTCAAGCCGCAGCGCGTGGAGGTGCTGCGGCAGCTCGCCGCGCCGCGCTCGTGCACCGAGGTCGCCCAGGTGCTCGACCAGACGCCGCAACGCGTGCACTACCACGTGAAACAGCTGGTCAAGGCCGGTTTGGCCACCCAGGTCTCCGAGCGCAGGGTGCGCGGCGTCCAGGAAGGCCTCTACCAGGCCGTGGCCCGGTCGTACTGGCTGTCGCCGCGCCTGGTCGGCCGGATCGGGTCGCGCGACGAACTGGCATTGGGGCATCTCGTGGACCTCGCCGAGCAGATCCAGGTCGACGTGGCGGCCCTCGACAGGTCGACCGAGCTGCCGTCCGTGGGCGTGTCCGGCGAGATCCGGGTGCCGCCGGAGGACCGCGCGCGGTTCCTCGCCGAGCTGCAGACGACCTTGCAGGACCTCTTCACCCGATACGGCGGCGCGGAGGGAGATGCCTTCCGCATCGCGCTCGCCTGCTACCCCAAGGGAGACGATCGATGAGCACCGGAACTGTCCGCGTCCGCACCTCCGCCTCGCCCGCCGCCGTGGTCACGGCCCTGACGACCGCGGACGACCTGCGCGTGTGGCTCGCCGAGCACGCCGACGTGGACCTCGACCAGGGCGTGTACGAGTTCTGGGGGCGCTACACGCCCGACGGCGAGCGCGGCCGGCAGAAGCTGCTGGAGGCCACCTCTTCCTCGGTGCGCTTCTCGTGGCTGCTGAAGGGCACCGAGTACACGATCGAGCTCGGCGTGGAGGAGCGCGACGGCGAGACGCTGATCGTGGCGTCGCAGTCGCCGTTCCCCGACTGGGGCGCCGCGATCGAGGACGAGGGCGGCGCGGGCGTCGTCCAGACGTTCTGGTCGCTGACGCTCGCGAACCTGGTCGAGCACGTCGAGGGCCGGCCGGTGTTCGCCCTGTGCGACTTCTCGACGCCGGAGCAGCGCATCGAGGTCGACATCGCGGCCACCCCCGCGGCGATCATCCACGCGCTGACCGACGAGGAGGTGTTCGCGCGGTACTTCGGGGCGCGGTGCTCGATCGAACCGCACGTCGGCGGCCGGTGGGCGATGGGCAGCTTCGAGGACGAGCCGAACCCGGCGAAGATCATCGCGCTGGACGAGAACCGCTTCGCGCTGGAGTTCCAGGACGGCATGGTCGCGGACTGGCAGCTGAAGGGCTCGGACGGGAAGACGCGGCTGACGTTCGTGCAGAGCGGCTTCGACGTGACCGACCCGCCGTACGGCTCGTGGCTCGGCTGGCTGTCCGGGTTCGCGGACATGCGCCGCATGCTGGAGCTGCCGTCGTGGCGTCCGATGTGGCACTCGTACGAGGCGCCCGGCCTGCCGGACGGGGTTCTCGTCCTCGAATGACCGGGTGTGGAACGGGCGGGTGAGGGCCGGATCCTCCGGCTCTCACCGCTAGATCCAGGCCATCACGATGGCCGGCGAGGCCGCGAGGAAGCTGAACCTCGCGAACCGCCCGACCATGCCGGTGGCCACGAACATCAGCGTGGACATGCCGGCGAGCCCCGCGAGCACGCTCGTCGCCATGAACGGCGGCACCCCGACCAGGGCGCTCACCCCGTGGGTGCCGGCCATCCAGTTCGGGTGCGCCCGGCACTTCACGTGGATCCACTCGCCCCACCGGTGCATGCGCGTGCCGGGCCCGAACCACCTGCTGAGCTTGGACGGCTTGTCGCTCTTCTTGCGGTGCAGGAACTTCGGCAGGTGGATGTCACCGCGCGCGGCGTAGAAGTACAGCAGCTTGCCCAGCACCTGGCCGACCGCGACCGAGAGGCCGACGATCCAGAACGATGTGTCCGGCCAGCGCGCACAGAGTCCCAGCACGAACATCTCGATGCTGATCAGGGGGACTATCGCTGAGCCGAGCGCGACCCCGAAGGTGAGGCCAACCAAGGCGAGCACCCGGCCGAGGCTACACACATCTCAGAGGTCGAGTCGGACCGCGAGGTCTCCGGACACCCGGATTTCGCGCAACGGACGCCCGCCTGCGTCCAACGTGCGCACCGTGCCGTCACCCGTCCAGCCCAGTCGTTCGTAGAAGTTCTTCGACGCCTTGTCGGCCTCGGGGATCCACGCGATCCCCCTCGTGGCACCCGTCTCGGCGAGTCGCCTCCCGGCCTCCGCGACGAGCCGCGTGCCGTGCCCCCGGCGGCCCCACCGGGGCTCCACGAGCACGCTGACGAGTGCCGTCGTCTCCGCGTCCTCGGGCAGCGAGCCGTCCGCTCTGGCCACCTCGTCGTCCGGTGCCTTGCTGGCCACGACGAACCCGACCGTCCACTCCCCCTCGGTCGCCTTGAGCACGGCTCCGCTGTGGACGGCGAGGGACCACGCCTCGTCGGCGTCGAGCGTGTCCAGCACGTCCTTCGGCAGCAACTCGGCGTACGCGAGCCGCCAAGTCTCCCGATGGATGCGGACGATCTCCTGAAGGTCAGCAGCGGTGGCGATCTGGACGCCGGCGTCGGCCATAAACGCAGCTTATCGACGCCCCTTCCCAGAATTGTCAGGGGTGCGTGCCACCATCGTCGGGTGCAGACGATGAGTGCGGACGTGGCCCGTCGAATCGCGCTGGGCGCCCAGGGCTTCACCGACCTGAGGCCGTCCGCGGCGACCCGCAGACACCTGCAGCGAGTCCTGTCCCGCGTGCAGCTGCTCCAGATCGACTCGGTCAACGTGGCCGTCCGCGCGCACTACATGCCGTTGTTCTCCCGCCTGGGCTCCTACGCTCCCACCCTGTTGGACGAGGCGGCGTGGACCCACTCGGCCCGCAAACCCCGCATGCTCGTGGAGACCTGGGCCCACGAGGCCTCCCTGGTCCCGGTAGCCGACTGGCCGTTGTTCCACTCGGGAGCCAAGAAACGAGGCTGGTGGCAGAACTACCAGACCCTGGTGGACCGCTCCCCCCAGCTGGTGGACGAGGTCCTCGCCGCCGTGAAGGAACTGGGCCCCATCGGCGCGGGCGCCCTGGAGAAGGCTCTCCTCGGCGACTCGGGCCGTTCCAAGGGCCCGTGGTGGGACTGGTCCGAGGTCAAGCGAGTCTGCGAGGTCCTCTTCGGCGTGGGCGTCCTGACGACGGGCACCCGCCGTTCCTTCGAACGCCTCTACGACCTGACCGAACGCGTCATCCCGGCCGAGGTCCTGGCCCAGCAGTGGACCCCGGAGTCCGGCGCCCGCGAACTGGTGCAGCGCTCAGCGGTGGCCCTCGGCGTGGCCACCGAACCAGACCTGCGCGACTACTACCGCCTGGACCCCCGCCACTCCCAGGCGGCGGTGGCGTCACTGGTCTCGGACGGCGTGCTGGAACCCGTCGCCGTCGAAGGCTGGAAGGCAGTCGGCTACCGCCACGCAGAGGCCAAGGCACCCCGCCGAGTAGTCGGCCGCGCGCTGCTGTGCCCGTTCGACCCGCTGATCTGGGAACGCGCCCGCACCGAACGCATCTTCGGCTTCCGCTACCGCATCGAGATCTACGTCCCCGAACCCAAGCGGGTGCACGGCTACTACGTGTTCCCGTTCCTGCTGGACGGCGAACTGGTGGGCCGCGTGGACATCAAGGCGGACCGCGCGGCGGGCGTGCTGCGCGTGCAGTCGGCCTGGGCCGAGCCGGGGGTGGACCGCCCCAGGGTGGCGGCGGAGCTGGCCGCGGAGCTGCAGCACATGGCGGAGTGGCTGGGGCTGGAGGAGGTCCTGGTGGTGCAGAAGGGAGACCTGGCCGCAGACCTGATCACGGCAGTCCTCGCAGGCTGACCGCCGCGGAAGCCAGGGACGCAACCCGCACCTGGCGAGCATGCTGAAACCGGCGGCCACCCTCGAACCTGAACCACGCGCCGTGCCACACCAACCCAGCCACCGCACCGGCACCAACCCGGCCAGCGAAGAAGCCCCGGACCACCGGCCCGGGGCTTCCGTCACGAATGCAGTTCGATCGCCTTCCGCATGGTCTCCCGCGCCCTCCCGCGGTCCCCCGCGATGTCGTACGCGTAGGCCAGCCGGAACCACACCCGCCAGTCCGAAGGCGACGCCTCGACCTCGGCCCGCCGCTCCTCGAACCACGAGTCGGCGGCGTCCCGATCCACCCGCCCGGACGGCCGGCGCGGCAGGTGCGAGACGTCGGGCAGCAGCCCGTCCGCCTCCAGCTCCCGCGCCATCTTCTCGGTCTCCCAACCGAACCGCAGGTTGGAGTACACGAGCCACACGCCGAGCAGCGGCAGGATCAGCACGCCGACGCCGAGCAGCACTCCTACGATCTCGCCGGTCTGCAGCAACGCCACGGCGCGGCCCGCCAGCAGGACGAAGTAGACCGCGAGTGCCGTGATCAGCACCGCTACGGTGATCCGGACCTTCACAGGTCGAGGTACTTGTCGAGGCCAACGGCCAAGCCCGGGCGCGCCACGATCTCCCGCACGCCCAGCACGACGCCGGGCATGAAAGAGGTGCGGTGCAACGAGTCCTGGCGCAACGTCAGGGTCTCGCTCTCCCCGCCGAACACGACCTCCTGGTGCGCGATCATGCCGGAGATGCGCAGCGAGTGGACGCGCACGCCGTCGACCAGAGCACCGCGGGCACCCGGTTCCTCGACGGTGGTGGCGTCGGGCATCGGGTCCATGCCGGCGCGCGCCGCGGCGATCAGGCGGGCCGTGTGGGCCGCGGTGCCGGACGGGGCGTCGGCCTTGCGCGGGTGGTGGAGCTCGATGATCTCGGCCGACTCGTAGTAGCGGGCCGCGATCTCCGAGAAGCGCATCAGCAACACCGCGCCGATGCCGAAGTTCGGCGCCACCAGCACACCGACCGACGGCTGCGACTCCAGCAGTGCCGAGACCTGGGAGAGCTTGGCCTCGTCGAAGCCGGAAGTGCCCACCACGCAATGGATTCCGGCGTTGACGCAGAACTCCAGGTTCCCCATCACCACGTCGGGGTGCGTGAAGTCGACGACGACCTGCGCGCCCGCGTCCGTCAACGCGGACAACGGGTCGTCGGCGTCGATCGCCGCCACGACCTCCATGTCCTTGGCCGCCTCGACGGCGCGGACCACCTCGGAACCCATGCGGCCCCGCGCGCCGAGAACTCCGACGCGAATCATGCAATCACCTCGTGTACCTGGTCCGGCAGATCGTCGGCGTGATCGTAAGGTCCCACCACCGCCGCGGCGACGGGGCGGCGCAGCAGATCACGTGCGAGCAGCGCCACTTCGTCGGCCGACACGGCGTCGATGCGCGCCAGCGTCGCCTCGACGCTCAGGTGGTCGCCGTAGTTCAGCTCGGACTTGCCGATGCGCGACATCCGGGAACTGGTGTCCTCCAGGCCCAGCACCAGCGCACCGCGCAGCTGTCCCTTGCCGCGCGCCACTTCCGCGTCGGAGAGCCCACCGCGGGCGACGTCCACGAGCACCTCGCGGATGACGCCCGCCGTCTCGCCCAGGCGGTCCGGCTGGCAGCCCGCGTAGACCGCGAACGTGCCCGTGTCGGCGTAGAGGCCCACGGACGAGTAGACCTGGTAGGCCAGGCCACGGCGTTCGCGCACCTCCTGGAACAGCCGCGAGCTCATGCCACCGCCGATGGCCGCGTTCAGCACGTTCAACGCGAACCGGCGTTCGTCGTGGCGGTCCAGGCCGCGCATGCCGAGCATCATGTGCGCCTGCTCGGTGTCGTCCGTGTGCAGCACGAGCTTCTGCGCGTCGGCGATGCGCGCACGACCCGCCCGCGGCACCACCGCGCTGCCCTCCCGCGACAGCCGGTCGCCGAGAGCCTTGCGCACCAGGCGCATCACGTGAGCGTGCTCGATGTTGCCCGCGGCGGAGAACACCATGCGCGGCATGGTGTAGCGCTTCTTGTAGAACGAGAACAGGTTGTCCCGCTCCATGTCCTGAATGGACTTCTCGGTGCCCAGGACGGGACGCCCCAACGCGTGCCCGCCGAACAACGCCTCGATGAACGCGTCGTGCAGCAGGTCCTCGGGGTCGTCGTCGCGCATCGCGATCTCTTCGAGCACGACACCGCGTTCGGTCTCGAAGTCACGCGGGCCGCAGATCGCCTCGAACACCACGTCCGCCACGAGGTCGACCGCCAGCGGCAGGTCCTCGTCGAGGACGTGCGCGTAGTAGCAGGTGTGCTCCTTCTCGGTGAACGCGTTCAGCTCGCCGCCGACCGCGTCGATCTCCTCCGCAATGGCCGCGGCCGACCGGCGCGCGGTTCCCTTGAACAGCAGGTGTTCCAGGTAGTGCGCGGCACCCGCGACCTCGGGCCGTTCGTCGCGGGACCCGACCTGCACCCACAGCCCGACCGACGCGGACCGCACGCTCGGGATGCGCTCGGTGATGACGCGCAGGCCCGACGGCAGCATGCTGCGCCGCACCTCGGACCCCTCGGACGCCTCCAGCACGCGCGTGCTGCCCGGCTTCTGGAGGTGCCCCAACGCGGGAGTACGCGGACGGCCGCGGGTGGATGCACCCGCGGCCGTCACGTTGTTGTCCGTCGCACTCACTGCGCGGGAGCCGCCTCGGCAGGCGCTTCCTCGGCAACGGGAGCGTCAGCCGGCTTCGCCGCGTCCTCTTCGGACACGACGACGAGGCTGATCTTGCCGCGCTGGTCGATGTCGGCGATCTCGACGCGGAGCTTGTCGCCGACCTTGACGACGTCCTCCACCTTCGCGATGCGCTTGCCGTTGCCCAGCTTCGAGATGTGGACGAGGCCGTCCTTGCCGGGCAGCAGCGAGACGAACGCGCCGAACGCGGCCGTCTTCACCACGGTGCCCAGGAAGCGCTCGCCGACCTTCGGCAGCTGCGGGTTCGCGATCGCGTTGATCATGCCGATCGCGGCCTCGGCCGAGGGGCCGTCCGCCGCACCGACGTAGATCGTGCCGTCGTCCTCGATGGAGATGTCGGCACCGGTCTGCTCGGTGATCGAGTTGATCATCTTGCCCTTCGGGCCGATGACCTCGCCGATCTTGTCGGTCGGGATCTTGACCGACGTCACGCGCGGAGCGAAGGCGCTCATCTCGTCCGGGTCGGAGATGGCCTCGGCCATGACCTCGAGGATCGTGTAGCGCGCGTCGCGGGCCTGGCCCAGCGCCTGCGCCAGCACCTCGGACGGGATGCCGTCGAGCTTCGTGTCGAGCTGCAGCGCCGTCACGAACTCCTTGGTGCCCGCGACCTTGAAGTCCATGTCGCCGAACGCGTCCTCGGCACCGAGGATGTCGGTCAGCGCCACGTAGCGGGTCTCACCGTCGACCTCGTCGGAGACGAGACCCATCGCGATGCCGGAGACCGGCGCCTTCAGCGGGACACCCGCGTTGAGCAGCGACAGGGTGGACGCGCAGACCGAGCCCATCGACGTGGAGCCGTTGGAGCTCAGCGCCTCGGACACCTGGCGGATCGCGTACGGGAACTCGTCCCGCTTCGGGAGCACCGGCATGAGAGCGCGCTCGGCCAGGGCGCCGTGGCCGATCTCGCGGCGCTTCGGCGAACCCACGCGGCCGGTCTCACCGGTCGAGTAGGGCGGGAAGTTGTAGTGGTGCAGGTAGCGCTTGTGCGTCTCGGGAGACAGCGAGTCGATCTGCTGCTCCATGCGCAGCATGTTCAGCGTGGTGACACCCAGGATCTGGGTCTCGCCGCGCTCGAACAGCGCCGAGCCGTGCGTCCTCGGGATGATGGCCACCTCGGCGCCGAGGTCGCGGATGTCCGTGAGGCCGCGGCCGTCGATGCGGACCTTGTCGCGCAGGATCCGCTGGCGCACGAGCTTCTTGGTCAGCGAGCGGAACGCCGCGCCGATCTCCTTCTCGCGGCCCTCGAACTGCTCGGCCAGCTTCTCCAGCGTGGCGGCCTTGACCTCGTCCAGCTTGGACTCGCGCTCGGCCTTGCCCGCGATGGTCAGCGCCTGCGCGAGCTCACCGGACGCGGACGCCTCGACGGCGTCGAACGCGTCGGCCTGGTAGGCCGGGTACGTCGGGTACTCGCCGGTCTCCTTCGCGGCGACCTGGGCGAGCTGCGCCTGGGCCTCGCAGAGGACCTTGATGAACGGCTTCGCGGCTTCGAGACCCGCGGCCACGACCTCCTCGGTGGGGGCGGTGGCGCCCTCGCCGATCAGGTCGATCACGTTCTCGGTGGCCTCGGCCTCGACCATCATGATCGCGACGTCACCCGAGTCGACCACGCGGCCCGCGACGACCATGTCGAACACGGCCTTCTCGAGCTGCTCGTGCGTCGGGAAGGCGACCCACTGGCCCTCGATCAGAGCGACGCGGACGCCACCGATCGGGCCGGAGAACGGCAGACCCGCGAGCTGCGTCGACGCGGACGCGGCGTTGATCGCCACGACGTCGTACAGGTCCTTCGGGTTCAGGCTCATCACGGTGATGACGACCTGGATCTCGTTGCGCAGACCGTCCACGAAGGACGGGCGCAGCGGACGGTCGATCAGGCGGCAGGTGAGGATGGCGTCCGTGCTCGGACGGCCCTCACGCCGGAAGAAGGAGCCGGGGATGCGGCCCGCGGCGTACATGCGCTCCTCGACGTCCACCGTGAGGGGGAAGAAGTCGAAGTGCTCCTTGGGGTGCTTCGACGCCGTCGTGGCGCTAAGAAGCATGGTCTCGTCGTCCAGGTACGCCACCACGCTGCCGGCGGCCTGACGCGCGAGGCGCCCGGTCTCGAAGCGGATGGAGCGCGAGCCGAACTTGCCGTTGTCGATAACGGCAGTCGCCTCGTGGACCTCGATGTCCGTCATTTACTTGTTGCTCCTCGTCTTTTGGACACCGCACACGCGTCTTGACGAGGCCGGTCTTCGATCGAAGTCTCCTGGGCCGTCTACCCAGGAGGCCACTACCGAGGACCGGCGAAAACTGCTTCGCGCGATGCGGGTCCTGTGTTTCGTTCCTCTTTGCAACCAGGGATCTGTATACACCCGGTTGTGCACCGAGGGGGAGTGACCGGCCGGTCACTCCCCCTCGGTGAAAATCACCTGCGCAGACCGAGGCGCTGGATCAGCGCGCGGTAGCGGTTGATGTCCACCTTGGTCAGGTAGTTCAGCAGACGGCGGCGACGGCCGACCATCAGCAGAAGACCACGGCGGGAGTGGTGGTCGTGCTTGTGCTGCTTCAGGTGCTCCGTGAGGTCGGCGATGCGCTTGCTCAGCAGGGCCACCTGGGCCTCGGTGGAGCCGGTGTCCGAGTCGTGCAGACCGTACTCGCCGAGGATGGACTTCTTCTGATCCGTGGACAGTGCCACTAGGTACTTCTCCTACTTGTTCAGGTCCGTGCGGCCCCACGCCCGCCGAATTGCTGGCCGGGGTAGCCGGTACTGGCCGCCACGGACCGCAGCCAGACCCAACTGCGAAGGCTATCAGGCACGACGCTCAGCGGCGCGCTGACGTGCGCAACCCCACCCGATCCACGGATGGCGGCCCACCGTCGGCGCTGCTCACGAGCACCATCAGGTGCACGGGAAGAATTGTGCTCAAGCCCCGGCACCCTTGCCAACTCATTTAACTCGCCGTGAACTCCCGGTGCCCGCGGGAGTCAGCGCGGCGGTCCCGCTGCCCGGATGGCGCGGCGGAAGAGCTCCGCGATCGCCGGGAAGTCCTCGGTGAGCAGATCGGCGGCCTGCTGGAGCTCCACCCGGTCGGCGACGCGGCGCAGCACCGGGTACGCGACGCTCTCGTCGCCGTTGACCGGCAGCGAGTCGCGCGACACCGTCGGCTTGGACTCGCGCACCTCGTCGAGCGCGCGTTGCAACGCGTCGGGCGCGCCCGTCGCCACGTCCGGCGTGAGGATCTTGCGCTCCAGCATGATCAGGCGGGCCAGCACGGCCGGGTTGCCGATCTTGGCGCGCCGGCCGCTCATCACCTGGCTGAGCATGGGTGCGCTGATCCCCAGCACGTCCGCGAGCTGCGCCTGGGACACGTTGAAGGCCACGACCAACCGGCGCACCCGGTCACCCAGAGGCTCCCCGTACCACTCCCGTTGCAGGGCGAGGTTGCGCTGAACGATCTTGTGGTCCTCCACCTTGGCCTCTCCAGTAGCCAGCACTCCGACCCGCATCCTGCCAGGCCGCGGACTCCCAGACGTCCGCTTCGCCCAATCTGACGGTCACGACTCGTGCAACAGTTCCCTCGTTCGGTCGACATCTCGGTGCATCTGCTCGAGCAGCGCCTCGACGGAGTCGTACTTCTCCATCTCGCGCAGCCGTTCGATGAAGTCGACGGACACCCGCTGCCCGTAGTAGTCCTCGTCCACGTCCAGCACGAACGCCTCGACGCGGCGTTCCTTGCCGGAGAACGTCGGGTTGGTGCCCACCGACACGGCGGCCTTGAGGGTCCTGCCCTTGGCGTCGGTGAACCAGCACGCGTAGATGCCGTCCGCCGGCACGGCCGCGAACTTCGGCGTGGACAGGTTCGCCGTCGGGAACCCGAGGTCCTTGCCCCGCCCGTCGCCCTTGACGACGATCCCCTCGAGCCGGTGCGGACGCCCCAGCGCCTCGGCCGCCGCCTTCACGTCACCCGCGTCGATGCACGCGCGGATGTACGTGGACGAGTACGTCACCTCTTCTGCGGACACCAGATCAGCCCCCTCGGTCACGAATCCGAACCGCTGCCCGAGCTGGCGCAGCAGGGCGACGTTACCCAACGCCTTGTGCCCGAAGGTGAAGTTCTCACCCACTACGACAGCCGCCGCGTGCAGCTTCTCGACCAGCACCTCGTGCACGAACTGGTCGGCGGGCATCCGGCTGGTCTCCAGGCTGAACGGCACCACCACGAAGTGGTCGACCCCGAGCGCCTCGACGAGCTCCGCCCGCCGCCGCAACGTGGTGAGCTGCGCGGGGTGACTGCCCGGCCGCACCACCTCGGACGGATGCGGGTCGAAGGTCATCAGCACGCTCGGCAGGCCGCGCTGCCCCGCGAGCCCGACGGCACGCCCGATCAGGGCCTGATGGCCTTTGTGGACACCGTCGAACACGCCGATGGTCACGACGCAGCGGCCCCAGCCGCCGGGAAGGTGATCTAGTCCGCGCCAGCGTTGCACGGTGATCAGCCTACGACCAGGGCGACGAGAACCGCCCGCGCACCTCGCCAGGCGGTCCGTCCGGGCAGAACCCGGGCACGAACCCGTGCGCGGGCTCCGGCGTGTCGTCAGCCGGCCGGGCTCAGCACCACCACGGGCTTGCAGGCGGTGCCCTCGTCCTTGGCCAGCGCGATCACGTGCCCGTCCGGCCCGAACACCCCGTACGTCCCGTCGATCCCGCCCGCCCGCAGCCGCTGCCCGTGCGACAACGCCGACGCCTCGGCCGGGTCGATCTCCCGGCGCGGGAAGGCGGTGGCCACGGCGGCGTCCAGGTCCAGCGACAGGCCCGGCGTCTCCTCCAGCTGCGCCAGGGTCTTCGCCACGCGCAGGTCGAACGGACCGACCCTGGTGCGCCGCAACGCGCCCAGGTGCCCGCCGACGCCCAGCGCGGCGCCGAGGTCACGGGCCAACGCGCGCACGTACGTGCCGGAGGAGCACTCGACCATCACGTCCAGCAGCACCTGCTTGTCCTCACGGCGGGAGAACAGCACGTCGAACCGATGGACGGTCACGGGCCGTGCGGGGATCTCGACCTCTTCGCCGGCGCGCACGCGGGCGTAGGCGCGCTTGCCGTCGATCTTCACGGCGGAGACGGACGACGGCACCTGCTGGATCGGGCCGGTCAGCTTCGCGATCTCGGCGGTGATCGCCTCGTCCGCCACCCCGGAAGCGTCCTCAGTGGACAGAACCTCGCCCTCGGCGTCGTCCGTGGTGGTGGACGCGCCGAGCACGATCGTCGCGAGGTAGGCCTTGCTGTCCAGGGCGAGGTGGCCGAGGAGCTTGGTGGCGCGCTCGATGCCGAGCACGAGCACACCGGTCGCCATCGGGTCGAGGGTGCCGGCGTGCCCGACCTTGCGGGTGCCGAGGATCCTGCGCACCCGCGCCACCACGTCGTGCGAGGTCATGCCGTCCGGCTTGTCGACGACGACCAGGCCCGGCGCAACAGAGGGTTTCACGGCGCAAAAGCTTAAGCGACGCGCAGAGCGTCCCAGCGACGACGCCGGATCTGCACCGGCACCATCTCGCCGCGCGCCTCCGCCTCGAACACCGCGGCACGGGCCCGGCGCCACCACACGAGCATCCGCCAGCCCCCGAACACGAGCACCAGCACGAGGAAGCTCAGCGCGACGCGGAACGCCGCGGCCGGCGCCAGCACGCCCTCCAGCAGGTCCAGCGCGACGCCGATGCCGAGCGCCGAGACCGTCACCGCGAGGAAGCCGCCGACGTTGACCAGGCCGCTCGCCGTGGACTGCCGGTGCGACGGGTTGTAGTCGCGGGCCAGCGCGAACGCCACGCCCGAGATCGGCCCGCCCACGGTCAGCACCAGGAACACCACCGCGATCACCGGCGTGGGCACGTGCCCGCCCGGCCACAGCAGCAGGACCGCCCAGCCGGCCAGCGCGAACCCGAGGAACCCGACCGAGATCGGCATGCGCCACTCCGGGTTGCGCGAGAACAGCCCGCCGATGATCGGGCTCGCCACGATCGCGCCGATCACGAGCAGGCCCAGCGTCGACGACGCCGCGTTCGGCGACATGCCCTGCGCCTGCACGAGGTACGGGTACCCCCACAGCAGGCCGATCACGGCGGGCGTCGACATCGTGCTGAAGTGCGCCCAGAAGCCGAGCCGGGTGCCGGGCACGCTCCACGCCTGCCGCACCTTCGGCCAGATCTTGCGCAACGGCACGGGTTCCGGCCGTGGCGCCGTGAAGCCCGTCGGCACGTCCCGCACCCGCAGGAACGCCACGGCGGAGTACGCGGCCGTGATACCGCCAGCGATGAGGAACGCCCAGGTCCACCCGATCGAGCCGAGCATGAGCGTCAGCGGCACCGTGGCGACGAGGTTGCCGACACCGCCGATCGCGGCCGTCACGGCGACGACGAGCGAGTACTGGCGCGGCGGGAAGTGCGTCGCGACGAGGCGGATCACGCTGATGAACGTCATCGCGTCACCCATGCCGAGCACGGCGCGCGCGGTGAGTCCCAGCGCGTAGGAGTCGGCGACGGCGAAGAGGAGCTGGCCGGTGCCCATGAGCAGCGCGGCGACGGTGAGGACGCGGCGCGGCCCGTAGCGGTCGACGAGCAGGCCGGTGGGGATCTGCATGAGGGCGTAGACACCGATCTGCAGCACGGTGAACACACCGAGCTGAGCGGGTCCGAGCCCGAAGCGTTCGCTCGCCTCCAGTCCGGCCACGCCGAGCGTGGTCCGGTGGAACAGGGCGGCGAAGTAGACGAAGACGGCGGTGGTCCAGATCAGCCACGACGTTCGGGTGGCGCGATCGACCGGCGGCAAGGCGGCACTCTCCCAGGTCAGAGGTGGGCAGACATTAGTTACATCGCCTAAACAACCTTCTTGGTAACGATTTCATGCCGTGAGGTCGGACACAGCGCCCGTTCGGGGCTCACCGCCGGTGTGCCTGCTCACACGCGAGCTAGCGGACCGCGCCCTCTACGGCCCACTCCCCCGACCGTGTGCGCCACACGACGGCTACGAGCCGCAGCACCATGAACGCGGAGAGTCCCGTCCAGATCCCGGCGAGCCCCCACCCGAACGCGTACGAGGCCCACACCAGCGGCAGGAACCCGATCACCGCCGAGCCGAGCGTCGCCGTGCGCATGAACTTCACGTCACCGGCGCCGAGCAGCACCCCGTCCAACGCGAACACCACGCCCGCGATCGGTTGCAGCGCAACGAAGAACCACCACGCGTTGGGGATCTCGGCGAGCACCCCGGCGTCCGTCGTGAACGCCCGCGGCAGCACGGTGATCAGCGCCGCGAACACGATCCCGAGCCCGATGCCGAACACCAGCCCGTACCGCGTGACCTGCCAGGCGAGCCTCTCGGCCTGCCGCCGCTTCGACGCCCCCAGAGCCGCACCCACCAACGACTGCGCCGCGATGGCCAACGAGTCGAGCACTAGTGCGAGGAACGTCCACAACTGCAACACGACCTGATGCGCGCCCAACGCCGCGACGGACGACCGTGCCGCCACGGACGCCGCACTGATGAAGCACGCCTGGAACGCAAGGCTGCGCAACACCAAGTCACGTCCCATGCCGAGCTGCGCGCGCATGGCCGTCCAATGCGGCTTCAACGACACCTTCTCAGCGAACAACGCCTTGAAGAACAACCCGGCGGAAAGCAGCTGCGCCACGACGTTCGCGATCGCCGAGCCCTCAAGTCCCCACCCAGCGCCGTAAACGAGCGCGGGACAGAGCACGGCGCTGATGCCGTTGCCTATCAAGATGTACTTCAAAGGTCGTTTGGTGTCCTGAACACCGCGCATCCACCCGTTGCCGGCCATCGTGACGAGGATGAACGGCGCACCGAACAACGCGATGCGCACCCACTCCACCGCCGCGTCCGCCACGGCGCCGTTGCCCGCGAGCAGCTCCGCCAGCGGCCGCGCGAAGATCTGCCCGAGCAGCACCACGAGCACACCGGCGGCCAACGCGAGCCACGTCGCCTGCACGCCCTCCTCGACGGCCTCCTGACGCCGTCCGGCACCGTGCAACCGGGCCGTGCGCGCCGTTGTGCCGTACGACAGGAACGTCAGCTGCGTGGACACCTGCGTGAGCAGCACACCGCCGAGCGCGAGCCCGGCGAGCGGCAACGCACCGAGGTGCCCCACGACCGCCGTGTCCACCAGCACGTACAACGGCTCGGCCGCCAGCACCCCCAGTGCGGGTACCGCCAGTCCGATCACCCGCCGAGCGGGAACGCGATCCTCCACCCGAAGAACCTAAGCTTTGCGAAGCTCTTCCGTCCGGTGACGGCGGCCACTCACGACCGTTGGGGCAACCCGAACACCTGCTCGCGCGCCACGGCGAGCGCCGAGTGCAACGCGCCCGAGCGCACCGGGTTCGCGGTGATCTGCGCGAGCGACACCGGCGTCCGCGGCACGACGAGCTTCAGCAGCTCCGCGGCCACCAGGTCGCACAACGTCTCGCCGCCCGCGTGCGCGACCTGCCCGGACAGCAGCACGAGCTCCGGGTCGAGCACGCACACGACGTTCGCGAGGCCCAGCGCTATCCGATGCGCCAGCACCGTCAGGAACTGCCTGCCCTCGGTGCCCGCGTTCAACGCGTGCGCGACGGCCTCCAGCCCGGAGGCCTCGTTGATGCCGTGCGCGGCGGCGAGTTCCACGATCGCCTCGCTGTCGACCTGGTCGCCGTACCGGCCACCGGGCACCTGCATCGAGTCGATCTCGCCCGCACCGCCCGTGACGCCGCGCAGCAGCGTGCCGTTGACCACGACCGCCGACCCGATCTCGTCGGCGGGCCAGAACAGCACGAAGTTGCGCACCCCGATCGCACGGCCGGAGCTCATCTCCTCCAGCGCGGCCAGGTTGATGTCGTTCTCGATCGACACCGACGTCCCGAGCAGCTCCCGCAACGTCGACGGCAGGTCGACGTCCACGAGCCCCGGCAGGTGCGGCGCGAACCCGAGGTGCCCGGTCGAGGGGTCCACCGCACCGGGCGTGCCGACGACGACGTGCGACAACGCGTCGAGGCTCAGCCCGGCCAGCGCCGCCGCCTTCTGCACCGTCTCCCGGAAGACCTGGAGCGTGTTCTCCTTGGGCATCGGCGAGCTGTGCTCGGCCAGCAACGACCCGGTGATGTCCGCGATGGCCACGTCGATCAGCTCGGGCGTCAACGCCACCGCCGCCACGTGCCCCACACCGCCGTTGACGGCCCACATCTGCGCCCGCGGCCCGCGCCCACCACCACGCAGCCCGGTGCGGACGACCATGCCGTCCTCTTCGAGCCGCGCCAGCAACTGGGCGGTCGCGGGCTTCGACAGCCCGATGACCTCCTCCAGCTCGGCCCGAGTCATCGCGCCGGTGCGCAACAACGTCTCGATGGCGGCCCGGTCGTTGATCTCCCGCAGCAGCCGCGGGCTTCCTGTCCGTGTCATGACCCCACCCGCTCCAACGCGCCCTTCAGCGCGGCAACGACCTGCTCCGCGGCCCCGTCGAAGGTGAACCCGGCCGCCAGCCGATGTCCACCACCTCCGAGCACCTGCGCCACCTCACGAACGTCGACCCGGCTCACGGCCCGCAGCGACACGGACCAGTACCCAGGCCGGAGCTCCTTCAACACGGCCGCGACCTCGGCCTCGGAGGCAGAGCGCACGACGTCGATCACGCTCTCCACCTCCTCGCTCCGCACCCCACGAGCGTCCTCAAGACCCACCACGGCGTGCGCCAGCCCCAACCCACCGGCAGCGGCCCGGTCGAGCTCGGCCTTGGCCAGCACCCGAGACAACATCCCGAGATACGCAAAGGGATGCGCGTCCATCAACGGCCGTGTGACGGCATAAGCGTCCACCCCGGTCTCAAGCAGACGCGCGGCCGTCTTGTGCGCCTCAGGCCCGGCCTTCCGAAAACCACCGGTGTCCGTGACGAGCCCCGCGTAAATGCACCGCGCGATCGGCTCGTCGACCTCGACACCCATCTCGTCCAGCAACTTGAGCGCGATCAGCGCCGTGGCCTCGGCGTGCTCATCAATGCAGTGCAACGTCCCGTACCGGGTGTTGGACACATGATGGTCCACAACGATCACCGGCCCACGACACCGCGCGACCCGGTCCTGCAACGGCCCGAGCCGCTGCAAACTGCCGGTGTCCATGACCACCAGCATCTCGGGCTCGAGCGGCACCTCGTCCCGGTGCACCAACAGCCCGTCGGTGTCCAACGCCTTCAGACTCTCCGGCACACCCTCGGGCTCACCGAAGGCGACCCGCACCACCACCCCGCGCCGCTGCAGCGCAAGACCCACCGCCAAAGCACTCCCGAGCGTGTCAGCGTCAGGGTTGATGTGACTAAGCAGGGTCACATCACGGGCGCCGGCCAGCAACCGCGCGGCCTCGGCAATGGTGGTGCTCAGGTCGTCTGCCACAGGGAGACGTTAGCCGCTAACGGTCCCGAAGTGCGGTACGGCACCCTCGGACAAGACAGTTTCCATCCGATTCCGGCGGCAACGAGGGCCGGCGGAGGCTGAGCGGGGCCCGCTCACAGACCCCACGAACGCGACCGACCCCCCCGACAAACCAAAGGGCGGACGCACACCGCGCCCGCCCCAGAAACAGTCCACAGAAGACCGTCAGTCCTCGTCCTCGTCCTCACGCGGCGCCTTGTAAGGATCGGCCTCCCCAGCAGGAGAAGCCCCGGCCGCGATCCGAGCCACCTCAGCGTCAGCAGCCTGAGCCTTGGCCAGCAGCTCGTCCATCTTCCGAGCCGCGTCCGGAACGGTGTCCGTCATGAACGTCAACGTCGGCGTGAACCGAACCCCGGTCTGCGCCCCCACCAGGGACCGCAGCACACCCTTGGCCTTCTCCAACGCCGCAGCCGCCCCGGCGAAGTCGGGCTCGGTGTCGAGCCGTTCACCCAGGACGGTGTAGTACACGGTCGCGTCGTGCAGGTCGCCGGTCACCTTGGTGTCGGTGATGGTGACGCGCGCCAGACGCGGGTCCTTGACCTCGTGCTCCAGAGCCGAAGCGACGATCTGCGAGATCCGCTTGGCGAGCTTGCGGGCACGTGCCGTGTCGGCCACGAGCCTCCCCTTCCTAGTCGTCCTCCGGCCCGACGAGACGCGTCCGGGCGGAGAGCAGTTCCAGTTCGGGCCGTCCGGCGACCAGCCTCTCACAGCTGGCGAGAACGTCCCTGACGTGCTCCAAGTCGGCGGCCACCGCGGCCACACCGATCAACGCGCGCCGGTGCAGGTCCTGATGACCGGCTTCGGCGGCGGCGACTTCGAAGCGGCGACGCAGTTCGGCCACGACGGGCCGCACCACGGAGCGCTTCTCCTTCAGCGAGTGGACGTCGCCCAAAAGCAAGTCCAGTTCCAGAGCCCCCACGTACATGGGCTTGATCCTCCAGAAGAAAGGGGTGCGAAGCCACCGGTTAAAGCGGCTCCGCACCCCCTCATCGACCGACTAGGCGCGCGGCTTCTCGCGCATCTCGTAGGTCTCGATGATGTCTTCCAGCTTGAGGTCGCTGTAGTTGCCGAGCGTGAGACCACACTCGAAACCTTCGCGGACCTCGGTGGCGTCGTCCTTGAACCGCTTGAGCGAGCTGATCGGGAGGTTCTCCGCGATCACCTTGCCGTCACGGAGGAGGCGCGCCCTGGCGTTGCGGCGGATCTCGCCCGACAGGACCATGCAACCCGCGATCGTGCCGACCTTGGAGGACTTGAAGACGTCGCGGATCTCGGCGCGGCCGAGCTGGACCTCTTCGTACTCCGGCTTGAGGAGACCCTTGAGGGCCGCCTCGATCTCGTCGATCGCCTGGTAGATGACCGTGTAGTAGCGGACGTCGATGCCCTCGCGGTTCGCGAGCTCGGTCGCCTTGCCCTCGGCCCGGACGTTGAAGCCCAGGACGATGGCGGAGGAGGCCACGGCGAGGTTGATGTCGCCTTCGGTGATGCCACCGACACCGCGGTGGACCACGCGCAGTTCGACGTCGTCGCCGACCTCGATCTTCATGAGCGCGTCCTCGAGGGCCTCGACGGTACCCGAGTTGTCACCCTTGATGATCAAGGTGAGCTGGCTGGTTTCCTTGAGCGCGGCGTCCAGGTCCTCGAGGCTGACGCGCTTGCGCTTGGCGGCGTTCTGCGCGTTGCGAGTGCGGGCCTGGCGACGTTCGGCGATCTGCCTGGCGACGCGGTCCTCGTCGACGACGAGGAACGAGTCACCAGCGCGCGGCACCGACGTCAGACCGATGACCTGCACCGGACGCGACGGGGTCGCGTCGTGCACGTCCTCGCCGTGCTCGTCCACCATGCGGCGGACGCGGCCGTAGGCGTCGCCCGCGACGATCGAGTCGCCGACGCGGAGCGTGCCTCGCTGGACCAGCACCGTGGCGACCGGACCGCGACCGCGGTCGAGGTGCGCCTCGATCGCGACACCCTGGGCCTCCATGGACGGGTTCGCCCGGAGGTCCAGCGACGCGTCGGCGGTCAACAGGATGGCCTCGAGGAGGCTGTCGATGTTGATGCCCTGCTTCGCGGAGATGTCGACGAACATCGTGTCGCCGCCGTACTCCTCGGCGACCAGGCCGTACTCCGTCAGCTGCTGACGGATCTTGGCCGGGTTGGCGCCTTCCTTGTCGATCTTGTTGACCGCGACCACGATCGGCGCCTGAGCGGCCTGCGCGTGGTTGATCGCCTCGACCGTCTGCGGCATCACGCCGTCGTCAGCGGCGACGACGATGACCGCGATGTCGGTCGCGTTCGCACCACGGGCACGCATGGCGGTGAACGCCTCGTGACCGGGGGTGTCGATGAAGGTGATGAGCCGCGGGTTGCCCTCGAGCTCGGTCTCCACCTGGTAGGCACCGATGTGCTGGGTGATGCCACCGGCCTCGCCCTCGTGCACCTTCGCCTTGCGGATGGTGTCGAGGAGTCGCGTCTTACCGTGGTCGACGTGACCCATGACGGTGACGACCGGCGGACGAACCTGCAGGTCGTCCTCGTCGCCGGCGTCCTCGCCGTAGGTGATGTCGAACGTCTCGAGCAGCTCGCGGTCCTCCTCCTCGGGGGACACGACCTGCACGACGTAGTTCATCTCGGAGCCGAGCAGCTCCAGGATCTCGTCGGACACCGACTGGGTCGCCGTGACCATCTCGCCCAGGTGGAAGAGCACCTGCACGAGCGACGCCGGGTTGGCGTTGATCTTGTCGGCGAAGTCGGTCAGCGAGGCACCGCGCGGCAGGCGGATCGTCTCGCCACTGCCCTTGGGCAGGCGGACGCCACCGACCGAAGGCGCCTGCATGTTGTCCATGTACTCCTGGCGCTTCTGCCGCTTGGACTTGCGTCCACGACGCGCCGGACCACCCGGACGACCGAAGGCACCCGCGGTACCGCCGCGACCAGCACCGCCGCCACCGCCACCGGGACGACCGCGGAAACCGCCGCCACCACCGGCCGGGGCGCCGCCACCGGCACCGCCACCACCGCCGGGACGGAAGCCGCCGCCTCCGCCACCGCCGCCACCGGGACGGAAGCCACCGCCACCGCCACCGCCGCCACCGCCGCGGAAGCCACCGCCTCCGCCGCCGCCACCGCCGCCGCGGAAGCCGCCACCGCCGCCGCCCCCACCGGGACGACCGCCGCCACCGCCACCACCGGGACGGCCACCGCCGCCACCGCCGGGACCAGGACGGTTACCGGCCGGACGGCCCGGCATCATGCCGGGGTTCGGCCGCGGGGGCATGTTGCCCGGGTTGGGACGGGGACCGCCCTGACCGGGAGCCGGGCGAGGACCGCCCTGGCCGGGGCCGGGACGACCGCCACCCTGAGCGGCGGCCGGACGCGGACCACCCTGACCGGGCGCACCACCGGGACGGGGGTTCGCCGGACGCGGGTCGCCGGGCTTCGGGCCACCGGCGGGGCGGTCGCCGCCCTGCTCGGGACGCGGGCCAGGACGGGGTCCGGGACGCGGCGAGGGAGCGTTGCCGCCACCGACGCCGAAGGGGTTGTTGCCCGGACGCGGGGCGCGCGGGCCGGCAGGCTTGGGAGACTGCGGGCGCGGCGGGACCACGGACGGGGACTGCTGACCACCGGCGGCCGCGGCGGGAGCCTGCGGCTGCTGGGGCTGGGACTGCGGCTGCTGCTGCGGAGCCGGGCGCGGGCCCGGACGCGGACCGCCACCCGGCTTCACGCCGGGAGCCGGGGCAGCCTTCGGGGCCGCCGGAGCCTGCGCGGCCGGAGCCGCGGGAGCGGCCGGGGCCTGCTGCTGGGGTGCGGGCGCCGCCGGAGCCGGGGCCTGCGCGGCAGGAGCTGCCGGAGCGGGCTTCGGTGCGGGCGGGCGCGGACCCGGAGCCGCCGGACGCGGGCCGGGCATGGCCTTGGGTCCTGCGGGCTTGTTGTCGGTAGCCGCCGGCGTGGCGCCCGCGGGAGCGGACGGTGCGGCGGGAGCGGGAGCCTTCGGCTTCGGAGCGGACGGCTTGGGAGCCGGCTTCGAGGACTTGGCTTCGTAGGCGTCACGAAGCCGCCGGGCCACGGGGGCCTCGACGGTGGACGACGCGGTCTTGACGTACTCACCCTGTTCGGCGAGCTTGTTCAGAATTTCCTTGCTCGATACACCGAGCTCTTTCGCGAGCTCGTGCACGCGGGCCTTGCCTGCCACTGCTCTCCTTGGTCGTGAGGCCGGCGGGCAAGTCCCATCGACCTCGTCTTAACGTCGCGCGTTCATGTCTTCAGCTTCACGGCTGACTCATGACGGGTCGACCTGCTTCCTCGTTGCTTCTCGGCCCTGGGGCTGTCCCACGACCAATTTCCCTTGCTGCTCCACGTGCTCGCGCAGCGAAGCGACGTCGAGTGCTCCCTGGACCCGGAGGGCCCGTGAGAACGCCCGTCGCCGCTCGGCGTTGCGGAGACATTCGAGATCGAAATGCAACCAAGCACCCCGACCAGGAAGTCGCCGACGGACGTCCGGAACCACCGAACCGTCCACCGCGACCACACGCAGCAGCTCAGACGGCAGCGTCCGGGTGCGGCATCCGATGCACGTACGAACAGGGCCGATGTGCTGGGAAACCGAGCCTGACGCTGAACCGTTGATAATTCTATCCCCTGGAGCTCATTCAGCCGAACCGGATGTGACCGCACCGGCGGCCGGAGCCTCCGCATCGCTGCGGATGTCGATGCGCCAGCCCGTCAGACGGGCGGCCAGGCGGGCGTTCTGGCCCTCCTTGCCGATCGCCAGCGAGAGCTGGAAGTCGGGCACCACGACGCGAGCGGTCTTGGCGCGCTCGTCGAGCACCCGCACCGACACAACCTTCGCTGGTGACAAAGCATTCCCGACGAAAGTGGCCGGGTCGTCCGAGTGGTCGATGATGTCGATCTTCTCGCCACCGAGCTCGTGCATGACGTTGCGCACACGGGCTCCCATGGGGCCGATGCAGGCGCCCTTGGCGTTCACTCCGGCAACCGTTGATTTCACCGCGATCTTGGAACGGTGACCTGCCTCACGTGCCACCGCGGGGATCTCCACGGTGCCGTCCGCGATCTCCGGGACCTCGAGGGCGAACAGCCGCCGCACGAGGTTCGGGTGCGTCCGGGACAGGGCGATCTGCGGGCCGCGCGCGCCCCGCGAGACGCTCACGACGTAGCACTTGATGCGCTCGCCGTGGTTGTACTGCTCGCCCGGCACCTGCTCGGCCGGCGGCAGCACGCCCTCGGTGTCGCCCACCTGGACGACGACCATGCCGCGGGCGTTCGCGCGGGCGTCGCGCTGGACGACTCCCGCGATGATCTCGCCCTCCTTGGCGGCGAACTCGCCGAAGGTGCGCTCGTGCTCGGCGTCGCGCAGGCGCTGCAGGATGACCTGGCGCGCCGTCGTGGCCGCGATCCTGCCGAAGCCCTCCGGAGTGTCGTCCCACTCCTCCTGGACCGCACCGTCCGGACCCAGGTCCTGCGCGAGCACGCGCACGACGCCGGTCTTGCGGTCGATCTCCACGCGCGAGTGCGTGGCGTGCCCTTCGGTGTGCTTGTAGGCGGTCAGCAGTGCTGACTCGATCGCCTCCAGGACCGTCTCGAAGGGGATGTCCTTTTCACGTTCGATCGCCCTCAGGGCGGCGATGTCGACGTTCACCTCGGCTCCTCCTTCGGTGCTTTCCGAGTGAGCCGAGCCAGTTCCTCGACCGGCGGCTGCTTGAACTCGATCTCCATGACCGCGCGTTCGATGTGGCGGTACTCCACGCGTCGCAGCTCGTCCTTGTGCAGCAGCTCGACCCCGGTCTCGTCGCACTCGCCGACCCGGCCGAACCACTCGGCCTGCTCCGGCTGCTTGACCTTCACGAGACGCAGGTGAGCGCGCTTCCAGTGGCGCGGGCGCGTCAGGGGGCGGTCGACACCCGGCGAGGTGACCTCGAGGGTGTACGGCCCGTTGATGATGTGGTCGTGCTCGTCGAGCGCGGCGGAGACCACGCGGCTCGCCTCGGCGACCTCGTCGAGCCCGATGCCGTCCTCACCGTCCACGACGACCTTGACCAGACGGCGGCGCCCAGCCTGATTCACGTCGAGCGCGTCGAGGTCGAAGCCCGCGGCTTCGAGCGCTTCCCGCACAACGGGTGCTAGCTGCGCGGAAAGCTCTCCGCGCGGCGGGCTGGACACGTGGTGTCTCCTTCAGTTCGAACGCATGAAAACCCCGGCCGACGCTGAATCCGGCGGCCGTGGACGACCAGACTATCTCCTTCGCCCGGCTCCCACCGACCCGCACGGCTGCTGGCAATATGGGTTCGCGTGATCTCCGAATCGGTCAGCCGCCGCCGTGTGCTGCTCGCGGTGGCCGCCGCACCGCTCGCCGTTGCGTGCACCACAGAACCTCCGCCACCGCCTCCGCCGGACCCGCTCTCGGCCCTCGCGGCGCAGGCCCGTGCGGACGCGAAGCTGGCGCAGACGCTGACGACGGTGCCCGCCGCGGCCGAGATCGCGAAGGCCCGCGAGACCCACGCCTCCCTGCTGCAGGCCGAGGTGGACCGCGAACGCCCGCCGCTGTCCTCCACCGCCCCGCCCGCCCCCACGACGCCTCCCACGCCCCCCGACCCGCTGGCGGCCCTGCGGACGGCGCTGGACGAGGCCGTGCGCGAGGCCTCCGCGGTCGTCGCGTCGCTGCCGGCGTACCGGGCGGGCATGGTCGGTTCGGTGGCGGCGGGCTGCGCCTCGTTGCGGGAGGTGCTCGGATGAGCGTCGACTCCGTCCAGACCGCGCTCGGCACCGAGCACGCGGCGTTGTGGACCTACGGCATGGTGTCGGCGTTCCTGGACGCTCAGGCGGCGGCCGTCGCCGAGGGCGCGAACCTGCACCGGGCCCGCAGGGACACCACCGAACGCTGGCTGCGCGACCGCGGCGCCGTCCCGAACCCGCCCGCCGCCGCGTACCTGCCGCCCGCGCCCGTGTCGGACGGCCCGTCGGCGCTCGCGGCGCTGGTCGCGGCCGAGCAGGACACGTGCGCCGCGTGGCGCGGGGTGCTGGAGCGGACCGACGAGCCGGGGCTGCGGACGTCGGCACTGGAGGCGCTGACGACGGCGGCCGTGCGGGCCACCCGGTGGCGCAAGGCGGCGGGCACGGCCCCGGCGTCCATCACGCTGCCCGGCGTCGCCTCGGGCTGAGAAAGTGGAGGCCCGCTGTCGAGGCGGGCCTGCCCTGTCCGCCCGGCGGCCCGCCTGAACAGCGGGCCCCGGACCGCTAGCCGGCGAACGACGTCGCGAGCCTTATAGCGTCGTTGGAGACCTTCTTCATCTCCCTGTTGTGCGCGATCGCGTCGGTGCCCTTGGAGGGCGAGTCCGACTCGACGATCACGACCGTCTGCTCGCGCTGCTCGGAGGCGTACCCGCCGTTGCCCAGCGTGGTGAGCGACGGCACGGCGATGGCCTTGTCCAGCACCAGGTCCTTGACGTTGCCGGTGCCGTCCTTCTGGGTCAGCTCGCGCAGCGCCCTGGCCTCCTCGGTGCTCTTCATCTTGACCACGGACACCGACGAGTAGACGGTGCGGCCGTCCGGCAGCGTGACCGTGTAGAAGGCCCTCGTCAGCTGGAGGCACGGCGTGGTCTTGAAGAACGCCTGCGTCTGGCCCGTCGCGTGGGCGGCGCAGTCGCTGTCCTTCACCGGTTCCGGCAGCTCCGGCACGGTGGTGAACTCGAACTCCCCCGCGGTCTTCTGCGGTTGCCCGACCTGCTGGTCGATGGGGTCCGACGGCTGCAACACCCACCACACGAACCCGGACACCACTGCGACACCGAGCAGCGCCAGCCCCTTGCCCACCCAGGTCGACCTGCGCCGGGCGGGCGGCGGCTGCGGGGGCACGTGCTGCCCCTGCTGGCGGTTGTCCATGATCGACTGGAGCTTCACGAGCTCGTCGGCCGGGTACAACGGCGCGGTGTCGGTGGGCCTCGGTGGGAAGCGAGGCAGGTTCTGGGTCACCTCTTCAGGTGACTGGCGTGGTTCCGACACAAGGACCCACGGTAACGGACGGCGGTCATGCAAGCGCTTCGAGCACCCGATCAACGTCCTCGATCGTGTTGTACAGGTGGCACGCATACCGTGTGCGACCTGCGCGAACCGACGAAACCACTCCTTGGACGGGTGGTCCGGCGACTGAGACGATCGCCGAGCCGTTCGGCGGCAGGCCCAGACCGGTGAGAAGCCGATCCGTCAGGCCGACGCAGTGCGCGCGGACGGCTTCGAGGTCCACAGTGGCCAGCCATGGGAGCGCGACCGCGGCGCCCACGTGGGAGAACCAGGTCGGCGAGAGGTCGAACCGGCGTGCGTCCGAACGGAGCACCAGCTCGGTCCCGTAGTTCTCGCCGGTGCTGTACCAGTTGGCCGCCAACGGCTTCAGCGAGTCCGCGCGGTCCGGCCGGACCGCCATCCAGGCCGCGCCGCGCGGTGCCATCAGCCACTTGTAGGCGACGCCGACGACGAAATCGGCCCACGCCAACGACAACGGCATCCACCGGGCGGCCTGCGACACGTCGAGCAGCACCGGCTTTCCGGACGCCCGCAGCGTTTCGAGGTCGGCGATCGCGCCGTCCGCGCTCTGCACCACGCTCACCGCGACGAGATCGCACTCGTCCACAGTGGACACGACGGCGTGTCCCGCCGCGACGAACGGCAGGGAGACGCTGGTGAACTCGCCGGCGCCGACGAAGACCTTCGCCCCGGCGGGCAGCGACTGGGCCACGAGCGAGACGAACTGGGACACCGTGGCTCCACAGGCGACCGACGTCTCGGGCACCCCGACCAGCCGCCCGAACGCCGCACGCGAGGTCTCCACGGCCTCGTTGAACGTGGACGACGTGTCCTCGCCGCGCCGCCACCGTTCGTGCGACGCCGCGACCGCGTCCGCGACGTGCCGCGGCGGCACCCCGATGGACGCCGTGTTCAGGTAACCGTCCTGAACGTCGAAAACCGCTCCGAAGGCCTCACGCATGCGCGAGCTGCTTGTCGCGCTTGCGCCGCGCGTAGACCTGCTTCTTCACCCGTGCGATCACGGCCCCATCCTGCCCGACGACGTCCGTCTCGAACCAGATCAACGCCTTCTCGCCACCGCTGGTCTGCTCCAGCACCTGCGCGACGTGCTCGTCGGTCAGCCGGAACTCGGCGTAGACCGTGCCGCGGCCGGGAGCGACGAACTCGATCTCACCGGCCTGGTCCCACACGACGTGCTCGCCGCTCAGCTGGTTGAACAGCAGCAACACCCAGAACGGGTCGGTCATCGCGAACAGCGAGCCGCCGAAGTGGGTGCCGAAGAAGTTGCGGTTCCACGGACGCAGACGCATCCGCACGCGCGCATACCGGTAGTCCGCCGAGATCTCCTCGACGCGGATACCGGCGAACAGGAACGGCGGCCACAGGTTCATCCCGAAGCGCAGGCGGCTTGCCTTCATAAAAAACAGTGTTACACAACCTCCGCCAGCCTGTCCGCAACTTCCTCCGGCGACGGCATGTGACGTATCTCCCGGGCCACCTGACCTGCGGCTTCTCCGAACGCGCCGTCGCCCAGCACCAGCCGTGCGCTCTCCGCGATCGCGTCGGCACTCACCGCTTCAGGCCACACCGCCGCACCCGACGCCACGAGCGCATGGGCGTTGCCGGTCTGGTCCGCCCCCTGCGGCAACACGACCTGAGGGACCCCCTCGGCCAGTGCCGCGAGCATCGTGCCGCTACCGCCGTGATGCACGACGAGGTCCGCCTGCCTGATGACCTCGACCTGCGGCAACCACTGGTGCACGGTCACGTTCGGCGGCACGTGCGTGAGGCACGCTTTGGGTGCAGCGACGACGACCTGCGCGTCAAGCCGGGCAAGCCCTGCGATGGCGGGCAGCAACGCGTCCCGTGTGCCGAACACGCTCCCAAGCGTGAGGTAGATCAGCTTCTCGTGCGTGCGCCGCGGCATCTCACCGGGCATCTGGTGCGCAACGGGCCGCAGCAGCAGGCGGTCCTGCACGAAGTCCTTGTCCTGCAACGAGGGCGGGCAGATGTCGAGGTGCCGCCCCGCGGCCGGCCGCGCGAGCCCGATGCCGTCCGCGAACATCCGCCCGAACCCGTGCCACAGCACGGGAAACGCCCTCCGCCGTGCCTCGGCGAACACCTCCGGCACCGCCCAGCCGCTGATCACGAGGTCGGGCAGCACCCGTTCGAGCTCCGGCGCGATGTCCTCGGCGTAGATCTCCCCGAACACCATCCCAGGACGGAAAGGCTTCAACCCCAGCCGATCCAACTCGTTGTGCATGTCGTCGCCCACGGCGAAATGCACCTCGTGGCCGGCATCGCGCAGTGCGAGCGCTAACGGGATCATCGGGAACGTGTGGCCGACCGTGGCCATGCTGGCGAAGAGCACGCGCATGCCGCGACGATACTGAAGCGCTATGGGAACCAACCGCGAGAAGATGATCAACGGCGAGCGCTACCTCCCGGCTGATCCCGAGCTCGACGCGGACCGGCGCCGCGGCTGGCGCGAGATGGCGCGGTTCAACGCGCACGACCCCGAGGACCTCGACGGCATGTACGCGATCCTCAAGGGGTTCGTGGCGGAGATCGGCGAGAACACGACGTTCATGCAGCGCCTGCAGATCGAGTACGGCTACAACACCCGTGTCGGCGCGAACAGCTTCATGAACTACGGCGGCGTCATCCTCGACTGCGGTCCGGTGACCATCGGCGATCACGTGATGATGGGCCCCAACGTGCAGTTGCTGACCGCGTTGCACCCCATCGAGGATCACGACGCACGGATCGAGGGGTGGGAAACGACCGCACCGATCGTCATCGGCGACAAGGTGTGGTTCGGCGGCGGCGTCATCGTGTGTCCCGGTGTGACGATCGGCAACAACACGGTCGTGGGCGCGGGCAGTGTCGTGACGCGCGATCTGCCTGCTCACGTGCTCGCGGTCGGCAACCCCGCACGGGTCGTTCGTAAGATCTGAGGTCATGCGCAGCGAGGAGATCCAGATCCGCACCGGTTCCGACGAGGTGGTCCACGACCTCACGCGGGACTGCCAGCGGTTCCTCGACGGCGAGGACGGCGACGGCCTGCTGCACGTGTGGGTGCCCCACGCGACCGCGGGCGTCGCCATCATCGAGACGGGCGCGGGCAGCGACGACGACCTGCTGACCGCATTGGAACGGATCCTGCCGCGCGACGTGAAGTGGCGGCACAGGCACGGCACTCCTGGCCACGGTCGTGACCACGTGATGCCCGCGCTCGTGCCGCCTTACGCGACGATCCCCGTGCTAGGCGGTGTGCTGACGCTCGGCACGTGGCAGTCCATCTGCCTGGTCGACACCAACGTCGACAACCCCGTCCGCACGGTCCGTCTGAGCTTTCTCGCCGGCTAGCAACAACACGAGCCCGACGAGCGCGATACCGCCGAACACCCACCACTCGGTGCTGATGGACCCGTCGTACATGAGGCTGCGCAGGCCTTCCGTCGAGAAGCGGAACGGCGTCCACGACCACAGCACCGCGCGGTAGGCCGGGTTGAGCAGCTCGGGCACCTGGCCCGCGACGGCCGGCGCCATCAGGTAGAGCACGCCGAGGATCCCCATCGCGCGGATGCCGAGGTGCCGGAAGAGCCCGGCCTGCAGCAGCGCGAACGACACGGCGACGGCGAGCATGAAGGCGAGCGCGGTCGCGTCGAACGTGACACCCCACCACGCCAGCAGTCCGACGGTCGAGCCGGTGACGAGCACGGCCGTCGTGAGTGCCGACAGCCACCGCAGGCGCCGGCCCTTCAGCACCACGAAGAGCAGCCCGGCGACCATGCCGCCGACCCACAGCAGCGCGGACGCGGCGAGCGGCGCGGTCCGTTCGGCTGCGGACACGGCCGGCGCCTCGACCGACACCTGCAGCCCCGCACCCTGCGCGACGCCGGTCAGCACCTGCTGCGCGACCTGCGTGCCGGACGGGTTGACGGCGGGGTTGAGCCGGATCGTCGCCTGACCGGGAACGATCTCCAGCACGCCGTAGACCTCCTTGTCCTGCAGGAGCTTCCTGGCCTCGTCCGCGTCGACGACCTTGAGCTGGACCTCCGCGGAGTCGGCCTGCGCGACCTTCTGCGCGATCGGCGGAGGCGCCACCACGGCGAGCGGGACGTCGTGCGGGTGCACGGTGGCCTGCACGCCGAACGTCAGCAGTCCCAGGAGAAACGCCACCACCGCGCCTGCGACGGCGGTGACCAGCGCGGTGCGCATCATCGGCCTCCAAAGTTCATCACTCGTTGAATTAGGTCAGGACGGTACGCCCGCGACGCGCCCGAAGTCAACGAGTGATGAATTAAGCCCCTGTCAGACCCACCAGGTACCGTTCCCCCGTGACTTACCCAGGTGGCGGCGGACAGGGCGGCTGGAACGACCAGCAGGGCTGGGGCCGGCAGCAACAGGGTGACCACCAGAGCGGTGGCTACCAGACCGGCGGCCAGCAGCAGGGCGACTACGGCAGCGGCGGCTACCAGACCGGCGGCTACCCGCAGACCGGCGGTTTCCCCCAGCAGGGCGGCTTCCCGCAGCAGGGTTACGGCGGCGGGTACAGCGGCCTCGGCGTGTACGGCGGCTTCGGCGACGAGCCCCCGAACAAGGGCAAGAAGACGCTGTGGCTCGTGGTCGGCGTCGTGGTCCTGGTGGTGCTCCTCGGCGGCGGCATCACCTGGTTCGCACTGTCCCGAGGCGACGGCGGCAGCACGGCGCAGCCCTCGACGTCCGCGCCGGCCGGCACCACCTCGCAGGCGCCCGACAGCGCCTGCGCCAAGGCCGACGGCCAGCAGTGCGTGGAGACCGCGCTCGGCTACAACTACGTCGTCCCGAAGAACTGGGACGTCATCGCGGACGCCAAGATCCCGGTGGAGGGCTTCGAGGGCATCTCGCTGTCCGGCGTCACCACCTACGGCGACTACACCTGCGAGGGCAAGCAGTACACCAAAGGCACCAACGGCGGCACGCTGCTCCCCAAGAGCGACATCAACAAGACCGCCACCGACTTCACCAAGGCCGTCGCCACCCAGTTCTACTCGTCGGGCGTCGACCCGAAGGTGACGACCACCGAGCCCAAGCCGGTGAAGATCCAGCACACCCAGAAGGACGGCGCGAAGGTCGTCGTCGAGGGCGTGCAGGTCGACGCCACCATCACGCAGACCGGCAACAAGTGCCTGGCGAGCAAGGGCATGGTCAAGGTCGTCGTCCTCAACGGCAGCAACAAGCTGCACGTGCTCGTCGTGAACGGCGACCTGGAGGGCGGCGGTGGCGGCGCCAACCCGCCGCTGCCCAAGGAGTCAGAGCTGCAGAAGATGGCCGACTCGCTGACGCCGACCTCCTGACCGCTACCGCGCGCCGCCGTTGGACGTGACGGCGGCGGGCAGCGGGTTCTCGATCGTGATCTTCTCCAGCACCGCCAGCGCCTTGCGCTCCCACAGCTCGAGCCGCAGCTCCTGGAACGTCATCATCGCCTGCTCCACGATGGCGATCGCGTGGAACGTCTCCCCGCGCTGCGACACGAGCTGCGCGAGGTCGAGGCGGATGCGCGCGGCCCCGACCCGGTCGAGGTTCTCCTCGCACAGCCGGATCGCGCGCCGCAGCAGCCGTCCGGCCTCGGCGAACATGCGCATGCGGCCGTGGATCAGGCCCAGCGAGTGCAGCGCGTAACTCTCCCCCACGGTGTCGCCGGAGCGCTGCACCATGCCGAGCACCGACGTGATGAGCTGCTGCGCCTGCTCGTAGCGGCCCTGCACGAGCATCGCGCTGCCGAGCCGGTACAGCACCTGGGCCTCGACGCGCGGGCTGGAGATCTCCCGGCACATCGCCAGCGCACCGCGCAGTTGACCGACAGCGAGCTCGTGGTCGCCCCGGTCGAGCGACAGCTGGGCGAGCTGGGAGACCACGTAGGCCTGGCCCACGACGTCGCCGACGCGCTTGAAGCCGGTGAGCGACTGCTCGAAGATCCGCAACGCGAGCTCCGGCCGGCCCTCGTTGTACTCGAGGAGGCCGAGGTTGCGGCGGACGAGTGCGAGGCCGTGGGTGTCGTCCAGCTCGGTGAAGAGCTCCAGCGCCGGTTCGAGCGCGGCGCGGGACGCGTCCATGCGGCGCTGGCTGTGGTGCAGCGATCCCAGCGAGCAGAGCAGGGCCGCGGTGCCGCGCTTGTTGCCCGCCTTGCGCACGGCGTCGAGCGCGCGTTCGTGGGTGTGCTGCCAGTCGTCGAGGTAGCTGCGGGTCTCGAACAACGTCACGAGCGACATCGCGAGGTCCCACGCCAGCTCGTCCAGGCCGGCGTCGGCGGCCTGCAGGACGGCGGCGCAGATGTTCTGGCGTTCGCTCTCCAGCCAGCCCAACGGGTCCTGCAACACCTTGTCGACGTACGACGCGCTCGGTTGCCAGCGTTGGCCCGAGCCGTGCAGGACCGTGAAGTCACCGCCGTAGAGCTGCTGGTGCGCCTGCTCGGCCATGGCGAGCCAGCCGCCGGCGACGCGTTCGACGGACGCCAGCTGCACTGCCGGAGCCTCGTGCACCGCGAGCTGTTCCTTGGCGTACAGGCGGATCAGGTCGTGGAAGCGGTAGCGCGGCAGGCCCGTGACGTCGCTGCCGACGACGTCCAGCAGCTGCGCGTCGACCAGGCGCTCCAGCAGGTCGAAGCCGCGGTGGCGGTCGTCGTTCGTGAGCGCGGAGGCCGTCCAGACCGGCAGGCTCTCCGCCTCCAGCAACGACATCAGCCGCATGACCCGGCACGTGTCCGGCTCCAGGCCGTCGTAGGTCAGCGAGAGGCTGGCGCGCACGACCATGTCGCCGTGCACGAGCTCGTCGAGGCGGTACCTCTCGTCGGCGAGGCGGCCGACCATCGAGGCGAGCGTCCAGTGCGGGCGGGCGGCGAGGCGCGCGCCGATGATCCGCAACGCCAGTGGGAGCCCTCCCACGACGTCCACCAGCGCGGCCGCGGCGACCGGTTCGCTCTGCAGGCGCTGCGTGCCGATGATGCGCCCCAACAACTCCAGAGCGTCATCGGACGCCATGAAGTCGACGTCCACCAAATGAGATCCGGCAAGACCCGTCAACCGCGTACGGCTCGTGACGACGACACCGCACGTGGGCGAGCCCGGAAGCAGTTGGTGCACCTGGGACTCGCTGCCCGCGTCGTCGAGGACGACCAGCACGCGCCGGCTGGCGAGCATGCTGCGGTACATGTCCGCCCGTTCGTCCACGCTGTCGGGCAAAGTCGAGCCCACGGCGCCCAAAGCGGACAGGAATCGGCCGAGAACCTCGGCCGGCGTGGCCGGTTGGGCCTGCGTGCCGCGGAGGTCGCAGTACAGCTGGCCGTCCGGGTAGGTCTCGGCCGCGACGCGATGGGCCACGTGCACCGCGAGAGCGCTCTTGCCGATGCCCGCCTTGCCGGAGATGTTCACCACCGGCATCGTCAGGCGGTCGCCGGTGAGAACGCTCTCAGCGCGCGCCACGACGTCCTGGCGGCCGATGAAGTCCGAGATGGTGGCCGGGAGCTGGTGCGGTGACACGACGTTCTGCACGGTGACCGGTGCGGACTTCTCCTGGTCGAGGCGCAGCACCTCGTCGTCGGTCAGGATCGCGGTCTCGAGCTTGCGCAGTTGGTCACTCGGTTCGAGACCGAGGTGCTCGATGAACAGGTCGCGGCCGGTGCGGTAAACGTCGAGCGCCTCCGACTGCCGGCCGGAGCGGTAGAGCGCGAGCATGAGCTGTCCGCGTGGCCGTTCACGCAGTGGGTGTTCAGTGACCATGCTCTGCAATTCACCCACAAGAGCGTGATGCCGGCCCAGCAACAACTCGATGTCGATGCAGTTCTCCAACACCGACAGGCGTTTCTCGTCGAGGCGCAGCGCTTTGTTCTGCAACGTCGCCCCCGCGCCTCCCAGCGCGGGACCGCGCCACAGCGCGAGTGCGGCGCGCAGCACCGCGGAAGCCTCGTCCATGCGGCCTTGCCGGACGGCGGTGTCGGAGTCGGCGACGCGGCGTTCGAAGAGGAAGGTGTCGATCTTGTCCGCGGCGACTCTCAGCAGGTAGCCGGGCTGACGGGTCTCGATCTGCGCGTCGACGTCGACCCTCGAGAACTCCCGCCGGAGCGCGGACACGCAGATCTGGATCTGCGCTCGCGCGGTCGACGGCGGGGTGTGCTCCCAGACGAGGTCGATCAACTGGTCCATGCTGACGACGCGGTTCGCCTCGAGCAGCAACGCGCCCAGGATCGTCAGCTGACGCCCCGGCGGCACCTGCACCTGCTCCACGGCGCCGATTACCTCGATCGGGCCGAGCAGCTTGAATATCAGTTCCTCGTCAGGGGCTGAGCTCATGACGGACGACCCCTCGCGCCTCTATTTTCCGCAATGCCCCCGCACCTCGCGCTCCCGGTCGTTCTCACCTTTGTCGAATCAATTTTCAGAAGCTACGGAGAAAAACACTTCACGGACATCAACCCAGGAGTGGACTAAAAAGATGAAGCAACCTCACATCTACTACTTGAACGCTCCGAAACTAGCCTCAGGGAGGAAACCTGTCAAGATCCTTCTTGTGCATCGCGACACAATCCATCACAATGATACCGATCTCAACAGGCATCTCATTTGGAGATGATCAGGCCTAGTGCATCTAGGCAGATCAGCCGGTACGTGAACGGGAGAATTCCCCGGCGCGGAGGCTCACTTCACAAAGACCGCACAGCGTGTCGCCAAACAGCCTGCCAGCTCAAAGGACTACTCCGTGCGGCGCAGGACGTTCGTTCGGTTCGCTAACCGAATCTAAGCATTGCGGTACACCGCACCTAATTTCTGTGATTAACCGCCACCCTGCGTAGTAACAGCTGCGAGCTGACTGGCGACTCAGCGTTCGAACCGTCTCATATGGCGTTCGCAGCACCGCCATCACGACCGATTGATACGCGGCGGGTGCGCGATAGAGCCGCGATGGGCCGCGCTCCTAACTTCGTTCTCAGACGCCGCTCGTAAGGCGCCGCAGCATGACTCGAATCCTTAGGTCCGACCAAGTAGGAGGAGGCCGACATGATCCGCAAGACGACCGCCGCCGTTCTGGTTCTCGCCGCTGTCCCGGCGACCCTGGTGCTCGCGCTCTTCACCGGTACCGCGCAGGCCGCCGACACGCCGTGGAGCAACAGAGTGGCACACGACACCCCGTGGGTGCAGCGCTCAGCCGGCAATGACACCCCTTGGGGTACGAACGACACCCCTTGGCGCCACGGTGGCAACTCGCGGGGCGACGACACCCCCTGGGGCTGATCTCTCCCCTCCGCACGGACACCCACCCACTGGAGACCGGAACCATGCGATTTCACCTGCTGGGCTCACTGGAAGTCCTCGACGACGACCTGCCCGTGCCGCTGGGCGGGGTCAAGCAGCGCGCGGCTCTGGGTTTCCTCCTGCTGCACGCCAACCGGGTGGTGGCGACGAGCAAGCTGCTCCAAGCGCTGTGGCAGCAGGACGTGCCGCCCACCGCGCGCAAGATGCTCCAGAACGCCGTCTCAGGGTTGCGAGGCGTTCTCACCCCCCACGGCAGCGCCACCGAAGGGTCCGCACTGCTGCTGACCCACGCACCGGGGTACCTGCTGCGCGTGGACCAGAACTCCCTCGACCTGTCGCGCTTCCAGCAGCTGACCGAACAGGGACGAGGTGAACTGTCCGCGGGCAACTGGCCCGCCGCGGCCAGGGTGCTCCGCAAAGCGCTCAGCCTGTGGCGAGGACCGGTGCTCGCGGATCTCGTGGAGACCGGGATCAACTGGCCGGAGCTGACCGCCATCAAGGACTGGCGGCTGTCGGCTCAGGAGAACTGCTTCGAGGCGGAGCTCGCCTGTGGCAGGCACTACGAGATCATCGGCGAGCTGGAGTCGTTGATCGAGGTCGAGCCGTATCGCGAACGGCTCAACGGTCAGTTGATGCTCGCGCTGTACCGGTGTGGCCGGCAGGTGGACGCGCTGAGCGCCTATCGCCGGACCAGGGCGGCGTTGGTGGAAGGGCTCGGCCTGGAGCCGGGCCGCGAGCTCCAGGAGCTGGAGCGCGCGATCCTCGACCACGCCCCCGTGCTGGACCTCCCGCCGTCGGTGCAGCGCAGGCACCTGCTCGCCGTCGGCCAGACCTCCCCCGCTCCCGCTCCCGTCGTGATCACGTCCCCGCCCGCCGAGCCCGTCGTGACGGTGGACGCCAGGGACGTGACGACGGTGGAGCGCAAGCTCGTCAGCGTCGTGATGGTGTCGGCGCAGCTCGGTCTCGCCGCGGGTGACGGCGACCCCGAGGACGTCGACGCGGTGCACCAGGAAGTCGCTTCCGTGGTCGCCGCCGAGATCTCCCGGCTGGGTGGCGTTGTCAGCGGCAACGTCGGGTCCGTGTTCCTGGCGATGTTCGGTGTGCCCAAGACTGCCGAGGACGACGCCGACCGTGCCGTGCGTGCTGCTCTCGCCGTGCGCGATCGTCTGGCTTCTGTGGCGGACGTGCAGATCGGTGTGGCCACCGGTGACTCTCTCGTGCGATTGCCTGCTGCTGGTACGCCGACGGCTACGGGCGTGTTGTTGGACCAGTGCCGTCAGCTGATGGCGTTGGCACCGCTTGGTGCGGTGCGTGCGTGCGACTCGACGCGTGAGGCCTCGGTCTCCGTGACGTGGGAGACCGATGGCGCGCTGTCCGGTGGCTGGCAGGCGGTGTCGTGCATGCCGCCGCGCGGGGTCGACCGTCGTGCGCAGGCCGCCGTGCCGTTCGTGGAGCGCGAGCGTGAGTTGCTCGTGCTGCAAGGGCTTCTCGAGGAGGTCCGCACCCGGCGTCGTCCGCATTTCGTGACCGTGCTCGGCGAGGCCGGTGTCGGCAAGACGCGTCTCGTGAACGAGCTCGGCTCTTCTTCTTTGGTGTTGCGCGGTACCGCGACGGCTTTCGGCGACGACCGCGGCTTCGGGCCGTTGGCGGACGTGGTGAGCGGGTTCTCGTCGTTCGAGACGCTGCGGGCCGCGATGGCGTCACTGGTCGGCGTCGGTGAGCTCGCTGACCGGTTGCACGCCAGCCTGGCGTGCCTGGCCGAACCCTCTTCCGGTGTGCAGCCCGACTTCCCCTCGTGGCGGCGGTTCCTGGAGGAGGTCGCGGAGGCCTCGCCGCTGGTCGTGCTGCTGGAGGACGTGCACTGGGCGAACGACGTGGTGCTCGACTTCATGGAGGAGTTGAGCGAGCACGCCAGTTCGGTGCCGTTGCTGGTGATAGCGACCGCACGGCCGGAGCTGCTGCAGCGCAGGCCGTCGTGGTTCGGAGGGAAGCGCAACGCGACCACGATCAGCCTGGAGCCGTTGTCGCACAACGGGACGCGCAACCTGCTGGACTCGTTGCTGCCCTTCGGTGAGCTGTCTTCCGAGCTGTGGCAGACGTTGGTGTCGTGCGTTGGTGGCAACCCGTTGTTCGCCACCGAGTACGCACGGATGATGGCCGACCCACGGATGTCGTGCGTGCAGAACGGATCGTCGTTGCCTCTGCCGCCATCGGTGCGTGGCGTGCTCACGGCCCAGCTCGACTCGCTGCCGTTCGAGGTGAAGGCGGTGCTTCAGGACGCCGCCGTCGTGGGTGACCTGGTGTCGCCCGGTGCCGTGGCGGCGACCGGCGGCCGGGACGCGCTGGAGGCCGCGAAGGCGCTGGAACTGCTGGAACAGCGCGACTTCCTGCGCCGGCAGGGCCGCAACAGCGAGACGGGCGAGATCGAGTACGGCTTCCGGCACCAGCTGGTGCGCGACGTGGTGGCCGAGCAGCTGCCCCGCGCGTTGCGGGCCGCGAAGCACGAACGGGCCCAGGTGTGGTTCGACGAACCCGCCCTGGACCTCACCGACCGCCGGGCGGGCTAGCCCGGTGCAACGCTGAACGCCGGGCCGCGCGCCCACCCCCTGCGCGCTGCCCGGCGTTCGGTTCGTTCTGATCAGCCGCGGACGACCTGCACCAGGTGGTCGACGACCTCGGCGACCGGCACGTCCGCGCGCTCGCCGGACTTGCGGTCCTTGACCTCGACGACGCCGTCCTTCAGGCCGCGGCCGACCACCAGGATCGTCGGGATGCCGACGAGCTCGGCGTCCGCGAACTTCACGCCGGGGCTCGCCTTGCGGTCGTCCAGCAGGACCTTGAGGCCCTTGTCGCTGAGCTGCTTCGCGAAGTCCTCACCGGCCTGCGCGAGCGCCTCGTCCTTGCCGGCGACCACGACGTGCACGTCGGCGGGGGCGACGTTGCGGGGCCAGATCAGGCCGCGGTCGTCGTGCGACTGCTCGGCGATGGCCGCGACGAGCCGCGAGACGCCGACGCCGTACGAGCCCATGGTGATGCGGACGGGCTTGGAGTCCGGGCCGAGCGCGTCGAGCGTGAACGCGTCCGCGTACTTGCGGCCGAGCTGGAAGATGTGGCCGATCTCGATGCCGCGCGCGGCGACGAGCACGCCCTGGCCGTCCGGGGAGGCGTCGCCCTCGCGCACCTCGGCGACGTCGATGACGCCGTCGGGGGTGAAGTCGCGGCCCGCCACCAGGTCGACGACGTGGTGGTCGGCCTTGTCGGCGCCGGTGACCCACGCCGTGCCCGTGACGACGCGGGGGTCGGCGAGGAAGCGGATGCCGTTGGCCTGGATCGCGCCCGGACCGATGTAGCCCTTGACCAGGAACGAGTTCTTGGCGAAGTCGCTCGCCTCGAGCATCGCGACCTCGGCGGGCTCCAACGCCGCCTCGAGGCGCTTGAAGTCGACCTCGCGGTCACCGGGGACGGCCACCGCGAGCAGCGTCCAGTCCTTCTGGCCGGGCTGCTGGGTCTTGACCAGGACGTTCTTCAACGTGTCGGCCGCGGTGAACTTGCGGTCGGTGTTGGCGTTGAGGAAGTCCACCAGCGTCTCGATGGTGGGCGTGTTCGGCGTGTGGTGCACCTGCGCGGCGGGCTTGTCGTCGATCGACTGCGCGGCGGGCACCGGCGTCTTGACCGCCTCGACGTTCGCCGCGTACCCGGACTCGGTGCTGCGCACGAACGTGTCCTCGCCCGTCTCCGCGACCGCGAGGAACTCCTCGGACGCCGAGCCGCCCATCGCGCCGGACGTGGCGGAGACGATCACGTACTCCAGGCCGAGCCGGTCGAAGATGCGGATGTAGGCGTCGCGGTGGTTCTGGTACGACTGGCTGAGGCCCTCGTCGGTGAGGTCGAACGAGTACGAGTCCTTCATGAGGAACTCGCGGCCGCGCAGGATGCCCGCGCGGGGACGCGCCTCGTCGCGGTACTTGGTCTGGATCTGGTACAGCGTGACGGGGTAGTCCTTGTAGGAGCTGTACTCGCCCTTCACGGTGAGCGTGAACATCTCCTCGTGCGTGGGCCCGAGCAGGTAGTCGGCGCCCTTGCGGTCCTTGAGGCGGAACAGGTTGGGCCCGTACTCCTCCCACCGGTTGGTCGCCTCGTAGGGCTCCTTGGGCAGCAGCGCGGGGAACTGGATCTCCTGCGCGCCGAAGGCGTCCATCTCCTCGCGGACGACGGCCTCGATGTTGCGCAGGACCTTGAGCCCCAGCGGCAGCCAGGTGTACCCGCCCGGCGCGACGCGGCGGACGTAGCCGGCGCGCACCAGCAGCTTGTGGCTGGGCACTTCGGCGTCCGCCGGATCCTCGCGAAGGGTGCGCAGGAACAGCGACGACATCCTGGTGATCACGGTGGGTACTCCTCGTTCACGGGCAGTTGAAACAGCGTACTGGTTGGACATCCTTTGAGGTTGCGCGCGGTGCTTCCGTTGGCCTCTGACCTGCGCTTCCCGTAATTGTCAGACCCCCTGAGTAGCGTCCCTCCCATGCCTCTCTCCATCGACATGATCACGATCGACACGGGCGACGCCCGCAAGCTCGCCGAGTTCTGGACCGCCGCCCTCGGCACCACGATCCAGAACGACTGGGGCGAGTTCATCGTCCTCGCCCCCACCGGCTCCGGCCCTGCCCTCGGCATCCAGCAGGTGCCGGACGCCACGCCGGGCAAGAACAGAGTCCACTTCGACTCGCACGTGCCGGACCGCAAGGCGGAGGTGGCCCGCCTGGTGGCACTCGGCGCGTCCGAGGTCGGGGTGCACAGCGTGCCCGGCCTGGCCTGGTCCGTGGTGGCGGACCCGGACGGCAACCAGTTCTGCGTGGGCCAGCCAGGCGAAGAACTCTGACGCCGGAGCCGCCGAGCCGACAGGGGTGCGGCCGGCACGCGGTCCGCGCTGGCCACCCGCGGCGGACCAGCACGAGCCTGGCCGCTCACCCCGCGGCGAGCCGGCGCGAGCCTGGCCGCTCACCCCCTGCGGTGAGCCGGTGTGAGCCTGGCCTCTCAGCCCTGCGGTGAGCCGGCACGTGCCCGGGTCGGACCAAGACCAGCTACCCGCCACCAGCCCAGGTTCTCAACCCGACCACCCGGCCTGAGCGCCCAGCGCGAGCCGCCCGGCACGCGTCCCGAGCACCAGCGTCCCGGACCGCACCGGCTGCGCGAGCAGGTCATCCAGCTCGCCCGCCGGCGGACCTACCCCAGCGCAACCGCCCCAGCACCAAACCCCAAGGCGCCAAACACGAGCCGCAGCACCGACCACGCGGCACCCGAGCGAGCCGAGCATCAAGCAACACGACACACCAGCACTCCAGCTACCGGTACCAGCCCACGCAGCACCCGAGCTACCCGGCACCGGCTCACACCCGCCCGAGCGAGCCGAGCATCAAGCAACACGACACACCAGCACCCGAGCTACCCGGCACCAGCCCACGCAGCACCCGACTTGCCCGGCACCAGCCCACGCAGCACCTGAGCTACCCGGCACCAGCCCACACCCCGCCCGGCACCCGAGCAGCACCCACCCGACCACCAACCGCGTGGCCTCCTGGGCGTCACTCCTGGCGGTCCACCGGCAACCCGTAGTCCACCCACGTCCGCACCACCCCGAACCCGGCCCGCTCGTACACGCCGAGCGCACCGTCCGAGTTGGCCGAGTCCACCGAAAGCCCCGCGCGGTGGAACCCCCGAGCCCTCCCCTGAGCCAGCGTCCAGCTCAGCAGGCCCGAAGCCACCCCGCGCCCGCGGTGCTCCTCCGCGGTGCCGACGTCCCCGATCCACAGCTCGCGCACGCCGGTCATCTCCTCGACGACCGGGTAGTGCCGCGCGAGCACGAACCCCGCCACGGCTCCCTCGAAGAGCGCCAGGAAGGAGGACTCCGGCACGAACCTCGCGCTGTCGGTGAACGACTCCGCCCACTCCCGCGGGCTGCGGTCGGTCGAACCCCAGTGCCGGGCGAACGCCGCGTTGCAGACCAGCCTGACCTCCTCGGAATGGTCCGCCGAGTACGGCACGACCTCGTAGCCCGCCGGGATCGGGACCTGGGCGAGTGACTCGCCCAGTGCCACCTCCAGTTCGTGGAAGTGGCGGTCGGCGGTGAAGCCGAGCCCCGAGACCAGGGCGACGTGCCCCGCGGACCGGCTTTCCACCATGGCCGAAACGACGAGCGGCAGGTCCGGGTGCGCGGAAGTGTGCAGTGCGCGGGCCAGTTCGGCGAGCTGGAGCACGAGCGACCGGCCGATGCCCCGGCGGCGGAACGCCGGGTGCACCACGCCGTCGAGCCGGATCCTGTGCGTGCCAACGGGTTGCGCGCGTGGCGCCAGCAGTCCGTAGGCGACCAGCCGGGTACCGGCGACCGCGCCCAGTGAGGCGGTGGGCAGGCCGATCCTGCCGAACGACTCGGTGAAGTCCTCTTCGGACAGCAGTTCGCCGGTGTCGTCGACGGCCTCGGCCGCGTTGTAGAGCGCGGCCACCTCTGGGATGTCCGCTGTCGTGAGCGGGCGCCACACGAGTTCCACGCCGTCCGAAGCTACGGAAGGAGGACAACCCCTACAACCGAATAACGCATTGCCCGCGCGCCGCGGAAAAGGCCATCCTGCGAGGGATGACGTCTCCAGAGATCGCGCCGCTGCACGAGGACCTGACGTTCCACGGCCCGCTGTCCGAGGAACGGGCCGCCCGCCTGATCCGGTCGCTGACGCCGCTCGACCACGCCCACGTGGTCGACGTCGGCTGCGGCTGGGCGGAGTTCCTGCTGCGCACCCTGGAGGCGGCCCCGACGGCCACCGGCACGGGCGTGGACCGCGACGCGAAGGCCATCGCGCACGCCGAGGCCGCTGCGGAGGCCAGGGGCCTCACCACCAGGGTGAGCCTCCAGGCGGCCGACGTGACCGGGTGGCGTCCGGCCAGGCCCGCCGACGTGCTGATCGTCAACGGTGCCAGCCAGGTGTGGGGCGGCGATCCGTTGCACCACACGGCGAACGCGCTGACGGAGGCCAGGAAGCTGCTGGCACCGGGAGGACGGTTGCTGCTGGGCGAGGGTTTCTGGGAGAAGGAGCCCGCGGAGGCCCAGCTGGCGGCGATGCCGGTGCCCAAGGCCCAGTACAGCTCGCTGGCGGACCTCGTCGACCTGACGCACACCCACGGCTACCGGTTGCTGGCGGTGGAGCAGGCGAACCAGGACGAGTGGGACGTCTTCGAGAACGGCCACGCCCTGGCCTGGGAACGCTGGCTGCGCGAGAACCCGGACTCGGAGCACGCCCCGCACGTCAGGGCGACGGCCGACACCCAGCGCAACTACCGGCTGCGCGGGTGGCGCGGCACGATGGGCCTCGCCTACCTGACCCTGCAGGCGCCCTGACCGTCCGAAACCCGACGACGCGGTGTCCACCCGGCATCGCCTTGCCGCCGAACACCCCGGCGCTGTGCAACGCCATGCCCGACAACGGATCCGCGACGGCGACACCGCCCGCATCGTTGTCCGCGTGCGGTGAACCGCCGCCGCACTGGTGCCTCCACACGAGGCAGGCCGGAGCAGACCGCGCAGGTCCAGCGGTTTCCGGCGCGGGAACGCGCTGCCCTACGCTGCTCCCGTGCTGGTGCTGCTTCCCCCGTCGGAGACCAAGGCGATCGGCGGCGAGGGCGCGCCGCTCGACCTCGACGCGCTGTCGTTCCCCGAGCTCAACCCGATGCGCGACAAGCTCGTGTCCGCGCTGGCCGACCTCGCCCGCGACGTCCCGGCGAGCCTCAAGGCGCTCGACATCTCCGAACGCCAGGTCGACGAGGTGCACCGCAACGCGCTGCTGCGCACGTCCGAGACCACGCCCGCGCTGCTGCGCTATACCGGCGTGCTCTACGACAACCTCGACTTCCCGTCCCTGAAGAAGATCGAGAAGGAACGCGCCTACGAGCGGCTCGCGGTCGCATCGGCGCTGTTCGGAGCCCTCAAGGGCGGCGACCCGGTGCCCGCGTACCGGTTGTCCGGCGGCACGACGCTGCCCGACCACGGCAGCCTCCGCACGCTGTGGAAGCCCTCGCTGGAACCCGTGCTGAAGAGCGCCGACGAGTTCGTCGTCGACCTGCGCTCCGGCGCGTACTCGAGCCTCGCCCGCATCCCGCACGCCGCGGTCGTCCGGGTGGTCACGAGCGAGGGCAAGGTCGTCAGCCACTTCAACAAGGCGCACAAAGGTCTGCTCGCGCGCGCCATCGTCCGGACGGCGACGGAGCCGAAGGACCTGAAAGGACTGGTCAGGCTCGCGCAGAAGGCCGGGCTCAGGCTCGTTCCGACAGGCGAGAAGACCGCGGACCTGATCACGGATTAATTCGGTTGCGGGCCTCCGGGCCCGCACGGCAAGCTTCTCCCCGAAGCGTGACATCGGAGCTGGATCGAGGAGGTGCGTGATGTCAGAGCCTGTCTTTGGACGTGGCACCGCACTCGCGACCCGTCCAGCCGCCCTTCGCGCCTGATCAGCACCGTTTGATCGCAGAGCGCCAGTGGGGCGGTCACCTTCATCGCTTGGGAGACCCCACCGTGCGCGAGCACGATCTTTACGAACGTTTCGAAACGTCCTTCGACGACACCGCGGACTCCATGCGCCGCAAGGGAAAGCGCAGCAGGAGCAACCGCGCCGCCGACGACGGGGAACCGACCCGCCGCGGCCGCATGACCGAAGAGGAGAAGGTCCGCGTCGCCCGAGTGCGCGAGGACCAGCTCAGTTCGGCCGACACCCCCGAGGACGGCGACCGCTGGTCCACCTGGGGCGACGCCGAGCAGGGCCCCAAACCGCACCCGAGCTGGCTCATCACGGAACTGGCCGCGGTCGACCGCGAGCTCGGCATCGTGAAGACCGGCAAGGAGGCGGACGTCTTCCTGCTGGAACGCGCGATGGGCGACCGGGCGTGCCTGCTCGCCGCCAAGCGCTACCGCAGCAACGACCACCGGATGTTCCACCGCGACGCGGGGTACCTCGAGGGCCGTCGCATGAAGAAGTCCCGTGAGACGCGGGCGATCGCGAACCGCACCTCGTTCGGGCGCAACCTGATCGCGGAGCAGTGGACGGTCGCGGAGTTCGCCGCGCTCTCGAAGCTGTGGCAGATCGGCGCTCCCGTGCCGTACCCGGTGCAGCGCAGCGGTACCGAGCTGCTGCTGGAGTTCATCGGGGACGACGAGGGCACCGCGGCACCGCGGCTCGCGCAGACCCGTCCCGACGAGGACGAGCTGCTCGACCTGTGGCGCCAGCTGGTCGCGGCGCTGATGACGTTGTCCGAGGCGGGGATCACGCACGGCGACCTCTCCGCGTACAACCTGATGGTGCACGACGGCAGGCTGGTCATGATCGACCTGCCGCAGGTGGTCGACCTCGTCGCGAACCCGCGCGGGCCGGAGTTCCTCGACCGCGACGTCCGCAACATCTGCGGCTGGTTCGCCTCCAGGGGCCTTCCACCGGAGATCGGAGACCCGTCCGCGCTGGTCACGGCCCTGTTGGACGTGGCGGGCATGTCGTGAGTGACGCGCGCGCCCGGCAGTGTCCAACGACACGGCCGGGCGCGCAACGCGTTGTCAATGATCAGCTAGACTGTAAAAGCACCGATGAAGGCTTGACCGCCGTTGACCGGTGCGTCCACCCACTCATTCAGGCGTGACCACCACGCCGGGCTCGTCCTTGTGAACTGGCACCGCGACTCGCGCGGGGCAGCCTTGAGACGTGCCATGTCTCGGAGGTTTGTTTTGCCATCCATGTCCGAAGGTCGTTCCGAGCGCGGACAAAGCCGCAGGTCACCGCGGCGCCGCTCGGGTCGCCAGGGCAACTCCTCGCGTCCGCAAGCGCGGGTCGAGGAACCGATCGTCGCCGAGCACGTCGAGAGCACCTTGCCGGAAGGCCCGCTGCCCTCGTTCGCCGAGCTCGGCCTCTCCGACGCTTTGATCCGTTCGCTGGCCGCCAACGAGATCACCGAGCCGTTCCCCATCCAGGCGGCCACCCTGCCCGACTCGATGTCGGGCAAGGACATCCTCGGCCGCGGCCAGACCGGCTCCGGCAAGACGCTGGCGTTCGGTCTCGCGATGCTGACCCGCCTCGCCGGCGGCCGTTCCGCGCCGCACAAGCCGCGCGGTCTCATCCTCGTCCCCACCCGTGAGCTCGCGATGCAGGTGGAGACGGCGCTCATGCCGCACGCCCGCGCGCTGGGCCTGTGGTGCCGCGTCGTCGTGGGCGGCACGTCGTTCCCGCGCCAGATCGACCACCTGCGCCGCGGCGTCGACCTGCTGATCGCCACGCCGGGCCGGCTGTCCGACCACGTCCGCCAGGAGACCTGCGACCTGTCCCAGGTCGAGATCACCGCGCTGGACGAGGCCGACCAGATGGCGGACATGGGCTTCATGCCCCAGGTCCGCGCGATCCTCGACCTGACCCCGCAGGACGGCCAGCGCCTGCTGTTCAGCGCCACGCTCGACGGCGACGTGGACAAGCTGGTCCGCCAGTACCTGCACGACCCGGTGACGCACTCGGTGGCCCCGCCCACCGCGAGCGTCACGACCATGGAGCACCACCTGCTCTTCGTGTCCCAGGAGGACAAGCAGACGGTGGTGACCGAGGTGGCCGCGCGCGAGGGCCGCACGATCATGTTCGTGCGCACCAAGCACCACGTCGACCGCCTGGCCAAGAAGCTCCGCTCGGTCGGCGTCCACGCGGGCGCCCTGCACGGCGGCAAGGCGCAGAGCGCCCGCACCCGCGTGCTCGGCGAGTTCCGCGAGGGCACCACCCCGGTCCTGATCGCCACCGACGTGGCAGCCCGCGGCATCCACGTGGACGACGTCTCGCTCGTCGTGCACGTGGACCCGCCGGCCGACCCGAAGGACTACCTGCACCGCGCAGGCCGCACCGCACGTGCGGGCCAGTCCGGCACGGTCGTCACGCTCGTGACGCACGACCAGCGCCGCGCAGTCCAGGGCATGGCCGCCCGCGCGGGCATCCGTCCGGAGAGCACGAAGGTGCGCCCCGGCGACGACGACCTGGTCCGCATCACCGGCGCACGCACGCCGTCGGGCGAGCCGATCGTCGAACGCGAGAAGCCGGCCCGCCGAGGTGGCGGAGGCCGTCGCTTCGGCGCCCCCGCCGCAGGTGGCAGCGGCCGCGGCGAGTACCGCGGCGGCTCGGGCCGCAGGTCTGAGGGCGGCGAGTTCCGCGGCGGACCGCGCCGGTCGGAGCGGTCGGAGGGCGGCCGTTCGTTCGGCCGCACGGAGCGGGGCAGCAGCGCGGGCCGTCCGCGCCGGGCACCGCAGCACTGATCAACGGTTGAAGGCCGCTTCCCCGCGTTCGGGGAGGCGGCCTTTGCCGTGTCGTACGGCGGCCCATGGGGCGGAACTGGTACCCGCTGTGTAGAGCGGGAGCGCGATCTCGGAGCTCGGGGACGGCCTTCCTGGCGGCACTGCCGTTGCTCGTCGCAGGCGGTGGCGTTGCTGTTCGTGGGACCACCGCTGGGCAGATTGCTCCGGGCGCCGTTCTGGTTCAACGCGTTGACGTTCGCCGGTGCGGCCGTATCGGCGACGACGAACCTCTGCGGCGCAACGACCATGGCGACGTTGGTGTTGTTCGCCCAGCAACGCCTTGGGTGCGGGCCGCTCCGCAGTGTGCGAAGCGGCCCGGTGGTGACTATCAGACCGCTGCTGCGAACTGCGCTGAGTACAGCCGGTGGTAGGCGCCTTCCCTGGTGAGGAGTTCCTCGTGGGTGCCCTGTTCGACGATGCGGCCCGCCTCCATCACGAGGATCAGGTCGGCGTCGCGGATCGTCGAGAGGCGGTGCGCGATGACGAACGACGTGCGCGAGGAGCGCAGCGCCGCCATCGCGTGCTGGACCGAGGATTCGGTTCGGGTGTCGACGGAGCTGGTGGCCTCGTCGAGGATCAGCAGGGTCGGGTCGGACAGGAACGCGCGGGCGATGGTCAGGAGCTGCTTCTCGCCCGCCGAGACGTTCGAGCCCTCCTCGTCGATCACGGTGTCGTAGCCGTCGGGAAGGCAGCGGACGAAGCGGTCCACGTAGGTCGCGCGGGCCGCGGCCAGGATCTCGGCTTCCGTCGCGCCTGGTTTGCCGTAGGCGATGTTGTCGCGGATCGTGCCGCCGAACAGCCAGGTCTCCTGGAGCACCATGCTGGCCTGCGAGCGCAGGTCGGCGCGGCTCAGGGCGGTGATGTCGACGTCGTCGAGGGTGATGCGGCCGCCGTTCAGCTCGTAGAAGCGCATGATCAGGTTGACCAGGGTGGTCTTGCCGGCGCCGGTGGGGCCGACGATGGCGATCATCTGGCCCGGTTCGGCCACCAGGGACAGGTTCTCGATCAACGGCTTGGACGGCTCGTAGGAGAAGGAGACGTTCTGGAACTCGACCTTGCCGCAGCGCCACGGCGGCGCAAGAGCGTCGGCCGGGTCCGGGCGTTGTTCGGGGGCGTCGAGGAGTTCGAAGACGCGTTCCGCCGAGGCGACGCCGGACTGCAGGAGGTTCGACAGGGAGGCGGCCTGGGTCAGCGGTTGGGTGAACTGGCGGGAGTACTGGATGAACGCCGTGACCTCGCCCAGGGTCATCGAACCGGTCGTGATGCGCACGCCGCCGATCACGGCGATGGCCACGTAGCTGAGGTTCGACAGGAACATCATCGACGGCATGATCAGGCCCGACACGAACTGCGCGCCGGCCGCCGCCTCGTAGAGCTGGTCGTTGCGGCGGCGGAACTCCGCCTCCGACTCGGCCTGGCGCCCGAACGCGGTCACGAGCTGGTGGCCGCTGAACGCCTCCTCGATGTGCGCGTTGAGTTCGCCCGTGTGCTTCCACTGCGCCACGAACTGCTTCTGCGCGCGCTTGCCGATCGCGCCCGTCAGCACGACGGAGAGCGGGATGACCAGCATCATGATCGCCGCCAGCAGCGGTGAGATCACGAACATCATCACGGTCACGCCGACGAGGGTGAGCAGGGCGGTGAGCAGCTGGCTCATCGTCTGCTGCATCGTGGTCGAGATGTTGTCGATGTCGTTGGTGACGCGGGAGAGCAGCTCGCCGCGCGGCTGGCCGTCGAAGTACTTCAGCGGCAGGCGGTGCAGCTTCTCCTCGACGCTCTCTCGCAGCCGGTAGACCACGCGCTGCACGACGCCGTTCACCAGCCGCCCCTGCAACCAGCTGAACAGCGACGAGAACACGAACAGTGCCAGCGCGAACCCCAGCACCCCCGCCAGCGCGCCGAAGTCGATGCCGGAGCCGCGCAGGCCGTTGAAGATGATGTCGGTGGCGTCACCGAGGATCTTCGGCCCCACGACGGTGAACGCGATGCCGAGCACACCGAGCGCTACGACGAAGACGAACGTGACGCGCTCGGGCTTCATCAGTCCGACAAGGCGCCGCGCCGACGCGCCGAAGTTCGAAGCCTTGCGCACGGGTGCCTGCATGCCGAAACGGGCGGCAGGGCCTGCCGGTCGCTGGTCCCGGGTGGTCATGACGCTTCCTCCGGCGTGAGCTGGGAGTGGACGATCTCCAGGTAGGTGGGACAGCCGGCCATCAGCTCGGTGTGCGTGCCGCGGCCGACGATCTCGCCCTTCTCCAGCACCAGGATCTGGTCGGCTTCGGCCACTGTGGACACCCGCTGCGCCACGACGATCACCGCCGCGTCACGGGTGTAGGGACGCAGTGCCGCGCGCAACGCCGCGTCCGTGGCGAGGTCGAGCGCGGAGAACGAGTCGTCGAACAGGTAGACGTCCGGCCTGCGCACCAACGCGCGGGCGATGGACAGCCGTTGCCGCTGGCCGCCGGACAGGTTCGTGCCGCCCTGCGCGATCTTGGCGTCCAGTCCGCCCATCGCGGTCACGAAGTCGGCGGCCTGCGCGATGTCCAGCGCCGCCCACAACTGGTCCTCGCCCGCGTTCTGGTCGCCATGCAGCAGGTTCGACCGCACGGTGCCGGTGAACAGGTAGGACTGTTGCGGCACAAGGCCGATCCGCGCCCGCAACGCCTCGGGGTCCTGCGCCCGCACGTCCACGCCGCCGACCCGCACCTCCCCCGCCGTCACGTCGATCAACCGCGGGACCAGGCTCATCAACGTCGTCTTGCCCGACCCGGTGCTGCCGATGATCGCCGTGGTCTGCCCGGCCCCCACGGAGAACGACAGGTGCTTCAGCACGGACGCGTCGGCACCGGGGTACCGGAACTCCACGCCCTCGAAGGAGACCTCGCCACGACCTGAGGAAGCGGCCATCGGCGCGACCGGCGCGTGCACGGTCGGTTCGGTCTCGACGACCTCCATGATCCGACCGGCGCTCACGGCCGCACGCGGCACCATCGTCGAGATGAACGACGCCATCATCACGGACATCAGGATCTGCAGCAGGTAGGCGAGGAACGCGGTCAGCGCACCGACCTGCATCTCGCCGTCCGCCACGCGGTGCGCCCCGAACCACAGCACCGCGACGCTGGAGATGTTGAAGATCAGCGTGACCGTCGGGAAGATCATCGCCTGCAGCCGGCCGGCCCGCAGCGCGATGTCGGTGAGCTGCGCGTTGGCGTCGGCGAACCGCTGGGTCTCCGACTTCTCCCGCACGAACGCCCGCACCACGCGCACGCCGGTGAGCTGTTCGCGCAGCACCCGGTTGACGTGGTCGACCCGCTCCTGCTGGCGGCGGAACAACGGCACCATCCGCACCGTGATCATCGCGACCGCGACGGCCAGCACCGGCACGCAGACCAGCAGGAGCCACGACAGCCCGACGTCCTCGCGCAACGCCATGACCACGCCCGCGACGGACATGATCGGCGCGGCGACGAACATCGTCGTCAGCATCACGACCAGCACCTGCACCTGCTGCACGTCGTTGGTGGTGCGGGTGATCAGCGACGGCGCCCCGAAGCGCGCGACCTCCTGCGCGGAGAACGACCCGACCCGGTGGAACACTCCCGACCGCACGTCCCGCCCGAACGCCATCGCGGTGCGCGTTCCGTACCGGACCGCCACAATCGAACACGCGATCTGCACCAGCGAGACGGCGAGCATCCAGCCGCCCAGCCCGACGATGTAGGACGTGTCGCCCTTCGCGACGCCGTTGTCGATGATGTCGGCGTTGAGGCTGGGCAGGTAGAGCGAGGCGATCGTGCCGACGAGCTGAAGCGCGACGACGATGGTCAGCTCGCGCTTGTACGGTCGGAGGTACGTGGTGAGCAGCCGGGTGAGCACCCGGTCCTCTCCTGGCCGCGCGGGTGGCGCGGCGGGGTCGGGGCGGCTGGGCGCCGCGACGGTCTGGGCGGACACGGGGAGCTCCTCCGGGTCGAGGTCGGTGCCCCTCCAGTAAATAGACAAGAATCCTGATAGTCAAGATTTATGACTAAATTAGGTGACGCCGGACAACGACGAAGGCCGTCCCCTCGCACTGAGGGAACGGCCTTTTGCCAGCTCAGCAGGTCACTTCTTGGCGGCCGCCTTGAAGTTCCACTGCGCGGCGGTGCCGGAGCAGGACGCCGCCGTCACCTTGCCGGATGCGTCGCGGTAGCACTTGGTGTTGTACTGCATGTCCGAAATGGTCTTGTTCGGGTTGATCGACCACTGCTGAGCCGGTCCGCCGTCGCACTTCTTCAGGACGACCTTGCCGGATGAGAGCGCGGTGCACTGCTGCGTGCCGTACTCCATGAACGCGCCGTGGAACTTGAACTGCTGGTTCGTCGCGCCGGTGCACGTCGCCGTGGTGAGCTGCGCGCCGGACGCGCCGCCCTGCAGGCACTTGCCGGTCGAGACGTTCTTGTACTCGCCGTTGGTGGTCTTGGGCTTCGCGCCGCCGTAGCACTCGCCGTTCGACGTGTTGAAGATCGGCGTCGAGTCGACGGTCAGGTTCGACGGCGGGTTGATGATCGTCTCTTCGAGCACCGGCTTGCCGTCGTCGTGGTAGTTCGTCAGCGCGTCCTCGCAGTCGATCGCGGCCATGGCGTTGCCGCCCTTGCCGCCGACCCACGCGTCGAAGTGCCACAGCTTCGGGCCGCCGTTGGGGCCGTTGCCGTTCCAGTCCTGCTCACAGGAGGAACACGAGTCCTCCATGATGAAGTACTTCTTGACCCGGGGGAAATAGATCTTCGTGCCCGGTTTGGCCTCTTTGCTGGACGTGGCGAACGTGATCGGGTCGTTCCACGTGCCCTTTCCGCCGGCCGTGTCGTGCAGCTGCGGATAGGCGATGTCACCGCCGGGGGGCGTGTTGTCCCACCAGCCGTAGAACGTCCAGAAGACCTGCTGGGAGGCCGGTGCCGCCATCGCGGGTGATGAAGCGAACAAACCGGACATCGCGAGCAAAATACCTGCCGCCAAAGACAGGGCGCGTTTCATGCGTGCCTCCGCACAAACCGGTGGACATGGGCGGCGTGAGAGCAGAGTCCACCGGATGCGCGGCTTTTGTAAAGAAACTTATCTAACTATTTGCGGAAGCAATGTCGGTGACCGGGCCGACCACGATGATCGCCGGCGGACGAATCTCGTGGGCCTTCACATCGGCCCCCAGATCGTCCAAAGTGGACTTCAGAACGCGCTGGGACGCCGTGCTGCCCTCCTGGATGACGGCGACGGGCGTCGAGCCCGGCCGTCCTTCCATCAACGCTGTGGCGAACGCACCGGCGCGTTCGACCGCCATCATCAGCACGACGGTGCCGTTGAGGCGTGCGATCGCGGACCAGTCGACGAGCGAACGCGGGTCGTCCGGCGCCACGTGCCCAGAGACGACGACCACCTCGTGTGCCACACCTCGGTGCGTGACAGGCACACCGGCCAATGCGGGCACACCGAACGCTGACGTCACGCCCGGCACCACGGTCACCGGGATCCCAGCCTCCGCGCACGCCAGCAACTCCTCGAAGCCGCGCCCGAAAACGTACGGGTCGCCACCCTTGAGGCGAACGACGAACTTCCCCTCTTTGGCGCGGTCGATCAGCGTCTGGTTGATGAACTCCTGCGTCGCCGCACGCCCGTACGGGATCTTCGCCGCGTCCACGACCTCGACGTGCGCCGGCAGCTCTTCGAGGAGCTCCCGCGGTGCCAGCCGGTCGGCCACGACGACGTCCGCGTGCGCCAGCAAGCGCTTGCCCTGCACCGTGATCAGTTCCGGATCGCCGGGACCGCCACCGACCAGGGCCACGCCGACGGGCGGTGCGGCCTGGTCCGCGATGCGGCCGTCGCGCAACGCCGCCACGAGCCCGTCGCGCACGGACGCCGACCGGCGGTGCTCGCCACCCGCCAGCACGCCGATGAGCATGCCGTCGTGCGTGCCCGTTGCCGGCGTCACGGCCGTGCCCTCGACGGCGATGTCCGCACGCACGCAGAACACACGGGCAGAAAGGGCTTCCTCACCGATCTGTGCGTTCACCTCGATGTTGGAAGTACACGCCACCACGTACCAGGCGCCCTCGACGTCACCGGCCTCGAACCGCCGTTCGTGCCACACCAACTCCCCCGCGTCGACCATGCCCTGCACGGCGGGGGTGACGGACGGCGACACGAGCTCGACGGCGGCGCCGGACGCGATCAGGCGGGGCAGCCGGCGCTGCGCGACCGTGCCACCGCCCACCACGAGGACGCGCCGGCCCCGGAGGTCGAGGCCGGCCAGGTAGTGCTGTTCAAAGGGCATGCGTAGAAGCATCCACACCGGACCCGCCGTGTCCAGCCGAAGGGAACATGGTCACAGCGCCAGCAGCTCGAAAGAGGTGGCCAGGACCCCGCCGAACCGCGTGCCGACGTTCTCGGCCATCGAACGGAGGAACGGCTCGGGGTCGGCCATGTCCCCGCTCAACGCCTCCAGATAAGCCTTGTGCGCGCGTAGCGATGCCACGGAAGCGTCGAACGAGTCGGTGATGTCCACGGCGTGCGTCGACAACGGCGAGGACGCCGCCGCCACGTATCGCACGCCTTCCCACTTCTCCAGCCCCAGCTCCGGAAAGATCCAGCGGTTGCCCGCGTCGCGCACGGCGTCGACCGTGGCGCGTCCGACGGCGATGTGGTCGGCCATGTTCAGGCCGCCACCGGGCCAGGTCTCGCGGTAGTTCCCGGTGATCACGAACTCGGGCCGGTGGCGGCGGATGGCGGATGCGATGTCGCGCCGCAGCGGAATCCCGTACTCGATCGTGCCGTCCGGGTGGTCCAGGAACTCGACGTCGGTCACGCCGACGGCCGCGCACGACGCGATCTGCTCCTCGACCCGCAACGGCGCGCAGACGGCCGGTTCCATCGAGTCGATGCCGTTCTCGCCACGGCACGCGAGGACGTACGCGATCTTCTTGCCTTGGGCGGTCCAACGCGCGATGGCGCCCGCACCGCCGTACTCCATGTCATCGGGGTGAGCGACGACGACCAGCGCGCTCGCCCAGTCTTCTGGCACAGCTTCCAGATCAGGCATGCGTGCAGGGTGCGCGCAGCAGCACGCACCCTGCAACAGGCAAACGACTGCTTACAGCTGAGCCGTGATCACCGAGTTGTAGGTGGCGATCCGGCCGTACACGCCGGGGTAGCCGGCCCCGGCGCAGCCGCGGCCCCACGAGGTGTCACCGATGAGCTTGCCGCCGTAGACCAGCGGGCCACCGGAGTCGCCCTGGCAGGTGTCGGTGCCGCCCTGCGGGAAGCCCGCGCAGACCATGGAGCTGTTGCTGTACTGCGGGTACGCGGTGCGGCAGGTCGCGTCGGACGTCAGCGGCACGTTCGCCTTGAGCAGGTAGCGCGACGCGGAACCACCCGAAGAGGTGGTGCCCCAGCCGAGGATCAGCGCGGAGTTGCCCGCCGCGTAGAGCGCGGTGTCGGCAGGCGTGGCGAGCGGCAGGGTGGCGGAGCTGATGTTGCGGTCGAGCGTCAGCACGGCCACGTCGAAGCCGGACGTCGCGGTGCGGTAGCTCGGGTGCACCCAGATGCGGGTGACGCTCGCGACGGTGCCCGCGGTGCTCTGCTTGTCGTCACGGCCGTGCACGACGCGCGTGCTGGACGCGGAACGGCCGGAGACGCAGTGCGCGGCGGTGACGACCTTGTTGGCCTTCACCAGCGTGCCGCCGCAGAACTGCGAACCCGAGGTCGACGCCAGGTAGACGACCCACGGGTAGGTCGCGGTGCTCGCGCGCGTGCCACCGACGATCATCGGCGACACGTCGCCCGCGTTGGCCGCGGGGGCGACGAAGAAGATGCTCGCGAACGCGGTCACCGCGATGGACACGATCAGGCGACGCAGGGTTTTCGCCATGTTGCCAGTCCTTCCCTTGACGCTGTGTGTGCAGGGTGTGAAGCACGGCACACACAGCGTCAAGGTCGGGGATTCGGCGGCGTAACCGCCATTAGTCGGACATGTCCGACTTCACCGTTGACTCAGGCCGCGATGCCACGGGCCGTGAACGCGGCCTTGACCGTGGCGGCGTCCGCGTCGCCGTAGAGCTTCTTCGCCGTGGCGACCGTCGCGGCGGCGGCCTGGGCGAACGTGGTCGACGGCGTGTAGGAGAACTGCGCCTCCAGCACGATCTTCGCCGCCTTGTCCCTGCCGAACGCCTTGTAGACGTCGAACAGGGCACGCGACCAGATCTGGCCGTCGAAGTGGACCTCGTTCTGGCGCTGGCTGACCGTCAGGTTCGTGTCGGTGCGGCGCAGGCAGTGCGGCGTATCGGTGGTGTACGCCGTGGCGTCCCAGTCCATGATGCACGCCAACGGGGTCTTGGTCGTGTCCTGCGCGTCGCGAGAGGACATGATCAACGCCCACCAGTCGCCGAAGCCCTCGCCGATCGAGCCGCCGTCGAGCGACGAGCCGAAGCCCGGCACCTGGGCGTCCTGGATGGCGTGGCCGAGCTCGTGCCAGACGACCTCGACGTCCTCGGCGTCGTCGACACCGCCGGTGCCGAACGTGATCTGGTCCTTGCTCGGGTCGTAGAACGAGTTGTCCTCGGTGAGGCCGAGGGTGGTGATCTTCTGGGACTCGTTGTTGATGTTCTTGAAGCCGAGGCCCTGGATGTACTTCTGCGCCTCCGTGACGCCCCAGTAGGCGTTCACCTGCTCGAAGAAGTCGTTGTTCCGCGTGTAGTTGAACTGGTTGTTCTTGTTGTAGGCGAGCTTGCTCTTGGCGCCGGTCAGCTGGGCGTAGCTGCCCTTGAGGTAGCCGGAACCGTCCAGATTGGACAGCGTGACCGACTTGTACGCGGCGGCGGGCACGGCCGAGTCGGCGTCGTTGCTGTCCTTGAGGTTCTGGTTCTGCTGCGACGACACGGGGTTCGGGCTGAACACCTTGCCGGTGCCGTTGGCGTGCTTGACCAGGCTCTCGGTGCGCACGACCGCGCCGGACTCCGCGTGCACGAGGGTGCGTTCGGAACCCTTGCCGTGGTCGGAGATCACCTCGTAGACGAGTCCGGTACCGGGCAGCACCTTGAGGTTCGCCGCTTCCGGGGTGGCGGTCCTGGCCTTGGCGTCCTCGGCGGTGATGGCGGGCGTGACGTCGACCGCGCCGACCGTGAGGCGGCCGTCGTCGACGGTCTTCGCGCCGGTCGCCTTGTCGACGTGCTCGACGTAGTAGGCGCCCAGCACGGGTTTTCCGTCGAACGTCTGCTCGTACCAGGTGTGCGTGGCGGTCAGCGAGTCGCGCACGGCCAGCAGGCGCAGGCCTTCCTTCGGCGCGGCGGCCTGGGCGTTGATCGTCAGCAGGGACAGTGCGACGCCGGCGGTGCAGGCGACAGCAACAAGACGACGGGCTCTCATGCCGGTCTCCAGTGCTTTCGGGCCCGGTGCAGGGGTGGGCCGTGTGCATGGCGACGCTAATCAAGAAAACTTCGTTGCTGACCCTACGAAAGAAGGAAAAACATCAGCTTTCCCAGACTCCGGGAACAACAATTACGTCGGCTTCGACCGGAATGTCCAGCGTTGGTCCGGTTCCGAATGCGACGAACGCGACGGCCGCGCCCTGAGCGGCCAAATCGCACGCGCCGTCGAGCCGAACTTCCGTACCGGCCCGCAAAAGCGGACCCACCGCGTCGATCGCCTCTTTCGTCCCGACGACGTAGGCGGCGCGCCGAATTTCCGCTTCCGCCCGCGGCGTGCGTTGCTCCGCGGCCCCCGGCCCGAGCCCGACCAACGCGAGCCGCCCGCGCGGCAACACCCGTGCCGCGGCGACGGTCACGTTGTCCCGCTTGAACTTCTCGGCCGCCAACTCGACCGGACCGCCGTGCCCGAGACTCCGCGCGCCCTTGATCGCGGCCGCCTCGGCGACACTCGCGGTGCCCATCGAGTTGCGCACGACCGAGCTCGGGTTCGGCACGTCGATCTCCGCGAGCTCCTCCGTCGGGAACGTCAGCAGCTCCGCGGTGTCCCCGTGCCAGAAACCCCAGTCCTCCACGGCGTCCACGATGCCGGGTTCGTCCGCCTTGTTGTCCGCCGTCGCGAACGCCTTGATGGCCCTCAGGTCCAGGCCACCCGTGGCGTCCAGTTCGGACAGTGCCGCCCCCACGCTGGTGGCCGAAGCACCCCGCGTGGAACCGACCCCGACCACGAGCGTGCGCGGCACGATCCGCAGCACGTTCTCCTTGCTGGTCCCGGCCCGGTCGTCGACGACGATCACCCACGTCGCGTCCTCGCCACCCGGCACGACGTTGGGCGGCAGCGCGGGCAGCGGGAAGTTCAACGGGTTGCGCAGCACCACCTTCTCGCCGGCCTCGATGGCGGCGGTGCAGGCGGCGACGTCCCCGTCCGCGGTGGCGTCGAGCTGCTCGACGAGTTCGTCCAGCATGGAGTCGATGGACGGCCCGGTCGTCACCACGGCGGTGCGGTTGAGCAGGTCGGCGACGTGCCGGGTGAAGACGTCCGCGTCACCCGCCAGCGCCACGACGAAGTGCGGGTCCACGCACACCACAGCCGGATCGGACCGCCGGTCCCGCAGCAGCGGCGCCACGAGGCGGACGGCGGTGGCGGCGTCGAGGAACAGCACGACGGCGCCGAGGCGGGGCCAGAGACTGCGGACGGCGGGTTTGACGGGACCGTCGGGGACGACGGCGTCGGCACCGAGGAGGCCGGCCAGGTCGGCGGCGTCACCGCGCTGGGCGGGCCCCGCGAACACTCCGATCACGCGCGCGCTCCCGGCGGCTGGAAGGGGGTGGAGGTGGTGGGCGAAGGGGCGGAGGAGGTGGAGGACACGAGGCTGGGCTGCGGCGGGAAGACGGCTGCCCTGAGGGCACCGCGCTGAACAGGCGGCACGAGGGCGAGTTGCGGTGAGAAGGCGGCGGGCAGGAGGGCGCTGCGGTGAGCAGGCGGCGCGAGTGGACCGTTCACAGCCAGAACGCCTCCGCTGCAGACAGCCCGCACGAATGGACCGCTCACACCCGCACTCCCAGACACCGAGCCGAAACTGGGCACGCCGGCGGCACCTTCACACCCAGCACGCGGCGCGAACGGACCGCTCACACCCGCCCTCGCTGCCGGCGACCCGAAGCTGGGCGCACCGGCGGCACCTTCACGCCCAGCAGGCGGCGCGAACGGCCCGCTCACACCCGCAGTCGCAGCCAGCGACCCGAAGCTGGGCGCACCGGCGGCACCTTCACACCCAGCAGGCGGCGCGAGTGGACCGTTCACACCCGATCCCCCGGCCACCGACCCAAGCCCAGGCGTACCGGCGGCGCCCTCACGTCCGGCGAGCCGCACGAACCGGCCGCTCACTTCTTCGTGCCCCACAGCACCGTCACCGGGACGGCCGGCGCGAAGCCCGAGTCCAGCAGGCGCGACGCGGTCCAGTGGACCCCCTCCACCTCGTACCCGGCCGCCGCCAGCGCGTCCCGCGCGGGCACGATCTCGTCCACGCTCTCCGTCGCCACCACGACCCGCTTCGCCGACACGGCGGCGGAGGCCTTCACCGCGCTCAGGTTGCCGCGACCCACGAACACCGCGTCGGGACGCGGCAACGCGGCCGCGTCCAGCTCTGACTCCTCGACGCGGACGTCGACGCCGTGCGCGGAGGCGTTCGCGATGATGCGCACGCACTGCACGGGGTCCGGTTCGACCGCGATCACGGCGGCGCCCAGCCTCGCGCACTCCACGCCTACCGCGCCCGAGCCTGCCAGGACGTCCCACACCAGCACGCCGGGGCGTGGGGCGAGGCGGGCCAGCACGAAGGCGCGGACCTCGGCGCCGAGCACGTGGGTTCGGGTGGCGAAGGAGTCGTCGGGGAGTGCCCAGCCGTCGCGGGACTGGAGGAACTCGTTGTCCGCCAGGCACAGCACGGCGGTGGGGGCGGTCCAGCGGCGGGTGACGGCGTCGCGCGGGTCGATCGGGATCAGGTCGTCGCCGTCCTGCACGGTCAGGGTCCTGCGCCAGCCCGCGAGGCCCGCGCCGATCTCGGCCGGGCCGATGCCGTCGGCCAGTTTCACGATGACGGTGGAGTGGGCCCGGCACACGTTGAGCGCTGGGCGGAGGCCGTCCGCCGCGTCGACGACCTCGGCGGGGCGGGCGGCTGCCTTCTGCAGCTGTTCGAGCGACATCAGTCAGCTGACCGCCTGGCCTTGCGGGCCTGCCTCTTGCGGGGCGTGGCCGTGGAGGCGTTGACGGTCGGCGGCTTCGGCTTGTCGGCCGCGACGACGACCAGCTTCGGCTTCGGGGCCGGTTCCTCGACGGGCTTGCGGACGGACTGCTGTATTTCCTCGACCGCCGTCCACGCCGGGTTCGACTCGGCGGGAGCGGCAGCAGGAGCGGCCGCGGGGATCGGCTCGTCGGTGCGCGTCGCGATGCGCGAGGCGGCTCGGCGGGACCAGCGGGTCGGGCGGGCGGCGCGCAGCGGTTCGTCGGCGGACGCGGTGGCGGTGGCCGAGACGCGGCGGGTCGGGGCCTTCACGGCCGCGCCGACCAGGAAGAGCGTGGGGCGGTACAGCTTGTGCTGCTTCACGACCGACTCCAGCGCGCCGACCGTGGTGTGCACGACGACCTCGTCGGCCTGGCTCACCTTGTACGCGACGACGACCGGGGTGTCCTCGGTGTAGCCGCCCGCCAGCAGCTTCTCCACGAACTGGCCGGTGCGCGCACCCGAGACCGTCGCGGCCATCGTGGTCTGCAGCGCCGCGAACTCCTGGACGCGCTCGCTGCTCTCCGGCGAGATCAGCACCGTCGAGGACGCCTCGGTCGTGGTGAGCTCGCGGCCGATCTTGGCGGCCGCCGCGGCGACGACGGACACGCCCGGCACCACCTCGACCTCGAGGCCGAGGCGGACGCACAGGTCGTGCTGGTCCTGCACGCCACCGCCGGTCGCGGCGTCACCCGCGTGCAGGCGCACGACGACCTGGCGCGACGCGGCGGCGCGGCGGTACAGGTCGGTGATCTCCTCCTGCGTCACGCGCGAGAAGTCGACCAGGTCGGCGTCGGCGCGCGCGTGCTCGCGGACGCACTCGACGTCCACCGCGCTCGGGGCCCAGATGACGACGTCGGCCTCCGCGATGCGGCGCGCGCCGCGGAGGGTGATGAGGTCGGCGGCACCGGGACCGGCGCCGACGAAGGAGACCCGACCGGTCGTCGTCACGACAGCTCCACAGGGGGTTTGGGGAGAGAGGCTTGGACGGTGACCGTACCGTCTGCCACTCCGGCCACGAACGGGTGGCAGGCCCGCACGAACCGGGCTACCGCTTCCGGATCGCCCGCCGGGTGCGTGTGGAGGTACGACGCGTGCACGCCACCCACCACGAAACCCTCCGCGACGGGCCGCGAGTCGACGCCGCGCCAATGCCACGCGGGCGGGTCCGAGTGCGGTGTGGACAGCTGCGTGCGGTGGAACTCGTGGCCGGTCACGCGGCTGCCAGGGGTGTGCAGCGGCGAACTCGCGGACGCCACCGCGTCCCGATAGCCCAAGGTCAACTTGGGCGTCATGAACCCCTCGGCGTCGAGCACGCCGCACATCGGGTGCCCGTCGAGCGACCGCGCGAGGTACAGCAACCCTCCGCACTCGGCGTGCACCGGCGCACCCGATCGAGCGAACCGAGCGACCGCCGCGCGCAACTTCGCGTTGGCCGACAGGGCTTCCGCGTGCTGTTCAGGAAATCCGCCCGGCAACACCAGCCCGGCCGTGCCCTCCGGCAGGTCCTCGTCGTGCAGCGGGTCCAGGACCGCGACCGCCGCACCCGCCGCCTTCAGCACCTCGACGTGCTCGGCGTAGCCGAACGTGAACGCCGCCCCACCCGCGACCGCGACCACCGGTTCGCCGGCGACCCGGGAGACCTCCGGTTCCCACTGCGCCACGGCCATCGCGGGCACCGACGACGCGAGCCTGCGCACCGCGTCGAGATCCACGTGCTTGGCCACGGCGGCGGCGATCGCGTCCACGGCGGCGACGGCCTCGGCACCGTGCTCGGCCGCCGTCACGAGCCCCAAGTGCCGTGAGGGCAAGGAGAACTGCGGATCGCGCGGCAGCACCCCGAGCACGTCGAGCCCCACCTCGTCGCACGCCGACCGCAGCACCTGCTCGTGCCGTTCCGACCCGACCTGGTTGAGGATCACGCCGCCGAGCCGGACCGTCGGGTCGTAGCCGCGGAACCCGTGCAGCAACGCGGCCAGCGACCGGCTCTGCCCGCGCGCGTCCACGACGAACAGCACGGGTGCGTTGATCAGCTTGGCGACGTGCGCGGTGGAGCCGATGCCGGCGGTGTCGATGCGGCCGTCGAAGAGGCCCATGACGCCCTCGACCACGGCGATGTCGGACCCCTTGGCGCCGTGTGCGAAGAGGCCGGGGATCCGGTGTTCGCTGACCATGACCGGGTCGAGGTTGCGGCCGGGCTTGCCGGTGGCGAGCGAGTGGTAGCCGGGGTCGATGTAGTCGGGGCCGACCTTGAACGGCGCGACCCGCGAACCGGTGCGGCGCAACGCGGCCATCAGGCCGGTGGCGACGGTGGTCTTGCCGCTGCCGGAGGCCGGGGCGGCGATGACGAGCCGGTTCACCACCGCGCACCCCGCTGCCCGAAGGCGAGGGCGCGCGTGAACGGTCCACTCACCAAGCGATCCGCCGACTGCCCGGAAGCGACGGCTGTGAACGGTCCACTCACCACCCGATCCCTCGGCTGCCCGCAAGCGAGGGCACCGGTGAACGGTCCGTTCGTCACGCGGCCAGCCAGTTGCTCGGAAGCAGAGGCCGTGAACGGTCCGTTCACCACCCGGCTGGCCAGTTGTCCGGAAGCGAAGGCCCTGAACGGTCCACTCACCCCCCGGTCTCCCGACTGCCCGAAGGCCAGGGGGCGCGTGAGCGGTCCATTCACCGCCTGGTCCGCCAACTGGCCGGAAGCGAAAGCCCTGAACGGTCCACTCACCACCCGGTCCGCCCGCTGCCCGAAGGCGAGGAGGCGCGTGAACGGTCCACTCGCCACCCGGTCCCCCGACTGCCCGGAGACGAAGCCCGTGAACGGTCCACTCACCACTCGATCCCCCGCTGCCCCTTCTGCCCGGCGTCCATCGGGTGCTTGACCTTCGTCATCTCCACCACGAGGTCCGCCGCGTCCACCAACCTCTGCGGCGCGTACCGCCCGGTGATCACCACGTGCTGGTGCCCAGGCCGCGAGACCAGCGCGGACACCACCTCGTCCACGTCGATCCACCCCCAGTGCAGCGGGTAGGTGAACTCGTCCAGCACGTAGAACCCGTGCCGTTCCGACGCCAGCCGGCGCGCGATCTCCGCCCAGCCCTCCCGCGCGGCGGAGGCGTGGTCGTCCTCGGTGCCCTGCTTGCGGGTCCAGGACCAGCCCTCGCCCATCTTGTGCCACTCGACGGCACCGCCCTCGCCGGTCTCGTCGTGCAGCCGGCCGAGCGCCTTGAACGCGGACTCCTCGCCCACCTTCCACTTGGCGGACTTCACGAACTGGAACACGCCGATGTCCCAGCCCTGGTTCCAGCCGCGCAGCGCCATGCCGAACGCCGACGTCGACTTCCCCTTCATCTCGCCGGTGTGCAGCATGAGCAACGGGCGGTTGCGGCGCTGCCGGGTGGTCAGGCCGTCCTTCGGGACCTCGGTGGGTTGTCCTTGGGGCACTGGGGTTTCTCCTTCACGCGGCCCGGACGACGCCGGCGAGGTGGTCGGCGGACAGCTGGTCGAGCCGCACGCAGGTGCCCTGAAGCGCGTCGGCGATCTTCGCCGCCAGGCCGAGGCGCACGTGGCCCTGCTCGCAGTCGACGACCACGACGGCGGTCTGCTCCAGCAGCCCGGCGGCCTTCAGCGCGTCCTTGGTCGGATCGCCGCCGAGGCCGGACGAGGTCGCCCTGCCGTCCGTCAGCAGCACGACCAGGGGGCGCTTGCGCGGGTCCCGCAACCGTTCGATCTCCAGCACGCGGTGCGCCTTCAGCAGTCCGTCGGCGAGAGGGGTCCGGCCGCCGGTGCGCATCTTCTTCAACCGGGTCGCCGCCGCGTCGACGGACGTCGTCGGAGGCAACGCGACCTCGGCGGTCTGCCCGCGGAACGTCACCACGCCCACCTTGTCCCTGCGCTGGTAGGCGTCGCGCAGCAACGAGATCACCGCGCCGCTGACCGCCGACATCCGCTTCTGCGCGGCCATCGATCCGGAGGCGTCGACGACGAACAGGACGAGGTTCGACTCCTTGCCCTCGCGCACGGCCTTGCGCAGGTCGGCGGCGGTGAGCAGCAGTCCAGGCCCAGTCCGCCCCCGAGAAGCCTGGTGCGGCGCGGCGGTCGTCAGCGTGTCGACCAGGTGCAGCCCGTTGCCGTCCACTGTGGACGAACGGACGACCCGGCCGGTGCGGGCACGGGCGCGGGAACGCTTGCCCGGCGCGCCTTCGCCGACCCCGGGGACCTCCAGCAGCCGCGCCTTGAACGCGGGCGAGGGCTCCGGTGCCGGACGGTCCGCAGGCGCGTTTCCGTTGCCCTTGGGGCCTTCCTGCGGTTCGGGCAGCTCGCCGCCACCGGGGCCGTCGTCGTCCGGACCCTCGTCAGTCGGCTCCTCGGCGTGCTCGGCCGCCTGCTTCATGGCGTCCTCGAGCTGCTGCTCCTCGATGCCGGGCTCGTCGAACGGGTCGCGCCGCCGCCGGTGCGGCAGCGCGAGCCGGACGGCGGTCTCGACGTCGGTCTCCTCGACGGCGTCGGCGCCCCGCCACGCGGCGTGGGCGACCGCGGCACGGGCGACCACGAGGTCCGCGCGCATGCCGTCGACCTCGAAAGCGGCGCAGACGGCGGCGATCCTGCGCAGCTCACCGTCCGGAAGGGACACTCCGGCCAGCCGCGACCGGGCGTCGGTGATCTGCTGCTTCAACGCCAGGTCCTCGTCCGCCCACTTCGACGCGAACCCGGCCGGGTCGGCCTCGTAGGCGAGCCGGCGGCGGATCACCTCGGTGCGCACGGCGACGTCCCGCGCGGCCTTCACCGCCACGGTCAGCCCGAACCGGTCGAGCAGCTGCGGCCGCAGCTCGCCCTCCTCGGGGTTCATCGTGCCGACCAGCAGGAACTGCGACGGGTGCGACACCGACACGCCCTCGCGCTCGACGTGGGCGCGCCCCATCGCGGCGGCGTCGAGCAGCAGGTCGACCAGGTGGTCGTGCAGCAGGTTGACCTCGTCGACGTACAGCACGCCCCGGTGCGCCGCCGCCAGGAGCCCCGGCTGGAACGCCCGCACGCCCTCGGTCAGCGCCTTCTCCAGGTCGAGCGACCCGACCAGCCGGTCCTCGGTGGCGCCGACGGGCAGTTCGACCAGCCGCGCGGGCCGCCGCTCCACCCCGTCGTGCGGCGCGTCGGGGCAGTCCACCGTCCCGGGCGCGCAGCCGAAGCGGCACCCGGCCGAGACGTCGAGCTCGGGCAGCAACGCGGCCAGGGCGCGCACGATGGTCGACTTCGCGGTCCCCTTCTCACCTCGGACGAGCACGCCGCCGATACCGGGGTGCACGGCGTTGAGCAGCAGGGCGAGCCGGAGGTCGTCATGGCCGACGACAGCCGAAAACGGGAACATGCTCGGCGAAGTCCTTCCTCGGGTGTCCACGCCCGCGGTCAGGTGAAGAGGGGGACGAGTTCCTGACTTCCGGCGTCCAAAGCCGGTCACAGTCGCGGGACGGCGCCGGAGTCACACCGGCTTCCTCGCGCTCCCCTCACAGCCCAGGCATCGTCGCATTTCGCATGGCGGGGTCCAACAGCCAGGTGAGCGACGTCGCTAGATCGACCCGAGGAACTCCGTCCACGCCGCCCTGACCTCGTCCGCCGTCCACTCCAGGGCAGGCTCGGCCACGGTCACCTCGGTCTTGGCGAGCGGCCCGTCCTGCCAGAACCCGCCGAGGAACGTCCCGCTCAGCTCCTTGAGCCGGGCCGGGTCGCCGGGCAGGTGCAGCGCGAACTGGTGCGTGTGAGGTTCGGGCTGGTCCATCGCGGCGGCGACGACCTTGGCGTGCGCGACGTACGCACCGAGGCGAGGCAACACCGTGTCCAGGCCGTGCAACGCGGACAACGCGGCGGGCCACTGCTGGAACAGCATGCCGCCATAGCGGTGCCGCCAGACCCGTGCCTGCTCGACGAAGTCCAGGGTGCCCGCGAGCGCCGCACCCGAGATGCCCTCCAGCGACTTGTAGAACGACACGTAGACCGAGTCGAACAGGCCGGCGATCTCGGGCAGCGGCTTGCCCAGCCCGAACGTGCTCTCCCACAGCCGCGCGCCGTCGAGGTGCACGACCGCGTCCCGTTCGCGGGCCGCCTCGACCACCGACACGAGCTCTTCCCAGGCCGGCAGGACGAACCCGGCCTCGCGGTCCGGCACCTCCAGCAGCAGCGTCCCGAACGGCTCGGGGCAGGTGCCGACGTCGGCGTCGCGCACCCTGATCGGCCGCAGCCCGGACAACGCGGTCAGCGCGTCGTCCTCGTGGTTCAGCGGATGTGCCCGCGGGTGCATCGCGACGATCGGGTTGTGCGTGCGGTCCGCCCAGCAGCGCAACGCGATCTGCTGCGCCATCGTCCCGGTCGGCACGAACAGCGCGGCCTCGGTGCCCAGCAACGCGGCGACCCGCTCCTCCAGCGCACCCACCGGGCCGCCGTCGCCGTAGCGGTCGGGGTCGACGTCCGGCACCGGGCCGAGCGACTCCAGCAGCGTCTTCTTGCGGACTCCGGAAAGCTGACGGTTCAACACCCCAGCATCAAACCTCAGCTCAGCGGCTCACAGCCACCGACTTCGGCGCGCGGAACGACAGCAGGTTCAGCCACTCCGGCCTGGGCCCGACCAGGTGCAACGACGGTTCGTGCGCGGCCACCGTGCGCAACGTCACGGCGGCCTCCAGGCGCGCCAGGCCGGCGCCGAGGCAGAAGTGGCGGCCGTACCCGAACGCCAGATGGCGCGGGTCGGTCTCCTTACCGCTCAACAACAACACGAGCTCCGCACCGGCGGGAACGCGCACACCGGACAGAACGACCTCACGCGCGGTCAGTCGCCGCCACGTCACGACGGGCGTCTCGGTCCGCAGCACGTCCTCGACGAACGCCTCCGCGACGCCCGGCTCCGGCAGCCGCGCCCACAGGTCCCGGTCCTGCAACGCCCGGCGCAACGCCGTCGAGAGCAGCTGGGTCGTGGTCTCCTGGCCGGCGATCAGCAGGAAGTAGCAGAGACCGGCGGAGTCCTCCGCGGACACGCCGGCGTCGGCCAGCGCGCAGAACAGCTCGCCGTCGCGGGCGTGGTAGCGCTTGATCAGCCACTGGTGGAAGTCGCCGACGTCGCCGACCAGCTCCAGCTGGCGTTCGCGGGTGATGTCGCCCCAGAAGAACTCCAGCGACCCCGAGCTCCACCGCTTCAAAGTCGGTATGTCGACATTGGGCAGGCCGAGCAGCTCCATCAGCACGATCGCGGGCAGGTCCCAGGCGAGGTCCGATACAAGATCCATTTGGCTGAGATCCGTGCCACCCAGGCGTTCCAAAACGAGTTCGTGGATGCGAGGCTCCGCAGCGGCGACGCGCGCGGCCGTGAAGAACGACGCCACGAGCCGCCGCAGTCCGGCGTGGGACTCCGCCCCGTTGTTCGCGAGCGTCGGCGGGAGCGAGAAGCGCGCCCTGACCAGTGACCGCAACGCCGCCGGGGCCACCGGCGTCACGGCGGTCAGCGCGTTGTCGGGCAGGTAGGTGACGGGATCGGCCAGCACGGCGCGCACGTCGTCGTAGTCGGACACCACCCAGCGCCCGCCGAGGAACTGCACCGGAGAGGTGAGTTCGGCGCGCGTGAAGGTGAACAGGTCCACGAGCGGCACGCTAGCGGGCGGATGGGAGACTCAGGCGGTGACCGTGAGCACAACTGAGGCGATTTCCAGTCCTGGTGAGTCGACGTTCGACTGGATCGACGTCCGCTCTGAAGCGCGAGCCAAGGCCGGTCTGAGCCGGCGCCTGCGGCCGCGCACGTCGGACTCGGCGGACCTCGACCTCGCGAGCAACGACTACCTCGGGCTCGCCAAGGACAAGCGCGTCGCCGGTGCCGCCGCGGCCGCCACGCTGAAGTGGGGTGCGGGCGCCACGGGATCGCGCCTGGTCACGGGCTCGACCGAGCTGCACGCCGAGCTGGAGTTCGAGCTCGCGAACTTCTGCGGCTCGCAGTCCGCGCTGGTGTTCAGCAGCGGCTACATGGCGAACCTCGCCGCGGTCACGGCGTTGTCCGGCCCCGGCACGGCGATCGTCGCCGACCAGCACATCCACGCCTCGCTGATCGACGGCACGCGGCTGTCGAAGGCCGACGTCGTCGTCGCGGACCACTGCGACGTCGGCAAGGTCCGGCACGCGCTGGAGACCCGCGGCAAGAGGCGCGCGATCGTGGTCACGGACTCGGTGTTCAGCGTCGACGGCGACATCGCCCCGCTGAACGAGCTGCACGCCGTGTGCCGGGAGACCGGTGCGGCGCTGGTGGTGGACGACGCGCACGGCCTGGGCGTGGTCGGGCCGGGTGGCCGCGGTGCCGTCGCCGAGGCGGGCCTCATCAAGCAGCCGGACGTGATCACGACGCTGACGCTGAGCAAGTCGCTGGGCGCGATGGGCGGCGCGGTGCTCGGCCCGTCGCGCGTGGTCAAGCACCTGATCGACACCGCCCGGCCGTTCATCTTCGACACCGGCCTCGCGCCGAGCAGCGCGGCGGCGGCCCTCGCGGCGATCAGGATCCTGCGCGAGGAGCCGGACCGTCCCGAGCGCGCGCTGACCGTGGCGCACGACCTGAGCAACCGGCTGAAGGAGGCCGGGTTCCAGGTCAGCACGCCGACCGCGGCCGTCGTGAGCGTGCGGGCGCCGGGACCGGAGCAGGCGTTCCGGTGGGCCGAGACGTGCCGCACGAGCGGTGTGGTCGTCGGCTGCTTCCGGCCGCCGTCGGTGCCGGACCAGATCAGCAGGCTGCGGCTCACCGCGCGCGCCGATCTGACCGAGGCCGACATCGAGCGCGCGGTGCGCGTGATCAGGGAGAGCGCCGCATCCGCAGGTGTGGAATCCCGTCCTCGATGAACTCGGCCCCTTCGGCCACGAACCCGAACGACGCGTAGAAGTCGGCGACGTACGTCTGCGCGTCGAGCACCGCCGGTGTGCTGCCGATGTCCGCGATCGCCGCCTGCATGAGCCGGCGGCTGTACCCGCGGCCGCGGGCCATGCGCGCGGTGGCGACGCGGCCGATCCGGAGCGTGCCGTCGGGGTCTTCGAGCAGCCGGAGGTACGCGAGCGGCTCGTGCGAGCCTTCCGCTTCCAGCCAGAAGTGCCGGGTGCCCTGGTCGAGGTCGCGGCCGTCGACGTCGGCGTAGACGCAGTTCTGCTCCACGACGAAGACGTCCTGCCGCAGGCGCAGGATCGCGTAGAGCTGGTCGGGGCTCAGGTCGAGGCCCCACTGCCGCCGCAGGGTGGCGGGAAACTGTGTGGTTCGCACCTGGTCGTGGATATCAGAAGCCCAGCGTCTGCCGGTAGTTCGCGAGCCGGGTGTAGACACCAGGTTCATCTGGCCGTGCGCAGCCTCGGCCGAACGACACGACCCCCGCGAGCCGGCCGCGCACGACGAGCGGCCCGCCCGAGTCGCCGGTGCACGCGTCCCGGCCACCCCGCCCGGCGCACAGCATCGCGCCCGGCCGGTAGTCGGGTTCCTTGAGCAGGCACTCGGAGTCGGACAGGATCGGCACCGTCACCTTGCGCAGCGTCATGGCCGGCGGCACGTTCTCCGCCGTGCGCCCCCAGCCGAGCACCACGCCGTCGTCCCCGACCTCGCCGAGCGCGATCGTCCGGTAGGGCACCGGCTGCGCGAGCGTCAGGATCGCCACGTCGTCGCCCTTGGTGACCTCGACGTAGTCCGGGTGCCGCCACACGCTGCTCACCGCCGCGTCGACGCCTTCGGCCTTGTCGCGCAGGTCCGTGCGGCCCGCCACGACCCGGAGCTGCTCCGGCGGGCGCTGGTTCTTGCCGAGCACGCCCTTGAGCGTGACGCAGTGCGCGGCCGTCATGACCTTGTTCTCGGCGACGAGCGCGCCGCCGCAGATCAGCTGACCGTCCGTGGTGGTGATCGCCACAACCCACGGGGTGTCCGCCACCCGCGCGGGTGTCCCCCCAACGATCGCATCGGCCGTCGTACCGCCGCTGACCAGCGCGATCACCGCTACCAGCACGGCAAGCCGCTTACCCCTCACGGACCACTCCTCGTTGCGCCAGGTGGACGATCGGTCACCAACGGTAGCGATCGCGCTAGGACGGCGTCAAAACCGGAGATTCTTGTGCTAGTTTTCCGTTCGGCCGGAGATTTTGCGGTCAGTGGCATAGATCACGGGGGTATTGACGGTGTTGTTCGACTTCAGCCAGGTTCCGGCCTTCCTCATCGCGTGCGCGGTCGTCATCGTGACCCCCGGCGTGGACGCGTTCCTGCTCCTGCGCACGTCACTGCGGTCCGGGACACGTGCCGGGCTGCTGGCCCTGGGCGGGATCCACTCGGCCGCGGCGGTGCAGGTCGGCCTGGTGATCTCCGGGCTCGGGGTGGTGCTCGCCCGGTATCCGATGGTGCTCGTGGCGCTGCGGTGGGTCGGCGCCGGGTACTTGCTCTACCTGGCGGTTTCCATCACGCGCGGGCTGATCAAGCGCTCCGGCGGCGAGCCGGAAGAGGTCATGAGCGCGCGGCCGTTCCGGCAGGGCTTCCTGACCAACATCACGAACCCGAAGATGATCCTGTTCTCGCTGGCGTTCCTGCCGCAGTTCATCGGATCGGGTGAACCGGCGCCTCAGCTCGCCCTGCTCGCCGTGGTGTTCCTCGGGCTGGCGGCGGTGTGGGAGCTGATGATCGTGCTGGCGGCTTCCTCGGTGGCCGGGCGGTTGAAGCGGCCTGGGGTCTCCACCGCGCTCGACGCTGTTTGCGCGGCGGTGTTCCTGACGATGTCGGTCGGCCTGGTGCTCTGAGGTCAGTTCGGCTTCAGGTACGTCGTGACCCTCGTGTAGACGCCTGGCGCGTTCGGGCGGGCGCAGCCGATGCCCCACGAGACGACGCCTGCCAGCCTGCCGTCGACCACGAACGGGCCGCCGGAGTCGTCCACGCACGCGTCGATGCCGCCGTCCGGGTAGCCCGCGCAGAACATGGCCTCCGCGTCGTAGCGGGCGTAGGTCGCGGCGCACTGCTGGTCCGGCCAGATCGGGACGTAGGCCTTGTGCAGCAACGGGCTCTTGTTCGGGTCGGTCTCCGCCTGCCGGCCCCAGCCGTACACGGTGCCGACCGTGCCCGGCATGTGCACAGTGGACTCGGCCAGTGGCAGGGTCGCCTGCGGGAGCGGGTCGGCCAGGGTCAGCAGGGCGACGTCCTTGCCGCGGGACGGGGTCACGTAGCCCTCGGCCAGTCGGTAGGACCTGCCCGTGGTGGTCGCGCCGGTGGGCTCGTTGAGGTTCAGGCGCCCGCCCACGACCTTGATCGAGGCAGGCTCCCGGTCCTTGACGCAGTGCGCTGCCGTGGCCACCTGTTCCGGGGCCAGTAGCGCGCCGCCGCAGAACTGGTAGCCCGACTCCGTTGTCAGGGCCACCGTCCACGGCGCCTCGGCCGGCGAGGTCACCACCTCGCCGCCCACGATCCTGGGCTCGGCGTGCGCCGAGGTCGCCGCGGTCACGAGCAGGAGCAGAACCGCCGGCAGTCGCATGGGCTCAGGAGTACCGGGGCGATCAGGGCTGGACAACTCCTGGCGGGGAAGCGTCCACCACCGGGTGAAGGTCCTTGGCGTAGCGGGCAATCCGGACGTAGACGCCCGGCTTGTTCCTCCGGGCGCAGCCTTCACCCCAGGAGGTGACGCCGACCAGTTTGCCGTCGGCCACGATCGGGCCGCCCGAGTCGCCCTGGCAGGTGTCGACCTTGCCGCCCTCGTAGCCCGCGCAGAACATGTCGGTCCGCTGGAACTGCGGGTAGGTGTCCACGCAGAACGCGTCGGCGAGGACCGGCACGGTGGCCTGCATGAGGTAGCGGGAGGTCTTGCCGTTCTCCGCGGTGCGGCCCCAGCCGAGGGCGCGCAGTTCGGTGCCCGGCTGGTAGAGGGCGCGGTCGGTCAGCTCGGCCAGCGGGAGCGGTTCGTACGGGAGCGCGTCCTTCAGCGTCAGGACGGCCACGTCCTCGCCCGCGTCGGCGGAGACGTACTGCTTGTGGATCCAGATGTCCGCGACGGAGGCGACCACGCCCGCCTGGCGGTCCTGCTTGTCCTCGCGGCCGGCGACGACCTGCACCTCGCGGGGTGCGCGGCCGATGGCGCAGTGGGCCGCGGTGAGGACCTTCGCGGGGGCGACGATCGTGCCGCCGCAGAACTGGAGGCCGCGGTCGTCGACCAGGTAGACGGCCCACGGGTTGGCCTTGATGGACGCCCGCTCGCCGCCGACGACCTGCTCGTCGGCGGCGGCGGTGCCCGTTGAGGCGAGCAGAGCGGAGAGAACCAACACCAGGAGTCGTCTCATGACTCCAGATGGTAGCTACTCCGCTGAGCCGTTCGGAGCAACCTTGCTCCAGAGCTTGCCCGCGGCGCCCACGAGCGACTCGCCGATGTCGTTGATCGTCTTGATCAGCGGGTCGGCGGAGTTGTTCATGGACTCCTTGTACGAGCGGGCGGCGCCCTTGATGTCGTCGGTCAGGTTCGTCGTCGGCCGGTCGTCCTCGCGGCGCGGGTACGTGCCGGTGAGGATCTCGCGGTACTCCTCGCTCGCGCCCCAGCGCTGCAGCTCGGCGGCACGGACGACGACCAGCGGGTGGCTGCGCCGCTCGATGTCCACCAGCTTCAGGTAGCTGTCGCGGATGTCCTCGCCCTCGTACTCCTTGGCCTGCTCCAGGAACGACGCGATGTCGACCTGGTCGCCCGTGTCACCGGCGAACGCGAGGTGCACCCTCAGCGCGGCCTGCGGGTCCTGGCCCGCGAGAAGGCCGGCCCGGTCGCACGAGAGCTCGGTCTTGCGCTGCCACTCGTAGAGCGCCGCGATCACCGCGCGCAGGGCCAGCGTGCCGGCCACGTTCCAGCCCAGCGTGTGCCGCAGACCCAGCAGCCGGTAGAGGATCGTGTTGTAGAGCCCGTGGCCGGACATCGCATGGCCCAGCTCGTGACCGAGGACGAACCGCAGCTGCTCCCGGTCGAACCGGTCCACCAGAGCGGAGTTCAGCACGATGAAGGGCTTGTCGATGCCGAGCGTGTAGGCGTTGACCTCCGGCGAGTGCCGCACGAAGAGGTCCGGCACCTCCTCCAGGTCGAACGTCGACGCGACCTCGTTCCGCAACCGGTGCAGGTCGGGGAACTGCTTGGGACCGACCTTCACCGACGACGCCACCTGGACCAGGCGTTCCCCGCGCTCGGAGAACGCCGCCGCGACCGCCTTGACGATCGGTGCGACGGCAGGCACGGCGCGCAGCACCGCAAGGGCACCGCGGTCGGCCGGATGTTCGTAGGCGCGCGGGCTGATGCCCGGGAACCGCACCCTGGATGACTGCTCGACTTCCCCCGTCATGCCCCCAGGTTAGACACGATCCGGACAAGGCTGCACGGAATCGGCTCCAGACCGTTGCAAACTTGCGCGGTGAGCAGCGACGAAGACACCACGGTCCTCCCCCTGCGCGGCGGGGCCTCAGCCACCCTGGTCCGCCGTCGCGCGGTGGCCAACGACCGCGGCGCGATCCTCTACGTGCACGGATTCGCGGACTACTTCTTCCAGGAGCACGTGGCCGAGCACTACACGGCCCAGGGCTACGACTTCTACGCCGTGGACCTGCGCGGTTACGGACGGTCGCTGCGCGATGGCGAGCTGCCGAACTACACGACCGACATCTCGGTGTACTTCGAGGAGATCGACGCCGCGATCGCGAAGATTCGTGAAGAGCACTCACGTGTGGTGCTCATGGGTCACTCGACCGGTGGGCTCACCACGTCGTTGTGGGCGCACGAACGGCGTTCCAGCGACCTCATCGACGCGTTGGTGCTCAACAGCCCGTGGCTCGACGTCGTCGAACCGCCGCTGGTGCGGCAGATCGTGAAGGTGCTCGGCGGTGTCGCGCCGAAGGTGAAGATCCGCGCGAACCTCGGCGAGGCGTACGGGGCGGCGATCCACAACTCGCGCAACGGCGAGTGGGACTTCGACCTGAAGTGGAAGCCGCTGGCGGGCTTCCCGGTGCTCGCCGGCTGGATCCGGGCCGTGCTGCTGGGCCAGGAGAAGGTCCACAAGGGACTCGACGTGCGGGTGCCCGTGCTGGTGCTGCACTCGGACAGGAGCATGTTGAACGCCAAGGAGTGGAGCGAGGACGTGTCGAAGGCCGACGCGGTCCTCGACGTCGAGGGCATGCGCAAGTGGGGTCCGAAGATCGGCTCCTCGGTCAAGGTCGTGGAGGTCAAGGCGGGCATGCACGACCTGTTCCTGTCGCCTGCCCCAGTGCGTGCGGCGGTCTTCGCCGAGGTGGACGAGTTCCTGAAAACGGCTTGACCTCGTTGTAGGTCGAGGTTCGAGACTGGTCGTCATGAACATCGACTTCAACGCCTGGTACGCGCTCGAAAGCGCGATGCAAGACGAGAAGAGCCGCCGCGTGAGCCGGGCGACGTTGAAGCGTGTCGCCCGGTTCGCACGGCCGCAACGCCGTGCCGTGTACGGACTTCTGGCCACCTCGGCGGTGGCCGCGGTGCTCGCGGTGGCGTCCCCGGTGCTCGCCGGGCGGGTGGTCGACACGATCATCGCGGGCAAGGACTTCGGGCTGGTCGTGTGGCTGGCGCTGGCGATCGCCGGCGTGGCGGTGCTGGAGGCCGGGTTCTCGCTGGCCGAGCGGTGGCAGTCGTCGCGGGTCGGCGAGGACCTGATCCTGCGGCTGCGGCAGGCCGTTTTCGACCACGTGCAACGGATGCCGGTCGCGTTCTTCACCCGCACGCGCACCGGGGCGTTGGTGTCGCGGCTGAACAACGACGTGATCGCGGCGCAGCGGGCGTTCTCCGAGACGATCTCCGGGGTGGTCACGAACGTGATCGCGCTGGTGCTGACCCTCGCGGTGATGTTGACGCTGTCGTGGCAGGTCACGGTGCTCGCGATGGTCCTGCTGCCGATCTTCCTGATCCCCGCGCGGCGGATGGGCAAACGCTTGGCGTCGATGCACCGCGAGGCGGCGAACCTCGACTCGATGATGACGACGCAGATGACCGAGCGGTTCTCGGCTCCCGGCGCGACCCTGATCAAGCTGTTCGGGCGTCCGGACTTGGAGAGCGCGGAGTTCGGTGCGCGCGCTCGGCGCGTGCGGGACATCGGCGTGCGGACGGCCGTGGCGCAGTGGCTGTTCCTCGTGGCGTTGACGCTCGTGTCGTCGTTGGCGCTGGCGTTGGTCTACGGGCTCGGTGGCTGGTTCGTGTTCGAGGGGCAGATGGCACCCGGCACGATCGTGACGCTCGCACTGCTGCTGACGCGGCTCTACGCGCCGTTGACGGCGTTGGCCGGCGCACGAGTGGACGTGATGACGGCGCTGGTGTCGTTCGAGCGGGTCTTCGAGGTGCTGGACCTGCCGCCGTTGATCGAGGAGAAGCCGGAGCCGACTCCCGTGCCGGACGGCCCGGTGCGGGTCGAGTTCTCCGACGTGAAGTTCGCCTACCCGTCCGCGGACAAGGTGTCGCTGGCGTCGTTGGAAGAGGTGGCGTCGCTCGACACCCGCGGTGGCGAGGAGATCCTCGGTGGCGTGTCCTTCACGGCCGAGCCGGGGTCGCTGATCGCGCTGGTCGGCGCGTCGGGTGCGGGCAAGTCCACGATCGCGTCGCTGGTCCCCCGCCTGTACGACGCGGACTCCGGCACGGTCCGGCTGTCCGGTGTGGACGTTCGCGACCTGTCGTTCGACTCGATCCGCGCGACCGTGGGCATGGTGACGCAGGACGGGCACCTGTTCCACGAGTCGATCGGCGCGAACCTGCGCCTCGCGGCTCCCGCGGCGACCGACGAGGAGATCTGGGACGCGCTCGGCCGGGCCCGGCTCGCCGACCTCGTGTCGTCGTTGCCCGACCAGTTGGACACGGTCGTCGGTGAACGCGGCTACCGGTTGTCCGGCGGCGAACGGCAACGGCTGACGATCGCGCGGCTGCTGCTGGCCAAACCGCGCGTGGTGATCCTGGACGAGGCCACCGCGCACCTCGACTCGCGGTCGGAGGCGGCGGTGCAGGAGGCGCTGGTCGAGGCACTGGCCGGACGGACGTCGCTGGTCATCGCGCACCGGCTGTCGACCATCCGGGCGGCGAACCAGATCCTCGTCGTCGACGCCGGTCGGATCGTCGAACGTGGTACGCATGAAGTGTTGCTGGCCAAGGAAGGCCACTACGCCAAGCTGTACCGCACCCAGTTCAGCGAAGAGCCGATCGGAGCGCCGTGACGATTCCCTCGCCCGACAACCTCTACCCGTTGCCGGACTACGCGCGCACGGTGTTGCTCAAGCCGTTGGTGAAGAACCCGCAGATCGAGATCGGCGAGTACACCTACTACGACGATCCCTTTCACGCCGAGGAGTTCGAACGCCGCAACGTCCTCTACAACTTCGGTGCGGAGAAGCTCGTCATCGGGCGCTACTGCGCACTGGCGGAGGGCGTGCGGTTCATCATGTCCGGCGCCAACCACAGCATGGCGGGCGTGTCGACGTTCCCGTTCACGATCTTCGGCGGAGTGTGGGGCGAGAAGACCCTCGACATCGCCTTGGGAGCGCCTTCGCGGGGCGACACGGTGGTCGGCAACGACGTCTGGATCGGCTACAACGCCCTGATCATGCCTGGCGTGCGGATCGGCAACGGCGCGATCATCGCGGCCGGATCCGTTGTGGTGTCGGACGTTCCGGCGTACGGCATCGTCGGCGGCAACCCGGCATCGTTGATCAAGATGCGGTACGGCGACGCGGATGTGGAGTTGCTGGAACGGATCGCCTGGTGGGACTGGCCGGTGGAGAAGGTGACCGAGCACGTCCGGGTGATCATGGCAGGCACGCCGGCTCAGCTGGCCGAGGTGGCCGGGTGAAGGCGCTGCTGATCACGGGGCCGGTCGGGGTGGGCAAGACGACGGTCGCCGAGGCCGTGGGCGACCGGCTGGCCGAGGCCGGTGTGCCGCACGCGGTGATCGACCTCGACTGGCTGTCCGCCTGCTGGCCGCCGCCGTCCGACGACCCGTTCCACTTCGAGCTGCAGCTGAGGAACCTGCAGGCCGTGGTGCGCAACTACGTCGAGGCGGGCGTGCAGCGGATCGTGCTCGCCGGTGTGCTGGAGAGCCGGGAGGACCGTGCGCGCTACGCGTCCGCGATCGGCGGCAAGCTCAACGTGTGCCGGTTGAAGGCGGACCTGCCGGTGATCCGGGAACGGCTCGCGCGGCGGCACCACGGCGAGGCCGACCTGCGGTGGCACGTCGAACGCGCCGAGGAGCTGGCCGACCTGTACGCGTCGTCGTGGATCGAGGACTACGTCGTGCTGGCCGACCAGCCGGTGACCGAGGTGGCGCAGGACGTCATCTCGTGGTGGCTGACGGTGGAACGTCAGCCGGCGAACTGAGCGAAGACGCGCTGCACGACGGCGAGGTCGACCGGCTCTTCGTAGTAGTCCTGCGCCCACTTCTGGTACGCCTCGGGCGTGCCGTCGGTGAGCAGGGCGAACATCCAGTCGGCCCCGTCGTCGTGACCGTTGCCGGGAAACTCGATGTCACCGTGCCGCCAGACCGTGTCACCGTGCTCGCGCCACAGACACACCGTGGCGCGCGGCAGGTCGTCGTCGCCGCAGAAAGCCGGTTCCTGCACACAGGTGCGGAAGACGTCCGGCACGGAGTCGACGACACCGGGCCACCGATGGTCCCTGTCGTTGCCGTAAGGGCTCATCTTCGACTCGTGGTCGAACCCGCGCACGTACGCCCCTGCTGAGGTGAACGTGATCGAGTATTCGTTGCCCGAACCGTCCTGCATGGACGCCGTCTCCTGGCCGGGCGCCCACTCGGCGTCGTACAGGTGGTACCGGTAGTCCTCGTCGGGATCCAGCAAGGCGTCCATCGCGGCCAGCGCACGGCACAGCGCCCGCAACTTCGGGATGTCAGGCAGCTTCCGGGCGACGTCGTACGCGGTCATGCCCGTCATCCAAACAGGGATCTGCGGCGTCCGAGTGAACTTCGGCGACGAATGCGTCCGATCGCGCGATCATCAGCACATGGAGTACGACCGCTACTGCGACCTGACCATGCGGGGCGGCACGACCAGCGGTGTCGTGTACCCGCTCGCGGTCGCCTCGCTGGCCCGCCACTACGAGTTCAAGCAGATCGGCGGCGCGTCCGCCGGGGCGATCGCCGCGGGCTTCACGGCGGCGGCCGAGCGGGGGCGCGGCAGAGGCGGGTTCGACAAGCTCGCCGGGCTGATCGACTGGTTCACGTCCGGCGAGGGCGCGGAGCGGTGGCGGATGGCGCAGCTGTTCCAGCCGGCCGAGAAGACGCGTGCGTTGTATCGGATCGTGGTGGCGTCCATGCAGAAGCGCGAGACCACGGGCCGTAGTGCGATCACGTGCCTGTTCTTCGCGTTGCTGGGTGCGGTCGGGTTGCGGGCCAAGGGCGTGCTGGCGCTGATGGCGTTGTTGTGGCTCGGCGGGCCGGTGCTGTACTCGGCGTGGCTCGCGCCGTCCGGTTATCCGGGGTGGCTCGCGGTCGTGGTCACGCTCGTCGCGGTGGCGTGCCTGGTGATCGTGCTGTGGCCGTTGCGGTCGAGTTTGCCTTGGCCCGCGGCGGTTTTCGCGTTGGTGCCGTTGGTGCTCGGGCTGGCTTTCAGCAGGCATTACGCGACGGCGGCGATCGTGCTGCTGGTGTGGCTGGTGCTGACGTTGGCGGCGGTGAGCGCGCTGATCGTCACGTACGGGTACGCGATGCAGCAGTTCCTCAAGGACAACGCGCGGTCCATCCACTTCGGACTCGTGCCCGGCACCGGCGACTACCGGCCGTCGTGGCTCGACCGGATGGCGGGCGTGCCGCGCTCGACCGGGGTGCCGCCGCTGGCCGACTGGATCGCCGACCGGCTGGACGACCTCGCCGGCACGGACGAGGCGTTGACGTTCGGCGACCTCGGGGACATCAACCTCGTGCTGATGACGACGGACCTGTCGGAGGGGCGGCCGTACCGGTTGCCGTTCAAGGAGGAGTGGCAGTACTGCGAGCAGTGTCTCGGGTACGTGCTGCCGGGCCGCGTGGTCGAACAGCTCAACGGCGCACCTCAGGCTGAGAAGTGCCCGCTGCACGAGCACATGCCGTTGCGCGCGTTGCCTGACCGCGACCGGCTGCCGGTCGTGCTCGCCGTGCGGATGTCGCTGTCGTTCCCCGGCCTGATCGCCGCCGTGCCGCTGTGCCGTGACGGCCGCGTGCACTGGTTCTCCGACGGCGGCATCACCAGCAACTTCCCGATCCACTTCTTCGACGCGCTGCTGCCGCGCTGGCCCACGTTCGGCCTGAGCCTGCAGCCCTACCCGCCGGGCGACACGAACGAGGTGTGGCTGCCGGAGCAGGACGCCTCGACCTCCGGCACGCACTACGCGGCGCTGAACTCGATGCCGCGCTTCCTGGTGTCCATCCTGGACACGTTCCTGGACTGGCGCGACACCATGCAGTCCGCGCTACCCGGCTACCGCGGCCGCATCGCGCACGTCCGCCAGTCCGACGACGAGGGCGGCTCGAACCTCTTCATGCCACCGGCCACCATCAAACGGCTGGCGTTGCGCGGCCAGAAGGCGGGCGACCTGCTGCGCGAACGGTTCGAACAGCAGCAGAACACCGACCGCTACCGCTGGATCCGCCTGCGCATGGCCCTGCGCGAGTACCAGGAGCTCGGCGTCCAGGCCGCCGACCGCGACGCCCTCTACGACGACCTGCTGGAGCGGTTCCAGATCCCGGCAGAGCTGCACGACTGGTTCCGCACCCCGCCGGCCGACGGCGACCCGTTCCGCGCCGACATCGAGGTGGCACTCGACCACGTCGGACGGCTGAAGGACGACGGGCCGTTCGACGGCGTGCCGCCGGTGGATCCGGATTTGCGGCTGACACCGCCGGAGTAGCCGGTGCTCAGGACGGCGTGATGGTCCAGGCTCCGCTCGACGAGACCTGGACCAGCGCCGGTCCGTCGAACGGCACGGTGTCCCCGTTGCCCGACAGCGGCGCGTTCGCCACCTTGGCCATGTCGATGTCGCCGACCGTCAACGTCCACGCTCCCGTCGCACTGATCGTCAAGGTGCGCGTGCGACTGCCGTCCCGGATGTCCATCCACATCCGTGTCGTCGTAGTCGTCGTGACGGCGGACGAGCTCTGTCCGGAAGCCGTGGCCTGCTGCCGCGAGGGCCGACCGGCGAGTGCTATCGCGACGATCAACAACACCGCCATGCCCGCGGCAAGCCACACGACGGCATGAGACTTGTCTTCGCAGGCAACGGTTTCGATCCAGTTGGAAGCCGGCGGCCTCAGGCAGCAGCCGGCTTGCTCGGCGCTTCAGAGACCAGCCACCACCCCGTTAGCAGGTCGGTGAGTCCCTCACCCGTCCGAGCTATCGCCTTGACTGGCCGCGCTAGCCTGGTGCCGTGACGCGATTTAGCCGCCCCCGACCTGCGTGGGTGGCGCGCGCCTGAAACTCCCTGTCGGTCGGGGGACTCCGCATCCCACACCGACCAGAACGGGGAATCCCCATGTACCGCACCGAAGAACTCGTGCACGCCCTGAACGTCCGCGATCTCACCGATCCCGCGCAGGGCCCGCACGCTCTCCAGCTCCTGATCGACGCCCTGAGCCAGGTCCTGCACAACCCGCGGACCGTCCGCCACCACCCGGTCGTGCCGGTCGAGCACAACTACGAACTCCTCGGCTACCCGGCGGACGCCGTGACCAGGGAAGCCCGCTACACCAGGTACGTCAGCGAGACGTGCATGCTGCGCAGCCACACGTCGGCGATGATCCCGCCCGCGCTGAAGCACGCCACGCCGGACGTCACGTTGCTCTGTCCCGGCCTGGTCTACCGCCGTGACACGGTCGACCGGCTGCACACCGGCACCCCGCACCAGCTCGACGTCTGGCGCATCAGCACGAACGAGGAACCGCTCGATGACCTCATCCACGACGTCGTCACGACTCTGTTGCCCGGCAAGCGCTATCGCACGATCGACGCCGTGCACCCGTACACCACACACGGCAAGCAGATCGACGTGGAGCACAACGGTGAGTGGGTGGAGATCGGTGAGTGCGGCAGGGCGGCGCGGCACGTCCTCAAGCACCACCCGCACGGCCTCGCGATGGGGCTGGGGCTCGACCGCGTGCTGATGCTGCGCAAGGAGATCCCGGACATCCGCCTGCTGCGCAACGAGGACCCGCGCATCGCCACCCAGATGCTGGACCTGAGCCCCTACCGGCCGATCTCGAAACACCCGGCCGCGATCAGGGACGTCTCGATCATGGCGAACGGCCACGACGACGTCGAAACGCTCGGCGACCGCATCCGCGCGCTGGTACCGGAGGACGTCGTCGAGGAGATCGAGATCCTCAGCGAGACGCGCACCGAGGATCTGCCCGCGCACGTCCGGGAACGGCTGAACGCCGAACCCGGTCAGAAGAACGTGCTCCTCCGCGTGACGATGAGGGCGCCGGAGCGCACCCTCACCGACCGCGAGACCAACGAGATCAGGGACAGGCTGCTTCAGGGCTTGCGGGCGACGGCGCCGTAGATGCCCACGTGGGCGTCGTCGAAGGAGTCCGGGCGCCAGTCGTTGACCGCGACGACGCCCGGCTCCAGCAGTTCCATGCCGTCGAAGAACTTCGTGACCTCGGCGTGCGTGCGCATCTTGAGCTGGTTGTCGGAGCTGCTGTAGATCTTGGCGATCTCCGCCGCCTCCGCCTTCTCCTGGTCGGAGAGCGTGTCCCAGGTGGCGTGGGTGATCGCGAGGTGCGAGCCGGACGGCAGCGCGGCCATGTACTCGGCGATCGCCTCGTACGGGCTGTCGGTGTCCTGGATGAAGTGCAGCGCGGCGATGATGAGCACGCCGACCGGGCGGCTGAAGTCGAGGGTCTCGCGGGCGGCGGCGAGGACCGTCGAGGTGGCGCGCAGGTCGGCGAGGACGGCGTTGGCGTTGGGGTTGTCGGCGAGCAGCGCGTTGCTGTGCGAGACGGCGACCGGTTCGAAGTCGACGTACACCACGCGTGCGTTCGGGTCGTCGTGCTGGGCGATCTCGTGGACGTTGCCCACGGTCGGGATGCCGGAGCCCAGGTCGAGGAACTGGTCCACGCCCTGCGCCATCAGGTGGCGGACGACCCTGCGCAGGAACGAGCGGTTCGCCTGCGCGCTCTGGGCGACACCGGGGAAGATCGATTCAACCTGCTTGGCTGCGGCGCGGTCGGCCTCGAAGTTGTGCGAGCCGCCCAGGTAGTAGTCGTACATCCGCGCGACGCTCGGGCGCGTGACGTCAACGGTCGACGGAACCCACTTCAGCTCTTCCTTCACGCCCGCATCCTCCGTTGTCGCCGCACGGGTGTCCACCGCCACACATCCGAACCGGATCGGTTCCGGCCACGTGTCAGGAACCATGCACTCCAGCACCGCTGAACGCCACGCGAGGTTCCGCCTTCTCAGGGAACGCTCGCCGGTGCACTTCGACGCCGACATCGGTGGCTGGTGCATCACCCGTTACGACGACGTACTCACAGTGCTCGACCTGGAGTCCGATCACCCGGAACCGTTACCCAGACGGGCTATCGCGCACGCCGTGAAGCTCGCCAGGCCGGTGATCACGCTGAGCACGCTCGAGGTGCTCGACGCCGACGACGCCACGTTCGCGCGGTCGGTCGCGGCCACGGCGGCCGAGGCGTTCACGCTCGCGCACGGCGCGGAGGAGTTCGCCGCGCCGGCCCTCGCGACCACCGAGGCGTTCCTCGCCAACGCCTTGCACGCCCTCCAAGGCCACCCCGATCAGGCGACGCTGCTGCGGAACTCCCCCGAGCTCGCCAGGGACGCCGTCGAGGAGCTGCTGCGGTTCGACACCCCGATCCCCGTCGCTCCCGCCCGCCGGACGTCCCGCGCCGTCGTGCTGAGCGGGCGTACGGTCGAAGCCGGCGAGACGATCCTGCCGTTCGTCGCGGCGGCCAACCGGTGCTCGGTGAAATTTCCCGGCGGCGACCGCCTCGACCTGCGGCGCAAGCCCGTGGGGGTGCTGTCCTCGTGCCCCACGAGCACGGCGCTGGCCCACGTCACCGGCGAGATCGCGCTGGTCAGACGCTTGAAGGCCACCGCTCGCTGAGAGCGAACACGGCAGGGGAACACCAGCAGACTCCAGTTGGTTGAGCGGTACAGACTCAACTTTGGAGGATGACGAGATGGGCGAAACCCTGGCCCTGCCGGTTCTGCCGCTGGACGACGTCGTGGTGCTTCCCGGCATGGTCGTGCCGATCCGCATCTCCGGTGCGGACGCGAGCGCCGAGGCCCGTGCGGCCGTAGACGCCGCCACGACCGCCGCCAATCATCAAGTGCTGCTCGTCCCACGGCTGGACGGGAAGTACGCAGCAGTAGGCACATTGGCCGAGATCGAGCAGGTGGGCCGTCTGCCCGGTGGCGAACGCGCCGCCGTCGTGCGCGGCACCAAGCGCGTGCGCATCGGCACGGGCACCACGGGGCCGGGCGCGGCGCTGTGGGTGAACGCGACGATCGCGGACGACTCCCCGATCACGGACCGGACCCGCGAGCTCGCCAAGCAGTACCGCGCGCTCGTGACGAACATCCTGCAGACGCGCGGCGCGTGGCAGATGGTCGACTCGGTCCAGCAGATCACCGACCCGTCCGCCCTCGCGGACCTCGCGGGCTACGCCTCGTACCTCGACGACGAGCAGAAGATCTGGCTGCTGGAGACGTCCGACGTCACCACCCGGCTGGAGAAGCTGGTCGAGTGGGGCCAGGCGCACCTGACCGAGCTCGACGTCAACGAGACGATCGCGAAGGACGTCAAGGAAGGCGTCGAGAAGCAGCAGCGGGAGTTCCTGCTGCGCCAGCAGATGGCCGCGATCCGCAAGGAACTGGCCGAGCTCGACGGCAAGCCCGCGACCGAGCAGGAGGACTACCGCGCTCGCGTCGAGGCGGCGGACCTGCCGGAGAAGGTCGCGAAGGCGGCGCTGGCCGAGGTCGACAAGCTGGAGCGCACCTCCGAGCAGTCGCCAGAGGTGGGCTGGATCCGGACGTGGCTCGACACCGTCCTCGAGATGCCGTGGAACGAGCGGACCGAGGACTCCTACGACATCAAGGCGGCGCGCGAGATCCTCGACGCCGACCACGCGGGCCTCGACGACGTGAAGCAGCGCATCACGGAGTACCTCGCCGTGCGCAAGCGTCGTGCCGACCGCGGCATGGGCGTGGTGGGCGGACGTCGTTCCGGCGCCGTGCTCGCGCTGACGGGCCCTCCCGGCGTCGGCAAGACGTCGCTCGGTGAGTCCGTGGCACGCGCGATGGGCCGCAAGTTCGTGCGGGTCGCGTTGGGCGGCGTGCGCGACGAGGCCGAGATCCGCGGTCACCGCCGCACCTACGTCGGCGCGTTGCCCGGCCGGATCGTGCGGGCAATCAGCGAGGCCGGTTCGATGAACCCGGTCGTGCTGCTGGACGAGATCGACAAGGTCGGCTCCGACTACCGCGGCGACCCCACGGCGGCGTTGCTCGAGGTGCTGGACCCGGCGCAGAACCACACGTTCCGCGACCACTACCTGGAGGTCGAGCTCGACCTCTCGGACGTCGTGTTCCTCGCGACCGCGAACGTCCTGGAGTCGATCCCGGCGCCGTTGCTCGACCGCATGGAGCTCGTCCAACTCGACGGCTACACCGAGGACGAGAAGGTCACGATCGCCAGTGGCCACCTGCTGCCCCGCCAGATCGAACGCGCCGGCCTCACCCCTGAGGACGTGACGTTCGAGAAGCCCGCACTGCACCAGCTCGCGAGCGAGTACACGCGGGAAGCCGGTGTGCGGCAACTGGAACGCGCATTGGCCCGGATCCTGCGCAAGGTCACCGCGAAGGTGGCCCTGGGCGAGTCCGAGCTCCCGATCGTGGTCGACCAGCCGTCGCTGAAGGGCTACATCGGCAGCCCGAAGAACACGCCGGAGTCGGCGGAACGGACCTCGGTGCCCGGCGTGGCAACGGGTCTGGCCGTCACGGGAGTCGGCGGCGACGTGCTGTTCATCGAGGCCTCGCTGGCCCCGAAGGACACCGGCTCGACCGGCGTCACGCTCACCGGCCAGCTCGGCGAAGTGATGAAGGAGTCCGCGCAGATCGCGTTGTCCTACCTGCGGTCGCACGACGAGAAGGCCGCATCGCTGGCCGACCGAGGCGTGCACATCCACGTCCCGGCGGGCGCGGTGCCGAAGGACGGACCGTCGGCGGGCGTCACGATGACGACGGCGCTGGCGTCGCTGCTCTCGGGCCGCCCGGTGCGTTCCGACGTGGCGATGACGGGCGAGATCTCGCTGACCGGGCGGGTGCTGCCGATCGGTGGCGTGAAGCAGAAGCTGCTGGCCGCTCACCGTGCGGGCATCACGACCGTGCTGCTGCCTCAGCGCAACGAGCCGGACCTCGACGATGTGCCGGAGTCGGTGCGTGAGCAGCTGACGGTGCACTTCGTCTCGGACGTGGCCCAGGTGCTGGAGCACGCACTCTCGAAGGAGACCGTCGCGACCGTTGCGGCGTAACGGTTTCGTTGAATAGACCCCTCGTGGGGGCAGTAGCGGCGACTGCTGCCCCCACGAGGCTTTTCGCTCTTCGCAGAGCGATGATCAGCCGGTCTAGTACGAGTAGATGTCGATGACGACCCGGTCGGGGTTGGTCAGCGTGAACACCTTGTGCCACGAGTTCGGGTCGTCGTACGAGACCGCGATGCCCAGCGTGGCCTCGAAGTCGCAGGTGAACGCGATGCCCTTCACGTTCGTCAGGCCCTGCGGCACGAAGTTGCGCGGCCCGGTGTACGTCGGGTTGAAGTTCTCGCCGTACGACGCCGCGCCGTGGAACATCGTCTCGAGGATCTCGGTGCCCGCCAGCGGAACCGGGTTGCCGGAGGCGCAGTTCGAGACCTCGGTCGCCTCGCGGGACAGCGAGTTGCTCGGCAACCCGTTCATGTCCAGCACGATCCGCTCGAAGTTCTGGTGCTTGCCGGTCCGGATGTTCGTGAGCTCCGCGTGCCCGCTCGCCGATGCCACCGGCACCGCCGTGAACACCGCGGCCACCGCGAGCAGGACCGCTCCAAGTCGCCTCTTCACTTGCGCCCCCTCAGCTGTTGTCGAAGTCGATGACGACGCGACTCGGGTTGTCCAGGAACGAGACCGTGTACGCGCGGTTCGTGCCGGCGTAACCGATCCCGAAGCCCAGATGCGCCTCGAAGTCGCACGTGTTCGTGACGCTGCGGACCTTCTTGAGGCCGGGCGTGTCGAACGAGCGCTGCCCGGTGTAGTCGTGCGCGTTGGCGGGCTGCATGGTGATCTCGACGAACTCGTCGCCGTTGGCCGGCTTCGGTTTGCCGGACGCGCAGTGGTACAGCTCAGGCGTGCGTGACGCTCGGCCGTGGCCCGCTGAACTCGAACACGACCCGGTCGAACGTGGCGTGCTGCCCGGTCCGGATGGCGGTCAGCTCGTTGCCCTCGGCCGCCACCGCCGCCGGCGCGACGCTCACCGCCAGACCCGCGGCGGCGAGCACTGCTGCTGCGATTCGCTTCATCTCTCCCCCTCTGCCCAGAAGGCGCCCGCGTACGACACGCGGGTCCCCAGCCCCCTGGTTGCCCTGGTCACCCCAGAAAGTCCTCCAGCGGCACCGGCGTCAGCCCGTCCTGCTTCGCCCGGTTCAGGAACGCGGTGAAGTCCTCGACGAACGTGGTCCGGAAGTGCATGAGCACGATGTCGCCCTTGTTGAGCTTGTCCCCCTGCTGGAACTGCACGCGCCCGTCGTTGACGGCGGCCGTCCAGTTGACCAGCGCCTTGAAACCGCAGCTCGCCGCCGCGTGCCGGGTCGTCGAGTCGTAGTTCCCGAACGGCGGCCGGAACAGCGTGGGCCGCTTCCCGTAGTCCGCGGCCAGGAAGTCCGCGTTGCCGCAGATCTCGTGCTTCTGGAACTCGAGCCCCTTGCCCTGCAGGTTGGGGTGGTTCGTCGTGTGGCTGTGCACGGTCACCGGCAGCTGCTTGAAGTAGTCCTTGTGGCCCTCGGCGTACTTGGTGTTGAGGAACACCGACGGCCACACCCCGGCCTCGACCATGAGCTCGCGCGCCTTCGGGTGCTGCACCGCGCCGTCGTCGATCGTGATGAACACGTACGGCTTGTCCGTCGTGATGCGCGTGACGACGGGAACCATCCCGTCCACGATCGCGGGCGCCTTCGCCTGCACCGTCCCGTAGGGGTACGGCGGCTCGAACATCCGCTTGGGCCGCTCCTGCGTGGTCGTCGTGGTGACCGGCGCGTTCGACGTGGTCAACACCGGCCCACCGGTGCCCGCGCCGGGCGCGTCAGCACACGACACCACCCCGGCGACCAGCAAAAAGGCAGCAAAAAGCCGCAACCTGGACATCAAAAATCCCCCTCCACGCGAAAGACGCCGCGCAGGCCCCCATGGTTGCACGGGACTAGGGTCGAACTGATCACAAGAGGAGGACTCCATGAGCCTTGAGCGCCCAGTCGCACCCGACCCCTACCTGCTGCTCCCCGCGGTGGACACCTTCACCGTCACCTCGACGGACGTGCGCGACGGCGAACAGCTCCCCGACGCCCAGGTCTTCGAAGGCGGCAACACCTCACCCCAGCTCTCCTGGTCCGGCTTCCCGGCGGAAACCCGCAGCTTCACCGTCACCTGCTACGACCCGGACGCCCCCACCCCCTCCGGCTTCTGGCACTGGGTGGCGGTCAACCTCCCGGCCACCACCACCCAATTGGACACCGGCGCAGGCGCCTCCGACGCCACACTTCCGGGTGACGCCTTCCACGTGCGCTCCGACTACAGCACCCGAGCGTTCGGCGGCGCGGCCCCGCCCAAGGGCGACCAGCCGCACCGCTACTACTTCGTGGTGCACGCGGTGGACGTGGACAAGCTGGACGTGGACACCGACGCCTCGGCGGCGGTGGTCAGCTTCAACCTGGCCTTCCACACCCTGGCCCGCGCGATCATCACCCCGACCTACCAGCACTGAGGCACGCTGACGCAGGGGTCCCCTCGTACTCAGGCTCCCCCGCGACCCAACGTACCGACGAGGTCTGACAGCCAAGGCGATCAAGAAACGGCACGCCTGACGGCACGCGCGGCCGAAGGCGAGCCGACCTGACGGCACGCCTGACGGCACGCGAAGCCGAAGGCGAGCCGACCCGACGGCGAAGCCGAGGCGGTTGGCTTTTGCCTTGAGCCAAGAGGGCCCGGCGGTGGGGTCCCGTCACGAGTCGCGCCACAGCTCTTGCTGCACCAGAGCAGGGGTGTCAAACGGACACGCTTTTCGTCCGTTTGACACCCCTGCTCTGGTGTGGCCCGCTCTTGGTGCGACTCGTGACGGGACCCCACCGCCAACGCAACCAAACTACGAAACAGGCGGCCGCTCTAAGCAACAGGCGTGCCATCAACCCGCGAGTGGCGCGGTGCCCCCCGATCAGATTGCCGGGGGTCTGGGGGCAGAGCCCCCGGAGGGAAGCACGCACCAGGAACCCGCAAACGCAACAGGGGAACGCGACCCAACAGGAGCGACACAGCACCCCGTAAGCCCCACGTAATCCCCACCACGGAACACAACCACCCCCGAAATGGTTGGATCCACACGTGAGGCACTTCGACCTGGTCATCATCGGCACCGGCTCCGGCAACAGCATCCCGGCGGAAGCCATGGCAGGCTGGCAGATCGCCATCCTGGAAAAGGGCACCTTCGGCGGCACCTGCCTGAACGTGGGCTGCATCCCCACCAAGATGTTCGTCCACACCGCGGACCAGGCCGCAGCCCCGGCCAACGCCAAGAAGCTGGGCGTGGACGCGCACACGGACGCCGTCCACTGGCCGGAGATCCGCGACCGCATCTTCAACCGGATCGACCCGATCGCGGAGGGCGGCCGCAACTGGCGCGCCAACGAGAACGCGAACGTCACGGTCTACGAGGGCACGGCCCACTTCGTCGACGCCCACACGATCGACACCGGCACCGGCGAGACCATCACCGCCGACCGGGTCGTCATCGCCGCGGGCAGCCGTCCGACGATCCCGGCCATCGCGGACCTGGACGCCACCGGCTACCACACCAGCGACACGATCATGCGGCTCGACGAGCTGCCCGAGAGCCTCATCATCGTCGGCAGCGGCTTCATCGCGTCGGAGTTCGCGCACGTCTTCAGCAGCTTCGGCGTGAAGGTCACCGTGATCGCGCGCTCGAACCTGCTGCTGCGCCACGAGGACCTGGACATCGCGGAACGCTTCACCGAGATCGCCAAGGACAAGTGGAACGTCCTGCTCAACCGCAAGACCACGCGTGCCGAGAAGACGGACACCGGCGTCAGGCTCCACCTGGAGGGTCCGAACGGCGAGGAAACCGTTGAGGCGCAACAGCTCCTGATCGCCACCGGCCGTCAGCCGAACAGCGACCTGCTCCAGGTCCAGAACGCCGGTATCGACCTGCACGACGACGGACGCGTCAAGGTCGACGAGTTCCAGAAGACCAGCCGGCCGCACATCTTCGCGATGGGCGACATCAGCTCGGAGCACCAGCTCAAGCACGTCGCGAACCACGAGGCGCGGGTCGTGCAGCACAACCTGCTCAACCCGGACGACCAGGTCAAGTCCGACCACCGGTTCGTGCCGGCCGCCGTGTTCTCCAGCCCGCAGATCGCGAGCGTCGGGCTGACCGAGGAACAGGCCAAGGCAGCCGACATCCGGTACGTCACCGCGAGCCAGGCCTACGCGTCCATCGCGTACGGCTGGGCCATGGAGGACACGACCGGGTTCGCCAAGCTGATCGCCGACCCCGCCACCGGGCAGATCCTCGGCGCGCACATCATCGGGCCGCAGGCGTCGACGGTGATCCAGCCGTTGATCCAGGCGATGAGCTTCGGGCTGGACGCGAAGACCATGGCGCGCGGGCAGTACTGGATCCACCCGGCCATGCCGGAGCTCGTGGAGAACGCGCTGCTGGCCCTGCCGCTGGACTGAAGGCCTTGAAGGACAGGGACTTCCGCCGCTGCCGAAAATCGGAATCTCCGACCAGGATGCAGCGATGACAGACAAAGTCCTCGTCGCCTACACCTCGAAGATCGCCGCCACGGACGAGATCGCCCAGATCATCGGCACCGAACTCGCGGGCTGCGGCTTGAGAGTCACCGTGCTCTCGATCGCCGCCGCGCAGACGCTCGACGGGTTCGGTGCCGTGATCATGGGGGACGCGGCCACCCGGGACGCGCAACGGTTCGTCAAGCGGCACAAGGTCTCCCTCAGGCACACGCCGCTGTGGCTGTTCCACCGCGGCACGCCGCCGGTGCCGAACGACGTCACGCGCATGATCAGGAAACTGGGTGCCAGCGGGCCGATCAGCTTCGGCGGCGCGGCCCCCGACTGGGACCGCGCCAAGGCCTGGGCCCGCTACCTCGCCGACCAGCTCACCGTGCTGCACCGCGGTTTCGCGTCCAACTAGGCCTGCTGGATCCGGACCGTGTTGCCGGCCGGGTCGCGGAACACGCAGTCGCGCGCGCCCCAGGGCTGGTCGGTCGGCTCCTGCACGACGTCCGCGCCGCCCGCCTGGAGCTTGTCGAACGCCCCGTCGAGGTCCGGGCAGGCCAGGTTGATGTACGCGTACGAGCCGTTCGAGATCATCTCGGTGATCGCGGTGCGCTGCGCATCCGTCAGCCCCTCGGCCATCGCCGGCGGCTCCAGCACGACGGACGACGCCGAGCCGGCGGGAGCGACGGTGATCCACCGCATCGTGCCCTTGCCGACGTCGGCGCGGACCTCCCACCCGAGCAGGTCGCGGTAGAACGCCAGCGAGGCGTCGGGGTCGGTGTGCGGCAGGAACGTGGCGTGAATCGTGATGTCCATGCCGACAACGCTAGGACCAGCGCGAACGCGCCGCTTCTCGATTCCTGACCAACCGTCAGACGTACCGGGGGCGCCCGGCGATCATGCCCAGCACGGTCAACGCCGCCAGCAGCACGAGCTGCAGCCCGAGCGACACCGTCCACGTGCCGGTGGCCTCCCGCAGCACGCCGAACGCGAACGGCCCGGAGGCCGCGATCAGGTAGCCGAGGCTCTGCGCCATCGCCGACAGCCGCGCGGTGTCCGAAGTGGACTTGGTGCGCAACGACATCACCAGCAGCGCCAGCGGGAACATGCCCATCCCGAACCCGATCAGCACCACCCACAGCCCCGGCGCCGCCGAAGGTGCCACGAGCATCCCCAGCATGCCCGCGAACGACAGCACGCCCAGCGCCAGCACCATCGGCGCCTGGCTGGAGAACCGGGCGGCGATCGGCGGCACGAACAGGCTGACCGGCACGCTCAGCAGCATCGAGACGGCGAGCAGCATCCCCGCCGTGTTCCGGTCGACGCCGGAGTCCACCAGCATCGCCGGCAGCCAGCCCATGACGGTGTAGGCGAAGAGCGACTGCAACCCGAAGAACACGGTGATCACCCACGCCAGCGGGCTGCGCAGCAACGACCGCTGCTCGACCGGAGCGGCGGAGCGCACGACGGACGCCGCCGACCCGTGCCGGGCGCCCGCGAACCACACGACGACGGCCCCGAGCGACAGCAACGCCCACGCGCCGACCGCGAGCCGCCACGACCCCAGCCAGTCCTCCAGCCGAGGCGTCAGAGCGGCCGCCAAAGCCGCACCGGCGGACAAAGTGCCCGTGTACACACCGGTGATCAGCCCGACCCGAGTCGGGAAGGACGCCTTCACCACCACCGGGATCAGCACGTTCGACACCGCGATGCCCGCGCACGCGATGAAGGTGCCGCCCAGCACGACCCACGGACCGTCGATCACGCGCAGCACCAGGCCGAGCGTGAGCACCCCCAGTGAAAGTCCGATCGCGCGGGCCATGCCGAGGCGGCGACCCAGCCAGGGCGCGGCGAACGCCGCGAAGCCGAAACAAAGCGCCGGAACGGCCGTCAGCGCACTGGTCCATGCGGCGGAAACCCCAAGGGCGGCGCGGACATCACCGAGGACCGAGGCCAGACTGGTCACCGCCGGACGGAGATTCGCGGCAGCGAGGGCGACCCCGATCGCGAGCAACGCGGACCCGACCAGCGGAACGTGACGATTCATGACGACCGTCACCCTGCGACCCGGATCGGTGGCAGTCTGTGCGGCAAGAACCGTCTGCTTCATCGTCACGCGCTTCACTATCGCAGACGTAGGATGTTCGGATGAAAGGACGACGCTGTGCCGTTGGCCACTACCCGACGGGCGGGCCTGGTCGACCAGGTGATCGAGCAGATGCGGGGCGCGATCACGACTGGTGAATGGCCCGTCGGGCAGCGCATCCCGCCCGAGCCCGAGCTGGTCACCGCGCTCGGGGTGGGCAGGAACACGGTCCGCGAGGCCGTGCGCGCGCTCTCCCACGCCGGACTGCTGGAGGTGCGGCAGGGCGACGGCACGTTCGTCCGCGCGACCAGCGAGCTCTCCGGCGCGGTCCGCCGCATGTGCGGGACAGAGCTCAAGGAGGTCCTCCAGGTCCGCCGCACCCTGGAGGTGGAGGGCGCCCGCCTCGCCGCCAAGCACCGCACCGAGGCCGAGCTCGCGCGGCTCACCGAGGTGCTGGCCAAGCGCGACGCCGCCATGGAGAACGAGCAGTGGGCCGAGGTGATCGAGCACGACACCGCGTTCCACGTGCTGCTCGTCCAGTGCTCGCACAACGCGCTTCTAGCGGAGCTCTACCAGGGCTTGACCGAGGCCGTCAAAGCTTCGGTGGCGGCTTCTGTCGACACCAGCCAGCCTGGTCAGGACCAGGTGTCGCACACCGGGCTGCTGCACGCGGTCCGTGACGGTGACCAGGAGAAGGCGGCGATCGAGGCGGGCGGTTTCTTCGAGGAGCTGATCGAGAAGTTCTGCTGACACGGACGAACGCGGACTGAAGTTGTCCGCATGAGCTCATAGCGTGGGGGCCATGGAGATCACGCCGTTCCGCATCGAGATCCCGCAGGCCGACGTCGACGATCTGCGCGCACGCCTCGCGAACGCGCGCTGGCCGGAGGACGACCTGCCGGGCGTCGGCTGGTCGTACGGCATCCCGCTGAGCTACCTGCGCCCGCTGGCCGACCACTGGCGTGACGGGTTCGACTGGCGGGCGCAGGAGGAACGCCTCAACTCCTACCCGCAGTTCACGACGGAGATCAGCGGGCAGCGCATCCACTTCCTGCACGTCCGCTCGCAGAACCCGGACGCCACGCCGTTGCTGCTGATCCACGGCTGGCCGGGCTCGTTCGTCGAGTTCCTCAACGTGATCGAGCCGCTCTCCGAGGACTTCCACCTCGTCATCCCGTCGATCCCCGGCTTTGGCTTCTCGGGCACGACGAAGAAGCCGGGCTGGAACGTCCTGCGCGTCTCGTGGGCGTTCGCGAAGCTCATGGAAGGCCTCGGCTACGACCGCTACGGCACGCAGGGCGGCGACTGGGGCTCCGGCATCGCGCAGGAGATCGGCCGGGTGTTCCCCGAGCAGGTCATCGGCGTGCACGTGAACATGCTCCAGACGTTCCGGCCGCAGGGTGTGAACGACCTGAGCGACGAGGAACTGCGCGCGCTGGAGTCGCTCGACCACTACCAGAAGGAACTCTCCGGCTACATGCACCTGCAACGCAGCCGGCCGCGCACTCTCTCGTACGCGCTCACGGACAGCCCCGTCGGGCAGCTCGCGTGGATCGCCGAGAAGTTCCACGACTGGACCGACAACGACGGCGCACCTGAGGACGCGGTGGACCGCGACCAGATGCTGACCAACGTGTCGATCTACTGGTTCACCGGCACGGCGGGCTCCTCGGCGGCGCTCTACAAGGAGCAGTCGGCGAACTGGGGCAACCAGCAGCCGTCGACCGTGCCGACCGGTGTGGCGGTCTTCCCGCACGACCTCAGTCTGCCGGTGCGGTCGCTGGCGGAGAAGATGATCCCGACGATCGTGCACTGGACCGAGTTCGACCGCGGCGGTCACTTCGCCGCGATGGAGGAGCCGGACCTGCTGGTCCAAGACATCAGGAAGTTCTTCAAATCGCTGTGAGCACAACACTGTCGAACCGCACCCTCAACCGCACGCTGCTCGCGCGGCAGTTGTTGCTGGAGCGGACGTCCATGCCGATCGTGGACGCCGTCGAGCACCTCGGCGGTCTCCAGGCCCAGGCCCCCATCCCGCCGTACCTCGCCCTGTGGACGCGGCTCAAGCCGTACAAGGTCGACGCGCTGAGCAAGCTCATCATCGACCGCTCGCTGGTGCGGATGACGTTGTGGCGCGGCACTTTGCACCTCATCTCCGCAAGCGACGTGTACTTGATGCGCACGGCGTTGCAGCCGGAGCTGAACAAGTGGGCGAAGATCGTGATGCCGCCCGCGACCAGGGTCGAGATCGACCTGGAGAAGCTGGCGCGGATCACCCGCGAGTACATCGACGCCGAACCGCGCACGGTCGCGGAGATCGGCGCGCACCTCGAGGAGCACTTCCCCGAGGCCAAGGCGCGCGAGATGTCCACGCAGGCGCAGATGCTGGTGCCGATGATCCAGGTGCCGCCGCGCGGGATCTGGGGCGTGGGCGGCGTGCCGCAGAACGTCGCGATGGCGTCGTGGCTCGGCCGCGAGCTTCCGTCAGAAGCCGCCGTGCCGGAGCTGATCAAGCGGTACCTGCGGGCGTTCGGACCGGCGACGCTCGCGGACATGCAGGCGTGGTCGCGGCTGATCGGGCTGAAGGCGCACGCGGCCGACCTGGACCTCGTGGAGTACAAGAACGAGGCGGGGAAGGTGCTGCTGGACGTGCCGGACGGGCTGATCGTGTCCGAGGACGTGCCCGCGCCCGCCCGGCTGCTGCCCGCGTTCGACAACGTGCTGCTCGGGCACGCGGACCGGCAGCGGATCATGAGCGAGGACGCGCGATCGCGGTGGGGTGCGGTGCGCAACGGCGTGTTCCCGCCGACGTTCCTGGTGGACGGGTTCCTCCGCGGCACCTGGAACGTCGTGGAGAACAAGGACGCGGCGACGCTCACGATCGAGCCCTACGTGAAGACCACCAAGAAGGACATGGCCGGGGTGATCCGCGAGGCCAAGGCGGTGCTGAAGGTGATGTCACCGAAGAAGCCGCACGTCATCGTGGCTCCCTAGCCCGGATCACGTCCAGCGTCGCGGTGATGGCGGGCCTGCGCGAGGCCTGGGTCCGCCACACCGCGTACAGCCGGCGGGTGGGCGTGGGCCGCAGCGGCACGATCCGGACGTTGCCCGGCACCTCTCCCCTGCCGAGCCTCGGGATCAGCGCGACGCCGATTCCCTTGGCCAGCAACGCCATCTGCGTGTGGTACTCGCTGATCCGGTACGCCACCACGGGTTCGATGCCCGCCCCGTGGAACGTCCGCTCCAGCCAGTCGAAGCAGATCGACCCCTCGACCTGGCAGATCCAGCGTTCCCCGGCGAGGTCGACCGGTTCGAGGAACTCCTTGCGCGACAACGGGTTCGACTCGGGCACCAGCACCTCGGCCACGTCCTCGCCGATGAACTCGCGGGACAGCGACTCCGGCACGGGCAACGGCGTGTTGGCCCAGTCGTGCACGATCGCGAGGTCCAGCTCGCCGCGCGCGACGGCCTCGGTGGCGTAGGGCGGGTCGATCTCGGTGAGCCGCACGTCCAGCGCCGGGTGCTGGTCGGCGAGGTTCACCAGGACGTCCGGCAGCAGGCCGCGCGAGGCCGTGGCGAACGCGCCGATGCAGAGCCTGCCGATCGCGGTGCCGCGCTGCTCCTCCAGCGCGACCTCGGCCTCCTCGACGAGCTTCAGCACCTGGTCCGCGGTCTCGGCGAGCAGCCGGGCGGCGTCGGTGAGGCGGACGCCCCTGCCGTTGCGTTCCAGCAGCGTGGTGCGGGTCTCGCGTTCGAGCTTCGCGATCTGCTGCGACACCGCGGACGGCGTGTAGCCGAGCACTTCGGCGGCGGCGCCGACCGTGCCGTGGGTCGCGATGGCGTGCAGTGCCTTCAGCCTGCCGAGGTCGAGCATGTAGCGATGCTAAACCCATCACCTTAGAAAGCGGAACTGGTGCTAAATAGTTAGCGCGCGCAAGCTTGACGGCATGAGTCCACGTCACGTCCTGCTCGCTGTGCTGGTGGCCGCCATCTGGGGCTTCAACTTCGTGGTGCTCAAGGTCGGTCTCGACGAGTTCCCGCCGATCCTGTTCTCCGCGCTGCGGTTCCTCGCGGCCGCAGTGCCCGCGGTCTTCTTCGTCGGACGGCCGTCGGTGCCGTGGCGCTGGATCATCGCGGTCGGGCTGGTGCTCGGCGTCGCGAAGTTCAGCCTGCTGTTCATCGGCCTGAAGGTCGGCATGCCCGCCGGCCTGGGTTCGCTGGTGCTGCAGAGCCAGGTGATCTTCACGACCGCGATCGCGGCGGTCGTGCTGCACGAGCGGCCGAAGCCCGTGCAGGTCGGCGGGATCGCGCTGGCGATCGCGGGCATCGGCGTGATCGCGTGGGACTACGGGATCTCGTCGCCGTTGCTCGGTTTCGCGCTGGTGATCCTGGCGGCGGCGTGCTGGGGCGTGTCGAACGTGCTCATGCGGTACGCGAGGCCGACCGACACGCTGCGGTTCATGGTGTGGGTGAGCGCCGTGGCGGTGGTGCCGCTGTTCGCGCTGTCGGCGTTGACGGAGGACATGAGCGCGCTCGGCCGCCTCGACTGGTCAGGGGCGGGCGCGATCGGGTACGTCGCGTGGATCTCGACGCTGCTCGGGTTCGGCGTCTGGGGATTCCTGCTGCGCCAGTACGAGTCGTCGGTCGTGGCGCCGTTCTCGTTGCTGGTGCCGGTGTTCGGGATGTTCTCGGCCTGGGCGATCCTCGGCGAGCAGATGAGCGCGGTGCAGCTCGGGGCCGGTGGGCTGGTGCTGGCCGGGCTCGCTATTCCCCAGCTGCTGGGGCGCCGGGCGGCACGAACGGCAGCCCTGCCGGAGCCCCTCGTTCCAGCAGGTCGATGACCGCCTTGGTGTCGAGGTGATCGGCGACCAGGTCGCCCAGCAGGTCCAGCTGGGCCTCGCGGGCGGCCTGGAAGCTCACCTGCTCCGGCTCGAAGTCCCGGCCGGCTCTTTCGGCGGCCCAGCTCAGGAACCTGCGGCGGAACGCGTCGTTCTCCAGCAGGCCGTGCCAGTGGGTGCCGACGACCCTGTCGGTCTGGGCGCCCTCGTCGCCGATCACCGGGCGTTCGGTGCTGCGGACGACCTGGCCGTGGTGGATCTCGTAGCCGGTGACCGGCTCGCCCCAGGCCTCTCCCTCCGGAGTGGCGAGGGTTTTCCGCGCCTGGAAGCGGATGTCCACGTCGAGCAGGCCGAGGCCGTCGACCGTGCCGTGCTGGGACTCGACGTCGTCCTCGATGCGCTTCGCGAGCATCTGGAAGCCGCCGCAGATGCCGAGGATCGGGCCGTCGAAGCGCTGGATCGCTTGTGCCAGGCCGGTTTCCCGCAGCCACGCGAGGTCGTCGACGGTGGCCTTCGAGCCGGGCAGCACGACCAGGTCCGCGTCGGCGAGGCGCGACGGCTCCGTGACGAACCGGACGGACACGCCGGGTTCGCAGGCCAACGCCTCGACGTCCGTGGCGTTCGAGATGCGCGGCAACCGGATCACGGCGACCCGCAGCCAGTCCTTCAGCGGCGGTCGCGGGCGGCCGACGACGCCGTCCGCGTTGTAGGACAACGAGTCCTCGGCGTCGAGCCACAGCTCCTCGCGCCACGGCAGCACGCCGAGCACCGGCCGTCCGGTCAGGGCCTCGATCTGCCTGAGCCCCGGCACGAGGAGCCTCGCGTCGCCGCGGAACTTGTTGACGACGAAGCCGGAGACCAACGCCTGGTCCGCCGCGTCGAGCACCGCGACCGTGCCGAAGAGGTGCGCGAACACACCGCCGCGGTCGATGTCGCCGATGATCAGCGTCGGCAGGTTCGCCCTGGTGGCCAGACCCATGTTCGCGATGTCGTTGGGACGCAGGTTGATCTCGGCCGGCGAGCCCGCGCCTTCGCAGATGACGACCTCGTGGTCGCGCCGCAGCCCGTCCAAAGTGGACGTCACGGTGTCGAGCAGCGCCTGCTTGCGTTCGCGGTAGCTCATCGCCGACACGGTCCCGACCGCCTGGCCGAGCACCACGACCTGGGACGTGCGGTCGCTGCCGGGCTTGAGCAGCACGGGGTTGAACCGCACGCTGGGTTCCTTGAAGGCCGCCCGCGCCTGCAGCGCCTGCGCGCGCCCGATCTCGCCGCCGTCGAGTGTGACGAACGAGTTGTTGGACATGTTCTGGGCCTTGAACGGCACGACGTCGACGCCCTGGCGTGCCAAGAAGCGGCACAGACCGGCGACCAGGACGCTCTTGCCCGCGTCCGAGGTCGTCCCACAGATCAACATCGCGCCCCGCATGGACGCCAATGCTGCCATCATCACCCCCATGGTCTCCGTCGTGCTCATGCACAGCCCGTTCCTCGGCCCTTCGAGCATGCGCCCGCTCGCCGACGAACTGGCCTCCGACGGGGTGGCCGTCCTGCTGGTCGACCTGCAGATGACGATCAACGAGGCACCGGTGCACCAGCGGCTGATCGGCGCGTTCGCCGACGCCCTGGAGGACTCCGGCGTCGCCGGCCCGCTCGTGCTGGTCGGGCACAGCGGCGCGGGCCCGTTGCTGCCGGGCTTCGCGGACGCGCTGGAACTCGACGTCGCCGGCCTGGTGTTCCTCGACTCCGACCTGCCGACACCGGGCCTCGCCTGGCGCGACACCGTCGATCCCGCGCTGGTCAGCCAGGTCAAGGCGTCGGTGCGCGACGGCCGCCTGCCGCGCTGGGACCGCTGGTTCGACTCGGACCCGTTGCGTCTCGTGCCCGCCGGGCTGCGCGAGGAGATGCGCGACGAGGCGCCCGAGGTGCCGTGGGAGTTCATGAAGGAGCAGCGCCCGAGCGTCGAGTGGACGGGGCCGTGCGGGTACGTGCTGCTGTCGCCGTTCTACGAGGAGGCGGCGGCGCGCGCGGAGACGCTGGGCTGGCCGGTCGAGCGCGTCGAGTCGCACCACCTGGCGGCCGCGACGTCGCCCTCGGCGGTCGCGGCCGCGCTGCGGTCCGTCCTCAGCAGACTTTGACTTCCTCTCCTCGGCAGAAGCGGAGAGCCCCACACGTTCAGCAACGTGCCGTGCTTGACGCACCACATCTCACGATGCGGGTTTCCCGCTTCACAGCGGACCGCGACGAGGGCCGGCCTCGTCGTCTTACATCTGCTCCACAGGCTTCACTCGAAATAGGGCTCCGAGTTACCGCTCGACCAGCGGCAAGGATGTTCTTCGCCGCGTTGACATCCCGATCGTGACGGGCGCGGCAGATCTGGCACGTCCAGCTTCTGGTCGACAGAGCGAGCTGTGCGAGTACATGCCCGCACGAACTGCACGTCTTGCTGGACGGGTACCAACGATCGACAACGGCCAGCGTCCGGCCGGCTCTTGCTGATTTGTATTCCAACATCGCACGGAACTCACGCCACGCGACATCGGAGATGGCGCGGGCGAGGCTGCGGTTGCGAACCATGTTCTTGACCGCCAGGTCTTCGATCGCCGCCAGGTCGTGGTCACGAACGAGATTCGTGCTCACACGATGAAGAAAATCGCGGCGAGCATTTCGAACCTTTCGATGCGCTGCGGCGACCTTCTTCCTGGCCTTCTCCCGATTCCTGGAACCAGGCCGGCAGCGACTCATGTACCGCTGGTACCTCGCAAGCCTGCGAGCTCTGCGCTCCAGGTACCGAGGGTTGGCGATCTCCTGCCCCGCGCTGGTGGTTGCGAAAGTGGTGATGCCGAGGTCGATTCCGACCTCGCGGCAGGTCTCGGGGGCCGATGCCGGTTCGGCGACATCGGCTGCCAAGGTCACATACCAACGACCGTCCGGCTCCCGCGACACTATGACTGTCGTCGGGTTCACGGTGTTCAAGTCGACAGCGGGCCAAGACCAGACCAACTCCAACGGCGCGCTGGTCTTGGCCAGCCACAGTTTCCCGTCACGCATCCGGAACGCCGAACGCGTGTAGTGCGCGGACTGACGACCACGCCGGGACTTGAACCTGGGACGCCGAGCGCGGCCAGCGAAGAAGTTGTTGAAAGCGACGTGCTGGTGCCGCAACACTTGTTGCAGCGGCACACTCGACACTTCGCCGAGAAAACCCAGCTCGTCCGTCTTCTTCCAGCCGGTCAACGCGGCATCAGTCTCCCGATATGCGGTCGCCCCTCCGCCAGTGCGGTACCTCGCTTGACGCTCAGCGAGAGTTTTGTTCCACACGAGACGGACACACCCGAACGTACGGCTCAACACTGCCGCTTGTTCTGGTGTGGGGTAGGCCCGACACCGGAAAGCCGTCCGCACAACGTCAAGCTAATGCATCCGGCACCCGCCAAAAGGGGCCTCAACAGACTGTGAGGATCTCCGAGCCCGTGTCGGTCACGACGATGGTGTGCTCGAACTGCGCGGTCCAGCTCTTGTCCTTGGTGGTGACGGTCCAGTTGTCGTCCCACATCTCGCCCTCGTAGTCCCCGAGGGTGATCATCGGCTCGATCGTGAACGTCATGCCGGGCTCCAGCACGGTCTTCACCGACGGCTCGTCGTAGTGCAGCACCACGAGCCCGCTGTGGAACGTGCGGCCGATGCCGTGGCCCGTGAAGTCGCGCACCACGCCGTAGCCGAAGCGCTTGGCGTACGCCTCGATGACGCGGCCGACGACGTTGAGCTCACGGCCGGGCTTCACGGCCTTGATGGCGCGCATCGTCGCCTCGTGGGTGCGCTCGACGAGGAGCTTCGCCTCCTCGGAGACGTTGCCCGCGAAGAACGTCGCGTTCGTGTCGCCGTGCACACCGCCGATGAACGCCGTCACGTCGATGTTGACGATGTCGCCGTCCTCGACCACGGTGCTGTCCGGGATGCCGTGGCAGATGACCTCGTTGAGCGAGGTGCAGCACGACTTCGGGAAGCCCCGGTAGCCGAGCGTCGACGGGTAGGCGCCGTTGTCGCACAGGAACTCGTGCGCCACCGCGTCGATCTCGTCCGTCGTCACGCCCGGCACGACGACCTTGCCGGCCTCCTGCAACGCCTGGGCGGCGAGGCGGCCGGCCACGCGCATGGCCTCGACGATCTCCGGCGGCTGCACCCACGGGTCGGTGCTCTTCTGCGGCGCGGGCTTGTCCACGTATTCGGGACGCACGATGCGCGAGGGCACCTGACGACGCGGGGATTGCACACCGGGTTGCAGTGGAGCACGAACAGCCATGCGTTCCACATTAGCCTTGCATGCGCTCCATGCCCTGAACCTGGTCCTCCGCCCGCGGCTCTGGCAGCCGGGGCGCGGGCAGCAGGACGCCGGCCCGGATCAGGCGCTCACGCATGGTCAGTTGCTTGGTCTTGCTCATCACGGCACCGCCTTGAGGAACCTCGCCGCCACATCCACGGCTGGAGTCGAAGTTTCTCCGCTGAGCACCAAAGTCGCGAACGCTAGATCGCCCCGGTAGCCCATGAACCACCCGTGTGAGTGCACGCCGTCACCGAACTGTGCGGTACCAGTCTTGCCGCGCACGTCGCCGTACGGCTTGAGTTGCGGTGCAGTGCCGGCCTCGATGACCTCGCGCATCATGGCGCGCACCGGGTCGAGAGCGGCGATCGGTGGCGCGGTGGGCTGTTTGTCGGCTTTGGTCTCCTTGCCCCGCACCAGTTGCGGCGTCGGCACGGAACCCTTGGCGATGGACGCCGACACCAGGGCCATGCCGAACGGCGACGCCAGCACCTTGCCCTGGCCGAACGCGTCCTCTGCCCGTTCCACCACGTCGGTGGCGGGCGGGACCGAGCCGGTGATGGTCGTCAGGCCGGGGATGTCGAAGTCGACACCGAGGCCCAGCGACAGGGCGGCGTTCGGCAGCAGGTCGGGCGGCATGTCGACGGCGAGCTGCGCGAAGGTGGTGTTGCAGGAGAACGCGAACGCCGAGTGCAGCGGGATGGTGCCCTTGTCGAACTCGCTGGAGTTCGGCACGATCCGGCGGCCGTCGATGGTGGTCTTGCCGGGGCACGGCACCGGGGTGTCGGCGTTGACCTTGCCGGACTCGATCGCGGCCAGCGCCGAGACGGCCTTCATGGTGGAGCCCGGCGGGAAGCGGCCGGTCAGGGCCAGTGCGCCCTGGGCGTCGGCCAGGTCGTTCTGCGCCACCGCGAGGATGTCGCCGGTGGACGGCTGGAGCGCCACCAGGATCGTGGGCTGCTTCTCGGGTTCGACGGCGTCCTCCGCGGCGGCCTGGATCACGCGCGACAACGCGACGTTCACGGCCTTCGCGGGTTCGGCGGCCTTGGAGTGCAGCTCCTCGACCTCGGTGCCCTGCGCGTCGACGGTGCTGACGCGGAAACCCGCGTTGCCCGCGATGTCGTTCTCCATCAGCTTGCGGACCGCGGGCAGCACCTGGGAGCCGAACGTGCGGCTGGGCGCGAGCAGCGACGTCTGCGAGCTGAAGCGGACGCCGGGCAGCTCGTAGATCTTCGGCTTCACCGACTGGTAGTCGGCGTCGCGCAGCGCGGCCACCTGGTAGGCCTGGCCCTCGGGGGTCTTGCCCACGCCGTCGGTGATGGTCTGCTGGGTGATGGCCTGGTCGAGCGGGTTCAGCGCCTCGGCGAGGGTCTTGGTGACGGTGCCGAGATCACCGGCCTCCTTCGCGACCAGCAGGACCGACACGACGCGTTCGGGGGCCAGCAACGGCGTGCCGTCGCGGTCCAGCACCGGCGCGGGGTCGGGCGTGAGCTCGGTGAGCTTGACGGTCTGCTGCGGCGCGAGCTTCGGGTGCGCCACCGACGACGCCCAGTGCACCTTCCACGTGTCGCCCTCCTGGCGCACGTCGAACTTGGTCGGGTACGTCCAGTGGCGGTTCTTGCCGAGGTTCCAGTCGAGCGTGACCGACGCCTCCGACGCGAGCTCGCCGTTCTTGCGGATCTGGTCGACCTTGCTGCTCAGGCCCTCCGGCTTCAGCGCGGCTCTGAACTTCTCCAGGGTGTCCTTGGCGTCGTTCGGGTTGTCGGTCATCCCGGCGGCACCGGCCACGTCACCGGACGCGAGCTTCGCCAGGAAGTCGTTGGTGATCTCCGGAGCCCCGGGTTCCGACCTGAACAGCCCACAGCCGCTCACCGCCACCAGCAGAACCGTGATCGTCGCGAGAAGGCGCACTCGCGCGAGTATGCCCGTTCAGAAGAGGACAGTGGCGTATTGCCCGACTTGTTCGAAACCGATTCGGCGGTACGCGGCCTGCGCCACGTGGTTGTAGCCGTTGACGTAGAGGCTCGCGGTCCTGTTCAACACCCTGGTCAGCCGGTCGGCCACCGCCGCCGTGCCCGCCGTGCCGATGCCCTCGCCCCTGCGGTCAGGCCGCACCCAGACCCCTTGGATCTGCCCCACCTTGGACGACATCGCGCCGATCTCGGCCTTGAAGACCACCTCGCCGTGCTCGAACCGCGCGAACGCCCGCCCGGCCGCGATGAGCTCGCTCACCCGCGCCCGGTAACCGGCCCCGCCGTCCTCGGCGCACGGGTCGATGCCGACCTCCTCGATGAACATCGAGATGGCGGCGGGCAGGTAGCGGCCGATCTCACTGGGCCGGACCTGCCGGACCAGCGGGTCCGGGGTGATCTTCGGCGTGCCGGAGATGGCCATCAGCGGCTGGTCACCGCGCACCTCGCGGGCAGGCCCCCAGTCCTGCTGGAGCTCGTCCCACAACGTCAGCACCTGCTCGGCGGGCCCGACGAGGCTGGAGCACATGCGGCCTCTCCTGCGCGCCCGGTCGGCGAACATGCGCATGGCCGCCGCACTGCCCTTGAGCGGGATCAGGTTGGGCCCGGAGAAGCAGAGACCGTCGATCTTGCCCCGGACCGGCTTGGAGTCGGAGGCCCACATCTCCCCGCCGAGGCGCCACGGGTCAAGACCGGCGACCTCGACCCTGGCCGCGACCATGCACGCCGCCACGGGGTCGGCGTCGAACACCCCGCGCACGTCGATCAGGTCGCGTTCGTCGAGAACGCGCGCTCCGGCCAGCCTCAGCACGTCACCTAGCGTGCCAGATGAAACGGCCCCGTGACATCAGCCAACAGTGCTCCTGTGCCCAGACACACGGTGATCACCGGTGATCGGGCAAGCCAGGAGAGGGTCTAGGTGGGTTCCGCGCCGTGGTGGTGGTGACGGCTCCGGTGGTCCCCCACAGCACTGCCTGCGGCTCACACACGACCACCCACGGCGCCGCCCGCGCCGACGCGAAACGTCCCGCTACATGTCACCGCATCACCGCCACTCGCAGCCCACCACCCCCGCAGGCGCCCCAGGCCGTGCCCACCCACCCCGGACACGGCTGAGGGGCCGCCTCGCGAAGAAAGGCGGCCCCTCAGACGAGCTTTCAGCCGGGATCAGCCGACGGTGACGGCCGGGGACTCGCCCTCGACCGGTTCCATCTCCTCGGCGAGGCGCATGGCCTCCTCGATCAGCGTCTCCACGATCGCGTGCTCCGGCACGGTCTTGATGACCTTGCCCTTCACGAAGATCTGGCCCTTGCCGTTGCCGGACGCGACGCCCAGGTCGGCCTCGCGGGCCTCGCCGGGGCCGTTCACGACGCAGCCCATGACGGCGACGCGCAGCGGCACCTCCATGCCCTCCAGACCGGCCGTGACCTGCTCGGCGAGCGTGTACACGTCGACCTGGGCGCGGCCGCACGACGGGCAGGAGACGATCTCCAGCTTGCGCGGGCGCAGGTTGAGGGACTGGAGGATCTGGTGGCCGACCTTGATCTCCTCGACCGGCGGGGCCGAGAGCGACACCCGGATGGTGTCGCCGATGCCCTGCCGCAGCAGAGCGCCGAAGGCCACGGCCGACTTGATGGTGCCCTGGAAGGCGGGGCCGGCCTCGGTGACGCCCAGGTGCAGCGGGTAGTCGCACTGCTCGGCCAGCAGTTCGTACGCGCGCACCATGACGACCGGGTCGTTGTGCTTGACGGAGATCTTGATGTCGTGGAAGTCGTGCTCGGCGAAGAGCGACGCCTCCCACATCGCCGACTCGGCCAGCGCCTCGGGCGTGGCCTTGCCGTACTTGGCGAGCAGGCGCGGGTCCAGAGAGCCCGCGTTCACGCCGATGCGGATCGGCGTGCCGTGATCGCGGGCGGCGGCCGCGATCTCCTTCACCTGGTCGTCGAACTTGCGGATGTTGCCGGGGTTGACCCGGACAGCGGCACAACCAGCCTCGATGGCGGCGAAGACGTACTTCGGCTGGAAGTGGATGTCGGCGATCACCGGGATCTGGGACTTCTTGGCGATCGCCGGCAACGCGTCCGCGTCGTCCTGCGAGGGGCAGGCGACGCGGACGATGTCGCAGCCGGCCGCGGTGAGTTCCGCGATCTGCTGCAACGTCGCGTTGACGTCCGACGTGAGAGTCGTCGTCATCGACTGGACGGAGACGGGGAACTCGCTGCCGACACCGACGTTGCCCACCATCAACTGGCGGGTCTTGCGACGTTCCGACAGCACCGGCGGCGGCAGTGCCGGCATTCCGAGCATCACGCCGTCACTCATGGGTTGTGCACCTTTCCGTGGATCACTTATTGCAACCTGATCGGGTTGACGATGTCGGCGGTCACGGTCAGCAGCGTGATGGCGCCGCCGATGAAGATGACCACGTAGGTGAGCGGCAACAGGCGCATGTAGTTGACCGGGGCGCCGGCGGGCTTCCCGCGCAGCTTCCTCAACCAGTCTCGCACCCGTTCGTACAGGTTGACGGCGATGTGACCACCGTCAAGCGGGAGCAGCGGCAGGAGGTTGAACACACCGACGAAGAAGTTCAGGCCCGCCAGCATGAGGATGAAGAACGCCCACAGGCCGCGCTCGGCCGCGTCGCCACCCAGGCGGGAGGCGCCGACGACGGAGATCGGGGTGTCGAGGTCGCGTTCGCCGCCGCCGATGGCCTTGACCACGGCCGGGATGCGCTCCGGGAAGCGCATGAGGCCCTTCCAGGTGTTCACGAACATGTCGCCGGTGAACGCGATGGACGCCGGGACCGCGGCGAGCGGGGTGTACTCGAAGTTCTGCTGCCAGGTGACGCCGATGGCGCCCACTTCCTTGACCTCGCGGCCGCCCTTGCCGTCGAGCACCTCGCGGGTGACCTGCGGCACGTTCACGTTGAGCGTGAGCTCCTTGCCGTCGCGCAGCACCTTGAACTCGGTCGGGCCCTGCAGGTCGCGGGTGACCTTGAGCATCTCGGTCCACGTCGAGATCGGCTTGCCGGCGATCGACGTGACCTCGTCACCGGGCTTCAGGCCCGCGTCCTTGGCCGGGGCCGGGGCGCCGGGCTGGCACGGCGTGTCGAGGGTGAGGCCGACGGTGTGGTCCTGCACGCACGGCGAGATCTCCGCCAGCACCGGCAGGTCCTTGTTGTTCGGCAGGCCGAGCGACATGGCGAGGATCAGCAGGATGATGAAGCCGAGGATGAAGTGCGTGATCGACCCCGCGGACAGCACGATGACGCGCTTCCACACCTTCTGGTTGTAGAAGGCGCGCTTGCGGTCGTCCGGGTGCACCTCGTCCAGCGCCGTCATGCCGGTGATCTCGCAGAAACCGCCGGCCGGGATCGCCTTCAGGCCGTACTCGGTCTCGCCCCTGCGGAACGAGAAGAGCTTCGGGCCGAACCCGATGAAGTAGCGGGTGACCTTCATGCCGAAGGCCTTCGCGCTCAGCAGGTGCCCGAACTCGTGCAGCGCGATGGACACCGCGATGCCGAACGCGAACAACAGCACCCCGAGGATGTTGATGAATGTGTTCACGAGAAGTTCAGTTCCTTCCAACCAGCTCGCGGGCGCGTGCGCGTGCCCAGTCCTCGGCGGCCATGACCTCCGCGACGTCCGCGGGGTCGTGATGCCATTCGTTCGCCTCGCCGAGAACCTGGCCGATGGTGTCCACGATCGACAGGAACGACGTGTTGCCGGCGACGAAGGAGGCGAGCGCCTCCTCGTTCACGGCGTTGTAGATCGCGGGCGCGCAACCGCCAGCGGTGCCGGCCTGCCGCGCGAGCTCGACCGCTGGGAACGTGACGTCGTCCAGGGGTTCGAAGGTCCACGCGGTGGCGGTGTCAAAGGTACAGGCGGGCGCGGCGCCCGCGACGCGCTCGGGCCACCCCAGCCCCAGCGAGATGGGCAGCCGCATGTCCGGAGGCGACGCCTGCGCGAGCGTCGAGCCGTCCGTGAACGTGACCATCGAGTGAATGATGGACTGAGGGTGCACCACGACGTCGACCCGGTCGTAGGGGACCCCGAACAGCAGGTGCGCCTCGATCAGCTCCAGGCCCTTGTTGACGAGGTTCGCCGAGTTGATGGTGACGACCTGGCCCATCGACCACGTCGGGTGCGCCATCGCCTCGGCCACGGTGACCGCTTCGAGCTCTTTGCGCGTTTCGCCCCGGAAAGGGCCGCCGGAAGCCGTCAGAACCAGTTTGCGCACTTCGTTCTCGGTGCCACCGCGCAGGCATTGCGCGAGCGCGGAGTGCTCGGAGTCGACCGGCACGATCTGGCCGGGCTTCGCCGCCCCCAGCACGAGCGGCCCGCCCGCGATGAGCGACTCCTTGTTCGCGAGCGCCAGCGTGGCCCCCGACTCGAGGGCCTTGAGCGACGGTTCCAGCCCCCTGGACCCGTCCATGCCGTTCAGGACCACGTCCGCGGGCGCGGCCTCGATCAGGTCGACCATGCTGGTCAGCGTCCTGACGCCGGGCACCTCGGCCCCGTTGGCCACCGCCACCACGGGTACGTCGAACTCTGCCGCCTGCTCTTTCAGCAGGTCCAGCTGACGCCCGCCCGCGCCGAGCCCGACGACCCGGAAGCGGTCGCGGTTGCGCCGGATGACGTCGAGCGCTTGGGTCCCGATCGAGCCGGTGGACCCGAGGATCAGGACAGTGCGTGGAGTACTCATCGCCCCTCATTGTTCCGGAGAGTGCCTGAGAGCCCGGCACAGCCCGTTACTTTGATAACGGAGTGGTTTTGGAGGTGTGAAGTCACCAGTTCGAGGGCATTCCAGCGTCGTCAAGTCGTTGGAAGGAGACTCTCCGTGGGCATCCTCGGATGGATCGTGCTCGGCCTCCTGGCCGGAGCCATCGCCAAGGCGATCATGCCGGGCAAAGACCCGGGCGGGATCATCATCACGATGCTGATCGGCATCGTCGGCGCGATCCTGGGCGGATTCATCGGGTCCGCGCTCTTCGGGACCGATCTCGGGTCGTTCTTCGAGATCCGGACGTGGCTGCTGGCCATCGTCGGGTCGCTAGTCCTGCTGGGAATCTACCGACTGGTCACCGGCAGGCGAAGCCACGCCTAGCCGCACCACAACGTTTGAGGCCGTTCGGGTGACACCCGAACGGCCTCTCGTGTTTTTGGTCGCTGCTTCGCAGACTCCGGCGAGTTCGCCGGGGAGCGAACCCGCGGACCGGTTCTCGGGTCAGTTCGCGATGCCTGCGTCCCTGGCCATCAGCGCTGCCTGGACCCGGTTGGTCAGGCCGAGCTTGGCGAGCAGGCGCGACACGTAGGTCTTCACCGTCGCCTCCGACATGTGCAGCTTCGCGCCGATGTCCGCGTTGGACATCCCCTGCCCGAGCAGCGCGAGCACCTCGACCTCGCGGTCGGTCAGCCCCTCGACGGCCTTCTGCGCCTCCTGCCGCTTCGGCTGGCCCGACGTCGCGACCATGCCGACGACGCGTGACGTGACCATCGGCGAGAGGTACGCCTCGCCGTTGTTGACCGCGCGCACGGCCCGTAGGAGCTCTTCGGGTGCGGAGTCCTTCAGGAGAAAACCGGCCGCACCGTCGGACAGCGCGCGCACGATGTTGTCGTCCTCGCCGAACGTCGTGAGCATGACGACGCGCACAGAGGGTGCGACGACGCGGAGTTCCTTCGCGCAGGCCAGGCCGTCCATGCGGGGCATGCGGATGTCGAGCACGGCCACGTCCACGCGGCGTTCGCGCACGATCTGCAGCGCCTCGCGGCCGTCGCCGGCCTCCGCGACGAGCTCGATGTCGTCGGCGGTGCCGAGGATGGCCTTGATGCCGGCGCGCATCAACGGCTCGTCGTCGGCGATGAGCACCCGGATCATTGACCTGTCCTCTGCACGTGGATCTTCTTCTCGACCAGCTTGCCGTCTCGGAAGCAGAAACGCACCACTCGGGTGCCCTTCGCGAGGTACGACTGCTCGTCGGTGATGTGGTAGACGCACCGGGCGCCTGCGGGCTCCGGGGAGGCCTGCGACCTGCGTTCGCCGTCCGCCACCAGCGGTTCGTCGCCGGCGGGCAGGAGTGCCAGCACGTCGGACTCGGCCTGGCCGACCTGGATGCGGTCGAGGTTCTCCTGCGAGACGACCTGGGTCACCGGTTGCGCGCCGAGGTAGGTGAAGCCGCCGATGATCACGGCCAGCACCAGCGCCGCGCCCGCGATCGAGCCGACGCCCGCCCACTTGCGGAACCCGCGCGGCGACTCGGTCTCGTCCTGCTCGTCCTCGGGCTCGTCGGGGAGCGGGGTCTCCTCGTAGGGCAGCACGGCGGCGATGCGGAAGCCGCCGGACGGCAGTGCGCCGACGTGCAGGATTCCGCCCGCCACGCGCACGCGTTCGGTGAGGCCGATGAGGCCGACGCCAGGTGTGCCGGCGGTGGAACCGTTGCGCGACGGGTTGTTGCGCACCTCCACCACCAACGCGTCCGGTTCGTACTTCACGGTCACCTGCACGGCGGCGCCCGGTGCGTGCTTCGCGGCGTTGGTCAGGCCCTCTTGTGCGACGCGATAGGCGGCGTGAGAGACACGCGACGGCAACGGGTGTGCTTGTCCGCCGCGCACCAGACTGACCAGAACACCGGCCTTGCGCGCATCGCTCACCAACGAGTCGATGGACTCCGCTGTGCGGGTGGCGGGGTCGTCGTCGGGGCCGTCCTCGGCACGCAGCACGCCGATGATCGACCGCAGCTCGCCCATGCCGGTCAACGCGGCCGAGCGCAGCACGCCGATCGCTTCGCGCTGCTTCTCGCCGAGCGACGGGTCGAGCGCCAGCGCCCCGGCGTGCACGGAGATCAGCGACAGCCGGTGGCCGAGGCTGTCGTGCATGTCCTGGGCGATGCGGCTGCGTTCGCGCAGACGCACCTGCCGCGTCAGCAGCTTGTGCTCGCCGCGCATCCGTTCCTCGCGGTCCTGCATGGCCTGCACCAGCGCGTCGCGTTGCGCGAGGTAGCGGCCGACGAGGAACGGCAGCGCCACGCCCACGCCGAAGATCGTGATGAGGATGAGCATCCCGTAGGCGGGTTCGATGTCGAGCGGCCGGTCCACCCAGTCCCACATCACCGCCACGACCACGAACGTGAGCACCGCCGACGCCACGGCCTTGACCCACGACTCGATCCGGCGGCCGGCCGTGTAGCTCAGCACGACCATGATCGCGGGCCCGAGGACCGGGATCGCCGCCCCGCCGATCATCACCGTGGCCGGGAACAGGTGACGCAGTGGCAGCAGCACGACGTAGATGGCGAAGACACCGGCGAGCGCCCAGCCGGACAGCTTCGTCTCGGACCACGGTCCCGGCCACACGTCCAGCAGGATCGCGGCGACCACGACGAGCAGGTCGCCGACGAGCCGCACCGGGGTCAGGCCGCGGAGCCTGGCCAGGGCGTCGGCGCGGAACGCCTCCGCCCTCGCCCGCACAGCATCAATCACGCTGCCCAAGCTACGAGAGGTCCCACCTCTCGCGCGGCACGCTGGAGTATCGAATCGGCGCGACGAAAGTTGACTAGCCGGCCAGCTTCGCGACCGATCCGGCCTTGCGCGCCCGCCACGAGGCGAACACCACGCCGATGATCAGCAGCAGCGCCGTCGCCGTCACCATCAACGTCGACAGCGCCACGATCTCCGGCGAGATCCCGCGCTTCGACGCCTGCGCGTAGACGAACACCGGCAACGTCGTCGAGCCCACCCCGGTCAGGTACGACGAGATCACCACGTCGTCGAACGACAGCAGGAACGCGAACGCCGCCCCCGCCGCCACCGCGGGCGCCACCAGCGGCAGCGTCACGGTCCGGAACGCCACGAACGGCGACGCCCCGAGATCAGCCGCCGCCTCCTCCATCCGCACGTCCATTCCGGACACCCGCGACCGCACCACCACGACCACGAAGCTCAGCGAGAACGCCACGTGCGCGAACAGCAACGCCCCGAACCCCAGCGGAATCCCGGCGAGCTTCACGACGAACCCCAGCATCGCCACACCCATGACGACCTCGGGCACCACGAGCGGCAACGACAACAGCACCGTCCACAGCCCACGACCGGGGAACGCCCGCCGCAGCCCGAAGGCCGCCAACGTGCCGATGACCGTCGAAATCGCCGCCGACGCCAACGCCAGTTGCAACGTCAGTTCCAGAGAGGCGAACACGCGCGTGTCGTCCGCCAGCTCCGAGTACCACTGCAGCGAGAACCCGCTGATGCGCGACAACGACCGTGACGAGTTGAACGACGCGATGGCGAGCCACGCGATCGGTGCGTACAAGAACAGGAACACCAGCGCCACCACGGCACCGAGCGCCCACGGACGACGGGTCACAGCACGTCCTCCCCACGGCGTCCGCGCAGCACGAGCACGGCCACGACCAACACCAGCAGCAGCACGGCCATCGCCGAGCCCAACGGCCAGTTGTTGCCGCCGCGGAACTGGTCGTCGATCACCGACCCGAACGTCGACTGCTCCACCCCGCCGAGCAGCTTCGGCGTCACGAAGTCACCCGCCGCCGGCACCAGGACCAGCAACGACCCGGCCAGCACGCCGCTCATGACGCCCGGCAGCACCACCCGGAAGAACGTCGACACCCGCCCGTGCCCGAGGTCGAACGACGCCTCCGCCAGCCGCACGTCGAACCGTTCGCACGCCACGTACAGCGGCAGCACCATGAACGGCAGGAACCCGTACGTCAGGCCGAGCACCACCGCGCCGTGCGTCAGCAGGAACCCGCCGTCGCGGCCCAGCCCGACCCACCCGAGCACGGTGTTGACGAGCCCTTCGCCGTCCAGCAGCGCCTTCCACGCGTAGATCCGCGCGAGGTAGCTCGACCAGAACGGGATCAGCACCGCCGCGAGCAACGCCGTCCGCCACCTCCCGCCGTACCGCGCGATGAACCACGCCAGCGGGAAGCCGAGCAGCAGGCACGCCACCGTGGTCGCCCCCGCGTACAGCAGGGTCCGCCCGAAGATCGGCAGGAACGCCGGGTCGAGCGCGGTCCGGTAGGCGTCGATCGTCCACGGCAGCACGGCGCGCGCGACGCCGGTGTCGCGCGTCGCGAAGCTGAACTCGACGACCACGACGAGCGGCGCGATCAGGAAGAACCCCAGCCAGACCCCGGTGGGGACGAGCAGGGCGTTGGCTTTCAGCCAGCGTCGGAGCACGGAACGACATCCTGCCGTAACACCCCTAGAAGCCAGGACTCGGCTTGGTGGCCGAAATGGGCTGCGCCGATTTCGGCCACCAAGCCGAGCGAACATCCGTGTACCGTTGTGAACATGAATGTTCACCTGCTCCAGACGGCCACGTCTGTGCTGCTCAAGGACCCGACCGCGTCGCTCGGCGACGTCGCACGGGCGGCAGGTGTCGGCAGGACCACACTCCACAAGCGCTTCCCGACCCGCACGGCGCTGGTCCGCGCGGTCGCGAACGACGCTCTCGACCTGATCGACTCGGTGGCCTGCCAGGTGGACTTCGGCCGCGACGACGCGCTCGAGGACCTCATGACGCGCCTGGTCGCGCTCGGCCCGCGGGTGGAGTTCCTGCTCCGCTTCCCCGGCCTCGAACGCGACGAGGAGCTGCGGGCCCGCATCGAGGCGATGGACGCGCCCGTGCTCGACCTGATCACCCGGCTGCAGGGCACGAGACTGCGCCGCGACCTGCCCGCGTGGTGGATCCTGCACACCCTCTACGCCGGGCTCTTCAACGCCTGGGAAGCGATCAGCATCGGCCGTCTCGCGCCGCTGGACGCTCCCCGGTTCGTGCTCACCACGGTGTTCGAGGGGGTAGCAAGTGCTGGAGCAACTGACCGGACATGAAGACCCGCACCCGATCTACGAACGGCTGCGCGCACACGGCCCGTTGACGCAGGACGGCGGGATGTGGGTGACGACGAGCCACCCGCTGGCCAGCAGGATCCTGCGCGACCGCCGGTTCGGCGTCCGCTTCTCCGACGGCAGCTACCCGGCCAACGGGAGCCTGCTGCCCGAGTCGTTCCTGGAGCAGGACCCGCCGGACCACACCAGGTTGCGCCGGATCGCCACGCCGGCGTTCAGCCCGAAGAAGATCGACGCCTACCGCGCCCGCGTCGAGAAGGTCGCGGAGTCGTTGCTCGACAAAGACGAGTTCGACCTGATCGCGGACTTCGCGGCGCCGTTGCCGATCTCGGTGATCAGCGACCTGCTGGGCATCCCGGACGCCGACACCGCCGAGTTCGCGGACTACGGCGCGCTCGTCGCGGCGTCGTTCGACAGCGGGGTCACGCTGGAGATGGCCAACGCCAACGACAAGGTGCTCGCGCTGTTCGACCGCCTCATCGCGGAACGCCGCAGGACGCCCGGCGACGACGTGATCAGCTCACTCGTCGCCGCGGAGGCCGAACAACGGCTGACGCCTCAGGAGATGCTCGGCACGCTGGTGTTGCTGCTGGTCGCGGGCTTCGAGACCACGGTCAACCTGATCGGCAACGGCACCCGCGCGCTGCTCGACCACCCGGCGCAGTGGAAGCTCTTCAAGGCGCATCCCGACCTCGCGCCGGCCGTGGTCGAGGAGACGCTGCGGTGGGCGCCGCCGGTGCAGCTGACCAGCCGGATCGCGCACGAGCAGGTCGACGGGATCGGCAAGGACGAGATGGTCACGCTGCTGCTCGCCGCCGCGAACCGCGACCCAGAGGTCTACCCGGAGGCGCACCGGTTCGACGTCATGCGCGTGCACAAGCCCGAGCACCTCGCGTTCTCCAGCGGCATCCACTACTGCCTGGGCGCGACGCTCGCCCGCATGGAGGGCGACGTGGCGTTCCGCGCGCTGGCCCGCAAGATGCCGGACCTGCGGCAGACCGGTGAGATCGGGTACCGCGACTCGGTGGTGATCAGGGGGATGAGGAGCTTCCCGGTCAGCCGGTCTTGACCTTCGTCCAGGCGTCCGCGTAGAGCGCTTCGGCGTCGCCGCCGAGGTCCTTGGTGAACGGGAGCTTCGCCAGCTGGTCGTCCGGCGGGTAGACGACCGGGTTGTCCAGCAGTTCCTTGTCTATCAAAGGCTTCGCGGCGGCGTTGGCGCTGCCGTACCGGACGGCGTTGGAGAGCGCCGCACCCGCTTCGGCGCCGAGGATGTGGTCGATGAACCGGTGCGCGTTGCCGGCGTGCGGCGCGTCCTTCGGGATGACCAGGAGGTCCACGTAGGACAGTCCGCCCTCGGACGGGATGGCGTACCCGATGTCGTCGTTGGTGCCGGCGGCCTGGAACGCGTCACCGGAGTACGACTGGGCGAGCCGGACCTGGCCGGAGGTCAGCGGTTCGATCACGTCCGAGTTGATCTGGCCGAGCTTCTTCTTCAACGACAGCAGGAAGTTCGCCGCGTCGTCGATCTGCTTCGGGTCGGTGGTGTTCGGGTCGTGGCCGAGCTTGAGCAGCCCGATCGCCATGCCGTCGCGGGCCTCGTCCAGGATCGAGCTGCGGCCCTGGGCGTTCGGCAGGTCGAACGCGTCGAAGCTCGTCACCTCTCCGCCGATCTGCGACTTCGAGTACGCGAGACCGGTGGTGCCCCAGGCCCACGGCACGGAGAACCTGTTGCCGGGGTCGTACTCGGCCTCGACGAACCGCTGCTCCAGGTTGCGCAGGTTCGGGATGGCGTCGTGGTCGAGCGGCTGGAGCAGGCCGGAGCGCAGGAACCTGCGCAGGAAGTTGTCCGAAGGGACCACCAGGTCGTAGCCCGCCTGGCCGGACGCGATCTTGGCTTCCATCTCGTCGTTGGTGGAGAAGTTGTCGTAGGTGACCTCGATGCCGCTGATCGAGGTGAAGCCCGGCAACGTCTCCGGCGCGATGTAGTCGGTCCAGTTGTAGAAGTTGAGCTTCGGCTCGTCGGTGAGGTTGACGGCCCTGCCCGCGCTGGGGCCACCGGTGTTCGTCGGCGCCGGGCCGACCGCGCAGGCGGCCAGCGCGAAGAACGCCATCGAACCGAGCATCGTGCGCCGGGTCACCCGAGGGCTGTCGACGTCCCACAGCCGGGCGATCCGCAGCTCACCCATCGCCGGACTCCAGCAACACGGTGAACTCGGGGTCCCACGCCATCCGCACGGTCTGGCCTGGCGCGCCCGCGTCGTCGATGCGCTGGGCGTTCTGCACGAACGCCGTGAGCACACCGCCAGGGGTGCCGACGACGAACTGCGTCGAAACGCCTGTGTAGACGACGTCCTGCACGACGCCCTGCAGCACGCACCAGCCCGCCGGCGTCTCGGCGGTCTCGTTGAACAGGTGCACCTTCTCCGGGCGGACGGTCGCGGCGACCTTCTTGCCCTGCGCGACGCTGCCGGCGAACTTCGCCCGCAGGTTCGTGGCGCCGGTCGCCTTCAGCGAGACCAGCCCACCGTCCACACCGGACACCTCGGCGTCGAGGATGTTGGAGGTGCCGATGAACCCCGCCACGAACCGCGTCGCCGGCCGTTCGTAGACGTCCTCCGGGTAGCCGACCTGCTCGATCTTGCCCGCGTTCATCACGGCGATGCGGTGCGAGAGGACCAGCGCCTCTTCCTGGTCGTGCGTGACGTACAGGAAGGTCGTGCCGACCTCGCGTTGGATGCGCATCAGCTCGATCTGGAGCTCTTTGCGGAGCTTGGCGTCGAGCGCACCCAGCGGTTCGTCGAGCAACAGCAGCTGCGGGCCCGCGGCGAGCGCACGGGCGATGGCCACGCGCTGCTGCTGACCGCCCGAAAGCTGCGTGGGCCTGCGCTTGGCGAACTGCGAGAGGCGCACCAGTTCGAGGTGTTCGCCGACGCGCTTCTTCAGCTCGTCGCCGCGCACCTTCTTGCGCTTGAGGCCGTACGCGACGTTGTCCCACACCGACATGTGCGGGAACAGCGCGTACGACTGGAACACGGTGTTGACGTCCCTCCGGTACGGAGGGACGCCCACCATGTCGTTGCCGTCGAGCTCGATGCGGCCCTCGTCGGGGTCCACGAACCCGGCGATCATGCGCAGGACCGTGGTCTTGCCGCAGCCGGACGGGCCGAGGACGGAGAAGAACTCGCCCTCGTGGACGTTGAGCGAGATGCCGTCCACCGCCACCTGGTCGGAGAAGCGCTTGCGCACGCCGTGGAGACCGATCTCGACGGGGGCGAACGTGTCCGGGGTGGAGGCCTCGGCGGGAGAGAAGCCGGTCAAGGTCGAGGGCACCTTCGTGGAGATCGGACGGATGAGCCGCGCAGAGCCTAGGCCCTGTCCTGCAAGTCTGTCAGGTGGCAGGCGCGGGTGAGCGAGCCGGAGGCGGTGCCGCCGCGATGCCCTCATACCGGAGGTATTCGGGCATCGTGGCGGTGCCGCCTCCGGGTCCCTCGGCCGCCACTGCCGCCCGACGGACTTGCAGGACAGGGCCTGGACCCGTCCGACCTCGCCCGTCAGTCGTGCGCGCGCGACCTCACACATCCGGGCCGGGCCACATGTGCGACGATGACCTCGTAATCCGGATGAGCAGTGGAGGAAACCGTGGCCACGTCCTCGGAACTGGACAAGCGTCCTGCCGTCGACCCGCACGAGGAGCCGTCGCACGAGTGGGGCTGGCACGGCCAGCTGCCCAAGGGCACGCGCATCGCCGGCTGGCTCTCCGCGATCTTCTGCTTCCTGATGCTGATCGGCAACCACCACGGCCAGACCGAGAACATCTGGCTGGTAGCGGCCGGCATCACGATCATCGCGCTGCTGGTGTGGGACGCCGCGCGCCGCAAGAAGCCCTGGCGTCGCTAGACGGCTTCGAGCACGATCTTGCCCTGGGTGCGACCCGTCTCGCCCAGGGCATGCGCTTTTTCGGCCTCCGCCAGCGGGAACGTCGCCGCGACGTGCACCCTGAGCTCGCCCGACTCGACCAGCGCCGTGATCGCCTCCAGGCCGGCGCGGTCGGGTTCGACCAGGATCGGGCTGGTCCTGATGTCGTCGCGGATCGGCCTGTCCACTCCGGACGGCACGCCGACGAACAACCCGCCGGGCCGCACCGAGGCCGGTGACGCACCGCCGACCAGGTCCACGAAAAGGTCGACGTCGGTGCCCTCGTAGTCGCCCTTCGTGTAGTCGACCACCTCGTGCGCGCCGAGGTCCTTCAGGAACGCGTGCTTGGGCTCGCGCGCGGTGCCGATGACGTGCGCGCCGTGGGCCTTCGCGATCTGCACGGCCAGGTGACCGACGCCGCCCGCCGCGGCCGTGATCAGGACCTTCTGGCCTTTCTGCACGTCAGCGGTGTCGATGAGGATCTGGTGGGCGGTGAGCGCGGCCAGCGGCAGCGCGGCCGCCTCGACGTGGGTCAGGCTCTTCGGCTTCTTCGCGAAGTGACGCGACGGGGCCGTGACGTACTCGGCGTAGGCGCTCGCGGCGCGCGGGAACCACGGCATGCCGTAGACCTCGTCGCCCGGCTTGAGGGTCGTGACGCCGAAGCCGACCTCCTCGACCACGCCGGAGACGTCCCAGCCGTTGATGAACGGGAACGTCTGCACGCCCGCCATGCCGCTGCCCGCGCGGGTCTTCCAGTCGACCGGGTTGACGCCAGCCGCGTGCACCCTGACCAGCACCTCCGTCGGCAGTGGGGCAGGCTTTGGGACGTCGGTGAGGGAGATGGGGCCGCCGAACTCGTTCTGGATGATCGCTCGCATGGCACCTAGTCTGGGAGACCAGGTCTCTGTCAGCAATCAGGCACTATCTTGTGCACTAGGTACCTGGTAGAAACCATGCCGTGATCAGGGACGTTTACCTCAAGATGTGCCCGTGCCGCGACCTCCTGGACATGGTCGCGTCGAAGTGGACGGCGCTGGTGATCGGCGACCTCGAGGACGGGCCGCGCCGCTTCGGTGAGTTGAAGCGCCGGTTGGAGGGCATCAGCCAGAAGATGCTCACGCAGACGTTGCGCACTCTCGAACGCGATGGACTCGTCACGCGCACGGTGTACCCCTCGGTGCCGTTGCGGGTCGAGTACGAGCTGACCGAGCTCGGGCGCAGCGTCACCGAGCCGCTGGCCGCGCTGCGGTTGTGGGCACAGCGGAACTACGAGTCGGTGGCCGAGGCGCGCGAGACGTTCGACAGCTCGGAACCCGTCGGCCTGGAACCAGCTAACGCCCGCTGATCAGCGGACCGTCCAGCCCAGTTGGAACTCGACCTGCTGCCCCTCGCAGTTCGCGAGGGTCGAGTCGAAGTGCGCGCCCTTGAACAGGCACCGGTAGATCGGGAGCACGGGGACGTCCGCCGGCTGGGCGCTGAAGACGTAGCCGAGCTTGCCGAGGACGGTCTGGCCCTCGCAGTTCGGCTGCGTCGACGTCATGTGGTCCTCGGAGTTGGTGAGGCGGCAGGCGTAGAGGATCCGGGTGTTGGGTTCCTCGTTCACCATGAGCTTGCCGAGGCCGCCGGTGTTCTCGGCGGTGAAGCCCGCCGGCGTGGCCACTTGCGGGGTGCCGCTGTAGTGGAAGTTGGTGCCGCTCTTGATGTGCCGCGTGAGCGCGACGGTCTGACGCGGCGGCTTCGGCTGCGTCGTCGTCGGTTGCGGCGGTGGTGCCTGGACGGACTGCGACGCCTTGCTGGACGGCGCTGCGGAACTGCTGCTGGGTGCCGCGCTGCTGCTGCTCGCCGGTGCGCTGGACACCGTGCTGCTGATCGTGGTCTCGGTCGGCTGGGCCGAGCTCACGCCCTGCTGCGCGGACGCGGTTCCTTGCCGCGCATCGGGTTTGAGGACGAACACGGCTGTCAGCGCGATCACGACCAGTGCGGCCGCCGCACCCGCGAACACGCCGATCTTCTTGCGCGACTTGGGTTTGTCGTCCCAGTCCGCGTGCGTCGGCGTGGGCGGGGTGACGTAGCTGGTGACCGGCTCGATGACGACGGTCTGCTCGGACGGCGTGAGCGGCTTGACCACCGCCGTGGCACCGCTGAGCCGCTGCTTGAGCTGCGCGGCCGTGAGCCGGTGGGTGTCGTCCTGGGTCAGCAACGCCATGATCGTGTCGGCGAGCGGGCCGCTGGTCCGTTGCAGGACCGGCTCCTCGTACATGATCGCGTGCATGGTGGCCGCGGTCGTGTCGCGCTGGAACGGCGAACGGCCCTCGGCGGCGTGGAACATGTTGGCGCCCAACGCCCACAGGTCGCTCGCGGGTGAAGGTTGCTTGCCGGCGAACAACTCCGGCGCCATGTAGCCGGGCGACCCCATGATGCCGCCGGTCGCCGTGATGCCCGGATCGTCCATCGCGCGGGCGATGCCGAAGTCGGCGAGCTTCACGCGTCCGTCGGGCAGCACCATGATGTTGCTGGGCTTGACGTCGCGATGCACGATCCCCGCCGCGTGCGCCGCCTCCAGCGCGTTGAGGGTCTGCAGGCCGATGTCCGCGACCTCGTCCTCGGTGAGCTGCCTGCGGGTCATGACCTCGGAGAGCGTCGGCGCCTCGACGAGCTCCATGACCAGGTACGTCGCGCCGTGCTCGACGATGACGTCGTAGATGCCGACGACGTTCGGGCTGTTCAGCCGTCCTGCCGTGCGTGCTTCGCGGAGCACGCGTTCGGACTCGGTCGTGCGCAGCTCCTTGAGCGCGACCTGCCGTCCGATGACCCTGTCCTCGGCCAGCCAGACGACCCCCATGCCGCCCCGGCCCAGCTCCCGGATCGTCGCGTATCTGCCCGCGACCAGCCTCGTTTCTTCCCCCACGTCGCGGCATGGTAGCCGCCCGTCCGGATCGACCGGTTTCCTGTCCGGTTCTGTCCGCTGACAGTGCGTGCCGGGTTCGCTACCGTTCGAGAAGGTCTAGACCGCTTCCCCTGCACCCTCGCGTTGAAGGCGGTCTCTCATGTCTTTTGGCGTGTTGTTAGCGGCGTTGACCCTGTTCAGTCCGATCGTGGACGACCTCCCGGACGAGTTCCGCGAGCCCTCCCCCGCTCTGTCCGCGCAGTCCGTCGTGTGTGACGGCGACGGCGTGAGCGGCAAGCGCGTGCAGGCCGTGTACGTGCGCGGTGACCAGTCGCCGGACCGGTACTCGCAGCTCGTGGGCCAGTTCCAGTCGTTCGCCGACCAGATCGACAACGCGTTCGTCGAGGCGGCCTCCCGGCTCGGCGGCGGCGTGCGGCACGTGCGGTTCGTGACGCAGCCCGACTGCCGGGCGAAGGTGGACAACGTTGTCGTGCCGCAGTCGGCGATGTCGTCGCCCTCGGCCGTCGCCGACCAGCTGGCCGCGCGCGGGTACAACCGCACCGACCGCAAGTACCTGTTCTGGCACGACTCCGGTGGCTGCGGGGTGGCGTGGGGCGCGCCGGGCGACGACCGTCCGGGTGCCGACAACGGCTACAACTCCGGGCCGTCGTACGCCGCCGTGGGCACGGGCTGCTGGACGTGGCAGGCGAGCGCCCACGAACTCCTGCACACGCTCGGCGCCGTGCAGCGGTCGGCGCCGAACTCCACGGCGTTCGGCCACTGCTGGGACGACGAGGACATCATGTGCTACGACGACGGCGGCATCCCGAACCCGCCTGGCGGCCTGGTGAAGGTCTGTCCCGGCGCGCCGGAGAACCAGATCGACTGCGGTGGCAACGACTACTTCCACACCAACCCCGCTGCCGGTTCGTATCTGGCCACGCGCTGGAACGTCGCGCGCAGCCAGTTCCTGTCGTCGGGTGGTGGCTCCGGAACCGTTGTGGGCATTGGCGGGAAGTGCGTTGACGTGAGCAACTCCGGCACCGCTGATGGCACGGCGATCCAGCTCTGGGGTTGCAACGGCACTGGTGCGCAGCAGTGGTCGCGCGTCGGCGACACGTTGCGCGCGTTCGGGAAGTGCATGGACGTCAACGGTTCTGGCGTTGCCGACGGCACCGTGGTGCAGCTCTGGACGTGCAACGGCACCGGCGCGCAGGTGTGGACGCGGGTCGGCAGCACGTTGCGCAACCCGCAGTCCGGCAAGTGCCTCGACGCGGCCGGCAACTCCTCCGCGGACGGCACGCGGTTGCAGATCTGGACGTGCACCGGCGGCGCGAACCAGAACTGGACGCTCTAGAGATGTGTCGGCCCCCGCTTGTGTCTGAGTGGGGGCCTTTCCCAACCTCCGGGCGCTGTTGCGGGTATGCGCATACGACAGTTTGCTCACCTATACATCCAGGTGAGAGGACTTGAACCATGTCGGTGACCGACGAACTGCTCGCCAACAACGCCGCCTACGCCGCCCAGTTCTCCGGGCCGCTCCCGCTACCGCCCGCCAAGCACGTGGCCGTCGTGGCGTGCATGGACGCCCGCATCGACGTGTACCGCGTGCTGGGCCTGCAGGAGGGCGAGGCGCACGTCATCCGCAACGCCGGCGGTGTCGTGACCGACGACGAGATCCGCTCGCTCGCCATCAGCCAGCGCCTGCTCGGCACGCGCGAGATCATCCTGATCCACCACACCGACTGCGGCATGCTGACGTTCACCGACGACGACTTCAAGCGGTCGATCCAGGACGAGGTCGGCGTGAAGCCCGCCTGGTCCGCCGAGGCGTTCGGTGACCTGGAGGAGGACGTGCGGCAGTCGGTCTCGCGCATCACCGGCAACCCGTTCGTGCCGGTGAAGGACTCGGTGCGCGGCTTCGTGTTCGACGTGGCGACGGGCGAGCTGACCGAGGTGAAGCCCTAGACGCAGGCCCAGCAGTAGAGCCGTTCGCCGTTCTCCTTCGCCTGCACGGCAAGGGCTTTGAGGTCTTTCAGGATCTCGGCGAGCACCTTCGGGTCGAAGCCCTCCAGCTCCTCGATCCCCGCCCACCGCACCGCGACCTCGTCCAGGTCACCGGCGTCCGCGAGCACGTCCCGCAGGCCGTCGGTGACCGTGAGGACCAGCACCTCGCCGTCGTGCTCGATCGCGATGTCGTCAGCACACCGCGGGTCGTCGGAGATCTCGTCGTACGACCGCCCGGTGAGCAGTTCTTCCAACTGCCCCATGACGACCGCCGGGTCGAGCGACTTGGTCTCGACCGTCGGGAACCGGCCCACCGGCCCGCCGTCGATCGCGGTGGCGGCGGCTTCGTCCGTCGGCGCGGCGAAGTAGTCGTACAGGACGCCCATTTTCGTTGCCCCCTCAGGCATGCACGCGATGCTCGTCGCAGTAGACCACGTGCAGCCACTTCCAGTGCCGCCGGCTCTCGGTGATCTCCGCGCAGCAATGGGTGCCCGGGCTCTCGTGCATGTGCCGCGGGCAGTCCTCGACCAGCCGCAGCAACTCCTGCCCGCCGACGTGGAAGGCCGGCGCACTGCCGACGACGAACACCGTCTCCCCCACGACCTCGCCGCGCAGCAGGTCCCTGTTGTCCCGGTGGAAGAGCCGGCTGTAGTCGGGTTCCGGCCCGAACCCTTGGCAGACAACGGTGTGCGGCCGCCCGCCGCGCAGCTTCGCGCGGACCTCCTGCCACTTCGACAGCCGGAAGCCCAGGCTGTGGTGCATCAGCACCAGGTCCAGGAAAGGCCCGTCGCTCCACGAGCACGCCCGGTCGCTCTGCTTCAACGGCAGGTACACCAGCGTGCGCGGCGACCGCATCGCGAACGCCCACGCCATCGCGATCTCGCGCGCCGCAGACTTGTCCACGCGGGACTCGACGCCCATGTACCCCTCGTACAGCGGCGCGTGCTTCAGCGGCCGGGCAGGTCGCACCACCCGGTACTCGTCCTTGCCCAGCCGCACTGTGCTGACGAGCGTGCGCCAGCGTTCCCCCTCGAGTTTCATCGCGGGCAACGCTAGAGCGCCCCTCCACCCCGGGCGACAGATTTACGTCCGTCGCCCGACCTGATGAAACTCTGTGTAACCGATCGGTCACAGTGCTACGTTCCGAAGGATTGCAGACCACGTCTTCAGGGGGTTGACGACGTTGAAACGCAAGTTCTCGGGCCTCGTCGTGATCGGGGTCCTTCTCGCACTGGTGTCGCCGGCCCCGGCGCAGGCGGCGGAACGACCGGGCGGCAAGGAGAGCTACGCGGTCTCGATCGGCCAGGTGGCGCCGGAAGGCACCCCGCCGACGGGCAAGGAGTTCGCCCGGCTCGCCATGTACTACTTCGACCTCGACGGCACCGTGCGCGAGGCGTTCTGGTTCTGGAGCTGGAGCATCGGCTACCCGGCCGCCACCATCGGCCCGACCTCGGCGGGCTGCGACAACTGCAAGATCCACACCGCCGGCGGCTTCCAGAACGGCGCCGAGGTCAAGGAACTGCGCGGCACCTACACCGTCACCGGCGACAAGCTCGCCATCTCCTGGAGCAACGGCGCCACCGAGAACTGGACGGTGAGCCGTCCGGAGACCGGCATCAGCGTGATCGGGCTGACCGGCTCGAGCTACGGCGCGAACGTCGGCCAGGGCTACGGCAGCAACGTCAGGACCACGGTCTCCGTGCCGCTCGACAACATCCCGAAGAAGCGCTACCCCGGCGAGTTCCGCTACAACGCCTGGGACGCCAAGAACGAGAAGATGACGTCCGACTGGGGCACCTCGGGCATCAACCTGCAGGAGTTCAAGAAGTGCAACGGCAACTGCCTCAGCGCCGCCATCGCGGTCGCCGACAGCTCGACCGCCTGCTCGGCCTGCAAACCGGGTGAGCAGAAGGCGGTCCGCTACTACCTGGCGTCCGACGGCGGCCGCAAGAACTACTACGAGCACTTCTGCACGTGCCTGCTGCAGGGCGGCAACACCTGCTACACCGGCGGCTCACACCTCAAGCCGATGCTCCAGGTGATCGACGACGCGCAGAAGTTCCGCGGCTGGGTCGGCATTGAGGCTCAGCAACGGATTGCGAACCGCGGCACGCTCGGCGTGCACTGGTACACGGACGTCTGATCGGTCCGCGCCGGGTCAGGTCACCACGAAGGGCGTGTGGCCTGGCTCGACGCGGTCGACCACCAGGTCCGCGAACACCAGCGAGATGTGGTGTCCGTTGGCCTCGATCACCACCTCGTGCATGGGCATCCCGAGCCGCTTCGACCACGCCTGCGCGGCCGCGGAGTCCGCTACCACCTTCGCGCCGGGGTAGAGCACCTGCCAGCGCACACCCCAGACGTACCCGTCCAGGTCGTCCCGGTCCTGCCAGCCGTCGACGAACGCGTCGTCGAGGGACCTGTGCCACGTGTGCGGCGCCACCGAGGTCGTGACCGCCGCGTGGACGCAGTGCCGGAAGCGGTACCGCAGGTGCTCCGGCGGAATGCCCGTGACGGGATCGGAGGTGGCGCAGACGAAGACGTCGTAGTCGCGCATGTAGTCGGTGAAGCCGTGGAAGACGAGCGCCTGGTCGAAGACGTCGTCGAGCGCCGCACCGATCTGCGCGGCGTCCATCAGCCCTCGGCAGCCAGCTGACCGCAGGCCGCGGCGATCTCCTGCCCCCGCGTGTCTCGCACCGTGCACTCGACGCCCTGCTCCCGCACCCGCCGCACGAACTCCCGCTCCACCGGCTTCGGCGACGCGTCCCACTTCGACCCGGGAGTCGGGTTCAACGGGATCAGGTTCACGTGCACCAGCTGCCCGAGGTGCTTGCGCAGCTTCTTGCCGAGCAGGTCCGCCCGCCACCCCTGGTCGTTGATGTCGCGGATCAACGCGTACTCGATGCTGACACGGCGCCCGGTCTTGTCCGCGTACCCGCGCGCCGCCTCCAGCACCTCGGCGACGTTCCACTTCGTGTTGACCGGCACCAACGTGTCGCGCAGCTCGTCGTCCGGCGTGTGCAGCGACACGGCGAGGCGGACCTGGAGGTTCTCCTCGGTCAGCTTCTTGATCGCGGGCACCAGACCGACCGTCGACACCGTGACGTGCCGCTGCGAGATGCCCAGGCCGTCCGGCGCCGGGTCGCAGATGCGGTGCACGGCCTCGAGGATCCGCTTGTAGTTCGCGAGCGGTTCGCCCATGCCCATGAAGACGATGTTCGACAGCCGGCCGGGACCACCGGGCAGGTCGCCGTCGCGCATGGCGGCGGCGCCGAGGCGCACCTGGTCCACGATCTCCGCGGTCGACAGGTTGCGCTGCAGGCCGCCCTGGCCGGTCGCGCAGAACGGGCAGGCCATGCCGCAGCCCGCCTGTGAGGAGATGCACAGCGTCGCGCGGTCGGGGTAGCGCATGAGCACGGACTCGATGAGCGTGCCGTCGTGCGCGCGGAGCAGGGTCTTCGCCGTGGTGCCCTCGTCAGCGGTGACCTTGCGCACGACCGTGAAGAGCGGCGGCATCAGGTCGGCCACGAGCTTCTCGCGGGCGTCGGCCGGGATGTCGGTCATCTCGGCCGGGTCGACGGTCAGGCGGCTGAAGTAGTGGTTCGACAGCTGCTTCGCCCGGAACGGCTTTTCACCAAGGGCCGCAACGGCTTCCGCGCGTTGGGCTGGCGAGAGGTCGACCAGGTGGCGCGGCGGCAGGCCGCGCTTGGGCGCGTCGAAGACAAGGGGAAGCGAAGTCATAGCACATCCAGTGTCCCACGAAGTTCGCCGACCTAAGACCGTTGCATCGCGATAGCTTCCGATATATCGTTAACGGCATGATGATGAAACCACACCACAGAGAGCACCACCACAGGCATCGCCGCGGTCCCTTCGGGGGCGGCGGCAGGGGCGGCCGCCAGAGGCGCGGCAACGTCCGGGCGGCGGTTCTGTCCTTGCTGGCAGAACGGCCGATGCACGGCTACGAGATCATCCAGGAGATCGCCAGGCGCACCGGCGGCGTGTGGAGCCCGAGCCCCGGCTCGGTCTACCCGACGCTGCAGATGCTCGCCGACGAAGGCCTCGTCTCCTCGACCGAAGAAGGAGGCAAGAAGCTGTTCACCGTCACCGAACACGGCAGGGCGGAGCACACGGCCCCGCCCTGGCACGACATCGACATCCAGCTCGACCCGGTCGACGGCGAGCTGCGCACCGCGGTGCGGCTGCTCGGCGCCGCGATGGAGCAGATCTCCCACGCGGGCACGCCGGAGCAGAAGACCCGCGCGGTCGAGCTCTACAACGAGCTGCGGCGCAAGCTGTACGCCATCCTCGCCGAGGAGTGAGCTACCACCGGTCGTGCACGTGCGGCCGGATCAGCTCGTCGTACACCTCGGCGACGGCCTTGCCGTCGACCGGCTCCAGTGACGCCGCGTGCGAGTTGGCGCGCGCCTGCTCCACGTTGCGGGCGCCGGGAATCACCACCGTGACGCCGGACTGGTCCACGATCCACCTGAGCGCGAACTGCGCCATCGTGGCCCCCTCAGGCACCAGCGGCCGCAGGCGTTCCACCGCCTCCAGGCCGACCTCGTACGGCACGCCGGAGAAGGTCTCGCCGACGTCGAACGCCTCACCGTTGCGGTTGTAGTTGCGGTGGTCGTCCGCACCGAAAGTCGTTGCCTTGTCGTACTTCCCGGTCAGCAGACCGGACGCGAGCGGCACCCGCGCGATGATCGCCACCCCGGCCTCGGCGGCCGCGGGCAGCACCTGCTCGAGGGGCTTGTGCCGGAACGCGTTCAGGATGATCTGCACGCTGGCCACGTGCGGGCGCCTGATCGCCTCCAGCGCCTCCTCGACCTTCTCCACCGACACGCCATAAGCAGCGATCCGTTGCTGCTCCACCATTTCGTCCAAGGTGTCGTACACCTCGTCGCGGCTGTAGACCGCGGTCGGCGGGCAGTGCAACTGCACGAGGTCCAGGGTGTCGACGCCCAGGTTGCGGCGGCTCCGGTCGTTCCACGCGAGGAAGTTCTCCCGGTTGTAGCCCTCGCTGACCTGCGCCGGCAGCCGCCGCCCCATCTTCGTGGCGACGAAGATCCCGTCGTCCTCGCGCTCCTTCAGGAAACGCCCGACCAACGTCTCGCTGCGACCGTCGCCGTAGACGTCGGCGGTGTCGAAGAAGTCGACCCCCGTGTCCGCAGCGGCGTGCAGCAACGCGAGCGCGTCGCTCTCGTCCACCTCGCCCCAGTCGGCACCGAGCTGCCAGCAGCCCAGCCCCACGACGCCGACCTGACGGCCCAACCTGCCTGCGCTTCGCGTCTCCACGAACCGAGAGCCTAGTCCGCGCTTCAGTCGCCGACCGCTTCCGACGCGATGGTCGCGAGCTCGCGTCGCAGCGCGGTCGACAAGTCCGAAACACGACTCAAAGCATCGCGCTCATCCGCGATTCGAAGTATCTCCAGCTGCGTGAAAATCTCCCAAGCAGGCAGCGGAGCGATTTCCTCATACGGGCTTGGCGACCGCGACCCATACTCTTCCACAGCGGGAAGTCCCATCGCGTCAAGAAGCTGCGCAATGTCTCCGGAAAGTGACGAACAAAAGTCGGACCATTCCCTGAGCGAGGAAACTGCGGTGTCCAATCCGGCCCGCAGCACCATCTCGGACGCCATCGCCAGCAACTCGGCTCGTTCTGACTCCTCGGGGAGCTCGCCTGTCTCAGGATCCGCAGAGTGAGCGGCCAACCCCTGCTGCCTGGACACCACGGCACGCAGAACGGCGCCCACGTCGTCCAGGCGCCCCAACTCCGCCAGCGAATCCTCAGAGAATGGCGCATCGCTCCCATCCACCGCGCCGGCCGCGACTAGCACGGCCGATGCGCGGTGAATACACGCCAGTGCACTCAGGACTAACGCCCGAGAAGACGCACCTTCAAGCGCGGAAGCAAGCTCGCCGTACGGTCCCTGCGGCATGTCACATACTCCAGAACATTCGCCAAGGTGAGTTCATCTTGCTCGACCGGAAACCGGGCCCACCGACAGTAATACCGTTTCCAGTCAAATCAGGGTAGCAGTTGCTCCAGCAGATGCCTGTCGAGGTGCCGCCTTCGACGATCCCCCACTCCTGGACCCCGGTCTCCTTGTTGAAGAGGTTGTTGATGATCGTCTCTTCGGCGTGCCCATCTCCCTTCTGGAAGATCTCGTCAGCACCAAGCGAATCGTTCTTGCGCCAACCGGTGGGCATGTACTTCTTGTTGCTCGCGACCCAGGTCTGTTCCAAGGCCTTTCCGGCGTCGTCGACGAGGCCGGTCAAGCTCCGGACTCGCACGACCGAGGTCGTTCCGCTCCAGCCTGCCTGCTTCTGAAGTTCGGTCGCACGCTGCATCGCCTGGAAGGCTCCACAAGGAGTTCCGCCACCTGCCCCGTAGTTGTGAACGAGAACCGACGCGTTGCCGACCAAGACGTAGTAGGTGTGCAACCCGTCGACCGTGAGGTTGTAAACCGTGCGGTGCTCAGTCCACTTGGCGATGCCTGTGACCTCGACCAACGCCCCGTCTGCGGTGCGGAGGTCGTCGCCCGGCTCGAGCCCCTTCGCGTCGCGCCACGTCTTGCGGTCTTCGACCCAGAACGGGTGTCCACCGGTCGCCGTGAGGGAATCGGTCCTGTCACCCGCCTCGCCATCGGTGTCGACGGTGACCTTGACCAGTTCCTTCGCGCCCGTTCCAACGATCAGGTCAGTGACCTTGCGAGAACTCGTCTCCCCGGTCGTCGGGTCGGTGGCCACCACCTCGTCGCCGACTTGGACCTGCTCGATCGGCTTGGTGGAGCCGTCCGCCATCAGCACGCGTGTGCCGGCGACAAAACTGTTGCGACCACGCAGACACCCCACCGCACTGGCGACTTCGTCACCGTACTTCTGCAAGCCCTTGCCGATGAGCTTTCCGGCCGTCGCCGCCGCCCCCGCGAACGGCACCAATGCCGCCGCAGACAAAGCCGCGTTCACGTAGTCGCCCTCAGCGAGGTACCAGACCGCGTTGATGCCATCCGCGATCTCGCCGACCACCGGGATCATGCCGACCACGTCGAGGATCGTGTGCCCGACCTCGGACCAGTCGAGGTTGCTGACCTTGTTCTCGACCCACTCCCAGAAGCCCACGTCCTTGGGCTCGCCGACCGACTTGATCACGGGCTCACCGCCGGTGACCTTGTCGACGTCCCTCTTGATGGACTCCTGCTGGTCGGCGACCTGGTTGTCCGACACCTGCTGGGCGGGCGCGTCCGGCGACGACGACACCGGCGGGGCGATGGAGTCGCCGGCCGAGCCGCTGAAGATCGGGGTCGTCGCCGCGGCCACCTGAGGCAGCGGGTTGTTTCGGGCGGCAGACACGGAGGCGTCCCGCGCTACCTGGGTCGGTGACGGTCCTGGCCGGTAGACGCCGACTCCACCCGTGTTGTTCTTTCCCGGGCTGATCGTGCGGCCGGGGATGTTGCCGCCACCGAACGAGTCGCTGGAGGAACCTCCACCGTCAGTCCAGTAGGTCGGGCCACAGCCACCACTGGAGCACCAGGGCTGCGGGTCGGCCGGGACGGGGCGTCCCATGTATTGCTGTACTTCGTAAGCGCCCCAACCGATGAGCCCGACGACAGCGACCACGCCGAGGCAGATCGGACAGTGACCGTCCGGGTCGTCGTAGTTCGTCGGCGCACCCAGCCCGTAGGCGTAGCGGTTCGCCAGACCGGAAGGCGACGACGGCAGCGAGATGCTGTCCCGAGCCGTGAAGCCACCCGTTCCAGGCGAGTACCAACGGGCACCCATGTCCACTTCACCGCTGGCCGGATCCGTGTAGTCGCCCTGGAACCCGAGCGACCGCTTCGCACCGGCGGAAGCCATCGCCTGCCCGAACGGGTCGAACGCCGCGCTGTCGGTCAACGACTGCAGCGAACCGGCAGGATCGAACCCGCCGACCAGGTCCCCGTGCCGATCGCTGACCGTCAGACGCTGCTGATCGCCCTGCGCGAGCGCCTGCAACGACCCGTCAGCCCCGCGGCTGAACCGCGACTCGCCGTCCGAGACCAGGTCCAGCGAGTTGCCCGCGTAAGTGAACTTCTTGCCGTTGCGCGCACTCAGCCGGTCGAGGCCGTCGTACGCGAACCGCGTCTCACCGTTGCGCACCGCACGGTCGAACGAGTCGAAGCCGTACTTCTCCTCCAGCCCGGACGAGACACGAGCGGCCAAGGTGCCACGAGCCGACCACTTGTAGGTGTAGTCGCCGTCGCCCTGCAGCCGGTTGCGCTCGTCGTAGGTGGCGGTCTTCGCGCCGGCACGCACGCGGTTGCCCGCGTCGTCCCAGCCGTAGTCGGTACGGGTGCCGTTGAACGTCCACCCGGTCAACCGGTTCGAGTAGTCGTACTCGTAGGTGTTCGTGCCGGAGCCCGCGAGACCCGCGGTCGTCTTCGACGTCAGCCGGTCCGCGAGGTCGTAGCCGTAGTCGATGGACGCCGCGGTGGTGCCGCCGGCGCCTGCCAGCTTGTCGGTCTTCAGACGGCCGTACTCGTCGTACCCGAACGAACGGGTGCGGTCGGCGCCGTAGCTGACGATCTTGACCTGCCCGGCCTCGTTGTAGCCCAGCGTCTGCACGGCGCCGGTCACCGAATCCTGCGTGGTCGCGGCGCGGCCTTGCAGGTACGAGTACCGCGAGGTGCCGGACTCGTCGGTGCGGGTGGCCATGCGGCCGTTGGAGTCGTAGGTGAACGACGACTTGCCGGAGGGGCCGTCTGTGGTGAGCAGCGCGCCGCGGTCGTTGTACGTCAGGACGTTGGTGCCGCCGGGAGCGTTCGACTCGACCATGAGGCCGGCCAGGTCGTAGCGGAGGGTGCGCGCGTCGGTCGACTCCTCGGCGCCGGTCCCGGTTTCACCCGTCAGGCGGTCCAGCAGGTCGTACGTGCGGGTGCGCGTGACACCACCAGGAGCCGTGACCTTGTCCGGGTTGCCGTTCAGGTCGTAGCCGACGGTCCAGGTGCGGTCCGCTGCCTGCGGGTGCACCGTGGTCGAGGGCTCGACCGTCGACTCACCGAGCCCAAGGCTGTTGACCGTGTACAGGGTCTTGTTGCCCCGGCCGTCGGTGAACCTGGTCCGGTTGCCGGCCGCGTCGTAGCCGAACGACGTGGTGATCGACTTGTTGTCGGCCACCGGTTCGACCTGGCTCGTGACGCGCCTCATCGCGTCGTAGGTGAAGGTGGTCGCGCGCTGGTACGGGTCCGTCGTCTGCACGAGGTTGCCGGCGCGGTCGTAGGAGTTGCGCGACATGCGCAACAACGACTCGTTCGCGTCGAGCGAGTACTGAGTGGACGGACGCCCCGCCGTGTCGTAGGTCTGGAACGTGGTGCGGTTCAGACCGTCGGACACCCGCGACTGACGGCCGATGCTGTCGTAACCGAGCTTGGTCACGACGCCGGCGGGATCGGTGGACGAGGTCCGCTGTCCCACCGCGTCGTACGCGTAGGTGCTGACCTCTTCCAACGGCGAGGTGACCGTCTTGAGGTTGCTCGCGTCGTCGTAGGTCATGCGCGTCGTGAACGCGGACGGCGTCGGAAAACGCTCCAGTTGCGTGGAGGTGACCGCGCGACCGAGATCGTCGTAGGTCGTCTCCACGCGGGCACCGGTCGGATCGGTGACCGACAGCTGCTCACCGGAACGGGTGTAGCTGTAGAGCCAGGAACCCGTCGTACGGCCCGCTGTCGCGGCGTCCGCCTGGTACCGCGCGACAAGGCGGCGCTGCTGGTCGTAGCTGAACTCGGTGACGGCGCCCCGCGGGTTGGTGACCTTGCGGACGTCACCGAGCGGCGTGTACTCGGTCAGCGTGACGGCGCGGGCGGCCGTCGTGGTGCCCGGCTTGGTGTAGTCGGGCGACTCCGCCCGCACCACGCGGCCGAGCTTGTCGAACGCCTGCTTGCTTACGTTCCCGTTGGCGTCCTTGAGCTCCGTGCCACCACCGAAGGTGTCGAGTCCGGTTTGGACGGTCGGACGCGCGGACACGGCGACACCGTTCGTCTCCACCTGCACCGTCGGCGACGTCACCGCGACGAGCCGGCCGCCTTCGTCGTAGGTGTAGTTGGTGGTGAACGCGGCGGCGTCTGCTCCGGCGGCCGTCCCTCGCGGGTCGGTGGCGGAGGAGAGGAGGCCGCGCTGGTCGAAGACGCTCGACGTGGTCAGCCGCTCCGTGCCGTTGAACGAGGTCTCGCTCGTGCGTCGGCCCGCGGTGTCGTAGCCGTACTCGACGGCGAACGTGCGCGGAGCGTCCTGGTGAACGCTGTTCGACGGCTTGCCAGTGATGGCGACCTTGGTGACGTTGCCACCCGCGTCGTAGTCGTACGACGTGGTGCGGCCGAGGCCGGCGGGGTCGGCCTTCTCCGTCTTGACGCGGTTCAGGACGTCGTAGGTCTTCTCCACGACTAGGCCGCCCGCGTTCACGACCTTCGCGACGTTGCCGGCCTTGTCGTAGGTGAACTCCTGCAGCACCAGGTCGCGCGTCGCGCCGGAGGAGTCGAACGGGTCCTTGATCTTCGACGCGATGACCCGGCGAACCGTGTCGTCCTTGTAGTACTCGTAACGCTTGCTGCGGCCCATCGCGTCGGTCTCGCGCGTCAACCTGCCCGCGACGTCGTACGCGTAGGACTTCAGCACCAGCGTGTCGAGCACGGTCTGGTCACCATCGCCGTCGCCGCCGGGACCGCCCGGTCCGACCGGGTCGCCGTGCCACGCCCGCAGGCGCACCTCGGCGATCTTGTTCCGGCTGGTGTACGCGTACTCGTACTTCGTGCCGACCGCGTCCACGGTCCACGCGAGGTTGCCGAACGAGTCGTAACCGCTGGTGGTCACGTTGCCCTCGGGGTCGGTGACCCTCGCCGCCCTGCCGCGGCCGTCGTACTCGGTGGTCACCTGCCGCGTCTGGTCGCCGCCGGTCAGATCGCTGACCTTGGCCTCGATGACGTTGCCGTCTGCGTCGTACTCGTAGGTGGTCCGCTGGGTGTGCTTGACGCCGGTGATCTTGTTCGTGGTGGCCGGGCGCGTGATCGTCTTCTGCCGCGAGAGCTCGTCGTAGGTGAACGTCGTGGTCTGGCCCTGCGGATAGGCCGTGGAGACCTCTGTCTGGGTGATCTTGCGGCCGAGCTTGTCATAGGTGAACCGGGTGACCAGGCCCGCCGCGTTCTTCACCGACTCCAGGTCGCCGGACTGGTAGTAGGTGTACTTCGTTTGCACGTTGCGCGCGTCGGTCGTGGTCTCCACCAGGCCGGCAGGTCCGACCGAGGACGAGGTCGTGTACGTGTGCCGCACCATCGACCCGTCCGGCAGGCGCTGCGACTCGAACAGGCCGCGCACTCCCACACCCGTGTAGGTGTTCGTGGTGCGGTAGGTGGTGTCGTCGGCGTGGGCCGAACGGCCGTCCGCTGACGTGAGCAGCTTGCCGTTGCGCGGGTCGGTGAGGTCACTCGGGTTGTTGTAGTAGCTGAAGTACGAGGTCTGGCAGTCCGTCGTGGACGTGCGGCAGGTCTTGCGCGAGATCGCGTTGCCACGCGTGTCGTTGGTCAGCTGGACCTGGTTGCCGTTCTCGTCCGTGATCTTGTTCATGAAGCCGCGGTCGTCGTAGTCGAACGACCGCACGCCGGCACCGCGGTTGGGCCCGCCACCCCACGGGTCGCCTCCCGGCGGCACAGGACCGCCGATGGCCATGTCCTCAGGGCGCACACCCTGGCCGAGCGGCGTGAGCGAGCGCAGGATCCGGCCGCGTGAAGGGTCGTAGTCGGCGTAGTGGAACCGGTTGCCCGGATCCGTGACCATGGTGGTGCGCACCAGGTTCTGCTCGGTGCCGGTGACCGCGGGCGCGGCGATCTTCCACAGGCCGCCGTCGCTGTCGGTGTACTCGCGCAGCCGGTCGTTGACGACGTCGTAGGCCATCGTGGCGGCGACGCGACCGCTCGGCAGCGTGATCTTGGTGAGCTGGTCGGACGGCTTGGCCATGCCGAAGTGCTGCTTCGCCGTGGTCGTGCCGATCGCGTGCTCGTAGAACGAGACCTCGTCGATCGTGCCCGAGAAGTAGCGCATACCGCCCGGCAGACCGGGCCACCCGTCGGTGTTGGCGGCACCGAGCTGGTTGTTCGTCATGGTGAGGTGGTCGATCTCACCGAGGGCGGTGTTGACGAGCTCGCCGTCGAGGAACAGCGACTGCGTACCGACGGATCCGGACAGCACGACGTGGTGCCACTGGTCGTTGTTGACGGTGCCGGTCGTGGTGATCGGCTCGGCCTTGCCGTTCCAGAAGTTGCCGCGCAGCTTGCCGTCCGTGCCGACCCACAGCACGGGCATCTGCGGTGTCGACGGCGTGGCGTCCTGCTTGAACTCGTAGTGCTGCATGCCGAGCAGCGGGCCACCGGACGTGGTCTTGAACCACATCTCCACGGCCAGGTCGCGGTTCTTCTTGATCAGACCGGCCGGCAGCTTCACGAACGACGACGTGCCGTTGAACTGCCTTGCGCCGTCGGGAGATCCCGCGATCGCACCGGGTGCCCAGGTGGTGTCGTTGGCGACGCCGTCGTCCTTGCCGAGGTTGGTGCGGACCTGGCTCTCGACCTTGGTCCCGGCGGGGTCGCCGAGCCGCCAGTACGAGCCGGGGTTCGCGTCGATCACCGCGCTGCGGTAGTGCGAGCCCTGGTCGTACTGGTACTGCGTGCACCCGGACTTCGGGTCGCACACCTTGGTCAGCTTGTCGCCGGTGTACTCGTAGTTCCAGGTGAGCTGCTGGTCGTTGTCGGCGTCGGCCCTCACCGACCGCACGTGCGCTGAGAAACCCGGCTGGGCGTCCACCCACGTGAACGTCAGCTTCCGCGCGTTGCGGGGGTTCACGACCTCCGAGAGCCTGCCGGTGGTCTGGTCGTACTTGACGTCGACGACCTGCCCGGTCTGGTCGGTGATCTTGGTGAGCTTGCCGTCCTGGGCGAACCGGTACGAGGTAGACCGGGTGTCGACCATGATCCAGCCGCCACCGAACTCGGCGGGTTCCGCGTGCAGGTCGGCCTGCCTGCCGGGCGCGGGTGCGAAGCCGCCACCGGGATTGCGGCCGAAGCGGACCTGCTGACCGTCGGGGTACGTCACGACGACGTTGCCCGAACCGTCGTTGTCCGGCACGACCCGCATGTCCCAGCGGGTCGACCAGCCCGCGCCGAACGCGAGGTCGCGGCGCGGGTCGAGGCTGTTGTAGGTGCGGGCGACCGACAACTCGGGCCCGGACCCGGACAGCGACACGTCGATGGCGCTCGAGAAGTAGTTGCCGTTCTGCGGATCGAACGCCTTGTTGGCACCGTTGTACGGCGCGTTCGCGAGGTGCGTGGTGATGCTCGGCTGGGGCACCGAGGTGAGCAGGTGGCTCCACGGCAGCGCCGGGTTCTCCAGGTCACCGTCGTAGGCGAAGGACTGCCAGACGTAGTCCTTGCCCCAGAACAGCTTCCCCGCCGGGACAGTCCACATGCGGGTGTCGATGCGGTCGGACTCGAAGCAGTTGTTCGTGACCTCGCCGTTCGAGAACTCGCAGACCTTGAAGCGGTACTGCAACGCCTTGCCGGGCGGCGAGTCGATGTCGACCGCGTCGGTCCACAGCTGGGGCGTCAGCGTCGGCGACGAATACCCGTTCGGCGGGTACTGCGCCTTGACCACCGGCTGGATGTTGTAGACGCGGAACGCCAGCCGCGCGGGCGGGATCTGCTCGTCGGTGAACCAGGGTCCGCCCTTGCGCAGCATGGAGAAGTCGAACAGGTAGCCGCCGGGACCGAGCGGGTCGATCTTGACGTCGACGGTCACCGACTCGCCGCGCTGCACGTTTCGCGGCAGCGCGGTTTCAGCGGTGCGAACCGGGTTGCCCTGCTCGGTGAAGGCCCGGTAGCCGAGCGCGTACGTGTCCGGGGTCCACGTCTCAGCGCCGCGGTTGGTCACCGTGAGCTTGACGAAGCCGTGGCTCTGCGCGTGCACCGGAGGTTCCGGCACGCCGCGATCGATGCGGTACTCGGCGTCGTAGGGGGTGTGTGTGATGTAGAGCCGCGGCGGGTTCGCGGTGTCGCGACCGGTGAACTTCTTCCAGCCGAAGTTGTCCGACTCGGACGCGCGGATGCTCAGGCCGTGGTTGGCCTGCTCTCCGGTGACCCAGCGCTGGATCAGGTCGCGGCCGGCGGCACCCAGGTTGACCTGCTCCGCAGCCGTCGGGCAGTTGGATCGCGTCTGACCAGGGCCGATGTACCCGTGCGCGAAGCTCGACTCGGTGAGCGCGGCGCCAACGGACGGGCCGGGGTAGCCGCCGCCACCCCACGGCGCGAGCACCGGGTGCACGCTGACCGGGCGCGGGCTGCAGGACCAGGACCAGTAGTTGGTGAGCGAGAGCGCGGCGCCGTGGATCTTGTGGTTGCGCAGGGTGTTCTCGACGCCCGCGAAGCCCAGGTAACCGGCGGAGTTCAGGCCGCCGCTGTTGCCGACCTTCAGCTCGGAGCCACCGTAGGTGTTCCACGTGCCCTGGTAGAAGCGGGCGTCCGAGGTGCCGCGGTTCTCGATGGTCGGGTCGACCAGCACCGGGTACTTGCGGACCGGGTCGCGCAGCCACGCGGAGTCCGCCTCGACGATCAGGTTCTGGCCGTCGATGCGGTACTTCACTCCGTAGGAGATGGCGGGGTCACCGGTGCGCGGGTCGACGTTGGAGTCGGTCATGAACCCGCGGGGAAAGCGGCCTCGCTCCTTGCCGTCGCGGTCGGACAGCACGACCTGCTCGTCCACGACCTTGGCGGTCAACCCCTTGAGCTGCAACGGGAACGTCCACGAGTGCGGCGCGTCGGCCGACTCCAGGACCAGGACCTCCTTGACGCCGCCCGCCTGCGCCTCGAACTTCAGGTCGACGCCGGGCAGCACCTTCGGGTACGTGACGGAGTTGCCGTTCGCGACGCCCGTCGACGCCGTCGTGCCCTGCAGGCCGAAGGAGACCTCGTGCTGGTCGTCGAACTTCAGCCGCACCATGGAAGTCGCGCCGGCATCGCGGGAGAGCCGGAGATCGGTCTGGTCCGCGGCGTTGCGCCAGCCCTCGGAGGTGCCGACGAACGTCGTGTCGATCGGCGCCCAGGTGCCGTCGGGCTTGCGGTAGTTGACGGCGCTCTGGCTGAACTCGGTGGTCAGAGTCCCGTCCGAGTTGCGGTAGGTGCGCTCCCGCTCGCCGCGCTCGTCCGCGAGTTCTTTGCTCGTCGCGGCGTCGAAACCGCGCACGGTCGCGGAGGCGGGCTTGACCTCGGCCTCGTTGCGAGGAGCACCAGCGTTCTGCGCCTCGATGCGCGGGTACTTGCTCTGCAGGGAGGCGGGCGCCTCCTGGTTCGGAAAGCCGTCGCTGACCTCGTGCGACTGGCCGTCCGCCGTGCCCCACTGCTGCTTCGGTGCCAGCGCCCGTGCCTCGGCGAGTTCACGAAGGCCGTTCAACTGTGGCATCAATTGAGATGCGTGTGGCCCGAAGAAGCCGATTGCCACCAGGATCGCAGCCAATAGGACGAACGTCCGCCTGCCCGCTCTTGCGCGCGACAGACTGATCCCCTTGCTTTTAGGCACAACTTCCCCCCAGAAAGTCCCAAACGACCTGCGTGACGGCCTCCCGTCTGACGCAGGGCGACCCAAAGAATGCTTCAAGCACGACTTCTCCGCAAGTCCCGAGAAGGAGGTAACGTTCGCCGCGCCTCGCACGATCGAAGCCGGGGTACGACCATCACTTGGGGGGATCACCGTGTACCAAAGGCCGAAGAGATTCGGTAGACCCGGCATGCGCAGCAGCGCCGTGCTGGCCGTCGCCGCGACTGTGACGTCGCTCATCCTGCCAGTTCAGCCCGCCGCGGCTGCGGAGCAGATCACCTGCCGCGAATCCGTCTCGATTTACGCCGCACTTCCCGGCGGCGAACTCCGTGAATATTTTCACAACACCCCGGAAACCGGCTCCTACGACTGGAACCCCGAGCGGGTAATCGCTTCGAACTGGTCGCAGATGACCGTGCTCACCGGAGCGGACGGCCGCCTCTACCAAATCACCAATGAAGGTGAGATGCGTCGCTACCGCCACGACGGCGGCGACTGGGAGCGTCCCGGAGGAAACTGGTACATCAGCCTGGGAACAGGCTGGGGGCTCTATCGCGATGCGGCTTACAAGAATCGCATCACGGTGGATTCGCGAGGTGACATCTACTTCATCGCCGCCAACGGTGACCTGACCTGGTCGCGGTTCAACGAGCAGTCCTCCACCTGGAACAAGAGGGTCATCGCGACCGGGTGGAACAGGTTCGACCTGATCACCGCAGCAGGCGATGGCGTGATCTACGCCCGTGACGCGAACGTCGACGGCGGCAAGCTCTACCGGTCCCACTTCCACGCCGATTCCCAGCGGCGATTCACCTACGTCGTACCGATGACCGGCGCCGGCTGGAACACGCGGCCACGCGTGTTCTCCCCCGGCGCGGACGTCTTGTACGGCGTGGAGACCAACGGCAATTTGTGGTGGTATCGGCGTTCTGAATCCACCGACTCGTGGGCGACGCAGACTCTGATCGGCCAGGGATGGGCTTCCGACTGGCAGATCGGCGCGATGTCCAACGCCTGCACGCTCACCGGATTGCCGACCGCGGTGCGGCCTGCTCCGCGTCCCGTCCGCGACCTCGACCGCAGTGAGCTGATCGAGGGCCCGAACGGTCTGGTCCAGGCTTTCTACGTCGACGCCTACGGCACGCTCAAGGCGGTCACGCAGCGCCAGGGATCGCCGATCGACTTCCTCGACGTCGCAGCGGTCGACTCGCCTTCGTCGATCAGCACGACCCCGAGCGCCATCATCGACAAGGGCGGTCAGCCGAACGTCTACGCGCTCGGCACGGACACCGAGACCTTTGAGGCAACGCGGGGAGCCGACGGCGGCACCTGGCCCGCGCTCGCACCGTTCGGCGGCTGGACGATCGGCCCCGCGAAGGCTGCGAAGTACCGGGACGGCCGCAAGCAGTTCTTCGCCGTGGATGAAGGCGGGCATCTGCTGGCCCGCAGCCAGATGGCCGTGGACGGACCCGTGTGGTCGTGGGCCACGATCGGCTTCTCCGACCTGGCCGGGGAGGTCACGGTCATGCCCGCCTCCGGGAACGACGACCTGGAGGTGCTGGTGACCTACGCCTCCGGTTTCGTGGTGACCTCGAGGTACGTCAACAGGGCTCTCACCAACGTGCGCATGGTGAGCGCGGGCACCATCACCGGTAAGCCTGCTGGAGTGGTCAAGCCCGACGGCAAGGTGCAGATCTTCGGGCGCAGGGCCGACGGCAAGATCTACACGGTGCGGGACACCGCGTCCGGGCTGGAGACCGCCTGGACCCCGATCGACGGGATCACCGCGAACGGCTCTCCGTCCGCGGTCATCAGCAACGGACTCATCAACCTCGCCGTCCGCGCCACGGACGGATACGTCTACACGAACAAGCAGACGACTCAGGGCGGTGCGTTCGCGGGCTGGACCAAGCTGGTCGACTCCCGAACCGGCAACGCGTGGCCGACGGACACCGAGCCGTCGATGGTCGCACTGAGCACCGGCAAGATCGTGGTGATGTACCGCAGTGCGGACGAGGTGACCTACGCGTTCGAGACCGCTCCGGCCTCGACGAGCGTGGCCGCCAGGTCTGCGGCGCCGGAGAACGGAACCAGGTTCGTCGGCGGTCCGTCGCCGAAGCCCAAGCGCTGAACCAGAAGGCGGGGAGTCTCCACGGAGACTCCCCGCCTTTCCCAGTCAGACGATCAAGCCCTTCGGCTTGCGCCGCACGTGCAGCCGATACCCGACCGGAAAGCTCAACCCGGCCACGGAAGCGATCGCCCGCTCCGCCACCTTCGCGGAGAACTCGATGCGCAGCACGGCCTCCAGGTCCTCACGCCGCTCGAACCGCCACTCGGCCGTGACGCGCCTGAGCGAGAACCCGTTGTCCGCGAAGAACTTCTCCACCACGACCGGGTCGTAACGCGGTTCGTCGGCGCGCAGCCAGGGCCCGTACGGATCGGCGAGACCGTCCAGGTCGACGATCACCAGTGCCCCGCCCGGCCGCAGCACCCGGTCCGCCTCGCGCAGTCCCGGCTCACATCCCGGGCCGAAGAAATAGGCCGTGCGCGCGTGCACCAGGTCTGCGGAGGCATCGTCGAGCGGCAATCCTTGGGCCGGCCCGGAAACGACCCGTGCATTGGATTCCGAAGCAATTCGTTGCTTCGCGCGAGCGACCAACGGCGGGTGCGGCTCCACTCCCGTGACGGACTTCGCCGTCCGGGCGAACAACGGCAGATGAAATCCGTCTCCGCAGCCCACGTCCACGACATCGTGGTCGGCAAACGGACATTCTTCGCGTATCGCCGCCCAGATCGCGCCCTGGACGTCCTGTGCGCGGTTCTCGACCTCGTAGACGTCAGGCCAATGCCAGATGTTCGGACTGGGCACGACATCTGCCGGACGCACCGCGTTCAGCGCCGCCCGCACGAATCCCCTCACAAAAGCCACTGTAGGGCTTCCATTTGTCAGCGACCGTACGAATTCGTCCAATCACGGCGTAGCGTTGTGGCATCTCTCCCCCTGCAGGAGGCGGCAGTGTCGATCGCGCCCAACACCCCCCAGCTCGCGCCGTTGCTGTCCGGAAGTCCGTGCTGGGTCGAAAGATCCGTCGACGACCTCAGGGGTGCGATCGAGTTCTACACAGGCCTGTTCGGCTGGCACTACGCCGACGACGCGGGCTACACCGTCGCGATGGTCGACGGCATCCCCGTCGCCGGACTGCCCCAGGGTGATCCGGAAGCGTGGCGGTTGTACCTGGTCACGCCCCATGCGCGCGCCACCGCGGAGAAGGCCTTCCACCTCGGCGGCTCGGTGCTGCGCAACCCCGAGGACGCCGCCGACCACACGCAGAGCACGGTGATCGCCGACCCGACCGGCGCCGTCGTCGGCTTCCGGCACGTGCCGCCGGAGTGGCGCTTCGGCATGGGCGGGCACGGTTCCTACGCGTGGGCCGAGCTCAACACCCGCGACGGCGCGGCGGCCGACGAGTTCTTCGGCGAACTGTGCCACTACGACATCACGCAGATCGGCGACGGTCACCGGCTGGACTACGCGTCGTGGTCCGTCGAGGGCACCGAGGTGATCGGGCGGCAGAAGATGGGCCGCGAGTTCCCGTACGGAGAGCGCTCCCACTGGATGGTCTACTTCAACGCCGCACCCGAGATCGGCACGGACTCGGTGGCGTACCGGGTGCTGGAGCTCGGCGGCCGTGTGACCGTCGAGCCGTACGACACCCCGTTCGGGCGCATCACCGTGGTCGAGGACCACGCGGGGATGGCGTTCTCCGTGATCGACCAGTCCCGCGTGATCGAGGCAGAGCCGCGCACCGAGGTGGACGACCCGTTCGACGACTGAAGCAGGCCGACGATCGTCTTCCCCGGCGGCACCCCGACGATGCACGTGGGGACGTCCGCTGTGCCTCGGGCATGGATGCGGACGAGTTCGTCGTGGCCGAGCGCGAGGCGGTGCCCTTGCGGGCGTCGAACGTGCCGAACGACGTTGGCGCGGTAGGTCCACTCGAACGCGGCCAGCGCCCCGTGGTCCTTATACCTACTGGTTACGGCGTCGCAGGGATGCCGTCACACGCGCTACTGCACGAAGAGGTGCAGCAGCAGCCAGGAGACGACGGCGGACGGGAGGAGCGAGTCCATCCGGTCCATCAGGCCGCCGTGGCCGGGCAGCAGCGTGCCCATGTCCTTGATGCCGAGGTCGCGCTTGATCAGCGACTCGACCAGGTCGCCCGCCGTGGCCGTGACGACGAGCGCGGCCCCGAACAGCACGCCGTGCCACCACTGGCCGTCGAGCAGCGTCGTCAGCGTGATCGCACCACCGACCATGCCGGCGACCAGCGAGCCCGCGAAGCCCTCCCAGGACTTCTTGGGGCTGATCGTCGGCGCCATCGGGTGCTTGCCGAGGAAGACACCCGCCGCGTAGCCGCCGACGTCCGACAGCACGACACCGATGATGAACGCGAACGCGCGCCCCGCGCCGTCGTCGGGAACGACGAGCATGGCCGCGAAGGCCGCGAACAACGGCACGTACGCGACCGTGAACACCGAGGCGCTCAGGTCGCGCAGGTAGCCGTCGGAACCGCCCCGGAACCGCCAGATCATGCACACCAGCACCGTGACCACGAACGCGGTCATCATGCCGGTGCGCTCCAGCGGCCAGGACAGCCAGAGGATCGCCTGGCCACCGATCAACGCCGGCCACAGGGCGACGGTGATGCCGGCCTTCTTGAAGGCGGTCGCGATCTCCCACGTCGACACCGCGACCGCGGCGGCGACGATCGCGATGAACGTCTCCTTCACGGTCAGCAGCGACGCGATGATCACCGCGCCGAGGCCGACGCCGACGAGGATCGCCGCCCGCAGGTCACGTCCCGCGCGCGACGGCTTCGACGCCGGCACGTCCGCGGGACCGCCTGCCACCTGTGCTCCCATCACGACCTCCGCCCGGCCAGGGCCATCACGCCTGCCGCGACTCGGCCGGGCGAACCATCAGGGAAATCAGACTTCGAGAAGCTCGGCTTCCTTGTGCTTCACGAGCTCTTCGACCTGCGCGACGTACTTGTGGGTGAGGGCTTCGAGCTCCTTCTCCCCACGCGCGCCGTCGTCCTCGCCGACCTCGCCGTCCTTGACGAGGCGGTCGATCTCTTCCTTCGCCTTGCGGCGGACACCGCGGACGGAGACCTTGGCGTCCTCGCCCTTCTGCTTGGCGACCTTCACCATGTCCCGGCGGCGCTCCTCGGAGAGCTGCGGGATGACGATGCGGATGATCGAGCCGTCGTTGCTCGGGTTGACGCCCAGGTCGGAGTCCCGGATCGCCTTCTCGATCGCGTTCAGCTGGCCCGCGTCGTACGGCTTCACGACCGCCATGCGCGCCTCGGGGACCGTGATGCTCGCCATCTGGTTCAGCGGCGTCATCGAGCCGTAGTAGTCGATGTGGATGCGGTTGAACATCGAGGGAGTCGCACGACCGGTTCGGACGGAGGAGAGGTTCTCCTTCGCCACCGAAACCGCCTTTTCCATCTTCTCCTCGGCGTCGAGGAGGGTCTCGTCGATCACGACTGCTCCTTGCTCTGCGTGTTCGTGCCCAATTCCCGGTCCTGGAGAGATCCCACCAGGTCTAGAAGGCCGGACGGCCACCGGGGGTGCTGACCAGAGTGCCGATCTTCTCACCACGCACCGCGCGAGCGATGTTGCCCTCGGTGAGGAGGTTGAAGACGAGGATCGGCATGTTGTTGTCCATGCAGAGGCTGAAGGCCGTGGCGTCGGCGACGTTGAGGCCGCGCTCCAGCACCTCGCGGTGGGTGATGTTGTCGAACATCAGCGCGTCCGGGTCGATCTTGGGGTCGGCCGTGTAGACGCCGTCGACGGCCTTCGCCATCAGGACGATCTCGCAACCGATCTCCAGCGCGCGCTGGGCGGCCGTGGTGTCGGTGGAGAAGTACGGCAGACCGGCGCCGCCACCGAAGATGACGACGCGCTTCTTCTCGAGGTGGCGCATCGCGCGGCGCGGGATGTACGACTCGGCGACCTGCGTCATCTGGATCGACGTCTGCACGCGGGTGTCGATGCCGTGCTCGCGTTCCAGGAAGTCCTGCAGCGCCAGGCAGTTCATGACCGTGCCGAGCATGCCCATGTAGTCGGCGCGCGAGCGGTCCATGCCGCGCTGCTGGAGCTCGGACCCGCGGAAGAAGTTGCCACCACCGATCACGACGGCCACCTGCACGCCGGACTTGTGGACGGCCGCGATCTGCCGGGCGACTGTCTGGACGACGTCGGGATCCACACCGACGCCACCGCCGCCGAACATCTCGCCACCGAGCTTGAGCATCACCCGGTTGTAGCCGTGGCTACCTTCTTCGCTCACAGGTCCTCTCCTCGCGTGAAGTCTGCGGACATGCTGAGGGCGGGGTCGCCGTTGTGTCGCAACCCCGCCCTCACTGCAATCAGCTCTGGCCGACCTCGAACCGAGCGAAACGGGTCACCGTCACGCCGGCCTCGTCCAGAAGAGCCTTGACCGTCTTCTTGCTGTCCGTCACGGAAGCCTGCTCGAGGAGCACGACGTCCTTGAAGAAGCCGTTGACGCGACCCTCGACGATCTTGGGGAGCGCGCCCTCGGGCTTGCCCTCCTCGCGAGCGGTCTCCTCGGCGATGCGGCGCTCGTTGGCGACCAGCTCCTCCGGGACGTCCTCACGGGTGACGTACTTCGGACGCATGGCCGCGATCTGCATCGCGGTGCCCTTCGCGACCTCGGCGTCGTCACCGGTGTACTCGACGAGCACGCCCACGGCGGGCGGCAGGTCGGCGGCGCGCTTGTGCAGGTAGACCGAGACGGTGCCGTCGTAGTCGACGGCCTTCGCCAGCTCGAGCTTCTCGCCGATCTTGGCGGAGAACTCCTGGACCAGCGCGTCCACGGTCTTGCCGTCGACCTCGACGGCCTTGAGGGCCTCGACGTCGGCGACCTTGTTGGCCTTGGCGAGCGCGACGATGTCGTCGGCCAGGGCGATGAAGTCGGCGTTCTTGGCCACGAAGTCGGTCTCGCAGCGAAGCTCGACCATCGCGCCGTCCTTGACGGCGACGAGGCCGTTGGACGTGGTGCGCTCGGCGCGCTTGCCGACGTCCTTCGCGCCCTTGATGCGCAGGATCTCGACGGCCTTGTCGAAGTCGCCGTCAGCCTCGTCCAGCGCCTTCTTGCAGTCCATCATGCCGGCGGCGGTCAGCTCGCGGAGCTTCTTGACGTCCGCGGTGGTGTAGTTCGCCATCGTTTTCCTTCTGCGATGTACGCGCTTGAGTCACGCGGCGCCCGCTGGTGTGCGGGCGCCGCGTGGGGGAAATCAGGACTGGACGGGCTGCTCGGCCGGGGCCTCGGCCGGGGTGGTGTTGGTGAGGAGCTCCTGCTCCCACTCCGCCAGCGGCTCGTCGGCGGCGACCTCGGGCTTGTCCTGGCCCTCGGCGGCGTCGCGGCGAGCACCGGAGCGCTGCATGAGACCGGCGGCGGCGGCCTCGGCCACGACCTTGGTCAGCAGAGCCGCGGAACGGATCGCGTCGTCGTTGCCCGGGATCGGGAACTCGACCTCGTCCGGGTCGCAGTTGGTGTCGAGGATCGCGACGATCGGGATGTTCAGCTTGCGAGCCTCACCGACCGCGATGTGCTCCTTCTTGGTGTCCACGATCCACACGGCGCTGGGCACCTTGGACATGTCGCGGATACCGCCGAGCGTGCGCTCGAGCTTGTCCTTCTCGCGGTTCATCATCAGGATTTCCTTCTTGGTGAAACCCTGGAAACCGCCGGTCTGCTCCATCGACTCGAGCTCCTTGAGGCGCTGAAGCCTCTTGTGGACCGTCGAGAAGTTGGTGAGCATGCCGCCCAGCCAGCGCTGGTTCACGTAGGGCATGCCGACGCGGAGCGCCTCGTTGGCGATGGCCTCCTGCGCCTGCTTCTTCGTGCCGATGAACAGGATCGACCCGCCGTGCGCGACCGTCTCCTTGACGAACTCGTAAGCCCGGTCGATGTAGGTCAGCGTCTGCTGCAGGTCGATGATGTAGATGCCGTTGCGCTCGGTGAGGATGTAGCGCTTCATCTTCGGGTTCCAGCGCCGGGTCTGGTGCCCGAAGTGCACGCCGCTGTCGAGCAGCTGCTTCATGGTTACGACGGCCATGGCCGGTTCGCACCTCATCTGTAGGACGCGCGAGGTCTCGCCTTTGCGCGTCGATCCGGTTGACGCCTCCAGCCGGAGTCCGGCCTTCAGCCCTGGTGCCACCGCCTCAGCCCGCACCCGTGGCGCATCTCTGCACCGTCGGGACCGTCGGACGTCGTGACTCGACCAAACTGAACCAGCAAGATCGGATCTGCGTTGGCACGCGAAGTCGCCCCGCACACAGACGGGACGCGCCCAAAAGTCTACTCCGATCCCCCGTCAAACCTCGAATCGCCCCCTCCCTCCCGCACCGACTTGTCCACAACCGGCGAGTAATCCACAGATCCCAGATCCCCGCTGGTCCCCAACCCTCCCCGCCCCCACCGTTGACCCATGCCCCTCACCACCCCCGCCCTGCTCCTGACCGCCCTCCTCACCCCGGCGCTCCTACCGGCTCCCCCAGCCCCACGGCCGCCACCCGCCCCAACGACCGCCTCCGCCCTGCCAGGCCCGGCGCAGACCTCTCCGCCCGTCGCACCCGGCCCACCCCTCGCACCCGGCCCACCCCGGCCGGACGCCCGCCACTCGTGGCCCCTGCCACCCCCGCACCAGGTGGTCCGCGCCTTCGAGGCCCCGGCCACCCCGTTCGGCCCAGGCCACCGAGGCGCCGACCTGGCCGCGCCAGCAGGCACCCCGGTCCTGGCCTCAGCCGACGCCACCGTCCACTACGCAGGCGCGGTAGCGGCCAGAACCCTCGTCTCCCTGCGCCACCCAGCGGGCCTGAGCACCACCTACGAACCGATCACCCCCACCGTGACCGCAGGTCACCGAGTCCGCCGAGGCGACGTGATCGGCCACCTCCAACCAGGCCACTGCCCCACCCCGTGCCTGCACTGGGGAGCCCGCAGGGCCACCACCTACCTGAACCCCCTCCACCTCCTGACCACGGGCAAGGTCCGCCTGCTCCCCCTACCCCCGACCACCACCCAGCCCAGGGACGGCTGACAGCCCAGCGCCGCGCGACTCCGGACACCGCCGGCGGCGCTCCCCCGCGGGCCGCTCCCGCCGACCTCCCCCGGCGGTGGAGCACCGGCGCGACCCCGTTGCGCGCCAATCGCCCGCCAGGCGGGCCGGGAGGCGGCCCACCCCCAACCAGGCCAGCCTCCCGGCCCACCCAACCCGCCCACCACCCGCCAACCACCCGCGCCGCTCGCCGGCTGCAAACCAGCCGCTACCCGGCTCCCCAACCACGCGACGCGCCGCACGCCAACCGCCCTACCAGCCGGCACCACCCGCTCCCCCGGCTGCCCGAGCTCTGGTGCCGTTCCCCCGACCGCCGGCTGCCCCACCGCACGGCACCGCCGCTCTTCTCGACTGCCAACCACCCACGCAACTCGCCAGCCACAACCATCCAGCGTCCAGCCCCCGACCGCCTAGGTCACCGGCGCCCCAGGTCACCGGCCCCTGACCGCGCGGCGGAACCATCCGCCAACTACCCGTCAACCGGCACCACCGCTCGCCAACTGCCCGACCCACCGGCGCCGCTCACACGCTGCGCAACCACCCGCCGCCCCACGTTCGCCGGCTGCCCGACTTCCGGCGTCGCTGTTCGCCGGCTGCCCGGTTTCTGACCAGCCCACCTGGGTGCGGAACAGGCACGCTCTGGGCGGGCGCGGGAGGGCCATCCTGGGAGCGCAGCGGTTCGCCGCGCAGGCCTCGGCTACTCGCTCCGCCTGACCTCGGGCGAGGCGCTGGGGCGGGAGTGGCGGGTTCGCCCGGCTCGTTGGTCTGGCCTGGTGGTGGATGCCCGAGTGGGCACGGGGCGTGCTTGGACTGAGCCCAAGGGCCACCCGTTCGAGTGAATTCGGGGTGGCGAAGGGCGGAAAGGGGTTTCACGCCCGATTTGGGAGACTTGCCCGGCGTCCTGGTGCGGGCGTGCGGCAGCCCGGCTGGTGCCAGGCTGCTGGGGTGAGGCTGCGGTCAGGCCTCGGACTGTTCGTTGAGCTTGGTGCGCAGGCGCAGGACCGCTCGGGTGTGGAGCTGGCAGACCCGCGACTCGGTCACGCCCAGGACCTTGCCGATCTCGGCGAGGGTCAGGTTCTCGAAGTAGTAGAGGGTGACAACTACTCGGTCGCGTTCCGCGAGCTGGGCGATCGCGTCGGCCAGCTGGCGGCGGCTGTCCTGGTCGACGAGGCTCGCGACCGGGTCTTCCGCGGCGTCGTCCGGCAGCGACTCGGCCAGGGAGGAGCCGCCCTTGTTCGGGGCGATGAGCTCGTCGAGGGCCACGACGCTGGTCAGCTGGAGCTGACCGTAGAGCTCGCGGAGCTCGGCCAGGCCGATCTTGAGCTCTGCGGCGAGCTCGCGGTCGGTGGGGGTGCGCTGCAGTTTCGCGCCCAGGCGTTCCAGGGCTCGTTCGACGTCGCGGGCCCGGCTGCGGACCGAGCGCGGCACCCAGTCCTGGGAGCGGAGGTCGTCGAGGATCGCGCCGCGGATGCGCTGCATGGCGTAGGTCTCGAACTTGAGACCGCGTTCCGGCTCGAACTTCTCGATGGCGTCGACCAGGCCGAAGATGCCGGACTGGATCAGGTCGGCCACGTCCACGTGGGCGGGCAGGCCGGTGCCGACGCGGCCGGCCACGTACTTGACCAGCGGCGCGTAGTGCAGGACCAGGCGATCGCGCTGGCTCTGGTCGCGGGACTCGCCATAGCTGCGCCACAGGGCGACGATGCCGGCTTCTACGTCGTCACCGGACCGGACGTCCGCGCGCGTCACAGCAGTCGGAACGGCAGCGGGCGTGCCGTTGACATGCGTGTTGGCACCGGGCTCGGGGGATGCCTCGGTGCGCGGCGCGCCGTTCTGACGGTGCCCGTTGCTCGCCTGCTTCGACACTGGTGCGGGCAGGACGGGTTCAGGGGGCACGGTCGCCGTACGCGATCCTCCCCCTGCGGCGTCAGGAACGGGGGTGGGTTCGGTCATGGATCGCCTTCAGCCGTTCGACAGTGACGTGTGTGTAAAGCTGAGTCGTTGCGAGCGTAGCGTGACCAAGCAGTTCTTGGACGGTGCGCAGGTCCGCTCCTCCTTCCAGCAAATGGGTCGCAGCGGAGTGGCGCAACCCGTGCGGCCCGATGTCCGGCGCGTCCGGTACCACGGCGACCACCTCGTGCACCAGAGTGCGAACGGCGCGCTGGTTCAGCCGGCCGCCGCGGGCACCGAGGAACAGCGCCGCCGGCGAATCCGGTGCTACCAGGGCGTTTCGCCCTTCGTCCACCCACCGCCGCAGCGCTCGCTCGGCCGGCACGCCGAACGGCGTGCTGCGCTCGCGTCCACCTTTGCCCAGAACTCGAATCACCCTTAGGGAGTAGTCCACGTCCTCGAGGTCAAGACCACAGAGTTCGGCCACGCGGATACCTGTGGCGTACAGCAACTCCACCACGGCCTGATCACGCAGCGCAACCGGATCACCTTGGGACGCGCCAGAGGATACGGCCCTCATGGCGTCCTTCGCCTGGTCCTCGCGCAACACCGAGGGCAAGGTCCGATGAGGACGCGGAGCAGCGAGCCGAGGACCGGGATCCGACGCCAAATGCCCTGCTCGGTGCGCCCACGCCGTGAATGCGCGCGCGGCTGCGGCACGGCGCGCGAGAGTCGTGCGGCTCGCACCCGCAGTGCGTAGCGCGGCAAGCCATGAGCGCAGATTCGTGAGGTCGATGCGCGTGACATCCGCTTGTTCCGGGATATTCCCGGCGACGTGTCCCAGCAATGCCACCGCGTCTCCGACATAGGCGCGCACCGTGTGCGGCGACAGATCACGCTCCAACATCAGATGGCGTTCGTATTGGCGCATCACGTCTTCCACGATCGCCGGCAGTTTTTCGCGCAGGCGAACGAGATCGACACGACGTGTCCGACCATGCGGCGGCGGGGACATAGGCCAAGACGCTGCGCCAGTCGGGGCGTTTGGTCAAGTATCGCCACACCCTCGCGCCATTTGGGAGCGCTCTCATGATCGGGAACACGATAACGTTTCAACTCCCTGTGACGAGCAGGGGTTTGGCGGCACGCACAGATCACCTTTCGGAGTAGCGATGGCAGCCAGCACCACCGTCCGAACAGCCGACGACCTCGCGCGCCGCGTCGTGCGCGAGATCGCCCCCGAGGAGCTGCCGTCGTTCGACGTCGTCGCCGCTCCCTACCTGGAGAACCCCAGGCAGGCTGAACGCCGCCTGCGCCAGGCCTACGACGACCCCATCGGCTTCGGTCTGGGAGACGTCGTCGCCATGGCGACGCCGGTGATCGCCCTGGTGTCCGGCAGCGTCATCACCGCCGTCTCCGACAGCATCGGCACGGCCGTCCGCGACGGCGCGGCCGGCGCCGCCCGCAAGGTCTGGCGCAAGCTCCGCGGCAAGCCGGACGAACCGCTGGCACTACCGCCGACACCGCTCACCACCGCCCAGCTGGCCGAAGTGCGCCAGATCGCACTGGACCGCGCCCTCGCACTCGGCGTGAAGCAGCCGAAGGCCGACGCGCTGGCGGACGCCGTCATCGCCGCCCTGGTGCTGCGCGACGCCACGCAGGACGACGCCAACCGGGACGACGCCACGCGAGCCGGCACGGCCCAGGACGACCCCGACGCCGACGGCGAGCCCAGACGCAAAGCTGGCGGCACGCCCAGGTGACGGACGCGAAGCCGCAGGTCAGCCCAGGGCCTTGCCGTCCGAGATGATCCTCCTGCTTCTCCTCCTCACGGGAACGGTGCCGCACCAAGCCGCTCGCCCGGTCCCGACTCCACGAGACGGGACCGGCCGTCGCGGCGCTGGTGAACAGGTCAGCCCGCTGCTCTACGTGAACGTGCGGCTCGGCGAGCACCTGGGCGCCCGCGCCTATGTCATCGGCCGCGGTCAAGGAGCACGAGACGGACCAGACCCGCTCCGTCATCCGCTCCTGGAGAACCGCAACCGCTTGCGTGCCCTGGGCACCTCCTGGCATCGCGTCGATCCCGAAGCCACTCGCATGCCGGACTTCCTGAACTACGCCGTTCCCGCCGCCTGTGTGGTGGGCGGGTGGCTGTTCGCGGTCTTGTGGACCTGGTCGGCCCGGCTGCGCGGCGACTACCTCGGGTGCCTCTACCGAGGAGGCGAAGGGCCTGCCGATTCGCGTGTCCTCGACACCGCGGTCCGGCGTGCGCTGATCTGCTTCATCCACAGTGGACTCTCGTTCACCCCAGTTCCAGTTTCTGCCAGCCTTCGTCCAGCCGGAGCGCCAGGCCGGCGAACTCCAGCTCGGGCAACAGCGCCCGGACCCGTTCCAGCGGCACACCCGACTCGACGGAGACGACCTCGGCACTGAGCCCATGGCGTTTGCCCATGGCCTCGTAGACGCGCATCGCCTCTCCTTGCGGCGCACCGAGGTCGCTGTCCTTCTCGGCGGGCTGGGTGGCGAGGTCGTCGCCGAAGCGCCCGACCGACTCCACGATCTCGGCGACCGAGCCGACCGGCACGGCCCGGCCGTCCCGCAACAACTCGTGGCAGCCAACAGAACTCGCCGACGTGACGGGTCCGGGCACCACCATCAGCGGGCGGCCCAGCGCCAGCGTGATCGCGGCGGTGTTCTTGGCTCCGCTGCGCCGTCCGGCCTCCACGACGACGGTGCCGCCGCCGAGAGCGGCGATGAGCCGGTTTCGGGTGAGGAACCGGTGCCGCGCTGGCATGACGCCGGGCGGGTACTCGCTGACGATCAGGCCTTCAAGCGCGATCTTGGCCAGCAGACCCTGGTGCCCGCCGGGGTAGGCGGTGTCGGCGCCGCACGCCAGCACCGCGATCGTCAGGCCGCCGGCGTTGAGCGCGCCGCGGTGCGCGGCGCCGTCGATCCCGTACGCGGCACCGGAAACGACCGTCGTGCCCGTCAGCGCCAGGCCGTAGGCGAACTCGCCGGCGACGTGGTCGCCGTAGGTGCTGGAGGCGCGCGAGCCGACCACCGCGACGGCCTTGTCCACGACGTCGGCGAGGAAGTGCGGGCCGCGCACCCACAGCGCCAGGGGCTCACCGCCGCAACGCAGGGCCGCGATGTTCTCCAGGGCCAGCAGCGGCCAGCGGGGCCATTCCTCGTCTTCCGGGATCACCAGGCGCCCGCCCAGCTTGTCGATGGCGGCCAGGTCGGCTTGCGCACGTTCCTCTGCTCGCCTCGCCGAGGTCTGGCTGGCGACGGAGGGCGAAATTTCGCCGGAGCGGACGCGGCCGGCTGCCTCGACCGGACCGACTTCGGCTACCAGTGCGGCCAGCGCTCCCGGGTAGGGCTCGGCCACTCGGGAGAGGTAGGCCCTGGCCAGCCGAACTTTGTCGGGGGCTCGAGTGGCGGGGGCCGTGTCGGCGGGTGCGGGGTCGCGGAGGGCAGGGGCCGTGAACGGGACCAGCGCGGTCGAGGGCGGCCCTGTGGTGGGCGGGGTGGTCATCGGAACCACCGCCACGGCAGCCAGCGTTGCCAGGGGTCGGGGTTCCAGGGCTGTGGAGGACTGGCGCCTGAGGTGCGCTTTCGGACCGTGCAGTGGAGGAGGGTGGCGGCAGGAAGGGCGGCGGTCATGGTGGCTCCTTGGTGGGGAGCGGGTCGCCCGCCGGGGAGGGGCGGGCGACCCGCTCTGGGGCCGGCCCGCGGAGTGGGAGTGGGGTCCGCGGCCGGCTGCTTAGAGGGCTCTTCGTTCTCTGAACTGGAGGGCCGCCGCCACGTGGTCGTGGGTCGGGCTGTCGGCTTCCGCCAGGTCGGCGAGGGTCCAGGCGACGCGCAGGCAGCGGTCGGCTCCTCTGCCGGTCAGAGCGCCGATGGCGAGGGCCCTGTCGAGCAGGGCTGTGGTCGGTCTCGGCAGGGCGAACTCCTTGCGCAGGGCCGGGCCCGGGACCAGGGCGTTGGAGGGCCAGTTGTGGCCGTGCGCGGACCAGCGGGCGGCTGCGCGTTGTCTTGCCTTGAGGACTCGGGCTCTCACGACAGCCGTTGGTTCTGGTGGGCTGGCTTCTGCGTTGGCCATGGCCGTGGTGGCTCGCATGCGGACGCGCAGGTCCACGCGGTCGAGCAGCGGGCCGCTCAGTTTTGCCTGGTAGCGGCGTCGGGCCGTGGGGGTGCAGATGCAGTCGATCTCTTTGGGCGGGGCACAGGGGCAGGGGTTGGTGGCGAGGATGAGTTGGAAGCGGGCCGGGTAGCGGGCTATGCCGTCCCTTCGCGGGATGCGGACCTCGCCCTCTTCGAGGGTGGTGCGGAGGGTGTCGATGGTCTTCTGGCCGAACTCGCAGGCCTCGTCGAGGAAGAGGACTCCCTTGTGGGCTCTCGAGGCAGCACCCGGCTTGGCCATGCCGCTGCCGCCGCCGATGAGGGCGGCTATCGACGTCGTGTGGTGGACGTTCACGAACGGCGGGGTGGCCACGAGTGGTGTGTCCGCGGAGAGGACGCCTGCTACCGAGTGGACGGCCGTCACGGCCAGGGAGTCCTGGCGGGTCAGGGGTGGGAGGAGGCCTGGCAAGCGTTCGGCGAGCATCGTTTTGCCGGTGCCCGGCGGGCCGGTCAGGAGTAGGTGGTGGGCGCCGGCCGCGGCTACTTCCAGGGCCCACCTGGCTTCCGGCTGGCCCACCACGTCGGCCAGGTCCGGGGCTTCGGGGGCCGGGTGGTCCGCGAGCGGCGGGGCGGGGTGGAGGTGTTCGGTGTCGCCCCTCAGCCAGGCGAGGGCTTCGGCGAGGGTCTGGGCACCGTGCAGGGTCATGCCGTCCACCAGGGCTGCTTCCGGGAGGGCGTCCACCGGGACTATCGCCGTGGTGAGGCCTGCCCTGCGCGCGGCCAGGAGGGACGGGAGGACGCCTCTGACCGGGCGGACCCGGCCGTCCAGCGCCAGTTCGCCGAGCAGGACGGTCGTGGGAAGGCGGTCGGCGGGGACGGTGCCCGCCGCGGCGAGGGTGGCCGCGGCGATGGCCAGGTCGTAGCTGCTGCCGCCCTTCGGGAGGTTGGCCGGGGACAGGCCCAGGACGATGCGTTGCTTGGGCCACTCCTCGTCGCTGTTGCGGACAGCGGCTTTGACGCGCTCCTTGGACTCGTGCAACGCGGCGTCCGGGAGGCCGAGGAGGTGGGTCCTGGGTTGGCCCGCGCCCACGTCGGCTTCGATCTCGACCGCGATGCCGTCGACGCCGTAGAGGGCCACCGACCACACCTGTGCGAGGCCCATCTCAGGCTCCCCGCAGGTGTTGCAGGATGGGTTCGCCGGTGGCGGGCCAGGTGATGGAGATCAGGTCCACGCGGACTTCGCACCAGCCGACGTGGTGGGAGGCGAGCCAGCGGAGGGCGGTGCGGCGCAGGCGGGAGAGCTTGCGCTGGTCCACGGCCTCGTCGGGGCGGCCCCAGCGCGGGGTGGTTCTGGTCTTGACCTCGCAGACGACCAGGCGGCCGTCTTCCACGGCCACCACGTCGAGCTCGCCGTCGCGGCAGGTCCAGTTGCGGGACAGGACCACCAGGCCCTGACCTTCGAGGTACCTGCACGCCAGGTCCTCGCCCTGTCTGCCCTTCTCCTGCTGCCTGGTCTCGGCCAGTGCCACTGTGCTCGCCTCCCTGCGTGTCGTTGGAGACGACGGTGCCGGGTCGGGAGGGGTGCGCGGTGGGGGTGAGCGGAATCTGTGGACAACTCGGGGGCTGTGGACAAGTCGGGCGTTGTGGATGTTGGGGCGGCGGAATTGTCGGTGGGGTGTGCTAGGGCGCGTCGGTGCGGGGTGCGGGGTGCGGGGTGCGGGGTGCGGGGTGCGGGGTGCGGGGTGCGGGGTGCGGGAGGCGGGAGGCGGGAGGCGGGAGGCGGGAGGCGGGAGGCGGGGTGCGGGGTGCGGGAGGCGGGAGGCGGGAGGCGGGAGGCGGGAGGCGGGGTGCGGGAGGCAGGGGCGGTGCACGCAGGCGGCGGGGGCGCGGGGCACACGATGCGAGGCGCGAGAAGAGGGACGCCGCCTGCGAAAGGCGGGGGTGGGGGCGGGCGCGGAAGCCGAGGTGGGAGGGGCGGGCGGGTGGCGAGAGATCTGGTGCGGGAGGCGCGAATATGGTGCCGGGCGCCGGGATGGGGGTGTCGCGGCGAGACCGGGCCTGGCAGCGCGGGACGGAATGTCCGGGGGTGGCTGAGCGGCGTCGCCGGGCCGCGTGGCCTGGCGGAGAGGCCGGGCGCTGGGATGTGGGCGTCGCGGCGAGACCGGGCCTGGCAGCGCGGGGCGCGGCGCGGGACGGAATGGTCGGGCGGGTGAGCGGCGTCGCCTGGCCGCGTGGCCTGGGGGGGAGGCCGGGCGGCGGTGTGGTCAGGTGGTTGGCCGGGGTTTCGGAGGCGGACATGGCGCCGCCCTCGCTTCCCCGTAGCGGCGTACGGGGGGCGAGGGCGGCGGGGTGGGCTTGTCTGTCAGCTGGGGAACGGGCCGCTTTCCGGTAGGCGGAGGTCCGGCTTGTCCAGCTCTTCCACGTTCACGTCCTTGAACGTGATGACACGAACGTTCTTGACGAACCTCGCGGGGCGGTACATGTCCCACACCCACGCGTCCGACATGCGCACCTCGAAGTACACCTCGCCGTCGGCGTTGCGCACCTGCACGTCCACCGAGTTGGCCAGGTAGAAACGCCGTTCGGTCTCCACGACGAACGAGAACTGGCTGACTATGTCGCGGTACTCCTTGTACAGCGACAGCTCCATCTCGGTCTCGTACTTCTCGAGATCCTCTGCACTCATTACGCCTCCGCGCGGGTCATCTGCTCCGCGCCCTCCCTCGTCGCGAGCTCCCCGGCGTCAGCCGGGGCTGCATCATTCTGGACCACGGCGGTCGCGGTCGTGCCGCGCGCCACCCTGTGCGGCGCGGCGAGACCGTGCTTGACAGCCGCTGCTGCCACATTTACATACGACCAGCGATGCTCTGCACACGGGCCGTGCTCCATCAACGCTGCCGTGTGCTCTGGTGTGCAGTAGCCCTTGTGCACGTTGAAGCCGTACTGCGGGTGCCGCGCGTGCAGGTCGGCCATGATCCGGTCGCGCGTGACCTTGGCCAGCACTGATGCCGCCGCCACGCAGGCTGCCGCCTGGTCGCCTTTGAGCACCGCCACGTTCGGTGCGGGCATGCCGGGCACCTTGAAGCCGTCCGTCAGGACGTAGCCGGGGTGCGTCGACATCTGGGCGACGGCCCGGCGCATGCCCTCGATGTTCATGACGTGGATGCCCAGCCAGTCGATGTCCGCGGGCGAAACCACCACTATCGAGTGATCCAGGGCACGCTTCAGGACCAGGTCGTACATGCGGTCGCGGGCCGCCGCGGTCATGAGCTTCGAGTCGTTGAGGCCCTCGAAGCGGGCGGCATCACCCGGTCGGAGGACGCACGCGGCGATCACCAGCGGGCCCGCGCACGGGCCTCGGCCCGCCTCGTCCACGCCGGCGACCGGACCGAGGCCCCGGCGCTCCAGCGTGCTCTGCAGCGCCCAGTTGCCCGACGAGCCCCGCACGACCGCGCGGGGCGGCATCAGCATGGTCATCGGCGGAATCGGTCTCGCACTCGACGCCCGAGCAGCAGAAGCGGCCACGCACCGACGATACCGAGGCCCAGCGGGGCGCTCTCCTGCCAGCCCGGCGCGCCCATCGAGACGGCCTGCGGGTTGTGGTCCGAGACGCCGCCCCACCTCGACGGCGGCAGCACGATCACGCGCGCCTTGCCGATCACGTCGTCCACCGGCACCAGGCCGTTCAGGCCGCCCTGGCCCTGGCAGCGCGAGTCGCACGAGTGGTTGCGGTTGTCGCCGAGCACGAACAACATCCCGTCCGGGATCTTGAGCTCCTCGAACGACTCCTGCTCGGCCGGCGTGCCCTCGTCGTAGTGCTTGTACGGCTCGTCCAGCGGCTTGCCGTCCACCGTCACGCGGTTCTGCTCGTCGCAGCACTTCACGGTCTGCCCGCCGACGGCGATCACGCGCTTGACGAAGTCCTCCTCGTTCGCCGACGGCAGCCCCACCAGCGACCCGAGCCACGACAACGCCTGCGAGACCGGGTTGGTCGGCTCGTCGGAGATGAAGTCGTTCTGCCACGACGGCGGCCCGCGGAACACGATCACGTCGCCCGGCGCCGGATCGGTGAAGCGGAACGTCACCTTGTCGACGAGCACCCGGTCGCCGTAGCAGTCGGTGCACCCGTGCAGCGTCGTCTCCATCGACTCCGACGGGATCATGTAGACGCGGCCGAGGAAGACCTGGATGACGATCGCGAGGCCGAACGCGACCAGGATGAGGACGGGCAGTTCCTTCCAGAAGTTGCCCTTTTTCTTCTGCTTCTTCGCTGGCTTGTCCGAAGCGTCCGAACCGGGCTCGTCGGCTGGCGGGTTCTGCTCTGGAGCGTCGTCGACCACGAGATCAGCCTAGGGGCTGGGGGTTGTGATCCGACACAACACTCCACCGATCTTTCGGGAAAACGATGTACCGGGCTTTCCCGATGACGTTTTCGACCGGAACCGTGCCCGCTACGCCCCCACCGCCCTGTTTGCGCGAGTCGGTGGAGTTCATCCGGTTGTCCCCCATGACGAACAATCGTCCCTCCGGCACGCGCACCGGATCGAACGGCTCGTGGTCCGCGGGCGAACTTCCGGCCTGCCAATGCACATAGGGTTCGTCGAGCGGTTTGCCGTCCACAACAACACGGTGCTGCTCGTCGCAGCACATCACCGTCTGGCCGGGCAACGCGATGACGCGCTTCACGAAGTCGCGCTCGTTCGCGGGCGCGATGCCCAGCAACGAACCGATCTCGCGCACGAAACCCGCGACGGGATTGCTCGACGGCGGGGTGCGGAAGTCCGTGGTCGTCCACGCCTCGGGGCCGCGGAACACGACCACCTCACCGGGCGCGATGTCGCCGAACCGGTAGACGACCTTGTCGACCAGCACGCGGTCGTTCTCGCAGCCGGTGCACCCGTGCAGCGTGTTCTCCATCGACGCCGAGGGGATCACGTAGACCCGCGCCACGAACGCCTGGATGAGCACCGTCAGCACGACGGCCGTCACGACGACGTAGAGAACTTCTCTCCAAACAGGAGTACGCCCCCGCTCCGGTTCGTCCGGTGCGGAGGCGTCCTCCAGGTCCTCTGGGCTCGATGCCACCGATCAGGAGACCGGCTTGGCCTCGCGCTTCTCCTTGATCTTGGCGGCCTTGCCGCGCAGGTCGCGCAGGTAGTACAGCTTGGCGCGACGCACGTCACCGCGGATGGCGACCTCGATCTCGGCGATGTTCGGGGAGTGCACCGGGAAGGTGCGCTCGACGCCGACGCCGAACGAGACCTTGCGGACGGTGAAGGTCTCGCGGATGCCGCCACCCTGGCGACGGATCACGACGCCCTGGAACACCTGGACGCGCTCGCGCGAGCCCTCGATGACGCGGACGTGAACCTTCAGCGTGTCACCCGCGCGGAACGTCGGGATGTCAGTGCGCAACGACTGGGCGTCGAGTGCGTCCAGGATGTTCATCGGTGGTCCTCACGTGTCTTGAACTACCCAGAGCATGTTCCATGGCTGTGCACGACATGATGGGGGTTCGGCTTGTGTGCGCACGCCGATGTCACACCGGCTGCGGCAACTGGTCCAGTGTGCCAGACCAGGCCTTCCGGAACGAAATCGGGCTACTCCCCGCCCTCGCGCAGGCGCGTGAGCAGGGCGCGGTCGTGCTTGTCGAAAACATCCGCGGGCAACGATTCCAGCAGGTCAGGACGCCGTTCGAAGGTCCTGACGAGGGACTGGTCACGTCGCCAGCGGTCGATCTTCTTGTGGTTGCCGGACCGCAGCACGTCCGGCACCTCCAGGTCGCGCCACACCAACGGCCGCGTGTAGCTCGGCCCTTCGAGCAGCCCGTCCTGGAACGAGTCCTCGGCGTGCGACTTCGGGTTACCGAGCACGCCGGGCAGCAGCCGTGCGACCGCTTCCACGATCGCGAGCACCGCCACCTCACCGCCCACGAGCACGTAGTCGCCGATGGACACCTCATCAACGCGCACGCGCCGACGAGCGTCATCCACCACACGCTGGTCAATGCCTTCGTAGCGACCACACGCGAAGACGAGGTGCGACTCACCCGCGTACTCGTGCGCCAAAGCCTGCGTGAACGGACGTCCGGCCGGCGTCGGCACGATGAGACGCGTCTCGTTCGTACACACGTCATCCAGGGCAGGACCCCAGATGTCAGCCTTCATGACCATGCCCGGCCCACCGCCGTACGGGCTGTCGTCGACAGCCTTGTGCACGTCCTCGGTCCAGTCGCGCAGGTCGTGCACGCCGACGCTGATCAGCCCGCGGTCGATCGCCTTCCCGAGCAACGCCGCGCGCAACGGCGCGAGGTACTCCGGAAAGATCGTGACGACGTCAATCTGCATCGAGCAGACCCTCTGGCGGGTCGATCACGACACGGCCGCCGCGCACGTCCACGGTGGGCACGATCTCGCGCACGAACGGGATCAGCGCCTCGCCCTTGTCCCGGATGACCACGAGCAGCTCGCCGCCGGGGCCGTGCAGGATCTCCTTGACCGTGCCGATCCTCGTGCCGTCGACGAGTTCGGCCGCGAGCCCTTCGAGCTCGTGGTCGTAGAACTCGTCGGGGTCGCCGGTCGGCGGCAGGTCGTCGGTGCTGCCCAGCAGCAACGTGCCGCGCAACGCCTCGGCGACGTCGCGCGTGACGACTTCCTCGAAACGCACGAGCAGCCGCCCGGCATGAGGCCGGGCGGCTGACACGGTGAGGCTTCGGGACGTGCCGTCACGCAGCTTGGCTTGCATCGTCTTCCCGACCGCGAAACGCAGTTCGGGAGAGTCAGTGCGCACGTCAACGGCGAGTTCGCCGGTGATTCCGTGCGCCTTGGCCACACGGCCGACAACTACGTCCATTTGCCCTTGAAGTTCGTTCTCAGCGGTCGGTGTCGACGACGTCGACCCGCACGCCACGACCGCCGATGCCGGCCATCACGGTGCGCAGGGCCGTCGCGGTGCGACCGCCACGACCGATCACCTTGCCGAGGTCGTCCGGGTGGACGTGGACCTCGAGGGTGCGGCCGCGGCGGGTCGTGACGAGGTTCACCCGGACGTCGTCCGGGTGGTCGACGATGCCGCGAACGAGGTGTTCGAGGGCGTCAGCCAACAAACTCACGCCTCGTCCTTGGGCGCCTCGGCGTCAGCCTTGGGCGCGTCGTCGGCCTTCTTGGCCTTCTTCGCCTTCGGCGTGGTGGCCTCGGTCATCGGCTCCTCGTTCGCGGCGGCGAGCGCGGCGGCGAACAGGTCGGCCTTGGAGGTCTTGGGCTCCTTGACCTTCAGCGTGCCCTCGGCGCCCGGCAGGCCCTTGAACTTCTGCCAGTCACCGGTGATCTCCAGCAGGCGCTGGACGGACTCGGTCGGCTGCGCGCCGACACCCAGCCAGTACTGCGCGCGCTCGGAGTCGACCGCGATGAACGACGGCTCTTCCTTGGGGTGGTACTTGCCGATCGTCTCGATGGCCTTGCCGTCGCGACGGGTGCGCGCGTCGGCGACCACGATGCGGTAGTACGGCTGGCGGATCTTGCCGAGACGCTGAAGCTTGATCTTGACGGCCATTGGCCTGGTACTCCTCGAGAGCTCTGTGTTGATGGTTCGCACGGCCGTGGCCCGGGCAGAGGGGCCGACCACGACGGACAGCGGGCAATTGTGCCAGATGGGGGCCGGTGGTTCCGAATCGGGTCTTATGCGAACGGCGTGACGGCCCCGAGTGCTTCTCGCACAGCGCGCGCGTGCGCGACGGCTCCTGGCGTGTCGCCGTGCACGCACAACGACTCGGCTTGCATCTTCAGCACCGTGCCGTCGACCGCGACGATCTCGCCGTCGAGCAGCCTAGTGGCCCGTTCGACGACGGCAGCCGTGTCTGTGAGCAACGCTCCCGGTTCGCTGCGCGGCACCAACGTGCCCTCGGGCGTGTAGCCGCGGTCCGCGAACGCCTCTTGGACGCCCCTCAACCCGGCCTGGGCCGCCTTCTCCAGCAGCTGCGAGCCGGGCAGACCGAGGATCGGCAGGTCCTTGAACGCCCGTACGCCGTTCACGACCGCTTCGGCCTGTTTCGCGTGATGCACCGTGGCGTTGTAAAGCGCGCCGTGCGGCTTCACGTACACGACCTCGGTGCCTGCTGCTCGTGCGCAGGCATCGAGCGCACCGATCTGATAGAGCACCTCGTCGGCCAGCTCCACGGGGTCCGCATCGATGAACCGACGGCCAAAGCCGGCGAGGTCGCGATAAGAGACCTGCGCGCCGATGCGGACACCGTTGCGTGCGGCCTCCTCACACACACGACGCATCGTGGACGGATCACCGGCGTGGAACCCGCACGCGACGTTCGCGCTGCTGATGACGCCCAGCAACGCGGCGTCGTCGCCGAGCTTCCAGATGCCGAAGCCCTCGCCGAGGTCGCTGTTCAGGTCCATCAGATGACACCGACCGAGAGCAGGAGCAGGGACAGGCCGGGCAGGAAGTTGTTCAGCACGTGCGCCACGATGCTCGCCCCGAGGCTGCGGGTGATCAGCCGGGCCACACCGATCGGGATCGCGATGACCAGCAACAACCACGTGCGCTGCGGTTCGAGGTGGCTGACCGCGAAGATCACCGTGGTGAGCACGAACGCGGCCCACCGGCTCCAGCCCTGCCGCTCGACGGCGCCCCAGAGCAGGCCGCGGAAGATGATCTCCTCGCAGATCGGCCCGATGAAGCTCATGTAGACGAACATCGTGATGGCCGCCGCCAGCGGCAGGTTCGCCTGGTTGAAGAGCTCGCCGATGGCGCTCGTGGCGTTGTCCTTGCCGACGATCGTCCCCCACAGCCACGCGGCGAAGTAGGTGAAGACCAGGCCGATGACGCCGATCTTGAGGCCGAACACGACGTCCGCCTTGGTCAGGCTCAGCCGCAGGTCGATCACGGGCCCGTTGCCGCGCACGTACGTGATCACGATCGCGAGCCCGGCCGCGAGCATGATCGGCACCAGCGAGCCGACCAGCACCAGCGTCGGCGACGACTCGAGCGTCGCTCCGAAACTCGCGCCCACGGCCGTGATGAACACGGCGCTCAGGATGAAGACGGCCTCGACCAGCAGGAAAGCGCCGAACCCCCAGCGCTGGCCCACCCGCTCGGGCTCCGGGTTGCGGCTGATGTCCCGCAACGTCTCGATGAAGCCGTTGCTCGGCTTCACGGATTCCGGCTCACTCACACTCTGCAATTTAGTCACGCCACATCCACCGGCGGAGGAACAGCAGGCACTGGCACTCTCATGATCAGCCCACCTCGCGTTCGACGCCGCCGCCCGGAATTCCGAGGTTACTGTGCGGCACAGGCGGATTCCGGACCAACCACCTGGTCAAAAGATGGTCAGATCGGGTTCCCGCCGGATGTCCTAGTTCCTGGTGGTTGGATCGGCGTACAGACGCTGCTACTAAACCCCTCGGCGCAACGAGGTCTCCTCCGCCATGTGCGTGAGCTTGGCCGGGTTGCGCACCGCGTACAGGCCGCTGATCAGGCCGTCCTCCATCCGGACGGCGATCACCGTGTCGAGCTCGCCGCCGAACCGCACGACGAGCGCCGGGTAGCCGTTGACCTGGGCGGGTTCCATCGACCAACCGGTGAACCTGAGTAGGCCGCCGACCAGCATCCTGGCCACCTTGGACGAGCCGACGACCGGTCGTGGCACGGCCTGCTTCACGCCACCGCCGTCGCCGAGGAACACGACGTCGGGCGCCAGCAGGTCCAGCAACGCCTGCAGATCACCCGTTTCGGTGGCGCGCTGGAACGCGGCCAGCGCCGCGCGGGACTGCTCCTGCGTGACGACCTCGCGCGGACGGCGGGCGGCCACGTGCGACCGCGCCCGGTGCGCGATCTGGCGGACGGCGGCGGCGTTCTTGTCGACCGCGGACGCGATCTCGTCGTACTCGAGCCCGAACACCTCGCGCAGCACGAACACCGCGCGCTCGGTCGGCGTGAGCGTTTCCAGGACCAGCATCATCGCCATCGACACGCTGTCCGCGAGCTCGACGTCCTCGGCGACGTCCGGCGTGGTCAGCAACGGCTCCGGCAGCCACGAGCCGACGTACGACTCCTTGCGCCGGCCGAGCGTGCGCAACCTGCCCAGGGCTTGCCGGGTCACGATCCGCACGAGGTACGCGCGGTGGTTCTCCACGTCCGCGTGCTCGACGCCGGACCAGCGCAGCCACGTCTCCTGCAGCACGTCCTCGGCGTCGGCGGCCGAGCCGAGCATCTCGTAGGCGATCGTGAAGAGCAGGTTGCGATGGCTGACGAAGGCGTCCGTGGCGACATCCATGGCCACAAGACACCAGCTGCGGCGCGTATGTGACAGTGGCGCGGATCACAGTCACAGAGTTCCGGGGTCCGGCATCTCGTGGTCGAAACGCCACTGAGGGAGGAATCCGAAATGGAACCGCGCATCAACATCTTCGGCACCCAGACCGGCGCCAAGCTCGCGAAGAGGTTCGCCGGGCTGAGCGGCGTCCTGCAGGAGTCGACGCTGCCGAAGAGCGTGATCGAACTGGTCAGCCTGCGGGCGAGCCAGATCAACGGCTGCGGCCTCTGCCTGGACATGCACGTGAAGGAGGCCATCGCGAACGGCGAGGACCCGCTGCGCCTGCACCTCGTCGCCGGGTGGCGCGAGACCACCGTTTTCACCGACGCCGAACGGGCCGCGCTCGCTCTCGCCGAGGAGGGCACGTTGCTCACGCCGCAGGGGACGAGCGACGAGACCTGGGAGGCGGTGCGGAAGCACTTCGACGACGAGGAGACGGTCGCGCTGGTGTGCCTGATCGGGCTGATCAACGCCGCGAACCGGATGAACGTGATCACGCGGCAGAAGGGCGGGTCGTACGAGGTGGGGGCGTTGGCCCAGCACGGCTGAGCTCGGCGGAGGTGCGGGGCCGGCTGGGGTGCGGGACCCGGCTTAGGTGCGGGACCCGGCTTAGGTGCGGGACCCGGCTTAGGTGCGGGGCCGGCGGAGGTGCGGGACCCGGCTTAGGTGCGGGGCCGGCGGAGGTGCGGGACCCGGCTTAGGTGCGGGGCCGGCGGAGGTGCGGGGCCGGCTGAAGTGCGGGGTCGCGGAGAGCTCGGGCGGCGGGGTCGCGAAGAGTTCGAGGGCGCGCAGGCTGGCGCAGGGGTCCCCTTGGATTTCGGCTCGGTGGGTTCAACCGGTCGTCGCAACGGTTGATGTTGGTGGGAAGAGTAGTTGGTGGAGTGCTTCGGCTGGGGTGTGCCAGCCGAGGGTTTGTCGTGGTCGGCCGTTGAGTTCGGCGGCGATGGCGGCGAGGTGTTCTGGGGTGTGAGCGGTAAGGTCTGTGCCTTTGGGGAAGTACTGGCGGAGTAGGCCGTTGGTGTTTTCGTTGCTGCCGCGTTGCCAGGGCGAGTGCGGGTCGCAGAAGTAGATGTCCAGGTCAGTGGCCAGGGTGATCTCGGCATGGCGGTTCATCTCCGAGCCCTGGTCCCATGCCAGCGAGCGCCATAGGTGTTTCGGAAGGGCGCCGATGGTGGTGATCATCGCGTCGCGGACGCTGACGGCGTCGTAGCGGGGCAGGTGCAGCAGCAGGCAGTAGCGGGTGGCGCGTTCGACCAGGGTGCCAATCGCGGATTTGTTGTTCTTACCGATGATCAGGTCGCCTTCCCAATGTCCGGGCACGGCGCGGTCGTCGGCTTCGGCGGGGCGTTCGCTGAGCATGATCATGCCGGGGATCTGGCCTCGGCCGGTCTTGCGTTCGGCGCGGTGCGGGCGACGCAACGTCCGCCCGGTCCGCAGACATGTGGCGAGTTCGCGGCGCAACGCGCCCCGGCCCTGCACATACAGCGATTGGTAGATCGTTTCGTGCGACACCCACATCTCCGGATCGTCGGGGAAGTCGATCCTCAGCCTGGCACTGATCTGGCGGGGTGAGTGCCGTCGGGTCAGCCGCCGCTGGACCTCCTCGCGCAGTCGGGAGTTGACCGCGAGCAGGGCCGGTTTCGGGCGCCGGGCCCGCTGGTCGGCCTTGGCCTGAGCTGCTCCGGCGAGATAACGCCGAGGCCGAGCGGTCCGTGAATTGCGGGCGATCTCCCGGCTGACCGTCGACACCGGCCGGCCCAGCCTGCGGCCGATCTCCCGCATCGACAGGCCCGCAGCCCGGCCCAGCGCGATCTCCTCCCGCTCCGCGAACGACAAATACCGCCCTGACACGGGTCTCGTTCCGTTGCCGCACACCCCGCCAGCCTTGACGAACCACTCCTGGCCCGTCGGCCACGACACACCCGCAGCCCGCGCAGCCGCGGTCACACCCAGACCACCCGCGACACCGGCCCAGAACCGGACCCGCACATCCCGAGACACCTTCGGAACACCCACACAACCCTCCAACCAGGAGCGTTGCAACGACCCACTGACCCCAAGCTCCCCCGCGACCCAACGTACTCGGGAGGTCTGACACTCCTGAGGTCTCGACCGAGCCGGGGTGTCAGGCGAGCAGAGGCGGTGACGACTGCGGTCGTCACCGCAACGCGGCCACTCCGGAGCGACCCGTCAGTGGATCCGGCCTCGGAGCATGACCATGCGCGGCGAGCGGAGGACCTCGAGGTTCTCGCGCGGATCCGAGTCGTACACGACGATGTCCGCCGCCGCCCCCTCGGTCAGGGACGGGAACCCGAGCCACTCCCTGGCGTTCCACGAGGCGGCACCGATGGCGTCGACCGCGCTCATCCCCACCCCGTGCAGCGCGACGATCTCGTCGACGATGCGCCCGTGCCGGATGCCGCCGCCGGCGTCGGTGCCGGCGTAGACCGGGATGCCGGCCTCGACGGCCGACGCCACCGTGCGTGACACACGGGCGTGCAGGGCACGCATGTGGTCGGCGTACTTGGGGTACTTGCCGGCCTTCTCGGCTATGCCGGGGAACGTCTCGATGTTGATCAGCGTGGGGACCAGGGCGGTGCCTCGGGCGGCCATCAGGGCGATGGTGTCGTCGGTGAGGCCGGTGCCGTGTTCGATGCAGTCGATGCCCGCGTTGATCAGGCCGGGCAGTGCGTCCTCGCCGAACACGTGGGCCGTCACCTTGGCGCCGGCGGCGTGGGCGGCCTTGATGGCCTGGGACAGTTCCTCGTCCGTCCACAGTGGAGCCAGGTCGCCCTCGCCGCGGTCGATCCAGTCGCCGACGAGCTTCACCCAGCCGTCGCCTTGGGCGGCCTGTTCGGTCACGGCGGTGACGAGGTCCGTTTCGACCTCGACGCTGATGCCCGGGATGTAGCGCTTCGGCCTGGCGATGTGCTTGCCCGCGCGGATGATCCGCGGGAGGTCGAGGCGCTCCTGCAACGGCGTGGTGTCGATCGGTGAGCCGCAGTCGCGGATCAGCAGCGTGCCCGCGGCGCGGTCCTCCAGCGCCTGTTCCACGGCTTCCGGCAGCTCTACGCCGCCCTGCGGGCCGAGGCCAACGTGGCAGTGCGCGTCCACCAGGCCCGGTACGAGGTAGCCGCCGTCGACGACGGTCTGGGCGTTCGGGACCGGCTGGGTGCGGACCCGGCCGTTGACGACCCACAGGTCTCGCGGCTCGCCGTCCGGGAGGACGACGCCGCGCAGGTGCATGGTCACTTCTTCTTGTCGTCCCCGTCGAACTTGAACTTCGACGGGTCGAAGCCGGGCGGGAGCTCGTTCATGCCGCCGCCGAGACCGGGGATGTTGGGCATTCCGCCGGGAGGCATGCCGGGCATGCCGCCGGGGAACATGCCGGGCGGGAAGCCGCCCTTCATCTTCGGGGGCGTCGGGCCGCGGCCGCCCTTGCCCTTCTTCCCCTTCTTGCCCTTGCGGGTCTTGCTGCCGCCACCGCCGCCGAAGCCCATCCGGCCTGCCATCGACGCCATCATCTTGCGGGCCTCGAAGAAGCGGGTGACCAGGTCGTTGACGTCGCTGACCTTGACGCCCGAGCCGTTCGCGATGCGCAGGCGGCGGGAGCCGTTGATGATCTTGGGGTCGTCGCGCTCGGCCGGGGTCATGCCGCGGATGATCGCCTGGATGCGGTCGAGGTGCTTCTCGTCCAGCATGCCGAGCTGGTCCTTCATCTGACCGGCGCCGGGCAGCATGCCGAGCAGGTTCGCGATCGGGCCCATCTTGCGGATCGCGAGCATCTGCTCGAGGAAGTCCTCCAGCGTGAGCTGGCCGGTGTGCAGCTTCGCGGCGGCCTTCTCGGCCTGCTCCTGGTCGAAGTGCTGCTCGGCCTGCTCGATCAGCGTGAGGACGTCGCCCATGCCGAGGATGCGCGAGGCCATCCGGTCGGGGTGGAAGACGTCGAAGTCCTCGAGCTTCTCGCCGTTGGACGCGAAGAGGATCGGCTGGCCGGTGACCTCGCGGACCGACAGCGCGGCACCACCGCGGGCGTCGCCGTCGAGCTTGGTCAGCACGACGCCGGTGAAGCCGACGCCGTCGCGGAACGCCGTGGCGGTGTTGATCGCGTCCTGACCGACCATGGCGTCGACCACGAACAGGACCTCGTCCGGGTTGACCGCGGCCCGGATGTCGATGGCCTGCTTCATCATCTCTTCGTCCACACCGAGCCGGCCGGCCGTGTCGACGAGGACGATGTCGTGCTGCTTGGCCTTGGCCTCCTCGAGACCGCGGCGCGAGACCTCGACCGGGTTGCCCACGCCGTTGCCGGGCTCGGGGGCGAACACGGGCACGCCCGCGCGCTCACCGACGACCTGGAGCTGCGTCACGGCGTTCGGGCGCTGCAGGTCGGCCGCGACGAGCAGCGGCGTGTGGCCCTGGCCCTTCAGCCAGCGCGCCAGCTTGCCGGCGAGCGTCGTCTTACCGGCACCCTGCAGACCCGCGAGCATGATCACGGACGGCGGGTTCTTGGCGAGGTTCAGCCGCCGCGTCTCGCCGCCGAGGACGTTGACGAGCTCCTCGTTGACGATCTTCACGACCTGCTGCGCCGGGTTCAGCGCCTGGTGGACCTCGGCGCCCTTGGCCCGTTCCTTCACCTTCGCGATGAAGTTGCGGACGACGGGCAGCGCGACGTCGGCCTCGAGCAGGGCGACCCTGATCTCGCGGGCGGTCGCGTCGATGTCGGCGTCGCTGAGCCGGCCCTTGCCGCGAAGGCCCTGGAGAACCGTGGTCAGCCGGTCGGAAAGCGTGGAGAACACGCCCTCCACACTAGCCGTTCACGTCGTCCGGCCCGGTGTGCCTCCCCAGCTCGTGATGCAGGATGCAGCTCATGGGGCGAATCTTCCTCAGCTACCACGGGTACGACGAGGGCGGCGAGATCGCGCTGTACCTGCGCGACGCCCTGCTGGCCGCGGGTTTCGAGGACGTGCACGCCTACACCGCGCCCGGTTCCGGACTCGACGTCTCACTGCCCTGGAAGGACAGCCTGCGAAGAGAGCTGCTGGGCGCGGACGCCCTGATCGTCGTGACGTCGCCCGGCTCGTTCTCCGAGTGGTGCATCTGGGAGGCGTCCGTGTTCCGCGAGCGCAAGCCGCATTCGCCGTGCGTCGAGTTCTTCAGTGCGCGGTCGCAGAATCGTGCGGTCCTCAACGACCTGCAGGCCCAACGCGTCGATGCCACCTCTCCCGACTCATTGGCCGCGGCGCGCGACACGGCGTTGAAGGTCCTCGAACACGCGGGCGTCACCAAGGCAGCACCTCTCTCGTCCCCGTTCCCCGGTCTGAAGGCGTTCGACGAACATCAGGCATCCCTCTTCTTCGGGCGTGACGACGATGTCCAACGCCTCGCGGAGCCGTTGCTCGGCCGCCGCACGCACGGCGCGATGGCGGTCATCGGACCGTCCGGTGCCGGCAAGTCGTCGCTGGTCCGGGCCGGTCTGATCCCACTTCTGCGGCGGGAGGGCTGGACGATCATCGGTCCGGTCACGCCGTCGCAGGGCGTGTTGCCCGAGATCACCGGGCCGGGCCGCAGAGTCGTCGTGCTCGACCAGGCCGAGGAGCTCTTAATGGGCGAGTCTGCGGATTTGGTGCGCAGACTCGTGGCAGCAAGCCGTGGCGAGGCATGGGTCGTGTACACGGTTCGCGCGGATTTCCTCGATGAACTCATGCGCCGTGAGGACTTCGCACCTCTCTTACGCGACGATTTCTTGGTCACGCCGTTGACGAAGGCCGAAATCCCGATGGTCGTCAACGGCCCGTTGCGTTCCTTCGGCTGGAACGTCGACGACTCCGCGTTGGGTTTGATTCAAGAGGACGCGAGCCGCGAGTCGTTGCCCTTGCTGGCATTCGCGCTGGAGAACCTGTGGCGGCACGTGAACCCCGATGGCAAACGCACGCCGCGACCCATCACACGCGCCGAGTACATGGCATCGGGCCGTGTGATGGACGTGCTGCGAAGGCAAGCCGACGAGGCGTTCGCGATGGCCCGCGACCTCGTGCGCGACGAGGACGGTTCGTGGCCGCCGCTCGTCGAGGCCGAACGCCGGGTGCTGCGGACGTTGCGCAGGCTGGTCGCGGTCGACGAGTCGGGCAAGTTCACCCGCCGCGCGCTCGCGATGGACGAGCTGCCCGCGGAGGACCGCAGACTGCTCGACCCGTTCATCACCAACCGCGTGCTGACGGCGACGCGGCAGACCATCGAGGTCGCGCACGAGAGCCTGTTCCTGCACTGGCCCCAGCTCCAGGAAGAGCTGGAACGCGACCACGTCGGCCTGCGCGCACGGCGTGAGGTCGAGGACATAGCCGCGGACTGGGTCAAGCACCCCGACCAGGTCATCGCGCCGTCCCGGCTCTCGTCGTTGCTGAACGTGCTGGCACCAAACGACAACCGCTGGCCCGAACTCGAAGAAACGTTGGCAGGACTGCACTTCTCGGGCAACGCGATGCAGCTGCTGCGGCAGTCGTTGCAGCAGCGGATGAACGACGAGGTGCACCGCTCCGACCGGCTCAACCCGGACGAGGTGCTGCGCGCTCTCGCCGGAGACGACGACGCCGTGCGGTTGCTGCTGCACGCGCCGGACCTCACGGGCTGGCGCAGAAGCCTGTTGCGCGCCATCGCCGCCACGCACCTGCACCGCTCGTTCACGGGCCACTCCGAGGGCATCTGGGGCGTCGACTGGTCTCCGGACGACACCACGCTCGTCACGGGTTCAAAGGACGGCACGGTCCGCCTGTGGGACGCGGAGACAGGTGCCTGCCTGCACGTCTTCACGCACGACCAGGAGCCTCACGGCGACGGACCCGGCTGGGTGCGCTCGGTCGCCTGGTCCCCCAAAGGTGACGTCATCGCGTCTGTCGCCACCGATCTCACGCTGCGACTGTGGTCAGCGTGGACGCAGCAGGAGATCCGCGTGCTGCAGCTGAAGCACCTCCCTCGGTCCGTGCGCTTCGACACGGACGGGAGCCGTGTGCTGGTCGCGTGCGAGAACGGCGTCGCGTACCTGTGGGAGGTCGACGGCGGCCGCACCCCCGTCGACGAGATCGAGAACCTCGACAAGCTGGGCAAGCCGGTCCCCCTGTGGGACGCCGACATCGCGTCCAACAACCTCGTCGCGAGCGCGCGCGACGACGGCATGATCGACCTGCGCAAACCTGGCGGTCCGCGACGCACGACCGTGCAGGTGGCGTCGTCGGCGGTGCGGTCGGTGCGCTTCCACCCGTTGCGGCCTCGTGTGTTCGTGAGCGGCGGTCCGGACGCCAAGGCCGTCGTGAACCACGCACGGGGGCAACGCGATCTGACCGGGCACCTCGACCAGGTGCACCGGGTCGCGTGGTCGCCGGGCGGGTCGCGGATCGCCACCGCGTCCGCCGACGGCACCGTGCGGATCTGGGACGCCGACTCGGGTGCCGACCTGTTGTGCCTGCGCGGCCACCAGCGCGACGTGTGCGACGTGGCGTGGTCGCACGAGGGTGACCGGCTGGCCACGGTTTCCGACGACGGCACGCACCGCACGTGGAAGATCGGCTCCGAACCCGACGAGAACAACTCCATCGACGTCGAGCACCCGGTGCGCGCGCTCGCGTGGAGCCCGCGACACGACGAACTGACGGTCGGGCACCTGATAGTCGAGCCACGGCCGTTCGCGGGCTACGGCTACAACCCCGTCGGCGGCAAGTTCTACGACGGCTGGCCGGAGGCGGTGGCGTGGTCGGCGGACGGCGGCAGACTCGCGATCGGCTGCACCGACGGTTCGGTGTCGATCACCGACGGCCTCACCACCGAGGTCCGCAGGCTGACCGGCTCGACGGACGCGATCACGGACGTGCGCTGGTCGTCGGACGGCGGCGTCCTCGCCGTGGTCTCCCGCGACCGCGACTGGCTGCCGCGGCTCTACGACCGCGACGGCACCCCGCTGCCGTCCGCGACCTGGACCAGGCACTCCGGGGTGCTGCGCGCGGTGTCGTGGCACCGCAACCGGCGGGTCTTCGCGGTCGCCGGGGAGGACGACCTGATCACGGTGAACTCGCTGGACCGCACGCTGTGCGCGTTCGGCAAGGGCAAGCGCTTCACGTCCGCCGCGTGGCACCCGGACACGGACCTGCTCGCGGCCGGGTGCACGGACGGCACGGTGGTGCTGTTGCGCATGGACGGCTCGTTGACCGAGATAGGTGAGTTGCGCGGCCACACCAACGAGATCAACGCTTTGGCGTGGTCCCCGGACGGCCGCAGCCTGCTGACGGCGTCCAAGGACCGCACGGCCCGCGTGTGGGACCCGTACACCGGCGGCCAGCGCACTGCGTTGATCGGGCACGACGACTCGGTGACCGCCGCGCTGTGGTCGCCGTTCGGCGCGGCCGTGACGGGCTCGCTGGACGGGACCGTGCGGTACTGGAACGTCTCCGACGGCTTCCGCCACCCGCTCTCGGGCGGAGAGGACCCGCTCTGGGAGGCGCGGCTGCGGCTCAGCTGATGCCGTGCTTCGCGAGCGCTTCCAGCAGCACCGGTGTGCGGCGGCCGACCGGGGCCGTCGTGATCTGGGCGAAGTGGAGGCCGGCCTTCACGGCGGCGCCGTCGGCGACCGGATCGTCGCCGACGAACAAACACTCTTCCGGGTTAACGTCGAAACGCACGCAGGCGGCCTCGAAGGCGCGGGTGGAGGGCTTCGAGACGCCGATCTCGTAGGACAGCAGGAACGCGTCGACGTTCAGGTTCTCGCGCCGGAACAGGGTCCGGATGTCCCACGAGACGTTGCTCAGCACCCCGACCTTCAACGGCCTGGCGACGTCGAGCGCCTGGGCCGTGTCGGCGTACGGCAGCCAGAACGCCGGGTTGTGCAGCCGCTGGAAGACGTCGTCGGTCATCGTGAGCCCTGCCAGCCGGAACAGGGTCCAGTAGGCGGAGCGGTTGGCCAGCGCGGTGAGGTCGCGGGCGTCCCAGACAGCGCGTTCCGCCGCGTTCATCCGCGCCACGAACGGCGCCGGGGCGCGCAGCACCGAGAGGTGCCCCGCCGACAGCCACGGGTGGGTCGGGCGCCCGAAGAGGGTGCCCGCGAAGTCGAAGAGGACGGCCTTGATCACGACACCATGATGCGCAGACCACCCGAGGTTCCCGCACGGGTGAGGAGCGTCACGCCGCTGAAGCCGAACGGCACCCAGCCCGCCTCGAACTGCGCGCGCATCGACGTGCCGCGCCTGACGTGGCGCTCGAACGCGTGGGTGCGCACGACGCGCTTGCGGGCGATCTGGCCGTCGAGGGCCTGGGCGGCGGAGGCGTCGAGCCACAGGAAGTGCCGCGTGCGGCCGGAGAGCAGGCCCGCCAGCAGCAGCATGAACCGCGTGCCGGGGCGGGTGGACGGCTCGTGGACGACCAGCAGGCCCCGGCAGAACAGGGCGGCCCAGAAGACGCGCAGCCGGTGCGTGAGGTGCACGAACACGCGCCAGTACTTGTAGGGCAGCGGGATGCGCGGCTCGAGCCAGGTGCGCACCTGGTCGGAGTCGAGGACGGTGACCGGTTCGTCCGCGTCGAGCCGGCCGAGCAGCGTCGTCTTGCCCGCGCCGGGGATCCCGGCGAGGACGACGAGCGAGCGCTTCGGCACCCGGACGACTGCGGTCTGCGTGTTCAGCACGGCGGTCATGTCCTAGAAGACGTCTTGACCATCCTTCTCGTTCAGTTTGGTCCGATTTCGGCCGAAATGCACAGGGTTCTCTTGGATTGGCGGGGGCTGGCCGGAGTGGCGGGGAGGAGGAGGGCGGCGCGAGTGGTGGTGGCCGCGGGCGAGTGGTGGCGGGGGCGAGGGTGAGTGGTGGCGGCCGCGGGTGAGTGGTGATGGAACGGGCAAGTGGCGGCGGGCGAGTTGCGGCGGCCGAGGGTGAGCGGTGGCGGGGCGGGCAAGTGGCGGGTGGGCAACAGGCGCGTGACGGCGGGAGGGCAGCGTGAGTGGTTGTGGTGGCAGGCGGTGGTGGCGGGCGAGTGATCGCCACGCGAATGGCGGTGGTGGCCGAGCGGAGGCGGGCGGCGGCGGACAGGCGGGCGGGCGAGCGAGCGAATGGTGGTGGCCGGGCGAAGGTGGCGGCGAGTGGCGTGGCCGAGCGGCGGCAGCGAGTGGTGGTGGCGGCGCCGGGCGAGTGGTGGTGATGGTGGCCGAGTGGTGGTGGTCGGCTAGTGCCAGGAGATGTGGTGGTGGGTGTGGGGCCGACACGGCCGTGGTTGCGGCGTGCGCGGGTTGGTGCGACACGGCCTAAGCGCGCGCAACGCGCGTTGAGTCGACATAACCGTGCGGTGGCAACGCGCGTTGGGACGCCACGAATCGCACGGCGGCGGCGCGCACGTTGAGGCGAGACGGTCTGGCGGCCGGCACACGTGTTGAGGCGACGGCCTGGCCAGCGGCGCGTTGAGGCGGCACGGCCTGGGCGGTGGCGTGTGGGGTGGAGGCCACGCGGCCTGAGCGGCGGTGCGATGGGCGACACCGGCCTGAGCGGCGGTGCGGTGGGCGACACCGGTCGGAGTGGTGGGGCGGTGGGCGACACCGGCCGGAGTGGCGGTGGTGGAGCGGGTGCTCGGTGCCTCCCCCGGCGCCGTCACCCTTCACCACCGGCCTTGCTCCGGCCGGCCTGCCCGTCCGGTAAGCGGTCTACCCCTCGAAGACGCTTTCCGGACACCACGAAGCCTGCCGGTTCGGCTGCGCGGGCAGGAGCGTGAGCACCCGGAGAGGTTGTGCGTAGAGCTACTCAACCTCTACCTGGCCGCCTCCAGCACCGCCCGTTCGATTCGGCGCCTGTCGAGGTCCTCGCCCGCGATGCTGAACGAGTCGACGACCGTCGCGCCCAGGGTGGACACTCGCGCCCATTGGACGTCGGCGCCGCACTGTTCCAGCGCGCCCGCCACGCGGTGCAGCAGGCCGATGCGGTCGGCTGCTCTGAGCTCCAGCACCACGGCGCCTGTCGCCTCGTCGTCGAACCACAGGACTCGCGCCGGAGGTGGGTCTTGGGGTGGGCCGCCGTAGTCGCGTTCCTTGGCTGCCAGCTTGTCCGCCAGGGGTAGCGAGCCCTCTATCGCCCTGGTCAGTTGTTCGCGCAGGAGGTTGGCGTCTGGCAGCGAACCGAACCTTGGGGACACCGTGAACGCGTCGACTGTTGCACCGCCGTGTGAGCGCAACGTTGCCGCGTGCACCTCTAGAGAGTTGAGCGCCAGTACGCCGGCGGCCTTGGAGAGCACGCCGGGGCGGTCTGGTGCCAGGACCGTCACGATCGCTGCGTGGTCCTGCTTTTCCAGCAGCACGTCGGGTTTGCCTGAGGTTGCTACGCGTTCCGCCATCGTCACGTGTGCCGGGTCCAGCGGTTCCGGTTTGGGCAGGGCGTCTCCCGCCATCGCGGTGCGGCAGCGCTTGACCAGGTCGGCCATCAGTGCGGCCTTCCAGTCCGTCCACACGCCCGGTCCCGTCGCGATGGAGTCCGACTCGGCGAGGGCGTGCAGCAGTTCCAGCAGGACCGCGTCGCCGCCGAGTGTCTCCACCACGCGGTGCACGGTCGCCTCGTCTTCTACGTCACGACGTGTTGCCGTGTGCGGCAACAGAAGATGGTGGCGGACCATCATCGAGAGTGTCTCGACGTCTTGTGGCCACAGGCCGATGCGTTCGCCGATCTGGGTTGCCAGGGCCGCGCCGACCTCGGAGTGGTCCTGCTGGCGTCCCTTGCCGATGTCGTGGATCAACGCGCCGAGCAGCAGCAGGTCCGGCCGTGCGACCGTGGTGGCCAGCCTCGCGGCGTGCGCGACTGTCTGCACCAGATGGCGGTCCACGGTCCACATGTGCGCGGCGTCGCGGGGCGGCAGGTCCCGCACGGCACCCCACTCGGGGAAGAGCCTGCCCCACAGGCCCGTGCGGTCCAACGCCTCCACGACGTCCACGAGGCCGTTTCCGCTGCCCAGCAACGCGAGCAGCTCCTCGCGGGCCTCGCGCGGCCACGGCTGGCGCAGTTCGGGCGCGGAGTCCGCGAGCCGTGTCAGCGTTCCGTTCGCGATCGGGTGCTTGCTGCGTGCGGCCGCCGTCGCCACACGCAACAACAACGCCGGGTCACGGCTGGGAATGGCGTCACGGGCGAGAGACACCTCGGACCCGTGCAGCACAACGCCTTCGTCCAACGGCCTGCGCGCGGGCTGGCCGCGCAAAAAAGCACCCAGGCCACGCTTCGGTGCGGCGGCACGGGCTCCGCGCATCGCCACGTCGAACGCGTAGACGACAGTGCGTGCGGCCGAAGACAGAGAACGGGCGAGAGCGAAGCGGTCCTGCAACCCCAGCGCGGACGCCACCTCGTCACCGTCCTGCGCGCGCAGCACATCGCGCGGTTTCCTTGCCACACGCCGAAGTTCGGTGCGCACGTCCAACAACAACCGACGGGCTTCGTCCACATCGGCGGACGGACGGTCGACGACTTGGGCGACCGACAACGCGTCCAGAACGGTGATGTCCCGCAACCCGCCGCGGCCGTGCTTCAGGTCGGGTTCGACGCGGTGTGCGATCTCGCCGCTGCGGGCCCAGCGCTTCTGCGAGGACTCGGCCATCTCGTCCAGCCGGTTGCGGACGTTGGCCCGCCAGGCCTGCTTCGCGCCGTCCGCGAGCTTCTGCGTCACCTCGGGATCGCCGGCGACGTGCCGGACGTCCAGCAGCCCCAGCGCCGTGCGCAGGTCACCCGCGGCGACCCTCAACGCCTCGCCGACAGTGCGGACGGAGTGGTCGAGGCCGATGCCCGAGTTCCAGAGCGGGTACCAGAGCTTCTCGGCGATCTCGTCGACGTGCTTGACGCCGTTGTGCACCAGGACGAGATCGAGGTCGGAGTAGGGCACGAGCTCACGCCGCCCCAGCCCACCGACCGCCACCAGCGCGATACCCGATCCGGATATCCCCGCTGCCCCCGCGTGCTTGGTGAGCCAGAACTCGTGCAGGTCCACGAGTGCTTCGCGCAGAGGTTCGGCGGTCAAGCGACGACGACCTGGCACGAGCAGGCGTTCGCGTGCTCGCACCAGGTCGTCAGCCGTGACGACGGCCGTTTCGTTGTTCTCCACGGACCGTCTCCTATGCAGTTACAGCGCGTCCGATCCACGTTCGCCCGTGCGCACGCGCACGACCGTGTCGACCGAAGTGACCCAGACCTTCCCGTCGCCGATCTTGCCGGTGCGGGCGGCCTCGACCACCGCTTCCAGCACCTTCTCGACGGCGGTGTCGTCGATGACGACCTCGATCTTGATCTTGGGTACGAAGTCCACCGAGTACTCGGCGCCGCGGTAGACCTCGGTGTGGCCCTTCTGGCGGCCGTAGCCCTGCACCTCGCTGACGGTCATGCCCAGCACCCCGAGCTGTTCGAGGGCGCTCTTCACGTCGTCGAGCGTGAACGGCTTGATGATCGCGGTGACCAGCTTCATGACTTGTTGCTCCCCTCAAGGACCGCGGTCGCACCCGCGGCCACGCTCGGCTTGCCGACGCCCCGAGCGCTGGTCAGGCTGCCGTACTCGTACGCGCGCTCAGCGTGCTCCGCCTCGTCGATGCTCGCGACCTCAGCCTCTTCCGAGGCGCGGAAACCGACGGTGAACTTCACCAGGTAACCGAGGGCGAGGCTCAGCACGAACGAGTAGCCGAGCACCGCGAACGCGCCGACCGCCTGGCGCCACAGCTGGTCGAAGCCGCCGCCGTAGAACAGGCCGTTGACCTTGGCCGGGGCCGCCTCGCTGGCGAACAGGCCGATCAGGATCGTGCCGGACAGACCACCGACGAGGTGCACGCCGACGACGTCGAGCGAGTCGTCGAAGCCGAAGCGGTACTTCAGCGACACGGCGAGCGCGCACAGCACACCGGTGATGGCGCCGATCGCGATGGCGCCGATCGGGGTGACCGCGGAACAGGCGGGCGTGATGGCGACCAGACCGGCGATGATGCCCGACGCGGCACCGAGGGTGGTGGCCTTGCCGTCGCGGATGCGCTCGGTCAGCAGCCAGCCGAGCATCGCGGCGCAGGTGGCGACGATGGTGTTGACGAACGTGACGCCCGCGGTGCCGTTGGCGCCCAGGGCGGAACCGGCGTTGAACCCGAACCAGCCGAACCACAGCAGACCGGCGCCGAGCACGACCAGCGGCAGGCTGTGCGGCTTCATCGGCTCCTTCGGCCAGCCGACGCGCTTGCCGAGCACGAACGCGAGAGCGAGACCCGCCGCACCGGCGTTGATGTGCACCGCGGTGCCGCCGGCGAAGTCGATCGCGAGGAGCTTGTTGGCGATCCAGCCACCGGGGTCGATGACGTTGCCGGCCTCGTCCTTGCCGTCGAAGTCGAACACCCAGTGCGCGACCGGGAAGTACACGATCGTGGCCCACAGACCCGCGAACAGCAGCCACGGGCCGAAGCGCGCGCGGTCGGCGATGGCGCCGGAGATCAGCGCGACCGTGATGATCGCGAACATCGCCTGGAACGCCACGAACGCCGTCGTGGGGATCTTGCCGAACAACGAGTCGGCGCCGAGCAGCCCGTCGAGGCCGAAGAACTCGAACGGCTTGCCGAGCAGGCCTCCGCCGACGTCCGCGCCGAATGCCGTCGAGTACCCGAACAGCACCCACAGGACACCGACCACGGCCATCGCGCCCAGGCTCATCATCATCATGTTGAGCACGCTCTTCGAACGGACCATGCCTCCGTAGAAGAAGGCAAGGCCCGGCGTCATCAGCAGCACCAAGGCGGCGCTGGTGAGCACCCAGGCGGTGTCCCCTGTATCCACTTCGACCTCCACTGCACGTCGGTTGCAGGGAGCATCGAGATGTCCTGTTTCACCCGTCCGCGCCCAACGTTTCGCGGAGGTGAACTAAGGGTCCGACGGTGTTACGTCCGCGTTTCGCGGCGTTCACGGCCTCGATTCGGACACCTCACGGCAGCGGTTCGGTCACCGCGGGTCTCAACGCCTTGCGCAGCACCACGCCCCCGGCGCGTGCACCGGGGGCGTGGTTGCCGACGTTGGAGTCAGCGAACCGAGAACGGACCCGCGGGCGCCGGCTTGGCGTCCGCGGACATGACCTGCTGAGCAGGCGGCTCGACGGCGGCGCAGCGCGTGCCGTTGCGCGGCAGCTTCAGCGACGTCAGGTACTCGTCGTTGATCTTCAGCGTGCACTCGCTGCGGTCGTAGACGCCGTGGCCCCAGCCTTCGTAGGTCACGAAGACCGTGGTGTCACGGGACTGGCGGTGTGCGTTGACCGCCCAGTCGTAGACCGTCGCCGGGTCGTGCAGGGCGTTGGTGAGCAGGATCTTCGGCGCGTGCTTGATGTTCAGCGGCCGCTGCGGGTTCGTGGCCTTCGGGAACCCGACGCAGCCCATCATGGCGCCGTGGCCGAGCGACGAGCCGCGGGTGTTCGGCGCGACGCGGTTCTCCATGGCGTTGAGGGCCTGGTACTCGCCCCACGAGCCGACGCGGAGGTTGTAGTCGTTGCAGAAGATGCCCGCGAACGGGTTCTCGAACGTCTCGCCCTCGGCGAACTTGGCGGCCGCCGGCGCGCCGTTGACGAGGGTCGCGACGTAGTCCGCGAACGGCTTCCAGGCCGGGCCGTAGCCCATGCTCACGACACCGGCGCCGAGGTTCTCGGCGGTGATGACGCGGCCGTCCTGGTCCTTGAGCTCACCCTTGTCGGCCTTGGCGAGCAGGCCCTTCCAGATGGCCCGCAGGTCCTTGCCGTGGAACGGCGACGAGGCGTCGCGGTCGTTCCACTTGACCCACTCGGTGAAGACGTCCTCGGCGCCACGAGCCTCGGTCTCCAGGAACTTCCACGTGCCGAGGCTGTGGTCCATGTTGGAGTCGATGATCATCGCGCGGATGTTGCGGCCGTACTGCTCGGCGTAGTGCTGGCCCATGATCGTGCCGTACGAGACGCCGTAGTAGTTGATCTTCTTCTCGCCGAGCGCGCGACGGATGGAGTCGATGTCGTTCGCGACGTCCCGAGTGGAGGCGTGGTCGAAGATCGCGCCGGACACCTTGCGGCAGTCGGCGCGCAGTTCCTTGTTGAACGAGACCAGAGCGTCGAACTCGGCCTTCGTCTTCGGGTAGTCGGACGGCTGGCGCTGGAGCACCTCGGCCGAGCACTTGATCGGCGCGGACCGCGCCACACCACGCGGGTCGAACCCGATGATGTCGAACTTGTCGACGACGTCCTTGCTGAAGTAGCGGTCGGCGCCGAACGAGAAGTCGACGCCGGAGCCGCCAGGGCCGCCGGGGTTGATGACCATCGCGCCGATGCGCTTCGACTGGTCGTTCGCCTTGCGGCGAGACACGGCGAGCTGGAACTTCTCGCCGTTCGGCTTCGCGTAGTCGACCGGCAGCTCCAGGAAGCCGCACTCGATCGTCGGCACCTCCGCGCACGGCTTCCAGTCGACCGCGCCGACCTTGAACTCAGGCTGCCCCTGCCCCTCAGGAGCCGCGAACGCGATCTGACTCGCGCCCAGGACCAATGCAGAACTCGCGATCGCGGCGCCGAAGGCGCGCACCATCGGTTGCATGGATTTCCTCCCTAGATCCCCGAACTTGCGGGAGGGACGCTTCCACCGCCGAGTGAGACGGACAACCGACCGAGGTAGGGAACAGAATCAGCCTGTGGTCGTACAACCACGCTCAGCTAGTCGTTTTGGCCCACATCTTCGGCCCCGGTAACGAGCCGGCGGGTGACCACGTCCGTGCCGATCGGACCAACTGCGGCGGCTCAACGGCGGCGCATCGGGTGCCGTCGCGAGGCAGCCTCAGCGAGATCAGGTAGTCGTCGTTGATCTTCTTCGTGCACTCGCTGCGGTCGTAGACGACGTGGCCCCAGCCCTCGTAGGTCACGAAAACCGTGGTGTCACGGGACTGACGATGTGCGGTGACCGCCCACTCGTAGACCGTCGCAGGGTCGTACCTCGAGTTGGTCATGAGGATCTTCGGCGCGTTCTTGATGTGCAACGGCCGCTGCGGGTTCGTGGCCTTCGGGTATCCGGCGCACGCCGACAGGAAGGTGTGCCCGAGCGCGTTGCCGCGGGTGTCCGGCGAGGTGCGGACCTCCATCTCGGTGATCGCCTTGTACTCGCTCCACGAGTTGACGCGCAGGTTGAAGTCGTTGCAGAACACGGCCGTCGCCGGGAACTCGATCGGCTCGGCCTTCGCGAGCGCGGCAGAAGCGGGAGCGCCGTCGACCAGGGTCGCGACGTAGTCGGCGAACCACTTCCAGTCCGGGAAGTACCCCATGCCCTGCACGCCGGACACGAGCGTGTCGGTGGTGACCGGGTTGCCCTGCGCGTCCTCCAGCTCACCGCGGTCGGCCTTCGCGAGCAGGTCGCGCCAGATCCCGCGGAGGTCCCGGCCGTGGAACGGCGACGACGGGTCGCGGTCGTTCCACTTCACCCACTCGTCGAACACGCCGACCATGCCGCGCGACAACGTCTCGACGAACCGCCACGTGCCGAGGCTGTGGTCGACGGTGGAGTCCATGACCATGGCGCGGAGGTTGCGGCCGTAGAGCTCCGCGTACTGCTGGCCCATGAACGTGCCGTACGAGACGCCGAAGAAGTTGATCTTCTTCTCCCCCAGCGCCCGCCGGAGGGAGTCGATGTCGTGCGCGACGTCCGTGGTCGAGACGTGGTCGAAGAGCGCGCCGGAGACCTTGCGGCAGTCCGCCCGCAGCTCCTTGTTGAACGCCACCGCGGCGTCGAACTCGGCCTTGGTCCTCGGGTAGAGCGACGGCTGCCGCGCCAGCACGTCCGCCGAGCACCGGATGGGCGCGGACCTGGCCACACCACGCGGGTCGAAGCCGATGACGTCGAACCTGTCGGTGATGTCCTTGGTGAAGAACCGCTCGGCGGCGAAGGAGAACTCGACGCCGGACCCACCGGGCCCGCCGGGGTTGATGATCATCGCGCCGATGCGTTGCGACGGCACGCTCGCCTTGCGCCTCGACACCGCCAGCTGGAACTTCTCCCCACGCGGCTTCGCGTGGTCCACGGGTAACTCGAGGAAGCCGCACTCGATCGCCGGCGCCTCCACACAAGGCGTCCAGGCGATCGAGCCGACCCGGTACTCCGGTCTGTCCGGTGCGGCGAGCACGGGCTGACTCGCGCTCACCACGAGCGCGGCACTCGCCACCACGGCACTGAAAACGCGCAGCTGCACGGAATTCCCCTCCCTGGATCCATGATCTTGCGGGAGGAGACGCTGCCAGAATCCGGCGGCGGCCGAAGTCCGTCAATCGGCCGTTTTATCCCACTTCGTCCTGAGATGTGAGACGCCGTCGTCTGTGAGAGTTCCGAAAACGCGCAGTCTCGCCATCCCGCCGTCGGGATAGATGTCGAGCCGCACCGCCGTCGCCTCCCGGGAGTCCACGACGAACCGGTGCCGCGTGTCGGGCTGCAGCCGGGTGCGCGGAAGCAGGTCGAACCACGCGTCCGGATCCGTGCGCTCGTCGCAGCCGCGGACGGACGCCCAGCCCGGCGCGTTGCCCTTGAAGTGGCTGGTGTCGAGCTCGACGAGCTGCACGACACCGGGTGCGGCGAGCCTCAGCGACACCCAGTCGTTGCCGTCGTCACGGCGGCGCGCGGTCTCCCAGCCCTCACCCATGACCGTGGCCTGACCAGGGGCGATGAGGTTGTTGGGCGAGCTGTAGAACATGTTGCTGCAGCCCGTGACGACCGCGCCGTTCTCCAGCGCCGCGAGGTCGACGCCGCCCACGAGCAGACGCGGGTCCGCGAGCGGTTCACCGTGCACGCGCAGACGTGCCACACCGCCGTCGGGGTCGATCGTCAGCCGTACGTGCGTGACGCGACGGTCTTCGCGCACGTCGAAGTAGTGCTTCTCGTCGCCCTTCAACGCGGACCGTTCGACCAGCGGGAACCACTCGGTGATCTCGTCGGCGGACGGGTAGCCGTCGACCTGGGCGCCCTCCACCCAGCAGAACGGCGGGTAGTTGCCCTTGAAGAACGCCGTGTCGACCACGATCCCGCGCACCACACCGGGCATGCCGAGCCGGACCACGGCCTGGTCGACACCCGCCTCACGCCTGCGCCGCGTCTCCCAGCCGTCGTAGACCTGGCCTTTGTGGCCGAAGGTGTAGGTCTGGTAGACCGGCTCGGCGGGTTTGATGAGGTTCTCCCGCTCGGCGAACAGCTCGTCGTTCGCCCACACCACACCACCTCCGACCGCGCGCGAGGCGAGATCGGGCAGCCGGGTCCACTCCGTCATGCTTCTCCTCTTCTGAGCAGTCTTCCTTGCGTAGTGCTGATTTCCTTGCCACGCAACCACGTCTGACGCACGACGCCGTGCAACGAACGACCGTGGTACGGCGTGACGGGGTTGCGGTGGTGGAGCTTGTTCTTGTCCACCACGAAGGTCTCGTCGGGCGCGAAGATCACGAAGTCCGCGTCCTTGCCGATCTCGATGGCGCCCTTGGACGCCAGCCCGACCTGACGGGCCGGGTGCGTCGCCATCCAGCGGACGACGTCGGTGAGCTGGAAGCCGCGTTCGCGCGCGCCCGTCCACACCGCGGGCAGGCCGAGCTGGAGCGACGCGATGCCTCCCCAGGCCGTGGCGAAGTCGCCCTCCTTCAGTTCGACCGTGCTCGGCGAGTGGTCGCTCACGACCAGGTCGATCACGCCGTCGCGCAGGCCCTGCCACAACGCCTCGCGGTTCGCCGCCTCCCGGATGGGCGGGCAGCACTTGAACTCCGTCTGCCCGTCGTGGATCTCCTCGGCGGTGAACGTGAGGTAGTGCGGGCAGGTCTCGGCGCTGATCCGCAGGCTCTCGCGCTTGGCCGCTTCCAGGATGGAGAGCGCGTCCGACGACGAGAGGTGCAGCACGTGCGTGCGCGCGCCTGTCCGCCGTGTCAGCTCCACGACGTCACGGATCGCCTTGTTCTCGGCTTCGCGCGGCCGTGACGCGAGGAACCCCGCGTAGTCCGGTTCGGACTCACGGACCGTGTGCGCGTCCTCGGCGTGCACGATCGTCAACGCGTCGAGCGTCGCCAGCTGCCTTAGCGCCGTTTCGAGTTCGGTGGTGGTGACCGCCGGGAACTCGTCCACGCCCGAGTGCAGCAGGAAGCACTTGAAGCCGAAGACGCCGGCCTCGTGCAACGGCTTCAGGTCGGCGAGGTTGCCGGGGACGATGCCGCCCCAGAACCCGACGTCCACCGAGACGGCCGCCGCGGCCTTGCGCTTGATCTCCAGCGCCGCCACCTCGATGGTCGGCGGGATGCTGTTGAGCGGCATGTCGATGATCGTCGTGACGCCACCGGCCGCGGCCGCGCGGGTCGCCGTCTCGAAGCCCTCCCACTCGGTGCGGCCCGGGTCGTTGACGTGCACGTGGGTGTCGACCAGGCCCGGCAGCAGCACCTCGTCGTCGGCGAGGTGCACGACGTTCGGCGAGTCGATGTGCGGCTCGACGGCGACGATCCTGCCGTCGGCGACACCGACGTCGCACGCGATCTCGCCCTGCGAGGTGACGACCCTGCGGCCGCGGAACACCAGGTCCATGCCGCTCACTGTGACACCCAGTCGCGGGCGATGCGACCGCCGAGAACCCCGAGCAGACTTTCGGCCTGGGCCATGCACCGCGTGAGGTCCGGTTCGACGTCCAGCAGCGCGTAGGCGGCCTTCAGCCCCAGGTCACCGGGTTCGACCGAGCACTGACCGGCCACCGCGACCACCGGAACGTCGCCCGAGGCCCTGACCACGCCGTACGGCGCCTTGCCGTGCCTGGTCTGGGCGTCCAGCGACCCCTCGCCGGTGATCACCAGCGACGCGTCCCGGACGGCCTCGGCGAACCCGGCCAGTTCGAGGACCACCTCGATGCCCGGCCGGAACCGCGCGCCCAGCACCGCGAGCGCCGCGAACCCGATGCCGCCCGCCGCACCCGCACCGGGCCGTGCGGCGTGCTCGGGCCCTATCCGCTCGGCGAACGCGCTGAGCCGGGCTTCGAGGATCTCCACCTGCTCGGGGGACGCGCCCTTCTGCGGCCCGTAGACCGCCGCCGCGCCGGACGGCCCGAGCAGCGGGTTGTCCACGTCCGAGGCCAGCACGAGGTCCACGCCGTCGAACGACGTGGTGCCGAGCGCCTCCAGCATGCCCGCGCCGCCGTCCGTGCAGGCGCTGCCGCCGAGCCCGAGCACGACCGTGGTGCAGCCGACGTCCAGCACGGCTTTCAGCAGCTCACCGACACCGTGGCTGGTCGCGTCGAGCGGTGCGGGCCGGTCCAGCAACGTCAGCCCGGCCGCCGAGGCCGCCTCGACCACGGCGGTCGTGCCCTTGACGGCGAACGACGCGGGCACCGGCTTGCCGGCCGGTCCGGTGACCCAGCGCCCGACCTTGAGGAACCCGGCGGCGACAGCGGCGTCGACGGTGCCGTCGCCGCCGTCGGCCACCGGGTGCAGGCGCACGTCCACGTCCGGGACCGCCTCCCGCAGGCCGCGCGCGACGGCGGCAGCGACCTGCGGGGCGGTGAGCGATCCCTTGAACTTGTCCGGCGCGACGATCACGTGCGTCACGGCAGCGGCTCGAATTCCTTCATCGCGGCGATCGACGTGCCGTTCGCGGTGTTGCCCTCGCGTTCGATCATGATCTCCACGAGCACCGGCCTGGACGTGCGGTCGGCCTCCTTGCGGGCCCACTCCAGCGAGGCGCGGATCTCGCTCGGATCGGCGACCCGGATGCCGGAGCAGCCGTAGGCCTCCATGATCTTCACGTTGTCCGAGCCCGTGGTGTCGTAGTGGATGTCGACCTCGTACTTCATGTCGTAGCCGCCGTGGTCCTCGGCCATCCGGATCAGGCCGAGGTACTCGTTGTTCAGCATGATCAGCACGAACGGCACGTCGTACTGGGCGCCGACCGCCAGTTCCTCGACCAGGAACTGGAACGAGTAGTCGCCGACGACACCGACGACCTCCGCGTCCGGCCTGGCCTTCTTGACCCCGATGGCCGCCGGGATCTCCCAGCCGAGCGGACCGGCCTGGCCGCAGACCTGGTAGTGCCGCGGCTTGTGCGCCTTCTGGTGCTGGCCGGACCAGATCTGGTAGAGCCCGATGGCCGTGACGAAGTAGGTGTCGGGGCCGTAGAACTCGTTGATCTCCTTGAACACCCGCGGCGCCTTGACCGGGACGGTGTCGAAGTCCTCGCGCCGCAGCAGCGTGCGCTTGAGCTCCTGGCACCGCTCGACCCACACGCCGCTCTTCCGAGGTCCGTGCTGCTTCGCCTTGTCCAGCAGGGCCTTCAGGAACAGCTTCGTGTCCGCGACGATGCCGAGGTCCGGTCCGAAGACCTTGCCGATCTGGGTCGGCTCGACGTCGACGTGGATGAACTTGCGGTCGCCGCGGTAGGTCGCGAGGTCGCCGGTGTGGCGGTCGCCGAAGCGTGCGCCGAGCGCGAGGACCAGGTCGGACTCCAGGAACGACGCGTTGCCGTAGCGCTGCGAGGTCTGGATGCCGGTCATGCCCGCGTAGAGCGGGTGGTCCTCGTCGATCGCGCCCTTGCCCATCAGGGTGGCCTGGATCGGGATCTGCAGGAACTCAGCCAGGTCCAGCAGCTCGGTGGACGCCTCGCCGAGGATGACACCGCCACCCGCGAGCAGCAGTGGGCGTTCGGCGGCGAGCAGCATCTCCAACGCCCGGTCGACGCGTGCGTCAGACGGCGCGCTTTTGGCCACGGGCAACGGTTCGTCGATCGTCGAGTCCCACTCGATCTCCTGCTTCTGCACGTCGATCGGCAGGTCGATCAGCACCGGGCCCGGCCGGCCGGAACGGGCGATCCGGAACGCCTCGCGGAAGATCCACGGCATCTGCGCCGCTTCCTTGACCTGCACCGCCCACTTCGTGACGGGTGCGGCGATCGAGACGATGTCGACGGCCTGGAACGCCTCCTGATGCAGCTTGGAGACCGCCGCCTGGCCGGTGATGCAGAGGATCGGCACGGAGTCGGCCTGCGCGGTGTACAGACCGGTGATCATGTTCGTGCCTGCCGGGCCGGAGGTGCCGATCGCGACACCGACGTTGCCGGTCGTGCGCGACCAGCCGTCGGCCATGTGCGTGGCGCCCTCCTCGTGCCGCACGATCAGGTGCTCGATGCCGCCGTCTTCCTCCATCGCCTTGTACAGCGGGAGGATCGCGGCGCCGGGGCAGCCGAACACGACGTCGATGCCCTCGGACTTGAGGACCTCGACGACCGCCTGCATGACTGGGATCTTCGGCATTTCAGGCCCTTCCCGCGAAGTTCTCGACGACCTTGAGCAGCGCGGAGTGGTCGAGCGACCCGTAGCCCTGCGCGCGTGCCGCCGCGACGAGCGCGGCGATCTGGTTGGTGACCGGCAGCGCGACGTCGGCGGCGCGTGCCGCGTCCAGTGCGATGCCCATGTCCTTGTGGTGCAGGTCGATCCGGAAGCCGGGCTGGAACTCGCGCGCGATCATGGACTCGCGCTTGAGGTCGAGGATCCGGTTCGCGGCGAGACCGCCCGCGAGCACGTCGAGGCCCGCCTTCGGGTCGACGCCGGACGCCTCCAGCAGCACGATCGCCTCGGCGACCAGCGCGTAGATGCCGCCGACCATCAGCTGGTTCGCTGCCTTCACGACCTGGCCCGCGCCGTGCGGCCCGACGTGCACGATCGTCTTGCCGACGATCTCCAGGAACGGCCTGGCGGCGGCGAAGTCGGCCTCGGTGCCGCCGACCATGATGCTCAGACTCGCCTGCACGGCACCGGTCTGACCGCCTGACACGGGCGCGTCGAGCACCCGGACGTTCGTCAGCTTCTGCGCGATGCCGATCGACGTGGACGGGCGGATCGTGCTCATGTCGATCAACAACGTGCCGTCGTCGAACGTGACCTCGTCGATCACGGCCTCGACCTGCGGGTGGTTCGGCAGCATCGTGATGACGACCTCGGCGCCGCTCACGGCCTCCTGCGCGCTGGTGGCGGCCTTGCCGCCGTCGGCTTCCAGCTTCTCCAGCGACGCCGAGCTGAGGTCGAAGCCCGTCACGTCGTGCCCGGCGGCTACGAGGTGGGCCGCCATCGGGCTGCCCATGATGCCGAGTCCGATGAAACCGATCCTGGTCATGCTTGATCCCTCCAAGCGAAGGAGTGGGTGACGGGCTTGTACTCGGCGCCGACGAAACCGCTGTAGCCGTTGGCGCGGAGCTTCGCGAGGTGCCCGAAGAGGTCCAGCTCGCCGGTGCCGGGCTCGCCGCGTCCGGGAGCGTCGGCGATCTGCACGTGACCGATGCGGTCGACGTGGTCGGCGAGGGTGTCGAGGTCGTCGCCGTTCGTGGCGAGGTGGTACAGGTCCGCGAGCAGCTTCACGTTGCCGCGGTCGATCTCGTCGATCAGCTCGAACGCCTGGTGGGCGGTCCTGATCGGGTACTTCGGCGCGCCGCTCAGCGGTTCGACCACGACCTGCGCGCCGATCTCCGCCGCGACGTCGGCGGCGAAGCGGTAGTTGGAGACGGTCTGCGCGGTGGTCTCGAAGTTGCCGTGCAGCGCGTTGATGGTGCGGCAGCCGAGCCGTGCCGCGATGGCCGCGGTGATCTCGACGTTCGTCCGGAACTCGGTCTCCCGGCCAGGCCAGCTCGTCAGGCCGCGGTCGCCCGCCGGCATGTCGCCCGCGTAGAGGTTGAGGCCGACGAGGCGCACCTGCGCGTCGACGATCGCGGTCTCGAACGCCTCGATCTCGCGCGTCTCGGGTACGGCGTCCGCGAACGGCCACCAGATCTCGACCGCGTCGAACCCTGCGGCGCGCGCGGCTTGCGGGCGTTCCAGCAACGGCAGCTCGGTGAAGAGCATCGAGAGGTTTGCGTCGAACATCGGTGGCTAGTCCTTCCACATTGCGGAAGTTGGATTTCGTACTACGGAGACACTAGACATCCCGAGCAGGCCGGGTCAAGAATGTGGAAGTTCAATTCCGCGATGTAGAAACTTGGAGAACCGTGGACAGCTTCAACAGCGCCCCGGAGGCCGAACTCCGTCCTCTGCTCTCCGAGTGCCTCGCGGTACCCCGCTGGATCGACGCCGTGGCGGCGGGCAGGCCCTACGCGTCGATGGATGCTCTCCTCGCGGCTGCTTCGGTTGCCGCACAAGGACTTTCCGACGAGGAGGTGCTCGGCGCGATCGCCGGGCACCCGCGCATCGGCGAACGACAGAAGACAGGTGGGGTGTCGGCGAGGTGGTCGCGGTCCGAACAGTCCGGTGTGGACAGCTCGCAGGCTGATCGCCTGGCGGCCGCCAACGCCGCGTACGAGGATCGGTTCGGGCACATCTACCTGGTGTGCGCGACCGGCCTGAGCGGTGCGGAGATGCTCGACGACCTGTCCACCCGGATGGACAACCCGCCGGACGTCGAGCTCCGCGTCGTGAACGACGAACTCGCGAAGATCGCCGCCTTGCGGCTGCAGAAGCTGATCGGGAGCTGATTTCATGGCCATCGTCCTGGGCCCCAACCAGTACGGGAAGGCGGAGAACCGCCTCGTCACGGTGTCGCGCAACGGTTCCGTGCACACGATCAAAGACCTGACCGTCAGCACCTCGCTGCGCGGAGACCTCGCCGACACGCACCTCACCGGCGACAACGCGAAGGTGCTCGCCACCGACACGCAGAAGAACACCGTCTACGCGTTCGCCAAGCAGGCGCCCGTGGGCGAGATCGAGGACTTCGCGCTACGCCTGGGCCGGCACTTCGTCGGGTCGCAGGAACCCATCTCGGGTGCGCGGATCCTGATCGACGAGCACTCGTGGGACCGCATCGAGGGCCACGACCACTCGTTCGTCCAGGGGTCGAACGAGAAGCGCACCACCGCCGTGACGATCGAGGGCGCCCAGGCCTGGGTGGTGTCGGGCGTGCGCGACCTCGTGGTGCTGAAGTCGACCGGGTCGGAGTTCCACGGCTACCCGAAGGACCCGTACACGACGTTGAAGGAGACGAACGACCGGATCCTCGCGACGTCCGTGACGGCCCGCTGGCGTTACGTCGGCACGGACGTCGACTGGGCGAAGTCGTTCGCCGAGATCCGGTCGGCGATGCTGAAGACGTTCGCGGACAAGCACTCCCTGTCGTTGCAGCAGACGCTGTACGCGATGGGAGAAGCCGTCCTCCAGGCCCACCCGGAGGTCGCCGAGGTGCGGCTCTCCATGCCGAACAAGCACCACTTCCTGGTGGACCTGAGCGCGTTCGGCCTGGAGAACGACAACGAGGTCTTCTACGCCGCGGACCGCCCGTACGGCCTCATCGAGGGGTCGATCCTGCGGGACGACGCTCCGGACGCGGGCCTTGCCTGGAGTACTTTGCCAGCCTTCTGAACACGACGGGGTTGAGCAGGGTCGCCGGCGCGGCGACCATGTGCACGACCCTGACGAAGCGGCTGAACAGGTCGGGGTCGTGCACGACCCCGACCTGCCACTTCTTCAGGTACCAGCCGAGCAGGCCGCCCTTCTGGGCCTCCGTCCAGCCGCGGTCGGCGTTGCTCGACATGAGCCACGGCAGCTGCGACGTCCTGGCGACCTTGCGCTGAAACCCCTGGCACCCCTTGGCGCTGAAGTCGTCGTGCTGCCGGAACAGCAGCGCGTCCATCGCGGCCACGGTGATCCCCTGCCCGTACACGGGGTTGAACGCGCACACCGCGTCGCCCACCGCCACGAGCCCGCCCGGCCAGTTCGCGACCTTCTCGAACGCGTTGCGCCGACTGGCCGTGCGCGCGAACAGGTACACGGGCGTGAGCGCCTCGGCGCCGTCGAGCATTTCCGAAATCGGCGCCCGCAACGAGTCCAGGAACCCCTGGAACCCGTCGAGATCCCGCGGCGGATGATCCCCGTTCGCCCCCTGCGCGGTGACCATCACCCGGTCACCCTCGACGCGCATCGCCGCGACACCGCGCGAGACGTCCGGCGCGGACAGGCTTTCCGCGTACACCACGGGAAAGTCCTGCGGCGCCTCGTACAGCCGCGTCGCGTACCCGGTGCCGGAGTCGACCACCTCGGGTTCCGGCGTCGCGATGCCCGCCTCCGCGAGCCAGGCCGCGAGCTTCGAGGACCGGCCGGACGCGTCCACCACGAGGTCGGCGTCGACCTTGCCGTCCCGCGTCAGCACGCCGTCCACCACCCCGTCGCGCACCGACAACCCGGTGACGTGCACCCCGCTCCGGATCTCGGCGGTGACCCGCCGCCTGATCGTGGTCTCCAGCAACGGCCGGCTCAACGACAGCAACGGCAACCCGAGATGCGTCCTGGCGAGCCACCCGGCGGGCTGCAGGATCCGCATGTCCCCGGCATCAGCCAGGACGGCGCCGCGTCGCACGAGCTCGTCACGCAGCCCCGGGAAGAGCTCCTCCAGCAACTCGCCGCCCCGCACCAGCAGCCCGTGCGTGTGCCTGCCCTGCGGCACCCCGGCCCGGTACTCGGGCGCGTCCGTCAGCTCGTCGCGTTCCAGCACCACCACGTCGTGCGCCTCGCCCAGCACGCGCGCCGCCAGCAAGCCGGCGATTCCCCCACCTATCACCACGGCCTTCATGCGGCCATTGAACCAGCGCGCGGCTGAGAGTCAGCGGCTGTCGCCGGTGCGCAGGGCCATCTGCTGGTCGCGCCACGAGTGGAACAGGTCGGCCTCGCTGTACCAGTCGACGCCGGTCGGGCGTTCGCCGGAGATCATGAACTCGATCAGCAGCTGCCGGAACACGTCAAGTGGAACTCCTACACCGGGCGGGAAGTCCGTGTACTTCTCGTTGACGTACGGCGCCCCCGGCGAGCCCTTGGGCCAGCCCATGAAGGCGTTGTCGACGTAGTACATGTAGCCCCACCCGTCGCGCACGGCGAGCACGACGTTGTGGTCCTGGTCGCCCTCGGGGGTGAGGTCGCGGCCGAAGTGGTCGAGCGAGCCGTCGTTGCACTCCGGGCGGCTGAGAAGCCTGATCAACGTGTCGACGTCGCCGTCGCACGCCACCACCTGGTACCTGTGCTCCGCGGCGTCGAGGTCGGGTAGCCCCGTCCAGAGGCCGGCTCGCATGCTCATGCGAGTCACCCTGCACCCATTGCCCGCACTATTCGACACCCATTGACAGAACCACACGAACGGGTGAGACCCCGATCAGCCCGACCGTGCGACCAGGCCCCGCAGTCCTGACTCGTCGAGACCGGTCGCGACCTGCACTTCCACCGGATCGAGTGCACCGCAGTCCACCGCACGGAGGAAGAACGCCGAGAGCGCCTGGGCGGTCGCGGGTTCGTCCAGAACGCCTCCTGAGACGCGTTCGACGTACGACTTCAGTCGTGCGGCGTCCGCTTCGAGTCCTTCTCGGTAGAAGGCGTAGACGGCGGCGTACCGGGTGACGAGCTGGGCCGGGTGGAGGTCCCAACCCTGGTAGAAACCGTGCTCCAGTGACCGGCGGGTGAGCCGGTAGTGGGTGTCCCAGCCGTGCCGCTTGTTCTCGCCGACGGGCAGCACGTTGGTGGAGCCGTCGGACAGGCGAACACCCGTCCCAGCTGCGGAAACCTGCATCACGTGACGGGCGAAGTCGCACGCGCCGTGGGCCAGGTGTTGTTGTGCGGCGGACAGTCCGCAGCCCGCCGTGTAGTCGTAGGTGCCGAAGTGCAGACCTGTCACCTTGCCCCCGCCCGCGGCGATGAACCGCGGGATGGCGAGGCGGCCATCGGCGTCCACGATGGACTGGGTGGTCTCGACCTGGATCTCGAACTTCAGATCGCCCCCGAAGAGGTCGAGGACCTCGGCGAACACCTCGACCTGGTCGGCAGATGTCACCTTCGGAAAAGTGATCACGAAACCTGGCGGAACTTCTGGCAAAGCTGTCAGGAAGATGTCCAAAGTGCGCAGTCCGCGTTCGCGCAGAGCGGGTGTGTCGAACGACTTGACGCGCAGCCCGATCGACGGCGGGGCCGTTCCGTCGGCCACCCAGCGGGACACGAGGTGGGCCGTGCTCTCGGCGTCCATGTCCTCGACGTCGTCGTCCGGCGCGCCGTAGCCGTCCTCGAAGTCGATGCGCAGATCTTCGACCGGTTCGCGGCGCAGCTTGGCCTCGACGCGGTCCAGCACACCGTCCGGGAGGTCCGGCAGCAGGTCCGGTTCGATCGACTCCAGCGCCTCACGGCCCCAGTCGGCGACCGTGGAGGCGATGACGCGACCGGCGGGCACGTAGCACGTGTGCACGGGCTGACGGCCCACCGGCCAGCTGCGTTCCACAGTGGACAGCCGGGCGGTGAGCCTGGCGACGTCCTCGGGGGACAGCGACGTCTGGTACATCAGATGCGCTCGTACGCCGGCAGTGTCAGGAAGTCCACGAAGTCCTCGGACAACGCGACCTGCTCGAACAGCTCGACGGCCGCGGCGACGTGCGGGCCCTCGACCTCGGCGCCGACGCGGCGCAGCACCTCGCGCACGGCGTCCGGCGTGACCTGCGTGCCGTCGTCGAGCACGACCTTGTTGTTGATCCACTGCCAGATCTGCGAGCGGCTGATCTCCGCGGTGGCCGCGTCCTCCATCAGGTTGTGGATGGCGGCCGCACCGTTGCCGCCGAGCCACGACGCGATGTAGCGCACGCCGACGTCGACAGCGCCTTCGAGCCCGGCCCGCGTCGCCGCACCACCGGCGGACTTGAAGTCGAGCAGCTGCTCGGCCGTCACGCTGACCTCGGGTCGCTGCTTGTCGATCTGGTTGGGCCGGTCGCCCAGCACCCCGTCGAAGATCTCCCGGCAAATCGGCACGAGATCAGGATGTGCCACCCACGAGCCGTCGAAACCATCGTTCGCCTCGCGCGTCTTGTCCTCGCGGACCTTGCGCAGCGCGTTCTCGGTGACCTCGGGATCACGCCTGTTGGGGATGAACGCCGCCATGCCACCCATGGCGAACGCCCCGCGCTTGTGGCACGTCTTCACCAGAAGCTCGGTGTACGCGCGCATGAACGGCGCCGTCATCGTGACGCTGTTGCGGTCCGGCAGCACGAAGTCCGCACCTGCGTCACGGAAGTACTTGATGACGCTGAAGAGGTAGTCCCAGCGACCGGCGTTGAGCCCCGACGCGTGGTCGCGCAGTTCGTAGAGGATCTCCTCCATCTGGAACGCGGCCGGAATCGTCTCGATGAGCACCGTGGCTCGAATCGTGCCGTGCGGAACGCCCAACAACTGCTGCGCCATCGTGAAGACGTCGTTCCACAGCCGTGCTTCGAGGTGCGACTCCATCTTCGGCAAGTAGTAGTACGGCTTGCCGAGCTCCGCGTTGTGGAAGAAGTGCAAACCGAAGTCCACCAACGCACCCACGGCGTTCTTGCCGCCGAACTGCAGGTTGCGCTCGTCGAGGTGCCACCCGCGCGGGCGCACCACGATCGTCGGGTACGGCCCGCCCTTGAGCTTGTACTCCTTGCCCTCGGGCGAGGTGAACTCGATCGTCTCGCGCGCGGCCTCGTACAGGTTCACCTGTCCCTGCACGACGTTGTCCCAGTGCGGCGTGTTCGCGTCCTCGAGGTCCGCGAGCCACACCTTGGCCCCGGAGTTGAGCGCGTTGATCGTCATCTTGCGCTCGGTCGGCCCGGTGATCTCCACCCGCCGGTCCCGCAACGCTTCCGGCGCCGGCGCGACCTGCCACTCGCCGTCCCGCACGCTCTGCGTCTCCGGCAGGAACCCGAGGGGCCGGCGCTCCTTGCGAAGGGCGAGCAACTCGTCCCTGCGGGCGGCGTGCGCCTCGTGCAGCTTCGCGACGAACTCAAGGGCCTCTTCGGTGAGCACCTGCACCTGGATCCACCTCTCTAGGTTTTGCTGTGTGGACTATAGTTTTTGCATTGCGGAACTGCAACGGGAGGAGCCGCACGTGTCCACAGGTGGCGTGCAGTCCCTGCAAAGAGCCTTCGACCTGCTGGAACGCCTGGCAGACGCGGGCGGCGAGGCATCGCTGTCGGAGTTGGCCGCGACGTCCGGCCTGCCCCTGCCCACGATCCACCGCCTCATCCGCACCCTTGTCACGCTGGGCTATGTGAGGCAGAACAGCAACCGCCGCTACACCCTCGGCTCGCGGCTGATCCGCCTCGGCGAGACCGCGTCGCGCCAGTACGGCACCTGGGCGCGCCCGCTGCTCTCCCAGCTCGTCGACTCGGTCGAGGAGACGGCGAACCTGGCCGTGCTGGACGGCGACGAGGTCGTCTACGTGGCGCAGGTGCCGTCGAAGCACTCGATGCGCATGTTCACCGAGGTGGGCCGCCGCCTGCTGCCGCACGGCACGGGCGTGGGCAAGGCGATGCTGTCCCAGCTGCCACGGTCCGATGTGCGCGCTCTGCTCGAACGCACCGGTCTGCCCGCCTACACGTCCAACACGATCACGGACGCGTCCGAACTCCTGGACTCGCTGGACGGGATCGCCGAACGCGGGTTCGCGCTGGACGAGTCGGAGCAAGAGCTCGGCGTGCGGTGCATCGCCGTGCCTGTGATCGGCGGGCCGACGCTCGCCGCGGTGTCGGTGTCCGGTCCGGAAGGGCGGCTCACCAAGGACGCGGTGAGCCGGATCCTGCCCGAGGTGCTGGCCGTGGCGAAGCGCCTGGCTGATCAGGCCGCTGCCGACTGACCTGGCATTTCGCCATGTGAGAGCGGTGCCACGAGCAGTTACCGGGTAGTGGCGCACGTCACCCTACGGTCTTCGGACATGAAGATCCTGGTGACGAGTTGCCCGAATCAGGGCCACTTCTACCCCATGGTCCCGCTGCTCTGGGCACTGCGCAGCGCAGGCCATCACGTGGTCGTCGCGATGCCGGACTCGATGGCGGCGGTGGCCGCCCGCGCCGGCCTCTCGTCGGTGTCGCTCGGCGCCGACATCTCCCTGTCCGAGCTCGCCCCCGACCACGCCACCAGGCCGGCGCAGCAGGCGGGCGCCGAGTCGCTCGCCGACCACGTCGCGAGCTACTACGTCCCGCTGGCGCACCGCGTGATCGACGCCCTCGACGCCGTCGCCCGGCGGTTCCAGCCGGACCTGCTGATCCACACCTCCTGGGAGTACGCGGGACCGGTGGTCGCCGCGCGGCACGGCATCCCGCGCATCAAGCACGGCTGGGGCCTCACGCTGCCGCCGGAGGTCGACGCCGAGTCCGACCACCGCCTCGAACCGCTCTACCGGACCTGGGGACGGCCGAACCCGCCGCAGTGGTGGGTCGACGTGTGCCCGCCGAGCCTGCAGACCGGCACGCCCGAGTGCCCGTCGCTGCCCATGACCTGGTTGCCGTTCAACGGCTCCGCGGTGCTGCCGGACTGGCTGCTGCCCGAGAGCGGCCGGCCGCGGGTCGCGGTGACGCTGGGGAACGTGCCGATCTCCGGCGACCACGACTCGGTGCTGTCGCGGACGCTGAACGCGCTGGCCGACGTGGACGTCGAGGTGGTCGTGGCCGCCGGTTCCGGCCTGCACTGCGCCGACGTGCCGGCCAACGTCCGGGTGGTGCCCGGCGTCCCGCTGCACGACCTGATGCGCACGTCGTCGGTCGCCATCACGCACGGCGGCGCGGGCAGCGTGTTCGCCGCGCTGGCGAACGGCCTGCCGCAGCTGGTGCTGCCGCAGATGTGCGTGCACTTCGAGCACGGCGACCGGATCGCCCAGGCCGGCGCGGGCATCTGCCTGCACCCCGGCGAGTCCGGCGCCGAGAACATCCGCGAGGCCGTGCTGGGCCTGCTGAACACCCCGCACGCCCGTCGCAAGGCCCAGCAGCTCCGCGAGGAGAACGCCGGCCTGCTGTCCCCGTCCGAGGTCGTCGCTCACCTGCAGGGAGTGCTCGCATGAGTGCCGAGGAAGTCGTCCTGGCCGCCACCCTGGCCTACCACAGAGCCTCCGAAGAGGAGGAGACGAAGTTCGTGCCCGGCCAGACGCCGGTGCTCACCGGTGGCGCGGTGTTCGACGCCGACGACCGGGTGGCCCTCGTCCAGGCCGCGCTCAACATGAAGATCGTCGCGGGCACGCACACCAAGGCGTTCGAGTCCGGCGTCGCGCGGAAACTGGGGCTGCGCAAGGCGTTGATGGTGAACTCGGGCTCCAGCGCGAACCTGGTCGCGATCAGCTCGCTGACCTCACCCGCGCTCGGCGACCGCGCGCTCAAGCCGGGCGACGAGGTGATCACCGCGGCGGCGGGCTTCCCCACGACCGTCAACCCGATCATCCAGAACGGGCTCGTGCCCGTCTTCGTCGACGTCGAGCTGGGCACCTACAACGCCACGCCCGAGGCGATCGAGGCCGCGATCGGCCCGCGCACCAAGGCGATCGCGCTCGCCCACACGCTCGGCAACCCGTTCGACGCGGCCGCGATCTCCCGCATCGCCCGCGACCACAACCTGTGGCTCGTCGAGGACAACTGCGACGGCTTCGGCTCCACCCTGGACGGCAGGCTCACCGGCACGTTCGGCGACGTCTCGACGATCAGCTTCTACCCGGCCCACCACATCACGACCGGTGAGGGCGGCATCTGCGCCACGTCGAACCTGAGGCTCGCGCGGGTGATGGAGTCCATGCGCGACTGGGGCCGCGACTGCTGGTGCGAGCCCGCGAAGGACAACACCTGCTTCAAGCGGTTCGAGTGGCAGATGGGCACCCTGCCCGCGGGCTACGACCACAAGTACATCTACACGCACATCGGCTACAACCTGAAGTCCACCGACCTCAACGCCGCGCTGGGCGTGACGCAGCTCGGCAAGCTCGACCGCTTCGCCGACGCGCGCCGCCGCAACTGGCAGCTGCTGCGCGACGGGCTCGAAGGCGTGCCGGGGCTGGTCCTGCCGGTCGCCACCGAGAACAGCGACCCGGCCTGGTTCGGCTTCCTGCTCACGCTCGACCCGTCGCTGCCGTTCTCGCGCAACGACCTCGTCCGGTACCTGGACGACCGCAAGATCGCCACGCGGCTGCTGTTCGGCGGCAACCTGCTGCGCCAGCCCGCGTACCGCGACATCGAGCACCGCGTGTCGGGGTCGCTCACGAACAGCGACCTGATCACCGAGCGCACGTTCTGGCTCGGCACGCACCCGCGGCTGACCGAGGAGATGATCGACTACGTGACGTCGTCGATCCGCACCTTCATGGAGGCGGGCGTCCAGGCGGCTGCCTAGGTCCTGTCCTGCAAGTTCGTCAGGTGAGAGACGCGGGTGAGAGTCCCGGAGGTGGTGTCGCCGCAACGGCCTCATACCGGGCGTATTCGGACGTTGCGGCGGCACCACCTCCGGGGCCCTCGGCCGCCGCTCTCGCCCGACGAGACTTGCGGGACAGGGCCTAGCCCAGGAGGGCGTCGACGAACGCGCCAGGCTCGAACGGAGCCAGGTGGTCGGCGCCCTCGCCCAGGCCCACGAGCTTCACCGGCACGCCGAGCTCGCGCTGCACCTGGAACACGATGCCGCCCTTCGCCGTGCCGTCCAGCTTGGTCAGCACGATGCCGGTGATGGCGACCTGCTCGGCGAACACGCGCGCCTGCGTCAGGCCGTTCTGGCCGGTGGTGGCGTCCAGCACGAGCAGCACCTCGTCGACGACGGCCTGCTTCTCGACCACGCGCTTCACCTTGCCGAGCTCGTCCATGAGCCCGACCTTGGTGTGCAACCGGCCGGCGGTGTCGATCAGCACCGTGTCGACGCCGGCGTCCATGCCGCGCTTGACGGAGTCGAACGCGACGGAGGCCGGGTCGCCGCCCTCCGGCCCGCGCACGGTCTCCGCGCCGACCCGCTTGCCCCAGGTCTCCAGCTGGTCGGCAGCGGCGGCGCGGAACGTGTCAGCGGCGCCGAGAAGCACCGTGCGGCCGTCAGCGACCAACACACGCGCGAGCTTGCCCGTCGTCGTGGTCTTGCCGACGCCGTTGACGCCCACCACCAACAACACGGCGGGCTTGCCCTCGTGCGGCAGCGCCTTCAGCGAACGGTCCATCTTCGGCCCCAGCGCGTCGACCAGCACGCCGCGCAGCAGGGCCTGCGCCTCGGCCTCGGTCCGCACGCCGGAACCGGCGATCTTCGAGCGGAGCGTCGCCACGATCTCGGTGGTCAGCGTCGCGCCGAGGTCGGCGATCAGCAGCGTGTCCTCGACGTCCTGCCAGGAGTCCTCGTCCAGGTCGCCGGCGCCCAGCAGGCCCAGCAACGACGTGCCGAACGCGTTGCGCGACTTGGAGAGCTTGCCGCGCAGCCGTTCGAGACGACCGGCGGTGGGCTCGATCTCCTCGACCTCGGACGCCTCGACGGGCAGGTCGACCTCGACGAAGCCGCGCTTCACCGAGTCGCGCGGCACGGAGGCGTCGTCGCCGACGCCCGGCTGGCCGTCGACCTCGGTGCGGTCGGCGACCGGGTGCTCGACCGGCGGCACGACCACGGCCTCGACGACGGCGTCGGGGGCGGCCGGGGTGAACGAGATCCCCGACTCCACCTGGTAGCCGCCGGGCTTCTGCGTCTCCTCCTTCTGGGTCAGGCTGATGCGACGGCGACGCGTCAGCACCACACCGGTCACCAGCGCGGCGATCAGCACGACCGCCACGACGACGAGGATCAGGACAAGGGAGGACGTCGACACGGGCTCATGGTTTCACAGACCCGGATGTGACCTGTCAACCATGTATTGCTCAATTAGGCGAAGATTTCACCAAAGCTCTTGCGCGTGACCACGGTGTGGAATAGACCACACGTCGTGAGGGTGATCGGACTGATTTCCGGCACGTCGATGGACGGCATCGACGTCGCCGTCGCCGACCTGTCGATCGTTGGCGACGTCGTCGAGCTCGCACCCGTGCAGTGCGCCGAGCACCCGTTCCCGAAGGACCTGCTGGCGAAGCCGCGGGACCTCGCTGAAGTGTGCGCCTTCGACACGTCGCTCGGGCAGGCTTTCGGCGAAGTCGCCGCCGGGTACCTGCCGGCGGACCTGATCTGCTCGCTCGGGCAGACGGTGCACCACGAGGTGCAGGACGGCGACTGCCTCGGCACGTTGCAGCTCGGCCAGCCGGCCTGGATCGCCGAACGGACGGGCGTGCCGGTGATCGCCGACCTCCGCGTGCGGGACGTCGCCGCGGGAGGCCACGGGGCACCGCTGGCGAGCACGCTCGACGCGTTGTGGCTCGCCGGCATGCCGGACAACGCGGTGGCGCTCAACATCGGCGGAATCGCGAACATCACCGTCGTGCGACCCGGCAGCCCGCCGATCGCCTACGACACGGGGCCGGGCAACGCGCTGATGGACGCCGTCGTGGAGGTCCTCTCCAATGGCGAACGGCGTCAGGACACCAACGGCGAGTTCGCGAGCAGGGGCACCGTCCGGGAGGACGTCCTCAAGAAGCTCCTCGCCGACCCGTACTACGCCAAGCCGTGGCCGAAGTCGACCGGCAAGGAGCTGTTCAACGCCGAGTACCTGCGGGACTTCCCCACGGTCCAGGCCGAGGACATGCTCAGGACGCTGGTCGAGCTGACCGCCCGCACCATCGCCGACGCCTGCCGCGCGCACGACGCGAGCACGGTCGTCGCGTCCGGCGGCGGCATGCGCAACCCGGTGCTGGTCGAAGCCCTGACCAAGGCGCTCGACCCCATCCCGTTGAAGATCAGCGACTCGCTCGGCCTGCCGCGCGACGGCAAGGAGGCCTACCTGGCCGCGCTGCTCGGATTCCTGACGTGGCACGGGATCGCGGGCAACACGCCGTCCGCCACCGGCGCGTCGGGGCCGCGGTTGCTCGGCAGCATCACGCCCGGCGCCGGCCCGCTGCGGATGCCCGAACCCGTCACCAACGCACCGACCAAGCTGACTGTGGGGGAACCGAAATGCGCGGACTAGACCTCGCGATCATCGCCCTGTTCCTCGTCGGGATGCCGTTGCTCGGCATGTGGATCGGCGGCAGGCAGAAGTCGTCCACCGACTACTTCGTCAGCGAGAAGCGCATCTCGTGGTGGGTGGTGTGTCTCAGCGTCGTCTCCGCGGAGACGTCGACGCTCACGGTGCTGAGCGTGCCGGTGATCGCGTACGTCGCGACGCCCGCGCAAGGCGGCATGACGTACCTGACGCTCGCGCTCGGCTACATCGTCGGACGCATCATCGTGAGCTTCGTGCTGCTGCCGCGCTACATCGCCGGTGACCTCGTCACGGCGTATGCGTTCCTGGGCAAGCGTTACGGCAACGGCATGCGTGCCACGGCATCGGTGACGTTCCTCTTCACGCGCCTGCTCGCGGACGGCATCCGGCTCTTCGCGACGGCCATCCCGATCAAGCTCGTGCTCGCCCAGTACGGCATCGACGCCGGCTACTGGACGATCATCGCCGCGCTCGGCATCGCGATGGTGTTCTACAGCTTCTTCGGCGGCGTGCGCGCGGTCGTGTGGGTCGACGCCATCCAGATGCTCTGGTACGTCCTGGGCGGCCTCATCATCATCTGGTGGCTGTCGAGCGAGCTGCCGGACGGCTGGTTCTCCAAGGCCGTGGACGTCAACAAGTTCCAGGTCTTCGACTTCACCTCGTCACCGCTGACCGGCGCGTACCCGTTCGTCGCGGCGTTCTTCGGCGGCGCGCTGCTGTCGATGGCCTCGCACGGCGCGGACCAGCTGATCGTGCAGCGGCTCATGTCCACGAAGGACGTGAAGTCCGCGCAGAAGGCGTTGATCGCCTCCGGCTTCGTGGTGTTCCTGCAGTTCGCGTTCTTCCTGTTCATCGGCGTGATGCTGTGGGCGTTCTACAACGGCGTCGACCCCGTGAAGGACCTCAGGCTCGGCAACAAGGACGAGCTCTTCGGGTTCTTCATCGTGAACGAGCTGCCGTCGGGCCTGTCCGGGTTCGTGATCGCCGGCATCCTCGCGGCCGCGCTCTCGTCCTCGTTGGGCGCCTTGGCCTCCAGCACCGTCACGGACGTCTACGAACGCGTCCGCAAGACCCCGATGACCGACGACGAACGCCTGCGCCACGGCAGGATCTGGACCCTGGTGTGGGCGGGTCTGCTGATCGTCTGCGCGGGCCTGTTCGCCTCCTCGAACAAGACCACGGCGGATCCGATCGTGGTGCAGGCGCTCGGCATCGCCGGCTACACCTACGGCGCGCTGCTCGGGGCCTTCCTCCTCGGCCTGATCTTCAAGCGCGTCACGCAGGTGGACGCGATCATCGCGTTCGTGGCGACGGTGCTGGTCGTCGGTTTCGTGATTCTCGGGGTCAAGTTCGCCGGCAGCACTCCGACGATCAACTTCGGGAAGGCCACGGCCGACCTGAAGTCCCTGACCGGCTGGTGGAACACGCCCCTGGGGGTGGCGGTCACCTTGCTGGTGGGTGGATTGCTCTCACTACGTCACTCACGCGGTGTGCCGGTAGGAGACGAGCTCGATGTGAAGACGGAATCCTAGGCGGGCGAACATGTTCTGCGACGACTCGTTGCCCGCGTAGATCGACGCGGCGGCCTGCGGCCGAGCCCCGTGCTCGGCCGCGAGCTTCCAGAGCAGTTCGGTGACGAGGGCGACGCCGACGCCCTGACCGCGGACGTCGGGTTCGACGGCCACGAAGTCGACGTAGTACTCCTCGGGCTGCGCCTTGCCGGCGGCGTACCCGAGGACGCGGTCCCCGTCCATCGCGACGACGACGGTGCGGCTCTTCGGATCGGATTCGACGAGTTGCTTCCCGGACAAGTAGGTGCGGGGGAAACATCGCTCGTGCAGGACCGCGACGGCCTCGTGCACGAACCGGTCGGTCGGGAGGACGCGCATCTCGCGTTCGCTGGGGCATTTGGCGTCCCTCAGCAGCAACGTGCGCAGGTCCCCGTTGTCGAGGATGTGGATGGCACTGGCTTTGCCGGCGCTGAAGGCGTGCCTCTCGGCGAACGCGGCCAGCCGCCGGTGGGCGGTGTGCCCGTAGAGCTCCAGGTCGGTGATGCCGGTGAGGAGCTCGGTGGCGCGGCGGAACAGCGCGTCGGCGGTCTGGTCCCAGATGCGGCTGCCCGCCGGGTGGTTGACCGGTACGTCGACGAACGGTCCGTGCAGCCACGCACGGCCGAGCTCGGCGTCGACCTCCACGCTGAGCATGCCGGTGATGTTGTCGTCGGCGTCGACGGCCACCACCGTGCAGTCGGCCCAGCTGGGCTCGAACTCGCCGAGCTCCGCGCGGAGCTCTTCGACTGTCTCACCGAGGTACCCGATGTGGTGCGCGTTGTCGGCCTGGAGCCGGACCAGCAGCGCCATCGTGGCGCCGAGGTCGCCAGGTTCGGCGAAACGGATGTCGTACATGAAGAGATGGTCACTCGCACGGCCGTTCGACGCGAGGGAGTTTTCCCGGCTCTCAGGTAACGGACGCGCGGCCCGGTAAAATGGCAGGGGTGTCGTCAGAAGAACTGGCCGTCCGGACCGCCGCCGCCGAGGCCAGGGCGCACGCAGGAGACTTCCGCGGCGCCGCCGCCGAGCTCCGCGTTCTCGCCAAAGATCACGCGCGCGAGATCGGCGCGGACGACCCCCGCACGCTCGACCTCCGGCTGACACTCGCGAAGGTCCTCGGCACCTCGAAGCAGTTCAGGAAGGCCGTCGAGGTCTGCACACCGTTGCTGGACGACCTCGTCCGCGTGCACGGCCCGGAGCACGACGCCGTTCTGGAGACCAGGCAGCTGCTCGCGAACCTGCGCTACCAGGCGGGTGACGCGGAGGGCGCCGCGCAGGAGCTGGAGCTGCTCCAGTCGGCGCTGGCCAGGGTGCTCGTGCCGACCCACGACCGGATCACGAAGGTCAAGCGCGACATCGCGTTCCTCAAGAAGCCGCGCTGACCCGGGAGACAACACTCACACCGGTGCACCCGCGCGCACTGGTATACCGCCGCACGGTCGGGCACGACACCCATATTCGGGCTTGCAGGCCAGGTGAGGGTGGGGGACTCTTCTACGGTGAGTGAGGAAACGATCCAACTCGATCTCAACGAATCCGGGGTGGCCGTCGACCTGCCCTTGCCGGCGAACAACCGGGACGGTGTCCAGGGCGTTCCCTACCGGCCGGTCGAATTCCGAGACGATGATCTTCCGTCCGCTCTGGAACGTGCTGCCGCCTGGCTGCGGCAGACTCAGGAGTGGCTGGGCGAACCCGTGGACGTGATCGCAGTTCATCTCGATTACGACGACACGCACGGCAACCCGTACTACGACCTCAAGTTGCTGTGCAACGAAGAGGACCTCGCGGGGGTGCCCAAGATCATGCGAGAACACGAAGGGTCCCCTACCGGCCAGTAGCTTTTCTAGGCTACCGTTCGGAAGCATGTCGGATCGCGTATATCCCCCGGTGATCGCCGCAGCGAAGCTCATGTTCAAGGTGCTCGACCTGCGGATCACCGTGGAGGGGGCGCACCACGTCCCGCGCACGGGTGGAGCCGTGCTGGCGTCGAACCACGTCAGCTACCTCGACTTCATCTTCGCGGGCTACGGCGCGCGTCCCTCGGGGCGCCTCACGCGGTTCATGGCGAAGCACGAGATCTTCGCCAACAAGATCGCAGGCCCGCTCATGCGCGGCATGCACCACATCCCCGTCGACCGGAGCGCGGGTCAGGCCTCCTACCAGCAGGCCCTGTCCGCGCTCCGCACCGGCGAGGTCGTCGGGATCTTCCCCGAGGCCACGATCAGCCGCTCGTTCACGGTCAAGGACATCAAGTCCGGCGCGAACCGCCTGGCGCACGAGGCCGGCGTCCCGCTCATCCCCGTCGCGCTGTGGGGCACCCAGCGGCTGTGGACCAAGGGCCGTCCCAAGGACCTGACCCAGCGGCACGTCCCCGTCACGATCCTCATCGGAGAGCCGTTCGAGGCCTCCCCCGGTGACTCCGGCGACGACCTGCTGCGCAAGCGGATGCAGGACCTCCTCGACACCGCGCAGCGCGACTACCCGACCGAGCCCGGCGCCTGGTGGGCTCCCGCGCACCTCGGTGGCACCGCGCCCACGCCCGCGGAGGCGGCCGCGCTGGACGCCCGCGGCGCCTGACCAGGCGCTACAAGGTTTTCACAAGCCCGGTGCGGCAGGGTGACCGTGCGCACCTGGAACGGGTGAAGTTGAACTGGGGGACCTCACCACTTCAGTGCGCCGGGTTGCGTCCGCACGGTGGCATGGGGGACCTGCCTCCTCGCGGAGGCGGGGCACCGCGCTGACGCAGCCTGAGCAGAGGCCGCGGCCGGCGCTGGTTCAAGCCCCCCAGGCACCGCTCCGGCCGCCCTCGCTCAGCTCTGTTCGCCCGCCGGTTCCGGCACTGCCGCCACGTCCGCGGGCTCTGGCTTCGCCGCACGGGCGGGTTCGTCCGACGTCCGCAGCCGCTGCGAGATCACCTGCGAGATGCCGTCACCGCGCATCGAGACGCCGTACAGCGCGTCCGCGATCTCCATGGTCGGCTTCTGGTGCGTGATGATCAGCAGCTGCGAGCGGTCCCGCAGCTGCTGGAACAGGCCGATCAGCCGGTGCAGGTTCGTGTCGTCCAGCGCCGCCTCGACCTCGTCCATGACGTAGAACGGTGAGGGGCGGGCGCGGAAGATCGCGACCAACATCGCCACGGCGGCCAGCGACTTCTCGCCACCGGAGAGCAGCGACAGGCGCTTGACCTTCTTGCCGGGCGGGCGGGCCTCCAGCTCGATGCCGGTGGTCAGCATGTCGTCGGGCTCGGTCAGCACGAGCCGTCCGTCGCCGCCGGGGAACAGGACCTTGAAGACGATCTCGAACTCGCGCGCCACGTCCTCGTAGGCCAGCGTGAAGACCTCGAGGATCTTGTCGTCGACCTCCTTCACGACGGTGAGCAGGTCGCGGCGGGTGTCCTTGATGTCCTCGAGCTGCGTGGAGAGGAACTTGTAGCGCTCCTCCAGCGCCGCGAACTCCTCCAGCGCGAGCGGGTTCACCTTGCCCAGCAACGAGAGGTCGCGTTCGGCGCGCTTGGCGCGGCGGGACTGGGTGTCGCGGTCGTACGGCATCGGCTGCGGCTCGGAGACCTGCTCGCCGCGTTCCTTGGCCGCCTGGTACTCGGCCATCTCCGCGGCGGAGGCGGGCACCATGACGTCCGGGCCGTACTCGTTGGTCAGGTCCTCGAGACCGATGCCGAAGTCCTCGGCGATCTTGGTCTCCAGCTGCTCGATGCGCATGCGCTGCTCGGCGCGCAGGACCTCGTCGCGGTGCACGGCGTCGACGAGCTTCTCCAGCTCGCCGGACATCTCGCGGACGACGTTGCGCACCTGGGTCAGCAGGAGCTCGTGCTGCGTGCGGCGTTCCTGGGCGAGGTCACGTTCACGGGCCGCACGGGACAGCGAGATCTCGATGCGTTCCAACGCCTGTTCGCCGCCGTGCACGACGGCCTTCGCGACGACGGCGCCGCGCGCACGGTGGGCCGTCGCGCGCGCGTGCCGCTCACGAGCCTCACGCTCAGCGCGTGCGGCACGGCGCAGGCCCTCTGCTTTGCCCTGTACGGCCCGTGCGCGCTCTTCTGCCGTGCGCTGCACCAGACGTGCGTCCATCTCGCCCTGGCGCGCCTGAGCCAGCTCCGCGGCCAGCTCGTCGCGCTGCTCGGTGTCCGGCTCGTCGTCCATCGTCTGCTCTTCTTCGGCCATCAACAGCCGCTCTTCGAGCTCGCCCAGCTTCATCAGGGCGTCCTCGCGGGACTGCTCGACCTTGGCGCGCTGGTCGCTGATGCGGCTGACCTCGGCCTCGGCCGACCGGACGGCGGCGACCATGCGGTTGAGGCGCTCGCCGGACCGCGCCTGGCGGACCTTGGCCTCCTGCATGGCCTCCTTGACCGCGTCGAGGACCTTGCGGCGGGCCTGCTGCTCGGCGCGGGCGCCTTCGAGGGCGGCCGAAGCGTGCTCCAGCGCCCGTTCGGCGGTGGCGAGCTGTTCCTGCGCTTCGTCGACGGCGGCCTGCACCTCGATGACGCTCTGGCCCTGGGCACCGGAGCCGCCGATGGCCCAGTCCGTGCCGAAGAGGTCGCCGTCCTTGGTCACGGCCCTGCCGTGGAACCGGGCGGCGGAGTCCAGATCGTCCACGACCGCAAGGCGATCGAGAGCGCGGGCCAGTGCCGGGCGCAACGCGTCTGGGGCGTGCACGACGTCGATGGCCCAGCGCGCGCCGTACGGCAGGTGGCCCCACTGACTCGTGTCCACAGTGGACCCGTAAGAGCCGATCAGCACGCCCGCGCGTCCGGCGTCCTTGTCCTTCAACAGCTTCAGGGCGGCGAGCGCGCCGTCGCCGGACGACACCGCGACAGCGTCGGCGATCGGGCCGAGGGCGGCGGCCAGCGCCACCTCGAAGCCCGGTTCGACGGTCAGCAACGCGGCGACGGAACCCAGCAGGCCCGGCACGTCCGACGCGAGCAGCGCGCCCGCACCGTCCTTGCGCGTGAGGCCCAACGAGAGAGCGTCGACGCGGGCGCGCCACGACGCGATGTCGCGCTCTGCGGTGCGTTCGGCCTTCACGAGCTCCTCGACGCGCTGGCGTGCGGCGTCGTTGGACTGCACGGCGTGCCGGTGGCGTTCGTCGAGGTCGTTGTCGCCCTCGTCCTCGTAGCCGGTGACGGCCTGCGCCTCGGCCAGTTCGATCGACGCGAACTCGACGCGTTCGGAGGCCTCCGCGAGCGTGCCGGAGAGGCGTTCGATCTCCTCGGCGGTCGCGTTCGTCTTGCTGCGCAACGCTTCCACCTGACCGGAGAGCCTGGCGAGGCCCTCGCGGCGGTCGGCGATCGCGCGGACGGCGGCGATGTGCGCCTTCTCCGCCTGCGAGACCATGCGCTCCAGCTCGGCCCGCGTCTCCACGGCCTCGGCCAGAGCGATGCGGGCCTCGGTCACGCCTTCCTGGAGCTCCAGCTCCATCTCGGCGGTCTCCTCGGCCTCGCGGTCGAGGTCGTCGGGGTCGCGACCCCTGCTGGGAGCGTCCACCACGTCGGAGAGGTGCCGGGCGCGTTCGGCGGCGAGCCGGACCGTGCCGCGGAGGCGTTCCTCCAGGGCGGACAGCCGGTACCAGGTGTCCTGCGCCGCCTGGAGCTTCGGCGAGTCGGCGGCGACCCGTTCCTCCAGCTCGTTCTGCTGGTACTGCGCGGCCTGCAACGACTTCTCGACCTCGGCGCGGCGCACGCGGGCCTTCGCCTCGTCGTGCTCCTCCTGCGCGATGGCTTCCCGTTGCGTCACCAGGTCGTCGGCGAGCAGGCGGAGTTTGCTGTCCCGCAGCTCGGACTGCACGACCTGCGCGCGGCGGGCGATCTCGGCCTGCTTGCCGAGGGGCTTGAGCTGGCGGCGCAGCTCGGCGGTGAGGTCGGTGAGACGCGTCAGGTTCGCCTGCATCGCCTCGAGCTTGCGCAGCGCCTTTTCCTTGCGCTTGCGGTGCTTCAGGACGCCGGCGGCCTCTTCGATGAACGCGCGCCGTTCCTCCGGTTTGGACTCCAGGATGGCGGCGAGCTGGCCCTGACCGACGATCACGTGCATCTCGCGGCCGATGCCGGAGTCGGACAGCAGTTCCTGGATGTCCATCAGGCGGCACGAGTTGCCGTTGATCTCGTACTCGGTGGCGCCCTCGCGGAACATGCGGCGGGTGATCGACACCTCGGTGTACTCGATCGGCAGCATGCCGTCGGCGTTGTCGATCGTCAGCGTCACCTCGGCGCGGCCGAGCGGCGCGCGGCCGGACGTGCCGGCGAAGATGACGTCCTCCATCTTGCCGCCGCGCAGGTCCTTCGCACCCTGCGTGCCCATCACCCAGCGCAGCGCGTCGAGCACGTTGGACTTGCCGGACCCGTTGGGGCCGACCACACAGGTGATGCCGGGCTCGAAGCGCAGCGTGGTAGCCGAGGCGAAGGACTTGAAGCCCTTCAGCGTCAGGCTCTTGAGATGCACGCCGGGCAGAGTACCCAAACGCTTGCGGGTGGTGCGGGACCCGCCTGGTGACCTGCGTTTCTAGGGACGGAGAGTGACCAACAGCCCGCTCTCGTCGGAGACCTCCAGCCGGTCGATCTGGTCTACGCGGAACGACGTCGAGCCAGGAATCCGCTCGTCAGGGGCGTGGTCAGAGCCCCACCAGCCGCCGATCTCCCGCTGCCCCTGCCGGTCGAACACGATGACCTTGCAGCGCGCGCCCGGTTTGACGTCGCCGAGCTTGAACCACATCTCGGTGCCCCACGACTTCGAGACCATCTCGGCCTCGCCGTCCACCCCGGTCGCCGCGTCCTGCGCGCTCCACCTCGGCGGTGGCGGCGGTGGAGACGCCGACGGTGGCGCCGCGACGGGCTCCGCCGTCCAGTCGAGGAAGAAACTGCCTCCGGCCAGCGCGAACAGCACCAGCACGGCCGCGCACGCGACCAGCACGCGGTTGTCCCGCTTCGGCTTCGGCGGGCAGGCGGGGATCTCGTCGAGGTTCTCGACGTCCTCCAGGCTCAGGCGGCCGAGCAGGCCCGGCAGCGGGGCCAGCCGCAGCATCTCGGCCTGGCAGCAGTCGCAGTCGCCGAGGTGGCGTTCGAACGCGGCCCGTTCCTCGAGGTCGAGCGAGCCGAAGAGGTAGGCGCCGACGTCGACGGTGTGCTGGCAGCTCACGCCTCGGTCACCCCTCTCTCCTCCAGTGCGTCGCGCAGCGCCCGCAGCGCGTAGAAGCAGCGCGACTTGACCGTGCCCGGCGGGATGCCGAGCGTCCTGGCGGCCTCCGCGACGGTGCGGCGGCGGTAGTACAGCTCGATGACGACCGTCCGGTGCTCAGGCGTGAGCGCCCTCAGCGCCGACGCGATCTGCCACGTCTGCAGCACGTGTTCGACCTGGTCGCTGACCGGCGGGAGATCCACCGGTTCGAGCGGCACCTCGGTCGCGCGTGCGTTGCGGCGGCGGTACCCGGAGATCACCAGGTTCTTCGCGACCGTGTAGAGCCACGGTGCCGCGTCGTCCGGTTTCAGATCCTCGTAGTTGCGCCACGCGCGGAGCAATGTCTCCTGCACGACGTCCTCTGCCTGCTGGTAGTCGCCGTCGACCAGCCGCAACACGTAGTGCAGCAGCGGGCCCCTCCAGCGCTCGTACAGCTGGATGAGGACGTCTTCTGAGGAGTCCACGATCTCCTACTACGCCGTCGCCCTGAAAACGGTTCAGCGCTCGATGAACCCGGTCAGGTCGCCCCTGGCGTCCGACCACTGCTCACCGACAGATTCGACGCTGCCCGGGGTCTCACCCGATCGGAGAGCATTCAGGAGTTGTTCACACTTCTCCCGCGGACCCTCGGCAACGACCTCGACCCGTCCGTCAGGCCTGTTCGAAGCACTTCCGACCAGGCCCAGCTCCAACGCCCTGGCCCGCGTCCACCAGCGGAAACCAACACCCTGCACCCGTCCACGCACCCACGCGTTCAGTCGCACGTCCACCCCCGAATGGTTGCGTAGTCACGCCAGGTGACCGACGACGCACTCTGGGGTTGTCACCCATTAGTGGTACGGTCCCGACCCGTGAGTGCCCGCAGCCTCTTACTCGGCCTGCTGATCGGTGCAACCGGTATCGGCGGCCTCGCCGTCACCGGTACCTCTCCTCTCGGCATCAGCTTCACCAACGCCGCCCAGCAGGAGACCGCCGAGGACGCGGCGAACCAGTTCGGCACCGGCAACGCGGCAGCACCCAACAGACAGCCGTCCGAGAACAACAACACCGGCGGCCCCGTCACGTCCGAGTCGTCCTCCGCTCCCACCACCACGACTCCGTCGACGCCTTCCTCCGCGCCCTCCTCCTCCGAGGCGCCCACCACCACGACGACGCCACCCGAGGCGCCGAAGCCGCCCGTCGAGACGCCGAAGCCCCCCACGGGCCAGACGCCCGAACAGGCCGTGCTCGCGCTCGTGAACGACGCCCGTGCCGCAGCAGGATGCAAGGCCCTCGTGATCGATGACCGCATCACGACCGCCGCGCAGGCCCACAGCACGGACATGGCGAACAAGAAGTACTTCTCGCACACCTCGCAGGACGGCAGGACGTTCGACGTCCGCATGCGCGAGGCCGGCTACCCGAAGCCGGGCGGCGAGAACATCGCGATGGGCTACCGGGACGCCGCCGCCGTGGTCGACGGGTGGATGAAGTCCACCGGTCACCGGGAGAACATCGAGAACTGCAGCTTCACCACGATGGGCGTGGGGCTGGACACCCGCGGCAACTACTGGACCCAGAACTTCGGCCGCTGACCGTTCGAGCAGGGGAAACTTCGTGTACGAGAGCCCGGAACCGGACTCGCGCTCGCGCTTGCGCCGAGGAGCGCCGCAGGTCGTCCTCGCCGCCTCAGGCGTGGTGCTGGCGACCGTCTTCGCCGCAGTCGCCTCCTTCGCGGCGAGCTCCGACAACGCGTCGGAGGCGCCGGCGACCCAGCCGCGCAAGGAGATCGGCCGCGATGCCCTGAGCATCGTGCCGACGTCCACCCCGTCGGTCTCGTCGTCCGTCGAGCAGACGTCGGCCGTCGAGACGACGACGCCGTCCGCCACGACGACCACCACGAAGAAGACGCGCGTCACGACCATCACGCGTCCTGACGGCACCACCACCACGGTCACGACCGAGGAACCGCCGCCGGTGATCACCACGACCACCACGACGTCGAAGGTCACCACGACCACCACCACGGCCGAGACGACGACCACCACCACCGCGTCGAGCACGACCACAACGACGACGGCGCCGTAGGGTTACGCCAGTCACCGCCTTGTGACGCAGAGCTACACGAAGGTGTGGCTCTGCTGAGGCTTTGGTTCGTTTCCGCCGATAACTCGAACGCAAGACCATCCGACCGGGTTTCCCACGAGGAGATGGGTGTGTTCGAGGAAGATCATCCGCAGTCACCAGAACCGACCCCGCGCAAGAAGCGCAAGGGCACGGCCGTGATGCTGGCAGCGGGCGGCGTAGTAGTAGCAACCCTGTTCGCCACCGTGGCCTCCATGCTGGCCGCATCGGGCCGCGAGGCAGCCCCGGAACGCACGTCCGCAGACGTCGTGCAGACCATCACGAGCGTCGCCCCCGACGGCACCACCAGCACCGTGGTCGTCACGGTGTCCTCAGGGGCCCCGAAGAAGCCGGCCACGCAGGACCACAAGCAGGCGGCACCCCCGCAGCAGGACCAGCCGAAGCAGGGCACGCCGGACCAGCCGCGCCAGACCGAGCAGCCAACCCGGCCCACCGAGACGAAGCCGTCGAGCACGCCGCCGTCCCACACCGAGACGCCGTCCTCCACGCCCTCGACCTCGCCTTCGGCAACGGAGCCGCCGACGTCCTCGACGTCGAGCACGCCCCCGCCGGACCCGAAGCCCTAGCGGCCGCGCAGAGGCAGCAGCCGCCCCGCGAATCTCGAAATCGCGCCGAGCTCAGGCCCCGCCCACCCAGGGGGGCCACCGCCAACAAGGCCACACTAGCTGCGAAAACAGCCCGTCAACCCACCGCTCGGCGATCTGTGGACAGCTCGGCCGCGACCGACCCGCCCGTCTGCGGCACCTGCTCGCTGCTGCGGCCGGACTCGCCAGCCGTCACTCGCCAGCCGCCGTGTGTGCATCGACCCGTTCGCGCACACGCAGCGGCACGGACAGGCTCAGCACGACATCCGGCTCGCGCCGGCGCGAGGGCACGTCAGGGAGTCGAGCGAGGGCCTCTTGGAGCTGCCACCGGCCGGCGTCGGTCGTGAGGTCCTCGGGCCGGTCGCCTCGACCAGCGTCGCCAGCGCCTCGCTCACGTCTCACCCCTCGCCAGGCAGTTCGGCGTCGCTCACAGCTCGAACCGGTAGCCCATGCCGGGCTCGGTCAGCAGATGCCTCGGCCGTGCGGGCTCCGGCTCCAGCTTGCGCCGCAGCTGCGCCAGGTACACCCGCAGGTAGTGCGTCTCCTTGTCGTACGCGGGCCCCCACACCTCGCGCAGCAGCTGCTTCTGCGCGACGAGCTTGCCCGCGTTGCGCGCGAGCACCTCCAGCAGGCCCCACTCCGTGGGCGTGAGGTGCACCTCGGCGCCGTCCTTCAGGACCCGCTTGGCGGCCAGGTCGACGGTGAACGACGCGGTCTGCACGACCGGTTCGTCTTCGGGGCCGGTGACGGCCGAGCGGCGGACGGCCGCGCGCAGCCTCGCGAGCAACTCATCCATGCCGAATGGTTTCGTCACGTAGTCGTCGGCGCCGGCGTCGAGGGCGTCGACCTTGTCGGTCGAGTCGGTGCGGGCGGACAGGACGATGATCGGCAGCGTCGTCCAGCCCCGCAGGCCCGCGATGACGTCGGTGCCGTCCATGTCGGGCAGACCCAGGTCGAGTACCACCACGTCCGGTTTGCCGTCGGCGGCCAGCCGCAGGGCCGTGGCGCCGTCGTAGGCCGTGAGCACCTCGTAGCCGCGGGCGGAGAGGTTGATCCGCAGAGCGCGCAAGATCTGCGGCTCGTCGTCGACCACCAGTACTTTTGTCACGCGATCCTCTCCTCTGCGGGGAGGGCGAGCACCACGGTGAGACCGCCGCCGGGTGTGTCCTCCATGGTGATCGTGCCTCCCATCGCCTCGGTGAAGCCCTTCGCCACGCTCAGACCGAGACCAACGCCACCCGGCGTGCGGTCGCCGAGACGTTGGAAGGGGGCGAACACCTCGTCCGCGGTGCCGGCGGGCAGGCCGCGGCCGTGGTCGACGACGCGCAGTTCCACCTCGGTGCCGTGGGCCGACGCGCGCAACGCCACGGCACCCGCGTAACGCAGTGCGTTGCCGACGACGTTCGCGATCACCCGTTCGAGCAGACCCACGTCGGCGCGGACCTGCGGGAGCGACTCCGGGACGTCCACCTCGATGTCTCCGGTCAGGCCGCTCAGGGCGCGCGCGACGGCCTCGTAGTAGCCGACCGCGCGGAACTGCGGTTCGACAGCACCGGTGGCGAGGCGTGACGAGTCGAGCAGGTTGTCGACCAGGCCGGTCAGCCGGTCCGCCGACTCCTCGACGGCCTCCAGCAGTTCGGCGGTGTCCTCCGCCGACAGCGTCAGGTCCTCGTCGCGCAACGAGCCCACGGACGCCTTGATCGAGGTCAGCGGCGTGCGGAGGTCGTGGCCCACGGCCGACAGCAACGCCGTGCGCAGTTCGGTGCGCGATGCCTGGCGCTGGGCTTCGAGGGTCTGCTCGGCCATCCGCTGCTGCCGCAACGCGAGCAACGCCTGCCCAGCCGCCGCCTCCAGCACCCGGCGGTCGGACGCGGGCAGCGAACGACCGCGCAAAGCGAGGTGCACGTCGTCGTTCACGGCGATGTCGACGTCCGCGTCGTCGGGTTCGACGCACGGACCGATGCCGACGCACGCAACGCGTTCCCAAGCGCCGTCCACGCGCTCAAGGAGTGCCACGGACGTAAGGCCAAAGTTCTCCTTCACCTTCTCCAACAGCCGTGCGAGCGGTTGCGGGTTCGTCAGCACGGTGTGCGCGTACGACGCGAGGAGCGTGGCCTCGGTGCGAGCGCGCGCGGCCTGGGTCGCACGGCGGGCAGCGCGGTCCACCACCAACGCCGTGCTGACGCCCACGATGATCATCGCGAAGAACGTCAGCACGTTCTGCTGAGCGTTGATCGTGAACGTGTAGACGGGCTCGGTGAAGAAGAAGTTCAGCAGCAACGCGTTGATCAACGCGGCGGCGATCGCGGGCCCGAGGCCGCCGACGATGGCCACGACCAGCGTCACCAGCAGGTAGCCGATGACGTTCGTGGAGAAGTTCAGGCCGCTGCGCAGCGACACCCCGGCCGCCGTGACCAGCGCCGGACCGGCCACCGCGAGGAACCAGCCCCAGGCGAGCCTGCTCGGCTCGAGCGGACTGCCCGTGAACCGCGCACGCCACCCGCTGGTCGTCGCGGGGTGCGTGACCATGTGGACGTCGATCGCCCCCGACTCCTGCACGACCGTGGAGCCGATCCCCGCGGAGAACACACGCGCGAACCGTGAACGGCGCGAGGTGCCGACCACGAGCTGTGTGGCATTGACGCCCCGTGAGAACTCCAGCAGCGCCGTAGGCACGTCATCACCCACAACGGTGTGGAACGTGGCACCGACGTCGTCAGCGAGCCTGCGGTACTTCTGCAGTGAGTGCGGATCGGCCCCTGCGAGGCCATCGCCGCGTAGGACGTGCACGACCAGAAGGTCGCCACCCGCGCGCGTGGCGATGCGACGCGCGCGCCGGATGAGCGTCTCGCTTTCCGCACCACCGGTGATGGCGACGACGACACGTTCGCGCGTCTCCCATGTGTCGGTGATCCGCTGTTCGGTCCGGTAGCGCAGCAAACCCTCGTCGACCTGGTCGGCGACCCACAACAAAGCCAGCTCGCGCAGCGCGGTGAGGTTTCCGAGACGGAAGTAGTTGCCGAGCGCGGCGTCGATCTTGTGCGCGGCGTAGACGTCACCGTGCGCGAGCCTGCGGCGCAACGCTTCCGGTGTCAGGTCGACGAGCTGGATTTGGTTCGCCTTGCGCACGACCTCGTCCGGCACCGTTTCCTTCTGCGGCACGCCCGTTATGCGCTGAACGACGTCGTTGAGAGATTCCAGGTGCTGAATGTTGACTGTCGACAGCACATCAATCCCGGCTTCGAGGAGTTCCTCGACGTCCTGCCACCTCTTTGCATTACGGGAACCCGGCGCGTTCGTGTGTGCGAGCTCGTCGACCACGGCGACCTGCGGCGCGCGGGCCAGCACGGCGTCCACGTCCATCTCGGTGAGCTCGACGCCGCGGTGCGACGACTGCCGGCGCTCGACGATTTCCAGCCCTTCGACCAGGTCAGCGGTCTTCGCCCGGCCGTGGGTCTCCACAAATCCGATGACGACGTCGGTGCCGCGTTCCCGCCTGCGGTGCGCCTCGCCGAGCATGGCGAACGTCTTGCCGACGCCGGGAGCGGCTCCGAGGTGGATGCGGAGCTCGCCACGTCTGGGTTTCGGACTCACCGGACCAGTCTGCCCCCGGCGCCGCGTGCGCCGTTCGGGGGTATGCGCTGCGCCACACGGCTAAACAAGTGCGCCTTCCCACAGTTCTGACAGCAGATCTGTCTCGTTGAATCATGCTTCAGCCCGGCGCCCGTTCGAGTGAGCTTCGCTGCGCTTTTTACGCCGTTTACCAGCACATTTAAGTGTGTCGGACGCGCGCCGTGACACCCCGCGTCACCACAACGGCCGAATGGGTTATCGGCAGTTGGCGGATAGCGCGCGGAGCGTGAATGAGGGAAAGTGCCAGGGTTCGTGTCCGAATTCGGACAATCACATGCGCGCGGAGAAACGATGCCCACCACCGTCACCAACCACGAGGCACTTCAACTCGTGGTGGCCGTGCACCGGCTGGTGCGAAGTCTTCGACAGGCCGCTCCGGCCCGTCGTTTGCAACCCACCCAGTTATTGGTGCTGTCAGAACTGAGCGCCCACGGCCCGATGCGGATCGGCGAGATCGCGGTGCGCGCGCTGTGTTCGCAGCCGACCGCCACAACCGTCGTGACCAGCCTGGAGTCGACCGGACTCGTCCGTCGCGAGCCGGATGCGGCCGACGGCAGAGCCACCATCGTCGTGCTCACCGAAGTGGGCCGCGAGACGATCCTGTCGCTCGCTCACGGCGAAGCCGAACTATTGAGTGAAAGAATGTCCGAACTTTCGCCAGAAGACAGAGAACACCTGCGCTCGGCCATGCCGGTTTTGCGCCACCTGGCCGAACCGCAGGAGAACAAGTAGGAGCGGGACCCCCCGATGGGTCCCGCTCCAGGATTTACTTGCTTGGTGACACGGAAGTAGGTGGCACCGAGCTCGGAGTTGCGCTTCCAGAAGTGGACGACGAAGTGGACGGCGTTGTGCTCTCCGTTGATGACGGAGCGGATACGCCCGGTGCCACGGTGTAACAAACACCGTTTTCGTAGTCGATCTTCGGCCGCGGATAGCGGTTAGCGGGAATCACCGGCTCCGGACCGTTGGTGTTGCGGCAGCTGTCGTAGGACTGCGGCGCGTTGATGGGCCTGCCGTCCTGGTCGTACAGCAGCACGTTCGTGAGCAACTTGCCGTTCTCGTCGTACGCGTAGATGTTCTCGTACGACTCCATGACCGGCGGCGTGTACGACGACCGCGACGTGTTGTACGCCAGCTGGTTCGCCGTCACGTCGATGACCTGGAACAGCAACCCCACCGCCAGCGCCGAGGCCGGCAGGCTGACCCACAACCACCGCCGGTCGACCTTGGCGCGCGGCCCCGCGAACACCGACACCACGGCGATCGCGGCGACCGCGAGGAACCCGAGGATGTCGCGCCCGGCGAGCAGCACGGCGCCGAGCCCGAGCAGCCCGGCCCGAGCCAGCCACCACGCGGGCTGCAACGACCGCAGGTAGGTGAGCGCCCGTTCCGCAGGCGTGCCCTCTTCCGGCGTGAGCCACTTCTTGAGCCGGTGCGTCTCCGGCAGGTTCATGATCTCCTGCTGCAACGGCCCCCGGTCGTGCACCAGCAGGAGGCTGAGCACCAGGATCACCCCGGGCAGCAGGAGCACCGCCGGCTCCCTGAGCGCCGCCGCACCCGCGAGCAGCGTGATCCCGGTCGCCGCGACCAGCCCCCACGCCGCAGCCCGCGGCCTGGTCAGCCAGTTGTTCTTGGTCGTGACCGGCAGCCGTTCCGTCCGACTCGGGTACCCGGCGGCCTGCCGGAGCTCCTGTGCGTACTGCTCGGGCGAGCCGAGCCGCTGCTCCAGCGTCTCGCCGTCGCCCAGCTCGGTCGACAGCTCCGCGACGTGCGCCTCGACGTCCTCCATGATCTCGGCGACCTCGTGAGGCGGCAGATCGTCGAGGGCGGCGCGCATCCCAGCCAGGTAGTGCTCGACCCCGAGCGCTTGCGTGTTCATGCTGCGACCTCCTCGAGCAGGCCGTCCAACGTGCTGGCGAACGACCTCCACGTCTCCCTCGACTCAGCCAGGCGCGCCCGACCGGTCTCGTTGATGCTGTAGTACTTGCGGTGCGGCCCCTCTTCACTCGGCACCACGTACGAGGTCAGCATCCCCGCGTTGTAGAGCCGCCGCAGCGTGCCGTACACCGACGCGTCGCCCACTTCGTTCAGTCCCCCGGCGCGCAGTCTGCGCACCACGTCGTACCCGTACCCGTCGTCCTTGCGCAGAACCGCAAGAACGGCCAGGTCCAGCACCCCTTTGAGCAGCTGACTGGTGTCCATGGCCCCTCCGACCCTCGGCTTGGTGGTCGGGAATGGACATCGCCGACTTCGACCGCCAAACGCGCTCCATCTCCCAGGAGCAGGCACTGTTGCGCCGTGAACACTACTACGCATCGCGCAGTACTGTCTAATGCGTTGGGCCTTGTGAGGTTGCGAGGGTGAGTTTTGGCACGTCACGGCCATGGATAGGGGACGTTTCCGGCCTGGGATGCGTTGCTTTCGGCGCCGCCGAGGGTCTCGTTTGGCGGGGTTCCGCTCGCGCGACAGCCAGCCTTCCGTTGGTGTTTTCGTTGCTGCCGCGTTGCCAGGGACTGTGTGGGTCGCAGGAGTAGATCCGCAGGTCGGTGGCGAGGGTGACGTCGGCGTGCCGTCCGTGTCGCGGTCTTGGCCTGGGCCATGCCGGCGCGATATCGGGCACCGCGCCAGGACGGGGAGTTGCGTTGTAGTTCCTGGCTGATCGTCGACACAGGCCGGCCCAGCCTGCGGCCGATCTCCCGCATTGACAGGCCCTCGGCCCGGCCCAGCGCGATCTCTTCCCGTTCCGCGAACGACAGATATCGGCCTGACAACGGCTTTGGCCCGAGACTGCGCACCCCGCCAGCTTCGGCGAACCACTGCTGACCGGTCGGCCACGACACACCCGCCGCCCTCGCCGCCGCAGTCACACCCAGACCAGCGCCGATCCCCGCCCAAAACCGAACCCGGACATCGCGAGGCAACCGCGGAACACCCACACAACCCTCCAACCAGGAGCGTTGCGACGACCCACTGACCCCAAGGGGACCCCTGCGCGAGCCTGCTCTACCTCGGGCGCGGCTGGCAGCGCGGGCAGGAGTACGAGGAACGGTTCATGAACGGCTCTCGGATCATCGACGCCCCGCAGCGCTTGCACGGCCGGTTCTCCTGGCCGTAGGCGTTCAGCGAGCGGTCGAAGTAGCCGGACTGGCCGTTGATGTTGACGTACAGCGCGTCGAACGACGTGCCGCCCTGCCCCAGCGCTTCCTGCATCACGTCGGTGGCGTGGTCCAGCAGCTCCGCGGCCTTGGCCTTGGTGAGCTTGTCGGTCATGCGGGTGCCGTGGAGCTTGGCGCGCCAGAGGGCCTCGTCGGCGTAGATGTTGCCGATGCCGGAGACCAGGGTCTGGTCCAACAACGCACGCTTGATCTCGGTGTGACGCAGGCGCAACGCGCGCACGGCAGCATCACGGGAGAAGAGAGGGTCCATCGGATCTCGGGCGATGTGCGCGACCGAGTCGGGGACGAGGGTGCCGTCGACCTCCACCAGTTCGGCCAGCGCCAGGCCGCCGAAGGTGCGTTGGTCGACGAAACGGAGTTCTGGGCCGCCGTCGGCGAACCGGAAGCGGACGCGCAGATGCTTCTCGTCGGGGGCCGACGAGGGTTGGACCAGCATTTGGCCGCTCATGCCGAGATGGGCGAGCATGGCGGCTTTGTCGGCCAGTTCCACCCAGAGGTACTTGCCGCGGCGCTTGGCTGCCACCATCGGTTGCGAGGCCAAGCGCGCGACGAAGTCCTGGGAGCCCAGGTCGTGCCGACGGATGGCACGTGGGTGCAGCACCTCTACCGAGGAGATGACCCGGCCGGCGACGTGGGCTTCGAGGCCGAGGCGTACTACCTCGACCTCTGGGAGTTCGGGCACGTCAGGCTTCGGACTTGCCCTCGTCGACGGGCTGCGCCTCGATCACGGCGGCCTGCGGCTTGGTGGGCTTGAGCACCCACACGCCCGCGCGGCTCGTGTCCCTGACCAGCACAAGTCCCTGGATGCCTCCGCTGCGGGAGGTGTTCACCGGCCCGCGGACGGTGCGGGTGCGGCGGTTGGTGCGGTTCCTGGTCGCATACATTGCGTGTCTCAGTCTTCCTCGGATGGGAGGGTCCCTGGCGTCACCGAGGCGCCGTTCTGACCGTTCTTGGTCGCAGCCGTCTCCTGCTCGGCCTTGACCCGTTCCGACAGAACATGATAAGCCGCTTCGGCGGCTTTCTGCTCGGCTTCCTTCTTGGTGCGCCCATCACCCTTGCCGTAAGGCTGGCCACCGACGAGCACCGTTGCGGTGAACTCTTTTCGGTGGTCCGGCCCCTGGTCGTCCACGCGGTACTCCGGGACGCCGAGGCTGGCTTGAGCGGTGAGCTCCTGCAGGCTTGTCTTCCAGTCCAGTCCAGCACCCAAAAGCGGAGCTTTGGCCAAGAGCGGATCGAACAGCCGGTGAACGAACGTTCGTGCGGTATCGATACCGAACTGCAGGTACACCGCACCGATGACGGCCTCGAGACCGTCGGCGAGGATGCTCGCCTTGTCCCTGCCGCCGGTCAGCTCTTCGCCGCGACCGAGCAACAGGTGTGCCCCCAGCCCGCCCTCACCGAGGTTGCGCGCGACGCCGGCCAGCGCGTGCATGTTGACCACGCTGGCGCGGAGCTTCGCGAGCTGACCTTCAGGAAGGTCGGGATGGGTGCGGTAGAGGTGGTCGGTGACGACCAGCCCCAGCACCGCGTCTCCCAGGAACTCGAGACGCTCGTTCGGCGGCAAGCCGCCGTTCTCGTACGCGTAAGACCGGTGGGTGAGCGACAGCACGAGCAGCTCGGCGTCCAGGTGGACGCCGAGCGCTTCGAGCAAGTCCGCGCGGTCCGCTTGCGGTGCGCGCGGCGGCTTTCCCCCCACTACGTCGCCGAGGAGATCAGGCCGGCTGAGCGACCTGGCGGCCAGCGTACTGACCACAGGCCGGGCAGGCGACGTGCTGCGGCTTCGGCTGGCGGCAAGCCTTGTTGGAGCACGCCACCAGGTGCACGGCAGACGTCTTCCACTGGGAACGGCGCGCACGGGTGTTCGAACGCGACATTTTCCGCTTCGGGACGGCCACGACTACTTCTCCTCGTTGTTGTCATCGCTGAACCGCTCTTGCAACGCGGCCCACCGAGGGTCAATCGTCTCATGCCCGTGGTCGGGCCCGAGCTCCGCCCACCTGCCACCACACTCGGAGCAAAGCCCCTTGCAGTCCGGCTCGCAAAGCGGTGCCTGCGGCAACGCGAGGACGATGGCGTCCCGCACCACAGGTTCGAGGTCGATCAGATCGTTCTCGATCCGGCTGACCTCGTCTTCATCAGTGGTCTCGTCCGTGGTGCTGTCCGGCCACGCGTAGAGCTCCGTGATCCGGACTTCAACCTCATCGGTGAGCGGTTCGAGACACCTCGAGCACTCACCTGCGACCTTGGCGGACGCGGTCCCTGAAACCAGCACACCCTCGACGACCGATTCGATCAGGAGGTCGAGTTCGACCTCCCCGTTCTCGGGCACCGCGATCACCCCGAGCAACCCCACGCCTTCGGCGGGGACCGACTTCACGAAGGGTCGGCTGGACCCGGCGCGACGGCCGATGTCCCTGGTGTCGATGACCCAGGGACCGGATGCTGTGGGACGCGTGGACGCGTGACGATGCTCAGTCATGATCAGATTGGTTGCCGGCGGGGACCTACCACGTCCAGCCGTTCCAGGGTACGGGACGAGCACCCCGCGCGTGAAATCGGCAGGTGATCGCACCTGTCCGACGTAGCGCGAATCACACGTTCAGGGGTGCTGGTTCGTCAGGAACCGTAGTCGAACGGCGCCGAGGCGCCCGCGACGGCGGGACCGCGCAGGTGCGAACGGCCCTTGCCGACCGACCGCAGCGTGTGCGCGAGGAGGTCCTCGAAGTCCGCGAGCTTGCCGTCGACGTACGCGTCGCACTCCGACCGCAGCCGGATCGACTCGCTCTGGGCGACGTCGAGCAGGCGTGCCGCCTCGGCGTGCGCCGCGCGCACGACCTCCTGCTCGTTGACGAGCCTCGCCTGCTCGGCGCGGCCGTCCTCGGTGGCGCGCTCGTAGTTGGCGCGGCCCGCCTGGACCATCCGCTCGGCCTCGGCGTGCGAGCGGCCCACCAGGTCGTCGTACTCCTGACGGCCGGCGGCCACGGTCCGTTCGGCCTGGTCCTCCGCCTCGGCGATCATGCGCTCGGCACGGGCGCGCGCGTCGGACAGCATCGCCTCCGCCTCGGCCTGCGCCTCGGCGAGCATGCGGTCCGCGTCGGCGCGCGCCTTGGACACGCCGGACTCGGCCTCGTGCTTGGCCTTGCCGACGAGCTCTTCCTTGTGGTCCAGCACGTCCTGCGCGTCGTCGAGCTCCGCGGGGATCGCGTCACGCACGTCGTCGAGCAGTTCGAGCACGTCGCCGCGCGGCACGACGCAGCCCGACGTCATCGGAACCCCGCGCGCTTCCTCGACGATCGTGACGAGCTCGTCGAGTGCCTCGAACACCCGGTACACGTCTCACTCCCCTGGTCCCCTGAAACTCCCACCCGCAAGTGTGCCCTGCCGATCTCCCCCGGACCGGGACGTCGGCAGGGCGTGTCAGGATTTCCCCACATCCACCGGGGGGAACCGTGAAGATCACAATCAGGCGAGCCGTCGAGGCCGATGTCCACCCGATCGTGGCGATGCTGGCGGACGACCCGCTGGGCGCCGCGCGCGAGACGCCGGGCGACCCTGCGTACCTGAAGGCGTTCGAGGTGATCGACGCCGACCCGCACCAGCTGCTGGTGGTGGCGGACCGCGACGGCGAGGTCGTGGGCACGTTGCAGCTGACGTTCACCGCGGGCCTGTCGCGGCTGGGGTCGACGCGCGCGACCGTGGAGGCCGTGCGGGTGCGTTCCGACCAGCGCGGCGGCGGCCTCGGCGAGCGGTTGGTCAGGTGGGCGATCGACGAGGCGCGCGCACGCGGCTGTGCTCTGGTGCAGCTGACGACGGACGCGTCCCGGGTGGACGCGCACCGGTTCTACGAGCGGCTCGGGTTCACCGCGTCGCACGTGGGGATGAAGCTGGCGCTCTAGCGGGTCTCCTCGAGGCGCAGCCTGAGCCGCTGCTCGATGGAGGCCGGCAGCAGCGTGGACACGTCGCCGCCGTACGTCGCGACCTCCTTGACCAGCGAGGACGCCAGGTAGGAGTACTGCGGGCTGGCCTGCATGAACAACGTGTCGACGCCGGTGAGCTGGTGGTTCATCTGCGCCATCTGCAGCTCGTAGTCGTAGTCGCTGACGGCGCGCAGGCCCTTCACGATGGCCTTGATGTTGTTCTCACGGCAGTAGTCGACCAACAGGCCGTGCCACGAGTCCACGCGCACGTTGTCCCATTGCTTCGTGACGTCGCGCAGCATCTCCTGCCGCTCCTCGACGTCGAACAGGGTGCGCTTGTTCTTGTTGATGAGCACAGCGACGACGACCTCGTCGAACAGGTGCGCGGCTCTCCCGATGATGTCCAGGTGACCGTTGGTTACCGGGTCGTAGGAGCCGGGGTACACGGCACGTGTCATGGATCGGACGTTAGCACCCGATCGGACGCCGCCAGGCGTGTCCGTGGTTCTCGTCACCCATCAGAACGCACCTGACCCCAGTACACGGCCGTGTCCCCATAACGCTTGGCACGCAAGGATTCCACTGAATCCGGCCAAACTGGTTCGGCACTTCGCGAAGCACGTTCCACGATCAGGACGGCGTCCTTCGAGAGCCGCGGCACGATTCCCTTCAGCACCTTGGCGAGCTCGTCGTCCGTCGTCGCGTACGGCGGGTCGGCGAAGACGACGTCGAACGCGTCGCCCTCGGCCGTGACGTAGGCCTCCGCCGTCCGGTTGGCGATCGTCGTGTTCTTGAACCCGAGCTCTTGGGCGTTGCCTTTGAGCACGTCAGCGGCCCTCTTGTCGGCCTCGACGAACGTGGCGTGCGCCGCGCCCCTGCTCAACGCCTCGAACCCCAGCGCCCCCGACCCGGCGTAGAGGTCGAGCACGTTCGCGCCGTCGAGGTCGAGCAGGGACTCGAGGGAGCTGAAGAGCGCCTCGCGGACCCGCTCGGACGTCGGGCGCGTGCCCTTGGGCGGGACCTTGAGCCTGCGACCTCCCGCGGACCCGGCAACAATTCGTGTCACGTGGTCATCGTCCCAGGTGCATCCTGTGCCCATGACCCGCCACCGCGACTCGGGCGCGTGCCTGTGCGCACTCACCGCTTCGCCGGTGCTGGTCGGCTGCCCCTCTTGTGGCGCGTGTGCGGTCGTGGTTGGTGACCGTCTCGTGTGTGCGGCGTGTGCGCACGCCCGGCCTTATCGGCGTGTGTGGTGCTGGGACGCCGCCGCCGTCGTGCCTGACCTCTGGCTGACCACGTCGTGTGCCGGGCGCACTCTGTGGGCGTTGAACGGCGTGCACCTCGACCTGCTGCAGTCTTATGTGGGGGCTGCGCTGCGCGAGGACCCGCTGCCGTCGTCAGTGCGGAGGATGACGGTGCTCGCGAAGCTGCCGGCGTGGCTGAAAGCGGCGAAGCACCGCGATGAGGTGCTGCGGGGGCTCCACCGACTGCGCTCCGCGGTTCCGGGTGGGGCGCGCCACTGACCGTGGCTCCGCCGTGACCGGCAACGGCTCGTGCGCGTGGCGAGCCGTTCCGGCGTCATCGAGTCGCCTAAGAACTCCGTGTCGACGACCAGGCCCTGGTCCACGAGAGCGAGTGCGGTGGCACGGCCTATACCCGTGCCACCGCCAGTGACCACAGCTGTGCGCGTGTCCCCCGACGAAGTCCGTCAGGCGAGAGCCTGCCACCACCCGTCAACCTCGTTGGGCGCCTGGACGTCCACGCGCTCGCCCGGCCGCGGCACCGCCATGCGCAGGCCGCGTGCCTTGACCTCGCGCCACACGCGGTCGATCGGCTCGCCCCACGGGTGCAGCGCCAGGTTGAACGTCGCCCAATGCACCGGGATCAGCAGGCCGCCGCCCAGGTCCTCGAACGCCTGCACGCCCTCCTCCGGCGTCATGTGGATGTCCGGCCACGCGTCGCCGTACGCACCGACCTGCATCAGGACCGCGTCGAACGGGCCGTGCGCGGCGCCGATCGCCGAGTAGCCCGGGAAGTAGCCGGTGTCGCCGCTGTAGAAGACCGAGCGGGTGCCCCGCTTGATCACCCAGGAGGCCCACAGGGTCACGTTGCGCTGGACCGAGCGGCCCGAGAAGTGTTGTGCCGCGGTGCAGGTGAGCGTGAAGCCATTCACCTCGAACGACTCGTCCCAGTCGAGCTCGACGACGCGGTCGCGGGGCACGTCCCAGCGGGCTAGGTGCGCGCCCAGGCCGAGCGGCACCACGAAGACGGCGGAGGTGCCGGCGCACAAAGCCTGCACGGTGTCCATGTCGAGGTGGTCGTAGTGGTCGTGCGAGATCACCACGGCACTCACATCAGGCAAATCGGACAGTTGGTGCGGCACCGGGTGCAGGCGCTTGGGGCCCAGGTGCGCGGACGGCGAGACGCGGTCGCTCCACACCGGATCGATCAGCACGGACGCGCCGTCCATCGTGATCAGCGCGGACGCGTGGCCGTACCAGGTGATGTGCAGGCCGTCGGCCGCCAGAGCCGAAGGTGCGACGAGGGGTACGGCGACGGACGGCTTGCGGTCCTCGCCTCCCACCAGGAAGTCGCGCAACGAGAAGGACTCGCGGTCAGGGACCGTGCGGACTTCCTTGTCGTTGTGGAACTTCCCGTCCCGGTAGCGCGGCGACCGCGACATGTGGACCGGGTCCGGCTTGCCGCCCAGCTGCCGCGGCACGTCTCGAAACGCCCACGCCGCCCCCGCAAGGCCGAGCAGGCCCAACACCTTCTTCATGATCCGCTTCCCTCTCCCTGACCCCGTGCCGGTGCAACGCACGGAATCGTCGTGGAGTTCCGCACCCCTCGCAGCACGAAGGGCCCGGCCTCAGGACGAGACCGGGCCCCACGTAACCACGAACTCACTCCAGCACGATCAGGAGGTCTCCACCCTCCACCTGCTGGGCTCCCCGCAACGCCAGGCGCTGCACGACGCCCGCCTTCGGGGCGGTGATCGCGGCCTCCATCTTCATCGCCTCGATCGTCGCGACGGTCTGACCGGCGTCGACGCGGTCACCCTCGGCCACCGCGGCCGTCACCACGCCAGCGAACGGGGCCGCGACGTGGTTCGGGTTGGCGCGGTCGGCCTTCTCCGCGGCCGCCACGTCGACGGCCACCGAGCGGTCGCGGACCTGGATCGGGCGCAGCTGGCCGTTCAGGGTCGCCATGACCGTGCGGATGCCGCGCTCGTCCGCCTCGGAGATCGCCTCCAGGCCGATCAGCAGCCGGACGCCCGGCTCCAGGTCGACGGAGTACTCCTCGCCGGGACGCAGGCCGTAGAAGAAGTCCTTGGAGCGCAACACCGACGTGTCGCCGTACGCCTCGCGGTGCGTGGTGAACTCCTTGGTGGGCGCCGGGAACAGCAGCCTGTTCAACGTCGCCCTGCGCGCGTCGGCGAGACCCGCCTCGTCCTCGGCGGACAGCTCCTCGACCGGCTTCGGGGCCGGCCTGCCCTCGAGCGCCTTGCTGCGGAACGGCTCCGGCCAGCCGCCGGGCGGGTCGCCCAGCTCACCGTGCAGGAAGCCGATCACCGAAGCCGGGATGTCGAACTTGCCGGGGTTCTCCTCGAACTCCTTCGGCGCGACACCGGCGCCCACGAGGTGCAGCGCGAGGTCACCGACGACCTTGGACGACGGTGTCACCTTCACGAGGTGGCCGAGCATGCGGTCGGCGGCCGCGTACATCGACTCGATCTCCTCGAACTTCTCGCCCAGGCCCAGGGCGACGGCCTGGGTGCGCAGGTTCGAGAGCTGACCACCGGGGATCTCGTGGTGGTAGACGCGGCCGGTCGGACCGGGGATGCCGGACTCGAACGGCGCGTAGATCTTGCGCACCGACTCCCAGTACGGCTCCAGGTCGCAGACGTTCTGCAGGTCGAGGCCGGTCGAGTGGTCGGTGTGGTCGAGCAGCGCCACGATCGACGACAGCGGCGGCTGCGACGTCGTGCCCGCCATCGACGCGGTCGCGCCGTCGATCGCGTCCACGCCCGCCTGGACCGCCGCGAGGTACGTCGCGAGCTGGCCACCGGCCGTGTCGTGCGTGTGCAGGTGGACCGGGAGGTCGAACTCCTTGCGCAGCGCGGTGATCAGGCGCGACGCGGCCGGCGCCCGCAGGAGCCCCGCCATGTCCTTGACGCACAGCACGTGCGCGCCCGCGCCGACGATCTGCTCCGCCAGCTTGAGGTAGTAGTCCAGTGTGTACAGACGTTCGTCCGGATTGGACAGATCGCTGGTGTAGCAGAGCGCGACCTCGGCGACGGCCGTTCCGGTCTCGCGCACGGCTTCGATCGCCGGGCGCATCTGCTCGACGTCGTTCAGCGCGTCGAAGATCCGGAAGATGTCGATGCCGGTGGCCGTCGCCTCCTGCACGAACGCCTTGGTGACCGCCTCGGGGTACGGCGTGTAGCCGACCGTGTTGCGGCCGCGCAGCAGCATCTGCAGGTTGATGTTCGGCACGGCCTCGCGCAACGCCGCGAGCCGCTCCCACGGGTCCTCCGCGAGGAACCGCAGCGCCACGTCGTAGGTCGCGCCGCCCCAGCACTCCAGGGACAGCAGCTCGGGCGTCATGCGCGCGACGTGCGGCGCGACGGCGAGCAGGTCCTTGGTGCGCACTCGGGTGGCGAGCAACGACTGGTGGGCGTCGCGGAACGTCGTGTCGGTGACGCCTACGGCCTTGTTCTCCCGCATCCACCGCGCGAAGCCCTCTGGCCCGAGCTCGACCAGCTTCTGCTTCGACCCGGCGGCCGGTTCGGCGTTGAGGTCGATGACCGGCAGCTTCTCCCGCGGGTCGACCGCGGTCGGGCGGGTGCCGTTGGGGTGGTTGACCGTGACGTCCGCGAGGTAGGTCAGCAGGCGCGTGCCGCGGTCCGCCGAGTGGCGCGCCGTCAGCAGGTGCGGGCGCTTCTCGATGAACGACGTGGTGACGCGGCCCTCGTAGAAGTCGGGGTCGTCCAGCACGGCCTGGATGAACGGGATGTTCGTGGACACACCGCGGATGCGGAACTCCGCGATCGCACGGCGCGCTCGGGCGACCGCGAGAGAGAAGGTGCGGCCACGGCACGTGAGCTTCACGAGCATCGAGTCGAAGTGCGGGCTGATCGCCATGCCCGCGCCGGCCGTACCGCCGTCGAGGCGGATGCCGGAGCCACCGGGCGAGCGGTAGGCGCTGATCGTGCCGGTGTCCGGGCGGAAGCCGTTGGCCGGGTCCTCGGTGGTGATGCGGCACTGCAGCGCGGCGCCGCGCAGCTGGACGGTGTCCTGGGACAGGCCCAGGTCCTCCAGCGTCTCCCCGGACGCGATGCGCATCTGGGACTGCACCAGGTCGACGTCCGTTACCTCTTCCGTAACGGTGTGCTCGACCTGGATGCGCGGGTTCATCTCGATGAAGACGTAGTGGCCCTGCGGGTCCAGCAGGAACTCGACCGTGCCCGCGTTGCGGTAGCCGATGTGCCGCGCGAACTTCACGGCGTCGGCGCAGATGCGGTCGCGCAGCTCGGGGTCGAGGTTCGGCGCGGGCGCGATCTCGATGACCTTCTGGTGGCGCCGCTGCACGGAGCAGTCGCGCTCGAAGAGGTGGATCACGTTGCCCTGGCCGTCGGCGAGGATCTGCACCTCGATGTGGCGCGGCTCGACCACGGCCTGCTCGAGGAACACGGTCGGGTCGCCGAACGCCGACTCGGCCTCGCGCGACGCCGCCTCCAGCGCCTCGCGCAGCGCGCCCGGTTCGTCCACCTTGCGCATACCGCGGCCACCGCCGCCCGCGACGGCCTTCACGAAGACCGGGAAGCGCATGCTCTCCGACGCCGCGAGCAGCGCCTCGACGTCGGACGACGGCTCGCTCGACTCCAGGACCGGCAGCCCGGCCTCGCGGGCGGCCGCGATGGCGCGCGCCTTGTTGCCCGTCAGCTCGAGGACCTCGGCCACGGGGCCGATGAACGTGAGACCGGCCTCACGGCAGGCCATCGCGAGCTCCGGGTTCTCAGACAGGAATCCGTAACCGGGGTAGATCGCGTCGGCACCGGCCTTGCGGGCGGCCTTGATGATCTCGTCGACGGAGAGGTAGGCGCGGACGGGATGTCCCGGCTCGCCGATCTCGTACGACTCGTCCGCCTTCAGGCGGTGCAGCGAGTTTCGGTCCTCGTGCGGGAAGACGGCGACCGTTCCAGCGCCCAGTTCGTAGGCGGCTCGGAACGCGCGAATCGCGATCTCGCCGCGGTTGGCGACAAGAACCTTGCGGAACATCCGTGCCCTCCCGGTGTTACTCGGCAGTCATCAGTCGTGGCACGTTACCGTGCGACTCTTGCCTGTTGGGAGGACTGTCTCACGTGATGGGTGTCATCCTGATCGGTCTTGCTGGCCCTGATTCTCGCGTGATGGGAGGAAAGTGGGAACCCACCACCCGGTCAGACTGCGGCCGGTAGTGGGTTTAACCAGATCGAGTGACGATCTTCGCGACTATCTCGGTAGGGTGAGCCATATGGCCGGGGCTGATGGAGCCGGGCAGCCTACTGCCCGCACACCGCATTTCGACGTTGTCCTCCGTGGTTACAACCAGCGACAGGTGAACGAGCGCGTCACCCGGTTGGAGTTCGATCTCAAGAACTCCAACCGCGCCCGCGACGCGGCCTCCGCGCAGGTGGGCGAGCTCACCAAACTCCTCAACGCGATGCGCGCCGACCTCGACAAGACCAAGGTCCAGCTGCAGAACCTCGCCAACGCTCCCGTGAGCGCGTCGAACGTCACCGAGCGCGTCCGCGTGATGATGAGCCTGGCCGAGGAAGAGATCGCGGACATCCGCAAGGACGCGCTCGACAAGGCCGCCGCGACCCGTGGCGAGGCCGAGAAGTGGGCGGCTGACCAGCGCGAACAGCACCAGCGCCTGCTGGCGGAGACCGAAGCCCGCCGCAAGCAGCTCGAGATGCACTACCAGCAGCGCCACGCCGAGCTCGACCAGCAGACCGCCGGCCGCCGGTCCGAGCTCGAGGCCGAGCACGCGGCGTTGCAGGGCAAGCTCACGGCCGAGCACGAGGCCCTGGTCGCCGACGTGCGCGCGAACGGTGAGCGGATCGCCGGCGAGTTCGAGAAGAAGTCGGCCGACCTCGACGCCCACCGCGTGGAACTCGACGCGAAGTACAAGGCGTACAACGACGAGCTCGACCAGGAGTACGACGGTCTCAAGGCGAAGCTGACCGCGGAGCACCAGAAGGTGCTGGCGGACGCGCGGACCGAGGCCGAGAAGATCGCCGCCGACGCGGAGGCGCGGCGCACGGCCGCGCTGTCCACTCTCGACGGTGAGCTCGCCGCCAAGAAGGCGGAGGCGGAGAAGGTGCTCGGCGAGCTCGAGTCCGAGACGCTCGCCCGTGCCGAGAAGACCACCGCGGACGCGACGGCGTCCGCGACCGCCCTGGTCAGCGCCGCCGAGGAGAAGGCGGCGACGACCCTGCGCGAGGCGGAGGACAAGGCGGCCGCCCTGGTCGGCGACGCCAACCAGAAGGCAGCGACCACCGTGCGCGAGGCGGACGAGAAGGCCGCGACCACCGTGCGCGAAGCCGACGAGAAGGCGTCCACGCTCGTCCGCGACGCTGAGACGCGCACGTCGAACCTGGTGCGCGAGGCGGAGCAGAAGTCGGCCGCCGCCGTTGCCTCGGCGGACCAGCGCGCGGCCAACGCCTCCGAGAAGGAGGCTGCGCTGCGGGCGGCGCACGACAACCTCGCCACGCAGTTCCACGCGGCGCAGGAGGCCGTCGAGGCGGCGATGTCGGTGCTCAAGCCGCTGGAGGACGGCTCTGCGGAGGACGAGGCGCCGGCTGCGGCTTCGGCCGAGGAGGACGCGGACAAGACCCAGCAGCTGCCGAGGCCGCGCCAGAACTGATCGCCCGGCGGGGTGGCTCGGTTCGAGCCACCCCGTTTTCAGCCGGGGAACGGCGGCAGGCTCGTCGTGGCCCAGCTCGTGTGGCAGCCGCCGTTCGCCGTGTAGTCGCTCGCGAACCCGATGAACTCGCTGCCGTCGAGCGATGCGACCCCGCTGGGGTGGTAGTTCGGGCAGACCTTGTCCCGCGCCTGGGGCACCGGCACCGGCGCGCGCATCTCGTACCAGCCGCTCCTGCCGCCGTTCTCGGACACGAAGATCGTGCGCCCGTTGCCGGGGTCGACCTTGCCGTTCGCGGACATCAGCATCTGCCCCATGAGCAGCACACGACCCGTGGCCGTGCCGTTGGGCGCGAGGACGATCGACGGCGTGTGCGCGAAGTACTTGCCGTCCTTGGTGGTGGGCCGGGTGCCGTGGTTGGTCGGATCGCCCCAGTCAGCGCCGTCCCTGCTGCTGCGGTGGAACGCCTCGCAGAAGTACTGGTCCGGCTGCGCGCAGATCTCGTACATCATGTAGTACTCGCCGGTCGGCAGGCGCTTGACCTGCTGCATCCCGGGTCGCAGGTAGCTCTGGGCCACCGCGACGATCTTCTCCTTGGCCGACCACGTGATGCCGTCCTTCGACGTGGTGCGCCCGATGTACTGGCTGTGCGCGCCGTCCGACTCGTCGGAGAAGTAGCAGTGCAGCAGGCCGTAGGCGTCGACCGAGAGGTCCGGCTCCCACAGCCCGCCACCCGGCCTCGCCCGCGCGCACTCCGACAGGAACCGCCACGACTGCCCGGCGTCGTCGCTGCGCCAGATCCGCGCCTTGAGCGTCTCCGGCTTCGTGCCGACCGACCCGGCCCACAGCACCGTGCCGGCCGGCATGTCACCGACCTGGCGCGGCAGCTCGTAGAGGTGTCCGCAGCACGTCTCCGAAGCGCTCGCGTCGTCGACGAACGTGGCGATCCGCTTGAACCGCTTGCCGGTGCGCGGGGCCTTCAGGACGTTCACGGCGTGGTCGCCGTGCACGACCACGAGGATCGAGCCGCGCTGCGGGCCGTGCTCCAGGCGGAGGGCGTGCGGGTACCTCGACTGCTCACCGGTCAGCAGCACGGGGGCCGCCCAGGCCTGGGAGGGCGTGGTGACGAGGGTGAGGGCGGCTGCCAGCGCGGTGATGATCATGCGACGCACGGTGGGGACCGTACCGAGGACGGCTGCGGGTACCGGACGAATCGGGCAGAGGCACGCTCACACCTTCGGGTGAGAGAGGTTTGGGAGCGCAGGCGGTGGGGTGGGAGGAGGGCGGGGCTGAGCCGCGGGCGGGCGAGGGCGGGCACGGATGGAGCGGGCCGCAGGTGGAGTGGGCCGCAGGTGGAGTCGGCTGCGGCGGAGCGGGCCGCGGCGGAGCGGGCCGCGGGCGGGCGCGGGCGGGGCACGGATGGAGTGGGCCGCAGGTGGAGCGGGCCGCAGGTGGAGCGGGCCGCGGTCGAGTGGGCCGCCGGTGGAGCGGGCCGCGGTCGAGTGGGCCGCCGGTGGAGCGGGCCGCGGTCGAGTGGGCCGCCGGTGGAGCGGGCCGCGGTGGAGCGGGCTGCGGCGGAGCGGGCTGCGGCGGAGCGGGCTGCGGCGGAGCGGGCTGCGGCGGAGCGGGCTGCGGCGGAGCGGGCTGCGGCGGAGCGGGCTGCGGGGTGGCGGGGTGCAGGCGGGCTGCGGGGTGGCGGGGTGCAGGCGGGCTGCGGGGTGGCGGGGCGCAGGCGGGTGCGACGCAGCTGGCGTGGGACGCACGCGGGGCGCCGGTGGCAGGCGAGGCGGCCGGGCGAGATGGCAGGCAAGCGGGCGGGACGCAGGTGGCCAGGGGCGCAGGCCTCCGTTGCGCGCGGCGCATCGCCCGGTCTGCACGCCGCGCCATTCCGTGCAGGTGCGGGCCCACTCGACAGCCGCGCCGCTCGACAGCCGCGCCGCTCGGCGCGGCGTGCTGCTCGGCGCGGCGTGCTGCTCGGCGCGGCGTGCCGTCCCTGCCGCCCTCCAGCCGGGCTATGCGGGGCGGGGCGGCCTGGCTAGGTCTTTTCCAGGTACTCCGCTCGTTCCTCCGTCAGCAGGGTCGCCACCATGCCTGCGAGGCCCGGGTGCTTCTCCAGGTCGGGGTCGGCGTCCACGACCTGCTGGGCGGCGGTGCGGGCGTCGGCGATGATGTCCTCGTCGCGCAGCAGTGACAGCATCTTGAGGCCTGAGCGGCGGCCCGACTGCGCGGCGCCGAGGATGTCGCCCTCGCGGCGGAGTTCCAGGTCCAGCTGGGCCAGTTCGAAGCCGTCCAGAGTGGACTCCACGGCGCGCAGGCGTTCCATCGTGGCCGTCATCTCCGGCATCTCGGTCACCAGGAGGCAGAGGCCTGGTGCGCTGCCGCGGCCCACGCGGCCGCGGAGCTGGTGGAGCTGGGAGACGCCGAAGCGGTCCGCGTCCATGATGGCCATCACGGTGGCGTTCGGGACGTTGACGCCCACCTCGATGACGGTGGTGGCCACGAGGACGTTGACCTCGTTGGCGGCGAAGGCGCGCATCACGGCGTCCTTGTCCTCCGGTGGCATGCGGCCGTGCAGGATTTCGATGCGCAGGCCTCGCAGGGGGCCGGCCGCGAGCATGGTGGCCACGTCGATCACGGACAGGGCAGGGCGCTTGTCGTCGTCGCCTTCCGACTTGGCCGGTTCCTCGTCGCCGATGCGCGGGCACACGAAGTACGCCTGGTGGCCCTTCGCCACCTCCTCGCGCACTCGGGCGAAGGCGCGGTCCAGCCAGGCCGGCTTCTCGCGGGCCGGGACCACCGACGTCTTGATCGGGGAACGGCCGCCAGGGAGTTCGCGCAGGGCCGAGACTTCGAGGTCGCCGTAGACCGTCATGGCCACGGTGCGCGGGATCGGGGTGGCGGTCATGACCAGGACGTGCGGGTTCTCGCGTTCGCCCCGGGCCGAGAGAGCGGCGCGCTGCTCCACGCCGAAGCGGTGCTGTTCGTCGACCACGACCAGACCCAGGGAGTGGAACTCCACCTTCTCCTGGATGATCGCGTGCGTGCCGACGACGATGCCCGCCTCGCCGGTCACGATGTCCAGCAACGCCTGACGGCGCTGGGCCGTGTTCATCGAACCGGTCAGCAGCGTCACTCGGGTCGCCTCTTCGGCGCCGCCGAGCTGGCCCGCCTGGGCCAGGTCGCCGAGCATCTCGGACAACGAGCGGGCGTGTTGTGCCGCAAGGACTTCGGTCGGGGCGAGCATCGCGGCCTGCCGGCCCGCGTCCACGGCCTGGAGCATCGCCCGCAACGCGACCATGGTCTTGCCCGAGCCCACTTCTCCTTGCAGGAGGCGGTTCATCGGCACGACGGACTCCAGGTCGGAGGCGATCTGCTCGCCCACCTCGACCTGGCCCGCCGTGAGCGTGAACGGCAGCCGCTCGTCGAACGCGTCGCGGATGCCGCCTGACCGGCGCGCGCACGAGGGCGCCGGGCGGGCCGTCGAGGCCTTGCGGCGCTGGGCCAGGGCCAGCTGCACGGCCAGCGCCTCGTCCCACTTCAGCCTCAGCTGCGCCACCGAGATCTGCGCCCAGCTCTCCGGCCGGTGGATCGACCGCAGCGCGTCCTCCAGGCCGATCAGGCCCTGCTCCTCGCGGAAGTCGGCGGGCAGCGGGTCCTCCGGCACGCCGTCCCAGATCTCCAGGAGCTGCTTCACGCAGTTCGCGATGTTCCACGTGTTGATGTGCTGCGACGCCGGGTAGACCGGCAGGAACGCCTGCAGGAACGACGACCCGTCCTGCTCCGCGGTGAGGACCTCGAACGCCGGGTGCACCAGCTGCAGGTTCTGCCGGTAGCGGCCCACCTTGCCGGCGAACAACGCGCGCGTGCCCGGCAGCAGCTCCTGCTCGGCGACGAACGCCGGCTTGCCGAAGAACACCAGGTGCAGCTCCGAGGTGCCGTCGGTGATCACGGCCTCGGTCATCTGGCCGCGGCGCGCCTTCATCTGGCGCTTCTGGCACTTGCGGACCTCGGCCTGCACCGTGACGTGCTCGTCGATTTCCAGCGAGCGGATGTCCGTCAGCTTCCCGCGCTCGTCGTAGCGGCGCGGGTAGTGGCGCAGCAGGTCACCGACCGTCGTTAGGCCGAGGCCGGTCTCCAGTGCGTCGGCGGTCTTCTTGCCGAGCAACGGCTGCAGCTTGTCGTCGAAGGAGATCATCGCGTCCCATTGAACTACTCGACACCGACAAAAATGACCGCGTCCGGCTGGCCGCCCGGATACGCCGTCACCTCGACCTCCGGATGGGTGACCCGCAGGTGGTCCTCCAGCACGTCGACCAGGCCCTCCGGCGCGTCGGCGCCCAGCAGCACCGTCACCAGTTCACCACCACCGGCCAGCATCCGGTCGACCAGGCGGCACGAGAGGTCCATCAACGACTCCGCGGCCGCAGGGCCGGGCTCGATCAGCACGACCTCGCCGTCCAGCATGCCCAGCAGGTCTCCGGGCTGGCAGCGGCCCACCCACGTGATCGCCTCGTCGGCGGCGATCGCGAGCTCACCGCGGCGCGTGGCGGCGGAGGCCTCGGCCATCGCGACAACGTCGTCACCGGCACGCCTGGAGGAGTCGTGCACCGCCAACGCCGCAAGGGCCTGCACGGGCGAGAACGTCGGCACCACCACCACGTCCTGCCCTGCGGCCTGTGCGTACGCCACGGCCTCGTCCAACGCCTCCCGGATGTCCGGATCACCCGGCAGCACGGCGACGTGACGCGCGCGCGTCGACACGATGGCCGACAACAGGTCCGTGGGCGTCGCCGAAGAAGAAGCGAGGTCGAACACCGTGGCGCCCTCGGCACGGAACAGGTCCACGGCGCCGCTCACCACCACCACGATCGCCCGGTCGCGCACGAACCGGGACGCCTGCGCGGCGATCTGGTCCGCGAACCGCGCCACCGTGATGCGATGCGGACGGCCGGCGCGCACACCCGACTCGATGGCCGCGCCGATGTCGTTGCAGTGCACGTGCACGGTCCACAACGACGCCCCGTCGCCCACGACCGAGACGCAGTCGCCCAGCCCGTTCAACGTCGCCTTCAGCTCAACGACAAGATCTTCGGACGTCTCGTCGAGCAGGTACATGACCTCGTACTCGAACTCCGACGACCCGCTCTCCCGCTCGGTCGTCAGCGACTCGGGCGTGCGGGGCAGCAAGGGAGCGTCTATCGGTGTTTCCACACTCTGGCCGGTGATCACCGCGGCCAATGTGTCCAACAACACAACGAGCCCGCGGCCGCCCGCGTCGACCACCCCGGCCTTGGCCAGCACGGCGAGCTGACGGGGCGTGTCCGCCAGTGCGACGGCCCCCGCGCGTGACGCCGCCATCACCACGTCGTCCAGCTCGTCGGAGGCGCAGTCGCGAGCGGCCTCGGACGCGGCGTGCAGCACCGACAGGACCGTGCCCGGAACCGGCTTGGACACCGCCGCCGTGGCCAGCTCGTCGGCCCGGTGCAGGCCCTTGCGCAGCGCCGACCCGGTGACCAGCGAGACCTCCTGCACGGTCTCCGCGAGGCCCCTGAGCACCTGCGACAGGATCACGCCGGAGTTGCCCCGAGCCCCGGCCAGCGCGCCGCGGGCCAGCGCCGACAGCGCGTCCCCGACCGTCGACCTGGGCGAACGCAGCAGCGCGTCCAGCGCCGACTGCATCGTGTGCAGCAGGTTCGTGCCTGTGTCACCATCCGGGACGGGGAAGACGTTGATCTGGTCGATCGACTCCCGATTGGCGTCCAGCGACCGCACGCAGGCGTCCGCCCACCTGCGCACCGCGACCGCATCCATGACCTGCATGGCGGCGAGAGTATCCACCCGGTTTGGTCACGGGTGAGCCCACCGGCTACCCTCATTGAGTTGCCGTGCCCGGTTGAGGCTTGTGCACGCTTGCGCGCCCACCGGGACGCATGACTTACCGCTTGAGGAACCTGAAGGAGTGGCTGACGTGGCTGCCGTGTGCGACGTCTGTGGCAAGGGGCCGGGCTTCGGCCATTCGGTTTCGCACTCCCAGCGGAAGACGAACCGCCGCTGGAACCCGAACATCCAGTCTGTGCGCGCGAAGGTCTCGGCCTCGCAGCGCCAGCGGATCAACGTGTGCACGTCCTGCCTGAAGGCCGGCAAGGTCGTGCGCGGCTGATCACCGCCACAGTTCGTTCTAGTTCGGAGAGAGCTCGGCCACGGCCGGGCTCTCTTCGCGTTTCAGGGCCCGCCGCACGAACACCAGGCACACGACGCCGACGAGCAACGCCCCGGTGCCACCGAGTGCGAACACCGCCCGCGGCCCCATGACGAGCAGCAACAGGCCCGCTGCGGCCGTGCCGACCAGGTTCGCGCCGGTCACCATCGATCCGACCGCGGCGAACGCACGCCCGCGCATCTCCTCCGGCGTGCGCAACCGCACGATGGCGTTCATCGTCACGTTGTCCACGCCGTTCGACACGCCACCGATGAACCACCCGATCACGGCGGCCGCGACGAAGGGGAACGTCGCCGGGATCAGCACCGCGATGCCCGTGGTGACCCCGGTGATCGCCAGCGCCTGAGCGAGCTGGGACGCCGACGTCAGCCGCGCCGCTATCCGGTTGCCGACGATGATGCCGACCATCCAGCACGCCTGCATGGCACCCAGCAGGAACTCGTTGCCGTGCAGCACGAACCGCACGAACGCGGGGTCGGCGACGTTGATCACCACCGTCGCGCCGACGAAGCACGCCAGGCCGACGATCGCCGCGAACAGCAGGGAGTCCCGCCGCACGTGCCGGATCCCGGCCATCGCGCTGGGCCGTGCCGAGTGCTCCCCCGACGGCCTGCGCTCCGACCGCACGAACGCCAGCAGCGCCGCGTAGGCGAGGAAGGTCGCGCCGTCGATCAGCATCGCGGCGGGATGGCCGAAGAACCCGGCGAGCAGCGCTCCACCGGTGACCCCGGCGATGGTGCCGACGCTGCGAGTGGTGCCCAGCAACGCGTACGCACGCGTGGACTGCTCCTCGCCCGCGATGTGCGGGACGAGGGCGGAGATGCACGGCTGGGCGATCGCACGGCCACAACCGGAGACGAGCACCAGCGCCACGACGAACGCGGGCTGCCCCATCAACGGCGCGATGGCCGAGATCGCGACGCCCTGGCAGAGCAACGCGACGATCAGCAGGCGGCGGTTGGGCAGGCGGTCGACGAGCACGCCGGCCAGAGGCGCACCGAGCACGAACGGCAGCAGTTCGGCGACGAGGATCGCGGCCACCAGCAACGAGCTGATCGGCGTCGCCCAGAACAGCAGCACCAGCAACGACAACGCGTTGCCGAACTCGCTGACGGCCGCACCTGCGGCCGTCAGCGTCAGATCGCGGCGGGCGGGAGCAACTACGGGAGCTTCCAGTCGATCGGCTCGGCGCCCTGCTTCTCCAGCAGTTCGTTGGCGCGGCTGAACGGCTTCGAGCCGAAGAACCCGGAGTGCGCCGACAACGGCGACGGGTGCGCGGACTCGATGGCGGGCAACGGTTCCAACAGCGGGCGGAGGTTGCGCGCGTTGCGGCCCCACAGAATGGAGACCAGCGGTGCGTCACGGGCGGCCAGCGCCTTGATCGCCTGCTCCGTCACGGCCTCCCAGCCCTTGCCCTGGTGGGAGTTCGCCTTGCCCGGCTGCACGGTGAGCGCCCTGTTGAGCAGCAGCACACCGCGCTCGGACCACGGCGTCAGGTCGCCGTTGGACGGAATCGGGTGACCGAGGTCCTCCGCGTATTCCTTGTAGATGTTGATGAGCGACTTGGGAATGGGCCGGACGTCCGGCGCGACCGAGAACGACAGGCCGACCGCGTGGCCGGGCGTCGGATACGGGTCCTGGCCGACGATCAGCACCTTCACCTGGTGGAACGGCTGCTGGAACGCGCGCAGCACGTTCTCGCCCGCGGGAAGGTAGGTGCGACCGGCGGAAACCTCCGCGCGCAGGAACTCACCCATGGCGGCAATTTGGTCAGCGACGGGGGCGAGAGCTTCAGCCCAACCGGCTTCGACAACTTCAGTGAGGGGACGAGCCACGGCTGTGAACCCTATCTCACCTAATCGAGGCGGCGGAGCTTCTCCCGGTACAAAGCTATGTTCTGCACGTATTTCTCGACGATGAATTCCCAGGCCCGTTCCGGCACAACGTGTCCGGCGCGTTCGCGGGCGGGAACTCCCAGCACCATCGTGCGTTCGCGGACGTGGCCGTCGAACGAGACCACCGCGCCGGCGCCGACGATCGCGCCCTTCTCCACGATGGAACCGTTGAGCACCACCGAACCCGAGGCGATCAGGCACTCGTCCGCGACGGTGGCGCCCTCGATGTGCACGTTGTGGCCGACCACGCAGGACGATCCGATGTGCACCGGGTGGACCTCGGTGCAGTGGATGACCGTGCCGTCCTGGATCGACGTGCGCTCGTCGACGACGATGCGCCCGTAGTCGCCGCGCAGCACGGCTTGTGGCCACACCGACGAGAACGCGCCGATGCGCACGTCGCCGATCACGGTCGCGTCCGGGTGGACGTACGCGTCCGGGTGGATCTGCGGCGTGTAGTCCCCCAACGCATAAATGGCCATGCGCTCGAACCTACAACGACTTCCCGAAGCAGCGGCTGTCCGGGTGGTCGCGGTAGACGCCGAAGTTGGCGATCCGCTCGTACCCGCTGGAGGTGTACAGGCTGATCGCCTCGGGCTGGCGCGTGCCGGTCTCCAGGACCATGCGCTCCAGGCCCGCCTCACGCGCGGTGACCTCCAGATGCGCGAGCACGGCCCGGGAGAGGCCCTTGCCGCGTGCGGAGTCGACCACGTACATGCGCTTGATCTCGGCGGCGCCGGCCAGTTCGTCGTTCACCCGCCAGCCGCCGCACGCCACGGGCACGCCGTCGAGGTAGCCGATGACGAAGTACCCGAGCGGCGCCGCGAACTGCGCCGGGTCGACCGGCGTGATGTCCACGTCGCCGTAGCGCTCGACGTAGACCTGCTGGAGGTCGTCGATCATCTTGACCGAGTCCGGATGGTCATACGCGCGCGTGAATAGTTCCACAGGAGTCAGTTTACGCCCGCCAGTGCTCCCAGCCAGGAGGTTTTTCGTAGACCCTGCCGTCGACCGTGACTCCTCCGCCCGCGCGGACCGTGCCGATGGTCGTCCAGTTCGGCGGCACGGCCTTGGGGCCGGGGAACGTCGCCGCGAGCGCGTGGTCCTCGCCGCCGGTGAGCGCCCAGTGCCGGGCGTCCCCTCCGAGCGCCGACGCCACGTCGAGCAGGCGCGGGTGCAACGGCAGCAGCTCCGTGCGGATGTCGATCGCGACGCCGGACGAGTCCGCGATGTGGCTGAGGTCCTGCAGCAGCCCGTCCGAGACGTCGATCATGGACGTGGCGCCCGCCTCCGCTGCCCTCGGCCCCTCCTCGTACGGCGGTTCCGGGGTGCGCTGGGCGTTCACTATCCCGACCGGCGAACGGAAGCCGCGGCCGAGCACGGCGAGCCCGGCGGCGGCCCAGCCGAGCCGTCCGGTGACCGCCACGACGTCCCCGACGAGCGCGCCGGACCTCGTGATCGGCTCGAGCCCGTTCATGTCGCCCATGGCGGTGATGGAGATCACGAGCGTGGCGGAGCTGACCATGTCGCCCCCGACGATGCCCGCGCCGGCCTTCGCCGCCTCGTCCCACAACCCGGCCATGATCCCCTGCACGACGGACGCCGGGGTGTCCGCCGGACACGCGAAACCGACCAGCAGCGCGGACGGCAACGCTCCCATCGCGACGACGTCGGCGAGGTTCACCGCGGCCGCTTTTCGGCCCACCTGCTCAGGACTGGACCAGTCGAGTCTGAAGTGGACACCCTCGACGAGGACGTCCATCGAGGCGACGACCCGTCCGTCCGGGACGGCGACGACGGCCGCGTCGTCACCCGGCCCGAGGATGGTCGTCTCCGGCTGCGCCCGACCGGTCGTCACCCGGTGGATGAGATTGAACTCACCCACATCGGCGACCGTCTCCGCGTCGCGCGGCGGCTCCGGACGCAAAGTTGCCTCCCAATCTGAGCATTCGGAACCCCAACTGGGGTACGTTGCGTGACACGTTCCTACCTCGACCCAACCTGTCGCGACGAAGGGGCACGCCGTGGTGCATGCATACATCCTCATCCAGACCGAGGTCGGCAAGGCCGCCGCAGTCGCCTCCGAGATCTCCGGGATCGCCGGGGTAGCCACCGCAGAAGACGTCACCGGTCCGTACGACGTCATCGTGCGCGCCGAAGCGGAGACCGTCGACCAGCTCGGCCAGCTCGTGGTCGCGCGCATCCAGAACGTCGAGGGCATCACCCGAACGTTGACCTGCCCGGTGGTCCATCTCTAGTCAGCCCGTGTTGTCATAGCCGGGTGACTCAGCAGGAAACCACGTCAGCGCTGTCCCGGCCGTTGCTCGCGGCGGTCGGGCTCGCTGTCGTGCTCGCCATCGGTGTCGCCGGCCTCGGCTTGTGGCTGGGCACGGGAAACCAGTCGCAGGACGTGCCCGGTCGCACGGGTCCCCTCGCGCTGGTCTCGATCGACGCGCCGGCGGCGGGCTCACCGGAATGCGCTTCCCTGGTCGAGAAGCTGCCGGTGGGGTTGCCGTCCGGGAAGGACATGCTGCCGCGCCGGGAGATCGCCACGCCCGCCCCGCCGGCTTCCGTGGCGTGGGGTGACGCCAAACACGATCCGGTGGTTCTGCGCTGCGGGCTGCCGAGGCCGTCCGAGCTGTCGGCGACCTCGCAGCTGCGCGTGATCTCCGACGTGCAGTGGCTCGAGCTGCCCGGTGCGGACAGCTCGACGTGGGTGATCGTCGACCGCGGCGTGTACGTGGCGCTCACGGTGCCCGCCGACGCGGGCACCGGACCGTTGCAGGACATCTCCACCACGGTGCGCGACCTGCTGCCCAAGCAGCCGGTCAAGACCACTGCTTAACGGAGGCCCGAGCCGCGCTTGAGCGCCGTCTCGATCAGCGTGGTCAGCAACGCCGGGAAGTCGAGGCCCGTCGCCTCCCACGCCTTGGGGTACATGGAGATCGGCGTGAAGCCCGGCATGGTGTTCAGCTCGTTGAGGATCACCTGGCCGTCCTCGGTGAGGAAGAAGTCCACCCTGGACAGTCCCTGGCAGTCGAGCGCCCTGAACGCCTTCACGGCCAGCTCGCGCAGCCGTGCGGTGACGTCGTCGTCGAGCTTCGCCGGGATGTCGGCCTCGTAGGAGTCGTTGACGTACTTGGCCTCGAAGTCGTACCAGTCGGCGCCGTCACCCACGGGGCGCAGCTCGGCGGGCAGCGAGGCCTCGATCCGGCCGTCCGGGAACTCCAGCACCGCGAGCTCGATCTCGCGGGGGTTCGGCACGGCCGACTCGATGATGACCTTGGGGTCGTGCTGACGCGCCTCGAAGATCGCGGCGTCGAGGTCGTCCCAGCTGCCGACCTTCGAGATGCCCACGGAAGACCCGGCGCGCGACGGCTTCACGAACACCGGCAGGCCGAGGTGCTCGCGCTCGTCCAGCGTCAACGTGGTCGCGGAACGGTCGAGGGCGACGAACCTGCCGACCTCGATGCCCTCGGCGGCGAGCAGCTTCTTGGCGAAGATCTTGTCCATCACGGCCGCGCTCGCGAACACGCCCGGTCCGACGTACGGCAGGCCGCCGAGCTCCAGCAGACCCTGGATCGTGCCGTCCTCGCCCCACGGGCCGTGCAGCAACGGGAAGACGACGTCGACGTCCTTGAGCGCCACACCGGGCTCGACCGCCACGACGGCACGGTCGCGCAGCGTGGGGAGGTTGCCGGCACCGGACTCCAGCGCGGTCGGGTCCGTGCCGAGCGACCACTGCCCCTGCGGGGTGATGCCGACGGGCACCACGTCGAACCGCTCCGCGTCGAGGTGCGGCAGGACGCTCTTGGCGGACTGGCAGGAGACCTCGTGCTCGGAGCTGCGGCCGCCGAAGACCACGGCCACCCTCGTCTTGCGCTGCGTCATGCGGGCGACCCTACCCGTTTGGGCGATTGTGCCTACCAGACAGTTGGCCTGGCCTCGTGCTCGGACCGGGACCGCATGATCGCCTCGCTGCGGGAACCGAACCCCAGCTTCGGCGAGGTGGTCCGGCTCGTCGCGCGCCGTGGCGGAGAGGGGGTGTGACGAAGGACAGCGCGGGCGAGCACTGGGCGGCGGCGCGCGGGTTCCGCCTGGCAGCTCGGCTTCGTCGTCGCCCGCGCGGTCGTCGCGGTCAGCCGTCCGCTGTGAGCAGTTCGGTCAGCACCGGCAACGCCCCCGCGAGCTGTTCCCGCGAGCACGCGCTGTACCCGATCGCGAGCCCGTGGAACTTCGGCCTGTTCACGTAGTGCCGCGCCAGCCCGTCGACTCGCAGCCCGCGTTCCAGCGCGAGCCGCATCACCTCGCGTTCGCGGTCGAGCGACGACAGCAGCACGACGACGTGCGCGCCCGCGTCGTCGCCGAGCATCCTGATGCCCGCCGCGGCGAACGTGTCCACGATCAACGCCCGGCGCTCGGACAGCTCGCGGCGCAGCTTGCGCAGGTGCCGGCCGAGGTCGCCCGTCCGGGCGAGTTCGACGACGACCCGCTGGCCTGCGGCGGCCGGGCTGGTGCCGGTGAGGTCGCGGTGTTCGAGGACCGTCGTGGCGATGTGCTCCGGCGCGACCATCCACCCGGCACCCAGCGTGGGCGTGAGGATCTTGCTGGTGGTGCCGAGGTGGACGACGACGTCCGGTGCCAGCGCGGCCAACGACGGCAGCGGGGCCACGTCGTAGCGGAGCTCGCCGTCGTAGTCGTCCTCGATGACGAGCCAGCCGTCGCGCCGCGCCCGTTCGACCAGCGCCACCCTCCGGCCGGCGGACATGCGGCCGCCCAACGGGTACTGGTGCGCGGGCGAGCAGTAGACGGCTTTCACCCCATCGGGTACGGCGTCGGGCAGCAGGCCCTCGGCGTCGACGGCGGCCTGCACCACGCGGAGGCCGTTGGCGCGGAAGACGCCCACGGCCCGTTGGTAGCCGGGTTCCTCCACGGCCACGGCGTCGCCGCGCTGCAGCACGGCGGTCGCGATCTCGGTGAGCACGGCGGTGGTGCCGCCGGTCGCGAGCACCGGGTCGGCGTTCACGGCCAGGCCCCGGTGCCGCAGCAGGTGTTCGGCGATGGCCTCGCGGTACTCGGGCAGGCCCGCGCGTTCGGGGCGGGACAACGGGGGCGCGTCCGCCGCCGCTCGCCACGCCCGGCGCCAGGCCGCCCGGTCGAGGCCGCCCGCCCAGGGAGCACCGGTGCCGAGGTCCACGAAGTCGGTGATGGCGGGTGCGACGGGCTTGCGCGAACGTTTGCGCAGCGGGCCGGGCGGGGTCGTGGTGACGTACGTGCCGGAACCGTGCCGTCCGGCGATCCAGCCTTCCGCGTGCAACTGTTCGTAGGCGGCGGCTGTGACCGTGCGGGACACTCTGAGCGAGTCGGCCAACGCGCGCGTTGACGGCAAACGGTCACCCGCGCGCAGGCGTCCTTCCGACGCGGCGGAACGCAGGGCGTCGGCCAGCTGGACGGCGAGCGGTTCGGCGGATTCGCGGTCCAGCGCCACGGGCAGCGCGGTCTCAGCCAAAGTGGCCTTCTCAAATCGATGGAAGATGGCGCTTCAATGATGCCACTTAACCCCGCAGGCTAGAAGCATGACCTCTGACGTGCAGCTCTCCCCCACCCAGCGCAGCACCGTCGTCCGCGGCAAGAACCGGGCCGTCGAAGACAGGCAGGTGCTCTACGACATCCTCGACGCGGGCCTCGTGTGCCATCTCGCCGTGGAAGTGGACGGGGCGCCGTTCCTCATCCCCACCGCGTACGGGCGCGACGGCAACCGCATCTTCCTGCACGGCTCGACGGGCTCGCGGTCCATCAGGAGCATGCTCGAAGGCAAGCAGGTCTGCGTCGCGGTCACGCTCGTGGACGGCGTCGTCTACTCGCGGTCGGTGTTCCACCACTCGATGAACTACCGGTCCGCGATCATCCACGGCACCGCGAAGATCGCCGAGGACCCGCGGCACGCGCTGAAGGTCATCGTCGAGCACGTCACGCCCGGCAGCTGGGACTACGCGCGCGAACCGTCCAAGAAGGAGCTCGCGCAGACGGCCGCGCTGGAGATCGACCTGACCGAGGCGAGCGTCAAGGTGCGTGCGGGCGGCCCCGGCGAGGAGCCGTCCGACCTCGAAGCGAACCTCGTGTGGGCCGGGCACATGCCGCTCGTGCAGTCGTGGGGTGCTCCCGTACCGCACGAGACGGACAGGGACGTACCGCCGCACGTCAGCGCACGGGGCCGTTGACCGGGTCGTAGTGGTACGGCGTCATCGCGCGTGTGCCGTGGCGGTACACGTGGATCGACACGGCCGGGTCCACGCCATCGTTGCGTACCTGGTGCACGTACCCAGGACCCCACACGCGCGATTGACCGGTGTGCAGTGAATGCACGACCTGGATGCGTGTGGTCACCACCTCGGTCAGCAGGCCGCTGACCACGGTGAACGCGCCGGAGGTGTGGTTGTGGTCGTGCAGCGACGCGGTCTGTCCGGGGAGCCAGCTCATCAGCCAGATCTCCTGGTCGTCGGTCTTGTCGACCAACGCCGAGAAGCGCTCCTCCGGGTCGTACCGGAGCAGGTGCTTCCAGCGGTCGCGGTCGGCCGCCCACGCCAAGGCCACCCGGACGGGGTGCAGCAACGGGGTGTTTTCAGGCAGAACGACGCTGTTCTCAGGAACGGCGAACATCGGGAAGAGGTCCTAACCAGGCGAGTGCGCGAAAAGAGGACGCGGGACTATCGCCAGGTACAACAGCAACATGCGTTGAAGGACATGAGCAGGAGGGTCCCGGAACCGGGACCCTCCGTCAATCCAGTCCCAAAGCTTGGGACACGTCTTTCACCAGGTCGGGTGTGTCCTCGCAGCCGGCCGAGAAGCGCACCAGACCTTCCGGCACCGGGTCGCCCCACTGCGCCCGCCGGTCGGCGGTCGAGTGCAGGCCGCCGAACGACGTCGCCGCCGACACGAACCTCGACTTCGCGATGAACGCCTCGACGGCTTGGGCGTCGTCGAGCTCGAACGTCAGCACGCCGTTGAAGCGCCGCATCTGCTGTGCTGCCAGCAGGTACGCGGGGTCGGCCTCCGCGCCCGGCCAGCGCAGCCCGGACACCTTGCCGGACAACGCCTCGTAGAGCGCGGCCGCGTTGCGCGCCTGCCGTTCGAGCCGCAGGTCCAGCGTTCCCAGCCCGCGCACCACCAGCCACGTCTCGAACGGGCCGGGGATCGCGCCGCTCAACGTCCGCGCGTCGCGCAGCCTCGTGGCCAGCTCGGCGGAAGCCACCGTGATGTGTCCGAAGAGGACGTCGCTGTGCCCGGCGACAGCCTTGGTGTCCGACGCGACCACGATGTCCGCGCCGAGCTCCAGCGGCCGCTGCCCCAGCGGCGTCGCGGTCGTGTTGTCCACGGCCAGCAACGCGCCCGCGGCGTGCGCCTTCGAGGCCAGCTCGGCGATGTCGCAGACGTCCAGGCCGGGGTTCGACGGCGTCTCCAGCAGGACCAGCCGCACGCCCTCGAAGGACGGGTACGGCCCGGCCGTGGGCGCCTCGACCACGTTCACGTCCATTTCGGACACGAACTTCCGGCTGAGGAAGTAGCCGTCCGACGGGAGGACCAGAGTGTCCCCAGTGGACAGCACGGTCCGCAGCAGCGTCGAGATCGCCGCCATCCCGGACGGGAAGACGACGGTCTCACCGCCTTCCAGCGACCCCAGCGCCGTTTCGAGCGCACGCCACGTCGGGTTGCCGGAACGGCCGTAGGTGTCCGGGCCGCCGAGGTGGAACGCCGACGCGAACACCGGCTGCACGCCGAACGGTTCGCCCGCACCACCGGACACCGAGTGGACGACGCGCGTGCCGTCGCCGTCGCCGAGCTCGGCGCTCACTGGCGCTCGTGCTTGCGGTCGCGGCCCAGCAGCGCGGCACCGAGGTCGCGCACGCTCAGCCCGTCGTGGCAGACCTGGTGGACGCCTTCGGTGATCGGCATGTCGACGTCGTGCGCGTTGGCGAGCTCGCGGATCGACGAGCACGACTTCACGCCCTCGGCGACCTGCCCGTGCGCGGCCTCCTGCGCCTGCGCGAGCGTGTCGCCCTTGCCGAGCCGTTCGCCGAAGGAACGGTTGCGCGACAACGGCGACGCGCACGTGGCGACCAGGTCGCCCAGCCCCGCGAGGCCCGCGAACGTCAGCGGGTCGGCCCCGAGCGCCGCGCCCAGCCGTGCCGTCTCGGCCAGGCCGCGCGTGATGATCGACGCCATGGTGTTGTCGCCGTAGCCCATGCCCGCCGCCATGCCGCACGCCAGCGCGATGACGTTCTTGCACGCCCCGCCCAGCTCGCAGCCGACGACGTCGGTGTTGGTGTACGGGCGGAAGTACGAGTTGGAGCACGCCTGCTGGAGGTCCACCGCGCGGTCGTGGTCCGTGCACGCGATGACCGTCGCCGTCGGCTGCTCGACGGCGATCTCCTTGGCCAGGTTCGGCCCGGACACGACGGCCACCTGCGACTCGTCGACGCCGGCGACCTCGCGGATCACCTCGCTCATCCGCTTCAACGTGCCGAGCTCGACGCCCTTGGACAGCGACACGAGCGTCGCGTCCGGCGGCAGCAGCGGCTTCCAGCCGGACAGGTTGGCCCGCAACGTCTGCGACGGCACGGCGAGGATCACCGCGTCCGCCCCGTCGAGCGCCTTGGCCGGGTCCGAGGTGGACGTGAGGTTGGCGGGCAACGAGATGCCGGGCAGGTAGCCGGAGTTCACGCGGGTATCGGTGATCTCCGCGGCCACCTCCTGGCGCCGTGCCCAGAGCACGACCTCGGGACCGGAGTCCGCGATGACCTTCGCGAACGCCGTGCCCCACGACCCTGAGCCCAGCACCGCAACACGTTCGATCGCCATGGTCAGGCCTTCCTCGGTCCGTAGAAGCCCTCGGGTGCCGCGACGCCGCGCACCTCGGAGAGAAGACCCTTGACGTTCGTCATGAGCAGGTCGGTGACCTCGCGCAGCACCGCGAGCGACTCCTCGCGCGCCCTGAACTCGCTGAGGTCGATCGGCTCACCCACGAGGTAGGTGACGGTCTTGCGCGGGAACGGCCGGAACCGCTTCTTGTAGTGGTCGTAGATGTCGACCGTGCCCCAGCGGGCGATCGGGATCACCGGGCCGTCGTGCTGCAGCGCGAGCCGGGCGACGCCGGTGCGCGAGTTCATCGGCCAGGCGTCCGGGTCCTTGGTGATCGTGCCCTCGGGGTAGATCACCACGACCTGGCCGTCCGCCAGCGCCTCGTGGGCCGCGCGCAGGCTCTGCTGGGCGTCCGACGTGCCGCGGTAGACGGGGATCTGCTTCGTGCCGCGCAGGATCCGCCCGGCCACCGGGATGTTCCACAGGCTGTGCTTCGCGAGGAAGTGCGGCACCCGGCCGTTGCGGTGCGTGAACACCGCGTCGTAGATCGGGTCGAGGTGCGAGATGTGGTTCATGACCAGCAGCGCGGCCCCCTCGCGCGGGATGCGGTCGCTGTGCAGGTACTTCCGCCTGCCCAGCAGGCCCGACAGCGGGTACACGATCGCCGCGGCGACCCCGACCCAGAAGCCGCCCTTCTCCCTTTTGGCCACGAGGCCTCTCCTAACCTGCGGTTGATCTGCGCCCGAGAGCACATTAGCCCGTCGACCACAATCCTCACCGCTCGCTTCCGGCGTCCAGCAGGGCACCTGGCAGCACCGACCCCCGCCCCCCATATGCCCGATATGGGGGGGCGGGGGTCGGCGCTGCCATGCACCCGTCTGACCGGCGAAATCGAGCGGCGAGGGTTAGTGGTCGACGGGCTAGTCGGCAAATCGTGGACTATGGCGAGGTGCGAGACGAAGTCGACCTCCTGGTCCCGGTGAAGACGCTGGACCGGGCCAAGACCAGGCTGACCAGCGCGACCGGCGGAGATCCGGTGTCCCACGCGGCGCTGGCGCTCGCGCTCGCTCTCGACACGGTGAGCGCGGCCATGCGCACGCCGGGCGTCCGCCGAGTGGTCACGATCACATCCGACCCGGCGGTGGCGTCCGAAATGGCCGCCCTCGGCGTCGAGTCGGTGCCCGAGCCCGCCGAGCCCGGACTCAACGAGGCGCTGCGGCACGGCGCGCGCACGCTCGGTTCGTCCCGCATCGGCGCGCTCCAGGCCGACCTGCCCGCGCTCAGGCCGGACGAGCTGGGTGCTGCGCTGGCCGCCGCCCAAGGCCGGCGCGCGTTCGTACCGGACCGTCAGGGCACCGGCACGACGTTGCTCCTCGCAGCGCCCGGCGGTGATCTCGACCCGCGGTTCGGGGTCGGATCGGCCGGGCTGCACGCACTCTCCGGCGCGCTGCCGTTGCTCGGGCCGTGGCCGTCGCTGCGCTGCGACGTGGACACCGAAGAGGATCTTCGGCTCGCGCTCGGCCTCGGGCTCGGCCCGCACACCGCGAACGCCTTGCCCGCCTGGACAACCTGAGCCGTCGCCGCGCGTCTTCCGGGTCATCTGGGGTGACCACGACTTGGGAGACTGATGCGAGCGCTCATCGCGCTGGCGGCTGTCACGGCCCTGGCGGGCTGTGTCGCCGCCTATCCGATCGACCGTCCGTCCGACTACACGGCCGAGAGCAAGCTCAGCACGTGCCAGAAGGACCTGCCCCAGAGCTGGAAGGACGCGCTGGCGCGCAACGCGACAGAGGCCGGCTCGCACGAGAAGGTCGTCGTGGTCGCCGCGAACGAGGACGCCACCACGACGTTGGTGAAGACCACCCGCAACAGGACGACCGAACTCGTGCTGCGCGACAACGACAAACGCCAGCAGGTCATGGCGGTGCAGGACGACGCGCAGCTCTTCGGCGTCGAGTTCGACGGCCGCTGGGTGACGTTCTCGATGAGTCCGCACCCGGAAAACCTCGGCGTGACGACCTATGCGTGGGACTCCAAGAACGACGGCGCGCCCGTGAAGATCGGCGACAGCGGTGCCGTGGTGCACAACGGCAAGGCGGCCTGGTCGGACAGCCTGGGCGTGCACCTCTACGACCTCGCGAAGAAGAAGGACAGGGTCGTCGGCCCCGGCCACACGCCCGTGTTCCTCGGTGACGGCCTCGTTTGGTTGCAGGACGGCAAGTTCCGAGCGGAGGGCGCGCTGCCCGGCCAACTGGCGAACGCGACACCCTCCGGCAGCGTGGCTTCCGACGCCCGCACGGTCGTGTGGACGCAAGGCGACGATCTGCACGCGTGGCGCGACGGATGGCAGGACGCACGGCGGCTCGCGGGGATCAAGTCGGTGCCGCGGACCGAAGGCATCGTGTTCCCGCGGGTCAGCGGCGACTTCGTGTCGTGGGTGTCGGAGTCGTCGTACGTCACGGATGTGCGCAGCGGCGCGACCATGCACACCAGCGAAGGCGGCTACTGGCTGGAAGTCCACGGCGGAGCGCTGACGCGGCAGGGGTGGCGCGTGGCGGCTTCCACGCCGCTGAACCGTTTGTCCTCGTTGTCCGCGTGCTGATTCGCGCGACCGGGTCGTGACGAACCCCACGAAATTGTTGGTTTGAGCAACGCGACGGGGAACCCCGGCACCTTTACATCCGTATCCCCCTGTGCCAGACGACGTGCCCCCGACGTCGTTTCCCCGACGCGCCACCCTGAGGTGTTCCTGAATGAGTTCACTGACGCACGCCGACTACCTGGCGTTGCGCCGCTTTCCCGCACTTGACGGCCTGCGCGCCATTGCCGCGGTACTGGTCGTCTTCTTCCACTACGGCGGACCCGACTGGCTCCAGGGCTGGGCCGGTGTCCAGATGTTCTTCGTCCTCAGCGGATTCCTGATCACCACGCTGATGCTGCGCGAGGAGCGCAGGTCGGGCCGGATCTCGCTGAGCGAGTTCTACCTGCGCAGGGCGTTCCGGATTCTCCCCGTGTACTTCGTGGTCCTGCTCGTGACGGTCGTGGCGTCCCTGCTGTACGGAACGTTCACGAGCAACGGGACCGGCCCCGCGCTCCGGTACTTCCTCACCTTCACCAACGAGTTCGCCGGCGCCAGCCCGTACGGGCAGTCCTGGTCGCTGGGCATCGAGCAGAAGTTCTACCTGGTCTGGCCCCTGGTGGCGATCGCGCTCGGCACCGTCGTGCTGCGCCGCCGCGCCGGTGCGGCCGCCCTCGGCATGCTGCTCGCGCTCGTGCTGGTGAACTTCACGACGGCGCACAGCAACCCCGGCTGGCCGTTGCACTACTTCTCGATCCTGACCGGCGTGGTGCTCGCGATCGCGTTGCACAGCCCGCGCGGATTCGCGCTGCTCCGGCCGCTCACGAACCCGGTCGCGCAGGTGATCGTCTCGATCGGATTCGCCGCCGTGCACCTGGGCGTGAAGCCGATGTCCGGTTTCCTGGACGGGATCGGCGGAATTCCCGGTCACGTGCTGGTCATTCCGGTGTACGCGCTCGCGACGGCCGTGCTGCTGACCGCGATGGTCACGCCCGGTCCGATGACGACATTCCTGGCGACGAAGCCGATGCAGTTCGTCGGTGAGCGTTCGTATTCGCTGTACCTGGTGCAGACGATCGCCGCGACGATCGCGTGGTTCTTCTGGCCCGCTTTGTCCGGTCTCGGTCAGTCCTTCGTGGTCACGGCATTCGGCTTGGCGCTGGCGAGCGTTCTCCACGCGACCGTGGAGATCCCGATGATCAACCTCGGCCGGCGCGTGATCACCCGCCAGCGCGCTCAGGCAGCCGTGCGTGCTGGCGTTGCTCAGCAGGGTGCGCCGCAGGCTCCCGCGCCGCAGTCCGAGTCGTCGCGGTTCGCGACCATCGGGCAGGCCCAGCCGTAGAACGGGTTCGGGGCGAGCGGCACGGGTTCCCGGTCGCTCTCCCGGATCAGTTCCCTGGCGTGGTGCGCGGTGAGCGTCACGGGCGTGCCGGACGCCTGGGCGTCGTACGCGCCCTTCTCCAGCTGCAGGATCTCGACGCCGCGGGAGATGTCCGCCACGAACGCGGTGTCGCGGTGCCAGTACGGCGCCCACGAGGTCGCGGTGTCCGGCCGCCAGTACCCGATCTGGATCGGCTTGGCGGGGTTGGAGATGTCGAGGAACCTCGTGCCCTGGTTGTACCAGGAGTAGGCCACGATCCTCTTCTGCACGTCGAAGTAGTGCGCGGAGCACGTGACGTCGCCGGGGATCGTGCCCTCCTGGTCGTCCGGGCTCCAGATGCCGACCGTCCTCATCTCCTCGGGAGTCTCACCCCAGCCCTCACCGTTGTGCGTGCCCTGCAGCGAGGAGATGACGAACCGGCCCTCGGTCTTGCAGGTCGGCGAGCCGAACGCCTCCTCGGTGTGCAGGAGCAGGCTGCCCGCGGGGTTCTCGCGGGTGGGCTTCGGTCCGTCGAGCAACGTCCTGCCGATCGGGCGGAACGAGTTGTGCGTGAACGAGGTCGGCATGTCCGCCTTGGGCACGGTGCCGCCCGCGTACGGGACGGGATCCCACGCCTTCGCCTCGCGGTACTTGCCGCTCAACGGGTCGCGGTGCCAGCCCTGCGTGTAGTAGCCGCGGGTGCCGTCGTCGCCCGCCACCCACGCGATGCCCTGCGCGTCGACCTGCACGTCGTGCGTGATCTTCCCCTCGCCCGCCTTGCCGCGGACGTCGACGGAGACCGGAAGTTCTTTTGGAGTCTTCGGATCGCGGATGTCCGTCACGAAGATCCGCCCGGTCTTGGCGTCCGACCGGTCGAGGCCCGCCGTCCAGAGGAACGAGCAGTCGTTGACGCAGGTACTGGTGTGACCGGTGTTCTGCCTGTGAAAGCTGAGGATCTTGAGGTCGGCAGGGTCCACAGCGGACACGATGTAGTTGCCGGTCGGGCGTTCACCCGGCAGCGCGCGGCCGAACGAGTTGACCTCGCGGGCCAGGAACGCGAGCTTGCGCTTGGGATCGACGTTGATGTCCTCGTTCTCCCAGAAGCGCTTCGTCGGGTCGTCGCCCGGCAGCGCCATCTCCTCCTTGGTGAGGTGGTCGAGGAGCTTCGGCTTGTCGAGGTCGCTGACGTCGAACGTCTTGAGCCCGGTCTCCATGCTCACGAACGCCACGTCGCGCTTGCCGTACTGGGCGAACGCGATCGAGATGGCCCGTTCGGTACCGGGAAGTGAGGCTTTCAGGCGAACGTTCTTCGCCGCCGCCTGGAGTCGTGGTTTGTCCACCACCGGGGTCTTGGGTTCGGCCGCCGCCGCCGAAGCCAAGCCCGCCGTGGTGAAGGCCAACAGGGTCGCCGCGGTGATCGTGGCAATAACCTTCATGCATCGACCCTGGCAGCGGCTCGAATCGGGCGCGTAGGCCCGAACGTCTAGTGCTGTGCCCGCTAACCCTTGCCGTCCGCATTCGACACCCAGACGGGTGCATCGCGTTACCGACCCCCGCCCCTCATATCGGGCATATGGGGGGCGGGGGTCGGTGACGCGAGGTGCCCCGCTGGGTGCCGGATGCGGCCGGTGAGGATTGCGGGCACAGCACTAGGGTTCTGCTCCGTGCAGGCGACTGTGTCCACTTTTAACAGCGACGGTTCCGCGACCGTCCTTCGAGATGACGGCGTTCTCGTCGACGTGAGCGCACAGGCAGTCACGGCGGGTGGCTGGCGAATGCTGCGTCCGGGCCAGCGGGTGACCCTCGAACGTAGTCCTGACGGGGTGGTCACCGCCCTGCGGATGCCTGTTCTGTGACGAGGAGTTCACCAGACGGACGTCCTGGTTAGGGGCGCTCACGCCCATTGTGCGACACAATGCGTGACGTGAGCACGGACGACAACGACGGCAAGGCGACCCCCTCCCGACGCCGCTCCACGCGCAGCAAGGCAGCGGCCACCCCGCGTGCGGCGGCACCGAAACGGCAGCCTCGCGCGGCGAGCAGGCGAGCGTCCAACCCGCGGGCGAAGGCCGAACCCGAACCGCAGCAGGCCGCCGCGCCGACGCGCGGTGTGCCGTCGGCGCCCCCGGCGGTGACGTCGCCCGTCCAGCCCACGGACCTGCCGGACGACCGGTACTTCAACCGTGAACTGTCCTGGTTGGACTTCAACGCCCGCGTGCTCGCGCTCGCCGAGGACTCCTCGCAGCCGTTGCTGGAGCGCGCGAAGTTCCTCGCGATCTTCGCCTCGAACCTCGACGAGTTCTACATGGTCAGGGTCGCGGGCCTGAAGCGCCGCGCGGAGACCGGCCTCACCGTGCGCAGCGCGGACGGGCTCACGCCGCTCGAGCAGCTCGTCGCGATCTCCAAGCGCTCGCAGGAACTCGTGGAGCAGCACGCCCGCGCGTTCCTCGACCACATCCGGCCGGGCCTGGAAGAGCACCGGATCAGCATCGTGACGTGGGGCGACCTCACGGACTACGACCGGCTGAGGCTCTCCAACTACTTCAGCGAGCAGGTGTTCCCGGTCCTGACGCCGCTCGCGGTCGACCCGGCGCACCCGTTCCCGTACATCTCGGGGCTGTCGCTGAACCTCGCCGTGACCGTGCGGGACCCCGAGGGCGGCGGCGAGCGGTTCGCCCGCGTGAAGGTGCCGGACAACGTGCCGCGGCTCGTGCGCGTGGAGGCGGACCGGTCTTCTTCGTCGGCGACCTTCCTGCCGTTGGAGGAACTCATCGCCGCGCACCTGGGCGAGCTGTTCACCGGTATGGAGGTCATCGAGTGCCACGCGTTCCGGGTGACGCGCAACGCGGACCTCGAGGTCGAGGAGGACCGCGACGAGGACCTGTTGCAGGCGCTCGAACGCGAGCTCGCGCGGCGCCGGTTCGGTCCGCCGGTCCGCCTCGAGGTGGCCGACGACATGACCGAGCACATGCTCGAACTGTTGTTGCGGGAGATGGACGTCGACCCGCACGACGTCGTGACCGTGCCCGGTCTGCTCGATTTGTCGTGCCTGTGGCAGCTCTACGGCATCGACCGCAAGACGTTGAAGGACCCGGCGTTCGTGCCGGCGACGCACCCGGCGTTCGGTGAGCGCGAGACGCCGAAGAGCGTCTTCGCGACGCTGCGCGAGGGTGACGTGCTCGTGCACCACCCGTACGACTCGTTCTCCACGTCGGTGCAGCGCTTCATCGAGCAGGCCGCGGCGGACCCGCACGTGCTCGCCATCAAGCAGACGCTGTACCGCACCTCCGGTGACTCGCCCATCGTGGACGCGCTGATCGACGCGGCCGAGGCGGGCAAGCAGGTCGTGGCGCTGGTGGAGCTCAAGGCCCGGTTCGACGAGCAGGCGAACATCAAGTGGGCGCGGGCGCTGGAGAAGGCGGGCGTGCACGTCGTCTACGGTCTGGTGGGCCTGAAGACGCACTGCAAGACGTCGCTGGTGGTGCGCCAGGAAGGCTCGACGATCCGCCGCTACTGCCACATCGGCACCGGCAACTACAACCCGAAGACCGCGCGGCTGTACGAGGACGTCGGCATCCTCACCGCCGAGCCGACGATCGGCGCGGACCTCACGGATCTCTTCAACGTGCTGACCGGCTACGCGCGCCAGGACGAGTACCGCTCGTTGCTCGTGGCTCCTTACGGCGTCCGCAAGGGCATCGTGGACCGGATCAACGCCGAGATCGAGCACGCGCAGGCCGGCAAGCCGTCCGGTGTGCGCATCAAGGTGAACTCGCTGGTGGACGAGCAGGTCATCGACGCGCTGTACCGGGCGTCGCAGGCCGGTGTGCCCGTGGACGTGGTCGTGCGCGGCATCTGCGGCCTGAAGCCGGGCATCAAGGGCCTGTCCGAGAACATCCGGGTGCGCTCGATCCTCGGCCGGTTCCTGGAGCACTCGCGCGTCTTCCACTTCGTCGCCTGCGACGAGTACTGGATCGGCAGCGCGGACATGATGCACCGCAACCTGGACCGCCGCGTCGAGGTCGCGTTGCGCGTGGCCGACCCGCGCCTCACCAAGCAGCTCGGTGACATGTTCGACTCGGCCCTCGACCGGCACACGCGCTGCTGGGTGCTGCGTGCTGACGGAGAATGGGAGGCCTCGCCTTCGGACGGCACGTCCGTGCGGGACCACCAGATGGAACTTCTCCACAAGCACGGAGCTCTTGGGTGATCAAAGCTGCTGGGGCGGTGCTCTGGCGCGATGCCGACGGTGACGTCGAAGTCGCGGTGGTGCACCGCCAGCGTTATGACGACTGGTCGTTGCCGAAGGGAAAACTGGACCACGGAGAGACCATCCCCGCCTGCGCGGTGCGGGAGGTTCTCGAGGAGACCGGTTTCTCCTCCGTGCTCGGCCGTCATCTTCGTCAGGTGTCGTACTCGGTGCGCGGTGTGCCGAAGACCGTGGACTACTACTCGGCGCTCGCGGTCTCGGGTTCGTTCGAGGTCAACGACGAGGTGGACTCGTTGCGCTGGCTGCCGGTCGCCGAGGCGTCGGCCCTGCTGACGTACGGGCCGGACCGCGAGGTGCTGGAGGAGTTCTCCCGCCTGCCCGCCGACCTCCTCGTCGTGCTGCTGGTCCGCCACGCGAAGGCGGGCAAGCGTTCCGAGTGGCACGACGACGATGACCTCCGCCCGCTCTCGGACGCAGGCCGGCGCCAGGCGGCGGCTCTCCGCACGTTGTTGCCCCTGTGGGCACCGACCCGCGTCCACACGGCCCCCAGGGTCCGTTGCGTGGACACGGTCGCGGCCGTCGCGTCGGACCTGGCTGTGGAGATGGTCGAGGAGCACCGGCTGTCCGAGGAGGGCTACTGGCCCGACCCGGACGCCGGCCTGGTGCGCCTGCTGGAGGTGGCCTCCCAGGAGGGCCGCGCGGTCGTCTCGTCGCAGGGAGGCGTGATCCCGTCCGTCGTGCAGTCGCTCGCCGAACTGGGCGGCCTGCGCCTCGACGAGATCCCCTGCAAGAAGGGCAGCACCTGGGTGCTCGCCTTCACCAGGCCGTTCGGCTCGTGGTCCACTTCGGACTCACCTTCGCGCTGGCCAACGCTGGTGTCGGCCCATTACCTGGCCTCCCCGCTGCCCCGCCCCTGAGGCACCGATTCCGCCGCCTTCCCCGCACCGCCGAAAGTTCGCCTCTGGCAACCAACTCGGCCGGGAAGGCGGCGGTTTCGCTTCTGGCGGGGGTGTTCGCAGGCGTGCGTGCGTTATTTCTATTGGCGGGTACGGGAGTTCGATCCCGCCTATCGAGCGGTGGGGTTCGCGGTGGGTGCCGGGCAATTCGAAGGCTACGCCGGGAGCCGGATCCGGATGCTTCTCCCGGCTTGCGGGGATCGTCATATGCACTGACATTCACGCATCGGACGGCTTCTCGGTTCCCGCCGACTCGGGTCGGCAACGCCCCGGCCGTGGCGGCCATTCCATGGATCGCGGCACGCCTTTCCCGCCTGGCCAAGCACCTTCCGGAACGTCCCCGGCACGCTTTCGTGCCTGGCAAGGCCCCCAGCCCTACCCCGGACACGCGGAAGGCCCCGGTGTGCGCACACCGGGGCCTTCCGCGTAGTTGCTGAAGTGACGCAGCCTCCCTCAGGAGGCCCGTCTCACTTCTTCTTGGCAGCCGTCTTGCGAGCAGCCGGGGCCTTCGCGGCCGGAGCCTTCGCAGCGGGCTTCGCCGCAGCCGTGGTCTTGGCGGCGGCGGTCTTGCGGGCCGCAGGGGCCTTCGCAGCGGCAGCCGGCTTCGCGGCGGCGGCCTTGGTGGCGGTCGCCTTCGCGGGCGCCTTGGCAGCAGCGGGCTTCGCCGCGGCGGCCGTGGTGGTGCGACGGGTCGCGGGCGCCTTGGTGGCGGCCGCGGCCGTACGCGTGCGCGTCGTGGTCGTCGCGCGGGTCGTCGCGGGCTTGGTCGCCGGAGCCTTGGTGGCCGCGGGCTTCGCGGCGGCAGCGGCGGCGGGCTTCGCGGCGGCCTTGGTGGCAACGGCCTTCGGCAGCTTCTTCGCACCGCTGATGACGTCCTTGAACGTCGAGCCGGGGCGGAACGCGGGCACGTTGGTCTTCTTGACCTTCACGGTCTCACCGGTGCGCGGGTTGCGCGCCGTGCGAGCCGCACGGGCACGCTTCTCGAAGACGCCGAAGCCCGTGATGTTGACCTTCTCGCCCTTGTTGACGGAGCGCACGATCACATCGACGAGCCCGTCAACAGCAGCACCGGCGGTCTTCTTGTCTCCCAGGCGCTCGGCGAGCGCCTCGATGAGCTGGGCCTTGTTCACCTTCAGTCCCTCCCAGGACGCTCACGGCCCATAAGCGTCTGGGCCGACTAGAACGCAACGGTAGGCCCAAAACGCGAGAAATACCAATCGCCACGCCAAAATTTTCGTTGTGGCGTGGCTAATTGCGCCCCTTCGAGGGACAGGAGGCGCCGGATTCGCCCCTCTCAAGGGGAGAATCCGGCCCCCTCTCAGACCGCCGGAAGCGGATCCGTTGTGGGCAGCCAAGTCTGGCGATTGCCCTCGAAATCGCTGATCTCGGCCTCGTGGCGCAGCGTCAAAGCGATGTCGTCGAGGCCCTCCAGAAGGCGCCAGCGGGTGTAGTCGTCGATGTCGAAGGGGGCTACCAAGTCCTTGGCGCGAACGGTCTTGTCGCGGAGGTCGACGGTGACCGGCGTGCCGGGTTCTGACTCCAGCAACTTCCACAGCAGCTCGACATCGGACTGGCTGCACTGCGCCGCCACGAGCCCCTGCTTGCCCGAGTTGCCCCGGAAGATGTCCGCGAACCGGGACGAGACGACGACCCGGAAGCCGTAGTCCATCAACGCCCAGACGGCGTGTTCCCGAGAGGACCCGGTGCCGAAGTCGGGGCCCGCGACGAGGACGCTGCCCGCCTTGAACGGCTCCTGGTTGAGGATGAAGTGCTCGTCACCGCGCCAGGCGGCGAAGAGCCCGTCCTCGAACCCGCTGCGGGTCACGCGCTTGAGGTAGACGGCCGGGATGATCTGGTCGGTGTCCACGTTGGACCTGCGCAGCGGCACACCGACACCGGTGTGGGTGGTGAAGGCTTCCATGGTCAGTTCTCCAGGTCTGCGGGGGCCGACAGGGTGCCGCGCACGGCCGTGGCGGCGGCGACGAGCGGCGAAACGAGATGCGTCCGGCCGCCCTTGCCCTGCCTGCCCTCGAAGTTGCGGTTGGAGGTCGACGCGCTGCGTTCGCCGGGCGCGAGCTGATCCGGGTTCATGCCAAGGCACATCGAGCAGCCGGCCTGCCGCCACTCGGCGCCCGCGTCGAGGAACACCTTGTCCAGGCCCTCGTCCTCCGCCTGCTTGCGCACCCGCATCGAACCGGGGACGACCAGCATCCGTACTCCTGAAGCGACGTGCTTCCCCTTGATGACGTCCGCGGCGGCGCGCAGGTCCTCGATGCGCCCGTTCGTGCAGGAGCCGAGGAACACCGTGTCCACGCGGATGTCGCGCAGCGGCGTGCCGGGCTCCAGGCCCATGTACGTCAGCGCCTTCTCGGCGGCCACGCGCTCGTTCTCGTCCGCGATCTTCTCGGGGTCGGGGATGCTCGCGCCGAGCGGCAGACCCTGGCCGGGGTTGGTGCCCCACGTGACGAACGGCGTGAGGTCGTTCGCGTCGATGGTCACCTCGGCGTCGAACGTCGCGTCGTCGTCGGTGCGCAGCGTCCGCCAGTACTCGACGGCCTGGTCCCAGTCCGCGCCGGACGGTGCGTGGTCGCGGCCCTTGATGTAGTCGAAAGTCGTGTCGTCCGGTGCGATCATGCCGGCGCGCGCGCCCGCCTCGATCGACATGTTGCAGACCGTCATGCGCGCTTCCATCGACAGCGCCTCGATGGCCTCGCCGCGGTACTCCAGGACGTAGCCCTGGCCGCCGCCGGTGCCGATCTTCGCGATGACGGCGAGGATGATGTCCTTCGCCGTGACGCCCTCACCGAGCGAGCCGGTGACGTTGATGGCCATCGTCTTGAACGGACGCAACGGCAACGTCTGCGTCGCCATCACGTGTTCCACCTCGGACGTGCCGATGCCGAACGCCAGCGCACCGAACGCTCCGTGCGTGCTCGTGTGACTGTCGCCGCACACCACCGTCATGCCCGGCTGCGTGAGGCCGAGCTGCGGTCCGACGACGTGCACGATGCCCTGCTCGAAGTCGCCCATCGGGTGCAGCCGCACGCCGAACTCCGCGCAGTTGCGCCGGAGCGTCTCGACCTGCGTGCGCGACACCAGGTCCGCGATCGGCTTGTCGATGTCGACGGTGGGGACGTTGTGATCCTCGGTGGCGATCGTGAGATCGGGCCTGCGCAGCTTCCGGCTGGCGAGGCGCAGCCCGTCGAACGCCTGGGGGCTGGTGACTTCGTGGAGCAGATGGAGGTCGATGTAAAGCAGGTCCGGCTCCGCACCACTTCCGTGGCGCACAACGTGTGCCTCCCACACCTTCTCCGCGAGCGTGCGGCTCATCGCGACATCTCCCACATGATGGACGTGCCGACAGATCTGGACTTCTCACTGTCTGGGAAGTTAGTATCGGCTTGTGGGACAGCATAGCGGGATCGGCGTGCTGGACAAGGCAGTGGCCGTGTTGAACGCCGTAGCAAAAGATCCTTGTGGCCTGGCCGAGTTGTGCAACCGCACCGGCCTCCCCCGGGCAACCGCACACCGCCTGGCCGTAGGCCTCGAGGTGCACCGGCTGCTGCGCCGAGGCTCCGACGGCCGCTGGCGCCCCGGCGCGGCGCTCGCAGAACTGGCAGGCGGCGCAACGGACCCGTTGCTGGACGCCGCTTCCTCAGTGCTGCCGCGCCTGCGCGACATCACCGGCGAGAGCGTGCAGCTCTACCGCCGGGACGGAATGCAGCGCGTCTGCGTCTCCTCGGCAGAACCCCCGTCGGGCCTGCGGGACACGGTCCCCATCGGCGCGAGGCTCCCGATGACCGCGGGCTCAGGAGCCAAAGTCCTGGCCGCATGGGCAGACCCGGGAACCCAGCGAGCCGTGCTGGCCGACGCCGTCTACGGCGAACGCACCCTCCTGGAAGTCCGCCGCCGAGGCTGGGCCCAGTCGGTGGCAGAACGAGAACCGGGCGTGGCCTCGGTCTCAGCCCCGGTGAGGGACTCCTCAGGCGCCGTGGTGGCCGCCGTCTCAGTGAGCGGCCCCATCGACCGCATGGGCCGCCGCCCAGGCGCCCGCTGGGCAGCAGACCTACTGGCAGCAGCCGAAGCCCTGCAAAGCCGCCTCTAAAGCACCAACGCCACAAAGGCCGCCTCCCCACCCCGGGAAGGCGGCCTTTGCCGTCTAACCCCCGACACGCCGCACCAACACCCCCGACACGCGGACCACAACGTCTCAACACGCACGACCCCAAACGGCCCAACCCCAACAAACCCGCACCGAGCAGGAAGGCGAGCCGCCCAGGGATCGGGACAGAGAGAGGAGCGGCGAGGCGGAGGCGCCACGGCCGTAGGACGGCAGGGCAAGGGCTGGGAGTGATGGCGCACGGGGCGAGCTGGGCAGCAGGAAGCGGCACGCTGCGAGACGGCGCGACAACGGGAGAACTGCAGCGCAGACGGCAGACCCGGCGGCGGGAATGGAGAGGCGGCACGCCGCAAGGTCAGAAGACGAAGGATGAGCGGCAGCCGGAGCCGAGCGCGAACTAGAAGGCGAACCAAGCCAAGCGAGAAAGCCCCCGACACCCCGCGAGCGAAGCGAAGCGTCCAGCCCAGAAATACCCCGAGGAATGCGCCGCCACATTCTTGTGACCCACGTCGCTTTCGGCGAGCGAAGCGAAGCCACACACCGGGGCGAGCGAGGCGAAGCCAGAACCGAGCGAATCGGTCAACACACGAGCGGGGGTCCGGGGGCGGAGCCCGCCGGCCGGGGGTCTGGGGGCTTGGCCCCCAGAGGACAAAGCGAAAGAGGCCTGTCAGCGCTTTCCGCTGACAGGCCTCTCCCACCTCTGTAGCCCCGAAGGGATTCGAACCCTCGCTACCGCCTTGAGAGGGCGGCGTCCTAGGCCGCTAGACGACGGGGCCCTAGAACTTCTTGCTGGAGTGAACCTTATCAGATCTCTCTGTCCGGTCCAAATCCGGCTATTTAGTTCTGTTTGAAGCGTTTCTTGCCTACTGCTTTGCTTTTCAGCAGCTCCGGTAGCTTACCCGAGGGCAGTTCTTCCGTTGCAGCTGGGGTACCAGGACTCGAACCTAGACTAACTGAACCAGAATCAGTCGTGCTGCCAATTACACCATACCCCATTGGCTTTCACGATCGCCTTCGTTGTCCCACAGGAGTTCCGAGGTCCTCGTTGCTGCCGAGAGAAATACTAGACCACGCCCCCACCAGAAGTGAAATCGGCCCCCACCAACACGCATACGCGCAGGTGAGGGCCGGTCTCGGGGGTGAACCTCAGGCGTTGGCGGCGGACAGCTCGCAGACGACGAGCTCCGGCAGTTCGGCGAGGTTCGTGATGGACGACAGGCCCGCGGGCAGGGTGCCGCCGGTCGGGCCCGTGCGGTTGAGCCACACGCCGTGCATTCCGGCGTCGCGCGCGCCGATCGCGTCGGCGTGCAGGCGGTCTCCCACGTGGACGGTGTCGCCGGGCGGCACGCCCAGGGCGAGGCACGCGGTGTGGAAGATCACGCGGTCCGGCTTGGCGCATCCGACCTCGCCGGCGATGAGCACCGCGTCGAAGTACTCCGAGAGGCCGAGCTGGGCGATCTTCACGCGCTGGTGGCGGCCGGAGGCGTTGCTGATCGCGGCGATCGGCAGGCCGGTGGCGCGCAGCCAGTCGAGCATCGGGATGACGTCCGGGAACAGGCACCAGCCCGCGGAGAGCACCTCCTGGCGGCCGATCTCGCGCCGCGTCGCCTCTTCCAGCGTCAGGTCCTCGCCCAGGGCCGCGAAGAAGGCCTGCGTGCGGATGTTGCGCATGTCCTCGTACTGGAGGTCCCCGGCGAGCTGGCGGGAGACGTGGTCGTCGGTGATCCGCTGCCACAACGCCCAGGCGTCGGCGTTACCGACCATCGATGCCAACGCGGCTCGCGAAGAAGTGCTGTAGTCGACAAGTGTGTCGTCGACGTCCAGGCACACAGCGCGGATCTCGCCGGTTCTCTTACGCGTGAAAGTCGGGGACGCAGTTGTCACCCCGGAAGGTTAGGTGCGAGGGGGCCTCGTCCGATTCGGCTAACGAGGTGATTCCTATAGGTCCTTGCACGATCAAGCGGACCTATAGGGCCCGAACGACCTAGTGGGACTCCTCCGAGCGCCGAAAGCAATCGCCCGGTCGAGTGTTGTTCGGCGACACAACGATCTTCGTCCCGGCCGGCGGTTCCGCGAGCGCGACACTCTAGCTGGCACAACGACATTTGACATCAGCCGCAACCCATTCGGGGCCTGGGACACCAGACCGTCCACATTGGACCGTCCCAAACGAGAGCCACGCCACTCCGAACTCCGCTTGACGCGCCTGGCGATCACGAGCATGCTGAGTTTATTCAACACGAGTTGAAAAGAGGGGATCATCATGGAGAGGACGACCTGTCTCGTAGTGGGTGGCGGACCTGCCGGGATGGTGCTGGGGTTGCTGCTCGCCAGGGGTGGCGTCGAGGTCACGGTGCTGGAGAAGCACGGCGACTTCCTGCGCGACTTCCGCGGCGACACGGTGCACGCGTCGACGCTCACGCTGCTGGACGAACTGGGGCTCGGCCCGGCGTTCGCGCAGGTGCCGCACCAGCTGGTGGACAAGATCGAGTCGCTGATGGAGGACGGCAGCCGCATCCCGATCGCCGACCTGAGCCGGATTCCCGGCCCTCACAAGCACATCGCGATGGTGCCGCAGTGGGACTTCCTCGACCTGCTGGCGGACGCGGGCAGGCTGGAGCCGTCGTTCTCGCTGCGGATGAACACCGAGGTCACCGCGATCACCAGGAGCGGCAACAGGGTCACGGGCGTGAAGTACCGGGACCGCGCCGACGGGCACGAGGGCGAGATCGCCGCGGACCTCGTCGTCGCGGCGGACGGGCGGAGCTCGATCCTGCGCGACGCCGTGGAGCTGCCGGTGTACCGCTTCGGCGCGCCGATGGACGTGTGGTGGTTCCGGTTGCCGCGCAAGGAAAGTGACCAGGTCAGGGGTGGCGCCGGCCGGTTCAGCGCCGGTAGCGCGCTGGTTCTTATTCCACGCGGCGACTACTTCCAGTGCGCTTTCCTGATCCGCAAGGGAACGGATCAGCAGCTGCGCGCGGAAGGCGTGGAGAAGTTCCGTGAGCGCGTGACCACGCTCGTGCCGTGGCTGGCCGACCGGGTCGACCACATCAAGAGCGTCGACGACGCGAAGCTGCTGGACGTGAAGCTGGACCGGCTCAAGCAGTGGCACGTCGACGGACTGCTGTGCATCGGTGACGCGGCGCACGCGATGTCGCCGATCGGCGGCGTGGGCATCAACCTGGCCGTGCAGGACGCCGTCGCGGCCGCCACGCTGCTCGCGAAGCCGTTGCGGGACGGCACCGTCAGCGGCGCCAAGCTCGCGAAGGTGCGTCGCCGCAGGTGGTTCCCGACCGTGGTGATCCAGACCGTGCAGCGGGTCATCCAGGGCGCCTTCCTCAAGCGCGTGGTGGACGGCGACGCGACGATCTCGTCGGACAGGCTGCCGGCGCCGCTGAGGCTCGCTCAGCGCTTCCCGCGGCTGCAGGCGATTCCCGCCTACGTGGTGGCGATCGGCCCGCGTCCCGAGCACGCGCCGGACTTCGCGCGCAGGGCACCGCAGACCATCGTCAGGTCGTGACGAACGCCTCGGAGGACTCGCCGAGCACCATCGCCACGGCGTGGGCGCGGTCACGGGCGCCCAGCTTGCGCAGGATCGCCTTCACGTGGGTCTTCACGGTGTCGTTGCTGATGAAGAGCCGCTGGGCGATGCGCGCGTTGTCCATGCCCTTCGCCATCTCGGCCAGCACGTCGAACTCGCGTGCCGACAGCTGGCCGAGCGAGGCGGGCGGGGGCATCCGCGACGGCAGGCGCGCGAGCGAGCCGACCCGCGCGTCGATCGCGGCGGGAGCACCCCGCACCGCGGCCGCGATCAGCGGCAGCAGCTCGGCCACCGGTGAGGTTTTCAGCAGGTAGGCGACCGCGCCGGCGTCCAGGGCCGCGCGGGCCCAGCTCGGACTGTCCGCATTGGACAGCACGACGACGCGGGCGCTCGGCCGGAACTGCGCCGTGTCGCGCACGGTGCGCAGCGGTCCGGCGCCCGGGACGTCGAAGTCCGTGACGACCAGGTCCACCAGTGTGCCGCGCAGGCTGCGAGCAGCCTCGGCCACGGTGTGGGCGATGCCCACAACGCGGAAGCAGTGCGTGCGGTGCAGCGAAAGCCGCAGCCCTTCGGTGATGAGCTGCGAACCGTCGACCAGCAGCACACGGGTGGACGCCAGGTCCGTCATGACACCGGGAAGTTACTCGCGGGTACCCGGTCGCGGAACCTGCCGGACGCCGGATTGCTCCGTACGGCTACCTATTTGCGACCGGATTGGTGAGCGTGCCAAGGCCGTCCACAGTCACGGAGACCGTCTGTCCGGCCGTCATCGGCCCGACACCGGCCGGCGTACCGGTCAGGATCAGGTCGCCCGGCAGCAGCGTCATGATGCCGGAGACGTACTCCACGAGTGACGGAATGTCGTGCACCATCAACGAAGTACGGCCGTCTTGTTTGACTTGCCCGTCAACTTCGGTCACGACGCGGACGTCCGACGGGTCGAACTCCGTTTCGATAAAGGGACCCAAGGGACAGAACGTGTCAAAACCCTTGGCACGCGTGAACTGCACGTCCTTCTTCTGCAGGTCGCGCGCGGTGACGTCGTTGGCGATCGTGTAACCCATGATCACGCTCGCGGCCCTGGCCTTCGGCACGTCGCGGCAGGGCTGGCCGATGATGACGGCCAGCTCCCCCTCGAAGTCGACGCGCTCGGACGCGGCCGGCAGCTTGATCTCGACGTTCGGCCCGATCACCGACGTGTTGGGCTTGAAGAACAGCAACGGCTCCGCGGGAACCTCGTTGCCCATCTCCTTCGCGTGGTCGGCGTAGTTCCGGCCGACACCGATGATCTTGGTGGGCAGGATGGGCGCGAGCAGCCGCACGTCGGCCAACGGCCACTTCCGGCCGGTGAACGTGGGCGTGCCGAAGGGGTGTTCGGCGATTTCCGCGGCCTCGTCGCCTTGAACGGCGACGAAGGCCACGCCAGCGGGATGAGCAATCCTGGCAATACGCACACCGCGAGTTTACGAGGTCACGCGGACCGCATCGACTTGTGCACGAGTGCGTCGCACAGCGCGAGCCACGACGCCTCGACGATGTTCCCGTGCACCCCGACCGTCGTCCACTCGCGCTCGCCGTCCGTGGACTCCACCAGCACGCGCGTCACCGCGTCCGTGCCGGGGTGCTCGGTGAGGATGCGCACCTTGTAGTCGGCCAGCTCGACGGTGTCCAACCAGGACAGGTGCGGCAGCAACGCCTTGCGCAGCGCCGCGTCCAGCGCGTGCACGGGTCCGATGCCCTCGGCCGTGGCGATCACCCGCTCCCCCGCCACGTGCACCTTCACCGTGGCCTCGGACACGATCTCCCCGTCCGAACGGTGGTCGAGCACGACCCGGTAGGACTCCAGCGCGAACGGCGGAGTGTCCAGTTCGGACAGCTCGCCGCGCAGGAGCAGCTCCAGCGAGGCGTCGGCGGCCTCGAACGACCACCCCTTCGCCTCCAGCTCCTTGACGCGCGCCAGCGCCGTCCCTACCTCGTTCCCCCGGCCGGTCAGGTCGAGCCCGAACTCACGTCCCTTGAGCTCGATGCTCGCCCGACCGGCCATCTCGGTGACCAGCACCCGCATGTCGTTGCCGACGGTGTCCGGATCGATGTGGTTGTACAGCTCCGGATCCACCTTGATCGCGCTCGCGTGCAGACCCGCCTTGTGAGCGAATGCTGACGACCCGACGTAGGCCTGGTGGGTGTCGGGTGCGATGTTCGCGATCTCGGCCAACGCATGGGAGACGCGGGTGAGCTCGGCCAGTGCCCCGGTCGGGAGCACCTCCATGCCGAGCTTGGTCACGAGGTTTCCCACGACGGCGAACAGGTCGGCGTTGCCCGCTCGCTCGCCATATCCATTGGCAGTGCACTGCACATGCGTCGCGCCCGCCTGCACGGCCGCGATCGTGTTGGCCACCGCGCAGGACGTGTCGTCCTGGCAGTGGATTCCCACGCGAAAACCGGTCTTCTCCACGACCTCGGCCACGGTGTCGGCCAGGTTCAACGGCAGCTGCCCGCCGTTCGTGTCGCACAGCACGACCACGTCCGCGCCACCCTCCACAGCGGACTCCAGCACGCGAAGGCTGGTGTCCGGCGAGAACGCGTACCCGTCGAAGAAGTGCTCGGCGTCCAGGAACACCCGCCGCCCGTGGTCCTTCAGGAACCTGACCGTGTCGCGCACCATCCGCAGGTTCTCTTCGGTGTCCGTCCGCAGCGCGCGTTCGATGTGCCGCAGATCCGACTTGGCCACCAGCGTCACCACCGGCGCCTCGGACTCCAGCAACGCCCTGACCTGCGGGTCGTCCTCGACCTTGACCCCTGCCTTGCGCGTGGCCCCGAACGCGACGAGCTTGGCGTGCTTCAGCTCCAGATCACCGGCCGCCGCCCGCTTGAAGAACTCCGTGTCCTTGGGCAGAGCGCCGGGCCAGCCGCCCTCGATGAACCCGACGCCGAGCCCGTCCAGCAGCCGCGCGACAGCCAGCTTGTCCGTGACGGAGTACGAGATGCCCTCACGTTGTGCGCCATCGCGCAACGTCGTGTCGTAGACGTGGAACTCGTCGGTAGGGCCGGCCATCGGGGTTCATCTCCTCATCCGGGCAAACAAAAAGACCCCCCGCGGGATGCGAGAGGTCTGCGCGTCGGGTGCCAGGGGCGGCAACTACCCGACGCGCTCGTCAATAATGATGGCGGTGAACTGAGCCATGGCGGCGATGCTGCCACAGCCCAGTCCGGCGTACCAAGCGACGGGAGGAAATCTCCCACTATCTGGTCACGGGTTCACGCCTGTGATCCCGGGTCAGGAACCGGTGTTCTCCGCCAGGAACTTCGCGAACGCCTCCACCGAGGCAGCGTTGCGGGGCCCCTCCACCAACGCCGCGTACGGCAACGAGAAGAACTTCTTCCCCTTCACCGCCGGCGAGTTGGCGAGCGGCGCGAAGCCCTCCAGGAACGCCTGCTTCTGCTCGGGCGTGTTCGCCTCACCGTCCGCGTAGTCCACGATGAGCACCACGTCGGGGTCGCGCTGCACGACCGTCTCCCAGCTGACCGTGGTCCAGCTGTCGTTCAGGTCGCCGAAGATGTTGTCCCCGCCGGCCTTGGAGATCACGTCCTGCGGAGCGGCGTTCTTGCCGGACGTGAACGGCTGGTCCTGCCCGCTGTCGTACAGGAACACCTTGGGACGCGGCTTGCCCTCCATCAGCTTCCCGGCACGGTCGATCTGCGCCTGGTACTCGTTGATGAGCGACTCTGCCTTGTCCGAGACCCGGAAGATCTTCCCCAGGTTCCGCAGGTCCGTGTACAACGCGTCGAGCGCGGGCATGATCCCCCGCTGCTTGCCCACCCCGTTCCGGCACGCCTCGGTCAGCTGGTAGGTCGCGATCCCCAGCCCCTTCAACGCGTCCGGGGTGAACCCGGTGCTCTCGGAGAACCCGTAGTTCCAGCCCGCGAACACCAGGTCGGCGTTGGCGCCCTGCACCACTTCCTTGGAGATCTTGTCGGACAGGTGCTTCGCGGAGTCGAAGTCGGCCTTCCACGGCGACGTCCGCACGTCCACCGTGTCGACGCCGTTGACCACGTAGCCGGCCATGCGGTCCCTGAGCCCCAGCGCGAACATCATCTCGGTGATGCCGGTGTCGTTCGTGACCACTTTGGACGGAACGGTGGGGAACGTGACCTCGGCGCCGCAGTTGGCGATGGTCACCGGGTCCGAGGTCGCCGGGCCGGAGGCGACCGTGGCTCCGCACCCCGAGACGAGCAGAACCAACGAAGCGACGAGAGCGGTTCTCAACGAACGACCTCCTGGTCGAACAGGAGCTGGGGAACTCCTGTGGTGGGGTGGCGCACGACGTGTGCGGTGACGTGGAAGACCTTGGCGACCAGTTCGGGCGTCAGGACCTCGTCCGGTGTGCCGGAGGCGACCAGCGCACCTTCGTCCAGCACGTAGAGGCGGTCGCAGTAGGACGCGGCGAGGTTCAGGTCGTGCAGCACGGTCAGCACCGTCACGCCCAGTCCTCTGGTGAGCGACAGCACTTCCAGCTGGTGCCGGATGTCGAGGTGGTTGGTGGGCTCGTCCAGCACGAGCACGCGTGGTTCCTGGGCCAGGGCGCGGGCGATCAGGACGCGTTGCCGTTCGCCGCCGGAGAGGCTGAGGAAGCTGCGCGACGCCAGGTGCGCCACGTCCACGGTCTCCAGAGCAGAGGCCACGACGGAGGAGTCGCGGGGTGAGCGGTCGTGCGGCAGGCGGCCCATCTCCACGACCTCGGTGACCGTGAAGTCGAACTCGACCTGCGACTCCTGCGTCAGCGCGGCGAGGTCGCGGGCGATGTTCTGTCGCTTGTGGACGTCCGTGCCGTCCAGCAGCACCACTCCGGAGGTCGGTTTCAGGGCGCGGTAGACGCAGCGCAACGTCGTGGACTTGCCGCTGCCGTTCGGGCCGACGATGCCCACGACCTCGTCGGACGCGTGCAGCGTGACGTCGGAGATGATCCCGGCCACGGTGACCTGGTTGACCTCGACGCGCATCAGCGTCCTCCGAACACGTAGGTGCGGCGCCGCATCAGGAAGATGAAGCAGGGCACGCCGATCGCCGCGGTGATGACGCCCAGCGGCAGCTCCTCCGGTGCCGCCAGCATGCGGGCGGCCACGTCGACCCAGACCAGGAACGACGCTCCGGCAAGGGGTGCGAGCGGCAGGACCCTGCGGTGGTCGGCGCCGACGACCATGCGCGTGAGGTGCGGCAGCATCAGGCCGACGAACCCGACCGCGCCGCTGACCGCCACCAGCACGCCGGTGATGCCGGCGGTGACGACGAACAGCTGCGTGCGGAACCGGTTCACGGACACGCCCAGCGTCGTGGCGGTCTCGTCGCCCATCGCCAGCGCGTTCAGCTGCCGGGCGCGCGTCATCAGGTAGACGATTCCCAGGAGCGTCACCACCAACGCGATCGGCAGCGCCGTCCAGGTCGCGCCGCCCAGGCTGCCGAGCAGCCAGAACATCGCGCTGCGCGCCGCCTCCCCGTGCGGCGCCTGGAACACCAGCAGCATCGCGACGGCCGAGAACCCGTACGCCAGCGCGGTTCCGGTCAGCACCAGCCGCAACGGTGTGAGCCCTCGGCTCGTGCGTGCGGTGAGGTAGACCAGAGCCGTGGCGCCGAGACCGGTCACGAACGCGCCGACGGAGAGCGCGTACACACCGAGTCCGGACAGGATGCCGAGCGTCGCCACGGCGGTCGCGCCGACGCTCGCACCCGACGAGATGCCCAGCACGTAGGGATCGGCGAGGGCGTTGCGGACCATCGCCTGGATCGCGACGCCGACCGCGCTCAGCCCGGCCCCGACGACCGCGGCCAGCAGCACGCGCGGCAGCCGGATGTCCCAGACGATGTGGTACTGCCCGGCGAGGTCGGCGGGAACGGTGCCGCCGGTCAGCGCCGCCCACAGCAGGTCCAGCGTGACGTCGAACGGAACGGACACGGGGCCGAGCGCCACGCCCGCGACGATGCTGACGGCGAGCACGCCGACGAGCGCGCTGATCTTCCCGATCACTGATGCCCTTCCCGCAGTCCACGGCAGGAGTTCCTGGTTGCACCGTGCGCGGGTATTCGGGCTCGTCCCTCTCAAGAGAGAGACCTACCGTTGCGGGTCAGCGCCGGATTCAGACCGGACTTCCCCCACGCACGACGTCAGCACTCTAACCCGACGCGATCACCCGTCCGTGCGGTAGCGCAGCTCCCCTTCTGCTCCACGGACGTGAGTCGCATCTCTGCAGGTGCGTCGAACAAGCGCTCCCCGGCACCCACCACCGTCGGGAACACCATCAGGCCGGTACTCGTCCGCCAGCCGTGCGAGGCCAACGCCCACGGCAGGCGCGAGATCGTCGACGGTGGACGGGTTCTGCCGACCAGAACAGCAGGTCAGCGTGTGTGAGGCCGCAGCCGCACGACGTGCTCCCAGGTCGTGCGCCTGAGCAGCGCCACACCCGTGTCGGGCAACGGACCGAGCCCGAGCTCATCCCCCCGCACGGCGTCCGGTTGTGCCGGAACACCCGCTCGGCACCAGGCGCGCCCGCAGCGCCGTCGGGTTCGGACACGACGCCGTCCATGTGACGAAGCCAATGACGATCAGATCGTCGTGTAGCCGCGCCGTTGGGCGCGTTCGCACTCCCCGCGGGCCTCTGACCTGTAGAAAAAGAAAACTTCAAAAAAGTTCTGGGTGCGTGTCGATCCGGCAGGGCACCCGTTCGACCTCTGGACGTCAACGGACGAGACGCAAGGAGAACCACCATGAAGTACATGCTGATCATGCGCGCCACCGACGAGGCCTTCGCCGGCATGGGCGAGTTCGACTTCGACAAGATGCTGGAGACCGTGGGCGCGTTCAACGAGGAGCTGATCCGGGCCGGCGTGCTGCTCGCCGCCGAGGGCCTCTCCGACCCGTCCGAGGGCGTCGTCGTCGACTACTCCGCCGAGCCCGCGGTCATCACGGACGGCCCGTACGGCGAGACCAAGGAGCTGTTCAACGGCTTCTACCTGCTCAACGTCGCGTCGATCCAGGAGGCGATCGAGTGGGCGAAGCGCATGCCGATGACCGGCCCCGGCTTCAAGACCGAGATCCGCCGCGTGCCGACCATCGACGAGTTCCCGCAGGACAACGAGTGGATCCAGAAGGAGCGCGCGTGGCGTGAGGCCAACGGTCAGATCTGACCCGCGCCGAGAAACGCCGAAGCCCGGCCGGAGAGATCCGGCCGGGCTTCAAAACGTTCTGGCAGAAGAACCTCAGCCCGTGCGCACGTTCGACGACACGAGTGCCGCGAGCCGGTCACCGATCGCGTAGGTCGCGCCCGGCGACTGGTGGTCGCGCGTCGCCAGGTCGAACGCCACGGAGGCCTCGATCCGGCGCGCCGCCTCGTGCTCGCCGAGGTGGTCGAGCAGCAGCGCGACCGACAGCACGGCGGCCGTCGGGTCGGCGATGCCCTGGCCCGCGATGTCCGGGGCGGACCCGTGCACCGGCTCGAACATCGACGGGTTGCGCCTGGTCACATCCATGTTTCCCGAGGCGGCCAAGCCGATGCCACCCGTGACGGCGGCGGCCAGGTCGGTCAGGATGTCGCCGAACAGGTTGTCGGTGACGATCACGTCGTAGCGGCCGGGGTCGGTGACCATGTGGATGGTCGCCGCGTCCACGTGCTGGTAGGCCACGGTGACGTCCGGGTGCTGCAGCGAGACCTCCTCCACGACGCGCGACCACAACGAGCCGGCGTGCGTGAGGACGTTCGTCTTGTGCACCAGCGTCAGGTGCCTGCGCTGGCGGTTCGAGGCGCGCGCGAACGCGTCCCTGACCACCCGCTCGACGCCGAACGAGGTGTTCAGCGAGACCTCGGTCGCGATCTCGTGCGGCGTGTCCTTGCGGAGCAGGCCGCCGTTGCCCGCGTACGGGCCCTCGGTGCCCTCGCGCACCACCACCATGTCGATCTCCGGCGGGTCCGCGAGCGGGCTGCGGACACCGGGGTAGAGACGAGCCGGGCGGAGGTTCACGTGGTGGTCGAGTTCGAAGCGCAACCTCAGCAGGAGGCCCCGCTCCAGGATTCCGCTCGGCACCGACGGGTCGCCCACCGCGCCGAGCAGGATCGCGTCGTGCTGGCGAAGCTCCCCCAGCACCGACTCGGGCAACAACTCTCCCGTGGCGTGCCAGCGCGCCGCGCCGAGGTCGTAGCGAGTGATCTCGGCCGCCGGAACGACCTCTCCGAGGACCTTCAGGGCCTCAGCGATGACCTCGGGCCCGATCCCGTCTCCTGGGATCACTGCGAGCCGCATCCACACACCTCCCAGGTGTCAGTCCCCAATTGGTGGGACTACTTTCCTCCGCGAAAGGCTACCGGCAACGCGGCCGCTCGCCGCATGCCGGACACCCCTTCGGGGTGTTATCTCCCGTACTGCGGGACACCCACACGGCCCATTCCCACTTTCGAGTGTCACTCGACCGCAGGAAGGGTGTCGCGTCAAGGGGTGACAGGGGGCAGTTCCGCCCCGTGACATGCCGAGAGGCCCGGTTCCAAACGAGGAACCGGACCTCTCGTGAAACATCCGACCTGGTACGGGTCTAGCGCCGCACTAGTAGGCGCCCCGACCGGCCGACTTCACCAGGACGACCGACGCGCGGTCGCCGTTGGCGTTGTGGTGGTTGAGCACCAGCAGGCCGTCGGACTTGTCGGCCTTCAGCGACGCCTCGTTCTTGTTGACGACGAGCGCCGTGCCCGGCTTCGCGAGGTACGAGAGCGCCGCGTCACCGCCGCCCTGCGCCCACAGACCCGGCTTGAGCGGGTCGTAGGACAGCTTGCGGTCGACCACGTCGATCAGCTTGTTCGCGTTGCCCGGCGCCACGTAGTAGCCCGCGGTGCCGACGGTGTACGAGACGCGCGCGGAGTCCTTCGACGCGTCGATGCCGAGAGCGCTCAGCAGCACCGGCAGGACGACGACGTTGGTGTCCTGGACGTTCGCGTCGACGTCGCCGAACAGGCCGTTCACGCCCTGGATGTCGACGGTCTCGCCCGTCTTCAGGTCCACGGTGGACGCGACCAGCAGGTCGGTGTCGGTCAGGCGGGTGGCGAACACCTCGAAGTCAGCCGTGCCGTCGTTGTTGGTGTCGATGTCGACGAACGGAACGGTGTTCTTGCCCAGGTTGTACCAGTTGCCCCAGGTCGCGACACCGAACGCGAGCAGCGCCTCCTCCGGCTTGCCCTGCGCCTTGGCGAGCGGGGCCGTGGAGGCCGCGCCGACGTAGCGGAGGTCGCCGCCCTTGGCCGTCTCGTTGAGCGCGCAGTTCTCGGTGACGTTGCGCTTGCAGTCGCGCAGCTTCGGCGACTGCGCCTGGAGCTCCAGGACGCTGATCAGCGAGCGGTAGGCCTGCGAGCCGGTGCCCTGGTCGAGACCCTTGCCGGTCACGTTCAGAACGGCCTGCTTGCTGTTGCCGGAGAACTTGAGGCTGGACGCGGTCTTGATGTCCGCGACCGGCTTCGGCGCCGAGTAGACCGACAGGCGCAGCGGCACGGTGGCGCCGGCGGTCGGCGTGAAGGTCACGCGACCGGAGGCGTCCGCGAGGAACTGCCGCGGCGTGTCGAGCTGGAGCGGCTCGACCGTCGAGTCGACGGTCTTGCGCAGCGCCTTCGGGTCGGTGATCTTCAGCGTCACCTTGACCTTCGCGATGCCGCGCGGGCTCAGCTTCACCTTGTCCTGCGAGAGGATGTAGCTCACGCCGGGGATCGTCGTGGCCGCGGTGTAGCCGACCTTGTACTCCACGGACTTCGTGGACTTGTTGACCAGCTTGATGGTCTTGGACTTCTCGACCGCCTTCGCGACCTCGACGACGCCGAAGTTCGCGCTGACGTACCCGTTGTCCTCTTCCACGTAGGCGAGGACCTGGTTGTCGATCGCGGACTTGCCGTCCACGCGGCCGGTGCCGACCCGGTTGGGGGCGAAGGTCTTGCCGTTCTCCTTCACGTCCGCACCGGCGGTGTTCATGATCGAGGCCTTGACCTCTTCGAGCGTCCAGTCCGGGTGCGCCTGGCGGACCAGGGCGGCGATGCCCGCGACGTGCGGCGACGCCATCGAAGTACCGGAGATCACCAGGCGGTCGTTGCCGGAACCGACGGCGGTCGACGAGATCGTGTCACCGGGCGCCGCGACGTCCGGCTTGATCGAACCGCTGCGGGTGCCGCGGCTCGTGAACGAGCTCGGGGTGTCCGAAATGGACTGGTCGTACGTCGGCGTCGAGGTGCGCAGGTCACCCGCGAGGCGGACGACCAGCGTGCCCGCGTCCAGCAACGGGCGGACCGCCGCGGTGGCGGAGCCGGTGAACTGGAACATCGGGATGCCCGCGTTGCCGGCGATGCCCGCCGCGAAGTTCTCCAAAGTGGACGAGAGGAGCACGCCCTGGCCACCGGCGGCCTGCACGTTGTTCGCGCGGGCGGCCGAACCACAGCGACGCGTCGCGTCGTTGTCGTCCCACTCCAGCCACACGAACTTGCCGGCGACGTTGTCGGTGATCGGGAGGCAGCCGTCGGCGTTGCCCGCCTGGCCGAGCTTCACGACCGGCAGTTCCTTGTTGTAGCCGAGGTAGCCGGTGAAGCTCTGGCTGTACTGGCCCGGCTTCTGGCCCTGGCCCTTGACCTCGGCGCCGTCGCGCAGCACGTAGGAGTCGCGGACGGACGCGACGGTCAGCGCCTCGGGCGTGTTGCCCGGCGAGCCGCCGATGTCGTAGAGGTCGCCGCCGTTGCCCGCGGAGAAGACCGGCATGACGCCGACCTTGTACAGCTTCTTCACGAAGAGGCTGTCGGGGTCGTCCGGGGCGCCGTAGTCGGAGCCGAGCGACAGGTTGACCACGTCGAGGTGGTCGGAGAAGTCGCCGTCACCATCGGGGTCGAGGGCCCAGTCGAGCGCCTGCGACGTGACGTTGGTGGAGCCCTCGCAGCCGAAGACCTTCAGCGCGTAGATCAGGGCCTTCGGCGCGGTGCCGGGGCCGATCTTCATCGCGTTGAGCTTGTCGGCGTCGAGCTTGGTGTAGTCGCCCTTGAACGTGCTGCCGTCGGCGTTCTCACCGAAACCGGCCGTGGTGCCCGCGACGTGCGAGCCGTGGCCGTTGCAGTCGATCGGGTTGGGGTCGGGCTTCGGCGTGTTGATCGCCGGGTCGGTGCTCTCGCCGTCGTAGTCCTCGCCGACGAAGTCGTAGCCGCCGACGACCTTGGCGGTCGGGAAGTTCGGGTCGGCCTTGGTCGGGTCGACGGCCTTGAACGCCTCGACCGTGCCGGGACCGCCGAAGTTGGCGTGCGTGTAGTCGACGCCGGTGTCGATGATGCCGACGCGGATGTCGTCGCCGAGCTTGCCGTACTGCTGCCAGACGTTGAGCGTCCTGGTGAGCTGGACGGCGTTCGAGTTCTGGCGCTTCTTCGGCACGACCGAGTAGACCGCGAGAACGTCCTGGCGCTGGGCCAGTTCGCGCACCTTCTGGGCGTCCGCCTTCACGACGACGCCGGGAACGCCGTTGGAGGTGCGGTACAGCTCCTCGGTCTTGTTGTCGGCGCTCTTGAGCTGGCCGACGACCTGGTCCGCGGTGGCGGCGACGTCGTTCTTGGCCTGCTTCGCGGCCTGCTTCGCGACTTCCTTGCCCTGGCTCTTCTTCTCGTCGAACGCGTCGACGGCCGGCTTGCGGTCGAGCGCGACGAACGCGGTGACCGTGCCAGCCTGGTTCAGCCTGGGAGAAACCTTGAGCTGCAACGCATCCGCGTCCAGCCCGTGTGCACCCTTCACCGGCTGCGCGAGCTCTGGGCTCTGCGCCTGTGCGGTGGCGGGTGCGATCAGCAGTGTGGTGATGGCAGAGAACACCACCAAACTCGATCGTCTCTTCACAACGTTGCCCCAACCGAGGTGTGCCTTCGACCCGCATCCAGACGTGCCGTGCCCTCTACGGCACCGGGTCAACCTCGTGGGGACGCTAATCGCTGATCGTGTCTTTGCGATTGCCCCGAAAGTATGAATGTTGTCTACGGATAGTTGCCTGTTATGACTTCGTTGTGAATGACGATGTACACGGGAAGGGGACTTTGTCCGTCCCCTTCCCGGTTTGTCGTGACTATCCGAAGTCGACAGAGCGGACCGTGCGCGCGCCGACGGCGGCACCGATCGGGTCGAGGACCTGCGTGTCGACCGGGCGGTCCACGCGCAGCACCATGACGGCGTCGCTGCCGGTCTGGCTGATCTGCGCGGCTTCGATGTTCACGCCGGCCTCGCCGAGCAGCGTGCCGACCGTGCCCATGACGCCCGGACGGTCCGGGTACTCCAGCAGCAGCACGGTGCCCTCGGCGCGCAGGTCGAAGTTGCGGCCGTTGATGTTCACCAGCTTCTCGACCTGGGCGATGCCGGAGACCGTGCCGGCGACGCTGAACGTGCTGCCGTCCGCGTGCACGGCCTTGACCGTGACGAGGCTGCGGTGGTTCGGGCTCTCGGTCTCCTTGACCAGGTCGACGCTCACGCCGAGGTCGGCGGCGAGGCTCGGCGCGTTCACGAACGTCACCTGAGACTCGACGACCTTGCTGAACACCCCGCGCAGCGCGGCGAGCGGCAGGATCGCGACGTCCTCATTGGACAGTTCGCCGCGCACCTCGACCGTGACGCTGGTCGGCGCCTTGGGCGACAGTGCACTGAGGACGGTGCCGAGCTTCTGCACGAGCGGCAGGTACGGGCGCACCTCCTCGCCGACGGCGCCACCCTGGACGTTGACGGCGTCCGGCACGAACTCGCCGGCCAGCGCGAGGATCACGCTCTTCGCGACGTCCGTGCCCGCGCGGTCCTGGGCCTCCGCGGTGGAGGCGCCGAGGTGCGGCGTGACGACGATGCCGGGAACGTTGAACAGCGGGCTCTCGGTCGTGGGCTCCGTGGAGAACACGTCGATGCCGGCGCCGCCGACCTGACCCTCCTTGACGGCCTCGGCGAGGGCTTCCTCGTCGATGAGGCCACCGCGGGCAGCGTTGACGATGATGACGCCGCGCTTGGCCTTGGCGAGCTGCTCCGACCCGATGAGGCCCTTGGTCTCCGGCGTCTTCGGCAGGTGGATGCTGATCGCGTCGGCCCGTTCGAGGAGCTCCTCGAGGCTGACGAGCTCGATGCCGAGCTGGGCGGCGCGGGCGGCGGACACGTACGGGTCGTACGCGATGAGCTCGACCCCGAACGCGGCGATGCGCTGCGCGAACAGCTGGCCGATCTTGCCGAGGCCGACGACGCCGACGGTCTTGCCGTTGATCTCGACGCCGTTGAACTTGGAGCGCTTCCACTCGTGGTTCTGCAGCGTCTCGTGGGCGGCCGGGATCTGCCGGGCGACGCTCAGCAGCAGCGCGACGGCGTGCTCGGCGGCACTCACGATGTTGGAGGTCGGCGCGTTGACGACCATCACGCCGTTCTGGGTGGCCGCCGGCACCTCGACGTTGTCCAGGCCGACACCGGCGCGCGCCACGACCTTGAGCTTGCGGGTGGCCGCGAAGACCTCGGCGTTCACCTGGGTGGCGGAGCGGACGAGCAGCGCGTCGGCGTCCGCGACCGCTGTCAGGAGGGCTTCGCGGTCGGTGCCGTCTACGTGGCGGACTTCTACGCCGTCGCCGAGAGCGTCCAGGACGGACGGCGCGAGCTTCTCGGCGATGAGGACAACAGGTCGGCTCGTGTTGCTCACGGACATCGCTCCCAGGAAGGGTCGGATCGTGGGGCGCGGGCGTGGTCGGGGGCGGCTGGCCCGCGCCGACCGGAGCACCGCAATGTGTCCGGACTGTTAACGAGCATAGACAGGGGGCTTGCGTGGCGATTCCGGCGGGTGGCTCAGGTCACCTGCCGCGTCTTGGAGTATGGGACGGCGGGTGGGGCTACTTGGGGTTCACGCGTTCGGGTGAAGCCCAGTGGCTGAGACGGTGGGAGCTGGTGCGGTCGGCTTTGCGGGTGCCGGTTCCTGTTCCAGCGGGGTTGGTTGCGTTTTGTTGGTTGGGCTGCGGTTGCGAGGGTGCTTGCGCGGGTCCTGCCGAAGAGCGGGGTGGCGATTGGGGCTTGACTTCGGGGCCTTGCGAGGCGCTTGTCGGACCGGAAAGGCCGGGCTGAAAAGAGGCCCGGCCGAGCCACTAGTGGTAGCACCTCGCACCCAAAGTCAAGCCCCAATCGCAATCGGTGGGTTGTACCGCTGACCAGCCGGGTAGCAGCCCGTTCGGGCTCGCTTCGCTTCGCCACGCCAGGATTCGTAGGTGGTGGGCTTTGTGTTGACGGCTGTCCGGTTGAGAGCGCGCGCCGGGCCTGCGTGCGTGGTTGCGCTGCGCTGACGACTGCAGTTGAGAGCGCGCGCCTGGTTTGCGTGCGTGGTTGGCCTGCGTTGACGACTGCGGTTGGGTGCGCGCGCCAGGCCTGCGTGCGTGGTCGGGTTGCGTTGACGAATGCGGTTGGGTGCGCGCGCCTGCGCTACTTCTCCTGGTCCCAGGGCTCGTCGAACTCGCCGTCCTTCGCGCCCAGCACGAAGGCGTCCCACTCGCTCATCGTGAAGGTGAGGACCGGTTCGAGCTGCTTGGAGTTGCGCATGGCGACGTAGGTGGCGCCGTCGGTGTGTTCGACGAAGGCGATTTCCACGTGGCCGTCCTCCGGTTCGGGCTCCGGCGGGCGCTTCCACTCGGCGTTGCGCAGGTCCAGCTTGCCGCGGACGTGGGCCTTGTCGTCGTAGATCGGCGCGCTGTCGCTCATGTGGAGAAGTTAGCGGATGGGAGCGAACGAAAAGCGGAAAGCCCGCGGAGCGTCACACGCGCTCCACGGGCCATCCTTGAGGAAAGTCCTCGGTGACCTGGCGAGAACGGCAGGTCGGCGAGACGGCGTTGGGCCATCTCGGTGAGAGACGTCAGGCCGTCTCGGTGATCGGGCGGTCGACCCACGACATCATGTCGCGGAGCTTCTTGCCCGTTGCCTCGATCGGGTGGTTCTCGCCCTCCTGCTGGAGCTTCTTGTAGTTCGCGCGGCCGTTGTCGTCCTCGGCGACCCACTCGTTGGCGAAGGTACCGTCCTGGATCTCGCCCAGGATCTTCTTCATCTCCTCCTTGACGGCGGGGGTGATGACGCGCGGGCCGCGGGTCAGGTCACCGAACTCGGCCGTGTCGGAGATCGAGTAGCGCATGCGGGCGATGCCGCCCTCGTACATGAGGTCGACGATCAGCTTGAGCTCGTGCAGGCACTCGAAGTACGCGACCTCGGGGGCGTAGCCCGCCTCGGTGAGGACCTCGAAGCCCGCCTGGACGAGAGCGGAAGCGCCACCGCAGAGGACCGCCTGCTCGCCGAAGAGGTCGGTCTCGGTCTCTTCCTTGAACGTCGTCTTGATGACGCCGGCGCGCGTGCCGCCGATGCCCTTCGCGTAGGAGAGGGCGAGGGCCTGCGCGTTGCCGGAGGCGTCCTGCTCGACCGCGATGAGGGCGGGGACGCCCTTGCCGTCGACGAACTGGCGGCGGACCAGGTGGCCGGGGCCCTTCGGGGCGACCATGGCGACGTCCACACCGGACGGTGCGGTGATGAGGCCGTAGCGGATGTTGAAGCCGTGGCCGAAGAAGATCGCGTCGCCCTCGTTGAGGTTCGCGGCGATCTCGTTGGCGTAGATGTGGCGCTGCGCGGTGTCCGGCGCCAGGATCATGATCACGTCGGCCCACGCGGAGACCTCAGCCGGCGTGCCGACCTCCAGGCCCTCTTCCTCGGCCTTGGCGCGGGACTTGGAGCCCTCCTGCAGGCCGATGCGGACCTCGACGCCCGAGTCGCGCAGGGACAGCGCGTGGGCGTGGCCCTGGCTGCCGTAACCGATCACGGCCACCTTGCGGCCCTGGATGACGCTCAGGTCGGCATCGTCGTCGTAGAAGATCTCAACGCTCACTGTATTTCCTTCTTTGTGGTTTCTAGCGGACCGCGGTGGCGGTGATGGAACGAGCGCCACGGCCGATGGCGACCATGCCGGACTGAACGATCTCGCGAAGCCCGTAGGGCTCCAGCATGCGCAACAACGCGTCGAGCTTCTCAGAGGTGCCCGTCGCCTCGATCGTGACGGCCTCTGGCGAGACGTCGACGACCTTCGCGCGGAAGAGCTGCACGGTTTCGAGGACCTGCGACCGCACCGTCGCGTCCGCACGAACCTTAATCAACACCAGCTGCCGCTGAACGGAGGCCGTCGGCTCCAGCTCCACGATCTTGATGACGTTGATGAGCTTGTTGAGCTGCTTGGTGACCTGCTCCAGGGGCAGCTCGTCGACCGACACCACGATCGTCATGCGCGAGATGTCGGGGTACTCCGTGCGGCCGACCGCGAGCGACTCGATGTTGAAGCCGCGGCGGGAGAACAGGCCGGCGACGCGTGCGAGCACACCGGGCTTGTCCTCGACCAAAACGCTCAGCGTGTGCCTGGTCATCAGATGTCCTCGTCGAACAGGGGGCGGATGCCGCGGGCGGCCATGATCTCGGAGTTGCCGGTGCCCGCCGCGACCATGGGCCACACCTGGGCGTCCTTGCCGACGACGAAGTCGACGACGACGGGACGGTCGTTGATCTCCAACGCCTTCTGGATCACCTCGTCCACCTCCGCCTGCGACTCGGCGCGGAGACCGACGCACCCGAGTGCCTCCGCCAGGAGCTTGAAGTCTGGGATGCGGTGCTTGTGCGTGCCCAGATCCGTGTTGGAGTACCGCTCGCCGTAGAACAGCGTCTGCCACTGGCGGACCATGCCCAGGTTGCCGTTGTTGATCACGGCGATCTTCACCGGCAGGCCCTCGATGGCGCAGGTGGCGAGCTCCTGGTTGGTCATCTGGAAGCAGCCGTCGCCGTCGATGGCCCAGACCGTGCGGTCCGGCTCGCCGGCCTTGATGCCCATCGCGGCGGGCACCGCGAAGCCCATCGTGCCGAGGCCGCCGGAGTTGATCCACGTGCGCGGGTGCTCGTACTTGACGAACTGCGCCGCCCACATCTGGTGCTGGCCGACGCCCGCGGTGTAGATCGTGTCCGAAGGGGACAGCGCGCCGATCCGTTCGATCACGAACTGCGGGGACAGCGTGCCGTCCTCCGGCCAGTCGTAGCCCAGCGGGAACGTCTCGCGCAGCGACTTCAGCGTCTCCCACCACGGCGAGAGGTCGACGGCCTTCGCGGTCTCGCGCTCGGCGCGGACGGCGTCGATCAGCTCGGTGATGATCTCCTTGCAGTCGCCCACGATCGGGACGTCCGCGCGGCGGTTCTTGGAGATCTCGGCCGGGTCGATGTCGGCGTGGATGATCTGCGCGTCCGGGGCGAACGAGCCGAGCTGGCCCGTGACGCGGTCGTCGAACCGGGCGCCCAGGGCGACCAGCAGGTCCGACTTCTGCATCGCCGCGACGGCCGCGACGGTGCCGTGCATGCCGGGCATGCCCAGGTGCTGCTCGTGCGAGTCGGGGAACGCGCCGCGCGCCATCAGCGTCGTGACGACCGGGATGCCGGTGTCCTCGGCCAGGCGCAACAACTCCGCGTGCGCGTCCGCCTTGATGACGCCGCCGCCCACGTACAGAACGGGCTTGCGGGCGCTGACGATCAGCTTGGCGGCTTCGCGCACCTGCTTGCCGTGCGGCCGGGTCGTCGGCCGGTAACCGGGCAGGCGCATCTCGGGCGGCCACGAGAAGCTGGTCTGCTCCTGCAGCACGTCCTTCGGGATGTCGACGAGGACCGGGCCGGGTCGGCCGGTCGCCGCGATGTGGAACGCCTCCGCGATCGCCCGCGGGATCTCCGCGGCGTCGGTCACGAGGACGTTGTGCTTGGTGATCGGCATCGTGATGCCGCAGATGTCCGCCTCCTGGAAGGCGTCCGTGCCGATCAGCGGCCGCGACTGCTGGCCGGTGATCGCGACGACGGGCACGGAGTCCATGTTCGCGTCGGCGAGCGGGGTGACGAGGTTCGTCGCACCCGGTCCCGAGGTCGCCATGCAGACCCCGACCTTGCCGGTGGCCTGCGCGTATCCGGTCGCCGCGTGTCCCGCGCCCTGCTCGTGGCGGACGAGGATGTGCCGGACCTTCGTGGAGTCCAGGAGCGGGTCGTACGCGGGAAGGATCGTCCCGCCGGGAATGCCGAAGACCACTTCGCAGCCGACCGCCTCGAGCGAGCGGACGAGCGACTGAGCACCGGTTACACGGATCGGTGCGCCCGTCGGCGGGGCCGGTTTGGGCCGCGGACCTGGACGTGGCGACGTGGGCTCGGGAGCCTGTCGCGATGGTGCGCTGGTCATCATTGCCTCGTGGGTTTCGGGGTCCGGACACGAAAAAACCCTCGACAACCCGAAGATGGGTCGTGCGAGGGTCGCGCGTCGACGCAGGCTGTTCGGCTCAGGCGTCGACGCGCCTGAGAAGTACGAGAACGAGCGTGCGCTGCATGGACCGGACGTTATCGCCTCTGGCAAGAGGGCGTCAACTCTGCGAGATGGAATTCCCGGATCGTGGACGTGGAACAATCGTCCGGGTGAAGAAGCTGGTCTTTCGCATCCCGGCAACGGCCCTGCTCGCGGCGGGTCTGATCGCCATCTGCGTGACTCCTGTGGCGTGGGCCATCCCCGGGCTGCAGGCGTTGTACGTGCTCCCGCTCGGCTACGCGTACTGGGTGCTGCGCAACCGCACGACGGTCACCGAGGAGGAGATCGTGGCGCGCGGCGCGTTCGGCACGACGACCCTCAGGTGGACGGACGTGAAGTCGATCCGCCTCGTCCAGAAGGGGTGGCTGCGCGCGGTCCGGCAGGACGACTCCGAGGTGACGATGCCCGCGGTCCGGTTCATGCACCTGCCGGCGTTGCACGTCATCAGCGGCGGGCTCGTGCCGGATCCCACGGCCAAGGACGAAGAGCCGGCCGTGGAGCCCGCCGAGGAGAAGAACGAGGAAGTCGTAGAGTCGGAGAAGTGATCCGACGAGTTCCGCTGCTGAGCCTGCTGCTGTCCATCGCGGGCCTGCTGACCTCGGCTTACCTGACGTACACGCACTTCAACGCGAACGCGCTGCTGTGCTCGGCCGACGCGGTCGTCGACTGCGAGACGGTCACCACGAGCGACCAGTCGGAGCTGCTCGGCATCCCCGTCGCGTTCCTCGGACTGGCGTTCTTCGCCTTCCTCACCGTGATCTGCCTCCCGTTCGCGTGGCGGATCGACGCGCTGAGGTGGGTGCGTCTCGGGGCGGTCGGCGGGGGTGTGCTGATGGTCGTCTACCTGGTCGCGGCGGAGTTCCTCGTCATCGGCAAGATCTGCCTGTGGTGCACCGCCGTGCACGTGATCACGCTCGCACTGGCCTATCTGCTGGTCGCGGCGAGTCTGCGCACGAGTAGCCTTTGAGGCACCGCTCCCAGACTTGGTGACGCCTCACCCGGCCGTCCCGCGCGCACTTTTCTTGAACTGAATCTGGAGGAGCAGTGCCTCAGCTCCGCTCTCGCACCACCACGCACGGTCGCAACGCCGCCGGAGCCCGCGCCCTCTGGCGCGCGACCGGCATGACGGACAGCGACTTCGGCAAGCCCATCATCGCGATCGCCAACTCCTACACGCAGTTCGTGCCGGGTCACGTGCACCTGCGCGATCTCGGCGACATCGTGGCCGACGCCGTGCGAGAAGCGGGTGGCGTGCCGCGCGAGTTCCACACGATCGCGGTCGACGACGGCATCGCCATGGGCCACAGCGGGATGCTCTACTCGCTGCCCAGCCGCGAGATCATCGCCGACTCCGTCGAGTACATGGTCAACGCGCACCAGGCCGACGCGATCGTCTGCATCTCGAACTGCGACAAGATCACGCCCGGCATGCTCAACGCGGCCATGCGCCTCAACATCCCCGTCGTGTTCGTGTCCGGCGGCCCGATGGAGGCCGGCAAGGCCGTCGTCGTCGAGGGCGTCGCCGTCGCGCCGACGGACCTGATCACCGCGATCTCCGCGTCCGCCTCCCCCGCCGTGAGCGAGGACGGGCTCACCGAGGTCGAGCGCTCCGCGTGCCCGACCTGCGGTTCGTGCTCCGGCATGTTCACCGCGAACTCCATGAACTGCCTCACCGAGGCCCTCGGCCTGTCGCTGCCGGGCAACGGCTCGACGCTGGCGACGCACGCCGCGCGCCGCGAGCTGTTCTCCGAGGCCGGCCGCGTGGTCGTGGAGCTGTGCAGGCGCTGGTACGGCGAGGACGACGAGTCGGCGCTGCCGCGGTCGATCGCGAACCGCAAGGCGTTCGAGAACGCGATGGCGCTCGACATGGCCATGGGCGGCTCGACGAACACCGTGCTGCACATCCTCGCCGCCGCGCAGGAGGGCGAGATCGACTTCACGCTGCAGGACATCGACGACCTGTCCCGCCGCGTGCCGTGCCTGTCCAAGGTGTCGCCGAACAGCGACTACCACATGGAGGACGTGCACCGGGCCGGCGGAATCCCCGCGCTGCTCGGCGAGCTCTACCGCGGCGGCATGCTGAACGACGACGTCACGTCGGTGCACACGCCGACGCTGGCCGAGTGGCTCGGCAAGTGGGACATCCGCGCGGAGAACCCGTCCGAGGAGGCGTTGGAGCTCTTCCACGCCGCTCCCGGCGGGGTGCGGACGACGCAGGCCTTCTCGACGTCGAACCGCTGGTCCTCTTTGGACACCGACGCCGCCGGTGGCTGCATCCGCGACGTCGAGCACGCCTACACCAAGGACGGCGGCCTGAACGTGCTGCGCGGCAACCTGGCCGAGCGCGGCGCGATCATCAAGTCCGCGGGCATCGACGAGGAGCTGTGGCACTTCGAGGGCCCGGCGCGCGTCGTCGAGTCCCAGGAGCAGGCCGTCTCGGCGATCCTGAACAAGGAGATCCAGGCGGGCGAGGTCCTGGTCGTGCGCTACGAGGGCCCGTCGGGCGGCCCCGGCATGCAGGAGATGCTGCACCCCACGGCGTTCCTCAAGGGCTCCGGCCTCGGCAAGAAGTGCGCGCTGATCACGGACGGCCGGTTCTCCGGCGGTTCGTCGGGCCTGTCGATCGGCCACATCTCGCCGGAAGCGGCGGGCGGCGGCATGATCGGCCTGGTGCAGAACGGCGACCGGATCCTGATCGACGTACACGAGCGCCGGCTCGAGCTGCTGGTGGACGCCGACGTGCTGGCCGAGCGCCGCGCGAAGATGGAGGCGTCCGAACGGCCGTGGCAGCCGGTGGACCGGGTCCGTCCGGTGACGGCGGCGCTGCGGGCGTACGCGCGGATGGCGACCGACGCGTCGACCGGTGCAGTGCGCAACCCGGACCTTTAAAGCACGAACGCGAGCGCCAAGCAGATCCCGAACACGAGCCAGCCCGTCAGCGGTCCGCTGACGGGCTGCTCCGTTCTCTTGACCATGAGCCCGCCGACGACCAGGCCCGCCAGCAGGCCGAGCGGCGGGAGCAGGGACTTCGCGGTGAGCCCGAACGGCAACGACACCAGGTAGACGATCGGGAACCCGATCACCAGCAGGGCCAGCTGGAGCGCCGCTCCCGTCACGTTCTTCCGCATGCGGCAGTTCCTACCGGAAGACGAAGAAGGTGACCGCCGCGCCACCCGCGCCGAGCAGGAGCGCGATGAACCCGGCCGCCAGCGGATGGCGGAACCAGCTGCGGTTGTAGTCGAGCGCGGCACGACCGGGTCCGGCGAACAACGCCGTGAACGCCATGCCGGCCAGCGCGAGTTCCAGCTCGACGCCGTTGGGGCCGAAGAAGCCGCCCTTGTACTTGAGCGCGATGACGTTGGCCATCACCGCGAGCAGGCCCGCCGCCGCGAGCGGGGTGAACAGGCCGAGCACGATCAGGCCGCCGCCCGCGAGCTCCGTGACGCCGGTGACCCAGGCCAGCACGGTCGGCTCGCGGTAGCCCATCTTCTCCAGCGACTGCGCGAAGCCGTTGATCCCCGGTCCGCCGAAGAGCCCGAACACCTTCTGCAGGCCGTGCAGCACGAAGATGCCGCCGAGCACCGCCCTCAGCCCGAGCAGGCCGAGGTCCGGTCCGGCCGTCCAGCCGAACTTCTTGCGGTCGTCGGCGAACACGTCGTCGTCCCGGCTGTCCACAGTGGACACGTCGAGCGGCGTGTAGGCCGTCGTGTCGAACGACTTCGTGGTCGAGTCGTAAGGCGACGTGACGTCCGACCCGGCTCTGATCGTGCCGTCGTCGAAGTGGTGCACTCCACCGCCACCCGAGTAGAACGAGTCGTCGGAGAAAGCGCTCGAACCAGCCGAGCCTTTGTCGTGAGTAGCCACGCCCGCACGCTAGGGGGCCACGTGCGGGCGCGCCAGAGCCGAACGGCAGCCCGATTTCACCCAGTTGGCCTAGTAGGTCCCGTGCACCAGATTGCGCGGCTCTTCACCCTTCGCGAACCGCGCGATCTCCGCACGGACGACGGCGTACGCCCGGTGTCCACTGCCCGAGCACGACCCGGCCACGTGCGGGGTCAGGAACAGCCCCGGCGCCGTCCACAGTGGATGGTCGGCGGGCAGCGGCTCGGGGTCCGTCACGTCGAGTGCCGCCCGCAGCCGCCCCGAGGTCAGCTCCGCCACCAGCGCGTCGGTGTCGACGACGGGCCCGCGCGCGCCGTTGACCAGAATCGCGCCGTCCTTCATCGCGGCGAGGAACTTGGCGTCGCAGAGGTGCCGGGTCTCCTCGGTCATCGGCGTGAAGAGCACCACGACGTCGAACTCGGGCAGCAGGTCCGGCAATTCGTCCTGACCGTGCACACCCTCCCGCGCGGTGCGGCCGACCAGCGTGGCGGTGGCGTCGAACGGTTCGAGGCGCTTGCGCAGCTGCTCACCGAGGTCACCCGCGCCGACGATCAGGACCTTCTTGCCCTGCAGGGTGTCCGTGCCGTGGTAGTCCCAGTGCCGCTCGACGCGCGCCCGTTCGAAGACGAGGAACTCTCGGTAAATGGCCAGAAGAGCGCCGATGGCCCACTCCGCCGTGCTGCCCCCGTGCGCGCCACGGCACGTGGAAAGCATCACACCGTCCGGCACCTTGCCGATGAAGTTCTCCGCGCCGGCGCTGAGCAGCTGCACGAGTTTGAGGTTCGGCAACTGCCCGAACACCTCGCGCGGGTCGGTGCCGGAGAGGAACTTCGGGATCAGGACCTCGGCGTTCAGCCCTTCGGCGGGCAGCGGCTCCCCCGGCACGTAACGAACCGTCCGGACACCGTCCACCTGAGACAGCGCTTGAACTCCGAATTCATCTGGCACGAGCACGGTGAGCGTCACGTGGTCAACGTACGTCAGAATGTCTGCCATGCGGGAGCACGACATCATCGCGTGGGACGGCACGAAGATCCGGACCTGGCAGGCGCCGGGCGAAGGCACACCGGTACTGCTCTGCCCCGGCGTCGGGTCGGGCCCGGAGTCGTGGCCGTCGCTGACCGACCGCCCAGGCCTCGTCAGCTGGTACATGCGCGGCACCATGGGCTCCGACCGCCCCGCCGACGAGCGCAACATCTCCCTCGACGACCACGTCTCGGACGCGATCTCCGTGCTGGACGAGGCGGGCATCGAGCGGTGCGTCGTCGTGGGCTGGTCGATGGGCGTGACGATCGCGGCCGAGCTGGCGTTGCGCCATCCGGAACGGGTCGCGGGCCTGCTGCTCGTCGCGGGCGCGCCGGGCGACTCGTTCGACGCCATGCTGCCGCTGGTCCCCAGGAACGTCCGCCGGATCGTCGGGCTCACGGGCACGAAGCTGTTGCAGCACGCCGGTCCGGTGCTGGACAAGGTGCTGCACCGCGTTCCAGTGACGGACGCGACGACGTTCCTGTTGCGGCACAGCGGGGTGATCAAGCCGTCGAGCGACCCCAAGGCCGTCACACACGCCGTGAGCCGGTTCCTGCAGCACGACTGGCGCTGGTACTTCACGCTGGCGCTCGCGCTCGGTGAGACGCCGCGGCAGGACCTGTCCCCGATCGTGTGTCCGGTCACACTGCTGGCCGGGCGGGACGACCTGCTGGCGACGACGGAGAGCATGTCCGGGCCGGTCGGCGCGTTGCCGCAGGCACGGCTGCGGGTGCTGCCGTGCAGCCACTACCTGCCGCTCGAAGCGCCCGAGGTCGTGGCGGACGAGCTCGACCTGCTGCTGGGCCGGGTGCGCTCGGTCGACTTCGCCACTTCCGAGGCGTTCACTTCGGGTTCACGGTCGCGCACCTAACCTGGGTCCCGTGGTTCGTTCCGTTGCGTTGCTGACCGCCGTCTGCCTGCTGGCAGCCGGCTGCGCGAGCTTTCCCGACGAGCCGGCGCCGACGCAGTGGAGCGCGCAACCGCAGCTGACCCCGCAGGCGGGGCCGAAGCCGGAGCTGCCGGGCGAGTACCGCCCGTCGCCGGGCGACCCCGGCCGCAACCCTCCGCCGCAGAGCGTGCCGCCGCCGCAGGGCTGCAAGGACTACCACCCGGCCGTCGTGGCCACGTGCCTCGACACCGTCACGGGCGTCGCCCCGATCGGCGCGGACGCCCAGGGTGGCGTCGCGGCGTACGCGACCGAACGCGGCGGGCGCCTGGTCAAGGTGGCCAAGGACGTCGACCCCGTCGTGGTGGCACAGCTGGAGGTCGACGCGTCGACCGACGGTGGCCTGACCGGGCTCGCGCTGTCGGCGACGTTCGGCGAGGACCAGCTCGCGTACGTGTACGTGACGACCGCGACGGACAACCGGGTGCTGCGCATCGCGCCCGGTGACACGCCCAAGCCGATCCTCACCGGCATCCCGAAGGGCCCGTCGGGCAACCGCGGTGTGCTGGCGAGCGACCGCAAGGGCGCGATCCTCGTCGCGACCGGTGACGCCGGGAACCCCGCGCTCGCCGCCGACCCGAACTCGCTCGCGGGCAAGGTGCTGCGGATCGACGGCTCCGGCCAGCCCGCGCAGGGCAACCCGACGGCCGGCACCGCCGTGGTGTCGTCCGGCCTGCGCCTCCCAGGTGGGCTGTGCGTCTCGGCCGACACCACGAAGGTCTGGGTGACGGACTGGGCCGCGTCCGCCGACGTCGTCTACCGCGTCGTGCCGGGCAAGCTCGGTGACGCCGCGTGGTCGTGGCCCGAGCGGCCGGGCGTGATGGGCTGCTCGTCCTACACCGACCAGCTGTCGGTGAACACGTCCAAGTCGCCCGGCTACCAGTCGTTGTCGATGAACGCCGCCGGGTCGTTCACGGGCAAGCCCGAGATCGCGATGGCCGAGGACGGCTTCGGCCTGCTCGGGCCGGCGGAGATGCTGAACGAGTCGGCGTCGCTGGTCGGCACGGTGAACAAGGCCGGTGGCAAGCCCGTGTCGTCGGACGACCGGGTCGTGATCATCGTGCGCCCGAACAACGGCGGCGGGACCAAGGACTGAGCTAGGGGCTGAGCGCGAACTCCGCGCCTCCGTCGCGCCACCAGCGCGCGTAGACGTCGCTCTCCTCGACCAGCCGCAGGTAGCCGGCGGCGACCTGCTCGCACAGGTCGTCGACCTCCTCGGCGACCGGGGCGTCCGTGCGCCAGGCCAGCACGACCTCGCGCACCAGCGGGTTCCCGGTGATCGGCAGGCGCGCGACGCCGGGCGGGGTGCCGCCGACGGGGTAGAGCGGGCAGACCGCGCCGGACTCCCTGATCAACGTGAGCGCGACGTGCGCCTCGCTGCTGAAGTGCGCGATCTTCTGCTCGAAGCCCGCCGCGGCGCACTCGCGGGCGAAGTGGGCGTTCATGCCGCTGTCGTCGGGCTCCGGCATGACCCACTTGTCGTCGGCGAGCGCTTCGAGGGCGATCTCCCTGGCCTGGGCGTGCGGGTGGTGGTCGGGCACGCCGGCGAACAGCGGTTCGCGGGTGAGCAAGCGATGTCCGACGTTCGGCGGAAGGGCGAGCGGAGTACCGGGAAATCGACGCATCACCGCGATGTCGAGTTCGCCGGTCGTGAGCAACGCGGTGAGCGTGCCGGTCTCCTTGATGGTGCGACTCGTGACGTTGTCCTTTAACGCGCCGACCAGTAGTCCGAAGTGATAGGCGGGGATTCCCGCGAGCCTGGTGGGAGCGTTGCCGGATTGCGCGTTACGGCGCGTTACGCGTTCCAGCGTGACGAGCTGGGTGAGCATCGACCGTGCTTCCTGGACGAAGTCCTGACCGGTCGGGGTGAGCCTGACGCCGTCCGCCGCGCGCAGGAACAGCGCGCCGCCCAGGTGGTCCTCGATGCGTTTGAGCTGCGTCGTCACGGCGGGCTGGGTGAGGTGCAGCCGGGCGGCGGCCTTGCGCAGGCTGCCGCAGTCGGCGATCGCCACGACCAGTTCGAGGTGCCGCACTTCCAGACGCATGCGCCTGATGTTATCGCTCAATGTAATAGGGCGAACACCCTTCGCGATCTGTCGTGAGACATCGCGGTCTCGATACGTTCGGTCGCGTGATGGAATTGGCCGAACGCCCGACGCGCACCGACGCGGTGCTGTTTTCGGATCGGGCAGTGAAAACGTTTCTGGAGGCCGCGTCCGCCGAATACTCGTTCATCACCGAGGACGAGCCGAGACCGTGTTTCGCGGTGCTGCTCGGCCGGTCCGAGGGTGCTGAGGCCGTGGTCACGGAGGTGGCGTTCGGCCGCAACGCGCGGCTGACCGACCCCTCGGCGCGCGAGGAGTTCTCGTCGACGATCGTGCCGCGGTTCGGGACGGCGTACGAGAACCCGGTGCGGGCGTGGTGGCTCGACCCCGCCGACCTGCTGACGATCACGCGGGCGGCGGACGCGCGGGACCTCGACGTGCTCGGGTCGATCCACCTGCACCCGGACTGGCACCGGCTCGGGCCGGAGTGCGAGCGGAACCGGCCGTTGAGCGACAGCCCGACGCCGATGGACGAGCACATGTTCCGCAACAGCGGATGGCCGGTGAACGTCGTCTGTTACCTCGAACGCCGACATGGCGGCCTCTACTACTCGCTCGCCGCGTGGGACGCCCAGTGCCTGCGCCTGCCGTTGAGGACGAACCACTCATGACCGAAGAGATCTACGCGCTGTGGCGGCGCATGGAGCAGGGCTGGGCCGACGGTGACGCGGTGGCGTTCGCGTCGGTGTTCGCCGAGGACGTCGACTTCGTGAACGTCCGCGGTGAGGAGCTGTTCGGGCGGCAGGCGGTGTCCTCCGGGCACGCCGTGCTGTTCGCCGGGCCGTACCGCGACACCAAGCTGGCCGCCGAGATCAGCACGGTCAGGCCGTTGACCTCGGACATCTCGGTCGTGCACGTCACGTCGTCCATCACCCCGGCCGGCATCACCACCCACGCGCAGGCCGTCGTCGTGCGGCGCGCGGACGGGTGGGAGATCGCCGCGTTCCACAACATGGTTCCGAAGGGACAGTCATGAGCAGGCCCCGGTTGCGGCACATCGCGTTCGTCGTGCAGGACGCGAAGGAGATGGCCGACTTCTACACGTCGAAGTTCGGGATGTCGTTGTTCCACACGGATCCCGACGGCAGCCACTTCGTGACCGACGGGTACGTCAACCTGGCGTTGATCCAGCAGCGGCTGGACGGGGACGTGCCGACCGGGTTCAACCACTTCGGCTTCCAGGTGGACGACGTGTCCCCGTACCTGGAGACGCTGGAGCCCAAGCCTGCTCTGCGGGGCGGGGACCGGCCGTTCGCCGAGTACCGGGCGATCGATCCCGAGGGCAACTGGTTCGACCTGTCGGCGCACGGTTTCCTGCCGCCCGGGGCCGCTGAGGTTTAGGTCCGGTTGCCGCTGGGCACCCATGTACGGGGTATGTGCAAGAGGGGCGGGGAAGGCGTCGGGGCCTCCCCGCCCCTCGCTCTGTCTAGCGGGTGCTGCTCCAGAACAGAGCGCGCGCTACCTGCGCGTACAGACCCTTCGGGTGGTTGCGGAACATCGGTTCCGTGCCGAAGAGGACCACTCGTGCGCCGTTCGTTGCCGTACCGGACACGACTGCGGCCTGTCCTGCTGCTGCGTCTTGGCCGCCGGTGCCGTTGTCCCGTGCGTGCCAGTGGCCCGCGGCGATCACCGTGCTGCCATAGCGCTGTTCGACCGTCACGCCCGTGCCGAGGTTCGTGAACCACTGCGGGGAGTAGACGAACGAGTGCGGCAGCGCGTTGGTGCCTATCGGGCCGTTGCCGTTGACGACGTTCACCACGCCGTTGGCGTCCTCCCAGCCGGCCGTTGCCGTCGCCTGGAGGAGCTTGGCGTCGGAGTTGAACCTGCTGCCCGTGGCACCTCTGGTGACCACACCGCCGCGCTTCAGGAACTCGTCGAGCGCGGCCTTGGCGGTGGCGTTGAGGCCCGCGTAGCTCAGGCCGGAACCCACGTACAGCGCGTCGATCCTGCTCCAGTCGAAGCCCGCGTTCAGCACGGCCGTGGAGATCGTGCGGACGTCGAACCCGGACTCCCTGAGCACCTGCAGTTCGTCGGCGGAGACCGCGGCCGCGATCGTCTTGCGCTGCAGGGGTTGCCCGCCGGGCTTGGCGGCCGTGAAGCGCACGCCGTAGCGGTCGGCGACCTCCTTGGCGGCGGACCTGTCCCTGCCGGGGACGACGACCGTGCCGTCGTCCTGGCTGCGGAGCTCGAGGCCGCGTCCGAGCAGGTCGTTGACGGCGCTGACGTCCTTCTGGTCGGTGAGGGTGATGGCGAGGTCGGCGCCCGGTGCGGCGCTGATCTCACCCGTGGGGGTTGCCGCCGTGACGGGCTTGCCGTCGAAGCGGAACTGGCCGCCCTTGACGATGTCGACCGAGGCGCCCCAGAGGAGCCGGTGGCTCCAGCCGGAGATGTCGTACATGACCGGCGCCTTGTCGGAGATGTCCGCGCCCTGCTCCAGCATGACGTTCGCGAGGCCGCGCTTGGGCTGGTGCATGTCCACGACGTACGACCCGGCGGCGTACTTCTTGCCGTTGAGGGTGAACGGCTTCTCGGCCCGTTCGACGCGCACGTCGTGCCTGACGAGCTGGTCCACAAGCCTTGCGGTGGCTGCTGGTGAGCGGTCGTTCGTGATCACGTACGCGCGCGGGAACTCCGTGGTGAAGCGGTCTTCCGGTCCGAATCCCGGTACGAACCCGTCCGGGATGTTCCGCTGCTTCTCGCCGTTGGCGCCCCTCCGGAACATCTCCGTCTGGTTGGCGATGAGGCTCTTCCGGTTGTCGTCCACGTAGTCGAGCGTGGTCTTGATGGTGGCCTCGACGACGTCCGTGTTGATCTTCGATCGGCGCTGGAGCTCCTGCGCGGGCAGGTTGTCGTAGTCGGCCCGGTTGACGCGCATCGGGATCTCGATCGTGTACGACACGGCGCCGTGGTACATCGAGTACTGGGCGGTGTAGATGGGCGCCCAGCCGTCCCACTCGCCGACGGGGTAGTCGCGGAACGGGATCTCCGGCTTCGCGGCCTCGGGGTGGCCGAGCGCCTGCACGGCCTTCTCCATCCGCAGGCCGTTCTCGTAGCCGTGCTTGATGTACAGGTCGAAGTCGTAGTTCTGGCCGTGCGGGGGCGTGGTGGGCTCGATGAGCGTGTTCGCCACGTACCCGTGCTCGTCGAGCATCATCAACGGCTGGGTGCGTTCCACGATGTCCTGCATGGCCCTGTTCTCGGGCTGGGAGCTCGTGACGAAGTCGCGGTTGAGGTCGAACCCGGCGTTGTTGGCGCGCGTGCCGGCGACCCTGCCGTCCGGGTTGGCCGTGAGGTTGAAGTAGATCCTGCTGCGCTGCAACAGGTTCTTCGTCTCCCTGTCGTCGCTGGTGGCGAGGTGCTCGATGACGCGCAACGCGCCGTCCGTGCCCTCCCACTCGTCGCCGTGGATGTTGTTGTTGATCCAGATCGGCGCCTTGTAGAGGCCGTCCGGGATCTTGCGGCCCTCTTCGACGCTCGCCCGGAACCACTCCTGCAGCCGGGTCTCCGCCGGGCTCTCCGGTGCCGTGAGGGTGACGAGGTACAGGTCGCGGCCGAGCGTCGACTGCCCCACGACCTCGACCGACACCCGGTTGCTCTTCTGCTGCAACGCGTTCAGCTTCGGCGCGAGCGCGTGGTACGGCTGCAGTCCGAGCTTGATCGACTTGTCGGCCGCGTTCTCCGGGTACGTCCTGAGCGACGTCTTCCGCGGATACCCCGCGTATCTGTCGGGCCTGTTCTGCCCCTGCGCCGCCTGGACGCTGAGGAAAGCGCTGTCCAACGTGGCGACTTCGTTGCGCTCGGGCCCGTTACCAGGCTCTCGGGCTGAACCAGACGGTTGCGCCGTGGCTGTCGTCGGCGCCGCCACCACCGCGGCGGCCACCAAGATCACGGCGAGCAGAGTTCGTCGCATGCGGACTTTTCTCGCACAACGGCCCGCGCATCGACTAGAGCCGATAGGCGGGCCGTTGCATCCCCTCGGTCGCTCCCGAGAGTGGCACAGACACCCTGCCCGGTCGAGAAAAGTTCACCAACCGCACTTCGCACCTGGCATTCTTCCCACCACTGACCAGCGCGTTCATTTCACCGAACGCTCTACATCACCCGAACGGCCTAGCCAGACCCCAGGCAGAGAAACGGCCGCCGGAACGGATCCTTGGCCATCGCCTCGGCCAACGCCACCGCGGGCGCCGCCCCCGCCACCAACGCCCGGTGGTAGTCCGCCATCGCGGCCGCACTGGCCTCGTCCCCGACCTTGCTGGCCGCGGCCACCACCGTGCGAGTCCCCCCGGCCAACATGGCCCCGGCAAACCCGAGCGCCTCGTCACCAGGCCGAATCCGGTTCAACGCCAACGAACAGGCAGCCAGCACCACGTGCGCGGGCGGCGTCTTCAACCGCCCCAACTCGTGCGCGAACAACGGCCCGTCATCCAACTCGAGCCGCGAGAACAACGCGTTCTCGTTCTCGTGCTCCCCATGAGCCGCAACGTGCACAAGATCAGCGCCATCCAGGTGCGCCAACACCTCAGCCGCGGTCGCATCCTCCCCGGACAACACCGTGGCCCGCCGATGGTGAGCCGCCAGCCGATCCAGCTCCCCGTCCGCGAACTGCAAACTGGGCCCGCGCACCAACAACACCTTGTCGGTCTTCGGCTTGTCCGACTGAGCAGCCGCCAACCACGCGGTCGCACTGGGAGCCGTCACCACCGGCCGTCCGTGCAAGCTCGGGATCACACCCCAAGGCACCGCGTACAACGACCCGGTGGGCACCACGACCAACTCACGCTCGCCGATGAAACCCCTGAGCGGCTTGATCAGCAACGAGTCGAGCACATCCGCCTGCTTGCGCGCGGACGCACCGATGACCTGCACCAACGGCGGCGGCAGGTGATCAGGCGCGAGCGCGTTGAGGTCGAAGTGGAGCTTGCGCGCGCTCTCCAGCACCTCGGTGGCGTCACCCAGCCGCACCATGCGCACCTGGCCACCCGCGATCACCAGGGCCACCATCTCCCCGGCCGCGGCGACGAAGCTGACCATCGCACGGTCACCCAGCCCGGCCACGATCTCGGCGACCCCCGCCATCGGTCGCGGGCGGCCCCAGCGCTGGGCGTTCCAGCCCAGCCTGTTCGCCTCGCGCTGCGCCTTCGACAACTTCCCGCGCAACTCCGCGGTCGGCCTGCCGTCGAGGCCCGCGCGCATCAGGTCGCGCCCCAGCCCGCGCACCTCGATGATCCGCTCGGCCAGTTCGGCGTTCTCCACGCTCTCCAGCGGTTCGTACCGGTAGGTCTGCGCACGGGTGCGTTCCAGCCAGACGAACAACTGCTTGGCGTCGTTGTTCTCCAGTGCCAGGCGGATGGCCAGCTCCCCCAGCTCACGCCCGTGCACCGCGGTGGCCGACACCAGTTCGAGCCCGCCGAGCTGGTCGCGGACCTGTCCCAGCTCCTCCAGGCCCTTGCGGGCGTGCAGCAGGGCCGCGCGGCGATTGCCCTTGGCCAGACCGAGTTCCGCGAGCACGAGCCTGCGCTGCATGCGGTGGTCGATCGGGGTGACCGCACGCGGACCCGGCAGCTGCCGCAGCAGTTCCTCTCCCGCACCGAGCCGTCGCCGGCGGATCTCCAGCCGGGCCGCGAGCAGCTTCGCCAGCCGTGCCTCGTCGAGGAGGTGATTCGCCTCCAGGTGGCCGGAGACGGTGAGAGCCTTCTGCACCAACGCGTTCGTCACGCGCTTGGCCTGCATGGCGTGCGCCCACAGTTCGATCAGGGCGGCCATCATCCACCAGGTGCTGCCGCGCTTCTCCAGCTTGCGCATCGAGGCCTTTGCCATCCGGCGGGCGAGGTCGAACTGCTCGTCCAGCAGTGCCGCCGACGCGCGGAACATCTCGACCTCGGCGACGCCCTGCTTGAGCTTCTCCCTGCGCATCACGGGCAACGCCTCGTCGAGGTGCACGCCGGCCTCGTCGAAGAGCCCGATCATGATGAGCGCCTCGGCCTGGTCCAGCTGCACGCCCGAAAGCAGCGAGTACGACTCCTTCGCGCGGAAGAGGCGCTCCGCCTCCTCATAGCGGCGCAAGGCCTCGGCCAGATCACCGCTCTGCTTGTAGGTGTTGGCCAGCGCGTAGATCGCATACGGGTACAGGTCGTCGAGACCGTGCTCGCGCGAGAGCTCGAGCGTGCGCTCGAGATCGACCACCGCCTGATCGGTGCGACGGATCGCGGCGTTCGCGAAAGCCCTGGCGATCAAGGAAGAAGCGAGCCGTTGCGCGAGTTCGGTGTCGGTTCGATCCGGCTCGTCGCGCATCAGGGCTTCGGCGTAGTCGATGAACGGGCCGTACCAGGCGACCGCCTTCTCCGGCTGCCCGCGGCGCATGATCAGAACGCCCTGGCTGTAGTCGATGCTGCCCGACAGCTGCGCCGACATCCACGGGTCGGTGATGCGGGAGACATCGCGCCGTGCCTCGTCGAAGAGCTCGACTGCGGCGTCCATGCCGCTGGCCTCGCCGACACATCGGCCGAGGTTGTAGAGGATCCGCACCCGCAGCTCAGTCCGTTGGGGACTGTCGGGTGCACGATCGGCGTGCACGAGCGCACGTTTGAGGAGCCGAATCGCGGACGGGACCCGGTACTGGCCCTGCTCCGCCGATCCCTTCAGGTACAACTCGCGCGCTGTGTTCAAGGCACGAGCGGGCATGTGATCATCACACCACATGCCCCCGAATGGCGCTGTCCTCCAACCAGGCGCTGCGGCCGGCCGAAGGACAGCGCACAGCGTGACTTAGCTGAGGACTTCCTGCTTCGACACGTTGTCCGGGTGGTTCGGGCAGTCCTTGTCGTGCTCGACCGGGCCCTCGGTCAGCAGCTTCGGGTCGCCGATCAGCGGGTGCCCGGGCGGCATGCCGCAGCACTGCGGGGTCAGCGGCGGGTCTTCCGGCTGAGGCGTCTTGTCCTTGCGGTCGTCGTCGTTGTCGCCGTCCAGGATGTCCTTGAACTTGTCGACGATGTTTGACAACAAACCTTCGTGCTGGCCACTCATGAGGTTTCCCCCCTCGTTTGGACTATTACTTCTCATCCCCCCAGATGAGTTGCAGGGAGAGACTCGCACACACGGCTACACACATACGTCTCATTTAGCTAACGTCCACTCGTACAGCCTAAGATCACCAACGCTCACCTGCACTAACAGGTGACCCTTTGTGATTTTTATGGCCAATGTGTATCTGGGTGCGGCCCGCGTGCACGAACCCCTTCCCCGACTGCCATTCCCGCGGGTGGCGAACCTGGCTCGAAGGTTCCGGAGATGACGAAAGGGGCGTACCGGGAGATTCCCCGGTACGCCCCTTTCGGCGTTCTGCGATCTTTAGGAGCAGCGGGCGATGACGATCTCGCGCACGCGTGCCGCGTCCGCCTGGCCCTTGGTGGCCTTCATGACCGCGCCCACGATGGCGCCGGCCGCCTGCACCTTGCCGTCGCGGATCTTCTGCGCGACGTCCGGCTGGGCGGCGAGGGCCTCGTCCACGGCCTTCTCCAGGGCGGAGTCGTCCGAGACGACCTTGAGGCCGCGCTTCTCCACGACGTCGTCCGGCGAGCCTTCGCCTTCGAGGACGCCGTTCACGGCCTCGCGGGCGAGCTTGTTGGTCAGGGCGCCGGAGTTCACCAGTTCGATGACCCGTGCGACCTCGGCCGGCGTGATCGCCAGCGCCGAGAGCTCGACGCCTCGGGTGTTGGCCTGCTGCGCGAGGTACGACACCCACCAGGAGCGGGCCTCGTCCGGCTTGGCGCCGGCGACGACCGTCGCCTCGATGAGGTCCAGGGCGCCCGCGTTGACGAGGTCGCGGAGGACCTCGTCGGTGAGGTTCCAGTCCTTCTGGATGCGCGCGCGGCGTTCCCAGGGGAGCTCGGGCAGCGTGAGGCGCAGCTCCTCGACCCACTCGCGCGACGGCGCGATCGGGACCAGGTCGGGCTCCGGGAAGTAGCGGTAGTCCTCCGCCGTCTCCTTCTTGCGGCCCGCGGACGTGCTGCCGGAGGACTCGTCGAAGTGACGCGTCTCCTGGGTCACGAGTCCGCCCGACTCGAGCACGGCGGCCTGGCGCGTCATCTCGAAGCGGACGGCGCGTTCGACGCTGCGCAGCGAGTTGACGTTCTTCGTCTCGGTGCGGGTGCCCAGGGCGCCGGTGGTCTTCGGCGACAGGGACACGTTGGCGTCACAGCGCAGCGAGCCCTGGTCCATGCGGACGTCGGACACGTCGAGAGCCTTCAGCAGGTCGCGCAGCGCCGTGACGTACGCACGGGCCACCTCGGGCGCACGTTCGCGAGTGCCCGGGATCATCTTCGTGACGATCTCGATCAGCGGCACGCCGGCGCGGTTGTAGTCGAGCAGCGAGTGCTCGGCGCCGTGGATCCGGCCGGTGGCGCCGCCGACGTGCAGCGACTTGCCGGTGTCCTCCTCCATGTGCGCGCGCTCGATCTCGACGCGGATGACCTCGCCGTCGTCCAGCGTCACGTCGAGCCAGCCGTTGAACGCGATCGGCTCGTCGTACTGCGACGTCTGGAAGTTCTTCGGCATGTCCGGGTAGAAGTAGTTCTTCCGCGCGAACCGGCACCACTCGGCGATCTCGCAGTTCAGCGCGAGGCCGATGCGGATCGCGGACTCGATGGCCTTGGCGTTCACCACCGGCAGCGCGCCCGGCAGGCCGAGGCACGTCGGGCAGGTGTGCGTGTTCGGCTCGCCGCCGAACTCGTTGGCACAGCCGCAGAACATCTTCGTGTTGGTGTGCAGCTCGACGTGCACTTCCAGGCCCAGGACGGGGTCGTACTTCTCGACGACCTCGTCGTAGTCCATCAGCTCAACCAGGGAGGTCATGCCAAGTCGTCCTTCCGCAGAGCACGAACGGCCAGCGCCGCGCCGGTGAGCGCCACCGCGATGCTGGCGATCGCGTTCGCCAGTGCCAGCTTGTCGTTCTTCGCACGGGCGTTGCGGAAGCCGGAGAACGCTCCCGCGGCACCCGCGACGGCGCCGGCGAGGCCGAGGATTCCGCGTGCCTTCTTGATGTTCACAGCGACGGTCCTCCAAACGCGCCACGCGCCGCCTCGTAGGCCGCGGCGACGCGGTACATGCGGTGGTCCTGCAGGGCGGGGGCCATGATCTGCAGACCGACCGGCATTCCGTCCTCATCGGACAGACCGCTCGGCACGCTCATGGCCGGGGTGCCCGCGAGGTTCGCGGGGATGGTGCAGAGGTCGGCCTTGTACATGGCCATCGGGTCGTTCGCGCGCTCGCCGATCTTGAACGCCGTGGTCGGCGTGGTCGGGGAGATGAGCACGTCGAAGGTCTCGAACGCCTTCGCGAAGTCCTGCGTGATGAGCGTGCGGACCTTCTGGGCCGAGCCGTAGTACGCGTCGTAGTAGCCGGACGACAGCGCGTACGTGCCGATCATGATGCGGCGCTTGACCTCCGGGCCGAAACCGGCCTCGCGGGTCAGCGACATGACCTCCTCGGTGCTGCGCGTGCCGTCGTCGCCGACGCGCAGGCCGTAGCGCATGGCGTCGAACCGGGCGAGGTTCGACGAGCACTCGCTCGGCGCGATGAGGTAGTACGCGGGCAACGCGTAGTCGAAGCTCGGGCACGACACGTCCGCGATCTCCGCGCCGAGCTCCTTGAGCTGCGACACGGCGGCCTCGAAGCTGCGCGCCACGCCCTGCTGGTAGCCCTCACCGCTGAACTGCGTGACGACACCGATGCGCAGGCCGGACAGGTCGCCGGACAGACCCTCGCGGGCAGCGGCGACGACCGGCGGCACGGGCGCGTCGATGGACGTGGAGTCCATGTGGTCGTAGCCCGCGATGACCTCGTGCAGCAACGCGGCGTCGAGCACCGTGCGCGCACACGGACCGGCCTGGTCCAACGACGACGAGAACGCAACGAGGCCGTAACGCGACACACCGCCGTAGGTCGGCTTCACGCCGACGGTGCCGGTGACCGCGCCGGGCTGGCGGATCGAGCCACCGGTGTCGGTGCCGATCGCGAGCGGGGCCTGCAACGCGGCGAGCGCGGCGGACGAGCCACCGCCGGAGCCACCGGGGATCCGGTCGAGGTCCCACGGGTTGTGCGTGGGGCCGTACGCCGAGTTCTCGGTGGACGAACCCATGGCGAACTCGTCCATGTTCGTCTTGCCGAGGATGACGACGCCGGCTTCCTTGAGCTTGCGCGTCACCGTCGCGTCGTACGGCGGCAGCCAGCCTTCGAGGATCTTGGAACCGACCGTCGTGGGCACGCCCTCGGTCGTCATGACGTCCTTGAGCGCCAACGGCACACCGGCGAGCGGCGACACCTGCTCGCCTGCCTTGACGGCCTCGTCGACGCGGCGGGCCTGCGCGAGCGCGCCCTCGGTGTCGACGTGCAGGAAGGCGTGGACCTTCCCGTCGGTCTCGGCGATGCGGTCCAGGTGGGCCTGCGTGACCTCGACGGACGAGACCTCACCGCTGTGGATCTTCGCGGCGAGCTCGGCCGCGGTGGCGTGGATCAGGTCGTTGGTCATGCTTCCTCACCCAGGATGCGGGGCACGCGGAACCGGCCGTCCTCGGCCTCAGGAGCGCCGGAGAGCGCCTGCTGCTGACCGAGGCTCGGACGGACCACGTCCTCGCGGAAGACGTTGGTCAGCGGAACGGCGTGCGACGTCGGCGGGATGTCGGCCGTGGCGATGTCGCCAACGGAAGCCACCGACTGGAGGATCACGTCGAGCTGGCCGGCGAACAAGTCGAGCTCGTCCTCGGACACAGCCAGCCTGGCGAGCTTCGCCAGGTGCGCGACCTCGTCGCGGGAGATGCTGGGCACTCCTGTCAACCCCCGTAGGGTCGGGATTCGAATCGGGAACCCCGTGAGTCTATGGGCTGGTCAGGCGCGCCTTCGAACGGGTTACCGCCTCTACTGTTGAGCGGCACGTCAACTTAACCGGTTCGCAACGCGGACAGCAGGTCATGCGTTGACGATGCGTCTGCGAGAATCACCGACCGGCAACGGCGCGAGACGCGGGGTCTCGCGCACGAGCTATGGAGGCGTTCACCTTGTCGTTCCTGATCCGGGTCCAGCTCCCGGACCGTCCCGGCACCCTCGGCGCGGTCGCAACGGCTTTGGGCGAGATCGGGGCCGACATACTCAGCGTGGACGTCGTGGAACGCGGTTCCGGCCTCGCCATCGACGACCTCGTGGTGGAGCTCCCCTCCGGCCGCCTGCCCGACACGCTGATCACCGCGGCCGAGTCCGTCGACGGCGTGGAGGTCGACGCCGTCCGCCCGTACGCGGGCATCCTCGACACCCACCGCGAGCTCGAGCTCGTCGAGGAGGTCGCCGACGCGCCGCACAAGGGCCTGGGGGTCTTCACCGAGGGCGTCCCGAAGATCATCCGCGCGGGCTGGGCCGTCGTCGTCGGCCCCGAGGGCACCGGCATCAACCGCCTGACCGCGTCGTCCGCGGCCCCGGAGACCCGCATGGCCGACGTGCCGTGGTTCCCGCTGGAGCGCGCGACCGTGCTCGACGGCGAGGAGGAGTGGGTGCCGGAGACCTGGCGCGAGCTGGGCACCGAACTCGCCGCCACGCCGCTCGGCAAGCCGGACAGGGTGCTCGTGGTGGGCCGTCCTGGCGGCCCGATGTTCCGCGCGGCCGAGGTGGCCAGACTGGCGCACCTCGCGGGCATCGTCGCGGTGGTCCTGCCCGACTAGCCCGGCACTCCACCTGGGGAGCGACATCGATGTCCCGTGACTTCTTCGTGGACCGCGCCGGAACCTGGTACAGCAAGATCTGGAACGCCTCGCACGGCGTCTACTCCTGGGTGCTGGAGCGGATCGCCGAGCACACTGCGGACCCCGCTGTGGCCGGGTGATCCTGGGGCCGTTGCGCGACGACCTCGCCGGGGAGACCGAGCACGTGCGAAGCCTCGTCCTGGAGCTGGTCGCGATGGCGGAGGGCTGGGCCGACGTGTTCCTGCCGTGGCGGTTCACCCTCGCGGAGAACGGTGAGACGGTGCGCTACCGCTCGTCGGAGGAGCCGGTGCGAGAAGTCGTCTTCGGCGGCGTGCGAGCCGCCGACCTCCCCGCGGAGGTGAACAGCCTGCGGATCAGTCCGATGCCGGGCGGGTACGAGGTGCGCTCCGTGCGGTTCCAGGCCGCCGTGACCGCGGCGAGCCTCCACGTCCTGGGTGATCCGTACAACGGCCCGCTGGAACACCGCCCGGCCGGCTGACGCGCTCGGCTCAGCTCGGGGCGCGGGTCCGTTGCCGTTTCCTGGCGAGCGCGACGAGTTCGGCGTTGTTGCGGGCCCGGCGACCGTCTGGCAGCCGCAGCGTGTCTTCCAGCCCCATGCGCACGTGGTGTTCGAGCAGTGCGGCGTAGTCGAGCACCTGCCACGCCTCGTCGTCCCTGCCGTGCAGCAGGATCGGCAGGCCCAGCGGCTCCACCAGGGCCAGCAGGGATTCGGCCGTGTCGCGCGTCGCCGTGACGGTGACGCGGCTGACGCCCGGCGGCAGGTCGGCGAGCCGGGCCGGCGTGGTCACGACGAGCTCGACCTTGACGTTGACCTGGTGCAGGGCCTGGACGAGGTCGCGCCAGTCCGGGTCGTCGAGGTGCACGGCGGCGATGTCCGGCCGGCCCGTCGCGAGCGGCGCCCAGCTGGCGATCAGCGTGCCGCGGTTGCCGGGGACGTCGGTGGACACGCTGATCTCGATGCCCGGCACGGCGGCGCGGACGGTCGCGATCGTGGTGGCCACCTCTGGTCCCACGAGGGTCGGCAGGCCGATGACGTCTCTCGGGTGGATGTGCACGGACGTGACGCCCAACGCGGCCACGTCGGCCGCGTCCTCGGCCAGCCGCTCCGGGGTGAGCGGCAGGGCCGGGTGCTCCTCGGCTGTGCGGGAGCCGTTCAGACAGGCTTGCAGCACACCTCATACGGTCCCACACAATCCTCGGCGCGGGGTTGCTCCAAGGGTTACGTTGAACGCATGCGACTGGCCCTGGTGATGGCTCAGGACGACGCGCTGGCGATGGGCGACCTGGCGCTCGGCGTGGCCGGGCTGGTCGCGATCGCCGCGGTGATCGTGGTGGCGGTCAAGCGGAAGCGCTGACGGCGGCAAGTTCTGCGGGATTCGCCGGCTGACCCCAGAATCTGCCGTGATCGCCCCACTTCTGCTGGAGGTTTGAAGATCATGGCCATCACCGTGAACCTCGACATGCTCCTCGACAAGGCGTACGAGAACCTGCCGCTCACCGAGATCCTGGACGCCCCGGTGGACGCGCTGCAGGGCGTCAGCCCTGGCGATGCCGAGAAGCTCAAGGCCGCGTTCAACATCAAGACGGTGCGGGATCTGGGCACCAACAAGTACTTCCGCGCCGCCGTGACGTTGCTGGACCTGGAGGCCACGGCCCGTTAGAGGTCCTGGCGGTAGGTGATGAACGGCGTGCGGTGCGCCAGCTGGTCGTAGAGCCTTCTGGCGGTCTCGTTCCGCTCGTTGGTGTGCCAGTAGACGCGGCAGCAGCCTCGTTGTTCCGCCCAGGCCGCCACTGCCCCGATGAGCGCGCTGCCGACGCCCCGGCCGCGCGCCTCGGGGGCGGTGAAGAGGTCCTGCAGGTAGCAGACGTCGTCGGTGGTGGTGCTGGGGTGCTGCAGGAAGTGCACGATGCCGACCACCGTGCCGGTGTCGTCGCGGGCGCATAGGGCGTGGATGCTTTCGTCCTCTTGGAACGCCTGCCACTTCTTGTCATAGGTTTCCGCAGGCAGGGTTCGTTCGTAGAAGGTGTTGTAGCCCTCGAAGAGCTCTTGCCACGCCGGCCGGTCCTCGGGTTGTAGTGGGCCGATCGCGATCATGTTGATCCTTTCTGCGGTCACCCGGTTGGATGACCCCCGTGTCGACGACCCTCACCACCGAGCTGCTGTTGCACCGCGCGGGTACCAAGTCGTACTGGCGCGGGCTCACGTACCGGGAGTCCGTGCTGTCCCTGCGGGTGCACAGCCGGCACGTCGCCGCTCGGGTGCGCGGGGGTGACGAGGTCGCCTACGTGGTGGAGCTGTCGTGGTCGGGGACGCTGCTGGTCGGGTCGTGCAGTTGCCCGCACGGGTCCGAGGGGTTCTTCTGCAAGCACTGCGTGGCCGTCGGGCTGGTGCTGCTGGACCGGGGCGAGACGGTGCCGCCGCCGGACGCCGAGGACGTGGAGCTCAAGGACGTGCTGAGAGCGCTGCCGCCCGAGGTGTTGCGGGACCTGCTGTACGAGCAGGCCGCGGGGGATCTCAAGCTGCGGGCGCGGATCATCTCATCGCTCTGAGCCGTACCCGCAGAACTGCGTCTCCGGCGGGATCTTGCAGACCGAGCCCGGTGCGGGCGTCGCGTCCGCCAGGACCCACCCCTCGGGGGCGCGCTCGAAGACGAGCACGTGGCCGAAGCCGAAGCTGCTCCTCGGCACACCGCCCGGCTCCTCGAAGTACAGGTGGGTCACCTCCTGGACGTGCACGACCGCGCTGCCGTCCCCGCCCACCGCGACCCCCGTCAGCTCGGTGCCGACCTCGGCCCTGGCGTAGCCGCCGAACGGGAGTGCGCCGAGCCGCGCCCGCCGTGCGGCCAGCTTGGCCTCGTCGGTGCGCAGCCGCGCCGCGAACTCCTCGGTCGCGGGCACGCCGAAGCCCGGCGCCGGGGGACGGACGGTGATCTTGTCCGCCCGGCGTTCCAGGTAGACCTGCGTCAGGGCGTCGAGCTGACGGTGATCGTCGGCGGCCAGGTGCCTCGGCGCGGCCGACGCGGCCGGCAGCGCCGCGACCACGAGCAGAACCACCCATCTCATTCGCGAACCCCCATCCGCGGCGCTTGCCCGACAGGACGCACGGCCGCGAACGCGGGTTGCTCCGCACCGGTGCGCGACCGTCGGCCACCGGCTTCTCAGAGCGGCAGCACGTACGCGTAGGCCCTCAGCTCCAGGCCCGGTAACGGGGACCAGTCGCGCTCCGGTAACCGCGTGAAGCCCATCCGCTCGTACAACCGGTGCGCCGCCAGCATCTTCTCCGACGACGACAGCACGACGTGCGTCGCGCCCGCCGTGCGCGCCTCGTCGATCACGGCGCGCACCAGGGCCTCCCCCACGCCTCGGCCCCGCGCGGCGGCGGAGACCGACAGCATGCGGAACTCCAGCTCGCCCGGCCGCGAGATCTCCGCGTAGGGCGTGCCGGGGTGCACGACCGTCACCGAGCCCAGGACCGCACCCGACTCGGCCTGGGCGACGAGCAGCGAGGCGTCGCGGAAGCGGGACGCCGAGTCCGCCAGGAGCGACGCGTAGTCGTCGTGGTCGCCCACGAAGCCGTCCGCGCGGTACGCCTCCACCGTCAGGGAGCCGATCGCGGGCAGATCGGCCTCCACGGCCGGGCGAATGATCAGATCAGCCATCTGCACCTTCTTCCACCGGAAGGGCCACTTCCCTCGCCGCGTCCGGGCCCTGCTCCAGCAGGACGCGGAAGCCCGCTTCGTCGAGCACGGGCACCTTCAGCGAGACGGCCTTGTCGTACTTGGATCCTGGTGAGTCGCCGACGACGACGAAAGCGGTTTTCTTCGAGACCGAGCCCGCCGCCTTGCCGCCGCGGGCGAGGATCGACTCCTTCGCCGAGTCGCGCGAGTACTCCGTCAGCGAGCCGGTGACCACGATGGACAGGCCTTCGAGGTTGCGCACGATGGACTCGTCGCGCTCGTCCTCCATCCGCACGCCCGCGGCCCGCCAGCGTTCGACGACGCCCTGGCGCCACTCGGTCTCGCGCCACTCGACGACCGCGGTGGCGATGGTCTGCCCGACGCCCTCCGCACCGGCCAGCGCCTCCTCCTCGGCCTCGATGATCGCGTCCATCGAGCCGAACTCCTGGGCCAGCGCGCGGGCCGCCGTCGGGCCCACGTGCCGGATGGACAGCGCGACCAGCACCCTCCACAGAGGACGCTGCTTCGCCTCCTCCAGGTTGTCGATCAGCTTCAGCGCGTTCGCGGACAGCTCGCCCTTGATCGTCACGAAGCGCTCGACCTGCCGCAACGCGTTCGCGTCGAGGTCGAACAGGTCGGCCTCGTTGGTGTAGATCGTGGACGACGTGATCGCGGCGGCCGCCTCGTAGCCGAGCACCTCGATGTCGAGCGCGGCGCGGGAGGCCAGGTACGCCAGGCGTTCACGCAGCTGGCCGGGGCAGCGTTCGGCGTTGGGGCAGCGGATGTCGACGTCGCCCTCCTTCATGGGGCGCAGCACCGAGTTGCACTCCGGGCACCGCGTCGGCATCTCGAACTCGCGCGCGTCGGCCGGACGGGCCGCCAGCACCGGGCCGAGCACCTCGGGGATCACGTCGCCCGCCTTGCGGATGACGATGCGGTCGCCGATCAGCACGCCCTTGCGCTTCACCTCGGACCCGTTGTGCAGCGTGGCGCGCGCGACCGTCGACCCGGCCACCTTCACCGGTTCCATCACGGCGAACGGCGTCACCCGGCCCGTGCGGCCCACCTGGACCTGGATGTCGAGCAGCGTGGTCGTGGCCTCCTCCGGCGGGTACTTGTACGCGATCGCCCACCTCGGGGCCCGCGACGTCGTGCCCAGCCGCCGTTGCAGCGACACCTCGTCGACCTTGACCACCAGGCCGTCGATCTCGTGGACGGCGTCGTGCCGGTGCTCGCCCCAGTACTCGACCTTCTCGCGCACGGCGGCCGGGTCCGTGAGCACCTCGGTGTGCGGGGACGTCGGCAGGCCCCACGCCTTGAGCGCCTCGTACGCGAGGGACTGGCTGGCGACCTCGAAGCCCTCGGTCTTGCCGATGCCGTGGCAGATCATCCGGAGCTTGCGCGAGGCGGTGACCTTGGGGTCCTTCTGCCGCAGCGAGCCGGCCGCCGTGTTGCGCGGGTTCGCGAACGGCGGCTTGCCCTGCTCGACCAGCGAGGCGTTGAGCGCCAGGAAGTCCTCCACCGCGAAGAAGACCTCGCCGCGCACCTCCACCAGGTCCGGCACCGGGTGCTCGGCGGAACCCTCCAGCACCACGGGGACGTCCTTGATGGTGCGGACGTTCAGCGTCACGTCCTCGCCGGTGCGGCCGTCGCCCCGCGTCAACGCCCTGGTGAGCTTGCCCTTCTCGTAGAGCAGGTTGATCGCGAGCCCGTCGATCTTCAACTCGCACAGGAAGTGCGTGCCCTCGCCGATCTCCTTCCGCACGCGCTCGAACCACGCCGTCAGCTCGTCCTGCGCGAAGACGTTGTCGAGGCTGAGCATGCGCTCCAGGTGGTCGACCGCCTTGAACTCGGTCGAGAACGTGCCGCCGACGAGCTGCGTCGGCGACTCGGGCGTCGCGAGGCCGGGATGCTCGGCCTCCATCGCCTCGAGCCGCTTCAACAACGCGTCGAACTCACCATCGGTGACGATCGGGTCGTCCAGCACGTAGTAGCGGAACTGGTGCGAACGCACCTCTTCCGCGAGCACGGCGTGCTGCTCGCGCACCTCCGCGGGGACGTCTTCCAGGCTCTCGCTGCTCACGTCCCACAGCTTAGTGAGCAGGTCTGACAGTTCTCAGAGCTCGGCAATCCCCGCGAGTTCCCGCACCAGGGTCCGCAGCTCGACGAGGCTGATCGTGCCCTGCGGCTCCAGCTCGGCGGTCTCCACGCGCCGCAGCCGTTCGCCCGCCAGCCGCTCGCCGAGAGTGACGTCCAGGGGCAGGAACGTCATCGTCTGCCGCTGCTGGTCGGTCAGGCCCGCGAGCGCCGGGTGGTAGACCGCGACGTCGACGACGTCACCGTCCACCTGGGCCACGACGCGGTAGTCGCCGAGCCGCATCCGGGTCTGGCCGAGGTTGATGATCACCTCGGTCGGGTCCGGCACCGGCGGCACGGAGTCGTGGAACTCCCACACCATGTCCGGCGGCGGCGCGGCGTTGATCCACGCGTCGGTGTACGGGCGCAGCCGCGGGTCCTCCTGACCGGTGACCACCAGCGCGTACATCGCCAGGTGGCCCTGTTCGAGGGAGAACACCAGGTCGGGGTGCAGGCCGCGGACGAGGTCGTCGAGCTCGTCCTCGACCCGGTGCGGTTCGCCGTCGCCGAGCGCCGCGCTGACCACCGGCACCAGCTCGAACCACCGTTCCCAGAAGCGTCGCGCGGCTTCCTCGGCGTTCGGCAGGTGAGCGGGGACGACGTCTTCGGCTTTGCGGCGGCGGAACCACTTCATGATTCTCAAGGGTAGAGCTTTCGGCCCTCCGCCAGCATTTCAACGAACTGAGTGATGCGTTTCTGCCGTGTCTCGGGCCTCTTCGCGTCGTGGATGCGCAGCAGCACGGCGTACCTGTTCTGACTGTTCAACCCCTTGAACGCCTCTGCGGCCTTGGGGTTGGCGTCGAGCGCTTTGGTGAGGTCGTCCGGCACCTCGATGGTCGCAGGTCCCGCGTAGGCCGCGTCCCAGCGTCCGTCCGCTTTGGCGCGTTCGATCTCTTTGAGCCCCGCGGGCAGCATCTTGCCCTGCGCGATCAGCTCCTCGACCTTGCCGCAGTTGCGCTTGGACCACTTGCTGCGCGCCTTACGTGGCGTCCACCGCTGCGAGTAGTAGGACTCGTCCACGGACCGTACGAGCCCATCGATCCACCCGTGGCACAAGGCGACGTCGAGCGCCTCGTCGTAGGTGATCGTCCGCACGCCAGAACCCTTCTTGGCGTACTTGATCCACAGCTCGGTCTCGTTCGCGCCGTTCTCGTGCAGCCAGGCGTCGAACTCGGCCGGACCCTCGAAGACGATCAACGCACCCTCCTCAGGCAGAGCGTCATCTCCGCATAGGGAACACCGAGTTCGGCCTCTTCGGGGCAACTTTCCGCCGTTATGCCCACCACCTGCACGTTCGCCCGTGGCGCCGCGCAGTCGAACTTGGACACCACGGACCGTTGCAGGTCATCGGTGTCCAACTCGAAGCAGTCGCCTTCGGTTGCGTTGGGCAGCAGGCACAGCGCCGCGTTGTGCCGGGTGTCCCGCAGGACCTTGTAATCGCCTCTCGGGCACTTGCCGCTGGTGTCGGTGAGGACCGTGCCGACCTTGAGCGCTGCTTTGTGCTGCGCGCAGTCGATGACGGTGAGGCCCAGATCGTTCTCGCCGGGGCCGTCGAACCTCACGCAGCTGCCCTTCTCCGCCTTCGAATAGTCGGTGAGGAACGCCTGGGTGGCCTGTTTGGGTTCTTCGTCTTCTGTCGTTGCCCACCACACGACGAGATAAGCCAGCACGGCCAGTACGCACACCATCACGGTCTGTCTCGCGACCACGGTGCGGATTATGGGGTGGGAAATCGGGTGGCGCACGGCGACTTCGTTGGCCACAGTGCGGGGTCATGCTGATCCGGCGGGAGACACCCGCAGACATCTCCGCTATCCGTGCCGTCACCAATCTTGCCTTTGCCGACGGACCTGAGGCTCCGCTGATCGACTGGCTGCGGGCGGACGCCGGCTGGATTCCCGAGTTGTCGCTGGTGGAGGACTCGGTGCTGGGGCACGTGGTGTGCTCGCGCGGGTACGTGGGGTCGGTGCCGGCGCTGGGACTCGGGCCGATCGCGGTGCACCCTTCGCACCAGCGGTCCGGGATCGGGTCGGCTCTCATGCACGCGGTGCTGGGTGCCGCGGAGGCTCGGGGTGAGCTGGCTGTCATCCTGTTGGGGGATCCCAAGTACTACTCGCGATTCGGGTTCCAGCTCGCGTCGACGTTCGGGATCCTGCCGCCGGATCCCGCGTGGGAGCCGCACTTCCAGGCTCGGCTGTTCGGGGACGTGGAGCCCGGGGCGTTCCGGTACGCGGAGCCGTTCAACCGGCTTTGACGACCTTGCCCTCGGCAGTGCGGGCGTAGACGGTGCCGTCGGGCTGGGCGGAGACCGTGTCGATGAAACGGCCTTCCGCCAACGGTTCCCAGGTCGTGGTGAGGCGGTGGGGGCGTCCGTCCTTGAGGGCGTAGACGCCCACCGTCCCGTCCAGACGGAGGACCGCTTCGGGCGAGGCTTCGAGGCCGTTCGCGATCTCGCGCCAGGTGCCGGCGGCGGTGGCCATCAGCTTGTCGCCGTCGCCGGAGCGGACGTAGACGGCCGCGGTGCCGTCCGGGTAGGTGATGACGGACGGCTTGCCGGTCGCGAACGCGGGTGGGCTCAGCGGTTGCCAGACCGGGTTGCTCGTTCGCTGCCGGTTCTGAGCGCTCAGCTCGTGCCGGCTCGGTGCGGTTGCCGCGCTCGCGTCCGGCACGCGGTGGTCCTGCGTGCCCACCACTTGCCCGTTCGGCACGCCTGCCGCGCGTTCGTCCGGCACGCCCGCCGTGCGTTCGTCCGGCACGCCCGTCGCGCGTTCGTTCGACACGCCTGCCGCGCGCTCGTCCAGCACGCTTGCCGCACGCTCGTCCGGCACGCCCGCCACGTGTTCGTTCGGCACGCTTGCCTGCTGTCGGCTTGGCTCGTTCGCCGTGTACTGGCTCGGCGCGCTCGCCGCATCCGTGCTCGGCACGCCCGTCGCGTTGCGGCGCGGAATCGATACGGACTGGCGGGCCCCCTGCGGGGATGCGGTCCCCATCCCAATCATCGCAGGCAGGTCCGACAGTTTCGCGACGCTGCCGTCGGCCAAGATCGCGTACAGCTCGACCGTCCCATCAGGACGCAGCACCGCCTCCGGGTCCCCCGCCACACCCGAGGCCATCACTCGCGAAGTCCCGCCGACCAGCGCGCGCACCTCACCTCGAGCCGTTCGCGCATACACAACACCACCGGCAACCGAAGGCCGTCCTACGAAGTCCTGCGACGTGGTCAGCCGCACTCCGTCGGCCCACACGTCGCCGTCCTGAACGACGTGGACCACGCCACCGACCACTTCAGGACCGCCTTGCCAGGCCTGCCGCAGCATCGTCGAGGCACGTTCGAAGGCCTGGTCGTAGCGCTCCGGACAGCAGGACCGCTGCACCGCATCCGCCAGCAACCCGGGCGAGAGGTGCTCGCGGTCCATCCGCACCGCGAGTTCGAAGAACCGGCCGGCCGCATAGGTGACGTTCATGATCTGGTCCGGCGTGCCCCACCCCATCGAGGGCCGCTGCTGGAACACGCCGAGCGAGTCCGCGTCGCCGCACGCCAGGTTGTTCATGTGCGACTCCACCCACCCGGCCTCGAAGCCGGCGAGCATCACCTTGTCGCTCACGCCCCGGGAAAGACCGACGGCGTGCACGACGCGGATGACCTCCGCGTCGTGCACGCCGGGTACGCGGCAGAGCACGTTCGACGGCAAGGCGTGCGCCGTGCCGGACATGAGCAACACCAGAACCAGCGCGAGCCTGAGCACAAGTCCGAATTGGACACCCGGGCTCGCGCCGGCGCCACTCAGGAGGTGGCGATCAGCGAGAAGCCGAGGACGCCGGTGGCCGTGAAGTCGATGGCCGGTTCGGAGCTCGGCCACGAGCGCAGGTCGTCGGCGAACACGGACTTCGCGGAGTTGAACTCCAGCGTGTACGGCTTGGTGCAGTCGACGGAACCCGCGGGCATCTCGCCGAGGTCGCCGAACAGCGAGGCGTCGTTCGGGCCGTTGATGACGGCGCCGACCAGCACCTTCTTGCCGCCGTTCGGGGAGCCCGACAGGTTCGCGGCCTGGTGGTGCGGGCACTCCGGGAACTTCGCGCCGACGCCGACGATCAGGGACGTGCCCCACGCGTTGGTGCCGAGGGCGAAGCCGCGCTGCTGCGTGCCGAAGGTCTGGTACTCCTTCGAGCCCGTCAGCTTCTGGTACAGCGCGGCGGTGGTGATGTAGCCGAACGTGCGCGAGCCGACGTCCCAGGTCTCGACGTTGGCCGCGGTGCGGAACGGCGAGGTCCTGGCCGCGTCCGCGCCCTTCTTCAGCTGCCGCTGGATGTCACCGACGATCTGCTTCTCGGTCACCTCGGCGCCCGGGATGCCCTTCTTCAGCAACGGCGCGAGGTCGGCGTGACCCAGGGCGGAGATGTTGTAGACGTTCAGGGTGTCCGGGTCCTGCGTGGCCAGGAACTCCTTGGCCCAGTGCGTGGCGGCACGCGCGAACTGACCGTAGCGCTTGTCGTTCAACGACTTCGCGGCCAGCGCGAGCTGCGTGGCGCCGAACTCCATGTCGTCGGTCCACGACTCTTCCGGGTAGTACGCGTGCGGGAACGCCGTCACGAGCTCGCCGACGTTCTCGGTCTTGGCCAGTGCGAACAGCTGCGCCGCCTTGTCCAGGTACGCACGGGCCAGGCGCGGGTTCTTGCGCGCCTCGATCTGCGCGGCCAGCGCGAACGAGCCCGACACGCGGCCGACCAGGTTCGGGCTGATCTTCTCGCCGGCGACGTTGGCGCGGAACACCGGGCGGTGCTTGATGTAGTACTCGCTGTCGCCCGGCTTCACGTTCAGCTTGTCGTCGGCCTCGGGCAGGCGCCACACGTCGTGGTCGCCGACGAAGCCGAACTCCTCGGAGCCGGTGCCGATGCCGACCTGCGCGTACAGCGTGCCGGTCTTCTCGTCGAACGCCTTGTCGAGCCACTTGAGGCCGAACCGCGCCTCGTCGTACAGCGCGTCGTCGTGCTTGTTGCGCAACGCCAGCAGCATCGACGCGGTCGAGTACGAGGAGGCGTGCGTGAACTTCACGAAGTCACCGGCGTCGAACCAGCCGCCTTCGAGGTCGACCTTCGCACCGGTGGGCTTCAGCGGTGCCGCGATCTGGTCGCCGCCCTCGCCCGCGAACACCGGCGCCTCGTAGACCAGGGCCTCGCGGTCGGTGAGGTGCGCGGGCTTGCGGTTCAGCCTGCCCGGGATGACGTCGGCGCCGTCGCGCTGCGCCTGGAAGAACTCGACGGTGTTGTGCGCGACCGGCGAGAACAGCTTCTTCAGCGAGTCGACCTTGAACTCCGTCGACGTCGCGGACCCGACCTTGATCCGGTACGTGCCGGACTTCTTCAGCGCGGAGAAGTCGATCGGGTGCACCGAGGTGTACTTGTCGCTCCACGAGCCCGTCGACGCACCGGTCCTGCCGGTCAGGACGGTCCGGCCGCGGCTGTCCACGACGGAGAACTTCGTGTTCGCGGCACCACCGAGCACGTAGGCGTGCTTCTGCTCGGAGTTGCCGAACCCGATCTGGTCCAGCCTGATGTGCCCGGCGGCCGCGTCGGCCTGTGCGGGCGTGACGATCACGCCGGTGAGCACAGCGGCCACGAGGGCCGCACGTCTGATGCGCATGGTGAGGAACTCCCGGTCCAGGCCTCGGCGATCGACCTTCGGTTAAGAAAGTTTCCTAATAGTTCGCAGCAGACTAGCCGCCCAAACCGGACATCACCAGCCCTCAGGCGGCTCCAAAAACGACGAGGAGAGGTCCCGCGTCAACGACAGCGCGCGTTTGACCCACGTGGACGTCGCACCCGCCAGACCGCACGTCGGAGTGGGCAGCGCCTTCTCGGCGAGGATCGAGCGCGGGAAGCCGAGGCGGTCGGCCAGGGTGAACGCCCGCTGCCCGACGTCCTTCAACGTCACCGGCGTGCCGGGGTCGAGGCTCGGCACCAGCCCGAGCGCGAGCGTCGTGCCCGCCTCCCAGGTCTCGCCGATCTCGTCCAGCGCCTCTGCACCCTTGATCAACGTCGCGTCGAACGCGATCGCCGTGGCGCCTGCTTCACGCAGCAACGTCAACGGCGGGTGCGGCGCGCAGCAATGCACCATCACCTCGTGGTCGCCCAACGCCTCGATGACCGTCGCAAGGACCGCACGAGCGTCCGGACCGGGCACCGCGGGCACGGTGCCGAGCTTCGACGGCGTCGGCAGCAGGCCCTGCAGCACGGCGGGCAGGCCCGGTTCGTCGAGCTGCACGACGACCTTCGCCCTGGTGCGCTTGGCGACCTCGGCGGCGTGCTGCCTCAGCCCCTCGGCGAGCGACTCGGAGAACTCCTTGACGGCGCCGCGGTCCGTGAGCACCCGATGGCCGCGCATCAGTTCGATGTTGGACATGAGCGTCCACGGCCCGACGGCCTGCACCTTGACCGTGTCGGGCGTGGCGCCCGCACGTTCCAACGCCTCGTCGAACGCGTCGAGGTCGCCGCGCAACAGGTCGACGGCGCGCCGGTGGTCACGGCCTGGCCGCGGGTTCACGCGGTAGCCGGAGGTGATGACCTCGATCGCGAGGTCGACCAGCAGGCCGGCGGTCCGGCCGATCATGTCCGCGCCGACACCCCGGCCGGGCAGTTCCGGCACGTGCGGCAGCTCCGGCAGCTCGCCGACGACGATCCTCGCCGCCTCGTCGATGTCGGTTCCGGGCAGCGATCCGATTCCAGTTGCTCCACGCACCCGCTGAATTGTTCCACTGTCCGGCGGACAGAAGAGGTCTAGACCCATTGACGCTATGGTCTAGGCCACTTACCGTGATTGAGCAGGCGCTGAACGTGCGGGCGCCTCCCTGTACGTGGTGCAGGACCGCGACGCGCCCCGTGGTCCTGCACCACTCCCTTCCTCCCCTGCCGGAAGGACACCTCTGATGGCTCGCTTTGCCGTTTTCGCCGCCGGGGCCGCCACCGCACTGGTGGCAGGACTCGTCGCCATCGCTCCCACCGCCTCGGCCGCCGGCGAGTCCGCCGCGTTCAGCCAGGACTCCTCCTGGGGCTCCGGCTACCAGGGCAAGTTCACGATCAGCGCCGGTTCGACCGCGCTGACCGGCTGGAAGCTGGAGTTCGACCTCGCCGGCGCGACGCTCGGCTCGTACTGGGACGCCACGGCGACCAGCAGCGGCAACCACCACACGTTCACGAACCGCGAGTACAACGGCAACGTCGGCGCGGGCGCGTCGACCAGCTTCGGCTTCCTGGTGAGCGGCTCCGCGTTGCCCACGAACTGCAAGCTCAACGGCGTTCCGTGTGGCGGTGGTGGTGGCACGACGACCACCACCACGACGACAACGACCACGACAACGGGGCCGACCACCACCACGACGTCCGATGTGCCGCCCACGCCAGGTAGCGCACTCGTCGCGCCGTACATCGACATCACGATGCCGTCGCCGTCCCTGATGGACGTGGCCAACGCGACTGGCCAGAAGCACTTCACGCTCGCGTTCGCACTGGGTTCCTCGGCGGGCTGCGACCCGGCGTGGGGCGGCACCGTGCCGTTGAACGACAGCCGCATCGTGAACGACGCACGGGCGTTGAAGGCCGCGGGCGGCAGCGTCATCGTCGCGACGGGCGGCGCCATGGGCCCGTACCTCGAACACGTCTGCACGTCCGTTGACTCGCTGTACAACGCCTACGTGAAGGTGCTCGACGCCGTGGGCTCCAACAGCATCGACGTGGACGTCGAGGCCACCATCCCCCAGGCCACGGTCAACGCGGCGCTGAAGAGGCTCCAGGACGTCCGCAAGACCACCGTCAGCTACACGATGCGCATCCAGGGCCAGGACTACGGCATGGACCCGTACTCGGTCGACGTGCTGAAGGACGCGGCCGCGAAGGGCGTCACCGTCCTGGTGAACCCGATGCTGATGAACTTCGGCTACACGGGCAACTGGGGAGACGCGATGGTCGCCGCCTCCAACGCCACCCTCGGGCAGATGCGCGGCATCTGGCCGACGAAGACCGACGCGCAACTGAAGGCGTTGCTGGGTCTCACGCCGATGATCGGACGCAACGACACGGGTCCGACGACGACGCAGGACGACGCACGCAAGGTCATCGCCTTCGCCAAGGCCAACAAGGTCGGCCGTGTCGCGTTCTGGTCCGCGGGCCGCGACAAGGGCTGCCCCGGTGGCGGCGTGTCGCCGACGTGCAGCGGGATCTCGCAGGCCAACTGGGAGTTCACGAACCTGTTCAAGACCTACACGGGCTGACCCGACCGTCCGGGTTCTTGCCCGCCGCGCGAAATGCGGTGGGCAGGAACCCGGACGCACGTGCACGATCCAGCCGTGGACGTTGACGCACGACAGGCCGTGGTGACCGCGTTGCTCAGGCTCGCGGTCAGCTCTGACTGCCAGGACAGGGCCGACGCCGGACGCGGTCTGGCGAGCTTCACCGACGTCCCGGCCGCCCGCCGAAAGCTCCTGGACCTGGTGCTGGACGCCGCGGACACCTCCGTGACCGACGAGACGACCGAGGCGCTGGTCCGCCGTGGCGACGCCGAGACGTTGGCCATCGTCTGCGCCGGCGCCGCGCGGGCCGGCGACGACCACGTCGACCACCTCTACACCACGCTCTGCTCGACGCTCGTCGTGTACGAGAGCGAACGGGACGCGGCCGTGGCGACGTGTCAGGCCCTCGTGGACGACCCCACCAGGGACGAGGACACCCGAAGCGGTGCCGCGGCCGTCATCGCGGCGCTCACCGAACTCCGCCCCGTGCTGCTCCTCGCGAAGAAGTCTGACCGGCCATGAAGTACACCGTCTCGATCGAGATCGCTCTACCGCGCGAGAAGACGGTCCAACTGCTCGCCGACCCCGCGACCATGCCCCTGTGGTTGCGGGGTCTGGTCGTGCACGAGCCGGTGAGCGGGGTGCACGGCGAGGTCGGCACCAAGTCTCGGGTCGTGCTGAAGATGGGGCAGCAGGAGTTCGAGGCCACCGAGACCATCACCCGGCGCGAACCGCAGGACCTGCACGACATCCCCGCGGACAGCGTCGTGCACTTCGAACGCGAGATCGTCGGCAAGGGCATGTGGAGCGCCAACCGCGACCGGCTCACCGAGGCCGGGCCGGAGACGACGCTCTGGGAGCAGGAGAGCGAGTACCGGTTCGACGGCGTGATGATGCGGCTCGTGGGGCTGTTGATGCCCGGCTCGTTCCGCAAGCAGTCACTGGTGCACATGCAGGACTTCAAGGCGTTCGCCGAGCACGGAACTGATGTCCGGGACGCCTAGCTGAACGAAGGCCGTTGCGGGAACGTGTGTCCCGCAACGGCCTTCTTCACTTCATCAAGGCGCTCAGCAGGAGCTGCAGCATCCGCAGCCCGGACCCGTGCACCCGCCGCAGCAAGAACAACCACCCATCGTGACCACCTCCGATGTTGAACGATCATGCATTCGGACAGTAAGGCGACCCGAACGCTGCGTGACACCACCGCCAGGGTGATTACGCTGCCACGAATGAATGGTCCTGCTGAGATGTTGGCCGCGGACAAGGCCTCGACCGGCCTTGGCATAGCTCCGATCGAGCTGCGCGACGGCTACGCGCTGCTGCGGATGACGGTCGCGGCGAACATGATCAACGGCCACGGCATCGCGCACGGCGGTTACCTCTTCCTGCTCGCGGACACGGCGTTCGCGTGCGCCTGCAACAGGGCCGGGTCCGTCACCGTCGCCGCCACGGCCGAGATCGACTTCATCCGGCCCGTGCACGAGGGCGACGAGCTGGTGGCGGAGGCGGTGGAACGGACCCGGTTCGGCCGCAGCGGCATCTACGACATCACGGTCAGGCGTGGGACCGAGATCGTGGCTGAGTTCCGGGGACGTTCGCGGACGCTGAAGGATCAGACGCCGCGCGCCTGAGGCCGACGAACTGCAGGACGGCGAACCCGAGCACGGCGAGGCCCTGGGCGAGCACGAGTGCGACGCCCATGTCGGTGAGCGGGAACCACTTCAGTTCGGCGGTGAGAACGCTGTCGAGCGCCCACACGGCGTTTCCGATGATGACGAGCAGCACGATTCGGCGGTCCGGAACGGCGCGGGTCCCCAAAGCGAACACGCCGATCCCGTAAACCACGCAGAAAGCACCGAGTCCGATCTGCCAGCCGACCGGAATTCCCACCTCCGGGCGGATCAGGAGGGTCAGCAGGCCCAGGCTGACGGAAGCGACACCGTCGAGTTTCAAGGCGAATTTCAACATGGCCCGACTGTGGCCGCCGCGACGCTGCCAAAGCCACGCTATGCGCTGCCAACTCCTGCCATCAGGTCCGCCGCGACCAGGCGCGCGGCGGCGTTCTGCCAGTTGTGGAGGGTTCGTTCGGGCACCTGCGTCACGAACCACTGCAGGGCGCGGCGGTCCTCGGCGTCGAGGTCCTCGCGCTTGGTCCGGACCGAGTACGGCCGGATTCCCTTGACGTAGTAGAAGTAGACGGCGTTGTAGTAACGCCATTCGTCGCTGGTGCCGAACTCGCCACCGGCGGGCTTCAGCCGTTGAATGCTGGCCAAGAGCATGCTTTTGAGCTGCGCGGCCCGGTCCAGCGGCGGTCCGTCCTCGGTCAACGCGATCAACGGGCTCGCGACGAGCTTTCCGAGATCACCGTAATGGCTCAAAGCCTTGCGGGTGAGCTTGGCGAACTCCGCCTCGTCCTCGGTCACCAGCGGCCGCCGTTTGGGCAGCGACTCGACGGCTTCGCGCAACGAGGCCCGTTCGGCGGCGACCGCGGGCACGGCGAGGCGGTCGACCACCGACGCCAGCGGGTTCGCGAGCACCTGGACGGCGATCGCGGCGGCCACGGTCGTGAACACGAGCAGGTCCGGGCCGCCGAAGAAGATCACCTGCGACCCGAACAGCACCGCCGTGAATCCCGCGATGACCAGCGAGCGCAGCATGTCCGCGCGGATCGCCTCACCCTCTTCGACGGCGTCGGTGATGGCGACCAGCACGCCGAAGATCACGACGTCGACCCCGAGCGACGGCAGCGTGATGGCGTCGGGAAGCAGACCCAGCAGGAAGGCGCCCGCCGAGAGCCCGAACATCACCCCAACGAGTGAAAAGTAAGCACGTTTTCTTATGGCTAGGACGGTGACTGTGGCCAAAGGAAGCAATACGACCCATGGGACGAAGAACGAGGCCGCGAAGAACGGCACCACCGCCCAGAGCCACCAGCTGATCAACTCGGGACGGGCGAGCAACACGATCGCCCCCGTCCAGGCGAGCGCCGGCACCCCGATGACCACGGGATGTGGCACGACGACGGCGGCCGAATAGCCGATCATGCCCACGCCTGCCCACCACAGCAGCGGCTTGCGGGGGTCGCGAGCGAGCAGGTACAGACCCAGCCACCAGGCGAGGCCGGAGACCAGCAGCGATAGGCCGAACACGGGTCAAAGCTAGCCCTACCTGCAAAACTAATCTTCATGCCGGTAGAGCTGACGCTCCACAAAGCGGCCGAGGAGATGCGACGAGGCGACCTCGCCAGCGTGCTTCGCGCACGTCAACGCATCGCCGGGCTCGTCGGCACCTACCCGCAGCGGCTCGACCTCCGCGAACGCCTGGGCGAGGTCTACCGGGTCCTCGGCCAGCCCGCGCAGGCCGGCCGGTGGACGTACCTCGCGGAAGAGCGCGACCCGGCCGAGCTGGAGGCGTTCGAACGCGCCTACCGCCGGGCCGAGGCACGCCTGGTCGCGCTCTCCTGGCAGGGCCGCGTCGACGAGGCCCCGACCGAGACGGCCCGCACGCGCCTCGCGGCCCTCTACTCCGAGGCGCGGCTGGAGATCCAGCACGAGCTCGACGCCACCCCGAACGAGGAGACGTCGTGGGGTGCCTGCCTGATCGTGATGGCGGGAGGCACGTTCTTCCTGGTGTGTTTCCTGCTGGGCATCGTGACTCTGGTCCAGTTCTTGTGGAAGCTGGTGTCATGAGAACGTTGTCGCAGTACGTCCGCCGCACCCCGATCATGCGCACCGCGGTGGACGGCCGCCCGCTCGTGCTCAAGCTGGAGCACCTGCAGCTCACCGGCTCCTTCAAGCTCCGCGGCGCCGTCAACACCCTGCTGGCGCTGAACGCCTCCGCGGTCGTCACGGCGTCCGGCGGCAACCACGGCATCGCGGTGGCCCAGGCCGCCCAGCTCCTGGGCGCGCACGCCACCGTCTTCGTCCCCGTGACGGCTCCCGAGCCGAAGACGCGCCGCATCGAAGCGTTGGGCGCCAAGCTGATCCGGCACGGCACCACCTACGCCGAGGCCGCGACGGCCGCCCGCGAGCTCGACCTCCCGTACGTCGAGGCCTACAACGCGCTGCCCGTCATCGAGGGTCAGGCCACGGTCACCCAGGAGATCGTCGAGGACGCCCCCGACGTCGACACGATCTTCGTCGCGGTCGGCGGAGGTGGCCTGGTCGCCGGGGCGGCGCTGGCGTCGGGTGGACGCCACATCGTCGCCGTGGAGCCCGAGAACTGCCGCGCCATGCACAACGCGCTGGAAGCCGGCGAACCCGTCGACTCCGTGGTGAGCTCGATCGCCGCCGACGCGCTGGGCGCCACGCGCGCCGGTTCGCTGTCGCTGGAAATCCTCCAGCGCCACCACGTTTCGTCGAAGCTCGTCACGGACGACGAGATCCTGGCCGCACGGGATCGGCTGTGGGAGGAGTTCCGGATCGCGGTCGAACCGGCGGGCGCGGCGGCGTTCGCGTCGTTCCTCAGGGGCGACGTGACGACTGAGCTGCCCTGCGTGCTCCTGTGCGGAGCGAACTCGGAGTGGCGTCCCAGCTAGAGCGGCGGAACCGGCGCGCACCGAGCCTGCGCAACGGCGACACCACCCACACCGGCATCTCGTCGCGACGGGCCTGACCGTTCAGCTTCCGCCGCTCGGCCGGGCTGACGAAGCACCGAAACGCGGTGCGAGCCCGCGCGGCGAGGTCGAACTCCGTGTCAATGAACGTCACACAGCGAACGCTAGATCCGCTTCCCGTGCCCTACAAGCGATTTAGCTCGTCGCGTCGATCGTCGCGCTGGCCAGCACGACGTCGCCCGCCGCGTCCTCGCGGTAGATCGCCACGGCCTGACCGGGCGCGACGCCCTTCAACGGCTCCCGCAGCTGCACCTGCAGCACCCCGTCGACCAGCTCGGCGACGGCCGGGGCCGTGCCGCCGTGCGCGCGCACCTGGGCGACGCACTCGACAGGTCCGTCGATCGCCACGTGGGCGACCGGCGAGGAAGCGGAAATCCCCGTCACGGCGAGCTTCTCGACCGCGCCGACCCGGACGTTGCCGGACACCGGCTCCAGCGACAGCACGTACCGCGGCCTGCCATCAGGAGCGGGACCGTCGAGGCCCAACCCCTTGCGCTGCCCCACGGTGAACTCGTGCACGCCCGCGTGCCGGCCCAGCACCGCACCGGTGGCGTCGTCGATCAGCAGGCCCGGCTTGGTCTCCATGCGACCGGCGAGGAACTTCTGCGTGTCGCCGTCCGGGATGAAGCAGATGTCGTGGCTGTCCGGCTTCTTGGCCACGGACAGGCCACGCGACGCTGCCTCGACGCGCACGTCGTCCTTCGTCGTGTCGCCCAGCGGGAACATGGCGTGCGAGAGCTGCTCGGCCGTCAGCGACGCCAGCACGTACGACTGGTCCTTGCCCAGGTCGGCGGAACGGCGCAGCTCGGGACGGCCGCCGACCATCTCCAGCCGCGCGTAGTGGCCGGTGCAGACGGCGTCGAAGCCCAGCGCGATCGCCTTGTCCAGCAACGCCTCGAACTTGATCCGCTCGTTGCAGCGCAGGCACGGGTTCGGCGTGCGGCCCGCCGCGTACTCGGCGACGAAGTCCTCGACGACCTCTTCGGTGAAGCGCTCGGCGAAGTCCCAGACGTAGAACGGGATGCCCATCAGGTCCGCGGCGCGACGGGCGTCGTGCGCGTCCTCGATCGTGCAGCAACCACGGGCGCCCGTGCGCAACGTGCCCGGCTTCGCCGACAACGCGAGGTGCACGCCCGTGACGTCGTGTCCCGCTTCGACGGCGCGCGCCGCCGCCACCGCGGAATCGACACCACCGCTCATCGCCGCGAGGACCTTCACTGCTTGACCACCTTCCGGGAACGCCTCATACCTGCCAGACCCGCCGTGCGGGCCCTCTCCACCACCGGTCCGATGACCGACACCAGCTTCTCGACGTCGGCGTGCGTCGACGTGTGCCCGAGCGAGAACCTCAGGGAGCCGCGGGCCAGCGACGGTTCGACGCCCATCGCCAGCAGCACGTGCGACGGTTGCGCGACCCCGGCCGTGCAGGCGGAGCCCGTCGAGCACTCGACGCCGCGCGCGTCCAGCAGCATCAGGAGGCTGTCGCCCTCGCAGCCGGGGAACGTCAGGTGTGCGTTGCCGGGCAGGCGGTCCACCGGGTCGCCGTTCACGATCACGTCCGGCACGACCGCGCGCACGGACGCGATCAGCTCGTCGCGCAGCGCTGCGATCTCCACGGCACGAGAAGCCTGTTCCTCGACGGAGATCCGCACGGCGCGGGCAAGGCCGACGATCGACGGCACGTCCAGCGTGCCGGAACGCACGTCGCGTTCCTGGCCTCCGCCGTGCATCAACGGCGTGGCCTTCACATCACGCGCCAGCAGCAGCACGCCCACGCCGTAGGGGCCGCCGACCTTGTGGCCCGTCATCGTCAACGCCGAAGCGCCCGACTCGGCGAAGGACACCGGCACCGCGCCTACGGCCTGCACCGCGTCCGTGTGGAACGGCACACCGCGTGCGGCGCACACGGCGGCGATGTCGTGCACGGGGTTGATGGTGCCGACCTCGTTGTTCGCCCACATCGTGGTGACGAGCGCGACGTCGTCGTCCAGGGCTTCCTCGACCGACGCGGCGGACACCCGGCCGTGGTGGTCGGTGGGCAGCCAGGTGACCTCGGCGCCCTGCTGCTCCAGCCACTCGACGGCGTCCAGCACGGCGTGGTGCTCGACGGCGGAGGCCAGCACGCGCCGGCGGCCGCTCGCCCAGTAGATCCCCTTGACCGCGAGGTTGTCGCTCTCCGTGCCGCCGCCGGTGAAGAGCACCTCGGACGGCCGGGCGCCCAGGGCGTCGGCGATGTTCTCGCGGGCCTCCTCGACAGCGCGCCGCGCCCGCCTGCCGGAGGTGTGCAGCGACGAGGCGTTGCCCGTGGTGGACAACGCCTCGGTCATGGCCGCGACCGCCTGCGGGTGCATGGGGGTCGTGGCCGCGTGGTCGAGATAAGCCATCAGGACTCAAGGGTAGCCCGCATGCGGGGCCCGGTCAGAATCGCTCCCACCACGGCCAACGCCGCCATCGCCAGGTTGAGCACCACCACGCCCGCGGTCGGCGCCGTCGCCACGACGAGCACGCCGCCGAGTCCGATCATGGTCGCCGAGAAGAGCATGTCCGAGATCTGCAGCGCGGCGGAGTTGAAACCCCGGTCGGCCTCGGGTGATGCGGCCATCATCAGCACGCCGACGCTCGACGTCGCCATGCCCATGCCCGCTCCGGCGATGGCCCACAGCGCGGGCGTGAGGACGGCGGGCCCCCAGGTGGGTGCGATGAGCGTCACGGCCGCGATGCCCGTCGCACTGAACAGGAACCCGGTGCGGACGAGCGTGTACCGCTCGATCTCGGGGTGCCGCGACGCCCACATCGACGCGCCGGCCCAGCCGAGCGCGCTCAGCGTGAGCGGGATGCCCGCCTCCAGCGGCGAGTAGCCGTGCACGACGGTCAGCGTCAGCGGGATGAAGCCCTCGACGGCGAAGAACGTGCCCGCGAGCAACCCGCGCGCGAGGATCGTGACCGGCAGGCCGCGCCGTGCGATGAGCGTGCCCTTGGGCAGCAGGATGCGCAGCGCGGGTGCGAGCAGCAGCAGCGACGCGGCGAGCATCCACCACGTGCGGTGCTGCAACGACCAGCTGAGGCCTGCCACGCCCAGACCGACGGCCACGGCGGCGAGGGGCAGGTGCTTGCGTTGCGGTGGCGTCTCGGCGTGCGGCGGAAGCTTCCTGAGGACGGGCACGAGCAGCACGCTGCCGAGAAGCACCAACGGCACGATGGCGAGGAACACCAGCCGCCACGTGAACTGCTCGGTCGCCCAGCCCGCGACCGCCGGCCCCACCAGCGACGGCACGACCCAGGCCGCGGACAGCGCGCCGAACACCGCCGGCCGGTCGGCCTCCGGGTAGACGAGCGCGATCAGCACGTAGACCGCGACGATGAGGAACCCGGCGCCGAACCCCTGCAATACCCGGCCGGCGAGCAGCACCGCCATGTTCTCGGCGACACCGGCGACGACCAGGCCCGCGAGGAACAGCGCGACGCCGATCAGGATCGCGGGCCTCGGCCCCCTGCGGTCGGAGAGCCGTCCGGAGAAGACCGTCGCCATGACGCTCGCCGCGAGGTTCGCGAGGAACGGCCACGCGTACAGCGCCTCGCCCTGGAGTTCGCGGACCATGGTGGGCATCGCCGTGCCGACCCCCATCGCCTCGAAGGCGAGGAGGGTGACCAGCAGCAGGATGCCCGTCGTGGGCCAGCGGCGTTCAGGCGACCAGAGGCGTGATGGTGCGGGCGCGGTGAGAGTCACCTGTAGATGGTGCAATCTCCAGTTCGGTCGAGGTCAAGCGGTTTGATTGCTCTTCGGCAAGTTTCGCCAGCTCGCGACGAGTGGCGGCACGGCCGGGAGCGATCTCGTCCAACACGTGGACCTCGACGACCAGATCGCGGACCTTCAGCACCCGGCGGATCGAGTCGACCAGGGTGTCGCTGCCGATGAACGCGGGCTGCGTCGTCAGGTGCTCGCCGATCCGGTAGCGCAGCACGATCGGCCGCACCGGCACACCGGCGTCCAGGGCGGCCTGGAACAGCGCCGGCTTGTAGTGGCCGGACGCGAGCCCGCACCACGTCGTTCCCTCGGCGTGGATGCCGACGGCGCTGCCGCCGCGCAACGTCTCCGTGAGCTCGCTGACGGTCCGCGGCAGGTCGCGCAGCTTCTCGCGGTCGAGGTAGACCGTTCCGGCCGCGGTGATGATCGGGCCGAGCACCGGCCAGCTCTTGATGTCCTTCTTGGCGACGAGCTTGATCGGCTGCACCGAGTCGATCGCGAGCTCGTCGAGCCACGACACGTGGTTGCTCGCGACGAGCACCCCGCGCTTCGGCACCGCCTGGAACTTCCGCGCGCCGTGCACCTCGAGCCGCACGCCGAACGCCCGCAGCACGGCGTGGAACCACAGGCGCACCACGCTTTCGCGCTGCTTGCTGGGCAGCAGCAGCGCCAGCGCGATCCACGCCCCGCACAGGATCGCGGTGACCGCCGTGACCGCGCGCCAGGTCTGCCGGAGCTTCCCGACCTCACCCGGCGCGTGGCCGACACACCCGTCACCGCACGGCGACGAAGGCATCCAGGCGTGACTCATGACGTCTCCCCCAGGAAGAACTTCAGATAGCGCTGGTCCACGTGGTCCATGCCGAGCAGGATGAAGAGGTCCGCGACGCCGAAGTCCGCGTCGAGCGCGGGGCGTCCGCAGATCTTGGCGCCGAGCCGCAGGTAGCCCTTGAGCAGCGGCGGCACCACGGTCTTCGCCGGCCGCGCGATGGCGTCGACGTCCCACGGGTTGTGCGGCGTGACGCGGTACTGCTCGGGCGCGTAGTGCTTGGCGTGCACCGTGTCCCACACACCGGCGGCGAAGCTGCCACCGTCCTGCAGCGGGATCGAGGCGCACCCGACGAGCCACTTGTGGCCGCTCAGCAGCATGTAGCGGGCGATGCCGGCCCAGACGAGGCTGACGACGGCGCCGTTGCGGTGGTCGGGGTGCACGCACGAGCGGCCGGTCTCGACCGTGGAGCTGCGGATGTCGTTCAGGTTCGTGAGGTCGAACTCGCCGTCGCTGTAGAGGCGCCCGGCCTCCCGCGCGCGCTCCGGCGGCAGCATCCGGTAGCCGCCGACGATCTCGCCGGTGCGGTCGTCGCGGACCACCAGGTGGTCGCAGTGCGCGTCGAACTCGTCGACGTCGTGGCCGGGCACGCTGGTGTGCAGCGTCGCCCCCATCTCACCGGCGAACACCTCGTAGCGCAGTCTCTGCGCGGCGACGACTTCTTCGCTGTCACGGGCGACGAGAAGGGAGTAGCGGGGGGCGTCCTTGTCCTGCTGGACAGGGGTGCTGACAAGCAGTTCCGGCTGCGTCATGCAGACCAGGGTGAAGCCGGGTTGGCGAATGACAGCAGGTCAGAACGATGTCCGGTCAGTGGCAGGTGGGTTAACCCCGGGTAGTCCGTGCCACTGCCAGGGTGATATGGGCGGAATCCGGTTGCGAGACGGTCACAAGTGCCACGTTCCGGCCTGTTTCAGCACATCATGCGCCGCACAGCGACCGGAGGGCCACGCGCCGGTTCTCGCCGACGAGCTGGAACTCGGCGTCGCCCGGCACGCCCGCGTCCACGAACTCCACCGCGAGTGTCCGTAGCACGGCGGGGAAGTCGACGTCGCCCCAGATCGCGATGTCGAGGTTGCCGCCGGCCTGCCCCAGGCCGGACACGGTCACTGATAGCAACGGCGTGGCCGCCGCCTCGCGGGATTTGCGCCGTCCACCTGAGAAACGGCGAACGGCCGCCCCCATCGAGGTGGGACGGCCGTTCGGTCCGTGAGCCGAGTGGTGCTCAGCCCTTGCGCTTCTTGACCTCTTCGGTCAGCTGCGGGGCGACGTTGAACAGGTCGCCCACCACGCCGAAGTCGGCGATCTCGAAGATCGGGGCCTCGGGGTCCTTGTTGACCGCGACGATCGTCTTCGAGGTCTGCATGCCCGCGCGGTGCTGGATCGCACCGGAGATGCCCAGCGCCACGTACAGCTGCGGCGAGACCGTCTTGCCCGTCTGGCCCACCTGGAACTGGTGCGGGTAGTAGCCGGAGTCGACGGCGGCGCGCGAGGCACCGACGGCGGCGCCGAGCGAGTCCGCGAGCTCCTCGACGGTCGAGAACTTCTCGGCCGAGCCGACGCCGCGGCCACCCGAGACGACGACCGAGGCCTCGGTCAGCTCCGGGCGGTCGCCACCGACGACGGCCTCCCGCGAGGTGACCTTCGCGGACTTGGCGGCGTCCACGGAGATGGAGACCGACTCGTCCAGCACGGCGTCCGCCGCGGACTCCTCGGACTCGACGCCGCCGGGGCGGACCGTGATGACCGGGGTGCCCTTGCTGACCTTCGCCTTGACGACGAACGCGCCACCGAAGATGGACTGCACGCCGGTGCCGTCGGCCTCGACGTCCACGACGTCGACGAGCCAGCCGGAGTCGATGCGCACGGCGAGACGGCCCGCGACCTCCTTGCCCTCGATCGTCGCGGAGACGAGCACCGCGGACGCGTTCGGGGCCAGGGCGGCGAGAGCGTCGACCTTCGGCGTCACCAGGTAGTTGGCGGCGTCGTCGGACTCGACGGCGTAAACCTTCGCGGCGCCGTACTTGCCGAGCGACTCGCGGATCTTCGACGCGGTGCCAGCGGCGCCCACGACCACTGCGGACGGGGTGCCCAGGCGACGCGCGGCCGTCAGCAGCTCGTAGCTGACCTTCTTGACCTCGCCGTCGACGTGGTCGACGAGAACCAGTACCTCAGACATGTCTTCCCCTCCCTCAGATGAGCTTCTGGCCGACGAGGAACTCGGCGATCTTGGCACCGCCGTCGCCACCGTCCTCGACGCGCTGACCCGCGCTGCGCGGCGGCTTCGGCGAAGCCTCCTGCACCTGGGTGTACGCGCCGGACAGGCCGACCTCGGAGGCGTCGATGCCCAGGTCCGCCACGGTGAGCGTGGAGACGGGCTTCTTCTTCGCGGCCATGATGCCCTTGAAGGACGGGTACCGCGGCTCGTTGATCTTCTCCGTCACGGAGACGACGGCCGGGAGCGAGGCCTCGAGGAACGCGACGCCCTCGTCGGTCTCGCGCTCGCCCTTGATCGTCGTGCCCTCGACGGTGACCTTGCGCAGCTGGGTGACCTGCGGCAGGCCGAGCAGCTCGGCGAGGATGGCCGGGACAGCGCCCGCGCGGCCGTCGGTCGCCTCGTTGCCCGCGATGACCAGGTCGACGTTCTCGACCGTGCCGATCGCCTTCGCGAGGACCTTCGCCGTCGCCAGCACGTCCGAACCGTGCAACGCCTCGTCGTTGACGTGGATCGCCTTGTCGGCACCCATCGACAGCGCCTTGCGGATGGCGTCGGTGGCGCGGTCGGGACCCATCGCGATCACGGTCACCTCGCCGCCGTGGGCCTCCTGCAGCTGCAGGGCCTCTTCGACGGCGCGCTCGTTGATCTCGTCGAGCACGGCATCCGCGGACTCGCGGTCAAGGGTGTGGTCGGCGTCGGTGAGCTTGCGCTCGGACCAGGTGTCAGGCACCTGCTTGACCAGGACAACAATGTTCATAGGTCCTCTTCGACCTCCTGCGGACGGGCGGCGACGCTTACGCAGAGGACTTTAGAACTGCGCCGCCGGGTGTTCACGACCCTGCCATCACCCGGATGTTACCCGCCAGTAGCTCCCCTGCAAACAGGAGCAAGCACCCCGCTAGCGTGACAGTTATCACCCGTTAACGCCACCAACTGAGACTTAACCCATTCGAGGGACTAGGCTGCGCTGACATGTACCGGCGAGTAGCGATCGTGACAGACTCCACCGCTTGTCTCCCGGCGCAGCTGACTGATCGACTCGGCATCGAAGTGGTGCAGATCCAGGTGCGGATCGGCGACCACACCGACGACGAGTCCCGCATCCCGGTCCCCGACCTGGTCTCGGCCATGCGCTCGAACGTGCCCGTGGCGACGATCCCACCGGATCCGAACGCGTTCTTCTGGACGTACAACGAACTTGCGGCGCAAGGCGTTCGCTCGATCGTGTCCGTGCACGTGTCGAGCCGCCAGTCCGCGACGGTGGAGGCGGCCCGCGAGGCCGCCGCCAAGGTCCGCGTGCCGGTGCACGTGATCGACACGCACACCTGCGGGATGAGCATCGGCTACGCCGTCCAGGCCGCAGCCAAGGTGGCAGAGGCGGGCGGCAGCGTGGAGAAGGTGCTCGCGACCGCGCAGCGCCGTTTCGACAGGTCCACCGAGCTGATCTACGTGGACACCCTCGAGTACCTGCGCCGAGGCGGCAAGATCGGCGCGGCGGCCGCGATGGTCGGCGGCATGCTGTCCATGAAGCCGCTGCTGACCATGGCCGACGGCCAGATCACCCCGCTGGACAAGGTGATCGGCGCGGACCGCGCACTCAACCGCATGATCGACATCGCGATCAAGCGCGCGGGCACCGACACCGTCGACGTGGCCGTGGAGCACTTCGACGCCGAGGAGAAGGCCTCCCGCCTGCTCCGCACGTTGCGCCGCAAGGTCCCCAACGTCCGCCAGTTCATGCTGACCCAGGTCAGCTCGGCCATCGGAGCCCACGTGGGCCCCGGCGCGCTGGGCATCACGGTTTCGCCGGTGTGACCCTCGGGAACTCTCGGGACGGTTTCGTCCGTTGAAATGGACGTAACGGACACCTGGAGGACCGATGGCCGGCTTCATGGACAAGATCACCAGGTTCCTGCGCAGCCCGCAGGGCCACAAACTGCAAGCGAAGGCACGGCAGATGGCGCAGGACCCGCGCAGGCGCGCGCAGGCCGAACAACTGCTGCGCAAGCTCCGCAGCAAGAAGCGCTAACGCCCGAACAACGCGTTGAGCTCGCCATAAGCAATGGCGTCCTCAACGCTGCCGTAAGTGCCCTTGGTCAGCATCTCCTCCGCTGCCCGCCTGGCAACGGCGTAGGCGGCCTCGGCCACCGCAGAGCCGAGACTGACCCGCGCCACGCCCGCCCTCGCGAGTTCGCCGACGGCGGGCGAGCCAGGCCCCACCAACACGTTGAGCGGCACCGCAATCCCCTCGGCCAGCGCCGAGATCGTCTCGATGTCACCCACCCCGGGCACGAAAACACCGCTGGCCCCAGCCTCAACAAACCTCTTCGCCCTCACGAGCGTCCGCTCGAGCCGGTCAGCCGGATCCCCGACCTGCCGCAGGAACGTGTCGATCCGAGCGTTGACGTAAATCCCGGGCGCAGCCTCCCGAGCAGCCGCATACCGCTCCGCCTGCTCCTCGACATCCCGTTGCCCAGCACCAAGTCCGTCCTCGAGGTTGACCCCGGAGGCCCCGGCCTCGGCAACGGCCCGCACCGTCTCCCCGACCTCGGCGGCCGTGTCCCCGAACCCGGTCTCGATGTCGGCGCTGACCGGAACCCGCACCGCCGCAACGATCCTGGCGACGAGATCCACAGCCCGCTCCCGCTGCAACGCGTCCCCGTCAGGCGCCCCAAGACTCCAAGCGACACCAGCACTGGTGGTAGCGACAGCCTTGGCCCCAGCAGCCTCAACGACCAGCGCGGAGGCGACATCCCAGGCGTTGGCGAGGGCCAGCGGCCCAGGCCGGTGGAGAGAGTGGAAGAGCTCGGTGCGATCCGTGGCGGAAGTCATGATCGATTGATATCAGCAGGCAGGGCAGGAAGTCCGGCGAGAATCGGACACGAACCGACGACTTTCCGACATGGCAGGACCCGACGGCAGGCTGACGCAGGGGTCCCCTCGGATGTCGGCTCCCCCGCGACCCAACGTACCGAGAGGGTCTGACACTCCGGAGGTGTCAGGCGAAGAGGAGGCGGGACAGGGGCGAGGCAGGGGCAGGGCGAGGCGGGGCGGGGCGCGGCGCGGCACGGCGCGGCGAGGCGAGGCAGGGCGCGGCGCGGCAGGGCGCGGCAGGGCGCGGCAGGGCGCGGCAGGGCGCGGCAGGGCGCGGCAGGGCGCGGCAGGGCCAGGCGGGGCGCGACAGGGCAAGGCGCGGCAGGGCCAGGCGCGACAGGGCCAGGCGCGACAGGGCCAGGCGCGACAGGGCCAGGCGCGACAGGGCCAGGCGCGACAGGGCCAGGCGCGACAGGGCCAGGCGCGACAGGGCCAGGCGCGACAGGGCCAGGCGCGACAGGGCCAGGCGCGACAGGGCCAGGCGCGGCGAGACGGGGCGCGGCAGGGCGAGGGCGAAGCCGAGCGAGGCGCGCACACAACCGCAGTCGTCAACGCAGGCCGACCACGCACGCAGGTCAGGCGCGCGCTCTCAACCGGTCAGCCGTCGACGCAAAGCCGACCACCTACGAGGCCTGGTACGCGATGCCGTAGGCGAGCCCGAACGGGCTGATCCCACTCCGGTCAGCGGTCGGACCCATCGATTGCGATTGGGGCTTGACTTTGGGTGCGAGGTGCTACCACTAGTGGCTCGGCCGGGCCTCTTTTCAGCCCGGCCTTTTCCGGTCCGACAAGCGCCTCGCAAGGGCCCCGAAGTCAAGCCCCAATCGCCACCCCCAGGCGTTCGTCACGACCCGCGCGAACACCCTCGCAACCGCAGCCCAACCAAGCGAACGCGACCCACCCCCGCCACAACAGGAACCCCAAAACAAAACCGGTACCAGGACGTCAGTTGCTGCCAGCCTTCCGACGAACCTCGTCGAACGTCCTCAAATACCGCTGCCGGAAGTCTTCCCGCTCAACCCAGGTCGTCTGCTCAACAGCCTGAGGCCGCGCAGGCGGCGGAAGCGCAGTCTCCACAACAACTTCCGGCGCAACCTCGACCTCGGCCTCAGGCTCCTCGACGGGCCCAGGCTCCACAACCACAGGCTCCGGCTCCTCAACCACAGGCTCAGCCGCAGCCTCGACCACCTCAACCACGGACTCGACCACCGGCTCGACCTCGACCTCAGTCTCGACCGCAGGAGCCTCACCCACCGGCTCAGCGAACACCGCCAAAGCCGGCTCCACCTGAGGCAACCCCACCACGGGGTTGCGGTGGATCGGCCGGGAGTCGTAGTCGGCGTCGACCGGCTCCACGACCGCGGGCTTCTTCACCCACGTCCGCGAGTCCGCCTCCACCGCGGGCGCCACCGGCTCATCCGCCGACGCGGCATCCTCGCGGCGCCGCACCAGCACGTACATCAGGGCCGCCCCCAACGTGAAGGACAGCACGCACAGCCCGAAGACGATCCCGACTGCCCCTGCCATTGCGAAGGCTCCTAGCTGACGAGGACGTCGATCTGCGGTCCGAAGTCCGAGGGCGGCCCCCACACCGGGTCCACGATCACCCGTGTCGTGAAGGACTTGTCCACACCTTGTTCTGCCAGGTACTGCCGCAGCAGCCCGGCCCGTTCCATCGCGAGGACGTCGCAGCGGTGCGAGGCCGTCTCGCCGTTCCACGCGTGCGCTACCAGCGTGACCGCGCCCGAGGAGTTGCGCAGCAGGCTGGCCAGGCTTCGGCGCACGTCCTCGCCGCGGCCCACCAGCGATGCGGTGCCCGGTGCGAAGGTGATGCCCTTGACGTCGTGCGACGAGAAGAGGCTGCGCACCGCCTCCTGCGCCACCGTGGCGGACAGCAGGACCGGTGCGGCGGGTTCCATGCGCAGCGGGCCCACGAAGTCCGCCACCGGCACCGGGCCGGCGTGCACAGCGGGCACGGCGGGTGATGACGACAGGGCGGTTTCCAGTTCGTCGCCGTAGACGGAGAAGCCGAACGCCGTCACGGAGGCCGGCACCATCAGGGCGCCTACTACGAGCGGGACCCATCGCTTCATGACGCCGCCACCTGTTCTGGGATGTGCACGGGCGCGACGCGGTCCGCCGCGGCGGACAGGGCGGCGCGGGCCGCGGTCAGCTGGGAGTGGACCACTCGCTTGAGCTCGTGCAGTTCCTCGGTGCGGTCGGCGACCTCTGCCAGGCGGCGGGCGGCTTCGCGGGACGCCATCTTCACCACGAACTCGGACCTGGCGCGCGCCAGCGACTCCTGCTCCTGGAGGTGCTGGGCGACCTCGTTGCGGCGGCGGGTCATGGTGAGCTCGAAGAACTGCTGGGCCTTCTCGCGCTTGCGCTCGGAGTCGGCTTCCAGCGCGTTGCACTGCAGGGCGGTCTCGCGCAGGAGGCGGTCCGCGTCGGTCTGGGCCTGTTCGACGGCCTCGGCGCACTCGCGTTCGACCTCGTCGGCGCGCTGGCGGTGCTGGGCCTCCAGGTCGCCGTTGCGGCGTTCCATGTCGAGCTCGCGGCGTTCCATCGCGGCGGTGCGGGTGGCGCAGTCCTGACGCACGGCGTAGAGCTCGGACTCGGCCTCGGCGCGCATGGCCGCGGCCTCGCGTTCGGCGTTGTCGCGCAGCGCCGTCACCTCGGTGTCGGTGCGCTCGCGGAGCTCGGCCACCTCCACGTCGGCGCGCCCGCGGAGTTCGACGCACTCGCGTTCGGTCTGCAGGCGCATCTCCGCCGTCTCGTCCTCGGCGAGGCGCAGCATGCGGTGCATCCGTTCGGTGGCACTCGCGTGCGAACCCGAGGTGGTCTCCAGGCGTTCGATCCTGGCGCGCGCCTCGTCGAGGTCCTGGCGCGTCATTTCCAGGAGCTTGCGCAAATCGGCCGCCTGCGCCAGCGCTTCGGCCCTGTCGAGGCTCGTGAAGCGCAGCTGCTCCTCGAGATTCTCGATGTGCTCGATGACCTGACGTCGGTGAAAACCTCGGTAGACAACGTCAAAACCGGCGTGCAGCGGAACTAGTTCCTGCTCTTTTGCACCCATGGTCACCTACTCACTCAACCGGGCTGAAGATTGTGCGAGCTTACCCACGGTCGATGGTCACAACCAGCGTCCAAAGTGGACGAAACGGCATGACGTAACACGTGGAATAACGGTGTCTTCCTGCGTAAACAAGAGCTCCCTAGATCAACAACGCAGAGTGTCCAGTCACCCGATTGTGTCAAGTACGGCGCCATTCCGGGGTGTTCACTCCGTGCGTTCGCCGTGTACGGAAAGCAACCGCGCAGGTCGAGATCACACGAATTGCCTTCCATCGGTCGTGGCTACTTCGATCACCCTTCGTTAACCTTCTCGTTCGTGTCCTCACGAGTAGCCGTCGTCACCGACTCGACCGCGTCGCTCCCCGCCCGCCTGGCGGACCGCTTCGACATCATCACGGTCCCGATGCAGCTCAAGATCGGGTCGGAACTGATCGACGAGGCTCACGTGCCGACCGACCGGCTGCTGCAGGCGATGGAGGCGCAGATCCCGATCACGACGCAGCCCCCGGCCCCCGACGCTTTCTTCTGGGCCTACCAGGACGCGTGGGCGAAGGGCGCGGAGACGATCGTCTCGGTGCACGTGACGCCGAAGCTCTCCCCGGCGACGGACGCGGCGAAGGCGGCCGCGGCCAAGTCGCGCGTGCCGGTGTTCATCGTGGACTCGCACTCGTCGGGCATGACGCTCGGCTTCGCGGCGCTCGCGGCCGCGCGGATCGTGCAGAGCGGCGGCAACGTCCAGAACGCGCGCAGCGTCGCCGAGCAGCGCGGACGCAACGCCAACGTGCTCATCTACGTCGACACGCTGCACTACCTGCGCCAGGCGGGCCGGGTCAGCGCGGCGGCGAAGCTCTTCGGCGACGCGCTGTCGGTCAAGCCGCTGCTCACCGTCGTGAACGGCGAGGTGGAGCCGTTCGACAAGGTCGTCGGCCGCGACCGGGCGCTGACGAAGCTCGTCGACAAGGCGGTGGCGCTCGCCTACGGACGCGACGTCGACCTCGCCGTCGAGCACTTCGCGGCCGAGAAGGAGGGCCACGAGCTGCTGCAGATGCTGCAGAAGCGCATCCCGCACGCCCGCGACGTCGTCCTCACCCAGGTCAGCGCGGCGATCGGCGCGAACGTCGGGCCGGGCGCGCTGGCCGTCACGATCTCGCCGTTCTAAGCCAGGTCTGCCACCTCTTCGACGAGCAGCAGCTCGACGTCGATCCCCATGGGCGCGAAGTGCCCGGCGAGCTCCAGCGAGAGCACGCCCTGCGTGCGCGTCCAGAACGACAGCGCGCGGTGCACCGTCGGCGACGGCGCCGGCAGCGCGCCCGCCCACCCGTTCCTCATCCGCAGGAAGGCCTCGAACGGGGTCTTCGGGTCCGGCGGCCCGCCACCGCACACCTCCAGCAGCACCGCCAGGATCTCGTTCGAGATCGCGGTGATGTCGTCGGGCGCGTGGTAGCCGGGCACGGGTGTGCCGTAGATGAGCAGGTACCGCTGCGGGTCGGCGAGCGCCCACCGCCGGATGACGGCGGCGAGCCCGACGACCGAGACACCCTCCGCGTGCGCCGCGCGGACGGTGTCGGCCAGGCTGCGGTACGCGTCGCGGACCAGCTCGGTGATCAGCTCGTCGCGACCGGCGAAGTACCGGTACAGCGCGGGCCCGCTCATGCCCATCTCCTTGGCGATCGCGTTCAACGACAACGCTGTCACGCCGTTGGCCGCGATCTGCTCCCACGCGTGCCGCTTGACCTCGTCGCGCACCTGGGTCCGGTAGCGCTCGCGTGGGTTCCGCCCGGTGCCGGACTCGGTGCCGGACCCAGCGTCGGACTCGTCGCCGAGCACCACGGGCCCCTGAGACTCTGTCGCCATAGTTAGACCCTCTCACATTCGTTATTGACACTCACGCTCGTGACAGCTTAGCTTCTGCATGTCACAACAGTTAGACCCTCTAACTCAAGCGAGAACTACTAGCGGAAGCAGGAGCCTGTCATGAACGCGAGCACCTCTGGCAAGAGCGAGAACATCGCCCGCAAGGCCGCCTACCCGACGACGTCGACGCTGGTCGCGGCCTGGGCGGCGCCGGTGATGGTGATCGGGAAGTTCGGCCTGCTGTCCGGCATCCCGATCGCCGTCGTCCTCGTCGCGAGCCTGCGCAGCGGCCGTTCGAAAGCCCTGCGGTGGTGGTCGGGAGCGCTGACGCTGGCGTACGCGGTGCCGTTGACGACGTGGCTCACCGGACCGAGCGACGCACCCAGCCTGTCCAAGTACATGGACACCACGACGACGGCCGTTCTCGCGGCGGCGGGCGTCGCGACGGCGATCGCGCACCAGGTAGTTCGCATGAGGTCTACTGACAAGTAACCTGGCGGGCGTGACCCTCCCCCTGACCGGCGAACGCACGGTGCCCGGTATCGCGGAAGAGAACTACTGGTTCCGGCGGCACGAAGCCGCGTACCTCCACCTGATCGGCCACTGCGCGGACGCCGTCGTGCTGGAGGCCGGCTGCGGCGAGGGCTACGGCGCGCAGCTGATCAGGACGGTCGCGCGCCGGGTGGTCGCGCTCGACTACGACGAGCTCACGTCGCAGCACGTGGCGCGCCGGTACCCGCAGCTGGACGTGCTCCGCGGCAACCTCGCGACGTTGCCGCTCCGGGACGGCAGCGTCGACGTGGTGGCGAACCTGCAGGTCATCGAGCACCTGTGGGACCAGGAGGGGTTCCTCGCCGAGTGCCACAGGGTGCTCAAGCCCGGCGGCAGGCTCATCGTCACGACCCCGAACCGGCTCACGTTCTCGCCCGGCCAGGACACACCGCTGAACCCGTTCCACACCAGGGAACTCGCACCGTCCGAACTGGACGAGATGCTGCGCGAAGCTGGTTTCCGCGTTGACGAACTGACGGGCCTGCGGCACGGACCCAGGCTTGACACGCTCCTGAACGGACAGATCATCGACGCACAGGTCGAAGTCGCCCTGTCCGGCGCGCCGTGGCCGGCCGAGCTCAAGGAGGCTGTGGAGTCGGTGACGGTGGAGGACTTCGACATCACGCCCGACGACATGGACGCCTGCCTGGACCTCGTGGCCGTGGCGGTGCGCGCGTGACGCAGCGAACGACGGAGGGCACGTTCTGCCTGGTCCTGCACAGCCACCTGCCCTGGCTCGCGCACCACGGCGCGTGGCCGGTCGGCGAGGAGTGGCTCTACCAGGCGTGGGCGCACTCGTACCTGCCCGTCGTGGACATGCTCAGGAGGTTCGCCGACGAGGGCCGCAGCGACGTCCTGACGCTCGGCGTCACCCCGGTCCTGGCCGCCCAGCTCGACGACCCGTACAGCCTGCGGGGCATGCACGACTGGCTCGGCAACTGGCACCTGCGCTCGCACTTCGCCGGGGAACGGCTGAAGGAGCTGTCGGCGTACGAGCACCGGGCGTCGCGGTGGGCGCTGGACAGGTTCGAAACCCAGTGGCGGCACGGGTTCTCGCCGGTGCTGCGGTCCCTTGTGGACTCCAGCACGATCGAGCTGCTCGGCGGACCGGCCACGCACCCGTTCCAACCGTTGCTCGACCCGAAGGTCAGGGCGTTCGCGCTCAAGGCGGGCCTCGACGACACCGCGCTGCGCATCGGCCGTGCGCCGGATGGGATCTGGGCGCCGGAATGCGGTTACTCCCCCGGCATGGAGGCCGGGTACGCGACCGCCGGCGTCAAGAGGTTCATGGTCGACGGGCCCGCGCTGCACGGCGACACCTCGGCCGCGCACCCCGTCGGATCGTCGGACGTGCTGGCGTTCGGGCGCGATCTCGAGGTCTCGTACCGGGTCTGGTCGCCCAAGGTCGGCTATCCGGGTGATGCGGCCTACCGAGATTTTCACACTTACGATCACCCGACGGGCCTCAAGCCGTCGCGGGTGACGGGCAAGAACGTGGCGCCGGAGGACAAACGGCCGTACGACCCGTTGCTGGCGAAGGAAGCTCTCGACCGGCACGTCGCGGATTTCGTCGACACGGTCGTGCGCCGGCTCAGGGAGATCGACGGCGGGCTCGTCGTGGCGGCCTACGACACCGAGCTGTACGGGCACTGGTGGCACGAGGGTCCGTTGTGGCTGGAGGCCGTGCTGCGGGCGTTGCCGGAGGCGGGCGTGCGCGTGACGACGTTGCGAGGGGCCGTCGAGGCGGGGCACGTCGGCGCGCCGGTGGAGCTGCCGGCGTCGTCGTGGGGCAGCGGCAAGGACTGGCGCGTGTGGGACGGCGCGCAGGTGGCGGACATCGTGTCGTTGAACGAGTCCGTGCAGAAGGAGTTGCTGGGACTGGACTTCTCGTCGCGGACGAGGAACCCGGTGCTGGACCAGGCGGTGCGCGAGGCGTTGCTGGCGTTGTCGAGCGACTGGGCCTTCATGGTCACGAAGGACTCGGCCGCCGACTACGCCCGCTACCGCGCGAAGATTCACAGCGATCGCTTCAGCGAGCTCGCGGCGTTGGCGCGGAGCGGTCGCGGACTGGGCAGAGCAACGGAGCTCCGCGCGGCGGACGGCCCCTTCGGGCATCTGGACGCGCGAGGAATGGGGTAACGGGATGCGCGTGCTGATGTTGTCGTGGGAGTACCCGCCGGTGGTCGTCGGCGGGCTGGGCAGGCACGTCCACGCGCTCGCGACACGACTGGCCGCGCAGGGGCACGAGGTCGTCGTGCTGTGCCGGCAGCCGTCCGGCACCGACGCGATCACGCACCCGACGTCCGACCTGGTCAGCGAGGGCGTGCGGCTGATCAGGGTCGCCGAGGACCCGGCGCACTTCGTGTTCGAGAAGGACCTGCTGGCCTGGACGCTCGCGATGGGTCACGCGATGACGCGCGCGGGCCTCGCGCTGGGGTCGTGGCGGCCGGACGTCGTGCACGCGCACGACTGGCTCGTCGCGCACCCGGCCGTGGCGCTGGCGGAGGCGTTCGGCGTGCCGCTGGTCGCGACGATCCACGCGACCGAGGCCGGGCGGCACTCCGGCTGGCTGTCGCACCCGCTGAACCAGCAGGTGCACTCGGTCGAGTGGTGGCTCGCGAACCGCGCCGACGCGCTGATCACGTGCTCGTCGGCGATGCGCGGCGAGGTCGGGCAGCTGTTCGAAGTGGACACGACCGACGTCTCCGTGCTGCACAACGGCATCGAGCCGGGCGGGTGGAAGGTGCGGGCGAAGGACGTCGGCGCGGCCCGCCGGACGTACTCGCCGCACGGTGATCCGTTGCTGCTCTTCTTCGGCCGCATCGAGTGGGAGAAGGGCATCCAGGACCTGATCGCCGCGCTCCCCCGCATCCGCCGCTTCCACCGCGGCACGCGCGTCGTCGTGGCCGGCGGCGGGTCGCAGACCGAGTGGCTGAAGGACCAGGCGCGCAAGCACCGCGTGCTGCGGGCCGTGGAGTTCGTCGGCCACCTGTCCGACAGGTCTTTGGCGGCGTTGCTCACAGCGGCCGACGCGGTGGTGCTGCCGTCGCGCTACGAGCCGTTCGGGATCGTGGCGCTGGAGGCCGCGGCCGCCGGCACGCCCCTGGTCGCGTCGACCGCGGGCGGCCTCGGCGAGGTCGTGCTGGACGGCGTCACCGGACTGTCGTTCGCCCCCGGTGACGTGGACGGACTCACTCGCGCGGTGCGTGACGTGCTGTCCGATCCCACGTCCGCGGCGGCTCGTGCGCGCGCTGCGAAGGCACGGCTGGTTTCCGACTTCAACTGGGCCACGATCGCCTCCGACACGGCGTCCGTCTACGACGCCGCGGTCGTGCGCGAACCACGCGTGCTCGGCCGCCCCAAGATCGCTACGGGCAATCTGTTCACCTGAGTCCGCTACAGTCGCCGGTCCCGTTAACAACAGGTGACCGAGGACTGAATGAAATACCAACGCTTCGTGGCGCTCGGGGACAGCTGCACCGAGGGCCTGGACGACCTGCTTCCCGACGGCCGGTACCGGGGCTGGGCGGACCGAGTCGCGTCCGCCCTGGACGCGCCGGGCTTCCGCTACGCCAACCTCGGCGTGCGCGGCCGTCGCCTGGACCAGATGCTGGTGGAGCAGGTCCCGTCCGCGCGCGCGTTGGAACCCGATCTGGTGGTGCTGTTCGGCGGCGGCAACGACGTCATGTCCAACGCAACGCTGGAACAGATCGCAGCGCGCGCAGACGCGATGGTGCGCGCCGTGACGTCGTTCGCGCCAACCGTCGCCGTCTTCACGTTGAGCGACATCTCGCACCGCATGCCGTTCGGCTGGCGCATGAAGCCACGCATCGATGCCCTCAACACGGCCGTGCGGGGTGCTGCTTCGCGTTACGGCGCGATCCTGATCGACGTCGAGGACGACGAGTGCGTGCACGACTCGCGCTACTTCGGCCCGGACCGGCTGCACCTGTCGTCGTTGGGGCACAGGCGGTTGGCGGGGCACGTGCTGTCGACGCTCGACATCCCGTTCGACCCGGCCTGGCTGACGCCGCTGGACGGCAGGGCCGCGTCCGCCTCGGTGCTGGACCACTGGCGGTGGCTGCGCGACCAGGTGCTGCCCGTCGCCTACACGCGGACGCGCAACAAGCTGATCGGCCGCCAGCCGGGCGACGGTTTCGTCCCCAAGCGCCCGCAGCTCGCGCCGCTCACCTCACGGCAGATGGTGCGCTAGGCCGACGCGTCCTCAGCCCGCTTGGCCAGGGCGTCCTTGGCCTTGCGGGCCATGTCGGCGATGTCCGCACGGCGTTGCGCGTCCGCCTCGTAGTCCGCGCGCCGGTCCCGCACCACCCTGGCCGGCATGCCCACGGCGATCTTGAAGTCGGGGATGTCCCCGCGCACGATCGCGTGCGCCCCGAGCACGCACCCGCGGCCGACGCGGGTGCCGCGCAGCACCGTCACCTTGGCGCCGAGCCAGCAGTCCGGCCCGATCCGCACCGGCGTCTTCACGATGCCCTGGTCCTTGATCGGCAGGGTGATGTCCTCGACCTTGTGGTCGAAGTCGCAGATGTACACCCAGTCGGCGACGAGCGACGACGCGCCGATCTCGATGTCGAGGTAGCAGTTGACGGTGTTGTCCTTGCCGAACACCACCTTGTCGCCGATGCGCAGCGACCCCTCGTGGCAGCGGATGGCGTTGCCGTCGCCGATGTGGACCCAGCGGCCGATCTCGAGGCGCCCGAAACCGGGGCGGGCCATGACCTCGACGCGCTTGCCGAAGAACACCATGCCGCGCAGCACGACGTGGGGGTTGAGCAGCCGGAACTTGAGCAGCCGCCAGTACCGGACCAGGTACCACGGGGTGTAGGCGCGGTGGCGCAGGACCCAGCGCAGGGAGGCCATCGTGAGGAACCGCGCCTGCATCGGGTCCCGGCGCGACCTGCGCCAGCGCGTCCAGACGGGTGCTCCCCACATCGAAGTCATGGACGGCACTGTAACTTCGGGTGCCGGGAGCGTCTCGGGCAAGCTGGTGGCATGGCCACTCCTCTCATCATCGACACCGATCCCGGGGTCGACGACGCGTTCGCGATCGCGCTCGCCGCCCGCAGTCCCGAGGTCGACCTCAGGGCGTTGACCACGGTGTTCGGCAACGTCGGGCTGGAGCTCACGACGGCGAACGCGCTGCGGTTGCTCGCGCACCTCAAGCGCACCGACGTGCCCGTGGTGAAGGGGTTCGGCGGGCCTGGTGGTGCCGCCGACGTGCACGGGGAGGACGGGCTCGGCGGGCAGGCGCACACGTTGCCGGAGAACCCCGAGGGTGTGCGCGGCGAGGACGTGGTCCAGTTCTTCGCGGACAACCTCACGCCCGAGACCACGGTGGCCGCGATCGGTCCGCTCACGAACATCGCCAGGGCGCTGGACGCCGGGATCGTGTTCCCGCGGCTGATCGTCATGGGTGGTGGGCTCGGGATCGGCAACATGACGCTGCGGGCCGAGTTCAACTTCTGGGCGGACGCGGAGGCGGCGCGGACGGTGATCCGCAAGGGCAACCCGATCGTGGTGCCGCTCAACCTCACGCAGCGGTGCATCGCGGACACGGCGTTCCTCGCGAACGTCGACCCCGTGCTCAGCAACCTCACGGGCACCTACCGCGAGTACCTCAGCTCGCACCAGGACCAGAACCACTCCGACCGCGAGGAGGGGATCCTGGTGCACGACGCCGTGGCGGTGGCGGAGGCGATCGTGCCCGGGACGCTGCGCCTCGCGACCCACGGGCTCGACATCGACGACGAGGGTGCGCTCGTCGAGGGAAAGCACCAGGTAGAGGTCGCGGAAGACTGCGATTGGCCCGCGTTGAGGGCCTTCATGGAGCAGCGGTTGTCCGTTTGACGACAACTTCACGTCGCTCTCTGGGGTTACGCGGGCACGGAAAGTAGGGTCCGCGTCCATGCAGCGAAGAGTCCTCACGACAGCTGCGGTAGTGGCGGCCATGACGTTCGGAGTGGTCCCTGCCTCCGCTCAGCCCCAGATCATGGTGGTGCCGGATCCGGCAGCACACGTGAACCCGTTCATCGGCACGACCAACCTCGGGAACACCTTTCCCGGCGCGGTCGTGCCGTTCGGCATGTTCTCCTTCAGCCCGGAGGCGTCCCGCGGCAACACCCTGCGCGCCGCGGCTCCCGGCGGTTACCGGTACGACGCCACGAAGATCCGCGGCTTCAGCCTCACGCACATGTCCGGCACGGGGTGTGCGGGCGGCAGCGGTGACATCCCGATCTTCCCGCACGTCGGGACCGTCACGACCAGCCCGACGACCGACGCGACGGACGCGGTCTACGCCAGCGACTTCGCGCACGCCGACGAGGTGGCCAAGCCCGGCCGCTACGACGTGACGCTCAAGTCCGGGGCAAAGGCCGAGCTGTCCGCCACCGAACGCACCGGTGCGGCGCGGTTCAGCTTCCCCGCCGACAAGCCGGCGACGGTGCTGGTCAACACGTCCAAGTCGCAGGTCGGCAGCTCCGACGCGCAGACCGTGATCGACAAGGACAAGCGGACGATCACCGGCTCCGTGACGTCCGGCAACTTCTGCGGCTACATCAACCAGGTCGGCCGCCGCAGCTACTACACGCTGCACTTCGTGGCGGAGTTCGACCAGGCGTTCACCGAGGTCGGCACGTACCAGGACAACGTTGTCACGCCCGGTGGCACGTCAGCGAAGGGCGGCACGACGTACGGGACGAACGGCTGGCCGGTGCTGGGCAAGGGTTCCGGCGCCTACCTCGGCTTCGCGCCCGGCTCCCAGGTCGGCATGAAGGTCGGCATCTCCTACGTGAGCCTGGAGAACGCGCGGGAGAACCTCAAGGCCGAGAACAAGGGTCAGTCCATTGAGGACATGAGGGACAACGCGTACATCGCGTGGCAGAAGCAGCTCAAGCGCATCGAGGTCGGCGGCGGCTCCGATGACGAGCGGACGAAGTTCTACACCGCGCTGTACCACTCGCTGTTGCACCCCAACCTCTTCAGCGACGTCAACGGCGAGTACGCCGGGTTCGACGGCAAGACCCACAAGATCGACAAACGCCGGCAGAAGGCCCAGTACGGCACGTTCTCCGGCTGGGACATCTACCGCTCGCAGCTGCAGCTGCTCACCATGCTCGAACCGCAGGTCGGTTCGGACATCGCGCAGTCGTTGCTCAACCAGGCCGACCAGAACAACGGCGTGTGGGACCGCTGGACGCACAACGGCGGCGGCACGCACGTCATGAACGGCGACCCGGCACCGATCGCGCTGGCGGCCATCTCGGCGTTCGGCGGCAAGGACTACGACCTCAAGTCGTCGCTGAAGTCGTTGGTGAAGGCCGCGACCGTGCCGACCGCGCTGGACCTGAGCAAGGACGGCTGGGCCGTGATGTCGGTCGGCCAGCGCCCGTCGCTCGACAAGTACCTGCAGAACAAGTACATGCCGGCCGTGTCGAACGCGTGGGGTGGCGCGGCGGAGACCCTGGAGATCTCCGCGGCGGACTTCGCGATCAGCCAGCTCGCCGAACGCAGCGGCGACAAGAAGACCGCGAAGACGTTCGCCGAACGCGCCCAGTGGTGGCAGAACAACTTCGACCCGGTCGCCGACTCCACCGGCGGCTACATCCGCAACCGCAACGCCGACGGCACGTGGGTCAAGGACTTCACGCCCGACACCGGCAACGGGTTCGTCGAGGGCAGCAGCGCGCAGTACACGTGGATGGTCACGCACAACGTGGCCGGGCTCGTGGAGTCGTTGGGCGGTAAGGAACGCGCCAACAAGCGGCTCGACGACTTCTTCCACAACGCCGACGGCAGCTGGGCGTTGACGGGCAAGGGTGGCGCGAAGTCCGAACTGGACAACGAACCGTCCGTGAACGTGCCGTGGCTCTACAACTACACGGGCGCGCCGGCCAAGGCGCAGGAGACGTTGCGCGAGACCATCAACACGCTGTGGAAGAACGCCCCCGGCGGCATCCCCGGCAACGACGACCTCGGCGCCATGTCGTCGTGGTTCGTGTTCACCGCCATGGGCATCTACCCGCAGGTGCCGTCGCGCGCCGAGCTCGTGCTGAGCGCGCCGCTGTTCACCTCGGTGAAGATCAACCGCGGCGGCGGCAAGGACATCACCATCAACGCCCCGCAGGCCAACACCGCGACGAAGTACGTGCAGTCGTTGAAGGTCAACGGCAAGGCCGCCACCAAGACCTGGCTGCCGGAGTCGTTCGTGGAACGCGGCGGCAAGCTCGACTTCGTGCTGGGCAGGACGGCCTCGTCGTGGGGCACGGGCAGCTCCGACGCCCCTCCGTCGTTCCGCGACGGCGAGAAGCCGATCAAGCACGACCAGCCGTACTTCCTGACCGTCGAACCGCGGCAGCTCGTCGTGGAGCCCGGCAAGTCGGTCACCGCGAAGGTCAACTCCGTCAAGCTCTACGACGGCGACCCGAAGGCGACCTACGCGATCACCGGACCCGCGGGCCTGTCCTTCACGCCCGCCACCGGCACCGTGCCCTCGGACTTCACGGTCACGGCCGATGCCGGTACCGCGCAAGGCTTCTACGACATCACCGTGACGGTGACCGTCGAGGGTGCCGCGAAACCGGTGGTGCTGCCGCAGATCGTGAAGGTGGCGCCGGCAGGCAGCATGCTCGCCGCCGTCAACAACGTCGGTGCCTCGGCCGACGCGGACGGCGAGGGCGACTTCGACGGCGGCGGCTACAGCTACTCGCGCGAAGCCCTGGCCACGGCCGGTCTCCCGCCGGGTGGCACCGCCACCGTCGACGACCTCACGTACACCTGGCCGTCCTCGCCTCCCGGCCGTCCCGACAACGCGACGGCCCAGAAGCAAACGCTTGCCCTGTCCGGGACCAAGCTCGCCTTCGTGGGTTCGGCGGCCAACGGAGCGCGGGCCAAGGCGGCCACGGTGACGTTCACGGACGGCACCACCGCGCAGGTCGAGGTCGGGTTCAGCGACTGGACGCTGGGCGGCGGCGGGGCGGCGCCCAGCTTCGGCAACGTGATCGTCGCCAACACGCCGTACCGCAACCAGTCGGGCGGTGGCAACGAGAAGGTCGCCACGCACATCTTCGCGACGAAGACGTACGTGGCTCCGGAGGGCAAGACGCTCGCGTCCGTCGTGCTGCCGGATGACGTCAACATGCACGTCTTCGCTGTGGCACTCGGGTAGTTCTTGCTTGGGGCGGCTCCGTTTCGACCATCGGAGCCGCCCTTTGCAGGGATGATCCGTGGGTGAGCGACATCGAGCAGCGGCTCGTCACGGCGGCCCGCGACGGCGAGTGGCTGGTGTGCACGAAGAAGGACGCCCCGGTGCCGGCCGGCCTCATCAGGGACCTGCTGCTGGGCCGCCACGGCGAGCTCGACCCAGCCGGCGTGCGGCTGGACGGCGCCCGGATCCAGGGCGTTCTCGATCTGGACAGGGTGAAGGCCTCGGTCGGACTGGTGTTCGTCGACTGCACGATCGAAGAGCCGATCGAGGCCAGGTACGCGACCCTGCCCGACCTCCTGTTCTCTGGTGGCCGCTGCGCCGGGCTCCACGCGGACGGTCTCCAGGTCGACGGGGATCTCTTCCTGCGCAACGGGGTGCGCGTCGACCGGAACGACGAGCGGGGCGCGATCAGGCTCATCGGCGGTCAGGTCGGAGGCGATGCCGAGTTCAGCGACGTGCGGATCACCAACGCCGAGGGCTCCGCCCTGAACGCGGACAAGCTCACGGTCCGAGGCCAGATGCTGCTGCAAGGGGCTCGGTTCGTGGGACACGGCGAGCGCCCGGCGGTGTCGCTCAACGGTGCTCGGCTCGCCTCGAACCTCGTCGTGACGGACACCGAGATCACGAACGACGCGGGACCGGCGTTGGGGGTCAGGGCCGCCGACGTCGGTGGCCCCATCCGCCTGCAGGAAGGAAACCGGCTCACGTCGGGCGGTGAAGCGGGAGCACTTCTGCTCACCGGCACGCACGTGTCGGGGCGGGTGGTGCTGTCCGACACGGAGATCGCCGGCACCGGCGGGCCGGGACTGGACGCCGGCGACGCCAAGATCGACGGGTCCTTCCTCGTCACCGACGCGAAGATCTCGACCGGCGCCGGTGCCGCCGTGGCTCTGGATCGCGCGCACGTCGGCGGCGGCATCACCTTGACCGGCATCACCCGGCTCTCCGCGGGCGGGGACAGCTGCGCGGTGAGCCTGAACAACGTCCGGGCCGGTGACTGGTTCCTCTGCGCGGAGTCGATTGAGCTGGTGGCGAAGCCGGAATCGCTGAACCTGCGGTCCATGGTGGTGGCGGGAGCGGTGCGGTTACCGCACACGAGCGTGTGTCCCGACAAGCGTCGAGGCAGCACGTGCGACCACACGGGCCGTGTGCGGCTCGACGACTTCAGCTACTCCTCTCTCTCGTCGACGTGGCATTGGGAAGAGTGGCTGCACGTCATCCGCTGTCACACGCCCGCATACCACGCGTCTGCTTACCAGCGGCTGGCCGCCGTGGAACGCGCTGCCGGGCACGACGGGACCGTGCGGCAGATCCTCATGGCTCAGCAGACGGATCTGCGGCGGCGCAGTCCTGAGTCGTTGGGCGGGCCGCTGACGAGGTGGTTCCACTGGTTGTGGGGTGCGTTGGCCGGGTACGGGTACCGGGCGCGCAGGACGGCGGCGGCGCTGGCGTTGGTGCTCGTGGCGGCCGGGGCGCTGGGGTGGGTGGCCGGGCAGGTTTCCACGCGGCCTGGACATCTGGTGGCGGAACGGGTTGCCACGGCGCCGGTTGGGGCTGGGACGCCTTGTTCGACGGTCGAGTTGGTGGGGCTCGGGTTGGATCGCGGCTTGCCGTTGGCGATGACCGGGATGCGGGCTCGGTGCGACCTCGACACCTCCTCGAAGAAGGGGCAGGCGTTCACCGCCGCCATCTGGTTGGTGCAGCTCGCGGTGTGGGGGTTGGCGACGCTGGCTTTGGCCGGGTACACGAACCTGGTTCGCAAGCCGGGCTGAAGTGACGGCTTATAGGGTTGTGCGGTGTTCACCGTTTCGGAGCGCGATCAGTTGCGTCGTGACCTCGTCAACGCCGCCGGGAACGATCCCCGGGTGGTCGGGGCCGCGTTGACCGGGTCGGCCGCGGTGGGGGCCGAGGACCGGTGGTCGGACATCGACTTCGCGCTGTCCGTCGAGCGTGATCTTGACGCCGTGGTGGACGACTGGACCGCGTTGCTCTACGCGTGCGGCGCTGTCAGTCACCTTGACGTGCGGCGCGGGACCGTGTTGTTCCGGGTGTTCCTGATGCGCTCCACGTTGCAGGTCGACGTGGCGTTCTGGCCGTCGGGTGAGTTCGGGGCGACCGGGCCGACCTTCAAGCTGCTGTTCGGTGAGGCCAACGAGATTCCGCACGCGCGGCAGCCGGAACGGGACGGACTTGTTGGCATGGCTTGGTTGTACGCGTTGCACGCGCGGTCGTCGATCGCGCGCGGGCGGGTGTGGCAGGCCGTGCACATGCTCAACGGGATGCGGGACAACGTGATGGCGTTGTGGTGTCTGCGCGAGGGCGTGAACGCGGTGCAGGGGCGCGGGCTGGACGACCTGCGCGACACTCAGGCGTTCGACGGGACGTTGGTGTTGTCCACGCATCCCGCCGAGCTGCGACGGGCATTTCAGGTGCTGACCGGGTTGCTGGTGGCCGAGATCAGTGAGCCTGAGGTGCGGGAAGCCGTGCAGGCGCTGTCTCACGCAGGAGCAGGCCGGCCGTGAGCAGGACCAGCACGGCCGCGGAGCCGTGCACCATCAGCGCGTAGCCGACCGTGCCGCCGTGGGTGATCACGGCCAGGCAGTCGCCGATCGGGATGATCGCGTCGGCGAGGACCACCCAGCCCAACGCCCTGCGGTGGCCCAGGAGCAGCAGGATCAGGGCCGTTAACGCGTAGGCGATGTCGCGCACGCCTTTCACCACGTAGTAGCCGGCCGGGTCGACGATGCCGAACCCGGCCGCGGACGCCTCGCCGTTGAGCAGGTAGCTCAGGCCGAAGTAGAAGCCGGCCGCCACGACGAGCCATCCCATGATCGTGTTGAAGCGCATCTCATCCTCCAGAGAAATCTAGCACTGCTAGCGACACGAGCGACGCTAACAGCGGCGCGCTCGCATGTCTAGCAGTGCTAGATTTTCGAGCGTGAGCATTCAGAACCGGCGAGAGCGCGAGCGGGCCGAACGGCACCAGCTGATCATCGACGCGGCGCGGGACCTGGCCGAGGCGGAGGGCTGGGACGCGGTCACGACGCGCAAGCTCGCGGAGAAGGTCGAGTACAGCCAGCCGGTGCTGTACAGCCACTTCAAGGGCAAGGACGCGATCGTGCGCGCGGTGGCGATCCAGGGCTGCGGCGACCTGGCGCGGGTGCTGCGGAAGGCCCGGCCATCCCGAGGCGAGTCACGGCTGCGGGCGGCGGCGGAGGCGTACCTGAAGTTCGCGAAGGAGCGGCCCGCGCTCTACGACGCGATGTTCGTGCAGCAGTCGGACATCCCGTGGGGCACGGACGACGCACCGCAGGAGCTGCTCGACGCGTTCGGCGAGCTCGTCGCCGCGGTCGAGCCGATTCGGGGCGACCGGCACCTGGAGGCGTTGACGGAGGTCTTCTGGAGCTCGCTGCACGGCATCGCGACGCTCACGCAGGGCGAGAGGCTCCGGTCGGCGTACGACGACACCCGCCTGGACCTGCTGCTAGGTGCGCTCAGCCTGGCACAGCACGAAAACGGGCTTTGAGCCGACGCGCGTCAGCACGACGGTGGCGGACCCGGCACCGGCGAGCTTCAGGCGCTTGCGCAGGGTGTTCGGGTCGACGTCCAGCCCCCGCACCAGGATCTCCAGCACGCCGATCCCCCGCGTCTTCAGCAACGCCTTGAGCGACTTCTCCGCGTAGTGCCCGTGTTCGAGCACGCGGAACGCCCGGATGCCGGCAGGAGGCACGTCCCCGCTCAGGTACGCGATGCGCTCGTCGAGCTGCCACAACCCGTGCCGCGCCGCGTAGTGCCGCACGAGCCCGGCCCGCACGACCGCGCCGTCGGGGTCGATCAACCAGGCACCGGGAGGCGCCACCGGGCAGTCGTCGGGTTCGGCATCGGTCAGCGTCCACGACGACTCCCCGCGTAGCACCGAGGCGCGACGCGAAACCCCCTGCGTGGCCAGGCCTCGCGTCCACAGACACGCCTCGCGCACGGCACCGTCCAGCGACACGACCTCGATCTCGTCGGCCCACGGCGCGACCGCGAAGTCGATACCGGGCGCGCACTTCACCGCGAGGTCGACGCCCGCGTACACCTCGGCCAGCTCGTCCAGCGGCGGCACGAAGTCCGAGGGATTCCACTTGCGACGGCCGGCGGAGTCACGCCGGGCCGGGTCCGCCGTCACCGCCGAAGCACGGGACACCGGCCGCAACGCGTCGGCGACCACGACCGGCGCACCCGGAACGTTGTGGCGCGCCATGGCGACCCGGACCGGATCGAGGTCTGAGCCGACGCACACCGAGGCCACCGAGCTCAATGCGAACAGATCCGCACCAACGGAGCACGTCACGTCGTGCACGGACCGACCGGCGAACCGCTGCGCGCGATGCCGGGCGACCGCAGAGGCCGTCGCCTGCTGCAGAGCGTCGTCGGTGAAGAGCCACGACCCCGCCGAGTCCAGTTTGGACACCGCGCGACGCCGCAACAGCACGGTTTCCACGACCGGCGCGAACGACGGCCCCAGCAGCTGGCGAGCGCGTTCGACGTCGCGCACCCGCGAGGCGTCGGTCAGCGGAAACCCGTCCACCCGGTCCAACGCGGCGGTTCCCGCGGCAGAGCGCAGGAACGCCACGTCGTCCGCGGTGAACGCGTACCCCACCTACGAAGACTTCCTGCCGGTGATCGACACGTTGTAGAACACCTCGCGCGGCAGCACCTTCGAGAGGACGTTCTGGTCGACCCACGAGAGGTTCTGCCAGGTGCGGTAGGCGAACATCGCCCACCCGAAGCCCAGCTTCTCGCGCGGCACCGCGGCCTCGAACGTCCGCACCGGCCAGCCGAACAACGCGGCCGACAGCTCGTCCGTCACGGCCTGCACCCCGACCGCGCCTGCCCGGCGAGCCGTCGCCTCCAGCTGGTCGGGGTCGAAAGTGTGCAGGTCGACCACGGCCTCCAGCGCGGCGGCGCGGGACGACTCGTCCAGCTCCTCCTGCGGACGCCGCCACGACCCGAGCACCGGAACGGCCTTGGTCACGTTGGTGGTCAGCCACCAGGTCGCCTGGCCGAGCTTGCGCGCGTAGAAGTTGCCGATGTTCGTCGGGTCGCCCGCGAACACGAACTTCCCGCCGGGCTTCAGCACGCGCAGCACCTCGCGCATCGCCGCCTCCACGTCCGGGATGTGGTGCAGCACCGCGTGGCCGACGACGAGGTCGAACGTGTTGTCGTCGTACGGGATCCGCTCGGCGTCGGCGACGCGGCCGTCGACGTCCAGCCCGAGGTGGGAAGCGTTGCGCAGCGCGACCTCGACCATGCCGGGCGACAGGTCGGTGACCGAGCCCTTCTTGATCACGTCGCCCTGCATCAGGTTCAGCAGGAAGAAGCCGGTGCCGCAGCCCAGTTCCAGCGCGTGCTCGTACGGGCCGACGTCACCCGCGGCGGCACGGAACCGGTCCGTCGCATAGGTGATGCAGCGGTCGTCGTAGGAGATCGACCACTTCTCGTCGTACGTGCCCGCTTCCCAGTCGTGGTAGAGCACCTGGGCGAGCTTGGTGTCCTTGTACGCCGCCTCGACCTCTTCGGCGGTCGCGTGGGGGTTGGGTGCCGGGTCAGTTGCCACTGAACTTCGCCTTTCCGGGACCGTTCTCGATGAACGACTCCACGCCCGCCTTCTTGTCCTCCGTCGCGAACAGCGCCGCGAAGAGGTGGCTTTCGAGCTTGAGACCCGACTCGAGGTCGGTGTCGAGACCACCGTCGACGGCGGCCTTCGTCGCGGCCAGCGCGAGCACCGGCCCGTTCACGAACTGCCCGGCCCAGCGCCTGGCCGCCGCGTACACGTCGTCCGGCGCCACGACCTCGTCGACCATGCCGAGCTCCAACGCCTCCTGGGCGCCGACGAACCGGCCGGTGTAGAGCAGGTCCTTGGTCTTGGCAGGGCCGATCAGCCGGGCGAGGCGCTGCGTGCCGCCACCACCGGGGATCAGGCCGAGCAGGATCTCGGGCTGGCCGACCTTCGCGTTGTCACCGGCGATCCGGCGGTCGCAGCCCAGCGCGACCTCGAAGCCGCCGCCGAGCGCGTAGCCGGTGATCGCGGCGACCGTCGGCTTGGGCACCGAGGCCAGCGCGCCGAGGGCGTCGGACAGGCCCTTGGCCCGCAACGTCATCTCGGCGTGGGAGATCTGCGCGAACTCCTTGACGTCCGCGCCGGCCGCGAAGACCTTCTCGCCGCCGTACACGATCACCGCGTAGACGTCGGAACGCTCGGAGGCCTCCTTGGCGGCGGCCTGGAGCTCGGTCTGCACCTGCCGGTTCAGGGCGTTCATCGGCGGCCGCTCCAGGCGGATCGTCCCGATCCCGTCCTCGACTTCCAGCCTCACGAACTCAGCCAAGACAGCCCTCCATCAGTTGTCGCGACGACGGTGTCACGTTACCCGGCAGTAGCTGCGAGTTCGCGTCGGTCGTCCGGTCAACCGCCGGTGCCGGATTCGGCGGAGCCCAATTCGGTGCCGGCGATTGGCCGGACGACCGACTTCCCGGCGAACTCGCCGCCGTCTGCGGAGCAGCGGCCAAAAACTCAGACTTTCCGGCGGGCGAAGAACCGCTCCCCCGACTTTTGCAGCTCCAGGTCCTGCCCGAACGTCTTCGAGAGGTTCTCCTCGGTCAGCACGTCGTCCAGCAACCCCTGCGCCACGATCGAGCCCTCGCGGAGCAGCAGCGCGTGTGTGAAGCCCGGCGGGATCTCCTCGACGTGGTGCGTGACCAGCACCATCGCGGGCGCGTCCGGGTCCAGGGCGAGCTCCGAGAGCTTCGCGACCAGGTCCTCGCGGCCGCCCAGGTCGAGGCCGGCGGCCGGCTCGTCCAGCAGCAGCATCTCCGGGTCGGTCATCAACGCGCGGGCGATCAGCGTGCGCTTGCGCTCGCCCTCGCTGAGCGTGCCGTAGAGGCGGTCGGCGAGGTGTTCCATGCCGAGCGTGCCGAGCAGCTCGCGGGCGCGGTCGGTGTCCTGCTTGCCGTACTCCTCGCGCCAGCGGCCGAGCACCGCGTAGCCCGCGGAGACGACGAGGTCGACGACCTTCTCGTCGGGCGGGATGCGGCCGCCGAGCGCGGCCGAGCAGAGTCCGATTCGGGGCTTGAGTTCCTGCACGTCCGTTTTGCCCAGGCGTTCACCCAGGAGATGGACCTTGCCCTTGGTCGGGTGCAGGTCGGCGCTGGAGAGCCTTAGCAGGGTGGTCTTGCCGGCGCCGTTCGGGCCCAGCACCACCCAGCGCTCGTCCAGTTCCACGCTCCAGTCGATGTTTCCGACCAGCGTGTTCTTGCCTCGGCGGACCGACACGCCCGCCATGTGCACGACCAGATCTGTCACGTCGACGTCCGCCACGCCCCCATTCTTCCGAACGGCCCCCGACCGACCACTCATCGGGGTGTCCCTCGCCGCTGGGCCGCCTGTGTGAAGTCTCAAGTTTTTTGTCGGTTCCGGATGCCAAGATCGGAGCATGGCTACTCGACCCGAGTCCGAGGTGCTGGCAGGCCGTCCGTTCCCACTGGGGGCACACGCCGAGGCAGGCGGTGTCCGGTTCGCGGTGACGTCCCACGTCGCCGATGCGGTCGAGGTGTGTCTCGTGGACGACGACGGCACCGAGAAACGGGTCGAGCTGACCGAACGGACATTCGGCGTCTGGCACGGCCTCATCCCCGGCGTCACGCCCGGCCAGCGGTACGGGTTCCGGGTGCACGGGCCGTACGACGCGGGCCGCGGGCTGCGCTGCAACCCGGCCAAGCTGCTCGTCGACCCGTACGCGCGGCAGATCGAGGGACGCATCACGAACCTCGAGGCGTCGCTCGGGTACGTCGGCGACCCGATGCACGGCCCGCCGTCCGCGATCGACTCGCTCGGCAGCGTGCCGCTGAGCGTGGTGAGCTCGCCGGGCGGCGCGGACACGGGCGTGAAGCCCGAGGTGCCGTTCGAAGAGGCCGTGATCTACGAGATGCACGTCCGGGGCTTCACGAAGAACCACCCGGAGATCCCGGAGAAGCTGCGCGGCACGTACCTCGGCCTCGCGCACCCGGCCGCGATCGAGCACCTGACGCGGCTGGGCGTCACGAGCATCGAACTGCTGCCGGTGCAGGCGTTCCAGGACGAGCCGTCGCTCATCAGCCGCGGCGCGAGCAACTACTGGGGTTACTCGCCGCTGGGCTACTGCGCGCCGCACGCCGCGTACGCGAGCGAGCCGGGCAACGAGATCCAGGAGTTCCGCACGATGGTCGCGGCGATGCACGCGGCGAACATCGAGGTGCTGATCGACGTCGTCTACAACCACACCTGCGAGGGCGGCCCGGACGGCCCGACGATCTGCTTCCGCGGGTACGACGCGCCGGGCTACTACCTGCACGCGGGCGGCGGCAGCACGGTCGACATCACGGGCTGCGGCAACACCCTCGACGCCGGATCGCCGCAGGTCGTCAGGCTGGTCACCGACTCGCTGCGGTACTGGGCGGACGAGATGGGCGTCGACGGGTTCCGGTTCGACCTCGCCTCGACCATGGGCAGGCCGGGCGGCGGGTTCTTCGACCGCGACTCGGCGCTGCTGACCGCGATCACGACGGACCCGGTGCTGTGCCGGTCGAAGCTGATCGCCGAGCCGTGGGACGCGACGGGTGACGGCTACCGCGTCGGCGACTTCGGCGTGCAGTGGGCGGAGTGGAACGGCCGTTATCGCGACACGGTCCGTGACTTCTGGCGCGGCCACACGTCCGTGCGCGACCTCGCGTACCGGCTGTCGGGCTCGTCCGACCTCTACGCGGACGACCTGCGCCGGCCATGGCAGTCGATCAACTTCATCACCGCGCACGACGGCTTCACGTTGCGGGACCTGGTGTCCTACAACGACAAGCACAACGACGAGAACGGCGAGCAGAACCGCGACGGCACCAACGACAACAGGTCGTGGAACTGCGGTGCCGAGGGCGAGACGACCGACCGGGAGATCCTCGCGCTGCGGGCGAAGCAGGCGCGCAACCTGCTCGCGACGCTGCTGCTGTCGACCGGCACGCCGATGATGACGGCGGGCGACGAGATGTGGCGCACGCAGGGCGGCAACAACAACCCGTACTGCCTGGACAACCCCGTGTCGTGGGTGGACTGGACGACCAGCGACGCCGGTGAGGCGTTGCTCGGCTTCACCCAGCGGCTGATCGACCTGCGCGCGTCCTCCCCCGCGTTGCGCCAGCCCGAGTTCTTCGAGGGCCGCACGACGCCGAGCGGCAACCCCGACCTGGTGTGGTTCCGGCCGGATGGCGTCGAGATGGCCGAGACGGACTGGTTCGACGAGAGCCGCCGCACGCTCGGCATGTTCATCGACGGCTCGAACTGCCTGTCGCGCACACGGGACGGTGAGCTCGTGTCCGACGACTCGTGGCTGATGCTGATGCACGCCGGTGCGGAGGCCATCAGCGTGACGCTTCCGCACGAGCGTTACGGGCCGTCGTACGAACCGTTCCTCGACACGACGACGGTGGACGGATCGCCGGCGAATCCCGGTTCGCTCGCTCCACGTGCGACAGTCGCCGTACCGGCCCGCTCGTTGTTGCTGCTCCGCATCCCGCGCTGAGAACTCCTTGCGGCCGTTTGGGTCTGTGTCCGAGGTTCTTCCGCCAAATGGACGCTCTAGCCACACTCAGAGTGCGTCTGGCACCATCACGGACGTGGTCGTCTACTGCTGGACCGACCGCACGATCGACTTCGTACTCGTGGCGTCGTGCGGGTGTAGCCCGACGCGACGCGCGCGCTGACGAAAGCGCCCTGCGTCGCGTCTGAGTCGCTACCCCCGAAACGACGCGGCCTTCAGGAGCGAGTGCGTGACTTCGACGTATGCCGAAAACCTTCCCGGACAAGAACAGTTCGACCTCCACCCCGCGCTGGACAGCCGGCTGCTGCGTGACGTGATCCACCCGTCGCGCGACCTGTGGACGCCCCGCGAGCTGCGCGACCTGACGTCGTTCGTGGCGAGCGAGCTCACCACCGGGCTGCTGCAGATCCTCGACTACTCGACGGAGCACCGCTGGTGGGCGCGGCTCGGGCTGACCGAGGGCGTCGAGCTGTGGCTGCTGTCGTGGCTGCCGGGCCAGGGCACCGAGCCGCACGACCACGGCGGTTCCGCGGGCTCGTTCACGGTGCTCAAGGGCAAGCTGCAGGAGGACTACCGCTACCCCGCCGGGCCGGTCCGCTCGGCCGTGCGCGACACCGGGGACGCGCTGGGCTTCGGGTCGGGGCGCGCACACCAGGTGCTGAACCCGTTCAACGCGCCGGCCGCGACCGTGCACGCGTACTCGCCGCCGTGCGTGCCGACGCGCGAGTACGGCTCGTTGCTCGACATCCCCGACTCGATCCCGCCGCTGCCCGCGCAACGCCTGCCGCTGGCCGAACTGCGCCGGCTGGCCGACCTGGAGGGCCCGTGAGCAAGCTCGACACCATCCTCGACGAGGCACGGTCGCACCTGAAGCGACTGGAACCGCACGAGGTGCTGGCGCTGGAGGACGTGCTGGTCGTGGACATCCGGCCTGCGCACAACCGGCTGGCCGAGGGCGAGATCGAGAACTCGGTCGTGGTCGAGCGGATCGTGCTGGAGTGGCGGCTCGACCCGGAAGGTGACTGGCGGCTGCCGGGGTTCACCGCGGACACCACGGTCGTCGTGGTCTGCAACGAGGGCTACTCGTCGTCGCTCGCGGCACGGGACCTGCAACGCGTCGGGCTTCCCAACGCGACGGACCTGGTCGGGGGGTTCCGCGGCTGGCGGGCGGCCGGGCTGCCGGTCCGCGAGGGCGGGTCGCAGCCGGTGGTCTGAGCCCGGAACCGCTCCCACGCCGGTAGCGTCTGCTGATCGTGACTGTTGTGCGCTGGGTCGTGACGGCCCTGGTGGTGGCCGGAACGATCGCCTGGACCCTCTCGGAGTTCTACCTCGGGCTGGCCGGGGCTCTGGTGGGTCTGCTCGTCGAACTGATGGCCGCGCAGGCGGGTCTCGCGCTCGGCGCCGTCCTCTTCGGACTCCGGATCACGCACGTGATCATCGGGCTGGGCGGTGAGCTCAAGTCGTGGACGTGGACGCACCAGCGGGTGGTGCTGCGCAAGATCCCGGTCCTCGCGACCGTGGGGCTGAGCGGACTCAAGCCGGGGGTGCGGCGGCGGACCGTCCTCACCGGAGCGTTCGCGATCGCGTTCTGCGCGCTGGTCGCCGGGCTGACGTGGCTCGCGGCGGGGTCGTCGTTCGGCAAGGGCATGGCGCTCGCCGCGACCGGGTGCTTCCTGCTGCTGCTCATGCCGTTCGAGAAGCCGGGTCACACGAGTCTCGGCTGGTACGTGTTCACGCTGCCGCGGCTGACCGGGCGGCCGCTGGGCGAGCTGGAGGCACGGCCGCGCGTGGTCGCCGGCATGGACGCCTACCAGCGCGGGGACGTCGACGAGGCCGAGCGGATCTACACCGAGCTGGTGCGGGAACACCCCGACCTGCTCACGGTCGTGGGGCTCAAGGTCGTCACGTCGTGCGCCCGCGCGAAGTACCTCGACGCGATGCAGACGGTCGTCGGGCTGACCGCCCGCGAGGACCTGAGCACGCGCGACCTGGCGTTCGTCATGGCCACGGCCGCCGGGGTCGCGGTGCTGGCGGTCGAGGCCGGGCAGTTCCCCGCCGAGGTGGGGCTGGAGACAGCGCGGAGCATGTTCGGCAGCGCCTACCAGGCCGGCTACCCGAAGCACCGGGCGAACGGGACGCTCGCGATCATGGCGCTGGTCGAGGGCGACACCGCGACGGCCCGGCAGCTCGCCGGGTACTCGGCGGAGACCAGCGAGAACGCCGTCGGACGGGCCGACGACCTGATCACGATCGCGCGGGCGTGGATGGCGGACGGCGACAACGCGAAAGCCCGCGAGCTCGTGGCCGAAGCGCACGAGCTCGCGGGCTGGAGTCCGCGGGTGGCGGCGACCCGCGCCCGTCTGGAGGTCAGCTGACCTGGGGAAGCCGACCGGTGCTCGCGCGCCGGTCAGACATCAGCTGAGGTGCCAGACGAATCCTCCGGTCCCGGATCAGCCGGGGAAGCCGGGCGAATTGTTGCCGTTCCCACCCGAGTTGCCGGCGCCGACGTTGTTGCCGCCACCGCCGTTGCTGTTGCCGTTACCGCCGTTGTTGTTGTTTCCGACGTTGTTTCCGTTGCCTCCGATGTTGCCCGATCCGGTGACGTTGCCGTTGCCGGGAGTCCACGGGTTGTGCGACAGCGCGGTGATGGAGATGGGACCAATCAGCTGCGTGTCCAGCACGTCACGACTCTGGGTGGGAGCGGCGTGCGCGGTCGACGCGAAGAGTCCCATGCCTGCGATAGCGGCACCGAGGACGATTGCTTTCTTGATCATCTGCAGTTTTCCGTTCTTCGAGCAGCGGATCGAGCAAATTCAGGTTAACCACATCTCCGCGCAGATTACGAATCAGTCGCACCATTGTGTGCTTTACGCAAAATCCCTTGAACTGCGACAAATGGGTGACATCGCAGCTCGTCCAGGTTATTCCGACCCAAACGGAATACTACTCTCCGCACACGGCAAAGGGCCCGTCACCGGGATCGGTGACGGGCCCTTTTCCACCCCGCGTGGGACAGCTAGCTGTTCTGGATCGGCAGCGGCAGGCCGGGCAGCGCGGGCAGGCCGCCGGGAGGCGCCGGCAGGCCGCACTTGCTCAGCAGGTCGGTGACGGTCTTGAGCAACGTGGTCAGCAGACCGGTGAGTTTGCCGACGTCAGGCAGGGCGCCTCCGGCCGCGCCCAGCACCGTGCCGCCCAGCCCGGCGATGGTGGAGATCAGGTTCAGCACGACCGGGAGGCACTGGTCGACCGGGCCCGCGTACTCGACGGCCGCCTTCGGGATCGGCACGCCCGGCACGCTGACCGGAGGTGTCGGCAGACAGCCGGAGCTCTGCAACGCTGTCACCAGACCGAGCAGGTCTCCGATCAACGGTGTGACGGCGCCCACGTTGGGCAGGGGCAGCAGGCTGCTGACGGTTTTGGTGAGCTTTCCGGCGAGGTCGGTGACGAGTCCGGCACAGGCGGCTGGGAGTTCTGGGGCGGCTGGCGCCGCGCTGGCAGCCGGGACGGCAGAGGCGGTGAACAGTGCTGCGACGAGCGAGAGTGCGGTAATCGTTTTCTTCACGGCTACCTTCTTCCTCAATGCGCAATTCACGTGGATCCGCCTCTGGAAATTCGTTCAGCAAATTCCGAAGCGGTTCATTCCATGCCGACGAGCGTAAGCCCGCATCTCGCCCCCTACCAGCGGAGATCGCGAATTCACCCGCTCGAAAAAGGGGTCATTCGGTTGAGCGACGGGATCGCCGGGTACACGCGGGAAGCTCGCTACGAGCAGTGAACAGGCAACAAGGAAGACGAACAGATCAGGGCATCCAGCTCGCCGTTGTCCGACGAACCGGATGCCCTGTGTTGATCTCGTAAAAGGGTCAACTAGCGAGTACGACCCTGCCGAGTTCCGCCGAGGTGGCCAGCAGGCCGTGCCGGGGCAGCACGCGGACGGTGTAGCCGAGCGCACCTGCGTGCGGCAGGGGCACCTCGGCCTCGTAGTTGCCGTTGCCCGCGTAGTTCATCGGCGCGGACACGATGTCCTTCAGCTCGTCGGAGTCGTGCGACACCTTGCCGAGCACGACCTGGACGTCCACTTCGGACGGTTCCAGTCCCGCCAGCTCGACGCGGGCCCGCACGATGACCGGCGACCCGAGCACCGGCACCGACGAACCGCCGAGCACCAGGTCGCTGTCGAGCACCCGCACCCGCGTCCACGAGGCACGCAGCCGGTGGCGGTACGCGGAGAGCTCCTTGGCGCCCCGGTAGCCCTCGCCGACGACGGTCTGCGCGGACGCGGCGGCCGGCGCGTAGTACGTCTCGACGTACTCGCGGACCATGCGCGAGGCCTGCACGACCGGCCCGAGCGAGGCCAGCGTGTGCCGGACCATCGACATCCAGCGGGTCGGCACGCCGTCCTCGCCGCGGTCGTAGAACAACGGCGCGACCTGCTGGCCGAGCAGCTCGTAGAGGGCGTTGGCCTCCAGGTCGTCGCGGCGGACCGGGTCGGTGATGCCGTCCGCGGTCGGGATGGCCCAGCCGTTCGAGCCGTCGTACAGCTCGTCCCACCAGCCGTCGCGGATGGACAGGTTGAGGCCGCCGTTGAGCGCGCTCTTCATGCCGGACGTGCCGCACGCTTCGAGGGGGCGCATCGGGTTGTTCAGCCACACGTCGCAACCCCAGTACAGGTACCGGGCCATGGACATGTCGTAGTCCGGCAGGAACACGATCCTGTGCCGTACGCCCGCCTCGTCGGCGTAGCGCACGATCTGCTGGATGAGCGCCTTGCCACCGTCATCGGCCGGGTGCGACTTGCCCGCGACAACGAGCTGCACGGGCCGTTCGGGGTGCAGGAGGAGGTTCCGCAGCCGTTCCGGATCACGCAACATCAGCGTGAGGCGCTTGTACGTCGGCACGCGCCGTGCGAAGCCCACGGTCAGCACGTTGGGGTCGAACACGCCGTCGGTCCAGCCCAGCTCCAGCGCCGACGCGCCGCGCTGCAGCCACGACTCCCGCAGCCTGCGCCGGACCTCGTCGACGAGGCGTCCGCGCAGGGTCGACCGGATCTCCCACAGACCGGCGTCGGTGACCGGCTCGAACGACCCGATGCCGAAGCCGGAGGTGTGGTTGTCCGCTTCGGACGCTCCGAGCAGCTTGCTCATCTCGGCCGCGGCCCACGTAGGCCCGTGCACGCCGTTGGTGACCGACCCGATCGGCACCTCGGTGGCGTCGAAGCCCGGCCAGAGCCCGCGGAACATGTCCCGGCTGACCTCACCGTGCAGTTTGGACACACCGTTGGCGCGCTGGGCGAGCCGCAGCCCCATGTGCGCCATGTTGAACATGCCGGGGTTGTCCTCGGCGCCGAGCGCGAGGATGCGCTGCGTGTTCACGCCGGGCACGAGGTTCTCGGCCCCGAAGTAGTGCTGCACGAGGTCGACGGGGAACCTGTCGATGCCGGCGGGCACGGGCGTGTGCGTCGTGAAGACCGCACCGGCGCGCGCGGCCGTGAGCGCCTGGTCGAAGTCGAGACCGTCGTTGGTGATGTACTCGCGGATGCGCTCGAGGCCGAGGAACCCGGCGTGGCCCTCGTTGGTGTGGAACACCTCGGGCTGCGCGTGGCCGGTGAGCTCGCAGAACGTGCGCACCGCCCGCACCCCGCCGATGCCGGCGAGGATCTCCTGCCGGATCCGGTGGTTCTGGTCGCCGCCGTACAGCCGGTCGGTGACGCCGCGCAGGTCCTCGTCGTTCTGCTCCACGTCGGAGTCGAGCAGCAGCAGCGGAATCCGCCCGACCTGCGCTTTCCAGATCTTGGCGCGCAACATCCGGTCGCCCGGCATCGCTACGTGCACCAGGATCGGCAGCCCGGACGGCTCGGTCAGCAACTCGAGCGGCAACCCGCGCGGATCCAGCACCGGGTAGTGCTCGATCTGCCAGCCGTCGAGCGACAGCGACTGCCGGAAGTACCCGGACCTGTACAGCAGCCCCACCGCGATCAGCGGCACGCCGAGGTCGCTGGCGGCCTTGAGGTGGTCGCCGGCGAGGATGCCGAGACCGCCCGAGTAGTTCGGCAGCGCCTCGTGCACGCCGAACTCCATGCTGAAGTACGCGACGCTCGTCGGCAGCGGCGTGTCCTTGGTGCTCCCGTGCTCACGGCGCTGGGCGATCTCGTCCTGCCGGCGCTGGTACCAGCGCGGCCCTCCGACGTACCGCTCCAGGTCTGTGGCGAGCGCGTGGACCTTGAGCAGGAACTGCTCGTCTCTCGCCAGGGACTCCAGCTTCCCCGCGTCGACGACGGAGAGCAGGCGCAACGGGTCGCCACCGACCTCGGACCACACGCGGGGGTCGATCGAGGAGAACAACTCCTGCGTGGGCGGGTGCCACGTCCAGCGCAGGTTGGTGGCGAGCGTGCTCAGTGCGGACAGGGGCTCCGGCAGGCTGGCTCGGACGGTGAACCGGCGAAGTGCTCGCATGACGAGGCAACTTACCTGCCACCCCTGAGTGCCTGACAACGTTCCCGGTCACACCTGCAACGACTTGCAGAACCGGTTCAGACCCGGCAGGGGGTGTGAGCTGGTCAGACGGGTAGGGGGCGGCGTCGGGGGCCTCCGGTTCGCACCCGGTCCGGTGACGGCGCGCGGGTGGTGGGTTCGGCTCCCGACGGCCGTCAGAGGTGCAGTTCCGGCCGCCTGTCCTCCGCTCCCCAGTCGAGCACGTCGCGCAGCTTCGCACCGAACTCGGCGCCGTCCGCTGTCCCGAGGTCCGCCTCCACCGGCCCGGTGAGCTCCAGGATCGCGGCGTCGTCCGCGGTGAACTCCAGCGTGAGGTGGGATCCGTCGCGCCGGACGAGGCGCAGGCACCCGTAGAGCGTCTCGCCACGCTCGTTCGACACGCAGTAGGAGTCCATTCCGCCCTGGACGTCCTGTTCGTCGGGTTCGCAGGTCGCCCGTTGGAACGAGAACGAGCGGCGTGCGCCGGTGGCGTCGACGCCGGCGATCGCCACTTCCAAGACCTCGTCGTCCTCGTAGTCCTCGAAGTAGCCGATCTCGACGGTGTGCAGCCTCACCGGTCCTCGCCGATTATGCGTAGTTTGTCGTTCTTGCCCGAGATGGCCAGGCGGTGTTCGACGGTGGTGGTCTTGTCGCCGTCCTTCTCGGTGAGCTTCAGGGCCGTGGTGACCGAGAAGTTGCCGTCGTCGTCGGCCTCCACCAGCGGGTCGCCTGCCAGGGCGAGCTTGCTGTACTTGCCCCAGAACTCCCGCTCGCGGCCCTGGTCCGGCGCCTGTTCGGGGTCCCAGTCGTTGCGGGCCGCGTCCACGTTGGCCGGGAGCTTGGCGTAGTGCTGCTTCACGAAGGTGACGACCTGGGCCGGGGTGAACTTCACCGGCGGCTTCGTGGAGGAGGCCTGGCTCGGCTTGGTCTGGGACGGGGTCTGCTTCTCGGTGGTGGTCTGGGCCGGGGGCTGGGCGGCCGGCTTCTCGGTGGTGGTCACGGCGGTTTCGGAGGCCGTGTTCGGGGTCGAGCCGAGGCCGGAGCCGGTTTTGTCCTTGTCGCCCGTGTTGATGATCGCGTAGGCGATGCCGGAGATCAGCAGGACGCCGAGGACGGCCGCGGCGATGGCCAGGCCCCTGTTCTTGCGGGGTTCGGGTTCCGGTTCATAGCGGTCATCGTCGTCGTAGGTCGCCGGCAGCGGGGCCGGTGGGCGGGTGGGCTGCGGGCGGGGTGCCGGGCGCTGGGCTCCTGGGCCGGAGGAGGCGCCCATCACGGCGGTGCCGTTGGGCGGGGTCATCGGGCGCGGCGGGATCACGCGGGTCGTCGGGACGGGCTGGCCCGCGGCGATCGCCTTCAGCTCCTCGGCGGCCTGGGCCGCGGTCGGGCGCTGGGAGGGCTCGTTGGCCAGGAGCCTCACCAGCAACCCGGTGAGCGGGCCCGAGCGGATCGGGGGGCGGGTGTCGCCGCGCGCCACCTTGTAGAGCAGGCCCAGGTCGTTCGTGCTCTTGCCGAACGGCGGTTCGCCCTCGGTCATCGCGTAGATCGTCGCGCCCAGGGAGAACACGTCGGACGGCGGCGCGGGCTCGGCGCCGCGGGCCAGCTCCGGTGCCAGGTACGCGGGGGTACCGGCCAGCATGCCGGTCTTCGTCACGGCCACGTCGCCCAAGGCGCGCGAGATGCCGAAGTCGGTGATCTTCACGGTGCCGTCGCGTCCAATGAGGACGTTGCCCGGCTTGATGTCGCGGTGCACGATGCCGGCGGCGTGGGCGGCGGCCAGGGCACCCGCGGCCAGCGAACCGATGCGCGCGGCCTCCTGGGGAGGCATCGGGCCGCGCTCCAGGATCGACGACAGGTTGCGGGACGGCAAATACTCCATGACAAGACAGGGTTTGCCGTCCTCGACCACGACGTCGTACACGGCGATCGCGTTCGGGTGCTGCAACCGTGCCGCGATCCGGCCCTCGCGCATGGCGCGCTGCACGGCCTCGTGGAACTCGTTCGACTCGACGTCGTTGAGAAGCAGCTGCTTGACCGCCACATCACGGTGCAGGAACTCGTCGCGCGCACGCCACACGACGCCCATGGCTCCGGCGCCGAGCTGGTCGAGCAGGACGTAGCGACCTCCGAGCTTGTTCACGCGCGCACGGTACCTGTAGCGCCCTCTTAACACGGTGAGTTGGACGCGAAGAGTCCAATGAAGAGGACACCAAATGCCGGGAACGTGGCCGGAAGCCCCTGGACACGATCCTCGTTCGAGGTGTGCGATCGACGGTGTCGGGGTACGGATCTAGATGGGGTAACCCGCTGTCACACGGCTGGATCGAGCAAGGCAGGATTTGAAGCATCAACGCGAAGCGACACGGCGGAAGGGCGCTGCCGATGAGCGGACGGCTCGGTATCGACGACGTATCCCCGGTGGTGTCGGCTGGTAGGTATCCAGCCAAAGCCGTTGTGGGAGAACACATTCCGGTCCAGGCCACGGTCTGGCGCGAGGGTCACGACAAACTCGCGGCGACAGTCAGCTGGCGCGGACCGAACGACCGAGTCGCTCGGCAGACCCGCATGCACGAGGTCGGCATCGGCCTCGACCGGTGGGGCGCGACCGTGGTTCCGGACCAGGAAGGTGCCTGGACGTTCCGGATCGATGCGTGGAGTGACCCCTGGGGCACCTGGAACCACGCCGTTGAGGTGAAGATCGCGGCCGGTCAAGGCCCCGGTGATCTCGCAAACGATCTTGAGAACGGTGCCCGGCTACTCGATCGGGTGGCAAAGCGACCCGATAGGCGACAAGAGCGAGCACTTCTCATGTCCGCCGCGGAAGCGCTGCGCGACGAGGACCGGCCGCTGCAGGAACGCGTCGGCCCGGCACTCGCGGCCGACGTGCAGAAGATCATGTTCGAGCACCCCGTGCGCGAGCTGATCACCAAGGGCAAGACCCACAAGATCTGGTGCGACCGCAGGAAGGCCGCGTTCGGCTCCTGGTACGAGTTCTTCCCGCGCAGCACCGGCGGGATCGACGAGACCGGCCAGGCCGTGCACGGCACGTTCGCCACGGCGACCAAGGAGCTCGACCGGGTCGCGGCGATGGGCTTCGACGTCGTCTACTTCCCGCCGATCCACCCCATCGGCCGGGTCAACCGCAAGGGCCCCAACAACACGCTCGTGGCCACGCCGGACGACACGGGATCACCGTGGGCGATCGGCGCGGACGAGGGCGGGCACGACGCCCTGCACCCGCAGCTCGGCACGATCGAGGACTTCGACGCCCTCGTCGAACGCGCGAACGAGCTCGGTCTCGAGGTGGCGCTCGACTTCGCGCTGCAGTGCGCGCCCGACCACCCGTGGGTGCTCAAGCACCCGGAGTGGTTCACGCAGCTGCCGGACGGCACGATCGCGTACGCGGAGAACCCGCCGAAGAAGTACCAGGACATCTACCCGATCAACTTCGACCTCGACCCGCAGGGCCTCTACCACGAGGTGCTCAGGGTCGTGCTCTTCTGGGCCGAGCACGGGGTGCGGATCTTCCGGGTCGACAACCCGCACACCAAGCCGCCGGACTTCTGGCAGTGGCTGATCTGGAAGGTCAAGGAGGCCTACCCGGACACGCTGTTCCTGGCGGAGGCCTTCACCAGGCCCGCGCGCCTCTACGGCCTCGCGAAACTCGGGTTCACCCAGTCCTACACGTACTTCACCTGGCGGACGGGCAAGCAGGAGCTGGTCGAGTTCGGCGAGGACGTCCGCGACCACTGGGACGAGGCACGCCCGAACCTCTTCGTGAACACGCCGGACATCCTGCACGAGTCGCTGCAGCACGGCGGCCCGGCGATGTTCGGGCTGCGCGCGGCGCTCGCGGCCACGCTCTCCCCCACGTGGGGCGTGTACAGCGGCTACGAGCTGTTCGAGCACGAGGCCGTGAAGCCGGGCAGCGAGGAGTACCTGAACTCCGAGAAGTACCAGCTGCGGCCGCGCGACTACGCCCGTGCACTGGCGGACGGGCGCAGTCTCGAACCGTGGCTGCGCAAGCTGAACCACATCCGCAAGGCGCACCCGGCGCTGCAGCAGATGCGGACGCTGAGGTTCCAGAACATCGACAACGACGCGGTGGTCGCCTACTCCAAGCGCGACCCGGAGACCGGCGACACCGTCGTGGTCGTCGTCAGCCTCGACCCGCACAACGCGCAGGAGGGGACGCTGTACCTCGACCTGCCGGAGCTCGGGTTCGACTGGCACGAGCGCGTGATCGCGCACGACGAGGTCACCGGCGAGACCTGGGACTGGGGTCAGGCGAACTACATCCGGCTCGAGCCGTGGCGTGCCACCGCGCACGTCGTGAGCCTCCAACGACGTTTCTCCTAGGGCACCGCGTCAGCCCGCTCAACCGCTCAACCCCCGACGAGGTGGGAACCATGGCCGACGACACCCGTCCCGACGCAGTGCTCGGGCTGGAAGGAACACCGCACACCGGCGAAGCCATCGACGACGACGGCTTCCTCGTCGAACCGCAGGCAGAGGACTTCAAGTCGGCGAAACCCGCGCGGGAGAACCCCGACTGGTTCAAGGGTGCCGTCTTCTACGAGGTCCTCGTCCGCGCGTTCAGCGACTCCAACGGCGACGGCACCGGCGACCTCCGCGGTCTCGCCTCGCGCCTCGACTACCTGGAGTGGCTGGGCGTCGACTGCCTCTGGCTGCCGCCGTTCTACGCCTCGCCACTGCGCGACGGCGGGTACGACATCAGCGACTTCCGCGCGGTGCTGCCGGAGTTCGGCACCGTCGAGGACTTCGTGTACCTGCTGGAGGAGGCGCACCGGCGCGGCATCCGGGTGATCACCGACCTGGTGCTCAACCACACGTCGGACGCGCACCCGTGGTTCCAGCAGTCGCGGCAGGACCCGACGGGCCCGTACGGCGACTTCTACGTGTGGAGCGACGACGACTCGCGCTACTCCGACGCGCGGATCATCTTCGTCGACACCGAGTCGTCGAACTGGACCTACGACCCGGTGCGCGGGCAGTTCTTCTGGCACCGCTTCTTCAGCCACCAGCCGGACCTCAACTTCGAGAACCCGGACGTGCAGGAGGCGATGCTCGACACCCTGCGGTTCTGGCTCGACCTCGGCATCGACGGGTTCCGCCTCGACGCCGTGCCGTACCTCTTCGAAGAGGAGGGCACGAACTGCGAGAACCTGCCGCGCACGCACGAGTTCCTGAAGAAGTGCCGCAAGGTCGTCGACGACGAGTTCCCCGGCCGCGTCCTGCTCGCCGAGGCGAACCAGTGGCCGTCCGACGTGGTCGAGTACTTCGGTGACCCGGCGGTGGGTGGCGACGAGTGCCACATGGCGTTCCACTTCCCGTTGATGCCGCGGATCTTCATGGCGGTGCGGCGGGAGTCGCGGTTCCCGATCTCGGAGATCCTGGCGCAGACGCCGGCGATCCCGGAGAACGCGCAGTGGGGCATCTTCCTGCGCAACCACGACGAGCTGACGCTGGAAATGGTCACGGACGAAGAACGTGACTACATGTACTCCGAGTACGCGAAAGACCCGCGGATGAAGGCGAACATCGGCATCCGCCGACGGCTCGCCCCGCTGCTGGAGAACGACCGCAACCAGCACGAACTGTTCACCGCGATGCTGCTGTCGCTGCCCGGCTCGCCCGTTCTGTACTACGGCGACGAGATCGGCATGGGCGACAACATCTGGCTGCAGGACCGCGACGCCGTGCGCACGCCGATGCAGTGGACCCCGGACCGCAACGCGGGCTTCTCCTCGTGCGACCCGGGCCGGATCTACCTGCCGGTGATCATGGACCCGGTCTACGGCTACCAGGGCCTGAACGTCGAGGCGCAGCTGAACAACTCGTCGTCGCTGCTCAACTGGACGCGGCACATGATCGAGGTGCGCAAGCAGCACCACGCGTTCGCCGAGGGCGACTTCACCGAGCTCGGCGGCTCGAACCCGAGCGTGCTCGCCTACAAGCGGCAGTGGAAGCGCCCGGACGGCCGCGAGGACATCGTGCTCTGCGTGAACAACCTGTCCCGCTTCCCGCAGCCGGTCGAGCTGGACCTCTCCGAGCACCGCGACTACACGCCGCTGGAACTCACCGGAGGTGTCAAATTCCCCGCGATCGGGGAACTCCCGTACCTGTTGACCCTCCCGGGTCACGGTTTCTACTGGTTCCAGCTGGTAGAGGCGGGCGACGACAGCGAGATGAGGTGAAAGCGTGACTGACCCACACGAGTTGGTCGAGAAGCTGGTCGCCTCACTGCCCGATCTGCTCCCTGCCGCACGGTGGTTCGGCGGCAAGGACCAGCCCATCACGGCCGTCCGTCCACTTCGGACGACCGTGGTGGACGGCGACCTGGTGCACGTGATCTTCGAGGTGGAACAGCCCGGCAGGGTCGAGAACTACCAGGGCGCGCTGAGCCTGAGCACCGGCGCGTGGGACGTCCTGCTCGACCCCGAGCACAACGGCGTCCTGCTCGACCGGATCGCGTCCGGGCACGAGGTGGACGGCATCACGTTCGCGCACGAGCCCGGCACGGAACTGCGCTCGGGCCTGCGCGGCCGGCCGATCGGCGTCGAGCAGTCCAACACGTCGCTGATCTACGGCCAGCAGTACATCCTCAAGATCTTCCGCAAGCTCGCCAACGGCGAGAACCGGGACCTGACGATGCACCGCGCGTTGCGTTCCGTCGGCTGCGAGCACATCGCGCAGCCGCTGGGCGCCATCTCCACGGTCGTGGACGGCCGGCAGGTGACCCTGGCGATGCTGCAGGAGTTCCTGCCGGACGCCGTCGAGGGCTGGGACATGGCCAAGACCTCGGTGCGCGACCTGATGGCCGAGGCCGACCTGCACGCGTCCGAGGTGGGCGGCGACTTCGCCGGCGAGGCGCAGCGGCTCGGCCACGCCGTGGCGAAGGTGCACGCCGACCTCGCGGAGGCGCTGGGCACGCGGATCGCCGACGAGGACGCGATCTCCCTGGCCATCGCGGGCATGCAACGGCGCCTCGGCGTCGTGCTGGAGTCCGTGCCGGAGCTGGGGCGCTACGAGGAACCGCTGCGGGTGGCGTTCGAGGACGCCCGCGCGCACATCGGCGCGTTGCCGATCCAGCACATCCACGGCGACCTGCACCTCGGTCAGGTGCTGCGGACCGTGCACGGCTGGCTGCTGATCGACTTCGAGGGCGAGCCGGCGGCCAAGGTCGAGGACCGGCTGGCGCTGCGGTCGCCGTTGCGGGACGTGGCGGGGATGCTGAGGTCGTTCGACTACGCGGCACGGCAGCTGCTCGTCGGCCAGCCCGACGACGACCAGCTCGCCTACCGCGCGATGGAGTGGACGAAGCGCAACCGGGCGGCGTTCTGCGACGGCTACGCCGAGGTGGCGGCCGACCCGCGGGACAACGCCGTGCTGCTGCGCGCGTTCGAGCTGGACAAGGCGGTCTACGAGGTCGCTTACGAGCACGCCAACAGGCCGGAGTGGTTGACGGTTCCGCTGTCGTCGATCGCCCGGATGACTAGCGGAGGAGAGTAAGCCGTGAAGGCCGACCTGGACCGGCTCCTGTCAGGTGCGCACCACGACCCGCACTCCGTGCTGGGTGTGCACTCCGTCGGCGACCAGGTGATCGCGCGGGCCCTGCGGCCCGGCGCGACCTCGGTCGCGGTGGCCTGGGGTGACAAGCAGGTCGAGCTGCCGCGCATCGCCGACGCCCTGTTCGAGGGCGAGCTGCCCGAGGTGCCCGGCGACTACCGGCTGCTGGTCAAGTACAACGGCGGGCCGGCGGTCGAGGTCGACGACCCGTACCGGTGGCTGCCGACCGTGGGCGAGCTGGACCTGCACCTGATCGGTGAGGGCCGGCACGAACGGCTGTGGGACGTCCTCGGCGCGCACGTCCGTTGCTACGAGACGGCTTCCGGTGACGTCACCGGTGTCTCGTTCGCGGTGTGGGCGCCGAACGCGCGCGGCGTGCGTGTGACCGGTGACTTCGACGGCTGGGACGGGCGCGCGAACCCGTTGCGCTCCATGGGTTCCAGCGGTGTGTGGGAGGTGTTCCTGCCGAACGTCGTGGTGGGGTCGCGGTACAAGTTCCGCATCCTCGGCCAGGACGGGAACTGGCACGAGAAGGCCGACCCGATGGCGTTCGCCACCGAGGTGCCGCCGCAGACGGCCTCGGTCGTCACGCGGTCCGAGTACCAGTGGCAGGACGCGGAGTGGGAGGCCCGGCGCGAGGCGACCCAGTGGGCGAACGCGCCGATGTCGATCTACGAGGTGCACCTCGGGTCGTGGAAGCCCGGGCTCGGGTACCGGGAGCTCGCGACCGAGCTCGCCGACTACTGCGAGGACATGGGGTTCACGCACGTCGAGATGCTGCCGGTGGCGGAGCACCCGTTCGGCGGGTCGTGGGGCTACCAGGTCACCTCTTATTACGCGCCGACCTCGCGGTTCGGGTCCCCGGACGACTTCCGGTACTTCGTGGACACGCTGCACCAGCGCGGCATCGGCGTGCTGGTGGACTGGGTGCCCGCGCACTTCCCGAAGGACTCCTGGGCGCTCGCGAAGTTCGACGGCACGGCGTTGTACGAGCACGCCGACCCGCGCCGCGGCGAGCAGCTCGACTGGGGCACGTACGTCTTCGACTTCGGCCGCAACGAGGTCCGCAACTTCCTCGTGGCGAACGCGCTGTACTGGATCGAGGAGTTCCACCTCGACGGGCTGCGCGTGGACGCCGTCGCGTCGATGCTCTACCTCGACTACTCGCGGCCGGAGGGCCAGTGGCTGCCGAACGAGTTCGGCGGGCGCGAGAACCTCGACGCGGTGCGGTTCCTGCAGGAGCTGAACGCGACGGTGTACCGGCGGCACCCCGGCGTGGTGATGATCGCCGAGGAGTCGACGGCGTGGCCGGGCGTGACGCGGCCGACGCACCTGGGCGGGCTCGGGTTCGGGTTCAAGTGGAACATGGGCTGGATGCACGACACGCTGCACTACCTGTCGCGTGAGCCGGTGCACAGGTCGTTCCACCACAACGAGATGACGTTCTCGCTGGTGTACGCGTGGAGCGAGAACTTCGTGCTGCCGCTGTCGCACGACGAGGTGGTGCACGGCAAGGGCTCGCTGTGGGGCCGGATGCCGGGTGACGACTGGAACAAGGCCGCGGGCGTGCGCTCGTTGCTGGCGTTCATGTGGGCGCATCCTGGCAAGCAGCTGCTGTTCATGGGTGGTGAGTTCGGGCAGCGCGCCGAGTGGTCGGAGTCGCGGTCGCTCGACTGGCACCTGGTCGAGCAGGAGCCGCTGCACCAGGGCATCCAGTCGCTGATGAGGGACCTGAACTCGGTGTACCGGACGGCCGCGGCGTTGTTCTCGCACGACGTGACGCCGGAGGGCTTCCAGTGGATCGACGCGAACGACTCCGGCGGCAACGTGCTGTCGTTCCTGCGGATCGGTGAGGACGGGTCCGTGCTGACGTGCGTGGCGAACTTCTCCGGGTCGCCGCACCACGACTACCGGGTCGGGCTGCCCTCGTCCGGGCGGTGGAAGGAGCTCGTGAACACCGACGCCGCGCACTACGGCGGGTCCGGCGTCGGGAACCTCGGCGGTGTCGAGGCCGAGGCCAAGCCGTGGCACGGGCGTCCGTACTCGGCGCTCCTGCAGCTGCCGCCGTCCGGCGTGTTGTGGCTCGTTCCCGAAACGCCAGGGGTGCTGGACGCCTGACCGTCGGGTTCACCAGGCCGGAGACCACGTGGCTCCGGCCCGGTGAACCCGATCAGGCCGCGACACGTTGAGCAAGGTATGCGCCTGAGTTGGACGAGTAGCACGCCCGCGCGCCCGGACGGCAGGCACAATGGGTTCATGCGGCACCGGAGCATCGCGCTGATCGTCGCCACCGCCCTGCTCGCGGTGGGTTGCACCGCCGAGATCCCAGGGCGCCCACGTGCTGCCAAGGTGGTGAAGAAGGACGCGTCGAGCGCCACCATCCAGGTGCGCGGCACGGACAACGGCCCCATCGACAAGCTGGCCGCCACCGCGCTGACGGACATCGAGGAGTTCTGGACGGACTCGTTCCAGTCGACGTTCAACAAGCCGTGGAAGCCGCTGAGCGGCGGTTACTTCTCCGTCGACACCGCCGACTCCACCGCCAAGCCGCCGCCGTGCACCCAGAAGGCCGCCGACGTGGAGGGCAACGCCTTCTACTGCCCGGCCGCCGACGCCATCGCCTGGGACCGCGCCTCGCTGCTGCCGGTGCTGCAGGACCGGTTCGGTGACGCGGCCGTGGTCGTGGTGCTGGCGCACGAGATCGGGCACGCCGTGCAGAACCGCATGGGCATCACGCCCGAGGCGGAACGCCGCGAGCCCGAGAAGTACCCGACGATCCTGACCGAGGCGCAGGCGGACTGCTTCGCCGGGTCGTTCGTCCGGTACGTGGGCGACGGCAAGTCGCCCCGCCTCGACATCAACGCCGACGCGCTGGACAAGGCCCTGGGTGCGCTGATCACGTTCCGCGACCCGGTCGGCACCTCGCCGGAGGACGAGCAGGCGCACGGGTCCGCGTTCGACCGCGTCGCCGCGTTCCAGGACGGGTACGAGCAGGGGACCAAGTTCTGCGGCGCGATGACGGTGCAGAACCGGCAGTTCACGCAGCGCGCGTTCACCAGCACGAAGGACCGGGCCAACGGCGGCAACCTGCCGTTCTCGGACATGCTGGAGAACGTGACCCCCGACCTCGACACGTACTTCAAGGGGCTGGCCACGGCGGCGGGGAAGCAGTGGCCCACGGTCCGGGCGGAGGCCGCTCAGGCGGAGCCGACCTGTTCCGGGGACCAGGGTCCGGTCGCCTACTGCCCGGACAACAAGTCGATCCAGATCGACACCAAGGACGAGTTGCCGGCGCTGCACAAGGAGCTCGGGGACTACGCGACCGGCACGTTGATCGCCACCCGGTACGCGATGGCCGAGCTGGCCGTGCAGGGCAAGGCCACCGAGGGCGAGTCGGCCTCGGCCGCCGCGCTGTGCCTGGCCGGTGCCTACACCGGGGCGGTGTTCCAGCGGCAGGACGGCTTCGGGCTGTCGCCCGGCGACTTCGACGAGGCCGTGACGGTGTTGCTGCAGTTCGACTACGCGGCTCGGGACTCGAAGGGGCGGGATCCGGTGGATCCCGGCTTCGCTCGCGTGGCCCGGTTCCGCGAGGGCGTGTTCGAGGGGCCCAAGAAGTGCGGGCTCTGACGCCCTGACCTACGAACTGAAGCCCGCACCGGCTCCGGCCGGGTGCGGGCTTCAGCGTCTTTCCACCGGTGCCTGGTCCGAGACCACGGAGATCCTCGCGCCCGGGATCCTCAGCGTGCCTCCGACCAGGTCCGTGTTGCGCACGGTGACCTCCGTGAACGTCACGAACGGCACGTTCAGCGGGGGTGGGTGGGCCGCCGTGTAGTCCACCGGGATCTTGATGCCCAGCAGGTCCAGGTTGCCCTTGAGCTGGACCGTGAAGAGCTCGATCCGGCCCGGTGAGACCGTGGAGGTGCTGCCGGGACGCGCCGCCGTGACGAGCTTGACGCCCGGTGAGACCTCGGCCGTCTGCACCAGGTCCTTGATCTTCATGTCCGAGGCGGTGAACTTCAGGACCTTGATGACCTGGCCGTTCACCAGGGCGTCGACCACGCCCGCGAAGTCGAGGCCGCCCAGGTCCAGGCGGGAGGCCGTCAGGGTCCACTCCCTGCCTCCCGCCGCCACCGGGGCAGGGGCCGGTGGCGGGGGTGCCGGCGTCGAGGGCGGCTCCGCGGTGGGCGGGGTGGACGGCGCGGACGACGACGCCGGCGGCGGGGTGCTGCTGGAGGCCGGGGGTGGCTCCGACGACGGCGGGGTCGTGGTGGTCGTCGGGGCCGCTGAGCTGGTTTCCGAACTGGGTGGCGGCTCTGTGCTCGACGGCGGCTGCAGCGCCAGGGCCGCGACCACCGCCACGGCGGCCAGCGGCTGTGTTCGCATCATGTGGGGTGAACCCTTTGGGTCGTTTCCGGCTCGTGCTGCTGGTCCTCGTGCTGCTCCCGCGCCTGCTTCGACCCCTTCGCCTCCTTCGGCTTCTTGGGCTCGTCGGTCCAGGCCACGGCCAGTGCGCCGCCCAGCAGGGACAGGATCGTGCCGGCCAGGAAGCCGCCGAGGTTGGTCACGACCAGAGCCACCAGGGACAGCAGGACCGTCACGATGCCCGCCGCCAGGCGGAACTTGGGTTGCAGCCACAGGGTGGCCGCGCAGATCGCCAGCAACGCGCCGATCAGCAGCGCCGACACACCGCCGAGCGTCTGGATCGAGATGACCATGTCGCCGAGCTTCACGCCCACGAAGGGCGGGAACAGGATGATCAGCGCTCCGGCCGCCACGAAGAGACCGGCCCAGAAGGGCCGGCCACGTCGCCACGCGGTGAAGCCGTGCCAGGCCCTCAGAAGCACTCTTGCTTCCCCTGGCGGATGGTCAGGCTCATGCCCTTGAACCTGATGGTCTGGGCCGTGGTGGCCCAGGCGGTCTGCTGCAGCGAGGTGATGTTGGCCGTGTCGGCCTGCAGGCCGAACGAACCGGGCAGGCCCTTGAGGTTCTCCGGGCCCTTGGTCACCTTGCTGGCGTCGATGCCGATCTCAGGGTTGCCGAGGACCAGGTCACCGTTGAGGTCCGTGAGGTTGACGACCAGGTTGTCGGCGGACATGCCACCCACGCCGTCCGCCGTGATGCGCATCGTCACGTCACCGACGATCGGCATGCCCGGTACGAACACCGACTGGCAGAACTTGTCGAGCCTCGCCGTCTTGAAACCGCTGACCGCGACGACGTGCACCTTGCCCGCACCCGCGTCGACCCCGCCGAACTGGACGAATCCCTGGCCCGTCAAGTTGTCGGCGGACACCTTGAAGTTGGTGCCGGACACCGCGAACGAGGCGGCCAGCGCTCCCTGGGACATGCCGAAGAGGAGGGCACCGGCTCCGACGACGCCGATGCCGAGCACTCCGACGAACCGTGCCCAGCGCGTTCTACCCATACCGCCGAACTCCTTCCACACTGAAGGCTTGCGGAACGGACTTTGCGCCCCGAAACATTGGCAGGACAACGAAAACGAGTCCGCGCAGTCTTGAAATCACCCCTGGGGGTGAGACAGTTTCACGTTTAGCCGCAGGTACGTGCCGAACGACCTCGAAAGCCGCTTAGTAGGGTCTGACCTCATGGGATTCGGACGAATCGCCGTCGCGCTGGCCGTGACCGCAGCCCTCACCGCGTGCGCCACCGTGGTCGAGGGCGAACCGAAGGGCGAGCGCCCCGACCCTGCGAAGGTCGCGGGCCTGGAGATCTCCAACGGCCCGTCCGGCCCCAGGCAGGGCGTGCCCGACGCCGACCTGAGCGTGGAGAACGGCGACGGCGGCGAGATGGACCGGCTGGCCATCAACACCCTCGCCGACGTGCAGGAGTTCTGGAAGGCCGAGCTGCCGCGCGCGTTCAACGGCAAGACGTTCGAGCCGGTGAAGCGGTTCCTGTCGTACGACTCGAACGGCAAGGGCGTCGAGGTCTGCAAGCTCAACACCACGGGCATCGCCAACGCGTTCTACTGCGCGCTCGACGACAGCATCACGTGGGACCGCGGCGAGCTCCTGCCGATGCTCAAGGACTCGTTCGGCCCGATGGCCGTGGTGACGGTCCTGGCGCACGAGATGGGCCACGCGGTCCAGTACAAGCTCGGCCCCGCGTCGGGCATCGGCGCCAACACGACGTCGATCGTCAAGGAGCAGCAGGCCGACTGCTACACCGGCGTCTTCATGCGCTGGGTCGCGGAGAACAAGTCGAAGCACTTCGAGCTCTCCACCGGCGAGGGCCTGAACCAGATCATGCAGACGATGTTCTTCATCCGCGACAGCGCCGGGACGTCGTTCGAGAAGCAGGGCGCGCACGGCAGCGCGTTCGACCGGGTGTCGGCGTTCCAGTTCGGCTTCACCCGCGGCGCGGCCCGGTGCGCCGAGATCAACGAGGCCGAGATCGCCAAGCGGATCACCGAACGGCCGTTCGCGCTCGACGACGTCGACTCAGGTCAGGGCCGCGGCAACGCCAAGATCGACGAGGACAAGTACCAGCGGGCGCTGGAGGAGTCTCTGCGCGACGCCTACAAGTCGAGCGGCGCGGCCTTCCCCGCCATCGACCGGACGGGCGTCAAACCCTGCCCGGACGCGCAGACGACGTCGCCCGCCACCTACTGCCCCGCCGTGAACCAGCTCCAGCTCGACCTGCCGGCACTGGTGAAGATCGGCACGCCCCCGAAGAAGGGGTCGAAGGGCGGCATCGGCGACTTCGCGGCGTTCGCGGTCATCGCCTCCCGCTTCTCGCTGTCGATCCAGCACGCCACGGGCTTCAAGCTGGACGACGACGCGGCCGGCCAGCGCACCGCGTGCCTCACGGGCGCGTGGGCGGGCCTCACGAACCGCCCGGACGCCGCCGCGGGCCTGCGCCTGTCCCCCGGCGACCTGGACGAGGCCGTGGCGGAGCTGCTGGCCGACGACAGCCTCATCGCGGCGGACGTGAACGGCAAGGCCGTGCCGTCCGGCTTCGCGCGGGTGGAGGCGTTCGGCGACGGCTTCTTCCGCGGCCTGTCGTTCTGCGTGAAGAAGTATTCGGTTTGATTCCTCCATCGATCCGGATCGATACTTGACCGGTGCTAACCGATGAAGCCGCGACGTACGCCTCGTGGTTCTCGACGCTGTCCGACGCGACGAGGGTGCGCCTGCTGCACCACGTGGCCTCGTCGCCGGTCCCGGTCACCGTCGGCGAGCTGACCACCCTGCTCGGCGTGAGCCAGTCCACCTGCTCGCACCACGTCCGCAAGCTGGCGGAGGTCGGCTTCCTGCGCGTCCAGCGCGAGGGAACGACGACTCTGGTCACGGTGAACCCGGCCTGCTGCACGGGCCTGCCGCACGCGGCGGACGCCGTGATGGGCGCGCTGGCGTCGGGCACGGTCCGGCCGGTCCCCGGCGTGACGATCAGGGCCATGACCGCGGCCGACTGGCCGGAGGTGCGCCGCATCTACGGCGAGGGCATCGCGTCGGGCAACGCCACGTTCGAGACCGAGGTCCCGTCGCGCCGCACCCTCGAGTCGAAGTGGCTGCCGGACCACCGCTGGATCGCACTGGTGGACGGCGCGGTGGCCGGGTGGGCGTCGGCCGCGCCGGTGTCGCCGCGCGAGTGCTACTCGGGCGTGGCGGAGACGTCGATCTACGTGGCGGACGCCTCGCAGGGCAGGGGCGTCGGCAAAACCCTGCTGCACCACCAGGTCTCGGCGGCGGACGCGGACGGGCTGTGGACGTTGCAGGCCGTCATCTTCCCGGAGAACCGGGCCAGCATCGCGCTGCACCACAAGGCGGGGTTCCGCACCGTGGGGCTGCGCGAACGGATCGCGCAGCACCACGGCGAATGGCGGGACACCGTCCTCTTGGAACGGCGCAACGGCTAGTACAGCGCCCGGACGAGCAAAGTCCCCGTCAAGCCCGGTTCCGGCGCATCGACGACCGCAACCTCGATCGCACCGAACCCCGCGGCGGTGAGCCGTTCCGTCCACTGGTCTGCAGAGAGATGCCACTGACGAATGACCTGCCCGCCTTCCTGCTCCAGGTCCGAGGCTGGCGGCTGCGAGAAGACGAACGCACCGCCGTCACTGATCCTCCTGCGCACCAGGGGCAGCAGAACCTCCGGATCCGTGAACCACACGGCACCGAAGATCGAGTAGACGATGTCGAACCTGGTGCTCACCCCGGCGAGGTACTCGACGGCGTCGGCTGTGATGAACTCCAGTTCCCCCAGATGTCCCCAGGTCCGGCCGGCGACCTCAGTTCGACTGGGGGCGATGTCGACACCGGTGCACACCGCCCCGAGCGTTGCGAGGTGGGCGAGGTTGGCTCCAGCTCCAGACCCGAGTTCCAGCACACGCTTGCCCCGGACATCCCCGAGCACGGCCTCGTCAGGACCGTGGTCGGGGTACTGGGTCCAGTTGAGCCACGTCGCCGCGCCGGCCGCGTTGACGGCACGACGCGGCACGTACCTGGCGGCATACCGCTCCCAGATCTCAGCTTGAGCGCTGCCCACCTGCGACCTCTCCACCTGACTGCTGGATCACTTCTTGCCAGGGCTGTCGTGGCAACCTGCGTAACACTGATTGCAGTCGGCGGCCTTCGCGTTCCAGAGCTCCACGTCCAACACGAAACCAGCTGCTCGAATCGCCTCGATCGTGCCGTTCAGCACAAGCGGTCCCTCCTCGCCGTCATCAGGCAGATGAGGAACGTGGTGAATGTAGCGGCCCTCGTTGTTCTCGTCGCAGAACCGGAAGTAGTTGGGGGTGTCAAGGGTGAAGCTGTGCACGCCCTCGTCGACGATTGGCGTCGGCCCCATCGGAACGTCCGGGTTCGCGCCGGCGACCACCAGGTAGGCAACGGTCTGACCGAAGATCCGCTCGGCCATCTCCCGATCCCTGCCGTGGTCACGCATGATCAGCTGAACCTCCCTGTCCCACACCGTGGCCGACACACAGGTCCGCGGATCCCGCAGGGTCACTGCAATGGACATGCTGTTTCTCCTTCTTGGTGTGGTTCCTCGGACGTGGTGTGCGCGAACCGAGCGATCACTGCCCTGCTCTGCTCCGCGTCCAGGCTGATTTCGTCCAGGCGTCGGACGACGACTCCATAGCCCGCGACAGCGGGCTTCTCCTCCACGAAGAGACTCGAGTTCTCGTTCTGGAGCCACACGAGCGGCTCGTACTTCTCGAAGTCCAGCTTCGTGAACGCGCCGTTGAGCCCAGCGTGCGCACCTGCGGACGCAGGAAGCACGCGAAGGTCGAAGCTCGACCGCGTGCTGGTGGCGAGGAGATGCCGCATTTGCTCGCCGTGAGTCTCGCGGCCACCGACCTGGAGCGACAGGGCTAGCTCGTGGATGTAGAAGGTGCATGAGGAAATACGCCACAGCAGCCTCTGCGCCTCGACCAGTGCCGCTACCCGGTCCTCCACCTCGTTCGCCGGGATGTTGGCGGAGGATCGCAACACCTCACGCGAGTATGCGGCCGTCTGCAAGAAGCCCGGCACCACAAGGGCTTGCCAGCAAACGAGCGACTTCGCCGCGCTCAGCTGACCGACCACGGTGCGAAGACGAACCGGGTTGCAGGCACCGTACTGCTGCCACCAACCCTTGACGTTGCTCTCGCGGAAGAGCTTGAGCAGGTGCTTGCGCTCGGGAAGAGGCGTTCGGCAGGCACCCAGCAATATGCCGACTTCGAGTTCGCTCGCCCCGCCCTTGCCCTGCCCTAGGTCGGAAAGCTTGCTCTCGTGCCAGCCCACCACCGCGGCAATCGCGCGGGACGAATGCCCGGACGCATCGATGGCACCCCGCAGACCAGCGCCGAACTCTCGGCCCCTTGCGGTAGAGATCCTCTTTGGCATGGACCAAGAAAACCGCACCTCAGAACCACCGAGAACCCCAGCAGGCGATGATCTTGAGCTACAATATACCCCGTTCAAACGGGGACAAGCTGTAGTCTCGGTGGCATGTCGCCGACGTTCCGCAGTGTTCGCCAAGAGCAAGCTGCGCTGTCATCGACCGCGCGATCTCAGCACAAGACATGGGTCGAGATCGCCCGCGACTTCTCACAGCGCTACAACGTGAACATCCGCGTCGCCCTACGCCAGGCACGCGGATGGAGCCAACGCGAAGCAGCAGAACACTGGAACGCCAGGTGGCCCGACGACCCCAAGTCGTCCAAGACGTTCTCCTACTGGGAGACCTGGCCTGCTCCAACCGGGCACGAGCCCTCACTGGGCGTGCTGAACCGACTGGCCGAACTGTACGAGTGCAGCACGAGTGATCTCGTCTCGGATTGCGCTGACTTCCGGTCTTCCGACACCGCATTCGACACGGCACAGCACCTCGACCTGATCGGCAAGGCGAGAGCGGACATGAACATCGCCGATCTCGTCGACCAACTCGGACGCGCCGTGCTGGTGAAGGCCTCCTCAGCACTGGCCGCCCCGGACGCTGACGACGAGCCAGGCGCAGACGAAGAGAGCGAGTCGCACCGGCGACTGACTGGCATCTGGCTGAGCCGATATCGCTATCGCAGCGAAAGCCGCAACGCGGAGTTCGTCGGCGAGCACTACGTGGTGCTTCGCCAGAAGAAGGATCGACTCACCGCGCGCAGCATTCCGCAGTCCACAGGTTCAAGCATGACCCTTGATCTGATCACGGACGCCTCGGTCGTCACCGGCACTTGGCGAGAAACGACCTCTCCGACAGGCCATTACAGAGGCGCTGTCTACCACGGCACCATGCAGATGGTGGTGGACCCATCCGGTAGGCGGATGCACGGGATGTGGCTGGGCTTCAGCCGCAAGTTCTCGATCAACAATGGCCGATGGGAACTGGAATGGTGCGAGAGTGACGTCTCGAACGACGCTCAGCGGGCCTACGGCTCGAAGCTTTGACTCGCACCTGTTACGACAGCGACGATCCGCTCTCCCCGAGCGAAGAATCCTCGCTCGATCAGTGCGAACACGCCGTACATCATCTTGGCGACGTACACCCACTCCAGACGCAGACCGTGGCGAGCCTCGAAGTCGTCGATGAACGCGTCTAGCTCTCGGGGCCGCTTCGCGAACCCACCGAAATGAAACTCCGTGCGAACTGTCCAATTGGAACTTGCGACGCCGAACGCTTCACGCTGAAGGCGTTCGACGTCCCCAGCGAGGAAGTCCCCGCCCTTCAACGCGGAGAACCCCACGGCCCTCTGGTTCGCCAGAAGACCGCCTGCTATCCCCGCGAGCGTCCCGCCAGTCCCACAGGCGCAGCAGATCGCGTCGAACTCGATCGCGATCTCAGCCGGCACCTCGGCGCAACCCTGGACAGCGAGCGCATTGCTGCCTCCCTCCGGCACCAGGTAGAAATCACCGAACTCCGCGCGAAACCGATCAAGCACTTCCGCATCGGTCTTACGTCGATACGTGGAGCGATCGAGGTAGGTCAGCTCCATCCCTCGACCGGCTGCGAACGCGAGGACGTCGTTGAGCGGCACATGCGGTTCGCCTCGAATCACTCCGACCGTGTCGAGCCCGAAGTGGTGGCCCGCGGCGGCCATCGCAGCGATGTGGTTCGAGTACGCACCGCCGAAGGTCAACAGCCGGGTGTGGCCCTGCTCCCTCGCGGCAGCCAGATTGAGCCGTAGTTTCCGCCACTTGTTGCCGACGAGTTCGGGATGAATCAGGTCATCGCGCTTCAGAAAGAGCCGCACCCCGTTGCGGCTGGCCCGCTCGTCGTTCAACTCCTCCAGGGGCGACGGCACGCGAAGGGACAGGCCGTTCACCGCTCCCCTCCCTGGGCTGAGGTGCGGCGGGGGATGAACCCACCCGACGCACCCGCACCAACTCCGACAGGGCTCAGTACAGCGCGGACGCCAGGTTGCGGCGAGCCGCCGCCACGCGCGGGTCGTCCGCCGGGAACAGCTCGAACAGCCCGACCAGGTGCTGCCGGACGCGGTCGCGGTCGTCCCCGTACACGCGGCGGACGGTGTCGACGAGGCGCTTGAACGCCTCCTCCACCAGCTGTCCGGCGACCTGGGCGTCGGCGGCGGCCAGCTGCGCGTCGATGTCCTCCGGCGCGCCGTCGGCCTTGGCGATCACGGCCGGGTCGACGCTCTCGGCCCGTTCGGCGAACTTGGCCTGCGCGAGGCCTTCCTTCGCGAGCTCGTTGCCCGGCTCCGAGGCCAGGATCTCCGAGTAGAACCCTTGCGCGGCAACGTAGTCGCCCTGCTCGAAGGCTTCCTCGGCCGCGATGATGCGCGGGTCCTCCGGGATCTCCTCCAGCTCGACGGGGCCTCCCGCGCGGGCCTCGCCTGCGCGGATGCCGGGCAGGCGGTCGCGCAGGGCGTCCAGCAGGCGGGCGATCCACTGCGACAGCTCGGCGTCCGCGATGGGGCCCGCGAACGCGTCGATGGGCTGGCCGGCGGCGACGGCGACGGTCGTGGGCACGGACTGCACCCCGAACGCCTGGCCGATGCGCGGCGCGGTCTCCAGGTCGACGCGCGCGAGGATCCACGCGCCGCCGGACGCCTGGGCGTAGCGGGTGAGTGACGCGGCCAGCTGCTGCGACTCCGGGCTGTAGGAGGCCCCCAGCAGCACCACGACGGGCACCTGCAGGGACTGCTCGACCACGGCCTGGAAGGAGGCCTCGGTGACGTCCACGATCCACGGCGCGGACCCGTTGTCGTCGGCGGAGGCGGCAGCGGTGGCGGGGGCCGCGGCGGCGGTGCGGGCCGCGTCGGCCCGTGCCTTCAGGGCGCCCAGGTCGACGGCGCCCGAGAGGGCGGCGGACAGTGCGGCGGTCTTGCGAGGATCAGGCCTTGTCACGTGTTCCATCCTGGCACGGCTAGTTCCCGGACCGGGTCCAGGGCCATCGGGTTGACGCGCATCGCCTCGTTGGCCGCGGCGATGCGTAGAGCGAGCGGTGTCATCAGTTCGACGAACCGCGTCGTGCCGGTCTCACCCAGCGCTTCCCACGGTGCCGCAGCGGCCCTGTCGGTCGCTTCTTCCACCGAGGGGAGGTCGCCGGGCAGGTCCGCCACCTCTTCCCACTCCTCGACTGTCCAACCACGCGCGGCGCGCATGTATGCCGGGTCGAGGGAATGCTCACGCGCGTAGAGCGCAAGCGCTTGGCACGGTCCGATGCCCGCGGCCACCAGTGCGGCGACGTGGCCGTCACCGCGAGCCTCGCGCAAGATCGTGCAGGCGTGCCAAAGCGCCAGGTGAGGCTGCTCGGGCCAGTCCAGCGCCCGGTTCGCGGCGGCCAGCGGGCGACCGCCCGGCGGAGCCGCGAGCGCCGCCTCCCGGGCCAGCGAGGCCGCCTCGGCGACCTCCGGCGCGTCCACCCCGCCCTCGCCGAGCAGGCGCCGCAACGCCCCGTCCACTCCTTCCAGCCGCGCCCGCAGGAACTCCGCGGGCGTGGCGACCTCCCACGCGTCCGGCAGCGCTCGGCGGACCATGCGCGGCGCGAAGTTGTAGAAGACCGCCTCCACCAGTTCCGGCGACGCGGCGCCGAGCGGGGCCGCCCGCATGCCGAAGTAGCCCATCCACCCGCCCTTGCAGCCCAGCGCGTCGGTCGCCGCCCTGGACTCGGGCGTGAAGTACGTGACGTCGTGGTAGGGCTCGAACCTCAACCACAGCTGCCTCGCGTCCACGCCAGACACGCTAACCCAGTGCGGAGCGCCGCACGGGTCCGCTCACCGAGGCGGCGTAGAGCCGTTCCGCCATCCGTGGACGACACGTCCGCGACCCGCCGTCGTCCCACATGCTGGACGGTTCGGCGACGACCCGGATGATCTTGAAAACACCCCGCGGTCAGGGGGTGTCGGAGAGGTGTTCCTCGATCCGGTCGACCTTGGCCCTCAGCTGGCCGGAGTAGCCGGGACGGATGTCCGCCTTGAGCACCAGGGACACCCGGGAAGCACTGGCCTGCACGGCTTCCGTCGCCCGCCTGACGACGTCCATCACCTCGTCCCACTCCCCCTCGACCAGCGTGAACATCGCGTTGGTCTCGTTGGGCAGGCCGGACTCCCGCACGATGCGCACCGCCTCGGCGACGGCCTTCGCGACGCTTCCGGACTCGTCCGAACCGGACGGAGCAACACTGAACGCGACGAGCACGTGCACCTCCTGGTGATCCACGGGTTGTACTGACTGGTAGCTTCGGTGCCCATGACACCGCTGCCGTTCGATCCGATCGCCCGCGCGGCCGAACTGTGGGACGACCGGGTGGGTTCGTCGACGTCGATGGCCGCCGTCACGAGCGTCATGCGGGTCCAGCAAATCATCCAGTCCGCCGTGGACGCAGCCCTCAAGCCGCACGGACTCACGTTCGCGCGCTACGAGGCGTTGGTGTTGCTGTACTTCTCCCGCAAGGGCGCGCTGCCGATGCGGGTGATGGGCGAGCGGCTGCAGCTGCACCCGACGAGCGTGACCAACATCGTCGACCGGCTGGAGAGCGACGGGCTCGTGCGCCGCACGCCGCACCCGACGGACCGCCGCACCACGCTGGTCGAGATCACCGACGCGGGGTTGCAACGCCGTGAGAGCGCGACCGCGGCCGTGGTCGACGTGAACCTGGGCCTCAAGGGGCTCACGGACCGGCAGACCGAGCAGCTCACGGACCTGCTCGCGAAGGTGCGCAGGGCGAGCGGCGACTTCGAGGATTAATTCGGTTGGGCGGTCAGGCCGGTCTGTGGCCTGATGGGGCCCATGTGGGATCGACCGGACCGTTCGGCAGTCGCGCTCGTCAGCACCCCGTCCGGGTTCACCGGGCGCACCGGAGCGTTCCCGGTCGAGACGCCCAACTGGAACCACGTCGAGCCGGTCAACACCGCCCTGCGCGAGCTGCTGGGCGTGGAGACGAGCGTGCTGCGGCTCCTGGCGGCCGAGGGCGGCGAGGTGCCGTTCGGCGGGGTCGTCACCTATCACGTCGAGGCGCACGAAGAGCCTGACCACAGCCTTCTCGAACCCGCTGAAGCCCCCGTCCCGGACGCCGAGCACCGGGCGGTGTGGGCACGGCAGGGAGGCCCGCGCGAGCTGGTCGGGTGGGCCGACGGCGTGATCACCCGCACCGGGCCCGCGACCCAGGTCCGGACCTGGAACCTGTCCAGCGTGCACCAGCTGCCGACGGCGAACGGTCCGGTGTGGCTCAAGGCCGTGCCGCCGTTCTTCGCGGACGAGGGCGCGGTGATCAGGCTGGTGGGCGAACACGACCCGACGCTGGTGCCCGAGGTGCTGGCGAGTGGGCCGAACCGGGTGCTGCTGAGCCACGTCGAGGGCGGCAACTGCTGGCAGGTGACGGCGGAGCAGGTCGAGCTGGTCCTGCCGCGCTGGGTCGCCGTCCAGCACGCGCTGGCGGGCGAACCCCTGCTCACGCCGTCCGCCGTGCCGATGCCGGACTTCGGCCTGCCGGACACGCTCGTGCACGGTGACTTCCACCCCGGCAACTGGCGCACCAGCGGCGTGGTCATCGACTGGTCCGACGCCGTCTGGGGGCACCCGTCGTTCGACGTGTGCCGGCTCATGGAGGTCGCCGCGCCGGAGTTGCACGACCTGATCCGGGACGTGTGGAGCGAGGCGTGGCTGAAGCACCGTCCGGACAGCGATCCGAGGCGGGCGCTGGAGGTCGCGCCCCGCGCGTCGCGGCTGCACAACGCCGTGCGGTACCAGCAGTTCCTCGACAACATCGAGGAGTCCGAGCGGATCTACCACGAGGGAGACCCGCAGGTGGAGCTGCGCGAGGTGCTGAAGCTGGTGACGCGGTGAGGGCGTTCATCGCCCTGGTCAGCACGCCGAGCGGGTTCGCCGGCCGCACCGACGCGATCGAGGTCGAGTCGCCCTGGTGGCCGGACACCGAACCCGTGAACGCCGCGCTGGAACGGCTGCTGGGCGTGCGGACCGACGTGCTCAGGCTGGTGTCGGTCGACGGCGGGGCGGCACCCGCGGGCGGCCTGGTCACCTACCACGTCGAGACGCGCGCGGAACCTGATCGCAGCTGTCTGGAGCCGGCGGACGAGCCAGCCGCGGACGCCCCGCACCGGTTGCCGTGGGCACGTCTCGGCGGTCCGGCCGAGCTGCTGGCCTGGGCCGGCGCGCACGTCGAGCGCACCGGGCCCGCCGTGCAGGTGAAGTCGTGGAACCTGTCCAGCGTGCACCGCCTGCCCACCGCGAACGGACCGGCGTGGCTGAAGGCCGTGCCGCCGTTCTTCGCGAACGAGGGCGAGGTGATCGAGATGGTCGCCGCCCACGACCCCGGCCTGGTGCCGGAGGTGCTCGCCGCGGCGCCGTTGCGCGTGCTGCTCGGCCAGGCGGACGGCAAGGCCTGCTGGGACACGAAACCCGAGCACATCGAGGAGATCGTGCCGCGCTGGGTCGCTGTGCAGCACGCGCTCGCGGGTGAGCCCCGAGTGCGCCCGTGTCCGGTGCCCATGCCGGACTTCGGACTCCCGGACACGTTGGTGCACGGCGACTTCCACCCCGGCAACTGGTTCGACAGCGGCGTCGTCATCGACTGGTCCGACGTCGTGTGGGGCCACCCGGCGCTGGACGCGGGCAGGCTCATCGAGTTCTGCCGCCCCGAACTCGGAGACCTGATCCGCGAGGTGTGGAGCGAAGCGTGGTTGCGGCACCGGCCGGACAGCCGCCCGCTGGAGGCCCTCGACACCGCCCGACGTGCCGCGCACCTGCTGCTCGCGGTGCAGTACCAGCAGTTCCTCGACAACATCGAGGAGTCCGAACGCGTCTACCACGAGGGTGATCCCGAACGGCAGCTGCGCGCCGCGCTGCGGATGGTGGCGCGATGACGGACGTCCACCCTGGTCAGCGCACGTTCATCGCCCTGGTCAGCGCGCCCGGCGGGTTCGCTGGCCGCACCGGCGTGCTGCCGGCGCCGACGCTCGACTGGTACCACGTCGAGCCGGTCAACGAGGCCCTCGAAGCACTCCTGGGCGTGCCGACGCACGTGCTGCGGCTGATCACCGCGGTCGGCGGCGACACCCCGTGCGGCGGCCTGGTGACGTACCACGTGGAAGCGCTCGGCGAACCGGACCGCACGCACCTGCACCCGGCGGAGGAACCCGACCACGACGCCGAGTTCCGGCTCCCGTACGCGAAGCTCGGCGGCCCGTCAGCGCTGGTCGCCTGGGCTGACGAGCACGTCGAACGCACCGGCAGAGCCGTCCAGGTCCGCACCTGGAACCTCTCCACCGTGCACCGCCTGCCGACCGCGCGCGGACCGGTGTGGCTGAAGGCCGTCCCGCCGTTCTTCGCCGACGAGGGCGCGGTGATCGAGATGGTGGCGGAGGTGGCTCCCGGCCTGGTCCCGCGGGTGATCGCCCAGGCGCCCCAGCGGGTCCTGCTGAGCGACGAGCCGGGCGACGACTGCTGGCACGTCACGCCGGAGGACATCAGGACCGTCGTGCCGCGCTGGGTGGCGGCGCAGCACGCGCTGGCCGGCCCGCCGCGGATCCGGCCGACGGCCGTCCCGATGCCGGACTTCGGCCTGCCGGACACGCTGACGCACGGCGACTTCCACCCCGGCAACTGGCGCAGGACGGGCCGGATCATCGACTGGTCCGACGCCGTCTGGGGGCATCCCGCGCTCGACGCGCGCCGGGTGCTGGAGTTCACCCGCCCGGAAGTCCACGACGTGCTGCGGCAGGTGTGGAGCGAGGCGTGGCTCAGGCTTCGGCCGGACAGCCGCCCGCTCGAAGCCCTCGACGTCGCCCGCCGGGCCTCACACCTGCACAACGCGGTGAAGTACCAGCAGTTCCTGGACAACGTCGAGGAGTCCGAGCGGATCTACCACGCGGGCGACGCCGAAGGGGAGCTCAGAGCTGCTCTGCGGCCGGCTCGGTGAGGCGGCCCGTCTTCGACGCCCAGCGCTCGAAGAGGATGGTGCCGAACGGCGGGATGCTCGCGAGCAGCGCGAGGACCGTCGTGCGGGCGTCCCACTTGAGCGGCGCGACGGCCATCAGCGTCACCAGCACGTAGCCCACGAAGATGAGGCCGTGGATCGGGCCGAAGACCTTGACGCCGATCTCGTTCTGCACGACGACGTACTTGAAGAACATCCCGAGCAGCAGCCCGGCCCAGGAGAGGGCCTCGGCCAGGGCGAGGATGCGGAACCGTCCGACCACGCTGGAGAACGTCATGGCTCCCCATCATGAACCGTGACGGGGAGCACACGACGACCGGGCCTGTCCTATTCCTCCCATTTGAAGACGCGGGAGGCGATGAAGCCGACCACGAGCGTGAAGCCCACCAGCACGGCCGCCGGGAAGGCCAGCGCCTCGATCCCCTTGCCCCGCACCAGCACGTCGAGCATGCCGTCGTTCATGTGCCGCAACGGGAAGATCTTCGAGACGGTCTGCAGCCACGCCGGCGCCTGGTCGACAGGGAAGAACGTGCCGGACAGGAACGCCATCGGCAGCACCACGATGTTCGCCGCCGCCGACGCCGCCTCCTCGGTCTTCGCGAACGCGCCGACCAGCATGCCGAGCGCGAAGAACGCGATGGTTCCCAGCAGCAGCAACGGAATCGCGAGCCACCACTGCCCGGACAGCCGCAACCCGAACACCGGCAGCGACGCGATGCCGACGAACGTCGCGCCCTGCACCAGCGCGACGCCCGCGCTGACCAGGACCCGCGACGACAGCACGGAGGTGGCGGACACCGGCGCGAGCCGGATGCGCCGCAACACCTGCTTGCGGCGCCACGACACCAGCGTCAGCGCCGAACCGAACACCGCCGACACCGCCACACCCCAGGACAGGATGCCCGGCGTCAGGAACTGGATCGGCTTCAGCGAGGCGTCCTCGACCTTCTCCGCGGTGAAGGTGAAGGTCGGCGGCTGGCCGGTCGCCGCGAGGTTCGCCTTGTCCACGAAGCCGTTCACGATCCCGACGACGGTGGCGGACTTGACCTGGTCGCTCTGCGCGAACCGGACGTCCAGCTCCTGACCGCGGATGATCAGCGCGGCGGGCAGGTCGCCGTCCTTCACCTTCTGCACGGCGGCGGCCTCGTCGTTGTAAGACTCCAGCTCCAACGCGCCGCTGTCGCGCAACGCGGCCACGATCGGCCCGTCGCCGACCAGCGCGATCTTGGTCTTGTCCGCGCCGACGTCGCGCAGGATCAGGCCGAAGATCACCAGGAACATCAGCGGGAACAGGAACGTGAAGAACAGCGTCACCTTGTCCCGGACGAAACCCTTGAGCATCGCCACCGAGAGCGTCTTGAACGCGGTCATGCGCGGTACTCCCGACCGGTCAGGTTGAGGAAAACGTCTTCGAGCGTGGCCGTGCGCACCTGCAGGCCGTCGAGCGCGCCCCGTTCGGCCAGCGCCGACAGCACGGGAGCGGGCCGGCGCGTGGAGATCGTCAGCGACACCTCGTCCTCGTGCGCGTCGTCGACGCCGTCCAGCGCGGAAGCGTCCACAACGGACAGAACGCCTCGCTGCAACGTCACGTGCGTCGGCGCGTCGAGGCCGCGCACCAGCACGGCGGGCGGGTCGAGCGCGAGGATCCTGCCGGTGTCCATGATGGCCACCCGGTCGCAGAGGATCTCGGCCTCGTCGAGGTAGTGCGTGGTGTAGACGATGGTCTTGCCGCGTTCCTGGATGGCGCGCAGCACGTCCCAGAGGTTGCGGCGGGCCTGCGGGTCGAGCGCCGCGGTCGGTTCGTCCAGGAACACGATGTCCGGGTCGTGCACCAGCGCGCATGCGATCGACAGCCGCTGGCGTTGCCCGCCGGAGAGCTTGTTCTCCTGCTCGTTCGCCTTGTCCGCGAGGCCGACGAGCTCCAGCATGTCCGCGGCCGTGCCCGCGCTCACGCCGTAGAGCGCGCCGAACGTCTGCAACTGCTCCTTCGCGGTGAGCTTCTCGAAGAACGACGACGCCTGGAGCTGAACACCGATGCGCGGCAACAACTTCACGTTGCGCGGCCAGGGACTCTCGCCCAGCAGCCTGACCTCACCGCTGTCGGGCTGCCGCAGCCCCTCGACGATCTCCAGCGTGGTGGTCTTCCCTGCGCCGTTCGGGCCCAGGATGCCGAAGAACTCCCCCTCGGCCACGGTGAACGAGACGCCGTCCACCGCTTTCAGCTCGCCGTAGCTCTTGCGGACGTCCCGGACAACGACCGCGGACCGTTCCTCCGTCATGCGCGGAACGTTAGGTGAGCGCCAGTCGACCCGCGTGGCGAAACAACCAAAGTCGCTTCGAAGTCGAGACGTTGGAGGTCAGCCGCCTGCAACCAGCAACGGGCAGGAGGTGTAGACGTCGTTCAACCTGCGCAGCGCGGCGGAGAACTGCTCGAAGCGGGCGCGCGGAACGGCCGCCCGCACGTCGCTGATCACCTGCCACAGGTAGCGGTGCTCCTCGGTCTCGACGACCGGCAGCGGCAGGCCCTCCGGCACGTCGGCGGCGAACGCGAGCGCGACCGCGGCGGCCCGCAGGCACGCGGTCGCGAGCGTCACGCAGTCCTCGACGAGGGTGCGGTCGTCCTCGGCGCGCACGACGCCGCTGACGGCGAACCGGACGGCCTGCATGAGCGCGAGGTAGAGGCGCTGGCCCGCCTGGGTGCGTTCGAACGACAGGCTCTCGGTGCCGCAGCCGGGCGGCATGACGGTCATGCCGACCTGCGGCCTGCGCAGCACGTGGTCGAAGAGGGCGGTCGGGGCCCAGAGCAGGGTGCGCCAGGAGTCCTCGTTGATCGAGGTGCGCATCCTGGCGGCGTTCTCCAGCACGTCGAGGTAGGCGATCAGGACGCCGGAGAGGAAGATCCCGCCGCGGTCGCCGCCGACGCGCACGACGCCGAAGCGTTCGTCGAGGTCGCGCTCCTGCGCGCGGTAGCCGGGCGTCCACTCGATGACGCCGCTGCTCGCGAGCACGACGCGCGCGAGGCGCTGGTGCACGGGCGAGGCCGAGAGCACCGTGTCGTCCAGGCCCATCTGGACCAGCGTGGACGCGGCGTGCTGGAGCGACTCGCGCCGCTGCGGCACGAGGTCGGGGTGCAGCATGCGAAACGGTTCCACGTCGCCCCCTCCCCTTCCGTTGTTGTACTCACAATGAACGGCAGGGAGCGGCAAGTCATCCGGATGAACCGCAGCGTTACGTCTCAGTTGGACGTGGCGGTGCGCACTCAGTGCGTTTGGGCCCAAGTCTTGAGCTGCGCGCGAGTTGAAAGGTTCAGGACGGTTTTCACGTTGTGCACGTGGGATTCCACCGTGCGGTGTGAGATGCCGAGCTTGGCCGCGACCTGCGCGTTCGTCATCCCCAGGGCGACGAGCTCGACCACCGTGCGCTGCCGGTCGCTCAGCACCGGGTCCTGCACGATCTCCTTGTCCAGCGCGGTTTCCAGGGCGTGCCGGACGTCCATCGCCTCACCCGAGTTGAACGCTCGTCCAAACGCGGCGAGCGACAGGTTTTCCCGCGCGAGGTCCATCGCGGCGGCCATCTTGCGCCGCCACCACGGTTCCGCCACGACGACCCACGCCGCCCGCATCTGTCGGCAGGCAGCCAGAAGCCGCACGCCGAGCTCGTGCCTGCCGGACGCCATCGCGACCAGGCCGCGCCCCTCGATGGAGTCCAGCAACGCCCTCGGCGAGTCCGCCGTCATGCGCGCACCCTCGGCGAACCGCGCACCCGCCGTGACCAGGTCACCGCGTTCAAGGGCGATCGCACCGGCGGTGTGCACCACCCGTGCCACCACATCGGGCCGCGCATGGGACCTGAGCACCGGCAACGCGCCGTCGACCAGCTCCGCGGCGCCTTCGGCATCGCCCTGGATCAGCAGCTGCCAGGCCAGGTTCTGGCTGGACACGGCGACGCTGACCGTGTTGCCGTTGCGCACGCCGTGCTCGATCGACCGACGCAGCGCGCTCGCGGCGTTCGCCAGGTCCTCGACCCCGTCGTAGGCGTTCGCCAGGGTCCGGTACAGGCGGCACATGATGACGTCCTGCCCGCCGGCCACCGCCGCCGCGACGGCTTGGCGAGCGAGTTCGAGCGCCTCCTCGTGCTGCTCCTCGTACCCGGCGAGCCAGGACGCGTACTCCAGCGCGAGGATCCGGTAGCGCGCGTCGGCGGGCGTGGAGTCCAGCACCTGCCTGAGCACCGCGCCGGCCTGCGCGAAGTAGCCGCGGTCCAGGCAGACCCTGAGCAGCATCGTGGCGAGCATCAGGCGCCGGTCGTCGTCCGGTGCGACCAGATGGGCGAACGCGTACGCCACGTTGTCGTACTCCTGGTGCTGCGCCGTCACCTGCTCCGGCCGCAGGATCGACGACGTGACGCCGGGTTCGCCCTTCTCGCAGAGCCACGCGAGGAGGCGCTCGGCCGTGAGGTGGTGCTCGCCGTGCTCCTTCAGCCGTTCCTCGGCGTAGAGGCGGACGGATTCGAGCATCCGGAACCGGCCGTCCTGCTCGCGGACCACGAGTGACTTCGCCTGCAACGCCGTGAGCAGCCCGATCACCGGGGCGCCGTGCACGATCTGGGCGAGGTCCAGCCCGAACCCGCCGGGGAGCAGCGCGAGTCTTCGGAACAGCTCCTGCTCGCCCGTGGTCAGCAGGTCGTGGCTCCAGGCGATGGCGGCGCGCAGGCTCCGGTGCCGCCGGGTGGTGTCCGCGTCGCTGAGCAGGTCGAGGCGCTGGTCGAGGCGGTCCGCGAGCTCGTGCAGCGGCACCTCACGGGACAGGCGCGCGGCCAGTTCGACGGCCAGCGGCACGCCGTCGAGCCGTGCGCAGACGGCCGCGACCGCCTCTTCGTCCCCTTGCCGCCCGGCGCGTTCGACGAACAACGCCGTCGCGTCCGCGGCCATGCCGGGCAGCGGGTAGACGACCTCGCCGACGGCACGGAGCGCCTCCCTGCTGGTCGCGAGGACCTGCACGCCGGCGCACCGGGCGAGGACCTCGTCCACGACCTCGCAGCACGCCTCGACGAGGTGCTCGCAGTTGTCGACCAGCAACAGGATCCGCCGGTGCGCCAGCTCCTGGAACAACGTCGTGCTCAGGGAGACACCCGCGTGCTGGTACGCCCCAACGGCTTCCGCGAAGGCCTGCAGCACCTGCTCCGGCCTGCTCAACCGCCCCAGCTCGACCGTGCGCACCTCGGCCCGCCGGGCCCGCCGCGCGAGCTCGGCCGCGAGCCGCGTCTTGCCCACCCCTGCCGAGCCGACGAGCGTGAGCAGCCTGTGCTTGCGCAGCAACGAAAGCAGCTCGCCCAGCTCGCGTTCCCTGCCGACGAACGCGTCCTCGTACGACGGCAGCTCGGCGACCACAGTGGACGTACCGGCCGAACGCTGACGGTAAGCGCGCTGACGGCAGGCGTTCGAGCAGTAACGGGCGCGCGACGGCAGCGGCGCGAAACCCGTGCCGCAGCTCGCGCAAATGCCCATCGGTGAAGCCTACGGCCGTTCCGGCGTCTTAATTGGAAAGTGTGTGGAGATCAACCTCGAGCGTGGTGCCCGACTGCAGCTCCGCCAGTTCGATCCGCTCCTTCTTCCTGGCGAGCCAGCCGCTGCTGATCTGCTGCACCACCTGGGTTTTCGTGACGTCCGCCTGATCCGCTTTGATCACGATGTCCTTGCCGTTCTCCAGGTGGACCACGGCTTTCGTGAACCGCGGCGCGTGCGGCACGAACTCACCGGTGCCGGGCACCGCCGGATACATGCCGAGCGCGCTGAACACGTACCAGGCCGACATGGTGCCGAGGTCGTCGTTGCCCGTGACGCCCGCGGGGCCGTTGACGAACAACGTCTGCGCCGCCCGGACCACCACCGAGGTCTTCTCCGGTTTGCCGATGAGCGCGTATATCCACGGCGCGTGCAAATCCGGTTCGTTGTTCGGGTTGTATCGGAACTGGTTGTAGTAGTCGTACGGCCCGACGACCCACTTTTCCCTGACCGTGCGCTTGGGATCGACCAGCAGATCCTGGTAGGCGAAGAAATCGTCCAGCCGCGCCTCCGCCTGGGCCTTGCCACCCACGGCGGTGATGAGGCCTTCGACGTCGTGCTGGCACAGCCACTGGTACTGCCAGGCCGTGCCCTCGTGGAAGCCTTCCGGGCCCTGCGGGGTGAACGGCGTGAGCCAGGAGCCGTTCGGCAGCTTGGGCCGGGGGAAGCCGGTGAAGCCCCGGTCCGTGACGCTGTTGTCCCACAGCGCGCGGTGGTTCAGCCCTCGCTTCTGGAACCGTGCCGCGTCCTCGGTGTGGCCCAGCGCCGCGGCCATGATGGCCAGCGTGGCGTCGGCCAGCGCGTACTCCAGCGTCGCCGACGCGCCGTGGTGCGGGTCGGTGTCCTGCCCCTTCTTGGGGAAGCGCTTGTCGTACTGGACGAAGCCCCTGCTCAGGTACGTCGGGTTGCCGGACCGGCCCTGGAACCTGCTCGCCTCCGGCGGGACGCCGTCCGCGTTCTGCTTGAGCGCCTGGTACGCCTGCTCCTCGTAGCCCTTGAGGTGCCCGAACCGCCAGAGGTCGACCAGGAAGGGCGTGACCGGGTCGCCGGTCATGCAGTTGGTCTCCTGGTTGGTGTAGGCCCAGCGCGGCAGCCACCCGCCCTGCTCGTGGATCGCGAGGACGCTGCGTGCGATGTCCTTGCTGCGCTGCGTGCGGAGGAGCGCCAGGAGCTGGTTGTGCGCGCGATACGTGTCCCACAGCGAGTAGTACTCGTAGTAGGTCCAGCCGTCGGCCTGGTGGATCTGGTCGTCGAACCCCCGGTACCGGCCGTCGACGTCACTGCCCGTGAGCGGCTGGAGCAGCACGTGGTAGAGCGCGGTGTAGAAGACAGCGCGCTCGTCCCAGTCGTCCGTCTCGATCTCGACGCAGCGCAGCTCCTCGCGCCAGATGTCCTGGGCCTCGTTGCGGAGGTCGTCGAAGGTCTTGTTCTTCGTCTCCTGGTCGAGGTTGTTCAGCGCGCCCTGTTCGTCCACTTGGGAGAGTGCGGTGGTCGCGGTGACCTGGCCCAGGTCGAACGTCACCCAGGCCCCGCGGAGGCCGGCGCCGCCCTGGGACTCCCGCTGCCCCGGCTTCGGTCCCGTCGGACCCCAGGTGCCGAACTGGGTGAAGGGACGGTCGAACCTCGTCGCGAAGTAGGTGACGTAGGGGCGACCGCCGCAGAAGGCCTGTGTCTCCACGGTTCCCGTGATGGTGCGGTCGTCCAGGATCCTGATCGAGCTCGCTGACACCGGCTCCTTGTCGTTGGCCTGGCCCACGTTGACGAGCAGGATCGGCTTCACGGTGCCGGGGAACGTGTAGCGCTCCACCCCCGTCCGGGTGGTGGCGGTGCACTCGACGGTGATGTCGCGGTCCAGCTTCACCTTGTAGTAGCCGGGTTTGCCGACCTCGCCGTCGTGCGTGTACGTGGTGGCGTACCGCTTGTGGTCGAAGGACTGCGGGAGGGCCGTGACCGGGAGGACGGAGACGAGGCCGCCCTGTTCCCAGCAGCCCGCGCCGGACAGGAAGAAGTGCCCGAAGCCGCGGATCTGCTGGTCGTCGTAGCGGTAACCGGCGTAGTGGGAGCCGATCGGGCTGCTGTGGGCCTTGCCGAAGGGCAGGGACGCGCCGGGGAACGTGTTGCCCTCGTCCTTCGTGCCGATGAAGGTGTTGACCGACTCGATGGGATCCAGTGCGTCCACGCGGTTCACCCTAGTTGCGACGGGCGGGGCGAGGGGTGATCCGGTCGGGTGGTTGCGGATCATCGCCACCGCTCGAGATGCCCTCGGCCGGGGAAGGGACCGGGCCGGGGTGCAACCGCCGCCGCATGCGCACCCCGGCCCGGGGGCCTTCGTACCGGGCAGCGGTTCCGACAACGCTGTCCGTCACCGAAAGACTGCGGAGCGCACACGGTCAAGGTCAAGACCGGCGGGAGCTCTTGTCCAGTTCTGGACATAGCGCAACGGAATGGCGGGGCTCTTTACCGATGGGGAACTGTTGACAAGGGCGTAAAGCCGGGGTGAGATACGGCCACTATGACAACGTTGTCCCCCAGCGGGCCCGTGGCCGGTCAGCGCAAGGTGCGTCGCGCGACGATGAACGACGTCGCGCGGCTCGCGGGCGTGAGCATCAAGACCGTCTCACGCGTGGTCAACGACGAGCCGGGTGTGCACCCGTCCACCGCCGAGCGCGTGCTCGCGGCCATCGACCAGCTCGGGTTCCGGCGGAACCTGAGCGCCCGCAACCTGCGCCGGGGATCGTCCACCGGCACGATCGGGCTGGTGCTGGAGGACGTCGGCAACCCGTTCTACTCCGGTGTGACGCGTGCTGTCGAGGAAATCGCCCGGTTGAGGGGCAGACAGGTGATCTCCGGGTCGTCCGACGAGGATCCGGGCAGGGAGCGGGAGCTCGCGCTGGAGTTCTGCAGCAGGCGCGTGGACGGGTTGCTGATCGTGCCCGCCGGCCTGCAGCACAGCTACCTGGTGCCCGAGATGCGGGCCGGGACGCCGGTGGTGTTCCTGGACCGGCCCGCCGGTGACGTCGTCGCGGACACGGTGCTGGTGGACAACATCGGCGGGACGGTCGAGGCGGTCACGCACCTGGCGGCGCACGGGCATCGACGTATCGCGTTCCTCGGTGACGCGCCGGACATCTTCACCGCGAACGAGCGGCTGCGCGGGTATCGCGAGGGATGTGTGCGGGCCGGGATCGGGTACCACGAGGAGCTCGTGGCGATGGGTCCGCACGACGAGAGCAGCGTCGCGACCACGCTGCAACGACTGCAGAGCATGCGTGAGCCCGCCACGGCGATCGTGGCCGGCAACAACCGCATCACCGTGCACATCCTGCGGACGCTCGCGGGCGTCGCGGAACGGCCCGCGCTGGTGGGCTTCGACGACTTCGAGCTCGCCGACCTGCTGTCGCCGCCGGTGACCGTGATCGCGCACGACGCGAGCGCGCTCGGCAAGGCGGCCACCGATTTGTTGTTCGCCCGACTGGACGGCGACAACTCACCACCGCGCCGCGTCGTGCTGCCGGTGCGCTTGGTGCCACGAGGATCCGGGGAGGTCCACGCGTGAGTTCTGGTGTTCTCCACCAGCCTGTCAGCTTGCCCGCCAACCAGCCGAAGCAGTTCTACCGCGGCGGCGAGGCGATCGCCGCGCTGCGCGGCGGGACGAGCGGCGACTTCGGGCCCGAGGACTGGGTGGCGTCGACGACCACGCTCTACGGGCGCAGCGATGCCGGGCTGACAACGTTGCCAAACGGCATGCTCCTGCGGGACGCGGTCAAGGCCGACCCGACCGGCTGGCTCGGCGCGGAGCACGCGGCCAAGTTCGGCGGCGACACGGCGTTGCTCGTGAAGCTGCTCGACGCCGGCCAGCGCCTGCCGGTGCACTGCCACCCGTCGAACGCCTTCGCGGCGTCGCACCTGAACTGCCGCCACGGCAAGACGGAGGCGTGGATCGTCGTCGGCACGACGGGGCCGGACCCGACCGTCTACATCGGATTCCGCGACGACGTGCCCGCGGCCACGGTGGCCGAGTGGGTCGCGGAGCAGGACACGAAGGCGATGCTCGACGCGCTGAACCCGGTGTGCGTCCGGCCCGGCGACACGGTGTTCGTGCCCGCCGGCGTGCCCCACGCGATCGGCGAGGGCGTGTTCATCGTCGAGCTCCAGCAGCCCACCGACTTCTCGGTGACGCTGGAGTGGGACGGCTTCCTCGCCAACGCCGACATCGGTCACCTCGGTCTCGGCTACGACGTCGCGCTGGACTGCGTGGACCGGCAGGGCTGGAGCGGCAAGCTCGACGAGCTGGTGCGCCAGACGTCCGAGAAGTGGGCGCCGTCGGTCGACCTGCTCGGCTCCGACGCCGACCCGTTCTTCCAGGCCGACCGGCTGCACGTCGAGGGCTCCTTCGCGTTGGAGCCGTCGTTCGCCGTGCTGGTCGTGCTGGAGGGCGCGGGCAAGCTCGGCGAGCTGGAGGTGCACAAGGGCAGCACGGTCGTCGTGCCGCACGCGGCGGGCGAGCTGGGACTGTCCGGTGACCTGGTGGCGATCCGCTGCCGACCGCCTGTTCTGTCCGAAGTGGAGGATGTGACGCCGTGAGCCAGCCGCTGCTGGAGGCTCGTGATCTCACGAAGAACTACGGCACCGTGGAGGCTCTCCGCGGTGCCTCGTTCACCGCCTACCCCGGCGAGGTCGTGTCGCTGATCGGCGACAACGGCGCGGGCAAGTCCACCCTGGTGAAGTGCCTGTCCGGGGTGGAGCGGCCGACCAGCGGCACGCTGACGTTCGACGGGAAACCGCTGGTCCTGAACTCCCCGAACGACGCCCGCGACCTGGGCATCGAGACGGTGTTCCAGGACCTCGCGGTCGCGCCGGACCTCGACCCGGCCGCGAACATGTTCCTGGGCAGGGAGATCCTGAAGCCCGGGGTGCTGGGCTTCTTCGGGGTGCTCGACAAGAAGGCCATGCGCAGGCAGGCCACCGAGCACTTCACCCGGTTCGGCGCGACGCTGCAGAGCATCGACGTGCCGATCGCGGCGCTGTCCGGTGGTCAGCGCCAGTCCGTCGCGGTCGCCCGGTCGGTGGCGTGGGCGTCGAAGCTCGTGTTCATGGACGAGCCGACGGCAGCTCTCGGTGTGGTGCAGCGGGAACGCGTGCTGGACGTGATCAAGCGCGTCCGCGACGAGGGCATCGCCGTCGTGCTGATCTCGCACAACATGCCCGAGGTGCTGTCGGTCTCCGACCGCGTCGAGGTGCTGCGCCTCGGCCGCCGGGTGGCCCGCTTCAAGGCGTCCGACACCAGCGTCGAGGAACTCGTCGGCGCGATGACCGGCGCGCTGACCCAGGAGGACGCGGCGTAATGACGACCGACGAGAAAAAGGACGACAACGTTGTCACTGTGCCTGATTCTCTAAAAGCCGATGAGCGAGGCCCGTCTGTCCTTCGGCGGCTGGCCGGCGCGAACACGCTCTGGATCGGCCTGGTGCTGCTGGTGCTGGTCGCCACGTTCGGCGCGATCCGCCCGGACGCGATCTTCCAGGTGACGACGCTGCAGTTCCTGCTGGCGGAGACCGCGGTGCTGCTGGTGCTGTCGGTCGGCATGACGTTCGTGATCATCACGTCCGGCATCGACCTGTCCGTCGGCTCGGTGCTGGTGTTCGCGTCGGTGTCGTCGGCGCTGGCGATGAACGCGGTGTCCGGCGGTGACGCGACGAACGCGGGCTGGGGCGTGATCGGGTTCGGTCTCGTCGTCGCGGTCGTCAGCGGCGCCGTCTGGGGCCTGCTGAACGGCCTGCTGATCTCGCGGGCCAAGATCCCGCCGCTGATCGTCACGCTCGGGTCGTTCGGCGCGGCGCAGGGCGCGGCCCTGTTGCTGAACAACGGCTCCAACGTGTCGGGCATCCCGGACAAGCTGAACCGCACGTTCGGCTCCGGCACGTACCTCGGCATCCCGAACATCGTGATCGTGGCCGCGGTCGTCACCGCGCTCGGCGCGTTGTTGTTGTCCACCACGCGGTTCGGCCGCTACACGTACGCGGTCGGGTCGAACGAGGAGGCGGCGCGCCGCGTCGGCATCTCCGTGCGCGGTCACCTGACGAAGGTGTACCTGCTCGCAGGCACCCTCGCGGGCCTCGCGGGCTTCATGGGCAACGCGTTCTTCCGCGTCGCGGTCGTCACCGGCCACGAGACGGACAACCTGAACGCGATCGCCGCCGTCGTGCTGGGCGGTACCAGCATCTTCGGCGGCATGGGTTCGGTGCTGGGCACGGTCTTCGGCGTGTTCATCCCGGCGGTGTTGGAGAAGGGCCTCGTGATCATCGGGGTCAGGGAGTTCTGGCAGCCGATCGCCGTGGCGATCGTGCTGGTGGCCGCCGTGTGGCTGGACCAGACACGGCGGCGGGCGCGCAACCAACGTTAGGAAGGTGCTGGACCAATGAAGATCCGCTCCGCAGTCGCCGTCTCCGCCGCTCTCCTGCTCGCTGCCTGTGGCGGGGGTGGGCAGATCGGCGACTCGAACTCGGGCAGCTCCGCCGCGAACAAGAAGATGGTGCTGATCCCCGGCATCACCGCGGAACCGTTCTACATCTCCATGCAGTGCGGTTTCGAGGAGGCGGCGAAGGCCGCGGGCTACGAGTTCGACACGCAGGCCCCCGCGAAGTTCGACGCGGCCCAGCAGACCCCGATCGTCACGGGCATCCTCGCGTCCAAGCCGGCGGCGGTGCTGATCGCGCCGACCGACGACAAGGCGATGGCCGGCCCGATGAAGTCGCTCAAGGACGCGGGCATCAAGGTCGTCGAGGTCGACACCAAGCTCCAGGACACCTCGATCGGCGTCTCGTCCATCTCCTCGAACAACGAGCAGGGCGGCAAGCTCGCCGCCGAGACGCTGAACAAGCTCGCGGCCGGCAAGTCCGGTTCGGTGCTGGTGCTCAACACCAAGGCGGGCACGTCCACCACCGACGCGCGCGCCAAGGGCTTCGAGGACGCGATCAAGGCGTTCCCGAACCTCAAGTACATCGGCCAGCAGTACACCGACAACGAGCCCGCCACCGCGGCCTCGAAGGTGACCGCGACCCTGGCCGCGAACCCCGACCTGATCGGCGTGTTCGCGACCAACCTCAACACCGGTGAGGGCGCGGCGACCGGTCTGCGCAACGCCGGCAAGACCGGCACGGTGAACCTGGTCGGCTTCGACGCCTCGCCGAAGCAGGTCGAGGACCTGAAGGCGGGCACCGTGCAGGCACTGATCGCGCAGGACCCGGCCACGATCGGCAAGCAGGGCGTCGAGCAGGCCGTGGCGGCGATCGACGGCAAGGAGAACAAGCGCAACATCGAGACCGACCTCGTCGCCATCACGAAGGACGACGCCGAGGCCAACTCGAAGTACTTCTACAAGCAGTCCTGCTGATCTTCGGCTGACTGGACAGGGGCCGTTCCCGGTGCGGGGACGGTCCCTTTCGCGATCAGGCGTGCCTTCAGCGCCGGGTGCGCGTCGAGGAACGCGGCCCGCTGCGCCTCCAGGGTCACGACCGTCGCCCCGTCGGAGAACGAGGCCAGCATTCCCGACGCCCACACGTCCGGCCGCGCGCCCATGCAGCACAACAGGATTCCGCGCTCCTCCAGCGCGAGTTCCAGGCGCTCCTCCCCCGCTACCCCGACGACGTTGACCACGTCCGACTTCCCCATGACCCCGATGATGCCAGTGGGTCTCACCTACGGGACCGTTACGCATGTCATGGCCGTTTGGCCGGGTTGGGCTAAGACCCAAGTTGTACGAGTCCGTCATCCTTCAGCCGATGTTCAGGTTCCCCGAAACCGATGAGCTAGAGGCACATTGGAGGGGGCTCGAATGCGACGAAGGACGATCGCGGCGGCACTCGCCGTCGCGACAGCGGCATCTCTGCTCATCGCACCACAGGCATCAGCGGCACCGGCGCAGAAGATCCAGTGGCAGCAGTGCTTCGCACCGGGGACACCAGACCTGCCGCCGGGAGGCGAACGGCTGGAGTGCGGCAGCTTCACCGCGCCGATGGACTGGAACAACCCGCGCAACGGCAAGACGATCACCATCGCGGTCAGCCGGCTGCAACCGAAGAGCGGCACCGCGAAGCAGACCATCTTCACCAACCCCGGCGGGCCGGGCGCGCCCGGCGTCACGTTACCGCTGGTCTACCTCGACCGGCCGAAGCTGAGCGACAACGCCGAGATCATCGGCATCGACATCCGCGGCACGGGGGCCAGCAGCAACGTCACCTGCGACGGCTTCGACGCGGAGGGCGTGACCGATCCGCGCGACCGCGGCCGCGCCAACCTCGACCTGCTGTACGGCAGCATGAAGAAGCAGGCCGAGCTGTGCCAGGCCCGCTCCGGCGAGCTCGGCAGGTACGTCACAACCGACCAGACCGTGAAGGACCTCGACCTGCTGCGCCAGCTGCTGGGAAAGCGGAAGGTCAGCTGGCTCGGGTACTCCGGCGGCACCTGGGTGGGCGCCTACTACGCCACCTACTTCCCGAAGTCGCTGGACAGGATCGTGCTCGACTCCAACGTCGAGTTCACCGCGCCGTGGCAGGACTCGTTCGACGACTGGGGCATGGGCTTCGAACGCCGCTTCCGCACGGACTTCCTGCCGTGGGTGGCGAAGTACGACAGCACCTACCACCTGGGCAAGACCGCCGAGGAGGTGCGCCAGTCGTACGAACGCGCCCGCGTGAAGCTCAACAAGGAGCCCGTGACGCGGCCTGAGAACGTCTACAACGGCGTGCAGCTCGACCTGCTGCTGCGCGCGGTCATGTACCGGTCGAAGGACTTCCCGCTCGGCGCGCAGATCTTCGCCGAGCTCGCCGGCACGGCTCCGGCGACGCTGAAGGCGCAGGCGAGCTACCCGGACGCGGCCAACGCCACGGCGTACTCGCTGTTCTGCAACGACACGAAGTTCCGCGGTGACCGCAGGTTCCTCGAACGCGAGTCGGCCACCAACGGCGCGAAGTGGCCGCTCGTCGGCTACTACCAGGTCATGGGGCCATGCGCGTTCTGGGACCGCCCGGACGTGCACCTCAAGCACCCCAACGGGATCGGCGCGCCGAAGACGTTGATGGTGCAGTCCGTGCGCGACCCGGCGACGCCGCTGGAAGGCGCGCGGCGAGCGCACAAGGGCTTCACCAACTCGGTGCTGCTCACCGTTGAGAACGAGGGGGATCACGGCATCTACGGCGTCGGCACCAACAGCTGCGTCAACGACGTCGTCGAGAGCTACTTCATCGACGGCGTGACGCCCGCGAAGGACCTGACGTGCCAGGGAGTTCCGCTCCCCGCGCCCGATGAGGCCGCGCCGAGCCCGCTGGAGAACGCGCGCCAGCTCGCCACGCACATCCGTCGCTAGAGGGAGGAACGCATGCACCGCAAGAAGATCGCGGCGGCACTCGCCGTCGTGACCGCGACATCGCTCCTGATCGCGCCACAGGCCCAGGCTGCGAGTGGCCTGGCACAGCAGGAGATCAAGTGGCAGCAGTGCTTCAACCCCGTTCCACCCGGCCTGCCGCCGGGCGCGGAACGGCTGGAGTGCGGCAGCTTCACCGCGCCGATGGACTGGAACAACCCGCGCAACGGCAAGACCATCACGATCGCGGTCAGCCGGACCAGACCGGTCGGCGGCACCGCGAAGACCGCCGTCTTCACCAACCCCGGCGGCCCCGGCGGCGAGGGGCGCACGTTGCCGCTGGTCTACCTGAGCCGTCCGAAGCTCAGCGAGAACGCCGAGATCTACGGCATCGACGTGCGCGGCACAGGCGCCAGCAGCAACGTCACCTGCGGCGGCTACGACACGCTCGGCTCGACCGACCCGCGTGACCGCAGCAAGGCCAACCTCGACCTGCTGTACCAGGGCATGGAGCTGCAGGCGAAGTTCTGCCAGGCCAAGGCCGGTGAGTTCGGGAAGTACGTCACGACCGAGCAGACCGTGCGCGACCTCGACCTGCTGCGCCAGGTCATCGGCCGCAAGAAGGTCGACTGGGTCGGCTACTCCGGTGGCAGCTGGATGGGCGCCTACTACGCGACCTACTTCCCCAAGACGCTCGACAAGATCGTGCTCGACTCCAACACCGAGTTCACCGCGCCGTGGCAGACGGTGTTCGGCGACTTCGGCATGGGCTTCGAGCGCCGGTTTCGCGTCGACTTCGCACCGTGGGTCGCCCAGCACGACGACGTCTACCACCTCGGCAAGACCGGCGAAGAGGTGCGGCAGGCCTACGAACGGACACGCGCGAAGCTCGCGGAACAGCCCGTCGCACTGCCCGACGGCACGTACTACCCGGTCACGCTGGACCTGGTGCTCGTCCAGGCCCAGTACAGCAAGTACGCGTTCGACGGCGCCGCACGCAAGCTCGCCGAACTGGCCGGCACGCTGCCGTCGCCGTTGACCGCGCAGGCGAGCTTCCCCGACGCGCAGGTCGCCACGCGGAACACCATCGTCTGCAACGACACGAAGTTCCGCGGTGACCGCAAGTTCCTGGAGCGGGACGCGGTCGCGGACGGCGCCAAGTGGCCGTTGCTCGGCTACTACCAGGTCATGGGCCACTGCGCGTTCTGGGACCGCCCGAACGTGAACCTCAAGCACCCCAACGGAATCGGCGTGGCGCCGACGCTGATGGTGCAGTCGGAGCGCGACCCGGCGACGCCGATCGAGGGCGCCCGCAAGGCGCACGCCGGGTTCGCCGGGTCGCGGCTGCTGACCGTGCGGGACGAGGGCGACCACGGCGTCTACGGCTTCGACAACTCCTGCGTCAACGACGTCGTCGAGCGCTACCTCGTCGATCGCGTGACGCCGTCCGCCGACCTGTCCTGCCCCGGTGTCCCGTTGCCCGAACCGGGCCGGCAGGCCGCCGGTCCGCTGGAGCAGGCCCGCTCCCTCGCGACTCAGTTGGGTTGGTGAAAGCACTGTGAGGAAACAACTCGCGGCCATCGCGGCCGTCACCGCGGCCACGTCGCTGATCGTGGTCCCGCAGGCGTCGGCGAGCACGCCGTTCGCCCAGCAGGAGATCAAGTGGCAGCAGTGCACCGACGAACCGGGCTTCGAACGACTCCAGTGCGGCAGCTTCACCGCGCCGATGGACTGGCGGAACCCGCGCAACGGCAAGACCATCACGATCGCGGTCAGCCGCACGGTTCCGTTGTCCGGCAAGGCGAAGAGCGCCGTCTTCACCAACCCCGGCGGACCGGGCGGCGAGGGCCGCACGATGCCGATGGTGTTCCTGGACCGGCCGAAGCTCAGCGAGAACGCCGAGGTCTACGGCATCGACGTGCGCGGCACGGGGGCGAGCGACAACGTCACGTGCGGCAACTACCAGCACCGCCTGGCCGCGGACTGGCGTGACCGCAGCAAGGCGAACCTCGACCTGATCTACGGCGGGATGGAGCTGCAGGCGAAGTTCTGCCAGACCAAGTCCGGCGAGCTCGGCCGGTACATCACGACCGAGCAGACCGTCCGCGACCTGGACCTGCTGCGCCAGGTCATCGGCCGCAAGAAGGTCAGCTGGGTCGGCTACTCCGGCGGCAGCTGGATGGGCGCCTACTACGCCACGTACTTCCCGAAGACCCTCGACAAGGTCGTGCTCGACTCCAACACCGAGTTCACCGAGTCGTGGCAGAAGGTCTTCGACAACCTCCCGCCCGGCGCCGAGCTCCGGTTCCGCGCGGACTTCCTGCCGTGGGTGGCGAAGTACGACGACGTGTTCCACCTGGGCAAGACGGCGGAGGAGGTGCGCCAGACCTACGAGTCGACGCGCGCCAGGCTCGCCGAGCAGCCGTACACGCTCCCCGACGGCACCGTCGTCACGTCCGTGGTCCTGGACGCCCTGATCTTCACGGGCCTCTACAGCAAGGACTCGTTCTCGCCGACCGCCCAGCTGTTCGCGATGATCGCGAACCCCGGTATCGCGACGCTGGCCGCGCCTCGGCAGTACCCGGACCGCGTGATGGGCACGCAGATGTCGATCATCTGCAACGACACCCCGTACCGCGGCGACCGGAAGTCGTTGGAGCGTGAGGGGAACGCCAGCGTCAAGAAGAACACGCTCGTCGGCGGCTACCAGATCACCGGGCCGTGCGCGTGGTGGGACCGGCCGGACGTGAACCTCAAGCGCCCCAACGGGAACGGTGTCGAGTCGGCGTTGATGGTGCAGTCGGTGCGCGACCCCGCTACGCCGCTGGCCGGCGCGCAACGGGCGCACGCCCGGTTCGCCGGGTCGCGGCTGCTGACCGTGCGGGACGAGGGTGACCACGGGATCTACGGGTTCGGCAACGCCTGCGTCAACGACGTGGTCGAGCGGTACCTCGTCGACGGTGTGGTGCCGGGCAAGGACCTGAGCTGTCCTGGCGTGCCGTTGCCGGCGCCTGGGCAGATCGCGGGCAACCCGCTGGACAAGGCGCACGAGCTGGCGGTTCGGCTCGGCTGGTGACGTCTCTGCCTGTGGAACCGGCTGCGCGTGCCGGTTCCGCAGGCACGTCACTCGCCTAGAAGGTGCCGGGGTGGGTGCGTCTGCGCCGCGCCGCGTACACGCCTGCCTCGGTCCGGCGGTCGAAGCCCAGCTTGTGCAGCAGCGACGAGACGTAGTTCTTCACGGTCTTCTCGGCCAGGAACAGGCGGTTCGCGATCTGCCGGTTGGTCATGCCTTCGGCGATGAGGTCGAGGATCCTGCGTTCCTGCGGGCTCAGGGCCGCGTAGCGCGGGTCCTCCTCGGGGCCGCCGCGCAGGCGTTGCAGGACGGTCGCGGTCACGCCGGCGTGCAGGAGTGAGCCGCCTGAGGCGAGGGTTCTGACCGCGGCCGTCAGGTCGTTGCCGGACACCTCTTTCAGCATGTAGCCGGCGGCGCCCGCCATGATCGCGCCGAAGAGGGCCTCGTCGTCCGAGTACGAGGTGAGCATCAGGCAGGCCGGTGGGGGTTGGACCAGGCTGCGGATCTCCCGGCAGACCGTGACGCCGTCGCCGTCCGGGAGGCGGACGTCGATGATGGCCACGTCGGGTTTCAGGCGTGTGGCCTGGGCTACCGCTGCCGCCGCGCTGTCCGCCTGGCCCACCACTTCCACGTCTTCGGCCTGGGCCAGCAGCTGGACGAGGCCTCGCCGCACGATTTCGTGGTCGTCCACCAAGAGCACCGCTATCGCCATCTCGCCTCCTGCAGCACCAGTGGGACGAACCAGGTGACGCTCACCCCCGTGCCGGGGATCGAGTCGACCGCGCAGTCGCCGTGGTGGCGCCGCGCCCGAGCCGCCATGTTGGCCAGTCCGCCCGCGTGGTGGGGCAGGCCGCCGGAATCGTCAGCCAACGGCAAGCCTCTGCCGTCGTCCTTGACCAACAGCTCGAGACTCGACACGGTGCGGTCGACGGTTACGGCGACGGCCACGTGCTTCGCTCGTGCGTGTCGTACGACGTTCGTCAGCGCCTCGCGCAGGGTCGCGAGCAGGTCTGGTCTGACCTGGTCGGGCACCACCGTGTCCAGTGGGCCTTCCAGGGAGACGTCTGGTTCGAAGCCCAGCAGCCGGGCTGAGTCGTGCACGGCGTTGAGCAGCTGGCCGCGCAGGCTCGTGCTGCCGGACGGTGGTTCCTGCAGGGAGAAGATGGTGCGGCGGATCTCGCGGATCGTGTGGTCGACCTCCTCCACGAAGCCGCTGATCCGTTCGACGACCTGGGGTCTGCCGATCATGCCGGTCAGGCCCTGGAGCCCCAGGCCCAGGCCGAAGAGTCGTTGGATGACGAGGTCGTGCAGGTCGCGGGCGATGCGGTCGCGGTCTTCGAGGACGGCGAGTCGTTCGGTGTCACCTCTCGCCCTGGTGAACTCCAGTGCCAGGGAGGCCTGGGCGGCGAACGTCTCGATCAGGTCCGGGTCGTCGAAGCTCGGCTCGTCCGCCAGCCGCGTCACGAGGAGCACGCCGATCGTGCGGTCGCCCACCTTCATCGGCACCACCGCGCACGGGCCCGGCACCTCGGGCAGCGTGCCCTCGTCGTGGCACTCCCCCATGCCCGACTCGTAGACGCGGTACGTCGAGGTGCCCTCCTTCGGCACGCGCATGCCCTCGGCGTCGTACGTGCCGCCGACGGTCACCTCGATGACAAGGTCGCCGTTGTGGTCGGGCAGCACCAACGCCGCGAAGTCCGCATTGGCCGTACGACGTGCTGCGCGCGCGACGCGGTAGAGAGCGTCACGGCCGTTCGTGCCTAACAGCAGGTCAGTGGTGACTTCTGCTGCGGCGCGCAGCCAGACCTCACGCTTGCGGGTCTGCTCATAGCGGTCGAGGTGCCCCACGGCGCTGCCCGCCGCGGTGGCGAGCGCGTGCAGGACGTCGCGGTCCTGGCCGGTGAACTCGGCCTTCCCGCTCAGGAAGAGGTTGCCGAACGTCTCGTCGTGGACCTTGATCGGCGCGCCCAGGAAGTCGGCGGCGTTGATCGAACGCGGGTCGCCCGAGGTGATCTGGACCTGGCCGTCGTGGCGGGCGGTGAACTCGGTGAGCTCGCGGTGGCCGTCGATCACCGCTAACGCGCCGTAGGGAGCGCCGGTCAGGTCGCAGGCGGACTCGACGACGTGGCGGAGGAGCTCGGGAAGCGTGTCGTCTTCGGCGAAGGACAGCACGACGTCCAGAACCCGCTGTTCTGTGCTCACGTTGCCGCCCACGGCTTCACCCCTTGGGGGGATAGAAGTGACACCGCACGAACGACTGAGGGTAACTCCCCTGAGTAGTCAAGGGGGAGACCATCACTGCAAACAGTGAACTTTGGGACTACTGAGAGTAGAGGGGCGTCTTGTATGGAGAATCGTCACGCTCAGTGCAGGCCGACGGTGAAGCCCTCGTCGATGACGCCGCGGTAGATCTGCGGGGCGAACGTCCGCAGCGCCTGGTCGATCGGCGCGATGAACCCAGCCGAGTCGCCGAGCGGCAGCCGGTAGCCGTTCTGCACGCGGTGGAACTCCCACATCGGTTCCATCGTCGGGTGCGCCGGCCGGAACCGCTGCGGGTCGCGCGGGTGCAGGTCGACGCGGACCAGCGTGCGGCGGACCAACGCGTCCGCGAGCTGCACGGCGCGCTCCTGCGTGCGGGAGATCGAGATGGCGCCCAGCTCCTGCCAGCCCACGGCCCACGGCATGCCCTGCGGGTCGTCCAGCCGGATGCCCTGCTGCTCGATGATCAGCTTGCGCGGCCGGGAGATGGTCTTCCACTTCACGACGGCCATCACGCCGATGAACGTGAACGCGATGCCGATGACGGCCGCGATGCTGCCGCCGACCGGTTCGCCGTCGAGGAACGCCGTCACGGCGCCGACCAGCGCGAGGACGCCGAGGATCCCGGCGACCGAGCCGCCGATCAGGACTTTCCGGGTGTCGCTCTTGCCGAGGTCGACGACGACGGGTGGAGGCGGTCCCCAAGCGGTCATGGCCGCAGGTTACCGCTGATCAACTGCTCGGCCGCCGCGAACGGGTCGAGTTCACCCTCGACGACGCGCTTCGCGAGCTGGTCGACTCCGCCGAACCGGGTGCGCACGCGTTCGACCGCGATCGCCTCGATCTCGGCCCCCGCGCGCCGTAGCCGCCGTTCGTGGAGCTCGCCGTGCTCGGCCATCCACGCGTGGTGCTCGCCGATCGCCTCGACTACCTTGTCCAGGCCCTCGCCCCGCGCGGCCACGGTCTTCACGACGGGCGGACGCCAGAGCGGGCCCTCGCGGTCGCGCCGGCCGAGGGAGATCATGTACTTGAGGTCGCGGGCGGTCTGGTCGGCGCCGTCGCGGTCGGCCTTGTTGACCACGAACACGTCGGCGATCTCCAGGATGCCCGCCTTCGCGGCCTGGATGCCGTCGCCCATGCCCGGCGCGAGCAGCACGACCGTCGTGTCGGCGAGCGCCACGATCTCGACCTCGGACTGGCCGACGCCGACGGTCTCCACCAGCACGACGCCGAAGCCCGCGGCGTCCAGCACCCGCAACGCCTGCGGGGTCGCCCAGGAGAGACCGCCGAGGTGACCGCGGGTGGCCATCGAGCGGATGAACACGCCGGGGTCCGTCGCGTGGTCGCCCATCCGCACCCGGTCGCCCAGCAGCGCGCCGCCGGAGAACGGGCTGGACGGGTCGACGGCGATGACCGCGACCTTCTTGCCCTGCTCGCGGAAAGCGCGCACGAGGGCGTTGGTGGAGGTCGACTTGCCGACTCCCGGGGCACCGGTCAGGCCGATGACCTGCGCCTTGCCCGTGTGGGGTGCGAGCGCGGCCGCCACCTCGGGCAGCGCCTCGCTCGCCTGTTCCACCAGGGAGATCAGCCTGGCGACCGCGCGCGGCTCGCCGTCACGCGCGCGGTCGACCAGTCCTGGTACGTCAACAGCTTTGGCCACAGCCGAGGAGGTTAGGCCTTGGACGGCACGCGGATGATCAGAGCGTCGCCCTGACCACCACCACCGCACAGCGCCGCGGCACCCACGCCGCCGCCGCGCCGCTGCAGCTCGAGAGCGAGGTGCAGGGCGATGCGGGCGCCGGACATGCCGATCGGGTGGCCGAGCGCGATGGCGCCGCCGTTGACGTTGACCTTGTCCTCGGAGATCCCGAGCTTCTTGGTGGAGACGATGCCGACGGCCGCGAACGCCTCGTTGATCTCGATGAGGTCGAGGTCGGCGGGGTCGATGCCCTCCTTGGCGCAGGCGGCCCTGATGGCGTTGGACGGCTGCTCGTGCAGCGAGGCGTCGGGGCCCGCGACGACGCCGTGGGCGCCGATCTCCGCGATCCACTCGAGGCCCAGCTCCTCGGCCTTGGCCTTGCTCATCACGACGACCGCCGCGGCACCGTCGGAGATCTGCGACGCCGAACCGGCGGTGATCGTGCCGTCCGCGGCGAACGCCGGGCGCAGCTTGCCGAGGGTGTCGGTGGTCGTGTCGCCGCGGACGCCCTCGTCGGTGCTGAAGAGCACCGGGTCGCCCTTGCGCTGCGGGATCGCGACCGGCGCGATCTCGGCCTCGAACACGCCGTTCTCGGCGGCCTTCGCGGCGAGCTGGTGCGACCGCGCGGAGAACGCGTCCTGCTCCTCGCGGGTCACGCCGTAGCGCTCGTTGTGCTTCTCCGTCGAGACGCCCATGGCGACCTGGTCGAACGCGCAGAACAGGCCGTCGTGCGCCATGTGGTCGAGCATCGTGACGTCGCCGTACTTGAACCCGCCGCGCGACTTCGGCAGCAGGTGCGGCGCCTGCGTCATCGACTCCTGGCCACCGGCCACGACGACGTCGAACTCACCGGCGCGGATCAGCTGGTCGGCCAGCGCGATGGCATCGATGCCGGACAGGCAGACCTTGTTGATGGTCAGCGCCGGCACGTTCATCGGGATGCCCGCGGCCACGGCGGCCTGGCGGGCGGGGATCTGGCCCGCGCCGGCGGTGAGCACCTGACCCATGATCACGTACTGCACCTGCTCGGGGGCGACGCCCGCGCGTTCCAGTGCCGCCTTGATCGCGACGCCACCCAGCTGGGCGCCCGAGAAGTCCTTGAGCGATCCCAGCAGTCGGCCCATCGGGGTGCGCGCCCCGGCGACGATCACGGAACCGGACACAACTGCCTCCATTGGAAGAGCGAACGGTCGTTAACTAGGCACCATACCGGCGCTTACTGGGCGGTAATCGTGTGAGACCCCGCACAGGGACACCTGCACCGATCAGGTAGCTACCCTTCGCCGTTATGAACGCAGACATCGCTCGATTCGTGACCGCGATCGACCATGTGGGCATCGCCGTACCTGACCTCGACGTCGCCATCGCGTTCTACCGCGACAACTTCGGCCTCGAAGTGGCGCACGAAGAGGTGAACGAGGAGCAAGGTGTCCGCGAGGCGATGCTGCACGCGCCGGGCGACGCCGCCGGGACCGCGATCCAGCTGCTGGCTCCGTTGAACGAGGACTCCACGATCGCCAAGTTCATCGGCCGGTCCGGGCCCGGCCTGCAGCAGCTCGCCTACCGGGTGTCCGATGTGGACGTCGCGGCGGACGCACTGCGGGCGAAGGGGCTGCGGTTGCTCTACGACGCGGCGCGGCGCGGGACGTCCGACAGCCGGGTGAACTTCGTGCACCCCAAGGACGCGGGTGGCGTGCTCATCGAGCTGGTCGAGCCTGCTGCGTCAAAGCACTAGCGACGAAGTTCAGCTCTCGGTCGATCGGATCCTCCTCGTCGCTGTGCCTCGCCACCGAGTGCCGGTAGCTGACGGCGAGCGCGAGGAGGGCCGCGGCGGCTTCGACGTCCTTGACCGCGACGTCCGCCCCGCCCGCGGCGAGGATGACCTGCTGGATCTGCGCGGCGACGTTGTCGTAGCGCGCCCGCATCGCATCTCTGACGGCTGAGTGCGTGTCCGCCTCGCGCCAGAGCAGGTGTGAGAGCAGCGGAGAGGCGTTCAGGCGTGCGTCCAGGGCGGCGACGAGCCTCCTCAACGACTCCGCGACGTCCCCCGCGACGACGACCCGGCGGTGGTCGACCGTGCTGTCCGGCAGCCTCGCGACGAGTGCGGCGAGCAGGTCCTTCTTGCGGTTGAAGTAGTAGTGCACCAGGCCTTTGGGCACGCCGGCGCGTTCGGCGATCTTCGACGTCGGGGTGGCGTCGAAGCCTCCGTCGGCGAAGAGCTCCTCGGCCGCGGTCAGGATGCGTTCCTTGGCCGAATCCTCCACGCGTTCGCCTCCATGAGTGCGTGGGCCCAAGAAAGCTCCTGGGCCCACAGGTTTGCCTGCCTGATCAGTGCGGTTGTGCCGCGGCCGAGTGCGCGGCGTTCGCGGAGGGCATCGCCAGCGCCCCCGCGGCCACGGTGAGCACGCCACCGGCCCAGGAGACCCACGAGGCCGCCATCAGGTCGCTGTAGCCCATCACCCACGGCGAGATGAACAGCAGTGCTCCGAGCACCACCTGCACGTACTCCCCGTAGATCATCGCGGGCCTGGCGAGGTCGACGAGTCCGTCGACCGCGATGAGCGCGCCGAGCACGATCATCGTCCACATGGCCGCGTTCGAGGTGTCCACGACGAGCGGAGACAGCAGCACCAGAACACCGATCGCCACCTCGGTCCAGTCCTGCCACCTGGTCCACGCCTTGGTCATCTCCACCACCTCCTCCTTGTCGGACACCTCAATGCTCCTCCTTGGTTGGCCGCCCGGTCAACTCTTCCGAGTGGAATCCCTCACAAGCAGGATTCTGAATCGGTTACTACTGAGTAACCTCCGGCAACCTGCGACTATCCCTCACTAGGGAAGGAATGCCGCCGTGCAGAAGATCCTTGACGCGATCCTGGCCGACGAGCTGGACGCGATCGGTTCGTTGGACGTTCCGGAGAGCTATCGGGGCGTGACCGTGCACGCGGACGAGGCCGAGATGTTCTCAGGCCTTGAGACGAGGGACAAAGACCCTCGCAAGTCGCTGCACGTCGACGAGGTCGCCACGCCCGAGCTCGGGCCCGGCGAGGCGCTGGTCGCGGTGATGGCGTCCGCGATCAACTACAACACCGTCTGGACGTCGATCTTCGAGCCGGTGTCGACGTTCGGCTTCCTGAAGAAGCTGGGCGGCAAGCACCACCTGCCGTACCACGTCGTGGGCTCGGACCTGGCCGGTGTCGTCGTCCGCGTCGGTCCCGGCGTCACGGCGTGGAAGCCGGGTGACCGGGTCGTGGCGCACTGTCTGGACGTGCCGCTGGAAGCGCCGGACGGGCACAACGACACGATGCTCGACCCGCAGCAGCGGATCTGGGGTTTCGAGACGAACTTCGGTGGCCTCGCCGACCTGGCCCTGGTGAAGTCGAACCAGCTGATGCCGATGCCGCGCCACCTCACGTGGGAGGAGGCCGCGTCTCCCGGTCTCGTGAACTCCACGGCGTACCGGCAGCTCGTGTCGACCAACGGCGCGAACATGAAGCAGGGCGACACCGTGCTGATCTGGGGCGCGTCCGGCGGGCTCGGTTCGTACGCCACGCAGTTCGCGCTGAACGGTGGCGCGACGCCGGTCTGCGTCGTCTCGTCGCCGGAGAAGGCCGAGATTGTTCGTTCCATGGGCGCCGAACTGATCATCGATCGTTCGGCGGAGGGCTACAAGTTCTGGAAGAACGAGCACGAGCAGGACCCGCGGGAGTGGAAGCGGTTCGGCGCTCGCATCCGCGAGCTGACCGGTGGCGAGGACCCGGACATCGTGTTCGAGCACCCCGGCCGGGAGACGTTCGGCGCGTCGGTGTTCGTGGCGCGCAAGGGCGGCAAGATCGTGACGTGCGCCTCGACGTCCGGGTACATGCACCAGTACGACAACCGCTACCTCTGGATGAACCTCAAGCACATCCTCTCCTCGCACTTCGCGAACTACCGCGAGGCGTGGGAGGCGAACCGGTTGATCGCCAAGGGAAAGATCCACCCGACGGTGTCCAAGGTGTACTCAATGGACGAAACGGGACAGGCCGCGCACGACGTGCACCGCAACGCACACCAGGGCAAGGTCGGCGTGCTCTGCCTTGCGCCGGAAGAAGGTCTTGGTGTGTTGGATCACGAACTGCGCGCGAAGCACCTCACAGCTATCAATCGATTCCGGGGTGTGTGACCTTCCGGGGTTACCCGAACGGGTAGCGTGAGGGGCATGGGCCTCGCCGACGACCGTGACCTCGTCCCACTGGGATCCGGCTTCGACATCGTCAAGCGCGGTTACGACCGCGCCCAGGTCGAGGATCATCTCGAACGCCTCGACTCGGACCTGCGGCTGCTCGCCGCGGACCGCGATGCCGCCGTGTCCCAGACGTCAGATCTGGCGCGCCAGCTGGAAGCCGCCCGCTCGGAGATCACCGAGATGCGCAACCAGGTGGAGCGCCTGTCACTGCCGCCGACGACGCTGGAGGGGCTCTCCGAGCGCCTCCAGCGCATGCTGCGGCTGGCCCAGGACGAGGCCAACGAGATCAAGGCGCGCGCCGAGGCCGAAGGCGGCCACATCCGCGCCAAGGCGGAAGCCGACGCGGGCGTTCTGCGCCAGCGCTACGAGACGCTGATCGCCGAACTGGACGAGCGCCGCGCCGCGATGGAGGCCGAGCACAAGGGCGTCCTGGAGACCGCGCGGTCCGAGGCCGAGAAGATCGTCTCCGAGGCCGAGGGCGCCGCCCGCAAGATCGCCGACGAGTCCGAGCAGCGCCGCGTGACCGTCGAAGAGGACTTCGAGATCGCGATGGCCGCCCGCCGCTCCGAGGCCATGGCCACCCTCGCCACCCAGGAGGCCACCTCCAAGGGCGAGGCGGACCGCCGCATGCGCGAGGCAGCCGAGGAAGCGGCCCGCGTCCGCGCTGCCATCGCTCAGGAGCAGACCACCTCGAAGTCCGACGCCGAACGCCGCGTCCGCGAGGCCACCGAAGAGGCCAACCGCCGCCGCCACGACTCGGTCACCGAGGCCACGGCCCGCATCCAGGAGGCCACCGACGAGGCGAACCGCCGAGTCCGCGAGGCCACCGAGGAAGCCAACCGCCGCACCACCGCCGCCACCCAGCGCGTCGACCAGCTGCGCAACCTCCGCAACCGCCTCTCGCACCAGCTCCACAACGTGCGCACGGCCCTGCAGGACGTCGTGCCGCTGCTCGACCCGGTGGAGGAGGAGAAGGCCTCGGCGGCGGTCCCGCCGGCGCAGGCAGGTCCGGCAGCTCCGGCGCAGGTCCCGCAGCCGCCCAAGGCCCCGCAGCCGTCTCAGGCACAGGCGCCTGCCAAGCCCGCGGCTGCGCAGGCAGCACCTCCGCAGGCTCCGGCTCCCGCGCAGCCCACCCAGGCAGCGCCTCCGCAGGCCGTTCCGGCACCGCCCGCCGGTCCGACCAAGCCGACCCAGGCACCTCAGCTGGACGGGCCGACTGCCAAACTCGCTCGCCCGCAGACGGCCAAGAAGCCCTGACCGCGCCTCAGACCGTCACCTCGTAGATCGCCGGCATCGGCATCGCGCGCCACGACTCGAAGTCCGCGTGCCGTCCCACCGCGACCAACGCGCGGGACAGGAACGTCCCGTGCGACCCCACCAGCACGGTCGCGTCCGGGTACTCGACCCCGATGCGTGCCAAGGCGTTCCCGGCGCGCCTCGTGAGCGCGTCCAGGCTCTCCCCCGCCCCGTGCACCCACGACGGGTCGGCCCAGTTGCGCGCGCACAACACCTCCCAGTCCGGTGTCGGCAGGAACCCCGGCTCCCACTCCCTCAGCTCAGGCCACGTGACCACCGGGAGTCCCAGCGCGTCGGCCGCGGGCCGCACCGTCTGCACCGCTCGCGCCTGCGGGCTGGACAACACCGCCGCCGGCTCGTACGACACGAGACTCGACACCAACTCACCTGCCGCTTCCAGACCGGCGGGTGCGAGCGGCCGGGTGTCCTCGTCGGGCTCGCCGAAGCGCGGCGGGACGGATTGCGCGTGGCGCACCAATACGATTCGCGTGGGCACAACTCACATCTTGGGGGAACAGGATGTTCGTGAAGTCGCTGGGTGAGGACGGCGCCGAGCTGCGGCCGCTGGAGCCGTGGCAGGCCGAGGAGTTCTTCGCGCACATGGAGCGCGGGCGGGACTTCGTCGGCGAGCACATCGGGTTCGCCGACGCCGCGAAGGACCTGGAGAGCGCGCGCAGGCTGTTGCAGGGGTACGCGGACAAGGCCGCGGCCGACGTCGGGCGGATCTACGGGATCTGGCTCGGCGACAAGCTCGTCGGCGGCGTGTTGTTCCGCATCATGGACATCCCGCAGGGGCGGGCCGAGGTCGGGTGCTGGCTCGAGCCGTCCGCCACGGGGCGTGGGCTGGTCACGCGGGCGGCGAGCGTGCTGATCGACTGGGTGATTCGCGAGCGCGGCGTGCATCGGGTTGAGTGGATGGTGTCGTCGCGCAACGAGAACAGCATCGCGGTCGCGCGGCGGCTCGGGATGAGCAGGGACGGAGTGTTGCGCTCGCACCACGAGTACCGCGGGGTCCGGCAGGACCTCGAGGTGTGGTCGGTGCTGGCGCCGGAGTGGGAGAGCCGATGAACGACCTGGTGCTGCTGCACGCCTTTCCGCTCGACGCGCGGATGTGGGACGTGCCGGGCGCGCTGACGCCGTCGTTGCGCGGGCACGGCGAACCCGACCTCGCGACGGTCGCGGACCAGGTGCTGCAGGTGCTCGACGAGCGAGGCCTCGACCAGGTGCTGCTCGGCGGGTGCTCGATGGGCGGGTACGTGGCGATGGCGTTGCTGCGGCGGGCGCCGGAACGCGTCAAGGGCCTGGTCTTCGTCGACACCAAGCACACCGCGGACGCGCCGGAGGCCGTCGCGAACCGGCACGCGATGGCGGACCGCGCCGAACGCGAGGGCGTCGGCGAGTGGCTCGTCGAGGCGATGCTGCCGAACCTGCTCGGGCCGGACGCCTCGGACACGGCACGCGCGTCGGTGCGCACCATGATCCTCGAGCAGAAGGCCGAGGACGTGGCGTGGTGGCAGCGCGCGATGGCGCGGCGGCCGGACTCGACGGACGTGCTGGAGTCGCTCGACGTCCCGTCCCTGGTGCTGGTCGGCGAGCACGACAAGATCACGCCGCCGGACGTGGCCGCGAAGCTCGCCGTGACGCTGCACCACTCCACGAGCGAGCGCATCGAGAACGCCGGGCACCTGCCGCCCGTCGAGCAGCCCGCCGAGTTCCGGGCACGGCTCGAGCGGTGGCGCGAGCAGGTCGGCCTCTAGCTCGGGGTCCAGCGGCAGAACCGGGTGCTGAGGCGCTGCTACCAGCGGCGCGCGGTCGGGCCACGCCGGCCGCGCGAGTCCCAGCACGCCTGGTGCCAGTGCCTGCGTTCGTCCACCGAGCCGGACTCCTGCGCGGGCCACGCCACCACGTGCGCGACGCCGGGGCGGATCTCGTGGTCGCAACCGGGGCAGCGGTAGGTCTTCTGCGCCTGCGCTCCCGAGATGGCGCGGACCAGCCACTCGCCGTCCGGACCCGACTCGGCGCGCGCCCAGCCGACACCGCCCCCGAGGGGCCGGGGTTCTTCTGGCTTGGGACTGTTACGACGAGGCACGGCGACAACGGTAATCGCTCGTAGAATCAGCCCGTGCCGACCTACGAGTTCCGTTGCCGAACCTGCGACGACACCTTCGACGTGCAGCGCCCGATGAGCGAGTCCTCGTCGCCCGCGAACTGCCCGGAGGGCCACCCCGACACGGTGAAGCTGCTGTCCATGGCCGGGATCGGCGGCATGCAGGCCGCGCCCAGCGGCGGCGGTGGCGGGTGTTGTGGCGGAGGTTGCTGCAGCTAGGACCGCTTAGGTCAGGCCGTCTCGCGTTCGATCATCACTTCGGCGATCTTGCGGCCCTGGTCGCAGACGCTGCCGAACTTGCCGGTCGAGTCGATCACGATGATGCCGAGCCCACCGCCGTTGTAGGGCAGCGCGACCACGCAGGACGGTTCGACGTCCTGCTCGCCCGTGCGGTCGAGGTACGAGACCTTGTGGCTGTTGATGTCCCACTCACCGCTGGTGCGCTCGATCGTGATCTGCTTGCCCTCGCGGACGCGCAGGGAGACGCCGACCTCGACGTTGTCGATCTTCGTCGTCCACCGGCACGACTCCTCGAACGTCGAGTCGTAGTTGATCTGGGTGGGCGGCGTCTCGGCCTTGGTGCCGGGGTAGGGCAGGTCGGTCCACTTGAGCTTGGCGCAGGTGGGCGTGATCTCACCGTCGATCGGCGCGGTCCCGGGGTCCTCCGGGTCCACCGACTCGCTCGGGTCGGTGCTCGGGTCCGACTCCTGGTCGAACGGCGAGGCGGCGTCGAGGACCGGTTGCGCGACGGGACTGCCCTCAACGGTCGCCTTGGCGCAGCCAGAAGCGAGCACGAGGACAGCCAACAGGAGCACCAGTCGACGCATGGCGCCCACGATGCCAGACGCGACATGGTGCCCCTGTGAGCGACTCACGAGTAGTCGCGGAACCCCTTGCCCGTCTTGCGGCCGAGCCGACCGGCCGTGACCAGGTGTTCCAGCAGCGGTGCCGGCGCGAACCCGGGCTCGCGGAACTCGTTGTAGAGCGTCCGTTGGATCGCCAGCGACACGTCCAGCCCCACGACGTCGAGCAGCGCGAACGGTCCCATCGGCAGGCCGCAGCCGACCTTCATGGCGTTGTCGATGTCGTCGGCCTCGGCGTAGTGGGCCTCCAGCATCCTCACCGCGTCGTTGAGGTACGGGAAGAGCAGCGCGTTCACGATGAACCCGGCCACGTCACCGCAGTGCACGGGGTGCTTGCCGAGGTCGAGGCAGATCTTGCGCGCCGTCGCCACCACGTCGGCACTGGTGGAGATCGTCTCCACGACCTCGACCAGCTTCATGACCTGCGCGGGGTTGAAGAAGTGCAGGCCGACGACGTCCGCGGGCCTGCTCGTGGCCGCCGCGACCTCGATGACGGGCAGCGAGGACGTGGTCGTCGCGAGCACCGCACCCGGCTTGCACACCTCGTCGAGCGCCGCGAAGACCTCCTTCTTGATCCCGATCTCCTCGGCCACCGCCTCGACGACCAGGTCGCAGTCCGCGAGCTCCACGAACTCCACCGCGGGCGAGATGCGGGCGAGTGTCGCGTCGCGGTCCTGTTCGCTCAGCCTGCCCTTGCTGACCGCGCGCTCCAGCGACTTGCGCACCAGGCCGATCGCCGCCTCCGCCTTGTCCAGGCTGCGCGCCCTGAGCACCACGTCGTACCCGCGCTTGGCGAACACCTCGGCGATGCCGGTGGCCATCGTGCCGGTGCCGATGACGCCGACCCGTTGGACCTCCCGGGTTTCCGCGGCCGTGTCCACTTCGGACGGAGTGTGCGCGTCCTCCACGACGGTCGGCGAGTCCGGCCCGTCGTAGGTGTAGAACCCGCGCCCGGTCTTCCTGCCCTTGAGACCCGCCGTGACCATCTGCTTGAGCAGCGGAGCCGGCGAGTGCAGCCGGTTGCGCGACTGGTGGTACATCGTGTCGAGGATCTCGTACGCCGTGTCGAGACCGATGAGGTCCAGCAGCGCCAACGGCCCCATCGGATAACCGCAGCCGTACCGCATGGCCGCGTCGAGGTCCTCCCGCGTGGCGTACCTGGACTCCAGCATCTTCACCGCGTGGTTGAGGTACGGGAACAGCAGCGCGTTCGCGATGAACCCGGCCCTGTCGCCGATCACGACCGGCGACTTGCCCAGGCGCTCCGTGAACGCGACCACGTCCGTGATCACGTCCGGCTCGGTGACCACCGTGCGGACGACCTCGACCAGCTTCAACACCTGCGTGGGGTTGAAGAAGTGCAGGCCGACGACCTTGCCGGGACGCTTCGTCACGACACCGATCTCGGTGATGCTGAGGGACGAGGTGTTGGACGCGATGATCGCCTCCGGCCCGAGGATCGCGTCGAGCTGCCTGAAGACCTGGGTCTTGAGCTCGACGTTCTCCGGAACCGCCTCGATGACGAGGTCGCAGTCGGCGAGGTCGCTCAGGTCCAGACTCGTCGCGACCTGGGCGTGGAGTGCGGTCTTTTCTTCCTGGGTGAGCTTTTCGCGCTTCACGGCCCTGGCGGTGGAGTGCTCCAGGTGGTCCTGGCCGCGCTCGATGCCCGCCGCGTCCGCTTCGACCACCTTGACGGTGAGGCCGGTGCGCGCCAGTACCTCCACGATGCCCGCGCCCATGGTTCCGAAGCCGACGACTCCGACGGTGTTGATCTCACGCGCCACTGGGGCCTCCCTGCCGGGGTTCTCGCCTTGGGCATATCGATGGCTACCAAGGAGTAACTTGCGGGCGACTATGCCACTCGCGGCGGGTGGTGGCGTCGTGAGCTTCGCCATCGGGATCGAAACAGTTATCGGTCTAGGAGGGGCTGCGGCTGGGGGTTTCGCCTGGTGAACCCGTGTGGGGGAATACGGTGGTTAGGCCGATTGTGGGGGTCACCTTGAGTTGGTGGTTGCGTTGGGGGCAAAGACTTTGACGAGCCGGGTCGTTTCATCGCCGCTTCGCGTCGATAGAGATTGGGGCTTGACTTCGGGGCCCTTGCGAGGCGCTTGTCGGACCGGAAAAGGCCGGGCTGAAAAGAGGCCCGGCCGAGCCACAAGTGGTAGCACCTCGCACCCAAAGTCAAGCCCCAATCTCTTCGCGTGCGTGGCTGAGTTGGGTGGGAACGTCACCACACCGGTTTTACGGCGGTGAGAGGGAAGGACGCCTCGCCTTCGGCATTGCGTTGGGTCTTAGCTGGGCTCGGCTGCGCCATCGCCCTGAGCGCGCGCTCGGTCGGGCTCGCCTTCGGCTTCGCGTTCACCTAAAGCCATTGGTCCATCACATCCTGACCTCGCGCTCGGCTCACCTCGGCCGGCGGCTCAATCCGCCCGACTGCGCTCCCACCCGCCTTCCAATCCAGCCGCCTTCCAGTCCCGCCCGGCTTCCAATCCCGCCCTGCCCGCCTCATCTCACTGCTCCTCGTCCTGCCCCGGCCCGGCCGTTGTCAGTCGTCGAAGCCCCTTTCAGCCAGCTCTTCGATTCGGCGCACTGCTTCGGCCGCGTCCTTGCCCGTGGCGGTGACCGTGATGGACTTGCCGCCTGGGGCGCTCAGGCCCATCAGGGCCAGGACGCTGGCCGCGTTGGCCTCTTCTGTGCCGTAGCGGATGGTCACGTCTGCGTCCAGTTCTGCCACCGTGCGGGCCAGCAGGGCTGCAGGGCGGGCGTGCAGGCCCACTTCGTTGGTCAGCTTCACCTCGGTTTGCACGGCGTCGTCCTGGACCAGGTGCAGGGCTGGGCGGTCGGACGTTGTTGTTGTGGTGGTTGGGGATTCTGCTGAGGCGCCTTCTGCTGTGGTGGCCACGTCCTGCAGGGCGGCGCCGCCCTGGGCCGAGACGGCTGCTGCCACCGCGCCTTCGACCAGAGGGGCGTCCACCACCGCGTAGCGGGTTGGGTCGTCGGCCGACTCGACGGCCATCTCCGCCGTCATCTTGGCGCTGCCCAGGTCGTAGAGGACCACTACGCCTGCTCCCGCGTCGGCGTCGGTCAGGGCCTCCACCACCGCGTTGTAGTCGGTGCCGAGGGCGCCTTCTTCGGTGCCGCCCACTGGGATGACCGTGGTGTCTGGGGCCATCTGGGTCGCCAGTTCGGCCACGCCGTTGGCGAGCATGTCGCTGTGGCTCACGACTACCAGGCCCACTCTGGGATTTGTGGTCATGACTTGGCTGCCGTGTCTGCGAAGGAGCGGAGGAGGAGGGCCGTTGACCTTGCTCCCGGGTCCATGTGGCCTGCGCTTCGCTCGCCCAGGTAGGAGGCTCGGCCCTTGTGGGCGACCATCGGGACCGTTGAGTTCGCTCCTTCTGCTGCGGCGTCCGCTGCTGCGCTGAGGGCTGCTGCCACCGTGCCTTCGGCGCGGAAGGCTGCTGCTACGGCAGGCGTTAGGGCGTCGACCATGGTTTTGTCGCCCACTGCGGCTTTGCCTCTGGCTATTACGCCGTCGAGGGCTGCCTGGAGGGCTTTGGCCACCCTGTCGCAGTCGAGTTCCTGGGTGTCGCCCACCGCTGAGGCCGCGCGGAGGAAGGCTGTGCCGTAGAGGGGGCCCGCTGCTCCGCCCACGGTGGAGATCAGGGTGGTGGCGACCAGTTTGAGGACCTTGCCCGGGGTTTCCGGCGGTTCTGCCTCCAGGCGGGCCAGCACGGCCGTGAAGCCTCGTTTCATGTTCTCGCCGTGGTCGGCGTCGCCGATGGCCTGGTCCAGGCGCACCAGTTCGTCGCGGTGCTCCTGGATCACGGCCGCTGCCGCTCGTACGGCCGTGATCACGTCAGTCGCCGTGCAACCCACTTCAGACTCCCCATCGCAGTGCGGGCGTGTGGACGGGTGCGTCCCAGAGCTCGACCATCTCGTCGTCCAGGCGGAGCAGGGTGAGGCTCATGCCCTGCATCTCCAGGCTGGTGATGTACGGGCCGACCAGCCTGCGCTCCACCGTGATGCCGCGGTCCGCCAGCAGTTGTTCGACGATGCCGTGGGCCAGGTACAGCTCGATCAGCGGGGTGCCGCCCATGCCGTTGGTGAAGAGCAGGACTCGGTCACCCGAGGCGAACGGCAGGTCGGACAGGATCGGTTCGAGGAGGGCGGAGACCATTTCGGACGCCGTGCCGGCCGGGACCTTCTGCCTGCCCGGCTCGCCGTGGATGCCGATGCCGATCTCCATCTCGTCGTCCGCCAGCTCGAACGACGGCTCGCCCACGTGCGGCACCGTGCACGCGGTCAGCGCCAGGCCCATCGAGCGGACGGACGCGATCACGCGCAACGCCAGCGCCTCGCACGCCGCCAGGTCGGCGCCTCGTTCGGCTGCGGCACCCACGATCTTCTCCAGCAGTACGGTGCCGCCCACGCCTCGGCGGCCGGCCGTGTAGAGCGAGTCCTTCACCGCCACGTCGTCGTCGATCACGACGGATCTGACCTCTGTCTCGGCCAGTTCGGCCGCCATCTCGAAGTTCAGCACGTCGCCCGTGTAGTTCTTCACGATCAGCAACGCGCCCGCGCCGCCGTCGGTGCGCGCGACCGCGTCGACCACCTGGTCCGACGTCGGCGACGTGAACACCGGGCCAGGGCAGGCCGCGGAGAGCATGCCGCGCCCGACGAACCCGCCGTGCAACGGTTCGTGGCCCGACCCGCCGCCCGAGATGAGCGCGACCTTGCCGGCGACCGGTGCGTCGGCACGCACGATCACCGCCGGGTCGTAGTGCACGCTCAGCAGATCGGAATGGGCGGCCTGCATGCCCCGAAGCGCGTCCTGCACCACGGTTTCCGGATCATTGATGATCTTCTTCATCGAACAGCCCCTTCCGATCGCCGGTGACCGTGTTCCTTCTTACTCCGGGGGTCTGACACTCGGAACGGGCAAAGGACACCGTTACCGTTAGGCTGCCCTAACAAATGCTGGTCAACATCACGTTCCGTAGTGGAGGAACAACGTCGTGTCCAAGAGAGCCGCACTGCTCGTGGCAGTCGCCCTGACCCTGACCGCGTGCTCCAGCACGCCGGACAAGCCGACCGTCGCCCAAGGTGGCGAGGACTTCGGCAAGGCGTACGAGCTGAGCAACGGTTTCGGCACGACCTCCAAGCCGGGCGAGTTCCCCCGCACGGTCAAGCACGCGATGGGTGAGACCAAGCTCGAGAAGAAACCCGAACGGGTGGTCGTGCTCGACACGGGCGAGCTCGACAACGTCGTGGCGCTCGGCATCAAGCCCGTCGGCATCGCCTACCCCGACGGCGCCCCCGCCATGCCGTCCTACATCGGCGACAAGGGCGGCACGCCGGAGAACGTCGGCAGCACCAACAACCTCAACCTCGAAGCGATCACCAAGCTGAACCCGGACCTGATCCTCGGCTCGCAGCTGCGCGCGGAGGCCCTCTACCCGAAGCTCGCCGCGATCGCCCCCACCGTGTTCAGCGTGCGCCCCGGCTACGTGTGGAAGGAGAACTTCCTCCTCAACGCGGCCGCGCTCGACCGCCAGGCCGACGCCGCGAAGATGCTCGAGGACTACACGAAGAAGGCCACCGAGACCGGTGACGCCGTCGAGAAGAAGCTCGGCGTGCGCCCCACGGTCACGGCGCTGCGCTTCATGCCCGGCCGCATCCGCCTGTACGCCAAGAAGTCGTTCATCGGCACGATCCTGATCGACGCCAAGATCGGCCAGCCGACGCCGTCCCAGGTGGACGACCTGGCCGCCGAGGTCAGCGCGGAGGAGATCGGCAAGGCCGACGGCGACTTCATCCTCTACTCCACCTACGGCGACCCGGCCAAGACCGCGCAGGCGTCCGTTCTCGGCGGTCCGTTGTGGACGAAGCTGAACGCCGTCAGCACGGGCAAGGCCAAGCCGGTGCTCGACGAGACCTACTTCCTCGGTCTGGGCGTGCTCGCCGCGAACGTGGTCCTGGACGACATGAAGAAGCAGCTGGGCGTCTAGAAGAGCCGGGCGGATGCTCTTCAGCGACCGAAGAGCATCCGCGCCAGGCGCAGCATCTGCTTGCCCGCCATGGACGACCGGTCGAACGTCGCCATGTTGATCAGCGACTTGAACTTCAGCTTCGTCACGGCCTTGGCGTAGGTGAACTCGCGCAGCCCGTCCTCGCCGTGGATGCGCCCGAACCCGGAGTCCCCGACCCCGCCGAACGGCAGCCCCGGGATCGCCGCGTAGGTCAGCACCGAGTTGACCGACACCATCCCGACCCGCAGCTCCGCGGCCAGGTCCTCCCCGCGCGACTTCGAGAACACCGCGGCCCCCAGCCCGTACCTGGACTGGTTCGCGAGCCGCACGCCCTCCAGCGCGTTCGGCACCCGGTTGATCACCACGGTCGGCCCGAAGGTCTCCTCGGTGACCGCCAGCGAGTCCTCCGGCACGTCCGTGAGCACCACCGGCTCGACGTACGGCGGCCTGATCGACTCCGGCCCGCCCACCACGGCCTTGCCACCGCGGTCCAGCGCGTCCTCCACGTGCTCGCGGATGATCTCCACCTGCGACGGCATGGTGATCGGCCCGAGGTTCGCGTTCGGCTCCCCACCGGGCTTGAGCTTCTTCGCGCGCTTCACCAGGACCTCGGTGAACGCGTCCGCGACCTCCTCGGCCACGTAGATCCGCTCCACGCCCGCGCACGTCTGCCCGGCGTTCGACACCGCGCCCCAGATCGCGGCCTCGGCGGCGGCGGTCAGGTCGGCGTCCGAGTCGACGATCAACGCGTCCTTGCCACCGCACTCGACCAGCACCGGCGTCAGCGAGACGGCCGCGGCCGCCATGACCTTCTTGCCGGTCCGCGTGGACCCGGTGAACGCGATCTTGTCGACACCGGCGGACACCAGCGCCGCGCCCGTCTCACCGAAGCCCGTGACCACCTGGAACACCGGGTACTCCGGCACCGCCTCGGTGAACGTCGACGCGAGGAACGTGCCGACGCCCGGCGTGAACTCCGAAGGCTTGAACACCACGGCGTTGCCGGCCGACAGCGCGTACGAGATGGAACCCATCGGCGTGTGCGCGGGGTAGTTCCACGGCCCGATGACGCCGATGACACCCAACGGCCGGTACTCCACCGACGCGCTGTGGTTGAACATCAGCATTCCCGACGACACACGGCGCTTGCCCAGCACACGGCCTGCATGACGCGCGGCCCAGTGCAGGTGGTCCATCACCAGCGCGACCTCGACGCGGGAGTCGTCGGCGGGCTTGCCGGTCTCCGCGCTGATCAACGCGATGAACTCGTCGGTGCGCTGCGAGAGGATCTTGCGCCACGCGTCGAGCTTGGTCTTGCGCCCCTCGAAACCCAGCCCCGCCCACCACGCGGCGGCCTCCCTGGCGGACGACACCGCGTCCTCGACCTCTTCGGCCGTGTGGATCGGGTGGTGCGCGACGACCTCGCCGGTGCGCGGGTCCAGTGAAGCGAACCGCCGCTGCTCGCCATCGGCCGAAAGTGCGCTGTCCGAAGCGGTCTGCGTCATGGTGCTCCTCCGGTACTCGCCAGTAACCTCGACACTAACGCGTACTCGAAGAACTTTCAGCCCCCGCCTGGCCCCGGCAGGGGGACGTCAGGGCTGGGGCAGCGAGGGAAGAACCGCCTTGGCGAACGTCTGCGCCGCCGCACAACGGTCAATCCCGTTCTCCTTCGAGGCCGCGACCGTGAACTCCACGATCTCACCCGCGTCGGACTGGTCCTTCGTCCGCACCACGACGAGCTCGCACGTCGGGAACGGACCGTCCTTGAACGCCTGGTAGGCCTTCAGCCCACCGAGGTCGACCTCGACCGACTTGGAGTCGAACTTGCCGTCCGCGGGGATGCGCGCCGTCTTGACATCGATCTGCATCTGCGCGCTCTGCCCCGTCCACGAGCACTGGTGCAGTCCGAACGGCAGCGCGCGCGGCGAGGCGCCGAGCACCGGCGAGAGCACCGACCGCTCCACGATCGCGCACGGGTCGACCTCGACCGGCGAACCCTTCGGCGGGCTGTACTTCTGCGGGTTGCCCTTGAGCTTGCGGACCGCGCCCTCCAGCACCTTGCGGCCGGGCTCGCACGCGTCGCCGCCGTCGTTGCCGACACCGATCTGCACCCGCACGGCCTGCGCCGGGTTCTCCATCGTGACGGCCGAGATGAAGCACGCGGAGGCGTTGAGCTTCTGCTCGCCGCTCTTGAGGCCCGCGATCTGCTTGGTCGCGTTCTTCACCTCGGTGGACGTCAGCGTGTAGCCGATGTCCAGCGTGACGTTGAGCGTCTTGCCCGCCTTGTCCTTCATGTAGTTGGAGCAGCGCGTGTAGGAGCTGCTCGTGTACTTCGACGGCGTGCCGACCGTCTGGAGGACTTCCTTCTCGATCAACGCGCACGGGTTGACCAGCCGCAGCCGTTCCGCGGCGAACGCGGGGTCGACCGGCTTGCCCGCCTGCGACGACGGCTTGGTCGACGGGTCGGTCGTCGTGGTCGCGTCCGCACCCGCCTGCACGGTGCGGCGCGGCGAGTTGGTCTTGGCAAGACCCGGCCCGGTCGCGCAGCCGGCCATCAGCAACGCGGCGGCGGCGACCACAGCGGTGGCACGAAAACGAGGCACGACGTGCACGGTAGCGGCCTTTGCGGGCGTTTGTGGGCGGTACCCCGAGTTACCCCGTGGCACATGTCACGCAGCGCTACGGGAACGATTCAGAAGATCAACGCGATGTACAGGGTGAAGACCCCGACCAAAAGGAGAGACGTGTTCAACCGCATTCGCCGCGCCTTCAGCTGGCTCGACGCGTGGACGATCGAGGCCTTCAACCCTGTTTATCCCGGTCGTCCCCAGTCATAGCTCCTTGAGCGGCTCTTTGTCCGTGTCCGCGAACTGAGGCCGCAGCGTCGCCCAGGCCGCGAACGCCGCCGACAGCACCACCATGGCGATGCCGGCCCACAGGTTGATGTTGACCCCTTCGGCCTTCTTCAGGTCGTCGTCGGACGTGAAACCGAGCCCGATGACGACCAGTACGACGCCGTACAGGCCGAAGAGGAAAGCGATGATCAGTCGCAGGTCGAACAACCTCATGGCGGCCTCCCTCAGCCGAAGACGAAGTAGAGAACGGTGGTCAGGGCCAGCACACCGCCACCGAGCAGTGCGGGCGAGCGGTACCAGCCCGCGTCCTCACCGGTGGTGGAGTGCGCCCTGTCCTCCTTGGGCGTCAGGCTGTAGACCAGCCCGCCGAGCTCGCTGTCCGGCTTCGGCCTCGTGACGAGGCTGACCGCGAAGCTCACCACGATGTCGACCGCGAACGCGAGGCCGGCGCCGAGGAAGCTCGCGCCCTGGCCGGGCAGCTGCAACCACTCGATGCCGAACGACGGCTCCGAGATCGCGTAGATGAAGATCGCGGTGAACGTGCCCGCGAGCAGGCCGACCCAACCGGCCGTCGGCGTCATCCGCTTCCAGAACATGCCCAGGATGAACGTCGCGAACAGCGGCGCGTTGAAGAACGAGAACAGCGCCTGGATGTAGTCCATGATGTTGGACCCGCCGAGCGACGCCGCGATGAACGCCGTGCCGATCGCGAGGATGCACGCACCGACCGTGGCCAGGCGTCCGACGCGCAGGTAGTACTCGTCAGGACGGTCCTTCTTCACGTAGTCCTGCCACAGGTCGTACGTGAAGACGGTGTTGAACGAGCTGACGTTCGCCGCCACACCGGCCATGAAGCTCGCCAGCAGACCCGTGATCGCGATGCCGAGGATGCCGTTGGGCAGAAGGTCGCGCATCAGCAGTGGCAGCACGTTGTTGTAGACGACGCCACTGCTCGTGTCGCCGGCCTTCAGCTGCGCCATCTCCGGCACGACCACCGCGGCGATGATGCCGGGGATGATGATGATCGCCGGGATCAACGCCTTCGGGTACGCGCCGATGATCGGCGTGCGCTTGGCCGCGGACATCGACTTGGCGCTCATCGCGCGCTGGACCTCGGCGAAGTTCGTCGTCCAGTAACCGAACGACAGCACGAAGCCGAGACCGAACACCAGACCGACAACACTCCACACGGGACTGTTGATACCGGTGAGCTCCGTGGCGGGCCAGGCGGACAGCTGCTCCTGGTCGGTCACCTTCTCGACCAGGCCCTGCCAGCCGCCGACCTTGATCAGGCCGATGATCGTCAACGGCGCGAGCGCGGCCACGATGACGAAGAACTGCAGCACCTCGTTGTAGATGGCGGCACTAAGACCACCCAACGTCGTGTACGCGAGCACCACCAGGGCCGCGACGCAGATCGACACCGGCAACGGCCACCCGAGCAGCGCGTCGATGATCACCGCGAGCGCGAACAGGTTGATGCCCGCGATCAGGATCTGCGCGACGGCGAAGCTGATGGCGTTGACGAGGTGCGCGGGCTTGCCGAAGCGGCGGCGCATGAACTCGGGAACGCTGCGCACTTTCGAGCCGTAGTAGAACGGCATCATCACCAGACCGAGGAACACCATCGCGGGGATGGCGCCGATCCAGTAGTAGTGCACGGTCGCCATGCCGTACTGCGCGCCGTTCGCCGTCATGCCCATCAGCTCGAGGGCACCGAGGTTCGCGGAGATGAACGCGAGACCGGTGACCCACGCCGGCAACGACCGCCCGGACAGCAGGAAGTCGAGGCTGGAGGAGACGGATCGTCGTGCCATCACGCCGATGCCGAGAACCACCACGAAGTAGATCAAGAGCAACGCGTAGTCGATCGGCCCCGCGTCGAGCCGCAGGTCCGCCTCGGCCAAGATCGACACCGTCCACCTCCCAAAGACTTCAAACAAAGTCGAACATCAACGACCAGGAGAGGACATTACTCCAGGTGCAGCGGGACTTACCCGGTGTTGATGATCACCAAACCACGGCGTGACCTGGGTCGCTCAGTGAAGTTCGGAGGCGGGGAAATCGGGTGCGCGGAACCGCCCTCGCAGCCGAGACTGGCCGAGTGGACGCAGAGAAGCAGGTGGCCTGGGTGTGCGCGATGTGCCGTGCCGTCATCACGCCCACCACCTGCGGCGACGTCGGCTGCGAACGCCACCGCGACAGCGAGGTGCTCTGCGGCACTTGCCGCCTGCGACCGGACTGGGAGGCGCTGCCCCGGGCCGTGCGGGACGAGGTCGGCGCGATGGCCGAGACCACGAGTCCGATCCGGGCCGGCTACCTGCTGATGGGACTGGACGGCCACCGGCGCCGGCCCCTGGAGTACATGATGATCACCTCCTACGGCTACCGCGCGAGCAGGAGGTCGTGTTCGTGCCCTGAGACCGACTACGGGCACGTGAGATGGACGTGTCCGTCGTGCGACCGGCCGCTGCTCGGCTGCGACCACGACCGGGGCGAGACCTGCGGACCGTGCCTGTCCGCACCGGCGTGGGACGCGTTGCCGCAGGCCTGGCAGGACGAGATCGCCTGGATGGTCGGCGCGGGCGACCTGACGTCCGCGGCCCATCGGCTGCGCGACCTGGACGAGAACCGGCTCGACGCGTTCGACTACGTCCTCATGACGGTCCACGTCCAGGGACGCTGACCAGATGACCGACACGAACCCTGCTTGCGACATGTGCGGTTCGACGGCCCGCGCAGCAGTGGGACGACCACGCGTTCTACGTGCTGTGCGCGCGCTGTTCGCTGAAGTACATGACGTGGCCGTGCCCGGACTGCGCCGAGGTGCGGCACGGCGTGCGCGCGAACGAGGGCCGGCCATGCCGGAACTGTGCGACCGCACGGGCGTGGGCGGCGGTGCCCCAGGACACCCGCGACGAGGTGCACCGCGTGGTCGCCGAGCAGAACGCGGTCAAGGCCGTCGCGCGGGTGCGTGAGCTGACCGGGTGCGAGATGGACGAGGCGATGCTGCTCCTCGACCGGCTCAGGCCGAGGAGCTGAGCGCCGTCAGAACAGGCGGAACTCGTCCGGTTCGATGCCGCGCAACGCGTCGTAGTCCAGCACCACGCACCGGATCCCGCGGTCCTCGGCCAGCACCCGCGCCTGCGGCTTGATCTGCTGCGCGGCGAACACGCCCTGCACCGGCGCGAGCAGCGGGTCGCGGTTCAGCAGGTCCAGGTACCGGGTCAGCTGCTCGACGCCGTCGATCTCGCCGCGCCGCTTGATCTCCACGGCGACCGAGACGCCCGCGCCGTCGCGGCACATCAGGTCGACCGGGCCGATGGCGGTCGGGAACTCGCGCCGCACCAGCGTCCAGCCGTCGCCCAGGGTCGTGACGTGCTCGGCGAGCAGCTTCTGCAGGTCGGCCTCGACGCCGTCCTTCTGCAGGCCGGGCTCCGGGCCGAGCTCGTGCTTGGAGTCCTGCAGGACCTCGTCGAGGGTGATGATCAGCTTCTCCCCCGCCTTGTTCTGCACCGTCCAGATGTCCGGGTCCTCGATCAGCCAGCAGGGCGGGCTCATCCAGTTCAGCGGCTTGTAGGCGCGGTCGTCCGAGTGGATCGAGACGGAACCGTCGGCCTTGATCAGCAGCAGGCGCTGAGCCATGGGCAGATGGGCGGTGAGCCGGCCTACGTAGTCGACCTTGCAGCGAGCGATGACGAGACGCACCGCGACAGGCTACGGGGTGCGTCCAGAATCCGGACGTTAGGTACGGTCCGTGGCGTGGAGAACGTCGGCACCCGAGAGGTGTACGCAAACCCGTGGATGACGGTCCGCGAGGACGAGATCCGGCGCGCTGACGGTTCGAACGGCATCTACGGCGTGGTCGACAAGCCCGACTTCGCGCTGGTCATCCCGCTCGACGGCGAACGCGTGCGGCTCGTCGAGCAGTTCCGCTACCCGATCGGCCTGCGCCGCTGGGAGTTCCCCCAGGGCACCGCGCCCGACCGCGCGGACTCGGACCCGCTGGAGCTCGCCCGCCGCGAGCTGCGCGAGGAGACGGGGCTGCGGGCCGGCCGGATGACCGCGCTCGGCCTGCTCGACGTGGCGCCCGGCATGTCGTCGCAACGCGGCCGCGTGTTCCTCGCGACCGAGCTGACCGAGGGCTTCCACGAGCGGGAGCCGGAGGAGCAGGACATGCGCTCGGCGTGGTTCCCGCGCGCGGAGTTCGAGTCGATGATCGCGAAGGGCGAGATCACCGACGCCCAGTCGATCGCCGCCTACACGCTTCTCCTCCTGCACGAGCACTCCCAGCCCTAGTTCCTAGTTCTGGCAGCCCTGGAACGCCGTCCGGTAGCTCTGCGGTGAGGTGCCGGCGATCCGCTTGAACCTGTCGCGGAACGCCGTCGCCGACCCGAACCCGACCCTGCTCGCGATCAGCTCCACCGGTTCCCGGGTCGTCTCGAGCAGGTGCTGTGCCTGCCGCACGCGCGTCCGGTGCAGCCACTGCAACGGCGTGGTGCCGGTCTGCTCGCGGAACCGCCGGTTCAGCGTGCGCGTGCTCATGCCGGCCTGCCGCGCCAGGTCCTCCAGCGTGAGCTCCCGCGCCGTGTTGGCCTCCATCCACCGCAGCAACGGTTCGAGCTCGACCCCTTGCGGCGCAACGGGTGGCGTGACGATGAACTGCGCCTGCCCGCCTTCGCGCTCCAGCGGCATCACGGCCAGCCTTGCCGCGTCGGCGGCCACCGCGGACCCGTGGTCCCGCCGGATCATGTGCAGGCACAGGTCGAGCCCCGCCGCCGCGCCCGCGGACGTCAGGAACTGCCCGTTGTCGACGTAGAGCACGTCCGGGTCGACCTCCAGCGCGGGGAACCGCGCGGCCAGCTCCTCCGCGCCCAGCCAGTGCGTGGTCACCCGCAGGCCGTCGAGCAGCCCGGTCGCCGCGAACACGAACGCGCCCGTGCAGATGGACGCGATCCGCGTGCCTCGCCGGGCGGCCGCCAGCAACGCGTCGATCAACGGCCGCGGGATCTCCAGGCGGGGGTCGTGGCCGGGCAGCACGATCGTGTCCACTTCGGACAGCAACTCCAGGCCGTGCGGGACTTTGATCTCGAAGCAGCCCGCGTCCACCGTCCTCTTGGGACCGCAGACGCGCACCCGGTACCGCCCGACCCAGTTGAACGCGTCGACCGGTGTCGCGAAGTCGAACGGGACGACGCTGTCCATCGCTACCACTGCCACCTCGTGCACGTCCACCACCGTAGCTGGCGAGAATCCGTTGGAACATGGCATTCCAGCCAGTTCCCGACGGATTCCGGCCGACCTACGGTTTTGATCACCGAAACCCGTAGGAGTCGCAGTGAAAGCTCAAGTGGTGTTGTTCGACGGCTTCGACCCGTTGGACGCGATCGGCCCGTACGAAACGCTGACGGCGGGCGGCGTCCAGGCCGAACTGGTGACGGCCGAAGGTGCGCGCGAGGTGCCGGCGGGCATGAACCTGTTGTCCCTCAAGGCGACCGCGCGGCTGAGCCCGGACGCCGACCTCATCGTGCTGCCGGGCGAGGCGACGCTCGACGAGGCAGCGATGCTCGCGCGGTTCAGCACGCTCGCGGCGACGCTCACCCCCGTGCTCCGGGAGACGAAGGCGATCATCGCCACGGTGTGCGGCGGGTCGTTGCTGCTGGCCGCGACCGGCCTGATCAAGGGCCGCAACGCCACCACCAACCACCTCGGCCTGCCCGCGCTGGAGGCGATGGGGGTGAACGCGATCAGGGCGCGCATCGTGGACGACGGCGACCTGGTGACCGCCGCGGGCGTCAGCTCGGGCATCGACCTGGGCCTCTACCTGCTGGACCGCGAGGTCGGCGCCCAGCAGGCCTGGCAGGTCGAGGAGCTCTTCGCCCACGAACGCCGCGGCACCGCGTGGAGGGCGGCGTGAGCAAGCTCTTCCTGTCCCTGCACGTCCTGGCGGCCATCATCGCGATCGGCCCGGTCACCGTGGCCGCCAGCATGTTCCCGAAGGCCGTCACCACCCCCGGCAACCCCGAACTGCTGCACCGGATCTGCCGCGTCTACGCCCTGATCGGCATCTCCGTGCCGGTGTTCGGGTTCGCGACGGCGGGCGTGATGGGCGTGACCGGCCACCCCTGGGTGATCGTGTCGATCGCGCTCACCACCGCCGCCGCGTTCGTGCTGGCGTTGAAGATCCTTCCCGGCCAGGAGAAGGCGCTCAAGACGCGCGACACCAAGCACCTCGCCATGTACACGGGGATCTTCAACCTGTTGTGGGCCACCGTGACCGTGCTGATGATCCTGCGGCCGGGTTCGACGACGGGTGCCTAGCGGTCCGCCACCGGCCGCACCACGACCTCGTTGACGTCGACGATCTCCGGCTGCGAGATCGCGTACGCGATGGCGTCGCCGATCGCCGACGCGGGCAGCGCGTTCTTGCGGTACTCCGCCATGAACGACGCCGCGTGGTCCTCGGTGATCGTGTCCGCGAGCTCGGACTGGGTGACACCGGGCGAGATCACGGTGACGCGCAGGTCGTCGCGTTCCTGGCGCAGCCCCTCGGACAGCGCCCACACCGCGTACTTGGTCGCGCAGTACACCGCGGCCGTCGGCGTGACCAGGTGCGCGCCGACCGAGGCGACGTTCACGACGTGCCCTCCGCCGGTGAAGAGCGGCAGCACGGCGGCGATGCCGTTCAGCACTCCCTTGATGTTCACGTCCACCATGCGGTCCCACTCGTCGACCTTCAACGAGTCCATGAGGGACAACGGCATCACGCCCGCGTTGTTCACCAGCACGTCGACGTGGCCGTACCGGGCTACCGCCGCGTCCACGAAGGACTGGAAGGACTCGCGCGAGGTCACGTCCAGCGGCGCGTACCCGGCACCGATCTCGGCGGCGAGCGCTGCCAGGCGGTCCTCCCTCCGCGCACCGAGGAACACCCTGTGCCCCGCAGCGGCCAGAACGCGGGCCGTGGCCTCGCCGATACCGCTGGAAGCTCCACTGATCAGAACGACTTTGCTCATGGCCACAACACTCGGCGCGGAACCCGAGGCCCACCAGGACGCCTTCTCCCCAGGTGTGGCACACCCAGGCAGAGAGCAACGCGGGCGCATAGGCTCGCAAGCATGCTCGGCGAGTTCCTGAAAGCACACCGCGCCCGCGTCAACCCCCAGGACGCGGGCCTGCCGAGTCACACCCAGCGCAAGGTCAAAGGCCTGCGGCGCGAGGAGGTCGCGGTGCTCGCGGGGGTGAGCGCCGACTACTACGCCCGCCTCGAACAGGGCCGCGAGACCAACCCGTCGGCGCAGGTCCTCGACGCTCTCAGCCGCGCGCTGCGGCTCGACACCGATGCCCGCGCGCACCTGCACCGCCTCGCCGGCGTCGTGGCGGACGAGGGCCACGCGACCGTCGAGGTCAGTCCGGAACTGCGGCAGCTCATCAGCGGCATGCACGACATGCCGGCGTTCGTGATGAGCTCCTACCTCGACGTGCTGGCCACGAACGCGCTGGCCGACGCCCTGTACGAGCCGTTCGCGCCCGCCGACAACCTGGCCAGGATGGCGTTCCTGGACCCCGCGGCCACGAGCTTCTACCCGCGCTGGAACTGGGTCGCGCAGAGCACGGTCGGCAACCTGCGCCTGACGGCCGACCCGAACTCGGCCCGGCTGGGGCGGATGGTCGCGGAACTGCGCCGGAACCCGGTGTTCGCGGAACTCTGGGAGAACCACGAGGTGCGCGGAAAGACCCAGGACGCCAAGGAGTTCGTGCACCCCGCGGTCGGCCGGCTCAAGCTGACGTACCACTCGTTCGACGTCCGCGAGGCCCCCGGCCAGTTCCTCGTGATCTACCAAGCAGAACCGGGCCCGAACGCCGACGCTCTGAAGCTCCTCGCGACTAGTCGGGCCACACGGGCGGCCGCTTCTCCAGGAACGACGCCCGTCCCTCTTTGGCTGACGGCGACTGCGACGTCTCGGCCATGACCGACAGCGCGATCTCGTACCCGTCGATCTCGGGCCGGTCGAGCTGCGCGTAGATCGTCCGCTTGCCGATGGCCTTCGACGCCCGGCTCCCCCGCGTGGCGCGCGCCAGCAGGTCGTCGGTGGCGGCGTCCAACTCCTCCGCGGGCACGGCCCGGTTGATCAGCCCCCACTCCACCGCCGTGGGCGCGTCGATCACGTCCCCGGTCAGCACGAGCTCCATCAACCGCTTGCGCCCGATCGACCGCGCCACCGGCACCGCGGGCGTGTGGCAGAACCACCCTGCCTTCCCGCCCGGCAACGAGAACCCGGCCGTGTCCGCCGCCACCGCGAGGTCGCACGACGCCACCAGCTGACACCCGGCCGCCGTGGCCAGCCCCTGCACCCGTGCGATCACGACCTGCGGCGCGGACTGGATGGTCTTCATCAGCACGGTGCACAGCTCCAGCAGCAGCCGCACACCTTCCTCGTCCCGCGCGTGCACGTCCGCGAAGTCGTGCCCGGCGGAGAACACCGGTCCCTCGGCGGCCAGCACGATCCCCGCCGCGTCGGACGTGCGCGCCTCGCGGAACGCGTCGAGCAGCTCGGTGAGGTGTTCCGCGGACAGCGCGTTGCGCTTGGCCGCGCGGTTCATCGTGATCCGGACGACGGACCCGTCCCGCGAAACGTCAACCATTCCGCGACACTAAGGCCCTACGCCAGCTCACGCACCTCCCGGATCACCGTGACGATCTCGTCCATGATCTCGGTCAGCTCGTAGTCCTTGGGCGTGAACACCCTGGCCACGCCACGTTCGCGCAGCTTGGCGGCGTCGTCGGGCGGGATGATGCCGCCGACGATCACCGGGATGTCCCCGGCACCGGCCGCGCGCAGGCCGTCGACCACCGCCGGCACGACCTCGAGGTGCGAGCCGGAGAGGATCGAGAGGCCGACGACGTGCACGTCCTCCTGCACGGCGGCCGCGACGATCTGCGACGGCGTGAGGCGGATGCCCTGGTAGACGACCTCGAAGCCGACGTCGCGGGCACGTACGGCGACCTGTTCGGCGCCGTTGGAGTGACCGTCGAGGCCGGGCTTGCCGACCAGCATGCGCAGGCGTTCGCCCAGGTCCTCGCCGGTCGTGCGGACGCGGTCGCGCACGCGGGCGATCTCGGAGCCCGCCTCACCGGACGCGGAAGCACCGGAAACGCCGGTGGGAGCGCGGTATTCACCGAAGGTCTCGCGCAACGCCTGGGACCACTCGCCGGTCGTCACACCCGCGCGGGCGCACGCGAGCGTCACCTCGACGAGGTTCTGGTCGGTCTTGGCGGCAGCGCGCAGGGCGTCCAGAGATGCTTCTGCCGCAACGTTGTCGCGCGCCGAACGCCACTGCTGGATCGCCTCGACGGCGTGCAGCTCGACGATCGGGTCGATGGTCTCGATGGCGTTCGCGCCCTCTGCCTGCAACGGCGACGGCTCGGTCGTGTCGAACTTGTTGACGCCGACCACGATGTCCTCGCCCGCCTCGACGCGGCGACGGCGATCCGCCAGCGAGGACACCAGGTTCGACTTCATGTAGCCGGACTCGACGGCCGCGACGGCACCGCCCATCGCCTGCACGCGGTCGATCTCCTCGCGCGCGCCGGCGAGGATCTCGTTGACCTTCGCCTCGATGACGGGCGAGCCGTCGAAGATGTCGTCGTACTCCAGCAGGTCCGTCTCGAACGCCAGCACCTGCTGCATGCGCAACGCCCATTGCTGGTCCCACGGCCGTGGGAGGCCCAACGCCTCGTTCCACGCCGGCAGCTGGATAGCGCGCGCACGGGCGTTGCGGGACAACGACACCGCGAGCATCTCCAGCACGATGCGCTGGACGTTGTTCTCCGGCTGGGCTTCCGTGAGGCCGAGCGAGTTGACCTGCACGCCGTAGCGGAACCGGCGGTGCTTCGGGTTCTCGACGCCGTAGCGTTCCAGCGTGATCTCGTCCCACAGCTGGGCGAACGCGCGCATCTTGCACATCTCCTCGATGAACCGCACACCGGCGTTCACGAAGAAGGAGATGCGGGCGACGACCTCACCGAACTTCTCCTGCGGCACCTGACCGGAGTCGCGCACGGAGTCCAGCACCGCGATCGCCGTGCACATCGCGTACGCGACCTCCTGCGCCGGCGTCGCGCCGACCTCCTGGAGGTGGTAGCTGCAGATGTTGATCGGGTTCCACTTGGGCACGTTGGAGACGGTCCACGCGACCATGTCGGTGATCAGCCGCAGCGACGGCCCCGGAGGGAACACGTACGTGCCGCGGGACAGGTACTCCTTGATGATGTCGTTCTGCGTCGTGCCGGCGAGCGCCGACGGGTCAGCGCCCTGCTCCTCGGCCACGGTGACGTAGAGGGCGAGCAGCCACATGGCCGTCGCGTTGATCGTCATCGACGTGTTGGCGCCGCCGAGCGGGATCTCGTCGAAGAGCTGCCGCATGTCGCCGATGTGGCTGATGGGCACGCCGACCTTGCCGACCTCGCCCTTCGCGAGCTCGTCGTCGGGGTCGTAGCCGGTCTGCGTCGGCAGGTCGAACGCCACCGACAGACCCGTCTGCCCCTTGGCGAGGTTCCGGCGGTAGAGCGCGTTGGAAGCGGCGGCCGAGGAATGGCCCGCGTACGTGCGCATCACCCAGGGGCGGTCGCGCTCACGGTCAGCCGGATACGGCACAGCAACCTCCCACAACGTCGTTCAACGGAGCGTACTGGCCAGTAACCGGGGCTGCGCGTGCGCTTGCTCACTGAATCGAGCCCGCTGAGAGCATCATGGGGAGGTGACGGGGATTTACCAGACGGTCGTCGTGTTCGCCGTGCTCGGGCTGCTGGCGTTGACGTTGAGGTACTTCGCGGGCAACGACAAGCGGCCCGTGCCGGACCTGGACGGCACGGACTTCGGGCTGCTCAGCGAGGTCGCGGTGGTGCCGACGGAAGAGGCGGCGAACGTCCTCGTGCAGAAGCTCAAGCGCAACGGCGTGCGGGCCACGCGTTCGAGAAACGCGCCCTACCAGGTGATGGTGTTCCCGGCGGACGTCCCGAACGCGCGGCTCGTGCTCAAGAGCTGACGCGCTCCACGTCGGCGCCGAGCTTGCGGAGGTTCTCCACGAAGCCGGGGTAGCCGCGCTCGATGTGGAAGATCTCGTACACCTCGGTGGCCCCGTCCGCGCACAGACCGGCGAGCACGAGGCCCGCACCAGCGCGGATGTCCGAAGCCCACACCGGCGCGCTGGACAGCTTCTCGATGCCGCGGATGACGGCGTGGTGGCCGTCCGTGCGCGCGTCGGCCCCGAGCCGGATCATCTCGTCGATGAAGCGGAACCGGGACTCGAACAGGTTCTCCGTGATCATCGACGTGCCCTCGGACACCGTCGACAGCGCGATCGCGAACGGCTGGTTGTCCGTGGCGAAGCCGGGGTACGGCAGCGTCACGAAGTCGACGGCCTTGGGCCGCCCCTCCATGACCACGCGGAACCCCTCGTCCTCACCCTCGTAGACGGTGACCTCGGCCCCGGCCATCCGGAGCTTCTCCAGCACGAGGTCCAGGTGGTGCGGGTTCACGCCGCGCACCCGCACGTCACCGCGCGTCATCGCGGCGGCGAAACCCCAGGTGGCGCCCACGATCCGGTCGCCGATGACCCGGTGCTCGGTCGGCTTGAGCTCCGTGACGCCGTGCACGGTCAGCGTGGACGTGCCGGCGCCGTCGACCTTCGCCCCCATCTGCGTGAGCATCAGGCAGAGGTCGACGATCTCCGGCTCGCGGGCGGCGTTGTCGATGACCGTCGTCCCGTTGGCGAGCACCGCCGCCATCAGGATGTTCTCGGTCGCCCCCATGCTGGGGAAGTCCAGCCAGATCTGCGTCCCGTGCAGCCCCTCGGCCTCGGCGACGATGCACCCGTGCTCGATCCACGTGGTCGCCCCGAGCTTCTCGAGCCCGCTCTGGTGCATGTCCAACGGCCGCGACCCGATGGCGTCGCCACCCGGCAGCGCCACCACGGCCCGCTTGCACCGCCCCACCAGCGGCCCGAGCACGCAGATGCTCGCCCGCAGCTTGCCCATGGCCTCGGAGTCGGCCCGGTGGCTCAGCTGCGCGGGGGTCGTGATCCTGGCCACGTCACCCTCGAGCTCGACCTCGCACCCGAGGCTGCGCAGGGCGTCAGCCATCAAGGGCACGTCGAGGATGTCCGGGCAGTTCGTGATGGTCGTAGTGCCCTCAGCCAACAGAGCAGCGGCCATCAACTTGAGCACGCTGTTCTTGGCGCCGACGACATCGACCTCGCCGACCAACCGTGCGCCACCGTGTACCCGGAAATGCTCACTCACACGGCAATCCTACGTACGGCCATAGAGTGGCGAACATGGCGGTACACCTCACCAAGATCTACACGCGCGTGGGCGACGACGGCACCACAGGCCTGGGCGACTTCACCCGAGTCCCCAAGACCGATCCGCGCATCGAAGCCTATGCGGACGTGGACGAGACCAACGCGTCCCTGGGCGTGGCCCTGGCCCTCGGCAACCTGGCCGAAGACGTCCACGAGGTGGTCCGCAAGGTCCAGAACGACCTCTTCGACGTGGGCGCGGACCTCTGCACCCCGATCGTCCCCGACCCGAAGTACCCACCACTGCGCGTGACCCAGGCCTACGTGGACCGCCTGGAAACCTACTGCGACACTTTCAACGAACGCCTGGGCAAACTCGACTCGTTCATCCTGAACGGAGGCACCCCAGGAGCAGCCCTCCTGCACCAGGCCCGCACCATCGCCCGCCGGGCAGAACGCCGAGCCTGGTCCCTCCTGGAAGTGGCCCCGGACCAGACGAACGTCCTGACGGCGAAGTACCTGAACCGCCTGTCCGACCTGCTGTTCATCCTGGCGAGGGTGGCGAACCCGCACGGCGACGTCCTGTGGCAGCCAGGCGGCAACGCCTAGCCACGCTGACGCAGGGGTCCCCTCGGTTTCAGGCTCCCCCGCGACCCAACGTACCGACCAGGTCCGACAGTCCGGACACGCGAGGAGAGCGGCGGCGAGGCGGGTAGGCGGGGTGGACCTGGCGGACAAGGCGGGGGGCGGGGCGGACAGGCAGGGCCAGGCGGCAGACGGGCCAAGCGGCAGACGGGCCAAGCGGGCCAGGCGGCAGGCGAGCGGCAAGCAGGGCGGCGGCAGGCAGGGCGCGAGCGCGTAAGCGGCAGGCGGGCACGGGCGGCCAGCTCGCGGTGCCAACCACAGCCGCCAACGCAGCCCGACCACACGCAAGCCAGTCGCGCGGACCCAACCGCAGTCGTCAACGCAGGCCGACCACGCACGCAGGCCCGGCGCTCTCTCAACTGCAGTCGTCAGCGCAACCCAACCACGCACGCAGGCCAGGCGCGCGCACCCAACCGGATAGCCGTCAACGCAAGCCAACCATCTACGAGTCCTGGCACGCGAAGCCGCAGGCGAGCCCGAACGGGCTGATCCCACTCCGGTCAGCGGTCGGACCCACCGACTGCGATTGGGGCTTGACTTTGGGTGCGAGGTTCTACCACTAGTGGCTCGGCCGGGCCTCTTTTCAGCCCGGCCTTTTCCGGTCCGACAAGCACCTCGCAAGGGCCCCGAAGTCAAGCCCCAATCGCCACCCACGCGCTTCGTCACGACCCGCGCAAGCACCCTCGCAACCGCAGCCCAACCAGCAGAACGCGACCAACCCCCACCACAACAGGAACCCGAAACCAAAACGACCCGCCGGAGAAACCCCCGACGGGTCGATCAAATCAAGAAGCCCAGGGAATCGTCCGCCCCGGCGGCGAGGACTCCAACCAGGACAAGAACCCGGTCAAAGCATCCGGCCCCATGGCGATCTCGACCTCACCGGAAGCGGACCGGCACCGCAGCACCGTGGCCCCCACCGGCATCGCGTAGGCCTCAGGCCCGGTCGGCTCCCGCCGGGCGTCGATCTCGAGCCCGTCCCGGGAGATCAGCTCGTTCGGCCCTGACCCGAGCGACAGCACCCGGAACCAGGCGAACGAATCGCCCCGGTAGTGCCCCACGCCGAGATGCCACCCGCGCCCGCGGTCGTCGAACGAGCTGCGCAGGGCGACGTGCACGCCGCCCTCCCGCAACAAGCGGATCCGGCGCCAGGCGAAGTAGGCGATGACGATCGCCACCCCAAGAAGGATCAGGCCGGCAATCTCGGTGATCCCCACGGCTGCGGCCTCGTGCCCGGTCTCAGGCCGACTGTTCCACGGCCCGCACGCGCGCTGCCGCACGTGCGCGCTCTGCGTCGTCCGCGTCCTGCAGGGCGGTCCGCGCCGCGTCCACGTCGATCTCGCCCGCGAGCTCGGCGTCCTCGGCGAGAATCGATACGCCGGTGCCGGTCACGGAGAGGAAGCCACCGTGCACCGCCGCGGTGACCAGGCCACCGTCGGTCGTGCGCACGCGCACCACGCCACCCTCGACCAACTGGCCGAGCACGGGCTCGTGACCGGGCAGGATGCCGATCTCGCCCTCGGTGGTCTGCGCCGAAACAGAGGTGGCCTTACCGGACCACAAACGGCGTTCAACGGCGACCAGTTCAACGGTCATCTCGGCCACGCGTATCTCCCTCGTCGTCTGGAGTCGAACTGAGTCTAAACGGTCGCCTGACGACCTTGCCGCCCCGCCCGGTGTCAGCACGTCCGACGGCCACCAGAAGATGGACCGCAGGACTTCGAAGACTTCGCGGCGTCGCGCACGCAGGCTCTGTCGCGCATCGCCTGCCTGCTGTGCGGCGGCGGCAAAAGTGCCACCGGGGACATTCTGCCGGACGCCCTCGTGGAGAGGTACAGCAAGTGGCCGCATCGACGCCTCTCCGGAGGCCCGGTGGGCGAAGTCACATCGCCCGCAGGGCGTCTCCAGCCCGGTCCGACTGCGCCGGCAACAGCTAGCCGTGCCAGGAACGCCACAGCGTCGCGTACGTGCCGTCCCTGGCCACCAGGTCGTCGTGCGGTCCCAGCTCCACGACGCGGCCCGCGTCGACGACCGCGATCCGGTCGGCGTCACGTGCGGTCTGCAGCCGGTGCGCGATCGCGATCACCGTGCGTCTCTCCCGCACGGCCGCGATCGCGCGCTCGGCATGTCTGGCCGTCGCCGGGTCTAGCGAGGACGTCGCCTCGTCCAGCACCAGCGTGTGCGGGTCGGCGACCTCGACGCGCGCCAACGCGAGTTGCTGCGCCTGTGCGGGATCCAGCTCCACACCGCCGGCGCCGAGCCGCGTGTCGAGCCCCTCGGGTAACTCGTCGAACCAGCGCGCGCCGACCAGCTGCAACGCCCCGAGCAGCTGCTCGTCGGGGGCGTCCGGCGCCGCCATCGCCAGGTTCTCCCGGACCGTGCCGATGAACACGTGATGTTCCTGCGTCACCAGGACGATCCGCTGCTCGCCCGCGGCGGCCAGGTCCGCGACCGGCACCCCGCCGACGAGCACCGTGCCCTCCGACGGCCTGTCGACACCCGCGATCAGCCTGCCCAGCGTCGACTTGCCCGCGCCGGAGACGCCGACGATCGCCAGCCGTTCTCCCTGCTGCACCACGAGGTCGACGCCGTGCAGCACCTCGTGGCCGTCCACATAGGAGTACCGGACGCCGCGCGCCTCGATGCGGTCGTCGGCGGGCTCGCGCACCTCCGGCGGCGCTTCGCCGTGCGCACCGATCCCCTCGATCCGCGCGAACGACGCTCCAGCGCGTTGCAGGAACTCGATCCAGAACATGATGCGGTCCATCGGTTCGACCAGCCGCCACACCCAGAGCACCGCCGTGACGACGACCTCGAGCCGCACCCCGTCCTGCGCGTAGAAGAAGCCGCCGACGAGCAGCACGAGGACGGCCGGCACGACGTTCAGGAACGTGGTCGCGGGGAACAGCACGTTCCGCAGCCGCAACGTCCGCATCCGGGCGTGGAACGACCGTGCGATCGCGCCGTCGGCGGCCGAGACCATCCTGTCCCGCAGTCCGTACGTCTCGATAGTCCGGCTGCCCTCGCCGACCGCCGCGGAGATCTCGGCGACGTCACCGGCGGTCTCGCTCTCGACGAGGTACGCCTCGCGCGCACGGGTGAGGTACCAGCGCGTCGCCCACACCACGAGCGGCATCCCGGCCAGCGACACGAGGCCCAGGACCGGATCCAGCCAGAACACCGCCACGAACACCACGACGAGGTGCACGGCACCCGTGAGCACCTCGGGCACGCCGTCCCGCAACGCCTGGCCGACCACGCCGACGTCGGCCGTCACGCGGGTGAGCAGGTCGCCAGTGCTCAGCCTGTCGACCACCCGCGCGGGCAACGCCAGCGTGCGCGTCACCGCCTCCTCCCGCAGCGACGCGAGGAACCGCTCACCGAGCCGCGCCGTCAGCAAAGCGCTGTACCGCACCAACAACAGGTGCGCCACGGCGGCGCTGAGCACCCCGAGCGCGAGCCCGTCCACAGTGGACAGCGTGAGCGTGCCCGCCTCCACGCCGCCGACGATCTTGCCGAGCAGGTAGGGCCCGACGAGCGCCGACACCGCCGAGAGCGCCGTCATCAGCAGCACCACGGCCAGCGCGGACCGTTCGCCGCGCAGCAGCCGCGCCGCCGCCTGCCGGACCTCACGCCGGTCCGCGACCGGGAGCCTCGTGATCATCGGCTCTCCTCCAGCCGCACGACTTGGTCCGCCTGGCCCGCCCACAACGGAGACGACGACACCACGACCGTCGTGCGCCCTGCCCGCCGTTCCCGCACCCGCCTCGCGACCGCGGCCTCGGTGACGGCGTCCAGCGCCGACGTGGGCTCCACCAGCACCAGCAGGTCGGGTTCGCTCAGCAGCGCGCGCACGAGCCGCAGCCGTTGCCGCTGGCCGCCGGACACGTTGCGCCCCTGCGACTCCAGGTGCGAGTCGAGCCCGTCCGGCAACGCCTCCACGACGTCCACCGCGGCCGCCGCGTACAGCGCCTCGTCGAGTTCGCGGTCGAGGTGCTCGCCCACCGACACCGCCTCGCGCACGGTGCCGCGGAAGAGGTAGTCGTCGTTGTCCGCCACCACGCCGGGCAGCCGGTCGACCGCGTCCCTGGCCACCGATGCGTTGGCCGAAACGACCACCGTCAGCGCGCCGGTCTTCACGTCCAGCGGCCCGGGATCGGCGCTTCTCTCGTCCGGCTGCAACCTCAGCACGTCGATCACCCGCCGCGCCGACACGAGCGCGCGAGGGATCGCGTCCGCCCCTTCCATGAAGAACGCCACGGGCACCGTCAGCGTGGTGACGTACAGGTAGACCGCGAGCATCTCCTCGATCGTGATCGCCCCGGACACCACCATCCGCGCCACGATCCACGTGACGACGGCGAGGAACAACGCGGGCAACCCCCACGTCACCGCTTGGACCCAGCTGAGCCAGGCCGACACCCGGTACCCGTCCCGCAGCACCTCGCGCGACATCCCGCGAAACCGCGCCTCGAACGCCGGCTTCCCGCCGATGCCGGACAGCACCCGCAGCCCGCCGACGATGTCCCCGGCCCGCGAGCTCAGCTCCCCCTGCCGTTCGCGATAAGCACCTTCCACCGCGTGCAACCGCTTCAGCACCGGCCCGGTCACCAGCGCGAGCACCGGCACCCCGAGCAGCACCACGCCGGCGACCAGCGGCGAGATCCGCACCAGCAGCACCGCCGTGGCCGCGTACGCGACCACCGCCCCGACCCCGGGCCCGGTGCTCGTCAACGCGTGCGCGAGCCGAGCCGTGTCACCGTTCTGCAGGTACGTGAGCTCCCCAGTGGACAGCTTCCGCCGCACCACCCCGCCCAACCGGGTGACGTGCCGCACCACGACCTGCGCCGTCCGCAACGCGGCGTCGGTCCGCACCAACGTCATCGTCCGATGGCGAGCGATGAACACCAACGCCAGCCCCACGCCCACGAGCAAAAGGGCCCCGCACCACCACAACAGGGCCACACGGTCGCCACCCCGCAGCCCGTCCTCCACAGCCCGCGAAATCAGGTACGGCGGCACCATGAGCCCGCACATGGACAACGAGCCCCACCACGCCCCGGCGAGCACCCGCCCGCGCTGCACGCGCACGAGCCACCACAGGTACCGCCAGGGCGAGCGCAGATCCGGCACCCCGGGATCGTCGTGAGGAACATGTCGGGCCATACCCCGACCTTGCCATCACTCAGCCGCCCCCACGACCGATTTCGCCGTCAGCCCAATCGCACCAACGGCCGTAGCGCCCAACGCCGCAATGACCGCAAACGCGTAGAAACCCCACGGGTGCGCCAATCCAGCCGTGAGCAACGCACCTCCGAGGAGCGGCCCACTAATAGCACCCAACCGCCCCACGCCAGCGGCCCATCCGATGCCAGTAGCGCGGTTCTCCTCGTAAACCCGCCCCGCATAGGCATAAACGAGCACCTGCGCACTGAACACAAAGCACCCAGCCAACAACACGGCGACGTACACGCCCACACCGGGCAACTTGATGCTCAACAACGCCAAGAACACCACGGCCCCGACGAACCACCCGATGGCCGCAGGCCGGACACCGACCTTGTCCGCCACCGCGCCGGCAATCAGAAGCCCGACCACAGCACCGATGTTGAGCGTCAGCAACAACGCCAACGCCGTCCCCAACTCGTACCCGGCGCTGCGCATGATCTGCGGCAACCAGGTGTTCAGCCCGTACACCAACAGCAACCCCATGAACGAGGCCACCCAGAAGGCCACAGTGGCCTTCCGCAGCCCAGGCCGGAACAACGACCCGACGGCCTCCAATGCAGGCGCCTTCCGCACCGCCGTCTCCGGCAAATGCTTGACCATCAACGGAATCAGCACCAACGCGGGCAACGCCCCCACCACGAACAGCGCCCGCCACCCCAGCTCGGGAATCAACACGATCCCCAGCAACGCCGTGATGACGGCACCCACGTGGTACCCGGTCATGATGAGCGTGGTGGCCCGCCCACCCTGCCGAGGCCGAGCCTCGTTGACCAACGCGATAGCCGTGGGCAGACACCCGCCGAGCCCTAGCCCGGCGAGGAACCTGAGCACTCCGAACGTCACCGCGTCCGGCGCGAACGCACAGGCCAGCGTGAACACCGAGAACCCGGCCACCGCGACGATCATGACCTTGCGCCGCCCGATGACGTCGGTGATGGTCCCGATGACCAGCGCACCGATCATCATGCCGACCAACCCGGCCGTGGACACCGCACTGGCGGAGGCGGTGGTGAGCAGCTTCTCCTGCAACAGGACGGGAATCACCGTGCCGAGCACCACGAGATCAAAGCCGTCCAGCAGAACCGCAGTCCAGCAGAGCGGCAACACCCACTTGTTCACGCGCACTCTCCTCGTCGAGGTGATGCCGTGCATCGTGGGCCTCAGGGCCACGGGATCGGGAGTGCGGTTTCCATCCACCGGAAAGCTGTCGGCCACCGACAGCAGACGAGCGGGCAGCGGGACGCGGAGAGCGGGGCAGGCTGACGCAGGGGTCCCCTCGCGCGCAGGATCCCCCGCGACCCAACGTACTCAACGGGTCTGACAGTCCAGCTGGGCGCGAACGGCAAGGCGAGGCGAGACGGGTCGAGGCAAGACAGGGCAAGGCGAGACGGGTCAACGATGGCTTTAGCCGAAGGCGAGGTGTCCTTCCCTCGAGATTGGGGCAGCGGCGATGACTCAACCACGCCCGTCAAAGTCTTTGCCCCCCAACGCAACCACCGCATTGGCGGCCCGGAAAAAGCCAAAGGGCCGCCCCTCCACAGTGGAGAGACGGCCCCGAGGAAAAGCCAGACTCAGTTACCGGCCAGCTTCTTGGCGTTGGCCTCGACGTCGTCCAACCCGCCGCAGGAGAAGAACGCCTGCTCCGGGAAGTGGTCGAACTCGCCCTTGCAGACGCGGTCGAACGCCTCGACGGTGTCCTTGATCGGCACGAACGACCCGGGCTGCCCGGTGAACTTCTCCGCGACGAAGAAGTTCTGGCCGAGGAAGCGCTCGAGACGACGCGCGCGACCGACGAGGACCTTGTCCTCCTCGGAGAGCTCGTCCATACCGAGGATGGCGATGATGTCCTGCAGCTCCTTGTACTTCTGCAGGATTCGCTTCACCTCCTGGGCGACCCGGTAGTGCTCCTCGCCGACGATCGACGGCTCGAGGATTCGAGACGACGACGACAGCGGGTCGACGGCCGGGTAGATGCCCTTCTGGGAGATCGGACGGGAAAGCTCCGTCGTCGCGTCCAGGTGGGCGAAGGTGGTCGCCGGGGCGGGGTCGGTGTAGTCGTCCGCGGGCACGTAGATGGCCTGCAGCGAGGTGATCGACTTACCGCGCGTCGAGGTGATGCGCTCCTGGAGCTCACCCATCTCGTCGGCCAGCGTCGGCTGGTAACCCACGGCGGAAGGCATGCGGCCCAGCAGGGTCGACACCTCGGAACCGGCCTGGGTGAAGCGGAAGATGTTGTCGATGAAGAGCAGCACGTCCTGGTTCTGCACGTCGCGGAAGTACTCCGCCATCGTGAGAGCGGACAGCGCGACGCGCATACGCGTGCCGGGCGGCTCGTCCATCTGACCGAAGACGAGAGCGGTGTCCTGGAGGACCTCCATCTCCTCCATCTCCAGCAGCAGGTCCGTACCCTCACGGGTGCGCTCACCGACGCCGGCGAAGACCGAGGTACCGGAGAACTCACGCGCGATACGCGTGATCATCTCCTGGATCAGAACGGTCTTGCCGACACCCGCGCCGCCGAACAGGCCGATCTTGCCGCCCTTGACGTACGGGGTGAGGAGGTCGATGACCTTGACGCCCGTTTCCAGGATCTCGGTCTTGCCCTCGAGCTGGTCGAACGACGGCGCCTTGCGGTGGATGCCCCACTGCTCGCCGTCGCGGCCGAGGCCGGGCTGGTCGAGGCAGTCGCCGAGGGCGTTGAACACGTGGCCCTTGACGATGTCGCCGACGGGCACCGAGATCGCGGCGCCGGTGTCGCTGACGACAGCGCCGCGGACCAGGCCGTCGGTCGGCTGCATCGAGATGGTGCGGACGAGGTTGTCGCCGAGGTGCTGCGCGACCTCGAGGGTCAGCGTCTTGGCGACGGCCTCGAACGTGATCTCCACGTTCAGCGCGTTGAACAGCTCGGGCACGGCGTCGCGCGGGAACTCCACGTCGACGACCGCACCGATCACCCGGACCACACGGCCGGTGCGGGTGGTGGTGGCAGTAGCACTCATGTCACTCATCACTTCCTGCGCCACCGGTAAGCGCGGCAGCGCCACCGACGATCTCGCTGATCTCCTGGGTGATCTGGGCCTGACGGGCCGAGTTCGCCGCCCGGCTGAGGTTCCGGACCAGCTCCGTCGCGTTGTCCGTCGCGGCCTTCATGGCCGTACGACGGGCAGCCGACTCCGAAGCCGCCGCCTCCAGCATGGCGGAGAACAGGCGAGTTTTCACGTACTTGGGGAGCATCGCACCGAGCAGCGCCTCGGCGCTGGGCTCGAAGTCGTACACCGCGCGCGGCCCCTTGGGGGTCTCACCGGTGTACTCGACCTCCATCGGAGCGATCCGGCGGGCGGCCGGCGTCTGGACCAGCATGGACTTGAACTCGGTGTACACGATGTGGATCTCGTCCACGCCCTGCGCACCGTTCTCCGTGCCCTCCAGGAACGCCTCCACCAGCGTGTCACCGGCCTCGACGGCGTTGACGTAGTGCGGGGTCTGCGAGAACCCGCTCCACGAACCGGTGACCTCACGGCGACGGAACTGGTAGTAGCCCTGGCCCTTGCGGCCGGTCACGTACAGGACCGGCTCCTTGCCCTCGGAACGGAGAAGCTGCAGCAGCTGCTCACCGGCCCTGAGGACGTTGGCGTTGTAACCACCGCACATGCCCTTGTCACTGGTCACGACCAGCACAGCGGCGCGCTTCGGGTTCGCGCGCTCGGTGAGCAGCGGGTGGTCGAGGTTCGCCGAGGCCTCGGCCAACGCGGAGAGCACGTTCGTGATCTCGTCCGCGTACGGCCGGGAGGCCGCGACCCTGGTCTGCGCCTTCGCGAGGCGAGACGTCGCGATGAGCTCGTAGGCCTTCGTGATCTTCTTGGTCGAGTTGACCGTTCGGATCCGTTGGCGGAGCTCCCGAATCTGTGCGCCCATGGCTCAGATCACTTCTTGGTCGGCTCGGGCTTGTTGACCTTCACCGACTCCTGGCCGACCTTGTCGGCGTCGAGCGCCTTCTCGGGGGCCTCGTTGACGATGGTCGAGCCGTCGGAAGCGGTGAACTGCTTCTTGAACTCCTTGACCGCGTCGACAACGCGCTTCTGGGCGTCGTCACCGAACTGCTTGGTCTCGACGATCGAGCCCAGGAGGTCGGCGTGGTTGCGGCGCAGCGAGTCCTTGAAGTCGGCCACGAAGCGACGGATGTCGGCGACGGGGACGTCGTCCAGGTGACCCTTGGTCGCGGCGAAGATCTCGACGACCTGCTCCTCGACGGGGACCGGCGAGTACTGGCCCTGCTTGAGCAGCTCGACCAGACGGGCACCGCGGTCCAGCTGGGCGCGCGACGCGGCGTCGAGGTCGGACGCGAACGCGGAGAAGGCCTCCAGCTCGCGGAACTGCGACAGGTCGAGACGCAGCGAGCCCGCGACCGACTTCATCGCCTTGATCTGCGCGGCACCACCGACGCGGGAGACCGAGATACCCACGTTGACGGCCGGGCGGACACCGGCGTTGAACAGGTCGGACTCGAGGAAGCACTGACCGTCGGTGATCGAGATGACGTTGGTCGGGATGTACGCCGACACGTCGTTCGCCTTGGTCTCGATGATCGGGAGACCCGTCATCGAACCGCCGCCGAGCTCGTCCGACAGCTTCGCGCAACGCTCGAGGAGACGCGAGTGCAAGTAGAAGACGTCGCCGGGGTAGGCCTCGCGGCCCGGCGGGCGACGCAGCAGCAGCGAGATCGCGCGGTACGCCTCGGCCTGCTTGGTCAGGTCGTCGAAGATGATGAGGACGTGCTTGCCCTCGAACATCCAGTGCTGGCCGATGGCGGAGCCGGTGTACGGCGCCAGCCACTTGAAGCCGGCGGAGTCAGAAGCCGGGGCGGCGATGATCGTCGTGTACTCGAGTGCGCCCGCCTCCTCCAGCGCGGTCTTGACGCCCGCGATGGTGGAGCCCTTCTGGCCGATGGCGACGTACACGCAGCGGACCTGCTGCTTGGGGTCGCCCGACTCCCAGGCCTTCTTCTGGTTGATGATCGTGTCGATGCAGACCGCGGTCTTGCCGGTCTTGCGGTCACCGATGATCAGCTGGCGCTGGCCGCGGCCGATCGGGGTCATCGCGTCGATGGCCTTGATGCCGGTCTGCATCGGCTCGGACACCGGCTGGCGCTGCAGCACGGTGGCGGCCTGCAGCTCCAGGGCGCGGTTGTCGTCGGCGACGATGTCACCGAGGCCGTCGATCGGCTGGCCCAGCGGGTTGACGACGCGACCGAGGAAGCCGTCGCCGACCGGCACGGACAGGACCTTGCCCGTCCGGCGGACTTCCTGGCCCTCTTCGATCTTGTCGAAGTCACCGAGGATGACCGCACCGATGTTGCGGACCTCGAGGTTCAGGGCGACGCCGAGGACGCCGCCGGGGAACTCGAGCAGCTCGTTGGTCATCGTGCCCGGAAGGCCCTCGACGATGGCGATGCCGTCGTAGGTCTCGGAGACGGTACCGACCTCTTCCCGGCTGACCTCCGGGGAGTAGCTCGAGACGTACTTCTCGATCGCACTGCGGATCTCGTCCGACGAGATCGTCAGCTCCGCCATGTCGTTCCTGCTCTCACTTCTTCGTTCTTGGGAAAGGGCTCGGGGGCTAGCTGGCGAGATTGCGGCGCAGTGCCGCCAACCGGCCGGCGATGCTTCCGTCGATGATCTCGTCGCCGATCTTGATCGAGAGGCCGCCGCCCAGCGAGGGGTCGACCTCCACGTGCAGCGCGATCGGGCGCGAGTAGATCGTGGTCAGCGTCGCGGTCAAGCGGTCGACCTGCTCGGCCGTCAGCTCCACAGCGGACTTCACGTGCGCGACGGAACGCTGACGGCGCTTGGCCGCCAGGTCGGCGAGCTCGGAGAGCCCGTCCGCCACGCGCATCCCGCGCGGGTTGCTGACCAGCTGGTCCACCAGGGTCTTGGTGACCGGGCTGACCTTCCCCTGGATCAGGGAGTCGACCAGGGCGACCTTGCCGGCGGTGTCACCGGCGGGGTCCGCCAGCAGCAGTTCGAGCTCGTGCGAGCCGGCAACGATGCGGCCGAGCCGGAACAGCTCGTCCTCGGTCGAGTCCAGCTGACCGTCGCGCTCCGCGCGCACCAGCAGCGTGGTGCGGGCGAGCGACTCGACACCGTCGACGAGCTCGCGCGGGCTGGACCAGCGCGCGGTCACGACGGCTGCCAGGATCTGCAGGGTCGCATCGCTCACCTTGCCCGCGAACAGGCCGCGAGCCAGCTGCTCGCGGCTGGCGGACTCGGACGAGGCGTCGGCGAGCGCGCCGCGCAGCGTCCGCTGCTCGATCAGCAGGCCGAGCACGGCGAAGAGCTCCTCGCCGAGCTTGGCGAGGTCGTCCGTCGACGTGGTGGCGTCGGCCAGCTCCAGCAGCCGCAGTTCCGCGGCTGCCAGAGCTTCACGACTTGCGGCATGCAACGTCATCGGCAGCCTCTACTTGCTCGCCGGCGCCGCGACGGCGTCCAGCTCGTTGAGGAAGCGGTCGACGGTGCCGCGGCGGCGGGAGTCGTCCTCGAGGGACTCGCCCACGACCTTGCTCGCCAGTTCGACGGCGGTGCGGCCGAGGTCGGCACGCAGCTCCGCGACGATCTGGGCGCGCTGAGCGTCCAGCTGGTGCTGGCCCTGCGCGACGATGCGCGCGGACTCGGCCTGCGCCTGCTCACGCAGCTCCTCGACGATCTGCAGGCCTTCGGCCCGAGCGTCGTCGCGGATGCGCGCGGCCTCGGCACGAGCCTCGGCCAGCTGCTCCTTGTACTGCTCAAGAGTGCGCTGAGCTTCGGCCTGAGCCTGCTCGGCCTTCTCGATGCCACCCTCGATCTTGGCCGTCCGCTCCTCGTACAACGCCTCGAAGCGCGGTGACACGAACTTCTTGATGACGAAGAGGAGGAGCAGGAACGCGACGAGACCGAGGATGATCTCCGAGGTGTGCGGAATGACCGGGTTGACCGGACCCTCCGCTGCCAGGATGAGGGTGTCCATCACGGTTTCTCCTAACGCGATCTGGATTCGGTCAGGCAGTCGCGATGAAGTACACGACGAAGCCGATCAGCGCGAGGACCTCGACGATGGCGAAGGTGGTCCACGCGAGACCGAGCAGAACGCCGCGGGCCTCGGGCTGGCGGGCGGTACCGCTGATGACCGAGGAGAAGATCAGACCCACGCCGATGCCGGGGCCGATGGCCGCGAGACCGTAACCGATGGCCGCGAGACCCGGGTTGATGGAGCCGGCGTCCTGGGCAATCTGGAGAGCGCTCACTGTTGCTGTTCCCTTTCCAACTCGGTCCGCGAGTGTTCGCGGATCGGAGGCTTTGTGCTGTTACTCAGTGCTCTTCTGCCAGCGCCATGCCGATGTAGCTGGCAGACAACAGCGCGAAGATGTAGGCCTGCAGGCACATGATCAGTGCCTCCAGGAAGGTCAGCGCGATGGCGAAGGCGAAGGACACCGGCGCCACGATGACGGTGATCCCGCCGTTGAGCAGCAGGAACTCACCGGCCAGGGTGAAGACCAGCAGCAGGAGGTGACCCGCGAACATGGCAGCGAAAACTCGGATCGCCAGCGTGAGCGGGTTCAGGATGAACTTCTGGAAGAACTCGATCGGAATCAGCAGCGGGAGCACGAACCACGGTGCGCCCGGCGGAACCGTCTGGTGCTTCAAGTAGCCCATGAAGCCGTGCCGCTTGAACCCGACGAAGTGGTACACCGGGTAAACGACGAGCAACGAAACGGCCAGCGGGAAGCCGATGTGCGACATCGTCGGGAACTGGATGATCGGGATGAGCCCGAACAGGTTGTTCACCAGGACGAAGGTGAAGATCGTGAGGATCAGCGGGATGAAGGGCTTGAAGTCCTTCGCGCCGATCTGCTCCCTGGCGATGTTGTTGCGCCCGAAGTCGTAAACCGACTCGGCGGCGAACTGGAACTTGCCGGGGATGAGCTTCAGGTTGCGCGTAGCGGCGATGAAGAACACGCCGATGATCACGATCGACAGCACCAGCAGGACCATCGGCTTCGTGACCGAGCCGAAGATCGGCGGGAGGAAGAAGTCCTTCACACCGGGAGCGACGAACTCACTCCCCGAAGCCAGCAACTTGGTCACTGTGTTCCTTCCGGTTCTCCCGGCCGGCGTTCACTCCGCCGGGGGAATCGTCACGATCTGGACTTAACGTACCTTACGGTTCGCAAGCGACTACCAGAGGCACCCCTTCTATCGGGTGTCCCTGGTCACGCGGACCATATCAGCAGGTCTAGGCGCCTTCGGAGGCGGGGACCACCATCTGGCTACGGCTCCGCTTGGAGGCTCTGGCCTCCAGGAACGACGTCACGAGCACCGTCGCCACCAGGGTGATTCCCAGCGCCTTGGGCTCGAGCCACGACTGGTTCCGCAGCAAGATCACCGCGAGCAGCAGCACGATCAGCTTGCCCATGAATCCGCCGAGTGCGGCCACCATCACGAACATCGGATCGAGGCCCGCCGTCTTGCGCATCAACAACAGCGTGAGAAGGCTCGAACCGATGGCGATCGCACCACCGATCAATGACCCGAAGAGACCAGCGGTCCCCCAGATCACAGTTGACACGACGACGCCGAGGACAAACGTGCCGAGCGCGGCCCACGCGGCCTCGCGGAACATTTCCCCGGCGAGTCGCTGGACGGTCAGCTCGTGCGTGACGGCCTTGTCCGCGTCGCTCATGTCCCGAAGTGTAGGAACTCCCATATGAGACCTCGCGGGCAGCCCCTGATTAACGCTGGTTAAGCGGACCCAAACAAGATGGCGCACCAATTTCCCGGCCGCCCAGGATCTGCTCGTTGAGCTCCGCCAACCGCCGTCCTGGCCGAACTCCCAGTTCGTCGGCGAACATCCGGTGAACAACTCGGTAGATCGCCAGGGCGTCCGCGGAACGCCCTCCTCGGTGCAACGCCAGCATGAGGAACTCCGCGAACCGCTCGCGGAACGGGTGCTTCCGGTTCAGCGCGCGCAGTTCGGGGACCAGCTCGCGGTGTGCGCCGAGCACGATCTCCAGCTCGATCCTGCGCTCGACGGCGACGACTCGTTCCTCCTCCAACCGGTCGGCCTCGAACCGCATCGCCTCGGACGTCACGTCGGCGAGCGCCGAGCCGCGCCACAACGACAACGCCTCGCGCAGGTGGCCGAGTTCGGTCCGGGTGTCGGGGTCTTGGCGCGCTGCCAGGCCGCGGAACCTGTGCAGGTCGACCTGGTCCGCGTCCACGTCGATGCGGTAGCCCGTGCTGCTGCGCACCACTGACGAGCCGTGTGCGCCGAGCGCCTGTTTCAGACGCACGACGTAGACCTGGAGCGTGGAGTTCGCCCGCGTGGGCGGCTCGTCCCAGACCTGGTGGACAAGGTCGTGCTGCGACACCGGTCTTCCCGCGCGCAGCAGCAGCGCGGCGAGCAGGCAGCGCAGCCTGGCCCCTTTGAGCACCACGGCGCCGTCGTTGATCGAGAGTTCGCCGAGCACACCGAACTTGCAGCTCTCCATGGTTGTCATTCCCCCCAGGCAGCCCAACCAGGAAGGACGCTACTCCGAACGCCTACACCTCATGTAGGTGAATTGGCGCAACGCATCGTTAGCGTCGATCCCGTTGGCAACCACCTCTTGGGGGATCCGATGAGCAACGTTCGAACGGCCGCGATCGCACTGACCGCCACTGCGGCAGCACTTCTGACGGCGATGCCGGCGCACGCGGACGAGAGCGGCATCAGCAACGGCATCAGCATCGTGGCGACCGGCAAGGGCGGCTACGTGAGGAACGTGACCGCCGGAGTCAGCACGGTCAGCACCTACCTGTCGTTCCACGGCTACTTCAGGGTGTTCGGCCCGGACTACAGCTCCGTCTCCCCCACGCAGAAGTGGGCCGTGGGGATCATCTACAGCGCCGCGATCTACAAGGACTACGCCGACGGCCAGAAGCACTGCGTGGAGGGCTGGGAGAAGCAGGACGACGGGACGTTCGCACTGCTCGGGCGCCCCTGCGTGGAGAACCCGATCTGAGGTCTTGTCAGGACTTTCGGGCGTCCCGCAGCCTGGGAATCACCGAGACCACGAACGTCACGATGAGGCCGATGACGAAGCACGTGGCCACGATGATCGGGTCGAACAGTGTCAGGGCCACGGCACCGAACGCGAGGACGCCCGCCCACAAGTAGATGAGCAGCACGGCACGGCGTTGCGAGTGCCCGATCTCCAGCAACCGGTGGTGCAGGTGCATCTTGTCCGGGGAGAACGGGCTCTCGCCGCGTCGTGTGCGGCGGATGATGGCCATCAGCAGGTCGAGCAGCGGCACGAACAAGACTGCGGCGACGACGATCAGCGGCGAGAGCAGACCGAGCAGGTCGGCCGCGCTGCCGGTGGCCTGGTTGATCTTGCCGGACGCGCTGGTGGTGGCGGCGGCGAGCATGAGGCCGATGAGCATGGAGCCCGAGTCGCCCATGAAGATGCGCGCGGGGTTGAAGTTGTGCGGCAGGAAGCCCAGGCAGGCGCCCGCGAGCACGGCGGCGATCAGCGCCGGCGGGTAGGCCTCGACGGCGCCCTGGCGTTCGACGAGCAGGCCGATCGAGAACACGGCCGTCGCGGCGGCGGCGATGAGGCCGATGCCGGCGGCGAGCCCGTCGAGGCCGTCGACGAAGTTCATCGCGTTGATCATGGTGACCGCGAGCAGCACGGTCAGCAGCGCGCCCTGGTTCTGGTCGAGCGAGATGGTCGCGCCGCCGTCCCACGGCACCCACGCGATCATCCACTGCAGGCCGAACAGCACGAGGATGCCTGCGGCCGTGACCTGGCCGGCGAGCTTGGTGAGCGAGTCGAGCTCGAACCTGTCGTCGATCGCGCCCACGAGCACGATGACGCCGCCCGCGACGATGACGCCCCACGGGTCGTTGGAGAAGTCGAACGCCGCCCGCAGCACGGGCAACTGGTGTGCCACGAACATGCCGCACAGCACGCCGCCGTAGATGGCGACACCACCCATGCGCGGCATCGGTTGCACGTGCACGTCGCGTTGCCGCGGGTAGGCCACCGCGCCGAGCCGGAACGCCATGGCGCGCACCAGGCCCACGAGCAGGAACGTCACGACGGCAGCGATCAACGCGACGAGCAGGTACTCGCGCACGGGGAGGACGAACGAGGATGCGGGCCCCACGGGCCTACCAATCAATCGGGAATGTTCGGGGTGGCCGCCACGGTACCCGCGACGACCATGATCAATTCTGGCAGCCGCCCGCTACCGCGCGATCTCGACCTCGACGCCGAGCACCTCGTCGACCTGTGCCTTGGACACGGCGCCCTCGCGCAGGATCAGCGCGTCCGGCCCGGTGAGGTCGACGATGGTCGAGGCGATGTTCTCCCCGCTGAGGCCGCCGTCGAGGTACACGGGCACGGCGTCGCCGAGCTGGTCGCGTGCCTCCTGCGCGCTGGACGCGGGCGCGTGCCCCGTCCGGTTCGCGCTGGACACGGCCATCGGACCGACGTCGCGCAGCAGTTCGAGGGCCACCGGGTGCAACGGCATGCGCAGCATGACCGTGCCGCGCGTCTGCCCGAGGTCCCACGCCAGGCTCGGCGCGTGCGGCAGCACGATGCTCAACCCACCGGGCCAGAACGCCTCGATGAGAGCCCGCGCCTGCCGGGGCACGCTCAGCACCAGGCCGTCGATCGTGGTCCAGGACCCGACCAGCACGGGCACGGGCATGTCGGGCCCGCGCCCCTTGGCGTCGAGAAGACTCCGGACGGCTTCCGCGTCGAACGCGTCGCAGCCGATCCCGTAGACGGTGTCGGTGGGCAGGACGACGAGGCGTCCGCTCCGCACCGCACCAGCGGCGGCGGCGAGGCCAGCCGCGCGGTTGCCCGGTTCGCTGCAGTCGTAGACCGTGCTCACCTCGGTGAGCCTAGCCAGCCACCCCGACCGGGTGACGCAAGGCCCGTCCAAACCGCGCCGCCACTGCCCGACCTGTGCCTCGGTTCTCACTTTGCGCAGTTGGGGCCGGCGTGACCAGGCAAGGTTCAGACCCGAACGATGTAAGTAGTTCAACGCATCCACCAAACGGGCGCACAACTGTAAGGTCATGGGTCGACCACAGAGCGCAATGGGGGAGGTCGAGCTTCTGTGTCTGAAGAAGTGGTGACGAGCGGCAAGGTCAGAGGCTTGGCCTCGGGCTCGTGGGACGGCATCTTCGGCGGCGGCCTGAACGCGATCATGGACGCCGGGCGCGCGGTGGCGGTGGCCGTGGAGACACAGCAACTGTCGGTCGACCCCAACCTGGTCGACGCCATGATCAAGAAGTTGACCGAGATGAAGGACGCCATCGACGAGGTCTCGCAGAGGGGCGCCGACCTCAGCGCGGACACGAAACTCGGCGGCGGTTACGCAGAAGCGATCAGCCAGAACAACCGGACTTTCGGGCAGGCCGCCCAGCAGACGCTCATCGATCTCGGCAAGGCGATCGACTCGCTCAAGGTTCAGATCGAGAAGAGCCGCGCCTCCTACCAGAACGCCGACCGTGCGGGCGTCGACTCCATGAAGAAAATCGACGGGAAGTCATGAAGCGCATCCTCATCGCCACAACGATCGGCCTCGCTGCCCTCACCGCAGGGTGCACCGGCACCACGGGCAACGCGAACCCGACGCCGACGAGCGGCGGTGCTACGCCGACCAGCGAGCCCGGCTCGACTTCGGGCCTTGCATCGGTCAAGCCGTGCGACCTGCTCACGGAGTCGGAGGTGACGAGCCTGGGGCTCTCCTATCCCGGCAAGGCCGCGCAGGTCGGCACCTCGGACGGTTGCGGCTGGAACGTGAGCGGCAACGGAGGTGTCCGCGCGGGCATCCGCACCAGTTCGGGCGTCAAAGACCTCAACCTCCAGGGCGAGAAGATCTCGCAGATCAAGGTCGGCAGGTTCGACGCGACGAAGGTCGAGGCCCAGGACAACGCCAAGCACCTCTGCACGATTGCGATCTCGGTCAGCGAGTCGTCGTCCGTAGTGGTGATCGGAAACCTGACGGTCACCTCGGAGGACACCGCCGCAGCCTGCGAACGCGCTACCAAGGCCGCTGATCTCATCGCACCGAAACTGCCGTAACGCCATCTGAGGGGATTGTCATGGCGCCCGTCACGCCCACCGTTCCGCACCCGAACGCGAACTACCCAGGCCAGCCGCACGAAGCGATGAAGAAGCTGGTCACCGACAAGTACAGCCCTGACGCGGCGAACCAGGTGATCGACGCCTGGGGTGAGATCGGCGGCCGCTTCAAGGAGCTGGCGACCGACTTCACCATCCTCGTCAACGGCTCGCAGTCGGCGTGGACCGGCAAGGCCGCCGAAGGGGTGCGGGCCGCGCTGGGCAAGGTGGGGAAGTTCGCGGACACCACGGGCGACGGGTTCGTGCGCACGTCCACGGCGATCGCACAGCAGCGGGACGCGGCGGTGCAGGCGAACAAGAGCATGCCCGAACCGGTGAAGTTCGACCCTCTGTCGATCGCCGGCGACTGGTTGACGAACAAGGGCGGGTTCGTCAGCCCGGTCATGATGGTGGGCGCGCCCATCGAGATGATCTCGACGTACAACAAGCAGCAGGGCGCCAAAGAAGAGGCCGTGCAGGTCATGCAGACGCGTGACAACACGATGATGTCGGCCGCGATGTCCATGCCCACCATGGACTCCCTGCCGCAGGTGACCCAGGACCAGGGCGTCACGCAGACCAGCAGTTCGACGAGCACGAGCAGCCTCAGCAGCACCAGCAACGGCTGGCGGCCACCCAGCAGCACCGGCATGCCCGGGATCCCGCAGTCGAACGTCGGCAACAACAACACGACCAACCCCGCGTGGGTCGCGCCGGGTCTCAAAGATCCGGGTCTCACCAACCCGAACAACCCCAACAACCCGCCCGGCGGAAACCGGCCTCCCGTCGGTCCGCCGATCGGACCGCCTGGAATGTTCCCTCCCGGCACGCGGCCGCCCGGCGGTGGCCAGACCGGCAGGCCCGGCGGTGGCGGTCCTGGCATGGGACGTGGTGGCCCCGGTGGTGGTGCTGGTGGGCGCGGCATGGGACCGGGTGGCATGGGGCCCGGCGGCATGGCCGGTGTTGGTGGTTCCGGGCGCGGCATGGGCAGCTTCGGGCCCGCTACGCCCGGCGGTAGCGCTGGTGTGGCGGGTGGCCTCGGCGCAACTGGCGGTGCAGCCGGTGCGGCGGGTCGCGGTGGTGCGGCCGGTGCCGGTGGGATGGGGGCCGGTGGCGCTGGGGGCGGCAAGGGGGGCGAGGAGGACAAGGAGCACAAGTCCAACTACCTCGTGCCCACTGACGAGTTCTTCGACGACGACCGCATGGTCGCGCCGCCGGTGATCGGCGGATGAGGCGGATCGCCCAGCTCTCGTTGCCCGCCTTCGAGGTGCTGTGGGAGGGGCTGCGGGTCGGGGGGATTCCCTATCCCTTCGACATCGGGCAGCACGGGGAGACGCTGGACGAGCGGGCTCAGGTCAAGGCCGGTGTGCACGCGGACCTGGAGCGCCGGAACCTGGCCAGGCGCGGGCGGCCCGAGCCTGATCTGGAGGACGCGCTGAACCTGTTGGCGCGGCCCGAGCTGAGGGTCATCGCCTTCGCGATTCCGGACATGAGTCAGGAACGGCTGGTGCGCGCGACCGTGGTGGCTCGGGGCGGGTACGCGGTGCTCGTGACGCAGGAGGACGCCGGCGTCACGCTGGACCTGGTGCAGGCCAACGAGATCGCCACGAGCATCGCCAACGCCATGCCGCCGGGACGGCCGGGGCCCGGCAAGCCGGTGACGGTGCCGGCTCAGGCGTTCGAAGCGCCGCAGCAGCAGGAAGGCTTCCGGCAGGCCGTCAGGTCTACCGAGAGCGAGGACGTCCGGCTCGCCAAGCAGATGCTGACCGGGCCGGCCCTGGGCAACGGGCACTTCCTCGTGCAGCTGAACCAAGGCCGGGCGAAGCGGGACTTCCCGCCTGTCACGTGGATCGACACCAAGGCGGGCCGGTACGCGAACGTGCCCGCCAAAGCCGGCTGGTTCACGATCGGACCCGCCGACAACATGGGACTGGCACGGCACCTCGGTCAGGTGCTGGCGATGACCAGCGAGCGGTAAGGCGCACACGCGGTCACGCGCGAGGCGGCGGATCCTCATAGCGCGTGACCGCGTGCCCTCCCCGCGGAGAACATACGTCCGTTCGGACTCAAGGCCCACAAACGGCGCGTTATTGGCCATGTTTTGGCCAGCCACACCCAACCGATCATCGGGCGCGTCCGACAAGCGTGTCGGTTGCCCTCTTTCGGCGCATTGACAATTTACTTTCAGACGACCTGCGCCCAATTCGGACCCAAAGCGACTATCGTCCCTGCAGCACAGTGAATTTGCCCGTTGTTCGTTGTCTCACCATGTCCCTGACCAGCACAAACACAGAGTGCTCGATTCAATGACAGAAAGTGGACAGGACAATGCCAACAGCTGCGACGACGAAGGGAAACGATTCTCCGAAGCTGCGCGACGACACGACCCGCTTCCTCTGCGGAGCCGCTCACCGCGACGAGGAGTTCGCGGACTCCGCCATTCGCGAGTACCTCGTCGAGTCCACTCGGTCGATTCCACGTTCACCCGGCGTCAACTCGGGCGCGGTGTTGCGGGAGGCGGTGGCGGCGCGGACGCGGCGCAAGGTGCGCGACAGCGTGTTGCTGGTGCTGGCGGTGGTGGTGCTGTTCACCGCGAGCGGGATGCTGCTCGGCGGCTGGCTGCTGGTCGCCTCGGTCGTGGCGCTCGGGACGGGAGCGCGGCTGGCGCTTCCGCGGCAGCAGCAGCAACGGCCAAGAACGCCGCGCGTGCCGGTCGTGCTGGGCTCGATCGCCAGCGTGATCGCGCTCTTCTTCGTGCTGTACAAGCTCATGGAAGAGATCGACGCCGCCGACGTCTACTGCAGTCCCAGGTACAGGAACTGCGTGGAGGAGAGCAACGACGCCGGGCTCGTGATCTCGATCTTCGCGATCGTGCTGCTCTTCGCGGTGCTGCTGACGGACCGGGTGGTGACGTGGCTGCTGATCACGAAGAGCTTCCGCCGCCAGGGGTTCCGCACCAGCAAGCCGGAAGAGGAGCTGTGGCGAAACGAGTGGACGTTCCGGTCTCTTGGGCACTCCAGCTACGCCGAAGCGCTCGCGCTCTACCCCACCGAGGAGGACGGCGAACCTGACCCCGGCGAGGCCGAGGTGATCGTCTACCACGGTTACCGGCCGTTCGTCGGCTCCGGCGTGATGTTCGAACCGTGGTCCATGGCGCTTCCCCTCAAGCCCGCCGAGAACGACAAGTACGCGCCGTTACCGGGCTTCGCCCTCCCCGAGCTCTACGACCGCATCACGAGCGAGCTCGTCAAGACGGGCCGGTCGGCGTCACTGTCACCGGGACATCGGTTGCGAGGCCTCAAGACCGGCGACCGCGTCGTCATCTCGTCGGTCGAGCTGATCGACCACATCGACGACGCCGAGGCGCGGATCGTGCTGCCGGACAAGGACCACTCCCCCGAACACGGCGTCAGCCAGTCCGTTGTGGACGAACTGATCGCCAGGCCGATGGAGTGGATGCGCTACTTCCGGTCGTTCCAGGTCGAGACGTGGGACCGCGACGTCGTCGTCTCCGCCTACCTCACGTTCGGGCTCGACGACGAGATGCTCTACGTCGAGTGGACGCCGTGCATCCTGCACCCCATCCACGCCCACCACCGGCAGATCGACGTGCTGCCGGAGCAGTCGATTCGCCCGTTCCTCGAGGCGGTCGTCGACCTGCTGAAGTTTCCGACGTCGCTGCCCAAGCGGTTCGCGACGGCCGTCGGCTGGATGAACCCCATCCACCAGGCGGAAGGCACGTTCGTCGCGGAACGCTACGGCGCCAGCAACAGCCTGCGCGAGCTCGCGAGCAGGAGCCAGGTCGACAACTACTTCCAGCTCACCGACGTCGAGCGCTACATCAAGGTCCTGGAGTCACGGCTGCTGCGCACGCTGGGCGAGTTCCTGGAGAGCAAAGGCATCTCCGTCACCGAGTTCATGGAACAGGCCATGCAGGTGACGAGCAACAACGTCCACATCACCGGCCCGGTGATCTCCAGCAACATCGGCACGACCGGCAAGGCCCGCACCGGCAGCGCGAACGTCAGCAAGGGAACCCCATGAACGAACGGAACTTCGAGATCACCGGCCCGGTGATCGGGAGCAACGTCGGCACCAGCGGACGTGCCAGAACCGGCGACGTCCACATCGGACACATCAAGGACGTGAGCGCCGTGCTGCGGCTGCTCGACGAGCTGCGCGAGGACCTGAACGAGGCCCAGGCGCCCACGTCCACCATCGAGGTCGTGGACGACCTGCGCGCGGAGGCCCGCAAACCCAAGCCCAGCAGGGACGTCGCGGACCACCTGATGGACAAGCTGTCCGATCGCGGCCTCGGCGAGCAGGTGCGGGACCTCTCGAAGGCCTTCGACGCCCTGTTCTAGAAACCCTGTTCTAGGAGACCCTGCGGGCGGTCGCGAACCGGGGCCGCCCCGCCAGGTCGAGGTGGTCGGCCACGTCCGTGAGCGACCGGCGCGCGCTCAGCAGCGCCGGCACGGACTCCCCCTGCGTGTCGTCGTGCTCGATGCCGACGAACCCGCCCGGCTTGAGCCAGCGTGCGGCCGCCCACACGACGTGCCTGATCACGTCCAGCCCGTCCGCCCCGGAGAACACCGCGTGGTGCGGGTCGTGCTCGCCCACCTCGGGCTGCACGAACGTTCCCTCCGGCACGTAGGGCGGGTTGCAGACGACGAGGTCGACCAGACCGTCCAGATCGGACAGCAGCGACGGGTCGGTGGCGTCACCGGAGTGCAGCCGGATCGGCGTGTCCCCCGCGGCCACCCGCGCGTCGGCGTTGCGGCGCGTCCACGCAAGCGCTTGCGGGTCGATCTCCACCGCGTGCACCACCGCATCCGGGCGGGCAGCGGCGATCGACAACGCCAGCGCGCCCGTGCCCGCGCAGAGGTCCACGACGACCGGGGAAGCCACTCCGACCAGGGCTTTCAGGCCCCACTCCATCAGCAGCTCGGTCTCCGGCCGCGGCACGAACACCCCTGGGCCGACCTCGACGGAGATCATCCCCATCGGCGCCCAGCCGAGGATGTGCTGCAACGGGATGCGCGAGGCGCGCACCCGCACGAGCTTGTGCAGCTGGTCGATCACCGACGGATCGACCAGCGGGATGAGCGGCAACCGCCCGCGCTCGACTCCGAGCACGTGCGCGGCCAGGTACTCCGCGTCGACGCGCGGACTGTCCACACCCGCCTCGGCGAGGATCTTGGCGGCCTCGGAGATCGCGAGGCGGAGCGGTTGCCGGTTCATCATCGTGGAGAAAGCTATCTCAGAAGTTGATCATGTGCCCGGCCAGGCCGTGCACCGCTTCCTTGACGGCCTCGGACAGCGTCGGGTGCGCGTGCACGTTGCGCGCGACCTCGTGGACGGTGAGGTCCCACTGCTGCGCCAGCGTGAGCTCGGGCAGCAGTTCGGTCGCCTCGGGGCCGATGATGTGGCCGCCGAGCAGCTCGCCGTGCGTCTTGTCGCTGATCAGCTTCACGAAGCCACCGGGGTCGGCCAGGCCGTGCGCCTTGCCGTTCGCGGTGAACGGGAACTTCGCGACCTGGACGTCGTAGCCCTTCTCGCGGGCCTGCTTCTCGGTGTAGCCGAACGAGGCGATCTGCGGCTGGCAGAACGTCGCGCGCGGGATCATCACGTAGTCGAGCTCCATCGTCTCGGCGCCCGCGATGGTCTCCGAGGCGATGACGCCCATGGACTCGGCGGTGTGCGCGAGCATGAGCTTCGCGGTGACGTCGCCGATCGCGAAGATGTGCGGGACCGACGTGCGGCCTCGGCCGTCGATGTCGATCGCGCCGCGGTCGGTCAGCTTCACGCCGGTGTTCTCCAGGCCGTAGCCCTCGACGCGCGGCACGAAACCGATGGCCTGCATGACCTTGTCGGCCTCGAGGACCTCTTCCGCGCCGTTCTTCGAGACCGTGACGCGGACCTTCGGGCCCGACTCGTCGATCGACTCGACGCGGGTGCCGATCCGGACGTCGACGCCCAGCTTCTTGTAGCGCTTGAGCAGCTCGGCGGAGACCTCTTCGTCCTCCAGCGGCACCATGCGGTCGAGGAACTCGACGATGGTGACCTTCACGCCGTAGTTGTGCATGACGTAGGCGAACTCGACGCCGATGGCGCCCGCGCCGGCGATGATGATCGACTCGGGCAGGTCCTCGGTCATGATCTGCTCTTCGTAGGTCACGACGCGGTCGGACTTCTGCGTGTTCGGCAGCATCCGGGTCGTGGCGCCCACGGCGATGATCGCGTGGCCGAAGGTGATGGTCTCGTCCCCGACGGTCAGCGTGTGGTCGTCGGTGAAGTTGGCCCACCCGTTGTACTCGGTGATGCCGTTCTTCTTCATCAGGAAGTGCACGCCCTTGACGCGCCCGTCCGCGACCTTGCGGCTGCGCTGCCAGGCAGCGCTGTAGTCGAAGCTGACGGTGCCGTCGACCTTGATGCCGAACGTCTTCTGCTCGTGCGTGAAGATGTGCGCCAGCTCGGCGTTGCGCAGCAGCGCCTTCGAGGGGATGCAGCCGACGTTCAGGCAGACACCGCCCCAGTACTTCTCCTCGACGATGGCGGTCTTCAGCCCGAGCTGAGCCGCACGGATCGCGGCGACGTACCCGCCGGGACCCGCACCCACGACGACGACATCAAAGTGTGCGCTCATAAGCACACAACCTAGCTCCCGAGCTGCTCCCGCAAGAACTCAACCGTCCGTTTCCAAGCGTTCTGCCGGGCGTGCGCGGTCGCGGCGGGAACACCACCACCCGAGAAGGTGACACCGGGCCCCGGATAGGTCACGTCCGTGGCCGGCCGGTGCGGCGGGCCCGCGATCAGGTGTCCTGCCTCGGGATACACGACGTGCTCGTGCGGGAACGGGTGCTCGTGGTCCTTGAGCCGGCGCATCGCGACGTCGCTGAGTTCGGTGCTCGGCCAGCCGTGATCGTGCCCGGAGGAGATGAGCAACACACCGCCGTTGATGCGCTCGACGGGGATCTCGGTGTCCTCGGGGATGCCGTCCTCGGTGCTGAAGGCGAGCTTCAACGGCACCGGTTCGTCGTTGACGATCTTCCTGCGGAGCTCGTCGCCGATGTCGTAGGGCAGGTACGGGAGCGGCTGGCCCTTGAGGGTCCAGGAGGCGGCTTCGTGCGAGAGCTTCTGCAGCAGGTTGGCTCCCGGGCCGATGCCCTGGGTGACGACGCCGCTGCCGACGACGCTGACCACTGCTTTGACCTGCGGGAACGTGGCCGCGATCAGCAGTGCCAGCTCGCCGCCCCGCGATCCGCCCGTGACACCGATGGCGCCGGCGCGTTCCTCCAGGTAGGCGATGGCCTTGCCGAAGTACTCGAGCGGGACGTCGGTGAGGTGCTCGGGCAGGCCCTTGAGGCCGAAGTAGCCGAGGGCGAACGTGACGAAGCCGTGCGCGGCCAGGAGAGCGGCGTCGGTCTCGTGCAGACCGCCCTCGGAGCCTCCGAGCACGATCACGCCGGGGAGCTCGCCTCCGTCGTCCTCAGGGGCGAACAGGGTGCCCACGAGTCCGTTCTCGCGGACCTCCAGGCGTTCGACTCCCTCCGGAGTGGAGTGGCGCTCCAGAACTCGGTCGCCGACGCCTTCGACCGAGAGGACGGTCTCGCTCGGCTTGCCGCCCGTGCGTTCAAGGGACCAGAACAGGCCCATCGGGTCCACGCCCGTGTAGCTGCCGTCTCGTGGTGCGTGCCGTGTGAGGTCCACAACACCACGGTCGTCCGCCTCGAACACGGCGTGAGAAGCGCGCTCGCCCGTGGAGAGCTGCACGGTGATCTCTTGGCCGGGTTTGAGGCCTGCGACGACCACTTCGACCTCTTGGTCGAGGGGCGCTGACTGCGGATTCACCAGGATCTCGGCCACAACGCGCCCCTTCTCACGTCGGATTACCCGCCTGCGAGCCGTTCCGCCCTGTCTGCGGCGGCGAGTGCGTCCACCACCGCGTCCAGGTCTCCGTCGAGGACCTGGTCAAGGTTATGCGCTTTGTACCCAACCCGGTGGTCGGAGATGCGTGATTCGGGGAAGTTGTAGGTCCTCACCCGTTCACTGCGGTCAACGGTGCGGATCTGGGTGCGCCGGGCGTCCGACTGCTCCTGCGCCTTCTGCTCCTCGGCGAGGGCGATCAGGCGCGATTGGAGGACCTGCATGGCGCGGGCCTTGTTCTGGAGCTGGCTGCGCTCGTTCTGACACGACGTGACGATGCCGGTCGGCAGGTGCGTGATGCGGACCGCGGAGTCCGTGGTGTTGACCGACTGACCGCCCTTGCCGCTCGACCGGTAGACGTCGATGCGGAGGTCCTTCTCGTCGATCTCGATCGCGGTGGTCTCCTCGGTCTCCGGGAAGACGAGGACGCCGGCCGCCGACGTGTGGATGCGGCCCTGGCTCTCGGTGACGGGCACGCGTTGCACCCGGTGCACGCCGCCCTCCCACTTGAGCCGGCTCCACACCCCGTCGGGCGTGGCCGACTTGGTCTTGATGGCGACGGTGACGTCCTTGAAGCCGCCGAGGTCGGAGTCGGTGCCGTCGAGCATCTCGACCTTCCAGCCCTGCCGCTCCGCATACCGCGTGTACATACGCAGTAGGTCCCCGGCGAACAGCGCGGACTCCTCGCCACCTTCGCCGGACTTGATCTCCAGCAGCACGTCGTCCCCGTCGTGGGGGTCCCGCGGCAGCAACAGCTCGGTGAGGCGCTCCTCCAGCCTGGGGAGCTGCTCCTCGATGTCGTCGACCTCGCTCTGGAACGACCGGTCCTCGGCCGCGAGCTCTTTGGCCGCCTCGAGGTCGTTGCGGGCCTGCTCGATCTCCCTGGCCGTCTTCACGATCGGCCCGAGCGCGGCGTACCGCTTGCCGAGCTTGCGCGCACCCGCCTGGTCAGCGTGCACGGAGGGGTCCGCGAGCTTCTTCTCCAGCTCGTCGTACTCGGCGAGCAAGCTGTCCAGCGACTGCGACACTTCTCCTGCTTTCGTTCGGGGCCTTCGTCCGTGGGTTTTCCCAAGAGACGGCGACGGCGCCCGCCCCGGCCGTGATGGCCGAGGTCAGGCGCCGTGAAAGCAGCTACTTGTTGCGCTTGCCGTAACGCGCCTCGAAGCGCGCCACGCGACCGCCGGTGTCCAGGATGCGCTGCTTGCCCGTGTAGAACGGGTGGCAGTTCGAGCACATCTCGACGCGGACCTCGGACGCCGAAGTGGTGCTGCGCGTCGTGAAGCTGTTGCCGCAGCTGCACGTCACTTCGGTGGCGGTGTACTCGGGGTGGATTCCACTCTTCAAGATCTTGTCCCTTTCAAGGATGGCCGCCGGGTCCCTGTTGGTGAACGGGTGAACCGGAGCCGGACTCGACCGTTTAGTTTGCCAGACCGTTCAACACGTGCAAAAACGTGGTTGTTCCCGAGGTGAGGGTGTGGGCTGGGTCATGCCCGGGGCGGGGGCGTCAGCGGGTGGGCTGCGGGGGGCTTCGGGCTCTGTCGGAGCAGGATCGGGGGTGGTTCAGGCCTGGTCAGGGGCGGTTCCGGGCGGCTCGGGTGCGTTCACGGCTCGGACCTGGGTGCCGGCGCGTTGCGTGGTGACGCGGCATGCCCACCGTGCGTGGTTCAAGTCACAACCGCTCAACGTTCCCGGTACGCCGTTCGGCGCAAGGTGTTGCCGTTCGACTGGATACGGCTCTGTGTTGTTGGTGCGTGTACATCAGACTGTGCGGCGTGTTCTGCACCGCTGAGCGGCCCATGGGTCAGCACTTGTGGCTGGCGTTGCCGTTCCTGTTCTCCGCTGCCGTGTTCGGCCTGATGGGGTCGGCAGGGCTGCTCACTGCTTCCTGGAGCACGGTGCCGTTGTCACCTGTGGTTTCCGGGGCTGGGGTGGCGGTGGCGGCTGCTGTTTCCGGTGGGGTTCGGTGGCGGCGCGGGTGGCAGCGGGTTTGGCTCCGGTGGCCCTACTTGGTGGGTGTTCTCGGGGTTGGGGTTGTTGTTGGGGCGGTGGAGGTTCCCGCTCTGGCTGCGACTGTGGTGGGGGTGCCGGTTCTGCTGGGGCTCGTGTTTCAGTGCTTGGTGCAGAGTGACGAGAGTCGGCAGGCTGCCGACTGCCGGTGAGGCTTTTGCGGTGCCGGTCCCAGCGGGGTTGGTTGCGTTCCTGGGGTTGGGCTGCGGTTGCGAGGGTGGTCCAGCAGGTCCTGTCGAAGCCCATGGGTGGCGATTGGGGCTTGACTTCGGGGCCCTTGCGAGGCGCTTGTCGGACCGGAAAGGCCGGGCTGAAAAGAGGCCCGGCCGAGCCACTAGTGGTAGCACCTCGCACCCAAAGTCAAGCCCCAATCGCAATCGATGGGTCCGACCGCCGACCAGCTGGGCATCAGCCCGTACGGGCTCGCTCCGCTTCGCCACGCCAGGACTCGTAGGCGGGCGGCTTGCGTCGACGGCTGACCGGTTGGGTGCGCACGCCCGGCCTGCGTACCTAGTTGCCCTGCGCTGACGAGTGCGGTTGGCACCGCGCTCGCCACCCGTCCACCTCAGCCCAAGCCCAGCCCTCCCGGAGCTGCCTCGCAGCCTGTCGTGCCTGCCTGAAACCGAGGGGACCCCTGCGGCAGCGTGCTCGTGGGGTCGGCATTCGAGTGACGGGCATGAAAAAGCCCCCGCTGACCTGCAGCGGGGGCAATTTCACGTGAAACTTACGCGCTCGTTCAGTCCTGCTCGGCGCCTGGGGTGGTCTTGGCCACCTGCATCAGGAACTCGATATTGGTGCGGGACTTGCGCAGGCGGTCCAGCAGGAGGTCGATGGCCTGCTGGCCGTCGAGGGCGTGGAGCACTCGGCGGAGCTTGTGCGTCACGGCCATCTCGTCCGGCGAGAGCAGGAGCTCTTCCTTGCGGGTGCCGGAGCTGTCCACGTCCACGGCCGGGAAGGTGCGCTTGTCGGCGATCTTGCGGTCGAGCTTGAGCTCGGCGTTGCCGGTGCCCTTGAACTCTTCGAAGATGACCGAGTCGCCCGCCGAGCCGGTTTCCACCAGCGCCGTCGCGATCACCGTGAGGGAGCCGCCGCCTTCGATGTTGCGGGCGGCGCCCAGGAAGCGCTTGGGCGGGTAGAGGGCCGTCGAGTCGACACCACCGGACAGGATTCGGCCGGAGGCCGGGGCTGCCAGGTTGTAGGCGCGGCCCAGGCGGGTGATCGAGTCGAGGAGCACGACGACGTCGTGGCCCATTTCGACGAGGCGCTTGGCGCGCTCGATCGCCAGCTCGGAGATGGTCGTGTGGTCCGACGGCGGGCGGTCGAAGGTCGAGGCGATGACCTCGCCCTTCACCGAGCGCTGCATGTCGGTGACCTCTTCCGGACGCTCGTCGACGAGGACGACCATCAGGTGGCACTCGGGGTTGTTCGTCGTGATCGCGTTCGCGATCGACTGGAGCACCGAGGTCTTGCCAGCCTTCGGCGGGGAGACGATCAGGGCGCGCTGGCCCTTGCCGATCGGCATCACCAGGTCGATGACACGGGTGGTGAGGATGTGCGGCTCGGTCTCGAGGCGCAGGCGCTCGTTCGGGTAGAGCGGCGTCAGCTTGGTGAAGTCGGGGCGGTTGCGCGCCTCTTCCGGGTCCAGGCCGTTGATCTTGTCGACGCGGACCAGCGGGTTGAACTTCTGCCGCTGCTGCTCGCCGTCACGCGGCTGGCGGACGGCGCCGGTGAGGGCGTCGCCGCGGCGCAGGCCGTACTTGCGGACCAGCGAGAGCGACACGTAGACGTCGTTCGAGCCCGCGAGGTAGCCGGACGTGCGGACGAACGCGTAGTTCTCCAGCACGTCGAGGATGCCCGCGACGGGGAGCAGGACGTCGTCGTCGCGCACCTCGGTCTCGCGGTCCTGACGGCCGCCTCCGCCCTGGTCGTCGCCGCGGCCACCGCGCCTGCGGCGGTCGCGGAAGCGGCCGCGACGGCCGCCCTCGTCGTCGCCGTCCTGCTGGTTGCCGCCCTGGCGGTCGCCACCGCGGTCGCCGCGGTCGGAACGCTCGCCGCGGTCGCGGTTGCGGTCACGGCCGCCGCGCTCGTTGCGGTCGCCACGGTCTCCGCGGTCCTGACGCTCGCCGCGGTCGGAACGCTCGGAGCGCTCACCGCGGTCCGAACGCTCGCCGCGGTCCTGACGCTCACCGCGCTCGGGGCGCTCAGCGCGCTCCTGGCGGTCGGCGCGCTCGGGACGCTGCTGCTGCTCGGGCTGCTGCTGGCCCTCGCCCTCGGCGTTGCCGCCACCACGGCCGGAACGGCGGCGGCGGTTGCCCCTGCGCCCACCGTCCTCGGCCGAACGGGAGTCGTCACCAGCGGGAACCTCGGCGGCGGCGGGCTTCTCCGTCACCTCGAGCTGCTGCTGAACAGGCTTTTCGGCGGCCGGCTTCTCGGCCTTCGCGGGCTTCTCGGCCGCGGGGGCCTCGGCCTTCGCGGCGACCTTTTCGGCCTTCGCGGGCTTCTCGGCCTTCGCCGGGGCTCCGGAGCCCTGCTTCTCCTTGATGGCCGCGATCAGGTCGCCCTTGCGCAGGCCGGCGGTTCCGGTGATGCCCATTTGGCCGGCGAGCTCGCGCAACTCAGCGAGCACCATGCCGGACAGACCCGCGCGGCGGCGCGGCGTCGTGCCGTTCGATGGGGTGGACAGAGCGTTCTCCTCGGCTCCAGAACCAGCGGCAGCTGCGACTTCGCTGCTCAGCAAATCGGTGTTGGTCACACAAGTCCTTCCTGACCAGGCCCCGCCTCCTACGCGGCCCAGCGGACCCGCCTTCCCACTTCAGCGGGGAACGGCGGTCAAGTCCGATGAAGACGGAAGCACGACGGCTGCCGGCAAGCACGGGACTTTTCTCAGATCACGGCGATCGGGTGCCTCTTTGCGTCCGCCCCGCCCGCACGGCACAGAGCCGGAACACAAAAGGATTGCGACCCGGAACGAATGTCCGGGCGCGACACCGGCGCCCGTGCGCGCAGTGACTGATCGCCCCCGAGGGTAGACGCCGCTCCCCCGGCATGCAACAACCGGGGTCGGGCGTGTCAGTCCAATGGCCGAACGCGCACGCCGGCGGCGTCGACGTCGAGTCTGCGCACGTCGAAGCCGGTCGTGTCGACCTCGTCCGGAAGATCACCGAAGGCGATCACGGTGGGTCCCGCTCCGCTCACGCAGGCGGGAACTCCCAGCTTGCGAAGATCGTTGATCACCCGAACGGTGTCGGGCCAAGCGGGTTCCCGGTAGTTCTGGTGGAGTCGATCCTCAGTCGCGGCAAGGAGAACGGACGGATCGGACGTCAGCGCGTGCACCGCGAGGGCGGCCCGCCCAGCGGCGTGCGCGGCGTCGGCGTGCGGCACCTCGGCCGGGAGCAGGCCGCGCGTCGTCTTCGTCGACGACTCGACCGCGGGGATCAGCACGAACGGGCGCACGCGTGCGTCCACGGCCATCCGGACCGCGCGATAACGCTCTCCTTCGGACCACGCAACGACAACTCCGCCGTACAAAGAGGCCGCCGCGTTGTCCGCGTGCCCCTCGAACCCGGCGGCGATTTGCAACGCGTCCGTGTCCAACTCGCGACCCAACAGGGTGAATCCGGCTACGACACCCGCCACGATCGCGGCGGCCGACGAGCCCAGTCCGCGTGCGTGCGGGATGGTGTTGCGGCACCTCAGCGCGAGGCCGCCGGTGTAGCCGGTGGCGCGGACCGCCCGCACGACGAGATGGGTCTCGTCGAGCGGGACGTCACCCGAGCCGGCACCGTCGATCGTGATCGAGAGGTGGCCTTCCGGAGCGGAGGCCACCTCCACGTCGTCGTACATGCCGAGCGCCATGCCCAGCGCGTCGAACCCCGAACCGAGGTTCGCGGTCGACGCGGGGACGGAGACGAGGAACTTCACGAGAGTTCCAGCGCGTGCGCGACGGCGCCGGGGTCGACCGGGACGGGCTCGACCTCGGTGGTGCCGAGCAGCGCCGTGTCGGGGTCCTTCAGGCCGTGGCCCGTGACGGTGCACACCACGGTCGAGCCCTTCGGCAGGCGCCCGTCCTCGGCGGTCTGGAGCAGGCCCGCGATGGACGCGGCCGACGCCGGCTCGACGAAGATGCCCTCGGACGACGCCAGCAGGCGGTACGCGGCGAGGATCTGCTCGTCGGTGACGGCGTCGATCAGGCCACCCGACTCGTCGCGGGCGTTCACCGCACCCGTCCACGACGCCGGCGACCCGATCCGGATCGCGGTCGCGATGGTCTCGGGGTTCGGCACCGGCGCACCGGACACCAGTGGCGCGGCACCGGCGGCCTGGAACCCGAACATGCGGGGCAGGCCCTGGTCGTAGGACGTGTAGCCCTTCCAGTACGCGGTGATGTTGCCCGCGTTGCCGACCGGCAGGCAGTGCACGTCCGGCGCCCGGCCGAGCACGTCGCAGACCTCCCACGCGGCGGTCTGCTGGCCGACGAGCCGGACCGGGTTGACGGAGTTCACCAGCGTGACCGGGTACTCGGCGGCGGTCTTGGACGCGAGCTCGAGGCAGTCGTCGAAGTTGCCGTCGATCTGCAGGATCTTCGCGCCGTGCATGACGGCCTGCGCGAGCTTGCCCATCGCGATCTTGCCGCTGGGCACCAGCACGGCCGCCGTCAGTCCGGCCTTGGCCGCGTAGGCCGCCGCGGAGGCCGAGGTGTTGCCGGTCGAGGCGCAGATGACGGCCTTCAGACCGGACGCCAGCGCGTACGTCATGGCCACGGTCATGCCGCGGTCCTTGAAGGACCCGGTGGGGTTCGCGCCCTCGACCTTCACCCACACGTCGCAACCGGTGAGCGCGGAGAGACGGCGTGCGTGCACCAGCGGCGTGCCGCCCTCGTGCAGCGTCACGACCTCGGCGCCCTCGGGGATCTCGATGCGGTCCCGGTAGGCGTTGATGAGACCGGGCCAGCCTGCTCTGGACGCACTCATTCTTCGCCCTCCACCCTCATGACGCTGACGACGTCCCGCACCACGGGGAGGCCACCGATTTTGTCCACAGTGGACCGCAGCGCGGCGTCGGTCGCCGCGTGCGTGACGATCACCAGGCTGGCGTCCTCGACACGGCCTTCCTGGCGCACCGCGGCGATGCTCACGTCGTGCTCCGCGAACACCGCGGCGACCTGCGAGAGGACACCGGCCTTGTCCGCGACGTCGAGGCTGATGTGGTAGCGGGTGGGCGTGTTCCCCATGGGCTGCACGGGAAGCGCCGCGTAGGCCGACTCGCGCGGGCCGTGCCCGCTCGCGACCATGTTGCGCGCCACGGCGACCAGGTCGCCGACGACAGCGCTCGCCGTCGGGGCGCCGCCGGCGCCCTGCCCGTAGAACATCATCTCCCCCGCCGCGTCGGCCTCGACGAACACCGCGTTGAACGCGCCGTTGACCGAGGCCAGCGGGTGCGTCCTGGGGATCATGGCCGGGTGCACTCGAACGGCGACTGACTCCTGGCCGGACGGGCTGACCACGCGTTCGCAGATGGCGAGCAGCTTCACCGTGCGGCCGAGCCCCTTGGCCGCCGCGATGTCCGCCGCCGAGACCGCGCGGATGCCCTCGCGGTACACGTCCGACGCCGTTACGCGCGTGTGGAACGCAAGGGACGCAAGGATCGCGGCCTTCGAAGCGGCGTCGAACCCGTCGACGTCCGCGGTCGGGTCGGCCTCGGCGTAACCGAGGCGCGAGGCCTCCTCGAGCGTCTCGCCGTAGCCCGCGCCCGTGGCGTCCATCGCGGACAGGATGAAGTTCGTCGTGCCGTTCACGATGCCCATGACGCGCGTGATCCGGTCTCCCGCAAGGGATTCCCGCAACGGGCGCAGCAACGGGATCGCGCCGGCGACGGCGGCCTCGAAGTAGAGGTCGGCACCGGAGCCGTCAGCGGCCTCGAACAGGTCGGGGCCGTGCTCGGCGAGCAGCGCCTTGTTCGCCGTCACGACGGACTTGCCGCCGCGCAGCGCCTCCAGCAGCAGCCCCCGCGTGGGGTCGATGCCGCCGATGACCTCGACGATGACGTCCACGTCGTCCGACTTCACGAGCGCCTCGGCGTCCGTGGTGAGCAGGTGCTCCGGCACCTCGCGGTGCTTGTTCGGCCTGCGCACGGCGATGCCCTTGAGCTCGACCGGCGCGCCGATGCGCTGGGCGAGGTCCTCGGCCTGGTCCGTCAGCAGCCGGACTACCTCCGTGCCCACCGTGCCACAGCCGAGCAAGGCGACCCGAATAGGTTTCACTTCCGGCACAGCCCTATACCTCCAGACGGAACAGGTCGTCCTCGGTCTCGCGACGCAGCAGCAGCCGCGCCTCCCCATCGGTCACCGCGGCGAGCGCGGGCCGTGGAAGTCGGTTGTACCCGCTCGCCATCGAGTAGCAGTAGGCCCCTGTGGCCGCGATCGCAACCAAGTCTCCCGGTGCGAGGTCATCGGGCAGCCAGCAGTCGCGAACCACGATGTCACCGGACTCGCAGTGCTTGCCCACCACACGACACAGCACGGCCCTCGACTCGGGCTCGGACGCACGTGAAACGAGCTTGCAGTCGTAGACCGCGTCGTAGAGCGCCGTGCGGATGTTGTCGCTCATGCCGCCGTCGACGCTGACGTACCGGCGGCGCGCGCCACCGTCCAGCTCGATGTCCTTGATGGTGCCGACCTCGTACACGGTGACCGTGCCGGGGCCGACGATCGCGCGGCCGGGCTCGACCGCGATGCGAGGCATCTCCAGGCCGTTGTGCTCGCACTCCTTCTGCACGATGTTGTGCAGCTGCCGGGCGAGCTCGGCGGGCGGGGGCGGGTCGTCGTCCGGGGTGTAGGCGATGCCGAGACCGCCGCCGAGGTCGACGACGTTCAGCGAAGGGACGTCTCCGTGCTCCTTGCGGATGTCGGCGAGCAGGCCGATGACGCGGCGGGCGGCGACCTCGAAGCCGGACGCGTCGAAGATCTGCGAGCCGATGTGGCTGTGCAGGCCGACGAGCTTCAGGCCACTGGCCTTGAGCACGCGCCGCACGGCCTCGGCCGCGTCACCGGACGACAGCGAGAAGCCGAACTTTTGGTCCTCGTGCGCGGTCGCGATGAACTCGTGCGTGTGCGCCTCGACGCCGACCGTCACGCGGATCAGCACCGGCTGCACCACCCCGCGTTCGCGCGCGATCTGGTCGAGGCGCGCGATCTCGTGGTAGCTGTCGAGGACGATCCCGCCGACGCCCGCCTCGACGGCCGCGACGAGCTCGGGAACGCTCTTGTTGTTGCCGTGCAACGCGATCCGCTCGGCCGGGAACTCGGCCCTGAGCGCGATGGCGAGCTCGCCGCCGCTGCACACGTCGATGGAGAGGCCCTCTTCGGCCACCCACTTCGCGACCTGCACGCTCAGGAACGCCTTGGACGCGTAGTGCACGAGCGTCGGGTCGCCGAACGCCTCGGCGTGCTCGCGGCAGCGCGCGCGGAAGTCCTGCTCGTCCATGACGAACAGCGGGGTGCCGTACTGCTCGGCCAGCTCGCGCACGTCGACGCCGGCGAGCTCCAGCACGCCCGCGTCGGTGCGCTTGGCGTTGCGGGGCCACACCGTCGGGTGCAGGAAGTCGATCTGGTCGGTGGAGGAGGGACGGTCGCCGGCGGTGTTGCCGGGCGCCGTGACATCGGCGTGCCGAGGTCCGGCGGGGTGTGCTCGCATTACATTCGCTCCGGTGCGGTGACGCCGAGCAGGCCGAGGCCCGCTCCGAAAACATGCCTGGTGGCGGCGCAGAGGGTCAGCCTCGCCTGGTGCAGCGGGGTGGTCTCCTCGTCGCCCTGGGGGAGGACGCGGACGCCGTTCGTCCGGTCGTAGAAGCGGTGGAAGGTGCCGGCGAGCTCTTCGAGGTAGCGCGCCACCCGGTGGGGTTCGCGCAGGTCGGCGGCGGTGGCGACGACCCTGGGGAACTCGCCGATCGTGCGGATCAGGTCGCCTTCGCGCTCGTGCACCAGCAGGGAGAGGTCGTCCCCCTGCGTGACCCCGAGGTCGGCGGCGTTGCGCAGCACGCCGGAGATGCGGGCGTGCGCGTACTGGACGTAGTAGACCGGGTTCTCGTTGTTGTGCTTGCGCAGCAGGTCGAGGTCGATGTCGAGGCTGGAGTCGACGCTCGACCGGATCATGGCGTAGCGGGCGGCGTCCACCCCGACCGCGTCGACCAGGTCCTCCAGCGTGATGACCGTGCCCGCGCGTTTGCTCATCCGGACGGGCTGGCCGTCGCTGACGAGGTTCACGAGCTGGCCGATCAGCACCTCGACGCTGTCCGGGTCGTCGCCGAGGGCGGCCGCCGCTGCTTTGAGGCGCGCGATGTAGCCGTGGTGGTCCGCGCCGAGCATGTAGATGCAGAGGTCGAAGCCGCGGCCGCGCTTGTCGACCAGGTACGCGATGTCGCCCGCGATGTACGCCGGGTCGCCGTCGCTCTTGATGACGACGCGGTCCTTGTCGTCACCGAAGTCCGTGGACCGCAGCCACCAGGCGCCGTCCTTCTCGTACAGCGAGCCGGTGGCCTTGAGCCTCGCGACGGCCTCGTCCACGCGACCGCTCCGGTGCAGCGAGTCCTCGTGGAAGTAGACGTCGAAGTCGGTGCCGAACTCGTGCAGGCTGCGCTTGATCTCCTCGAACATGAGCCCGACGCCGACCCTGCGCACGGTCTCGGGGTCGCCGAGCGCCCCCGGTTCGCGGCGCAGGACCTCGGCGGCGATGTCGCTCACGTACGTGCCCGCGTAGCCGTCCTCCGGGGCCGGTTCGCCCTTGGCGGCGGCGATCAGCGACCGGACGAACCTGTCGATCTGCGCGCCGGCGTCGTTGAAGTAGTACTCGCGGGTGACGTCGGCGCCGCGGGCCTGCAGCACCTTGCCGAGCGCGTCGCCCACGGCCGCCCAGCGCGCGCCACCGAGGTGGATCGGGCCGGTCGGGTTCGCGGAGACGAACTCCAGGTTGATGCGCCTGTTCACGAGCTCGGAGCCGGTGCCGTAGAAGTCCTCGAGGGCGGCACGAACGATCGCTCCCTGGGCCTCGCTGGCGATCGTGAGGTTCAGGAAGCCGGGACCGGCCACGTCGGCCTTCGCGATGGCGGGCTGGGCGAGCAGGGCCTCGGCGAGCCACGCCGCCAGGTCGAGCGGCGGCACACCGGCCTTCTTGGCGAGCTGCAACGCGACGTTCGTGGCGTAGTCCCCGTGCCCGGGGTTCCTGGGTCGCTCGACCGTCACCTGCTCCGGCAGAGAGGTGGCGGGAAGGCCTCGGTCCGCCAGCAACTGCGCAACCGTGGTCCGGACCAGATCGGCGAGCACTTCAGGGGTCACGCCAGAAGAGTTTAGAGAAGCGTTGTCGCAGGTCTCGACCGGGTTACCGGGTCTCGGAGGGTGAGACGGCAAGTGTTAACGCGGACGTGGTAATGCCCTGCGCTGACAGTGATCAGACACGATGTCCCTACACTGGCGCCGGTTGACCAGGACGACATCTGAGGCGGACATGACCAGCGGCAAGAAGACGAAGGCCACACGCAACAGCGTGGCCGCAGCCCGTTCCTCGGTGGTGGCGAGCAAGCCCAAGCCGTGGGGCACGATCATCGCGGTTGTGGCGGTGCTGGCCCTCGCGGGCGGTGTTTTCGGATATGCGTACATGCAGATCCACGAGAACAACGTCAAGGAGGCCGCCCTGGCCAAGTGGAAGCCCTCCGACACGAACAAGGACCCGTCGCTGCAGCTCGCGGGCATCGTGTCCAAGGAGTACAAGGGCTCCCGCCACGTCACCGCGGAGCAGCGCGTCGCGTACGACCAGACTCCCGCCTTCGGTGGTCCGCACGACGCCACGTGGGCCGACTGCACCGGTGTCGTCTACGACAAGGCCGTGCGCACGGAGAACATGGTCCACGGCCTGGAGCACGGCGCCGTGTGGATCGCGTACAACCCCGACCAGGTCAAGGACGACGCGCTCAACAAGCTGAAGGTCAAGGTCGAGGGCATCCCGTACATGGCGCTGTCGCCGTTCCCGGGCCTCGACAAGCCGATCTCGCTGCAGTCCTGGGGTCACCAGCTGAAGCTGGACAACGCCGACGACGAGCGCATCGACCAGTTCATCTCGTCGCTGCTGCGCAACCCGAACACCTACCCCGAGGTCGGCGCGTCCTGCGAGAACTCGCAGTTCCTCGCCAACCCGGCCCCGTTCGTGGCCGAGAAGCCGGGCGCCGACGCCGTGCCGATGGACGGCGGCAAGGACGAGTCCCTCACCGAGGGCCAGCAGCAGAACCCGAGCATGCCGCCCGCGTCGGGTTCCGCCTCGACGCCCCCGTCGAGCTGATGACCGCACCCACCGACGACGACGTGACCGAGGACGAGGTCTCCACCGCACCTTCGGGTGTGGCCAGGACCCTCGTCATCGGCGCGGCGGTCCTCGCCGTGCTCCTCCTGGGCGCGGCCGTCGGACTCCTCGTCAAGCTCCCCGGCTCCTCCACCTCCTCCGCGGCCCCGGCATCGGGCTCCGTGGACGTGGGCTTCTGCCAGGACATGTCCATGCACCACCTGCAGGGCATCCAGATGGCGAACATCGCCCGCGACCGCTCCACCGACCCGGAGATCCGCCAGCTCGCCTTCGACATCTCCTCCACCCAGCTCGAACAGGTGGGGCGGATGAAGGGCTGGCTGATGATGTGGAACGAGCACGAGCAGAACATCTCCGGCGTCTACATGAAGTGGATGGACGCGGCCGGCGTCCACGGCCACGGCGCCACCACCCCGGAGGCCGGCAAGCCGATCATGCCCGGCATGGCCACCACCGACGAGCTCACCAAGCTCCGCACCATCCCCGCGGGCACGGAGTTCGACGTGTACTGGCTGCAGCTGATGCTCCGCCACCACATGGGCGGGGCCCCGATGGCCGAGTACGCCTCGACCGCGGCGGGCCAGTCGTTCGTGCGCACGCTGGCCGACAACATGCTGAAGTCGCAGTCGGCCGAGACCGAGCTGATGAAGGACTACCTGGCGAAGCGCGGAGCCGCCCCGCTGCCGTAGCCACGAAGTTCACGTGAGAGGGCCGTCCCCGGAGTTGCGGGGGCGGCCCTTTCGCTTTGCCTACGGCGGTGCGGGGAGCGCCGTGCAGGGCGAGACGGACAGGGCGAGACGGGTACGGCAAGTCGGGTCAAGGATGGCTTTAGGGCCTGGCGAAGCCGGAGGCGAGCCCGACCGAGCGCGCGCTCAGGGCAATGGCGCAGCCGAGCCCAGCCAAGACCCAACGCAATGCCGAAGGCGAGGCGTCCTTCCCTCACGCGCCGTCAAGCCGGTGTGGTGACGTGCCCACCCAACTCAGCCACGCACCAACGAGATTGGGGCTTGACTTTGGGTGCGAGGTGCTACCACTTGTGGCTCGGCCGGGCCTCTTTTCAGCCCGGCCTTTTCCGGTCCGACAAGCGCCTCGCAAGGGCCCCGAAGTCAAGCCCCAATCTCTATCGACGCGAAGCGGCGATGAAATGACCCGGCTCGTCAAAGTCTTTGCACCAAAGCCGACCCACCGCGAAGGCGACCCGCGCACCCCATGGACAACCGCCTACCTCTGAGTAACGTAGGTCACACCTACTGGGAGGTAACCCATGACCGTCGACGAGCGCGCGGCCAGGCAGGTCGCCGAACAAGCACGGGAAACCCGCTGGCAGCGACCGAGCTTCGGCAAGGAGCTCTTCCTCGGCCACTTCCGCCTGGACCTGATCCACCCCCACCCGACCGGCTCCGAAGAAGACCGCAGCAGAGGCGAAGCCTTCCTGACCAAGCTCCACACCTTCACCGAACAGCACATCGACAACACCGTCATCGAACGCGACGCCCAGATCCCGGACGACGTCCTCAAGGGCCTCAAAGACCTCGGCGCGTTCGGCATGAAGATCAAACCCGAGTACGGCGGCATCGGCCTGACCCAGGTCTACTACAACAAGGCCCTGATGCTCGTCGGCTCGGCCAGCCCGGCGATCGGCGCCATGCTGAGCGCTCACCAGTCCATCGGCGTCCCCCAGCCGATCGCCATGTTCGGCAACGAGGAGCAGAAGCGGGAGTTCCTCCCGAGGTGCGCGAAGGGCGAGATCACCGCCTTCCTGCTCACCGAACCGGACGTCGGCAGCGATCCGGCCAGGCTCGGCACCACGGCCACCGAGGACGGCGACGACTACGTCCTCAACGGCGTGAAGCTCTGGACCACCAACGGAGTCGTGGCCGACCTCCTCGTGGTCATGGCCCAGACGCCCAAGGGCATCACGGCGTTCGTCGTGGAGGCGGACGCGGAGGGCATCACCGTCGAGAACCGCAACGCCTTCATGGGCCTTCGCGGCCTGGAGAACGGCGTCACCAGGTTCCACGACGTCAAGGTTCCCAAGAAGAACGTCATCGGCAAGGAGGGCGCCGGCCTCAAGATCGCCCTGGCCACCCTCAACACGGGCCGGCTGAGCCTCCCCGCCCTCTGCGCGGGAAGTGCCAAGTGGTGCCTCAAGATCGCCCGCGAGTGGTCCGGCGAACGCATCCAGTGGGGCCTTCCGGTGGGCAAGCACGAGGCCATCGCGGGCAAGATCGCCTACATCGCCGCCACCGCGTACGCCCTGGAGGCCGTTCTCGACCTGAGCTCCGAACTGGCCGACGCCGGCAGCCACGACATCCGCATCGAAGCGGCACTGGCCAAGCTCTACGCGTCCGAGAAGGCCTGGCTGGTGGCCGACGAGCTGGTCCAGATCCGCGGCGGCCGCGGCTACGAGACGGCCGAGAGCCAGGCGGCACGAGGAGAACGCGGCATCGCGGCCGAGCAAGTCCTGAGAGACCTGCGCATCAACCGCATCTTCGAGGGCTCGACGGAGATCATGCACCTGCTGATCGCCAGGGAGGCGGTGGACGCGCACCTGTCGGTCGCCGGCGACATCATCGACCCCGACGCCGACCGCAACGCCAAGGTGAAGGCCGCCGCGAAGGCGGGCGCGTTCTACGCCAAATGGCTGCCGACGCTCGCCGTGGGCAAGGGCCAGACACCCGTCGGCTACACGGAGTTCGGGCCGCTCGCCAAGCACCTGCGGTTCACCGAACGGTCGGCGCGCAAGCTGGCGCGGCAGACGTTCTACGCCATGTCGCGGTGGCAGGGGAAGATGGAGCGCAAGCAGCGGTTCCTCAGCCGGATCGTGGACATCGGCGCCGAGCTGTTCGCGATCTCCGCGGCCTGCGTGCGTGCGCAGCAGGACAAGAACCCCAACGCACTCGCGCTCGCCGACGCGTTCGCCAAGCAGGCGCGGATCCGGGTGGACGAGCTGTTCGAGAAGCTCTGGAAGAACACCGACGACAGCGACCAGGCGCTCGCCTCCCAGGTGCTCGACGGCGACTACACCTGGCTGGAGCAGGGCGTGCTCGACACGTCCATCCCCGGCAGCTGGATCGCCGACTCCACCCACAGGGAGTCGACGGCGGCGAACGTTCACCGCCCGACGCCCCGTTAGCCCCGTTGCGCACTGGGCAGGCTGATGGTGGTGCGGGCGCGGCACCTGCCCAGTGCACGGCCGGTAGGGGGCTACGTCCCCCGCATCCCCCTACCGACTCCCCTTGCAACGGAAGGACACAACCCTCCAGGTGGAGGTGTCGGTAACGCTAAGCCACAAAACGCCGTTAACAGTTACGACAATTGAGTGAACTACCAGGTGAGGGGTGCTCAACTACTCTCAGAGAGTAACTTCGAAGACCAATTCACGTGCGGCCTCCAGGCCCATCGCGATGGCTCCGGAGAGCACCGCTCCGTCACCCAGCGAGCCCGCCACGATCCGCGGCGCCAACGGCGTCATCGTGCGCAGCGCGGCCTCCATGGGTTCCAGCAGCAGGTCGACGTTCGAGCCGACACCGCCGCCCAGCACCACCAGCTCCGGGTCGATCACCGCGGTCACGGCGGCCACCAGGAACGCGATCCGCTCCGCCTCCAGCCGCACGACCTCCAGCGCACGAGCGTCACCTGACCGCGCCTGCGAGAACACCTCACGGGCCGTGCGCGCCGTCAGTCCGCGCTCCCGTGCCGCCGCCACAACGGAACCGGCCGACGTCGCGTCCTCGAACTGTCCACGTCGGACGTCCGAACCGGACGGTCCGAACGGCAGGAACCCGACCTCGCCCGCCGCCCCGTGCGCGCCGCGGAACAGCACGCCGTCCACGACGATCCCCATGCCCACGCCGGTCCCGACGGTCGCGCACACGAACACCCGCGCGTCGCGGGCGGCGCCGTACACGTGCTCCCCCAACGCGGCCAGGTTCGCGTCGTTCTCCACCAGCACGACCGGCCCGAGCGCGGCCTCCAGCCCGTCCAGCACGCCGTCGGACTCCCAGCCGGGCAACTGCGGCGCGTGCCGCACGACCCGCGTCCGCCGGTCGATCACGCCGGGGCTGCCGATCACCTTCACCACGGCGTCCGTGAGAGCGATCCCAGCATCCGCCGCGGTACGCGCCGCGAGGTCGGTGACGGTCCGCACGAGGGCTGCGGCCGAGCGGCTGCGGTTGCGTTCGTCCACCCTGGCCACCACGGCCCCACCCAGGTCGGCCAGCGCCGCCCGGATCCGTTCGCGGCCGATGTCGACGCCCAGCACGTACCCGGCCGCGGGGTTGGGCTCGTAGACCATCGCCGACCTGCCAGGACCTGCCGTCGTGCGGCCGATCGGACGCACCAGGCCGTGCCGTTCGAGATCGACCAGCGCCTGGCCGACGGTCGGTTTGGACAGGCCCGTGTCCTTGGCGATCTGCGGGCGGGTGGCGGCACCCAGACGGCGCAACAGGTCGAGCACAGCGCGTTGGTTGAGCACGCGCATGCCCGCTGGTGTACCCACCTCTGGCGGCTTGCGGTCGCTCACCGGCCGATTCTAGATCTTGATCGCCAGGTAATACCCGCAACTGTGGAGAGGACAGGTTGCACGACAATTCCCGTCTTGTCCCTTGACAACGATGTCACGTGCAGAAACGCTCCCTGGCACATGGGGCAGGCGGGCGGAAGGGTTGCAATGAGGCACCTGCGCAAGAGACGTACTACAACCCTGTTGAGCGTTGCGATTACTGCGACACTGGTGAGCGGCGTCACCAACGGCTACGCGGCCGCCGCACCAGAGGAGCCAGGAGTGGGTTTTTCGTCGTCCTTTGAGGACGGTCAGCCACAGCCTTCGTGGTCGAACACGGTCGAGACCGACGCGTCGGGCAACCCGAAGGCGTCCGGCGTGATCGGTTCGGACGGCTCGGGCATCCCCGGCAACGTCTCGGACAAGGTCGTCGAGGTCAAGGCCAACGGCGAGTACGCGGAGTCGGGCGAGGTGAAGGAGAACCTCGTCGACGGCAGCGTCAACACCAAGTGGCTCGTCTTCGCCACCACCGGCTGGGCGACGTTCAAGTTCGACGAGGCCCGCACGATCAAGAAGTACGCGCTCTCGTCGGCCAACGACTCCCCCGAGCGCGACCCGAAGAACTGGACGCTGCAGGGCTCTGCCAACGGAACCGACTGGACGGTGCTCGACACCCGCGCCGGCGAGACGTTCCCCGAGCGCTTCCAGACCAAGACCTACGAGATCGCGGCGCCGCAGTCGTTCCAGCACTACAAGCTGGACGTGACGCTGAACAACGGCTCCACGAACATCGTGCAGCTCGCCGAGGTGCAGCTCTCCGACGGCTCCACGAACCCGCCGGCGCCCAACATGCGCAGCGTGGTCGGCAACGGCCCCACGGGCGGTTACACGGCCAAGTCGCGGGCCGGCTGGACGGGCGTCAAGGCGTTCCGCACCCAGGGCCGCCACACCGCGGACGGCAGGGCGTACAGCTACAACAAGGTCTTCGACGTCGACGTGCCCGTCACGGCCAAGACCGAGCTGTCGTACATGATCTTCCCGGAGTTCATCACCGACAACCTGACCTACCCGAGCACGTACTCGTCGGTGGACCTCGCGTTCTCCGACGGCACGTACCTGAGCGACCTCAAGGCCGTCGACCAGCACGGCGCGACGCTGTCGCCGCAGGGCCAGGGCGCGGGCAAGTTCCTCTACACCAACCAGTGGAACAAGGTCGCGTCCACGATCGGCGCGGTCGCCGCCGGCAAGACGATCAAGCGGATCCTGGTCGCCTACGACGGTCCGAAGGGCCCGACGGACCTCGCCGCCTGGTACGACGACATCCGCATCGGCGACGTCGTCACCAAGCAGTACGCGAAGCCTTCCGACTACGTGCTGACCACGCGTGGCACGAACTCGAACGGTTCCTTCTCGCGGGGCAACAACTTCCCGGCGACGGCGGTGCCGCACGGCTTCAACTTCTGGACCCCGATGACCAACGCGGGTTCGCAGAGCTGGCTGTACGAGTACGCGCAGCGCAACAACGCGCAGAACCTGCCGACGCTGCAGGCGTTCACCACCTCGCACGAGCCCAGCCCGTGGATGGGTGACCGGCAGACGTTCCAGGTCATGCCGTCGGACAAGGCGCCGACGCAGGACCGCGCGCTGCGGGCGTTGCCGTTCAAGCACGACAACGAGGTCGCGAAAGCGCACTACTACGGCGTGACGTTCGAGAACGGCATGAAGACCGAGATCGCGCCGACCGACCACGCGGCGGTCTTCCGGTTCACGTTCAACGACGGGGCCCAGAAGAACCTCGTGTTCGACAACGTGAACAACAACGGCGGGGTCACCCTCGACGCCGCCAACGGTGTCGTGACGGGCTACTCGGACGTCAAGAGCGGCCTCTCCACCGGCGCGACCCGCCTGTTCGTCTACGGCAAGGTCGACAAGGCCGTGACGGCGAGCGGCAAGCTCACCGGCATGGGCCGGGACAACGTGGGCGGCTACTTCTCGTTCGGCGACAAGACCGTCGAGCTGCGGATCGCCACCTCGCTGATCTCCGTCGACCAGGCGAAGTCGAACCTGGAGCAGGAGGTCAAGGGTTCGGACACGTTCGACTCGGTGCGCGACAAGGCGCAGGCCGCGTGGGACAAGGTCCTCGGCATCATCTCCGTCGAGGGCGCGTCCGAGGACCAGCTGATCACGCTGTACTCCAACCTCTACCGCCTGTACCTGTACCCGAACTCGGGCTTCGAGAACGTCGGCGGTGTCACCAAGTACGCGTCGCCGGTGTCGCCGGGGACCGGCCAGAACACGCCGACCCAGACCGGCGCCAAGATCGTCGACGGCAAGGTCTACGTCAACAACGGGTTCTGGGACACCTACCGCACGACCTGGCCCGCCTACTCGCTGTTCACGCCCTCCAAGGCGGGCGAGATGGCCGAGGGCTTCGTCCAGCAGTACAAGGACGGCGGCTGGATCTCGCGCTGGTCCTCCCCCGGTTACGCGGACCTGATGACCGGTACGAGCTCCGACGTGGCGTTCGCCGACGCGTATCTCAAGGGCGTCAGCAACTTCGACATCAAGGCTGCTTACGACGCCGCGGTGAAGAACGCGTCCGTCGTGCCGCCGAGCAACAACGTCGGCCGCAAGGGCATGGACAAGTCGATCTTCCTCGGCTACACCGGCAACGACCAGCTGGACGAGGCGTGGTCGTGGGCGATCGAGGGCTACCTCAACGACTTCGGCATCGCGTCGATGGCGAAGGCGCTGCACGAGAAGACGGGCGAGAAGCGGTACGCCGAGGAGTACGAGTACTTCCTCAACCGCGCCCAGAACTACGTGCTGACGTTCGACAAGCGGATCGACTTCTTCCAGGGACGCAACGTCGACGGCTCGTGGCGCGTCGAGGACCCGGCGAAGTACAACCCGCAGGACTGGCGGTACGACTACACCGAGACCAACGGCTGGAACATGGCGTTCACGGTGCCGCACGACGGACAGGGTCTCGCGAACCTGTACGGCGGACGGGACAAGCTCGCCCAGAAGCTGGACTCGTTCTTCACCCTGCCCGAGACCGCGAAGTTCCCCGGCGGCTACGGCGGCGTGATCCACGAGATGGTCGAGGCGCGGGACGTGCGGATGGGCCAGTACGGCCACTCCAACCAGCCGTCGCACCACATCGCCTACATGTACAACTACGCGGGCAAGCCCTCCGGCACCCAGGAGAAGGTGCGCGAGATCCTGTCGCGCCTGTACGTGGGCTCGCAGGAGGGCCAGGGCTACGCGGGCGACGAGGACAACGGCGAGATGTCGGCCTGGTACCTCTTCTCGGCGCTCGGCTTCTACCCGCTGCAGATGGGCAAGCCGGCCTACGCGATCGGTTCGCCGCTGTTCACCAAGGCGACCGTGAACCTGGAGAACGGCAAGAAGCTCGTCATCAACGCGCCGAAGAACAGCGCGAAGAACATCTACGTGCAGGGCGTGAAGGTCAACGGCAAGGCGTGGAACAAGACGTCGCTGCCGCACGACCTGCTCTCGGCCGGCGCGACGATCGACTTCGACATGGGCCCGAAGGCGTCCGCCTGGGGCACGGGCGCGAACGACGTGCCGGACTCGATCACGACGGGCAACGCCGTTCCGACGCCGTTGCGCGACGTGGCGTCGGGTGTGTCCACCGGTGCGCTCGTGGACAACAACTCCGGGACGTCCGCGGTGGTGAAGTCGTTCGACTTCAAGCCTTCCGACGTCAAGGAGAAGGCGGAGTTCTACACGCTGACCAACGGCAAGACGGGCACGTCGCCCTCGGCCTGGGAGCTCAAGGGTTCCTACGACGGCAAGACGTGGTCGACGGTCGACAAGCGGTCCGGTGAGAACTTCCAGTGGCAGCAGTACACGCGCTCGTTCAAGATCGCGTCGCCCGGCCGGTACAACTTCTACCGGCTGGAGTTCTCCGGCGACGTGACGCTGTCCGAGTTCGAGCTGCTCTCGAAGCCGCTGGCGGCCCCCACCACCACGGTGACCGGCACGGTCAGCGGTCCGCTGCAGGTCAAGGGCGTGACCTATGTGGACGGTGCGACGATCAACGGCCCGGTGACCGTCGCCAGTGGCGCCACGCTCTACGTCTTCGGCGGCGAGATCAAGGGTCCGCTGTCGGCGTCGAGCGCGGCCTCGGTGGTGCTCGTCGGCACCAAGGTCGGCGGCCCGGTGTCGGTGAACGCCTCCGCGACCGAGGTGGCGCTGGAGAACACCACCGTTGGTGGCCCTGTGTCACTGACGGGGAACAAGACCAGGTCAGTCGTGGCGGCCACGTCGGTCGGCGGGCCGTTGTCCTGCACGGGCAACACCCCGGTGCCATCGAACAACGGCTTCGCGAACGACGTGAAGGGTCCGAAGGCAGGACAGTGCACTGGGCTGTAACGCCCAACTGGTCCTGATGCTCGCAGGAAAGGCCGCGTTCCGTCACGGAGCGCGGCCTTTCCCGTTCACCTGAAAGGATCTATCCCTTTCAGACATACTTCGATGAGATCTTGGCAGTTCGTGCGCGGTCCTTGGGGAGGCTGTTGTGGTGCCGTTCGACCGAGGCCGCGCGTGGGTGACCGTGCCGCTGCCCCGCAGCCCGCTCGTTCCGTCACGAACGGGCGCGCAGTCCACTAAGGACGGGGTCCGCGACCTGCCCGCGTCACCAGGAAAGCTCCCGGCACCGCTGCGCTGACGAGCCGCCCTCCACCTGCAACGTGGCGTGCTCGATGCGGTACTTGGTGGCCAGCAACGCCTGAGCGGCCTTCAACACGTTCTCGTGATCGGCGTTCTCCGCCGTGGCGAGGTGCGCCGAGCACACCTCCATGCCGCTGGTGAGCGTCCACACGTGCAGGTCGTGCGCCTCGGTGACGCCTTCGATCTCCGTCAGCGCGACCTGCATCTCCGTCACGTCCAACCGCTCGGGCGCGTGCTGGAAGAGGATGTGCAGGGCGTTCTTGGCGAGCCCGTACGTCCGCGGCAACACCCAGATGCCGATCAGCACACCCATGATCGGGTCCGCGTACTTCCACCCCGTCGTGATCGTGACGAGGGCCGAGACCAGCACACCGACAGACCCGATCAGGTCAGCCAGGACCTCGAGGTAGGCACCCTTGACGTTGATGCTCTCCTTCGCGCCCTCCCTGAGCACGCTGAAGCTGACGAGGTTGGCCCCGAGCCCCAGCGCGGCCGCGATCAGCACCGGCCACCCGGCCACCGACGGCGGGTCCTGGAACCGCCCGACGGCCTCGTAGATCACGTACCCGGCCACCCCGAAGAGCAGCACGGCGTTGGCCAGCGCGGCCAGCACCTCGGCCCGGTAGAACCCGAACGTGCGGTTCTTCCCCGCCTTGGCCCGGCGCGCCACCATGATGGCGGCGAGCGCCATGCCCACCCCGAGCACGTCGGTCAGCATGTGGGCGGCGTCGGAGATCAACGCCAGCGAGGACGTCGCGAACCCGACGACGAACTCCACCACCATGAAGACCGCGCCGATCCCGAACGCGATCCACAACTTGCCGGCGTGCTGCCCGCTCGCCGATCCGTGCCCATGCCCGTGACCCATGCTTCGGAACATATAGCGACATGCGCATGAGTGCAATTCGACGTATTCCCGCACATGCGGCTACGTGACGGGCGTCACGCGCGAGCCGCCGGAGGGGGTAGGTGTGAAACGGGGTGGCGGTCGTGCGCTAGGATCTTCCACGTAGCTACGGCCCCCGTAGCTCAGGGGATAGAGCACCGCCCTCCGGAGGCGGGAGCGCAGGTTCGAATCCTGCCGGGGGCACTGAAATCAACACGTGAGGGCCGTGACCAGCTGGTCACGGCCCTCACGTGTGTCCGGCGGTCGTCGCCACCGCTCACGCGATCAGGCCGTGGTATGGGATGCGCTCCACTCTTCGGCCGTTCTGCAGGGCTTCGGTGAGCAGTTCGCGCTCACGCAGCCGCTGTTCGAACTGCGCCACCGGGTCCGGCGCAGCTTCGTCGAGCGGCACGTCCTCCTGGACTGCGTCCGGTTCCTCCTGGTCGGAGTCACCCGGTCGCGGTTCCTCGCGGGCCTCAGGTTCGACAGCGGTCACCGCGACCGGCTTCGGCCGGGGTTTCGGGGTGAACCGGGCGATCGGCTCCTCGGTCGCCGCTTCCGCCGGGGCGAGATCGTCGAGCTTCGCCGCCTGCTCCAGGAGGAAAGCGGCGAGCTCGGCGGCTTTGCCGTCGTGCAACTCCTTCACGTGCAGGCGGTTCTCCGGGCTGGTGCGGTAGACCTCCCAGAGGTGCGGCAACTCGTGGAGGAACCCGTTGTGCTGGTTGACCCGCGCGCTGACCGCCGCGTGGATGTCCCTCGCGGCGCGCCACTGCTTGGCCAAGTCGTCACGCCGGAGGACGTAGCCGTCCCGTGCGACGCTCGACCAGTGCGTGGTGCCGACACCCTGAACCCTGTCGGCGGCGTCGGCCAGGGGTGCGCGCTGCGCGACGACCGTTTCCGCGAGCGCGCGAAGCCTGCTCGGGTTGCCGGGAGGCTGCTCGGCATCGTCGGGTCCGGAGCTCCCGAGCCGCAGAGTCGGCCCACTGTTGCCGGTGGGGATCTCCTCGATCAAGAGCTTTCTCCCGCCCCCAGCGATCTCATCCGTTCGACGAGTTTCTCGTCCACTCCCGCGTAGGTGTCCGCGGTCTCCCGCAACAGCGTCGCCATGCGGTCGGTGCGAGCGCAGAGGCGGTCTCGCGCCGCCTTCAGGCTGCGCTGGTAGGTCTCCACAGCCGCGCGCAGTGGATCGCCGTCCGGCCAGCGCTCCGTGTCGATGTCGAACTTCCACACGTTGTCACCGCGGACGGTGGCCGCGATGTCGCGGTACTTGCCCTCCACCGACTGCAACTCGGCGATGTCGACCGAGAACCCGTCCACCTCAAACCTCCCTCTGCAGCAGTTCGCGCCGTAGCCGAGCCACGTCCTCCGCGGTCCAGTGCAGGTGCCGGCGGCATCCGACGATCGGGTTCAGCGACAGGCCGACTTCCGGGTAGCCGGCCAGCAACTGGAGCACCACGCGCCCCGGTTCCCTTGCCCGCAGGCGGCTGGGGTCGGCGTACTCCTCGAACTTCTTCTGAGTCGTGAAAACCGGCAGTTGCTCGTGTTTCCCGGTCTGCACGGTCACCATGTACCTGGACGGACTGACCTCGAAGAACAGTGTCATCTGCGGAAGCAGACGTTCCAGCCCTTTCACGTCCGCACTGTTGGCGTCGAAGAGTAGAGCATCGACGTCGTCCGAGGACACCTCGATTTTGACATCGGTCCCGAACTTGTCGTGCCTCTCTTCCGCCCGCACGGCCGCGTCGAGCAGTTCAGCGGGCATCGGCTGGTTACGACCTTGCTGCCACTGCGCCCAAATGCTCTTCACATAGCCGGGCACCTGCTTTTCGTGCGTGCTCTTCGCCCAGCCTCGGGAGCCGAGGTTTCGCCTTTCGAGCAACGCCAGCCGATCGCCGTAGTTCAACCTGTTCAGTTCGGTGTCACGCGGGATGTTGCAGGCATACCTGATCACCTGCCTGACGACGTCGTCGACGGGCAGCGTGTCGATGGCACGGCACGCGTGCCAGTGCAGCTTGGCCAGCACGGTGAACAGGCCGTCGTCACGGCCGATGTGGAGCAGCTCCCCGAGCGGGGTCTCCCGGACGTGGACGATGCCTTGCCTGCGCAAACCACGTCGGGTGTGCAGGGACGATTCAGAAAGAACCGCCATCGAGAACTCCTCGGCTTACGCGAAGATCAGCTGGGGGGCCGAAAGCCTAACCGATGAAGCCGCGCAGCACCTAACCGGCGGTATTCCATCCCGCAAGGCTCAGGAAAGTGGACAGAAGACCGCCTGCACGACGGAATCTTTTCCGCAAAGTTGCCGACGCGGCGCAAACCTGCGGCAAACTTTCCGCCAGCCGTCCAAACTTTTCCGAACACCTGCGGAAAAGATTCGGAAAGCATTCCACCGCAATCCCGAAAGCAGCTGAAAAATTGTTCTAGGCACCTCAACGTGGTCTTCAATGGACATCACCGCATCACAGTGACCACGGAAAGAGGAACAGCCCGATGAACGCACAAGAGGACCCCGGTTCGTGGCCGGCCCTGATCCACCGGATGACCAACACCTGGGCGGCGCTCCTGCGGATGCTTTTCGCGATCGTCGTCATCGCGGCCGTGGTCGCGCTCGCGTGGTGGCTGCTCGACCTCGGTTCGATCCAGTTCGGGCCGATTGTGGTCGAGGGAACTCCGAAGCCCGCCGCAGCGTCGCGTGAGGCAGGCGGCTGACGCTCGACCCCCACCGGAACGATGCTCTGCTCGTCGAGCAGGGCATCGTTCCGGAAGGATGGGGTGCAAGGGGTCGTGCCCGGCGGACGCGCGTTCCCTTCCCGGCCCGAGGATTGGACGCAATGGGACGCTCGTCGGTGTTCACCTTCCACTACATCGCCATCGACACGGAGGCCGGCGTCACGCCGGAGGAGTTCGAGACCTTCGTGCGCGCTGAAGGCGTTCACCTGCCCGTGTACCCGGGCTGGCGGTGGACGCTGCTGCGCGGGTTGCGCGGCGAGCGGACCGGGCAGTACCTGATGTTGTTCGAGATCGAGAGCGCCGAACAACGCGACCTCTACGTCACGGCCCGAGGTGAGCAGACCGAGCTGGCCCGGCAGTTCTGGGCGGAGCACCCCGAGGCGGAGGACGTACTGGCGCGATGGCGGCGGCTGGGCACGTTCGGCGAGCTGCCGACGTTGTTCACCGACTACCGGCTGCTGGCCGACAACCCGCGGAGCACGGTCACGCCAGGCCCCCGCTACCGCGACCGTCCGGCCGAGGAGCCCGTCGCGCGCGTCATCGGGATCCACAACCTGGCGTTGCGCGCCGGCGTGACCGAGGAGATGTTCGACCGCTTCATCGCCGAGAACCACCACCGGATCGACGACTACCCGGACTGGCGGTTCCACGTGCTCAAGGGCGAGCGGGGCAACCGCCTCGACCAGTACGTGATGATGATGGAGATCGCGAGCCTGGACGCGCTGGACGTCTTCTACCCGGAGCCCGACATCGCCACCGGCGAGGCCGCGGAGTTCGCGGCCGCTCACCGCGACACCAAGCAGATGTACGAGGAGTGGAAGCAGCTGGCCTCGTTCTCGGGGTCGCCGCAGATCTACACGGACTACCTCGCCGTCGCGGAGAACCCGGCGTAGACCGATCAGATTGTGAGGTGGTGCGGGGCCAGTCGCGCATGGCGGTGGTGATCCAGGTGCGGAGTTTCATCGAGGACCTCGCGACGGGTGCCCAGGTAGGTGAGGTCGGTAAGTCCGGTGTCGCACCAGGTACGACGAAAGCGCCGAGCCTCTCTCCGGCCTGAAGCGGGCCAGCTACACCTCAGCCGATCTGCAGCGATGGGCTGACGGCGTCGAACGCGGCCTTGCAGTACTCCTGGCGAGCGGTGGGTGCATGTTGCCGAGCAGCAGTCCGAGGTTCGGGAAGGCCACCACAGGCGCGATGAGTGGGTCTACTCACAGCGGTACGCGCGGACGACCGGGGCGCATGTGCCGCACTTCGCCTGACCGTTCATCGCCCACCCTGCGACTGATCCACAACGAAGCTGCTCTCAAGCACAATCTGCCGGTCAGGCGTTTGGCCGGTGTGGTGAGCAGATCTGTGTGACGCCTTGGCGGGGCACCATCTACTCGCTTCGAGCAGAGCGTTGCTCCGGAAGAGCCGCAGCACCTCGGTCGCGCCCATTTCCACTGCTCCAGCCCCTGTCCCCCGTCAGGTGATGCGACGCGCGGCAGCCCTCGTTCATAGTCGCAGTGCGGGATCAACGCTCCAACAGCTTGACGACGGAGAACTCGGAAATGCTTGACTCGTGCACCCACAGTGGCTGTGGAGCACGGCATCAAGTGATGCATCGCCCAATACCTGGTCGAGGCCAACGCTGACACCGGTCGGCAGTTGAAGAGATTCCTACGACAACGCGACCATCTCAGAGGCCGCGCCCCGACCAATTGATCGCAGAACCGGGCCGCAGACACACTCGCCCGCCAACGTCTCATCAGGTGGTGTGCTGGAACAGTTCGTCAGGGCTGGTGTCCTTCCAGATCTCCGAGCGGCCGGTGAACCCGCGGTCGTATCTCACTCGCGACCCATCTGCGCGAAATTGTGCATCTCGACGGCGGACTCCGCCGAGATGTCGGCGGCGTTTCGAGCGAGCGGACTCCCCTAAAAGAACGGTCGCGAGACTGTCTGAGCTGGACCGTTTCGACTTGCGTTGAAGGTGCCCGAAGAATCACGTGATCAGCGGACCTGCTGTTGGTGCGCTAGGCGAGCGCAGGATGGTGTGGCCACCACCGGCACCTGTCGATGGGGTTTGCTCTTCCGGACGCTCTGGATCGCGGTCTTCGCCCCGATCCTCATCGGGCTGCTGGTCGGCGGGATCTTCGGCCACCCCGTCTTCCTGGGCGCCTTCGTGGTCTGGGTCGGCGTGCTCGCCTGCGTGTTGCGAGCCGAGGCGTTGAACGCTCAGGCACGCGCGCAGGGGTCGCCCAGCGCGCGGCTGTTGAGGGCGCGCGCCGGGTGGATGTTGTTCGCGCTCGGGCTCGTCTTCGGCAATGCCGGGCTGGTTCGGGTGGTGCTCGGCTAGCGGGCGTTTTGTGCTGCTGCGATCAGGTCGTCGCCTGGGAGTTCCACGCCCAGGACGCCGCCTGGGTTGATCACCAGCGTGGTGCCCGCCAGGACCGGGACCAGTTCTCGGCCCGTCGTCTCCATCGGGGTCGAGGCTTGCGGGGGCAGGTGGCCTGGGGCCGTCCACACCGCCAGGAAGCGGCGGCCGTCCTGGGTGACGCCGATGCGCAGGTTGCCCTGGCCGTCGGTCTCCGCGATCAGGCGCGAGTCGAGGGTGGCGGGCAGCAGGCTTTCCTGAGGGGACCAGCCGCAGGCGACGTAGCCGAGGACCACGTCGAGGTCGGCCAGGGGTTCTGGGAAGCCTCGCCTGGCTGGGCCCGGCCGGTAGTTGGGGTTCAGGTAGGTGTTGCCGGTCAGTTCGCCCGTTTCAGCTACCTCGTAGGCGCCGAAGAGGGTGGCGTCCGGGATGCCCTGGATGAAGTTCGGGTTCACCTCGGGGTCCGCGCACCACAGCCAGGTGTCCGGGATCTGGCGGCGGGCCTGCTCGCGCAGGGAGTCCGTCACCGGCGGGAGGCCAGGGTGCAGGGTGAAGTCCTCGATGTGATCGGGGAACTCCGTGAACGGGCCGGGGAGGACGTAAACGCGGACGCCGTCGGCGTTCAGTGCCGTGATCAGGGTCCAGGGACCCTTGAGGCGGTAGAGGTGGTGTTCGCGATCCGACTGGATCTCGGTCTCGTACGCCAGGTTGCCGTCCTGGCTGCCGTAGCGGTGGACGAACAGGTCCTCGACCTTCGTCAGGCGGACCTCGGTCATCGTGTCGAGCCGCGGGTCCTGGTCTGAGCTCACCTGGTACGGGGACTGCCAGGGCGGGAGGTCCTCGTCCAGTTCGAAGCGCAGGGCGTCCTGGTTCTCGATCAGCTGGCCGATCAGGTACGTGACGGCGTTGCGGACGTCCGCGAACCGCTCGCGCTTCTCGTTGTGGGCGCGCTCCGCCCAGTAGACCTCGTAGAAGTCTTCGTCGTCGCGGACGATGCACCACGCTTGTTCGCGGTGGTGTCCCAGGCTGTAGAAGCGAGGGCTGGTCTGGACTCGGGTGATCACCAGGCGCAGCGGGTCGAGTGCCTTCTGGAACGCCGCTTCGATCTGGTTCTCGTGGAAAGGCCTGCCCATCGCGAGTGCTGAGGCGCGGGCCTTGGCGATCTCCGTGACGGTCGGGAGTTCGTACCGTCGCTGGCGGATGTGGTCGACCAGCGCCAACTGCGGCGGGATCTGGTGTTCACGCAGGTAGTAGGCGACGCTCGCGGGCCAGGTCCAGATGCCGTCGGTCTGGAACGCCAGCGGCACGACCTGGTCCTCGCCGCCCGTGTAGAGGTCCTTCGAGGAGCCTCGGGACGACAGGACGACAGGGGCGGCCTCGAGGTACGCCAGCAGCAGGGACCACTCCCTGCCCCCGACCATCGGCCGGTACCAGATGCCCTTGCCGTCCTCGATCACGTCGAAGGCGCGCGCCAGTTCCAGCGAGGGTCCGGTCTGCTCCGGCGGGTGGAGCTTGCTGACCCGGCCCCGCTGCTGGATCTTGCCCGCCGCCCGCCACATCCAGTCCGGTACCTGCTCCGGCCTGGTCGGGAGGAGGCGCAACTCGTCGGCGGCCAGGTCGAGTGCGGTGCCGTAGTCGGGCTTGAGCTGCCACTCCGGCGGGCCGTCGATGAAGAAGTGACGTTCGGTTTCGCCGTCCGCCACGAACGCGTACGTCACGGTGAACCAGACGCCCATGCTGCTGTGGAACTCCCGCATCCGCAGGCGGTGCAACCATTGGCTGACCATCACCGGCGGCGCCCACACGCGCGTCGTGCCGTCGATGGTGACCGTCGCCTCGACCTCCATCCGCCTGGCCATCACGCGGCACTGGAGGTCGACTCGCTGCCAGCCGTCCGGGGCGAGCGCGACGATGGCTGCCTCGACCTCGTCGCGGATCGGGGTGTTGCTGGGCGGCGAGGTGTCGCCGGGTCCCATCGACGGGTACTGCGGCCACGCACCGGGCAACCGCGGCAGCTCGCGGAGGAGGATCAGCCGTTCGTCACCCACGGTGCCCTGCAACGGATCCAGCTCGGTCGGCGCCGCGCTCTCGTCGGTGACGCGCCAGATCTCGGCGCCCAGCAGCGTTTCGTACCGCGACGCCGTGGCGTCCGCGCCCGGTTCGAGCCGGAACGCCTTGTCGCCGTCGACCGCGATGTCGTACTGCACGTGCTTCACTCCTTGCCGCACAAAGGAAAAACGGTCACGACTGGCGCGTTTCGACGTACTCGGCCCACTTCGGCGGCTGCTTGCCCATCTCCTCCATCATCTCCAGCATGTCGCGGAGGTCGGTGACGTTGGGCGCGGTGCCCGCGAACCAGTCGCTCACGCTGTCCCACGCCTTGCGCGCGCCCTCGCCCTCGACGACGTCCCAGACGGGCGGATCGTCCTGGCCCAGGTCGGCGCCGTCGACGACGTGGTAGGCGTAGCCCTGGTGCGCGGTGAGCGCGAGGAGGCCGCGGGGGTCGGTCAGTTCGTGGTTCTCGAGGCCGTTGAGGGTGGCGACGGCGTGCCGCTTGCGTTCCGCGGTCATCGCGCCGACGCCGAACGCGGTGCCGGCGAGCCACAGTCCTGATTGGACACCCATGATCCGCAGCACCTCGCGCACCGCCTCGGGAACCCGCTCCACGCCCTGCTCGGCGGCCATCTGGTCGATCTGGTCGTCGGACGCGCCCGCCACGGATCCGCGGCGCAGACCGTTCGCACAGACGCGGTCGAAGATCGCGTCGATGCGCTCGCTCGGGGTGCCGTTCGGTTGGTTCACAGCGGGTACAGCCTCTCTCCAGCTCGGTTGACGACTTCCAGGCGCATGTTCGGGAAGATCCGCTCGTAGGCGAGCATGATCTTCTGGCAGGACAGGCAGATCTGGAACTCTGCCGGGGTTCCGTCGCGTTTGGCCGACGGCAGGTCTACGACCATGCGGAGGTCGCCCGAGATGTCCGCGGCGGTGAACGGCGTGTAGGTCGTGCCGTTCGCCTCCGCACGCGCCGCTCCGCGCCGGTTCAGCTCGTCGATCGCTAGGGACATGCGGTCCTGGGTGCGCTGCACCTCGCCCTTGTAGCCGTCGCGGTAGTAGTTCGGGTCTTCCTTGTTGAGCGTGTCGACCGTCTTGTTGGCGTCGCGCAACGCCGTGCTGACCTCGTTCTCGGACAGCCCGCTGTACTCGGCGAGCTGGTGACGTGCGAGGTCTTCGAACATCTTCGGTTCGGAGTCGTTGGTCCTCGGGGTGCCGGTGCCATCGCGCCAGCCGCCGCTGTCCGGGTCGTAGGAGGTCGCGTTGGACGTCTCGAAGAGGCGCTCGTTCTTCGGCGGCTGCTGCGGGGCTTCTGCCGCCGGGCTCCAGTCGTGCTGCTTGCCGCTGAAGTTGTAGAAGTCGGCCGACTCTCCGTCGCGGTCGCTGCGGTAGCGCGCCGTCGACAGGGTGCGCTCGTGCGGGCGGCGTTCGGCGTCGGTGCTCGGGTTGCGGCCGGTGAGCTCGCGGACCGAGTCGAGGCCTTCTTCGCGCTTCTCGCGGTTGTCGTCGCGCATGTCGCGGAAGTCGTCTTCGCGCTCGCCGCGCCGTTCCGCGGTTTCCGGTGCGTACTCGGGGGTGTCGTCGCCCCACTCGGGGGTGTGGCCCGGCGGGTGGGGGCCGTCGTGGATGTCCTGCGAGCCGTCCGGGCCAAACGTGCTCCACTCGCCGTTCGGTGGCCAGCCGGGGCGGCCGTTGTCGTCGCTCCTGGTGGCGAAGAGATTGCCGTTGTAGTCGACCCAGGCGTCGGTGTTGGGTGCGGTGACCGGGGCGTTGAGCTCGCGGGCGAGCTGGGCCGCGAAGCCGTCGTCGCGCCTGCCGGTGTCGCAGCCGACGAGGGTGATCGGGTCGCCGTTGTAGTCGGGGTTGGCGCGGATGATGTCCGCGACGTCCCTCGGGGTGAGCGGGTAGTTGCCGACCCTGGCGTTGTGGGCGTTGCTGTGGAGGTCCACGACGAACTGGCCGGGGATCCTCGGGAGTTCCCTGGCCGTGTAGTAGCCGTTGTTGTCCTGGCTCCTGTCGAAGATGGACATGCCGGCGTCGGTGGTGTGCACGTGGTCGCGCACGTTCGCGTCGAGCTCTTCGTTGAGCGGGCCGAGGCGGTCGCTCAGCGGTTTCTGCGGTGGTTGCGGTTCTTCTCGGCGGGGCTTTTCGTCCTGGTCCTGTTTGGACGGTGGAGCGGAGTCCTCCGGCCTGGTGGGATCGGGCTCGCGGTGGCTCTGGGTGTCCTGGTGGGGTTCCGGGGTCGTCGGGCGGTCGTGGGGCGGTGAAGGCTCTTCGGTGCGTGGCGGGGTGGGGTCCGCCGGGCGGTTGGGCGCGGGGTCCGCTGGTGCGGTGTTGAGGCGTTCCGCGATGGAGGGGCGAGGCAGGTCCGACTGGTGCGGCTTGGGCAGTGGCTGGGTCGGGCCTGGTTGGCGTTGTTCGGGGGCATCGGTCTTGGCCGGGGTGTCGGTGTGCCGCGGCTGTGCCGGTTCCGGCGTGGGCTTGGGGCTGGTTCGCTCCGGCTCCGGGGTTGGCTTCGTGTCGTGGGAGTCCGACGCCGTGGTGGTGTCGGACTTGTGGCCGACGAAGTCGGGGTTCGGCACGAACGGACCGAGCACGCGGCCGACGCCCGTCTCGTACCGGACCTCGTGCCAGCCTTCGACGTAACGCCAGTCGATGCCGCCGGGGAAGAGCGTTTCCTTCTCCTCGTAACGCCGGTGGTGGCCGACGTTGTCCAGCGTCTCGTCGGTCAGGATGCCGCCAGGCGCCTTGACCACGTACACGGCTCCGAAGCCGACGCCCGCCTCCTCCTTCGCGACGTTCGCATCGGTGCTGGTGCTGACGAAGGCGTTGGTGTTTCCGTCGACGTGCTGGACGAGGTCGGGCTTCGCGTCGGGTCGCGGCACGTCGAAGCCGCCCGCCGCCCTGATCTCCTCGGGTGAACGCCTGTCGCCGCGGTAGAGGGCGTTCTCGTCGCGCATCCAGCCGGGGACGTCGCGGTGCACGACGTGCGCCGGGTCGATGCCGTACTGGGACGGGTCGAGGTGCCGCATGGCGACCGGCGGGCCGCCGTCGGGGCCGGGTGGGGGCGCGGAGAAGTGCTGTGGCTGGGTGTCCGGCGCGGGTTGGTGGGTGGGTTGTGGTTGTGGCTGCTGCGTGGGCGCGGGCTGGTGTGTTGCCGGAGGTTGGTGCGTAGCCGGAGGTTGGTGCGTGACCGGAGGCTGGTGCGTAGCCGGGGGTTGGTGCGTGACCGGAGGCCGATGCGTGACCGGGTTGGCCCGCGGGTTGGGGTGCGTGCCCGGTGCCGGTTGGTTGGTCGGCCGGTTGGGGTGTGGCGGGCCGGAGGGGGTGGGCGTGCCGTGTTGCGGCCGTGCTGGGGGCGCGAACTGCTGCGGCGGTCCGGCAGGGCGGTGGTTGCCGCCGTGGGGAGTCGGTGGCTGGCCGTGACCGGGGACGCCGGGTTGGCGGTGCGCAGGTGGAGCGGGCGTACCCGGTGTCTGCTGGTGAAGGCCGGGCGGTGGGCCGACAGGACGGTGCCCGCCGGGAGGCGGGCCGGCGGGGCGCTGGGTGCCGGTCGGGTTCTGGGGGCGGGGATGTGTGCCGGGTTGGTTCGGGCGGAGACCAGAGGCGGGCGGATGGGCGCCGGGCGCGTTCTGATGCGCTCCTGGCGCGTTGGGACCAACGCCAGGAGCGTTGGGACGGGCGCCGGGGGCCGGTGCGTGAGTGCTCGGGTGGACACCAGGGGCGTTCGGATGGGAGGCCGGCGGATTCGGGCGGATGCCAGGCGCGCTGGGATGGGAACCGGCGGCGTTGGTGGAGTGGGTGCCCGGATGGCTCGGGTGGGTGCCTGGGCGCAGGCCGGGGGGACCCGAGGGCGGGTGGGGGCCGCCCGACGGCGTGGTGTGGGTGTTCGGGCCATGACCGGGGGCGCCAGGGCGTTGACCGGGGGCGCCTGGAGACGTCCTGGCGCCGTTCGGAGGCGAGGGCTGGCCGCCTGGGCGGATGCCGGGCGCTGTGCCAGGGGCGTTGGGTGGAGTGCCGGGGCGGCTCGGCTGGCCGGCTGGTGCTTGCCCCCCGAAGCCCTGGGGCGCGGTGGGATGAGGTCCTCCTCGGCCAGGTGCGGGGACTCCTGGAGCAGAGATGCCGGTGGGGTGGACCGGCACGCCCGGTGGGCGGTTCTGGCCACCAGCGGGAGACGTGCCCGGGGCGCCGCCTGCGGGCGGGCGGCCTTGGCCTGCGGCTGCCGCGGTGCCGGCCGGGGGGCCGCCCATGCCTGGAGGAGGGCCACCGGCCGGGGGACGGGCTTGGCCGCCTCCGGCGGACGTCGCCGTGGGCTGGCCGCCAGCCGGTGGACGGCCTTGGCCGACGGCTGGAGGACCGCCGGCTGGGGCGCGACCGGCGCCAGGCGGCGCGCCGGCGGGACCGACTGCTGGGCTTGGCGTTCGGGGTGCCCCGCCCGCTGCGGCAGGCGGGGCCGAGCCCGGTGCGGGGGTTGGCGTTCGGGGTGGTCCGCCCGCTGCGGTGGACGGGGTCAGGCCTGCAGGGGTGGGGGGTGACGGCCTCGACTGGGGTGAGGTCGAGGGGTTGGTGGGCAGCTTCACCGATGGAGCCGACACCGCGGGTGGCCTGGTGGTGCCGGTGGAGGCGCCGGGCAGGGAGGGCGGAGCTGACGCACGGGTGCCGGACGAGGAGGACGCCGAGGACGTCGGGGTGCTGCTGGTCGAGGAAGCGGGCTGGGTTGGGGCCTTCGACTCGATTCGGTTCATCGAGGAGGCGACCGACTGGTCGGTGTTGCGGGCCGTTTGGGCCGTTTCGCGGGTCTTGGTGCCTGCGTGGTCTGCTGCCGAGGCTGCCTTTTCGGCGCCGCCGCGAGCGGTTTGGATGGCCCGGTCGGCGTGTTGCATCGCCACTTGGCCGAAGACGCCGGCGCTGCCGGAGGCGGCGTTGATGTTGAGCTTGCTCGCCACCGAGGAACGGACCTGGTCGCCTCGGCTGGTGATCTTGCCGCCCAGCGACTCGACGGCGTCCGGGTCCATGCGGGTGCCGCGACCGCCGCCCAGGCCTCCTGGCGTGGGCGACGACGACGGTATTGGCGACGGCGTGTTGGTGCTGTGCGAGCTACCGCCGTGATGAGAAGACGATCCCCGAGTCCGGCCGGTCATCAGGCGGTGGCAGGCGGCATGTCGTAGGGCTTGACGGCGTCGTAGGCGGTCTTCGCGTAGCCGCCGTACTCGGCGAACCGTTCCAAGCCCTTGACCAGGCCCTGCATCTTCTCCGCGAGCTTGGCCATGCGTCCGCCGAAGCGGGCCATGGCCGACGCGAGCTTCGAGAGCCTGCCCGCGATCTTGGTGGCCATCATGGCGGCACGGGTGCCCGCGTAGCCCGCGAACGCGGCGATGGAGCTGCCCAGCGTGACCACGGCGGACGCGGCGGCGATGAGCGCGCTCGCGATCAGTTCGCCGATGAGGTCGGAGATCCAGCCGAACACCAGCGACCGCAGTTCGCAGACCAGGGCGCCGGACAACGCGTAGATGGCGGCGGTGCCGTCCATCGTCTTGCCGAGCGCCTCGTACTCGCCCGCCATCTGGTCCATCTCGCGCTTGAACGCGTCACCGGACGCGCCCTCCCAGTCGGAGACGCCGCGCAGGTCCTCGCGGTGCTCCTGCGCGATCATCTTCATCTGCAGCGCGGCCTGCTTGAGCTGGTCGGTGTTCGCGTTGATCTCGTCCGGGTTGCCCAGCAACGCGTCCAGCGGCTCGCGCAGGAAGTCGACGTGCTCCAGCAGCCAGCCGACACCGGCCGACGCGAGCATGCCGAGCGGGTTCGCCATCGTGGCGACGACGTCGACGACCATGCCGGCGCCGCCCAGCGCGACGTCGATGACGTCAGGGCCCTCGCCCTCCGACTCCGACGTCAGCGAGTCGACGAACCCGGCGACGCTGTCGACGACACCCGCGCCCGTCGACCACGTGGTGGTGCTGTTCTCCTCGGACATACTTCCCCCAGTGCGGTGGTTCAGCGCTTCTTGAAGATCGAACCGTCGCTGAAGTCCTCGTCGTCATCGCTGCTCGGCCTCGGTGCGGGACGGCGAGCGGGCGGCGGAGGAGCGGTCGCGGCGCGTTCCTCGTACTCCTCGTTGAACGCGTAGGCCGGAGCGCCCGGCTTCTCCTCTTCCTCCGGCGGCGGGAGGTACTCGGTGATCACGCGGTACGTCTCGGAGCCCTCGCCCTCGACCGCGGCGAACGTCTCCGCGACCTTCACGGCCGCGCCCCGCTGCGCCTTGCGCGCGATCTCCAGGATCTCGGCGGACAGCTGACCGTGCGGCTTGCGCATGGCGTCCGCGGTCAGCTCGAGGCCGGTCAGCGCGCCGTTGGGCGCGACGCTCACCGTGATCGTCCCGTCGTTCGACGACGCGGACCCGCCTGCCTGCGCGAGTCCTTCCTGGACGGCGGCCGCCTTCGCCTGCGCGTCGGCGATCTTCGCCTCGAAGTCGCGCATCCACTCTTCGGGCGTCTTCACCCAGCGCTCCATCCCACTCGACCGGATGGACCAAAGGATTCCACAACCGCTCACAGCGCGTTGCCCGAACGCCAAGATCGACCGGCAACTCGTTCGGGTGCGGCCGGGGCGCGGAAGACGGGGGAAGTCAGGCCCTGCGCCGGCGCTACCTCGACGGCTGCAGGTAGTTCGTGTCGCCGAAGTCCTCGTCGTCATCGGGCCCGCTCAGGTCGTCGCGGAGCCGGTTCAACTGACGCTCCCCTTCGGCGGCGAGACGCGCGCGCTCTTCTTCCGGCATCTCCTTGAAGCGCGCGGCCGCTTCCTGCACACCTGGGGTGAGGGCCTGGTTGAACAACGGGCTCGCGACCGCCTCGCGCAGGCCTCGGCGGCCGGCCAGGACGTCGTCCACGAGCCTGCCGAACGCAGGGTCGGCCGAGCGGGAGCGCAGGATCTTCAACGACTCGCGCAGCACGTGGGAGCGGGCCGCGTCGCCGCGGGCCACGTCGAGGAGTGGTTCCGGCCTTGGCTTGGTCACGTCACGCTCCGGGGTGGTCGTAGGCGCCCTTGGGCAGCGGGTGGTTCTTCATGTCGTGCAGCAGGCTCAGGTAGCCGGCGATCGTGCCGGTGACGCCGGTGCAGATCGTCCACGCCAGGCCGTGCGCCTTGCAGATGTCGCCCCACACCGAGATCGCCTTCATCGCGGTCGCCGCCATGGCCGCGGCACCCGCGATGGCGCCCACCACGGTCCACGACGCGGCGGCGGTGGCAGCCGCTTCGATGGCCCAGGCGATGACCAGGTCCAGGAGCAGTTCCAGCAAACTCACGATCGTCTTCGCGACGCCCCACACGCCGAAGGCGGCCTGTTCGAACTGGTGGCCGGTGTTGTTGAGGGCGCTGATCTGCGCGCGCAAGGCCGTGGGCAACTGGTCGAAGTAGGCGTGCGCCGCAGCAGCGGCGTTGCCTTCCCAACCCTTGAACATCGTGTCGGTGCCGCTGGTCACGGCGCCCGCGAAGGACTCGTTGAACTTGCCCAGGTTCTTGAGCGCGCTGCCCGCTCTCGCCACGGCCTCCCAGTCGCCCGCGATCTCCTTGGCGATCCACTCGGCCGGGTTGACACCGAACAGGGCGTCGCACCCGACGAGGATCCAGTGCCCGACGCTGAAGTAGTCCGGGAAGGAAAGGATCTTGTCGAACGTCTCCGGGATCATCTGTTCGCTGGTGGGTGCGACCAGGGCGGCCGACGGACTGGTCATGTGCGCGCTCCGGTCACTTGCTGGGGTAGGTGGCGTCGAGGCGCCGCTCTTCGTTGTCGTCGGTGTTGCGGTACATCCGCGCGGACTTGTGCAGCTCGGCCGCGGACTTCACCACGACGTCGGCCAGCCGCGCGAGCGAGTCGTTCACGGCGGTCTTGGTGTCGTTGTTGGCGTTCGCGATGTTCGCGAACATGCGCGCGTCGCCGTAGTCGTACGACAGATGCTTGTGCAGGTAGTCCTTGGCCGCGGCCACGTCGCCGCCCAGGCCCTCCAGGACAGCCGCGAACGTGTCCAAACTCGACGGTTCCGCCTTGAACGACATCGCTCACCTCCGCTTGAACCTAAAGTGCTCAGGTGATCACGTAAGGTAGCGAAGCTGGAGATGACGCGCGCGGCGAGCGGAGGACGGGTGTGGCCACCGGCATCTATCGATGGGGGCTGCTCTTCCGCACGCTCTGGATCGCGGTCTTCACGCCGGTCCTCATCGGACTTCTGATCGGCGGAATCTTCGGCCATCCCGTGTTCCTGGCCGTGTTCGCGATCTGGGTCGGCGTGCTCGCCTGCGTGCTGCGCGCCGAGGCCCTGAACGCCCGAGCCCGCTCGCAGGAGTCACCGAGTGCCGGGCTGCTCGGCGCACGGGCCGGCTGGATGCTGCTCGCCATCGTGCTGATCTTCGGCAGCGCCGGGCTGATTCGGGCGGTGCTCGGCTAGGGCGTTCGCCGCGAGCGGCAAGGTGCTCGACACCCGGCTCGCGGGCCACCTGTGGGATCGGACCTGACAGGTGCTCGGAGTCGGGTGTCGAGCTACGTGACTAGCCGCGGTGCCACTTCTGGTTGGCGCCGCCGACGCAGTCCCACATGTGCAGGACGGCGTCGTTGTTCGGGTTCCACTCGGCGATGTCGACGCACTTGTTCGCCTGCGGGTTGACCAGGTCGCCGTTGCCGTTCAGCGTGAACTGCTGGGCCGGGTTGCCGGAGCAGGTGGCGAGCTGGACCGCCGCGCCGTTGTCGCGGGAGCCCCAGGCCACGTCCACGCACTTGTTGTTCTCGGTGCGCAGGGTGCCGCCGGTCCACTCGAACTTCTGGTTCGTGCCGCCCGTGCAGTTCCACACGATGAGGCGCTGGCCGTCGGCGAAGTTCCAGTTCGGCACGTCGATGCACTTGCCGTGCCAGTCGCTGACGATGCTGCTGAAGTTCGAGGTGGGCGGCGGGGTGGAGCCGCCGCTGAACGGGGTGAGGATGATGCCGGCCGAGCGCGGGTCGCCGTCGTGCACCAGGGACTCCTGGGCCTGCACGTCGTCGAACGCGAACCCGTACGCCTTGCCGTCCACCATGTTCTGGTGCACGAGCTTCGAGTAGTGGTTGGTGATGGCGCCCTGGTAGAAGTCCGCGGGGCCGCCGCCCGGCTGGGTGGTGATGCGGTCCAGCGTGGTGCGGTGCAGCGCGGCGCACAGGGTGCGGGCGATCGGGCCGACGACCTGGTCGTTGGGGGCGTGCAACGCGCCGTCGCAGCCCCAGACGTTCGAGGTGGACGGCTTCGCGAACGACGCGACCTGCTGGCCGGCGGAGTTCGTGAAGTTCATGTTGTTGCCGGAGGTGCGGCCGAAGTACTTCACGTCCGGACGGTCGCCGAACGGCTGCACGGTCAACGTCCGGCCCGTGTAGGAGTTCCACGCCTGGTTGATGTACGGGTCGAGGTAGTTGCGGTCGAAGTTGCCGACGTCGGCCGCCTTGCCCGGTGCGAGCACGCGCAGCACGGTGCCGTCGCCGCGGGTCATGATCGAGCCGCCCCAGCCCGCCTGGCCGCGGATGCCGTTGATGACGGCGTCACGGCCGCCTGACTTCAGCTCGCCGGTCTTCTTCGTGGCACCGCTCGCGCCCGTCACGGTCACCGCGTGCGGGACCGCGAACATGTCCACCTGGGAGCTGTTGAGCCACAGGCCGGCGTCGTTGTAGGTGAACTCGCTCCAGTCGAACAGGATGCCGCTGTTCGGGTCACCGCCCGCCCACGGCGCGGGTTGCACCAGGCCGTCCGGCGTCAGGAAGAACTTCAGCTTCTCGCCGAACGACATGTACACGCGGCCCGAGATGAACCTGGGGACGCGCAACGTGGTGGTGCCGCCCTGGCCGGGACCCGCGATGGAGACGTCCGGCGCGGGGGTGGGCGGGTTGCCGCCGGGGGACCACGGCGTGAAGGTGCCGCCCTGGTTGACGTACCCGAGGCGGCCGTTGCGGATGTCGGTGCCCAGGACGTACAGGTGCACGGACTCCGACCGGCCGCTGTTGTTGGTGACGTTCAGAGGCAGCAGGTCGGGACCGATGGCCTGTGCCGGTGTCATCGCGATGGCCGCCGACGCGGTCGCCGCCAGTGCGGCGAGCGCGCTCAACCACTTCGTCCGAGTGCGCATGTGACTCCTTGTGCAGGGGGTGCTCTGCCGGCAGGTCACCGACCGGGGACTGCAGGAGCGGTCGGTGCACTCCGGTCCGAGAACTGGTCCAGACCGGTTATGAGAGCGCTTCCATGGTTGTTCGCTGATAGGAGCAATGTCAATACCGGGCCGGAACCGGGCACGGTCGTGATCACGGTCGGGTCGAACGCGACACTCCCCAGGGCGCTGCGGCAGGCTGGGTGGATGAACGAGGTGCGCGAGTTCTGGGACCGGCACGCGGCGAGGTTCGACGAGGAACCCGACCACGGACTGCTCGACCCCGCCGTGCGCGACGCGTGGGCGGCACTGCTCCTGCCGCTGCTGCCGGACGGCCCTGCGCGCGTCGTCGACCTCGGGTGCGGCACCGGCAGCCTGTCCGTTCTGCTTGCGCGGCAAGGACATCACGTTCGCGGGGTCGACCTTTCCGGACGGATGGTCGCCGCCGCGCGGGCGAAGGCGGAGGCCGCCGGAGTGGACGCCGAGTTCGTGGAGGGACACGCCTCGCAACCGCCGTACGAGCCGGGATCGGCGGACGTCGTGCTGGCGCGGCACGTGCTGTGGGCGTTGCCCGATCCCGCCGCCGCGCTGAAGCTCTGGGCCGGGCTGCTCGGGCCGGGAGGGCGGATGGTGCTCGTGGAGGGACGCTGGTCCACGGGGGCCGGACTGCGCGCCGACGAGTGCCTGCGACTCGTGCGGAACGCCGGACGGGAAGGCGAGGTCACGCTGCTGGACGACGCCGCGTTGTGGGGACGGGAGATCGACGACGAGCGGTATCTGCTGGTCAGCTAGATTCCGGGGTGTCCCCTTCGCTTCCCGGAAGAGCCTCATGATCGACGTGCTGCCGACGGTGCTGACCGTCCTCGCGCTCGTGGGCGCCGCCTACGCGGGCCTGCTGATCGCGCTGAACAAAGCCCTGCTGCCGCTGACGAACCTGTCCAAGGGGTTGCTGGGGATCATGGCCGTGCTCGAACTGGGCCTGCTGGTCCAGGCCGTCGCCGGGTTCGCGGCGCTGGCGGGGCTCGACCGCGAGATCCAGACGTTCTCGTTCGCCGGCTACCTGCTCGGGCCGCTCGTGATCGTGCCGGTCGGCGTGGCCTGGTCGGCCGGCGAACGCACTCGGTGGAGCGCGGGCGTGCTGATCGTGGCGTGCCTCAGCGTGCCGGTGATGATCCTGCGGCTCGGGCAGATCTGGGCAGGCCATGCCTGAGCTGCGCGAGGGTCCCGGCCGCATGCTGATCGCCGTCTACGGCGTCTTCGCGCTCGCCGCCACGGCGCGGTCGGCGGTGCAGATCGGCACCCGGTTCGAGCACGCGCCGGTCGCGTTCGTGCTGTCGGCGTTCGCCGCGCTGGTCTACGTGCTCGCGACGGTCGCGCTGGCCAGGGGCGGGCGCCGGATCGCGCTGGTCGCGTGCTCGATCGAACTGGCCGGTGTGCTGCTCGTCGGCACGGCCAGTCTCGTTGTGCCGCAGGAGTTCCCGGAGGCCACGGTGTGGTCGTTCTTCGGCATCGGCTACGGGTTCATCCCGCTCGTCCTGCCCGTGCTCGGGCTGTGGTGGCTGCGCAGGACGTCCCAGGCCGCGTGACGGTCCCGCGTCAGGGCGTGCTCGTCGCGATGTCCTGCACGACCTGACAAGCGCTGGGCACGGGATCCAGCTCGTTGACGTGCCCGGCCAAGCGGCACAGCAGTTCCTTGAACGTCCTCCGGTCCGCGGCGGGCAGGCTCGACAGCACGTGGGCCTCGGCGTGCTCCAGCCGGAGGTCGAGCTCCCGCAGCCTGTCCCTGCCGACCTCGGTGGCCACGACCAACCGCGTCCGGCGGTCGGCGGGCGCGGGCCTGCGCTCGACCAGCGACGCCCGCTCCAAGTCGTCGAGCAGGTACGTCATGACCGTGCGGTCGATCCCGAGCTGCGAGCACAGCGCCGACTGGCTCTCCGGCCGGTCCCGCGTCGCGGCGGTCAGGATCTGGTAACCGCGATGGCCGCCGGGCAGGTCCCCCACGGCCTGGTTGGTCGCCTTCACGTAGGCGCGGAACACCACACCGAGGGTCCAGCCGAAGTCGTCCTCAAGTGCGGTCACCCGTTCATGATAGCGCCAGAACGTCTGCGAACATGAACGTCTGTCCAGCAGAACATCTGCGTGGCATACTTTCGGCATGACAGATTACGGTCACCCGCTGGAGTTCGGGGTGTTCCTGCCGCCGGCCGCCGACGACTTCGGCACCACGCTCAAGCTCGCGCAGGCCGCTGACGTGCGAGGACTGGAGCTGGTCAGCATCCAGGACCACCCGTACAACGCGGCGAACCTCGACACGTGGACGTCGTTGTCGGTCATCGCCGCGTCCACGACCAACGTCCGTGTGTTCCCCAACGTTGCGAACCTGCCGTTGCGGCCGCCTGCTGTGCTTGCGCGCGCGGCGGCGAGTCTTGACGTCATCAGCGGTGGGCGCGTTGAGCTTGGGCTCGGTGCTGGGGCGTTCTGGGACGCCATCGTCGCGATGGGTGGTCCGCGGCGGACGCCGGCCGAGTCGGTCGAGGCGCTCGAAGAGGCCATCGCGGTGATCAGGGCGCTGTGGACGCCTGGGCGCGGGGTTCGGTTGCAGGGCAAGCACTACGGGCTCGACGGCGCGCGGCCCGGGCCGTTCCCGAAGCACGACATCGGCATCTGGCTGGGCGCCTACAAGAAGCGGATGCTCCAGCTCACCGGACGGAAGGCGGACGGCTGGCTGCCGTCCAGCCCGTACGCGCCGCCGCAGCAGCTCAAGGCGATGAACGCCATCATCGACGAAGCCGCGGTCGAGGCCGGTCGTGAACCCAAGGCCATCCGCCGCATCTACAACATCGGCAACGAGTTCACCGCACAACAACTCGCCGAGCTCGCGCTCAACGACGGTATGAGCGGCTTCATCGCGATGGTCAACACAGAAGAAGAGTTGCTCGCGTTCGCCGAAGAGACGGTTCCTGCCGTGCGCGAGATCGTGCAGAAGGAACGCGGCACGAAGCTCCCGTGGGACGAGTCGTCCCGCCCAAAAGCACCGGCGCCTGAAGCGGACGCCGTCTACACCGCTTCGGGCAGGGCGCTCGGCCGGCAGCTGGTCGGCGTCCACAACCACCTGCGCGACGAGCTGAACAAGGTCAGGTCGATCGTCGACCAGGCGGCCGAGGGGATCATCGGCATCGGCGAGGCGCGCGACGAGATCAACACGATGACCATGCGCCAGAACAACTGGACGATGGGCGCGTACTGCGAGAGCTACTGCCGTCTCGTCACGATCCACCACACGCTCGAGGACACGAGCCTCTACCCGCAGCTCCGCCAGGGCGACGGCCGGCTGGGTCCCGTCCTCGACCGGCTGACCGAGGAGCACCACGTCATCCACGAGGTGCTCGAACGGCTCGACGCCGCGCTCGTGGCGACGGTCGCGGAACCGCACCGGATCGCCGAGGTGAAGGAGTCGGTCGACCTGCTGACCGACACCCTGCTCTCGCACCTGTCCTATGAGGAGGGTGAACTTCTCGAACCGATGGCGCGCATCGCGTACCACCACTGAGTGCACTTCGGCGTGTGCGGCGGCGCGCGACCGCGCACAGCCAACAGACTGGGCGCGTGGACACCAGGAAGCGAGTCGATCCCGTACGCCGCGGTCGCACCATCCTGGGGGCGTCGCTGCTGCTCACAGCCGTCTTCGCGGGAGGTAGAGCCGCCGCGGGGTTCAGCCACGCGGCCGACACCGAGTCCGCGATCCGCGCGAACGGCGGCATGGACGTCACGATCGCGCTGCACACCGGCATGACGTACGCGTGGCTCGCGTTCGCCGTCCTCGCCGCGATCGCCGCGCTTCCGTTGCTGGTCAACGGCTCCGGCCGGACGTTCGCGGCCGGGGTCTGCTACGCGCTCGGCCTGCCGCTGCTGCTGTTCAGCATCGGCGTGATCCCGCCGGTGCCGACGGTCCGCACGCTGACGTGGATCGCGTGCGGGACCGTCGTGCTGCTGGCGTGCTTCGTGATGCTGACGTCAGGACCGGTACCGGCTCCGGAGCGGCGCGTGCCGGTCCGGAGCCGTCGCCGTTAGCGGCCGGTCACCGTGCAGGTGGCCGTCGCGGACCGGCCGGGGTTGCTCTCCGACACGGCCGTCAGCGTCACCTTCGACATGATCGGCCCGCTGCCGCGCTGCGCGTGCACCGCGACGTCGACCCGGGCGCCGAACTTGGCGGTGGCCAGGGCGTTCGGCACCGAGACGGTCCAGCCGTTCTCCGCCTTCGCGCTCACCCGGTAGACGTCGCCGTCGAGGTACTGGTCGACGGGCTCCGGGTGCTGCGAACCGGGCGTCGCCGCACGGCCGGTGTTGGTCAGCGGGAAGCGGCAGGTCGCCACCCCCGACGCGTCGGCACGGGCGGCGGTCGGCGTGACCCGCACCCCGCGCTGCTGCGGACCGGCGCCGTCGAGCGACCGGACCGCCACGGTGTACGACAGCACGCCGCGGGTGTCCCGCTGCACGTCCAGGACGTAGAAGTGCAGGCGGTTCGCCGTGTCGACGAACTCGAACTCGCTGCCGGAGCCGGTGCCGGCGTGGAACAACGCGTCCGAGAGCTGGCGGTAGTCGCCGACCGTGATCGGGACCTTCGTGCCGTCCGGCAGCACGTAGTCGGTCATGCCGATGTCCTGCGGGTTCGCGTCGATCACCCACGTGAACGGCGCCGCGTCGGCGTTCTTGGTCTTGGCGAGCAGCACGCCGGAGTCCGGGGTGAACGAGTCGGCGCCCATCCGGTCCACGACCTCGAGCGTGTAGTTGTTGTAGCCGCCGCCGTCGCAGAACGGGTTGGTGGAGACGTTGCAGGACGGCGTCTTGTCACCGGTGCCCAACGCGAGGTTGATGCCCGTCAGTCCGGTGAGACCGGGGTTGACCTCACGCGCGGTGATCTTCGCGATGACCGTGCCGGAACCGGCCAGCGCTTCCCGCGAGAGCCTCAGGACGTTCTTCTCGTCGATGATGCCGAGCTTGATCCGGTTGCGGAAGGTCTGTTGCGAGCCCAGGGATCCGCCGCCGGTCGCCGGGATCGTCCAGCGCGAGTGCGGGCCGCCGGGACCGTTGAACGAGCCGCGCGACAGCATGTCCCACGGGCCGCTGTAGTCGCGGCGCGGCGGGTTGCCGTACGGGTTGTTGTAGTTGTCGCCGATGCCGAGGATGTGGCTCAGCTCGTGCGCGTAGACGCCCTGGCCGGAGCTCTCGGCCTGCGTCGAGGAACCGCCGCCCGCGTTGGGCCAGATCGTCGAGCCCGCCGCCCACGACGTCCAGTCGACGTACCGGGTGCTCGACCAGTTCGGCAGCGCGGGGTCCGGCGGGCCGAAGTCGTCGGTGACGTCCTCCTTGGTCCGGAACTTCATCATCCCGAACTCCTGCCAGGTGCCGGACTCGTCCTGGCCCGCGGACAGGTAGTAGATGAAGTCGTAGCCCGCGGGCACCTCGGCCCCGGCGTCCGCGACCCACGCGGCACGGCCGTCGGTGCGGATGTTGCGGTTGCAGTTGTCCCCGGCCGGACAGCCGGTGCCGCCCTGGAACTCCATGGCGTACTCGTGGTCCTTGCCCGGCATCGTGTACGGGCCGAACGCCTTCAGCTCGACGCCGTAGCGCCCGCCGGAGGTCTCCATCCAGTACTCGTGCACGGTGTGGCCGCGGTTCAGCGCGTTCGGCTTGTTCAGGAAGTCCTGGTAGAACTGCCCGACCTGTGCGCGCGGCACGTTGGCGGCCTCGGCGCTCGGGTTGCCGAACACGGTGGAGTTCTTGGCCTGCGTGACGACGAACGGCTGGTTCGGGTAGTCCAGCAGGACGAGCGCGCCCTTGAAGTTGCGCACCGAACCCTTGACCGCCGGGTCGGCCCAGTTGGTGCCGGGGATCTTCTTGTAGTCGCGTTCCCACGTCATGTGGTCCGGGTTGACCCAGTTCTGCGGGTCGATCGGGCCGGGGAACCCCGCCTGGGAGAGGACTCGCGCGGAGTCTCTCGTCTGCTGCCACGGCTGCTGCTGCGGCCAGTGGTCGTACTGCCAGTGGTTCGCGGGTTCGGCAGGGGCGGCGGCGGAGTGGCCGACGGTGACCATCGCGATCGAGAGGAGCGCGGTGATCAGCAAGGCAGGGCGCCGGTGTTTGCGCTTCATGCCAACACCGTGGTGCAGAGCGGTGGTGCGAAACACCCGTCGATCGTCTGCCGCTCAACGGAACTCGGGCAGATCCACGCGAACGGACGCACCGCGCGGTCTCGGTTCGAACCGGACGCTGCCGCCGTGGACGGCCACCACGTCGGCGACGATCGCGAGGCCCAGCCCCGATCCGGGCAGGCGGCGGGCGTCCGGGGCGCGCCAGAACCGTTCGAACGCGGCGTTGCGGTGCTCGAACGGCACGCCCGGCCCCTCGTCGCTGACGGTGAGCCAGCCGGGTTTCGAGCGGACGGTGATCGTGGAGCCGGTCGGCGAGAACTTCACCGCGTTGTCGAGCAGGTTGAGCACGCTGCGTTCGAGCGCGTTGGCGTCGCCGACGACGGACCACCGGTCGTGGTCGACGTCGAAGAGGTGGTCGCGCGAACGGCTGCGGGCGCGCCGGACCGCCTTGTCGATCACCTCGGCGACCTCGACGTCGTCCTGGGCCAGCTCGCGGTCATCGCGGGCGAGCACGACGAGCTCCGTGACCAGGTCGCCGAACTCCTGGGTCTGGGCCTGGAGCCGGTCGAGGACCTCGGCGCGCTGTGGGAGCGGTCTCCCGGTGCGTTCGCTGCGGACCAGCAGGTCGATGTTGGTGCGCAGGCTGGTCAACGGCGTGCGCAGCTCGTGCGCGGCGTCGTTGACCAGGTCTTTCTGCCGTCGTCTGGACTCGGCGAGGGCGGCGGTCATCGACGCGAAGGCGCGGCCGAGCCTGCCCACCTCGTCCCTGCCGTCGACCTCGACCGGCGTCGTGAGGTCCTCGGTTCTCGCGATGTGCTCGGCGGCCGCGGTGAGGCGTTCCATCGGGGCGAGGGCGCGCCGGGTCAGCCAGAGCCCGGCGCCTGCCGCGAGCATCACCCCCAGGATCGACACCGCGGCGAGGACGCCCGCGAGCGTGGTCAGGGTGCTGTCGATCTCGGCCGTGCTGCGGCTCAGGACCAGCACGGCCCCGGTGCCGATCGGTTGCACGAGGATCCGGGCCGGGGCGCCGCTTTCGGTGACGCCGTCGCGGAACGTCGGTGTCGTGACGAGGTCGGCGGCGGTGGTGACGACCGGGTCGACGCCGGGTGGCGCGCAGGTGTGGCCGTCGACGCTCAGGGTCTGGATGCCCTGGAGGACCTGCTGAAGTCCCTGCGGTGGAGCGGGATCGTCGCAACGGATCTTGATGCGCGGCGGGGGCATGCTCGCGAGCAACGACTGGTCGAGCTGTGAACGGAGGTTGTGCTCGGTGGCGATCCAGGTGACGACGCTGATGCCCGCGATCGCGACCGCCACGACGAACGCGGTGATCAACGCGAGCTTGCCGCGCAACAGGACCGGGCTCCTCACGGCGACTCGCGCAGGATGAAACCCATGCCCCGCACGGTGTGCAGCAGGCGTGGACGCCCGCCGGACTCGGTCTTGCGGCGCAGGTAGCCGATGTAGACGTCGAGCAGGTTGGTGCCCTGGTCCTTGCCCCACACGGCGTGCTTGAGGTGCTTCTTGGTGAGCAGCCGGTCGGGGTCGTTCAGGAACACGGCGAGCAGGTCGAACTCGGTCGGCGTCAGGTCGAGCCTGGCGGTGCCGCGCAGCACCTCGCGGGCCTGCGGGTCCATGCTCAGGTCGGCGAACCTGAGCAGCCGCGGGGTGGTGCGGCGGCGGTTCTGCTTGAGCAGCGCACGGACCCTGGCCAGCAGTTCCTCCAGCGCGAACGGCTTGACCAGGTAGTCGTCGGCGCCGGCGTCGAGGCCGGTGACGCGGTCGCCCAGCGCGTCGCGGGCGGTGAGCATCAGCACGGGCAGGCGGACGCCCGCCGCCCTGATCCGCCGGCACGCCTCCGAGCCGTCCAGGTTCGGCATCATCAGGTCGAGGATGGCCAGGTCGGCGTGCCCGACGAGGGGCAGCGCCTCGGCACCGTCCGCGGCGGTCGTGACCTCGTAGCCCTCGAACTCGAGGCTGCGCCGCAGACTGTCCCGCACGTCGGGGTCGTCGTCCACCACGAGCAGTCTCATGGCGGGAACGGTAGGGCGCTTCGCTGTGAGCCAGCTGTGCATCCGCGCTCTCACGAATCTCTCAGCGCACCCCAAGGACGTTCTCACAGAAGGATCAGCAGGCTCGGTCCCACAACGGTCACAGCTGTGTCCACAGTGGAACGGAGATGGCATGACGGTGAGCACCGCCCAGGCCACGGGGACAGTCGACATCATGATCCCCGTCTACAACGAGGAACGGGCCCTGCCCGGCTGCGTCGAGGTGCTGCACGCGTTCCTGAGCGAGCAGTTCCCCTTCGACTGGTCGATCGTCGTCGTCGACAACGCGAGCACGGACGGCACGCTGGAGGTCGCCTGGAACCTCGCCTCGCGCTACGAGCGGGTCCGCGTGCACCACCTCGACCAGAAGGGCCGCGGGCTGGCCCTGCGGGAGTCGTGGGGCGCCAGCGAGGCGGCGGTCGTCGTCTACATGGACGTCGACCTGTCCACCGGCCTGGACGGGTTGCTGCCGCTGGTCGCGCCGCTGCTCAACGGGCATTCGGACCTCGCGATCGGGTCACGGCTGGCGCCGGGGTCGCGGACCGTGCGCGGGCCTCGCCGCGAGCTGGTGTCGCGCGCCTACAACGCGTTGATCAGGCTGACGCACGGGGCGCGGTTCAGCGACGCGCAGTGCGGGTTCAAGGCGGCGCGCACCGAGGTCGTCCGGCCGTTGCTGGGACAGGCCCGCGACGAGGCGTGGTTCTTCGACACCGAACTGCTGCTCCTGGCCGAGCACAACGGGTTGCGGGTGCACGAGGTGCCCGTCGACTGGGTCGAGGACGTGGACAGCCGCGTCGACGTCGTGCGGACGGCGCTGGACGACATCAAGGGACTGGTCCGGGTCGCGCGGGCCAAGGCGAACGGGACCGCGCTGGTGACCGGGTTGCCGCAGCGGCCGTTGCCCAGGGCCATCCACCCGGACGCCGTGCTGAGCCGCAGCTCCGGTGGGCTGTCCTGGCAGGTGCTGTCGTTCGCGGTCATCGGGGTCATCTCCACGCTGGCGAACCTGGCTCTGTACGGGATCTTCCGGACGTGGTGGCCGGTGCTGGGGGCGAACCTCGCCGCGCTGGTGATCACGACGTTGTTCAACACCGAGGCGAACCGGCGCTTCACGTTCACCGCGCGCAAGGCGTCCCGCGGCAGAACACATCTCCAAGGGTTCGTGGTGTTCGGGCTCTACTACGCGTTCACCTCGGCCGCGTTGCTCGTGTTGCACGCGGTTTCCGCTTCGCCGTCGCGCACGCTCGAACTGGCGGTGCTGCTGGGTTCCTCGGCGCTGGGCACGGTGGGGCGCTTCTTCCTGTTGCGGAGCTGGGTGTTCCGCAGGACCGACCGAGAGGATGAGGGATGACCGCCACTGCTTCGGTGGCAGTTCCGGCCGGGGAACCGGTCGTGGGACAGCGTTCTCGTTGGCCCGCTTGGGGTTTGGTCTTCGTTTGTGTGCTCGCCGGCGTGCTGTACGCGTGGGCGATCTGGGGTGGGCAGGTCGGCAACTCCTACTACTCGGCCGCCGCCAAGTCGATGTCGACGTCGTTCCCGAACTTCCTGTTCGGGTCGTTCGACCCGGCCGGGGTGGTGACGGTCGACAAGCCGCCGATGGCGTTGTGGCCGCAGGCGGTTTCCGTGTGGCTGTTCGGGTTCCACGGGTGGGCGGTGTTGCTGCCGCAGGTGATCGAGGGCGTGGCGGCGGTGTTCCTGCTGCACCGGACCGTGCGGCTGTGGGCGGACGAGAGGGTGGCGTTGCTGGCGGCGTTGATCTTCGCGTTGACGCCGATCACCGTGGCGATCAACCGGGACAACAACCCGGACACGTTGCTGGTGCTGTTGCTGGTCGCGGCCGCTTATGCGTTCACGCGGTCCGTTCAGTCGGTGGAGGCACGTCCTCGCACGAAGTGGTTGCTGTGGTGTGCTTTCTTCGTCGGGTGCGGGTTCCTGACGAAGATGTTGCAGGCCTGGATCGTGGTGCCCGCGTTCGGTCTGGCCTACCTGGTGGGGACGTCCGGGGCGTGGCGGCGGAAGGTGCTGGACCTGGTCGCGGCGGCCGGGGTGCTGGTGGTGTCGTCGTTCTGGTGGGTGGCGCTGCACGCGTTCTGGCCGGGGTCGAAGCCCTACATCGGTGGGAGCACGGATGGCGGGGCCTGGGACCTGATCATCGGGTACAACGGGCTGGGCCGGGTGTTCGGCGGCAGTGGGAACCGGGGTGGTGGACCGCCTTCAGGGATGCCGTCCGGTGCCGCACCCACCGGCCAGGGCCCTGTGGAGCTCTTCGGTCCCGGCGGTGGCGCGATGTTCGGCGGCCAACCCGGCGCCGCGCGCATGTTCGACGCCTCCGTCGGCGGCCAGATCTCCTGGCTGCTGCCGCTCAGCCTGATGGTGCTGGTCGTCGTGGCGGTCGCGGGCGTGCTGCGGTGGCGGCGCGGCGTTCCCGGCGTGCCGGCCGAACGCGCGAGCTGGTTCATGTGGGGCGGCTGGTTGCTGGTCACGGCGGTGGTGTTCAGCTTCGCCCAGGGCATCTTCCACCCGTACTACACGACGATGCTGGCTCCCGCGATCGCCGCGCTGAGCGCCGCCGGGCTGATGATGTTCTGGCGGGCCAGGAGTTTCGTGCGGTTCCTGCTGCCGTTGGCGGTGGCGTTGACGGCCGGGTGGGCGTTCGTCGTGGTCTCGCGCGACACGTCGTGGCACGGCTGGGTGCGGTGGGCCGTGCTCGCGGTGGCGTTCGCGGCGATCGTGGTGCTGCTGGCCGGGTTGCGCCGGACCGGACTGGTGGCGGCCGTGGTCGCCGTGTTGCTCGTGCCCGCCGTGTGGTCCACGGCGACGGCAGCGACGTCCAGCACCAACGGCGTGATGCCCGCAGCGGGGCCGACGGAACGCGGCGGTATGCAGCTTTACGCCGGCGGGCCGCCGCCTCAAGGCAGTCGGCCAGCTCGCCCGCAGATCGGGACACCGCCGGGTGGTCGTGAGCTGACCGACGAGCAACGGCGGATGCTGGCGTACGCCAAGGCGAACGGCGGTGGCGCGGAGATCACCCTCGCGGTCGCCGGGTCGGCGCAGATGGCGTCGCCGTTCATCATGGGCACCGACGAGGTCGTGATCGGCATGGGCGGGTTCTCCGGTTCGGACAACGCGCCGTCGGTCGGCCAGCTGCAGTCGTGGGTCTCCGAGGGGAAGCTCAGGTTCGTGCTCGGCATGGGAGACCGGATGGGGGCGCGCGGTCCTGACGGCCGCGGTGACAACGGCCGTCAGGAGTGGATCAACGCGCACTGCTCCGCGGTGGACCCGAGCGCCTACGGCGGGTCGTCCGGCGCGCGGCTGCTGGAGTGCCGGGCGTGACGGTCAGGGCACCAGCGCCCAGGCCTGCTGCGCGCTGGCCTTGCAGAACGCCAGCCAGCGGCTCTGCGTGGTGATCACGCCGTCGGAGCCGGCCCGGACGAGGGCTGCGGAGGAGTCCCGCTGGGTCTGCGGGCCCCAGTCGCCGTCGATGCCCGTCGAGTAGCCCCAGATGTACTGGCAGGCGGCCTGGACGAAGTACGTCTGGGTCGCCGAGCCGGTGGTGAAGCTGGAGTCGCCGCTGCCCGAGATCGCGTTGTCGATGTGGGCGTGGTTGTGGTGCTCGGCGTTGTCGAGGTACGACAGGACGTGCCGGAAGTGGTAGTGCAGGGACGCCATCGTGCCCCAGTAACGGATGCGGGCGGTGCGCAGCGCGTCGCCGGTGGAGTTCTTCCACTGGTCGTACCGGGCGTTGAAGGCGGTGAACGTCGCCCCGGTGTCGCGGTTGGTGATGAGCATGCGCGCGAGGTCGAACGCCCTGCCCTCGCCGTGCATGCCCGGCTTGTTCACGTACGCGCCGTACGAGTAGATCTTGTGCGGCGCGGTCCAGTGGTAGGGCGTCCAGTTGCGCCAGTGCACGTGCCACGCCTCCAGCCGCGCGTAGAACGCGGGCTCGTAGCGGAACGACGACGCGGCGCCGTTCACCTCGTAGAAGGTCGGCTGCGAGTTGATCTCGCTCTGGGTGACGAGGGTCGCCGCGGAGGCGTTCGTGGTGCCGAGCAGTACCGCCGCCGAGCCCGCCACTCCCGCGGCGAGCACGCTCCGGCGCGACAAAGATCCGTCCATGCCCGGCACTCTCCCTCCGGGCACGAACGCGATCCCTAGTCCTGCGACCAGTCTTCGGTCGCGCCGACCGGCTCGTCCTCACCGGCCTGCTGCCGCGCCTCCTCGAGCACGCGGCGCACCTGCTCCTCGCTCGCACCGAACATGAAGCACACGCAGCCGACGTTAGGCGCGCGTGCGGGTCCGGGCTTCTCGATTCCTGCTCGCTCTTCCGTTTTGCGAGGCCTCGTGCCCCAACTCGGGCCGAACCAGAGGCGAAATTTGCATGCGCACGCCTCCTGCGGCTCTCCGCCGTGTTGGGATTTCGCATCCGGAGAAAGGGATCACCATGACCGACCGCGGCGACCAGATCGTGAGCGTGCTGGAAGAGGCCTTCGCCGACCTCATGTCCGCCGACCCCGCCGCGTTCCGGCACAAGTTCCGCAAGATGGCGGCCGAGCCGTTCACCTTCTACCGCGGCAGCGCCTGCCTGTTCTACGCGGACATGGCGGGCCTCGCCGACGAGTGGGCGGACGACCGCACCAGCCGGGTGTGGATCCAGGGCGACCTGCACGCCCAGAACTTCGGCACCTACATGGACTCCGAAGGCACCCTGGTCTTCGACGTGAACGACTTCGACGAGGCCTACCTCGGCTCCTTCACCTGGGACCTCCGCCGCTTCGCCGCGTCCATGGCCCTGCTCGGGTGGCGCAAGGCCCTGCCCGACAGCGTGATCACCGACCTGATCACCACCTACCTGAAGTCCTACGTGGCGCAGGTCCGCTCGTTCGCGGAGCACCCGAACGACGAGCTCTTCAGCCTCGGCCTGGACAGCACGGAGGGCGCGCTGCACCGCGTCCTGCAACGGGCCCGGCTGGCCACGCGCATCGGCCTGCTCGACGAGAAGACCGCCATCGTCGACTACGAACGCCGCTTCCGCCGTGACCGCGAAGGCACCCACGAACTCTCGTCCGACGTCCTGGAAGCCGTCACCGAGGCGTTCCAGTCCTACCTGGACACCATCCCCACCGGCAAGCGCGCCTCGTCGCGCACCTACGCCGTGAAGGACATCGTCGGCCGCAGCGGCTTCGGCATCGGATCGGCCGGCCTGCACGCCTACAACATCCTGGTCGAGGGCCGCTCCCAGGCGTTGGAGAACGACGTCGTCCTCTCCATGAAGCAGGCGAACATCGCGGCGCCCAGCCGCATCGTGCCCGACCAGCGCATCCGCGACTACTTCACCGACCACGGCCACCGCACCGCCGTCAGCCAGCGGGCGCTGCAGGCCCACGCCGACCCGTGGCTCGGCCACACCCGGATCGGCGGCGTCGGCTACGTCGTCGCGGAACTGTCGCCGTACGAGGCGGACCTCGACTGGTCGGACCTCACCGAGCCCGCCGACATGCTGCCCGTCCTCGACTACCTGGGCCGCGCCACCGCCAAGATGCACTGCGTGTCCGACTCGGACTCGGCCCAGACCCTCGTCGACTTCCAGTGCGAGGAGGCGATCGCCGCCGCGATCGGCGACCGCGAGGCCGACTTCGTGGCGTCGATCGTGGAGTTCGCACTCGACTACGCCCGGCAGACCCGCGAGGACCACCGGCTGTTCGTGGACGCGTTCCGGGACGGGCGGATCAAGGGGGTCGGCGCGACCGCCTAGGCCCTGTTCTCCGACTCGCAGCCGACGAGGGTGTCGCCGTGCCGGACGACGCCCTCGCGCCCGTTGTCCGGTCAGCCGACCCGGCCGTGGTGCCGGTTCGTCCAGGCGGCGACGGCGGGCAGCACGTCGGTGATCCACTCGCGGGCGGCGGCCGTCAGCTCGTAGCGTGACGCGCGGCGGAGTACGAAGCCGTTGTCCTGCAGGCGTTCCAGCGTCATGATCACGCGCGGGCCGAGCACCGCGATCAGCTCCTCCGCCGACTTGGGGCCGTCGGAGAGGCCCACCAGGACCTGCGGGAGTTGGTCACTGCTCATCAGGTCCTGCAATGCGAGGAGGTGGTGCAGGGCGGCGGAGTCGGTGCGCTCGGCCGGGTGCGTGCTCGGGTCGTGCAGCTGGACGCGGGCGCGGCCCGCGCGCTTGGCTCGTTGCAGGGCCGCGTCGGTGTCGCGGACCAGGTCGAGCAACGAGTCCTCGGCGGTCGGCACGTGCGCCGCGACGCCGATGGACGCCGTCTGGCCGTGCAACGTCAGGTGGTGGCCGTCATTGGTGGTGACCTCGGACTGCAACGCGCGGATGCCGCGCAGGATGCGTTCGGCGACCAAGGCCGCTTCTCCGCCCGTGGTGCGCGGCAGCAGCACGAGGAACTCGTCGCCCCCGTAGCGGCACACGAGGTCCGTCGGTCGCGTGTGGGCGGTCAGGACGGCGGCGACGTCGGACAGCACCACGTCGCCCGCCGGGTGGCCGTACTCGTCGTTGATCTTCTTGAAGCGGTCGAGGTCGACCATGAGCAGCGCGACCTGTTCCCACCGGCACTGCGCGCGGCGGTACGTCCCCGGCGCCTGGTCGTCCCAGCCCCACCGGCCCAGCAGGCCCGTGAGGCGGTCAGTCGCCCACGCCCCAACGGGTTGCGCGCACGAACCGCACCGCGAGGGAGCGCTCTCGTCGTGCAGGCGCAGCGAACCGCGGTCCGCCGGCAGCCCCATCCGCACAGTCGCCACGAGTCCCCCCAGACTTCAGCTCCGACCGGCCCGATCTGCCCCTTTCAACTGAGGTGACGTCGTTCGGATCAAACGCGACACATCAGTGCAAGCGGCGGAGTGTGATCATAGAACTACGGACAGGTGGATTCAACCCCTGTGATGTCATATGATCTCTTGGTTCCACAGCAGTGGAACGATCACCGGGCCCTGAGTCGCTCCAGCGGAGGTGTGGCGTGAGGCCGTTCGCCGAGGTCCTCAACGAGCTGTGCACCAACCCGCCCGATGGCCGGGGCAAGGTCACCAACGTAGCGCTTGCCGCCGCGGTCAAGGCACGGGGTGGCGACATCGGGCACGGCTACATCTCGCAGCTGCGGCTCGGCGTGAAGGACAACCCCACCTGCCAGGCGATCGTCGACCTCGCCGGCGCGCTCGGCGTGCACCCCGCCGTGTTCCTCGATGGGCGCCGTGAGCTGCACACGAACGAAAGACCGGGTTGGCGCGCAACGGCGTTGAGCACGCTCTTCGAAGCCGTGCACCCGCCGGACCGGGGGCCGTGGTCGCCGGAGGAGGTCGCCGCCGCGATCAGCTCGTCCGGTCAGTTCGGCAGCATCTCGGCGAGCTACATCCGTGAATTGTTGAGCAATACGAGTGACAATCCGCGACTGAAGCACATTCTGGGACTCGCGGATCACTTCGGCGCCGACCCCGCGTACTTCTTCGACGACGACCTCGCGGCGAAAGTAGATTCGGAGCTGACGGATTTCCTCGCCCTGCGCGAACTCGGCGTCGTCGAATTCGTCACCCGGCTGGCCGAACGCACGGGCGATCTGTCCCCACAGGCGAGGGCCGCTGCGGTAGAAGGATTCCGGCAGGCTTTGGAAGGCGGCGAGGGGTGGTCGTTCCCGCTGAACAGCCGCCGCACATCCGCGGACCACACTTGATGACGACGACGGCGTGAAGATCTCGGCCTGGACCGCTGCAGACGACATCGAGAGGAGGCGACGGGTGAACCGCAGGAAGCTGCGCAAGCTGGTCGACGAGGTCGCCCGCGACCTCGACCTGCCGCCCGACGCCACGCACCAGGAGGCGAGCCGCCGCGTCTGCGAGCTGATGAGCGAACGGCTGGGGCGCCGCGTCGACGTCCGGTTCGCCGCCATCACGAACGCCGTCTGCCTGAGCGGCGCGACCGCGTTGCTGGAGAACGGCACCTATCTCGTCATCTGCGCCGACTCGCCGTCGTGGTACCACCGCCTGCACGTGCTGCTGCACGAGTTCGCGCACGTGCTGCTGAAGCACCAACCCGTTGCGCTGACCCGGGACGAGGGCATGCGCCGGCTCGCGCCGAGCCTGCTGCCGAGGATGGCGAAGATCATCGCCGGCCGGACGACGCTGACCGAGGACGAGGAGCGCGAGGCCGAGAACCTCGCCGACCACCTGCTGGAAAGGCTGACCGAACACCGGGTGTGGGCCGACACGGCCGCCACCGAGGAACCCGCGCACGTGCGGCGGGTGGCCGAGTCGCTCGAGGGAAGATCTCGCTGGGTGCGTCGTGGCGATCTTTAACCTGATCTACCTCTCGTGCGGCCTCGTCGGCCTGCTCCTCCTCGCGTACAAGATCCGCGCACTGCGGTCGAGCTGGGGCAGCCCCCGTGTCGTCGCGTTGATCTCGACCGTGTTCTTCTCGGCGTTCGCCGTGCTGTTCGCGGCGCCCGCCAACATCACCTGGATCAACTGGGCCTCCGGCGTGCCGAACTTCGCCGCGCTGCTCGTCTACAGCCTCGTCGTGTGCTTCGCGGGGGCCGCGTTCGCACTGGTGCTGTACTGGCGCTACCCGGCGGCCCAGGCGTGGCAACGGGTCCGGCTGATCGTCGTCAGCTACGCCACCATCGTCGCGGCGATGATCGTGCTGTTCTTCAAGTCCGAGGTCGACGAGGAACGCCAGATCGACTTCGACACGTTCTACGCGACGCAGCCGACGATCGCGGTGTTCCTGTTCATCTACCTCGTGGCGACGATGGTCGGCTGCGGCGGGCAGGCGTACCACTGCTGGCAGGGCTCGCGCGATCCGGCGATCTCCGCCCGGCCGTGGCTGCGGCTCGGGCTGCGCTGGTACTGCGCGGCGGCGTTGTTCCCGATGGCGTTCGCGGTCATCAAGCTGTTCGTGCTGCTGATGGACTGGGCGGGCGAGCGCAGCTTCGACGTGCTGAGCACCACCGCGCCGTTGATGGCGTCGCTGTCGATGATCCCGCTGGTGATCGCGATGGCGTTGCCTGTCTTCGGCCCGCGCCGCCCCTCGCCGTCGCTGTGGCTGCGGCGCTGGCGCACGTACTTCGCGCTGCGGCCGTTGCACCGCGCGCTGGTGCACGTGAACCCCGGCATCGTGCTGGTGGCGCCGGGCAAGTTCCTCAACCCGCACCACCGCGTGCGGCGGCAGATCATCGAGCTGAACGACTGGCGCTGGGCGCTGACCCCGTACTTCGACCTGAGCGTCGGCGAGGCGGCAGGTTCGCTGGCGCGTGAGGCCGCGCTGGCGAAGGACGAGGTGGCCGCCGTGGTGGAGGCCGCCCAGTTGCGCGCCGCGGGTTCGTCGGGTCGTTCGAAGCCCGCGAAGCGCCGTCCCGCCTCGGAGATCGTCGACGGCACCGACCTCGCCACCGAGCACGACAGGTGGGTGCGCATCTCGCGGGCCTACCACCACTCGCCGATCGTGGACGCCGCCGTCGCCGACGCGGCACGGGTGGCAGCAGCAGGGGGAATGGATTAGATGGCACCGACACACGCCGTGGTCCTCGGCGGCGGGCTCTCCGGCATGCTCGCGGCGTCCGTCCTCGTGCGGCACTTCGACGAGGTCACCGTGGTGGAGCGGGACAAGCTGCCGGACGGGCCCTCGTCGCGGTCCGGCGTTCCGCAGGCACGGCACGCGCACCTGCTGATGTCCGGTGGCGCGCGGGCGATCGAGTCGGTGCTGCCCGGCACGCTGGACGCGCTGTTCGCCGCCGGCGCGCACCGGATCGGGGTGCCCAACGACCTGGTGTCGCTGAGCGCGCAGGGATGGGTGCCGCGGTTCCCCGAGATGCAGTTCATCGTGTCGTGCAGCCGCGGGCTGCTGGACTGGGTGGTGCGTTCCCAGGCGTTGCGGGACGACCGGATCTCGGTGCTGACCGGCACCGAACCGGTGTCGCTGCTGGGATCTGCCTCCGGCGTGACCGGGGTGGTGGTCGAGGACCGCATCTCGGGTGGGCGGACCTCGCTGGAGGCCGACCTGGTGCTGGACGCCTGCGGGCGCGGCTCCCGGCTGCCCGCGTGGCTGGTCTCCTTGGGGCTGCCCGAGGTGCACTCGGAGAACGTCGACTCCGGTCTCGCCTACGCCACGCGGATCTTCCGCGCGCCCCCGACCGCCGCGTCCGGGTTCCCCATCGTCAACGTGCAGGCGAACCCCCGCGACCCGCATCCCGGCTGCACCGCCACGCTGCTGCCGATCGAGGACGGGCGGTGGCTGGTCACGTTGTCCGGCACGCGCGGCGGCGAGCCCACGACCGCGGAGTCGGAGTTCGTCTCGTTCGCCCGCTCGGTGCGCAACCCGGTCGTCGGCGACCTGATCGCCGACGCCGAGCCGCTGTCGCCGGTGTACGGGTCGCACAGCACCGCGAACCGGCGGATGTTCTTCGAGCGCTTGAAGTCGTGGCCCGCCGGGCTGCTGGCGCTGGGTGACTCGGTCGCCACCTACAACCCCGTCTACGGGCACGGGATGTCGATCGCGGCGCAGAGCGCTCTGGTGCTGGACGCCGGGCTGGCGCGGGGGCGGTCCGCGCACCAGATCCAGCGCGGCATCGGCAAGGTCGTGGACGGGGCCTGGGCCATGGCCACCAACCAGGACATCCTGTATCCGGGGGCGGTCGGCAAGCCGTTGCCGCTGGCGGGGCGGGTGTTGCAGCGGTACGTGGACCGGCTGGTGCGCACGGCGACCACCGAGGTGGCGGTGACGCGGGCGTTCCTGGACGCGTTCACGCTGTCGGCGCCGATGGCGAACCTGGTGAGCCCCAAGGTGTTGTGGGCGACGCTGCGCGGGCCTCGGTCGGCCTCGCCGGAGCCGACGCTGACCGAGGACGAGCGGGAACGGGTGACCGGCTGATGAACGGCCGGGCGGTGCGCGCTCTGGGGTGAGGCGGTCGGGCTGGGGCGGTGGGGCTGGGGCGGTGGGGCTGGGGCGGTGGGGCTGGGGCGGTGGGGCTGGGGCGGTGGGGCTGGGGCGGTGGGGCTGGGGCGGTGGGGCTGGGGCGGTGGGGCCGACTTGAGGCGGAACTGGTTGGCGGCCAAGCGGATCGGCAGCAGGGCCGGTCTGCAGGCGGGACGGCCGGTGGCCGGCTGCGAGCGGGCGGGCCGGGGCAGGCGGGCCGGGCGGGCCGGGGCTGGCTGCGGGCGGGCTGGCTGGCTGCGGGCGAGGCTGGCCGAGCGGGCCGGGGCGGGCTGGCTGTGGGCTGGCCGGGCGGGCGGGCGGGCGGGCCGAGGTTGGCTGGCTGGAGGGCTGGCTGGCTGCGGGCGGGCTGGCTGCGGGCGAGGCTGGCCGAGCGGGCCGGGGCGGGCTGGCTGTGGGCTGGCCGGGCGGGCGGGCGGGCGGGCGGGCCGAGGTTGGCTGGCTGGAGGGCTGGCTGGCTGCGGGCGGGCTGGCTGCGGGCGAGGCTTGCCGGCGCAGGCTGGCGCAGGGGTCCCCTTGGATTCAGGCTCCCCCGCGACCCAACGTACCGAGGGGGTCTGACAGTCCGGCCGGGCGAGACGGGCAGGCCGGTGGCGTCGGCAAGCGCGGAGGCCGCCCGTCGCCGACGGCCCTCGCCTCACCCGGCACCACCCTCCGGCACCACCCTCCGGCACCACCCGGCCCGGCACCACCCGGCCCGGCACCACCCGCCGATGCCACCCGGCCCGGCACCACCTGCGCGGTCACGTCTGCGGGGTGAAGACCGCGCTCTGCACGTAGTTCATCGCCTCGGCGAACGCCGGGTCGGCCATCCGCGCCGTCATCTCCTCCGGGGTGGGCGCGGCGACCCGCTGGTGCACCCACCACAGGTTGCCGTACGGGTCGGCGAAGCGGCTGACCCTGTCGCCCCAGAACAGTTCGGTGGGCTCGGTGACGACCCTGGCGCCCAGTTTCACGGCTCGGCGCAGGGTTTCGGCGTCGTCTGCCACGTAGAGGCGCAGGAAGCCCGGGGTGGGGGTCCAGTCCGGCTTGTCGAAGAGCATCACCACCGAGTCGCCTATGCGGACCTCGGCGTGGCCGATGTTCGGGGCCTCGCCGACGCGGCCCAGGTCGGTGGCGTCGAAGACCTCGACGATGAAGTCGATCAGGTCCGCGGTCTGGCCCCGGCTGATCAGCCACGGCGTCACGGTGTGGTAGCCCTCGGGCACGACGTCCATGCGGTCTCTTCCCTTCGGAGTTCGTCAGGACGACCGTAGGGCGCAGATAGGACCATTTCGGTCCTAGTTCGTGCTTAGGGTGGCGACCATGAGTGATGCGGCTCGGTTGTTGCGGCTGCTGTCCCTGTTGCAGACGCCTCGGGAGTGGCCTGGCAGCGAGCTGGCCGAGCGGCTCGGGGTCACCGGCAGGACCGTGCGGCGCGACGTCGAACGGTTGCGGGACCTCGGGTATCCCGTCGAGGCCAGCATGGGCGTGCTCGGCGGGTACCGGCTCGTGGCCGGGACCGCCATGCCGCCGTTGCTGCTCGACGACGAAGAGGCCGTGGCCATCGCCGTGGGGTTGCGGACGGCCGCGCGGCAGCCCGTGGCGGGCATCGCCGAGGCCTCACTGCGCGCGTTGGCGAAGTTGCAGCAGGTGCTGCCGCCTCGGCTCGGCAGGCGGGTCTCGGCGCTCACGACGGCCACGGCGGCGGCCGAGGCGTCGTTCGCCACGCTGGTCGACCCCGGGCAGCTCACCGTGATCGCCGGTGCCACCACCGCGCGCGAACGCGTGCGGTTCGCGTACGTGACCAATGAGAGCGCGGTCTCCAAGCGGCACGTGGAGCCTGTTCAGTTGGTAGCGCTCGGCCGGCGCTGGTACCTCCTCGCCTTCGACGTGGAACGGGACGACTGGCGGATCTTCCGGCTGGACCGCGTGTCCGAGGCGGTCGCCACCGGGGCGCGCTTCTCCCCTCGCGTGCCGCCGGGCGGGGACGCGACGGAGTTCGTGACGCGCAAGATGTACGACTCGGCGCCCACCTACCGGGCGCACGCGACCCTGCGGCTGCCCGCGGACCTCGCGCGGGCCCGGCTGGCGGACTTCGCCGGGGACATCACCCCCGCAGGCGACGACTCGTGCACCTGGCACAGCGTCGAGGACACGATCGACTACCTCGCGTTCCGCCTGACCTTGCTGGGCTGCGACTTCGAGGTGCACGGACCCGGCGAACTGGTCGAGCACCTGCGCGGCCTGGGCGGGCGGATCACCCGCTCAGTCCGGTGATGCCCTGATCCCCAGCACCGGCTGCCCTCCCCGCACGCCGCAGTAAGAGCGATCCCACGGCCAGCGGCCCTCCTCGTCCGCGTGCACGAGCTGCAACGCCGAGATGCCCTCGCCGTACAACCGCGCCGACACCAGCAGATGCGCCCACGGCCGTGCGACGTGCACGACCTCCAGCAACCGGCCGCCCACGGTGAAGCGATCTCCCGGCGACGGCAGGCACGCGCGCACCACGTGGTCCGCCGCCGAGTCGAGCAGACGCCCCGCCTCCAGCACGGGCAGGCCCGTCACGACGAGCTCCGGCAGGCCGTGCGGGCTCAGGCCCACCGTGTAGGCCCACGGTGGATGGGCTCTGTCCCGTTCCACGGCCTGCACGGCCCACCCCCGCGCGTCGATGCAGCGGCGCAGGGTGGCCAGGTGTTCTTCCATGCGGTCGGCGGGGTGGTCGCAGTCCCAGCACATCGCGGTCTCCTCGGATCGGTGGTGGATCCAGTGTGCCGAGGAGCACCGACAAGATCGTTTGGGCAGTTCGTTGACAGAAAGTGGACAAACGATCTGTGGGCCGTCTGGATCGTTAATCTGCGACGCACGGAGGATCGTGCATGCGCCAACGAACGCGTCCCACCGCGGCCGTCGCGGCCGCGGCCGTGTCCACCCGCCGGTCCTCCCGATCGGACGGAGACATGGGCGAAATAGGACCCGGTAATGCGCCACGGCCCACAATGGACGCCAGGGGCTGCGGGGCCTGAATGCACTTCGAACCCGGCACCCCGCTCGCGGACGCGGTCAAGGCCGCCAGGTCCGCGGCACTGCGCGGCAACGTGCTCGGCGTCGACCTCGCCTACCGCCGGGCCGCGACGATCAGCCCGCTCGTCGCGCACGACCACTGCGCCACCCTGCTGAACCTCGGCGCGGTGGCCAAGGCCGCGCAACGCTGCGACGAGTACCTGAGCCGCACCAAGGACACCACCCTGCGCATCCTGCGCACCCAGATCCGCAGTGCCGCAACGGATCACACCGCCGCCGAGCGGGACGTCCGCGAGCTGCGCAAGCTCAAGCTCACCGAACTGGAGCAGGCGAGGCTCGCCCGCGTCGCCGCGCTGGCCGCCGCCGACCGCTACGACTACCCCACCGCGGAGAGCGAGCTCGACGCCGCCGAACGCCACTTCCGCCGCGCCGGACGCCCGGAGCACCTCGAACACCTCGCCCGGGACCGGGTCCTGCTCGACGTCCGCAGGGGCACCCGCGTCGCGAAGATCACCACGACCCCGCCCAGCAGTCCGGCCGAGTTCCTGCAACGGGCCACCGCGCTGCGCCGCGAGGTCCGCTACGACGAGGCGCTGGCGTTGATGACGAGGTGCGCCACCAGCTACCAGGTCGAACCCGCGCTGAGGTTCGCCGTCCTCTTCGAGCTGACCGTCCTGCTCGTGCTGACCCGGCAGGCGGGTGCGGCCCGCCGGCTCTTCCCGCTGCTCGTCGCCGCGGCGGGCCCTGACGTGCTCTCCCGGCTCCCCGACGCCACCCAGACGCTGCGGCCGGAACGCAGGCTCACCCACGTGCGCCGCCTGATCGCCGACGACGAGCTGCTGAAGGCGGAAGGCCTGCTGGGCGAAGGGAACTCGCCGCTGTGGCACCTCACCGCCGCCGAGCTCGCCTACGCGCGGGGAGAGCTCGAACAGGCCGCCGAGCACTTCGAGGTCGCCAGCAGGTCGGGCCACGCCGATCTCACCGCGCTCGCCCTGCGCAAGCTCGGCGACACCTTCGCCGACGCGGGCCACGAGGCGCTGGCGACCCGGCACTGGGCCGAGTCGCAGCGGGTCGAGGAGAGCCTCGCCGACCACCGCGACAGCGCCAGCGTCAAGCTCAGGATGCTGCGCACCGCCCCCGACGTGCGCGACGGCCGGGTGCGCGCGGCTGCCCGGCGCGTGCACCGCGAGGGCGCGAAGGCGTTGCCGGGCCTGGTGGTCGCCATCGAGGCCGCGCGGGGCACGGCGGTGTTCGACCACCGCGACCTGCCGGGGTTCGCGGACCTCAAGGCCTCCCGGCGCTGGCTCGCGCGCGCCACCAGGCAGCTGCCGGGGGACCAGGTCGTGTGGATGATGCACGCGACCCCGGACCGGCTGCACCACGTGCTGGTGAAGGGCCGCCGGATCACGCACCTCACCCGGGACGTCCACATCGGCGACCTCACCGACACGATCCGCCGCATCAAGGCCTGGAAGCCCCGCTACGACCCGGCGGTCCTCAGCGCGCTGCTGCGGGAGCTCAGCCGCCAGCTCGGACTGGACGAGGTCGTCAAAGCCCTGCCTCCCAACGCGACCAGGGTCGTCGTGACGACGGACGGCCTGCTCGCGGACGTCCCGCTGACGGGCCTGCCGGTCGCCGGCACGCACCTCGGCCGGGTCCTCGCGTTGTCATGCCTGCCGAACCTCTCCGCGCTGCGCCCGTTGCACCGCCGCTCCCACGGGCAACGCGGCGACCAGACCGAGATCGTCGGGAAAGCCGAGGAGCTGCAACGGACTTTGGACGAACGCCGCTGCCAGCGCCTCCGCGTGCACGCCCACGGCATGCACGACCGGATGAACCCCGACCTGTCGTGGCTCCAGTTCGCCGACGAACAGGTGTCCGTGGAAGCGTTGGCGAAGCTGGACTTCCGCGCCGTCGGCACGGTCGTGCTGGGCGCCGCGGACACCGGTTTCGTGCACGCGGCCATCACCGCCGGCACGTCGGCGGTCCTCGCCGCCCGCTGGCAACCGGCGGCCGACGCGCAACGCAAGGTGCTCGACGCGTTCGACCACCACCTGGCCAGGTTCCCGAGAGACATCGCTCTGCAGCACGCGCTGAAGGAAGTCGCCGACCGGCACCCGGCCGACTGGGCGTGCTGGTCCCTGCACGGCGACGCGGGCGTTCAGACCTCAGCGGGCCCGCTGCGCAGAAGACTCAGGAAGGACGGAGACCCCGTGCCGCTCGAAACCCGCCCCAAGGTGTTCCTGTCGTTCGCCGGGAAGGACCGCGCGCAAGCAGAGCAGCTGCGCGCCGAGCTGGAGGCGCGCAACGTCAACGCCTACCTGGACGAGAACGAGGCCGCGGCCGGCGACGACGCGACGGCCGCGATCGACGAGGCACTGGCGACCTCGGACTACTACGTGCTGCTGTGGTCGGAGAACACCCCGCAGCGCGAGTGGGTCGCGGCGGAGTGGACGGCGGCGTTCAACCTGGAGATGACCCGCCGCAGGGCGTTCCTGTTCATCGTGCGGCTGGACGAGGAACCGCTGCCCCCGTTGCTCGCGCCGCGCAAGCACATCGACCTGGTGGACGCGGCCGACCGGCTGGTCGCGACCTGGCGGGCCGACCGCAAGTCCGAGCTTCCCGTGTTCCCGCAACCGGTCCCGCCGACGCCGGACGGCCCGACGGTCGCGATCTCCGTGCGCAGCCACGACCTCGGCACCACGCACATCGTCATGACCCCGTTGCACCTCACCGGCGCCGGGCTGTACCGGTCGGTGTTCGAGGCGATGCAGCTGCCGACCGAGCAGGTCACGTTCGACGGCACGATCGGCATGCGCTTCACCTACGAGCTGTACCAGCAGAACGAACCGATCCCGGACGACCAGTCCACCGTGGAGCTGGCCTCGGACCTGGTGGACATCGCCGTCCGGGTCGAGTCGTTCAAGCAGGACAAGGAGACCGACGACGGGTTGGACGTCGACCAGCAACGGATGCTGCTGGTCGCCGCCTTCCGCCACCTGCTCCCCTGATCGGGTGAATTGGTCGACCGCTCTCAGCTTTCGAAGTCTTCAACGCCTGTCATCGGTGAAGGCCGCCTCACGGCGGTGAACGATGGACGCGGGCGCTGAAGGGAGGGCCGTTGAGCACACCGGACCAGGGCTTCACCGAGTTCTTCCGGAACTGCCTGCCCGTGGTGACGCGGACGTTGACGGCCCTGAGCGGTGACTCGCGCGTGGTCGAGGACATCGCCCAGGACGCGATGGTGATCGCACGGCACCGATGGCACGACATCCACGCGTACGACAAACCCGAGGCTTGGGTGCTCAAAGTCGCGATACGGCTACTCAGGCGATGGCAGCAGCGCGACCGCGAAACACCGGTCGCCGCGCTGCCCGACGTCGCGGAGCCGTCTGACGAGGTCGAGGCGCTGCACGCCGCGTTGCGCGAACTCTCGCCCAGGCACCGCGAGACCGTCGCGTTGCACCACCTGCTGGGCTACTCGGTCAGCGAGATCGCCGCCGTGCTGACCGTCGGCGAGTCGACCGTGCGCACGCACCTCACCCGCGGCCGGGCCGAGTTGCGGCGCATCCTCGGAGGCAGTGATGAGTGACCTGCTGGACGGCTTCGAGCTCGACGAGGCCGTCGAACGCCAGTACCACCTGGGTGCCGAAGCCGAACGGGCCGGACGTCTGCGGGACGCCGCCGTGCACTTCCGGGTCGCCGCCGACCAACGCCTCGGCGATGGCGCGGTCCGGCTGGCCCGCGTGCTGTTCGCGCTGGGCGAGGAGACCGAGGCCCGCGAGTGGTGCCGGGCCGCCGTGGCGGACGGCTTCCAGGAGGCCGCCGAGCTGGCCGAGGAGAACTCGTTGGCACGGCAGCGTTTCCTGGAACACGCGGCCCGGATCATGGTCGGCGCGCCCACCTTCGACTGGGTGCCGTCCGGTGTGCCGGCGGTCCGTCTGTCCCCGCCAGCGATCTCCGCGCGCACGGCGGCGTTGCGCGCGTTGGACGAACGCTACGGCGGAATCGCCTGCCACAGCGCGGTTCTGGAGCACCTGGCCGCCGTCGAACCGATGGTCGTCGTCGGCGACCCTCCCACGTGGACCGCCGTGGCCGAGGTCTGCGAGCTGGCGGGCTGGACGGCGTTCGACAGCGGCCTGCCCGGCACCGCCCTGCCCCACTTCGCGCACGCGCTGACGTTGGCCCGCCAGGCCGAGAACGAGGCGCTGATCGCCTCCGTCCTCACCCGAGCGGGCCGGATGTTCCTGCACCACAACGCACCTGACGACGCCTACCGGGCGTTCCAACTGGGTCTCGTGGCCGCGCACAACGCCTGGGCGGACCGCAGAACCCTGGACGACCCACCGACCGCCATCCCGTCGCTCACCACAAAGCTCGGCACGTATGGCGAAGGGCGAGCCCGCACCCTGACCCTGATCGCCCTGGCCCGCAACCACCTGGCGCTGGGCGACCTCGCACTCGCCACCGACTTCGCGGCCCAGGCAGTCGACGCGGGCAGGAATCTCCGTTCGACGCGCGCAGACGACCACCTCGGCTGGCTGGCAGCGGAAGCCCGCGCAGCAGGCGCATCGGTGCTGGCAGAACAGCTTTCGGCCCGCCAGGTGCACTCGAGCTGACGCCGTTCACCCGATCCGGGCCGATACACGCGTGCGCGCAAGCGAGTAGGTTCTCGGGCATGGCCGAGCCGTTCGCATGGGTGCCCGCAGGAATCAACACGGACGTGCCCAGCGCGGCACGCGTCTACGACTTCCTGCTGGGAGGTGGCCACAACTTCGCCTCCGACCGCATGGTCGGCGAGAAGGTGCTGCACGTCCTGCGCGACGGCCGCGCCATCGCCTCGTCGAACCGCTCGTTCATGCGCCGGGCCGTCCTGATGATGATGGAGCAGGGCATCACCCAGTTCCTCGACCTCGGCTCCGGCATCCCGACCGTCGGCAACGTCCACGAGATCGTGCAACAGGAAAACCCGGACGCACGGGTCGTGTACGTCGACTACGACGAGGTGGCCGTCTCCCACAGCCAGCTCATCCTCGAGGACAACCCCAACGCCGGCGTCGTCCAGGCGGACATGTGCCGCCCCGACGACGTCCTGTCCGACCCGGTCGTCAAGAGCCTGATCGACCTCACCAGGCCCGTGGGCCTGCTCATGGTCGCCGTCCTGCACTTCGTGTCCGACGAGAAGGGCCCGGCCGACGTCGTGGCCCGCTACCGCGACGCGATGCCGGCAGGCAGCCTCATCGCCCTCTCCCACCTCACCGCCGACTTCAAGCCGGAGGAGATGGGCGCCGTCGTCGACGCCATGCAGCACAGCCGCGACCCCATGTACTTCCGCGCCCTGACCGAGTTCGAGCCCATGTTCGCCGGCTTGGAGGTCCTCCAGCCGGGCGTCGTCTCGGCGCCGCAGTGGCACCCGGAACTCGGCCCGGCCGGAGAAGGCGGTCCTGCCGACGTCTACGTGGGCATCGGCCGCAAGGTCTAGCGGAAGCGCCAGGCCTGCGCGGCGGATCCGTTGCAGGTCCAGATGTTCAGGCGGGTGCCGGGCGTCGTGGAGGCGTTCGGGTTGTCCAGGCACAGGCCCGACCGCGGGTTCTGCACGGAGCCGTCCGCCCGCACGCGCCACTGCTGCGCGCCCGTGCCGTTGCACTCCCAGAGCTGGACGATCGTGCCGGGGGTCGTGCCGCTGTTGCTGACGTCCAGGCACTTGCCGGAGATGGCGATGGTGCCGTCGGCGACGACGCGCCACCTCTGGGCGTAGGAGTTGTTGCACGTCCAGGTCTGGACCGGGTTGCCGTTGGCGGTGCCGCCGGCGTTGTTGTCCAGGCAGAGGGCGGGGTTCGCGGCGAGTTCGACGGTGCCGGTGCCGGACGGGAGGCGTTCGGCGGGCAGGGCCGGGGTGTTGCGGTGGTAGAAGTCGACGGCCAGGTAGTTCGGGGTCTTGCGGGCGGCCGGCTCGCAGAAGCGCTGGGCCCGGTTGACGGCCTTGGAGTTGTCGGTGGCGACCGTGTTCTCCATCGGGACGTCGCGGAAGTGGTTCATCACGAAGAGCGGGCGGAAGTTGGCTTCCGTCGCGGTCAGGGGCTTCTCGCCCCAGCGGGAGTAGCAGGACCAGTCGGAGCCGCCGACTCCTGCGCCCATGGACCAGTAGTTCTCGACGGTCCAGTCCCTCTGGTAGAGGACGCCCGAGTTCTCGCGGCCGTCGCGGCCGTGGTCGGTGAAGATGAGCAAACGCTTGCCAGTCGCCCTCATCTGGGACAACGTCGGCCAGCCGTTCTCCCGGACGCCCTCGGCCCGGAAGAGGACGTCGTTCAGGCCGTTCACGCGGGAGAGCTCGGACCGCAGGACGTCGGCTGAGACGTAGTCCTCCAGGAAGACCGTGACGATCTCGGTCGGGCGGGACTTCAGGAAGTCGACGATGCGCTGGATGTCGACGTTCAGGGCCACCGGGCGGCTGACGGCCGTGCAGCTGTTGTGGCAGAGGATGGCGCCGTCGGGGGTCTGGTGGATGTCGAGCATGAAGCCGCGGACGCCGTCGTTGAGCTGCTGCACGATGCCGCGCGACTGGTTCGGGGCGATGTTGGCGAACATGAAGCCGCCGTCGACGCCGTTCGCGTAGGCGTTGTGCGAGGTCAGGAACGTCATCTCGTCCAGCCGCGGGTCGGCGGGGACGGGGACGCGGACCGGGTTGACCGGGGTCAGGAACCACGTGTCGTTGCCGGTGCCGACGCGGACCTGGTCGGTGCCGGACGCGATCAGGTAGCGGTCGGCGCCGGGGTCCTTGAAGCGGTACCTGTCCTGGTCGTCGAGGAGGCCGACCCACTGGGCGTCGGGGCTCGCGCAGCTGACCATCTGGGCGGTGTCGCCGCTGCGGCCGAGGCACTGGCCGCCTTCGGAGAGGGTGCTGCCGTTCCACGAGAACTGCTGGCGGTCCTCGTTGCCCTTGGGGCGGTGTTGCTGGACGGCGGTGCCGGAGACGGCCGCGTTCTGGCCGGTCACGGCGCTTTGCAGGTAGTAGTCGCCATTGGGGGCGGCGGCTGCGTCCACCGGGACGAGCAGCAGCGACAACAGCGCGAGTGCAGGGATGATGCGCATGGGGTGAAGGCTCGCTCATGGACGTGAACATGAAAAGGATTCACACCGAAATCCGTCCGAACCGAGACATCGGTGAGCCGGGCCACAGAAGTCGATGCAGCGGATCGGGTCGCGGGAGGGGTTTCCCACTCCGCAAGCGACCGCGAACGAGAAGGGGGCGGCGTGGGGTTCGACCAGTTCGTCGCTGATCGGCTGGACCGGCTGTTGGGGTACGCCACGGCCATCACCTGCGACAAACACCTGGCGCAGGACATCGTGCAGAACGTGCTCATGCGCGCGCAGGGCAAGTGGGAACGCATCGGGGCGATGGACGCGCCCTATCTCTACGTGAAGCGCATGGTGACCAACGACTACCTGTCGTGGCGTCGCCGCAGGGCCGCGAGAGAGATAGCCGTCGAACGCGCGGAGCTCGCGAAGCACGTGCCGTCGGCGGCCGACCCGGCCGTCGCGCACGCCGAACGTGACGCCATGCGCGCGCGGATCGCCGTGCTGCCGCGCAAGCAACGTGCCGCGTTGGTGCTCAGGTACTACGAGGACTGCTCCGACGCCGAGATCGCACAGGTGCTCGGGTGCGCGGAATCGACCGTGCGCAGCCAACTCTCTCGCGCGCTCCAGACGTTGCGCACCCACGAACTCGCCCGTTCCGCCACCCTGGGGGTGCAAGCATGAACGACCTGATCCGTCAGGCCATCGAGGCCGAAGCCGGGGAGCGCGTCGACTCCCGGACGGTGCTCGCGAACCTGCACAAGCGCAAGAAGAAGCCGCTCGGCCTGATCATCGGCGTCGCCACGCTGACGGCCGCCGCCGCAGCAGCCGCCGTCATCATCCCGACGACGATCAAGAAGACCGACGCCGCACCGGCCGCGAGCACGCCGGAACCGCAGAACGTGCTGCTCATCGGCACCGACGAGTGGCACCAGACCGACTCGCTCGTGCTCGCGCGCTCCGAGGGCGACGGGTCCACCACGGTCATCTCGCTGCCCCGCGACATCTACGTGGGCTCGGGCCCCGACCGGATCAACAGCCTGTACATGCAGGACCCGCGCCGGCTCACCGACGCCGTCGAGCAGATCACCGGCGAGAGGATCGACCACTGGGCCGCGATCAACATGACCGCGTTCGGGCAGGTCGCGGCCGCCATCGGCGGGGTCGAGGTGTGCCTGAAGGCCCCGGCGAAGGACCAGTACAGCGGCATCGACCTGCCCGCCGGCAAGCAGCAGATCTCCGGTGACCAGGCGCTCGCGTTCCTGCGGCAGCGGCACGGCCTGCCGAACGGAGACCTGGACCGGGTGAAGCGGCAGCAGGCCTTCCTCGCCGGGCTCGCCGCGAAGCTCGGCGGAGACGAGGCACGGATCCTGGCCCGCGAGGTCAAGGGGACGATCCAGGTGGACGAGGGCTTCGACGTGGTCGAGTTCGCGGCGCGGTTCCAGGGGCCGCTGAAGATCCGGACGGCGACAATGGTGGTGTCCGGACCGGTCGAGCGCGACACCGTCCTCGGGTACTCGGTCGACCCGGCTCAGGCGAAGCGGTTCGTCGAGAAGCAGTTCGGCGGCGAGGCACCCGTGCAGGACGGCTGCGTCGACTGACGATCACTCGGATGGAGCATCAAGTCGCCCTTCTGCGCAGCCGATGACCTGCATGTAGCGCGAGAAACGGCCGCTACGATCAATTCGTGCGCGAACCACTTGAACGTGACTCCGAGATCGCGCACATTCGTGAAGCTCTCGACGCAGCCACCCGTGGTGAGGGTCGCGTCGTCGTCATCGAGGGCCGTGCGGGCATCGGCAAGACCCGGCTCGTGCACGAGTGCCGCGAGCTGGCCAAGGAGCGCGGGTTCGGCAGGCTCCAGGCGGTGGGCGACGCCCTGGAGAGCGCCATGGCGTGGGGCGTCGTCCGGCAGATGGTCGAACGGTCGGTGTCGCGGTACTCCGGCGAGGTCCGCGAGAAGATCCTGGCAGGGCCGTCCGGGGCTGCGCTGAAGGCGTTGGACGACGCCGCGCTCGACCCGAGCCAGGCCGAACTGGCCCGCACGTTGCACTCGCTGTGGTGGGTCGCGGTGGACCTCTCGTCCACCCGGCCGCTGCTGATCACGGTGGACGACGCGCACTGGGCGGACCACTCGTCGCTGCAGTTCCTCGTCTACCTGTCGCGCCGGATCGCGGACCTGCCGATCGCGCTGGTCGTCGCGACGAGACCGCCGCTCGACAACTTCGGACCGCTCGCGCAGCTCAGCGTGTCCGCCGACCGGTTGCTGCCGCGCCCGCTCACGGCGGACGCGCTCGGCGAACTGGTCGGCGGGCACCCCGAGGTGATCACCGCGCTGCACGCGGCGAGCGGCGGAAACCCCTTTCTCTCCGGGGTTCTGGTCGACGAGCTCGACGCGCTCGGCCTGCCGCTCGACGACGCGGCGACGGCCGAGAAGGTCGGCTCGCTCGGCCCCAGCACCGTCTTCCGCGCCACGCTCGGGCGGCTGCCGGCCGAGGCGGTCGCGCTCGCCGGCGCGGTCGCCGTGCTCGGCACGCACGCGGACCCGTGGCAGGCGGCGGAACTGGCCGAGGTCACCGGCCTCCCGGCGGCCGTCGAGGCGCTCACCGCGGCCAACGTCCTGCTCTCCGGCGAGCAGTTGGAGTTCGCGCATCCCGTTGTGCGAGAAGCGGTTCTGACGAACCTGGGGCCGATCGCGCGGGCTTCGCTGCACGCCGGGGCGGCTCGGAAGTTGCAGGAGTCCCACGCTCCGGCTGACCGGATCGCCGCGCACCTCGTGCACGCTCCCAAAGGGACACTCCCGAACGCCGCCGAGGTGCTCAGGAAGGCCGCGGCGGCGTTGCTCGCGGCCGGCGATGCCCGCACGGCGGCAGGACATCTGACCCGAGCCGTCGACGAGAAGCCCGCCGACGCGGGACTTCGTGCCGAACTCGGCCGCGCGCTGCTGCGCGTCGGCGACGCGGTCAACGCACACCGGCACCTCAAGGCGGCGGCCCAAGGCCTGCCGGACGCCGAACTCGTGGCGGCAGCGGCCTCGGCCACGGCCGCGCTCGAAGGCCCGGCAGCGGCCATCGCCGAACTCACCGAGGCCATCGACGCACGGCCCGATGGCGAGTCACGGCTGCACCTCGAAGCACGGCTCGCGGTGTTCCGCTCGTTCCTCCCCGACCAACGCCAGACCGCGTCCACGCACCTCAGCGCGTACGCGGGCCTCGCCGGCAGCACTCCGGACGAACGCACGCTCCTAGGACTCTTGGCCCAGATGGGCCGCTATGAGGTGTGGCCGCACGATGAGGTCGCCACGACCGCAACGCGCGCGCTCGCGAACGGTGCCTACCTCGACGACGCGACGGGCAGCACGGACGCGATGGTCGCCTGGCTGGTGGCGTTGCTCGCGCTGATGGCCGCGGACGGCGTCGACACGGCACGGCACGAGATCGACCGCGCGAGGCTGAAGGTCCGCGCCCACGGCTCGCCGATCGAGTTCGCGATGGTGGCGAACGCGTCGCTCTTCCTGAACTGGCGCTGCGGCGACATGCGGGCCGTCGAGGCGGAGGCCGAGGGCGCGCTGGCCGCCGTCGCGCACGAGGACCCGGTGGCCGAGGTGATCAGCCTCCGCGCCACCTCGACGCACTTCGCCGTCTACGCGGCCCTCGAACGAGGCGACGTCACGGCCGCGAAGGCGTTCACGACGGCGTTCGACAGCAGGCACGCCGACGCCCGCCTGACCATGCCGATGATCTGGCTGCACGAGGTGCGCGCGCTCACCGCGTTGGCCGAGGGCGACCCGAGGCGCGCCATGTCCGAGGCCTACCGCCAGCGCGACGCGATGCACCAGGTGCACGTGGACCCGCCGACGATCCCGTGGCGTGCCCCGGCGACGAGGGCCGCGCTCCTGCTCGACCAGCACGAGCTCGCCGAAGAGCTGGCCGCCGAACAACTCGAGATCGCCAGGAGGTGGGGCGCGGCGACCGAGCTCGGCGCGGCCCGGCGCCTGCTCGCCCACGCCCGCCCGGACGAGCGGCTGGCCCTGCTCACCGAGTCGGTCAGCACCCTCGAAGACTCCCCCTCACGCCTGGAGCTCACCCGCTCGCTCGTCGACCTGGGCGAGGCGCTCAGGGTGGCGAGGAGGAGGTCGGACGCCCGCGAGCCGTTGCACAAGGCCATCGAACTGGCGGAGACGTGCGGCTCCAGCGTCCTGCAGACCCGCGCCTCCGAGGCGTTGGAAGCGCTCGGCGACCGGCCGCGCAGGCAGGTCGTGCTGGGGGCGGAGGCGCTCACGGCGTCCGAACGCAGGGTGGCCGACCTGGCGGCGGCGGGCAGGGCGAACCGGGAGATCGCGCAGGAGCTGTTCGTGACCCCGAAGACCGTCGAGAACCACCTCGGCCGCATCTACACGAAGCTCGGCATCGCAGGTCGCAGGGACCTCTCCCGCGTGCTCGCCTGAGACAGAGCGACGTGGGGGTGTCCCTGATACACCCAACTTTCGCGCCTGAACGTTGAGGGCCGTCCCCTCATGCCCTTGGGGGTTCCTCCCGGCGAATCTTGTGTCACCGCAGGGGAACAACTCGAAGGGGACACCGAAATGATCCGCAACGCTCTCATCGCCGCCGCCGCTCTGACCGCCATCGTCGCCCCGGCCGCCCACGCCGGCCCGGTCATCGGCACGCCCGCCCCGTGCGTCGGCGCCTCCGACCTCGTCGGACCGCAGTTCAACGTCAAGAAGTGCGGCGTAAGCGACGTGGACCAGCACCGCGCCGGCCTGGAGAGCAACGGCGGCGCGTACTGCGGCCCGGCCTCCCTCTACAACGTCCTGCACTACTGGGGCCACGAGAAGAACGCCCCGGTCGGCTGGCTGACCACCAAGGTCGGCAACCTCGACCCCAAGAACCCGGCCGACTTCAGCGTCATCACGAACTCGATCTGGCGCATCGGCGTGGACGCGAAGTACGACGGCGGCACCAACCTCACGAACCTCCGCAAGGCGTGGGACATCGCCACCAAGCCCGCCCGCGACGCCGGGTGGACCACCTCCGCGGGTGTCGTGAGCACCAACAACGTCAGCGACTTCGGCGGCGAGCTCGCGAAGAAGCTCAACGAGGGCCCGATCCAGCTGGTGTACGGCCGCTACAAGGCGGGCCCCACGACCGGGTCGTTGCAGCGCAGCGGCGGTCACATCGTCACGGTCGTGTCGGCCACCGGGTCGTTCAACGGCAACACCATCCAGCTCAAGCTCGCCGACCCCGGCCGTGCGGGCGACAGCGGCCAGGGCGACTACCTCTACACCCAGTCCGCCTACGAGTCACTCGACGTGACGCTGACGAAGAAGGTCCTCAACGAGTACGTGCCGGTCAAGGACGACGAGAACACCCGTGAGGACGAGTCGCAGCAGCCCGGCACCTACCGCACGGTGACGCGCTGGGAGCTCACCGGCCCACGCTACGTCAGCGACACGACCCGGCAGATGGTCGAGGGCTTCAACTGGTTCGACATGGCCAAGTAACTGCTTGAGGCAGCTTGGGGCCGCGCTCTTCAGGGGCGCGGCCCTTTCGCCATAGCCTGGGTCGCATGCCCAGCCGCGATCGGGAACGCACCCGCCGCCGGTTGCTGGACGCCGCGTTCGTCGAGTTCGCCGCCTACGGGATCGCCGGGGCGCGGATGGAACGCATCGCCCGCATCGCCCGGTGTTCCGCGGGTCTCGCCTACACCTACTACGGCGGCAAGGACGAGCTGTTCGACGCCGTGCAGTCCGAGGTGGTGCACGCGTCGTCGGTGGAGTTCGACGCCCTCGACCTGCCGGGCTACGCGGCCCGGCTCTACGACCTGCAGCACCAGCACCCCGAGCTCGCCCGGCTCGCCACCTGGCAACGGCTGGAGCGGCGCGGGGCGGTGAGCAGGGCCGCGGACGTCGAGGCGATCCGGTCGGCGCAGGAACGGGGGCTGGTGTCGACCCGGTTCGCCGCCGAGCAGGTCTTGCAGCTCGTCCAAGCGATCGCGTCGATGTGGGCGTCGGCGCCGTCGAGCTCGGACCACGTGGTGCGGAGGCAGACCGTCGAGGACGCGGTGCGCAGGCTCGTGGAGCCCTGAACGAGGGTTAACGTGGAGGTATGCGTGTTCTCGTGGTCGCCGCTCCCCTCCTCGGTCACGTCTTCCCGGTGATGCCGCTCGCGCTGGCGTTGCGCGACGCGGGCCACGAGGTCGTCGTCGCCACGGGCGGTGAGGCGCTGCGGGTCGGCGACTCGGGGCTGCCGGTCGAGGACGTCGTGCCGGCGAACGTCCGGTTCGGACCGATCGCGTTGCGCATCATGCTGACGCATCCGTTGGTGGCCAAGAGGGAGCTGCGCGGCAGCGGGCGGCTGGACTTCGTGTCGCGGCTGTTCGGGGCGGTCGGGGACGCGATGACGGCGCCGTTGCGCGCGCTCGCGGAGCGGTGGCGGCCGGACGTCGTGGTGCACGAACCGCTGGCCGCCGCCGGGTCCGCGCTGGGCGTGCCGTCGGTGGTGCACGACGTGTCGTTGTTCGACGGGCTGGAGCTGACGGCGGCGGCCGGCGCCCGGATGAAGGCCGAAGTGCGTTCTCCCGCAACGGTTCTGCGCACGGCGCCGGCGTCGCTCGCGGAGTTCGCCGGTGGTGAGCCGATGCGGTTCGTGCCGTACAGCGGGGACGGCGAGGTGCCGGACTGGCTGGCCGGGCCGTCCGGGAGGCCGCGCATCCTGGTCAGTCGCAGCACCGCGCCCGGTCCCGGGGCCGGGCGGATGATGGCGGCCGTCGTGCAGGCGGCCGAACGGGTCGACGCCGAGTTCGTGCTGGTGCGTGCCGACCGGACCACCGGGCTGCCGGACAACGTGCGGACCGTCGGGTGGGTGCCGATCCCGCGGGTGCTGCCGTTCTGCGACGGCATCGTGCACCACGGCGGCGCCGGGACGTTGCTCGGCGCGCTCGCGGCCGGGGTGCCGCAGCTCGTCGAGCCGGGGCCGGGTGACCGGACCGTGCACGCGACGGCGATCACCGGGCGCGGGGCGGGGCTGCGGGCCGAGCCGCGCGAGGTGACGCCGGACCTGCTGACCGCGCTCATCGAGGACGCGAGGCTCCAGCGGGCGTCCGGCGAGGTCCGCGCCGAGATCGCCGCCATGCCCTCACCCGCCGATGTCGCCGATCGGTGGGAAAGTGTCCTGCATCGGGGTCAAGATTTACGCGAATGACTCCCGATTCATTCGGCGAGCACCTAATGTGTCCGCGTGCGCATTCTCTTTTCGAGCCTGGGCTCGCACGGACACGTGTATCCGATACTTCCGCTCGCGATCGCCGCCCGCGAGCAGGGGCACGACGTTCTCTACGCCGTCGACGGAGGATTCCACGCGACGGTGGAAAAGCTCGGTCTGACGGTGGTCGACGCGGGCATCAGCATCTGGGACGCGTTCCGCCAGGCGAACGAGCTGCACGGCACGGGCGAGTTCCGGCGCGACATGCTGCGCCAGACGGCCGTCGACGCGTTCGGATCGGTGCTGCCCAGGGCGTTCGTGAACGATCTGGAGCCGGTGCTCGAGCGGGACAAGCCGGACCTCGTCGTCTTCGAGCTCATCAACCCCGGCGCGGGCCTCGCGGCCATGCGCGCGGGCATCCCGGCGGTCTGCCACGGATTCGGCAAGATGGACGGCGAGCTCGTTCCGGAAGCAATGAGCGACCTCCTTCTGGAGTACGTCGCCGAACTCGGCATCACCTTGCCGAATGGGCATCATTACGGACTCGGATCGCCTTATCTGGACGTCTTCCCGCCGTCTTTGCAGGATCTGGACTTTCTTTCGGATGTGGATCGCATTCCGATGCGACCCGTTCCGTTCGCGGAACCGGGCGAATTGCCCGATTGGGTCGTGGCGCACGAGAAGCCGCTCGTCTACCTCACGTTCGGCACGGCGTTCTCGAACCCGGACGTGCTGAAGACCGCCGTCGCGGGCCTCTCCGGCCTCGACGCCGAGGTGCTCGTCGCGACCGGGCCGCAGGTCGACCCGTCCGCGCTGACCGACGTCCCGGGCAACGTGCACGTGCTGCCGTGGGTGCCCCAGGCTGATCTGCTCGCGCACGCGGATCTCGTGGTGCACCACGGCGGCGCCGGCACCACGGTCGCCGCGATGACGAACGGCCTGACGCAGCTCGTCCTGCCGCAGGGCGCCGACCAGTTCCGCAACGCCGACATCGTGCGGGACACCCGGCTGGGCGACCGGCTCGTCGGCGAGGAGTTCACTTCGGACGCACTGCACGAGATGGCGCGGAAGTTGTTGCGGGACAACGACGTTCAGGCGGCGAACGCCACGATCAAGGCGGAGATCGCCGCCATGCCGTCCCCCGGCGAGGTCGTGCCGAAGCTGGTCGACCTGGCCGGGTGAGCACCGCGGAACCGGTGTCTACTCCGTGGGCACCGGTTTCAACGCCGACAGCGCCTCGTCGACGGAGTCGTGCAGGCGGAGGACGTCGGCGACGCCCGTGACCTGCAGCGGTCTCCGCACGGCCCGCTGCGGCGCGACGACGTGCAGGTTCTTGTGCTGCTGCTCGGCGAGTTCGTGTGCCGTGATCAGCGTCGAGATGCCCGTCGAGCCGAAGAAGCTGACCAGCGTGAGATCGGCGACGAGGGCAGGACCCGAGGTCGCGAGGCCGAGCCGAACGGCGTCCAGCACAACATCGGCCGTGTCGACGTCGATCTCCCCCTCCACCGCGATGACCACCACTCCGGCCACTTCCGTGGCACGTGCTGTGAGCAGCGGCGCTTCCTGGAACTCTTCTTCGTTCACCAGCACTCCCCGGTGGCCGAAGCGCACGAGACTCGGACTCCGAGCACGCTGTTGAACCCGGCTGCGTCCCCGACGTTACGGCCGTTGCTTGCCTCCCACAACCTACCTGGCGGCGTAGCGGAAGGTGCGCGAACGTCCGACCACGAACGGTCGGGCCTGGTCGAACACCTCTTCGTGCTGTCGCTCGACGCCGAGTTCCGGCGAGATGAGCTTGAGCAGGTGCGTGGCGCCGGTGCCGAGCGCGCCACCGAGCGGGAGGAGGCCGAAGAAGATGTCGGTGCTGGAGTTCTCGGCGGTCTGGAGCGCCGCTTGGAGCGCTTCCAAGGGCACGTCCTCCAGGAGGACGTTGTCTCCCTGGTAGGCGTGCGGGGGAAGCGGCTTCCCGGCCGCCTGCGCGAACGGCCTGACGCCGAACTCCTCCTTCAGGGTGGGCGCGACGCGGAGGTGGCCGATGTCGAACGGCCTGGTGCTCGCGAAGGTGACGCGCACGACGTCGCCGAGGGTGGTGAACGCCGGGGTGACGTGGTCCGGCAGGTCCCAGGTGTGGAACGCCTCCAAGACCTGCGCCGCGTGCTCGGCCGCGAAGAAGAGCTCACCGGCGTGGACGTCGCGGATCGGCAGCAGCTCGAACTCCAGCGCGGTGACGACCTCGCCGACCTTCGCGGTCCTGGTCACGCGGTCGCTCGCGAAGCCGAACTCCCTGGCCAGCACGCTGAACCCGCCGCCGAGGGTGTAGCCGACGACCCCGACGTCGCTCGCGTCGCCGCTCAGCGGGGCGAGGCCGTGCGGTGCCGCCTGCTCGATCACCTGCTGCCAGACCGCGCCCGCCTCGACCCTGGCGGTCCTGGTGTTCGCGTCGATCTCGACCTTGTTCAGGCGCTTCGTCGAGATCAGGACGCCCGTGGTGGCCGTGGTCAGGCCGTGACCGGTGGTCTGGATCGCGTACTCGAGGCCGTGGTCCTCGGCGTACCGGACCGCGTCCTCGACGTCTTGGACGCTCTCCACGGCGAAGACCACCTGGGGTTCGTGGCGGAGTCCGGTCTGGAAGCCGCTGCGTTCCTCGTCGTAGCCGGCGTCGCCGGGGTAGAAGATCTGCATGACTCCAGGGTGGTTGAGCTGTGGGTATATGTCCAAGATCTAGTTGTGCTGCCCCCTATAATCATTGGTTATGGAGCTTCGGCAGCTGGAGTACTTCGTGGCGGTCGCGGAGTCGGGGTCGTTCACGCGGGCGGCGGAACGGGTGCACGTCGCGCAGCCGGGGGTGAGCGCGCAGATCCGCCGGCTGGAGCGGGAGCTCGGGCACGACCTGCTGGATCGGTCTGGACGGAGCGTGACGCTGACGGACGTGGGTGCGGCGGTGCTGCCGCTGGCGCGGGCCGCGCTGGGGTCGGTGGAGTCCGCGCGGCGGACCGTGGAGGAGATGGCCGGCCTGGTGCGCGGGTCCGTGCGCGTCGGGATGGTCGTGTCGTGCGGGATCATGGACCTGCCCGAGCTGCTCGCCGCGTTCCACACCTCGTTCCCCGCCGTGGAGATCACGTTGGCGGAGGCCAACTCCGACGCTTTGATCTCGTCTCTTGTGGACGGTTCGCTGGACTTCGCCCTGGTCGGGTACGCGGGTGCCGCACCTGACGGGCTGGCCGTCCGAGTGCTGGCCGATGAACCCCTGGTGGCGGCCGTCTGCGCGGCGGATCCCTGGCACGGCAGGGAGTCCGTGCCGCTGGACGAGCTGCTGGAACGCGGGTTGATCAGCCTGCCGCCGGGAACGGGGTTGCGCGGGGCGTTGGACGCGGCCTGTGGCACGCGTCGGCCGCGGATCGCGTTCGAGGCGTCCGCGCCGCCGATGGTGGTGACGCTGGCGGAGCGCGGGCTCGGCCCGGCGATCCTGGCCGAGTCGATGGCAGGCGACCTGCACCCCGTGCGGATCACCGATCCCGTGCCGCACAGCAGGCTCGCGTTCGCGTGGCGTGCGACCGGCCCGCACAGCCCGGCCGCGCGTGCGTTGATCAGGCTCGCGGAAAATGGGATGACAGCGGTCTAGACCGCCTGTCACGATCACCGCATGTTCCTGACGGCTGAGCTGCACACGCACGCGGGTGTTCCCGCGGGCGCGCTCGCCGTTGCCTCGGTGCAGCTGAACGGCGCCCGACTCTGACCCTTCTCCAGTCCTCTCCTTCAGGACCGCTGGAGGAGGGTCGGAGCGGTCCATCGGTTCTGAGCCACCGGTTTCGCCTTCGAGGAACAGAGAGATGAAGCAGGAGTTCGTGCGCGCCAAGCCGCACCTCAACATCGGCACCATGGGGCACGTCGACCACGGCAAGACCACGCTGACCGCGGCCATCACCAAGGTCCTGTCCGAAAAGGACCCTTCGGGCACGACCTTCACGGCGTTCGACCGGATCGACCGGGCGCCGGAGGAGCTGGCCCGCGGCATCACGATCAACATCGCGCACGTCGAGTACGAGACGCCCACGCGGCACTACGCGCACGTCGACATGCCCGGCCACGCCGACTACGTGAAGAACATGATCACGGGGGCGGCGCAGCTGGACGGCGCGATCCTCGTGGTGTCCGCGGAGGACGGCACGATGCCGCAGACGCGTGAGCACGTCGTGCTCGCCCACCGGGTGGGCGTGCCGTACGTGGTGGTGGCGTTGAACAAGGCCGACACGGTGACCGACCCGGAGCTGCTCGACCTGGTGGAGCTGGAGATCCGCGACCTGCTCTCCCAGTACGGCTTCGACGGCGACGCCACGCCGGTCGTCCGCGTGTCCGGCCTGCGCGCGTTGCAGGGCGACCCGGAGTGGACGCAGTCGGTCGTCGACCTGCTCGACGCCGTGGACACGCACGTCCCGGTGCCCGAGCGGGACGTGACCGGCCCGTTCCTGATGCCGATCGAGAACGTGCTGACCATCACCGGCCGCGGCACCGTCGTGACCGGCGCGGTCGAACGCGGCGTGCTCGGCCTCGGCGACGCGGTCGAGGTGCTCGGCCTCGGTGACGCGGTGACCTCGGTCGCCACCGGCATCGAGACGTTCGGCAAGCCCATGCGGCAGGCGCAGGCGGGAGACAACGCCGCGATCCTGCTGCGCGGTGTTCGTCGTGGCGACGTCCGGCGCGGCCAGGTCCTGGCCCTGCCGGGCAGCGTCGCGCCGCACACCAGGTTCCGCGCGTCGGTGTACCTGCTCTCGCACGCCGAGGGCGGCAGGCACACCGGTATCGCGTCGAACTACCGCCCGCAGTTCCACTTCCGCACCGGCGACGTCGTCGGCGTGGTGGAGCTCGACAGGACGCTGGCCCTGCCAGGAGACACCGTCGAGGTCACCGTGGAGCTGGGCAAGGCGGTGGCGATGGACATCGGACTGGGCTTCGCGATCCGCGAGGGCGGCAAGACCGTGGGTGCCGGCACGGTCGGCGAGATCCTCGCCTGAGCGCGGTGACCACGGACCTCCGCCGGTCGCTTTGAGCGGCCAGGTGGGCGCATCGCGGCGCCGCCCCGCATCCTCATGTTGGAAACATGGGGGTGCGGGGGCGGTGTCGCGAGGTGCCCCGCTGGGTGCCCGAAGCGGCCGGTGGAGATCGTGGTCACCGCGCTGGCGGTCGACGGCCCGAGAAGGTGGTCGCGTCGCCACGAAGAGCGCGGCGGGATGCTTGTCCCGCCGCGCTCTTCACTGCACGGTGAGCATGGCGCGGAGTTCCGCGTTGTCGAAGGTGGGAACGGAGCGGGCGAGGTACAGCTCGTCGAGCGGCCGCACGAGCTCGAAGAACTCGCGGGCCGCCGTGGCAGGCAAGGCGTGAAGTGCCTGCTTCAGCACCGCTCGGTTCCAGTCCGCCGACCCGTCCTCGCAGCAGGGACACCCCGAGCCGAGTTCGTGGCGGGCGATGGGGCTGAGCGGGCCGTGCACGAAACGGCTCCAGTGGGCGAGCGCGCGGGCGACGGCACCGGGATCGAGGCGCTTGCGCTCGAACGTGGAGACGGCGCGGGACGTGGCCGCGGACACCCTGGCCACCTGCGGGATCGGCTTGCCGGTCCGCTGTGCGCGGACGGGACGCCTACGCGGCATGGCCCTTTCGGTCGGTCATGACCACGATCCTAGCTGTCAGTCGTCGAGCAGCGGCACGACTTCCTTGGCCCAGAACTCGAAGAACTCCTGCTGCCGCGGCCCGATCTGCTGCACGTGCACCTCGTCGAACCCGGCCTCGGCGAACTCCCGCACCTTCTCCGCGTACTTCTCCGGGTCGGGTCCGCACGGGATCGCGTCGCCGATCATCTCCGGCGTCACCAACTGCGAAGCCTGCTCGAAGTGCCGGGGCGTCGGCAGCACCTGGGCCAGTTCGCCCGGCAGACCGTCGTTGGGCCACAAGCGGTGCGCGGTCGCGACGCCCTCCTCGACCGTCGGCGCCCAGCACACCTTCAGGCCGCTCTGCGCCGGTCCGCGCCCGCCCTCGGCGCGGTACTGCGACACGAGATCCCCGGCCGGGCCCACCGACACGTAGCCGTCGCCGCAGCGGGCGGCCAAACGAACTGCCTTCGGGCCGAACGCCGAGACGTAGATCGGCACCGGGCGTTCGGGGACGGTGTAGAGGCGGGCGTTCTCGACGGTGTAGTGCTTGCCGTGGTGGGTGACCTCGTCGCCCTGGTGGAGTGTGCGGATCAGGCCGATGGCCTCCTCCAGCATCTCCAGGCGCACGTCGGCGGACGGCCAGTGGTCGCCCAGCACGTGTTCGTTCAGGGCCTCGCCGCTGCCGACGCCGAGGACGAAGCGGCCTTCGGTCTGGACGGCGGCGGTGGCGGCCGCCTGGGCGATGACGGCCGGGTGGATGCGGACGGTCGGGCACGTCACGGCCGTGGTGATCGGCAACGTGACGGCCTCCGACAGGGCGCCGATCGTGCCCCAGACGAACGGGGACTGGCCCTGCTCGTCGTTCCACGGGTGGTAGTGGTCGGAGATCCACAATGACTCGAAGCCGTGGTCTGAGGCCATGCGGGCGTTCTGGACGAGCTCGCGCGGCCCGTGTTCTTCGGAGGAGAGGAAATATCCGGTGATCACGGCAGCAACTCCTGGATCTTGGTCTTGAGGCCGCGCGTCATGAGGTCCCAGGCGTCCGGGTCTCCGCGCAGCACGGCCTCGGTCATGTCCTTGATCTGCTCGAACGTCGCGTGCGGCGGGATCGGCGGCACGTTCGGGTCGCAGCGCACGTCGAGAACGGTCGAGCCGTCGAACGCGAGCGCGGTCTCCCAGGCGGTGCTCAAGGAAGCGGGGTCGTTGACCTCGATGCCCTGCAGGCCGATCGAGCGGGCGAACGCGGCGTAGGAGATGTCCGGAAGTGTTTGCGACTCCTCGAACTTCGGTGCGCCGCCCATCGCGCGCAACTCCCACGTGACCTGGTTGAGGTCGTTGTTGTGGAAGACGCACACGACGCAACGCACGCCGTATCTGCGTAGTGTCAACAGCTCCGCCATGCCGTTCATCTGCATCGCGCCGTCGCCGACCAACGCGATCAACGGCCGATCGGGCTGCGCGAAGGAAGCGCCCAGGGCGTACGGAACGGCGCAGCCCATCGTGGCCAGCGTGCCGGACAACGACGACCGCACCCCGCCGCGGATCTTGAGCAACCGCGCGTACCAGTTCGTCGCCGAGCCGGAGTCCGCGGTGACGATCGCGTTGTGCGGCAGGCGTTTCGAGAGCTCGGAGACGATCCGCATCGGGTTGACCGGGTCGGCTGGCACCTGCGCCTGCCGTTCCACGACCTCCCACCACCGCGAGACGTTGTCCTCGATCGTCGAACGCCACGAGCGGTCTTCCTTGCGCTCCAGCAACGGGATCAGCGTGCGCAGGGTCGCGCCCGCGTCGCCGACCAGGTTCACCTCGGTCGGGTAGCGCATGCCGATCGCCCGCCCGTCGAGGTCGATCTGCACCCCGCGCGCGGTGCCGAACTTGGGCAGGAACTGCGAGTACGGGAAGTTCGAGCCGATGATCAGCAACCGGTCGCAGTCGCGCATCATCTCGTACGACGGCCGGGTGCCGAGCAGGCCGATCGAGCCCGTCACGTACGGCAGGTCGTCGGGCAGCACGTCCTTGCCCAGCAACGCCTTCGCGACGCCGGCGCCCAGGATCTCCGCAGCCGCGCGCACCTCGTCGGCGGCCTCGCGGGCACCCTGGCCGATCAGGATCGCGACCTTCTCGCCGCTGTTGAGCACCTCGGCCGCGCGCTCCACCTCCTCCAGGGCGGGCACCACGGACGAGACCGGCCGGGACGGCGGGCTCGACGGGATGTACTTGAACTCGTGCTTCGGCGCCGCGTACTCCTGCTCCTGCACGTCGTTCGGGATGATCAGCACGGCAGGCGCGCGGTCGGCCGCCGCCGTGCGCATCGCCCGGTCCAGCGCGTTCGGCAGCTGCTCCGGCACCGTCACGTCGACCAGGTAGGAGGCGACGTCGCGGAACAACGAGTGCAGGTCGACCTCCTGCTGGTAGCTGCCGCCCTGCGCGGTGCGGGCGGTCTGGCCGACGATGGCGACGACCGGCACGTGGTCGAGCTTCGCGTCGTACAGGCCGTTCAGCAGGTGGATCGCGCCCGGCCCGGACGTCGCGAGGCACACGCCGACGTCGCCGCTGAACTTCGCGAAGCCCACGGCGGCGAACGCGGCCATCTCCTCGTGCCGCGTCTGGATGAACTTCGGGTCGTTGTCGGCCTTGCCGAAGGCCGCGACGATCCCGTTGATGCCGTCGCCGGGGTAGGCGAACACCTGGCGGACGCCCCAGTCGCGCAGGCGTTGGACGACGAAGTCCCCGACGGTCATCAGGAGTTCCCTTCCAGCACGTAGACCGTGTAGGCGGAGCGGATGATCGGCTGCGCGACGTTGCGCACGCGCACGCCGCCGGGCGTCATGCCCTGCTCGGTGCCGAAGTGCGCGTGGCCGTGCACGGCGAGGTGCGTGCCGGTGGCGTCGATCGCCTCGCCGAGCAGGTACGAGCCGAGGAACGGGTAGATCTCCGGTGGTTCACCGCGCAACGTGTCCGGCACGGGCGCGTAGTGTGTCAGCGCCACCTTGATGTCGGTGTCCAGTTCGGACAGTGCACCCCGCAGGTTCTCCGCGATCTCGCAGGTGTGCTGGATGAACGCCTTCATCTCGCGCTCGCCGAACGCGCTCCCGCACTTGCCGGCGAAGCCGCCGCCGAACCCCTTCACGCCCGCGATGCCGATCGAGCACCCGTTCGCCCGATGGGTGAACGTGGTGCCCTCCAACACGTGGATGCCCTTGTCCTGCAACGTCTTGGTGACTTCGAGAGGCTTGTCGTCGTGGTGGTCGTGGTTGCCCAGCACCGCGACGACGGGCACCGGCAGGTCAGCGAACTCGTCCGCGACGACCTCGGCCTCGGCGACGGTCCCGTGCCGGGTGAGGTCACCGGCCAGCAGCAGGACGTCCGCGTGCTCGCCGACCTTCTCGAGCGCCGGCCGGAGGTGCCCGCGCATGTCCTCGCCGAGGTGGATGTCCCCGACCGCAGCAACACGGATCATCGCAGGTCCTCCTCACCCTCCGGCTCGCCCGCAGGTGTCACGCGCACGTCGTTGAAGATCGTCAGCTCGGGGGCGGCCTCGTGCAGGACCTCCTCCAGCGCGGCACGGCGGTCCGCGCACGCCACGTCGCCGGAGAGCATCACGTGGTCACCGCGCACGGTGACCCGGACGCCCAGCTCGGCGGTCCGCGGGTCCTCGGCCACCGCCCTACGCAGATTTGCCGCCAGGTACTGCTCGGAACTCATGGCCCCTCCCGATGATGTCGAGACGTTCGATGAGCATCAGAAACGCTTCGGCGTAAGGAGACTTCTTGGTCTCCTCGCGCACCTGCTCCCAGTCGATCTGTTCGCGCAGCGCCCGTGCGAACGGCAGCAGCTCGCTGAAGTCGCACCGGTGGCCGTCCAGCACGAGGAGCTTGCTGCTCAGCACGAACGTCGCCGGCATGACCGGCAGCATCACGGACCCGACCGGCATCTCCTCCGCCATCGCGAGGACCTCGTCGGTCACCGGCCGTTCGTTCGGCCGGAACAGCAGGTCCACCAGCGAGTCGCCGTCGTAGACCTTCAACAGCCAGTCCTCCGGCGGCTCCGCGCCGCGCAGTCCCGCGTCCACCAGCAGCCGTACGGCCTCGTTGACGTCTTCTTCCTTCACCAGGAGATCGACGTCGTGCTCGCTCACGGGACCACCACGCGCATAACCGGCACATCCACCGGTCAGGGCGAACGGGATCTCCGCTCCACGTAAGACCTTGGCGACCTTCGTCAACGTCATCAGCAGTTCGGCCTGCACGTCGCTCATGCACTCCGGGCTACCCGATGGGAGCGGGAGTGAACCTAGGCAAATGAGAAGGCAGGCGGGAAACCGGGCGGGGCGGGGATCTTCAGTCGGTGGCGAGGCGCGCGTGCGTCTCCGTGTCGTAGCGGACGCCGTCGTAGAGCAGCCGCGCCCGTTCCACGCCCTCCACCGCGTACCCGGCCCCCTTCGCGACACGGCAGGAGGCGACGTTGTCCACCCGGTGCGCGAGCTCCAGCCGGAACAGTCCGAGCTCGTCGAACGCGAACTCGCTCACCGCGCGGCACGCCCGCGTCGCGAGCCCGCGACCCCGTGCCTCCTCCAGCACCCAGTAGGAGATCCACCCGGTGAGGTGACGGCGTTCCACGCTCGACACGGCGACGTTGCCGACGGGCACCCCGGATTCCAGCACGGCGAACGAATAGGCGACGTCGTCCTCGCGGCGGGCCGTGAGCAGGGCGATCCAGTCCTCGGCGGCCGCCAGCGAGTCGATCGAGGTGGTGAACTGGCGGCTCATCGCGGACTGGGAGGCCGCGGCGAGGATGATCGGGGCGTCGTCAGGGGTCCAGGACCGCAGCAGGGTGTCCACCTGTCCACCTTCTGAAGAACGCGATCCGGTCGCAACTCAGCGGCCTCGCCGTGCGTCCTAGTGGCAACCGGACATCAGGAGCACCAATGGTCATTTTCGGCTGGCGCACGACGATCGAGCAGCTGCGGATGCTGACGCTGGTCTGCGGGAACTGCCACCACCAGTCGGCGCACAACCTGTTCCGGCGCTACACGAAGCCGACCATCTTCTTCATCCCGCTGTTCACCATCAGCAGCCGGTACGGGCTGCAGTGCACGTTCTGCGGGGTGCAGTACGACATCAGCAAGATGCACGCGCATCAGCTGGTCTGACAGGCCGGGCAGCCGGGCGCGCCCGCGTCGGTGGTGACGCGCCCGCACTCCTGGCAGATCAGCTCGAGAAGGCAGGCCGGCTCAGCTTCAGGGACACGGCCGAGGTCCACAGCCAGCCGATCGTCGCGACCGCGTACAGCAGCACCGTCCCGCCGGGGTCGCCCAGGAACGCCATCGGCGTCACCAGCAGCACACCCGTCAGCCCGCTCAGCACCGCCAGCCATCCGCCGAGCCTACGCGCGAACACGAAGCACGCCCCGATCCAGCCGATCATCGCGACACCGAACGCGACCGCGTGCAAGGCGCCGTGCCACGACAACGACTCGGGTGGCCCGGCGGGCGCGCCGGCCGGGAAGCCCATGGCCGGATCGGCGACGAACACGCCGCCGAGGATCATCCCCGCCCCCATCAGGCCGATCAGCCGCGCGCCCCACTTCGAGAAGCGCGCCATGCCGGTGGCGGCGACCACGAACAACGCGCCGCTGACGACGAAGTTCGCGATCTGGATCCAGCCGAGCGAGCCGAGGCTCAGCATGCTGAACGGGTGCCGGGCCAGGTCGAAGCCCTCTCGGGTGAACGCCTGGGCGTACCCGACGACGAGGTAGAGCGGCCCGGCGACGACGCCACAGGCGATGCGGGACATGGGTTCCTCCAGAGGATTCGGGGTGACGGCGAGAACCACACCACCGACAACTTTTTTTGTCAAGACTAGGTTCACTGTCTTGACGAAGAGAATCGTCGGGAGCAGGATGGGACCATCCACGAACCGAGCAAGGGGAGAGCACCGATGGGCCACGAGTTCACGAGCACCGACGAGATGGAGGTGCCCGCGTCCGTCGAGGACGTGTGGACGGCCATTGCCACCGGCCCCGGCATCGACTCGTGGTTCATGGGCCGCAACGAGGTCGAGAACGGCCAGGTCAAGATGGCCTTCGGCGGCTACCAGCCAACCAGCGAGATCACCGCGGAGGACCGGCTCAAGCATTTCGCGTACAACTCCGGCAAGGCCCCTGACGGCCGGTTCGTCGCCTACGAGTTCCTCGTCGAGGGCCGTGAACACGCCAGCACCGTCCTGCGGATGGTCACGAGCGGCTTCCTGCCCGGCGACGACTGGGCCGACGAGTTCGAGGCCATGACGCTCGGGGGCGCGCTGTTCCGCCGCACGCTGCTGGAGTACCTCACGCACTTCCCCGGCCGCACGGCCCGTCCGCTCACGGTCTTCGGGCCGATGATCAGCGACTGGGACGAGGCCTGGAAGAAGCTCGACGCGGCGATCGCCGGGAAGCTGCCGGACGCCGTCGAGTTCCACCGCAACGCCCACACGGTCGCGTTGCGCACCGACAAGGCCATCTACCGGTTCATGCGCGGCTTCTTCGGGCCGGTCATCGCCGCGCACCACGTCTTCGAGGGCGACGAGTCCGAACAGGACTGGCAGGACTTCCTCGACAGCACCTTGGGAGAGCAGAAATGACGCGCTTCACGACTTCCGCCGACGGCACCGAGGTCGCCTACTCGATCACGGGCTCCGGTCCGGCGCTGATCCTCGTGGACGGCGCGATGTGCCACCGCATGTTCGGTCCGTCGACCGAGCTGGCCTCGGTGCTGGACAAGAACTTCACCGTCTACACCTACGACCGGCGCGGCCGCGGCGAGACCGGCGACGGCGCGACGCCGTGGTCGCTCGACCGCGAGATCGAGGACATCGAGGCGGTCATCAGGGAGGCGGGCGGCAGCGCGTTCGTCTTCGGCGTCTCCTCCGGCGCGGTGCTGTCGATGGAGGCGGCCTCACGCCTCCCCGGCATCTCCCGGCTCGCGCTCTACGAGGCGCCGTTCGTCGTGGACGGCACCTACAAGCCGCGGCCGGCGGACATCGTGCGGCAGATGAACGACATGCTCGCGCGCGGTGACCGCGGCGGCATGCTCTCGACGTTCATGAAGCTGGTCGGCGTGCCCGGCTTCGGTCTCGCGATCATGAAGCTGACGCCGATGTGGAAGAAGCTCAAGCTCGTCGCGCACACTCTGCCGTGGGACCTCACGATCCTCGGCGACGACGGCCGCGGCACCCCGTTGCCGGCGAACCGGTGGAACGTCAAGGTGCCGACGCTCGCGATGGACGGCGGCAAGAGCCCCGAGTACCTCCGCAACACCATGAAGAACGTCGCGGAGGTGCTGGGAGCGGAGCACAGGACGCTGCCCGGTCAGACGCACATGTACAAGTCGTCGGTCATGGCACCGGAGTTGGTGGAGTTCTTCGCACGGGCCCAGCGCACCGCCGGTCCCATCGCGTAACCCGCCACGACGAACAGCCCGCCGACCGCGAGCCACCCGAGTGCTCCCCAGCCGAGCACGACGGTGGTGAGCAGGGCGGGGCCGACCATGCGCGCGACGGCCGTCCCGGTCGCGAAGAAGCCCTGGTACTGGCCCTGCCGGTCGGCGGGCGCGAGGGAGAAGCTGATCTCCCACGCCCCGGAGGCGAGCATCATCTCGCCGAGCACCTGCAGCGCGGCGGCCGCGACCAGCAACGCCGCCGCGGGCCAGGCGCCGAAGCTGAACGCCGTCACCGCGAACACCGCGCAGGACGCGAGCATGACCAGCCCGGCGTGCCGCACGAGCTTCGAGGCACTCGTGAGACCGGTGGCCCGGCGGGCGATCCGCACCTGGAACAGCACGACGGCGGCGGTGTTGAGCACCAGCAACGCGGCCGCGAGCCACGTCGGCGCCTCGGTCCGCTGCACGATCCACAGCGGGATGATCAGGCTGAGCAACGGCATGTAGAGCAGCATCACCGCGTTGATCAGCGTGATCAGCGCGTACGGCCGGTCCTTCAGCACGTCGAACTTGCCCTTCGCCCTGGTCATGACGGTCTCGGGCAACGTGCCCAGCACGACCGCGGCGATCAGGAACGCGACGACGTCGAGCACGAACACGGCCGTGTAGGCGGCCTCGGTGCCGAGGTGCAGCGCGAACCCGCCCGCCGCCGCTCCGATCGCGATGCCCGCGTTGGCCGTGGACTGGATCCGCGCACGGGCTCGCGTGCGTTCCTCGGGAGTGGTGAGGCCGGCGAGGAGTGCCTGCCGCGACGCCTGCAACCCGCTCTGGAAGCTCGCGTACAGGCACATGACCACCACGAACGCGGCGAAGTTCCTCGTGAACAGCAGGATCGCGATGCTCACGGCCGTCGCGGCGGCCAGCACGACGGCCGTGGTCCGAGGACCCAGTCGATCGGCGAGATGCCCCAAGGCGACGCCGGCGACGGCGCCGACTCCCCACGCCAGCGTCAGCGCGAGGCCGACCCGCGCCGCGCTCAGGCCCACGACCTGGGTGAAGTAGAGAGCCGAGACGACGAGGAAACCGCCGTCCCCGATGGAGTTCGTCAGCTGCGCGTACGCGAGTCGCCTTGTCATGTCCTAGACGCTATGGCGACGATTGGCCCTAGTCGCGGGACAAATACCTGCTGCGTTTCTGGGCCAATTTGGTGCCGGCCCACGAGATCGCGAAGGCGAGCACGACGAACGTCACCGCGACGAACAGGCTGCCCAGCGCGACCGAGCCGTAGCCGTGCTGACGCGGGTCCAGGAACGGGTACGGGTACCAGTCCACGATCGGGCCTCTGACCAGCGAGTACACCAGGTAGGCGGCGGGGAACGCGAGCCACGTCCACCAGCGCTTCGTGCGTTCCGGCGCGAGCAGCCAGTCCACGACGACGAGGATCGGCGCGGCGACGTGCATGGCCCAGTTCGCGTAGGCGGGCGTCGCGACGTCGATGTCGCGCAGCAGCAGCGCGTAGATGATGCCCGTGACCGCCATGTACAGCGTCGCCGCGCCCCTGAGCTGCGCGGACACCGGGTTGAACACGCCCAGCAACGCCACGACCGCCGCGAAGAAGTTCGACAGGATCGTGAAGTAGCTGAGGTGGTTGGCCGGTTCGAGCCGATCTCCCAGCACGATGACCAGGTAGATCTCGGCCGACAGCACCAGCAGGAACACGGCCATCCGGAGCAGCTTGATCACGTGGTGAATTAGAACCCGGTTTCGTCAGGGGTGCATCCGCGCGCCCTTGAAGATCTTGTCGACCGCGTTCTTCTGGCCGTGCACGGCGATCCCGACCAGGTCGAGGTCCTGCGTGTGCACCTTGCGGACGGCCGCGCGGTTGTCCTCGTCGTTGCCGGTGGCGAACAGGTCGGCGGTGAAGATCGTCATGGCCTGGTCGCGGTTCAGCGCGCGTTCGTGGGCCTTCTTGAGCAGGTCCGCGTTGCCTTGGAGCACGACCACGGGCTGGCCGAACATCGGCAGGTACCGCACGTCGTCGGCGTCGGCGTACGGCTCGCCCCTGAGGGTCTCGGGCAGGCCGCTGACGAGGAAGGCGGTGACGTTCAGCGCCTGCCAACCGGCCAGGTCGTCCCGCAGCAGCACAGCGATCTTGGTGTCGAACATGGACTCCACGATCGTGGGCAGCCGGGTCTGCGGTCTTGTACGTTCCTGACATGAGCACGACCGCGTGGAAACCCGCGGTGGACGGCATCAAGGAGGCCTTCCACGCGTCGTTCACCACGCACGCCTACCCGACGCACACGCATGACGCGTGGACGTTGATGGTGCTCGACGACGGTGCCGTGAAGTACGAACTGGACCGTCACGAACACGGCGCGCTCGTCTCCGCCGTCACGCTGTTGCCGCCGCACGTGCCGCACGACGGCCGGTCCGCGTACCCGACGGGCTTCCGCAAGCGCGTGCTGTACCTGGACGACACGGTGCTGCCGGACGAGCTGATCGGCAAGGCCGTCGACACGCCGATGCTGCCCGATCCCCTGCTGCGCCACCGGGTGCACCAGCTGCACCTGGTCCTGGACGAGCCGCTGGAGGCGGCGTCGCGGCTCGCGTTGATCGCCGAACGCCTCCGGCACCACTTCGCCGGCACCGCGCCGGTCGTGCACGCGGACCCGACGCTCGCCAACCGGTTGCGGCAGCTGCTGGACGCCTCGCTGCCGCACGGGATCTCGCTGGCCGACGCCGCGCAGGAGTTGCAGACCAGCCCTACGCACCTCGTGCGGGCGTTCGGCAGCCGGTTCGGGCTGCCGCCGCACAAGTACCTGACCGCGCGCCGGGTCGATCTCGCCCGCGGTCTCCTGGTCGAGGGGCGGCCGGCGGCGGAGGTGGCGGTGCTGGCCGGGTTCCACGACCAGTCGCACCTGACGCGGCATTTTCGCCGGGTGCTGGGTACGAGCCCCGGCCGCTTCGTACGCTGACACCGTGCACGTCGGCATTCTCGGGCCCGTTGAGGCGCACTCCCCGGACGGCAAGCTCGCGGTGGGTGGTCCGCGGCCACGCACCCTGCTCGCGTTGCTCGCGCTCCGGGTGGGGGAAATCGTCCCGCTTGACCGTTTGGTGGACGAGCTCTACGGCTCCGAACCGCCGGCGGACGCGGCGAACGCCTTGCAGGGTCAGGTGTCCCGGTTGCGCCGGGCGCTCGGGGACGCGGCGCTGGTCGAGTTCCACCCGGCCGGGTACCGGTTGGCGGTGGAGGCCGATCGGGTCGACGCGCACCGGTTCTCAGTGCTGGCGAACGAAGGCCGCCAAGCGTTGGAGGCCGGGGACGCCCGGGGCGCGGAATCCCTTTTGTCCGAGGCACTTCGGCTCTGGCGCGGACCGGCGCTCGCCGACGTCCCGCTCGCCGATCACGCGACTCGCCTGGAGGAGCAACGGTCTTCGGCGCTCGGTTCGCTGACCGCGGCGCGCGTCCGGCTCGGCACGGCCGATGTCGCGGAGATCCAGGACCTCGTGCGGCAGCACCCGCTGGACGAACGGCTGCGCGGCTTCCTGATGCAGGCGCTGCACCAGCAGGGCCGCCAAGCCGAGGCGTTGCAGGCGTTCGAGGACGCGCGGTCCGTGCTGGCCGACGAACTGGGCGCCGACCCGTCACCCGAGCTGCGGGCCGTGCACCTCCAGGTCCTGCGCGGCGCGAGTCATCGCGAACTGCCGGCCCAGCTGACGAACTTCGTGGGCCGTCAGGAAGAACTCAGGCGGATCAAGGCGCTGACGTCCCGGCTGATCACCCTCACCGGTCCCGGCGGCGCGGGCAAGACCAGGCTGGCGTTGCAGGCCGCCGGTCCTGGGGCGATCTTCGTGGATCTCGCGCCCGCCAAGGACGTCGCCGCCGCCACGCTGCAGGCGTTGGGACTCAAGGAGACCGTGCTCGAACCCGAGGAAAGGCTGACGCTGGCCTTGCGCGAGCGCCCGGCGTTGCTGATCCTCGACAACTGCGAGCACCTGATCGTCCAGGCCGCCCGGCTGGCCGGGCACCTGCTCAGCACGTGCCCGGCGGTGCGGATCATCGCCACGAGCCGGGAGGCGCTCGGCATCACCGGCGAGACGCTGTGCCCGGTGCCGCCGCTCGACCCGGCGCAGAGCGTCGACCTGTTCGCCGACCGCGCGCGACTGGTGAACCCGGCGTTCGTGCGCGACGAGCACACCGCCGAGATCTGCCGCTCGCTGGACGGCCTGCCGCTCGCGATCGAACTGGCCGCGGCCCGCACCCGGACGCTGACCACCTCGGAGATCGCCTCGCGGCTGAGCGACCGCTTCCGCTTGCTCACCAAGGGAAACCGCGCCGCCGCGCCCCGCCACCAGACGTTGCGCGCAGTCGTGGAGTGGTCGTGGGACCTGCTGTCCGACGAGGAACGCGACCTGGCCGCGTGCCTCGCGACGTTCAGCGGCGGCGCGACCCTCGACGCCGTCGAGTCGGTGTGCGGGCACGACATCGAGGTGCTCGACGCCCTGGTGGACAAGTCGCTGGTCGAGGCCGCCGACGGCCGTTACCGCATGCTGGAGACGATCCGCGAGTTCTGCGCGCAGCACAAACGCGTCGACGCCGCACACGCCGCCTACTTCGCCGACCTCGCCCTCCGCGCCGATCCCGAACTGCGCCAGGGCGACCAGGTCCGCTGGTTCACCCGCCTGACCGCCGAACACGCGAACCTGGTGCAGGCACTGGACTGGGCCACGGACGCCGACCCCGCGCTGGGCCTCAAGCTCGTCAACGGCCTGGCCTGGTACTGGTACGTCAAGGGCAGCCGCGCGGAGGTGCAGGGCCTGGCGCTCCGACTGCTGGCACGCGTCCCCGAGGAGTCCACAGAGGACTACGCGGTCCTGCTGGCACTGGCCGCCCCGGAACGCGTGCAGGACAGGCTGGTGGGACTGCGCGGCCCGATCAGGCAACCGTTCGTGCTCATTGCGTGGGCCATGCTCTCCGGCCCGCCCGGCCCGGACACACCGCGCACGGCGTTGCAGGACGAGATCGAGAGCAGCGACGACCCGTGGATCCGCGGCCTGATCGGCTTCAGCAACGCCTACACGGCCTGGACCACCACCGGCGACAGCCCGCAGGCGATCCGGCAGGCCCGTCGAGCGCTCGCGTTGTTCCAGCAGCTCGGCGAACGCTGGGGCGCGGCGCAGGTGCTGGACGTCCTCGCCACCGTCACCGACGACCCGGCGGAGGCGCTGGCCCTGACAGACCAGGCGATCGCGGCCATGTCCGAACTCGGCGCCAAGGAGGAACTGGCCGAACTGCGAGGCCGCCGCGCCGACCGGTTGCTCGACGTGGACGAGGCCGCAGCCGAGCGGGACTACCTGCTGGCGCTGGAGATGGCGACGGAGGCCGGCCTGACCGCGACTCGGGCGCTGGCGCACACCGGCCTCGCGGAGATCGCGACGCGCCGGGGGGATCGCGGGCAGGCGGAGCGGCTGCTGCGGCAGGCGCGGCAGGAGTTGGGGGTCGGGTGGATGCACGCTTCGGCGCAGCAACGGGTGGAGGCGGCGCTCAGCGACCTGACCGGCTGAGGGCCGGGGCTCGGGCCGGGGGTGGGGCTTGGGCTGGGCTGGGCTGGCCTGGGCCGAGGCCGGGGCTGGGCCGAGGCCTGGGCTGGGGCCGGGGCTGGGCTGGGGCTGGGCTGGGGCCAGGGCTGGGGCCTGGGCTGGGGCCGGGGCTGGGCCGAGGCCTGGGCTGGGGCCGGGGCTGGGCCGAGGCCTGGGCTGGGGCCGGGGCTGGGCCGAGGCCTGGGCTGGGGCCGGGGCTGGGGCCAGGGCTGGGCTGGGCCGAGGCCAGGGCTGGGGTTGTGCCGAGCCCGCGGGACCACTCGTGCCAAGCCGAACGGACCGCTCGGGCCAGTGACGCCGGACCACTCACGCCAAGCCCGGCGGACCACTCGCGCCAGAGCCACTGGACCGCTCACGTCAGAGCCACCGGACCACTCACGCCAAGCCCGCCAGACCACTCGCACCGGAGCCATCGGGCCCCTCACCCCGAGCCGGTCGGACCGCTCAAGCCAAAGGCCGCCGGACCGCTCACACCGGAGCCCGCCAGACCGCTCGCGCCAGAGCCATCGGGCCGCTCAAGCCAAAGCCCGCCGAACAGCTCTCACCCGAGCCCGCCGGCGCGCCCCGACCCGCCAGCCTTCCTAGACCCCGCCGATGATCTTCAGCATCTGCTGGATCTGGCCCTGCCGCGACGTCACCACGCGCTCGGCGTATGCCGTCGTCTCCGGGTTCTGGCCGTCCTTCTTCTCGGCCAGCGCCATCTCCACGCCCGCACCCTGGTGCCCGGTCATCAGGTTGAGGAAGACCTGGTCGAACTCGGTCCCGCTCTTCTCCTTGGTCTCGTTGATGACCTTGTCGTCGAGCAGCGGCTGGCCTCCGTGCGCGGCGTGCAGGTTCGCGCCGTCGCCTTCCGGCTTGTCCCAGAGCTTCAGCCACGACTTGAGCATCGTGAGCTCCTCGCGCTGCGTCACGTCGATCGCGCTCGCGAGGTCCTTCGCCTCCTTGCTCTCCGCCTTCGCCATGCCCACCTGTGACAGGCTGATGCCGAGCTGCAGGTGGTCGACCATCATCTGCACGAACGTCACGTCCGCGTCGTTGAACCTCGCACTGGCACCCGGAACGGGTGGTGCGGCGGAGGACGCGCCGTGGCCGTGAGCCGCTGGGCTCTCCGGCACGACCGCCTCTCCGCCGCACCCCGCCAGCGCCAGGACCGCGGCCGCGATCACCAGGCGCTTCATCGGATCAGATCTTCTCCCAGAGCGCCGCCACGTTCGGCGGTTCCCAGCCGGTCAGCGAGGTGTGCGCCTGGCGGCAGCGGTAGGTCGAGCCGCCGTAGGTGACGGTCGCGCCTGCCGCGTACGACGTGTTCGGCGCCCACGTGCCGCCGGCCGGCGGCTGCTGAGTGGTCGTCGTGGTGGTGGTCGTCGTCGTCGGAGGACGGGTGGTCGTGGTGGTGGGCGGCGGGGTCGTGCCGCCACCGCCGCTGATGTTCAGGTCGATGCACGAGTAGAACGCGTTGACGGTGTCGCCGATGTTCCAGATCGCGTAGAGCTTCTGGCGACCGGAGAACCCGCCGAGGTTGATCTGGTGCGTGGTCGGGTTGTTCGGCTGCTGGTTGTTGCCGGCGAAGTAGCCGACGCGCGTGTTGCCGATGAAGTACTCGTAGTCGCGCGTGGCGTGCCGGGCGGTGAAGGTCCAGGTCAGCGACAGGGTCTGACCGGTGTTGGTGACCTTCCAGGGCAGCGAGTCGTTGTCGAGGGGAGCGAAGCTGCCGTTCGCGCCGCTGCAGTTCTTCAGGCCCTTGGGGCCCTCGGCACTCTGCGGCTCGTACTTCGCCTGGCCACAAAGGCTTTCGGCGATGTCTCCCCTGGCGCACTGCGCCGAGCGGCTCGCGGGCGACGACACGTAGCCGTGCGCGCTCGCCGAACCGACGGGCATGATGAGGACGATTGCCGGGACAGCGGCCAGGACGAGCGCCGCTTTGCGCATGATCTTCATTCGTCCGAACTCCTTGGATCGTTCCCAAACGGGTGGACCCGTAGGCAGGGGGCGGGAACCGGGAGCACTCTGGAGGTTGCTCACCGATCCAGTTTCGGTTTGTGGTCTAGACCATAAACCGGGGTTCAGAAAGTGGTCAAGATGTCACGGGACGTGACCCGAAAATCGGTGCGCCTCAACAAGTCCACGTCACCCAGTGGTCTTGTCTGCGCCATTCGGGTCATCACGGAGACCCGATCGGAGCACTGAAACCGTTCAGCCGCTGGGTATCCGCGAAGCATGCGCGATTTCGACGAGCCCAGCAGGGCGGCGGGACCCGGTGTCGTGGCCGACGGACCCGCAGGCGCCGCAACGGTGCTCGTGATCGATCCAGCCGGAGAAGCGCTCCACGACGAGATCCCCGCGACCTGGCGACCGCTGTCGGAGACCGTGCGGATCGTCTGGCTGCGCGTGCCGGCAGCACCGGGCTGGAAGTCCACAGTGGACGCCGTGCTGACCAGGCACCGCGACGACACCAGGACCGTGCTGGACGTCGTCACGAGCGGCCCGATCGCCGCGGACGTGCTGGACCTCGTGGCGGATCACCCCGACCTCGTCCGCTCGGTCCTCGTGGTCGATCCCGAGGTGCCGGTGGAAGCCACGTTCGCGCAGGTCATCCCCCACAACGACAGCGCCGTCTCACCCCTGCCGCTCGGCCATCCCGACGTCGTCAGCGGAGTCGTCGCGGCACTCGATCGGCGACCAACCAGTTAGGTTCGGAAAGTTTCGCTGAACCGGACACATCGGCCACCCGTATCCCTCGGCAGGGAACCGAGACGGGAGGCTTCATGCGAGCGCGTCTGCTCATCATCGTGCTAGGGCTGCTTGCGCTGGTCGGTTGTTCGTCACCAGGTGGCGGCGGCTCCGGCGAACCGGCTGCGAACGAGGCTGACGCGATGTTCTCGTTGCAGATGATCCCCCACCACCGCCAGACCATCGAGATCGCCAAGGTCGCCAAGGAGAAGTCCAAGGACGAGTTCGTGGTGAACGTGGCGGACAAGATCGCGACCGCGGAGGCGGGCGAGATCGAGCAGATGGCCACCTACCTGCGCAGCTGGAACATCCAGGTGCCCGGTGACGACGCCGCGGCCACGCACAAGATGGCGGGCATGATGACCGCCAAGGACGTCGAGGCGCTCAAGGCGGCCACCGGCAAGCAGTACGACGACCTGTTCCTCGCCACGCTCTCCCGCCACCTCCGCAGTGGCGTCGACATGGCGAAGTCCGCCCAGTCGAAGGGCGAGCACATCGGCTCGAAGGCGTTGGCCGGCAAGATCATCGTGTCCCAGAGCGAGGTCCTGGACCAGATCGCCGCCAAGCAGAAGTCCTGACGCCGCACCGAGTTCACACGTCCACCGCCCTCGTGGCAGTGGACGTGCCGGCGTGTCCGGGCCCGCTCGAAAACCACTCGGCGTCCCCGGCGTTCCCCCAATAGCCTCGCGCGCATGTACCCACAGGTGGAGCCCTACGCGCAGGGCATGCTCGACGTAGGCGACGGCCAGCTCGTCCACTGGGAGGCGAGCGGCAACCCCGACGGCAAACCCGCCTGCGTCTTCCACGGCGGACCGGGCTCCGGTTCCAGCCCGCACTCCCGCGAGTACTTCGATCCCGACCACTGGAACCTGGTCCTCTGGGACCAACGGGGGTGCGGGAAGAGCACGCCCCCGATAGCGGACCCGTCGACCAGCATGGAGCACAACACCACCCAGCACCTCATCGACGACGCCGAGAAGCTCCGCGAACACCTCGGCTTCGACAAGTGGCTGCTGGAAGGCGGTTCCTGGGGCTCGACCCTGATCCTCGCCTACGCCATCCAGCACCCGGAGCGCGTCTCCGAGATCGTCATCCCGGCCGTGACCACCAGCCGTCCGGAAGAGCACGCGTGGATCACCAGGGGCCTCGGCCTCTTCTTCCCCGACTACTTCGACGCCTTCCGCGACGGCGTCCCCGACCAAGACCGCGACGGCAACCTCGCCGCCGCCTACAACAGGCTCCTCAACTCCCCCGACGCCGCCGTCCGCGAGAAGGCCGCCTGGGACTGGAGCAAGTGGGACCTCTCCACCATCACCGGCGGCGACAACTCGTTCGAGGGCACCCGGTACGCCGACCCGGTCATGCGCTACCAGCTCTCGCGGGCCGTGAGCCACTACTGGGGCAACGAGGCGTTCCTCGAGCCGAACCACATCTTCGACAACCTCGACAGGCTCAAGGGCATCCCCGGCGTCCTCATCCACGGCCGCAACGACTTCGGCGGGCCGCTGTACACGGCCTGGGAGGTCGCGAAGAGGTGGCCCGACGCCGAGCTCGTCATCCTGAACGACGCCGGCCACCTCGTGATGGAGGGCAACAGCATGGACAAGGCCATCGCCGCCGCCATCCACAGGTTCCGCTAGGGAGCCACGGGACCTGACCGGTAGAGGTCCTCCCCCGCCCAGCGGATCCGGTCGTCGAACCCGAACCCGGGCGCGGCGACGAAGTTCGCGGCGTCGTCGATCGAACCCGACCCGGTGTACCTGGCCCGCAACGGGTACGGGTACACCGGCCGGGTGCGCACGACGGTGCCGTTCTGGTCACGCCCCTCCGCGATGATCTTCGAGGGTGCCTGGCCGCCCTCGACCCACGACACCAGCGCGCGGAATGGGTCGAAGCCCGTCAGCGTGTCACCGCCGTCGCAGTGCCACATCGACGGCACCACGAAAAGCCTGGCGTAGGACGGGTTCCTGCCACCGGTGAGCCGCTGCCAGTAGTCGAGCGTGCCCTCGAACGGGATGCCCTGGTCGCCCGCGCCGTGCCAGAGGATCAGCTTGCCTCCGGCCCGTGCGAACGCCCGCAGGTCGAGCGACAGCGAGTTCGCCTTCACCGTCTCCGGCACCAGCCGGCGGAACGCGCGGGTGGTGAACTCGAACTCCTCCAGCGACGAACCCGGCTTGCCGATCGGGTGGACGAGGTGTTTGAGGCCGTTGTCCGCGAGCTCCGCGGCGATGCCACGGCCGAACCCCTCGGACGGGTTGAGCCAGAACGTCCAGGAGATCTCCGACCCGTACGGTTGACCGCCGGGGTAGAGCCGCACGCCGTGGTCGGACGGACCCGCGTACAACCGGCGCACGCGCGCGATCTCGTCGTCGGTGAGCTGCCCCGCCAAAGTTCCGGGATCGAACCTGCAGAGGCGCGGGTCCTCGATCTGGCCGTCCACCAACCCGTCGTTGCCGTCGCACGCCGTCATGACCGCGTTGTGCAGCAAGAAGATCTTGTCGTTCGGGATGGTGTTGCGCGCGATCCACGCCTGGTAGCCGATGAGCGCGGTGTAGTAGGCACCCGGTGCGGCGGCGACGATCCCGTCGAAGTCGCGCGGGTAGCGCTGGGCCAGCAGCAGACCCTCGCGGCCGCCGTTGGAACAGCCGCTGAAGTACGACTTCACCGGCGGCCTGCCGTAGAACGCCGCGATGATGTGCTTGGACACCTTCGACAACGCGTGCGGTGCGCGGAAGAAGTAGTCGTCGCGGGCCTTCTGGTTCGAGGCGGCCCAGGTCGTGTCGAACGGGTTCTCCGGCGGCGCCTGGTGCCCGTCGTCGGTCGCGGCGACCGCGGCGTCCCCGAACGCCGGTCCGCAGCCGGACGGGAACGCGGGATCGCCGATGGCGCCGCAGAACCCGCCGCAGCCGTACTGGAGATAACGGCCCTGGTAACCGCGCAACGGCAGCTTCAGCTGGAAGCCGATGGCGGGTTCGATCGTGCCGCGGACGTCGCAGAACTCCTGGTCACCGGACACGACCGTCGCGGACGTGACGCGGGTGCGGGCATCGGGAACGTCGAACGTGCGCACCAGATCGGCGCACGTTCGAACGGTTCTGAGGCCCGATGACCCGACGGCCGGCGCGGCCCCGGCACCCACCGTCCCCAGCACGACGAGAAACACGAGCAGCTTGCGGAACATGGCGTCCTCCCCCTGTGTCGGACGTACCGGGGGAGTCTTCCAGCTAGCTGACGTGCACGCGTGGCCTTCTGGACGGATCCTCCTCAGCCGAGCGGATGATTTCGCGTACCACCGGAGGCGTATCGCCACGGCCCAGGATCAGGTAGCGGAACAGGTGGCCGAGCGGGTTGCCCTCGGACCACTCGAAGTGCGCGTGCGGGATCACGCCGGTCGAGTCGCGCAACGCCAGCAGGATCGCCGCGATGGCGTTCGGCGCGGCGGGTGCGGAGGCGCGCAGCACGCGGTGCCCGGCCACCTCGACGCCGGACACGCACAGCACGTTCGAGAACGCCGACGGGTCGACGATGTCGATCTCCAGGAAGATCACGTCCGCCGTGCCGGGCACCGGGTTCATGCCGCGCTGCTCGGTCTCCTTCTCGACGTACTCGGCCTCGTCACCGGTCTGGCGGCGGTTCGCGATCAACGTGATGCGGCCGTCGTTCTCGATCGTCTCGGTGATGAACCGGCGTGCCTCGTCATCGAACTTGATCTTGTCGACGCGCAGCTCCGTCGTGCGCGAGATCCGCGACACCAGCGAGATGACGACGATGCCGATGATGAAGCCGATGGAGATCGTGATGCCGTCCGGCTTCTCGATGACGTTCTCCACCAACGCGTACAGCAGCACCAGCGTCAGCACGGTGAACCCGATGCCCGCGCCGCGCTGCTTCTTGCGCCACGCGGACACCGTCACCGCGAACGATCCGGAGACCATCATCGCGAGGATGCCCGTCGCGTAGGCGCCGGCCTGGGCGTTCACGTCGGCGTTGAAGATGATCGTGATGATGATGCAGATGACCGTGTAGACGATCACCACCGGACGGACCGCGCGGCCCCACTCCGGCGCCATGCCGTACGACGGCAGGTAGCGCGGGACGATGTTGATGAGCCCGGCCATCGCCGACGCGCCGGCGAACCACAGGATCAGGATGCTGCTGATGTCGTAGACCGTGCCGAACGCCTCGCCGAGCAGCTCGTGGGCGAGGTAGGCGAGCGCACGGCCGTTCGCTGGGCCGCCCGGCGCGAACTTCTCCTGCGGCACCAGCACGGTGGTGATGAACGACGTGGCGACCAGGTAGACAGACATGATCAGCGCGGCCGTCGTGAGCAGCTTGCGGGTGTTGCGGACGCGGCTCTCCAGCCGTTCCTCCGGCGTCTTCCCGTCCGCGGCGACCAGCGGCATCATGCTCACGCCGGTCTCGAAGCCGGACAGGCCGAGCACCAGCAGCGGGAACGCGAGGATCGCGGGCCCGACGACGCCGAAGAAGCCGTCGCCGTGCGAGCCGAGAGCGGAGATCCACCGGTCCAGGGCGTCCGGCGTCGCGAAGACGTCCACGAGCCCCACCACGGCCACGACGGCGTTCAACGCGAGGAACACCGCCACCAACGGGATCGCGACGCCCACGGCCTCGCTGAAGCCCATCAGGAACACGCCGCCGAGGATCAGCAGCAGGACGATCGTCACCCACAGCTCGGCGCCGTGCAGCGCCTCCGGCACGTACGGGTTCTCCAGCGCGTGCACCGACGCGTCGGCCGCGGACAGGGTGATCGTGATGATCCACGACGTCGCCACGAACCCGAGCAGCACCAGCACGAAGATCTTGCCGCGCCAGAACGGCAGCAGGTCCTCCAGCATCGCCACGGACCCCTGGCCGTTCGGGCTCTCCCGCGCCACCCGCCGGTACATCGGCAGCATGCCGAGCAACGTCAGCGCGACGATCAGCAACGTCGCGAGCGGCGACAGCGCACCGGCGGCCAGCGCGGCGATGCCGGGGAGGTACGACAGCGTGGAGAAGTAGTCGACGCCGGTGAGCGTCATGACCTTCCACCACGCGTGCGGCTTGGCGTGCGACTCGTGGCTCTCCGGGCCGGACGGCGCCACCCGGTCCGCCAGCAGCCACCTGCCCACCGGTCCGCCGGGCGGGGCCGGTCGTTCCGGGCTCGGCACCTCGGCGGGAATGGCGAACTCCGTGCTCATGGCGCAGAGCATGGCACGGTCAGTCGATCATGGACGGAAGTCCGCTGGGAAACCCGCTTCCTGCACGGACAAACCGGACGGACGCAGCATTCCGATGCTGCCCTGCGTGTGCAGGTCGAGGAACATGTCCACTACGTCCGGATCGAACTGTTCGCCGCGTCCGGCCCAAAGTTCCCGGCGCGCCCGGTTCTCATCCAATGCGGTCTGATGTGGACGGTTGGACCGCATGGCCGCCCAGGCGACGCACACGGACAGGATCCTTGCCTCCGCACGGATGTCCGCGCCGCGCAACCCGTCCGGGTACCCGGCGCCGTCGTAGCGCTCGTGCTGCTGCCTGATCACGTGCGCCACGCCCGCGAACCCCGGCACCATGCGCGCGAGCCGGTAGCCGAAGTCGGGGTGCTGGCGCAGCAGCCGCCATTCCTCTTCGGACAGTGCGCCCGGCTTGGTCAGCACGACCTCGGGGATGATCACCTTGCCGATGTCGTGCAGGCGCCCTGCGAGCTGGGTGACGCGGATCGTGGGCGCGTCCAGGCCGAACTCCCCCGCCGCCACACCGGCCCAGCGCGACACCGAGCGGCTGTGGTCGTAGCGGTGCAGCCAGCCGTCCACCCTGTCGGCGACCTGGCAGAGGAACTCCGCCATCGCGCCGTCGGTGTCCGGGTCCACGGCGGGCAACGGCTCGGGGCCGACCGCGATCCGGTTGCGCCCCGCCGCTTTCGCCGCGTACAGCGCGCGGTCCGCGATCACCACGATGTCGTCCGGGCCGTCGCCGTGCGTCGGGAAGCTCGCCGAGCCGACCGAGACCGTGACGAACAGCGGGATGTCGTCGTTGCCCGCGTTGACCGGGATCGGCTTCTCCGCGACGCGTTCGCGCAGCCGGTTCGCGATCACGGACAGCCTGCCGGGACCGGCGTCCGGCACGAGCAGCGCGAACTCCTCGCCGCCGTACCTCGCCAGCACCTCGCCCGCCCGGGAGGCGGCGCGCAGCCGGGCCGCGACCTCCATCAGCACGTCGTCGCCCGCGGGATGGCCGTAGTTGTCGTTGATGGACTTGAAGCGGTCGACGTCGATGATGAACACCGCGACCGAGCCGTCGTTGCGCCGCGCCCTGGAGATCTCCAGCGGCAGCTGCGCCTCGAAGAACCGGCGGGTGTGCAGGCCGGTGAGGCTGTCGGTGATCGCGAGCTTGCGCTGGTCGGCGACGAGACCCGCGAGCCGCGCGATGATCAGCAGCGACAGCACCGCGCTGCCCACCGCGATGACCAGGACGTCCTGCGACGACTGGCCGACGTCGTGCACCAGCATCAGCACGGGTGCGGCGAGCACGGCGGAGCAGAGCGCGATGATCCGGCCGCGGCTCAGGCCGACGTCCTTGACGTGCGCGCGGTCGACGAGCCGCGCCATCGTCGGGTGCAGCGCCGCCGCGCCGATGCACAGGTTCGCCGACAGCCAGATGGCGTCGAGGAAGTTGCCCGCGTGGTAGCTGCCGTCGAGGCGTTGCAGCACGTAGATGGTGTCCGCCGTGAGAATGCCCAGCAGGTTGCACGTGAGCAGCACGAACGCGCGCGGCCGCGGGCCGGCGCCGAAGATGAGCCGCAGCGCGACGACGAACAGCGCCAGGTCCATCATCGGGTAGCCCAGCGAGGCGATCTTGACCAGCACCGGCGAGGTGAGACGGGCCTGCGGGCCGATCACGTAGAGCCAGGACGCCATGCCCGCGACGACCGCGAGGACGGCGGCGTCGAGCAGGCTCGGCAGGTCGAGTCCCGGGGTGCGGCGGCGGATCAGCAGGATCACGCCCGCGACCATCAACGGGTAATGCCCCAGGTAGAAGATGTCCGCGTAGGACGGGTAAACCGTGTACTCGAAGATGTAGTGAGACGCGTAGAACGTCAGGTCGGCGATCGCGTAAACGACCTGGCTCAGTGCGAGGAACACCCACGGCCTGCGCCATTGGGGCCGGTTGCGCTTGACCCCAGCGAATGTCGCGATCGCGGCCGAAGCGCTGATCGTGCAGTAGAGCACCACCCGTACCGTCTGCCCCGTTGTCCCCGCAGGGCTGACCGGAATCAGGTAGTAGACGCCGAGCAGCAGGTGACCCGCCACCAGGTACATCCACCACGCTCCGGTGCGGCCTGCACGGAAGATGGTCACACGAGACCCCTCGTTCTACGACATGGTCGAGCCACGTGATGATGCCCGACTTGGGATGATCGCGGCACCGCCGTTACTCCAATGAGGTGATCCACCAATACGGACGCTACCGCAAATCCCTGTTCTGTTTTCACCAGTACGACGGCGTTGATCTCGCACTTCGCCGATCCATCCGCCGACCGGTCCCCCGAACGATTTTCGCACGACTTTTCGCAGCTCGGCGAGGATTCGAGCACGTTTGTCCCTCTGTTATTCCCCGACCTCCCGGTCGGTGAGGAGGTTGCACGACCTCCGTCGTTGACCGTTGCTGGTGTGCGAGTCGCTTGACGGAGGTCCACGACGATCAACGGACTATCGTGAGTCCGTGGACGGCGTTCGGTTCGGAGTGCTCGGGCCGCTGCTCGTCACGCACGAGGGGCGCGTCGTCCGCGTTCCCGCAGGCCAGCCCCAGCAGGTGCTGGTGTTGCTGCTGCTGCACGCCGGGCAGTCCGTGAGCGTCGAGCACCTCATGTCGGTGCTGTGGGAGGGCGATCCGCCGGCCAGCGCGCGCAAGGCCGTGCAGGTGCACGTCTCGCAGCTGCGCAGGGCGTTGAAAGATCTGCCCGGTGTGTCACTGGAGTGGACCCGGCAGGGGTACCGGCTGGCCGTTCCCGACCGCTCGCTCGACCTCCAGCTGTTCCGGGACGCGGCGGATCCCGACGAGGCGCTGGCGCTGTGGCGCGGCCCGGCGCTCGCCGAGCTGACGACCAACACCCAGCTCGCGAACCGGTTGGAGGAGGAACGGCTCGGCGCCGTCGAGCGCCGGGCCGACAGGGCGATCTCGGAGGGCCGCCACCAGGAGGTCGTCGGCGAGCTGACCGGTCTGGTCGCCGAGCACCCGACCCGCGAACGGCTGCGCGGCGCGTTGATGGTGGCGCTGCACCGCGGCGGCCGGCAGGCGGACGCGTTGCGGACGTACGACGAGGGCCGCAGGCTGCTGGCCGACGAGCTCGGCATCGACCCCGGTCAGGAGCTGCGCGACCTGCACACGGCGATCCTGCGGGGCGACCTCCCTGCGGTGCCGCGCGAGCTGCCGGCGCGCCCGGAGCCGTTCGTCGGCCGGGTGGCGGAGATCGAGCTGATCACGGGGTCCGCGGACACCGTGATCGCCGTGCACGGGCCCGGCGGGCAGGGCAAGAGCGCTCTCGCGACGGCCGCCGCGCACGCGCTGGCCGGGCGTTTCCCGGACGGGCAGCTGTACGTCGACCTGCACGGCGCCACGCCCGGCCGGTCGCCGTTGCAGCCGGCCGAGGTGATCAGGCGGTTCCTGCGGGCGCTCGGCACGCCGCCGCTGGCCGTGCCCGCCGACCCGGCGGAGGCCGCCGCGCTCTACCGGTCGGTGCTGGCGCGGCGCAGGGTGCTGGTGCTGCTCGACAACGCGGTGGACGCGGCGCAGGTCGTGCCGTTGCTGCCGGGCGAGCCGGGGTCGGCGGTGCTGGTCACGAGCAGGCGGATGCTGGCGACGCTGAGCGCCAGGCACGTGCGGCTCGACCCGTTGCCGGAGGCGGACGCGCTGCGGTTGCTGGGCGACGACGGCGAGGCGGCCCGGCAGGTCGCGCTGGCCTGCGACCACCTGCCGCTGGCGCTGACGATCGCGGCCGCGCGGTTGCGGTCGCGGCCGGACTGGACGACGGCGACGCTGGCGAAGCGGCTGGCGGACCAGCGGCACCGGCTGGACGAGCTGGACTTCGACGACCTGGGCGTGCGGTCGAGCTTCCAGATGAGCTTCGAGGGGCTGTCCCCCGCGTCGACGAGGGCGTTCACCCTGCTGTGTTCGCTCACCGTGCCGACCGTGAGCGAGCCGGTGGCGAGGGCGTTGCTGGGGCAGGACGACGTGGACCGCGCGCTGGACCCGTTGGTGGACGCGAAGCTCGTGGAGCCGTGCGGGCCGGAGCGGTACCGGGTGCACGACCTGCTGCGGCTGTTCGGTGCCGAGCAGGCCGGTGGCGACGTGCCGGACGCCCTCGTCCGGGCGCTGACGCACTACCGTTCGACGTTGGCCGCGGCGTTGAAGAAGCTGCGGCCGCACTCATACGGCGCTTTGACGCATTCGGTGGTGCAAGGGGATGTCGACGAGCCGTTGCAGTGGCTGACCGACGAGGCCGAGAACCTGCTGGCCGCCGCCCGGTCGTCGGTGGGCGCGAAGGCGTTGGCGGAGCACGGGCTGGCGATCGCGCACATGCTCTACCCGCACCTGTTCAAGCAGGACAGGGTCGCGGATCTCGTGGAGCTGGGCCGGATCGCGGACCAGGCGGCGCGCACGGTGGGCAGTTCGGCGGCGCTGCAGACGGCGTTGCTCGTGCAGGCCGCCGCGAACCGGCGGATCGGGCGGTTCGCGGACGCCCTCGCACAGCTGGAGGAGGTGCTGGAGGCTCGTGCCGGCGATCCGTTCGGGCAGGGGCGCGCGCTGGCCGGGATCGGGGCGATCCACCGCGAGCTCGGCGACCTCGACGTGGCCGCGAAGACCCTGGCTCACGCGGTCGAGCTGATGTCCGCACACGGACCTGCCGGCGCGCAACGGGTTCCGCTGTCCGCGCTGGCCCAGGTGCACCAGGTCGCGGGCCGTTACGAGGAGGCGCTCGCCGCGGCCGACAAGAGCCTGGAGCACGCCCGCGAGCATCGGGACGCGGCCGGGATGGCGTACGCGTTGGCATCGCGGGGGCAGGCGCTGTTCAAGCTCGGCCGGCTGGTCGAGGCGGAGGCCGCGCTGACCGAGTGCATCGCCCTGTGCCGGGAGACGGGCGAGCACAACGACGAGTGGCAGGCGTTGCTGTGCCGGGCGGAAGTGCTGCTGGCACTGGGGAACCGTGAACAGGCCACAAAGGACGCTCAGCGGTGCCTGGAGATCACCGGCGCCCGCGGTGACCGGTACGGCGAGGGCGTGGCCTGGCTGGTGCTCGCGAGGATCTCGGAAACGCCCGCGGACCGGGCGGCCGAACTGCTCGGCACACCCGGTCTGCGGAGGGACAACCTGCTGGACAGCGTTCTCGGCTGATCAGCCGCAGTGCTCGAACGCGCTGGTGTAGCTGGAGGAACCGGCGTTGCCGCCCCACTTGACGCACTTGCCGGGCGCCTTCTTCTTCACGGGGCCTGCGTAGTAGCCGTAGTCACCGCGGTCGGTCGTGCGGGCCTCGCCCTGGACCTCGAGGAACGAGCCGACGTCGGACGCCGAGCCGATCTTGGTGGTCTTGATCGTCACGACGCAGTTGTAGCCGTTGGCGGCGTTGTAGAGCAGGGAGACGCGGCCACCGGTCACGTTGGCGCCGTCGATCACCTTGTAGCCGTCACCACATGCCTCTTCGGGGGTGTACGGGTTGGTCTCGCCACCGCCGCCGCACTTGTTGTTCGACTTGTAGTCCTTGGTGCCGTAGTACAGGACCGTCGAGCCGCCGAGCTTGATCTTCTGCGGCGTGCCGTTCAGCAGCTGCTCGAAGTGCAGGTGGGCACCCGTCGAGCCGCCGGTGTTGCCGACGTTGCCGATGGTCTGGCCCTGCGAGACGGCCTGGCCGACGGAGACGCGCTGCGCGGAGAGGTGGGCGTAGCGGGTGGTCCAGCCGCTGCCGTGGTCGATCTCGATCCAGCGGCCGTAGCTGGTGCTGCCCTCGTTGCGGACCTTGCTGACCGTGCCGGACGCGGAGGCGACGACGGCGTCACCCTCGTCGGCGCTGCGGTTCAGGTCGAGTGCGAGCTGCGGGCTGTGGTTGGTGCGGGTCTGGCCCGACCACGTCTGTCCACAAGGGAACGGAAGCTCGAAGTTGGTGGCGGCGCTCGCCTGCGGGCCACCGAGCACCAGCACCCCCATGCCGATCGCGAGACCCGCGATCCCGGAGACGATCCTCTTGACGTTCATGGTTTTCCCCTCAGTCATCCGAAGATCCGGCGGACCTTCGTGTACGGCGTGCCGTGGCTGGTCAGATCGCTGATCCGGATGCTCTTGCCGTCACGTGGCGGCGAGGCTTCAAGGATCTTGTTGTCACCCAAATAAAGGGCTACGTGTGTGGTGGAGTCGGCGTCGTTGTCGGAGCGGCCCCAGAAGACGAGGTCGCCCGGCTTGCGGTCGGCGATGGCCACCGCACGGCCCTTGACGTTCTGCGCGCCCGTCCAGGCACCGATGTCGAGGCCCGCGCCCTTCCAGAAGGCGTAGAGCGTGAGACCCGAGCAGTCGAAGCCGAGGCGGTTGTAGTCGTCGCCCTGCGAGGGGTCGTTGTCCGGGTAGTGGTGCACGCCGTAGGACGCGCCACCCTTGCCGCCGGCACCCCAGGAGTACAGGTAACCCTTGCCGAGCTGGGACTTCGCGGTGTCGATCACGCGCTGGACCTTCTCCGCGTTCGTGCCGGTCGCCGGCCCCGCCGGGCCGTTGCTGCGACCGTGGACGGCGTTGCCCGGCGGCGTCTCCCCCGGCTCGATGCCGTCGGTGTCGCAGCGCGGCAGACCCTGCACGAACCCGTCGGTGCCGGTGGTGACGTAGTTGTCGGGCACCCACAGGTCGTCGGTGGTGAGGTCCCAGATCGTGCCGCTCTCGGCCTGCGCCTGGCACCTGACCGGAACCTGTTGTCCCGCCTTGTACCTGTCGACGACCGATCCGGGCGCCGTGGCGGCGTCACCCTTGTTCTTGCGGCCGTTGAGGTCGACCTTGGCCGGGAACGACTTCGAGGTGGCGCACTTCGGCAGCACCATCGTGTCCGAGGTGTTGCTGGTGTAGCCGTCCGGGATCCAGAGGCCCTCGGTGGTGAGGTCCCAGATCTTCCTGCCGCCGTACTCGGGCCCGGTGGCCTGGCAGACGACGCCGACCTTCTGCCCCTTGAGGTACATGTCGGCGACGCGCTGGGCGCCGACCGGCACTGCGGGGTCCTTGACGGTGCGGCCGTCGAGGGCGGTCGTGGCGGTGAACGTGCGGACCTCGGCCTGCGCGGTGCCGGCGCTGGTGAGCGGCGTCAGCACGGCCAGGGCGGCGACCGCCGTGAGCAGCGTCTTCCTCACGTCAGCACCGGATGCTGGTGCGGGCGGTGGGGTGGTTGCTGCCCCACTTGACGTTGCCGACGGCGTGGGTGCACTGGCTGAGCGTCGAGGTGCCGGACGACCAGTTGTCGGCCTTGTTGCTGATGCACTTCAGGCCTTCGAGCGTGTAGGGCGCCGACGAGCCGGTGGCCACCGAGACGCAGACCTCCCAGTTGTCGTGCGTCGAGCGGAAGCCCTCCCACACGTAGGTGTAGGCGTAGTTCTTGCCGCAACCCGCGAACTGCTTGACCGAACCGATCTTGGTGCCGCCGCTCATGACGTAGGCGGTGGTGCCGATGGGCGGCAGCGACCCGCAGCCGGGCACGGTCTCGGCGTTGGCGGGCGAGGTGACTCCGAGCATCGCGCCGCCGACGATCGCGGCCGCCCCTGCAACGCTGGCGATCCTGCTGAACATGCTTCTCCTCAATGGCTTCCGCGCTGGGGGCGCTGGTCAGTCGGTGACGTAGCCGGTCATGGGGAGAACTCTGCGGACCGGCGCTCACAGCGACCTGACAGCAGGTGTCAGCGGGGTGTCAGAAGCGCAGGACAAGCGCGCTTTCGAGCCCGTTCCCCGCAGGTGTTGCGGGACGTCAGCGAGCGGTGCGCGATCGGTCAGCGGTCGTCGTCACGCTGACGTCATGACGTGGTTGCGCAAGCCCTGGGTGGGCCCGTTGGCGTTCGTGGTGCTGGCGTTCGTGGCGTTCTCGCTGCCGCCGTACCTGACCGGTGATCGCTTGCAGTCGCGCGTGCAGTCGGACTGGGGACCGCACTACCCCCTGCTCGTGATGCACGTGGTCTGCGCGTCGGTCGCCATCCTCACGTGCGTGGTGCAGATCTGGCCGTGGTTCCGTTCGAGGTTCCCCGCGTGGCACCGCCGCGTCGGCCGGGTCTACGTGTTCGCGGGCGTGCTGCCGGCCGGCCTGTCCGGGCTGGTCATCGGCTGGATGACGCCGTTCGGGCCGGTGGCGATGGTGAGCAACGTGATGCTGGCCGTGCTGTGGCTGGTCTTCACCGGGCTGGCGTGGCGGGCCGCGAGGCAGCGCCAGTTCCGCGACCACCGCAAGTGGATGATCCGCAGCTTCGTGCTGACCGTCTCGATCATCACGAACCGGATCTGGGGCGTGGTGGCGTTCCTGGCGTTCGCGGACCAGGTGCCGGAGGAGCAGCTGCCGAACACGATCGCGGGCATCTCGACGTGGACGGGCTGGGTGGTGCCGTTGCTGCTGTCGCAGTGGTGGCTGGAGCGCAAGCCTCGGAGGCGTCAGCCGGTGGCGCCGGAGCGCGAGGCCGTCAGCGTGTGAGCCACTCCTGGTGGAGCTTCAGCAGCACGGCCACCGCGTCGTCGGGGAGCAGGTAGCTCGCGGAGAACTCGCCGTCGAGCACGACCTCCCCGACCTCGACGTCGTCCACTTCGAGGGTGCACGTGTCCCAGCGGCACCGCAGGTAGAACTCCTCGCCGCCGGGCAGCTCGCCCAGCACCTCGACCGGCGCGGCAGGACACCCCGTGTCCACCTGCCAGCCCTGCGCGCGCAGCTCGGGCAGCAGCCGTTTCCACCCGGCCCGGCTGCGCTGCGACCACTCTTCGGGATGGGGGCTGAGGTCCTTCAACCGGAACCTGGGGCCGCTCAGCGCCTCGGCGATCGCGTGGCCGACCGTTGTGGCGTGCACGTGGACCAACGTCGGTTCGCCGCTCACCGAGAGCCGTTGCCCGCCGTCCTGCCCGGTGAAGTACACCTCGCCGTCGTGGCTCACGCCCTCGGTGAGCTCGATGCCGAGCCGCTCGGCCACGACGGCCGCCGTGGCGCACACGTCCATGTCCGCGTTGATCGACACGGACTGATAGGTCCAGTCGATGACGAAGTCGTCCCCCATGCACCCCAACCCAGGTGGGCTGACAAGGCGTTTAGGGTCTGCGGGTGAGCCACCGCTGGTGGAGGTCCCGCAGGACGCGAAGGGCCTCGTCCGGCTCGATGAACCCGGCGTCCGGGTAGTCGATCTCTTCCTCGTGCAGGGCCCCGCTCACCTCGTCGACGTAGAAGACGACGCGGTCGCCCCGGCACTTCAGCTCGAACTCGTCACCGGTGGGCAGGTGTCCCTGGAGCACGGCGGGAGGACCGTCGATGATCAGGTGCGCCTGCCAGCCCTCGCCGGTCAGCCGGGACAGGACCCGGTCCCAGGCGGCATCCCGGCGCTGGTCCGCGGCGGTACTGCGCGGAGCGATGAAGTTCAGGTGGAACGGCGGACCGGAAAGCGCTTCGACGATCGCATGCCCGACCGTGGTGTGCCGCACGTAGATCGAGGCCCGTTCCGGGTCGACCTCCCCGAGCAGCGTCCCCGGGAGGATCTGCCGGCTGCCGAACACGGACAGCTCCACACCGGACGCGTCCAGCCCCGAGTAGTGCTCCCGGCCCTCCGTCTTAGTGAGCGCGATGCCGAGCCGTTCCTGCACGAGCCGCGCGGTCGTCGCGACGTCCGCGTCCACGTGGAGCGACACGGTCTGCGTGGACCAGTCATCGGTGTGGTCGTCGTCCCCCATGCACCCCAACCTAGGTGGGCTGACAAGGCGTTATCCGGCGACTACGGTCAGTCCGCATGAGGCTACTGCTCGCTGTGCTGATGATGGTCGTCCTCGCCCCGGTCGCGTCCGCCGCGCCTGCCACTCCCACGGTCCGCTGCGAGTTCACCCCGACGCCCGAGAACCCGGCGGCGCGCCCCGTCCAGCCGCCCAGGGCCGTGGTGCCCGCCCGCGGCACCGTGAAGGTCACCATCGTGACTAACTACGGCGTGGTGATCGCGAACCTCGACCGCGCCAACGCCCCGTGCGGCGTGGAGAACTTCGCCCACCTGGCGCGGAGCTGGTTCTACACGCTGACGCAGTGCTGGCGGCTGACGGACACCTCGCGCCTGGGCGTGCTGCAGTGCGGTGACATCTACCGCGCCGAGGAGGGCGGGCCCGGCTACAAGTTCGCCGACGAGGTGACCGGCAAGGAGACGTACCCGCGCGGCACCATCGCGTACGGGAACCAGGGGCCGGGCACGAACGGCAGCGAGTTCTTCATCGTGCACTCGTTCGCCAACATCCAGCCCGTGTACACCGTGATGGGTCACGTCACGTACGGCATGGACACGCTCGACCGGATCGTGAAGGCCGGGATCGTGCCGCAGCCGGACGGGTTGCTGGACGGCGCGCCGAAGAAGCCTGTCCGGATTCTGCAAGTACTCGCCCACTAGTTGCCCGTTTTCGAAGTGGTCGCCGTTTTGTTGAAACGGCGACCACTTCCGCGCAATTGACAGGTCTCAGAAAGGCGAAAATTCGGCCAGCGATCTCGATCACAGGCCCTACCTGCATGAATTCACCCGTTAGCACCATTGTTAATTAAGGTGGATTTGAGGGTTCGTGTGATCCCGCTCGCCACCGTGAATAGATTTCTCTCCTTCTGTGCTTACCTCGGTGAAGCAATTGGAGGAGGCACAGGAAGTGTTACCCGAGTTCGAGCCGGCTCGACTCGACGACGTCGACGACCTGCTCAGGCTCTACCGGCGGGCGCACGGCGCGAACTACCCCATCGCGATGGGCACCGACCCCGCCGTCATGGCCGCCGAGATCGAGTCCGCGCACACCACGTGGCTGGTGTGGCGGCAGGACGGCGAGGTCCGGGCCTCGATCACCGGGCACGTCGAGAGCACCGACCGGCTCGGCAAGATCGCCGGGCTCGTCGTGGACCCGGACGCGCAGGGCGGCGGCATCGCGCACCACGCGGTCGGGCAGATCACCGAACGGATGCTCGCGAGCGGCGACGTCGACTCGGTCTACGGCACCGCCCGCACGGTCCACCTCGCGCCGCAGCGGGTGTGCCTGCGCAACGGTTTCCACCCGCTCGGGCTCGTCCCGAACCTGTTCAAACACGCCCGGCGCGAGACGATGACGTTGCTCGCCCGGCACCGCGACGGCGTCCTCGAACGCCGCGCCGAAGTGCACAAGGTCCCGAAGAGCCTCGAAAAGCTCGTCACCGCGACACATGCGGCGCTCGGACTGCCGACGCTGCCGGAGTTCGTCGAGGACAACGGCTTCAGCGAGAACAGGACGTCCCGGCTCGAGGTCATCGAGGCGCCGCAGTTCGTGCAGCGGCACTTCGAGCGCACGATCAACGACCCGGCGCGGCGGTTCTACCCGCTGCACAGGCCGAACGTGCTGCTGGCCGACGAGCAAGGCGAGTACCAGATCTACGGCCACCTCAACCGCCACGACGGCTACTGCACGATCTTCGGCGCCACGCCGAGCCCGCAGGCGTTGCTGCCGCACCTCGGCGGCGTGATCGACGCCCTCGCCGGGCTGGGCGCGCCGCACGTCGAGACGCTGGTGCCGTTGCACGAGTTCGACGAGCTGAGCGCGTTGCTGGCGTTCGGTTTCCTGCCCGTGGCGCTGTACCCGGCGATGCGCGGCGACGGCGAGGTCTTCCACGACTACGTCGTCATGGTGCACACGCCGCAGCCGCCCGACTTCCGCGGCCTGCTGATCGACGAGGCGTTCCGGCCGTTCACCGAGCAGTACGTCGAGCTGTGGACGCAGAAGTTCCTCAACACCAACGGAGTGTTTCGCGCATGAACGCGCACTTAGGTCCGGCAAAGGTGCCGGATTCGTCCTTGAACGCCGTCCAGGCGCTGTGCGACATCGCTGCCCCTTACGACCACAGCGACGACGACCTGTTCCTCGAAGCGATGAACGAGTCGAACCGGTGGCACGCCGAACGCAACGAGTTCTTCCGCAGCCTGTGGAACGGCAAGCCGCTGCACGACATCACCGAGCAGCCGTTCGTGCACGCCAACTTCTTCAAGATGCACGAGGTGCTGTCCGTGCCGCGCGGCCAGGTCGTCGTGCACGCCACGTCGTCCGGCACGACCGGGCAGAAGTCGCAGATGTTCTGGGACGCCTGGACGTTGCGCGCGGGCCAGCGGATGGTCGCGCGCATCTACGACCACAACGGATTCATCACCGAGGCCCCGACGAACTACCTGATCAACCTCAACCAGCCCACGCCGTCGGTCAAGCTCGGCAGCTCGTTCACCGGGCAGTTCATGACCGACTTCGCGCCGGTCGAGTCCGTCGAGTACGGGCTCGCGCACACCGGCGCCGGGCACGAGTTCGACGCGTTCGGCAGCATCCACGCGTTGCAACGGTTCGCGGACGACGGCAAGCCCGTGCGGATCTTCGGGTTCCCCGCGTTCCTCAGCTTCACGATCGACCGCATGCGCGCCATGGGCGTGGAACCGTTGCGGCTCGACGAGAACTCGATGGTCTGGTTCGGCGGCGGCTGGAAGGGCGACGCCGACAAGCAGATCTCCAAGGCCGACCTGCGCGCGAAGGTCGTGGAGATGCTCGGCATCCCCGACGAACGCATCCGCGACAGCTACGGCTCCGTGGAGCACTCGGTGCCGTACGTCGAGTGCGCGCGCCACAACCTGCACGTGCCGACGTGGTCACGTGCGATCGTCCGGGACGTCCGGACGCTGGAACCGTTGCCGCACGGCCAGTCCGGCTACGTCCAGTTCATGTCGCCCTACATCACCTCCGCGCCCGCGCAGAGCGTGCTGATGGGCGACCTGGCCGCACTGCACGCACCTGAGGAGTGCGGTTGCGGCAACGAGACCCCGTGGTTCGAGATCCTCGGCCGCGCCGGCGTCTCCCGCAACCGGTCCTGCGCGATCGCGGCCGCAGAACTCCTGAAGGGCAAGGCATGAGGCACCTCTGGCAAGGTTCGTGGATCGACGACGAGGCCGCGTCCGTGCGGCTCGACACCCTGGACGACCTCACCCAGCAGGTGATCACCGGGCCGCGGCTGAACCCGCTCGTCGTGCTCGCGGCCGCCGAGCAGCTGGACCTGGAACGGCACCGGCCGTCGCTCGTCGAGTGGGGTCTGGCCGAGGCGGAGATCGACGAGACGCTGGACGCGTTGCGGCACGCCCTGAGCAGGCCCTCGCTCGAACGCAAGCTCCAGCGCGAGCTCGGCGCGCTCGACCCCGCGCGGATGGTCAGGTTCGACTTCCGCACGCCCACCTACGAGGCATGGGTCCCGCTCGGCCTGCTCGCCCACGTGACGGCGGGCAACGCCCCGGCCGCGGGTGTGCTGAGCGCCGTCGAGGGCCTGCTCTCCGGCAACCTCAACGTGCTGAAGGTCGCCTCCGACGACTCCGGGTTCACGGCCTCCGTCCTCGCGTCGCTGGCCGAGCTCGACCAGACCGGCCAGATCGCCGCACGGCTCGTCGTGCTGCACTTCCCGTCGTCGCGCACCGACTGGACCGCGCGGATGCTCGGCGCGGCCGACGCCGTCGCGGTGTGGGGCGGCGAGGAGGCGATCGCGGGCGTCCGGGAGCTGGTCCGGCCGGGCACGCGGGTGATCGACTGGGGCCCGAAGCTGTCGTTCGCCTACCTGACGGCCGACCTCTGGTCCGATGTGGACACTCTGCACGCGCTGGCCGCGGACGTCTGCCAGCTGGAGCAGCAGGCGTGCTCCAGCCCGCAGGTGATCTACCTCGACACCGAGGACTCCTCGCAGGTCTTCGCGTTCGCCGAGCGGTTCGCGTCGGTGCTGGAGCTGACCGGGCCGCCGACCCGCGAGCCGTCGCAGGCCGAGTGGGCGGAGATCACGAACACGGTCGTCGTGACGCAGCTCGAAGAGCACCTCGGGTTCACCAAGGTGCACGCCGGTGCGCACTGGCGGGTGCTGGCGGACGTGCGGTTCGCGCCGCGCACCTCGCCTCTGTTCCGGACGGTGTGGGTGAAGCCGTTGCCGCGCAAGCAGATCACCTCGGTGCTGCGGCCGATGCGGCAGTACCTGCAGACCGTCGGGCTCGCGGCGGACAGGCCGGACACCGCCGCGCTGGCGCGGGCGTTCGCGTCGGTCGGCGTGCAGCGGATCACCACGCCCGGTTCGATGCTCGGCGGCTACAGCGGCGAACCGCACGACGGCGTGTACGCGTTGCAGCGCTACAGCAACCGGGTGTCGGTGCAGCTCGACGACAGGTTCGCGTTCGACGCCTCGCTCGACGAGCTGGCCGAGTCCCGGCAACTGCCGGTTCCCGGGGTTCCGGTGACGGCGAAAGCGGACTTCGAGACGTTGCAGGACCGCCCTGCCGACGTCTACTTCCGCAGCGGCGGCAGCTCGGGCGCGCCGAAGCTCTCCGCGTACACCTGGGCCGACTGGGACGAGCAGATGTGGGTGGGCTCCGAGGCGTTGCTCGCCACCGGGCTCGACCCGCGCACCGACCGGATCATGAACCTGTTCTTCAACGGGCACATGTACGCGAGCTTCGTCAGCTTCTTCTCCGCGCTGGAACGCATGAACGCCGTGCAGTTCCCGATGGGCGGCGAGTGGGGTCAGCTGGACGCGATCGCGCGGGCCATCGTGGACAACCGCGTCGACACGCTGCTCACCGCCCCCTCGTTCGTGCAACGGCTCTTCGCCGAGCACGGTGAACTGCTGAAGGAGTACGGCGGCATCCGCAAGATCTTCTACGCGGGTGAGCACTTCGGCGCGCAGGCCATCGCCCGGCTGCGGGACGAGTTCGGCGTGGCGGTGATCCGGTCCGCGGCGTACGCGACGGTCGACGCGGGACCGATCGGGTACCAGTGCCTGGCGTCGACGGGCAAGGTGCACCACGTGCTCACCGGCCTGCACACGCTGGAGATCCTCGACGACGACGATCGCCCGGCGTCGACCGGCCGGCTCGTGGTCACCACGCACACCCGGCGTGGCCAGCGGCTGGAGCGGTACGAGATCGGCGACCTGGGCCGCTGGGTGCCCGGCGACTGCCCGTGCGATCGCCAGACCCCGCGGTTCGAGCTGCTCGGACGCACCGGTGACGTCTTCCGCACGGCCGCGCAGACGTTGAACTACCGGCGGTTCCTCACGATCCTGGAGGACGAGTTCGGCTACTCCGGGGCGTTGCAGGTCGAACTGAGCGACGGCGCGTCCCGCGACGAGCTGGTGGTGCGGCTGGAACGCGGCCGCGCACCCGAGCCCGCCGCCACCGAGCTCGTGCTGCTGTCGAAGTACGCCGAGGTCGCAGAGGCCGTGGAGCAGGACGAGCTGTTGTCCGTGCGAGTGGAGAACGTTCCACTGGCGGACTTCCTGCGGACGCGCAGCAGCGGCAAGCTGATCGCCGTGGTCGACGAGCGCAGGAGCGCGTGATGTCCGTACTCGACCTCGTCTGCTACGCGCGCACGCACTCGCCGTTCTACAAGGAGCTCTACGACGGTTACGACTCGTCGACGCCGTTGGCCGAGCTCCCGGTGATCGACCAGGCCGCGTTCTGGGCCGCGAACACCGTGCGGCACAACCAGGTGCTGACCGGTCCGCACACCGACGGCCTGATCTTCAAGACCGGCGGCACGACGCGAGCCCCGCGCGTTTCCTTCTACACCAACGCGGAGTGGGACACGATGTGTCACACGTACGCGGAAACCCTTCCCGCGGCGGGACTCCGGCACGGTGACCGGATCGCGAACCTGTTCGCGGCCGGCGAGCTGTACTCCAGCTTCATCTTCGCGCTGAACTCGTTGCAGCGCTCCCCGATCGACCTCGTGCAGCTGCCGGTCACGGGCAGCGCGCCGGTCGAGTTCACGTTGTCGACGATGCAGGACTTCGACGCCTCGGTCGTCGCGGGTTTCCCGACCACGCTGGCCCGCCTGGCCGCGCACGTCGTCTCCACGGTCGGTTCGCTGCCGTCGGTGCGGCTGGTGTTGTTCAGCGGAGAGGCCCTGTACGACGACCAGCGCGCGTTGTTGGCCGCGGCGTTTCCCGCGGCCGAGTTCCGGTCGTTCGTCTACGGCAGCGTGGACGGCGGGATCATCGGCACGGCGGTGCTGGGTTCGGACGACCCGCGGGTGTTCCGGGCGTTCGTCGACAGCTCAGTGCTGGAGATAGTCGACGTCGACACGGGCCGGCCGATCACCACGCCCGGTGTGGCGGGCCGGTTGCTGCAGACCGACCTGACCCGCCGGTTGCAGCCGATGATCCGGTACCCGGTGGGCGACCTGGCGGCGTGGGTGGACGTCGAGGACGGCATCTTCCGGCTGCTCGGACGTGCCGACGAGGGCGCGCGGATCGGTCCGGTGACGTTGCACCTCGACCACCTGCGGGACGCCGTCGACCGCGCCGGGGTGGTGCACAACGGCGTGCAGGTCGTGATCCGGCGGGTGGACTCGCGGGACCAGCTGGTGCTGCGGATCGCCTCGGCCGAGCAGGACCCTTCGCGGGTGCGGGACGAGGTCGACGTGATCAGCCCGCGGTTCGCGATGCAGGCCGGGCGTGGTGTGGTGGCGCCGCTCGCGGTGGAGTGGGTTGCTGCGCTGGAGGTGAATCCCCGCACAGGCAAGACCGTCCGGCTCCTCGACGAGCGTGCCGTCTAGTTAGTGTGGCCGGGTGCGAAAGATCCTGGTCATCGGTATCGGCGCGGGCAACCCCGACCACCTGACGGTGCAGGCCGTCAAGGCGTTGCAGACGGTCGACGTGTACTTCGTGCTCGACAAGGGATCGGTGAAGCAGGAGCTCGTGGATCTGCGCGCGTCGATCCTGGCCGAGCACGTGACGCGGCCGTACCGCTGGGTCGAGGGCCGGGACCCGGATCGCGACCGCACCCCCGCCGACTACAAGGCGACCATTGACGCGTGGCGCCGTGACCGTGCCGACGTCGTCCAGGGCCTGCTCGCGGAGCTGGGTCAGGACGAGGTCGGCGCGTTCCTGGTGTGGGGCGACCCGTCGCTCTACGACTCCACGCTGGCGATCCTCGACGACCTGCTGGCGCGCGGGGAGTCGTTCTCGGTGGAGGTGATTCCAGGGGTGACGTCGGTCGCGGCTTTGACCGCAGGCCACCGGGTGTCGCTGAACCAGGTCGGGAAGCCCGTGCAGATCACCACGGGGCGCCGGCTCGCCGCCGGGTGGCCGTCCGATGTGGACGACGTGGCCGTGATGCTGGACGCCCAGTACTCGTTCGAGGGTGTGGACCCCGACACGTGGATCTACTGGGGCGCGTACCTCGGGATGCCCGACGAGATCCTGGTGTCGGGACGGGTCGGGGACGTGGCGGCGGAGATCCGCGCCGTGCGGTCGGAGGCCCGCGAGCGCAAGGGCTGGATCATGGACACCTACCTGCTGCGCCGCCCTTGATCGTTTGGCCTGGTCACCTGGCCGTGATCAGGCGGTGGACCGCGCGTTCGACGAGCTCGCGCGTCGCGTTCGGGGTGCTGAACGCCAGGATCGACATGTGCACGACCAGGTTGAGCAGGTCCTCCGCGTCGAACGCCGACGAGATCCAGCCCTCGGCCTGGGCCTGGGCGATGGACGCGACCTTGAAGTGGTGCGCCTGGACCTCCGCCTCCGGCAGCGTGTCGAAGCCGTTCTCCAGCCGGTGGTACGCGGCGAGCCGGAGGATCTGCGGCTGCTCCCGGTAGCAGTCGAACAGCCTGCCCGCGTAACCCGGCAGGTCGTCAGGGGTGATCGGGACCGACTCGATCATGCGGTCGATCTGGATCTTCAGCAGCTCGTCGAAGAGGCCCTCCTTGCTGCCGAAGTAGGCGTAGATCATCGCCTTGTTGCAGCCGGCCTTGGCGGCGACGCGGTCGACGCGCGCGCCGGCGATGCCGTACTCGGAGAACTCGTCCAGCGCGGCGTCCAGCAGCTTGGCCTTGGTCGCTTCCTTGTCCCTCACCACGCCCTCCATTCTAACCAACCGGTTGGTCCTGGCAACTAACCGGTTAGTTGACAGGCCGCCGCGGACGTGGTTGCCTGGTTCTAGCAACCAACCGGTTGGTTAACAGCGGGAGGAACGGGTCATGAAGGTCGCACTGGTCACGGGCGCTTCGTCGGGCATCGGCGAGTCCACGGCGGTTGAGCTGCACAAAGCCGGCTACACGGTCTACGCGGCGGCGCGCCGGGTGCAGCGCATGGAGGGCCTCGCGGCGCAGGGCATCAAGGTGCTGGAGATGGACGTGACCGACGACGAGTCGATGGTCGCGGGCGTCAAGCAGGTCATCGCGGAGTCCGGGCGCATCGACGTGCTCGTGAACAACGCCGGCTACGGGTCGTACGGCGCGTTCGAGGACGTGCCGCTGTCGGAGGGCAAGTACCAGTTCGAGGTGAACGTGTTCGGGCTCGCACGGCTGGTGCAGCTCGTTGTGCCGCACATGCGCGCACAGCGCAGCGGTCGGATCGTGAACGTGTCGTCGATCGGCGGCAAGATCTACGAACCGCTCGGCGGCTGGTACCACTCGACGAAGTTCGCGGTCGAGGGGCTGAGCGACTCGTTGCGGCTGGAGCTCAAGCCGTTCGGGATCGACGTCGTGGTGATCCAGCCCGGCGCGATCAAGACGGAGTGGGGCGGGATCGCCGTCGACAACCTGCGCAAGCGGTCCGGCGAGGGCGCGTACAAGGAGCAGGTGCGGCAGCTGTCGGCGTTCTTCGGTCAGGTCGAGCGCGGTTCGGAACCCAAGGTGATCGCGGACGTGATCGTGAAGGCGGCTCGGGCGCGGCGGCCTCGCACGAGGTACGCGGCGGGGTTCGGCGCGGGCCCGATCCTGTTCGCGCGCCGGGTGCTGCCGGACCGCGGGTTCGACGCGTTGTTCCTCGGGGCCATGCGCCGCGCGGGGCGTGTCTGACCAGGTACCTTCGGTTCAGCACCACCGAGGGGAGTCGTGTGCACGAGGGGCTGTCGCGTGAGGCCGAGCAGCTGTACCTGGCGATGCTGCGAGGTGCCGCGAGCGAGCCAGGGGCGGCGCAGGACGAGCTGAAGCGGCTGGGACTGGTCAGGGACGACGAGGTGCGGCCGCCGCGGTCCGCGCTGGCCGCCATCGCGTCGAGTCACGAGGCCGCGGCCGTCCGGGCGCGCGAGACCGCGGAGGTGCTCGCCGCCGCGTACGCCTCGCACGGGGCGAAGGAGGTCGACTTCGTCGAGGTGCTCAAGGACGCGGACGAGGTGATCAGCGCGTTCGAGGAGATGCAGAGCCAGGCGAAGACGGAGATCCGGGCGCTGGATCCGGGTTCGTACCTGAGCCCGCAGCCGGAGGCGAGTCCCGCACAGCCTCCGGCGCTGGCCCGCGGGGTCGGGTACCGGGTGGTCTACGAGTCGGCGTTGCTGCAGACCGAGCGCGGGTTCGCGTCGGTGCAGGAGAGCATCTCGGCGGGCGAGCAGGCGCGGACGTTCCCAGGGGTGCCGTTGAAGCTGGTGATCGCCGACTCGGACAGGGCGTTGATCGCGGTTCCGACCGTGACGGGCGGGAACGTCGTAGCACTTCTCATTCACCCGTCCGTGCTACTGAGCGCGTTGAGTGAGTTGTTCGAGGCGTTCTGGCGGATGGCGGTGTCGATCACGCCTGGGGGTCACGAGGACACCCAGCAGGAGCCGACCACCGCCACCCGCCGACTGATGGCGCTGCTCAGCGCGGGTCTGACCGATGAGTCGATCGCCCGCGAACTGGGTGTCAGCGAGCGGACGGTGCATCGCCGGGTGAGCCGGTTGCAGCAGTTGCTGGGGGCGCAGACCCGGTTCCAGCTCGGCGTCCAGGCGTCACGGCGAGGTTGGCTTTAGTCACTCCTCGTGTTTGGTTGCTCGATCGTGGTCACTCTGCGAACACGATCGGTGACGGTTTCCTGCCATGGCGACTTTCTGCCATCACCCAGGAGTGTTAAACGCGGCGTTTTCCCTTTCTCCTCTGTTGCAAGCACGGCTCCATCGGGCCGTGCGGGGGCAGAAGGGGATCCACCGTGAGGAAGTACTTCAGAGGCGGCATCGCCGCGGTGACGGGGGCGTTGATCGCGTCGAGCCTCGTGCTCACCCCGGCCGCGACCGCCGCCGCCAAGCAGGACCCGGACACGGCCGCGCTCGCGGGTGCGCTCGCCAAGCAGAAGGTGACCTGGGAGGAGTGCACCTTCCCCGGCGTCGACCCGGCCACAGTGGACAAGTTCAAGACCGTCAAGGGCCTCGCCTGCGCGACCGTCCAGGTCCCGCGCGACTGGCACAACCCGGCCGACGGCAACACGATCGGCATCCGCGTCTCCAAGACCGAGACCGCCTACAAGGGCACCAGCCGTCAGGGCATCGCGCTCGTGAACCCCGGTGGCCCCGGCGGTTCCGGCCTGCCGTGGGGCGCGGCGATGGCCCTGCGCACCCCGGTCCTCGCGGGACAGTACGACTTCATCGGGTTCGACCCGCGCGGCGTCGGCCTCTCCACGCCGCTCACCTGCAGCTACACCGTGCCGAACAGCACCGACGTCAACGTGCTGAACAAGGCCAAGGTCGACGGCTGCCTCGAGAACCCGCTCACGCAGTTCATCACCACCGAGCAGACCACGTACGACATGGACTTCATCCGTGTCCTGCTCGGCGAGAAGAAGATGAGCTACATCGGCTACTCGTACGGCACGTGGCTCGGCACCTGGTACGCCTCGACGTTCGCGTCGAAGGTCCACCGCATGCTGCTCGACTCGGCCGTCGACGCCTCGCAGTCGACCCTCGAGAACACCTGGGACCTGCAGCCGCGCACCCGCGACCGCCAGTTCCAGGAAGCGCTGCTGCCGTTCATGGCCCGCAGCGCCGACAAGTACGGCCAGGGCACCGACCCGATGGAGATCCGCCGCAAGTGGGAGAAGGGCGGCGGCACCCGTGAGTTCGTCGGCCAGCTCTTCGTCGCGTGGTTCGTGATCCCGGCGATGTACGACACCTCGCAGTACCACGTGGCCGCCTCGGCCGTCGCCTCCGTGATCGACGCGACCAACCCGGCCGCTTCCGATTCGGAGAAGGTCGAGCAGATCGTCGCCAAGATGCTGACCGTTCCGGGTACTTCGGACGAGAACAAGGCGTTCATCGCGAAGGCCAAGACCAACGCCCTCAACGCCATCGCCAAGAAGGAGCGCGTGGCCGTCAAGTCGACGACCGCCGCCGCCGAGGTCGAGACCTGGGACGCCACCTTCGAGGCGATCCGCTGCCAGGACGGCCAGTGGAACCAGAACCTGCACTACTGGAACTACTGGCTCGCGGACCTGACCGTGAACGCGCCGTTCATCGCGCCGTTCATGAGCACCCCGCTCTGCGCCTACTGGCCGGCCAAGACCTCGATGCCGAAGCCGGACAAGAAGACGTTCCCGCGCCTCCTCGTCGCCCAGGCCGAGCTCGACGCCGCCACCGCCTACGAGGGCGGCCTCGCCACGGCCAAGGCCCTGCCGAACGCCAAGATGATCAGCGTCGACAACGAGGGCTCGCACGGCCTGTTCCCGTACAACACGGACTGCGTCGACGACCCGATCGTCTTCTACTTCCAGACCGGCGCCACCCCGCGCAAGCAGTTCACCGGCTGCCAGGCCGTGCCGCTGCCCAACGAGGACAAGACCTACGACGTCGGCGGCAAGCTGACCAACGGCAAGGTGCAGATCAAGATGATCACGCCGGCCGTGAAGCAGGCCAACAAGATCGTGAAGGACCTGCTCAGCGGGTCGTCCACGGCGGCGGCCGACGAGTCGGGCATGCCGGCCAACCTGTAACACCCCTTGAGGCTGCGGCCCCGGCGCGCGTTGCGCGCCGGGGCCGTTTCCATGTCTGGTGGGGAAGCCGTTGGTGGGCAACGGGTTGGGGTGCGCCGGCTGGTTGCGGGGGTCGGGGCGGGGTGGTTGGCCGGGCGAGGTGGTTGGCCGGGCGGGGTGGCAGGCGGGCAGCAGGCAGGCGGGGCGGCCAAGTCCGCGAGCAGCCTGCCGCACACCGGCGGCCAAGCAGGGCGATTACCACCCGGCGGGCTGGCGCGACGGGTCCGCTGGTGCTGCGTCGGCAGGCTGACGCAAGGGTCCCCTCGGATGCAGGATCCCCCGCGACCCAACGTACTCAGAGGGTCTGACACTCCCAGACCACACGACAACTGCCGGACCCCTTGACCTCCGGACCCGTTGACCCCCGGAACCCCTTGACCCCGGACTCCCGGACTCCCGGACTCCCGGACTCCCGGACTCCCGGACTCCCGGACTCCCGGACTCCCGGACTCCCGGACTCCCGGACTCCCGGACGAAACCTAGCGCTGCCACCACTTCTTGCGGATCACGTCCACGATCACGCACGTGATGTTGTCCGGCCCGCCGTTGCCGTTGGCCAGCGCGATCAGCTGCCACGCCGCCTCGGTCCCGTCCTCGGTGGACAGCAGGACCTCGTGCACGTCCTCCAGGTCCGTGTAGTCGGTGAGGCCGTCGCTGCACAGCAGGTACCGGTCGTCCACCTTGGCCTGGTGCCAGGACAGGTCGGGGTCGTGCGAGTTGCCGGACTGCAAGGCCCGCAGCACATACGCACGCCGCGGGTGCACCAACGCCTCCTCCGGCGTCATGCGGCCGGCGTCCACCAGGGCCTGGACCATGGTGTGGTCGTGGGAGAGCTGGCGGAGTTCGCCTTCGCGCAGGACGTAGGCGCGGGAGTCGCCGATGTGGGCCAGTTGGAAGGCGAGGCCCTCCCAGCGGATGGCGGTCAGGGTCGTGCCGGCGCCGTTCGGGGTTTCGGCGTCCAGGCGGCGGGCTATCTCTGCTACCGCTGGGCCCAGGTCGCCCTGCCAGTCGGCCAGGACGTTGACCGCGAGCGCGCTTGCCACTTCGCCGTGTTCGTGGCCGCCCATGCCGTCCGCCACCGCCTGCAGGTCCGGGCGGACGTAGACCGAGTCCTCGTTGTGCTCTCGGACGAGCCCCGGATCGGTGGCCACGGCGATGCGCAGCTCGTGTGTCATGTTTCTAGTAGAGCAGTTGTGAAGTGAGTTCACAAGCAATACGGTTGTGAACATGGATGAGACGGTCAGCGCCGGGGACATCGCGCGGCTCGCCGAGGTGGGGCGGGCGGCCGTGTCCAACTGGCGGCGGCGGTTCGAGGACTTTCCCTCGCCGGTCGGCGGGACGGCGTCCAGTCCGTTGTACCTGCTGCGGGACGTCGAGGTGTGGCTCAGGCGCAACGGGAAGTCGTTCCGGGTGTCGCCGGCGGAGAGGTTGTGGACGCAGCTGCGGACGCACGACGACCTCCGTCTCGGTGAGGCACTGGCCAACACGGAAACGGACGACACGACGTTCGAGTTCCTGCACGAGCGTTACCTCGAAGCGCACTCACGGCTGCTCAACCCCACACCGCCAGAAGTCATCGAAGCACTGATCACCACCACCGACGGCCACACGGTGATCGACCCCGCGTGCGGCACGGGCAGCCTGCTCAAGGCGTCGAAGGCCAAGAACAAGATCGGCCAGGAGATCGACCCCGTCTCGGCGGTCATCGCCAGGAGAAGGATGCCGGCGGCGCAGATCTTCACCGGCGACTCGCTGCGCCACAACGGGATCCACGAGAAGGCCGACGCGGTCATCTGCGATCCGCCGTGGCACGACCGGACCTGGGGCCACGAGGAACTCGTCGGCGACACCAGGTGGACCTACGGCCTGCCGCCGCGAGGCGAACCCGAATTGGCCTGGCTCCAACACTGCCTCTCCCTCACCAAACCCGGCGGACTGGTAGCGGTACTCCTCCCGTCAGCCGCAGCGACCAGGCGACCGGGCAAGAGGATCCGCGGCAACCTGCTGAGGGCAGGCGCCATCCGAGCCGTCGTCACGGTCACGCCGGGAAGAGACCTCTGGCTGCTCAGGAACCCGATCGGCCGCGCCCCCGAACAGATCGCCCTGCTCCAGTCACCGGGCCCGCTCGACCCCAACACCAGGGTCATCGACCTGCTCGACGACGACGTGGACCTGAGCCCGGCCCGGCGCACCGGCACGGACGCGTCCGAGTACACCCAAGCGGTCTTCGAAGCCCCGACCTTGCCCGAGCTCCAAGAAGTAGCCCCACCGATGACCACCATCGGCGAGCTGGTCCGCAAGGCACCCGGCAGCCACCCGGTCGCATCGCCGACAGGCGCCGTCTACGAGATCAACCCGCGCAAGATCGACCCGGACTTCCTCGAAGGCGTCCTCAAGGCCGCGTTCGCCAGAACCCCCACGGGCTCGACCAGGCTCGACGTCAGGAGAACTCAGGTCCCGTCGCTGCCGATCGACGAGCAACGCAGGTACGGACAGGCCTTCAAGCAGCTCAAAGAGGCGGAGGAGAAGCTCAGGGACGCGGCCGAGCTGATCAGGATCGGGTACGCGGGCCTGCTGCAGGGCCAGATCGGCCCGCGGTGACGGTTAGGCTTCACCGGTGCTGATCGCCGACCGCTACGAGATCGACGACCTGCCGCTGGGGCGGGGCGGCATGGGTGCCGTGCACGAGGGACGGGACCTCAGGCTCGATCGGCGCATCGCGGTCAAGCTGCTCAGGCTGCCCGGCAGCGACGACGAGGTGGCGCACCGGTTCGCGCGCGAGGCCAGGATCGTCGCCGGCCTGGAGCACCCGGGAGTGCCCGTCCTGTACGACTTCGGCACGCACGAGCAGCGCCTCTTCCAGGTCATGCAGTTCGTCGACGGCGTCACGGTCGCGGACCTCGTCGGCGAGTTCGGCCCTCTCCCGCAGGCCTGGGCCGCGAACATCGCCGCGCAGGCAGCCGCAGTCCTCACCACGGCGCACGACCGCGGCATCTGCCACCGCGATCTCAAGCCCACCAACCTGATGCTGTGCCCGGACGGCGCGGTGAAGGTCCTGGACTTCGGCCTCGCGCTGCTCAAGGAGAGCGACGTCGCCCCGTTCAGCCGCGCCGGGCAGATCCTCGGCACGCCGAGCTACATGGCCCCTGAGCAGATCCAGCGCGGCACCGCCGAACCGAGGAGCGACCTGTACGCCCTCGGCTGCGTGCTGCACGAAATGCTGACGGGCGAACAACTCTTCACCGGCCCCACGGCCTACGCGGTGTTCGACAAGCACGTCAAAGAGGCACCGCCGCAGGTACCAGGGCCGCTCAACGCGACGCTGCAAAGCCTGCTGGCCAAGGAACCCGACGGACGCCCCGACACGGCGCTCGACGTTTTCGAAGCCCTCCAACAGTTCGCGCAGAACCCGCCGCCGCTGCCCGGCTTCGTCCGCCAGGACTCGACGGCGATGTACGCGAGCGTGCAGGTCAGGCCGGGATTCGGTTCACCTCGTGATCACCGGTCGCCCACAGGTGCTGCACCGCGTACGCCCGCCACGGCCGCCACGCCTCCGCACGCCTGACCAGCGCCGCGGGCGTCGACGGCAGCCCCAGGGCCTCGGCGGCCAGCCGGATGCCGAGATCCGTCGGCAGGAACGCGTCGGGATCCCCCAAAGAGCGCATCAGGATCGACTCAACGGTCCACGGCCCGAACCCCGGCAACGACGAAAGCCATTCCCGCGCAACGACTCGGTCAGCCGACGGCGAAAGGTCCAAACCGGACTCCAGCGCCCCCAGCAACGCCGCCATCGTCCTCCGCCGCGACTCCGGCATCGCCAGCTCGGCAACGTCGAACGACAGCGGGAACAGGAACAAGTCGCCCACCGGCGTCCCATGAGCCGCAACGAGCCGTGCGGCGTGCGTGCGCGCTGCCTTCGTGGACACCTGCTGCCCCAGAACGGCCCGCACGGCGAACTCCGCCCCGTCCACCGTGCGCGGCACACGACGTCCAGGAGCAGCCGCCACCAACGGCGCCAAAAGCGGATCGGCCGACAACGCCTCATCGACCGCGAATGGATCCACGTCGAGGTCGAGAAGGAACCGGCAAAGGTCTAGAGCACTTGCCGAATCGCGAGAATCCGACAGTTCCAGCCGGCACGCCACGTGGTCGGGGAACGGTTGCAAAGCCGCGATGCCGAATCCGCAAGGAAGTCGCAAGGTTCGCCGGTAGACACCGTCCCGCCACTCCTCCACGCCGGGCACGGCGGTGGCGATGAGGTGGCCGAACAGGTTGTCGGGGCACAGAGGTGCCTGAAAGTGCAGGCGTTCCGAGAACGTGGCCGGCGGCATGTGACCAAGCATGACGCCATTCCAACCGAGACGCTGGCGGGAAAGCGACATCATTCTGGACGGGGCCAACCGGGTGACCTGCTACTCGGCGCGAAAATCCGTGGCTAGGCTGACCGTCGCGCCGTTGCAGGAGTTGTCGGATTTCAGCAGGGAAGGGCGGCGTCGCGTGCGATGAGAGCGGCCTGGACGCGGTTGTCGCACCGAAGTTTCGTCAGCAGTCGGCTGACGTGGGCTTTGATAGCCCCCTCCGAGAGGTACATGAGCCTTGCGATGCGTGCGTTCGCCATGCCTTGCGCCAAGTACACGAGCACTTCCTGCTCCCGCCGGGTGAGCAGGCCGATGCGGCTGCGCGCGGCGTCCCGCCGTTCCGAGTCGGCGCCGGTGAAGTGGTCGATCAGCGCACGGGTCGCGGACGGCGAGAGCATCGCCTCTCCCGCGGCGACGGCACGCACGGCCTTCACGAGAGCGTCCGGTTCGCCGTTCTTGAACAGGAATCCCGCCGCGCCCGCGCGCAACGCCGGGAACAACATCTCTTCGGTCTGCGGGGTGCACAGCATGATCACCTGGGTGCCCGGCACGTGCCTGCGCACCATCCGCACCGCCGCGAGGCCTTCCATGCCGGGCATGGACGCGTCCATCAGCAGCACCTGCGGACGTTGCCGCCGCGCGAGCTCCAACGCCCCGCCGCCGTCGCCCGCCTCGCCGACCACCGCGACGTTGCCGCTGCGCTCCAGCACACCGCGGACACCCGTGCGGATCAGCACCTCGTCATCGGCGATGCCGACGGTGATCGTGCGCGGTTTGTCCACGAGCTGCAGCCCTGCGCTCGCCCACGAGGTGCTCGTCGTCAACGTCATGCGCACTCCCTGTCAGACCGGACCAGCTTCCAGTTTGTTCCCGAACGAGGAAGCCGGGAAGGGATGCATAACGAGCAGGTTGCGAACCGTCTCACGCGCACGGAGGCGTAACGGGTTGCACACCTCGGGCCACCGCCCACGAACAGCGCAAACGCCGGAGCGAGACAGGAACCTCCTGCCGTTACGGCTTGCGGAGAGGGACTCATGACCAGCACCGGACGTTGCGCTCTGTGCGACGGCGCGCTGCCTCCCGCCACCTCCGAGCAACGCAGGTCCTACTGCTCCAACGCATGCCGCCAACGGGCCTATCGCCGCCGTGCGACCGTTACGGCACCAACGCCCGCTACCAGGCAAAACCTGCGTGTGCTGTCCAACCTGCCTGCTGCGCGCGACACGTTCGTGGGCCGCCAGCAGGAGCTGTCGAAGCTCGACCAGCTGTTGCGCAGGCATCGTCTCGTTACGCTCGTGGGCAGTGCGGGTGCGGGCAAGACGAGACTCGCGCTGGAGGCCGCCGGACGGCTGCGGCGCGGCCGCACGGACCGCGTCCTGCTCGTCGAACTGGGCGAGATCACCACGTCCCGAGACGTCGTACCGGCCCTCGCCGATGCGCTCGGAGTGGCCGCCGAGACCGACGAACCGTTGCGCGACACCGTGCTCGAGACGCTGGTGAACATGAGGGTCGTCGTGGTGCTCGACAACTGCGAGCACCTCCTCGACACCTGCGCCGAGCTCACCGACGTGCTGCTGAACCGCTGCCCCGGCGTCCGGGTGCTCGCGACGTCGCGCGAGGCGTTGTGGATCACCGGCGAGGTCAGCTTCCCCGTCGAAGGGCTGCCCGTGCCGTCGACGGACCGCGACCTGGTCACTACTGCTGCACCACGCTCTGAGGCCGTGAAGCTGTTCGTGGACCGTGCGCGCGAACGCAAGCCCGACTTCCGTCTGTCCGTGGACAACACAGCTGCTGTAGCGCTGCTGTGCGCGCGTTTGGAAGGCATGCCGCTCGCGATCGAACTGGCGGCGCGCTGGGTGCGGTTGCTCCCGGTCGCGGACATCTGCGACCGCATGGACGAACCGCTGGAGCTGCTGACCCTGGGCTGCCGCAAGTCGCCGCGGCAGAGCTCGTTGCGGGAGGCCATCGACTGGAGCTACCAGCTGTTGCAGCCGGACGAGCAGTTCGCGTTGCGTCGGCTCTCCGTGTTCGACGGCGGTTTCGACCTGGCCGCGGCCACCGAGGTCTGCTCGTCGGAACGGTCCGCGGAACCGGTGCTGGACGTGCTGTCGCGGTTGCAGGCGAAGTCGCTGGTGACGGCCGTGCCCGGCACGACCCGGTTCCGGCAGCTGGAGACCATCCGGTTGCACGCCAAGGAGAAGCTGCTCGCGGCGGGCGAGCTGGACGTCGCCTACGAGGCGCTGGCCCGCTGGTTCACCGACCTGTCGGACGTGCTGGTCACCGCGCCGCTGTCGATGTCCGCGGACGTGCAGCACAAGCTCGACAACCACGTCGACAGCCTGCTCGGCACGGTCGAGTGGGCGGCGGATCGCGCCGACGAGCGGTTGCTGCTGCTGACTTCCGCGCTGGCCGACTGCGCCGCGCGGCGAGGACGGCTCGGGCAGGCCCGCGTGATGCTGCGGGACGCGTTGCGCCGACCGTCCACAAGGGACGACTACCGCTGCGTGGCGCTGAACCACGCCGCCCGGTTCGCGGCCGAGCAGGGTGACCACGACGAGGCCGCCGAACTGTCCGCCGAGGTGTCGCGGCTGGTCGGGACCATCGGGCAGCCGGCGCTGGTGATGAGCAGTCGCAGCACGCTGGCGGCCGTGCAGCAGTCGTCCGGCGAGTGGGAGGCGTCGGACAAGAACAACACCGAGTGCCTAAGGGTCGCCGAGTTGCTGGGTGAGCCACTTGCCCGTGCGACGGCGTTGGTCGATTTGGCACGCACGGCCTTGTCGCTGGGAAAGCACGAACGCGCCGAAGAGAACGTCATGTCGGCGTTGCCCATCTCGCGCGCGTCGGGCGTCCCCGCGCGCATTGCATCTGCTTTGAACACACGGGGCGCCGTCGCGTTGGTGCAGGGCGACCTCGATGAGGCCACCCACGCGTTCCAGGAAGCACTGCGCATGGACGGCATCAACCCGTTGACCGCCCCAGACGCTCTTGAGGGATTGGCCGTGGTCGCGTTGACGCGCGGTCAAGCAGAGCGCGCGCTACGGCTAGAAGCCACCGGACGCGCCATGCGCCGTTCCGTCGGTGTCGTGCCGAACCCGTTCTGGGCAGAGAAGGTCAACGGAGCCATGCGCACCGCACGGCTGATGCTGCCCGTTGCGCGCGCAGAAGCTGCATCAACGCCGTTGAGCGCTGCGGAAACCGAGGCGTTCATCCAGGACGAGGTGTGGCTGGACCGCACCGAGGCCGCGTTCGACTCGCTCGACGACCACGAACGCCGCGTGATCGCGTTGCTGGCCACCGGCCTGACGAACCAGCAGATAGCCAACCGCCTCAACGTGTCCGTGCGGACCGTGGCCTCCCGGCTGCACCGGCTGCGCGACAAGCTGGGCCTGAGCAGCCGGGAGGACATCGCCGCGTGGGGAGCGGAACGCGCTATCGGCTGAGCGCGTAAACGTTTACCCACAGTTGACAGATTTCCTTCGCCGCGATTTTCGCGTCCACGGCCTGAAGTGCGGCCAGCTTCAGCACTTCGGCGTTGCGGGCGGTCGTGGCGTTGGGAATCGCGAGCACCGTCATCCCGGCCGCGTGCGCCGACCGGATCCCGGACGCCGAGTCCTCGACCGCCAGGCAGTTCACGGGGTCGAGCCCGAGCTTGCGCGCGGCCAGCAGGTACGGGTCGGGCGCCGGCTTGCCGCGCGTCACGTCGTCGCCGGTCACGATGGCCTCGACGTGCCTGCGCAGCCCGGACGCCGAAGCCGCCGCCCGCACGTACCTGCGCGGCGACGCCGACACGAGCCCGACCGGCCCCAGCTCAGCGGCCTGCGCCACCAGCTCCGCGGCGCCGGGCAGCAGCCCGAACTCGCCGCGTGCGATGGCGTCCACCATGCCGTCGACGCACTCGGACACCGCACGTTCCGCGCTCAGATCCCCGCACCGCTCGGCGAGGTAGGCACCCCAGATCGACGTCCCCTGGATCGCGGCCCAGTCGGCGGCGGTCCACCGGTAGCCGTGGCGGGCGGCGACGGCACCGATCACCCGCTGCCAGGTGGGGCCGCTGTCGACCAGCGTGTCGTCGAGGTCGAAAACGGTCGCGAGCAACGTCATCGCGCCACCACACCCTCCTGCGCGAAGGCCGCGATCTGCTCGATGGACACCAGCTTCAACCAGTGCTGTTCGGCGAACTTCCGCAGCTGCGCCACCCGCGCCATGCTCCCGTCCTCGTTGCACATCTCGCTGATCACGGCCACGGGCCGGAGGTGCGCCAACCGCATGAGCTCAACGGCCGCCTCCGTGTGCCCGCGCCGCACGGCAAGACCACCCTCACGCGCGCGCAACGGAAACACGTGCCCAGGACGCCGCACGCTTCGATGAGTGCTCGCCGGATCGGCCAGAACCTGAAGCGTGTGGGCCCGGTCGGCCGCGGAGATACCCGACTCGATGCCCGCGGACGCGTCCACCGACACCGTGAACGCCGTGCCTTCGGGATCTTCGTTGTCCTGGACCATGAGCGGCAGCTTGAGGCGGTCCGCCACCTCCGCGGCCATCGGCGCGCAGACCAGCCCACTCGTGTGCCGCACGTAGAACGCCAACGCGTGCGGGGTGGCGTGTTCGGCGGCCATGACCAGGTCGCCTTCGTTCTCGCGGTCCTCGTCGTCGACCACGATCACCGGGCGTCCGGCACGCAGGTCGGCGAGAGCGGATTCGACCGTGTGGTCACGTCTTGCCTGTTCAGGAACGGTGAAGTGCACGCCCCTCATCGTTGGCAACGGGCGTGGGGGACGCTCGGCGGACTAGCCGGGTTGACCCGATGGTGCGAACTTGCCGAGCCGCGCCGGGGGCGGGTCGCGAGACGAGCGCCGGAGCGCGAGGGAGGGGTGGCGAGGGCCGAAAATTGTCAGTGCTGGCTGGGGAGGCTTCCTCGTCCAGGGCCTTGCGTTCGAGGGCCTTGAGGATGTCCTCGCAGTCCCGGATCGAGTCCTTGCGCTCGACGACGAGGATGGAGTTCTCGGCTTCCAGGAAGACCACGGGCTCGTGCCGGTCGAACCGCATCACGTCCGCGCCGCCCACCCGCGACAACAGCACCTGCTCGTGGACGTAGAAGGTGCAGTCGAGCCGTTGCCGGAAGACCTGCTGCATCGCCAGGCGGCCGGTGACGCGGTCTTCGATCTCCTCATGTGGCAGGTTGACCGTCTCCAGACAGACGGCGCGCAGGTAGTCGGGGAGTTGGAGGAGGCCCGGCAGCACGAGGGGCTGCCACACGACGAACTCCTTGGCCTTCCACAGGTGCTCGAGGAAGGTCCGCATCCGGAACGACTGCTGGTCGGCGAAGTGCTGCCACCAGATCTTCTGGCCTGTGTCGTCGTGGATGCTCATCAGGTGGTCGCGCTCTTCTGGAACGATGCGGCAGAAGCTGAGCAAGATCGCCAGATCGACCTCTGTACAGCCGCCCTTGCCGTTCATGAGGTCGGACAGCTTGCCTGGGTCCCAGTCGATCTTCTCGCAGATCTCGCGCGCGGACATGCCCGTGCTCGCGACCGCCGCCCGTATCGCGTCGCCGAACTCGCGGCCGCGTGCCGTGGAGAAACGCTTTGGCATGGAACGAAGCTAGGGCCGACCGTCCTCTTCGCACAGTCACCTGGGCGGAAGTCCGCCCGAAGGGCTGTCGTCTCGGAACCCCTCCAATGGTTAACCAAACAGACCGAAACAAGACAGGCCGGGCTTACTAAACCGTTTTCGGACTGCTCCGTTCGAGTGACGGCAGAGGTCTAGACCTTGACCTTCGAGTGGTCTAAACCACATCGTTCCGGTACCCCCTGCGACTGAGGAGACCGATGTCCAAGTTCCGATGGCATCTAGCTGCTCTCTTCGCGGCCCTGTCCGCGTTGGTCCTCGGAATCGTCGTCGTGCCCGCTGCTAGCGGTGCCGGTGGCGTTTCCGCCACGTTCTCCAAGGGTTCGGACTGGGGAACGGGCTTCGAGGGCAAGTACACGATCAAGAACAACAGCGCGGCGGCTCTGACGTCGTGGACCGTCGAGTTCACCATGCCGGCGAACCACAAGGTCACCTCGCTGTGGGACGGCTCGTACACGACGAGCGGTCAGACCGTCACGGTCAAGAACACCTGGAACGGCAACATCGGTGTCGGTGGGTCGGTGAGCTTCGGCTTCAACGGCTCGTACACCGGCACGTTCGGTGCGCCGACCAACTGCAAGCTCAACGGTGGCTCGTGTGAGGCCGGCGGGACCAACCCGACGACCACGACCACCACGTCGACCACGACGACGACCACCACCACGACCACCACGACGACGACCACGACTGGTACGCCGCCGCCCGGTGGCAAGGTGAACCTCGGTTACTTCACCGAGTGGGGCACCTACCCCGCCAAGAACTACCTGCCGAAGAACATGGACACCTCCGGCACGGCCGCGAACATCACGCACATCAACTACTCGTTCGGCAACGTGACGAACGGCCGTTGTGTGATCGGTGAGTCGTTCCCGGCGATCGAGAAGTCGTACACGGCGGCCGAGTCGGTCGACGGTGTCGCCGACGTGTGGGACGCGCCGGTTCGCGGTGCCTTCAACCAGCTGATCAAGCTGAAGAAGAAGTACCCGCACATCAAGGTCCTCTACTCCTTCGGTGGCTGGACCTGGTCCGGTGGCTTCGCGCAGGCGGCGGCCACGGAGCAGTCGCGTCAGACCTTCGCGGACTCCTGCTACTCGCTCCTCGAGGACCCGCGCTGGGCGAGCCTGTTCGACGGCATCGACATCGACTGGGAGTACCCGAACGCCTGTGGTCTCACCTGCGACTCCAGCGGTTTCGACTCCTACCGCCTGCTGATGCAGAAGCTGCGCCAGAAGTTCGGCCAGAACTACCTGGTCACCTCGGCCATCACGGCCGACGGCACCAACGGTGGCAAGATCGACGCCGCTGACTACGCCGGCGCTGCGCAGTTCGTCGACTGGTACAACGTCATGACGTACGACTACTTCGGCGCGTGGGCCGCTCAGGGTCCGACGGCTCCGCACTCCCCGCTGACGAACTACGCCGGCATCCCGACCGCCGGTTTCTACTCCGACGCGGCGATCCAGAAGCTCAAGGGCAAGGGCGTCCAGTCCAAGAAGCTCCTGCTCGGCATCGGCTTCTACGGCCGCGGCTGGTCCGGCGTTTCGCAGGCGGCCCCTGGCGGCACGGCGACCGGCCCCGCGCCGGGCATCGAGCCGGGCATCCAGGACTACAAGGTGCTCAAGACGTCCTGCCCGGCCACGGGCACCGTCGCGGGCACGGCCTACGCCAAGTGTGGCGACCAGTGGTGGAGCTACGACACCCCGGCCACCATCGGCAGCAAGATGAGCTACGCGAACAGCCAGGGTCTCGGTGGCGCCTTCTTCTGGGAGATGTCCGGAGACACCTCGAACGGTGAGTTGGTGAAAGCGATGAAGAACGGCCTCGGCTGATCTTCATAAACGCCGGGAGGGGAGCTGGGTCAACCCAGCTCCCCTTTTGTTTTGCCCGGAATCAGCAGAAGTGCTGGTTCATCAGCTCGCGGTAGGCGTCACCGGGTTCGGCGTTGCTGCCGTTGTCGGTGACGGACAGCTCGAAGCGCTTGCCGTCCGGCGAGCCGAGCATCAACGACGCGAAGCCGTGGATCGTGCCGTCGTGGCCGTAGATGGTGTTGCCGCACGGCAGTTTCACCACCGAGAGGCCCAGGCCGTAGCCGGGGCTGACGGCCGTGGTGGCGGTCAACTCCCTTTGCTGGGCGGGTTTCAGCAGCTTACCGGCGAGCAGTGCGGCCAGGAACGCGTCCAGGTCGCGGGTCGTCGAGATCATCTCCCCCGCCGCTCCTCCCCACGACGGGTTGAGGCGCGTGACGTCGATGATGTTGCCTGCGGCGTCCGGGAAGTAGCCGTGCGCGTGCCGTCCTGGAATGTCCACAGTGGTGCGTGGAAGCACGGTGTCCTTCAACCGCAACGGCTTCAGGATGCGCTGTTCGACGGCGTGCTGGTACGGCTTGCCGGTCAGCTTCTCGATCAGCATACCCAGCACGACGTAGCCGGTGTTGGAGTAGCTCTGCCCCGTGCCCGGTTCGAAGAGCAACGGGCGGCTGGTGGCGATGTCGACGAGTTCCTGCTGAGTCCACGTCTTGAAGCGGATCGCGTGGAACCCGGCCGGATCGAGCGGCAGGGCCTCCGCGTGGTCGTACAGGCCGCTGGTGTGTTGCAGCAGCTGGCGGACGGTGATGCGGGCGTCGACCAGGCCGGGCAGGTAGCGGACCACCGGCACGTCCAGGTCGAGCCTCCCCTCTCCGGCCAGCTGGAGCACCACGGTCGACACGAACGGCTTGGTGACGCTGCCGATGCGGAAGGTTCCGTTGTGCGGCACGGGTGTGCGCGAACCGCGTTCGGCGAATCCCGACCGGAGCGTGTCGCGGCCGTCGACGAGCACCTGGATGCCCAGCGCGCCACCGGACTTCGTCAGTTCGTCGATGGTCCGCTGGACGGCGTCGTGCTCGGGCGGTGCCGCCGCAGCGGTGCCGGCGGTGGCCAGCAACGCGGCGGCGGTGAGTGCGGCTACCAGTCTCATGGTCAGCAGAACACCTCGGTGAGGATCCGGTTGAAGGCCTCGCCGGGGTCGCCCTGGGCCGGGCCGCTGGTGGCGTTGAGCTCGAAGCGCTGCTTGGTGTCCGGCGAGGTCAGCAGCTGCGACGAGTAGCCGGGGATGCCGCCGCCGTGGCCCCACACCTTCGCGCCGCACGGCAGGGTCTCGACCTGGAGGCCGAGGCCGTAGCCGGGGCTCACCGCGGTGGTCTTGCTGAGTTCCTTCTGCTGCGCGGGCTTCAGCAGCTCGCCGTCGGCCAGGGCGTCGACGAACGTGTCGAGGTCGCGGGTCGTGGAGATCATCTCGCCCGCCGCCCAGGCGACCGACGGGTTCATCCTGGTGATCTCGGACGGCTTGCCCGCCACCACCCAGTACGCCTTCGCGTGCGGGCCGCTGATGGCCGCCTTGTCGCCCGGCACCTCGGTGTCGTTCAGGCGCAACGGCTTCAGGATGCGCTGTTCCACCGCCTTCTCGTACGGCTTGCCGGTGATCTTCTCGACGAGCAGGCCGGCGACGACGTAGTTGGTGTTGGAGTAGCTCCACTGCGTGCCGGGGTCGAAGTCCAGCGGCTTGCTCGTGGCCAGCGCGAGGAGCTCGGCGGGCTCCCAGTGCTTGTAGCGGATCTGCTCGAACTGGTCGGGGTCGAGCGGCAACCCGTTCGTGTAGTTGTAGAGGCCGCTGGTGTGCTGCAGGACCTGGCGGACGGTGATGCGCTCGTCGACCAGGCCGGGCAGGTAGCGGACGACGGGTGCGTCCAGGTCGACCTTGCCCTCCCCCACCAGCTGGAGCACCACGGTCGACACGAACGTCTTGGTGATGCTGCCGACGCGGAACCTGCCGTTGTCGGGCACCTTCCTGTCGCTGTTCAGCTCCGCCTTGCCGGACACGGCGGTGAAGCGCTGCCGCCCGTCCGTGACCCTCGCCTGCACGCCCAGCGCGGCTCCGCTCTGCGTGACCTCGTCCAGGGCCTGCTGGATCACCGCGCGGTCGACGCTCGACGTGTCCGCCGAGGCGACACCCGCCGTGGTGAGAGCCAGCAGGCTCGTTGCCGTGATCGTGGCTGTCAGTCGTATCCCCATGTGACCCAGCTAATCGAGGCTGGGCGTCCGCTCACATCCACCTCGAGTCGCACAAGAGCCCAGGGATGTCCCTTGCTCCGTTCAGCAGAAGATCTCGTTGATCAGCTTGCCGAACGCGGGGTTGGGATCCCCGGTGCCCACGCCCGCGGAGAGCGAGAGCTCCACCCGGCGCTTCAGGTCCGGCGTCGAGAAGGCGTAGCTCGAGAACCCCGGCACGCCACCGGAGTGGCCGATGATCGTGGTGCCACACGGTGCCTTGTCGATGAAGACACCCAGGCCGTAGCCGGTGCTGACCGCGGTGGTCTTCGTGAGCTCGGCCTGCTGGGCCGGCTTCAGCAGCTTGCCGGTGAGCAGTGCGCCGTAGAACGTGTCGAGGTCGCGGGTGGTCGTGATGACGTCACCGGCGGCCCAGAAGACGGACGGGTTGAAGCGCGTGGTGTCGACGGGCCTGCCGTCCACGATCCCGTACGAGTGGGCGTGCGGGCCGCGGATCTCCACGTCGTTGTCCGGGAACCTGGTCTCGGTGAGGCGCAACGGCTTCAGCACCCGTTGCTCGACGGCCCGCTCGTACGACCTGCCGGTGATCTTCTCGATCAGCAGGCCGAGCACGACGTAGTTGGTGTTGGAGTAGTTCCACTGCGTGCCGGGCTCGAAGTCGAGGGGCCGGGCCGTGGCGATCGCGACGAGCTGCTCCGGTGTCCAGCTCCTGAAGCGGTCCGGCTCGAAGCCCTGCGGGTCGAACTTCAGCGCGTTCGTGTAGTTGAACAGCCCAGCGGTCATCTGGAGCAGCTGCCGGACGGTGATGCGCGCGTCGACCAGGCCGGGCAGGTAGCGGTCGACCGGCGCGTCCAGCTCGATCCGTCCCTCACCGGCGAGCTGGAGCACGACGGTCGACGTGAACGTCTTGGTGATGCTGCCCGCGCGGAAGCGGCCGTTCAGCGGCACCGGGCGCGGGCTGGTGTTCTCGGCGGTGCCGGACCTCGCGGTGAAGCCCGCCCGGCCGTCCGTCACGTGCACCTGGGTGCCGGTGGCGACCCCGATGGCGACGAGCTCGTCCAGCCCCTCCTGGACGGTCCTGCGGTCCACCTGCTGCGGTTCGGCGACCGCGGTCCCCGTGAAGAGCAGGCACAGAGCTGCTGTGGTGGCCAGCAAACGTTTCCCCATGCCACCACAACGGTCAGTACGGGCGTTTTGCTGCGTTCATGGCCGAAACGAGCATGGGACGCACTTTCGGCCAATGCACGTCCTTCTGGCACGAGTACGGCGGCACGAAGCCACCGCACCTGCCGGAGCCCGCGCCGATCTCCCAGACGAAGCTGGGCACGCCCAGGTCGTCGTACACCCAGTCGTCGGTGGCGCCGGACGCGTTGTAGAGCACCTCGCCGGGCTGTCCGGCCGTGAAGCCGGACAGCGAGGCCATGTCCTGAGCGATCTTGCGCAGCGCGGCGTCGTTGCCGGTCTTCTGCGTGCTCCAGCCCCACGGGAAGAGCACGTAGTTGCCGTAGCTGTGCATGGAGATCACGGCGCCGGTGGTGTCGGCTGACGCCGCCGCGGTGTCGCCGGGCGGGCGGGTGTCGCGGTAGAGCTTGCGCCACAACGACTCCAGCGCCTGGACCTCCACCTCGGAGTCGGCGCGCGGACCGCGGTAGGTCTCGGCGCACCTGTTCGTGGACGAGCCGACCTCACCCCAGTGCGAGCCCGCGTTGCGGTTCAGGTCGACGCCGCGGGACGACGCGCAGGTGCCGTTCGCGTTCTTGCGGTGCAGGACGGGCGTGTCGCCGCCGGACTCGACGATCTCGACGCCGTCCGGGTTGGCGATCGGCACGACCCAGACCTCCAGGTCGTCCAGCATCGCGGTGAGATCGCTGCCGACCAGGTCGTCGATGAAGCGGTACGCCATGTCGCCGGTGGTGATCTCGCGGGCGTGCAACTGACCCATCACGAACAACCGCGGTTTGGGCGCGTTCGGCGTCAATGCGCAGTCACCTGGGCTTTTGCGGGTGAGGCAGATTGCTTTCAGGTCGTATCCGCCGCTGCCCTGCGTCTTGCGCCACGAGTCGCCGTAGTCGACGACGGTCGCGAGTTCGGGATGTGCCGCCGCTACTTCGTTCAGATGGGCGAACTGCGCGGTGACGGTCCGATAGCCGCCGTAATAGGTGGTGTCGGCCAAAGAACGCGGCTCCCACTGAGACGGACGCATCACCGTCTCGACAGCCGGCTGGAATCCGTCCGCCGCGAGCTCGTCCGCGGTCCGCCTGCCGCCCACGACGAAGAGGTCGTCGCCGTCACGTCGCTCCAACACGTCGTAACCGAGGCGCAACAACTTCTGGGCAGAATCACCCATCGGTGCAGGTACGCGCAGCACGTATGTCGCTTGTGGACCTTCCGCCGGCGCGGGCGCGGGGGCGAGCAGGAGGGCTGTGCAGGCGAGCAGGGCGACGGCGGTCCGCATGATCAACGAGGATGGCCCGTTCGGCCGGACATCGCCAGTCCGTTCGACCGACCGGATGATTACCGTCCGGTGCTTGGGATCGGGAAACCGGCCACTTGGCGCTCTGTGACGAAAATCAATAGGATTTCTCCCAGCACCGCAGCGGTTATTGTGCTGGTGAGGCCGAAACCGACTCGACGGACAGCGAGGTCCCGCGCACAAACCTACCTTGGGAAGATTGAGGAGACCAGGCCATGGATCATCTGTACAACGACGGTGTCACCGAGGCCGCTCACTTCGACTTCCCCTGGCGCGGTTCCCTCGCGGACGACGACGACGGCTTGGAGCCGACCATCGTTCGCAGCATGGACTGACAAAACTCGGGGGTTCCCCATGACCGGCCTGTCCACCGTCGTCAAGGGCAGTGGCCCGGCTCTCCTGCTCGTGCACGGCGCGGGCGGCAGCATCCAGGCCAACTACGGACCGATCCTCGGAACCCTGACCCAGCACTTCACCGTCATCGCACCGGACCTGCCGGGCTCCGGCGGCTCCCCGAAGGCGCCGGGTGCGCTCGACCTGGGGCAGCTCGCCGACGCCCTGGTGGACGTCGCGGTCAAGGCCGGGCACGAGTCGTTCTTCGTGTCCGGCTACTCGATGGGTTCCGCGATCGCCGTGACCACGGCGGTGAAGCACCCAGACCGCGTGCGCGGACTGGTGCTGAGCACGCCGTTCACCAAGATCGACGTCGCCACCAAGGCGAAGATCGACAAGTGGAAGGCGCTGCTCGACGGGCCGCGTTCGGCGCTGGCGCGGTACATCCTGTCGCTGATGTGCAGCAAGCAGTACCTGGCCCGGCTCTCGCCCGCGCAGGCGGAGGGGTTCGCCGAGCTGATCGGCGCGTCCGTGCCGACCGGATCGTCCGCGCACATCGACCTGATCCTGCGCACCGACCTGTCGGACGTGCTGCCGCAGGTCACGCAGCCGACGCTGGTGATCGGCGCGTCCGGTGACCAGCTGCTGTCGCCCGAGCTGGGCAAGGAGGTCTCGGACCTCGTTCCGAACTCGAAGTACGCCGACCTGCCGTGCGGTCACGCGATCGCGCTGGAGTCCGCGATGCCGTGGGCGCGGCTGATCACCGACTACCTGAAGTCCGTGTAGTGCGGAGGCGGTGGGCCAATGCCGTGTGGCGGCGGCCCGCCCCGACCGTGCGGACGGCCTGGCCGATGGCGCGTTTGCTGCCCACCAGGACCACGAGCTTCTTCGCGCGCGTGACGGCCGTGTAGAGCAGGTTGCGCTGCAGCATCATCCACGCGCTGGTCGTGATCGGGATGACCACGCACGGGTACTCGCTGCCCTGCGAGCGGTGGATGGTCATGGCGTAGGCGTGGCTGAGCTCGTCCAGCTCGGAGAACTCGTAGTCGACCTCTTCGTCCTCGTCCGTGCGGATGGTCAGCTTCTGCTCGACGGTGTCGAGGGCGATGACCACGCCGAGCGTGCCGTTGAAGACGCCGTTGCGGCCCTTGTCGTAGTTGTTGCGGATCTGGGTGACCTTGTCCCCCAGCTTGAACACCCTGCCGCCGAAGCGCTTCTCGGGCAGGTTCTCCCTGGACGGCGTCAGCGCTTCCTGGAGCACGGTGTTGAGCGCGCCGGCACCGGCCGGGCCGCGGTGCATCGGGGCGAGGACCTGGATGTCCTTGCGCGGGTCGAGCCGGAACTTGCGCGGGATGCGGTTCGCGACGACGTCCACGGTGAGCGTCGCGGCCTCCTCCGCCTCGTCGGTGCTGAAGAGGAAGAAGTCGGGCATGCCCTGGACGATCGGGTAGTCGCCGCTGTTGATGCGGTGGGCGTTCGTGACGACGCCGGACTCCTGGGCCTGCCGGAAGATGTGCGTGAGGCGGACGTTCGGGATCGGGCTGCCCTGCGCCAGCACGTCTCTGAGCACCTCGCCCGCGCCCACGGACGGCAGCTGGTCGACGTCGCCCACGAGCAGGAGGTGTGCGCCGGGCGGGACGGCCTTGACGAGCTTGTTGGCCAGCAACAGGTCCAGCATCGAGGCCTCGTCGACGACCACGAGGTCGGCGTCGAGCGGGTGGTCCCGGTCGAACGCCGCGTCGCCGCCCGGTTTGAGCTCCAGCAGGCGGTGCACGGTGCGGGCCTCGTGGCCGGTCAGCTCGGTGAGGCGTTTCGCGGCACGTCCGGTGGGGGCGGCCAGGACGATCTTCGCCCGCTTCGCCTGGGCGAGCCGGACGATCGAGCGGACCGTGAAGCTCTTGCCGCAGCCGGGGCCGCCGGTCAGCACGGCGACCTTCCGGGTGAGGGCGAGTTGGACGGCTTCGCGTTGGTGCTGTTCGAGCTCGGTGCCGAGCCAGGCGAGGGCCTTGTCCCAGTCGACGGTCTGGAAGCTCGGCATGCGGTCGGCGTCGGTGTGCAGCAGGCGGGTGAGCTGGGCGGCCATCGAGATCTCCGCCCGGTGGAACGGGACGAGGTAGACGGCGATCTCGTCGTCCGGCAGCTCCTCCCTGACCACGCCCTCCTCGTCGACCAGCTCCGCGAGGCAGTCGATGACGAGGCCGGTGTCGACCTGGAGGATCTTGATGGCGTCCGCGATGAGGGCCTGTTCCGGCAGGTAGCAGTTGCCGTTGGTGGTGGCCTCGGACAGCGTGAACTGCAGGCCCGCCTTGACCCGTTGCGGGCTGTCGTGCGGGATGCCGACGGCCTTGGCGATGACGTCCGCCGTCTTGAAGCCGATGCCCCAGACGTCCGCGGCCAGCCGGTAGGGCTCGTTCTTGACGACGTCGATCGACTTGTCCGCGTACTGCTTGTAGACGCGGACGGCGAGGCTGGTGGAGACGCCGACGCCTTGGAGGAAGACCATGACCTCCTTGATGGCCTTCTGCTCCTCCCAGGCGTCCGCGATGAGCTTGGTGCGCTTCGGGCCGAGCTTCGGGACCTCGATGAGTCTCTGCGGCTCGTGCTCGATGACGTCGAGCGCCTGCACGCCGAAGTGGGTGACGATCTTGTCCGCGAGCACCGGGCCGATGCCCTTGATCAGGCCGGAGCCGAGGTAGCGGCGGATGCCCTGGATGGTGGCGGGCAGGATCGTCGTGTAGTCGTCGACGTGGAACTGCTTGCCGTACTGCGGGTGCGAGCCCCACGTGCCGCGCATCCGGATCGACTCGCCGGGCTGCGCGCCGAGCAACGCGCCCACGACCGTGACCAGGTCTCCCCTGCCCGTGTCGACCTTGGCGACGGTGTAGCCGTTGTCCTCGTTGGCGTAGGTGATCCTCTCCAGGACCGCTTCGAGGACGTTCATGTGGCGAACCTACTGCTTTCTGCACACGATCTTCACAACTCGTCCCGGCATCCTCCACGACATGCACCTAAAGTCGCCGTCATGACAGGTCAGCGCCGGGTGCTCGTCGTCGAGGACGACATCACGATCGCCGAGTCCGTGGCCGCGCGGCTGCGGGCGGAGGGGTTCGAGGTGGCGGTCGCGCACGACGGTCCGTCCGGGGTGGCCGTCTCGGCTGCTTTCCTGCCCGACCTGGTGGTGCTCGACGTGATGCTGCCGGGGTTCGACGGGCTGGAGGTGTGCCGGCGGATCCAGGCGTCGCGGTCGGTGCCGGTGTTGATGCTGACCGCCCGCGGGGACGAGACCGATCTGCTGGTCGGGCTCGCCGTGGGGGCGGACGACTACCTGACGAAGCCGTTCTCGATGCGTGAGCTGGCGGCGCGTGTGCACGTGCTGCTGCGTCGGGTGTCACGGGCCGTGTCGTCGCGTTCGCTGGAGTTGGGTGATCTGCTGATCGACTTGTCTTCGCGTCGTGTGTCGCGGGCGGGCGTTGAGGCTCATCTGACGCCTACCGAGTACGACCTGCTGGTTTTTCTCGCCGAACGTCCTTCGGCCGTGCAGGCGCGTGAGCGGTTGCTGGCGGAGGCTTGTGGATGGCACGAGGGGGCTTCGTCGCGGACGGTCGACTCGCACGTGAAGGCGTTGCGGCGCAAGCTCGGGGCCGATCTGATCCGGACCGTGCACGGGGTGGGGTACGCGCTGGAGGTGCCTCGGCAGGTGCCGTCGTGAAGCGGTTCTTCGAGCTGCTGGACATGCTGCCGCGTCCGCTGGACTCGGTGCGGTCGATCAAGCTCAAGCTCGGCATCGTGATCGTGGTGTCCGGGTGTGTCTCCTTCGCCTACTTCCGTTATGTGACCGGGTGGTTGCCGGCGCAGACGACGCTGATGGCGTTGATCCTCGGGCTGCTGACCTCCCAGTTGCTGGCGCACGGCATGACTTCTCCGTTGCGGGAGATGACCTCTGCCGCCCGGTCGATGGCTTCCGGGGACTACTCGCGGACCGTTCGGTCGACTTCGTCGGACGAGGTCGGGCAGCTGGCGGAGGCGTTCACGGTGATGGCCGCCGACCTGGCCGCCGCCGACCAGCAACGCCGTGAGCTGATCGCGAACGTGTCGCACGAGCTGCGGACGCCGATCTCGGCGTTGCAGGCGGTGCTGGAGAACGTGGTGGACGGGGTAGCGGTGGCCGATGCCGCGACGATGCGGACGGCTTTGGCCCAGACCGAACGGCTCGGGCGACTGGTGACCGAGCTGCTGGACCTGTCGAAGATCGACGCCGGGGTCCTGTCGCTGAACCGGGAGACGTTGTCGGTGTCGTCTCTGGTGGCCGATGTGGTGGCGGAGGCGTCGGTGTCCGCGCCGTCGGCCTCGTTCTCGATCGACGTCGCCGGCTCGCTGACTGTTTTCGCTGATGGGGAGCGGTTGCACCAGGTGTTGGTGAACCTGGTGGACAACGCGGCCCGCCACGGACCCACCGGGGGGTTGGTGTCCGTGGCGGGGTACGCGTCCGCTGCCGGAGTGGTGCTGGAGGTGCGCGACGAGGGGCCCGGGATCGCCCGGGCCGACCGGTCGCGGATCTTCGAGCGGTTCACCCGAGGGGAGAGGGCGGGCGGTGGCGGGACCGGGCTCGGGCTCGCCATCGCCCGGTGGGTGGTGGACCTGCACGGCGGCGTGATCGCCGTCGTGGACCCCGGATCGTGCATCCGGGTGACTTTGCCTCGTTGAGCTTGGCTTTCGGCTGACCTGAGAGCGCACTGGGCCTCGTGCCGGTGCGGCGATGACGCACGCCCTGTCACGGGCTTGGGAGAGAGACATGACTGACTCGACGGACTCGTCCTCGACGCCTTCCGGGAAGAGCCCGGGACGACCGAAGTACCGGAACTTCCGGAAGGTCGGGTACCGGCCGACGTCCGGTGGCGAGAAGCCCGCGGAGGCAGGCTCGCGCAGGGGTACCCCTGAGTCGGGGTCCCCCGCGACCCAACCTACTCGGGAGGTCCGACAAGATCAGCCGGACGAGAAGGATGCCGAGGCCACGTCGCCCGCCGGCGGTACGCCGTCCCCGAAGAGCGCGAAGGTCGCGGAGCCTGTCACCCCTGCTGCCGCGCCTTCCCTGCAGCCCGCCGAGGTCGTCACCGCGACCCTGCCTCCCGCCACGCCCTGGCAGGCCCCGCCTCGCTACCCCGCGGCGGCCGCCGCCATGCAGACCCCCGGCCTCCCCTTCATGCCCTGGTGGCGCCCACCCACGACCGGCGCCCCGTCCAAGGCCCTGATCGCGGGCCTGGCCGCCGGTCTCGCCGGCGCCTTCCTCGCCGTCCCCAACAACGGCATCGGCTGGTTCCTCGCGGGCCTCGCCGGCATCGGCGGCGTGCTGTTCTACAGCGGCAAGCCGACGGTCGAGCGGGCGTTGTGGCTGGCCGCCGCGCTCGCGTTCCTCGCGATGGGGTTCCTGCGGGCCGCCGAGTGGGTGTTCCCGTTGAGCCTGCTCGCCTCGATGTTGTGCGGATCGATCGCCATGGCGGGTGGCAAGACGGTCAAGGGGCTCGTGTTCGGGGCCGTCGGGGTCGGGCTGGCGGCGTTCCGGTCGATTCCCTGGGTGGCCAAGGGGTTCCGGCGGCGTGGGCCGGTCGGGATTCGGCCGTTCATCTCCGTTGGTGTGGCGCTGGTGCTGCTGGTGGTGTTCGGGTCGTTGCTGGCTGGGGCCGACAAGGCGTTCGGGGACTTCTTCGAGAGCCTCGTGCCCGAGCTGGAGATCGGCGAGTACGTGCGGATGGCGTTCTACGGAGTCGTTGCGGCGCTGGGGGCTTTGGGGGCCTGCTACCTGGTGGCGGCGCCCGCCGAGATCGACGAGGACGCCGAGCTGAAGCCCGGGTCGTTGCGGCTCAAGGACTACGGGTTGCCGGTGGGTGTGCTGGTGTTGCTGTTCGCGGGTTTCGTGGGGACGCAGCTGGCGGTTCTGTTCGGTGGCGAGGCCTACGTCATGAAGACGGCAGGGGTGACGTTCGCCGAGTACGCGCGGTCCGGGTTCTGGCAGCTGCTGTGGGTCACCGTGCTGACGCTCGGGGTGATCGCCGGCGTCGCGCGGTTCGCGGTGAAGCAGACGCAGCGGGAACAGTTGTGGCTCAAGGCTCTGCTCGGGGCGCTGGCCGTGCTCACGCTCGTGATCGTCGCCAGTGCGTTGAGCCGCATGTGGTTCTACCAGCAGGCGTACGGGTGGACGGTGCTGCGGTTGCTCGTGGCGTCGTGCGAGGTGTGGCTCGCCGTGGTGTACCTGATGGTGATCGCGGGCGGGATCTCGTTGCGCGCCAGGTGGTTGCCGAAGGCGGTGGTCGCCACCGGTGCGGCGTTCTTCCTCGCTGTGGTGGTGATGAACCCCGAACGGGTGGTTGCCGACTACAACGTGTCGCGGTTCGAGGCCACGCAGAAGATCGACACGTACTACCTGTCGCAGCTGTCGGAGGACGCGGTGCCCGCGCTCGTCAGGCTTCCGGAGCAGGAACGCTCGTGTGCGTTGCGGTACATCAAGAACCGCAAGGCGGCCGTCGTCGAGAAGGACTGGCGGGAGTGGAACCTCGCGCGGCACCAGGCGGAAAAGTCACTCGAAAGTGTTGCGGTGACTGAGGTCACCTGTGAGGACGCGTACTCCGGCGAGAGGTAAATGGTCACAACACTGTAAAGTTGCTCAGCTACCAGTTGCCGAGAGGGTGAGAAGTGACGCTGAAGTGACGATCGCGGCTGAACCCGTTGTCCTCCCATCGATGTTCACCGCAGGGCAGGCGCCTACACCGCGCACCCTCCTGGACATCCTGCGCGCGAGTGCCGACGAGCACCCGAACGCGCTGGCCGTCGACGACGGCACCACCGCGCTGACGTACCGCGCACTGATCGCAGAAGTACTGGAACTCAAGGAAAAGCTCGCGGCCGAGGGCGTCGGGGTCGGTGACCGGGTCGGCATTCGCGTGCCGTCCGGCACGGTCGACCTCTACGTCTCGATCCTCGCGACCCTCGCCGCCGGCGCCGCCTACGTGCCCGTCGACTTCGAGGACCCGGACGAGCGCGCCGAGCTCGTTTTCGGTGAGGCGCAAGTGAGTGCGGTGCTGGGCGAGGGCCGATCCCTTGTGCGGCACGGCACCACGCTCGGCGTCCCGGGAGAACCGGGGCTGGACAACGACGCGTGGATCATCTTCACGTCCGGGTCCACCGGCAAGCCCAAGGGCGTCGCCGTCACGCACCGCAGCGCGGCCGCGTTCGTCGACGCCGAGGCGCGCCTGTTCCTCCAGGAGGAGCCGATCGGGCCCGAGGACCGCGTGCTCGCGGGTCTGTCGGTCGCGTTCGACGCCTCGTGCGAGGAGATGTGGCTCGCCTGGCGCTACGGCGCCTGCCTGGTGCCCGCGCCGCGCTCGCTCGTGCGCACCGGCATGGACCTCGGCCCGTGGCTGGTCGAGCAGGAGATCACCGTCGTGTCCACGGTCCCGACGCTGGCCGCGCTGTGGCCCGTCGAGGCGCTGGACGACGTGCGCCTGCTGATCTTCGGCGGCGAGGCCTGCCCGCCAGAGCTCGCGGAACGGCTCGCGGTCGACGGCCGCGAGGTCTGGAACACCTACGGCCCGACCGAGGCGACGGTCGTGGCGTGCGCCGCGCAGATGACGGGCACCGGTCCCGTCCGCATCGGCCTGCCGCTGGACGGCTGGGACCTCGTCGTCGTGGACGCCCAGGGCGAGGTCGTGCCCATGGGCGAGTCCGGCGAGCTGGTCATCGGCGGCGTCGGCCTCGCGCGCTACCTGGACGTCGAGAAGGACGCCCAGAAGTACGCGCCGCTGCCCTCGATGGGCTGGGACCGCGCGTACCGCAGCGGTGACATGGTCCGCGCCGAGCCGGAAGGCCTCGTCTTCCTCGGCCGCGCGGACGAGCAGATCAAGCTCGGCGGCCGCCGCATCGAGCTCGGTGAGGTCGACGCGGCGCTGGCCGCGCTCGACGGCATCGCCGGTGCCGCCGCGGCCGTGCGCACGACGCGCGGCGGCAACCAGATCCTCGTCGGGTACGTCGTCACGGACGGCGAGTTCGACCAGGAAGCCGCCATCGAGCAGCTCCGCACCGAGCTGCCGGCCGCGCTCGTGCCGTTGATCGCCGTGGTCGACACGCTGCCGACGCGCACGTCCGGCAAGGTCGACCGCGCCGCGCTGCCGTGGCCGCTCGAGTCGATGGACACCGCGGGAGTGGTGTTCAGCGGCCTCGAAGGCTGGCTCGCGGAGCAGTGGGCGGCCGTGCTGGGCTCCGGCCCGGCGTCCGAGGGCGCGAACTTCTTCGCCTCCGGCGGCAGCTCGCTCGGTGCCGCGCAGCTGGTCTCGATGATCCGCACGCGCTACCCGAGCACGTCCGTGCAGGACATCTACCAGAACCCGACGCTGTACAAGCTGGCCCGCAGGCTGGAGTCGTACGGCGAGCAGGCCGAGGTGCGCGAGGTCGCGCCGACGCCACGCTGGACCGGCGTCGTGCAGACGTTGCTGATGGTCCCGCTGCTCACGATCGCCGGCGCCCGCTGGGTCGTCGCCCTCACCGCGCTGTCGAACGTCCTGGGCTGGACGTCGGTGTCGTGGTGGTGGGTCGCTGCCGGGTTCGCCGTGTTCCTCAGCCCCGCCGGCCGCCTGGCGATCTCCGCCGGTGGCGCGCGGCTGCTGCTGCGCGGCGTGAAGCCGGGCGCCTACCCGCGCGGTGGATCCGTCCACCTGCGCCTGTGGACCGCCGAGATGCTGGCGCAGATGTCCCGCGCCACCGAGCTCTCGGGCTCGTGGGTCACGCACTACGCACGCGCGTTGGGCGCGAAGATCGGTGAAGGCGCCGACCTGCACTCGTTGCCGCCCGTCACGGGCATGCTGAAGGTGGGCCGCGGCGCCGCCGTCGAGCCCGAGGTCGACCTGTCCGGCTGGTGGATCGACGGCGACCGGTTGCGCATCGGCCGCATCCGGATCGGCGCGGGCGCCACGATCGGCGCGCGCAGCACGCTGTTCCCCGGCGCGCGGATCGGCAAGCGGGCCGAGATCGCTCCCGGTTCCGGCGTCACCGGCTCCGTGCCGACCGGTCAGCGCTGGTCCGGCGTGCCGGCCACGCGCGAGGGCAAGGCGGCGCGGTCGTTCCCGTCCCGCCGCCCGACCCGCTCGCGCTTCTGGAACCTGATGTACGGCTTCTCGTCCGGTCTGCTGGGCGCGTTGCCGCTGCTCGCGGCCGTTCCGGCGGTGCTGTACGTGCTGCGGCGGCCCGTCACGCTGACGTCGGCGCTGTGGGACGTCCCGGTCGCCTCCGCGATCTGGTTCGGCTCGTACGCGCTGATGGTGCTGGTGGCCGTGCGGCTGCTCGGCATCGGCATGCGCGAGGGCCACTACCCCGTGCACAGCCGGGTGGCGTGGGCCGCGTGGACGACCGAGCGCCTGATGAACAACGCGCGCACGGCCCTGTTCCCGCTGTACGCGTCGCTGTTCACGCCGGTGTGGCTGCGCATGCTCGGCATGAAGGTCGGCCGCCGCGTCGAGGCCTCCACGGTCGTCGCGCTGCCGAAGATGACCAGGGTGGGCGACGGCGCGTTCCTGGCCGACGACACGATGGTCGCGTCCTACGAGCTGGGCGGCGGCTGGCTGCGCATCGCCACGGCCCGTGTGGGCAAGCGGGCGTTCCTGGGCAACTCGGGCATGACCGCGCCGGGCCGCACGGTGCCGAAGGGCGGGCTCGTCGGCGTGCTGTCGGCGGCTCCGAAGCGCGCCAAGGCCGGGTCGTCCTACCTGGGCATGCCGCCGATGAAGCTGCCGCGGGCCGCCGAGGTGTCGGACCAGTCGCGCACGTTCGACCCGCCGAAGCACCTGATGTGGGCGCGGGCGCTGGTCGAGCTGTGCCGGTTCGTCCCGGTGATGCTGAACGTCGCTTTGGTCGTGCTCGTCCTGTTCGCCCTGAAGGAGTTCGGGATCTGGGCGTCCGGCCTGGTGCTGCTCGGCGCCGGCGTGACCGCGTGCCTGATCGCCGTGGTCGCCAAGTGGACGCTCGTGGGCCGGTTCAAGACCCGTGAGTACCCGTTGTGGTCGGCGTTCGTGTGGCGCAACGAGCTGGCGGACACGTTCGTCGAGGTCCTCGCGGTGCCGTGGCTGATCGGGTTCTCCGGCGGCACGCCGATCATGAACCTGTGGCTGCGCTCGCTGGGCGCGTCCGTGGGCCGCGGCGTGTGGTGCGAGTCGTACTGGCTGCCCGAGGCGGACCTGGTGAAGCTGGGTGCCGGGGCGACCGTGAACCGGGGCTGCGTCGTGCAGACGCACCTGTTCCACGACCGGATCCTGCGGATGGACCGCGTGGAGCTGGGCGCCGGCTCTACTTTGGGCCCGCACGGCATCGTGCTGCCGGGCGCGTCCGTCGGCGACCACACCACGATCGGACCCGCCTCGCTCGTCATGCGCGGAGAGGATGTACCGTCGGGAACCCGTTGGCTGGGCAACCCGATCTCCGCGTGGACATGAGCTTCTCCGTACATCATTACGCGCTAGAGCTTGACTACAAGCCGCACTCCGCGCGCCTCTCGGGGCGCGCGGTGCTGCAGGCTTCCTGCACCTCGCTGTCGTCGTTCGAGCTGTCGTTCGGCTCGCTGCGGATCTCGAAGGTGCTGGTGAACGGCCGTCCGGTGCGGTACTTCCACTCCGGCGGCAAACTCCGCGTGCGGGCGGCCGTGCGCGGGGCGTTCTCCGTCGACGTCCGCTACTCGGGCACACCGCACCCGATCTCGACGCCCGAGTGGGGCGACCTCGGCTGGGACGAGCTGACCGACGGGTCGCTGGTGGCGTCGCAACCTGTGGGCGCGCCATCCTGGTTCCCGTGCCTGGACGACCCGTCGTCGAAGGCCTCGTACCACCTGGAGGTCACCGCGCCCTCGCCGTACACGGTGGTGTGCAACGGGGTGCTGGTCGACGGCAAGGTCTCCGGCAGCACCACCCGGTGGACGTACTCGATGGCAGCACCGATGGCGACCTACCTCGCGACCGTCCAGATCGGACAGTACGTCGAGGCGTTGCCGGACGTGTGGGCGCCCGCGCGGCTGAAGCGGCTGGTGGCACACGACTTCGGCCGGCAGAACGCGATGATCGAGCTGTTCTCGTCGCTCTTCGGCCCGTACCCGTTCACCCGGTACGCGGTCGTGGTGACCGACGACGCGCTGGACGTTCCCGTTGAGGCGCAAGGGTTGTCGACGTTCGGTTCGAACCACGTGGACGGGCGCCGGGGTTCGGAACGCCTGGTGGCGCACGAGCTGGCGCACCAGTGGTTCGGCAACTCCGTCGGGATCGCCGCGTGGGAGCACATCTGGCTCAACGAGGGCTTCGCCTGCTACTCGGAGTGGCTGTGGTCGGAGGCTTCAGGTGGCCGGTCCGCGGACGTTTGTGCCGCTGCGGCAAGGGATCTGCTGCGCCGGTTGCCGCAGAACATCATCATCGGGCGGCCGGCACGCGCGGACTGGTTCGACGACCGGGTGTACAAGCGCGGAGCGTTGACGTTGCACGCGTTGAGGCGCGCGATGGGCGACGACTCGTTCTTCGCGCTGCTGCGGGAGTGGTGTGCGCGCAACCGGCACGGGGTGGCGACGACCGAGGACTTCATCTCGCTCGCCGGGCACCGCGACCTGCTCACGCGCTGGCTGTTCAAGGCCGAACTGCCGCGCTAGCCGGTGGGGCGTTGGTGGCCGCACTCGATGTCGTTGCCGTCGACGTCCGTGACGTAGCTGCGAGAGCCGTTCGCGTGGACCGTGATCGATCTCGACCCGTGATCCACCTCGAACGGCTCGTTGCCCCGTGTCGTCCCGGACCACATCCGGCCGCTCGCGGATCCGAACGTCCAGACCACGAAGGTCTCACCGGGCAGCAGCCAGTGGTCGCTTCCGTACGGCTCCAGGATCAGCTCCAGCGGTTCCTCGCCGTCGTTGCAGACCCGAAGCCGCGCCATGGGCTCCTCATCGACGGTCATCGGACCACTTCCAGACCAGCGGCGGCCTGCCTCCCTTGGGCAGCGCGGCCGCGTGTTCGGTGGTGCGCCCCAGGCCCGGCACGCGGTCCATCGTGCGGCCCAGGTTGGCCGGGTAGGGCCGGTCGCCGGTCAGCGACTCGGTCACGTCCAACGCCTGCGCCGTCGTGAACTCACGCCCCAGCAGGCCGGCGGTGAACGGCACGTCGCGCCACAGCTTGTCGGCGAACATCGGGCGGCAGTCGGCGACGATCCGGTCGTGGTCGAACGCCAGCGGTGGCACGGCGGTCAGCGGCGCCCAGGTCAGGTGCTCGACCTCGCGCGGGCGGGTGACCGTGGCCCACAGCGCGATCGACAGCGTCGGGCCGCGCGGGTCACGGGACGGTTCGTCGAACGTGGCGAGCTGGCCGGTCGCCGTCACCGAGTCCTCTGCCAGGCCCAGCTTGCCGACGACAGCCCTGGTGGTGGCGTCGCGCAGGCGTTCGCCCCTGCCCAGCAGCACGCCGGGAAGGGCCAGTTCGCCCGCGAACGGCTCCTGCGCGCGCGGTGCCACCCCCACGAGCACCGCGCGCGCGTCCGGGTCGAAACGCAGCACGATCACGTCCACCGACACCAGAGTCGACTCGATCATGGCCGCGATTCTCCCCCTTCAGTTCCGGACCGGCGTGCGCACCTGGTAGTCGGCGCGGGCGGGTCCCGCCCCCGTGACCTCCACGCCCACCCCCAGCAGGTCGCCGAGGTACGCCACGGGGTCCGTCAGCTCCACCAACCCCTCGATGGTGGAGACCTTCAGCCCATGAGCGTCCAGGTGCGTCACGGCCAGTCCGTCGATGCCACCGCAACACCGGACCGCGTACTGAAGCAGTTCGGCGTCGAGGTGACCCGCCCGCCACGCACCCTGGAACTCCCCCGTCCCGTTGTGCGCCTCGGGAAACCTCGCGAGGACGGCGGCGTCCTCGGTCGGCAGCGGCCCCGCGCCGTGCCGCGTCTGGTAGGTCCTGGTCACGCCGATCACGCGGGCGTGGCTGCCGTCGAGCAGCTCGCGGGCGTTGCGCGGGACGACCGTGGACCAGGTGGTGTGCGGGTGGAACCCGTAGGTCTCGTCGAGGAGAACACCTTGGGCGCCCTCGAAGACGAGCCGTCCGTCCGGCAGGTCGTCGTTCGTGATGCGGACGGCGTCGGCGAACGCGCGGTAGAGCAGGACCAGCTCGTCCACGCTGATGCCGTCGCCGATCAGCGGCTCGTAGAACTTCGCGAGCACGTCCAGGCGTTGCCGGAGCGTGCGCGGGTTCAGGCAGTCTCCGACCCTGGGAGCGGGCCCCGGGTAGCCGAGAACCTCTTGTCCCTCAACGACTTCGCCTTTCGTGTGGCGGGCGAGCAGCCCGTACCAGGCGGTCTCGCCGATGCCCTTGCCGCACGAGCCGTGCCGGTTCTCGCCCCTGGCGTACTCGCGCGCCCGGTTGGCGGCCACGTGGAACGGCGTGGTGAGCAGGGCGTTCGCCGCGATCGACATCAGCGAGAGCGGGTCGACGACACCGAGCGCCTCCAGTTCGCGCGACTCGGTGGCCAGCGCGATCGGCTCCACCAGGACGTGCCGGGAGAGCAGGGTCGGCACGCCCGCGAGCGTGCCGGACCCGAACTGGCTGAACGTGTGGTGCCGTCCGTCGGCGATCACGTTGTGCGCGGCCTGCGCACCGCCGTTGAACCGCACGACGGTGCTGACCGAGCCGTCCGCGCACAGAGCGTCGACGACCGCTCCCTTGCCCTCGTCGCCGAACCCGAGCCCGACGACGATCACATGGTCGTTCACGACAGCGCCACGTCGTCGGGACCGTCGATGCCAAGCGGCGCCGCCACGACCGCGCGCTTGCCGCTGCCGACCGCGACGAGCGCCTTGCCGACGGCGTCGCGTTCGGCGGCCGACCCGACCTCGGCGAGGTCGACCAGCGCCTGGTCGAGGTCCACGACCTGCTCCTCCAGCCCGATCGTGGCCGCGATCAGCTCGCACACCGCGCCGGGGTCGTCCAGCTTGAGGAAGTTCTGGCCGAGGATGGCGCGCCAGTGGTCACCGATGCTGTCGTCGTGGAAGTACGACGACTGGTTGGGCAGGATGAAGTAGACGTGCCACTTCTTGGCGAGCTCGCGGTACACCGACACGGGGTCGATGTCCTGCTTGACGTCGTCGCCGATGACCCGGCGGATGTGCCGGGCCTCGAGCCGCGGCTTGTTCAGCTCGTCGCCGATGATGAACAGGTAGCCCTTGCGGCCGCGCTTCTGCCACGCGTCCGTGACGACGTGCCGTGCGATGAAGTACGCGGCCAGCTCGTACGACTCGCTCTTCTGCCCGCCGCCGTTGCCTTCGAGGAAGATGTCGCGCAGCTGCTCGTCCATGCGGTTGTCCGACTCGAACTGCCCGACCTGCAACGGAACCCGGTCGCTGTCGGCGTCCCCGATGCCACCGAACAGCAGCTGCGGGTCAGCCAGATATCCCTTGCGCTGCAACAACCCGTGCAGCTTGCCGAGCTTGCCCTGCATGATCATCGGCACGCTGCCCATCGAGCCCGTGACGTCGAACAGCACGGCGATCGGTGTCGAGTCGGCGTGGTCGGCCGAGTCTCTGCACTCGCGGAAGCCGACCTGGAACGGGTCGAGCGACGGCGCCGCCTTCCAGCCCGACGCCGGCGTGGCCTTGACCGAGGCGGTGTAGCCGAAGTCGGCGATCCCCTTGGCGGCGCGGAAGGTCCTGGCCGCGGCGTACGCGTTGTCGTCCCAGTTGCCGTGTCCCATGGTCATTCTCCTGTCTTGGGCATCGTGAACGGGCGGAAGGTCCTCGGCCCGTAGAGCTCTTCGAGCAGTTCGTCGTACTCGCGGATCAGATCTGCGGCGTCCGGCCGTTGTTGCGGACGGTCCTGCATGCACCCCCTGGCGAAAGTTCGTTGCCTGGTTTCGTTGGGGAGCAACAGGTCGAGCATCAGCCTGTGTGCCATGTGGACGTCGGTGGCGGCGGTGACCGGCTCGTTGTTCGCGACCTCCGGCGGGTACTCGATCGTCTTGCTGGTCGCCATCAGCCGTTCGTTCTCCTGCACCGCGAACGACCAGCCGACCAGGACGATCCCGTGTTGTTCTGGGTGCACCAGGACGTTGTCCTTGGTGACGGCACCGTGCACCAGACCCGCTTGATGCGCTCCGGCCAACGCTTTCAGGAGCCTGCGGTGCATCCACGCGTAGTCGCGTCCGTCCAGACCCGCGGGGAATGCCTTGTGGACCTCTTCGAGCGTCACGAAGCCGTCCCTGAGCGGGTCGAGCACCGTGAACGCCCTGGAGCCCTTCGCCGTCTCGCCCGACGTGTCGAGCAGCCGCGGGTAGAACGGCCGCAGCCACGCGTTGCGGTCGGTGAAGCGTTCGAGCCTGCGCAACGCCTCCCACTCGCCGTGGATCAGCGGGTTGAGACCGGGGTTGCGCACCACCTTGACCACGTACGGGCCGTCGGCCTCGTAGAGGTTGGCGATGCTGCCGACCGCGAACGGCTCGCCGATGCGGTAGGCGCCGGTCCGGGTGGTCAGCGTGACCGTCCTGGCGTTGACCCACTCGTGGTGCAGGCGGGTCAGTTCGGCCTGGGCGGCGTGGGCGCGGGTGTTGGCCGGGCCGACCACGTCGGGGTGCAGGACCGAGGAGAGCGCGCGGTACCGGCGCCGCGCCTCCCGGCGCAGGTCGGGGTCCGTGGTGCGCGGGCCGAACAGCGCCTCGGGCGAGGTCGCGCGTTCGACCAGGTCCAGCGCTTCCGTCGTCGTGAGCATGGTTTGAGTCTTGCAAACTCAAACTCCGATCGCAAGCCCTTCCGCTGAGACCCGTTTCACGGTGTCCGCCGCCGCGGCCGCCGGGTACCCGGCCCTGATACACGGGAGGAGGCACATGCTTTTCGTCGTCCTGGGCTGCTCGGTGGCCTTCGCACTGCTGGTCGTGGAGGTGGTCCACCGGCTGGTGCGCCGGTTCAGCCACAGCGGCCGGATGTACCGGCCCGGTCAGGTCTTCGGGGCCCTGCTGGCCGCGCAGATCAGCCTCAGCGCGTACCCGGTGGACGCGCCGGTCACGTTGCACGTGCTGGGGATCGCGTTGATCCTGGCGGGCGCGTGGCTGCTGGCCGCGTTGATCAGCACGCTGGTGGACCTGTCGCTGTCACGGATTCGCACCGACGTCACGGACAACCGGCACGCGCGCCGCGTGCACACGCAGGTCGTGCTGGTGCGGCGGCTGGTGCTGGTGGTCATCGGGGTGCTGGCGGTCGGGGCGATCCTGATGACGTTCCCCGGTGCGCGGGCGGTCGGGTCCACGGTGCTGGCCTCGGCGGCGGTGATCGGTGCGGTGGCGGCGTTCTCCGCGCAGTCGTTGCTGGGCAACCTGATCTCGGGGTTGCAGATCGCGTTCAGCGACGCGGTGCGGCTGGACGACGTCGTGGTGGTCGAGGGCGAGTGGGGGCGGGTCGAGGACGTCACGCTGACTTACGTCGTGCTGCACCTGTGGGACGACCGGCGGCTGGTACTGCCCACCTCGTACTTCTTGAAGACGCCGTTCGAGAACTGGACGCGCACGCAGTCGGCGTTGCTGGGCACCGTCGAGCTCGATCTCGACTGGACGGTGCCGGTCGAGGCGATGCGGCAGGAGATGCGGTCCATGCTGGAGGGCAGCGACCTGTGGGACGGGCGGGTGTCGGTCCTCCAGGTCACGCAGGCGACGCAGGGGTTCGTGCGGTTGCGGGCGCTGGTGAGCGCCGCCGACGCCGGGAAGCTCTGGGACCTCAGGTGTTTGACGCGCGAGCACCTGGTGGACTGGGTGCAGCGGCAGCACGACGGGGCGTTGCCGCACATCCGCACGCGCGCGCTCACTCGCGCGTCGAAGCAGCAGCCCACAGGTGACCAGCACACGGACGCGCGGGTGTTCGGCGAGAGCCTGGACGGGGCGTTGCGGGAGCAGGCGTTTGCGGGGCCCAAGCAGTAGACCTAGGCCGTGGAGCGTTCGAGGATGCCGGTGATCAGGCCGCGGCATCGGGCGATCTCGGCGGCCTGGTCGTCCAGGCGGGCTACCTCGGCGTGCAGGGTCGCCATCAGGTTCGCGCACGGGTCGAGGCGCGGTGAGGCGTCCACGACGCACGGCAGCAGCAGCGCGATGGTGGCGACGGGCAGGCCCACGTTCAGCAGCGCCTTGATCCGCCGCACGGTCTCAACGTCGGTCTGCCGGTAGACGCGGTAGCCGTTCGGGGACCGTTCCGACGACAGCAGGCCGCACTTCTCGTAGTGGCGGATCGAACGGGCGGAAACGCCGCACTCGGCGGCCAGTTCACCGATCAACACGATGAAAGCCCTGCTGGCGCCGGCGGAGACGCCTGACCGACGCGGCCGCAATGGCGTCCCGTCGCCGGCGGACTACTGCCTGCGCACCGAGGTCGACGACCTGCACGCCGTCCTCGACCGCCACGAGAGCACCACCCTGATCGGCCGCAGCTACGGCGGGATCTTCGCCCTGCTCACGACTCAGGAGCGCGACGACCTCACGGGCGCTCGTGCTTTACGAACCCGCGATCGGCATCAACCCCGTCGCGGTCGACGCCTAGGAGAAAGCTCTCACCGCAGGCGGCCGCGACCTGACCCTGGAGATCGTGGTCGTCCGGATCGTCGACGAGCTGGTCTGCTGCGACAGCGCCCCCGAACGCTGGGAGGTTGCGACGACCATGATGTGCGAACTGCAGGCCGCCGTCCACGAGCCGCCGAAGCTGGACATTCCGGTCACGGTCATCGTCGGTGAGCACACGGATCACCTGTTCGGACCAGCCGCGAGGACCATCGCGAACGACACCGGCGGCGCCCTGACCACCATCGAAGGCGCAGGTCACGTGGCTCACCTGACGCATCCGGAAGAGTTCGCGAAGATCGTGCAACCAGGCGTCGCGGCCACTCCGTCCTAGATCCATGAGAAGACCGCTCGCCGTCGCGTTTTGCGCGCTGGCTCTCGGGAGCTGTGGTACGAACGGGTCTCCAGCCGTGCCCTTGGCGGAGGTGCCTGCCGTGTCAGCAGCCAAACCGGACAAGAACCGGATCGAGCAGGCGAAGCGTGACGGCCACCTCACAGTGCCACTGACGATCGCCGTGCAGCAGGGACGCAGCGAGGAGGTCGAGCAGGCACTGAAGGCGCTGGGCGCGACCGTCGAGTCGCGGGATCCCAGAATCGGCTACCTGCGCGCCGAGATGCCGGTCGACAAGGTGGAAGACGCGCATCTGATCATCGGGGTGTCCGCGATCGACGTGGACGAACCGCTCAGCAACAAGTTGCCTGAACCGTAGAAAGCCCCAGAATCTCGTGGATTCTGGGGCTTTCCGCGTTCCTAAGTGGACTTAGCTGACTGCCTGCACGATCACGGCACCGCTGCCGATCACGGCGTTGTCGAACGTGCGGACCTCGAGCTCACCGCGCAGCACGCGGCCGGCACCGGGCTGGCCGAGCGGCGTGATGACGCCCGTGGCGTTCCACGACGCACCCGCGGCGCGGTCGGCGTTGCTGTCCGAGACGGTCAGCGTGCCGAGCGACGAAGCGGTGTAGACGTCGAAGTAGTCGAACTCCGTGGTGCCCGCGGGCACCGCGTAGCCGTCCACCAGGGCGACCCAGTTGCCCGCGGCCGGGTTGGTGATCGTCACGGACTCCTCGGAGTCCGCGTCGGCCGACTGACCGGCGAGCACGCAGCTGCCCGTCGTGCAGTTGTAGACCAGCAGGTCGAGGTCAGCGCCCTGATCGGTGGTGTTGCCGATCGTGACGGTGAGCCGCGTCGAGCCGGGCGCGACGGCGATCGGGTACTGCTGCTGCGCGAGGTTCGCGATCGACGGGCGGGCCGTCTTCGCGCTGCCGACCGCACCCGCCGCGAGCCGGCCGTTGAAGCTGGCCTGCGTGTTCGTGACGGAGTAGGTGCGCTCGATCGGGGTGCCGACCGTGCCGGACGCGATGACGTCCGGGTTCGGGCTGATCGTCGTGCCGAGGACGGACGCGGTCACCGAGTACGGCGCCTCGTCGGCGTCGGAGGTGCGGCGCGCCTCGACCACGATCTCCCAGACACCGGCGATCGGGTTGGCGACCGTGCGGCTCGTCGGCGTGCCACCGGCACAACCGGCGCCCGCGTCGGGGTTGTAGCAGTTGGTCGACGTGTTGCTGTCGAACCCGATGCCCTGCGGGGTGTAGCGCAGGAAGCGGACCTGGCCCTTGCCGGCCTCGGCGCCACCGGCGGTCATGTCGACCTTCAGCGCGGTCGTGCCCTTCGGCACGTTCACGAAGAGGCTGGTCGACTGGTTGCGCGCGATCGTGCCCGACTTGGTGACCGAGAACTTGTTGGCGGCGGTGAAGTTCTCCGACGCGAACACGGCGTTCATGGTCTGCGCGTCAACGCCGGGGGTCTCCGGGTTGTCGAGCTGCAGGACGGCGCTGTGGGCGCCGGCCGTCTTGGCCTTGACCTTGACCGGGAACTGGACCGGCGTGTTCAGCGGCAGCTCGACCTTCTTGGCCGACGTGAACGTGCCGTCGTTGCCCTTCCACGACACGTTGTACGTCTCGTCGTCGTGGCCCGAGGTGCGCGTCAGCGTGTAGGTGCGGGTGTACTCCTGGCCCGCCGTCACGCCTTCACGGTCGTGGATGCCGACACCGACGTTCGGGGTGGGCAGGATCTGTCCACTGAGGACGGTGTTGACCGCGACGGACGTCTTCACCTTGTCCGGCACGGAGTGCTTGTCCAGCAGCGTCCACGCGGCGTTGGTGTTGAAGAGACCCGCGCCCTGCTCGTAGGCACCGAGGGTGCTCACGAAGTTCGCGCTGCGCTGGATCGCGTAGCGCAGCTCGGCGCTGGTGGGGCGCTGGCCGTTGTGCGTGGCCTTGAACGCGCTCACGAGCAGCGCGGCGGCACCGGTCGCCTGCGGGGCGGCCATCGACGTGCCGTTGAACTGCGAGTAGCCGGGCGGGAGGGCGTAGGTGCCCGCCACCGGGCCGCCTGCCTGCCAGCGCGGCGTGGTGGAGATCGCCGAACCGGGCGCGACGATGTTCGGCTTGAAGCCGCCGTCCTCCGCCGGGCCGCGCGACGAGAAGCCGTGCAGGTTCTGCTTCTGCGCGGTCTTCGAGCCGTAGTTGGAGAGCCAGGTCTCCTTGGTGATGTACGAGCCGACGCTCACCGCGTTGGTGGCGACCGACGGGTCACCGACGGTGTTGGCGCCCGCGCCCGAGTTGCCCGCCGAGATGAACAGCTGGACGTTGTACTCGTCGATCGTGCGGTTGTAGAGCTCCGCACGGGCGTTGTTCGGGGCGTCGTAGTTGAGCGCCGGGAGGCCACCGATGGAGATGTTCACGACGTCGGCGCCGTTGCGCGCGGCGTAGAGGACACCGTCGATGAGACCGGAGCTCGTGCAGGACGGGTTGGTGAGGCACGCCTTGATGGCGATCAGCTTCGCGCCGGGGGCCGCACCGGCCATCTTGCCGTCGAACATCTTGTTCGCCGCGGTGATGCCGGCGACGTGGGTGCCGTGCGCGGCGCCCGAGATGCCCAGGTTGACGTACGGGGTGCCCGCGTTGTCGTAGATCGAGCGGTCGGTCTGCACGACGAACGCGACGCGCTCGGCCACCGCGGTCGCGGGGTTGTCGACACCGAAGTAGCCGACGTCGTTCTTGACCTTGTAGTCGATCATGCGCTTGTTGTTGGTGAAGTCGCCGTCACCGTCGACGTCGACGAACACCTCCTTCGTCGTGATGTCCTGGAGGACACCGAAGACGTCGGTGCGGTCGCCGTCGCGGTTGATGTCGCCGCCGGTCTCGCTGTTGGCGAGGCCGAGGTCGCCCGCGGTCTCGGCGAAGCGGCCGAACGAGTACGGGCCACCGGTCGCCGGCGCGGTCCACTCACGGCCGCCGTCGGTGAACTTGCCGACCTTGCCGGTCTTGGTCATGGTGACCCAGGTGCCGTCGCCGGAGTTCGTGGCGTTCGCGTTGTACCAGTCGACGATCTTGCGCTCGCCGGTGCTGGTCGTCTGCAGGGCGGGCGTGTCGAGGTCGATGCCCGAGTCGATCACCGCGATCTTGGTGTCGCGGCCGTCCCACTTCGGGTGCGCGGTGGCGAACTGCGCCGCCTGCGTGTCCTGCGTCGGCATGTACGGGTTGGTGCGCGGGGTCTTCGAGTCCGGCGCCTTCTGCGGGGCCGGGTTCTCCATGCCCTGCGGACGCGGGTCGTCCACCGCGATCAGCCCGTCGACGTCGACCTTGTCGACCGACGCGAGCTTGGCCGCCTTCGCCGCGTTGTCACGCGGGATGGTCACCTTGACGTAGTCGACGTCCTTCTCGACCTTCTCGACCGTGGCGCCGAGCGCCTTGAGGTCGTTGATCGCGGCGTCGGTCTTGCCCTTCTCGGCGGCGACCAGCAGGTCGACGGTCGGCTTGCCCTCCAGGGCGGCCTTGTCGACGAGCGCGCGGTCCTGCTTGTCCAGCTGCTTGTCAGCGGCCGGGGTCTGCTGCGGTGCGTTCTGCGCGATGGCAGGGGTGGCGGCGAAGCCGAACCCGGTAGTGCCCAGCACCGCGGTCAGCAAGACCGTTCCGGTGCGGCGTCTCCAGTTCTTCACGGCGCATGTGCCCTTCGTGGGGTAAAGAGTGCTCCGAAGCACATCTCTTCGCCTCGCGAAGGGCAATCGTCGGATCGGCCCATTCCGCGGATCCACATTGGACTGTTCAGAGGCTTGAAAGGGCGCACTTTTAGTGCTGCGCGTTTCATTTCCGCCGTGGAACGAGCAACTACCTTCCAGTCAAGAGCTGATCGAGGGGAATGTCAAGACCTGCGTCAACGGTGAACGGTGTTGGCCTGTAACAGGATCCTCGCGCTCAACGATGCAGTGATCGCCATTTCAGCGCAATAGCGCGCGCAATCTCGCCCGCAGCCGACCGACGATGCTCTGGCCCGCGGCGAGGGGTTCGGGCTGCGCTCCGCACAACGAGCAACCGGCGCGATGTGCTTTCAGCGCCCGCTGGAGTTCCGTCACGTGCCGCGCGGTCCGTTGCGGCACCGAGTCCTTTTTGACCGACAGCAGGCTCAGCTCGGTCAGCACGTGCCTGCCGCGCCGCAGCCGGGCCTCCGGCGCGATGGTGTGGAAGAAGACCATGTTGCGGCTGCGCCTCGGTTCGACCGCCTCGACGTCGCACCAGGCGATGTCGGTCTGCCGGTCGATGCCGTGCGACGTGATGCCCTCGGCGGTCAGCTTCGTGCCGAGGCCCACCGTGCGCCACGCCACCGTCGCGCCCATGAGGAACCACAGGCCGCCGAACACGTAGGCGTACCAGGGGCCTTCCTTGGCCGCGAGCGGACCGAGGGCGGCCACGGCGATGCCGAGGCCGAACAGGACCCATCTCCACCTGGTGTGCATGACTCCATCCTGTTTACCCGATTTCCGGTGCTCGACTCTTCAACGCGGGCGGGAGACGTGGTGTTGAACGGGTGGCCGGTGGTCATTCCGCAGGACTGGCGGCTGTTCAGGCGCTACCTTGCGCGCATGGACCTCAAGCCGGTCGCCGACGAGCTCTACGGGCTGCCCCCGAAGGAGTTCACCGCGGCTCGCAACGCCGCGGCCAAGCAGACCGACGACAAGGACCTCGCGAAGGCCATCTCGGACCTGCGCAAGCCGACCGTGGGCGCCTGGGCGGTCAACAAGCTCGTCAGGGACGCCCCTGAGGGCCTCCAGGAGGCGCTGGGGCTGTCCACGGCCCAGCTGACCATGCGGGAGCTCGGCCGCAAGCGCAAGGAGCTCGTGGAGACCCTCGTCTACCGCACGCTGGAGCTGACCGGGCCGCTGGCGGACGACGCCGTGACCCAGGTCCGCAACACGCTGACGGCGGCGATGGCCGATCCGGAGTCCGCCGAGCTCGTGCGGTCCGGGCACCTCACCAAGGGGCTGGAGTACTCGGGGTTCGGGTTCGCGATGCCCGAGCCGGAGCCGGCGCAGGACGGCGAGGACGCGCTGGCCCGCAAGCGCCGCGAACGGCAGGAGCGCAAGCGGGCAGAGGCGCAGCAGGCGCTGGACGAGGCCGAGCAGGCCCTCGGGGAGGCGCAGGCCGACCAGCTGGCCGCGCAACGGGCGTTCGACCGGGCGGCCGAACGGCTGGAGGACGCCAAACGGGTGACCTCCGGGGCGGAGAAGGCGCGCAAGGCCGCCGAGCGCAAGCTCAACGACCTGGGGTGACCGGGCGGTCACGCCGGACGGCGAACCTGAAGGCCAGCTGAAGGAATTGAGCCTGGTCACAGCGAAAGACGACCGGAACACAGCGGTCCGGTTGTACGTTCAACAATGTGGTTGGCCGCCGGCGCTCGAGCTGGTCGCCAGGACCGTCTGACACCCCCAGGTCGGACTGTCCTTCCGCAGGCGGTTCGTGCTCGCGCCGCGGTCAACCCGCCGTCGGCCGGCACTCCGGTAACCCCCCTCACCGGTAGTGGCGGTCGGCGGCATCCTCTACAGGTTGTACTGGTCGTGGCGCTCGTAGAACGCCCGCAGCTCGTCCGGGTCCAGGTCGCCCGCGTTGCCAACCTCCAGGAAGAAGTTCTCGCGGGCGATGCCGGGCGCGAAGAGGATCAGCATCCGCACCGGCGCGTCGCTGTCGTTGCGGAACGCGTGGGGCTGGTTCGGCGGCACGTACAGGAAGTCGCCCTCACCTGCGCGAACCCACTCGTCGCCGTCCAGCAGCGTGATCTCGCCTTCGAGCACGTAGAACGACTCGGAGAACGTCTTGTGGAAGTGCGGACGCGCTCCCGGCTTGTGCGCCTCCATCCGCCACTCGAACAGGCCGAACTCGCCGTTCGTCACCGATCCGGGAGCCACGAAACGCGTGGTCCTCGTCGAAAACTCCACCTCAGACGCCGGTCGGAAACTCATTCTCGGTCCCCCAAAAAGTGAAATTGACTCAGGTCTCGTGCGTGACCAGGGGTCGATCTAGACTCGCCCGATGGCACATGACGCGGATGTCATCGTCGTCGGCGCGGGCCTCGCAGGTCTCGTCGCGACCGCAGAGCTCGCGGACGCGGGTCGCAAGGTCATCCTCCTCGACCAGGAGCCGGAAGCGTCGCTCGGCGGCCAGGCGTTCTGGTCGTTCGGCGGGCTGTTCATGGTGGACACACCGGAACAGCGCCGGCTGCGGGTCAAGGACTCGCACGACCTGGCGTTGCAGGACTGGATGGGCTCGGCGGCGTTCGACCGGGACGAGGACCACTGGCCCCGGCTGTGGGCACAGGCCTATGTGGACTTCGCCTCCGGCGAGAAGCGCTCCTGGCTGCACAACATGGGGGTGCGCTGGTTCCCGTTCGTGCAGTGGGCCGAACGCGGCGGGTACCTCGCGGACGGGCACGGCAACTCGGTGCCGCGCTTCCACGTCACGTGGGGCACCGGGCCGGGCATCATCGAGCCGTTCGAACGGCGGGTGCGCGAGGGCGTCGCGAAGGGCCTCGTGACGCTGAAGTTCCGGCACAAGGTCACGAGCGTCGACGTCACGAACGGCGTGTGCGAGGGCGTGTCCGGTGACGTGCTGGAGCCGTCGTCGGTGGCCCGCGCGGAACCGAGCTCGCGGACGGTCGTCGGCGACTTCTCGCTCAGGGCGCAGGCCGTGATCGTCACGTCCGGCGGCATCGGCGGCAACCACGACCTGGTGCGCAAGAACTGGCCGGAGCGGATGGGCAAGCCGCCCAAGTTCATGCTGGCCGGCGTGCCGGACTTCGTGGACGGCTCGATGCTGGAGATCACCCAGAAGGCCGGCGGCGCGATCATCAACTCCGACCGCATGTGGCACTACCCCGAGGGCATCGCGAACTACGCGCCGGTGTGGTCGCGGCACGGCATCCGCATCCTGCCCGGCCCGTCGCCGCTGTGGCTCGACGCCGACGGCAAGCGCCTGCCGATCCCGCTGTTCCCCGGTTTCGACGCGCTGGGGTCGTTGCAGCACATCACCTCGAACGGCCACGAGCACTCGTGGTTCGTGCTGAACAAGCGGATCATCGGCAAGGAGTTCGCGCTGTCGGGCTCCGAGCAGAACCCGGACCTGACCGGCAAGGACACCAAGGCCGTGCTCAAGCGCGCGCTGCCCGGTGCCGTCGCGCCGGTCGAGGCGTTCGCGCAGAAGTCGAAGGAGTTCATCCAGGCAGGCACGGTCGCGGACCTCGCCCGCGGCATGAACGCGCTGACCGGTGACTCGCGCATCGACGCCGCCGCGCTGGAGAAGGTGATCGTCGAGCGCGACCGCCAGGTGACCGCCGGCCTGAGCAAGGACATGCAGATCAACGCGATCCGGCAGACCCGCAACTTCCTGACGGACAAGCTGATCCGCGTCGTCGAGCCGCACCGGCTGCTCGACCCGAAGGCCGGTCCGCTGATCGCGGTCAGGCTCTCGGTGCTCACCCGCAAGACGCTGGGCGGCCTGCACACCGACCTGTCGTCGCGCGTGCTCGACCCGTCCGGCGAGGTGCTGCCGGGCCTCTACGCCGCCGGTGAGGCCGCCGGGTTCGGTGGCGGTGGCGTGCACGGATACCGCGCCCTGGAAGGAACCTTCCTCGGCGGCTGCCTGTTCTCCGGACGGGTCGCCGGACGTTCGGCGGCCGACGCCGTCAAGTAGGTCCCGCGTGGTGGACGCGGGTTGACGGTCCCCCGGCTTGCGGCTGTGCTGGAAGGCATGACGCAGATCGGTGTTCTGGTCGGCAACCCGCGGCCCGCCTCGCGCACGGCGCAGGCGGCCCTGGCCCTGCGCGAGGCGCTCGCCGCGACGCTCGGCGTGCCCGTGGAAGGACCCGTCGTCGAGGCGGCGGAGCTCGCACCCGCCGTCTTCACCGAGCCGGAGAAGATCAAGGCGGCGCTGGAGACGTTGGGGCAGAGCGACTTCCTCGTCGTCGTGACCCCGACCTACAAAGCCGCGTACACCGGCCTGCTGAAGGCCGTGCTGGACCAGGCACCACCGGCGTGGCTGCGCGGCAAGATCGTGCTGCCGTTGCAGATCGCCGCGGCCGACAAGCACGCGCTGGCCGTCGAGGTGCACCTGCGGCCGGTGCTCGCCGAGCTGGGAGCCGTTGTGCCCCAGGCGTTCTTCCTCAACGAGGCCGCGCTGCCCGCCGACGTGACGGACTTCGACCTCGACGCCCTGAAGGTGCTGCGATGAAGCAACAGCTGAGGGACGCGCTGCGCCACCACGCCCAGGCCGTCACGATCGTCACGGCGCACGGCGCGGAAGGTCCGGTCGGCACCACGGTCTCCTCGTTCACGTCGGTCTCGTTCGAACCACCGCTGGTCGTCGTCTGGATCGGCGAGGGCGCGTCGGTGTGGCCGGTGCTGCGGACCGCTCCCCTGTTCGCCGTGCACCTGCTGGAGGCGGGGCAGACCGGGCTCGCCGACCTGTTCGCCACCAAGGGCGTCGACAGGTTCGGGCCGGGCACGCGCTGGCAGGCCGACGACGACGGCGTGCCGTGGCTGCTGGATGCCCCGGTGCGGCTGCGCTGCCGGACCTCGCGGCGGATCGCGGTCGGCGACCACATCGCGCTGGTCGGCGAGCCGCTCGACATCACGCACTCCGACATCGCGACGCCGCTGGTCCGGCACCAGGGGCGCTACACCTCGGTCGCCTGACACTCGCAGGGGCAGGCAGGACCTGGGACCGCTCGGGATACTCGCCGCATGGACACCAGGTCTGAGCTGGGGCGGTTCCTGCAGTCGCGGCGCGGGCAGCTGCAGCCCGCGGACGTCGGCCTGCCGTTGTTCGACGAGCGCAGGCGGGTGCCCGGCCTGCGCCGCGACGAACTGGCCCGGCTCGCCGGGGTGAGCCAGTCGTACCTGACCCGGCTGGAGCAGGGGCAGTCGCTCAACGCGTCCGCCGAGGTGCTGGACGCGCTGGCGGCCGCGCTGCGGCTGGACGACACCGAACGCCGGCACCTGCACGACCTCTCGGCCCGCAGACCGCGCAGGGCCCGCAGGCCCGCGCCGGAGAAGGTCAGCGAGGCCACCCGGCAGTTGGTCGAGGCGCTGGGTGACGCCCCCGCGATCGTGCTCGGCCGCCGCAGCGACGTCCTGCTGTGGAACAGGTCCGGGCACGCGTTGTTCGCCGGACACCTCGACCCGCGCGGCCCCGAACGTCCGGAGGACCGGCCCAACACCGCCAAGCTTGTGTTCCTGGACGCCCACACCCGCGACCTCTACGAGGACTGGCCGCGCAAGGCCAGGGACGTGGTCGGCAAGCTGCGGCTCGCGGCCGGCCGGTACCCGGACGATCCCGCGCTGGCCGCCTTGATCGGCGAGCTCGCCGTGCACAGCACCGAGTTCGCCTCGCTGTGGGCCGAGCACAAGGTCAGGGACTGGGACATCGCGCGGCACCGCATGCGGCATCCGGCGGTCGGCACCGTGGAGGTCGTGCAGCAGGCGCTGCCCGTCCCCCACGGCAAGGACCAGCGGATCGTGGTCGTGACGACCGAGGCCGGCTCGGCCTCGCAGGCCGCGCTGACCCTGCTCAGCCGATCCTGACCTCGCGCAGGACGAACCCGGCGTTCGGGCGGCCCTGCAGCAGGTCGAGCAGACCACCGCTGACGGTGTAGAACGCGCCGCGCGGGCCCTCGGTGATGCCGCTGGTGATCGGGTCGGCGACGTGGTCGGTGACGGTCACGGTGGCCGCGGTCCAGTCCCGGTTCGGGCGGACGCGCTGCACGACGGCCGCGGTGCCGGTGAGCAGGCCGCTGCTGACGGCGGCGAGCGAGCCGTCCGGCAGCGTGCGGATCGACGCCGTCAACGCCACCAAGCCGGCGTTCAGCTTCACGACGCTCGCCTGCTCGGGCCTGCGCAGCGGAACGCGGACGAGGCCGCCGCCGCCCTTGGAGACGATGAGGTGGTCACCGGCGAGCGCGACGGAACTGGCGGCGATGTCGTCGAGGAAACCGGGGACGTCGAGGTTCGGGTCGCCCGCCAGCAACGGACTGGTGAGCAGCACGGAGGCCTTACCTCGCCGGTCGATCCGGTAGAGGTTGGCGCTCTGGGTGTCCACGGCGTACGCGGTGCCGTCGCAGTCGACGACGACGTCCGCGATGAGGTGGTTCCCGCCGCCGGTCAGCGCCGCGAGATCGGCGTACCACTGGCGTTTCCCGGTGCGCAGGTCGTAGCTCGCCACGCCCGCGGTCTTCAGCCTCGTCTCCGGCCTGCTGGTCTTCGCCGTGCCGAGGTCGACGTCCGTGACCAGGACGCGGTTGCGGGCGAGGTCGACGCGGACGCCCTGGGTGGAGGTCAGCCTCGGATCGTCGACGAGCGTGCGGACCTGGCCGTCCCGGCTCACCACCGAGACGGTGCCCGTGCTGAGCGACCCGACGAGGAACTGGCGGGAGCGGCCGTCGTAGTCGGCGGAGTGCGGGAAGACGCCAGGCCCCTTGGCGTCGATCACCACGGGCGCGGACGGGCCGGCGAGGGCGACCGTCGGGGTGACGAGGAAAGCGGCGGTGAGCACGGCGAGGACGCCGGTGGTTCGGAGGTTCATCGATCTGCCTTCTCGGTTGGGAGGACGAGATCGAGAGTGCAGAACCTCCGCGTGGGTTACCTGCCCCTGGCGTTGTCACCCAGCAGCCGCAGGATCTCCCGCGCCAGCAGGTCGTTCTGCCGGAACGCCGGCGCGTTCGTGTGCGGGCGCGCGAACGCCGCGTAGGACTTGCCGGTGGTGAAGGGCCCGACCGCGAACCTCGTCGGGTGCTCCTCGCCGCGTTCGGTGATCAGCCTGCCGGTCGCCGACACCCGCACCAGCCCGGCGGCGTCCTCGGACACCTCACCGGCCGCCCGCAACGATCGCAGCACCGGGTCGACCGTGCGGCCCAGCGTGTGCGACGGCAGCCGGGCCTCGATCAACCCGTTGGCGCGCACCACGTCCGGCGTCGTCGCGCTGCCCGCCACGAACCCGCCCTCCACCGCCTCCACCCACATGTCCGCACCGAGGAACCGCACGACTCCGGCGCGGGACAACGCGAGCAGCTCCTCCAGCCGGTCCGGCGGCGGGCCGGAGGCGAGGTAGCTGAAGTAGCCGTGCCACCAGCCGTCGAAGGGCATGAGGTCCGCGACCTGGCCGTAGACCGACAGCAGGGCCAGGAACGCCCCCAGATCGGCGCTGTGCCGCGGATCCGACCGCCGGGCCACGTCCGCCACGACGTAGGCCCGCAGGTAGTCCTGGAACTCCTCGGCCGAGGAGAACGTCACGCCGTCCAGCGGCCGGTCGAGGCGTTCGAAGTCGACGCGGTCGGCGGGATCGGGCACCGCGAACAGTTCCAGCGCCCGCATCCCGTCGCTGTACCAGGGCAGTGCGGCGAACTCGTCGGCGAACTCCGCGAACGGCATCCGCACCGCGTCGGGGTGGCCGGTGAACAGCTCGTGGTAGTGCCCCCACGCGATCTCCTTGGCCATCAACGGCCACACGTCGGCGCGGAAGTCGAGCGCCGGTCCCCGCACCTCGTCGGCGACGAAGAAGCGCGGCAGCTTCGGCCTCGTTCCCTGCAACCGGTAGCCGGTCTTCGAGTGGTACGGCACGCCCCGCCGCGATCCCACGTACAGCGTGGGTTCCGCGCCGGACGGCACGTACGCGAGCCCGTCCGGACCCTGCTCGAACCGGCCGCCGCGTCCCTCGGTCAGCAGCACCATGAGGTCGATGAACGCGAGCCCGAACCCGCGCAGCACGACGTCCCCGGTCACCGCCGAGAGGTCCGCGTCGGCCGAGTAGAGCGGCGGCACGTACACGAGTCCGTGCTCCACCGCGTGTTCGGCGAGCTTGCGGTGCTCGGGCTCCAGCTCGGCGTCGAGATGTCCCAGTGCCAGCAACAAAACGTCGGCGTGCAGACAATCTCCGTTGTCGAGCAATACCTCCTGACCGTCCACGTGCACCGCCGACGCCTGATGCACGGTGACCGAGATGTTCGGAGGCAGAGATTTCCTTGCGTGGTCGAAGAACCACGACAGGTAGGCGCTCTGCACCTGCCGCGACGGGAACGCCGCCGGGTCGACGTCCGTCCACTCGGCGAGCGACGGACCAGGCCGGACAGGGCCGACGCCGTCGAACGACGAGTCGGTGAAGACGGTGACGTCCTCGGCCATGGAGTTCATGCGCAGCAACGGGGACTGCGCGTGCCGCCACACCCGCCCGGCGCCCGGCGGGTGCGGGTCGACGACGTGCACGGCCGCCGGCAGCGTCGGCGACTGGGCGGCGATGCGTTCGAGCAGGCCGGCGGCACGAGGGCCACCGCCGATGACGACGAGTGAGCGCATGCGCGTCTTTCCGTTGAAGGGCAACGAGAACTAGCCGCGCCCCTCAACGCGAACACCACCACGTTACCCCGCGCGTGCAAGCAAATCCCGCTCTGTGGACGTCGTTGCCACCGACCCCGGGCGAGGTGTGCACTCGAAAGCGCGCCCCTCAAACGCGCCCTGCTCCCACTACCACCTCTGGGGAATCGGTCATGCCAGTTGAGTTTCTCGGAATCGCCGCCACGGACGACGGATCGGAAATCTCACCGCGGACGTCCAGCGGCGCCTTCGACAAGGACTTCACGATCAGGCTCGCCAGGGCCCACGAGGAGCACGGCTGGGACCGCGTGCTGTTCGCCTACGGTTCCGGCGCGCCGGAACCCGCCGCCGCGGCGGCGTACCTCGCGAGCAAGCTCGACAAGCTGCAGATCCTGTTGGCGCACCGGCCGAACGTGTCGTACCCGACGTTCGCCGCCAAGACGTTCGCGACGCTCGACCACATCAGCGACGGCCGGCTGACCGTGCACTTCATCACCGGCGGCACCGACCACGAGCAGCAACGCGAAGGCGACTACCTCACCAAGGATGAGCGCTACAGCCGCACCCGCGAGTACATCCAGATCGTCAAGAAGGTGTGGCTCAACCACGAGGCCTTCGACCACGAAGGCGAGCACTACAGGTTCGCGGACTTCGTCAGCGACGTCTTCCCCGTGCAGCAACCGCGTCCGGGCATCTCGTTCGGCGGGTCGTCCCCCGCGGCGTACGCGGCGGGTGGCGCGGAGGCGGACATCTTCTGCCTGTGGGGTGAGCCGCTCGCCGACACCGCGCAGCAGATCGAGTCGGTGAAGCAGGCGGCGAAGGAGGCGGGCCGCGACGACGTGCCGCGCATCCAGGTCGCGTTCCGGCCGATCATCGCGCCGACCGAGGAACTGGCGTGGGAGAAGGCACATCGCACGGTCGACCTGATCCAGGAGCGGAAGGTGCCCGGCGCGCTGAGCCGCGGCCGGTCGCTCACCAAGCCGGAGAACGCCGGTTCGCAACGACTACTGGCTGTCGCGGAACGCGGTGAGCTGTTCGATCGTGCGTTGTGGACGCCGACCGCGAAGGTGTCCGGCGGCAACGGCAACTCGACCGCTCTGGTCGGCACGCCGGAGACGGTCGCGCAGGCATTGCTGGACTACTACGACCTCGGCGTGGAGATCTTCTCCGCACGCGGTTACGACCTGCTGAACGACACGATCGACTTCGGCCGGTACGTGATTCCCATCGTGCGCGAGGAAATCGCGAAGCGGGACAGGGCCAAGGCCGCGTGACAACTCTCGAAGTGCGCCGCGTCCGGCAGTCGGATCCGGTCGCGGCGCCATTGGTCGCCGAGCTCACGTACGAATACTCGACCCGCTACGGGCCGAGCGGCGCGCAGGAGATGCTTCGGCCCGCGGACGTGTTCGAACCGCCGAACGGGCAGTTCCTGCTGCTCCTGGAGGCGGGCCAGGCCGTCGCGGGCGGCGCGTTCATGCGCTACGACGACGAGACGGCCGAGATGAAGCGGATCTGGACGCATTCCGGGCATCGCCGGCGTGGATTGGCGCGCCGGGTGCTCCTGGAACTGGAGGCAGAAGCGCGAACGTTTGGATACAGCCGGATCTACCTCACGACCGGGCCGCGTCAACCGGAGGCGAAAGGACTCTACCTGGCGACCGGCTACACACCGTTGTTCGACGTTGAGACAGACCCCCTCACAATTGGTCCGCTCGCCTTCAGCAAGGTGATTCATTAGTTCCATCGAGTGAATTCGTGGCCGAACTGCTGATTCCCGACCGGGATTCGAGGTTCGGTTGGACAGGTGCTGAGTGATCAGTAAGCTTGTCTGTTGGGCCCACACCCGGTGGTGGTGCCGACCGGGTTGTCACCCGTTCGACCGAATCCGTCGGGCAGTGGGCTGAGCAGGCGTATCGATTGGCGTCCGACGATCGATCAGCAGATCACCCCGGTCCCCACGAATGGCCACCGAAGCTGAATGAACATGGTCGACAGCCGCGAGCCGGCCGTTGCATGGGCAGCGGCGATCTCCAACACCCTCGTCGCGAACCTGACGCGCGACAAGCTCGTGCAACTGCTGGGCGGGTACGTCGAGCAGTTGCTGGGTGCTGGGGTGAACGAGGCGCGGCTCGTCGGCCGGTCGATGGTCGAGCACCACTTCATCTCCTCCGCGACGCTGGAGGCCTCGCTCGCGCACCTCGGTGAGCACACGGCGGTCACGCCGGCCCAGCTGGCCGCGCTCGCCGCCGGGTACGCCGAGGGCCTGCGCGACCGCACGCTCGACCAGCAGGAGCTCAGCCGCACCGCCGCGATCACCGCGATGCGCAGGGCCGAGAGCGCGGTCAGGGCGAGCGAGGCGAAGTTCCGGGCGATCTTCGAGAGCTCGGCGTTCGGCATCGTCGTGAGCGACCTCAAGGGCGAGATCATCGACGTGAACGAGGCGTTGCTCGCGATGCTCGACCACAAGCACGAGGACGTCCGCGAGATGAGCGGCCGCGACCTCGTGCACCCGGACGACCGCGCGGGGCTGCGCGAGCTGACCATTCGGCTGATCGCGTCCGAGCACGACAACGTCAGGGTCGAGAAGCGGATGGTCCGCAGCGACGGCGAGACGATCCAGACGCACATGGCGATCTCCGTGGTGCGCGAGGACGACGGCACCCCGCCGTACCTCGTCACCATGATCGAGAACATGAGCGAGATGCGGGCGTTGCAGACGCAGCTCGTCCGGCAGAGCCTCAACGACGTGCAGACGGGCCTGCCGAACCGCGCGCAGTTCCTCGGCTGGCTGGAGGGCGCGGTCGGTTCGAAGGGCCCGGAGACGCTCGCGCTCGTGCAGGTCGACATCGACGGGTTCCGCGGCGTGAACGACGCGTTCGGGCACGAGGCGGGCAACCGGGTGCTGATGCACGTCGCCACGCACCTGAGATCCGTGTTCACCGAGGAGATCGCGAAGGTCGCGCGGATCGGCGAGGACGAGTTCGCCGTGCTGGTGCGGGATCCACAGGACGTGCGCAGCGTCGTGGCCCTGGTCGAGGAGTTCACGGCGCTGCTGGAGGAACCGATCTGGATCGGCCCGCACGGCGTCGGCGTGACGACCAGCATCGGCGTCGTGGCACGGGCGGCGCGCGGCGGTGACGCGACGGACCTGCTGCGCGCGGCGGACGTGACGGTCGGCTGGGCCAAGCGCGACGGCAAGGCGCAGTGGGCGTTGTACGACCGCGAACGGGACGTGCACGACAAGGAGCGGTACGCGCTGGCGGCCTCGATCCCCGGTGCGTTGGAGGAAGGCCAGTTCCGCGTCGACTACCTGCCGCTCTACTCGCTCGCGGACGGCTCGGTGCTCGCGCTGGAGGCCAAGATCGCCTGGGAGCACCCGGACCGCGGGGTGCTGTGCCCCGACGCGTTCCTCGACCAGTCGTCGAACAACGGCATGATCGTCCGCCTGGTGAGCTGGGCGCTGGAGGAGGCGTGCCGGCACGCCGGCGACTGGCACCTCGCGCTGGGTGACCGGATGCCCGCGCTGTCGATCGACCTGCCACCCCGGCTGTGCCAGGAACCCGAGCTCGTCGCCGAGGTCGCCCGCGTGCTCGACCGCACCGGCCTGCCGCCGGCGTTGCTGCGCTTCGAACTGCACGAGCACCTGCCCGCGTTGCTGAACGACGAGCAGCTGGACGAGCTGACCATCCTCGCCGAACGCGGCATCGGCCTCGTGCTGGACCAGGTGAACGGCGGCAACGTGGGCGTCGACCGGCTGCGGCAGCTGCCGTTGTCCGGCGTGAAGTTCACCGGTGCCGTCGTGCACGGGCTGGACGACGGCGCGAACCGGCTGGAGTCGAGCGCCGCGGAGGCGTTGCTGGGGTGGGCGTCGATCCTGCGGCTGCCGCTCTACGCGGACGACGTGCGGACCGACGCCGAGGCCGCGCGGCTGGCGGCGCTGGGCGTGACGGGTGGGCAGGGGCCGCACTTCGGGCCGCCGCTGCGCGCCTCAGAGGTCTCCTCCCTGCTTCTCAGCTAGTTCTTATCAGGGTTTTCCAGGGTTTCGGCACAGGTTGCTCACAAGGTCGGGGTCCATCGTTGGAGCCATGACCGAGCAGAGCTTCCCCGCGATGAGCGGGTCACTGGTGGAACCGCAGCCCGTCGCCGCGCCGAAGTTCTGGCGGCGGACGGCCCCGATGCTGACGGCCGCGGCACTCGTCGCCGGCCTGTTCGGCGGCGTCACCGGAGCGGTGATCGCCTCCCCGGACACCCCCGCCGCCTCGTCCTCCGTCTCCGCGCAGACGATCTCCAACACGTCCACACAGGACTGGAGCACCGTCGCCTCTAGCGTCCTGCCCTCCGTGGTGCAGGTGAACGTCGGCAACGGCCTCGGCTCCGGCGTGATCCTCTCCGCCGACGGCAAGATCCTCACCAACAACCACGTGATCGCCGCGGCCGGCGGCCAGATCACGGTGAAGTTCAACGACGGCCGCGAACTCCCGGCCACCGTCGTGAACGCCGACGCCACCTCCGACCTCGCCGTGCTGCAGGTGTCCGGCGCCTCGGGCCTCACCCCGATCAAGTGGGCGGACTCCGACTCGGTGAAGGTGGGTGACGCGGTGATGGCCATCGGCTCGCCGTCGGGCCTGCAGGGCACCGTGACGACCGGCATCGTGTCGGCGCTGGACCGCAAGGTGACCGTGCCGGGCGAGACCCGCCGCTCGCAGCCCGTGTCGTACCAGGCGATCCAGACCGACGCGTCGATCAACCCCGGCAACTCCGGTGGTGCGCTGGTGAACGCGGCCGGTGAGCTGGTCGGCATCAACTCGGCGATCTACTCGCCGGCGTCGAGCAGCGGGGAGGCGGGCAGCGTCGGGATCGGGTTCGCCATCCCGTCCAACACGGCCAAGCAGATCGTGGGCCAGCTGAGCTAGGTGGTCCAGAGGGCCGAGATCGGCAGACAGGTCATGCCGTCGCCGAAGCTGAAGGACTCGGGTCCGGTGTACAGAACGAACCCCGCCTGAAACCTGTCACCCAATCGTCGTTGCAACAAGCGCAGGCCGCGGAAGTCGTCACCCCTGACGGTTTCCGCGGCCTTGACCTCGATCCCGATCACTCGTCCCCTGTTGTCCTCCAGCACCGCGTCGACCTCGTACTGGTCGCGATCGCGGTAGTGGTGCAAGGTGGCGAGCGTTTCCGACCACGTCAGCTGACGTGCCAGTTCACCGAGCACGAAGTTCTCCAGCAGCGCCCCCTCGCCTGCTCCCAGGTGCGCCGCGATCCCGGAGTCGACGAAGAACACCTTGGGGGTCGCCAAGGCCCGCGTCGTCAAGTTGGCCGACCAAGCCGGCACCGTGCGCACCAAGTAGATCGTCTCGAGGATCTCCACATATCGCCGCACTGTCGGTGCGCTCAGTTCGAGATCACCGGACAGCCGGTTGAAACTCAGCAGACCGCTGGTCTGCGCCGCCAGCAGCGACATGAGAGTGCGCATGTCACCCGCTCGTTCGATGTCGGCCACCTGCTTCACGTCACGCGTGATCAGATCAGCGAGGTAGTCGTTGAAGAACCGGGCGCGCCGCCGTGGACTGTCCCGTCGCAAGGCTTCTGGATATCCACCCCTGGCAGCACGCGCCAGGTAGTCCTTCTTGCGCAGTTCGCCGACTTCGGCCCTGAGATCAGCACCCCTGTCGAAGACCGCGTCGACGAAGCCATCAGGTGCGCCGTCGATCTCACCTTGGGAGAACGGCCACAGTTCGATCGTCTCCGAACGCCCAGGAAGGGCATCCGGCAGGCTGCGCAGTGCCAGCAGCCGGGCCGAACCTGTCAGCAGGAACTGACCCGGCCGCTGGTCGCGGTCTACCTCGTACTTGATCTGGAGCCAGAGGTCCGGCACCCGCTGGACTTCATCGATCAGCATCAACCCGTCGTGCCGGACGAACGCGGACGGGTCTGACTCGGCAGCCGCTCGAGTGACGCCGTCGTCCAGCAGACGTGCCACGCCTCCGCGCTCTCGGAGCACTCTGTCCGCCAGCGTGCTCTTGCCCACTTGACGCGCGCCGTTCACCACGACGACACGGGTGTCCGACATTGCCTCGGTCACCCGTTCCGTCGCACGTCGTGGCCTGTAGTCGATGCCTTCTCGCACTCCTGCATCATACCGCTGACTTTAGATCTGCCGATCCGTCGGCTTTACATCTGCCGAAGATTACACTTTAGCTTTGCCGAAGATCAGGAGAGCCAGTCCGGGCGCAACGGCATGTGCGACGTCGTCCCGTCCAGCTTCACCCCGAGCACCTGGTGCAGCTGGATGTTGTTGCGGTCGAACCCGAGCCGCGACGCCGCGAGGTACAGCCGCCACACCCGTGCCCGTGCCTCACCCACCTCGCGAACGGCCTCGTCCCAGTGCTCCTCGAGGTTGCGGCCCCACGCGGCGAGCGTCAGGGCGTAGTGCTCGCGGATGTTCTCCTCGTGCCGCACCTCGAACCCGGTGTCGTGCATCAGCGACACCAGGTGTCCCGGGCCGACGAGCTCGCCGTCCGGGAACACGTAGCGGTTGATGAACGGGCCCGACAGGGCCTTCTGCTTGTTGTCCGGCCTGGTGATGCAGTGGTTGAGCAGGCGGCCGCCCGGCTTGAGCTTGCGGTACAGCGCCGAGAAGTACGCCGGCAGCTTGGCCTTGCCGATGTGCTCGGTGAGGCCGATGGACGACACGGCGTCGAAGCCCGTCTCGCGGACGTCGCGGTAGTCGAGGTGCCGCACCTCGGCCAGGTCCGAGAGGCCGGCGTCGACGATCGCCTTCTGCGCCCACTCCGCCTGGTTGCGCGACAGCGTCACGCCGATGGCGCGCACGCCGTACTCGCGGGCCGCGTGCATGACCATGCCGCCCCAGCCGCAGCCGACGTCGAGCAGCTTCATGCCCGAACGAAGCCCCAGCTTGCGGGCCACCAGGTCGTGCTTGGCGAACTGGGCGTCCTCCAAAGTGGACTCCGCGGTCGGGTAGACCGCGCAGGTGTAGGCCATCGACGGGCCGAGGACCCACTCGTAGAACTGGTTCGAGACGTCGTAGTGGTGGGCGATGGCCTGCGAGTCGCGGGCCTTCGAGTGCCGCAGGCCGTGCAGGCGGGTCTCCTGCGGCGGCGGGGCCACCTTGTGCGACAGGCGGACGCCGCCGAGGAACCGGACGAGCTCCAGGCGTTGCAGCACCGGGAGGTGGCGCAACGAGAAGTCGGAGAGTTGGGCGAGACCCGCGTGCACGTCGCCGAGGATCTCCAGGTGGCCCGTGACGTAGGCGCGGGCGAGGCCGAGCTCACCTGGCGCGGAAGCCAGGTAGGACAGGGCTTCCGGTGTTTTGATGTCGATGGACACCGGTGCCGCGGAAGGTCCCGCGGTGGTGCCGTCGTAGGCCTGGAAGCGGACGTCGCCGCCACCGGTGATGCGCTGGAAAACGGAGGCCAACCGCATTCATCGTCCCCTGACACACTTGGCGTACAGATCAGGCAGGCGGTTCGTCTGGTCGTACCGGGCCTTCACGGACCGGTAGTGCGAACCGTTGTAGTGCCGCCAGAACTCGTCCTCGGTGTAGTAGGAGTCCGAGTACAGCGACTTGTGGCCACCCAGCCGCGCCACCTCGCGCTCGATCAGCCGGTTGCGGTCACCCATCTTCTCCCCCGGGCGAACCGGGACCTCCGACCAGAACCCGACGTTCACGTACAACGTGTCCGCGTCCATCGGGTAGAGCGGCCAGCCCGTGGTGTCGCGCAGCCGCACCGGGCAGAGCCACACCGGCGCGATGCCGATCTCGCGGTCGAAGAAGTCGAGGAAGTCGGCGAGTCCACCGACCGGGATCTCCACGTCCTGGATCACCGGTTCGACGTCCACGCGCGGCCTGAGCTGCCGGTGCTTGGCCACCAGCTTGCGGTACACGTCCGAACGCAGGTACCGCTTCGGCCACATGCGACGGACGACGGGGTTCTGCGCGCCGAACGCCCTGGAGCACCAGAACCAGTCGGTGTCCCAGCGCCACAGGTAGTCGTGGATCGTCAGGTGGTCGGTGCGGCGCTTCTGGATCGACCGGTAGTAGATCTGGTTGCCGGTGTAGTCGGACGTGTACGGCGCGATGTCGGCGTAGTGCCCGAGCGTCAGGTACATCTCACCCCGTGAGAAGACCGTGCCGTCGACGAAGTCCGCCGAGCCGTCCTCGCAGACCTCCTGGATGACGGCGGTGAGCTCCTCGAACGACCCGAACGGCACGTGCCGCAGCCGCACGTGGTTGCGCACCGGTTCGAGCTCGATCTCCAGCCGCAGCGCGTATCCGAGCGTTCCGTAGGAGTTGGGGAACGCGCGGAACAGGTCGTCGTCCGGCTTGGAGACGACGATCTCGCCGTCGCCGGTGAGGATCTCCAGCTCCCGCACGGACTCGTGCGGCAACCCGTTGCGGAAGGACGTGGACTCGATGCCCAGCCCCGCTACCGCACCGCCGATGGTGATGGTTTTGAGCTGCGGCACCACCAACGGCATCAGACCGTGGGGAAGTGTCGCGGCGACGAGGTTCTCGTAGGTGGTCATGCCCTGCACCTGTGCGGTGCGTCCGACCGGGTCCACGGACAGGACCTGGTCGAACCTGCCGACGTCGAGTCCGCCGGCCTGATCGGCCCGGAACCGGAAGAGGTTCGACGTCTTCTTCGCGAGCCGCACCGGCGCACCTTCGCGCATCGCGGCGTACTGCGCGCTCAGCGCAGCCACGGCCGAGCTGTGCCCATGGTCACTCACGACTGCGACGTTATTCCTCGTCAGCGCCGTTGGCACGCCCAAAAGCCCGAATGGGCCAGCGATCTTCCCTCGCGGACTGTCCGAAGTTACTTGCGAGTAGTAACGTGCGAGGCATGGCAACGCACGAGGTGACCAACCAGGTTCCGCCGCTGAGCGGTCACGACGTCGCGGACGATCCTGCCCTGCTCAGCTGGGTCGACGACGCCGAACTGCACTCGTTGGGGAAGCTCGCCGGCAGCCACGAGTGGCAGGAGCACGGCAGGCTCGCGAACACCCACCCGCCGGTGCTGCACACCCACGACCGGTTCGGGAACCGGATCGACGAGGTCGAGTTTCACCCGGCGTGGCACGAACTGATGAACGTCGCCGTTACGCACGGTTTGCACGCCTATGTCGACGGTGGGCATTTGGAGCGTGCGGCCAGGTTCTACGTGTGGTCCCAGGTCGAGGCCGGCCACGGTTGCCCGATTTCGATGACTTACGCGTCGGTGCCCGCTTTGCGCGTGGCGCCGGAACTGGCCGGAAGTCACGAACCCCTTCTCACAGCGCGGAACTACGACTTCGGCCTGCGCGCGCCGCTGTCGAAGCAGGGCCTGATCGCGGGCATGTCGATGACCGAGAAGCAGGGCGGTTCGGACGTCCGCGCGAACACCACGACGGCCCGGCCGGTCGCGGACGGCTACGTGCTGACCGGGCACAAGTGGTTCACGTCGGCGCCGATGTCGGACGTGTTCCTGACGCTCGCGCAGGCACCCGGCGGTCTCACCTGCTTCCTCGTGCCGCGGGTGCTCCCGGACGGCACGCGCAACCGGTTCTTCCTGCAGCGCCTGAAGGACAAGCTGGGCAACAAGTCCAACGCCTCCGCCGAGATCGAGTACGACGAGGCGTTCGCGCACCGGATCGGCGACGAGGGCCGCGGCGTGCGCACGATCATCGAGATGGTCAACATGACGAGGCTCGACTGCGTGCTCGGCACGGCGGCGGGCATGCGGCTGGGGCTGCGGCAGGCCGCGCACCACGCGGCGCACCGCAAGGCGTTCGGCAGCTACCTGATCGACCAGCCGGCCATGCGCAACGTGCTGGCGGACCTCGCGATCGAGTCGGAGGCGGCGACCACCACGGCGATGTGGCTGGCGTCGAACCGGCCGCGGCTCGGGCTCGCGATCATCAAGTACTGGGTGTGCAAGCGCGGGCCGGTGCACGCCGCGGAGGCGTTGGAGTGCCTGGGCGGCAACGGGTACATCGAGGACAGCGGGATGCCGCGGCTGTTCCGCGAGTCACCGCTGATGTCGATCTGGGAGGGCTCCGGCAACGTCGCGGCGCTGGACGTGCTGCGGGCCATGCAGAAGGAACCCGAGTCGGTGCAGGAGTTCCTGGCCGAGGTCACCGGGGTGGACCGGCGGATCGACAGGGCGTTGAACGAGCTCGGCACCGCCTTGTCCGATGTGGACCAGTCGCAGGCGCGGCGCGTGGTGGAGAAGATGGCGTTGATCCTGCAGGGCGCGTTGCTGGTGAAGCACGGGCATCCGGCGGTGGCGGACGCGTTCCTGTCCTCGCGGCTCGGCGGGGACTGGGGAGTCGCCTTCGGGACGCTCCCCAGGTCCACCGACTTCGCCTCGATCATCGACCGCGCGGTGCCGAAGCTCTGACCACCGTCCCGCGAAAACCGTTGGTGGACCGGCTTGGTCCGCTGATGTACTGATGCGCCACCGCGGGTCTGTCGCGTGACGGAGGTAGCAGCAGTGACGGGTTACGGCGAGCTCGCCGAGGTGTACGAGTGGCTCATCTCCGATGCGAAGCTGACTCCGGCCGAGTTCGCCGCGTCGTTCGGCGACGTCCTCGGTCTCCTGCCGCCCGGCACCGACGTCCTCGACTGCTCGTGCGGAACCGGGCAGCTGGCGGTCGGCCTCGCCTGTCTTGGTGCGCGGGTCGTCGCGACCGACGCCAGCGAAGCGATGGTTCGCCGGACCGCGGAGTTGTCCGAGGAGTTCGGGACGTCTGTCCGGACGGTGCGGGCGGACTGGGAGGAGCTGCCCGGCCACTTCGACGACGCCACCTTCGACGTGGTGTTCTGCGTCGGCAACTCGTTGCACCACGCCGCGGGCGCCAGAGGCAGGGTTGCCGCTCTGGAGTCGATGGCACGGCTGCTGCGCCGCGGCGGGCGCCTGGTGCTCACCTCCCGCACGTGGGAGCTCGTGAGGGCCAGGGGTTCCCGGCTGGACATCACCGACCGGCTCGTCCGCCGGAACGGCCGTGATGCCGTCGTGGTCTACCGCTGGGAGATCGCCCCGCTCTGGGAGCAGGAGCACCACATCGAGATCGCGGTCGCGCAGGTCGACGCGACCGGGCCGGTTCTCGTCCGCTCGGAACTGCTGTCGTGCTGGCCCTACCGGCACGACGAGCTCGAAGCCGAGTTGCACCAGGTCGGACTTCGGACGGACACGAGCACGTTCAACCCCGAGGCCGAGAACTACACGGTGGTGGCGAGCAAGGTGTAGCCGGCTCAGGCCGGGCAGCCGTTCGGCAGCCTGGGCGTGTCCGGGCCGTAGAGGTCGCCGGTCAGGAACACGCACGTCGGCTGCTGCTCGTAGTCGTGCAGGTCGGTGACCTCCAGGATGGTGAAGTTGCGCGCCTCCCCCACCCGTGACTTCTTGAAGTCCGTCCGCCCGGTCGCCCCGTAGAACTCCAGCTCCCGGAACTCCGCCCCGACCGCCCCTCGGTGCGGCGTGCTGCTGGCCCGCCGCGAAGACGCACGCGTCACGGCGTCGAGGAACAGCCCGGCCGCGTCGTAGGCGACGCCCATGTGCTCGCCCGGCCACGGCTTGACCGGCCGGTCCTCGGCGGGCAGCGGCGACTCCTGGATCTCCTGGGCCAGCTTGGAGTAGCCCGCGCAGAACGCGTCCAGCGGCAGACCGCCGCGGGCGCGCGGGTCCGGTTTGCCCGCCACGCAGGCCTTGCCCGCCAGCACGATCAGCCCGGCCATGCTCACGTACGACACCCGCATGCCGGCCAGCGAGTCCTGCACGCGGCTGGCCTTCTGCGCGATGAACCGGATGATCGCGTCGTCGGCGAGGATGCGCGGCAACCGGTTCTTGTCGTAGCAGTCCTTGCCGACCGCGCGCAGGAACTCGCCGAAGTCCTCCTCGCGGCCCGCGAAGAACACCAGCTCGGAGGAGTGGTCCTCGACGCACTGCGACGACACCTCCTGCGGGCTGACGTTCCACTCGTCCGCCTGGAACTTCACCTGCGCCCGCGCGAGCTCGCCGCCCAGCAGGCCGACCAGGTCGGTGAGGTAGACGTCGTCCTGGCCGAGCTTCGGGTGGTGGATCGTCACCTTGGTGGCGCCGACGTGCTGGGCGTAGCGGCGCACGAGGTCCGCCTGCCGCGCGTTGCCGGGGATGAGCTGGAAGTAGGTGGCCGAGAGGTCCGGCAGCGACGCCTCGGTGAGGGTGGTGCCGATGGTCGGCACGCCGAGCGACCCGAGCGAGGCGATGACCTCCTGGGTCTGCTTGACGCTGCGGTCGAGACCGATCACGCCGATGATGCTGGGATCCCTGTCCAGCAACGGGGCGACCATGTCGCGCAGCACGTCGTGGGCGCGCTTCATCATGCCGCCGCCGTTGGCGACCACGATGCGCAGCAACGGCCCGCTGCTCGACCTGTCGTTCTGCTGCCGTTGCTTGAGCAGCATGCCTTCGAGCTCCTCGGCGCGCGAGTGGTCGGCGTCCGGGTTGCTGTCCTTGTGGGTGAGGCTCGAGAAGTAGAGCAACGAGACGAGCGGGCGCGCGGGATTGGTGCCGTGCAGCCGTTCCGCCTCCTCGTTCTGCGTGAACACGGCCTGCTGGGTCCACCTCAGCCGTTCGTTCGCGCCGAAGACCTGGCCGCTGTTGTCGCTGTAGCCCAGGCATTCGACGTTGCCGTCGACGTCCATCAGCCGGGTCGACACCCCCGGTGAGGTCGCGGAGCCGACGATCGAGCAGTTCAGCTCGAAGTGGTTCCGCACGGTCACGAACCCCGGCACGAGCAGCACCAGGACGATCACCGCGATGATCGCCTCCAGCCTGCGCGACTTGGCGAGCCAGCGCGGCGCGGCGGCCTGGAACGCCGGCGCGCCCTTCCACTTCTTCTTGTCCGGGCTGGGGAACGGCAGCTTGATCATCAGGTAGCGGGCGTCCGGGGCGAGCATCTGCCGTTTGCGCGGCAGCTCCTCCCGCCACGTCGCGAGCGCGTCCGCCGTCTCGTCCGGCGCGACCGGCGTGGTAGCGAGGCGTTGCGAGAGCGCGGGTTGCACCGAGCTGGCCGCGATCACCAGCAGCGGGTCGATCTCGCCGGTCTCGTTGCGGACGTCGTTGATCAGCTCCAGCAGCTCCCAGCCGCCGTTGTCCTCCGTCACGCCGTCGAGCAGCACGGGGATGTACGCGGTGCGCCGCCAGCCGGCCCGCCGCGGCAGGATCCGCGGCCGCCGCCGGTACGCGATCCGCAGGTCCTCCAGGAACGCGTGCACGAGCAGCAGCTTGATCTGCTCCTCGTTCTCCGACTCGCGCCTGCCCAGCGTGAGGCGTTCGGCGAACCCGAGGAACTCGATGGAGTGGTTGGGCAGCGCGAAGTTCTGCCGCATGAACCACTTCGACTCGCGGGAGAGGCCCGGCACCCGCTTGGCGAGCCACCGGAAGCCGACCTTGCTGCCGACCCACGCGACGAGCCCGAGCCCCAGCCGCGTCACCAGGCCGGGGATGAACGCGTCGACGGCCCGGTTGACCTCCTCGCCGCCCTGCGCGGTCTTCCCGGTCCACTGCCGCAGCAGCTCGATCACGCTCGCCCGGTCGTCGCGGCCGGGTTTGCGCGGCAGCCGCTTGCTGGTGAGCCAGTCGACCAGGCGGTAGTGGTCGAACCGCGTGAGCCTTTCCGAGCCGACGTGGACCTCGCCCAGCCGGTCGCTCAGCACGTGCAGCAACGGCAGCAACGGCGGTGTCTCGCGCGTCTCCGGCGGCCAGCGCTTGGCGACTTCCGCCGCCACCGAGGACAGGTCGACGTAGGCGTGCGGAATTGCCGGCCGGCCTTCGTCGAGCCGGTGTTCGAGAGCGCGCAGGAATGCCGTCGGACTGGCTTCGCTCTCCAGGTAGAGCAGCGGTAGCGGCTGGTCGCCGACCACTTCCTCGGTCTTGCTCCGGTAGAAGAAACCCGGCCGGTCGCACAGACCGCGAATGACTTCGAGCAATACCTGCGAACCGGGAAAAACGGGCTCTGTCCGGCTGTCCGTCATCTGCACCCTCACACTCGTGCGGAAGGCAGACGACGCTAGCCGGACAGACCGTTCGGGACCGGTGGATTCGAACTATTTTAGATGGAATGGACTAGCAACCCGTCCCGGCTCGATTCCGGGCCGCCCCCGCTAGAAACCGAGCTCGCGGGCGATCAGCATCTTCTGCACCTCGGAGGTGCCCTCGCCGATCTCCAGGATCTTGGCGTCGCGGTAGAACCGGCCGACCGGGTACTCGTTCATGAAGCCGTAGCCGCCGAAGATCTGCGTGGCGTCACGGGCGTTGTCCATCGCGGCCTCGGACGAGACGAGCTTCGCGATGGCCGCCTGCTTCTTGAACGGCTCGCCGCGCAGCATCCGGGACGCGGCCTCGTAGTAGGCGAGACGCGCGGTGTGCACGCGGGCCTCCATCTCGGCCAGCTTGAACTGGATCGCCTGGTACGTGCCGATCTTGTTGCCGAACGTCTCGCGCTCGTGGGCGTAGCGGACCGACTCGTCCACGCAGCCCTGGGCGAGACCGACCGACAGCGCGGCGATGGCGACGCGGCCCTCGTCGAGCGTGCGCAGGAACTGGGCGAAGCCGCGGCCACGTTCGCCGAGCAGGTTCGCGGCGGGCACCCGGCAGTCCTGAAAGGACAGTTCGCGGGTGTCGGAGGCGGACCAGCCGACCTTGGAGTACTTCTTCGACACCGTGAAGCCCGGGGTGCCGGACGGGACGATGATCGAGGAGATCTCCTTGCGGCCGTCCGGGAGGGTGCCCGTGACGGCGGCGACGGTGACGAGGCCGGTGATGTCCGTGCCGGAGTTCGTGATGAACGCCTTGGTGCCGTTGATGACCCACTCGTCGCCGTCGAGGCGCGCGGTGGTCGCCAACGCCCCGGCGTCGGAACCGGAGCCGGGCTCGGTGAGGCCGAACGCGCCGAGCTTCTCCCCGGACGTCAGGGAAGGCAGCCACTCGGCCTTCTGCGCGTCGGTGCCGTAGCGGTAGATCGGCATGGCGCCCAGCGAGGTCGCCGCCTCGACCGTGATCGCGACCGACGAGTCGACGCGCGCGAGCTCCTCCAGGGTGAGACACAGGGCGAAGTAGTCGCCGCCCATGCCGCCGTGCTCCTCGGGGAACGGCAGGCCGAGCAGGCCCATCTGCCCCATCTTCGCGACGATCTCGTACGGGAACTCGCAGCGCTCGTAGAAGTCGCCGATGACCGGCGCCACCTCGTCGCGCGCGAACTCCTCGACGGTCTTGCGCAGGTCCTCGTACTCGCTCGGGAGCCTGAAGTCCAACATCACTGTCACTCCTCGTGAGAGACGACGAGGGCCAGCACCTGGTCGAGTCTGACCTGCTGGCCTGCTTGCACGTGCACTTCGGCGAGCACGCCGTCGACCGGTGCGGTCACGGTGTGCTCCATCTTCATGGCCTCGACCACGAACAACGCTTGACCGGCGGTCACCTCGTCGCCCTGCCGCGCTCGAACCACGAGCACGGTGCCGGGCATCGGGGACTTCACCGGGCCGCCGGACGCCTGCGCGCCCTCGGCGGCACCGACCAGGAACTCGGCCTCGACCAACGCCCAGGAAGCGCCGTCGTGGCCGAGCCACAGCACGTCACCTTCGCGGGCCATCGCGTACCGGCGGGAGCCGACGAGCAGGTCGGCGCCTTCACGGCGTGCGCGCGCACGAACCGGTTCTCCAGCGCCCACAACGACTTCCTCGCCGCGCACGCGCACGTCGACGTCGTTGATCCGCCAGGTCGTCCAGGCGTGCTCGCCGACGCGCCAGCCGCCGGGCTGGTCCCACGGGTCGTCGCCGTGCGGCTGCAGCGAGCGCTCCAGGCCGGCCGCGACGTACACCTCGTCGGGGATCTCGGCCGACGTCAGCGCGTCCAGCTTCCGTTCGACCAGACCGGTGTCGAGCGCGCCCGCACGAACGTCCGGATCACGCAGGAGTGCGCGCAGGAACGGGATGTTCGTCGTGACGCCGAGCAGCACCATCTTGCCGAGCGCGTGGTCGAGCTTGCGGAGCGCCTCTTCGCGGGTGCGGCCGTGCGCGATCACCTTGGCGAGCATCGGGTCGTAGTCCGAACCGACGACGAGTCCCTCGTACAGACCGGAGTCCACGCGGACGTCGGCCGGTTCACTCAACGCCAGCACGCGACCGCCGGTCGGCAGGAACCCGCGGGCAGGGTCCTCGGCGTAGACGCGCGCCTCGACCGAATGTCCTCGCAGCTCAACGGTCAGGTCGAGCTCCTCGCCCGACGCGACCCGGAGCTGCCACTCGACCAGGTCGACGCCCGTGACCATCTCGGTCACCGGGTGCTCGACCTGCAGCCGGGTGTTCATCTCCATGAAGAAGTAGTCACCGGACGCACCGTCCACGATGAACTCGACGGTGCCCGCGCCGACGTAGCCGACGGACTTCGCCGCGTCGACTGCCGCCGAGCCCATCGCCTCGCGCATCTCGGGCGTGAGGAACGGCGACGGTGCCTCTTCGATGATCTTCTGGTGCCGCCGCTGGAGGCTGCACTCGCGCTCACCGAGGTGGATCACGGTGCCGTGCGCGTCGCCCAGGACCTGGATCTCGATGTGGCGCGGGTTCGTGATGAACCGCTCGATCAGCAGCGTGTCGTCGCCGAACGAGCCGCGCGCCTCCCGTCGTGCGGACTCGATCGCCTCGCGCAGCGCCGACTCCTCGTGCACCAGGCGCATGCCCTTGCCGCCACCACCGGCGGAAGGCTTGAGCAGCACGGGAAAGCCGATCTCCAGCGCGGCGTCGGCGATCTCGTCGTCGGACATGTTCTCGCGCGTGCGGCCGGGCACCACCGGGACGCCCGCCGCCGACACGGTCAGTTTCGCGCGGATCTTGTCGCCCATGGCGTCGATCGCCGACGCGGGCGGTCCGACGAACACGATCCCGGCATCGTCACAAGCGGCGGCGAACGCCGTGTTCTCGGCCAGGAAGCCGTAGCCGGGGTGGATCGCCTGCGCGCCGGTGGAAACGGCGGCCTGGACGATCTTCTCGATGGACAGGTAGCTCTCGCGGGCGGCGGCCGGGCCGATCCGCACGGCCTCGTCCGCGAGCTTGACGTGCAACGCCTCGGCGTCCGCGTCGGAGTACACGGCGACGGAACGGATCCCGAGCGACCGCAGCGCGCGGATCACCCTGACCGCGATCTCCCCGCGGTTCGCCACCAGAACGCTGTCGAACATGATCACATCCGGAAGACGCCGTAGGAAACATCGTCGATGGGGGCGTTGGCCGCACTGGACAACGCGAGGCCGAGCACCGTGCGGGTGTCGCGCGGGTCGATCACGCCGTCGTCCCACAGCCGCGCGGTCGAGTAGTACGGGTTGCCCTGGTCCTCGTACTGCTGGCGGATCGGCGCCTTGAACGCCTCTTCGTCCTCTGTGGACCAGTCGTCGCCGAGCTGGTCGCGGCGGACCGTCGCCAGCACGGACGCGGCCTGCTCGCCGCCCATCACGGAGATGCGCGCGTTGGGCCACATCCACAGGAACCGCGGCGAGTACGCCCGGCCGCACATCGAGTAGTTTCCGGCGCCGAAGCTGCCGCCGATGATCACGGTGAACTTCGGGACACGCGCGCACGCCACCGCCGTCACCATCTTGGCGCCGTGCTTGGCGATGCCGCCCGCCTCGTACTCGCGGCCGACCATGAAGCCGGTGATGTTCTGCAGGAACACCAGCGGGATGGAGCGCTTGTCGCACAGCTGGATGAAGTGCGCGCCCTTCACCGCCGACTCGCCGAACAGGATGCCGTTGTTCGCGACGATGCCGACCGGGTGGCCGTGGATGCGCGCGAAACCGGTGACGAGCGTCTGCCCGTACTCCTTCTTGAACTCCTGGAACTTCGAGCCGTCGACGACCCGCGCGATCACCTCGCGCACGTCGTACGGCGTCCGGGAATCCGTTGGCACGACACCGTAGAGATCGTCCGTGACGGCCGGCGCCTCGGTCTTCGTGACGTCCCACGGCCGTTGCACGCGCGGGCCGAGCGTCGAGATGATCGAGCGGACCATCCGCAGCGCGTGCGCGTCGTTCTCGGCCAGGTGGTCGGTGACGCCGGACGTGCGCGAGTGGAGGTCGCCGCCGCCGAGGTCCTCCGCGCTGACGACCTCGCCGGTCGCGGCCTTCACCAGCGGCGGGCCGCCGAGGAAGATCGTGCCCTGGTTGCGGACGATGATCGCCTCGTCGGACATCGCCGGCACGTACGCGCCACCGGCGGTGCACGAGCCGAGCACGGCGGCGATCTGCGGGATGCCCTTCGCGGACATCGTGGCCTGGTTGTAGAAGATGCGGCCGAAGTGCTCGCGGTCGGGGAACACGTCGTCCTGCTTCGGCAGGAACGCGCCACCGGAGTCGACGAGGTAGATGCACGGAAGGTTGTTCTGCAGCGCCACTTCCTGCGCGCGCAGGTGCTTCTTGACCGTGACGGGGTAGTAGGTGCCGCCCTTGACCGTGGCGTCGTTCGCGACGATCACACACTCACGGCCGGACACCCGTCCGACGCCCGTGATGATGCCCGCGGCCGGGGCCTCGTCGCCGTACATGCCGTTGGCGGCCAATGGCGACAGTTCGAGGAACGGCGAACCGGGGTCGACCAGCGTGTCGACGCGGTCGCGCGGCAGCAGCTTGCCGCGGTCGACGTGCCGCTGGCGTGCCTTCTCGGAACCGCCTCGCGCGGCGGCGGCGAGTTTGCCGCGCAGCTCGTCGACGAGCGCGGTGTGCTCCTTGGCGTAGCGGTCCGACGGCTCGGCGGCGCTGCGCAGGACAGGTGCGTCCATGCTCCCCAGACCTCAGGTTAGCGGGCGTTAACAAGGCCATGTTAACGCCCGCTCACCTAGCGGTCCACAGGAACGGCTTGAGAGTGACCCGAACGCAGGTCAAGCACGTCTTCAGACACTCTCACGTTCCGGAATACCTCACCCGATCGCCGCCCGCAGAGCGGGCAGGTAGCCGCTCGCGTGCCCGGCGCGGTTCGGGTGGTACGACTCCTCGACCGGCCAGCTCAGGCTGTTCAGCCACCAGCTGCCCGAGCAGATCTCGTGCCCGGTGAACGCCCCGCGCACGTCGACGTAGGTGAACCCGGCCGCCCCGGCCCGCGCGCTGATGGTGGCGTGCAACGCGTCGCTGCCGGAGTTGATCGCCGCCCGCTTGGTGTCGCTCAGCCCGACGTTGCAGGAGCCCGGCACCTTGTAGATGCGCGGGTAGCCGAGCACGACCACGCGCGCCGACGGCGACTTCGCCTTGATGGTGCCGTAGACGTTGTTGAGCAGCCCGGGAAGCGTGTTCGCGGCGTACGTCTTGGCCTGGTTCACCCGGTTGACGCAGTCCTGGTCCGAGCCGAACGTGCAGGTGGTGATGACGTCGGTGAAGCCGGCGTCGTTGCCGCCGACCTGCACCGTGACGAGGTTGGTGGACGCGGCGAGGGTGTTGTTGGCCTGGGTGACGACGTCGCCGGTCTTCGCGCCCGAGCAGGCCACGGACCGGAACGACGCCGGGGCTGTCGCCTGGGCGTACAGGGCTGGATAGGCGAGCGGGCCGCGCTTGCAGGCGCCGGTGCCGCCGTCGTAGCTGCCGGTCCCGAGGCCGGAGGCGTACGAGTCGCCGAGCGCGACGTAGTTGGTGGCGGCGGCGCTCGCGGGGTTGGCGAGCGCGATGACGGCCGCGGCGGCGGTGACCACCGAGGCGATGAAGTGGGCAGGACGCATCGAAGACTCCCGAAGGGGCCGCAGGGTGTGATGCAGTGCACGGCAATCGTTACTCACGAGTAAGACCTGTGTGAAGTATTCGTCAATAGTCAACAACCAGGCCTTGTACCTGCGGAAATTCCACCCGTCCGGGGCATGACAAAAGCAGGGGCCCCTGGAGGGACCCCTGCTCTTCAGCCGATGAGAACCGGTCAGCCGACCGTTTCGTTCTGGTAGTACACGCCCTCGTGCGACGCCTCGTAGTCGCCCGTCGTGGCGTAGACGTCGATCGAGTCCAGGACGTAGTCGTCCGGCAGGCCGTGGACGTACAACTCCGGCCACGCCTCGTACGGGACCATGAGGTCGGCGTGATGGCAGTCGACGCCACCCTCGGTGTCTTCACACGTCCAGCCGTCGCCCCGCACCTGGACGTCGAGCGTGTCCGGCACGGAGAGGAACACGGTCACGCCCTGCTGGTTCTCCGTCCCGACGTCCCTGAGCCGCACCGAGAAGTCGAACTCCCCGTGGGTGGACCAGTACGTTCCGCCCGGATAGACGTTCTCGAAAGCCGTGGGCGACGTGGCCAGCGTCATCCGGATGTCGATCGGCGCCGTCTCGGCGGCGTTCGCGGTGGAGACGCCCGAGAAGGCGACCACTCCGGCGACGGCGGTGCACAGCAATGCCTTGATCATGGAACTCCCCCAGAGTTCAGATTGGTTCAACCACTAGGAAGACGCCTGCCGCTCCGCCAGGTTGCCCCGCGCCTCGAATTGTGGGACCCGAGGTCAGGTAAACGCCTGCTAACCTCCTTCCGTGGTCGACAAACCCTCACGTCGGGACCAGATCCTCAACGCCGCGGCCGAGCTCTTCGCCCGCCACGGCTTCCACGGCGTGGGCATCGACGACATCGGTGCGGCCGTGGGCATCTCGGGGCCCGCCCTCTACCGGCACTTCCGCAGCAAGGACGCGATGCTCGGCGAGATGCTGACGTCGATCTCCGAACGGCTGCTCGACGGCGGTCAGTCCCGGGTGGACGCCGCCTCCGACGCGGACGAGGCGTTGCGGGAGCTCATCGGGTGGCACGTCGACTTCGCGCTGGACGACCCGGCGCTCATCACCGTGCAGATGCGCAACCTCGCGAACCTGACCGACCCTGACCGCCGGCGGGTGCGGGCGTTACAGCGGCGGTACGTCGAGGTGTGGGTGGAGACGATCCGGCGCACGGTGCCGGGCTTCGACGAGCCGACCGCGCGTGCCGCGGCGCACGCCGTGTTCGGGCTGATCAACTCGACGCCGCACAGCGCCCACCTCGACCGGGACCAGATGGCCGCGCTGCTCTCGCGGATGGCGCTGGCGTCGCTGACCCCGGCGGTCGTGGCTACCTAGAACGAATCGCGCGGTGGCGGCAGGCCGTCACGCGTTTCTAGATCAACCCTCGCTGGTGCGCGGCCGACACGGCCGACGCCCGGTCCGGCACCTCCAGCTTCGCGTAGACGTGCTGCAGGTGCGTCTTCACCGTCGCCTCGCTGATGTGCAGCGCGGCCCCCACCTCGCGGTTCGTCTTCCCCCGCGCGACCAGCGCGAGCACCTCGCGTTCCCTGCTGCTCAACGCCGACACGGGCACCGGCGCGTGCACCTTGCGCACCAGCCGTGCCGCGACCGAGGGCGACAGGACCGTCTCGTCGCGCGCCGCCGCCCGCACCGCGCGGAACAGCTCCTCGCGGGGCGCGTCCTTCAGCAGGTAGCCGATGGCGCCGGCCTCGATCGTCGGCAGCACGTCGGCGTCGGTGTCGTGCGTCGTCAGCACCAGCACCCGCGTCGCGGGAGCGAGCGAACGGATCTGCCGCACCAGGTCCGCGCCGCTCGGCGCGGGCAGCCGGAGGTCCGTCACGGCCACGTCCGGGCGCACGGCCGCGATGACGGTCAGCGCCTCCAGGCCGCTCGCCGCCTCGCCGACGACCTCGAAGTCCTCTTGAGTGCCGAGCATGCCGCGCAGGCCGTCGCGGACCACCGGGTGGTCGTCGATCACCACGAGGCGGATCACCGGGCGTCCAGGGTGACGTTGACGGCGGTTCCGTTGCCAGGGGCCGACTCCACGGTCACGGTGCCACCGAGCAGGGACACGCGTTCCTCCATCCCGGTGAGGCCGAAGCCGCGCACGGACGGGTCGAAGCCCACGCCGTCGTCCATGACGTCCAGCACCACCACGTCCTCCATGTAGGACAGTGTGACGTCCACCCGCCCGGCGCGGGCGTGCCTGCCCGCGTTCGCGAGAGCCTCCTGGGCTGAGCGCAGCACGGCCACCTCGGTGTCCGCGCTCAACGGCCGGGCGGACCCGGTCACCGTGCAGGTCGCCACCACGCCGTGCTCGGAACGCCAGGCGTCCACGGCGCGTTCGACCGCCTCGCTCAGCCGGCCGTCGCGCAACGGGCCCGGCCGCAGGGCCTCGATCGACCGGCGCACCTCGACCAGGCTGTCGCGGGCCAGCCGGCGGGCGGTGGCGATCCGGCCGCGCACCGCGTCGTCGGCCGAGGACAGCTCCTCGGCCACCTCGAGCTGCGTCACGATGCCGGTGAGGCCCTGGGCGACGGTGTCGTGCATCTCGCGCGACACGCGGGCCCGTTCGGCGAGCACCTGGAGCCGGGCGTTCTCCTCGGACAACGACGTGACGCGCTCGTGCATCTCGCGGCGGCGGATGACCTCGCGTTCCATCACGCGGATGATCCAGCCGACCAGGATCGCCATCGGGGTGGTCACGCCGAGGTTGATCAGGGCGGCCGCCTTGACGTCGGTGCCCTGCGGCACCAGCCACAACCCGCCCACGACCACCGCGCCCGCGTAGGCGAGCCAGCCCGGCAAGGTCAGGAACGCGAGGCCGTAGCAGGCGGCGACGAAGATCATGAACAGCTCGTCGTGCAGCAGCAACACCACGGTCGCGCCGAGCACTCCGGCGAAGTAGAGCAGCATCAGCGCGGTCCGCCGCTCCAGCCACGCCGGGTGCGCGATCACGAACCACCAGTGCCACAACACCAGCGCGCCGACCACGGCCAGCGGCACGGGGGAGATCGGCCGCGCCACCAGGTAGACACCCGTCGCCAGCGCCAGCAGACCGCCCGGCACGAGCGCCCACACCCGGTTCCACCGGCGTTCCTGCTCCACCATGGACGTCACACCGAAGATCCTTGCAGCCTGCGCACACTGCTCAGCAACGCCTCGGCAGGTCCCCGCTGACCGCGGCGGCGCAGCAGGTCGGCCAGCAGCACCGAGACGAGCCACGTCGCCAGCGCCACCAGTGCGGTCGCGGCGGACCCGAGCGTCGCGCCCAGCCCCAGCGCGTACGGCACGAACAGCAGCACGAACACGACGGACTGGAACAGGTAGCAGCTGAGCGACCGCTCCCCGCAGGCCGCGATCGCCCGCACGACGGGGCTGTCGGCGCGCACCCGCAGCGAGATCAACGCGATCAGCGCCGCGTACCCGAGCCCGCCCGCGATCCCGGTGACGGCGTGCAGCGCGGCCAGCCCGGCCAGCTCCGACGGCTCGCCGACGTGCAGCACCCCCGCGACCGCGAGGCCGCTGGGCAGCCCGCCGAGCGCCGCGATCGGGATCCCCCAGCCCGCGACGTGCCGCAGCAGCGTCTGGTGCTGTTCAGGCGACGCGAGCACGTTCCGGCGAGCGGCCCACACACCCATCATGGCGGCCGCGCCGACCCCGATGAGGCCGAGCGGGACCAGCAACCACTCCAGCGGACGCATCGCCATCGCGGCCATCGGGTCGGCCGTCTCGAACGACAGGAAGAACGCCCGCTGACCGTTCGGCGGCGTCGCGTAGGCCTGTCCCGCGACCAGCGCGGTCAGCCCCAGCCAGAGGGTGGCGACCACGAACAACGTGCGGTCCTTCCAGCGGGTCATCGCGATCACCGCGAACCCGAGCACGCCGTACAGGCCGAGAACGTCACCGGGGAACAGCAGCAGGGCGTGCAGGAACCCGAAGACGATCAGCCACCAGTTGCGCGACTTCACCCGTTGCGGGGCCATCTTCGCGACGCCGTACGCGAACAGGAAGGCGAACATCGGGTACGCGCGGGCGTCGACGAGCGTGACGACGAAGAAGCTGACCAGGTGGTCGGCGAACCCCGACTCGACGATGTGCTGGCGCACGCCGTACGGGCGGCCGTGCAGGTAGACGGCGGAGTTGGCCAGCGCGATCAACGCGAGCATGCCACCGCGGGCCAGATCAGGTGTGAGCAGTCGTTTCATGCTCCAAGCGTGTCTTTCCACGAGGATGAGCAACATCATCCGTGTCATCGGCCCGCATCCACCGATCGACGGATGGCGTGCGCCTGACCTGGCGAACTGGCGATCAGCCGAGACCCTTCCGTAACCTGGCGCGACAATGGGCGCTCGCAAACTCCTCCTCCGGCTCCCGGCCTGGTTCCGGTTCACGGTGATCACGCTCGCGGTGTTCGTCTGCGGGGTGATCGCCTCCCGCCCGGCCACCGGCGACGGCGGGATCCCGCCGAGTGCCGACGTGATCGCCGCGGCCAACGCCGTCAACGCGTTCGTGGCGCCGTCCGCGACGCACGACCCGTACCTGAACCTGCCGGGCGACTTCGCCAAGGAGATGGGCCGCGACCCCAAAACCATCACCGCGCCGGACGGCACGTTGCGGGTGGTCGACAAGGACGGCGGCTGCTCTGGCCCCGCCGGGGACACGGAGTGGGACTTCAGCGCGGCCTGCCGTGCGCACGACCTGGGCTACGACCTGCTGCGCTACGCCGACCACAAGGGCGATCCGCTCGGCCCCCAGGCCCGCAAGGCGCTGGACGACCGGCTCGCGGCCGACCTGCACACCCAGTGCCGGCTGAACCCGCGCGGCGCCGAGCAGAGCTGCCAGGCGGTCGCCACCACCTACGCGCTGGGCCTGCAGTTCAACTCGTGGCGGCAGCGGTGGGGAGCGCCCGGCCACGAACCCGTGGTGGCGTGGGCGTTCGGCAGCGCGGTCGTGGTGTTCCTGCTGCTGGCCCGGCTGCACGGCCGTCGTCGCGACGACAGCGCGCCGTTGCCGGAGGTGCTGCAGAACGCCGAGCAGGACAGGTACGCGACGTTCCTGCGATTGCTGAGCCTCACGCTGCTCGTGCTCGGCGAGACGGTGGCGACGCTCGCGCACCTGCGCGGGGCCGGCACGCCGTGGCTGTGGGCGTTGCAGGCGGTGCCGTTGTTCTTCTTCGCCGGCGGGCACGCGAACCTGCGCAGCTGGCAGGAGCACCGGGGCGGGTTCGGCTGCTGGGTGTCGAGCCGGACGTCGTGGCTGCTGCGGCCGGTGCTCGCGTTCGTGCTGCTGTGGGTGGTGCTGTTCGCGGCGATGAACCTGCTGGACGTCAAGGTCGACGCGTACAGCCGGTTGATCACGCATCCGCTGTGGTTCCTCGGGGTCTACCTGCTCGCGGTCGCGGCGACCCCTGCGGCCGCGTGGCTGCACGAGAACCTCCGCCGCACCACTCCGTTCGTGCTGGTGCTCGTGACGATGGCGGTCGAGGTCGCGCGCACGTCGACGGACTGGAAGACCGGCGGGTACGTGAACCTGATCGTCGGCGCGTTGCTGATGCAGCAGATCGGGTTCTTCTACGCGGACGGCACGCTGACGCGGTTGTCGCGCCGGCTGCTGGCCGCGCTCGGGGCCGTGACGGTGCCCGCGCTGGTGTTCTTCAGCGACTACCCGCGTTCGATGATGGTGCTCGGCGTGGCGCAGATCTGCCTGGCGCTGCTGGCCCGCGAACGGCTCACGACGTGGCTCGACGGCCGGTCGTGGCACGTCGTGGACTTCGCCCGGCGCGCGCCGATGACGGTGTACCTCGCGTACCTCGCGGGTGTCGGCGCGCTGGTCGGGGTGCTCGGGCTGACCCAGGCGCCGATCTGGCTGGTGCTCGCGCTGGTGCCGTTGATCCTGGTGTTCCACCGCTTCGAGCGGCGCCTGATCCGGGTGCACCGGCTGGCGCACGAGTCGCACCGCACCCGCCTCGCGACGGCGATGGGCGTGTCGTTCGGGACGCTCGGCGTGCTCGGGTTCGTGGTGAGCGGGTTCCTCGGCGACGGCGTGCTGGTGCTGCTGCCGGTCGACCCGCTGCAGAACCTCATCCACCTGCTGCTCGGCTGGTACCTGATCCACACCGCCCGCACCGGCAGCTGCGACACGCGCCTGCCGTGGCTGCTCACGGCGCTGGCGTGCGTGCCGCCGATGCTGGCGCTGGACCCGGCTCCTCCGGTGGTGGCGCTGCACGCCGCGGCGATCGGCCTCGCAGTGCTCGGAGCCATCCCCAGGTCACGGCCGCGCACACCGGCAGCCACAGCAGCCGCTGCCACACCCAGTCCGGATGATCTGGTGGCTGCTGGAGCCCCGGCAACGGCCCCCACGCGCTGACCGCCAGCGTCACGGTGACCAGCGCGCTCTGGTGCGCGAGGAAGATCCCCAGCGCCTGCCTGTTCAGCCACCGCACGGGTTTCTTGTCGCCGAGCCTGGTCAGCGCCGGCGCGATCGTGAGCACCAGCCCGATCTGCGCGAACGCCAGCGCGAGCGTCGCGTAGTTCGGCGGGTTCAGGTTCGACACGGCCTCGCCCGGAATGCCCACCGCCGACACCGGATACCCGCCGAACGTCGTCAGCAGCGCGTACCCGAGCACGCCCGCGACCAGCAACGGCGGCCCGGGAATCCGTCGGCTCCTGAGCGCGTACCCGAGCTGCCAGGCCGCCCACCACACCGCGTACGGGACGAGGAACACCAGCGCTATCGGCACGAGCACACCCCACGAGTGCTCGTCCAGCTTGCGCACCAACGGTTTCATCGCCAGCAGCACCAGGTGCACGCCCAGGAACCACAGCGGTGTCGTGACCAGGAACCCGATGTTCCAGGCGGTGCCCTGATCGACACCGCGCAACACCAGTCCGAAGAGGACGGCCGCCCAGCAGGCCAGCATCAGCAGCGTGGGCACGGCGAGCTGCCTGAGCCGGGTGAGGAACGGCGTCTTCGAGTGCGCCGCCGCGAACCCGCCGACGAAGAAGAACAGGCCGAGCGTCTGCAGCACCCACGAGACCGGGGTGAGCGACGGCAGGTGCTTCAACGGGCTGTCGATGTACATGCCGGTCGGGGTGTCTACCAGGGCGGTGACCAGCCAGTGGCCGAGGACGACGGCGATCACCGCGAGCGCCCGCACCGCGTCGATGAACGGGTTCCTCACAGCTGGTTCCCCGCAATCCCGACCAGTGCTTTCAGCGTCTCGGTGCCCGGTTCGTAGTACGTGTCGTGCTTCCCTCCGGCGAACCTCAACACCGTGGCGCCGAACGCGTCGGAAGCCGGATCGGTGCCGTGCCCGAGGTCGAACAACCGCACGTTGGGCACGAACCGCATCCAGTCACCGCTCGACCGCACCGCCCACACCCGAGCCCGCGTCCCCAGCTCGGCCACCGACGACGCCCGCACCCCGGGACTCCCGGTGAACACGACGTCCGCCACGTCCAGCTCGTGCGCGGCCAGCCCGACCACCACGGACCCGTAGCTGTGCCCGATGACGTGCACCCGCACCGCCGGAGGCAACGCCCGCACGAAGTCGGCCAGCGCGCGAGCCCCCTGCCGCGCCAGCGACCCGGTGACGGCGTCGACCCCGAGCCCCTGCGGCGTCCGGTACCCGAGCCAGGCGATCACCGCCAGGTCGTCGCGGTGGGCCTCCGCGTACAGGTTGGACGCCATCCGCCCGACGGTCCGGTCGAACCGGTCGACGTCCACGTCGGACCCCGGCACGACGACCACGACGTCCCGGGCGGTCGCGAGGTCACCGACGACCGCGACCCGGCGGGCGACGTCGGAACGCCACTGCGCGATCGACGGCGCGACCGACGGCAGGGCGATCAGCAGGAGGAACAGGACAGCTCGGCGCATGTCCCCGAAGCTAGGAAGACCACTTCGCGCAGATCGTCACCCCGCGGCGCCATTACCCCGGTACTACGAGCCCGCTCTCGTACGCGGCGATCACGGCCTGGGCGCGGTCGCGCAGGCCGAGCTTCATCAGCACGCGGCTCACGTGCGTCTTCACCGTCTGCTCTGCGAGCACCAGCAACGCGGCGATCTCGGAGTTCGACAGGCCCTGCGCGATCAGCACGAGGATCTCGGTCTCGCGTTCGGTCAGCGCGGACAGCCGCGCGGGCCGCACCCGTTCCGAACGGCGTGAGCGCACGAAGTCCTCGATCAGCCGCTTGGTGATCGACGGCGCCAGCAGCGCGTCCCCGGCGGCCACCACGCGCACGGCGTTCAGCAGCTCACGGGCCGGCGCGTGCTTGAGCAGGAACCCGCTCGCCCCCGCCTGCAACGCCTCGTAGACGTAGTCGTCGAGGTCGAACGTGGTCAGCACCAGCACCTTCGTCGACGCCGACCCGTCCAGCAACAACCGCGTCGCGGTGAGTCCGTCCATCTCGGGCATGCGGATGTCCATCAGCACGACGTCGGGTTCGACCGCCCGCGCGAGCGCGACGCCCTGCACCCCGTCGCCCGCGGAGCCGACGACCTCGATGTCGTCCTGCGCGTCGAGCAACGCGGAGAAGCCCTCGCGCACCATCTCCTGGTCGTCCACCACGACCACCCTGATCACTTGTCCCCCAACGGAATCCTCGCTCGCACCACGAACCCGCCGTCCTCGGTCGACTTCACGGTCAGCGTGCCACCGTGCACCGCGACGCGTTCGCGCATCCCCACCAGACCCTGCCCGCTGCCGCCGCCGCGCGACGGTCCTCCCGCGGTGTTGCGCACCAGCACGTCCAGCCGGTCGCCGTCGCGGTGCACGTGGACGGACGCCCTTCCGCCGGGCGCGTGTCTGGTGACGTTCGTGAGCGCCTCCTGCACGATCCGGTACGCGGTGAGGCCGACCGCCTCCGGGACGTCGTCCACGTCCACCTCGGCCTCGTCGCCGGGGCGCACCAGTTCCGGGATGCGGCTGATGCCGGGCTGCGGTTCGCGTTGAGGGGCCTCGCCGTTGGTCCGCAGCACGCCCAGCAGGCGTTGCATGTCGGTGATCGCCTCCCGCGCGGCCTCGCCGAGTTCCGCGAACTCGTGTTGGGCCTCGTCGCTCAGTCCATTGAGGCGGTAGGGCGCGGTCTCGCACCTCACCACCACCAACGACATGTGGTGCGCCACGACGTCGTGCATCTCACGCGCGATGCGGGCCCGTTCCTCCAACGCCGCATTGGACGAACGCTCCTCCTCCAGTTCGCGCTCGGCTCGGCCGCGCGCGCCGAAGAGGTAGACGACGGCGGCGAGCATCGGCACGAAGAGCGCGAGGTCGGCGGCCTGCCGTTCGGTCAGGGCGACCAGCACCGCGCTGAGGAGCGTGGCGGTGATCACGATCGGCCGCGAGTAGAAGGCCGCGACCGCCACGAGGAGCGGGATCGCCGTCCAGTACTGGAACGCCGCGGCGCCGTCGCCGACGCACAGCAGGCCGACCCAGTAGAAGCCCAGCGCGGCCACCCGCCAGGCGTACAGCGGCGACCGGATCAGCAGCACGTACGGCAGGACGGTCGACAGGAAGATGACGACCCACCAGCCGTCCGCGTCCTGTTGGCGCACGTAGTTGGCGCTCGCGACGACGCCCCACACGAAGGCGTAGATGATCAGTGCGGCGTGGACGGGGACGCGCCACCGCCCGAAGGCCCTGGCGAGGACTCGGGTGCGATCGGGACCGAGAACGGTCCGGTACAACGCGCGGAACACCAGCCGATGCTAGGTCGATCCGCTGATTCGCACATTGACCTGCGGAGTGAGGTACCGGGGTATGACTCTGATCAAGATGGGGCATTGCGAATCCGTGACACCGCGCGGTAGGCAGTACCTGTGAGACCACCACAGGATCCAGATCGCTGGGCGCGGCTGACGGCCGTCGCCGGCGAGGCGCTGGCTGCCGCCAGGGCCGGGGAAGACGCTGTGGCGGTGGACCTCGTGACCGGGTACCTCAGCGGGTCTCCCGAGGGCAACGAGGAGATCCGTGAGCTGGTGCTGCTGCTGTTCGCCGAGTGCAGCAGCATGGTCAGCGCGCTCGGTTCCGGCGGCGCGACCCCGGTCAAGATGCAGGTGTTCGACGAGGAAGGCAACGAGGTCCAGATCGACGACGCCGACCCGCCCGTCCGCACGGCGATCCGCGCCCTGCTGGCCGAGGTGCACGGCGACCAGGACGCGGCGTCCGAGCAGATCGAGATCGCGCTGGCCAACGGCCAGCCGCAGGAGCTCGCGACCGTGGTCTTACAAGCTCTGCGGTGGACGTTGAAACTGGCCATCGAGTGCGAGACGCGCGACCTGCCGGTCGCGCCGTGGATCACCGCGTCCCTGGACGACCAACCCTGACGTGCAGCAGCGCGTCCACCCCGTCCATCAGGTGCTGGTCGAGCGGGAAGTGCGCCATCTCCAGCATCGGGTCGCCACCGAGGTCGGTCCGGCGCGGTCCTGCCGGCTTGTCGGCGGTGATGCCCCAGGTCGTGAACAGGGGCTGGAGCTGACCTTCCGGGGTGGCTTCGTCCGGTTCGCCCAGTCCGATGGAGTCGTTGCGGCCGAGCGTGCCGCCGATGACGGTGTACTGGTCGCCGAGGATCGGGGCCACGAGCGCGCCCGCCGAGAACCACTCGACCCGTTCGCCGGCCATCACCATCGACGAGTTGGTGCGCTGCAGGTGGGCGTTGTGGGCGAACACGAGGGTCGGGCCCTTCGCCGCCTCCTCGCGCCGGATCGCCAGCAGGTTGCGGGCCATCACGCCGTCGCGCATCTGGCACAGGCGGTTGAGGCGCACGCCCAGCGGGTTGGGTTCGGCGCACTCGCGGTGGTACTGGAGCAGGCTCAGCCCGGCGACCAGGTACGTCTCGGCGCGCACCCACGCGTCGTCAGTGCTCTTGCGCTCGTGCAGCCGCTTGAGCATGCCGGTGCCGATCTCGCGGAACCTGATCGCCTCCTCCGACCGGCCCGGTGACTTCGTGAGGTCCATGACGGCCTCGTCCCGGCTCCACTTCTCGTCGTCGGTGCTGAGGTCGATATCCTCGCCGAGGTAGTCGCGGGCGTGTTCGAGGTAGGTGCGCGGACTGGGTGCGCTGGTCGTCTCGGTCTGGAAGTCGAAGCCGTGGAACGACAGCCGCTCGTGCTCCGGTTTGTCCGCGTTGTACTCGCGCATCCACTTCACGAGCTCGCGGTTCGCCAGCCAGTTCTCGCCGAACGTGTGGGAGAAGCCTTCCTTCAAGATCGTGTCGAGGTCGCCTTCGCCGCCGTGCACGTAGTCGTTGACGCCGAGCCCGCGGATCCGGCAGCTCTCCAGCGCGATCGACCGGTAGCCCAGGCCTGCGAGCTGCTCGAACAGCTCGTTGCGGACCCACGAGTGGGCGTGGTCGAGGTGGGTCGGCTCGCCGAGAGCGAGGAGCTCGGTGAAGGGGGTGACGAACTCGCTGATGTCCTGGCTCATGTGGTTCAACCGTAACATTGAAAGCTCCGTTGATACTTTCCCGCCATAGTTGCTTGTCATCTGCCCTAAAGTCTCAACCGTGCGTCCTGCCGACCTAGCCCGCGAGCACGGCCTGTCGACCCAGGCGGTGCGCAACTACGAGGAGTCGGGCTTCCTGCCGCCCGCCGAGCGCACCCCGTCCGGCTACCGCGTCTACACCGAGGGCCACGCGGCCGCGCTGCGCACGTTCGTCGCGCTGATCCCCGCCTTCGGGCACGCGGTGGCGGGTCGGATCATGAACGCCGTGCACGCCGGCTCGCTCGACGACGTGCTGCTGACGATCGACCGCGGCCACGAGCAGCTCCTCCGCGACCGCGCCACCCTGGACTCGGTGAGCGGTGCCGTCGCGGACCTGACGGACGTCGAGCCGGTGCTGGAGCCGCGCACGATCGGGGAGCTGGCCCGGCGGCTGGGCGTCACGCCGGCCACGCTCAGGGCGTGGGAGGAGGCGGGAGTCCTGGTGCCGCAACGGGAACCGACCGGCTATCGGCTGTTCCGCGCGGAGGACGTCCGCGACGCGGAGCTGGCCCACCTGCTGCGCCGCGGCGGTTATCCGTTGGCGCGCATCGCGTTGGTGGTGGACCAGGTCCGTTCGGCGGGCGGCACCGACACGCTGGGGGCCGCCCTGACCGACTGGCGCGGCCGTCTCCTGGCGCGAGGTCTGGCGATGCTGACGGCGTCGGCCCGGCTCAGCGAGTACCTGACCGCACGGGCAGCAACTCCGTGACGAGCGCGCCGACCTGCTCGCTCTCGATCAGGAACGCGTCGTGCCCGTACGGCGACTCGATCACCCTGACCACGTCGGCCCCTGGGATCCCCGCCGCGAGTTCTTCCTGCTGCGCCAACGGGTACAGGCGGTCCGAGTCGACCCCGGCCACGATCGTGCGCGCCCGGATCCTCGTCAGCGCCGCCTGAACGCCACCACGCCCGCGCCCGACGTCGTGGGAGTTCATCGCCTCGGTCAGCGTCGCGTAGCTGGCCGCGTCGAACCGGCGCGTCAGCTTGGCCGCGTGGTGGTCCAAATAGGACTCGACCTCGAACCGCCCGTCTTGCTGCGCCTTCCTCCCGAACCGGGCCTGCAGCTCCTGCTCGCTCCGGTAGCTGATGTGCGCGATCCGCCGCGCGATCCCCAGTCCTTCGACGGGGTCGGCTCTGATCGCGTGCAGCTGCGCGGACGCCAGCGCGATCTGCTCGGCCGAAGCGGCCGCCGTCGTTGCCAGCAGCAGCAAGGACTCCACCCGATCGGGCGCGCTCACCGCCCACTCGACGGCCCGCATGCCGCCCATCGACCCGCCGAGCACCGCGGCCCACCGTTCGATGCCCAGGAAGTCGGCGAGGTGCACCTCTGCCGCGACCTGGTCGCGGATGGTGATGGCCGGAAAGCCGGGGTACTGCCAGGGCCCGGTGCTGCCCTGGCACCCGCCCAGCACGTTGGGCGCCACCACGAAGCAGCCGTCGAGCGGTCTCCCCGGCCCCACCAGGGAATCCCACCAGCCCGGCGTGGGGTGGCCCGGCTCCACGCCCCCGGCGACATGGCTGTCCCCGGTCAGGGCGTGGAGCACGAGCACCGCGTTGGAGGCCTCCGCGTTCAAGGTCCCCCACGTCTCGTACGCGAGCTGGAATCCTGGCAGTTCCCCGAACTCCGCGGCGTGGCTGAACCACTTCCGCCGCCCGTTCGGATCGCCGAACCGCCATCCGCCCACTACAACTCGGACTTCGCCGCGGTGAAGCCCGCCTCCAGGTCGGCCTTGAGGTCCTCCAGCCCCTCGAGCCCGACCGACAGCCGCACCAGACCCGGCGTCACGCCCGTGACGACCTGCTCCTCCGGCGAGAGCTGGCTGTGCGTGGTCGACGCCGGGTGCACGATCAACGACCGCACGTCGCCGATGTTCACCAGCTGGCTGAACAGGCTCGTACCGTCCACAAAGGCCCGCCCGGCCTCGACCCCGCCGCGCAGCTCGAAGCTCACCACCGCGCCCGCGCCCTTCGGCAGGTACTTCTGCGCATTGGCGTGGAACGGCGACGACGGAAGGCCCGCGTAGTGCACCTTCTCGACCTCGTCGCGGCCCTCCAGCCACTCCGCAAGCGCTTGCGCGTTCTGCACGTGCCGCTCGATCCGCAACGACAGCGTCTCGATGCCCTGGATGACCAGGAAGCTGGTCAACGGCGCGATGGCCGCGCCGGTGTCGCGCAGGCCCTGCACCCGCAGCTTCGCCGCGAACGCCCCGTGCCCGAGCACCGGCCAGTACTGGAGGCCGTTGTAGCTGGGGTCGGGCTCGTGGAAGTCGGGGAACTTCTCGGCTCCGTACTCGAACTTCCCGCCGTCGACCACCACGCCGGCGATGGCCGTGCCGTGGCCGCCGAGGTACTTCGTGGCCGAGTGGATGATGATGTCCGCGCCGTGCTCCAACGGCCTGAGCAGGTACGGCGTGGGCACCGTGTTGTCGACGACGAGCGGCACGTCGTTCGCGTGCGCGACCCCGGCCACCCCTTCGACGTCCAGCACGTGGGAACGCGGGTTCGCGAGCGTCTCCGCGAAGAACAGCTTGGTGTTGGGCCGCACGGCCGACTGCCAGGCGTCCAGGTCGTCGGGATCGTCCACGAAGGACACTTCGATGCCGAGCTTCGGCAGCGTGTAGTGGAACAGGTTGTACGTGCCGCCGTACAGCGAGGCACTGGAGACCAGGTGGTCACCGGCCCGCGCGAGGTTCAGGATCGCGGCCGTCCCGGCAGCGGACCCGGACGCGAACGCGACGGCCGCCACCCCGCCTTCGAGCGCGGCGACGCGCTGCTCCAGCACGTCCTGCGTGGGGTTGTTGATGCGCGTGTAGATGTTGCCGGGCTCGGCCAGCGCGAACAGGTCGGCGCCGTGCTGCGTGTCCCGGAAGACGTACGAGGTGGTCTGGTAGATCGGCGTGGCGCGGGCGCCGGTGGCCGGATCGGGCGCGGCGCCCGCGTGGATCTGCGCAGTCTCAAAGGACCAGGACATGGCTGTGCTCCAGAACGTTCGTTGATGCGAGAGGGGTTGGGATCAACGAGAGCAACGACAGGCCATGCTGGTGACGCGCACGTAGTCCACGTGGCGTCGGCTAACCAGCGGCATGGTCATGCAGACGAAGGTAGGGCTCCAGCCGGTCCCTCCGACACCCCGTCCAACAGGTGAGAACGCTTAGGCTGATCGCATGCGCACAGCTCTCGTCGGCTACGGACTGGGTGGGGCGGCCTTCCACGCCCCGTTCATCGAGGCAACCCAGGGCCTGGAACTCTCCGCGGTGGTCACCTCGAACCCGCAACGTCAAGCCGAGGTGGCGCAGCGCTACCCGAACGCCCGTCTGCTGTCCTCTCTGGACGAAGTCTGGCAGGGCGACTTCGACCTCGTCGTCATCACGACCCCGAACCGCTTCCACGCGACCCACGCCCGCCAGGTCCTGGAACGCGGCCTCGACGTGGTGGTCGACAAGCCGTTCGCCGGCTCGGCCATGGAAGCGCGCGCCCTGGCCTCCATCGCGTCCTCGCGAGGCCTGAGACTGATCCCGTTCCACAACCGCCGCTGGGACGGCGACTTCCTGACCGTCCAACGCCTGCTGGCCTCCAACGCCCTGGGCGCGGTGCACAGGTTCGAGTCGCGCTTCGAGCGCTACCGGCCGGAGATCAAGTCGTCCTGGAAGGAGTCCGGCGACCCGGCGGACCTCGGCAGCATCCTCTTCGACCTCGGCACCCACCTGGTCGACCAGTCGGTGGCCCTCTTCGGCCGCCCGGTCTCCGTCCACGCCGAGATCGCCACCGTCCGCCCCGGCGCCAAGGCGGACGACGACGTCTTCCTGTCCCTGACCCACGACAACGGCGTCCGCTCCCACCTCTGGATGAGCGCACTCGCGGCAGACCTGGGCCCGCGCTTCCGCGTGCTGGGCCACGACGCCGCGTACGTCAAGTACGGCATGGACCCGCAAGAGGACCGCCTCAAGGCAGGCGAGACCCCCGCAGGCCCAGGCTGGGGCGAGGAGCCCGAGGAGGCCTGGGGCACGCTCAGCGGTCAGCCCCACCGCACCGAACCGGGCGCCTACCAGGACTTCTACGCCCAGGTGGCGGCGGGCGAGGCCCCGGTCTCACCGCACGACGCGGTGACGGGCCTGGAGATCATCGAGGCGGCGAAGCAGTCGGCGGCGACGGGCGACGCGGTCAAGCTCTAACGCGCGGACGGCGGCTCAGGCTTCGTGCCGCCTGCTCGTTGCCCACGAGCACGAATCCTGCTCCCGAGCAAACGCTGCACCGGACCCGCGGGAAGAGCCTGGGCCGCCACACGCAGGTCGCCGGCCCCACCACGGTCGTACACACGCCACAGGAACCTGAGCTTCAGGGCGACGCGGTCAAGCTCTAACGCGCCGGCGGTCCGGCCGCGCGCACCAGCGGCGGGTGCAGCACTCCTGCCGCACCCCGCCGGTACAGCGCGGCCGGCCGTCCTCCGTCACGGCTGGTGCTCTCCCCGGTGGGCACCAGGAACCCCTCGACCCCGGTGACCTTCCGGTGGAAGTTCCGAGGGTCGAGCGGGCTCCCCCACACGATCTCGTACACCCGCCGCAGCTCGGCGACCGTGAACTCGGGCCCGCAGAACTCGGCCCCCAGCCCGGTGTACTCCAGCTTCGCCCGCGCCCGTTCCACCCCGGCCGCCAGGATCCGCCCGTGGTCGAACGCGAGCGACGACACCGACTCGACCGGTTCCCACGAGGCCGCGGCGGCATCCGTCCCCGCCACCGGCACCGGCAGGTCAGGCGCCAACGCCAGGTAGGCCACCGACACCACCCTCATGCGCGGGTCCCTGCCGGGCTCGCCGTACGTCCCGAGCTGCTCCAGGTGCAGCCCGGCCACCCCGGTCTCCTCCACCAGCTCCCGCGCGGCCGCCGCGTCCAGGGACTCGTCGACCAGGACGAACCCGCCGGGCAGCGCCCACTCCCCGAGATGTGGCGCCTCACCCCGCCGCACCAGTAGCGCGCACAGCGAGTCCCCGCGCACGGTCAGCACCACCAGGTCGACCGTGACCGCGAAGGGAGGGAAATCACTTGGCGAGTACACCCCGCCCACTATAGGCTTATCGTCAACACGACGATAAGGAGTCACGACCGTGGCCGACATCAGCACCTACCCCGGACTCCGCCACCTGCGCGGCGCCCCCACCGTCCACATCCGGCACATCCGCAAGGGCGCGCTGGTCCACGAGGGCACGGGCCTGAGCTTCTGGTTCCGCCCCCGCACCGCCGTGATCAGCGAGGTCCCGGTGGACGACCGCGAGCTCCCGATGCTCTTCCACGCCAGAACGCAGGACTACCAGGACGTGACGGTCCAGCTCACCACCACCTACCGCTGCACCAACCCGGAGATCACCACCGAGCGCATCGACTTCTCGATCGACCCGGACACCGGCACGTGGCGCCAGGACCCGCTGAGCCAGATCGCCAACACCCTCACCGAGAGCACGCAGCAGCACGCCCTCAAGACCATCGGCGACATGGACCTCGACACCGCCATCAAGACCGGCGTGGAACGCGTCAAGCAGCAGGTCCGCGAGAACCTGAAGGCGGACCACATCGGCCTGGAGATCATCGACGTCAGGGTCGTGGCCATCCGCCCGGACGCCGACATGGAGAAGGCCCTGCAGACCACCGTCAGGGAACGCGTCCAGCAGGAGGCCGACAAGGCCACCTACGAACGCCGGGCCATCGCGGTCGAACGCGAGCGCGCCATCAGCGAGAACGAGCTGCAGAACCAGATCGAGCTGGCGAAGCGCGAGGAACTCCTGGTCGTGCAACGAGGTGCGAACGCCCTGAAGAAGGCAGAGGACCAGGCGAGGGCGTCGAGGATCGCCGACGACGCCAAGGCGGAGGGCATCCGCAAGCTCGCGGAAGCCGAGGCGGCCGGCGAGAAGGCTCGACTCGACGCCTACCGGGACGTCCCGCAGGAGACCCTGTACGCCTTGGCGGCCAAGGAACTCGCGGGCAACCTGCCCGAGATCGGCAGCATCACGCTGACCCCGGACCTCATCCAGCCGATCCTCAACAGGCTCGCGCGATGAGCCTCGCCCCGCGAATTGTGCTGGTGCACCGGCGCACCGAGCTGACAGAGTTGCTGGCACGACACGGGACGCGAGGGCAGGTCGAGTTCTTCCTCAAGTCCCGCAACCGAACCCTGGACGAGGTGGTGGAGCGTGACCAGCAGGCCCGCAAGGCGTTGGGAGAGGTCAGCGCCGCCATCCCGCTGGACTGGCGCCGCGGCGTGGTCGAGCGGGAAGACCTGTCGCGGTTCCTGTTCGCGCCCGAGGACGTAGTCGTCATCGTCGGTCAGGACGGACTGGTCGCCAACGTGGCCAAGTACCTGACCGACCAGCCCGTCATCGGCATCAACCCGGACCGGGGCGTGCTCGCGAGGCACGACCCCTCCGACGCGGCCCAGCTCCTGCACAACACGAGCGACACCGAAGACCGCACGATGGTCGAGGCCAGGACCGACGACGGCCAGACGTTGCACGCCCTCAACGAGATCTACGTGGGCCACCCGACGCACCAGACCAGCCGCTACCGCATCGGCGCGGAACGCCAGGCGTCGTCCGGAATCCTGGTCGGCACCGGTACGGGCTCGACCGGGTGGTGCAGCTCGGCCCACCGCGAACGCAAGAGCGCGATCGCCCTGCCCACCCCGACCGAACCCAGGCTCGTCTGGTTCGTGCGGGAGGCCTGGCCGTCGCCGACCACCGGCATCGACCACACCGAGGGCGAGATCACCGGCCAGGCACTGGACATCGACGTGGAGACCGACGGCCTCGTGGCGTTCGGCGACGGCATCGAGAGCGACGCGCTACGGCTGGGCTGGGGCCAGCGGCTCAGCGTCGGACTCGCCACCCGCAGGCTCCGCCTCGTGCGCTGACCCGATCACCAGCAGGCACACGCCGGACAGCACCGCACCGGCGATCAGGTACAGCGCGATCGCCCAGGTTCCGGTGCGCAGCAACGACTGCGCGACCAACGGGGCGAGCCCGCCACCCAGCACCGCGCCGAGCTGGAAGCTCAGCGCCACCCCGCTGTACCGCACGCGCGTCCGGAAGAGCTCGGCGAAGTAGGCGGCGGACGGGCCGAACAACGCCGCCGAGCCCACGAACCCGAGCACCATCGCGAACGTGAACCAGCCGGAGTCGGTGAGCCAGAACAACGGGAACGCGAACGCGGCCTGGAAGATCGCGCCGCCGAACATCACCGGCAGCCGTCCGACGCGGTCCGACAGCAGCGCGAAGGCAGGCACCGCAACGACTTGCGCGATCGACCCCACGATCGTCGCGACCAGCAGGTCGTCCGCGGAGATCTTCAGCGCCGTGCGGCCGTACCCGATCATGAACACGCTCAGCACGTAGATGAAGATCGTGAAGCCGAGGTTCACGCCGGCACCCAGCAGCACCACGCGCCACCGGTCCCGCAGCACCTCGGCGATCGGCATCCGCGCTTTCTCCACCCGTTCGAACCGCGGCGACTCCGCGACCCGCAGCCGGATGTAGAGCCCGATCCCGACCAGCACGATCGAGAACACGAACGGCAACCGCCAGCCCCAGCTGAGAAACGCGTCCCCCGACGCCCGCGACGACGTGTACATCGCGAGGTTCGCCAGCACGAGCCCGACCGGCGACCCGATGAACACCCAGCTGCCGTACCAGCCCCACCGCCCCGGCGGCGCGTGCTCGACGGCCATCAGCGACGCGCCGCCCTGCTCGCCGCCCATGAAGAAGCCCTGCACGATCCGCAGCAGCACCAGCAGGATCGGCGCGAGGATGCCGACCTGGGCGTACGTCGGCAGCAGGCCGATCAGCGCCGTCGACAGTCCCGTCACGGACAACGTCACCACGAGCATCGACCGGCGCCCGATCCGGTCGCCGAGGTGCCCGATCACCGCGCCGCCCAGCGGCCGGGCGAAGAAACCCGCGCCGAACGTCGCGAACGCGAGCAGCACGCCCACCCGCGAGTCGAACTGCGGGAAGAAGATCTTGTCGAACACCAGCGCCGACGCCGTGCCGTAGAGCAGGAAGTCGTACAGCTCGATCGTGTTACCGACCGCCGACGCCGCCGCTACTTTGCGTACCCCCGTCATCGTTCCAGCCTGGTGGAGGGATTGACACTGCGCAATGGTCCGGTCACCCTTCGTCCTACGTTCCTACTCTTCAGTAACGAGGTAGCAATGACGCGCCGAGTGACTGTTGTTTCCCTGCTGGCGACCCTGATAGCGGCGTTTCTGGTGCCGACCGCGACCGCTGCGCCGAAGTACCGGAACTACGTCTCGCTGGGCGATTCGTTCGTGTCCGGACCGTTCATCCCCCTGCAAAGGCTCGATCCGCTGAGCTGCTTCAAGTCCACCCAGAACTACCCGTCCGTGCTCGCGAAGAGGCTCGGCATCGCGAACTTCACCGACATCTCCTGCGGTGGCGCGCAGACCAAGGACATGGAGGGTGTCCAATCGGGCATCCCCGGTCAGTCCGCCACCCAGTTCTCCGCCCTGAAAGCCGACACGGACCTCGTCACCGTCTCGATCGGCGGCAACGACATCGGCTTCTCCGACATCATCCTGACCTGCGCCGGCAAGAGCGTGCTCGACCCGCACGGCGCTCCCTGCAAGGCGAACTACGGCGACTCGCTGGCCCAGCGCGTCGACGCCACCGCCGCCAAGGTGGCCGCCGTGCTCGCCGGCATCAAGCAGCGCAGCCCGAAGGCCAGGATCGTCGTCGTGGGCTACCTGAGGATCCTGCCGTCCTCGGGTGGCTGCTGGCCGATCGTGCCGATCTCGCGCGGGGACGTCCCGTACCTCGACAACGTCCAGAAGCTCCTCAACGGAATGCTGGGCGCCCAGGCCAAGGCGGCGGGTGCCACGTTCGTGAACCCGTACGACATCAGTTCCGGTCGCGATACGTGTGCGGCACCGTGGGACAAGTGGGTCGAGGGCATCATCCCGACGAGCCTCGCGTTCCCCGTTCACCCGAATGCCAGGGGAATGGAAGCGGTGGGTAAGCAGGTGGCGGCCGCTCTCGCCGGGACGGAATCGACCGGCGTCTAGTTGCACGCACTTTCGGCGGTTTACACGATGTGGTGTTTACCGCTCAGTTGGTTGGAATTCCGGGTCCTTGCCGCGCCAGAGTGTTGGGCATGGCAAGGACCCGAATCTTGTTTGCCTGTCTCGCGCTCGCGGCCCCGCTCATCCCCGCGACGGCCCACGCAGCGCCTCTGACAGAGCACCTCCTGCCCGCCTCCGGCCTGGTGCTGTCGTTGCAGCCGGAGATGGGCACGCTCAGCACCACGCAGCTGAACTGCGATCCCGCAGGCGGCCTGCACAAGAACGCTCAGCAGGCGTGCGACCAGCTCACGCCCGTCGAAGGCGACTTCCGCAGACTGGAAGAGACCGGCGCGATGTGCACGATGGAGCTGAACCCGACCAAGGCCACGTTGCGCGGCAAGTGGCGCAACAAGAAGATCGACTTCCAGCAGGTGTACTCGAACCCGTGCGTCGTGCGCGCGTTCACCGGCAAGGTCTTCGACTTCTGACGGACCGCGTGCCGGTGTTCTGACGCACCGCCGTCGCGCCAGAACACCGGCAACGCCCTAACCCGGTAGCCCCCAGGGCAAGACCGGTGATCCGCCCACCGGTCCGGCCTTCAGGTCAGGCCTGTCCCCGCTGCGGTGGATGATCGCTTCCTCACCGCGGCGCAGGTCGATGCGCAGATCTCCGCCGGGCAGCACCGAGAACCGCTTCGGCCGTCCGCGCGAGTCCCGCACGACCGGATCCTTGATGTCCGTGCGCACCACGCACGGCGCGCCGGCCTCGCTGCGCAACCGGATCCACCGCGTGACCCCGTTCTGCCGGGAGGCGGACAGCAGGAACGCACCCTGCGTGCGGAAGTCGTCGAGCGAGATGTCCGGCCACGGCACCGCGGGGAACACCCGGATCACGCCACCCCAGCTCTGGCAGAGCATGTCGTACATCGACTGCACGGCGCTCAGCGGCGTTTCGATGACCGGCCCCGACTCCTGGTACATCGTGTTCGGCTTGATGTACCGGCGCATCAGCTCACCGAGGTAGTGGTCGGCCTTGTCCCCGCGCACCATCTGCGCGCTGATCGACGCGGCCCCGGTGAACGTGTAGCCCTGCAACGCGCCCTCGAAGCTGATCCAGTGGTTCAGCGACGTCTCGATGAGCTGCCGCCTCGCAGGGTCCTCCCAGGTCACCTCGTACAGCGGATAGATCTGCAGCAGGTGCGAGTAGTGCCGGTGCGACTTCGCGAACGGCACCCCCGCGCCGATCATGTACCCGTTGGCGTCCACCGGGTACGGCGTGAGGTTCGCCAGCGCGTCCTGCCACCGCGGGATCAGCGGATCGTTGACGCGCAACGACTTCGCGGCCTCCAGCAACGTCCGGCAGCCCCAGCGGAGCAGCGCGAGGTCGTAGGTGCAGTCCGGCGCGTTCACGCCGTACTCGGGTGAGAACGTGATCGGCAGGTGCCACTTCCCGTCCGAACCCTTGAAGAGGAAGTGGAAGTAGTAGTTGATCGCCCTGCGCAGCAACGGGAACAGCACGCCGCGCAGCACTTTGTCGTCCATCGTGTGCCGATAGGTGAGCCAGACGTTGTGCAACGTCCAGGTGAGGTTGCCGACCTCGGGCGTCGGCGTCTCCTGGCCTGGAACGCCCACGCCGTAACCGGAGTTGCCGATCCCTGCGCCGTTGTTCAGCACGGTGTCGGTGGTGCGCGGGATGCCGGCCGAGTCATGACGGTACTGCGCCGGCACCTGCTCGACGAGCACGTCCCGGTACCGGTCGACCGAGTGCGTGACAGCGTCGAAGTCGACGTGGTTGGAGCCGTGGATCAGCCAGTACTCCAGCTGCACGTTGAGGTTCCACCACGTGTTGGGCCACGGCGTGTTCTCCAGCCACGGTCCGCACGTGGCGATGGCGGGCGCTTCTTTCCGCGCCGCCGACGCGAACTTGTAGAGCTGGATCCAGTAGAACGACTCCAGCCGTTTGTCCGGAATGGACAGAAAGCTCTTCCGGTAGAAGTCGTGCCACCAGAGCCGGTGGTCGAGGGCGAGAGCGTCGATCGAGCCGCACCGGACGTGCGCGATCGCCTTGCGCACAGCGGTTTTCGCCGGATGCGACCAGGCGACGCTGGTGAACAGCGTTCTGCGGGTGCCGCGGGTGACCTCGCGCCACGCCGTCACGTGCTCGCCGCCTGCGTTCAACGGCTGCACGGCCAGTTGCACGTCACCGGCGTTCGTGAGCTGCACCGGCGGGTTGTCGGTGAAGCCGGCGGGTGCCGGGCGGCCCCACCTCGGGTCGGTGCGCGGGCTGATCGCCTTGAGCGGGTGGAACACCCAGCGGAACGCGCGTTCGCCCTCGCTCGCCTGCACGTCGATCGCGCAGACGTCGCGACGTGTGTGCACGAACGCCCTGAGCCGCAGGCTGCCCGCGGCCGTGGTGATCGTGCCGGTGAGCTCGGCGTTCCACAGGTCGAGCCGCCAGTCGACGGCCGTGATCGCGCCGACGGGTTCGAGCGTGAAGTAGCCGATCGGCAGCCGGGCGAGGCCGAACAACGCCCCGAACTCGGGCCGGTGGTCCTGCACCTGCGAGTGCTGGACGGTGAACCGGACGGCGTTCGCGCCGGGCTCCGCGTAGACGCCAGAGCCCAGGTAGCCGTTGCCGAGGAACGGGCCCTCGAACCACGCCGAGGGCATCTTCTTCCAGATGAGATCGGATGACCCGATGAAGTCCTTCCAGCTGAACGCATCGCCCGCGAAAGCGTTCGCCGGAACCAGAGCACTGCTCGCAACCCCTGCTAGAGCGCCCGCCATCACCGTACGCCGGTTGAGCTCGACCACTTCCAGGCACCTCACTTCGCTGTGCGGTCGGGTCTTCGCTGGCGGCGATTCATCGGATCTTTCGCGACCGGCCTGCCTACGTCAAGGGGCGTGCCTAGGCTTCGATCATGGGGGACTTCCTCGTCTACACGATCGGCTTCCCGATCACGTTCCTGCTGCTGGTCCTGGGCATGGCCCTGGCCGCGCGGCGCATCCTCGGCCTGCGCATCGGCCTCATCCGCACGGCGCTGGCGTGCCTGCTCGCGATGTCGGTCGCCCAGAGCGCGTTCGGCGAGACCACCGCGGAGCCGTCCGCCGGCCTCGTGACGCTCCAGCTCGGCATCTCGATCCTCGCGGTGATCGCGCTGCTGGCGCTCGCGGAGATCATCGTGCCGACCGGGTCGATCCCGCCGCCGACGGAGTGGTGGGGCATGGCGCGCCGCCGGATCGCGCGGACCCGGCGGTACTCGCGGATCACCGCGATCGCGTTCCGGCACGGCCTCGGCCCCTACCTGCGCGGCCGCGAGCGCACGTCCACGGGCCTCGCACGGTCGTTGCGGCTCGCGTTGCAGGACGCGGGCGTGACGTTCGTGAAGCTCGGGCAGGTGCTGTCGACGCGGGCCGACCTGCTGCCGGAGGACTTCGTCGAGGAGCTCAGCCTGCTCCAGGACAAGGTGCCGGCGGCGAAGTGGGAGCAGGTGCGGGCGGTGCTCGACGCCGAGGTCGGGCTCGACGCGTTCGCCGAGGTCGATCCCGAGCCGCTGGCGGCCGCGTCGATCGCGCAGGTGCACCGGGCCGTGCTGAAGTCCGGCGCCGAGGTGGTCGTGAAGGTGCAACGGCCCGATGTGCGGGCAACGGCCGAGGGCGATCTGGACATCGTGTCGCGGCTCGCGGAGACGTTGCAGCGCACGCGGTGGGGTTCGGCGCTCGGGGTGCGCGACCTCGCGGCGGGGTTCGCGGCGGCGTTGCGCGAGGAGCTCGACTTCAAGATCGAGGCGCGCAACATCACGGCCGTGGCGGCGGCGTCGGACTCGTCCGTCGGGCTGCCGCACGTCCACCTGTCGACCTCGCGCGTGCTCGTGATGGACCGGCTCGACGGCGTGCCGTTGCGCGGCGCCGCGAAGGACGTGGGGCTCGCCCGGACGTTGCTGCGGTTCGTGCTGCGCCAGGTGATGCTCGACGGCGTCTTCCACGCCGATCCGCACCCCGGCAACGTGCTGCTGCTGTCCGACGGACGGCTCGGGCTGCTCGACTTCGGCTCGGTCGGGCGGATCGACTCCGCGCTGCGCTCGGCGTTGCAACGGCTGCTGCTCGCGATCGACCGCAGCGACCCGGCCGGCCTCACCGACGCGTTGCTGGAGCTCACCTCACGGCCCGAGGACATCGACGAACAACGGCTGGAGCGCGCGTTGGGCCAGTTCATGGCCCGGCACCTCGGCGCGGGCATGCGGCCGGACGTCGAGATGTTCGGCGACCTGTTCCTGATCGTGTCGCGGTTCGGGCTGAGCATCCCGCCCGAGATCGCGGCCGTGTTCCGTGCGCTCGCGACGCTGGAGGGCACGCTGGCGGTGCTCGCGCCGGGCTTCAACATCGTCGTGGAGTCGCGGTCGTTCGCCGCCGAGCAGATCTCCGAACGGCTCACGCCGGAGTCGGTGAAGGCGACGATGGCCGAGGAGCTGCAGGCCGTCCTGCCGATGCTGCGCCGGCTGCCGCGGCGGATCGACCGGATCAGCGGCGCACTCGAGCAGGGCAGGCTCGGCCTGTCGATGCGGCTCTTCGCGGACGAGCGCGACAGGTCGTTCATCACCGGCCTGCTGCACCAGGTGATGCTGACCGTGCTGGGCGCGACCGCGGGTGTGATGGCGGTGCTGCTGCTCGGCTCGTCCGGCGGCCCGCAGGTGATCCCGGACATCGGGCTCTACCAGGTGTTCGGCTACAACCTGCTGATCATCAGCGTGCTGCTCGGTTTGCGCGTCGTTGTGACGGTGTTCAGGCCGCGTTCCTCTTAGAACTGCCTGCGGTACACGGAAACGTCGTCGCGCCAGACGCCGAAGTGGTCCGGCGCGGACTGGACGATCGTCATCTCGTTGAGGTGCCCCAGGATGCGCCACGACCGCGCAACCGCTTGCGCGCCCGCGTAGGCGATCGTGCAGAACCGCCGCGGTTCGACGACCGTGCGCACCCGGTCGATCTTGCCGACGCTCATCGGCGTGTCCTGCCAGAGGTCCAATGTGTACCCGGTGCGGATCGGGTCGCCGGACCCCAGCACGCCCTCGATCGAGACCACGAGGCGGTCGCCCTCGAGCCTCAGGTCGTGGTGGCCGCTGCGCGGAGGATCACCGCCGGTGTACGCGGAGCGTGCCGGGTCGAGCACCCAGTGCCCCAGAAAAGGCACGAGATCGTCACTCATGAGTGTCCCTTCGCGGAACCTGCGCCACTGGCGGATTGTCCGGCGGATCTACGTGGGCGACCATCACCCGATGAGTTATGAGACGGGCGTTCGGTGGAAGTGGATACCGGCCGTCGTGCTCGGCTTCGTGCTGCTGAGCTGGATCGTGTTCGAGGCACTGGACCTCATCGACTTCGACGGGGTCGTCGCGTGGGTGCGCGGCATCGACCCGGTGTGGGCGGCGGCGGCGATCTTCGCCCTGCTCGTCGTGGACGTGCTGCTGCCCGTGCCGTCCACTCCGCTCATCGTGCTGGCGGGAACGGCACTCGGCCTGCCCTTCGGGCTGGCACTCGCGATCGTCGGATCCCTGGGTTCCTCTGCCGCAGGGTACGCCCTGGGGCGGTTCGCGGGCCCGTGGCTGGTGCGCCGGGTGGTGACCATCGAGGAGCTGACCGAGATGCGGCGATGGGGCCGTCAGTTCGGGCCGTGGTTCTTCGGCGTGGCGCGCGGAATCCCGATGATGGCGGAGACGGTGTCGGTGTCCGCCGGCGTGTCCCGCGTGTCGTTCCGGACGTTCATGGCGTTCACGCTCGTCGGGACCGTCCCGATCTGCGCCGCCTACGTGTTCGCTGGATCCCAGGCCGACACGGTCGAGCAGATCGTGATGATCAGCGCCGTCGGATTCCTGCTCACCGTCGGCCTCTTCTACCTGCTCCGCCGACTGGTGAAGGCGGCGCCTTAGAAAACCTGTTGCGGGACGTGGTTGTATTGCAATGCGCCCGGTGCGCAGCGGAGGGTTACTTCGGTGATAACTAGGTTCAACTCCTGGAACCGGCTCCGGCCGGTCTTCGACCTGCTTCGGCGGGTCAGTCACCTTCTGCGATTTGATCTCGGGCGTCCACAACTCCACCTCGGCCAGAATTAAATCGCTGGCACGGCGTGGTTGCATAGAAATCGCACCCGGTGCGAAGCAGAGGGATACTTCCCTTCCAAGGAATGACCTTTCGAGGTCACCACTCCTTCTGCTGCCTGATCTCGGGAGCACACAACTTCACACGTGTCCGGTGCGAAGCAGAGGGTTACTTCCACTGGTAATGGGCAGGTTGCGGGTTCGAATCCCGCCAGGCGGGAAACCGGCTGTAGCTCAATCCGGCAGAGCAGCAACGTACCTTCCGCGACTCTGAACTCGGACACGTGTGAAGTCTGTGGGCTCCCCCTTTTTTGTCCCGAGGGGGAATGAGCCGATGGCGAAGTTCAACATCTTCCGCGCACGTCCGGCGGGCACCAGCCCGGTCGCCACGGAACCCGTTCCGGCGGCCGTCACCCACGAGGGCGCCCCCGCCTACGCGCGCGACACGAAGTCCGAGCTGTTCCTGCTCGCCGTGTCGAACATGGGCAGCGAGAACACCTTCTACGAGCCGAGCGGCCGCCGCGACGACCGCTACGCCCTGCTCGTGCGCAAGGCCGCCCTGGAGGACCCGGAGTGGACCGCGCGCCTGCTGCAGTGGCTGCGCACCGAGGCGAACATGCGCACGGCCTCGCTGGTAGGCGCCGCGGAGTTCGTCTCCGCCCGCCTGGCCGCGGAGTCCGACGCCGGCGTCACCAACCGAGCCGTCATCGCCTCCGTCCTGCAGCGCGCCGACGAGCCGGGCGAGCTCCTCGCCTACTGGACCGGCATCCACGGCCGCCGCATCCCCAAGCCCCTCAAGCGAGGCATCTCCGACGCCATCGGCCGCCTGTACAACGAGCGCGCCGTCCTCAAGTGGGACAGCGAGGCCCGCGGCTTCCGCATGCCCGACGTCCTGAACCTCACGCACCCGACCCCGGCCGCACCGTGGCAGGGCGACCTGTTCCAGTACGTCCTGGACCACCGCCGCTCGGCCGACGCTCCGGTCCCCGCCTCGCTGCGGGTGATCGCGGCACGGCGCGAGCTGATGGCGTGGCCGGTGGAGCAGCGCCGGGCGCTCTTCTCGCGCCCGGACGCGGCCGACGTGCTGCGCGGGGCCGGGATGACGTGGGAGGCGGTGGCGGGGTGGCTGCAGGGGCCGCTGACCCGTGAGGTGTGGGAGGCACTCGCACCGTCGATGGGTTACATGTCGCTCATCCGGAACCTCAGGAACTTCGACGAGGCAGGCATGTCCGACGAGGCCGCCGCGGCCGTTGCCGCACGCCTGGCCGACCCCGGCCAGGTCGCGCGCTCGCGGCAGTTCCCGTTCCGCTTCCTGTCCGCCCACCTGGCGGCGCCGAGCCTGCGCTGGGGTCACGCCCTGGACCAGGCGCTCCAGGCGTCGCTGGCGAACCTGCCCGCACTGCCGGGCCGCTCGCTGATCCTGATCGACACCTCGGCGTCGATGACGGGCGGCGCGTTCTCGCAGCGTTCGAAGGTCACGCCGGCCATGGCCGCCGCGGTCTTCGGCGTCGCACTGGGCGCGAAGGGCGAGAAGGTGGACGTGGTCGGGTTCGCGGACGGCACGTTCCGGCACGACATCCCGCGTGGCGCGTCGGTTCTCCGCGAGGTGAACCGGTTCCTCGGGCGGATCGGCGAGGTCGGGCACGGCACCGCGATCGTCGAGTCGCTGAAGAGCACCTACCGCGGGCACGACCGGGTGTTCATCATCTCGGACATGCAGACGATGGACGGCCACTACGGCGCCGGCGTCTCGGACGTCGTGCCGCGGCACGTGCCGGTCTACGGGTTCAACCTGGGCGGGTACGGGAGCGCCGCGTACGCGACCGGCAAGGCGAACCGCCACGAGTTCGGAGGCCTGACGGACGCGACGTTCAGGTCTGTCCCCCTGCTCGAGGCAGGTCAGAACGCCACCTGGCCGTTCTAGCCGGTGTGAGAGCTCTCCCCTGACGCGGAGAGCTCTCACACTTACTATCAGTTAGCGTTCTGACCAGGTACAATTCTGCTCATGGACTACGATGTGTTCGCGAAGGCGTGCCCGTCACGTCCCACGCTGGAGCACGTCACCGGCCGGTGGGGCAGCCTGACGCTGAGCGCGCTCGACGCAGGTCCGCTGCGGTTCAACGAGCTGCGCCGCCGCGTCGACGGGGTCAGCGAGAAGATGCTCTCCCAGACGTTGCAGGCGCTGGAGCGGGACGGGCTCGTGCACCGCGAGGCGCAGCACACGAACCCGCCGCGGGTCGACTACAGCCTGACGCCGCTCGGGCGCGAGACGGCGGACAAGCTGTTGTCGTTGATCCGCCACCTGGAGGCGATGATGCCGCAGGTGCTGGACGCGCAGGCCGCGTACGACGCCCGCTGACTCAGCACTCGATGACGTTCACGGCGAGTCCGCCGCGTGCCGTCTCCTTGTACTTGACCGACATGTCCTTGCCGGTGTCCCGCATGGTCTTGATGACCTTGTCCAGCGACACGAAGTGCGAGCCGTCGCCCCGCAACGCCATCCGCACCGCCGTGATGGCCTTGATGGACGCGACGGCGTTGCGTTCGATGCACGGGATCTGCACCAGGCCGCCGATCGGGTCGCACGTCAGCCCGAGGTTGTGCTCCATGGCGATCTCGGCGGCGTTCTCGACCTGTTCGGGCGTGCCACCGAGAACCTCGGCGAGACCTCCCGCGGCCATCGAGCAGGCCGACCCGACCTCGCCCTGACACCCGACCTCGGCGCCGGAGATCGACGCGTTCTCCTTGAACAGCACGCCGATCGCGCCCGCCGTCAGCAGGAACCTGACCACGCCGTCGTCGGAAGCACCCGGCACGAACTTCGTGTAGTAGTGCAACACCGCCGGAACGATGCCGGCCGCGCCGTTGGTCGGCGCCGTGACGACGCGGCCACCGGCGGCGTTCTCCTCGTTGACCGCCAATGCAAAGAGCGTCACCCAGTCCATGACCCGCAACGGGTCGGTGACGAAGTGCTCGCTCTCCAGGCGCTTGCGCATCTCGGCGGCGCGGCGGCGGACCTTCAGGCCGCCGGGCAGCGTGCCGTGCTCGGTGCAGCCGCGTTCGACGCACTCCTGCATGACGTGCCAGATGTGCAGAAGTCCTTCCCGCACTTCGGTTTCCGTGCGCCACGACAGCTCGTTGGCCATCATGATCTCGCTGATCGACAGGCCGGTCTCGCGGCAGCGCGCGAGGAGCTGGTCGCCGGTCAGGAACGGGTGCGGCAACGGGGTCGTGTCCGGCTTGATGCGGTCGGTGCCCGACGCGTTCTCGTCGACGACGAAGCCGCCGCCGATCGAGTAGTAGACGGCGTGCTCGACCGACTTGCCACCGGAGAACGCCTCGAAGCTCATTCCGTTGGGGTGCAGCGGAAGCGACTTGCGGCGGTGCATGACGAGGTCGCGGTCGTGCGTGAACGCGATCTCGTGCGTGCCGCCGAGCCTCAGCCGGCCGCTGGAGATGATCTCCTCGACGCGTTCGGCGGCGGCGGACGGGTCGACCTCCTCCGGGAGGTTGCCCTCCAGGCCGAGGAACACGGCCTTGGGGCTGCCGTGGCCGTGGCCGGTCGCCCCGAGCGAACCGAACAGCTGGACGTGCACACGGTCCACAGTGGACAGCTGTGGGCCGAGCTTGTCGACGAACATCGCGGCCGCGCGCATCGGGCCGACCGTGTGGGAGCTGGACGGTCCGATGCCGACGGAGAACAGGTCGAAAACGCTGATCGCCACTGATCAGTCCTTCGTGGTGGGCGGAGCGGAGTCAGTCGGTCTTGGTGAGCTCGGCGTACTTGGCCGCCGTGAGCAGGTTCTCCGCCGACTCGACGCGGACCTTGAACAGCCAGCCCTCGCCGTACGGGTCGTTGTTCACGATCGCCGGGTCCTGCACGACGGCGTCGTTGACCTCGATCACCTCACCGGTCACGGGCGAGAAGAGGTCGCTGACGGACTTGGTGGACTCGAGCTCACCGCACACGGCGTTGGTGACGACCTCGGCACCGACCTCTGGCAGCTGCACGTAGACGATGTCGCCGAGCGCGTCGGCGGCGTACGCGGTGATTCCGCAGGTCAGCGGGTCCTGGGTGCCCGGCGTCCAGTCGACCCACTCGTGTTCGACGGTGTAGAGCAGGTTCTCGGGGAACTCCACGGCGACTCCTCTGGCTGTGACGGGTCAGGACAACTAGCGCCCCCTCCGCCGTGCAGAGTTGCCTACCCCGAGTGGTCTTGCTGCCTGAGAGTGTGCGGGAGCTTGCCCCTTCGGCGCCCCGACTCATGACGGTCGAGGTCTCTCCCACTCGGGTTCTGGCGCTCGCGCGCCGCGGCCGGTGTTCAGTTCTCGGCGCGAACGCTATGTGCGGCCCCCGCCGAGTGTCAACGCGGGACGGTCGAGTGGAACGCGAACAACACTCAGGTCGCTCTGTCCTATCCGAACAACCAGAGGGTTACCGGATAGTGCTAGCTGCACAGTGACATGACCTTGCGGCTGGCCCACATTATGAGATGTCGGCCATCGAACGGAGGAGTCATCGTGCGGATCGCAGTTCCCCGCGAGATCAAGAACCACGAGTACCGCGTCGCTCTCACCCCTGCCGGTGCGCACGAGCTGACCAGCCGCGGCCACGACGTCTACGTCGAGCAGGGTGCCGGTCTCGGTTCCGCGATCACGGACGAGGAGTACCTCGCCGCGGGCGCCAAGATCCTCGCGACCGCCGACGACGTGTGGGCCGAGGGCGACCTGGTCCTCAAGGTCAAGGAGCCGATCGCCGAGGAGTACCCGCGTCTCCGCGCCGGCCAGACCCTCTTCACGTACCTGCACCTCGCCGCCGACAAGCCGCTGACCGAGGCGCTGCTCGCGTCCGGCACCACGGCCATCGCCTACGAGACCGTGCAGCTGCCGAACCGCGCGCTGCCGTTGCTCGCCCCGATGTCCGAGGTCGCGGGCCGGCTCGCCCCGCAGGTCGGCGCGTTCAGCCTGATGAAGCCCTCCGGTGGCCGCGGCGTGCTGCCCGGCGGCGTCCCCGGTGTCGCCCCGGCCCGCGTGGTCGTGATCGGCGGGGGCGTGGCGGGCATCAACGCCGCCACCATCGCCGTCGGCATGGGCGCGGACGTGCAGATCCTCGACACCAACGTCGACCGCCTGCGCCAGATCGACGCCCAGTTCCAGGGCCGCCTGCGCACTCTCGCCTCGAACTCGTTCGCGATCGAGCAGGCCGTCCGCGAGGCCGACCTGGTCATCGGCGCCGTGCTCGTCCCCGGTGCCGCCGCGCCGAAGCTCGTGTCGAACGCGCTGGTCGCCGACATGAAGCCGGGTTCCGTGCTCGTCGACATCGCGATCGACCAGGGCGGTTGCTTCGAGGACTCGCGCCCGACCACGCACGCCGAGCCGACCTACGAGGTCCACAACTCGGTCTTCTACTGCGTCGCGAACATGCCGGGCGCCGTCCCGCGCACCTCGACCTACGCGCTGACCAACGTCACGCTGCCGTACGCCGTCGCGCTGGCCGACAAGGGCTGGGAGAAGGCGCTGAAGGACGACCGTTCGCTCGCCCTGGGCCTGAACGTGCACGCCGGCCAGCTCACCAACGGCCCGGTGGCCGAGGCGACCGGCCTCCTGCACACGCCGCTGGAGTCCGTGGTCTGAAAGCCAACTGAATGAATGAGGCCCCCGCACGCGAGCAACGCTGCGGGGGTTTCGCCTATCTGAGGGCGGCCACGCGCGCCTTGATGCCGTCGATCACGCAGTCCAGCCCGAACTCGAACTGGCTCTCCAGCGACCACAGCTCCTGCTCGTCCAGCATCGCGACGTACCGGGGGTGCTTCTCCCGGTAGAGGTCGGCGATCTTGGCCAGGTCCGGCGGCGGCGAGTCCATCCCGCCGCGCCCGACGAAGTTGACCTCCGCGATCGCGTACCCGTTGACGTAGCTGCCCACCGCGGAGATCGACTGGGCGGCGGCCACCGTGCTCAGGCCGGCGCGCAGCATCGGCCCGAACATGGCGTCCGCGTAGGCCACCGCGTTCGGGCCGATGGTGTTGAACTGCCCGATCCCGCGGATCCACCACGGGTGCTTGAGCGCGAGCTGACGCAGTTCGTGCATCATCGCCCGCACCGCGGTCTCCCAGTCGGTCTCGGGATCGGGCAGGGTGAACTCGCCGTAGATCTCGTCGAGGCAGAGCTCGATCAGCGCGTCCTTCGTCGGCACGTGCCAGTACAACGACATCGGTGCCGCGCCGAGCGCCGCCGCGAGCTTGCGCATGGACAGCTTCGGCAGGCCGTCCGCGTCCAGCATCTCCATCGCCTTGCGCACGATGGCCTCCCGGCTCAGGCCGAGGGGCTGGCCGCTGCCGGGCCTGGGCTTGCTGAACCACACGCTCTCCACGGGCCGATCCTAGGCACGTCGCAGCAACACGCTGGCCACAACACCTCCCAGGAACACGGCGACAGCGCCGATCACCAGGCTGACGCTCATGCCGTTGGAGAACGCCTCGCGCACGACCGTGATGTCCGCACCGCTGTGCAACGCCTCCTGCAACGAACGTCCCGGCACTCCGTCCGGCAGTGACGCGACGAACCGCGCCGACAGCAGCGCGCCCAGCACGGCGATGCCGAACGAGGAACCCAGCTCCGTCAACGTGCCGGACAGCCCGGACGCGATGCCGGCGCGTTCCGGCGGGATCGACCCCATCAGCGCGTTGACCGCAACGGGTTGCGACACACCGACTCCGACGCCGATGAGCACCAGCCCGGCGAGCGTGGGCGGGTAGGTGTCGCCGATCGACAGCAGCAGCACGCCGCCCGCGACGATCGTCATGCCCAGCAACATCGCGCGGCCCGCGCCGAGCTTCATCACGAGCTGCCCCAGCGTGTTGCTGGTGACGAGCAACGCGATCGCCATCGGCGCCACCCGCACCCCCGCCTCCAGCGGGCTGTACCCCAGCACGCCCTGGAGGTGTTGCGTCAGCAGGAAGAGCGAGCCCGCCATGCCGAACGCCGCCAGCACACCTGATGCCACCGCGCCGGTGAAGCGGCGGTTCTTGAAGAACCCGAGGTCGAGCATGGGTTCGGCGGTATGCCGTTCCCACCACGCGAACCCGGCCATCGTCACCAGCCCGATCGCCACCGGCACCCCGAACTCGGCAGAGCCGAACCCGTGCTCCGGCACCTCGATCACCGCGTACACGATCGACACCATGCCGACGATCGACAGGATCGAGCCGAGCACGTCGGGCTTGCGCACGGTCGGGTCCTTCGACTCCGGCACCAGGAACGCGACGGCGGCGATCGCGAGCAGCGCCACCGGCACGTTGATCAGGAACACCGAACCCCACCAGAAGTGCTTGATCAGCGCGCCGCCGATCACCGGTCCGGCCGCGAAGCCGAGCGACGTGACGGCGGCCCAGATGCCGATGGCCTTGGGGCGTTCCTTGTCGTCGAACAACTGCATCAGCACGGCCAGCGTGCCCGGCATCAGCACCGCGGCGCCGATCCCCATGAACCCGCGGGCCGCGATCAACGCCTCGGACGACCCTGCGTAGGCCGCCACCGCGCTGCCGGTGCCGAACAGCACCAGGCCGACCAGCAACGCACGCTTGCGGCCGAACCTGTCGCTCAGCGACCCGGTCGTGAGCAGCAGGCCCGCCAGCGCGAGCGAGTAGGCGTTGATCATCCACTGGATGTCGGCGGTGCTCGCGTCCAGGCCGGTGGAGATGGACGGGATCGCCACGTTGAGCACGGTGTTGTCCAGCACCACGACCATCACGGACAGGCACAGCACGCCGAGCACGGCCCAGCGTTGCGGGTGCGGGTGCACCACGGCCTTCTCGGTCGTCGAAGTCATCGTTCCTCCCCCTTACGGTGTACGAGGAACTTACAGCGTACGAGACCGCAGGGCGCAAGCCTTTTTCGCTCAGGACAGAACGGGGAGGTCGCCGGGAAGCGAAGAGATTTCAGGGAAAATAAAGGGCGGCCGCGCTCAACCAGCCTGGGGGTCACTGGGAGCGGGGCCGCCGTCACCAAATATAGCGGGCTTCTCCGCGCCGCGCCCAGCACCCCCGCCGAAACGCGCCCCGAAAGTTTCCCCGAGTGGACCACCGCCCGTGTCCGGCCCGTCCAGCAAACGAGTGAATTCCGTGCCGCGCGGTGCGGCGAGCAGGGGCTTCGGCCGATGAAGACGGAGTCGGGTGTCCCTCGAAGGGAGATTCCATGGCTGAACCACAGGGATGGATCCACTGCCACGACCCGTTCGGTCGAGACAGGTCGATGACCGTGCTGGTGGAGAACGACCGGGTCCTGCTGGTCACGCCTCCTGGCGAGACCGCTGTGATGTCCGCCACTCAGACGCGCCGGCTGGGCTCTTTGCTCGACCAGGCCACGGCGAAGATGTGATGGACGAGACCCTGCGCGACGCGGTGCTGCAACGCCTGGCACTGCTGGACAAGGTCGCCGAGCACGGGGAAGCCGAGGCGCTGGTTCCGTTGGCCCGCGCGGAGATCCACCGCCTCGCGGACGGCTGGCGCCTGCTGCTGACGGTGCACCAGCCCGACGAGGACGGCCGGTGCAAGGCGTGTCCCGGCTGGTTGCGGCGCCGCCGATGGCCTTGCCAGGTATGGAACATGGCGCACCAGCACCTCATCGGCGAGGGCCTGCCGCACCGCGAACGGCGGCGGCCGTTGCGCAACCCCTTCACACGATCAGGTGTTATCGAACTGCCGGAGGAGACCCCGGCGGAGATGACCACCGAGCTGCCCGTCGTGGTCGCGGAACCGCCGGTCGTGCACCGCGCGCCCGTCGTGTCCCGTCCCAAGCACGCCTTGCCGGAGTGACGATTCGGGCAGGATGGGCCGCATGCATGACGGCAGCGGCCTCATCGCGGTCCAGAACCTGACCAAGCACTTCGGTCCTGTGGCCGCGGTGCAGAACCTGAGCTTCACCGTGTCACCCGGCAGCGTGACGGGCTTCCTCGGGCCGAACGGCGCGGGCAAGACGACGACCCTGCGGATGTTGCTGGGTCTCGTGAAGCCCTCCTCCGGCACGGCGACGATCAACGGACGGCAGTTCCACCAGCTCGGCCAGCCCGGTCGCGTGGTGGGCGCGGTGCTGGAGGCGCAGGGGTTCCACCCGCGCCGCACCGCGCGCAACCACCTCCGGGTCTACACGGCGGCGATCGGCGTGCCGGACGCGCAGGCCGACCAGGTGCTCAACCTGGTCGGCCTCGGCACGGCGGCCGACCGCGCCGTCGGCGGGTTCTCGCTCGGCATGAAGCAACGGCTGGCGGTCGCCACGGCGTTGCTGGGTGACCCGCAGGTGCTGGTGCTCGACGAGCCGGCGAACGGCCTCGACCCCGAGGGCATCGCGTGGCTGCGGAACTTCCTGCAGTCGTTCGCGCGGATGGGGCGCACGGTGCTGATCTCCAGCCACCTGCTGGCCGAGGTCGAGCAGACCGTCGACCAGGTCGTGATCGTCTCGCGCGGGCAGACCGTCTACTACGGGCCGTTGGACCACCTGCGCCAGCAACAACAACGCCGTGTGTTCGTGCAGCCGTCGGACGTCGCGGCGCTCGCGGCCGCGTTGCAGGCGGACGGCGTGACGGCGATCGAGCAGCTCCCGGACGGACGGCTCGCCGTGTCCGGTGTGGACTCGAAGCACGTGGCGGACAGCGCGCTGCGCGCGGGCGTGTCGATCTACGGCATCCAGGAGGAGCAGGTCGACCTGGAACAGCTCTTCTTCCGGCTCACCAGTGGCCAGTACGCCGGGCACGTGCCGGCGCCGTCGCCGTACCAGCAGGGTGGGTGGGCTCGATGAACAACCTCGTGCAGGCGGAGCTCCGCAAGATCACGACCACGGGCCTGTGGTGGGGTCTGCTGATCCCGACGGTGCTGGTGGCGCTGGGCGGCGGGCTGCTGTCCGGCGGCTTCGGCCAGCTGATGATCGAGTTCACCACGTCCGCGGAGGCCGAACAGCTCTCCGACGTGCTCGGGGTGACGCCGGACCAGTGGAAGTTCTCGTTGCTGGGCATCGGCAGGACGATCAACATCGTCACGTTGTTCCCGCTGGTGTTCGGGGCGCTGGCGGTCGCGAACGAGATCGGCACGCGGACGATCACCACGACGTTCCTGACGGCGCAGAACCGCGCGCAGGCGATGCTGGCGAAGCTGCTGGTGTACGCGCTGTGGGGTGCGATCTACGGCATCGCGACCATCGCGGCCATCGCGCTCGGCGTGGTGATCACGAGCGGTTCCAGCCAGCTGCCGGGGATCGGCGACTGGGCGATGCTCGCGCTCGCGTGCGTGCTGGCGTCGATCCTGATGACGATGCTCGGCGTCGGCCTGGGCGCGCTGATCCCGAGCGCGGCGGGCGTGGTCGTGCTGCTGATCATGTACTTCCTGGTGGTCGAGAACGCCCTGCAGTTCGGGCTGCGGCTCTCGAGCACGCCGGAGACGGTCATCGGGTTCCTGCCGAACGGCTCGGTGAACGGGCTCACCGGCTCGGTCGTGGTCGACCTGTTCATGGCCAAGGCCGGGGTCGTGCCGCAGGAGGGCATCGACTTCCTGCGGATCATCGCGGGTGCCGGCGGCGCGCAGGCGTGGTGGCTGTCCGGGCTGATCTTCGTCGCCTGGGTGGCGGCCGCGTTCGGCGGTGGCTGGGCCCGCATGACCCAGAAGGACATCACCTGACCTGCGGTTTCTGACATCACAATTTTATGTCGGACCCCGACCGTACTGTGGGTTCCGTGACGAAGGGCTGGATCCGCCGACTTGCCGCCGCGTGCTGGCAGCACCCCCGGCTGGTGGTGCTGTCGGTGCTCGCCGCGGTCGTCGGCGTGGGGCTTCAGGCGGCAGGTCCGTTGCTGCTCAAGACGGCGATCGACGACTCGACGGGCGGCCGCACCGATCGGCTGTGGCCGTTGATGGTGGCGTTGATCGTGCTGGAGCTGCTGACGTTCGGCTCCGCGTTCCTGCGCCGTTATCTGGGAGGCCGGCTGGCGTTGAGCGTGCAGCACGACCTGCGCCTCGGGGTGTTCTCCTCGGTGCAGCGGCTGGACGGCGCGAAGCAGGACGAGATGCGCACCGGCCAGATCGTGTCGCGCTCGATCACCGACCTGCAGCTGGTGCAGTCGTTGCTGATGATGGCTCCGCTGGCCGTGGGCACGGTGGTGTTCGCGGTGGCCGCGCTGGCGGCGATGATCTACCTGTCGATCCCGCTGACGATCATCGCCGTGATCGTGCTGCCGCTGGTGGCGTGGCTCGCGGGCCGCACCCGGCTGACGTTGTTCCCCGCCACCTGGTCGGCGCAGCAGCGGGCCGCGGACCTCGCGCAGCACGTCGAGGAGACCGTCACCGGCGTCCGCGTGGTGAAGGGCTTCGGCCAGGAGGCCCGCGAGGTCGCGCGGCTCGAGAAGCACGCCAAGTCCCTGTTCGCGGAACGCATGCGTGCCGCCCGCCTGTCGTCCAAACCGCTGGCGACCGTGACCGCGCTCCCCCTGCTGGGCCAGGTGGCGGTGCTGGGCCTGGGCGGCTGGCTGGCGCTGCACGGCCAGGTCACGCTGGGCACGTTCCTCGCCTTCACGACCTACGTGGCCAACCTGGTGGGCCCGACCCGCCTGCTGTCGAGCCTGATGGTGTCCGCGCAGCTCGCGAGGGCGGGCGTGGAGCGGGTCTACGAGCTGATCGACTCGCAGCCGGACGTGAAGGACGGCCCGGCAGAGGTCCCGCCGGGCCCGCTGGGCGTCTCGTTCTCCGGCGTGACCTTCGGCTACGCGCGGAGCGAGCCGGTCCTGCAGGACTTCTCGATCTCCGTCGCGCCGGGCGAGACCCTGGCCCTGGTCGGCACGGCGGGTTCCGGCAAGTCGACGGTCTCGCTGCTCCTCCCGCGCTTCTACGACGTGCACGCGGGCGCGGTCACGGTCGGCGGCGCGGACGTGCGGACGCTGACCTTGGAGTCGCTGCGCGGCTCGATCGGCGTGGTGTTCGAAGAGGCATTCCTCTTCTCCGACACGGTGTTCTCCAACATCGCCTACGGCAGCCCCGACGCCTCCAGGGCCGAGGTCGAACGAGCCGCGAAGGCGGCGGAGGCCCACGACTTCATCGAGGCCCTCCCCCTCGGCTACGACACGGTCGTGGGCGAACGGGGCCTGACCCTGTCCGGCGGCCAGCGCCAGCGGGTGGCGCTGGCCAGAGCCCTGCTGTCCGACCCGCGGATCCTCGTGCTGGACGACGCCACCTCGGCCGTCGACAACGCCACCGAGGCGGCGATCCACGCGACACTGGCCTCGGTGACGGCGAACCGGACCACCCTCCTGGTGGCCCACCGCCGATCCACCCTGTCCCTCGCCGACCGGATCGCGGTGCTCGACGCGGGCCGGGTGATCGACATCGGCACCCACGCCGAACTGACCGCCCGCTGCGCCCTCTACCGCGACCTGCTGGCAGGCCCTGGCGAGGCGATCGAGTCCACCGCGCCCGCCAGGACCGGCACCCTCTGGCCGACGATCACCCAGGCCGACCGCGACGAACTCCTGATAGCCGAGGCCAAGACCTCGACCCCAGCGGCGTCCAGCCGCCGAGCCGGAGGCGGCGCGGGTGGCCCCGGTGCCGGCATGGCCGCCCTGGCGGGCGGCCCGCCCACCCCGGAACTCCTGGCGCAGGTCCGCAAGCTCCCCCCGGCCACCGAGACGCCGGTCCTGCACGGCGAGGACCCCAGAGCGCCAGACCCGGCGTTCCGGCTGGCCCGCCTGCTGAACCCGGTCCGCTGGGCCCTGGCGGGAGTGGCGGCCCTGGTGGTCCTGGACGCCCTGGTGGGCATGGGCATGCCGTCCCTGGTCCGCCTGGGCATCGACGGCGGCGTCGTCGGCAACACCGCGTCCGTGGTCTGGCTGGCCGTGACCCTGGGCGTCGGCCTGGTGGCGATCGGCTGGCTGACCACGGCGGGCAGCACGATCTACGCGGCCCGCCTGGGCGAACGCCTCCTCTACCTGCTCAGGGTCCGCAGCTACGCCCACCTCCAACGCCTCGGCCTCGACTACTACGAGCGCGAGATGGCCGGCCGGATCATGACGAGGATGACCACGGACGTGGACGCCCTCTCCACGTTCCTGCAGACAGGCCTCGTGACAGCGGTGATCAGCCTGATCACGGTCGTCGGCATCACCGCGGCCCTGGTCGTCACCGACGCGTCCCTGGCGCTGATAGCCCTGGCGGTGCTGCCGGTCCTGGCCGTGGCCACGATCGTCTTCCAGCGCCTCTCCTCCACCGCCTACGCGGAAGCCAGGGAGCGCGTGAGCGCGGTGAACGCCGACCTGCAGGAGAACGTTTCGGGCCTGCGCACCTCCCAGGCCTACACCAGGGAACGCCGCTCGGCGGAAGCCTTCGCCGAACGCAGCGACGCCTACCGCCGCTCCCGGCTGCGGGCCCAGCGCTACATCGCCACCTACTTCCCTTTCGTGGCAATGCTCTCCGGCGTCGCCCAAGCCGTGGTGCTGGCCGTGGGCGCCCACCGGGTGGCGACGGGCAGCCTCACCCCGGGCGTGCTGCTGGCGTTCCTGCTGTACCTGGGCCTGTTCTTCAGCCCGATCCAGCAACTCTCCGGCGTCTTCGACGGCTACCAGCAGGCGAGGGTGGGCCTGCGCAGAATCGGCGAACTGCTGCGCACCCCGACCACGGTGGAACCGCCGGCGAACCCGATCCCCGTTCCCTCGCACCTCAAGGGCGAGGTGGAGCTCGACAACGTGAGCTTCACCTACACAGGGGCGGAAACCCCGGCCCTGAAAGACATCACCCTGCACGTCCCCGCAGGCGAGACCATTGCCCTGGTGGGCGAGACGGGCGCGGGCAAGTCCACCCTGGTGAAGCTGATCGCCCGCTTCTACGACGCCACCGAAGGCGCGGTCCTGGTGGACGGCAAGGACATCAGGACCTACGACCTCTCGACCTACCGCCAACGCCTGGGCGTGGTCCCCCAGGAAGCCCACCTCTTCGGCGGCGACATAGCCACCAACATCGCCTACGGCCGCCCAACAGCGACGCAGGAAGAAATCCAGCAGGCCACCGAATCGGTGGGCGCCCTGAACATGGTCGCCACGCTCCAGAACGGTTTCCGCCACGAGGCAGGCGAACGAGGCAACCACCTCTCCGCGGGCCAGCGCCAGCTGGTCGCCCTGGCCAGGGCGGAACTGGTGAACCCGGACCTGCTCCTGCTGGACGAGGCGACAGCAGCCCTCGACCCGGCCACCGAATCAGCGGTGCTGGCGGCCAGCGACCACCTGACGGGCCCGAGAACCACCTTCGTGGTGGCCCACCGCCTGGCCACAGCGGCGAAAGCGGACCGAATCCTGGTGCTGGCCGACGGCCGGATCATCGAGCAAGGCACCCACGCCGAACTCTTGACGGCCAACGGGACCTACGCCCGCCTGTGGCGCCACGGCGACACCCCGACCACCGCGGATGCGGACGAGCGCGGGAGCAGCTGAGCCGCACGGCGACCGAGCGCGAGCACCGCGATGGCACGGCCGAGCCCAGCGCAAGGCGACCGCACAAGTCAGCGCCCCAAGGAGCCGAAAATGCCGACCCGCCCCTCCATCCTCTACGTCTCCAACCTCGCCTACCCGGCGAAGGGCCGCCGCTACTGCGACGAGGACATCTACCTGACCTCGAACCTGAGACAGCACTTCGACGTGGCCATCACCCACCCGGAAGACGCCGCCGCCCTCATGCCCGGCTACGACGCGGTCGTGGTGAGGAACAGCGGCCCGGTCATCGACTACCCGGCCGCCTACGAGGCGTTCCGATCCCAAGCCATCGCCACCGGCCAACGCGTCTACAACCCGCTCACGGGCAAGGCGGACATGGCCGGCAAGCAGTACATGATCGACCTGACCACCGAGGGCTACCCGGTGATCCCCACGATCGACGACCTGGCGAACCTCGACCGCCTGACCCTCGACGGCACCGACCCCGAGCGGGCCACGTACGTGACCAAGCCGAAAGCGGGGGCGGACTCCCACGGCCTGGAGTTCCACACCAGAGAAAGCCTGGAGAACCGCGAAACTCTTCTCAGCGACCGAGAAACCGCCGGGCAACCGTCAGGAGACACGGCACAAATCCCGGGAGGCGTCGGGAGAATCCCCGGCGACACGCTCATCCAGCCCAAGATCGATTTCCGCTACGAGGTGTCGTTCTACTTCGTGGACCGGGACTTCCAGTACGCCCTGCACGCACCCGACCCCGCACAGCGATGGGAACTGACCCTCTACAGCCCGTCCGGCGACGACCTGGAATTCGCCGAGAAGTTCATCGCCTGGAACGACCTGCCCCACGGCGTCCAACGCGTCGACGCCTGCCGCACGCGGTCCGGTGACCTGCTCCTGGTCGAGCTGGAAGACCTCAACCCGTACCTGTCGCTGGACCGCACCACCGACGCCGTCCGCACCCGCTTCGTCGAGGCGATGACCACCTCCCTGCGCAGTTCACTGGCGTGAACCAGGCGCTGCCCACGTGAACGGACCGGTGCGTCCAAGATCAATCCGCAGGGCGACGGCGTTGTACCTATCGTGAACTGATCAGTGCACTGGGTGCGTATGCCCGTCCAACAGCTCAACGAGCATTACCCGAAAGGGAGGCGACGTAGTGAGACGCACATCAAGAATTGCTCAACACCGGGTGACGACGGGCCCGTCCTGATCGATCCTGTGACAGAGCACTCCTTGCCAGGTGCCTCCAGCGTGTGAAGGCCTGTGTCGGGGGGACTAACCTGACTACCGCATGAGTCATCACCAAGAGCGAGATGGATAGAGGCGAGCGCCAGCCGTGTCCAGCAGCAGTCCTGCGTCACAATTCGGGCCGAACGAGTGGCTCGTCGAGGAGATGTACGAGCAGTTCCTCGCGGACCCGTCATCCGTAGACCCGGCATGGCATGACTTCTTTGCCGACTACAAGCGTGCGGGCGGCAACGGCAGTGCCGCCACGGCCAGCGCGGGTGGCTCCTCGGCCACCACGACCGCGACCGTGACGCCGCCGGCTGCCGACAACGGCAAGCCCGCGCCCGCCGCCGCACCCAAGCCCGCTGCCGCGCCGCAGCCGAAGCCGGCGGCCACGTTGCCGTCGACCGGCAAGCCCGCGCCGCAGCAGGCCGCGAAGGCTGCCCCGGTGAAGCCGAGCGCGCAGCCCGAGCAGAAGCAGCTGCGCGGCGCCTCCGCCGCGATCGCGAAGAACATGGAGCTGTCGCTCACCGTTCCGACCGCGACCAGCGTGCGCGCCGTGCCCGCCAAGCTGCTGGCCGACAACCGCATCGTCATCAACAACCACCTGAAGCGGACGCGTGGCGGGAAGGTCTCCTTCACCCACGTCATCGGCTACGCGGTCGTCCGGGCGCTGCAGGCGTACCCGAACATGAACCGCCACTACGCCGAGGTGGACGGCAAGCCGTTCGTCGTCACGCCGGAGCACGTGAACTTCGGCCTGGCGATCGACCTGCCCGGCAAGGACGGCAGCCGCACGCTGGTCGTCGCGTCGGTCAAGGGCTGCGAGAACATGACGTTCACGCAGTTCTGGCAGGCCTACGAGGACCTGATCCGCAAGGCCCGCGCCGGGTCGCTCACCGCGGACGACTTCTCCGGCACCACGATCTCGCTGACCAACCCGGGCACGATCGGCACCAACCACTCGGTGCCGCGCCTGCAGGCCGGTCAGGGCGCGATCATCGGCGTCGGCGCGATGGAGTACCCCGCGCACTTCCAGGGCACCAGCGAGCAGGCGCTCACGGACATGGGCGTCAGCAAGATCATCACGCTGACCTCCACGTACGACCACCGCATCATCCAAGGCGCGGAGTCGGGCGAGTTCCTCAAGCGCGTGCACCAGCTGCTGCTGGGCGAAGACGGCTTCTACGACGACATCTTCGCGTCGCTGCGGCTGCCGTACGAGCCGATCCGCTGGGTCGCCGACATCCCAGAGGGCGCCGTCGACAAGACGGCCCGCGTCATCGAGCTGATCGACGCGTTCCGCACCCGCGGCCACCTGATGGCCGACACGGACCCGCTGAACTACCGCCAGCGCTCCCACGCCGACCTGGACGTGCTCAGCCACGGCCTGACGCTGTGGGACCTCGACCGCGAGTTCCCGGTCGGCGGCTTCGCCGGCAAGGAGCGGATGAAGCTCCGCGACATCCTGGGCGTGCTGCGCAACTCGTACTGCCGCACCGTCGGCGTCGAGTACATGCACATCCTGGAGCCGGAAGAGCGCCAGTGGATCCAGGAACGCGTCGAGGTTCCGCACGAGAAGCCGCCGGCCACCGTGCAGAAGTACATCCTCAGCAAGCTGAACGCCGCTGAGGCCTTCGAGACGTTCCTGCAGACGAAGTACGTCGGCCAGAAGCGCTTCTCGCTGGAGGGCGGCGAGACCGTCATCCCGCTGCTCGACGCGGTGCTCGACAAGGCCGCCGAGCACGAGCTCGACGAGGTCGTCATCGGCATGCCGCACCGCGGCCGCCTGAACGTGCTCGCGAACATCGTCGGCAAGCCGATCTCGCAGATCTTCCGCGAGTTCGAGGGCAACCTCGACCCCGGCCAGGCGCACGGCTCCGGCGACGTGAAGTACCACCTCGGTGCCGAGGGCAAGTACTTCCGGATGTTCGGCGACGGCGAGACCAAGGTGTCGCTGACGGCGAACCCGTCGCACCTCGAAGCCGTCGACCCGGTCCTCGAGGGCATCGTCCGCGCCAAGCAGGACCTGCTCGACAAGGGCGGCGACTTCTTCCCCGTCCTGCCGGTCGCCCTGCACGGTGACGCGGCGTTCGCGGGCCAGGGCGTTGTCGCCGAGACGCTGAACCTGGCGCTCGTGCGCGGCTACCGCACCGGTGGCACCGTGCACATCGTCGTGAACAACCAGGTCGGCTTCACCACCGCGCCGGAGAACTCGCGGTCCTCGAAGTACTCGACCGACGTCGCGAAGATGATCGGCTCGCCGGTCTTCCACGTGAACGGCGACGACCCCGAGGCCTGCTACTGGGTCGCGAAGCTCGCCGTCGAGTACCGCCAGGCGTTCGCCAAGGACGTCGTCATCGACATGGTCTGCTACCGCCGCCGCGGCCACAACGAGGGCGACGACCCCTCGATGACGCAGCCAGCGATGTACGACGTGATCGACCAGAAGCGCTCGGTGCGCAAGACCTACACCGAGTCCCTGATCGGCCGCGGCGACATCACGGTCGAAGAGGCCGAGAAGGCGCTGCAGGACTTCTCCAGCCAGCTGGAGCACGTCTTCAACGAGGTCCGCGAGCTCGAGAAGCACCCGGTGACGGTCAGCCCGTCGGTGGAGGCCGAGCAGCAGATCCCGGCGAAGCTGCCCACGCACATCAGCCGTGAGGTGCTGGAGCACATCGCGGACTCGCACGTGAACCTGCCGGAGGGCTTCACGCCGCACGCGCGCGTCAAGCCGGTGCTCGACCGCCGCGCCAAGATGGCGCGCGAGGGCGGCATCGACTGGGCGTTCGCCGAGCTGCTCGCCTTCGGCTCGCTGGCGATCGAGGGCCGCAACATCCGCTTGGCCGGCCAGGACTCGCGCCGCGGCACGTTCGTGCAGCGCCACGCGACCCTGATCGACCGCAAGACCGGCGACGAGTACACGCCGCTGCAGCACCTGTCGTCCGACCAGGGCAAGTTCATGGTCTACGACTCGGTGCTGTCGGAGTTCGCGGCGGTCGGCTTCGAGTACGGCTACTCGGTCGCGAACCCGCAGGCACTGGTCCTGTGGGAGGCGCAGTTCGGTGACTTCGTCAACGGCGCGCAGCCGATCATCGACGAGTTCATCTCGTCCGGTGAGGCCAAGTGGGGTCAGCGTTCCGACGTCGTGATCCTGCTGCCGCACGGCCACGAGGGCCAGGGCCCCGACCACACGTCGGGCCGCATCGAGCGCTGGCTCCAGCTGTGCGCCGAGGGCTCCATGACCGTCGCGGTGCCGTCGACCCCGGCGAACTACTTCCACCTGCTGCGTCGCCACGCCCTCGACGGCGTCGACCGGCCGTTGATCGTGTTCACGCCGAAGTCGATGCTGCGCCTCAAGGCCGCCGTCAGCGGAACGGACGAGTTCATCAACGACCGCTTCCACTCGGTGATGGACGACCCGACCATCAAGGACCCGAACGCGGTCACGAAGGTCCTGCTGTGCAGCGGCAAGATCTCCTACGAGCTGCACGCCGAGCGCGAGAAGCGCGGCGGCGGCGACGTGGCGATCGTGCGCGTCGAGCAGCTCTACCCCGTCCCGGCCCGCAAGCTGACCGAGACGCTGGAGCGCTACCCGAACGCGAAGGACGTCCGCTGGGTGCAGGAGGAGCCGGCTAACCAGGGCGCGTGGCCGTTCTACGGCCTGGCCCTGCCGGAGCTGCTCCCCGAGCACCTGGGCACCGTCCGCCGCGTGTCGCGCCGCCCGATGGCCGCCCCGTCGGCCGGTTCGAGCAAGGTGCACGAGGTCGAACAGCGCGAGATCATCACCCGCGCGTTCGAGTAAACACGCACTGAACGACACGAGCCGCCGGATTCCTCAGCAGGGGTCCGGCGGTTCGTCTTCTCAAGCCCCCACAGGAGTTTCTGGCATGTACCACACCGATCGCGGCATCGAAGAGCTCGAGAAGCGGCGCGGCGAGGAGGAGGTCTCCTTCGCGTGGCTGGCCGACAAGCTGCGCGAGTTCGTCGACGCCAACCCCGAGTTCGAGACGCCGATCGAACGCTTCGCGACGTTCCTCGCGCGCGACGACGACGACTTCGAAGACTGAGCCGTCACGAGCTTTTGGCTTTCCTCAACGTTTTGAGCACGCCGACGCTCGTGCCGTGGCCGTCAGCTCGTCGGTGATGCAACGACGTGCTGACGGCCGTCTCCTCGGCTACGGCGTCACCAGGCGTAGGCCTCCGGTGCCGGCTTCGAGCCGTTCGGCCCCGGTGCCGGGAACAGCTCGTCCAGCTTCGCCAGGACCTCCGCGTCCAGCTTCAACTCCGCCGCACGCAACGAGTTGTCGAGCTGCTCGATCGTGCGCGGCCCGATGATCGGCGCCGTCACGCCCTCCTGGTGCAGCAGCCACGCCAGGCCGACGTTGGCCGGGTCCTCGCCGATCTCGGCGCAGAGCTTCTCGTAGGCCTCGATCTGGTCGCGGCTCTTCTCCAACGCGTCCGCCGACCGACCGGAGGCGGAACGGGAGACCCCGCCCTCGCGCTGCTTGCGCAGCACGCCGCCCAGCAGACCGCCGTGCAACGGCGACCACGGGATGACGCCGAGGCCGTAGTGGCGGGCGGCCGGCAGGACCTCCAGTTCGGCCCAGCGGGTCATCAGGTTGTAGATGGACTGCTCGGACACCAGCCCGAGGAAGCCTCGGGTGCGGGCGGCCTCTGCGGCCTGGGCGATGTGCCAGCCGGCGAAGTTCGAGGAGCCGAAGTAGATGACCTTGCCCTGCTGGCGCAGGACGGAGAAGGCCTCCCAGATCTCGTCCCACGGCGTTTCGCGGTCCACGTGGTGCATCTGGTAGAGGTCGATGTAGTCGGTCTGCATGCGCTTCAACGACGCGTCTGCGGCGCGGCGGATGTTCAGGGCCGACAGCTTGGTCTCGTTCGGCCAGGTGCCCATGCTGCCGTAGAGCTTGGTGGCGATGACGGTCCGCTCGCGGCGGGTGCCGCCCTTGGCGAACCAGCGGCCGATGATGTTCTCGGTGACGCCCTCGCCCTGCTTCCAGCCGTAGACGTTGGCCGTGTCGAAGAAGTTCAGGCCGTGCTCGTGGGCGCGGTCCATGATCGCGTGGCTGTCGTCCTCGGTCGTCTCGGGACCGAAGTTCATCGTGCCGAGGCACAGGCGGGAGACGGACAGGCCGCTGCGGCCGAGGTTCGTGTACTCCATGGTCTCCACCCTGCCCCTCGCGCAGGGCTGTCGCCACGTGGAGTTGCTCCAGGTCGGCCCGCCCGCACCAGCGAATTCCGACACGAGCAATTGCTACTGGCCGTGATCGAATCCGGGTGACGCAAGCACAGCGCGTGCCCGAAAACGGTGTCGCCACAGTTTTGACAGTATTGAGAACAGAAGTTTCGAACCTGTTATCCGGCGCACAGCTCGCGTTAGTTTCTTGGTGTTCCCCAGTTCATTCCCTGCCAGGAGGAACCCCATGGCACTTCGGCGTCATGTCGCCATCGCGGCGGCATTGGGCATCGCTTCCACGGCGATGTGGACGCCCACCGCTATCGCCGAGGAAGCGGTTCTGCCCGGTTCGGGCACGCAGGCGGTCGAGGGCAGCTACATCGTGGTGCTGAAGGACGGAGCGCGCACCCCTGCCAGCGCGTTGGTGTCCCGCTACCAGGGCAATCTCAAGTACATCTACAGCGCCGCGCTGAACGGGTTCTCGGTCACCGGAATGTCCGACCGGCAGGCTCGCCGGCTCGCGGCCGACCCCGACGTCGAATTCGTCGAGCGCAACACGGTCGCCACCATCCAGGCCACCCAGTCGAACCCGGTCTGGGGCCTTGACAGGATCGACCAGGCGAACCTGCCGCTGAGCAACTCGTACACCTACCCGAACACCGCGTCGAACGTGAACGCGTACGTTCTCGACACCGGAATCAGGAAAACGCATTCCGAATTCGAGGGCCGGGCAACGGACGGTTACGACTTCATCGACAACGACGCAACGGCGCAGGACTGCCAGGGCCACGGCACGCACGTCGCCGGCACGGTCGGCGGCAAGACGTACGGCGTCGCGAAGAAGGCGAAGCTGGTCGGCGTCCGGGTGCTCGACTGCAACGGCAGCGGTCCCTGGGACACCATCATCCGCGGCATCGACTGGGTGACGGCCAACGGCAAGAAGCCCGCCGTCGTCAACATGAGCCTCGGTGGCAGCGGCACGAACGCCTCGCTGGAGAACGCCGTCAAGCGTTCGATCAGCGCGGGCTTCACCTACGTGCTCGCGGGCGGCAACAGCGGCCAGGACTCCTGCAACTTCACCCCGGCCCGCACGCCGGAGGCGATCACCGTGGGTGCCTCCGACCGCGCCGACAAGCGGTCGATCTGGTCCGCCGGCTCGTCGAACTGGGGCAAGTGCCTCGACATCTGGGCACCGGGCAGCGACATCGTCTCCGCCTCGCACAGCAACGACACCGGCACGCGGTCCATGGGCGGCACGTCGATGGCGTCCCCGCACGTCGCCGGCGCGGCCGCGCTCTACCTGAGCGCCAACCCGTCCGCGACGCCCGCCCAGGTGCGCAACGCCCTGGTCGGCGCGGCCACGCCGAACAAGCTGACCGACATCAGGACGGGTTCGCCGAACCTGCTCCTGAAGGTCTAGGAACCTGCCGTCGCCGCCACCCTGCAGCGGCGACGGCCATCCTGGGCGCCCTCGATGCCACGGCCGAATGCGGCTCGGCCAAGCGCATCGTTTCGACTGGGGGCGCTTGCGGTGGGAGTGGGAGTAGCGGCTACTCCCACTCCCACCGCACTCCGTAGATTCCGGGCTTCGAGTTCCGCACGTGGATGTGCGTCGACGCCGTCGTCCCGATCCACAGGTCGTTCAGCGCCGTCTCCGGCTCGTGCAACGACGGCCGGGCGAACTGGAAGCACCGCGCCGGCACCGCGTCCGGGTGGAAGTCGATCTGCAGCGTGTAGTCGTTGACGGGCCTGAGGAACCGCCGGTCGCACACCTCGCTCTGGGCGCCGGGTCTCATCCGGACCGTGTAGTCGATGAGCGCCGTCTCCCCCGCGCGCAGCATCCGGTCGAACAGGACCTCCGCGACGAGGAACCCGGTCGAGTCCTCCCCGCGCACCCTCCCGAGCCGGCACGGCGGTCCCGCCTCGATCGACGGCACGCCGAGGTCCGTGGCGTCGGCCAGCTGGATCGCGAGGAACCGGTCGACCCCGTCCTCCAGGGCTTGGACCACGCCTGTGACGTGGGTCGAGACCTCCCGGCGATCCTGTCCGACGAGCAGCCGGTCCTGCACGCTCAGGTAAGTGTTCGCGGTCGGCTGCAGCCGTTCGATCCGCGACATGACCTCACCGAGGTCGGTGGCCCGCGAGTCCCACATGTCCTCCAAGGACAGCGATTGGTCCACCCAACGCCCGCGTGGCCGCTTGTCGCCCAGCCGGTCGGTCAGGAAGCCCTCACCGAGGTCGAGCAGCTCCTCGAGCGCCGCGACGACCTTGAGCGACTCCGGGCGTTCCGGACGGCTTCGGCCGCGCCGCCAGTAGCTCAGCGTCGAGATGCTGACCTGCATGCCCCGCGCCGCCAGGTGGTGCTGGATGCGTTCGAGGCTGAGGCCGCTGTTGTCGACGGCTTTCGTCAGGGCCTCCGCGAAATCCACCACGGGGACACCGTACGGCCCCGCACCTTCCGCCAGTAGGCCCACACGGAGGTGAATGAGACGGCTGTCTCAAATGGCGCGTTCCCCCCGACGCCACACAGAGTGCGTCAAAGGGACCCCCGGCCGGTACGCCAGATGCGTGATCGAGGGTGCGTCCAGCACGTGGAGATCGGCCCGCGCACCAGGCCTGATGACGCCGACGTCGTCCCGTCGCAACGCCCGCGCGCCGCCCGCCGTGGCTGCCCAGACGGCTTCCTCGACGGTCATCCGCATCTGCAGGACGGCTGTCGTCACGCAGAACGCCATCGACGAGGTGTACGACGAACCGGGGTTGCAGTTGCTGGCGAGCGCGACCGTCGCGCCGGCGTCCAGCAGCGCGCGGGCGGGTGGCAGCGACTGGCGGGTCGAGAGATCGCACGCCGGCAGCAGCGTGGCGACCGTGTCAGACGACGCCAGCGCGTCGACGTCAGAGCCGGAAAGGTAGGTGCAGTGGTCTACCGAGGCGGCGCCGAGCTCGACGGCCAGCCGCACGCCGGGGCCCTCGCCGAGCTGGTTGCCGTGGACGCGCAGACCCAGACCCTTCCGCTGCGCCGCCACGAGCACGGCCTTCGACTGGTCGTAGTCGAACGCGCCCTTCTCGCAGAACACGTCGGCCCAGCTCACGAGGGGCGCGACGGCGTCGAGCATCTCGCCGCGGACCAGCTCGACGTACTCGTCCGCGTCGGCACCCGGCGGCACCAGGTGCGCGCCGAGGAACGTGACCTCGTCGGCGTGCTCGGCGGCGATGCGGGCGCTTCGAACCTCGTCGGCGACGTTCAGGCCGTAGCCGGTCTTGGTCTCGACGAACGTCGTGCCCTGCCGGAGAGCCTCGGCAACGTGCTTGCGGACGACGGCGGCCAGTTCCTCGTCGGACGCCGCCCGCGTCGCGTTCACGGTCACGGCGATGCCGCCCGCGGTGTAGGGCTTGCCCGCCATGCGCGCGCCGAACTCGGCGGTGCGGTCGCCCGCGAACACCAGGTGGGTGTGGCTGTCGACCCAGCCGGGCAGCACCGCGCGGCCCTCGACGTCGACCCGCTCGTCGGCCGCCGGGGCGTCCGAGGCCTGTCCGACCCAGGCGATCTCCGCACCGTCGATGACCAGCGCATCGCCGCTGACCTCGGTGTTCGTGGTCAGCTCACCGATGCCGGTGATCAGCACGCTCATGCCCACAGCTCCTCGATCGCGTCCGCCAGCAGCCTGCCGACGTCTCCCAGGGTCTCGTGCACGCCGCCGGCCGCGACCACCCGGCCGCCGACCACCACGGTGTCCACATCGGACGCCGTCGCGGACAGCAGGACCTGCTGCGGCAGCGATCCCGCGGTGCGCGGCGTCGAGCAGCTGATCGCCACGAGGTCGCAGGGAGCACCCGGTTCGATCCGGCCGCCGTCCCAGCCGAGCGCGGAATGCCTGGTGGCGGCTTCCATCAGTTCGGACGGCGAGAACCGGCCGCGCTGGCCCGTCCTCAAACGCTCGTTGTGCTCCAACGCGCGGGACTCCAGCAGCGGGTCGATCACCGCGTGCTGGTCGCTGCCGAGTGAGAGCGGGCTGCCCGCGTCGGCCAGCTCACGAGCCGGGCCGATGCCGTCCGCGAGGTCCGCCTCGGTCGTCGGGCAGAAGCACGCGCCGGTGCCGGAGCCGCCCAGCAACGCGATGTCCTCGGGCGTGAGATGGGTGGCGTGCACGGCCGTGGTGCGCGGCGAGAGCGCGCCGGCTTCGTGCAGCAGTCCGGTCGGCGTCAGGCCGTACGCGGCGAGGCACGCCTCGTTCTCGGCGGGCTGCTCGGACAGGTGCACGTGCAGTGGCGCGTCCGGGAACGCCTGTGCCACCACGGAAAGCTCCGCCCGCGGCACGGCCCGGACCGAGTGGATCGCGGCACCGACGCGCATCACGTCGTCGGACTTCAGCTCGGCCACGCGAGCAGCCCACGCCTCGGCGGTGCCGTCGGAGAACCGTTGCTGCACCTCGTTCACGGGCTGGTCGATGCCGCCCGCGAGGTAGCAGGTGTCCAGCAACGTGAGACGGATCCCCGCGTCCGACGCCGCTTCACGAAGCGCGTACCCGAACTCGTTCGACCTGTCGTGCACGTAGTGGAACTCGCCCACGGCCGACACGCCCGCGAGCGCCATCTCGCCGTAGACCGCACGGGCCAGCCGGTAGTACGACTGCGGGGTCAACCGGGACGCCAGCGCGTACATGCCCTCGCGCCACGTCCAGAACGTGCCGCCACCGTCGTGCGTGCGGCCGCGCAACGCCCGGTGGAACGCGTGCGAGTGCGCGTTCGCGAAGCCCGGCACGACCACACCGTGCAACCGCCGCACGCCCAGCGGAATCGTGTCCACAGTGGACACCGACGAGATCACGCCGTTCTCGACCCTGATCAGGACGCGCTCGGCGAGCCCGGCGGGCAACCAGGCTCGCTCGCACCAGAAGTTCACGAGCCGAGGTGTTCGATCGTCGCGGCGAGCGCGCGAACGCCCTCGTCGACGTCGGCCTGCTCGGCGAACTCCTCCGGCGCGTGGCTCACGCCGGTGGGGTTGCGCACGAACAACATCGCCGTGGGCACGTGCTCGGCGAGGATGCCCGCGTCGTGCCCGGCACCGGTCGGCAGCGCCGGAACGCCCCCGAGCGCCCCGGCGATGTCGTCGCGCAAGGCCGAGTCGAAGTACACCGTGTCGCCGTACGACTCCTCGGTGATCCGCAGCTCGCAGCCTTCCTCCTTGGCGGCCTGGTGAGCCGCCTCGGAGATCTCCGCGACCATCGCACGGGTGCGCGCGTCGTCGCTGTCCCGCGCGTCCAGCCAGACGTCCACAGTGGACGCGATGACGTTGGTGCCACCGGGGTTGGGGACGAGCCTTCCCACGGTGGCACGACCGCCACCCCTGGCCGCCTTCCTGGCGGCGAGGACGAGCTGGGACGCGGGGAGCATCGGGTCGCGGCGGTCCTCGATCAGCGTCGCGCCGGCGTGGTTGCCCTCGCCGGAGAACGTGAAGCGCCACCGGCCGTGCGCGAGGATGCTGGACGCGACCCCGACCGGGACGCTGAGGCCACGGCCCTGTTCGACGTGCAGCTCCACGAACTGGCCGATGCGCCGCAACGCCTTCTCGTCACGTCCGACCAGGTCCGGGTTGTAGCCGGCGGACTTCATGGCCTCGGCCAGCGTCACGCCATCCGGGTCCTTGAGCCCCAACGCCTTCTCGGGCGAGATGGCGCCGGTGAGCAGCCGGGACCCGAGGCACGCGACGCCGAACCGGCCGCCCTCCTCCTCGGCGAAGACCGTGATCGCGAACGGCCGGCCCGGCTTGAACCCCTTGGCCTGCAACACATCGACAGCTTCGAGTGCCGAAGTCACCCCGAGCGGGCCGTCGAACGCGCCACCACCGGGAACGGAGTCCAGGTGGCTGCCGGTGATGAGCGCGTTGTCGCCGCGCTCACCCCACCAGGCCCAGAGGTTGCCGTTCTGGTCGGTCTCCACGTTGAGACCGCGCCGGACCGCCTGTTCCACGAACCAGTGCCGCAGTTCGAGCTCGGGCTTGTTGTAACCGTGGCGCGAATAGCCTCCGCGCTTCGAGTCCTTGCCGACGTCCGCGATCTGGTCGAGCATCAGCCCTCCATCGGAATGCGAACACCCTTGTCCGCTGCCACCGTCTTGGCCTCGTCGTACCCGGCGTCCACGTGCCGGATGACGCCCATGCCGGGGTCGTTCGTGAGCACGCGCTCGATCTTCCGCGCGGCCAGCTCGGTGCCGTCCGCGACCGTCACCTGACCGGCGTGGATCGAGCGGCCGATGCCCACGCCACCACCGTGGTGGATCGACACCCAGGTCGCACCGGAGGCCGTGTTGACCAGGGCGTTCAGCAACGGCCAGTCCGCGATCGCGTCGGATCCGTCGGCCATCGCCTCGGTCTCCCGGTACGGGGACGCGACCGAGCCGCAGTCGAGGTGGTCGCGGCCGATCACGATCGGCGCGGACAGCTCGCCGTTCGCCACCATCTCGTTGAACTTGAGGCCCGCGAGGTGCCGTTCGCCGTAACCGAGCCAGCAGATGCGGGCGGGCAGGCCCTGGAACTCGACGCGCTCACCGGCCATCTTGATCCAGCGGTGCAGCTGCTCGTTCTCCGGGAACAGCTCCAGGATCGCGGCGTCGGTCTTCGCGATGTCGGCCGGGTCGCCGGACAGCGCGGCCCAGCGGAACGGGCCCTTGCCCTCGCAGAACAGCGGGCGGATGTAGGCGGGCACGAAGCCGGGGAACGCGAACGCGCGCTCGTAGCCGCCGAGCTGCGCCTCACCGCGGATCGAGTTGCCGTAGTCGAACACCTCGGCGCCGCGGTCCATGAACCCGACCATGGCCTCGACGTGGTCGGCCATCGACCTGCGGGCGCGCTCGGTGAACTCCTCCGGCTTCGCGGCCGCGTAGTCCTGCCACTCGTCCAGCGAGACACCGACGGGCAGGTACGCCAACGGGTCGTGCGCCGACGTCTGGTCCGTGACGATGTCGACGGCGACCTCGCGGCGCAGCAGCTCGGGCAGGATCTCCGCCGCGTTGCCCACGACACCGACGGACACGGCCTCACCGGCGGCCTTGGCTGCCAGCACGCGCTCGATCGCGGAGTCCAGGTCCTCGGCGATCTCGTCGAGGTAGCGGGTCTCCAGGCGACGCTGGGCGCGGTGCGGGTCGACCTCGATGCAGAGCGCGACGCCCTCGTTCATCGTCACGGCGAGCGGCTGCGCGCCACCCATGCCGCCGAGGCCCGCGGTGACCGTCAGGGTGCCCTTCAAGGTCCCGTTGAAGCGCTTGGTGGCGACGGCCGCGAACGTCTCGAACGTGCCCTGCAGGATGCCCTGGGTGCCGATGTAGATCCACGACCCGGCGGTCATCTGGCCGTACATCGTGAGGCCCTCGGCCTCCAGGCGGCGGAACTCGGGCCAGTTCGCCCAGTCCGGCACGAGGTTCGAGTTCGCGATGAGCACGCGCGGCGCCCACTCGTTCGTGCGCATGACACCGACCGGGCGGCCGGACTGCACGAGCAGCGTCTCGTCGGCCTCGAGGTTCTTCAGCTCGCGGGTGATGGCGTCGAACGACGGCCAGTCGCGCGCGGCCTTGCCGGTGCCGCCGTAGACCACGAGGTCCTCGGGACGCTCTGCGACGTCGGGGTCGAGGTTGTTGTGGAACATCCGCAGAGCGGCCTCGGTGGACCAGTTCTTGGCGGTCAGTTCGGTGCCGCGGTCGGCGCGAACGGTGGTCATCACAGAGCTCCACTTCGGATGAGGGCCTCGGCGGCGGCGATCTCGGGCGCGAGGTGGCGGTCAGGGCCGGGGCCCTGGACGGTCTCGCGCAGCTTCGCCACGGCGGCGGCCGTCGCGGGGGCGGGCTTGAGGGGCGCGCGCAGGTCGAGGGCCCGCGCGGCGGTGAGGAGTTCGATGGCCAGCACGGTGGTGAGCCCGTCCACGGCCTTGCGCAGCTTGCGGGCGGCGGACCAGCCCATCGACACGTGGTCCTCCTGCATCGCGGAGGACGGGATGGAGTCGACCGACGCCGGCACCGCGAGGCGCTTGAGCTCGGACACGATCGCCGCCTGCGTGTACTGGGCGATCATGTGGCCGGAGTCGACGCCGGGGTCGTCCGCGAGGAACGGCGGCAGGCCGTGCGAGCGCGAGACGTCGAGCATGCGGTCGGTGCGGCGCTCGGCGATCGAGGCCACGTCCGCGAGCGGAATGGCCAGGAAGTCGAGCGCGTAGGCCACGGGGGCGCCGTGGAAGTTGCCGTTCGACTCGACCCGGCCGTCCGCGAGCACGACGGGGTTGTCGATCACGGACGCCAGCTCGCGGTCGGCCACCGTCGCCGCGTACGCCACGGTGTCGCGGGCCGCGCCGTGCACCTGCGGTGAGCAGCGCAACGAGTACGCGTCCTGCACGCGGGTGCAGTCGGGGCCGCGGTGCGAGGCGACGATCTCGGAGTCCCGCAGGAACGCGAGCATCCGTGCCGCCGACAGGTTCTGGCCGGGGTGCGGGCGCAGCGCGTGCAGCTCCGGTTCGAAGACGCGGTCGGTGCCGAGCAGGGCCTCGACGCTCATCGCGGCGGTGAGGTCCGCGATGTCGAGCAGCTTCGTCAGGTCGGCGATCGCCAGCGACAGCATGCCGAGCATGCCGTCGGTGCCGTTGATCAGCGCGAGGCCTTCCTTCTCGGCCAGCTGCACGGGCTCGATGCCGGCCGCTTCGAGGGCCTCGGCGGCGGTGACGAGGTCACCCGCCGCGTTGCGGACCATGCCCTCGCCCATGAGCGCCAAGGCGTTGGCGGAGAGCGGTGCGAGGTCACCCGAACAGCCCAGCGAGCCGAACTCGTGCACGACCGGCGTGATGCCGGCGTTCAGCATCCCGGCCATCGCGTCCACAGTGGACAGCCGGACACCGGTGTGGCCGGTCGAGAGCGTGCGCAGGCGCAGCAGCATCAGCGCCCGGACGACCTCGCGTTCGACCTCGGGACCGGAACCGGCGGCGTGCGAGCGGATCAGCGACCGCTGCAGCTGGGCACGGCGGTCCGGCGGGATGTGCCGGACGGCGAGCGCGCCGAACCCGGTCGAGACGCCGTAGGTGGGGCGTTCGGCCGTGGCGAGCTGTTCGATGTGGCCGCGGGCGGTGGTGACCGCCTCACGGGCCGCCGCGGTGATCTCCACCGGGGCGCCGTCGCGGGCGACGGCATGAACGTCCTCGAGGGTCAGAGGCTTCGGACCCAGCTCCACCGGTTGTCGCATGCAGACATCAGACCGCTCCGGGGCCGACTCAGCGACCCCGGAGCGCGGATGGGTGTCTGGGATGCCAGACAGGCCCGGCTAGAGGCCCTTGCCGAGCCAGCCCGTGTCGGGCGCGTCGGTGAGCTCGACCTCGGTGACCAGCTCGGCCAGCCGGTCGGAGTAGGCGCTGGAGGTGGCCCAGATCCACCGGCCTCCGTCGGAGACCGCGACCGTGTTGCCGGAGCGCAGGCCTTCCTTGCCGCGCACGGACACCGGTTCGGCCGCCGCCAGCTCGGGCTTCTGCGTGGCCACGTGCACGGTGACCGAGCCGACGTTCAGCGACGCGTCCCACTGGTCCGCCCCGACACCGGACATCTGGTCGGCGTAGCGGCCCTCGACCTTAAACGGCGCCTTGTGCGTGGTCTTGGCGTCGGCGCGCACGGACTCGGCCACGCGCAGGGCCACGGCCCGCACGTCGTCCAGGCCGCGGACCGACACCTCCAGGGCGTCCTGCGCCTTCCAGACGACGCGCGCGGCGCCGTCCGCGACCTTCGCCCACGCCTTCAGCCCGCGCACGCCGACCTCGTCCCAGCCACCGGTGTCCGGCAGCCCCCCGAGGGTGCTGATGACGACGCTCGCCTTGCCGTCCGCCGGCCCCCACACCCGCGTGACCGCGTTGTTCGTCGTGCGGGAGTTCTCGACGAACCCCTCCGGCAGCCAGTGCGGCGCGTACTTCAGGGCGACGTCCTGACCGTTGCCGGGCACGAGCACGGCGCCCGCGTCGTTCGGGTTCGGCGGCACGTACCTGTCGCTGGCGACGATGCCCGCGAAGATCAGGACAGCGACCGCGGCAACCCCGGCGACAGCGATCATGAACACGTTGCGCTGCCGCTTTCGCTTGCGCCGCAACGCGTTGAGCGTCGGTCCAGGGTGCGGAGCGCGTTCGGCCAGCTGGCCGAGAGCCTCCTTGATGAGCTGTTCGGTGTCGTTCACGACAGGCCCTCCCCGAGCCGCGACCCGACACCAGCGGGTTCCGGCGTGTGGTCCATGCGGAGTGTGGCCAGCGCACGTGAGATGTGGCTGCGCACGGTTCCCTCGGCACAACCGAGCATCTGTGCGATCTCCGAGTCCTCGTAGTTCTCGTAGTAGCGGAGCACGACCGCGGCCCGCTGTTTGCGGGGCAGCTTCGCGATCCGCTGCAACATTGCTTCCCGCTCGTCGTAGTGGTGCGTCTTGTCGGCGACGGGCGGGGTGACGGACTCCAGGGTCGTCATGCAGAGCGCGACGTCCTTGGCCGCACGGCGGCGGCGCCACGAGAGGTACTCGTTGGTCACCATGCGCTTGACGTAGGCGTGAGGGAGGTCGACTGAACCGATGCGGTCCCACTTCTGCTGCGCGCGCAGCAGGACTTCCTGGACCACGTCCTGGGCCAGGTGCGGGTCGCACGTGAGCACGGTGGCATAGCGCAGCAACGGGGTCACCTGTTCTGCCACGAAGTCATCGAAACTCGGTGTCAATCCCGACCCCCTTCAAAACCGTCACACCCCTATGACGCACTTCAAGCCTGTTCTGTTGAGTGTGCCCTGATGTCGTAACGGCGTGGGCTGCATCACGTGGGAAAATCACTGTTGTGGGCAGCAGCAGCGACGTTCCCGCGCTGCGGAGAGGGCTCGCGGTCCTCCGGCTGCTGGCCGGCCGGCCGGGTCCGGTCTCCGCGGCGTCGGTGGCGCGCGAGCTGAACCTCCCCAGGTCGACGACCTACCACCTGCTGTCCGAGCTGACCGAGGCGGGCTTCGCGACGCACTTCCCCGAGGAGAAGCGCTACGGCCTGGGCGTCGCGGCGTTCGAGCTCGGCTCCGCCTACCTGCGCCACGACCCGCTGGAACGCCTGGCCAGGCCGTTGCTGCGCAAGCTCGCCGACCGGATGGAGAAGGTCGCGCACCTGGGCGTCCTGCACGGCCCGGAAGCGCTGTACCTGGTGCGCGAGCAGCCCCGCCAGCCGCAGTCGATCGTGTCCGACGTGGGCGTGCGGCTACCGGCCCACCTGACGGCCTCGGGACGCGCGATGCTGGCGTTCCTGCCTCCGGCGCAGGTGCGCGCGCTGTTCCCGTCCGTGGCGGCGTTCGTCGACCGGACCGGGCGCGGCCCGCACAACCTGCCCGCGTTGCGCCGCCTGCTGACCGCGGAACGGCGGCAGGGCTGGTCGGTGGAGGACGGGTTCGTGACCGCGGGATTCGCCTCCGTCGCGGCCCCCGTGTTCGACCACGGCGAGCGGCCGATCGCGGCGATCACGCTGACGTTCCGGCACGTGTGCGACACGCCGTGCGGGCAGGTGTGGCCGGAGCTGGCCAAGGAGGTCCGCAAGGCGGCCGAGGAGCTCACGGTGCGGATCGGCGGACACGTCGTCGCGATCTGACCGTTCTGGTTGCATGGCCTGCATGGGGGACATCGAAGTCGAGAAGCTCGATCCTGCGCCGGAATCCGCCGCCGAGATCCGCGCGTACCACGAGGTCATGCTCGGCAGGTACGCCGACGACCGCCCGCTCTGGACGCCGCCGACGCTGGAGGAGGTCGAGTTCCGGCTGCGCACGCCGTTCCAGGGCCTCGGGCCGACGCACCACTGGGCGGCCCGGCTCGACGGTGAGCTCGTGGCGTTCGCCGGCGTGAACTACGCGGACTGGGAGGACCTCGCCCTGGCCGAGGTCGTCGTCCATCCGCGGGCACGGCGGCGCGGCGTCGGCACCGCCTTGCTGCGGGCGCTGCTGCCCGATCTGGAGGCCCGCGGCCGCACGGTGGTCGAGGGCTGGCAGGTCACGAGGGGCGGCGCCGGGGCCGAGTGGCTCGTGCACCTGGGCTTCGGGACGTTCCACTCGATGATCATTCAAAAGCTCACGCTCGATGTGGACCGCGCGCTCTGGGACGCCCCGGTCCCGCCCGGCCACCGGCTGGAGCGGTGGATCAGCCGCGTACCGGAGGACCTGCTCCCGTCCTACGCCGCCGCCCGCAACGCGGTGCAGGACGCACCGGTGGGCGACCAGCACCTCCCGATCCCGACGTGGACACCCGACGAGGTGCGCGCGGCCGAGGAGGACTTCCTGACCCGCGGCGCCGAACAACGGGTCGTGGTCGCCGTCCGGGAGGCGGACGGCGCCGTGGTGGGCCTGACCGAACTGGAGCTGCACAGCGAACGGCCGCACCGCGGGTTCCAGCGCGACACCGCGGTCGCGCCGGCTCATCGCGGGCTCGGACTGGGCCGGTGCGTGAAGGCGCACATGCTGCGCTGGCTGGTCGCCGACAAGCCGCAGCTCGCCGAGATCGTCACCGGAACCGGGTCCGAGAACGTCCACATGGCCAGGATCAACCACTCGCTCGGCTTCGCGACGATCAGCGACATCCTCTCCGTCCGCGCCTCGGTGGCGGACCTGCGCACGAGGACCGCCTGACTCAGTAGCCATGTACATAGTAGCCATGTACCGTATCTGCCATGAGCAGTGCGGGACCGACGCCTGGGCACCTCGTGTGGCGGCTGGCGATGAAGTGGCGAACGGCCGTCGACCGCGCGTTGGACCCCCTCGGGCTGACGCACGCGCAGTACGTCGTCCTGTCGTCGTTGGTCGCCCTCGACCGGCCCTCCCAACGCGAACTGGCCGACCACACCGGCCTGGAACCGCTGTACGTCTCGAAGCTGGCGCGCTCGCTGGAGGCAGCCGGCTTCATCTCGCGCACCCGCGACACCGTCGACACCCGGACCGTGCGACTCGCGTTGACCCCGCACGGCCGCACGACGGTCGAGCCCGCCATGGAGGTGGTCCGCTCGTTGCTGGACCGCCTGCTGGAGCCGCTGGGCGAGCGCACCTCAGCCTTCTCCGCCGAACTCCGCGCGCTGCTCGCCGTCCCCCTCGACTGAGGAGCACCCGATGCCCGTCGTCCCCGTCCTCGACTCGACCATGCACCACGAAACGCACGGCGCCGCGCCGTTCGTGTTCCTGCACGGCAATCCGGCGTCGTCGCACATCTGGCGCAACGTCCTGCCCGAACTGGGCGGTCTCGCCCCCGACCTCATCGGCATGGGCAGATCCGGCAAGCCGGCCATCGGCTACTCGTTCGACGACCACTCCCGCTACCTCGACGCGTGGTTCGACGCCCTGGAACTGGACCGCGTCGTGCTGGTCGGCCACGACTGGGGCGCCACGCTCGCGTTCGACTGGGCGGCCAGGCACCCGTCGCGCGTCGCGGGCCTCGCGTTCTTCGAGGCGATGCTGAAGCCCATGACGAGCGCCGACCTGGCCCCCGCCGCGCGGGAACGCACACGCCGGCTCCGCACCCCTGGCGTGGGCGAGGAACTGGTGCTGGGTCAGGACACGCTGGTGCGCCGGGCGTTCACCGGCGGTGTGCTGAACCCCGTCTCGGACGAGGACATGGCCGCGTACCTGGCGCCGTACCCCGACCGCGAGAGCCGCCGCCCCTTGCTGGAGTGGGTGCGGCAGCTTCCGGTCGACGGCGACCCGCCCTTGCTGGTGCCCCGGATGGAGGCGTACGGCGAGTGGCTCGCCGCCTCACCGGTGCCGAAGCTGTTGCTGACCTTCACGGGCTCGCCGACGCTGGCCATCACGCCCGAACTGGCCGGGTGGTGCCGCGCGAACATCGCCTCGCTGGACGTCGTGGCGGTGGGTGAGGCCGGGCACCACGCGCCGGAGGACAAGCCGAAGGAGATCGCGGCCGCGATCGCCGACTGGGCAGGTCGCCACGATCTTGCTTAGATCGGGTGCATGGGGGTTGTGATCGAGGCGCTGGACTTCGCGTGCGCTGCGCAGACGGACCGGCGCGGGTTGTACGAGGTGGCGACGGCGTGGGCGGCGGAGGACGCGCCGGACCGCGAGCAGGCGCCCGTCGAGGCTTACGTCGCGATGTGGGAGTCCCGCAACGACCTCGGTTTCGAGCCCGCGCGCTTCGTCGTCGCGCGGGAGAGCGGGAAGGTCGTCGGCTACGCGCAGGCCGAGATCTCCGAGGCCGAGGCCAACGCGCATCTCGCGCTCGTCACCGTCGTGGTGCTGCCGAGTCACCGCCGTCGCGGCATCGGCACCGCGCTGCTCCGCGCCGTTCCGTCGCTGCTGAACGGGCAGACCGTCATCGAGTCGTGGAGCGTCGGCCCTGACGAACCGGGCGAGCACTTCGCCGCCGCACACGGGTTCCGGGTCATCACGTCCATGACGAGACAACGGTTGCTGCTCACCGATCCGCCGCCGGTCGCCGAGGTGCCGTCCGGGTACGAGCTGGTGACGTGGCAGGGCGCGGCTCCCGAGGAGTTCGTCGAGGCGTACGTCGAAGGACTCAACGCGATCGCCGACGCGCCGTTCGGGGAGACGGTGCTCGACCACGCGCACAACACGGTCGAGAGCATCCGGAAAGACGAGGCCGAGGCGACCTCGGACCGCTGGGTCGTGCTCCTGCTGCACAGCGGTGAGGTCGCCGGAGTCACGGTGGTGGAACGGAACTCCGCCAAGCCCGAGTACGCCGAGCAACTGCAGACCGTCGTGCTCCCGGCCCACCGGGGCAAGGGGCTGGGCCTGCTGATCAAGTCACGCATGCTGCACGAACTGGACGGCGTCGAGATCGTCTTCACGCGCACCAGCAGCGAGAACGCGCACATGCTGCGGGTGAACCACGCCCTGGGCTACGAGGACCAGTACACGTACATGGCCGTCCAAGCGAAAACCGCCGACCTGCAGGCGTGAGGCCTGCGGATCGGCGGTTCTCAGGTCCGGGTCAGATGCCCGCGGAGGCCAGCCACTCCTTGGCGACCTTCTCCGGCTCCGGCTTGTCCGGCGACGACAGCTTCTGGTTGAGCTCCAGCAGCTGCTTGGTGTCGAGCTTCTTCGAGATGGCGTTGAGGGTGTCGCGGACCTGCTGCGACGCCTTCTTCTCGTTGATCAGCGGCAGCACGTTCTGCGCGGCGAACACGTTCTTCGGGTCTTCCAGCACCACGAACTCGTTGGCCTTGATGGCCGCGTCCGTCGTGAACAGGTCGGCCGCCTGCACCGTGTTGTCCTTCAGGCCGGCGACGGTCAGCGGGCCGCCGACGTCGAGGGCCTTGAACTCCTTGAACTCGCAGTTGTACTTGGCCTTCAGGCCGGGCAGGCCGTCCGGGCGGTTCTGGAACTCGGGCGGGCCGCCGAACGCGAGGTCCTTGCAGTACGGCACCAGGTCGTCGATCGACTTGAGGCTGTACTGCGCGGCGATCTGCTTCGTGACGACGACCGCGTCCTTGTCCTCGGCCGAGGACTTGTCGAGCACGACCAGGTTCTTGGGCAACGCCTTCTGCAGCGCCGCGTAGACCTCGTCCGCGCCCACTTCCTGCGCGTCCTTGTTGATGTACTTGAGCAGCACGCCGGTGTACTCGGGGATCAGGTCGATCGAGCCGTCCTGCACGCCCTTGTAGTACAGCTCCCGGTTGCCGATGTTCAGCTTCTTGGAGACCTTGACCCCCTTGGCCGTCAACGCTTCCGCGTAGATCTCCGCGAGCAGGCGGGACTCCGGGAAGTTGCCGGAGCCCACGACGATGGTGTCCGTCGGGGCCGGCTCGTTGTTCGCCCCGCCGGTCAGCGGATCTCCACCGCACGCCGACAACAGCATGACCGCAGCGACGGCTGTCGCGATGCGCTTCATTTCGTTCCTCCGGTTCCCACTGGACGCAGCCCGGGCGACACCGTCAGCCGTTGCAGGCCGGCGAACCCCAGGTCGACGAGAACGGCGAGCAGTGCCACGAGCACCGCGCCGGCGAGCATCTGACCGAAATCCTGCAGGGCGAGGCCGTCGAAGACGAACCTGCCCAGTCCACCGGCGCCGGTGTACGCCGCGATGGTGGCCGTGGCGACCACCTGCAGCGCGGCACCGCGGAAACCGCCGTAGATCAACGGAAGCGCGTTCGGGATCTCCACCTGCAGCAGCACGCCCGACTCGCGCATGCCGACACCGCGTGCGGCGTCGACGGCGGACGGGTCGACCGCGCGGACGCCCGCGTAGGTGCCCGCCATGATCGGCGGGATCGCCAGCAGCACCAGCGCCACGTACACCGGGAAGTCGCCGAGACCCGCCCACAGCACGACGAGGATCAGCACCGCCGTCGTCGGGAGCGCCCGCAGTGCGTTGGAGAGCCCGACGATCACGAACCCGCCCTTGCCGGTGTGCCCGACGAACGCGCCGAGCGGGATCGCGATGACCGCCGCGATGAGCAACGTCAGCAGCGTGTAGCCGAGATGTTCCAGCAACCGCAAGGGAATCCCGGTCGTGCCGGACCAGTGCGCGGGGTCGAAGAGCCAGCCACCCATCGTCAGCTCACCTCCCCACCCGTGCCCACGGCGTGAGCAGCCGTCCGATCAGCAACAGCAGCCCGTCCGCGAGGACCGCCAGCACGACCGTCCCGATGAGACCCGCGAGGACCTTCGGGCTGTTGTCGGTCTGGTAGCCCTCGGTGAAGAGCTGGCCGTAGCCGCCGAGCCCGACGAGCGCGCCGACGCTCACCATGCTGATGTTCGACACGGTCGCGACCCGCAGGCCCGCGATCGTGACCGGCAGCGCCAGCGGGAAGTCGACGGTGAGGAAGCGCCGGAACGGCCGGTAGCCCATGGCGTTCGCGGCGGCGACCACGTTGCCGGGCACCGCCGACAGCGCGTCCGCGATCGACCTGATCATCAGCGCGACCGTGTAGACGGTCAGCGGCACGATGACGTTGATCTCGTCGAGGATCTTCACGCCGATGACCACCGGCGTGATCACGATGAGCGCGATCGACGGGATCGTGAAGAGGATGTTGGCGAACGGGAAGAGCACCGTGCGCGCCGTCTGCGACCGGCTCGCCCACCACCCGAGCGGGATGGCGAGCACGAACCCGATCAGCACCGGCAGCACGGAGAGCCGGAGGTGCACCGCGGTGACCTCCCAGAACCTCTCCCAGTTGTCGAAGATCCAGGTCACCTCGGGACCTCACCCGCCGCGCGGGCCTTCGCGAGCGCCTGGATCACGTCGTCGGCCTTGACCACACCGCTCACCGCACCGGCGTCGTCGACGACCACGCCGAGCGCGGACGGCGAGCTGAGCGCCGCGTCCAGCGCACCCCGGAGGCTGCTGCCGTCGTAGAGCGAGCCGCCGGAGACGAGGTCCCGTTCGTTCACCTCGACCTCACCGTCCACACCGGACAGCCAGCCCTTCGGCCGGTTCTGCTCGTCGACGACCAGCGTCCAGCCGGTGACGGTGATCCGCTCGCCGATCCTGGCCGTCGTGACGGGGTGAACGGGCACTTCCGCGTGGAGGAAGGTGAGCGTCCGGTAGCCGCGGTCCCTGCCGACGAACGACGCGACGAAGTCGTTGGCGGGCGCGCTGAGCAGCTCCTGCGGCTTCGCGTACTGCGCGAGGTGCCCGCCCTTCTGGAACACCGCGACGCGTTCGCCGAGCTTGAGCGCCTCGTCGATGTCGTGCGTGACGAACACGATCGTCTTGTCGAGTTCCGCCTGCAGGCGAAGGAGTTCGTTCTGCAGGTCCTCGCGGACGACCGGGTCGACGGCGCTGAAGGGTTCGTCCATCAACAGCACGGGCGGGTCGGCGGCGAGCGCGCGGGCGACACCCACGCGTTGCTGCTGCCCGCCGGAGAGCTGCGCCGGGTACCGCTTGCCGAAGTTCGGGTCGAGCCCGACGATCTCCAACAGCTCGGCGGCCCTGGTGCGCGCCTTGCGTTTGTCCCAACCGGACAGAAGAGGAACGGTCGCGATGTTGTCCAGCACGGTCCGGTGCGGGAACAGCCCCGCCTGCTGGATCACGTAGCCGATGCCGCGCCGCAGCGTCGGCGGGTCGACGGTGAGGACGTCCTTGCCGTCCACCAGGATCGCGCCCGACGTGGGGTCGATCATGCGGTTGACCATGCGCAGGGACGTCGTCTTGCCACAGCCGGAAGGACCGACGAACACCGTGATGGTGCCCGCCTCGACCGCGAGGTCGAGCTCGTCGACAGCGATGGTCCCGTCCTCGAACCGCTTGGTTACGGCCCGGAACTCGATCACCCTTCGGATCCCTCCGGTCGTGACGGTCTCCCCGATTCGGACCGCCCTGGATGTAGATCCCAAAGACCTTAACTCGTTCGGCGTACCCCGGCACAGCGTTCCACGATGTGACAGGCCGTATGGTTTACCGCTTGTGACGATCGACCAGGTTCGGCAGTTGGTGGCGGAACGCGGCGTGCACGCCCGCAAACTCCGTGAGGTGTTGTCCCTGCTCAGCGAGGACTGGCACCCGCTGGCCGAACTCGTGCGCCTGCCCGCCGTACCCCGCCGCACCGTGCAGGACCTGCTGAAGGCCCTGGGCGACGACGCCGAATCTTCAGACGATCGTTACCGCATCGCGCCCGGTCAGGTGGCCTCCTACCGCGCCGCCTTCGGTGTTTCCGGTGTGCGCGACCACACCGACGTGCTGCGGCAGATCCTCGTGGACATCGCGGACGTGCCGGCGCCGCTGTCCTCGTTGGACCACGTGCAGGCGACCGCGGAGACCGCGCTCAACCGCGCGGTGTGGCTCGACTCGGTGTACGACCTGGCGGGCAAGCGCCTGCTGTGCCTGGGCGACCACGACCTCACCTCGCTGGCCGTCGCGGCCGTCAACCCGGCCGTCTCCATCACCGTCGTGGACCTCGACGAGCGGCTGCTGGAGTTCATCGACTCGCGGGCCTCCGCCCGAGGCCTCGACATCCGAACGTTGCACTGCGACATGCGTTTCGGGCTGCCGTCGTCGGTCCTGGAGTCGGTGGACCTCGTCTTCAGCGACCCGCCCTACACGCCGGAGGGCATGGGCCTGTTCGCCGGGCGCGGCATCGAGGCGCTGGAGGACATCGCGGGCGGCCGTCTGCTGCTGGCGTACGGCTTCTCCGACCGCACCCCGGCCCTGGGCCTGAAGGTGCAGCAGGAACTCCAGAAGCTCGGCCTCGTCTTCGAGGCGATCCTGCCGTCGTTCCACCGCTTCGACGGCGCCCAGGCCATCGGCTCGGCCGCGGACCTCTACGTGTGCCGCCCCACCGGCCGCCGCGCGGTGTCCGGCGGCACGCGCATCTACACCCACGGCGCGCAGTCCGTGGAGTCGTCGGGCCCCTCTGCCGAAGCTTTGGCCGCTTTGTCCGACCTGGCACCACGTCCCGAGTCCTCGCCGCCGCCGAAGCCCCGTGCCGCCGGCTGGGCCGAGCCCGTGGGCAAGGGCGCGGCGTCGCTGGCCGTCGACCTGTCCGCGGACCCCGGCCCGTGGCTGCTGCGCACGCTGCTCGCGTCGTCCCCCGCCCGCCTTGCGTGCCTCGTGCCGAACAACCACCCCGCCGTGTCGTCCGAGGCGGGGCAGAAGGAACTGCAGGAGCTCGTCCAGACCCGGTTCAAGTTGAAGTTCCTGCGCAACAACCCAGATGCCAAGACGACGATCGTCGTGGCCGATCAGGTGCTGACCGGCACGCTGTCTCTGGGCGAGCGCGCCGTGCGCGAGGTGCTGATGAAGGCGCACGGCAAGCTGCGCAACGTGTGGCGCGAGGCGTTGATCACGGCGTCGCAGGGCCTGCTGACGAAGAAGCAGGCGGCCGAGATCATCGACAACGCCGCGGTGGCGCGGGAGGACCTGGAGCTGCGGCTGATCGACCTGCCGAAGCACCGGATCGCGGCGTTGCTGCCGGAGATCTCAGCCAGCGCGCGGTATGTGGAGCGGCCCGAGGGCTAGGACGGCGCGGAACTCCTTGGGCGGCACCGGACGCGAGAACAGCCACCCCTGGTACGCGTCCACGCCCACGCCGCGCAGCACGTGGAACTGGGTCGCGGTCTCCACGCCCTCCGCCACGCACTTGCGCCCCATCGCCCGCGCCATGTCCACGACGGCGCGGGCCACGGCGAAGTCCGAGGAGTCGTTGCCCACGCCGGAGACGAAGCGGCGGTCCACCTTGATGATCTGCGCCGGAAGGTCCTTCAGGCGCGCCAACGACGAGTAGCCGGTGCCGAAGTCGTCGACGGCGAACTGCACGCCGCGCTTCACCAGCTCGTCCATCGACTGGCGGACGCGCGAAGGCAGGTCGACGAAGGCCGTCTCGACCAGTTCCAGCACCACGCGTTCCCACGGGACGCCGGACTCCATGATCGCCGTCGAGACGATGTCCACGAACTCCGGATCGCCCGGCACCAACCCGGCCAGGTTCACCGCGACGGACACCGGGCGGCCGTCGGGCGCGGGCCAGGTCGCGGCCTCGCGCAACGCCGTGCGCAGCACCCAGCGGTCCAGTTCGCGCATCAGGTCGCCCTGCTCGGCGACGGGCAGGAACACGTCCGGCGGCAGCAGTCCGCGGTCGGGGTGCGGCCAGCGCACCAAAGCCTCGGCGGTCAGCACCGCGCCGTCCACACCCACGACGGGCTGGTAGTGCAACGCCAAACCGTCGTGCTGCAACGCGTCGCGCAGCTGGCCCTCCAGGTGCACCTGGCGGTCGGCGGAGGCGATCAGCGCGGCGGAGGCCAGGGACACGCGGCCGGCACCGGCGCGCTTCGCCTCGAACATCGCGGCATCGGCGAAGCGCAGGAGGTCGGCACCGTTGGCGCGCGAGCCGTTCGGGACGGCGGCGCCGATCGACGCGGACACGCGGACCAGCTGGCCGTGCACCGGAACGGCGGTCCGCAGCAGCGAAGCGACGCGGGTGGCGAGGGCGTCGACGCCGCCCACCGACTCGATGTCCTCGGAGATGATCACGTACTCGTCGCCGGACAGGCGGGCGGCCGTGCAGCCGTCTGGCAGGCCGCCCTCCAGCCGGCGGGCCAGCGCGACCAGCAGCTCGTCGCCCGCGTCGTGGCCGAGGGAGTCGTTGACGCGCTTGAAGTTGTCGATGTCGCAGAACAGCACGGCGACCTTGGCGCGGTCGGGGCCGTCGAGGGCCTTGCCGAGGATCTCCTTCACCAGCGCGCGGTTCGGGAGGCCGGTCAGTTCGTCGTGGGTGGCCTGGTGGCGCAACGCTTCGGCGGCGCGGCGGCGTTCGGTGATGTCCAGGAACACGATGAGCCAGAAGCGGCGGCCGTCGTCCTGCACGGACAGGGCGATGTGCAGCTCGCAGTAGACCTTCTCGCCGTCCGGGCGGACGAGGATGCGCTGCGGGATCTTCTGGGTGCGTTCGGCGGCCCACTGCAGGCCCGGCGAGGTGTCCTCGGGGTGCGTGAGCTGTTCGGCGGTCATGCCGCGCAGCTGTTCCAGCTCCATGCCGAGCAGGTCGCACAACGCGTCGTTGGCGTCGACCAGCCGCTCGCCCTCGTCGAACAGGCCGATGCCGACGGGCGTCACGGACACGAGGTCGGTGAAGCGCTGCGAGGAGCGCTTCATGCGGGCTTCGGCGGCGCGCTGCTCGGTGACGTCCTGGGCGGTGCCGACGGCGAGCTGCTTGCCGCGCGGGTCGTGCACGATCATGCCGTGGCACCGGAAGATGCGGGTCGCGCCGTCGGTCGGGCGCACGACGCGGTGCTCGCACTGGACGGCGATCTCGTCCACGGAGAGCTGGCGCCACAGGTCGTCGACCCACGAGCGGTCCTCGGGGTGCACGAGGTCGAGGTAGTACTGGTAGCTGCCGGCCACGTCGGCGGGGATGCCGTAGAGGTCGCGCAGCATGTCGGACCAGACGACCACGCCGGTGCCGGGGTTCCACTCCCACATGCCGAGGCGCGCGGCCTGCTGCGCGTCCGCCAGTCTTCGGCGGTCCTCGCGCATCTGCCGTTCGAGGGCACGTGCTTCGGTGACGTCCTGGATCGTGCCGTGGTAGCGCTCGATGCTGCCGGACGACGCGAACTCCGCGCGGGCGCGGCACATGTAGACGCGTTCGCCGACCTCGCTGCGGACCTCGATCTCGACCGGTTCGCCGTCGCTCGCGTGCAGCAACCGGGTGCGCAGCGCCTTGACGGCCTCGCGGTCGTCCGGGTGCACGCCGCTCAGCAGGTCCTCGTCCGGAGTCATGCCGAGCTCGGCGAACATCTCCATCAGCACTTCGCTGCGGTGCACGGCGCGGGTGCCGGTCTCGTACGCCCAGCTGCCGATGCGGGCGATGCGCTGCGCCTCCAGCAGCCGCGCCCGTTCCTGGGCGAGCTCGGTCGCGGCGCGCTTGGCCTCGGTGATGTCGCGGATGTAACCGGTGATCTTGTCCAGCGCGCCCGCGTCGTCGAGCTTCGCCTCCGCGACGCCGCGGATCCACCGCAGCTGGCCGTCGGGACGGACGATCCGGTACTCGATGTCGATCGGGTCGCCGGTGATCTCGCGACCGTGCCAGTACGTCTCGACCATGTGGTAGTCGTCCGGGTGCACGACGTCGAGGACGGCCTGCGCGCCGGGCACGACGGTGCCGCGTTCGAGGCCGAGCAGCTCGTAGTGCGTGTCCGACCAGACCGTGAGGCCCGTGCCGGGGTCGAACTCCCAGGAACCCAGGTTCGCGACCCGCTGCACCTTGCGCAGGCGGCGCTGTTCGTCGCGCAACGCGTCCGCGGCGGTGGCGAGGTCGGAGACGTCGATCAGCAGAACGGCCTGCAGGCCCGTTCCCGGTACGGCGTGGCGGGCGACGCGCACCGGCAGCTCGGAGCCGTCCGCACGCAGAAGTCGCAGGTCAGAGGTGTTGCCGAGGAGCAGTTCGCCGAGCGGGTTCCCGACGAGGTCGTCGGCCGCCTGCGCGCCGGCGAGCTCCACCGCGGCCGGGTTCGCCTGCATGACGACGCCCTTGACGTCGACGAGCAACGACGGCGCGTCGGGCAGGGTCAGCCCGTCCAGCGTCATCGGAGGTTTCCCGTTCGCCGGTACAGCCGTCCGTGCACGGCCGTTCACCACCGTCGCGCGTCCCACCCACTTGGGCACCGACCCACCCTCTCCCGCATCCACCGCCCGCGGCAATTCGGGTGGGCACGACAACGGCACCCGAACGGCGGCAAACACGAACCCTCTCCTCGGGTGAACACCCGAGGAGAGGGACGGTAGCGCTTCAGAGCGTCATCGCCCACCCCTGCACGGGTTAACGAAAAGCCACGTTCGTGGTTCCGCTTCCCGTGAACTTGCAAATGAGTGGCGAATACAGGCGTGTGATCAGGCGACTCCGTCGGCCTTCGCGGCGACGGCCACAGCCGCCGCGACCTCGGGTCCGACCCTCGGGTCGAGCGCGGAGGGAACAATTCGGTCTGGGCCCAAATCATCTTTCGCGACGGCCAGAATTGCGTCGGCGGCCGCGAGTTTCATGCCCTCGGTGATCCGTCGCGCACCCGCGTCGAGAGCCCCGCGGAAAATGCCGGGGAACGCGAGCACGTTGTTGATCTGGTTCGGGAAGTCGCTGCGGCCGGTGGCCACGATCGCGGCGTGCCTGGCGGCGACGTCCGGGTGCACCTCGGGGTCCGGGTTCGACAGGGCGAACACGATCGAGTCGTTCGCCATGCTCGCGATCAGGTCCTCGGAGACCTTGGAGGACGACACGCCGATGAACACGTCGGCGCCGCGCAGGGCCACGTCGATGCCGCCGTCGAGGTTGCTCCTGTTCGTGACCGCCGCGATCTCTTCCTTGATCGGGTTGAGACCGGCGCGACCCGTGCGGACGATGCCGCGCGAGTCGAGCAGCGTGATGTCACCGGCGCCGGCGGCGATGAGGATCTTGGCGATCGCGATGCCCGCGGCGCCCGCGCCGGAGATGACCACCCGCTGGTCGCGGATGTTCTTGCTCAGGACGGTGTTCGCGCCGTTCAGCGCGGCCAGCGACACGACGGCGGTGCCGTGCTGGTCGTCGTGCATGACGGGGCAGTCGAGCGCCTCGATCAGCTTCCGCTCCAGCTCGAAGCAGCGCGGCGCGGAGACGTCCTCCAGGTTGACCGCGCCGAACGACGGGCGCAGCCGGACGAGCGTCTCGACGATCTCGTCCACGTCCGTCGTGTTGAGCACGAGCGGGATGGAGTCGAGGCCGCCGAACGTCTTGAACAGCGCGGACTTGCCCTCCATGACGGGCAGCGAGGCGCTCGGGCCGATGTCGCCGAGGCCGAGCACCGCGGTGCCGTCGCTGACGACGACGACCAGGCGGTGCGCCCAGGTGTACTTCGCGGCCAGGGAGGCGTCCTGCGCGATCGCGTTGCTCACTCGTGCGACACCAGGGGTGTACGCGATGGACAGCGCCTTCGGGTCAGCGAGCGAGGCGGTCGCGCCGACCTCGAGCTTCCCGCCCAGGTGCGCGTTGAAGATCTCCTCGTCCGTCAACTGCGTCGGATCGGAGTTCTCGATACGGGCTTCGTTCACTGCTGTCACGGCGTCCCTCCTGCGGTGCGGGCGGCGTAGTGGCCCTTTAAGTCGGGCTCATCACCAAACGGCGCACCGGCCCAGCGTTGTCACGCCGGGTACACGGGGCCTGGAAACTCGGTCGTGCCCTCCGACGAGTTGCGTCGGAGAACCGCCCGAGTGCTGCGGGTGACGGGAAGTGTGGCAGGGTCCCGCGTCGCTGTCTGCGGCGGGGATCACACTTTTTCCGCAGGTCAGAGGGCATGTAGCAAGACGTCCGTCCGGTTTTCTGAACCGACCGGTCAGTTTCCGCTGGCAGGAAGCACCCGATCGGTCAAGAAACATTGACGCCTTAGAGTGACGGCATGCAGGCGAGTTCGCTGAAAATTGACGGCGCGTTCGAGTTCACTCCCCGGACATTTCCCGACGACCGCGGCGTGTTCGTCTCGCCGTACCAGGAGGCCGCCTTCGTCGAGGCGGTCGGGCACCCGTTGAAGGTCGCCCAGACCAACCACTCCGTCTCCCGCGCGGGCACCATCCGCGGCATCCACTACGCGGACGTCCCGCCGTCGCAGGCGAAGTACGTCTTCTGCCCGCGCGGCTCGTTCATCGACGTGATCGTGGACATCCGCGTCGGCTCCCCCACCTTCGGCCAGTGGGACGCCGTGCTGGTCAACTCCACGAAGTGCAACGCCGTGTACCTGGCAGAGGGGCTGGGTCACGCGATGATCGCCCTCGAGGACGACACGACGATGAACTACCTCTGCTCCACGCCCTACAACCCGACCGGCGAGCACGGCCTCACCCCGCTCGACCCGGCACTCGACCTGCCGTGGCCGCGCGAGCTGGAGTTCAAGCTGTCGGAGAAGGACACGGCCGCCCCAACTCTGGCTGAAGCCTTCGAGTCGGGCGTCCTGCCCCGTTACGAGGACTGCCTCGCCCTGTACGCCTCGCTCAAGGCGTGAGATTCACGGCCGGAGCGTAGGTCTCGGCCATAGTCGAGCTTTGACCACTCCGAGCACCTCAGCGGGCCCGAGGTGCTCGGAGTCGGTGCTCGCGAACGGGTTGTCTCCCACCACGTGCCACCCGCCGTCCACTTCGTGGGAGGCGCGCTTCACCGACAGCTGCCCCGGCCGGCTTTCCCACCGAACCATCACGATCTGCCCCGGTTTGGGCGCCACACCCCATCTGACCAGCACGATGTCCTCGTCGCGGAGTGCGGGAACCATCGACGGCCCCCGGACGAGCACGGTGGAGAGGCGCGGTCTCAACGATCACCCTTCGATCAGCCGGAGTAGGGTCCTACCTGTCGGAGCATCCACTGTCTTTTCTCATTCTGGGAGGAACGATGCGACTCGTGTCGCGCATTCTCCGCCCGCGCGTCGAAGCCACCGCGCACTGCGACCTGCCCTGCGGCGTCTACGACCCGGCGCAGGCCCGCATCGAGGCCGAGTCGGTCAAGGCGGTCCAGGAGAAGTACCAGGCCAACGAGGACCCGGAGTTCCGGGAGCGCGCCGTCCTGATCAAGGAGCAGCGCAGCGAGCTCGTCAAGCACCACCTGTGGGTGCTGTGGACGGACTACTTCAAGCCGCCGCACTTCGAGAAGTACCCCGAGCTGCACGACCTGTTCAACCGCGCCACCAAGGCGGCGGGCGCGTCGGGCACCAAGGGCTCCATGGACCCGGCCTCCGGCCAGGCCCTGCTCGACCTGATCGCCCAGATCGACAAGATCTTCTGGGAGACCAAGCAGGGCTGAGCCCAAAGCCCTGAAGACGGCGCTGACCAGCGGAAGTTCTTTCGCCGGTCAGCGCCGTTCTCGTCTTTTTGGGGTTTTTCACGGCCGGGCGAACACCTGCGACACAAGATCCGGATTCTGCTAGACAGCGCTGGTGGACCGACGCGAACTCAGCGCCCTCGCGCACGCAGACCATCCGATCTCGGCCCCGCTGAGCGACAGCACGGTCGAGCACCTCCTCCGCCGGGCCATCCGCGGCCAGAACGCTCACCTGCTCGACCTCGGCTGTGGCGACGGCACCTGGTTGCTGCGCGCGCTGCGGGCGCGTGACGGCGCAACGGCCGTCGGCGTCGACATCTCGGGTGCGGGCTTCGACGACGTCCTCGGCGAGGCAGCCCGGCTCGGCCTGGCCGATCGGCTCGAACTGCGCCGCCAGGACGTCGCCGAGTACCGGTCGGACCGGAAAGCGGACCTGGTCCTCAGCGTGGGGGCCGCCTACGCGTTCGGCGGGCTGCTCCAGACGTTGCAAGCCGCTCGGGAGCACCTCGCCGAGGACGGGCTGCTCCTGCTCGGCGACTGCTTCTGGGAGCGCGAGCCGGACCCCGCCGTCCGCGCGGCGATGGAGGACGGTCCGCAGAAGTTCGCGGACCTCCCGACCACCGTGGCCCAGGTCGTCGCCGACGGCTGGACGCCGGTCTACGGCTACACCAGCACCATCGCGGAGTGGGACGAGTACGAGTGGTGCTGGACCGGCACCCTCGCCCAGTGGGCTCTCGACCACCCCGAACACCCCGACCGCGACCTCGCCCTGCAGATGTCAGCGGACCACCGCACCAGCTGGCTGGGCGGCTACCGCGGCTACCTGGGGTTCGTCGTCCTCCTTCTGCGGCCGACACCCGCACAGGCCTAGGTGATCGTTGCTAGAAGCCGAACGCGCCGCCCTCGACCAGGATCAGCACGCCGATGCCGATCAGCACCACCGGCAGCACCACGTGACCCCACTTGGACAAGACCCGCGCGATCGCCGGCCGGGTGGCGAAGAACTTCCCTGCCGCGACCCACACGGCGACCAGCAGCAGGAACACGATCACGTAGACCGCCATGCCGCTCACGCCCGAGGTGGCGAACACGGGCACGTAGACGCCGATGTTGTCGCCGCCGTTGGCGAACGTGACGGCCGCTACCGCGAGGATCGTCGGGCTCGCGCTCCTTTCGTCGTCGGCGTCGTCGCGGTGCCGCCACGCGCTGATGGCGGCCTTGATGCCGAGCGCCAGGGGCAGCAGGCCGAGGTACGGGATCGCCGCGTCCGGCAGGAAGGTGGCGCCGAAGGCGGCGGCCACGGCGGCGCCGAGGATGCCCGCGAAGCCCAGGTACTGGCCCAGGACGATGGTGCGGGTGGTGTGGCGGTGGCCCGCGCCCTGGGCGAAGAAGAGGGCCAGGATGACGATGTCGTCGATGTTGGTGACGGCGAACAGGCCGACCGCCTGACCGATGGTGCCGAGGTGCACGGAGGTCCTTCAGTTCGTTGGGGACGCGGCGCGGCCCGCCGTCGAGAAACCTAGACGTCCGTTGAGCGGGTGAGGTCCTGCCACGTCTCCAAGTCTGCGCCGACCGTTGCGAGTTTCGTGCGGATGTCGCCCAGGGTTGACGTGCCCAACGGCAGCCTGGCGGGCATCTCCGCAGCCGAGGCGATGGTCAGGATCGCGTGAGCGGCCTTCACCGGGTCGCCTTCCTGCTGGCCGTGCGAAGACGCAGCCCAGTCACGGGAGGCGCCGCCGGTCGTGGCGTAGTCGTCGATCACGCGCGACACGTGGCCCAGCGAGGACGAGGCGAGGAAGTCGGTGCGGAGCGGGCCCGGTTGGACCGAGGTGACCTGGATGCCCAGCGGGGCCAGTTCCAGGCGCAGGGCTTCGGTGATGCCTTCCAGGGCGAACTTCGTCGCGCTGTAGACGCCCCAGCCCGCCCAGGCGACCATGCCGCCGGTCGAGCTGATGTTGAGGATTCGGCCCGAGCGGGCGGCGCGCAGGACGGGGGTTGCGGCGCGCAGGACGGTCAGGAGGCCGAAGACGTTGATGTCGAAGACCGAACGGGCTTCGGCGTCGCTCGTTTCCTCGATGGCGCCGACCAGGCCTCGGCCCGCGTTGTTCACGAGGACGTCGATGGTGCCGAAGCGGGCCACGGCGGACTGCACCGCCTTTTCGGCGTCGCCCGGAACGGTGACGTCGAGGGGCAGGGCTAGCAGGTTGTCCGCGAAGTCCGGGAGGGCCTTTTCGATCGACTGCGGGTCGCGGGCCGTTGCCACCACCGAGTGGCCTGCGGCCAGAGCTGCCTTCGTGATTTCCAGGCCCAGGCCGCGGGAAGCGCCGGTGACGAACCAGACAGACACGATGTTCTCCCTAAAGCGTTGTCGTTGACGCTTTCCATTACGTCCGAAGAACAAGCCGGGGAGAACGGGATAACTGGTACCCCTCATCGTGGCTCTGGCAGTACCACCCACGAACTGCCGAGCGACGGGGAACGACCCCATACTCGGGGTATGACCAGCGAACTGCGCGACTTCCTCACCTCGCGGCGCGCGGCACTGAGCCCCGAGGACCTGGGGCTGCCCGCGGCCACTACACCGCGCAAGGTCAAGGGGTTGCGGCGGGCCGAGGTCGCGATTCTCGCCGGGGTCAGCGTCGACTACTACGTCAAGCTCGAGCAGGGGCGGGCGCGCAACGTGTCCGAGCAGGTCATCGCCTCGATCGCACGGGCGCTCGAGCTCGACGACGTGGAGAGCCGGTACTTCGCCTCGCTGTTGCAGCCGGAGTCGAAGAACATCGCCACTACGAGGGCCAGGCCCGCGGTGCAGTCGATGATCCGGGCGATCGACGTGCCCGCGGTGATCCACGGGCCGCACCTGGAGATCCTCGGCGTCAACCACGCCGGCAAGGCGTTGCTGGACGACTTCGAGGCCATGCCTGCGGAGGAGCGGAACCTCGCCAGGTGGATGTTCCTGAACCCCCGGGCCAGGGTCGTGTACCGGGACTGGGCGGAGATCGCCGCGGACATCGTGGCCACGTTGCGCGCTTCGATCGTGCCCGGACGGGACAACGCGGCGGTGGCGCGGATCGTGGGTGATCTGAGCACGCGGTCGGAGGAGTTCGCGAGCATGTGGGCGCAGTACCGGTTGTCCGAGCACCAGCACGGCGTGAAGCGGTTCTTCCACGAGGCCGTCGGTGACATGAAGCTCAACTGGCAGACGCTCAGACTGCCGGACGCGGAAGGTCAGACCGTGGTCATCTACAGCGCCGACACCGGGTCGCCGTCGGAGGAGAAGCTGCGGTTGCTGAGCAGCTGGACGACGAAGGACGCGGGTGGCCGCGAGAGCGACCACCCGCGCACGGTCACGCCGCCTCGGTGACCTTGCCGACGACCTCGAAGTCGGTGCCGGTGGGGCTGTAGCCCTCGAACTTCAGCCACACCTGCTCCTCCCCCTCCGTCTCGGTGTCGGCGACGGTCGGCACCTCGAACTCGTACGAGGTCGTACCGGGGGCGATGCTCACGTCGAGCCCGAGTCCGGTGGCGGACAACGGCCTCGACGGCAGCGGCTGCTCACCCGAGTTGCGCAGCAGCCAGGTCGGGTCGACGTCCGTTGTGGACACTTCGGTGCCGGACGCGGGCGCGACCGGGCTGCCGTAGAACTGGAACGACGAGTCGGCGGGCTCGGACAGCGTCAGCCTCCACTTCAGCGTGCCGCCCTCCGCGACGCTGTCGGCGAGCGGTGTCACCGTCACCTTCGGCATCGGGTCGTCGTTGCGCACCAACAGCCCTCCCGTCGCGGAACCGACCACGGCGTTGGAGATCGCCTGCACCTGCACGGGGTTCAGCACGTCGGCGCCCCAGCGGGTGTTGCCGGTCCACGTCATCGGCACCTCGGCCTGGTGCTCGCCCTGCTTCAACGTCACCAGCTTCGTCACGGGCTTGTTGCCCGGCTCGTTGTAGAACAGCCGGAACACGCGGGTGCCGTTGCCGGTGGCCGTGATGACGACGTTGCGGGTCTGCGTGCCGGAGTCGCCCTCCGGCACCTCGGTGAGCACCGCGTCGACGCGCGCTAGCCGCGTCGGCACCACCGGGACGAGACCCTTGTCCCAGCCGTGCGCGTCGATCAGCCACGCCTCACCGGACGCCGACTCGGGCACCAGTTCCAGCGAGGCGACCTTGCCGAGACCGCGCGGCAACGGCACGCGGACTTCCTGCGCCCACAACGAGGCCGTGCGGTCGCTGCCGGGCAGACCGGCCACCGACACCGAGCCGAGCACGTGCTTCCGTCCACTGTGGTCGGTCACCGCGACGCCGAACTTCGAGGCCGCCGCGTTCGGCGGAACCGCCAGCCGCAGCGCGAGCTCACGCGAACCCGCCAGTGACACCGGCGCGGCGGGTGTGACCACACCGGCCTGGCCCGCCGAGGTCCACTTCAGCGCGACCGCGAGACGTTCCGGCTGCGACACCGCACCGCGCAAGCCGACGAAGTGCGGCGAACGCGCGCCACCACACCCGACGGCCGCGTCACGGGACGTCTCCTGGCACACGCGCGCACTGCCGGACGCGCCCGTCGCACCGTCCGGCACGACGAACGCCTTGCGGTCGGCGCCGACACCGTGCGCGAGCACACGGGCCGGGTCGGCGGACGGAGCACGCACGCCGGAACCGTCGAGCAACGGCAGCACGGACTCGTCACGACCGAGGAACAGCCGCGCGGCCGCCGCGTAGTAGGTGCCACCCGCCGCCTGCTGCTGGTCGGCGGTCAGCCGGGTGGGCGTGCCGGGCGTGCACAGCGGGTCGGGCTGCTCGCCGGGCCAGAAGTCGTCGAACGCCGGCGCCTCCGCCTGGCCGGGCGTCCACTCGCTGTTGAAGTAGTTGTGGTTCGTGCCGATCAGGTAGAGCGCGCTGTGGAACGCCTCGCCGCGGCTCAGGCCGCGGGTCTGGTCCACGAACATCTGCCCCTGCAGGTCGGACACGTCGCCGTCGCAACCGGGCAGGAACGTCACCGAGGGCACGTCCGGCGCCGGGTTGTGGCCGAAGATCGTCGGCCCCACGAGCACGGTGCCGCGGATGTTCCAGCGCACCGGCCCGGAGAACCCCGTGTCGCCGGCGGGCGGTGTGAGGCTGTCGGTGGCGGCGCGGTTGACGCCCTCACCGCCGCGCGAATGCCCCATCAGCATGACCTTCGACAGGTCGGCGGAGGGGCCAGACTTCACCGCGGCGGGCACCGAGCCACGCCCGGCGGCCCAGTCCGCCCACTTCGCGAGGTGGTGCCGCACCAGCGACGACCGTCCCTGCGCACCCGCGTCCGGAGTCCCCGCGTCCTGCGCGTTGATCCCGTTCGCGGAGATCGACACCGTCAGATATCCCTGCGACGCCAGCAACTCCTGCGCCTTCAGGTAGCCCTTGTGGCTCGGTACGGCGGTCAGCCCGCCGGGGCACGGCCAGTTCAGCGTGATCTGGTTCGGGTTCGTCCTGCTGTAGCACGTGAAGTGCCTGCCGTGCAGGAAGAGCACGAGCGGACGCTTGCCCGGCGCCCCCTTCGGCGCCACGACGACGCCCTCCATCTCGATCGGCGCCGCGTACCCCGGCAGCTTGATCGGGTCGAGCGCGTACTCACCGGTCGTGGTCGCGTACTGCCCCGGCTTGCCGGGATCGACGCCGCCGTCGGGCTGCAACGCGGGCAGCTGCGGCGCGGACAGGCTCGCCGCCGGCGGCTCGGCCACGTCGAGTCTCTTGCCGGCCGACCGCACCTGCAACGCGGCGGGGTCGGTCAGCCTCGCCTGCAACGAGTAGGTGCGCAGGTCCGCGGACTCCGTGGCCCGACCGAGGAACCGGTCGCCCTCCCAGAACTCCACGCCGGCCTCGCGCACCGGCATCGCCGTGGGCGTGGTCCACCGGATGACGTCCCCGGACACGCTCCAACCCGGTGTGGACGGCGCCTGCGGAGCGGCCGCCGCGGGCAGCGCGGACAAGCCTCCGAACAGCAGAGCAGGAACTAACAGCGCGACTGTGCGACGCATGATGTGGGTCCCCCTTTAAAAGGATCCACTCCGTTCTATCGACGCCGCACAGCACCCGGCACGCAATTCCGCCCGGAATCTGCCAATCAAAACGAGAACCAGCCGGGAGTATTACGCCGTTCAGCCCAACGAAGGGGAATTCCCCTCATCAACGGCCTGCGGACCCAATTCATCCGCATTTCGGGCACCGGCGAAACTTCGACGCGCGAACGACCGGGAAATTCACCGGGCGCCGTGTTCTCCGTCGCGTTCGTTCTGGCTGAGCTTGTTCCAGGTCGAGGTCAGCTCCGCCCGGATGCGAGCCACGCGAACCCCGAAGGCCTCGCGGATCTCCTGGGCGTTCACGTCGTCGGATGCGCCGTGGTCAGGGCTCTCGGCGGTCATGGCGAGCGGGGTACCTCGAAGGTGGACTACTCCAAACGTGCTCCCGGTCACTCCTTAGGATCAACGGGGTGAGCACCCACCTCTACCTGCTGCGGCACGGCCAGACCGAGTGGTCCGAGAGCGGCAGGCACACGGGACGCACTGACATCGAGCTGACGCCGGAAGGCGAGCAGCAGGCACGCCGCGCGGGCGCCACGCTCGCCCGGCTGCGGGGAACGGACCAGGCGCCCGCGCTCGTGCTGACGAGCCCCCGCCAACGCGCCACCCGCACCGCCGCCCTCGCCGGGCTGGAGGTGAACGCGACCACCGAGGACCTCTCCGAGTGGGACTACGGCGACTACGAGGGCATCACCACGCCGCAGATCCGCGAGCGCGTGCCCGGCTGGACGGTGTGGTCGCACCCCATGCCGAACGGCGAGACGCACGCGGAGGTGCAGGAGCGGGCGCGCAAGGTGCTCGGCGAGGTGCGCAAGATCCTGCCCGGCGGTGACGTCGTGCTGGTCGGTCACGGGCACTTCAGCCGCGTGCTGATCGCGGCGTGGCTCGGGCTCGCGCCGGACCAGGGCGTCCACTTCGGACTGGACCCGGCCGGCATCTGCCAGCTGGGCGACGAGCGGGGCGACCCGCAGGTGCGCAGGCTCAACGTGCCTGCCTGGGAGGTGTGATGATCCGGCGGATCGAACCGCGTGACGTCGACGCGGCCGTTGGGCTCGTGCACGAACTGGCGCTGTACGAGAAGGCGCCGGAGCAGTGCCACCTGACGTCGGAACAGTTGCACACCGCGTTGTTCGGCGAGCACCCGGCACTGTTCGGGCACGTGGCCGAAGTGGACGGTCGGGTCGTCGGGATCGCGTTGTGGTTCCTCAACTTCTCGACCTGGGACGGCGTGCACGGCGTCTACCTGGAAGACCTCTACGTCACACCGGACCAGCGTGGCAACGGCCTCGGCAAGAAGCTGCTGCAAGCGCTTGCCCAGGAGTGCGTCGAGAAGAGCTACACCCGCCTGCAGTGGTGGGTGCTCAACTGGAACGAGCCGAGCATCGGGTTCTACAAGTCGTTGGGCGCCATACCGATGGACGAGTGGACGACCATGCGCGTGACCGGAGAGGCACTGTCCGCACTCGCTGCCGACTGAATGTCTACGGAAGGTCTCGAAAAGCTCACGAAACAGGTATTCCACTGAGGACAGGTCCACGGTCCTGGCAGCGTCCCCGCTCGCCGATCCCCCGGCAAAAGGTAAGCGTGGAAAGAAGGAAAGACCGTGGACACTGACCCGACTACGATCGACCCCGCCGTCTCGACCGGCTTCGGTGTCGTCGGCACGATCATCTACCTGGCGATCGCCGTCTTCGGCATCGCCGTCTTCTGGAAGGTCTTCACGAAGGCCGGTCAGCCGGGCTGGGCAGCCATCATCCCGATCTACAACATCTACATCTGGCTGAAGGTCGCGGGTCGTCCCGGCTGGTGGCTGATCCTGTTCCTGATCCCGTTCGTCAACGTGATCATGGCGCTGATCGTCTCCATCGACGTCGCGAAGTCCTTCGCCAAGGACACCGTCTTCGGTGTCGTCGGCCTGTGGCTGTTCAGCATCATCGGCTACGCGATCCTCGCGTTCGGCAACGCGCAGTACCGCGGCCCGTCGGCCCTCGTCGGCGCGCAGGGCGCGTACAAGGGCTGAGAACCTGCGAGGCCGGGCCGCGAAGTCACCCCTGTACTTCGGGCCCGGCCTTCTCTACGCTCGACCATGAAACCGTTTTCAGAGCGTTTCATCCGCCGCCGCTCTCACCGAACGAGCGGAAGGAACCCGACACGATGAGGCGTCGACTGACCGGCGCGTTCGTCGCACTAGCGGTGGTCGTGGCACCGGTGGGCGTGGCGAAGGCGGCCAGCTTCAACGTCAAGGACTACGGCGCGAAGGGCGACGGCAAGGCGATCGACTCCGTCGCCATCGACAAGGCCATCACGGCGGCCTCCCAGGCGGTCGGCGGCACGGTCGAAATTCCGCCGGGCACCTACCTGTCGCGCTCGATCCACCTCAGGAGCAACATCACGATCAACCTCCAGCAGGGCGCGCGGATCGTCGCGTCCGGCAGCGGCATCGACGCGCCGGAACCCAACCCGACGTACGGCAGGTACCAGGACTTCGGGCACAGCCACTTCCGCAACGCGCTGCTGTGGGGCGAGAACGTCGAGAACGTCAACCTCACCGGCAAGGGCGTCATCGACGGCGCGAACAAGCTGGAGACCGGCGAGAACATCCCCGCCGGCAAGGGCGACAAGATGCTGTCGCTCAAGTTCTGCAGGAACGTCAACATCACCGACGTGACGTTCCGCGAGGCCGGTCACTTCGCCATCATCACCAACGGCTGCAACGGGATGAAGCTCGACCGCATCACCGTCGACACCCCGGACGACCGCGACGGCATCAACTTCATCAACAGCTCCAACGTCGAGCTGTCGAACTCCACGGTGATCTCCAGCGACGACGCGGTGGCGTTCAAGAGCGACTACGCCACCGGGAAGACGTTCCCCAGCGAGAACAACGTCGTCCGCGACTCCACCATCCAGTCGACCGAGAACAACGCCATCCAGTTCGGCTCGGAGACCTGCGGCAGCTTCAGGAACATCCAGTTCCGCAACCTCAAGGTCACCGGCGCCTCGAAGGCGGGCCTCGGCATGGTGTCCATGGACGGCGCGGTGATCGAGGACGTCCTCTACGACAACATCCAGCTCACCAGGACGGGTTCGCCGATCTTCATCCACGTCGGCAAGCGCGGCCGCTGCCCGAACGACCCGCCGACGGGCAAGATCCGCAACATCACCTACCGCAACATCACCGGCACCAACCTGACGGCGCCGCGCGACATCCCGGGCGACCCCGAGTACGCGTCGACGATCTCCGGCCGCGCCGACTCGAAGATCACCGGCCTCACCTTCGACAACGTGCGGCTCACGGTTCCGGGCAACCACAAGGAGTCCGACGCCTCGAAGAGCCCGCCCGAGGTGTCCGACGCGTACCCGCCGCGGATCTACGGCGTGCGCCCGGCGTTCGGGTTCTGGCTCCGCAACGCGGCCGACGTGAGGTTCCTGAACAGCACCATCGAGTTCGAGAAGAACGACGGGCGCCCGGCGTTCACCACCGACAGCGTGCAGAACATCTCGCTCGACGGCGTCCAGGTGGAGCGCAGCACCGGCGCGAACGACCTGCAGTGGCGCAGGAGCGGCGGGACCTCGGTCACGAACAGCACGACCACCAACGGTCAGGCGCTGCGGACCAAGACCGGCTAAACCATCCCGACCGCGCCGTACGTCGAGGCGTCGGCGGCGGCAGAGGCACCGGGCAGCTCGCCGTCCGCCCTCCAGTGGGCGGCGAGCACCAGTCCGGGTTCGAGCAGCTTCAGGCCGCAGACGAACTCCTCCACGTCCTGCTTGGAGCGCGGCACGAGCTTCGACCCCAGGTCGTCCCCGAGGTCGACCAGCTGGCCGACGAGCTCCGGTTCCACGTCCTTCGTGAGGTGCGTTAACGCCACGATGCTGCCTTCGGACAACGCGGCCCGATAGCGCGCCACGACGCCTGCGGGCTCGTCGATGACGTACGGCAGGACGCCGACCATCAGCACGGCCGTCGGCTGGGTGAAGTCGATCAGGCGGCGGGTCTCGGGGTGCCGCAGCACGGCGCCGACGTCGCTGATGTCGGACTGCACGATGGCGGCGTTGAGGTTGTCGCGCAGCATCGTGCGGGCGTGGGCGACGGTCACCGGGTCGTGGTCGACGTAGACGACGTGGCAGGACGGGTCGAGGCCCTGCGCGACCTCGTGCACGTTGCCGGCGGTCGGGATGCCGCTGCCCAGGTCGAGGAACTGGCGGATGCCGTACTCCTCGACGCACAGGCGCACCACGCGGCGGGAGAACGACCTGATCGTGCGGGCTATCTCGGCGACGGGGAACTTCTCGATGCTCTGCTGCGCGACCGCGCGGTCAACCGCGAAGTTGTGCGCTCCGCCGAGGTAGTAGTCGAACAGGCGAGCCGCATTTGGGCGTTCGGAATCGCCGTTTGTCGTCACCCGCTTCGGGCCGTCCTGCACTGCGCACCTCACCCTGCTCCCGAGCGGCGCGAACGCTGGAGGCACGGTAACCGGCTACTCCGTTCGTGTCCATCCACCATTCGTGGTCACGTAGGGTGATGGCCCCCGGCCGGAGCCGGGGGCCATCGCAGGGTTACCGCAGGTCAAGCGGGGTGTCACACACCGGCGTTGCTGGTGATCCAGGACCGGTAGGTGGCGATGCGGGTGTAGTTGGAGCGCGTCGAACGGTCCGAGGTGGACGCGACACCGACCTGCTTGCCGGCGCCGAACATCGGGCCGCCCGAGTCACCACCGGCGGCGATGCCGTCGATGCGTTGGACGGAGATCGCCCGGCCGCCGCGGTAGTCGGTGCCGTTCGGGTTGGTGACCCGCGTGTTGGCGACCTTCAGGTAGCGCGACTGGCAGTTGATCTCCGGCTGGTTGGTGCAGGTGGCACCCCAGCCGTAGAGCTGCACGGTCTGACCGGTGGCGACGCCGTCCGAGGAGCCGGCGAGCGGCGAGAACGGCGCGTTCATGTTGGTGCTGACCTGCACGAGCGCCAGGTCGGCCGACGGGTGCTTGATGATCCGGGTACCGGTCACCAGCTGGCCGCCGGAGGTCTGGTCCAGGCTGCCCGCGCGGAACGTGTACGTGCCGGACGACGCCACGCAGTGCTCGGCGGTCAGGATCCACCGAGGAGCGATCTTCGTCGCGGAACAGTTCTCACGGCCGTTCACGAAGAGACGGGCCGCGTACGGGAAGTTGGAGGCGTTGCCGCCACCGATGATCATCGGCGACATGCCCGGGTCTTCGGGCGCAGCCGAAGCCGTCGGGGATGCGAGGGTGAATGCCGCCAGGAAGGCACCCGCGATCGCAGTCATAACACGCATGGTTGGTCACCTCGTATGTGCAGGGAGTGGTTAAGCAACCACGCACAGCTTCACCCTTTGGTGTGAGGCTGACCACCCTCCGTTAGTCGGCTTTGTCACCTTCGTTCACGACGGGCTCGCCCATCGCCCAGCGGCGGCCGTCGTTCGTGAACAGGAAGACGAGCACGACGACGCAGTAGATGCCGCCCAGCGAGCCGAGCAGCTGCTGTTCCGACGGGCCGTACGCGTACCAGGCGCACCCGAGCAGCAGCAGCTGCGTGACGATCACGGGTGTGCGGGCGCCGTGGTGGCCGCGGAAGAGCAGCACGGTCGCGAGGACGACCGCGCCGAACCAGATGACGAGCACGCCGGCCGCGCCGAGGATCGGACCTGCCGGCTGGGCTCCCCCGATCACCCGGACGACGAGCGCCAGACCCAGCCCGACACCGCCCAGGCCCTGCAGGAAGGCGAGCACGGCTGCGATGCGGACCGGGCGCGGGGGCGCCTGGAGCTGAGTGGTCACGAGCGACCTCTCCTCACGTTCTGTACCTGGTCACGGATCGTAGGCCACCCGGTTGGAGGTCCTCGGAAGCACGTCGGAGGCGGGAAGATCGAAGGGCCTTCAGCGAGCCGGCGGTCGTCCGGGGTGCACTCGTCTGCGGGGCGGACGCGATGCTGACGGAAGGGAGATTTGCGCCACTTTCGTGAGGCTGGAGCCACCCTGAGGGAGGACATGCGCGCGGCTGACCGTCACGCACTGTCTTACTCTCAAGTAGTGCGCGCTCTTCTCGTGGTGAACCCGCAGGCGACTACAACGACGCCGGCGGGCCGTGACGTACTCGCGCACGCACTCGCCAGCGACGTGAAGCTGGAGGTCGTCCAGACCTCGTACCGGGGCCACGCGGCGGACGCCGCGCACGAGGCCGCGGAGGGTGGGTTCGACCTGGTCATCGCCCACGGCGGCGACGGCACGGTCAACGAGGTGGTCAACGGCATCCTGCGCGCCGCTCCCCGTCCGGACCGGCCGATGCTGGGCGTCGTGCCCGGTGGTTCGGCCAACGTCTTCGCCGGCGCGCTCGGCATCCCGCGCGACCCCGTCGAGGCCACGCACGTCCTCCTGCAGTCGATCGAGCACGGCACCAGGCGCCGGATCGGGCTCGGCCAGGTCTTCGCGGACGTCATCGAGGGTGGCCGCTGGTTCACCTTCAACGCGGGCATGGGTCTTGACGCCGATGTCGTCGCGGGTGTGGAACGCAAGCGGGCCAAAGGCCGCAACGCGAGTCCCGTGCTTTATCTCTCCGTCGCTCTCAAGGCTTATGCGCAGATCGTGCGCAAGCCGCAGCACTTCACCGTCGAGGTTCCGGGTGAGTCGTTCGACGACGTCGGCATGGTGTTCGTGTCGAACACCGACCCGTGGACGTACTTCGGTGACAGGGCGATCCAGCTCAACCCCAGCACGTCGTTCGACGGCGGGCTCGGTCTGAGTGCGCTGAGGACGATGCGGGTGCCCACGGTCGGGCGCTTCATCGCCCAGGTCCTCGCCACCGGGAATCCGAAGAGCGCGAAACTCGTTCGGCGTGACGACGTGGGTTATGTCAGAGTGAAGTGCGAGGAGCCCGCGAACCTCCAGGTCGACGGTGATTTCCTCGGAACGACCACGGCGGTGGAGTTCCGGGCGGTCCCCGATGCGTTGACTGTTGCCGTATAAGGAACTTGACAGTCCGTGATCGGTTCGTGACCGTCTCGGTACCCACCCGGGATGTACTGCAGTCGAGTGACAGCAGAGCGTGAAACCCCAGGTGAACGCTGTCGATCTTTTGGGTGAGTTCACTCACCGGGTCAGTGCTTACCCCTTGACATCCCGGCCGTTCGTGAAAGCATTCACAAGCACCCCAAAAAACGACCGCTGACAACCGGCGTGCCCTTGTGCGCGCCAAGGCTGAGGAGTAGTTCCAATGGACTGGCGCCACCGCGCGATCTGCCGCGACGAGGACCCCGAGCTGTTCTTCCCCGTTGGGAACAGTGGTCCCGCGCTGCTTCAGATCGCCGAGGCGAAGACCGTCTGCCGCCGTTGCCCCGTCGTCTCCGACTGCCTCGCGTGGGCACTCGAGAGCGGCCAGGACGCCGGCGTCTGGGGCGCGATGAGCGAGGACGAGCGCCGCGCTCTCAAGCGCCGCAACGCCCGCACGCGCGCCCGCAGCAACGCCTGAGCAGGCTGTTCGCCGCATAGAGCTAACACAGAAGAAGCCCGACACCGTGCCAGGTGTCGGGCTTCTTCTTTTGTTTGCACACCCTCCCGCATGACCACGTGAGACCGCTGAGGCTGATCGTCACGTGTGCACGGCGTTAGTTTAGCGCCGCCCCCTGAGCGGCACGCGCAGGACCGCCTCTGTACCGCCTCGGGGCCGTCGCCGCAAGCTCAAAGACCCCCTCAGTTCGGAATCGACGAGGGTCCGAACGATCTGCAGACCGAGCCGGTCGGTGCGCTCCAGCGAGAACCCCTGCGGCAGGCCCTTGCCGTCGTCGGTGATCGTCACGTCGAGCCACTTCGCGGTCCGCTCGGAGTGCACGACGACCTCCCCGCGCTGGCCAGGGGCGTAGGCGTGCTCGAAGGCGTTCTGCACGAGCTCGGTCAGCACCATCACCAGCGGAGTGGCGATCTCGGAGGACACGATCCCGAACCCGCCCTCGCGACGCACCTTCACCTGGGTCTCGGTGACCGCCACGTCGCCCATCATCGGGATGACCTTGTCGACCACGTCGTCGAGGTCGACGCGCTCGTCGACGGACATCGACAACGTCTCGTGCACGAGTGCGATGGAAGTCACACGGCGGACCGACTCCGCGAGCGCCTCCTTCGCCTCTGGGTTGCTCAACCTGCGGCTTTGCAGCCTCAGCAGGGCCGCGACGGTCTGCAGGTTGTTCTTCACCCGGTGGTGGATCTCGCGGATCGTGGCGTCCTTCGACATCAACGCACGGTCACGACGACGAACTTCGGTGACGTCGCGGCACAGCACGATGGCGCCGGCGGCCTGCCCTCGTGGCCGGAGGGGCAAGGATCGGAACAACACCGCGGCACCGCGCCGCGACTCGGCCTCCATGCGCATCGACGGCTGCCCATCGAGCGCCTGCCGGATGCGTTGCGCGACCTCGGTGGCGTCGAACGGGTCACCGATCAGGCTGCGGGTGAGCGGCGCGAGGTGCACGCCGACCAGGTCCGACGCGTGCCCCATGCGGTGGTACGCCGACAGCGCGTTCGGCGAGGCGAACACCACCGCGCCGGACGGGTCGAGCCTGATCAGGCCGTCGCCGACGCGCGGGCTGGTGTGCACGTCCGGCGAGGGTTCTGGCGCGGGGAACGTGCCGTCCGCGATCATCTGGCACAGGTCGGCGGCGCTGCCGAGGTACGAGATCTCCAACGGCGACGGCACGCGCGGCACGGCCAGGTTCGTGCTGCGGCTCAGCACCGCGATGACCTGGCTGCCCAGCCGCACCGGGATGGTCTCGCGCCGCACCGGCACGCCCAGGTGCCAGCGCGGGTCCTCCTCACGGCAGATCCGCGCCTCGTCGACGGCCCTGCGCAGCTGCGGGTGCTCGTCGCTCTCGACCTCGCTGCCGACGACGTCCTCCGGGTGGGCCGTCGGCGCCGTCGTGGGACGGGCCTGGGCGACGCAGAGGAACCTGTCGTCCTCCAGCGGTACCCACATGACGAAGTCGGCGAACGACAGGTCGGAGAGGAGCTGCCACTCCGCGACGACCAGCTGGAGGTGGTCGACGGCGGCGCCGGGGAGCTTGGTGTGCTCGGCCAAGAGGTCCGTGAGCGTGCTCAGAACTCCTCCATGAGAAACTGGTGGGTGAAGCAAGTTCTGATCCTAGGAGACACCCATGTCGAAGCGTGCTCGCAAGCGCCGCGACCGCAAAAAGGGCGGCGCCAACCGAGGCAAGCGCCCCAACGCCTGAGTGCTGCGAAAGGCCCTGGACACCACGCCGGTGACCAGGGCCTTTTGTCTTGCCAGGGGACTTCTCAGTCCTCGGTGCGAATCTCCACGATCGTCGCCCGGATGCGCGCCTTCAGGTCCGCCGGGGCGTAGTCGCCGCCGCACTTGCGGGCGAGCAGCGCCTTGAGGTGCTCCTCCAGCCCGAACTGCTCGAGGCACGGGTGGCACTCGTCGAGGTGCGTCTGGAGCGCCGCCCTGCGGGTTCCGTCGCATTCCTGGTCGAGGAACAGCCAGACCTCGGCCAGCACCTCTGAGCAGTCGGTGTCGTGGGGTTCGCCGCAGTTCATGACGCGTCTCCGTTGCTGCCGTTACGGAGGAATCCGCGGTCACGTGCGACGTCCGCGAGCATGTCGCGGAGCTGGCGACGGCCCCGGTGCAACCGGGACATCACCGTGCCGATCGGGGTGCCCATGATGTCTGCGATCTCCTTGTACGCGAAGCCTTCGACATCGGCGAGGTAGACCGCGATCCGGAACTCCTCCGGCAACCGCTGCAGAGCTTCCTTGACGTCGCTGTCGGGCAGGTTGTCGAGTGCCTCGACCTCGGCGCTGCGCAGCCCGGACGAGGTGTGGCTCTCCGCCTGCGCCAGCTGCCAGTCCGTGATCTCGTCGGTCGGCTGCTGAATCGGCTGGCGCTGCTTCTTGCGGTAGCCGTTGATGTAGGTGTTCGTCAGGATCCGGTACAGCCAGGCCTTCAGGTTCGTGCCCTCCGAGAAGGACGCGAACGCCGAGTAGGCCTTGAGGAACGTCTCCTGCACCAGGTCCTCGGCGTCAGCCGGGTTGCGCGTCATGCGCAGGGCGGCCGAGTACAGCTGGTCGAGCATGGGCATAGCGTCGCGCTCGAAACGCGCAGCGCGTTCCGCCGTCGTCTCTGTCGTGCCGGTGGCGGGCACCGCGCTCCCTTCCCACAGGTTCTGGGTCGGGACTGACTTTACGCGTGACCGCTCGAGCATGTTCGTTGCCACGTTCTGGGTAACAACGCGAGGCCTGGTAGTAATTCCGCATGGCCGGACGTGGGACCCCCGCCACAGCGCTGCTGGACAAGCAGCGGGTGGCGCACACCTTGCACTCGTACGAGCACGACCCGCGGCACGAGTCGTACGGGCTGGAGGCCGCGGAGGCGTTGGGGCTGGAGCCTTCCCGCGTGTTCAAGACCCTCGTGGCCGATGTGGACGGGCGGTTGGCGGTCGGGGTCGTGCCGGTGACCGCGCAGCTCGACCTCAAAGGACTCGCGGCGGCGTTGAAGGGCAAGAAGGCCCGCATGGCCGTGGTCGCCGACGCCGAACGCGCCACCGGGTACGTGGCCGGCGGGATCTCGCCGCTGGGGCAGAAGAAGCGGCTGCCCGTCGTGGTCGACGCCTCGGCGCTGGAGTTCGGCACCGTGTTCTGCAGTGCCGGACGGCGCGGTCTCGAAGTGGAGATCGCACCGTCCGAGCTCGTGCGGCTGACCGGTGCCGTGGTGGCTTCGATCAGCGCCTAGCTGACAGGAGCCGTGATGCTCCCCAGCCGCACGACCGGGCTGAGGTTCGAGGGCCACGCGACCGTGACCGAGTCGCCGGAGCCGGGCAGGGTGAAGCGGACGGACGCGGGGGTCACCCGCGGGCCGTGGATCTGCGAGGCCACGTAGACGGCGGCCTCGCGGTGCCCGCCGACCAGGACCTCGGCGTAGTCGCCCTCCTGGATCTCCGGCTCGACGCCCAGGTCACCGCCGTCGGCGTCGAGGAAGCGCACGTCGCTCAGGCTCCCGCCGATCACGCAGGAGACGCCTTCGGCGGCGGCGAACCCGATCCGGTGCGCCTTGCTCGCGCTGGACGGGGACCGCATGTCGTGGGCGCTGATCACCAGGTCCCCGCCGGTGCACCACGGCGTCTCGGCCTGGGCGGGGGTGGTCGTGGCCAGCAGGGCGATGCCGGCCAGTGCCAGCGCGGTCGGACGGATCTTGTTCACTTGTTCTCCCCGATGCTCAAGTGGCGTTCGTGTACACCCAAATGAACGCCGCCGAACCGAGATCGGTTGTCACTCGCCCGTCTGGCCGTCGATCGCCTCGCGCAGGACGTCGGCGTGGCCGTTGTGGCGGCTGTACTCCTCCACCATGTGCGTGAGGATCCAGCGGAGGCTGACCGTGCGGTCGTCGCCGCGCCACGGCTTGCGCTTGGCGGGCTGGCCGAGGTCGCCGGTCTGCACGGCCTCCTCGACGGCCGCGCGGGCCCGGTCCACCTCGGCCTGCCACAGCGCGGTGAGCTCTTCGGGGGTGTGGTCCTTGGCCGAGTGCCAGTCCCAGTCGTAGTCGGCCTTCCAGTCGACGCTCGCCCACGGTTCCAGCGGCTCGCGGTCGTGCAGCACGACGTGGAACCACTGCTGCTCGACGTAGGCGAGGTGCTTGACCAGGCCGCCCAGGGTCATCTCTGACTTGGCGGTGGTCTCGGCGAGCTGGGCCGCGGTCAGGCCGCTGATCTTCCACGCGAGGGTGGCGCGCTGGAAGTCGAGGAAGCCGTTCAGGGTGGCGAGTTCGTCGCCGTCGGTCGGAGGTTCTGGCCGGCCTTGGTCATCGAGAAGCGTCATGGGGCGGCACAGTAATGCCGTGCCGCGCCGTGAGCAGGCTATTTAGTCGAGCGGGCGCAGGACGCGGTCCAGCCACTCGCCGACCGAGCGGCCCACGTCGGCCACCGACGCCTTGAGCGAGTGGTCGCCCTTCAGCAGCACGACCTCGCGGTGGGTGGCTCCCGGCGGCTGGCCGAACGGGTCGTTCTCGCCCTGCACGACCAGGGTGGCGACCTCCACGCCGTCGAGCTCGGACATCCGGGACTTCTCCGGCTTGCCCGGCGGGTGCACCGGGAACGCCAGGCAGAGCACGGCGACGGCCTGGCCCTCGACCGAGGTGCGGCAGGCCACGCGGGCGCCGGACGACCTGCCCCCGAAGACGAGGGGCAGGCCGTCGAACCAGCGTTCGCCGAGGTCCTCGACAACGGACATCCAGGCCGTGTCGAGCTGTCCGGCCGGCGCCGGGGCACGGCGGCCCGCGACGCGGTAGGGCTGTTCGACCAACGCCACGTGCACGCCTACGGAGTTCGCGGCGCGGCAGGCGGCGACCAGGTCGGGGGCCTCGACGCCGCCGCCGGCGCCGTGGCCGAGGAGCAGGGCGGCACGCGGTTCGTGGGCACAGTGCAGGGAGGCCCGCGCGGGGCCGTGCGGCGTGTCCACCAACAGCGTGGTCACGGCAGGTCTACGCGTTCGAGCAGGGAGGCGTCGTTGTTCTTCACGCTGCCCACCGCCGTCGAGACGGGGCGCAGTTCGAGCGCCTCGACGATCGACGGGTCAGGGGCCAGCAGCTCGGACGGGTCGAGCGACGTCGGGTCGAGCCACGCCGACCAGCGGTCCTTCGGCAGCAGCAACGGCATCCGGTTGTGCACCTCGGTCAGCGCGCCGATGGAGTCCGTGGTGATCACGGCGCACGTGACGGTCGGCACGTCGTCCTTCCACCACACCGACCAGATGCCCGCCATCGCCAGCGAGGTGTCGTCCCCGAGGTTCATGAAGTAGGGCTGCTTGCGCCCCTCCGCGGCCTGCCACTCGTACCAGCCGGCGGCGGGGATGATGCAGCGGCGCTTCGTGACCGACTGCTTGTAGGCGGGCTTGGTCAGGATGGTCTCGGCGCGGGCGTTGATCATCTTGGCCGCGCCGGACAGGTCCTTGGCCCAGTGCGGCACGAGTCCCCAGCGCATCACGCGAACACTGCGCTCCACGTCCTCGTCCTCGGGCTTGCGCTCGACGACGGCCATGACGTGCTTGGTGGGCGCGATGTTGTAGTCCGCCCCCGGTGCCTCGTCGCCGGTCCCGTCCACCGCGTCGAACTCGGCCGCCAGCAGCGCCGGGTCCTTGGTGGAGGCGTACCTACCACACAAAACCGATCACCTCCGAAGTCCCAATCGTCCCACGCCGCTCAGCCTGGTGCTATCTGTCCCAGGTCAGGTGCACCACCGCGATCTGGCAAAAGACAGATGCGGGATCATTGCGGCATGACTCAGCACTGGTCAGCCCCCAGCGCGTCCGGCCCAGTCCACTCGACCGTGCCGGTGCCCGGCTCGAAGTCGATCACGAACCGCGTCCTGGTGCTCGCGGCGCTGGCCGACGGGCCGTCCACGGTCCACGCGCCGTTGCGCAGCCGTGACACCGTGCTGATGGCGGCGGCGCTGACGTCGCTCGGCGTCGGGTTCACCGACCGCGCGGACGGCGGCTGGGACGTGCTGCCGGGCCTGCTGCGCGGTCCCGCCGACGTCGACTGCGGCCTCGCGGGCACGGTCATGCGCTTCCTGCCGCCCGCCGCCGCGCTGGCCGAGGGCGCGATCAGGTTCGACGGCGACCCGCACGCCCGCACGCGGCCGATGAGCACCGTGCTGGGTGCGCTGCGGTCGCTGGGCGCGGAGATCGACGGCGACGCGCTGCCGTTCACGTTGCACGGCACGGGTTCGGTGCCCGGCGGCGAGGTGACGATCGACGCGTCGGGCTCGTCGCAGTTCGTCTCGGGCCTGCTGCTGTCGGCCGCGCGGTTCGACAAGGGGGTGACGGTCCGGCACGCCGGCAAACCGGTGCCCTCGTTGCCGCACATCGACATGACGGTGCAGACGCTGCGCTCGGTCGGCGTCGAGGTGGAGACCGACGGCACCACGACGTGGCACGTCGAACCCGGCGTGATCAAGGCGCGGACGTGGCACGTGGAGCCGGACCTGTCGAACGCGACGGTGTTCCTGGCGGCGGCCGCGGTGACCGGCGGCGAGGTTACGGTCCCGCACTGGCCGTCCGAGACGACCCAGCCGGGTGACGCGGTGCGCGGCATCCTGGAGCGCATGGGGTGCACCGTCGAGGTGGACGAGCGCGGCCTGACCGTGCGCGGCCCGGAGAAGCTGTCCGGTGTGGACATCGACCTGCACGACGAGAGCGAGCTGACGCCGACCGTGGCCGCGCTGGCCGCGCTCGCCGAAGGCCGCACGGTCATCCGCGGCGTCGCGCACATCCGCGGCCACGAGACGGACCGGATCGCCGCGCTGGTCCACGAGATCAACGCGGTCGGCGGCAACGCGACCGAGACCGAGGACGGCCTGGTCATCGACCCGAGGCCGTTGCACGGCGGGCTGTGGCAGGCGTACGCCGACCACCGGATGGCGACGGCGGGCGCGATCATCGGTCTCGTCGTGCCCGGCATCGAGGTGGACGACATCGGCAGCACCACCAAGACCATCCCCGACTTCCCCGGCATGTGGAACGCCATGCTCACCGGGGGCGCGTAGATCGTGGGCAAGCGGGACTGGCGCAGGCTCGACGAGTCCGACGTGCGGGTGCGCCCCGGCAAGGGGACGCGGCCGCGCACCAAGAGGCGGCCGGAACACGCCGACGCCGAGACCGCGATGGTCATCGGCGTCGACCGCGGCCGTTGGACGTGCGCGCTGGACGACGACGTCGTCGTCACGGCGATGCGCGCGCGCGAACTCGGCCGCACGCCCGTCGTGGTCGGCGACCGGGTCGGCATCGTCGGTGACACGTCGGGCCAGCCGGACACGCTGGCCCGCATCGTGCGCGTCGAGGAGCGGACCTCGGTACTGCGCAGGACCGCGGACGACACCGACCCGTTCGAACGGGTCGTCGTCGCGAACGCCTCCCAGCTCATCATGGTCGTGGCGCTGGCGGATCCCCCGCCGCGCACGGGTTTCATCGACCGGTGCCTGGTCGCCGCCTACGCGGGCGGCCTGGAACCGGTGCTGTGCCTGACGAAGTCGGACCTCGCCTCCCCCGACTCGCTGCTGGCGCTGTACACCGAACTGGACGTGCCGGTGGTCGTGACGCGCTCCGACGAGGAACCCGCCGAGCTCCGCGCCCGCCTCAGCGACACGGTGTCGTGCCTGATCGGCCACTCCGGCGTCGGCAAGTCCACGCTGGTCAACAAGCTCGTGCCGGACGCGAACCGCGCGGTCGGCGTGGTGTCCGGCGTCGGCAAGGGCCGGCACACCTCGACCCAGGCCGTGGCGCTGCGGCTGCCGGACGGCGGCTGGGTCGTCGACACGCCGGGCATCCGCTCGTTCGGGCTCGCGCACATCACGCCGAACGACATCGTGAAGGCGTTCCCGGACTTCGCCGAGGCCGCCGAGGAGTGCCCGCCGGGCTGCGGCCACCTCGGGGCGCCCGAGGACCCGGGCTGCATGCTGGACGAACTGGTGCCGGACGCGCCGGGCAGGCTCACGTCGTTGCGGCGGCTGCTGGCCTCGCGGGCCGGGTTGGACGACTACACGGATTGAGGTTGCGGCCGTCAGTCACACTGCTCGCGTGAGCAGACTTCTGGGGGTCGTCCTGCTGTGCGCTGCCCTCACTTCGTGCACGGTGGCGATCCCCGGACCGCCACCGAAGCCCGTGCCGACCACGTCGCCGCGCGTCGATAAGCCGCGGAACCTGGCCGCGTTCGACCCGTGCGAAGCGATGCCGACGGACGGCAGCAGCCCGAACCTCAAGGCGGCAGCGGCCCCGCCCGCCCTCGACGCGTCGCGCCGGGGGTTCTGCAAGTACACCTTCAGGTATCCGAACGGTGACATGACCGTCCTCGCCGGGCTGGAGGAGATCGAGTACGACGAGGTGAAGAAGGCTCACCCGAACGGCCACCAGGGCCAGATCGACGGGCACACCGTGTGGTTCGGCTGCGACGAGAACGGCGGCGAGCAGGACTGCGGCGCGTGGGCGGCGGTCGGCCACGCGCGGTCGCTGACCGTCAAGGCGGGGTCGCCCGGCGCGTCGGAGGCATGGCTCCAGTTCCAGCTCACCATCCTGATCCAGTTCGCACTCGACCGCCTGCCCGTGTCGTCGTGAGGAAGACTCTGGACATGATCCGACTGCTTCCGGTGCTGCTCCTCGCCCTCACCGCCTGCTCGACCGGACCGTCCGGCCCGGCGTTCACGACCGTCGACCCGTGCTCGCTGCTCGAGGACGGCGACGCCGGCTCGCTCACGGGCACCCCGGCCAGGTCGGGTCAGACGTGCGACTTCCAGTTCGACTCGCTGACCGCGAAGCTGACGCTGGTCGAGGGCGCGTTCGCGGACGAGTCCGGCAAGCTGCTGTCCGACGGCGGCTTCGGCGGGGCGATCGCGGGTGGTGAGGGCGAGAGCAACAACCGCCCGCTCAGCACCAGGTGCAAGGACTCCGCCGGTGTCGTGACCTGCGACGCCGTGCTGGAGGTGCGGGACAAGCAGCTCGTCCGGTTCCAGGTGGTCAAGCGCGACAAGGATCGCAACGCCGTCGGGCAGGTCGTGCAGGGCTTCGCCGCCAAGGCTTTCGAGAGGCTCCCGAAGTAGGCGTCACACATCGGCGCGCTGTCTCGTCCACCGGTCATGAAGGTATTCGTGATCGGTGCGTCGGGTGTGCTCGGACGGGAAGTGGTGCCGCAGCTGGAGGCGGCGGGACACGAGGGCGGGGTGCTGGACCGGCACACGACCTCGCTGTTCGACGCCGGCCAGTTGGCGAACGCGCTGGCGGGCTACGACGCCGTCATCAACCTCGCCACCCGCATCCCGCTGAGCGCCAAGGCCGTGCGGGTGAGCGCCTGGGCCGACAACGACCGCATCCGCACCGAGGGCAGCGCGGCGGTGGTCGAGGCGGCGAAGGTGGCCGGGGTCGGCAGGGTCGTGCAGGAGGGCATCTCGTTCGTCTACGCGGACGGCGGGGACGCCGAGCTCACCGAGGACTCGCCGATCAAGCCGGTCGGGCACATCGCGAGCTCGGTCACGGCGCAGCACAACGTCCTCCAGCACCCCGGCGGCGTGTTCCTGCGCTACGGCCTGCTGATCGGCGGGCAGGCGCAGTCGCCGCCGGTGCTCGTCGGCGACGGCTGGATGTCCGTCGTGCACCCCGCGGACGCGGCGGCGGCAGCGATCGCCGCCCTCGACGCGCCTCCGGGGATCTACAACGCCGGGACGCCGGTGCTCAAGCGCGACACCGGGATCACGCGCCTGCCGGGGTTCGTCGCGAGGTTCGCGGTCGCGTTCGAGATCTTCGGCAGGTCGCAGCGGGTGGTGAGCACGAAGCTCACCGAGGCCACCGGGTGGCGGCCGCGTCACTGACCCATGTGCGGATACCGGTGGTCCGTCGGCGGCACCAGCGTCTCCTTGATGGCGCGCGGGCTCGTCCACCTCTGGAGGTTGTAGATCGAGCCCGCCTTGTCGTTGGTGCCGGAGCTGCGCGACCCACCGAACGGCTGCTGCCCCACCACCGCGCCGGTCGGCTTGTCGTTGACGTAGAAGTTGCCCGCTGCGAACCGCAAGGCGCGATGAGCCTGTTCCACCGCAACACGGTCACGGGCGAACACGGCGCCGGTGAGCGCGTACGGCGTTGACGTGTCGATGGTCTCCATCATCTTCGGGAAGTCCGCGTCGTCGTAGACGTGCACGGCGAGGATGGGTCCGAAGTACTCGGTCGTGAAGATGTCGTGGTGCGGGTCTGTGCCGAGCAGGACGGTCGGGTCGACGAAGTAGCCCGTCGAGTCGTCGCACGTGCCTCCCGCCAGCACCTCGACCGAAGTGGACGCGGACGCCATCAGCAGCGCTTCCTTGTGCTTGGCGAACGCGCGTGCGTCGATCACGGCGCCACCGAACACCGACAGGTCCGTGACATCGCCGTAGGACAACGACTTCGTGACGTCGAGCAGCTGGTCGTGGACCCCGCCCTCCCACAACGACCTGGCGACGTACGCGCGTGACGCCGCCGAGCACTTCTGGCCCTGGTACTCGAAAGCACCGCGCACCAGACCCGTGACGAGTGCGCGGGGATCGGCGGAAGCGTGTGCCAGCACGAAGTCCTTGCCGCCGGTCTCGCCGACGACGCGCGGGTAGGCGCGGTAGTTGTCGAGGTTGCCCGCCATGGTCTGCCACAACGTCTTGAACGTGCGCGTGGAGCCGGTGAAGTGCAGGCCAGCGAAGAACCTGTCCCGCAACGCGACCTGGCTCAGGGCCTGGCCGTCGCCGGTCACCAGGTTGATCACGCCCGGCGGCAGGCCCGCCTCTTCGAGCAGCCGCATCGTGAAGTGCGCGGCCAGCTGCTGCGTCGGCGACGGCTTCCACAGCACCGTGTTGCCCATCAGCGCGGGCGCGAGCGGCAGGTTGCCGGCGATGGCGGTGAAGTTGAACGGTGTGATCGCCACGACGAACCCGTCCAGCGGCCGGTGGTCCATCCGGTTCCACACGCCCGGCGACGACACGGGCTGCTCTTCGAGGACGCGACGGCCGAAGTGGACGTTGTAGCGCAGGAAGTCGATGAGCTCGCACGCCGCGTCGATCTCCGCCTGCTGCACGGACTTCGACTGGCCGAGGATCGTGGCGGCGTTGAGCGTGTCACGCCACGGCCCGGCGAGCAGGTCGGCGGCGCGCAGCAGCACGGCGGCGCGTTCGTCGAACGGCAGCTCCTGCCAGACCGGCGCGGCGTGCTGGGCGGCGCGCATGGCGTCGGCGACGTCGGAGTTCGTCGCGTGCGCCGTGACGCCGAGGACATGCCTGTGGTCGTGCGGCTGGACGACGTTCATGCGTTCGCCGCCACCCATGCGCTGCTGACCGCCGATGGTCATCGTCAGCTCGTGCGTGACGCCTTCGAGCTCATCGATGCGTGCCTTCAGACTGGACCGTTCGGCGCTGCCGGGTGCGTAGGTGCGCACGGGCTCGTTGACCGGTTCGGGTGCAGACGTGACTGCGTCCATTCCCCCATCGTGGCACGCGGTAGTAGGGTCCGTCGGGTGGCGCGGGTGACAGGCATCGGCGGGGTTTTCCTGCGTTCTAGAGACCCTGTGCGGTTAGCCGCCTGGTATCGCGACAACCTGGGCGTGCCGATGAGCGAGAAGGGCACCGTCACCTTCCACTGGCTCGACACGGCGACGAACGACCACCCCGGCACGACGACGATGGCGTTGTTCGCCCAGGACACCGAGTACATCGGCGAACCCCACCAGCGCACGATGCTGAACCTGCGGGTGGACGACCTGTCGTCGCTGATGGCGAAGCTGAAGGCGCGCGGTGTCGAGGTGCTGCCCGAGACCGAGGACTCCGAGTTCGGGCTGTTCGGGTGGTGCGTCGATCCCGAGGGGAACCGGATCGAGCTGTGGGAGCCGGCGGAAGGCATGTGAGCGTGTTCGACGAGGCCGTGCGCGCGCTGCGGGAGTGGCAGCACGACGACCAGCCGTTCCAGCTCCACCCCGGTGATCTCGGCTGGTACCGGCGTTTCGGCGCCAAGTCGGCAGAGGACGCGGTCCGCGTCTGGCGGGCAGACGGGGAGATCGTCGCCGTCGGGTTGCTGGACGGCGCGGACCTGCTGAGGTTCACGATCGCGCCCGAACGGCGGCAGGACGCCGAGCTGGCCGCGCGGCTGGCCGACGACGTCTGCACTCCGGAACGCGGTGTGCTTCCCTCCGGGACCGTCTACGTGGAATCCCCGCGTGGGACGCGGTTCCAGGAGTTGATGTTCGCGCGCGGGTGGCAGTCCGACGTGCCGTGGACGCCGTTGCGCCTCGATCTCGGTGCCCAACTGCTGGACCCCGACGTGTCGATCGACGTCATCGGACACGATCAGGCCGATGTGCACGCCGGCGTGATCCGGGCGTCGTTCGAGAAGTCGACGTTCACCGAGGAGCGCTGGCACGCGATGGCGGTCGGTTCGCCGTACGCGGAGGCCCGCAGCCTGGTCGCGCTCGAACGGGGCGTCGCCGTGGCGGCGATCGTCGTGTGGTCAGCGGGTCCCGGACGGCCGGGGCTGATCGAACCGATGGGCGTGCACCGCGACCATCGGGGCAAGGGGTTCGGCACCGCGATCACCATCGCCGGAGCGGCGGCGTTGCGGGAGCTGGGTTCGTCGAGCGCGATCGTGTGCACGCCCTCGTCGAACGCCGGCGCGGTCGCCACCTACCGGGCAGCGGGGTTCACCGCGCTGCCCGAGGTGCACGACCAACGGCGTGACCAGTACTGCTAGAGCAGCTCCAGCACGAACGGCAGCTCCTGCGCCGCGTACCAGGCCAGCTCGTGGTCCTCGGCGCTGCCCAGGGTGAACTCGGCGTCCGGGTCGCCCATGTCCGCCGCGTCCACGACCTCGACGGCCGCGCGCACGTCCTGCTCGGCCTCTGCCGTGTCCAGGTGCACCGACGCGACGTCCTTGATCGTGAACGAGCCACCGACCTTCACGACCGAGAAGTCGAGGTCGGGCCGCAGTGTCACGTCGTCCATGTCGACCGCCAGCACGGCGCGCCGGGGCTCGGCCTTCTCGTCGGCCGCGAGCAGCCGCAACGAGGCCCGTGCGGCGTCGAGCATCGCCGCGTACTCCAGCTCCTCGGTGTCGCCCGCCGCGTAGGACTCGCGCAACGCGGGCGTCAGCGCGAACGCCGTGCCGGTCACCGGGGCCAGTTCGCCGGTGTCGACGAACGTGCGCAGCATCGGCACCGTGGCCGGGATGTAGACCCTCATGCGCTCGCCGTCCCCATCAGTTCCTCCACCGACTCCTCGACCATGGTCGCGAGAACGTCCACATCGGACATGGCGTCGCGGTCGCCGTTCAGCCCGAAGTACACACCGCCGTCGTACGACGTCACCCCGATGGCCAGCGCCTGGTTCTTGGCGAGCGGCACGACCGGGAAGATCTCGGTCATTCTCGCGCCTGCCGCGTACAGGGGCACCTGCGGGCCGGGAACGTTGGTGACGATCACGTTGAACAGCCGGCGGCTGAACGAGCTGGCGGCCCTCGCGCCCAGCGCGTGCAGCGTCGGCGGGGCGAAGCCGGAGACCTTGACCAGCGCGTCGGCGGCGACGGACTGGCCGGATTCCTGGTGCGCGCGCATGGCGTGGCTGACGTGGTGCAGCCGCACGACCGGGTTCGGTTCCCCGACGGGCAGGTCGACCAGGTAGGCGCTCACGTTGTTGCCGGAGTCCGGGTCGGCCTCGCGCACGGAGAGCGGTGCCATCGCGCGGATCGTGGTGCTGCCGGTGACGTTCTCGCCGCGGCTGAGCAGCCAGTTGCGCAGGGCTCCGGACAGCGCCGCGAGGACCACGTCGTTCACCGTGCCGCCGTGCGACTTGCGGATCGCGCGCAGGTCGTCGAGCTGGGCGCGCGCCACGGCGAACCGGCGCTGCGGCGAGGTGACGCGGACGTTCAGCGGGGTGCCGGGAGCGGGCGTCGCGACCGTGCGGACGGCCTGGGCGAGGATGCCGAACGCGTTGAAGACCTTCTCGACGGTGTTGACCGTGTCGAGGACGGCGCTGCGGGCGTTCTCCACGAGCTCGCCCGGCCGTTGCACGATGTCGGTGACGGCGTCGGCCACGAGCTGCAGCGAGCCGGGTTCGGGCTGCGGCATCCAGAGGTTCTCGACGTTGGTGCGCGGCGTCGGCGAGACGTCCAGCATGACCTGGCCGATCTCCAGCGACGCGATGCCGTCGATCATGGCCTGGTGGGTCTTGGTGATGACCGCCGTCTGGTTCTTCTCGAGGCCCTCGACCAGGTAGATCTCCCACAGCGGACGGCTGTGGTCGAGCGGGCGGGACATCAGCCGCGCGACGAGGTCGTGCAGCTGGGTGTCGTTGCCCGGCTTCGGGAGGGCGGAGCGGCGCACGTGGTAGGTGACGTCGAAGTCGGGGTCGTCCACCCAGACCGGGCGGGCGATGCGGCCGGGGACGTGCACGACCTTCTGCCGGTAGCGCGGCACGAGGCTGAGGCGCTGCTCGATGAGGTCGACGAGCTTGTCGTAGTCGAAACCCGCCTTGGGCCGGCGGAAGACGGCCACGCCGCCGACGTGCATCGGCGTCGTGGAGCCCTCCATGTACAAGAACGAGGCGTCCAGCGCTGACAGTCGGTCCGGCATGAACCCCAGCCTAGTGCGGTTCGCCGTCCATGAGCTTCTGCAGCACGGCGCGTTCGCGCGGATCGCGGTCGTGCCGCTGGAGCCGGATGCGCGCGGCCTCCGGGATCGCGTCCTTGGCCTTCGGGTCCACGTTGGCCATGAACGACCGCAGGAACCGCCAGCGCGTCAGCTTCATGACCGGCGCGAGGTGGGCGACGGTGAGCGAGACCCAGCTGAGCGCGACGTCGAGCCTGCGGTCACCCTTCGTGGCGCTGGCCCAGTCGAGGACCACCGGCCCCTCCGGCCCGAGCACGACGTTGCCGGGGTGCAGGTCGAGGTGCAGCAGGTCGCCGTCGCCGTCGAGGAAGTCGGGCGCCTGGATGACGTCGAGGCGGTGGTGCAGGTCGGCGAGGTCCGCGCCGAGGCTCGCCGCGAGCCACGGCTTGCGGCCGATCTCCTCGGACATCCGCGGGCCCGGCACGTACTGCATGACGAGTTCCTGCTCGGTGGCCTCGTGCACGCGCGGAACGGGGATGCCGTGACCGCTCAGGTAGGTCATCATCTCGGCCTCGCGCCGCAGGTCACGGCCGGTGCGGGTGCGCTTGACCAGCAAGCCGTCGGACCGGATGAACACGTCCGAGTCCTGGCCGCTCGCGAGATGTTGACGTTGCGCGACGCTGCGCATACCTGCCGTCATGTGACGATCATCATCGATATGATCCGAAACACAAGGGCCGAACGGCTCTAGTGAGGCTCTTCACCCGTTTGAGCTCGGTGTGAGTGGTTCTGGCACTCTCTTCCGGTGGAGATCTCGCCCAAGGACCGCTTCGTCACCGTCTACGGCCGCAAGCCAGTGCTGGAAGCGCTGGACGACCCGGCGTTGTCGGTGGACAAGGTGGTGCTCGCCGACACGGCCCGCGGCCCCGCCGCCCGCGAGATCCTCGACGCGGCTCGTTCACGCGGCGTGGCCGTGCAGCGCGCCACCGCTCAGCGCGTGAAGGTGCTGGCGGGCAACGGCAAGCAGGACCAGGGCGTGCTGGCCGACGTCGTCGCCCCGCGGATGAAGCCGCTGGCGTTGGCGCTGGAGGAAGGCGGGCTGCGGTCCGTGCTGGTGCTGGACGGCATCACCACGCCCGCGAACGTCGGCATGATCCTGCGCACCGCGACCGCCGCGGGCATCGACGGCATCGTCGTCCCCCGCCGGGGCGTCGCCTCGATCGACCCGCTCGTGGTGAAGGCCTCCGCCGGAGTGGCTTTCCGAGCGCCCGTGCTGCGCTGCGGCACCTCGGCGGAGGCCTCGGCTTTGTTGCGAGCGTCCGGCTTTCCGCTTCACGCGTTGGACTCCCACGCGTCCGACACGATTTATTCGGCCACTTTCGGCTCGCGCGTCGCTTTCGTGCTCGGCGGCGAAACATCAGGAATCAGTGACGACGTGGCACAGCACCTCACGTCACGACTGACGATTCCGATGGCGGCGGGCGTGGAATCCCTGAACGTGGCTTCTGCGGCGGCCGTGCTCTGCTTCGAACTGGTCCGCCGGGCCCAGTGACCTTCTAGATCCAGTCGACGTGGTACCCGTTCACCCGCGGGTACCCGAGCAACGACGTGCACGCGGCCACCGACGGCTCGCCCCTGACCCGGCCGATCGTCCCGTACGAGTCCCAGACCCCCAGGCCGTTCGTGCAGTGCGCGACGGCCCTGAACCGCCCCGGCCGCCCCTCGTCGCAGTAGACCTCGACGGTGCGCCCGTCCCGCAGATAATCCTCGCTGCATCCGCGTTCCTGAGCCTGCGCGGGTGATGCAATTGCCGTGGCTGCAATGGCGACTGCAACACAAGCGACAATTCTTCGCATTTTCTCCCCTATGCATTCCGACTGCTGACCAAAAAGACGCTAGCCGCTGTCGTTTTAAGGGGCAATGACGCCGCAGGGTGAACCCTCAATCGCGGAGTGCGATCGCTAGCAGGATTTCCAGCTCCTCAAGGGTGGACCGTGTCGACCGATGGTGGACGCCGACCATGCCGGCCTCGGCGGCACCCCTGACGTTGACCGCGAGGTCGTCGACGAACACGCACTCGTCGGTCCTGAGGTTCAGCCTGCGCGCCGTGAGCTCGTAGATCTCCGTGTCCGGCTTGGCCAGCCCGACCTCGCCCGAGATGACGGCGACGTCGAGCTCTGCCGTGAGCTGTGCCGGCGGCTGCCACCAACCGTCCGCGTTGGACAGCAGGGCCGTCTTGAGGCCGTGTCGCCTGACTTTTTTCAGGGCGGTGAAGAGGGGTGGTTCGTTCGGGTTGTCCTCGCCGGGGTCGGTGAGGACGCCGCCGTAGTCGAGCACCAGAGCTTTGAGCACGGTTCGGACGGTACCCACTTTCGGGTGCTCGGTGTCCTGTTCCCGGCTGTGGTTCGCCTGGTTCGGCATGCCCCCAGGTATTCGTCGCCTCGCCCCGTACGAGCCGCCGGTCGGTGGCGCGCCGTTCGTGCCGCTGCCTCGGGCCCGGCCTGTGTGGGTGCCGGTGCCCCTGCCGGCCCCGCCTGCTCTGGACGCCGCCCGGTTGGTCGGCGTGGTGTTGGAGGTGCTGGACGGGCGACGGGTGGTGCGGTTGTTGCGGGAGGTCTGCGTTCCTGCCCTGGCCGGCCGGTTGGGGTCGTCGGTGCGGGCCTCGTCCACGCGGATGGTAAGGCCGCCTCGGGTTTGCCACCCCTCCCGGTTCGTCGGGGAGATCTCGGTGACCGTTCGCCGGGGCGGGCGGTTTCTGGCCGTGGCCGCTCGGGTGGAGCACCGCGGTGGGCGGTGGTGGTTCACCTCGTTCGCGGTGCTGGAGTGAGGCTCGCCGTCGGCGCTCCCCGGAAAGCCGCGTGGGCCGCGTCCCCTGAGGAACGCGGCCCACGCGGTGGTCGTGCCGGGCTAGCGGGTCTTGCGCTGGTTCTTGGCTGCCTGCCGGGCTGCCTCACGGCGCTCCTTGCGGGTGCCGCCCTGCTGCGAGGGGGCGTTGCCCGACTCGCCGTGCTCCTCCACGCCGCCGTCTTCCGCCGGGCCGCTGTAGCTCAGGTTCTGCTGGCCGGGGCCGCCCAGGCCCTTGCCGCGCAGAGCGGGCGGGATGGCGTTGCCGCTGGCCAGCTGGGCCATGGCCGGGCCTGCCGGGGCCGAGGGCTGCTGCTGGGCCTGCTGCTGGGCCGCCGCTGCCGCGCGGGCCCTGGCTCGGGCACCGCTGCCGCCGCCGTTGCCGGAGACCTGCGGGAGGGCCTGCGGGGTGGCCGCGAGGGTCACCGGGACCTCGGGTTCCGCGGGCTGCTCGGGCTCCGCCGCCTCCACCTGGAGGTTGAAGAGGAAGCCGACGGTCTCCTCGCGCAACGCGTCGAGCATCGCGTTGAACATCTCGAAGCCCTCGCGCTGGTACTCGATGAGGGGGTCGCGCTGCGCCATGGCGCGCAGGCCGATGCCCTCCTTCAAGTAGTCCATTTCGTACAGGTGCTCGCGCCACTTGCGGTCGAGCACGCTGAGGAGGACCCGGCGTTCCAGCTCACGGGTGGCGCCTTCGCCCACGCGGCCGTCGATGTCCGCCTCACGGGCGCGGTAGGCGTCCATGGCGTCCTTGACGAGGGCGTCGCGGAGGAACTCCCTGGTGACGTCCTCATCGGACTCGAGCAGCTCGTCGGCGTTGATCGAGACCGGGTACAGGGTCTTGAGGGCGGTCCAGAGCTTCTCGAAGTCCCAGTCCTCGGCGTAACCGTCGGAGGTGGCGCCCTGGACGTACTCCTCCACGACGGACTCGATCATGTGGTCGACCTGCTCCTGCAGGTCCTCGCCCGCGAGGACGCGGTGACGCTCGGCGTAGATGACCGTGCGCTGGCGGTTCATGACCTCGTCGTACTTGAGGACGTTCTTGCGGATCTCGAAGTTCTGCTGCTCGACCTGGGTCTGCGCGCTGCGGATGGCGCGGGTGACCATCTTGTGCTCGATCGGCTGGTCGTCCGGCACGTTCAGGCGCGTCATGACCATCTCGACCATGGCGGCGTTGAAGCGGCGCATCAGCTCGTCCTGCAACGAGAGGTAGAAGCGCGACTCGCCGGGGTCGCCCTGACGGCCGGTGCGGCCGCGGAGCTGGTTGTCGATGCGGCGCGACTCGTGGCGCTCGGTGCCGAGGACGTAGAGACCGCCGGCCTCACGCACCTCGTCCGCCTCGGCCTTGCCCTGGGTCGTCAGTTCCTCGACGACCTTGGCCCACTCGGCCTCGTACTCCTCCGGCGTCGTCACCGGGTCGAGGCCGCGGTCGCGGAGCTCGTGGTCGGCGATGATGTCCGGGTTGCCGCCCAGCACGATGTCGGTACCGCGGCCGGCCATGTTCGTCGCGACGGTGACGGCGCCCTTGCGGCCCGCCTTCGCGATGATCAGCGCCTCGCGGTCGTGGTGCTTCGCGTTCAGGACCTCGTGCGGGATTCCCTTGCGCACCAACAGCTTCGACAGGTACTCGGACCGCTCGACGCTCGTCGTGCCGATCAGGACCGGCTGGCCCTGCTCGTGCTTCTCGGCGATGTCCTCGGCGACGGCCTCGAACTTCGCCTCCTCCGTCTTGTAGACGAGGTCGGGCTGGTCGGTGCGCTGCGGCGGGCGGTTCGTCGGGATCGGGACGACGCCCAGCTTGTAGGTCTGGTGGAACTCGGCCGCCTCGGTCTCGGCGGTACCGGTCATGCCGCCGAGCTTCTCGTAGAGCCGGAAGTAGTTCTGCAGGGTGATCGTGGCGAGGGTCTGGTTCTCCGCCTTGATCTCCACGCCCTCCTTGGCCTCGATGGCCTGGTGCATGCCCTCGTTGTAGCGACGACCGGAGAGCACACGACCCGTGAACTCGTCGACGATCATCACTTCGCCGTTGCGGAGGATGTAGTCCTTGTCGCGGTTGTAGAGCTCCTTCGCCTTGAGGGCGTTGTTCAGGTAGCCCACCAACGGCGTGTTGGCCGCCTCGTACAGGTTGTCGATGCCGAGCTGGTCCTCGATGAACTCCACACCGAGCTCGGTGACGGCGACCGTGCGCTTCTTCTCGTCGTACTGGTAGTGGTACGACTTCGACTTCTCCTCGATGACCTCGATGCGGTCCTTCTGGGAGAGCTGGGTGACGTCGATGCCGCGCATGCGCGGGGCGAGGCGCGCGAACTCCGTGTACCAGCGAGCGGACTGCTCGGCAGGGCCGGAGATGATCAGCGGCGTGCGGGCCTCGTCGATCAGGATCGAGTCGACCTCGTCGACGATCGCGAAGTAGTGGCCGCGCTGCACGCACTCGTCCAGGCTCCACGCCATGTTGTCGCGCAGGTAGTCGAAGCCGAACTCGTTGTTCGTGCCGTAGGTGATGTCCGAGTTGTAGGACGCGCGGCGCTGGTCCGGCGTCATCTCGGAGAGGATCGCGCCGACGGACAGACCCAGGAAGCGGTGCACGCGGCCCATCCAGTCCGCGTCGCGCTTGGCCAGGTAGTCGTTCGTGGTGATGACGTGGACGCCCTTGCCGGCGATCGCGTTGAGGTAGACGGGCATGACCGAGGTCAGCGTCTTGCCCTCACCGGTGCGCATCTCGGAGATCTGACCCAGGTGGAGCGCCGCTCCACCCATCATCTGCACGTCGTAGGGCCGCTGGCCCAGGGTGCGCTTGGCGGCCTCGCGGGCCACGGCGAACGCCTCGGGGAGCAGTTCGTCGAGCGTCTCGCCCTCGGCGTAGCGCTTCTTGAACTCCTCGGTCTTGCCGCGCAACTCGGCGTCGGAGAGGTCCACCACCTCGTCTTCCAGGTGGTTGATGTGCTGTGCGATGTTGCGGAGGCGCTTGAGCATCTTGCCCTCGCCGGAGCGGAGCAGTCGGGACAGCACCATCTGGATAGACCTCATCACCTGTATCGCGGCGCGCCCACGTCGGACGCCTTTCCCCTGCCCATCGTAGGCAAGTCGCCAAGATGTGTGCACGGACACAGGCGGATTGACACGCCCGACCTGGTTTTCGCAGGTCAGGTGCCGTTTCCGGGATCTTCCCGCACCACCTGTCGCCGGTGCCCCCACCTCGGCTACTGATGTGGTGAACGCATGAGGGCCGCGTAAAGGTTCCTGGTCCGGCGGATTTCACCTTGACGGTGAACTTCACGGTGCCGGAAGCGGCCGAGTGGCGGTAGACGGCGTGCGCGCACGTGCGTTGGTGCCTGGACAGACGCACGCCGCCGCCCCGCACGCGAGGGGTGCGGGGCGGCGGCGGTCGAAGGAACGAGGGTCCGTGCGGGTCAGGCCAGCCTGATCACGCCGTAGTCGAATCCCTTCCGGCGGTAGACGACACTCGGGCGCCCGCATTCGGTGTCGGCGAACAGGTAGAAGTCGTGTCCGACCAGTTCCATCTCGTAGAGGGCCTGGTCGACGGTCATCGGTTTGGCGGCGTGCTCCTTTTCGCGTACGACGCGTCCGGGCAACTTGTCTTCGAGGCCGTCGTCCCACCGCTGCGCGGGCACTTCCGCCATGCCCTCGTAGTCGGCCTCGGGTGCGTCGAGCACCGCGGTCTTGGCGCGGCGCGACGTCATTGCTTCGCCTGCGGACATCTCACCGAGTCCGCTTGTCGCTTCGGCCACCGAGATCGGGGCGCGGGCCCCGTGGTGGACGCGCCTGCGGTCGTGCGACCGACGCAGACGGTTCTCGAGCTTCGCGACCGCAGCGTCGAGCGCGGCGTAGAAGTCACCCGCGCAGGCTTCGGAACGGACCACGGGTCCACGTCCCTTGCCGGTGATTTCGACCCGCTGGCAGTTCTTCGACTGGCGGCGGTTCGGTTCGTGGAAAAGTTCCACGTCGAAGCGGATGACCTTGCGGTCGTAGCGCTCAAGCCGGGCCAGCTTTTCGGCGACGTGAACCCTGTAGTGATCGGGCACCTCGACGTTGCGGCCCTTAACGACGATGTCCATACACGACCTCCCTCGCTTTGCTGCGAGCTATGGCTGGACTGCTTTAAAAGCGCCGTGGCGATCTTGGATCGCAGATGTGTCGCAGAGGGTCGTCTCCCTCAGCTCTCACGGCGCCAGGATCATGGGCTGTTCGCCTCCTCCCCGCGGGCCGGGAACGCTGATAGCGGTGCACGTTAGCTTGGGATTCACCGTCGCGTAAGCCCCCTTGCCGGGGGAACGGCGAGATTTTTCGGTGACTACGTAGCGCGACGACAGCCTGTCGTCAGTCACTTCCCGAGCGTGCTCCGAACCAAACCCCACAGCACCTCGCTCACCCGAACGGCGCACACTCGTGGCTGCACTCGACGGCAGTGTCACTGCGTCGAACGGCTCCTGTCGCGCCCTCATACCCAGCCAACGGGCGACCCGCGCGTCATGTTCCCGAAACCTGGAAGAGATCGATTCCGAACCACTTCCCGCACGCCTGACGCACTTCTTCCGAGGCCTTCGAGCGGCCCGGATGCCCGATCACGGGCCTGTCACGCCCGGCTGAACGGCGGATTTCGCCCAATGCCGGACAAGGGTGTCGATCACCACGCATGCCGGCCATAGGGGCCATTCAATGAATAACCGCTGGTCAGCTCCACATGTGAATAATCGTTAACTTGAGGGGCTCGCCAGGCGGCGCTGGACGGGTGGTGTCGGTGCGCTCTTGGCGCAGTGGGCGAGGCTTGATCGACCGCGGTGACGTGCGGACTGATCGGTTCCGAAACACCGTCTCAACAGACGATGGGACAAACGGGTCGAAACGAGTTACAAGATCTTGGGACGTCGTCACAGAACTCTTGCCGAGCAGGGGATTTCTCGCCGCGCGCCGCCGCCGGGAGATCGACAACGTCACCTCAACTTCACCCTTGTGGGCGGTGCCGAAAGACCCCGTCACGAGTCCTCTCGGGGCGGTCGCCGCCGTCCGCGCCGATTTTCTGTCAGACCCCACCGCCATCCTGGCTCCATGACAGCACTCGACCTCCTCGTCCCAGCCCGCTGCGCAGGCTGCGGCCGCCAGGGAACTCCCTGCTGCGCCAGGTGCCTAGCCACCTTCGGCCCGCCGCTACGCCTCCAGGTGCCGGGCGTCGCGCCACCTGTGTGGACACTGGCGCCCTACGCGGGTGCCGCCCGCGAACTGGTGCTCGCCTTCAAGGAACGCGGCACCCACGCCCTGGCGGCCTGGTTCGGCGCCCTCGTGGCGGCCGCGCTGGTGGCGCTCGGCCCTCCACCTTGGACTCTCGTGCCCGCCCCGTCCCGCCGCAGCGCCGCCCGCGACCGCGGGGGCGACCACGTGCTGCGGATAGCGCGGGAGGCGGAGGTGGCCGCGGTGGCGCCGGTGCTGAGGCTGGCAGCGGGGGTGGCCGACTCGGTGGGGCTGGGGCCGGGGGCACGACGGCGGAACCTGGAGGGCCGGGTGGAGGTGCACGGCCTGGAGGAGGCCTTCGGGGCGGCGCAGGCCTTCGGGGCGGCGGAGGCGTCCGGGGCGGCGCAGGCCTTCGGGGCGACGGAGAGGATCGGGGCGGCGGGAGCGTTCGGTGCGGCGCAGGCCTTCGGGGTGGCGGAGGCGCCCAGTGCGGCGAGACTGTTCGGGATGGCGAGGGCGTTCGGGGCGGCGGAGGCGCGAGGGCCGGGGCCGCCGGGGATCTCCGTGCAGCCGCGAGCCGGGGTGCGGCCGAGGCTGAAGGTGCCCGGGACCACGGTGCTGCTGGACGACGTGGTCACGACCGGGGCGACCGCCTCGGCCTGCGTGGGGGCGCTGCGGCAGGCCGGGGTGCGGACGAACGCCGTGCTGGTGCTGACGTCGGCCCGCCCACCTCAGCCAGGCGAGTAGGGCCGCTGGTGAAGCCCGGCGGCACGGCTGGTCGGCCGGGAGGTCACGGGCGCGCTGGTCGGCCAAGCAGGTCGCAGGCGCCAGTCGAGGAAGCCAGGCACGAGGGCCGCGGCCAGCGCTCGCGGCGGCTCGCCACGCGGCGCTCCGCACGGCTCAAGCCACGCGGCCTCGCCCAGCCGGCCGCGCCTTCGCACGCAGGCTCAGTCGTCGGGCGTGAACCCGCCGCGTCCGCCCTGCTGTGCCAGGCGCCGACGTGTCAGGCCCCGCGCGTCGGACCTGGCATGCCGTACCCACCAAGTCGCACAATCCGCCTGCCCACCACACCACCCCAGCGCTTTAGGCCTGGCCGCCCAGCCGAACTCAGCCCAGCCACCTCAACCGGCACCGCGTCGTCCCGGACGCGCCCGCCAGACGCGCCCGCCACGCGCTCGTTCCACGCCAACCGAGCCACCTCGGCTCGGCCAGGGCCTTGCGGTCAGCCCGGGTAGAAGACCGAGGTGCCCGGCGGGACGCGGATCGCGCTCGACTTCCACACGTCCGTGATGTCCGAGGCCGACCACAGGCCGGAAGGGTCGACCACCTGCACCTGGCGGGCCGGCGCTGCCGCCACCGAGCTCACCGGGACGGTGAGGTTGGACTGGCTGTAGCGGTCCAGCTTGTAGCCGTCCGTGTAGACCTTGCTCACCGGCCACGAAGGGAGGTTGGTCGAGACCGCCAGGACGTCCTGGGAGAGCCAGTCGATGGACTGGACGGCTGAGCCCAGGATCGTCGGCTGGAGTTGTCTCGGGACGCGCAGGGCCACGTCCTGGTTGTTGCGGACCACCGAGGCGACGTAGAGCTTGCCGGCGATCACCAGGGCCGCCCTGGTGCCGTCTCGGGAGAGGCGGAGTTCGCTGATCATGCCGAACCGCTCGAGGTCGGTGATGTTGACGCCCTTGGCGGTCCAGCTGCCGTTGTCGGAACGGGTCACGCGTGCCACCGAGGTGCCGTTGACCGCGGTCCACACTTCGGCGCCCGGTTCCTTGGGGCCGCTGGAGAGCTGCCAGGTGGGGCGGGTCAGGGTGGTGGCGCTCAGGTCCACTTCGGACAGGTCCTGTTCGAGCTCCCCGACGCGCAGGCGAAGGGTGCTGCCGGAGCGGGACACCACGGCCAGGCGGGAGCCGTCCAGGGACTGGGCGGCGGAGACGACGTTGTAGGCGCCGGCGCCTGCCGGGCCCTTGACCGGGTTGCCGTCGGTCAGGGAGCGGACGGTGCCGTCGGCGACGAGCATGCCCTGGAGGTTGGAGTTCAGGGCCAGCAGGGCTTCGCCCGCGGTGGCGGAGACATCGGACGGGCGGTAGTCGCGCTGGTCCGGAAGGATCTGCTGGCCGTCGACCAGCACTCGCACGCGAGAGGAGGTGACGCCCGAGTACGACTTCACGACCTGCGCGACGATCTGCTTGCGCTTCTCCGGGGTCAGGTCCTTGCCGACGTTGGTGAGGTTGACCTCCAGGGCTCCGTCGTCGGATTCCTTGGTGTCGGAGAACTTGTCGGTGTCGGGGCCGAGCGCGCTGACGAGGGTGTCGCGCGTCGTGTCGCCGGGGCCCGCGAGCAGGAGTTCGGTGACCCTGGTCGGAATGCTCGTGGCCGGTGGGATCACGACGTAGCGCGGATCGGGCACCAGGACGGTGAACTCCGGGTTGTAGAAGTAGAGCGTCACGCGGCGGTACGTGCTGTTGAAGACGTTCTGCGGCATGACCACGCCGTTGGGCGGTTCGGAGATGCGCCACTGGTTCTCGTTGTTGCGCTCCACCTTCACGGCCTTCTCGTACTCGCCGAGCAACGAGGTGAAGGCGTTGTCGCTGCCCAGGCGGCCGACGTTCTTGCCCTGCAGGAGAACGGTCTGCGTCTTGTCCTGCGGCGCCGCGGTGGTCGGGACGGTCGAGAAGCCGGTCTCGATGATGGTCGGGTTCTTGGTGTCCCAGTTCTTGTTCGCCTCTGGCGTCAGGAACGCGCGGGCCGCCGCGTACTCGCCGTCCGGGTTCGCCGTGGCCTCGAGGAACTGGCGCACGAGCGTCAGCGGGTCGATGTTCGGCAACGGCTCGGGGGCCGCCGGCAGGTTGGACGACTTGTTGTCCTTCGAGCCGATCGGTTTCGGCTGGGTGTTCGTGGGGATCGCGGCGCACCCGGTGAGCGTCACGAGCACGAGCAGCAGCAACGCGAGACGCTTCACCGCACTTCCTCCGAGACCTCGTCCGCCTTCGCCGCGGGGGTGCCGTCGACGGGTTCCGCGGGCTGCCAGGTGATCTCCTCCGGCCGCAGCTCGATCTCGCCCGGTTCCTCGTCGGGGAGCGGTTCCTCCACGACGGCAACGGGTTCGAGCTCGAGGGCGGGCGCCAGCGGCAGCGGGCTCTCGCGGAGCTCCTCGCCGTGGCGGCGGGGCAGGGTCAGGCGGAACACGGCGCCGTGGCCGGGTTCGCCCCACGCCTCGAGCCAGCCGCCGTGCAGGCGCGCGTCCTCCAGCGAGATCGAGAGGCCGAGGCCGGTGCCGCCGGTGCGGCGGTTGCGCGACGGGTCGGCGCGCCAGAAGCGGCTGAACACCAGCTCCGCCTCGCCCTGGCGCAGACCGACGCCGTGGTCCCGCACGGTGATGGCGACGGCGTCGTCGTTGCCGCGCATGGTGAGCTCGACGGGCTGGCCCTCGCCGTGGTCGATGGCGTTGGCGAGCAGGTTGCGCAGAATCCGTTCCACGCGGCGGGAATCGAGCTCGGCGACGAGCTCGGAGTCCGGCAGGTCCAGCACCACCGGGGAGTTGGCCGAAGTCGAGATCGCGCGCACCGAGTCGTGGGCGCGGCGGGCGAGCACGCGGATGTCGACCTGGTCGGCGGTGAGTTCCTCGACGCCGGCGTCCAGGCGGGAGATCTCCAGGAGGTCGCCCAGCAGCGACTCGAACCGGTCGAGCTCGTCGACCAGCAGCTCGGTGGAGCGGGCGAGGCCGGCGGGGAACTGCTCGCGCGAGGCGTGCAGGACGTCCGCGGCCATGCGCACCGTCGTCAACGGCGTGCGCAGCTCGTGCGAGACGTCCGAGGTGAACCGGCGCTGCAGCTGGCCGAACTCCTCCAGCTGCTTGAACTGGGCCTGGATCGACTCGGCCATCTCGTTGAACGACTCGGCGAGCCTGGCCACGTCGTCCTCGCCGACGACGTGCATCCGTTCGTGCAGAACGCCGTCCGCGAATCTCTCCGCGACCTCGGCCGCCTGCCGGACAGGCCGCACCACCTGGCGCGTCACGAGGTTCGCGATCAACGCGAGCAGGACCAGCAGCACGATGCCGCCGACAGCGAGCGTCGACTGCACGACCTCGGCCGTGCGCTGCTCGGCGGTGAGCGGGAAGATCAGGTAGAGCTGCATCGAGCGCGCGTACGTGCTGATCGGCAGGCCCACGACGAACAACGTGGTCGGCTGGCCGTCGCGCTGCACGGTGTGGATCTGGGTGCCGGAACCGCCGTCCTCGACCATCTCGCGCAGGCCGCGCGGCACGTCGTCGAGCTTGCCCACCGACGGCACGCGACCGCCACCGGCCGAGCTCAGCCCGTCCGCGAGGACGGGTTCGAACGCACCGGCGCCCGCCGTCGTGGCGTCCGTGCCGGTGCCGCCCACGGCGAGCTTGTTGATCGCGCTGGTGAACCGGGTCTGCACGCTGTCCGGACCGGGGTTCAGACCCACCAGGTCGGACTGGATCAGCGCGCGCGAGGCCAGCGCCTGGCGCACCGCGGCCTCGTCCTTGGTGCTCAGCAGCTGGTTGGTGATCTGCATCTGCAGCACCATGCCCAGCACGAACACCACGGCGGACGAGAGCGCGAGCGTGGACACGACGACGCGCAGCTGGAGCGAACGACGCCAGAGGTCACCAAACGCGGCCCACCGCTTGCGCGCCTCCTCGACGAGGAACCGCGCCTGAGCGGCGACCGGCCGAACGAACTTCATACGCCACCTGTCACGGAGGGCCGGCCTTGTACCCGACGCCGCGAACAGTCAACACCACCTCGGGGTGCTCCGGGTCCCGTTCGACCTTGGAACGCAGCCGCTGCACGTGGACGTTCACCAGGCGGGTGTCGGCGGCGTGGCGGTAACCCCACACCTGCTCGAGCAGCACCTCGCGGGTGAACACCTGGCGCGGCTTGCGGGCCAGCGCGACGAGGAGGTCGAACTCCAGCGGCGTGAGCTGGATCGGCCTGCCCTCGCGCAGCACCTCGTGGCCGGGGACGTCGATCGTGAGGTCACCGATCTGCAGGACCTCGGACGGCTCGGCCTCGGTGCGCCGCAGGCGAGCCCGGATGCGGGCCACCAGCTCCTTGGGCTTGAACGGCTTGACGACGTAGTCGTCCGCACCGGACTCGAGGCCCAGCACCACGTCGACCGTGTCGCTCTTCGCGGTGAGCATCACGATCGGCACGCCCGACTCGGACCTGATCGCCTTGCAGACGTCGATGCCGTTCATGCCGGGCAGCATCAGGTCGAGCAGCACGAGGTCGGGCTTGAGCTCGCGCAGCGCGGGCAGGGCACGGGCACCGTCGGCGACCACCGCGGTGTCGAAGCCCTCCCCGCGCAACACGATCGTCAGCATCTCCGCCAGGGCGGGGTCGTCATCGACGACGAGCACGCGTGCCTTCATACCCAACATCGTCGCACTGCCGGTCGGGAGTTCGCGCACCGCCCACGTTCCGTTGCCGCTGGTGGCGGTGTGCGCTCGTTCGGTCACCGGCCGGAACTGTCGTTCCACGTCCCCCACCTCACCCCGTTTGACCTGTTCGTCGCCGGAGTAAGCGCGCGGGGATCACCTTTCGTTACCGGGTGTTCTCACCCCGTGCGGACGGCCGCGGCCAGCCAGATGCGCGCGTCACCCACCTTCAGCGGGTCGGTGATCGCGGGCACCGCGCGGTCGTGCCGCGCGGCCAGGTCGACCTGGTGCGTCACCTCGGCCTGCCAGCCGTAGCCCGCGAGCCACCCGACGGGGTCCTCCACGTCGGACTGCCAGCGGGCGTCGAGCCGGTCGAACCGCCGGTGCACGGCCTTCATCTGCGGGAGGTCGCGGAACGCGCGGTTGACGTGTTCGAGCGCGAGCGTGCTGCCCTTCGCCGACAGCGCGCTCACCCAGTAGAGGATCCGCTCGCCCGCGTCCGGGGGCAGGAACATGAAGAGGCCCTCCAGCAACCACGCCGTGGGCCTCTTCGGGTCGAACCCCGCGCGGATCAGCGCTGTCGGCCAATCCTCGCGCAGGTCGCACGGGACGGTCACGCGGTCGCACGCCGGTTCGGCGCGCAGGTCGTGCAGGGCGTCCTCCTTGAACTCGATCAGCTCGGGCAGATCGAGCTCGAAGAGTGTTGTGCCCGGCGGCCACTGCAGCCGGAACGCTCTTGTGTCGAGACCCGCCGCCATGATCACCACCTGGGGCTGGGCGCTTTCCAGGAGCTGGTCGTCGAAATAGCGGGTGCGCAGGACGAAATGATCGCCCGCGAGGTTCTTGACGCCGTTCAGGTCGCTCGCGGAGCCGGCGGCCTCCACGAGTCCTGCGGCCAGGGGGTCGTTGAAGAGGCGGCGGAGACGACTTTGCTCATTGGCGCGGGCGGCAGCGATCAGCACCGCCGTACGGGCGACGCCAACCGGGGGGCGCTGCAGAACACGCTTCAAATTGCTTTCTCCAATACACTCACAGTGACTAACCGGACACACGATCGTGTCAATCGGTACGCACGTGAGCGACCACTCAAGGAGTGAAGAGTGGTCCCAGAAGCGAATGAAAGTTCACGTTTGACCGCCCGTCGACCACTTGCCACGGGGCCAGCCAGCCGATGTTCGCCAATCCGTCGTAAACGACCCCGCACCGCGCCTGAAGCGAGCCATCGGATTCATAAATGTCGCGGGCCCGTGAATCGTCGGCCTGCTCGCGCCTGGCCGCCCGCTCGGCCGCGACCTCCACGGGCACGCGCAGCAGCAGGTGCAGATCGGGCACGGGCAGCCCGAAGCGTTCGATCTCCAGCTCGTGCACCCACCGCACGAACTCGCCGTGCTCGTCCTGGTGCAGCCGCGCGGCGCTGTACGCGGCGCTCGACGCCACGTACCGGTCGAGCAGCACGACGTCGTGCTCCTCGAGGTCCTTGCGGATCTCGTCGGCCGCTCCCCTGCGGTCGAGCGCGTAGAGCACGGCCATCCCGTACACCGAGTCGCTGAGATCGCCGAGCCGGCCGTAGAGGCCGTCGCGGACCAGGTCAGCGTGCACGCTGATGCCGTAGCGCGGGAACGCGTGGCTCGCCACGGTCCTGCCCTGCGAGGCCAGCGCCTCGGTCAGTCCGGTGGCGAGAGTGCGCTTGCCGGCACCGTCGAGGCCTTCGATCACTACGAGCTTTCCCACGGGAAAACCCTAACGGGAGGCCTCGCGGGACCGGTTCCGGCCACTCACACGGCCGCAGGAGGTCCCCCACACGGGCGAAATCCGATCTTTCGATCACCAGAACGAGTGACTACGGTGAACAGTCACACGGCGCGTGTGTGAAGGGTAGGTGCCGCGGTGGCCGCGGATTCCGGGCACGCCGGATCGGTCGACGAGCCGATCGGTACCCCGACCGGGGGTCTGCCGACCCCACTCGCCGAGACGCTGCGCTACGGGCCTTTCCACCGCGCACTGCGCGAGGCGATCGCCCACCGGGGCCTCTCGCTCGCCCGGCTGCGCGCGCATCTCGAGCAACTGGGTGTCCAAGTGGGCCAGTCGACGCTCTCGTACTGGCAACGAGGTCTGCGTCATCCCGAGGTGCCGCGTGCCATCACGACGGTGCGCGCGCTGGAGTCCGTGCTGCGGCTACCGCCGTCGTCCTTGTTGGACCTCATCGGCCCGCGCAACGCCAACACGTACGCACCGAGGCCCGTCGCGACGTGGCCGGAGCCCGCGCCGCTGCTCGCGACGTTCGACTCCGTACCGGAGGCCGCGCGCGGCAACGCCGACCTCGAGGTGCTCTCCGTGCACGACACCGTCCAGATCGGGATGCACCGCGAGCAACGGTCCATCACCACCCGGCTGGTCGTGCGCGCGATCCGCCAGGGACCTGACAGGTACCTGGCGATGCACCACGGCGACGAGGGCTCGTTGATCGAGAACGCGATGGTGAGAGCGGGCGAAGGCTGCCGGCAGGGGCGACTGCGCCGGGAAAGCGCTTCCCGCAACCTCGCCGTGGAGATGCTGTTCGACCGGCGGCTCGCGGCCGGTGAGGAGCACGTCTTCAGCTTCACGATCGTCGACGACACCGGCAACGCGACGCCGGGCCACCACCGGACGTTCCGCGACCGCTGCGGCTCGTACCTGGTGCAGCTGTCGTTCCACCGGCGCGCGATGCCCGCGCGCTGCATGAAGCAGTTCCTGGCCTCGGCCGACGCGACGCCGGTCGACGTCGACGAGCTGGTGTGCGGGCTCGGCGGCGTCGTGAGCGCCTACTTCGGCGACGTCGGGCCGGGGATCGCGGGCATCGCCGTCGAGTGGAGCTGAAGCTGGGGCGAGGAAAGCGAGAGCGCTAATTTCCGTCAGAGGTTAGAAGGAAGCACTCTCATGGCCTCGCGGTCCTCACGCTAGCAGCCCCGGCGTTCAGGCTTCCAGCAGTTTGTCGAGCTGGTCCACGTTCGTCAGGTCGACGTGCAGCCGCTGACCGTCCGAACTGGACTTCCGCCGCATCAGCCCGGCCAGCCGCCCCACCGTGAAGTGCTTGCGCGCCAACACCGCTCGTGTGATCACGCGCAGCGCGTCGCGGTTGCGCTCCACCCGGTTGCCCCAGGACACGCCCCGCAGGTACAGGTGCAGCCACGTCGCCACCCAGCCGCCCTCGCACCGCTCGAAGATCACCGGTACGGCGACGCGACCGGTGCCGCGCATGGCACTGCGGGCCCGCACGGTGCTCGGTTCGAACGGCTTCCCCTTCTGGTCGAGGTCGCGGGCCATGAACCCGAACATCGACTCGGCGACGTCGTCGAAGCTCTCTCCGGCGAAGATGTTCACCTGCGGCACGACGTACTTCGTGTAGACCACGTCGGCGGGAACGTCGATGAACTCCGTGGCACCGTCCGCGGCCTCGGTGAGGTCGCCCGAGTAGACGGCACCGTCCGAGTGGTGGTTCGTCCACGAGACGAAACCCGCGTAGTCGAGGTCTTCGCCGAGCAGCACGGCCGACAGGTCGTAGTCGGTGCGTTCCTCGGCCTGCCGCCAGTACGTGAAGAACCGCAGCAGATCGCCTTCGAGCCACATCTTGGACCCGCGCGGCAGCACGCCGAAGCCCTCCTCGGAACTGTTGCCGGACAACGGAAGCGTGATGTCGAACGCCTCCGGGTCGACGGTCAGCTCCGACACGGCGGGCAGCCTGCGGACCAGTTCGTCCTCCAGCACCGCCGTGATGGCCGCGACCGCGTCGGCGTGCAACGGCTCGCGGTCGTCCTCGGTGATCCACACCCGGCGCGCCCGCGACGCGAAGAACCTTGCGGCGTCCGGTGTTCCGCGGTTCTCCAGGTGTTCGAGCAACGAGCACAGCACACGTCCCGACGCCTCGGGCGCGGCCTTGCGCACCGCCTCCACGACGAGTTCGGTCTGCGTCGTGCCGCGCAGCAGGCGGTCGACGTTGCGCAGCAACAAGCCGGGCGCGGAGCTGAGCACCTCGATCGCCTTGCGGATGTCGTCGTCCTGGAACGCCATCTCCAGCCGCCCGGCGAACGACCGCGCGATCTTGTCCCCGCGCGCCACCGCGAACACGTCCTGCGCGTGCGGCCACTGACCGAACTCGTGCGCGTGCAACCGTTCCCCGAGCCGCTTCCACTGCTCACGGCGTTGCCGGACGTCACCGAGCTTGCCGGGGTTGGCCTCCACCACCTCGTCCAGCGCGGCCAGCAACGCCCGCCGCTCGGGCCGCCGGAACGACCGGAACCGCGTCGGCTCCACCAGCGTCACGTCGCCCCCGCTCGCCTGGCACGCCACGCGCAGCACGTCCGTGACGGTGTCGACGGCCATCGGGAGGTCGCGCGCCATCCGCGCGGCGTTGATGACCGCGCGGTTCTCCCGCATCGGAATGGACTCGGGCAGCTCCGCGATCTGTTCGGCGAGCTCGATGAAGAGCTCGAGGTCCGCCTCGCCGATCGGCGTCGGACTCGTCGCCAGGTCCAGGTAGAGGCGGTGCGTCTCCTCCTCCAGCGTGCCGCCGAGCCGCAGCATCGTCAGGTGCCCCTTGACGGACGGCAGCAGGTCGTCGTGCGCCGCCAGCATCTCCTCGTAGGTGTGCTGGACCTTGCCGTACCGCGGCAACGCGAGCAGGTTGCCTCGGCCGATCTCGGCGAAGTCGGGCACCTTCTTGGTCAGCGCGTCCCTGATGCAGTCCGCCCAGAACTCCACCGTGTCCGGCACACCGTGCGGAAACTCCTTGAAGTACGGGTTGTGCCGCACGTCGTCACCGACCAGCGCCCGCACGGCGTCGACGATCAACCGCGTGTACGCACCCGGCCGCTCAAGGGTCGCGATGTGGTCGAGCAGTTCCTTCGACGCCTTGAACCCCACCTGGACCAGCACGGCGTCGAGCTGCCTGGCCTCGGCACGACCGTCACCGGCGGCGCCCGTCGAGGTGGGAACGCGCAGGGTCTTCCTGATGATGGTCGTCAGCACCTCGTCAGTAAAACCCGCACGTCAACCGAGTTCCACCGGCTCGAAATCCACCCGTTCGGGCACGATGTTGTTCGTTCTCCATCGCCTAACGTCAGGTGGCATGAACGGCGATCCGTCCACTCCGTACAGCCGTGACCTGGGCGACGAGCTGCGCCAGGTGCGGGAGCGTTGCACGACCTTCCGCGCGAGGAAGATCGCCCGGATGCTCGGGTGGGACCCCGGCAAGGTCTCGAACATCGAGCACGGCAAAGTGCGCGCGTCGGAGATCGACATCATCCAGTACCTGGGGCGGTGCGGCCGTCCCCAGACCTTCATCGAGGACTTCCTGAACAGGTACAGGTCGGCGTTCAACCCCTACTTCGTCCAGGTCCCCGACAACCTGCGCACGATGGCGATGGCCGAGGCGGCAGCGGACAAGATCACGAGCTTCGTGATGACGTCCATGCCGGGCATGGTGCAGACGAAGGAGTACGCGACGGCGCTCTTCCAGGTCCGCGGACTGCTCGCACCTGAGGTGATCGAGAGGGCGGTCCGCTTCCGCATGGAGCGGCAGACGATCCTGCAGCGCCCCAATCGCCCTCAGTGCGGCTTCTACATCCACGAGTACGCGCTCAGGCTCAAGGTGGGTACCGATGAGGTCATGGAAGACCAGCTGATGAGGCTGCTCTTCCACACGCACGCCATCCGCGTGGTGCCCGAATCCGCTGGTGCCGCGGGTGCTCTGCCTGCCGAGTACATGTTGTGGGAGTACGAGAAGCGGGGCAGTGCCGCCTACCAGGGCTCAGATCTCGCCCAGGTGTTCGTGCAGGACCTGGCCGGGGTGCAGCACTGCAAGTCGATCTTCAAGCTCCTGGATGCGCTCGCGCTCGATGAGGAACAATCGCGGTCGATGGTGGCGGATCTCGCCAGCCGATCGCGGGAGGACCTCAGTGACCGGAAACTGCACCTGGCGTAAGAGCAGCCACAGCGGGGGCGGCTCCGAAGACAGTGCGTGCGTTGAGGTGGCGTTCGCTCAGGTCGTGCGCGTCCGGGACTCCAAGAACACCGCCGGCCCCGAGCTGAAGTTCAGCGTCGAGGCCTGGCAGGCGTTCTGCCGCTGACCACACCCCCAAGAGCGTTCAGTGACTCGCAGGTGAGATTCAATCCCGTCCGCCTGCAGATCTTCTGCAAACGGCCTGCAAGCCACCTCCGGGCGTCACCGCCCCCAGTCGAGGCGGCCCGCCAGCCCCTCGGCGCCGAACGCGGCCTCCAGGTCCGCGCGCGCCTCCAGCAGGCGCGCCGCCTCCGCCGCCTGTGCGCTGTCCAGCACGATGCACTCGTTGTCGAACAGCACCGGGAAGCGCGGGGCGCCGGCGAACAGGATCGCCGTGTCGACGGGGGCGAAGCGTTCGGCGATCTTCTTGACCTCGTCCAGCGAGGCGTTGTCGCCGCTCACGTACACGGTCGGCAAGGTCGGCTGCGGTCAGCACGAAGCCGATGACCTGGCCCAGGACCGGTTCGACGTGGTCGCGCGGGGCCGGGCCGTGGATCTCGGGCATGGCGGCCGCGTCGGGGTTGTCGACGTCGAGCCTCTACAACACGTTTCGGGACGAAGAACGGCACGCGCGGGTCGGAGGACCTGCTGGAGACGCTCAGCCGGTTCAAGGGTGTGCTGAGCAGCGAGGAAGGCGTTCGGATGCCTGGCCACGACGGCGATGATGGCGCCGTTCGACGAGTCGGTGATCAAGGCGACCGAGGGGTACCGGGAGGCGTTGCGCAGGGGTTTTCTCGCCGTCACCGAACGGGCGCGCGGGCTCGGTGAGGCCGCGCCGGATCCGGAGACGGCGGCGAACGTGATGACGGCGGCCGTGCTCGGCACGCTGACGATCGCGCGCGCCGCCCCGGAGAGTCCCGAGCCGGCGGCGCAGCTCGACGCGTTGTGCGACTACGCCAGGAGCTGGCGCGTCAGCTGAGCTCGGCTGGCAGCGGGAGGCCGAGCGCGGTCAGGAACCGCTTGGTCTTGACCTCGACGAACACCTCGCCGTCGTCGATGTCGTCGACGTCCTCGCCCTCGTCCCACTCGAACCCGTTCGGGTCCTCGTCCTCCGCCAGGTACTGCAGCAGTTCCGCCTGCTTGAACGGCACGTCGCCGCCGGGGTTCTGCGAGCCCCACCACGCGGCCAGGCCCGCGGCCTCGCGCAGCACGTCGGTCGGGTCGGAGGCGTTCGGGTTCTCGAAGTAGGTGCGCGGCGTCAGGCCCAGGTAGGCGACGCCGGAGCCCGTTCCGGCCGGCGCGTAGACGACCGAGGTGATGTCGCTGTCGTGGATGTCGATCCACAGCGACGGCTCCGCGAGGGGCGGCAGCTCGCCCTCGGACAGCGTCTTCCACGAACCGTGCTCGAAGGCGAAGGTGCCGAAGAATCCCACGCCGAACATGAAAACAGGGCCTCCCGCGAGCGGTGCGGGAGGCCCTGCCGAACGAGCTCAGTAGCGGTAGTGCTCCGGCTTGAACGGGCCCTCGACGTCGACGTCGATGTACTCGGCCTGCTCCTTGGTGAGCTTGGTCAGCTCGCCGCCCAGCGCCTCCAGGTGGATGCGCGCGACCTTCTCGTCGAGCACCTTGGGCAGGCGGTAGACCTCGTTGTCGTACTCCTTGTACTTGGTGAACAGCTCGATCTGAGCGATCACCTGGTTGGAGAAGGAGTTCGACATGACGAACGACGGGTGGCCCGTGGCGTTGCCCAGGTTCATCAGGCGGCCCTCGGACAGCACGATGATCGTGCGGCCGGTCGGGAAGACCCACTCGTCGACCTGCGGCTTGATGTTGTTCTTGCGGATGCCCGGGTAGCGCTGGAGGCCGGCCATGTCGAGCTCGTTGTCGAAGTGGCCGACGTTGCCCAGGATCGCCTGGTGCTTCATCTGCGCCATGTGGTCCGCGGTGACGACGTCCTTGTTGCCCGTCGTCGTGATCACGATGTCGGCGATCGGGAGGACCGTCTCGAGCTTCGCGACCTGGTAGCCGTCCATGGCGGCCTGCAGGGCGCAGATCGGGTCGATCTCGGTGACGATGACGCGGGCGCCCTGGGCGCGCAGCGACTCGGCCGAGCCCTTGCCGACGTCGCCGTAACCGCAGACGACCGCGACCTTGCCGCCGATCAGGACGTCGGTGCCGCGGTTGATGCCGTCGACGAGCGAGTGGCGGATGCCGTAGCGGTTGTCGAACTTCGACTTGGTGACGGCGTCGTTGACGTTGATGGCCGGGAAGAGCAGCTCACCGGCGGCGGCCAGCTGGTACAGGCGCATGACGCCCGTCGTGGTCTCCTCGGTGACGCCGCGGATGCCCTCGGCGATGTTCGTCCACTTCTTGCCGTCCTTCTCGAGCGACGCGCGCAGCGTGTCGAGGACGATGGTCCACTCTTCCGAGTCATCTTCGGACGCCGCCGGGACGACACCGGCCGCCTCGTACTGGACGCCCTTGTGGACGAGCAGGGTGGCGTCGCCACCGTCGTCCAGGATCATGTTCGGGCCCTTGCCGTCCGGCCAGGTGAGCATCTGCTCGGCCGTCCACCAGTACTCCGGCAGGGTCTCGCCCTTCCACGCGAAGCAGGCGACGCCCTTGGGCTCCTCCTCCGTGCCGTGGGGGCCGACGACGACGGCAGCGGCCGCGTGGTCCTGCGTCGAGAAGATGTTGCAGGAGGCCCAGCGCACCTCGGCGCCCAGGTCGACCAGGGTCTCGATGAGAACGGCCGTCTGGATCGTCATGTGCAGCGAGCCGGAGATGCGGGCGCCCTTGAGCGGGTACACCCCGGAGTACTCGCGCCGGAACGCCATCAAGCCGGGCATCTCGTGCTCGGCGAGACGGATCTCCTTGCGGCCGAACTCGTGGAGCGACAGGTCGGCCACTGCGAAGTCGATGCCGTTGCGGGTCTGCAACCGGTCCGCGGTCATTGCGAAGTCCTCCAAGGCACTTCAGAGAGGGTGTCGTCCGACCATACCGCCCTCTGATGCACCACTATGGCCCCCACGTTGGGTGAGGGAGGTCTCGGGTGTTGATTGCCGGCCCGGACACACGTGTCGTCGAGCTGCGCGTGCACGGCGTTCAGGGAACGACGCCGCAGACGCTGGTCGACGCCGTCGCGGCCGTGGACGTTGCGGGAGACGGACTCGGGCGCATCGTGCGCCCGGCTGACCGGCTCCGCAGACCAGCGCCCGGACCAGTGCTGCAGACCGAAGGACGTCCGATTCCACGCGTCGTGGAGGGATACCTCTGGGGTGGAATGACGTCCGGAGGTGTGGCCAAGGCCACTTGGGCGTTGCTCTTCCCGTTCAGCATCGCGAACGTCGCGCACTGGATGCTCCCTCCCGTCCCCGAGCGGAATCTCCCCGCCCACCTGCTGGGCATCGGCCTGCGGTCGTTGTTGCGGGTGTTCGCACTGCTGCTGACGGCGTTGCTGGTCGCGCAGATCTCGGTGGTCAGCCTCGACCTGCTCGCGGCGCAGTGCCTCCGTCCCGGCACCGCGTGCCTGTCCAGCATTCCGGACGACGTGCGCTCGTTCCCCTGGTTCCGGGCGTTCTTGGGACTTCTCCCAATCCTCGTCGTGGTCGCCGTGATGCGGCGGATCTCGCACGTCGAGTGGCGGATCGAACGGCGGGAGATCGCCGACGCCGAGGAGCAGGAGAGGCAGCCGTCGTCCGGGCTGCCCGGCGCGCACGTCGCGACCGACCCGGACACGCCGGCGTTGCGGTCGTTGCACGTCGTCGTGGCCCTGTCGGTGACGGCGCTGATCGCGCTGGGCGGACCGCTCAAGCAGCTCACGGCGTCCGGCGGGATGGGCGTGGCGATCACGGTGGCGTGGATCGTGTCGCTCGGGCTGATCGGTGTGTCCGTGCTGGGCGTACTGCTGCTGGACGACCCCACGGGCGGTGCGCCTCACCGTGGCGGACGGTGGTTGCGGGCGGCTTTGGGACGCAAGCCTCGACGGGTTCTGCTGGTTCTCTCGGTGTTGCTGGTGCTGACGACGCTCGGGTTGCAGGAGCAGATCCCGCTGCGGGTGCCGGGTGCGGACGTGACCGTGCAGGTCGTGGCGTTGCTGATGGCGTTCGTGCTGGTGCTGTTCGGGCTGATGCTGGTGCCTGCGGCCCTGCTGGCGCGGCGCACCTGGCAGTCGTTGCCGCGCGAGCTTCGGCCGTGGGCGGGCGGCTGGTTCTCGGCGCCCGTGCTCGCGATCGCCGGGCTGCTCGGCGGCGGTTTCGGCGCGGGTGTCGCGTTGCCCGTGCAGAAGGCGCTGGGTGACGGGCTCCAACTGCCGGAGGGGTACCGCTACATCACTCTTCTGTGGGGTGTGGCGGGAGCGTTGGCGCTGCTGAGCACGCTCGCGGTGGCGTCGTTCACCGGTGCCGTGCGGTGGCGGGCGTTCCGCAAGGGCAAGGTGTGGGCGCGTGAGGCGTCGTTGCTGCACTCCGGACGTATGCGCGACCTTCGTACCGCGACGCGTGCGTGGTGGTGGGCGCGCTGGGAACGCAACCACGGTCATCGCATGATCATGATCGTGGCGGGCGTACTGGTGGTGGGCGCTGTGCTGGCGTCGCTGTTGAGGCTGCGGAACGTGCCGCTGGCGTCGTGGACGCTGCCGTTCTCGGCGTTCGGCGTGTTCGTGCTCGGCCTTCTCGCCGTGTCGCTGCTACGCGCGGTCTACCTGGCCGCACGCCAGCCGGAGTCGGGCAGGCGGCTCGGGATCATCGCGGACATCGCGCAGTTCTGGCCGCGCGAAGCTCACCCGATCGTGCCACCCTGCTACGCCCTGAAGGTGGTGCCGGAACTCGTCGCGCGCGTGCAGGACCACCTGCGCGACCCCGGCACCCGCGTCGTCCTCTGTGGACACTCGCAGGGATCTCTGCTGGTCGCGGTGGCCGCGGCTCGGCTGCTGGAGGAGCTTCCCGCGCACGATCGCGAACGGATCGGGCTGGTGACGGCGGGTTCGCAGTTGCAGTGGGCCTATCCGCGGGCGTTTCCGGCTGTGGTTCCACACGCTTCGCTGGCTCGTCTTGCCGGTGGGTTGGACGGGCGGTGGCGGGCGTTGTGCCGTGGCACGGATCCGTTGGGCGGTGCCGTCACCACTTGGCGGCGGCAGGTGTTCGACGGGATGTTGCTCGGGGTCGGGTACCGGGAGGACGGGTCGGAGGGCGCGTTGGCACCTGCCTTGCGCGGGCCGACCGGGGCGCTGGTCCTCGGGGGCGACCACTGGTTGCCGGATCCGCAGCGGGGTCCGTTCCCCGGACGGCGGTGGCGGTCGGGGGTCGCCGGGCACGCGGACTACACGTCGGATCCCGAGTGGGACCGGGCGGTGGCGATCGCCGCCGGGCTGCTGCAGGTGGACGCGCCGGAGTCGCCGGCGCTGCCGTTCGCGCGCAAACCGGAAACTCGGTCGCGGGACGCGTTCGGCGGCTCCTAGTGTGCGCACCCAGGTGACCGGTGAGTTCGTCGGACTACAGCCCGCCGAACCCGAGACCGTCGATGCGTTCCACCGCTGGCACAACGACGAGAACGTGTTGCAGTGGCTTGAGAGCCAGGACCACTCGTCGCTGGCCTCGGCGAGCGAACGCACGCCGACCGGCAGGAGCACACGCCACGAGTTGGCACCTTCCGACGCGACGCATGATCGCAAGTTGTCCACAGATCGCCGAGCGGCGGTTTTCGCAGGTCAGCGCGCGGTATGCTGGAACAGGGACGCCCCCGGGAGGGTGGGGTCTGCCTAGGCGCCGATTTGTTGCGGACGATGTGCCGGTACGGGTTCGACACCATGCGGTTGCACTCGATCGAGCTCGGCGTCGTCGAGGCGAACGAGCGGGCGATCAAGTCGTACAAGAAGGTCGGGTTCCAGGTCGACGGGCGGCAGCGCGAGGCGTTCTTCCGCGACGGCGAGTGGCACGACGCGTTGCTGATGTGCGTGCTGCGGGACGAGCTCACCTGAGGGCCGGCGCGAGATGGCCGATCGCCTCGCGCAGGTGGTCCTCCACTGACGCCGAGGACACCACGGCCAGGCCGGACGGGCGCAGGTCGACCCACCGTTGCACGGCCAGGCGGGCGGCGGCGGAGACGGCGGCGGCCAGGACTTCCGCGCCCAGCTCCGACGTGCCCAGGCGGGCGGCGACGACCTCGACGATCGGTGGTTCGAGCGACGTCACCGAGTCCAGGTAGGCCTCGCGCAGGGCCGGGGTCTCGGTGATCAGGGCCAGCGCCTCGGCCGGGGGTTCGCGGTACTGCTCGGCGAACGCGGCGATGAGCGACTCGACCAGTGGTTCGTCGAGCGGCCGTGAGCGCAGGGCTTCCGCCACGCGCAACGCCCTGGAGGCCGTGATGCCGGCGACGATCGCGTGTTCGCGGCTCGGGAAGTAGTTGTTGTAGGTGCGCGGGGAGACGTTCGCCGCCTCGGCGATCTCGTCCACGCGCACCTCGTCCACGCCCTTCTCCAGGGCGAGCCTCAGCGCGGCGGCGGAGAGCGCCGCTCGGGTCTCTGTCTTCTTGCGCTCGCGCAGTCCCACGCGATCACTGTAGAGACCTGTTGCAACACGATCACTACCGATTGACTTTCGATAGATCACTACCGATACTCGATGCATGATTTCTGAACGTTGGGCGGTGACAGCGCTCCGGTTCTTCTTGGTGGCGTTGTTCGGGGTCCTGGTCATGCTGGAGACGCTGTCGATCCCCGGGTCGTACCGGTACTCGCTCGAGCAGCACCCGGACCGCGCGGGCGAGAACCTCGCGATCATGATCGTCGCGATCTTCTGGGTGCTGTGCGTGCAGGTGGTGCTCGTGGCCACGTGGAAGCTGCTCACGTTGGTGCGCAAGGATCTGATCTTCACCGAGGCCGCGACCAAGTGGGTCGACGTCATGGTCTGGGCGATCGCGGCCGGCTGGGTCGTCCTGGTGGCGGTGTTCATCTACCTCGGCACGATCGCGGACGACCCCGGTGTGCTGGTGTTGTTCTTCGTGCTCACGACGGGGGTTTCGGTGATCGGGCTCGTGCTGATCGTCATGCGGGCGCTGCTGCAGCGCGCCACGACGCTGCGCTCCGAGATGGAGTCGGTGATCTGATGGCGATCATCGTGCGCATCGACGTCGAGCTGGCCAAGCGCAAGATGAGCGTCGGCGAGTTCGCGGAGAAGGTCGGGCTGACCCCCGCCAACGTCGCCGTGCTGAAGAACGGACGCGCGAAAGCCGTGCGGTTCAGCACCCTGGAAGCCATGTGCCGGGTGCTGGAGTGCCAGCCCGGCGACCTCCTCGAGTTCGTGGACGACGAGGAAAGCGCTTAGCCCAGCCGTTTCGCCAGTCGGTCGGCGGCTTCGAGCCGCCCCGACTCGGCGAGCAGGCCCACCGGTGCCAGCACGTAGTCGCGGTCGACGGTGATCTCGGCGGTCCGCAGCACCGGCCGCAGCACCGGGTCGTCGCGCAGTGCCTCGACGACCGGCGCGATGTCCGGCGCGTGCCGGAAGACCCCGCCCGACAACACCAGCAGGCCCGCGCCGTGCGGGCCGAGCTGGCCGTCGACCTGCCGGAGATGCCTGCGCACGGCCAGGATCGCCGCGAACGACGCGAGCTTCAGGTCCACGGCGGGGTCGTCCGCGATCCAGCCGACGTTCTCGGCCCGGTACCAGGCCTCCACGGTCAGGTCCTCGGTGGTGAGCCGTTCCGCGAGCGCCTCCTCGACCACGCCCGGCGCGGACCAGCGCATGCCGAGGTCGCCCTCGACGGTGCGGCGGTCCGGCGGCAGCGCGACCGTCCTCTCCAGACCCTCACTGTCCATCGTGGACACGGCCGAGTAGACGTCCGTGGTCGCGCCGCCGACGTCGACGACGAGCACCGCGCCTTCCCGGTCCTGTTGTGCCAGACGGGAAACCCCGGCCATCACGGCGTCGGGCGTCACGGCGCGGACGAGCCGGCGGAACCGCTGGCCGCGCGACAGCCCCTTGCCGCCGATCACGTGCTGCAGGAACGCCGAGCGGATCGCCTTGCGGGCCGGTTCCGGCGCGAGCTGACCGACGTCCGGCAGCACGTTCGGGCAGGCGACCACGGTGCGCTTCCCCAGCAACGCCACCGCTTCCGGCTGCGCCTCGACGTTGCCCGCCAGCACGATCGGCACGGCCACGCGGGCGAGCTTCGCGGCGTTGTGCAGCAGGACCTTCTGGTCGCCACCATCCGTTCCGCCCACCAGCAGCACCAGATCCGGTTCGGCGGCGCGCAACGCCCGCACGTCCACGGGACCGGCGCTGACGTGCACGATCTTCGCGCCCGCGGAGAGCGCGACCCGGTACCCGGCCTCGGCGCTGACGACGCGTTCCTGGCCCACCACCGCGAGCCGCAGCCCGCCACCCGCCGACGAGCACGCGAGGATCTCGCCGTCGCCGACCTCGGCGCGCAACGCGTCGATGCCGTGCAGCACCTCGGGTGGCGTCGTCGGGTGCTGGCCTGTCCTGACCAGCTCGCCCTCGCCGGTGACGAGCGCGGCCTTGGTCCAGGTCGACCCGACGTCGAGGCAGAGGATCACTGGTCGTCCGCCTTCTCGTGCACGGTCTGCATGAACGACCCCAGCTGCGCGAGCTGCTCCGGCGTGAAGAGGTCGATCAGGTACTCGCGAACGGTGGTGACGTGGCCGGGAGCGGCCGCGGCCAGCAGCTCCCTGCCGACGTCGGTCAGCACGGCGAGGATGCCGCGCTCGTCGGACTCGTGCGGTTCGCGCCGCACGAGTCCCGCCTTCTCGAGCTTGCCGATCTGGTAGGTCAGCGAGCTCTTCGACACGACGACCCTGCGCGCCAGCTCCGTCATGCGCATGCGGTTGCCCGGCTGCTCGGCGAGCACGACCAGCACGTTGTACTGCGCGTGCGAGAGTCCCGCATCGCGCTGCAACTGCTGTTCGATCTGCCTCTCGAGGAGGTGGTACGCCTGGACGAAGTGGTGCCAGGCGCTGCCTTCCTCCTCGGAGAGCCACCGCGCGTTTCCCATGGTGCGCAGGTTAGTTGGTCATGAGCTAGACGCCGGGCTCTTCACCGTGCTTGACCACCGGTTCGGACTCGACCTTGCTCTGCCCCGTCCTGCCCAGCACGGAGTTGCGCCGGCTGTAGGCGAAGTAGACGACCACGCCGAGCGCCATCCAGATGAGGAACCGGACCCACGTGAGCGCGGTCAGGTTCAGCATCAGCCACGCGCAGGCGATGATCGCGAGGATCGGCACCAACGGCACGAGCGGCACGCGGAAGCCGCGTTCGAGATCGGGCCGCGTCCTGCGCAGCACCATCACGCCCGCCGACACGAGGATGAACGCGAACAGCGTGCCGACGTTCACCATCTCTTCGAGCTTCCCGGCCGGGAAGAAGCCGGCGGCGACCGCCACCAGCACACCGATGATGATCGTGATCCGCGTGGGCGTCCCGTGGCTACCGGTCTTCGCCAGCCCGCGCGGCAGCAACCCGTCCCTCGACATGGCGAACAGCACGCGGCTCTGACCGAGCATCAGCACCATGACCACGGTCGTGAGACCGGCCAGCGCACCGACCGAGATCACCGTCGCGGCCCAGTCGACCCCGTTCTGCGCGAACGCACTCGCCAGCGTGGCGCGGGAACCGTCCGGCTGCGTCGCGAGCTCCTTGTACGGCACCATGCCGGTGATCACCAGCGTGACGGCGACGTACAGCACCGTGACGATCGCGAGCGAGCCGAGGATGCCGCGCGGCACGGCCTTCTGCGGGTTCTTCGTCTCCTCCGCCGTGGTCGCCACGACGTCGAACCCGATGAACGCGAAGAACACGATGCTCGCCGCGGCCAGCATGCCGAGCACGCCGTAGGTGCTGCCCGAGTAGCCCGTGATCAAGGAGAACAGCGACTGCTCGATCCCCGTGTGCGCGGCGGGACCGGCCTCGGCGGCGGGCGGGATGAACGGCGAGTAGTTCTCGGCCTTGATGTAGCTGACGCCCAGCACGATCACCAGCAGCACCACCGCGACCTTGATGGCCGTGATGACGGCGCTGACCCGCGAGCTCAGCTTCGTGCCGACGACGAGCAGGACGGTGAGCACCGCGACCAGCAGCACAGCGCCCCAGTCGAACTTGATGCCGTCCCCGACCTCGGTCTTCACGTCGAACCCGAACAGCCCCAGCGTGGTCTGCAGGTACGCCGACCACCCCTTGGCCACCGCGGCCGACCCGACCGCGAACTCCAGCACCAGGTCCCAGCCGATGATCCACGCCGCGAACTCGCCGAAGGTCGCGTACGAGAACGTGTAGGCGCTACCCGCGACCGGCACCGTCGAGGCGAACTCGGCGTAGCACAACGCGGCCAGCGCGCAGGCGATCGCCGCCAGCACGAACGACAGCGAGACCGAGGGCCCCGCGATGTTCCCGGCGGTGCTCGCCGTGAGCGTGAAGATGCCGGCACCGATGACGACCGCGACACCGAAGACGGTGAGGTCCCACGCCGTCAGGTCCTTGCGGAGCTTGGTACCCGGCTCGTCGGTGTCCGCGATCGACTGCTCGATGGACTTGGTGCGCCACAACCCGTTCCCCGGCACGGTGCATACCTCCTTGATGGAACTCGTCCGGCCCACCCTAGAGGTATCCACCTGCTGAGATGCCTATAGCTCCTGCCCGGGGTTTGTCCGGCGTTCTGTCTCGGTACGACAAAACCGCCCCGGGAGTTAACCCGGGGCGGTTCTGGGAGAACGAGATCAGGAGGTGGTGGAGACCGTGGACCGGTCGAGGTCCGGCTCCAGGTAGATCAACCGGGCGTGCGGCACCTTGTTGCGCACCCGGTGCTCGGCGTCGTTGATCGCCTGGGCCACCTCGTCCAGCGGCAACCGGGGCTCCAGCGCGATCTTCGCCGCGACCAGCAGCTCCTCCGGCCCGATGTACTGGGTCTTGATGTGGATGACCCGCTGCACCTTGCCGGCGGCCAGCTCGTCGATGATCACGTCGAGGTCGGCGTCCGACGCGCCCTCACCGATCAGCAGCGACTTCATCTCGATGATGAGGATGACCGCGATGATGCCGAGCAGCACACCGATCGCGATGGTGCCGAGGGCGTCGAAGACCGGGTCGCCGGTGACGGTCGTGAGGCCGACGCCGAGCAGGGCCAGCACCAGACCGACGAGCGCGCCGAGGTCCTCCAGCAGCACGACGGGCAGTTCCGGCGTGCGGGAGTTGCGGATGAAGCCCCACCAGGTGGCGTCGCCCTTGATCTTCTTCGACTCGTTGATCGCGGTGACGAAGCTGTAGCTCTCCAGGCCGATCGCGACGACGAGGATGCCGACCGCGACGAGCGGGCTGGAGAGGCCCTCGGGTTCCTGGAGCTTGTGGATGCCCTCGTACAGGGCGAAGACCGAGCCCAGGGTGAAGAGCATCAGCGCCACGACGAACGACCAGAAGTACCTGTCCCGGCCGTAGCCGAACGGGTGCAGCTTGGTCGCCCTGCGCTGTGCCGTCTTCTGGCCCAGCAGCAGCAGGCCCTGGTTCGACGTGTCCGCGACCGAGTGCACCGACTCGGCCAGCATCGACGACGAGCCGGTGATCAAGAATCCGACGAACTTGGCCACCGCGATACCGGCGTTCGCCACCAACGCCGCGACGATCGCCTTGGTCCCGCCCCCTGCTGACACGCCTGTCTCCTTGCAACCAGTCCGGTTTGTCCGGCCGAACCTTAGTCTGTTCCGGCCGTCGCGCGGAAAAGTTCAGCGGATTCGACACCATCCGGTCGCACCAGGACGGCGGGGTCCGACGCGGGCAGCCACACGGACTCGCCGCGGGACAGCCTCAGTTCCTCACCGCGCGCGTTCGTGAGTACCACGGCACCGGACGTGCAAATCATGATCTGCGGACCGTGGTGGTTGATCCGCGTCTCGCCCGTCAGGTCCAACCTGGACAGTTCGAACTCCGGCGCGGGCGTGCGGTAGACGCGGACGCCCGGCTGGACCTCCTCGCCCAGCATGACCTCCATGTCACCGCACGTGAAGTCGAGCACGCGCAGCAGCTCGGGCACGTCGACGTGCTTCGGCGTGAGGCCGCAGCGCAGGACGTTGTCCGAGTTCGCCAGGATCTCGATGCCCGTTCCCCGCAGGTACGCGTGCAGGTTGCCGGCGGGCAGGTGGATCGCCTCACCGGGCTGGAGCACGATCCGGTTCAGCAGCAACGCGGCCAGCACGCCCGCGTCACCGGGGTACGACTCGCCGAGCTCCAGGATCGTGCGGCACTCCATGTCGAACTCGCCATGCTCCTTCACGTGCAGCACGCACGCGTCGAGCACCTGCGGCAGCAACGACGACAGCGATGTCTGCGGCAGCGTGATCAGCATCGTGAACAGGGCGCGCAGGCCCGACGAGTCCGGCTGCGCCACCAGCATCTCGGTGTACGGGGCGAGCGCGGGAGCGTCCAGGGTGCGCAGCAACGAGACCGTGCGGGACGGCTCGCGGAAACCCGCCAGCGCGTGGAACTCGGTCAGCGCGCAGATCAGCTCGGGCTTGGCGGCCGGGTCCTTGTAGTTGCGGACCGGCGAGTCGTGCGGCACGAGCCGTGCTTCCTCCGCCGCGAACCCCTCCGCCGCCTGCGCCGCCGACGGGTGCGCCTGCAGGCTCAACGCCTCCTCGGCGGCGAGCACCTTGAGCAGGAACGGGAGCCTGCTGCCCCACCTCGCGGCGACCTGCGTGCCGAGCTGGCCGTCGGGGTCCGCCGTCAGCAGTTCGAGCAGCGAGCGCTCGGCGCCGTCCGCGCCGACGACGCGGGACGGGTCGCCGGGGTGGGCGCCCATCCACAGCTCTGCCTCGGGATGGGGTGCGGGCACCTCCTTCCCGAGCAGCTCGGCGATGGCCGTGCGTGATCCCCACGCGTACGGCCTGACCGCGTTGTGCAGCAGGTCCACTTCTGAGTCAGCTCCCAATTCAGTACGGGTTGCCGCCGAGCGTTCCGGCGGCGAGCCCGAGGTACAACGCGGCCAGTTCGAACCGGAGGGCCAGCAGCGCGGCGCTGACCGCGTCGCCTCCCGCCACCTCGACGGCCGGCTCCAGCACGTCGGCTCCCGGCAACGCGTCCTCGGCCGCGTGCCGCACGGCGTCGGCGACCGGCCCTTGGCGCACGGCCAGCAACAGCACGCGCACGAGTCCGCTGCCCGGCTCGTCGTCCGGGTCCGCGAAGAGATCTGCACCAGAGGTTCCCTGCACCGCGCGGCGGTGCAGCACCGGGCGGGTCAACGCCTGCGGGTACCCGCAGACGTCGCTCGCGACACCCGCGAACGCCGCCAGCACGCCCGCGCCGTGCACGCCCACGGCCGTGGCGACCTCGTCGAGGCCCCACAGCAACGGCGTGCGGTCGGCGACGCGCAACGCGAGCGACTTCGCCGGGTTCACGAACGACTCGTGCATCGGGTGGTCGCGCTCGGCCTCGCGGTCGAGCTCGTCGGCGATGAGCTCGACGTCGACCTTGAGCAGCCCGAGCGCGTGCAGCACCAGCAGCCACGCGGCGAGCGCGCGCGGGAAGCTGAAGCCGGGCGGGACGTCGATGCGCGGCGCCAGCAGCACACCGCGGCCCGCGGCAGCGGCGGCGACCGGACCCGCGTCCGGCGCCGTCAGCAACGTGCGGGCGCCCCGGCGGACGGCCCGGTCGATCGACTCGGCGAGCACCCGGTCACCGGGGTCCTCGGTGTGCGCGAGCACCACGTCGAGGGCACCGACCCACGGCGGCACCTCGTCGGCCAGCACGACCGGAACCGGGCAGCCGGGACCGAGCAACGCCGTGACGATGCCCGCGACCGCCACCGCGTGGCCGGGCCGGGTGACCAGCACGACCGCGCGCGGGCGTTCGGCGAAGATCCGCTCCACCCCCGCCTCGGCCGCGGCCTCGGCGGTGGAGCGGACCTGGGCCCCCGCCCGTGCGGCGGCGCGCAGCCAGCCACCCGTGTCGGCGTCGGCGAGGCGGCCCGAGTCGTCGAGCAGCGTGTCGTCGAGCACCTACGTCACCCAGCCGACGGCGGCTCGACCGCCTCGTCCAGCAGCAGCACCGGGATGCCGTCGCGCACCGGGAACGACCTGCCGCACGACGTGCACGTGAGGAAGTCGGCCTCGGGGTCATTCGGCGTCCCGACCTGCAACGGAGCGTGCTCCGGGCACGGGCAGGCGAGGATTTCCAGCAACTGCTCTTCGAGCTTGACGGCCACGGTTCTCTCCTCAGGCCCGCACGATCGCGAGGACCTCGTCGCTGAGCGCGGCGACGGCCTCGGGGGTGGCGGCTTCGACGTTCAGGCGCAGCAGCGGCTCGGTGTTCGACGCCCGCAGGTTGAACCACGACCCGTCCGCCAGCTGCACGGTGAGACCGTCGAGCTCGTCGATCGTGACGCCGTCCTTGGAGCCGTACGCGTCCTTGATGGCGGAGAGACGACCGGCCTGGTCGGCCACGGTCGAGTTGATCTCGCCGGAGGCGGCGTAGCGGTTGTAGACCTCGGTGAGCTTCGACAGCGGGCCGTCCTGCTCGCCCAGCGCGGCCAGCACGTGCAGCGCGGCCAGCATGCCGGTGTCGGCGCGCCAGAAGTCGCGGAAGTAGTAGTGCGCGGAGTGCTCACCGCCGAAGATGGCGCCGGTCTTGGCCATCTCCTCCTTGATGAACGAGTGGCCCACGCGCGTGCGCACGGGGTTGCCGCCGTGCTCCTTGACGATCTCCGGCACCGCGTGCGACGTGATCAGGTTGTGGATGATCGTGCCGCCGGGGTCCTTGGCGAGCTCGCGGACGGCCACCAGCGCGGTGATCGCGGACGGGCTGACCGGGTCGCCGTTCTCGTCCACGACGAAGCAGCGGTCCGCGTCGCCGTCGAACGCGACACCGGCGTCGGCGCCCTCGGCCCTGGTGCGGGCCTGCAGGTCGACGATGTTCTTCGGGTCGAGCGGGTTGGCCTCGTGGTTCGGGAAGCTGCCGTCCAGCTCGAAGTACATGGGGATGACCTCGATGGGCAGGCCCTCGAAGACCTGCGGCACGGTGTAGCCGCCCATGCCGTTGCCCGCGTCCACGACGATCTTGAGCGGGCGGATGTCCTTGAGGTTGACCAGCTGGTTCAGGTACTCGGCGTACTCCGCGAGCATGTCGCGCTCTTCGAAGGTGCCCTCGGTGACGCCCTCGGCGTCGGCGACCTGGTTCTCGGCGTCGCTGCGGATCTGTCCGAGGCCGGTGTCCTGGCCGACGGGGCTCGCGCCCGCGCGGCAGAGCTTGATGCCGTTGTACTGCGCCGGGTTGTGGCTCGCGGTGAACATGGCACCGGGCAGGTCGAGCTTGCCGGACGCGAAGTAGAGCATGTCCGTGCTGGCCAGGCCGATGCTGATGACGTTCACGCCCTGCGCCTGCGCGCCCGCGGCGAACGCCCGGCTCAGCTCTGGCGAGGAGTCGCGCATGTCGTGGCCGATGACGATGGTCGGTCCGCCGACGAGGCGGGCGAACGCCGCGCCGAAGTCACGAACCAGGCCGGCGTCCAGCTGCTCGCCGACCACCCCACGGATGTCGTACGCCTTGACGATGCCGGACAGGTCACGCACGCCGCACACTCCCAGGAAACTCGCTCTTGACGGCCACTGCTCGGCAGCCTACCGGCGAGAAGATTAGTGGTGCGTGTGGTCGCTCAGTCCTCGTGCGGGTCGGGCAACACCCGCAGGTGACCGCGCCGATGACTGCCGGCGCTGCCCGCGGGCACGTCGGGCAGTTTCGGGGACACGTCAGCGCGCCCGGCCTCGCGCACCGCCTCGGCCAGGGCCGTCAGGTCGTCCACGCTCGGCTCGGGCGCCGCGAACTCACCCTGGTGCCTCACGACCTCCCAACCGCGTGGCGCGGTGAGCCGCAGCGCGTGCTCCTCGCACAGGTCGTAACTGTGCGGTTCGGAGTACGTGGCGAGCGGCCCGACGACCGCGGTGGAGTCCGCATAGGCGTAGGTGAGCGTGGCGACAGCCGGGTTAGCACACCCGGTTCGCGAGCACCGTCTCACGCTCCGCACGATCGGGGACGATAGCGCGTCCACGGGATGCTGTGTGTGAGGCACGCTGTGTTTAGTCGTCGGAGCGAACAACTAGGCTGCTGGGTTGTGGTGATGGCACGGGGTTCCCAGCGGCAGAATTCGCCGCGCCGACGCAACCGCGACCGGCACGGCAGAGGCCTGCGCGGCCCGCTCTACCCGGCCACCCTCCCGGCGGCCCGCTCGAGAGCAGAACGCTTCGACGCCCTGGTCATCGAGGCTCTGGAGCCGATCGAGGCCCGCTGGCGCACCGAACTCACCCAGCTCGACGTGGCCGTGGACGACGTGCCGGAGGTGCAGGTCGAGGGCGAGGACGGCGTGGTCGAGGACGGCAACGTCCCGCTGGCCCGCCTGCTGCCTCCGGGGTCCGACAACCGTGCCCGGATCGTTCTCTACCGCCGCCCCCTGGAGGCGCGGGCGAAGGACGGCGCGGACCTGGCCGACCTGGTGCACGACGTGCTGATCGAGCAGGTGGCGAACTACCTGGGCCTGGACCCGGACGTGGTGGACGAGGGCTGAGACGCCCCTCACACCCGATCGAGACCTCGCGCACGCTCGCGCAGGGGTCCCCTCGGCTTCGGAGTCCCCCGCGACCCAACGTACCGACGGGGTCTGACAGCCAAGGCGATCAAGAAACGGCACGCCTGACGGCACGCGAAGCCGAAGGCGAGCCGACCCGACGGCACGCGAAGCCGAAGGCGAGCCGACCCGACGGCGAAGCCGAGGCGGTTGGCTCTTGTCTTGAGCCAAGAGGGCCCGGCGGTGGGGTCCCGTCACGAGTCGCGCCACAGCTCTTGCTGCACCAGAGCAGGGGTGTCAAACGGACACGCTTTTCGTCCGTTTGACACCCCTGCTCTGGTGTGGCCCGCTCTTGGCTCGACTTGTGACGGGACCCCACCACCAACCCAACAGGCAGCCGCCCAACACAAACAGGCGTGCCATCAGCCTGCTCACGGCGCGGTGCCCCCGATCAGATTGCCGGGGGTCTGGGGGCAGAGCCCCCGGAGGGAAGCACGCACCAGGAACCCGCCGCCCGCAACCGGGGAACCCAACGGACCAGGCGAACCCTACGGACCCCAGGCGAACCCCGACGAACCAGGCAACCACCTACGGACCAGGCGAACCCCGCCGCCGAGTAGGGATCGCGGTCAGCAGCGTGAACAACGCGGCCGCCGCCTGCCCCAACAGCAAGAAGTCCCGCAGCGTCGTGCTCAGAGACGCCCGAACCTCAGCCCCGTCCCCCGGCAACGGCACCCCGACCAGGTGACCCCAGGCTCGCACCACGGGCACCTCGGCCCCGTTCACGAACACCCGCCACCCCGGTTCGTCCTCGGCGGCGAGCACCAGCACCCGCCCCTCCCCACCAGGCGAAACCCGAACCGCCACCTCGGGCAGCGTCACGTTGACCGGCGCCACCCCGTCAGCGCCCAGCGCATCCGGCGGCTCCCCACCGGTTCGCGCCCGCCGGGCCAGGTCGGGCGCCAGCAACACCCCGGTGTCCGCCGCCAGCCTCAGCCGCAGCACCGGCCGGCCGTCCGACGCCCGAGGTGCCTCCGACACCAGCTCCCCCACCGCACCGCGCACCCGAGCCGCGGCATCCTCGGACGGCAGCACCACGAACGAGACGCCGGACGACGCGGCCTGTGCCAGTGCCAGCTTCGCTCCCGCCCCGCCGTCCAGCAGTGCCGAGTTCCACCGCCGCAACCGGGCGGGCGAGGACACGGTCGGCACCAGGTCGTCGTCGCCGAAGGCCGGCATCCGCCCGGCGACCTGACGCACGGGCGATCCGAGGATCAGCACCGAGCGCCCGGTCCGCTCCAGCTCGGACGTCAGCGACGCGTTCAGCGCGACCCCGCCGTCGGCCTTCAACGGCCCGGACCGCAGGTCCAGCAGCCCGGCGACCCCCAAGCTCACCAGCGTCACCACGCCGACGACGTACACGGCACGGCGAACGCGGGCCAACCGGGCGATGCCCGGTGGCACGCCGCGTTGGCAGCCGGCGAGCACCACACACACGAGTCCCCACGCCAACAACACCAAAGGCGTCCCGGGCCACGCACCTACGGCGGCCACGGCGGCGAGGGCGCCGATGGACAGCACGATCACCAAGAGTCCAGGCAGCATCAACGCGTTGGGGCGCAGCACAGCAGCAGCGAACGCCGCCGCGACGAACACCGAACACACGATCAGGTTGGGTGGCGGCGAGGAGTAGGCGGCGCCGAGGCCGTTCAGGACCATGTCGGGGTGTTGCAGCAGCACGGCGGGCCACGGCACGAGCAACGCCATCGGTAGCAGCACGATGGCGAACAGGGCGGCGATCCGCCGAGCCCCGCCGGTCACGGCCAGGAAGCCGGCCAGGGCTCCCACGATGATCACGACGTGCGTCAGAGGTGAGAACGCGCCGAGCACGGCCACGCCGATGGCCGTGCCGGACGCCATCGGCAGCCAGGCGTGGGTGGACGACGCGCGCAAGACCGCGAAGACGCCAGCGAACACCACGGGCGTGACGATGTGCACGACGACGACGTCCAGGCGACCTTCGGACACGGCCGTGGTGGCTACAGGCAGCAGACCGTAGAAGGCGGCGACCACCGCGCGCACGGAACGTCGTACGCGCAAGCCGCGTGACGCGATGTAGGCCGACAACGCGGCGAGGGGGATATCGCCGAGCAACAACAACGCGACGGCGAACGACGGTCCGCCAGGGATCAGCCCGAGGACGGCCAACGCTGCGGGAGCGGGTGCCGCGGTGCCGCCGCCCACCGGGTGCCACGACGCCAGGTAGGTCGACCAGACCTCCCCCGCTGTGCCGACGGGGAGCAGGCGTCCGCCGGCGAGGTCCAGGCCGAGGCGAGACCAGTTGGCGACCAGCGCGACGACCGAGAGGCTCAGCAGGAGCAGCACCGGCGGTGCCAGCAGCAGGGAGCGCAGCACGCGCGACTGGTCGACCTCGACGAAGACCATGCCGGGTGCGCCGCGCGGACCGGGCGACGGGCGAGGGCGCGGGGACGGACGCAGAGCACCCGGCAGTGCGGCGTCCACGGGGACCACGACGGGTGGGCGGCGCAGGCCCGCCACGCGGGGGCGGCCGCGCGACGCTCCGGCCGGCAGCGCGGACGGGCCCACCGGGCGGGAGTCCACTTCGGACGGTTCAAGCCAGGTCGATCCGGAATCGGTTGCGGGCAAACGACCCAGGGCGGCGTCAGCGAGCACCCGGCGGCGGATCAGGAAGGCCGCGCCGGCGCGCACCGCGTTGCGCAGGCGGGTGAGTCTGCTGGTGAAGAGGCCGCGCACCACGGAAGAGCCGCGGCGAGCGCGCCTGCCTTCGAGCAGACGGCCTCGCGTCAGGAGGTAGCGGGCCGCTCCCACCTCGGCGTGTGCGTCGGCGAAACGCCGGAGGAGCAGGAAGCCCAGGGCGCGCAGCAGGGACAGGACCAGCAGGCGCGGAAGTCCCACCAGGAACGAGAAAGCTGAACAATTGACCAAGAAAGTGCGCATGCCGTGCGCCCGGTCGACGCCGCGAAATGACGGACCCGGCCGTGCCATGGCCGCGTCCAAACGGCGTGCGCCTTTAGTTGCGGCGCGAGCATGTCGCATGCGTGCGACGGGTACGCACAGGACCAAATGACCTGAGCGATTAGCGCGCCAGCCGAAGTCGAGATCGTCGCGCAGCAACGGCATCGCTTCGTCGTAACCGCCGAGGGAGTGCCACACCTCACGTTTGATCAACGATCCGGCGGACGAGACGGCGAGAACCTCGGTGCTCTGCTGAAACGATGCGGAATGTTCCGCCGAGGACAGACCCGTCTGTCGATGTCCTGAAGAATCCGTCGAGAGACCCGCCTCGACGACGAGCCGAGAATCCACCCAATCGAGGCACAGCGGACCGAGCACCGCGGCCGACGGCGACACCTCGGCGGCGGTCAGCAACGACACGAGGCAGTCGGGTTCGGGCGCGCTGTCGTCGTGCAGCAGCCACAGCCACTTGCCGGGATCGCCCCACCGCTGAACAGCGTGTTCGACCGCGATGCGCACGGCGGTGCCGAAGCCCGTGCCCCGCGGCGCGGTCAGCACCCCGTCCAGCAGATCTTCGGCCTCGGCCAGGACCTTCGCCGTCCGGTCTGTCGATCCGGTGTCGACCGCGATCACGTGCCGTGGACGAATTCGCTGGCGCCGCAAGGCAGACAGCGCCGTGCTGAGCCACTGGTCGCCGTCGTGGCAGACCAGGACGCACAGCACCGGCGCTGTCCGGAGCCTCGGGTGAGGACTTGTCACGTCCCCAAGTTAAGGCAAGAAGATCACGCTTCTAGACAGCTCTCTTCTTCAGTTTGCGGCGTTCTCGTTCGCTGAGACCGCCCCAGATGCCGAAGCGTTCGTCGTGCTGGAGCGCGTACTCCAGGCACTCCGACCGAACCTCGCAGCCCAGGCAGATGCGCTTGGCCTCCCGAGTCGACCCGCCCTTTTCAGGGAAGAACGCCTCAGGATCCGTCTGCGCGCAGAGCGCGCGCTCCTGCCAGTCCTGCTCGTCGGCAGGGTCGAACAGGTACGACAGCTCGCCCTGCACGACCGGCTGCGTGACGTGATCTTCTTCGAGCTCTTCGAATTCCTGCATTTCGTCCGCCTCCTCGCCTTCCGCTCTCCCCGGTTGGCGGACGCCAGACGCCGTTCCCACAACGACGAATGACACCGATGTGATTACACCTGCGTCACAGCGGGCGGTCAAGCGGAGTCCACACGTCGGGGGATATTCGCGCGGATGGCCGCAAAAACCTTGACTGACTGCACAGACAGTGATTCAGGTGTCGCAACCCGTTCCCGAACGGCCCACAGCGCCATCAGACACGCCACACTGGAGGGGTGAAGCGATCAGCGGTTCGCCCCAGCCCCATCTTCCTCGGCCTGCTCGCGGCGGTCGTCGCCGGAGCGGCCCTCACCCTGCTCGAGAGCAACGTCGCTATCAAGTCGGGCACCATCCTCTTCGTACTGGCCGGGTGGGCGGTGACGCTGTGCCTGCACGAGTTCGGGCATGCCGCCGTCGCGTACAAGGGCGGCGATTTTTCCGTACGTGACAAGGGTTATCTGACCCTCGACATCCGCCGTTACACCGACCCCGTGCTCAGCATCGTGCTGCCGCTGGTGCTGCTGGTCATGGGCGGAATCCCGCTTCCGGGTGGCGCTGTGTGGATCAACCACCACGCCCTGCGGAACAAGCGGATCGAGTCGTTGGTCTCACTCGCGGGACCGGTTTCGAACCTCGTGATCGGCGTGCTGCTGGCCCTGATCGTGGCGATCTTCTCGCCACCCACCGCGCTCGCCGCCGCGATTTCGTACCTGGCTTTGTTGCAGGTGTTCGCGTTCGTCCTCAACATCCTCCCGGTGCCCGGCTTGGACGGCTGGGGCGCCATCGAGCCGTTCCTGCCCTACAGCGCGCAGCGGTTCGGCGCGAAGGCCCGGCCGTGGGGCGCCCTGGTGCTGTTCGCCCTCCTGATCGCCTTCTCCGAGGTCAGTGCCGTGTTCTTCAGCCTGTCGATGAACGTGTTCGAGCTCATCGGCGGCGACCCGTTCTTCGCGTTCACCGGCAACGAGACCTTCATGTTCTGGCGCTACCTGTAAGGGCGAACCGGCGCTGTGGAAGCATGGGCGGGCGTGAAGGTCGTAGCACTGGTCGGCGGGGTCGGCGGCGCGAGGTTCCTGCAGGGCCTCAAAGCACTCGGAGCGGACGTCACGGCGGTGGTCAACACCGGCGACGACGTGTGGATGCACGGGCTGCGCATCACCCCTGACCTCGACACCTGCATGTACACGCTGGGCGAGGGCATCGACACCGAACGCGGCTGGGGCCGTGCGGACGAGTCGTGGACCGTCAAGGAGGAGCTCGCCGCGTACGGGGCCGAACCGTCGTGGTTCGGCCTCGGCGACCGGGACCTCGCGACCCACCTCGTCCGCACCCAGATGCTGCGCGCCGGCTACCCGCTCTCCGCCGTGACGGAGGCGCTGTGCGACCGGTGGAAGCCGGGCGTGCGGCTGCTGCCGATGTCGGACGACCGGGTCGAGACGCACGTCGTCGTCGACCTCGACGGTGAGACGAAGGCCATCCACTTCCAGGAGTGGTGGGTGAAGCACCGGGCAGGCATCCCCGCGCAGTCGTTCGCGTTCGTCGGCGCCGAGACCGCGACCGCCGGTCCCGGCGTGCTGGAAGCGATCGCCGAGGCGGACGCCGTGGTCCTGGCCCCGTCGAACCCGGTCGTCAGCGTCGGCACGATCCTGAACATCCCCGGCGTGCGCGACGCGTTGCGCAAGACCGAGGCCGGGGTCGTGGGCCTGTCGCCGATCATCGGCGGGAAACCGTTGCGGGGCATGGCGGACGCCTGCCTGGACGCGATCGGCGTGGAGACCTCTGCCGAGGCGGTCGGGCGGCTCTACGGCTCCCGCAAGTGCTCGGAGGACGGCATCCTGGACGCGTGGCTGGTGCACACCGGCGACCGCGCGGACGTGCCCGGTGTCGCGGTTCGCGCGGTTCCGCTGCTGATGTCCGATGTGGACACCACGGCGCAGATGGCCCGCGACGCGCTGGAGCTGGCCGGAGTCGACGTTGGCTGACCACGCCGCGGCGGCGCTGGAGCTGCTGCCCGTCACCGGCCTGCCGGAATTTCGCCCCGGCGACGACCTGGCCGGAGCGATCGCGAAGGCCGCCGGCTGGCTGCGCGACGGTGACGTGCTGGTCGTCACGTCCAAGGTGCTGTCCAAAGTAGAGGGACGGCTCGTCCGCGTGCCGGCCGATCCCGAGGAGCGGGACCGGATCCGGCGCGAGCACGTCGCCGCGGAGTCGGTGCGGGTGCTCGCGCGCAAGATGCGCACGCTGATCACCGAGAACAAGCTCGGCATCGTGCAGGCCGCGTCCGGGGTGGACGCGTCGAACGTGGCCGGCGACGAGATCGCGTTGCTGCCGGTGGACCCGGACGGGTCAGCAGCGTCTTTGCGCGCCGCGCTGAAGGCATCGCTGGGCGTCGAGGTCGCCGTGGTGATCACCGACACGATGGGCCGCGCCTGGCGGGTCGGCCAGACCGACGCCGCGATCGGCTCGTCCGGCATCCGCGTGCTGCACGACTACGCGGGCGCGGTGGACGAGCACGGCAACGAGCTCGCCGTGACGGTGGTCGCGGTCGCGGACGAGATCGCGGCGGCCGCGGACCTGGTGAAGGGCAAGCTCGGCGCGGTGCCGGTGGCGGTGCTGCGCGGGTTCGACGTGGTGGACGACGGGTCCACGGCACGCGACCTGAACCGGCCCGTCGAGGACGACCTGTTCAGCCTCGGCACGGAGGAGGCGCTCGCCCTCGGCCGCGCCCAGGCCGTGCTGATGCGGAAGTCCGTGCGGTTCTACTCGGACGAGCCCGTCGATCTCGCCGCGGTGCGTCGCGCGGTCGGGGCGGCGTTGACCGCGCCCGCGCCGCACCACACGAAGCCGTTGCGGTTCGTGCTCGTGCGGGAGAAGCGCGCGGAGCTGTTGACGGCCATGCGCTCGCAGTGGGAGACCGACCTGCGGGCCGACGGGTTCACTCCCGACCAGATCGCGCGGCGGGTGCGTCGCGGCGACCTGCTGGTGGAGGCGCCGGAGATCGTCGTGCCGTTCCTGGTCCGCGACGGCGCGCACACCTACCCGGACGCCCGGCGCGCGGACGCCGAGAAGACGATGTTCACGGTCGCCGGTGGCGCCGCCGTGCAGGGCCTGCTGGTGGCGCTCGCCGCCGAGGGGCTCGGCTCGTGCTGGGTGTCGTCGACGATCTTCTGCGCGGACCTGGTGCGGTCGGTGCTGGGCGTGCCGGACGACTGGGAGCCGCTGGGCGCCGTCGCGGTCGGGCACCCGGTCGAGCCGCTGGTGCCGCGCGAACCGCTGGAAGGACTGATCGAGCTTTGACTTCGTCCCGTCGCAACCGACGGGACGTCCCACCTGCTTGTGGCAGGTAGCGCTTACGCGCTGCACCTCGCGGTACGGGTTTCCTGTTTCATCGCCGATCGCGGAAGGGAGGACCCTTGCCGTCTGACACCAGCTCCGCAGGCATCGCCCGAGTCGCCTCGGGCTACGGCTCGACCAGCCGCAAGAATGTTCTTCGCCGCGTTGAAGTCTCGATCATGTCGAGCACGGCACTCCGGGCACGACCAGTGCCGGGTGGAGAGGGACAGCTTCGCAAGCACATGACCGCAGTCAGAGCAGGTCTTGGTGGACGGGTACCAGCGGTCGATCACCACGAGCTCACGACCGGCACGTGCGCACTTGTACTCGAGCTGCCTGCGGAACTCACCCCAGCCGGCGTCGGAGATCGCGCCCGCCAAACGGCGATTGCGGAGCATGCCCGCGACGTTGAGGTCTTCAATCGCGATCAGCTGAGCGGAACGCACCAGCTTGGTCGTGACACGGTGCAGAAAGTCCGAACGGGCGTTGCGAACCTTGCGGTGGGCACGAGCAACCTTGGCCCTGGCTTTGCGACGGTTGTTGCTGTCTCGTCGGCACCGCGCCATCCGACGTTGGTAGCGGACGAGGTTGCGAGCCTTGCGCGCCAAGTGCCGGGGATTGGCAACCCGTTCACCATCGCTGGTGACCATGAACTCGATCAGTCCGAGGTCCACCCCCACACCGTCGACGCCGCCCACGGACGGCGTTGGCAAAGCAGCGTCCACGGCGAACGTCACGTACCAGCGACCATCCGGATCACGAGAGATCACCACCATCGTGGGGTCGAGCCCGGAGAGGTCGATGTCTCGAAAGGACCAGGCGAAGCGCAGCGGTGCAGCGGTCTTGGCCAGCGTCAAGACACCATCGCGAATACGGAACGCCGAACGTGTGTAGTGCGCGCTCTGCCGGCCGGTACGGGACTTGAACCTCGGGTAGCGAGCGCGCCCGCCGAAGAAGTTCTGGAACGCCCTGTGCTGATGGCGCAGCGTCTGCTGCAGCGGCACGCACGAAACCTCCGAAAGAAACGCCAGTTCCTCGGTCCGTTTCCACTGAGTCAGCGCAGCGTCGGTCTCCCGGTACGACGTGCGAACGCCTTCAAGGCGGTGGCGAAGGTTGCGCGCTCCCAAGGTTTTGTTCCACACCAGACGCACACACCCGAACGTGCGGTGCAACGCTGCCGCCTGCTCGGGAGTCGGGTAGGCCCGACACTTGTACGCCGTTCGCATGCGAATGAACGTATCGTGAAGAACTCAGCGCGAAAGTCGCCTTCTTCGCAAATCGGATCAAACAGGCCTGATCATTCCCAGTCTGAGCGCTGGGCCTTCCAGCGGAGACATTGATGACACTGCACGCCGACGCCGTCTCGACGCTGAGCCGGTTCTCGGGCCAGGACGCGTTGAAGGAGGCCTACCTGGGCTTCCTGGCGGCCCGTGAGGACGCCTGCCTGCGTTCCTGCGAACCCGGCCACATCACCGCCTCGGCGCTGGTGCTGGACGCCACCGCGGAGCACGCGTTGCTGACGCTGCACCCGCGCGTGGGCCGGTGGCTGCAGCTCGGCGGCCACTGCGAGCCGGAGGACGCCACGCTGGCGGACGCCGCGTTGCGCGAGGCCACCGAGGAGTCCGGCATGCGCGGGCTGCGGATCGAGCCGACGCCGATCCACCTCGACGTGCACCCGATCACGTGCTCGCTGGGCAAGCCGACGCGGCACTTCGACGTGCGGTTCCTTGTGCGGGCGCCTGTCGGCGCGCAGCCGGTGCGGTCGGCGGAGTCGGTCGACCTGCAGTGGTGGCCGCTGGAGCAGTTGCCGGACAACGTGGACGACCTGCACCCGTTGATCGAGAGCGCCCTGTCCCGGCTGGGCTAGAACCTGCGGTAGTCGCGCGGCGAGAACCTCGGGGCTCGCCGCGGCCTGCGCAGGCCCGCCGACTCCAGGTACATGACGGCGCGGTGGCGTTGCGGCTGGTACGGCGCCAGCAGTTCCATCATCGCGTCGTCGTCGCCGGGCGTGCCGGTCAACGCCCACGTGACGTTCTTGGCGACGTGGTAGTCGCCGACGCTCACCGCGTCCGGGTCGCCCCACGACCGTTGCGCGACCTCGGCGGACGTCCACACGCCGATGCCGGGGATCTTCTCGAGCAGCTCACGGCTGCGCATCTCGGCGGCTTTCTCCAGCCGGTGCGCGACCTGGGCGGCGTTGATCAGCGTTCGTCTGCGCGCGCCGTCGAGGCCGCACTGGTGCCACTCCCAGTCCTGGAGGGCCAGCAACCGTTGCGGGGTCGGCGGAACCGTCAGCGGCCTCGGGCCGGGAGCGCTCTCACCGAACCTGCGGCCGAGTTCGCGCCACGTCCGGAACGCTTCCATCCCGGTGACCTTCTGCTCCAGGATCGACGCGAACAGCAGGTCCCAGACGCGGTTCGCCGTGCCGAGCCGGAGGCCGGGGCGTTGTCTGCGCGACTCCGCGATGATCGGGTGGTGGGCGACGAACTCGTCCACCGGGTCGTCCGCGCCGAGCAGGGCGGGCAGGCCGTCGAGCAGCCACGGCCCGCCCTCACCCCACGCCTCCGCCTGCACCTCACCGTTCGTCCTGGTGATGTGCAGGGTGCCGGAACCGCACGGCGTGTTCGCCGCGAACCAGACGCCGCCTTCCGTTGAGAAGGACGGGTCGCCGCGTCCGCGGCGCAACCTGCCGAGCACCGCGCCCAGGTCGAGTGGGAACGGTGGAGTCCAGGCTCTGCTAGGCATCCGTGGAGAAGCGCACGCCGGCTTCGGGCAGTACCACGCCCGGCCAGACCCGCGCCCCGCCGATCAGCTCGCACCGCGCACCGATCACCGCGGAGTCGCCGACCACGGCGTCCCGCAGCACCGCACCGGCCTGCACGAGCGCACCGGCGCCCACGATCGAACGTTCGACCACGGCGTTCTCACCCACAACAGCGCCGTCGAACAGAATCGCGCCATCGAGCACAGCGCCGTCCGCGACCGTGCAGTTCGCACCGACCGTGGACCCGCCCTTGAGCGTTGCTCCTTCGTGGACGGACGAACCGTCCAGCACCAGGTAGTCGCCAGGCTGTGCAACCGCGGCAGACGGCGCGACGCCGCGCACGAGGTCCGCGGACCCCTGCACGAACGCCTCCGGCTTGCCGAGGTCGAGCCAGTACGTGGCGTCCACGTGGCCCTGCAACCGCCTGCCTTCGGAGAGCAGCCCGGGGAACGTCTCGCGCTCCACCGACACCGGCCGTCCGGCGGGAATCGCGTCGATCACCTCGCGCCGGAACACGTAGCAGCCGGCGTTGATCTGGTCCGTCGGCGGGTTCTCCGTCTTCTCGAGGAACGCCTGGACGCGCCCCTCGTCGTCCGTCGGCACGCACCCGAACGCGCGCGGGTCCGCCACCTTCACCAGGTGCAGCGTCACGTCCGCCTCGTGCTTGCGGTGCGTGTCCACGATCCCCGTCAGGTCGACCCCCGACAGGATGTCGCCGTTGAACACCATCACGTCGGGCTCACGCAGCTTGTCCGCCACGTTGCGAATCGCGCCCGCCGTGTCCAGCGGCACCTCTTCCACCACGTACTCGAGCTCGAGCCCGAGCCTCGATCCGTCCCCGAAGTACTCCTCGAACACCTCGGCCTTGTAACTGGTACCCAGCACCACGTGGGTGATGCCGGCCTCCTTGATCCGCGAGAGCAGGTGCGTCAAAAATGGCACCCCCGCGGTCGGGAGCATGGGCTTGGGAGCAGACAGGGTCAGCGGGCGAAGGCGGGTGCCCTTGCCCCCGACCAGCACCACAGCTTCGACGCCGTGCACCTTTTTCCTCCTCCGCGTTACAGCGAGCCGTTCGACGGAATACTCTGACACGAAGCAGATCGTCAGATGGGATCTGGTCCCGGCAAGGAGCTAAATCCGACATGGACCCACGCGACCGGGCCGACGCCATGCTCGCCCGCGCCCGTGCACGTGGGCGGAACATCGTGACGCCGGACAACATGACGTCTCCGATGGACTCCTCTGACACGCAGCAGATCCCGAGAACGCTGGTCAACGCGGTGGACCCGCGCCGAGACCCCGACTCGACCATGATCCTCGCGCCGGCCCAGATGGGCATGCAGCAACGCCCAGGCTCCCCGCCGATGCCGACCCAGCCGATGCCCGCGCAGGCGCCGCCGAAGCAGCCGGGGCCGCAGGGACCGGGAAGCGGCCCGGCCGATGACGCGGAGATCACTCAGGTCGTGCAACCAGGACTGATTCCGACCGTGTCGAACCACCAGCAGAAGCGGAACACGCTGTCGCAGAGGTTGAGCGGCGACATGTGAGGCGGGCCCGCGCGGGATGCCGGGCAGGTGGGACGCGGGCAGGTGGGACGCGGGTGGGCAGGACGCCGGGCAGGCGAGACTCGGCAGGCAGGATGCGGCCGGGCAGGACGCCAAGCAGGCCGGTACGGGACGCGCGCAGGCTGACGCAGGGGTCCCCTTGGGTTTGGAGTCCCCCGCGACCCAACGTACCGATGAGGTCTGACAGTTCTGGGCTGACAGTTGTGGGGTCGGCAGCGCTGGAGTCGGCAGCGCTGGAGGAGGAGTTACGTCAGCGGGCGGGCGGCCCCTGGACCAACCCGCGAGGCCGAAGGCGAGCCCGACCGAGCGCGCACACCGAGCACGCCCAACCGCATTGCGAAGCCGAAGGCGAGCCGCCTTTCCCATGCGCGGCCGGGTGGGGTGGCTTCGTCACGAGTCGTGCCACAGCACTTGCTGCATCAGAGGAGGGGTGTCAAACCGCCACGCTCTTCGGCGGTTTGACACCCCTCCTCTGATGTGGCCCGCTCCTGGCTCGACTCGTGACGAAGCCACCCCACCACCGCAACCAACCTACGAAACAGCAAGCCGCCCAACACAAACAGGCGTGCCATCAACCCGCGAACGGCGCCGGCCCCGGCTTTTGATCAGATTGGCGGGGTCCGGGGCAGCGCCCCGCGCATGAAACAGGAACCCGCCCACACCAACGCACCCACCAACACAACCAACGTCACCGACGCGTGAGCAGCTTCACCCGCAACGCCAACCCAGCCTTCAGCACGAGCCGGAACGGCGCCCACAACACCCCGGCATGCCGATCAGCCAGGTACCGGTAAGCACTCCGGTGATGCTCCCGCAGCATCCGATCAGAAGACCGAGCAGTCGAGTGCCCCCCGATGTGCGTGACCTCGGCATCCGGCACGTAGACGTTCAACCACCCGGCCGCACCAACACGTTCCCCGAGATCGACGTCCTCGAAGTACATGAAGTACTTCTCGTCGAACCCGCGAACCGAGTCGAAAGCCTCACGCCGCATCAAGAAGCAGGACCCGGACAACCATCCGGCAGTCCGCTCGACGGGCTCCTTCTCCTGCCGGTAAGCCCGCGTCCAGGGGTTCGCTTTCCACACCGACCCGAACACGGCGTGCCCGACCCCGCGCCCGATGGACGGCAACAGCCGCGCGGACGGGTAGACCTCGCCGGAAGGTTCGCGGATCAACGGGCCGAACATCCCGCCGCGCGGCCACCGGGCTGCGGCGGCGATCAGCGCGTCGACGGAGCCGGGGGCGAACTCGATGTCGGGGTTGGAGATCAGCACCCACCCGACGTCGGAACCGAGAGCGGCGACTCCGCGGTTGGCTCCGCCGCCGTAGCCGAGGTTGCCGCCGGTCGGCAGGAACGTCACGTTCGGCCGGGAAGCGGCCAGCTCCTCTGGTACGCCGTCGGTGGAGCCGTTGTCGGCGAGGATCACCTGCACCGGACGGGAGGTGGCCTTCTCCAGGGTGTCCACGAAGGGGGCCAGCGTCTCGCCCGGCGAGTACGTGACCGTCACGACACCAAGTCCATCGCCGTAGTTCACGCGCGCCACCCTAGCGTCGCCTCGGTCAGCGCCGGCGACGCACCGTCGCGGCCCGCTCGTAGGCCTCGCGGTGCCGGTCCGCGCTGACGGCCCAGGAGAAGTCCTTGGCGCGTTGCTGGCCGGAGTTCGCCAGGGAGGCTCGGCGGGCCGGGTCGTCCAGGAGGTCGGCGATCGCGGCCGCGATGTCGCCCGCGCCGACGCCGCAGTACGCCACGGCCTCGCCGCCCACCTCCGGCAGCGACAACCTTCGCGTCGTCAGCACGCAGGCTCCGCAGGCCATCGCCTCCAGGACCGGGAGGCCGAAGCCCTCGCCCAAAGACGGGTAGGCGACCAGTTCGGCGCCGCCGAGGAAGCCCGCCAGCTGTTCGAACGGCAGGTAGCCGGCGCGGATCACGCGGATGCGGTGCGGCACGGCGTCGAGGGCGCGTTCGACCTGGCTGTCCCAGCCCGGCTGGCCCGCCAGGACCAGCGCCGGCGGTTCGGCGCGGCCGACCATGGCCTGGGCGAAGCCGCGGATCAGGGCCGGGACGTTCTTGCGGGGTTCGAGGGCGCCCAGGAACGCGACGTACGGGGTGTCGCCCAACGACAACGCGCGGCGCACCGCCAGGACCTCGTCCGGTGATGGCGGGTGGAAGCGTTCGGTGTCCACGCCGTGCTGGGCGATGTGCAGGGCGGTGCGGTCGGCGCCTGCCACGCGGGCCAGCTCGTCCGCGGTCGCCTGCGACGGGACCACGCAGAGGTCGGCGCGGCGCAACGAGGCTCGGGTCCAGGCGCGGAAGAAGCGGGCCTTCACCGACGAGTGCAGCACCGGGTCGGTGAAGAACGTGGCGTCGTGCAACGTGACGACGGACGCGGCCTTCGCGGCCAGCGGCAGGGTGTAGTGCGGCGAGTGCACGACGTCGACGCCGAGCGTGCGGACCAGGCGCGGCAACGTGGTCTGCTCCCAAGCGAGGCGAGCCGTCCTGGTGGCCACGGCGTCAGCGGCGCGGATCACGCGGGCGTTGGGCGCGATCTTCGTGAACAGGTCCTCGTCGCGCGGCTGGCAGACGACGGAGAGCTTGGCCCCGTCGGCGTCCAGGGCCGCGACGAGCGAATCCACGTAACGGCCTACGCCACCACGGTCTGCGGGGATCGCGGTGGCGTCGATCAGCACGCTGGGTTCGACGGTGGGCACGGTCAGCTAGCGTAATGTCATTTGCGAATGCGTCTGACGGGAATGCGCTAATCCGGTAGTCAAGCGTGTGCTCTCCAAACACTCAGCGCGGTCTTTTCCCAGGTGAACTCACTCGCGCGGGTGATACCGGCCTCGATCGTGTGACGAGGATCAGCCAACACCGCCCGCAGACCTTCCGTCAACGACGCGAGGTCCCCTCTTCGCACGACCGTCCCCGCGCCGCCGGCGACCTCCACCAGGGCCGGATCGTCGGAGTGCACAACGGGAACACCGGCGGCCATCGCCTCCAGCACGGGCAGGCCGAAGCCCTCGGCGAGGCTGGGCGCGGCGAGGCAGACCGCCCCGGCCAGCACCGATGCGAGCCTGGCGTCCGAGACCCTGCCCAGCAACGTCACGTGCGGCGCGCGCAGATCCACGCCACCCCACCCCTGCGGACCGACCACGACCAACGGCACGCGCAGCCTTTCGCACGCGCGCGCCAACATTTCGAAACCTTTGCGCGGCTCCACAGTTCCGACAGCGAGCACATATCCGGCGGGCAGGTCGTCAGCGGGCGAACCGACCAGGCGAGTCACACCATTGGGCACGACCACGACCGGCACCTCGACCCGCACGCACGAAGCCAGTTGAGACGCAACGGCTTCCGTCGGCACGACGAGCGCACGGGCCTCCCGCGCCGCCCGCGCGATCACCTTGCGGTGCCACGCGACCCCGCGCGGCGTCAACGTCTCCGGATGCGTCCACGGCACCACGTCGTGCACCGTGACGACGGCCCCCGGCAACGGCGCGAGCGGCGTCGGGGCGTGCACGTGCGGGCCGAGCCGCGGCGGGAGGCCGCGCTCCCACAACGCCACCAGCGCCCGCCGCGGCACCCGCAGCACGCGGTCGGCGTTCGCCGTGGCCGCGGTCGTCACGGACCAGCCGCCCGGGGTGTTCTCCCGCAACGCCCTCAGGAGCTCGGCGGTGTAGCGGCCGGTACCGCCGGGGACCGGTGCGTTGAGTTGCTCGGTCAGCACTACTAGCTCGGGCACGTCGCGTACCGTCTCACGCCGTGTCGGCAGTCAGCACCGTGGTGGTCGTGACGTGGCGCGGCCGTGACCACATCACGGCGTGCCTGGACGCCCTCAAAGCCCAGAAGAGTCCACACAGGACGATCATCGTGGACAACGCGTCCGACGACGGCACGGCCGAGCTGATCAGCGGGCACGAGGTCGTCCGGCTCCCCCGCAACCTCGGTTACGCGGGCGGGCTCGCCGCCGTGCTGGACCGGGTCGAGACGCCGTACGTCGCGTGGCTCAACGACGACGCGGCCCCGGACCCGTCGTGGCTCGCCGAGCTTGAGAGCGCTCTCGACGGCGAACCCGAAGCGGCGGCCGCCACCTCGTCGATCCTGCTCACCGACGGCTCGACGCAGTCCGTCGGCGTCGCGCTGACCTCCGACGGCCACGGCAAGGACGTCGTGCTGGCCGGCCGCGAGGTGTTCGGGTTCTGCGGCGGCGCGGCCCTGCTCAGGACCGGCGTGCTGAAGGCAGTGGGCGGCGTCCCGGCGAGCTTCTTCTGCTACTACGAGGACACCGACACGGCCTGGCGGCTGCGCCTCGCCGGGCACCGGGTGATCTCGGTGGGGCCGGCGCGGGTGCGGCACCGGCACGGCGCCAGCACGCGGCCGGGTTCGGCGCTGTTCCACCGCTGGAACGAACGCAACCGCCTGCTGATGCTGCTGCGCTGCGCACCGGCGGCGGTCGCCTTCACCCAGCTCGCGAGGTTCGTCGCGATCACGGCGGTGCTGCCGCTGCGCAAGGACGTGCCGGACGCCGCGAACTTCCGGTTCGGGTTGCGCGCGCGGGTGCTGGGAGAGGTGCTGCTGAGACTGCCGGCGACGCTGGTGCAGCGGCTGCGGATCAGGACCACGATCTCGCGCGGGCAGGTCTGGCAGGACTGGGCAGGCCGCTGATGATCGCCGCCGCACCGGAGACGGACCGCCCCGCGTGGCTGTTGACGTTCGGCGGACTGGCGGCGCTCGCGCTCGGCATCGGCATCTCCGTCACGCTCACCTACGGCCTGGTGTTCGTGGCCCTGCTCGGCGGCCTCGCCTACGCCCTGGGCGTCAGCGGCCTGTCCCAGCGCAAGTGGGTCGCGCTGCCCGCGTTCGTGCTCGGCCTCGTCGCCCCGTTCGTGCTGCTGCACGGCGTGCACAGCGTGCTGATGCAACGCACCGGATATGAAGAGCAGTGCACGGTCACGTCGAAGGACGAGCACCCGTTCGCCAAGTACCCCGGCGTCGACTACGTGCTGGCCTGCCCCAGCGGCGAGATCGAGCTCGACCGCGACTGGAACGACCGGCTCGAGACCGACGAGGCCCAGGTCGTGGTCGGTGCGCCGCTGCTGCCGCTGTGGGCGGACGACGGCCGGTGGAACCTCCTGCCGGTCACAGGCGTCCCCGGAGCGATGATTCTCCTCGTTCCGGTCGCCCGGCTCTTCAGGAAGCAGCCGTGAGGCGGCCAGCAGCACTCATCGTGATCGGGCTCGGCGCCGTGGCGGCCGCGGTCGTCCTCGGCGCGGTCGTGCCGGAGCGGTACGACCTGCTGGTGCTCGTGCCGTGCCTCCTGCTGTCGCTCGCGTTCGCGTGGGGCATCGGCAAGCTCGGCCCGACGTGGCTGGTGCTGCCCGCGTTCATGGTCGTGATCCCCGGCACGGCGGTGCTGCTCGGCGACGGTCACCGGGCGTTGATGGACGCGCTCGGCACGCCTCAGACGTGCGTGATCACCAGCGTCGAGGACGTGCCGGGGCCGGACAACCCCGCCTACGCGCACCACGTCACCTGCCCCGACGGCGCCGCGCTGAGCATCGTCGTGCGGGGTGAGCCGGCGAAGAAGGTGGCGCCCGGTCCGGCCACCGTCCTGCGGCACCCGGTGATGCGGCCGCTGCTCGCCGACCGCAACGACTGGTCGGCCGAGTGGGTCTTCGGGGTGCCCGCGGCTGTCGTCTTGCTCCTGATCTGTGCAACCACACTGCGGGCGCGCAGAGTGATGAGGCAGGCTTAGCGCGTGGATCGAGCCTCACTGCCCCTCGTGTCCGTCATCGTCGTCAACTACCGCGGCGCGGAGGACACGATCACCTGCGTACGCGGGCTGGCGGAGGTCGACCACCCCGCCGACCTGCTCGAAGTCATCGTCGTCGACAACGAGGCGCACGACACCGCACGGCTCAAGGCCGCGCTGCCGGGCGTCAAGGTCGTCACGTCCGAGCGGAACCTCGGTTTCGCGGGCGGCTGCAACCTCGGCGTCGACCACGCCACGGGCGGGGTGCTCGCGTTCCTCAACAACGACGCGCGCGCCGACCGGAACTGGATCAAGGCCGCCATCAGGGTCTTCCACGCCGAACCGGCGGTGGGCGCGGTCGCGAGCAAGGTCCTCGACTGGGACGGCGAGAAGATCGACTTCGTCGACGGCGGGCTGACCTGGTTCGGCATGGGCTACAAGCGGCACGCGGGCCAGGACGACGACGGCAGCCACGACGGCCCGAAGGACGTGCTGTTCGGCACCGGGTCCGCGCTGTTCGTCCGCACGGAGCTCTACAAGCAGCTCGGCGGGTTCGACGAGCGGTTCTTCATGTTCTACGAGGACGTCGACCTCGGCTGGCGGCTCAACCTGCGCGGCTGGCGGGTCCGCTACGAACCGGCGTCGCTCACGTTCCACCGCCACCACGCGTCGATGAGCTCGATCGACCACAGCCGCGAGCTGTACCTGCTGGAACGCAACGCGCTCATGTCGTTGTACAAGAACTTCTCCGACGAGACGCTGGCGAAGGTGCTGCCGGCCGCGCTGGCGCTGTGCGTGCGCCGCGCGACGGCCCGCGGTGAGATCGATCCCACGCAGCTGGAGATCACCCGCCGCCCCGCCGATCCGGCCGACGACCAGGCGCCGGTCGGGGTGCCGCGCCAGGCGCTCGCCGGGTTCCTCGCGATCGACCAGTTCGTCGAGGCCATGCCGTCGCTGCAGAAGTCGCGCAAGATCGAGCAGGCCGCGCGCCGGATGTCGGACACCGACATCGTTCCGTTGATGCGCAAGGCCTTGGAACCGGCCTATCCCCTGCCGCGCTACCTCGCGGCGCACGACATCCTGGTCGACGTGCTGGGCCTGGACGACGTGTTCGGCAAGCCGCGCAAGATCCTCGTGATCACCGGCGACGCGATCTCCGACCGGATGGCCGGACCGGCGATCCGCGCCTGGCACATGGCCGACGTGCTGTCCGGCGAGCACCAGGTCCGCCTGGTCACCACGAACCCGCTGTGCGCGCCGCCCGACGCCCCGTTCGGCGTCGAACGCGCCCGGCCGAAGGAACTGCCGCCGCACGTCGCGTGGGCGGACGTGATCGTGTTGCAGGGCCACGCGCTGGAAATGGTCGCCGAGCTGAAGAAGGCGTCCTCCACCAAGATCGTGGTCTGCGACATGTACGACCCGATGCACCTGGAGCTGCTGGAACAGGGCAAGGACGACACGGACGACAAGCGCGCGCTGGACCTGGAGACCGTCACCAAGGTCCTGAACACGCAGCTCGAACGCGGCGACTTCTTCCTGTGCGCGTCGGAACGGCAGCGGCACTTCTGGCTCGGCCACCTGGCCGCGCTGGGCCGGTTGACGCCGGCGTTGTACGACAACGACCCCACGACCCAGTCGTTGCTCGGGATCGTCCCCTTCGGACTGTCCGGCAAACCGCCGCAGCGCACCGGCCCCGCGATCAAGGGCGTGGTGCCGGGTGTGACGGACGCGGACAAGGTCGTGATCTGGGCGGGTGGCGTCTACAGCTGGTTCGACCCGCTGTCGCTGATCGAGGCCATGGACCACCTGCGCAGGCGGCGGCCGTCCGCGAAGCTGTACTTCCTCGGCATGAAGCACCCGAACCCCGAGGTCCCGGACATGGACATCGCCGGCCAGACGCGGGCGCTGTCCGCGCAGTTGGGGCTGACCGGCGAGCACGTGTTCTTCAACGACGGGTGGGTGCCCTACCACGAGCGGCAGAACTGGCTGCTCGACGCGAACTGCGGTGTCACCACGCACTACGAGCACGTGGAGACCACGTTCGCGTTCCGCACGCGGGTGCTCGACTACCTGTGGGCGGGGCTGCCGATCGTCACCACGTCCGGCGACTCGTTCGCGGACCTGGTGCTGCGGGAAGGTTTGGGCGTCGTCGTGCCACCGGAGGACCCGGAGGCGCTCGCCGGCGCACTGGAGAAGGTGCTCTACGACGAGGAGTTCGCGGCCGCGTGCCGTGAGCGCATCGCCGTCGTACGCGAACGGTTCACCTGGGAGACGGCACTCGCGCCGCTGGCCGAGTTCTGCCGCAACCCCAGGCCCGCCGCGGACCGTCTGCCCGGCTCGGCCCCCATGGTGCGCACACCAGGGCTGACCAGGTCGGACAAGGTGAAGCGGGACCTGCTGCTGGTGCGCGAGTACCTGGACGCGGGCGGCCCGACCGAGTTGGCCAAGCGGGCGACGGGGCGTCTGCGCAAGATCGCGCGTGGTGGCAAGCATGGCTAGATCCCCCAAGAAACCCCTCTCCGTGCTGCTCGACGGCACACCCCTGCTCGGACATCGCACCGGCATCGGCCGCTACACGGCGGCTCTGGCGGAAGAACTGGCCTCCATGCCGGAGGAGGTCGACGTGCGCGCCGTGGCGTTCACGTTGCGCGGCTGGCGCGCGTTGCGGACGGTGTTGCCGCACGACGTGACGGCCCGCGGCCTGCCAGTGGCGGCACGGGCGTTGCGGCAGATGTGGCTGCGCGCCCCGTTCCCGCCGGTGGAGATGCTGGCCGGGTTCTCCGACGTCATGCACGGCACGAACTTCGTGCTGCCGCCCGCCGTGCGGGCCGGCCGGGTCGTCACGATCCACGACCTGGCGTTCCTGGACGCGCCCGGCGACCTGCCGCCGTCCGACCGCCGGCTGCCGGAGCTCGTCCGCCTGTCGGCCGCGCGCGCGGACGTGATCTGCACGCCGACCGCGGCCGTCGCGTCCGTGGTGGCGGACCGGTTCTCGGTGCCGCTGGAGAAGATCGTCGTGACGCCGCTGGGCGTCGACCCCGCCTGGTTCGCGTCCCGGCCGCCCTCCGCCACGTTGCGCGGACGGCTCGGGCTGCCGTCGGAGTACCTGCTGTTCGTCGGCGCGGACGGGCCCCGCAAGGGGTTGGAGTACCTGGTCAAGGCCCACGCCTCCGACCCGTCGCTGCCGCCGCTGGTGATCGTCGGACCCGGTCGGTCCGGTGTGGACGGTCGCGTGCTGCGGACCGGGTACCTGCCGGACGTGCACCTGCGGTCGGTCGTCGCGGGCGCCACGGCGCTGGTGCTGCCGTCGCGGGACGAGGGCTTCGGGCTGCCGGTGCTGGAAGCGCTGGCGTGCAACGTTCCCGTGGTCTGTTCGGACGTACCCGCGTTGCGCGAGGTGGCGGGCGGGCACGCACTGCACGTGCCGGTCGGCGACGTCGAGGCGCTCGCCGACGGGCTGGCCCGGGCCGTGGCGGCACCCGCGACCCCGGAAGCGCAGAGCGAACGGCGGGCGCACGCGTCCGGGTTCACCTGGCGGCGATGCGCCGAGAAGACGGTCGAGGCGTACCAGCGGAGCAGGGCCTGACGTTGGGGGGCGTCAGGAAGACCTGACGCCCCAACGACTTCACCGAGAGTGCGGCCTCGGCGAGCGCTTGTCGAGCTGGCTCATCGAAACCTGCCGCGAGCCCGTGACAACGGCGACGCAGGTGAGGAAGCGCCGCCGATCGGATTCTTCTGTCGCGGGGCGCGGATGTGTGCGCCCGGAATCGAACATGCCGAAAAGGGTCCCGCACTCGGCACGGGCGTGCCAGACCGGTCACCCCAATGGCGCAGCACCAGCACGGGGAGCTACCACGCCCGCCTGGAACGCCTCCGAAAGGGCGCTTCGCCAGTGCGGCAAAGGGCGCAGTCCCGCTGCTGCCCACGCCGCACCCGACAGCACCGAGTAGGCGGGTCGCGGAGCCGGTCGGGGGAAGTCCGCGGTGGTGCAGGGCATCACCCGTGACGGGTCGGCGCCCAGCTCCTCGAAGATGGCCTGCGCGAAGCCGAACCACGTCGTCTCGCCGCCGCCGGTCGCGTGCAGCAAGCGCTGAGCCGGCAGCACCGAGGCCAGTTCGAGCAGTCCGGCGGCGAGGTCGCGCGACCACGTGGGGGCGCCGCGTTGATCGTCCACAACGGACAGCGACGGCCGCGAGGACTCCAGCGACGCCATGGTCTTCACGAAGTTCGAGCCGCCCACGCCGTAGACCCACGACGTGCGCACGACGTAACCGCCCGACTCCAGCACGCGACGTTCGCCTTCGAGCTTCGTGCGCCCGTAGGCGGACTTCGGGCCCACCGGGTCGGACGGCTCGTACGGGCGGTCGCCGTCGCCGGAGAAGACGTAGTCCGTCGAGACCTGGACCAGCGGGATGCCCAGCGACGCGCACGCCTCCGCGAGCAGGCCGGGACCGACGGCGTTGACCGCGAACGCGCGGTCCTCGTCGGTCTCGGCCGCGTCGACGGCGGTGTAGGCGGCGCAGTTGATCACCGCGGTGGCGCCGGCCAGGTCCGCGGCCGTCACCTTCGTCACGTCCAGCTCGGCGGACGACAGCGCGCGGACGCCGGAGGACAGCTCAGCGAGGTCGTGACCGAGCTGGCCACGACCACCGGGAACGAGGATCACGGACGATCAGCCCTTCGCCAGCGCCGCGCGCTCCTTGAGCGGCTCCCACCACGCGCGGTTCTCGCGGTACCACTCGACCGTGTCCGCGAGACCGGCGGTGAAGTCGACCTGCGGCGCGTAGCCCAGCTCGGAGGCGATCTTGGAGATGTCGACCGAGTAGCGGCGGTCATGGCCCTTGCGGTCCTGCACCGGCTCGACGGCCGACCAGTCACGACCCGTCGCGACCAGCAGCTTCTCGGTCAGCTCGCGGTTGGTGAGCTCGGTGCCGCCGCCGATGTTGTAGATCTCGCCCGCCCGGCCGCCCTCGGCGACGAGCGCGATGCCCCGGCAGTGGTCCGCGACGTGCAGCCAGTCGCGGACGTTGAGGCCGTCACCGTAGAGAGGCACGTTCCTGCCGTCGATCAAATTGGTGACGAAGAGCGGAATCACCTTTTCGGGGAACTGATACGGCCCGTAATTGTTCGAACACCGTGTGATGCTCACGTGCAGACCGTGCGTGCGGTGGAACGCGCGCGCGAGGAGATCCGAGGAGGCCTTCGAGGCCGAGTACGGCGAGTTCGGTTCGAGGACGTGCGTCTCGGTCCAGGAACCGGTCTCGATCGAGCCGTAGACCTCGTCCGTCGACACGTGCACGAACCGGCCCACGCCCGCGTTCAGGGCGCCCTGGAGCAGCGTCTGCGTGCCGAGGACGTTCGTGAGGACGAACTCCGCGGATCCGGTGATCGACCTGTCCACGTGCGACTCGGCCGCGAAGTGCACGACCACGTCGACGCCGCGCATCTGCTCCGCGACCAGCGCGGCGTCGCAGATGTCGCCCTGGACGAACTCGAACTTGCCCGCCACCGGCGCGAGATTGGTCTCGCTGCCCGCGTAGGTGAGCTTGTCGAGCACCACCACTTCGGCACCGGCGAACCCCGGGTAGGACCCGCTCACCAACTCCCGCACGTAGTGCGAGCCGATGAACCCGGCCCCACCTGTCACCAGTACGCGCATGCCAATTCCTCCCGTGGTGTTCCCCGACAGCAGTCTGTCACTTCCCTAATCGCTGCAACCCACAGCAATGTCACGTCGTGTGACTTATAAACGTCTAAACTCGGTGTGGTGGGGGAGGAAACGGCTGTGGAAGGCAGAACTCTGCCGGTCAGGGTGGTGGCCACCCGACCGTCCGCGGCTTTCCGCGCATTCCTCCTGGCCGGGAAGACGATCGTGGCGGTCGTCTCGGTCGCTGTGCTTCTCGTCACGTCGTACGGCTGGACCAAGCTGCGCAACGCGAACGACGGCATCGTCAAGACCGACGTCATCTCCGACGAGGTGACCGTCCAGGGCCCCAAGCCGCTCGACGGCGCGGTGGACATCCTGCTGGTCGGCATGGACAGCCGCACCGACGCGCAGGGCAACCCGCTGTCGGAGGAGGTGCTCGCCATGCTCAACGGCGGCATCGCCGACGGCGAGCAGAACACCGACACCATGATCCTCGTGCACATCCCGGTCGACGGGACGCGCGCGGTCGCGATCTCGTTCCCCCGCGACTCCTACGTCGAGATGGCGGACGGGTTCGGCAAGCACAAGCTCAACTCGGCGTTCGCCCGCCAGCGCAACACCGTCGACCAGAAGCTGCGCTCCGAGGGCGTCACGGACGAGAAGCGGATCCGTGACGAATCGATGGCGGCCGGCCGCAAGACGTTGATCAAGACCATCGAGGGCATGTCCGGCGGCACCGTGCGCATCGACCGGTACGCCGAGGTCAACCTCGCGAGCTTCTACGAGGTCACGAAAGCCATCGGCGGCGTCGAGGTCTGCCTCAAGGAGTCGACGTCCGACCGCGACTCCGGCGCGAACTTCCAGGCCGGCCCGCAGACGATCGAGGGCGCGGGCGCGCTGTCGTTCGTGCGGCAGCGCAAGAACCTCCCCGGCGGCGACCTCGACCGGATCGTGCGCCAGCAGGTGTTCATCGGCGCGCTCGCGAAGAAGGTGCTGTCGACCGGCACGCTGACCGACCCGGCCAAGCTCAACGGCCTGGTCGAGGCGGTGCAGAAGTCGGTGATCCTCAGCTCCGGCTGGGACATCACGACGTTCGCCGAGCAGATGCAGGGCCTGGTGGGCGGCAACTTCGAGTTCAAGACGATCCCGGTGGGCGACCCGACGGACACCTACAGCGACGGCAACGTGCTGCCGGTGAACCCCGCCGAGGTGCGGCAGTTCATCACGTCGCTGGCGGCCGACAGGCCGTCGACGAGCAACTCCGCCCCGGTGACCACGACGACCCTGCCCGCGCCGCCGAACTCGGCGATCACCGTCGCGGTCTACAACGCGGCCGGCGTCCAGGGCCTCGCGTCGCAGGTGATGAACACGTTGGCCGCCAAGGGTTTCCAGCGCGGCGCGGTGGCCTCGGCGCAGAACAGCGACACCACCGTCGTGAAGTACGCGACCGGCGAGGAGGGCTCCGCGCGCAAGGTCGCGGCGGAGCTCGGCCAGAACGTGCAGGTCGAGGAGGACGCGTCCGTCCGAAAGGGACAGGTGCAGGTCTTCGTCGGCGGTGACTACCAGGCGCCGGACGACAGCGACGTCGACGTCCAGGGCGTTCCCGGCACCTCGACGGCCGCGAGCTCCAGCACCCCTCCGATCACGGCCGGCGGGCTCGTCTGCGTCAACTGAAACCCGGCGTAACGCTCTGACGATAGTTACGCTGAGCGGGTCAGAAACAGCAACAGGGGGCCGGACGTTGAGCACTGCCGCACGCGCGAAGAAGACCGCACGGGTGCTGGGCCGTACGGTCGTCGCGCTGGTGGCCGTGACAACGTTGGCGTTCTCCGGCTACTTCTGGACCGCGCTGCGGCTGGTGCAGCAGAACACCAACACCACGCAGATCCTCCAGGTGCTGGAGGACATCCCGAACTCGCCGCCCGTGGACGACGGCGCGATCGACATCCTGCTGGTGGGCAGCGACAGCCGGACGGACGCCCAGGGCCGCCCGCTTCCCGCGGACGTGTTGCGCAAGCTGCGCACCGAGGGCACCGACACGGTGAACACGGACACGATCATCGTGATGCGCGTGCCCCGCAACGGAGGCAAGGCGAGCGCGATCTCGATTCCCCGCGACACGTACCTGCCGATCGCCGGCTACCGCGACGACAAGATCAACGCTGCCTACGGCGCGGTGAAGTACCTGACCGCGGAACGGCTGCAGGCTGAGGGCGTGAGCGACCAGGCCGAGCGCGAACGGCGGTCCGACGAGGCGGGCCGCAAGGCACTCGTCCAGGCCGTGCAGGACCTCACGGGCATGCGCGTCGACCACTACGCGGAGATCAACCTCTACGGCTTCTACCTGCTGACCGAGGTCATCGGTGGCGTGCAGGTGTGCCTGAAGGCCGGTACGTCGGACCCGAACTCCGGCGCGAACTTCCGCGCGGGGCCGCAGACGATCTCGGGCGGTGACGCGCTGTCGTTCGTGCGGCAGCGGAACATGCCCGGTGGTGACCTGGGTCGCATCACGCGGCAGCAGGTGTTCATGTCGCAGGCGATGAAGCAGCTGCTGTCCGCAGGCACGTTCACCGACCCCGGCAAGATGAGCGGCCTGCTGGACGCCGTGTCGAAGTCCGTTGTGGTGGACCAGAAGCTCGACCTGGCGACGCTGGCGGCGCAGGCGCAGGGCCTCGCGTCGGGCAACGTGGAGTTCGCCACGATCCCGGTGACGAGCATCGACGCCCGCAACGAGCGCGGGCAGAGCATCGTGACGGTGGACCGCGAGGCCGTGAAGGCGTGGGTGGCGCAGCAGATCGGCGAGACCGCGACGCCCACGCCGCCTTCCTCGTCGTCGGTGGTGTCCTCGACCCCGGCCGCGCCGTCGCGGTTCGGTCCTGAAAAGCTGCTCTCGCTGGACGGCGCGCACGCCGTCGAGGCCCGTCAGGATGTGCCCTGCGTCGACTAGGAGTCACCGCGTGAGCGTCACCGAGATCCTCTTCACGCCGTTGCTCAAGGCCGATCCCGGCCGTCCGCTGATCACGCACTACGACGACGCGGCGGACACGCGGATCGAGCTGTCGCGGGCGACGGTGAAGAACTGGGCCGCGAAGACGGCGAACTGGCTGCGCGACGAGCACGACGTCGAGCCGGGTGACGCGGTGGCGGTCCTGCTGCCCGCGCACTGGGCGACCGTCGGCGTGCTGCTCGGCGCCTGGTGGGCCGGTGCCCGCGTGGTCGGGGCCGACGTTCCGGCGAAGGTGGCGATCGTGCCGCCCGGTGGCACGGCGGACGCGGACGTCGTGGCCGTGGCGTCGCTGCACCCGCTGGGCCTGGGTTCGGGCGCGCCGGTCGACTACAACGACGACGTGCGCGTGCACGGCGACGACTTCCTGCCGTGGGAACCGGTTCCTGGTGACGCACCCGCTCTGGGCGAGTCCACTGTGGACGAGGTGGTCGCGGCCGCTCGTGCGGCGGGCGAGAAGCTGGGCTCCGAACCGCGCTTGCTGTCCACTCTGGAGTGGGACTCCGCAACCGCTGTGCTGGAAGGGTTTCTGGCCGTGCTCGCGGCCGGTGGCTCACTCGTGCAGGTGAGCAGTCCCGACGCGGGCCGGACGGCCGCGCGCCGGGACAGCGAGAAGATCACGCAGCAGCTGGGTTGAGCATCTTGTTGTTCTTGAACAGCACGCGGTCCAGCGAGTAGGCACCACCGTTGAAGCCGAGCGCCAGGGCGGCCGCGCCGAGCACGATCACGAGCTCCGCGCCGCCCTCGCCGGTCAGGCCGTTCGGCAGGTGCACGAGCAGCCACGCGCCGAGCATGTCGGCCGCGAGCAGGATGCCCACGGCGGGCAGCGCCACGCCGGCGATCAGCGCGAGGCCACCGGCGAGCTCGACGACCGCGGCGAACCAGGCGGACAGCGTCGGCAGCGGCACGCCCATCTTGTCGAAAGACCCGGCGGTGCCGGCCATGCCCCACTCGGTGAACTTCTGCCAGCCGTGCGCGACGAAGACGATGCCGACGGCGATGCGCCCGATGAGTGCGGCGATGTCCTTGACCATGTTGTTTGCTCCCCGATCCTGTTCAGCCATAGGTCGTTCAACCTCGAACCAAAAGTAGTGCAGGTTTGAACGACCTCATGATTTCGACAGGAAGCCAACAGCGAGTCCTTAGGTTCGCAGGTCACTTCCGCAGCTGAACGCCCGAGTCCGCGGCGTTGCTCAGGGTGAGCGTGGAGCGGTTGATCTCGTAGGTGACCGAACCGGTCTCGAACGCCGTGTTCACGGCGGCCTCGACCGCGTCCACCGCGCCGCACGACCTGAGGGTCTGGGGCCCGAGCCGCGCCTTGATCGTCTTGCCCTCCAGCACGTAGGGCACGGCGTTGCCGTTGCGGTTGCAGCCGCTGTCCACGGCGACAGTGCCGTCCTTGAAGGTGACGGTCACCTTCGCGCCTTCGGGCACGGGCGAAGCGCCGTCCAGCCGCAGGAGGGCGTCAACGGTCCAGGTGCCCTCCAGCGTGGCGGGCTGCTCGGGTTTGAGCACGATCTCCGCGTTCGAGCCGGTGACCACGAGGTTCTCGCCGTCGAGCCGCCAGGACGGCTGGGCGGTGAGCAGCTTCGACAGCCAGGCGTCCTGCTCCCCCGTACCGGGCTCGGGACAGGCCATGTCGGTGACGCTGAGACCGTCGACCGCGAGCTTGCCTCCGTCCGTGCTCACCTGGCCGCCCATGTGGTTGCAGCCGGCGTCGGCGAGCAGCCTGCCGTCGTCGGTGAACCTCAGCTCGATCCTCGTGCCCTCGACCAGGGCGCGCGGCTTGCCCTGGTCGGTGACCGAGGTTGACGTGAAATCCTTGCCCCGCAGGGTGTTTCCTGCTCCCCCGGACTGCTGGGCGCCGCATCCGGCGACGAGCAAGGTGAGGACGACGACCGTTGCGCGGAGTCCCATGGCCTGCCCTACTTCTTGAGCGTCACGCCGGCACCCGACGCGCCGGTCAGGGTGAGCGTGGAGCGGTTGATCGCGTACGTGGTCTCGCTACCCGTGAACGCGTCGAGCACGGCCTGCTCGACCTCGCCCTCGGGGCCGCATCCCTTCTTGGTGACGGGGCCGAGCTCCGCCTTGATCTTCTTGCCGTCCAGCTCGTACGGGTGCGGGGTGCCGTTCAGGTTGCAGCCCGTGTCGACCGCGATGGTGCCGTCCTTGAACGTGATCGTCGCCTTGGCGCCCGCCGGAACGGACGACACGGAGTCCTTCGCGACGATGCCGTCGACGGTCCAGGCGCCCTCCAGGGTGGCGGGCTTCTCGGTCGCCAGCACGATCTCCGCGTCGCTGCCGGTGATGACGAGATCGGTGCCGTCGAGCTTCCACGCGGGCTTGGCGGTGAGGAGCTTCGACAGCCACGTGTCCTGTTCGTGCAGCTCGGGTTTGGGGCAGCCCATCGCCGTCATGCCGAGGTCGGCGACGGAGATCCTGCCGTCGTCGAGCGTCACCGGGCCCTGCATCTGGTTGCAGCCCGCACTGGCGAGGAGCCGGTCGTCGTCGGTGAATCTGAGCTCGATGCTCGTGCCCTCGACCAGGGCGCGCGGCTTGCCCTGCTCCTGCACGGACGACGAGACGTAGACCTGGCCGCGCAGGTTCGCGCCCTGGCTGCTGTCCGGCGCGCCGGAGCAGGCGGCCGTGGCGGTGAGGAGCAGGACGGCGAGTACGGCTCGGGTGCTCATGTGGCTAGGACGGAGGGTGGCGGGCGATTGGTTGCCCGAAGGCCGGGAGCGGGATCTCCGCGCCCGGCCAACGGAATTCGACGTCACGGGGACAGTGACTCCGCGAAGTCGTAGAGGCTCTTGATGTCGTTGTCGAAGTACGGCCCGTCCATCTGGTTCGGGTCGCTGTGGCGGTGGCTGACCACGCTGTTGATGTAGCCCAGCCCGTTCTGGTCGTTGTAGTCCTGCAACCACGGACCGCCGGACGAACCGCCGGTCATGTTGCACCAGGCACGCAACTGCTGGCCTTCGCCGGCCCACGTCGTGCCCTGGCAGAAGTACTGCAGCTCACCGGTGAACGGCGGACCCGCAGGGTAGCCGAGGATCGTGACGAACACCGAGTAGCCCCAGTTCCAGCGCAACCCGTTGCCACCCACGACGTTGGCGATCGAGTTGCCGCCGAGGGTGTTCATGACGACGATGCCCATGTCCTCGTCGAGGCTGCTGGAGTTGATCCACGCCGTGCGCGTGGTCAACGTGTACGCGCTCCACGTGCCGAACGGCCGCGCGCCGTTGCGGTAGCGGGGCACGAACGCCCAGTTGGACATCCAGGTACCGCCGGCGCCGCCGTGCACGCAGTGGCCCGCCGTCTGGACGAGCTTCCTCTTGCCACTGCTGACGGTCGCGCCGGAGCAGACGTAGTTCAGGCCGTTCTGCGGGTTGGTGAAGAACACCTTCCCGACCGTCTGCGACTCGTTGAGCATCGTCCCGATGCCTTGCGCCTGCTGGTTCTGGACCTTCACCGAGGGTGCGACGCCCTCGATGCTGCCCGCACGACCCGAGGGCTGGTGTGGGGTAGCGGCCTTCACCGTGGCAGGGGCCTGCGCCGGGATCGCGGTGGCCATGCGCTCCGCGGTCCAGTACTGCTCGACCGAGGCGGTCGTCTGGATCTTGTTGTCGGAGGTTCTGGCCAGGCTGCTGGAGCTGCCGTTCGGTGCCGCCTGCGCGGTCGGCACGAGCACGGCAGCTGCCAGCACAAATCCAAACGCTAAAGAAACAGTTCTTTTCGCTCTCATTCGAAATACCTCACTAAACGAGGTTCACTTGCGGCTTTTCGAACGTAGCGAGGCCTCTGACCTGCTGTCCAGCGGCAATTTGGACATTACTCTGTTCAGTCCCGCTCCGATTCCATGCCTCTTAGAACCCGGTCCATCCGGCCCATTTTCGCTTTTGATGCACCACATTGGAAAGCGCTATCCGTCTGTTGATCTTGAAGTTGGGGTTGACAGGCGCGCGGTCCATGGGTCTACTTAACCCAGAGGTTAGATAACCAAGTGGTTAGGTACGAGATGGACCAGCTGAGCGCCACCTTCGCCGCACTGGCGGACCCGACCCGTCGCGCGATCCTCGCGCGGCTCACGGACGGTCCGGCAACGGTGAAGGAGCTCTCCGAGCCGTTCGACATCAGCGGCCCGGCGATCTCCAAACACCTGCGCGTGCTGGAGAAGGCAGGCCTGATCACCCGCGGCAGGGAGGCCCAGTGGCGTCCCTGCCAACTCGACGCGACACCTCTGCGGGAGGTTTCCGTGTGGGCAGAGAACTACCGCCGCTTCTGGGATGCGAGCTACGCACGCCTGGACGAGCTGTTGACCGAGATGAAGGAGAACGAGAAATGACCACCGTCAAGTTCGGCACGACCGTGACCCTCCCGTCCGACACCGAGATCGCGATGTCGCGCACGTTCGACGCGCCGGCTTCGTTGGTGTGGAAGGCTTTCACCACGCCTGAGCTGCTCCGCCGCTGGCTGCTCGGCCCCGACGGCTGGGAGATGCCGATCTGCGAGGTCGACCTGCGCGTGGGCGGCAAGTGGCGCTACGGCTGGGCCCAGCCGGACGGCTCGTCGGCGTTCGAGATGTACGGCGAGTACACCGAGGTCACGCCGTTCTCCCGGATCGTCAACACCGAGATCTTCGAGGACAACCCGCCGGCGCTGACGACGGTTACCTTCGTGGAGGAGGGCGGCCAGACCGTCATGACCACCACCATGACGTTGGTGTCGCAGGAAGCCCGTGACGCCGTGCTCGCCACCGGCATGTCCGACGGAGCGGGCCGCTCCTACGAGCGCCTGGCCGAGGTCCTCGCCACGCTGTAGGTCCTTTGTGGCCTGTTCTCACTGCGTAATCACCTTTCGCGCCAACGGTTCCCCCGGTAGTGGGCGTCGGCTGTGGTTACGTTCTGGGCCATGGGACGTTTCCTCGTTGCTCTGGCCCTCGTGCTCGGCACCGCCGTGCTGTCCGCACCTTCGGCGCACGCGTCTGCCACCCGCTGGGACGTCGTGCCGTGCAGCGCCGGCAGCCAGGCCCTGTGGCTGCCCCGCGTTGCCGGGTTCGGCACGGATCTTTCTTGCACCACCGAGGAAGCACGTTCCGCGGCGGTGAAGGCGGCCGTGGACAGCGGGAGCCCGACGCGGATGATGAACGTGGCGATCGCGTTCGGGCAGCAGCTCGCCGACAAGTCCCTGACGGCTTCGTCGCCTTGCGTGCTGGGGGCGAAGGGCGCGGTGGGCGAGGCGATCGGCACCTGCGTGGCGGCCTGACGTTCTTGTCGGTGGTGCCCTGACAGCTGCGAGACTGCGCGGCGTGAAGAAGTCCGCGTGGGAGGCGGTGACCCGGTCCGTCGCCGCGTCGCCGTACCCGGTGACCGTGCTGGAGCCGAGCTCTCAGGCGCCCGCGCTCGTGGCGGAACTGGGCATCGCGGCTGACTCGTGGCTGGGCGCGGTGGTGCTGCACACCGGCGGGCTGGTGGTCGACGGGCGGCTCCGCGTGTTCGGGAGCGGGTCCGCCGAGTTGCCGGCGGTGCACGTCGAGGACGGGCGGATGCTGGTCGCCGAGCACGTTCGCGGGGACCGGTACGCGTTGGCCGTCACCGGGAAAGGGCGGCTGGCGGTGCACCAGTTGGAGCCGGGGCTGCCCGAGTGGGAGAGCCTGAACCTCGGCTACGCCAACTGGTTGGGCGCGATGATCGCCGGATCGCTGGACGAGTGCTGAACGGCCTGGCGGGGGCGCCGGGTACTTTGGTCGCTGTACATACACCCCGCCGAGGAGGTAGCTCGTGACCGACAGCGCCCAGCCAGGGCGGGTTGGCTATCGCGAGATCGCGGACGACCTCCGGCGGCAGATCGACTCCGGCGAGCTCCCGCCCGGCAGCAAGGTTCCCGGCGAGAACGACATCATCAGCCGCTACGGCGTCGCGAACCTGACCGCGCGTCACGCCTTGGACGTGCTGAAGTCCGAAGGCCTGATCATCGCGAAGCGGGGCTCCGGAACGTTCGTCCGCGAGTTCAAGCCGATCCGGCGCGTGTCTCCCGACCGGCTGCGGTCGAGCGCGTCATGGGGATCGGGCCGGCCGATCTGGGCCACCGACGTCGGCACGCGTCCGAGGACGGAGAACGTCTCCGTCGCCGTGGAGGTCCCGCCCGCTCCGATCGCCGCGGTGCTGGAACTCGGCGAGAACGCCACCGCGGTCGTCCGGCGGCGCACCTACGTGGTCGACGACAAGCCGGTGCAGGTCGCGACGTCGTACTACCCGGAGTCCCTGGTCGCGGACTCCGCGATCACCGAGATCGACACCGGCGACGGCGGCGCCTACGCCAGGCTCAGGGACCTCGGCCACGAACCCGTCAGGTTCCGCGAAGAACTGCGGGTGCGCACGCCGCGTGAAGCTGAGCGCAAGGCCCTCGACCTCACGCCGGACATGCCGATCGTCCTGATCACGAGGACCGCGTACACCGCCTCCGACCAGCCCGTCGAGGTCAGCGAGATGGTCCTCGACTCGGCGGCCTACATCCTCGAGTACAAGTTCACCGCAGAAGACTGACTTGCAGTTCTTTATAGAACTTGCTTCACTGGCTGAGGTAAGTTCTATAAAGAACGGGTGGCCGACATGCCTGGTGTCATCGCGCCGTACGTCACCGCGTGGAGTGCTGAACAGGACCTGCCGTGCACGCTGGTCGAGCGGGCTGACCACAGCATCGGGTTTGCCACCGAGTTGCTGAGCGACCGCGACCGGCACGGGGTGCTGTGGCAGCAGACCGCATTGCGGCACCGGGTTGGACGGCCAGAGTTCGCGAGAGTCCATCCGCTGCGGCAAAGGCGCGCGATGGAACTGTTGCTGTGTCAGGTTTGCGGCGGTCCGGCGGACGTGAACGACGACGGAGTCCTGTGGCTGCAACGAGATCATCGCGGCGACTGGCCGAAGTGGCCGAACGGGATGGCTTCCGTCGAGCCGCCGGTGTGCCTGGCGTGCGTTCCGGTGGCGATGCGCATGTGTCCTGCGCTGCAACGGGGAGCGGTGACCGTGCGCGTGAAGGACTGCCCGGTCGTGGGCGTCCGGGGAGTGCTCTACAAGAAGAGCGTGTTGGTGCCGACGATCGCTGCTGCCGGGAACTTCACGTACGACGACCCCGCAGTGCGCCGGGTACTCGCCTCGGCGGTAATCCGCGAGCTGCGCGGCTGCGTCGTCGTCCCGCTCGATGAGGTGAGCGGGACGACGACGCGGAGCCTCTAGCCGTTGAGGACGGCGCGCGACATGACGACGCGCTGGATCTGGTTCGTGCCCTCGTAGATCTGGGTGATCTTGGCGTCGCGCATCATGCGCTCCACCGGGAAGTCGCGGGTGTAGCCCGCGCCGCCGAACAGCTGGACGGCGTCGGTGGTGACCTCCATGGCCACGTCGGAGGCGAAGCACTTGGCGGCCGCCGTGATGAAGCCGATGTTCGGCTCGCCTCGTTCTGCCTTGGCCGCGGCGACGTAGACCATGTGGCGGGCCGCCTCGATCTTCATCGCCATGTCGGCCAGCATGAACTGGACGCCCTGGAAGTCCGAGATGGACTTGCCGAACTGCTTGCGGTCCTTGACGTACGCGACCGCGGCCTCCAGCGCGCCCTGGGCGATGCCGACTGCCTGGGCGCCGATCGTGGGACGCGTGTGGTCCAACGTCTTCAACGCCGTCTTGAGGCCCGTGCCCGGCTCGCCGATGATGCGCGAAGAAGGGATCGTGCAGTTCTCGAAGTAGATCTCGCGGGTCGGCGAGCCCTTGATGCCGAGCTTGCGCTCCTTGGGGCCGACCGAGAAGCCCGGGTCGTCCTTGTGCACGACGAACGCCGAGATGCCCGCGGACTTCTTGGCCGCGTTGGGGTCCGTCACGGCCATGACGGTGTACCAGGTGGACTCGCCGGCGTTGGTGATCCAGCACTTGGTGCCGTTGAGGACCCAGTCGTCGCCGTCGCGGACCGCGCGGGTGCGCATGGACGCGGTGTCGGAGCCCGCCTCGCGCTCGGACAGGGCGTAGGAGGCCATGGCCTCGCCCGAGGCGATGGACGGCATGACGAGCTGCTTCAGCTCTTCGGAGGCCGAGAGCAGGATCGGCATCGTGCCGAGCTTGTTCACGGCCGGGATCAGGGAGGAGGACGCGCAGACGCGGGCCACCTCCTCGATCACGATGCAGGTGGCGACGGAGTCCGCGCCCTGGCCGTCGTACGACTCAGGCACGTGGACGGCCGCGAAGCCCGCCTTGACCAGGGCGTTGTGTGCCTCTACCGGGAAGCGCTCGTTCTCGTCGACCTCGGCCGCGTGCGGCTTGATCTCCTTCTCGGCGAGCGAGCGGACGGCCTCTCGCAGCGCCTCGTGCTCCTCGGCGAGCTGGTAGGTGCCGAAGCTCGGGTTCACCTTGTTACCTCCCGGTAGCGAGTACTCGGCACGATGTTAGCGCCCGTTCACCACGGGCGCCGGTGTGCTGTTGAGCACTCAGAGGGACTTCTGCAGAGCCGCGTCCTTGTCTAGTACGAGCTGCTCGAGTTCTGCCTGGAAGCGCGCCATGCGTTCCTGCAGCGCGACGTCGGAAGAAGCCAGCATCCGGACGGCCAGGAGGCCGGCGTTCCTGGCCCCACCCACGGAGACCGTGGCGACGGGGACGCCCGCGGGCATCTGCACGATCGAGAGCAGCGAGTCCATGCCGTCGAGGTACTTCAGCGGGACGGGCACGCCGATCACCGGGAGCACGGTGGCCGAGGCGACCATGCCGGGCAGGTGGGCCGCGCCGCCGGCGCCCGCGATGATCACCTTCAACCCGCGGGAAGCGGCCGAACCGGCGTAGTCGAGCATGCGCTGCGGGGTGCGGTGGGCGGAGACGACGCTCACCTCGAACGGCACGTCGAACTCGGCGAGCGCCTCGGTGGCCGCCTTCATCACCGGCCAGTCCGAGTCACTGCCCATGATCACGCCAACCTGAGTCACTCCGCGCTCCGCTCTTCGCCGTGAATGTCGTATCCGTCTGACCAGACGCCCGTGGAGAGCCAGTCCGCCGCGAGCCGTGCGCGCGAGCGGACGTCGGTCATGTCGTTGCCGAGGAACGTCACGTGGCCGACCTTGCGGCCCGGCCGTTCCTCCTTGCCGTACAGGTGCACGTGCGCGTCCGGGAACCGCGCGAACAGGTGGTGCACGCGCTCGTCCGGGCCCATCGCGGGCGTTTCCGCAGCTCCCAGCACGTTCGCCATGACGACGGCCGGCGCCATCAGGTCCGTGCGGCCCAGCGGGTAGTCGAGGACGGCGCGCAGGTGCTGTTCGAACTGGGACGTCCGCGCGCCCTCGATCGACCAGTGGCCCGAGTTGTGCGGGCGCATCGCGAGCTCGTTCACGACGACGCCGTCCGCGGTCTCGAACAGCTCGACGGCCAGCACACCGACGACGCCCAGCGCCTCGGCGACCTTCAGCGCGAGTTCCTGCGCCTCGGCGCCGTCCAGCGCGGGAGCGGGGGCGAGCACCTCGACGCAGATGCCGTCGGACTGCACGGTCTCGACGACCGGCCAGGCGGCGCCCTGCCCGAACGGCGAGCGCGCCACGACGGCGGCCAGCTCGCGGCGCATCGGCACGCACTGCTCGACCATCAACGGCGTCCCGGCCTCCAGCAGCTCGGGCACGACCCGCTCGGCGCTCTGCGGTGTGTTCAGCATCCACACGCCGCGGCCGTCGTAGCCGCCGCGGATCGACTTCAGCACGCACGGCCAGCCGTTCTCCGCGCCGAAGCGGAGCACGTCGCGGACGTCGTGCACCTCCGCGAACGGCGGCACCGGCAGTCCCAGCTCGGCGAGGCGCACGCGCATCTTCAGCTTGTCCTGCGCGTACTGCAGCGCGTCCGGGCCGGGGTGCACCTTCACACCCTCGGCGACGAGCGTGCGGAGGTGCTCACCCGGCACCTGCTCGTGGTCGAACGTGACGACCTCGCAGCCCTTCGCGAACGCGCGCAACGCGTCGAGGTCGGTGTGCGTGCCGAGGACGACGTCCCGCGCGACGAGCGCGGCGGGGTCGTTCTCGGACACTGCGAGCACGCGAAGCGACTGCCCGAGCGGGATCGCGGCCTGGTGCGTCATGCGGGCGAGCTGCCCGCCGCCGATCATTCCGACGACGGGGAGACGGGTACGAGAGTCCACGGTTCAGGCATCCTACCTGCGGCTTCGTCCGCGCTCACCAGCAGAGCCAGCCGCGCCGCGGTGACGCTGCCCTCCGGTGCGACGTGGATCACGAGACGCTGGTCGTGCTCGGGCGCGCTGAGCACCTCGCAGTCGAACTCCAGCAGCCCGACCTCCGGGTGCCGCAGGCGTTTGCGGGCCATCCGGCGCACCGCCACGTCGTGCCCTGCCCACAACCGCGCGAACATCGGGCTCGCCATCAACTCGTCGACCAACGGCCGTGCGGTAGGCCTGCGCGCAAGAGTCGCCCTCAGGTCCGCGACGTGCCCACGCGCGATGGCCTCGCGGTCCTCCTCCGGCACCCAGCTCTGGTCGCCGAGGAAGAAGTCCCGGAGCAGGTTGCGCCCGACGACGTCCCCAAACACCACCTCGGCGCGCGGGGTCGCGGCCAGCACGTCGCCGAGGTCGGAGATCACCACGGCCAGGTCGTCGCGCAGCCGGTCGAGCAGCAGCCGGACGCCGGGCCGCACGCCGTTCGTGGCCGGTTCCTCCGGCACGGCCTCGCCTGCCAGCCGGAACAGGTGCGCGCGCTCGTCGTCGTCAAGCTCCAACGCCCGTGCGAGCCCGTTGAGCACGGGCACGGACGGATGCGGCCCACGGGCCTGTTCGAGTCGCGAGTAGTAGTCGACGGACATGCCCGCGGCCTCCGCCACCTCCTCGCGGCGACGTCCGGGCGTGCGCCGCCGTCCGTCCCGCACCGGCGCCAACCGTTCGCGACGGCTGCGCAGAAAGCCCGCCAGCTCTTGCATGTCCTCCAAGGTAGCCAGGGATCGACTGTCCCTGGCTGGCCGCGCGGCGCGGAAAGACGCTGGAGCACATGAAGATCGCGATGACCGGGTCGACCGGACGGGTCGGCAGCAGGCTTATCCCCCGGCTGCGGGACGAAGGACACGACGTGCGCACGCTGACCGCACGACTCGCCGACACCGAGGCGGTGCGGGAGCTGGTCGACGGCGTGGACGCCGTGGTGCACGTGGCCGCCGCACTGCGCACGAGCACCGACTTCGAGGGCGTGAACGTGCACGGCACGCGCACCCTCGCCGAACTGAGCGCGAAGGTGCCGCAGTTCGTCAACATCAGCACGAACCTGGTGTACCCCAACGGTTTGGGGCGACCTGCTCGGGAGACCGACCTCGCCGGGCCGGACCCGGCGCTCGGCGACTACCCGCGCACCAAGGCGTTGGGAGAGCAGGCCGTGCTGGACACGCGGGCGGCGGCGGTGCTGCGGCTGGCGTTCGTCTACGGCGAGGGGGATCCGCACCTGGAGGAGTCGCTGCGGTGGGCGGCGACCTGGCCCGCACACCAGCGGTTGCACATGGTGCACCACGAGGACGTGGCCCAGGGCGTGCTGAAGGTGCTCGACGCGGGGGCCGAGGGGATCTTCAACATCGCGGACGACAGCCCGGTGACCGCGCTGGAACTGCACCTGCTGAACGGCCTACCCCCAGGGAAGGCCGTTCAGCAGGAGTTCGACCCGTGGAACGGGATCGTGTCGACCGAGCACGCCCAGCGGGAGCTCGGGTTCCGGCCGCGCTACCCGTCCGCCTTGTCGGCGTCGGTGGCCGGCGCGCTCTGATCCGGTGCCTCGGGGACCTCGGCGCTCGCGGGTTCGGCGTCGGGGTCGGGTTCCGGGGTGGGATCGGGTTCCGGGGTGGGGGCGGGTTCCGGGGTGGAGCCGGGTTCCGAGGTGGAGTCCGGGTCGGGGTTGGGCTCGGGGGCGGGCCTGGGTTCAGGGGCGGGGCTGGGTTCAGGGGCGGGGCTGGGTTCCGGATCGGCGTCGAGTCCGGGCATCCACTCGACGTCCGAGTCGGGGTCGGACTCCGCGACGAGCACCGCCACCGACCCGGTCTCTCCCCGCGCTTCCGCCCCGGCGGCCGTCTCGTCGACCACCACCACCGCACCGCTGACGGCCACGACCGACACCGGCCCGGACACCGGCGCGCCGCCCACCTTCCGGTGCGCCCGCGTCGGCCGCCACCCGCCGCCCCGGCGCAGCAGCCACAACGCCAGCCACAGGAACCCTGCGGCCAGCAGCACGCACAAGAAGACCTCGAAGAACTGGAAGTACGTCATGCGGTCGATCGGCTGGTAGTCGACGTACGTGCCGATGGCGACCTTGGTGTTGCGCATGCAGGTGCTCTCGTTGATCAGCGCGCAGTTGTCCGGCACCGACACCGGGTCGAGGTCCGGGCCGATGAACCCGCTGCTCAGCGTCAACCCGCGGGCCGGCACGACCGGGGTGCTCTCCCAGCGCACGATGATGCGTTCCGGCGGCAGGTAGTAGTCGCGCGCGGAGGACAGCAGGAACCGCACGAACACGAAGAACACCAGCGTGCCCGCGACCGCCGTCAGGACGTGCCGCGTCAGCAGGCCGACGAGGATGCCCAGCGCCAGTCCGAGGACCGCGTAGCCGGCCTGCACCAACGGGTTCGCCTCGAAGCTCGACCACGACCGGCGCGAGCCGACGTACCCGTCGCCGATGCCGATCAGCACGGCCAGCAGCACGGCGAGCACGCCGAGGACGAGCACCTTGCCGCGCAACCACTCCGCGGGGGTGACGTCCTGGCCCCAGGCCACGAAGTAGGTGCGTTCCTCCAGTTCGCGGGCGAGCAGCGGGGCACCCCAGAACATGCCGATGATCGCGCCGAACCCGAGCTGCACCATGAGCCCGTAGAAGCCGGTGATCGGCATCGAGTCGATCGCCGCGGGGCCGGTCTCGGTGAAGATCAGCGAGTAGGAGGCGAGCAGCGCGACGGCCGCGACGCCGAGGATCTGCCAGCGGTGCTGACGCCAGGTCAGCCAGATGGTCGTGTCGAGGCTCATGCGGCACGCTCCAGGTGCGCCACGACGAGCTCCTCCAGCGTCACGTACCGGGCGGTCCACGGTGCGTCGATCCGCTGACCGCCGGAGCGCACCAGGAACGTCGACTGCGCCTTGCCGTGCTTCGCGAGCACCACAGGTCCTTCCACGGGTGATTTCGAGGCGTGCGGACCTGTGTAGAGAACGTGCTGCTCCAGCAGCTCGTCCGTGTCGCCGTCGACCAGCAGGCGTCCGTTGGACAACAACAGCAACCGGTCCGCGACGCCTCCGATCTCCGCCACGACGTGCGTGGAGAAGACCAGGGTCAGGCCCTTGTCGCTCACCTCGGTCAGCAGCTCCCGCATGACCCGCTGCCGGGCGAGGGGGTCCAGGTCGGCCAGCGGTTCGTCGAGCAGCAGCACGTCCGGGCGCGACCCGAGGGCGAGCGCCAGCGTCACGTGCGTGCGCTGGCCGCCGGAGAGGTCGCCGATCTGGAGCCTGCGCGGGATCTTGAACCGGGTGAGCCACCCGTCGGCCCGCTCCTCGTCCCAGACGTCGTTCATGCGGCGGCCGAAGTTCAGCACGTCCGCGACCTTGAACGACCGGTACATCGGCTTGTGCTGGGGCACGTACGCCACGCGGCCGGCGACGGCCGTGTGCCCCGACTCGGCCGGGAGACGCCCGGCCAGCACGTTGAGCAGCGTCGACTTGCCGGAGCCGTTGGCCCCGACCATCGCCGTGACGCTGCCCGGCGGCAGTTCGAAGGAGACGTTCCGCACGGCCCACTTCGAGACTTCGGCCGCAACCACGCTCATTGCGCTCCCCCACTCAGCACTTCGCGCAGCAGCGCGTAGATGTCCTCGTCCTCCAACCCGGCGGAGCGTGCCTCCGCGACCCACTTGGCGAGTCCCTCGCGCAACGGGTCCAGGTCCTCGGGGGCGGCGGACCCCAAGGAGGCCTTGACGAAGGTGCCGGAGCCCTGACGGGCTTCGACGAGGCCGGCGAGCTCGAGCTCGCGGTAGGCCTTGAGCACGGTGTTCGCGTTCACGCCGCTCGTGGCGACGACTTCGCGCACCGTCGGCAGCCGATCGCCCGGCTGGAGCCAGCCGAGCCTCAGCGCCTCCCTGACCTGCTGTCCCAGCTGCAGGTACGCGGGAAAGCCGCTGCCGCGGTCAACGTGGAACTCGACCACGCACGCTCCCCAGATTGTTCTAGTGAACTAGGACAATAGAACACTTCTGAGCGTGTTGGGAAGCACCCCGGTGGGGACGGGGGGAGTCCGCTGGGCGCGGGACAGGGGGTTCAGCGCCCGAGCGAGGTGAGGAGGGCACGCGCCTCGGCGTGCGTGTCCGGCAGCCGTTCGATCCAGACCTTCGCTGGTCCGACCGGCCGGACGTTCGGGTCGTCGGCGAGTCTGTCCGCCGCGAGAACCCGCAGGTTGGAGACTCTTCGAGCCAGCAGCTCGTCTCTTCGGACCAGCACCGCGGCGACGCACGGCCCGAGGGTCGCCAGGGTCTCGCCGCCGTCGAAGACGGTGCGCAGCGCGTCCGACACGAGCGTCATCGCGACGACCCGGGACCAGCCGGTGGCGCGGTGGACGTCGAGCCGGAGGAGCACCAGCGCGTAGTCGAGCGGCGCGACCGGTGTCTCCCGGTACACCTCGCCCAGTCGTGTGCGCAGGTAGGCGGCTGTCGCCAGCCCGGTCAGAGGATCTTCGGCAGCGCATTCGCCTGCCTGCTTGGTCACCACGTCCGCCCATCCCAGCGCTGTCATGCGCAGCATCCGCGACGGGAGCGCGTCGACGTTCGGCGACACGATGTGCGACGCGTCGGTCAGCACGGCGTGCAGCGCGGCGAGGTCCATCAGCGTCTCGCTCAGGCCCGCGCCCGCCTCCGCCCGCGCCCGGCCCAGCCGGACCAGTGCGTCGCCGGGATCCGCGTCGTCGAGCATCGCCGCGCACACGTCGTCGACCTCGGCGAGCGGCCAGTCTGCGGGGAACGCCCAGCCGGCGGCCATGGTGGCAGTGCGCCACCTGGACTTCAGCAGGCGTTCCGCTTGTGCGACACCCACCCGGTCTCCTCTCAGCTCTCCCGATTCCAGGTGGGAGACGCACCCGTCGCCGGATCGTGACGCAACCCGCGCGGGGGATTCAGATGACTCCGCCAGCCGCCGTAAGTCACACTGAGCGCCGCGAGGGAGGGAATCGAAGATCGTGGCTATCGTTCCTGCAGACGTCCAGGGACCCAGCGACGCTGAACTCATCGAGTCCGTGCGTGGTGGGACCATTGACGCCTACGGCCAGTTGTACGAGCGCCACGTCTCGGCCGCCTACAACCTCGCCCGCCAGCTCGCCCGGTCGCAGGCCGAGGCCGACGACCTCGTCTCCGAGGCGTTCGCCAAGGTCCTGGACACGCTCAGGGCCGGCCGCGGTCCCGACTCGGCGTTCCGCGCGTACCTGCTCACGGCGTTGCGCCACACCGCGTACGACAAGACCCGCCGCGACAAGAAGGTCGACCTCACCGAGGACATGACCGACGTCGCGCCGCCCGTGGCGTTCAGCGACACGGCCGTGGCCGGGCTCGAGAAGTCGATGGCCGCGCGCGCGTTCGCCGCACTGCCCGAGCGCTGGCAGATGGTGCTCTGGCACACCGAGATCGAGGGTCAGTCGCCCGCCGAGGTCGCCCCGCTCCTCGGGCTGACGGCCAACGGCGTGTCCGCGCTCGCCTACCGCGCCCGTGAGGGCCTCAAGCAGCAGTACCTCCAGATGCACCTGGCCGAGACGGACACCGAGCGCTGCAAGGCGACCGTGGACCGGCTGGGCGCGTGGACCCGCGGCGGGTTGTCGAAGCGCGAGGCGACGCAGGTCGAGGCGCACCTCGACGAGTGCGGACGCTGCCGGGCGCTGGCCGCCGAGCTCGCGGACGTCAACGGGGCGCTGCGGATCTTCATCGCGCCGCTGGTGTTGGGCGTCGGTGCGACCGCGTACCTGGTCACGGCCGGTACGACGACCGCCGTCGTCGGTGCCGGTGCGGCCGCTGGTGGGGCCGGTGCCGTCGGTGCCGCGATTCCTCGTCAGCTGGTGACGGTCGGCGGATCGGCCGCCGCCGTTGCCGCCGCCGTGGCGATCGCGCTGGCCGCCGCGGGCGGGGAAACACCGGCGCCGGTCGTGGAGGCGATTCAGCCGCCGCCCGCGCAGACGCAGGTCCAGACGCCCCGGCCGCCCGCTCCTCCGGTTCCGCCGTCCCCCACGCCCAGTCCCACGACCGAGCCGCCGGCGCCGACGACCGAGGAGCCTCCCTCGGTGGCTCCGCCCGCGCCGCCGCCCGCCCCCGAACCTCCTCCCGCGCCTGAGCCGCCCGCTCCGGCACCGCCGTCGCTCACGCCGACCACGCCCAGCGGGTACACGCTGACGCCGGGCGAGGAGCCCAAGGACTTCCCGGTCACCGTCCGGAACACCAGTGGCACGGCCGCGCCGCCCGCGAGCATGGTGCTGAACCTGCCGCCCGGCGTGGTCTCGACCGGTGGGCCCGCCGGGTTCGGCGGCCTGCGGCTGGTGCAGCCGGACGGCTCGGCCGACCAGACCGTCGAGTGCCCCGCCGGCACCGGCACGATCACCTGCGTCACGCCGGCCGGGATCGCGCCAGGCGGGCAGGCGACGTTCCGGTTCCGGCTGCGGGCGACCGACACGGCCGTGCCGGGCACGATCACCGGCGTGATCAGCGCCGGTACCTCGGTGTCGGTGAACATCAGCGTCGCGGTCAACGTGCCGCCGGTGAACGACGACCTCGACCTGACGGTGAAGACCTGGCAGGACGTGTTCTGGTACCACCCGCGCGCGGACGTCGAGGTGCGCAACACCGGGCCGCGCGCGGGCACGCTGAAGCTCGACGTGACGTCCACGAAGGACCTCGTCGTGTTCGCGCCGTTCCGGCAGTGTCAGCAGGACGGGGACAACGCGATCCACTGCGTCGCGGACCTGCCTCGGGACGAGCGGTTCCGGATGTCGTTCTGGGTGTTCGGGCGCGAAGGCGGCGAGGTCACCGTCACGGCGACGCTCGGCAACGCCACGAAGTCCGTGACCGTGCCGGTGAAGGGGTGGCCGGGCAACCCGCCGGGCGAGGAACCGCCGAACCCGCCGACGACGACGGTGACCACGCCTCCGACCCAGACGACGGAACCGACCAAGCCGACCCGTCCGACCGAGCCGACCACGCCTGGGACGACGACGACCACGACCACCACCGTGCCGGGCTCGCCCACCGTGACCGAGCCGACGAAGCCGACCTCGCCGGTGGAGACGCCGACCGTGCCGTCGCCGACCGTGCCGACGGTCCCGTCTCCGCCTCCGACGACGACCCCGCCGCGTTCCGAGGAACCGTGCGAACCGCCGCACGGCCTGCTCCCCGGACTGATCGGCGGCATCATCGGCTGGCCGGACTGCGAGCCCCCGCGGAGTTGATCAGATGTTGATCTTCTTTCGTCACTGAACGTGCAGGTGGCGCGCCTCTGGGTGGCGGAAAGTAACACCCGGAGGCAGGCACCGTCGCCTTGATCCGTAAGCTGGCGAGGTGCTGCCAGTCGTTCGCCGGGCCATGAGCCGGCTGCCCGAACCACTCCAGTTCCTGCTGCACAAGCACCGCGAGTTGATCAGGTTCGCCCTGGTCGGGGGCACGACGTTCCTGATCGACAACGGCGTCTGGTACGCGCTCAAGCTCACCGTGCTGACCGACAAGGTCGTCACGGCCAAGGTCATCGGCGTCCTGGTGGCGATCATCGCCTCGTACGTCCTGTCCCGCGAGTGGTCCTTCCACACCCGCGGCGGCCGCGAACGCCACCACGAAGCAGCCCTGTTCTTCCTGGTCAGCGGCATCGGCGTGGGCATCAACATCCTGCCGCTGTGGCTGTCCCGCCACCTGTTCGGCCTCCAGGCGCCGTTCGTCTCGGCGCTGACCGAAGAGGTCGCGGACTTCGTGTCCGGCTCCATCATCGGCATGCTGCTCGCCACGGGCTTCAAGTTCTGGGCCATGCGCCGCTGGGTCTTCCCCGACGCCGGAGCGCGTCCGGACCGCCACGTTCACCCGATCTCCGTAGACTCGCCTCGTGTCCCTAGGCGAAACAGTGATCTCGCGGTTCCCGGAGCCGATCCGGTCGATCGCGCTGAAGCATCGTGAACTAGTCAAGTTCGCCCTGGTCGGGGGCACCTGCTTCGTGATCGACACGGTCCTGTTCTTCGGGATCAAGACGCTCGTGCTCCCGAACAACCCCGTGACGGCGAAGATCATCGCCACGCTGGTGGCGACGATCGTGTCGTACGTCCTGAACCGGGAGTGGTCGTTCCGGACCCGCGGGGGGCGGGAGCGGCATCACGAGGCCCTGCTGTTCTTCTTGGTGAACGGCATCGGGATCGTGCTGAACTCGGCGCCTTTGTGGGTCTCCCGGTATTTGTTCCATCTTCAGGAGCCGCATGTTTCGCGGTTTGCTGAGGAGGTTTCCGACTTCTTGAGTGCGCAGATCATCGGGACGCTGATTGCCATGGCGTTTCGGTGGTACGGGTACAAGAACTGGGTGTTTCCCGAGGAGAACGTTCGGCGGGTGCGTTCGGATTCTGATGAGGAAGCGTTGGGGCATTCCTGATCTTGCTTCGAGTGCCGGTTCCGGTTGTGTAGGTCGGTTCCTGTTGTGGCGGGGGTTGGTCGCGTTTTGTTGGTTGGGCTGCGGTTGCGAGGGTGCTTGCGTAGGTCCTGCCGAAGAGCGGGGTGGCGATTGGGGCTTGACTTCGGGGCCCTTGCGAGGCGCTTGTCGGACCGGAAAAGGCCGGGCTGAAAAGAGGCCCGGCCGAGCCACTAGTGGTAGCACCTCGCACCCAAAGTCAAGCCCCAATCGCAATCGATGGGCCCTACCGCTGACCGGAGTGGGATCAGCCCGTTCGGGCTCGCTCCGCGTCGCCACGCCAGGATTCGTAGGTGGTGGGGGTGCGTCGTCGGCTGTCCGGTTGGCACCGCGCGCCTGGCCTGCGTGCGTGGTCGGCTTGCGTTGACGACTGCGGTTGGATGCGCGCGTTCGGCCTGCGTGCGTGGTCGCCTTGCGTTGGCGACTGCGGTTTGGCCGGAAGTGTCAGACCCTCTCGGTACGTTGGGTCGCGGGGGAGCCTGAGTCCGAGGGGACCCCTGCGTCAGCCTGCGCTGGCTCAGCGTGGGGTGCTTTGGGTCTTCCAGGAGATGCCGACCACGTCCTGGGCCTTGGGCTTGGGCAGGAAGACCGCGAACGTCGCCGGGCGGGCCGTGGAGAGTTCCAGGCGGCCTCCGTCCGCGTCCACCAGGGCTCTGGCCAGGGCCAGGCCCACGCCCGTCGAGCCGCCGCCCGAGACTCCTCGTTCGAAGATGTGGGCCGCCAGGTCGTCTGGGACTCCTGCGCCGCCGTCGCTCACCTCTACTACTACGGTGCCCTCTTCGCTTCTCGCTGAGACGACCACTGAGCCTTCGCCGTGGCGCAGGGCGTTGTCCAGGAGTACGCCGATTGCTTCTCGCAGGCGGGCCGGGGTGGCTCTGGCCAGGAGGCCGTCCGGCACTCGGACTCGGAGGGCTCGGCCCTGGCTTCTCACCTGTTCGCGCCACTCTTCTGCGATCAGGGTCAGGGCTGGGCGGAGTTCGAGAGGTTCTGCGCCTACGGCTCGGGCTGCTCGGGCGGCAGCCAGGAGTTCGTCCAGGACTGCGGCCAGGCGTTCTGCCTGTTCCAGGGCTGCTCTGGCTTCGGCTGCCGTGTCTGGTTCTGGGTGTTCGGCCAGCGCTTCGAGGCGTAGTTGGAGGGCTGTGAGGCGGCTGCGGAGTTGGTGGGAGACGTCGCCCACCAGTTCGCGTTCGCGTTGGACCAGGCGTGCCAGGGCCGTGGCTGAGGTGTCGAGGGCCTCGGAGACCGCGTCGAGTTCCTGGATGTTGTAGCGCTGGCCGTCTGCCCTGAAGTCGCCTGCTCCCAGGCGGGAGGCTCGTGCCGCTACGTGGCCGAGGGGGCGGGCAAGCGTTTGCGCCGTTACCAGGGCGACGATGGTGCCGGTGCCCACGGAGACGGCCAGCAGGAGGAGGACCAGGCCCGCTACCTGGGCCTGTTGGGTGTGCATCGGGCCCGACGGGATTTCCAGGCGGACCGTGCCCTGCTGGGCGATCGAGAGATCTGCTGTCAGGGGGTCGTTGCCAGGGGACGGGCCGGTGACCTTGGTGGTGCCTCCGGAGATGACGGTCAGGCGGCCGTCTGCCGGGATGGCGACGCGGACTCCCTCGATGCTGAGGGGCTCCTGCTTGGCCAGCTGGTCGTCCAGGGCCGTGGCGATCTGCTGGGCCTGCTGGTTGAGGGTGCCCTGGGCGGTGTCCTCGACCAGGGTCAGCGCCGAGTAGCCGAGGGGCAGGCCCAGGACGATGCCGGTGACGGCGACCGCGAGCAGGATCGCCCGCAGGATGCGGCGGCGCACTAGTCGGCGTTGAAGCGGAAGCCGCGGCCGCGGACGGTCGCGATTCGCTTCTCCGCGGAGTTCGGGGTGCCGTCGCCGAGCTTCCTGCGCAGCCACGACATGTGCATGTCCAGGGTCTTGCTGCCCTTGAGGTCCGGGTCGTTCCAGACCTCGGAGAGGATCTCGTCGCGGCTCACGACCTGGCCCGCTCGCTGGATCAGGACCTTGAGGAGCTCGAACTCCTTGTTGGCCAGCTGGATCTCGCCGCCGTCGACGGTGACCCTGCGGGCGGCCAGGTCCACGCGGACGCCGTTGACCTCCAGCGTGCCGGGGGCCCGGCGGCGGAGCAGGGCTCGGATGCGGGCCATCAGTTCGGCCAGGCGGAACGGCTTGGCGACGTAGTCGTCGGCGCCCGCGTCGAGGCCCACCACGAAGTCGACCTCGTCGGCACGGGCGGTGAGCATCAGGACCGGGACGCTCCTGCCGCTCTGCCGCAGCCTCCTGCACACCTCGAGGCCGTCCATGCCCGGGAGGCCGAGGTCCAGCACCAGGAGGTCGATGCCCCCGGCGATGGCGGCCTCGAACGCCTGCGGTCCGTCTCCGACGACCTGCACCGAATAGCCCTCCCGCGTCAGGGCGCGGGAGAGCGGTTCCGCGATGGCCGGGTCGTCCTCGGCCAGCAACACCACGCTCACGGGCCCCAGCGTATTCGTGGAACGATCGCCGCGTGTCACGCCACGATGCTGATCTCGAACTGGCCCTCCGCCTCGCCGACGCCGCCGACGCGATCACCGCGACCCGATTCCGCGCCCACGACCTCGCCGTGGAGCGCAAGCCGGACCGCACGCCCGTCACCGATGCCGATGTGGCGGTGGAGGACGCGGTCCGCGCGCTGCTCGCCGCCGAACGTCCCGACGACGTCGTCATGGGCGAGGAGCGGGGCGGCACGCTGGACGCGTCGCGCGTCTGGGTGCTCGACCCGATCGACGGCACCAAGAACTTCCTGCGCGGCGTGCCGGTCTGGGCCACGCTGATCGCCCTGGTCGTCGATGGCGTGCCGGTGGTCGGCGCGGTGTCCGCGCCCGCGCTCGGCCGGCGCTGGTGGGCGGCTGCCGGCGGGGGCGCGTTCGCGTCGGACGCGTCCGGTGAGCGCGCGATCTCCGTGTCCGGGGTGCGCGCGCTCGAGGACGCGTACGTGTCGACGACCGACATCAAGTCGTGGGTGGAGTACCACTCACGTGAGGCCTGGCTGCGGTTGGTGGACGCGACCTGGGAGAGCCGCGCGTTCGGCGACTTCTACCAGCACTGCCTGGTCGCCGAGGGCGCGATCGACCTCGCCCCCGAGTGCGTCGCGAACCCGTGGGACATCGCCCCGTTCCAGGTCCTGGTGACCGAGGCGGGTGGCCGCTTCACCTCGCTGGACGGCGAGGAGCGCTACGACGGCGGCAGCGTGCTGACGTCGAACGGCCACCTGCACGAGGCCGCGCTCAAGCTGTTGGCACGGTAAGGCTTCCGCGCGCGACCTGGGCCCAGGCCAGCCGGCCGAAGAGGTAGTGGCACGCCACGCTCTCGTCGTCGAACCGGGCCCAGTCGTAGCGGTTGCCCTGCTCCTGCCAGAACACCTCGAAGCCCTTCTCGTCGGCGAGCAGGCACCAGCGCTGGTCCGTCTCCTCGCCGAGGCTGACGACGTCGTCCGGCACGCCGATCCTGGTCAGCCACTCGGGCAGCTGTTCGACGTTCATGCGGTGATCTCCGTGAGGTAGCCGAGCGCGACGAGGTCCGCGACGGGGTAGGTGGTGCGGTACCGGCTGCCGCCGCCGGGCTGGCCGAACCAGGGCGCGCTGATCGTGCGGTGCACGGGCAGGTCCTTCTCGACCCGGTACACCCGGTAGCCCTCGGCAGCCGCGGCCGGTGGCAGCGAACGCTGGGCGAACGGGGTGCCGGCCGCGCTCAGCACGCGGCCTTCCGGCGTGCCGAACCTGTCCAGCTCCGCGCCCGCCTTGAGGACCTCGGCCTGGCTGTCCTCGTAGCCGCCCTCGCGTTCGGCTGGCCAGCGCGGGGTGCCGTCCTCGTGCTGGAAGAGGGCCTCCCAGTCGCGTTCGTGCATCCCGGCGAGCGGGTCGTGGCCTTCGAGCAGCGCCTGGACGGCCGGGTGGTCCGCGCCGAGGCCCTCGGAGGACGGCGGGGCAGGCGTGGAGATCGCCTGCGCGGTGGACGGCTGCGCGACGAGGTCGAGCGCCTGCAGGTGGTCTCCTGGCGCGAACCTCGGGACCGGCTGCTCCTCCGGTGCCTGCGGGGGCGGTGGGAGCTGGCGGGCCGGCCTCGGGGCGAGGCGGGGAGCCTTGCCCGCGCTGAGGAAGATGGCCATGAACCAGCTGCCCGCGGCCGCCGCCGTGTAGGTGTGGCGCGCGATCTCGCCCGCCAGGCCGGGGTCGGCGAAGGCGAGGTCGTCGCGGTTCTCGAGGCGGTCGCTCAGCGCGTGCGACACGCTGTGCGTGCCGAAGTCGGCGGTGGTGGCCATGGGGCCCGCCGTCGCAGCCCCGCCGACCGGGGTGTGGCCGGTCGGGCGGGCGCCGAGGTCGACGTCCGCGCCGGGCGCGGCCGGGGTGGCGATGGTGTCGCCGAGCTGGCGTTCGCCCTGGTTGTCGACGGTGGTGAGGTCGCCGTCGAGCACGGTGTCGGCGGTGTCCTTCGACAGGTCCTTGGTGGTGGCGTCCTTGGCCGGCACCGCGCCTGAAGCCGTCTGCGCCTGGGCCGAGGTCTGGCCCTGCGGTCCCGGCTGGGAACCGGACTGGCCGCCGAACTGGGCCGTCGTCGCCTGGGTGCCGGGCAGCACCTGTGCCCCCGACATCTGCGCCCCCGACTTGGCGGCAGCGGCCGGTGCGCCCTGCTTGAGCTCACCGGAACCGGACCGGAGCTCGCCCGCCTTCGCCTCGGCGGCCTTCGGGTCCGCGGACTTGGCGTCGGCGGACTTGGCGGCCTGCTGCGCCTGCTGGGCGGCCTGGCCCTGCTGGGCCTGCTGGCCGGGAGCCTGCTGCCCCACCAGCGCACTGGACTGGGCGGCCGCCGCCGGAACGCCGCTGACGGCACCGCTCACCGGGGCGGCACCGAGGGCGCCGCCGATCGGGCCGCCCACGGGACCGCCGACCGGCGCGCCACCGATCGGGCTGCCCATCGCCGGACCAGCCGGAGCGGCGGCGGCCGGAGCCGCGGGAGCCGCGGCGGCGGGAGCCGAGGACACGGTCTGGCCGGGGAGTTCGCCGCCGCGGATCAGCGGCGGGTCGAGGACGGCGCCGGACGCCTGGGTCGTGCCGTCGGCGACCGGGCCGAGGGTGCCGTGGACGCTCGGGATCGCGTCCACCACCGCGTGCGCGACCGGGGCGACGACGGGCTGGGCCGCGTTCGGCACGAGGCCGGGGAGCGGGGCAGGGCCCCTGCCCTGGTCGCCCGCGTTGCCGGGGCCGTTGCCGGGACCGTCGCCGAAGACCGGGCCCGCGGCGTCGCGGCCGCCGGGCACCGTGTCGACCATCGGGTGCAGCGCGCCGGCGACGGGAGCCGTGACCGGACCCGTGACGGGGGCGGCGGCGTGCACGATCGGTGCGGCCGCGTCGCCCACCGCGCCCACGACCGGGGCGACGACGGGTGCGACCGGAGCCGTCACGGCGCCCGCGACCGGGGCGACCGCCTCGGTCACCGGTGCGACGACGGCGGCGACCGGGGCCACGACGGGCGCGACCGCACCGGCGACAGGTGCCACCACGGGTGCGACGGCGCTGGCGACGGGTGCGAGGACGGTGCCCGCGGCGTTCGTGACCGGGGCGGCCACGTCGGTCACCACGCCCGCGACGGGTGTGACCATTCCGCCGACGATGTCCGTGATGGGCGACAACACGCCACCACCGGTGCCACCGGGGCCGTGGGCGCCGGGCGCGGTGTTGACGGGCGAGGTGCCCTGGGACATGTCGATGCCGCTGTCCAGCCGGATGGCCGAGGTCAGCAGGGTGTTGAGGTTCGCGACGTTGGCGGCGGCGCCCTTGGTCAGGGTGTCGAGTCCGGCGAGGGCGCCGGGGTTGCCGGCGTTGGCCGAGGCCGTGGCGGCGTCGTTGTTCTTGGCCAGGGTGACCAGCTCGCGGACGATCTGGACCTTCGCGGCGCCCACCTGCACGGCGGCGTGTTCGAGGCGGTCGGCGGCGGCGTGGCAGCCCTTGGCGGCGCGCTGGAAGTCGCCGTCCGGGGCCACGACCTTGGCCCACCGGCCGCGTGCGGCGTCACCGGTCGAGCCCGTCACGCCGCCCAGCGCGCGGTTCGCGGCGCCGTCGGACGTGGTGCCCAGGCTCTTGATCTTGTCGCCCGCCTCGCGCCACGCGGTGGCGCTGGAGCGCATGGCGTCCTCGTCGGCCTTCGGCCACGTGACGCCCGCCTTGGCGGCGATGGCGGTGAGTTCGGCGGGAAGCTCGATGCCCATGTCAGCCGTCCAACCTTCTCATCCCGGACGCGTTGGTCTCCTCGACGTGCCGATACGTGGCGGCGGTGGAGGCGAGCTTGTCGCCCACGTCCCCCAGCGTCGCCGAAAGCCCCGACAGGGCACCGGAAGCGGCACCGGCGGGCTGCTCGTGCGAGGCGGCGAAGCTGCGGCCGATCGCGTCGTCGCCCCAGCAGGCACCGAACCCGGCGAGCGCGCGGTTCAGCGTGCCCGCGATCTCGGTCGCCTGCCCGGCGTAGCCCCTCATCTCGCGCGCGCCCGCGTCCAGCCGTTCGAGATCGGCCGAGTACCCGGTCATCGGACCCTCCTGTTGATGAGCTCGGAGTCGAGCCAGCTCTCGCGCTGTTCGTTGTCCTCGTCGTCGTCGACCCGGCGGCGCACGGGCTGCTGCCCGAGGTCGACGGTCTCGTACTCGGATCCGGCCTCGTACTCGGACGGCCGCAGGTCGGCGGTTCCGGCGACCAGCGCGGCGGGGTCCGTGGCGGTGGGCAGCACGGTGCTCAACGCCTGGTAGGTCTCCTCGGCCGCACTCGCGGCGGCCGCGGCGACGGTCCGCACGATCAGCTCGGCGAGCTGCTCCGGCCGATGCCTTCGGTACGCCATCTCGGAGAGTTCGAGACCCACGAGCTTCCCGCCGGTGCCGACGGTCGCCTCGACCGTCCCGTCCGGACTGGAGGCGTGCCCGGACACGGCGGCGAGCTCGCGCTGCACCGTCACCAGCTGTTCGCGGCTGCGCCGGTAGTCGGCCAGCAGCTCCTCGACCTGCGCACGGTGGTCGTCCACCGAGTCCCCCTCACACGCATAGCCCTGGGCTCGGGCTCTAGGACGCCGTTGCCCATAGATCGGTTCCCAGCGGATTCAGTTACGTAGGATCAACGAGATGATCGCCTTCGAGGATCTGCCCGCAGGCCGCATCATCCCGCTTGGCGACCTGACCGTCGACCGGGACGACATGCTGGACTTCGCGAAGAAGTTCGACCCGCAGCCCTTCCACCTCGACGAGGAAGCCGGGAAGAACTCGATTTTCGGCGGTTTGTCCGCCTCCGGCTGGTACACCGCGTCGCTGTGGATGCGCCGCTGGGTTGATGTGGTCCTCGCCGACTCGACGTCGCAGGGCTCGCCGGGCGGCCGCGAGCTCTCGTGGCTCGCGCCGGTCCACCCCGGTGACACGCTGACGTTCGCGGCGGAGGTCCTGAGCGCTCGCCTGTCGAAGAAGCGCCCGGACCTCGGCCTGGTGGAGTTCGCGGGCACGGCGCACAAGGGCGACGTGCCGGTCTTCCGGTTCATCGCCACGGGCATGTTCACCGCCCGAGGCTGACCTACTTCGAGAGCGCCCGCACCACGCGCGACGGGCTGGGACGGCCGATCTGCTCGGCCATCCACACCGACGTCTCGACGAGCTTGTCGAGGTCGACGCCGGTCTCGATGCCGAGGCCGTCGAGCATCCACACGAGGTCCTCGGTGGCGAGGTTCCCGGTGGCCGACTCGGCGTACGGGCACCCGCCCAGACCGCCGGCGGACGAGTCCACAGTCGTTACGCCACAACGCAAGGCGGCCAGCGTGTTGGACAGCGCCTGCCCGTACGTGTCGTGGAAGTGCACGGCCAGCGAGGACACGTCGCGGAACCCGGCGAGCACCGACTCGACCTGGCCGGGGGTCGCGACGCCGATGGTGTCGCCGAGCGACACCTGCGAGCACCCCATGCCGAGCAGCCGTTCGCCGACCGCGACGACCTGGGACTGCGCGACGGGCCCCTCCCACGGGTCGCCGAAGCACATGGACACGTACCCGCGCACGGACATCCCGGCTTCCAGCGCACGCGCCACGGTCGGTTCGAACATCTCGAACTGCGAGTCGAGCGTCCGGTTCAGGTTGCGCGACGCGAACGTCTCCGTGGCCGACGCGAAGATCGCGATGTGCGTGACCCCGGCTTCGACCGCCCGGTCCAGCCCGCGCTCGTTCGGCACCAGCACCGGGTAGATCACACCGGGAGCGGGCTTCAGCCCGGCGAGTACCTCGGCGGCGTCGGCCAGCTGCGGCACCCACTTCGGGTGCACGAACGACGTGGCCTCCAGAACGGACAGTCCGGAAGCGGCCAGCCGGTCCAGGAACTCCAGCTTCACCGCGACGGGCACGACCGCCGACTCGTTCTGCAGCCCGTCGCGCGCCCCGACCTCCCAGATCGTGACGGCGGACGGCAGGGACGCGCCGGGGACGACGTCCGGCAGGCCCGCCTCACGCGCGCCCATCGAGCCGCCTCGGCTGGAAGTCGTCCTCGGGGTTGTCGTTGACCTCGCGGTAGAGCATGGTGTGCACCTTCTCGACGGACGGGATGTCGTCGAACTCGAGCGGCTCGTCCGAGGCCGACTCGATGATCAACGTGCCGCAGCCCAGCAGCCTGTCCACGAAAGAGTGCTCGAAGCGCACGCTGTTGACACGGGCCAAAGGGATGTCCAGGCCTGTGCGCTTGAACACCCCCTCGCGGTACATCACGCGGTCCGAGGTGATGATGAAGTGCGTCGTCCGCCAGCGCAGCAACGGCGTCACCGTCAGCCACAGCACCAGCACGACGGCGATGACGGCCAGCGCGATCAGGGCGATGAAGCCCCACGACTGACCGCCGACGAGGCCCGCCAGGTACGTGCCGAGCGCGACCACCACCAGCAGCCAGAACACCGGGAAGATCAGCATCTTCCAGTGGGGGTGCTTGTGGATCACGACGTGCTCGCCGGAGCTCAGCAGGTCGTCGGGGTACGCCATGGGGCCAACCCTAACTACGCAGGCCGCAAATGCACCACGTCACCAGCGGACACGCCGTGGTCCACCCCATCGGTGCCGCGCACGACGAGCGTGCCGTCCGGCTCGATGCGCTGCGCAACTCCCTGGAGCTGAACACCACCTGAAAGTTCCACGCGGACGTTCTGGCCGAGCGTCGACGAGTGCTCGGTGTACTCCTCCAGCACCCCGGACTCCACGGCGTCGCCCTCGTTCTTGCGCCACACGCCTTCCAGCCCGGCCAGCTCGACCAGCAGCCGGAACGCGAGCTCGGTGCGGTCCAGCTCGTCGGCGCCCTCGTCCTCGAACGACGTCGGCGCGAGCCCGCCGGGCGCCGCCTCGACGCCGGACGGCAGCTTCGCCACGTTCAGCCCGATGCCGACGACGACCGAGCCGTCCGCGGTGATCTCGGACAGGATGCCGGCGCCCTTGCCGGGCCCGGAGCCGAGCAGCAGGTCGTTGGGCCACTTCAGGGTCGCCTCGACGCCGGCCGACTGGGCGACGCGCACGAGCGCCAGGCCGGCGATCAGGTTGAGCCACGGCAGCTTCGCGGGCGCGACGTCCGGGCGGAACAGCACGCTGACGTACAGGCCGCCCTTCGGCGACGACCAGCTGCGGCCGCGCCTGCCCTGCCCCGCGCTCTGCTCCAGCGCGATCAGCACGGTGCGGTCGGCGGCGTTCGCGGCGGCCAGGTCCGCGTTGGTGGAGGCCGTGGTCTCGACGACGTCGAGAGCGGCGAACGGGCCGTTGGGTGCGACGAGCCGTGAGCGCAGCTCTTCGGCGTCGATTGTGGTCATCGGACCAGGCTATTGGAAGGAAAGAGAGTACGTGCGACAAGAGATGACCAACAGGTTGCCGTGACCTGGACAACTGCACGGGGCAGTTCAGCAATGGTCTCGTTAGGCTGCGGGCCCATGAGCAGTGCGACCGAGCCGATCGGGAACGTCCCCGCGAACGCGCCCGACGTCCACACCACCGCGGGCAAGCTCGTTGACCTCTACCGGCGCAACGACGAGGCGGTTCACGCCGGTTCGGAGCGCGCGGTCGAGAAGCAGCACGCGAAGGGCAAGAAGACAGCCCGCGAGCGCATCGACCTCCTGCTCGACCCCGGCTCGTTCGTCGAGCTGGACGAGCTCGCCCGGCACCGCTCGACCAACTTCGGCCAGGAGCGCAACCGCCCGTACGGCGACGGCGTCGTCACGGGCTACGGCACCGTCGACGGCCGTCCGGTGTGCGTGTTCTCCCAGGACGTCACGGTGTTCGGCGGCTCGCTCGGCGAGGTCTACGGCGAGAAGATCGTCAAGGTGATGGACCTGGCGATCAAGACCGGCCGCCCGATCGTCGGCATCAACGAGGGCGGCGGCGCGCGCATCCAGGAGGGTGTCGTCTCGCTGGGCCTCTACGGCGAGATCTTCTCCCGCAACGTCAAGGCGTCCGGCGTGATCCCGCAGATCTCGCTGATCATGGGCTCGAACGCGGGCGGGCACGTCTACTCCCCCGCGCTGACCGACTTCGTCGTGATGGTCGACCAGACCTCGCACATGTTCATCACCGGCCCCGACGTGATCAAGACCGTCACCGGCGAGGACGTGACGATGGAGGAGCTGGGCGGCGGTCGCACGCACAACACCAAGTCCGGCAACGCGCACTACCTCGGTTCGGACGAGGAGGACGCGATCGCGTACGTCAAGGAACTGCTGTCGTACCTGCCGTCCAACAACCTGAGCGAGACCCCCGCGTTCGAGGGCACGCTGGCCCAGGGCGCGATCTCCGACTCGATCACCGACGAGGACCGCGAGCTCGACACGCTCATCCCGGACTCCGCGAACCAGCCGTACGACATGCACGAGGTCATCAACCGCGTGCTCGACGACGGCGACTTCCTCGAGGTGCAGCCGCTGTTCGCGCCGAACATCCTCGTCGGCTTCGGCCGCGTGGACGGCCAGTCGGTCGGCGTCGTCGCGAACCAGCCCACCCAGTTCGCGGGCTGCCTCGACATCGACGCCTCCGAGAAGGCCGCGCGGTTCGTGCGCACCTGCGACGCGTTCAACATCCCCGTGCTCACGTTCGTGGACGTGCCCGGCTTCCTGCCCGGCACCGACCAGGAGTGGAACGGCATCATCCGGCGCGGTGCCAAGCTGATCTACGCCTACGCCGAGGCCACCGTTCCGCTGGTCACCGTCATCACGCGCAAGGCGTACGGCGGCGCGTACGACGTCATGGGCTCCAAGCACCTCGGCGCCGACATCAACCTCGCGTGGCCGACCGCGCAGATCGCCGTGATGGGCGCTTCGGGCGCGGCGAACATCGTGCACCGCAAGACCCTCGCTGCTGCCGGTGCGGCCGGTGAGGACGTCGACGCGCTGCGCGCTCAGCTTCAGCAGGAGTACGAAGACACGCTCTGCAACCCGTACGTGGCGGCGGAGCGCGGGTACGTCGACTCGGTGATCCCGCCGTCGTTCACGCGTGGGTACGTCGCGCGCGCGTTGGCGATGCTGCGGGACAAGCGCGAGACGCTGCCGCCCAAGAAGCACGGGAACATCCCGCTGTGACCGCGCCGGAGGAGACCCCGTTGCTCAAGGTCGTCAAGGGCACGCCCGACGACCACCAGCTGGCCGCGTTGACCGCCGTCATCGCCGGGCTGGCTTCGGCCGCGCCGGTCGAGGAGGCGCCGAAGCGGCGTTCGGAGTGGGCGAACCCGGCTCGCCGGGTGCGCCGGCCGCTCCAGCACGGGCCCGGCGCCTGGAAGGCGTCCGGGTTCCCCGGCTAGCAGTCCACTCGACGACTGGACACGGTGAGACCCACCGCCACCTCGCGACAGCGGGTCTCACCGTCCACTTCGAGCTTCAACGTCCAGAACGCGCTGCCGTACGCCTGAGTGCGCCGCAGCACCTCGACGCCGGCGTGGTCGAGCGCGGCTCCTGACCGCACCGCCGGCACGACCTGGCTCAGCAGCGCGTTCTCCGCGCGGTCCACGGTGTCGGCGAACGGCCACACGGGAACTCCGTACCCGATCGGGTCGCTCGCGAGCACGCTTCCAACGCCGAATGATCCGATCAGGCCGCCGAGAACGACGAAAAGTGCCGCGATCCGTCTGCGCTTGCCTTCGCGATCGGAACCGCGTTCGGTGAGGACAAGCACCCAGCGCTTCACTCCGCCGAGAGTGCCGACCGAAGAGGTGATCGCGCATCAGCAGTACTACTCAATCGGACCGTGCGAACTGGCGGACCGTCTATGCGCTGTGCGTCGGCTTCTTCATGACGCTGCTGGACACGACCATCGTCAACGTCGCGCTGCCGTCGATGATCACCGACCTGAACGCGTCGCTGAACGACGTGATCTGGGTGGTCAGCGCGTACCTGCTGGCGTTCGCGGTGCCGTTGCTGCTGACCGGGCGGCTGGGTGACCGGTTCGGGCCGAAGCGGCTCTACGGGATCGGGCTCGTGCTGTTCCTGGCCGCCTCGCTGGCCTGCGGTCTGGCGACGAGCGCGGAGGCGTTGATCGCGGCGCGGGTGTTCCAGGGGCTCGGGGCGGCGGCCATGACGCCGCAGACGATGGCGTTCATCACGCACCTGTTCCCGCCGGCCAAGCGCGGTGCGGCCCTGGGCATGTGGGGGTCGGTGGCGGGGCTCGCGACGATCTCCGGGCCGTTGCTCGGCGGGGTGCTGGTCACGCACCTCGGCTGGGAGTGGATCTTCTTCGTGAACCTGCCGATCGGCGTGCTGGCGCTGGTCCTGCTGTTCCTGTGGGTGCCCGACCTGCAGCCGGGGCGGGCGCCGAAGTTCGACGTGCTCGGGGTCGTGCTGTGCTGCCTCGGGCTGGGGCTGCTGGTGTTCGGCATCCAGAACGGCGAGCACTACCAGTGGGGACGGGTCGCGGGGCCGATCACCGTCGCCGAGATCATCGCGGCCGGGGTGGTGTTCCTCGCCGCGTTCGTGTTCTGGCAGGCGTCGGCGCGCAACCCCGAGCCGTTGATGCCGCTGCGGATCTTCCGCAACCGCAACTTCTCGCTCGGCAACGTCGCGAACGTCGCCATCGGCATCACCGTGACGGGCGTGTTCGTGCCGCTGGCGCTGTTCCTGCAGACCGTGCCGAAGCTGTCGCCGCTGATGACGGGCCTGGTCACGGCACCGGCGTCGCTGATGTCCGGGGTGGTGGCGATCTTCGCGGGGCGGTGGTCGAACCGGGCGGACGCCAAGTACCTGCCGATGATCGGGTTCGCGCTGATGGGCGCCGGGATCCTCGCGATGACGTTCCTGCTGGGGACGGCCTCCCAAAATAATGGAACGCAGTGGGTGCTGCTGCCGTCGATGGTGTTGCTCGGCATCGGCATGGGCATGGTGTTCTCGCCGCTGACGAACATTTCCACGCGCACGCTCGACCGGTCGTTGCTGGGCGCGGGTTCCGGCATCTACAACACGTCACGGCAGTTCGGGAACGTGCTGGGCAGCGCGGCCACGGCGGCGGTGCTGCAGATCGTGCTGGCGGCGACCGGGGACTTCACCTCGGCCGTGCGGGCCGCGTTCTACCTGCTGCTGGCGGTCATCGTGCTCGGCATCGTCGCTGCTCTCGCCTTCCGGCAGGTCGCCGCGCCGAGCGTGACAGACTCGCCGCGTGCGTCTGATCCTGGCCTCCCAGTCTCCCGCCCGTCTTAGCGTCCTGCGGTCCGCGGGTATCGAGCCCGTCGTCCGGGTCTCCGGCGTGGACGAGGACGCGCTGGTCGCGTCGCTGCGGAACCCCACGCCGGAGGAGACGGTCGTCGCGCTGTCCGCCGCCAAGGCCGAGGCGATCGAGCACGACGACGAGTGCGTGGTCGTCGGCTGCGACTCGATGCTGCTGTTCGAGGGCGAGCTCGTGGGCAAGCCCGGCACGGCCGAGGTCGCGCGCGAGCGGTGGCGGCGGGTCGCTGGCAAGAGCGGCGTGCTGATCACCGGCCACACCGTGCTCAGGGTGGCCGGGGGCGAGATCGTCGACCGGGCCGCCGCGGCCGAGTCGACGACCGTGCGGTTCGGCACGCCGACGGACGAGGAGCTGGAGGCGTACATCGCGACGGGCGAGCCGTTGCACGTCGCCGGCGGGTTCACGATCGACGGCCGCGGCGGCTGGTTCGTGGACGGCATCGAGGGCGACCACACGTCGGTGATCGGCATCAGCCTGCCGCTCACCCGAAGGCTGCTCGGCCAGGTGGGCGTTTCCGTGTCCACACTCTGGTAGACGCTGGTCACAGTTCACCCGATCGAGGAAGACTGCCCTCAACGCCGGCGTTGGGGGCTAGCGGTGAACGAGTACTTGACGCGTCGCAGGCACATCGACCTGGCACGCAGGACGAGCACGGGCTGTCGGAGCTAACGCCTCCGCCGCCCCGTTCCGCTCATCCCTGCCCAGGAGATGTTCCGATGTCGTTCGTCCAGACATATCGCAAGCCCAAGGTCTTCGGATTCACCGTGCTCGGCGCGCTCGTGCTCGGCGCGCTGGCCGGCTGGCTCGGCAAGGGCACGTGGCTCGCGCCCGTCCTCGCCAAGATCGGCTCCACCTTCACCGCGCTGCTGCAGCTGACCGTCATCCCGCTGGTGTTCACCGCGATCGTCGTCGGCATCGCGTCGCTGCGGAACCTCGGCGGCGGCCGCACCGCCGCCCGCCTCGGCGGCAAGACGTTCTTGTGGTTCGCCATCACGTCGTTCATCGCGGTGCTGATCGGCATCGCGGTCGCGTCGATCCTCAAGCCCGGTGCCGGGCTGACGATCGAACCCGCCGCCGGCGCCGTCGACAAGCTCGCCAAGCGGGCGTCCGGCTCGTGGCAGGCGCTGCTCGACAACCTGGTGCCCACCAACATCTTCAGCGCGTTCACCGAGGGCGACGTGCTGCAGGTCGTCTTCATCGCCGTGCTGGTCGGGTTCGCCGCCTACGCGCTCGGCGACAAGGCCGCGCCGTTCACGAACCTGGTGCGCTCGTTCTTCGAGATCATCCAGAAGGTCGTCGGCTGGATCATCCTGCTGGCGCCGATCGGCATCTTCGGCCTCATCGGCAACGCCGTCGCGTCGTACGGCAACTCGTTCGTGCAGCCGCTGTTCTCGCTGATCCTCGCCGTGTACCTCGGCTCGGCGCTGGTGCTGTTCGTGGTCTACCCGGTCCTGCTGAAGTTCGTCGGCAAGACCTCGCCCGTCGAGTTCTTCCGCAAGGCTGGCACCGCGCTGCAGTTCGCGTTCGTGTCGCGGTCGTCCGGCGCCACGCTGCCGTTGTCCCGCAAGGCCGCCACCGACCTCGGCGTGCCGAACGAGTACGCGAACTTCGCCGTGCCGCTCGGCACCACGACCAAGATGGACGGCTGCGCCGCGGTCTACCCGGCCGTCGCGACGATCTTCATCGCGAACCTCTTCGGCATCCAGCTCTCGGTGTGGCAGTACGTCGCGATCGTGCTCGTCGCGGTGTTCGGCGCGCTCGCCACGGCCGGCACCACCGGCTGGTACACGATGCTCACGCTGACCCTGAGCGTCGTCGGCCTGCCGCCGCAGGTGATCGCGACCGGTGTGGCCGTGGTCTACGCGATCGACCCGATCCTCGACATGATGCGCACCGCGACCAACGTGGCCGGGCAGATCACCGTGCCGGTCGTCGTGGCCCGCACCGAGCACCTCATCGAGGAGCCGGTCGCGGCCGATGAGCCGGAGCTCGTGAAGGCCTGATGCACTAGGAATCAGCGCACGGACGTAGCTGCGACAACTTCGGCACCGGTGCGGGCCAGCCAGGAAGCTGCTCCCGCGCCGGTGCCGGCGTCGTGCAGCCGACGTTCGCGCCCAGTGCCGAGAACACCTGCACGAACGCGTCGTTGCACTGGCCGTCGCACGCGCGCTGGGCCGAGACGACGTCCGCGACGCCGTCCTCGTTGACGTCGTGCAGCCCGAGGTACCCGGCGTTCGACAGGTAGGTCGACTGCGCGCGCGACCAGACGCCGTCCTTGCGGATCAGCACCTCGCCGAACACCTTGACGCCCGCGTCGCCGCGCACCAGGCACACGCTGACCGGCGCGTCCGCGCACAGCAACGACTTGTCGGTGATCACCGCGCCCGCCTCGGCGATCGTCATCTCGAAGATGAACGGACCGGACTCGCCGGTCACCCTGATCCGCCCGCCGCCCGTTCCGGCGAGCACCTCCACGAGGTCCTTTCCGACCGATTTGCCGATCACGACCTGGCAGACGGTGGTACCGCAGCGCATTCCGGCGTCCGAACCGGATTGACCTGAATCGGTGCCGGAAGGTCGCTGGAAATAGGCGAACACCAGCCCCGCGACGACGACCACGGCGGCGACGACGGCGGTCACCTGCACGGACCTGGTTCCTCCCACGTCGCTGATTGTGCTCGATGGGCTCACGATTGATGTGAAGTGAGGCGTCTCTCCCTCTCGGAGTTCTTCGATTTCCGTAGACTGCGGCACCAGCCAGAGCCGTAATTAACCGGTCCAGCAGGAGGTACGACGCCGTGTCGCTGCGCAAGGTGCTCATCGCGAACCGCGGTGAGATCGCCGTCCGGGTCATCCGAGCCTGCCGTGACGCCGGACTGACGAGCGTCGCCGTCTACGCCGATCCCGACCGCGACGCGCCGTTCGTGCGGCTCGCCGACGAGGCGTTCGCGCTGGGCGGCAACACCCCCGGTGAGAGCTACCTGTCGTTCGAGAAGGTGCTGGAGGCCGCCGCGCAGTCCGGTGCCGACTCCGTGCACCCCGGCTACGGCTTCCTGTCCGAGAACGCCGACTTCGCGCAGGCCGTGATCGACGCCGGGCTGACGTGGATCGGCCCGACGCCGCAGGCGATCCGCGACCTCGGCGACAAGGTGACCGCGCGGCACATCGCGATGCGCGCGGGCGCGCCGCTGGTGCCCGGCACCAAGGATCCGGTCAACGGGCCGGACGAGATCATCGCGTTCGCTTCCGAGCACGGGCTGCCGGTCGCGATCAAGGCCGCGTTCGGCGGCGGCGGCCGCGGCCTGAAGGTCGCGCGCACGATGGAGGAGATCCCCGAGCTGTTCGACTCGGCGGTCCGCGAGGCCGTCTCGGCGTTCGGCCGCGGCGAGTGCTTCGTCGAGCGCTACCTGGACAAGCCGCGCCACGTCGAGGCGCAGGTGCTCGCCGACACGCACGGCACCGTGATCGTCGTCGGCACGCGCGACTGCTCTTTGCAGCGGCGCCACCAGAAGCTGGTCGAGGAGGCGCCCGCGCCGTTCCTGACCGACGAGCAGCGCGCCACGATCCACTCCTCCGCCAAGGCGATCTGCCTGGAGGCCGGGTACCACGGCGCCGGCACGGTCGAGTACCTCGTGGGTCTCGACGGGTCGATCTCGTTCCTGGAGGTCAACACGCGCCTGCAGGTCGAACACCCGGTGTCGGAGGAGACGACGGGCCTCGACCTGGTGCGCGAGCAGTTCCGCATCGCCGCGGGCGAGAAGCTGCGGTTCACCGAGGACCCGACGCCTCGGGCGCACTCGATCGAGTTCCGGATCAACGGCGAGGACGCCGGTCGCGGCTTCCTGCCCGCGCCCGGCACGGTGACGTCCTTCGTGGCGCCGTCCGGGCCCGGTGTGCGCGTGGACGCCGGTGTCGAGAGCGGTTCGGTGATCGGCGGGCAGTTCGACTCGTTGCTGGCCAAGCTGATCGTCACCGGCGAGACCCGCGAGGAGGCGCTGGCGCGGTCGCGTCGTGCGCTGGACGAGATGGTCGTCGAGGGCATGGCGACGGTGCTGCCGTTCCACCGGGTGATCGTGCGGGACGCGGCGTTCACGGCCGAGAAGCCCGAGGGCTTCACCGTGCACACGCGGTGGATCGAGACGGAGTTCGACAACCAGATCGCGCCGTTCGCCGGTTCGGCCGACGCTGCCTCGGACGAGACGCCGCGCCAGACCGTGGTGGTCGAGGTCGGCGGACGTCGCCTGGAGGTGTCGCTGCCGGGTGATCTCGCCGTGGGTTCCCGGCCTGCTGCTGTTTCGAAGAAGCCGAAGACGAAGCGGGCCGGTGGCAGTGCGGCCGCGGTGTCGGGCGACGCGGTGGCGGCGCCGATGCAGGGCACGATCGTGAAGGTGGCCGTCGAGGACGGGCAGACCGTCGAGGCCGGCGAACTGATCGTCGTGCTGGAGGCCATGAAGATGGAGAACCCGGTGACGGCGCACAAGGCCGGCACCGTGACGGGCCTCGCGGCGGCGCCCGGCGACCCGATCACCCAGGGCACTGTGATCTGCGAGCTGAAGGACTGAGTGTTCGCTTCTCCCGCCGGGTCGCTCACCTACGATTGAGTTCGTGAGCGACCCGGCGAGGGACATCCGCATCGGTGACACCGAGCGTCAGCAGGCGTTGCAGGTGCTCGGCGAGCACATGAGCGCGGGCCGCATCGACATCACCGAGTACGGCGATCGGTCCGCGAAGATCACCACCGCGAAGACCCGCGGCGAGCTGATGGCGTTGTTCTACGACCTGCCCGACCCCCGGCCGCAGTTCGTGACGCCCGTGCCGATGTTCAACGAGCCCGCCAGGCCGCCCGCGCGCCGGTGGGAGAGCGCGGTCGTGCCCGTCGTGGGCATCGCGACGGTGATCCTCTTCTTCGCGCTGGTGAAGAACCCGCTGATCTTCCTGCTGGTGCCCGCGGTGGCGATCCTGTGGGGCACGTGGAACGGACGCCGGCGCTGAAACCCTTGCTGCTGCTGGACCTCGACGGCGTCCTGCGGTCGTTCCCGCCTCTCCCGCCCGAGGTCACGGCCGTCGCGTTCGAACCCTCGTTGCTGCTGCGCGCGGTCACCGGTGAGATCACCGACGAGCAGTGGCGGGTCGAGGCCGGGTTCCCGGTCTCCGTCGGCGAGGTGATCACCGAGGCGCTGGCGCTCGTGCGGGTGGCGCGGCGGCAGTGCTTCGTGGCGTTGCTGACCAACGCGACCACGCGGCTGGAGGCGGACCTGTCGACGCTCGGCCTCGACGCCGAGGTCGACGCGGTCTTCAACTCCGCACGGCTCGGGCTCGCGAAGCCCGACCCCGCGATCTACCGGCGAGTGCTCGACGAGCTCGGGTACACGTCCGGCGTGTTCTGCGACGACAGCCCGGTGAACGTGGCTGCCGCGCGTGCGGCCGGGTTGGACGGCGTGCACGTGCCGGACACGGCGGCGTTGCGGACGGTGCTGGCGGTGCGCGGGCTGATCCCGCCGACGGTGCTGCTGATCCTGCCGGACCGCGACGAGGCCGAGGAGCTGGCGGCGTCGTTGCTGGAGGACGGCTGGGGGCCGTGCCACGTGCACCGGGACATGCTGGCGGGCGAGGACGACGCCGAGGACGTGGACTGGGTGGTCGAGCTGACGACGGCCCCGGACGGCCTGCCCGCGTCGGCGCACCGGCCGGAGCTCGACGAGCTGGCCGAGCAGAACGACGGGTTCACCGGCGACGCGTGAGCCGCCGTCGTGAACGGACCAACGACGCCTGAGCCGCCGTCGTGAACGGACCGCCGACACGTCAGCCGCCAGTCCGAGTGGACCGACGAAACGCGAGTCCCCGCGCCGAGTGGACCGACGACGCGCGAATCGCCGCGCCGAGTGGACCAACGACACGCCAGCCGCGGTCGCGAACGGACCGACGACGTGCACATGCCGTCTAGCCACCCAACACCTCGCATGCCACCTCACCGCGCAACACCGCCGCTTCACCGGCGACGCGTGACGTCCGACCTCGCCGCCCAACACCCCGCCTTCGCCGACGACGCGCGCATGCCACCTCACCGCGCAACACCTCGGCTTCACCCTCTCCGATTAGCCTCCTCGCCGTGGAGCCAGTCGAGATCAACGCGGGCGAGTACTACCTGCGCGCCTTCCGCACCGACGACCGCATCGACGACGTGCCGGCGTTGGCCGAGGCGTTCGCCGACCCCGAGACCCGCCGCTACATGCCCCGCCTCACCGGTCAGGACGCGCCGTCAGCCGAGACGCTCGTGCTGCTGCTGGCCGACGGCTGGGCGAAGGACTACCGCTGGTCGTGGGCGGTGTGCGAGGCGGTGACGGCCGAGGTCTGGGCCGGGATCGTGATCCACAACGTCGACCACCACCTGGCGTCCGCCGAGGTGATGTGCTGGAGCCAGCCCGCGCACCGCGGCAAGGGCGTGCTGCCCAAGGCGCTCAACTCCGTGCTCGGGTGGGTCTACGGCGCGATGGACATCCATCGGGTGACGTACCGGCACGCGGTGTCGAACACGGCGTCGCAGCGGGTCGCGGAGAAGTGCGGGTTCACTCTTGAGGGTCGTCTTCGCGAGGAGGCGATGGTCGATGATCAGCGCGAAGACCAGTTGCTGTGGTCACGGCTGGCGTCGGACCCCTTCCCAGAGCAGCTACGGTGACCGGCCATGCGGACCACGGGGCTCCTCATCGTCGTGCTGGCGCTGGCCGGGTGCACGGCTCCGCCTGAGCAGAGTTCGCTGACCACCCCGCCGCCTCCGCCGCCCTCGCCCACGACGACGTCGGCGCAGATGGACTTCCCGCAACGGCCGCGCGCGGTGCCGCTGGACGCCGTCGAGCCGTGCGGGATCCTGTCACCCGACCAGCTGACGGCGCTGAGCCTCGACAACCCGCCCAGCGCGTACGTCGAGCCGAGCTTCGGCGGGGCGCGGGCGTGCACGATCCGCAGCACGACGAGCGGCAACGTGGCCCGGCTCGCGCTCGTGACGGTGTCCGGCGCCGAGGTGTGGCTGTCGGAGAACGCCCAGGTCGACTACACGGTCAGCGCGATCGAGGGGTTCGCGGCGATTACTGTCCGCACACCCGACGTGAACGACGTCTGCAACGTCGAGATAGACGTCGCCGATGGGCAGTTCCTCGACGTCATGTTCCGCGACGGCGGCAATTCCAGTGCGGTACAACAAGATCATCTTTGCCTCGGTGCCCAGCGGGTGGCAGAGGCCGCGATGGCCAGTTTGCTCCAGAAGCGCTGACCCACACGGGCGGATGTCACTGATCGCACTCCCCAGCGTTACCTTCGGTGGTTAGAGTGTCGGAGCGCTTGTAGGCACAATCGCGGGAGGTTTCACCATGCCGCCAGGGGGACGCAGCGGGGCCGACGCCTCGCCGCCGGCCGCGCACCAGCTGAACGTGGAGCCGGAGGCGATCCCCGCGCTGCGCAACACGTTCTCGGCGGCCCTGATCAAGCTGGACAAGCAGATCGAGATGGCCGTGACCGAGTTCCGCGTGCGGCCGTGGGCCGGCGACCCGGTCAGCGCCGAGGCGGCCGAGAAGTTCAACGACCGGTCGATCTCCGACGGTGACTCGGCGCTCCAGGCGCTGCTGAACTACCAGCGGCAGCTCAAGACCGCGATGGACAACCTCAACCAGATCGAGCGGCAGTACGCCGTGGTCGAGGGCGACAACACCGGCATGATGAACAAGAGCGGGTGCTGACATGGTCGACCACCGCTGGCAGGGCTACAGCCACAAAGAGCTCTACGAACGCATCCACTCCGGTCCGGGTGCCTCCGCCTCCTTCGCGTCGATGCAGCGCTGGGAAGGCGTGTCGGCCGCGTTGACGGAGATCAACGACGACCTGCACAAGGGCATCACGCTCTCCGGCGCGAAGTGGCAGGGCAAGGCCGCCGAGATCGCGCAGTCGGGCCTGAACCCCGTCGCCGCCTGGGCCGACAGCGCCCGCAGCGGCGCCGACGTGATGCGCGTCTCGGCCGAACTGCAGGCCGGGTACGTCGCGAAGGCCCGCGCCGACATGCCGAAGCCGGTCGCCGTGACCGCCGAGCAGCCCGGCGCGCTCGTCACCGGCATCACCCACCTCTTCGGTGGCCAGACCGACCACGAGAAGCAGGAGGCGGCCCAGGACGCCGCCGAGCGCCGCGCCCGTGAGGTCATGTCCACCTACGCGTCGTCCACGACGGCGAACACCTCGACGCTCGGCCAGTTCTCCCAGCCCCCGCAGCTGCAGATCAGCGGCTCCGGCGTCGCCCACGGCGGCGGTGCCCACGTCGGCACGGCGGAGGTCTGGGGCGTGGGCCCGAACGGCACCGGCCCCGGCGGCACGCGCGGCCGCACTTCGGGCACCGGCACCCGCGGCACCGCGGCGGCCCCGCCACCGCGCCCCGGCTCGACCACCGCGCCCGGCTCCACGACCCGCACGTCGGGCACCGGCACCACGGCCCCGGCCGTGAAGGGCACCTCGCACACGACGACGTCGATCGGCACCGGTGGCCCCGGCGGCACGGGAGTCGCGGGCGTCGGCCTTCCCGGCCAGCGCACCTCCAGCCGTTCGGGCTCGCACGGCTCCGAATCCGGCCCGAAGCAGATGGAGGAGGGCGCGACCGCGGCCTCCAGCGCGGCCGCGGCGGGCACCGTGATGAACGCGGGCCACGCGGCAGGCGTCTCGAACGGCGCGGGCTCGGCCATGGGCCCGATGGGCACCGTGGGCGCCCAGAACAACGACCAGGTCCACCGCCGGGCGGTCCCGATGCCCCAGTCGTTCGACCCGTTCGGCGGCATGGGCAGCGGCCGCAAGGGCGAGGAGGAAGAGGACCTGGAGCACAAGGCGGCCGACTACCTCCGCGAGCGCGACGACATCTACGGCGTGGGCAGCTACGCACTGCCCGTGATCGGGGAGAGCACGACCGACTGATGACTCTGTTCGGCTTGGACGCCGGGTCGAGCGAAACGCGCGACCCGGTGGTCATCTCCACGCTGGAGTTCGACGTCCTCTGGGACCACCTGGGCCTCGAGACGATGCCGCTCGTCCTCAAGGTCCCCTCACCGGGCAAGACGACCGACGAACGCCGCACGCTCGAAGACCAGGTCTGGCGCCAGCTGGGAGCACGGGGCCTGGGCGGCCCCCGCTCCCTGGACCCGACCCTGGAAGACCTGCTGCACGTCCTGAACCGCCCGCAACAGGAGATCGACGCCCGCATGTGGCTGCACGACCGCAGCCTCCGCCTCCTCGCCGCGGGCAAGGGCCAGGCAGGCGTCCTGGCGGTCCTGGACGGCAGCCAGCTGATCCTCCGCCCGGCAGAGGCGGACGGCCTCCCCCGCGAGGCCCTCACCGCCCTCCCGGCGGCGCCGGCAGGCGAGGGCCACTCGATCACCCTGCCGTCCGCGGACCTGGACGCGGCCGCGGCAGCCGCCACCACCCCGGAAGACCTCGAAACGGGCCTGCAGGGCCTCCTCAGGGGCAACGACGCCCACACCCTGGCCGAGATGGTGCGAGACGCCACCAACAGGGGCCAGTTCGGCGCGGCAGCGCGCGACAAGTGGGGCAAACGAATCCGCCCGGACCGCGTGGTCGCCTTCTACGACACCCCGAAGGGCCGCTACCTGCAGCTGAGGCGCGCCACCGAGGGCCAGCCGCCGTGGTCGACCATCACGCCGGTCGACTACCGCCGCCTCCACCACCACCTGGTCGAACTCCTGGCAGAAGCGACGGGCAACGGCCGCTGACCTGCAGGTTCGCACGCTGGCGCAGGGGTCCCCTCGCACGCAGGATCGGTGGGTTCAACCGGTCGTCGCAACGGTTGATGTTGGTGGGAAGAGTAGTTGGTGGAGTGCTTCGGCTGGGGTGTGCCAGCCGAGGGTTTGTCGTGGTCGGCCGTTGAGTTCGGCGGCGATGGCGGCGAGGTGTTCTGGGGTGTGAGCGGTGAGGTCTGTGCCTTTGGGGAAGTACTGGCGGAGTAGGCCGTTGGTGTTTTCGTTGCTGCCGCGTTGCCAGGGCGAGTGCGGGTCGCAGAAGTAGATGTCCAGGTCAGTGGCCAGGGTGATCTCGGCATGGCGGTTCATCTCCGAGCCCTGGTCCCATGCCAGCGAGCGCCATAGGTGTTTCGGAAGGGCGCCGATGGTGGTGATCATCGCGTCGCGGACGCTGACGGCGTCGTAGCGGGGCAGGTGCAGCAGCAGGCAGTAGCGGGTGGCGCGTTCGACCAGGGTGCCAATCGCGGATTTGTTGTTCTTACCGATGATCAGGTCGCCTTCCCAATGTCCGGGCACGGCGCGGTCGTCGGCTTCGGCGGGGCGTTCGCTGAGCATGATCATGCCGGGGATCTGGCCTCGGCCGGTCTTGCGTTCGGCGCGGTGCGGGCGACGCAACGTCCGCCCGGTCCGCAGACATGTGGCGAGTTCGCGGCGCAACGCGCCCCGGCCCTGCACATACAGCGATTGGTAGATCGTTTCGTGCGACACCCACATCTCCGGATCGTCGGGGAAGTCGATCCTCAGCCTGGCACTGATCTGGCGGGGTGAGTGCCGTCGGGTCAGCCGCCGCTGGACCTCCTCGCGCAGTCGGGAGTTGACCGCGAGCAGGGCCGGTTTCGGGCGCCGGGCCCGCTGGTCGGCCTTGGCCTGAGCTGCTCCGGCGAGATAACGCCGAGGCCGAGCGGTCCGTGAATTGCGGGCGATCTCCCGGCTGACCGTCGACACCGGCCGGCCCAGCCTGCGGCCGATCTCCCGCATCGACAGGCCCGCAGCCCGGCCCAGCGCGATCTCCTCCCGCTCCGCGAACGACAAATACCGCCCTGACACGGGTCTCGTTCCGTTGCCGCACACCCCGCCAGCCTTGACGAACCACTCCTGGCCCGTCGGCCACGACACACCCGCAGCCCGCGCAGCCGCGGTCACACCCAGACCACCCGCGACACCGGCCCAGAACCGGACCCGCACATCCCGAGACACCTTCGGAACACCCACACAACCCTCCAACCAGGAGCGTTGCAACGACCCACTGACCCCAAGCTCCCCCGCGACCCAACGTACTCGGGAGGTCTGACAGTCCGGCTGGGCGCGAGCGGCAAGGCAAGACGGCGTTGGGCAGGCGACATCGGGCAAGACGGGTCTCAAGCGAGACATGTCTCAGGCAAGACGGCGTCGGGCGCGACGGCTCTCAGGCGAGACGGGTAAGGCAAGACCGGGGCAAGGCAAGACGGGTCAAGGATGGCTTTAGGGCCTGGCGAAGCCGCAGGCGAGCCCGACCGAGCGCAAGCTCAGGGCAATGACGCAGCCGAGCCCAGGCAAGACCCAACGCAATGCCGAAGGCGAGGCGTCATTCCTGGAACGCTGTCCAAGCGGTATCGGTGACGTGCCCGCCCACTCAGCCCCAATCTCTATCGTCGCGAAGCGGCGATGAAATGACCCGGCTCGTCAAGGTCTGCACGACCACCACAAAAGGTGACGCACTCCCGCAAACCCGACCAGGCTGGAACCCCCCAGCGATCAGGGCCCGATCCCCTGACAAGGCCGTGTCCGGAGGTCGTTCACGTAGTCATCAGGCGCACCGGCAGCCTCAGCCGCATCCGCGACGACCCCGATGTACCGGGCAGAAGGCAGCCCGCCCTCGTACGCGTCCAGCACGTAGAGCCAGGCCACCACGGACCCCTCCAGGGTCTGCACGCGCAGCCTGATCTTCTTGTAGAGCCCGAGCGCGCCCTCCCACCGGTCCAGCCGCGACTCATCGCGCGGCGACACGTCGTAGAGCACGCAGAACGTCTGGTGGTCTGGCTCCTCGACGATGGTCGCGAGGGCTCCCTCCCAGCCGAGGTCCTCGCCACCGAACGTCATGCGCCAACCAACGAGCCAGCCGGTCCCCGCGAGCGGGGAGTACGGGGCTCGCTCCATCATCTGGTTCGGATCCATGTTCGACCCGTACGCGGCATAGAGCGGCACGTCCGACAGCGTAGCGGCGTGGCGATCAGCTTTCGGTACTGACGACACGGTCGATTCGGTCAACGCGTACGGTTGAGCCGCCCAACAACCCCCGTGGAAGGGAACTGATCGTGACCCGCATCGTCATCATCGGCGGCGGACCCGCAGGTTACGAAGCAGCCCTGGTCGCGGCGCAGCACGGCGCCGACGTGACCGTGGTCGAGAACGACGGGGCCGGTGGCGCGTGCGTGTTGTACGACTGCGTGCCGTCCAAGACGTTCATCGCTTCGGCGGGGGCTCGCAGTGCCTTCCGCAATGCCGGTGAGCTGGGGATTCAGACTCACAACGAGCTCGCGACGGTGGATCTGCCGGTCGTACACGGACGGGTGAAGGGGCTGGCTCTGGCGCAGTCCGCGGACGTCCGGGCGCGGCTGCAGCGGGAGGGCGTCCGGCTCCTCAACGGGCTCGCGAAGTTCTGCGACGACTCGCGCGGGCTCGCCCAGCACCGGGTCGTGGCGACGGCCGCGGACGGGACCGAGGAGGTCCTCAACGCCGATGTGGTGCTCATCGCAACCGGCGCGACCCCGCGCGTGTTGCAGGGCGCCGAGCCGGACGGCAAGCGGATTCTGACGTGGCGGCAGATCTACGACCTGCCCGAGCTGCCGGAACACCTCGCAGTGATCGGCTCCGGTGTCACCGGTGTCGAGTTCGCGAGCGCCTACACCGAGATGGGCGTGAAGGTGACGATGGTCTCCAGCCGGGACCGAGTCCTGCCGCACGAGGACGCCGACGCGGCCGCCGTGCTGGAGGACGTGTTCGCCGAGCGCGGCACCGCCGTCGTCAAGCACGCGCGGGCCGACCGGGTCGAGAACACCGGCGACGGCGTCGTGATCCACCTGGAGGACGGTCGCACGATCGAGGCGTCGCACGCCCTGATGACCGTCGGTTCGGTGCCGAACACGAGCGACATCGGCCTGGACAAGATCGGCATCGACCTCGGGCGCGGCGGCTACATCCCCGTCGACCGGGTCAGCCGCACGAACGTGAGCGGCGTCTACGCGGCGGGTGACTGCACGGGCGTGCTGCTGCTCGCCTCGGTCGCCGCCATGCAGGGGCGCATCGCGATGTGGCACGCGCTGGGCGAGGGCGTCAGCCCGATCAAGCTCAAGACCGTCGCCGCGAACGTCTTCACCAACCCGGAGATCGCGAGCGTCGGCATCAGCCAGCAGGCGATCGACTCCGGCGAGGTGCCGGCGCGCACGATCATGCTGCCGCTCGCCACGAACCCCCGCGCCAAGATGGAGGGGCTGCGCCGCGGTTTCGTGAAGCTCTTCTGCCGCCCGGCGACCGGTGTGGTCATCGGCGGTGTCGTGGTGGCGCCGAACGCCTCCGAGCTCATCCTCCCGATCGCGCTCGCCGTGCAGAACCAGCTGACCGTCGAGCACCTCGCGACGACGTTCTCGGTCTACCCGTCGCTGTCCGGCTCGATCACCGAGGCCGGCCGCCAGCTGATGCGGCACGACGACCTCGACTGACGACGGCAACCTCCCCCGGGGCTCGTGCGTGTCCTGAGCACAACGACCCTGGGGAGGACGTCGTGAAGAGGAAGATCGCAGCGCTGCTGGCCGCGCTCAGCCTGCTCGTGGCCGTACCGGCCACCGCACAGGCGCAGAACGACGTGATCCTGAGCGTGCACGTCCTGGGCCCGACCGTCGACACCACGGTGAGCGTGTCGCTGCTCCACTGCAACACGCCCACCACCGCCACATCACCCGGCTTCGTCGCTCCCGTGAGGCTGGAACCCGACGAGTTCGGTGTCACCGGCACCGTCCAGGTGGTCTCCTGGGCGGGCGGCTACACCGCGACGGCGGAGTGCGACGGCAGGACCTACTCGGCCCAGTTCGTCGTGCGGTACCCGTCGCTGAACGAGTGGAGCCTCGAACCGGTCGTCGACCCTGGCGGGGACGTCTACTCCAGGCTCTTCCCGTACGCATGCGCCTACCAGGGTGCCATCACCTCGCCCGGTTTCTCCGAACCGCTCATCCTGCAGCGCACCAGCCGTCCCTGGGTCGAGGGCACCGTCAAGGCGGTCACGACGCCGGGGACCTACCGGGCCTACCTGTTCTGCGAGGGCAAGTGGAGGCCCTACAACAAGCTGTTCACGGTGCGGGGATGAACCGGTTTTCGATCAGTCTTGATTGGACGCGCAACTAAGCCACCACATGTGCGTCAATGAAGACGTGGGGACTCGTGTCTTGATCGCGGTGCTGTGCGTGGCACTGGCCACAGCCTGTTCGCAGGCGCCCGCACCGAAGCCGTCGGCGGCGACGAGCGAAGCCGCTCCGCCGCCGGTGGTGTCACCTCTCGGCGACTCCGATCCGATGGAGCTGCGGATCGAGCGGATCGGTGTGCGGTCGTCGCTCGTCGCACTCGGCCTCGACCACCTGGGCGTCGTGCAGATGCCGCCCGCCAACGAGGGCATGCAGGCCGGCTGGTACCAGACGCAACCGCAGCAGTGGATCATCGTGGGCCGGATCGAGAGCAACAAGGCCAGAGGTGTTTTCTTCCGCCTCAACGACCTCGGGGAGGGCGACCTGCTCGAAGTGTCCAAGAAGGACGGTTCGGTCGCCCGCTTCACAGTGGCGCGCACCGAGAGGATCATCCGCGACGACTTCTTCGCCGAAGCCGTCGCGCGGGACAAGGACGAGCCGGGGCTGCGGCTGATCACGTGTGGCACGCGCGACAACGTGATCATTCATGCCGTTGCTTCGTCCTGATTCGGCGAAGCCCGATCAGGACGAAGCAACGGCCGGATCTTCCAGGAGTCAGCACAGCCCCGGCTCAGTAGCGAGGAAGCGAAACTCAGTCCTCGACCCAGTCGAAGGTCTTGGACACGGCCTTCTTCCAGTTCGCGTACTCCGAAGCACGGCGGGAGTCGTCCATCTGCGGCTCCCACTGCTTGTCCTGCGCCCAGTTGTCGCGGATGTCGTCCTCGGTCTTCCAGAACCCGACCGCGAGCCCGGCCGCGTAGGCAGCGCCCAGAGCCGTCGTCTCGTTGACGACGGGCCGGATCACCGGAACGCCCAGGATGTCCGCCTGGAACTGCATCAGCAGCTCGTTCACGACCATGCCGCCGTCGACCTTCAACGCCGTCAGGTCGACGCCCGAGTCGGCGTTCATCGCGTCGAGCACCTCCCGCGTCTGGAACGCGGTCGCCTCCAGCACGGCCCGCGCGAGGTGCCCCTTGTTGACGAACCGCGTCAGCCCGACGATCGCGCCGCGGGCGTCAGAACGCCAGTAGGGCGCGAACAACCCGGAGAACGCCGGCACGAAGTACGCACCGCCGTTGTCCTCGACGGACCGCGCGTGCTCCTCGATCTCGGCCGCGGACCCGATCATGCCGAGGTTGTCGCGCAACCACTGCACCAGCGAGCCGGTGACCGCGATCGAGCCTTCCAGCGCGTACACCGGAGCGGCGTCACCGATCTTGTAGCAGACGGTGGTGAGCAACCCGTTCTCGCTCATCACCTTCTCGGTGCCGGTGTTCAGCAGCATGAAGTTGCCGGTGCCGTAGGTGTTCTTGGCTTCACCGGGCGACAGGCAGGCCTGCCCGAACGTCGCCGCCTGCTGGTCGCCCAGGATGCCCGCGATCGGCACTCCGGCGAGCGCACCGCGTTCCCGCACCTGGCCGTAGACCTCGGACGACGACCGGATCTCCGGCAGCATCGACATCGGGATGCCCATGTCGGAGGCGATCGACGAGTCCCACTGCAACGTGTCGAGGTCCATCAGCATGGTGCGCGAGGCGTTCGTCGGGTCGGTGACGTGCACGCCGCCGTCCGTCCCGCCGGTCATGTTCCACAGCACCCACGTGTCCATGTTGCCGAACAGCAGGTCGCCCGCCTCGGCGCGTTCACGGGCGCCCTCGACGTTGTCCAGGATCCAGCGGACCTTGGGACCGGAGAAGTAGGTCGCGAGCGGCAGACCGACCTTCGCCCGGTACCGCTCCTGCCCACCGCCGAGCGCGCCCAGCTCCTGAACGATCTTGTCCGTGCGGGTGTCCTGCCACACGATGGCGTTGTAGACGGGCTCGCCGGTGTTCTTGTCCCACACCACGGCGGTCTCGCGCTGGTTGGTGATGCCCACCGCGACGATGTCCGAAGTGGACAGATCGGCCTTCGCGAGCGCACCGGCGGCGACCTGGCGGGTGTTCTGCCAGACCTCGGCGGGGTCGTGCTCGACCCAGCCCGCGCGGGGGAAGATCTGCTCGTGCTCCTTCTGGTCGACCGACACCACCCGCCCGGAGTGGTCGAAGATCATGCAGCGGGTCGACGTGGTGCCCTGGTCGATCGCGGCCACGTACTGGGTCATGCGAGAAGTCCTTTCAGACCGGGAGAACCAGGAAGAGCAACGCGGCGAGCGCGCCACCCAGGAACGGGCCGGCGACGGGGATCCACGAGTAGCCCCAGTTCGCGTTGCCCTTGTTGCGGATCGGCATCATGAACGCGTAGGCGATGCGCGGACCGAGGTCGCGCGCCGGGTTGATGGCGTAGCCGGTCGGGCCACCGAGCGAGGTACCGATCACCAGGACGACGAACGCGACACCCGCGTAGCCGAGCGCCGAGTTGCCGAACTGCGGCACGCCGTCGACGGACTCCTTGGCCCCCGGCGACAACAGGATCCACAGGACGAGGACGAACGTGCCGATGACCTCGGAGACGAGGTTCCACGGCACGCTGGGCACGGTCGGCCCGGTGGAGAAGATGCCGAGGGTGTTCTGCGGTTCGTCGTGCGTGTCGAACTGCATCTTGTAGGTGGCCCAGCAGAGCATCGCGCCGATGATGGCGCCGACCATCTGTCCGAGGATGTACACGGGAACGTCGGCCCACGGCGTCTTGTCCGCGATGGCGAGGCCGAGGGTGACGGCGGGGTTGAGGTGCGCCCCGCTGGGGGCGGCGATGCTGGCGCCGGCGAAGACCGCGAAGGCCCAGCCGACGTTGACGAACAGAAATCCCGTGCTGTTGCCGAGCGTGTCCTTGAGCACTTGGTTCGCGACGACACCGGTGCCCAGGAGGATGAGGATCGCGGTCCCCACCATCTCCCAGACGAAGATCGAGCCTGCGCTCATCGTCGACCTCCACTCGTTTGCGGCCGAGGTGGACGCGCAAACCCGAGGTCAGGGCCGCGTCGCCCGCCTGCATCGTGCTCGGACGCTATCCCCGAGCTGATCACTTGTCTACGCCATCTACCTGCACTCGGGCCATTTGAGGGCCGTTGGACACTGCCCGTCGCGCCCGTGGGCGAACGACGGTTCGTGCAGGTAACGTGATCCGCGAGTCGTCACAGGGAGGCGCCTGTCGTGGCCACGCGAAAGAGCTCACCGGCAACACCGAACGTCCCCAGCGCTCCGCCGATCACCGGCAGGCTGGGCCCGGCCGAACGCGAGGAGTCGTGGCAACGCCTCGGCGCCGAGACGTTCGACCTCGTGGTGGTCGGCGGTGGTGTCGTCGGCGTCGGCGCGGCGCTCGACGCGGCCACCCGCGGCCTGCGGGTCGCCCTCGTCGAGGCACGTGACCTGGCGTCCGGCACGTCGAGCAGGTCGAGCAAGCTCTTCCACGGCGGCCTGCGCTACCTGGAGCAGCTGGAGTTCGGTCTGGTCCGCGAGGCGTTGCGGGAACGCGAGCTCATGCTCACCCGGATCGCGCCGCACCTGGTGAAGCCCGTCGCGTTCCTCTACCCGCTGTCGAACCGGGTCTGGGAACGCCCGTACACGGCGGCCGGGCTGTTCCTCTACGACACGATGGGCGGCGCCCGGTCCGTGCCGGGGCAGAAGCACCTCACGAAGGCGGGCGCGCTGCGGCTCGTGCCGGCGTTGAAGCGCGACGCGCTGATCGGCGGAATCCGTTACTACGACGCGCAAGCGGACGACGCGCGGCACACGATGATGGTCGGCCGCACGGCCGCCCACTACGGCGCCGTCGTGCGCACGTCGACGCAGGTGGTCGGCTTCCTGCGGGAGGCGGACCGGGTGTCCGGCGTGCGGGTGCGCGACGTCGAGGACGGCCGCGAGGTCGACGTGCGGGCGCACGCGGTGATCAACGCGACCGGCGTGTGGACCGACGAGCTGCAACGGCTTTCGGGCTCGCGCGGCCGGTTCCGGGTGCGGGCGTCGAAGGGCGTGCACATCGTCGTGGCGCGCGACCGGATCGTCGCCGAGGCCGGCATGATCCTGCGCACCGAGAAGTCCGTGCTGTTCGTGATCCCGTGGCGCAACCACTGGATCGTCGGCACCACCGACACGGACTGGAACCTCGACCTGGCGCACCCCGCGGCCACCAAGCACGACATCGACTACATCCTCGAGCACGTCAACTCGGTCCTCGCGACGCCGTTGACCCACGACGACATCGAGGGCGTCTACGCGGGCCTGCGGCCGTTGCTCGCGGGCGAGTCCGACTCGACCTCGAAGCTCTCGCGCGAACACGCGGTGGCTCGCGTCGCGCCGGGCCTGGTCGCCATCGCGGGCGGCAAGTACACGACGTACCGGGTGATGGGCGCGGACGCGGTGGACGCGGCGCACGTCGACCTGCCCGGCCGGATCCAGCCGTCCATCACGGACAAGGTGCCGCTGGTCGGCGCCGACGGCTACCACGCGCTGGTCAACCAGGCCGACCAGTTGGCCGCCAAGCACGGCCTGCACCCGTACCGCGTCCGGCACCTGCTCGACCGCTACGGCTCGCTGGTGCACGAGGTGCTGTCGCTGGCCGCCGAGAACCCCGAACTGCTCAAGCCGATCCCGGCCTCCCCCGACTACCTCCAGGTGGAGGCGGTGTACGCGGTCTCGCACGAGGGCGCGATGCACCTGGAGGACGTGCTGACCAGGCGCACCCGCATCTCCATCGAGTACGCCCACCGCGGCGTCGACTCGGCGGAGGCGGTGGCGAGGCTGGTCGCGCCGGTCCTCGGCTGGGACGAGGACGCGATCAAGCGCGAGGTCGAGGTCTACAACGCGCGCGTCGAGGCCGAACGCACCTCGCAGACCAAGCCGGACGACCAGGCGGCGGACGCCGTGCGGGCGGCGGCTCCGGAGGCACGTCCCCAGTTGACCGAACCGGTGAGCTGATCTCCGGCATGCTGTGAGGCATGACTGGGGTTGGCAGAAGAACTTTCCTGGTGGGTGCGGCCGTGGCCGGTGCCGCGACGACCGGCACCGCCCGCGCCGCCGCGCCCGCCGTGTTCGAGCACGGCGTCGCGTCCGGTGACCCGTTGCCCGACGGCGTCCTGCTGTGGACGAGGGTGGTGACGCCGGCCGCGATCCGCTGGGAGGTCGCCGCCGACGAGCGGTTCCTCCACGTGGTGAAGCGCGGCGTCACGCGCACGTCCGCGGCCCGCGACCACACGGTGAAAGTCGAGGTGCACGGCCTGCGCCCGAACCACCGCTACTGGTACCGGTTCCGCGTCGGCAACGTCGTCTCGCCGGTGGGCAGGACCAAGACGGCGGGCTGCGGGTCCGAGCTGAACTTCGGCGTCACGTCCTGCGCGAACTGGCAGGCCGGGCACTTCGCGGGTTACGGGCACCTGGCCCGGCAGGACCTCGACGCGGTGATCCACCTCGGCGACTACATCTACGAGAACCTCGACGGCACGGTCCGGGCGCACGTGCCGACGCACCGGTGCGTCACGCTCGACGACTACCGGCAGCGGCACGCGCAGTACAAGACGGACCAGCACGTGCAGGCCCTGCACGCCGCGCACGCCATGATCGCCACCTGGGACGACCACGAATCGGCCGACAACTCGTCCAGCATCGGCTCACCGCAGCACGACCCGGCCACCGAGGGCCCGTGGGGTGCGCGGCTGGCCGCCGCGACGCAGGCCTACTTCGAGTGGATGCCGGTGCGCGAGGGCAGGCTCGACCGCACGTTCCGCTTCGGCGACCTGGCGACGCTGACGATGCTCGACCTGCGCTCGTACCGGACCGACACGACAATCCTCGGCGCGGCCCAGCGCGACCGGCTGATCAGCACGCTGAGCACCGACGGCGCGCGCTGGCAGCTCGTCGGGAACTCGGTGATGATCAGCCCGCTGAAGGTGCCGCCGCTGCCGGGCCTGCCGCCGGCGAACCCCGACCAGTGGGACGGCTTCCCGGTCGACCGCGAGCTGGTGCTGAGGTCGTTGGGAGAGCGGAAGAACACCGTGTTCCTGACCGGTGACATCCACAGCTCGTGGGCGAACGAGGTACCGCTCGGCGGTCAGCCGGTGGCCACCGAGTACGTCGTCACGTCACTGACCTCCGACAACTTCGACGACCTGCTGAAGGTGCCGCCGCGTACCGCGTCGTTGCAGGTGGAGGCCGCGTTCCAGGCGTTGAACCCGCACGTGAAGTTCGTCGAGCTGGACTCGCACGGCGTGTCGACGCTGCGCGTGACGGCCGACGAGGTGCGGTTCGACTGGCACTACGTGGTGGACAAACGGGACCCGGACAGCGCTGTGGCGCGTGCGCAGTCGTTCCGCACGCGCCACAACACTGCTCAGACCGAAAGGGTTCCGCTTTAGGCGAGAGCGGCCAGCGCGGTGTGCACCATCACGCGGACGCCGACGAGGAGCGCGCGCTCGTCGAGGTCGAACGTGGGCTGGTGCAGATCGCGCTGCTTCTCCTGGCCGTTCCACACGCCGAGGCGCGCGAACGAGCCGGGCACGTGCTCCAGGTACCAGCCGAAGTCCTCACCACCGGACGACTGCTCGGTGCCTGCGAGCGCGTCGTCGCCCAGTGCGGCCTCGATGCCGGCGCGCAGGATCTGGGTCGACTCGCGGTCGTTGACCACCGGCGGCACGCCGCGGCGGTGGTGCAGGTCGAAACCGACGCCCGTGGGGGCCAGCAGGCCCGTGACGAGGTCCTTGACCAGGGGCTCCAGCTCGGCCCAGATGTCGCGGTCGCCGGTGCGCAGCGTGCCGCGCACCAGGCCGTCCTGCGGGACGGCGTTCGGCGCCTCGCCCGCGTGCACCGCGCCCCACACCAGGACGGTGCCGGAGCGGGGGTCGACGCGGCGCGACAGCATCGTCGGCAGGCCGGTGATGACCGTGCCGAGGGCGTGCACCAGGTCCGCGGTGAGGTGCGGGCGCGAGGTGTGGCCACCGGGCGACGAGAGGCGCAGCTCCAGCAGGTCGGAGGCCGACGTGATGGCGCCGATGCGCGTGCCGATGCGGCCGACCTGCAGCCGCGGGTCGCAGTGCAGGCCGAAGATCCGCTCCACGCCGTCGAGGCCGCCCGCGGCGAGCACGTCGAGCGCACCGCCCGGCATGACCTCCTCCGCAGGCTGGAAGACCAGCCGGATGCGGCCCGGCAGCTCCGTCGCGGACGCGAGCGCCAGCGCGGTGCCGAGCAGGACCGTCGTGTGGGCGTCGTGACCGCACGCGTGCGACACACCGTCCACAGTGGATCCGAACGGCAGGCCGGTGTTCTCGTGCAGCGGCAGGGCGTCCATGTCCGCGCGGAGTGCCACGCAGCGGGGGCCGTGGCCGATGTCGCAGATCAGGCCGGTGCCGCCGGGGAGGATGCGCGGCTTGAGGCCGACCTCGCGCAGCAGCTTCGCCACGAGCTCGGTGGTGTTGTACTCGCGCCGGGAGAGCTCCGGGTTGGCGTGGATGTGCCTGCGCCAGGCGACGACGTCGGCGGCGTGCGCCTTCAGCCAGTCGTCCAGCCAGGCGGGGCCACGGCCTTCTCCGAGATCATCCACAGGAGACATGCTCACCCCGGTGGGGTCGACGAGCATCTCAGGGGACGTCTTCACAGTTGAGGGACCCGAAGGCCGGGAGTCCAGAACCGTCATGCCGCACCTCCGCGGGCCAGCAGCCGTGCTCGCTGCCGGGAATCGGTGGCTGTCGCGATCGTCGTCCAAGCCATGGCAAGTGCTCCGTCGAGGAGCGCACGGTCGGCCGACGCCGAGGCACAGGCGGTCGCGAACTCTTGTTGGTGGTTCACCGCGTCTCCGCAGTCGATGGCGATGGTCGGGTGGATGGCGGGCAACACTCTGGTGACGTTGCCCATGTCGGTGCTCCCGATCTTCTCCCGCTGTTCCTGTTCCGGCGAGAGCGGTCGTCTGCCCAGCTCGGTGGCCGCACGCCGGTAGGCGTCCGCGAGCCACGGGTCGGGAGTCAACTCGGCGTAGATCGGTGAGACCTGCACCACCTCATGGGTGCAGCCGGTCGCCAGCGCGCCGGCTGAGAAGCAGTCCCGAATACGGTTCTCCAGGCGCTGCAACGATTCCAGGTTTTCCGCCCTCACGTCGAACATCGCCGACGCGCGGGCGGGTATTACGTTCGGCACGGTACCGCCGTTGGTGACGATCCCGCTCACCATCTGGCCGGGCTCGAAGTGCTGGCGCAGCAGGCTGATCGACATCTGCGCGATCGTCACCGCGTCCGCGGCGTTGACACCGCGGTGCGGAGCGGCCGCCGCGTGCGACGGCTTGCCCTGGTAGTGCACTTCCAGGTCCGTGATGGCCAGCGACTTCGCGGCACACGACTCGTACGGCGCGGGGTGCACCATCATCGAGAGCGAGACGTCGTCGAACACGCCCCGTTCCAGCATGAGCACCTTGCCGCCGCCGACCTCTTCCGCAGGGGTGCCGATCACCTTGACGGTGACACCCAGCTGGTCGGCGACGTCACGCAGAGCGAACGCCGCGCCGACCGAAGCGGCGGCGATGACGTTGTGCCCGCACGCGTGCCCGACCTCGGGCAGCGCGTCGTACTCGGCGCACAGACCCAGGACGAGCTCGCCGCTGCCGAACGTGGCGACGAACGCGGTGTCCAGGTCAGCGACCCCGCGCTCGACCTCGAAACCCTCTTTGACCAGCAAAGAGGCGATCTTCTCGACGCTGCGGTGCTCCTCGAAGGCGAGCTCCGGCTCGGCGTGGATCGAGTGCGACAGGTCCAGCAGCGCGTCGGAGTACCGCTCGACGGTCGAGCGTGTGCTGATCTTCAAGTCGGTACCCATTGGCCACCATCCTGCATCACCACTTGACGGACGCGGCGCGCTGATGATGATCAACCGGACGGCCGGTCGCAGCGCTGCGCCGAGCGGCGAGCGAGTTTCGGTCTGACCGATCAACGATGACGCAAATGGTCGAGAGACACGCTTAATTTTGACTATCACGTCCCACCATCTGGGACGAGTCGTCTCACCTCGAATGACGCGCGACCTATCCCTTCTTGGCCGCGCGCTCCTTGCGCCACTTCACCCAGCGCTTCTTGTTGCGCCAGTAGACCAGCGCGAACAGGACGACGGCGATGCCGCCCATCCACAGCTTGCGCTTGGTCTCCTCACGAGCTTCAGGCGACGGCTCCTGCGGCGCGTTCACGTCGGGCGCCGGGTTGACAGTCGTCTGCCGAGCGGCCGCGACAGGCGCGTTCGCCGCCTCTTGCGCGGACGCCACTCCGGCGATCCCGAGAACGCTCATCAGCGAGAACACGCAGGCCAGCAGCAACCTCGACATGGCCTGAACTCTACCTCGAATACCACGATCGAAGGTCACCCAAACTAGTTAAGCGCCTACCGAGAGTCCGATTGGAACGCCTTCAAAATCTGCTCGGCCGCAAGGGTGGCGGTGAGCTCTCCCAGCCGGACCTTCTCTTCGAGAGCGGAGGCGAGCGACCGCACGGCGGGGCTCTCGCGCACCTGCCGCCACAGTTCGTCGTGGACCATCATCCAGGTCCACTCGACCTGCTGACGTCGACGTCGCTCGTCCAGTTCACCGGCGTCCTCCAGCGTCCGCCGGTGTTCCAGCACGCGGGACCAGAGGTCGTCGAGACCGGTTCCGGTGAGACCCGAGCAGGTGAGCACGGGCGGGTGCCACAGCGCGTCCGGCGGGCGCAGCAGCTTGAGCGCCCCCGCCAGTTCGCGCGCGGCCTTGCGGGCGTCCAGCTCGTGGTCGCCGTCGGCCTTGTTGACCGCGATGACGTCCGCGAGCTCCAGGATGCCCTTCTTGATGCCCTGGAGCTGGTCGCCGGTGCGGGCGAGCGTCAGGAAGAGCGAGCAGTCCGTCATGTTGGCCACGGCCACCTCGGACTGGCCGACGCCGACCGTCTCGACCAGCACGACGTCGAACCCGGCTGCCTCGACCAGCACGATCGTCTCGCGGGTGGCCTGCGCGACGCCGCCGAGCGTGCCGGACGTGGGCGAGGGCCGGATGAACGCCCTGCGGTCGACCGAGAGCCGCTGCATGCGCGTCTTGTCGCCCAGAATGCTGCCGCCGGTGCGGGTCGAGGACGGGTCGACGGCGAGCACCGCGACCCGGTGGCCCTGCTCGGTCAGCGCGGTGCCGAGGGCGTCGATGAACGTCGACTTGCCGACGCCGGGGACGCCGGTGATGCCGACGCGGATCGCGTTGCCCGACTTCGGCAGCAGCTCGACCAGCAGCTCCTGGGCCTTCGCCCGGTGGTCCGACCGCTTGGACTCGACGAGCGTGATGGCCCTGGCCAGCACGCCGCGGTTGCCGTCGAGGACGCCTTTCACGAGCTCGGCGACGTCGATCGTCCTAGCCATGGTGTCCGAGCTGCTTCGCGAGTTTCACCAGGAGGTCCTTGGCCGCGTCCGCGATCACCGTGCCGGGCGGGAAGATCGCCGCCGCGCCCGCCGCGTACAGCTCGTCGAAGTCCTGCGGCGGGATCACACCGCCGACGACGATCATGATGTCCTCGCGGCCGAGCTTGGTCAGTTCTTCCTTGAGCGCCGGGACGAGCGTGAGGTGGCCGGCGGCGAGCGAGCTGACGCCGACGATGTGCACGTCGGCCTCCACCGCCTGCAGCGCGACCTCCTCCGGCGTCTGGAACAGCGGGCCGACGTCGACGTCGAAGCCGAGGTCCGCGAACGCCGTGGCGATCACCTTCTGGCCGCGGTCGTGCCCGTCCTGCCCCATCTTGGCGACGAGGATGCGCGGGCGGCGTCCTTCCTCCTCCGCGAACGCCTCGACGACCTCGCGGCAAGCGTCCACGTTGGACACGGATCCGACCTCCTGCCGGTACACCCCGGAGATGGTGCGGATCTGCGCGCTGTGCCGGCCCCACACCTTGCCGAGCGACTCGGAGATCTCGCCGACAGTGGCCTTGGCGCGGGCGGCGTTGATCGCCAGCTCCAGCAGGTTGCCCTCGCCGGTCGCCGCCCTCGTGAGCGCGTCCAGCGCACTGTCCACAGCGGACTGGTCGCGTTCTTCCCTGAGCCTGCGCAGCTTTTCGAGCTGCTGGGCGCGCACGCCCGCGTTGTCGACCTTGAGGACCTCGATCTGCTCGTCGTTGGTCACCAGGTACTTGTTGACGCCGATGACGGGCTGGCGGCCCGAGTCGATGCGCGCCTGGGTGCGCGCCGCCGCCTCCTCGATGCGCAGCTTGGGAATGCCGTCGTCGATCGCGCGGGCCATGCCGCCGGCCTTCTCGACCTCGGTGATGTGCTCCCACGCCTTGGCGGCGAGCTCGTTCGTGAGGCGCTCGACGTACGCGCTGCCGCCCCACGGGTCGATGACGCGCGTCGTGCCCGATTCCTGTTGCAGCAGCAGCTGCGTGTTGCGCGCGATGCGTGCCGAGAAGTCGGTGGGCAGCGCGAGTGCTTCGTCGAGTGCGTTGGTGTGCAACGACTGCGTGTGGCCCTGCGTCGCCGCCATCGCCTCGACGCACGTGCGCGCGACGTTGTTGAACACGTCCTGCGCGGTGAGGCTCCACCCGCTCGTCTGGCAGTGGGTGCGCAGGCTCAGCGACTTCTGCGACTTCGGCTCGAAGTCGTTGACCAGCTTGGCCCAGAGCAGCCGCGCGGCCCGCATCTTGGCGATCTCCATGAAGAAGTTCATGCCGATCGCCCAGAAGAAGCTCAGCCGCGGCGCGAACCTGTCGACGTCCAGCCCGGCTTCGCGACCGGCCCGGATGTACTCGACGCCGTCCGCGAGCGTGTACGCCAGCTCCAGGTCGGCCGTCGCCCCTGCTTCCTGCATGTGGTAGCCGGAGATCGAGATGGAGTTGTACTTCGGCATGTGCTGGGAGGTGAAGGAGAAGATGTCGGAGATGATCCGCATCGACTGCTTCGGCGGGTAGATGTAGGTGTTGCGGACCATGAACTCCTTGAGGATGTCGTTCTGGATGGTCCCCATGAGCTGCTCCGGTTTCACCCCCTGTTCCTCCGCCGCCACCACGAACAGGGCGAGGACCGGCAGCACCGCGCCGTTCATCGTCATCGACACGGACATCTTGTCGAGCGGGATGCCGTCGAACAGCGTGCGCATGTCGTAGATGGAGTCGATGGCCACGCCCGCCATGCCCACGTCACCGGCGACGCGCGGGTGGTCGGAGTCGTAGCCGCGGTGGGTCGCGAGGTCGAACGCGACGGACAGGCCCTTCTGCCCGGCCGCGAGGTTGCGGCGGTAGAAGGCGTTCGACTCCTCCGCTGTGGAGAAGCCCGCGTACTGGCGGACGGTCCACGGCTGGTTGACGTACATCGTGGGGTACGGGCCGCGGAGGAAGGGCGCGACACCGGGATAGGTCTGGAGGAAGTCCAAGCCCTCGGTGTCCTCCGGGCCGTAGACGGGCTTGACCGCGATGCCTTCCGGGGTCTCCCAGTTCGGCAGGTCGGTCTCGTACTTGGCCTGCGGGAGGGCGCCGAGGTCGATGTCCGCGAAGTTGGGGATCATCGCTCCGCTCCCTGGGTCTTCTCGATGGCGAGGAACTCGTAGGTGTTGTTCAGAACTTCCAGCGCCGGGCAGCCCATGAACACGAAGCCGTCGACGTGGGCGTCTGTCTTCTTGCCCGCGAGGAGTACCCGCTCGGCACCCGCTTCGCGCAGGGCCTCGACGGTGGCGACCGCCTGGTCGGCGTAGCTGGAGTCGCTGCCGCACAAGACCGCGATGCGCGCGCCTGACTCCTTGAACTGCTGCGCCACTTCTTCGGGTGTTCTGGTGGGGCCGGCGTTCGGGGTGGCGAAGCCGCCCGCGTTGAAGAGGTTCGCCGCGAAGGTGGCGCGGGCGGTGTGAGCGGCTACGGGGCCGAGAGTCGCCAGGAAGACCTGCGGGCGTTCGGGCTGGGCGTCGGCGAGGTCGCGCAGCTCCTCGAAGGCCTGTGCATAACGCACCTGCGGCAGCCCGAAATTGTCAGACCTGCTTGAGAAACTTGGAGTGGGGGGCGAATCCCCCCAGGGGGCCTGCGAGTCGGAATCGATTCCGGAGGGTTCGCGGACGACGGGCTTCTCGGTGAGGTTCGGGAACTCGCTGACGCCCGTGATCGGGTCGCTGCGATCCGCCAGCCGAGCCGACCGCGCGGCCCACGTCGACGCGATCCGCCCCGCCACCAACGATCCCGCCGAGCCGATCCCCCCGGCCCGTTCGATCTCCTGGAACCAGGCCCAGGCCTGCCGGGCCAGCCCGTCCGTCAGCTGCTCCACGTACCAGGACCCGGCCGCCGGGTCGATCACCTCGCCGAGGTGCGACTCCTCCAGCAGCAGGTTCTGCGTGTTGCGGGCGATCCGCCGCGCGAACTCGTCCGGCAGCCCGATCGCCGCGTCGAACGGCTGCACCGTCACGGAATCCGCCCCGCCGAGCCCGGCCGCCAGGCACGCGACGGTCGTGCGCAGCATGTTCACCCACGGATCGCGGCGGGTCATCATCGCCGACGACGTCACGGCGTGCTGCACCTGAACCGCGGACACCCCGGACACCTCGGCCACCCGAGCCCACAACCGCCGCGCCGCCCGCAGCTTCGCGATCGTCGTGAACTGGTCGGCGGTGGCGGCGAAGCGGAACTCCAGCGAGGCGAAGGCCTCCGCCTCGGAGAAACCCGCCGCCGTCAGAGCACGCAGGTACGAGACGCCCAGCGCCAAGGACGCGCCGAGCTCCTCCGCGTCGGAACCGCCGGCGTCGTGGAACGGCAACGCGTCCACCACACAGGTCCGCAGCGAGGGGAACTCGGCAGCCGCGCGGATGACGTCGAGGGCCTCGCCGAACGGCGCCAGCCCCAGGTTGCCGCGCACCTCGGAGGCCAGCACCGGAGCCCGGTCCCACACCCGCAGCATGGCGCGCGCCAAGTCCACCGAACCGTCGAGCACCACCGGTGCGAGGTCCAGGTAGACGCCGTCCAGCAGGCGTTCCAGCGACGACGGCGGCACGGCGAGCCACAACGAGGTGACGCCGCCCTCCAGGTCGTTCATCACCGCCACCGGATCGGGTACGGCGTGCCGCTGCCGGACGTCCCAGCCCTGGCGCACGGGTGCCAGCGCGTAGGGCACGGGCAGGGCGTCGGAGAGGGTGTAGAGCGGCTGGAGCTCGAGGCCGTCGTACGTCTTCGTGACCAGGGAGTCGTAGCTCGCGCCGGTCTTGCGGAGGACGGCGTCGACCAGCTCACGCCACTGCTCCCGCGACGCGGCGGGGAACTCGTTCGGGCGGAATTCGGCGGGCAAGGCCAACTCCATCATGCGTTGCAGTGTTACCGACCAGTACCGACACGGCTATGTGAGGTTCACCGCCGTTAACGATGCAGTCAGTGTGTCAGGAAGAATGGGAACGTGGAGAACGGTGACCAGGATCGCTTGATCGCGGCTAGGTACCGGCTGCTGCACCTGCTGGGCCAGGGCTCGATGGGCACCGTCTGGGCCGCCCACGACGAGGTGCTGCGCAGGCAGGTCGCGGTCAAGGGGATCCTGCGGCCTCCCGGCATGCCCGATGTCGAGGCCGACCTGCTGCGGGAGCGGACGATGCGCGAGGCGCGGGCCGTCGCCGCGCTGTCGCACCCGAACCTCGTGACGCTCTACGACGTCGTGCAGCACGACGGCGACCCGTACGTGGTGATGGAGCTCGTGCCGTCGCGCAGTCTCGGCGAGGTGTTGCAGGAGCAAGGCTGTCTCACCGAGAAGCAGGGCGCCGCGGTGCTGGACGCGGTGGCGGCGGCGTTGGCGTCGGCGCACCGCGCGGGCATCACGCACCGGGACGTGAAGCCCGGCAACGTCCTCATCGCCGACGACGGCCGGGTGAAGCTCACCGACTTCGGCATCGCGCGCAACGTCGCCGAGGCCACGATGACCGCGCGCGGCATCACGCTCGGCACGCCCGCCTACATCGCGCCCGAGGTGGCGCAGGGCGGTGACGTGTCGGCGGCCGCCGACCGGTGGTCGCTCGGCGCGACGATGTGGGCCGCGATGGCGGGCGAGCCGCCGTACGTCGGCAGGAACGTCATGCAGACGATCAACGCGGTGATCCACGGCGAGGTGCCGGTGCCGGCGGGCGCGCACCGGCTCTCCCCCGTGATCAGCGGGTTGATGCGCAAGGACCCCGACGACCGGCTGTCGCTCGTCGACGTCCGCAAGCAGGTCTACGCGCTGCTGCCGGAGCCGGGCACGGACGCGTTCGAGGTGCGCAACCCGGTGCCGTTGCCGGTGGTCGTGCGGCCCAAGCCGAAGATCCAGCCGGACGCGCCGCTGGCCGACGACCCCGGGCCGTTGCCGTTCCTCGTCACCAAGCCCATCGAGCCGACCCGCCGCCGCAGTCGTGTCGCGACGACGTTCGTGCTGGTCGCGGCCGTGCTGTTGTTCATCGTGGGTTCGGGCGGCGGGTTCGCGCTGACCAGGTACGCGGCGGGCGCGTCCCTGCTGCCGCCGACCGAGCAGACGCTGCCCACGCTGCCGACCCTGCCCACGTCGGCGACGCTGCAGCAGCGCACCGCGTCGGCCGCGTTCGCGAACGGCGACCAGGGCGGCAAGTTCACGTTGAGCGTCGAGGAGAGCTGGTCCACCTACGCCGAGCAACGGGTGGGCGACTCGTGGTTGCCGGCGTCCGCGGTGGTGCACTTCGTGTCCGGCAGCGGCGCGTACGAGGTGACGGTCCGGCGGTTCCCCGAGTTCTACCCGAAGCGCGACATCGAGGCGTACGTCACCGGCGTGGCCGCGCACTGGCCCAACGCGTTCTTCGGCGGCGAGAAGGTGGCGACGCCGAACCTCGCGGGGCCGCGCAGCGAGGACAGCATCCAGCTCGTCTACAAGACCGCGGAGGGCGAGGGCCGCGACGCGCTGCGGAGGTCGCACTTCTCGCGAGTGCTGCCGTACGGCAACGACCTGTGGGTGGTCGAGGTGATCGTGCCCACGGAGCAGGAGGACGAGGCTCGCGCGCGTCTCTTCGACGCGATCGCCTCCACCTTCGCCCCGGTTTAAGCTCTCGCGGTGACTCCAGAAGAGCTGGCCGGCAAGGCCGCGGAAGAGATCCAGAGCCGCACCGGCAACGCGAAGCACGACATCGCCATCGTGCTCGGCTCCGGCTGGCGGCCCGCCGCCGACGTGATCGGTGACCCGGTCACGGAGATCCCGGTGGGCGAGCTGACGGGCTTCGAGGCGCCGACCGCGCTCGGCCACGGCGGCACCATCCGTTCCGTCGAGGTCGGCGGCAAGAAGGTCCTCGTCGTGCTCGGCCGCACCCACGGCTACGAGGGCAAGGGCATCCAGAAGGTCGTCCACGGCGTGCGCACGGTCGCGGCCGCGGGCGTGAAGACGGTCGTGCTCACGAACGCGGCCGGTGGCCTGCGGCAGGGCATGTCCGTCGGGCAGCCGGTGCTGATCTCCGACCACCTGAACCTGACGGCGTTGTCGCCGCTGGTCGGGGCGCGGTTCGTGGACCTCACGGACCTGTACTCGCCGCGGCTGCGCAAGGTCGCGCAGGAGATCGACTCCTCGTTGGAGGAGGGCGTGTACGCGGGTCTGCCCGGTCCGCACTTCGAGACGCCCGCCGAGATCCGGATGCTGCGCACGATGGGCGCGGACCTGGTCGGCATGTCGACCGTGCACGAGGCGATCGCCGCGCGCGCCGAGGGTGTCGAGGTGTTCGGGTTGTCGCTGGTCACGAACCTCGCGGCGGGCATCACCGGTGAGCCGCTGAACCACCAGGAGGTGCTGGAGGCCGGCGCCGCTGCCGCCGAGCGCATGGGCACGCTGCTGCGCGAGCTGGTGGCGCGGGCATGAGCCTGACGCCGGCACTGCGCGACGCGACGTTCCGGTGGATCGCCGACGACCCGTCGGACGCGACCCGGACCGAGCTGCAGACCGTGTTGGCACGGGCGATGGGCGGCGACCCCGCCGCGTTGGAGGACCTCCAAGACCGCATGGCCGGACCGCTCACGTTCGGCACGGCCGGGCTGCGCGGGCCGGTGCGCGCGGGCACGAACGGCATGAACGTCGCCACCGTGGTCCGCACGACGGCAGGCCTGGCAGCGTGGCTCGCGTCGCCGGGCCTGGTGTTCGTGGGCCGCGACGCCCGGCACGGTTCCGAGGACTTCGCCGTGGCCGCCGCCGAGGTGATGGCGGCGGCGGGGTTCGAGGTGAAGCTGCTGCCGGGGCCGTTGCCGACGCCCGTGCTGGCGTACCTGGTGCGCGCACACGGTGCGGTGGCGGGGATCCAGATCACCGCGTCGCACAACCCACCCGCGGACAACGGCTACAAGCTCTACCTGAGTGGCGGTTCGCAGATCGTGCCGCCGTCGGACGGCGAGATCGAGAAGGCGATCGAGGCGGTTCCGGCGGCGGTGTCCGTGCCGCGGAACGTCACGTACACAACGCTTTCCGACGAGGACGTCGACGCGTACCTGGACCGGGTGGCGTCACTGCCGCGCGGCAACTCGCGGTCGTTGAAGATCGCGCTGACGCCGATGCACGGCGTGGGCGGCGCGTTCGCCGTGGAAGCGTTGCGGCGCGCGGGTTTCACCGACGTGCACGTGGTGCGGTCGCAGGCGGTGCCGGACCCGGACTTCCCGACCGTGGTGTTCCCGAACCCGGAGGAGCCCGGCGCGTCCGACGAGCTGCTCTCCCTTGCGGCGTCGGTGGACGCGGACCTGGCCATCGCGCTGGACCCGGACGCGGACCGGTGCGCGCTGGGCGTTCGGGACGGCTCGTCGTGGCGGATGCTGCGCGGCGACGAGACGGGCGTGCTGCTCGGTTCGCTCGTGCTGTCGACCACGGAGTCCACGGATCCGTTGGTGGCAACGACGATCGTGTCGTCGTCGCTGCTTCGCTCGATCGCTACCGCGCACGGCGCGAGGTACGCGGAGACGTTGACGGGCTTCAAGTGGCTGGCGCGCGCGGGCGAGGGCCTGGTGTTCGCCTACGAGGAAGCGCTCGGCAACTGCGTGGACCCGGAGTTCGTGGCGGACAAGGACGGCATCTCGGCCGCCGTCGTCGCCGCGGACCTCGCCGCGGGCCTGAAGGCGTCCGGGCGGACGTTGCTGGACGCGCTGGACCAGCTCGCGCTGGACCACGGCCTGCACCTGACCGACCAGGTCTCCTTGCGGTACACCGATCTCAGCCTGATCGGCGCGACGATGGCACGCCTGCGGTCGGCGCCGCCCGCGGAGTTCTCCTCCGAGGACCTGCTGCCCGGCGCGGACGTGCTGCGCTGGACCGCGGACGGCGTGCGGGTGATCGTGCGCCCGTCCGGCACGGAGCCGAAGCTCAAGGCGTACCTGGAGGTCGTCGAACCGGTCACGGACGGACTGGAGTCCGCCCGTGCGTCAGGTAGGGCCAGGCTGGCTGAGCTGCGGGAACGGGTGACCGAGCTGGTTTCCTAGGCGGTCACCAGCGCGATCGCCAGCGCGATCGCGGCGAGGACGAACCCCCCGCCGGCCACGAAGTAGGCCCTTCTGGTCGGCGGGGCGATCGCGTTGCGACGACCCTCGGTGACGGCCGCCACGGCGATCCGCCCGAAGATGTACGCGATCGCGCAGAGCCCCACGCCGAGCCCGAACAACATCGTGTTGATGTCCCACGGGCTGTGGTCGAACCCCGGCCACACGGACGCGAAGAGGGGCCCGATCCCGATCATCCCGACGCTGATCCCGAGGCCGAACCCCCAGGTGATGCGGCGCTGACGGGGACTGGTGTGCATTAGGGCGGTGGTCTTCATGGTCCCTCCTGTGTACACCCTTCAGGACGTGCTTCCGGCCGCGGGGTTCCGTTTGCCCATCAACAAGAACGCCTGCGGCCCGCCTTCGTCCACACCCTTCTGACGTTGCAACCGGGCCACTTCGTTGAACCCGGCTCGGGTCGCGTTGGTCACGGTCTCGTCCATGTCGTGCCAGTAGACGTTCAGGTCGACGTCGTGACCGTAGGCGTGGGTGAGCGGCTTTCGCTGGTCACCCAGTTTGAAGGCGTGCAGCAGGTGCCCGCCAGGCCTGAGGACGCGGTGGAACTCGTGCCACGGCACCTCATTCGCCGCCATGTGGACTGTCGAGTACCAGACGACGACGCCACCGAGGCTGTCGTCGGCGAGGTCGAGCGCGGTCATGTCGCCCTGGGTGAAGGTGAGGTGCGGGTACAGCCTTCTCGCCTGGTCGAGCATGCCGTCGGACAGGTCGATGCCTTCGACTTCCAGGCCGAGTTCGTGCAGGTGCCCGGTGATGCGGCCGGTGCCGCAGCCGATGTCCGCGACCGGGCCCTCGGTGAGCTCGGCGAAGGCGCGCATGAACGCGGCGTCGAGCGGGCGGCCGTCGTGCGCGTCGGGGATGAGGCGGGCGTAGTCGGCGGCGACGATGTCGTAGGAGGCGCGGGTCATGGTCATCCATGGTGCCGTTGAACGGCAGGACGAGGTTGCAGACTGGCGGATCAGCCGTCAGCGTGGCGGCATGCCTCGCCTCCTGATCGTCCACCACACGCCGTCGCCCGCCCTCCAGGCGATGTTCGAGGCCGTGGTCGCCGGCGCCTCCACCCCCGAGATCGAGGGCGTCGAGGTCGTCCGGCGAGCCGCGTTGTCCACAACCGCTGTGGATGTCCTGGAGGCCGACGGCTACCTGCTGGGGACGCCTGCCAACCTCGGCTACATGAGCGGTGCGTTGAAGCACTTCTTCGACACCGTCTACTACCCGTGTCTCGACTCCACGCGGGGCAGGCCGTACGGGCTTTACGTGCACGGCAACAACGACGTGGCAGGTGCGGTGCGCAGTGTGGAGACCGCCACTACCGGGTTGGGGTGGGCGAAGGTGGCCCCGCACGTCACCGTGACGGGTGACGTGGGCAAGGTCCAGGAAGAAGCTTGCTGGGAGCTCGGCGCGACTGTTGCGGCTCAGTTGTCCACATGAATCCAGGGTTGTCCACAGCCTCTTGTCCCCACCCTGTGGACAACCCTGGGGATATCTTCGAACGTATGTTCTAACGGCCGATCGAGCTCATGTCGGGGTACCGGTCACCTGCGGCGAAGGGGACGGCTGCCTCGATCGCGGCCAGGTCGTCGGCGGACAGCGACAGGGAGGCCGCCGCGACGTTCTCCTCCAGGTACTTGATCCGCTTGGTGCCCGGGATCGGCACGACGTCGGGCCCGCGGTGCTGCACCCACGCCAGGGCGAGCTGGCCCGCGGTCACGCCGCGCTCGGCGGCAAGAGCACGGAGCGCCTCGACCATGCGGAGGTTCGTGTCGAGGTTCGAGCCCGTGAAGCGCGGGTTCGCGGCGCGGAAGTCGCCGGCGCCGAAGTCCGCGGACGACGTGAAGCGGCCGGTCAGGACGCCGCGGCCGAGTGGCGAGTACGGCACGATGCCCACGCCCAGTTCGCGGGCGGTGGGCACGATCTCCGCCTCGATGTCGCGCGACCACAGCGACCACTCGCTCTGCAGCGCGGTGATCGGGTGCACGGCATGAGCCTTGCGCAGCGTGTCGGCCCCCGCCTCGGACAGGCCCAGGAAGCGCACCTTGCCCTCGGTGACCAGCTCGGACATCGCGCCGACGGTCTCCTCGATCGGCGCGTTCGTCGAGACCCGGTGCAGGTAGTAGAGGTCGATCACGTCGACGCCGAGGCGCTTCAGCGACCCCTCCACCGAGGCGCGCACGTACTCGCGGTCACCTCGCACCGAACGGCCGCCGTCCGCCGAGCGGACGATGCCGAACTTCGTGGCCAGGACCACCGAGGAACGGCGGTCCGCGATCGCGCGGCCCACCAGCTCCTCGTTGACGTGCGGCCCGTACATGTCGGCGGTGTCGAGCAGCGTGACGCCGAGCTCCAGGGCCCGGTGGATCACCGCGATCGACTCGGACTCGTCGCCCGCGCCGTAGAACTCCGACATTCCCATGCAGCCGAGCCCCTGCGGCCCGACCTCCAGCGATCCCAACAAACGGCTCACGCCGTCGCCTCCAAGTCACGCTCGACCACCGCGTAGTGGTCGATCTTGTAGTCGAGCACTTCCAGGTGCGTCTGCAGCTCCGCGATGCGGGCGCGGACGTCGTCGCGGTGCTCGACGAGGATTTGCTTGCGGCGGCCCGCGGTGTGGTCGCCCCTGTGCCGCAGCTGCGCGAACTCGCGCATCATGCGGATCGGCATGCCGGTCGTGCGCAGGCGCGTCACGAACGCCAGCCAGCCGAGGTCCTCTTCCGAGTAGCTGCGGCGGCCGCCCGAGTCACGCGCGGGCGGGTCGACGAGCCCGATTCGTTCGTAGTAGCGCAAGGTGTCGATGGACAACCCACTGCGCTGCGCGGCTTGGGCTATCGAGTAACTCACGCACTCGACGCTAAGACCTGGAGTGCACTCTAGGTCAAGCGGAATCCTTCGAGATGCCCCACGCCTCGAGGTGGCCCGCCATCTCCGGCACGTCGATCTTGTCCCGGCCGAGGGCGCGGACCAGGTCCAGCGCGTCGTCCTCGTCGGCGTCGATCCAGTAGCCGTTGATGTCGCACATCGTGACGGCGGCGACCCAGGCCAGCCGCCAGTTGCCCTCGACCAGAGGGCGGGTTCGGACGATCGAGTCGAGCAGCGCGGAGGACTTCAGCCACAGCGTGTCGTACGCCTCCACGCCGAGCACGGTGGCGCGGGGACGGTAGGCCGCCGTGTCCAGCAGGCCGATGTCCCTGACGAGGAGATCGCCACCGGTCACGGCCGTGGCCAGCACTAAGAGGTCCCCGGCGTCGAGGTAGGAGATCACGGCACCCAGTTGATCACAGAGGTCTGACAGTTTCAGGAAGAACCGAGCCTATCCAAAAGACCCCGGTACTTGGGCAGAACCCGCCCCAGAACCTCGCCGAGCTTTTCTTCCTGCTGCATGCGCTGGTAGCGATCCGCGATCGCCAGCCGCACGACCTCCTGCTTGGAGCGGCCCTCGGACTGCGCCAGCTCAGCGAGCCGCAGGTTCTCCTCGTCGGTCAACCGCAAGGTCATGGCCATCATCCGACGGTATCAACCTGATACCACTCAGGCCAGCCATCGTTAGGATTGCGTGATGCCGCGGCCCAAGACCCACGACGACGCTCTGCGACGGCGTCTGCTCCAGCGGGCGGGCGAGCTGCTCAGCACCGAAGGTCCCGCCGGGGTGAGCCTGCGCAAGATCGCCACCGACGTCAACACCTCGACCACCGCGGTCTATTCCCTCTTCGGCGGAAAACCAGCGCTGCTCGAGGCGCTCTACGACGAGGCGTTCACGCGGTTCGGCAGGAGCCTCGCGGCGGTGCCGGTGACGGACGACCCGGCGGAGGACCTCCTGCGGATCGGGCTCGCGTACCGGCGCAGCGCGCTGGAGGACCCGCAGTTCTACTCGGTGCTCTACTCGAAGGTCGTCGAGCACACGAAGGAGATGAGCCGCGCGGCCGGCCGGACGTTCGCGCCGGTGATCAACGCGGTGCGGCGGGCGGTGGAGCAGGGCGTCTACCTCGACGAGGACCCCGAGCAGATCGCGATGTCCATGTGGGGCATCGCACACGGCCTGGTGAGCCTGGAGCTCAACGGCAACCTGCCACCCGGCATCGACGCGGCCACCACGTACGAACTGGCGTTGCGCGCACACGGCCGTGGCTGGCGCACGGAGGCCGGCAAATCCCTTTAGAAAAGGCGGAATCCGGGGAGGCGGCCGCCGCGAAACCTCCCCGGACCCGCTGAACTGTCCGGTTAGGACAGTCCGTCTTCGGTGGTGCGGCCTTACTTCAGGGCGCCGTCGAGCGCCTTGATCAGTTCACCCTGTGGCGTGTCGCCGTCGAGCGACCAGATCATCGCGCCGCCGAGCCTGCGGTCGTTGATGTAGCGCGCCTTGCGCTTCATCTCGGTCGCGTCGTCGTAGGTCCACCAGGTCTTGCCGTCGTAGATCCACGCGAAACCGGCCTTCTCGTCGCGGTAGACCTTGTACGCGTTGCCGGGCTCGGAGAGCTTCGCCTTGATGCGGTGGAAGTCCTCGTACCCGTTCTCGTACTTGGCGGGCGCCGGCACACCCGTGCCGAACAGGCCGTTGCGCTTGCCGGGGGCGACGCCGTCCCAGCCGCGGCCGTAGAACGGCACGCCGAGCACTGCCTTCGACCGCGGCGCGCCGCGGGAGAGCCACGCGTTGACCGTCACCTCGGAGCTGAACTCGAACTCCGACGGGTCACCCTTCGGCACCTTCAGCGCGGACTGCTGGTTCGCCGGGGCGTCCCACGCACCGTGGTAGTCGTAGCCCTGGAGCGTGCCGAAAGTGAGGTAGCAGAACACCTTCGAGACCTCGAAGCCCCGGTCCACCTGGCGCGGGTCGGCCGGCAGGAACGCGGTCAGGTCGCGGTTCCAGCCCATCTGCTTCCGGTACTCGGCGAGCAGCTTGGTGAAGTTCTGCTTGTCCTCGGGGCGGATCACGTTGGGCGGGGTCGGGTTGCCCTCGCTCGACGGCCACTCCCAGTCGAGGTCGATGCCGTCGAAGACGCCCTTGGCGGCACCGGCGGGCAGACCGGGCAGGTCGCCCTTGATCCACATGTCGGTGCAGGACTTGACGTGTGCGGCGCGCGACTCGGCGGTCAGCGCGGCGTTGGAGAAGTAGCGGGAGCCCGTCCAGCCGCCCAGCGAGATGTTGATCCTCAGCTTGGGGTACTTGGCCTTGAGCTGCTTGAGCTGGTTCAGGTTGCCCATCAGCGCCTGGCCGGCCTCGTCGGCCTTGCCGCTCACGGACTGCTCGGCGGTGTAAGGCATCTGCCAGTCGGCCCACGGGTCCGAGCTGATGCACTTGCCCGCCTCGTCGAGGAAACCGAAGGCGTAGTTCAGGTGCGTGAGCCGCGCGGCGGCCCCGCTGTCCACGAGGTTCTTGACCCGGAAGTTCCGGTCGTACACGCCCCACTGGATGAAGTACCCGACGGTGCGGGTCTTCGAGATCCCGTGGTGCCCACTGGTCTCGACGTCGGCGTTCGCAGGCGCGGCAACGGCCAGCGAAGCTGACAGGGCGCCGACCGCGAGAGCGGCGACACCCCATCTCCGTCTGGACATGAGTCTCCTTGTATCGGACGCGGCAGCGGCGATGTGGTCCAGAGCACGATAGGCCTGAGGTCTAGACCACTGCTACGTCCGATCGGAGGTATGTCCTAAACCGCCCCGTACAGACGGTCACCGGCGTCACCGAGACCGGGCACGATGAAGCCCGAGTCGTTCAGCCGCTCGTCCACCGACGCCGTGACGAGCCGGCACGGGAGCTTCGAGTCCTCCAGGTGGTTGATCCCCTCTGGCGCCGCGAGCACGCAGATCGCGGTCACGTCGGTGGCGCCACGCTGCGTGAGCAGGCGGATCGTGTAGGCCATCGAGCCTCCGGTGGCCAGCATCGGATCCAGCACGAACACCGGCCTTCCGGCGAGACTTTCGGGCAACGACTCCATGTACGGGGTCGGCTGGAGCGTCTCCTCGTCGCGCGCGAGCCCGACGAACCCCATCTGCGCGTCGGGGATCAGCTTGTGCGCCTGGTCGGCCATGCCCAGCCCCGCCCGCAGCACGGGCACGAGCAGCGGCGGGTTTGCCAGCGCGTACCCGGTGGTACGAGCAACCGGGGTGTGCGTGCGGTCTTCCTTCAGCGGCGCCTCGCGCATCGCTTCGTAGACCAGCATCACGGTCAGTTCCTGCAGCGCGGCGCGGAATGCGGCATTGTCCGTGCGCGCGTCACGCATCGTTGTGAGTCTCGCCTTGGCGAGTGGATGATCGACGACCAGGACGTCCATGCACGACACCGTAACCGCTGGGAGGAGCTAGGGGTGTTCGAAGAGATCTACCGCGAGGCACGGCAGCGCATCGTCGGCCTGACCATGGGCCTCGGCCCCGGCGAGCTGGCGCTGACCGTCCCCGCCTGTCCGGAGTGGACCGTGCACCAGGTGGTCGCGCACCTGTCCGGCGAGGCGTCCGATCTGGTCGCCGGGCGCATGGAGGGCGCGCCGTCGGACGAGTGGACCGCGCGGCACGTCGCCGAACGCGCCGGGGTCCCGGTGACGGACCTGCTGGAGCAGTGGAACGCCAGCGGCGACAAGATCGCCGAGATGGAGCGGATGCCGTTCCAGCTCGCGATGGACGCCATCACGCACGAGGCCGACCTCCGCGCGACGCTCGGCCGGGAACGCCTGCCGGACACCGCGTGGCAGCCGACCCTGGTGTGGCTCGCGCCGCGGCGGCTGAAGAACGTGACCGTCAGGACCGAGTTCGGCGTGCTCGGCGACGGCCCGATCACGCTGGAGGTCGACGGCTACGAGCTGTGGCGCGCGTTCTTCGGCAGGCGGTCGCGCCGGCAGATGGAGTCGTGGGCGTGGTCCGACCCGTCCCCGATCGACGACGTGCCCTTCTTTCCCGTGAGGCAAACCGACCTGACGGAGTAAACGCCGTTAACTGAAGAGGTGTAGGGTCTGCCGCGTGACAGACCACGTGCGCATTGGAGTGCTCGGCGCGGCCACGATCGCGCCCACCGCGGTGATCCGCCCGGCCCGCTCCTCGACGGTCGCCGAGGTCGTGGCCGTGGCGGCGCGGTCCTCGGAACGAGCGCAGGTGTTCGCCGACAAGCACGGCATCGCGCGCGTGCACGGGTCGTACGAGGACCTGCTGGCGGACCCGGCCGTCGACGCCGTCTACAACCCGCTGCCCAACAGCCTGCACGGCAGGTGGACGCTCGCCGCGCTGGAGGCGGGCAAGCACGTCCTGTGCGAGAAGCCCTTCACCGCCAACGCTTCCGAAGCACGCGAGGTGGCTGACGCCGCCGACGCGTCCGGGCTCGTGGTGATGGAGGCGTTCCACTACCGCTACCACCCGCTCGCGCTGCGGATCGCCGAGATCATCGAGTCCGGCGTGCTCGGCCCGCTGCGGCACGTCGAGGCCACCGTCGCGTTCCCGCTGCCGGTGTTCTCCAACATCCGCTACGACTACTCGCTCGCGGGCGGCGCCATGATGGACGCCGGCTGCTACGCCGTGCACATGGCACGCCTGCTGGGCGGTGGCGAGGAACCCGAGGTGCGCTCCGCGAAAGCGTTGCTGCGCGGGCCTTCCATCGACCGCGCGATGAAGGCGTCGTTGCGCTTCCCGTCGGGCCACACGGGTTCGGTGACCGCGTCGCTGTGGTCGTCGACCGTGCTGAAGCTGTCGATGAAGGCGATCGGCGAGAACGGGACGCTCTCCGTCTTCAACCCGCTCGGCCCGCAGGCGTACCACCGGCTGACGCTGAAGCTGCGCGACCGCAAGACGTCCGAGTCGTTCGGCAGGCGCGCGACCTACGCTTACCAGCTCGACGCGTTCACCGACGCCGTCCTGCACGGCAAGCCGTTCCCGACGACCGCGGACGACGCCGTGCGGAACATGACGGTGATCGACGCGATCTACCGGGCGGCCGGTCTGCCGCTGCGGCAGCCGGCCCAGTGACGGTCACGAACCCGTTGCGATGACCACCTGATCAGGGGGCCCGACAACCCGATCCGGGAGTAAAGAATCGACAAAGCGACTCCGAAAAGTCTCATAGCCAGTTGAGACGCGGAGGTGCGAACGGTGACGATCGAACAGAAGCCCGTCCAGCAGTGGTGTGAATCCCCGCTGGTCATCCTGGGTGTCTCGGGATCACTCGCCGTGCTCATCGGCGTGCTGCCGCTGATGTGGGGCTACAACCCGGCCCTCGCGGTGGCGCTCGCCGCCCTGCTCGTCGTCGCCTTCGCGATCACGGTCAAGTACGCACCGAACCGCAAGTGAGGGTCCTAGACTCGTTCAGGTGAGCGACGAGCTGGTACCGGCTGACCCGAATCAGATGCGCGCCTCGGACGCGGACCGCGAACAGGTCGCGCAGGTGCTGCACAAGGCGACCGCGGAGGGCCGCCTCGACATCCACGAGCTGGACGAGCGCCTCGCCGCCGTCTACTCGGCCAAGACGTACGGCGAGCTCGTCCCCATCACAGCGGACCTGGTGCTGAGCGGCCTGCCGCAGACGTCGGCCGTGCCGCAGTACCAGCCCGCCGTGAACGACCGCATCGGCGGCGAGCCCGGCAGCGCGGTGTCGATCGCGTTCTGGTCCGGCGTCAACCGCAAGGGCGGCTGGGTCGTGCCGCGGATGCACAACGCCGTGGCGATCATGGGCGGCATCGACATCGACCTGACGCACGCGAACTTCGCCGAGGCCGAGGTGACGATCAGCTGCTTCGCGTTCTGGGGCGGCATCGAGATCCGGGTGCCGGACGACATCAACGTCAAGGTGGACGGGTTCGGGTTCATGGGGGCGTTCGAGCAGAACATGGCGGCGCGGCGGCACATCCCGGGCGCGCCGACGGTGCGGATCACCGGGCTCGCGATCATGGGCGGGGTCGAGGTCAAGGGACCGAAGAAGCCGAAGAAGAACGTGCTGCGCGAACTGCTCGACTGATGAGGGTCGCGGACCTCATCGAACTCGCCGGGTTCGCCGGGGCCTCCGTGTGGCTGAAGATGGACGGCGAACGCGCCACCAAGCGCTGGACCGTCATCGTGTCCTGCGCCGAGGCCGGACTGCGGCACCGGCGTGACGTCAACCGGCTCGACCAGGTGGTCAGGATCGTGCGGGACGAGCTGTCCGCGCTGCCCGGCGACTGGTCGTGGCTCGACGACGAGATCGAGGACCTCGACGCGTTCGCGGAGCACTACGAGGAGCTCGGCCGGCAGGGCGCGATCATCGTCGTCGACAGCACTGGCGAACAGACCCTCCGAGCACCGTCGCAGAGTGCCTGATCTGCGCGAACGTCCTCACTTAGGACGGGCGTCCCATTCCGCTTAGACTCCCAGGCATGGCTGCTCCAACGACACTGCCGTCGGCCCTGGCTGACGCCGTGCGCGACGAATCGTCGCTGCGGCGTTTCCTGCACGGGCTCCCCGGCGTCGACCAGGTCGGCGTCGAGCAACGAGCCGCGGGCCTCGGCACGCGCAGCATCAAGAAGGCCGCCAAGCTGCACGCCATCGACCTGGCGATCAGCATGGTGGACCTGACCACCCTCGAAGGCGCGGACACGCACGGCAAGGTGCGGTCACTCGCCGCCAAGGCCAAGCGTCCGGACCCCGAGCGGCCCGACGTGCCGAAGGTCGCGGCGGTCTGCGTCTACCCGGACATGGTGAAGACGGCGGCCGACGACCTCAAGGGCACCGGGATCAACGTCGCGTCCGTCGCGACCGCGTTCCCCAGCGGCCGCAGCACGATGGACATCAAGCTGGCCGACACCCGGTTCGCCGTGGAGCAGGGCGCGTCCGAGGTCGACATGGTGATCGACCGGGGTGCGTTCCTCAGCGGGCGGTACGGGCAGGTGTTCGAGGAGATCGTGAAGATCAAGGAGGCGTGCGGGGACGCGCACCTCAAGGTCATCCTCGAGACCGGCGAACTGGTGACGTACGACAACGTGCGCCGGGCGTCGTGGCTCGCGCTGCTCGCGGGTGGTGACTTCATCAAGACGTCGACCGGCAAGGTGCAGCCCGCCGCGACGTTGCCGGTGACGCACGTGATGCTGCAGGCGGTGCGCGACTGGAAGCAGCAGACGGGTGAGCTGCGCGGGGTGAAGCCCGCCGGTGGCATCCGCACGACCAAGGACGCGATCAAGTACCTGGTGGCCGTGCACGAGGTGGCCGGTCCTGAGTGGCTCGACCCGCACCTGTTCCGGTTCGGCGCGTCGACGTTGCTCAACGACCTGCTGATGCAGCGTCGGACCCAGTTGGACGGCCACTACAGCGGCCCGGACTACGTGACGGTGGACTGAAGACATGTGGGAATACGCCCCCGCGCCCGAGTCGCGGGACATCGCGAACCTCAAGCCCAGCTACAAGATGTTCGTCGACGGCAAGTTCGTCGAGGGCACCGGCGAGCCGCTCAAGACCATCAACCCCGGTACCGAAGAGGTGCTGGCGGAGGTGTCGACGGCGTCGGAGTCCGATGTGGACACCGCCGTCAAGGCCGCACGACGCGCGTACGACCGCGTGTGGTCGAAGATGCCCGGCAGCGAGCGCGCCAAGTACATCTACCGGATCGCGCGGCAGATCCAGGAACGCGGCCGTGAGCTCGCGGTGCTGGAGTCGCTCGACAACGGCAAGCCGATCAAGGAGTCGCGCGACGTCGACATCCCGACGGCCGCCTCGCACTTCTTCTACCACGCGGGCTGGGCGGACAAGCTCGGCTACGCGGGGTACGGGCCGGACCCGAAGCCCCTCGGCGTCGCGGGACAGGTGATCCCGTGGAACTTCCCGCTGCTGATGGCGGCGTGGAAGATCGCGCCGGCGCTCGCGTGCGGCAACACCGTCGTGCTCAAGCCTGCCGAGACCACGCCGCTGACGGCGCTGGTGCTGGCGGAGATCATCCAGCAGTGCGACCTGCCGCCGGGCGTCGTCAACATCATCCCCGGCGCCGGTGACGTCGGTGCCGCGCTGGTCGGGCACGCGGACGTCAACAAGGTCGCCTTCACCGGCTCGACCGACGTCGGCAAGATCATCCAGGGTCAGCTGGCGGGCACGTCCAAGAAGCTGACGCTGGAGCTCGGTGGCAAGGCCGCGAACATCGTGTTCGACGACGCCCCGCTCGACCAGGCCGTCGAGGGCATCGTCAACGGCATCTTCTTCAACCAGGGCCACGTCTGCTGCGCCGGATCGCGCCTGCTGGTGCAGGAGTCGATCGCGGACGAGCTGATCGAGAAGCTGCACGCGCGGGTGTCCACGCTGCGCGTCGGCGACCCGCTGGACAAGAACACCGACGTCGGCGCGATCAACTCGCGCGAGCAGCTCACCAAGATCCAGGAGCTGACTGCGTCCGGCGAGGCCGAGGGCGCCAGCCGCTGGACGTCGTCGTGTCCGTTGCCGGACAAGGGTTTCTACTTCGCGCCGACCGTGTTCTCCGGGGTGTCGCAGGCGATGCGCATCGCCCGTGAGGAGATCTTCGGCCCGGTGCTGTCCGTGCTCACGTTCCGCACGCCGGAAGAGGCCGTGGCCAAGGCGAACAACACGCCGTACGGCCTGTCGGCGGGTGTGTGGACCGAGAAGGGCTCGCGCATCCTCTGGATGGCACAACGGATGCGCGCCGGTGTGGTGTGGTCCAACACGTTCAACCGCTTCGACCCGACCGCCCCGTTCGGCGGGTACCAGGAGTCGGGCTTCGGCCGTGAGGGCGGCCGCACCGGTCTGGAGGCCTACCTCGATGTCTGATCGCATCACGGTCGCGAAGACCTACAAGCTCTACATCGGCGGCAAGTTCCCGCGCTCGGAGTCGGGCCGCAGCTACCCGGTCTCCGACGCGAAGGGCACGTTCCTCGCCAACGCCGCGCAGGGCTCGCGCAAGGACGCCCGCGACGCGGTTTCGGCTGCCCGCAAGGCTTTCGACGGATGGGCGGGTGCCACGGCGTACAACCGCGGCCAGGTCCTGTACCGCGTGGCCGAGGTGCTGGAGGGCCGCCGCGAGCAGTTCATCGCCGAGGTCGCGTCCTCCGAGGGCGTCGCGCTGAAGAAGGCGCAGACCCTCGTGGACGCCGCCATCGACCGCTGGGTCTGGTACGCGGGCTGGACGGACAAGATCGCGGCTGTGCTGGGTTCCTCGAACCCGGTGGCGGGCCCGTACTTCTCGTTCTCCACGCCGGAACCGACGGGGGTGGTCGCGGTGCTGGCGCCGCAGCAGTCGTCGTTGCTGGGCCTGATCTCGGTGATCGCGCCGGTGATCGCGTCCGGCAACACCTGCGTGGTCATCACCTCGCAGGACCGGCCGCTGCCGGCGATCACGCTGTCAGAGGTGCTCGCGACTTCGGACGTGCCCGGCGGTGTCGTCAACATCATCACCGGCCGGACGGCGGAGATCGCGCCGTGGCTCGCGTCGCACGGTGACGTGAACGCGCTCGACCTGACCGGTGCGCCGGCGGAGATCCGCGCGGACCTGGAGCGGTCGGCGGCGGGCACGGTGAAGCGCGTGCTGCGCAACAAGCAGAACGAGGACTTCGCGGCCACGCCGGACATGTCGCGGTTGCGGGCGTACCTGGAGACGAAGACGGTCTGGCACCCGATGGGTGTCTAGGGCAGCTAGTCGGCGGCGTAGGACTTGTCCTGCGCCGCCAGTTCTTCTCCCAGCAGCCGGATGGCCTTCGGGCCCACGCCGTGGATCTTCAGCAGCTCCTTCGCCGACACCTTCGTCAGCGAGTCGAACGTCGTGTAGCCGTGCGCCGCCAACTCCCGCGCAGCGACCTTCCCGATGGTGCGAGGGAACTCGGTGTCGGTCACGAGTTCACCAGCCCCGCGCGCCACGCCCACGAGGCGATCCCCACGCGGTTCTTCACGTTCAGCTTCGTCTGCACCGACGCCAGGTGCGTCTTCACCGTCGACAGCGACAGGAACAGCGACGACGCGATCTCCTGGTTCGACAGCCCGCGCGCCACCTCCCGCACGACGTCCTGCTCCCGTGCGGTCAGCAGCGAAAGATCAGGCCGCTCGGCCGGTCGCGCGAAGTGCTCCAGCATCCGCACGGTCACCTGAGGCGAGATCAACGCGTTGCCCGCCGCGGCCGCCCGCACCGCCTCCACCAGCAACGCCGGCCCGGCATCCTTCGTGAGAAACCCGGAGGCGCCGTTCTCCAGCGCCGTGTGCACGTACTCGTCGAGGTCGAAGGTGGTCACCACGACGACCTTGGTGGTCGGCGACAGCTTCTTCGTCACCTCCAGGCCGTCGAGCCCCGGCATGCGGATGTCGAGCAACGCCACGTCGGGGTTGTGCTCGCGCGCGGCGGTGACGGCCGAGACGCCGTCCGGCACGTCGGCGACGACGGTGATGTCCGGCTGCTTCTCCAGGATCATCCGAAACCCGACGCGGACCATCTCCTGGTCGTCGGCGATGAGAACCGAGATCACTTGGACCCTTCCAGGGGTAGCTCGGCCAGCACCTGCCAGCCGTTCTCGCGCGGACCCGCGGAGAACAGGCCGCCCAGCAGGTCGACCCTCTCACGCATGCCAACGAGACCGTAGCCGCCCTGGTTCAACTCGCCGGGCCGTCCGTCGTCGGCGACGATCACGCGCAACGCGCCGCCGTCGGTGCGGGAGATGTCCACGTCGATCATCGTCGGGGACACCGCGTGTTTGTGCACGTTGGTCAGCGACTCCTGGACCAGGCGCAACACCGAGCGGCCGAGTTCCGGGGCGACCTCGTCGGGCAGGTCGATGCGCAGGCGGGTCGCGATGCCGAGCTCGCGGGTGCGTTCGACGGCCGCGATGACGTCGGCGGCGAGGTCGGTGGTGGCGGCCTCGGTCTCGCCCTGGCGCAGCGTGCCGACCAGGCGTCGCATCGCCTGCAACGCCTCGGTGCCCGAGCGGACCATGCCGGGCAGCAGGCGGTGGGCTGCCTGCGGGTCGTCCTCGGAGACCTCCAGCGCGGCCTGTGCCTGCACGAGCATGCCGGTGACGTGGTGGGCGACGACGTCGTGCAGCTCGCGGGCCAGCGCGATGCGCTCTTCCTTCTGCGCGTCGGTGACGGCGGCGGCGATCAGCCGGCCGCTCTCGGTGTCGCGGGCGCGGAAGTACAGGCCGACGCCGACCGCGCCGAACCCGAGGACGAGCGAGCCGAGCAGCTCGTTGTAGTTGCCCGACGAGAACCAGTTGCCGCGCACGACGGCGGCGAAGAGGCTCACGGCCATCAGCGCGCCGACCGACAGGGTGGCCGACCGCCGCGGTTCCTCGCGCACCACCACGGCCGTGATGACCAGGAACGCCCCGGTCTCCGCGATCGTCAGCGGGCTGAGGATCGTCGGCACGTCCACCTGGAACGTCATGATCACGAACGACACCAGCACGGCCGACACGACGGCGACCGGCACGGTGAACGCCCGCGACCTGAACGACGTGACGGCCACGATGCAGATCGGCACCGTCAGCAGCCACACCAGCGCGCCCGCCTGGCCGGGCTCGCCCATCACGAGGAGCTCGCCCACCATCAGCAGGGCGAGGAACGCGGCGATCGGCCATTGGCCCCGATGACTGTCCACGGAAGACAACGGTAGGACCACCACACCTCTCCGGCCTCGGTCATCCGGCCGATCCGGTGTGTCGCCAAGGCTGAGGTTTTGGCGCGCCGCACCCGGCACCTTGGGAAACATGAATTCGGTTCTGGCCGCTCGTGGCCTCGTCAAGACCTACGGCGACGTGCACGCGCTCGCCGGGGTGGACATCGACATCTCGGCCGGGGACGTGCTGGCGGTCGTCGGCCCGTCCGGCTCCGGCAAGACGACGCTCCTGCAAGTGCTGTCCGGCATCCTGCGCGCCGACGGCGGCGAGGTGTTCCTCGACGGGCGGGCGATCGGCGAGCTGAACGAGACGGGGCGCAGCGAGCTGCGGCGCACCGCGTTCGGGTTCGTGTTCCAGTCGGGCATGCTCGTCGCCGAGCTGACGGCCGAGGAGAACGCGGCGCTGCCGATGCTGCTCGCCGGCGGTTCGCGGGAGAAGTCGCTGGGGGCGGCCAGGCTGTGGCTCGCGCGGCTCGGGTTGCAGGGCCTGGAGAAGCGGCTGCCGAGCGAGCTGTCGGGCGGGCAGGCGCAACGGGTCGCGATCGCGCGGGCCCTCGCCCACCAGCCGCGGGTGATCTTCGCGGACGAACCGACCGGCGCCCTGGACACGCGCACCGGCCAGGAGATGATGACCGCCCTGCTGCAGGCGGCGGAGGAGACCGGCGCGGCCGTCGTGATCGTCACGCACGACAAGGCGATCGCGGACCGGGCGTTGCGCGTCGTGGAGATCCAGGACGGCCGGATCGCCCAGAAGACGGCGGGGGTGTCCGCGTGAGGATCGCCCTCGCGGTGCTGCGCAGGGACCGCCGCAGCCAGGTCGCGACGGTGCTGGTCGCACTCGGCGTGATGATCGCGGTGTCGCTGGTCCTGTGGCTGCTCGCCGCACCGAACGGCCTGCAGGCGCGCGCCGACCGCACGGGGTGGCGGGACTTCTGGACGAACGAGGGCGGCAAGACCACCATCTCCGTCGCCACGACCAGGGACGTGTACCGCGGCCTCGTCATCGAGCGGTTCGACGTGGCCCGCAACGAGCCGGGCGACGTGCCGGTGGCCAAGGGCATCGCGCGGTTCCCGGAGTCGGGCGAGGTGCTGCTCTCCCCCGCGCTCGCGCAGCTGGTCCGCGAGGCCCCCGCGGAGAACCTCGGCAACCGCTTCCCCGGCCAGGTGATCGCCGAGCTCGGCCAGGACGCTCTGAAGTACCCAGGCGAACTGGTCGCGATCGTCGGCCACGACGCCGTGTCGAACGGCGACAAGACCACGGGGCTCGCCCAGGGCGGCGCCTCCTACACCGACGACTACCACGGCCTGTTGTTCCTGCTCACCCGCGTCGGGCTGGTGGTGCTGGTGGTGCCGTGCCTCGTGCTGGTGGCGTCGGCGGCCAGGCTGACTGCTGCGAAACGGGAACGGCGCCTGGCCGCGCTCCGGCTCGCGGGCGCGTCACCGCGGCAGGTCGTCGGGATGACCGCGCTGGAGACCGCGGTCGGCGCCGTCGTCGGCAGCGCGCTCGGGGTGCTGCTGGCCCAGCCGTTCAGCCACCTCACCGCGAAGATCTCGTGGGAGGGCGGTACCTGGTACCCCGGTGACTTCGTCTCCGATCCGGTGACGACCGGGGTGGTGGCCGTGCTCGCGCCGGTGCTCGTCGTCCTCGCGGCGATCATGGGGCTGCGCCGGGTGGTGAAGGAACCCCTTGCGGCGGAACAGAAGCGCAAGGTGCGGTCGTGGCGGTTGCTCGCGATCGCGGGTGCCATCGCGGTGTTCTTCTTCGGCATCACCGTCGCGCAGACCGGCTCCGGCAGCTCCCGGTTCACCGTCGTGCTGCTCGGCCTCGGCGCGGTGGCGCTCGCGCTGGTGCTGGCCGGTCCGGTGGTCACGGCGTGGGTCGGCAGGTTCTTCGTCGGCCGGTGGCGCAAGCCGTCGACGTTGCTGGCCGGGCGCAGGCTCTCCGGTGACCCGGTGGCGGCGTTCCGCGGCTCGGCCGGCGTGGTGATCGCGGTCTTCACCGGTTCGATGGCGCTGACCATGCTGCCCGGCCTGGAGACGACCATCCCGAACGGCGACAAGACGTGGCAGGACAACGCGATCGTGGCCGAGGAGGTGGGCGTCGACGTGACGCAGCTGCGGCTCGCGACCTCGGCGCCGATCGTGACGATGACGTCCGGCACCGTCGGGGACGGCTCCGCCGACCACTACGGCAACAGCGTCCTCGTCGGCAAGTGCACGGAGGTCGCGCTGCTGATCACCGGCCTGACCTGCGGCGACGGCCCGGCTGTGTACTCGTCGACGAAGTTGCGGTGGAGCCACTTCCGCGGCAGTTCGCGCGACGGCGAGGTCAAGGCGGAGCTGCCGGCGCAGTACGAGACGCGGCCCTTCACCCCGTCCGGCTACCGCTACGAGGCGGTGATCGACCCGGAGCTGCTGCCCGCGTTGCAGGGCAGGGTGTCGCTGGTCGGCGTGCCGACGACGGCGGAGAACCGCGAGGCCGTGCACACCGCGTTCGTCCGCACTCTGCCAGGCGCTCCGCTGACCGAACTGGCCCGCGGTGTGCGAGGCGACACCCTGACCGAGGACCTGGAACGGGCCACGATCATCGGCTTGTCGATCGCGGGCGTGCTCGGCGGCATCGGCGCGGCGGTCGCGGCGGCGGGGTCGGTGATCGACCGCAGGCGCACTTTCGGCGCGTTGATCGCGGCCGGCACACCAATTCGCGTCCTGGCTCACGCATTGCGCCGCGAAGTGGTGCTCCCTGTGTTCGCCGCCACAATTGCGGCCTGTGCGGCGGGAATTGTGATGGGCCTCGGATTGCTCGCGCTGGCCCGCGGCCTGATGGGCGGCGAGGATCTGCCGCTGACGCCCTGGGTGGTGGCGCCCGTGGCCGTCGGAATGGTGGTCGCGCTGGTAGCGGCACTGGCGTGTGGTCCGGTACTACGCGGCATCAGCCCTCGGGATTACGCGGCGGAGTAGTACTCGGCCGGAAGTACGAGGATGGAACTGGCCCTCAGCGCGATGTGCGCGGAGGGCCGTTTTCATACCTTTGATTCATGACGAATGCACAGCTCGCGAGCATCCAGTGGGGCGTTTTCCTGTCGGTCGTATTCATGCTCCCGCAGCTGTTGTTCCGTCAGCTCACCTTCCGCTCCGCCGCGATCACCGGGTACGCGAGCATGCTGTTCGCCGCCACGTTCCTGCCGATGCAGACCGTGCCGCCGCGCCAGGCCGCGCAGCTGGTCCCGTTCCGGTGGGTCGCCGACACGTTCCGCGACGGCCGGATCGCGTTCGACCAGATGACGTTGAACGTGCTGCTGTTCGTGCCGCTCGGCGTGATGCTGATGTGGTGGGGCAAGCGCACCATCGGCCAGGCCGCGCTGATCGGGTACGGCGTCTCGCTGACGATCGAGGGCTCGCAGCTGCTGTGGGCCAACCGGATCTTCGACGTGGACGACCTGATCACCAACACCACCGGCACCGCGCTCGGCTGGCTGGGCGCGCTGGCCGCCGTGAAGGTCTACGCGAGGGTGAAGACGGCCGCGGTGCCGCAGACGCAGGCTCGCCGCTCGCTCGCCGGCGTGAGGTAGCGGCCCGCGGGCCGTTCACCCGGCGGCGTGAGCTGACGCGCGCCACCCGCACCTCCGCTCGATCATGGCCTCCATGAAGTTCGTGGAGGCCTTCTCCATCCTCGTCGCCGTGGTCGGACCGCCGAAGATCCTGCTGGCGTTCCTGATGGACACCGAGGGCGCCGACGCCCGCAAGCGCTGGCGGGTGGCCCTCTCCTCGACCGCGATCGCGCTCGGCGTCGGCCTCTTCGTCATCGTCGCCGGCCGGGTGCTGCTCTCGCTCTTCCACATCAGCGAGGGCGCGCTGTACCTCGCGAGCGGCGTGATCCTGTTCGTGCACGCGCTGGACCTCGTGCTGGGCCGCAAGCAGGACCCGTTGCACGACGAGACGCGCGGCACCCACGAACTGGCCACCGCCTACTACGCGAACCCGGTGGCGCTGGCGTACCTGTTCCTGCTGTCGGACACGAAGTCGGTCGAGACGACGTTCGTGCTGGCGGGCGGGTTCGCGGCGGTGATCGCGCTCGACCTGGCGGCGATCGCGGTGCTGGGCATCGCGATGCGCTGGGTGAAGATGACCTACGCCTGGGTGCTGTCGCGGGTCCTCGGCGTGCTGCTCGCGGCGCTCGGCGTGGACCAGATCATCGAGGGCCTGATCACGCTCGGCATCCTCGAACGCGTCTAGGACGTGCGCCAGCCCAGCTCGCCCGCCGTGTTGACCTCCGGGAAGCAGTGGCCGACCGCGCTGCGGGTCTCCAGGGCCATCGCCACCTGGTCGAACATCTCGACGATCGACGTCCACTCCGGCTTGACCATCTCGTTGCGCTCCTGGTCCCACTCGACCACGCAGCCGCGCAGCACGCCGGGCCTCAGGTCGACCGCGAGCACGTCGCCGGTGCCGTCGAACGCGATCGGCAGCCAGCCGGGGTGGAACCCGCTGGTCGGCGCGCCCGCCTCGGAGGAGTCCACCGGCTTGCTCGCGTGGGTGTCCCTGAGCACGAACGCGCGGTCGGCGTCGAGCGGTGTGTAGAAGGGCGGCAGGATCTCGGCGAACAGGCCCTCCTCGGTGCCGCCGTAGACGCTCCACCACAGCTGGAGATCGATCGGAACCCGAAGATCTGGCAGCGCGTCATACCTCGGACGCAAGACGGCACGGGTGGCGGGAGCGTTCTCCGCCAGCCATGCCAGGATCCGGTTCCAGTGCTCGATCACACCCACCGTTCCATGATCTTGGCGGAACGTCGGGCGAGGTACCGCTCATCGGGGCAGGATCAACGCGAACACGTCACGACCGGGGGAAGTGCTTTCAGATGGCGGAACAAGGCCTCAAGGTCGACTTCGACGCCTTGACCGGCTACGCGTCGGCGGTGAGCGGTCTGGCGAGCGAGGTCGGGGCGGTGGGCACCGGCACGTTGAACGGCACCACGTCGCTGCCGGGCGACTGCTTCGGCAAGCTGGGCAACGAGGTGGGCCTGAACACCGCCTTCCAGACGGCCGCGCAGGCGCAGCTCGACGCGCTGAAGGCCGCCTCGACGGGCCTCGCGGGCCTCGGCACCGCCGTCGGGAAGGCGCGCGACGCCTACATCGCCCAGGAGGACGCGCACAAGGCGTCGATCACCAAGGCGGCTCAGGCATGAGCGTCGAGGGACTGCTGAGCCAGTTCATCGCGCCCATGAAGGAGGACCTGGCGAAGCTGGACGGCGACACCGGCGGCGCCACGCGCGCGGGTGACGCGTTCGGGCGCGCCCAGACCGCCATGACCGACCTGGGCGCGAAGCACTCGTCGGCCTCCACGGCCGTGCTGAACACGTGGACCGGCGACAAGGCCAACGCCTTCACCGGTCGCGTCTCGACGTTCGCCTCGGCCACGACCCTGTTGTCCGCCAACGCGTCCGCGCTCAAGACCGCCGCATCGACCGGCGTCAGCGCGGTGACCGGCGGGCGCACCGCGATCCAGGGCCTGATCGACGAGTTCACCGGCAAGGCGACCCCGAAGCTCGCCGCCGCGCTGGCCGCGTCGCTGCTCGCGGGCCCCGGCGTGGTGATCGCGGCGCTGGCCGACCTCGCCGGCATGGCGTCCGAGTACCAGGGCAGGACCTCGGCCGAACTGCAGAAGGTGCGCGACCAGCTCACCCAGCTCGTCGGCCGGCTGAACGGCCTGCAGAAGCCCGACGCCGGCGCGCTCGCGAAGCTCGGCGAGCCGCTCGGCGGTGACGAGGGCACCACCTCGGCCTCGGGTGCGACCGACACCCCCGCCAAGCAGGAGTCCGGTCCCGGATCGCAGTCCGGCAGCGGTTCCGGCGGAGGCAGTGGCGGTGGCGGCGGAGGCGGCTCAGGTGGTGGCGGAGGCGGCGGATCGGGCGGCGGCGGAGGTGGCGGCGGATCGGGTCCGCGGCTGCCGGTCGCGATCCCGCCGCAGCCCGGCGAGGGCGTCGGCGTGAACCTGCCGGACGGCAGCAGCGCCGAGGCCCCGAACGAGACGGCGGCCAAGGCCGTGCGCAACGCGTTGTCGGCGCTCGGCACCCCGTACGTGTGGGGTGGCGCGAACCCGCCGCAGGGCACCGACTGCTCCGGCCTCACGCAGTGGGCGTACGGCGGCGCGGGCTTCGACATCCCGCGCCCGGCGTCGTCGCAGGCCATGGGCGCCTCGGTACCGCCGGGCGAGGTGCTGCCGGGCGACCTCGTGGTGTGGGACGGCCACGTCGCGATGATCATCGGCAACGGGCAGATGGTCGAGGCCGGCGACCCGGTGCAGGTGCAGCCGATCCGCACGACGAACAGCGGCATGTCGTTCTACGGCTTCTACCGCCCGACGGGCTGATCGACTGATCTCGCGCTGAGGCGGCCGTTCACGCGGCCGCCCCTTCGTCGGCCGCTCGCATTTGCTTTCACAAAGAGAGAACACTGTTCTTGACTCTGCTTCCGTTGCGCGCCAGACTTCCCCCATAACAGAGAACACTGTTCTCGCTTTCGTCGAACGAGGGGAACCGTCATGAGCACCTCCACCGTCCGCCCGGTCGTCTCACGCCGTCAGGACCTGATCGGCCGCGGCCTGATGGCCTTCAACTCCGTGATCACCTTCGCCGTCTTCGTCAACGGCTTCTTCCTGATGGCGGCCGCGAGCGACGACCGCCTGATGGTCGAGGGCTGGCGCACGTTCGGGTACTTCGTGTTCAGCGCGATGTGGGCGTTGCTCGCGTTGCGGCCCAGGCAGGTGCCCGGCATCTGGGAGCTGGTGATCTTCCACAAGACCGCGGCCGCGATCCTCGCGATCACGATCTTCGACACCGTCGAGGGCTTCCAGTCGACGTTCAGCGACTCGTGGGTCGCGCTGTCCACGATCGCCGCCTACGCGCTGTGCCGCGGCTGGCTGTCGTGGCGGGGTTTCCGGCGCACCAACGACCCGGTGACCGCCGCCTGAGCCGTCCGCACGGCAGATAAGGTGCGGAAATGGCCACGACCCGACAGTCAGCCCGCGAACAGATGATGCGCGACATCGTGCGCGTCGGACGGGAACACCTGACGACCGTCGGTCCGGCCGATCTCTCTCTTCGCGCCGTGGCCAGGGATCTGGGCGTCGTGCCGTCCGCCCTCTACCGCTACGTGCGTGACCGTGACGCACTCATCACGTTGCTGATCGTCGACGCGTACGACGATCTCGCCGACGAGGTCGATGCCGCCCTGGAGGCGGCATCGAGCCGTTCGTACCGCGAGCGCCTGGAGGCGGCGGTGCTCGCGGCGCACGCGTGGGCGGTGCGGGAACGGTCGCGCTTCACCCTCCTCTACGGCCTTCCGGTGCCCGGCTACGCGGCCCCCGGCGACCAGACCGTCGAGCCCGGCACCCGAGTGGCGCTCGCCATGGGCAAGCTCGCGGAGGAGGCCTGGCGGGCGGGCGCGCTGAAGCCGGTGGAGGTCGCGCTCGGCAAGACGGTGCGCGCGGACATGGAACGCCTGCGCCGCGTGTACGACATGCAGATGCCCGCGGAGAACGTCTCCCGCGTGTACGGCCTCTGGTCGGCGGTCATCGGCGCCATCCTGTTCGACGTCTTCGGCCACTACGCCGCGGACACCCTCACCGACCCGCAGGAGTTCCTCCGCGCCCATGTGGACGGTCTGGCGGGCACCGTCGGGCTGTAATGCGGCACACTGGTCCGGGGGTGATCAGGTGGACGACGTCGAGCGCGCCGCGCGGAAGGTGCGCGAGGTCGAGCAGGCCGTGACCGAGCACGTCGCGCGCAGTGGTCCGGTGACCGGACGGGCGTCCTCTCCGGACGGCGCCGTGACGGTGGTCGCGACGCCCGGCGGCCCGCCGCAGGAGATCACGGTGAGCCCGGCCGCGTTGCGGATGGGCCCGCAGGGCCTCGCCGCCGAGATCGTGCGCGTCGCCGAGAAGGCCCAGCGCGCCGCGAACACCCGCCTGCACCAGACGCTGGAACGCGTGGTCGACCCGCGCGAGCTGACCGCCATGGGCATCGAACGCGGGCAGGACGAGGACGACTTCGGGTGGCAGCGGTGAACGAGGAACGCCTGCAGGCCACCGAACGCCTGCGCCGCGAACTGGCCGCATTGACCGCCACGGCCGAGCACCCGACCGGCGTCTGCATGGTCACCGCGACACCGAAGGGCGAGATCAAGGCGCTGCACCTGCACCCCGCGCTGCTCACCCAGGGTGCGCGGGCCGTGGGCCAGGTGGTGACCGAGACCGTGCGGCTGGCGACGAACGCGGCCGTGCAGACGAGCTTCAACAGGATGGCGCTGGCCCTGGGCGACGGCGTGGCGATCGACGTCGAGTCGATCACCGGCGACTCACCCTTCCGAGCGACCTGGAACCCCGTCGTGCCGCCCAAAGCCCCAGCTGAAGAGGCGGTACCGGAACGCAGGCAGAGGGCCCCGCAGATCGAGAACCCAGACGACGACGCTTTCTTCGACAACCCCTCGTGGCTTCGGTGATCAGCACCGTTAGGCTCGTCGACGGCATCGGGCAGGCGTGACCGGGAGGTCAGGATGGCGCAGGACATCGTCCCCATCGAGCTGGGGCTGACGCAGGGTGACGTCGTCACGCTGTGGGCACCTCGCTGGCGCGAGAAGGGCGAGGAGTGGGAGGCGTTCCTCGGTGACGAGGAGGACCTGTTCGTCTTCCCCGACGCCGCGCACCTCGCCGCGTTCGTGCGCACCGCCGAGGAGCACGACCTGACCGACCACCCGGCCTGGCCGGTCGTGCCGTCGCTCGGCGTCGCGGACCTCTCGCCGGACGACAACCACCAGTTCGACCTGGTCGGCGTCCCCGAGCTCGTCGCGGAGGACCCGGACACCTGGACGATCGGTGAGCTCGCCGACGTCATCGCGATCGTGCGCGCCCTCGCGGACGTCTGCGACCTGGAGAAGGTCCACGAGGTGCTGGACAGCGCCGAGGGCTTCTCCCTGCTGCCGCAGGGCACGCTGCCGTTCAGCGGCCGTGACGGCGCGAAGCTGTGGGGCGAGCTGTCCGAGGTCGTCTCCGAGAAGTGGGACGAGGTCCTCGACGCGATCGACGGCGTCGTGAACACGCCCGAGGTCCCGGAGAAGGAACTGTCGGTCGCCCAGGAGGAGCTCGCCGCGCTGGAGGCCGCCACCGCTGCCGTCGCCGTCGAGGACCCCGCGGACACCGCCGACGAGGACTCCGAGGAGAAGGCGGCGCCGTCCGGCTTCTGGGCCGAGGTCGGCATCGACCCGATCAAGATCATCACGTCGGCCGGCGAGTTCTACACGCTGCGCACCTACCTCGGCGACGACCCGGTGTTCCTGGGCCGCCGCGGCAAGATCGAGGTCTTCACCTCGCAGCGCGCGCTGAGCCGCTTCGTCGCCGAGAACGACGAGCACGACCTGGCCGAGGTCGAGACCTGGAACGACGTCAAGGTCAAGGCCACCGCCGGCGAGCTCGACGTGGACGTGGACGACGACAACGTCTACGTCCTCACCGGCATCGCCGAGGACATGGAGGAAGGCCCCGACTCCCTCGACCCGCACCAGCTCGACCTCGCCGTCGAGCTGTTCGAGGACGCGGCCGAGTGGGCCGAGGACGAGTCCGTGAAGAACGCGCTCGCCTCGTCCGAGTCGCTGGGCTGGCTGGTGTCGTTCGTCGTGGCGCCGGACCCGACCCGCCTCGCGCCGTCCGCCCCCTACGACGCGGAGGTGGCGGCGTTCCGCACGCTGCAGGCCGCGTTCGAGGACCGGCTGAACAGCAACTGATCTCTTCTGCTGCGAAAGGGCCGCTCGCGCTGCGCGAGCGGCCCTTTGTCGTTCGTGCGCTTGCCTTCGTCTGTATGATACAGGTTTATGACAGGTTCTCGGTCGCAGCGCCTTGCCGCTGAGCTGCGGGAACGCATCACGCTGGGCGACTACGGCCCGGCGGGGGCGATCGAGAGCGAGGCCGAGCTGGGCCGCCGCTACGAGGTCAGCCGCGTGACCGTGCGCCGCGCGTTGGAACAGCTGCGCGACGAAGGCCTGCTGGCGTCGCGGAAGGGCGCCGGCTGGTACGTGGTGTCGTTCGCGCAGCCGCTCGCGCTCGGAACGTTCCAGCACGCCCAGTCGGCCGTCGCCGAGGCGGGCGTGGCCCTGGTGCGCACCGTGCTCGAGTACGGCTACCTCACGGCGCCGTCGACCGTCGCCTCGACCCTGGGTCCCGGCGAGATGCTGCGCGTGCGTTCGTTGCGCCGCACCGGAGAGACGCCGCTGGACGTCGTGACCGAGTGGGTGCCGCTGGAGCTGGCCGCGCCGGTCAGCCGCGCCGACGCCGAGTCGCCCGGCACGTGGGAGACGTTGCGGCGCAACGGGAACCAGATCTCCGTCGTGCGCCAGAACATCGCGGCGGTCGCGGCGGGCGACCTCGGTGGGTTGCTCGGCGTCACCGCCGCCACGCCGGTGCTGCTGGTGCGGCGCACCGCGTTCGACGACGGACAGCGCCCGATCGCCCTGTCCGAACACCACTACCTGGGCCACCGGTTCCAGCTGGAGGTCGAGTTCCGCGGCTGGCCAGGCGCGGAGCCCCCCGGCGTCGCCGAAATCCCCGCGGAGGACTGATCATGCGCGTGCTCGTCACCGGAGCGGCCGGGTTCATCGGCTCGCACTTCACCCGCTACTGGCTGCGCGAACACCCGGCGGACGAGGTGATCGCGCTCGACGCTCTGACGTACCGCGGCATCCGCGCGAACCTGCCTTCCGACGTCCCGTTCGTGCACGCGGACATCGCCTCGGCGGACGTCTCCGGCGTCGACGTCGTGGTGAACTTCGCCGCGGAGTCCCACAACAGCCTCGCCGTGCTGGATCCCGAACGCTTCTTCCGCACCAACGTCCTCGGCACGCAGGCGTTGCTGGAGGCCTGCCGTCGCGCGGGCGTCCGGCGGTTCCACCACGTGTCGACGTGCGAGGTGTACGGGGACCTCGCACTGGACGCGACCGAGGCGTTCCACGAGGAGTCGCCGTATCGGCCGCGCACTCCCTACAACGCGTCGAAGGCGGGCGCGGACCACGCCGTGCGCTCGTACCACGAGACGTTCGGCCTGCCGGTGACGATCTCCAACTGCGCCAACAACTACGGCCCGAACCAGTTCCCCGAGACGGTGCTGCCGCTCTTCACCACGCGCGCGCTGACCGGGCAGCAGCTCCCCGTCTACGCGTCGAGCTCCCACCGCCGCGAGTGGATCCACGTCCTCGACCACTGCCGCGCCATCGACGCGGTGCTGCAGGAAGGCGTCGTCGGCCGGACCTACCACGTGGGCACCGGGGTCGAGGCGAACGTCGACCAGATCGCGGGGCTGGTGCTGGACGAACTGGGCCTGCCCGCGTCGCGGAAGTCGGTCGTGGCCGACCGTCCCGGCCACGACCGCCGCTACCTGCTGGACTCGACCCGGATCGAGCGCGAGCTGGGATGGCGCCCGGAGATCGGCTTCGAGGCCGGAGTCCGGGACACCATCCGCTGGTACGCCGCCAACCGCGCCTGGTGGGAGCCGCTGCTCGACCGCGGCGCGGTCGACGAGACCGCCTGGGCGGCTACTGCGCGTTGAGGGCCGCGTAGCCGGGCTTGACCAGCTCGTTGATGATCGCCAGCCGCTCGTCGAACCCGATGAACGCCGACTTCATGGCGTTGATCGTGAACCACTGCAGGTCGGCCCAGCCGTACCCGAACGTCTCGGCCAGCGCGGCGAACTCGCTCGACAGCGAGCAGTCGCTCATCAGCCGGTTGTCGGTGTTGACCGTGACGCGGAACCGCAGCTTGGCCAGCAGCCCGATGGGGTGCTCGGCGAGCGTCGGCGCGGCGCCGGTCTGCAGGTTCGACGTCGGGCACATCTCCAGCGGGATCCGCCGGTCGCGCACGTACCCGGCCAGCCGTCCCAGCTGGACGGTCCCGTCACCGGAGACCTTGATGTCGTCGACGATCCGCACGCCGTGCCCGAGCCGTTCGGCACCGCAGTGCTGGATGGCCTCCCAGATGGACGGCAGCCCGAACGCCTCGCCGGCGTGGATCGTGAAGTGCGCGTTCTGCTGGCGCAGGTACTCGAACGTGTCGAGGCCCCTGGTGGGAGGGAACCCCGCCTCGGGCCCGGCGATGTCGAAGCCGACCACCCCGAGGTCCCGGTACCGCACGGCCAGCTCGGCGATGCGCAGCCAGCCCTCGTTCTGGCGCATCGCGCACAGCAGGGTGCCGACGCGGATCTTGCGCCCGGTGGCGGCGACGTTCGCGGCGCCGACGCGGAACCCCTCCTGGACGGCCTCGACGACCTGCTCCAGGGTGAGCCCCTTCTCCGTGTTCAGCTCGGGGGCGTACCGGATCTCGGCGTAGACGACGCCGTCGGCCGCGAGGTCCTCCACGGCCTCGGCGGCGACCCTGACCAGCGAGGCCTCGTCCTGCATGACACCGCAGGTGTGGGCGAAGCCTTCGAGGTAGCGCACGAGGGAGCCGGAGTTGGCGTTGTCGCGGAACCAGCCGCCGAGCACGCCCGCGTCCGTGGTGGGCAGGCCCTGGTAGCCGGTGGCATCGGCGAGTTCGATCACCGTCTGCGGGCGGAGGCCACCGTCGAGGTGGTCGTGCAGCAACACCTTCGGCGCGCTGCGGATGGTCTCCAAGTTAAGCGGCGTGGACATTGCTACACGTTACTCCAGCCGCCGCACCCCAACCGGCAACGCACAGGCGCTCTGCTCACCGCACCCGCACGCAAGCAGGCGCGCGGTGCCAACCGGACAGCCGTCGACGCAAGCAGCCCACTTACGGAACCTGGCACGCGAAGCCGAAGGCGAGCCCGAACGGGCTGATGCCTCATCGGGAGCCGGTTACGTCGCTCATGGCGATCGGGGCTCGACCTCGAGGGGCGGGATGCCAACATCTCAGACCGGCCGGGGCGCTTTCACCCCGGCTTTTGAGGCCGATCAGCATCCCGCCAGAGGCTCAAGGTCAAGCCCCAATCGCTACCCCCCAGGTCTTTCGTCACGACCCGCGCGCCCACCCTCGCAAGGCGACCGAACCCCAGGAACGCGACCAACCCCGCTGGAACGCGAAGCCTCCGCGAAGCCGCACCCGCGCAGTACCCCGATCAGGGCCAAACCCGCACGACACGCCGCCAGGAACTGGCCGGAATGATCTTGTCACCGATATGATCATTTGTCGGTCAGCCGTCGTTGCAGATCCGTGATCAGCAACTTTCTGCAACCAACGCGAGGCTTGAGTCACCCCAAGGTAGGAACATCATCGGCGGCTACGGCCCGCTCCCGACCCGTCACCTAGCGTTCAGAGTAGTCGGGTAGCCTGATCGGGTCAGTTGCCCGTCCGCACCCGGCCGTTCTGTGACGGGGGTGGTACAGCGACGTCCCGCGACGCGGATAGGCTCCCGTGGTCTCCCCCTCCCCTGGACGAAGGCACTCAGCCGTGACAGAGAACAACAACTCCACGATGTCCTTCGATCGGATGCGCAACATGCTCACGCGCGCCGCGGAGATCCGTGAGAGCGAGCAGCAGCAGATCTTCGACGCGCTGGACGAGATCCACGCCCGGATGTCGCCTCTGGAGTCGCTGGGTTCGGTCCGCAAGCGCCTGTCGGAGCTGCCGGACCGCACCGAGGTCAGCGTTCTCGCTGAGCGCCTCGACGAGGCCCTCGCCAAGCTGGAGGCCCAGGACACCGCCGTCGCCGACATCGGTCGCGCGGTCGACGCCCTGGTGGACAAGCTCGCCAAGCCGTTCGCGCAGCTGGACGGACGCCTCGACGGCGTCGCCGGCCGCTTCGAGGGTGTCGCCGGCCGCATGGACGGCCTGGAGGACAAGCTCGCCTCCATCCACAAGCGCATCGACGACCTCGACGGTCACATGGACAAGCAGGACGGCAAGGTCGACGCGATCCCGGGCGCCGTCACCAACCCGCTGCGCGAGCGCATCGAGGCCCTCGAAGCCGCGCTGCGCGGCCGTCTCGACGAGGTCGACGAGGGCGTGCACGAGCACCTCGACGGCACCCGCGAGGCGCTGCAGAAGATCCTCGCCGAGTCGTTCTCGAGCGTGCACGGCCGTGCCGACGAGCAGCGTGACGCCCTCGCCGCTGCCCGTGCCGAGCTGGTCACCGCGATCGCCGAGAGCCGCGGCGAGCTGGCGGGCGCCATCACCGACAGCCGCGAGAAGCTGACGGGCGCGCTCACCGACCGCCACAACCAGCTGGCCGCCACCCTGGGCGACACCCGCAGCGAGCTGGCCGGTTCCCTGGCCGAGACCCGCTCCGAGCTGACCGGCGTCGTGGCGGAGACCCGCGACTCCCTGGCCGGCTCGCTCGCTGAGACCCGCGACGCGCTCACCGGTTCGCTCAACGAGACGCGCGACTCCCTCGCCGGCTCGCTGGCGGAGACCCGCGCCGAGCTCGCCGGCGCCGTCGCCGACACCCGCGAGGTCGTCAACGGCAAGCTCGACGAGGCCCGCACCGCCCTGTACGCCGCGATCGAGCAGTCGCGCGACCAGGTCGACGCGGCCGACCGCCTCGAGTCCCTGGCCCGCCGCCTGGAGCTCGTCACGTCGCAGCTCGACAACATGACCAACCGCCTCGACAAGGTCGAGGACGGCTTCGCCGCGAGGATCTCCGAGCTCGGCGGCACCGTCGACGCGAGCCTCACCAAGGTCGCCGAGACCGTCGGCGCCCGCCCGGACACCGACTCGCTGCAGTCCCTGGTCCGCAAGTCGAACCAGGAGTCCGAACTGCGCATCGGCGGCCAGCTGGACGAGGCCATGGCCACCTTCGCCGAGCTCATCCTCGGCGGCGGCTCGCCCACCCCGCCCCCGCCGCCCACCGCCCTGCCGCGCCCGCAGCGCCGCACCCGCAAGAACGGCGGCCCGAAGCCGGCGAACGGCGGCAAGGACATGGACGACGACGACCTGGCCGCCGAAGGCGCCTGATCGTCTGATGCATTCGAACGGCCCCGGAGCACCGTCGCTCCGGGGCCGTTCGCGTTTCCGACGAAGCCCTCGGCGGCCGTGTGGTGCCGGACACACCCCGCGAACGGCGTCGAACCGCCCGCTTCCTGCCCACGTGTCTACCGGCGGGAGCGCTCACACACCCCTCACCGTATGCTCGCCGGAATCTGGGGGCGTCCAGAAGGGATAGTCCGTGCAGCAACAGCGACTCATCGCCGACCGCTACGCACTGCTGGCCGAACTGGGCAGAGGTGCGATGGGTGTCGTGTGGCGCGCCCAGGACCAGTTGCTCGGCCGGGCGGTCGCGCTCAAGGAACTGCACCCGCCGCAGGGCATCGCCGCCGCGGAGTTCGCCGTGCTGGAAGAGCGCATGCTGCGGGAGGCGCGGACGGCCGGCAGGCTGAACCACCCCGCCGTGGTCACGGTGTACGACGTGGTGCGGGAGAACGGGCGCACGTATCTCGCGATGGAGCTGGTCGACGCGCTCGACCTCGCGACCGTGGTGGAGAAGCACGGGCCGCGCGACTCCGTGTGGATGGCCGGGGTGGCGTTGCAGGTGCTGGGGGCGTTGGAGACCGCCCACCAGGCCGGCATCGTGCACCGGGACGTGAAGCCCAGCAACATCATGGTGCGGCCGGACGGGGCGGTGAAGCTCACGGACTTCGGCATCGCGCAGGCCATGGACGACCCCCGGCTCACGCACAACGGCGGCATCATCGGGTCGCCCGCCTACATGTCGCCGGACCGGCTGAGCGGGTGGGAGGCCTCGCCGGCGTCGGACCTGTGGGCGCTCGGGGTGACGATCGCCAACGCGGTCGAGGGGATCAGTCCGTTCGAGCGGACCTCCACGGCTTCCACGTTGCACGCCATCATGAACGAGCCGCCGGTGCTCAGGAACGCCTCGCCGGCGTTGGCCGAGGTGATTCGCGGCCTGCTCACCGTCGACCCGGCGCGGCGGATGACGGCCCCGCAGGCCAGGCAGATGCTCACGGCGATCGTGCAGGGCACGGCGGTGCCGTCGGTGCGGAGCACGAGGCAGCTCGAACCGGGTGGCAAGAAGAAGCGGCTGGTTACGGTCGGGGCGATCGTGCTCGGCGTCGTGGTGCTCGCGGGTGCCGCGTTCGCCGGATATCAGGCGTTCAAACCCAAGGACACCAACAACAACGCCAACCCGTACCCGAGCACCGGGCAGACCCAGGAGAACTCCACCGAGTGGAGCGATCCCGCCGAGCTGCCGGTGGGGGCCGCGCTGCCGTCGCGGCGCATCGCCACGTTCGGGCGCGGCGGGGACGTGCCCGAGTGGAACCTGTCGGGTACGCAGTGCGCCAAGGACTTCCTGACGCAGGGCTCACCGGTGCGGCAGGACGTGCCGTGCAGCGGGCCGCACGGGATCCAGCTGTTCTCGGCCGCGACGCCCATGTGGGACAAGCCGAAGGACATCGCCTACCCCGGCGAGAAGTGGCTGGCGGACTTCGCCAAGAACTACTGCACCGAGCAGTTCAAGGTCATCGAGCCGAAGATCAAGGAGCCGCTCGGCTTCACCGGGCTCGTTCCCACGCAGAAGGAGTGGGAAGCCTACAACGACGCCGCCGCGCCGGGCCGCCAGGAGGTCCTGTGCGTGCTGTGGAAGCAGGACAGGTCGCCCCTGGCGGGCTCGCTCGTCAACTAGCGGCACTCCGGGATCTCGCCGTTGTGCTCCAACGGCACCGCAGCGCCGCGGTACATCCACGAACGTCGTTCCTCGCTGGGCTCGGACACTGACCTCTGGGTCGGGTCCACCGGCGCCCAGCGGACTCTCAGCCACTTCGGGCCGACGTTGTTGTCACCGGTCACGTCGGTCGGCGTGTAGTCGCTGGTGGCGACGCAGTCGGCCCAGATGACGCTGTGGTTCGCCGCTGTGCCTTGACGTTCGGCCAGCGCACGGTTGGTCGTCCTGGCGTAGAGGCCCCAGTTCCTGTCGTCGATGATGGTGTCGACGACGACGAACGGCCACGGACCGTCGACGCCAGGGGCTTTTTGCGACCTCTTCGCCAACTCGGCCTTGAACGCCACCTCGTCGGAGGCGGCGATCTTCTCCGCCGCCTCCACGGCCTGCACAACGCAGCTGCTGTTCTGGGTGACCACGCCGCAGTTGTTTCCGTTGATGTTGGTCTCGGGCGATGGCGGTTCTTCCTTCGGCTGGCACGCGACGAACACGCTGACCACCGCAACGATGACGCCGAACGCGGTCAGCCGAAGGATCTTCTTGTTGACGTGCAGTCCCTTGACAGTGGCGAGGAACGACTTCCGCTCGAGGTCCTCGCGCGATTCTTCATGGATATCGGTCAACGTGCTTCCTCCACGATGTGCTGCTGCGCGCACCGTAGAGGCGACCTGTCGCGGAGTTGTCGCGCTACCACTCCCAGCGGAAGCCGACCACAGCGGACTCCACGTAGTTCAGGAACCGGTCCACCGTCAGCTCGTCGTGCAACGAAACCTCTTCTTCGCGAACGACCTCACTGCCGTCGCGGTAGTGCTCCCACTCGGTCCACCACACGCGTGCGGGCAGGTGTTCGCGGTGGAACTTCACCCTGATCGACAGCCTGTCCAGCCGTCCCGACACGGCGCGGCGAAAGTCGGTCCAAGGTGGACGGTCGTAGTGGAAGCGGCTGGAGAACTGGAAGGACTTCTCGTCGCCGTACTGGAGCGGCTCCGCGAAGTGGATCGGTACCTCCCAGACTCCGTCGGTGACCTGCACCATCTCGCCCGCCGTGCCGCCGCGCATGACGTTCACCCTGATGTTGTCGGTGTCGAAGCGGTACGGGAAGTGCGTGAGGCCGTCCTTCAGCGAACGGATGCGTTGCTCGCTCACGTGAGCGATGGGTAGACCGCTGCGGCCGAGGTGGTGCACCTCGGACAGGGTCAAGGTCTCGTGACCTGCGGGCTCAAGGCCTTGAGGACGTGGCAACGTGCCGATCACGATGGGCTCGGCGGCGTCACCGCGCAGGATCATGTGCAGGCGGTCGGCGTCCTTGGTGCTGATCCCGAAGGCCGCGATGAACTCGTCCAGGGTTGCCTTGTCGAGCGACTTTCCGTTGAGCGCGCGGTGCACCTTGTCCTTCTTGACGCGCCTGCGTTCGTCACCCTTCTGGTAGCCCTCGGCCTCGAACTGCTCGCGTTCGGCGGCGTCCAGGCCGTCGTCGAGCCTGGACAGGTAGGTGACGTAGACGAGCCGGACCGCTTCCTGCTGGATCTTTCCCGGCACCACGGGCAGGCCCCGCTGACCCGCGAAGCGCAGCCACACCGGCCGGTAGGGCTTGAAGGACAACAGGTGGACGAGGTAGCTGCTGGTCGCCTTGACGGGGTCGTATCGCGGCTGGGTCCCACCGGTCACGCTGCCTCCGTTGAGCGTCGGAAGCTGGCAGCGTGACCGGGGACGCGAGAGACAGTCAACGAAAGCCGGAAGACTGACCTCTTACTGACCAGTACTAGCCGCGGATGGTGTCGATCACCAGCGGCTGACGCTCCGGCGCGGAATCCGTCACCTCGTAGGCGCCTTCCAACGCCTGCAAGGCTCCGGCGACCGCGTCCGGGGTGTCCGTGTAGAGCTCCAGCAACGGCTGGCCGGCCTCCACCACGTCACCGGGCTTGGCCAGGCAGAGAACCCCGGCACCGAACTGCACCGGGTCCTCCTTGCGGGCCCGGCCCGCACCGAGGCGCCACGCCGCCACGCCGACGCCGTAAGCGTCCAAAGTGGACAGCACGCCAGCAGCAGGCGCCTCCACGACGTGCTTGTGCGCCGCGACCGGCAGGGCCGCGTCCGGGTCGCCGCCCTGGGCACGGATCATCCGCGCCCACACCTCGTAGGCCTCACCCGTGGCCAGCACGGCCGCCGGGTCGGCGGAAATCCCGGCCAGCGACAGCATCTCGCGCGCCAGGGCCACCGTCAGCTCCACCACGTCGGCCGGTCCGCCGCCGCGCAGCACGTCGACGGACTCGGCCACCTCGACCGCGTTGCCGACCGCCCGGCCCAGCGGCACGGACATGTCGGTCAGCAACGCCGAGATGCGCACGCCGTGCTCCACGCCGATGGCCACCAGGGCCTCGGCCAGGGCACGCGCCGAGGCCAGGTCCTTCATGAAGGCGCCGGAGCCGACCTTCACGTCCAGCACCAGCGACTCGGCGCCTTCGGCGATCTTCTTCGACATGATCGAGGACGCGATCAGCGGGATCGCCTCGACGGTCCCGGTGACGTCCCGCAACGCGTAGAGCTTGCGGTCGGCCGGAGCAAGTCCTTCGGTGGCAGCACAAACGACCGCACCGACCGAAGCGAGCTGCTCCAGAATCTCCGAAGTGGACAGTGCGGCCCGCCACCCCGGGATCGACTCCAGCTTGTCCAGGGTTCCGCCGGTGTGGCCCAGACCACGACCCGAAAGCTGCGGCACGGCAGCCCCACAAGCAGCGACGAGAGGCGCCAGCGGCAGCGTGATCTTGTCGCCGACGCCGCCCGTCGAGTGCTTGTCCACGGTCGGCCGGTCGACGTGCAGCGACAGCCGCTCGCCGGACGCGATCATCGCCTGCGTCCAGCGCGCGGTCTCGGTGGCGGTCATGCCGTTGAGGAAGATCGCCATCGCCAGCGCGGACATCTGCTCGTCCGCCACGGCACCGCGCGTGTACGCGTCGATGACCCAGTCGATCTGTTCACCAGAAAGCACAGCGCCGTCGCGCTTGGCGCGAATGACGTCCACCGCCGAGAAGCTCATGGCAGGTCCTCCGGTCCGAACGCGTCCGGGAGCACCGAGGACATCGGCAGGATCCCGGACGGCGTGTCCACCAGGCAGTCGCGGCCGCCCAGCTCGTACAACACCTGACGGCACCGGCCGCACGGCATCAGCAGCTCACCGGCACCGGAGCGGCAGGCGACGGCCACGAACCGGCCGCCGCCCGTGAGCCGCAGCTGACCGGCCATCGTGCACTCGGCGCACAGCCCCACGCCGTACGAGGCGTTCTCGACGTTGCACCCGGTCACGATCCGGCCGTCGTCGCACAGCGCGGCGGAGCCGACCTGCAACCCCGAGTACGGGCAGTGGGCGAACGACGCCGCCTCCACCGCCCGTGCCCGCAGCAGGTCCCAGTCGACCTCAGCCACGGCGGTAGACCACGCCGTCGGCCGCCGGCATTCGCAACCGTTGGGAGGCAACGGCAAGCACGGCCAACGTCACCATGTGCGGCGCGTAGGACACGAACTCGCTCGGGATCTCGTCGAGGCTGATGTACAGCAGGTACATCAATACGGCCACGACGATGGCCGCAGCAGCGGAGAACCACTTCTGCCGGATGAGCTGCCACACCACGATCACCGCGAGCAGCAGCACGACGCCGTAGACCAGCGCCAGCACCGTCTCACCACCGGACCGCAGCTGCAGGCCGTCGGCGTAGCCGAACAACGCCGCACCACCCAGCAGGCCACCCGGCCGCCAGTTGCCGAAGATCATCGCGGCGAGGCCGATGTAGCCGCGGCCGCCGGTCTGACCCTCCAAATAGGACAGCTGGCCGGGGTTGAGCACCAGCGAGGCGCCACCCAGGCCGGCGAGACCACCGGAGACGATCACCGCGACGTACTTGTGGAAGTACACCTTCACGCCCAGCGAGTCCGCCGCGTGCGGGTTCTCGCCGACCGAGCGCAGGCGCAGGCCGAACCGGGTGCGCCAGAGCAGCCAGTACGACAGCGGAAGCAGCAGGATCGCCAGCATCGTCAACGGCGAGACACCGGTGACGAGACCGCGCAGGATGCCCGCGACGTCCGAGATGAACAGGCGCTGCCCGGCTTCCAGCTCACCGAGCCAGTCACCGAGGCCCGCCACCGAGAACGTGTCGAACGGCGCCACCGGCGGCGACTGCCGCGGGTTGTGCGAGATCGGGAAGAACACCAGCGTCGACAGGTACTTCGTCAGACCGGCGCCCAGCAGGTTGATCGCCACACCGGAGACGATGTGGTTGACGCCGAACGTGACAGTCGCGATCGCGTGCAGCAGACCGCCCAGCGACCCGAACACCACCGCCGCGACGACCGCGGCCCACGGACCCCACTGGTACCCGGCCCACGCCGCGCCCCAGGTGCCCATGATCATCATGCCTTCGAGGCCGATGTTGACCACGCCGGCGCGTTCCGCCCACAGACCGCCGAGACCGGCGAGCAGGATCGGCAGCGCTAGACGCACCGCCGTCTGGGTCGTGCCGGACGACGTGAGCTGCGGGAACCCGGTCTGCATCGACGTGATCGACAGCAGCGCGATCGCGCCCGCGACACCGAGCATGGCGACGGCCCAGCCGGGCACCTTGCGCTTGCGAGGCGCCGCCGGGATGTGCGGCTTCTCCTCCATCGTCGAGATCACGCGGCACCTCCGACAGTTCCGAGCTCACGGCCGACGCGACGCTGTTCCGAGGCCAGCTCGAAGCGACGCACCACCTCGTAGGCGACGACGACCGACAGGACGATCGAGCCCTGCATGATGGTGACGATCTCCCTGGGCACGCCGACGTTGTCGAGCGCGAGGCCCGCCTTGTCGAGGAACGCCCAGAGCAGCGCGCCGAACGCGATGCCACCGGGGTGGTTGCGGCCGAGCAGCGCGATCGCGATGCCCGAGAAGCCGATGCCCGCGGTGAAGTTCAGGCTGAACGTGTGGTCGCGGCCGAGCAGTTCCGGCAACGAGATCAGGCCCGCGATCGCGCCCGAGATCAGCATCGACACCAAGACCATCTTCTTGGCGTTGACGCCACCGGCGGACGCGGCGGTCGAGGACTCGCCGGACGCGCGCAGCTCGAAGCCGAACCGGGTCTTGTTCATCATCACCCAGTAGCCGACGCCCAGGGCGATGGCCACGAAGATGAAGCCGAACATCGTGCCGCCGCCACCGAACGAGATGCCGGGCATCCAGCCGCTCTCCGGGATCTCGGCGGTGCGGATGTTGTTGCCCCGCAGCTCACCGAAGACGTCCCGGCGGATCAGGTAGGCGGACAGGCCGATCGCCAGGCCGTTCATCATGATCGTCGAGATGACCTCGTTGACGCCGCGGGTCACCTTGAGGATCGCGGGGATCGCGGCCCAGGCGGCACCGGCGATCGCGGCCACGATGATGATCACCAGCGTGTGGATGCCGGTGGGCAGCGCGATCGAGCCGCCGACCACGGCCGCCACGACGGCGGCCACGCGGTACTGGCCCTCGACACCGATGTTGAACAGGTTCATCTGGAACCCGATGGCCACCGCGAGCGCCGCGATGTAGTAGATGCCGGTCGAGTTGATGATGTCGACGAGCGTCGTGCCCTTGCCGACCTGCGTCACCATCGCACCGAACGCGCTGAGCGGGTTCGCGCCGGAGATGACGAGCGCGATGCCGCACAACAACATCGAGAAGACGATCGCCAACGCGGGCGGCAGGAGTTTGCCGCGCAGGTGTCCCATTACTTCTCGCCTTCCTCGACGACAGCGGTCTCCTGGACCGCTGCGCTCGTGCTGCCAGCGCCCGTCATCGCGCTGCCGAGGTCCTCGGGCGTGACGGTGTTCGGGTCGGCGTCGGCCACCAGCCGGCCGCGCAGCATGACCTTGATCGTGTCCGACAGGCCGATCAGCTCGTCCAGGTCGGCGGAGATCAGCAGCACGGCGAGACCGGCGGCACGGGCGCGCTTGATCTCGTCCCAGATCAACGCCTGCGCGCCGACGTCCACACCGCGGGTCGGGTGCGACGCGATCAGCAGCACGGGGTCGCCGGACAGCTCGCGGCCGACGACCAGCTTCTGCTGGTTGCCACCGGACAGCGCGGCGGCGGGGACGTCGATGCCGGGCGTGCGGACGTCGAAGTCCGCGACGATCCGCTCGGTGTCCTTCTTCGCGCCGTCGGTGTCGAGCCAGACGCCCTTGGCCGTGGGCTTGCGGGTCTGGTAGCCGAGGATCCGGTTGTACCAGAGGGGCTGCGTGAGCAGCAGGCCGTGGCGGTGCCGGTCCTCCGGCACGTACCCGATGCCCTGCTCGCGCCGGGCGAGCGTGCCGAGCTTGGTGATGTCCTTGTCCTGCAACGTGATCGTGCCGCTGCCGGCCTTGCGCATGCCCATGATCGTCTCGACCAGCTCGGTCTGGCCGTTGCCCTCGACGCCCGCGATGCCGACGACCTCGCCGGACCGCACGACCATGTCGACGTCGTCGAGGATCGGCCGGGAGCCGTCCGGGGTCATCAGCTTGAGGCCCCTGACGTCCAGCACGACCGTGTCGGTCACGGTGGACTCGCGGGTCTCCGGACTGGGCAGCTCGCTGCCGACCATCATCTCGGCGAGCTGCCGGGAGCTGACGGTCTTCGGGTCGGCGCTGCCCACGGTCGTGCCGCGGCGGATCACCGTGACGGAGTCGGCGATCGCGCGGACCTCGTCGAGCTTGTGCGAGATGAACAGGAACGTGTAGCCCTGCTCCTGCATGCCGCGCACGGTGTCGAAGAGCTCGTTGACCTCCTGCGGCACGAGCACGGCGGTGGGCTCGTCGAGGATGATCACCTTGGCGCCGCGGTAGAGCACCTTGAGGATCTCGACGCGCTGGCGGTCGGCCACGCCGAGCTGCTCGACCAGGACGCCGGGGTCGACGTTCAGCCCCGTCTTGCCGGAGAGCTCGATGATGCGCGCGCGGGCCTTCTTGCCGATGCCGTGCATCGCCTCGGCGCCCAGGACGACGTTCTCCTGGACGGTGAGGTTGTCGGCCAGCATGAAGTGCTGGTGCACCATGCCGATGCCGGCCTTGATGGCGTCGGACGGCGTGCGGAACCGGACCTGCTCGCCGTTCACCTCGATGGTGCCCTCGTCCGGCGGCTGCATGCCGTAGAGGATCTTCATCAGGGTCGACTTGCCCGCGCCGTTCTCGCCGCACAGGGCGTGGACCTCGCCGCGGCGCACGGTCAGGTGGACGTCGCTGTTGGCGACCACACCGGGGAATCGCTTGGTGATGCCTGTGAGCACCACCGCGGGGTGTTCGTCCGTCCCTACGGACGTGGAACTGCTCATCGTCGAGTGCTCCTCCTACCACGCACCAGGCCCTGCGAGGTCATTCCTCACAGGGCCCGGATGCTGCGGTTACGCGGGACTACGGCTTGTCCGCGACCTTGATCTTGCCTTCGATGATCTGCGCCTTGTAGCCCTCAAGGATGCCCTGGAGCTTCGCGTCGATCTTGCCACCCGACGTGGCGTAACCGACACCGTCCACCTTCAGGTCGAAGACCTTCGGCAGACCGGCGAGGTCGTTCTTCGCGACGGCCTTGACGTAGTCGTAGACCGCGACGTCGACGCGCTTGAGCATCGACGAGACGATGACGTCCTTGGTGTCGGCGACGGTCGCCTGGTTGTACTGGTCGGAGTCGACGCCGATGGCCAGCACGCCACCCTGCTTGGCGGCCGAGAAGATGCCCTTACCGGACGCGCCCGCGGCCTGGTAGATGACGTCGGCGCCCTTGTCGATCTGGCCCTTCGCGGCTTCCTGGCCCTTCGGGGCGTCCTGGAAACCGGTGAAGTCACCGGCGGGGGTGATGTACTTCTTCTCGATCTGGATCTTCGGCGCGGCGGCCTTGGCACCCTGGAAGTAGCCGGCCTCGAACTTCTGGATCAGCGGGATCTCGACGCCGCCGACGAAGCCGACGTGGCACTTCTTGCTCTGGTACGCGGCGATGACGCCGGCCAGGAAGGAGCCCTCCTGCTCGGCGAACAGCAGCGGCGTGACGTTCGCGGCACCGTCGACGGCCGAGTCGACCAGGCCGAACTTGACGTTCGGGAACTCCGCGGCGACGAGCTTCATCGACTCGGCGTAGGCGAAGCCGACACCGATGATCGGGCTGAAGCCCTCGGACGCCAGCTGGCGCAGACGGGTCTGCTTGGCGGACTCGTCCTCGTTCGGCGCGGCGGACAGCTCGCGCGTGTTCTCCTTCTTCACGCCCATGTCCGCGATGGCCTTGTCGAGGCCGGCGGCGGCGGAGTCGTTGAACGACGCGTCACCACGACCGCCGATGTCGTAGGCCAGGCCGATCTTCAGCGCGCTCGCGTCGACCTTGTCGCCGTTGGCGGCGCTGGTGTTCGAGGCGGCAGGGGCCGAAGGAGCCTCGGCGAACTCGCAGGCGGTGCCGGTACCGGTCCCCGCGTTGTTGCTGCCGCCACCCGAGTCCTTCGCGCAGGCGGCCATAGTCATCACGCTGGTCAACGCGATCGCGGCAACCGCGACACCACGCATACGACGACGCACGGCTCGTCTCCTCCCTGAGGTTTCTCCCCAACGACGTTGTTGGGTCCTAGACGCGGCACCGTACCTCTTAGTAACCAACCCCGTTGCCGCCAGCACCTACAAAGACCCCTATCGGTTACGCATTCGACGCTTTGGTCGTACGAGTGGTGATCACTCGTGTTCGGCGCGTGGCGATTCGTCCTCTTGAGGCCCTTCTTCGCACTGATCATCGTCCGGATGGAGCAGTTCCGCTCGCCAGGCCGCCCGCGACCTGCGGTTCGACGTTGGACGAAGTTTCTTCCGAAACTCGTTGAACCGCTCGCGGGGCCCGCTCGTGTAGAGGGTGGCAAGTGCCCTTGCCGACGACGGCGGCCCGGACCAAGGCGGAGGTCCAGGCCGCCGTCCTCTTCCGTCCCGGTCCTTTTGCCTGAAATGTGGCGTGGACCGCATCTCCGAATCGATCAAGACCGCTTGGCCGATCGACAGCGTGTCTCATCGGTCACAGAGCGGGTGCGCCTGCTGGGACGGGTCCAACGTGCGGGACTAGCATTTCCCGGTCATGGTCGGACAGAACGTGTTCACCGACCACCACCACTGACGTTGGAGGCCGCGGCGCATGACCAGCGCAGGCGCACCCGAGCGGTCGGGCACCACCCGAGGGGGTGGGACGCTCTACCGCGGTGATCTGGGCATGTGGTCCTGGGTCGCCCACCGGATCACCGGTGTCCTCACGTTCTTCTTCCTCTTCACCCACGTGCTCGACACCGCCCTCGTGCGCGTGTCACCGAACGCGTACGACGCGGTGATCGAGACCTACAAGAACCCGATCGTCAACCTCTTCGAGGTCGGCCTCGTCGGCGCGGTGCTCTACCACGCGCTGAACGGCATCCGGGTCATGCTGGTCGACTTCTGGGAGAAGGGCGCCAAGTACCAGCGGGTCATGCTGTGGTCCGTGCTGGTCGTGTGGGTCCTCGTGATGATCCCTGGCTTCTACTTCATGATGGAGCGCACGATCTCCGACCTGGTTGGGGGTCACTGAGCCATGTCTCTCGCACTCGACAAGCCCCGCCAGCCGCGCCGCCCCGCGGCCCGCCGCGGCAACGGCGAGCTCTACAGCTGGCTGTTCATGCGCCTTTCCGGGCTGCTGCTCGTCGTCCTGGTGCTCGGCCACCTGTTCATCATGAACATCCTCGACGGCGGCGTGCACAAGATCAACTTCGGTTTCGTCGCAGGCCGCTGGGCCTCGCCGTTCTGGCAGTTCTGGGACCTCGCGATGCTCTGGCTCGCGCAGATCCACGGCGGCAACGGCGTGCGGACGGTCATCAACGACTACGCCCGCAAGGACTCCACCCGGTTCTGGTTGAAGATGCTGCTCTACGTGTCGATGGTCCTGATCATCTCGCTCGGCACGTTCGTGATCTTCACCTTCGACCCGAACATCTCGAACTGACCCGCGCGGGGAGCCCACCACAATGCAGTTCCACAAGTACGACGTAGTCATCATCGGCGCTGGTGGTGCCGGAATGCGCGCGGCGATCGAGTCCGGCCAGCGCGCCCGCACCGCGGTGCTCACCAAGCTCTACCCCACGCGTTCGCACACCGGCGCGGCCCAGGGCGGCATGTGCGCCGCCCTCGCCAACGTCGAGGAGGACAACTGGGAGTGGCACACCTTCGACACGATCAAGGGCGGCGACTACCTGGTCGACCAGGACGCCGCCGAGATCATGGCGAAGGAGGCCATCGACGCCGTTCTCGACCTGGAGAAGATGGGCCTCCCGTTCAACCGGACGCCCGAGGGCAAGATCGACCAGCGCCGGTTCGGCGGCCACACGCGCAACCACGGTGAAGCCGCCGTGCGCCGCGCCTGCTACGCCGCGGACCGCACCGGTCACATGATCCTCCAGACGCTGTACCAGAACTGCGTCAAGCACGGCATCGAGTTCTTCAACGAGTTCTACGTGCTCGACATCTGCCTGACCGAGACGGAGAACGGCCCGGTCTGCACCGGCGCCGTCGCCTACGAGCTCGCGACCGGTGAGATCCACGTCTTCCAGGCCAAGTCCGTCGTGTTCGCGACCGGTGGTTTCGGCAAGGTCTTCAAGACCACGTCGAACGCCCACACGCTGACCGGCGACGGCATGGGCATCGTCTTCCGCAAGGGCCTGCCCCTGGAGGACATGGAGTTCTACCAGTTCCACCCGACCGGTCTCGCCGGTCTCGGCATCCTGCTGACCGAGGGCGCGCGAGGTGAGGGCGCGATCCTGCGCAACGCCTCGGGCGAGCGGTTCATGGAGCGCTACGCCCCGACCATCAAGGACCTGGCGCCGCGCGACATCGTGGCCCGCTCGATGGCCCTCGAGGTGCTGGAAGGCCGTGGCGCCGGTCCGAACAAGGACTACGTGCTGCTGGACTGCACGCACCTCGGTGCCGAGGTCCTGGAGACGAAGCTGCCGGACATCACCGAGTTCGCCCGCACGTACCTCGCGGTCGACCCGGTCGTCGAGCCCGTCCCGGTGTACCCCACCGCGCACTACGCGATGGGCGGCATCCCGACGAACATCCACGGCGAAGTGCTGCGGGACAACGACAACGTGATCCCCGGCCTGTACGCGGCCGGCGAGTGCGCGTGCGTCTCGGTGCACGGCGCGAACCGCCTCGGCACGAACTCGTTGCTGGACATCAACGTCTTCGGCCGCCGCGCCGGCATCGCCGCCGCGGACTACGCCAACTCGCGCGAGTCCCACGTGGACCTGCCGGAGAACCCGGCGGCCCAGGTCGAGGCGCAGGTGGCGCTCGTCCTCTCGGAGCACGGCCAGGAGCGCGTCGCGGACATCCGCACCGAACTCCAGGCCACCATGGACGCCAACGCGTCCGTGTACCGCACCGAGGACACGCTGAAGACCGCCCTGCACGACGTCCAGGCCCTGAAGGAGCGCTACGCGCACATCCAGGTGCAGGACAAGGGCAAGCGCTTCAACACGGACCTCCTCGAGGCCGTCGAGCTCGGCTTCCTGCTGGAGCTCGCCGAGGTGCTCGTCCACGGTGCGCTGGCGCGCAAGGAGTCCCGCGGCGGCCACGCCCGCGAGGACTACCCGAACCGCGACGACACGAACTTCATGCGCCACAGCATGTTCTACAAGCAGGGCGAAGGTCTGTCGGCGGAGATCCGCCTCGACTACAAGCCCGTGACCTTTACCCGGTACAAGCCGATGGAGCGCAAGTACTGATGACCGCCACCGCTGAAACCACTGCTGGCTCGCGCGGCTCCCAGCCGCCGGTTCCGGACGGCGCTGTCACGGTCACCGTCAAGATCCGGCGCTTCAACCCGGAGTTCGAGGACGAGCCCCGCTGGGACTCGTTCGACATCCCGGCCCTCGCGTCGGACCGCGTGCTGAACCTCCTCCACTACATCAAGTGGTACGTGGACGGCACGCTGACGTTCCGCCGCTCCTGCGCCCACGGCATCTGCGGCTCGGACGCGATGCGCATCAACGGCGTCAACCGCCTCGCCTGCAAGGTCCTGCTGAAGGACCTGCTGCAGAAGGGCGACAAGCAGACCACCATCACCATCGAGCCCATCAAGGGCCTGCCGGTGCACAAGGACCTGCTCGTCGACATGGAGCCGTTCTTCGAGGCGTTCCGCGCCGTCAAGCCGTACCTCGTGACGTACGGCAACGAGCCGACGCGCGAGCGCATCCAGTCCGTCGCCGACCGCGAGCGGTTCGACGACACGACGAAGTGCATCCTGTGCGCCTGCTGCACCACCTCCTGCCCGGTCTACTGGACCGAGGGCTCGTACTTCGGCCCGGCGGCAATCGTGAACGCGCACCGGTTCATCTTCGACTCGCGGGACGAGGGCGCTGAGGAACGGCTCGACATCCTCAACGACATCGACGGCGTGTGGCGCTGCCGCACGACCTTCAACTGCACCGACGCGTGCCCGCGCGGCATCCAGGTGACGAAGGCGATCCAGGAAGTGAAGCGGGCCCTGCTGTTCAAGCGGGTCTGAGTCACGTCGGGGTTGCTTCGAGGCGCCGCGTCCCTTCGGGGGCGCGGCGCTTCGGCGTTGTTGGGGGCGTTCGGCGTTTGTGGTGCGGGACGGGAGCTTCAGCGTTGGTGGGTTCGGGGACGTTCGGCGTTTGTGGGGGCCGGGAGTTTCAGCGTTCGCGGGTGGCGGGTCGGCGTTTGTGGTGCGGAGCGGGGAGCTTCCGCGTTCGCGGGGTGGGGACGTTCGGCGTTCGCGGGTAGGCCAGGAGCCTCAGCGTTCGTGGGGTGGGAGGTTCGCGTTTGTGGCGCGGGCGGGAGCTTCAGCGTTGGCGGGATGGATGGGGCGCTTCGGCATTCCCGAGCGCCGGTAGGGCGTCGCGCTTCAGCGTTGCCTGGTGCGGCGAAGACCTTCGGCATTCGCGGACGCCGGCACGGCGTCGCACTTCGGCGTTGCCGGGGTGCGCCGGACCTTCGGCGGTCGCGGCACGGCGCCTCCGCGTTTCCGGCGGCACCAGTGGGCGCTACACCCCGGCAGCTGCGACTGCGACGAGGCGCTGCCTTCAGGTCACCTCCACCACGTGCACCGGTGGGCGTGGGCGGGCCGCTGCCGCCCTGAGTGCGGCCTTCAGTTCTCTCGCCACGGCCTCCGGGTGGTCGCGCAGGCGGGTCGGCAGGGTTTGCAGGACGAGGATTCCTGCCGCGGCGTAGCGGGCGTTGCGGGCCAGGGTGCGGTCGTAGTCGCGCGGGCCCAGGTGGAAGGCGCGCGAGTCGATCTCCCAGGCCAGGCCCACGTCGTCGTACCAGGCGTCTGGTCTGGCGATGACCAGGCCGTCCTGGCCCGCGATGGTGGTGTTCCAGTGCGGGGTGGTCAGGCGGATCCTGCGGCTGAGGCGGCGGGCGTCTCGTTCCGCCACCGACTCGGCTCTGCCCAGGTCCTTCAGCACGCTGCGGACGAGCTTGGTGCCGTAGCGGTTGGTGCGAGCCTCTGCGGCCAGGTCGGTGATGGTGCAGCGGTTGCGTTGGACGGCCGCGGCGATCAGGGCGGTGGCTTCGTCCGGCGTGCGGAGGAAGCGGCAGGCGTCGGTGACGGCTCTGGCCGGGGAGACGACCGGGAAGCCGCCGACGTTCGTGGTCGGCGGGATCGGTGAGGCTCGTTCCAGGACCAGGGGGCCGCTGCCGCGCTGGGCGCCTGGGACCAGCAGGTGGATCTCGGTGCCGCGGGCCGGGAGGTCGTGGCGGCGGCAGGCCTCCGCGCCCGTGACCACGGCCCCTGGGCCTGCGCGCAGGAGGGCCGCGGTGAGGTGCTGGTCCGGGGTGGGCGGGCCGTTGTGCAGCAGCACGACGCCTGGGTACATGCGCTGCCACGGCCCGCCCGGGACGCACTTCCGCCACGGGTTGGAGACACCCAGGGACTTCAGGGTGCCGGCACTGATGACGCCGAGATCGCTGCGTTCGCGCAGGTGTTCGATTCGCACGTCACCAGTGTGACGAGGAGCACCGACAGTTCTCGGCGGTCAGCGCCTCGGCTGGCGCCTGGCGCGGTCGAAGAGCATCAGGATCGAGCCGCCGACGAGCATCAGCACGCCGAGCGGCAGGGTCCAGACCGGCGAGGTGCCGGTGTTGGCCAGGCGGTTGTCCTGGTGGACCGGGGGCGCGACCGTGGTGGTGGTCGGCGGTGTCGTGAGCCACGGCTTCGTCGTGGTGGTCACCGGGGGCGTGGTGGTGCCGGACGTGGTCGTCGAGGTCGACGGCCTGGTCGTGGTCGAGGACGGCGGAGTGGTCGTCGTCGAGTCCGTCGTGGTGGTCGTGGAGTCCGTCGTCGTGGTCGTCGACGGCGTGGTCGTCGTCGTCGAGTCCGTCGTCGTTGTCGTGGAGTCCGTGGTGGTGGTCGTCGACGGCGTGGTCGTCGTCGTCGAATCCGTCGTCGTTGTCGTCGAATCCGTCGTTGTCGTCGTGTACGTCGTCGTGGTGGTGGTCACCGGCGGCGTCGTCGTGGTCGTGCAGTCGGTGGTGGTCGTGGTCGGCGGAGTCGTGGACGTCGGAGGCTCTTCACCTCTCGGCGACGGCGCACGCCATCCGGGACGTTCTTTCGGGCACCACGCAGCGGAGCACACCTGGCCATCCCCGGTAGCCGAAGCTTCCGGGGCGGCACCGTGCAGTGAGACGACCGTCAACACCGCGCCGGCGGTGAGCACACCGATATAGGCGATACGTGACATGACACGGATGGTGGCGCGCCGGTACAGCAAGTCGGGTCAAAAGCAGGCCCACGTCACCCACGAGTGAGCGCGACATCCCCCTATCAGGGTTCTGATCAGGTCCAGAAGACCGCGATGCCCACGTTCAGCACGACCAGCGACGCGGCCGCCGGCATCAGCCACGACGGCGCCTTGGGCTTGTTCACGTTGATCGCCACGATCACCGCGATGGCCACGACCACCAGCAGCTTCACGCCGATCTTGACGTGGTCGTACTTCACCGAGTCGACCAGCGGGTCGATGCCGACCAGCGCGACGCCGGTCAGCAGCTGCAACGCCGCACCGTGCAGCCAGCCCTTGTTGACCGGCGCGTCCTTGCCGGCGCGAGCCTGCAACATGATCATCGCGACGAGCATGCCCATGCCGAGCAGGTGCAGGAACACCAGCAACAGCCGTACGAACTCCACAGCGTTTCCCTATCGACGTCGAGTGGCCAGGAAACCCCGCACGCCCAGCACCCCGATGACGGTGCCGAACACGAGCGAGGCGATCACCAGCACCAGGTGCACGGTGAAGAAGGCGGTAGGTCCGTCGCTAAACGAACGTGGGTCCTTCCAGATGTTCTTCAGGAACGTGGGCCAGATCACCCACGACCACACTCCGAAAGCCACCAGGAAGAGTGACATCGGGCGCGAGAGCTTCACGGCACCCAGTATCGGACGTGCTGCGTGCAAGCCGCTGAACGGGGGTGGATAGCCTGGAGGCGTGCCCTTCCCCAAACGGCTCATCGTCGCCCTGGTCCTAGCAACGGCCACCGCCGCGTTCGCCGCACCGACGAGCACCGCACAGCAGGCCGCAGGCTCGGCGCAGTGTGCGAACCGCGAGACCCCTCCGCCCCCGGTGGACACGTCCGAGCAGCCGGCGCCCGGCCAGAAGGCGCCGACCGCGCTGGAAGTGCCGGAGAAGCCCATCGGAGGTGACCGGCTGGGCGAGTGCGGCCTGATCCTGCCGCCGAACTCGGCGCAGCCCCCCAGCGGCATCACCGCCGCCTCGTGGATGCTCGCTGACATCGACAGCGGCGCAGTCCTCGCCGCGTACGACCCGCACGGCCGTCAGCGTCCCGCGAGCATCATGAAGGTGCTCCTCGCGATGGTCGTCGCCAAGGAACTGCGGGGCGACCTCGTCGTCACCGCCAGCGCGGAGGACACCCAGCAGGAGTGCACCTGCGTCGGCCTGAAGGACGGCGGCCAGTACACCGTCCGCCAGCTGCTGCACGGCCTGCTGCTGACCTCGGGCAACGACGTGGCGCACACCCTCGCCCGTCAGCTCGGCGGCGTCCCCAACGCCCTGCGCAAGATGAACGCCATGGCCAAGGAGCTCGGCGCCCTCGACACCCGCGCCGTCACCCCGTCCGGTCTCGACGGCCCCGGCACCAGCACCTCCGCCTACGACGTCGGCCTGATCTTCCGCGGCGCGATGAAGTACGACGAGTTCGCGCAGGCCATCAAGCTCCCGCAGTCGACCTTCCCCGGTCGCAACGGCGGCACGATCCCGCTGCTGAACGACAACCGCATGCTCCAGAACTACGAGGGCGCGCTCGGCGGCAAGACCGGCTTCACCGACGACTCGCAGCACACCTTCGTGGGCGCAGCGGAACGCAACGGCCGCCGCCTCGTCGTCGTCCTGCTGCGCGGTCAGCAGACCCCCACCCGCATCGACAACCAGGCCGGCAAGCTGCTCGACTACGGCTTCGCCATGGGCCCTGGCGGCGTGGGCAAGCTGGTCGACGGCGCCCCGCAGCCGAAGCAGAACGTCGTCCCCACCCAGAGCAGCAACGAGGCCTCCGACGTCGTGGCCACCGATCCCGACACCGGACGTCCCGCGCCGACGGCGTTCGGCACCGTGGGCCTGCCGATCACGGCGGCGGCGGGGATCGCGTTGCTGGCGGCTCTGCTGCTCGTCCTGCGGAACAAGCGGGCCAAGGCGGCCAGGGCACGACGCCAGGCCGCGCAGCAGGCGGCACAGGGAGTCTGAGAGGCCTTCCCGGCACCGAAACCAGAACGGCCCCGGCAGTGAGTCCACTGCCGGGGCCGTTTCACGTCTGAGGACCTACCGGCGCCGCCAGAGCATCCCGAGCACCGCCCCCGCCAGCGCGCCGGCACCGACCATCAGCGACGGCGACGGTCCCTGCCGCACCGACACCACCGGAGCGATCACGGCGGGAGGCGGGGCCTGCACGACCTCCGGCTCGCGGTTCTCCCTGGCCGTGGCCGTCCACGCCGTGATGAACAGGATGAACTGGGCCACCAGGTTCGCGAAGACCAGCACACCGATCACCGACCCGAACGCGGCCGAGGTGGGCGACTTGGTCGTGAACGACAGGAAGATCGTGGCGGCCTGCTTCAGCACCTCGAACCCGATGGCCGCCGCCAACGCCCCGCGCAGCGCCGACCGCCACCCCACGGGCTTGCGCGGCAACCGGGCCAGCACCCACAGGAACACCATCCAGTTGGCCAGCAGCGACAGCACGATGGTGCCGATGCGCAGCAGCACGTGCGCCCAGCCCGCCTCACCGAGGCCCATCCACTCCAGCACCTGCTCGGCGAACCCGGACCCGAGAGCCGTGATGCCGAACGACAGCACGATCGCGAGCCCCAGGCCCACCAACGCCAGCAGGTCGCGCCAGAGCGTGCCGAGGAACGGCAGGTCGCCCTTCGCCTGGCCCCACTGGGCCGTCAGGGCGTCGCGGAGGTTGCTCATCCAGCCGAGGCCGGAGTAGGCGGCGCCGAGCAGACCGATGATGCCGACGGTGCCCTTGGACTCCAGGGCGGTGTCCACGGCCTCGTTGATCTGGGTGCGCAACTGCTGGTCCGGCACGGCCTCGGCGATGCTCCCGCGCAACGACTCCAGCAGGTCCGGCTGCGACTGCAGCACGAAACCGGCGACCGCGAAGCCGATCATCAGGATGGGCACGAGGGAGAGCACGCTGAAGTACGTGACCGCAGCGGCGTGCTGGGTGCCGTACCGCTGGTCGAACCGCTCGTATGCACGCATGATGTGGTCGAGCCATGCGTACTTCCGCCGCCACTTGTCCACGAGCAAGACGCTAGTGCACTTGCACTACCCGGGCAGATTACGGAAGGACGAAGCCGATCTTCTCGTACGTGCGGCGCAACGTGCCCGACGCGACCTCACGTGCGCGCTCGGCCCCTTGAGCCAGGATCTTGTCCAACGAGGCCACGTCGTCGAGGTACGTGCGGACGCGTTCCTGCACCGGGGTGACCCACTCGGTGAAGACCTCGCCGAGGTCCTTCTTCAGGTCGCCGTAGCCCTTGCCGTCGTAGTCCTCGACCAGCAACTCGACCGAACGCGACGTCAACGCCGAGTAGATCGTCAGCAGGTTCGAGACACCCGGCTTGTTCTCGACGTCGTAGAGCACTTCGCGGCCCGTGTCGGTGACGGCCGAGCGGATCTTCTTGGCCGAGCGCTTCGGGTCCTCCAGCAGCTCGACGACGCCGCCGGGCACCGACTTGCTCATCTTCGACGTCGGGTCCTGCAGGTCGAAGATCTTGGCCGTGTCCTTGACGATGTACGCCTCGGGCAGCCGGAACGTCTTGCCGTAGCGCGAGTTGAACCGCGTCGCGAGGTCGCGGGTCAGCTCCAGGTGCTGGCGCTGGTCCTCGCCGACCGGCACGTAGTGCGCCTGGTACAGCAGGATGTCCGCGGCCTGCAGGATCGGGTACGTGAGCAGGCCGACGCCGACGGACTGCTCCTGGCGTGCGGACTTGTCCTTGAACTGCGTCATCCGCGCCGCCTCGCCGAAGCCGGTCATGCACTGCATGACCCAGCCGAGCTGGGCGTGCTCCGGGACGTGCGACTGCACGAACAGCGTCGCCCGATCCGGGTCGATGCCCAGGGCGAGCAGCTGCGCGGCCGAGACGCGGGTGTTCTGCCGCAGTTCCTTCGGGTTCTGCTCCACGGTGATCGCGTGCAGGTCGACGACGCAGTAGAACGCGTCGTGCGCTTCCTGCAGGGCCACCCACTGCCGCACCGCACCCAGGTAGTTGCCGAGGTGGAACGACCCGGCCGTCGGCTGGATGCCGGACAGGACGCGGGGGCGCTTGACGGGCTCTGCGGGAGCGTTCTCCGTGGACACGGGAGAAATCTTCTCAGACCGGGGCCGGTCAGTTCTGGGTGGTGTCCTGCTGACCCAGGTCGATGCGCTGGTTGGCCGCGACGACCGGGGCCGGCTTGCGCCGCTTGACCAGGCCGTACACCAGACCGCCGACACCGGCCGCGACCGCGACCAGGCCCACGGGACCGGCAGCCGTGCCGGTCATGCTGCTCTCGACCGCAGCGCTCACTACAAGACTCATGCCCTGCACTTGCCGAGCCTCCCCATGGCACAGATCCCCCCGGAACGGGTGAACCTCGCTGACTGAACGGCCGCCAAGCTACCGAACACCGGTAGCGTCTCTGCGCGCCGATTCAGACTATCGGTCACTGTTGATCGGTTCGCACTCGCCCATATGTCGTAGTTCGCTGACGCGCGTTACGCCCTGCTAGTGATGCCAGGGTCTCGAGCTCACTCACCGTGCGCGCGGACCCGTGCTCGGACCCGGCCATGCGACTGATCGTCTCCTCCATCAACGTGCCGCCGATGTCGTTCGCACCGCCGTTGAGGATCTCCGCGGTGCCCTCGTCACCGAGCTTGACCCACGAGCACTGGATGTTGTCCACCCGGCCGTGCAACGCGAGCCGCGCGAACGCGTGGACTGCCCGGTTGTCCCTGCGGCTGGGGCCGGGACGGGCCACGCCCGCGAGGTAGATCGGGGCGTTGCGGTGCACGAACGGCAGCGCGACGAACTCGGTGAGCCCGCCGGTGCGGTCCTGCAGCTTCGCGAGGACGCGGAAGTGCGTGAGCCAGTGGCCGGGGTGGTCGACGTGGCCGTACATCATCGTCGACGAGGAACGAATGCCCAGCTCGTGGGCGGTGCCGACGACGTCGAGCCAGGTCGCGGTGGGCAGCTTGCCCTTGGTGAGCACCCACCGCACGTCGTCGTCGAGGATCTCGGCCGCCGTGCCGGGGATCGTGTCGAGCCCGGCCTCCTTCAGCTCCGTGAGCCACTCGCGGACGCTCACGCCCGCCTTGGCCGCGGCGGAGACGATCTCCATCGGGCTGAACGCGTGCACGTGCATGCCGGGCACGCGCCGCTTGATCGCGCGCACGACGTCGGCGTAGTAGGTCACCGGCAGCTTGGGGTCGATGCCGCCCTGCATGCAGACCTCGGTGGCGCCGTCGTCCCACGCCTCCTGCGCGCGGTCGGCGACGTCGTCGGTCGACAACCGGAACGCGTCGGCGTCGCGTTCGCGTTGTGCGAAGGCGCAGAACCGGCAGCCGACGTAGCAGACGTTGGAGAAGTTGATGTTGCGGTTGACGACGTACGTGACGTCGTCGCCGACCACCTCGCGGCGCAGGTCGTCGGCGAGCTTCACCATGGTCTCGAGCGCGTCGCCGTCCGCCGTCAGCAACGCCATCGCGGCGTCGGTGTCGTCGAGCAACGCCGCCGGGTCGTTCGCGGCGATCTTCAGTCCACGTTGGACGTCCTCGGAAAGCCGTTGGGGCGCAACGGGGATCTTCAGCTCGTCCCAGTCCCCGTAGACCTCGTCGAAGTCGCCGCGGCGGTCGCTCGTGCGGCCCTCCGTGTCGATCGCGGTGTTCAGGTCGGCGCGGCCGAACGTGTCGAGGCCGCCGTCCGGTTCCTGCCACTCGCGGCCGGCGACCTCCGCGGCGGGGTTCGCGAGGCCGCTTTCCAGTGCCAGCGCGGAAACGTGGGCCGTGAGCCTCGTGTCGATCCACTGCCCGGCGGCCGCGCGGACGTAGCGCGGGTAGACGTTCAGCCGTTCCCGCAACGAGAAACCGGCCTGCGCGGTGATCTCGCTCAGCTGGTCCACCTGCGGCCACGGCTTCTCGGGGTTCACGTGGTCCGGCGTGATCGGCGAGACGCCGCCCCAGTCGTCGACGCCCGCGCGCAGCATGAGGCCGAACTCGCCGCCGACGAGGTTCGGCGGTGCCTGCACGCTCACGGTCGACGGCATCACCAGGCGTGCCACGGCGATCGTCGCCGCGAGCTCGGTCAGGTCGGCGTCGGGCATGCCGCGCATCGCCGTGTCGGGCTTGGCGCGGAAGTTCTGGATGATGACTTCCTGGATGTGGCCGTACTGCTTCGCGACCTGACGCATCGCGAGCAACGACTCGGCGCGCTCGGCGATCGTCTCGCCGATGCCGATCAGGATGCCGGTGGTGAACGGGACGTTCACGCGCCCGGCGTCGGTGAGGACGCGCAGCCGGACCGCGGGGTCCTTGTCGGGGCTGCCGTAGTGCGGGCCGCCCTTCTCGCTCCACAGCCGCTCGGCCGTGGTCTCCAGCATCATGCCCATGCTGGACGCGACGGGCCGCAGCCGCGTCAGCTCCTCCCAGCTCAGCACGCCGGGGTTGAGGTGCGGCAGCAGCCCGGTCTCCTCCAGCACCGCGATGGCGCTCGCCCGCACGTAGTCCAAAGTGGACTCGTAGCCGCGCGCCTCCAGCCACTCCTTGGCCGCCGGCCAGCGGTCCTCCGGCCGGTCGCCGAGCGTGAAGAGCGCTTCCTTGCAGCCCTGCGCGGCCCCGGCGCGCGCGATCGCCAGCACCTCGTCGCGTTCCAGGAACGCGGCGGGCACCTTGTGCGGCACGGTCGCGAACGTGCAGTAGTGGCACCGGTCGCGGCACAGCCTGGTCAGCGGGATGAACACCGACCGGCTGTACGTGACCACCCCCGGCCGCCCCTCCGCGAGCAGGTGCGCGTCCCGCACCTTGCCCGCGGCGGTCAGCAGCGCGTCCAGGTCGTCCTCGCGCGCGTGCAGCAACACGGCGGCTTCCGTCGCGTCGAGCACGGCACCGTCGGCGGCCCGGCGCAGCGCACGCCTCATGGCCGCCGCACTCGGACGGGGCTGCGGTGGGGTTAGCGAGATGTCCACTGCCACGTCAACGACCTTAGGCCGCTGAAATTCCTGATCACCGCGCGCCAGGTGTGGGACATCCCACTGTCAGCGCACGGACACCAGGAGTTCGGTGTTGCGGTCCAACGGCGTGCCCAGCGGGTCTGTGCGCGAGTGGATGTCGTTGTAGGTGAACTCGCGGCACAGGCTCGCCAGGGCCGTGTCAGTGCGGTCGTCGTAGTCGACCTGGTACGGCGCGTCGGCTTCCAACAGCGTCGTGAACAGCGACAACGTGCCGTCGCCGTTGTCCGCGACCTCGATGACGCGGGCGTGCTGCGGGTAGTCGACGTGCGCCGCCGTGTTGATCTCCCAGAAGCCGCGGGACGGCGTGTTGTGCCGGTGCGGCGTGATGACGTTGCGGTGCGTGTGGCCGTTGACCCACGCGAGCACGTTCGGGAAGCGGTGCAGCAGGTTCACCAGCGCGTCGCCGTTCATGCGCGGGTCCAGCGGCCGGCGGCGGTCCGGGAGGACGTTGCCCATCGTGCTGCTCGTGTGGTGGCTGAAGAGCACGAACAGCTCGTCGGTGACGTTCTGGCGCTGCGGCAGGCCGAGCCAGTCGTAGTAGAGCGAGCTGTTGCGCTTGAGCGTCTTCTCGATCCAGTTGAGCTGGTGCAGCCCGATGGAGCCGGTGGAGAAGCCGGCGAGGTTCGTGGTGTCCATGCTGATGCCCGTGACGCCGGGCGCCATCCGGAACGTGTAGAAGACGTCCACGCCATCGGCGTTGGCGTCCGTGTAGCCGTGACCGCCCGTCGGCAGATGCTTGCGCACGAACTCACCGGTGTTGAACAGCCGTCGCCTGCTGTCCGGCGTCACGGTGCGGACGACGCCGCTCGTGCCGAGGATGGCCATCGCCTCCGGGATGGCCGCGGGGTCGTTGAACGCGCGCGCGACCTTGGCGTTCTGCACGGGGTCGCCGAAGCCGACGATCTTCTTGCGGCCGGTGTACCAGCTGTCGAGCAGCCCGTCCGGCAGCGCGCCGACGACGCTGTCGTCGTGGTTGCCGATCGTCGAGTACCAGGGGATGGTCAGGCCGGGGCTGGTGAACTCGCGCACGGCCGCGTCGAGCAGCCCGGTGAGCTGCGGGAACCCGGCTGCCTTGTAGTCGTCCGAGCCGCTCAGGTCCGGCTGCCAGAACGTGCTGATGCCCGCGTTCTGCACGCCTTCATAGCGCGAGTCGCCGGTGTTAGGCGTGATGCGGCCGCCGTTGAGGACCGTGAGGAACCAGTCGAGCTCGATGTTCTCGTGGTTGTCGGTGTTGTCGCCGGTCGTCATGAGGAAGTCGAACGGCCTGCCGGTGAGCGGCCCTCGTTTCACGGCGTTGACCCTCCGCACGAGACTCGTGGAGCCCTGCGTGGTCAGCGCCTCCTGCGGCCGGTGCGCGCTGCTGCCCATGATCGGGTGCAGGTACTCGAACCGCAGCGGGCTCTGGGCGTCGCAGATGTGCATGTCGGAGAACTGCACGAAGCTGGTCAGCGCGCTGCGCCTGGCCTCGCGGCCGGCCTTGGCCGCGATCAGGTCTGCGCGGACCACCGTGGGCCAGCCCGGACCGGCTTGGAGGCGACGATAACCGCTGGTCCCGATGGGCGTTGCCGTGGTTTCGAGCGTGGTGCCCGCCGTGTCCGCAAACGCTTGGCCCGGGAGCAGCGGCACACCTGCCACGCCGACGCCCATCGCCATGAGGAAAGACCGCCGCTTGAGCCCTGCCATCTGCCGCCCCCTTGATTCGAGTACTGAATCGTCTTCATATTCGGGGAACCGGCGGGTTGAATCGAGCGGTCAGGTGGGCGACAAGAGCGATAAAGGCAGGTCGGGCTGGATCACACGGAGTAGGTGCAACGGGCAGCTCGCGGTTGACGTTGAAGCGTGGTTGCCCAACACAGGGGGTGTGTCTTGGCTGACGAGTTCCTGCCAGATCCGGTCGGCAAGAGCTACGACGACGAGCCGGAACGCGACGACACGGTCGCCAGCATCGCGATCTTGGTCGGCGCCGTGCTGCTCATCATCGCCGTGATCATGGCCCCGAAGGCCTTCAAGGTCGGCTTCGAGGTCGGCCCGGCGGGCACCTACGTCGTCGGCGACGTGCCGGAGTGCTCGGCCCGTTGCTACACGCGCACCGGCACGTTCACGAGCGACGACGGCAAGGTCCAGCTCACCGGCGTGCACGTGCGCAACGGCATGCCGCGCGGGCTGAAGAAGGGCGACACCATCCGCGCGTTCGACATCGGCGCGCCCGGTGAGGTGTTCACGAACGAGGGCCAGGCCGGGTACCCGTACGCGATGCCGTGGATCCTCGGGTTGCCGGGCCTGCTCGGGATCGGACTGGCGCTCCAGCACATGTGGGCGACGCGCCGCCGTCCTCAGTCCGAGTAGACGACCGTGACGGGAGCGTGGTCCGACCAGCGTTCGGCGTAGGTCGCGGCCCGCTCCACCACGGCGGTCTGCGCGCGGGCCAGCAGGCCGTCCGTCGCCACCTGGTAGTCGATGCGCCAGCCCGAGTCGTTGTCGAACGCCTTGCCGCGGTACGACCACCACGAGTACGGACCGGTGGCTTCGGGGTGCAGCACGCGCATCACGTCGTGGTAGCCCGACGCGAAGACGGAGGTCATCCAGTCCCGCTCGTACGGCAGGAAGCCGGACTCCTTCTGGTTCGTCTTCCAGTTCTTCAGATCTGCCTGCTGGTGCGCGATGTTCCAGTCACCACACACGAGCACCTCACGGCCCGATACGGCCGCCTTCTCCCGCAGCGAGACCAGGTACGGGAGGAAGGCCGCCATGAAGCGGTCCTTCTCGTCCTGCTTCTCGGTGCCGACGTCGCCGGACGGCAGGTACAGGGACGCCACGACGACGTCGGGGAGTTCGACCTCCAGGTAGCGGCCGCTCGCTTCGAACTCGGCGGTGCCGAAGCCCACACGCACGGATGTCGGTTCTACGCGCGAGAGGATGCCCACGCCCGCACGGCCCTTGAGCGACGACGGGGCGTACACGCCGTGCCAGCCGTCGGGTGAGTGGACGTCGGGCGTCAACTCCGCCGGTTCCGCGCGGACCTCCTGCAGGCACACGACGTCCGCGGACGTCGTGGCGAGCCACTCGAGGTAGCCCTTCTTCGCGGCGGCGCGCAGGCCGTTGACGTTGACCGTGGAGACCGTGAGCACGACGGAGGAGCCTACTTGGAGGCGAGGCCCCAGGGCTTCGGGTACTCGGCGTCGCAGCCCGCGCAGTGGGCGGTGAGGTCGAGGTAGCCGACGATCGTGGCCATCTCGTCGCGCGGCAGGGCGAGCTGACGCCGGCCGTCGATCTCCGTGTAGAGGCCCTGCCACTCCGGGTCGCACGAGCACTGCGAGACGCCCTTGCCTCTGCCCCACCGAAACACGTTCCTCAGCATGCCCGCAAGTTTGCCACACGCCACCGAAGTCGTTCACCGATGCAAAGGCGGACTTCGGTGAAAGCGCACTGTTGAACCAGAAGCATTGATCGTGCGGGTATTCGGGAGGCATGTTTCTTCCGGGCCCAGAAACTCCCCGAAGCACAAAGCACCAAGGAGATGGAAATGAACGCGATCAAGGGTGTTCTCGCCGGTCTCGCCGCCACCGCCGTGCTGTTCGGTGGTGCCGCGCAGGCGTTCGCGGCTCCGGTCACCGAGGCCTCGGCTGAGGCTTCCGCGAACGTGACCGGCAAGGTCATCGCGGTCGTCCACGGCAAGTCCATCAAGGTGAAGGTGAACGCCTCCACGACGGTGGACGTGGACTACGACCTCCTCAAGACCATCGTCTCCGGCGAGCTGAAGGTCGGCGCGGACGTCGATGTCAAGGGGATCAAGCTGGGCGGCAAGGTCGTCGCGCTGGGCATCATCGTCCTGAAGTAGTGACGCGCGGAAAAGGCCGGCGCCGCCCTCACGCGCCGGCCTTCTCCAATGCGGCGGCCAGATCGCGGCGGCCGGATATTCCCAGTTTGCGGTACGCCCGCGTCAAATGCAGTTCGACGGCTCTCGGCGTCACGAAGAGCTCCGCCGCGATTTGCCGGTTCGTCAGTCCGTGCACCGCGCGCCGCACGATGTGTTCTTCCTGCGCGGTGAGCACCGAACCCGACGGCACGCGCGCCGGACGTCCACCGGCCGCGCGCAGTTCCCTGGCGGCGAGGCCCATCAACGAGATCGCGCCGCACCGCTTCGCCACGTCGTGGCCCTGCCGCAACGCCGCCAACGCCTCCGGGCCGCGGCCGGCACCCCGCAGGCCCACACCCCAGTCGAGCAACGCCCGCGCGAGCTCCAGCCGTGCCGGGGTGTCCCGCAGCGTCGAGACGGACTCCTCCAGCAGTTCCAGGTCTTCCGCAACCACGCCGGCGACCCGCGACGCGACGCCGACGGGCACGGCGAGGCCCCACTCGCGGGCCAGCTCCAGTTCCTGGAACGCCAGGAACGAAGCCTGTTCCTTCTCCCCCAACGCCATGTGCGCCAACGCCGCGTGCGAACGCCACGGCTGCAACGACGGGCTGCGCGCGCCGCGCCGTTCCATCCGTTGGCCGCACACGAGGTGGTCGCGCAACGCCGAAGCCGGGTCACCCAACGCCGTGTGCAGGCGTCCGCGTTGGTGCAGCAGCACGTTGTAGTGCGAGTACTCGGGCAGATCGCCGTCCAACGACCGTTCGCGCAGCAACCGCAACGCCGACGCCGTGTCGCCGGTGTCGACCCACGCACCGACGAGCCCCGCGACGCCGACCACCACGTTGTCGGCCTGGTGCGCCCCAAGGGAATCCAGCCGCGCCAACGACGCGAGCCCGAGCTGTTCCGCGACCGCCAAGGACCCCAGCCGGCGCGCCACGTGACACCGCAACCCCTGCACCAGCGCGGAACCCAGGCCCAGATCGCGTTCGGACGTCACCCGCAACGCCTCGTCGCACTGCCGGTCCGCCAGCTCGTACTCGTCGATCGCGAGCAACGCCACGATGACGTGCGCGAACGAGAACTGGTCGATCAGGTCGCGACCGAACCGCACCGGCAGCGCCGCGTTCACCCGGCGCCGCGTCTCGCCGGGGTTCACCCCGATCGTCGCGCCGCGATAAGCCAGCAACGTGTCGAGGAACCGGGTGTTGCGGGCCGACGTCATCCGCGATCCGAGCAGCCGCGCGATCCGCGTCTCCACCTCGCTGGAGAAGAACGACTCCTCCATCCCCAGCGCCAACGCGTACAGGTCCAGCCGCTGGGCCAGGTCGGAATCCACTCCGGACACCCGCGCGACCATCGACTCGACCTTCGCCACCGCGTCCCGGTACAGCCGCCGCCCGGCCAGGTCGTAGGCGAGCAGCAACGCCATCCGCCCCTCGGCCGCCACGTCCATCGACGCGCCCGCGGCCTTGCTCAGCGACGCACGGGCAGCGCCGGGGTCGACCAGCGACTGGGCTTCCGAGAGCTCGACCAGCACCTCGCCGCGCAGGTCGTCCGGCAACGGCTCGCGCAACAACCGGCGCAGGCAGGCGATCGCGCGGTCCGGCGTGGATCTTCGGGCGACCGCGAGCAGCACGTCCCGCACCCACTCCTCCCCGACCGGCGAGGCCTCCAGCAGGTGCGTGGCCACGTCATCGGCGGAAGCCTGGTCATGGTGCTGAAACCGTGCTGCGCGCGCGTGGATCGACGCACGGTCCAACGCGGTCGTGCTCTGCGCCAACGTCGCCATCACCATCGGCACGCCCGCGAACCCGATGCCGCCCAACGCCCGTGACGCGTCCGCGGCCTCGTCGGCACCCAATCCGGCCGCCGCACCAGCCAACGCCAGGTCGGCGTCCCCGAGCACCGCGAACGCCCGCGCCAGAGCCACCACCCCCGGCCCACCGGCGGACAGCCGCGCGACCAGCTCTCCCGCCCGTTCCCCCAGGTCACGAGGCCGCAGCCCGAGCAGGTACGGGTTGCCGGCGGTCGCCACCCGCCAGTCGGCGATGACGTCGTCGGGCACCACAGAGGAGGAGAACACCGTCCGCAGGAAACGGCCGCACGCGAGCTGGTCGAGCCCGCGCAACCGAACGCGCACGGCGTCCCCGACCACCTCACGGAGCAATGGCGGTTCATCCACGAACCCGCGCGTCACCACCACCACGACCGGCAACTCACCGAGCCGTCGACGCAGGTAGGCGAGGAACTTCAACGACGGCTCGTCGGCGAGCTCCACGTCGTCCACCGCGAGCAGCACCGGGGAGTCCACCGAGAGCTCGCGGACCAGCCGGTGCACCCGGTGCAGCGCGGCCTGGCCGGCGTCCCCGGCGAGGATCTCGTCGGCGTGGCTCTCGAAGAGCTGGGCGAGCACCCCGAACCGGAACCCGGCCTCGGAGGCGGAACACTGCGCGCGGAATGCGGTGAAGCCCAGCTCGCGTGCCATCCGCACGGTCTCGGCCAGCACCGGGGACTTGCCGAGCCCCACCCGGCCCTCGACGCACACGACCGCCGGGGTGTTCTCCAGAGCCTCGCGCACCACCGCGAGCTCCCGCCTGCGGTCAGACACCACCGCCACGGATACGTCCCTTCGCCGCACGCTCTTCGAACACGTGGCGGCGCGTTCCGGCTACCCGCGCTAGGCCAGCCGGGTCAATCCTAAAGAGGCCACCCCGGTCAGGAAAGGCCTTTCCGAACCGGGAAATCCCTGGAATTTTCGCTACTTGCAGGTGGAGTCGCTGGTCAGCGCCGTGAACGACTGGCTCACCCAGCGCCGGTCGCTGAGCATCCGGTAGCCGTTCTCGACGCGCCCCTGGGCGTCGGACACCGCGTCGCGCGGCATGGTCGAGACGATCGGCTGCATGTCGCCGGGACCGGAGCGGACGTTGAGGACGTCCGCGGTCACCGTGATCTTGCAGATCCCCGACGACGTGTCGCTGCCCATCGGCTTGCCGCCGTTCACCGCGTACATCACGCCGGCGACGCCGAGCACCCCGATGACGATCATTCCCCGAACCGGCACACCGAACATCGCGAACGCCTCCACCTGACACAAGCCCTGGATCAGCAGATATAGCGGCTGCGAGACCTGTGTGGACGGCGCGGCGCGGCAACCACCCGCAAGAGGAACCGACCGGGTGACGGGCGCACGAAAAAGGCCACCCCGGCGTAACCGGGGTGGCCTTCTCGCGAGAGTCAGGCGATCAGAAGGACGCCATCTTCTTCTTGAGGTTCTCGTCGAGCGCGGCGAGGAAGTCCTCGGTGGTCAGCCACGCCTGGTCCTTGCTGATCAGCAGGGCCAGGTCCTTGGTCATCTGACCGGCCTCGACCGTCTCGATCACGACCTCCTCGAGCGCCTCGGCGAAGCGGACCACCTCGGGGGTGTTGTCCAGCTTGCCGCGGTGCATGAGGCCACGGGTCCACGCGTAGATCGACGCGATGGGGTTCGTGGAGGTCGGCTTGCCGGCCTGGTGCTGGCGGAAGTGACGCGTCACGGTGCCGTGCGCGGCCTCGGCCTCGACGGTCTTGCCGTCCGGCGTCATCAGGACCGACGTCATGAGGCCGAGCGAGCCGAAGCCCTGCGCGACCGTGTCGGACTGGACGTCACCGTCGTAGTTCTTGCACGCCCAGACGTAGCCGCCCTCCCACTTCATGGCCGCGGCGACCATGTCGTCGATGAGGCGGTGCTCGTAGGTGAGGCCCTTGGCGTCGAACTCCGCCTTGAACTCCTCGTCGAACACGCGCTGGAAGATGTCCTTGAAGGCACCGTCGTAGGCCTTCAGGATCGTGTTCTTCGTCGACATGTAGACGGGGTAGCCCCGCTGCAGGCCGTAGGAGAACGAGGCGCGGGCGAAGTCCTCGATGGACTTGTTGTAGTTGTACATGCCCATCGCCACACCGCCCTCCGCCGGGAACTCGGTGACGACGTGCTCGATCGGGTCCGAGCCGTCCTCCGGCTGGAACGTGATCGTGAGCTTGCCGGCGCCGGGCACCTTGAAGTTGGTGGCCTTGTACTGGTCACCGTGGGCGTGACGGCCGATGATGATCGGCTTCGTCCAGCCGGGGACCAGCCGCGGGACGTTGGAGATGATGATCGGCTCGCGGAAGACGACACCGCCGAGGATGTTGCGGATCGTGCCGTTCGGCGAGACCCACATCTTCTTGAGGCCGAACTCCTCGACGCGCGCCTCGTCCGGCGTGATCGTGGCGCACTTGACGCCGACGCCGTGCTTCTTGATGGCGTTCGCGGCGTCGATCGTGACCTGGTCGTCCGTGGCGTCCCGGTGCTCGATGCCCAGGTCGTAGTACTCCAGAGTGACGTCCAGGTACGGGTGGATCAGCTTGTCCTTGATGAACTGCCAGATGATCCGGGTCATCTCGTCGCCGTCGAGCTCGACGACGGTGCCCTGAACCTTGATCTTGCCCATAACTCCGGGCGCTCCTCTCGCGACGATGCAAGCAAGACAAGCGTACTGGTAGAACGCTCGACTGCGCCTGCGACCCTGGTTACACCGATTCAGGCGCACCATAGCCCGCGCGTCTGCGCCCAGCAGCGCACGCGGTCTCTCCCCTAATGGCTACCACGTCCGGTGCAACAGAACCGTCTCGACAGGCGTGTTGAGAAACGACGGATTCGAACGTGCGAGCGACTACTGTTGCTCCGTCGGGTGATCATCAGAAGGGGCGTAAGTGTCAACTGGGCCAACACATGCGATGAGCGGGCTGCTCGCCTGGAGCGCCGTCACCGCACTCGCGTCGAGTCACCCGATCGGCCAGCTGACGCCGCAGAGTTGGGCCGTCGGCGCCGTTCTGGCCACCGGAGCAGCACTGCTGCCCGACCTCGACCACCCCGGTTCGACCATCTCGCGCACGTTCGGAGCGTTGAGCGGCGGGCTGTCCGCGGGCATCAACGCGTTGAGCAGCTTCGTGTACCGCACCACACGGCTGAAACGAGATTCCAAGCGAGACGGCGGACATCGCGGTCTCACACACACGCTCGTCTTCGCGTTGTTCGCCGCCGTCTTCACCGCGGCGGTCGTGCAGAACAGCCAGAAGTGGGCGCTGCCGGTTCTCATGTTCGTGTTCGCCGGTCTCGCCGTGCGCGGCATCATGAACGACTGGTGCCCCAAGCAGGACGCGCTGTGGATCACCGTGGTGTCGGCGGGCATAACGTGGGCGATGATCGCGTGGACCTCGCAGACGGACGCCTCCGCGGCGGCGTGCGGGATCGCAGTGGGCATCGGGTGCTTCGCGCACTACATCGGTGACGCGATCACCGAGCAGGGGTGCCCGATCCTGTGGCCGATCCCGATCATGGGCAAGACCTGGTTCCCGGTCGCGCCGCCGAAGATCATGCGGATGAAGACCGGCGGGGTCGTGGAGATGGCGATCGTCGGGCCGATCGTGACGGTCCTCTCGATCTGGCTGGGACTCGCGGCGTTGCAGGCGACGGGCGCGCTGCCGTTCCTGAGCTGGGTCGACCTGCTTCCGATCTAGTTCATTCGCTGTCCATCTCCGGCTCACCCGATCGCTCTAGCCTCCACGGACCCCGATCCGGTGCGTGGAGGTCAGCCGTGTCCGAAGTAGCCCGCAGACGGTTCCTGCAGGGAGCCGGCGTGCTCGGTGTGGCCGGCGCGCTCGGCACCGGAACGGCGTCGGCTTCGAGTGGCCGGTACCAGTGGCTGTCCGGCGACCACCACACGCACACGCAGTACTCGTACGACGGCATGTACACCATCGAGCAGCAGATCCGCGGTGCGTTGCGACACGGCACGGACTGGCTCGTGGTGACCGACCACGGACACGCGTCACACGAGGCGCATTCCGTCGAAGCGACTGCTGCCGACTTGCAGCGCGCACGGAAGAAGTTCCCGCAACTGCTGCTGTGGCACGGCATGGAGTGGAACGTGCCCGGCGCCGAGCACGCCACGGTGTTCTTCGAGGACTGCCGGGACGAGGCAGGGGTGCTGCGCGACTTCGAGCGTCAGTTCGACTGGCGGCTGAACGGCCAGGAGGCCTCCAACCCCGCCAACGAGCGCAAGGCGCTGGACGCGATCCGGTTCCTCCAGACCAAGATCCGCAACGGCACCATGAAGTCCGCGCTGGTGTTCGTGAACCACCCGATGCGCAACGGCCGGGTGGCGCCCTACGAACTGCGGAACATGCGTGACCTGGCACCGGACATCGTTGTCGGCATGGAGGGTGCGCCCGGCGCGCAGGGCGACGGCGACCCGTTGCGCGGTCCCGGCGGTCATCGCGGCGGGTACGCGAACAGCCCCGGTTCGAACTCGTACGCGCCCTACCCCGCCGAGGCCTACAGGACCTACGGCGGCTTCGACTGGATGACGGCGAAGGTCGGCGGTGTCTGGGACTCGCTGCTCGCCGAGGGGCTCGGCTGGTGGATCACGTCCAACTCGGACTCGCACTTCAACTCGCGCGACACGATCGTCCGCGTACCGGAGCCCGGCGACCAGTTCGACCTGACGGGCAAGCACCTCGACCCGATCACCGGTGCCGTGCCCCAGGTCCTGCCGCCTTATGTCGACTTCTTCCCGTGTGAGTTCTCGCGGACCGTCGTCGGCGCGACCCGGCGCACGCGCGGCGCCGTCATGGAAGGTCTGCGAGCCGGACGGGCGTGGGTGTCGCACGGCGGGCTGGTCGATGATCTCCAGTTCAACGTTTACGCATCCGGCGGAACGGAGACGATGGGCGGCCGTCTGCGCGTGCGCCGCGGTTCGGACGTGACGGTGCTGGTCAAGGCACGTCTCGCGACCCGGCCCAACAGCGCGGGATTCATCCCCAGGTTGCGCCGTTTGGACCTCATCAAGGGCGCGGTAACCGGACGATCATCATCTGAAACGTTGGCCACGCCACATGTGAAGGTCGAGCGATCCTACGAGCCGCGCTGGCACTATGCGGTCTTCACGCACACGTTCCGCAACGTCCGGGAGCCTTTTTTCCTCCGGTTGCGCGGAACCGACGGCAACCGCGGCACGTTCGACCCGCAGGCGGACGCACCCGGTGCCGCGAACCCGTGGGAGGACCTGTGGTGCTACACCAACCCGATCTTCGTGGAGGTCAGGTGACCAGCACCTTCGTCGGCATCGACGCCGGCTACGAGAACCGCTGGGAAGCGGAGAAGATCGCGCTCGAGCTGCACGACACCGTGCTGACCACGGCCAGGACGGTCGTGGTGCACGAGGTCGACGAGCACTACGCGATGTCCTTCCTGCTGCCGGTTCCCCCGTCCGACGCAGTGGTGAACTCACTGGTCGCACAGGGTTTCGGCGTCGCGGTGCGCGGTGCTTCATCAGCACGTCAGGTAGGCCCGGAGGCGCTTCGAGTAGGCGCCTCCACTGCTGCTGAGGCACACCAATACCGCCGCGAGGGGCGCGCTCTGCGCTATCAAGGCCAACGGTCGTTGCGCGGCCGTCACGGCGTGTCGGACATCCTCGCGTTCACGGCCATAGAAGCCGTGCTGCCGCGCGGAACCCACACCGTCGACACGCGCGGGAACCTCACGCCGTTCTTCCAGGACGGCAAGTTGGTGCTGGTCGTCGACTAGGTTCGGCGGCGTGCGTGACATCGCTGTCTTCAGTGGTTCTGCCCATCCCTCACTCGCTGCCGAGATCTGCGGCCACCTCGGCGTCGAGCTCTCCCCGAGCCGCCTGACGCGGTTCGCCAACGACTGCCTGGAAGTGCAGTTGCAGGCGAACTGCCGTGAGCGGGACGTGTTCCTGATCCAGCCGCTGGTGCCGCCGGTGCAGGAACACCTGGTCGAGCTCCTGCTGATGCTGGACGCTGCCCGTGGCGCCTCCGCCGCGCGCACGACCGTTGTGCTGCCGCACTACGCATACGCGCGTTCGGACAAGAAGGACGCGCCCCGGATCTCGATCGGCGGCCGCCTGGTCGCCGACCTGATGGTGGCCGCGGGCGCGTCGCGGGTGCTCGCGATGACGTTGCACTCGCCGCAGGTGCACGGGTTCTTCTCGGTGCCGGTCGACCACCTGCACGCGTTGCGCGAACTGGCCCAGCACTTCTCGCGGTACGACCTGTCGAACACCGTCGTGGTGTCGCCGGACCTCGGCAACGCCAAGGAGGCCGCGCACTTCGCGCGGATCCTCGGGCTGCCCGTCGCGGCCGGCGCCAAGCAGCGGTTCGCTGACGACAAGGTGCAGATCTCGACGGTCATCGGTGACGTGGCAGGGCGGGACGTGATCGTGCTGGACGACGAGATCGCCAAGGGCTCGACGGTGATCGAACTGCTGGACAAGCTGCGCGAGCGCGGGGCCGGCTCGATCCGGGTCGCCTGCACGCACGGGCTGTTCTCGTCCGGCGCGCTCGACCGGCTGCAGGCGTTCGACGACGTGCTGGAGATCGTCGCGACCAACACCGTGCCGATCCCCGCCGAGAAGGCCGTGCCGAAGCTGAAGGTGCTGTCGATCGCGCCGGCGATGGCCGAGGCGATGCGGCGGATCAACGTCGGCGAGTCGGTGTCGACCCTGTTCGAGGCCCCGTAACCGGTTGGCGAGCAACGAACGTTCCACGCAGGCGACTTGCCGATCGCACGGCTGTCTGATGTCCACCTGCTCCGCGAGCGGTCAACGAGATCCTCAACCTGCTCGGTCCCCCGCCTGAGCCGAGTGGCCACACCGCGATCTCAGCCGCCGAGCGCCCGCCAGGTCTACTTCAGGTGCGCGAGTGCCCTGATCAGCCGGTCACCGACGTCGGCGGGTCCGGGCATCTTGCGCACCACGGCCCGCTGGTGCGCGAGGCCGTGCAGTCCCAGCCACAGCGCCACGGCGTCGCCGTAGAGGTCGTCACTGCCGTGCGCGATGCCTTCTTCTATGCACGCGCCGAGCACTCCCACCAGCAGCGTGAACGCCTCCACGCCTAGTTGGTCGAGGTCGGCGTCGGTGATCGAGGTGTCCTCGGTCGACGGGGTCCACAGGCCGCCGAACATGATCCGGTAGCGCTGCGGGTGCAGGTGTGCGAAGTCCAGATACGCGTTGCACACCGCGAACAACCGAGCGCGCGCGCCTTGCGGTGCGTTGTCGTCGGCTTCCTTCAGTGTCGCGGTGAGCGTGGCCATCTCCTGCTGGACGACGGCCAGCATGATCGACGGCTGGTCGGCGAAGTGCGGGTAGATCGACGGGGCCGCGATGCCCGCCTTGCGCGCGACCGAGCGGAGGGTGACCGCCCGTTCGTCGCCGCCCTCGTCCAGGAGCGCGACGGCCGCCGCGATGATCTCTTCCCGCAGCTTCCCGCCCTCGCCCCTGCGGTTGCGCCTGCGCGGTTCCGTGTTCGTCACGGCCGTAACCATACACCTGAAAGTTTATGGCTGTTAGGTCTTGCGCTCGTAGACTTACGGGCGTTAGCTTATGTCCGTAAGCACAACCGAGACCGCAAGGAGCGACACCATGAACGCCACGACCGCCGCCACCCGCGCCACCGAGATCGTCCTGCCGGGCGTCGTCGGCACCGACGGCCTGCACCTCCGGACCCGCGACCTGCCGGCGCCCGGTGAGGGCCAGGTCGTCCTGCGCATGGAGGCCACCGGCGTCTCGTTCGCCGAGCAGCAGATGCGCCTGGGCAAGTACTACGACCAGCCGCCGTTCCCGTTCGTGCCCGGCTACGACCTGGTCGGCACGGTCGTCGCCGCGGGGCCGGGCGTGGACCGCGACCTGCGGGGACACCGGTTCGCCGTGGTCACCAAGATCGGCGCGTGGGCGAGCCACCTGATCGTCGAGGCCGCCGACCTGGTCCCCGTGCCGGACGGCGTGGACTCCGCCGCCGCCGAGACCGTGGCGGTCAACGGCGTCACGGCCTGGCAGATGCTGTACCGCACCGCGAAGGTCAAGCGCGGCGACACGATCGTCGTGCTCGGCGCGAACGGCGGCGTCGGCTCGACGCTGGTGCAGCTCGCTCGTCACGCAGGGATCAAGGTGATCGGCACAGCGGCGGAGCGTCACCACGACGCGGTGCGCGCGCTCGGTGCCATTCCCGTCGACTACCGCGACCCGAACATGTACGCCCGCCTCCGCGAACTGGCTCCCGAAGGCGTGGACGCCGTGTTCGACCACGTCGGCGGCCCCGGCCTGCACGAGTCGTGGCGGTTGGTGCGCAAGGGCGGCGCGCTGGTCAACTACGGGTCCGCGGCGACCAAGGACGAGGCCGGCAGCGGCACGCTGGCGGTGCTCAAGCTCTTCGGTCAGCTGATGGTCTGGAACGTGCTGCCCAACGGCAAGCGCGCGGGCTTCTACAACTTCTGGGCGGGCAAGCGCTTCCGCCGCGCCGCGTTCCGCGCCCGTCTCGCCGAGGACCTCACGCAGGTGTTGCAGCTGGTCAAGGCCGGTGTGCTGACCGCGCAGATCGCCGCGCGCATCCCGTTGTCCGAGGCGGGTTCGGCGCTCGCGCTGGCCGAGTCGCGCACGGTGCTGGGCAAGGTCGTCATCGTTCCGGAGCCGTGAGCGGGCCTGGCTGCCGCCAGGCGATCGTGGCGGCGGCGACCGCCCTGGTCGACTCCGAGCACGCCGTGACGCTGCGGGCCGTGTCCCGTGCGTCAGGCCTGCCGACTTCCTCGATCTACCAGCAGTTCCCCGATGTTCCGGCGATCTTGCTCGCCGTGTGCCACGAGGCCTTCCGCGAACTCGAGGCCGCCGTTCTCGGCGCGTCCGACGCCTACACCGCGGGCCTCGCCTATCTCGACTTCGCCGTCCTGCACCCCCGCCGCTACCGCGTGATGTTCGGGGCGGCCGATCTTTCTTCCGAAGCGTTGCGGCTGTTCAGCAGGGTTCTTCTCGATCCGGACCGCGCGCTGACGTTCTGGCTGGGCCTGCACGGCCTCGCCGACCAGCGCGCCTCGATCCGCCGCTCGCCGCAGTTCACCGTCATCGCACCACGCCTGATCCACTCACTCGTCTGCCAGGAGTCGTCGTGAACGCCACCGCCCTGCCCGCCACCACTTCGTCCGCCTCCGCCTCCGCTTCGACTTCGGCTTCGGCCGAGGTCGACAGCCGCGCCGCCTACCTGGGGTTCGCGTTCGCCTACGTCTTCGGGCACGGCGCCGCGCTGCTGTCGAAGTCCGGCCTGGTCCTGATGCCGTCGTGGCTGCCGATCGGCCTGCTGGCGTTCGGTCTCGTCGTCGGCACCGCGTTCGCCATGACCGCGTCGCTGCGGGCCCAGAAAGCCGCCACCGAGGCACGGCGACGAGCCGAGAAGCTCGTGGGAACGGCCTGGGTCACCGGTTTCGCCGCGCTGGCGTTAGCGGTCACGGGCCTGAGCACTGTGTTCGACAAGCCCGAGCTCCAGACCGTGCTGTGGCCCGCCGGCTCGACCATCGTCGTGGGCCTGATCTACATCGCCGAGGGCGCGATCCGTGGCAACGCCCTGCACTACAACCTGGGCACGTGGCTGATGCTGGTCGCCGCCGCGACGCTGTTCGTGCCCGGCGCCGGGTTCTTCGGAGTGCTGGCCGTGCTGGGCGGCGGCGCCTACCTCGTGGCGGCGTTCCTGGAGCGCCGACGCCTCGCCCTTGCCGTGTAAGGCTTCTACAACTGCACTCGCACCGTGACGCGGCCCTTGTCGTCACGGTGCGATGTCGCGTGTCCGGTCCGTTGCGCGCCATCGAGTTCGAGCGTGAGCGGTCCGCCCTCGCCGTTGAAGTTGCGCCACCACGACTTGGCGTCCGGCATCATCACCTGGATGTTCACGGTGTCGCCTTTGCGTTGGTAGCCAACGGGTGTGGTGAACGTACGACCCGACTTGCGGCCCGTGTAGGACACGACGGTGATGCCCTTGCGCACGAGCTTCCCGACGAGCGGCGCGTCGCGCAGGCCGACGATCAGCTTGTTGACGCGGTTCACGATCGGGCTCTTGAAGTTCATGGTCCCGACCGTAGCCTCGTAAGTGGAGAACCCCCTCCACTTGGCCAGAAGTGAGAAGAAGTGACCGCCGAACCGTCTCAGATGCGCGCCGACGCCCGCGAGAACCGGGCACGCGTGCTGGCCGTCGCCCGCGACCTGTTCGCCGAACGAGGCCTGGAAGTCCCGATGGCCGCCATCGCCCGCCGCGCCGGAGTGGGCGTCGCCACGCTGTACCGGCGCTTCCCCACCAAGGAATCGCTGGTCGTGGAGGCCTTCGCGGAGCAGTTCGCGGTGTGCCAGGCCGTGATCGACGACGCGTTGCGCGACCCCGACCCGTGGCGCGGCTTCAGCACCGTGATCGAGAAAGTGTGCCTGTTGCAGGCGTCTGACCGTGGGTTCACCGCGGCGTTCACGGCGTCGTTCCCCGAACTGCACTCAGAGGTGCGTGACCGCACATGGGAGGACTTCGGCGCGTTGGTGCAACGCGCGAAGGACAGCGGGCAGCTGCGTGCGGACTTCTCGCCACACGACCTGACGCTGGTACTTCTGGCCAACGGCGGTCTTGGCGGCGTGCCGGTGGAGGTCGCGATGGCCGCGTCACGGCGCCTGGTCGCGTACCTGCTGGAGTCGTTCCGGAGTGGCACGGACGTTCTGCCGCCGCCCGTGCCGCTCAGCCTGGACCTCGTGCTCTCCTAGCTGGGATGCGCGCCGACGGTGTCGCGGATCATCGCGCCGAGGTCGTCCGCGCCCATGCGCGCGCAGTGAGCGCAGCAGAAGAACTTGCCCTCCACCTCCACGCCGTGCCCGATCACGCGGCAGTCGCAGTGCTCGCAGCGCGGCGCGAGCCGTTGGATCGCGCACTCGAAGCTGTCGAACGTGTGCACGCCGCCGCCGACGGTGCGCACCTCGAAGGCCATCCAGTACTCGTTGCCACAGACGTCACAGGTCGCCATGCGCGGAAGACTGCGGCAGGTCAGCCGGGTCGGCAACTCGAGCGTCGAGTCGCGCGACCAGCGTCTTCGGGGCGATCACCCGATAGGCGTCCTCGACGAGGTCGGCGATGACGTCCCAGTCGACTTCGACGTCCAGGTACACGCCGAGCCACCCGCGGTGGCCGACGTAGGGCGGGCGGAAGTACTGCTCCGGGTCCTGGACGATGAGCGTTTCCTGCACGCCTTCGCCTGCCGCGCACCAGAACGCGCTGCGGTCGTCGTGGTGGTGGTCGGCCAGCGTCACGAAGGTCTTCTTGTCCCGGACGAACCACGTCGGCTCGCCGTGACTCAGGCGTTCGGTCACCTCGGGGAGTGCCAGGCAGAGGCGCCGCAGGTTCTCGAGTGCGTCCACCCCGCCATCCTGCGCCACTTCAGCCGGGCACGCACCGTCCACAAAGGACTTCGTGGAACGCGGGAGCCCGTCTTGAGCGGGACCGGCCGGATTCGAACCGGCGTTCTCCCTCCGTCCCGGAGGGCGCGTCGACCACTGCGCTACAGGCCCCATCGCCACCGCGCCCTTCACACTAGTCGGGGAAGTCCGGGCCGTATGCCCTGCGAAAGTGTTGGACCCAATAAGGTTCACGGACCAACCTCGAACTGGACGGTGTCGTGCCAGGGATCGACTACTACGAGTTGCTCGGTGTCAACCGGGGCGCCAGTGCCTCGGAGATCAAGTCGGCCTACCGCTCTCTCGCCAAGGTCATGCACCCCGACGCGGGTGGGACGTCTGGCAGCTTCCGCCTGCTCCAGGAGGCCTACGAGACGCTGAAGGACCCGGTCCGCCGAGCGGACTACGACCGCCCCGCCGCCCCGGCACCGGCGGTCACCCGCCCGCCGGCACGCCCGCGACCTCGCCGAACAGGCCACACGGGCAGGCTGCGCGACTTCGGCGACGACCCGAACTACATGGCGCCACGCCCACGCGTCGACCTCGGCTCGATGGAGTGGTGGAACCGGATCGACCTGGGCGCGCGCGTCCGCTACGTCCCCGCCACCGGCCTCGGCCACGCCCCGGCGGCGGCCGCGATCGGCGGCTGGTTCGTCCTGCTCATCCCGTTGACACTCCCCCTGTCGCCCCTCCTGCTGGCCGTGTGGCTACCGCTCGTCGTGGGCGCCGGTTACGGGGCGTTCCGACTGGTGCGCCGCTACCTCGCCGTCTTCCGAGCCGAACGGGCGTTCGCAGGCGAGTACGACGGGAACACCATCTTCGGCCGTCCGGGTGAAAACAGACGCGAACGGCTGACCGCCGGATTGCTCACGGAGTACATGACGCAGCTACCGGGCGTGCGCATCTTCCACGGCCTGGCCTGGCCAGGTTCCGTCTTCACCGACGTGGACCACGCCCTGCTCTGCGGCCGCCGCCTGGTCCTCATCGAGTCGAAGTCGTGGCTCCCCGGCCACTACTACTGCGACGAGGACGGCGAACTGTGGCGCAACGGCCACCTGTTCCGCGGCGGCTCGTCCTCACTGCTCGACAGCGTCGAACGCTTCGCCGAACTCCTGCCCTGGCTGGAGATCCGCGGCGCCGTGATCGTGTACCCGAGCCGCGCCGGCGAGGTCACCTGCGACGACGACCTCGACTACGAGGTGCCACCGATGACGCCGGAGCAGTTCGTCGACGAGATGGGCGACTGGCTGGCCGACGACCCGGCCACGGTGGACCGCGAGGCGTTGCGCGTGCTGGTGCGCCAGGTGGTGTCTGAGGTGCGCGTGGCAGGGGCCTGACCGGTAACAGCGGTGCTGAGGCGCTCGATGCGGGAAGCATGGGGGCGAAGAAGGCGAACCAGCGATCGAAGAAGCGCAAGAAGCCCTCGACCGGTGATCGCGCGGTAAGCCTGTACCACCTGACGACGATCGAGGAAGACTTCAGTCGATCGGCCCAGCGACTGCTGGAGATCGCCCAGTTCGCGCAGCGCGAGAGCCCCGGCGCACGACGACTCCTGCACATCGACATCGACGGTCACCGGAACTCGGCAGGTGGGTTCGACCGCGACGCCTACGAACTCATCAGCACGTCCGCGCCATCAACCCGAAGCCGCAGCGTGACGACGTGCCGAGCACGTTGGTCATCCAGTCCGACGAGACGCACCGCTTCGACACCGCCTCTCTGAGCGTCCGCGAACGCCCGGCACCAGAGGAATCGCGGAAGACCCCTCCCTCGGTGGGGGCGATTGCCGAGTACGCGGGATTCGACCCGCCGCGATGTTCATCTGCCGGGACCCGAACGTCGAAGAGCACACGTCGTACCGAAGTCGCTCGGAGGCACGAACAGCCTTCAGAACTCCTCCTCGAGAAGTACGGAGAAACCGCAGCGAGCTGCCCATCACGTCAGACGGGCCGGAGTTCCTCGCCGCGGTGAAAGCCGAGCTGGTCACGCTCTACGACTGGAAGCCGGAAGACATCAGGTCGGTGGCGTGGCACGAGCTCATGCCGGAGTACCACCTCGTCCTCGACAAGGCCACGAAGAACCACTTCGGCGTGGACAAGAAGGTGTCGACCCACGCCTGGGCGTACGACGTGGCGAGGAGACGCGTGCGAGCGAACGCCGGGTAGTCGTGACACCATTCCCGCATGACCCGCACGGTGTGCCTCGCGCAGAACCCCGACGCGGACGCACTCCTCGCGTCGGACATGTTCGCCCTGCTGACCGGGATGCTGCTGGACCAGCAGATTCCGATGGAGAAGGCCTTCTCCGGGCCCAAGGTCCTCGCCGACCGCATGGGTGGGCTGGACGTCCACCGCATCGCCGAGGCCGACCCCGAGGCCTTCGCCACCGTCATGGCCACGCCGCCCGCCGTGCACCGGTTCCCCGGCAGCATGGCCAAGCGGGTGCAGGCGATGGCTCAGTTCGTGGTCGAGACGTACGACGGGGACGTCACGAAGATCTGGGCCGAGGGGGACGGGGCTGCCGTGTTCAAGCGGCTCAAGGCGCTGCCTGGGTTCGGGGAGCAGAAGGCCAAGATCTTCCTCGCCCTTTTGGGCAAGCAGTTCGGCGTCACTCCTGAGGGGTGGCGGAAGGCCGCGGGTAGTTACGGGGACGAGGGAAGCCGTCGTAGCGTGGCTGATGTGCTCGATCAGAAGTCGTTGCTGGAGGTGCGCGACTTCAAGAAGGCCGCGAAGGCCGCTGCGAAGAAGTAGCCCTGAGAGTTCATCGTCTGGTCCACTGGACGAACGCCGCCCGACTGGCCGGAGTGCGATCTTGAGCGCTTCGGGAGAGAAGGGGCGTTTCCGTTGCGCATCAAGGCGATTGGTGTCTTCACGGTCCTCGCGCTGGGACTGACCATCAGCACTGCTGACGCTGCTACTTCGTGGCCTGGCAGCTCGGCCACGACGACCGCTGACGGGGCGAACGTGTTCGGGAAGAACCTCAGCGGGTTGTCGTTCGAGAGTCAGGGCGTCGTGTGGGCCGTGAAGAACGGGCCGTCGACGTTGTACCGGCTGGTGCCCGGCGGGAGCGGTTGGAAGGTTGATTCCAAGCGGTCGTTGAAGTTCCGCAACGGCAAGGGTGACCCCGATGCCGAGGGTGTGGTGAGCACGCCGGACGGGTTGTTCGTGGTCAGCGAGCGGGACAACGACGACGAGGACGTCAGTTCGCCGATGGTGCTCAAGGTCGGGGCCAGCGCCGTGACGAACGAGTGGAAGCTGCCCGGGATGCCTTCGGTGGATCCCAACGAGGGGCCTGAGGGGATCGCGTGGGTTCCTGACTCGTTCCTGACGGCGCAGGGGTTCAAGGACGACGCCGGCAAGGTCTACGACCCCGCCGACTACCCGGGCCACGGGACCGGGCTCGTGGCGGTCGGGCTGGAGGCGACGGGCGGGATCTTCCTCTACGCGCTGCAGGACGCTGGGGCGAAGCTGGTCGCCAAGTTCGCGAGCGGGCAGAAGCAGGTCATGGACCTGGAGTGGGAAGGCTCAAGGCTCTGGGCGTCCTGCGACGACAACTGCAGCGGGCGGGCCACGACGCTCACCATCGCCAACGGCAGGTTCACCGTGTCGGCGACGTACGACCGGCCGTCCAAGCTGCCCAACGTCAACCTCGAAGGCTTTGCCATCGCGCCGTCGTGCATCAACGGCAAGAAGACGGTCTTGTGGTCGGACGACGACAACACCAAGAGTCACGCCCTGCACACCGGCTCGCTGAACTGCACGGCCTAGGCGGAAAACTGTCGGGGTGCGGAACTAAGCTGCCGCGCGTGACCGCACCCCACATTCCCGGCCTGACCGCACTGAGACCGCTGGGGGCGGGCGGGTTCGCCACGGTGTACACCGCCCACCAGGCGCAACTCGGGCGCGACGTGGCCGTGAAGATCGACAACCGCGTCCTCGTCGACGAACGGGACCGGCGGCGGTTCCTGCGGGAGGCGCAGGCCGCGGCCAAGTTGTCGGGTCATCCGCACGTCGTCGGGGTGCACGACGCGAACATCACCCAGCAAGGCACGCCGTACATCGTCATGGAGCTGTGCACGGGCGGGTCGCTCGCCGACCAGCTCGACAACACCGGGCCGTTGCACCCAGACCAGGTGCGGGACCTGGGCATCAAGCTCGCGGACGCGTTGGCGGCGGCGCATCAGGCGGGTGTGCTGCACCGGGACATCAAGCCCGGCAACATCCTCGTCGACCGGTACGGGACGCCCAAGCTCGCGGACTTCGGGCTCGCGGCGTTGCTCGACGCGCAGGGCGGCAGCACGGTCACGCGGGACGCCCTGAGCCCCAGCTACGCGCCGCCGGAGGCGTTCGCGATGGCCGAGCCGACGCCCCAGGCGGACGTGTACAGCCTCGCCGCCACGCTCTACACGCTGCTCGCCGGCAAGCCGCCGCGGCCGGTGCCGTGGCCGATCACCAGCTTCGACCAGCTCGGCGAGATCCTGCGTCGACCCGTGTCCGCGGTGCCGGGAGTGCCCGCCGCGTTGCACGAGGCGCTGGCACGGGCCCTGCACCCGGACGCCAACCTGCGCACGCCCAGCGCGGCGCAGCTGCGGGACGAGCTGATCGACCCCATGCGGATGCCGACGGTGCCGGTCCCGCCGCCGCCCAAGCGCAGGACGTGGCCCCTGGTCGCCGGCGCGGCGGCGCTCGTGGTCCTGCTGGTCGGGGGCTTCGTCGTGTGGAACCCGTTCGGCAAGGAGCAGCAGACGAACGCCCAGGGTGCCGGGCCGTCGACCACGCAGCAGGGCGGCGCCGAGGACATCCCGCCATACCTCAAGAAGTGCGCTTCCGGGTTCTGCATCGAGACGTCGACGTGCTTCCGCGGCATCACGAACATCGGCGGCATGCCGGCGGTCGCGCGGAAGGTCGCCAGCTGCTCCGACCTGCACTACTGGGAGGCGTTCGCCGGCGGCTGGCTGTCCGGCGAGATCCCGGCGGTCGACAGCGACGAGCTCATGGCGTCACCGGAGCTGAAGGACGTCTGCACGGCCGCGGTGATGAAGGCGAACTCGCGGCCGACCGTGGACACGACCGGCTGGGAGATGAGCGCGGTCGGGTTCAAGGACGGCAGCCGCAACTACTTCCTCTGCCTCGCGTCGCAGCCGGAGGCGGGAGAGGTCGTCACCAGCGCGTTCGGTGCGTAGCGAAATCCACTTGCGACGGTCACTAACGTAGACCGACGTGCGTGTTCACGCCGATTTGATCATTGCCGGCTTCCGAAGGTATTCGACCTACCGACAAGCGATGCTGGCCGGAATGACCACGAACGTGGTCTTCGGCCTGCTGCGGGTCGCCGTTCTCGTCGCCGCTCTCAAGGCGGCGAACGGCGAGATCGCCGACTACGACGTCGCTGCCGCCAACACGTACGTCTGGATCGGGCAGGGGCTGCTCGGGTTCGTCCTGTTGTGGGGAACCAACGAGCTCGCCGAGCGAGTGCGATCCGGTGACGTAGTAGTAGATCTGTACAGGCCGTGGAACCTGCAAGGCGCCCTCCTCGCGGAGGACGTCGGGCGGAGCGGTTACGCGCTGATGACGCGTCTCGTGCCGCCGATGGTGTTCGGCATGCTGTTGTTCCCTTTCCAGTTCCCGCAGAACGCGTTTCAGTGGCCGTTGTTCGCCCTCAGCGCCCTCATCGCGCTGGTGATCAGCTTCGGCTTCCGGTTCCTCGTCGACATCAGCTCGTTCTGGTTGCTCGACAACCGCGGGCTCTACGGGTTCTGGAACATCTCGTCCGGCCTGCTGTGCGGCCTGACGGTGCCCATCTCGTTCTTCCCGGACTGGGCGCGCGAGATGCTCTGGATGACGCCGTTCCCGGCGATCCTGCAGGCCCCGATCGACGTGTTCCTCGGGCACGGCGATCCGGCCAGGATCCTTGCGCTCCAGGCGTTCTGGGCCGTGGTGATCATCGCGATCGGTCAGTTCGCGCTGAGCCGCGCCGTGCGGAAGGTGGTGCTGCAGGGTGGCTGAGACCATCTACCCCAGGCTGATCGGCGCGCGCCTGAAGAGCCAGATGTCGTACCGGGCGTCGTTCGCGATGGACTTCGTGACGCAGGTGCTGGCCCAGGGCTACGAGCTGATCGTCATCCTGATCCTGTTCACCCGAATCGACGCGCTCGGCGGCTTCTCGAAGAACGAGGTGCTGCTGATGTACGCGTTCGCGGGCGCCGCGTTCGGCGTCGCGGACCTCTTCGCGGGGCAGCTCGACAACCTGCCGACCTACATCCGCACCGGCAGCTTCGACGTGCTGCTGATGCGGCCGCTCAGGCTGTTGCCGCAGATCATGTGCTCCGACATCCGGCTCAGGAGGATCGGGCGCATCAGCGGCGCGCTCGCGGTGATGATCTACGCGCTCACGCACGTCGACATCGCGTGGTCGCCGGCCAAGGTGCTGCTGACGGTGCTCACGCCGCTCGCGGGCGCCGTCATCTACAGCGCGGTGTGGGTGGTGGCCTGCTCGATCTGCTTCTGGATCGTCGAGGGCCGCGAGTTCGCCAACGCGGTCACCTACGGCAGCAACACCTTCACCTCGTACCCGATCAACGTCTACTCCCGGCCGCTGCGCTGGCTGATGGCGTTCGTGGTGCCGGGGGCGTTCGTCGCGTACTACCCGAGCCTCGCGCTGCTCGGGAAGCAGGACCCGATCGGCCTTCCGGGCTGGGTCGGCTGGACATCACCGCTCGTCGCGGCGCTGGCGGCAGGGGTCGCCGCGCTGGTGTGGCGGTTCGCGGTCAGGCACTACCGGGGGACGGGTTCATGATCGAGGTCAGGGAGCTCCGCAGGGAGTTCAAGGTCGCCACGTCGAAAGGCCTGCGGCGCAACTACAAGACGGTCACCGCGGTCGACGGCGTCACGTTCGACGTGCGGGCGGGCGAGGCCGTCGGGTACGTCGGGCCGAACGGCGCCGGCAAGTCCACGACGATCAAGATGCTGACCGGGATCCTGGTGCCGAGCAGCGGCCACATCAGGGTGCACGGCGTCGATCCATCCCGGCAACGGCGTGATCTGGCCAAACGCATCGGTGTCGTGTTCGGCCAGCGCAGCCAGCTCTGGTGGGACCTGCCGCTGCGGGACAGCTTCGACCTGCTCAGGTCCATCTACCGCGTCTCCGCGCAGGACTACCGCGCGAGACTCGACGAGTGCGTGGAACTCCTTGGCCTGCAAGAGCTGCTGATCACCCCGGTGCGGCAACTCTCGCTGGGGCAACGGATGCGCGGCGAGATCACGGCCGCGTTGCTGCACGCTCCGGAACTCCTGGTGCTGGACGAGCCGACGATCAGGCTGGACCTGGAGTCGAAGGAACGCCTGCGGGAGTTCCTCGCGGACCTCAACACCCGCCGCGGCACGACGTTGCTGCTCACCACGCACGACCTGGACGACATCGAACGGCTCTGCCCGCGGCTGATGGTGATCGACCACGGCCGGGTGCTCGCCGACGGACCGCTCGACGAGCTGCGCGCCGAGGTCACCCCGGAACGGGAGCTGGTCATCGACCTGAGGGAACCCGGACCTGCTCCAGACGTCCCAGGAGTAACGGCGGTGCGCAGCGAGGCGAACGGACTGCGCCACCACCTCACGTTCAGGAGAGCGGAGACGACGGCGGCCCAGTTGATCACCCGGGTGGTGCGGCAGGTGGAGGTCCACGACCTCGCCGTCGTGGAGCCGGAAATCGACGACGTCATCCGCAAGCTCTACCAACGCCAATCCGATCAACCAGTTCCTCGGTAGAGTTGTATACAACTGAACCGGACACTTCGGGCATAGGAGAGCGAATGCGCCTTGTTGGAACGCTGGCAGCAGCTGCCCTCGCGCTGGGCAGCCTCACGGCCTGCGACACGATCCAGGGCGTCAGCGACACCGCGGACAAGGTGAAGCTGTGCGCCGACGCGATCCAGCTCGTGGGCTTCTCGCCGGACATGAGCGACCCCCAGAAGGCTCTGGAGGAGACTCAGGCCAAGGCGAAGGAGCTGGAGACCCTCGCGGGTTCCGCGCCGGACGAGCAGGTGAAGAAGGCTCTCGAAGAGGCCGCGAACGGCATGCAGAACGTCAGCTCCGCAGCGGACTGGGTGCAGCAGAAGGCCGATCTCGTCGCGAAGGTCTCCTCGGCCTGCGGCGGATGAGCACTTGAGCCCTGTTGCGCACCTCCGGCGTCGGCCTAGGCTTTAGGCCTACCTCAAGCCGCACACCGGAGGTGTCGCAGCCCATGCAAGCAACAGTGGGTGACAGGCTCCACGTCCACAGCCGTTCCATCGGACTCGAGGAGCGCCTCGGCGAGATCCTCGAAGTCCGCGGGAACGACGGGCACCCGCCCTACCTCGTCCGTTTCAACGACGGGCACGAAGGGCTGGTGTTCCCGGGGCCCGACTGCGTCGTCGAGCCGCGGGGGATGGTCTAACCGAGGACGGTCGCGATGAGCTCCTCGGCCAGCTGAGGAGTCGCGGCCGCCACCCCCGACCACCGGTGGGTCAGGTCGGGTTCGAACGTGAACGGCCGCCCGTGCAGGTCGACGAGCACTCCGCCCGCCGCAGGCACGGTGACCAGTGCCGTCGCGAGGTCCATGATCCGGTGCGTGTCGCTGCCGGGGTCGATGAACGCGTCGACGGTGCCTTCCGCGACGAGCATGGTCTCCAGGCAGGTCGTGCACAGCACGCGGATGCGGTCGGCCCGGTTCGCCACGCGCAGCCACGCGTCCTGCGTGCCTGTCTTGGGGCGCATCAAGCACACCGACGCGCCGTCCACAGTGGTGCGTCCGGTGGTGCGGAACGACGTCGGCACTCCTGCGCGCGCGTGCCACGCACGGCCCGTGTCGAACCACGTCGTGAGAGCTTCTTGAGCGGTGCCGTCTTCTACGAGCGCACCAGCGAAACAAGAGAGAGGAACGCCGAACGCGGCGTTCGCTGACCCGTCGACCGGGTCGATGACGAGGGTGATCGAGGAACCGTTGTCGACGAACCCCGCCTCTTCGGAGAGCAGGTTCACGCGACTGCGGTGGATGGACTCCAGGATCGCGTCCTCGACGATGCGGTCGACGCGCATCGTCGGTGTTCCGTCGGCGCCGTCCGCGACTTCTTCGCGGAGTTCGAGGCGCGTGTGCAGGGATCGGGCGCGTCCGTACGCCGCCGACGCCGCACGGGCGGCGTCAGCGAGCGCAGGATGCACGTCGTCGGAGAGCTGTGGCTGGGGCACGTCCCATGGAATGCGCACGTGCCCCACACTGCCACGCGAACTCAGATCAGGCCGAGGCCCTTGACCGCGTCGCGCTCCTCGACGAGCTCGGCGACCGAGGCGTCGATGCGGCCGCGGGAGAACTCGTCGATCTCCAGGCCCTGGATGATCTCGTACTCGCCGTCCGCGCACTTGACCGGGAACGACGAGATGATGCCCTCGGGCACGCCGTACGAACCGTCCGACGGGATGGCCATCGAGGTCCACTCGGTGCCGTTGACCCAGTCGTAGATGTGGTCGATGGCGGCGTTCGCGGCGGACGCGGCCGAAGACGCGCCACGGGCCTCGATGATCGCCGCGCCGCGCTTGGCGACGGTCGGGATGAAGTCGTTCTCCAGCCACGCCTGGTCGTTCACGGCCTCGGCGGCGGTCTTGTCGCCGACCTTGGCGTGGAACAGGTCCGGGTACTGGGTGGCCGAGTGGTTGCCCCAGATCGTCATGTTCTGGATGTCGGTGACCGCGACGCCCAGCTTCTTGGCGAGCTGCGACAGGGCGCGGTTGTGGTCCAGGCGCGTCATCGCGGTGAAGCGCTCGCGCGGGACGTCCGGCGCGTGCTGCTGGGCGATGAGGGCGTTGGTGTTGGCCGGGTTGCCGACCACGAGGACCTTGACGTCGTCCGCGGCGCCGGCGTTGATCGCCTCGCCCTGCGGCTTGAAGATGCCGCCGTTGGCCTCGAGCAGGTCGCCGCGCTCCATGCCCTTGGTGCGGGGGCGGGCGCCGACGAGCAGGGCCACGTTCACGCCGTCGAACGCGGTCTTCGCGTCGTCGGTGATCGTGATTCCCTTGAGCAGCGGGAAGGCGCAGTCGTCGAGCTCCATCGCGGTGCCCTCCGCGGCCTTCAGCGCGGGGGTGATCTCCAGCAGCCGCAGGTTGACCGGGGTGTCCGGGCCGAGCAGGTGGCCGGAAGCGATGCGGAAGAGCAGTGCGTAGCCGATCTGGCCGGCTGCACCGGTGACAGTGACGTTCACGGGCGTGCGGGTCATGAGCCTTCCCGAATGACGATCGTCCTCGTTGACGTCGGGCAGGTCGCCCGGCGTCCCGCACGTTACCAACACGCGGACTCTGCGAGAGTGTGAGAGTGGACAACCTGGTCGAAGAGGTCGGGGAGGACTACTCCGACGCCAACCTGCCTGATCAGCAGTGGGAGAAGCGGTCCTTCACCGACTGCGACTTCTCCGAAGCCGATCTCCGCTCACTGGTCACGAGCGGGTGCACGTTCACCCGGTGCGACTTCACCCGGACGGACCTCGGCGAGTCGAGGCACCACGCGACGGCGTTCCGGCAGTGCACCTTCGACCGCACGGTGCTGACGCGGTCGTCGTTCAACTCGTGCAGCCTCATGGGGTCGAACTTCGTCGACTGCGTGCTGCGGCCCGTCACGTTCGTGGAGGTCGACTTCACGCTGGCGTCGTTCGTCAGGGCACCGCTGCACGACCTGAAGCTGGCAGGGCAGCGGTTCCGCGAGACGAACCTCAGCGAGGCCGACCTGCGCAACACCGACCTGAGCACCGCCGACCTGATGGGCGCGCGGCTGCTGGACGCCAAGCTGGACGGCGCGGACCTGCGCGGGGCGAAGATCGACGCGAACGGGCTCCGGCAGGCCAAGCTCGCCGGAGCCCTGATCGACATCGACACCGCCATCGCGTTCGCGGCGGCCTATGGACTAGTTGTGTCGTGAGGTGATGCGCACGGACGGGTGGATGCGCACGGCCATCTCCCCGTCCGCGTACTCCACGACGACATGGGACTCGCCGGCGCCGGACCGCACCAGCATCCGTGTCGCGCCCTCGTCGTAGAGGTCGACCACGACGTCGTCACCGCGGAACCACCGCACCCGCACGGATGCGGAGTTCTCGTCGTACGAGAGCAGCACGTCGTCGATCCGGACGGCCTTGACCCACGGCTCGTCCTCGGCTTCCGGAGCGACCCCGAAGGCGTCGGCGAACTCGTCGTCGGAAGGCACCTGCATCATCGCGCTACTCCTTCGGGATGATCGTCGTGAGCCGCAGCCCGTCCTGCGTGACGTGCCAGGTCGACTCGAAGTGCAGGAACCCTCCCGGCCCCGCGAACAGCGAGTCCCGGATCTGGAACGTACCGTGCTCGGTGGTGAAGACCCGCTGGACGTTCGCGTCGTTCGTGACGGCCTGGTCCAGGTGGTTCTTGATCAGCGCACGGCCCTGCGGGGTGTCGTGCACGCCGATCCGCGCGAGCTGTTCCTTGTTCTGCCTGGACCTCGCGGCGTTGTGCGAGTTCGAGTCGACCTTGCCGAAGAGGTAGTCGTACTTGCCGTTCTCGACCAGCGCACGGCCTCGCTTGGCCTCCTCCAGCTTCGACCCGGTGTAGATCAGGTCGCCGCCCTTGCGGATGTTCTTGAGGTACCGCAGGAAGAACAGCGATCCCATCGCCCGGTCCGCGCCGGACAGCTCCTCGCCCGTCAGCGGGTCGCGGCCGGACACCGCACCCCAGATGCCCTTGGCGTCACCGGCGAACGGCACGAAGTCGACGGCCAGGGAGAACCACCTGTCCGCCTTCGCCAGTTCCTCGGCGGACGCGCGCTGACCCCAGATCCGGTCGAGACCGGAGAGGTCGAGGTCGTCGAACTTCACCCGGTAGGACCTGAAGAAGTCGTACCCGCCGTTGTTCAGCGCGTCGACGGCCCGATTCATCCTCGTCACGGCGGCGTTCATGCTCGTGATCGCCGCGTTCATGTCGTTGAGGGCGCTGTTGATGCCGACGATCGCGTTGTTCATCACGTCGAGGCCGGAGTTCATCTGCTCCATCGCGGCGTTGAGCTGCCCCAGCGTCTTGGTGGACTGGTCGACCACGACGTTGACCTCGGTCAGGCCCTCGTTCATCTTGGCGTAGCCCTGGAGCATCTGGTCCAGGATGCCGGGGACGTCGTCGAGCAGCTGCTTCGTCGTCTTCGCGAAGTCGACGGTCATCCTGGTGATCTCGACGGTCCAGCCGAGAACCGCCTTGGCGAGGTCGACGGCCTGCGCGAAGGTCACGTGCGTGCCGAGCTCCCGCCGGACGATCTCCCACAGCGCGGCCATGGGGCCGCCGGGAGCCATCGCGGCGTCCAGGACGGACTTCAGCGCCTGCTTGTCCGCGTCCTCCAACGGATGCGGGTTCGCCGCGTACTTCGCGACCAGCGGCGCGACCTTCGCCTGGTTCTCCTGCACGAACTTCGCCGCGGCCACCAGGGCGTTCGCGATGGGCGCGTCCGGGCCGACGCTCTGCTGCAACGCGACGCGCAGCTCGCGCAGCCCGCGTTCGGTGAGCAGCACACTCGCCCCGACCGAGGCGATGCGGTGGACCTTCTCCAACGGGTTGAGGCTCGAGCACCCAGTGGTCTGCGGGGCGATGTCACGGGTCGACGACCAGCCGGCGCCCATCGACGTGCTGAGCATCGTGTCGCCGAACTGCGTGCTGACCCACTCGCCGAGCGCGGGCACGAACCGGTGCCACCACAGCTGGTCGCCGTCGATCCCGAACAGCGTGTCGCCGCCGGCGGAACCGACCGAGCGGAAGCGCTGCCAGCCCTGGCCGACGACGGTGTCGCGCTGCAACCACGTCCCGTCCGCGTAGTGGTGGCGGGTCAGCTCACCGGACGGCGTGCGCGCGTAGAGCACGCCAGGACCGGCCGCGACGATCAGGTTGTAGCGGTCCCACCCCTTCGCGAGCTCCTGGCCGTCGACGACCCACCTGGTGCCGTCGTGCGCGAACCTGCGCAACGAGCCGTCGGCGTCCACGCGGTAGATGTCCCCGGCGCTGTCGACGGTGACGAGGTCGCGCGCGGTGGTGGCGAACCGCTGCCAGCCCTGGGCCAGCACGGACCCGGCACCGTCCGTCCAGCCGGTGCCGTTCCACGCGAACCGCTTCAGCGCCCCGCCGGTTTCCACGTGCAGGACCTGGCCGTTCGGGCCGGCCAGGGCGCGACCGGTCCAGCCGGAGCCGATCTGCCGCGCCTGACCCCAGGTCGCCTTGCCCGACCTGGTGCCCTGGTGCGGGTGAAGCCACAACTCGCCGTTGTCCCGGGCCGCGAACACCGGTACGTCAGTGACGCACGAGGCGAAAGCCGCGGCCGAGATCCAGTTGACCGCCTGCGCCGACTGCGCGGGCACGATGATTCCTGCGCTGACCGCGACCGTGAGCACCACGGCGCGCCAGCGTCCCCCAGATCTGAACACGCCGGGAATATAGAACGAAGCCGTCTCGAAATAAAATCCCTGCTCACACAGGTGTGGCCGGGATCCCACGGAATCCCGGCCACCCTCATGCCCACATCAGTTGTCGGCGGAGATCTCCACCAGCACGCCGTCCGCGACCATCTCCTCGATCGCCTTCGGCAGCAGGTAGGCCGTGCCGCCACCGGGCTGCTCGAACCACGGCACGGCCACGCCCGTCAGCACCTCGAGCGGCCGCCGCAACCGGTACACGCGGTACGGCCGGTTGATCCACGACGGCACGAGGCTGCGTTCCGGGAACGGCGTGCCCGCCACGTAGACGAGGTTGCCGGACTGGTCGCCGTACCGGTCGATCTCGGTGCCCGCCGGCAGCTCGAACATCTGCTTGTGGCGGAACAACGTCAGCGGCGGCTCGCCCGCGAGCGGCGAGATCGGGAACTTCCGCTTCGACGGTTCCTCCTGCGCCACCGCGGCGGCGACCGGCGAAGGGGCCGGGGCCTGCGGCGGAACGGGCTGCACCTGGGTCGGTGCCGCCTGCGGCGCCGGCTTCTGCTGGACCTGCGTCGGCGCCTGGGTCTGCGGCATCGGCGGGGCCTGCGCCGGGGCCGGCGGCATCGGCGGGCGCTGCGGCGGGCCGGCACGGCGCGGCTCCTCGCGGAAGCCGTTGGTCATCGGCCGCTGCGGCTGGGGCGCCCGCGGGATCGTGCGGAAGTTGCCCAGCACCAGCTTGCCGACGAGGTACGCCGACGCGTCCTCGACCTTGTCGAACCGCACCGGGTTCTTCGGGCCGTGGTCGAACCAGCACACCTCCCAGCTCTCGCCGTCGAGGTGCAGGGTCCAGGTGCGGTCGGCGGGCTCGCCGATGCGGAACACGCCGTGCGGCACGTTCAGGTCGTCGAGCGCGCGGCGGGTGCCCGCGAGCTCGCGGTCCTCCTCCGGCGTGACCTGGCGCGGCGGCCTGACCGGCTCCGGTTCGGGTTCTGGCTCCGGTTCCGGTGCCGGCTTCGGTTCCGGCTCGTGCGCGGCGACCAGGGCCGCGTCGAACACGGCGGTCTCCTCGGACCGCGTCGGCGCGGGCGGGGCCACGACCGGCAGCGGTTCCGGTTCGGGTTCGAAGTGCGAGTCGAGCTGCGCGTCGAAGCGCTGCTGCTCGAACAGCTCCGGCTCCTGCTCGAACTTGGTCGCCTCGAAGGAGGTCGTGGACTCGATCTCCTCCTCGGCGAGGTCCGGTTCGTCCGCCGTCACCTCGACGGCGGGCACGACCGGGTGCTCCTCGGTGACCTCGGCAGGGCTCTCGGCCGACTCGTCGAGGACCGGGCTCCACGCCATCGTGTCCTGCATGGCGTCGCGCGGGCGTTCCTCGGTCTCCGCGTCGAGGTGGTCGGTGAGCTCGGCCTCGTTGTGGTGCGTGAGCAGCTCGGGCTCGCGGTGGTGCGTGAGGAGCTCGGGCTCGTCCGGTCCGGCGGTCGGGATCTCGGGTTCGGCGTCGGCGTCCACGTCCTGGTGTTCGTCGACGGGGGCCGGTTCGGTTTCCTCCGGCTCCGGCTCGGTCTCGAACTTGGGCGGCTCGAACGTCCGGTCCTCGAACTTCGGGGGCTCCTGCCTGCGCTCCTCGGGCTTGCGCTCCTCGGGCTTCGGCGGTTCGAACATCCGTTCCTCAGGCTTGCGCTCCTCGAACGCCGGGGCCTCCTGCGCCTTCTCCCGCACGGGCTGCTCGGCGACGGGTTCCGGCTCGTCCGCGTGCGGCGCGAACAGGTCCATGCCGGCGCCGTACGTGTCGCGCAGGGTCCGGTCGTCGACCGTGTCCGGGACGCCGTCGGAGTCGAAGACGACCCGGTAGGGCGGGCCGTCGCCGGCGAACGGCGGGATGACCGGCGCGGGAGGCACGACGGGCTTGACGGGCTCCTCGGCGACCGGCGGCTCCGGGTAGAGGGGCTCGAAGTCGTACTCCTCCTCCGGCTCCTCCTTCTTGGCCTCGAACGTGGGCGCGACGACGAACTGGGTCGCGTCCGCGGCGGGTTCGGGCGCGGGCTCCGGCTGCTGTTCCTGCTGCGGCGCGGGCGCGGGCTTCGGCGCGGGTGCGGGCTCCGGCTCGACGGGCACCGGCACGACGGTGCCGGGAGGCGCGGCGGGAGCGCCCAGGTTCGCCGCGGCGGCGAGCCTCGACTCCTCGCTCACCTCGGGCAGCGTGAAGCCGGCGGCACGCGCGCGTTCGACCAGCTCCGGCTCGGGCGGCACGCCGTACTTGCGCAGGTAGTACGAGACGCCGGCGGGCCAGATCCAGGCACCGTCCGTCTGGAACCCGGACGGCACGACCGGCGGCGCGTCGGGGTGCAGCACGTCGTTGTCGAAGCCACGACCGGCCACGGCGACCGGCGCGTTCGACAGGTACGCGAGCAGCGGCGCGACCTCGGGCTCCGGCACCGGCGGGCGGTTGACCGACGGACGGCCGTTCGGCCCGGCGCCGTCGAACACGCGGACGGTGCGGAACACCGGCGTCGGCGGGTTCAGCCTGCGACGCAGCCAGTCCGGGATGTTCTCCTCGGCACGCGGGAAGAAGCGCATCTCGTCGACGTACGCCTGCTGCGGAGGAGGCGTCTGCCAGCTCGGCTCGGCGCGGTCGAAGTCGAGGTTGTAGCTGGAGGGGTGGTCGAGCTGGTACCTCGCGTTGGTCCAGCTGCCGCGGCCCTCGCGGTGCATGCCGGCCCGCAGGCGCGCGAACAGCGAGGCGGCCTCCTGCGGCGCCTGCCACGAGCGCTTCGAGCCGTCCTGCAGCTTGAGCTCGGCCTCCAGTTCGAAGTACCGGCCGGTGGCGCGGTACTGCGCGATCACGCTTCGCCAGTCCTCTGGTGCGGCCCGCATCAGAGTCAGGCCGATCTGCTTGACCAGAGCGTCCTGCTCAGTAGGGTTCAACGGCTTCGGCTCGGACACGCCAACATCTTCCCCCGCAACTCGCCGGATCGCACACGTCCCCCGCCACTGCGCCGAACGGTGGAGGCCCGACCATAACGCGGCGGACGTGCATGCTTAAAGCCGATCAAGAACACTTTTGATCTGTCTGGAGGCGACGTGACGCGGTCCGCGCAGGTGACCGGTGGTCTGCTGGCCGCGGCCGGTGGAGTGGCCATCGCGGTCCAGGCCCGCGTCAACGGAACGCTCGCCCACGAACTGGGAAACGGGCTGCTCGCGGCGTTGGTCTCCTTCGGTGGCGGGTGGTTCGTGCTGCTCGCGGTGGTCCTGTCGCGACAGTCCGGGCGGAACGGCCTCTTGCGACTGCGCGACGCGCTGACCCACCGGCGCATCCGGTGGTGGGAGTGCGTCGGCGGCATCAGCGGCGCCGTGCTCGTGGGCTCGCAGGGCCTCGCCGTCGCGACCATCGGTGTGGCGGTGTTCACGGTCGCGGTCGTGATCGGACAGGTCGTGAGCAGCATGGTCATGGACAACCTCGGGGTCGGCCCCGGCGAGCCGAAGGCGATTACTAAGACCCGTGTCGTCGGAGCCGCCGTCGGTGTTATCGCCGTCACGATCGCGGTGTCCGACCGGTTCACGGCGCCGGGCGGGCTGTGGCTAGCGCTGCTGCCGCTGGCCGCCGGTCTGCTGATGGGCTGGCAGCAGGCGGTGAACGGGCTGGTGCGCGAGGCCGCCGACAACTCGATGGCGACGATCCTGGTCAACTTCAGCGTGGGCACGGCGGCGTTGCTGGTGGTCAACGCCGTGACGTGGAGCGGGGTGCCCGGCGCGTTCCCGGACGGCTGGTGGCTCTACCTCGGCGGGTTGCTCGGCATCGTCGGGGTGGGCGGCGCGATCGCCTCGGTGCGGTTCATCGGCGTGCTGATGGTCGGGCTCTGCGGCGTGTGCGGCCAGCTCGTCGGGGCCGTGCTGCTGGACGCGGTGAGCGGGCACCTGGCGTTGCCGACGGCGATCGGCGTGGTGCTGACGCTGGTGTCGGTGGGCGTGGCCGCGCTGCCCAGTGGGAGGATGAGGACGTGACTGCGACGCTGCTCAACGGCAACGAAACCCGGAACGCGCTGTTCGAGGACCTGAAGGCGCGGGTGGCCGCGCTGCCCGGCTCCGTCGGTCTCGCCACCGTGCTGGTCGGCGACGACCCCGGCTCGCACTCCTACGTCAAGGGCAAGCACCGCGCGTGCGAGAAGGTCGGCATCCAGTCGATCCGGCGCGACCTGCCCGAGGAGACCACGCAGGAGGAGCTGGAGGCCGTCATCGACGAGCTGAACGCGAACCCCGAGGTCACCGCGTACATCGTCCAGCTGCCGCTGCCCAAGCACCTCAACGCGAACGCGATCCTGGAGCGGATCGACCCGGCCAAGGACGGCGACGGCCTGCACCCGGTCAACCTCGGCAAGCTCGTGCTCGGCGAGGACGCCGCGCTGCCCGCGACCCCGCGCGGCATCGTGGAGCTGCTGCGGCGCTACGACGTGCCGATCTCGGGCGCGAACGTCACCGTCATCGGCCGCGGCGTGACCGTGGGCCGCCCGATCGGCCTGCTGCTGACCCGCCGCTCCGAGAACGCCACCGTGACGCTGTGCCACACCGGCACCAAGGACCTGGCGGCGGAGGTGCGCCGCGCGGACATCGTCATCGCGGGCGCCGGCAGCCCCGGCCTGATCACCGCGGACATGGTCAAGCCCGGCGCGGCCGTGGTCGACGTCGGCATCACCCGCACCGAGGCCGGTCTCGTCGGCGACGTCGCTCCCGAGGTGCGCGAGGTGGCCGGCTGGCTCGCCCCGATCCCCGGCGGCGCGGGCCCGATGACCGTCGCGATGCTGCTCACGAACACCGTCGAAGCCGCCGAGCGCGCTCATGCAGCGGTCTGACGCGCAGGCGCTCATGGGCGAGACCAGCTGGCGTTCCGGTCCCGGCAAGCACCTGCCGTTCGCGCTGGTGCTCGGGGTCGGCGCGCTCGGGCTGGTCCGGATCTTCCAGTACCACTGGCGGCAGGGCGCGGTGCTGCTCGGCGTGTCGTTGCTGGTCGCGGCGGTGCTGCGGATCCTCGTGACGGACGAGCAGGCCGGTCTGATCAAGATCCGCGGCCGCGGCATGGACGCGTTCCTGTACTCGACGCTGGGCATCGTGGTGATCGCCGTCGCGCTGACGATCACCGGCGGCCCGCTCAGCCGATAGCGCGGTCGACCATGACCTCGATGAGCTCGTCGAGGTCCATGGTCGCCACCACGTCCGGCAGCGTCAGCCGTTCGTAGATCAGCCCCGTCATCGCGAAGTAGAGCGAGATGACGGTGAGGCGGTCGCCCGGCAGCTTCGCCTCCTCGTTGAACTCGACGTTGAACTCGAGGTTGTCCCCGATCGTCCTCGTGAGCGCCTGCCGGATCTCCGGCCTTCTCGTGGCCTCCAGCCGCAGCTCCATCATCGCGAGGTAGCAGGCCTTGTCGGCGTCCGCCCGCTTCAGGATGTCGTGCATGAACTTGACGGTCAGCGACCTGTCGCGCGGCGCCGTGAGCGATTCGGCCACCGACTCGTCGGACGGCATGAGCCTGATGTGCACGCGCGTCATCACCGCGGACATCAGCTCCTCGCGGTTCGCGAAGTAGTTCGACGCGGTGCCCGGCGGGGTCTCCGCCTTCGCGTCGATCGCGCGGTAGGTCAGCCCCCGCGCGCCCTCCTCCGCCAGCACGTCGATCGCGGCGTCCAGCAGCGCCTTGCGCCTTGCCTCGTTCTTGACCACGTCGCCTCCTTGACAACCACTACAAGCATAGTACTACAGTTGTCGTGGTTCGACCGGCTTCCAGGCGAACTCGCCGCCGTCTGCGGAGCAGCGGCATCAAACGCAGCGGCATCAAACACTGAGGGGACTTTCAGATGCGAAAGCTCGTGTACTACGTCGCCGTCACGCTGGACGGTTTCATCGCGGCCGAGGACGGGACCTTCGACGGGTTCATCTTCGAAGGCGACCACATGGCCGGCATCAACGCGGTCTACCCGGAGACGGTGCCGACCCAGTTCCGGGAGGCGGTGGGTCTCGCGGACGTCCCGAACCAGCACTTCGACACGGTGCTGATGGGCCGCCACACCTACCAGGTGCCCGGCGGCCTGGCCTCGCCGTACGCGCACCTGCGCCAGTTCGTGGTGTCGACGCAGGTCACCGACACCCCGGAAGACGTCGAGGTGATCCGCGATGACGTCGTCGGACGGGTGCGGGCGCTGAAGCAGGAGGACGGCCTCGACATCTGGCTGTGCGGCGGCGGCAAGCTGGCCGCCGAGCTGCTGCCCGAGATCGACACGCTGCTGCTGAAGATCCACCCCGTGGTGTTCGGGCGCGGTATCCCGCTGTTCGACGGAAAAGCGGACATCCGGACGTTCCGCCGCACGGACGCACGACTCTTCGAGAGCGGAGTAACGTTCGTGGGCTACTCGCGGATGTAAGACCCACTAGGTGATCCGGCTGTGCAACCACGCCCCAGGACGCGGTGTCCCGTGGTGACATGCACTGAACAAACCTGGGGGAGCCATGAGTAGTTGCGTCAGCCGTAGAACAGTCCTGATCGCGGGTGCTGCCGCCGCAGCCGCGACCACAATTTCCGGCACGGGCATCGCGTCCGCCGCCGGATCACGCGCGATGAGCGTGCCGACCGGGGGCAGTTTCGTCACTATCGTCGCGCACTCCGACGACGATCTCCTGTTCATCAACCCGGACATCCAGCCGTCCATCCTTTCCGGACAGCCCGTCCGGACGATCGTGCTGACGTCGGACCAGTACGACGGGTCGACGAACCCGCCGCTGACCCGCGAGCAGCTGGCCGCGCGGCTGCGGGAGGGGCAGCGCCAGGCGTACGCGAAGCTCGCGGGCAAGCCGAACAACTGGACCAAGGCGAGCAAGACGGTCGCGACGATGATCATCGAGGTCGACACCCTCGTCGGCGCGCCGAACGTCCAACTGGTGTACCTGAACCTGCCCGACGGCGGCAGCAACCAGGCCGCCTACAACCAGGCGCTCGCCAAGCTCTGGGCCGACCCGAACTACGCCGCGCCGACGATCATCCCGACGGGCGGCCCGGTCCAGACCCCGCAGTGGTACAACCAGGCCGACCTGAACAACGTGCTGCTCGGGCTGCTCGACGAGTACCAGCCGACGGTGATCCGCATCCAGGACCCGTCGCCGAACCTCAAGTTCCCGAACGAACCCACCGAGCACACCGACCACATCCACGCGGCCAAGTTCGCGACGAAGGCCGCGAAGGCCTACCAGGGCACGACCGCGAGCGGCTTCGCACTGCTCACCCGCTACCGCTGCTACAACATCGCCGCAGGCCCGAGGAACGTGCCGGCCGCGCTCTCCGGCCCGAAGCTGCAGGCCTACCAGGCCTACGCCGCACTCGACCCGCTCACCGGCGACGCGTTCGACGAGCACATCCACCACAACTACCACCGGTGGCCCGTCGCGGCGCCGTGGGCGATCACCGACGGCACGGGCAAGCTGCACGCGTTCGTCGCGGCCGGTGACTCGATCATGTGGTGGAGCCAGGCCGTCGGCGGCGCCTGGACCGGCCCGGTGATGATGCGTTCCGGCACGCACGCGCCGGGTGTCGCGGTCGCGCTCAACGGCGCGGGCCGCGTGCACGTCGCCGCGCTGGACCTGGACAACGGCTCGATCTTCGTCGCCGGCCAGTCCTCCGCCGGCGGTGGCTTCGGTTCCTGGACCAACGTGGGCAACCCCGACGGCGGCTCGCCCGCGTACGGCACGCCGGGTCTCGTGCTCAACGGCGACGGCGGGCTGGAACTGCTCGCCGTCAACAAGAGCGACCGCCTGGCCAACGCCTGGCAGAACACCAACGGCTCCTGGAGCGGCTGGATCGCGGTGTCCGGGAACTCCGGCATGCTCGTGTCGCCTCCCGTCGGACTCACGTCCACGACCGGCCGGATGCACGTCTTCGCCGACGCCAACGGCAAGGTCGTGCACTGGCAGCAGAACCCGGCCGGATCGCTCGCCTACAAGGCGATCGGGAACCCGGAGTGCACGCACGCGCCCGGCTTCGCGATGGACGGCGACAAGGTGCGCGCGCTCGTCCGCGAACACGGCGACGGCGCCATCGGCACGCTCGCCGAGGGGTCGAGCAACGGCACCTTCGGCGCGCTGGCCCACCTCGGCGGGCAGGGCGGCGTGGGACCGGTGTCGGCGGCGATGTCCGGCGGCGGAACAGCAGCCCGCGTGCTGGCCTTCGCGCGCAACGACGGCTACGGCATCAGCGTGGCCCGGCAGACCTCCGGCAACACGTTCGCACCGTGGGAAGACCTCGGCGGCTACGCGGAGGTCGGCCCCGCGGCGGTCCGTGACGCGTCCGGCTTCGTCCGGGTGCTGATGGTCGGCGGCGACGCGAAGCTCTACGAACGCAAGCAGACCGCGGTAGGCCCAACCGGCGCGTTCGGCGCCTGGCAACTCGCCGGCGCCTAATTCCCGCTTTTGCAGAAAATGATTGACGGACTCCCCGCGCGACCGCAATACTTGTGCCACACACCGAACGGAAAGGGGATCGCCATGATGGGCTTGCAGCACCGACGCCTCTCCGGCGACTGCCCCGCGCTACCGTTCGTGCGGCTGTTTGCGCAGGTGAGCTCCTTGTAGCGCCGAACACCTCGGCCTCTACCAGGAGCCGCCCGTCGGGAAACCGATGGGCGGCTCTTTTGTTGTGCATTTCTAATTCTTGCCCTTGTAGCTCAATGGAGAGAGTGCGGCGCTACGAACGCCGAGATTCAGGTTCGACTCCTGGCAGGGGTACTCGCGGATGCGAGGGAGACGGCAACCCGCCTCATTTGGGATGAGGAAACACCGCGTTCGACTCGCGGGCATCCGACTGATTTCGCACGGCCCCATGTCCTCTGAAGTGCTGGCGGAGGCACGCCCGACTGTTACGCGGGAGGACCAGGTTCGAATCCTGGCAGGGGAACTACGCTTCGCCGCATGTCTCTGGGGGAAGAGCGGCTGGTCGAGGCGATGACGGCGACCGGAACGCGACCTCGACGCCCTCGCCAGGTGGGGCCTTCCGAACGACGAGGTCAAGACGCCCGCTTCCAGACCGAGGTCGAACCCGTGCTCGTGCCCAACGTCGCGGGCGACGGCAGGGGTCATGATGATCCGCGCCGAACCGATGACGGTCCTGGACCTGCTCATCGAGATCACTTGGCGGTGGCGCGCGGCGGTGAGTGAATCAGGACGCTGGAGGAACCTGCCTGCAACGCGCCGGTCGAAGCGCAGCCGGCCGACGAGATCCCGGCCGTCTTCCCCGGCTCGCTCTGGCACGAGACCGTCACCGGTGACTGATCAGCGGAAGTCGCGCGACTTCGACGGGATGCGCAGGTCGAGGTGCTGCAACCGGTCCGCCAGCAGGCTGACCACGCCCTCCGCCGACTCCACCACTCCCCGCACCAGCATCGCCCCGCTGCCCCGCGCCACCCTCCGGTAGCGCGCCCACAACCCCGGCGAGCACACCACGTTCACCATCCCCGTCTCGTCCTCGATGTTGAGGAACGTGACGCCGCCCGCGGTCGCCGGTCGTTGGCGGTGGGTCACAGCGCCGCCGATCAGCACGCGCGTGCCTGGTTCCACGTCTGTCAGCGCGGTCACCGGCAGTGCGCCCATCGAGTCCAATGTGGACCGCACGAACTGGGTCGGGAAGCTGTCCGGGGACAGGCCGGTGGCCCAGACGTCCGCCACCGCGAGCTCCACGTCGTCCATGCCGGGCAACGCGGGCGCGTCGACGCCGACGACGGTGCCGGGCAGGCGGTCCGAGCGGATCGCGGCGACGGCGCCGGCCGCCCAGAGCGCCTCGCGGCGTTCGAGGCCGAAGCAGGCGAACGCGCCCGCGGTGGCCAGTGCCTCCACCTGAGCTGCGGTGAGCTGCACGCGGGTGCCGAAGTCCTCCATGTCGCGGAACGGTTGTGCTGCAACGATTCTTTCGGCGTCGGCGTCTCCGATGCCGCGGACCGCGGTCAGGCCGATGCGGACGGCGTTGCTGCCCTCGAACGGCTCCAGGCCCGCCCACGGGAGCGAGCGGTTCACGCACGGGCCGTGCACCGTCACGCCGTGCCTGCGGGCGTCGATCACCAGCGACTGCGGTGAGTAGAAGCCCATCGGCTGCGCTCTGAGCAGGGCCGCGCAGAACGCCGCCGGGTAGTAGAGCTTGAACCACGCGCTCACGAACACGAGGTGCGCGAACGACAGGGCGTGCGACTCCGGGAAGCCGAAGTTGGCGAACGCCAACAGTTTCGCGTAGATGCGCCCGGCCAGTTCCTCGCCGATGCCCTGCACCGCACAGCCCTCGTAGAAGCGGTCGCGCAGGCGTTCCATCCTGGCGGTCGACCGCTTCGCGCCCATCGCGCGGCGCAGTTCGTCGGCCTCGGCGGCGGTGAAGCCCGCCACGTCGACCGCGATCTGCATGAGTTGTTCCTGGAACAACGGCACGCCGTAGGTCTTCTTCAGCGCGTTCTCCAGCAACGGGTGGTCGTACTCCCACTTCTCGACCTCGTTGCGGCGCCTGATGTACGGGTGCACCGAGCCGCCCTGGATCGGGCCCGGCCTGATCAGCGCGACCTCGACGACCAGGTCGTAGAACTCGCGCGGCTTCAGGCGCGGCAACGTCGCCATCTGCGCGCGGCTCTCCACCTGGAAGACGCCCACGGAGTCGGCCTTCTGCAGCATGTCGTAGACGGCGGAGTCGGCGAGGTCGATCTCCCCCATGTCCACCGACACGCCCTCGTGGTCGCGGACCAGGTCGATCGCGTAGTGCAGCGCGGAGAGCATGCCGAGGCCGAGCAGGTCGAACTTCACCAGGCCGATGGACGCGCAGTCGTCCTTGTCCCACTGGAGCACCGTGCGCTTGTCCATGCGCGCCTTCTCGACCGGGCACACCTCGCTGACGGCGCGGTCGCAGATCACCATGCCGCCGGAGTGGATGCCGAGGTGGCGCGGGAAGTTCTCCAGCTGCGCGGAGAGTTCCAGCACGTCCTGCGGGATGTCGCAGTCGTCGGTGGTGGTGCCGAGCGGCCCCCACCTGTCTATCTGCTTGCTCCACGCGTCCTGCTGGCCCGGCGAGTGGCCGAGCGCGCGGGCCATGTCGCGCACGGCGGAACGCGCGCGGTACGTGATGACGTTCGCGACCTGGGCCGCGTGCCTGCGGCCGTACTTGCGGTAGACGTGCTGGATGACCTCCTCGCGCCGGTCCGACTCGATGTCGACGTCGATGTCGGGAGGGCCGTCGCGGGCGGGCGCGAGGAACCGTTCGAAGAGCAGGTCGAACCTGACCGCGTCGACGTTGGTGATGCCGAGCGCGAAGCACACCGCGGAGTTCGCCGCGCTGCCCCTGCCCTGGCAGAGGATGTCGTTCTCCTGGCAGAAGTTCACGATGTCGTGCACGACGAGGAAGTAGCCGGGGAAGCCGAGCTGCTCGATGATCCTCAGCTCGTGCTCGATCTGCCGGAACGCCTTCTCGTTCTCGTCGGGATAACGGCGGCGCGCGCCCTTGTAGGTGAGCTCGCGCAACCAGCTGATCTCGGTGTGGCCGGGCGGCACGTCGAACGGCGGCAGCTTCGGCGCGACCAGCCGCAGGTCGAACGCCAGCTGCATGCCGAGCAACGCGGCGTTGTGCACGGCTCCGGGGAAACGGCGGAACCGGTGGAACATCTCCTCCCCGCTGCGCAGGAACGCGGCGGGTGACGGCGGCAGCCAGCCCGCCATGTCGTCGAGGCTGCTCCGCGCGCGCACGGCGGCCATCGCGGCGGCGAGCCTGCCCCTGCCCGGGGTGGCGTAGTGGACCGCGTTCGTTGCCACGACCGGAAGTCGAAGGTGTTGCGCCATGGCGTTGAGCAGGTCGTTGCGCTTGCTGTCCTCCGGCAGGCCGTGGTCGGTCAGCTCGACGTGCACGCGGCCCCTGCCGAACATGTCGGTGAGCCGGACGATCTCCTCGAACGCCGCCTCCGGCCCCTCCCTCGCGAGCGCTCTTCTGACGGTTCCCTTGCGGCAGCCCGTGAGCACCACGACGTCACCCTTGGTGTCGGCCAGGATCTGGTCGATGTCGTAGACGGGTTTGCCCTTCTCGGCGTTGTCGTCGAGGTGGCCGGTGGTGAGCGTGCGGCACAGCGCGTGGTAGCCCTCCTGCTTGCGCGCCAACAACAACAGGTGGTCGCCTTCGGGGTCCGGTTCGCCGTTGGCGGGCCTGGACAGGCCGATGCTCAGCTCCGCGCCGAACACCGTGTGCATGCCGAGCTCCTTGGCCGCCTCGGCGAAGCGGACCACGCCGTACATGCCGTCGTGGTCGGTGATCGCGATGGCGTCGAGCTTGAGCCGTTGCGCCTCCTCGACCAGCTCCTCCGGGTGGCTCGCGCCGTCGAGCCAGCTGAAGTTGCTGTGGCAGTGCAGTTCCGCGTACGGCACGCGCTTGCGGGAGGCCGCCATCTCGTCCGCGTGCAGCCGGAACCCCGGTGGGGCGGTGTAGCGGTCGCGGTGTCTTCCCCACCCCGGACCGTCACCGCCGTCGGGTTTCTGCTCGTAGGGCTTGCCCGAGAGCGCCCGCTCCAGCTCCCGCCAGCGGACCGGCGGGTTATTCCAGCCCATCGGTTTCCTTGCGCGGCAACGGGATCAGGGTCTCCAGCAGATCCCAGTACTCGTCCTGCATCAGTCGTACACCCCTTCCAGGAACCACCTCTGGTCCCTGCGGATCAGCAGGAACGCCTGGTCGCTCGTCTGCACCTGCACGCGCGCGGCCCGGTGCGGGTCCGGCGCCCACCACCGTTCGTCGACGGGCCACGGACCCGCCCACGCGGTGATCTCTCGCGTTCTTCCTCTGACGGTCAGCGTTTTCGGCTTCGCGGTGAGCTCCAGCCGTCCGGTCACGCCGACGTCCCGGCCTGCTTCGTCCTCGAGCTGGGCGGGGTCGTCGGCGAGCGTGGCCGGTGCCCTGCTGAGCCGGCCTGGCCACGGGTGGTCCGGGTTGCGCGAGGGCGTCTTCTCGTCGCCCCACGGCACGAGCCTGACCTGCTCCTTCGGGCCTCTGCCGCCGTCGATGACCGGGGTCAGCACGGCGTCCGGACCCAGCAGGCCCTGCACGTGCAGGAGCGCGCGCACCGCCCGTTCGTCGTCGTGGCCCCACAACCCGAGCTGCAACGCCGTGCCGTTGACGACCTCGACCGGTTCGAGGGTGAGCGTGCGGATGCCGGACGTGAGGCGTTCGCGGGTGAGCCAGCCGTCGAGCTGCCAGCGCACCCGGTCGGCGATCCCGCGCGGTGTCAACGGTTCCGCGGCCCGCCACACCCGGTGCAGCTCCTCGTCGGTCTCGGTGCGCGCGAGGATGCCGAGCTTCGTGCACGCCAGGCTTCTGGCGGCGAGGTTCTCGTGCAGCCGTTCGGCGAGGTGCCGTGCCGCGAACGCCGCCGCGTCGATGCGCGCGATCGGCTCGTCGAAGGTCTCCGCCGCGGCCAGTTCGGGTGCGGGCCTGCGCTTGTCGAGCGGTCGTTCCGGCAACCCGCGCGCCAGCCGGTGCTGCCGGACAGCGGGCCCGCCGAACCGCGAGGCCACCGCGCTCTCCGGCACCTCGGCGAACGCGCCGAGCGTCTTCAGGCCGAGCCTCCTGAGCAGGTCGACCAGCTCGGGCGCGTCGAGCTCGTGCACTCCCAGCGGTTTCAGGAACTCCGCCGTGCTCTGCGGCGGCACGATCACGTTGCGGTGGGCGGCTTTCGTGGCGGCGAAGAGGCTCTCGGCCACCCCGATCTGCGCCTCGGCGCCGGTCCTGGTGGCGATGTGGTCGACGAGACGTTCGGCCGCCTGCTCGGCCGACCCGAAGTACCCGACCGGCCCCTGCGCCGGCACCGCGACCAGCCCGGGCTGCACGACCTCGATACCGGGGGCGAGCTCCTCGACGGCCTCCGCCACCGGCTCGAAGAACCGGGCGTCGCGCTGCGGGTCGTGCTCGAACGTCACCAGCTCGGGACACATCGCCTCGGCCGCGCGCTTGCGCATGCTTCTGCGGATGCCTTCCTTGCGCGCCACGGCAGAGGTGGACACGATCTCGTTGCCGTCGAGCACGGCCACCGGGACGCTGGGCGCGGTGTTCGTGGCGGTGCAGGCGGCGACGACGGGCCAGTCAGGGCACCAGACGGTGAGCAGGCGGGAGTCCTTCACGCCGGGGGACTCCCCTGGGCGAGCTTGACCAGCCGCTCGATCGCCGCCGCCCGCCTGGTGGTGAGCTCGTCGCTCACCGGCCCGGCCGCACCCGGCCGCCTGGCGGTGACTCCGTCGCCGGCCACCGCGGCACCGGCATCTGCCCGGCTGGTGGTGAAGCCGTCGCCGGCCACCGCAGCACCGGCATCTGCCCGGCTGGCGGTGACTCCGTCGCCGGCCACCGCGGTCCCAGCATCCGCCCGCCCGGCGGTGAAGCCGTCGCTCGCCCCGGCACCGGTGTTTGCCCGCCTGGCGGCCGGTTCGCGAGCCCGGTCCGGACCGGCATCAGCCGGCTCGTCGGAACGGGCCGGTCCACCGGCCGCCAGCGGGAGCTCGATCTCTTCTTCGCCGAACGTCAGCAGCACGTGCTTGCCGCGGCCCGCCGCCCCGCGACCGGCACTGCGCACGCTGATCTGTTGGTGGCGCAGGGTTTCCGCGCCGTCGTCGAGGGCGTTCCAGGTGACGGACTCCGCCGTCAGCTCCACGTCCGCCGCAGGCCAGGAGCCCCAGGCGATGAGCACCGACCTGCGTTGGCGGGCCCGCGCGGTCAGGCGGCGAGCCAGGGAAGGAGGGAGTGGGCAGGCGACGGCGACCACGTCGATGCCGTCGAGCAGGGCCGCGATGACCGGCCCGGGATCGGTGCCAGGACTGGGAACCAGCGCCAGGCGGTGCACCGCCACGCCCAGTTCGGCCGCGGCCAGCACACCCACCTGCGGCAGGCCGACCACGGCGGCCCAGCAGCCGTCCGCGGTCGCGCCCGCGAGCAGGGCGAGCAGCAACGATGTCGATCCGCCCACCGACACCGTGCTGCCACGCCGCAAGCCGCCCCACGGGAGCAGGCCCGCCAGTTCCCCGCGAACCGGCAGGACCCGCCCCGTGGCGTGGTCGGTGGTGGTGCTGGTCAGCTCGCTGGCCGGGTTCACCCCGAGCGCGGCCAACGACGCCGTTGCCGACCTGGACACTCCACCCACCTCCCGTCTCGGACCGTGCGCACCCGTGTGCACGGCCGCCGCGGGAAGTTCGGCGACTTGCTTATTCGAACTCTTGTTCGAACGAACGAGATGATCGTAGCGCGTGAACGCACCCTTGTGTCAATGCCAGGGCGTCACCCTTTTGGTGGACATGGCCACACGGGTCCGGAAGGTCATCTACGGTTGCCCGAGCGGTACCACGCCCTGGGGAAGCAGCAGCTGAGCGCGCTGGGAGGCGCTGCTGGAACGCGGAGCGAGGCTCGGCGGGCCGACGATCGAGTTGTATCTGATGGCGCAGCGCACGGACCCGGCGCTGTGCGAAAGGGGAGCCGTGAACCAACCGCCTCCGCACGGCTGGCACCAGCAACCAGGCCCCCCGCAGGGCTGGCCTCAGCAACCGGGCCCTCCTCAGCAACCGGGCCACCCGCCACAACCAGGCCACCCAGCACACCCCGGCCACCCTCAACAGCCCGGCTGGGGCCCTCCGCCGCCGCCCAAGAAGAGCAAGGCGCCGTTGGTCATCGGCATCCTCGCGGGCGTCCTGGTCGTGGCCCTCGCCATCACCGGGCTCGTGGTCTACCTGAACGTCAACAAGGACGGCGGCGACGAGAAGCGCGCCGACAGGCTGCCCGCGTTGTGCGGCAACGTCTCCGAGGCCGCACTGGCCAAGGCGCGCACCACCAACCCCAACGGGCTGATGTCCCGCGAGACCAAGCTGTCCAAGGGCGTCCGCACGACCTGCTCGTGGAACCAGACCAGGGGCGTCGACGGCTCCGGCCACCGCGCCACCGACGTCTCCGTCACCAACGAGCGGGAGGAGGCGGAGTCGGCGTTCAGCCGGTCCATCTCCATGCACGCGGGCACCACCCAGGGCAGGGCACTGCAGAAGCCGGTCCAGGGGCTCGGCGACGAGGCCGTGGTGATCCTGATCGAGACAACGTCGGCGTTCACCGAGATGACGGTCCTCGTGCGCAAGGGCGAGCTGATCGTCGAGGTCGACCTCGTGGGCTGGGACGCGGGCCTGTTCACCAACACCAAGCCCGACTACGCGGAGCTCGAAGCCGCCGCGAAGGGCATCGCGGAGGACATGGTCGGCAAGCTGTAGGACCGGCCGTTCCCCGACGGGACCGGCGAGACGCGAAAGGGGCCACTCCCCCGACGGAAGCGGCCCCAACTCCGAGCAACGAGCCTCAGTGGGCGAAGTGACGCGTGCCCGTCAGGTACAGCGTGATGCCCGCCTTCTCGGCAGCCGCGATGACCTCGGGGTCGCGCACCGAACCGCCGGGCTGCACGACCGCGCGCACGCCGGCCTCCAGCAGCACCTCGAGACCGTCCGGGAACGGGAAGAACGCGTCGGACGCGCCGACCGCTCCGACAGCGCGCTCACCGGCGCGCTTCACCGCGAGGTGCGACGAGTCGACCCGGTTGACCTGGCCCATGCCGACGCCGACGGTCGCGCCGTCGTTCGCCAGCAGGATCGCGTTCGACTTCACGGCGCGGATGGCGCGCCACGCGAACTCCAGGTCCGCCAGCGTCTTCTCGTCCGCGGGCTTGCCGCAGGCGAGGGTCCAGTTGGCCGGCGAGTCGCCGGACGCGTCGATGGCGTCGCGCTGCTGCAACAGCAGGCCGCCGGACACCGGACGCATCTCGGCACCACCGCGCGCGGGCGGCTCCGCCACGAGGATGCGCACGTTCTTCTTGCGCTGCAACACCTCCACCGCACCGTCCTCATAGGACGGAGCGATGACGACCTCGGTGAAGATCTCCGAGACGAACTCGGCCATCTCCACGGTGACCTCGCGGTTCGCCGCGATGATGCCGCCGAACGCGCTGACCGGGTCGCACTCGTGCGCCTTGCGGTGCGCGTCCGCGATGCTCAGCTCGGACACCGCGATGCCGCACGGGTTGGCGTGCTTGATGATCGCGACGCACGGCAGCTCGTGGTCCCACGCGGCACGCCACGCGGCGTCGCCGTCGAGGTAGTTGTTGTACGACATCTCCTTGCCGTGCAACTGCTTCGCCGACGCGAGGCCCACCCGGCCGTCGCCCTGCGCGTAGATCGCGGCGCTCTGGTGCGGGTTCTCGCCGTAGCGCAGCACGTTCGAGCGGTTCCAGGTGGCGCCGACCCAGCCGGGGAAGCCGCTGCCCTCGTCGTCCGGCGCCAGCACGTTGCCCATCCAGGAGGCGACGGCCACGTCGTAGGAAGCGGTGTGGCGGAAGGCATCCGCGGCCAGGCGCTGCCGGTCGGCCATCGTGAAGCCGCCCTCGCGGACGTTCTCCAGCACCCAGTCGTAGCGGGCCGGGTCGACGACGACGGCGACGTTCGCGTGGTTCTTCGCCGACGCGCGGACCATCGCGGGCCCGCCGATGTCGATCTGCTCGACGCAGTCGTCCGGCGAGGCGCCCGACGCCACGGTCTGCGTGAACGGGTACAGGTTCACGACCAGCAGGTCGAACGGCGCGATGTCCATCTCGCGCAGCTGCTCGACGTGCGACTCCTTGCGCAGGTCGGCCAGCAGACCGGCGTGCACGCGCGGGTGCAGCGTCTTGACGCGGCCGTCGAGGCACTCGGGGAACCCGGTGACCTGCTCGACCGGCGTCACCGGGACGCCCGCGTCGGCCAGCACCTTGGCGGTGCCGCCGGTGGACACGATCTCGACTCCGGCCGCGTGCAGGCCGGTGGCCAGTTCCAGCAGGCCGGCCTTGTCGGAGACCCCGATCAGGGCCCGGCGGACCGGTCGCCTCTCGGCAGGAGTGCTCACGGAATGCTCACCTTTCGTCCGTTCACGGTGCAGCCCTCACGGGCCAGCCGGCCGACCGTCTCGACGAGCAGCCGGCGTTCGACGACCTTGATGCGTTCGTGCAGGGTTTCCTCGGTGTCGCCGGGTTCGACGGCCACGGCCTCCTGCGCGAGGATCGGGCCCGTGTCGACGCCCGCGTCGACCAGGTGCACCGTCGATCCGGTGACGTGCACGCCGTACGCCAGCGCGTCACGAACGCCGTGCGCGCCGGGGAAGGCGGGCAGCAGCGCGGGGTGGGTGTTGATCATCCGGCCGCCGAAGCGGGCGAGGAAGCGCTCTCCGATGATCTTCATGAAGCCGGCGGACACGACGAGGTCCGGTTCGTAGGACGCGACGGCCTCGGTGAGGGCGGCGTCCCACGCGTCGCGGTCGGCGTGGTCGCGCAGCTTCACCGCGAAGTGGGGCACCCCGGCGCGTTCGGCGCGCTTGAGGCCCTCGATGTTCTCGCGGTCGGCGCCGACGGCGACCACCTCGACGGGCAGGTCGGCGTCCAGCAACGCCTGCATGAGGGTTCCGGAACCGGAGACGAGTACGACGACGCGCGCCGGTGTCGGAAGCCGAAGTTCGGTGCTCAGCGTCTACTCCTGGGCGTGGCGTGGTGTTGCAGCAGCTCAGGGGCAGTTTAGGCCGTCACCGTTCCGGCTTGGCGTCCAGGTCCTCCTCGGACTCCATGCCCAGCATCTCGTCGAACTCCGCATCGAGGTCTTCCTCGTCCTCGACCGGTTCCTCGTCCTCTTCTTCGACGTCCTCGACGTCGTCGGCGACGTCTTCCTCGTCGTCGTACTCGTCTTCTTCTTCGTACTCGTCTTCGTCGTAGTAGTCGTCGTCTTCGAGGTCCTCCTCGACCTCGAACTCGTCCTCGTCCACGACCTCGAGCTGTTCGAACTGGTCGGTGAGCTCGTCGTCCTCGAACACGACGTCCGGGTCGACGGCCTCCTCGTCCTCGTCGTAGTCCGGTTCCACGAACTCGGCGACCCCGGCCGCCGCGGCCTTCGTGCGGTTGCCGGCGAGCCAGGCCACCAGTGCGCCCGGCACGAGCACCCAGACCAGCACGGCCAGCGCGAGCAGGCCCGCGGGCACCGTCACGGGGTCGAACGCGCCGCCGGCCAGCCGTCCACCGGCCGTCGCGGCGAGCACCAGGCTGCCGACGGCCGCCGTGATCGCGGCCACCAGCACCGCGCGCACCCGCGAGGTCGACCGGTCCGACACCTTGCGGCAGGTCCAGCCGACGACCAGGCCGATCAGCAGGCCGCCGACGAGCACGCCGGGGCTCCACGGGTACGCGCTCTCCGGCATGGCCGCGAGCAACGGCACCGGGGGCACGTCACCGCCGACGAACCGCAGCGGCGTGACCTCTACCCCGCCCATCGAGAACCCGGCGCCCACCACGTAGGAGAAGCCCGCGATGATCGCGTTCGGCAGGTAGGCGAGGCACAGCAGGAACACGCCGAGCCCGACGCCGAACGACGGCCCGGCGCCCGCGAAGAGCCCGCTGGTCGTCGGCCACGACACCGCGAGCCCGGCGGCCACCGCCAGCGCACCCACGCTGACCAGCGCGAACAACGCCATGAAGCCGGCCCGCAGCCCGTGCAGCGCCACCGGGTCGAGCTTGTCGAACACCACCTCGTACAGGCCGCAGCGCCGGGCGACGCCGATCGTGGCGGCGATCCCGGACACCGCCGCGCAGCCGAAGAAGGCGACGGCCGGCGTGGCGCGCACGACCCCGTCACCCATGATCAACGCGATCGCGCCGCCGGTGACGGCGTGCGCTCCGGCGATGCTGAGCACGACCCCGCGCGCCTGCAGCGGTTCGTAGAGCCCGAGGCGGTCGGCGGTGCCCGCGGCGGTGCGGCCGACCAGCAACATCAGCAACGCGGTCGCGAGCAGCGGCAGCACGCCGAGCTGGCCCGACTCGAAGCGCAACGGCACGTGGTGCGCGGCGAGCCACGCGGGCGCGGCGGCGCTGAGCACCCCGGACGTGGAGAACTGGGCGTACGTGGCCGTCGCGGAGATCAACGCGAGCACGGCGGCGACCGCCGCGTACCCGACCACCACCGATCCGACCGCGGCCGCGACGAGCACGCGCGTGCGTTCGGAACGGGAGAACTCCGGTGGGCGCACGGTGTTGACCTCGCGGGTCACCTCGCGTTGCAGCACGGGCACTTCTCCACTGTGTCAGGCCGCCTGAGCCATTCGGGTCAGGCACGCCGCGTCATGCGAACAGGGGTGGCGCCGGAGAACCGGCACCACCCCTGAAGGTCGAACGGTGTGCGGACCTTACTGCTGCGGTCCGCCGAAGCCACCGGGCGGCGTGCCCGGCGAGCCGAACTGGCCCGGCTGCGGCATGAAGCTCGTCTGCTGCGGCGGCTGACCCGGCTGCGCGGGCTGCTGCGGCTGCTGGCCGAACTGCTGCTGGCCGAACGACGGCTGCTGGGCCTGCTGCTGGGGTGCCTGCTGCTGCGGGGCCGCCTGCTGCTGACCGAACTGCTGGCCGCCCTGCTGCGGGAACGCGCCGGACTGCGGGTTCCAGCCGCCCGGCTGCCCCTGCTGCTGACCCGCGTACGGGTTCGCGGGCTTCGGCTCGAGCTTCACGACGCCCTCGGCCATCAGGAACGCGAGCACGATCGCGGCCGTCTCCACCAGCGCCACGATGAGCAGCACGATGTCGAGGCCCTGGATCGACGGCGACTTGATGATGAGCTGCAGCTGCAGCAGGGTCTGCACGGCCGCCAGGACAGCGGCGACCGGCACGAAGCCCTTCGGGACGCTCGGCAGCAGCGACAGGCCGGCGAGCGCGCCCGCCGCGAGCAGGTAGACCACGTTGCCGCTGCTCACGTCGTCCGCGAAGGCGACGAGGTACGCGACGAGACCGAGACCCGCCGCGACCAGCGGGAGGATCTGGGCCAGGTTGATGTTGTTGGCGCCTGGAGCCCCGTGGCCCGCAGGCGGTGCCTGGTGCTGTGCCGGACCCGGCGGCTGCTGCTGGGGTGCGCCGTAAGGCACGGACATGTCGAGGTCTCCTCCTCAAACCAGGGTGCGTCGAGTGACGCTAGCAGTGCGACCCGCTACTAGGACGATGGACCGATCATCTCGGTTCCGCCATACGAGCGAAGGCCAGACCCCGAAACTACTCGGAGTCTGGCCTTCGCGTTGCCGTACGTGTCTGAGATCAGGAACTCAGCAACCCTGAGAAACCTTGGCGTTCTCAGAGCGACTGCATGATCTCCCGCATGAGCGAGGCGGTCTCGGACGGCGTCTTGCCGACCTTGACGCCGGCGGCCTCGAGGGCCTCCTTCTTCGCCTGCGCGGTGCCCGCCGAGCCGGAGACGATGGCGCCGGCGTGGCCCATGGTCTTGCCCTCGGGAGCGGTGAAGCCCGCGACGTAGCCGACGACCGGCTTGGTCACGTTCTCCTTGATGTACGCGGCCGCGCGCTCCTCGGCGTCGCCACCGATCTCACCGATCATCACGATCGCGACGGTCTCGTCGTCGGCCTGGAAGGCCTCGAGGGCGTCGATGTGCGTGGTGCCGATGATCGGGTCGCCACCGATGCCGATCGCGGTGGAGAAACCGAAGTCCTTGAGCTCGTGCATCATCTGGTAGGTCAGGGTGCCGGACTTCGACACCAGACCGATCTTGCCGCTGCCCGCGATGTTCGCGGGGATGATGCCGGCGTTGGACTTCCCGGGGCTGATGATGCCGGGGCAGTTCGGGCCGATGATGCGGGTCTTGTTGCCCGTCGCGACGGCGTGCGCCCAGAAGTACGCGGTGTCGTGCACCGGGATGCCCTCGGTGATGACGACCGCGAGCTCGATCTCGGCGTCGATGGCCTCGACCACGGCGGCCTTCGAGAAGGCCGGCGGGACGAAGATCACGGTCACGTTCGCGCCGGTGGCCTCCATGGCCTCCTTGACGGTGCCGAAGACCGGGAGCACGGTGCCGTCGAAGTCGACCTTCTCGCCCGCCTTGCGCGGGTTCACGCCACCGACGATGTTCGTTCCGGACGCGAGCATGCGCTTGGTGTGCTTGGTGCCTTCGGCACCGGTCATGCCCTGGACGATGACCTTGCTGTTCTCGTTGAGGAAGATAGCCATCTGACTCAGACCCCCGCAGCCGCGAGCTCGGCGGCCTTGGCGGCCGCGTTGTCCATCGTGTCGACAACGGTCACCAGCGGGTGGTTGGCCTCGGCGAGGATCGCGCGGCCCTCCTCCACGTTGTTGCCGTCCAGGCGGACGACGAGCGGCTTGGTGGCCGAGTCGCCGAGGATCTCCAGCGCCTTCACGATGCCGTTGGCCACGGCGTCGCACGCGGTGATGCCACCGAAGACGTTGACGAAGACCGAGCGGACGGCCTCGTCGCCGAGGATGACGTCCAGGCCGTTGGCCATGACCTCGGCGGACGCGCCGCCACCGATGTCGAGGAAGTTCGCGGGCTTCACGCCGTACTGCTCACCGGCGTACGCGACGACGTCCAGGGTCGACATGACCAGGCCGGCGCCGTTGCCGATGATGCCGACCTCGCCGTCGAGCTTGACGTAGTTGAGGCCCTTCTCCTTGGCCTTCGCCTCGAGGGGGTTCTCCGCCTGCTTGTCGACCAGCTCGGCGTGGGCCGGGTGGCGGAAGTCGGCGTTCTCGTCCAGCGTGACCTTGCCGTCGAGGGCGACGATCTTGTCCTGCGGGTCGCGGACCAGCGGGTTGACCTCGACCAGCGTGGCGTCCTCGGAGACGAAGGTCTCCCAGAGCTTCACGATGGTGTCGACGACCTGGTCCTTGACCTCGGCCGGGAAGTTCGCGGCGTCCGCGATCTCACGGGCCTTGGCCTCGTCGACGCCCTTGATGGCGTCGATGGCGATCTTCGCGAGGGCCTCGGGCTTGGTGGCCGCGACCTCCTCGATGTCCATGCCGCCCTCGACGCTCGCCATGGCGAGGAAGGTGCGGTTGGCGCGGTCGAGGAGGAAGGAGAAGTAGTACTCCTCCGCGATGTCGGAGGCGGGCGTCACCAGCACGCGGTGAACGATGTGCCCCTTGATGTCCAGGCCGAGGATGGCGGTCGCCTTCTCCTCGGTCTCCTCGGGGGTGGAAGCGAGCTTCACACCACCGGCCTTGCCGCGGCCGCCGGTCTTCACCTGGGCCTTGACGACGACTGCCTGGCCGAACTTGGCGGCGATGGCCTTGGCGTCGGCGGGGTTGGTGGCCACATCGCCCGGCAGTACCGGGACGCCGTGGGCGGCGAAGAGGTCCTTCGCCTGGTATTCGTACAGGTCCACTCGGGTCTCCTGCGACGTCGGTGTCGGAACACAACACCGCGCCTGGGTGGTCCTCAAGGGGCCAAGCGAACCCACTTGACGCGGCTGGGCCCAGACACTATCGACCTGCGGGTACCGCTCGCACGTCACCACCGGTGAGGTCGGTCTCAACGGCGGTGAGGTCGATCACGCGTACGCGCGCGGTATAAGGAAACACGAGTTGTAGGACACGTTTTCAGCGGTTCGCACGACTGCCCATCAAGCCCGCCGCGATCAGCAGAGCCGCGATCGCCGCCAGCGCGAGCCACGTGCCGGGTGCCGCGGTGGCGCCCTCGACGCGGTCGCCCGTGAGCGGCAGTTCGAGTGCGCGGACACCCATCAGCAGCGCGAGGCCCACGAGCGACGCGGCGCCACGAGCGGGCCTCGACCGGGACACGGCCACGAGCGTGATGATCAGCGTTGTGAGGGCGAGCAGCAGGGTCCAGGACACGGCGGGGTCGTTGTCCGGGATCAACGTGGGCGACGTGTACTCGTCGCCCTTCATCGTCGGCAGGGCGAAGGCGCCGACCGAGAAGAGGCCGGCGAGCAGGAGCGCGCCCAGTTCGGCGACCGGCAGCTGGTCCCTCTTCGTCTCGCCCAGGTTCTCGCGTTCGATCGCGGAGGCGAGGCCGGCGCACGCGAGCGCCAGCAGGCCGAGCGGGGCCTCGACCACCATCAGCCAGAACCCGGCGCCGGGCTGGGCGACGCCCACCTGACTCGCCGCCGTCACCACCTCGACGATGCCCGCCGCGGCGAGCTGCATCGCGAAGAGGCCGCCGATCAGCGCCGGACGCACGGTCGCGGCCGTCGCGGGCACCAGCAGGAGGAGCCCGAGCGCGCCGAACGCGAGCCCGGCCACCCACAGCAGGCTCACCGACGCGAGATCGGGTGCCGCGCCCCCGGTGGAAAGAGTCAGCTGCGGCAGGAATGCGCCGACGAGCATCGCGGTTGCAGCGAGTACGGCGAAGACGCCGGCGGCGACGTGCATGCGCCTGGGAGTGGGGAGTTCGGGGTCCCGGGTCGCGTCGCGCTCGCCGCGCAGGAGTCGCGCCGTGCGGCCGAGGAGGGGGACGCCGGGGAGGAGCAGTGCGACGGTGAAGGCGGTCACCGAGCCGCCGGTGACGCCGAGGCCCGTCGCGACGGTGCCGGCCGCCAGCGGCGGGACCACGACGGCGAGCAGGGAGAGGGAGACGCCGAACGTGCCGCCCTCGCGGGTGTCCGGGTCGGGGGAGCTGGCGGCGAGCGCGGTGGCCAGGGGGACGGCCACGGCGATCAGCAGGCCGCCGATGAGGCCGACGGTGGGCAGGTCCCACGGGCCGCGGTCGAGCTGGAACGGGTCGGTCGAGGTGAACGGCTTGCCCAGCAGGCCGACCGCGGCGAACAGCGAGATGAAGACCGGGATGGCGACCAGGGTCGGTGGTTCCGACTCGTCGGCGGGCATGCCGGCGCGACCGGCCGAGAGCGCGCCCGCCGCGATGGTGAGCAGGTGGCCCGCGATCAGCAGCCAGACGCCGAGGGCCGGGGTGACGGCGACGAGGGTGGTGGGGCGGAAGAGCTCCGGCCTGGCCACGTCCATGGCGTCGAGGAAGACCTGCGCGTCGCTCAGCAGCCGGCCGACCGCGAAGACGCCGGTGGCGGCGATCAGTCCGGCGGCCACGAACGGACGCCCGCGCATCAGCAGCACGCCCGCGGCGGCGGGCGGTGCGAGCGCGAGGAGGGCGAGCAGCGGCCACGACGTGAAGGCGGGGTCCGCGCCGTCGACCACGCCGAGCAGCGGGCCGAGGGCGAGCAGGAGACCACCCGCCGCGGCGAGGGCCCAGGACGTGCGCAGCCTGGCGGCCGCCGGGGTCTGGTTGTCGAGCTCGGTGCGAGTCATCGCGGGCGAACCTAGCAAGACCTGAGCAGCACTGCGTGTGACCTTGGGCTTCCTATCAAGACGAAATTCGTTCGCGTGTGGAAAACATCCGCTGGGTACTCCTAGGTCGTGACTTCATCACTTACCGTCGCTCATATGAGCGACAACGGCCGGTCCTGGCTCACGCGTCTGACCGACGCGGCGCTGGACCGTGCCGGGTGGGGCGTGCACACGGCCCGTGACGTCGCGGAAGAGGTCAAGGTGGCGCTGCGGGCGATGGCCACGCCCGGCGGCATGCGCGGCGTCGCCATGGAAGCGGCCTGGTTGACGGCCCACGCGGTGCTCTACCCGTGGGGCGCGATCACGGAGCAGCTCCGGCCGGAAGGCCAGTACCGGCACTACCGCACCGACGGCCTGCCGCCCCGGCAGCGCGGCCTGATGGTTTCGGCGATGGACGCGGCGGGCACCCCGATCGTGCTGGTGCACGGCATCGGGGACAACCGTTCCGCCTTCGCGGTGCTGTCGGGGGCTCTGCGAAGGCGGGGCTTCGGGGTGGTGCACGCCATCAACTACAGCGTGCTGACGGCGTTGACCGGTGACGTCCGCCGTTCCGCCGCGCTGCTGGGCGCGCACATCGAGCGGATCTGCGAGCAGACCGGATCCGATCAGGTGCACGTGGTCGGCCATTCACTCGGCGGGCTCATCGCCAGGTATTACGTACAACGGCTGCACGGCGACTCACGAGTTCGCACACTCGTGACCTTGGGGACGCCCCACAGCGGCACGCTCGCCGCCTACCTGCTGCCGACGCCCCTGACGCGGCAGCTGCGTCCGGGTTCGGAGCTGCTGTCCGAGTTGGCCGAACCGTGCCGCCCGTGCCGCACCCGGTTCGTGGTGGTGTGGTCGGAGATGGATCAGATCATCGTGCCGCAGCGCAACGCCCGGCTGGAGCACTCGTCGTTACTCGTCGAAGAGCACCAGATACGTGATTCAGGTCACCTTTCTTTGCCGGTTGACACGAGGACTCTTCACGTAGTTGTGACGGCCATCACCCGATCGGATGACTTGTCAACTCACCCCATCGCCGCCGGTGGTGAGGCGTGTCGGCCCCCTGGCCTGACCGACAGTCACAGTTGACAGTTGAAACCCGCTGGTTGCCGCCCGTTCGCAGGACATAACGAACTGGGGTTTGCCCTCCGAGCCTCCGCGCCGTTACTGTCCCCCGGTCCGTTGTCACGGTCTGATCACAGAAGGACACCGAGTCAGAACCCCGAATCCTGACTCGCCGGGAATCCCCCGCCCGGTTGTCCGCCCGATCAGGCTCCCCGAAGGCGGAAGGGCAAGCTTTGAGTCACCACCGCTCCCCCGGCGGCCATGAACGCAGTGCTGCGCTTGAAGAGGCAGTCGACCGCGCATCCGTGCGTCCGGTCAGCTCCCACCGGCTCCCCCCGCCACCGTCGGCGCTTCGCGGACGCATCGTCGTCGCCGCAGTCGCCGTAGGCGCGTTCGCCGCGGCAGGCGCCGGCCAACTCGGCCAGGCAGCCACCGACGACAGCACCGACGTCCAGCTCGCGAACCACTCCGGTGGCGCCGCGACCTTCGACGGCGTCGGCGGCGACACCGCCCCCGCCCCGCAGATCCTCGCGGTCTCCAAGACCACGTCAGAGGGCTCCGCGGAGGCCGCCAAGCTCCTGCGCAGTCAGCAGCTCACCACCGAGCGCGAGGCCGTCGAGGCCGAGAAGAAGCGCCCGAAGTTCGTCCGCCCCGCGGCCGGCGACTTCACCTCCGGCTACGGCGGCCGCTGGGGCACCATGCACCTCGGCATCGACATCGCCGGCCCCATCGGCACCCCGATCCTCTCCGCCGCCGACGGCGTCGTGATCGAGGCGGGCCCGGCCTCCGGCTTCGGCCTCTGGGTGCGCGTGCAGCACGAGGACGGCACCATCACCGTCTACGGCCACGTCGACACGTACAGCGTCAAGGAAGGCCAGCAGGTCAAGGCCGGCCAGCAGATCGCCCGCATGGGCAACCGCGGCTTCTCGACCGGTCCCCACCTGCACTTCGAGGTGTGGAACCCGGGCGGCCAGAAGATCAACCCGCTGGGCTGGCTGAATGAGCGCGGCGTTACCGTCTGACCCTCGCTCCAGGTTGCGGACCTTCGGTTCGCGCTTTGGGTGGGTTCGCGGGCTTTGAGGTTCGGGCTGCGGCTTGTTTGGTTTCGGGTCGCGGCTCCTGGTTCGGATTTTGTTGAACTACGGCTCAGTAGCTTTCTGACGGGCGTTCTCGGGCTTCGCCACCTCCAGGGGTGGGTGTGGTGGGGTTCATCGCCTCAGGGGGCTCTTGCGGCCCAGGAGCCTCTAGCGTCGCTCCAGCACCGCCCCAGGCCGGCTCCAGGTTGACCACGAGTGGTCCCGAGTCGGCTGTGAGTTCAGGGCCGACTGCGAGTGGCCTCGAGTTGGCTGTGGATTTCGGGCTGACTGCGAGTGGCCCGAGTCGGCCAGTGGGTCTCAGGTGGCCTTGCGGGTCGAGGACGCGGGGCCGGTTCGAGTGGCTCAGACTTCGTGGACGAAGTAGGTCGCCGCTACCCGCCAGACCGAGCACATGTGCCTGCGCCAGCGTGGGCCGCACGCCTTGCAGGCCCCGCTCTCCGTTGGTTCGTGGTGGCGCAACAGAGTGCGCCAGGCTTCGACCAGCCTGATGGTGTCCGGGGATTCCAGCTGGTTGAGGATTGCGAACACACGTTCGTGCAGGGCGCCGGCCAGTACGTGATCCATCTTGAGCTCTTCCGCTGGGGGTTCTGCCTCATGCGGACGATTCTGCTCGGAGGGTCTGACAATTTTTGAACGCAGGCATGCTGACCTGCGTCGATCCTGCTCGGCCGTGGCCGAGCGGCCTGGTTGGACAGTGCGGCCGGACCGCTCTCCCGTTCGGTCCGGCCGCACTTCGCCGCGAAGTTGGGCCCCCGCCGTCCCTTCGCTCCCCTTCGTCTGCAGGCTGCTCGTTGTGCTGTGGACCGCCCCGAACGTTCCACGGCTGTGCTGCTTGCGACACCCACATAGACGCACCTACCCGGCAGTCGTTGCGCTGGTTTTCCGGATTTCTGCGGATTTTCCCAAGATTTGGTGAAGCTGCTGGTCAGGGCGGGTGGGGGTGGTCCGGTTCGGGGTGGGTTGTGACTTGTGTCTGCGGGTCGTTGGCGTTCCGTAAGTTGGGGTGCGTTTGGTGTGCGGGTTTGCGGGTGGGCGCGTTGGTGTGGGCGGGTTCCTGTTTCGTGCGCGGGGCGCTGCCCCGGACCCCGCCAATCTGATCAAAAGCCGGGGCCAGCGCCCTCGGCAGGTAGATGGCACGCCTGTTTGTGTTGGGCGGCTTGCTGTTTCGTAGGTTGGTTGCGTTGGTGGGGTGGCTTCGTCACGAGTCGAGCCAAGAGCGGGCCACACCTGAGGAGGGGTGTCAAACCGCCGAAGAGCGTGGCGGTTTGACACCCCTCCTCAGGTGCAGCGAGAGCTGTGGCACGACTCGTGACGAAGCCACCCCACCCGGCGCGTATGGGAAAGACGGCTCGCCTTCGGCCTCGCGGGACTTGTGGTGGCTCGCCTTCGGCTTCGCTGGCCCTTTGCGTCGTCCTGGCAGGCGCCCGCCGCGCCCACAGCACCCGCCGTCCACAGCACCCGCCGTCCACAGCACCCATCCACCACACGCACCCATCCACCACCCCTACCCATCGCATCCACCGCACCCGCCGTCCACCGCGCCCATCCACCACACACCAATCCACCACCCCCGCCCATCGCATCCACCGCACCCGCCGTCCACCGCCCCCATCCACCGCGCGCACCACACCCGCAGGCCGCCCAAACACCACCAAGGCCTGCGACCCCGCCCTGGTGGGCTGGCGGTCGCAGGCCTTGGTCGTGGCTGCGTGTGTGGCTGGTTAGAGCTTGGTCATCGGGACGCTGCCGATGAGCATCAGGCGGACCGTGCCCGAGCCTCCGAAGTCGATGGTGGCGGTGGCTCGCAGGCCCGCGCCGTCCACGGCCACTACCCGGCCCAGGCCGTACTTGTCGTGGGTCACTCGGTCGCCCACTTCCAGCTTCATGGCCGGGGCGTCCTTCCAGCCCGCCTTGCCCGGGGCTGGGCGGCTCAGGCCGCGCGAGGCTATGCCGCCTGAGGCTGAGCGGCCCCAGGTGGTGGCTGCTGTCGGGGCTGCGCGGGAGGGTTCTACTCGGCGCCAGTCGAGCAGGTCCTGCGGGATTTCGCCCAGGAAGCGGCTCGCCGGGTTGGCTGACGGTTGGCCCCAGGCCGAGCGGACCAGCGCTCTGGAGAGGTAGAGGCGGCGTTGGGCTCTGGTGATGCCCACGTAGGCGAGGCGGCGTTCTTCTGCCAGTTCCGCCGGGTCGCCCAGGGCTCGCATGTGGGGGAAGACGCCGTCTTCCCAGCCCGTGCTGAAGACGACCGGGTATTCGAGGCCCTTGGCGGTGTGGATGGTCATCAGGGTGACCACGCCGTCGGAGTCCGCGTCCGGGATCGAGTCGGCGTCCGCGACCAGGGAGACGCGTTCCAGGAACGCCGGGAGGGACGGGACCGGGTCGGCGCCCTCCGGGAGTTCCAGTTCGGTGAACTCGCGGGCGACGGTGACCAGCTCGTTGAGGTTTTCGATCCTCGTGTGGTCCTGCGGGTCCTCGCTGGCTTCGAGTTCGGTGCGGTAGCCCGTTTTTTCGAGGACGGCTTCGAGGATGTCGGCCACGTCGTCTTCGCGCGCGACCATTTCGCCGAGCTGGTCCATCATCTCCACGAAGCCCGCGATCGCGTTGCGGGAGCGCGGGTTCAGGAGCGGGACCCGGTCTTCGACGGCTTCGCGGAGGGCCGCGGCGAAGCTGATCCGCTCGCGTTCGGCGTAGGTGGCGACGCAGGCTTCCGCCCGGTCGCCGATTCCTCGCTTCGGGACGTTGAGGATCCTGCGGAGCGAGACCGTGTCCTCCGGGTTGGCCAGCGTGCGCAGGTAGGCGAGGGCGTCGCGGACCTCGCGGCGCTCGTAGAAGCGGACGCCGCCGACCACCCGGTACGGGAGGCCGAGGCGGATGAAGATCTCCTCGAAGACCCGCGACTGGTTGTTGGTGCGGTAGAAGACGGCGATCTCGGAGTTGTTGACCTCGCCGCTGTCGACCAGGTGGTCGATCTCGTTGGCGACGAACGCCGCTTCGTCGTGTTCGTTGTCGGCGACGTAGCCGACGATCTTCTCGCCCTCGCCGAGGTCGGACCACAGCGTCTTGTCGCGGCGGTTCGGGTTGCGGGAGATGACGGCGTTCGCCGCCGTCAGGATGTTCTGGGTGGAGCGGTAGTTCTGCTCCAGCAGGATCGTGGTCGCGTCCGGGTAGTCGCGCTCGAACTCCACGATGTTGCGGATCGTCGCGCCGCGGAAGGCGTAGATCGACTGGTCGGCGTCGCCCACCACGCAGAGCTCGGCCGGCGGGAGCTCGCCGCCCGCCTTGCCCACGAGCTCGCGCACCAGCGTGTACTGCGCGTGGTTGGTGTCCTGGTACTCGTCGACCAGGACGTGCCGGAAGCGGCGGCGGTAGTGCTCGGCCACGTCCGGGAACGTCTGCAGGAGCTCGACGGTCCTCATGATCAGGTCGTCGAAGTCGAGGGAGTTCGACTCGCTCAGGCGGCGCTGGTAGACCGTGTAGACCTCGGCCACGCGGCGTTCCAGGTCGTTGGTGGCCTGGGCGGTGGCGGTCTCCGGGTCGATGAGCTCGTTCTTGAGGTTCGAGATGTGCACGGCGAGGGTGCGGGCCGCGTACTTCTTCGGATCCAGGTCGAGGTCTCGCGCGACGAGGGTGATGAGGCGGCGGGTGTCGTCGCTGTCGTAGATCGAGAAGTTCGACGACAGGCCCAGCGTCTTGGCGTCGCGGCGCATCACGCGGACGCACATCGAGTGGAACGTCGACACCCACATCGAACGGGCGCGCGCGCCCACCATGTCGGCGACGCGCTCCTTCATCTCGGCGGCCGCCTTGTTCGTGAACGTGATGGCCATGATCTGGCCGGGGTGCACGTCACGTTCCGCGAGCAGGTACGCGATCCGCCGGGTGAGGACGCGCGTCTTGCCGGAGCCGGCGCCCGCCACCACGAGCAGGGGCGAACCGGCGTGCTCGACGGCACGGCGCTGCGCGGGGTTCAGGTCGTCGAGCAGGTGGCCCGCGCGGGAAACGGGGGGACTTGAGGGCAAGTCGAACAAGGCGCTCATCGTCCATCCACGGTACCGGGCGGCACCGACAAATCCGGTACCGCCCGACCATGTGTTCGAGAAACCTGTTCGATCAGGTGCTGGTGTCGATCTTGAACAACTGCCCGGCGTGCACCTTGGCATGTCCTCCTGCCTCGGCGTACACGTCGATGCTGTCGTTGTAGTGCTCCCACTTGACGACGCTGGTGTGGATCTTCAGCGCCGGCCACGCCTCCTTGTCCACGATCAGGTGGTTCTGCGTGCACCTGAGACCTTCGGCGCCGGGACCGTCGTTCACGTCCCAGCAGTCCCAGCCGCGCCCCTCGTAGGAGGTGACGTCTAGCCGGTCGGTCGGGAACGAGACGAAGAGGTCGAGCCCCTGCTCCTCGTGACCCGCCGTGTTGGTGATGCCGACGGTGAACTCCTGCCGGTACTGGCCCGGTCTGGTGCTCCAACTGCCCGTTCCGGACCAGCCTTTGCCCGCGGTGAGCGCGATCGTGGCGAAGTCCGGTTCCGCCGAGACGGCCGGCACGACCGAGGCGGCGGGGATGACCACGACGGACAGCGCGAGAGCAGCGGTTGCGCCGAGTGCGTACTTCAACATGACTCCCGGTGGTCGCTATGTGAGACGACGGCAGCCTAGGAACTCATTCTGTGGCAGACTAGGGCCATGCGCGCGACGTACTTCGAGTTTTTCTACGGGAACCGGACTCCGGCTCCCGTGGTCGTCCAGCGCTGACAAAGCCAACCACGAAGCCCCGGAGTCCATCGGACCCCGGGGCTTCGTCGCTTCCGGGCCAAGGACTCGAAGTTCCCCGAGAGGTCAACCAGTGATGGACACCACCACCGAACCCGACATCAACGAGCTGCGCGAGGAGATCGACCACCTCGACGCGGAGATCCTTCGCCTCGTGCAACGGCGCGTCGAGGTATCCAAGATCATCGGCGCGGCCCGCATGGCGGCCGGCGGCACGAAGATCGTGCACAACCGCGAGATCGACGTGCTCAACCGCTACAAGCCGCTCGGCCCCGAGGGCAAGGACCTCGCGATGATCCTGCTCAAGATGGGCCGCGGCCCGCTCGGTAGGTAGTTCCACCAGTGGTGGCCCGGCGTCACAGCACGCCGGGCCAAAAAGGCTTCAGCGCCGCGCGGACCCGGTCGAGGTCGGCGTCGACCAGCTGGGTGTCGTCCGGCACGTAGGCCAGCGGGTCCCCGAGCAACGGCTCCGGCAGCCGCAGCAGCCCCTCGGCCAGCGCGTGCAGGCACAACGCCGAGTAGCCGCGCAGGTAGCCGCCTTCCTGGGTGAGCACGACCCGCGTCCCGGACGACGCCACTCTCCTGCCGATCTCGCGGTACCCGTCCGCCGTGAGGTTGTGCCGGCCGTTGGGGTCGAACGCCGACCCGTCGAACCCGGACGCGCACACCAACAGGTCCGGCTGGAAGTCGCGCAGCAGAGGGAAAGCGATCTCGTCGAGCGCGCGCATGTACGCCGTGTCGCCCGCACCGAGCGACAGTTCGATGTTCACGTTCCTGCCGTTGGCACCCACTTCTGATGGCGCGCCCGTCTGCGGGTGGTTCGTGCCCCACGCGCCGTGCCGCATGTGCACCGAGATCGTCAGCACGTCCGGGCGGTCGTAGAACGTCTCCTGCGTGCCGTTGCCGTGGTGCACGTCCCAGTCCAGGACCGCGACCCGCTTCCCTTGGCGCCGCGCGGTCTCCGCCACCAGCGCCGCGTTGTTCACGAAGCAGTAGCCGTCCGCCATGTCCGGCTGCGCGTGGTGGCCCGGCGGACGCACGAGCGCGTAGGCGATGGGCGCGCCGGACTCCAACGCCGCCAACGCCGTTCCCGCCGCCGCGCACGCCGCACGCCACGTTTCCGGCCCTACGACCGTGTTCACTTCCAGCGCCACACGCTCGGACACGCGCAACGAGTCCAAGTACCCGGCCGTGTGCACGCGCAGAAGCTCGTCAACGGACGCATGCCGCCCCTCGTGCCACGTCAGGTGCGGCGCCACCGGGCCGTGCGTCAGCGCGTGCCGGAACGTGCGCAACCGCGCGGCGTTCTCCGGGTGCGGCTCGGCCACGTCGAGCCACGGCCAGGAGCCCGGCAGCTCCCACAGGCCCTCACCGGCGTCGTGCTCGAGGCAGTCGTCGTGCCAGAACATGTCCACCCGAATCGGATATCAGGGCGATCACGGATGGTCCATCGAAAAAATCTGGAGGCACACTGGAGTCATGGGCCTCATCGCCGCACTGATCGCCATCGCCGGCCTGCTCGCCGCCTTGGCGCACGACGCTTACCTGGGCATGCTCGGATCGGCCGCGAACAAGAAGGGCCTGTCCGGAGCACCTGTCGCGCAGTTCGTCCGCAGCCGCTGGAAGACCGCCATCATCGCGACCGCCGGAGCCGTGATCGGCCTGCTGATCACCGGTGGCGCATCGCTGGGCGCCGACATCATCGGCGCGCTGATCGCCGGCGGCAGCGGTCTCGTCGCGCTCAACGGCGTGCAGAACACCCGCAAGCAGTTGAACAGCGGTCAAGCGCAACTCCCACCCAGGTAGGAACTTCACACAAAAGAGTGTCACTCGTCCTGAACACCCCCTTTTGGTTGGTTGGGTACCTCCAGACGGCCCTACTCTGATTGCGTCGCAGAGGGGTGTCGGGATGGACGAACTGCCGGGCAAACATCGACTCGACGACGGGATCGCGCCGCCGCAGCGGCCCGTCGTCGGGGGCGATCGCATCCCGCTGCCCCGCCGCCGCCAGATCGACCCGCTGCAGGACACCGATGGCCTGCGCAAGTTCAACATCGGCCTGGTGCCCGCGTCGGTCACGCCGCCGCGCACCTGGAAGCGCGCCGCCTGGTTCGCCGTCGTCTCGTCGGTCCTCGTCCTCGTGGGCCTGAGCTTCGCCGCGGCCAAGCTGGTCGGCGGAGGCGGCGCGGTCGAGACGGTCGGGCTGCCCGGCTACCCGTCGGACGTGCCGATCATCTCCGCGCTGCCCACCGGCGGCACCAGCCCGTCCGCGACGGGCACGAAGCCGTCCGCCGCGAACACCGGCAGGGGCGCCCCGGTTCCGGGCACGGGCACCCGCACGTCCTCCCCCGCGGGCACCGGCACCGGTCAGAGCGGAACGCCCGCCCCCAAGCCGTCCGGGTCGGCGCCGCCGGTCATCACGACCGTGCCGGTCACGCAGGCCCCCGTGGTCGACGGCGGCAAGATCGCCACGCAGACCGAGCACTTCTACCGCGAGATGGCGACGAACGCCGACACCGCGCTGGCCATGACCACGGACACCGTGCGCTCGAACGCCGGCGCGCTGCTGGAGGGCAGGCTCGCCGACATCTCGCTGATCGAGGTGAAGGAGATCGCCGTCGACCCGAGCAAGGGCCTCACCGTGAGCCTGCTCCAGGTGACGAAGAAGGACGGTTCGGTCAGCACCGAACAGCGCGAGCTCAGCTTCACCCTCGGCGACCTCCCGCTCATCAACGGTGAACGGTTGAAGGTCGGTGGCTGAAGTGGCTAAAGGTCACGGCCGGAGCTACCGAACGTAGTAAGTAGCACCGCCGAGCGTTTGCTGGGCACCGCCGGCCGCCACGATCGGATGAAGTTCACCCGGAGACTGGCGTGTTCGGGCAGTGCCACGGTACGTCTTCAGGCGAACACGGACAGTACGGAGGCCAGAGCAGTGCAGCGTCCCGCGGCGACGACCGGACGGCGGCACAACCGCGCCGGCTCGATCAGCGTGGCCGAGCTGATCAAGCAGCAGCCGACCTCCATCCGCATCCTCTCCAACGAGGATGCCGCCACGGACGCCCTGGTCACGTCCCTGCTCGGCCCCACGGAGAACATGACGGCCACGACGGCCGTGATCCCCGTCGTGCCCGGTCGCCGCAGGCGCGACACCAAGCCCAGCAGAGCCGGCCGGGTCGCCGGGCTGCTGACGGGCGCGATCGTGCTCGTCTCGTCCATCGCGGGTGCGGCGATCCTCGCGGGCAAGCGCCCCGACAACGCCGGCGTGCCCGTCTCCGAACGGCCCGTCGCGCTGTCCGGGTCGAGCGCCCTGCGACCCGACGTCCTCTCGGCCCAGCTGCCGAACGAACGCCCGCCCGTGCCGACCACCGGCACCGCCGTGCCCATGCCGCAGCCGTCCGCGTTGCTGCTGGAACCCAGCGCGCAGGAGACGGCCGACTCGGCCACGCCCGAGGTCTCCGTCGGCCCGTTGCCGCAGGTGGACGTGGTGAAGAAGTTCTACGAGCTGCTCACGACCAAGCCCGGCGCGGCGGCCAAGCTGCTGTCTCCGGAGCTGGTCGGCGCGAGCCCCGCCGAGTTCGTGAAGTCCTGGGGAACCATCAGGACGGTCAACGTCGACCAGACGTCGGTGCGGCCGGACGGATCGGTGCTCGCGGTCGTCTCGATGCAGGAGGCGGACGGCAGCTGGCTGCGGATCGAACAGCTCTTCTGGCTCACGTCAACCACTCAGCCGCGGATCGTCGGCACCGAGGTCCTTTCGGCGCAGCGGAGTTAGGTCGCGCCCAACTGGGATCGCCGTTCGCAGTCGAACGGTGACCGTTCGTCTCTGAAACCCTGTTTCGATCGTGAAAATTCCCCCGAAGGGGTTACATCTCGGGTCACGATTCGGTATCCATGTTCCCGCCAGTGCGCGAACGCGAACTTGGAAGGGTGAACGAGCGGTGTCGATTGAGGACCATCGTCGGCGGTTGACCGGATCCGCTGAGTCGACCGGACAGCTGTCGGTCGCCGAGCTGATCGCCCGCCGCGAGGCGGAGACCGCGGAGATCCCGGTGATCACCGACGACATCACCCCAGAGGCGTTCGAGCCGACGGTCAAGTTCAAGCCGGTCAAGGTGCCCGGCAAGCTCAAGAAGCAGCCCATGAAGGAGCTGCACATCACCGAGCTGCTGCGCCGTGAAGGCCGTGCCGACGACACGCAGCGCGGCGGGTTCACCGTCGGCAAGCTGGCCGCCGCGGCCAGCGGTGGCGTCATCATCTGCGGTTCCGTGGCGTTCGCCGCCTCCTCCTGGCTGTCCTCGCCGGATGAGCGCCCCCTCGCCGAGGTGCGGTTCGACGAGCGCGGCCAGGCCCGCGTCGCGAGCGGCGGCACCGAAGGCGTCGTGAAGCTGCCGTCGAACAAGACGCAGCAGGCCGACGCCACCGAGACGCAGCAGGCGGAGACGACGACCTCGGACCCGACGACGCGCGTCGCGCCGTACGTCCAGACCGAGCAGAAGCGTCCGACGCAGCAGCAGACCCAGCAGACGCAGACGCCGTCCACGGAGACCTCGACCTCCACGACGCCGCCGACGTCCACCGAGACGACCACCCCGAGCACGCCGCCGTCCAGCGAGACGCCCGCGCCGCCGAGCTCGTCGACCACCCCGCCGCCGAGCGGCAGCACGACGCCGCCGAAGTCCGAGACCGCGCTGCCCCCGACGTCCAACCCGGTCGACGTGAGCGTGGACCTCGGTCTCCTCGACCCGGTGCTCAACACCGTGGGCGACACCGTCGGCGGATTCGACTTCTTCGCCCCGGCGAACTGAGGCACGACAGGTAGCTCAGCGGCAGCCCTCGACAGGTACCCTGTGCGGGCATTCCGGACGACCCGCTGACTACCGCACGAGGAGCACGAGCGTGGGACCTGCTGCCGTTGCCGCAGTCACGCCTTCGCGCACCCCCGAGGTGAGCTCGTGACGACGTCCGGAACATCGGACGGCCGTCTGATCGCCGACCGCTACCGCTTCCTCGACCGCATCGGCTCCGGCGCGATGGGCATCGTCTGGCGCGCCCACGACGAACGCCTCGGCCGCGAAGTCGCCATCAAGCAGCTGCTGCTGGCGCCCGGCCTGGACGAGAAGGAGCAGGACGAGGCGATTCAGCGCGCCATGCGCGAGGGCCGCATCGCCGCCAAGCTGCACCACCCGAACGCCATCGCCGTGTACGACGTCGTCGAGGAAGACGGCGTCCCGTGCCTGGTCATGGAGTACCTGCCGTCCTACAGCCTCGCCGACGCGCTGGCAGAGGGCGGGCCGATGGACCCGGTCGAGGTCGCCAGCATCGGCGCCCAGTGCGCGGCGGCTCTCGCGGCGGCACACGCGGCCGGGATCGTGCACCGCGACGTGAAGCCCGGCAACGTGCTGATCGCCGAGAACGGCGTCGTCAAGATCACCGACTTCGGCATCTCGCGCGCGTCCGACGACATCACGGTCACCAAGACCGGCCTGATCGCCGGCACGCCCGCGTACCTCGCGCCGGAGATCGCGCGCGGCCAGGACCCGACGCCCGCCTCGGACGTCTACTCGCTCGGTTCGACGCTGTTCGCCGCGATGGAGGGCGAACCGCCCTATGGAGTGAGCGAGAACACTCTCGGTGTTCTGCACGCCGTCGCGGCCGGGCGGATCAACCCGCCGACCGTCGACCACCCGCTCGCCGACACGCTGCTGTACCTGCTCAACTTCGAGCCGGAAGACCGGCCGACCATGTCGCAGGCGCGGGACGTGCTGAACGCCGTGGCGCACGACCGCTCGCCGTCGTTCACCGGGCTGTCGGTGGTGGCCGGGCCCGACCCGACGACGATCGTGGAGCCCGAACGGACCCGCGTGGTCCGCCCGGCCCCGCGCACGTCGCCGCCGCGGACCGCTCCGCCGATGGCACCCGCGAGGGGCCAGGAGAACAACCGGCCGCTCGTGATCGCGGCGGTGGTTCTGGCGTTGTTGCTGGTAATCGGCGGTCTGATGGTCGCACTCGGGGTCTTCAACAAGGAACCGAACACCCCGTCGGCGCCGCCCGCGAGCAGCTCGCAAACGGTGGAACCGACATCTTCGTTGCCCGAGGTGACCACAACCACCCCCGAGGCAACGACAACGCAGCAAACGACGTCTAGCACTACGACGACGACAACTACGACCACCACGACGACTACTACGACGACCACCACGACGACGAGTGCGAAGCCTCCGAGCTCGCCCCCGCCGTCTTCGCCCCCACCGAGTTCGGCGGACCCGTCGAACTGACCGGGCTAAGCGTGGTTGGGCCGTGGAAATCTCGTAAGGTGGGTACCCACACCTATTGGGGTGAGCTGAACCCGAAGGTGTGATCAGCCGTTGAACAGAGAGCACATGACCGCACAGCGGGGAGCAACTGTGACCGATGATGGCCGATTGGTCGCTGGTCGCTACCGATTGAGCCAGCGGATCGGCAGTGGCGCCATGGGCGTCGTCTGGACGGCACACGACGAACGCCTGCACCGCACTGTCGCGGTCAAGCAGCTCCTCCTGCAACCCGGCCTGGCCGAATCCGACACGGACGAGGCGAAGAGACGGGCCATGCGCGAGGGCCGCATCGCGGCACGCCTGCAGCACCCGCACGCGGTCGCCGTCTACGACGTGGCCGAGGACGACAGCCAGCCGTGGCTGATCATGGAGTACCTGCCGTCGAAGAGCCTCTCCGCGGTGCTCTCGGAGCGTGGCACGCTCCCGCCGCGCGACGTGGCGTCGATCGGCATGCAGGTCGCCTCCGCGCTGGCCGCCGCGCACAACGCCGGCATCGTGCACCGCGACATCAAGCCCGGCAACGTGCTGCTCGGCGACGACGGCACCGTCAAGATCACCGACTTCGGCATCTCGCGCGCGACCGGTGACGTCACCGTGACCGCGACGGGCATGCTCGCGGGCACCCCCGCCTACCTCGCACCCGAGGTGGCGAAGGGCTACGACCCCGGCTCGCCGTCGGACGTGTTCTCGCTGGGGTCGACGCTGTACGCGGCGATCGAGGGCGAACCGCCGTTCGGGCTGAGCGAGAACACGATCGCGCTGCTGCACAAGGTCGCGTCCGGCAAGGTGAACCCGCCGCGCAACGCGGGTCCGCTGACGGCGCTGCTGATGCGCCTGCTGCGGGCGGAGCCGGAGGACCGGCCGACGATGGCCGAGGCCAGGGACGCGCTCGCGGCCGTCGCGAACGGTCAGGCCGCCCCCGCCTTCACGCCCGCCGTGGTCGCGCCGACGCACCCGCCGTCGTGGCGCGGTGCGCCCGTGCAGCAGCCGCAGCAGCAGGCCGCCACGCGCGCCCTCCCGCCGCAGCAGCACGTCCAGCAGTCCCCGCCGCCCAACGCGACGAGGGTCGACCTGGGCACGCCACCGCGTCCCATGCCCACGCAGCAGTCGCCGTCGAACCACCGCCCGGCCGCCGCGCCGCAGTACTCGCAGCGCCCGAAGCAGTCCCGGCCCTCGGCGCTGTCGTCGGTCTCGAAGAACAAGAAGTCGACGGTCATCACCGCGCTCGCCATCGTGGCGGCCGCGGTCATCGGGATCATGTTCGCGAGCATGATCTCGGACAAGACCGGTGGCGGCACGGACAACAACGCCGGCCCGAACACGTCGACCGAGCAGACCAAGGGCAACGACCCGACCAAGCCGTCGACGCCGCAGAAGTCCGCCGGCAAGGCGGGCCAGTGGACGACCCAGCCGTCCCCCGACGACATGCGCGGCTTCCTGAACGACTACTTCAGCACCGCGCCCACGTCGCCTCAGGACGCCTGGAAGTTCGGCAACGGCAACTTCCAGGGCAGCTACTCGGGCGGCTACTCCGGCTTCCAGAACTTCTGGAACGGCATCAAGGAAGCCAAGGTCGTCGAGGCGAACGAAAAAGAAGGCTTCTACTGGGAAGTCGTGGTCCAGTACACGAAGAAGGACGGCGGCACGACCACGGAACGGCGCGGCATCTCGTTCCAGTGGGCCAGCCCGAACTTCTTCCTGCACAGCGACAGGTCGCTCGGCCAGGTCTGACGCGTCAGGAGGCCCGCGCCGCCTTCTCCAGGGCTTCGGCCAGGGTGAGGACGGCCGGGTTCCAGGCGGCGTCCTCGCGGTAGACCACGTGGATGTGCCGGACGGGCTCCGGGTTGCGCACCTTCCGCAGGACCACTCCGGGGTGCGCGTAGCCCAGCCCGAGCCTCGGGATGATCGTCACGCCCAGGCCGGCCGCCACGAACCCCTGGGCGGTCGCGTAGTCGTCGCTCTCCACGGCCACCTGCGGGGCGAACCCGGCTCCCGCGCACGCGTTGCGCACGAGGCTCGCGCACGGTCCCGGGGTGCCGCAGTCCGCGTCGATCCACGGTTCGTCGGCCAGTTCGGCCAGGTCCAGCACGCGCTTGCGGGCGAGGGCGTGGCCTCGCGGCAGGACGGCGTAGAACGGGTCGGCGAGCAGGTGTCGCGCGACCATGCCCTCCGGGGCCGGGGCGTCCGGTTCGAGGACCGTGATGGCCACGTCCGCGCGGCCCGCCGCCAGCTCGACGAACGGGTCGGTCGGCTCGGTGAGCTTGAGGTCCAGTTCCACGCCCGCGCGTTCGGCGCGGAAGGTGGCCACCGCCGGCGGCACCAGGGCCGCTCCCGCCGTGGCGAAGTAGCGGACGCGCAGGGTGCCCGCGCAGCCGTTGCGCAACGCCGTGAGGGCGCTCTCGGCCTCGGCCAGCTGCTCGGCGAGGCGGGCGGCGTGCTCGGTGAGCAGCCTGCCGGCCGCGGTGGGCCTGATGCCCCTGCCGACGCGTTCCAGCAACGGCAGCCCCGCCTGCTTCTCCAGGCCCGCCACCTGCTGCGACACCGCGGACGGGGTGTAGCCGAGGTTCGTCGCGGCCGCGGTGATGGAGCCCGAGCTCACGACGGCCCTGAGCACCTGCATTCGTCGCACGTCCAGCATGGTCCGACCTTACAGCGGTGCTTAAAGGTTTCCCACAACAATTAAATTGTTTTCAGGTGTCGCAGGGCGCATGGTGGACGGGTGAACCAACGCGGAACGTTGATCAGGATGGGCGTGCTCGCCCTGCTGTGGGGGTCGAGCTTCCTGTGGATGAAGCTCGCGCTCGGCTCGCTCGCGCCCATGCAGATCTCGCTCGTGCGGACGTTCTTCGGGGCGCTCGTGCTGTTCGTCGTGCTCGCGATCGCCAAGATGACGTTGCCGCGCGACCGCAGGATCTGGGGCCACATGCTCTTCGTGGCGCTGTTCGGCAGCGCCATCCCGTTCACGCTCTTCGCGTTCGGCGGCCAGACCGTCGACTCGGGCGTCTCCGGCGTGCTGAACTCCACGACCCCGCTGTTCGCGCTGGCCATCGGCCTCGTGCTGGGGTCGGAGAAGATCAGCAACCTGGTTCGGATGCTCGGTCTCGGACTCGGCTTCGCGGGCGTGCTGCTGATCTTCGCGCCGTGGCAGTCGGCCAACAGCATCGCGAGCTGGGGTGCCGTGCTGTGCCTCATCGGCGCCGCGAGCTACGCGATCGGCTACTCCTACGCCGGCCGCTACCTGGTCAACACGGGTGCGACCTCGACGCAGCTCGCCGCGATGCAGCTGACCACCGCGATGGGGATGCTGATCCTCGCGCTGCCGTTCGGGGGCCTGCAGCCGCTGCACCTGCACTGGATCGGCGTGGTCGCGGTGACGATCCTGGGCGTCTTCGGCACCGGCGTCGCGTTCATCCTCAACTACCGCGTCATCGCCGACGAGGGAGCCACCACGGCGACTACGGTCGGTTACCTTCTGCCCGTGGTTTCAGTACTCCTTGGAGCGATCTTCCTCGGAGAGCAACTGAACGCAAGGGTCGTCGCCGGCATGCTGGTGGTCCTGCTGGGCGTCGCGCTGACCCGTCGGCAGCCCGTCTCGGCTGGTCAGACCGTCTCACCAAACGAGACGCGCGACCTGGTCAAACGCTGAAGGGTGAGACGCACGTCTCCCCCAATAGGATGGTTCCGAGACGAATCGCGTCCTTGTCGAGCTGGTTGGCCGTCTCCTCTTTGTGAGCGGACATGGAGACCAGCCTGGGAAGGACATCGACATGAACAACGAAAACCTGAAGGTCACCACCCGGACGACTTTTCAGCTCCTCGCCCCCGGAGCGGCCCCGGCCCCCGTCGAGGCCGAGCTCGTCTACGACCCGGAGGACCCGTACGCCGTCGCCGTCGTCTTCTTCACCGGCTCCGGCCGCGTCGAGTGGATGTTCGCCCGCGACCTGCTGGCCGACGGCCTGCTGACGCCGTCCGGTGAGGGCGACATCCTGGTCCGCCCGGCCTCCGACGACCCCGAGCGCGTCCTGGTCGAGCTGAACGCGCCCACCGGGTTCGCCATCCTCAGCGCCGTCGCCGAGGACGTGGCGGAGTTCCTGGACAGCTCGTACGACGTCGTCCAGCCGGGCGAGGAGGACCTGTGGATCGACTTCGACCGCGAGCTGCAGAAGCTGGTGTCGACGATCGACTAGTCCCTCTCGGTGGTCAGCAGGGCGCGGGACGAGGTGCCGGCACGCGGGGCAGCGTGGCCGATCAGCTCGTCACCTCCAGACCACCGCGGTGAGTGCCGGACGCCGTGGGCAGCGGCGGAGGGCACGTCTCAACAGGTCCGGGCGAGTCACAGCAGCGAGTCCCCACCGGTGAACTCGGCTCGGAGCGATCTGCACCACCCCTTGGGCAGGGAACCGGGGATGCTCGTCTCCGCGATTGATTAGTCTCAGGGTGTGACAACCATCGGGGGCCGCTACACGCTGATCGAGCGCATCGGCAGCGGAGCGATGGGCGTCGTGTGGCGTGCACGGGACGAGGTCCTGGCCCGCGAGGTCGCCGTCAAGCAGCTCGTGACGGGCGATCACCAGCGGGCGATGCGGGAGGCGCGCAACGCCGCCCGGCTGCACCACCAGCACGCGATCGCGGTGTTCGACGTCGTGGGCAGCGACGACGAAGAGCCGTTCATCGTCATGGAGTACCTGGCCTCGCACAGTCTGTCGGCGCTGATCGCCGAACGCGGGCCGCTCAAGCCGGCTCAGGCGGCGAGCATCGGGGCCAAGGTCGCCTCGGCCCTCGCGGCGGCGCACGCGGCGGGGCTCGTACATCGCGACATCAAGCCGGGCAACGTCCTGATCGGCCACGACGGCACGGTCAAGATCACCGACTTCGGCATCTCCAAGGCCACCGGCGACGGCACGATGACCGACACCGGCATGATCTCCGGCACGCCCGCGTACCTGGCGCCCGAGGTGGCGCGCGGGGAGCAGCCGGACGAGGCGTCCGACGTGTTCTCGCTCGGCGCCACCATCTACACGGCGATCGAGGGCGAGTCGGTCTTCGGGCCGAGCGACAACAGCTTCGGCCTCATCTACCGGGCGGCGAGCGGGCAGCTGCGCGACCCGAAGAGCGCGGGCGAGCTCACGCCGTTGCTGATGAGGCTGCTCTCGCAGGACTCGAAGGACCGGCCCACGGCGCAGGAGGCTGCCGACCTGCTGGGCGCCGAACCGCAGCCCTCGCAGCCGTTGCAGATCCCGCCGCGGCAACGCAGGCTCAAGCCCCCGAACCGCCGGATCCTGATCATCCTGGCGGTCATCGCGCTGCTGGGGATCGGCGGTGGCGCGGCGGCCGCGTACTGGGGTGGCACCGGCGGCGACGAGACCCCGGTCAACCAGGGCCAGTTCGACCAGCCGGAACAGCCCCGCTACTTCACCGCGGGCGAAGCGGCCGGGTTCGTGGTCGAGCACTACGGCAAGCTCCCCGAAGACCCCGAGACGGCGTGGCAGAACCTCTACGAGCGGGCCACCGAGCCGATCGAGAAGTACGTGGCCCGGTGGAGGGGCTACTCCTCGGTCAAGTGCACCCTGTCGTCGATTCCCGTCCGTTCGCACGGGCCGAACTGGGTGGTGACGTTCGACCTGGCGTTGCAGACGGATCTGGGCGAGCAGAAGACCGGCGTCTACGAGGCAGAGGTCGCCGCCGTCAACAACGCCATGAAGATCACCAGCATCACCCAGATCAGGTGAGCAGCCAGAACACCCCGCCGCCGACGACCACGCCCATCACGGACCCGGCCAGCACCTGACCCGTCGTGTGGTCACCGAGCTCGACGCGTGACCAGGACACCAGCGCCGCCGGCAACGCCAGCAGCAGCCACCACGGGCCGTGGACGATCGCCAGCGTCACGACGGCGGCCCACGCCACGGCCGCGTGCAGCGAGATCTTCCACTTCAGCCCGAACGTGATCGCCATGCTGACGACCAGCGAGGCGAACATGCTGCCCGCCAGCGCGAGCATCGACCTGGGGGCGTCGCCCAGGACCATGATCACCGTGCCGGCCGCCAGCGACGCACCGGCCGTGACCAGCGGAACCAGCCGGCCCTCGCGGTTCGTGACGTGGTGGCCGTCCCACTTGCCCTTGCGCGCACCACGCACGATGACGGCCATGGGGATGACGGACGCCGTCAAGGCGACCACGAACCCCCACAGCAGCGTCTTCCACACGTTCTCCGTCGCCGCAGCCACGGCGAACGGCAGCAAGATCACCCAGACCCACGGCGCCAGCACCTCGGTGGCACCGCGGGCGACCCTTTTGACCAAAGCCCCTCAGACCAGTCTGCGATCCGTGGCCCAGCGGGAGAGCTCGTACCGGTTGGAGAGCTGGGTCTTCCGCAGGACGCTCGACACGTGCGTCTCCACCGTCTTCACGCTGATGAACAGCTCGGACGCGATTTCCTTGTAAGCGTAGCCACGGGCGAGCAGCCGCAAGACGTCGCGTTCGCGCGGTGTGAGCAGGTCGAGCTCGGGGTCGCTGATCGGCGCGGCACCCGGCCGGTCGGCGAACGCGTCCAGCACGAACCCGGCGAGCCGCGGCGAGAACACCGCGTCGCCCTCCGACACCCGCACGACCGCCCTGACCAGCTCCTGGCTGGAGATCGTCTTGGTGACGTAGCCGCGCGCACCGGCACGGATGACGTTGATGACGTCCTCGGCGGCGTCGGAGACCGACAGGGCGAGGAACGTGACCTCGGGGATCTTGGTGCGGATCTGGCGCAGCACCTCGGCGCCGCCGCCGTCGGGCATGTGCACGTCCAGCAGCACGACGTCCGGCTTGAGGTGGGAGATGCCCGCGACCGCCTCGCCCACGCCGCCTGCCTCGCCGACCACCTCGATCTCCTCGGTGATCGTGTCGAGCTCCGCCTTCACCCCGGCGCGGAACAACGCGTGGTCGTCCACCAGGAACACCCTCACGCTCACGTCCTGGCCTCCTGCTTCCTCGGCATCTCGAGCTGCACCTCGGTCCCCTCTCCCGGAGCCGTGCGCAGTCGCACCTCCCCGCCGTGCCTCGTCATTCTCCCCCGGATGCTGCCCGCGAGGCCATGCCGGTCCTCCGGCACGGCCTCGGGGTCGAACCCCTTGCCCCGGTCGCGCACGAAGACCGTCACCTTGTCCGGCTCGACCTCGGCGTAGACGCTCACCTCGCCCACCCCCGCGTGCTTGGCGGCGTTGACCATCGCCTCCTTCGAGGCCTGGACCAGCGCGAACATCCCGTCCTCCAGCTCGCAGTCCCCGACCACGACCTGCGAGACGGCGATGGCGAAGTCGTCCTCCACCTCCGCGCACACCTGGGCGATCGCGACGCTCATGGAGTGCGGCTGCTCGCCCACCTCGCGGCCGTAGAGCCAGCTGCGCAGCTCGCGTTCCTGGCCGCGGGCCAGGCGCTTCACCTCGCGCGGCGACTCGGACTGCTTCTGGATCAGGGCGAGCGTCTGCAGCACCGAGTCGTGCAGGTGGGCGGCGATCTCGGCGCGTTCCTCGGTGCGGATGCGCGCACGGCGTTCCGAGTCGAGGTCGCGCACCAGTCGCATCCACAGCGGCACGGTCAGCACGGCCACGCCGACCAGCGTCGCGATCACCGAGAGGAACACCGTCGAGAGGTTCTGGACGGTGTCGTTCACCACGAGGAACGCGGCGACCCCCGCCACGACCAGCGCGCCGCCCGCCACCGTCCGCACGATCCCCGCCTTGCCCTGCGCGAACGCACCGTCCTTCCAACGGCGGCGCTGCGCCTCGTCGGCCTCGCGCCACACGACCGCGGCGCCCACGAGTGCGACGGCGATCGGCCCGGTGATCCACCCGCTCCACGCTCCCCCGAGCAGGCCGGTGAACACCGCGACGCCGATGCCGAGAGCGGCGAGGCCGACGGCCTGCTGCCACTCCTTGCGGTCCTTGTCGGTCTCCGGTTCCGCCACCGCCGACTGCGGGACGAACATCCACAGCAACGCGTAGGCGATGATCCCGACCCCGCTGAACGCCGCGAAGACGGCGAACACCGCGCGCACCCAGAAGACGGGTGCGCCCAGGTGGTCGGCCAGCCCGCTCGCGACGCCCGCGACCACCCGGCCGGTGCGCCGGCGACGCATCGGCTCAATCCGTGCACTCACCACCTGATCGTCACACGTCGTGCCCGGTTGTTCATCAGGGATGACCCCGGTTCCCTGAATCAGGGCTGGTCCCTGATGTGGTTTTCGGCCTGGCAGCGCAAGGTTGTCGTCGTGAGCGGGACTGAGAAGGCAATGCAGGGCGTGGCGGACACGCTCAGAGAGTTCTGGGCGCACCGTCCGGTGCGGCCCCGTGCAGGGCGCAAGCTCGGAGGCGTCGCCACCGGGATCGCCCTGCGCTTCCAGATCGACCCGGTGATCGTCAGGATCGCGTTCGTCGCGCTGGCCCTGTCGGGTGGCGTCGGCCTGCCGCTGTACCTCGCGGGCTGGCTGCTGCTGCCGGAGGAGGGCGACCAGGTGTCGCCGCTGGAGTCGTTGCTGCACAAGGGACAGAGCTCGGCCTCGCCCACGACGACGGTGTTCGTCGGCATCCTGATGTTCCCGGCGTTCGCGTTCGTGTTCGGGAGCAACAGCGGGTTCCAGGTCTTCGTGACGCTGGCCGCCGCGGTCGCGTGCGTCTACCTGCTGCAGAAGAACCGCGGGCACCTGCAGCCTGCCGCCGCGCTGCCGGACCAGCCGACGGTGGCGACCCCGCCGGTGCCGGGCGCACCGGCCTGGGACCCGCTGGGCGCGGCCCCGTTCGCCTGGGACCTGCCCGAACCGGCACCCAAGCCGCAGCCGCCGACCCCACGTCCGCGCAAGTCGCGCATCGGCGCCACGACCCTGGGCGTCGCGACCCTGACCGTGGCGGCGTCCGCGATCCTGGGCGCGTGGGTGCCGTGGTTCACCGTGGCGCACACGATCGGCCTGGTGCTCGGCGTGCTCGCCGCGGGCCTGCTGATCGGCTCGTTCGCCGGCGGCGGCCGGAGCCTGATCTGGCTGATGATCCCGCTGTCCGTCGTCGGCTTCGGCCTGACCGCCGTCGACTTCGACGGCGAGACCCGCATCAGCAGCTTCGACGAGAAGCCGCAGAGCCTGACCGACGTGCGGGACCGCTACGAGACGAGCGTGGGCAGCGTCCAGCTCGACCTGCGCGACCTGCCGGACTCCGGTTCGGTGAAGACGGCGATCAACGTGGAGCTCGGCGAGGCCGTCGTCCGGGTGCCGCGCGACGCCGACGTGACGTTCAGGTGCGAGGCGTCGTCCATCGGCGAGCTCGACTGCCTCGGCAAGCGCGCGGAGGGCAGCAGCGTGGCCGTGGACGGCCGCGACCTCGGCGACAACGGCGAGGGTGGACTGAAGATCGATCTCGACGTGCGGTCGGCCGTCGGAGAGGTGAGGGTGCTCCGTGACTGAGCAGGGGATGCGGCGGCGGATCGACCCGCTGACGCTGGTCTTCGGGATCGGCGGCGGGCTGATGGCGGCCTACGTGCTGAGCGACGGGTCTTTCTGGTTCGACTTCCGGTGGGCGCTGGGAGGGACGGCCATCGTGGTCGGGCTGGTGCTGCTGACGAACTCGATCAGACGCAAGACCCGCGAATGAGAAAGGGCCCCCGGGAAACCGGGGGCCCTTTCGGCTTTCCAGCGATGTCAGCGGGTGTGGCGGTGGAACACGCCGTCGTCGAACGTCAGCCACGCGCCTTCGCCGGCCGGGATCACGCCGTACGCGTCCGGTGTGTGTGCGTCGAACGTGCCCAGGTGTGCGCCCGTGCGCACGTCGATCAGCACATCAGCGCCGTCGGGGTGGACGTGGTGCGCCGCGCCGTGGCCCGCGGTCTCCAGCTCGGCGCTCGCGAGCACCCCGCACGGTAGCCGAGCGGCAAGCGAAAAGGCCCCCGGTTCCCCAGGGGCCTCTCCTCACGTCTTCACTCCCACTCGATGGTGCCCGGCGGCTTCGACGTCACGTCGAGCACCACGCGGTTGACCTCCGCCACCTCGTTGGTGATCCGGGTCGAGATCCGCTCCAGCACCTCGTACGGCAGGCGCGTCCAGTCCGCCGTCATGGCGTCCTCGGACGACACCGGGCGCAGCACGATCGGGTGGCCGTAGGTGCGGCCGTCGCCCTGCACGCCGACGCTGCGCACGTCCGCCAGCAGCACGACCGGGCACTGCCAGATGGTGCGGTCGAGGCCTGCCGCGGTGAGCTCCTCGCGGGCGATGGCGTCTGCCTGGCGGAGGGTGTCGAGGCGGTCCTGGGTGACCTCGCCGATGATGCGGATGCCGAGGCCCGGGCCGGGGAACGGCTGGCGCTGCACGATGGTCTCCGGCAGGCCCAGTTCGGTGCCGACGCGGCGGACCTCGTCCTTGAAGAGCGCGCGGAGCGGCTCGACCAGTTCGAACTGCAGGTCGTCCGGGAGGCCGCCGACGTTGTGGTGCGACTTGATGTTCGCGGTGCCGGTGCCGCCGCCGGACTCGACCACGTCCGGGTAGAGCGTGCCCTGGACGAGGAAGTTGTAGTCGCCCTCGGCCTTCAGGTCGCGCTCTGCCTGTTCGAAGACGCGGATGAACTCGCGGCCGATGATCTTGCGCTTCTCCTCCGGGTCCGTGACGCCGGCCAGGGCGTTCAGGAAGCGCTCGCGGGCGTCGACGGTGACCAGGCGGATGCCGGTGGCGGCCACGTAGTCGCGTTCGACCTGGGCGCGCTCGCCGGACCTCAGCAGGCCGTGGTCCACGAAGACGCACGTGAGGCGGTCGCCGATGGCGCGCTGGACCAGGGCCGCGGCGACGGCCGAGTCGACGCCGCCGGACAGGCCGCAGATCGCCTTGCCGTCACCGATCTGCTCGCGGATGCGGGAGACCTGTTCGTCCACGATGGACGACGTGGTCCACTGCGGACGGATGCCCGCGATGTCGTGCAGGAACCGGCGCAGCACCTCCTGGCCGTGCGGCGAGTGGTGCACCTCGGGGTGGTACTGGACGCCGGCGAAGCGGCGTTCGGTGTCCTCGAACGCGGCGACGGGCGCGCCCTCGCTCGTCGCGGTGACGGTGAAGCCCTCGGGCGCCTTCGTGACGGCGTCGCCGTGGCTCATCCACACCGGGTGGCTGGCCGGGAGCTCCTGGTGCAGCGCGCCGCCCTCGGTCGGGACGCTCAGGTCCGTGCGGCCGTACTCGCGGGTGCCGGTCTGCTCCACCGCGCCACCGAGTGCGCTCGCCATCGCCTGGAAGCCGTAGCAGATGCCGAAGACCGGGACGCCGGCCTCGAACAGCTTCGGGTCGACCTGCGGGGCGTTCTCGGCGTAGACGCTCGACGGGCCACCGGACAGAACGATGGCCAGGGGGTTCTTGTCGAGCATCTCGCTCACGGTCGCCGTGTGCGGGACGACCTCGGAGTAGACCTGGGCCTCGCGGACGCGGCGGGCGATCAGCTGCGCGTACTGGGCGCCGAAGTCGACGACGAGAACAGGGCGGTTGCTGGTGTCGGACACGTCGCCAAGGATCTCATGCGTGGACGGTGAACTGCTGACCGGTGGCGGGCTGAACCAGGTGTTCAGGGTGGGTGAGGCGGTGCGCAGGCCGGCCGGGCCGTGGGCGCCGCGGGTGCACGAGTTGTTGCACCACTTGGCACCGCTGGGGATCGCGCCGGTTCCGCTCGGGCTGGATCCCGAGCACGAGCTGCTGAGCTACCTGCCGGGTGAGGTTGGCCACGTGCCACCTCCGGACGACGCCGCGCTGATCGCCTCGGCGCAGCTGCTGCGGCGCCTGCACGACGAGACGATCCGTTTCGTCTCGTTGCGCGACGGCTGGCAGTTCCCAGCCCGCGAGCCCGCCGAGGTGCTGCTGCACGGTGATTTCGCGCCGTACAACATCGTGTTCGACCAAGGGCTGCCCGTCGGCGTCTTCGACTGGGACGCCGCGCACCCAGGTCCGCGCTGGTGGGACGTGAGCTGGGCGTTGATCCAGTTCGTGCTGGCACTGCCGGACGACCGGGAACGACGCACACGGCTGTTCTGCGAGACGTATGGGATCAGCTACGACCCTGAGCACGTGCTGATCAGGCTGGACGACATGATCCGGACGATTCGCGAGCATCCGGCGTTCACACTTCAACGCGCGGAAAAGCATGACGACTACTACCTGGGACTCGTCGGTTCGGTGCCTGAAATCGGCGAAGCCCATTTCAGGCACCGAACCGACCCCATCTTCTAGGAGTGTGTGCGTACGTGCAGGCCAGTAGGGCTTAACGTGGGCTCATGGACGCGTTCACGCCGCAACCCAGGCCGTGCTGGGTCGCCGGCCGCCCCGAGCAGGGCGAGCAGGCGTTAGAGGTTCTCCACCCGTTCGACGGCACCGAGGTCGCCTCGGTCGCCGTGCCGGGCAGAGATCAGGTGGAACGTGCGATCGCCGCGGCCGCGTCCGTGGCGAAGGAGTTCCGGCGCACACCCGCCCACGTGCGGGCCGAGGCGTTGCTCCAGGTCTCGCGGACGCTCGCCGAACGCGAGGAGGAGATCGCCGAGACGATCACCGCCGAGAACGGCAAGCCGCTGAAGTGGGCCGAGATCGAGGTGAAGCGCGCGGTCAACACGTTCCGGTTCGCCGCGGAGGAGGCGCGCCGGTTCACCGGTGGGCTGCAGCGGCTCGACACCGACGCCGGTGGCGAGGGGCGGATGGCGATCGTCCGGCACGTGCCGCGCGGGCCGGTGCTCGCGGTGGCGCCGTTCAACTTCCCGCTGAACCTGGTGGCGCACAAGGTCGCGCCGGCGCTCGCGGTGGGTGCGCCGGTGATCGTGAAGCCCGCTTCGGCGACACCGCTGTCCGCGTTGCTGCTGGGCGAGATCCTGGCCGAGACCGGGCTGCCGGAGGGCGCGTTCTCGATCCTTCCCGTGCGCGGCAAGGACATGGAGGCGCTGGTCACCGACGAACGGCTGCCGGTCATCTCGTTCACCGGGTCGACGAAGGTCGGCTGGTCGTTGATGGAGGCCGCGCCGCGCAAGCACGTCGTGATGGAGCTGGGGTCCAACGCGGCCGCGCTCGTCTGTCCTGATTGGACGGACCTGGACCACGCGGCGCAGCGCATCGCGACGTTCGGCAACTACCAGGCCGGGCAGTCGTGCATCGCCGTGCAACGGGTGATCGTCGACCGCTCGCTCGCGGACGAGTTCGTGCCGAAGCTGGTGGCGGCTGTGAGCGCGCTGAAGACCGGCGACCCGCACGACCCCGAGGTCGAGGTCGGGCCGTTGATCGACGAGGACAACGCGCGCCGCGTCGAGGAGTGGGTGCACATGGCCACCGACGTCGGTGCGCGCGTCCTCGTCGGCGGCAAGCGGACCGGCGCGACCGTCGAACCGACCGTGCTCGTCGACGTGCCCAGGACCGCGAAGGTGTGGACCGAGGAGATCTTCGGGCCGGTGCTCGTCGTGTCGGTCGCGGACGGCGTGCAGGACGCGTTCGAGCAGGCCAACGACACCAAGTACGGCTTGCAGGCCGGGGTGTTCACGCGGGACGTGCAGGTGGCGTTCGAGGCGGCCGCGGAGCTCGAGGTCGGTGGCGTGATCATCGGCGACGTGCCGTCGTACCGGGCCGACCAGATGCCGTACGGCGGTGTGAAGGGCTCGGGCACCGGACGCGAGGGCGTGCGATCGGCGATGGAGGACTTCACCGAGGAACGCGTGACGGTCCTGACGGGCATTCAGCTGTAGCCCAGGGCTTTCCGCAGCACGCGGTCGTCATCCGGCCCGGCGACGTGACCGTCGGGCCGGATGAGGCGGCCGTCCACGACTGTGAAACCCGGTCCGGCGGTGCGTGATCCGGCGACGAGCTCACCGCCGTCGGTCGTCAGCGGCGAGCCGGCGTACGCGAACGGCGTGAAGAGCTTGCCGGAGTCGATGCCCTCGCCGGAGTTCAAAGCCTTCTCCCTGTGCGCACGCTCTTCCGGCGTGCCCGGGACGAGGAACCGCATGGTGTCGCCGGTGATCCGCAGGTTCTCGTCGGCGGCGGCACCGCGTTCGGCGTCGTAGGACGCCAGCAGCCCCGGACCCGCCTCGCCGCGGCGGTCGGCGGCGATCTTCCAGGCGGCGTTGTCGGCGTCGCAGATGCCGGAGTTCAGGCCGCGCGCGCCGAACGGGCTCATCACGTGCGCGGCATCCCCTGCCAGCAACACCCTGCCGTCGCGGAACCTCGACGCCCGGCGCTGGTGGAAGCGGTACGTGGACTGCCAGACGACCTCGTACGGCCGGTCGCCGACGATCGCGCGGATGTGCGCGTCGGTGAGCCGGACGTCCTCCGCCACCTGCCAGTCGATCCGCCACACACCGCCCGGTTGTGGGTGCAGGAGCACCTGACGGCCGGGATTCCAGGGCGGGTCGAAGTGGAAACGGCGTTCCGGGGCCGAGAAGTCCAGCTCGACTCGGACGTCGGCGATGATGAACCGGTCGTCGAACGAGAAGCCCTCGAACGGGATGTCCAACAGCTCCCGCACCTTCGAGTGCGCGCCATCCGCCGCGATGCAGTGCGTGGCGCGAATTCCGTCCCGTGTGGACACTCCTTCGTCGTCCTGGGTCAAGGATTCCAAGGCGTGGCCGTAGCGGAGCTCGATCAACGGTTCGGCGCGCACGCGGTCTTCGAGGAGCTGCTCCACCACGGTCTGCGGGGTGTTCACGAACGGCGGGAAGCCCGGCGCCTCCGGGAACGTCAGGGTCAGGACCTCGCGGTCGCGGTGGTAGGTGCGGCCGGTGTACCAGGTGATCCCGGCGTCGGCGACGGCCTGGCCCACGCCGACCCGTTCGAGGATCTCCAGGACGTCGCGCTGCACGCAGATCGACCGGCTGCCGGCGCGGTCGCGCCGCTCGGCGGCCTCCAGCACGACGCTGGGCACGCCGGCCCGCGCGAGGAACAGGGCCGCGGTGAGGCCGACCGGTCCGGCGCCGACGACCAGGACGGTCATTGCAGGGCGTTCCAGACGGCGCGGTCGCGTTCGGCGGTCCAGATCTCCGGCCAGTCCCTGCCGTCGCACTCGTCCCAGTAGCGCTTCACGTCGAACGGCAGGCAGTGCTCGAAGATCGGCCACCGCCCGTAGCGGCCGACGAGGGCTTCGTGCGCCTGCCGGAACGCCTCCTTGAGCGTGCCGCCCTCGGCGTGCACGCCACCGACCGTGCGGCGCAGCTCGTTGAGGAAGTGCCGGCTCTGGTTGATGGCGGCCTCGACCTCCATGCGGTCGCGCGCCACCTTGCCGCGCCCGCCGACCAGCACCTCTGCGCCCAGGTCCTCGATCTCGTCCAGGGTGGACGTCGCCCACTCGTCGTGGAACGCGTCGCCGGTGTAGAGCGCGGCCTGCGACTCGACCAGGTCGCCCGCGAACAGGATGCGTTGCTGCGGCAGCCACGCCACGATGTCGCCCGCCGTGTGACCGCGGCCGAGGAACTGCAGCACGAGGTCGCCGCGTTCGTCGCCGAGCGGGATCGTCATGCGGTCGGAGAACGTGAGCGTCGGCCAGGTGAGGCCGGGGATCTCCTCCGGCTGTTCGAAGAGTCGCGGCATGCGGCCGAACTCGCTCTCCCAGTCCTGCTGCCCGCGTTCGGCGATCAGCACGCGCGTCATCTCGTGCGCGACGATCTCCTGCGCCTCGAACGCGCTGGCGCCCAGCGTGCGCACGGCGTGGTAGTGGCTGAGCACGAGGTACCTGACCGGCTTCCTGGTGTGCTTGCGCAGCTGGGCGAGCCACCGGCGGGCGGCCGCCGGGGTCGCGCGCGCCTCGAAGCAGATCAGGAAGTCCTCGGCCTCGATGGCCGCGACGTTGGGGTCGCCTTCGGCGGTCAGGGTGTAGACGCCCTCGGCGAGCTCGACGAAGACCTCGTCCTTCGGGGCGAGGTCCGCGCTGGAGGCGAACGGCTTTTTGGCCATGCCTCCACCGTGTCAGGACGCCTTCACGATCGGCAACCGCAATGCGGCTGGAGCTTGATCGGGAACCGCCGGGTTCTTCGGCTTCGTCGGGTTGATCCTCTTGTACGGCTGGTCCTGGGCCGGCCGCTGGTCCTGCTCGCCCTTGTTGGGCCACAGCGAGAACGCCCGTTCGGCCTGCGCGGTGATGGTGAGGCTCGGGTTCACGCCGAGGTTGGCGCTGATCGCCGCACCGTCCACAACGGACAGTCCGGGGTAGTTGAAGACCCGGTGGTACGGGTCGATCACGCCCTGGCCCTCGTCCGCCGCGATCGCGCAGCCGCCGATGAAGTGCGCGGTCAGCGGGATGTTGAACAGCTCGCCCCAGGTTCCGCCGGCCATGCCGTCGATGTGCTTGGCGGCCAGCAGGTTCGCCTCGTGCCCGGCGGGGATGAACGCGGGGTTCGGCTCGCCGTGCCCCTGCCTGCTGGTGAGCTTGCCGCGCTTGAGGAACGTGGTGATGGAGTTGTCGAGGCTCTGCATGACCAGCAGGATCACGGTCCGCTCGCTCCACCGGTGCACGCTGAGCAGCCGCAGCAGCCGGAGCGGGTGCCGGACCGCCTGCTTGATGAACTGCAACCACCGCGGCGTGCTCAGCGCGCCGTCTGTGGCGAGGGTCTGCAGCATGCCCATGGCATTGCTGCCCTTGCCGTACCGCACGGGTTCGATGTGCGTGATCTCGTCGGGGTGGATGGAGCTCGTGATCGCGACGCCCTGCGTGTAGTCGGTCTTCGGGTCGACCGTGTACCGCGCGGCCCCGATGATCGACTCGGAGTTGGTGCGGGTGAGCTCGCCGAGCTTGCCGGAGATCTTCCGCAGCGTCGTGGCCTTCGCCCGGTGCAGCAGCTGCTGGGTGCCCCACGTGCCGGCGGCGATCACGACCTGGTCCGCCGTGAACTGCCGCGTCGCCTTCCCGCCGGTCATCTTCGTGTCGACGGTCCAGGTGCCGTTCGACTCGTTCAGCTGCGTGACCGTGGTCAGCGGGAAGACCTTCGCGCCGAGCTTCTCCGCCAGGTACAGGTAGTTCTTGACCAGCGTGTTCTTGGCCCCGACCCGGCACCCGGACATGCAGCTGCCGCACTCGGTGCAGCCCGTCCGCTCCGGCCCGGCGCCCCCGAAGAACGGGTCGGCGGCCTTCTGCCCCGGCTCACCGAAGAACACGCCGACGGGCGTCGGGTGGTAGCTGTCCTCGACGCCCATGTCCTTCGCGACCTTCTGCATGACGACGTCGCTCGGCGTCGTGGTCGGGTTCGTGACGACCCCCAGCATCCGGCTCGCCTGGTCGTAGAACGGCTCCAGCTCGTCCTGCCAGTCGGTGATGTGCGCCCACTGCCGGTCCTCGTAGAACGGCCTGAGCGGCCGGTACAGCGTGTTCGCGTAGACGAGGCTGCCGCCACCGACACCGGCGCCGGCCAGCACCATGACGTTGCGGAGGGTGTGGATGCGCTGGATGCCGAAGCACTTCAGCTGCGGCGCCCACAGGTAGCGGCGCAGATCCCAGCTGGTCTTCGCGAACTCGTCGTCGGCGAACCGGCGCCCCGCCTCCAGCACGGCGACGCGGTAGCCCTTCTCGGTCAGGCGGAGCGCGGCGACGCTGCCACCGAACCCGGAGCCGACGATGACGACATCGAAGTTACCGGCGAGTTCACCCATGAACCGGAGAGTAGGCGTTACTTCCGGTAACGCCTAGTCCCCTATCGGTTCAGAACGGTGCGGGGAGCTCACGAAGGCCGTCCACAGGTCGACGGCCTGCTCGAGGTTCAGCGCGGCCACCTGCTCGCGCGGAACCCCTGCTGTGTGCACGAGTCGGTGGGCCAGCCAGTCCGGAACCGGCTCGCGCGGGGCAGCCTCCTCGACCACCACGCCGCCGGCGAGCCGGCCAAGCCTGGCGATCACGTCGGCCAACTTGGCCAGCGTGGAGCCTTCCTCCGCCACAGACGCAACGCGCTTCGAAGCCTCTGCGTACACCTCGGCATCGGAGCGCACCCCCACGCACCAGACCTCGCAGATCTCAACAGCGCCGTCAGAGGTGATCCTGTAGACGATTCGCCAGTGGTTGCGTCCGACCACCAGCTTGCGAAACCCGGTGAGTTCACCACCCAGCGGATGTCCGGCCGCTGGGTTCTCGAACAGGATCTGGATCTTCTTGAGCACCTTGGGCACGACATCCGGCCCGAGACGACGCAGGTCATCGATGGCCGCGTCGGTGAACTGAACCTCAGCCATCGAGCGAGTCGTCGTCCTCCACCGCTGCCAACGACTCACGCGTGTGCCCGAACGCCGCCAGCACGTCGTCGAAAGACGTGCGCTTGCCGGTGTCCGCGGCCGACCGCGCGAGCACGAGCGCCAGATCCCGCAGATCGGCGGCAGCCTCATCGATCTCAGCCAGATAACTCACCGACACCAGCGCTGCCACTGGATGACTGTGCCGCGTGACAACCACCGGATCGCCGTTCTCGGCATCAGCGACCAGACCGGCGACGCCACGCTTGGTGGCCTCCGTGACGGTCAGCTCGCGAGCGTCCTGGATTGCGGTCATGCAGCGAACTATACAGAAAACTACACAGAATGGGCGAGGGTGCGCGGGCAGGCGCACCCCCGGCCGACTCAGAGGACGAGGCCCTCGATCACCCAGACCATGAACGCCACGGCCAGACCGGTGATCACCAGGCCGCCGCACACGAACAGGGTCAGCAACTTCCAGCCGATGCCTCCGACGCGCTCGTCGGTGTCCTCCGGCGCGTCGTCGTCCTCGAACTCTTGGACCTCGGCGTCCGGGTCGATCGTGTCCACATCACTGTTCTTGCCGTCGCCGAACAAGGCATCCAATTCCACGCTCATGTGGACGCACGGGGTAGCCGTTCGGTTGCAGGATCAGGTTTGGGCCCATGCAGCCACCGGCAGGCTGAGGTAAACGCCCACGTCAGCGAGGCCCGTTGCCGCGACGATGGCCTCGCACAGGTCGTCCGCGCGCGCCTGGCGGTTGACGACGCGGCTTTCGAAGTACTTCGAGCGGACCTCGACAACGAGGTCCATGCCGGTCGAGTCGAACGGGCCGCGCGCGTGGAAGCGCAGGTCCACGTCGCCCGGCTGGAGGTCGCCGTCGTAGGGCTCCTCCGGGCACGCGACGGCCAGCGAGACCGCGTGCGGGAGCATCGAAGCCAGGTCCTCCAGCACCGCGTGCGGGACGTGGGGCGCGTAGTTGATCTCGACGAGCGGCACGGACCCCAGCAAAGCAGAAGGGCGCGTCCCCGCGGGAACGCGCCCTTCCGAGCCCGGATCAGCCCCGGATGGTCAGGCCGACCTTCTGGAACTCCTTGAGGTCCGAGTAGCCGGTCTTGGCCATCGCGCGCTTGAGGGCGCCGAACAGGTTCGTCACGCCGCGCGGGTCGGCGGACGGGCCGAACAGCAGCTTGCGCAGGTCCAGTTCCTGGTCGACGGCCTCGGCGACGAGGCTGCGCGGGACGGACGGGTGCGCGGACGCCGCGGTCCAGTACAGGCCCTGGCCCGGCGCCTCGGTGGCGGCGGCGAGGGGTTCGCCGAGCATCACGGCGTCGGCGCCGCAGGCGATCGACTTGGCCACGTCGCCCGAGGTGGTGACGCCGCCGTCGGCGATGACGTGCACGTAGCGGCCGCCGGTCTCGTCAAGGTAGTCGCGGCGGGCCGCCGCGGCGTCGGCGATCGCGGTGGCCATCGGCACGCCGATGCCCAGGACCTGGTCGGTGGTGGTGACGCCGGGCGTGTAGCCGTAGCCGACGATCACGCCCGCCGCGCCGGTGCGCATCAGGTGCATGGCGGTGCGGTAGTCACCGACGCCGCCAGCGATCACCGGGATGTCGAGGTCCGCGATGAACGACTTCAGGTTCAGCGGCTCACCACCGCGCGTGACGTGCTCGGCCGAGATGATCGTGCCCTGCACGACCAGGATCTCGACGCCCGCGGCCAGCAGGTCCGGGGTGAGCTCGGCGGCGCGCTGCGGGCTGACGCGGACCGCGACGGTGACGCCCGACTCGCGGATCTGCTTGACCGCCTCGGCGATCAGGTCCATCCGCAACGGCGCGGCGTGCAGCTCCTGCAGCACCTTCACCGCGGCGGCAGGGTCCTCGTTGTCCTCGGTCGCCTGGACCAGGCGGAACAACGCCTCGTCCACGTCGCCGTGCCGCGCCCAGAGGCCCTCGGCGTTCAGCACGCCGAGGCCGCCGAGCTCGCCGACCGCGACCGCCGTGCCCGGCGACACGATGGCGTCGGTCGGGTGGGTGATCAGCGGGATGTCGAAGCGGTAGGCATCGATCTGCCACGTCGTGGAGACGTCCTTCGACGACCTCGTCCGACGCGACGGGATGATCTCGATGTCGTCCAGCTCGTAGGCCCGCCTCGCGGTCCGGCCCATGCCGATCTCGACCAGATCGCGCACCTGTGGTTCTCCTTCGTCCGGGTCTCTGGGGGCCGCCCCCCAGAGAAAAGCACAGCGAGCGAGGGTGGTCCGCGCTTTCCGCGGACACACCTCGCCTAGAGCGAGAACAAGCTTTCAACCAGCCGGAACACCCTAACGGGTGGTGTAGTTCGGGGCCTCGACGGTCATCGTGATGTCGTGCGGGTGCGACTCCTTGAGGCCCGCCGCCGTGATCCGCACGAGCTGCGCGTCCTGCAGCTCCGTGATCGTGCGGGACCCCGTGTAGCCCATCGCCGCGCGCAGACCACCGTTGAGCTGGTGCACGACCTGCGACAGCGGGCCGCGGAACGGCGTGCGGCCCTCGATGCCCTCCGGCACGAGCTTGTCCTCGTTGAGGACGTCGTCCTGGAAGTAGCGGTCCTTCGAGAACGACTTGTTCTCGCCGCGCGACTGCATGGCCGCGAGCGAACCCATGCCGCGGTAGGTCTTGAACTGCTTGCCGTTGACCAGGATCAGGTCGCCGGGCGCCTCCTGGGTGCCCGCGAGCAGCGACCCGAGCATCACGGCGGACGCGCCGGCCGCGATGGCCTTCGCGATGTCGCCGGAGTACTGGATGCCGCCGTCACCGATCACCGGCACGCCGGCCGGGTTGCAGGCGAGCGACGCCTCGTAGATCGCGGAGATCTGCGGCACGCCGACACCCGCGACGACGCGCGTGGTGCAGATCGAGCCGGGGCCGACGCCGACCTTCACGCCGTCCGCGCCCGCGTCGACCAGCGCCTGGGCGCCCGCGCGCGTCGCGACGTTGCCGCCGACGACGTCCGCCGAGTCACCGAGCTCCTTCTTGATGCGGGCGACCATCTCCAGCACGCCGCGCGAGTGGCCGTGCGCCGTGTCGACCATCAGCACGTCGACGCCGGCCTCGGCGAGCGTCATCGCGCGGACGAACGAGTCCTCGCCCACACCGACCGCGGCGGCGCACAGCAGGCGGCCGTCCGGGTCCTTGGTGGCCATCGGGTACTGCTCGGTCTTGACGAAGTCCTTGACCGTGATCAGGCCCTTGAGCTTGCCGTCGCCGTCGACGATCGGCAGCTTCTCGACCTTGTGGCGGCGCAGCAGGCCGAGCGCGGCCTCCGCCGAGACGCCGACCTGCGCGGTGATCAGCGGGCCCTTGGTCATGACCTCGACGACGCGCTTGCTGTGGTCGAGCTCGAAGCGCATGTCGCGGTTCGTGATGATGCCGACGAGGCGGTTGTTCTCGTCGGTGACCGGGACGCCGGAGATGCGGTAGCGGGCGCACAGCGCGTCCACCTCGGCCAGCGTGGCGTCGGGCGAGCAGGTGACCGGGTCGGTGACCATGCCGGCCTCCGACCGCTTCACGGTCTCGGCCTGGCGGGCCTGGTCCTCGATGCTCAGGTTGCGGTGCAGCACGCCGATGCCGCCCTGCCGAGCCATCGAGATCGCCATCCGGCCCTCGGTCACCGTGTCCATCGCGGCGCTGGCCAGCGGAATCTTGAGGGTGATGTTGCGCGAGATCCTGGTGCTCGTGTCGACGCCACTGGGGACGACGTCCGACTCGGCAGGCAGCAGGAGCACGTCGTCGAAGGTCAGCCCCAGCATCGCGAACTTGGCCGGGACTCCGTCAGCGTTGAGCTCGCTGGTCATAGCGGGTGGCATGCCTTCCGTCGTGCGGTCTGCTCCCCCTCCTGCGAGCGTGGTTTCCGCAGGCGGAGGCGGTGCGACCCATGGTATCTGGACGACCGAGGGGGTACGGCGGGTACCGTGCGGGGTCGTGCCGCACGACGCGTTGCCACCAGACCCCTTCGAGGGCGACCCGGAAGACCCCGCACTCTCCCTGGGCGAGCCCCACCACGACCATCCCCCGATGGACGACGACGAACGGACGGAGCTGGTCAGCGACCTGAGCGACCTCGCCGTCTACCAGGCGTTGCTCGAACATCGCGGCGTCAGAGGCATCGTCGTGGACTGCGGCGAGTGCCAGGAGCCGCACTACCACGACTGGGCGTTGTTACGAGCCTCACTGGAGCAGCTGCTCGCCGACGGCCGGATGCGCCCGCACGAGCCGGCGTTCGACCCGGACCCCGGCTCGTACGTCAGCTGGGAGTACTGCCGCGGCTACGCGGACGGCGTGACGGCGACGGAGTCCGCTCGCTGACGGTGCGGACCCGCTGAGAGACATCTCACGAGCCCCTCCGGTCACATTCCACCTGACGTGTGAACGCCCGAGCATGTGAACGGCCCCTGACCTCGAAGGATCAGGGGCCGTTCACACTGCGTCTCAGTTGGAGCCGCTGACCGACTGGCCGGTGGCCTCACCGTTCGTGCCGGTGCCGGTCGAGCCCGTGCCGGGATCGGGGTCCGGCGGCGGAGGCGGCGGCGGGTTCTCCTCGCCGTTCGAGGTCGGCGGTGCCGGGGTCTCGGACGACGGCGGGACGGACGGCGTGGTGACCGAGGGCTCCGTCGACGGCGTGGACGGCGTCGACGAGGGCTTCGACGGCTTGGTCGGCTTCGTCGACGACGGCGGGGTCGAGGGCGTCGGCGCGGTCGAGGTGTCCGTGCCGAGCTGCTTCTCCAGCTCCTTGTGCTTCTCCTCGAGCTGCGCCTTGCCGTCCGCCGTCGAGACCGAGCCGAGGCTCGCCTCGACCTTGTTCAGCTTCTCGCGGGCCTCGTTGACCTTGCCCTCGCGCAGGGCGAGACGGGCCGCGTCGAGGTCGCCGTTGATGATGGCGGCCGCTTCGATCGACTTCGCGTGCTCGGAGTAGAGCACTCGCGTGAGGCCCCAGAGCGTGTCGCCGGGCTGGGCGTCGCGGGCCACGAGGCTCACGCCGGTGAAGGCGATGGCCAGGACCGCGGCGGCGCTCGCCAGCGGGATCAGGAAGCGGTGCCTGCTGACCGGCTGCGGGCGGGCAGCCTGGATCGTCGCGATGGCGGTGTCGGTGTCGACCAGTTCGCCGAAGGGCTCGGTCTCCACCTCGTTGCGCCATGCGAGCAGCAACGCGTTCAGCTCGTCGTCGACCAGCGAGCCGGTCGCGCCTGGAGTCGCGGACCCCAGCGCGTCCAGCAGCTTGTCATCGGCCTGTACAGCCGAAAGATCGTCGGCGACGGGTTCGTGCGGGGCTCTATCGTCCTGTCCGCGCACTTCCTCGTCGTCCTTTCCGTGTTCGTCGGCCACTCAGACCACCTCCTCCGCTGCCAGCGACTTGCGCAGCCGAGCGAGCGCACGGTGTTGCGCCACCCGGACCGCACCCGGAGTCGAACCGACCGCCTCGGCAGTTTCCTCGGCGGAAAGCCCGACCACCACCCTCAACAGCAGGATCTCCCGCTGCTTCTCCGGCAGGACGCGCAGCAAGACGGCCATCCGGTCGGAGAGTTCGCCCTGCATCGCCCGCTGTTCCGGACCAGCTTCGGTTTCCGGCGCGTCGGGGACTTCGGGAACCGGCTCCGAGCGGTTCCTGGCGGCGGACCGATGTGCATCGGCGACCTTGTGCGCCGCGATCCCGTAGACGAACGCGAGGAAGGGCCGACCCTGGTCGCGGTAGCTGGGCAATGCCGTGAGCACCGCGAGACACACCTCCTGGGCCACATCGTCCGCCGAAGCGAAGCTCCGCTCCTGCCTGCCAACTCTGGCGCGGCAGTACCGCACCACAAGAGGACGAATGGATGCCAACAGGCGTTCGATCGCGGCACGGTCGCCGTCGACGGCCGCGCCCACTTCGGCGTCCAGTCCGTCCCCCAAGTTGGTCATCGCAGACAACAGCCCTGGTGTTACTTGTTGGCGTACCGACATGAAACAGCACGAGTCACTCACAGCGACTCGTTGCAGCAAGCTCACCGTACCGGTCTTCAGGCCTTCTGTTCATCAGGGGGCTATGGACACCCCTAGTGACCAGCGGACACGCCGAACGGCTGACAGCCCGGCGACATTGTCACCGGGCTGGGCTAATTCCGCGACCTGAAGGATCACCAGTTGAACGAGTGGTCCGTCTCACGCCACCGGCCCCGCTTCCCCACATGCGGCATATGAGGACGCGGGGCCGGTGCGGCAAGAGCTACCTACTGGACGAGGCCTCGCCGGAAGCCGTGCGCGACCGCCTGAGCGCGGTCACGGACACCGAGCTTGCGGAAGAGACGACGAGCGTGCGTCTTCACCGTGTCCTCCGACAGGTAGAGCTCGCGGCCGATCTGGCCGTTGCTCTTGCCCTGGCTCATGCCTCGCAGCACCTGGAGCTCACGCTCCGTGAGCTGCACGCCGGGGTCGGAGGGCTGACGAGGCGCCGGCACCGAGGTGCTGGCGAGCGTGTGCGCGAGGGCTGCCACAAGCTCGGGGCGCGACGCGTCCCACCTCAGGTAGCCACGGGCACCACCGGCGATCGCCGCGGCGATGCTCCCGGCGTCGTCGGGTGCGCCGAAGACGATGACGTTTGCCTGCGGGTTCGCGGAGACGAGCCGACGGGTTGCTTCCACCCCGGTCGGGACAGCGCGCTGGGTTCCCACCAGCACGACGTCGACCGGCTGCCTTGAAAAGCGAGCCAACAACTCGTCACCGTGCGCTACGCAGTCGATGCGGCTAACCCCGGGGACAGCCGACATCACGCGGGTGAGACCCTCCCGCACACTGCGCCGGTCGTCGCAAATAAGGACCGTGGTCACGGGGACTCCTTTCCTGCAGCCGAGTGACGTTCCATCTCCCCTATCGGACGCTGGAGGCCGGACCTTGACACGATCCGGTGCTTAATCCGTCAAGAAGTTCATCTGAGGGTCTGCGTTCGGGGGTTCCCCGGAACGGAGCAGCCCACTCGGCACCCACGGGGAATCAAGGGCGACCCGACGACTGACGGCATCAGCTCTCCGTAACACGCAGCTCAGAGCCTCAGTCGCCCGGTCGATGGCCGTTGCGCCCACCGTGGAGGCATGGCCGGCCAGGACGAGAGCGCTCGGCCAGATCAACGGTTTCAAACGTTTTTCGGCGCTGTGATTTAGCTCACACTCGACTAGTTCAAGCCCGCGGTTCAGGCCGTCGGGTGTCCCCCACACGACCAACGAGGTGCCCAGAACGAGTGCCGACTTGAGCTCGTGCCGCAGCGCCTTCCTGCTCGTCGCGGTCCCGTGGGCGGCCTCGGCGGGTGCGACGGCCTCGGCCGCGCGGCCCGACGCCAGCTCGATCTCCGCGGTCACCCAGCCCTTGCGGACCTCGCCGCGCCACGACCGCGTCTCAACCCGTGTGAGCAACCTGCGGGCCTCGTGCAGGCGTTGGGCGCCGAGCGAGTCGGCGGCGAGACCGAGCAGCGCGTCGGCTCTGGCACCGGCCGCGTCGACACCGTCCGGGTCGTCCTGCCCTGCCTGCGGGGCCTTGGCGAGGGCGGCGCCGTCCAGCGGGCGGGCGAGGTGGTGGGCGCCTACCTGACGGAGGTGGGACGCGCGAGTCGAGAGGGCGAGGGAAGCGATCACCTGGTCGGGGTCGTGACGGAGCGCGTCCAACGCGGTGGCGGCAGCGGCGTAGTGGCCTTGCCCGCCCAGCACGACCGCGGCGAGCCAGCGGGCCCTGGAGCCGGCCGCGGAGAGCGCGGACCAGACGTCGAGGTCGGGTGAGTCGCCGAACGCGGCGCGGCGCAGGTCCTCTTCCTTCACGTAAGGAGTGTGCCCGCCCTCCTGAGGGACGAAGGGTGGGTGCCCGGTCAGGTGACGGCTGCTTCGACGGCGTCCGCGGCGGCAGCGAGGTCCTCCACGCGTTCGGCGGGCGAGGTGACGACCCCGCGCCGCCAGCCCGGCCCGCCGACGAACACCCGCACCTGCTGCCGCGTCCTGGGCAGCGCGGCGATCACCCCCGCGTCGGCGTAGCGGGGCAGCTGCGCCCACAGCACCACGGCGGACGGTGCGGTCCTGCGCACCGCCGAGACCAGAGCCGCCGACGGCAGGGCCGCCCCCAGTTGACGCACGACCACTCCTCGCACGGCCAGTTCGGCGGCCAGCGGGTAGAGAGGGAGGTTGTGCCTCTCCTCCGGCATGCAGGCGAGCAGCACGGGCCGATGGTTGCGCCCGTTCGTCACGAGCGGTGTGGCGCGCACGAACGCGGCGAGCACGCACTCGTTCAGGAGGTGCTCGACCTCGACGCCCGCGCCGGAGAGCTGCCAGCGGGCGGCGACGGCCGTCAGGACGGGGCGGACGACCTCGTTCCAGGTGGCGACGACGCCCTCGGAGGCGAGCGAGTCGGCCAGCATCTGCTGGACGGAGATCGAGTCCATCGCGACCGCGGCGCGGCCCAGTCCGCGCGCCAATCGAGACGCTCCGGGCATTTTCAGGCCACGTCCACCCGATGGGGCGACAGGGACCTCCCCGTGGGTCATCGACGATTTCGAGTCGAGAGCGAAACGAGCCGCCTCCGCGGAGGACGCGCCACGCAGAAGAGCGCGTTGCATCAATTCGAGCCTGGCCACATCCGGTGGGCCGTATTTCCGGTGCCGCCCAACGGTGTGGCCCGTCGGACCGAGTCCGTAACGGCGGTCCCAGGTGCGCAGGGTGGCGGGAGCCACGCCGAGTCGCCTGGCCACCGCGGCCACTGAGAGAAGGGGCTCAGCCGTGTGACTCCCGGCAGATCTGTGCTCCTGCGGTGTCATCACGAGAGCCATGTTCCGTTCACCTCATCCGGGCGGCAACTCCGGGCGGTGAGTGATCGAACACGCGTGCCGTCACCCATCAGTTGATAAGGGTCTTCAGCCTCTTGAACAAGTTTTGACGCGGTTCTACGGTGGATCATCGTTAAGCCGAATGGAGCAGTCGTCACGGAGGCGGTCTCGATGGCGGACACCCGAAGGCTCCCCGGTCCCAACGCAGATCTGTGGGACTGGCAGATGCGCGGTTCGTGCCGGGGCATGGACAGCGCGTTCTTCTTCCACCCCGACGGCGAACGGGGTCCGGCGAGAGCACGGCGGGAAGCTCGCGCCAAAGCTGTCTGCCTCGCCTGCCCGGTGCTGGAGATGTGCCGCAAACACGCTTTGGCGGTGCAGGAACCGTACGGAATCTGGGGCGGGCTCTCGGAATCGGAGCGCGACCACATCATCAAGGCACGAAAGCGGCAATTGGCAATAGTCTGAACAAATAAAACCGGCTCGGCACCAAACGAATGGCGCCGAGCCGGTTTATTTGAGCTCGAACCTCAGAGCCGGGCCGGAGCCGGGGCCGTGGGCTGACTCGTGGGAGCGAGAACCCAAGTCGCGAGTTCGCGCCGGTCGTCCGGTCACCCGCTCGTGCCGAAATCGGCGGAGCCCATTTCGGCACGAGCGAGTCGGCCGGACGACCGGCTTCCCGGCGAACTCGCCGTCCCGCCGGAGGCGGGACAGACGAACTCAGTGCCCGTGTCCGTGCCCGTGGCCGTGGCCACCGGCGGCGGACGACAGCGGCTCGTCGGCCTTCTTCTCGACGACGGCGCTCTCGGTCGTGAGCACCATGCGCGCGATCGAGGCGGCGTTCGCCACGGCGGAACGCGTGACCTTGACCGGGTCGATGATGCCCTGCTCGAGCAGGTCGCCGAACTCCAGCTTGGCGGCGTTGATGCCGAAGCCCCACTCGCCCTCGCAGACCTTGTTCACCACGACGGCGCCTTCGAGGCCCGCGTTGGCGGCGATCCAGAACAGCGGCGCGGACAGGGCCTTCGCGACGAGCGCGACACCCGTGGCCTCGTCACCGGTCAGGCCGAGGCCGCCGTCGAGCACCTTGGAGCCGTGCACGAGAGCGGAGCCACCGCCGGGGACGATGCCCTCCTCGACCGCGGCCTTGGTGGCGGCGACCGCGTCCTCGATGCGGTGCTTGCGCTCCTTGAGCTCGGTCTCGGTGGCGGCGCCGACCTTGATCACGGCGATGCCGCCGGAGAGCTTCGCGAGGCGCTCCTGGAGCTTCTCGCGGTCCCAGTCGGAGTCCGTGTTCTCGATCTCGCGGCGCAGCTGCTCCGCGCGGCCGGCGATGTCGGCCTTGGTGCCGCCGCCGTCGACGATCGTGGTGTCGTCCTTGGTCACGACGACGCGGCGGGCGGAGCCCAGCTGGTCGAGCGTGGTCTCGGCGAGCTTGAGGCCGATCTCCGAGGAGACCACCTCGCCGCCGGTGACGACCGCGAGGTCGTCCAGGAACGCCTTGCGGCGGTCGCCGAAGAACGGCGCCTTCACGGCGACGACCTTCAGGGTCTTGCGCACCGCGTTGACGACCAGCGTGGACAGGGCCTCGCCCTCGACGTCCTCGGCGATGATCAGCAGCGGCTTGCCGGACTCCGCGACCTTCTCGAGGATCGGGAGGACGTCGGCGAGCGCCGAGATCTTCTCGCGGTGCAGCAGGATGCGGACGTCTTCGTAGACGGCCTCCTGCGCCTCGAGGTCGGTCGAGAAGTGCGTCGACACGTAGCCCTTGTCGAACTGCACGCCCTCGGTGATCGCGAGCTCGGTCGCGAGCGTGGACGACTCCTCGACGGTGATGACACCGTCCTCGCCGACGCGCTCGATGGCCTCGCCGAGCAGGGCGCCGATGGACTCGTCACGCGACGAGACCGTGCCGACCTGCGCGATGTTCTCGCGGCCCTTGACCGGGGTGGCCTTGCCCTTGAGCGCGTCCACGACGGCGTCGGCGGCGGCCTGGATGCCACGGCCGAGCGCGGTCGGGTTGGCGCCCGCGGCGATGTTGCGCAGGCCTTCCTTGACCAGCGCCTGCGCCAGCACGGTGGCGGTGGTGGTGCCGTCACCCGCGACGTCGTTGGTCTTGGTGGCGACCGACTTGGCGAGCTGCGCGCCGAGGTTCTCGAACGGGTCGTCCAGCTCGATCTCGCGCGCGATCGTCACACCGTCGTTGGTGACCGTCGGGCCACCGAACTTCTTGTCGAGAACGACGTGGCGCCCACGCGGGCCAAGGGTGACCTTGACCGTGTCGGCGAGCTTGTTCACGCCGCGCTCGAGCGCCCGACGAGCGTCCTCGTCGAAGCTGATCTGCTTTGCCATTACCAATCCTCAATTGAGCCGCGGGTGAGCCGCGGGAAAGCGAAACGCCCCGGAGTCCCCGGATGGGGCGCCGGGGCGTCAGGCATGACAGCCGCTGCGTCTAGTTGACGACGGCCAGCACGTCGCGCGCGGAGAGGATGAGGTACTCCTCGCCGTTGTACTTGACCTCGGTGCCGCCGTACTTCGAGTAGATGACGACGTCGCCGACAGCCACGTCCAGCGGGACGCGGTTGCCCTTGTCGTCGATGCGGCCGGGACCCACCGCGAGGACCTTGCCCTCCTGGGGCTTCTCCTTCGCGGTGTCCGGGATCACGAGGCCGGAGGCAGTGGTCGTCTCGGCCTCCGAGGCCTGGACAACGATCTTGTCCTCAAGCGGCTTGATGTTCACGCTCACCGGGATGACCTCCACGGGTCTTTGGCAGGTTCGTGTTCAACGGCTCCTGCCACCCCGCCGTCGCGGGGGTCGGGGCGGTGCTGGTGCCGTGCAGTTGGCACTCTACCCACGAGAGTGCCAAGCCTTCAACGAGACCCCCGAACCGATCACCCTCCGGGAGCCGTATTCAGGGCATGTCCACGTTGACGCGCCGAACGCTGCTGCTCGCGGGCGTGGCCGGGGTCACAGCGTTCTCGGTCACGGCTTCGGCGCGTCCGAGCGACCCGTTCACGCTGGGTGTGGCCTCCGGCGACCCGGCACCCGACGGGGTGGTCCTGTGGACGCGGCTGGCTCCGCAACCGCTCGCCGAGGACGGCCTGGGCGGCATGCCGGCACATCCGGTCGAGGTCGAGTGGCAGGTCGCCGACGACGAACGATTCACCCGGATCGTGCAACGCGGCTCCACCACCGCTCGACCGGAGGACGCGCACAGCGTCCACGTCGAACTGAGCGGGTTGGAGTCCGGCCGCGAGTACTACTACCGCTTCAAGGCCCTCAACCACCTCTCTCGCGCCGGACGTACGCGCACGGCACCTCCTCCGGGCGTGTTGCAGGTACCGCTGACGATGGCCTTCGCGTCGTGCGCGCAGTTCGAGCACGGCTACTTCACGGCCTACCAGCGCATGGCCGAGGACGAGCCCGACCTGATCCTGCACCTCGGCGACTACACCTACGAGTACGAGAGCGGCATCCACGTGGCGCCGCAGGGCAACGTCCGGCGGGTCGACGGCCCGACCACCGTGTCCCTCGCGGACTACCGCCGCCGCCAGGCCCAGTACAAGACCGACCCCGACCTGCAGGCCGCGCACGCCGCGGCGCCGTGGGCGGTGGTCTGGGACGACCACGAGGTCGACAACAACTGGGCGGGCCTGCTGCCGGACAAGCCGCAGCCGAACTTCCCCGCCCGCCGCGCCGCCGCGATCCAGGCGTACTACGAGAACATGCCTTTGCGCAGGTCATCAAGGCTGTACCGGCGGATCCGGTGGGGCGGGCTCGCGACGTTCCACATGCTCGACACCCGCCAGTACCGGACCGACCAGGCCTGCGGGGACGGCCTCCAGCTCTGCCCCGAACGGCTGGAGCCGGACCGCACGATGCTGGGCGCCGCGCAGGAGGAGTGGCTGTTCACCGGCTTCCGGGAGTCGCAGGCGCGCTGGGACGTGCTCGGCCAGCAGGTGTTCTTCTCGCAGTACGACTACATCCCGGGCGAGGTCGACAAGTTCCTGCTGGACGCGTGGGACGGCTACGTCGCCGACCGCGACCGGGTGGTGGCGGGGTTCGCGGACGTGCGGAACCCGATCGTGCTGACCGGGGACGTGCACGCGGCGTGGGGCGCGGACGTGAAGGAGCGCTGGGACGACCCGTCGTCGAAGACGCTGGCGACGGAGTTGGTGACGACCTCGATCACGGCCGGTGGGGACGGGTCGGAGGAGTACGCCGAGACACCGCTGTGGCTGCGCGAGAACCCGCACGTGAAGTACTTCAACAACCGGCGCGGTTACACGCTTGCGAGGTTCACGCCCGATGAGTTGCGCACGGACTTCCGCGGGTTGGACTACGTGACGCGTCCGGGTTCGCCCATCCGCACGAAGGCATCGTTCGCGGTGGAGGACCGCGTTCCAGGCCTTCACAGGGCCTAGCGGAGCTGGACCTGTGAAGGCCTGGAACGCGCCCAGTCTCCAGAAGTGTCGCAGCCCAGGCCTTCACCGGCTGTAGACCTGCGTTCACCTCACAGCCACCGCGGTGCGTGAGGGTCGAGGCCATGACACGAGTGACGCGACGCGCTCTCCTCATCGGGGGACTTGCGCTCACCACCGTCGGCGCGGGGTCGGATCGCCTGACCGACCCGTTCACCCTGGGCGTCGCATCCGGCGACCCGACCTTCGACGGCGTGGTCCTGTGGACCCGCCTGGCACCCACCCCTCTCGCGGAGGACGGCATGGGCGGCATGCCGTCCAGGACGATCGAGGTGAAGTGGGAGATCGCACGGGACGAGAGGTTCCGTCTGGTCGTGCGGCGCGGTTCCGCGTACGCACGGCCCGAGTACGGCCACAGCGTGCACGTGGACGTGCGCGGACTTCTGCCTGGTCACGAGTACTTCTACCGGTTCAAGGCCGACGGCCATGTGTCGCGTGTGGGCCGCACGCGCACAGCGCTGCCGCCCTGGGCGTTGGGCAGCGGGCTCACGATGGCGTTCGCCTCCTGCTCGCAGTTCGAGCACGGCTACTTCACCGCGTACCGGCGGATGGCCGAGGACCAGCCGGACCTGGTGCTGCACCTCGGCGACTACCAGTACGAGTACACGAAGGGCGCGTACGTGGCGCCCGGCGGCAACCCGCGCGACCACGAGGGCCCGGAGACCGAGACGCTCGCCAACTACCGGCAGCGGCACGCGCAGTACAAGACCGACCTCGATCTCCAGGAAGCGCACGCCGTAGCGCCCTGGGCCGTGGTCTGGGACGACCACGAGGTCGACAACAACTGGGCCGACGAGGTCTACGAGAAGCCGGACGTCCCGCAGCCGAACTTCCTGGCGCGGCGGGCGGCGGCGTTCCAGGCCTACTACGAGAACATGCCGATCCGGTCCAAGCCGTCCGGCATCGACCTCCAGCTGTACCGGCGGCTGCAGTGGGGCGGGCTCGCGAACTTCCACATGCTCGACACCCGCCAGTACCGCGACGACCAGGCGTGCGGCGATGGTCTGAAGACGTGTCCTGAACGGCTGGAGCCGACGCGCACGATCACTGGTGCGGCACAAGAGAAGTGGCTGCTCGACGGTCTGAAGAGGTCGCACGCCCGTTGGGACGTGTTGGGGCAGCAGGTGTTCTTCTCGCAGCTCGACTTCACGCCCGGTGCCGGCGAGTCCAACAACATGGACGCGTGGGACGGCTATGCCGCCAACCGCGACCGTGTGGCCGCAGGGTTCTCGAAGACGCGCAACACCGTCGTGCTCACCGGTGACGTGCACGCGGCGTGGGCGGCCGAGGTGAAGGAACGCTGGAACGACCCGGCCTCGCGCACGGTCGCGACGGAGTTGGTGTCGACGTCGATCACGTCCGGCGGTGACGGCTCGGAGGTCCGTGCGGAGACTCCGGCTCTGCTCGCCGAGAACCCGCACGTGAAGTACTACAACAACAGGCGCGGGTACGTGCGTACGCGCTTCACGGCCCGTGAGGTGCGCGCGGACTTCCGGGGCATCGACTACGTGTCGAAGCCAGGAGCTCCCGTCACGACGAAGGCGAGCTTCATCATCGAGGACAGGAACCCCGGGCTGCAGAGCGTCTAGAAGATCTGGACCGTGTTGACCGGCAGGCCCGGGTTGGTCGACAGGTCCATCGAGGACGGCTTGGCGCCCGCCGCGACGAGGTGGGCGCCGAGCGCCGCGATCATCGCGCCGTTGTCGGTGCACAGCCGTGGGCGTGGCACGCGCAGTTCGATGCCCGCCTCGGCACAGCGTTCGGCGGCGAGCCCGCTCAGCCGCGAGTTCGCCGCGACGCCGCCGGAGATCACCAGCGTGCCGACGTCCAGGTCCTTCGCGGCGCGGATCGCCTTGGCGGTCAGCACGTCCGCGACGGCCTCCTGGAACGACGCGGCGACGTCGGCCAGCGGGATCTCCTCGCCTGCCCGCTCGGCGCGTTCGACCCAGCGGGCCACCGAGGTCTTGAGGCCGGAGAACGAGAAGTCGTACTTCGCGTCGCGCGGGCCGGTGAGGCCGCGCGGGAACGCGATCGCGCACCCGTTGCCCTGCTTGGCGAGCTTGTCGATGGGCGGGCCGCCGGGGTACGGCAGGTCGAGCAGCCGCGCGACCTTGTCGTAGGCCTCGCCGGCCGCGTCGTCCACGGTGGAGCCGATCTCGGTGATCGAGTTGGCGAGACCGCCCTCGATCAGCAGCAGCTGCGAGTGGCCGCCGGAGACCAGCAGCGCGAGGCAGCGGTCCGGCAACGCGCCGTGCTGCAACGTGTCCGCGGCGACGTGGCCCGCGAGGTGGTTCACGCCGTAGAGCGGCTTGCCGAGCGCGGCCGCGTACGCCTTGGCGGCGGACACGCCGACCAGCAGCGCGCCGGCGAGACCGGGGCCGGCGGTGACGGCGATGGAGTGGATCTGCGAGAGCTCGACCTTCGCGGTGTCGAGCGCGCGGCGCATGGTCGGGACCAGCGCTTCGAGGTGGGCGCGCGAGGCGACCTCCGGCACGACGCCGCCGAAGCGGGCGTGCTCCTCGACGCTCGAGGCGACCTCGTCGGCGAGCAGTTCGAGCGAGCCGTCCGGGCCGAGGCGGACGATGCCGAAGCCCGTCTCGTCGCACGAGCTCTCGATGCCCAGGATCAAGCGGTCAGACATTTCGGGCAGGCCTTCCCATCGTGTACGCGTCGGCACCCGACGGCTGGTAGTAGCGGCGGCGCAGGCCGAGGTGCTCGAAGCCGTGCGCCAGGTACATCGCGATCGCGGGCTCGTTGTCGGTCCTCACCTCGAGGAACACCGGCACGCCGATCTCGTCGACCCGCGCGAGCAGGTCCTGCAGGAGCTTCTTGCCGACGCCCTTGCCCTGCCAGTACGTCACGACCGCGATGGTGTGCACGCTGGCCTCGTAGGGGCTGGACGCCAGCCCGGCGTACCCGATCAGCTCACCGTCGGCGTGCGCGCCCACGTAGTAGTTGCCGTTGTCGAGCTCGCTGTGGAACGCGTTCTCGCTCCACGGGTCGTCGCCGGGGAACAACGCCAGCTCGATCTCGTGGCACCTGGGCACGTCGGCGTGCCGCAAGGGCGCGAGCGTGACGGTGCCGGTGGTCATGCCCTGGTCACCCGCTTGCGCCCGGTGGGCTCGACGGCGTCGGGCCGGCGCAGGTAGAGCGGGGTGAGGGCGGCGGGCCGCGCCTTCGCGAGCACCTCGGCGGCCGCGGCGGCGACCAGGCCCTCAGGGCTCGGGTGCTTGGCGTCGAGGACTTCGAGGTTCAGCACCTCGGCGTAGATCTCGGCACCCTCGCCCGTCGCCTGGTGCACGCCCAGCTGCGGCAGCTTCTCGGCGAGGTCCTGCGGGCGTTCGACGTGCGGCCCGTCCGTGCGGCGACCGGCGGCGTCGTAGGCGGCCCAGTAGACCTCCTTGCGCCGCGCGTCCGTCGCGACCAGCAGCGGGTGGCCGGTGGCGGCGTCCTTGGCGATCGCGTCGGTGGTGGCGACCGGGTAGACCGGGCGGTTGAGCGCCTGGCCGAGCGCGGCGGCGGTGGCGAGACCGACCCGCAGGCCGGTGAACGGACCGGGGCCCGCGCCGACGACGATGGCGTCGAGGTCGGCGTAGGTCCTGCCGGCCTCCGCGAGGGCGTCGCTGATGTGCGGGGTGAGCAGCTCGCCGTGCGCCTTGGCGTTGAGCGTCACCCGCTTCGCGAGCAGGCGCGGCGGGGAGTCTGGCGCGAGTTCGACCACACCGGCGGTGACTGCGGGGGTGGCCGTGTCGACGGCGAGCACTAGCACGATTGTCCAGAGTAGTACGAGGTCGTGTCGGTCATCCGGTCGCCTCTTGCTGTCAACCGCCGGAGGCGATTCGGCGGCAAGCGGCGGCCGGATGACCGACACCCCGACGACCTCGTCGCCATCTGCGCAGCAGGGGCAATCAAACACAGTGTCTGAACCCACACTTCCGATGCGTCCTCTAGGGCGCCGTTGGACGCTGTGGGGATGTTCGCTGAACCGAGTGACCGCGAAGCCCTGCGCTTCGGCGAGAGGTCTCTGACGTACGCCGAGCTCCACCAGGCCGCGGGCACCTTGGCGGAACGGTTGCGCGGCCACACGCGGGTCGCCGTCTGGGCGACCTCGACGCTGGAGACGTGCGTGTCGGTCGTCGCCGGGCTGCTGGCGGGCGTGGCGATCGTGCCGCTCAACCCCAAGCTCGGCGAGCGCGAACTCGACCACATCCTCGGCGACAGCCAGCCCGACCTGGTGCTTCGCGACGAGCCGCTGGAACTCGGCGTGCCCGGGACGTTCGACGAGCACGGCACGGAGACCCCGGCCCTGGTCATCTACACCTCGGGCACGACCGGTCCGCCCAAGGGCGTGGTGCTGCCCCGCCGGGCGCTGACCTCGAACATCGACGCGCTCTCGAAGGCGTGGCAGTGGACCGCCGACGACGTGCTGGTGCACGGCCTGCCGTTGTTCCACGTGCACGGCCTGGGCATCGGCGTCCTGGGACCGCTGCGGCTCGGCGGCTCGGTGCGGCACGTGAAGTTCTCGCCAGAGGCCATCGGCCACGAGCTCGCGACCGGCGCCACGATGATGTTCGGCGTTCCGACGATGTACCACCGCATCGCCGAGGCCGTGGAGAACGACGCGGCGCTCGCCGAGCAGTTCGGCAAGGCACGGCTGCTGGTGTCCGGAAGTGCGGCTCTTCCGGCCGGCGACCACGCGCGCATCGCGAAGGCCACCGGGCAGGGCATCGTCGAGCGGTACGGCATGAGCGAGACGCTGATGAACGTCAGCGTCCGGTTCGACGGCGACCGCAGGCCCGGCGCGGTCGGGCTGCCGGTGGACGGCGTCGAGGTCCGGGTGGTGGACGAGCAGGGCCACGACGCGGGGGACGCCATCGGCGAGATCGAGGTGCGCGGGCCGAACCTGTTCCTGGAGTACCTCAACCGTCCCGACGCGACCGAGGCGGCGTTCCGGGACGGGTGGTTCAGGACCGGCGACATGGCGGTGCGCGACCCCGACGGGTACATCCGCATCGTGGGGCGGCGGGCCACGGACCTGATCAAGAGCGGCGGCTACAAGATCGGCGCGGGCGAGATCGAGAACGTGCTGCTCGAGCATCCGTCGGTGGCCGAGGTGGCGGTGACGGGCGAGCCGGACGACGACCTGGGCGAGCGGATCGTGGCCTGGGTGGTTCCAGCGGGCGAAGCGCCGGAACCATCGGCACTGAGCGACCACGTCGCGAAACTGCTCTCGCCGCACAAGAGGCCGCGAGTCGTGCGTTACCTGAAGGCCTTGCCGCGCAACGAGATGGGCAAGGTCCTCAAGAAGGAGCTGTCCTAAGAGGACTGCCAGCGGACGGCCGACGGGCTCGAACGGCCGTCCGCTGACGTCCGTCGATCAGCCAGCCGAGTTGCCGTTGCAGGCGACGTAGGACGGCGAGTGGTCGACCGTGAAGATCTCGAGCGGGCCGTTCCACTGCCACGGCGCGACGCAGGCGTTGTTCAGCACGCTGATGCCGTGACCACCGGCGGCGTGGTTGTCGTTGCACGCGGCGTAGCCGGGCGCGTGACCCTCGTGCAGCAGCGAGAACGGGCCGTTCCACTGCCACGGCGCGGCGCAGAGGTTGTCGGCAACGCTGATGCCGCCGGAGCGGTCGTGCTCGCCGGCGGAAGCGGGAGCAGCGGCCGCGAGCAGCGCGCCACCGATGACTGCGGTTGCGAAGAGCGTCTTCTTGATCATGCGACTCTCATCGGCCCGTCACGCTCTGTCCTTAATGGACGTCACCCCATGCGGCAGAGATCGTCACACAGGAAGGTCACGACCGGCCCACTCGCCGTGCGGGATGAGCTGAGCTGTGCGAACGTCGTCGGTTCCGCGTTCGAGGCGGATCAGCAGATGATCATCGTTCAGCCGTTCCGCGACGCCCTCGCCCCACTCGACGGCGACCACGGCGTCGACGAGATCGGTGTCCAGGTCGAGGTCGTCCAGCTCGTCCAGGTGACCCCCGAGCCGGTACGCGTCGACGTGCACGAGCCGCACGCCGCGGCCCTCGGCCGGTTCGTGCACGCGCGCGACGACGAACGTCGGCGACGACACCCTGCCCTGCACGCCCATGCCGCGCGCGAGGCCGCGCACGAACGCCGTCTTGCCGGCGCCCAACGGCCCGGCGAGCAGCAGGAGGTCACCCGCGCGCACGAGTTCACCCAGCTTGCGGCCGAACTCCTCGGTGTCCTCCACCAACGGCAGTTCGACGGTCTTCACGCTCGGCGCCACCACTTCTTCCGACTCTCTCCGCGATCGGTCGCGCAGCGTTCGACGAGCGCGACCAGGTGGTCGTTGACGAGATCAGCCTGCTCCATCATCACCATGTGCCCGGCACCGGGGGCCCGGACGAGGGTGGCGTGCGGCATCTCCTCGGCCATCCGCTCGGCGTGCGAGAACGGCGTGAGCTTGTCCGCGTCGCCGCTCAGGATCAGCACCTCGCAGTGCCGCAGACCCGCCAGCGCCTTGTAGCGGTCGTGCGTGCCGAGGGTCTCCAGGAACTCGGTGAGCACCTTCACCGTCGTCCCGTTGATCATCTGCTCCATCAGGTCCACAAGGGACGGAGCCACCTTGCGGTCGCCGAACGCCCCCATGCGGATGCCGCTCCAGGTAAGGCTTTTGGCGCTCTTGCGCACCCACTCGACCAGCCCGGGCTGCACGCCCGCGAGCCGTCCGACGCCCAGCGTCACCGGGTTGTACCGCGACAGCACGGACTTCGGCAGCCCCGCGCCACCCACGGCTCCGGCAGCGGTGCCGATCAACGCGACGCCCCGCACCCGTTCCTCGAACAGCTCCGGCTGCTTCTCGGCCAGCGCCATGATCGTCATGCCGCCCATGGAGTGCCCGACGAGCACCAGCGGCCCCTCCGGCACCACGCTGCGGATCACCGAGTCGAGGTCCAGCGCGAGCTGTTCGATCGTGCTGTTCTCCGGCGACGACCGCCCGGACCGCCCGTGACTGCGCTGGTCGTACAGCACCTGGTGCACGCGCGGGTCGATCAGCTCGGCCAGGTCGCGCCGCTGGAAGTGCCAGCACCGCCGGTCCAGCGCGAACCCGTGCACCAGCACGACCGTGATGTCCGGCTCGCCGCCGTCACCGGGGTCGGCCTCCTCGACGGAGATCGGCACCCCGTCCTCGGCTGCCACCGTCGACTCGCGATCGGGCCTGAGCTGCCCCAGCGGCTCGTCGGCGAGGCTGTCCGTCGCGGTCTTGCGCTCGTGCGAGACCTTCGCGGTCTGCGCCACGGCGGCACCCGCCACGACAGCGCCGACGGCACCGCCGACCCACCCGACGACCTTCCACACCGGCTTCACGTGTAGATCCTCCGCACCCGCGGCCGGTACATCCCGCAGACGATCTCGTAGTCGATCGTCCCGGTCAGCTCCGCCCACTCCGTCGCCGTCGGTTCCCCCCGGCTCCCGTCGCCGAACAACACGACCTCGGCACCCTCCGGCACCTCGTCGTCCTCGCAGTTCACCACGATCTGGTCCATGCAGACACGCCCGACCACCGGCCGGCGCCTCCCCGCGAGCAGCACTTCCATCCGTCCGGAGAGCGCGCGCGGGACACCGTCCGCATACCCGGCCGGCACCAGCGCCAGCGTCGTGTCCTTCGCCGCGGTCCATGTCATCCCGTAGGAGACCGACTCGCCGGCGGGGATACGTTTCGTGAGCGCCACGTGCGACCGGTAGCTCATGACGGGCCGCAGGTCGTGGTCCGTCGGCACGGGGTTCAGCCCGTACATCGCGATGCCGGGCCGCACCAGGTCGAAGTGCAGGTCGGGCCTGGTCAGCAACGCCGCCGAGTTGGCGATGTGCCGCAACGGGTCGAGCCCGGCCGCTCTCGCCACCTCGTACGCCTCGTCGAACCGCTTGGCCTGCAGGTCGATCGACGGGTCGCCGATCTCGTCGGCCGAGGCCAGGTGCGACCAGATGGCCACGACCTCGTGCCTGCGGGCCTGCTCGACCAACTCGGGCCAGTCCTGCGGCTGGCACCCGTTGCGACTGAGGCCGGTGTCGATCTTCAGGTGCAGCCGCGGCCGGGCGTCGGCCTCCTCCGCGGCCGCCTCGACCCGGCGCAGGTCGGACAGCGAGGCCACGGACATGTCGACGTCGGCAGCCAGTCCGGCCGCCAGGTCCTCGTCGGGCGCGTCCAGCCAGGCCAGGATCGGCGCCTGGATGCCCGCTCGCCGCAACGCGAGGGCTTCCTCCGTGCTGCACGAACCGAGCCAGGTGGCACCGGCTTCCAGTGCCGCGCGGGCGACCTGAACAGCGCCGTGCCCGTAGCCGTCCGCCTTGACGACGGCCATCGTGTCGGAGGACGGCGCTAGACCGGCGAGCAGGGCGACGTTGTGCCGCAGCGCGCCGAGGTCGACGACAACTTCTGAACGGGCCATAACCTGTTCATCGTGCCATGACAGCCGCGAGCAGGGACTATGGCGCAACTCGCAGTGACCGGATCGCGTCCGGGATCGCCGCCATCAGCCCCGACGCGGGTACCGGTGCACCGGCGGCCCCCAGTTCCGCCGCCAGCACGTGCAGGTAGGCCGCGTACCCCGCCGCCAGGAACGGGTCCAGCCCGCTCGCCAGCAGCGCGCCGATGATCCCCGACAGCACGTCCCCCGACCCGGCCGTCGCGGGCCAGGACGAGGTCGCCGAGTTCACCAGGGCCCGTCCGTCCGGCGCCGCCACCACGGTCCGGTGTCCCTTCAGCAGCACGAAGGCGTTGAACCGCCGTGCCGCCTTCCGCGCCGCCGCGACGCGATCCGCGCCGACCGGACCGGCCAGCCGTTCGAACTCGCGGTCGTGCGGGGTCAGCACCAGCGGAGCGTCGGGATCACGGGCGTCCCACAGGGACGGGTTCGACGCCAGCAAGGTGATGGCGTCCGCGTCGGCGATCGTCGGCACCCCGGCGTCCAGCACGAACCGGAGCACCTCGGCCGACGACGGCCCGGTGCCCATCCCGGGCCCGACCACCCAGGCCTGGACGCGGCCGGCGTCGGTGATCGAGCCGGTGCAGATCGTCTCCGGCCAGCGGGCGCGGATGGCGTCAGCGGCAGGCCCGGCGTAGCGGACCATGCCCGAGGTCGCGAGGACGGCCGCGCCGGTGGAAAGCACTGCTGCGCCGGGATAAGTCGAGCTTCCGGCGGCCACACCCGTGACGCCCTGCGTGTACTTGTCGTCAGCAGGCCCAGGCACGGGCCAGCGGACGTCCGCACGATCCAGCAGCACGAAGTCCGGATCGGACGGCCGCAGGCCGATGTCCACCAGGTGCACCTCGCCGCAGTCGGCCAGCGCGTGCACGGGCTTGAGACAGCCGAACGTCACGGTGGTGTGCGCACGCACGAACGGCCCCGAGGTCTCGCCGGTGTCCGGGTCGATCCCCGATGGCAGGTCGACGGCCAGGATCGGGGCCTGCACCGAAGCCACCAGCTCCGCCGCGGCCGGACGCAACGGGCCACGCGCGGACAGACCGACGATGCCGTCGATCACCAGGTCCGGCGAGCCCACCTCGGTGACGATCCGCCCACCGACCCGGCGGAACGCGGCCAGGCCTTCGGCATGGGTCTTCTCGGGCGACAACAACACGGCCGACACGGAAACCCCGCGGCGGCGCAGGAAGTAGCCGGCCCAGAGGGCGTCGCCGCCGTTGTTGCCCGCACCCACGAGCAACGTCACGCGGCGACGTCCAGCAAGCAGTCGAAGGGCGTGGGTGGCCACACCGAACGCGGCCTTGCGCATCAGAGAGCCCGGCGGGACGACCGCCATGAGCTCGTCTTCAGCGGACTTGACGCGTTCGGTGTGCCAGACGCCTCTCACTCACTCGACGGTAACGGACTTCGCGAGGTTGCGAGGCTTGTCCACGTCGTAGCCGCGGGCCGAGGCGATCTCGGCCGCGAGCACCTGCAGCGGGATGGTCGAGATGAGCGGCTGCAGCAGGGTCGGCACGGCCGGGATCTCGATCAGGTGGTCGGCGAACGGGCGGACCGTCTCGTCGCCCTCCTCGGCGATCACGATCGTGCGGGCGCCGCGGGCCTGGATCTCGCTGATGTTCGACACCAGCTTCGAGTGCAGGGTGGCGCGGCCCTTCGGCGACGGCATGACCACGACGACCGGTAGGCCCTCCTCGATCAACGCGATCGGGCCGTGCTTCAGCTCGCCCGCCGCGAAGCCTTCGGCGTGCATGTAGGCGAGCTCCTTGAGCTTCAGCGCGCCTTCGAGGGCCACCGGGTAGCCGACGTGGCGGCCGAGGAACAGGACGGCCTTCGAGTCGGCGAGTTCGCGGCCGAGTGCCTTGACCTGGTCGATGGTGCCGAGCACGCGGCGCACGGCCTCGGGCATGGCCTCCAGCTCGTGGAACTCGCGGGCTACCTCGTCCGGGTACTTGGTGCCGCGCGCCTGCGCGAGGGCCAGGCCGACGAGGTAGTTCGCGGCGATCTGGGCGAGGAACGCCTTCGTCGACGCGACACCGATCTCCGGGCCGGCGTGCGTGTAGAGCACGGCGTCGGACTCGCGCGGGATCTGCGCGCCGTTGGTGTTGCAGACGGCCAGGACGCGGGCCTTCTGCGCACGGGCGTGGCGGACGGCCTCCAGCGTGTCCGCGGTCTCGCCGGACTGCGACACGGCGACGACGAGCGTGTCGCGGTCGAGCACCGGGTCGCGGTAGCGGAACTCGGAGGCGAGCTCGACCTCGACGGGCAGGCGCGTCCAGTGCTCGATCGCGTACTTCGCGACGAGACCCGAGTGGTAGGCGGAGCCGCAGGCGATGACGAAGACCTTGTCGACGTCGCGCAGGTCCTGGTCGGACAGCCGCTGCTCGTCGAGGACGATCCGGCCGTTCGCGAAGTGGCCGCGCAGCGTGTTCGCGAGCGCTTCCGGCTGCTCCTCGATCTCCTTGAGCATGAAGTACTCGTGGCCGCCCTTCTCGGCGGCGCTGAGGTCCCAGTTGACCGTGAACGGCTTGGCCTCGGCGGGCTCGCCGTCGAAGTCGGTGACCTCGTAGCCGGAGCGGGTCAGCACGACCATCTGGTCCTGGCCCAGCTCGACGGCTTCCTTGGTGTGCGCGATGAACGCGGCCACGTCGCTCGCGACGAAGTACTCGTTGTCGCCGACGCCGACGACCAGCGGCGAGTTGCGGCGCGCGGCGACGACCGTGTCGGGCTCGTCGGCGTGCGTGAAGACGAGCGTGAACGCGCCCTCCAGGCGGTTCACGACCTTGCGCACGCTGGCGGGCAGGTCGCCCTTCGTGTCGCCCTCGGCGTAGGCGAACGACACGAGGTGCGCGACCGTTTCGCTGTCGGTGTCGGACGCCATCTCGACGCCGAGGCCCTCGAGCTCGGCGCGCAACGCGAGGAAGTTCTCGATGATGCCGTTGTGCACCACGGCGACACGGTTGGTCGTGTCGCGGTGCGGGTGCGAGTTCTTGTCGATCGGCGCGCCGTGCGTCGCCCACCGGGTGTGACCCATGCCGACGGTGCCCGCGAACCTCTCGCGACCCACCTCGTCGAGCAGCGTCTCCAGGTTCTGCAGCCGTCCGGCCTTGCGTTCGACGGCGAGGTCGTCGCCTGTCACGACCGCGACGCCCGCCGAGTCGTAGCCCCGGTACTCGAGGCGCCTCAGCCCGTCCAGCACGACGTCGAGCGCCGACTGGTGACCCACGTATCCCACGATTCCGCACACGGAAAACAGACTAGCTAGACCACGCCGCTAACCCTAATGAGTGAGCGACCCGCGTTTGCCCTGGTCAGAGACACATATGGTGTAGACCAATCTCGGATGTGGTGCGCGCGACAGGATCGACTACGGTTCACCACATGGCTCGCCGCGTGATCACGCTGACCGCGAAACAGGCTCTTGAGCAGCTCAGCAGGCCCGGACCGCACCCCGTGCTGCGCGGCGACCTCGCCCTGGTGGGCCTGCCGGGCGTGATCTTCACCCCGCGCGCCGGCCTGGGTCTGCCCGCCGTCGCGCTCGGACACGGCTGGATGCAGCCCGTACGCCGCTACCACGGCCTTTTGCGGCACCTGGCGTCGTGGGGAGTGGTCGCCGCGGCCCCCGCCGTGGAGCGCGGCCCGCTGCTGTCCGCGCGGGTCCTCGCGGCCAACCTGCTGACCACTTTGGACGTCTGCACCGGCGTGCGCCTCGGCACCGGGGAGATCAGCGTCGACCCGGCCAAGCTCGCCCTGGCGGGCCACTCGATGGGTGGCGGCGCGGCGGTGCTCGCGGCGTCCGAAGCGGAGCGCGTCCGTGCCGTTGTGACTTTGGCCGCAACGGAGACGCACCCCTCGGCCCTCGACGCGGCACGGTCGGTGCGCGCGCCCGGCCTGCACCTCGCGGCGGGCGAGGACCGCATCGCACCGCCCGTCGGCCACGCCGAGGCGATCGCGTCCGCGTGGGGCGGGCCGGTGCAGCTGCGGTTGCTGCCCAAGGCGTCGCACCTCGGGTTCACGGAGGGGCGGCACTGGAGCGAGCTCATGCTCGACGGACACGGGGAGCGGGGCGCGCAGAAGCTCGGGCGGGCGTACGTGACGGCGTTCCTGCTGCGCGTGCTGACCGGCGACCGGACGTACGACGAGCTGCTGGACAGCGACGTGAAGAACGCCGAGCTGGTGTTCCAGCGGGAGGCCCTGCCCGCCCGCTAGACCGCTCGACGGAGACGAACGCCCCCGGAGCCTGATGGCTTCGGGGGCGTTTCTCGTTCAGGAGCCGAGTTGGCTCGTGTGCGAGTTCAGGACAGCCAGGTCTGGCCGCTCAGGTCGTCATCGTCGTCCACCGGCGCCGGGCGGCGTGGGCGGGCCGGCGGCGGTGGCGGCAGCGGAGGTGCGACCGGCGGCGCCACGGGCTGCGGTGGCGGCGGTGCGGACGCCTGCGGTGCGTAGCCGCCGTCGTCGTCCTCCGGGCCGAACGCCATCTCGCCCGCGCCCCGGTCGGGACGTTCCCACTGGGGCTTGCGCGGCTGCTGCCGTTCGCCCTGCTTGCCGAGGTTCTCCGCGCTCTCGCGGGCCGCGGCCAGGTCCCGCCTGTGCTTGTCCTCGCGCGCCTCGATGTCGGCGGCGACCTTGTCCTGGCTCGCCCTGAGGTCCGCCGTGACGCCGGCCGTGGCGCGGCGGGTCCTCGCGAGGTTGTCGTCCAGCATCGCCTGGACCTGCGGGCTGACTTCCCCGATCATCGCCACGGGTTGGCCGCCTCTCCTCGCTCGTCACCCAGCGCGGTCTGCATGGCGCTCAACGGGTTGTTGTTGTCCTCGTCGAACAACGTGCCCGTGGTGCGCCACTGGCTGGCACCGCGCTCGGAGTCGCCGCCCTGCTGGCCGCCCGCTCCGGCGCCGGCCATGCCGCCACCCATCATCCCGCCGCCGCCCATCATCCCGCCGGACGCGGCACCGCTCGGGCCCTGGCCCTGGGCGTCCTGCATGGTCGGCAGGCTGGCCGAGCCGGGCTGACCCGCCTCGGACGGGTTCGTGCTGAACGAACCGCCGCTGCTGTCGCCGGAGTTCGGGCTGGTCCACGCGCTGTCCGGGGCCGAACCGAGCACGGACTCGCCACTGCCACCCGCGCCGCCGGTGAACGAGACACCGGACGTCGAGGTGCTGTCCGAGGCCTGCGCGAACTGCGGGCTCGGCGCGTCCGCCGCGATCCTGGGCTCGCCGACGCTCGGCATGATGCCGTTGTCCTCGATGAAGCTCCTGGCCATGGAGTCCTGGAAGCGCTCCGCCACGTTCGGCGCGGTGGGAGCGGTCTCCCCCGGCGCGCTCCAGACCTGCTCGGCCGCGGGGGCGGGCATGGTCTGGAATCCGGCCTCCGCGGGCATCGGCTGGAAGCCGGCCTCGGCCGGCAGCGTCCTGACGTCGTCGGGGAAGTCGCCCTCCGGCGTGCGCAGGCCGTCCTCCAGCCTGCCGCCCTCGGCACCGCCACCGCCGGCACCCTGGTTCTGCGCGGCCGGGTTCTCGTCCTCGCCGAACGACACCCCGATCTCGTCGGGCGTGCCGTCACCGTTGTCGGCGCTGATGTTGATCTCGCCGGTGTCCGCGTTCACCTCGGCGGTGAAGTTGACGCCGTCCTGCTCGATGTGGATCTTGCCGTCCTCGCCGACCTCGACGGGGATCGGGTTCGACTCCGACCCGAGCGGGCCCGCCGCCGGAGCCGCGCCGCCGCCGGGTGCGGGCGTGCTGCCCGCCGCCGGGGTCTGCGCGCCCGCCGTCGGCGACGTGGCGGTGAGCTGGTTGGCCATGTTGGTGATGGCCTGCGTGCCGTTCTGCCCCATCAGGGCCTTCGCGGCCTCGGGGTTCTTGCTGAAGTCGAGGTCGTAGGTCTTCGGCTCGCCCTTCGGCGTGTCGATCGTCATCTTCACGTGCCCGTTCGAGTCGGGCTCCGTGACCTTGATCGTGTTGTCGCCGGCCTTGACCGTGACGGTCTCCAGCTCCTCCTCGGGCTTCGGCTGGTCGGGCTTGCCGTCGCCGTCTAGGTCGTCCGGCTTGCCGTCACCGTCGGTGTCACCGGGGACGTCGGGCTTGCCGTCGCCGTCCTTGTCGAGCGGGTTCTCCGGCTTCGGCATCTCCGGTGCGCCACCACCGCCACCGGACGGGCCACCACCGCCGGACGGACCGCCGCCGCCACCGGGAGGAGTGCCACCGCCACCGCCGTTGTCGACGGGCTTGCGGTCCTTGCCGGCGTCGGTGAACGAGGGCGGGTCGCCGACCTGCTGGAACGGGTCGCCACCGAACGCCGTGGTGAGGCCCTCGAACATGGCCTTGTAGTCGCCGTCGACACCGGTCTGCACGGCCTGGCAGTAGCCGTCGAACGCCTTCTTCTTGCCGTCGAACTCCTCGCAGAGCGCCTTCAGCTTCTGCTTGGCGTCGTTGATGATGTTGTCGCGGGTGCCGGAGATCCAGCTGCCCCAGCCGAGGCCCGCGAGCATGCCGAGCGGACCGCCGCAGAGCGCGCCGAGCACCGCGCCGGAGATCGGGCCGGGAACGCCGGTGAGCCAGTCGAGGATGCCGCCGTCGTTCTCGTAGATGTCGCCGTTGGCGTGGCGGATCGCGGTCTCGGCCTCCTCGACCGACAGCCCGCCGCACTTCTCCGAGTACTGGTCGTGGATCTGCTGCGCGAAGTCCTTGACGTGCTTCTGCATGTTGGTGACGCCACCGGTGATCGCACCGGGTCCGCCGCCCGCCTTCTGCACGAACGTCTTGGAGGTCGTCGCGAACTTGTCGTGGTAGCCGCGCGCAGCCTCCGCGGCGGGGCCCTCCCACGAGCCGACGCCGTTCCAGGCGGCACCCAGCGCGTTGTCGTGCGCCTCCGCCTTCTTCACGTTCTCGGTCATCTTGTGCGCGTCCTCGCGGAACTTCGCGAAGTCGATGTCGCGCACCTCGTCGTACATGCGGTAGATGTCGCCCTGGAGGTTCGGGGCGGCACCCTGGTGCCCGCAGGCCGGCGCGGCCTTCTGGTAGACGGGGATGAACTTCTCGAAGAACCGCAGGCCCGGCGCACCGGCGTCGAGCAGCGTGTTGCTGTTCGGGACGTCACCCTGCTCGTTCAGGACCTTCTGGGTGGAGCCGAGCTCGCGCTCCTCCTTGGCCTTGTCGACGAGCTTGTCCGCGTCGGAGCCCTCCATCGTGAAGGCGCCGTGCTGGGCTTCCTTGCGGATGTTGTTGGCCTCGCTGATGCCCAGCGTCAACGGCGCGAGGAGCGTGCCGACCACGTGGTCACCGACGCTCGGGTCGTCCGGGACGTCGACGCCGTTCGCCTTGCCGTAGCGCTCGACCTCTTCCTGGGGAGCGCCGGCGCCGGCGAGGGCGCGGACGAGTTCCTTCTTGGTCTCCGGCGTGACGTTCGGGTCGTCGAGGAGCTTCCTGATCTCGTTCTGGTCCGCCACGACTCGTTACCCCTTGAACTGGCTCGAGGTCTGCGCCTCGTTCGACTCGTACGTCTTCGCGACGTCCTTCAGGCGAGTGGCGATGCCCGTCGCCTCCTTGCCGAACTTCTCCAGGCTCACACCGAACTGGTCGAAGAAGGTCTTGTAGGTGGCGGCGACGCCCTGGAACTTGCGGCCGACCTGCCCGGCGCCCACACCCGGTGTCACCGAGGGCTTCATCTGGATCAGACCTGATCCCTCTGCCTCGTAGGCCCCCGCGACCTTCGTCAGATCGCCGGACTGCACGCCGAACCCAGACATCTCCCGCCTCCCCTTCGTCCCCGATCTGACGCAATTCGGCCTCATCGGGTTCCGCCATACAGTGCCAGGTCGGGTCACGCGGTGACCGGAGCTCCACGATGTCGGTTGCCTTAGTAAACAGCCATTCGGCGGCTGTCGCCGATGATCACCACTGATCGGGTGGCGGGCAGGTCACCGGGGGTGGGGCGGGCGGCCACCGGGAGGCGGGTAGGACTGGCCGGGGTGAGGCTGCGGGTGGCCGGCTGGCGGGGGCGCGCTCTGCGGCTGCCATCCCTGCGGCGCGTGACCCTGCGGCGGACCGGCCTGTGGAGCGTGGGCCGGCGGCGCGTGACCCTGCAGGCCGTGCAGGGGAGGCTGAACGTCGGCAGGCTGCTTGCCGTACCCGGTCGGAGGCAGGTGCTTCCGGTTCTGCTTCTTGGCGACGACCACGATCACCACGACGATGGCCGCCACGACGAGCATGAACAGGAAGACCATCAGCTGCACGGGCCCGATGTTCATCGCGGGGCACCACCGTTCCAGGTGGACGGCTGACCGGGCGGAGGAGGCGGCTGCTGCCCGTACCCCTGCGGGTACGGCTGCTGCTGGGGGTGCTGCTGGTGCGGAAACCCCTGCGGGTACTGCTGCGGATACCCCTGGGGTGGGTACGGGGGCTGGGCCGCGGGCTTGCGCTTCGACGCGAGCACGACGGCGATGACGACCGCTGTCGCACCTCCCAGCAGGGCCAGGATCACGAGCAACATCAACACGGTCATCTTCCAGCCCCCGTCAGTCCTCAGTGCACCGAGGAAACCACACCCGCCAGTCGTTGCGCGGCCGACTCCGCCTGTTCGTGACTGGTCGCCTCGACCATCACCCGCACGAGCTGCTCGGTGCCGGACGGGCGCAGCAGCACGCGGCCGGTGTCGCCGAGCTCCTGCTCGACGGCGGCGACGGCCTCGCTGACCGACGTGGCCTTCGCCACGGCCGCCTTGTCGGAGACCTTCACGTTGATCAGGACCTGCGGCAGGCGGCGCATCACGGAGGCGAGGTCGGCGAGCGACTTGCCGGTCTCGGCCATGCGGGCCATCAGGCGCAACGCGGTGAGCAGGCCGTCGCCGGTGGTGGCGTGGGCCGGGAGCACGACGTGGCCGGACTGCTCGCCCCCGAGCGAGTAGCCGCCGGCCTTGAGGTCCTGCAGCACGTAGCGGTCGCCGACGGCGGTGGTGCGCAGGTTGATCTTGGACTCGCGCATCGCGATGTGCAGGCCCAGGTTGCTCATGACCGTGGCGACGAGCGTGTCCTCGAAGAGCTCGCCGGCGTCGCGCATGGCGAGCGCCAGGACGGCGAGGATCTGGTCGCCGTCGACCGGGTTGCCGTCGGCGTCCACGGCGAGGCAGCGGTCGGCGTCGCCGTCGTGCGCGATGCCGAGGTCGGCACCGTGCTCGCGGACGGCGGCGGCCACGACGTCGATGTGGGTGGAACCACAGCCGTCGTTGATGTTCAGGCCGTCCGGGTTCGCGTTGATCGCGATCACCTCGGCCCCGGCGCGGCGGTACGCGTCCGGTGCGGCCACCGACGCGGCACCGTTCGCGCAGTCCACCACGACCTTGAGGCCGTCGAGGCGGTGCGGCGTGACCTTGAGCAGGTGCTCGACGTACTGGGTCTCGGCGTCGGCGATGTCGCGCACGCGGCCGATCGCGGCACCGGTCGGGCGGTCGAAGCCCTGGCCCATGTGCTGCTCGATCTCGTCCTCGACCTCGTCGGGCAGCTTGTGGCCGCCGGCGGCGAAGAGCTTGATCCCGTTGTCCGGCATCGCGTTGTGCGACGCGGAGATCATCACGCCGATGTCGGCGCCGAGAGCGGCGACCAGGTGCGCGACGGCGGGCGTGGGCAGGGCGCCGACGCGCAGCACGTCCGCGCCGGCCGAGGTGAGGCCCGCGGTGACGGCGGCGTCGAGCATCTCGCTGCTCGCCCTGGGGTCGCGGCCGACGACGGCGATGGGACGGTGGGAGCGGTCGTGCTCGGCGAGAACCCGTGCCGCGGCTGCGGCGATGGACATCGCGAGCTCAGGGGTGAGATCGGCGTTGGCGAGACCGCGTACTCCGTCTGTGCCGAACAGGCGGGCCATAGAACCTCCGATGTGGACACTGCAAGGCGGCGGGGACACACCCGGAAAAACCCGGAAAACGCCGCGGGAGCAGCAGTTCGAGTGAACTGCTGCTCCCACGGGTACAGCTGGATGACGCTCGGGGTGCGGGGTGTCCCCGCAGTCACCGCGGAAGAGCCGTGGTCTGACGAACGCAGACACAGCTCGCCCCGCGATGGAGCATCAGCGCTTGGAGTACTGAGGCGCCTTGCGGGCCTTCTTCAGACCGTACTTCTTGCGCTCCTTGACCCGCGGGTCACGGGTGAGGAAGCCGGCCTTCTTGAGGACCGGGCGGTCCTCGGAGTCGACGGCGATCAGCGCACGCGCGATGGCGAGACGGAGCGCACCGGCCTGGCCGGTGATGCCGCCGCCACGCAGGTTCGCGATGACGTCGAACGTCTCGGGCTTCTCCGTGGTGACGAGCGGCTCACGGATGAGCTGCTGGTGCACCTTGTTCGGGAAGTACGCCTCAAGGGTCTTGCCGTTGAGGGTGAACTTGCCGGTGCCGGGCACGAGGCGGACGCGGACGACGGCCTCCTTGCGGCGGCCGACGGTCTGCGCGAGGTGCGCGGCACCGTTCAGCGCGGGAGCGACGGCCACCGGCGCGGAGGTCTCCTCGACCTCGGCGTCAGCCTCTGCGACCTCGGCCTCAGCGGCCTCGGCCTCAGGAGCCTCGACGACCTCGGCCTCGACAACCTCAGCCTCGACCTCGGGGGTCTCGACCTCAGGGGTCTCGTTCTCAGGGGTGGTCACAGGAACTTCCTCGGTGTACTCGTCGCTCACTGGGCGATCTTCTTGATCTCGAAGGCCTGGGGCTGCTGCGCCTCGTGCGGGTGGCTCGGGCCTGCGTAGACCTTGAGCTTGTTCGCGATCTGACGGCCAAGGCGGTTCTTGGGCAGCATGCCCTTGATCGCCTTCTCCACCAGGCGGTCCGGACGGGTGTCCAGGACCTCGCCGAAGGACTGCTTGCGCAGACCGCCCGGGAAACCCGAGTGGCGGTACTGGAACGCCTGGTCGCGCTTCGCGCCGGTCAGAGCAACCTTGTCAGCGTTGATGATGACCACGAAGTCACCGGTGTCAACGTGAGGCGCATAAGTCGGCTTGTGCTTGCCGCGCAGCAGCGTCGCGGCCTGGGTGGCGAGCCGGCCGAGCACCACGTCCTGGGCGTCGATCACGTGCCAGGTGCGGGTCACCTCACCGGGCTTCGGGCTGTACGTGCGCACGGATCTACCTCGTCGTCACTTGCGTCTGGGGTCACTGCGGCGGTTGCCCCAGACCGATCTTGGACTTGCCAAGCAATGGTTCCGAGACAGGCGCGGCACACACGGGCGCCAGCTACCGCACAACAACGTCAGAAGATACCGGATGGGTGGTGCGGAGACCAAAACGGGTCCTCTGAAGCACCCTCACCGAGGACATACGCGAGCCCCGGACCACGTGGTTCCGGGGCTCGCGAAGGGGTCTAGCGGTTGAGGCAGAGCACGCTTACCAGCGGCTGGCGTTCTGCTTCTCAGCGGCCTCGTAGGCCTCGCCGGCCTGGCCGACGGCGGTACCGATGGCGGCGAGCACCTTCTGCAGGTCGGCAGCGGCCTCGTCCCACTTGCGCTGCGCGGCCTCGTACTGCTCGCGGGCCTCACCCTGGTAGCCGGCGAGGGTCTTGGTGACCTCGGCGCGCAGGTCGGACAGCTGGCTGTCGATCTGCGTGGCCGAGCTGTTGATCGTGCTGGACGCCGTCTGGATCTCGGCGAAGGTGACCTGAAGCATTTCATCTCCCCTAGAAGTCTTGGTTGTTCAAAGAAGTCGAGCAAGTACCGCGAGGGCCTGGAAGGGCCCGGTCACTCAGCCCTGGAGGCGGCCGGCGAGGTTGCCGATCGAGGACTTGTTGTCCTCTTCCTGGCGGGCGTAGACGTCAGCGGAGCTCGCGATCGACTCGGAGATCGTGCGCAGGGCCTCCTGCAGCTTCTTCGCGTCAGCCTGGAAGCGCTCCATGAGGTTCATGAACGCAACGTTGGCGTCGCCCTTCCAGGAGGAGGAGACGGTGTCGACGGCGTTCTGCACCTGGCGGAGCGTGCCCTGCGTCTGGCCGTCGACGTCCATGATCCTCTTGGCCAGGGCGTCGAGCTCGGCTGCGGTAACTTCCAATGCCATTGGGAGATCCCCCTTCAGAGAACTTCAGGTCGTACTTCTTGGTTCGTACGCCTCTTACGACGCAAGACCCTGCCATGCCGGTTCCGCCCTGTCGCGACTTCTTTGGAAGTAGTTGCGCTAGTAAACGGCTCCGGGTGAAACCGCGACTCAGTAGAGGATTCGCGACTGCGAAAAGTCCTCGTCATCGTCACTCACACGGGGAAGCTGACCACTCGGACCGGCGACGGCCGCGGAACCCAGCGTGGCCACCGTCTCCGTCTCAACTGGACGCTGGACGGCCGGTTCGGCCGCTTCCGGCACCTGTTCGACGGCCAGTCCGCGCTCGGTGCGGAACCCGGTGGCGGCCTCCCGGACGTCCGCGGGAGTGGCCGGGGAACCGTGCTCGGCCCCGCGCTCACGGGCCCTCACCGCGAGGTCACGAGTGCGTTCCCGCAGCTTGGCATTGCGTTCACCGATCTCCCCCGACGCGCGGCGGGCACGGGTGAGGGCCGCCCCGACCTCGGCGCGGAACCGGGTGAGGACCTCGGTGGCGGACATCGGCGACTCCCTGGATCACTTGATGACGAGTGAGCGGACGACCTGCTCGCAGGCGGTGCGGACCTGCCCCTGAGCGGCCTGCGACGCCTGGCAGCCCACGCTCACCTGGTGCTCGCCGGAGAACTGGATGTACCACTCGACGCCGGTCTCCCCGACCGCTTCGCGATAGTGAACAACAGACTTCCCCGCGAATGTGGCGTTGTCGGCGAAGGCGTCGACACCGTCGCCTTTGCTTTTGCGTTCGTCATATGTGTTCTTCAACTCGCTCAACGCGCGCACACGATCGCGGTTGCTGTCGTACTTCAGAATTTGCTCCTGCACAGCAATACGCGCGCCGGGTTGTTTGCTATTGGAATTCCCGCGCTCAATCGGTTGCAAAAGCACCTGCCGGTCAACGGCGGCGCCACCGGTCTGCTCCCAGCCGTCGGGGAGGGTGAAGCTGTAGTCGTAGACGGCGATCTGGTTGCCGGCCGGACCGGGCGGGGTCTGCGGGTCGTCCTTCTGCTTCAGCCAGAAGTAGCCGCCGACGCCGGCCGCGACGAGCACCACCACCGTGCCGATCGCCACGAACAACGCCGTGCGGTTCTTCTTCGGCGGCGCCGGAGGGCCGCCTACCGGAAAGGCGACGGGGAACTGACCGGGCGGCGGCGTGATGCGGCGGGTGATCTTGCGGGTGGTCTCCTCGCCGACCCGGATGTTGTGAGTGACCTCACCCGACGGCGCGGGCTGCGACGCGACGCCACCGGTCCGTTCGGGATCGAGGCTCACGGCCCGCAGCGCGCCGCGGGCCACCACCGTCTCCGGCTGGTCGATGCTCGTCGGCACCACCCGGAGCTGCTCGTGCACGAGCCGCGCGACAAGAGGGATCCGGCTGGACCCACCGACCAGGAACACCCCGGCGAGCCGCTGGGGCGCGACCCCGGCGTCGCGGACGGCGGCCCCGGCGAGCGCGGCGGCCCGCCCGAGCGGCGCGGCGATCAACTGCTCCAGGTCGGACCGCGTCACGTGCGCGTCGGGAAAGGGCGGCGGCATCGGCACGTCCGTGTACGCGTGCCGGGACAACGTCTCCTTGGCCCCGCGCACGTCCTGCCGCAACACCCGCCGCTTGCGCCGGTCGGCCATCTCGCGCCCCTCGACGAGCTGCCGCCACGCCTCCGGGTCCTTGGCCGCGACCAGTCCACCGACGTGCTCCAGCAACGCCTGGTCGACGTCGGCACCGCCGAAGCTCGGGTCGCCCTTGGCCGACAGCACCCGGAAGCTCTTCCCGGCCCTGGCCACCACGCTCGCGTCGACCGTGCCGCCACCCAGGTCCAGCACGGCGAGCGCGGCACCGTCCGGCACCGAGTGGCTGGCCGAGTGGAAGACCGCGGCGGCCACCGGCTCCGGCACGAGCACCAGCTCCCGTCCGAGCCCCCGTGCCGCCTGCAACAGCACCCGCGTGCGCACCGTCCCCCAGTCAGCGGGGTGTGTGAGCACCAGCAGATCCACCGGAGCGCCCCCGGCAACGCGCCGCGCCTCCCCGACAGCCCGCGCCAGCACCGCGCGCACAACGTCCACAACGGGCAGCACGGTACTGCCGAGCAGCAGCTCCCCCTCGTCGACCCGGCGCTTCGGATGGGGCTCGTACCGGGCGGGGTCCACAGCGGCCTGACGCTCGGCCTCCTGCCCGACGAACAGGGTCCCGTCCGCGGCCGCGAACACCGCCGACGGCACGAGCGGCTGGCCGTCGAACACGACGACCTGCGGCTCCCGCCCGTGAGCGGAGATCGCGACGCAGGTGCTCGACGTGCCGAAGTCGACCGCGACGTGCAGGCTCATGCACCTTCCCCTCTTCCGCGCACATGCTTACCCGATGCGACTGGGCAGGACGACACGGATGACGAAGGTCGCCGTGAAGAGTTCAGCGCATCGCACCACCCACGTCCGCCCCGGGGTCGTTCCGGGACCGGCGGACGTCGGCGCAGATCCGGCGTTCCGCCTACTCCAGCTCGGCCAGCCTGGCCGCGAGCGCCTCGGCCTGCTCCTCGTCCAGTTGACGCAGAAGTTCCACCGCACGTCGCCAGGCCACGACGGCGTTCGCACGCTCGTCGAGCTCGACCAGGGCGTCGCCCAGGTCCCGCAGCGCCACAGATTCGTACATGGAGTCACCGAGCTCGGCCAAGGCCTTGGCAGCCGGTTCGAGCACGGCCACGGCTTCGACGTGCCGTCCGAGTCCGGTGAGCGCCTTGCCCCGCACAGCGTGCAGCCGCGCGAGCACGTGCTCGTCCTCGTCGTCGATCTCGGTCGCGATGACGACGGCACGGTCGCTCGCGACGAGAGCCTCGTCGTAGCGACCGAGCAGGTTCAGCATGTAAGCGACGTTGGAACGCGCGGCGCTCTCCATGTACCCGTTGCCGATCTCGGCGCTCACCTCGGCCGCCAGGCTCGAGGTGGCGAGGGCCTCCTCGATCTGACCGAGGATCTCCTGGTGCGAGGCCAAGTTGATCAGACCGGCCACCTCCGCGGTTCGTTCCCCTGCTTCGCGGACGAACCGCAGTCCCTCCTCGAAGCTGGCCAGCGCGTCGTCCCCGCGTCCGAGGTCCGAGTAGAGACCAGCCTGCTTCAGCAGCAGGAACCCTTGCTCGCGAGCGGTCCCGAAGGTCTGGACCGCCTCGAACATCTCGGCCGCTTCGGACCAGCGCGGCTGGTTGTAGACGAAGAACCTCTCCAGGTGCGTCGGGATCAGCAGCGCGAGCCGTTCCCGACCGCGTGCCGCAGCCTCGCGCAGGACCGCGTGGAGGTTGTCCCACTCCTCCCGCACCCACGCCAGCGCGTCGAACCGCGAGGTGAACCCGCGGGGCACCACGCCCGACGTGATCTCGTCGGCCCGCACCAGCGCGATCGGTTTCTCCACCAGGGCGGCGTTCTCGAGGGAGTGGACGTACCACTCGGTGATCCTCAGCACGGCCGCCTCGTCGTCCCCGCACAGCTCGGCCGCATAGGCGCGCAGCAGGTCGTGCAGGCTGTAACGCCCAGGGGACGGAGTCTGCACGAGGGCGTCGGCGACCAGCCGCTCCAGCAGCCGCCTGGCCTGCGTCACCGACACGCCGGCCAACGCGGCGGCAGCGCTCACGTCGAAGTTCTGACCAGGGTGCACCGACAACAACCGGAACATCCGTGCCGACTCGTCGTCCAACGCCCGGTACGACCACGAGAACACCGCACGGACGTCCACGTCGTAGAAGTCGCTGAACGCGTCGAGCCGCTCGCTGCGAAGCTCGGCCACGAACTCCCGCAGCGGCACGTCCGGGAAGCGCGCCACCCGTTCGGCGAACACGCGCAGCGCCAACGGCAGTCCGGCACAGCGTTCGACGATCTCGCGCGCGGCCTCCGGTTCGGCGTCGAGCCGCGGTTCACCGAGCACGACCGCGAGCAACGACCGTGCCGCTTCGAAGTCCAGCTCCTGCAGACCGATCGCGGTCGCGTCGTGCTGGGAGACGAGCGCGCGAAGCTGGTTTCGGCTGGTGATCAGCACCCGCACCCCGGCGGCCGCGGGCAGGAGGGGAAGGACCTGGCGTGCCGACGCGGCGTTGTCGAGCAGGAGCAGCAACCTCCTGTCGACCAGGGTGGTGCGCAGCAACGCGAACCGGGCGTCCGCGCCTGCCGGGACCTCGTCCACACCGAGCCCGATCAGCAACATCTCCGCCGCGGCGGCGGGGTCGACCGGCTGCACGTCGGGATCGAACCCGCGCAGGTTCACGTAGAGGTCGCCGTCCGGGTAGTTCTCCCGAACGTCGCGAGCCCACTGCAACGCCAGCGCGGTCTTGCCGACGCCGCCGACACCGTGCACGACGGTGACGCCCGCCGTCGTGGCGAGTTCCCCGAGTTCATCCTTGCGGCCAACGAAGTTCCGCACGCCGTGCGGGAGCTGCCGCGGCACCCGGACACGCTTGCCGGGAGTCACCTCGGCGCGCAGGATCCGCTGGTGCAGCTCCTGCAGCGCGGGACCGGGGTCGACGCCCAACTCGTCGGCGAGACGGCTCCGCAGGTCCTGGTACGCGTTCAACGCCTCGGCCTGGTTGCCCGACCGGTACAGCGCGAGCATCAGGTGCGACCAGAACTGCTCACGCAACGGGTGATCAGCGACCAGCGACCTCAGTTCCGCCACCAGCTCACTGGACAACCCCCTGTCCAGATCCGCGTCAATGCGCCTTTCGAGCACTGTGAGCCGTTCGTCGATCAGCCGCGGGACGTCCTCGCGGTGCAGGACGTCCGACACGACGTTGCCGAGCACGGACTCCCGCCACAACGCGGCGGCCGCGCCGAAGTCACCTGACCCCGCGAGAGCCCGGAACCGCAGCAGATCCACCTGATCGGGTTCGACCACGGCGGCGTAACCACCGGTCCGGGTCTGCACGCAGTCCGCCTCGCCCAACGCGACCCGCAGCCGCCGCACGACCATGTGGAGCGTCTTGTGCGCGCGGTCGACGTTCGGCGGCGAACCGTCCCACAGCCGGTCGACCAGCTCGTGCACCGGCACCAACTGGTTGGGGCGCAGCAACAACGCGGCCAGCAGCAGGTGGCATCGTCCGGAGGGGACCGCCACCGGTTCGCCGTCGAGCAGCACCTCCAGCGGACCCAGCACGCGGTATTCGGCTCGCACACATACCCCCAGATCACCGACAGTCTAGACCCGCTGTGGTCGCAGCGTGAGCGAAGTCCGAGCGCCCTCGGGCGCAGTCGTCCTCAGCCGGAACTCGTTGGGCGCAACAACAACGTCGGCACGCGCCCGGCCGGCACCACCACCGGCCAGCACCTCCAGCGGCCCCAGCACCCGGAGCTCGACGCTCATCGCTCACCTCCGGACAGCTCGGCGATCCGCGCCCGCAGCTTCTCCGCCACCTCGGCGTTGCCCATGGTCTCGCGCAGCACCAGGGCCGCCCGCAGCGCGGCCACCGCGTCCTCCGGGCGGCCCGCCCGCAGGTGCGCCTCAGCGAGGTTCTCCAGGGTGACCGTCTTGATCGGGTCGGCCAGCTGGTCCGCCGGCAGCGCGAGCACCTGCTGGAACGTCGCGACGGCCGCGGCGAGGTCGCCGCGCTCCAGCAGCAGCATCCCTCTGGTGTCCAATGAGGACGCTGCCGCGTCGATCATCCCCGCCTCCGTCACGACGGCGCGCGCCTCGTCGTTCACGGCGAGCGCGGCGTCGAACTCCCTGAGGCCCACCAACGTCATCGAGTAGTTGTTCAACGCGATGGCGAGTCCGGACGGCGACCCCTGTTCGCGCCGCTTCGCGACGGCCCGTTCGTGCATGGCCTTCGCCGCGGCGAGGTCACCGCTCATCGCGTGGTTGACCGCCCACTGGTCCAGGGTGACCGCGATGCCGTGCAGGTGCCCGATCTCCTCCCGCACCCGCAGCGCGGCGGCGTACTCGACGGCGGCCTCGGGGAACGAGCCCAGCGTGGCGAGCGCGTTGCCGAGGGAGTGCAGGGCGACGCCCTCCGCGTACCGGTCACCGGCGGCCCGCGCGGCCGCCACCGCCACGCGGTACAGGTCGATCCGCTCGGCCGGCCGGTGCCGCAGGTAGAGGTAGCCGAACATGACGGTCGCGAGCTGCCACGCGTGGTCGTGCAGGCCGTGCGCACCCGCGAGCCGCACGACCGCCAGCAGGTTGTCGTGCTCGGACTCGCACCAGGCCGCCGCGACCGCCGAGTCCTCGAACCGCACCGGCCGCACGCCGTCGGGCAGCGGCCGCAGCTCCAGGTCCGGACGGCTGCGGCGCAGCAGCCGGTCGGCGTTGTCCACCGAGTGCAGGTAGAACTCCAGCAACCGGCGCACGGCCGCGTCGCGGTCCTCCGCCGAGTCCTGGTCGCGCAACGAGCACGCGTACTCGCGCACCAGGTCGTGCACCACGTACCGGCCGCGCGACCGCTCGGTGACCAGGTGCATGTTCGCCAGCTTCTGCAACGACCTGCGCACGTCGGCACGGCCGCGCCCGTCCAGCGCGGTGGCGGCGTCGAGGGAGATGTCGGGACCCGCCGGGAGGCCGAGCAGCCGGAAGAGCGCCGCCGTCCCGTCGTCCAGGCGGCTGCACGACGTGGCGAAGGCGGCCTCGACCTGGCTCATCGGCCCGCCGGCCGAGGTGAGCTCGCCGACCAGCGCGCGGAGGGTGAGGCCGGGTTCCTCCGCCGCCCGGGAGGCCGCCACCGCGAGGGCGATGGGCAGGCCGCCGCAGAACGCGACGAGGTCGGCGACGGCACCGGGTTCGGCGGCCACCCTCCCCGCGCCGAGCCGGGCCGAGAGCAGCGCGACGGCGTCCTGCGCGCCGAGCACGCCGAGCGTCAGCGGCACCGCGCCCTCGCGGACGACGAGCCCGGTGAACCGGTTGCGGCTGGTGATCACGACCAGGCAGCCCCTGCCCGCCGGCAGCAGCGGGCGGACCTGCTCCACGTCCCGCGCGTTGTCGAGCAGCACCAGCACGCGCCGGTCGGCCAGCACGCTGCGGTAGAGCGCGGCCCGTTCGGGCAGGTCGGTGGGAACGGCGCCGCCGGACACCCCGAACGCGCCGAGGAACGTGGCCAGCACCTCGGCGGGGTCGGCGGGCTCCGCGGCCGGGTCGAACCCGCGCAGGTCGGCGTGGAGCTGTCCGTCGGGGAAGCGGTCGGCGACCGCGTGGGCCCACCGCACGGCGAGCGCCGTCTTGCCGATCCCGGCGGTGCCGTCGATGGCGGTGATCACGACCGCGGCCCCGCTCGTGGTCAGCTGGGTCAGCTTCGCGAGCTCCGCCGCACGACCGGCGAAGTGCTCCGGTGCCGCGGGCAGCTGGTGCGGGGTGCCGGTCCGGCCGAGCAGCCGGGCGTGCAGGTCGCGCAACGGCGGTCCCGGCTCGACCCCGAGCTCCTCGTCGAGGTGCTCGCGGATCTGCTCGTAGGCCGCCAGCGCCTCGCTCTGCCTGCCCGCCTGGTGCAGCGCCTGCACGAGCTGGGCCCAGAAGCCCTCGCGCAACGGGTGCGCCGCGGTCAGCTCGCGCAGCTCGCCGACGAGGTCGGCGCCCCGGCCGCGGGCGAGGTCGGCCTCGACGCGCCTGCCGTGCACCACCAGACGTTCCTCGACGAGCGGCGGCACGTCCTCGCGGTGCAGGTGCGCCGAGACGACGTTGGACGCCACCTCGCCGCGCCAGTGCGCGAGCGCGGCGGCGAACTCGCCCTCGGCCGCGAGCCGCCGGAACCGGGTCAGGTCGAGCCGTTCCGGATCGACCTCGGCGAGGTAGCCGCCGGTGGCCGTGCGCACGCAGTTGGCGTCGTCCAGCGCCATCCGCAGCCGCCGCACGACCATCTGCAACGTCTTGTGCGCGCGGTCGAGCGTGGGCGGCTCGCCGTCCCACAGCCGTTCCACCAGCTCGTCGACCGACACGAACCGGTTGGGCCGCAGCAGCAACGTCGTGAGCAGCACGCGCCCGCGTCCGGCGGGAACCGGAACGGGCACGCCGTCGCGCAGCACCTCCAGGGGACCGAGGACGCGGTACTCGACGTTCATGACTCCTTCACCTGTTCGTCCACTGTGGAGGTACGGGGTCGCGGTGTGACCGTTGTGTGAGCGGAGTGCGGCAGAGTGGTCACCAGCCGAGGACGACAACTGCGAGACATCGGCTGGGGGGCCGCTGTCGTCCGGTGCCGCCGCGGTGCACCTCTTGCACCGCGGCGGCGCCCCGGCGGTTGCCTCGACTTCCGCGTCCGGTCCGGCCGGCCGCTCTCCCGCCTGCGCGCGATGCCGCCCCGGCCGTGACGAAACGGGTGGGTCCCAGGGCCGCGGCGCCCGGCCGCACGGGACTCCGGGCTGCGCGCACCGCCGACGGCTCGCCATCGGGAAACACCTCCGCCGGCCCCGGCACGCGGTACTCGACTCGCACAGGTCCCCCCAGGTCGCGGCCAGTTTAGACGGTGCGTGATCGCAGTGTGAGCGAAGTGTGAGCGGGGTCCGGCAGAGTGGTTCTCAGCGGTGCTGGTGGCAAAGTTTCCTGGGGGGCCACCAGCACCGCTTCTCCGTTCCGGGTCAGCTCAGCGACGAAAGCAGCTCCCGCACGTCGTCCGCCTGCCCGTTGCCGAGGTCGTCGTAGACGTCGAGCGCGGCCCGGTAGTAGCCGCGGGCCGCGTCCAGCTCGCCCAGCTCCCGTTTCATGTCGGCCAGCCGCACGAGCGTGTCCGCCTGGTAGTGGCGGTATGACAACGTTGCCTGCAGCTCGACCGACCTGAGGTAGTTCGCCTCCGCCTCCTCGTACCGGCCGAGCGCGCGGTAGATGCTGCCGAGGGTGTCGCGGTTGGAGGCGACCACGGTGTCCCGCTCGTCCGGCACCAGCTCCAGGTACATGTCCCTGGCCTGCTCGGCGCGGGCGGCCGCCTCCAGGTGGTCGCCCAGCTCGTGGTGCAGGAACGCGAGGGACGCCGCGACGCTCGCCAGTTCGATGCGGTCGCCGCTGCGGGTCGCCACGGCCAGTGCGCGCTGCAGCGGGTCGAGCGCGCGCATGTGCCTGCCCTGCCGGGAAAGCAGGTACGCGAGGCCGCGCAGGTCGTTGGAGAGACCGATCTGGTCGCCCAGCCGTTCGTCGAGGGCGACGGCCTCGCGGAGGTGGCGTTCGGCCTCGTCGAACTCCTGCAGGGGGATGAGGCACGACACCAGGCCGCGGCGGGCCCGGCACTCGCCTTCGAGGTCGCCCGACCGCTGCGCCGCGGCGACGGCCAGCCGCTGCAGCCGTTCGCCCTCCCGCCTGCGGCTGGTAGCGAGCAGGAAGTGCCTGATGGCCCACACCGTGCGCCACACGTGACCGTCGAAACCCGCTTCGCCCGCGGCCATCACGGCCGGGCCGAACGCCGCGCGTTCCTCGGCGTACCAGCGGTCGGCGTCGGTGCTGACGTCGAACGCCAGCACGACCGCGCCGGGAACCGGGTCGGGGGTGGTGATGGGCTGGCGCAACGGGTCCGACTTCATGGCCGCCGCCAGCGCGGAGTGCATCAGGTGGTCGAAGAACCGCCGTTGGGCTTTCTCGCGTTCGTCGGCGGACAACCGGTGAGCCGCCTCCTCCGCCGCGTACGACCGCATCAGGTCGTGCAGCCGGTAGCGGCCGTTCTGGCTGTTGATCAGGCTGTAGCGGACCAGCTCGTCCAGCGCCTCCGCGGCAGGCAGCCCCAGGAGGCTGGTCGCGGCGGCCTCCGTGACGTCGGGCCCTGGGTGCAGGCCCAGCAGCACGAACAGCCGTGCCGCCACGGGACTCAGACAGCCGAACGTCCACGAGAACACCGCCCGCACGCTCGTCAGCGGGTCGTCCGTGTCCAACGCGTCGAGCGCGGCGTGTTCGAGCTCCTCCACGAGCATCTTGAGCGGGTGCTGGTCCAGCGTCGCGCGCGCCGCCGTGACCGCCAGCGCCAGCGGCAACCCGGCGCACAGCTCGACGAGCCGGTTGGCCGCGCCGGGTTCGTCCGCGACCCGTTCCGCGCCGACCCTGCCGCCGAAGAGCACCATCGACTCCTCCGGCCCGAGCACGTCGAGCTGCACGACGTGGTGCTGCGCGACCAGGCCGCGCAAGCGGTTGCGCGACGTGATCACGGCCAGGCTCTGCTCGCCGCCGGGCAGCAGGGGCCGCACCTGGGCGACGTCCCGGACGTTGTCGAGCAGCACCAGCACCCGCCGCCGCGCGAGCACCGCCCGGTAGCTCTCCAGCATCGCGTCGGTGCCCGCGGGGATCTCGCCGGCCGGCACCCCGAGCGCGAGCAGGAAGTCGCGCGCGGTGTTGACGGGGTTGACCGGCGCCCCGGTCGGGTCGAACCCGCGCAGGTCGCTGTAGAGCTGCCCGTCCGGAAACCGGTTCGCGATCCGGTGCGCCCACTGCACGGCGAGCGACGTCTTGCCGATCCCGCCGCTCCCGTTGATCACGACCTGCCCGGACGCCCGCACCGCGTCGAGCCGGCCGAACTCCGCCTCCCGCCCCACGAAGTGCGGCAACGCCGTCGGCAACTGCCGGGGAACGTGCTGCGGCACGTGCCGGGGCGGCACGGCGGCGAGCACCTGCTGCTGCGCCTTCCGCAGCCGTTCCCCTGGCGGCACACCGAGCTGCTCGGCCAGCACGACCGAGACCTCCTGGTACGCGGCGAGCGCGTCCGCCTGCTGCCCGCTCCGGTGCAACGCCACCATCAGCTGAGCCCAGAACACCTCGCGCAACGGGTGCTGCTGGGTGAGCGTCCGCAGCTCGGGCACCAGATCCGCGCCGAGGTTCCGCTCGAGATCCCCGTCGATCCGCGCCTCGAGGGCCTTCAGCCGCTCCTCCAGCAACGCGGGCACCAACTCCCGGTGCAACGACTCCGAGGTGACGTTCGCCAGCACCGGCCCGCGCCACAACCGAGTAGCCGCCCCGAACTCACCTCGTGCCACGTGCTCCCGAAACCGCAACAGGTCCAGCTGCTCGACCGTGACCACGGCGACGTACCCGCCCTCACGAGTCCGCACGCAACTCGCCTCGCCCAAGGCCCGCCGAAGCCGGGTCACCACCATGTGCAACGTCTTGCCGGCCCGGTCAGCCTGAGGCGGCGCCCCGTCCCACAACCGCTCGACGATCTCCCCAACAGACACGAACTCGTTGGCACGCAACAACAACGTGGCCAACAACACCCGGCAGCGCCCGGCCGGGACAACGACCGGAACACCGTCCCGCAGGACTTCGAGCGGCCCCAGCACGCGGTAGTCGACCCGCACGTCACCCTCCCGTCCGCTAGGTGACCGAGCCGCCGAGTGTATGGGCGAGAACTCGGTGTGACCGAAGTGTGAGCACCACCGGGCAAAGTAGTCAGCAGCCGGAACGGAGAGAGTGACACCAGAAAGTCCTGGGGGGATGTCACGCGAACCGAAACCCCGCTCCCAGCCACCCCTCCCAGTGGTGCGTGGCCAGGAGCGGAATCCGGTCATGGGGGAACCGGACAGTCCCCTGCTGTCCGGTCAAGGCCCGCAGCCCCGGCTGCGGGCCTTATTCATGCCAGGGAACAGTTGCCCGCCCACGTCATCAAGACGTGAGCGATGCGTGAGCGGCGTGAGGCAGAGTCGACCAGGCCAGCTCGGCCAGGCAGGTATCTGGGGGGACCACCAGGCCGAGCACGATCCGGAACGCCACAGCGGTCGCCTCCCTCTTGACCGCACGGCGTTCCGGATCAGGCACCGGGGGGGCAGGTAGAACCCCTGCTACCTGCGCGGACCCGCGGCTTCGGCCGCGGGTCCGTTCTGGTTGGGGGCTGGCTCACGCAGGGGTCCCCTCGGACTCAGGCTCCCCCGCGACCCAACGTACCGAGAGGGTCTGACACTCCGGCTGGATCTCGGCAGCGCACCCACCGCAGCCACCAACGCAGGCCAACCACGCACGCAAGCCCGGCGCGCACACCCAACCGCAGCCGCCAGCGCAAGGTGACCCCCCGTCTCAGCCCGGCGCGCGCCCTCAACCGGACAGCCAACGACACAAAGCCAACCGCCTACGAATCCTGGCGTGGCGAAGCGAAGCGAGCCCGAACGGGCTGATGCCCGGCTGGTCAGCGGTACAACCCACCGACTGCGATTGGGGCTTGACTTTGGGTGCGAGGTGCTACCACTAGTGGCTCGGCCGGGCCTCTTTTCAGCCCGGCCTTTCCGGTCCGACAAGCGCCTCGCAAGGGCCCCGAAGTCAAGCCCCAATCGCCACCCACGCGCTTCGACAGGACCCGCGCAAGCACCCTCGCAACCGCAGCCCAACCAACAAACGCAACCCACCCCGCTGGAACCGGAACCAAGCAACGGAACCGGCACCCACCAACGACAAGTGGGTGGCCCCGCCACCAAGGCAGGACCACCCACAAAGCCGAACCCCGAACCCTAGTCCGGCGAGATCCAGGCGAACTGGATCCGCTGCTGCCCGTGCTTGCGGGTGACCAGCGTCCCCCGCCCAGGCGGCTGAGGCGAGGGCTTCAGGTTGCCCACGATGTTGCCCTCCTCCTTCGACCCGGACCCCACGAAGATCGGCGCCGAGATCTCCTTCAGCTTGCCGATGATCGGGTCGTACATGGCCCGGGAGGCACCACCCATGCGCCGCGCGACGATCACGTGCAACCCGACGTCCTTGGCCTGCGGGATGAACTCGGCCAACGGCTGCATCGGGTTGGCACCACCCTGCGGCGCGACGAGGTCGTAGTCGTCGACGATGACGAAGACCTCCGGCCCCTTCCACCAGGAGCGGTTCTTGAGCTGTTCCTGCGTCACGTCCGGGCCGGGCATGCGGCCGGCCAGCGAGCCGCGGATCTCCTGGACGTTCTGCGTGAACTGCGGCCCGGAGACCGCGTAGCTCAGCAGGTGGTCGGTGTCGATGAAGCCCAGCATCGTGCGGCGGTAGTCCGCGAGCAGGATCAGCGCCTCCGAGGAGGTGTAGCTCTGCATGATGCCGCGGACGATGGTGCGCAGGAGGTTGGTCTTGCCCGACTCGCCGTCCGCGAGGGCCACGAAGTGCGGCTCCGCGTCGAAGTCCATGTAGACCGGGGCGAGCTCGTCCTCGTTGACGCCGACCGGGACCAAGCGGCCGCGGCCGGGGAACACCTGCTGCACGTGCGCCATGAACTGCCCGTGGTCGAGCAGGTCGGGCAGCATCCTGACCTGCGGGGCGTGCGCGCCCTGCCAGGACTGGGTGAGCTTGTTGGCGAGGTCGGCGACGCCGGCGGTGACGGTGCTCGCGTCCTGCGAGGTGTCGATGCGCGGCAGGCCGACGAGGTAGTGCAGCTTGCGGCCCGTGGAGCCGTCGATGGTGATGCCGCGGCCGGGACGGCCGGGGGGCACGTTGACGGCCACCTTGCGGTCTACCTCGGACTCGCTCGGGTCACCGAGGCGGAGCTCGAAGCGGGTGCCGAGGAGGTCCTTCATGGCCGGGCGGATCTCGGCCCAGCGGCTGGCGCCGAGGATCACGTGCACGCCGTACGACAGACCCTGGGCGGCGAGCGCCTGGATCTGCGGCTCGACCATCTCGAACTCCTGGCGGAAGTTCATCCAGCCGTCGATGATCAGGAACGCGTCGCCGAACGAGTCGTCCTTGATCTCGCCGCGCCGCTTGCGGTTGCGGAACTCCTGCAGCTCGATGCGCTGGTCGCGCCAGCGGACCTCGCGCTCGGCGATCAGCGTCTGGAGCTCGGCCACCATGCGGCGGACCTTGTCGACGTCGAGACGGCCGGCGAAGCCACCGACGTGCGGCAGGTCCTCCATCGCGGCGAGCGAGCCACCACCGAGGTCGATGCAGTAGAACTGCACCTCCTCCGGCGTGTGCGTCAGCGCCATCGACGCGATGACGGTGCGCAGCAGCATCGACTTGCCTGACTGCGGACCGCCGACGATCGCACCGTGGCCCGCGGCACCGGAGAAGTCGGCCCAGAGCAGGTCGCGGCGCTGTTCGAACGGCTTGTCGACGATGCCGACGGGGATCTGCAACGTGCTGTTGGCCGGGTAGCCGGGTGACGTCAGACCGCGGTCCGGCGTCACGTCGAGCGGCGGCAGCATCGTGTCCATCGTGGGCGGCTCGTTGAGCGGCGGCAGCCACACCTCGTGCGCGGGCGGGCCCTGGCCGACGAGCCGGTCGACGATGAGCTCCAGCTGCGTGGGCTCGTTCGCGTCCTCCTTGACCGGCTCCGCGACCTTCACGGGCTCGATCGGGCGCTCGGGCTCCTTCGGGATCTCGATGAAGTCCGGCACGAAGAACCGCGGCCGCTTGTCGCTGCGCACGGCCACCGACTCGCCGACGGACTGCATGCCCGCCGGACGGTAGGTGCCCGAGACGTAGAGCGCCTTGAACCTGGTCAGCGGCATGCCCTGCACGCTCAGGTAACCCGAGCCCGGGATCGGCGGCAGCTCGTACGCGTCCGGCACACCGATCGCCGCGCGGGACTCCGCCGCGTTGAACGTCTTCAGACCGATCCGGTACGAGAGGAACGTGTCCAGACCGCGCAGCTTGCCCTCCTCGAGCCGCTGCGACGCGAGGAGCATGTGCATCTGCAGCGACCGGCCGACACGACCGATCTGGAGGAAGATGTCGATGAAGTCCGGCTTCGCCGTCAGCATCTCGGAGAACTCGTCGATGCAGATGAAGAGCGCGGGCAACGGGTCGAGCTGGGCGCCGTTCTCACGGGCCTTCTCGTAGTCCCAGACGTTCTTGTAGTTGCCCTTCGCCAGGACCTCCTGGCGGCGGGACACCTCGCCCTCGATCGCGTCCTTCATGCGGTCGACGAGGCTGAGGTCGCCGGCGAGGTTGGTGATCGTCGCGGCGACGTGCGGTGCCTTGTCCAGACCGAGGAACGTCGCACCACCCTTGAAGTCGACGAGGATCATGTTCAACGCCGTCGACGAGTGCGAGGCCAGCAGACCGAGCACCAGCGTGCGGAGGAACTCCGACTTGCCGGAACCGGTCGCGCCGATGCACAGGCCGTGCGGGCCCATGCCGTCCTCGGCCGCTTCCTTGATGTCGAGCTCGACCGACTGGCCGTGCTCGCCGATGCCGAACGGGATGCGGTAGCGGTCGCGCTTGGGCCGGGGCCGCCACGCCTGCTGCACGTCGAACGTGATCGGGTCGCCGGGGATGCCCATGAACTCGAGCAGCGGCGGGTTGTTCGTCATCGCCAACGGGTCTTCGCCGCTGTCGCCACCGGCCTCGCCGGCGGCGCCCATGCGGTACGGCGACAGGCGGCGGGCCAGCGCCTCGGACTCCACGATGGTCAGGCGGTCCGGCGCGCCGAACCACTCGACGCCGCTCGCGGAACGGGCACCCAGCTGGTTGTTCTCGACGACGAGGCGCAGACCGCGCCGGGCCGTCAGGTTGCCGAGGCACTCGGACAGGTCGAGCAGCGTGACGCCGACCAGGCCCTCTTCCAGGATGATCATCTCTTCGCGGCTGATGTCGCCGTCGTCGATGACGATCACGATGTGCGGCTGGTCCGGCGGCGGCGGGGCGTTGCGGGTGAACCGCTGGCGGTCGCGCAGGTTCTCGTCCAGCATCGCCTCGATCTCGGCGAGCGAGTTCGCCATCATGCGGCGCTGGCCGATGCCGTCGATGTCGGTGGGGTGCTGCGCGTGCGGCAGCCACTTCGCCCACTCCCACAGCTGCTTCGTGCGGCCCGCGCTGACGACCGCGATCAGCAGGTCGTCCGGGGCGTGGAACGTGACGAGCTGGGCGATGAGGGCGCGCGCGAGGTCGCGGCGGTCCTCGATCTCGCCGAGCAGGCCGACGGCGGCGAACCCGCGCAGGGCGATGGAGATCGGGAGGTCGGGTACGAGCGAGTGGGCGCGCACGAACCGGCGCAGCGCCAGCGTCGCGATCGGCTCCAGCTCCTCGACGGGACCGGTCTGCGGTGGCACCAGACGAGTCGCGAGGCGCTGCGAGCCCCGGCCGGCGCGGAGGTGGCAGAAGTCCGGGTCGTTCTGGCGGCGTTCCCACATGCGGCGCGTGGTGGCGAGCGACCACAGCATCTGCGGGTCCGGGTGCACCCACTCGCGTTCGGCGCGCTGCTCGTCGGCCGCCTCGCGGGCGCGGTCGCGCATCTGGCCGAGGTACCGCAGGTAGTCCTTGCGGTCCTCGTTCATCTCGGCCTTCTTCTGGCCCTTGCCCGAGCCCATGCCGCTCGCCATCATGCCGATGGTCGAGATCATCATCATGCCGGGCATGATCATCGCCGCGGGCTGGCGCGGCATGAAGACCAGCATCATGCCCATCATGCCCATGGACGCCACGATCATGACGACGGGCATCGCCTTCATCATGATGTTGCCGGGGATGATCCGGGGCACCTCGGGTGGCGGTTCGAGGTGGACCTCACCGCCCGGAGGCCGGGGAGCAGCAAGGCGTGCCGTTCGCTTGAACTGCAGCGTGCTCAACTGACAGGCACCTCTTCGACTCGTTACGCCACCAGTAGCAACCGACACTATTGCGCATCAGCGGACGCCACGAAGGTGGGTCGGGAAAAAACCTGACCGAACGTGTTCTGCAAACGACACGTGCAGGAGACGTCGGTGCGTCCATACTAGGGCCGCTCGGCAACCGCCCAGGTGGACCAATAAGGTCGGGCACATTGTTTGCAAGCACTGATCTGACTTAGGGGGCCCTGGTGGCGACCGGTACGACGGTGTTCAGCCGTGTCACGGTGGTGGCACCTCGGACGCGTATCGACGTCGCGCTGCCTGCCGACGTGGCGGTGGCCGATCTCCTGCCGATGCTGCTGGACATGGCGAGAGAGGCCACTCCGGACGGTGGCGTCCGGCACGGTGGCTGGTGCCTCGCCAAGCTCGGCGACAACCCGCTCGACCCGGCGCGCACGCTGGCGTCGCTCGGCGTGGTCGACGGCGAGCTGCTGCAGTTGCGGCGCCGCAACGAGAATCCCCCGCCTCCGCTGTACGACGACGTCGTCGACGCGATCGCGGAGTCCGACCCGGACTCGTTCCGGCCGTGGACGAAGGAGACCGCGCAGAAGTTCGGTCACCTCGCCGGCTCGCTCGCGCTGATCGCGGCCGCCGTGGCGTTGTTCCTGTCCGGCCCCGTCACGACGGCGGGTTCCGGCAGCGGGCTCGCCGCCGCGATCGCCGGTGGTGTCGGCGCGATCGCCCTGCTGGCGGCAGGCGCGACCATCGCGCGGGCCTACAGCTCGGCGTCGACGGGTGTGCTGATCGCCGCGTGCGGATCGCTGCCGCTGGCGTTCGTCGCGGGCTTCCACGCCGTTCCCGGCGTGGGCTTCAACCCGAAGATGCTGCTGGCGTCGGCGTTGATGATGATCTTCGCGTGGGGCGGGATCCTGCTGATCGGGCAGGGCATCACGGTGTTCATCGCCGCGGCGACCGGCGGCACGCTGGTGGCGCTCGCGTTCCTCGTCGCGACGTTCGTGGAGCACCCCCTCACGGGTGTGGCCGCCGCGACCGGTGCCGTGGCGCTCGGCGCGCTGTCGCTGCTGCCGAGCCTGACGCTGCGGCTGGCCAAGATCCCGCCGCCCGTGGTGCCGACGAACGCCGAGGACCTCAAGGAGGACAGCGGCTTCCCGGAGTTCGCCGTCATCGAGCGCCGCACGGCCGTCGCCCACGAGTACCTGACGGGCATGATCATCGGCACCGGCGTGGTCGCCGCGCTGGCCGCCATCGTCGCCGCGAGCGCCCCCGGCATGTGGGGCCCGATCTACGCCGTCGTCGTCGCGATCGTGCTGATGATGCGCGGCCGTGCGTACGCGAACGGCGCGCAGGCCGTGGCGCTGCTGTCGACCGGCATGGTCGCCAGCGCGGGCATCCTGCTCGGCTGGCTGATCGCCTCGAACTCGTTCGACCGCATCGCGTTCGTCTTCGGCGCGCTGCTGGTGCTGGGAGCGCTCGCACTGGTGCTCGGTGTGATCTTCCCCGGCCAGAAGTTCTCGCCGCCGTTGCGCCGCACCGTCGACATCATCGAGGCGATCCTGATCGCGTCGGTGCTGCCGCTCGCGCTGGCCGTGATGGACATGTACCAGGTGTTCCGAGGTCTGATCACGCTATGAGGACCGGCATCAGGCGCACCACGGCGGCAGCGACCGCCGGACTGCTGCTGCTGACGGGGACGCTGCCGCAGGCCTCCGCTCAGCCGTCCTCGACGTCGCAGAGCGCGCGGCCGAACTCGGTGCCGCCCGACCTGCCGGCGGGCACCCAGCCGCCCAAGGACGAGGGCAAGCCCGACGTGGAGTACAAGCGCACCAACAAGGCGTGCGTCGAGTCCGACACCAAGAGCGAGCTGATCAAGACCAAGCCCTGGGGCCAGGTCCAGCTGAACCTCGACCAGGCGCACCAGTTCGCGACCGGCAAGGGCATCAAGATCGCCATCATCGACACCGGCGTCGACCCGCAGAACCCGCGGTTCGGCGGCAGGGTCGAGGCCGGCGGTGACTACGTGGCCAAGGCGAACGGCGTCGAGGACTGCGACGGCCACGGCACCGAGGTGGCGGGCGTCGCGGCGGCCGCGCGGACCGAGGGTGACTTCGTCGGCGCGGCACCGCAGGCGACGATCCTCGCGATCCGCCAGACGAGCGACCGCTTCGAGTTCGACAGCCCGACGGACAAGCGCGCGTCGGCGGGCAAGGTCGGCACGCTCGCCCAGGCGATCGTCCGCGCCGCCGACAAGGACGCGAAGGTCATCAACATCTCGTTGACGAACTGCAGCTCCCCCAAGGGTTTCAGCGCGGACGACCAGAAGCTCCAGGCCGCGATCCGGTACGCAGTGGACGTCAAGGACGTCGTCGTCGTGACGGCGGCGGGCAACCTGAGCGACCAGGGCACTGGCTGCGCGCAGCAGAACAACAACATGGACCCGAACACCGTGAACTCGGTGTCGTCGCCGGCGTGGTTCTCCAAGGACGTGCTGTCGGTGGCGTCCATCGCGCAGTCCGGCGCGGTGTCGGCGTTCAGCGTGTGGGGCCCGTGGGTCAGCATCGCCGGGCCTGGCGAGGAGATCATCTCCGTCGACCCCAAGGGCACCGGCCTGACGAACGCCAACGTCACCGCGCAGGGCGTGCAGGACATCAAGGGCACCAGCTTCGCCTCGCCGTACGTGGCGGGGATCACGGCGCTGGTGCGTGAGCGGTTCCCGAACCTCAAGGCGCGCCAGGTGATGGAGCGCCTGAAGATGACGGCGCTGCACCCCGGTGGCGTGACCGGCAAGGACAACAAGACCGGGTTCGGCATGGTCAACCCGATCGCGGCGCTCACCGCGGTGCTGCCGGCCGAGGCCGCCGGGTTCAAGGCGCAGGAGCAGAAGCAGATCACCACCAGCGTGACGCCGCCGCAGGGCCTCGACTGGCCGCCGATCATCGTGGCGTTGAGCGGAATCGGCGTCGGCGGTGTGCTGCTCGCGTTGACCTTGTTCATCCGCAATTCGCTGAACCGCAAACGCGGGCGTCCCGCCTGACGCGGTTTTCGAAACAAGTTTCGAAACAACGGCCCCGCTGAAAAGTTTCAGCGGGGCCGTTTTATTTGTTTCAAAACAAGATCAGTCGTCGTCGCCGATCGTCTTCGGCGCCGCCTTCTTGGGCTTGCCGAGCAGGTCGTCGATCGAGCCGGTGAGCCGTTGCCTCGGCTTGTGCTCCTTGTCGCCACCCTGCTGCCCGCCGCCGCCCATCGCGCCCATCATCGGCGCCATGCCGCCCATCATCCCGCCGCCCGCGGGAGCGGCCCCAGAACGCCCTGCGGCGGCCGCCGCGGCCTGTCCGGCGCCACCACCCTGCTGGGCCGGCGGAACCTGCTCAGCGACGCCTGTGGCCCCGCCGAACTGCATCTGCTGCTCGGGTGTCGCGGCAGCAGCGGGCGCACCGACCGAACCGACGCCACCGCCGACCCCGCCACCACCGCCGACCGAGCCTCCGCCGCCACCGGACGGCACTGCCTGGCTCGCCGCCGTCGCCGACGCTCCCGCCGGCGCGGGCAGCTTGGTCTCGGGCTTCGGAGGCGCGGTGTAGGTCCAGTTCTGGTCGGGGTAGCGGTGCTCCATCCGCACGGCGCCGAACGCCGCCGCGTCACCGGAGAGCCCGTCGCACAGCTTGAGGAACGCCTCCATCACCTGCCGCGCCGACTCGTGCAGCTCGCGGACCGGTTCCTTGAGCTCCTCGATGTGCCGCAGCGCGCGCTGGTCGCCGTCCGACGGCAGCGCGGCCGTGCCGGACACCGAGTCCGCGGCGTCGGCGAGCACGTGCGCCATGTCCTGCACGATGGTCCGCACGCCGTCCGCGGTCTCCTCCAACGCGTCCGCCATGGCGTTCATCGCGTCGGACAGGTCACCGCCCGCGAGCCCGACCTTGCGCATGTGGTCGAGGAACGCCTCGGCGTCCTTGCCCTTCCAGCGCTCGTCGACCCCGCCCAGCGGTGCCTTGACGTGGTTGTTGACCGCCTCGGTCACCTTCGCGGCCTTGCGCCAGCGCTCGGCTTCCTCGCGGAGGTCGTTCCAGTCGCCCACCAGCGGGTCGAAGAAGTCGTGCACGAGGTCCACGACCCCGAGCTTGCGGCTCACCCGCGAGAGGTAGTCGAGCTCGGGACCGACCTCGGCCGCGATCTGCCTGCCGTCCTTGGTCACCACAGCCCCTACCGCCGATCGGCCTTCTTGATGGCCTGCACGCCTTCGTCGTCCCCGGCCCCGTACTGCTGGGAGACCTCGTGCAGGCCCTTGGCGGCCGAGTCGAGCGCGTCACAGGCACGGGCGAGCTGGGAGTTGAGCAGCTCTGCCGCCCGCGCGTAACCCTGGGCCGTGCCGGCGGTTCTGCCGATCTCGCCGAACGACTGGGGGCGCAACGGCGACACCTTCATGGCGTCCCGCACCCGCCTCAGATCGTCCGTCGTCCCGTCGATGCGGTCGGCGTACTTCTCCAACCACTCGGCATCGACGCTGATGCGACCGGCCACAGCAGACTCCCCCCAGGACAGGTCCGGGTGCGGAGCGCGGTGACCGCAATCACCGTCACGTCTTTCGGCGATCAGCAGGGCACCTCGCGGCGTCGGCCCCCGCCCCCCATATGTCCAATATGAGGGGCGGGAGCCGACGCCGCGATGCACCCGTCTGACCGGCGAAACACGCGACGGCGGTTAGCGATCACCGCGCTTTTGTCCTGTTCGACGGTGCTGCACCCGGACCGGTTCCGCTACTTCTGCACGGCGGCCTGCGGGTCCTGGATCTTGCCGCCCGGCGCCGGGATCGAGTCGTAGCTGCGGTTCGCGTCGTTCTTGTTGAGCTGCGGGCCCATCGGCAGCAGGCTGAGGATCTGGTTCGGTGCCGGCGGGAACGTCCCGTCGAGACCGAGCGCCGCCGCCGTCGCACCGTCCGGCACGCCGTAGCGGACGCCACGACCCGTCACGACCTGCACCGGCCCGGTGCCGAAGTCGTTCTTGCCCTGGCTCGCCCGCACCACGGACGCCTTGCCCGGCAGCATCAGGAACTCGTCGATGATCTCGCCGTTGGCACCGGGCGAACCGAGCTGCGCCGGGGTCATGTCCTTCGGGCCCGGCAGCGCGGAACCGATCGTCACCGACGTGTGCTCCGCGCGGTTGTCGGCCGTGAAGTTCTCGGCCTTCCAGCCCAGGCACAGCACGACGTTGTTGGCGTTGGGCTCGAGCGTCGTCGGGATCTTCTCCGGGTAGGACTCGAGGGCGAGCGGCTTCGCCGGGCTGCGGTGGTTCGCGACCGCGCTCGGCGAGAGGCGGATGGCCGCGCGGTTGTTCGAGTAGGCGTAGCGCAGCAGGTCGCCGACCGTCTCCTCGACCGTCTGGAAACCGTCCTCCAGCGCGACCATGGACTCGAAGCCGTTCTGCCGCTCGACCTGGACGACCTCACCGATGTTGACCTTGGTCTCGGTGACGTACGCGGCCTGCTTGCCCTGGTTCGGCATGACCGGCGCGATCAGCGGCGCGACCTCGGGGATGGCGTTGAGCAGCGCCGTGCTGATGGCGCGCGGCTTCTTGCCGGTCAGCTTGAGGGCGTTGACCACCCGGTCGTTCTTCAGGTCCACCTCGGCGCGGACCGTCGACGACGAGATGTCGCGCAGGTTCTGCGGCGTCTTGTAGATCAGGTACGACTTCTTGGCGCCCGTGCGCTGCTGGACGAGCACGGCCTCGGAGCCCAGTTCCGCGTTGCCACCGCTGACACCGGCGATCACGGACGTCTTGATCTGGTTCTCCGCCGCCTGGTCCTCGCGGAACCGGTCGAGCTGGAGGGTGTCGCACACCGACCACTGAGCGTCGATGCGCATCTCCGGCGGCGGCAGCACGTCCGGCGCGTCCGGCAGACCCGTGAGGCGGCCGCGCGGCAGGTTCGCCAGCGCCTTCTCGCTCACGAGCTTCGGGGTTCCGCCCGCAGCGCCCTGCGTCGCGCCCGCCTGGCCGGCCGGTGCGTCGCCGCCCGCCTGACCCTGCTGCGCGTCGGGGTTGCTGCGGGACAGCCAGAGCAGCCGGGCCGACGCCAGGTTCGTCATCGGGATCAACCGCCGCGGGGCGTTGTCCACGACGTAGACCTGGCCGGTCTCCTTGCTGATGGCGATCTGCGTCTGGTCGTCGAGCCTCGGCGCCGGGCTGAAGAGCCCGATGACGAGGAAGATGATCAGACCGAGGACGCCCAGCACCACACCCACGGCTGTCGCGCGCGAATGTGTGCTCATCGGGTCGTTGAGCATCACCGCGTCTCTGCGGACCAGAGCTGACTGCATCCGCTTCAAGACGAATTGGTAGGCCTGGACCTGTGCCTTGGTGGTGGGTGTTGATGCCATTCTCGGCTCGCTGCTCTCCCAGTCGCGGTACGGTTCGGCAGGATAGCCGGACGCAGGTTGCTCCGTGGGCCGGTTCGCCAAGCCCACCGACCATCGAGGGGAAAGAGACCACAACGGATGTCCGTGACCACTCCACATCCGCCCCGGCCCAACCCAGGGATGGCACGGCCGCAGGGACCTGGGGGTCCTGGCCAGCAGGCACCCGCGCCTCCGCGTCCGGTCGGGCGTGTCCGTCGCAGAGCCGCGGGCGTGAGCCTCGGCTCGTTGCCCGTGTCGAACGTAGTCACGATCGAGGTCGGTCTCGCCATCGCCCTCCTCGTACTGGCGATCATGGGCGTCAAGCAGGGCGACGCGCTCAACGTCGTCTCCGTCTCGATCGCCGGCGGTGTGCTCCTCATCGCACTGATCCTGGCCTTCACCCGTTCGCGTGGCCGCTGGCTCACCCAGTGGATCGGCGTCCGCCTGCGCTACAACTTCCGCTCGCACGGCCGGACGGCGCAGCGCCAGGAGCAGACCGAGTCCAAGCCGGGTGACGACGAGCTGCAGGTGCTCGGCCCCGAGGACCCGCGCGTCGCGTTGCTGCGCCTCGCGATCCCGGACCTGGTGATCGCCAAGGGCGTCGACCACGAACGCCGCCCGCTCGCGTTGTCGTGGCACGACGGCGTGTGGACCGCGGTGCTGCTGGTCGACCCGACGCCGCCGCTGATCTCCGCGGTCGGCTCGGCGCCGTCGCTGCCCCTGGGAGCGCTCACACCGTGCCTCGAGGACCGCGGCGTGGTGCTCGACGCGATCACGGTGATCTGGCACTGCTACCCCGGCAGCGCGGCACTTCCGCCGAACTCGCCCGCCGTCAGCTCGTACATGGAGGTGCTCGGCCCGCTGCCCGCGGCGGCCAGGCGCACCACGTGGATCACGGTCCGGCTCGACCCGCGCCGCTGCGGCGAGGCGATCCGGGAGCGCGGCGGCGGCGTCGTCGGCGCGCACCGGGCGTTGATCGGCGCGTTGTCCCGCGTCCGCAACGCCCTGGAGTCCGCCGGCGTCACGATCCGCCCGCTCGACTCGGACGAGCTGCTGCGCGCGGCGATCTCGTCGGCGGAGCTCACCGCGGCCGTCGGCAACACGAACCCCGTGTCGTTGCGGGAGAAGTGGAAGGGCGTCACCGCGGGTGGCGTCGGGCACGCGAGCTACGCGATCACCGGCTGGCCGACCAAGGGCCTCAAGGGCAACCTCAACGCCCTGACCGGTGTGCGCGCTCTCTCGTCCACCCTCGCGATGTCCATCTCACCGTCCCGCGAGGACGGTCAGGTGTCGTTGCGCGGCCTGGTGCGGGTGAGCGCCCGCACGCCGAGCGAGCTCGACCGCGCGGAGGACCAGTTGTCGAAGATCGGCGACAAGCTCGACATCACGCTGACCCCGTTGCGGGGCATGCAGCTCGCGGGCCTCGCCGCGACGCTGCCGCTCGGAGGTGTGGCATGAGCTCCTCGTCCCGTCTGCTCGACGCCCGCGGCCGCGGCGCGGTGGCACCGGAGTTCCTGGTGTCGCCGAACATGCTCGACCTGGTCAGCCCGAGCGGCGACCGCGGCGGCATGATGCTCGGCCAGGGCACCAAGGGCGAACCGCTGTCGGTGTCCGTCCTGCGCCCGACCCCGACCCGCATGGTCGTCGTCGGCGGCCTGTACCTGGCGCGCCAGATCGCGTTGCGCGCCATGGCGACCGGCGCGTGGATCATCATCGCGACCGGCCGCCCGCAGGCCTGGCAGCCGGTGGTCCGCGCGGCGGGCCAGGGTCCGGACGGCCGCCCGTCTCAGCTGGTGCAGCTGCGCCGGCTGTCCCCGGCGGACCTGCCGCGCCCGACCGAGGACATGCCGCTGCTCGTGATCCACGACGGCGGCCACGTCCCGCAGGAGCTGTTCCCGCCGCGCGCCGCGTGGCAGACCACGATGTACGTGCTGCCGTACCTGCACCCGCAGGCGTCGTCCACGGCGAACAACGCGGACCTCGTGCTGCTGCAGCGCCTGCCGATGGGCCAGGCCCAGCTGGCGGGCCAGATGTGGCGGCTGCGCCCGCAGATGTTCCAGCAGCTGACGCAGCTCAAGGACGACCAGGTCATCGCGATGGGCCAGGACATGTGGGCGCACCTGCGCCTCTACACGACCCCGTCCGAACAGCAGATCCTCGGAGCCGTACGACGCGGCGATTGAGTGAAGCGCTCGATCGTCCCACTCAAAGCCGATTGAGACGCTCGACTAAATAGGCGAAACTTGCGCCCCGAACGGACAACCGTTCGGGGCGCAATTGTTTTGTCCATAGATCAGCGGCACCAACTAATTCACAGGTCGAGGCAAATCTGTTGATTCGCCATTCGAACGCATTTGCGTGGACCACCTTGTGTGAAATCAGTCCGCACCACTAAGAAAATTCTCACTGCACAACCCTGCGACGAGGGAGCTTGCTGCTATGGGAGAATCGTGGGCCAGACGAGCGGCTGGAATCGGGCTGGTGGCGGGCACGGCGCTCGCCCTGACGTCCGTCTCCGCCACCGCTGCGCCCGAGGGGGAGATTCGCAACCTCGGTGCGTCCAACGCGGTGAAGGACAACTACATCGTCGTGCTGAAGGACATGAGCACGTCGAGCGTGGAGAACCTCAGCGCTAAGTACGGCGCGAAGGTCAAGCACTCGTACAAGTCCGCTTTGCGCGGTTTCTCGGGCCAGATGTCGGAAAGCCAGGCCAAACGCCTCGCCGCCGACCCGGCCGTCGCCTACGTGGAACAGGACGCCGAGGTCCGCGTCTCCGACACGCAGACCCCGACCCCGTCCTGGGGCCTCGACCGCATCGACCAGCGAGCGCTCCCGCTGGACAACAGCTACACCTACCCGAACCGCGGCGCGGGCGTCACCGCGTACATCATCGACACCGGCATCCGGATCACCCACACCGACTTCGGCGGCCGCGCGGTCTCCGGCACCGACACGGTCGACAACGACGCGGACGCCACCGACTGCAACGGCCACGGAACCCACGTCGCGGGCACCGTGGGCGGCACGAAGTACGGCGTCGCCAAGGACGTGAAGCTGGTAGCCGTCCGCGTGCTGAACTGCTCGGGCTCCGGCACGTTCGCGGGCGTCATCGCGGGCATCGACTGGGTCACCGCCGACGTCCAGGCCAACCCGGCCCGCAAGCCGGCCGTGGCCAACATGTCCCTGGGCGGCGGCGCCAACCAGACCGTGGACGACGCGGTGGCCCGCTCCATCGCCGCAGGCGTCACCTACGGCCTCGCCGCGGGCAACGACAACGGCGGCAACGCCTGCAACACGTCCCCGGCCCGCACCCCGGAAGCCATCACGGTCGGCTCCACGGACCGCACCGACGGCCGTTCCTCGTTCTCGAACCTGGGCAGCTGCCTGGACATCTTCGCCCCTGGCCGCGACATCACGAGCGCCTGGCTCACGAACGACGAGGCCACCAACACCATCAGCGGCACCTCGATGGCCACCCCGCACGTGGTAGGCGCAGCCGCCGTCTACCTCGGCTCCAGCCCCACCGCCACCCCGCAGCAGGTCCGGGACGCCCTCGTTGACAACGCCACCTCCGACGTTGTCACCTCCCCCGGCACCGGCAGCCCGAACAAGCTCCTCCACATCACCGGCACGGCCCCCGGCAACCCGCCCGGCCAGTGCCCGGCCGTCACCAACGACACCGACACGGCCGTCCCGGACTTCGGCGAGGTCAAGTCGCCCATCACCATCGCCGACTGCAACGGCAAGGCAGCAGCCACCGCCACGGTGAAGGTAGCCATCAAGCACACCTACCGAGGCGACCTGGAAGTAGCGTTGATCGCCCCCTCAGGCGCCACAAAGGTCCTGAAGGTGGCCAACGGCTCCGACAGCGCCGACGACCTCAACGCCACCTACAACCTGAACGTGGCAACGGAAGACGCCAACGGCACCTGGCAGCTGCGCGTGCGTGACACCTTCCGCCAGGACACGGGCTACATCGACTCGTGGACGCTCGACATCTAGCCACACCTGAAAGCCGCACCACCGACGGAGCCCCCGGCACCCTGGCCGGGGGCTCCTCCTACGCCAGACGGAGAACGACGGCGGCAGGAAAGCGGCGGCGGGAGGCCAGATCGCACCGCGAAGCCGAAGGCGAGCCGCCCTTCAGCCTTCCTGAGCAAGCGGTCCCGGCGGTGGGGTCCCGTCACGAGTCGCGCCACAGCTCTTGCTGCATGGCTGGATGGGTGTCAAACCGACACGCTTTTCGTCGGTTTGACACCCATCCAGCCATGTGGCTCGCTCTTGGTGCGGCTTGTGACGGGACCCCACCGCCAACGCAACCAAACTACGAAACAGGCGGCCGCTCAAAGCAACAGGCGTGCCATCAGCCTGAGAGTGGCGCGGTGCCCCCCGATCAGATTGCCGGGGGTCTGGGGGCAGAGCCCCCGGAGGGAAGCACGCACGGCGAACCCGCCAACGAAACAGGGGAACCCTACGGACCAACAGCGATCAACAACGACCAGCGGTCAGGAAGACAGCGTCCGCACCCGACGAGTCGCCTCAGCCCGCGCAGCCAACTCGGAGTCGTCGGGGAAGTCCACCCGCACCAACGACAACCCGTGTGCAGGAGCCACCGTCACCCCGCTGGCACGCCCGTGGAGCGCCAAAAGGGACCCAGGCCACTCAACGGCCTTCCGCCCCTCCCCAACAGCCAGCAACGCCCCGATCAACGACCGAACCATCGAGTGGCAGAACGCATCCGCCGACACGAACGCCGTGATGACCCCATCCGAAGTAGCCCGCACCAGCTCCAGCCGCTGCAACTCCCGAATGGTCGTAGCCCCGTCCCGCCGCTTGCAGAACGCGCAAAAGTCGTGCTCCCCCAACAACAACCCGGCGGCCACGTTCATCGCGGCAACGTCCAGCGGACGAGGCCAGGCCAGGGTGTCCAACCGCCGCAACGGATGCGCCCCGAACTCAGCATCCGCGACCCGGTACTCGTAGTGCCGCCGCAACGCCGAAAACCGAGCGTCGAACTCGAAGGGCACCACGCGGGCGGAGAAGACCCGAACATCGTCCGGCAACGCCCGGGCCAGCCGCTTGGGCAACCCGGCGACGTCGACGGACGAGGGCAGATCAGCATGGGCGACCTGACCGGAGGCGTGCACGCCGGCATCGGTCCGCCCAGCAACAGTCAGAGAGACGTCCTCGCGCAACACCATCGACAGCGTGTCCTCGAGAACGCCACACACGGTTCGACGGGAAGGCTGACGGGCCCACCCCGAGAACGAGGTACCGTCGTAGCCCAGGTCGAACCGCACACGAACGAGCCCGCCGCCCCCGGAACCGGGAACGACGGGCTCGTCAGCGTTCAGACTCAGGACTTGTCCTTGGCGGATTCGTCCTTGGCCTCGTCGGCCTTCTCCTCGGCCTCGACGGCCTCAGCGGTCGGCTCGCCGTCAACCTCGACAGCGTCCTCGGCCTTGGTCTCGTCAGCCTCGGCGACGGGAGCCTCGGCAGCAGCCGGCTTCTCGTCCTTGGCGAACTTGGTCTTGCGCGCAGCCTCGGCCTCGGTGGAGACGAGCTTCTGCTGCACCAGCTCGATGATGGCCATGGGGGCGTTGTCGCCCTTGCGCGCCAGCGTCTTGGTGATGCGGGTGTAGCCACCGGAACGGTCGCTGAAGAAAGGACCGATCTCGGCGATCAGCTTGTGCACGACGTCCTTGTCGCGGATCACCTTCATGATCTCGCGACGGTTGTGCAGGTCGCCGGCCTTGGCCTTCGAGATGATCTTCTCGGCGTACGGACGCAGCCGCTTCGCCTTGGCCTCAGTGGTCTTGATCCGGCCGTGCTGGAACAGCGCCGTCGCCAGGTTGGCGAGCAGCAGCCGCTCGTGCGCCGGAGACCCACCGAGCCGTGGGCCCTTGGTAGGGGTGGGCATCGCTTACTCCTGTAACTGAAAGAGATCCTCTGGCTCTGAGAGCGTCAGAGCTGCTCGGTCTCCGCGTAGTCCTGGCCGTCGTCGTGCGGGTCCAGGCCGGCACCGGCGCCCCAGCCCGTGTCACCGGGGTGGTAGTCGGCAGCAGCCGCGGACGGGTCGAACCCAGGAGGCGAGTCCTTCAGGGCGAGGCCGAGGCCGACGAGCTTCATCTTGACCTCGTCGATCGACTTCGCACCGAAGTTGCGGATGTCCAGCAGGTCCGCCTCGCTGCGCGACACGAGCTCGCCGACGGTGTGGATGCCTTCCCGCTTGAGGCAGTTGTAGGACCGGACGGTGAGGTCCAGGTCCTCAATCGGCATCGCGAACGCGGCGATGGTGTCAGCCTCGGCCGGCGACGGGCCGATCTCGATGCCCTCGGCGTCGATGTTCAGCTCGCGAGCGAGACCGAACAGCTCGACCAGGGTCTTACCCGCGGAGGCAACGGCGTCCCTCGGAGTGATCGAGGGCTTGCTCTCCACGTCGAGGATCAGCTTGTCGAAGTCCGTGCGCTGCTCGACACGAGTCGCCTCGACCTTGTACGTCACCTTGAGAACCGGCGAGTAGATCGAGTCGACGGGGATGCGGCCGATCTCGGCGCCCGCCTGCTTGTTCTGGACAGCCGGGACGTAGCCGCGACCGCGCTCGACGACGAGCTCGATCTCCAGCTTCCCCTTGCCGTTCAGGGTCGCGATGTGCAGGTCGGGGTTGTGCACGGTGACACCGGCCGGAGGCACGATGTCGCCCGCGGTCACCACACCGGGGCCCTGCTTGCGCAGGTACATGGTCACCGGCTCGTCCTCCTCGGACGAGACGACGAGCTCCTTCAGGTTCAGGATGACGTCGGTGACGTCCTCCTTCACCCCGGGAACCGTGGTGAACTCGTGCAGCACGCCGTCGATGCGGATGCTCGTGACAGCAGCACCGGGGATCGACGAGAGCAGCGTGCGGCGGATCGAGTTGCCGAGCGTGTAACCGAAGCCCGGCTCCAGCGGTTCGATGACGAACCGGGAACGGGTCTCGGAGACCGCTTCCTCGGCGAGCGAGGGGCGCTGGGAAATCAGCACTGGGTTCTTCCTTTCAGCAACGACGCCCGCTATTTGACGCCGTCAACAACAGCCAGCCTCGAGGACCGGCAAACGCACTCGGCACACCCTTCGCGCCGATGCGGGACCCGACCCGAGCCACCGTCCACAAGAGACGATGGCTCGGAGAGGATCACTTCGAGTAGAGCTCGACGATGAGCTGCTCGGTGACAGGCGTGTCGATCTGCGCGCGCTCGGGCAGCTGGTGCACGAGGATGCGCAGGTTCGAGGGAACGACCTGCAGCCAAGCCGGAATCGGGCGGTCACCGAAGGACGCGCGCGCAGCCTCGAAGGGCAGCGTCGGCATGGACTTCGGCTTCACGTCGATGATGTCGAACTTCGACACCTGGTAGCTCGGGATGTTGACCTTGTGGCCGTTCACGATGAAGTGACCGTGGCTGACCAGCTGGCGAGCCTGGCGACGCGTGCGGGCGAGGCCCGCGCGGTACACCACGTTGTCGAGGCGGGCCTCGAGGATCTGCAGCAGGTTCTCACCGGTCTTGCCGGGGCGGCGAACCGCTTCCTTGTAGTACCGGACGAACTGCTTCTCGAGCACGCCGTAGGTGTAGCGAGCCTTCTGCTTCTCCTGGAGCTGCAGCAGGTACTCGGACTCCTTGACGCGGCCGCGGCCGTGCTGGCCGGGCGGGTACGGACGGCGCTCGAACGCCTGGTCCCCACCAACGAGGTCAACCTTGAGGCGACGCGAGATGCGCGTCGCGGGTCCCGTATAACGAGCCATGAGTTCTTACTCCTCCCCGTGCCTCAGACCCGGCGCCGCTTGGGCGGGCGGCAGCCGTTGTGGGGCTGCGGGGTCACGTCCTGAATGGTGCCGACCTCGAGACCGGCGGCCTGCAGCGAACGGATCGCGGTTTCACGGCCGGAGCCGGGACCCTTGACGAACACGTCAACCTTGCGCATGCCGTGCTCGGCGGCCTTGCGGGCGGCGTTCTCGGCAGCCATCTGCGCCGCGAACGGCGTGGACTTGCGCGAGCCCTTGAAGCCCACGTGGCCGGCGGACGCCCAGCTGATCACGTTGCCCATCGGGTCGGTGATCGACACGATGGTGTTGTTGAACGTGCTCTTGATGTGCGCCTGGCCGTGCGAGACGTTCTTCTTTTCCTTGCGCCGGACCTTCTTGACCCCGGCGCCCGTGCGGGACTTGGGTGGCAAAACGAACTCCTAAGTTGAGGGCAGTAGACGCGAGGTCTTACTTCTTGCCGGCCTTCTTCTTGCCGGCCACGGTCTTCTTCGGACCCTTGCGGGTACGGGCGTTCGTCTTCGTGCGCTGTCCGCGAACGGGCAGGCCGCGACGGTGCCGAAGACCCTCGTAGCAACCGATCTCCATCTTGCGACGGATGTCGGCCGCGACCTCACGGCGAAGGTCACCCTCGACCTTGTAGTTCGTCTCGATGTGGTCCCGCAGCTTGGCGAGGTCGTCGTCCGTCAGATCCTTCACCCGGAGGTCCGGGGAGATCTCCGTGGCGGCGAGCAGCTCCTTGGAGCGCGTACGACCGATGCCGAAGATGTAGGTGAGCGCGATCTCCATCCGCTTCTCGCGGGGGAGGTCGACGCCAGCGAGTCGTGCCATGTGGCGGTTAACTCCTGTCGATTACTTCCAGGTCTGCTCCTCGCCCAGTTCCGGTGACTGACTCGCTGTGTGTCGTTCCGGCTGCTCTCACAGCCGGTGTCCCGGCCCCGGCCTGGAATCCGGGGGTGTCCGCACGCCGATGAACACGGCGTGCGGTAGGTACGAGGAGGCTTCTCGTTACTGCGTCATCGAAAGATCTCGACGAGCGCGAGTGGAACTGCTCAGCCCTGGCGCTGCTTGTGGCGCAGGTTCTCGCAGATCACCATGACCCGGCCGTGACGGCGGATCACCTTGCACTTGTCGCAGATCTTCTTGACGCTCGGCTGAACCTTCACGCCTGAGATCTCCTGCTACTGGAGGTCACTTGTAGCGGTAGACGATGCGCCCGCGGGACAGGTCGTAGGGCGAGAGCTCCACGACAACCCGGTCCTCAGGGAGGATGCGGATGTAGTGCTGTCGCATCTTGCCGCTGATGTGCGCGAGTACCTTGTGACCGTTCTCCAACTCGACCCTGAACATCGCGTTGGGGAGCGGCTCGACTACGCGGCCCTCGACCTCAATGGCCCCGTCCTTCTTGCCCATGTCCTCCGCGTTTCGTGACGGTGGTAATAACCTTTGGACGCGCGCCTATCCGGTTCGATCTCACCAGCAAGGGCATGACAGAACCGGCGCGACGGATGCGCCACCTGACCAGTGTACGCAGTTCACTGCGGCAACCCAAATCGGGTCCGGTCGGTGCCGCTGTCCGGCTGCGCGGCCCGCTCCAGCACGGGCTTGAGCTTCGCGATGGAGCTGATCTCGGACTCGTGCCTGCCGAGCACGGACTGGAGCGTCCGCAGGCGCTGAACGGCGGTCCGGTCGCCGTACCCGGACTCGTCAGAACACCGCTGAGCTGCGTTGTCGAGCGCTCGGTCGCCCTTGCCGAAGCCGTAGGCGTCGAGGCCGGGTGCGTCTGGACCGGGGTTGGTGAACCCCGCCCGGTCGAGGCAGTGCCGCAGCGTCGTCTCGGTGGCCCGCCTCTCGGCGGCCTCCGGCCCGCTCGCCAGCAGCACCTCCCATTCGCGCACGACGGTGTCGTGCAACGCCGTGATGCGATTCACCGCATCGACGTACTCCCAGGGCGCGGAAGCCCGGAACGAGCCGCCGCACCCGCCGTCGACGGGCACGGGCGGGCTGACGAAGTTCGGACGGCCGACGTTGAGGTCGGAGAACGGTGGGTCGCAGTCCTCGACCGCCGCGATGGTCCCCGCCAGGAAGAGCTGGTCGGCGATCCGCGTCGCCGGGACGTCCTGGTAGGTGAAGTCGGTGGCCGGCTTAGAGGCAGCACAGCCTGCTAGTGGAATCAGAAGAACGGACAGGACGACACGGGTTACCCCCACAATGCCCCCAAGCATTGGACTCGCTCGTCCCCTCGACCGTATCCGTTCCCGCAAACGAATTAGCCCCGTTCGCCTGTCGGCAGAACGGGGCTATTCGGGAAAAGCGTGGGGGCTCAGTCCTCTTCGGGTGCGGTGAGCACCCAGGGACCGTCCTCGGTGATCGCGACGCTGTGCTCCCAGTGCGCGGCACGCGTGCCGTCGAGCGTGATGACGGTCCAGCCGTCCTCCAGCTCCTGGGAGTCGTCCGTGCCGAGCGTGAGCATCGGCTCGATCGCGATGGCCATGCCGACCTTGAGCCGGGCGCCACGGCCGGGCTTGCCGTAGTTCGGCAGGAACGGGTCCATGTGCATCTTGGAGCCGATGCCGTGGCCGCCGTAGTCCGCGACGATGCCGTACTCGATGCCGTCGCGCTCGCCCGACTCGATGGCCGAGGACTCGATGGCGAACGAGATGTCCGTGAGCCTGCCGCCGGGCACCGCGGCCTCGATGCCCGCGAGCATCGACAGCCTGGTGGCCTCGGACAGCTTGTGGTCCGCGGGCGAGATCTCGCCGACGCCGACCGTCACGGCCGAGTCGCCGTGCCAGTCGTCGAGGATCGCGCCGCAGTCGATCGAGATGAGGTCGCCCGCGGCCAGCACCTGGGTCTTGCTGGGGATGCCGTGGACGATCTGCTCGTTCACCGAGGCGCAGATGCTCGCCGGGAAGCCGTGGTAGCCCTTGAACGACGGGATGGCGCCGGCGTCGCGGATGGTCTGCTCGGCGATCTCATCGAGCTCCCACGTCGAAACACCGGGTTTGACGGCCGCCACGACGTTCTTGAGGGCCCGCGCCACGACCAGGCCGGAGGCGCGCATGGCCTCCAGCTGGCCGGGGGTCTTGATCTCGATCTTGCTCATGCCTTCACGATCTGTTGCAGCTGTGACGACAGCTCGGAGCCGCTGTAGCAGCCCGCCTGTCACTTCTCGTTCAGCGCGGCGAGCGCACGCTCGCTGATCTCGTCGATCTCCCCGACGGCGTCGATGGAGATGACCTTCTCCGCGTAGTAGCTCAGCAGCGGCGCGGTCTCGTTGCGGTACACCTGCTGGCGGTGCCGGATGACGTCTTCCTTGTCGTCCGTGCGCCCGCGCGCGAGCAGCCGCTCCACCACGACGTCCTCGTCGACCCGGAACTCCAGCACCGCGTCCAGCGAGTGGCCGCCGACCGCCAGGAACTCGCCCAGCTTGTCGGCCTGGGCGACGTTGCGGGGGAACCCGTCGAGCAGGAACCCGTCCGCCGCGTCGGCCTCGGCCAAGCGCTTGCGCACCATCTCGTTCGTGATGGAGTCCGGCACGAGAGCGCCCTCGTCGAGGATGCTCTGCACCTCCAGCCCGAGCTCGGTCTGGTTGCTGATGTGTGACCGGAAGAGGTCGCCCGTCGAGATGTGCGGCACGCCGAGCTTGCGGCTCAGAACTTCGGCCTGGGTGCCCTTGCCCGCTCCGGGCGGGCCAACGAGAACGAGTCGCATCTAGCGGAGGAACCCTTCGTAATTGCGCTGCATGAGCTGGCTCTCGATCTGCTTCACGGTGTCGAGACCGACGCCGACCATGATCAGAACCGCGGTACCGCCGAACGGGAAGTTCTGGTTCTGGCCGTCGCCGGTCAGGTCCAGGAACAGGTTCGGCAGGATCGCCACGATGCCGAGGTAGAGCGAACCGGGGAGCGTGATGCGACCCAGGACGAACTTGAGGTACTCGGCGGTCGGGCGACCCGGTCGGATGCCGGGGATGAAGCCACCGAACTTCTTCATCTCGTCAGCGCGCTCGTCCGGGTTGAACGTGATGCCGACGTAGAAGTACGTGAAGAAGACGATCAGCAGGAAGTAGACGCTGATGTGCACCCAGGACGACTGCTTGACCAGGTAGGTCTGCACGAACGAGGAGAACCAGTTCGGCTCGGTCGAGGAGCCCTGGGTGAGGCGGACGATCAGGTCCGGCAGGTAGAGCAGCGACGAGGCGAAGATGACCGGGATGACGCCGGCCTGGTTCACCTTGAGGGGGAGGTACGTCGACGTACCGCCGTACATGCGGCGGCCGATCATGCGCTTGGCGTACTGCACCGGGATGCGACGCTGGGCCTGCTCGACGTAGATGACGCTCGCGATGATGATCAGAGCCGCGACGAGGACGAGCGCGAAGGTCAGCTTGTCCTTCTCGAGGATGTTCTTGCCCTCGGCGGGGATGCGGGCGGCGATACCGGTGAAGATCAGCAGCGACATGCCGTTGCCGATGCCCTTCTCGGTGATCAGCTCACCCAGCCACATGATGACCGAGGTACCGGCGGTCATGGTGATGACCAGCACGATGAGGGTGAAGATGCTGTCCTTGCCAGGGATGACGTCCTGGTCGCACTCACCGAACAGCTGCCCGCGCACCGCCAGCGCCACGAGACCGGTCGACTGCAGGATCGCCAGGCCGATCGTGAGGTAGCGCGTGTACTGGGTCAGCTTGCCCTGACCAGCCTGTCCTTCCTTCTTCAACTGCTCGAACCGCGGAATCACCACGGTGAGCAGCTGAATGATGATGCTCGCGGTGATGTAGGGCATGATGCCCAGCGCGAACACCGACAGGTTGAGCAGAGCACCACCGCTGAACAGGTTGATCAGCGAGTAGATGTTCTGGCCTTCGAGAGCTTCAGCACACGCCCGCACGTTCTTGAAGGACACGCCCGGCGCGGGCATGGTCGCACCAAGCCGGTACACAATGATGATCCCGAGCGTGAACAGGATCTTCTTGCGTAGATCCGGCGTCGCGAGAGCCGAGCGGAATGCGCCGAGCACGCGAACCTCCTGAGCGTTGCCGACCCCCAGGGACCGGCACATGCGGTAGTTGGCAGGCCGAGTCAGGTAGCCACGACCAAGCAACCCGGAGGACATCCGGGTTCAGCCCGCGACTCTAACAGCCCTCCCGCACCACCCCGTACCCAGCGCCCAATCACAGGTTCCAACTCGTTGATCACTGACCACCCCACTAGCCCATCCGGGGTACCGCAACCCAGAAATCCGTGCTACGACCACCCAAAACGCCACTCCGGAACGCCCGCACCACCCACAAAGTTCCCGCAGAAATCCCCGCAGAGCGAACCACCTGACCACGCCGGCCTAGCGGCCAACTGGGGCCACACCAGAGCGCGCCGCCCGGATCGCGGGACGGACTGCGGGAGGCGCCTGCAAAGTGGGCGGCGCGGAGGAGGGCGGCGAAAGCGGCGAGGCAGGTCTGGGGAGGCGGGGGCCTGGCGGCAGGGGGCGGGAGGCGGGGCGGGTCGAGAACCGGGAGGTTCGGCCGGGACTGTGCAGCGCCTGGAAGGCGGAGGGCGGGGACGAGGCGGAACCCGGAAGGCGACGGCGGGGACGCGGGCCGGGATGAGGCCCCCGGAAGGCGAGAGCGGGCAAGACTCGGAGTGCGGGACGGGACAGGGCGAGCTCAGAAGGCGCGACCGGGGACGGCCGAAGCCCGAAAGGCGAGAGCGGGGGCAAGGCGAGGCAGGACAGGAAGGTCGGCGGGGCGAGGCCAGGCGGACACGCTTTCGCAGGGGTCCCCTCGGACTCAGGCTCCCCCGCGACCCAACGTACCGAGAGGGTCTGACAGTCCGGGGTGGTCAGCCGAGCAGCAACGGAGGCGATGGCGGCAGGGGCGGAGGCGCGGAGGCGCGACCCAACCGCAGTCGTCAACGCAACCCGACCACGCACGCAGGCCAGGCGCGCGGTGCCAACCGGACAGCCGTCAACGCAAAGCCAACCACCTACGAGGCCTGGCACGCGAAGCCGAAGGCGAGCCCGAACGGGCTGATCCCACTCCGGTCAGCGGTACCACCCATCGACTGCGATTGGGGCTTGACTTTGGGTGCGAGGTGCTACCACTAGTGGCTCGGCCTGGCCTCTTTTCAGCCCGGCCTTTTCCGGTCCGACAAGCGCCTCGCAAGGGCCCCGAAGTCAAGCCCCAATCGCCACCCCGCTCTTCGGCAGGACCCACGCACGCACCCTCGCAACCGCAGCCCAACCAAGCGAACGCGACCCACCCCGCTGGAACGCGACCAATCCCAACAAACGCGGCCAACCCCGCCGCAACAGGAACCACAACGCAAAGGGCCCCGAGGCGAATGCCTCGGGGCCCTCAGAAACGCGAAACGCGTCAGGCAGAAACCGTGGAAGAACCGCCGGCAGCCGCCAGCTTCTCCACAGCGGACTTGGAGAACTTGTCCGCGGTGACGTCCAGCTTGACCGACACGTCACCGTTGCCCAGCACCTTCACCAGGTGGCCCTTGCGGACCAGACCGGCCAGCACCAGCGCGGGAACGTCGACCGAACCACCCTCGGGGAACGAGGCGGCGATGTCGGAGACGTTCACGACCTGGTACTCGGTGCGGAACGGGTTCTTGAAGCCCTTGAGCTTCGGGAGCCGCATGTGCAGCGGCATCTGGCCACCTTCGAAGCGCGGCGAGACGTTCTTGCGAGCGCCCGTGCCCTTCGTACCGCGGCCGGCGGTCTTGCCCTTGGAGCCTTCACCACGACCGACGCGGGTCTTGGCGGTCTTGGCGCCGGGGGCAGGACGCAGGTCGTGAATCTTGATGGTCACGACTGGACCTCCTCAACGACCACCAGGTGACGCACGGCGTTGATCAGGCCGAGCACCTGGGGGGTGTCCTCACGCACGACCGACTGGCGGATCTTGCGCAGCCCGAGGGTGCGCATCGACTCGCGGTGGTTGTGCTTGGTGCCGATGGTGCTGCGAACCTGCGTGATCTTCAGCTGAGCCATGATCACACCCCCTGGCCCGCGCGAGCGCGGATCATGCCGGCGGGGGCGACGTCCTCGAGGGGCAGGCCACGACGGGCCGCGACCTCTTCCGGACGCTGCAGGCCCTTGAGGGCCGCCACGGTCGCGTGCACGATGTTGATCGCGTTGTCGGAGCCGAGCGACTTCGACAGCACGTCGTGCACGCCGGCGCACTCGAGGACGGCGCGGACAGCGCCACCCGCGATGACACCGGTACCGGCCGAGGCCGGACGCAGCAGGACCACACCAGCGGCCTTCTCACCCTGAACCGGGTGCGGGATGGTGCCGGCGATGCGCGGGACGCGGAAGAAGTTCTTCTTCGCCTCCTCGACGCCCTTGGCGATGGCCGCGGGAACTTCCTTGGCCTTGCCGTAGCCGACGCCCACCATGCCGTCGCCGTCGCCCACCACGACGAGCGCGGTGAAGCTGAAGCGACGACCACCCTTGACCACCTTGGAGACGCGGTTGATCGCAACCACGCGCTCGAGGTGGGGGGTCTTCTCCTGGGCCGCGCCGCCGCGGCCGCCGTCACGACGGTCGCGGCGCTCTCCGCGCTCGCCCCCGCCGCCTTCGCGACGCGTACGTCCTGGCATCAGGCGTCCCTCTCAATTCCGGTGATGATCATTGTCAGAACTCCAGCCCCGCCTCGCGAGCGGCGTCCGCCAGAGCAGCGATCCGGCCGTGGTACGCGTTGCCACCGCGGTCGAACACGACCGCCGTGACGCCGGCGTCCTTGGCACGGGCCGCGGCCAGCTGGCCGACCTTGGCCGCACGGGCCTTCTTGTCGCCGTCCAGGGCACGGACGTCGGCCTCCATGGAGGAAGCGGACGCGATCGTGTGGCCCTTCAGGTCGTCGATGATCTGCACGGTGATGTGCTTCGACGAACGGTGCACGGCCAGGCGCGGACGCTCGGCGGTTCCGTTGACCTTCTTGCGGAGGCGGAAGTGGCGACGGGCCTTCGCAACACGACGCCTGGTGGAGATGTCCTTGCCCACCGGCTTGCGCTTCGTAACAGTCGACTCGCTCATGTCACTTACCCGTCTTTCCGACCTTGCGACGGATCTTCTCGCCCGAGTAGCGGACGCCCTTGCCCTTGTACGGGTCGGGCTTGCGCAGCTTGCGGATGTTGGCGGCGACCTCACCGACCAGCTGCTTGTCGATACCCGAGACGGAGAAACGGGTCGGGGTCTCGACCGCGAAGGTGATGCCCGCGGGGGCCTCCACCTTGACGGGGTGCGAGTAACCGAGCGCGAACTCGAGCTCAGAGCCCTTGAGCGCGACGCGGTAACCGACGCCGTGGATTTCCATCTTCTTTTCGTAACCCTGGGTCACGCCGACGACCATGTTGTGCACGAGCGTGCGCGACAGGCCGTGGAGCGCGCGGTTGCGGCGCTCGTCGTTCGGGCGCTTGACCTCGAGAGTGCCGTCTTCGGCCTTCTCGACGATGATCGGCTCAGCGAGCGTGAGCGTCAGCAGACCCTTGGGGCCCTTGATGCTCACGTCCTGGCCGGCGATGTTCACGTCGACCCCGGAGGGGACAATGATCGGCTGCTTACCGATGCGCGACATGTCTACTCCCCCTTACCAAACGTAGGCGAGGACTTCTCCGCCCACGCCTGCCTTGTTGGCCTGACGGTCGGTCATGAGACCGCCAGAGGTCGAAATGATCGCCACGCCGAGGCCACCGAGAACTCGGGGCAGGCCAGTGGACTTCGCGTACACGCGCAGACCGGGCTTGGACACGCGGCGGAGGCCGGCGATGCTGCGCTCACGGTTCGGGCCGTACTTCAGCTCGACGACCAAGTTCTTGGCCACCTCGCCGTCCTCGTCGCGGTACGAGGCGATGTAGCCCTCGCGCTTGAGGATCTCGGCGATGTTCGCCTTGATCTTGGAGTGCGGCATCACGACCTTGTCGTGGTAAGCCGAGTTCGCGTTCCGCAGACGAGTGAGCATGTCTGCGATGGGATCGGTCATCGTCATGGTGACCTGGTCAACCTTTCTCGCTGCGGTTCACCGGCTCAGGGTCCAGACCCGCCCTCCCCCGGAGGGGAGAGCAGGACGGTCGTGTGCGGGCCTACAGCGAAGTAATGAAGCTTGGAATTACCAGCTGGACTTGCTCACGCCAGGCAGCTCACCGCGGTGAGCCATCTCGCGCAGGCAGATCCGGCAGAGGCCGAACTTGCGGAACACCGCGTGGGGGCGGCCGCAACGCTGGCACCGGGTGTAACCCCGGACCTTGAACTTCGGCTTCTTCGCGGCCTTGTTGATCAACGCCTTCTTGGCCATCGACTCAGTTCTCCTTGAACGGGAAGCCCAGGTGCTTCAGCAGCGCCCGGCCCTCCTCGTCGTTCGTGGCGGTGGTGACGACGGTGATGTCCATGCCGCGAGGCCGGTCGATAGCGTCCGGGTCGATCTCGTGGAACATCGACTGCTCGTTCAGACCGAACGTGTAGTTGCCGTTGCCGTCGAACTGCTTGCCCGACAGGCCGCGGAAGTCGCGGATACGGGGCAGCGCGATCGTCAGCAGACGGTCGAGGAACTCCCACATGCGGTCGCCGCGCAGCGTGACGCGCGCACCGATCGGCATGCCCTCACGCAGCTTGAACTGCGCGATGGACTTGCGGGCCCGGCGGACCTCGGGACGCTGGCCGGTGATGATCGAGAGGTCGCGCACGGCGCCCTCGATCAGCTTGCCGTCACGGGCGGCGTCGCCGACACCCATGTTGACGACGACCTTGACGACGCCCGGGATCTGCATGACGTTGGCGAAGGAGAACTGCTTCTGCAGCTCACCCTTGACCTCGTCGCGGTAACGCGTCTTGAGCCGCGGGATGATCTTCTCTGCGGTAGTCATGATCAGATGTCCTTCCCGTTACGACGGGAAATGCGGACCCGCTTGCCCTCGTCGTTCGTCCGGTAACCAACACGGGTCGGCTTGCCGTCCGAGTCGACCACCATCACGTTGGAGACGTTGATCGGGGCTTCCTGGGTCACGATGCCACCAGACTGCGCGCCCCGCTGGGTCTGCGTGATCTTGGTGTGCTTCTTGATCCGGTTGACGCCCTCGACCAGGACCTTGCCGTTCTCCGGGTAGGCCTGGATGACCTTGCCCTTGGCGCCCTTGTCCTTGCCGGCGATGACGACGACCGTGTCGCCCTTCTTCACCTTCATGGTCAGAGCACCTCCGGAGCCAGCGAGATGATCTTCATGAACTTCTTGTCGCGCAGCTCGCGGCCGACCGGGCCGAAGATGCGCGTGCCGCGGGGCTCGTTGTCGTTCTTGATGAGCACGGCGGCGTTCTCGTCGAAGCGGATGTACGAGCCATCCGGACGGCGACGCTCCTTGACGGTGCGGACGATGACGGCCTTGACGACGTCACCCTTCTTCACACCGGCACCGGGGATCGCGTCCTTGACGGTGGCGACGATGATGTCGCCGATGCCCGCGTAGCGGCGACCCGAACCACCGAGAACACGGATGCAAAGGATTTCCTTCGCACCAGTGTTGTCGGCGACACGAAGTCGCGACTCCTGCTGAATCACTTAACTTGCTCCTTGACCATTCCTGGCCCGCCGGATTTCCGACCCGACGGGCTCGGTCTGTCTAGAAAGGACTTACTTGGCCTTTTCGAGGATCTCGACGAGGCGCCAGCGCTTGGTCGCCGACAGGGGCCGGGTCTCCATGAGCAGGACGCGGTCGCCGATGCCCGCCGCGTTCTCCTCGTCGTGCACCTTCACCTTGGTGGTGGAGCGCATGATCTTGGAGTAACGCGGGTGCTTCTTGCGGTCCTCGAGCGCGACGACGATCGTCTTGTCCATCTTGTCGGACACGACGAGGCCCTCACGGACCTTGCGGTCGTTGCGCTTCTCGGTCTGAACTTCGTTGCTGTCGGTCATGCCGCACCCTCACCAGTGGAATCCGGCGAAGCGGAGAGCCCGAGCTCCCGCTCCCGCATCACGGTGTAGATCCGGGCGATGTCGTGCCGGACCGTGCGCAGCCGCCGGTTGTTGTCGAGCTGGCCCGTGGCCATCTGGAAGCGAAGGTTGAAGAGCTCTTCCTTCGATTCCTTCAGACGCAGCACGAGCTCTTCCTCGGTGAGCTCACGCAGCTCGGAAGCGGTGGTACCCGCTGCCATCAGAACTCACCACCCTCACGCGTAACGATGCGGCACTTCATCGGGAGCTTGTGGATCGCGCGGCGGAGCGCCTCGCGAGCGACCTGCTCGTTCGGGAACGCCATCTCGAAGAGGACGCGACCCGGCTTGACGTTGGCCACCCACCACTCCGGCGAACCCTTACCGGAACCCATGCGGGTCTCGGCCGGCTTCTTCGTCAGCGGACGGTCCGGGAAGATGTTGATCCAGACCTTGCCGCCACGGCGGATGTGACGCGTGATGGCGATACGAGCGGACTCGATCTGCCTGTTGGTGACGTACGCCGGCTCCAGAGCCTGGATGCCGAACTCACCGAAGGTGACCTTCGTGCCGCCCTTGGCAGCACCCGACCGCTTGGGGTGGTGCTGCTTGCGGTGCTTGACCCTACGAGGGATGAGCATGGCTCAGCTCTCCGTCTTCTCTGCAGAAGCCGGGGCCTCGGCCGACGCGGAAGCGTCAGCGGCGGCACGGCCGGCCTCGGTGCTCGTCGCCGTGGTGCCGCTGGCACCGGAACGACGGGCACGGTTCGGACGCTCGCCACGGTCGCGGCGCGGAGCGCGGTCGGCCTGCGAAGGCGCAGCCGCATCGAGCGCGCGCTTGGCGGAGATGCCACCGACGATGTCGCCCTTGTAGATCCACACCTTCACGCCGATACGGCCGAACGTGGTGCGGGCCTCGAAGAAGCCGTAGTCGATGTTCGCGCGGAGGGTGTGCAGCGGCACGCGGCCGTCGCGGTAGTGCTCCGAGCGGGACATCTCGGCGCCGCCGAGGCGGCCGCCGCACTGCACGCGGATGCCCTTGACCTGCGGCGAACGCATGGCCGACTGGATGGCCTTGCGCATCGCGCGCCGGAAGGCGACGCGGTTGGACAGCTGCTCGGCGACACCCTGTGCCACGAGCTGCGCGTCCGACTCGGGGCTCTTGACCTCGAGGATGTTCAGCTGGACCTGCTTCTTGGTGAGCTTCTCCAGCTCACCGCGGATGCGGTCCGCCTCGGCACCACGACGACCGATGACGATGCCCGGTCGCGCGGTGTGGATGTCGACGCGCACCCGGTCACGGGTCCGCTCGATCTCCACCTTGGAGATGCCGGCACGCTCCATGCCCTTGCTGAGCAGGCGGCGGATCTTGACGTCCTCCGCCACGTACTCGGCGTACTGCTTGTCGGCGTACCAGCGGGACTTCCAGTCGGTGGTGATCCCCAGCCGGAAGCCGTGCGGGTTGATCTTCTGGCCCACTACCGGGTTCCCTTCGCGCTGGTCTTCTTCGGACGCGACTCCACCTCGATGGTGATGTGCGACGTCCGCTTGCGGATCCGGTACGCGCGGCCCTGGGCACGCGGGCGGAAACGCTTGAGGGTCGGACCCTCGTCCACGTAGGCCACCGACACCCAGAGGGTGGAGGGGTCCAGGGACATGTTGTTCTCGGCGTTGGCCATGGCGCTGGCGAGCACCTTCGCGACCGGCTCAGAGGCGGCCTGGGGCGCGAACTGGAGCACGGCCAGGGCCTCGCTGGCGTTACGACCCTTGATGAGCTCGATGACGCGACGCACCTTCATGGGGGTGTCGCGAACGTAACGAGCCCGAGCCACGGCGCGCGGAAACTCCTGCGCCTCAGCGTCCTTACGGGCGTTCATCGCTGCTTTTCCCTTGCTCTTCTCAGTTCGACGCCTAGCGGCGACGAGACTTCCGGTCGTCCTTGATGTGACCCTTGAAGGTGCGGGTCGGGGCGAACTCGCCCAACTTGTGCCCGACCATCGCCTCGGTCACGAACACCGGGACGTGCTTGCGGCCGTCGTGCACCGCGATGGTGTGACCCAGCATGTCCGGGATGATCGTGGACCGGCGGGACCACGTCTTGATGACGGTCTTCTTGCCCGCTTCGTTCTGAACGTCCACCTTCTTGAGCAGGTGGTCGTCGACGAAGGGACCCTTCTTAAGGCTGCGAGGCATCCTTCACTCCCTCCCTGCTCAGCGCTTCTTACCGGTGCGACGACGCCGGACGATGAGCTTGTCGCTTGGCTTGCGGCGGCGGGTACGACCCTCGGGCTTACCAGCCGGGTTGACCGGGTGGCGACCACCGGAGGTCTTACCCTCACCACCACCATGCGGGTGGTCAACCGGGTTCATGGCGACACCGCGGACGGTGGGCTTCTTGCCCTTCCACCGCATGCGGCCGGCCTTGCCCCAGTTGATGTTCTGGTGCTCCTTGTTGCCGACCTCGCCGAGCGTGGCGCGGCAGCGCACGTCCACGTTGCGGATCTCGCCGGACGGCATACGCAGCTGGGCGTACGGGCCGTCCTTCGCGACGAGCTGCACCGAGGCACCGGCGGAGCGGGCGATCTTCGCGCCGCCACCGGGGCGGAGCTCGATCGCGTGGATCACGGAACCGACCGGGATGTTGCGCAGCGGCAGGTTGTTGCCCGGCTTGATGTCGGCCTTGGGGCCGTTCTCAACCGTGTCACCCTGCTTGAGCTTCTCCGGGGCGATGATGTAGCGCTTCTCGCCGTCTGCGTAGTGCAGCAGCGCGATGCGCGCGGTGCGGTTGGGGTCGTACTCGATGTGAGCGACCTTGGCCGGCACGCCGTCCTTGTCGTTGCGACGGAAGTCGATCAGACGGTAAGCCCGCTTGTGACCGCCACCCTTGTGCCGGGTGGTGATCTTGCCCGACGCGTTGCGTCCACCCAGCTTGTGCAGCGGGCGGATCAGCGACTTCTCCGGAGTCGACCGAGTGATCTCGGCGAAGTCGGAGACGCTCGCACCGCGACGACCGGGAGTCGTCGGCTTGTACTTGCGAATGCCCATCTCTACGCAGTCCTCGTCATCAGGCGGCAGGGCCGCCGAAGATCTCGATCGCCTTGCTGTCAGCCGACAGCGTCACGATCGCGCGCTTCGTGTCCTTGCGCTTGCCGAACCCGGTGCGGGTGCGCTTGCGCTTGCCCTGCCGGTTGATGGTGTTGACGCTGACGACCTTCACGCCGAAGACCTTCTCCACGGCGATCTTGATCTGGGTCTTGTTCGAACCCGGCGCCACCAGGAAGGTGTACTTGTTCTCCTCGAGCAGCCCGTAGGACTTCTCGGAGATCACCGGGGCGAGCAAGATGTCCCTGTGGTCGGGGATCACTTGGAACCCTCCTCGTCCACGACCGTCGCCGTCGCCTCAGCCGAGCCCTTGCCCGACTGGGCCTTGCTGGCGAGGAACACGTCGAGCGAGTCCTTGGTGAACACCACGTCGTCGTTGACGAGCACGTCGTAGGTGTTGAGCTGGTCGGGCGCGATCACGTGCACGTGCGCGAGGTTGCGCACGCTGACCCAGGCGACCTCGTCGGTGCGGTTGAGCACCACGAGAACGCGACGGGCCTGGGTGACCGACTCCAGGACCTTGCGCGCGGTCTTGGTCGACGGGGTGTCCCCGTCCACCAGGCCGGACACGACGTGGACCTGGTTCGCGCGGGCCCGGTCGGAGAGGGCGCCACGCAGAGCGGCGGCCTTCATCTTCTTGGGCGTCCGCTGCGAGTAGTCACGCGGCTGCGGGCCGTGGACGACGCCACCGCCGGCGAACTGCGGCGCACGCGTCGAACCCTGGCGGGCGCGACCGGTGCCCTTCTGGCGGTAAGGCTTCTTGCCACCACCGGACACCTCGCCGCGGGTCTTCGTGGCGTGCGTGCCCTGGCGCGCGGCGGCCTGCTGGGCCACGACGACCTGGTGCAGCAGCGCGACGTTCGCCTGCGCGTCGAACACGGAAGCCGGCAGCTCGACCGAGCCGGCGGACTTGCCGTCCGGGGTGCGGATCTCAACAGTCGACATCAGGCACCACCCTTCGCAGCAGTCCGGACGAACACCAGACCACCCTTGGGGCCGGGAACAGCGCCCTTGATGAGCAGCAGGCCGTTCTCGGCATCGATCTTGTGCACCTTCAGGTTCTGGGTCGTGACGCGCACGTGGCCCATGCGGCCGGCCATGCGCAGACCCTTGAAGACGCGACCCGGAGTGGCGCAGCCACCGATGGAACCCGGCGAGCGGTGCTTGCGCTGGGTGCCGTGGCTGGAGCCGAGACCCCGGAAGTTGTGGCGCTTCATGACACCCGCGGTGCCCTTGCCCTTGCTGGTGCCGGTGATGTCGACAACAGCGCCGGCCTCGAACACCTCAGCGGTGATCTCCTGGCCGACCGTGTACTCGCTGGCGTCGACCGTGCGCAGCTCCACCAGGTGGCGACGGGGCGTGACCCCGGCCTTGGCGAAGTGGCCCGCGACGGGCTTGTTGACCTTGCGCGGGTCAATCGCGCCGGCCGCCAGCTGGACGGCGGTGTAGCCGTCCTTCTCTTCGGTGCGAACCTGGGTGACGACATTCGGCTCAGCCTTGACGACGGTCACCGGGACGACCCGGTTGTTCTCGTCGAAGACCTGAGTCATGCCGAGCTTGGTGCCCAGGATGCCCTTCATCTGCCTGTCAGACATTGGTCCGTTACTCTCCGCGCCCAACGCTTACTGGATGTTGACGTCGACGCTGGCCGGCAGGTCGATGCGCATGAGCGCGTCCACCGTCTTCGGCGTCGGGTCGAGGATGTCGATCAGCCGCTTGTGCGTGCGCATCTCGAAGTGCTCGCGCGAGTCCTTGTACTTGTGCGGCGAGCGGATGACGCAGTACACGTTCTTCTCAGTGGGCAGCGGCACTGGCCCGACAACCCGAGCGCCGGTGCGCGTCACGGTCTCCACGATCTTGCGTGCAGACGCGTCGATCGCTTCGTGGTCGTAGGCCTTGAGCCGGATGCGGATCTTTTGTCCCGCCATGATGGCTTGCCGTTCCTCTGCTTCTCGTAACCGCTGCGGTGCGGTGCCTCGGATGAGGCCTGTTACAGCCTCTTGGCGCGCTCCGCCCCTGTTGAAGTGTCATGGTGCCCGGTCCACGCGGTCGGGCGTGTCGCGCCCGGTGCGCATACCGGTCCCACTCAAGGTCTCCCCGGTGGGATTGGGCCTACCACAGCCCATGCACCCTGATGCCCATCTCCGCAAGGAGGCGTTCACTAACAGGGCGCGGACGCTCGATCTCAGAACTCGAACACGCCGTGAAGCGCGCTCGGCCTTCATCGAGCAACCCGTAAAGGATGCCACACGGGCGTGGGGCGGTCCAAATCGGGGTGGGTGACTTGGAGGCAGATCACGTCGGGATCTTGGCCGGTGAGCGGTGCCGTCCGTCGCTTGTGGAGCGACGAGCGGACGGGTTCCGTTGCCCGGCAACGAGTTCCCGAAGCGGGTCTGCCCCGCGCGCGCTTTCGAACGAACTGGCGTGAGCTGACGCACACACCAGGTGGACCAACGACGAAGGCCGGGCCAACGAAGATCGTTGGCCCGGCCTCACGCCGAACTGGGTCGAGCTAGGTCACTTGATGATCTTGGTGACCGAGCCGGCGCCGACGGTGCGGCCACCCTCGCGGATCGCGAAGCGGAGGCCCTCGTCCATGGCGATCGGCTGGATGAGCTTGACGTCCATACCGGTGGTGTCACCCGGCATGACCATCTCGGTGCCCTCGGGCAGCGTCACAACGCCGGTCACGTCCGTCGTCCGGAAGTAGAACTGGGGACGGTAGTTGTTGAAGAACGGCGTGTGGCGGCCACCCTCGTCCTTCGACAGGATGTAGACCTGCGCGGTGAACTCGGTGTGCGGGGTCGTGGTGCCCGGCTTGACGATGACCATGCCGCGCTCCACCTCCTCGCGCTTGATGCCGCGGAGCAGCAGCGCGGCGTTGTCGCCGGCGCGGCCCTCGTCGAGGAACTTCTTGAACATTTCGATCGAGGTGACCGTCGTCTTCTTCGACGTCTCCTTGATACCAACGATCTCGATTTCCGAGTTGACGTTGATGATGCCGCGCTCGATGCGACCGGTCACCACGGTGCCGCGGCCGGTGATCGTGAAGACGTCCTCGACGGGCATGAGGAACGGCTTCTCGGTGTCGCGCTCCGGCTCCGGGATCGCCGAGTCGACGGCGGCCATGAGGTCGAGAACCGACTTGCCCCACTCGGCGTCGCCCTCGAGCGCCTTCAGCGCCGAGACGCGCACGACCGGCAGGTCGTCGCCCGGGAACTCGTACTCGGAGAGCAGCTCGCGGACCTCGAGCTCGACGAGCTCCAGGATCTCCTCGTCGTCCACCATGTCGGCCTTGTTCAGGGCGACGACGATGTAGGGGACGCCGACCTGGCGGGCCAGGAGGACGTGCTCCTTCGTCTGCGGCATGGGACCGTCGGTCGCCGCGACCACGAGGATGGCGCCGTCCATCTGCGCCGCACCGGTGATCATGTTCTTGATGTAGTCGGCGTGCCCGGGGCAGTCGACGTGCGCGTAGTGACGGTTCTCCGTCTGGTACTCGATGTGCGCGATCGAGATCGTGATGCCGCGCTGCTTCTCTTCCGGCGCCTTGTCGATCTGGTCGAACGCGAACGAGGCGTTCACATCGGGGTACGCGTCGTGCAGAACCTTGGAGATCGCCGCGGTCAGCGTGGTCTTGCCATGGTCGATGTGACCGATGGTGCCGATGTTGACGTGCGGCTTCGTCCGCTCGAACTTCGCCTTGGCCACTGGATTGTCCTCCTGGACTTCTTTTTGCTGGTCCGGCGGGCATTTGTGGCCACCCGCCGGACTTACACGTCAGGGTCTGAAAGTAGCGGACCCCAGGGAGAGACCCCCGGAGAGCCCGCGGTCGAACTGCGGTGCTCCGGTTGGGGAGTTACTCCCCGGTCGCCTTCGCGATGATCTCCTTCGAGACGTTCGCGGGAACCTCTGCGTAGGAGTCGAACACCATCGAGTAGTTGGCACGACCCTGGGTCTTGGACCGCAGGTCACCCACGTACCCGAACATTTCCGACAGCGGAACCAGTGCCTTGACGACACGGATGCCGCTGCGCTCCTCCATGGCCTGGATCTGGCCACGGCGGGAGTTCAGGTCGCCGATCACGTCGCCCATGTACTCCTCGGGCGTCGTGACCTCGACGGCCATCAGAGGCTCGAGGATCGCGGGAGACGCCTGACGGGCGGCTTCCTTGAGGGCCATCGAACCAGCGATCTTGAACGCCATTTCCGAGGAGTCGACCTCGTGGTAGGCGCCGTCCAGCAGCGTCACCTTCACGCCGACCAGCGGGTAGCCCGCCAGCACGCCGTACTGCAGCGCGTCCTGCGCACCCGCGTCGACCGACGGGATGTACTCGCGGGGGATGCGACCACCGGTGACGGCGTTGACGAACTCGTAGAGCGCGCCGTCTTCCTTCTTCTCCAGCGGCTCGACGGTGACGAGCACCTTCGCGAACTGGCCGGAGCCACCGGTCTGCTTCTTGTGGGTGTAGGAGTACTTCTCCACCGCCTTGCGGATGGTCTCCCGGTACGCCACCTGAGGCTTGCCGATGTTGGCCTCGACCTTGAACTCGCGGCGCATGCGGTCCACCAGGATGTCCAGGTGGAGCTCGCCCATGCCGGCGATGATGGTCTGGCCCGTCTCCTGGTCGAGGTTGACCCGGAACGTCGGGTCCTCCTCGGCCAGCTTCTGGATCGCGGTGCCGAGCTTCTCCTGGTCCGCCTTCGTCTTGGGCTCGATGGCCACCTGGATGACGGGCTCGGGGAAGGTCATCGACTCGAGCACGATCGGGTGCGCCGGGTCGGCAAGGGTCTCACCGGTCGTGGTGTCCTTCAGACCGATCACGGCGTAGATGTGGCCCGCGATGGCCTCGGTGACCGGGTTCTCCTTGTTGGCGTGCATCTGGAAGATCTTCCCGATGCGCTCCTTGCGGTCCTTGGTCGCGTTGACGACCTGGGTGCCGGAGGCGACCTTGCCCGAGTAGACCCGGATGTAGGTCAGCTTGCCGAAGAACGGGTGCACGGCGATCTTGAACGCCAGCGCCGAGAAGGGCTCGTCGGACGAGGCCTTGCGCGACACGACGGTCTCGCCGTCCTGCAGCGTGCCCTCGACCGGCGGGAGGTCCAGCGGCGACGGCAGGAAGTCGATCACCGCGTCGAGCATGGGCTGAACGCCCTTGTTCTTGAACGCGGAGCCGCAGAGGATCGGGTAGGCGGTGCCCTCGGCAACGATCTTGCGGAGGCCGGCCTTGATCTCCTCGACGGACAGGTCGCCCTGCTCGAAGTACTTCTCGGTGAGCGCGTCGTCGGTCTCGGCGACGGCCTCGAGGAGCTGCTCGCGGAACTCGGCCGCGCGCTCGACGAGATCCTCGGGGATCTCCTCGATCGCGTAGTCCTCACCCTTCTGGACCTCGCCGCGCCACGTGAGAGCACGCATCTCGATGAGGTCGACGACGCCGATGAAGTCGCTCTCGGCGCCGATCGGGAGCTGGATCGGCAGCGGCTTGGCGCCGAGCCGGTCCTGGATCGTCTTGATGGTGAAGTAGAAGTCCGCGCCGAGCTTGTCCATCTTGTTGACGAAGCAGATGCGCGGGACGTCGTACTTGGTCGCCTGCCGCCAGACCTGCTCGGACTGCGGCTCGACACCCTCCTTGCCGTCGAAGACGGCGACAGCGCCGTCCAGGACGCGGAGGTTGCGCTCGACCTCGACGGTGAAGTCGACGTGGCCGGGCGTGTCGATCAGGTTGATCTGGTGGTTCTTCCAGTAGCAGGTCGTCGCGGCCGACGTGATCGTGATGCCGCGCTCCTGCTCCTGCTCCATCCAGTCCATCACGGCGGCGCCGTCGTGGACCTCGCCGATCTTGTAGCTGATCCCCGTGTAGAAGAGGATCCGCTCAGTCGTCGTGGTCTTGCCCGCGTCGATGTGGGCCATGATCCCGATGTTGCGGACCTTGGCAAGATCAGTGAGCACGTCCTGTGCCACGGGTCTTTCCCCTGTCTTGAGCTTGTGAGCTCACTAGGGCTGGGAGAGCCCGGCCTTCTCAGGCCGGGCGTCGGATCACCAGCGGTAGTGGGCGAAGGCCTTGTTGGACTCGGCCATCTTGTGCGTGTCCTCACGGCGCTTGACGCTCGCACCGAGACCGTTGCTCGCATCGAGCAGCTCGTTCATCAGACGCTCGACCATGGTCTTCTCACGGCGCTGCCGGGAGAAGGTGATCAGCCAACGGAGCGCCAGCGTGGTGGAACGACCGGGCTTGACCTCGATCGGCACCTGGTAGGTCGCACCACCGACGCGGCGGCTCTTGACCTCCAGCGACGGCTTCACGTTGTCGAGCGCGCGCTTCAGCGTGACGACCGGGTCCGTGCCGGTCTTCTCGCGAGCACCTTCGAGCGCTTCGTAGACGATCTTCTCGGCCACCGAGCGCTTGCCGTCGACGAGCACCTTGTTGATGAGCTGCGTCACGAGGGGCGAGCTGTAGACCGGGTCAGAGATAAGCGGCCGCTTCGGGGCCGGTCCCTTGCGGGGCATTAGCTCTTCTCCTTCTTCGCGCCGTAGCGGCTGCGAGCCTGCTTGCGGTTCTTGACACCCTGCGTGTCGAGAGAGCCACGGATGATCTTGTAGCGAACACCCGGCAGGTCCTTCACACGACCACCGCGGACGAGCACCATCGAGTGCTCCTGGAGGTTGTGACCCTCACCGGGGATGTAGGCCGTGACCTCGATACCGCTGGTCAGCTTCACGCGAGCGACCTTGCGCAGTGCGGAGTTCGGCTTCTTGGGGGTGGTGGTGTAAACGCGGGTGCACACACCGCGCCGCTGCGGCGAGCCCTTGAGGGCCGCCGTCTTCTGCTTCGCCACCTTGTCCTGGCGGCCCTTGCGGACCAGCTGCTGGATCGTTGGCATTCGCCGGCTACTTCTTCCGTCTTCGTGGGATCCCCTTGCGGTTCACCCTCGTGTTTCTTGATCCCTCTCTGCACCCGAGGTCGGGCGTGTCGCCCGCTCCCAAGGTCCGCAAGCACCAGCTCAACTGCTACCTGCGAGTGGAGGTCACCGCTGCCTCAAGGGCACGCGGAGCGGCCCGACATGGGTCGGGCACGAGTAGCAAAGATACCCGCCCACGTCTACCTGGGTCAAAACGGGGGTACCGCCCCGGCGCCGTGCAGTAGACATGGAACCCGCTGTCCACGGTACTCGGGTGACGGAGAACGCACTGTGAAGCTCCTCGGAACCGCCGCGCTGGTAGCCGTTCTCGTGCTGTCCGGGTGCGCCGGCTGCTCGGTGCAGGCCGGGGTCGGCGAGTGCGCGACTCAGACCGACATGAACAGCGCCGAAGTCGCGATGACCGAAGTGGACTGCTCTTCTTCTGAGGCGGTGTACCGAGTTTCGTCCCGTGAGCGGCGCACGATGTGTCCGGAGGGCGACTACCTGACGGAGTCGTCCGGCCGTTCGCGGACCAACGGCAAGACGCGGCTCTGCTACGTCCTCAACGTGTCGGAGGGCGACTGCCTGAAGCCGGTGAACCAGTACTTCGAGCGGGTGCCGTGCGGCTCGGGTGTGCGCAAGGTCTCGAAGGTCGTCGACGGCCAGGCGGATCGCGCGCTGTGCGGCGGTGCCGACTCCCGCACGTACTCCCAGCCGGTGAAGACGATCTGCATCACCGGCTGAGCCGCCGCCACCGTCCGATGAGGACCTCGGTTCCTCTTTGCCGCGCAAGGAGTTCCACCCGGCGCGGCGCGACCTACCTGGCCGGCTTCACGGACAGCCGCACCGACGCGTTGCGCGGGTGATTCACTGTGCGCGTGGACGACCTGATCGCGGCGATGGCCTCGTTGACCGGCTCCGCGGCCGCCCCGGAGGTGCTCGGGGGCGACCGCGGCGACGTCGTGGTGGTGCGCGTCGGCGACGTGGTGGCCAAGGCGTTGCCCGCCGACACCGACGTCGTGGCGTTGCGGCAACGGCTGGAGATCGCCGCGGCGCACCCCGAGCTCTTCGTGCCGCCGCTCGCGTTGCACTTCGTGGACGACCGGCCCGTGACGGTGTGGCCGTACGGGACGCCGGTGAGCCAGGACGATCCCGACGCGGCGCCGTGGGAGGAGAGCGCGGCTCTGCTTGCGAAGCTGCACGCGTTGCCCGTGCAGGGGCCGGTGGCGGGCGCGCCGGAACGGATTGTGCGCGCAATTCGGGCATTGCCGCCGGAGCTGCCGTACGCCGATGTCGTGCTGCGCGCGTATGAAGTCCTGCCGTCGTTGGACTTGAACGGCCGTGCGTTGATCCACGGCGATTGGCACCTCGGACAGCTCGTGCACACGGGGTCCTGGCGGCTCATCGACGTGGACGATCTCGGGGTCGGCGATCCGGTCTGGGACCTGGCCCGACCTGCGGCTTTGTTCGCCGCCGGAGTCCTTCCGGGTGATCTTTGGGCGCGGTTCCTGGGTGCCTACCGTGAAACGGGCGGTGTGGCGCTGACGACATCCGAATGGGATGTCCTCAACATTCCCGCTCAGGCGTACGTTGTGCAGATGGCAGCGCGCGCACTAGTGAGCGGTCTGCAAGCTGTGGAACCGCTGATCGAGGCCTGCCGTCGGATCGTCACGACGCATGGCACCGACCACCGCGGCTAATATCGTATTTGTCCGGTCCCACCGCAGGAGGCTCACCACGATGCAGTGTCCCAAGTGTCATGCGAACATGCGCACGTTCGACCGCATGGGCGTCCACATCGAGCAGTGCGACGGCTGCCGCGGGGTCTTCCTCGACTACGGCGAGCTCGAGTCCATCACGCGCCTCGAGGCCCAGATGCAGGCGCCGCCGCCTCCGGTCGCGCCGCCGCCCGCCGCCTACCCGCAGCCGGCCCAGCCCGCCTGGGGCGCCCAGCCGCAGCAGATCCACCACCACCACGGTGGCCACGGCGGTTACGGCTACGGCCACCGCAAGCACCGCGGTCTCGGTGGCCTCTTCTTCTCCTCCTGATCGCGCGCGACGGCCCCGGATCCCTGCTCCGGGGCCGTTGACGACTACCGAAAAAGTAGTGGATAATCGGTAGTCAACGGGAGGAGTAGCCATGTCTGTCGCGACCGAGGCCGCCCACATCCGCGACCTCTTCGACACGATCGAAGAGCTGGAAGCCGTCGCGTCATCCCTGTCAGAAGACGACGAACGCCGCGCACGCCTCGACGGCGTGGTCGCCAAAACCCTCCGCCAGGCCCCACCGGTCCGTCCCGTGGTGGCAGGCGAGCTCCTCGACCTCACCGAGAAGACCGTGAAGGCCTGGGCCCGCGAAGGCGTGCTCGCCATCCACAGCCAGGAACCCAGGATGCTCCTCGACACCGTGCGCCTGCACGAGGTCCTCCACCTGGTCTCCGACCTCCGCCGCGCCGGCAAGACCCGCGGCCTGATCGACGAGGTCCACCGCCGCCTGAGCGACCAGTCCCTGCTGGACCGCCAGGACCTGGCCACCTCCCTCGACGAGATGCGCAGCGGCAAGGGACGCGTGGTCCGCTCAGTTTGATCGAGGTAGTGGAAACCCCAACAGCCCACGCCCAGGCAGGCGGCCTGCGCGGCAGAGCCCGCGTGGCCTACGAACGCTTCCTGGACGAACTGGCCCACTCGGGCTGCGCGGCCCTCGGCTACCGCGTGACGGGCCCAGAACCCCTGCCCCGCCTGTGCGTGAAGCACCTCCGGGGCCCCGACCGAGTGGTAGTCGCCTTCCCCTCCCCCGAAGTCGTGTGGGTGCTCCTGGTGGGCCCACACGACGACGACCCGGGCCTGGACCTCTACGAAGCCCTCTACGAGATGGCCGGAGTCCGCCCCCGCCTCTCCGAGAAGCGCACCAAACCCCGCTGCTGCACCGACGAGTCCGGCATCCCACCCCTGGTGGACGAACACCTGGTGGACGACCTCGTGATCCGCGCCAGAGCCCTGGCACGAGCCCGCCGCCGCTAGCCCTGGTCCAACACGAACCCGTCGACAACGGGGTCGTAGTGCAGGTACGGCTCCTCACTCGGGTCGAGCCCTTCGACGTCGAAGAGGACCTCGTCCCCGGCGCTCTCGAAGAAGTTGACCAGGAACCCGTCGGCGGGCCAGACCTGAAGCGTCGCCACACAGGGCTCAGGCCCGGCAGACCGCCACCCCCGAGCCCGCACCAGACCGGCGACCGCCGCCCACGCCCCAGACACCGAGCCGACGACACATCCGTCGTGCAGCACGCCGTCATCCGGGTCGAACCACTCACGCACGTCACTCCACCCCAGGTCACGCATGCCTTCATGGAACCAGGCACCCACAACCAGGTTTCACCGACAAATTTTCTTGTCAGTGCAGCGAAAGTTGTCTACGCTCGTGCCAGACACGACGAACGGAGCCCACGATGTCCTTCCAGGCCTACCTCGACGGCGCGGAGAAGAAGACCGGCAAGACCCCGGCGGACCTGCTGGCGGAGGCCACGAGCCGCGGCTACGACGGCACGACCAAGGCGGGCGTGTTCCTGGAGTGGCTGAAGACCGACTACGACCTGGGCAGAGGACACGGCATGGCGCTCTACCACGTGCTGAAGAACGGCCCGCAGATCAGCGAGAAGCACGTGGGCACGACCGGCACCCACCGGGACGAGTCGACAACGCTCCGCCTGGACGGCATCGCCCACCGCTGACAGCCAGGCGCAGAGCGAGGCGCCTTCCCTCTCACCGCCAGGCAACCCACCCCCAACGCAATGCCGAAGGCGAGGCGTCCTTACCTCTCACCGCCGTAAAACCGGTGTGGTGACGTGCCCACCCAACTCAGCCACGCACGCTGGAGATTGGGGCTTGACTTTGGGTGCGAGGTGCTACCACTAGTGGCTCGGCCGGGCCTCTTTTCAGCCCGGCCTTTTCCGGTCCGACAAGCGCCTCGCAAGGGCCCCGAAGTCAAGCCCCAATCTCTATCGACGCGAAGCGGCGATGAAATGACCCGGCTCGTCAAAGTCTTTGCCCCCAACGCAACCACCTCACAAGGTGACGCCGCCCGCACAAGACAAAACGGCCCCCAGAGCGAAGCTCCGGGGGCCGTTCAGCACTTGCAGACCTAGACCGACCGACTAGCGGTAGTCACGACCGAAGTCGTAGTCGTCCAGCGGCACCGCAGCGCCAGTGCCCGTGCCGAAGACGTCGGGCGTGTAGTACCCGTCGTCGTACGAAGGAATGGCGTACGCGGCGGCACGCGCCTCCTCGGTCGGCTGGACCTGGATGTTGCGGTAGCGGTTGATGCCCGTACCGGCCGGGATCAACTTACCGATGATCACGTTCTCCTTCAGGCCGATGAGCTTGTCCGAACGCCCGTTGATGGCGGCGTCGGTCAGCACGCGGGTCGTCTCCTGGAACGACGCCGCGGACAGCCACGAGTCGGTCGCGAGAGAAGCCTTCGTGATACCCATCAGCACCGGACGACCGGCGGCCGGCTCGCCGCCCTCGGCGACGACCGCGCGGTTGCCCGACTCGAAGTCGGCACGCTCGACCAGCGAACCCGGCAGGAACTCGGTCGCGCCGGAGTCGATGATCGTCACCCGGCGGAGCATCTGCCGGACGATGACCTCGATGTGCTTGTCGTGGATGGCCACACCCTGGGCGCGGTACACCTTCTGGACTTCCTGCACGAGGTGCAGCTGCGCCTCGCGCGGGCCCATGACACGCAGGACCTCGTGCGGGTCGGGGGTACCTTCCAGCAGCTGCTGGCCGACGGCCACGTGGTCGCCGTCCTGCAGCGGACCGGTGGCCGTGTTGGCGAGACGCTGACGCTTGGACAGCTTCTCGAACACGATCTCCTCGGAGCCGTCGTCCGGGATCAGCGTGATCTTCCAGAAGCGGTCGCCGTCCTCGATGCGGACGCGGCCGTCCACGTCGGCGATCGGCGCCTTGCCCTTCGGGACGCGGGCCTCGAAGAGCTCCTGGACACGGGGCAGACCGGTCGTGATGTCGTCACCGGCCACACCACCCTGGTGGAACGTGCGCATCGTCAGCTGCGTGCCGGGCTCACCGATCGACTGGGCGGCGACGATGCCGACGGCCTCGCCGACGTCGACCAGCTGGCCGGTGGCCATCGAGCGGCCGTAGCAGGACGCGCACACGCCGACCGCGGACTCGCAGGTCAGGACGGAGCGGACCTTGACGCGGACGATGCCGGCCTCGACCAGCGACGCGAGCGCCGGGTCGCCGAGGTCGTCGCCGCGGTTCAGCACGAGGTTGCCGGACGCGTCGAGGATGTCGTCCGCGACGGTGCGGGCGTAGACCGAGGTCTGCGCGAACTCGTGCAGGCCGACCTTGTCGCCCAGCTGCTCGCCGACGGTCATCTGGACACCACGGGTGGTGCCGCAGTCGACCTCGCGGATGATGACGTCCTGCGAGACGTCCACCAGACGACGGGTCAGGTAACCCGAGTCGGCGGTACGCAGCGCCGTGTCGGCCAGACCCTTGCGGGCACCGTGCGTCGCGATGAAGTACTCGAGCACCGACAAGCCCTCGCGGAACGAGTTCTTGATCGGGCGCGGGATGTACTCACCCTTCGGGTTGGTCACCAGACCACGCATACCCGCGAGCGAACGGACCTGCGTCATGTTGCCGGCGGCGCCGGACTGCACGATGACGCGGATCGAGTTGTCCTCGGGGAAGTTGTCTTCCATGATCTCGTGGACCTGCTCGGTGGCCTTCGTCCACACCTTGACCAGCTCGGAGTTGCGCTCCTCGTGGGAGAGCTGACCGCGCTGGTAGCGCTTCTCGACGGCGTCCGCGAGGCGCTCGTGCTCGTCGAGGATGCCCTGCTTCGCCTTCGGGACGAGGACGTCCGAGATCGCGACCGTGACACCGGAGCGGGTGGCCCAGTGGAAACCGGCGTCCTTCAGCTTGTCCAGCGTCCGGGCGACGGTGACCATCGGGTACCGCTCGGCGAGGTCGTTGATGATCACGGCCTGCCGCTTCTTGGGCATGACCTCGTTGATGAAGGCGTAGTCCTGCGGCAGGATCTCGTTGAACAGCACGCGACCCAGCGTGGTCTCCGCGAGCCACGGCTGACCGGGCTCCCAGCCCTCGGGCTCCTGGCCCTTCGGCGGGTTCTTGTCGGAGACGCGGATCTTCACCATCGCCTGCAGGCCCAGGACCTTGCGGTCGAACGCCATGAGCGCCTCGGCCGGCGACGAGTAGAAGTGGCCCTCGCCGATGTCGTCCTTCTTGTGGCGGGTCAGGTGGTACAGACCCGTCACCATGTCCAGACGCGGCATGGCCAGCGGCTTGCCGGACGCCGGGGACAGGATGTTGTTCGACGACAGCATCAGGACGCGGGCCTCGGCCTGCGCCTCGGCGGACAGCGGCAGGTGGACTGCCATCTGGTCACCGTCGAAGTCGGCGTTGAACGCTTCACAGACCAGCGGGTGCAGCTGGATGGCCTTGCCCTCGACCAGCTGCGGCTCGAAGGCCTGGATGCCGAGGCGGTGCAGCGTGGGTGCGCGGTTCAGCAGCACCGGGTGCTCGGTGATGACCTCTTCCAGCACGTCCCACACGGCCGGGCGCGCACGCTCGACCATCCGCTTGGCGGACTTGATGTTCTGCGCGTGGTTGAGGTCCACGAGCCGCTTCATCACGAACGGCTTGAACAGCTCCAGGGCCATCTGCTTGGGCAGACCGCACTGGTGCAGCTTGAGCTGCGGGCCGACCACGATGACCGAACGGCCGGAGTAGTCGACGCGCTTGCCGAGCAGGTTCTGGCGGAACCGGCCCTGCTTGCCCTTCAGCAGGTCGGACAGCGACTTCAGCGGGCGGTTACCGGGACCGGTGACCGGGCGGCCGCGGCGGCCGTTGTCGAACAGCGCGTCGACGGCCTCCTGCAGCATCCGCTTCTCGTTGTTGACGATGATCTCGGGCGCGCCGAGGTCGATCAGCCGCTTCAACCGGTTGTTGCGGTTGATGACGCGGCGGTACAGGTCGTTCAGGTCGGACGTCGCGAAACGGCCACCGTCGAGCTGCACCATCGGGCGCAGGTCCGGCGGGATGACCGGGACGCAGTCCAGGACCATGCCCTGCGGGTTGTTGCGGGTCGCCTGGAAGGCGGCAACGACCTTGAGGCGCTTGAGCGCACGCAGCTTCTTCTGGCCCTTACCGCTGCGGATCGTCTCGCGCAGGATGTCGGCCTCGGCGTCGACGTCGTAGTCGCCCAGGAGCTTCTGGATGGCCTCCGCGCCCATGGCACCGGTGAAGTAGTCGCCGTAGCGGTCGTACAGCTCGCGGTAGAGCAGCTCGTCCGCGATCAGCTGGGCGCGCTCGAGCTTGGTGAACGTGGACCAGATCTCGTCGAGGCGGTCCAGCTCGCGCTGGGCGCGGTCGCGGAGCTGGCGCATCTCACGTTCGCCACCCTCCTTGACCTTGCGGCGCACGTCGGACTTGGCGCCCTCGGCCTCGAGCTCGGCCAGGTCGGCCTCGAGCTTCTGGGCGCGGGCCTCCACGTCGGCGTCGCGACGGTTCTCGACGCGCTTGCGCTCGACCTGCATCTCGCTCTCGAGCGTCGGCAGGTCGTTGTGGCGCAGCTCGGCGTTCACGCCCACGATGACGTAGGCGGCGAAGTAGATGATCTTCTCGAGGTCCTTGGGGGCCAGGTCGAGCAGGTAGCCCAACCGGCTGGGGACGCCCTTGAAGTACCAGATGTGCGTGACCGGAGCGGCGAGCTCGATGTGGCCCATGCGCTCACGACGCACCTTCGCACGGGTCACCTCGACGCCACAGCGCTCACAGATGATGCCCTTGAAGCGCACGCGCTTGTACTTGCCGCAGTAGCACTCCCAGTCCCTGGTGGGACCGAAGATCTTCTCGCAGAACAAGCCGTCCTTCTCGGGCTTGAGCGTGCGGTAGTTGATGGTCTCGGGCTTCTTGACCTCGCCAAAAGACCACTGGCGGATGTCGTCCGCGGTCGCGAGACCGATGCGGAGCTCATCGAAGAAGTTGACGTCGAGCACGTCTACTCTCTTCCCCTTTTTAGATCGGTGGCAAAAGGAGCTGGTCGGAGGGCCGGTGGAGGGCTACGCGGGAGGCATTGCCCTCCACCGGCCGGCGAGGTGACTTAGTTGACGACGTCGTCCACGGAGGGCGACTCGGACCTCGACAGGTTGATGCCGAGGTTCGCGGCCGCGCGCTCCAGGTCTTCGTCGTCGCCGTCGCGCATCTCGATCGCGGCACCGTCCGAAGACAGGACCTCGACGTTGAGGCAGAGCGACTGCAGCTCCTTGAGCAGCACCTTGAAGGACTCCGGGATACCGGGTTCCGGGATGTTCTCGCCCTTGACGATGGCCTCGTAGACCTTCACGCGGCCGAGCACGTCGTCGGACTTGATGGTGAGCAGCTCCTGCAGGGTGTATGCGGCGCCGTACGCCTGCATCGCCCAGCACTCCATCTCACCGAAGCGCTGACCACCGAACTGCGCCTTACCACCCAGCGGCTGCTGCGTGATCATCGAGTACGGGCCGGTCGAACGCGCGTGGATCTTGTCGTCCACCAGGTGCAGCAGCTTCAGGATGTACATGTAGCCGACCGACACCGGGAACGGGTACGGCTCGCCGGAGCGACCGTCGAAGAGCTGCGCCTTGCCGTTCTCCTTGACCATCCGCTCGCCGTCGCGGTTCGGGATGGTGGAGCCCAGCAGGCCCGTGATCTCTTCTTCCTTCGCACCGTCGAACACCGGGGTGGCGGTCTTGGTGCCGGGGTCGACGTCGTACAGCTCTTCCGGCAGGTTCTTCGCCCAGTCCGGGTCGCCGTTGACGCTCCAGCCCTGCTTGGCGATCCACCCGAGGTGGGTCTCCAGCACCTGGCCGATGTTCATACGACGCGGCACACCGTGGGTGTTCAGGATGATGTCGACCGGCGTGCCGTCCTCGAGGAACGGCATGTCCTCCGCGGGGAGGATCTTGCCGATGACGCCCTTGTTGCCGTGGCGGCCGGCGAGCTTGTCACCGTCCTGGATCTTGCGCTTCTGGGCCACGTAGACGCGGACGAGCTCGTTGACGCCCGGAGGCAGCTCGTCGTCGTCCTCACGGCTGAAGACGCGGATGCCGATGACCTTGCCGTACTCGCCGTGCGGCACCTTGAGCGAGGTGTCGCGGACCTCGCGCGCCTTCTCACCGAAGATCGCGCGGAGCAGGCGCTCCTCCGGCGTCAGCTCGGTCTCGCCCTTGGGCGTGACCTTGCCGACGAGGATGTCGCCCGGCTGCACCTCGGCACCGATGCGGATGATGCCGCGCTCGTCGAGGTCGGCCAGGACCTCCTCGGAGACGTTCGGGATGTCCCGGGTGATCTCCTCGGCGCCGAGCTTCGTGTCGCGGGCGTCGATCTCGTGCTCCTCGATGTGGATCGAGGTGAGAACGTCGTCCTGCACGAGGCGCTGCGACAGGATGATCGCGTCCTCGTAGTTGTGGCCTTCCCACGGCATGATCGCCACGAGCAGGTTCTTGCCGAGCGCCATCTCACCGTTCTCGGTGCACGGCCCGTCGGCCAGGACCTGGCCCTCCTGCACCCGGTCGCCCTCGTTCACGATGGGCTTCTGGTTGATGCAGGTGCCCTGGTTCGAGCGACGGAACTTGTGCAGCGCGTAGGTGTTGCGCGCACCGTCGTCGGCCATGACGGTGATGTAGTCGGCGGAGACCTCCTCGACGACACCCGTCTTCTTCGCGACGACGACGTCACCGGCGTCCACCGCGGCGCGCAGCTCCATGCCGGTGCCGACGAGCGGCGACTCGGAGCGGAGCAGCGGCACGGCCTGACGCTGCATGTTCGCACCCATCAGGGCGCGGTTCGCGTCGTCGTGCTCGAGGAACGGGATCATGGCCGTCGCGGCCGACACCATCTGGCGCGGCGAGACGTCCATGTAGTCGACGTCGGTCGGGTCGATGAACTCGACCTCGCCGCCCTTCTTGCGGACCAGGACGCGGTCGTCGGTGAAGTTGCCCTCGTCGTCGGTCGGCGAGTTCGCCTGCGCCTTGACGTAGCGGTCTTCCTCGTCCGCGGTCAGGTAGTCGATCTGGTCGGTGACCCGGCCCTCGGTGACCTTGCGGTACGGCGTCTCGATGAAGCCGAACGGGTTGACCCGCGCGTAGCTCGAGAGCGAACCGATCAGACCGATGTTCGGGCCTTCCGGCGTCTCGATCGGGCACATGCGGCCGTAGTGCGACGGGTGGACGTCGCGGACCTCCATGCCGGCGCGCTCACGGGACAGACCGCCCGGACCCAGCGCCGACAGGCGGCGCTTGTGGGTCAGACCCGCGAGCGGGTTGGTCTGGTCCATGAACTGCGAGAGCTGCGAGGTGCCGAAGAACTCCTTGATCGCCGCCACGACGGGACGGATGTTGATCAGGGTCTGCGGCGTGATGGCCTCGACGTCCTGCGTGGTCATGCGCTCGCGGACGACGCGCTCCATGCGGGACAGACCGACGCGGATCTGGTTCTGGATCAGCTCGCCGACCGTGCGGAGACGACGGTTGCCGAAGTGGTCGATGTCGTCGACCTCGACGGGCACGTCACCACCGGCGGCGGCGTCCATCATGGTCTCGCCCGCGTGCAGGCGAACGAGGTACTCGATCGTCGTGACGATGTCGTCCTCGGTCAGGACACCCGTGTTGATCTCGGTGTCCAGGCCCAGCTTCTTGTTGACCTTGTAACGGCCAACCTTCGCCAGGTCGTAGCGCTTGTCCTTGAAGAACAGGTTCTCCAGCAGGGCCTGCGCCGACTCCTTCGTCGGGGGCTCGCCCGGACGCAGCTTGCGGTAGATGTCGAGCAACGCCTCGTCGGTACCCGCGGTGTGGTCCTTCTCGAGCGTGGTCAGCAACGTCTCGCTGAACGCGAACCGCTCGCGAATCTGCTCCGTGCTCCAGCCCAGAGCCTTCAACAGCACCGTCACCGGCTGGCGACGCTTCCGGTCGATGCGGACACCGACGGTGTCGCGCTTGTCGACGTCGAACTCCAGCCAAGCACCCCGGGACGGGATGATCTTGACGCTGAAGACGTCCTTGTCGGTCGTCTTGTCGACCGCGGTGTCGTAGTACACACCGGGCGAACGCACGAGCTGAGAGACCACCACGCGCTCAGTGCCGTTGATGATGAACGTGCCCTTGTTCGTCATCATCGGGAAGTCACCCATGAACACCGTCTGGCTCTTGATCTCGCCAGTGGTGTGGTTGGTGAACTCCGCCGTGACGAACAACGGTGCCGCGTACGTCATGTCCTTGTCCTTGCACTCTTCGGTCGAGGCCTTGACCTCGTCGAAGCGCGGGTCGGAGAAGGACAGTGACATGGAGCCGGAGAAGTCCTCGATCGGCGAGATCTCGTTGAGGACCTCTTCGAGGCCGCCCGTCGGGGTCTCGTCACCGGCGTCGACGCGGCGCTGGAACCACGCCTCGTCACCGGTGAGCCATTCAAAGGACTGGATCTGCAGGTCAAGCAGGTTGGGCGTCGAAAGCGGCTCGTGAATCTTCGCGAACGAGACCCGCTTCGGCGCTCCAGGGATCCCCGACGTGGAGTTGGTCGCAGCAGTGGCCTTGGTCGCGCGAGAGATCGCCAAGATGCGTCCTTCCAGGGACAGGTAGCTGGCTAGAGCGAACTAGCACGGCTGTCAAGGGTGCGGCGATGCCCGCATAATCCACGCTCTCGGCGAAGGGCAAGCGGAAAATGGGCAGCGCAAAGGGGCAGTCTAGCCACGCGCACGGCGACTGTCGAGAGGCACCTGGAAGGACCCTCCTCTTGCTCACCGACAGAGTGACCCTGCATGAGCGCGCAGTCAAGATGTTGCGGGCCGATCCACCCTCTGGATGGAGCGCCTTTTTCTCGGCTTCACCCATTTGACCAGCACAAACACGTGTGCGGCCGTGTTGGTGGGAAGTTGGCGGCTTCAAGTGAACTTACAGAGCGCCACTAAGATTTGTGTGACCGAGATCACGCGTGTCGGGGCTGGCGGAGGACGCGTTCGCGGTGCTTCTGGGGCTCCTGTGACGTCCTCACAGCGGAGTTGATCTTAGGGGATGGTGGACGGCGGGTGAACACGGGGCCGGTCCAAACGAGCCGGGCAGGTCGGGGGCTTCCGACTGGGGAGGGCGGGGGCTGCAGCGGAGGGCGGAGCTGCGGCGGAGGGCGGGGCTGCGGCGGAGGGCGGGGCTGCGGCGGAGGGCGGGGCTGCGGCGGAGGGCGGGGCTGCGGCGGAGGGCGGGGCTGCGGCGGAGGGCGGGGCTGCGGCGGAGGGCTTCGGCGGCTGAGGCTGGTCGTCTGCTGGGCTGGGCTTCCGCCGCGGGGAGGGGGGCGGGGCCGCAGTTGCGGCGGAGAGGGCGGGGGGCGCGGCTAGGAGCGACGACGAGGGCGCGGGGCTTCCGGCGGCGCGGCAGCAGCGCTGGGCAGACCTCACGGCGCGAAGCACGCCACTCGCGCGAGGCAAGCCACACGGCGCGTCACGCGCTATGTTGCGAAGCAGGCCGTACGGCGCGACACGCGCCACGTTGCGAGGCAAGCCGCACGGCGCGACGCGCGCCACACGTTGCGAGGCAGGCCACACGGTCGAAGCACGCCACCCTCGCGGGTCCGCCATGCGGTGCGAAGCCCATGGTGGGAAAGGCCCTGCGGGTGAGTTGTCCACAGATCGCCGAGCGGTCGGTTCGCGGGGCGATTTCGAAGCTAGCGTTCACGTATAGGCGGGCTGGCCCCCTGGGTGGGCGGGGCCTGCCGCGCGGGATTTCGTCAGCAGCCCTGGAGTTGGCGGGCCTGGTCTGAGGTGGCGCCGAACATCTCCATGTTGTCGATCTTCCAGCGGCCGCTGTCGTCCACCGCGCTCACGCGGAGCATGGCGGTGCCGCCGCCCGTCTGGTTGTCGGTGGTGCGGGTGGTGACCTGGTCGGCGAAGACCAGGACGGTGGCGTGGCCGTCCTTCAGGGACGAGACGGCCGAGGAGACCACCCGGACGGTGACCACCAGCTTCTGCTGCGGGGCCACCTCCTTCACCGGGCCGAAGACGGCGTTGTACTGGCAGAGGGCCTTGCCCGTGAGGAGCTCTTTGGCCGCCTTCTCGGTGGAGTCGACGTCGGCGAAGTTGTAGGAGAAGGACTTCTCCACCGCCTCGCGGATCTGGCCGTTGACCTCGGAGGTGGCGCCCGCGTCGACCAGGGCCTCGTCGTAGCTGACCGAGCGGGACTTGACCAGGAAGAACGTGGCCAGGCCGCCCAGCAGGAGGCCTACCACGACCAGCGCCACCGGGAGGGTCCAGTTGAGCTTCGCGGGCTCGGCCTTCGCGGCGGGGGCCGGCTTCTTCTTCGACGTGGGTGAGGGCGAGGGCGTCCACTCGGTGGCTTCCGGCGCCTTCAGCTCCGCCTCTTCGGACGCGGGTTCCGGCGCATCGGGCACGTCCGGCTCGTCGGCGACCTCGGGCACGTCCGGCGCCACGACCTCCGGCACGTCCGGCGCTACCTCGGCCGGCTTCGACGACGGCTCGGCGACCTCGACCGGCTCCGGAACGGGGTCGGCCGCGGGTGGGCGGCGGTTCAGGCCGGCCACCTTCGGGCGGCCTCCTGCCGGCGTGCTCGGGACTGGGCGGCGGCGGGGTGGGGGCACGTGCGCTCGATTCCTATCAGCTCTGGCCGGGGTCAGACGCCTGCCCGCAGCGGGCCCAGCTGGCTCAGCTTCCAGCCGTCGTCCGTGCGGGTGAGCTTGGTCAGGTACCGGTTGATCTTGGTGACCTGCTGGCCGCCGTCCGGGGTCACGGTGCTCTCGACCACGGCGATCATGGAGGCGGAGCCCGCGCGGTCGTCGAGCTCGGTGATGGCGGCGTCGAGGACCTTGGACGTGGTCACGGACTTGGCGTCGACCAGCTGCTTCTTGCGCGAGTCCTTGTCCTTGTCGATCTCCGCGCGCAGGTCGCCGGTGGACGAGTTCAGCCAGCGCTGGAGGTCCTCGTCCACCTTCTTGTAGTCGAGGGTCAGGAAGTTCGTGATGCCGACCTGGCCCGAACGCAGGGCGTCGTCGCGCTCGGTGGCGAACGACGACTCGGACGAGCCCGCCGCCGAGTACCAGACGAAACCGCTGAACACGGCGAACCCGAACATCACCACCGCGAAGACCGCGGCGACAGCTGTGAAGACCCGCACTACTTCTTCCCCTCCGTGGGCAGACCGAGCAGCTGGCCGAGCGACGTCAGCAGCGGCAACTCCGGCGCGGCGGCCTGGCCGGTGGGTTCCTGGCCCGGCTGCGTCGTCGCGTTGCCGACCGGCGTGGTCGGCGTCCCGCCGTACGGCGCGTTCTGCGAGCCTCGCACCGACGTCGCCGACCCGCGCGCCAGAGCGCAGTAGGCCTGCGTGTTCAGCGGCGCGGCAGAGGTGTCGCCACCCGGCCGGATCGTCGTTCCCTCGTAGCCCACGGTGCACGGCATCGGGTCGAACACGTTCAACGCCAGCCCGAAGTGCGCGGAACCGTCACCGGGCGCCACCGAGAAACCACCACCGACGGCGATGGGGTACGTCACGGCGATCTGCTCCAGACCGTCCCGCCTGGTCACGAGGATGTTCGAGGTCGTCAGCAGGTTCGCGAACACCACCCCGAGGTTCGGCCCGCTCTCCTTCAGCAGCGCCGACACCTGCTCCGACGCCGGCGGCACAGCGACGATCAACCGCCGCAGGTCGCCGTCCGAGGCCTTGAGCTGCTCGGCGAGCAACCGCAGGTCCCCGCTGAACGACCGGATCGCACCACCGGACGCGGCCTGCGTGGCCAGCACGATCCGCCCGTCCTGCAACAACTGCGTCGTCTGCGGCAGATGCTCGCGAGCGGCCGCCGTGAACGCCGCCGTGTTGTCGATCAGCACCTGGAGATCGCCACCGGTCCCGCTGAAGGCCGTGTGCAGCTCGTCCACGACGGTCCGCAACGAGTCCGTCGGCACCGACGAGGCGAAAGCGTCCAAATTGGACAGCAACCCGTCGACGGGAGGCGGGGTCTTGGTGGCCGACCGCGGAATCACCGACCCTGCCTCCAGGTAGGGCGCTCCATCGACCTTGGGCCGCAGGTCGACGTACTGCTCGCCGACCGCCGACCGGTTCGCCACCACGGCCTCCAACGAGGAGGGCACCCGCGGCGCGTCGGCGTCCAGCTCCAGGTCGGCCTCGATGCCGTCGCCCATCAGCCGCAGCTGCCCGACCCGCCCGATCGTCACGCCCCGGTACGTCACCTCGGCGTTGGTGAAGATGCCGCCCGAGTCGGCGAGCTGCATCGTCACGACCGTCGACGACGACTTGAACAGCCCGATGTAGGTGGCGCTGACGTACGACACACCCAGCAACGCGACCAGCACGAACGCGCCGATCTTGAGCTTCGTCGACCGCAGGATCACCTGCGACCACCTCCCAGCAGACCGCCGAGCAGGTCACCCAGCCCGGACCCGGTCCCCTGCCCGAGGTTCGGCAGCGGGATGTTCGGCATAGGCAACGGCGTGCCCTGCGACGGGATCAGCGAGTCGATCGGCGACTGCCGCGACCGCGACAGGTTGTCGAGCACCGTCCCGAGGTTCAGGTCGAGGTCGATGAACGCGTTGGTGTAGTCGCCGCGGATGCCGTCGACCGCCTCGTCCGGGAACGGGTAGGTCAGCAGCAGCTCCAGCGACTTCGGCAGGTTCTGCCCCGACTCGGCGAGCTTCGTCAGCGTCGGCTGCAACGCCTTGAGGTCCGCCACGATGTCGTCCCGGCTGCGGTTCACGGTGTCCGTCGCGACGTCCGACAGCTTGTTCAACGACTGCAACAACGTCACGAGCTGCGTCCGCTGCTCCGCCAGCACCTTCAACCCCGGCTCCAGGTCCGTCAGCGCGACGGCGATCTTCTCGCGCTGCCCCGCCAACGTCCCGGCCAGCCGGTTCAGCGAGTCGAGCGCGCGGACGATCTCCGCCTTGTGCTTGTCGAGCTCCCCGACGAACGTGTTGAGGTTGCCCAGCAACGAACGGATCTCCGCCTCGTTGCCCTCCATCGCCGCGTTGAGCTCCTTGGTGATGTTCTGCAGCTGCGCCACACCACCACCGTTGAGCAGCATCGACAACGCGCCGAAGACCTCTTCGACCTCGGGGTTGCGGTTCGTCTTGTCCAACGGGATCACGGCGTTGTCGGCCAACCGGCCAGAAGCGTCCTTGGGCTTCCCCAGCTCGACGAACTTCTCGCCCAGCAACGCCGACTGGCGCAGCTTCGCGAACGCGTTGGACGGCAGCTGCACGTCACCGTTGACCAGCATGGTCACCTCGGCGGTCCAGCCGTCGGCGCCCAGGTCGATCTTCTCGACCCGCCCGACCGGCACGTCGTTGACCTTCACGCCGGCCTGCGGCACCAGGTCGAGAACGTCCTTGAACTGCGCCTTCACCCGGTACGGGTGGTCACCGACGTCGGCACCGCCCGGCAGCGGCATGTTGTAGACGCCGTCGAACCCGCCGGACCCGCAACCCGAGACCAGCAGCACCGCGGCAAGACCCAGAGCCAGCTTCCTCACTGGGGCACCCCCGCGAGCGGCAGGGGCAGCGGCAGCCTGCCCGCGTTCAGGTCACCGAGCACCTCGGCCGGCGACTTCAGCGGGATCGCCCCGGTCAGCAACGGTTCCAGCTGCTTGCAGGTGTTCGCCAGCACCGGCGGCACGTTGTTCGGCGTGGCCTGCTGGATCAGCTTGCAGATCAGCACGATCGGCGGCTGGTTCAGCTCGTTGATGTTCGCGCGGGTGTCCAACGTCCCGGACGCCGCGTTGTAGGAGTTCTGCAGGTTGCCCAGCGCGAGCGGCGCGACGTCCAGCGTCTCCGCCAGCGCGGCCCGCTGGTTCACCAGCACCTGCGTGACCGAGGCGAGCTTGTCCACATTGGACTTCAGCACCTCGCGGTTGTCCTTGATGAACCCCTGCACCAGCCCCAGGGCCGTGGCCAGCTCCGAGAGCGCCGCCCCGAGGTCTCCGCGCTCGTCGGCGAGCATCTTCGACACGTCCGCGAGCTGCTTGTTGAAGTCGCGCACCTGGCTGTCGTTCGCGGCCAGCATCGCGGTGAACTTCTGCAGGTTGTCGACGGTCGCGAACAGGTCCTCCTTGGACCCCGACAACGTCCGGGTGGCCTGGCCGAGGTTCTTCAACGTGTCGTTGAGCGCCTGGCCGTTGCCCTCCAGGTTCGCGGCCGCCGAGTTCAGCAGGTCCGCCAACGCCCCGTCGGCGTTCGCACCGTTCGGGCCGAGAGCCGTCGTGAGCTTGTCGAGCGACGAGTACAGCTCGTCCAGCTCCACGGGCGTCGCGGTGCGTTCGCGCGGGATCACGGCGTTGTCGGCCAGCACGGGACCGCCGGTGTAGGCGGGCGCGAGCTGCACGTACCGGTCGGAGACGACGCTCGGCGAGACGACGACGGCCTGCGCGTTCTCCGGCACCCGCACGTCGCGGTCGACGGTGAACACGACCTTCACGGTCTTGCCCTCCGGCGTGACCTCGTCGATCGTGCCGACCTTCACGCCCAGCACCCGCACGTCACCGCCGGGGTAGACGCCGACGGCCGCGGCGAAGTGCGCGGTGACCTTGCGCCCGTTCATGGCCGCGAACACCCACCAGAGCCCGGCCGTCACGACCAGCGCCAGCACGCACGCGATCGCGATGAACCGGCCGACCTTGGACTGCGCCACGTCTGTCATCGCTGCACCCCCGGAGGCAGGCAGCCTTCCTCGTTGAACCCGACGACGCCGAGGTTCACCGAAGGTGGCAGCAGGCCGCAGATGTAGGTGTCGAACCACCGGCCGTTGCCCAGGGTGTTCGCGAACACCCGGTAGAACGGCGCCATCAGCGCGAGGCTGCGGTCGAGGTTCGCCTGGTTGCGCTCGAGGATCGTGGTGACCCGGCCGAGCTGCTCCAGCGCGGGCTTGAGCTGGTTCTGGTTGTCCGTCACCAACCCGCTCAGCTCGCGGGAGAGGTCGCGCGTGCCGGTCAGCAGCGCGCTGATCGACTCGCGGCGCTTGCGCAGCTCGCCGAGCAGCAGGTTGCCGTCCGCCAGCAGCTTCTCGAACTCGGCGTTGCGGTCGGCCAGCGTCTTGCTCAGCTGCCGCGTGTTGTCCAGCAGCTTCGCCAGCTGCTCGTCGCGCGAGGAGATCGTCTTCGACAACGCGGACAGGCCGTCGAGCGCGCCCCGGACGTGCTCCGGCGAGTTCTTGAAGGTGTCGGACAGGACCGTGAAGCTGTCCGCGAGCTGCTTGGTGTCGATCTGGCCGACGGTCGTCGCGAGCCCGTTGAACGCCTCGTTCACGTCGTACGGCGCGAGCGTGCGCTCCTTCGGGATCGGGTCGCCGGGAGAGAGCGGCGCGCTGCCCTGCGGGTCCAGCGCCACGAACTTCTGACCCAGCAACGTCTTGATGCGGATCATCGCGGTCGTCCGGTCGCCCACCCAGGCGTCCTTGACCTTGAACGTGACCCGCACGCGGTCGCCGTTGAGCTTGACCTTGGTGACCTTGCCGACCTTCACGCCGGCGACGCGGACCTCGTTGCCCGGCACCAGTCCCGCGGCCTCGCTGAAGTCCGCGGCGTACGAGGTGCCGCCGCCGACGATCGGCAGGTCGTCGGAGTAGAACGCGGCCAGCAACAGCAACGCGATCAACGTCAGGCTGATCGCGCCTGTCCGGATGGGGTTCGAGGTCTTCATCGGCGGCACCTCTGCTGAGTCACCGGCAACGCCGTGATCGGGATCGGGTTCGAGATGACCGGCGGCACGGCGACCTTGCCGCTGGCCTCGCACAGGTAGAAGTTGAACCACGAGCCGTAGGTCGCGGTCCGGGTGATCGTCTCCAGCTTGTTGGGCAGCCGCTGGAGCATCTGGTCGACCAGGACCTCGTTGTCGCCCAGCGTCTTCGAGACGATGCCGAGCTGCGCGATGTCGTTGCGCAACGGCTCCCGGCCCTGCTCCAGCAGCCCGGACGTGGCGTTCGTGAGGTCGCCGAGCGCGGTGATCGCGTCACCGATCGGCTGGCGGTCCTGGGCGAGGCCGGAGACGAGCGTCTGCAACGTGATCACGAGGTTGTTGAAGTCCTCGTCGCGCGAGTTCACGGTCTCCAGCGCGGTGTTGAGGTTGTCGACGACCTCGCCGATCACCTTGTCCTTGCTCGCCAGCGTGCTGGTCAGCGAGGCCGTGTGCTGCAGGAGGCTGTCGATCGTGCTGCCCTCGCCCTGGAGCACCTGGATGATCTCGAACGACAGCTTGTTCACGTCGTCCGGGTTCAGGGCCTGGAAGAGCGGCTTGAAGCCGTTGAACAGGACCGTGAGGTCCAGGGCGGGCTTGGTGCGTTCCAACGGGATCGTGCCGCCCTCGGCCAGCACGGCCTTGGTGTCACCGGTGCCCGCCTCCAGCGCGATGTACCGCTGCCCCACCAGGTTGCGGTACTTGATCGTCGCGGTGACGGCCTCGGGCAGCTTGCGGTCGCCGTCGATGGAGAACTCGACCTCGGCGGTCTTGCGGTCGACGACCTTGATGCCGTCGACCTGCCCGACGCGGACGCCGGCGATGCGGATGTCGTCGCCCTCGTTGAGCGCGGTGACGTCGGTGAACTGCGCCTTGTAGCCGGTGGCGCTGGACAGGTTGACGTTGGCGATCGTGACCGCGAGCAGCGAGGTCGCGAGGATCGTGACCACCGCGAAGGCGATCAGCTTGAGCAGCGGTCCGAGCAGTCCCTTCACTTGACGGTCACCTCCGCTCCGCGCACGAGCGGCCCGAGCAGCAGGCTCGACCAGCCCGGCATGTCCTGCGGCTCCACGCCGACGCGCGGCCCGAACAGCGCCGCGATCAGCCGTGCCTCCTCAGGGGAGTTGGCGAGGTTGGCCGCGTTCTGCGCGGACGACGGCGAGGTCGCGTTGCCGGCCGTGGCGGGCGGCAGGATGCCGTCGTTCGCGACGCGGGCGGGCGGCGGCGAGCTCGACCCGTCCTGCACCGGCCCCTCCGGCGGGTACTGCGGGAACGGGTCGGGCCTCGGCACGATGTCGTAGCAGCGGGGTCCGCGCTTGTCCTTGTACTCGGGCTCGTCGAGGTTCGGCTTGTACTTGCCGCGGTTCTGCGTGATCTCCAGCGTGATGTGCAGGCCGGGCTTGTCGGTGCCGGCGCCGAACGCCTTGCTGATGATCGGCTCGAACTCCGCGAGGCCCTTGAGCAGGCACGGGTACTCGGGCGCGTACTTCGCGAGCAGCTCCAGCGTCGGACGGCTGGTGTCGGCGAGGCCGATGATGTTGTTCTTGTTGACCGTGACGAACGACGTGAGGTCCTGCGACGTCGTGGTCATCGTCCCGTAGAGCGCGAGCAGGTTCTCGCGCTGGTCGACCACGGTCTTGGTGGTCGTGGTCATGTCGTTGAGCGCCTGCAACAAGTCCGGCGCGGCGTCCGAGTAGACGTTCGCGACGTCCGCGAGCCTGGAGATGTTCTCCTTCAGCGCGGGCAGCTGCGGGTTGAGCTCGCCGAGGTACTGGTCGAGCGACACCAGGGTCTGGCCGAGCGGCTTGCCCCGGCCGTCGAGCGCCTGGGACAACGCCGTCAGCGTGGTCGCGAGCTTCTCCGGCTGGACGGCCTGCAGGACCGGCATCAGGTTGTCCAGCACGCGTTCCAGCTCGATCGCGCTGCTGGTGCGGTCCTGCTCGATGACCGCGCCGTTCGCGATCGCGGCCTGCTTCTGCTGCGGTAGCACGAGGTTCACGTACCGCTCGCCGAACAACGTCTTGGGCAGCAGGCGCGCGCTGACGTTGGACGGGATCTGCTCGACCTTGTCCGGCAGCAGCGCGAGCTCCAGCTCGGCGCCGTCACCGCTGGTCCGCACGGCCTTCACCGAGCCGACGATGAGCCCGCGGACCTTGACGTCGCTCGCGGTCTGCAGCTGGTTGCCGATGTGGTCGGTCCTGAGCGTGACCTTCACGTAGTCGCTGAAGGCGTCCTTGTAGAGGGCGACCGTGAGGGACAGGAACATGGCGATCGCGAGAAGGAAGGCGATGCCCAGCACGCGTTTCCTCATCCGGCGATCCTCACGGTCGTAGTGGCACCCCAGATCGCGAGGCTCAGGAAGAAGTCGAGCAGCGCCGTCGTGACGATCGCGGTCCGCACCGCACGCCCGACCGCGACACCCACACCGGCCGGACCGCCGGACGCGCGGTAGCCGTAGTAGCAGTGGGTCATGATGATCACGACCGCGAAGACCAGCACCTTGCCGAACGACCACAGCACGTCGATCGGCGGTAGGAACAGGTTGAAGTAGTGGTCATATGTGCCCGCCGACTGGCCGTAGAACTCGACGGTGATCGTTCTGGCGGCGAGGTAGCTGGTCAGCAGGCCGATCACGTACAGCGGGATGATCGCGACGAACCCGGCGATGATCCGCGTGGTCACGAGGAACGGCAGGCTGGGGATGCCCATGACCTCCAGCGCGTCGATCTCCTCGGAGATCCGCATGGCGCCGAGCTGGGCCGTGAAGCCTGATCCGACCGTGGCACTGAGTGCGAGCCCGGCGACCAACGGCGCGATCTCGCGGGTGTTGAAGTACGCGGACACGAACCCGGCGAACGCGGACGTGCCGATCTGGTTGAGCGCCGTGAAGCCCTGGAGACCGACCACGGTTCCGGTGAACACGGACAGCCCGACCATCACGCCGATCGTGCCGCCGATGACCGCGAGCGCACCTGACCCGAAGCTGACCTCGGCCAGCAACCGCAGTGTCTCCTTGGAGTACCGCTTGAGCGCGCGGGGCGTCCAGGCCAGCGCCTTGATGTAGAAGGACAGCTGGTCGCCGAACCCGTCGAGGGTGGAGAGCACCTTGTTCGCCATCAGCTCCCCTTCGCGGGCACGACCTGCAGGTAGATCGTGGTGAGGACGAAGTTGACGAAGAACAGCAGCAGGAACGTGATGACCACGGCCTGGTTCACCGCGTCACCCACGCCCTTGGGGCCGCCGGCGGGGTTGAGGCCCCGGTACGCGGCCACGATGCCCGCGATGAACCCGAAGATCAGGGCCTTGAGCTCGCTGATCCACAGGTCCGGCAGCTGGGCGAGCGCGCTGAAGCTCGCGAGGTACGCGCCGGGCGTGCCGTCCTGCATGACGACGTTGAAGAAGTAGCCGCCCATCACGCCGACGACGCTCACCATGCCGTTGAGGAGCACCGACACGAGCATCGCCGCCAGCACCCGCGGCACCACGAGCCGGTGGATCGGGCTGACCCCGAGCACCTCCATGGCGTCGATCTCCTCGCGGATCTTCCTGGACCCGAGGTCCGCGCAGATGGCGCTGCCGCCCGCGCCCGCGATGAGCAACGCCGTCACGATCGGGCTGGCCTGCTGGATGATCGCGAGCACGCTGGCCGCACCCGTGAACGACTGGGCGCCGATCTGCCGCGTGAGGCTGCCGAGCTGAAGTGCGATGACCGCGCCGAACGGGATGGAGACCAGCGCCGTCGGCAGCACCGTCACGCTGACGATGAACCAGCTCTGCTGGATGAACTCCCGCAGCTGGAAGGGCCGGCGGAACGACGTCCGCACGACGTCGATCCCGAGCTGGCACAACTTGCCGGTCTCCCGCAGCGCGCCGGCGCCGGGGAACGAGGCCTGCGTGGTCACAGCACACCACCGTGCCGAGGCCACGGGCTGGGCGTCGGCGTCTGCACCCCGGCGTGCACGCCGTACCGCACGCGCTCCTCGGCCGTGAGACTGTCGATGATCCCCTGCTGAGCCTCGTGCGGCAGCTGGTGGATGATCGTCATGACCCGGTCCTTCCGCCGCCGCACCGCGTCGCGGTAGGGCAACCCGGGCGTCGGCTCCAGCTGCGGCACGATCCCGCGAACGTCACCCTCCGGCGACCCGTCCGAGTGCCCGGCGTCCGCGTGGGCCTGCTCGGCGGCCATCGTCGCCGTGTCCTTCTCCTCGGACATGCCGATGGGCCCCAGCCGCCGCCCGTTCAGGAACTGCTCCACCACGGGCTCGTCGCTGGTCAGCAACACCTCGCGGGGCCCGAACATGACCAGCTCGCGCCGGAACAGCATGCCGAGGTTGTCCGGCACGGTCCGCGCGATGTTGATGTTGTGCGTGACGATCAGGATGGTCGCGTCGATCTGCGCGTTGAGATCGATCAGCAACTGGCTGAGGTACGCCGTCCGCACGGGATCGAGGCCGGAGTCGGGTTCGTCGCACAGGATGATCTCGGGATCGAGCACCAGCGCCCGCGCCAGCCCGGCCCGCTTCCGCATACCGCCGGAGATCTCACCGGGCAGCTTCTTCTCGGCCCCGACGAGACCGACCATCTCCATCTTCTCGAGGACGATCCGCCGAACCTCGGCCTCCGTCTTGCGGGTGTGCTCCCGCAGCGGAAACGCGATGTTGTCGTAGAGGTTCATCGACCCGAACAACGCGCCGTCCTGGAACAGCACGCCGAACATCTTCCGAATCTCGTACAACTTGTGCTCGGAGCACTGCACGAGGTCCGTCCCGTTGATGACGATCTTCCCGCGCTCAGGCTTCAGCAACCCGACCAACGACTTCAGGAACACGCTCTTGCCGGTACCGGACGGCCCGAGCATCACGCTGACCTCACCAGGCGGGATCGTGAGCGTGACGTCCTGCCAGATGGTCTGCTTGCCGAAGGACTTGGTCAGACCCTCGACGACCACCTCGACGCCCATCCGCACACCTCCGCACACGCCCAGGGACGCCGCAGCGATCGGCGTCACATCTGGGCAACGAGTTCGTTCGCGGCAGGTTACTCACCAGTTGGCCTAATGGCGGTTGCGTTCAGATAACGCCACAGAGCGTGACCTCGCAAAACGGGCAAGCCCCCGTAGACCACTGCCCGACAACCGGGAAATTCCCCGAACGTGTGACCTCAGGCACATCGCCGCAGGTGGAGGCGGAGGCGGCAAGGCCGAACGCAGGCTCACGCAGGGGTCCCCTCGCGCTCAGGCTCCCCCGCGACCCAAGGTACCGAGAGGGTCTGACAGTCGGATGGGTCTTCAAGGGCGCACCCAACCGCAGTCGCCAACGCAAGCCGACCACGCACGCAGGCCCGGCGCGCGCACAACCGCAGTCGTCAACGCAACCCGACCACGCACGCAAGCCCGGCGCGCGCTCTCAGCCGGACAGCCAACAACGCAAGCCCACCACCTACGAATCCTGGCGTGGCGAAGCGGAGCGAGCCCGAACGGGCTGATGCCCGGCTGGTCAGCGGTGCAACCCATCGACTGCGATTGGGGCTTGACTTTGGGTGCGAGGTGCTACCACTAGTGGCTCGGCCGGGCCTCTTTTCAGCCCGGCCTTTTCCGGTCCGACAAGCGCCTCGCAAGGGCCCCGAAGTCAAGCCCCAATCGCCACCCCCAGGCGTTCGTCACGACCCGCGCGAACACCCTCGCAACCGCAACCCAACCCCAGGAACGCGACCAACCCCGCTGGAACCGGAACCCACAACACTGAAACCGCACCCCACCCGCACACAGCACCCCGAAAACACAAAAAACGGGCGTGCACCCCCGTTGAAAGGTGCACGCCCGTTCAAAACCGCGAAACGCCAGCCCCACGAGGGGGCTGAGATCACTTGAGGGTGATCTTGGCGCCGGCAGCCTCGAGCTTCTCCTTGGCGGCGTCGGCGACGTCCTTCGCCACGCCCTCGAGGATCGCCTTCGGAGCGGACTCGACCAGCTCCTTGGCCTCCTTCAGGCCCAGGCCCGAGACGACCTCGCGGACGACCTTGATGACCTGGATCTTCTTGTCGCCGGCCGACTCGAGGACGACGTTGAAGTCCGTCTGCTCCTCGACCTCGGGCGCAGCGCCACCGGCGGCGGGGCCGGCAGCGGCAACGGCGACGGGCGCCGCGGCGGTGACCTCGAAGGTCTCTTCGAACTGCTTCACGAACTCGGACAGCTCGAGGAGGGTCATCTCCTTGAACGCGTCGAGCAGCTCTTCGGTGCTGAGCTTCGCCATGATCGGCGGTCCTTTCTAATCTCCCGCGCGAAAGCGTCGGGCGTGTCTTTGGGTGATCAGCTTTCGGCGGGAGCGTCGGCCTCGGCGGCGGGAGCCGCGGCGGCCTTCTTCTCCTGCAGGGCAGCAGCCAGGCGAGCGACCTGGGAAGCCGGGGCGTTGAACAGACCCGCGGCCTTGGCCAGGTTGCCCTTCATCGCGCCCGCGAGCTTCGCGAGCAGCACCTCACGGGTTTCGAGGTCCGCGATGGCGGTGACCTCGTCGACCGAGAGCGGGCGGCCATCCATGTAGCCGCCCTTGATGATCAGGGCCTTGTTGTCCTTCGCGAAGTCGCGGATCGCCTTGGCGGCGTCCACGGGCTCGCCCTCGACGAACGCGATGGCGGTCGGACCGGACAGAAGGGCCTCGAGGCCCTCCACGCCGGCGTCCGCGGCAGCGAGCTTGACGAGCGTGTTCTTCGCGACGGTGTACTTGGTGCCCGCGCCGAGAGCGCGACGCAGCGTGGTGAGCTGCGCCATGGAGAGGCCACGGTACTCAGTGACAACCGCTGCCGAGCTGGTGCGGAACTGGTCCGCAAGCTCAGCGACCGCCGTAACCTTCGTGGGCTTCGCCATGATCGCCTCCTCTCTGGGCTGGGTTAGACCGCGAGTCAGGAGAAGGTCCCGAAACAACAAAAACGCCCTCGCGCACAAGCAGCACGGGGCGTCACAAAGAGCAAGCCTCGTCCTCCCTGCGCGGGCCGCCCGTGTTGCAACGGGGCCTTCGTTCTCCTCGCGGAGAAAACCTGCGGTCTTCGGTAGAACCACGAAAAGACTACTCGACTGTGTCCTGCCGCTCCAAATCGGCATGATGTGACCTGTGACCGACGAGCCCGGCAAGGACCTCGCGCCCCGCCAGCCGCAGCCGCCCGCGCAGCCGATGGACCCGGAGCAGCTGCGGCAGTTCCAGGAGTTCCAGCGGTTCCAGGAGTACCAGCGCTACCAGGAGGCGACGGGCCAGGCGCCCCAAGCTCCCAAACAGGGCGGCAAGCGCTGGTGGCTCGTCGTGCTGGGCAGCCGCATCTTCTGGCGCGCCTTGTTCTTCCTGCTCGTCGTCGGCAGCGCGCTGTGGGCCTACGACCGGTTCTTCGGCGTCGACGATCCTGGAGACGTCGCGCAGAACAGCGGCGGCGTCACCGGCGCGGCCCAGGGGCTGTCGGCGCCGGCCGGTCTGCAGGGCACGGTCGGCATGTTCTACAAGCACGTGTCGTTCGCCGACACGACCCGCGCCTGCACGCTGATCCTGCGGGACGACACCCGGCAGAAGTTCGCGAACGCTTACGGCGCAAGCGATTGCGCCGACGCGGTCACGAAGCTGAAGGCGCAGGTGACCAGCGTCGACAAGTACCAGCAGGTGATGTTCCCCCCGGACATGCTGAAGACGCCGACCAGCGACAAGGTCGTCATCGACTCGTGCGTCCTGACGGTCGAGGGAGGGCCGCGGCTCGGCACGTTCGTGGTCGAGAAGGTCAACGCCGGCTGGGTGATCACCGGCTGGGAGCCGAGCATCTGTGGTTGATTGGGGTGCATGCCAAACGCACTGGGGGTGCCCAGTCCCGACAAGGTCGAGTACATGGCGGACGCCGCCGCACTGGGTCGTGACTACAAGCACCAGATGCTCGTCTCGCTCGACCTGAGGCACGGCGACACCGTCCTCGACGTGGGCTGCGGCCCCGGCACCGACCTACCCGTGATGGCCGACGCGGTCACGACGTCCGGCCGGGTCATCGGCATCGACGTGGACCCGAGGATGGTGGCCGCGGCCGGCAGCTTCCTGAACTTCTACCCGCAGGTCGACGTCCGCCAGGGCGACGCCCACGCGCTGCCCGTCGACACGGGCACCGCGGACCGCGCCCGGATGGACCGCGCGCTCCAGCACGTCGAGGACCCGGCGAAGGTGCTCGCCGAGCTCCACCGGGCCATGAAGCCCGGCGGTCTGCTGCGCATCGCGGAACCCGACTGGGACGCCCTGCTGGTCGACGGCGACCTGGAGATGAACAGGCGGTTCAACCGGTTCGTCTGCGCGAACATGGTCCGCAACGCCACCATCGGCCGCGCACTCCCGCGGCTCGCCAGGGACGCGGGCTTCGAGGTCGAGAACGTCACCGCGGCCACGACCGTGCTGCGCGACTTCGCCAGGGCCGACTACACGCTCGCCCTGAGCCGCAACACCGAACGGGCCATCCGCGCCGGTGCGATCGACCGCGCGGACGGCGAGCGCTGGCTCGCCGAACTCCGCGAGGGCGACTTCCTGGCGTCAGTGACGATCTTCATCCTGGCCGCCCGCAAGCCCTTGTGACACCGGGCCGAACGACTCCACGGCGCGGGCGAGGCTCTCCTGCCCGCGCCCGGAGTCGACCTGCCGGTCCACCAACGCCTTGACCGCGTCGAGCCCCGCGAACGGCACGCCCTGCGCCTGTGCGGCCCTGATGAGCGTGGCCAGCCCCGACTGGTTCATCGCGAGGCTCGACTCCCCGTTGCCGTAGCTCGAGGCGTCGATCTCGGCGGCGAACGTCGTGAGCGCCGGCTGGAGGTCGGTCAGCCAGGACGCGAGCAGCGGCGTGAGCTCGGCGACCCCGATCCCGTTCGCCCGCGCCAGCGCCGCCGCGTGCAGGAACCCGCCGAGCAGCCCGTACATCCCGGCCAGGATCGCCACGTCGTACCCGGACGCGCGGCCGGCGTCGGCGCCGAGGTACGTCACCTTTCCCAGCAGCGCCAACGACTTCCGCGCGGACACCGGTTCCGAGCCGCTGTAGATGATCGACGACGCGCCGGTGCCGATCGTCTGCGGCACGGCGTACACGGCGCCGTGCAGGTACCCGGCACCCTGGGCCTCGGCCCACGCCGCCAGCTCGCGGGCGTCGTCCGGCGTGCCGGAGGTGAGGTTGACCAACGCCTTCCCGCGCACGTCCACGTCCCGCAGAACCTGTTGTGCCGCTTGGTGGTCGAGCAGCGCAACGACCACCAGGTCGCCCGCAGCCACCGCCTCGGCCGCACTGGCCGCGACGGTCGCCGCGAGCCCGGCCGCCTTCCCCTCGGAACGGTTCCAGACCGCCACCGGATGGCCGCCTCGCACGAACGTCTCCGCCAGCGCGCGGCCCAGATTTCCCAGTCCCAGCACGGTGATCGCTTCAGCTGTCATGCCTCCAGCATCGCCACGCTTGATCATCTCGACCAGTGACCGGAATGACCCCTGTCACCAAATTCCTGCCATAGGCTGGAGAGCATGAGCGCTGGTTCGGTGGCCCTGATCGTCCCCGCCGACTTCGGCGTCGCGGACCTGTACGAGCTGGGCATCCCGGCGGCGGTCTTCGGCACACCGCAGCCGGACCTCGCCGACCCCTGGTACGAGTTGTGGTTGTGCGGCACCGGAAACCGCACCCGCGAGACCACACCGAGCTTCACGCTCAACAGCACCCACACGCTGGACGACGTCGTCCGGGCGGACACCGTCATCGTGTCGTGGGTGCCCGACGAGGTCTTCGAGGAGAACGCTCCGGTGCCGCCCGACCTCGTGGCCGCGCTCCAGGAGGCCCACCGCAACGGCGCGCGGATCGTGTCGGCGTGCGTGGGCGCCTACGCGTTGGCCGAAGCCGGTCTGCTGGACGGAAAACGGGCCACGGCGCACTGGATGCACACGGCGTTGCTGGCGGAGCGCTATCCGAAGATCCACGTCGACGCGTCGCAGCTCTACGTCGACGAGGGCGACGTCCTCACCAGCGCCGGCATGAGCGCGGGCCTCGACCTCTGCCTGCACCTGGTCCGCCGCGACCTGGGCGCCCAGGTCGCGAACCAGCTGGCCCGCCGGATGATCGTGCCCGGCCACCGCCCCGGCCACCTGGGCCAGTACGTCGACCTCTCGGTCCCGGCCACCGACGAACAGGGCCTCACGCCCGTGCTCGACTGGGCCCGCGCCCGCCTCGACGAACCGCTGACGATCGAGATCCTGGCCCGTCAGGCCGCCATGAGCGAGCGGACCTTCTACCGCAGGCTGCACGCCACGACGGGCACGACGCCGTTGCAGTGGCTGCTCAACGAACGCATCACCAGGGCGCAGGTGCTGCTGGAGTCGACCGACCTGCCGATGGAGAAGATCGCGGCGCTCAGCGGCATCGGCACGGCCAACAACCTCCGCCACCACTTCCTCAGGCAGGTGGGCGAGTCGCCGACCGACTACCGCAGAAACCGGTCCTGAACAGCAGAAAGGCCCCCGGCGCGAAGCCGGGGGCCTTTCTCAGCTAACTAGAACCGCGGAGGCTCAGGCCTCGTCGACCAGCATGTTGCGGGTGCGGTTCGGGTCGACCGGGATGCCGGGGCCCATCGTCGTGGAGACGGTGACCTTCTTGACGTACCGGCCCTTGGCCGCGGACGGCTTGGCGCGGAGGACCTCGTCCAGCGCGGCCGCGTAGTTCTCGACCAGCTTGTCGGTGTCGAACGACGCCTTGCCGATGACGAAGTGCAGGTTGGCCTGCTTGTCAACGCGGAAGTTGATCTTTCCGCCCTTGATGTCGTTGACCGCCTTCGCGACCTCGGGGGTCACGGTGCCGGTCTTCGGGTTCGGCATCAGGCCACGCGGGCCGAGGATGCGAGCGATGCGGCCGACCTTCGCCATCTGGTCGGGGGTCGCGATCGCGGCGTCGAAGTCGAGCCACCCACCCTGGATGCGCTCGATCAGCTCGTCGGTGCCGACAGCGTCCGCACCGGCGGCCTCGGCCTCAGCGGCCTTGTCACCGGTTGCGAAGACGATCACGCGGGCGGTCTTGCCCGTACCGTGCGGCAGATTCACGGTGCCGCGGACCATCTGGTCGGCCTTGCGAGGGTCGACGCCGAGGCGAATCGCGACCTCGACGGTGGCGTCCATCTTGATCTTGGACGTTTCCTTGGCGAGCTTGGCGGCCTCCAGCGGCGAGTACAGCCGCTCACGGTCCACCAGCTCGGCGGCGGCCTTGTAGGCCTTGCTGCGCTTCATTTCTGACTGTCCTTAGTTCAGAGATCAGTTCGTGGTTGTTGAGCCGCGCTCGGCTCTCCCACGCTTTCTTGGAGGTGCTGCGATCAGCCTTCGACCGTGATGCCCATGGAACGGGCGGTGCCGGCGATGATCTTCGCGGCCTGGTCGATGTCGTTCGCGTTCAGGTCGACCATCTTGACCTGGGCGATGCTGCGGACCTGCTCCATGGTCACCTTGGCGACCTTGACGCGGTGCGGCTCGCCGCTGCCCTTGTCGACACCAGCGGCGGCGAGGATGAGTCGCGCGGCCGGCGGGGTCTTGAGCTTGAAGTCGAACGAACGGTCTTCGTACACGGAGATCTCAACCGGCACGACCTGACCGCGCTGCGACTCGGTCGCGGCGTTGTAGGCCTTGCAGAACTCCATGATGTTGACGCCGTGCTGACCCAGCGCGGGACCAACGGGCGGCGCCGGGTTGGCGGCACCAGCCTTGATCTGCAGCTTGATGATCGCTGACAGCTTCTTCTTCTTGGGAGGCATTGTCCGTACTTCCTGTTATTGCAGTGTCCGCGCGCGGCTCTGCCAGCCGCAGCGTGGCCGATCGGTCCCCCTTGCGGGAGACCGCTCAGATCTTGGAGACCTGGCTGAACGACAGCTCGACCGGCGTCTCCCGGCCGAAGATCGACACCAGGACCTTCAGCTTCTGGCCGTCCGCGTTGACCTCGCTGATCGTGGCGGGCAGCGTGGCGAACGGGCCGTCCATGACCGTGACCGACTCGCCGACCTCGAAGTCGACCTCGATGGTCGGCTTCGACACGGTCGTGGAGGCGGCCTTCTTGCCCTCGGCCGGCTTCTGCTCCTGCTGCGGGAGCAGGAACTTGAGCACCTCGTCGATCGTGAGGGGCGAGGGCTTCGAGGTGGCTCCGACGAACCCGGTCACGCCCGGCGTGTTGCGGACGGCGCTCCAGGACGCGTCGGTGAGCTCCATGCGGACCAGGATGTAGCCGGGCAGCACTTTGCGCTGCACCAGCTTGCGCTGGCCGTTCTTGATCTCGGTGACCTCTTCGGTCGGCACCTCGACCTGGAAGATGTAGTCCTCCATGTCGAGCGTGTGGATACGAGTCTCGAGGTTCGCCTTGACCTTGTTCTCGTAACCCGCGTACGAGTGCACGACGTACCAGTCGCCGGGCGCGTGGCGCAGGGCCTGACGCAGCTCTTCGGCGGGGTCCGCGATCTCTTCGTCGATCGGCGTCTCGTCGATCGCGAGGACGTCCACGTCCTCGTCCGACTCGTCGCTCTCGTCCGCGGCGGCGTCCACAGCCTCCGACTCGACCGTCTCGTCGGCGGCGATGTCCTCGGACACCTCGTCGTCGATGAGGTCGGTCTTCTCCTGGGCGTCGACGCCGTTGTCGGAGGTCACTGTGGATCTCGCTTCCTGGTTGCAGCGGCAGCTGTCCGGCTCAGCCGAACAGCTCGAAAACAGCCGCGCCGAAGCCGAGGTCGAGAGCCCACACCAGTGCAACCATGAAGACCACGAACACGAGCACGACACCCGTGTAGGTGATCAGCTGCTTGCGGGTCGGCCAGATCACCTTGCGGAGTTCGCTGACGACCTCGCGGATGTAGCGGAAGCCCCGCCCGATCAGCGAGGGACGCTTTTCCTGTCCTTCACGGGTCTTGGTCGGGCGACCCTTCTTCGCGTCCTCGTCCGACTCCTCGGACTTGGCGACGCTCTTCTTCGACTCAGCGCTGCTGCCGTCCTTGCGGGCGGCTGGGCGAGAGGAGGCACGACGTTCACGTCGCGCCGCAGCGTTGGACGGCCGGGTCGCGCTTTCGCGCTCCTCCGGCTGGTCCTGCTCGCGGCCCTCGCTCATGCCGTCCTCCACTCCACCCATGACGCGCTTCGACAGCAGGGGCGACAGGACTTGAACCTGCAACCTGCGGTTTTGGAGACCGCTGCTCTGCCAGTTGAGCTACACCCCTTCGGAATCCGACGAGCGGATCCCCTGGCCAAGCAGGAAGTGTACGGGAGCCTGTCCCGTCCATTCCAACCAGACCGCTCAAGCACTTGCCGAGCGGCCTGTCGCACAGCCTACCCACACGCGGGCCGAGAACACGAATCAGGGTCGTGCAACTGAAGCGCGTTCCAGGCCCGAATCTCGCTTGAGCACCGCAAACACCACCGGACCGGGTTGTCCGGTGGTGTTCTTGATCACAAGATCAGCTCACGCGCACGCGGGCGAAAGCGCCTGTCAACACCGACTTGCCGTCAAAAGCCGCGTTGATGTTGACCTTCACAGTTCCGTCCTCGAAGTCCTTGGTGACCTTCGCGGTGACCTCGACCAGGGCGCCCTCGTCGTCGTTCGGCACCACGACGGGACGGCCGAAGCGGCAGCCGTACTCGACGATCGCGCCGGGGTCGCCGATCCACTCGGCGACGATCCGCGACGCCACGGCCATGGTGAGCATCCCGTGCGCGATCACGTCCGGGAGGCCGACGTCCTTGGCCGTCTTCTCGTTCCAGTGGATGGGGTTGAAGTCCAGCGAGGCGCCCGCGTAGCGGACGAGGTCGGCGCGCTTGAGCCGCACGGACAGCGCCGGCAGCTCGGTTCCCACGACTGCGTTCGTCACGCGTCCTCTCCCCTCACGACGAGCATCGACTTGGCGGTCGCGACCGGCTCGCCGTCGACGGTGCCGATCTCCGTCCGCACGGTCACCATGTCGTTGCCCATGCGGTTCGTGATCGCGTCGATGTGCGCCACGCACACGAGCTGGTCGCCCGCGGTGATGGGCCGGTGGTGCGTGAAGTTCTGGTCGCCGTGCACGACGCGGCTGTAGTCGAGCTTCAGCTCCGGATCGAACATGACCGTCTCGTTCGTCTTCATCGACACGACGATCGCGAACGTGGGCGGGGCGATGACGTCCCTGTGCCCCAACGCCTTCGCGGCGTCGGCGTCGCGGTAGGCCGGGCTGGTCGCGCCGATCGCCGCGGCGAACTCGCGGATCTTCTCGCGGCTCACGTCGTACGGCTGCGACGGCGGATAACTGCGTCCGATGAAAGCGGGGTCAAGAGGCACCTGAAGAGCCTATATGCGACGAGGCCCGCCCCACGTGTGGGACGGGCCTCGGTCGAAAGCTTCGCTACGCGCTCAGCGGGTTTCCTTGTGCGCGCGGTGCGTCTTGCAGTTCGGGCAGAACTTCTTGATCTCCAGGCGGTCCGGGTCGTTGCGCCGGTTCTTCCTGGTGATGTAGTTCCGGTGCTTGCACTCCTCGCACGCGAGGGTGATCTTGGGGCGTACGTCGGTTGCAGCCACGGTCCTTGCCTTCCTGAGAGCACACGAGACCCCGTGGAACCCAGTCCGGGCTTACCGTCTGGCGGGGCGGACGACGTTGCCGTCCAAGGGATCTTGCTGAGTAGCGGTGGCCGGACTTGAACCGGCGACACAGCGATTATGAGCCGCTTGCTCTACCAACTGAGCTACACCGCTTTAACACAACTACAAGCCGCAGCGCTCAGCACTGCGGCCAGTAGTGGAGCCCCTTTACGGAATCGAACCGTAGACCTTCTCCTTACCATGGAGACGCTCTGCCGACTGAGCTAAAGGGGCTTGCTCTTTCGTTCTTGCTGAGCTGTGGAGAACTCTACAACACGCGTCTACCAAGAACGAAATCCGGGGGTCCCCTTAGTGGACCAAGGTGAGCACCGTCTCATCGCGAGCACCCCTGACCTGCACCGTTCGGGCGCGCAGCCACGCCTCGAAGCGGTCCTCGGACAGCGGGCGGGAGATCAGGTAGCCCTGGGCCACGTCGCAGCCCATGCCCACCAGCTGCTCGCGGGCGGCGTCGTCCTCGACGCCCTCGGCGACCACGACGAGACCGAGCGAGTGCCCGAGCTCCACGATCGACCGGACCACGGCCATGTCGCCGAGGTCCGTGCCCATCCCGAGCACGAACGACTTGTCGATCTTCACCTCGTCCACCGGCAGCTGGCGCAGGTACGCGAGTGACGAGTAGCCGGTGCCGAAGTCGTCGACGGCCAGCACGACGCCGATCGCGTGCAGGCGCCGCAGCACCGGCAGGGCGCGTTCGGGGTCGGCCATGACGCCGGACTCGGTGAGCTCGAACGTCAGCAGCCCGGACGGCACGTCGTGGCGTTCCAGCGCGGCCTCGACGCGGTTCGGGAAGTCCTCGTCGCCCAGCGTCCGCACGGACAGGTTGACCGCGATGGACATCCGCAGGCCGCGGTCGAGCCAGCGCCGCACCCGTTCCAGGGCGCGGTCCATCACGAAGTCCGTCAGCACGTCCACGAGCCCGGTGGCCTCGACGGCCGGCACGAACTCGTCCGGGTCGACGCGGCCGAACTCCGGGTGCGTCCAGCGCACCAACGCCTCCGCGCCCACGACCTGGCGGGACGGCAGCGCGACCTTCGGCTGGTAGTGCACCGAGATCTGGCCGGTCTCGACGGCCTGGCGGAACTGCGTCACGAGCTGGAAGCGGCGCAGGAACAGGTGGCCCATCGACGGCGCGTAGGCCTTCACCGGCGTGCCCTCGGACGTCGCGCGCACGGCCACGTCGGCCCGTTGCAGCAGCACGTCGGGATCCGGGTCCTCGGTCTCGGAGTCGGCCTTCGAGGAGTAGCCGACGACCGCGGAGGCCTCGACGGTCAGCCGGTCGACCGGGTACGGCACCGAGAGGCCCGCACGCAGGCGTTCGGCCGTTTCGTGCGCGGCAGCCGCACGCTCGTCGTCGAGGTATGCGGCGAATGCGCCGCCCTCAAGCCGTGCGAGCGGCACGTCCGCACCAAGTGCGTCACGCAGACGACGTCCGGCGGCGACGACCATCCGGTTGCCCCAGGCCTGACCGAGCGCGTCGGAGACGGTCGAGAGGATGTCGAGGTCGATCCGCAGCACCACGCCCCGCTGGGACTCTCGCAACGGCTCCGCGCACGCCTCGCGGAAGCCCGCGCGGTTGAGCAGGCCGGTCAGCGGGTCGTGGTAGGCGTCGTGGCGCAGCCTGGCCAGCAGGCGGCGGTTGTCGACGGCCGTCGCGAGGTGCGAGGCCAGGGTGCGCAGCAGCTGGATGTCGGCCTTGCCGAACCCGCGCCAGCGCGAGAGCCGGTCGTGGGCCTCGACGGCGCCGAGCAGCTGGGTCGCGCCGCGCAACGGGACGACCAGCGCCTCCTGCGCGTCGCGGCGCAGCAGGGCCTCGGTGACGTCCTCGGTCGCGTCGGCCACGCGGTAGTAGCGGACGTGCGTGCCGGGCAGCTGGAGGACCGGGTCCTCGCGCACGGCACGGGGGTCCGTCGCGGTCATCTCGTCGGGCAGCGGTTCGCCGGCGACGAGGGTGATCATGGCTTCCTGCGGGTCGGTGCGCAGGCGCAGCACGACCCGGTTGGCGTTGAGCTGCTCGCGGATGCGTTCCGCGATGAGCTGCCACTCGTCCTCTTCGACGCCGGTGGTGAGGTCGTCGTCGGGCTGGCGCGGGCCGGTGCCGTGCTGGCCCGACCTCGCGACGCGAAGGCTGACCTCGCTCAACGCCTCCAGGTCGCGCTGTTCGCGCAGCAGCCCGGAGTAGGCGAGGTAGGTGGCGACGATGCCCGCGAGCACCAGGACGATGAGGACGCCGCCCCACGCGGTGGTGGTGACGATCTGGTAGCCGACGAGGCCGGCCGAGGTGTTCAGCAGCGCCACGACCAGCGTCTGGAGCACGAGACGGACGCTGTTGCCGACGCGCATCGACTTGCCCATGAGGCGCAACGCGCAGAGGCCCAGCACGCTCGCGAGCAGCGGCACGGTGATGGTGCCGACGAACGCGCCGGCCCAGAACGGCCCGCCCTTGCCGAGCATGTTGTTCACGGCGGTCGCGGCCGCGAAGGCCACGGAGATCTCCATGAACATGAGGCCCGCGTTGTAGACGGCCCTGTCCAGGATCCGCCTGCCGAGCAACGTGCCCACGCCCGCGACCACGTGCGCGGCGAGCACGATCTCGAACGGCGCGACCAGCAGGCCCAGCACCAGCGGGATCTCGGTGAAGGAGATCGTCCAGGCGACGCCGCTGCGGACGTCGACGTTGATCGCGAGCTGTTCCGCCAGCAGGAAACCGACGACGAGAAGGGGGCCGATCCAGAAGAGGGAGGTCGTCTCCCTCTCCGGGAGCCATGCCGCGACCATGCCCGCGCAGACGACGCCTGCCACCAGGAGGGTGACGGCGAACGCGCTGAACGCGCGGTTGGTCGACTTGGCCGACCAGGCGGCCGAGTCCGACACGGGGGCCGACGCTCGGTCGGACATCCAGCCTCCTCGTCGGCCTGGGTGGGGGGACCTCTAGGCGTGACTGAGGGGTCCCGCACTTGGCGATCAGGACCCCTCCAGGGGCACCAATGTACCCCGCTCGGGGGACGAAATGGCAGGTCGAGCACGTTTGGTGACGTCGATTCACCCAGACGTGGTCACACCGCGAGGTGTCCCCGGAGCACCGTCACGGCCCTCCCCGAGAGCAGTACGCGATCTTGTGCCAGGGTCACGCGCACGAGCCCACCGCGGGGCGACGCCTGCTCCGCCAGCAGGTCAGCCCGCTTCAGCCGGGGCACCCAATAGGACGCAAGGGTGCAGTGGGCCGATCCGGTGACGGAGTCCTCCGGCACGCCGTAGGCCGGATAAAAACAGCGGCTGACGACGTCCACATCGCCGTCGCCAGGGGCCGTCACGATTACTCCGCGTGACTGGATTTGTGCCAGTCCTTGGACATCAGGTCGCAGAGAACGGACCTCCGCGGCGCTCTCCAACTCGACCAGGAAGTCGAAGCGCCCACGCGACACGGACTTGATCGTCGCATGTGGCAGCGCTTCCGCTAGACCGATTGGCGGGTCAGTCAACTCTGGCGGGTCCGCGGGGAAGTCCATCTGCACCCATCCATCGTCATTTGTGCATGTGAGCACGCCACTACGCGTGGTGAACGCCTGGTCGCCGCCCAGCACGTGCGCGGTGGCGAGGGTGGCGTGCCCGCAGAGGTCGACCTCCTTCTCCGGCGTGAACCAGCGCAGGTGCTTGTCGGGCGTGACGAAGGCCGTCTCGGCGTGCTTCATCTCGGCGGCGACCTGCTGCATCCAGGCGTCGTCGCGCGGTTCGGTCAGCAGCACGACTCCGGCGGGGTTGCCCGCGAAGGGCCGGTCGGTGAACGCGTCCACAACAAAGATCTCCACGGCGCCGACACTGCCATGCTCAGATGGGGCGTGACCGAGACTTTCTCCTACCGCGAAGCAGATCCGGACTCCCTCGGCCCGACCTGGGGCCCCTCGCGCACGCACGGCCTGATCTGGCAGCCGGACTGGGACCTGCCGGCCCTGCTCGACGCGTGGGACGCCCACCTGACCGGCCCGGACGACCCCGAGACCGCGGCGATCGTCCAACTCCCCTCCCGCGAGACCGCCGACGTGCTGCCCCTGGTGCACCGGGGGTTCTCGCCGTTGCTCGTGGTCGCCGAACGTCTGGCCGGCCGGACGAGCGCCGCACGGCCGTCCGGCGTGACGGTCCGCGCCGCCACGCACGCCGACCTGGACGTCGCCGTGGAGCTGAACCTGGACACGGTCCGGTACGACGCCCAGTTCGGCATGGTGTCCGAGCGCGCGAACACCGCCGAGCTCCTGCGCGAGGAACTGACCGGGGTGCTCGACCGCGACCACGAGGCGATGTGGCTCGCCGTCTCGGGCGACACGCCCGTCGGCATGCTCTTCGTCGACATGCCGCAGCACTCGGGGTGGATGGAGAGGTACACGCCGGCGCGGCCGTTCGCCTACCTCGCCCACCTCGGCGTGCGGCCCGACGCTCGCGGCACGGGTGCGGGCAGCGCGCTCGTGGCGTTCGCGCACCAGCTGCTGGACGACGCCGGAGTCGAGTCGACGCTGCTCCACCACGCCCTGCCGAACCCGCGCTCGACGCCGTTCTGGTACTCGCACGGCTATCGCCCGGCCTGGACGTTCTGGGTCCGGCGGCCCGCGGTGCGCGCGTCGTCCGGCGTGTCGGCGCAACCCGAACGGCCTAGTGGGACATGATCTACCCGTTCACACAAGCGAAGAACCCAAACGAACCCGTACTTGTGGAACGAATCCGGCCTCTATTTCGACAAAGGGGGTAAGCGGATTCGAACGTCACACCTGGGGGGTCGAGATGGAACTCAGTGCCAGAGCGAGGGCGATGCTGCGGGCGGTCGCCGCGGGCCGTGCCGAGGTGACAGGCGGTGCGGAGCCCGACCTGTACGTCGACGGACTGCCGTGCTGCGACCGGACGGCGACGCACGACCTCGTGCACGCCGGCCTGCTGCGCGCCTCGCGGCCCACGAGCTTCGGCCTGCGCGTCGGTGCGGAACTGACCGACGACGGCCGCGCGGCGCTGTCCGCTTCCTGAACGGCGCGTCGATCGCCCGATGATCGAACATCTGTTCGACATGGGGTATGCTCCGCGCTGAGGCCGGCACGCAAGAGAGAGGAAGCTCTTGCGCGCCGGCTTCAACCTTTTTCAGGCGACCTTCTGGCCCGTGGCGACGTTCAGCCGGTTCCAGACGTTGATCGCGGAGATCGCGACCGTGAGCCCGGCCAGCTGCTCCTCGCTCCAGTGCTTCGCGGCCTCTGCCCACACGGCGTCGCTGACGTGCACGTGCGTCATCTCCTCTGCGAGCGCGAACGCCGCCTTCTCCGCGTCGCTGTAGTACGGCACGTCCCGCCAGGCCGGGACGCACCGGATCCGTTCGTCGGTCTCGCCCGCCTTGCGCAGCAGCTTGCCGTGGTAGTCGATGCACACGCCGCAGCTGTTGACCAGGCTGACCCGGAGGTAGACCAGCTCCAGGAAGTTCTTGTCCAGCCCGGTCTTCTCCGCGGCCTCGGACAGCCCCAGCAGCGCCTGCATCGCACCGGGCACCGACATCATCGGGTTGGCGATCCTCATCTTCTTCTCTCCCTGTCGTCGTCTTCTACCTGCTCGACCCGGCAGGTCGGGAAGATGTGACAGGTCGTCCAAAGATTTTTTCTCTCAGACCTGGACGCCCTGGCCGAGACCGCCGTCGACGGCGAGTTCGGAGCCGGTCGTGAAGGTGGCGTCGAAGCCGAGGAACAGCACAGCGTCCGCGACCTCGTCCATCGTGCCGTGGCGCTTCAACGGGGTCATGCGGTCGCCGATCTCCTTGAACTCCTGGAGGGTCTCCGGCGACGCGCCGACCACGCCCATCGACGGGGTGTCGATGAAGCCGGGGCTGACGACGTTGACCCGGATGTTCCTCGGCGCGAGCTCGGCGGCGAACCCCCTGGCGAACGACCGCACGGCCGCCTTGGCCGCCGCGTAGAGGGTCAGGCCCTCCGCGCCCTGCTCGGTGGCGACGCTGGTGGTGAAGACGATCGCGCCGCCGTCGTCGATGAGCGGCGCCAGGCGTTGCGCGGTGAAGAACGCGCCCTTGGTGTTGATGTCGAACGTGCGGTCGTAGTCGTTCTCGGTGGCCTGCGGGAACGGCGTCAGCGTCGAGTAGCCGACGTTGACGAAGAGCAGGTCGATCCGGCCGAGTCGTTCCCGCACTTCGGTTTCGAGCTTCTGGACGTCTTGGAGGCTCGCCGCGTCGAACGCGACGGCGTGTGCCTTGATGCCCTCGGCCTTCTCGGTGGTGCGGCCGGTGAGCAGCACCTCGGCGCCTCCGGCGACGAGCTTGTCGACCGTCGCGCGCCCCATGCCGTGCGTGCCGCCGGTGACGACGACCTTCTTCCCCAGGTACCTCACTTGCGGATCCCCTCGATGATGCTCGCGATGCTGTGGTTGCCGTGCCCGAGCCGCTGGGCGCGTTCGAACACGCTGTGCAGCGCCCGCGGGATGGTGGCGTCGAGACCCTGCTGTTCGTTCGCCTCGGCGAGCAGGCGCAGCCCCGACACGTTGATGTCCAGCGCGGACACGTCGGTCTCGTAGTTCCCCGACTCGGTGACCGCGCCCATCTCCGGCAGGAAGGTGGTCATCTCGCTCAGCCAGTCCACGGCCATCGGCGTGAACTGCCCCGGCCTGATGCCCGCGGAGCCCATCAGCGCGACCGCCTGGACGTAGCCGCCGAAGGTCGCCCACATCATGCCGAGCAGGGCGAGGTCGTAGAGCGCGGCCAGGCCGGCGTCCTCCCCCACGTGCACGGGCTCGCCGAACGCGTGGAGCACGTGGTGGTTCTCGTTGCCGCTGAACAGGATCCGCGCCCGCTCCGTGCGAATCTGCTGCGGCACGGCCAGGATCACGCCGTCGACGTACTCGACGCCGTTGGCCTTCGCCCACCGCGCGGTCTGCCTGGCCTGCTCCGGCGTGCCGGACGTCAGGTTGACGAGCACCTTGATCTCGTTGCCGAGCAACGGTTGCTGGACGTCGTAAGTGGACAGACAGGTGACGACGACGTCGCTCTTGAACGCTTCTTCAGGCGTGTCAACGGTTCTGGTGTTCTCGATGGTCTTGGGCGTGCGGTTCCAGACCGTCACCTCGTAGCCCTCTTCGACGAGAGCCCTGGCGAGCGCGCTGCCCATCCGGCCGAGGCCGAGCACGCTCACGGTCTTCTTGATCCCCATGCTCCAGATGCTGGGTTCATGCTGTCTTTCCGACAAGTACCTACCATTTTGTCAGGTACCCACCTTTTGGTAAGGATCCAGCATGAAGCCACGGCAGTACGCCTGCGGACTGGACGCCGCGATCGACGTGATCGGCGGCCGGTGGAAGGCCCTCATCCTCTGGGCGCTGCACCACGGCCCGGTGCGCACCGGCGACCTGCGCCGCTCCGTGTCGGGCATCAGCGAGAAGATGCTGATCCAGGTGCTGCGCGAGATGGAGGCGGACGAAATCGTGCACCGCGAGGTGTTCCACGAGGTCCCACCACGCGTCGAGTACTCCCTCACGCCCCTGGGCGCGCGCCTGAACGAGGCGCTGCTGCCGTTGGGCGACTGGGGCGAGGACAACATGCGCGCCATCGCCCGCCGCCGCGGCGTGGAACCGGCTCCCAGGCATTGAGCAGCCCTGGGTTCCGCCGTCACCGGTCGAGGTAAACGACCGTCGCGTCATCCGAAATCTTCGCGCGCGGCCAATCCACGGCCTTCGCGTCTTCCTTCTCAACGGCCCGCATTCGCCGAATGAGGTCGTCCGGCCCGTTCGCCGACATCAGTTCCAATGCCTGCGGCCAGTCGAAGAGGTTGAACAGGTCGACCGCCCGCGCCGCCCCGTCGGACAGGATCGCCACCCGCCGCACGTCCGCGAGAGGCACCTCACCGGTGAGCGCGTGCTCGACGTCCGCGACCTTCGCCCCGGCCGTGCGCCGCGTCTGCGTGTCACTGACAACGCGAAGCTCGCTCTTGGTGTCCACCACCACCGTGGCGTCCCCGAGCACCAGGTACCGCAGCGCGTCACCGTCGATCCGCACCACCGCGACCGCCACGCTCGGCGAGTCGGGATGATCGAGGTCGCAGGTGCCCGAGTGCAGCTCAGCGGCCTGTTCGATGGCCTTCCTGAGCCCCTCGGCAGGCTCCAGGTGCGCGACCCTCAAGATCTCCGCGGCCAACTGGTCGGCGAACCACCCGACGCCGTGCTCGCACCCGTTCTCCGGCTTCGCCGTCACGCCGTCGAGCACCGCGAGGAGGTTGGGCCCGACCAACGCCCGGTCCTCGCTCGGCGCCGTCGTCCTGCCGGCCTCCGTGGCCATCTGCGTGCGCACTGAGATCCCCCTCGGTCCGAACGTCGATACGACGATGGGCCTCTGACCTGTCCGGTCAGAGGCCCATCAGTCTTGCGTGGCGGGTAGAGGATTCGAACCTCTGTAGCTTTCGCGACGGATTTACAGTCCGCTCCCATTGGCCGCTCGGGCAACCCGCCCCACACCGTCGTAACGGTGCGGGCAGAACAATACATAACCCCTTCGGGAGGCCCCAAATCGGGGTACCCCAGTAGCATCGCGGCAGGCTGTGACCCCGAGATCGTTGAGGAGTGAAGTCGTGGCGGACCCGTCGTTCGACGTGGTGAGCAAGGTGGACCGGCAGGAGGTCGACAACGCGCTCAACCAGGCGGCCAAGGAGCTGAGCACGCGCTTCGACTTCCGCGGGACCGGCACCACGGTGGCCTGGGCCGGCGAGGAGGCGATCACCTTCACCTCCGAGACCGAGGAGCGCTGCAAGGCTGCGGTCGACGTCTTCCAGGAGAAGCTGGTCAAGCGCAACATCTCGATGAAGGCGTTCGAGGTGGGCGAGCCCTCCATCTCCGGAAAGGTGTTCAAGGTCACGGGAAATCTCGTGCAGGGCATCACGTCCGAGAAGGCCAAGGAGATCGCCAAGAAGATCCGCGACGAGGCGCCCAAGGGCGTGCAGGCGCAGATCCAGGGCGACCAGTTGCGGGTGTCCGGGAAGAAGAAGGACCACCTGCAGGACGTCATCTCGCTGCTGAAGGGTTCCGACTTCGGCATCGCCCTCCAGTTCACCAACTACCGGTGAAGGGCATCGTCCTCGCCGGTGGCAGCGGAACGCGCCTGCACCCGATCACGCAGGCCGTCTCCAAGCAGCTGCTGCCGGTGTACGACAAGCCGATGATCTACTACCCGCTGTCGGTGCTCATGCTGGCCGGCATCCGCGAGGTGTTGATCATCAGCACGCCGACGGACTTACCGCTGTTCCGGCGTTTGCTGGGCGACGGGTCGCAGTGGGGCATGTCGTTCGAGTACGCGGAGCAGGCCGCGCCGAACGGGCTCGCGGAGGCGTTCATCATCGGCGCTGACTTCGTCGGTGACGACGACGTGGCGCTGGTCTTGGGCGACAACATCTTCTACGGCCAGGGCTTCTCCACGACCCTGCAGCAGCACGCGTCCTCTTTGGACGGCTGCGTGCTGTTCGGGTACCAGGTGAAGGACCCCGAGCGGTACGGCGTGGGCGAGGTCGACTCGACGGGCAAGCTGTTGTCCATCGAGGAGAAGCCGGCGAAGCCGAAGTCGAACCGGGCGATCACCGGGCTCTACTTCTACGACAACGGTGTGGTGGACATCTCCCGCAACCTCAAGCCGTCACCGCGCGGCGAGCTGGAGATCACCGACGTCAACCTCGCGTACCTGCGCGAGGGGCGCGCCCAGCTCGTGGACCTGAGCCGCGGCTTCGCGTGGCTCGACACCGGCACGCACGACTCGCTGCTCGAGGCCGGGCAGTTCGTGCAGGTGCTGGAGCACCGGACGGGCGTGCGCATCGCGTGTCCCGAGGAGATCGCGCTGCGCATGGGCTTCATCTCCGCGCAGGAGTGCTACGCGCTCGGCGAGAAGCTCGGCAAGTCCGGGTACGGCGAGTACCTCATGGCCGTGGCGCAGGGCACCCGCTAGCGCCTGGCCATCTCTTCGAGCCTGCGGATGCGGTCGGCGATCGGAGGGTGGGTCGAGAACCACCTGGCGAACTGTTCCCCGGTGCGGAACGGGTTCGCGATCATCAGGTGGCTCTGCGACACCACCTCCGGCTCCGGTGCGAGCGGCGCCGCCCGCGTCCCCAGCTCGATCTTGCGCAGTGCTGAGGCCAGCGCCAGCGGGTCGCCGGTCAGTTCGGCACCCGACTGGTCGGCCTGGAACTCGCGCGAGCGGCTCACGGCCAGGCGGACCACGGTGGCCGCGACCGGGCCCAGCAGCGCGATCAGCAGCAGGCCCAACGGGCCGGGGCCGTCGTCGTCCGAGTCGCCGCCGCCGAAGATGCTCGCGAACATGGCCAGGTTGGCGAGCATGGTGATCACGCCGGCCAGCGCGCCCGCCACGCAGCTGATCAGGATGTCGCGGTTGTAGACGTGCGCGAGCTCGTGGCCGAGGACGGCGCGCAGCTCCCGTTCGTCCAGCAGGTCCAGGATGCCCGTGGTGCAGCACACGGCCGCGTTGCGCGGGTTGCGGCCCGTGGCGAACGCGTTGGGCGCGACCGTCGGGCTCAGGAACAGCCTGGGCATGGGCTGGCGCGCCTTCTGCGACAGCTCCCGCACGATCGCGTACAGCCGCGGCTGCTCCACTTGCGACACGGGCACCGCCCGCATCGCGCGCAGCGCCAGCTTGTCCGAGTTGAAGTACGCGTAGGCGTTCACGCCCAAGGCCAACACCAGGCCGATGACCAGTGCCGTGCGGCCGAACAAGCTGCTGACCAGCAGGATCAGCGCGCTCATCCCACCGAGCAGCACGGCGGTCTTCAACCCGTTGAAGTGCTTGTGCACGGTTGCGCCTCCGGGTCTGTTACGTCCTACCCCTCAACGAACCAGGCCTCCTGCCGGTTCCTGCGGCCGTCTCCGGGGCGGCCTCCGCGGCGGCGTCGAGCGCGGGCGGTGGCGGCACCTTCTCGACCCACGTCGACAGCACGTCCCGTTCGTGGACGAGCTCCGCCACGGCGCCCTCGCCGTCGAGCGAGCCCGTGCCCGGATAACCGAAGTCCGGCGCCCAGTGCAGGGCGTCGAACGGGCAGACCTCGACGCAGATGCCGCAGTACAGACACTGGCCGTAGTCGATCGCGAACCGGTCGAGCACGTTGCGGCTGCGCGGGCGTGCGCTGCCGGGCTGCTCTTCGACCTCGGTGTGCGACGTGATGTGGATGCACCAGTCAGGGCACTCGCGCGCGCAGATCATGCACACGGTGCAGTTGGCGTCCAACAGCGCGATGACACCCCTCGTGCGCGGGGGAAGGTTCGTCACGACTGCTGCTCCTCTTCACGGCGCGGGCCCCAGGACGGGTCGGGCACGCCAGGTGGTGCGGTGCGGCGCCGGCTGGGGGCGCTCGTGTTGTCCTCGCCCGGTTCGAGGCGGCCCGGCCACGGGCGCACGACGCGGGAGGCGAGCACGAAGTCCTTGCGCAGCGGGTGGCCCTGGAAGCTCTCGGGGAGCAGCAGGTGCTCGGGTTCGCCGTCGACGGGCGGCACACCGAACATCTCGGCCGCCTCGCGCTCGTGCCAGTGCGCGCCCTGCCAGAGGTGGGCGACGCTCGGCAGCGCCTCGTCGGGGCCGAGCTCGGTGCGCAGCATCACGCCCTGGCGCGTGCTCGGGTCGATGACGTGCAGGAACACCGCGTGGCGCTGAGCAACCGCGCCCGGCCGGCCCGCGTCCTCGACGCCGAGCCAGTCGAACATCGTGTGGCCCGCGGCGTGGAGTTCGGCGGCGGCGGTGAGCCAGCCGGCGAGCTCCACGTGGTGGATGGTCTGGCCGAACGCGGTCTTGGGGGTGGCGGCGGATGGGGTCGTCACGCGTTCACCAGCCCGTGCAGGGCCTTGAGGCCCTCCAGCAGCGCCTCGGGCCGCGGTGGGCAACCGGGGACGGCGACGTGCACCGGCAGGGCCTGGTCGATCCCCTTGGTGACGCTGTAGGAATCCCAGTACGGGCCGCCGGTGTTGCTGCAGGCGCCCACGGAGATCACGTACCGAGGTTCGGGCATGGCCTCGTAACTGCGGAGGACTGCGGGCAACATGACGTCCGTGACGGTGCCGGACACGACGAGAACGTGCGCCTCGCCCGCGCCGTCGACAGGCGTGACGCCGAGGTCGGGAAGGCGGTCGAGAGCTGCCATCACTTCGACTCCGCAGCAGGCGAGTCCGAGTTCGAGCACGGTGACCTGGTAGGTGGTGCCCCAGTCCAGGCGAGCGGAAGCCGTCACAACGGCTGAGGATAATACTTGGGGGCCCGCCGGCTTGCGCCTGGCGGACCCCCACCCCCCAATGATTCCCCCCGGAATCGGCTCCCACGCGTGGTCGCCGCGGATAGTTTTGTACACGGCGGGATAAGTGTCCAGGGATTTGCCGACAGGATCTGCAGATAATTTGTCGGCGAAATGCGGTCAAGTTCAGTTCAACTGATCGGTAGAACATCAGAGAGGGTTCCGATGTCCGGCTCGTCCCAGTTGGTGCTTCCCACGAGCACCTCGCTGCACCGTCTGCTGAACATGCCCGGTGCCCTACTGGATACCACGATGGACCAGCTCAGGACGCTTTTGACGGTTCACGAGACCCGATCGGCGCTACGGGCGGCACGGGCGTTGGGGCGCGAGCAGTCGAGCGTGCAGAAGCAGCTCGACACGTTGAACAGGAACTTCCTGGAACTGTGCGGCGAAGCGCTCGTCGTGAAGCAGGGACGCGGAAAAGACGTGCTGTTCACGCCTACCGGTGAGTCACTCGTCGAATTGGCGCGGGAGACGCTCGCGGAGTGGCTCGACGGAATTCACGAGTGCCGCCGCAAGCTCGGCACGACCGTCACCGTCGGCACCACGCGATACATGCTGGACACGCTCGCGAAGGCGTGGCATCACGTCGCCGACGAGTTCCGCGAGCGCGACGTGGACCTCAAGGTCGTGCACATCCGCACCAAGGACATCTGGACGAAGCTGGAGACGCAGGAGGTCGACGTCGTGTGCGGCAGCGTCGTGACGCGGTCGGGCGCGGGGTGGGAACGGCCGGAGTTCGACGTGATCGAGTGGCGCCGCGGCGGGCTCGCGTTGCTGACGAATCTGCCGACGACGGTTGTGGGCGACCGGGTGCGGGTACCTCAGTTGAGGTCGGTCCCGTTGGTCGTGCCGGGGGCGGGGCTGATCGCCGAGTTCCTGCGGGGCTGGTTCGGGCCGGACTACCGCCAGGGGCTCGACATCGCCGCTGAGATCGACGAGATCCAGTACGGCATCTCGCTGCTGCGCTCGAACCTCGTCCAGGGAGCCATGATCGTGACGTCTGGCTTGGGCGTGGTGGCGTCGAACAACGAGCTCCGGGAGGGAGGAGGCCTCCGCGTCGTTGAACTCTCAGATGACTCGCTGGAGCGGCTTGTGGGCGTTTTCGCCCGAACGGACGAGCTGGCGAAGCATCCGGCGGATCACCCGCTCAACCTGCTGTGGTCGGCCTTCCAAGCAGAAGCGCCCCGGCAGTAGCCGAGGCGCTGGTGCTCTTGCGTCTTACTTCTTCGCGGGTGTCATGGCGTCGTGCTCAGGCCTGCGTTGCTCGACTTTGGGACGGTGCTGGGCTTTGGCCATCTTGGCCAGCCAACTCGTCGCCTCCGAGCGGATCTTCTCCAGCTCGTCGTCGCGTGCCTGTTGCTCGTTCATCGGCCACTCCCTGCGTTCGGGGATCGCGTTCGATGGGAGCACTACCGGGCGTGTGCCCGCTAGGGCCGCCATGCTTGTGGGTGAACCTGGTTGACAGCATCGCCCGCCGATGCGCTTTCCGCACCCCCGACACGGCGGTTCGACCTCTTTAGTACCCCCGGTACCCGCCGCCGAGGCCCATGCTGACCAGACCCGGGTGGTTGTGGAAGCCGCCGTAGCGCGCGTAGGTGTACCGGACGCCCGCGATGATGTTGTCGACCGGCGCGAGGATGTTGTCGTACCCGGCCAGCTTGTAGGCGTTGAACGTCGGGTCGATGCACTGCATCAGGCCCTTGGACGGCGTTCCGCGCATCGCGTTGGAGTCCCAGTTGTTGACGGCGTTGGGGTTGCCGTTCGACTCCTTCATGATGATCGTGTAGATCTCGTCGACGGAGCCGTTGTCGATGTTGGTGCCGTTGGCCTGCAGGACCTTGATGGCGTCCTTGATCCAGCCCTCGACCTCGCGCTGCTTGGCGGGCTTGCGCATCTCCGCCTGCCGCTCGGCCTCGGCCTTCGCCGCCGCCTCGCGCTGGGCGTGAGCGTCCGCGGCGACCTTGGTGGCCTGCTCGAACGTCTGCTGCGCGTACATCTGCTGGAACTGCAGGAGACGACCGACCTGGTTGCCCGGGTTGACGTCGTGCACCGTCTGGATCGTCTTGGTGGCCTGCTGGTCGGGAAGAGCGCCCAGCTCGGCCGCACCCGCGGCGAGTTCCGTAGAAGAACCGCTGGTGGCGGCGTTGGCGATGGCAGCGGTGCCGGCGGCGACACCTGCTGCGACGACGATCGCGCTCACGCGGTGAGCGAGCGGGACCTTGTCGTCCTCGACGCGGTGAGCGCCGGGCTTGACAACCTGTTTGGGCACGACCGTGTACACGGTTCGGCCATCGGCCTTGCTGTGCCGGGCCAAGGGGGAGCCTCCTGCGTCGGGGAGCTTGGTCTCCGGCAAACCCAGGCGGGGGACTCTGGGCGGACAAAGGGCCCTAGTGGCTGCAGCTCCTGTGTCCTGCCGGTGACCAAACCGTTATCGGCGGGCGAGAACGTAACCTCGCGTCACGAGCGCAGGCAAGCTTGAGCGCCCGTTGGGTGACTCTCGTCACTTTTGCAGTGGGTCGGGCTAGCGGTTGCTGACAGACAGTCAACGAGCCTTGTGAATGCTGCGTAAGTTCATCGTTGCCTCCTGACGAACTGGCGGAGCTGTCTGTTAGTTCGCTGCTGGCTCGACTCTCGTTATGGGTTACGTCCACGACCACGCGATCGAGTGATCCGGTCACGCTTCGTGATGCAGTTGGGGTGCGGGGAGCTGACCTGCGAGGACTTGATCGCTGGACAGCGTTTTTCTCGGTCTGACGAGGGGTACGGAGAGAGCGCCTTTCCGGTTCACCCGATGTTGTGGGTTAACTCTTGCGCCTCTGCTCCAGCGCCTTGAGCACCCAGTCCGAGCTGTCCCCGGGGCTGTCGTTGAAGGCGAGCGCGGCCTCCGGCTGATGCCAGTGCACCTCGTTGACGACGGCTTGGAAGAGCTCCAAGAGCCCCGGTCCCTTCCGGATGCCGCCGCCGACCACGACCACGTCGTACTTCTTCGCTTTGAGCTTCGCGGCGAGCTTGCCCTGGGCACGGCCGTCGAGCTCGGCGAAGTCGATGAGGAAGAGGTCCTCGGTGAGGCCGAGCTCGGCGAACTGCCTGCTGCCCTGCTCGATTCCGGCGGCGACGGGCGCGGGGTCGAAGCCGGGGATGGTGTGCGGGTCGAAGCCGATCACCAGAACGTCAGTCATCTCGCGACGCTACTGCGGCCACCAGAGACCGGCCACGAGCACTTCGAGCAGGCGGAGGACCCGCTGCCGGTCGAACGGCAGGTCGGCGACCAGGTGCGACGCCTCGCGGACCTCGCACTCGGCCCTGAGCACGTCCAGCGGGATGCCGGTCTCGCCGGCGATGAGACCGAGCACGGCGTGCAGGTGCGGGCCGCTGAACCTGGCCAGGAAGAACCAGTCGTCGAGAGGGTCGCCGAAGCGGGCCCACTCGAAGTCGAGCAGCGCGACGAGCTCGGGGCCGTCCGCCAGCCAGTTGTCCCAGTGGCAGTCGGCGTGCACGGGCACCGTTGTCTTCACGTGCGCGGGCGCGCGTGAGGCGATCTCTTTCAGGCCGTCGCTGATGGCCGGCGGAACGTCGAGGTTCTCGATGCGGTCCTCGAACGCGTCCTTGCCCGTGTAGCCACCGTGGCCCGAAACGTTCGCGAGCACCTCGCGGGCCTCGGCCGGGGGCGTCCAGGCGTGCAGGGCGGTGAGCTTGTCGATGCCCTGCCTGGCCAGCGCGAGCGCGGCCGGTTCGTCGAGGTCCGGGAGGCCCATACCGGGTGCGCTGCCGGGGAGGCGGCGGTAGCAGGCGTAGCGGACATCGCCGTGCTGCCCGCCTGCGAGCAGTGGAGCGGTGAGGCCTGGCGGCAGGTGTGACGCGAGGGCGATCTCGCGATCGAGCCGGGTGTGGCCGTCCGCAGCGATGAGCTTCACCACCACGTCGGCGCCGACGTACACCTGGTGCGACTGGCTGCTCGTGCGCTCGAGCGGTCCCGGATCACGGCCGAGCGCGGCCTTGGCAATCGTGCGAGCGTCCCCCATGCCGGCCAGCCTCCCACTCGTGCGGAGAAACCCGCGCGACAGCCTCAACACGGTCGTCACATGCGCGAAGACCTGACGTGGCCGGGTACATGAAGATCCAGTACCGGCCCACCGTGATGGACGTCCACCGCGTCTTGCTGGACGGCGGCGTGCACCCTTCGTACTGCCGCCGGGGCATCGCGAGCGCGTTGATCGCACACGCCCTGCAAGCCGCCGTTCGTCAGGGTTATGACCGCGCTTTGTTGAGCGTCGACTCGGAGAACGCCACCGGAGCGTTCGGCATCTTCGAAAGGGCGGGCTTCACGGCGACAAGGCGCTATGTGAAGTGGGAGCGCTAAGCCGGCGCCAGCTCGAACCCGGCGATGCCGACCCTCATTCCGAGGAACCAGAGGAGCACGGCCGCCCCGCCCACCAACGCCGCGATGCCGACGGCGAGCACCAGCAACCTCCACAGCAGCAACCAGCTCGACGTGTGGTGCCGGATCGTGGACCACACGTTCTCCTGGCCGCTTCCTTGCTGGTCAGACCGCCTGACTAACGTCACCGCTGCTTGCTCCTTGGACAGTGTCTATGTCGGACGAGGCAAGCGTATGGACCCATATGTGCGCTAGTAAGCCGTTCTCGGCCTTATGTCGCTGAACGGCGCCATCGGTACGTCGGACAACGCCGAAGCCTTCAGCGGCCGTTGCCGACTTTTTCCGATTTCCTCGAAACGCTGAACGTTTCCATTAGTGCCTCAACGCGTTGAACGGCACTTCGGACGCGACAAGCGGGTTGGAGTAAAACCAATTTCTTGGCCTCCCAGGTGGGGCCGTCTCGCCATATAGGTACGGCTGATCACCTGCTCGCGTTCGACGGGCCTCAGCAGAGGTCGAAGGTGACTTCGAGGTCGAGCTCGGCCAGCCGGCGCATCAGGTCGGTCGTGAAGGTGAAGCCGCCCTGCGCGTCGTCAGCGGTGAAGACGCCGCAGAAGATGTCGACGTCGCCCCCGAGCGCCTCGAACTCACGCCGACGCCCTTCGACGAACGCCACAAGCTCCGCGACGTGCTCATCGAGCGGGCTCGTGCGCTCCGCACGGCTGCTGAGCGACCAGTGCGACATGGTCCGCCGAGGCCCATCAGTGCGCCGCCTGCTCACCGGATCACCGATGTCGTAACCGTGATCGGGCTCGCCGAGCGCGGCAACGAGTTCCGCCAACATCGACGACTCGCTGAAGACCCTCAACGACGCCTTGTACTCGTGCCGTTCCCGCTCGTCCGGCACTCCGGGCTAGTCCCGGCCGGACGTCTGCGCCACCACACCGGCCACGGCCTGCCACGCCTTCCCGTCGGCGGCGGGCAGCGCGGCGTTCACCGCCCCGTGCGCGGTGACGATGGAGCCCGCCATCGCGGTGGCCGCCGCCAGGGCGAGCGTCGCGTGCACCTGCGCGAAGGCGAGGTTCGAGACCTCGGCCGCGTCGCCCGGCTCGATGCCGTCGGCCTTGGCGGCCGCGAGGTACTCCTGGGCAGCCGCGTAGTGCTCGGGACCGTTCATGCCGGAAACCCTAGGACACCGCCGCTCGCGCACGGGACCGATTTCCGCCCTGGCAAAGGAGAACACCCCCGGACGATGATCGTCCGGGGGTGTTCGTCGTCCACGAACTGATCAGCCGCGCAGTTCCATCGTGCAGCACTTCGGGCCGCCGCCCGACTTGCGGAGCTCCGAGATGTCGACCAGCACGGGCTCGAAGCCGCGGCGCGCCACCTGCTCGGCCAGGTTGGTGGCCTCGACCGGCATGACGACGTGCTTGCCGTCGGAGACCGCGTTGAGGCCCAGGCAGACGGCGTCGGCGTCGTTGGCGATCACGGCGTCCGGGAAGAGGCGGCGCAGGACCTGCTGCGAGCCCGGGGAGAAGGCCTCCGGGTAGTAGGCGACCAGGGGTGACGGGGACTGGTCGTCGAGCATGAAGAGGGCCACGTCGAGGTGGTAGAAGCGCGGGTCGACCAGCTGCAGGGAGACGACGGGGACGCCCAGGACCTCTTGTGCCTCGGAGTGCGCATGAGGGTCGGTGCGGAAGCCTGTGCCGGCCAGCAACAACGAACCGGTCCAGGTGAAGTCGCCCTCTGCCTCGTTGACGGCTGTGGGCATGACGACCGAGTTGTAGCCCGAGGCGAGGAACCAGCGGCGGAAGTGGTCGGCTTCTGCGGCTCGTTGTGAGGCGCGGAAGCGGGAGCCCAGGACCTTGCCGTCGATGACGGTGCCGCTGTTGGCGGAGAACACCATGTCGGGCAGGCCCGCCACGGGCTCGATCACGTGGACCTCGTGGCCCAGGCGTTCGTAGGTCTCCTTCAGCGCGGTCCACTGCTCTACGGCCAGGGACGTGCTGGTGGGCCTGGTGGGATCCATCCACGGGTTGATGGCGTACTCCACCGTGAAGTACGTCGGCGGGCACATGAGGTACCGACGGGTGGTCGGCATGCGCGTCGGCGCGATGGGTGCGGCGATGTCCAGGGTGATCGGCTCGCCGGGCCCGGAGATGGATACCGTCATGGATCGAAATGTAAAGCGCGGGTGGACCATCGATCAACGCCGCGACATTGCGTCAACTAGGGCAGAATGTTGCGTGTGGACAGCATCGACCATCGAATCATTTCGTGCCTCATGGCCAACGCTCGTTCCAGCTACGCGGAGATCGGGAAGGAGGTGGGGCTGAGTGCGCCCGCGGTGAAGCGGCGGGTCGACAAACTGCTGGACACTGGGGTCCTCAGGGGGTTCACGGCGGTGGTGGACCCCGAGGCGCTCGGGTGGGGGACGGAGGCGTTCGTCGAGGTGCACTGCCGGGGGAACGTGGCGCCGCACGACATCCAGCACCGGCTGGAGCCGATGGCCGAGGTGAGCGCCGCCTACACGGTGTCGGGGGCGGCGGACGCGATCGTGCACCTGCGGGCCGCGGACATCCACCACCTGGAGACGGCGCTGGAGCGGTTGCGGGCCGTGGAGATCATCGACCGGACGGTGTCGACGGTGGTGCTGTCCCGGCTCCTGGACCGGCCGCCGGCACCCTAGAGTCCGCGGCATGGCTGAGGTTCTGCTGGAGTTCGAAGAGTCCGTCGCGGTGATCACGATCAACGATCCGGAGCGGCGGAACGCGCTGACGATCGACCTGTCGCAGGAGCTCGCGGACAAGGTCGAGGAGGCGCAGACCCAAGCCAACGCGCTGATCGTCACGGGGGCGCCGCCGGCGTTCTGCGCGGGGGCGGATCTCACGCAGCTCGGGAACTCCAAGGACGAGGGACTGCGGAACATCTACAAGGGGTTTCTCGCCGTCAAGAACGCCGAGATCCCCACGATCGCCGCTGTCAACGGGGCCGCGGTCGGGGCCGGGCTCAACCTGGCGCTGGCCGCGGACGTGCGCGTCGCCGGGCCCAGGGCGCGGTTCGACGCGCGGTTCCTGCAGCTCGGCATCCACCCCGGCGGCGGTATGACGTGGATGTTGCAGAAGACCACCAACGCCCAGGTCGCCACGGCCATGACGCTCTTCGGGCAGATCCTGGACGCCGACCAGGCCGTGGCCCACGGGCTCGCCTACGCGAAGGCCGAAGACCCACTGGCAGTGGCCAAAGAGCTGGCCAAGGTGGCAGCCGAGGCCCCCGCAGCACTCGTGCGGACCATCAAGGCCACGATGCGGAAGACCGATGCAATGCAGGTCCACGCTGATGCGGTCGAGGCCGAACTGGGGCCACAGGTCGAATCGATCGACACTCCAGAGTTCGCTGCGAGGCTTGCCGCGATGAAGGCTCGGATCAGCGGACGATAAGTGTTACCTTGGGTAACAGGTAACGAGGGTGATGTCGGACGCATTCGGGTATCCGCTGGTAGCACTGTGTTTACCGTCAAGTTAAGGACCCGGTGCGGCAGATGGGACGGTTCGTCTCGCCTGGTGGTACACGGCCCGTCTCGCAGGCGGTCCTGGCGACTACCCTCGTGGTGGGGCATGGCCACCCTTGGAGAGAGGTATCGGCGTAGGAATGAGCACTGAGACTCGCAAGCTGGATCGCGTTGTGATCCGCTTCGCCGGCGACTCGGGTGACGGCATGCAGCTCACCGGAGACCGGTTCACGTCGGAAGCGGCGGCGTTCGGCAACGACCTCGCCACGCAGCCCAACTTCCCCGCCGAGATCCGCGCACCACAGGGCACGCTGCCCGGTGTGTCGTCGTTCCAGCTGCACTTCGCCGACTACGACATCCTGACGCCCGGCGACCGTCCCGACGTCCTCGTCGCGATGAACCCCGCCGCGCTCAAGGCGAACGTGGGCGAGCTGCCGGACGGCGGCATCCTCATCGTCAACACCGACGAGTTCTCGAAGCGGAACCTGACGAAGGTCGGCTACGACTCGAACCCGCTGGAAGACGACTCGCTCGAGAAGTTCCAGGTGCACAAGATCGCCATGGCGACCTTGACCATCGGGGCGCTCGAGGAGACGGGCCTCGGCAAGAAGGACGCCGAACGCGCGAAGAACATGTTCGCGCTCGGCCTGCTGTCGTGGATGTACCACCGGCCCACCGAGGGCACGGAACGGTTCCTGCGCGAGAAGTTCGCGAAGAAGCCGGACATCGCCGAGGCCAACGTCCTCGCGTTCCGCGCGGGCTGGAACTACGGCGAGACGACCGAGGCCTTCGCCGTCACCTACGAGGTGGCGCCCGCGAAGCTGAACGTCGGCACGTACCGCCAGATCACCGGCAACACGGCGACGGCGTACGGCATCGTCGCGGCCGCGCAGCTCTCGAAGCTGCCCGTCGTGCTCGGCACGTACCCGATCACGCCGGCGTCGGACATCCTGCACGAGCTGAGCAAGCACAAGAACTTCGACATCACCACGGTGCAGGCCGAGGACGAGATCGCGGGCATCGGCATCGCGCTCGGCGCGTCCTACGGCGGCGCGATCGGCGTCACGTCGACGTCCGGTCCCGGCATCGCGCTGAAGTCGGAGACCATCGGCCTCGGCGTGATGACCGAGCTGCCGCTGCTCGTGATCGACGTGCAGCGCGGTGGCCCGTCCACCGGTCTGCCGACGAAGACCGAGCAGGCCGACCTGCTGCAGGCGATGTTCGGCCGCAACGGCGAGTCGCCGGTGCCGATCGTGGCGCCGCAGTCCCCCTCGGACTGCTTCGACGCCGTGGTCGACGCGACCAGGATCGCGTTGCAGTACCGCACCCCGGTGCTGTTCCTGTCCGACGGCGCGATCGCGAACGGCTCCGAGCCGTGGATGATCCCGGACGTCGAGACGCTGCCGGACCTGACCGTCGAGTTCGCGACGGACCCGGAGAACTTCCAGCCGTACTCCCGTGATCCGGAGACGCTGGCACGTCCGTGGGCCGTGCCCGGCACGCCCGGTCTCCAGCACCGCATCGGCGGCCTGGAGAAGCAGGACGTCACCGGCAACATCTCGTACGACCCCGAGAACCACGACAAGATGGTGCGCCTGCGCCAGGCCAAGATCGACGGCATCGAGGTGCCGGACGTCGTGGTCGACGACCCGGATGGCAACGCGAAGGTCCTCGTCGTGGGCTGGGGTTCGTCGTACGGCCCGATCGGTGCGGCCGCGCGCCGGGTCCGCAAGCTCGGCCTCCCGGTCGCGCACGCGCACCTGCGGCACCTCAACCCGTTCCCCAAGAACCTGGGTGACGTGCTGAGGTCGTACGAGAAGGTCATCGTGCCGGAGATGAACCTCGGCCAGCTGGCGATGCTCCTGAGGGCGAAGTACCTCGTGGACGCGGAGTCGTACACCAAGGTGCAGGGCCTGCCGTTCAAGGCGGAAGAGCTGCAGGACGTGCTCGCTGACGTGATCAAGGGGGTGTCGGCGTGACCGCCATCGACATCGGTCTGCCCGGCCTGAGCGGGGTTCCCACCACCGACGAGAAGCAGTCGGCCAGGGACTACAAGTCGGACCAGGAAGTCCGCTGGTGCCCCGGCTGCGGCGACTACATCGTGCTCAACACCATGCAGTCGTTCCTGCCGTCGCTGGGTCTCAAGCGCGAGAACATCGTGTTCGTCTCGGGCATCGGGTGCTCGTCCCGCTTCCCGTACTACATGAACACGTACGGCATGCACTCCATCCACGGCCGTGCGCCGGCCATCGCGACGGGTCTCGCCGTGGCGCGGCCGGACCTGAGCGTGTGGGTGGTGACCGGTGACGGCGACGCGCTGTCCATCGGCGGCAACCACCTGATCCACACGTTGCGGCGCAACGTGAACCTCAAGATCCTGCTGTTCAACAACCGGATCTACGGCCTCACCAAGGGTCAGTACTCGCCGACCTCCGAGCCGGGCAAGGTCACCAAGTCGACGCCGATCGGCTCGGTCGACCACCCGTTCAACCCGGTGTCGCTGGCGCTGGGCGCGGAGGCCTCCTTCGTGGGTCGCGCGCTCGACTCGGACAAGGCCGGGCTGACCTCGGTGCTGCGGCAGGCCGCCGAGCACCGCGGTTCGGCGCTCGTCGAGATCTACCAGAACTGCCCGATCTTCAACGACGGCGCGTTCGACGTGCTGAAGGACGCGGACGAGGCGCAACGGCGGATCATCAACGTCGTGGACGGCGAGCCGATCCGCTTCGGCCGCGAGGGCGAGTACTGCGTGGTGCGCGAGGGCTTCGGCCTCGCCGTCGCGAAGTCCGCCGACGTGGACGCGAGCGACATCGTGGTGCACGACGCGTCGGACCTGAACCTGTCGTTCGCGCTCTCGCGGCTGTCGACGCAGGACCTCACGCACACCGTCACGGGCGTGTTCCGCCGTGCGGACCGTGCGACGTACGACGACGGCGTGCGCGCGCAGGTCAGCGAGGCCAAGAACGCGAAGGCCGCGGACCTGAGCAAGCTGTTGCACGGCAAGGACACCTGGACCGTGGTCGGCTAGCCCCGCGGAACCACCGGAGAGGCCCGTTCGGCGCAGCCGGCGGGCCTCTCTTCGTTGAAAACCCTGTAATCGCAACGGATTCGTGATCGTCTTCGTCTAAGCGACGTGAAGGACCCGGCCATACGCGGTACTACCGCGATCTCCGTGCTGTTGTTGGTTTTCTCCCTCGGACTCGGCGCTTGTTCGACAACACGCTCCTCGTCCTACGGGCTTCCCGAACGTCCTCCGCCAGGCAACTCCGAAGAGCTGGAAAGCCCACGCGGCCACATCTCGTTCCAGCCCGCTTTCGCACCGATCTCGTTCGAGTTCGACGGTCAGTCGCTCAAGGTCCAGCTGGACTCGAAGGTCGTCACGCCGATCGGCGTGGTCAAGATGGGTGGTTCCACGGGCGAGGTGGTCAAGCCCGACGGCAAGCCGTTGACCCCCGAACCCTCCGACGTCACCCAGCTCATCGTCTGCCGGCAGGACAGCAACGGTCAGACCTGCGACGCGACCCGGATCAACACCGGCCGCAAGATCACGGTGGAGATGAACGGGAGGTTCATCCAGGAGGTCGAGCGCAACCGCATCGTCATCCACGCCGATCCCGGAGCCACGGTCAAGCTGACCGACAGCGGGCCGCCGTCGAAGAAGGACGACGTGCGCGGGCCCGCGCGGGAGGACATCGAGGAGTTCGACTTCCACGCCACGAGCCCGGACACCGACGTGGATCTGGAACGGTCCCAGGCCGGCCTGCGGGCGGATCTGCGCTACGACCACGTGACCGGCGAGCTCAGCATGATCAACGGAGCCAAGCTCGCGCCGTACGACACCTACGAGTGGTCGGAGCCCGGCAAGGCCACCGACTACCCCGGTGAAGCCGAGTGCCTCGCCGTGGAACAGGACAAGTGGGTGGACCGTCTCAACGAGGACCAGCTGGAGTCGGAGCACATCATCGTGTGCGTGAAGACCTCCGAAGCAGACCTCGGGTACCTGCTGCTCGCACCTGACCGCAAGCGCAAGCCCGTTGCCTACTACGTCTACTCCTACGTCTGGGTCCGGTAAGGCCCGCCGAGAAGGCCCCCGATCGAACGTTCGGTGGGGGCCTTCTCATGTCTACCGCTGGTGCGAGCGGCGGTCGTAGGAGACCGCGTAGATGGTGCTGCGGGCGGCCAGCACCGGGTCGTCCGACACCTCGATGCCGTCTACCAGCGCGGTCGGGTCGAACACCTGCGCCTGCCAGTGCTCCTGGTCCTCGGCCTCGGCGGTGATCTCGATCCGGCCGACGTCCACAGCACTCCGGTCGGACGGCCACGCCACGGTCGAGTCGTGCGTCGGGTCGCCCGGCTCGCCGAACGTCACGCGCAGCACGAACGAGATCGGCAGGCGCGAACGCAGTTCCTCGGTGAGGTGGTGCGGGGTCCACGAAGAAGAGTCCTCGGCGTCCACGACACCTGCTTCCGGCACCCATGAGTAGCGCACGGGGCGCACGACGCCTGAAGCGTCACGCCACAGGAACGCGTGGATCGCCCAGTACTGGGACGTGCCGTAGCTCTCGGGGATTCCGACCGACTTCGCCGCCACCAGAGCGGGGCCGACGGTCGGGTGCGCTCCCACGAACGACTTGATGTGCGGCACCGAGGGATCGGCAGCGTCGGTGTCCGCCTTGGCCGCCTTGATGAAGTCCACGAACTCCTCGGGCGTCGCCGCCACGAACCGCTCCACGTTCACCATCACCAGGTCGGTGTTGGTGCCGTCGGCGAGGTGGAACTTCGTCGCGAAGCCGCGCACGGAACGGTCGCTGTCGAACGCGTGCGGGTTGGCGTCGGTGTGCGAGAAGCGGACGGTCGCGCGGACCGGCGCGCCCTGCAGGTGTGGCGCCGTCGTGAACGGGGCCGCGGCGCCGGACGGGGTGAACACGGCTTCGTAGACGAAGCCTCGGGCGTGGGCTCGGCGGAAGCCGTGGTGGGTGCCCTTCAGATCCTCGATCGAGTCCACGATCGTCGAGGAGATCTGCGATTTCGCCAGCTCGGATGACATGCGCCGAAGCTATCGGCGCATGTCACGAGCTGCCAGAACAGCGTTCCATTTGGCGGTAATCGATCAGGGAGCGGGGCGGAAACCGGCCTTCTCGGCGTCCGCCTCGGTGCGGAACCACACGTCCGCGCGGGTGCCGGTGAAGTTCGCCGACCCCTCCGAGTAGTAACGGCGGCCGGTCAGCGTGGCCTTCACCGCGAAGTCCGCGGCCGGCGCGTGGCCGTCCGACTTCGGCAGCACCGAGCCGGGACCGAACGGCGAGCGCGGGTTGAAGCCCTCCGGCTGCTGGAACCGGGCCGGCGCGCCTCCAGCCGCGGGCGCGGGGGCGCCGCCGGTGGACGGCGAGAAACCGACCGGGCGGGGACGCACCGGGAGTGCCGGGGCGGCCGCGGGGGCCTCCGGCTTCGCGGACTCGAAGGCCGAGAACGCCGGGAAGCTCTGCTGGCGTTGCTGCTGCATCGTGCTGCGGCGTGCCTCGCGGATCGGCAGACCCGCCTCGGTGTGCCGCTGCGGCAGTTCGACGGGCTCCGGTTCCGGCTCCGGCGGGGCGGCCAGCAGGGGCTCGTCGCTCGGCACGAACGTCGGCACGAACGGCTGGTCGTTGCTCGTGTCCGGGAGCGTGCGGGTCTGGCCCAGCGCGGGCAACGGCTCGTCGGCCTCGAGCAGCGGCTCGAACAACGACCGCGAGCGGGGCGGCTCGGCGACCGGAGCCGCCGGGGTCTCCGTGCCGTGCGAGAAGGCGGCACCGACGGCACGCGGGGTGCGTTCCGGCACCTCCTCGGCCTCGACGCGCGGCTCGAACGCCGAGAACGGCGCGGGCGGCGGGGCACCCGGCGTCGTGAACGGCATGGTGAACGAGCCGGTGTGCTCGGGAGCGACGAACTCCTCGTAGACCCGCTCCTCGTAGACCGGTTCCTCGTACGCCTGCTCCTGGTGAACCGGCTCCTGGTGGACCGGCTCCTCGTGGGCCGGTTCCTCCCGCAACGCGTGCGCGGACTCGGACGCCGGTTCCTGCTCCGGCTCGTGCTCCGCGAACAGGGGCTCCTCGGCCGACGTCGTCTCGAAGACGCCGTTGCGGACGTGCGGCGCGTCCAGGTCGATCGGCTCGATCAGGCCGGTCTGCTCGGCGGCGGTCTCCGGCTCGACCTCGGTCTCGGGCTCGGTGAACCCGTCGAGCTGGCCGGAGAAGTCGTCGCGCAGCGCCGGGTACTCGCCGGTGAGGTCGTTGCCGGGCCAGCTGCTCTCGTCGACGGCGATGAACGTCGTCTGCTCGGAGCGGGTGCGCGCGGGCTCGTCCTCCTGCTCGGCGGCCTCGTCCTGGAAGACCTCCTGCTCTTCCCGGGACCAGACCTCGCGCGGCTGGTAGATGAAGTCGTCCGGCTGCTCGACCTCGGGACCGGCCGTCGGCGAGAGCGCGGGGGCGCCGGGCTCGGCGACCGGCGGCAGGGTCGAGGTCTGCTCGGCGGGCAGCTCCGGCTCGTCGTCGAAGTCCGCGGCCTCGAGGCCCGACTGCGACAGGACCGTGGTCTGCTCCGCCGGGGTCTCCGGCGGCACCTCGGGCGCCAGCCGCTCGAACAGCGAGCGGGGGCGGTCGTCCTCGGCGTCGGCCAGTGCCTTCTGCTCGGCCAGCTGCTCCTCGAAGCGGCGCTGCGCCTCTTCGGGCTCCAGGTACTGGCGGACCGGCGCGGCGGGCTCCTCGTCCAGCTCAGGCTGGGCGTCGAACGTCGTGGTCTCGTGCGGCGCGGGCTCCTCCACGACGGGAGGCGCCGGCGGTGGCAGCAACGGCGGTGGCGGCTGCACGGGCGCCGGCTCACCGAAGTACGCGGGCGGCTCGACGTACGGCGCGGGCGCCGGCGGCAGCGCCGGAGCGGGCGACGGCGGCGTCAGCACCTCGTCGCTCAGCGATCGCGGCGGCGCGGCCTCCCACTCGTCGACCTCGAAGTCGTCGACGGTGACGGCGGCCGGGACCGGCTTGGCCGCCCTGCGCGCGTCGAGAAGTTGATCATCCAGGTCGGCGATCTGCTTTCGCGCGGGGCGCACCATCACCAACCAGGTGAGCAGCACTCCCGCAACGAAGGACAGCAGGCTCCACAGCCAGACCTGCCCGAAGATGTTCACGGGTAAGCCCCTTCTAAGACCACACTCCGACCCCACTCACTCGGAAGGGTGAGCATGGCCAAACTACAGTGCCTTTGATGATGCTCCGTCACTACGCCGTTCAGCGCAAATAACGGGTCGAAAGCCCAGCGTAGAGTGGGATTTTGTGCCCCCTCTGACCACGTCGGCCATCACTTCGCCAGAAGTTCACACCCAGGGGCGAGGGGTCACCTACGGCGCACTCGCCTACGTCCTTTGGGGCCTGTTCCCGGCGTACTGGCCACTCCTCGTACCCGCCCAGCCGGTCGAGGTGCTCGCGCACCGGATCGTCTGGTCGTTCGTCACCCTCGCCATCGTCGTCGCAGTGCTCCGGCGCTGGCGTCCTCTCCTGGAACTATCCGGGAAAGGCTGGCTCATCGTTACCTCAGCCGCCGTCTTGATCACGGTGAACTGGGGCGTCTACATCTACGCCGTCAACAGCCATCATGTCGTCGAGGCCGCCCTCGGCTACTTCATCAACCCGTTGGTGAGCGTGGCACTGGGCATGATCTTCCTCAAGGAACGATTGCGCATCACTCAGGTCGCGGCCATCGGCGTGGCCGTGATCGCTGTGATCGTGCTCACCATCGACTACGGCAGGCTTCCGGTGATCTCGCTGGTCCTGGCGTGTTCCTTCGGCACCTACGGCCTGCTGAAGAAGAAGGTGCCGTTGGACGCGATCTCCAGCCTGACCGCGGAGAACGCCGTCATCGCGCCGATCGCGTTGGTCTACCTGCTCACACTCGGCAGCGCGAACACGTTCACCTCCGAGGGCACCGGCCACGCGCTGATGCTCGTCACCACCGGCTTCGTGACGGTGATCCCATTGCTGCTGTTCGGCGCGGGTGCTCGGCTGATCCCGTTGAGCACCATGGGGATGCTCCAGTACATCGCCCCGATCCTGCAGTTCGCGTGGGGCGTGTTCGTGGTGCACGAGCCGATGCCGGCCAGCCGGTGGATCGGGTTCGGCCTGGTGTGGCTCGCCCTGGCGTTCTTCACGTTCGACGCGCTGAGGAACCGGCGCAAGCAGGCGCTCGCGCCGGTCAGCTGATCAACGAGAGCGCTCCACCACGTAGACGGCCAGCTCTTCCAGCGCGTCCCTCGCGGGGCACTCCGGCAGCTTGCTGAGCTCCACCCGAGCCCTGTCGACGTAGTCGCCGAGGATCTCGCGGGACCTGTCCATGCCCGCGGACTTCCGCAGCAGGTCCAGGGCCTCGTCGACCAGGTCGTCGTCGGAGATCGGCCCCGCCAGCAGCTCGGCGAGCCGCGTCTCGGACGGGTCGGCCAGCGCGTAGAGCATCGGCAGCGTCTTCACGCCCTCGCGCAGGTCGGTGCCGGGCGTCTTGCCCGACGTGACCGACGGCGACGCGATGTCGATGACGTCGTCGGAGATCTGGAACGCCGCCCCGATCACCTCGGCGTACCGGCGCAGCGCGTCCGTCTGCTCCTCGGTGGCGTCGGAGAACATGCCGCCGAACCTGGCCGCCGTGGCGATCAGGCAGCCGGTCTTCTCCTCGATCACCTTGAGGTAGTGGGAGATGGCGTCCTCGCCGGGCTGCGGGCCGACGGTCTCGCGCATCTGGCCGGTCACCAGCAACGAGAAGGTCTCCGCGATGATCCGCGCCGCGTCCGTCCCCAGGTCGGCGGTCAGCCGGGACGCGTGGGCGAACAGGAAGTCGCCCGTCAGGATCGCGATGCTGTTGTCCCACTTGACGTTCGCGGAGACCGCTCCGCGCCGCATGGTCGCCTCGTCCATGACGTCGTCGTGGTAGAGCGTCGCGAGGTGGGTGAGCTCGACCACAGTGGCCGCCTTGATGACCTTCTCCCGGTCCCAGTCGGCGCCGAACTGCGATGCGAGCAGTGTGAAGAGCGGGCGGATCCGCTTCCCGCCCGCCTCCACAAGGTGAAGCGAGGTTTCCGTGACCGGGGTGAACTCGCTCTGCACGACGTCGTGCAGGTTGCGCTCCACCTCGGCCAGGCCGTCCTGGACTACCTCGGTGAGCACGGGGTCCACCAACGCGAACCCCGGTCCCTCATGCTCGCTACTGGTCACACCAGCAGCCTACGTACACCTAGCTGAGGAAGGTGCCGGTACCCGCCCAATCGAGCACGAACGTGGGCCACAAACCCAGCACCAAGGTCACGACGGCACCCAACGTGATCGCGATCGTGGTGAACGCGCCGGGCACGGTGACGGTCGGGCCGTCCGGAGCCGGGTCGCTGAAGTACATCAGCACGATCACCCGCAGGTAGAAGAACGCCGCCACGGCCGAGGCCACGAGAGCGATCACCACGAGCGGCGTCAGGCCGGCCTCGATCGCCGCGCTGAACACGACGAACTTGCCGATGAAGCCGGACGTCAGCGGGATGCCGGCCAGGGCCAGCAGCAGGAACGTGAAGGTGGCCGCCACGATCGGCGACCGCTTCGCGAGGCCCGCCCACTGCGACAGGTGCGTCGCCTCGCCGTCCGAGTTGCGGACCAGCGACACGATGCCGAACGCGGCGATCGTGGTGAAGCCGTACGCCAGCAGGTAGAACATGGTCGCGCTCACACCGGGGGCGTCGCCCTCGGGGGTCAGCGCGATCGAGCCGATGAGCAGGAAGCCCGCGTGCGCCACCGAGGAGTACGCGATCATGCGCTTCACGTCGGTCTGGGTCAGGCCCAGGATCGCGCCGATCACCATCGACACGACCGCGACGGCGTAGAGCACGCCGCGCCACTCCCACTGCGTGTTCTCGAACGCGACCGTGAGCACGCGCAGGATGCCGCCGAACGCGGCGACCTTGGTGCAGGCGGCCATGAACGCCGTCACCGGCGTCGGCGCGCCCTGGTACACGTCCGGGGTCCAGGCGTGGAACGGACCGACGGCGGCCTTGAACAGCAGGCCCACCACCAGCAGGCCGAAGCCCGCGAACAGCAGCGTGTCGGAACGGTCGGTGCCACCCGCGGCCGTCGCGATCGCCGAGAGCTTCACCGAACCCGCGTAGCCGTAGAGCAGGGCCACGCCGTAGAGGAAGAACGCGGAGGCGAACGCGCCGAGCAGGAAGTACTTCACGGCCGCTTCCTGCGAGAGCAGGCGACGGCGGCGAGCCAGGCCGCACAGCAGGTACAGCGGCAGCGACAGGACTTCCAGCGCGATGAACATCGTCAGCAGGTCGTTCGAGGCGACGAACGTCATCATGCCGCCGAGCGCGAACAGCGTGAGCGGGAAGACCTCGGTCTGCATGCCGGTCTTCGTCGCCTGCGCGCGGTCCTGGACGGTGCCGGGACGGATCGCGGCCTGCGCCACGAACGCGCCGCCGGGTTCCACCGAGCGGTCAGCGATCAGCAGCACCGACCCGAAGGCCAGCACCAGCAACGTGGCCCACAGGAAGAGCGACGGCGAGTCGACCGCGATCGCGCCCGCCAGCGTCGCCACGCCCGTCTCCGGGCGGTCCGACGTGGCGTACAGGATCAGCGTGCCGGTGGCGGCGACCATCGACACGAGCGTCAGCACGAGCTGCACGGCCCACCGCTGGTGCTTGGGCAGCAACGCCTCCAGCAGCACGCTGACGCAGGCCGCGCCGAGCACGATCAGCAGCGGCGCGATGGCGCCGTAATCGATCTCCGGCGCCTCGATCGTCTGCGCCTGAGCGACGAGAAGGTTCACGTCACTTGCCTTCCTGCACGGTGACCGGGTCGGTCACGCCGACCTCGGTCAGCGTCGCCCCGACAGTCGGGGTGATGACGTCGAGCACCGGCTGCGGGTAGAACCCGAGGGCCAGCACGATGACAACGAGCGGTGCCAGGATGGCGATCTCGCGCTTGTTGAGGTCGCCGATCGTGGTCTTCTTCTCCGGGTCGCCGACGGCGCCCGGACCAGCCGCGGCACCGACGAGCGCGTCGCCGCGCAGCGGGCCGGTCATGATCCGCTGGTAGAGCCACAGCACGTAGAGCGCCGCGAGCACCATGCCGACCGTCGCGATGATCGTGAACACCGGCTGCGTCGGGAACGAGCCGATCAGCACCAGGAACTCCGAGACGAACGAGTTCGTGCCCGGCAGCGACAGCGTGGTCAGACCGGAGATCAGCAGCATGCCGGCGAGCAGCGGCGCCACCTTGGACATGCCGCCGTAGTCGGAGATCAGCGACGAACCACCGCGCGCGATCACCATGCCGACCACCAGGATCAGCATGCCGGTCGAGATCGAGTGGTTGAGCATGTACGACACCGAGCCCACGCCCGCCTGGGACGTGAACGAGAAGATGCCGAGCGCGATGAAGCCGAAGTGGGCGATCGAGACGTAGGCGAGGAACCGCTTCATGTCCCGCTGGCCCGTGGCGAGCAGCGATCCATAAAGGACACCGGCCACCGCGAGCACGAGCACCAGCGGCGCCAGGTTCTTCGACGCCTCCGGGAACATCGGCAGCAGGTAGCGCAGCATGCCGAACGTGCCGACCTTGTCCAGGATGCCGACGACGATGACCGTGACGCCGATGGGCGCCTCGGCGGCCGCGTCGGGCAGCCAGGTGTGGAACGGCACGAGCGGCGCCTTGATCGCGAACGCCAGGAAGAAGCCGAGGAACAGCCAGGTCTGCGTCGTCGAGTCGGCGTCGCTGACCACCTTCACGAGCGTCGCCCAGTCGAACGTGCCCTTGCCCAGCTCGTCCGACGCCATCGCGTAGGCGCCGATCGCGGAGGCCAGCATGATCAGGCCGCCGAGGAACGAGTACAGGAAGAACTTGACCGCCGCGTACTGCCTGCGCGCGCCGCCGTAGCCGCCGATCAGGAAGTACATCGGGATGAGCATGACCTCGAACAGCACGTAGAACAGGAAGACGTCGGTGGCGGCGAACACCGCGACCGTCACGGCCTCCTGGATCAGGATCAGCGCGAGGTAGCCGCCCTGCGTGCGGCCGGCGGGCAGCTTCTCCGTCCAGCCGGCACCGATCACCAGCGGGATCAGCAGCGCGATGACCGCGATCATCACCAGCGCGATGCCGTCGATGCCGAACGAGAGCCGGACGCCGAACGCCGGGATCCAGTCCACGCCGGTGGCGAGCTGGATGCGGTCGCCGTCCGGGTCGTACGCGGCCCACAGCAGGACCGCGAGCACGAGCTCGACGAGCGAGAACGCCAGCGCGACGAGCTTCGCCTTCTTGTCGTCCTTGCGCAGGAACGCCACCACCAGCGCGCCGACCAGCGGCACCACCAGCAGTGCGATCAGAACCCAGGTCACGAGAACCTCACCACCAGGAGCGCCCCGAGCACGAAGATCGAGCCCAGCAGCATGGACAGTGCGTAGGAGCGGACGAACCCGGTCTGCAGCCTGCGCAACCGGCCGGAGCTACCGCCGAGCAGCGCCGCGGTGCCGTTCACGACACCGTCGACGCCCTTCAGGTCGAGGAACACCAGCGCGCGGGTGAGCCAGGTGCCCGGCCGCGCGAACAGCGCCTCGTTCAGTGCGTTGCCGTAGAGGTCCGCACGGGCCGCGCGCACCGGGAACGACACGCGCTCCGGGCGTTCGACGGGCTGCTTGCCGCGGCCGAAGAGCAGGAACGCGAGACCGGCGCCGACCAGCGCGAGCACGACCGTCAGGATCCCGACCATGCCGTGCGAGATCACGCCGTGCTCCTCCTTCAGCTCTCCCAGCGAGGGCTCGAGCCACCCGGCGAGACGTCCGCCGGAGGAGAGGAACCAGCCGCCACCGATCGAGCCGACCGCGAGGATGATCATCGGAACGGTCATCGTCAGCGGGGACTCGTGCGGGTGGTACTCCTTGCCGTTCTCCGCCTTCAGGTCCTTCCAGCGGGGCTTGCCCAGGAAGACCAGGATCAGCAGGCGCGTCATGTAGAACGCGGTCAGCGCGGCACCGAGCAGGGCGACGCCACCGAAGACCCACGGCCGCCAGCCCTCGCCCGTGAACGCCGCCGCGATGATGGCGTCCTTGGAGAAGTAACCGGCGAACGGCGGGATGCCGATCAGCGCGAGGTAGCCGAGCGTCCAGGTGACGAAGGTGATCGGCAGGAACTTGTAGAGCCCGCCCATCCGGCGGATGTTGCCCTCGTCGTTCATGCCGTGCATGACCGAACCGGCACCGAGGAAGAGCCCGGCCTTGAAGAAGCCGTGCGTCAGCAGGTGCATGATGCCGAGCGCGTAGCCGATCGGGCCGAGGCCCACGGCGAGGATCATGTAACCGATCTGCGAGACCGTCGAGTACGCCAGGACCTTCTTGAAGTCGTCGTAGGCGCAACCGATGATGCAGCCGATCAGCAGCGTGACGCCACCGATGATCATGACGACCAGGCGGCCGTCCTCGCTCAGGTTGTAGAGCGGGTTCGAGCGGGCGATGAGGTACACGCCCGCGGTGACCATCGTCGCCGCGTGGATCAGGGCGGACACCGGGGTCGGGCCTGCCATCGCGTCCGGCAACCAGGCCTGGAGCGGGAACTGACCCGACTTGCCGCAGGCGCCGAGGAGCAGCAGCAGCGTGATCGCGAGGACCTCGGCGGAGGAGAACTCGCTGACGCGGCTGAAGACCTCGGTGTACTGCGTCGTCCCGAGCTTGTTGAACATCAGGAAGATCGCGATGGCGAGGCCCAGGTCACCGACGCGGTTCATCAGGAAGGCCTTCTTGGCCGCCGACGCCGCTTCCGGCTTGTACTGGTACCAGCCGATCAGCAGGTACGAGGCGAGACCGACGCCCTCCCAGCCGAAGTACAGGGTCACGAAACCGTTGCCCAGCACCAGCAGGAGCATCGCGGACACGAAGAGGTTCAGGTAGGCGAAGAACTTCCGCCTGCCTTCCTCGTGCGCCATGTAGCCGATCGAGTAGATGTGGATCAGCGAGCCCACACCGGTGATCAGCAGCACGAACGTGAGCGACAGCGGGTCGAGCCGCAGTCCGAACTCGACGGTCAGCGCGTTGACGTCGATCCAGTTGAACAGGTGCAGGTTCTGCACCCGCTCCTCGGCGTTGGAGATGCCGGCGGTCGAGAAGAACAACGCGAGCGCGTAGCCGAACGACGCCAGGAGCGTCGCGCTGCCGAGCAGGTGGCCCCACTTGTCGGCGCGCTTGCCACTGACCAACAGCACCGCCGCGCCGAACGCGGGCAGCGCCAACAGAAGCCAGGCGAGAGAAGCGACCCCGCTGGCGGCAACAGGTTCCGTCACCGGTGACCCCTCAGTACTTCAGCAGGTTCGAGTCGTCGACCGAGGCCGAGCGACGCGTCCGGAAGATGGACATGATGATCGCGAGGCCGACGACGACCTCCGCCGCGGCGACGACCATCACGAAGAACGCCATCACCTGACCGTCGAGCGAGCCGTTGATCCGCGCGAACGTCACGAGGCTCAGGTTGACCGCGTTGAGCATGAGCTCGACGCACATGAAGACCACGATGGCGTTGCGGCGCACCAGGACGCCGACGGCGCCGATGCTGAACAGCAGTGCCGACAGCAGCAGGTAGTAGGTGGGGGTCACGACTCACTTCCCTTGAGCGCGTGCGCGTCCGCCTCGTGGGCGGTGCCGGCCACCCCGGCGACGTCGTCCGAGAGCTTGGACTTGTCGGTCGCCTCGATGACCTCGAACAGCGACTCCTCCGACACGGTGCCGTCCGGCAGCAGTGCGGGAGTGGCCACCGAGTTGGCGGTGGCGAAGACACCGGGACCGGGCAGCGAGCCGACCCGCTTGCCCTCCTGGAAGCGCTCCTCGACGAGTTCCTTCTGCGTCTTCTTGGCGGGCTTCCCGTCACGGCCGACGAAGGCCAGGATCATCGCGCCGAGCGCGGCGGTGATCAGCAGCGCCGACGTGAGCTCGAACGCGAACAGGTAGTCCGTGAAGAGCTTCTGGCCGATGTTGCCTACGTTGCCGCCGTTCGTCGTGTTCGCCTCGGCGAGACCGCGGGAGTCGACGGACGTGAGCGCGCGGGCGACCGAGCCGACCATCAGGACCGCGAACCCGATGCCGAGCAACGCGGCCGCGAGTCGTTGTCCCCGGATGACTTCGACGACGGAGTCCGAACTGTCCCTGCCGACCATCATCAGCACGAACAGGAACAGCATCATGATCGCGCCGGTGTAGACGATGATCTGCACGAAGCCGAGGAACGGCGCCTGCTGGACCATGTACAGCACACCGAGGCTGAGCATCGTCACGACGAGCCAGAGCGCGGAGTGCACGGCGTTGCGCGCGAACAGCATGCCGAGCGCGCCGGCCAGGGCCAGCGGGCCGAGCACCCAGAACGAGATCGCCTCGCCGGTGGTGACCGTGTCGACCACGCGCTGCACCGGTTCCGGCTGCTGCTGCGCGAGGAAGCTGACGAGAAGGCTCACTGCTTCTCCCCCGCTCCTTCTTGGGCCACCTTCGCCAGCTGCGGACCGTTCACGTAGTAGTCCTGCTCGTTCTCGCCGAGCCGCATCGGGTGCGGCGGCTGCTCCATGCCGGGCAGCAGCGGGGCGAGCAGGTCTTCCTTGGTGAAGATCAGGTCCTGGCGGTTGTCGTCGGCGAGCTCGTACTCGTTCGTCATCGTGAGCGAACGGGTCGGGCAGGCCTCGATGCACAGGCCGCAGCCGATGCAGCGCAGGTAGTTGATCTGGTAGTCGGCACCGAAGCGCTCACCCGGTGAGTAGCGGGCTTCCTCGGTGTTGTCGCCACCCTCGACGAAGATCGCGTCCGCGGGGCAGGCCCACGCGCACAGCTCGCAGCCGACGCACTTCTCCAGCCCGTCCGGGTGCCGGTTCAGCTGGTGACGGCCGTGGAACCGCGGCGCGGTCACCTTCTTGACCTCGGGGTACTCCTCCGTCACCACCTTCTTGAACATGGTGCCGAAGGTGACGCCGAAGCCTTTCAGGGACTCGAACATCCCTACTCAGCCTCCTTACCGGTGGTGACGGCAGCCGTTTCCTGGGGAATGGTGGCGACCTTGACCTTGCGCTTGGGCGCTGACTTGGGGACCGCGAGGTCGAGCGGCGGGACGGGGAAGCCCGAACCCGCGAGCGGAACGCCCTTGGTGTCCTGGACCTTCTTGTCCGGCAGCAGGAACGAGACCAGCAGCACGAGCCCGACGATGACGCCGAGCGCGATGAGCCGCTGCGCCGTGGAGAGCTGCTGGATCGCACCGGTGCGGATGACCGCGACGGCCATGATCCAGACGAGGCTGGTCGGGACCAGCACCTTCCAGCCCAGGCGCATGAACTGGTCGTAGCGCATGCGGGGCAGGGTGCCGCGCAGCCAGATGAAGAGGAACAGGAAGGCCAGCGTCTTGATGATGAACCAGAGCAGGCCCCACCAGCCGGTGTTCATGAAGTCGCCGCTCCACGGGGCGTGGTAGCCACCGAGGAAGAGCGTCGTCGCGAGCGCCGACACCGTCACCATGTTCACGTACTCGGCGAGGAAGAACAGCGCGAACTTCAGCGAGCTGTACTCCGTGTGGAAGCCACCGACGAGCTCCGACTCGGCCTCGGGGAGGTCGAACGGGGCGCGGTTGGTCTCACCGACCATGGCCACGACGTAGATCGCGAAGCTGGGGAACAGCAGGAGGCCGAACCAGCCGGGTGCGAACCCGAGCACCGTGGTCGCCTGCGCGCCGACGATGTCACCGGTCGACATCGAGCCGGTGAACATGATCACCGCGACGATCGACAGGCCCATCGCGATCTCGTACGAGATGACCTGGGCGGCCGACCGCAGCGCGCCGAGCAGCGGGTACGGCGAGCCGGAGGCCCAGCCGGACAGCACGATGCCGTAGACGCCGATCGAGGAGCAGGCGAGCACCACGAGCACGCCGACCGGGAGGTCGACGAGCTGCAGCGCGGTCTGCTCGCCGAACAGGTTGACCTCACCCGCGAGCGGGATCACCGAGAACGCGAGGAACGCGGGGATGCAGGAGATCACCGGGGCGAGGAAGAACACCCACTTGTCCGCGAGGACCGGGCGGATGTCCTCCTTGAACGCGAGCTTCAGACCGTCCGCGAGCGACTGGAGCCAGCCGTTCGGGCCGACCCGGTTGGGGCCGGGGCGGTGCTGCATGCGCGCGACGACCTTGCGCTCCCAGTTGATCATGAACAGGGTCATGACCACGAGGAACGCGAAGATCGCGACGACCTTGACCAGCACCAGCCAGATCGGGTCGTCCGCGAGCAGCTCGGCGGTCTTGCCGTTGTCCGCGGCGAGAACCTTCTGGATCATGACTTTCCTCCGCTGACGGAGACGATCGAGCCGTGGCCCGCGCCGAGGGTGGCGCGGACGGTCACGTCACCCGAGTTGGTGGGCAGCCAGATGACGCCCTCGGGCAGGTCGTCGGTCTCGACCGGGAGCGTGATCGCGCCGCGGTCGGTGGAGACCGTCACGTACCCGCCCGAGGTCAGGCCGAACTGCTCCGCGGTGGCCTCGGCGATCTTCGCGACGACCGGGCGGGCCGTGCCGGCCAGGTGCGGCTCGTCGACCTGCAGCGAGCCGTTGCCGATCAGGCGGTGCCAGGTGGCGAGGACGGCCTTGCCGGGTCCGGCCGGGGAGGCCAGTGGCGCGGCGACGTTCAGCGAGGAGCCGGTGACGGCGCCCTCGCCGAGCCGGGCCAGGTCGGCGGCCGAGGCGGCGGGCGTCTGCGTGAACAGGTCCGCGTCCATCTCCACCGCGAGGGTGTCGAGCACGCGGCAGTCCGGCAGCGCGCCGGTGCCTTCGAGCGTCAGGCCGAACTCGCGGCGGCGGCCCTCCCAGTTGAGGAAGCTGCCCGCCTTCTCGACCGCCGGGGCGATCGGGAGCACGACGTCGGCGTACGCGGTGACCGCGCTCGGCCGCATCTCCAGGCTGACGACGAAACCGGCTCCCGCCAACGCCTTCTCCGCGAGCCGCGGGTCCGGCAGGTCGAACGGGTCGACGCCGCCGACCAGCAGGCCGGACAGCTCGCCGTTCGCGGCGGCCTCGAGGATGCCCGTGGTGTCACGGCCGGGCGTCGCGGGCAGCGAGCCCTCCTCAACGCCCCAGGTGCGCTCGACCTCGGTGCGCGCGGTGGCGTTGCTGACGTGGCGGCCTCCGGGCAGCAGGTTCGGCGTGGCACCGACCGCGAGCGCGCCGCGCTCACCGGCACGGCGGGGAATCCACGCGACCTTGGCGCCGGTGCGCTCCGCGAGCCGGGCGACCGCGGTGAACGCGCCGGGGATCACGGCGGCGCGTTCGCCGACCAGGATCACCGCGCCGGGCTTGCCGAGCAGCTCCACGACGTCGGAAGCGTGCTCCGGCAGGGCGTTGATCGCGTTCGCCTCGGCACCGGGCACGCAGGCGAGCAGCGTGCCGAACGTCTTCTCCACGGCCGGGGTCGTGAACTGGCCGAGGTGGAAGACCTTCGTCCGGCCGGTGCGGGCGGCCTTGCGCAGGCGCAGGAAGACGATCGGCGCCTCTTCTTCAGGCTCGAACGCGACCAGCAGCGCGGCCGGCGCGGCTTCGATGCCCTGGAAGGTGACGCCGTTGTCCGGGTTCGTGAACACCGTGGTGCCGGACAGGAACTCCAGCTCCTCGGCGCTGTGCGGCCGGGCGCGGAAGTCGATGTCGTTGGTGTTCAACGCGATCCGGGCGAACTTCGAGTACGCGTAGGCGTCCTCGACGGTCAGCCGGCCACCGGTCAGCACGCCGACGCCGTGCGCGTCCCGTGCCGCCGCCAGACCCGCGGACGCGACCTGCAGCGCCTCGGTCCACGACGCCTCGCGCAGCTCGCCGCTCTCCGCGTCGCGGACGAGCGGCCGCTTGATGCGGTCGCCGGTCGTGGCGTAGCGGAAGGCGAAGCGGCCCTTGTCGCAGATCCACTCCTCGTTGACCTGCGGGTCGTCGCCGGCGAGCTTGCGCTGCACCTTGCCCCGCCGGTAGTCGGTGCGCTCGGCGCAGCCGGAGGAGCAGTGCTCGCAGACGCTCGGCGTCGACACGAGGTCGAACGGCCGGGCGCGGAAGCGGTAGGCCGCCGACGTCAGCGCGCCGACCGGGCAGATCTGGATGGTGTTGCCCGAGAAGTAGCTCTGGAAGGGCTTCTCCTCGGCGATGCCGATCTGCTGGTGCGCACCGCGTTCGAGCAGCTCGATGAACGGGTCGCCGGCGATCTGCGCGGAGAACCGCGTGCAGCGCTGGCAGAGCACGCAGCGTTCGCGGTCGAGCAGCACCTGCGTGGAGATGTTGATCGGCTTCGGGAACGTCCGCTTGTGCTCGTGGAAGCGGGAGTCGCTGCGGCCGTGGGCGATCGCCTGGTTCTGCAGCGGGCACTCACCGCCCTTGTCGCAGATCGGGCAGTCCAGCGGGTGGTTGATGAGCAGCAGCTCCATCACACCCTGCTGGGCCTTGTCGGCGACCGGCGAGGTCAGCTGGGTCTTCACGACCATGCCGTCCGCGACCGTCATCGTGCAGGAGGCCTGCGGCTTCGGCATCGGCCGGCCGCCCATCTCGACCTCGACGAGGCACTGGCGGCAGGCGCCCGCGGGCTCCAGCAGCGGGTGGTCGCAGAAGCGCGGGATGACCGTGCCGAGGCGCTCGGCCGTGCGGATCAGCAGCTCGCCCTTGGGCGCGACGACGGTCTCGCCGTCGATGACGAGCTTGACGTGACCCTCGGGCACGACGACGTCGTCGGTGCTGTTCTTGTCAGGGGCGATGGTCATGCGTTCGCTCCAGCCAGGACCTTGGAGTTCTGGTCGCAGAGGGCCAGGAACTCGTCCTTGAAGTACTTGATGCCACTGGTGATCGGGCTGACGGCACCGTCACCCAGCGCGCAGAAGGAACGGCCGAGGATGTTGTCGCAGACGTCGAGCAACGTGTCGATGTCGCTCGCCGTGCCGTTGCCCGCGACCATCCGCTGCAGGATCTGCACGAGCCAGTACGTGCCCTCGCGGCACGGCGTGCACTTGCCGCACGACTCGTGCTTGTAGAACTCCGTCCACTTCATGACGGCCCACGGCACGGACACGGTCTCGTTGAAGATCTGCAGGGCGGTGGTGCCCAGCATCGAACCGGCCTCGGCGGCGCCCTCGAAGTCCAGCGGCACGTCGAGGTGCTCCGCGGTGAACAGCGGGGTGGACGAGCCACCCGGCGTCCAGAACTTGATCGGGATGCCGTCCTTCATGCCACCGGCCATCTCCAGCAGCTGCCGGAGCGTGGTGCCCATCGGCGCCTCGTACTGGCCGGGGCGCTCGACGTGACCGGACAGCGAGTAGATCTTCGGACCGGGCGACCGGTCGCGACCCATCTCGCGGAACCAGTCCGCGCCACCGTTGACGATGAAGGGAACCGAGGCGATGGTCTCGACGTTGTTCACGACAGTGGGCGACGCGTAGAGGCCCGAGGTCGCGGGGAACGGCGGCTTGAGCCGCGGCTGGCCGCGGCGGCCCTCCAGCGAGTCGAGCAGCGCGGTCTCCTCACCGCAGATGTACGCGCCGGCGCCGGCGTGGATCACGACGTCCAGGTCGAACCCGCTGCCGAGGATGTCCTTGCCCAGGTACCCCTTGGCGTACGCCTCGCGCACCGCCGCGTTGAGGCGGCGGATGCAGTGCAGGACCTCGCCGCGGACGTAGATCGCCGCGAAGTTCGCGCGGATCGCGTACGACGTGATGATCACGCCCTCGATCAGCGAGTGCGGGTCCGCCATCATGGTGGGGATGTCCTTGCAGGTGCCCGGCTCGCCCTCGTCGGCGTTGATGACGAGGTAGTGCGGCTTGCCGTCGCCCTGCGGGATGAAGCCCCACTTCATGCCGGTGGGGAACCCCGCGCCGCCGCGGCCGCGCAGCCCGGAGTCCTTGCACTGCTGGATGAGCTGGTCCGGGTGGGCCTTCAGCGCCTTGGGCAGGGCGGTGTAGCCACCGGTGCGCTCGTAGGTCTCGATGGTCCAGGACCTGGGCTCGGTCCAGCGCTTGGTGAGAACGGGAGTCAGCGGGTCAACCATTGGTGATCCCCTACTTCTTTTCCGGCAGGGCAGGGAATTCGGCGTTCGACGGCATCGCGGGCGCGTCCCAGCCTCGGTCCTTGGCGATCTGCGCACCGGCCAGCGTCTCCGGCGCCGCCGACGGGCCGTCGAGGTCGGCGTCGCGACCCTCGAAGAACCCGGCGAGCTGGAGCTCGGCCTGCTTGAAGTCGGTGAGCGGCGCGCCGCGCGTCGGGGCGGGCTTCTCCCCCGACTGCAACGCCTTCACGAGTCCCAGCGCCTTCTCGGACGTCTGGTTGTCGTAGAACTCGTAGTTCACCTGGAGAACGGGGCCGAGGTCGCACGCGGCGAGGCACTCGGCGTGCTCCAGGGTGATCGAGCCCGGCGTGCCCGGCTCGCCCGCGGTCTCCTCGTGGCCCACGCCGAGGTGGTCCTTGAGGGTCTGGTAGATCGCGTCGCCGCCGAGCGCCGCGCACAGCGTGTTGGTGCACACGCTGACCAGGTGCTCACCGCAGGGACGGCGCTTGTACATCGTGTAGAACGTCGCGACCGCGCTGACCTCGGCCTCGCTCAGGTCGAGCTGCCCGGCGCAGAACCGGATGCCCTCCTGCGAGACGTACCCCTCGACGGACTGCACGAGGTGCAGCATCGGGAGCAGCGCGCTGCGGGACTGCGGGTAGCGGGCGATGATCGCCTGCGCCCTGTCCACAGTGGACTGGTCGAACGTGGTGTTCTCAGCTGCCTGAGTCATCGGTCGCAACCACCCATCACCGGGTCGATCGAGGCGACGGCGGCGATCACGTCGGCGACCATGCCGCCCTCGCACATCGCGGGCATCGACTGGAGGTTCACGAAGCTCGGTTCGCGCAGGTGCACGCGCATCGGCCTGGTGCCGCCGTCGGAGACGACGTGGTAGCCGAGCTCGCCGCGCGGCGACTCGACCGGCACGTAGACCTGGCCTGCCGGAACCTTGAAGCCCTCGGTCACCAGCTTGAAGTGGTGGATCAGGGACTCCATGGACTGGCCCATGATCTTGCGGACGTGCTCGAGCGAGTTGCCCATGCCGTCGCTGCCGATCGTGAGCTGCGCGGGCCACGCGATCTTCGCGTCCTCGACCATCACCGGACCGGTCGGCAGGCTCTTCACGACCTGCTTGATGATCTTCAGCGACTGGTGCATCTCCTCGAGGCGCAGCAGGTACCGCGCGAAGCAGTCCGCCGCGTTCGAGGTGGGAACGTCGAAGTTGTAGTTCTCGTAGCCGCAGTACGGCTCGACCTTGCGCAGGTCCCAGCCGAGGCCGGCGGAACGCAGGATCGGGCCGGTGATGCCGAGCGCGAGGCACGCGTCGACGGGCAGGTAGCCCACGCCCGCGAGGCGGTTGCGCCAGATCGGCTGGCCGGTGAGCAGCTTGTCGTAGTCCGGGAGCCGCTTCTCCATGACCTTGACGAACGCGTTGATCTTCTCGACCGCGTCCGTCGGGAGGTCCTGCGCGAGACCGCCGGGACGGATGAACGCGTGGTTCATCCGCAGGCCGGTGAGGTGCTCCAGCAGGTGCAGCGCTTCCTCGCGCTCGCGGAAGCCGGAGGTCATGCCGGTGAGGGCGCCGAGCTCCATGCCGCCGGTGGCGAGCGCGACGAGGTGCGAGCTGATCCGGTTGAGCTCCATGAGGAGCACGCGGATCGCCTGCGCCTTGTCCGGCACCGTGACGCCGAGGAGCTTCTCGACGCTCATGCAGTACGCGGCCTCGTGGTGCAGCGGCGCGAGGTAGTCCGTGCGCGTCACGAACGTGACGCCCTGCACCCAGTTCCGGTACTCGACGTTCTTCTCGATGCCGGTGTGCAGGTAGCCGATGACGCTGCGGGCGTGCGTGACCGTCTCGCCCTCGAGCTCCAGGACCAGGCGCAGCACGCCGTGCGTCGAGGGGTGCTGCGGGCCGAGGTTCATGACGATGCGCTCGTCGTGGACCGCGTCCGCGAGCACCTCGTCCCAGTCGCCACCGGTCACCGTGTAGACGGTGCCCTCGGTGGTCCTGCGCGACTCCGCGATCTCGGCGTCGACGCTGGTGCGGGTGTTGACGTCGTCCGTGCTGTCGCTGCCGGTCGAGCTGGTGTTCGTCCCGGTGGTGACGTCCGAAAGCCGCTCGGTCATGAGTACGACCGCCTCTGGTCCGGCGGAGGAATCTCCGCGCCCTTGTACTCGACCGGAATGCCGCCCAGCGGGTAGTCCTTGCGCTGCGGGTGGCCGTCCCAGTCGTCCGGCATGAGGATGCGGGTCAGTCCGGGGTGACCGTCGTAGACGATCCCGAACATGTCCCAGGTCTCGCGCTCCTGCCAGTCCGAGGTCGGGTAGACCTCGACGAGGCTCGGCACGTGCGGGTGCTCGACGTCGACCGCGACCTCCAGCCGGATGCGGCGGCGGTACGTCATCGACGTGAGGTGGGTGACCGAGTGCAGGCGCTGCGCCACGCCGGCGCCGTAGTCCACACCGGACACCGAGCTGCACAGCTCGAAGCGCAGCGACGGGGTGTCGCGGCAGATGCGCGCGACCTCCAGCAGCGTCTCCGGCTTGAGGTAGAAGGTGATCTCGCCGCGGTCGACCGTGACCTGCTGCACCGTGTCGGCGGGCAGGCCCTTCTCGCTGATCGAGGCGAACAGCTCGTCCGCGACCTCGTCGAACCAGCCGCCGTACGGGCGCTCGGCGGGCGCGGCGACGTGGGCGGGCAGGCGCAGGCCACCGAAGCCGGACGTGTCGCCGGAGCCGGTGACGCCGAAGAGGCCCTTGCGCTCCTTGCCCGCGAGGATCGGCGCCTTGGCCTTCGCCTCTGTCGGGTTGGTCTTCTCGAGGTCTTCTCCCGCGCGGTTGACGCTGGAGTGCTCTCCCCCTGGCTCGGTCACTTCTTCCTCGCAAAACGCTCGGACGACGGGATGAGATCGGTGCGGTAGCCCGAGTCGGCGAGTGCCTTGGCGCGCACGGCGCCCAGCGGCTCGTCCATGATCTTGGCGTGGATCTTGAGGATCGCGTCCATCAGCATCTCCGGCCGCGGCGGGCAGCCCGGCAGGTACATGTCGACGGGCACGACGTGGTCGACGCCCTGCACCACCGCGTAGTTGTTGAACATGCCGCCGGTGCTGGCGCACACGCCCATGGCCAGCACCCAGCGCGGCTCGGGCATCTGGTCGTAGATCTGCCGCAGCACCGGGGCCATCTTGTTGGTGACGCGGCCGGCCACGATCATCAGGTCCGCCTGGCGCGGTGAGGCCCGGAAGACCTCCATGCCGAAGCGGGCCAGGTCGTAGCGCGGACCACCCGTCGTCATCATCTCGATGGCGCAGCAGGCCAGGCCGAAGGTGGCAGGCCAGAGCGAGGACTTGCGGGTCCAGTTGACCAGCTTCTCGACGCTGACCAGCAGGATGCCGTTCGGGAGCTTCTCCTCGAGACCCATGACTTCCTCAGTTCCAGTCGAGGCCGCCGCGACGCCACACGTAGACGTACGCGAAGCCGACCGTGGCGACGAACAGGACGATCTCCACCAGCCCGAACAGGCCGAGCTTGTCGGCCGCTACGGCGAACGGGTAGAGGAAGACCATTTCGATGTCGAACAAGATGAACAGCATCGCCGTCAGGTAGTAGGCGACGGGCATGCGCCCACCACCCACGACCGGCTGCGGGCTCGGCTCGATGCCGCACTCGTACGCGTCGAGCTTCGCCTTGTTGTAGCGGCGGGGTCCGATGTACGGCGCTGCGGTCACCGAGAACAGCGCGAACGCCCCGGCAAGCGCGAACATCAATACGAGGGGGAGGTAAGGGTCAAGCACGCTCCGTCGTCCTTTCCTCGCGGTCGACCGCACCCTAAGGGTGTTGTTCTCCGACTCGTTTGTTAGGCGAACCTAACAAACGCTTGTGAAACAGTTCACAAGCTTCTTCAGACTGTTGTGAAGTGATTCACAAGGTCGCTCGCCAGTGTAGAACGCCTGTAAATGACCTAGATCACAGGGTCTGACCTGGGGCTTTAACTTGCCCGACACATGCGAAACGGCACCGGCTCGTATTGAGCCGGTGCCGTCACCTATTCGGAGTAATTTACGCGCTGGGCGCGAGCTTCGTGGCGGCCACGATCAGCTTGTCCATTGCGTCGCCGTCCTTGGGGTCGTAGAGGCCCGCCAGCAGCTTGAGCACGAGTTTCATCAGGCGTTTCCGCGGCATTCCGTACTTCGTTGCGGTCCGCATGATCGCCGGGTTACCGATGAGCTTCGAGAAGACGTTGCCCAAACGGTAGTAACTGCCGAGCGCCTCCTCGATCCGCACCGGGTAGCCGTGGAGCGCTCGTTCACGGTTGACGCCGGTCCGCGCGAGCGCCTGGACGATGGACTCGGACGCGATCTTGGCCGACTCCATGGCGTAGCCGATGCCCTCGCCGTTGAACGGGTTGACCATGCCGCCGGCGTCGCCGACGAGCACGAGGCCTGCCCGGTAGTGCGGCTTGCGGTTGAGGCCCATGGGGAGCGCGGCGCCACCGATGCGGCTCGTCGCGTTCTCCTCGCGGAAGCCCCACTCCTCGGGCGTCGCGTCGAGCCAGGACCTGAGCAGCTGGCGGTAGTCCGTGGTGCCGTAGGCCTTCGACGTGCTCAGGATGCCCAGGCCGACGTTCACCGTGCCGTCGCCCATGCCGAAGATCCAGCCGTAGCCCGGCAGCAGCTTGCCGTCCGGGGCCCACAGCTCGAGGTGGCTCTCGAGGTAGTCGTCCTTCGAGCGCGGGCTCTCGTAGTAGCGCCGCACCGCCACGCCCATGGGCTTGGCGTCGTCCTTCTGCAGACCGACGCTCAGGGCGAGCCGCGCGGACACGCCGTCGCAGCCGACGACGATCGGCGCGCGGTAGGTGACCGGGTTCTTCTCCGGTCCCTGCTTGGCCTCGACGCCGACGACCCGGCCGTTCTCGATGATGGCCTTGGTGACGGTGGTGTGCTCGTGCATGCGGGCGCCGGCCGCCTTCGCCGCGTTGGCCAGCATCTCGTCGAAGTCCATCCGGGGACGGACCACGCCGTAGTTCGGGAACGTGGCCAGGTCAGGCCAGTCCAGCTCCATCGTGACGCCGCCGCCGACCACGCGCAGGCCCTTGTTGTGCAGCCAGCCGGCGCTCTCGCGGGTGTCGATGCCGAGGTCGATGAGCTGCTTGACGCCTCGGGGGGTCAGGCCGTCGCCGCAGACCTTCTCCCTGGGGAAGGTGCTCTTCTCGAGGAGCAGGACGTCCAGGCCTGCCCTGGCGAGGTAGGTCGCCGCGGTTGAGCCCGCCGGTCCCGCGCCTACGACGATGACGTCGGCGTCCTCGTTGATCCCGCGCCTGCTCATCCAGACTCCCTAACGTGTGCCGTGACTCCGTCACCGAGCCTAACCGGACGTTGCTGAGGGTTCTGGGCGCTGGGGTCGGGTTCAGGTTCCGTGGGTGCGTTGCGGTTCCAGCGGGGCGGGTCGCGTTCCTGGGGCTGGGCTGCGGTTGCGAGGGTGCTCGCGCGGGTCTCGACGGACGCGGGGGGATGGCGATTGGGGCCTACCGCTGACCAGCCGGGCATCAGCCCGTTCGAGCTCGCTCCGCTTCGCCACGCCAGGACTCGTAGGTGGCCGGCGTGCATCGTCGGCTATCCGGTCGGGTGCGTGCGCCTGGCCTGCGTGCGTGGCCGGCCTGCGTCGACGACCGCCGTTGAGCAGGACTGTCAGACCCGCTCGGTACGTTGGGGCACGCGGGAGCTGGCTTCGAGGGGCCCCAGCGTGAGCCTGCCTACTCGGCGGCCGGCTTCGGCTTCGTCGCCCGGTGCAGGGCGACCATGCCGCCGGTCAGGTTGAACCAGGCCACGTCCTCCCAGCCCGCCTGCGAGATGAGCTCGCCCAGCGCCCGCTGGTTCGGCCACGACGCCATCGACTCCGCCAGGTAGGAGTACGCGACCGGGTTCGACGAGACGAACTTCGCGATCAGCGGCAGGAGCTTGAGCAGGTAGCGCATGTAGACGAAGCGGAACGGCTTCCAGACCGGGGTCGAGACCTCGCAGATGACCATGCGGCCGCCCGGCTTGGTGACGCGGGCCATCTCCGTCAGGGCGGCGACCGTGTCGTTGAAGTTGCGGATGCCGAAGGACACCGTGACCGCGTCGAAGGAGTCGTCCTTGAACGGGAGGCGCAGGGCGTCGGCGGCGACCTTGGGGACTCGGCGGTGGGCACCGGAGGCGAGCATGCCGACGGAGAAGTCCGCCGCCACGCACCAGGCGCCCGAGGCCGCGTACTCGACGGTGGAGACGGCGGTGCCCGCGGCGAGGTCGAGGACCTTCTCGCCGGGGCGGGCGTCGAGGACCCTGCGGCTCCACTCCCGCCAGCGGCGGTCGAAGCCCAGCGTCATGACCGAGTTCGTGCGGTCGTAGCCCTTGGCCACGCCGTCGAACATCTCGGCTACTTCGCGGGGGTTCTTGTCCAGGCCGGCTCGCGACATGCCATGAGAGTAGGTCAGGGGTGCTGAGATCTTCTTCAGGGCACCTTCAGCGCGGTGAGCATGCCGCCCACCGCCGCGTGCCAGGGGTACTGCTCGGCTCTGGCGCGGGCCGCCTCGCGCGAGCCCGTGCGCAGGAGGGTCTGGGCCGCCAAGGCGAAGGCTCCCGCGTGGTCCTGGACTGCGGCGCCGCAGGAGGGCTGGACGATCTCCTTCAGGGCGCTGCTCTGGCTGACGACCACCGGGGTGCCGCTGGCCAGGGCCTCCAGGGCGGCCAGGCCGAACGTCTCGTGCGGGCCCGGCGCCAGGGAGAGGTCGGCGGACGCGAGCAGGTCGGCCACGTCCAGGCGGGACTTCACGAAGCCCAGGAAGGTGACGGGGAGGCCTGCCGCGCGCTTCTCCAGGAACGCTCGCCTGGGGCCGTCGCCCGCGATCACGAGCCGGGCGGAGTGGCCCTGCTCGTGCAGTTCGGCGAGCGTGTCGACGGAGCGTTCGACGTGCTTCTCCGGGGACAGGCGGCCGCAGTGGATCAGCAGGTTCTCCTCGCCCTGCAAGAGGTCCCTGCGGAGGTCCGCCGAGTGGCGGGTGGGCGTGAACGTGGTCAGGTCGACGCCGAGCGGGACCTGGGCGACGTTCGTGGCGCCGATCCGGTCGAACTCCTCGCGGGCGAACCCGGTCGTGCAGACGACCGTGTCGTACGAGGCGGCCATGCGGCGGTTCGCCCAGTCGGCACCGCGTTCGGCCGGGGTCTCCGGCAGCACGAAGCGGAGCAGGCGGTCGAGGCGTTCGTGGGAGATGACGATGTTCGGGATGTCCCGCTCGGTGGCCCAGGCGCCCATGCCTCGCAGCGTGAGCCGGTCGGAGACCTCCAGGCGGTCCGGCTTCAGGCCTTCCAGCAACGCCTTGACGCGCCACGGGTCGACCACGCGGTAGCCGCCGGTGTACGGGATCTTCAACGCGGGCAGGGTGATCCGCCTCACGCCGCCGGCGAGTTGCTCGTCGGCGTGGCGGGGGCCGGGCACGACCAGGACCACCTCGTGGCCCAGTTGGGCGTACCCGGTGCCGAGGTGGTGCAGTGCCGTGCGGAGTCCGCCCGACTTGGGCCCGTAGAAGTTGGCGAGCTGAACGATCCTCAAGCGGCCGCCTGGTGCGTTAGTCCGATCACCGCAGCGTAGTGGCCCATCAGCTGGTCGCAGATGGCAGGCCACGTCCTGGTCAGGACGGACTTGCGGGCGGCCAGGCCGAAGCGCTTGCGCAGCAGCGGGTCGCGCAGCAGGTCCACGTACTGGGTGATGTCCTCTTCGAAGAGGTAGCCGGTGCGGCCGTGGCGGACGAGGTCGCGCGGGCCGCCCGCGTTCGGCGCGAGCACCGGCAGCCCGGTGGCCAGGGCCTCCTGGACGGCCTGGCAGAACGTCTCGTGCGGGCCCGTGTGGATGAAGACGTCCAGGGAGGCGTAGGCCTCCGCCAGCTCCTGGCCGGTGCGGAAGCCGAGGAACTCGGCGTTCGGCATGTCCTTCTCGAGCTGCTCGCGGTCCGGCCCGTCGCCGACGATGCGCAGCTTCACGCCGGGCAGGTCGTGCAGCTCCTTGAGCCGGTGGACCTGCTTCTCCGGCGCCAGGCGGCCGACGTAGCCGATGGTCAGCTCGTCGTTCTGCCGCGGCCGCGGGTGGAAGAGGTCGATGTCGACGCCCCTGCCCCAGCGGTGCACGCGCGGGACGCCGTGCTGCTCCAGCGCCTCCACCGCCGAGCTGGACGGCGCGAGCGTGCGGTCCGCCAGCGTGTGCAGGCGCTTGGTCCACCGCCACGCGGCACGCTTGGTGAGGCCGAGGCCGTAGTTGCCGGCGAAGCCCGCCACGTCGGTCTGGTAGACGGCGACGGTAGGCACGTCGATCTTGCGTGCGGCTCTGAGCCCGTAGGCGCCGAGGACGAACGGCGACGCGAGGTGCACGACGTCCGGCTGGAAGTCCGCGAGGGCGTGCAGCACTCTCGGACCCGGCACGCCGATGGGAAGACTCGTCACCAACGGCACGTCGACGGAGGGGACTCTGACGACGGGCGTGCCGTGGTGCTCGTCGGCACCCGCGCCCGGCGCAACGACCATCGCCTGATGTCCGTTGCGGCGCAGGTGCTCCAGAACCCGGAGCACCGAGTTGGTGACTCCGTTCACCTGGGGCAGGAAGCTCTCGGTCACGATAGCTACGCGCACAAGCACACCTTGAGGTGCTCGTATGAAGTCCGCGTGACGCGTGATTTGACGTGGACAGAACACCTCACGTCGTGGCCAGGTGATCGTCGATTCGTCATCTTCGCTTAGGTTCCCGGTCACTCGACGCGGTGAAACTAGGCCAGCATGACCGTCTTGTCGTCCCGTCCCGCGCACCCGGTAGACCCCGGCCTGGTGTCCATCGCGCTGGAAGTGGCCGGTCGCCTGGCGAACGACGCTTCGGACGTCATCATGGCCACCGCCGGCCGCGGCGTGCGTCCCGACTCCGACGAGTCACCGTTCGACTGGGTCACCGACACCGACCGCACCCTGGAACGCCACACCCGCCGCGTGCTCACCGCCGAGTTCCCCACGATCCCGGTGTTCTGCGAGAACTCGGACGCCGTCCCCGGTGAGTCCGAGTACCGCTGGGTCGTCGATCCCGTCGACGGCACCGCGAACTACACCGCCGGCATGCCCTGGTGCGCCTACAGCCTCGCCCTGGTGGACCGCTGGGGTCCGGTGGTCGGCGTCGTCGCCGACCCGTACCGCTCCCAGATCTACGCCGCCGCACGTGGCCGTGGCATGCGTGCGAACGGCACGCCCGTGCGTCTGACCGAACGCCAAGGCGACTCTCTGGTCGTGTGCACCGAGATGACCCGCACGGGCCCATGGCCCGGCATGGGCGAGTTCATCTCCACAGCTGCGATAGCAGGCACGGGCGTGCGCGTACTCGGCTCGAAGTGCTTGGCAGTAGCGCAGGTCGCTCTCGGCCACGTCGCTGCCGCCGTGCTGCACGGCTACCACGAGTGGGACGTCGCCGGTGCCGTGTCGCTGGCCGTGGAGTCGGGTGCGGTCGTGCTGGACAGACGCGGCGCGGGTGCGTCGCTGCCCGTCGACGGCCTGCTGGTCGCCGCCCCGGACGTCGCCGACGAGGTGCTGTCGTGGTGGCAGTCGGCGCTTCAGGTCGACAGCTGAGGAAGCTGCTTCTCCAGCACTTCGAGGTGCGTGCGCGCCTCATCGAGCTCGGGGTGGTCGAACATCTGCAGCGCCACCCGCCCGACCTCGTTCTCGAACGCGTGGAAGTCGTGCGTGGCCTGGAGCAACCGCTGGTAGACGGGGTGCTGGCGGTCCACCGCACCGAGCGCCCTGCCGAGCTGCGCGATGCCGCGCACGTCGTCCAGCTCCGTCGCCAGCTTCTCGCTGATCCGCTGGAGCCAGTCCTTGGCGGGCGAGTTCGGCACGGTCTGCACGGCCGCGGCGACCCTGCGCGTGGACTCCGCGCACCGCTCGACCAGGTCGGACCACATGTCGTAGGGCTGCTGCGGGAACGGCGGGTGCACCGGCTGGGGCGGCGTGTAGCGGGGGCGCTGGGCCGACTTGCGGATGGCGCCCACGACCGTGCCGAGGACCGCGCCCGGAATGCCGCCGAACAGGGCGGAGGTGAACGCGATCGCGATGAAGGTGATGAAGGCCGACGTCGGTTTGTCGCTGGGGGTCGTGACGTCCACGACCGTGACGAGGACGCCCATGAGCAGGGTGCCGATCAGGGCACCCCAGACAGCTGAACGGACGACGACCATGCGGTCGATGGTGCCACGTTCACCAGCCGTTCGTGGGGCGTCTGAGATCTCGGCCTGCTTTCTATCTGTGCTAATGTTCTTCTTGTCGGTTCCAGTAGGAGCCGGAAGTGGACCCGGTTCACCGTCCGGACGGTCGGTTGCCGGGTTTCGCGCTTTCTGGACACTGGTCGAGCCGCACCACCGCGTCGAGCATCGGCTGGATTCGTTGCCGCCAGTCACCTCCCGCCCCGAAGCACCACGCGAGGGCATCACTCGCCCACAGCACCGGGTCCTCTGCCGGTCGCAGGTGCTCGTAGGTGAACGGACCGTCGACCTTCTCCAGCACGGCCGCGAGCGTTTGCCTGTCACGCGTGTCCTGGTGGGCACAGCTTTCGATCGCGAGGCGCGTGACCCCGAGTTCCTGGAGCCAGGTCGCGGCAGCGGCCAGGCAGAGTCGACGAGCACGGATGTCGTCCGAGTCCCGAACGGTCCACACAGCCGCTCGTAGACCCATCTCACGCAGCCGCGAGACGAGTTCGCGCCTTCGTGAGTCGCTCTCCTTCTTGAAATGAACGCGACGCTGACCAGACCTCACCAGCCGACGCAACGCGGTCCGGACCGATCAGGCGTCGAAGTCGACCGTCACGCACTCGCTGGTCGGCAGCGCCTGGCAGGTGAGCACGAAGCCCGCCTCCACCTCGGAAGCGTCCAGCGCGTAGTTGCGCCTCATCTCCACGGTGCCCTCGGTGACCAGCGCCCGGCACGTCCCGCACACCCCGCCCTTGCAGGCGAACGGCAGGTCGGCGCGCACCCGCTGGGCCGCGTCCAGGATCGGTTCGTCGGCCGGCAACGGCAGCGTGGTCGACTTGCCGTCCAGCACGACCGTCACGGAGGCGGCCGCCTCGATCACGGCTTCCGCGCGGCGCGGTGGGGGTGGGGGCTCGTCCACGTAGAAGAGCTCGTGGTGGACGCGTTCGGTGGGTACGCCTCGGTCGCGCAGCACGGCGGTGGCGTCCTGGACCATCTCGTAGGGGCCGCACAGCCACCATTCGTCGATGGCGTCGAACGGGACCACTGACCCGAACAGCGCGGTCAGCTTCTCGGCGGTGAGGCGGCCGGTGAAGAGTTCGACGTCCCTCGGTTCGCGGGACAGGACGTGGATCAGCTGGAACGTGGCCGGGTAGCGGTCTTTGAGGTCGGCCAGTTCGTCGGCGAACATCACCGTGTTGGTGCTGCGGTTGCCGTACATCAGGGTCACGCGGGCGCCGGTGGCGAGGACCGTGGCGGCGATCGACAGGGCCGGGGTGATGCCGGAGCCCGCGACGACCAGGCCGTGGTGGGTTCCGGTGCCGGTCGGCGTGAACTTGCCCAGGGGTGGCAGGACCTCCAGCACGTCACCGGGGACGACCCGGTCCACCAGCCACGTCGAGAACTGGCCGCCGTCGACCCGGCGGACGCCGATGCGCGGGGCTGCGCCTGCGGGGGCGCAGATCGAGTACGAGCGGCGTTCGTCGCCCTGGCGCAGCGTCAGGTACTGGCCCGCGGTGAACGCGAAGTCGTCGGTGAGGTCGGCTGGGATGTCGAAGGTGACGGCCACGGCGTCGTCGCAGAGGCGGTCGACGCTCGCGACGGTGAGCTTGTGGAAGGCGGCTCGGCGCGACAACTCAGATCTCCTTGACGTGCTCGAACGGTTCGGCGCAGGCGTGGCAGCGGCGCAGGGCCTTGCACGCGGTCGAGCCGAAGCGCGAGATCTCCGAGGTGTTCGGGGAGCCGCACTGCGGGCACGTGACCTGGCGGGACGGTGGCACGAGGTTCAGCGGGACCGGGCCCGCGGCCACCGGGCCGATGCGGGACGGCGGTGCGATGCCTGCCTCCGCCAGCTTCGAACGGCCCTCGTCGCTGATCCAGTCCGTGGTCCAGGCCGGGGACAGCGACAGCCGCACCTCGACGTCCTCGTAGCCTGCGGAGACGAGAGAACGGCGCAGGTCAGCACCCATCTCGTCGATCGCGGGGCAGCCCGAGTAGGTCGGGGTGATGGTGACGACGACGCGTCCGTCGGTCTCGGACACTTCGCGCAGCACGCCGAGGTCGGCGAGCGTGAGGACCGGGAGCTCCGGGTCCCGCACGGCCGACGCGACCTCCAGTGCCGTCGTCACCAGACCGCTCCCGGCAGCGAACGGTGCAGGTGCTGCATCTCGGCCAGCAGGTAGCCCATGGCCTCGGTGTGCACGCCGTCGCGGCCCGCCATGCCGGCGACGCGCGCCGCACGAGTGTCCGTCGGACGCGTCAGGCCGGCAGCCGAGAGAACAGCCTCCAGCACACCGTCCACTTCGGACCGCAGCGATGCCGGGTCCACGGCGACGCCGGCCAGGGTGGTCTCGACCGCGTGCGTCGCGAAAAGCTCGTCCACGAACGGCCACACGCGCTCCAGCCCCGCCTGCATGCGGCGGTGCGACTCGTCGGTGCCGTCGCCGAGGCGAACGGTCCATTGGGCCGCGTGGTCGCGGTGGTACGCGAGCTCCTTGAGGCCCTTCTCGGCGATGGCCTTCAGAACGGGGTCCGCCGAGCCGCGCAAACGGGAGAACAGGGCCAGGCGCCACGACGAGAACACCAGCAGACGCGCGATGGTCGTCGCGAAGTCGCCGCCAGGCCCAGGGCCGCAGTCGATCTCGGCCAGGTGCACGTTGCGGAACTCGCGTTCGTCGCGCAGGTACGCGAGCGCGTCCTCGTCGCGGCCGAGCACCTCGCCGGCGCGGGTCAGCAGCATCCGGGCCTGGCCGAGCAGGTCCAGGGCGATGTTGGCGAGCGCGATGTCCTCTTCCAGCTCGGGGGCGCGCGAGCACCACTCCGCGAGGCGCTGCGAGCAGATCAGCGCGTCGTCGCCGAGCATCAGGCAGTACGCGGCGAGGGCTTCGCGGTCGACACCGGCCGGGAACTCGCGGTCGACGCCGGACAGGGCCTCCGAGAAGCCCGTTCCGAACGCCCAGTGCGCGTCCTCTCCGCCCAGCAACGACTCGTACGCGTTGTCGAAGCTCATAGGTGCGGCACGTCCTCGGGAATCGCGTAGAACGTCGGGTGCCGGTAGACCTTGTCGCCCGCCGGCGCGAAGAACGGGTCCTTCTCGTCCGGCGACGACGCGGTGATCGACGTGGCGGGCACGACCCAGATCGACACGCCCTCGTTGCGGCGCGTGTAGACGTCACGGGCGTTGCGCAGCGCCATCTCGGCGTCCGGGGCGTGCAGCGAACCGACGTGCACGTGGTTCAGGCCGCGCTTGCCCCGCACGAACACTTCCCACAGCGGCCAAGACGTGCTCACGCGGCACCTTCCTCACGAACGGCGTTCTTGGCGGCGTGCGCGGCCGCGGCCTCGCGGACCCACGCGCCGTCCTCGTGCGCCTTGCGGCGGTGGGCGATGCGCTGCTCGTTGCAGACGCCGCCACCCTTGACGACCTGCCAGAACTCGTCCCAGTCCGGCTGGCCGAAGTCGTACTCGCCGCGTTCGGAGTTCCACTTGATCTCGGGGTCCGGGAACGTCACGCCGAGCGCCTCGGCCTGCGGCATGCTCATGTTCACGAACTTCTGCCGCAGCTCGTCGTTGGTGTCGCGCTTGATCCGCCACGCCATGGACTGCTCGGTGTTGGTCGACTCGGCGTCCGGCGGGCCGAACATCATCAGCGCCGGCCACCACCAGCGGTTCACCGAGTCCTGGACCATGTCCTTCTGCTGCTGCGTGCCGCGCATCATCGTCATCAGCAGCTCGTAGCCCTGCCGCTGGTGGAACGACTCTTCCTTGCAGATGCGGATCATGGCGCGCGCGTACGGCCCGTACGACGTGCGGCAGAGCGGCACCTGGTTGCAGATCGCGGCGCCGTCGACCAGCCAGCCGATCACGCCGACGTCGGCGAACGTGAGCGTCGGGTAGTTGAAGATCGAGGAGTACTTCTGGCGGCCCTCGATGAGCTTGGTCGTCAGGTCCTCGCGGTCGGCGCCGAGCGTCTCGGTCGCCGAGTACAGGTACAGCCCGTGGCCCGCCTCGTCCTGCACCTTCGCCAGCAGGATCGCCTTGCGCCGCAGTGAGGGCGCGCGGCTGATCCAGTTGCCCTCCGGCTGCATCCCGATGATCTCGGAGTGCGCGTGCTGGGCGATCTGCCTGATCAGGGTCTTGCGGTAGCCGTCGGGCATCCAGTCGCGCGGCTCGATGCGCGCTTCGGACTGCACGGTGCGCTCGAAGCGCAGCTCCAGGTCATCCGCCATGCCCCGATGTTACACCCGAGTGCCGAATCTGCGTATAACTGTCACAACGGCGGCGATGACGATCCAGACGGACACGAGGAAAGTTCCGACGGGAAGCAAGCTCAGCACGGCCGTGCGTCCGGCGACGCGCACGAGTTCGGGGTTCGTCTGGTCGTACTCGACCCTCACGTTGTCCCCGACGTTGAGCCCGGCCGGGTAGAGCACGCCTTGAGACGGGATGATCACGCGCCCGTCCGGTGTGGCGTAGCGCACAACCGTGCGGTTGAAGGCGACGGAGTCGACCTGCGCCACCGCCTGCCCCATCGACTTCTCGATGGCCATGTCGTCCCGCCAGCACGCGATGGGCAAAAGCACGCACACGAGCGTGATCACGCCACCGACGACGAACAACGCTCTGCAGACCGCACGGCGGACGCGTACACCGCGGGGCGTCTTGGTCACTGCGTCCTCCACCACAACTGAGAAGTCTAGAGCCGGGCGGATGCCGCGCTTTCAGGTTGAGGTCCATACAGTCGGACTGTGACCTCAGCACCGACATCGCGAGCACGGCAGCGGATCCGCGTCCGGTCGAGGCGGGACACCGCCGGTGACCTGCTCGGACTGCTGCCGTCGCCGGAGCACGCCCTCGCGTGGGTGCGCGACGGGTCCGGCCTGGTCGGCTGGGGCGAGGCGGCGCGGTTCGAGGTCAGCGGCCCCGACCGGTTCGCGCAGGCGGACAAGTGGTGGCAGGAGTTCTGCGCGCACCTCGACGTGGACGACCCGCTGGGCGTGCCGGGCAGCGGACCTGTGGCTTTCGTCTCGATGGCCTTCGCCGACGAGCCGGGCGACTCGGTGCTGATCGTGCCCGAGGTCGTCGTGGGCCGCCGCAACGGCGAGCAGTGGGTCACCACCATCGGCGCCTCCGACCCGGCACCTCACGTCGCGCCGCTGTCGAGGCCTTCGTCCGTCCGCTACTCGAACGGTCAGCTGCCGGTCACGCAGTACCGCGAGGCCGTGCGCTCGGCCGTCGCCCGGATGCGGGCGGGCGACCTGGACAAGGTGGTTCTCGCCCACGACCTGCTCGCCGTCACGGACCGAGCCCTCGACCAGCGGTTCGTGCTGCAGGGCCTCGCGCGCCGGTACCCGGAGTGCTGGGCGTACGCGGTCGACGGGCTCGTCGGCGCCACGCCCGAACTGCTGCTGCGCCGGACCGGGTCCGTCGTGGACTCGCGGGTGCTGGCCGGCACGACGTGGCCGCACGACGGCATCTCGGACGAGGAGCTCGCGGCGGCGTTGATGTCGTCGGAGAAGAACCTGGAGGAGCACGACTACGCGATCCGGTCTTTGGCGGACACCCTCCGGCCCTTTTGCACGACGATGTCGGTGGAGGGGCCTTCGGTTTTGCGCCTGCCCAACGTCTCGCACCTGTCTTCAGACGTGATCGGGACTTTGGGGTCTTCTACCTCGTTGCTGGGGCTTGGGGAGGCGGTGCATCCCACGGCCGCTGTGGGTGGGACGCCCCGGTTGGACGCGACGCGGTTGATCTCGCAGCTGGAGGGGATGGATCGCGGGCGGTACGCCGGGCCTGTCGGGTGGATCGACGGGAACGGGGACGGCGAGCTGGGGATCGCGTTGCGGTGTGCGCAGATCTCGGGGTCGACGGCTCGGTTGTTCGCCGGGTGCGGGCTGGTGGCCGACTCGGATCCGGACATCGAGGTGCAGGAGGCGCACGCCAAGATGCGGCCTATGCGCGAGGCCCTCGAAGGGCTCTAGCCACGAAGTCCGCCTTGCCCGCCGTGTAGGCCTCACGGTCGTGGCCGTTGCTGTCGGCCAGTTCGCGTTTCAGGTCTTCGTACTGCCGCGCGAGGTCCGGGTCGGCCCTGAGGGCATCCCGGAACCTCAGCTGGTCGGTCCAGCGGTGATGGCCGGCCTCGATGACGTGCAGGTGGGCTTCTCGGCGCGTGCCGGTGGGGTCCGGTTTGACGAAGAAGCGGCGCCACGGGCGGTTGTCCAGCTCCGGCGGCACGCAGGCCCAGCCGTGGGCGGCCAGCAGGTCGACCGGGGTGGTGTCCAGGCTGGTCACCGAGGCCATGAGGTCGACGATCGGCTTGGCGGCCAGGCCGGGAACGGCCGTCGAGCCGATGTGCTCGACGCCGTCGACCAGCCAGGGGGCGAGCAGGTCGGTCAGGCCGGCCGCCTCCGCTCGTGCCCGCTCCGCCCACGCCGGGTCGTGCGGACGGACCTCCGGCCGTTCATAGGCCCAGGGCGGCGTCAAAGACGCGCGGTGAACGTCCGCCAGGCCGAGGTGCTGAACGTCAGCACCTCACCGGCCTGGTTCTTCGAGTCGCGGACTCGTGCATCGTCGGCAAGCGAGATCTCCAGGCAGTCACCTTCCTCCGTGGCGTTGCTGTAGCTGCTCTTACGCCAAGCGCGGTCCTGGGGCATCGAGTTCCTCTCGCGGCGAGTTGACGTACTCCGCCAGCTTCCTCCGCGATTGTTCCTCATCCAAGGCGACCTCAGCCAAATGATCGAAGATCAGTCGGGTGCGTGCGATTGCCCCTCGGTCCTGCACGAACACCTGGGTCAGATCGCTCTCGGCGTAGGCGATCGGCATCGACTTCTCGTACTCCCACAGACGTACCCCAGCGGAGTTGACGATCACGTCCGCGGGCACGATCCGCACGATGTGCGCGTAGAACAGGAGCTGGAGGTACTGGTCTTCCATGACCTGGCGGTCACCGATCTGCTGCCGCAGCGCTAGCTCATGGATGTAGAACAAGCAATCCGGCCGATCGTGTCGCCTCAGCACCGCCTGTCGGTCCATTCGCGCCCTGACGACCGCCGGAATCCGCTCTTCGACGACAAGGGCGCCCGCGCGGAGCAGGGCCTCGGCATACGACTCGGTCTGCAAGAGGCCCGCCACCGTCAAGGTGTCGTAGTTGAGCATCTTCTTGGCCGTGGACTCGGCCAGAGCGAGCGTCCGGACGTTGTCCGGAACTTGCACGATGTATTCCTCGAAGGCGTTGCGGTAACGCCGCTTGAAGTCCTCGAAGTAGTCGAGGTCCTTGCCGCACATCGTGAGGAACTGGACCAGGTCGATCTCGCTCGGCCGGGCCTTGCCGTGCTCGATGGTGGAGACCTTGCTGGGATCCCAGCCGAGGCGGGAGGCCACCTCGTGCCCTTTGAGGTCGGTGCAGGTTTCGCGCAACCGACGTAGTTCATCGCCCAGATCGCGGCTGTACGCCGTGGATGGAGTGCTTTGAGCCATAGCCATCGACGCTATGACTTGGACCGGTTCCACGATATGGGCTCGTTCGGGTGAAAACGAGACCTGAGCGATCCGGCGTCAGTTCACATCGACGAAGTGAAGTTCGGCGAAGTCGGCTGGGATGCGCCCGCCGTGCTCCAGATAGGCGGCGAGCACAGCACGGACGATCTCCAGCGGCACCACCTGCCGAACTGGGATCTCCTGAGTGTTGTCCGCAAAATCGAACAACGTCGTACCGGTGGCCGCCTGGTCGCCGAGCGTCGCACGAGCAGGATCCCAGTACTCCTGCACAAATCCGGATTCCGCCCCTATACCCGCGTACAAGTGCGGAAACCCGTAGGGATCGTCGTTGATCGCAAGCTCAACGATCGAGGGAACAGGACCGCCCTCCAACTCGATCACGCGGATGATCAACTCGTTCAGGTCTTCCTGCGTGGCGATCAAAAACGGAGATGCGCCAGTCTCGTGGTTGTAGACCGCCTTCAGCGTTGCCACGGTGCCCGTGTCCCTCCTGCGATCGTCCGCCGGTAGCCGTCCGAACCGTGGATGGTCAGCGTTGAGCCAGCGGGGAGAATCGCCCCGACCAGCACTTCGCATCCGAAGTCACCTGGACAAGGCTTGTTGTCGATCACCACGGTAGCGTGCTGGATACCGTGGTCTCGCATGTGCACAGCAAGCTTGGTCTCGACATGCCATGCGGCGAACGGGAGCCCCGGACGAGGCATCATGAGGGCCTTGAGGCAGTCTGCCACCGCCTCGTCGCCGGGGCCCTCTCCGCTCACGATCTCGCTTTCCGCACAGCCCGGCGCGAACCACCGACCGCGGGTCTTCTGACCGGTCTTTCGCTGCGAGGGAACCGGTAGTTGCTCCTGCAGTCGCCTGATGCGCTCTGGTGAGCCCTGAACGGGTGCGTTCGTGCCCTGCGGCGGCAGCGGGTCAGAAGACCCGCTCGGAGGCCCGAGCGCCAGCCTCCTGACCATGCCCTCAACGGCGTCCGCCACGGTACCGAGCCCCGATGTCAGCCCCTCCGGCTCTCGAATGCCATCGATCGCGCTCGTGAGCAGCGAGCACGTTTCTTCAACATCCGCCTGGTGGGATCCGCGTCCGACGATCGCCAGAAGTTCGCGCGCATCCTCAGCGAGTTCTGCCGCGAGGTGCGCCGCGGTGATCGCATCATGGATCTTGCTGATGACACCGTTGAGCGCGGAACCCAGGTCGCCGATCGATGCCACGGATCCCTCCATCCACGCCATAACGCTATGACTTGGACCTGTTCCACGACATGGGCTCGTTCGGGTGAAAACGGATCAGCGGTGCGGGCGGCCGCTGACGTAGATGACCTGGCCTGTCACGTAGTCGGCGTCTTCCGCCGCGAAGAACAGCACGGCGCGGGCGATGTCGTGGGGTGTGCCCACGCGGCCGCGCGGGAGCGTCCGGCGCATCGCCTCGACGTGTTCGTCCAGCGTGCGGCCCTTCCGGGCGGCCGAGCGCTTGGTCATCTCCGTCACGACGAAGCCGGGGCCGACGGCGTTCACGGTGATGCCGTGCGGGGCCAGGTCGAGGGCGGCGCCGCGGGTGAAGCCCTCGAGGCCGGCTTTGGCGGCGACGTAGTTGACCCGGTCGTCGTCGACGATGGCGGAGACGCTGGAGATGTTGACGATCCGGCCCCAGCCCGCGTCGCTCATGGCCGGTGCGGTGGCCTTGAGCAGCAGGAAGCTGCCTCGCAGGTGGGTGTTGACGACGTCGTCCCAGTCCGACAGCGGCATGTCGAGGACGTGGTGGTCGCGGGCGAAACCGGCGTTGTTGACCAGGATCTCGACCGGGCCGAACTCGGCGGTGACCTGGTCGACGGCGGCGGTCACGGCGTCCGGGTCGCTGATGTCGGCGAGCACGGCCAGGGCTGTTCCGCCGGAAGCGGTGATCTTGTCGGCTACCTCGTGGACCGAGTCGGAACGGTCCAGCAGGGCCACGCGGTGGCCGAGGTCTGCGAGGGCTTGGGCAATGCCGGCACCGATTCCGGAGCCGGCGCCGGTGACGAGCGCGACGCGGGTGTTCACCCCTTGATCGTGCTCGTCACCGGACGCTACGCGCCACTCGGGTTACTTGTGGGCGTCCAGGAGCTGGTGGGTCAGTTCGATCTTGGCGCGCGACTTCGGTGCGGCCGGCACCGAGAGCGACTTCGCGGCCACGTCGGAAGCACGGCCAGGAGCCTGCGCCGGCTTGCCCTTGGTGAAGAGCCAGGTCTGGAAGAGCTGGTCCAGCTGCTGGCCGGAGACGCGCTCGGCGAGGGCGATGAACTCCTCGATCGTGGCGTCGGAGTACTTCTTCTCCGCGACCCAGGTCTTGAGGATCTCGAAGAACTTCTCGTCGCCGACGGCCGCGCGCAGGGCGTGCACGGCCAGCGCGCCGCGGTCGTAGACGGCACCGTCGAACACCGCGCCGGCACCGGGGTCGCCGGGCAGCACGTTCCAGAACTCGCTGTCGGCCGGGTACAGGTCGTAGGTGTAGTCGGCGTTCTCCTGGGCCGTGCCCTCACCGACGTGCTCGGACCACAGGAACTCGGCGTAGGAGGCGAAGCCCTCGTTCAGCCAGATGTCGCGCCAGTGGTGCACCGACACGGAGTCGCCGAACCACTGGTGGCCCAGCTCGTGCGCGACGACGTAGGTGTTGGCGCCGCGGCGGAAGAAGCCCGTGTCGTAGGTCGGGCGGGTCTGGTTCTCCAGCGCGTAGCCGAGGTTCGGGGTGACGAGGCCACCCTGCGCCTCGAACGGGTACGGGCCGAAGTTCTCCGAGAGGAACTCGATGACCTCGGGCGTGCGCTCGATGCTCGCCTTCGCGGCGTCCGCGTTCTCGCCGAGGCGCTCGGAGTACGCGTTCACGTACGGCTGGCCGGAGGGCGTGGTGCCCTGGGTCAGCTCGAACTGGCCGATCGTGAGGAACGTCAGGTAGGTGGCCTGCGGCTTGGTGCTGCGCCAGTTCCACCGGGTGTAGCCGTTGATCTGGCGGGTCTGGCCGACGAACGTGCCGTTCGAGATGGCCTCGACGCCGTTCGGGACGGCCACGTTGACGTCGAAGGTGGCCTTGTCGGTCGGGTGGTCGTTGGACGGGAACCACCAGGAGGCGATCTCCGGCTCACCGATGGCCAGTGCGCCGTCCGCGGTCTTCGTCCACGCCGTGAAACCGTTGCGGTCCTTCACGGTCGACGGGCTGTCGGCGTACGTGACGACGATGGTCAGGTCCTGGCCCTTGCGCACGCCACCGCGCGGGGTGAGCGTGAGCTCGCCGTCGTCGGAGACGAACGACGACGGCACGTTGTTGACCCGCACCGACTTCACCTTGAGCAGGAAGTCGAGGTTGAACTGGGTGAGGTCCTGGGTGGCCTTCGCCAGGATCGTCGTGGTGCCCGACAGCTGGTCGCCGTTCGGGTTGTAGTTGAGCCTGATGTCGTAGTGGGAGACGTCGTACCCACCGTTGCCGTAGGTCGGGAAGTACGGGTCGCCTGCGCCAGGTGCGCCAGGAGACGCCGCCAGCGCCGTCCCCGCGAAGAGCGTCATCGCGGCCGCGGACGCCACCGCGGCCGTCGCCTTGGTTCTGATCGACATGCGGCGGACGCTATCCAGACGATCTTGGACGAGCCACCGACTTCCGTAGGTTTCCTACCTGCTGAAAACCATTGACACAGTCGACTTGAGACGTTGGTGCAGCGCGCGCAGTTCGTCACGTTTTGCCTGCACTTCGACCACTTGGAGGCCTTTCGGCGCCGCAATCGCGCTACGGAACTCCTCCTGGCCGTCCACTGTGGAGTGTGGAATTCGGTAGCCGGCGCACAAAGCGGTCAGATCCGTCCCGTGCGGGGTGCCGAATATCCTTTCGAAACTCGCGTCGTACTCCGGAGCGCCTTGTTCCAGCAACGAGAAGATGCCGCCGCCGTCGTCGTTGAGCACGACGATCGTGAGGTCCGGCAGGCGGTCGGCGAGCAGGCCGTTGCTGTCGTGCAGGAACGTCAGGTCGCCCATCAACGCGAACGACGGCCCGTCGTGGTTCAGCGCCAGGCCGATCGCCGTGGACACGCTTCCATCGATGCCCGCGGCACCCCGGTTGGCGTGCACGGCGACGTCCGGCCGCCGTTCGCCCGCGAAGTCGACGTCGCGGATCGGGTTGGACGAGCCCACGAACAGCAGCGACCCGGACGGCATGGCCTGGGTGAGGTCGCGGGCGACGTGCAGCCCGGTCGGCCACGGCTCGGCGTCGAGCAGGTCGTCCACCGCCACACTGACGTTCTTCACCGCGCTCTGCCACGTCTGCAGCCACTCGCCGTCGAGCGCCTGCGGTTCCGGCAGCCAGGTGGACGCGCGGGTGGCGGTGAACTGGACGTCCGGCCACTGCGCCTGGTCCCCGACGGCATGAACGGTTGGAGTGCTTCCAAGCAACGCCTGCTGTCCCCTCGACAGCGTGACGCGGCCGACCACCAGCACCGCGTCGGGCTTCAGGTGCTCCGGCAGGCCCGCGTTGAGCAGCAACGACCCGTGCCGCAGCCCGCCGGGCGCGGTCGGTTCGGCGATCACCGGCCAGCCCAGCCGCGACGCCTCCAGCAACCGTTCCGGCCGGTCGTCGCCGAGCAGCACCAGCGTGCGGGCGGGCAGGTCCGACGCGCGGGTCTCGACGGTGAACGTGCGGTCCGTCTCGGTCCACGGGCCTTGCTTGGACGACGACGGCCACTCCGCGCCGGACGGCGTGAGCGGCGGCCGGAAGGGCACGTTGACGTGCGACGGGCCGTTCGTGGCGATCGCCCGGCAGACCAGTGACCGCGTGACGGCCTCGTCGGCGCCCTCCGGCATGTGCAGCGTGGGGATGCCGAGCACGTCGTGCTGGTTGATCGTCTGGCTGGAGCCCGTGCGGTACAGGTCGACCGGGCGGTCGGCGGTCAGCGCGATCAACGGCACGTTCGTCAGCTGCGCCTCGATGACGGCGGGGTGCAGGTTCGCCACGGCGGTGCCGCTGGTGCACGTCACGACGGCCGGCTCACCGGTCTTGGCGAGGCCCAGCGCGAGGAACCCGCCGCTGCGCTCGTCGATCCGCACGTGCACCGCGAGCAGGCCCTTCTGCTCGGCCTGGTGCAGCGCGAACGACAGCGGGGCGTTGCGCGAACCGGGGCACAGCACGACGTGCCGCACGCCGTTGCGCACCAGCTCGTCGACGATCACCCTCGCGTGCGCAGTTGACCCGTTCATCCCTCAATTGTCACCGGACGCGCTGAGAGGTCGCCCGCTGGTCTCAGCCGCAGCCGCCTAGAGTCTGCGACCGTGGCAGATCAGGAGCTCTTCGACCCGTCGTTGTGGAAGCCGATCGAGGGCTTCGACTTCACCGACATCACCTACCACCGCGCGCTCGACCAGGGCACGGTCCGCATCGCGTTCAACCGGCCAGAGGTGCGCAACGCGTTCCGGCCGCACACGGTGGACGAGCTGTACCGGGCGCTGGACCACGCGCGGATGTCGTCGGACGTCGGGTGCGTGCTGCTGACCGGCAACGGGCCGAGCCCCAAGGACGGCGGCTGGGCCTTCTGCAGTGGCGGTGACCAGCGGATTCGCGGGCGCAGCGGCTACCAGTACGCCTCCGGGGAGACGGCGGAGACCGTGGACCCGGCTCGGGCCGGGCGGTTGCACATCCTGGAGTGCCAGCGGTTGATCCGGTTCATGCCGAAGGTCGTCATCGCGGTCGTGCCGGGGTGGGCCGCCGGTGGCGGGCACAGCCTGCACGTGGTGTGCGACCTCACGATCGCGAGCGCCGAGCACGCGAAGTTCAAGCAGACGGACGCGGACGTCGGCTCGTTCGACGGCGGCTACGGGTCGGCGTACCTGGCGCGGCAGGTCGGGCAGAAGTTCGCCCGCGAGATCTTCTTCCTCGGACGCACCTACTCCGCCGAGGACATGTACAAGATGGGCGCGGTCAACGAGGTCGTGCCGCACGCCGAGCTGGAGACGACGGCGTTGCAGTGGGCGCGCGAGATCAACGGCAAGTCGCCGACGGCTCAGCGGATGCTCAAGTACGCGTTCAACCTGATCGACGACGGACTGGTCGGCCAGCAGCTCTTCGCCGGCGAGACGACGCGGCTCGCGTACATGACCGACGAGGCCGTCGAGGGCCGCGACAGCTTCCTGGAGAAGCGCGACCCCGACTGGTCGAACTACCCGTACTACTTCTGAGCTCCAGGGCAGGTGCACATGCTCGACGAACTGCGCGCGGCGCTGGCCGGTGGCGAACCGCTGGTCGACGGACCACTGGACGGCTGGGAGAAGCGCGCCGTGCTCGGCGTGCCCACCTCCGGGTCGACCGGCGAGCCCAAGACGGTGCTGCTCGACGCGGACGCGCTGACGACGTCCGCGGAGGCCACCCACGAGCGGCTCGGCGGGCCCGGCACGTGGCTGCTGGCGTTGCCGATGGGCCACATCGCCGGTGCTCAGGTGCTGGTGCGGTCGATCGTCGCCGGCACCACGCCCGGCGTGCTGGAGCTCGCGGGCGGCTTCCGCGCGATGGGCTTCGCGCACGCCGCCCGCCCGGTGCTGGCCCAGCCCGGCCGCCACTACACCGCCCTGGTGCCGACGCAGCTCTCGCGGCTGATCGTGACCGAGGGACCGGGGCTGGAGGCGCTGCGGCAGTTCGACGGCGTGCTGATCGGCGGGGCCGCCACCCCGCCGAAGCTCCTGCAGCAGGCGCGCGCTCTGGGCGTGCAGGTCGTCACGACGTACGGCATGAGCGAGACCGCCGGCGGCTGCGTGTACGACGGCGAGGCGCTGCGGGGCGTGTCGGTGCGCACCGACGACGTGATCGAGATCAGCGGACCGGTGCTGGCCCTCGGGTACCGCGGGTCTGCTGAGCCGTTCGCCGAGTGGTTCCGGACCGGGGACCTCGGGCGGGTGCACGACGGGCGGCTGGAGGTGCTCGGGCGCGCGGACGACGTGATCGTCACGGGCGGCGAGAAGGTGCCTCCGGTGCTGGTGGAACGGGCTCTGGCGACCGTCGACGGCGTGCTGGAGGCGTGCGTCGTGGGCGTGCCGGACGACGAGTGGGGTGCCGTGGTGGCCGCCGCGGTCGTGACGCGCGGGGTGGAGCCGTCGGTCGAGGAGCTGAAGGCCGTGGTGGCCGAGGCCGTGGGGCGGGCGGCGGCGCCGAAGCTGGTGCGGTTCGTGCACGAGCTGCCGTTGCGCGGGCCCGGCAAGGTCGACCGGACGGCCGTTGCCGCCTCTTTTAGGTGAACCTTTACCGCTGAGGGCAACTCTCCCCGCGAAGCGCACGAACTCAGGACGTGCGCGCTAGCGATGGGGGCTTCTTCATGCGCTACCTGATACCGCTGGTCGCCGGTGCCGCTTTGGTGGCCGGGCTGGCATCACCCGCCCAGGCGGCACCCGCTGCGAACGAGTGGACCGCTGACGTCAGCGGCCGCGCGGTCACGTGGGGCGGTTCGCCGCGCACGGGCCTGATCGAGCTCGGCGCGCACAGACTCGCTCAGCCCGCCAACGCGGTCACGGCGGCGGTGACCGGCGACGGTGTCGTCGACGTGCGCGGTCTGCGCGCGGACGGGCAGTGGACCGAGTGGCTGGAGGCGGCGGCGAACCAGCCGGTGGTCCTGCCGGTGACCACGTCCACGATCGAGACGCGCGTGGTTCTGAGCGGTGGCAAGGCTTCCCGCGTGAAGCTGACGGCCTCGCAGGCTCCCGCGACCGTGGCGGCCGACGACATCTCCGTTGCGGCTGCTGGACGTTCGTACCGCGTGTACGCCACGCGCGAGGGTCTGGTCGGTGGCACCACGGCGAACGGGCACACGATCGTGTCGCGCGACCACTTCGTGGCGTTGCCGTCGCGGCGTGGGCTGGCCAACAAGAACTCCGGCAACTACAGCGTGCAGGTGTGCGCGTCGAACGGCCGTTGCGAGTGGGCGCCCGTGTGGGACGTCGGCCCGTGGAACACCAAGGACGACTACTGGAACCCGGCCGCGACCCGGCAGATGTGGAAGGACCTGCCGCAGGGCAAGCCCGAGGCGCAGGCCGCGTACGAGGACGGCTACAACGGCGGCAAGGACGAGTTCGGCCGCAAGCCCGCGAACCCCGCCGGCATCGACCTCGCCGACGGCACGTTCTGGGACGGCCTCAAGCTCACCAACAACGCCTGGGTGACCGTGACGTACCTGTGGACCGGCTCCGGTCCTCTGGGGACGGTCCGCACGGCCGCGGCCAACGGCACGGTGAACGTCCGCAGCGGCGCCAGCTCCTCGTCGTCGCAGGTGGGGCTGGCCGCGAACTACGCGCAGGTCAGGGTGACGTGCCAGCTCACCGGTGAGTCGGTGTCGGGCACGCAGGGCACGTCGAACGTCTGGTACCGCATCGCGTCCGGCAAGCACATCGCCAAGGCGTACACCGCGGGTGTGTCCGGCGCACCTGCCTGCTGATACACCCCTTCGGCGGGTCCTCAGGAGCCATACCGGAGGATGAGGGCATGGCCTCAGTCGTCCAATGGATCCAGGGGACCCGCCCGCGCACGCTGCCGAACTCGATCGCGCCGGTGGTCGTCGGCGGTGCCGCCGCGCACCACATCGACGAGTTCAGCGTGCTCTACACGGTGCTGGCGCTGGTCGTCTCGGTGGCGTTCCAGGTCGGCGTGAACTACGCCAACGACTACTCCGACGGCATCCGCGGCACGGACGACAACCGGGTGGGGCCGTTCCGGCTCACCGGGTCGGGCGCGGCCGAGCCGGCGAAGGTGCGGCTCGCGGCGTTCATCTCGCTCGGCGTCGGCGCGCTGGCCGGGGTGGCGCTGGTGGTGCTGTCCGGGCATTGGTGGCTGCTGGCGTTCGGCGCGGTCTGCATCGCCGGGGCGTGGTTCTACACGGGCGGCAAGCGTCCGTACGGCTACGCGGGGCTCGGTGAGATCGCGGTGTTCCTGTTCTTCGGGCCGGCCGCGGTGCTCGGGACGTTGTACGTGCAGACCGGGGAGATCACCGGCATCGGCATCGGGGCGTCCATCGCGATGGGGTCGATCTCGGCCGCGGTGCTGGTGGCGAACAACCTGCGCGACATCCCGACGGACGCCGTGTCGGGCAAGCGGACCCTGGCCGTGGTGCTGGGCGACAAGGACACGCGGCGGCTCTACCTCGCGTTGATCGCGGTGCCGTTCCTGATCGCGCTGGGCATGGTCGTGCGGGTGCCGTACGCGCTGCTGGCGTTCCTCGCGGCGCCGATCCTGCTGCCCGCCGTGCGGCGCGTCGCCGCGGGCCGGGGCGGGCGCGACCTGATCCCGGTGCTGCAGTTCACCGGGATCGCGATGCTCGCGTGGGCCGTGCTGGTCAGCGCGGGGCTCGTGCTGGACTAGAGCGCTCTCACCAGCCGTTTTCGGTGCTACCAGGCGTCTTCGGTGAACTGGATGGGTTCGTCGTCGTCGCGGGGCTTGGGCTTCGGGCGTGGCGGCGGGGCCGTCTCGCCCACGATCAGCTCGTCGAGTCGCGCGCGGTCGGCTTCGAGTGCCTGCCGCACCAACGGGTCGTGGCTCGCCTCGCCGGTGAGGACCTGACGCCAGCTGAGGCCGGCACCCCTGGCGATGCGGTCGGCCAGTTGGCGCATCGCCGGTGACGCGTCGGAGGACTTGGCGAACTGCATGACCCTGCGGATGTCCTCAGTGGACGGCTCCTTGCCCCTGAGGTTCTGCTGGGCGGTGCGCATGGCGCGGTCCGCCTCGGCGACGGCGTTGCTGAGGAAGTCCTCCGCCGCCTGGATGTCCGGTGTCCGCCAAGCCGTCATCACCACTTGTCCTCCGTGAAGATGTCGGGGGCGTTCTCGTCGCCGTCGTCACCGCGGTGCCGGCGCGGGTCCTGGGCGTTCATGATCTCCTCGGGGGTCAGGCCCTCCTGGAGCATCTGGAACGCCTGCTTCATCTTCTTGACGTTCTCCTGCTGCATGGACTGGACGTCCGGGTCCTGCGCGGCCTTGCCGGAGACGACGTCCTCCCAGGTGAACTCGCCCGCGTCGACCTTGCGCTTGAGCGCCTTGAGCTGCTCGGGCGCGTCCTTCTCCTGCGCGGCCCGCTCGACCTGCTGCGCGATCGCCTTGAAGTCGACCGGCGGGACGGGCGGCAGCGGGGTGTCCTTGAGGCGGTTGGCGAGGTCCTGCGCCTCCTTGAAGCGCGCGTCGACCTGCGCCTCGGCGGCGCGCAGCTCAGCGGACTTCCAGCTGTCGTTCGGGGTGGTCATCTAGTTCTCCCTGCCGAAGAGGCCGCGCCGGATCGGCCTCGCGTCGCCGCGGATGTCGCTGACCTCGGCGCGGCGCGCGACGGTGCGCCACTGCCGGAAGTCCACTTCGGACAGTCCGAGCTGTTGCGCCGTCTCGTAGTTCTCGCCGAGGAAGTGCAGCACAGCCTCGTCGCCGAGCACGCCGATGATCTCGAACTCGGCGCCGCGGAACGTGCAGACCGTGCGGACGAGCTGGAGGTCCTCGACGGCCGCGTCGGGCACCTCGAGGAAGCCGTCCTGGTTGAAGTCCTGCGGAGCCGGCTGGCCGACGAGCGGGTGCAGCAGGACGCTGCCCGGCGTGGTGCCGAAGTCGATGTCGAAGTCCTGGCCGCGGTACCGGCCGATCAGTCCACGACGGACGGTCGGGCGGTGCGGAATCGGGGCCTGCCAGTACCTTCCGGGACCGAAGCCGACGTCGCCCGTCGGGATCCAGCCGGTCTGGCGGTTGACGTACTTGCCGACGCTGCGCCCGCCTGCGTTGTCGGGGTCGAAGCGCCACAGTTCCGTGCCCGCCGGGAGCTCGGCGAGGTCCATGACGTACTCGGGGATGGGGTTCGCGCTCGGCGTGTAGCCGGTGCCGGTGAACGGGACCGGGTAGACGCGGGTGGTGCCCATCTTCCGCGCGCCGTCGAGCGTGGGGCCGCCGAAGCTCGTGGCGAAGAGTTCCGTGGTGTGGGCCAGGAAGCGCAGCAGGTACTGGGTGCCCCTGGGCCAGTCCGCGACCTTGTCGACGCCGAACGCCTCGGCGAACTGGTCGCCCGTGCCCTGCGGGAAGTCCTGCCCGCGCGTGACGAACCCGGCCGCGCGGTGCGGTTCGAACTTGCCGGGCACCACGACGTTGCCCAGGTAGAGCTGCGCGACCGCGGGGTGGACGATCTTCTGCAGGATCGTCCCCGGCCCGATGCCGGCCGCCTTCTCGACTGTCTGCGGGGTGCTCATCCCGGGTTCTTCTCCTTCCACCGCTGCAGGAAGTCGGTGCGGTCGACCTGCACGTCCTCCAGCTCGCCGGTGCTGAGCGTGGCGGTGAAGCCGTTGTACTGGTCGCCTTCGAGCCCGTTCTGCCGGGCCCAGACGTACTCGCCGCCCGCGTACCCGGCCTCGGCCTTGCCGTTCTCTGTTTTCACGATGTTGAACGGCTGGCCGCGCCACGTCGCCTTGCAGGTCTCTTGGTACCAGGCGTCGAGGTCCTTCGCCGGGACGGTCCTGAGCTCGCGGTTGCCGTACGTCTGGAAGCCCTCGGCGTGCTCGTAGGTCTCGCCGGGGATCTTGCGCAGCCAGACGTGCGTGCCGTCTTCCTCGCCGGCGAAGTACGTCTCGCCCCGGTACTCGGCCATCTCCTGGGAGTAGTGGGTCATCAGAGCTTCGTCCAGCCGAACTTGCGGTCGTACACGGCGTGCAGTTTCTCAGTTCCGTCCGCGTTCACCTGCCAGATCTCGGCACGATCCGGCAACGGAGTGCCGCCGTCGACCCGCCACTCCGGCATGCCGCCCATCGTGGAGCCCGTGCCCGTGAAGGGGTCGTACCCGTCGTACGTCTTCGTCGTACCGCCCGCTGCCGCCATCTGCTGCTGCGACTGCTGGTAGTGCTGCTGCTCCTGCGGCGACTGGTACTGGTTCGGACCGTACGGACCGGGCTGGGTGAAGTCCGGCACGTCCTTCTTCGGGCCGCCGAACGGCACGTTGTGGTTCGGCTGGTTCTGGTCGGTGATCTCGTAGCGGAGCTGCATGGCCTGCTGCGCGCCCTGCGGGATCGGCGTCCAGCCCTGGCCCTTGTCGTCGAGCGCCAGGCCGTCCCGCAGGCCCTGCGGCGTGTTGACGCCGACCACGTCCTGGCCGCGAGCGATCGAGCCGCCCATCTGGTTCTGCCAGGTCTCCTGCTTGGAGCCGGCCGCGTGCGGCTGGTCGGGCAGGTAGGTGCTGAGCGCGCCCTGGTTGAGCGCCTTGGTGACGATGTCGCCGGAGTCGACCTTGATCTGGTTGCGGACGTCCGCCACGTGCTGGGCCTCGTCCGCGGTGAGGTTGGTGGACAGCCGCTGGCTCAGCTCGACGTAGCGGTCGCGGTCGGCCTGGTTGGGCAGGATCTGCTCCAGCTGGTGCTGGTAGCCCTGGCCCTGGGCGGCCATGGCGGCGGCGTCGAAGTGGCCCTTGAGGTCGGGGCCGGACGGAGGAGGCGGGGTGCCGCCGTCACCGCTGCCGTTGCCGTCGGTGTGGTCGCCGGTGGGGTGGTCGCCGTTGGGGTGGTCGGCTGGCTTGGGGTCGTGGTCCGGCTGGGACGGGGTGGGGTCGGTGTCCGGGTGGGCGTCGTGGGGCTTGGGGTCGTCGGCGCCGCTGGTGTCGGTGTCGTGCGGCTTGGGGTCGTGCGGCTGGTCCGCCGTGTCGTGCGGCTTGGGGTCGGCGTCGTGCGGCTGGCCAGCGGTGTCGTGCGGCTTGGTGCCGGGGTCGCCCGGGGTGGCGTCGTGGGGCTTGGGGTCGTGCGACCCGGTGGGGGTCGTGTCGTGGGGCTTGGGGTCATGCGACCCGGTGGGGGTCGTGTCGTGAGGCTTGGAGTCGTGCGCGCCGGTCGGGGTGGTGTCGTGCGGGCGCGGGGACGACGGGTCGTGCGGGGCGTTGCCGGACGGCGTGTGGTCGGCGCCGGTGCTCGGGGACGGGTGTCCGGGAGGCGACGGGAGGCCGCCGCCGGAGCTCGGCGTGTGATCCGTGGTGGGGCTCGGGTGGCCGGGAGGGGAAGGCAGTCCGCCGCCCGTGGTGGACGGGGACGGGGCCGTTGCCGTGCCGGAGCTCGCGGTCGGGTGGTCCGCGCCGTGTCCGGGCGGGGTGGGCAGGCCGGAGCCGTGGGTTCCGGGAGGCGTGGGCAGGCTGCTGCCCGCACCGCTCGGCGTCGGGTGCGTGTCCGGAGGCGTGGGCAGGCCACCGCCTGCGGTCGGGTGGGTTCCCGGAGGCGTGGGCAGGCCACTTCCGGGAGGCGTCGGCAGGCCGGAGCCGCCGTGCGTGCCAGGAGGCGTGGGCAGGCCGGAGCCGCCGTGCGTGCCGGGAGGTGTGGGCAGGCCGCTGCCGGAGCCGCCTGGGGCCGGGTGCGTGCCCGCGTTCGGCGGGGTTGGCAGGCCGGAACCTGACGTCGGGTGGGTGCCTGGGCCCGCGTGGGTACCAGGGCCCGAGGTTGGGTGGGCGCCCTGGCCCGCGGTCGGTTGGCTGCCGGGGCCTGAAGGCGGTGTCGGAAGGCCCGTGCCGCCTGGCCGAGGTCCACCGGATGCCGGCGTGCCTGAGGTCGGGGTGTTCGGCGGGGTCGGGAGGCCCGTGCCGTGTCCGGGTGGGGTGGGGAGACCTGAGGGCCTTTGGGCGCCGGCGGGGGTGCCTGCGCTCGGGAACGACGGGACGCCGCCTGCTCCTGGCCGGGAGCCCGAGCTTCGGGTCTGGTCGCCGCCTGCTCCGCCTGGGGCCATCGGGGCGCCCATCGGCATGGCGCCGCCCATCGGGGTCTGGTGCTGGGCCGGTGGGGCCGCGGCGGGGGCCGCTGCTGCCGCGTGGGTGTTGTCCAGGCGTGGGGCCGGGCCGTGGGGGCCGCCGCTGGACGGGACGCCGCCACCGGACGGGACGCCGCCACCGCTGGAGGGGACTCCGCCGCCTCCCGTGGAGACGCTGCCGGGGTGGACCGAGGCGCCGCCGCCGCCTCCGCCGCCCAGGGACGGTGGGGCCGCGGCCGCTGGGCCCGCCGAGGTGGCGGCGTGGGTGGTGGCCGGGGAGTCGGGGGCGTGCGGGAGGGTCGGTGGGGCGGCTGCCGGGGCGCCGCCCGGGGCCACCGCGGAGGCGGCGGCCGGTTTGGTCTCGTCGGCTCCGCCGGGTGGGGTGTAGATCTCGCGGACCTTCGAGCCCACGTCGTGGCCCCGGTCGGCGATCTCCGTCACCGAGTCCTTGATGGAGGCGGCGTCGTCGCTGATGTCGCGGACGGCGTTGCGGACGTCGCGGCCCGCCTCGGCGACCTCCTGCGTGGCGTTCATGGCCTCGGCGAGGGAGTCGGCGTCCTTCAGCTTGCCGATGGCGGAGAAGACCCGGCCCACGGCGTCGAACAGGGCTTTGACGTCCGCGATGAGCTTCTGGACCGTGTCGATGATGTCCATGACGCGGCGGTAGATCTGGTAGGCGTTCCAGACCATCTCGGCGGCCTTGATCCAGCCAGCCACCGGGATCCAGACGGTGGCGGCGGCCTCGAGGAGCTTGTTGACCAGGTAGTCCAGCAGGCGCGCGGCCTGCTTGCCGAGGGCCTCAGCCCCGCTGGCCACCGTGTCGAAGCCCTTGGCGATGAGCTGGGCCACGCCCATCTCGGCCAGCAGGCCCGCCTTCCAGCCCAGGGCGATGTACTTCTCGTGGGCGCGCGCCGCGTCGCCGTCCCAGTGGCCGCGGACCTTGCCCACGGCGTCGGTCAGGTTGTACGAGACGTCGTTCATGGCGTTGCCGACCATGCGCCAGGCGTCGCCGTCCGCGCGGATCTTCGACCAGTCGCCGGTGATCGGCGTGATGATCGTGGAGACCAGCGACTCACCGGTCACGGCCTCGAACACCCAGTTGACGGCCTGGACGCCCCAGCCCTGGTCGCGCAGGACGTCGTTCAGGGACGCCGTGTCGACGTCGGGCTTCTTCAGGGACGCCGCGACGGGACGCGGGTCGTGGTACGCGGTCGTCACTTCAGCAGCCCGTCCAGGATGCGGCGCTGGAGAGCGTCGATGTCGTCGTACGTCTTGGCCGTCGCGTCCACCGCGGTGGCGGTGCCCTCGAGCTTCGACCTGCCGAAGTCGAGCGTCTCGTCGAACAACGCCCGCACGACGTCCACGCCCGGCTGGAGCAACGCCAGCAGGCCGGTGAAGCCCGCCTTGTCGCACGCCGTGGCGTGGACGTACTCGCGGATCTTGTCGAACTCTTGGGCTTCGGTGCGCAGGTACTCGGCGTACGCGCGCAGCTCGGCCGCGTCGGTGAACAGCGACGACACAGCGTCCCCCCTGCGGACTCAGGTGCTCAGGTCACGCTGTGACGCACTGCTCTCGTCACCAGTTCCCCGTGCGGTGGAAGTTGTCGAGACGTTCGAGGCACGGATCGAGATCCATGCCCTGAGCGGCTACCCATGTGTCGTCGTAATAGGTGTTCGCGTAACGCTCGCCGCCGTCGCACAGCAACGTCACCACGCTCCCCCGCGCCCGCGACTGCCTCATCTCGGCGACGATCTGGAACGCTCCCCACAGGTTCGTGCCGGTGGACCCGCCGACCCGCCGCCCGAGCACGTTCTCGGCGTACCGGATCGTCGCGACGGACGACGCGTCCGGCACCTTGATCATCCGGTCGATCACGGCGGCGATGAACGACGGCTCGACCCGCGGCCGGCCGATCCCCTCGATGCCGGACCCGCGCGTCGCCACCAGGTCGGGGTTGCCGTCCCGCCAGGAGTCGAAGAACACCGAGTGCTCCGGGTCCACGACGGCCAGGCGCGTGTTCAGCTTCTGGTAGTGGACGTACCGGCCGATCGTGGCCGACGTGCCGCCCGTGCCCGCGCCGACGACGATCCAGTCGGGTTCCGGCGACGGCTCCAGCCGCATCTGCTCGAAGATCGACTCGGCGATGTTGTTGTTGCCCCGCCAGTCCGTCGCGCGTTCGGCGTGCGTGAACTGGTCCATGAAGTGGCCGCCCAGCTCGGCGGCGAGGCGGCGCGACTCGTCGTACAGCGCCGACGGCTCGTCGATGAAGTGGCACCTGCCGCCCTGGCGTTCGATCAGCGCGACCTTCTCCGCCGAGGTCGACCGGGGCATCACCGCGATGAACGGCAGCCCCAGCAGCCGCGCGAAGTACGCCTCCGACACCGCCGTGGACCCCGACGAGGCCTCGATCACGGGCGTGCCACCGGTGATCCAGCCGTTGCAGATCGCGTAGAGGAACAGCGACCGGGCGAGCCGGTGCTTCAACGACCCGGTGGGGTGCGTCGACTCGTCCTTCAGGTAGAGGTCGATGCCCCATTCGAGCGGCAACGGGTAGCGCAGGAGATGCGTGTCGGCGGAACGGTTCGCGTCCGCCTCGATGATCCCGACGGCCTCGCACACCCAGTGCCTGGTCCGGCTGCAAACACGGTCAACGGAGGTACTCACACCTGGGACGATAACGGCGCGAACGCCCTACGCCTGGGTGAGAGGACCTTCGTCACCACGCAGTTCCGACCGCAGCTTGTCGCGCTCGGCCTTGCGGGTCTGCTGGTGGTCGTTCAGGCCCACGGCCACGCGCTGCCGCAGGCTCTTGAAGATGAACAACGACGCCGGCAGCGCCACGACCACGCCCACGGCGAGGGCGGGCAGCAAAGGAACCTTGAACAACAGCAGCGCGCCGGTCACCACCACGACGAGGCCGAGGCGGGCGAGGACGTAGAGCGTCACATCACGAGCGAGCACCCGTTCAGGTTACGTCGCCCTCTTCGTCGACGGTGTTCGGGCGTCCCTCGAAGCGGGTGGAGAGCACCACGGTGGTGCGCGTGCGGGCCACGCCGGGGATGCGCCGGAGCCGTCCGAGCGCCCGTTCCAGGTCGTCGACGGTGGCCACCCTGACCTTGACGATGAACGACTCGTCGCCCGCCACCCGGTAGCAGGACTCGACCTCGTTGAGCTCGGCCAACGCGACCGCGACCTCGTTGTCGTCGGCGATGTCGGTGGGGTGGATGCCGATCAGGGCGGTGACGCCCAGGCCGACCGCGCTGGGGTCCACGACCGCGTGATAGCCGACGATCACGCCACTGGACTCGAGCTTGCCGACTCGCTCGTGCACGGCGGAGGCGGAGAGGCCGACCTGCCGGCCGAGGTCGGCGTACGTGGCACGACCGTTGGCGCGCAGGGCGGCGATGATCTGTCGATCAAGAGCATCCACCCGCGACACCCTATGCCTCACGCACGCATGCGGGTTGCCCAGGTCACACGAATACGCCGGGCAAACGGACGGTGAGCTGCACGACCGACTCCCCGGCGAACGAGCCGCCGTCTGCGGAGCAGCGGCCAACAAGCACGGTGTCCGAATCGCCCCCTGCGTCCCTTACTACCTCTTTACCAAAAAACAAGCGTTCGAGTACCTGATGGGTCAGATGCCACGATCAGACCGGAACGTCTGATCTGAGGAGGACGAGTGACTGCAGCCACCGAGCGGCTCTTGACGCCTGGGGAAGTCGCCAATCTGTTCCGGGTCGACCCGAAGACCGTGACCCGATGGGCCACCGCAGGTCGCATCGGCTCGATTCGCACCCCTGGAGGACATCGCAGGTTCCGTGAGACCGAGGTGAAGCAGCTCCTGTCGGAGCTGACGACCGAGGCAACTGAACCCGTCCGCCACTGAAACCGTAGTAATCCCTGTGCCGCGGGTAATCTCGTGGCAAAGGGAGGTGGCGACACGATGATCTACCTGCTGGCGGTGATCGGTGCGCTCACCGTGGCTGTGCTCGTGTGGCGAGCGTTCGCCCCGCAGCACTCGGAGTACACCCCAGGCCGCAAGGTGATCGCACCGGACGACGACCCGGAGTTCCTGCGCAAGCTCGACGAGAAGCGCAAGCGCGACGAGTGAACGGAAAAGGGGCCCTGACCACAGGACCCCTTTCCGTAACTGTCCGGCGTACCGCTCAGGCGTGCGGGAAGTCGTCTGCCACTACGGCGGCGAGTTCCAGCAGGGCCAGGCGGGTCTCTGGCGCGAGCTGGTCCAGCGCGATCTCGGCGCCCTCTTCGAGGTGCGCGTCGAACGGCAGGCGGACCACGGCACGGCAGCGCTGCTGGAAGTGGGCGGCGAGCTTGTCGAGGTCGACCTTGCCCGACTTCGGGCGCACCGAGTTGATCACGCACACGGACTTCGCGACCAGGTCGCGGTAGCCGTGCGCCTCCAGCCAGTCGAGCGTCGCCGCTGACGTCTGCGCGCCGTCGACCGAGCCGGACGACACCAGCACGAGCGAGTCGGCCTCGTCGAGGACGCCCTTCATCGCGGAGTGCATCAGGCCTGTGCCGCAGTCGGTGAGCACGATGTTGTAGAAGAGCTCCAGCAGGTCCACCGTGCGCCGGTAGTCCTCTTCGCTGAACGCCTCCGACACGGACGGGTCCTGCTCGGAGGCGAGCACTTCGAGCCGCGCGGGCGACTGCGAGGTGTACGAGCGCACGTCGCTGTACTTCTTGATCTTCGAGGCGTCGCGCAGCAGGTGCCGCACGGTCGCCGTGGTCTCGCGCGGGATCTTCAGCGCCAGCGTGCCGCGGTCCGGGTTCGCGTCGACCGCGATCACCCTGTCGCCGCGCAACGACGAGAACGTCGAACCCAGCGTCGTGGTCGTCGTGGTCTTGCCGACGCCACCCTTCAGCGACAGCATCGCGATCTTGTAGCACCCGCGCAACGGCTGGTTTATCCGCGCGATGAGCTCACGGCGCCGCACGTCGGCGGGGCTCTCACCGAGGTTGATGGTGCCACCGGAGATCGAGTGCAGGGTCTTGCGCCAGCCGGACGTCGGCGGGCGCTTCTCCTTCTTGATCAGCTGCTGCGACGACACCTGCTCGGCCTGCGAGCGGTACTGCTGCTGCGGGAAGTTGTTCGGGAACTGCTGGCCCGCGAACTGGCCGTACTGGGCCGTGTTCTGCCCGGTGTTGTGGGGACCGGACTGGCCGCCGCCCACCTGGTAGCCACCCGACTGCGAACCGGGCGCCGGGTAGGGGCCGGACGCGCCGCCGGACACCTGGTAGCCACCGGACTGCGAGCCAGGCGCCGGGTAGGGGCCGGACGCGCCGCCGGACACCTGGTAGCCACCCGACTGCGAGCCAGGCGCCGGGTAGGCGCCCGACTGCGAACCGGGTGCCGGGTACGGCCCCGACGAGCCGTCCGGGACCTGGTACGCGCCTGAGGCGTGGTCGGGGACCTGGTAGTCGGGCACCGGGTGCGAGCCTGAGTGGCCGCCACCGACGTGCTGCGGGCCGGACTGCTGCGGGTCGAGGTAGGCCGCCGCCTTCGGGTCGACGTACTGCGGGCCGGAGCCCTGTTCCTCACCCGGTGGTTGCCATGTCACCGCTGTGGCCCTCCCTGAGCAAGAGAGACCGAGACTTCCCCGACCCCCAGGTTGCGACGGTACGCAACCGCCAACGGTTCCATCGACCTGGGGGCTTAACTCGTTAGAGACCGGCGTACGAATGCAACCCGGTAGTGACCAAGTTGATGAAGAACAGGTTGAAGACGTTCAGCGCGAAGCCCGCGACGTTGATCCAGGCGGCCCCGCGGCCACGCCAACCGGCGGTTGCGCGGGCGTGCAGGTATGCCGCGTAGACCACCCACGAGACGAACGCGACCGTCTCCTTCGGGTCCCAGCCCCAGAACCGGCCCCACGCGGCCTCGGCCCAGATCGCGCCGCAGATGATCCCGGCCGTGAACAGCGGGAACGCGAGCACGGTGGTCCGGTACGACATCCGGTCGAGCACGTCGGCGGACGGCAGCTTCGGGAACCGGTCGGACTTGCGGTCCTTGAGCAGGTAGAGGATCGACGTCACACCGGGGATCAGCAGCACGCCGGACGAGATCGAGATCACCGAGACGTGGATCACCAGCCAGTACGACCGCAGCGCGGGCTGGACCGGCGCGGACTCGGCGTACAGGACCGTGCCGCCGAGGAACAGCAACACCAGGATCGGGGTGAGCACGAACGCGCCGAGGCGGCGGATCGGGAACTTCGCCATCAGCACGATCCACGTCACCACGGCCGCGAGGCACAGCAGCGACATGTACTCGTACATGTTGCCCCAGGGCGCGCGCCCGGCGGACAGACCGCGCATGACCAGCGACCCGAGGTGCAGCACGGCGCCCAGGACCGTGAGCGACGCGCCCATGCGGCCGATGCGCTCGGACCGGGTGAGCTCGCTCTTCGGCTCGTCGACGAGGACGTTCGGCCCGCCGGCACCGGCCAGCGCCTCTGCCTTGCGCGGCGCACGGGCGAAGGCCTGCTCCACCGCGTACAGCATGATCGCGAAGAGGTAGACGCCCAGCGCGCTGCGGTACAGCCAGTCGCTGTACGTCGCGAGGGTCTCGTTGACCGGCATCAGGACTTCTCCTCGTTCAGAACCGCGCGGGCGAGCCGCGTGAACTCCTCGCCGTATCCCGCCTGGTCAGTGCGGGCGAGCCCACCGACCTCGACCAACGTACGCCCGTCCTCCAGACGGGTCGCACGCACCCACACCCTGCGGCGCTTGACGGTCAGCGAGACCCCCAGGCCGAGGATGATCAGGACGGCGAACGCGAGCACGTACCCCTGCGTGGGGTCGTGCGAGACCTGCAACGACACCCAGTCGTGCACGGAGTCGAAGCGCACCTTGGTGCCGTCGTCGAGCGCGATCTCCTCGCCCAGCGCGAGGTTCTTGCGCGCGACCTTCTGCAACCGGCCCTGGTCGACCATCTTCATGTCGATCGAGAAGATCGACTGGCCGCGGCCGTCGTCCACGCCGAGGTCGCCGCGGTACACGTCGACGGCGACCATCGGGTTGTTCAGCGCGGGGAACTTCGAGTTCAGGATGGTGCCGTGCAGCAACGGCGTCGGCGCCAGCAGGCCGGTGACCGCGATCTGGTTCTTGCGGCGCGTCTCGGAGTCGGTGATGCCCGGCGGGTCGAACTTCGTGGCGCCCTCCGAGGCCAGCGTGAGCTGGTCGCTCGGCAGCCACTGGATGCCCTGCGTGCGCTTCTCGCCGTTGGGGAACGTCACCGTGAACGTCGGCGTGTAGCCGTGGCCGAGCAGGTAGACGCGGTCGCCCTCGGTGCGCAGCGGGTGGTTGACCTGGAGCGTGTACGGCTTCCACGCGTTGGCCGCGAGGTCGTCGCCTGCCTGGTAGCGGATGTCCGACTGGAAGCCGACGGGCTGGCCGTTCTCCAGGTACTCGGCGGAGAACTTGCCGATCTCGACGCAGAACGGCGTGAGGTCGGTGCCGTCGATCCGCAGACCGGGCCGGAACGTGTCGTAGTTGAAGATGCCGCCGTTGCAGAACTGGCCGCCGTTGGCCTGGACGATGACCTGGCCCTCGTAGCTGAACATCTTGCCCAGCGCGAACGACACCAGCAGGCCCAGCAGCGCGAAGTGGAAGACGAGGTTGCCGGTCTCGCGCAGGAACCCGCGTTCGGCGCTGACCGTGTCCTCGCCGACGTCCGCCCGCCAGCCGCGCAGGACCTTGCGCGCCCTGCCGACCGCCTCCTCCGGCGTGAGGTCGAGCTCGGCCTGCGCGTGGTGCGGCATGCGGGAGAGGTTGCGCGGCGTCAGCACCGGCTTCGCGCGCATCTGCTTGAAGTACTCCCACGTGCGGGGCAGCAGGCACCCGACGAGGGACGTGAACAGCAGCAGGTAGATCGCGGCGAACCAGGGCGTGCCGTAGACCTCGAAGAACCCGAGCTTGAGCAGCAGCTCGCCCCACCAGCCGTGCTCGGCGACGTACTCGTCGACCTTGGCGCTGTTCAGCGACCGCTGCGGCAGCAACGCGCCGGGCATCGCCGCGAGCGCGAGCAGGAACAGCAGGGTCAGCGCGGTCCTCATCGAGGTGAGGCCGCGCCACGTGTTGCGGAGGAAGGCGATCACTAGAGCGGCAACCTCACGACGTCGACGAACGAGTAGCGCAGCCACCCGACGAACTCGCCCCACAGGCCGGTGACCAGCGCGATCCCGACCAGGATCAGCAGCACGCCACCGAAGACCTGCACCTGCCGGGCGTGCGTGCGCAGCCACTTGGTGACGCCCAGCGCCCACCGCGCGCCGAGCGCGAGCACCACGAACGGCAACCCGAGCCCGAGGCAGTACGCGAGCACCAGCACGGCCCCGCGCGCCGTCGACGACCCGATCTCCGTGCTGCGGGCGACGGCCAGCACACCCGCGAGCGTCGGCCCGAGGCACGGCGTCCACCCGAGCGCGAACACGGCCCCGAGCACCGGCGCCCCGAAGAGCCCGGCCTTGGGCTTGGTGTGGAACCGCACGTCCTTCTGCAGCGCCGGCACCAGGCCGAGGAACACGAGTCCCATGAGGATCGTGACGACCCCGCCGATGCGCTGGAACAGGTCGGCGTTGAGGAACAGGGCGTCGGACGCGCCGAGGATCGCCATCGAGGCCAGCGCGAACACGACCGTGAACCCGGCCACGAACAGCAGACTCGCGCCCGCCACTCGCCATCGGCCCTGCTTGGCCGGCTCGTTCGCCTCGACCCGCGGTGCCTCGGCGCCGACCAGTCCGGCCAGGTAGGCCAGGTAGCCGGGGACGAGCGGCACGACGCACGGGGACGCGAACGAGATGAACCCGGCGAGCAGAGCGACCCCGGTGGCCAGCAGCAACGGCCCGGAGATCGCCAGATCGGTGGGGTTCACGGATCTCAGGGTAGGTAGTTGCCCAGATCACGCGACCACCGGTGTCCGCTTTTCAGGTTCCTGTAAGGCGTCGGCGATCCGGCCGTGTTTCGAAACACCACCTGAGACAACGGTTGGGCCAAAAGTACGTACGATTGCCGCTTGTGGGTGACATCACGGTTGCTTAGCGTCAGCACATGCGACGCACGCGGCTCGTCATCCCGGCGCTCACCATGACAGCGCTGGCACTGTTCGCGCAGGTACCGGTCGGCGCCGCCCCGGCCATGGAGTGGCGTGAGGTCTTCAACGAGGACGGCAGCATCACCCAGGCGCTGACCCCGAAAGCACCACGCGAGAAGTCGTCGGAGCTCCGGCTGCTCGCGGCGGCCGACGTGGTCGAGGTGCAGAAGACCGGTGACTCGGCGGACCGGTTCGACCTCGTGTTCGTCGGCGACGGGTACACGGCCGACGACCTGAAGACGTACTCCGCGAACGTGAAGAGCAAGTGGGAGGAGCTCTCCGCGGTCGAGCCCTTCAGGAGCTACAAGGAGTACTTCAACGTCTGGCAGGTCAACGTGATCTCGCCGGAGTCCGGTGTGGACCACGACCCCACCAAGGGGATCCTGAAGAACACCGCGCTGGACATGGGTTTCTGGTGCCAGGGCCGCGACCCGCAGACCGAGCGGCTGCTCTGCGTCAACGAGACCAAGGCCAAGGAGTTCGCGGCGCTCGCCCCGCAGGCCGACCAGGTGATCGCGCTCGGCAACACCGCGAAGTACGGCGGCGCCGGCGGTTCGGTGGCGACGGCGTCCGGCTCCAACGCGCAGGCGGGCCAGATCGCCATCCACGAGCTGGGGCACTCGATCGGCGGCCTCGCCGACGAGTACGACTACCCGTACGCGGCCTACACGGGCACCGAGCCGCGCGAGATCAACGTGACCAAGGATCCGACCGGGGCGAAGTGGGGCGAGTACCTCGGGCAGCCGTCGCCGGACGGTGGCGTGATCGGGCCGGTCGAGGGTGCTCGGTACTACAAGACGGGGCTGTACCGGCCGACCGCCAACTCGATCATGCGGACGCTGGGCAAGGAGTTCAACTCGATCGGCAGGGACGCGATGGTCAAGGCGTTCAAGGCGAAGATCCCGTCGCTGAACAACCCCGTGGTGCCGCCGGTCGTGCCGTAAAGCCTCACCGCACAACGAAAAGGGGCCTCCCGCAGGAGGCCCCTTTGTCATTCCTTCGCTAGCTCGTCGAGCACCTTCTGCACGTCCGTGGCCAGCACCGGTTCCAGGAACGCCGCCGCCACCTTGTGGTTCTTGTCCACGACGAACGTCGACGGCACGACGTTCGGCGGCAGACCCCTGAACACGTTGACGAAGCTCCGCGCCGAAGCGTCGTAGATGGACGGATAGGTCAGCGACCTGTCCTTCATGAAGTCGCGCGGGTGGTCCTTCGAGGTCTCCTTCACGTCGACCCCGAGCACCTGGGTGCCGCCGTCGAAGACCTTCTGCATCTCCGGCGCCTCCGTGCGGCACGGCCCGCACCAGGCACCCCAGATGTTGATCACGACGGGTTTGCCCGCGTAGTCGGACAGCTTGATGGTCTTGCCGTCCTCCATCAGCGACTCGCCCTCGAGGCCCTTGAGCTCCTTGCGGTCGGCCGGCGCGTAGCGGATCTCGACCTGACCGCCGGGGGCGACCAGTGAGAAGTCGCCGCCGCCGATCTGGGCCGCGTCCTTCCCCGTCGTGCAGCCGGCGAGCAGCAGCACGAGCACGAGCAGACGTTTCATGCCCCGGTCACCCGCGGGTTGGTCGCGCCGACGGGCTCGGAGTAGGAGATCCGGACGAGCTGCTCGCCCTCGAAGATCAGCGACGTCAGCGAGGCCAGCGAGCACTCGCGCTTGCGCGGGTCGTGCCACATGCGTTTGCCCTCGAGGAACCGGCGGACGGTCCAGATGGGCAGCTGGTGCGACACGCACACGGCCTCGTGGCCCTCGGCGGCGGCGCGGGCCTTCTGCACGGCGCCGAGCATGCGGTGCGCGATCTCGAGGTACGGCTCGCCCCAGGACGGCTTGAACGGGTTCACGAGCTTCGGCCAGTGCTGCGGGGACCGCAGCGCGCCGTCTCCGACCGCGACCTTCAGGCCCTCGAACTGGTTGTCGGCCTCGATCAGCCGCTCGTCCGTGGCCAACTCCAGGCGGTGCGAGTCGGCGATCGGGGCCGCCGTCTGCTGTGCACGGTCCAACGGCGACGCGACGACGTGGACGATGTCGTGGTCTGCCAGGTGCTCGGCCACGGTCAGCGCCTGCTTCTGGCCCCGCTCGGACAGCTTGAAGCCGGGCAGGCGGCCGTACAGGATCCCGGTCGGGTTGTGCACCTCGCCGTGACGCAGCAGGTGGACGGTGGTGCGGCTCACTGGCGGGCCTCCTTGGCGGCACGGGCCGCGTGCGGCAGTGCGTCGGCGATCACGGCGAACTCCTCTTCACCCATGGCAGCGTTCACGAACCACGCCTCGAACGCGGAGGGAGGTGCGTAGACGCCTCGTTCGAGCAGGGCGTGGAAGAACGGCGGGAAGCGCCACGTCTCGCACGCCTGCGCGCCCGCGTAGTCCTTCACCTCGGTAGAACCGAAGAACACGCTCACCAGGTTCCCGGCGAACTGCACGCGGTGCTCGACACCGGCGTCGGTCAGGGCGGAGGTGAACAGGGCGCCGAGGCGCGTCGCGTTGCGGTCGAGCGCCCGGTAGACGTCCTCGTCGGCCGCGCGCAGGGTCGCGAGACCGGAGGCCACGGCGACGGGGTTACCGGACAGCGTGCCCGCCTGGTAGACCGGGCCGGACGGGGCGAGGCGCGCCATCACGTCCGCGCGGCCGCCGAACGCCGCCGCGGGCAGGCCACCGGACATGACCTTGCCGAACGTGTAGAGGTCGCCCGCCACGCGCTCCAGGCCGAACCAGCCGGCGCGGGAGACGCGGAAGCCCGTCATGACCTCGTCCATGATCAGCAACGCGCCGCCGGCGTCGCAGATCTCGCGCAGGCCCTGGTTGAAGCCGGGGCCGGGCGCGACGGCGCCCATGTTGCCCGCCGCGGCCTCGGTGATCACGCACGCGATCTCGCCGGGGTTCTCCGCGAACGCCGCCCGCACGGCCTCGATGTCGTTGTACGGCAGCACGATGGTGTCCTCGGCCTGCGCGCCCGTGACGCCCGGCGAGGAGGGCAGGCCGAGCGTCGCGACGCCGGAGCCCGCCTGGGCGAGCAGCGCGTCGACGTGGCCGTGGTAGCAGCCGGCGAACTTGATGACCTTGCGGCGCTCGGTGAAGCCGCGGGCGAGGCGGATCGCGCTCATCGTGGCCTCGGTGCCCGAGTTGACCAGGCGGACCTGCCGGACCGGGTCGACGCGGTCGATCAGCTCGGCCGCGAGCTCGATCTCGCCCTCGGTGGGCGTGCCGAACGAGAGCCCCTGCGAAGCGGCCTTCTGCACGGCCTCGACGACGGCCGGGTGGGCGTGCCCGAGGATCATCGGGCCCCACGAGGCCACCAGGTCGACGTACCGGTTGCCGTCGGCGTCCCACAGGTGCGGACCTTCGCCGCGGACCATGAAACGCGGGGTGCCGCCGACGGAGTGGAACGCCCGCACCGGAGAGTTGACCCCGCCGGGGGTCAGCGTCGACGCGCGCTCGAACAGGGCCTGGGATCGACTCGCAGTCACGTACCCCAGTCTCACACGTCGGCTTCGGCGACTTCCTGCGGCCGGGTGCGCACGGCCAGCATGATCTGCCGCACAGCGTCGAGGACGAGGACCACGGCGAGCGTGGCGGCGGCGATCGAGGTGCCCAGCCAGTTGCCGTGGTAGCGCGTGGAGATCAGCGGGTCGCGGCCGTCGATCGGGTACTCGAGCCGCACGACGCCGCGGTTCCAGCACCAGATCGCGAGGATCACCAGCAGCACGACCGCGACGATCTCGCCCGCCGCGATGAGCCCCCGCTTGGGCTGGTGCAGGCCGGGCTCGGCGGGCGGCGCCTGCGCGGGCTCGGCCACCACGGTGTCCGGATCGGTCACGGCCTCTGTCACACCGCTCAGCCTCTCACGACCCGCCGCAGCGCCGCGAGGAAGGCTTCCGGATCGCGGGCCCAGCCGAGCACCACCGTGCCGTCGGCCAGCCGCAACGGCACCGTGGACGTGCCCTTCGGCACCGACCAGCCACCGCCGAGCACCCTCGCCCCGGCGGGCGCGCCGACGTCCTGGGCGGCCTCGATCATCGCGACCGGCAGCTTCTCCCGCCCGAACTGGGCCTCCTCGGTCGTGAGCGCGACGCTGCCGGTCTTGATCCGCAGGTTCACCCACACCACCGCGCAGAGCGTCAGCACGAGCCCGGCGACGAGCCAGAGCGTCGCGGACGCGGGTCCGGTGATCAGCTCGACCAGGTAGCCGGCGACCGCGAAGGCCGGGCCCCACAGGAGCGGCCACCAGCTGCTGCCGGACTCGCGGTAGAGCACTAGCGCACGTACCTGTTGGAGGCGGGCAGGAACTGGAGCACCACGGCCGCGACCGTCAGCCCGATCACCAGGATCGAGATCGCCACGCTCGGCATCCACACCGTCGCGCCGATCGAGAGGAACAGGATGGAGATCATCGCCAGCAGGCCGAGCACCGCGAGGATCGTGAGCAGCACCCGCGCCCAGTTCTGGCCGTTGCGCAGCACGATCGCGAACGCCACGTACGGCGCGGCGGCGACCAGCATGCAGAACCCGGAGATGACGGCGAACGCCTTCATGCCGATCTCGGTCGCCTGCCGGTCCTGCTCGGTGAGGACGTCGTCCTGGCCGAGCCCGATGTCGGTGTTGACGAGGAACAGCACCGGCAGCACGGCCACGGACAGCACGGCGGCCGCGATCCAGATCCACATCGCGGCGGTGATCGTGGCGGGCCGCGGCGGCGCCATCTCGTGCGGCAGCACGGGTGAGAGCGGCGGCATCGGGAAGCTGCCGCCACCGACCTGGTTCACCTGGTACGAACCGGGCTGCTGCACCCCGTACTGGCCGTCCACCTGGTACTGGCTCGCCGGGTAGGCGCCCGCCGGGTTCTGCCACTGCGCGTGGTCGAGCGGCGGGGCCACCTGCGGCACCGCGGGCGGGGCGAGCTCCGGTGGCGCCGGCGCGGCCGGGAACCCGGTGCCCACCTCGTACGCCCCCGGCTGCGGGTCCGGCTGCCAGGGGTTCGGGTCCTGCGGTTGGCTCACTGCTCACGCACCTCCGCGAGCCACTGTGCCGTACGCGCCTGCCACGTGAAGACGATCGCGACGCAGATGAGCAGCAATGTGACCAAACTCGACGCGCTGACACCCACGTACAGGATCCAGACCATGTGCGCGATGGCGACGAACGACAACGCGGCGCGCGGCCAGTTCTTGCGCTTGAGGAACTGCCACACCAGCAGTCCGTAGGCCACCACGAAGACCAGCGCGACCCCCGACAACGTGGCGAGGAAGCTGGTGATCTGCCCTTCCGACCAGTCCGTGAGCTCCCGCACCTCGGCGCGCTGGAACCAGAGCCCGGCGGTGGTCAGGAACACGAAGACGGCGATGGCGAGCCAGAGTCCGACGGCGATGCGGACCGTCCGGGGAGCCTCGTTCACGTCAGCTGCTCGCGTTCGGTCAGGAAGTCCGACGACTGCCGGAAGTAGAACAGCACCAGGCCGGACATCGCGATCAACGCGGGCACGAGCGCGTAGCCGTTGCCGACCATCTGGAAGAACAGGTTGATCAGCACGGCGATCATCAGGCCGGTGCGGCTCTTCCTGGTGCCCGCCTTGACCTTGCCGGCGAGCCACACCATGAGCGCGGCCACCACGACGGTGACGCCCATGACGACGCCGAGGGTCGCCGTCGCCGACGACTCGATCATCTCCGACGTGAGCGCCGGGTCGGTGTTCCTGCTCTTGATCGCGTCGACCAGGGCCTGCCTGGTCGCGAACTGGAAGATCCCGGCCGCCACGCAGAGGGCCGCTCCGGCGACGACCAGCCAGTAGCCCACGGTGATCGTGCGGGGGGTGCCCGATTCCTTCGGAGACGTCACGTTCGAAACCTAGGACCGCAGGAAGGCGCTGTCCACCGTGACGCGTTTGCGGAAATGCGAAGAAACGCGGTACATCAGCACGATCGCGGACGCGTCGAGCGCCGTGGTGACGAACGTGACGGCGAGGTCCACCGGCCGCATCTCCACGCCGAGCGCCGCCGCGGCACCGCTTCCCCACGCGCCCAGCCGGAAGAGTCCGAACGCGACGGACGCGCCGCCCAGCACGGTCAGCAGGACCCGCGCCCAGTTGCGGCCGCGGGCCATGGCGTTGGCGAAGCGGGTGTAGGCGACCAGCACGGTGACGGCGATCAGCAGTCCGAAGAGGACTCCGCCGTTCACGCCCGCGTCGATCTGGTCCTGGCCCATCTCCGGGCTCTGCCGGCGCACCTCGGCCACGAGCATCTCGCGGTCGAAGAGCTGCGCGACGAACCTCAGCATCCCGACGCACGCGCTGGCGATCCACAGCCAGCGCGAGACGTCGATCAGCTTCGGGGGACGCTCTACCTGTCCAGCCACCGCGCGGCTTCCACGGCCCAGTACGTGAGCACGATGTCCGCGCCGGCGCGGCGGATCGACGTGAGGGACTCGAGGATCGACCGCTCGCGCTCGATCCAGCCGTTCGCCGCAGCGGCCTCGATCATCGCGTACTCGCCGGAGATCTGGTACGCCGCAACGGGAACGTCCGAGATCTCGGCGACCGAGCGCAGCACGTCCAGGTACAGCAGGGCGGGCTTGACCATGACCATGTCCGCGCCCTCGGCGAGGTCCAGCTGCACCTCGCGCAGCGCCTCGCGGGCGTTGGCCGGGTCCTGCTGGTAGGTCTTGCGGTCGCCGGAGAGCTGCGACTCGACGGCGTCGCGGAACGGGCCGTAGAACGCCGACGCGTACTTGGCCGCGTAGGCGAGGATCCCGGTGTCCTGGAAGCCCGCCGCGTCCAGGGCGTTGCGGATGAACGCGATCTGGCCGTCCATCATGCCGCTGGGGCCGACGACGTGAGCACCGGCGCGCGCCTGCGCGACGGCCATCTCGCCGTAGACCTCCAGCGTGGCGTCGTTGTCGACCGTGCCGTCGGCGGCGAGCACGCCGCAGTGGCCGTGGTCGGTGAACTCGTCGAGGCAGCAGTCCGACATGAGCACGGTGCTGTCGCCGAGCTCGGCGCGCAGGTCGCCCAGTGCGGCGTTGAGGATGCCGTCCGGGTCGGTGCCGCCGGAGCCGACGGCGTCGCGTTCGGCGGGGACGCCGAACAGCATGATGCCGCCGACACCCGCCTGCACGGCCTCGACCGCGGCTTTGCGCAGCGAGTCGCGGGTGTGCTGGTGGACGCCGGGCATGCTGCTGATCTCAGCGGCCTCGGAAGCGCCTTCCTTGACGAACATGGGAAGGACGAGGTGACGAGGGCGCACCTCGGTCTCGGACACGAGGCGGCGCATGGCGGGCGTCGTGCGCAGCCGCCTCGGCCGGTGCAGTGGGTACATGGGCTCCGCCCTGTGTTTTTGGCCGCGCCTCCGGCGCGGCGGCGATTTCGCCGGGAAGTCGGTCATCCGGCCGACTCGGTTTTCTCGATCTGGGCTCCGCCGAAATCGAGAAAACCGGGTGACCGGATGACCGACGCGAAATCGCGTCCCACGTCAGCCGGTCGTCTTACCGGCTCTTCAGTTAGCTCAACTCCTGCGCAGACGCTTGGTCTTGCGCGGGGGAGGCAAGGCCCCTTCGGCGCGCAACCGGGCGGCGTGGGCGGCCAGCGCGTCGACCAGCGCGGGCACGTTCGCCTCCTCGGGCTGCACGTCGACCCGGAGGCCGAACTCCCGCGCCGTCTCGGCGGTCTGCGGGCCGATGCACGCGACGAGCGTGCGGGCGTGCGGCTTGCCCGCGATGCCGACCAGGTTCCTGACCGTGGACGACGAGGTGAAGCACACCGCGTCGAAACCGCCGGACTTGATCATCTCGCGGGTGTCGGCGGGCGGCGGGGCCGCACGCACGGTGCGGTACGCCGTCACGTCGTCGATCTCCCAGCCACGTTCGCGCAGGCCGGCGGCCAGCGTCTCGGTGGCGATGTCGGCCCGCGGCAGCAGCACGCGGTCGACCGGGTCCAGGATGTCGTCGTACGGCGGGAAGTCGTTCAACAACCCCTCGGACGACTGCTCACCGGACGGCACGAGCTCGGGGATGATGCCGAACGAGCGCACCTTCGCGGCCGTGGCCTCGCCGACGCAGGCGATCTTCACGCCGGAGAACGCGCGGGCGTCCAGGCCGAACTCGCGGAACTTCTCCCACACCGCGCGGACGGCGTTGGTCGAGGTGAAGACGACCCACTGGTAGCGGCCGTCGACGAGACCCTTGACCGAGCGCTCCATCTGCGCGGGGCTGCGGGGCGGCTCGACGGAGATCGTCGGCACCTCGACGGCGATCGCGCCGTGCGAGTGCAGGCGCTCCGACATCGCGCCGGCCTGCTCCTTGGTCCGCGGGACCAGCACGCGCCAGCCGTACAGCGCCCGCGACTCCCACCAGGAGAGCTTCGAGCGGGCAGCGGCGGCGGCGCCGACCGTGACGACCAGCGGGCCGCCCATCTCACCGGCGTCGGCCGCGAGCGCGGCCAGCGTGGTGTCGATGGTGCGCTGCTGGAAGCCGGTGCCCTCGGCGGTCACGGCGACCGGGGTCTGCGGCGCGAGGCCGTTCTCGACCAGGTTCGACGCGGCCTCTGCCAGGTGCGAACCGGTCGCGTGCAGCACCAGCGTGCCGGGCGAGCCGGCCAGGCCGGCCCAGTCGGAGACGGTCCGCACGTCGACCTCGGTGTGCACGCCACCGAGCGCGACACCGGCGTAGGCCGGGACGGCGGTGCCCGACGGCACGCCGGGGACGACGTCGAACGGGATCGTCGACTTCGCGACGGCCTGCGCTTCCTTCACGACCGAGTCGAGGGTGAGCGGGTCGCCGGCGACGAGGCGGACGACCGTCGCGCCGTTGCGCGCCTCGTTCACCAGGTCCTTGGCCACGTCGGCGGACTCGCCGACAGCGGGGCGGACCTCGACTCCCTCGGCCACGGTCGCGAGGACGTCCGAGGGGACGTCCGGGTCGGTGACCACGAGTTCAGCCCTGGTGAGCAAGTCGTGGGCCCGGACCGTGAGCAGCCCGGTGTCGCCGGGGCCGGAGCCCACGAAGGCGATGCGTCCGGGGGTCTTGCGTGCGCGGGTCATCAGGGCACTCCCCATCGATTACGCCTCTGGGCCGCTCAGCACAGCGGCCCCGAGGTCGAGCAACTCGGCGGCCAGCGCCCGGCCGAGTCCCTCAGCTTCGGTCAAGTCACCGGTGGCGGACGCGCGGAGGAGATCGTTCTCCGGCGTCGCTGCGACCCCGCGCAGGGAAAGTCGGTACACGACCTTGCCCTCGTCGTCGAGGTCTTCCACCACATCGGCCAGCGCGCCGACCGGCGCGCTGCAGCCCGCTTCGAGCGCGGCCAGCATGGCGCGCTCCGCGGTCACAGCGGCCCGGCTGGCCGAATCGTCCAGAGTGGACTGGATCAGGTGCTCGGCGTCGACGTCGTCGACCCGGCACTCGACTGCCAACGCACCCTGCGCGGGTGCGGGAAGCATCTGGATGGGCTCCAGGTTCTCGGTGATCTCGGCCGCGCGGCCGAGTCGCGAGATGCCGGCGCGAGCCAGCACCACCGCGTCGAGCTCACCGTCGCGGACCTTGCCGATCCGCGTGTCCACGTTGCCGCGCAACGGAACGATCTCCAGCCCGAGGCCGAGAGCCTCCAGCTGGGCCTTGCGGCGCGGGGATCCGGTGCCCACAGTGGACCCCGGCGGCAGCTCGCCGAGCGTGAGGCCGTCGCGTGCCACGAGAGCGTCGCGCGGGTCCTCCCGCCGGGGCACGGCCGCGAGCGTCAACCGGGGGTCCGGCGCGGTCGCGAGGTCCTTGTAGGAGTGGACGGCGACGTCGATCTCGCCGTTCGCGAGCGCGTCGCGAAGGGCCGTCGTGAAGACGCCGACGCCGATCTCGGGGATCGGAGCGCTGGAGAGGTCGCCCGCCGTCTTGATGACGACGATCTCGACCTGGGCTCCGGCAGCCTTCAGCGCCTCGGCCACGGTCCCCGTCTGCGCGAGCGCCAGTGCGCTGCCTCGGGTACCGATCCGTAGGGTGCGGGTCACCGCGTTTCACCATCCACAGAAGACTTGGTCTGACTGACGACCCCAGGCGACTGGGGGTCTAGCCCGAACAGCTCGCGGAGAGCCTCCGCGTAGCCGGTACCACCAGGGGCGGAGGCGAGCTCCTTCACCCTGACGGTCGGCGTGTGCAGGAGCTTGTCTACAACGCGGCGCACCGTCTTGGCCAATTCACCGCGTGTCGCGGGGTCCAGTTCGGGAAGTCGCGAATCAAGACGGAGCAGTTCGGCGTCGACGACCTCGGCCGCCCGCTTGCGCAGGGCCGTGACGGTCGGCGTGACCTCGGCGGACCGCTGGCCCGCGAGGTAGGCCCTGACCTCGTCGGCGACGAGCTGGGCCGCGAGCCGGGCGTCCTGGCCCGCGGGTGCGTCGGAGAGGCGGCGCTGGAGCGTTTCCAGGTCCACCACACGAACGTTCGGCAGTTCGGCCGCGGCCGGGTCGACGTCCTTGGGCAGGCCCAGGTCGCACATGACCAGCGGCCGCGAGCGCGCGCTGATCATGTCCGCGCGGACGGTCGTGCCGATCGAGCCGGTGCACGCGAAGACGATGTCCGCGAGGTCGATCTCGACGGCCAGCGCGGACAGGTCCACGGCCGTCGCGGGGACGCCCTCGGACTTCAGCGACGTGGCGAGACGCACACCGTTGGCCTGCGTCCGGTTCGCGATGACGACCTCGCCGATGCCCGCCCTGCGCAGGTGGGCCGCGGCCAGGCCGCCCATGGCGCCGGCGCCGACGAGCAGCGCGCGCTTGCCGGTGAGCGTGCCCAGGTGGGTCTCCGCGTCGCCGAGGGCCTCGGAGACGACGGACGCGCCCGCCTGGTCGATGCCGGTCTCGCTGTGCACCCGCTTGCCGACGCGCAGCGCGTTCTGGATGAGCTCGTGGACGGTCTTGCCGACGACGCCCGCCTCGTCCGCCGCCGCGTACGCGCCGCGCAGCTGGCCGAGGATCTGGGACTCGCCGACGACCATCGAGTCGAGGCCCGCCGCGACGGAGAACAGGTGCTCGACGGCAGCGGCGGCGTAGTGGACGTAGAAGTGCTCGTAGAGGGCCTGGGGCTCGATCTGCGCGTGCTGCGCGAGAACCTCGACGACCTCGGACATGCCGCCGTGGAACGACTCGACGACGGCGTAGACCTCGACCCTGTTGCAGGTCGACAGGACCATCGCCTCGGAGACGCTGGGGGCGGCGAGCAGCTGGCCGAGGACCTTGGGCAGGTCCGGCTCGGCCACGGTGACGCGTTCCAGGACCGGAACGGGGGCGGTGCGGTGCGACAGACCGACTACGAGCACGCTCATGCCATCACCACGTCCACCGGAGCCTTGTGGCTCACGCTCACGGGCGACTCACCATCCCGTCCACACCGAGTCCGTTGTTGCCGACCGAGACACCGGCAGCCTCGTCCGCACGTCGTGCGACGTGGAACGACAGGATCTGCATCTCGACCGCCAAGTCAACCTTGCGCACCTCGACGTTGTCTGGAACCTGAAGGACAACCGGTGCGAAGTTCAGAATGCACTGGACGCCCGCAGATACCAAACGGTCGCAAACCGACTGAGCGGCCGGTGGCGGCGTCGCGATGACGCCGATCGACACCTCGCGCTCGAGGCAGATCGCGGTGATCTCGTCGATGTGGTTGACGGGGATGCCCCCAACAGGGATTCCGATGAGATCGGCGTCCACGTCGAAGAGGGCGGTGACCGGGAAACCGCGGCCGGGGAAGCCGCCGTAGTTGGCGAGAGCGTGACCAAGGTTACCGATGCCGACGACGGCCACCGAGTGGTTGCGGGTGAGGCCGAGGATGCGCTCGATGTGGCTCACGAGGACCTCGACGTCGTACCCGACGCCCCTCGTGCCGTAGCTGCCGATGTAGCTGAGGTCCTTGCGGAGCTTCGCCGCGTTGACGCCCGCCGCCTGGCTGAGCTCCTCGCTGGAGACCGCCGTCACGCCCTGGTCGGCCATGCCGGACAACGCGCGGAGGTAGACGGCGAGCCGGGCGACGGCCGCTTCGGGGATCGCACGGGCGCGCTCCCTGTCGGCGGGCTCGGCAGGGGTGGTGGTCGTCTCACCTTCGCCCCGCTGTGCTGCCACGCTCTCCGACCTCCGGGTGTGCTTCACCGCAGGGATCCGCGGCGTTGGTGATACCCACACCGTACCGCTTGTGAACGCACGCACAAAGTCGATGATCCACTGCGACGACCCCGGTCACAGGGCGTGACCAGCGCTTCCGTCGTTCATGATCACTACGGGGTGAGCGCCTACTCGACGGTGAAGGTGACCGAGTGCCATCCCGTCGCGCCGTCGGGAACGGGGTCGAGGCGCGCCTGGTCCTGCGTCTGGCCGGACTTGTCGGTGGCCCGGCACTCGACCGTGTGACTGCCCTTCGACAGGTCCATCTCGATCTTCCACATGCGCCACGTGCTGTCGCTGACGTCGGCGGCGAGCTCGGTCTCGTGCCACACGCCGCCGTCGATGCGGACCTCGACCTTGGCCACGCCCCTGGGCTGGGCCCAGGCCGTGCCCGCGATGACGGCCTTGCCGCTGACCTTGCCCATCCGCTTGGGCCGGTCGATGCGGGAGGAGGTCTTGATCGGCGCCCTGGTGGCCCAGCCGCGCGGGATCCAGTAGCCCTGCTCCTGCGCGAACGTGGTGACGTTGAGGTCGGTGACCCACTTCGTCGCGGACACGTACCCGTAGAGGCCGGGGACGACGAGCCTGGCCGGGAACCCGTGCTCGGCGGGCAGCGGCTCGCCGTTCATGCCGATGGCGATCAGGCCGTTCTCCAGCACGTAGTCGAGCGGGCTGCCGGCCGTGAAGCCGTCGTCGCTGGTGCTGAACAGCTGGTCGGCGCCCTGCTTGACGCCTGCCTGCCGGAGCACGTCGCCGATCTTCACGCCGATGAAGTTGCCGGTGGAGATGTACGGGCCACCGACCTCGTTGGAGACGCAGGTGAGCGTGACGGTCTCCTCGACCAGGTCCATCCTGCGGATCTCGTCGAACGTCAGCACGGCCGGCCGCTCGACCATGCCGTGCACCCGCAGCGCCCACTCCTCGGCGCGGATCCGCGGCACGCTGAGCGCGGTGTCGATGCGGTAGAAGTCCTTGCCGCTGGTGATGAAGCTGGGCGTGCCGTCCTTGGCGAAGTCGGCGTTGAACGGGATCTCGGGCGCCTTGGTCCTGGGCGTCAGCGGCCCCACGGCCTGGCGGGAGCCTTCGACGTCCGTGCTGTTGCCGAAGATCTGCCCCGCCGTGGCCGCCGTGACGGCCAGGCCCGCGGTGATCAGGAACGTCCGGCGGCTGTCGCTCTCCTCGGCCTCCTTGTGCAGGTAGCGGAAGACGTAGACGCCCGCGGCCGTGCTGGCGACCGGGGCGAGGATCGCGAGCGCGCCGACGTCCGGCCTGGTCGCGACGGCCGCGACGCCGACGAACCCGAGGACGATGGCGACCAGCGAACCGGGCGCGGGGCTGTTCCTGCTGGCCAGGCCCGCCGCCACCCCGATGCCCGCCAGGACGATCGCCATGCCGGTGAGCAGGACGAGCTTGTCCGCCGTGCCGAAGGTCTCGACGGCGAAGTCCTTCAGCCAGGACGGCGTGAGGTCGATCGCGGCGTTGCCCACGGCCAGGTACGGGGAGGCGCTCAGGCCGACGAAGGCCGCCACCAGGTGCCCGGCCGCGAGGGCGGCGAAGAGCGCGAGCAGTCCGGTGAGGGCGGCCTTGGCGGGCTTCATGCCTTCTATTCGACACCCACCGGGGGCCGGTTCGCTCAGGCCGTAAGACGCCGGTAATCAACTTCCGGGCCTGGGAGCCGGTGCGGCTCAGCCCGCGAGGGCCGCCCGGAGGCGGTCCTCCTCCACCTGCCAGTAGCCGTGCTCGGCGCCGTCGACCAGGAACACCGGCACCCGGTCGCCGTACTCCGCGCGCAGCTCGGGGTCGGAGTCGACGTCCTCGACGGACCAGGTGGCGCCCAGCTCCGCGCAGATCCGCTCGATCTCGACGGCGGCCTCCTCGCAGGAGTGGCACGACACCCGGCTCATCAACGTCACGTGGTGGGTCATGCCCGTCATGCTCCCAAAGGCCTGCGGAGCACCGCGCGGGCGAGCTTGCCCGTGGGCGAGTGCGGCAGCGCGGTCGCGAACTCGACCGAGGTCGGCACCTTGAACTTGGCCAGGCGGGCGGCGCAGTGGGCGACGACCTGCTCGGAGGTCAGCTCCCGGCCGTCGCGCAGGACCAGCACCACCTTCACCGACTCGCCGGTCTTCTCGTCCTGGACGCCCACGGCCGCCGCCTCGAGGACCTCGGGCAGCTCGCCGATGACCTGCTCGACCTCGTGCGGGTAGACGTTGAAGCCGTTGACGATGATCAGGTCGCCGGCGCGGTCGACCAGGTGCAGGTCGCCGTCCGCGTCGATGAAGCCCACGTCGCCGGTGCGGAACCAGCCGGAGGAGTCGGGGCCGTGGGCGCCGTCCGGCCAGTAGCCGGAGAAGAGGTTGTCGCCCTTCGCGGACACCAGGCCGGTGCCCGGTTCGTCCTCGTCGATGTCGAGGACGGAGCCGTCGGTGTCGACCAGGCGGATCTCGACGCCGGGCAGGGCCTGGCCCACGGAGCCGGGCTTCGGGGTGCCGCCGACCAGGGTGGACGTGAGGACGGGGCCCGTCTCGGTGAGGCCGTAGCCCTCGTAGATCGGGATGCCGATGGCGCCCTTCATCTCGGCGATGACGCCCGCGGGCAGCGGGGCCGCGCCGGAGGTGAACAGGCGGACGGTGGCGAGCTTCTCGCGCAGCAGCTCCACCGGGTGGGCCAGGATCGCCCGGTACATGGGCGGGACGCCGACCATCGTGGTGACGCGGTGCTCCTCGATGACGTCGAGGGCGTTGGACGGCTCGAAGCGCTCCAGCAGGACCGCGGTCGCGCCGGCGCCCGCGACCTGCAGCAGGCCGGGGCCGAGGCCGTAGACGTGGAACAACGGCAGCGCGAGCAGCACGCGGTCGCCCGCGGTGACCGGGGCCGGGCGCAGCGAGGCGCACTGGGTGACGTTCGCGAGCAACGCGCGGTGGGAGAGCATCGCGCCGCGCGGCACGCCGGAGGTGCCCGAGGTGTAGCCGAGGACGGCCAGGTCCTCGCCGCCGCGGACTGCCTCGAACGGTTCGGCGGTGGCCGTGACGTCCGGGACGTCGATCACGGTGGCGTCGGAGCCCTCGCCGTCGCCGACGAGGGACGTGGCTCCCGAGTCGGCGAGGATGCGCTGGAGCTCGCGCGGCGGGTTGCCGGGGCCGGTGGGCACCACGACGCCGCCCGCGCGGAGAATTCCGAACACGGCGACCACGAACTCGGGGCTCGTGGGCAGCCGTACCGCCACTCGGTCGCCCGGTTCCAGACCGGAATCGGCCAAACGGCGGGCGAAAGCATCGGTCGCGCGGTCGATGGTTTCCCACGTGAGGCTCTTACCGCTCGCTACGTCGACCAAGGCGACGTGGCCGGGCCCCCGCTGTGCCGAGGCACGGACAAGGTCTGAGACATTGCGAGCGGAAGTCAACATGGCCTCCTCATGAACAACTGGACGCTTGGGGCAGTCTTCCACGCGTGACGGGCGTCATGAAGCAGCGGTTCGTGCGTCTCCACATCACAACCTCATCCGCTACCTACTACGGAGTAACAACACGTATGCTGCCGCCACGGCGACTCTGTGGAGGTGCCGCGAGCCGATGACCGCGCGGGCACGACCGAACACGATCAGGACCACCCGAACCATGACGGGGGGTCAGCACGACAACGCCGCCGACGAGCCGTGGCAGCTCGTCAAGGCCGCCCAGGAGGGTGACACCCAGGCGTTCGGAGTGCTGTACGACCAGTACGTCGACATGGTGTTCCGCTATGTCCTCTTCCGGGTGGGCGGCGATCGCGCGTTCGCCGAGGACGTGACCAGCGAGACGTTCCTGCGGGCGCTGCGCAGCATCGGGTCGGTCAGCTACCAGGGCCGCGACGTGGGGGCGTGGTTCGTCACGATCGCCCGCAACATCGTGTTCGACCACGTGAAGTCGAGCCGCTACCGGCTGGAGGTCACGACCGCCGAGCTGCAGGACAACCGCGAGGAGACGAGCGGCCCCGAGCAGGAGGTCATGACCGAGGCGACCAACGCGGAGCTGCTCCGCTGCGTTTCCCAGTTGGGTGACGACCAGCGCGACTGCATCGTGCTGAGGTTCATCGAGGGCAAGTCGGTGTCCGAGGTCGCGCAGATCATGGACCGCAACGAGGGCGCCGTGAAGGCACTGCAACACCGGGCCGTTCGCCGGCTCGCACAGATCCTCCCGTCCTGGTTGCGGTGATCGCGATCGCAGGGGCGTAACCCAAAGCAGATCAACTTCGTTACTCGGGCTGAGATGGACGGCAAGGGAAGAACACCGCGGTGGCGGCAGACGGAGCACGAGCGGTTCGCTCGTGCCGTTGAGGGCGGCCCACAGCCGGTGGGGAACGACGACCTCGCTGAGGACCTCGCGATCGTCGAACTCCTCCGGCGGATGGACGTCGGCCCGGACGCCGAGGCGCGCGAACGGATGAGACAGCGGGTCCTGACCGCGCCCCCACCTGAGCAGCCATTGGTGCTCTCGTCGGTAAGACGGGTGGGAGCGCGCGCACGAGTAGCGGTCGCGGCAGCCGCGGTCCTGTGCTTGTTGTTGTCACTCGCCGGCATGAGCGTGCTGCTCAGCCGTGACGCGCTCCCGGGAGACCCGCTCTACGGCATCAAGCGCACGACCGAAAGCGCGTCGCTGGGCCTGACCTTCGACGAGGAGGACCGCGCCTACAAGCACCTGGAGTTCGCCACGTCCAGGGTCACCGAGATGGAGACGCTGGCCGACCGCGCGGCGGACTCGTCCGCCCAGCTCACGGCGCTGGCCGACCTGGACGCGGACGCCGCGGAGGGCTCGCGTCAGCTGACCACCTACGCCACGTCGTCGGACAGGACGGCACTGCCCGCGCTCAACGAGTGGGCGCTGGCGCAGTACGTGAAGCTCGGCACCCTGCGCACCCGCCTGCCCGACGACGCCCGCGCCCACGCGGACACGACGATGTGGCTGCTCGCGAGCATCGCCCAGCGGGCGCACGACCTGGCGGCACGTGCCGGTTGCGACGCCGTGACCAGCGGCTTGTCGGACACGCTCGGCCCGTTGCCGGCGAAGGACGAGTGCGCGGCGGTCGTCACCGACCCGAGCTCGTCGCCGGGCAGCACGCCGTCCTCGGTGGCGCCGACCTCGTCGGGTCTGCCGGTGCCGTCCTCGGTCCAGCCTCCGGTGCAGCCGACCCAGTCGCTGGCGCCGGGTTCGTCGACGGCCCAGACCTCGAAGCCGGGAGCGACCACGCCGCCGGCCTCGTCGAAGCCGGGAATCACGATTCCGCTGCCCCTGCCGTTGCCGAGCATCTCGCTTCCGCTGCTCCCCGGCATCAGCTTCGGCTGAGTCGGGCGCTTTCCGGCGAACCTGATCGCTACGCTTGGGACATGGGCAAGCGTGACGTGGAGAGCGACCGGCTGGCCGAGCTGGCCGGCGAGGCATCGGCAGAGGCGGCGATCCAGGCCGCCGCGATGGCGCCGGAGCTCGAAGCGTCGCTGACGGTCCCACCGGACCTGACCGCCGCAGCCTTCTTCGACGTGGACAACACGATGATGATGGGCGCGTCGATCTTCCACTTCGCCCGCGGCCTGGCCGCGCGCAAGTACTTCTCGACGTCCGACCTCGCGGGCTTCGTCTGGCAGCAGCTGAAGTTCCGAGTGGGCGGCCGCGAGGACCCGGCCTCGGTCAAAGCCTCACGTGAGCAGGCCCTGTCGTTCGTGGCGGGCCGCAGCGTCGCCGAGCTCGTCTCGCTGGGCGAGGAGATCTACGACGAGCTGATGGCCGACCGCATCTGGAAGGGCACCCAGGCCCTCGCCCAGATGCACCTCGACGCAGGTCAGCGCGTGTGGCTGGTCACCGCGACCCCGGTGGAGCTGGCCCAGATCATCGCCCGCCGCCTGGGCCTCACCGGCGCGCTGGGCACGGTCTCGGAGTCCGAGGACGGCATCTACACGGGCAGGCTCGTCGGCGACCTGCTGCACGGCAAGGCGAAGGCCCAGGCAGTGCGCTCCCTGGCCGCCAAGGAAGGCCTCGACCTGCGGCGCTGCACCGCGTACTCGGACTCGTCCAACGACGTGCCGATGCTGTCGGTCGTCGGCACCGCGGTGGCCGTCAACCCCGACTCGCAGCTGCGGGAGGTGTCGCGGCGCAAGGGGTGGGAGATCCGCGACTTCCGGACCGGGCGGAAGGCGGCGAAGATCGGCGTGCCGTCGGTGCTGGGCGCGGGCGCGCTGGCAGGCGCGGTGGCGGCGACGATGGCCTACCGGCGCCGGGTCAAGTAAGCCGAGACAGGCGGCGCGAGCCGAGGGCGCAGGTCACGCGGCGAGCAGGCCCAGCTCGCGCCATCCTTGCTCGCCCTCCGGGGTGAGCAGCACCGCCCGGGACGTGCCGATCCGGCGCACCCAGCCGCGCTCGAGGAACGTGCCGCACAGGAACGCCCCGGCGGCTCCGGCCAGGTGAGGAACGCGCTCGGTCCAGTCGAGGCAGGCACGGCTGACGACTCGCTTGCCCGGCTCGAAGCCGAGCTCCTTGAGCCACACCATTCCCGGCTCGGTGATGGCGAGTTCGGCAGCCAGGCCGGTGGTCGCGAGCTCCCTGCCAATCCCCGCGGCGACCAGCCCGGCCTCCACCAGCCCTGTCTTCAGCGCGATCCCCAGCCGTCCGGCCAGGTGGTCGTAGCAGGTGCGGCCGCGCGCCATCGCCTCCGACACCGCCGCCGCCCGCAACCCCCTCGGCGCCACCCCCGGCCCGGCGAACGCCGCCATCGACTCCAGCAGCTCCGCCACGTGCGGCCCGGCCAGCGCCACGTACCGGTGCCGCCCCTGCCGGTGCTCCACCAGCAGCCCACCCTCGACCAACCGCGTCAGGTGCTCGCTGACGGTCGACGCGGCCACCCCGGCGTGCTGGGCCAGCTCCCGGGCCGTCCAGGCGCGTCCGTCCAGCAGGGCACCGCAGATCGCGGCACGGGTCGAGTCCGCGAGCAGTGAGGCGACCTGGGCGAGTGCTTCCACGCCGCCCATTCTGAGGCCGGGACACTTCGGCCGGCACCGAAGCGTCCCGGGCCTAGCGTCAACGGCCATGAGCGAAGAGTTGCTGCTGCCGGTTCCGTCGGTCCCGCCGGGCGACACGGGCGTGGCCTGGCTGAGGTCGTCCGTGGTCAGGTTCAGCAACGGTGAGGAGCACGCCCGCCGGCGTGCCCTGACCGAGCGGCTCTTGGAGGGCGTCCAAGCGACGAGTCTCGACGAGTTGGCGGCCGCGCTGGGCCTGCCGGGCGCGCTCCCGCACATCGCCGCGATCGCCCCGGTCTACCAACCTCACGAGCCGACGACCGCGGCGGCGGACGCGGCCGTGGAGCGGCTGGCCAGGAACCGCGACGAGGAGACCGCGGCCAGGATCGGGCTGCTGGTCCAAGCCTGGGCCGCCACGAACGCCCTGGCCGAGCACCTGCGGACCGGCGACCCGGCCCCGCCCGTGCCGGTCACCCGCAGGGCCGGAGGAGTCGTGGTGAGCCTCGAAGATCACCCGTTCGGTCACGGTCCGCACGCCTGTCCGGGCAGAACCCTGGCCACGACGATCGCCAAGAACATGGCGTTCCGGGCCCTGCACCACCAGGACGTCCCGCTGGTCCTGCCGAACGCCTGGGACTTCGCCTCGGCGATGGCCCTGCACGCGGCGGGGTTCGGAGCGGTCGGCACGACGAGCCTCGGCGTGGCGGCCGCGCACGGCATCCCGGACGGCATGGGCCTGGCGGGAGAGCAGGCCGTCGCGCTGGCAAGAATGCTCGCCGACCTGCCGTTCCCCGTCACCGCCGACCTGGAGTCCGGGTTCGGCAAGTCACCGCGAGATGTCGGCGAACTCGTGGCCGGCCTCGGCGTCGCGGGCGTGAACCTCGAGGACGGACGGCCGCACGGCCTAGCCACCCCGCAGGAGCAGGCGAAACTCATCGCGGCCGTCAAGGAACGCGCGCCGGGCGTCTTCCTCAACGCCCGCATCGACACCCACTGGCTCGGCAAGGCCCGCGACGAAACCGCGGACCGCGCCCGCAGGTACGTCGACGCCGGCGCCGACGGGATCTTCGTGGCGGGACTGACCGAGCCGCGCGAGATCGAGGAACTGGCGAAGATCGCCCCGCTCAACGTCCTCGCCCAGCAGCGCACCCCGAAGGAGCTCGGCGACCTGGGCGTTAAACGGATCAGCACCGGATCACTGCTGTTCAGGGCGGCCCTGCAGCACACCGTCGCGGCCGCGACGGCGGTTCGGGACGGTGGGCTCCCCGAGGCGTTCGGCTACGACGAGGTGCAGGCGATGGTCAGCCGAGGAACACGTTCCGACGCTGGGTGAGCAGCCGGTAGAGGGTCTGCTGGATCGTCTCGCGCACCTGGTCGGTGAGGTTGAAGACGAGCATCGGGTCGTCGGCCGCGTTCTCGCCGAAGACGTCGGTGCGGATCGGCTCGCCGAACTCGATGTACCACTTCGACGGCAGCGGGATCGCGCCCAGCGGCCCGAACAGCGGGAACAGCGGCGTCACCGGGAAGTACGGGAAGCCGAACAGGCGTGCCAGCGCCTTGATGTCGCCGATCATCGGGTAGATCTCCTCGGCGCCCACGATCGAGACCGGGATGATCGGCACGCCCGTCTTCAACGCGGCCGACACGAAGCCGCCGCGGCCGAAGCGCTGCAGCTTGTAGCGGTCCTTGAACGGCTTGCCGATGCCCTTGAAGCCCTCCGGCCACACGCCGACGAGCTCACCGGACGACAGCAGGCGCTCGGCGTCGGCGTTGCAGGCGAGCGTCTGGCCGCCCTTGCGCGCCAACGCTCCGAGCAGCGGCGTGCGGAACACCAGGTCGGCGCCGAGCCCGCGCAACGGCCGGTGCGCCGGGTGTTCGGACGCGATGCCGTACGACGTCATCAGGGCGTCGAGCGGCAACGTGCCGGAGTGGTTCGCGACGATCAGCGCGCCACCGGCCATCGGGATGTTGTTCAGGCCGATGGTCTCGACCCGGAACCACTTCTCGTACAGCGGCTTCAGCGGCGGCATCAGCACGTTCTCGGTCAGGTCCTGGTCGAACCCGAACTCGTCGATGCGGTAGTCGCCCGCGATCCGCCTGCGCGCGAACGCCAGCAGGTCGGTCAGCCTGCGTTCCCAGTCCGGTGTCTCGGACTGCTGCTGCTCCGGCTCGGGAACCACCTCGACGTGGCGCGATCTGCGCGCTGCGTCGCGTTCCGGGTCGTGCAGCGGGATAACGCGTGCTCCTGCCACTGCGTTCATCTCCTCAAGGCAAAGATCAGCGGAAACGAGCGGCCGCTTCGAGGATGGTCCGCTCTGCGGCACCGACCGTCTCCGGGTCGATGAGCGGCTTCAGGCCTCGGCCGTTCACGTAGTCGTCGAACGCCTGCTGGGTGGTCCACCGCGGCGTGAACCCGAACTCCTTGCGCAGCAGGGTGGTGTCGACCACGCGCCCCCAGTTGAGGAACCTCATCTGGTCTGGCGAGAAGTCGACGAGCCGGGCGCTCCGGAAGAAGCCACCGACCGTGGGCACGGCCGCGCTGGGCACCGGCAGGTTCAGCCTGCCAGCCCGGCGGATGGCCTGCGACAGCAGCAGCACGCCGTCGCCGCCCACGTTGTACACACCGGGCAGGTCGTGCAGCGTCGCGCGCTCCAGGATCGCCAGCGCGTCCTCGGAGTGCAGCAGCTGCACACGAGCGTCGTAGCCCAGGACGGTGGGCACGACCGGTAGGGCGAAGTAGCGCGTCAGCACCGTGTCGATGCGCGGGCCGATGAAGTTGGTGAAGCGCAGCGTCGTGACGTTGACGTCCGGCCTGCGGCGGCCGAACCCGCGCACGTAGCCCTCGACCTCGACCGCGTCCTTGGCGTAGCCGGACGACGGCAGGTCCTTGGGGCCCATGTCCTCGGTGAACACCGCCGGGTCGCGGCTGCTCGACCCGTAGACGGCGCTGGTGGACTTCACGACGAGCTTCTGCACCTTGGGCGACTTCTGGCACGCGGCCAGCAGCTGCATGGTGCCGATGACGTTCATCTCCTTCATCGCGGTGCGGCCGGTGGGCCCGGCAGGGCTCGCGGTGACGGAGGCGTGCACGACGGTGTCGACGTTCGCGGTGGAGATGACCTTGCTGATCAGCGGGTTGCGGATGTCGGCCCGCACGAACTCCGCTCGGCCCATGCGGCGCAGCAGATCGCGTGGCGGCGGCTCGGTGTCCACACCGAGCACGCGCTCGATGTCCGGGTTCGCGGCGAAGCGCGCGGCGAGGTGGCCGCCGAGGAAGCGGCTGACTCCGGTGACGAGGACGACCTTGGGCGTCATGCGACTCCAAGCACGAAGGACTCTGCGATTGGTCGATGCTACAGACCAGATGTGAAACCGGAGGGGGCCGGAACGCCGTCTTGACGCAGGTCACGCAGGCTTTACGGGCTAATCACCCGAACGGCGGCCCCCGTTCCCGTGGATGTGTCACGCTGTCTCACGGAGTGATATTCCGTGTCGGCGCAAGCACCCGAACAGGTTGCGGACTTCGAAAAAACGCAACCGCCGCCGGCCTCCTGCAAGAGGAGACCGACGGCGGCAGAGCGCATGCGGGCTTACTTGCCGCGCTTCCTGCGCTGGACCCTGGTCTTGCGCAGCAGCTTGCGGTGCTTCTTCTTCGACATGCGCTTGCGGCGCTTCTTGATGACCGAGCCCATGCGGGTTCCTTAGCTCTAGACGTTGCTTTGACTGGCGCGCCCCAGCCTTGGCCGTGTCAAGCACGGCGCGCCGGTAAGCACGATCGGCCTACCAGTCTACCCGGCGGGGTTCGCCAGCCTTCAGCCAGCGTCGAAGTACGCGTTCTCCAGGTAGGCGTGCACCGCTTTTTCCGGCACCCGGAACGACTTGCCGACCCGCACCGCGGGTAGCTCGCCGGAGTGCACCAGGCGGTACACGGTCATCTTGGAGACCCGCATCATCGAGGCCACCTCGGCCACGGTCAGGAACTGCACCTGAGCGAGGCCTGTTCGTTCGTTCTCCTTCGCAGGCATAAATCACCGCATCCTTCGACACGTGTCGTGCCGTCGGTCTTCCCCACCGACGGTTCGACACGCACGTGCTGCTCTGAGAGTAGCGGGACTGGTGTGACTCCTGCGACGGCCAAAGTGGGGACGTTCCCTCACTTGGCGTCTCGATCGGCTCAGTCCTCGTGCTGCCTGCCCAGCTCAACGGACCGGTCACGGGCGCTCTCGATGGCCGCGAGAAGTGCCGCGCGAACCCCGTGCTTCTCCAGCTCGCGGATCGCCATGATGGTCGTGCCGGCGGGCGACGTGACGGCCTCGCGCAGGATCACCGGGTGGTTCGAGCCCTCGTTGAGCATCGTGGCGGCCCCCACGGCCGACTGGATGATCAGCTGCGAGGCCAGGTCGCGCGGGATGCCGAGCAGGATGCCCGCGTCGATCATCGCCTCGACCAGGAAGAAGAAGTACGCGGGCCCGGAGCCCGACAGCGCCGTCACCGCGTCCTGCTGCGACTCCGGCACCACCGCGACCTTGCCGACGGTCGACAGCAGCTCCTCGACGACCTTGAGGTGCTCGGCCGTGGCGTTGGAGCCGCCGGAGACCGCGCTCATGGCCTCGCCGACGACCATCGGGGTGTTCGGCATGACCCGCACGACGGGCGTCCCGGCGGGCAGCCTGCGCTCGTACAGCGCCGTGGGCAGCCCGGCGCACAGCGACACGATCAACGTCCCGGCCCGCAGCACCGGTGCGAGCTCGGCCAGCAACGGCTCGATGTCCTGCGGCTTGACCGCCACGACGAGCACGTCCGCCTGCTCGGCCGCCCCCGAGACCGTGACGGCCTCGAACCCGTACTGCTCCGTCAGCGCGCGAGCCCGTGACTCGTGCTTCTCCGTGAACAGCAGATCCGAGGCCGGACGACCACCCTGCAAGAGCCCGGACAGGAGCGCTTCACCGATCTTGCCCGCGCCGAGCACCGCGATCTTCGTCATCGGTCAAGTCTCACACAGCGGGCGTCAACGCCAACTGCCGTGCCTGGCACACCAGCCGTCCGGCGGCGTCGATGACGGTCGCGTCCTCGTCGAACCACTGCCCATGCACGGCCTGGCAGGTCACGTGGATCCGCAACCACCCCGGTGCAGGGCGCGCTCGCAGGAGCGCGGTCAGCTGCACCGTCGGTGACCAGCCAAAACGCCCCAGGTTGAACGTCACCGGCATCGACAGATCGCCCGCCAGCAACGCGAAGTACGGGTCGGGCTGCTCGTCCGTCGGCCGCGCCCACAGCTTCAACGTCAACGGCCCGTCGGTGCGCCGGTCGAGGAAGCTCGCGGACTCCCGGTCCACCCTCAGATCGCACAGCGCGCCGACCTTGTAGCTCCCACCTGTTGGGAACGTCGCCATCTCCACCGCGTTGGGAGGCGGTGACGCGGGCATGGCCGGCAGGTTCACGTAGTCGGCCCGGTGCTCGGGGATCCGCCCCGTCGTCACCGAGGCCTCCACGCACACCTGCCCCCGCTGCTCCAGCGACACGTTGATCACCGTCGCGGTCCGCCCCGCCTTGCGGACGTCGGTCCGCACCAGCACGGGCCCGACCTCGGGCGCACGCAGGAACTGCGCGGACACGGCCAGCGGATCACCCTCGGCCACCGCGGCGGCGGCGCGGGTCATCACCGCGAGGAGGAACCCACCGTGGGGCTTGGGCCCGACGGTCCACTCGGCGGGCAGGGACGCGGTGAAGGTTCCGTCACCGAGCGAACGCACCGCACTGGACTTCGAGAAGGTCATGAGCGGCTGGCCAGCGACCGCAGGAAGAAGGTCACGTTGGCAGGCCGTTCTGCTAGTCGCCGCATGAGATATCCGTACCACTGCTCGCCGTAAGGAACATAAACGCGAGTGCCGAGGCGCCTCTGCTCCTCGGTCCGGATGCCGTAGAGCATCTGGTACTCGAAGTCAGTTTTGTCATACCACCGGGCCCGCTCGCCAATGATTTCGATGAGCCGCGGGTCGTGCGTCGCGAACATCGGATAGCCCTCCCCGGCGAGGAGCACGTTCACGCACCGCACGTAGTTGAGGTCCACCTCGTGCGGGTCCTGGATCGCCACCTCGGGAGGCTCCGCGTAGGCCCCCTTCACCAACCGCACCCGGCTGCCGGGCCCCGCGAGCTGCTTGCAGTCGTCCAACGTCCGATGCAGGTACGTCTGCACCACGGCCCCGACCCAAGGCCACGTGCGCCGCAGCTCCGCCAACACCCGCAACGTGGAGTCGGTGGTGGTGTGGTCCTCCATGTCCAACGTCACAGTCGTCCCGCACTGTTCGGCGGCGGCACAGATCCGGGAGGCATTCGTCAGGGCAAGCGCCTCGTCCAGGGACTGTCCAACCGCGGACAACTTGACGCTCACCTCGGCGTCCTTCGCCAGCCCTGCGGCGTGCAACGCGTCGAGCAGCTCCAGGTAAGCCTGCACGGTCCGCTCGGCCTGAGCCTTGTCGGTCGTGTCCTCGCCGAGGTAGTCGAGGGTGACGGGGAGCCCCAGGTTCCGGACCACCTCGACGGCGTCCGCAGTGCTCTCCCCGGCCACGAACCGCTTGACGACGTCGCGGCTGATGGGCGCACTGGCCACCAGATGGCGGACCGTCTCGTTGCGAGACGCGGCCATGATCAACGCTCGCAGCGGGTTCACACCACGAACCCTAACCCGGCCAGACCACAACAGTGCCGAACGACCCTTGCCAACACTTGCCGAGGGGCAGGCTGACGCAGGGGTCCCCTCGGGCTCAGGGTCCCCCGCGACCCAACGTAGCGAGAGGGTCCGACAGTCCGGAGCAGCCAGCCGAGCAGCGGAGGCGGGAACGGACAGAGGGGCGCGGGCGCGGAGGCGGCGGCGGGCGGCGGCGGGCGGTCGGAGGCGCGCGGTCGGAGGCGCGCGGTCGGAGGCGCGCGGTCGGAGGTGACGGCAGCAGAGGCGAAGGCGGCGGGCGGCGGAGGCGGCAGGCGGCGGAGGCGGCGGGCGGCGGAGGCGGCGGGCGGCGGAGGCGGCAGGCGGCGGAGGCGGCGGGCGGCGGAGGCGGCGGGCGGCGGAGGCGGCAGGCGGCGGAGGCGGCAGGCGGCGGAGGCGGCAGGCGGCGGAGGCGGCAGGCGGCGGAGGCGGCAGGCGGCGGAGGCGGCAGGCGGCGGAGGCGGCAGGCGGCGGAGGCGGCAGGCGGCGGAGGCGGCAGGCGGCGGAGGCGGCAGGCGGCGGAGGCGGCAGGCGGCGGAGGCGGCAGGCGGCGGAGGCGGCAGGCGGCGGAGGCGGCAGGCGGCGGAGGCGGCAGGCGGCGGAGGCGGCAGGCGGCGGAGGCGGCAGGCGGCGGAGGCGGCAGGCGGCGGAGGCGGCAGGCGGCGGAGGCGGCAGGCGGCGGAGGCGGCAGGCGGCGGAGGCGGCAGGCGGCGGAGGCGGCAGGCGGCGGAGGCGGCAGGCGGCGGAGGCGGCAGGCGGCGGGCGGAGGCGGCGGGCGGAGGCGGCGGGCGGAGGCGGCGGGCGGAGGCGGCGGCGGGCGGAGGCAGAGGCGGCGGCGGGCGGAGGCAAGCATGAAGGGCGCACCCAACCGCAGTCGCCAACGCAAGGCGACCACCGTCTTGGCCCGGCGCGCGCACCCAACCGGACAGCCAACGACGCACCTCAACCACGTACGAGTCCTGGCGTGGCGAAGCCGGAGGCGAGCCCGAACGGGCTGATGCCCGGCTGGTCAGCGGTCGAACCCACCGACTGCGATTGGGGCTTTACCTTGAGGGGGCGGGATGCCAACCTGTCCGGTCCGGCCGGGGCGCTCTATCACCTCGGCTTTGAGGCCGCGAACGCATCCCGCCAGAGGCTCAAGGTCAAGCCCCAATCGCCACCCCGCACTTCGGCAGGACCCGCGCAAGCACCCTCGCAACCGCAGCCCAACCAAGCGAACGCGACCAACCCCGCTGGAACAGGCACTAACGGAACCGCAACTAGCCCCGCGACGAATCAGCGTCCCAGTCCAGATGCAGCCGCGCGAACAACAACGACTCGGCCAGCATCTCCCGCCGCAAAGCCGGCGACCCCGCCCGCCGCGTGTTGACCTCCAGCACCACCTGCCCGTCGAACCCCCCACGGGCCAACATCTCGCAGAGCTCGGCACAGGGCTGGTCCCCGCGCCCCGGCACCATGTGCTCGTCCTTGGGCGCCCCGGACCCGTCAGCCAGGTGAACGTGCCGGAGCCCGTCCCCCATCCGCTTCGCCAGTTCCAGCGCGTCCATGTGCGCGGCCGCTGAATGCGACAGGTCCAGCGTGTAGTTCCGGTGCCCGACGTCGGTCGGGTCCACGGACGGCTTGAACGCGTTCATCTCCACCGACCGCCCCCGCCCCAGCGGACGCCGCACCGGGAACATGTTCTCCACGGCGATGGCGACCCCGCTGGAGTCCTCCAGCGAGGCGACCAGCTCGGCGAAGCCGTCCGCGTACTTGCGCTGCCACCGGAACGGCGGGTGCAGCACGACCGTGGGCGCCCCGAGGTCGCCGGCAGCCGCAACGGCCCGGCGCAGCCGCTCACCTGGATCGGGTGACCACACCCGCTGCGAGATCAGCAGGCACGGCGCGTGCACGGCCAGCACCGGCATGCCCGTCCTGACGGACAACCGGTCGACGGCGCGGATGTCCTGCGACACCGGGTCGGCCCACACCATCAGCTCGACGCCGTCGTAGCCCAGGTCGGACGCGATCTCGAACGCCGCTCCGGCGGGCTGCGGGTAGACCGATGCCGTGGAAAGCCCGACCGGGATGCGGGCCGTCAACTCTTCACCAGCAGCATCGCCGCTGGTGACACGGTGACGATGAGGCCCACGAGGACGGCCAGGACGGTGGTCTGCAGGTCATCGGCTCTGCGGATCTTGCGCACCAGCAGCACCAGGCCGACGGTGACCGCGAGCGCGACGACCAGCGCGGCGGCGGGTACCGAGCGCCAGAGGTAGTTGAAGGCGAGCCACAGGCCGGCTCCGCCCAGGACGCCGACGGCGAGCTGGCCGATCATGACCAGCCACTCCTTGCCCGCCGAGCGCGGCTCTGCCGGCTCTTCTTCCTCGGCTTCGGCGGCGTCGTCGAGGCCTGCGGGGCCCTCGTCGTCGTCCTCGTCCTCGTCGTTGTCGGCGAGGTAGTCGTCGTCGGCGCGGTAGGCGGCGTACTCCTGCGAGTCGTCGTCGTCCACGTACGGGCCGGGGTGCGCGGCGGTCGACTCCATCGGCGCCATCGACAGGTCGGTGTGCGCGTTCGGGTCGTCGTCGCCGAACCAGGCGTCGGGCACGTTGCCGGGCAACGGTTCCGGCAGCTTCGGCGGGGCCGGCGGCACGATCAGCACGGACTCGGTCTCGAGTGCGGCGATCTTGTCCACCGGCGCCTTGGCCGGGATGCGCGGGAGCTGCTCGGTCATCGCCTCGCGCGGCGGCTGGCCGGGGATCGGCATGGCCACGGACGGCTGACCGGGCTTCGGCGGGCGGACGATGCTGGTCCGCGCGGCCGCGGGGGTCGCGGTCGCCTGGTCGAGGCGTGCCTCCAGCCTGCCGGGCGCGTCCGGGCGCGGCAGGTCGGAGCGCGACGGCTCCGGGCGCGGCGGTTCGGGGCGGACCTCGGGCCTCGGCATGTCCGAGCGCGACGGCTGGTCGCGGACCTGCGGCACCTGCCTCGTCTGCTCGGCGGCCGCTGGCGGCGGCGCGGGAGCGGCGGGCGGGGCCTGCTTCGGCGGTCTGCGGACCAGCGGCGGCGGCGCGGGGGGCGGCACCGGCATCTGCTGCGACGGCTGCGGCTTCGGCGGCTGCGGCTTCGGCGGCTGGGCCTTCACCTGCGGCGCGACCTGCGGTTTCGGCTGGTACGCGGTGCGCTCCGCTGCCGCGGGCGGCGGTGCGGAGGGGGGTTCGGGCGCGGCGCGGCGGCCGGGCTGCGGCGCGGCCGTGTCGTCGCGCACGGCCATCAGGCGGCCGCTGTCGGACAGGACCCGCTCGATGATCGTCTGGGGTGCGGTCTCCGGCTGCTGGACGTCGTCTTCCTCGTCCGCAGCCCGGCGGCGTCGCCGACGAGGCGCACTCTCTGCGCTGCCGCCGTACTGGGCGAGCAGCTCAGCGACTGTGCGCTGCGTCTGGTCGGATCCGCTCTCTCGACTCATCAACTCCACCGTGCCCCGGTCTGGCCAGTCCGTCCAGTATCGCTCTGGTCCGTCCCATCAGTGTGGTCCAGCCGCCGGAGGATGACACCCTCCCGGAGTGCCCACGGGCAAATCTCCAGCTGCGTGAGTGACAGGGCTCGCATTGTGGCCTCCGCGACCAATGCGCCCGCGACGAGCTGGTGGGCGCGCGATGTGCTCACGCCTTCCAGCTCCGCGAGGTCATGGGCCGACATCCGGGAGATGAACGCGATCAGCTGCCGCAGGCCCGCGTCGGTGAGCACGCGTCGTGCCCTGGGCCCGGCAGACGACGGCGCGGCCCCGGTGAGCCGCGCCAGCGTTCGGAAAGTTTTTGAGGTCGCAACCACTCGATCGGGTTCACCCGCGCGTTTCAGCTTCCGCGCCACGGGCGCGAGCTGTTCGGCGAGCCACTCGCTGGTCTCGCGGACCTCGGAACGCCTGGGAGGGTCCTTCTTGAACCTCGTCCTGGTGAGCCTGCCCGCGCCGAGCGGCACGGAGAAGGCCAGGTCCGGGTTCTCGTCACGGCCGATGGCGAGCTCGAGCGAGCCGCCACCGATGTCGAGGGAGAGCAACTTGCCCGCGGACCAGCCGTACCAGCGGCGGACCGCGAGGAAGGTGTACTTCGCCTCGTCCTCGCCGGACAGGACCTTGAGGTCGACCCCGGTCTCGGCGCGCACCCGGTCGAGCACCTCGGCGGAGTTGCCCGCCTCGCGCACGGCCGAGGTCGCGAACGCCATCAGGTCGTCGCAGCCGGACCTCTTCGCTGAGGCCTTGGCTGCGGCGACGGCACGAACGAGCTGGTCAGCGCCCGCTTTGGAGAGCTGCCCCTTGTCGTTCAGCTGCTCGGCGAGACGCAGGATCGTCTTCTCGGACGTCATCGGGATGGGGTGGGCACCACGATGCGCGTCCACCACCAACAGGTGGACGGTGTTGGAACCCACGTCGAGAACGCCCAGGCGCACGCCGGAAACGGTACCTGGTCGTGTCCGTCAGGACTCGAACTTGTAACCCAGACCCCTCACGGTCACCAGGTGACGCGGGGCGGACGGGTCGGGTTCGATCTTCGAACGCAGCCGCTTGACGTGCACGTCCAGGGTCTTCGTGTCGCCCACGTAGTCGGCTCCCCAGACGCGGTCGATCAGCTGGCCGCGGGTGAGCACCCTGCCGACGTTGCGCAGCAGGTACTCGAGGAGGTCGAACTCCTTGAGCGGCAGGCTGATGTCCTGGCCGCCGACGGTGACGACGTGGCGTTCCACGTCCATCCGCACCGGACCGGCCTCCAGGATCTGCGGCAGCAGGTCCTCGGACTCGCCGCCGCGGCGCAGCACCGCGCGGATGCGGGCGATGAGCTCGCGGGCCGAGTACGGCTTGGTGACGTAGTCGTCGGCGCCCAGCTCGAGCCCCACGACCTTGTCGATCTCGCTGTCGCGGGCCGTCACCATGATCACGGGGACGGCGGAGCGCTGGCGCAGCTGCTTGCAGACGTCCGTGCCGCTCATGCCGGGCAGCATCAGGTCGAGCAGCACGATGTCGGCGCCGTTGCGGTCGAACTCCTCCAGCGCCTCCTGGCCGGTGGCCGCGAGCGCCGCGGTGAACCCTTCCTTGCGCAGCAGGAAGGCGAGCGGATCGGCGAAGGACTCCTCGTCCTCCACGATGAGCACCCTGGTCACAGCTCTCCTCCAGTGTCACCCGCGCCGGTGGGGACGAGGGTCGGGTTGGGTTCGGTCGCCGCGGCCGGCAGCCGCAGCGTGAAGGTGGAGCCCGTTCCTGGCAGGCTCCACAGCTTCACCTCACCGCCGTGGTTGGCGGCGACGTGCTTGACGATCGCGAGCCCGAGACCGGTGCCTCCGGTCGCGCGCGATCGGGCCTTGTCGACGCGGTAGAACCGCTCGAAGACGCGGATCTGCTGGTCCTCGGCGATGCCGATGCCGCGGTCGGTCACGGCGATCTCGACGTGGCCGTCCACCAGCCGGCGGCTCACGCTCACCGGGCTGCCGGGCGGCGAGTAGGCGACAGCGTTGTCCAGGAGGTTCGTCAGTGCCGTGACCAGCAACGACCGGTCGCCGGGCACGACGAACCCGCTCGGTTCGTCGGTGGTGATCGAGATGTTGACCGACTCGGCGGCGAGCTTGGACCGCGACAGCGCCTCGTTGATCACGACGTCGATCTCGGTGTCGGACAGCTCGGGCAGCTTCTCCGCGCCCTGCAGGCGGGAGAGCGCGATCAGCTCGGTGACGAGCGTGCCGAGGCGGGTGGCCTCCTGCATGATCTTCGCGCTGAACCGGCGGACCTCGTCCTGGTCGTCGCTCGCGTCCAGCACGGCCTCCGCCAGCAGCGCGAGGGCGCCGACCGGGGTCTTGAGCTCGTGGCTGACGTTCGCCACGAAGTCGCGCCTGGTCTTCTCCAGCCGCACGGCCTCGGACTCGTCGCTCGCGTCCACGACCGTGAAGCCCTCGGTGAGCAGCCGGACCTCGGCGTGCACCGCGGCCGGCTGACGGCCCTTGGTGCCCTCCGGTGGCGAGATGTCCACGTAGACGATCTCGTTGCTGTTGCGGACGGCCTCGGCGGCCTTGCGCGCTCTGTCGTCGACGCGGTTGTTGCGGACGACGCCCAGCTCTTCTGCCCTCGGGTTGTGCAACACCACGTCACCGAAGTGGTTCAACACCACGATGCCGTCGTGCGAGTCCTCGACGATCCGTTGCATCAGGTCCGCGACCGTCAGGCCCTCCGGGGCCTTCGGTGTGCGCGGAGCGGTGAATCGGCCAACGAGGAAACCGGCGATCACGCCGATGAGCGCGACGCCGATCGACACAGCGAGGTAACCCGTTGTGGTCACGGGCGAATGGTAAGCAGCTCAGAGGTGTCTTGGCCTAGTACGGAAGCCTGAACCGTGACGCCTATGACACCTTTGGACCAGGTTGTTTGTGCCCTGGCCAGACCTAGTTCACCCAACCGTGTCCTTAGGACGGACGGCGTACGAAAAATGCACGTGCGCACCGCCGTCCGGTGCACACGTGCATTTCTCAGAATGTGGTTAACGACCCTGGTTGGCGACCGCCGCGATGGCGTCCTTCGCGGCCTCGGGGTCGAGGTATTCGCCACCCGGCTTGAGCGGCTTCAGGTCCTCGTCGAGGTCGTAGCGCAGCGGGATGCCGGTGGGGATGTTCAGCCCCGCGATGGCCTCGTCCGAAATGCCGTCGAGGTGCTTCACGAGCGCGCGCAGCGAGTTGCCGTGCGCGGCCACCAGCACCGTCTTGCCGGTGCGCAGGTCCGGCACGATCGACTCGTCCCAGTACGGCAGCATGCGCTTGACGACGTCGAGCAGGCACTCGGTCAGCGGCAGGTCGGGGCCGAGGCCCGCGTAGCGCGGGTCGGTGTCCTGGCTGAACTCGCTGCCGGGCTCGATCGGCGGCGGCGGGGTGTCGTACGAGCGGCGCCAGAGCATGAACTGCTCCTCGCCGAACTCCTCCAGCGTCTGCTTCTTGTTCTTGCCCTGCAACGCGCCGTAGTGGCGTTCGTTGAGGCGCCAGTCGCGCTTGACCGGGATCCAGTGCCGGTCGGCGGCGTCGAGGGCCAGGTTGGCGGTCATGATGGCCCGGCGCATGAGGCTCGTGTGCAGGATCTCCGGCAGCACACCGGCCTCTTTGAGGAGCAGCCCACCGCGGCGGGCCTCCTTCTCGCCCTTCTCCGACAGGGGAACGTCCACCCAGCCGGTGAACAGGTTCTCCGCGTTCCACGTGCTCTCGCCGTGGCGGAGCAGCACCAAGGTTCCGACAGACATGGCGGCTAGCCTGCCATGCCTGCCCGCCTGCCGTACCCCGGCAGGTCACCGTGATCCACGCCATGGGACTCGCCGGCCCTGACGACCTCGCCGCTCGCACGAGAAAGCCGGTCCCGTCCGTGCATGTTCCGTTGGCGACATCGCCGCCGGGCGTCGCGTGGTCAGTCAGCGTTCGTAGAGATCAGCTACCGCGTCGGCCACAAGGGGCGCGAGTTCCCTTGGACGAACCGCGCCATTGTCCGGGTCTGCTTCGCGGAGGTGGACGTTGATGTGCGAGTAGGCCTCGTCGAGCGAGCCGTAGCCGCGGGGCAGACGCTGGTACCAGCGATAGCCACGTGGCGGAGTGGGCACCTGGGCGTCCGACAGGTACTCATCAATGCCCTCATCAACGGCAGCCTGGTCCGCCTGCGTTCAGGGCTCAGTCGCTGTGGTCAACTTCGTACCCTGCACAACGGTGACGGTGACGGCGTGCTGTTCGTCGTCGACCACGCGGACAAGGCGATCGGGACCGGCCAACCACGCCACGAGCATGCCCCAGCCAGTGTCAGGCACCCGGTCGTAGCTGACGCCGCCGGACTCGACTCGAACCGACTCCGGACGACTCGAAAGCGGCGTCATCGCTACATCGGCGGGGAGCTGCTGCACCTGCTCCCACCTCTCCGGGGTGAACTCCACGCGGCCGGTTCCCATCCCTCCGGCCCTGGTGCGCATCCTCCGCGGGCACCTCGACACCTTCGGCACCACACCAGGCGGCCGGCTGTTTCGAGGGGCCAAGAGCGCTTCACTCGGCGGTCTGCACGGCGGCGTGGCAGCAAGTCAGGAAGATCGGCTCGTCCCCTGAGCAACAGACCTCGCCGATGGCCGCTGACCCGTGTTCGCTCCGTCACGCGGCCGTCTCGACCTGGCTCGCCGCAGGCCTGTCCCCGGTGGAGGTCGCCGAACGTGCCGGCCACTCGGTCGCCGTGCTCCTCGAGGTGTGCGCCGCTGTTCTCGACGGACAGCAGGAGACGTCCAACCAGAAGATCGGCGATCTGCTCGGCGACGGCTGAACCTCCACGTGTGCGCAGGCAGACTCAATGACAACGCCCCCAGCAATGATCTTGCTGGGGGCGTTCGTCGTTCCGTGCACGTGCCGTGAGCGGTGGCAGAACCCCGCAGTCAGCGGCAGACGGTGACCACCTGGCCGGACCGGTCCGGGCAACGTTTCCGCAGCCGAGAACGGAATGGCCACGTCCGAGACTTCAAGATCAACCCTGCTCGCGGGCCCTGAGGTCCTTGCGCAGGATCTTGCCCGCCGCCGACTTCGGGATCGCCTCGATGAACTCCACGACGCGCACCTTCTTGTGCGGCGCGACGTGCGACGCCACGAACGCCATCACGGCGTCACCGTCCACAGAGGAACCCGGCTGGCGCACCACGAACGCCTTGGGGACCTCCTCGCCGTCCGCGTCCTTCACGCCGATGACCGCCGCGTCGGCGATCTCCTCGTGCGTCAGCAGCACGGCTTCCAGCTCGGCCGGCGGCACCTGGTAGCCCTTGTACTTGATGAGCTCCTTGACGCGGTCGACGATCGACACGATGCCGTCCGCGTCGATCACGGCCACGTCGCCGGTGTGCAGCCAGCCGTCGTCGTCGATGGTGGCGGCGGTGGCCTCGGCGTTGTTGAGGTAGCCCTTCATGATGTTCGGGCCCTTGCACCACAGCTCGCCGCGCTCGCCCACGCCCACGTCCTCGCCGGTGGCCGGGTCGACCAGGCGGCACTCGAGGTTGGGGATGATCACGCCGACCGTGCCGACCGAGATGTCGTCGCGGCCGTCCGGGATGGCGTGGCTGACCGGGGACATCTCCGTCATGCCGTAGCCCTGCACGACGCGGCAGCCGATGCGCTTGCGGACGGCGGCGGCCAGGTCCTCGTCGAGCGGCGCGGCGCCGGAGAAGAGGGTGTGCAGCGGCGACAGGTCGTAGTTGTCGACGATCGGGTGCTTCGCGAGGGCGACGGCGACCGGCGGGGCGATGTAGACGCGGTCGGTCTTGTGCTCGGCGATGACCCTCAGGAACTCCGGCAGCTCGAACTTCGGCAGCGTCACGACCACGCCGCCGATGTACAGGCCGTTGTTCATGAGGACCTGCATGCCGTAGATGTGGAAGAACGGCAGCACGGCGAGGATCCGGGTGTGCTCGCCGACGTCCGCGAGGATCGGCCCGCACTGCACCAGGTTCGCGACCAGGTTGCGGTGCGTGAGCATGACGCCCTTGGGCAGCGCGGTGGTGCCGGACGAGTACGGCAGCACGGCCAGGTCCTCGGACGGGTTGATCTCCACCTCGGGCACCGGGTGCGTGTTGTTCAGCAGCTCCGGCAACGACGGGTAGCCCTCGGCGCCGTCCAGCACCACGACGTCGGTCACGCCCGCCTTCGCTGCGCCCGGAGCGGCGTTCGGGAGCAGCACGGAGACGGTGAAGAGCATCTTGGCGCCCGCGTCGTGCAGCTGGTGCGCGACCTCGTCCGGCGTGTACAGGGCGTTGATCGTGGTCGCCGTGGCGCCCGCGCGGAGGATGCCGTGGAAGACGACGGCGTAGTAGGGCGTGTTCGGGCTGAGGATGCCGACGACATCACCCTTGCCGATACCTCGCGCGGCGAGGGCCGCCGCCATCCGGTCGATCGCTCCGGCCAGCTGGCCGTACGTGAGCGTGGCGCCGGACATGCCGTCGATCAGCGCAACCCGGTCCGCGCGGTCGGCGATGTCGCCGAACAACAGCTGGTGCAGCGACACATCGGGGATCTCGACATCGGGATACGGACTGCGAAAGACCATGCGGCGACCTCATTCACATCGCTGTACATCGCTGTACACCCTGCCTGTGGGCTCATCGTGATCCAGCCCACTGGGCAGGTCAAGGACGACTCGATCGCTACAGATGCGTTACTTTGCGCGGCTAAATACACTCGAATGGAGTAATACAAGCACTTGTGATCGCAAGGACGTATCTGAGAAGTTGATACCGCCTCCGCGAGTCGGCTCCCACGCTTACTCGACGAGCGCGAGGCACATGCGCGATTCGTCATCCCCCGTCGAATCGCGTGGCCCGCCAAGGATCCGCAGGCTCCCCCCGTCCACGGATCCCTTGCCGCGGGGACCTTTGACGCGGGACGGCTCGATGCGACTCCCCCTCTCTCCCGAGCCGTTCCGCGCATCATCAAAGGCACACTCTCAGTAGAACTTGATCACCCTGCTTCGTTCATTCGGGTGACACGACGGCGTCGCCGCAGCAGGTAGACCACCGCCGCCGCGGGCAGCGCCAGGACCACCGCGAACGGCAGCAGGGCGCCGACGGCGATCAAGATCCCGTTCAGGACGGCCAGCAACGCGTTCCAGCCGCCCGACAGCGCGCTGAGGAACCCGGCCTTCTCCGGCTCCGGCGGCGCGATCGGCACGGTCGCCACCTGCACCGTCAGCGTCGCCATCGCGGCCTTGCCCTTGAGCGACTCGGCCCGCCGCTGCAACGACTCCAGGTCGGCCTGCCGCTTGGTCAGCTCGGCCTCGACCTGCGCGATCTCCGCCGTCGACCCGGCACGCTCGAACAGCACCCGCAGCCGTTCCACGCTGGCCTTGGCCGTCGCCATCCGCGACTCGGTGTCCACGAGCTGGTCGGTGACGTCCTCGCTGCGCACCTCGCTGCGGGTGACCTCCCCGACGCTCGCGAGATCCCGCACGACCCTGTCCAGCTCGGCGGAGGGCACCCGCACGGTCACCGACCCCGACTTCTTGGTCGAGTTCTCCTGGCCGGCGAACCCGCCGACGGCCGTCGCCCGGTTCTTGACCTCGCCGATCGCCTTCAGCACGTCGTCGCTGCGCAGGTCGACGGTCGCCGTGCGGACCAGCTGCCGTTCCTGGTCCTGCACGGGCTGCGCGGCGTTCTCCTTCGCGGGCTCCTGCCCCGGTTTCTGCTGCGGAGCCACGTTCTGCTCCGCCTGCGGGGGCGTGCCGGCGTCCTTCGCCGACATGCTCCCACCACTCGAGTTGCTGCCGCACCCCGTCGAAACCAGGGCCAGCAACGCGACTCCCACCCACAGCACTGGTCTACGCATGCCTGTCGGACGTGGTGACCGCGACAGGGGGTTGCCGCCTAGGCCGAAACGAGTCGGCGGCTAGTCCGAAACGAGATGTTGGAACGCGGCCAGGTTCGCGAGCGACTCCCCGCGCGACACCCGCCAGGCCCACTCGCGCCGGATCGCGTCGGCGAACCCGATCTCCAGCAACGGGTTGAAGTCGCCGTCCGCCGCCTCCAGCACCTGCCCGAGCACGCGGTCCAGCTCGTCGGCCGTCACGGCGTGCTTGCCGACCCGGCCGACCAGGTAGATGTCACCCTCGGCGTCGATCGTGTAGTGCACGCCGTACAGCCGTGCGTTGCGTCGCAGCAGGAAGCGGTACACGTCCTCGAACGACTGGTCCGGCCGCCGGCACACGAACGCCTCTACGACCAGCGCGTGCGCGGTCTCGACCAGCCACACGTTGGTCTGGAGCTTCTTGGTCCCCGGCAGCGTCACGAAGAACTTGCCGGGCTCCCTGCGGTCGTACCTCAGCTCCCGTTCGTCCAGAAATTCCTTGATCACATCGTCGACGCTCAAGCGAAAACCTCCCGGCGGAACACCTCTGCCGCCTCTTGATACCCCGCCAGCAGGGCGTCAGTCGTGCGGTCCCAGGAGAAGCGTCGCGCATGCCCCACGGCGTTGCTCGCCAGGTGCTCCCGCTGCGGCAGGGCCACGTCGCCCAGCGCGGCGGCCCACTCACCGGCCTCGTGCCCGTGCACGAGCACCCCGGACACCCCGTCCCGCACCGCCACCGGCAGCCCGCCGACGGCCGCCGCGACCACCGGCGTCCCGCAGGCCTGGGCCTCCAGCGCCACCAGCCCGAACGACTCGTTGTAGCTCGGCACCGCGACCAGGTCGGCGGCCCGGTAGACCTCGGCCAGCGTCGGCCCCGGCTGCGGCGGCAGGAACCTCACCACGTCGGTGATCTGCAGTTCGGCGGCCAGCTCCTCCAACGCCTTCGGGCGTTCGGTGCCGGACCCCGAAGGCCCGCCCACGATCAGCACGACCAGCCGCGACCGCAGCCCGGGATCGCGCACGAGCATCTCCGCGGCCGCACGAAGCAGCACGTCCGGCGCCTTCAACGGCTGGATCCGGCCGACGAACGCCAGCACCACCGCGTCCTGCGGGATGCCGAACCACTGCCGGGCGCGCTCCTGCGAGCCGGGCGTGAAGCGGTCGAGGTCCACGCCGGGCGGCACGACGGCCACCTTCGACGGCTCCGCGTCGTAGAGCTTGATCAGCTCGCCGGCCTCGATGTCGGTGTTCGCGACGAGCCGGTCCGACTCGTTGACGACCTGCTCCTCGCCGATCACCCGCATCCGGGGCTCCGGCGCGTCGCCCTCGGCCAGCGCGAGGTTCTTGACCTTGGCCAGGGTGTGCGCGGTGTGCACCAGCGGCACGCCCCACCGTTCCCGCGCGAGCCAGCCGACCTGCCCGGACAGCCAGTAGTGCGAGTGGATCGCGTCGTAGTAGCCCGGCTCGTGCCGTGCCTCGGCGCGCAGGACACCGGCCGTGAACGCGCAGAGCTGGCCCGGCAGCTCCTCCTTGCCCAGGCCCTCGAACGGTCCCGCGGCGACGTGCCGGACGCGCACGCCCGGCGCGAGGTCGGCGACCGGCGGCAGCTCCGACGACGTGGCACGGGTGAAGATCTCCACCTCGACGCCCCGCTGGGCCATCCGAGTGGCCGTCTGGACGATGTAGACGTTCATCCCGCCCGCATCACCCGTCCCCGGCTGTTCGAGCGGCGAGGTGTGCACTGAGAGCACCGCGACGCGCTTCATCGGGCGACTCGCAGGAGGTCGGCGGCGAACCGCTCCGGCCGTTCGAGGAACGGCACGTGCGCGGTGTCGGGGTAGAGGCTCAACTCGGCTCCGGGGATCAGGGCGGCGGAGTACTCGGCGGCGGCAGGGGCCACCACCTCGTCTTGAGTTCCGTGCACGACCAGGGTCGGCACGTCTACGGCCTGCAACACGTCGGCGCTGCCCACGTCCCTGCGGAACAGCTCGCCTCGCACCTTAGGACTGACCGAGGTGGCGGCGGCAGTGAGCTTCACGACGGTCTCAGCAGGCAGGACGGGTGCCATGGCCGCGCAGAACGCCGCCATCGCGGCGTCGTCGGTGATCGCGCCGGGCAACGCGGCCCGCATGACCGGCCCGATGGCGCCTCCCGGGCGTCCGCGGCCGATCTCGGTGATCGCGCTCACGAACACCAGCGCGGTGATGCCCGCGGTGCCGTGGTGGCGGAGGTGGTCGGCGAGGACGAGCCCGCCGTAGGACCACCCGACGACCGTCGCGGGCCCGGTGTGGTCGAGGACGGCCTTCAGGTCGGCGGCCCACCGGGAGGAGTCGCGGTAGTCGCCGAAGTCGTCGGATTCGCCGTGTCCGCGCAGGTCGACGGCGTAGGTGTGGAAGCCGGGCAGGTCCCAGACCTCGCCCGTCTGCGCCCAGCCGTGGACCAGCACCACCGGCGGCGCGGCTGCCGGACCTGATTCCCGCAACGCAAGACGTCCCCCGCCCGCCGTCGTCAGGTGTGTCAGCTGCACACCAGTACGAACGACCTGGTCGGGGGACGCATTCCCGCCGGCCCTACTTGATGGCCGACTTGTCCTTCCACTGCTGCCAGGAGAGCTGCCAGTCGTACCAGTCGAACTGGGCCGGGAGCGTGGTGATCGAGCCGGTCACCTCGACCGGGTCACCGACCAGCGCCGAGTCGTAGTACGCCTTCGCGTCGGCCTCGAGGAGGTTCGCGCAGCCGTGCGAGGTGTTGTTGTTGCCGATGTTGGCCGCGTTGTCGTTGTTCTCGTGGATGAACTCGCCGTGGTTCGAGAACCGGACGGCCCACTTCTTCACGACGTTGGTGTAGCCGTAGCGCGGGTTGTCGAACGAGAAGGTGTCGTTCTTCGACATCACGACGAACGTGCCGTTCGGCGTCGTGAGCTCGGGGTCCGCGTCCTTGCCGAACGAGGCCGGGTAGTCGGCCGTCTGCTGGCCGTCGCGGAACACCTTGAGCCGGTGCGTCGGGTTGTCGATCTTCACGACCTGGTTGCGGCCGACGGTGAAGTCGCTGGTCACGTCGGCCTTGCCGAACGCGCCGCCGCCGTAGTTGACGCCGTAGAGCTTGGCCTCGACCTTCACGGTGGTGTTCGCGGGCCAGTACTTCTCCGGCCGGTAGTGCACCTCCTGGGCGTTCAGCCACGCCCACGAGCCCTGCACGTTCGCCGAGTTGGTGACCTTCAGCGCCTTCTCGACGGTCGCCTTGTCCTCGACCGGCGCCTCGAACTTGACCATGATCGGCGCCGCGACGCCCACGGTCTGGTTGTCGGACGGCCAGAGGGTCGCGCGGGTCTGCGAGCCGGGCGCGACGGTGGTGAACGAGCCCTTGAGCTCGACGGGCTTGCCGTCCGAACCCACGGCCTTGCCGGTGAAGCTGTACGTCTTGCCGTAGCCCAGCGGCTCGGCGGTCGTCCAGCCCGACTTGTCCTCGGTGAGGGTGCCCTTGACGTCGGCGCCCTCGGGTGACTTCAGTGCGACGGACTCGATCTTGCCGTCCACCACGGTGACCTGGACCGGGGTCGTGACCTGCACGTCCTTGGTTCCGTCGACCGGGGACAGGGTCACCTTCGCGGACGGCAGCGAGCTGTCCGCCTTGGGTGTGCCTGCCTCGACACTTGAGCAACCGGTCAGCAGCGTCAGTCCAGCGACCAGCGCGACAAGCGTTCTCTTCACGGTTTCGACCTCCCACCATGGTGGACGTCCAGAACCCCGGCGGGGTGTGAGTGACGTCGGTCACACCCGCTTCGGCAGCTTACGATCGCAGTCGTGAATCGACCTGTCGCAGTTGTGACCGGAGCCAGCGCGGGCATCGGCGAAGCCACCGCGCGGCGGTTGGCCGCCGAGGGTTTCCACGTCGTGCTGGGTGCACGGCGTCTTGACCTCCTCCACGTTATCGCGAAGGAGGTCGAAGGGACGGCCATCGAGCTCGACGTGACCGACGAGACGTCCGTCGCTGCCTTCGCGGACCAGGTGCCGGTGGCGAACGTGCTGGTGAACAACGCGGGCGGCGCTCGCGGGCTCTCCACCGTCGCCGAGGGCGATGCCGACGAGTGGCGGTGGATGTGGGAGGCGAACGTCCTCGGCACCCTGCTCGTGACCAGGGCTTTCATCCCGAAGCTGATCGCGTCCGGGGACGGGCACATCGTCTCTGTGACGTCCATCGCGGCGTACGAGGCCTATGACAACGGCTCGGGCTACACGAGCGCCAAGCACGCCCAGTCGGCGTTGCACCGGACGTTGCGCGGCGAGCTGCTCGGCCAGCCGGTGCGGATCACCGAGATCCAGCCGGGCATGGTCGAGACGGACTTCTCCGCCAACCGGTTCGGCGGCGACACCGAGCGCGCGGCCAAGGTCTACCAGGGCATCACGCCGCTGGTCGCGGACGACGTGGCGGACGTCATCTCGTTCGCGGTCACCCGGCCGTCGCACGTGAACCTCGACACGATCGTGCTCAAGCCGCGGGCCCAGGCCTCCGCGACTCGGGCACACCGCGAGTGAGCAACTCCACGTCGAGCTGACGCAGGACGGGCTCGATGGGGTTCGCGAACCCCGTCGAGCCCGATCCGGCGATGTAGAGACCGATAACCCGGTTATCGGCGTCGACCAGCACCGCGCCGCTGTCCCCGTGGTCGCCGAAGCGTTCGGCCGAGTGCACCCGGATCTGGTCGCGCAGGGTCCGCACGCCAATGCCGTCGCCGAAGTCGAGCCGCAGCGTGGAGTCCGTCGACTCGATCACGCCGTAGGTGAGTCCGGTGGTGCGGCCGCGTTTGCGGACGGTCGAGCCGATGGTCGCGTTCGCACTGCCTGTGATGGCGCCGATGTCCAGCACCTCCGCGCGGAACGGCCGGCCGCCCATCCGCAGCCCCGCCGCGCAGACGGCACCCGCGAGCGCCGCCCGGTCCAGCACGGCGACGACGTCGTCGCCCGGCACGCCACCGTCCACTCTGGACGGGTGCACGAACTCGTCGCCCACCGACCACGAGTCGTCGACGCAGCCGACGTGGAACGTGGTGAGCCCCAGCACCTTCCGCTGCTCGTCACGGGTGACCGCGAACGCGCCGAGCGTGCCGGCGATCACGAACTCACCGGCCCTCGGCACCTCCGGCGGCACGACCCGGAACGACCGCGCGGGCCCGATGCCGATACCGCCGCGCAGCACCTGATGCCGTTCCACCGCAACGGGTTGCTCGTCCTCGGAGCGGATGATCCTGGCCCGGTGCAGCACGATCGACTCGGCCACGACGTCGGTCGGCACGCCGCCGACCTCGACCGGGATCTGCTGCGGCTGGTCTGGCCCCTTGGCGCACACGTAGACGACGATCGCGGCCTTGCCGGTCGGGCGACCGGCCGTGACCTTCTCCCCGATGTCCACGCCGATGACGCCCGGCCTGGCCAGGAACTCGTCTTCGACCAGGCGCTTGACCGGCCTGATGACCTCGCGCGCGTTGTCGTCGAGGTAGCTCATAGCTGACCTCCGTCCCCTGCTGATTCCATGAAACACGCCAGGTAGCGGTTCGTCACACGGAGTCACCCGAACAGCGCTAGAGCTGAACGCCTACGAAGACCGGTTCCGGGTGCAGTTCCACGCCGAACGCCGAACGCACGCCGTCGCGGACCTCCCGCGCGAGGTCGAGCAGGTCCTCGGTGGAGGCGCCGCCGCGGTTGGTGAGGGCGAGGGTGTGCTTGCCGGACAACGAGACCCGGCCGCCGGGGCCCTGGTGTCCCTTGCGGAACCCGGCCCGTTCGATCAGCCACGCGGCCGAGAGCTTCTTCTGGCCGTGGCCCGCCGGGTAGCTCGGCACGTCGACGTCGGCGCCGAGGCGTTCGGCGATGCGGATCAGCACGCCGTTGAACGTCGCGTCGTCGATGATCGGGTTGGTGAAGAACGAGCCGGCGCTCCACGTGTCGTGGTCGGTGGCGTCGAGCACCATGCCCTTGCCGCGGCGCAGCTCCAGCACGGCCTTGCGGGCCGCGTCGGCAGGGACGCGTTCCCCTTGCGCCACCCCGAGAACGCGCGCCAGCTCGCCGTAGCGGATCGGCGCGGACATGCCGCCGGAGGTCAGCGTGAACCGGGTGCGCAGCACGACGGCGTTGTCGGTGTTCTTGAGCGTGCTGGTGCGGTAGTCGAGGCCCAGCTTGGCGGCGGGCACCTGGTGCACCTTGCCGCTGCGGCGGTCCAGCAGGTCGACCGAGTGGAGCACCTGGGAGATCTCGACGCCGTACGCGCCGACGTTCTGCACGGGCGTGGCGCCGTTCAGGCCGGGGATGCCGGACAGGCACTCGAGCCCGCCGAGGCCCTGCGCCACCGCCTCGGCGACGACGGCGTCCCACTCCTCGCCCGCCTCGACGGTGAACTGGACGATGCCGCCGCCCAGCGGGTCGAGCCGGAAGCCCTTGGTGGCGACGTGCACGACCGTGCCGGCGAACCCGCCGTCGGAGATCACGAGGTTGGACCCGCCGCCCAGCACGAGGACCTTCTCGTCGGCGGCGGCGTCGGCTGTTCGCACGGCTTCGACCAGCTCAGCGGCGGTCGTGGCGTGGACGAACCGCGCGGCCGGGCCACCGAGTCGGAGCGTGGTGCGCTCGGCCAGAGGTACGGACTGCGTGGTGGTCACAGACGTCAACGGTAGCCTCCGCGGCATGGCACGCCGCATCGAGCACCACACCACGTCACCCCATTCGGCGGAGAAGGTCTTCGGCGCGTTGACCGACGAGACCTTTCTGCGGGACCGGCTGGCCGCGATCGGTGGCCCCGGATCCGTCCTGGTGACGTTCGACCAGACCGACGAGCGGACGTCGTACCAGCTCAAGCAGGGTGTGCCCGCGGAGCACGTGCCGTCGGCGATCAAGGCGGCGCTCGGCGGCGACCTCGTGATCAACCGCACGGAGACGTGGGCGGCGGGCGCCGGCACCGTCGAGGTGCTGGTCAACGGCGTGCCCGGCCGGCTGGAGGGCTCGTTCACCGTTCTGGGCAACGGATCGGGCTCGAAGCTCACCCTCTCGGGGGAGGTCAAGGTCAGCATCCCGTTCCTCGGCGGCAAGATCGAGAAGCTGATCGCGGAGCAGGTCGCCGTGCTGCTCGACAAGGAGAGCGAGTTCACGTCCGAATGGCTCGCAAACCGCGGCTAGCGGCGGGCCGGGCCCGCGCGCTCGGCCTGCCCACGCGCGGCACGACCAACCCGAACCGCCTGCGCCGGGTCGACCGGTGGATGGCCGGCACTTTGTCGTCGTTCCTGCAGGACGCGGCCGACCCGCTGGTGGTGGACCTCGGGTACGGGGCCACGCCCATCACCACCGTCGAGATGGCTCAGCGGCTGCGGGCCGTCCGCCCCGACGTGCGCGTGCTCGGGCTGGAGATCGACCAGGACAGGGTGGACGCGGGCAAGGCCGTCGCCGACCCGCCGTTCCTGGACTTCCGGCGCGGCGGGTTCGAGCTGGCCGGGGCGCGGCCGGTGCTGTTGCGCGCCTTCAACGTGCTGCGCCAGTACACCGAGGAGCAGGCATTCGAGGCGTGGGACACGATGCTGTCGCGGATGGCTCCCGGCGGGCTGGTCGTCGAGGGCACGTGCGACGAGATCGGGCGTCGCTGCACCTGGGTGACGCTGTCCGCGGACGGGCCGCGGACGTTCACGCTGGCCGTGAAGCCCTCCGGCATCGAGGTGCCGTCCGACGTGGCCGAGCGGCTGCCCAAGGCGTTGATCCACAAGAACGTGCCGGGTGAGCGGGTGCACGCCCTGCTGGCCGACCTGGACGCCTGCTGGGCGACGGCGGCGCCGTTCGCGCCGTTCGGGCCTCGCGCGCGCTGGGTGGAGTCGGCGCGGCTGCTGGTCGAACGCGGCTGGCCGGTGCTCGACGACCGGAAGCGTTGGCGGCTCGGCGAAATCACGCTCGAATGGGCGGCCGTCGCCCCCTAGGGTGGGGTGCGTGGACTTCGTCGCGCAGGTCGAGACCCAGGCTTCTTCGTTGCGTTCGGCCGTTCTGAAGGCCGGTGCGGACGCACCCGTCCCGTCGTGTCCCAAGTGGACGGTGCTCGACCTCGTGCGGCACATCGCCGAGGTGCACACGTGGGCGGGACAGGCCGTCGTCACCGCCCCCGAGGACGGCAGGCCCGCCTGGCCCCAGGCGCCGCAGGACTTCGACGACGTGTTCCCGTGGTGGGAGACGGGTCTCGCCACGCTGCTGGAACGGCTGCGCGAGGCGCCCGCCGACCGTCCCGCGTGGACGTTCCACGGCCCGCAGGTCGCCGGCTTCTGGTCGCGCAGGCAGGCGCACGAGACGTCGATCCACCGCCTGGACGCGGACCTGGCCACCGGGGACGACCTGCCCTCGCTGGCGTTCGACCCGGAGTTCGCCGCCGACGGCATCGACGAGTACCTGACGACGATGGTGGGCAGGCGGTTCGAGCTCGGCCACCACGTCACCGCGAACGGCAGGCTGCTCGTGCACGCCGCCGACGCGGGCCGCACCTGGCAGTTGCACCTGACCGCGAACGAACCGCTGCTCGTCACCGCGCCCCAGGACTCGGCGTTCGACGAGGACGCCACCCTCGCGGGCACCGCGGACGCGATCTACCGCGCCTTCTACGCCCGTCCCCACCACGCGATCGTGACCGGAGACGAGTCGCTGTTGGCGGCGCTGCCCAGGCCGTGAATACTTCTGCGGCGTGTCATCGCCTGAGCGTCGCTATGTGATCACCTTCGGCTGCCCGGACCGCACCGGCATCATCGCGAGGATCTCGTCGTTCCTCGCGGAGAACGGCGGCTGGATCGTCGAGGCCGCGTACCACACGGACCCGGAGACGGGCTGGTTCTTCACGCGCCAGGAGGTCCGCGCGGACTCCCTGCCGTTCGGCGTGGACGAGCTGCGCGCGAGGTTCGCCGACGTGGCCGCGTCCCTCGGCGCGCAGTCGACGTGGACGGTCACCGACACGGGCTCCCGCAAGCGCGTGGTGATCCTGGTGTCGCGCGAGGGCCACTGCCTCTACGACCTGCTGGCCCGCGTGGCCACCGGCGAGCTCGACGTCGAGGTGTCCGCCGTCATCGGCAACCACCCCGAACTCGGCGACATCACGCGCGCACACGGCATCCCGTTCCACCACGTGCCGTTCCCAGTGAACGACCCCGAGGGCAAGCAGGCGGCGTTCGCCCAGCTGCGCCTGCTGGTGGAGAAGCACGACCCGCACGCCGTGGTCCTGGCCCGCTTCATGCAGATCCTGCCGCCGGAGCTGTGCGCGGCCTGGTCCGGCCGCACGATCAACATCCACCACAGCTTCCTGCCGTCGTTCATCGGCGCCCGCCCGTACCACCAGGCGCACCGGCGCGGCGTGAAGCTGGTCGGCGCCACCTGCCACTACGTGACGGCCGACCTCGACGCGGGGCCGATCATCGAGCAGGACGTGATGCGCGTGCACCACGGCGACTCCGTGGCGGACATGGTGCGCAAGGGCCGTGACATCGAGAAGGTCGTGTTGGCGCGCGGGTTGCGGTGGCACCTGGAGGACCGCGTGCTGGTGCACGGCAACCAGACGGTGATCTTCTGAGCTACCAGCTCTCCTTGCGGTAGACGGACTTCTCCGCGAAGTCCTCGTCCTCGCGCTGGGGCTTCTGCTGTGGCAGCTGAGGTTGCGGGCCGGGCACCTGGACGTCGGTGTCCAGTTCGGTCGCGTGACTCCCGACGACCTGGCGGAACTCGCCGAGCACGTTCGTCGCGGCCTGTTCCCTGGCTTCGCGGACCAGCGCGAGGACCTTGCCTGCCAGCTCCGCGTTGCCCTCGATCTCGAGGTCGAGCAGCGCGCCGTTCGCCGCGACCGTGACGGTGAGGGCCTTGTCCTCGCTCGTCACGGTCGTGCCGGCGGATTCGAGGTTGCGGCGGAACGCGGTGGCGTTGCGCTGGAGTTCGGCGGTCTTGGCCTCGAAATCGGCGAGCCATTCGTCGGGAGTCATGTTCATGCTCATTTCCGGGTCGGGCGGGGGCCGTACTTCTTCTCGAGTTCGGCGGGGTCGCCGATCTCCACCTCGCCGCTGAAAACGGAGTCCGGTGAGCTGCGCACCTCACCGGAAGGCGGCTTGTCCGACGAGTAGAAGGTGACGGGCAACGACACGGAACGCTCGCCCGACTTCCAGTAGATCTCGCGCGCCTTTTCCACCAGTTCGCCGAACTTGGCGTCCGACACCGACGCCGCAGCCAGGGTCGCCTGCAGGTGGACCTGCTGGCCGAGGTCGAGCCCGTGCACGTACCGGTACGCGGCGTCCTCCACCCCTGTCGTGGACTTCCACCCCGCGACGACCTGCTTGCCGATGTCGTCGACGGCCGGCCGATTCGCGTCGGTGGCGCCGCAGCCGGCCAGAAGTCCGGCTGCTGCCACGATCGCGGCCACGCTACGGAAGTTCATTCACACCCTTTCGAGCGACGTGGTAGTTCCAGGTCACCGAATTCTTGTCGTCACCGTTCAGGAACGCTCCTGCGGTGTCCCTGAAACGGGCGACCGAGGGATCTGAGCCCGAGTCCAGCTGCCGGGCTGCCTCGGTGTAGTTCTCGCGGATCGCGTGATTCCCGCCGAACGTGCCGGTCTGGTTGTCGAAGGTGACGGTCGTCCGGTTCGCCGAGTCGGGGTTGTCGCTCGCGTCGAGGCGCGGAACGATGTCGTTGCGGTTCTCCAGCGAGAGCACCTGGACGTCGGACGGCACGTCGATGCGACCAACCGGCGATCCCGCGGTCACCACGTGGGTCACGTTGTAGCCGTTGGCTTTCAGATCGGTGGTGGCCTGCGCCGCGACGATCCCGCCCTGGCTGTGGCCGACGAGCATCACCGGTGCGCCGGTGTCGTGCGCCCCTGCCTCGCGCAACGCCTGCTGGATGCCTTCCTGCAACACGGTGTTGTTGCCTGCCATGGCATCCACGTTGACGCCCAGGTCGTTCGCGCTCTCCACCTGCCCCGGCAGCGGCCAGTCCTTCGTGCCGGGAACATCCACCACGTAGCCGGTGACGTTGCCGTTCGCGTCCTTGATGATCTTGACGTCGATGTTGCTCGGACGCCCGCCGTCGCCGTCGTCCATCCCGTCATTGCGCTTCGCCAACCCGTTGAGCAGGTCTTCCAGGTCGTCTGGAGCGCCATAGCCGTGTTCGCCGAGGCGGGTGGTGACGGCCTCGCCGTCCGGGTAGGTCGCGGCGAGCAGATCCAGGGTGGTGGCGAGGTCGACCGGGATTCCAAGAGCGCTGAGCACGCCCGGCGACATGCCGACCAGGTTGTCGACCATGCCGGGGTGGTCGACCAGCCACTTCTCCCAATCGCCGTCGTAGTTCAGGTACACGTCGGTGGCGATCGCGCCGCCGCCGACGAGCGCGGCCCCGACGGGGTTGGTGGCCACCGCGAGGCCAGCGAACCACCGGCTGGCGTCCAGGCCCTTCGCCGCGAGCTCGTCGGCCATCTCGTAGGCGATCCGGGTGGCCTTCAACGCCTCGCCGCGCAGGCCGATGCCGGCGGACGTGGCGGTGAGGCCGTTCGGGCCGTCGAGCGCGACGGCCATCGCCGCCTCGAACTTGACCACGCCGCCTGGGTTGAGCAACGACGACGCGAGCACGTCCGGTTCGGCGAGGAACTTGTGGCCCGCGACGGCGGTCTTGAGCGTGTCCCCGGCGACGTCACCGGTGAGGTCGCCCAGTGCCGCCAGGTCGTCGTACTTGGCCGTGACACCGCCCGCGCCGCCGCTGACCCCGATGTTCGAGACGGTCATGCCAGCGCTCCTGCCACGGCGGGGGCCACCCAGGTGCCCAGGTCTTCGCGTTGCGCCGGTTCGATGCGCACCATGCGGCGGTCCGAGCCGTCAGGTTCCGGGTCGAGGCCACTCCAGCCGCCGGCCGTGTGCACCCAGTTGACCTGGGAGGTGCCGCCGTTCCAGACGACCAGGCAGCGCAGTGCCCCGTCCGTCTGCACGGCCACGTCGCGTGCCAGCGAGGCCTCGTCGCCGGACAGGTTCAGCGCGTCCGCCACGGCCGCGGGCCCGTCCGGGTCGGCGGCGCGGAAGAGCCTGGCAGCGCCCATCTCCTGCAACGCCACCAACGGCAGACGGCCGCGCAGGGGTTCGGCGTCCTGGACGCCGCCGAGGCGTGCTTCGAGGCTCACGACGGCTTCCGGCTGCGGCACCGCGCGGACCAGTTCCTTGCCGAGGTCGACCGACGCGAACATGGACAGCTCGACCGCGCCGTCACCCAACGCGAACAGCGACGCGCCCAACGGTCCGTTGACCGCGTGCACGCTGTGCGAGGACTTGGTGCCGATCGACGCGATGGTGTCGAGCAGAACCGTTGGCCTGGCGAGGATCTGGAGGTTGCGTTCGACCGACGGGTGCACTTCCGCCTCGTCGCCGACGCCCGTCACGACGCGCTTCTTGGTGAGCTCGGCCTCGGCCGGTCCGATGTGGACGTCCGCCGGCATCCAGTCCGGTGGCAGGTCGACACCGGTCTTCTCGACCAGGTAGGCGAACTCTCCGGCGGACAGCACCAGCCGGTGCGGTGCCGGGGTCACGCGGGCACGCCCTGGCCACGCATGAACTCGCCGACTTCCAGCCACGCCTTGTCGCCGTGCGGCGGCAGGTTGTCCGGCCCCCACTTCCACCCGGTCCACGGCGCCTGCGGTGGCTGGGGTGCTTGCCCGCCACCGAAACCGAGCGCGTCGGCCACGCCGTTCGCGATGTCCTTCACGGCGTTGTCGAACGCATCCACAGCGCGGTTGAACGTGTCGATCGCACTCTTGAACCAGCCGGTGACGGCCTCCGCGATCCGCTTGATCGCCGCGATCATCTCGCGGACCTCCTGGGCGTGCTGCCGCAACACCGCCGCAGCGCCGTCGAGGCCTTCCGCGGCCTTGAACAGCTGCCGCTTGTCGCCCTCGACCGTGTCGCGGCAGCGATCAGCGGCGATCGACTGCCACTGCATCCTGCGCGCCGAGTCGTTCATCTCGGTGCCGCGCGTGCGGACCGACTCGGCGCGCTTCTCGATCTCACCCGCGATGCGGTCCAGCTCGTCCGGATTGCCGTACATGCCCACCCCGTTCACTCGGAGTGAGCAAAGCACAACAGAAAGAGGCCTCGCCCACCGAACCGGAGAAGATGAGCGGAACTACTCAGCGGCCGGGTTCGAGTTCACCAGCTTCCGATTGCGGCCCGTGCCGGCGTTCCACCTCGACGACGTCGCCGAGCTTGAACTTGACGTCGTTGCTGGTCAGCAGGTCGGCCCCGGCGGACGACCGGAGCCGGACGCGGAAGTCGACCCGGCGGCCGGTACCCGTCCAGTAGTCGCGCCGGATGATCTCCATCGCCTCGTCGGCCTTCGCCTTGTCCGCGACGGTGGCCGTCACGCTGAGGTACTGCCAGTGGTCCATGCCGGTCGTGTACTCCACCTCGACCGCGGAGACGCCGTCGTGCGACTTCAGGTCCGACTCGATGCGGTCGCTCAGATCCTCGACGGTGTCGTCGGACGTGCCACACACGGTGATGGGCAGCAACGACGCCAGGAGCGCGAGGCGCTTCACTTGCTCGGCCGCGTCGGTCGGAGGCCGTAGCCGGCCGCAGGATCGTCGTCGAACTCGATGCGGCCCTGGCCGATGGGTTCGGCCTCTCCCGGCTTGTCGGCGCAGGGCGGGTCGTCGGTGGAGTAGACGAGGTAGACGGCGCCGATGTCCCGCGAGGTGCCCCGCCAGTAGTCGCGCCGCGCGATCTCGACCAGGTCGTCGACGGTGGTGGCGGTGATCTTGTCCGCGTCCAGTCGGCGACGATCTGCTTGCCGACTTCGTTGATGTCCGCGTTGAAGTTCTCCAGCACGCTGCACCCGGTCAGCAGCAGGAGACCGGTAGAAGTCTGAGCACTGCGCACCCCCGCCATGGATCTTGGCAGGGGTGCGCAACGGGTGTGCCCGGCGACCCGCGCACACCCGCCAAGTGGCGATCTTCTAGCGGTGCTGCCCAACCGTGCCGAGCACCTCTTTGAGCCGCTGCCGGGCTCGGGCCATGAAACCCGGCGAACCACGAACGTCGACCAGGACATCCGGGTCATCTGTCGAGTGCCCCGGCGAACTCAGATCTTGTTGGCCGCCATGCCCACCGCCTCGACCAGCCACCCGGCGTCCGCGGCCGACACGACGGCGGGCGGGGTGAAGCTGACCGTGCGGCCGCGGAAGTCGGCCAGCACGCGGGACCGCAGCAGTTCGCCGGTGAAGATGTCGGCGGCCCGCTGGTCGGGGAGCTCCACGCCGAGCAGCAGGCCGCGGCCGGTGGCGTGGGCCTTGCCCGCGGTGACGGCGCGCAGGCCGTGCAGGAGCTCGTCGCCGAGCAGCTTGGCCCGTTCGACGAGGCCTTCTGAGGCGGTGACGCGCAGGCAGGCGTTCACGGCGGCGGAGGCGAGCGGGGAGACGGCGTCGTGGCCTCGCCACAGCGGCACCTCGACGGCGGCCGAGGCGACGACGGCGGCGATCGGGAGGACGCCGCCGGACAGGCCCTCGCCGACCAGCATGATGTCCGGGGTCACGCCGTCGAGGTCGGAGCCCCACCAGACGCCGAGGCGGCCCAGGCCGGAGCGGGTCTCGTCCACGACGAGCAACGCGCCCGCCTCGCGGCACACCTCGGCGACGTTGCTCAGGTAGCCGGTGGGCGGGAGGGCCACGCCGCGGACCGGTTCCACGAGGACGCAGGCCGGCGGGCCGGAGGCGAGGACGGCGCGCAGCGAGTCGATGCCGCCGTACGGGACCTCGCCCGTGGTCAGGACGCGTGGGCGGCCGTTGGCCTGGGCGAGGGCGACGGCGAACTGGGCGGCCTCGGACGCCGAGGGAAAAGTGTGGATGTGGTCGAGCCCGTGCGGGGTGACCAGGTCGAGCATCAGGCGGTCCAGCAGGGACGGCCTGCGCACCTGGCCGACCACCGCCTGCACCACGGCCGGGTGGGCGTGGCCTAGCAGGGGGACTCCGTACCCACCGCAGTCCAGGTACTCGACGCGGTGGGGATCTACCACTCGGGCGCCTCTGGCGGCGCAGCCGGTCAGCTGTTCGGTAGCCATTTCGGGGAACCTCTCCTGGGCAGCGCGGCCCGCGGCCGCTCGTCGGGGGATGGCGAGCGGACCTGTGTTCCCACCAAGACATTCGGATCCGGGGTCCCGTTGGTTCGCGCGAGGCATAGGCTTTTCCCGTGCGGATCGAAATCACCGACCTCGACCAGCTGCGCGCTGCCCCTGACCTGCGCAAAGCCGTCATCATCGGGCTGGACCTGCATCGCGAGGACGTGCGGGTGCCGATGGACGGTGCCCTGCTGCTCGGGTGCACGCTCAGCGAGACCATGCAGCGCAGGGCGGAGGCCGCGGGAGCGTTGATCTTCCCGGTCATCCCCGACCTGCCCTACGACGTGTACCGCTCCGCCCTCTACACGCCCGCGGAGCTGTTCGCGGGCTTCGACCCGGCCGACCCGAAGTCCTACGCCGACACCCCCGACGCGGTCATCTACAAGCACAGCAAGCAGCAGGGCCACCACCCCGACCCGTTGCACGCGCTGGCGGAACGCCTGCACGACCACTCGATCACCGAGGCACTTGACGAGACGCTGACGGGCTCGCCGGTCGCGGTCATGGGCGGCCACGCGCTGGCCCGCGGCTCCGAGGGCTACCGCAACGCCGTCACGCTCGGCGCGGCACTCGGCAACGCGGGCTTCACCGTCCTGACCGGCGGCGGACCGGGCGCCATGGAAGCGGTACCACTGGGCGTGCGCCTGGGTTCCGCCGACTCGGACGTCCTCGACGCGCTGGCCAAGGCCCCGTCGTTCGGCCACGACGACGAGTCGATCGGCCGCTGGCTCGCCGCGTTCCCGGAGATCCGCAGCTTCGACAAGCCGCGCACGATCGGCATCCCGACCTGGTTCTACGGCCACGAGCCGCCCAACCCGGCCTGCGAACTGCACGCCAAGTACTTCGCGAACTCGGTCCGCGAGGAGGGCCTGCTGACCGTCGCGACCGGCGGCATCGTCTACACGCCGGGCAAGGCGGGCACGGTCCAGGAGGTCTTCCAGGACTTCACGCAGAACTACTACGCCAGCGTCGGCCCGGCCGCACCGATGATCTTCCTGGGCCGCGACTTCTGGACCGACGAGGTCCCGGCCGCGCCGCTCGTGCAGAAGCTCGCGGCGGGCCGGGAGGCCGAGCAGTGGATCCTCGTCACCGACGACGTCGACGAGGCGATCGCGCTGCTAACCAAGTACGCGGGCTAGCTCGGGCAGGACCTCGGCGCCGGCGAGCTTCATCAGCACGTCGCCGGGGATCAGGATCTTGCTGCCCCGGATGCCGCTGCCCACGATCAGTTCGGGGGCGGCGGCCACCTCGGGCGACACCAGGATGGGCCAGTCCGCGGGCACCCCGATCGGCGTGATGCCGCCGTACTCCATGCCGGTCAACGCCACGGCCTCGTCCATCGGCGCGAACGACGCCTTGCGCGCGTCGAGCCGCTTGCGGATGACGCCGTTCACGTCCGCGCGCATGGTCGCGAGCACCATGCAGGCTGCATAACGGACGACGTCACCGCGCTTGCCGGCCACGACCACGCAGTTGGCCGAAGCTTCGAGCGGCGAGCCGTAGTGAGCGCAGAACTCGGCGGTGTCGGCGAGAGTCGGGTCGATCTCGGCGACGGCGACGCGGTCGGCGCCGTCCAGGGTCTTGAGCGCGGCCGCGACGGGCTCGGGCACCAGGTCGAGGCGGGAAAGCACAGGTACGGGTTCGAGAGACCCGGCGATGGTCCACACGGTGTCCATTGTCGCTGCTCCGCAGACTCCGGCGAATTCGCCTGGCAGCTGGTCGTCCTGCCAAACTCCATTTGACCTTGACGCAACGTCAACCCTTACCTTCGATTTCAGCGCGCGAAGGGGGAACCGAGATGGCCTGGTCGATCGCCCAGGTGGCCCGGATGTCGAAGGTGACGTCCAGGACGCTGCGGCACTACGACTCGATCGGGCTGCTGCCGCCGGCCTGGATCGGCGACAACGGTTACCGCTACTACGAGAAGGAACAGGTGCATCGCCTCCAGCAGATCCTGCTGCTGCGCGACCTCGGCCTGGGCCTCGACGTGGTGGCGGAGATGCTGAACGGCACGGACCAGCTGACCGTCCTGCGCAACCACCACCGGTGGCTGCAGGACGAGAAGCAACGGCTGGACCGGCTCGCCGGCACCGTCGCGCGGACGATCGCCGAACTGGAAGGAGGGGACGAGGTGAAGATGGAAGAGCTGTTCGACGGCTTCGACGCGAAGAAGCAGGAACGTCACGAGGCCGAGCTCGTCGAACGCTACGGAGAGGGCGCTCGGGAGCACATCGCCGAGAGCCGGAAGAAGATGAAGGGCTGGACGCGGGCCGACGCCGACGGGTTCATGGCCCGGTGGCAGGACATCGCGGCACAGCTCGGCGCCCTGTACACGCAGGGCACCGCGGTCGACGCTCCGCGGACGCAGGAGCTGATCGACAGCCACTACCAGTGGATCTGCCTGAGCTGGACGCCCAACCGGGAGTCCTACAAGGGCCTCGGCGACCTCTACGTCGACTCGGACGAGTTCCGGGTCAACTTCGAGGTCGAGGGCGGCGGCAACATGGCCGAGTGGATGCGTGACGCCATGGCCCACTACGCCGAGACCCGGCTGGCCTAGCGACGACGCGGGAGCTGCAGATCCCGCGTCACCGCCCAGGGGCGAGAGCCATCAGCCCAGGTCGAAGGCCTTCAGGGCCTCCCGGTTGAACGCCGGCAGGTCGTCGGGGTTGCGGGACGTCACGAGCGTCCACCCGTTCATGTCGCACACCCGGACCTCCTCGTCGGCCCAGTCGCCGCCCGCGTTGCGGATGTCGGTCTGCAGGCTCGGGAACGAGGTCAGCATCTTGCCGCGCACCACGTCGGACTCGACCAGCAACCACGGCCCGTGGCAGATCGCCGCGATCGGCTTGCCCGCCGCGACCAGGGCCTTCACCAGCGCCACCGCGTCGGGTTCCGTCCGCAGGAAGTCGCTGTTCGCGACGCCGCCGGGGATCACCGCGCCGTCGTAGTCGTCGGCGCTCGCGTCGGCGTACGTCGTGTCGACGGGGAACGTGTCGGCGGGCGTGAGGTGGTTGAAGCCCTGCACCTCGCCGAGCTTCGGCGCGAGCAGGCGCGGCACGCCGCCCGCCTTCTCGACCTGCGCCCACGGGTCGGTCAGCTCGACCTGCTCGATGCCTTCCGACGCGACCAGGAACGCGATCTTCTTCTGTTCAGCCATGCAGTTCGGCTACCCGCCGAAGAACGAGACCAACCGATGCCGGACGTCGTTCCGATGGGTGATCATCGGCGAGGGCGAGTCGATCAGCCACAGCTCGCCGCGCGGGAACGCCGCCGCCGTCGCCCTGGCCACGGACTCGGGGTGCAACGGATCACCGACAGCCCCGATGACCAGCACCGACGTGGAAACAGAGGCCAGCACCGAGGCATCGGCCACGGCGACCTGCCCCGGCAGCTGCTCAGCCGCGGCGGACAGCCGCTTCAACGCCTCCCGCCGCTCGGCCACGTAGATCGGCGGCCCGACGGTCAGGTCGGAGAGCTGCTGCACCGTGAACGACTCGTGCCGCTGGTCCAGCACCGCGGGCAGCAGCAGGGCCACCCGCGAGAACCGGTCGGGCTCGAGTGACATCAGCCGCACCAGAGCACCGGCACCCAACGACACCCCGACCGCCTGCGAGGCGTCAACGGTGCCCAGGTCGGCGGCGATCGTGCCGTAGTCCCAGTAGCCGGGAGGCGCGTCGGGCGCCGACCCGTGCGACGGCAGCGTCACGACGACGCGGGTGCCGGGCAGCCCGGAGGCCGGGATGCGGGCCTCGCCGGGGGTGGCGCCGAGCCCGTGGGCGACCAGCGTCACCGGTGTGCCGGAGCCGTAGGAGTGCGTGATCACCAGCGCGGGCCGCGCTGGACCTCGATCAGCCGCGGGCGGACGTCCACCATGTAGACGAGCACCGCGATCAGGCCGGCGAGCCAGAAGATCGACCCCGCGCCGCGCGGCTCGAACAGCAGCAACGCCGCCGTCCCGCCGCCGGTGATGCCGAGCCAGGCGGGCTTCGTCATCTTCTCGATCGCGGTGTAGGCGTCCGGCCGCTGGCTCACCGCGTGGAAGAACGCGAACAGGCCGAAGAAGCTGAACACCACATCGGCGAGGAAGAGCACGATGCCGTCGAGGTTCCAGATGCTGATGTACGGCAGGTAGAACACAGGGCCCAGCCTACGTGCCGGTACGAGAAGAGGGGAGCGGCCCTGGTCGGGCCGCTCCCCTCTAGATCAACTTCTCGGCGTGCTCACCTCGCGGGAGCCGCCGCGCGACTCACTTGGTGGTCGGCGTGGTCTTCTTCGCGGCCGCCGTGGTGGTGGTCGTCGTGCGGGTCGTCGTCGCCGGCTTGCGGGGCGCGGTGCGGTTCGCGGTCTTGCGGGCGGTGCTGCGCACCTCGTGCGCGGCCTCGCCACCGACCTCGACGATCTCCTCGGCCAGCTTCTCGGCGGCGTCCTCGACCTCGTGGGCGACCTTCTCGCCGACTGAACGGGTGCGGCGGGTCACCTTGCCGAGGACGTCGTCCGCGAGGACCTTGGCGTCGGCGGCGGCGGACTCGGCGCGCTTCTGCGCGGCCTCGACGGCCTGCTCGACCTGCTCCACGGCCTGCTTGACCTGCGGCTGGGCCTTGATCTGCTCCAGCGTCTGCTCGCCCTGGTCGGCGAGGTAGGTGTACAGGTTCACCGCGGAGGCGGTGTAGGCGTCGACGAGCTTCTTGAGCTCGGCCGGCTGCAGCTTCTCGCGCAGGTCCTTGAGCTCGTTCGGGAGGTCGACGGCCTGGGTGCGGGCCTCGTCGGCGCGCTCCTTGGCCTTGTTCAGGGCCTCGACCACGGCCTTGGCGGCGAGGTCACCGGCGCCGAGCGCGGCGAGCAGCGCCTGGCGTGCGGCGTGGGCGCCCTGCTCGGCGGCCTTGCGAACGTCTTCCTGGGTGAGCTTCGGCATGGAGATCAGTCCTCCTGTTGTCTGGCGGAGTTCTCCCGCCGGAAAGATTCGTAAACGTCGAGCAGCACCTGCTTCTGCCGCTCGGTCAGATCGGTCGCGGCGACGATGGCGTCCGCCAACGCACCGCCTTCGCGCTGCTGGAGGATCCCGGCCTCGACGTAGAGCACCTCGGCCGAGATGCGCAGCCCCTTGGCGATCTGCTGGAGGATCTCCGCACTGGGCTTGCGCAGTCCTCGCTCGATCTGGCTGAGGTAGGGGTTGGAGACTCCCGCCTGCTTCGCCAACTCCCGCAAGGAGATCTTGGCGGTGTTGCGCTGCTCGCGGATGTACTCACCGATGTTGCGCCCGAGGTCCGCGACCGCTTTGTCGATGGACTTGTCCACTGTTCCCGCTCCCGTTCCTCGTGCCATCAACCACGTTAGCGACGAGTGCTAGCAGTTGCAAGCACTCTGCTAGCAACAGCTGCGTGGGCTCCGCCACAGCGTTACCGTGGGAGGTGACATGGACGACGCCGGGGCCTTGCGCGCCGAGCTGGCGGATCACCTGCTCGGCGTCGGCGCGCTGCGCGAAACCAAGTGGCACAAGGCTTTCCAGGCCGTCCCGCGGCACGAGTTCCTGCCGCGGTTCTACCGCCAGCTGCACACCGGCGACTGGGAGCGCGTCACCGGCGCCGACCCGGACTGGCTCGAGCTGGTCTACGCCGACCGGGTGTGGGTTACCCAGTTCGACGGTGACGACACGGTGACCGGCGGCACACCGACGTGCTCGTCGAGCATGCCCACGATCATGGCGATCATGCTGGAGGCGCTGGAAGTCCACAACGGACAGTCGGTTCTCGAGGTGGGCACCGGCACGGGCTACAACGCGGCTCTCCTCTGCCACGCGGTGGGTTCCGGCAACGTGACGACGGTCGACGTCGACCCGAACATCTCGCGACGGGCACGCGAACGCCTGCACGCCAACGGGTTCCATCCCACCTGCGTCACCGGTGACGGCGCAAGGGGCCATCCGGCCAACGCGCCCTACGACCGCCTGCTGGCCACGTGCTCCGTCTCGACCGTCCCACCCGCCTGGCTGGAGCAGACGCGCGAAGGCGGCCTCGTCGTCACGACCCTGCACCGCCCGATCGGCGCCGGACTGGTCAGGATCGTCTCGAACGGCGACGGCACCGGCGAGGGCCGCGTGCTCGGCGAGGACGGCCGGTTCATGCCGTTGCGCGCCCACGCGCTGCCGACCGCGCCGGCCGGAGCGGGCGACTACGACCGGCGCGCCACCGCGGTGCGGCTGAACACCGTCGTCGCCCCGGCCAGCCCGTTCGAGTTCTTCGCGGGCATCGCGCTGCCCGGCGTGATGGCGGGCCAGGACTGGCTGGCCCATTCGGACGGATCCTGGGTGCACCACCGCGGTTCGCACGTCGACCAGGGCGGCCCGCGCCGGCTCTGGGACCTCGCCGAGCAGGCCGCCGCCGACTGGCACGACCTGGGCGAACCCCGCCGCGCGGACTTCGGGATCACGATCACCCGCACCGCCCAGCACCTCACCCTGGGCGATCTGCACTGGCATCTGTGATCAACAACCAAACGTCACGACACGGGTCACTGAATCGACCCCTCGCGGATGCGGTGCGTCATGATTCGACGCATGTCCCGATTCCGTCAGCAGGCGTTGCTGGCAGGCTGCGTGCTGACGGCCGTGCTCACCGCGGCCGGGCTGTTCGTCACCGACCACGGCATCGACCCGCACCTGTGGCTGATCGTGCTCGCGGTGGCGTTCCTGGGCTTCCTGGCGCTGCTCGACCCGTGGGTCAAGCGCAGGCACAACGCCGCGCTCAGCACCGACGAGCACCTGGACGCGGCCTGCCGCGCCCTCGCCGTCGGCCTGCAGGCGCAGTGGAACGAGGAGGTCCGCTCGCGCGGTCTCACCGACCCGGACGTGCTCGACCTGCACTGGCTCGCTCCCGAGCTGGACGTGAGCGACGAGCCGGACGCGCCGCCCGGACGCAGCGACGCCGTCGTGGGCGCGTTCGAACGGCAGCTCAACCGCCGCATGGTGATCATCGGCGAGGCCGGCACCGGCAAGTCGACGGTCGCGATGCTGCTGACGTGCGGCCTGCTCGACCGCTACGACGGCGGCATGGTCCCGGTGCTGCTGCCGCTGTCCACGTGGAACCCGGCGGTCGAGGACATCCGCACCTGGCTCACCCGCAGGCTGTACGAGGACCACCCGGCACTGCGCAACACCGAGCTGTACGGCAGCTACGCCGGCGACCTGCTGGTCGAGCAGCACAAGATCCTGCCCGTGCTCGACGGCCTCGACGACATCCCGGCCCACCAGCGCGCGGACGCCCTCGCCAGGATCGCCAAGGCGTTCCCCGCCAAGCGCCCGCTGGTGCTGACCTGCCGCACGGACGAGTTCGCGTCGGCCGTGCGCCTCGCCGGTCCGCTGCCGGGCGCCGACGTCGTCGAACTGGCACCGCTCGACCTGGAGGAGGTCGCCGCCTACCTGCGGACGAGCTCCGACAGCTGGGGCGCGGCCCGCTGGGAACCGGTGTTCATCCAGCTGCGCGAGGAACCGGACGGCAGGCTCGCGGACGCGCTGTCGACGCCGCTCACGATGTGGCTCGCCAGCATGGTCTACGCCGACAGCGAGGCCGAACCGACGGAATTGCTCGACCGCGGCCGCTTCCCGGACGCTCGGGCGATCTCCGACCACCTCTGCGACGAGCTGGTGTCCCGCGCGTACGGCAACCGGGCGTTCGCGCACCACGCCAAGGCGACGCAGGTCTGGCCCCGCGACCGCGCCCGCAAGTGGCTCGAGTTCCTGGCCCACGAGATGCGCGACCGCGGCATCCGCGAGCTGGCCTGGTGGGAGCTGCGCCGCTCGGTCGGCAACACGTGGCTCGCCGTGCTCGGCGCGCTCGTGCTCGGTGCGATCGGCGGGTTCGGCGTCGGCTGGCTGATGGCGTACTCGATCACGCCGTCGCTCGCCCCGATCACCGGTCTGGTCGCGGGCATCGCCGTCGGAGCGGCCGCGCTCACGGCGTCACAGGAGCGCAAAGCCAAGCCACGCTTGGGGATCTGGCGCAGCCTGCTGCTGGTGCCCGGAGTGCTAGGCCTGGCCGCCGGACTGGTTTTCGGTGCTCTGTACGGACTTTCCGCCGGTCTCGTGGTCGGGCTCGGCCTGGCCGTGGCGACCGCGCTGCGGTTCGCGTTGTCCAGCGCCGCCGAGCTCTCCCAGGCATCAAGTCCACAGTGGACGATGGCGCGCGACAGGATCGCGGTGTGGACCGGTTCTCTCGTGCTCGCCGTGGTGTTCGGCTCCGCCGCGGCGCTGGTGTTCGGCCCCGGCCAGACCGGCATGGTCGGCCTCGGTCTCGCCTCCGGCCTGATGCTCGGGTTCGCGCTGGCCGTCCTGCACCTGCGCTGGTGGTGGTTCACGGTCGCGCGGATCTGGCTGGCACTGCGCGGAAAGCTCCCGTGGGAGCTGATGGTGTTCCTGGAGGACTCGCGCAAGCTCGGCGTGCTCTGCCGGGCGGGGGCCTGCTACCAGTTCCGGCACGGGCTGGTGCAGGACCGCCTGGCAGAGCACGAGACGACGAGCAGGACTACTCGGTCCGCAGGCCAAGTGCTCCGGTCGCCCTTCTCAGCGAAGGCAACGTCAGAGCAGTGACCAGCACGACCAGCCCCACCGAGATGCCGGTGACGACCCCGATGCCGGTCCAGTCGTAGGCGACCTCGGCGTCGAACGCCCACGTGACCAGCACGCCGAGCAGCACACCGGTGCCGACCGCGACCACCGTGGAGATCACCAGCGGAATCCCGTTCTGCCACACCAGTGACAGCGCGAGCGTCCGCCGCGGCACCCCGCTCGCCGCCATCGCCGCGAGCGGCCGGCGGCGTTCCCGCACCTGTTCCAGACCCACGACCAGCAGGGACGCGCCGGCGAGCAGCAACGTGATCAGCGCTGCCCCGTAGAGCGCCCTGCGGACCGCCAGGAACACCTGCTCGACCTCGGAACCGCGGTCCTGCCCGAAGAAGGTCGTGTGCACGCGCCACGAGTAGGGCGCGAGAGCGTTGCGCACGTGCTCGGCGACGTCCGTCCGCGACAGGTCCAGGTCGGCCTGGACGTCGGCGTACGCGTGGGTCAGGTCGACGTCCTTCGCGGCGGCCGGGGTGGCGAAGATGCCGATCAGGGTGCCGTTCGCACGCTCGACCTGCGGCACCGTCCAGGTCCGGCCGGTCCCTTTGAACGTCAGCGTGTCACCGGGCTTGGCGTCGCCGAAGCCGTTCGCGGTCGGCACCTGGAAGATCTGGCCGTCGGCGCAGCTCGAGAGCTTCACGACCGTCCGCAGCGCCTCGCAGCTGCCGACCGAGATGGTGGTCGTGTCGCCCTCGGGCGTCGTCGTGAAGGCGCGCTGGAGGCTTTGCACCCCGGCCACCCCCGGCGTCCTGGCCAGCAGTTCCGGCAGTTCGGGGATCGGGGTGGTCTCGTTGACCGTGACGTTGAGCGAGTGGTTCCCGGCCTGCTGGGTGTCCTCCGCCTTCACGTCGTTCTCGACGCCCGCGAGGATCACCTGGAGCGTCACGGTCCCCGCGAGCACCACCGACACACCGCCGACGACCCGTGCCGCCGTGCCCGCGTCGAGCTGCAACCGGCGCACGGCCAGCTGCAACGCGGGCGTGGCGCCGCGCATCCCGTGCACGACCCGCTCGACCAGCCACGGCAGCAACACGGGAACGGCGAACATCAGCAGGACCACGCCGACGACGATCGGCCACTCCTGCGGCTTCGAGCTGCCCGCGCCGAACTTGCCGAACTGGCTCGCCAGCAGCGCCACCCCGCCGAGCGCGGGCACGACCCGCCACCACAGCCTGCGCCGCACCGGCTTCTGCTCGCGCACCACGCCGAGCGGTTCGATGATCGTCCGCCGCATGGCGAACACCGAGGACAGCACCGCCAGCACCGGCACGGCGACGATCACGAGCACCGTCAGCGGCAACGTCGGCGCGAGGTCGCTCGGGAACATCGCGATCTCGGGAATGGGGATGTCGTCGACCAGCGGCCTGATCGCGAACAACAGCCCGAACCCGACGGCGAGGCCGACCACCGCACCCGCCAGCGCCTCACCGGACGCGATCAGCCGCACCCGCGTCGCACCCGCTCCGACCAGGCGCAACGCCGCCAGCCGCCGGTCCCGCTGCGCCGCGGCCAGCCGGGCGGACACGCTCACGAAGACCAGCACGGGGAACAGCAGCACGACCGCGCCGACGATGCTGAGCATCAGCAGGATCGTCGGCAGGCCGCCGCCGAGGTAGGACTGCCCGAACGCGTAGACCTGGTTGCCGTCGTTCGGCTGGATCTCGTCGTCGCCCGCGAGGAACCGGAGGTCCTGCGGCCCGTCCATGCCCGCCGGCGCGAACGTGCCGATGACCCTCTGCGGGAACCGCGGCCGCAGCAGCTCGCCCTCGGGGCTCGCCAGCAGGGCGGCTAGCCGGGGCGACACGATGATCTCGCCGTCGTCCGGCAGCCGGTCGATGCCGGGCGGCTTGGGCGCGTCCGGCACGAGGGCGCGCACGTACGTGCCCCTGACGTAGTCGGCCCGGTACTCGACCGACCCGTTCTCCACCAGCAGCGGCGCGGGCCCGGTGCCCGTCTCCACGGTGTTGCGGGCGTCGCCGCGCTGGTCGCGGTTGCCGAAGGCGGTCGGGATCGACGCGGCGAACAGCAGCACCGCCACGCACATGCCGATGCCCACGCCCTGGAGCAGGAGCCTCACCCAGGACTTCCGGCTGCCCCCGACAGCCAGCCGGACACCCAGGGCGAGGTCGTTGAGCACGCGCTTCACCTGACGAACTCCACGTCCCGCGAACGACCGTCGCGCACCACGACCTCGCGGTCGGAGTAGGCCGCGACGCGTGGCTCGTGCGTGACCAGCACGACCGCCGCGCCGGTCTCCCTGGCGGCGGAGGTGAGCAGGTGCATGACCCGTTCGCCGTTCAGCGAGTCGAGCGCGCCCGTCGGTTCGTCGGCGAAGATCACCTTCGGACCCGTGACCAGCGCGCGGGCGATCGCGACGCGTTGTCCCTGGCCGCCGGAGGTCTCGCCGGGTCGCTGGTCGGCGACCACGTCGACCTCCAGCTTGGCCATCCACTCGCGCGCGGCCCGTTCGGCGTCCTTGCGCTTCATCCCGCTGAGCCGCAACGGCAGCGCGACGTTCTCCAGGCAGGTGAGCTCCGGCACGAGCTGGCCGAACTGGAAGACGAACCCGAACTCGGTCCTGCGCAGCTCGCTGCGGTCGCCGTCGTTCATCGCCGTCAGGTCGCGGTCGCGGTAGGTGACCGTGCCCGAGTCGGGCGGCAGGATGCCGGCGAGGCAGTGCAGGAGCGTCGACTTGCCGGACCCGGACGGGCCCATGATCGCGACGACCTCGCCCTCCCTGATCGCGATGCCGGCGCCGTCCAGCGCGTTCGTCTTCCCGAACGACTTGCAGAGGCCCACGGCGGACAGCAGCGTCGTCATCGGGCCACCTCCTCGGCGAGTTTGTCCACGCGGGCGGCGGTGAGCTCGAGCCACCGCAGGTCCGCTTCGAGGTGGAACAGGGCGAAGTCGCAGATCAGCTGGTCGGCGAGGTCGCCGTCCGCCTTGCGCCTGGTGAGGTCGCGCATGGTCGTGAGGTGCGCTGCCCGCTGGGTGTCGAGCACCTCGGTGGCGCTGCGGCCGGAGAGCAGGGCCAGCACGACCTTCGTGAACAGGGTGTTCTGCAGGTAGGGCTCCGGCTTCTCCGGCGTGCCGAGCCAGCGCTCGACGTCGGTGACCCCGGCGTCGGTGATCGCGTACCGCTTGCGCTCCGGGCCGTCCCCCGCCTCGACGCCCGCCTCGGTCACCAGACCGTTCTTCAGCAGTCGCGACAGGGTCGAGTAGACCTGCCCGTACGCGAGCGGCCGGTCCTGGCCGAAACGCTCGTCATAGGCGCGCTTCAGGTCGTAGCCGTGCCTGGGACCACCCTCTAGCAGGCCCAACAGTGCGTGTCCGATCGACATGAGCAGCACTATACACACGATGTATACACCCGGTGTATTCCTCAACGCCCTGACGAGTGACCGCCGTGGCGCCTACAGTGGTGGGGTGACTGGTCTGACTGTCGGCTGGGATCACGACGTCGAGCTGTTGCTCGGCTTCCTGAACACTCGACACGTACTGGACAGTGAAGCCTCCTGGCGCGCATGGGTGACCGAGCGCGGCCTCGGGCGGAGCAGTGACCTCGCGCAGGCGCGCGCCGCTCGTGCGGCACTGCGGTCGTCCATCGAGGGGTCGTCAGGGCCTCAGACGGCAGCGGGCGTCGTGCACATCGAGCTGACCGACGGCGTTCCGGTGCTGTCCAGCTCGGACGCGCTCGGCGCGGTGCTCGCCGCGTCGGCCCGCCTCGCCGTGCTGGGCTCGTGGGAACGCTTCAAGATCTGTCCGGCAGAGGATTGCCTGAGCGCGTTCTTCGACCGTTCGCGCAACCGCTCGCGCACCTGGTGCTCGATGCAGGTGTGCGGGAACCGCGAGAAGGCCCGCACGTTCCGAAAACGCACTCGCGATCTTCAGAACAGCACGTTGGCCACGGTGTAGATCACCAGGCCGGCGAGCGCGCCGACCACGGTGCCGTTGATCCGGATGAACTGCAGGTCCCTGCCGACCTGCAGTTCGATCTTGCGCGAGGTCTCCTCGGCGTCCCAGCGCTCGACGGTGTCCGTGATCAGCGTGGTGATCTCCGCGCGGTAGTTCTGCACGACGTACCCGGCGGCCTGCTCCAGCCAGCCGTCGACCTTGGCGCGCAGCTCCGGGTCGTCCGTGAGGTTGGTGCCGAGGGTGATGATGCCCTGGGTGACGCGCTTGCGGAGCTCGCTCGACGGGTCCTCGGCGGCGTCGAGGAGCATCTTCTTGGCCGTGCCCCAGGCGCTGCTGATGACCTTCTGCACGTCGGGGTGGTTGATCACCTGCTGCTTGACCTGCTCGGCGCGTTGCATGGTGGCCGGGTCGGTCTGCATGTCGTTCGAGAACTCGATCATGAACTGGTCGACGGCGAGGCGCATCGGGTGGTTGACGTCGGTCTTGACGGCCCACGCGAAGTTGACGAGCTCGGTGTAGACCTTGTCGCCGAGCATGGCGTCCACGAACTTGGGCGACCACGTGGGCGCGCGGTCCGTGACGATGAGGCTGACCTTGTCGTAGTTGTCGCGCACCCACTCGTAGGCGCGGTCGCACATGAGGTCGACGAGCTTGTGGTGCGCGCCGTCGCCGAGGACCTGGCCGAGCAGCTTGCCGAGCGGCGGGCCCCACGGCTTCGCGGTGACCCGTTTGACGATCGCCTGCTCCAGGACTGCCTGGACCTCCTCGTCCTTGAGCACGGTGATCGCGCCCTTGAGGACGTTCGACAGCTCGGTGGTGAGGCGTTCGGCGTTCTCCGGCTGCTTGATCCACGCACCGGCGCGTTCGGCGATGCCGGCCCTCCTGAGCTTGTCCTGCACCACTTCCGGGCTGAGGAAGTTGACGCCGACGAAGTCGCCGAGCGTCTGGCCGAACATGTTCTTGCGCTCGGGGATGATCGCGGTGTGCGGGATCGGGAGCCCGAGGGGGCGGCGGAAGAGGGCCGTGACGGCGAACCAGTCGGCGAGCGCGCCGACCATGCCCGCCTCCGCGGCCGCCCGCACGTAGCCGACCCAGGCGCCCTCGAACGCGTGGGTGGCGAAGAAGATGACCGTCGCGCCTATCAGGAAGCTCGTCGCGACGAGCTTCATCTTGCGCAGGTCGGTGCGCTTCTGCTGGTCAGCGGCGGTCAGTTGCTCCACGACACCATTGTCCGTGAAGATCCTGCGTTGTGCGGGTACCAGCGCTAGTTCCCCGGTTGCAGCCGTTCACGTCGACCATCTTCGCGGAGATGACGGCGCTGGCCGTGCAGCACGACGCCGTCAACCTCGGTCAGGGCTTCCCCGACACCGACGGCCCGGCGTCGATGCTCTCGGCAGCCCAGTCGGCGATCGCGTCCGGGGTGAACCAGTACCCGCCCGGTCCCGGCATGCCGGTGCTGCGCCGGGCCGTCGCCGCTCACCGGTCCCGGTACGGGTTGTCCTACGACCCCGACTCCGAGGTGCTGGTGACCGTCGGCGCGACCGAGGCGATCGCGGCTTCTCTGCTGGCCCTGGTCGAGGCCGGCGACGAAGTGATCCTGATCGAGCCCTACTACGACTCGTACGCCGCTTCCGTCGCTCTTGCCGGCGCGACCCGTGTGACCGTTGGTCTGCGTGAGGACGCGTCCGGCCGTTTGGCGTTGGACGTCGATGCGCTGCGTGCGGCCGTGACGCCTCGTACGCGCGCTGTGCTGGTGAACTCGCCGCACAACCCGACCGGCACCGTGTTCCGCTTGGAAGAACTCCAAGCCATCGCTGCCCTGTGCGTCGAGCACGACCTGCTGGCGATCACCGACGAGGTCTACGAGCACCTGGTGTTCGACGACCTGGTCCACATCCCGCTGGCCTCGCTGCCGGGCATGGCGTCGCGGACGTTGTCGATCTCCGGCGCCGGCAAGACGTTCAACTGCACGGGCTGGAAGATCGGCTGGGTCTGCGGCCCTGCCGAGCTGGTCTCGGCGGTGCGCGCCGCGAAGCAGTTCATGACCTTCGTGGGCGGCGCCCCGTTCCAGCCGGCCGTGGCCCACGCCCTGACCGCCGAACTGGACTGGGTCTCGTCCCTGCGCGACTCCCTGGCCTCGAAGCGGGCCCGCCTGGCCGAGGGCCTCCGCGCCGCGGGCTTCGAGGTGCGCTCCTCCGAGGGCACCTACTTCATCTGCGCCGACGTCAGGCCGTTGGGCTATGCCGACGGCCTGGCGCTGTGCCGCGACCTGCCGGCCCGCATCGGCGTCGCGGCCGTCCCCGTCCAGGTCTTCACCGACCGCCCGGACGACTGGAAGCACCTGATCCGGTTCGCCTTCTGCAAGCAGGACGCCGTCATCGACGAAGCCGTGGAACGCCTCCACAAGCTGTAGTTGTCCACAGGTGTGGATGAGTTCCTCCACACCTGTGGACAACCCACTTTCGAGTGACTCCGGGAGCCTCCCGGACCGTGTTCGACTCCAAATGGCATGGAATCGAACACGGAGCTTCTAGTCGGCTGGCGCGCGGGCACCGTGGGCTGGGACGCGTTGGTCGAACGCTACTCACGCCTCGTCTGGTCGGTGCCCAGATCGTTCCGCCTGAGCCACGCCGACGCGGCCGACGTCTACCAGTGCACCTGGCTCTGCCTGGCCGAACACCTCTCTCGAGTGCACTCACCCGAGCACCTGGCGTCGTGGCTGGTCCGTACCGCGACACGTCAGTCGATCGCCGTCCTGCGGGTGCGCGGCCGCGAGGTGTCGACCGACCTCTGGGAGCCGGTGTCGTCCCAGCCCACACCCGACGAGGTGGCGATCACCTCGGAACGGCAGCGCCGGCTGTGGGCAGCTCTGACGACCTTGTCCGAGAGGTGCCAACGCCTCCTGCGGATAGCTGCCCACAACCCCGAACTGAGTTATGCACAGGTTGCCGACGCCCTGGGGATGAAGGTGGGGAGCGTTGGCTCGACGCGCACCCGTTGCCTGGCTGACCTGCGCCGGAAGGTGGCGGACCTGCGATGAGGGACTCACTGCTCGACGAGATCGCCGGCCTCTTCCACCTCGACGCACCACCACCGGCCCTCGCCCCGCGGCCGACCGGCCTCGACCCCATGCACCCAGTCCACGAACCTGTCCGCGGCTCCTCCCGCCAGCTCGTCTTCCACGTCGGCACCGGCCGCCTCCACCTCCAGCTCGACCCCACCCCGACCGGCCTCCGCCTGACCGGCGTCCTGGACGAGGTCCATCCGGTCGAGGTCCGTTCCCCGGAGTCGGCCCGAGCCCTGGCACCGGACGCCGAAGGGTGGTTCCGCGCCGACGTCAGCTCCGGCCCGCTGTGCGTGACCGTGCCGGACCTGGGCCTGACGACGGGATGGTTCGTCGCATGAGCGCCACCACCGACCCGCGGGCCACCATCGCCACCACCGAGGTTCGTGGCTCCAAGGCCCAACGAGCCGACGCGCTGCACGACCTCAGCGTCGCCCACGTCGAGCTCGGCCACCTCGACGTCGCCGCCCGGTTCGCGAAACGCGGCCTCAAGCTGACCGGCGAGGCACGGTTCCACCTGACGTTGGCGTGGATCGAGCTGGACCGGGGGCGGCCGAGGCAGAGCCTCCAGCACCTCGACCTCGCCACTCCTCACCTGCGGGGTGCGGAGTTGGCGCGGGCACGGTGCCTGCGCGGGCTGCACCTCTGCGGGTCGGCCGAGCCTCGGCTGGCGATCGCCGAGCTCACCGCGGTGATCAGGGAGTTGCGGAGGTACGGGGACCAGAGGTGGCTGGCCAACGCCCTCGTGGGGCGTGGGATCGCGCGGTGCCACGCGCTGAAACTCGGTGAGGCGGAAGCCGACTTCGGCTCGGCCGAGGTGGCGTTGAGGGCGGTCGGTGAACACGGGCGGGCGGCCATGTGCTTGCACAACAAGGGGTTCGCGGCGATGTTGGGCGGAGACGTGCCGCGTGCGCTCCGGTTGTACGAGGAGGCCGCGCGGTCGGGCCTGGACTCGGCGAGCAAGCCCGAGGCGCTCGTCGACCGGGCCGAGGCGTTGCTCGCCGCCGGGCTCACGACCGAGGCCCGGCGAGTGCTGGCGCCGGCGATGGAGTTGTTGCGGCGGTGCAATCGGCACGTACCGGAGCTGGCTGTGCTGAGCGCGCGGTGTGCGTTGCGGGACGGCGATCCGGGACCGGCGAAGAAGCTGGGCGGGAAGGACGTCGAGTTCATGCTCGCCGACGGAAAGCTGGATGCTGTTGCGGCGCACCGGTTTCGCGGGCCGGCGCAGACACGGGCGCTCGGGTGGCTCGCGCAGGCTCGGCGGTCGGGTCGGCGGGGTGCCCTGGCCGCCTGTCGGGCCGGGCTCAGGGTGCTGGACGAGCACCACGGCGACTGGCCTCGGCGGGAGTTGACCGGGCATGCGCTCTCGCTCGCCACCACCGCACGTGAAGTGCTCGAGTGGTCGGACCGGCATCGAGCCTCGGTTCCCTTGCCGCCCAACGACCCCGAGCTCGCCCGTGCCCTGGCGGAGTTGAGACGGGCCAGGGCCTTCGGGTTGCCGTTGGAGTCGCTGGAGAGGGATGTCCGACGGCTGTCGCTCGCCTCGGCAACGAGGAGGAAGCGGCACGAGGTGACGGCGGTGAGGCTGCCGTTGGTCAGTTTCGTCGTCCACGAAGGGCTGATGAAGGCGGTCACGGTGGTCGACGGGCGGGCGCGCATGCGCACGGTGCCCGACGTCGAGGAGATCGTCGGTGTCGCCCGGCTCGGGCTCAGGGCGGGGCGCGCGATCGCGAACGAGCTGCTGCCCGACGCGGAGGAGGTGGTCGTGATCCCCGACGGAGTGCTGCACGGGATGCCGTGGGCCGCGCTCGGACGACGGGTGCACGTCCTTCCCTCGATGCGGCATTGGCGTCCGGCGGCCAGGAGTGGGCGGCGGGTCTGGATCACCGGGCCAGGAGTGGGGCGAGAAGCGGTCGCGTTGCAGAAGCGCCACGGCGGGACGATTGCGCGATCCACTGTGGACGGGGCGCTCAGCGCGCTGGAAGGGGCCGGCGTTGCGCACATTGCGGCGCATGGGCACGTGAACGCGGAGAACCCGTTGTTCTCGTACCTCGAAATGGAGGACGGGCCCCTTTACGGGTACGACATCGCGCGAATCCGGAACCCGCCGGAAGTGGTCGTGTTGTCGGCGTGCGAGTCGGGGCTTGCGCGCGCGTTTCTCGACGCCGGCAGCAGGGCCGTCATCGCGAGCGTGCTCGACGTGCCGGACGCGCAGGTCAGCGCGGCCATGGAGCAGGTGCACGCGCTGATCGGGCACCCGGTGGAGGCGGCGAGGGCCGTCGCGCACCTCGGGTTCAGCTGTTACGGGACGGGCACCAGGGTGGCGGCGTGCAGGGCGGCGGCGAAGGAGGTGCCGGTGCAGAGCAGTTGGGAGGAGCCGACCGAGGAGGGGACGTCCACGGCGGGGGCGACCACGTTCACCCACGGGCCGTGGCCCGAGAACGGGTCGGTGGAGCCCACCGCCGTCACGGAGGGCAGCGCCGCCGGCCACCACGGGCGGGAGGTGCCGCCGTTGCCCGCGGAGGCCACCACGTTGCGGCCGCAGGAGGCCAGGACCGGCGGGCAGTCGTTGTCGAACGTGTAGGTGCCGGAGGCGACCAGGACCACGGGCAGGTCGCGGGTGGCTCGCAGAGCCGCGGCCAGGGTGAGGTCGTCGCCGAAGCCAGGGGCGGTCAGGACGGGGAACGGGCGGACGGTGGCGCCGTGGTGGCGGAGGACACCGGCGACGAGGGCGCCGTGCGGGGCCTCCAGCGGGGTGTCGAGCAACGCGACGGTGCCTTCGCCGAGGAGGTCGGGGAAGCGTTCGCCGATGACCGGGCGGGAGGTGCCGATCATGATCGGGCACGCCAGGTGGACGTGGTTCGGGGTGGCGCCGACCTCGCGGGCGATGGCGACGACGGCGTCCCGGTCGGAGGCCCTCAGGTGGATGCGGATGGCGCCCGCGGAGATCTCCTCGTGGGAGTAGGCCGATCGCAAGCGTTTGCGCACTGTGGGTGCGTCCGCTGGCAGCACAACCAGTTCCCCCGAACGGACCAAGCACTCGTTTGGACCCGCTTCGTCGTGCACCAGTACCGGCCCCACCGCGCGGGTGGCGTGATCGACCAGCTCAGAGAGGCTGTTGACCTGCTTGAGAGCGTCCACAACGGACACGATCCCCCGCCGCGACACGGTCCACAGGGGACCGAAGCGCAATGTCACTCGATCCGATGACGACACTGACGGTGTTCATGCCTGATCAGGGCAACACGGACAGCCGCACGAGAACGCCCTTCCGGGTGTTTCGCGCCGAGTTGGTTCACGAAGTCACTCTCCGGTGCTAGACATAGCTCTACGTCGACCTCCGACGGCGCGCTGTGCGTTGAGGGTGACCTGAAACGGTGGACGGGTGGTGATCCTGTGGCAGGTGGTGGAGCACGCGCACTGCTGCTGCGGGCCGCTGCGCTCGGCGGGTTCACCGCCGCCGCCTGGCTGCTGAGCGGCACGTCCGCCCACGCCGACACCCCGGAGGAAGCGCCCCCGGCCGTCGAGATCGTCGTGGAGACGCCCGCGGCGGACACCACGCCCGCGAAGGCCGAGGCTCCGCAGCTGCTCGAGGACCCCGCCGGCTGGGCCCAGGCCTTCACCGCGTCGATCATCGAGAAGCACCAGCCCGAGCGGTTCGTCCCGCCGGTCGTCGTACCGCCGGTCGTCACCGAGCCCGAGGAAGAAGAAGAGGACGAGGGCCCGACCCTCGACTTCGAGAGCGGCTCGCAGGGCGACACGCGCTACGGCGTCATCCGCAACGAGGCACCGGCCGAGGTCGTCGCCGCCAAGGCTCAGGTCCGCGAGGCCAAGATCGCTGCGAAGCTCGCGGCCGAGACCCCGCCGCCTCCACCTCCGCCCGCGCCGCCGGCCCCGATGGCCCGCAAGCTCGTGCCGCTTCTGCCCGATCTGCCCGTTCCTGCTCCGCAGCAGACCGAACCGGCTCCGGTGAGCGACCTCACGTGGTCCGTTCCCGGCCCGTCCGCCCCGCTGCCCTCCCAGCAGCAGGCCCCCGTGGTCGCGACGGCCTCCGCGTCGTCCGGCCACACCGACAACTCCGGCGGCACGCGAGGCGTGCTCGCCGTTCTGACGTCGCACAACTCGCTCTTCCCGCCCACCACGTGGTCGGTCGAGGAGCGTCGCGACGGCACTGCGCCCGGCAGCATTCCGGGCCTTCCGGCAACGTCCCCTGACTGAGTCCGACAGGACCAGTCTGCCTTCTGCGCGATTTGTGACCGTCTCGTTCCGTCGCGCGAGTAACTCCGCAACACATTTCCCGTTGTACGCAAGGAACCCAGTCTTCCTGACCTGCCAACCGCGCCCTGGCAGGTCGGGTCTGGTCCGAGTGCCGCGCTGCCCCCGCAGTCTCGGACCACACGGGAAACCTGCGGACGGGGGACGCCAATCCCTGGGTCGTCCCCCTCCGCAGGCCTCTCGTTTGCTAGTTCGTCGGCCCGGTCTCCACCGCTGCGGGAGACCGGGCCGACGTGTCTCACGCGACCGGCACTGACAGGTCGGCGTCCGCCGGAAACCCTGTTCCGGCAACGGATGCAGCCACCACACCCAAACGGCCGATCGCGAGACGCAGCACTTCGGGTGACTGCGTGTACGGCACTCGGAGCATCTGCTCGCACCCGCCGTGGACCGCGAACCGGGGACCTGGAACCAAACGCAGGCCGTGGTTCTGCGCCACGACGGCGACCCGCGTGCTCACCGGACCGTCGAGCGCGCACCACACCCCGAGCCCACCGGCCGGCACCGAAAAACTCCACTGTGGACAATGTTCGCGCAACGCCGCCACGGCCACGTCCCGCTGCACCAGCGCCTCGGCACGTCGTTGCGCCAGAACGGCTTCCGGCGACTCCAGCAACGCGGCCAGCACCAGCTGCTCGAACACCGGCGTGCCGAGGTCGATCGCCGCCCGCGTCGACAGCAGCCGGTGCACCAGGTCGGCGGAGGCCCTGATCCACCCGATCCGCAGGCCACCCCAGTGCGACTTGCTCGCGGACCCCAGCGTCACCACCGAGTCCCCGCCGAACGCCGCCATCGGCAACGGCGAAGGGCCCGAATCCAACGCCAGCTCCACCAAGGTCTCATCCACGACCAATGGAGTACGCGCTTTCCGCAACACGGCGGAAAGCATTTCCCGCGACTCGGACGACATTCGAAGTCCGGTCGGGTTCTGGAAGTCGGGAATCAAATAGGCCAAACGGGGGCCCGCCTGCCGCAAAGCGGCCTCGAATCCGTCGAGATCCCACCCGTCCGCCAGCATCGGCACGGGCACCGGGATCCCGAACGACGCCCGCACGGCCTCCAGCGCGTTGGGGTAGCTCGGCTGCTCCACCAGCACCCGGTCACCCGGCCCGACGAACAGCCGCAGCACCAGCGCCCACGCGTGCTGGGCCCCGGACGTCACCACGATCTGGTCGGGCGAGGTCGGCAGCCCGCGCGCCGCGTACCGGTCGGCGATCCGCTGCCGCAGCACCGGCAGCCCGCGCTCGTCGTACCCGTGCGACGCGAGGTGCTCCGGCATCCGCCCCATCGCCACGTCCATCGCGAGCCGCACGGACGGCAACGCCGGAGGCGCGGCGCGGGACAGGTCGATCAACGTGTCGTCGCCCCCGGTGATCCCCCCACCGGAACCGACCGGTCCGTTGATCCACGACCCGGCGCCGCGCCGCGACTCCACCACCCCCTCGGTGCGCAGCTGGTCCAGTGCCGCGGTGATGGTGGTGCGGCTCACGGGCAACGCGTCGGTGAGCTCCCGTTCGGACGGCAGCCGCGTCCCGACCGGCAGCCGGCCGTCCGCGACCAGCAGTTTCAGCGCCGCGACGAGGTCGACCGTCCCCTGCCGGGCGCCTCCACGCCGCCACTCGCCCAGCAACCGCGCGAGCCGGGCACCCGAAATACGTCCACCTGGTGGGAGCATGAGGCCAATTATGACGAATTGGCTATGGATTACCAGGCCAATCGAAGCGCAACATGGCCACATGGCCTCCATGACCGCACTCCACCAGGTCTCCGTCCGGATCTCCCCCGCCCGCCGCCTCCCGCAGCTCGCCGCAGGCCTGTGGCTCTACGGCGCGAGCATGGCGTTGCAGATCCGCGCGACGCTCGGCCTGAACCCGTGGGACGTGCTGCACGAGGGCCTCGCGAAGCGCACCGGGCTGAGCTTCGGCCTGATCACCGCGATCATCGGCGTCCTGGTCCTGCTGGCCTGGATTCCGCTCAGGCAGAAGCCAGGCGTCGGCACGGTCGCGAACGTCGTGCTGATCGCCGTCAGCGTCGACGTGACGCTCGCGATCCTGCCCGCCCCGCAAGGACTTCTGCCGAGAATCGTGTTCCTGACGCTGGGCATCGTGCTCAACGCCGTGGCGTTCGCCGCGTACGTCGGCTCCCGCCTCGGACCGGGCCCGCGCGACGGCCTGGTCACCGGTTTTTGCCGCCGCACAGGCATTTCCCTGCGCGTCACGCGGACCGTGCTCGAGCTGCTCGTGCTCGCCACCGGCTGGCTGATCGGCGGCACGGTCGGCATCGGCACGGTCCTCTACGCGCTCGGCGTCGGCCCGCTCGCGCAGCTCTTCCTGCCCGCGCTCACGTGGCGCGAGCGCTCGCAGCCCGCTTGCGGATCTCCCCGTACGTGACCCCTCGCTCGGTCAGCACCTCCGCCACGATTCCCTTGCCCTGCAACAGAGCCAGCAGGATGTGCTCCACCCCGAGGTAGTTGTGGCGGAGGTCGCGGGACTCGCGCAGCGAGTTCTCCAGCGCCTTCTTGAAGTCCGGCTCCAGCGGCATCCCGAACCACCGCCGGCGCGGACCCGGCCGCAGAATCCCCTTCCCGAGCGACTGCTCCGCGGTCTCGATCACCGCGTCGACGTCGATTCCCAGGCCCCGCAACGCTTCCGCGTCGGCCTTGGTCAGCCCGCCCTTGCGCCGGTAGTCGAGGAACGCCGTCTCCAGCTCCGCACGCGGCAGGTCGAACCCCGCCAGCACCGGCGCTTCGAGCAGCGCCAGCATCAGGTGCTCCACGCCGACCTCGGGCGCGTGCACCCGTTCGGCCTCCTTCACCGCGGCCTTCACGGCCTCGCGGGCCTCCTTGGTGAACCGCTCCGCGATCATCATCGACCCCCGTGCTTCTTGTGGACCGCCTGGCGGGACACCCCGAGCTCCGCCGCGATGTCCTGCCACGACCAGCCCTGCGTCCGCGCGCTGCGGACCTGGGCGGCCTCCAGGTGTTCGAGCAGTCGCCGCAACGCGCTGACGGCGCGCAACCCGACCTTCGGGTCGCGGTCGCCTGCCGCTGTGGCGAGATCCGTTGCCTCCGTCATGATGTCAACGTACGTTGACAACCCGGATCCGTCAACCAATGTTGACACGTACGGTGGAGCCGTGAAGATCGAGACTGCTGAACAGGCAGCACCGGGACGCACCACCGAGGACCGCATCCGGGTCACGACCAACGCCGTCATCGTGCTCGACGGCGTCACCTCACGAAGGCCGCCCGACCGCAACGGCGGTTGGTACGCCTCGGAACTCGCCGACGAACTCGCGCACCTGATGAACCAGGACCCGCTGACCGAGGTCCTCGCCCAGGCGATCAGGAACCTCGCCGAACGCCACGACCTGATCCCCGGCGACTCCCCGTCGTGCACCGCGTCGATCGTCCGCTGGACCGACGACGCGATCGACGCCCTCGTCCTCTGCGACACCCCCGTGGTCGCGTTCGGACAGTCCACTCACGTCCTCGAAGACACCCGGCTCGAAGACCTGAGGCCGGATCCCGACATCCTCCGGTGGAAGAACAAGCCGGGCGGCTACTGGGTCGCGGAGGCCGATCCGACCGCTGGACTCCAGGCCGTCACGACCTCCTGGCGCCGCACCGAGATCACGAGTGTGATCGCTCTCACAGACGGCGTCTCCTGCGGGGTGTCCGAGTACGGACTCTTCGCGTGGGACGACCTGAAGCAATTGCCGTTGAGCGAAGTGCTCGACCGAATCCGCGAAGCGGAGCGCGGTGATTCGGAGCACAAGCGGTGGCCGCGCCACAAAACGCACGACGACCAGGCGATCGCGCGAATCTCCTTCACCGCATGACGAAAGAAGCCCCGCAGAGATCTGCGGGGCTTCTTTCGAAGAAGGATGGCCAGGGGCGGGGTCGAACCGCCGACCTACCGCTTTTCAGGCGGTCGCTCGTACCAACTGAGCTACCTGGCCATGAGAAGAAAAAGCGACCCAGACGGGACTCGAACCCGCGACCTTCGCCGTGACAGGGCGACGCGCTAACCAACTGCGCCACTGGGCCTTGCTTCTTGCTTGTCGTACCGTACTACATGTTACTGCGTGCCCCCAACGGGATTCGAACCCGCGCGACCGCCTTGAAAGGGCGGGATCCTAGGCCGCTAGATGATGGGGACTAGCTGGTCTCTGGAAGCATCGTAAGCATATGCCATAGGTCCGCGCACCTCCAAAACGGGGGTCCCGCACATGCGCTGACCTGCCCAAACCCCCTTCAGGGCGAAAACCCTCAGATCAACAAACGCCTGTTCAGGGCCTCGGAGGCCCGTCACGCCGGTTCAGGAGCAGTTTGTGATCCAGACAACTTCCAGCCGGAAGACGTCACGCACGGCAGGACGTACCCCAGAACCTCGCGCATCCGTTCCGGGAAATCGGCGCACGCCGTCGTCGCCGAGGAGATCAACCGCGAACCCAGCGCGGCACTGCACAACGTGCGGGCGACGGCCTCGGGATCGACACCGGGACGCAGGTCGCCGCGGGCGGCCGCCTCGATCACGTACGCGGCGACGAGCTTCTCCCACATGACGTGCGTGCTCGGCACCCCCGGATAGCCGACCTCGCGATCGGCGTTGAGCCGCACGCCGGCGCGCAGCACGACGTCCGCCGCCATCCGGTCGGCCGACTCCACGAACATCCCGTGCAGGGTGCTCAGCGGATCGGCGCCGCGTTCCCGCCACGCCTCCCGCACCCGCGCCCACAGCTCGCCCTGGCGTTCGATCAACGCGTCGGCGACCGCTTCCTTGGAGGGGAAGTGGAAGTAGAACGCGCCCTTGGTCAGCCCAGCGCGCGCGAGCACGGCCGTGAGCGACGTGCGCTCGTAGCCGAGCCGGTCGAACTCCTCCGCCGCGGCGTGCAGTATCGCCTCGCGCGTCGCGTGCGCCCTGTCCTGCTGGGGCATGAGCAGAGGTTAGCCGTTGCCGCGAAAGAGACCCGTGGGTATGTTTCGGGATGCGGCCCTGTTCCGACAGACGCGCTCCGGGGGGTGCGCGCCTCGAAATCAGGGCCGCTTTCGCGTGCTCACCGCTGCACCGGAGGCATCCCCCCGTCCTCGCCCGGCGACAGGCCCAGCATGTCGAGCAGCATCCGGCAGTCCTCCGCGCCGAGAGCACTGCGCGCGACCGCGAGCCTCGCCCGGTGGACCTGGTCGTCGGAGATCCGCGATGGCTCTCCGCTTCGTTGGGCCGGCACGTTCGGCCCGCCCCGTTGTGACATGCCGTCGTCCTGGGTGAACAGGAACTTCCGCACTTCCAGCGACCCGCTCATAGCACCCTCCCCGACTTGAGGTGTGTCGGGAGGCTAAGCGACCTGGGACAACGGCCGCAGCCCCCCGCAGAGTGATTCCACCGACACCCAGCGTTACTTTCCGTACAGGTGCCGCACGTGTCTTGTGGGGAACTGCCCAGGGGATGATGGACCCATGACCGACCCCACGCCGGAGCCTTCCCCCGAAGCAGAGGGCCAAAACGCGTCCCAGATACCGCCAGCGGTCGACCAGGAGGCGATCTTCAAGGCGCTCAGCGGCATCGACCTGAACACCATCGACGCCGACATCGAGTCCGCCTTCGGGTCCCGGATGGCCGAGCTCGACAAGATGCTCGAAGGCCTCGACGACCTGGTCAACAAGATCGAGACGGATCTCCAGAAGCTGGACCAGCCGAAACCCGAGAGTCCTCAGTAGATCCCGTACCCCAGGGGGGTATAGACTCGGAGTCCCGTACGAGAAAGGGCTCCGATGAGCGTCAGCGCCACCTACACCGTCACCGGCATGACCTGCGGCCACTGCGTCAGCTCCGTCACCGAGGAGCTGAACGAGGTCGCCGGTGTCACCGGGGTCGACGTCGTCCTCGAGACCGGCGCCGTCACCGTGACCAGTGACCGCGAACTCGACCGCGCCGACGTCGTCGCCGCCGTGACCGAGGCCGGGTACCAGGTCGCATGACCACCACCGAGCCTCGCCACGTCGAGCTCTCGATCAGCGGCATGACGTGCGCTTCCTGTGCGAACCGCATCGAACGCAAGCTGAACAGGCTCGACGGCGTCTCCGCCACCGTGAACTACGCGACCGAGAGGGCCAGCGTTCAGTTCCCGGAGAACCTGCAGGTCGGCGACCTCGTGTCGACGGTCAGGGCGGCGGGCTACGACGCGGAGGAGCCCCAGCCGGAGGCTCCCGAGGTGGACGAGGCCGGTGAGCTGCGGCTGCGCGTCGTGCTGGCCGTCGCGCTCGGCGTGCCGGTGATCGCGTTCTCGATGGTCCCGGCGTGGCAGTTCCCCACGTGGCAGTGGGTTTCGCTGGCGCTGGCCAGCGTGGTCGTCTGGGTGTGCGGCTGGCCGTTCCACCGTGCCGCGTTCGTCAACGCGCGGCACGGCGCCAGCACCATGGACACCCTGGTCTCGATGGGCGTCACGGTCTCCTACCTGTGGTCGCTCTACGCGCTGGTGTTCGGCGACGCCGGCGCGATCGGGATGCGGCACGAGTTCAGCCTGCTGCCCCGCCCCACCACCTCCGGTGACATCTACCTGGAGGTCGCGGTCGGCGTGACCGTGTTCCTGCTGCTCGGGCGCTGGCTGGAGGCCCGGTCCAAGCGCAGCGCGGGCGCGGCCCTGCGGTCGTTGCTCGCGCTGGGCGCCAAGGACGTGGCGGTGCTGCGCGACGGCGTCGAGACCCGCGTGCCGGTCGGTCAGCTCCGGGTCGCTTCGAGGTTCGTGGTCCGTCCGGGTGAGCGCATCGCCACCGACGGCCTAGTGGTCGAGGGCAGTTCGGCTGTGGACCGCTCGATGGTGACCGGAGAATCGGTGCCGGTGGAGGTCGGTGCCGGCTCCTCCGTCGTCGGCGGCACCGTCAACGCGGGCGGGCGGCTGGTCGTCGAGGCCACCTCGGTCGGCGCGGACACCCAGCTCGCGCGGATGGCCCGGCTGGTCGAGCAGGCCCAAGCGGGCAAGGCCGAGGTGCAACGGCTGGCGGACCGCGTGTCCGCCGTGTTCGTCCCCGTGGTCGTGCTGATCGCGCTGGCGTCGTTCGGCGCGTGGCTGCTCGCCGGACGGCCGCTGGAGTTCGCGGTGACGACGGCGGTGGCGGTGCTGGTGATCGCCTGCCCGTGCGCTCTCGGTCTCGCGACGCCCACGGCGTTGCTCGTCGGCACCGGTCGCGGCGCGCAGCTCGGGATCCTGGTGAAGGGCCCCGAGGTGCTGGAGTCGACGCGGCGCGCGGACACGGTGGTGCTCGACAAGACCGGCACCGTGACGACCGGCCGGCTGACGCTGGTCGACGTGGTCCCCGCCGCCGGCGTGCCGCGCGACGAGGTGCTGCGGTTCGCCGCGGCCGTCGAGAACGCGTCGGAACATCCCATCGGCGCGGCGATCGTGCGTGCCGCAGAAGACGTGCCTCCGGTGTCGGACTTCGTTTCCACGGACGGCGTCGGCGTCAGCGGAGTGGTCGAGGGCCGCCGGGTCGTCGTCGGACGAGTGCGCGACGTTTCCCTTTCCGAAGAACTGACCGAGGCACTGGCCGCCCACACAACTCGGACAGTTGTCGCGGTTTCCTTTGATGACAAGGTTGTCGGTCTCATCGCGGTCTCGGACGTCGTGAAACCCACGTCCGCACAAGCGATTGCGGAACTCAAGGAACTCGGTCTCCGTCCCGTCCTGCTGACCGGCGACAACGCCGCCACGGCCCGCGAGGTCGCCGCGGAGGTCGGCATCGACGACGTCATCGCCGAGGTGCTGCCCTCCGGCAAAGTCGAGGCGGTCCGGAATCTCCAGGCACAGGGCCGAGTTGTGGCCATGGTGGGCGACGGCGTGAACGACGCGCCGGCCCTCGCGGCCGCTGATCTGGGGCTGGCCATGGGAACCGGCACCGACGTGGCCATCGAGGCGAGCGACCTCACCCTGGTGCGCGGCGACCTGCGCGTGGCGGCGGACGCGATCAGGTTGTCCCGCAAGACTTTGGGCACCATCAAGGGGAATCTGTTCTGGGCGTTCGCCTACAACATCGCTGGACTGCCACTCGCGGCACTCGGTCTGCTGAACCCCATGATCGCGGGTGCCGCAATGGCCTTCAGCAGCGTGTTCGTTGTTACCAACAGCTTGCGACTACGGGGTTTCCGTTCATCGGCAACATAAGAACTTCGTTCGGAACACTCCCCAACCCCAGCGTGCGCGTGCAACAATCCAAAAGCTGACACACCCCCGGTCAGCGCCTGTGGAGATCCCCTCCGGCCCCCGCGTTCCTCCCCCTGGCGCGGGGGCCTCTCCCTCTGCGCAAGGCTGCTCGGCTTGCGCCTTCGCCGCCTTGCGGGACTCGGAGTGCTCATCTGGGGGCCGCGCCCCCAGACCCCCAGCTCGGGGCGAGCCCCCGAACCCCCATCCGGTGTTCCCGGCGGCGCATCCCGCTGTGGCCGGGTTTCGAGGCTGGCCCCCCGAACCTCCATCCGGTGTTCTCGGCGCGCGATCCGCTGTGGCGCGGCTAGCGGTTCGACACCTCGTTCGCGTGAAGAGCCGCGGTCACTTCACCCCCTGGCTCACCGCTCGGCCCTGCGGAGATCCACTCTGAGTAGCACCCATTTACACCTTGGGGTGACCCGGGTCACAGGGGTTTGGCTTCCGTGACCGAGCCGTTATCGTGTTCCGGTGCCTATTGGATCCCTCGGACGCTCCAAGTCCGGCCGTCACCGTGATGCGGACGAACCGCAGCCCGCGGAGACGTCGCACGACGAGGAGCTGACCTCTTACCTGGCCGCCCTGGCCCCGGACGCGGACAACGAAACGACCGCGTCGGGCTTCGGCAGTGCGCAGGTGTACCAGCTGAGGCTGCAGCTCATGGCCAACGAGCAGCTCAAGGAGCTCGCCGCCGAACGTCAGACCTCCCCGCAGGCTCTCGCCACGGAGTGGGTCATGCAGCGCCTGGAGTGGGAAGCGCGCCAGCGCGGCCACTAGAACCAGAGCAACGAAGAAGGACCCTCTACCGAGCCCGGTAGAGGGTCCTTCTCGCGTACGGCTCTTGTTGCGGCTTCTACAGACTTCAGACCGCGCGGACGTTCTGGGCCTGCGGACCCTTGGTGCCCTGGCCGACCTCGAACTCCACTCGCTGGTTCTCCTCCAGGGTGCGGAAGCCCTGACCCTGGATCTCCGAGTAGTGGACGAAGACGTCAGCGCCGCCGTTGTCCTGGGCGATGAAGCCGAAGCCCTTTTCGGAGTTGAACCACTTGACAGTGCCCTGTGCCATGAACCTGCCTCCATCGCAGGAAAGCTTGGGGCTGCACTTTGCAACCCCGGCCGTCCCGGGGGCGTTCGGCAAACTCGCTGAGAGCGCACCGCACGCCCGCGTGTCGTTCCGCGAGCGTGTGAAGCACGAACACAGAAACCACGGCCTGCGCGGGTCAGCCTAACGTGTGATTGGTCATAGCACTACAGGTCATTACTGGCCAGTTGCGTGCCTCAATAGGCGCAAACCCGCTGGTCCAGGTGGGTGATCGCAATCTGCGGAGCAACGTGTTCCACCCCCGTGCGTCCTCTTCAACATCGGACGAGGGGATCTTGGGGGAGCACGTGTTCAGGCCACTGGTTTTGGTTGCACTGCTGGGTTTGGCCGCCTGCAGCGCCGCACCTGAGGGGACGCCGGCAGGGCCCGTCACCCAGGAGAAGGCGAAGGCCGCGCTGACGGTGACACCGGCGTCGGGCGAGGGGATCAGCCCCGCCGGACCGTTCGAGGTCGGGGTGACCGGGGGTGCGCTCACCGCCATCGCACTCACGAACGCCGAGGGCAAGGCGGTGCAGGGGGAGCTCACCGCCGGGCGCTGGGTCGCGACCGAGGACCTGGGCTACGACAAGCTCTACACGTGGTCCGGGTCGGCCAGGGGTGAGGACGGCGGCGAGGTGCCGGTCAGCGGCTCGTTCCGGACGGTCAAGCCCGCGAAGCTCACCAGCGCGAAGCTCAACGTCGGCGACGGTCAGACGTACGGCGTCGCGATGCCGCTGAAGGTGACCTTCAGCGCGCCGGTGCAGGACAAGGCCTCCGTGCAGAAGTCCATGACCGTCAAGACGTCCGTGGCGACCGAGGGCGCGTGGGCGTGGCTCTCCGACACCGAGGCGCACTGGCGGCCGCGGGAGTACTGGAAGCCGAACACCGAGGTGCGGCTGGACATCGACGTCTACGGTGTGCCGTTCGGCGGGGGCGCTTACGGCAAGACCGACATGCACGCGCAGTTCAAGATCGCGGACCGCGCGCTGGTGGCCAAGGCGAACACCCAGACCAAGCGGTTCGAGATCTACCGCGACGGCACGCTGCTGCACGACTTCCCGGCGTCCTACGGCATGGAGGACGACCCGCGCGCCGTCAGCCGTTCCGGCATCCACGTGGTGCAGCAGAAGGAAGCCTCGCGGCTGATGACCAACCGGACGTTCAACTACGAGAACATCCCGGTCACCTGGGCCGTGCTGATCTCCCAGAACGGCGAGTTCGTGCACGAGAACAACGGCACGATCGCCAAGCAGGGCAAGGAGAACGTGTCGCACGGGTGCGCGAACCTGTCCGGCGCCAACGCGAAGATCTTCTACGACCTGACGATGGTCGGCGACCCGGTCGAGGTCACCGGCTCGACGATCCAGCTCGGCGCCACCGACCCGAGCGGTGTCGCGCCCGGTGACTTCTGGGAGTGGACGATCGACTGGGCCACCTGGACGTCGAAGTCCGCGGCGACGAACTAGGACTTCTCCGTGATGGCGGGTGGCTGCGGGATCTCGTAACCGGACGGACCGACGTTGCGTTCGAGGGCCCGCTTCCACTCACCGCTCGAGATCATCTTCTCGATCGCCGAGTTCACCTCGTCCCGGGACTCGGTGTCGCCCTTCGGCACGCCGATCCCGTACCGCTCCTTGGAGAACGTCTTGCCGACGAGCTTGAGCAGCTCGGGGTTCTCCGCCGCGAACCCGGCGAGGATGACCTCGTCGGTCGTGACGGCGTCGACGTTGCCCGCCATGAGAGCGATCACGCAGTCGGAGTACTGGCCGTACTCGACGATCTGCACCTGCTGCGAGAAGTCCGTCTTCACCTTCTGCGCGGAGGTGGATCCCTTGACCGAGCACAGCTTGCGGCCGTTCATGGTCTCCGGGCCCTGGATCGAGTCCTCGGTGTAGCGCACCAGCATGCCCTGGCCCGTCTCGAAGTACGGGCCGGCGAAGGCGACCTTCTCCTTGCGGGCGTCCGTGATCGAGTACGAGGCGATGATCAGGTCGGCCTCGCCGTTCTCCAGCATCGACTCGCGGGCGGCGCCGCGGGCCTCCTTGAACGTGATGCCGCTTTCCTTCACCCCGAGCTCGTTCGCCACGTACTTGGCGACCTCGACGTCGAAGCCGACGTACCGGCCGTCGAGGCGCCGCTGGCTCAGGCCCGGCTGGTCGTAGCGGATGCCGATGGTCAGCTTCCCGGAGTCAGCACGTCCGATGACTGTGCTGGTGTCACCGCTCCCACAGGCGGTGGCGAGCACCGCAACGGCAGTCAGGAGCGCGGCACGACGGATCACGACAGGCCTTCCGGGGGTGTGGTGGATTCGTGCGCAATGCTACGGACCTGCGGCGATGATCGACTGTGATGTATGACAACTACGGAAGCCTCGCTTTGCTCGGTGTCACATGCTTCCCGTGCCGTTCGATCGCGAGCCGCAGATGCCCCGGCGGAGCCAGCCTCCTGATCTTGCCGGGAACCAAAAGCGCAGCTCGGCGCATCATTCGCAGCCACCTGTCAGCGTGCTTGTACGGCTCTCGGCCGTGTAGTTCGAGCGCCCAGCCGGGTAGTACCGAGTAGGCCAGGTGGCCCACCAGGACCCGGTACGCGGGCAGTCCGTGGCGGACCCACCCTTGCACGGGCGGTCCGTGCAAGAAGGCGTAAATCACGTCCGATTCGTCCGTTCGACGCAGGTTTGGACGCATCCGTTCGAAGTAGTCGGCCATTTCCCGGCGCGAACCCGGGACCTCGTCCTCGTGCAGACCGACGAGCGTGGCGGCGAAACGCTGCTCCGCGTAGTACCGGTCCTTCTGCCGATCCGTCAGTCCGTAGCCCGCACGTGAGAGAACGTTCTCGAAACAGAAGACCTCCGAGCAATGAACCCACAGCAGCAGTTCGGGTTCGTCCACCCGGAACGTTCGGCCGTCAACGACACCGCGCAGGCTCCGGTGCGTGGCGCGGACCCGTGCCGCGGCGGCCGCGATGTCCTCGTCGGTGCCGTAGACGCCGAGGCCGACGAAGTCCGCCGTGCGCTTGAGCCTGCCGAGCGGGTCGGCCTGGAAGTTCGAGTTCTGCACGACACCGGCGACGGCCTTGGGGTGCAACGCTTGCAGGTACAGGCTCGCGATCCCGGCGATCCACATCGTCGGGTCGGCGTGCATCTGCCAGCTCACGGAGTTGGGATCGGGCATGCGGACATCGTCCCGCCTCGCCAGGATGAAGACCATGGACCTGGACCAGGCACGTGACGTGCTCCGCAGCCAGCACCGCGCGGTCTTCTGCGCGATCAAGTCCGACGGCACCCCGGCGATGTCGCCGGTGCTCGTGTCGCTGGACGACAACGGCGATGTGCTCGTTTCCACGAGGGCGACCGCGTACAAGACGAAACAGGTCCAGCGCGATCCGCACGTCTCGTTGTGCGTGCTGCCGGACAGCTTCTTCGGGCGGTGGATCCAGATCAACGGCACCGCGACGGTCGTGCCGCTGCCGGAGGCCATGGACCTGCTGGTCTCCTACTACCGGACGATCTCCGGCGAGCACAAGGACTGGAACGAGTACCGCGCCGCAATGGAACGCGAACAGCGCGTGGTCCTGCGGATTTCGCTCACCTCCGCCGGGCCGGACAGGACCGGGTGAGGCTGTAACACCGCCGGCGGGGACGACGATTCCACGGGGACGGCGGCTACCGGGCAGGCGGAACCTGGGGAGCGGAAGCGATGACGGGTGTCAGACGCCGCGGCTACTTCACGGCCGCGGTGGCGGTGATGGGCGCTGCCCTGATCGCGGCCTTGTTCTCGGCGCCCCCGGACAAGCCCGTGGACATCCGCCTGGTCGCTCCGCCGCCTCCGCCGCCCGAGGTCGTCATCGCGACCGCCACGACCACCGTCTCCGCCGTCGGTGCTCATCGGCCGCCACCGCCGCCTCCTCCTCCGCCCCCACCGCCGAGGGGCGAACACCGGCCACCTCCTCCGCCCGGTCACCGGCCACCACCTCCACCGCCTCCGGGCAGCAAGCCCAAGCCGAACCTCTACGACCTGCTGCGCTGCGACTCGAAGCTGTTCGGCGAGGACTTCCGGCAGTGCCTGGACTGGCCGTTGGACGACAAGGCGTTCTGCGAGCTCCTGAAGGACCTCGCGTCCGAACCGGTCGACCCGCGAGGTCCTGAGGACGACAGGTTCGACCGGTTCGAGCTGACCTGCGACATCAAGCCTTGAGCTCGCGCAGCCTCCTCAGGTTCGCCTCCGCCAGCGAGCCGAGCAGCTGCGCCTCGCCCAGGTAGTGGTCGTCGATCAACGCCTCCACCTCGGCGTCGTTCATCGCCGGCACGATCCGCGCGGCCATCCGGTTCATGTTGCGATAGCTGCCCTGCAACAGGAACGGCTGCCCCGACGGGTCCGCGGCCGACGCGATGTAGGCCTGGTTGACCTTGAGCACGACCTCCTGGATCCGCCGCAACTTGCGCACGACCGACAGCAGGCGGTCGAGCTCGACCGTCTCGTACTCGTGCCGCACGGTCTCGCCGTTCACCAGGCGCACCAACGGTTCCACGTCCGCGCCACCCAGCGTCGGGTTCGAGCCCGACGCGTTCTCCAGGTAGCTCAACGCGAACAGCTCGTCGCGCCCGGACAGCACGTCACCGAGGTTCCACACGTCCGCGCGGTTCGCGAGCATGTCCGGGACGCGGAACGCGCGGCCCGTCTCGGTGTACGGGTTGCCGGCCATCGACACCGCGAAGCGCTTGCCCCGCAGGTCGAACGTGCGCGGCTCGCCGTCCCACACGCCCTCGATGCGGCGCTGGGCGTCGCAGAGCGAGATGAACTTCTGCAGCAGCTCGGGTGAGGTGTGCTGGATGTCGTCCAGGTGCAGCAGGACGTTGCTGCCCAGCGCGAACGCGAAGTTGATCCGCTCGACCTCCTGGCGCGCGGTGGCGTTCGGCGCCTCCGCCGGGTCGAGCGAGGTGACGCCGGTGCCCAGCGCCGGGCCGTTGACCTTCACGAACACCATGCCCAGGCGGTTCGCGACGTACTCCATGAGCGTCGTCTTGCCGTAGCCGGGCGGCGAGATCAGCATCAGCAGACCGGTGCCGTCGTTCAGCTGCTTGCTGAGGTTGTCTCCGATCAACGGCAGGTAGACCTCGTTCAGCAACCTGTTGCGCACGAACGTGTTCAGCACCGCGGGCTGGTAGTCGTCGAGCCTGAGCCTGCGGCGTTCCTCGGCCAGCAGCTCGTCGCGCCGGCGCTGGTAGGCGCGGAAAGCCGGGACCTGGTCGGTGGCGAAGGTCCGCAACCTGGTCAGGGTCTCGTCCAGGCGCAGGTCGAGCGACTGGTTGTGGACGCGTGGGTGTGTACCGAGCAGGCCCGTGACGGTCTCGGTCAGCGCGGCGCTGGAGTCGTACCGGGGCAGGTCGGTGAGCAGGATAGCGACGACCTCGGGGAACTCCGGGCAGTCCTCGCCGGAGAGGAACGCGCTGAGCCACGCCTCGATGAGGTCGCGGTCGTGCAGGTCCTCGTGCACCACCGCGCGGAACCTGTCGATCACGGCGCGCGCGGCCTTGCTGGTGACGAATCCCCTTGGCTCGCAGGCGAGTTCTTCGAAGAGGTACTCGGCGGCGAGGTCCTCGAGTCCGAACTGCATGGTGAGCTCCGGGATTCCGTGCGTGCCACCGAAGATCGTGCGCGCGCGGGCCAGTGACTCGGCTTTGCGTTGCCACACGGCACGTTGGTCGTCGGGCTGCGCGGCCCAGAAGACCTGCGCTGCCGCACGAGCCTGCGGCGGGTACCTGAGCAGTCCGGCGCCGGCGTGCAGTCGTTGCAGGACAGCGAGGATCTTCTCGGCGTCGTGGTCGTGGACGCCCTTCTCGTAGCCCTCGTCGTAGCGTTCGGCGGCGGCGTTCACGACGTCCGTGCGGCCCTCGGCGAGCAGGCTGCCGGCGAGGTGCTCGGCGCGGTAGACGTCGTCGGTCTCGGAGACCAGGAGCTGGTTCCAGAAACCCTTGGTGCTAGCGAAACCCGCGTCGGTGACCTCGCTGCGGTAGTCCGTGCCGGTGACGGCGTAGTAGAGCTTGCCGTCGCGCGGGACGAGGGTGAGGTTCATCGGCTCGGTCGTGACCGGGAAGCGGTGGCGGCCGAGCACGATCGACGCGCCGTCGTACAGGTCGGCCCGGTCGCGCAGCGCCCGGCCTCCCTCCTGCCGGGCGTCGCGCAGGCTCGCGTCGAGCTCGTCGGCCCTGCCGTCGCCGAGCTCCCTGAGGTTCTCGGCGACCGCGCGGACCTTGGCGACCATCGGGTCGCCGGCGAAGTACGTGTTGATCTCGTCGGTCGAGGTCAGCTTGCCGACGCGGCGGCGGATCGTGCCGAGGACCCGTTCGGCGGACTGGACGAGCCGGTCGGCCTTGCGCGCCCGTTCGTCGAGCAGTGTCTGCTTGCGCGCGGAGAACGCCTCGTAGACGTCCGTGCGCTTGGCGCCGACCTGCGCGAGGAAGTCGTCGAACTCGCCGAACCGCGACTCCAGGTTCTCCAGCTGGAGCAGGAGCCTGCCGAGCTGGTCGTCGCAGCGCTGCGGGGTGTCCGCGACCGACAGCGCGCCGGTGATGGCCTGGCCGAGCAACGCGAACTCCGCCGCGAACTCGGCGCGGCCCTCCGCGTTCGCGAGCCGGTCCCTGCGACCGTCCACTGTGGCCCGTGCGCGGTTGACCGCTGCCAGCACCTCGCCGATGCTCGCGAGGATCTGCGTGCGGGTCGTGGTGTCGGCGGCGTCGAGCGTGCTGACGACCTCGGTCAGCACCTCCAGGCCCGCCTGCTGCTGCGCGAGCCGTTCGCGCAACGGCTTCGCCTCGGCCGCCGTCTTGAGCTCCGCGGCCGCGATCTGGTCGATCTCCTCGTGGTACCGGTCGAACGCGCCCTCGCCGCTGAGGAACGCGACCGCCCTGCGTGCCGAGGCGCCGAGCTCCTCGACCAGCTCGGCTTCGCGCCGGTCGATCTCCTCCAGGTCGACGTACCGGAGGTCCTTGAGAGTGATCAGCCGGCCCTGGGCGGACCTCAGGTCGGCGAGCAGCCGCACCCACTCGTCGGCGCTGCGCGGCGCCGCCGACCTGGCCAGCCGGACCAGGCTCGCGAGCTTCTCCGCGGCCTCGTGCAGCTGCTGGGCCGCGTGTTCGGTGAGCTTGCGGACGGCCTCGAACTCGTCCAGCACCTGTTCGGCGGTGGCGCGCACGGCCTGGACGTCCTGGCGCAGCCCCAGCTCGTCGAGCCAGTGCACGCTGTCGATCACCCTGGTGCACAGGGCGATCAGGCCCTCGAACACCGGCGCGCTCGGTTTCATGTCGGCGCTCATCCTGGTGATGGACAGGCAGTCCGAGATGCCGCGGACGAGCTCCGCGTTGCCGATGCGGGCGAGCGGGCCCGCCTGGTCCGGCAGCGTCTCGTCGGCCATGAACGGCGTGCGCCAGACCTGCATCGGGTGCACCCGCACCGCGTCGGAGCCGGTCTCGCGGAACACGACCAGCGTGCCGTCGGCGAAGAGCGAGTAGCCGTGACAGGTGATCGGGGTCGCGACCTCCTTGCGGATCACGTTGTACGGCAGCAGAAGGCTGCGGCCCTCGCGGCGGGCGTGGTAGACGAACAGCACGTCCTCGCCGTTCGCGGACTTGACGACCCGTTCGAACTCCAGGTCGTCCGTGTCGACGTCGAACGTCTTGTCCGCACCCGTGACCAGGTAGAACCCGCCGGGGAAGATGATGCCCTGGTCCTCGGGGAGGCGTTGGCAGGCCTGACCGATGCCGTCGAGGCGGGTGACCTCCTTGGTCCTGGTGTTGAAGACCAGGTGCCGGGGCGTGGTCTCCTTGTACGGCAGGATCTTCAGCAGGATCAGCGGGCCGACGCGGGCGTAGTGGATCTCCGCGTCCGCGAGGCTCTGCAACGCCTCGTCGACCGGTTCCTCGTAGACGCCCTCGCCGGACTCGGTGTTGTTCTCGATCTTGACGGTGAGCGTGCCGCCGACCGTCTCGACGAACACCTCGTTGTCGATCGCGATGTGCGGGTGCCGCCCGAGCACGTGCTGCTCGCGGGTCGTCTCGACCCACGTGAAGTCGTGCGCCGGCGGGAAGACGTGGTCGCGGTCGCCGCGGTTGTCGACGTACGTGACGGTGCCGTCGACCTGGACGTCCCAGCGCAGGACGTGGATGTCCTCGATCCGCACGCCGGTCTGGAACACCGCGAGCAGCCGCTGGTCGACGATGCGCAGCTGCAGCAGCCGCGTCTCGCGGTAGTAGCGGTACAGCTCGGAGAAGTCGTTGCGGAACCTGGGGTCCCGCAGGAACTCCGGCTCGACCGCGGCGAAGTCCCTGCCGTGCGCCGCGAAGACGTCGTTGACCGCGGTCTCGGGCTTGAGGCCCATGAACACGTTGTAGCCGAACAGCATCACGTCGCCGAGCGCCACGATGTCGCGTGGCACGCAGTTGTTCTCGGTGCGGATGCGTTCGGTGGCGACGAGTTCCAGCGCCGTGCTGCCGAACGTCTCGACGCGCTGGGCGTTCAGCGCCTCGGTGCTGCGGGCGAGCGCGGTGGCCTGGTCGGCCAGTCTCGCCCGCAGCACCTCGTAAGTGCCGGCGTCCAGCCCAGAAGGGGTGGACGTCGTCATGCGTTCTGACCCGAGTTGTTGTTCTTGGCCATCTGGGTCAGCGCGATCGCCGCGGCGATGTTCTGCGCGTCACCGGTCGTGAACGAGCTGAGGATCTTGGTGAGGTCCTCCGGGAAGTTGCTGGTCCCGTCCATCCACTTGGCGCCCAGTGCCTGCACCACGTCGGAGTTGCCGACGAAGTTGTCGACCTGCTTGCCCGCCGTGATGGCGTTCGCGATCTTGTCGAAGAACATCGTGTCGCCACCGACGATGTCGATGTCGGCCTTCTCCAGACCGGCCGCGAGGACCATGGCCTGGGCCTCGGCGACCTGGCGCTGCACGTCGATGCCCTTGAGGCGGATCTCCTTCTCCGCTTCGAGCCGCAGGCGGTACTCCTCGTGCTCGCGGGTCGCGGTGTCGAGCGCGGCCATCGCCTCCGCCTTGTGCGACAAGCCTTCCGCCTCGCCCTTGAGGCGTTCCTTGATGCCCTCGGCGTCGGCGAGCGCCTTCTCGCGGTCGACCACGGCCTCGGCGCGACCCAGCGCCTCGGACGCGGCGGCGTCCCGTTCCTTGACCTGGGCCTCGGCCAGACCCTTCGCGGCGGCCTCGGCCTGCGTGCCCTCGGCGAGCCGGATCTTGGAGCGGGCGTCGAGGTCGGCGGCCTTGTTGCGCGACTCGGCGAGCACGACGGCCTCGCGGGCCTTGTGCTGCGCGGCCTGTTCCGCGGCCTCGGCGGCCTTGATGTCCTTGACCAGCGACTCCTGGGCCTCGGCCTCGGCGCGGATCACGATCTGCTGGCGCTCGCGCTCGGCCTCCTCGACCGCACGCAGGCGCTTGATGTTCTCCTCCTGCTCGGCCACCGTCCTCTCGACGGCGACGCGCTCGCGCACCAGGTCGGCGATCGCGCGGCGCTCGTGCTCGAGCTCCTTGTCCTTCTCGATCATGCGCAGCGAGGTCTCGCGTTCGCGGGCGATGACCTCCAGCAGGCGGTCCTTCTCGATGCGCTCGGTCTCGACGGCGATCACGCGCTCGCGGTTCTTCTCGGCGACGGCGATCTCGCGGGCCTTGTTCTCGGTCTGGATGCCGAGCTGCTCTTCCGTGCGGATGAACGCGGTGTTGGCCTTGAGGCGTTCCTCGGCCTGCACCTTCTGCGTCTCCGCCTCCTGCTGGGCGCGGGCGGTCTCGATCTCGCGCTTCTGCTTGATCTCCGCGTCGGCCTGGCGGCGTTCGAGCTCCAGGATGGCCTCACGCGCGCTGACGTTCTGGCGCGTGATCTCCTTCTCCTCGTTGCGGGTGAACTCGTTGGTCTTGACGTGCTCGATCGCGGTCAGCTCGGTGATCTTGCGGATGCCCTGCGCGTCCAGGATGTTCGCGGGGTCGAGCTGCTTGAGCGGCGTCTGCTCCAGGTAGTCGATGGCCGCGTCCTCGAGGCTGTAGCCGTTGAGGTCGGTGCCGATGACCTGCACGATCCGGTCGCGGAACTCGTCGCGGTGCGTGTAGAGGTCCACGAAGTCGAGCTGCTTGCCGACGGTCTTGAGCGCCTCGGAGAACTTGGCGTTGAACAGCTCCTGCAGCGTGGCCTCGTGGCTCGCGCGCTCGGTGCCGATCGCCTGCGCGACCTTGATGACGTCCTCGACGGTCTTGTTGACCCGCACGAAGAACGTGATGCGGATGTCGGCGCGGATGTTGTCCTTGCAGATCAGGCCCTCGTTGCCGGCCCTGCGGATCTCGATGGTCTTCACCGAGATGTCCATCGTCTCGCAGCGGTGCAGCACCGGGAGCACGACGGTTCCCGTGAAGGTCACGTCGACCTTGCGCATCTTCGAGACGATCAGAGCCTTGCCCTGCTCGCACTTCTTGAAAAGTCTGCTCAGCGTGATCAGTGCCAAGATCAGCACGAACGCGCCCACGGCGATCAGAACGATCAGCCCCGTGGAGATCGCACCCATGTTCAGCCCCCTGTGGTGATGTCCACGACCCAGAAGAACTCGCCCTCTGCGTCGTAGTCGAAGATCAACGCGGTCTGTCCCGCCTTGAGGTCGGTGCTCTGCGCCGCTCGCACCTGAACGACCGCCGTACCGCCGTCGTCGGCGGTCACCTCGGCCTGCCCGTACTGCTCGGTGACCCTGGAGGTCCGCACGATCGCGGTGCGGCCCACGAAGTCGTTGCGGGACGCCGGTTTCTCCGGCCGCGTCCAGTTCCTGACCGGGACGAGAAGGATCCGCGTGACGAGCGCGCCCACCAGCAGCGCACCCCCGAAGACCGCGTACCTGAGCTTGCCCTCCGGCGTGTACACCGTGCCGACCAGCGCGGCGAACCACGTGATCAGGATGAACATCGAGATGGAGATCGGCATCACAGGGGCGTCGAAGTCGAGCCCCACCAGCGCCACGGTGAGCCAGTAAGCCAGCACCACGAGCAACAGGAAGCTGAACACCACGGTCGGAAACGCCAGTGCGGCAGCCAGGAACTCGGTCATCATCGCCCCCCTTCTCGTCATTTTGATGCGCTGGGGGCCGTTTTCGTTGCACTTCGATGCAAATCAATCCGATCGCCGTCCGAATCGGACACCGCTGCCTCATCCGGACCACTCGCCGTGCACCGGCTAGCCTCGGGTGTCGTGATCCCCGTCGTCGTGCTCGCCGGCTTCCTCGGTTCCGGCAAGACCACCCTGCTCAACCACCTGCTGCGCACGTCCGGCGGCACGCGGATCGGCGTACTGGTGAACGACTTCGGGAAGATCAACATCGACGCGTTCGCCGTGTCCGCCCAGGCCGACACGATGGTGTCGCTGCCGAACGGCTGCCTGTGCTGCGCGGTCGACGGCTCCGAGCTGGAGGAGATGCTCGGCAAGCTGGCCTCGGCGAACCTGGACGTGATCGTCATCGAGGCGTCCGGCCTGGCCGAGCCCGCGGCGATGGTGCGGATGGTGGCGCAGGCGTCCGGGGTGTCGTACGGCGGGCTGATCTACGTGGCCGACGCGGTGGAGCTCGACGCCGTCCCGCACCTGGAGCGCGACCTGGCGCTGGCCGACCTGGTGGTGCTGAACAAGGTCGACCGGGTCCCGTCGGTGCCCGCGCTGCCCTGTTCGGCGCCGGTGCTGCCCGTGTCGTTCGGGCAGATCGACCCGGCGTTGCTGTTCGAGGTGCGGCCGCCCGACCTCGGGCCGCGGCAGCTGACGTTCGACGACCTCGACGACCACTCGACGCACGCGCACGCCTCCTACGACAGCGTGACGTTCGAGTGCGACGAGCCGTTGCACCCCAAGCTGTTCATGGACTTCCTGGCGGCACGGCCGGAGGGGTTGTTCCGCGCCAAGGGTTTCGTCCGGTTCCCGCTCGGCACGTTCGTGCTGCACACCGTCGGCGCCTACGTGTCGTTCACGCCCGTCGCCGACGCCCCGACGCAGCTGGTGCTGATCGGGGCGGGCATCGATCCGGAGGCGTTGACGGACTGGCTGCTGGCGTGCGTCGCGGACGCACCGGTCACCGAGCAGGACATGCTCTGGGTGCTCCGGTACGCCCGCTGACCAGCGTCATTTCCTGCAGAGCGCCGTGTCCATCACGTCGAACATCTGCTGGAACTTCCTGCCGGGGTCGTCGCCGAACGTGCCGGGCAACGCGGTGAGCGTGACCGCCGCGTGGTTGCCGCCGTCCGTCGCGCCGCCGAGCGAGCCCCAGCCGTGGATCGACCCGCCGTGGCCCCACCAGACCCCGCCGCAGCTGAGCTTGGTGGCCTCCAGGCCGAGCCCGTAGGCGCTGCGCTCGTCGACGGTGATCGTCTTGCGCATCTCGTCGAGCTGCGGCTTGGGCAGGATCTCGCCGCCGAGGAGCTTCTTGAAGAACCTGGCGACGTCCTGCGGGGTGGAGACCATCGCGCCGGACGCCCACGCCTGCGACGTGTCGAGCTCGGTCGCGTCGACCACGGCGGACTTCGGATCGGTCAGGTCGCTCAGCGCGTACGCCGTGGCGTGCCGGCCGCGGATGCGCTGCTCGCCCTGGCTCGGCCAGTAGGTGTCCTTCAGGCCGGCCTTCCTGATGACCTTGTCCACGGCCTCGCCGACCGGGCGTCCGGTGGCGTTCTGGATGAGCAGGCCGGCGACGACGTAGTTGGTGTTGCTGTACTCGTACCTCTCGCCGGGCTGGAACCGCGGCGGCTGGCTCAGCGCGGCGTCCAGCAGGTCGTGCGGGGCGAAGTACCGGTCCCGGACGTCCGCGATCTTCGGGACGCCGATCTGCATCACGTAGTCCGGCAGGCCGCTGGTGTGCTGCAGGACCTGCCTGACGGTGATCCGGCTGTCCTGGACGTGCGGCACGTACCGGTTGACCGGGCCGTCGAGCTGGACCTTGTGCTCCGCCACGAGTTGCAGCGTCGCGACCGCCACGAACGACTTGGTGATGCTGCCGATCCGCACCTGCCCGTTGACCGGTGCCTTGCCGCGCGCCTCGTTGCGGCCGTTGACGTGCGCCTCGACGCCGGGCGTGCCGTTGGAGACGATCTGGTCGAGCTGCTGGGGGACGAGCAGTGCGAGCGCGGTGACCGCGGCGACGGCGATCACTTGGCACCGCACAAAGCAGCGTCCACAGTGGCCAGAACGGCCTCGTGGGCCTTCAGCGCGTCCTCCTGCGTGTCCTGGAACGTGCCCGGCAACGCCGTCACCGCAACGGAGAACGCCCGCCCGTTCGGCGCGACGCCGCCCCGCGTCTCGTAGCCGTGGATGTCACCGCCGTGACCCCAGTACCGGCCACCGCACGTGAGCGGCGTGCTGGCGATGCCCAGCCCGTACGCGGCGCCGGCCCACATCTCGCCCTTGGTGTCGACGGTCTTCTGCATCTCCCCGAGCTGTGCCTGCGGCACGAGCTTGCCGTTGAGCAGGGCGCTGTAGAAGGCGTTGAGGTCCTTGGTGGTGGAGATGATCTGTCCGGCCGCCCAGCCCCACGACGGGTCGAGCTCGGTGACGTCCTCGATGCCGTTGCCCGTCTTGGAGTACCCCTGCGCGTGCCTGCCGCGGATGCCCTCTTCACCGACGTTCGGCCAGTAGGTGTCCTTGAGCTTGATCTTCTGCACGATGCGCTGGTCGACGTTCTCGGCGATGGGCCGTCCGGTGACCTTCTGGACCAGAAGGCCGAGCAGCACGTAGTTCGTGTTGCTGTACTTGAACTTCTCGCCCGGCTCGCCCGTCTTCGGGTGGGCGTTGCCGATGTCCAGCAGCTCGCGCGGCTCGTAGTACCGGTGCCGCTGCTCCTCGAACTTGTCGAGCCCCATGTAGTTCGTGTAGTTCGCCAGGCCGCTGGTGTGGTTCAGCAGCTGCCGGACGGTGATCCGGTCGTCCTGGACGGCGTTCGGCAGGTAGTGGTTGATCGGCTTGTCCAGCTCGACCTTGCCCTCCGCCACCAGCTGCATGACCACGGTGGCCACGAACGCCTTGGTGTTGGAGCCGGCGCGCACCTGCCCGTTCGCGGGAACGGGTTTCCGCTTGCCCAGCTCGGCCGTACCCGACGTGTAGGCCTTGGCGTGCCCCTCGGCGTCCGTGGTGGTGCCGAGCGCCGCCGGGAACCTGTGCTCCTTCGTCAGCCCGTCGAGCTGCTTCTGGACGGTCGTCCCGGTCGGCGCGGCCATCGCCGTTCCGCTGAACAACATGGCCGCCGCCAACACGCCTACCAGCGTCTTCTTCATCCTGTGCCTCCCCTTGCCGTGGTGAGGACAAGGTTTCCGCCTCCGGGTGGTGTGCCGCAGTCACGCACACTTCCGTTCCCGGGGTGGAGCAGGCTCTACCTCAGTACCGGACGTCGCTCTGCAGCAGCGGCGGGTAGACGCCGGACGGTTCGCCGTCCACGGTCGTGCCGGCGAACTGCAACATGGCCCGCAACTCCCCGTGCAACGGCGACGGGTAGCCGAGCTCGGGCTTGGAGACCTCGTCGAGCCTGGCGAGCTGGCCGGCGTCGAGCACGACCTCGTCCAGGTTGCTCTCGAGGTGCTCCAGCCTCCGCGCGCCGATGATCGGCACCACGGTCCCCTCCCGCTGCCGGAGCCACGCCAACGACACCGCGGCCGCACTCGCACCGGTCTCGCCGGCGATCTCCGCGACCACGTCGATGACCTCGAACTCCTCGCTGGTCGGCCCACCCACGAACTTGACCCGCTCCGAGTCCGCGACCTGCACGTCCCGCCGGTACTTGCCGCTGAGGAACCCGTTCCGGAGCGGACTCCAAGGCACCAGCGCCAGCCCGAGGTCCCGGCTCATGGGACCGATCTCACCCTCGACCGTCCGAGCCAGCAACGAGTACTCCACCTGCAACGCCACCAACGGCGTCCACCCCCTGAGCAGGGCCATCGTCTGAGCCTGCGCCGTCACCCAGGCCGGCACGTTGGAGAACCCGATGTACCCGACCTTGCCCGATCCCACCAACTCGTCCAGAACCCGCATGGTCTCCTCGACCGGGGTGTGCCGATCCCAGTTGTGCAGCCAGTAGAGGTCCAGGTAGTCGGTGCCGAGCCTCCTGAGCGTCTGCTCCAGCTGCCTGCGCACAGACGTCCGGCCGGCCCCACCACCGTTCGGGTCGCCGGGATGCATGTTGAAGAAGAACTTGGAAGCCAGCACGACCCGATCGCGGTTGCCGCCGCGCCTGAAGAAGTCGCCGAGGATCTTCTCCGAGTGCCCGTTGGTGTAGAAGTTGGCGGTGTCGATGAAGTTCCCGCCCCGTTCCAGGTAGGCGTGGAGGATCTTCTCGGACTCCTCGACGCTGCTCCCGGCGGCCCCGGGATCCTCGCCGAAGGTCATCGCACCGAGGGCGAACGGGCTGACGCGGAGGCCGGAGCGGCCCAGGGTGACGTAGTGGTCGAGCGGCATCTTCTGCCCCTTCAGGTCGTCGTTGCTGACACCTCTCATTCCAGTCGTCCGGGCCGTTGCGGGGTACCGCGATCCCCGCGCACTCTTGCCTGATCCTCTTCCGGGGCGGTTTCGGGGTGCGTCAACGGTGAGGTTGGCAACCCGGAGGACATGCGTGTGCGGAGATCGGTAGGCTGTCCCGGCGAGGGCTGCTAGCTCAATTGGCAGAGCAGGAGACTTTTAATCTTCGGGTTCAGGGTTCGAGTCCCTGGCGGCCCACAACGCGACGAAACCCCCAGGTGACAGGCCTGGGGGTTTCGCTTTGCGTGATCGTTCCCTCGGTTCGGGGCGACGCTTCCGCAGTCAACGGCCGCGTCGCACGAGACGGCCGAGGACTGTCAGGGTGCCGTGTCACTCTGACGGCATGTCCTACGACCTTGCTGTGTGGGAGGGCGCTTCTCCCGCGGACGACGCAGCTGCCCGAACGACGCTCGACGACTTGTACGAGCGCTATGTGTGTTCCGGCACCGAGCACGCTCCGACACCGAAGATCACTGAGTACGTCGCTGCACTGCTCGATCGCTGGCCCGACTTGAGCGAGGACGAGGAGGACACCTCTCCCTGGTCGACAGGACCGCTCATAGGGGAGGCACGAGGCCCGCTCGTCTACTTCCCGATGCGGTACAGCATGGCCGACGAGGCCTCTGCCTTCGCGGCGCGGCTCGCCACGTCGATGGGGCTGGTCTGCTTCGATCCCCAGGTCGACGGTCTCAGGAGCGAGTAGCCCGTCGAGGGCGCTCAGGCGTAGACGACGGCGCGGTCGCGGACCACGTTCCAGGCGTTGACGTCCAGTTCAGCGAAGACGAGCAGCTCGTCGACCGAGGAGAACGGCACGGAGTGCCGGCTGCGGGCGCGCTCGATCTGCCTGGCGGCTACTTCGTCGAGACCGCAGCACTGTGCGATGACGGCGGCCGGCGCTGTGTTGATGTCCACGAGGCCGCCGTCGTCGTACTGCCGCGGCAGATCCGGCCGGCCGATGCGGAGGTCGCGGGCCAGTGCCGGGTCACGCGCTACTAGTGCGCGCGCTTCGTCCCTTCTGGCTCGCAACGCCAGCGCTGCGGCTACTGCGGGGTCGGTGGCCCAGGGTTGTGGCTGTGGCACGGGTCGGTAGGGCTGCTGCAGTCCGTAGGCCTCTCGCCGGATGCCGCTGAGCTGGATGCAGGCCGCCACCATGATCACGATGGCGATGATGGCGCCGATCGAGCTGCGGAGGTCGCCGGCGGACGTTGCCGGTTGGTCCTGTGAGGACGGCATGATCAGGGCCATCGTGATCCCGCCCGCCGCGTAGATCGCGGTCCACATCCACAGTGCCGGCCTGCGCAGGCGGTTGGCGGCGTGGGCGAAGGGCACGGCGGCGAAGAGGCCGGCGCTCACGATCACCACCACGAAGTACCACGCGCCGCCTGCTCTGCGAACAACGTTCATGGTGGACCTCTCAGCGCGGGGCGGGTTCTTGCTTGCTGGCTATCGCCGACGGTGGCTCAAAAGTTTCAGCGGGTCGCCGAATTCGCGTGCGGGCGCGCCTTTGTGTTGCGTACTGTGCGCGGGACATCAAGGGGGGTGCGGCAATGACGAAGCTGAACCAGATCATCGCGGTGGAGAAGAGTGTCAAAGGGGGCACGCTCCGGGATCTCACCGACGCTCACCACGGGCTGCAGAAGCCCGCGTTGCTCGCCGGCATCTCCCGGACGTACCAGCCGAAGGACGAGGACGGCGAGGTGTTGCCGCCCGAGTCGACTCGCGTGCAGGTCAAGGCCGAGGACGTGTTGCGGAAGACCGCCGCGGTGATGACCCGGCTCTTCGACGTGACGGCCACGAAGGACTGGGCCAACTGCGTTGCGCGGGCCGATGTCGTGGTGGACGGGCAGACGTTGCTTCGCGACGTGCCCGTGTCGTACCTGCTGTTCCTCGAGAAGCAGCTGACGGACCTGCACACCTTCGTGAAGAAGCTGCCTCTGCTCGACGCGGCCGAGGACTGGAGTTTCGACGAGTCCGCGGACTACTGGCGCACCGAGTTCGTGCGGACCATTCGCACGAAGAAGGTGCCCCGCAACCACGTCAAGGCCGAGGCCACGGAGAAGCACCCGGCTCAGGTCGAGGTGTACTACGAGGACGTGCCGGTGGGGTACTGGACCACGGTGAAGTTCTCGGGTGCGCTGCCTGCCCGGCGGGTCAACGAGTTGGTGGACCGGGTCGAGAAGCTGCAGCACGCGGTGAAGTTCGCCCGCGAGGAGGCCAACAGCCTGGAGATCACCGACGAGCGCGTCGGTGGCGTGGTCTTCGACTACCTGTTCCGCTAGCGACAACGAGACTCCCCCGCTGGAGCGCGGGGGTGCGTTCCCTTTCGGGGAGCGCGAAAGCTGAAACTGAAACGTCAGCCTGAACCACTCGGTCACCAGTGGGGGTTCGAATCCCTCTCCCGGCACCATCGCGCCGGGATAGCCCAAGTCGGCAGAGGCAAGCCGGGATCAAGCTCAGACTCTCGCTCCAGATTCAGCATTTCCGCCGAACGCCAGATCGCCCGAGACCGGACAAGACTCGCCGAGGTGCAGGTTCGAATCCTGCTGGCCGCTCCACCTGCGGCCGTAGCTCAACGGAAGAGCGCGGCGACCTAAGGACTGATCCGACTCTTAAACGTCGCTGGTGTGTGCAATTGGGCGGCCAAGCGAGGCCCCGGACTGGACATGTCCGGGGCCTCACCTATTTCGTCAGTGGGCCATTACCTCGCCGGAGGTGTTGGTCTTGCTCGGCAGCATGGCCGCCACCGCGATCGTCGCCACGGCCAGGACGGTCGCCACGACGAACGCCAGCTTCATGCCGCTCAGCTGCGCCGCGCCCGCCGCGGTCCCTTCAGCGACCAACGACGACGAACGGGCCGACATCACGGTCACGACCAGGGCGGTGCCGACGGCCGCGGCCACCTGCTGGAGGGTGCCGAGGATCGAGCTGCCGTGCGGGTACATGTTCGGCGGGAGGGCGCCCATGCCGAGGGTGAAGATCGGCGTGAAGGTGGCGGCGAGGCTCACCATCAGGAGCGCGTGCAGGGCCAAGACCTGCCAGTACGGCATGGACATGGAGATCTGCGTGAAGCCCGCCAGGGACAGCACGATGCCGATGGAGCCCGGGAGGATCAGCGGGCGGCTGCCCAGGCGGTCGTAGAGGCGGCCGACGGTCGGGCCGAGGAGGCCCATGGCGAGGCCGCCGGGCATGAGGAGCAGGCCCGTCTCCAACGGGGTCAGGCCGCGGAGGTTCTGCAGGTAGAGGGGGAGCAGGATCATCGAGCCCATCATGGCCAGGAAGGCGATGCACATCAGGGCCAGCGACAGGGCGAAGGTGCGGTGGGTGAGGGTGCGGAGGTCCATCAGCGGGGCGCCGGTGCGCTGCAGCTTCAGCTGGCGGATCACGAAGAACGCGATGGTGGCCGCGCCCGCCAGGACGATGCCGATGCTCGGGCCGAGGTTGGACTCGCCCTCACCGAAGAGGCTCAGGCCGTAGACCAGGCCGCCGAAGCCCAGGGTGGCCATCGCGGCCGACGCCCAGTCGAGGGTGCTGACCTGCGGTTCGCCGATGTTGTCGAGCTGGCGGAGGCCGAAGTACGTGACGGCGCCGGCGATCGGGATGACGGCCACGAACAGCAGGCGCCAGGAGCCGAGCTGCAGGATCAGGCCAGAGATGGCCGGGCCGAGGGCCGGGGCCACCGAGATCGCGAGGGTTACGTTGCCCATCACCTTGCCGCGGTCCTGCTCGGGCACGACGGTCATCAGCGTCGTCATCAGCAACGGCATCATGACGGCGGTGCCGGCGGCCTGGATGATGCGGCCGGCCAGGAGGATCGCGAACGTCGGCGCGACCGCGCAGAGGGCGGTGCCGGCGAGGAAGACGCCCATGGCGATGGCGTAGCCCTGGCGGGTGGTGACGCGCTGGAGGAACCAGCCGGTGACTGGGATCACGGCGGCCATGGTGAGCATGAACGCCGTCGAGACCCACTGCGCGGCCTGTTCGGTCACGTGCAGGGACTCCATGAGGCGCGGGATCGCGTTGATCATCAGCGTCTCGTTGAGGATCACGACGAACGTCGCCAGCACCAGCAGGCGCACCACCAGGGGTGTTCGGCCCGCTTGCGCGGTAGGTCGGTCTTCGATCGCTGCAGGCATGTCAGGCCCTCACTCGGTTGCTGGCATCAGGTTCTTCGCGACACCGGAGAAGACCTGCGGCGTTGAAGGAACTCATCGGTACCCCGAGTCTTCCTCATCCGCCGCCTGGTCTCACCCAGGTTTCTCGTCCGTCTACCTGTGCGTCGAACGAGCAGACGACGAATCGACATGGCCGGCCGTAGTTTTTTCCGGATGGGGTGGCGGCTGGGTGAGTTGATCGCGCAACATCGCGTGCCGGGGGCCCAGGTGGCCCTGCTGAGCTGCGGAAATGTCCACGCAGAGGCCGCCGGGGTGCTGAGCGCGCGGACTCGGGTCGAGGTCACGGACGACTCGTTGTTCAAGGTCGGCTCGATCACCAAGCTGTGGACGGCGACGCTCACGCAGTACCTCGTGGACGACGGGCTGCTGGACCTGGACGCGCCCGTCAGCGACCACCTGCCGGGCTTTCCGCCCACGCTGACCGCGCGTCACCTCCTCACCCACACGGGCGGGATCGAGGCCAACCACTTCTTCGACACCGGGCGGAACGACGACGCGATCGGCCGGTACGCCGACGCCATCGCGGCCGCGGGCCAGCGGGTCGCGCCCGGCACCGGGTTCACCTACTCCAACAGCGGGTTCGTGGTGCTGGGACGGCTGGTGGAGGTGGTCGGCGGGCAGGCGTTCCACGACGCGCTGAAGGAACGGCTCATCCGGCCTTTGCAGATCGACGAGGTCGCCACCGACGCAGACGAGGCGATCGCGCACCGCACCGCGTTCGGGCACGTCGAGGACGGCACGCCCGTCGCCAACTGGGCCGTCGCGTACGGCACGGCGCCCAGCGGGTCGCACTTCTCGATCAGCGCGCGGCAGTTGATGGAGTTCGTGCGGCTGCACCTCGACGATCCCGGGCTGGCGGCGATGCGCGCGGACCAGGGCGTGGTGGTGCCGGACCTGGGCACCGGCGCCGTCGGGTGGGGGCTCGGGTGGATGCGGTTCCGCGACGGCGTCGGGCACACCGGGGTGTCGAAGGGGCAGAAGGCCTTCCTGCACGTCGACGCCGAACGGCGGGCGGTGGCCGTGCTGACCAACAGCGTGAACGGCGAGCCGTTGGCGCACGACCTCATCACCCGGCTGATGCGGTCCGTCACACCGTGACGACCACGTTGCCGCGCTTGTGGCCTGCGTCGACGTACCGGTGGGCCGCGGCGATCTCGGCCAGCGGGTACGTGCGGTCGACGATCACGCGCAGCTCGCCCGACTCCAGCAGGGAGCTGATGAACGGCAGCGCCGCGCGCTTGTTCACGGACATGCCGACGAGCACGCGCTTGCTGCGGAACGCCGTCCACAACGCCCAGAGGTTGTTCACCAGGCCGGTGGTCGGCAGGTACTTGCCGCCGGGACGCAACGAGCGGCGGACGGCCGGGAAGGAGGACTTGGTGACCGTGTCGAAGACGATGTCGTAGGCACCGGCGTCGGACGTGAAGTCGTGGGCGGTGTAGTCGATCACCTCGTCGGCGCCCAGCGAGCGGACCAGGTCGGCGTTCGAGGGGCCGCAGACGGCCGTGACGGTGGCGCCGAAGTGCTTGGCGAGCTGGACGGCGTAGGTGCCGATGCTGCCGGACGCGCCGTTGACCAGGACTCGGTGGCCGGGACCGACCTTCGCCCGGTCGCGCAGGAAGAACAACGCCGTGGTGGCGCCGTCCACCGCGGCGGCTGCCTCGGCGAAGGTCAGCGATGAGGGCTTCAGGGCCAGCGAGCCACTGGCGGGCAGGCGGACGTAGTCGGCGTGCGCGCCGACGGCGAAGCCGGTGAAGCCGAAGACCTCGTCGCCCGGACGGAACGCGGTCACGCCGGCACCGACCGACTCGACGGTGCCGGACACCTCCAGGCCCAGGGTGCGCAGGCGGGCTCGCGGGCGGCGCAGGCCCAGGATCACGCGGCCCCACAACGGTTCGCCGCGGCGCATGGCGCACTCGGCGGACGTCACGGTGGTGGCGTGGACCTTGATCAGGACGTCGCCGGGGCGGACGGGCGGGACCGGCTTCTCGACCACCTGGACCACGTCGGGCGGACCGAACCGGGTGTGCACGGCAGCTCTCATGAGAGAACGGTAAAGACGTTTCGCCCCAACGGTTTCGAGAATCAGGGACAAAGCAGGGCGTCACCTAGGGGCTCGGACCGTGGTCCGATGCGGAGTTCGGACCCGAGGCCGATCCGCAAGCAGGAGAACGCTGGCACCGTTCTGGGACATGAGGTTTCCCAACGGATGGGTCGGGGGCGTGGCGCTCGTCGCCGGGCCGGTGCTGTTGCTGGCGGGCACGCTGCTGCGGTCGCCGTTCGACTTCTTCTTCCCCGACCAGCTGAGGGCGGTGGCCGAGCACCCCGCGCTGATGCGGGCGGCCTACACCGCGTTCCTGGCCGGGACCGTCGTCATGTGGGCGGCGGTGGCCTTTCTCGTGCACCGGATCGGCGCGACCAGGTGGGCGGCCTGGGGCGGGGTGCTGGTGACGGTCGGGCTGTTCGCGCGGACCTTCCACGCCGGGGTCGACCACGCCGCGTTCAGCGCCACGAAGCACTTGGGTGTCGTGGAGGCGACGGAACTCGTCGCGCAGGGGTACGGCGACCTGCACCTGTTCAGCTTCCTGTCGTTCACGATCATGTTCGGCTGGTACGTGCTGGCGTTCGCGGCGTACCGGGGCGGGCTGGGCCGGATCCGGTCGGTGGCGCTGGCCATGATGGGACTGCTGCCGCTGGGCGTGCTGAAGGGCACCGAGATCGTGTCGATCATCGGCACGATCGGGCTGTGCGTCGCCTTGGTTCCGTTAGGGGTGAAAGTGCTCATGGAGCAGCCGACGCCGACGAGGAAGAACGTGCTCACGGCGGTGCCGGTCGCGGTCGGGTTAGGTGCGCTCGCGGTGCTCAGCACGCTTGGATGACGCGAACGGCACCAGGAACCACAGGCCCGCGAACACGACGAACGCCACCACGCCGACCAGCACGGCGGGCCAGCCGCCGAGCACGACCTCGGCCAGCAGGAGCACGGTGCCGGTCATCGCGAGGGCCAGGAACCCGAGCCCGATCAGCGTGAACCTGTTGCCGGACCTGACGACGTCCTCGCGGCGGCCCTGGCGGAACAGCACGCGGTGCCACGCGGCGGGCGCGGTCAGGAACGCCACGGCCAGCGCCGCGAACAGCACGGTGACCAGGTGCGTCACCCGGACGTACGTGCCCACGGACGAGTACCTGTCGGTGAACGCGATGGAGAGGAGGAAGCCGAACAGGATCTGCACGCCGGCCTGCGCGACGCGGAGCTCCTGGAGCAGTTCGTTGAGGTTCCGCGCGAGTCTGCGCTGGTCGGACTCCTCGGCTTCGCTCATCCCCTCCGCGTACCCGGCGCGTCGGCGGTGAAACACCCGTACGGGTACCGAAATGGCGGGACGCGCGCGGTGCCACTAAGCAAGAGATCCATGAAGACGCTTGCAGTCGTGGTCGCCGCCGGGCTCGTGTTCGCCGGAACCGCGCACGCCACACCCGCACCCGCGCCCGTCGCCCACACGTCCGGGAAGTTCGAGACCTACAGCGCCGCGGCGAGGGCCGTCACGCACGACCCCGCCACGGTGCCGATCGGTGCGAAGATCACCGTGGTCGGCGTGCCGACGATCGACGGCGGGACGACGGTGTTGTTGGTGCTCAACGGTTTGCTGCCGAACCGGGCGTACGGCGCGCACGTGCACGTGAAGTCGTGCGGCGCCGCGCCCGCCGACTCCGGGCCGCACTTCCAGCACGTCGAGGACCCGGTGCAGCCGTCCGTCGATCCCGCGTACGCCAACCCCCGCAACGAGATCTGGCTCGACGCGCACACCGACGCCAAGGGTTTCGCGCAGAGTTCATCCACTGTGGACTGGCAGTTCACCGAACGCCACGCGCGGTCCGTGGTGCTGCACAACGAACACACGCACACCAAGCCAGGCGAGGCAGGCACCGCCGGGCCACGGCTCGGGTGCGTGAACGTCGCCTTCTAGACCTTGTTGACCACGAAGAAGTCAGTCACGAACGCGACGGGGTCGCCCGCGGTGTTGCGGCCGACCCACGTCGGGTAGACGCCGTCACCCCACCCGGTCGAGAACGCCACGACGTTCAACCCGGACCGGGCGTCCGTCACGTTGGCGGGGCCGCGGCCGCCGCCGACCGCGCCCAGCGCGTCGATCAGCTCGCAGTTGCCCAGGTCGTCGTCGCTCACCAGCCGGTCCAGTGCCGTGGCCGTGACGATGTCGAAGAACGCGCCGGTACTCGACTTCACGTCGTACCCGAACTCCGGCATCACCGGCAGCATCGGCACGGTCTCGCCGGGCGTCACCGCGGGCCGCCACGAGTACGCGGGCTCGTCGCGGATCACGACCCTGGCGGCCGCCACGCGGTACCCCTGCCGCTCGTCGGGAACGCCGTCGCCGTCGACGTACGAGACCAGCGAGACCGACACCGGGTAGTTGCCGGGCTCGACCTCGTCGGTGAACGCCTCCGCGTCCTCCGGCCACACGACGAACGGGTCCGCCGCCACGAGTCTTCCCGTCGGCAAGGCCAGCTCGCCCACGTGCTCGACGGCGATGACCTGCTGTTCGCCGCCACCGGTCGACGTGCCGACTGGCCCGTCCACGAACAACCGCTCGAACCCGGACCTGATCAGTGCAACCGCCCCCATGAGCTAGGCCACCTCCACAGGCATGTTGGCAGACGCCCCCGACACCCGATCGGGGCACCGGGGGTGTTCGCCGTGAGTGAAGACCCCAGTCGCCGCAACGAATCCGCTGCCACGCTGGTCAGCATGGGGACGATCGAGGTAGTGCTGGGCGACATCACTCGACAGCAAGTCGACATCATCGTCACGGCGGCCAACGAGTCGTTGCTCGGCGGCGGCGGGGTGGACGGCGCGATCCACCGCGCGGCGGGGCCGAGGCTCGCGGAGGCGGGTTCGAAGCTCGCGCCGCTGGCCCCCGGCAGGGCCGTGGCCACGCCCGCGTTCGACCTCGCGCCGGTCAAGCACGTGATCCACACCGTCGGGCCGGTCTGGGAGGACGGCGAGCAGGGCGAGGACGAGGTGCTCCTGAGCTGTTACGGCGAGTCCGTGCTGCTGGCCGAGGACCTGGGGGCGAACAGCATCGCGTTCCCCGCCATCGCGACCGGCACCCACGGGTTCCCCGTCGAACGAGCCGCGCGGATCGCGGCGCTGGCGGTCCGCTCGATGCGGGTCCCCGACGAGGTCCTGCTGGTGGCGTTCGACCAGGAGACCTGCGACGCGCTCACGCGGAGCCTGGCCGAGCCGATCGAGGAGTGGTGCCCGACCTGCGGGGAGAAGGCGATCCCGATCGTGTTCGGCCGCCCCGTCCCGGAGGCCTTCCCGGCGGCGGACGCCGGTCTGATCGCCCTCGGTGGCTGCCTGGTCTCCGGCGACGGCACCGATCCGCACTGGCAATGCCCGCAGCTCCACCGGTGGACCGGCGGGCCGCTCGGCGGTCATAGCAGCTCCGCGGTGATCTCCGAAGCGGTCGCGATCACTCTCGGTGAAGATCACGGCAGGTCAGTGCCGTAACCTGGAGGGCGTGTCCGTTCCCTCCACGCTGAAGATCGGCCCGTTCGCCGTCGACCCGCCCGTCGTGCTGGCCCCCATGGCCGGCATCACGAACGTGGCGTTCCGGCAGCTGTGCCGTCAGTACGGGGCCGGGCTCTACGTCTGCGAGATGATCACCGCGCGCGCCCTGGTCGAGCGCGACCCCATGACCATGCACATGATCACGTTCGACGAGGGCGAGAGCCCCCGGTCGATGCAGCTCTACGGCGTGGATCCGCGCAACGTCGGCGAGGCCACGAAGATGATCGTGGACGAGAACCTCGCCGACCACATGGACATGAACTTCGGCTGTCCCGTGCCCAAGGTGACGCGCAAGGGCGGCGGGGCGGCGCTGCCGTACAAGCGCGAGCTGTTCCGGCAGATCGTGCGGGCCGCGGTCCGCAACGCCGGGGACATGCCGGTCACCGTCAAGTTCCGCATCGGCATCGACGACGACCACCTGACGTACCTCGACGCCGGGCGCATCGCCGCGGACGAGGGTGCGCAGGCCGTGGCACTGCACGCGCGCACGGCGTCGCAGCGGTACTCCGGCAAGGCCGACTGGTCGGCGATCGCGCGGCTCAAGGAGGCCGTGACCAGCGTTCCGGTGCTGGGCAACGGTGACATCTTCAGCGCCCAGGACGCGCTCGACATGGTGGCTCGCACGGGCTGCGACGGCGTGGTCGTCGGGCGCGGGTGCCTCGGCCGGCCCTGGCTCTTCCGGGACCTGCAGGCCGCCTTCCGCGGCGAGGAGGTCCCCGAGGGGCCGACGCTCGGCGAGGTCGCCGAGGTGCTCAGGACGCACGCCCGGTTGCTCGCGGCGCACGACGGCGAGCACAAGGGCCTGCGGGACCTGCGCAAGCACATGGCCTGGTACTGGCACGGCTTCCCGGTCGGCGGCGACACGCGCAGGGCGTTCGCGATGGTGTCGAGCCTGCAGGAGCTGGACGACCTCATCGGCACGCTCGACCGCGACGTGCCGTTCCCCGCGAACGCCGAGGGGCCGCGCGGCAGGCAGGGGTCGTCGGCGAAGGTCGTGCTGCCGGAGGGCTGGCTGGACGACCCCGAGGACGCCACGGTGCCGTCCGGTGCGGACGTGATGCACTCCGGTGGCTGAGCGGATCGCGGTCCTCTTAACCGCGCTCGTGCTCCTCACGGGCTGCGGTGGACCGGTCGCGGGCACGGCCAGGCCGGTCCAGCTCACCGAGGACCACCGCACCAAGTTCAAGGACTACTACGACCGCTTGAACAAGGCGGGCCAGGAGAGCGCGTCCAAGCAGACCGACCTGCTCAAGCAGACGCAGCACCCGGACTTCCGGCAGAAGTCCTGCGACCTGCGCGGCGGGACGATCGAGGTCGACCCCACCTGGACGACGCTTCGGGCGGACGCCGACTGGGCACCCCCCGGCGAGAAGGCCCATCCGCGCGGTGACGTCTACGTCGTCGCCGTGACGATCACGCTGCGCCAGCAGGACCAGACCATCGGCAGTCAGATCGGGTCGATGCACGTGGTGCTGTTGGACGACGAGGTGTACGGCTTCGCGCCCTGCCTCGGTGGCTGAACGGGTTGTTGATCTTCCAAGCTCACTGGATCGGAGCAGCTGACGGTCAACCGGACGGGGGAAATAGCGCCCCCACACGTCCTTCTAGCTCAAGCGCCGCCTCTCAGGAGACGACACCTGGCAGGTAAGGAGGTGACCGCGATGACCGCGCTTCAGCCAGAGACCGCAGCGACTCAGCCCGACGTCAGCGTCGAGGAGCAGGGTCCTGGCCTGGTGGGCGTGCACGAGTCCATCGCGACGTTGCTCGCCTCCCGCGGCCAGTGGCGCCAGGCGTACCAGCACCTGCGTTCCGCGCTCGACCTCGTCCACGCGGACCAGGTCGAGGAGCCGCACGTTCCGGAACAGCTGCGCCGCGAGGTCGACAGGCTGCGCCGGGAGCACGCCGAGGCACGCGAGCAGAGCCTGCGCGACAGCCTCACCGACTCCTACAACCGCCGTTACCTCGACCAACGGCTGATGGACCTGCTGGCCGAACACGGAGCGTGCCGGCACGGGCTCGCCATCGCCCTGATCGACCTCGACTGGTTCAAGCAGGTCAACGACACCTTCGGCCACCTCCTGGGCGACCGGGTGCTGCAACGCGTGGTGGAGCTGTTGCAGCAGGGCCTGCCGGAGGACGCCTTCTGCGCCCGCTACGGCGGCGAGGAGTTCGTGCTCGTGCTGCCCCGCGTGGACGCCTCCAGCTCCGTGGAGATCGCCGAGGCGGCCAGGGAACGTGTCGAGCGTCACCCGTGGCAGGAGGTCGCGCCGGGGCTGCGCGTGACCGTCAGCGTGGGCCTCGCCTACGAACCGCCCGCGCACGAGGCGCCGCAGCGCCCCGCCGTGAGCGCCGAGCAACAGCTGCTGCGCGCCGACAGCCTCCTGTACACGGCCAAGCAGTCGGGACGCAACGCGGTGGCGTACCGTGCGGATGGACGGGTTCGCCTCGCGGGTGCTGCTTCAGGCAGGCGTGCGATCGCTGAAACACGTGTTCTCGGTTACTACTGAGTGACCTGGCTCACCCGTTCAGGGCAAGCGGACTGCGCGTAATTGCGTACGGATCGCAGCCGTATCACCCGGAGTGGTCGTCAGAACTCGGCTACATCCGTAGTATCGCGGGCGCAACTGACACGCCGGTGATGCAACCCTTGTGTCCCGGTCGTCGTCACTTCGTAATGACGAACCGCTTTTGCTTCTGACCCAGAAGGGAGATTGGGTGCCCGACGACCCCCGACGTGGCGGCCCCTCTTCCCGCGGTGATCAGGATCCCCAGCACGACCAGCCGACCGGCCGTAGACGTCGCTCGATGGATGGCTCTGGGGGCCTGAGCGTCTCGGACCTCATCGAGCAGCACAGCAGGACGAACATCCCCCGACCCGTCCCGCCAGGCTCGCCCGAACCCACGACAGGCAGGCGCGCCCTGCCCGAACCGCCCGCGACGACCGGCAGGCGCGCCCTGCCAGACCCGCTGGCGCAGCAACCACCAGCACCGCAGGCACCGCAGGCCCAGCCGCCTCAGGCACCGCGGCAGCAGCCGCCCGCCGCTCACCGGCCAGGTGAGCAGACGGGTGCGCGCCCGCGTCCCGAGCAGCCGCAGAACTTCACCGGCGAGCAGACCGGCAGGCGACGCAGGGCGGAGACGCCCGAGCCGAACGGCGCGCCGCAGCCGAACGGTGCCCAGCCGCGCCCGCGTCCCGACCAGACGGGACCGCGGCCGAGGCCTGCGCAGAATCCGGCACAGAACCCGGAACAAAGCGGTACCTATCGGGTCAATCCGGAACAAAGCGGCGCGTACCGCGTGAATCCGGAACAAAGCGGTGCTTATCGCGTTCCCGGTGAACAGACCGGCCCCCGGCAACGGCCGGACGCGACGGGCATGCAACGCCGCCCGATGCCGCCGAACGGCGCACCGCCCAACGGCACTCCGCCGAACGGCGCTCCCCAGAACGGTGCTCCGCGCCGGATGCCTCCCGGTGACGCGCCGTCGCAGAACGGCATCCCGCGCCCGCCGGCTCCCGGCGACCAGCGGCGCATGCCTCCTGGCGACGCGCCGTCGCAGAACGGCATCCCCCGCCGACCGGCGCCGAACGGCGTGCCGGAGGCGGGCATGCCGACCGGCACGGTGCGCAGGCCGGACGGGCCTCCGCCGCGCCGGCTCGCCCCTGGTGACGCGCCGTCCCAGAACGGCATCCCGCGCCCACCCGTGCCCGGCGACGCCCAGGGCCCCGGTGGCCTCCAGCGCCCGCCCGCTCCCGGTGAGCAGAACACCCAGGGCGGCCTCCCGCGTCCCCCTGCGCCGGGAGGGACGCCGGAAGGCCCCGCAGCCGGTGCACCTCGCCGCCTCCTGCCAGGCGACGCACCGTCCTCGAACAGCATCGCGCGTCCTCCCGCCCCCGGCGAGGGGCCGGAATCGGGCCGCCGCCCCACGCCCCCGAACGGGGACGCGACGGGCAGGCACCCGATGCCGTCGCGCGCGGAGTCGAGCGGTCCCCGGCCAATGCCCCCGAGGGCGGAGTCCAGCGGTCCTCGTCCGGTGCCCGGCGGTCTGGCGGGCCGGCTCGGCGGGGCTGAGCCCGCCGACGAGCCGCAGGCCGACGCACCCGGTCCCGAGGCCACGCAGATCACCTCGGCCGCCGGTGTGGCCAAGGTCGAGAAGCGCGAGGACATGGACCCGCTGAGCCTCACCACCGAGATGGAGGCCATCGGCGACGACGTGAAGAAGCGCCGCGAGGTGGACCACACCCTCGCGCGGTTCTCCGCGGTGCACGACGAGCTGCTCGAGCAGGAGCGCCAGCGCAAGGAACGGCGCGCCAAGCTCATGCCGTGGGTCAAGGAAGACGACGAAGAAGAGCCCCACATCGACGAGGCGACCCAGTTCGCCGAACCCGTCGCCTCCAGCGAGGAGGAAGGCGTGCGGCGGGTCACCGGCCGCACCCCCCAGCAGCGCAAGATGATGCGCACCGCGCGGATCGGCGCGATCGCCGCCGCCGCCGTGGTGTTCGCGTCGACGGGCGTGGGCTGGGCCGCGATGAAGTGGGCCGACTCCAAGATCCAGCGGATCGACGCGCTCGGCGGCAACTCGCAGGCCGTGCAGCAGGCCGAGAAGCAGCTCGGTGACGAGAACTTCCTCCTCGTCGGCTCGGACACGAGGGCGGGTGCGAAGGCGGGCGACAACGTCGGCACCCAGGCCCAGGAGGGTGGCGCGCGGTCGGACGTGATCATGCTCGCGCACATCCCCAAGGACCGTAAGCGCATGGTCATCGTGTCGCTGCCGCGCGACGTGCGGGTCGACCGGCCGTCGTGCCGGCAGTGGAACCCGGACAACGCGCAGTACGGCGGCGCGCTGCAGCCGGAGAAGGACGTCATGGCGAACTCCGTCTACAACGACGGTGGTCCCGAGTGCGTCGCGAACATGATGACGCAGCTGACCGGCCTGCAGATCAACCACTTCGTCAGCATCGACTTCGTGGGCTTCCGCGAGATGTCGACGGCGATCGGCGGCGTCGAGATCTGCTCGCCCACGCCGATCATCGACGACGAGCTCGGTGTCGTCCTGGACAAGGCGGGCAAGTACACGCTCAAGGGCGACCAGGCGTTGTCCTACGTGCGTGCCCGCAAGGTGCAGGCGAAGGGCGACGGCGGCACGGACTTCGACAGGATCAAGCGGCAGCAGGGATTCCTGTCCGCGATGCTGCGGCAGGCGTTGTCGAACGAGGTGCTGCTCAGCCCGTCGAAGCTCAACAACTTCATCAACGCGCTCACGAAGTCCACGGTCGGCGACAACATCGACGTCGCCTCGCTGCTGGAGCTCGCGAACTCGTTGCAGAGCCTCGAAGCCGGCCGCGTGTCGTTCGTGACGATGCCGCACTGGACCGACGAGGGCCCGACGAAGTCGAACGACGACAACATCGAGCGCCTCAAGATGGACGACATCAAGGCGTTGTTCCAGACGATCATCGACGGAACGCCGCTGCCGCAGGAGAAGGCCGCGGACCCGAAGCCCGGCGAGAACAACGCCCCCGCGCAGCAGCAGCCCGGCACCCTGGTGGACCCCAAGGAGGTCAGCATCCAGGTGCTCAACGGCGACGAGACGAACGGCGGCGCGGTCGCCAGGACGTCGAACGCCCTGGAGCAGCAGGGTTTCAAGGTCGTGCGCAGGGACAACGCGCCGGAGCAGGCACCGAAGACGATCATCAGGTTCGCGAAGGGCAACGAGAACAAGGCGGCGACCCTCAAGGCCGCCGTGCCGTCCGCGGAACTGGTCGAGGCGCCCGAGATGGGCGGCGCGATCCAGCTGGTGATCGGGGCCAACTTCGACGACAAGGTGCAGGCCCCCAAGCCGGGCGGCCAGCAGGGCACTCCGCAGGGACAAGCCCAAGGTCAGACGGGTGGTGATCTGTCCATTGTGAACGCGGCACAGGACCCCTGCGCGGCGAAGTGATTCGCCTGGGGTTCACCTTTGGTTCACTCTGGCATGTCGCTGCCGCGATGGTCGGGACGTAGGCTGAGCGCCATGCGCGAGGCCTACCACGACCAGCTCGAACAGCTCGCCGACCAACTGGCCGACATGACCGGCATGGTCGCCGAGGCGATGCAGAACGCGACTGCGGCTCTGCTGCAGGCCGATCTCGGCCTGGCGGAGCAGGTGATCAGCGGCGACCAGAAGGTCGACGACGTCCGCTCCAGCATCGAGGAGCAGTCGTACGCACTGCTCGCACTCCAGGCACCGGTCGCGACCGACCTGCGCACCGTGCTCGCGGTGATCCACGCCGCGGAAAGCGTCGAGCGCATGGGCGACCTGGCGCTGCACGTGGCGAAGGCCGCGCGCCGCCGCCACCCGTCGTCGGCGCTGCCGGACGACGTCAAGCCGTACTTCGAGGAGATGGGCCGCATCGCGGTCAAGCTCGCGACCGAGGCCGCGGAGATCATCCGTGAGAAGGACGTCGACCGCGCGCGCAACCTCGAGGACGAGGACGACGCGATGGACGACATCCACCGCCACCTGTTCTCGGTGATCATGGACAAGGAGTGGCAGCACGGCGTCGCGGCGGCGGTCGACGTGACGCTGCTCGGCCGCTTCTACGAGCGCTACGGCGACCACGCCGTGTCGGTCGCCAAGCGCACCGTCTTCGTCGTCACCGGCCGGATGCCCGGCTACGGTGGCGACGACGACCTCTAAATCCCTCAGCGAAACTGCCCATCGCGTTCTGCCGCGAGCTCCGGATCGGCGTAAGCCTCGGAGAACTCGGCGAGCACGGTGGGCAGTTCTTCGTCCCAGACCGCCCGCGCCTCGTCCCGCGGCAGGTCGCGCGCGTCCACGGTGAAGTACGCCCACGCCCGCACGATCTCCGGCAGCAGCGCCAGGTCCGCCTCGGACACGTGCAGCTTCGCGGCCACGTTGAGGATCAGCACGGCGGTGAGCGACGCCGGCCCGTACACGACCGGGTCGCGGTTCTGGTCCACCGCGGCGGAAACGACGACTCGCGCGAACGCCCGCGCCGCCTCGGTGTCCGCGATCCCGTGCTCCGAAGCCAGGAACGCGCCGACGACCTCGTCCGTCCTTTCCGGACTGACGACGGGAATCGCGTACTCGCTGGGCACCAGCGAGCTGACCCGCGCGTCGGCGAGGGCGATGAGCTGCACGGGGTGCCGCACGTCCTCGTCGCCCATCAGGCCTTCCTCTGCCTCCTCGTCCGGGCCGTCCTCCCAGAACTGCTCGACGTCCGGCCACACCCGGTCGTAGACGTCGGTGGCGCTGAGCGGCGTGATCTCGTCGCGGAACGCCTCGGGCGTGGAGGCGATCATGTCCTCCAGCAACGCCACGGTGCCCTCGTCCGGCGTGGAGAAGAGCTCGATCGCGGTGGCCCCGAGCACCGGCTGGCGCATGAACAGCACGGTCTCGCCGACGCCCGCGCGTTCCTGGGTGATCGCGATGACCTCCACGTCCCCCAGCAGGTTCGTGACGAGGAACGCGTCGCGGAAGTCCGGCACGGTGCCCGGCACGTACCAGGACGGCTCGGCGACTCCGCGCCCCGCAACGGTTTCCGCGGCGGCGAACGCCTCGGCGCGGTGCTCGGCGGACCCGACGCCGGCGAGCGCGCGCAGTGCGGTGAGCGCCGCCGGGTCGTCCATCGCCTGCAGCGCCTCGACCATCGGCGTGTGGCCGGAGCCCGCGAGCCAGAGGGTGGCGTACAGCTCGCTCGCCCAGGCGTCCGCGAGCAACCAGGACTCGGAACGCAACGCGGCCGCCGACTCGAGGAGCGCCCCGTACGGGGACTGCTGCTCTGGCCGGCGGCCGGGTGCCTTGCCTTGCTTCTTCTTGCGCGACTTGCTCTGCGGGCTCACCCGCAGCAATCTAGTGCAACTGAAAGGCTTAGCCGAACCGGCCGGAGATGTAGTCCTCGGTGGCCTTCTGGCTCGGGTTGGAGAAGATCTTCTCCGTGTCGTCCACCTCGATCAGCTGTCCCGGCTGACCGACACCCAGCAGGTTGAAGAACGCGGTCTGGTCCGAGACGCGCGCGGCCTGCTGCATGTTGTGAGTCACGATGACGATCGTGTACTCCTTCTTCAGCTCCGTGATCAGGTCCTCGATCGCCAGCGTGGAGATCGGGTCCAGGGCTGAGCAGGGCTCGTCCATGAGCAGCACGTCGGGCTGCACCGCGATGGCACGCGCGATGCACAGACGCTGCTGCTGACCACCGGAGAGGCCGCCGCCCGGCTTGTCGAGCCGGTCCTTGACCTCGTTCCAGAGGTTGGCGCCGCGCAGCGAGCGCTCCGCCACCTCGTCGAGCTTCTTCTTGTCCTTGACGCCCGAGAGGCGCAGGCCCGCCACCACGTTGTCGCGGATGGACATCGTGGGGAACGGGTTGGGGCGCTGGAAGACCATGCCGATGGTGCGGCGCACCTCGACCGGGTCCACAGTGGACGTGTAGATGTCCTCGCCGTCCAGCAGCACCTTGCCCTCGACGCGAGCGCCGGGCGCGACCTCGTGCATGCGGTTCAGCGAACGCAGCACGGTCGACTTGCCACAACCCGAGGGGCCGATGAACGCCGTGACGTTCTTCGGCGGCACCGCGAGCGAGACGTTCTCCACGGCGTGGAACTTGCCGTAGAAGAGGTTCAGGTCCTTGATGTCGAGTCGCTTGGCCATGTCCGCCCGCTCACTTCGTCTTCGGCGCCAGCGCCCGCGAGATCACGGTCGCCAGGAGGTTGAACAGGGTGATGAGGACGACGAGGGTGATCGCCGCGCCCCAGATGCGCTCGAAACCCGCCTGCGTCGGGTTGTTGCGCTCGTTCACCATCATCAACGGCAGCGAGGCCATCGGGCCGTCGAAGAGGTTGTAGTTGATGAACGGCGCGTACGCGGCGAGCACCAGCACCGGTGCGGTCTCACCCATGACACGGGCGAGGGCCAGCATGATGCCGGTCAGGATGCCGGAGAGCGCGGTCGGGATGACGATCTTGACGATCGTCTTCCACTTGGGGATGCCCAGCGCGTAGGAGGCCTCGCGCAGCTCGTCCGGGACGATCTTGAGCATCTCCTCGGTCGTGCGCACGATCACCGGCACCATCAGCAGCACCAGGGCGAGCGACACGGCGAGCGCACTGCGGCCGAGACCGAAGTACGTGATCCACACGGTGTAGACGAACAGCGCCGCGACGATCGACGGGACACCGGTGAGGATGTCGACCATGAACGTCGTGGACTTCGCCAGCTTCGAGCGGCCGCCGTACTCGACGAGGTAGATGGCGATCATGATGCCGATCGGCACCGAGATCACGGCGCAGACGAGGCCCTGGACCAGCGTTCCGTAGATCGCGTGGTACGCGCCACCACCCTGCTGGCGGGCCAGCAGGCCGGACATCGACTTCTGCCACCAGTCACCGTCGAGGATGACCGGGAAGCCGCGCTGGATGACGGTGTAGAGCACCCACACCAGCGGGATGATCGCGATCAGGAACGCGCCCCACACGAGTGCGGTGGCGAGGCCGTTCTTGAAGCGGCGGGAGCCGCTGACCGCCTGGAACGTCGGTGGCGTCGCGAGGCGCTGGGGGTCCGCGAGATTGGTGCTCACTCGTACTCCTTGTGGCCGGCGACGATCGAGCGCGCGATGGCGTTCACGACGAAGGTCAGCACGAACAGCACCAGACCGGCGGCGATGTAGGCACCTGCCGAGCGCGGGTCGTTGAACTCGGGGGCGGCCAGGGCGATCTTCGAGGCGAACGTCGAACCACCGTCGAACAGCGACCAGCCGAACGAGCTGGTGGCGGTGCTCAGGATGATCGCGACGGCGATGGTCTCACCGAGCGCGCGGCCGAGGCCGAGCATCGAGGCGCTGACGTAACCGGCCTTGCCGAACGGCAGGACGGTCGTGCGGACGACCTCCCACTTGGTCGCGCCGAGCGCGATGGCGCCCTCGATGTGCATCGTGGGCGTGCGCTCGAAGACCTCGCGGCTGACGGCCGTGATGATCGGCAGGATCATCACCGCGACGACGATGCCCGCGGTGAAGACGGTGCCGCCGAGCTGGACGTTCACGTTGCCCTTGGCGAACAGCGGGAACCAGCCGAGGTTCTCGATCAGCCACTCGGAGAACGGGAAGAGCACCGGCCCGAGCACGAAGAGGCCCCACAGACCGAAGACGATCGAGGGGACCGCGGCGAGCAGGTCGACGACGTAGGCGAACGGCCGGGCGAGGTTGCGCGGCGCGTACTGCGTCAGGAACAGCGCGATGCCCAGCGCGATCGGCATGGCGATGAGCAGGGCGAGCACCGCGACCACGACCGTGACGAGCGTCAGGTCGAGGATGCCGAACCGCAGGTTCGACGGGTCGGTGGTGTTCCACTCGCGGCTGGTCAGGAAGTTGACGTTGTCCAGCCCGAGCGACGGGATGGCCTGCAGGATCAGGAACAGGCCGATCGCGCCGATGAGGACGACGATGAAGACACCGGACCCCGTCGCGAGGCCGCGGAAGATGCGGTCGCCAGGCCGGACGTGAGGTGCCTTGGTGGTTGCTGAAGCTTCCGGTGTCGGGGGAATCGGAGCCTCCGAGGCGGTGTGAGCAGCCGCGACGCCCCGCTCGGCTCCGGTGTCACCGGAGCCGGCGGGGCGCTTGGCCACGACGGGATCGTTCATCGCGTCAGCGTTGGCCGAAGTTTCGCATCAACCTCAGGCGATCGCCTTGATGGCGGTCAGGAGCTTGTCCTGGAACGCCTTGGGCAGCGGCACGTAGCCGGCGTCGGCCAGCTGGGCCTGACCCGTGGTCGCGGCGACCGTGAGGAACGCCTTGACGGCCTTCGCGGTGTCGGCGTCGTAGCCCTTGGAGCAGACGATCTCGTACGTCGCGAGGAGCAGCGGGTACGCACCGGCGGCCTTGGAGCCGTAGATGGAGTTCAGGTCGAGGATCAGGTCGTTGCCCTGGCCCTTGACCTTGGCCTCGTCGATGGCCTTGCCGGCCGACTCGGCGGACAGCTCGACGGCACCGGCACCCGAGTCGATCTTGGCGATCGAGAGCTTGTTGTCCTGCGCGAAGGACCACTCGACGTAGGTGATCGCACCGTCGATGGAGCCGACGGCCTGAGCGACACCGGCGGACTTCTCCTTGCCCTCGCCGACACCACCCTTGAACTGCTTGCCGTCACCCTTGGTCCAGCCACCGGCGACCGTGAGGTACTTCTGGAAGTTGTCGGTGGTGCCCGACTCGTCCGAGCGGTAGATGACCGCGATGTCCTTGTCCGGCAGGTTCGCGGAGCCGTTCAGCGCCTTGATGGCCGGGTCGTTCCACTTCTTGACCGTGCCGGAGAAGATCGCGGCGGTGGTCTTGCCGTCCAGCACGAGGCTGTCCACACCGGAGACCTTGTAGCCGACGGCGACGGGGCCGAAGACCAGCGGCAGGTTCCAGGCCGGGTTCTCCTTGCAGCGCTTGGCGGCGTCCGTGGTCTCGGCGCCTTCCTTGAGCGCGGAGTCGGAGCCACCGAAGTCGACCTGGCCGGCGTTGAAGTTCTTCACGCCCGCGCCGGAGCCGGAGGGGTTGTAGGCAACGTTCACGCCGGGGCAGGCGGCCTGGTAGGCCTGCACGAACGCGTCGACCGCGTTCTTCTGCGCGGAGGAACCCTCAGCGTTGAGGTTGGTCTTGCCGCCACACTCGACGGGCGCCGCGGCAGCGCTCGACTGGGAGCCGTTGCCGGTTCCGGTCGAGGTGTTGTTGTCACTGCCACATGCACCGAGCAGCAGCGCGCTGGCCGCGACGAGGCCGAGCACGGCACCGTGCCGCTGGATCTTCACCTTGGTCCTCCACCTTGCGGAAGCAATAGCGAGTCGCGACGGTCGTCGCCGCTCGCTACGGAAGGTAGGTAGCCAGAGTGGACAACCCACCTAGTCAAGGTGAACGACAGGTGAACACAGGACGGGAAGTGACGAGGCACACCGCCGTACGGGTGACCCCGTGACCTGGGCGTATGCACTTTGTGACACTTTGTTCACTACCGGGCGTACTGGACGTCAGCATCCCAAAGGGTGAAGCCCAACCCAGTGTAAACGCGCACTGCCGGAGCGTTGTCAGCCTCCACGTAGAGCATCACCTGCTCGACCCCGCGCTCCTGCAGGTGGCGCAGTCCGGCCAGCGTGAGGGCCTTGCCGAGGCCGCCGCCCTGGCGGTCCGGGTCGACGCCCACGACGTAGACCTCGCCCAGTTCAGAGGTGTGCACCTTGGTCCAGTGGAAGCCCGCCAGCCGGTCGTCGGCGTCGACCGCGAGCAGGAAACCGCCGGCGTCGAACCAGTCCTCTTCTTCCTTGGCCTGGACGTCCTCGACCGACATCGCGCCCTGCTCCGGGTGCCAGTCGAACGCGCGGTGGTTCACGTAGACGACCGCGGCCTCGTCCTGACCCGGCACGAACGGGCGAATCGTGATGCCCTCCGGCAGCCTGGGCGCCGGCAGGTCGTTCTGGACGCGCAGCCGCATCCGCAGCAGTTCGCGCACCTTGCGGAAGCCCAGCTTCTGCGCGAGCTTCTCGGCGTCCGGGTGACCGCCGTGCGCCCAGATCCGCAGGGACTCCTGTGGGAGCGCGTTCACCAACGCCTCGCCCACGCCCTGATGGCGGTGCTCCGGGTGCACGGCCAGCTCGGCGACCTTGTTGCCCCCCGCGTCGCCGACCAGGTCGACGTGCGCGTACCCGGCGAGCTCGCCGTTCAGGTGCGCGAGGAGGTGCCTGCCGCCGGTCGCGCCGGGACGCATCCGCAGTCGCACGGCCTCGCCGACCGGCGCCACGCCGTCGGTGCTCTCGGCGGCCTGCAACAGCCCCGTCACCTCGGCGGCCTGCTCGGCCGTCAGCTCCTCGAACCAGCTCAGTTGCGCCACACAGGCGAACCTACCGCGCGATCAAACGCTCATCCAGAACGCGGGCGGAGTCGTCGATCTCCACCTCGGCGACCTCGGGGCGACGGGGCGAGCCGGGACGCGGCGGGCGGACGAACTTGTAGCCCACGTTGCGGACCGTGCCGATGAGCGCCTCGTGCTCGGGGCCGAGCTTCGCGCGCAGCCGTCGCACGTGGACGTCGACCGTGCGGGTGCCGCCGAAGAAGTCGTAGCCCCAGACCTCCTGCAGCAGCTGCGCGCGGGTGAAGACCCGGCCCGCGTGCTGCGCGAGGTACTTGAGCAGCTCGAACTCCTTGTAGGTGAGGTCGAGGGGGCGGCCCTTGAGGCGCGCGGTGTAGGTGGCCTCGTCGATCACGAGGTCGCCGAGCTGGATCGCGCCGTCACCGCCGGGCTGGGACGTGCCGCGGCGCGAGCGGACCAGCCGCAGGCGGGCGTCGACCTCGGCGGGGCCTGAGTTCGGCAGCAGGATCTCGTCGACGGACCAGTCGGAGTTGACCGCGACCAGGCCACCCTCGGTGACGACGGCCACGACCGGCACGTCCACGCCGGAAGAGTCGAGCAGGCGGCACAGCGAGCGGGCGCCGACCAGGTCGGTGCGCGCGTCGACCAGCACGACGTCGTGGGGTCCGGCCTCGAGCAGCGCGGAGACCTCGGGACGCAGCGGGCGGACCGCGTGCGGGAGCAGGGCCAGCGCGGGGAGCACGGCCTCCGGGTCCGGGTCTGTCGTCAGCAGAAGCACGTCGATGCTCATCGCGGCGCCCTCCAAGTCGGCCGTGGTCGGTCACCCTCGACCAGACCAGCGGCGTACGGTGACCGGGCCCCGTTGCCTGCGGATGACGGAGAGACTACCGGTGCCGGTCGAGAAAGTCCCAGGTCAAGAAGCCGTGCTCACACTTGTTTCCACAGGCGTCATCCCTGTTACATCGATGTCACACGACGGGGTGCGGCTGCACGGCGTCCACTACAAGAGTGAAAGCGACGTCGCTTTCGTTGTGGGGCACGGGTTCACGAACAACGTGCGCCGCCCGTACGTGGCCCGCGTGCTGGCCCGGCTCGCTCGCGACGCGGGCGTGATCGCGTTCGACTTCCGCGGCCACGGACGGTCCGGCGGGCGTTCCACGGTCGGCGCCGACGAGGTCCACGACATCGAGGCGGGCGTGCGGCTGGCCCGTTCGCTGGGGTACTCGAAGATCGCCACGGTCGGGTTCTCGATGGGCGCGTCGATCGTGCTGCGGCACGCGGCGCTGGGGGAGACGAGGCCCGACGCGGTCGTGTCGGTGAGCGGCCCCGCCCGCTGGTGGTCGCGCGAGACCGCTCCCATGCGGCGGGTGCACTGGCTGCTGGAACAACCCCACGGCAAGCTCGCCGCGCGCGCGTTGGGGGTTCGGCTCGGCGACAGCTGGGTACAGGCGCCGGAGAGTCCGCTGGAGGTGGTCGGGCGCATCACACCGACCCCACTGCTGATCGTGCACGGTGACCTGGACCACTATTTCTCCGTGGACCATGCCAGGTCGCTGCACCGCGCGTCCTCCGGACATGCCGAGTTGTGGATCGAACCCGGCATGCGGCACGCCGAATCGGCCGCGACTCCAGACCTGGTAGACCGGATGGCGGCATGGATCGCCGTTAACGTCGAGGACGAGGAATGACTGCCCACAACCCTGCACGGCCGCGAAAGAAGAAGTCCCGGCGCGGGAAGTTCCTCATCGTCTCCCTGATCGTGCTCGCCGTGCTGCTGGTGGCGGCCGACTTCGCGCTCGCCGCGGCGGGCGAGTACCAGATCGCCCAGCGGATGCGGGAGAAGCTGCAGCTCAGCGAGGACCCGTCGGTGCGCATCAACGGGTTCCCGTTCGCGCTGCAGGCGTTGCGCGGCGACTACCAGCACGTGGAGATCCGCGCGTCCGGCGTGCCGGTCAAGGACGAGCAGCAGGGCGTCGACCTGCGCGACCTGGACGTCGAGGCCGACCTGCTGCACACCCGCGTGGCGCTCGGGGACCTGCTGGCGGGCAACGTCTCCAAGGCGACGATCGACACCGTGAAGGGCAGCGTGCGGATCAAGGCGCTGGACCTGAACCGGCTCGCGAACCAGGTGACGCCGTTCGACAAGCTCTCGATCGAGCCGGACAACCGCGTCGACGCGCCCGCCCAGGCCGACACCGCCGCTCCCAAGACGACCGCCGCGATCAAGCTCTCCGGCGAGACGAACGTGGCCGGCAAGGTCGTGTCGCTCACCGCGTACGGGCAGATCGCGCTGGTCAGCGGTGCCATCCAGATCAACATCGACGACATCGAGCTGAACGACGCGTCGTTGAAGCAGATCATCCCGCAGCTGCGTCAGGCGCTCGCGATCAAGATCGACCCTGGCACGCTGCCGTTCGGCGCGGTGCCCACGGCCGTCGAGGTGGAGAGCGGTTCGTTCAAGCTGTCCGGCGAGATCGCGGATGTACCGTTGGTCCAGCGATGACAGGTGTGTGGGCGCTGCTGGGCGCGCTGGCCGTGGCCGGTGCGATCGGTGTGCTGCTCAAGGTCCGCGAGGGCCGCATCTCCTCTTCTTCGTCGCCTGTCCCCGACCTGCCCGCTCCCGTGCGCGACCTGCTCGTCGCGCCGGGGGTGACGCTGGTGCAGCTCTCCACGACGTTCTGCGCGCCGTGCCGGCACGCGAAGGTGATCCTGCGCGACCTCGCCGACCGCACGGACGGCCTCGCGCACGCCGAACTGGACGTCACGAACCTCCCGGACGTGGCCGCGTCGCTGGGCGTCATGCGGACCCCCACGACGCTGGCTCTCCGCGCGGACGGGACCGAGGTGTTGCGAGTCGGCGGCGTGCCGAAACGCGACGCGTTGCTGGACGCGCTGCGCCCGCATTTGCCCTAATCCGATCGGGTAGACCTGCACTGTTCCATCAAGTGGACATACCTCCCGCACCGAGGGATTGAGGGCTACCCTCGCTGCCATGACCTTGCTGCTCACGAAGCGACGCGCGGTTGACCTGTGCCGCGTGCGCAGCAGCCTGTGTCGCACGACGAGCTGAACTGGGCTGCTTGACGCCCATCAGCTACCTCTGCCGGACTGAATCCCCTCGTCCGTTTGCCCGGAGGTCGTCGTGCCCAAAGACTCCCCTGTAGACCCGCGCGGACCGCGCTTCTCCGCCTGGATGACCACCGTCATCCTCGCGATCGTGTTGCTCACCGGCTGGTGGCGTCTCCTCGCCGCCCAGACGGTGCTGTTCGCGATGTGCGCGTTCATCTCGCTGAAGCTGAACCCGTGGGGTCACGTCTACCGCTACGCGATCCAGCCCCGCCTGACCCCGACCACCGAACGCGAGGAAGCCGCCCCGTTGCGGTTCGCGCAAGGCGTCGGCTTCGTCTTCGCCCTGATCGGCACCCTCGGTTACGCCACGGGCCTCACCACGCTCGGCATGGTGGCAACCGGCTTCGCACTGGTGGCAGCGCTCTTGAACGCCGCGCTGGGCCTGTGCCTCGGGTGCGAGATGTACCTCGTGCTGCGCAGGTACGTGCCTGCCCTCGCTCGACCGCAATAACTACCAACAGGAGCAATTTCCCATGAGCCGTGAGAACGTGCTGGTCTCGGCCGCCTGGTCCGAGGAGAACCTCCAGGCGCCCGGCGTCGTGTTCGCGGAGGTCGACGAGGACACCACCGCGTACGAAGGCGGCCACATCCCCGGCGCCGTGCGCATCGACTGGAAGACCGAGCTGCAGGACCCGGTCCGCCGCGACTTCATCGACCGCGAGGGCTTCGAGAAGCTGCTCTCGGCCAAGGGCATCTCCAACGACGACACCGTCATCCTCTACGGCGGCAACAACAACTGGTTCGCGGCGTACGCGTACTGGTACTTCAAGCTCTACGGCCACACGGCCGTGAAGCTGCTCGACGGCGGCCGCAAGAAGTGGGAGCTCGACGGCCGTCCGCTGGACAAGGAAGAGGTCGTCCGCTCGGCCACCTCGTACGTCGCGCAGGAGCAGGACCTGTCGATCCGCGCGTTCCGCGACGAGGTCGTCGACGCCATCGGCAACAAGAACCTCGTCGACGTGCGCTCCCCCGACGAGTTCTCCGGCAAGCTCCTCGCCCCGGCCCACCTCCCGCAGGAGCAGGCGCAGCGCGGCGGCCACATCCCGTCCGCCGTCAACGTCCCGTGGTCCAAGGCGGCCAACGAGGACGGCACCTTCAAGTCGGACGACGAACTGCGCGCCCTGTACGCCGAGGCGGGCTTCGACGGCAGCCGCAAGACCATCGCCTACTGCCGCATCGGCGAGCGCTCCTCGCACACCTGGTTCGCCCTGCGCGAGCTGCTCGGCCACGAAGACGTCAAGAACTACGACGGTTCTTGGACGGAGTACGGCTCGCTGATCGGCGTGCCGATCGAGCTCGGTTCCGGCAAGGAGGCCTGATCACCATGACCAACGGCTGCGGCGCCCCCGCACAGGGCGGCACGATCGAGGCCTCCACGACGGAGACCGTGCTCGAAGGCAAGGTCCTCTCGGCCGGCACCCCGGTCGGCGGCGCCTTCGTGCGCCTGCTCGATTCCACGGGCGAGTTCACCGCCGAGGTCGTCACCTCGCCGGAGGGCGACTTCCGCTTCTTCGCCGCGCCGGGCAGCTGGACCGTCCGCGCGCTGCACCGCACGGGCAACGGCCAGGCCGACGTGTCGGCCGACGGCCCCGGCGTGCACGCGGTGGAGATCGCGGTCGCCTAGACCTGGTCGGTATGACGAAGGCCCCGGCGGTGACGCACCGCCGGGGCCTTCCACGTGCGGGGCACCTGATCGCGGCTGCGAAGCCGAAGGCGAGCCGTCGCGTACGAAACAGGAACACGCCCGCACAAGCCGCGGCACCAACCGGCACGGGCGCACGCAACCGGTGTCGTCCACCACCACAACCCTGCACGTCAACCCACCCGAGATATCCTCTCCCCGTGGAACACATCTTCACCGGACTCCTGGTGCTAGTGACGATCGCCGTTATGTGGTTCGCCGGCTACGTCGTCTACCGCCTCTACTCCGACCAGCGATGAGCAGCGGCGACGAGGCCATCCGCCTGGCCGAGGAACGCGCGGCCGCCACGAGGGAACGCAACCTCCCGCAGTTCGCCGACATGCCCATCCCGGGCGACACGGCGAACCTCCGCGAGGGTGCGGACCTGAACGACGCCCTGCTGGGCGTCCTGCCGCTGGTCGGCGTGTGGCGAGGCGAGGGCGAGATCGTCTACCCGACGATCGAGGGCCCGTTCCGGTTCGGCCAGCAGATCACGTTCGCCCACGACGGCCGCCCGTTCCTCGTGTACGAGGCGCGCTCGTGGCTGCTCAACGAGGCCGGCGAGGTGATCCGTCCGGCCGCGCGCGAGCAGGGTTTCTGGCGGCCGCAGCCGGACGACTCGATCGAGCTGCTGCTGACGCACAACACGGGCATCGTGGAGCTGTACTACGGCAAGGTGCGCACGCAGACGTCGTGGGAGTTCGAGACGGACGCCGTCATCCGCTCCGCCACGGCCAAGGAGGTCAAGGCCGCGCAGCGCCTGTACGGCGTGGTGAACGGCGACCTCGCGTACGTCGAGGAACGCGCCATGGTGGGCCAGGACATGCAGCCGCACGCGTCGGCACACCTCAAGCGCATCGTCGGCTAGCTCCCGCTCAGCCCGCCCTTCGGGTTGCAGGACGCCGGATTGTTGAACGATCCGGCGCTCTGGTCGTTGGATTGCGGGATTGTTGAACGATCTACGTGTCGGATTGTTCAACAATCCCACGATTCCCCGTAGCATGGGTGCATGCTTCTGCGACGCTGCGGAGCCGACGCGCTCCTGGTCGAGGTCGACTCGTTGGGCGAGGTGGCGGCCGTGCGCGCGGCCCTCCAGCACCTGGACGGCGTCGAGGAGTTGGTCCCGGCGGCGCGAACGGTGCTGGTCAAGGGTGCGCTCACCCAGGTCAGAGAGGTCCTCAGGACCGTCGACCTCGGCAACGTCCCCCAGACGCACCCGCGCGAGATCACCATCCCGGTGATCTACGACGGACCCGACCTGGACCTCGTGGCCGAGACGGCCGGCACGACGCCGGACGACGTCGTCAAGCAGCACACCGCCGCCACCTACGAGGTCGCGTTCTGCGGGTTCGCGCCCGGCTTCGCCTACCTCACCGGGTTGCCGCCGCACCTCCAGCAGCCCCGGCTCGACTCGCCGCGGACCAGGGTTCCGCAGGGCTCGGTCGGCATCGCGGGCGAGTTCACCGCGGCCTACCCGAGGGCAACGCCGGGCGGCTGGCGGCTCATCGGACGGACCGAGATCACCCTGTTCGACGCCAAGGCCGAGACCCCCGCACTGATGCAGCCGGGCGACCAGGTCAGGTTCGTGATCGCATGAGCAAGAGCCGCACGATCACCATCCTCAAGACCGGCCCCCAGGCGCTCATCCAGGACCTGGGCCGCCCAGGCCACGCGCACCTCGGCGTCCCCCCGTCCGGCGCGCTCGACCAGCACAGCCTCAAGCTCGCCAACCGACTCGTCGGCAACGAGGAGAGCGCCGCCGGACTGGAACTCCTCCTCGGCGGCGCGGAGCTCGTAGCCCACACCGCCTGCACGATCGCGGTCACCGGCCCGAGCACGAGGATCCACGTCGACGGCAGGCTCAGGGACTCGCACCAGCCGCTCGACATCGCCCCGGACCAGCACATCACGATCGGCACGCCAGCGACCGGGCTGCGCACGTACGTTGCCATCTCCGGCGGCATCGAGGCAGAGGAGGAACTGGGCAGCAAGTCCACCGACCTGCTCAGCGGAATCGGTCCAGAACCGCTGCGGGACAACGACGTCCTAAGCCTTGGGACGCCGGCGCGACCGAATCACGCGGATGTGGTGCCACCGGCACGAACACTGCAAACGTTGGTCATCCCGATCAGGCTCGGCCCGCGGGACGACTGGTTCGACGACGCCGGAACCCAGTTGGCACAAGGCGAGTGGACGGTGTCGGACCGCAGCAACCGGGTCGGCGCGAGGCTTCGAGGAACCAAGCTGAATCGTCGTGACGGGGAGATTCTCAGCGAGGGGATGATCACCGGCGCGGTGCAGGTGCCGCCGGACGGGCAGCCCGTGGTGTTCCTCAACGACCACCCGACCACGGGCGGCTACCCCGTCATCGGCGTCGTCGACCACGACCACCTGCACTTTCTCGGGCAGGCACGGCCGGGGACGACCGTCCGGTTCAGGCCCGTCGACTGACCACCGGACCCATTGACGTTAGTGGTCCAGACCAAATACCGTAACGCCCAGGCCGCCGCGGAACCTCTACCAAACTGGAGTTCCGCATGCGCCGAATCCCTGCCCTGCTAACAAGTCTGGTCGCGCTCCTCGCGTTGGCGGTCCCCGCACAGGCCGACACGGGCATCACCGCGACCTTCTCCCGCTCCGGCACGACGGGCAAGTTCGTGGTCGCCAACGCGAGCACGGCCGCGCTCAACGGCTGGTCGGTCAAGTTCGACCTGCCCGCCGGGGTGACCGCGAGCAACCCGCAGAACGCGACGATCACCCAGAACGGCACGAGGGTGACGCTCACTCCTGCCTTCTACATCAACAACCTGCCGGCCGGGCGCAACACCGAGCCGTACAGCCCCACGTTCACGATGAGCTCCGCGGTCGACCCGACCGCCTGCACCATCAACAACATGGCGTGCGACGGCAGTGGCACGGCACCGCCTGCTCCGACCGGGCTCACCGCCGAGTACTCGGTCGCGGCGGGCACCGCCAAGTTCGTCGTGCGCAACCACGGCAGCGCAGCGGTCACCGACTGGTCGATCCAGCTCACGCTGCCCAACGGCGTGACGGTGAGCAACGGCCAGAACGGCACGGTCGCGCAGAACGGCAACCAGGTCACCGTGACCCCCGCCTTCTACAACAAGACCATCAACCCCGGCGCGAGCACCGAGCCGTACAGCCCGACGTTCTCCATCAGTCAGAACGTCGACCCGACGACGTGCCGCATCAGCAACGCCAACTGCGACGGCAGCGCGGACACCCCGCCGACTGCGCCGGCGAACCTCACGTCGCCGACGAAGACCACTCGCTCGGTCAGCCTGCAGTGGAACGCCTCCACGCCGGGCTCGCTCCCCGTCGCGAGCTACGACGTCTACAGCGGCACCAACGTCGTGGGCACCTCCACCACCACGTCCACGACCATCACCGGCCTGAACCCGAACACCGCGTACACGTTCACGGTGCGGGCCAAGGACTCCAAGGGCACGCAGAGCCCTGCGAGCAACGCGGTCAGCGTCACCACCAACAACCCCGCCGACGACACCACGCCGCCGACCGCGCCGGGCAACCTGCGCGCGACGGCCAAGGACGCCGGCAGCGTCACGTTGGCTTGGAACGCCTCCACGGACAACAAGGGCGTCGCGAACTACGACGTCTACGTGGGCAGCACGCTGAAGACCACCGTCGTCGGCACCACCGCGGTCGTGGCCGGCCTCTCGCCGTCCACGAACTACACGTTCACCGTGCGTGCAAGGGACATCTACGACAACGTGTCCCAGCCGAGCAACGCGCTCAACGAACGCACTGGTGACATCGTCGGCGGTTACGCCCGTGTCGGGTACTTCGTGCAGTGGGGCATCTACGGACGCCAGTACTTCGTGAAGGACATGGACGCCGCGAAGATGACGCACGTCAACTACGCGTTCGGCAACATCGACCCGGTCAACCTGACGTGCCTGCACGGCGTCACGAAGGGCACGAGCCCGAACCCGCAGGACCCGAACCAGGGTGACGGCGCGGGCGACGCGGAAGCCGACTACAGCAGGCCGATGAGCGCGGCGCAGTCCGTCGACGGCGTGGCGGACAGCGGATGGGAACCGTTGCGCGGCAACTACAACCAGCTCAAGAAGCTCAAGGCCAAGTTCCCGAACCTCAAGGTGCTGATCTCGCTCGGCGGTTGGACGTACTCCAAGTACTTCTCCGACGTGGCGGCGACGGACGCGGCGCGCAAGAAGTTCGTGGCGTCGTGCATCGACGTCTACCTCAAGGGGAACCTGCCCGTCTACAACGGCGCGGGCGGCCCCGGCACGGCGGCGAACATCTTCGACGGCTTCGACCTCGACTGGGAGTGGCCGGGCGCGGAAGGCCACGCGGGCAACCACTTCGGGCCGCAGGACAAGGTCAACAACACCCTGTTGATCGAGGAGTTCCGGCGGCAGATGGACGCCTACAGCACCACGACCGGCAAGCGGTACCAGCTCACCGCGTTCACCCCGGCCGACCCCGGCAAGATCCAGGCCGGCTGGGAGCTCGGGCGGGTCGCGCAGTCGATGGACATCTTCAACGTCCAGGGCTACGACTTCCACGGCTCCGGCAGCGACAACTCGTGGGAGCCGAACCGGACCGGCCACCAGGGCAACCTGTACACCGACCCGGACGACCCGTACACCACCAAGTTCAGCGTCGAGAGCACCGTGCAGGCCTACCTCGACGCCGGCGTGCCGTCGCGGAAGATCACGCTCGGGCTCGCGTTCTACGGACGTGGCTGGCAGAACGTGGCCAACGGCGGCAAGAACGGCGAGTGGCAGACCGCGGGAGGTGCGGCTCCCGGTCAGTTCCCCGAAGAGGCGGGCACGCGCGGGTACGCCAACCTCGTCGCGTCGGTGCCGAACTGCACCGTCTTCCACGACGAGGTGGCGGTCGCGACGTCCTGCTACACCGGCAACCAGTGGTGGACCTTCGACGACGCCTGGTCGATCCAGAAGAAGACCGCGTGGCTCAAGTCGAAGAACCTGCTGGGCGCGATGTTCTGGGAGATGTCGGGTGACCGCGGCCCGTTGATGGCCGCGGTCGACGCCGGACTCCGCTAGAAGATCAGTACTCCGACTCGTACAGGCCCTGCAGCTCGGTGAGCAGGGCCGACGAGTCGGCCAGCTGCTTGCCGTCCAGCACGTTCACCCGCGTGATCTTGCGGACGCTGGACGCCAGGAACACGCCCTCGGCGTCGTAGAGCTCGCTGGTCTGGATCGGCTCCACGGAGACGGTCCAGCCGGCGCGCTCGGCGGCGCGGAACAGCGCGTACTGCGTGGTGCCCGGCAGGATGCCGAGCTCGGACGGCGGCGTCACCAGCGTCTTGCCGCGCACCAGGATCAGCGTCGAGGTCGGGCCTTCGAGCACCGAGCCGTCCGACGTCGTGAAGACGACCTCGGCGGCACCGCGGCGCTCGGCCTCGCGCAGCGCGGCCATGTTGATCGCGTACGACAACGACTTGGCGCCCAGCAGCAGCCACGGCGCGCGCGACGCGAGGTCGGCGTCGATGCCGCGGTCCAGCGTCACGGCGGACAGGCCCTCCGCGCGCTGCTTGAGCACCTTCGCGCCGATCTCCATGCCCAGCGCGAAGCCGGTGGGCGTGCCGTCGCCGCCCTCGACGCCGCGGGTGTAGACGAGCTTGAGGGCGAACTCCTTGCCGCCCGCCCAGTTGCCGATCACGAGCTCGACCGCGCGCTCGAACTCCGCCCGCGGCGGGGGCTGCATGTCGAGCATGGCCGCGGACCGGTCGAGCCGGTCCAGGTGGGGCGTGAGTTCGCGGGGCTTCCCGTCGACCACGAGGATCGTTTCGAACACGCCGTCACCGCGCATGAGTCCGAGGTCCTCGACGCGGATCTGCGGCGAGTCGGGGTCAGCGAGGGTTCCGTCGAGCAGTGCCAGCACGCGCATGGAACGAGCCTACTAACATCAGGTATGTGGAGACCGCAAGAGGGCTGCGCAAAACGCTGCACGACCGCGGCATGAGGATGACGCCGCAGCGTCAGCTCGTGCTGGACGCGGTCAGGTCGCTGGAACACGCGACACCCGAGCAGATCTGTCAGCGCGTCCAGGAGACGGCGCCGACGGTCAACATCACGACGATCTACCGCACGCTCGACCTCCTCGACCGGCTCGGACTGGTTCGGCACACGCACCTGGGCCACGGTGCGCCGAGCTACTCGGTCGACGACCACCAGCACGTGCACCTCGTGTGCCACGTGTGCGGCGCTGTCCAGGAGATCCCGTGTGAGCTTCTCGACCCGTTGGTCGGAACATTGCGGGCTCGGGACGGGTTCGAACTTGATGCAACCCATCTCGCCCTGTCCGGCACGTGCCGCGACTGCTTGAACCAGGAGACCGAGTGACTCTCCCCGGAGCCGTCCCGCCGCCCGACGACACCACCGACGCCGGCGTCGCCTGGCACTACGGGGACCCGTTCGCCGAGCAACGGTCGGCCGCCCGGTCGGTCGTCGTGGTGGACCGGTCGAACCGCGGTGTCATCGCGATCCCCGGCCAGGACCGGCTCACCTGGCTGCACCAGCTCACCAGCCAGCACTTCGAGCAGCTGGGCGAGGGCGCGGCGACCGAGGCGCTGGTCCTGGACGCGCAGGGCCGCCTGGAGCACCACATGGTCGTCGCGAACGTCGGCGGCACGGTGTTCCTGGACGTCGAGCAGGTCGACGACCTGCTGGCGTACCTGAAGAAGATGGTCTTCTGGTCGAAGGTCGAGCCGCGCGACGCCAGCGAGGAGTTCGCGCTGCTGACGATCACCGGCCCGGACGCCCCCGCGGTGCTGGAGAAGCTCGGCGTCCCGGTGCCGTCCGACGCCGACGCGCTCGGCGAGGGCTTCGTGCGCCGCACGTCGTGGCCCGGTCAGCACTCGTTCGACCTGCTCGTCCCGCGCGGCGAGAAGGCCGCGTGGTGGCAGCGGATCACGGACGCGGGCGCGCGCCCGGCCGGCAGCTTCGCCTTCGAGGCGCTGCGGGTCGAGTCGCTGCGCGCACGCCAGGGCGTCGACACCGACGAGCGCACGATCCCGCACGAGGTCGGCCTGATCGACCCGGCCGTGCACCTGAGCAAGGGCTGCTACCGCGGCCAGGAGACGGTCGCGAAGGTCCACAACGTGGGACGCCCGCCGCGACGCATGCTCCTACTCCACCTGGATGGTTCTGCCGACGGGACGCCGGAGACCGGTGACCCGGTCACGCTGGACGGCCGCGCGGTCGGCCGGGTGGGCAGCGTGGTGCAGCACCACGAGCTGGGCCCGATCGCGTTGGCGCTGGTCAAGCGGTCCGTGCCGGTGGACGCCGAGCTGCTCGCCGGTGCCCCCGAACGGGAGGTTCCCGCCCGGATCGACCCCGACTCGGTGCCTGCTGACACGCCCGGACTGGGTCGAGAGGCTGTTCGCAACTTGAGGGGTTGAGCCCAGCGGTCCGGTCACCAGCCTTCACCTGCGCTTTCGACGTTCAGACGGGCGCATCGCGGTGCCGCCCCCACGCCCCCATATCGGGCATATGGGGGCGTGGGGGCGGTGCCGCGAGGTGTCCTGCTGGGCGCCGGAAGCGACGGTGAAGGTTGGTGACCGGACCGCTACAGTCCCGGTACATGTCTCAGGGCACGCTCATCACTGTCGCTCCCACCGGAGCGGAGCACGCGAAAGCCGACGTCCCGCAGCTTCCGGTGACCCTGGAAGAGCTGGTCTCGACGGCGCAGAGCTGCGAGCAGGTCGGCGCGGCGATGATCCACGTCCACATCCGCGGCGAGGACGCGAAGCCGTCGCTGGACCTGGGTCGGCTCAAGGCGACCGTCGAGGCCCTGCGCACCGAGACCGGCCTCGTCGTGCAGCTCTCGACCGGCGGGTCGGTGCACGATCCCGAGGCCGACCGGCTGCGCGTGCTGGAGGCGGCGCCGGACTCGGCGTCCTGCACGATGGGCACCGTCAACTTCGGCGACGACGTGTTCATGAACCGCTGGGAGTTCATCGTCTCCCTGCACAAGGGCATGCAGGAACGCGGCATCGTGCCCGAGTACGAGATCTTCGACATCGGGCAGCTCGCGTCGCTCAAGCGCCTGCTGGACCAGCACGGCCTGCCCGCCGGCGGGCACGTGCACGTCGACTTCGTGATGGGTGTGCCGGGCGGCATGCCCGGTGACGCGGCCACGCTGGTCGCCGCCGTGAACGCGCTGCCGGACGGCGCGACGTTCTCCGCCACCGGGATCGGCCGGACGACCCTTCCCGTGATGTTCACCGCTTTGGGTGCGGGTGGGCACCTCCGAGTGGGTATGGAAGACACCGTCAGCTACTCGCGGGGGGTGCCGGTGCGCGACAACGCACAGCTCGTGGCACGTGCCGCGGGGTTGTCCAAGATCGCCCAGCGACCCGCTCTGACACCGGACGAGGCGCGAAAGCTCCTGGGTGTGCACATTTGAGACAAGTTTGGTGCATGGGATGTGTTGGCGGGTGAGGAGGATCTACCGCAGGATGGACACGTGATCGAGGTGCGTCCTGGCGGGCGCCGCCGAATCGACAGGGTGCTCGCCCCCGACTACACGGAGGGCGTCGAGCAGCGCCCGCTCGTAGAGGTGCGCGAGCTCCGCGACGAGGCTGCGCAGGAAGAGACAGATCTGTCCTACCTGCGACGGCTGTTGCACGCGCGCATCGACATCGTGCGCGCGGAGCAGGAGCGTCGCAGCTCCGGTGGTTCGGCCGTCGTAGAGCAGCTGGCCACGATTCTCTCCACGAACGCCGTGGGTCCCGCGACCGGTCTCGGTCGCTATCAGACCCATGAGCCGTCACGGGCTGATGCGCATCAACGGCACGTAGAGGCGCTCATCTCCGACGTGGACCTCTCCGACGTGAGCTCGCTCGACGACGCGAAGCTCATCGAGGTGCTGGAGACGTTCATCTCGGAAGAGGCGTCCGTGTCGGTGCGGCGGCGTGAGGTGCAGGTGGTGGTGGACAAGCTCAACGCCGAGATCGCCTCGCGCTACCAGCGCGGGAGTGCCTCGGTGGACGAGCTGCTGGCCGCGGAGCGCGGACACCGCCGTCCCAAGAGATAAGACAACCGTTCCACTTTCTGAACAGCCGACCTAGCGTGCCCCTATGGGGTACCGCTGGGTCGTTCTGTTCATCGGGGCTCTGGCTCAAGGCACCAACGCGGCCGTCTTCCTCGGTCTGCCGGCGATCAGCCCCCAGCTCAGAGATCACTTCGACCTGACGTTGCCCCAGGTGGGGCTGCTGCTGGGCGCCGTCAACCTGGGCACGATGATCGCGCTCGTGCCGTGGGGCTTCGCGGCGGACCGGCACGGCGAACGGCTCGTGATGACCATCGGCGGCGTGGGGGCGGCCGGGTGCCTGGCGGCGGCCGCGTTCGGCAACGCCTGGGTGGCCGGGGCCGCGTTGCTCGGCGCCGGGCTCTTCGGGGCGAGCGTCAACGCCGCGAGCGGACGGGCCGTGATGTCGTGGTTCGGCGCTGCGCAACGCGGGTTCGCGATCGGGGTGCGGCAGACCGCGACGCCGCTCGGGGCCGCCCTCACGGCCGCCGTGCTGCCCGCTGTGGCCGCGCTGGCGGGCGTGCCGGGGGCGATGGTGGTGCTGGCCGGTGCGACCGGCCTGGTGGCGCTGGCGGTGGCGCTCTGGGTCCGCGAACCACCGGGCGCGATCCGGGCGTCGACGGACCACGGGCTGATCTTGAAGGACCCGAGGCTGCTGCGGTTGTCGCTGGCCAGCGGGCTGCTGGTGGTGCCGCAGTTCACGACGACGACGTTGCTCGTGGCGTTGCTGCACGACCACCGCGGCGTGGCGGTCGGCGTGGCGGCGACGATCTTCGCGATCGCCCAGGTGATCGGTGGCGCGGCCCGGCTCGGGGTGGGCGTGTGGTCGGACCGGGTGCGCAACCGGATCGGGCCGTTGAAGATCCTGTCCCTGGTCACGGTCGGCGGGCTCGTGCTGATCGCGGCACTCGACCAGGCGCCGGTCTGGGCCCTGGTGGCCGTGCTGATCCCGACGACGGCGGTGTCCGTCTGCTGGAACGGGCTCGCCGTCACCGAGGCGATGGAGCTCGCGCCGGCGGGCCGCGGCGGGACGGCGCTCGCCATGCAGAACTCGGCCAACTACCTGAGCGCCGCGATCACCCCGCCGATCGCCGCCTTCGTGGCGACGTCCGTGGCGTGGCCCGCGGCGATGCTGCTCGCCGCTGCCTGCGGGGTGACCGCGCGGGTGCTGCTTCAGCCGTGGCGTTCCCTGCGGGCGAGCTCGGACCAGAACTCGCGCAGCCCCTCGTAGCGCAGCGCGACCTCCTCGGCGTCGTCCGCCTCGAGGGCGTCCACGATGGCGTTCACGTCGGCCGCGGAGGTGTCCTCCAGCAGGTCCTTGTCCTCCATCAGCTGCACCAGGCCGCCGTAGTCGAGCTCGACGGCGGAGTGCGGGTGGAAGTGCTCCAGCCAGCGGCCGGTGTCGGCGAGGATCTTGGCGGGCCCCTCGTCGCCCAGGGAGCCCTTGACGATCTTGTGCGCCCTCGCCACCCTGCGCCGGGCGTCCGCCATCGCCACGCGCCACGACACCTGCCGTTCCGGGTCGTCCTGGGCGCTCGCCAGCACGACGCGGCGCTGGGCGGGGTCGACGAGGGCGAACCACGGCAGCGGGACCGTCCACGTCGTGGAGATCACGTGGACCGCGCCCGCGGAGAGCTCGGCCATCACGGCAGACGCGCGCGCTCGGACCGTTTCGGCGCTCTGGTCGAGGGCGGCGTCCTGCAGGATCGGCGGCGCGGTGGCCAGGAAGCCCACCAGAGCGGCGGCGGACCTCGCCCGGAGATCAAGGGGGCACACGAGCGGCCCGGGCCCGACACGCGCGGCCTCGGAGGTCGGAACCTCGGCCGGACTGATCGTCATGACGTCGAACGACTCGCCCGGGAGCAGCTTTTGTCCCAACTGTGATCGCAACCACAGCTCCCGTTCCCTCTCGCCTGCCTCCGAGCGGGGGACGGGGCCTGCTTCCAGGGCTTTTTCGACCTTGGAGGCTAGCGGTGCGTCCAACACCGATAACGGTTCGTACACCCGTAGGTAGGCGACGAACGGTCTTGGCACCTGTGCATCCTTCCACTCGGGGGCCACCGCGAGATTTGGCGGTACGTCTCACGCCTACCGCGTCGCGAGGAACCCCATCGGCACGGTACGGTAGTTACCAGGAATCAGTTGTCGAGACGAGTGGGGCCGCCGTTCCCCCGGCCGCCCCCGTCCCTGTGCGAGGGGGTCGAGCCATGGGGCGCGGCCGAGCTAAGGCCAAGCAGACGAAGGTCGCCAGGGAGCTCAAATACAGCTCTCATGAGACCGACTTCGCTGCGTTGCAGCGCGAGCTGTCGACTGATGAAAGGTCGGCGAACGGGAGTGGTGGTGGCGACGAGCCACACGACGACCCGTACGACGACTACGACGATTACCGTCGCTGAATTCAGCCTTCGGAGTTCAAGGGTTGGGCAACCGGTGACCCCGGTGCCCAGCCCTTGAACTCTGAGGGCTCTTTCAGAACGCCCTGGCGTACTGCTTCGGCGCCCTGACCTCCACACCCAGCTGCTGCGCCGCGTGCAGCGGCCAGTACGGGTCGCGGAGCAGTTCGCGCGCGAGCAGGACCAGGTCGGCGGAACCGTCCGTCACAATCTGCTCGGCCTGCTTCGCCTCGGTGATCAGGCCGACCGCACCCGTGGGCACGTCTGCCTTCTGCCGCACCGCCTCGGCGAGCGGCACCTGGTAGCCGGGCCCGATCGGGATGTCCGCCTGCGCGACGATGCCGCCGCTGGACACGTCGATCAGGTCCGCACCCGCGGCCTTGAGCGCCTGTGCCAGCACGACGCTGTCGTCGGACGTCCACGCGCCCTCGACCCAGTCGCTGCCGGTGATCCGCACGAACACCGGCACGTCGGGGCCGACCGCCGCGCGCACGGCCGCCGTGATCTCGACGGACAGGGCGATGCGTTCCTCCAGGCTGCCCTCGTTCGTGAGCGGCGAGTAGAACTGGTGCAGCAGGTAGCCGTGGGCGGCGTGGATCTCGATGACCTCGAAGCCGGCCTCACGCGCCCGCAGCGCGCCGTCGACGAACGCCTTGACGATCTCGGACGTGCCGGTCAGCTTCTCCGGCTGGTTACCGCCGGGGAACGGTTCGGTCGTGGACGACACCGGCACCCAGTCGCCGATGGCCTTGCGGCCCGCGTGCGCGAGCTGGATGGCGGGCACCGCGCCGTGCTCCTTGATGAACGCGACGATCGGCTTCCACGCCTCGACCTGCTCGTCGTTCCAGATGCCGGTGTCCTGCGGCGAGATCCGGCCGCGCGGCTCGACGGACGTGGCCTCGGCGATGACGAGACCCGCGCCGCCGACCGCGCGGGAACCCAGGTGCACGAGGTGCCAGGTGGTGGGCACGCCGTCTTCCTTCGACACCGAGTACTGGCACATCGGGCTGACCGCGATGCGGTTGGGCAACGTGACCGAGCGGAGGGTGAACGGGGAGAAGAGCTGGCTCACTTCGGGGGCTCCCTTGCGAACGTTCGAGACCTGACGAAACGTTCAAGGGAGGTCACGGGCGGGTTGTTCCCGGCGTTGGGGTTGTCTCAGTCACTGAACAGTGACGCAGAGACACGTGCCGGTGTGAAGTCCGGCGGCCACAACGTCCCGCGGTTCACGCGGGCGCCGGTCAGGGCGGCCTTGTCCAGGTTGACGGCCCGCATGTCGGCGCCGCGCAGGTCCGCGTCCGTGAGATCGGCGGCCCGGAGGTCGGCGCCTTCGAGGCACGCCACCCGCAGGGAGGCGTTGCGCAACGACGCCCCGCGCAGGTCCGCGTCCCGCAGTTCGCTGGCGTCGAGCACGCACCCGTCGAGGCACGTGCCGAGCAGGCGCGCGCCGGTGAGGTTGGACCGGCGGAGCACCGCGCCCGCGAGCTCCAGCTTGCCGAGCTCGGCGCCGCGCAGGTCGACGTGCGACAGGTCGAGACCCACGGTCGGCCAGCGGGTGAGCAGCGCGAGGGCGGCCTCGACGTCCCGCCGTTCAGCGGACGGCTGCTCCTCGGTCGGCCACGGCGAGCGCTCGCGCAGGAAGTCGGCCACCGTGTCGTCCACGAGCGGCCTGGTCCGCGCCGAGTCCGTCGCGATCTCCTCCAGCAGGCGCAGCCCGTCGAGCCGTTCCTCGGCCACGTCGCTGCCGAGGTGGTCGAGCGCCCTGCGGTAGCGGTCGACGAACTGGCCGTCCCTGACCTGGCGCCACGCCAGCGCGGCTCCCGCGGCGACCAGCAGTCCACCGAAGACCATCGATCGCGGAGAGGCCTGCGGCACCACCAGGGCGACACCGAGTACGACCAGGGCCACCGCCCCGAGCCTGGACATCCGCTTGTTCACTGTGGGCCATCTTCACCACAGAGAACGGTGTCGCGGTATCCGCTGTTGGAGTTCAGCTCAGGTAGCGAACCTGCCTGGCTTTGCCTTCCTGCACGTCCGCGCGGGCGTGGGCGATCTCCGCGCGATGTGAGATCTCCGGCACGCCGACCTCCCACCACGCCCCGGCCTCGGTCCACGACGACGGGTGCGTGCGGATCACGACCACGGCGGGCCGTTGCTCGGCCACGGCCGCCTCGCGCGCCTTGCGGTAAGCGCTTTCGAGGTCCGCGAGCGCGTCGACGGCGAAGACCGCGCAGCCCAGCGCCGCCGCGTGCGCCGCGAAGTCCGTGCGCGGCGGTTCGGCGTGGACGGTGGTGCAGTCGGCGTACAGGTTGTTGAAGCCCGCGCCGCCCTGGCCCGTCTGCAGGCGGTGGATCACGGCGAAGCCGTCGTTGTCGCAGACGACGGCGACGAAGCCGTGGCCCGCGAAGGCAGCGCTGAACAGTTCGGAGTTCATCATCAGGTAGCTGCCGTCGCCGAGCAGCGTCGTGACGACGCCCCGGGTGTGCGCGATCGCGGCTCCCCAGGCGCCGGCCAGCTCGTAGCCCATGCAGGAGAAGCCGTACTCGACGTCCATCGTGGACTCGCCGGTGGCGCGCCAGCCGCCGATCAGCTCGCCGGGGAGGCCGCCGGACGCCGTCATGACGTAGTCGGTGGGTTCGCTGACGTCGTTCACGACGCCCACGACCTGCGCGTACGTCGGGAGGCCCTCGGCCGGGGCGCGCAGGGACGTGATGTGGGCGTCCCACTTCGTGCGCTCGGCGACGGCGCGGGCGGACCAGGTCGCCGGGGCCTGCCAGTCTGCGAGGACGTCGGTCAGCTCGCGCAGGCCCTCGTCGGCGTCGGCGACCAGGGCGAACGAGCCGTGCTTCACGGCGTCGAAGCGGGCCGCGTTCAACGAGACCAGGTGCGCGTCCGGGGAGAAGACCGTCCAGGACGCGGTGGTGAAGTCCTGCAGGCGGGTGCCGACGGCGATCACCACGTCGGCCTCGCCCGCGAGGACGTTGGCCGAGGTCGAGCCGGTGATGCCGAGCGGGCCGGCGTGCAGCGGGTGCTCGTGCGGGACCAGCGTGCGGCCCGCGGTGGTCTCGACGACCGGGATGTCGTGCTGCTCGGCGAACCGCAGCGCCCGGCCCGCCGCGCCCGAGTAGCGGACACCACCGCCCAGGACCAGCAACGGCCTGGAGGCGTTGCGGATCGCGGTCGCGGCCTCGGCCAGCGCGATGAGGTCGGGGCGTTGGCGCAACGGGCGGTGCACGACCGGCGCGAAGAGGGCGTCGGGGAAGTCGTACGACTCGGCCTGGACGTCCTGCGGCAGCGCCAGCGTCACCGGGCCGCAGTCCGCCGGGTCGGTCAGGACCCGCGCCACCTGCGGCAACGTCGAGAGCAGCTGCTCGGGCCTGGTGATCCGGTCGAAGTAGCGGCTGACCGCGCGGAACGCGTCGTTGACGGTCGCGGTCGGGTCGTGGAAGTGCTCGACCTGCTGGAGAACGGGGTCGGGCGCGCGGCCGGTGAACGTGTCGCCGGGCAGCAGCAGGAGCGGCAGGCGGTTGGCGTGCGCGACACCGGCCGCGGTGACCATGTTCAGCGCGCCGGGACCGATGGACGACGTGGCGACGCCGACCTGACGGCGGTGCGTGGCCTTGCCGATGCCGACCGCCGCGAGCGCCATGCCCTGCTCGTTCTGGCCGCGCCACACCGGGAGGCGGTCGCGCACCTCCTCCAGGGCGTTGCCGAGCCCGAGCACGTTGCCGTGGCCGAAGATCGCGAAGACGCCGGGGAAGAGCGGCGCGGTGGTGCCGTCCTGCAGTTCGGTCCGCTGCGCCAGCATCCAGCGGACCAGGGCCTGCGCGGTCGTGAGCTTCACTTGGTCCGCCCCTCGGCAGTCGTGACCGGGCAACGCGGGTCGAGCTCCTGGGTCGCCCAGCTGTCCCGGATCCAGGTGTGGGCGGGGTCGTCGCAGAACGCCATCGAGCGTTCGGGGCCAGGACCTGCGAGAACGTTCAGGTAGTACATCGGGTAGCCGGGCGCCGCGACGCACGGGCCGTGGTAGCCGCGCGGGATCAGGAAGACGTCGCCGTCGCGCACGGTCACGTCCTCGTCGATCGTGCCGTCGTCGGTGTAGGTGCGGTGGAACCCGAAACCGGTGCGGGACGGGGTGATCGCGTCGCGGCCGGCGATGCGGAAGTAGTAGATCTCCTCGTTGTTCACCTCGCACGGCTCCGACTCGTCGTGCTTGTGCGGCGGGTACGAGGACCAGTTGCCGTCCGGGGTGATCAGCTCGCACGCGTTGAGCTTGTCCGCGTGGTCCCACACGCCCGGCACGCCGAAGTTGGTGACCTGGCGGGTCGCGTTGCCGGAGCCGCGCACCTCCACCGGAACGCCTTCCGCCGGGCCGTACCTCGGGGTCAGCCTGTTCTCGCAGCGGGCCATCGGCAGCGCGACGGTGCAACCGTCCTCTGAGGACAGTCGGACGGAGGCGTCGCGCGGGACGTAGGCGAAGTCCGTGACGCGGGTGAACACCGACTCGCGGCCCCGCAGCTCGTAGCGCTCGTCGTCGACCTCGACGGTGAGCGATCCGGCGAGCGGCAGCACGAACACCTCGAACTCGCCGGTCTCGATCGTGCGCACCCACCCGGCCTCGATCTCCAGCACGCGCAGCCCCGTGTAGGTCCAGCCCGCATCCTCGGGAGCCAGCGCGATCACGTCGGTCGAGGTCGACAGAGTCCCGTGTGGACGGTGCAACGTCATTCCGTGATCCCCTTCGCGGTGCGCAGGATTTCGGCGGCGGCGGCCACGGCGGCGGCGACGTCGCCGTCCGGCGGGTAGAGCAGCGCACGGCCGACGACCAGGCCGCGCACGGTCGGGTGCTGGAGCGAGCGGCCCCACGACCTGAGGTCGTCCTCCGGCCGTTCGGACGGAACGCCGCCGAGCACCAGCGCGGGCAACGCGGTGGTGTCCAGCACGACCTCGGGTTCCTCCGGCGCGGGCAGCTTCAGCCAGGTGTACGCGGAGGTCGCGCCCAGCCCGGCGGCCACCGCCGACGCCCGCGAGAGAGCCGCGGAATCCTTCTGCAGCACCAGCTTGCCGTTGTGGTCGCGCTTGTACGGCAACGGCTCGACCATCGCCATCAGGCCGTGCTCGGCGAGTTCCGTGACGGCCCGCGCGCAGCCTTCGAGCGTCGGGATCGTGCCGGGGTCGGAGTCGACCAGGCGCAGCAGCATCTTGCCGCCGTCGAGCCCGAACGTGGCGATGGACGACGCGTCGTACGCGGTGAACCTGTCGTCGATCTCCCAGTCCGCGCCGGCCAGGCCGCCGCGGTTCATCGAGCCGATGACCACGCGGTCGTTCAGGCCGTCGAGCAGCAGCAGGTCCTCGATGACGTCCGGCGTGCCGAGCACACCGTCGACGTCGGGGTTGGCCAGCGCCGTCAGCAGACGGGACAGCAGCGAGCGGCGGTCGGCCATCGCGAGCGGGTCGCCGCCGACCCCCAGCGCACCTCGCGCGGGGTGGTCCGCCGCGACCAGGAACAGCGTGGACTTGCCGTTCAGCAACGAGTTCCGGCGCTTGCGGGACTGGTAGGCGCGCCGGATCGAGCCGGGATCCTCTGCCCGTCGCCACAACAGCTCGCGCCACTGGCCATCGGTGATCACAGCAGTTCCTCGATCTCTTCCTGATCAGGCATCGCGTCGGCGCAGGCCAGCCGGGACGCCACGAGCGCGCCGGCCGCGTTGGCGTAGCGGGCGGTCTTGACCGGGTCCCAGCCGGACAGCAGGCCGTGCACCAGGGAGCCGCCGAACGCGTCGCCGGCGCCGAGCCCGCACACCACCTCGACCGGGTTCGGTGCGACCGTCCAGCGTCCGTCCTGCGTGGCGACGAGCACGCCGTCGGCGCCCTTCTTGACCAGTGCCAACGAGATCCCGCGCGCCAGCAGGCGGTCGGCGGCCTCGTCGGGGTCGGACGTGCCGACCGCGACCTCGCACTCGGTCCGGTTGCCGACGGCGACCGTGACGTGGTCGAGCATCCAGCTGATCTCGGCGCGCGCGGTCTCGACGTCGGGCCAGAACATCGGCCGGTAGTCGAGGTCGAGCACCGTGTGGCCGTTGCGCGCGCGGTGTTCGAGCATCTTCCGTTGCGAAGTCCTGGCAGGCTCGGCGGAAACGCCCGTGCCGGTGACCCACAACAACGGGACGTCACGCACGACGTCCCACGGCACGTCGGCCTCGGAGATCGTGAGGTCCGGCGCGATCGGCAGGCGGTAGAACAGCAACGGCGGGTCCGCGGGCGGGTTGAGCTCGCAGAACACCACCGGGGTCAGCAGGTCAGGCGAGGTGCCGACGTGCTGCGACGAGACGCCGAAGCCCTCCAGCGCCTCGCGGACGTACGTGCCGAACCCGTCGGGGCCGACCTTCGTCAGCACGCCGGCGCGGTGGCCGAGGCGGGCGGCGGCGACCGCGACGTTGGTCGCGGTGCCGCCGAGCGACTTGGCGAAGGTGCTGACCTGGGCCAGCGGCACCCCGGACTGCTCGGGGTAGAGGTCCACCCCGACCCGGCCGACGGTCAGCACTTCCAGCGGCGTCACGCCTCGACACCCCGCAGCTCGTGCTCCAGCGCCTCGAGCTCGGCACCGCCCGCCATCTGCTTGGTCAGCTCGTTGATGTCGATCTCGGACTTCTCGTACGAGCCGAGCGCGCGGCCCCGCTTGAGCAGCAGGAACCGGTTGCCGACCGGATAGGCGTGGTGCGGGTTGTGGGTGATCAGCACGACGCCGAGGCCGCGATCACGCGCCTGGGCCACGTACTTCAGCACCACACCGGCCTGCTTCACGCCGAGTGCCGCGGTCGGTTCGTCGAGGATCAGCACCTTGGCGCCGAAGTGCACGGCGCGCGCGATGGCGACGCACTGCCGTTCGCCGCCGGACAGCGTGCCGACGGGCTGTTCGACGTCGCGGAGGTCGATGCCCATGTCGGACAACGCCTTCTTGGTGATCTCCTTGCCCTTCTTGCGGTCGAGGAACCCGAACTTCGTGGTGGGTTCCGAGCCGAGGAAGAAGTTGCGCCACACCGACATCAGCGGCACCACCGCGAGGTCCTGGTACACGGTCGCGATGCCGTGGTCCAGGGCCTCGCGGGGCGACGAGAAGCGGATCTCCTCGCCTTCGACCTTGAACGAGCCCTGGTCGTGCTGATGGACACCGGCCAGGATCTTGATCAGGGTCGACTTCCCGGCGCCGTTGTCGCCGAGCACGCAGGTGACCTCACCCGCGTTGACCACGGTGGACACATCGCTGAGTGCGATGACGCTGCCGTACGTCTTGCCGATGTTCTCGGTCTCGATGAGGGACGTCATCGCCTGACCCTTTCCGCGCGGCGGCGCAGCATGTTGTTCACCAGCACCGCGGCCAGCAGCATCACGCCGAGGAACAGCTGGAACCAGTCGCTGTTCCAGCCGGCGTAGACGATGCCCTGCCGGGCCATGCCGAAGATCAGCGCGCCGATCGCCGCGCCCACCGCGGAGCCGAAGCCACCGGTGAGCAGGCAGCCGCCGATGACCGCCGCGATGATGTACTGGAACTCCAGGCCGATGCCCTGGTTCGCCTGCACGCTCGCGTACCGCAGGATGTTGATCGAGCCGACCAGCCACGCGGCGAACGCCGTGGTCATGAACAGCAGGATCTTCGACCGCACGACCGGCACGCCGACCGCGCGTGAGCTCTGCGCGGCGCCACCGATCGCGAAGATCCAGTTGCCGAACTTGGTGCGCATCAACAACGTCGACGCGACCACGGTGAACAGCACCCACCAGATGATCGACACGTAGAAGCTCGTGCCGCCGATCTGGAACGTCGACGCGAACAGGAAGCCCGCCGACTCGTAGCCCGCGGTCTCCCGCATGCCCGAGACCTGCACGCTGCCCGTGACGAGACGCGTGATGCCGAGGTTCAGGCCTTGCAGGGCGAGGAAACTGCCCAGCGTCACGATGAAGCTCGGCAGGCCCGTGCGCATCACGAGCCAGCCGTTCAGCGCGCCCACCGCCAGTGCGAAGGCGAGCGACACCAGCAACGCCAGCCAGACGTTCAGTCCGAGCTGGGTGGCGAGGAGAGCCGTGACGAGCGCGGTGGACGCGGTCATGACGCCGGCGGACAGGTCGAACTCGCCGCCGATCATGAGCAGTGCCACGGCGACCGCCATGATCCCGAGCATCGACGCGTCGTCCAGCCAGGTGGCCGCGCCTCCGATGCTCAGGAACTGCTCGGTGACCACGGAGAAGAACAGGAACACCAGCAGTGCGCCGAGCATCGCGCCGATCTCGGGGCGTTTGATCAGCTGATCCATCGCCCTGGGCTTGCCCAGCCGTTCGTCGGCAGCCGGTGGAGCTGTGGCTGTCACGGTCATCTCCCCGCCTCCTCCTTACCTCTTGCCGTTCTTGGCGTACTCCGCGACCTTGTCCACGTTGTCCTTGTCGACGAAGCCGGGGCCGGTGAGGACGGGCTTGCCGCCACCGAGGGTGTTGGCGTTGTCCTTGTAGAGCTTCAGCATCACGATCGGCAGGTAGCCCTGCTGGTACTGCTGCTGGTCGACGGCGAAGAGCACCTCGCCCGCCTTGATCGCGGTGACCACGTCGGCGTTCAGGTCGAACGTCGCGACCTGCGCCTTGGAGCTCGCGCCCTTGATCGCGGCGGCCGCGTTCACGGCGACCTGCGGGTTCAGCGCCAGCACGCCGTCGACGGACGCGTCGGACTGGAGCTTCGCCTTGATGCGGGCCTCGATGTCGGTCGGGTTGGAGATGTCGACCTGGAGGTTCTCCACCGCGCCGCCGAAGCCGGAGCGGGCACCGTCGCAGCGCTGGTTGAGGCCCGAGTTGCCGGCCTCGTGGATCACGCAGAGCAGCTTGGTCTTACCGGCGGCCTTGAGCTTCTTGCCGGCTTCCTCACCGGCGATCGTCTCCTCCTGGCCGACGTGCGCCATGGCACCGAACTCCGCGCTCTTCGCGCTGCCGGAGTTGATGGTGATGACCGGGATGCCCGCCTTCACGGCGTTCTCGATGGACGTCTTGAGCGCGTCCGGGTTCGCCATCGACACCACGATGCCGCCGACCTTCTGCGACACGGCGTTGTCGATCAGCTTGGCCTGGGCGCCGGGGTCGCCGTCGGAGTTGTAGGTGACGCCGACGCCGAGCTGCTTGCCCGCGTCCTCGGCGCCGACCTTCACGACGCTCCAGAACGCGTCGCCCGCGGTGCCGTGCGTGATGACGGAAACCTTGAGGTCACCCGACGCCGGCGCGCTGTTGTTCCCGGTGTTCTGGGAGTTCTGAGTACCGGTGGGACCGCTGCAGGCGGCCAGCAAAGCAACACCGGCGAGCGCCACGCCCGCGCGGATGACCAGACGAGACTTCATCGTCTCCAGTCCCTTCAGAGGATCTTGCTGAGGTGCGCAAGGCTGCGCGCGGTGTCCTGAAGTGGCTTGTCCACCGGACTTCCGTCCTTGAGCCGGGTGTCCTGCTCAAGCACGAACCAACCGGTGTAGCCCGCCTCCTGGACAGACTGCACCAGCGCTTCCACGTCCACGTCGCCGTCCCCGAGCGGCACGTAGATGCCCTGTTCCACGGCATCGGTGTAACTGAGCTCGCCGCTGCGCACCTTCGCCGCGATCTCGTCACGCACGTCCTTGAGGTGCACGTGACCGATGCGGTCCGGGTAGCGGCGCGCCAGCTCGACCGGGTCCGTGCCACCGATGAGGAGGTGGCCGGTGTCCAGGCAGAGCTGGAGATCGGAGTCCGCGAGGAACCTGTCGACCTCCGCCTCCCGCTCGACGTGGGTGCCCACGTGCGGGTGCAGCACGGTCTGCAGACCGTGCTCCGCGGCGATCTCGCGGATCTTCGCGCAGGTGTCGACGAGGGTGTTCCACTCGTCGTCGCTGAGCTTCGGCGTCTCGTCGTAGCCGTCGAGTCCCGTTGCGGCCGCGAGCACCAGAACCTCGGCGCCGCCGGCCTTGAGGATCGCGGCTACTCGGTCTGCCTCGTCCAGAGTGGACTGAACGTCGGTGTGCAGCGTGACGGCGAGGAAGCCGCCGACGAGGGTGAGCTCGTGTCCACTGAGGAGGGTCTTGAGCTGCGCGGGGTCGGCGGGCAGGTAGTCGGGCGGGCCGAGTTCGGTGGCCGTGAGCCCGAGGGAGTGCATCTCGGCGAGCACGGTGCCGGACGGCAGGACGTTGCCCCAGCCGGGGACCTCGCACACGCCCCAGGAGATGGGTGCTCCCGCGATCTTCGCCATGCCCTCAGTTCCCCTCGATCTTCACCGGTGCGCCGGTGCGACGCGACTGCTCACAAGCTTCGGCCAGGCGGAGGCTGATCAAACTCTCCCGCGCCGGCGACGGGTTCGCGACCTCGCCCTTGATGACCTGCGTGAACAGGTTCATCTCGTTGACGTACGCGCGGTGGAAGCGCTCGGGGAAGCCGGGGTAGGCGTCCGGTCCGGCGACGTGGCCGCCGGGTTCGAGCGAGTTGAGCGGGGTCTTCGGGTCGACGCCCGCGACCAGCGAATCCTTGCTGCCCAGCACCTCGATGCGGTGGTCGTAGCCGACCGGGTCGTGGCGGCCGCCGGCGAGCGTGGCGTGCGCACCGCCCGCGAACTTCAGCATCACGACGGCGTTGTCGACGTCGTCGGCGTCCGCGAACGCCTGGTGCACCAGCACCGACCCGCTCGCGTAGACCTCGACGACGGGCTCGCCGACGAGCCACGGCACGCAGTCGAGGTCGTGGATCAGCAGGTCGCGGAAGATGCCACCGGAGGCGGGCAGGTACGAGAAGTCCGGCGGGTTCGCGTCGTTGCCGACGGCCCTGACCAGGTAGATGTCCCCGACCTCGCCTGCCTTGATGCGGCGGTTCAGCTCGTAGATGGCCGGGTCGAAGCGGCGCTGGAAGCCCACCAGCACCTCGACACCGGACTTCTCGACGTCCTCGATGAGCGCGGCCATCTCGGCGACGTCGCTCGCGATCGGCTTCTCGCAGAGCGTCGGCACGCCCTTCGCGATGGCCGCGCGCAGCATCTCGGGGTGGGTGTTCGTCGGCGTGGCGAGCAGCACGCCGTCCACGTTGCCCAGCAACGTGTCGAGGTCGTCGACCGCCTTGGTGCCGCTCAGCTCTGCCGACGCCTGCGCTGCCCTGCCGGGCACCGGGTCGAAGAGGAGCACCTCGTCGACCCGATCCAGTGCGGCGAGGTTGGTCGCATGCATGGTGCCGATCCTGCCGACACCCGCTACTCCGATCCGCATCGCAGGTTTCCCCTGTTCATCGCCTTGAACCGTTAGAGCGCTCTATTGGTTGGAGCGCTCCAATGCTGTAACTTCGGCCACACGGGTGTCAAGGGTCCGTTTCCTGCCCGTAACGCGAGGGGAGGTGTTTGCGGTGGTCAGGCCGACGATGGAGGACGTCGCACTGCGGGCCGGCGTGTCCCGGGCACTGGTGTCGCTGGTGATGCGCGGTTCACCCAAGGTGAGCGAGATGCGACGCAGCGCGGTGCTGAAGGCCGCGGAGGAGCTGGGGTACTCGCCGCACGCCATGGCCAGGTCTTTGGCCTCGCGGACCTCGACCGTGCTCGGCGTGATGGTGTCCGACCTGCACAACGCGTTCTTCGCCGAGGTCGTGGACGGCATCGACGAGGTGGCCCGCGACCAGGGCTTCGACATCATCATCAACACCGGTGGCCGTTCGCCCGCCCGTGAGCGCCGCGCCCTGGAGTCGCTGCTCTCCTTTCGCCCCGCGGGGTTGATCCTGCTGTCGCCTGTCGTGCCTGCCACTGCGATCGGCAAGGCCGCCGAACAACTTCCCGTCGTTTTGGTGGCTCGCTCGTCTCGTGTGTCCTCTGTGGACACCGTGAACGACGACGGCGAGGTCGGCGCGCGCCTGGCCGTCGAGCACCTGGTTTCGTTGGGGCATCAGCGCATTGCTCATTTAGACGGCGGCGAGGGCACCCAGGCCGGGCCTCGACGGCGTGGGTACGTCGCCGCGATGGAGGCCGCCGGGCTCGTGCCTCAGGTCGTGTCCTCCGAGTACACCGATGCTGCCGGTGCACGTGCGATTCGTTCGTTGATAGCTGACGGCGCGTTGCCCACAGCCATCCTGTCCTGCAACGACTTCAACGCCGTCGGCGCGATCTCCGCGTTGGAGGACGCCGGGTTGCGCGTTCCTTCGGACGTTTCCGTTGTGGGGTACGACAACACGTCGTTGGCCGCGTTGCGGCACGTCTCGCTGACCACGATCGACCAGCCCCGTGCCGAGTTCGGCCGGTTGGCCGCGGACGCGCTTCTGCAGCGCGTGCGTTCCGAGCGCACCGAACCCGTGCGCCATCTCCTCACTCCCTCTCTCGTCGTTCGCAACACCACCGCACCGCCTGCGACTTCAAGGCGAAGTCGCCGGAGTGGCGAAGCCGCGACCAAAAACACGGAGGACCGCGTTGAGCACCATCCCCCACTGGATCGACGGCGCCCGCACCACCGGGGTGTCGTCTCGGACCTCTGACGTCTTCAACCCCGCCTCGGGCGCCGTCTCCGCCCAGGTCGTGCTGGCCGAGCAGGCCGACGTCGACCTCGCCGTCTCTTCTTCGCTGAAGGCTGCGCAGTCGTGGTCGGAGTCGTCGCTGTCGACGCGCTCGCGCATCCTCTTCGAGTACCGCCACCTGCTGCACACCCACCGCGACGAGCTGGCCGCGATCATCACGTCCGAGCACGGCAAGGTGCTGTCCGACGCGGCCGGTGAGGTGCAGCGCGGCCTGGAGGTCGTCGAGTTCGCGTGCGGCATCCCGCAGTTGCTGAAGGGCGAGCACTCCGAGCAGGTCTCGCGCGGTGTCGACGCCTATTCGCTGCGCCAGCCTCTCGGTGTCGTCGCGGGCATCACGCCGTTCAACTTCCCCGTGATGGTGCCGATGTGGATGTTCCCCGTCGCCATCGCCTGCGGGAACACCTTCGTGCTGAAGCCTTCCGAGCGCGACCCGTCGGCTTCTCTTCGGCTGGCCGAGCTGTTCAAGGAGGCCGGGCTGCCCGACGGCGTGCTGAACGTCCTGCAGGGCGACGCCTTCGCGGTCAACGCGCTGCTTGACCACCCGGACGTCTCGGCCGCCTCGTTCGTCGGCTCGACCCCGATCGCCCGGCATGTCTACGCGCGCGGCACGGCGGCCGGCAAGCGCGTGCAGGCGTTGGGTGGCGCCAAGAACCACATGGTCGTGCTGCCGGACGCCGACCTCGACGTGGCCGCAGACGCCGCCGTTTCGGCTGGTTATGGCTCTGCCGGCGAACGGTGCATGGCCATCTCGGTCGTGGTCGCGGTGGGCGACACGGGTGACGCGCTCGTGGAGAAAATCGCCTCCCGCACCCGCGACCTGCACCCGTCCGTGCTGCCCGGCACCGACCCGTCCGCGCAGATGGGGCCTCTGGTCACCGGGATCCACCGCGACCGGGTTCAGTCCTATGTGGACGCAGGGGAGGCCGCCGGTGCCTCGCTGGTCGTCGATGGGCGCGGGCATGCGCCTGAGGGTGCCGAGAACGGGTTCTGGCTGGCGCCTACGTTGTTCGACCACGTGACTACTGACATGACGATCTACACCGACGAGATCTTCGGGCCGGTGCTGACGGTCGTGCGCACCGACACGTTCGAGGACGCGTTGGAGCTGGTCAACGCCAACCAGTACGGCAACGGCACGGCCATCTACACCGGTGACGGGCTGGCGGCGCGGGAGTTCCAGCGACGCGTCCAGGTCGGCATGGTCGGCATCAACGTGCCGATCCCCGTGCCGATGGCCTACTACTCGTTCGGCGGCTGGAAGGACTCGCTGTTCGGCGACACGCACGTGCACGGCGCGGAGGGCGTGAAGTTCTACACGCGCGCCAAGGCCGTGACGGCCCGGTGGCCGCAGCAGCACGGCGTGAACCTGGGCTTCCCGACGCACGGCTGAGCCGTTCGGATCAACGACCGCCCCATTCGCATTACGCGAATGGGGCGGTCTTTTCCATTCCAGAAGGACTATTCACTCGATTGTCGTACTAATTCCAATTTAACTTGATCATGGAATACATGCGCGCGAACAATCTCCTCCACGCATGCGCATACCGGCTGTAGTATCGCCATTCGATACCCGACGACCCTTTCCATGAGAACCGCACTCTCACCCCGAATGAGAGAGCAGGCAGCAGGAGGACCCGCCACGATGCCGCCCCGCGAGGACACTCGTCCGTTCGAGATGGCATGTCGCGCGACCTGCAAAGCCGAGTTCGTCAGCGCATTGATCCTGCTCTTCGAGAAAAGCGGGTTGTCATACCGGCGGCTTGCCTTGAAGACCGGCAGACAGGTACCGAGAACCACTGTGTACAACCTCATCAAGAAGAAGCAGTTCCCAGCACGTGAGGTCCAGCTACGAGCGTTTCTCGCAGGCTGCAACGTGCCCCAGGAAGCCATCATCCTGTGGGTCAAGGAGTGGCAACGGCTACTGGCCGACTGAGCGGCCGACTCACCTGAAGCGCGCGACGGCCTCCTGCGCCAACAGGAGGCCGCACCCCGCTGCTCAGCTGGTCCATAGCTCGGCCAGGGGCTTTCGAGACCGAATACTCCGGTCTGACGCAAGAGTAGTACCGCGAACAGCGCAGGGCCAGCAATTGGATCCAGTTTGGACACATAGCCACCCGCAGCCGAGTGGAATGTCCGCCCTCACCTGCATGAGAACATGACAAAGACTGGTCAGTTGGACTCGGTTGGACCAGATTGGACTTTGCCACACGGCGTGGACTAACTGGGACACCTGATGCTCGCGAGACGCTTGCAATCCTCCGAGCGGGTGAGAGCATTGGCTTGCCGGACGGTGCGAGGTCCCACGGTATCGCCAAATACCTCCAGGACCGTTCCCCGCACCCGGTAGTTCGCCGTACTTCGAACTCAGCTGGTCCACCCGGCGTGCGGATTCGCACGCCGGGCTCTCACGTCAGGAGAAAACATGCGTTCCGCCACCAGCGGGGAGCCTCGGTCGTACAAACGGCCTGATCCGCCCAACGCAGGCGCCGTCGCGCTCGCGTTGATCGCTTTCGCGTTCACCGGCTGGATGCTGACCCAGGGCCACTCGCCCGCCGTGTCCGTCGCCACCGCCAGCTCCATCATGGCGGTGACGATGACTCTGAGCCGGGGTCGCATCGTGGGCTTCAGGCCGGTGATCTGGGAGAAGGACGCTCGGTGAGCCCAGAACTCGATCGCTTCCACACGTTGGTTCGCTCCGCGTCCGGGGAGCACCGGCCTGCTGGCCCTCTTGCCCTGTTGCTCGATCGCGCGGAACCGGCTCCCTGGCCCGAGTACGCGGCAGCGATGTTCGAGATGCCGATCGAACTGAGCTTGAAGAGATCGCTGCGCCAGGCCTGGCAAGAAGCAGCTCGAAAGTGCACTCCGCCAGGACGACGTGCGGTCCAGCCCTCGATCCCCACGACGTTGGACGAGCTCCACGCGTCGACCGTGCCCGAGTTCCTCGGGCTGCTGAAGAAGATCCGCGGCCGGTCGGGGCTGTCGCTGCCGAAGATCGCAGGGCTGGCAGGACTGCCTCGCAGTCAGGCCTACTCGATGTTGAGCAGGGGAAACCTGCCGACCAAGCCCGAACAGGTGCGGGCCTTCGTCACCACGTGCGGGCTGCCTGAGCCGCAGGTGGTCCGGGTGATGGAGTTGTGGGCGAAGTTGCAGTGAGGCAACGAGAAAGCCCCCGCCGGGAGAGCGGGGGCTTTCTCGTTTCGTGCCGCGATCAGGCGTCGACCTTCTCGCGTTCCTCGGCCGCCGCCGCAGGGGGCATCGGCTTCGGCAGGAACCGCCTGATCAGCGGGAAGAACAGGATCAGCAGGATGATCACGTACACGACGATCGCCATCGGGCTGTTCACCAGGCCGGTCAGCGAGCCGTCGGAGAGCTGCAACGAGCGGCGCATCTGTTGTTCCGCGGCCGGGCCGAGGATCACGCCGATGATCGCCGGCAGCACCGGCAGGCCGTAGCGGCGCATGCCGAAGCCCAGCAGGCCGATCACGAACATCAGCAGCAGGTCGAAGATGTCCGCGTTGACCGCGTAGGCGCCGACCGAGGCGAAGAACAGGATGCCCGCGTACAGGTACGGCCGCGGGATGCGCAGCAGCTTCGCCCACAGCGGGGCCAGCGGCAGGTTCAGGACCAGCAGCAACGTCAGGCCGATGAACAGCGACGCGATCAACGCCCAGACCAGGTTGGCCTCGCGCTGGAACAGCAGAGGGCCGGGCTGGATGCCGTAGGTCTGGAACGCCGCGAGCATCACGGCCGCGACGGCCGTGGTGGGCAGGCCCAGCGTCAACATCGTGACCAGGGTTCCCGCAGCGGAGGCGGAGGCCGTGGACTCCGGGCCCGCCACGCCTTCGATGGCTCCCTTGCCGAACTCGTCCTTGTGCTTGGAGAGGCGCTTCTCCGTCACGTACGACAGGAACGTCGGGATCTCCGCGCCGCCTGCCGGGATCGCGCCGAACGGGAAGCCGATCACCGGGCCGCGCAGCCACGGCTTCCAGGTGCGCTTCAGGTCCGCCCGCGACAACCAGGGACGGCCGACCGGGATCGGCGTGAACGGCTTGCGGCGCAGGTGGGCGGCCACCCACAGGGCCTCGCCGACCGCGAACAGGGCGACCGCCACGACGATCACGTCGATGCCGTCGGCCAGGTGCAGGGAACCGAACGTCAGGCGCTGCTGGCCGGTCATCTCGTCCAGGCCCACGAGGCCGAGGGTCAGGCCGATCAGCAAAGACGCCACGCCGCGGATGCGGGACGCACCCAGAACCGAGGTCACCGCGATGAACGCCAGGACCATGATGGCGAACAGGTCCGGGGCGCCGATGTCGACGGCGTGCTTGGCGACGAACGGCGCCAGCAGGACGATCAGCAGAGTGCCGATGATGCCGCCGGTGAAGTGGCCGATGGCAGCGGCGGCAAGCGCTTGCGAGCCGCGGCCCGCCCGTGCCATCGGATTGCCTTCGAACGCCGTGACCACAGCGGCTGATTCACCTGGTGTGTTCAGCAGGATCGATGTCGTCGAGCCGCCGAACATGCCGCCGTAGTAGATGCCCGCGAACATGATGAACGCGCCGGTCGGCTCCATGCCGTAGGTGACGGGCAGCAGCAGGGCCACCGCCATGGCCGGGCCGATGCCCGGCAGGACGCCGATCGCGGTGCCGAGCAGCACGCCGATCGCGGCCATCAGCAGGTGGGTCGGCGTCAGCGCGGTCGCGAAGCCGTCGAGAAGTTGGTCCACCTAGAACACCTCCATCAACGGGCCGCCGGGCAGGGGGACGCCGAGCAGGTTGTTGAAGACCGCGAACGTCACGATCGACATCGCCGCGGCGATCAGCGGGTCGCGGACGTAGGCACGGCTGCCGAGCGCGTAGGCCGCGCCCCAGAACAGGATCGCGCCGGAGATCGGGAAGCCGACGACGCCGATCAGCGCGGCGTTCGCCAGGAACGCGCCGCACAGCAGCAGGACCGTGCGCCAGTCGGCGGGTTCGGTCAGGTCGACGTCCTCGCCGCCTTCGGCCTCGCCCTTGCCGCCGCGCAGGACGTCGCGGGCCAGCAGGGCGGCGACGACCAGCAGCAGCGAGCCGACCAGGATCGGCACGGCCTTCGGGCCGACCGGGCCGCGCTGGGCGAAGTCGGTCGGGATCTGCACCGCGTCGGTGAGCACCAGCAGGCCGAGCACGACCAGCAGGACGCAGATGCCCAGCTCGGAGTGTTCGCGAAGCCAGCTCTTGGCAGAAGGCTTCGAAGTCGCGGTCGTCATGCCAGCCCCAAGTCCTTGAGCACCGTTGCCACCCGCTTGTTCTCGTTCTCCAGGAAGGTCCTGAAGTCGTCTCCCGGCGCGAAGGCGTCCGTCCAGCCGTTGCGCTGCAGGGCTTCCGCCCACTGCGGCGTCTTCTGGAGGTTGCGGAACACCTCGACCAGCTTCGCCTTGTCGGTCGGCGAGATGCCGGGCGGCGCGACGATGCCGCGCCAGTTGGTGAACTCGACGTCCACACCGGACTGCTGAAGCGTCGGCGCGTCGATGCCGTCGATGCGGTTCTTGCTGGTCACCGCGAGGACGCGCAACGTGCCGGCCTGGATCTGGTCGCGGTACTCGCCGACGCCGGAGACGCCGAACGCGACCTTGCCGCCCAGCACGGACGCCAGCAGCTCGCCGCCGCCGTCGAACGGGATGTAGTTGACGGTCTTGGGCTGCAGGCCCACGGCCTTCGCGATCAGCATCGGCGCCAGGTGGTCGGGGCCGCCGGGGGCCGAACCGCCGCCGACGGTCACCGTGCCGGGGTTCGCCTTCCACGCGTCGACGAGCTGTTGCATCGACGTGTACGGCGAGTCCTTCGCGACCACGACGATGTCCGGTTCCTCGATCAGCTTCGCGATCGGGGTGGTGTCGAGCAGCGAGTTCGGCGACTTGTTCGTGTACACCGCGCCCACGACGCCGAGGCCCATCGACATGATCAGCTTGCCGTTGCCGCGCTCGCCGACCGTGCGGCCGAGCCCGACCGTGCCGCCCGCGCCGGGGAGGTTGAACACCTCGGCGTTGCGCAGCAGGTCAGCGTCCTCCATGGCCTTCGCCGCCGTGCGGGCGGTGATGTCGTACCCGCCGCCGGGCGCGTTCGGCACGAGCACGCGCAACGACCGCACCTGGTTGCTCTCACCGCTGTCCGCACCGGGCGACAGCAGTGGCGGCACCAGCAGGACGGCGAGCAACGCCGTCGCCACCGACACCCACACCTTCACCGGCACTGTGATCCCCGCCTCTCATCCGCGTGGTTGGACATGTTGCTCTCGTGTAAACCTTGATGTCGCTCTTGCGCTTCTAAGGTTTCTTTCGGTCTTTCTGGTCACGGGAGGTCTCATGCGTCGCCGCCGTTCCCTGGCCAGTCAGCTCCTCGCCTGGCAACTCGTAGTCGTCACGCTGCTACTTTGCGCAGTCGGCGCGCTGACTGTCGTCCAGACGGGCAGCAACTTTCGCTCCAACGAGGAACGCCGGATGCTCTCGGTCGCCGAGACGGTGGCGGCGAACTCGCTGGTCCAGGAGGAGATGGGCAACTGGCGGCTGCTGTCCGCGCCCGCCGAGACCGCGCGCAGCCTCTCCGGCGCCTCCTACGTGCTGATCCTCAACGACAAGCGGCTCGTGATCGCCTCCCCGGACCCGGCGCAGATCGGGACCACTTTGGACACCCGCACCACGGCGCTGGAGGGTCGTTCCTGGACCGGGACCGTGAAGGACTCGATCGAGGCGCACGTGCCGGTGTTCGACCCGACGAGCCGCCAGGTCAACGGCATGGTGATCGCCGGCGCCGAGGACCCCGGCATCTTCGCCGGCGCGCTGGAGCAGCCCGTCGACGTGGTGCGGTACCTGGCGATCGCGCTGGTCATCGGCGTCACCGGGTCGTTGCTGCTGGCGCGCAGGGTGAAGAACCAGACGCTCGGGCTGGAGCCGCACGAGATCACCGCGCTGGTCGAGAACCGCGAGGCGTTGCTGCACGGCATCCGCGAGGGCGTCGTCGGCCTCGACGGGCAGAACCGGATCACGCTGGTCAACGACCACGCGAACGACCTGCTGGCGTTGCCGGAGGACGCCGTCGGCCGGTCCGTCGACGAGCTGGAGCTCAACGACCGCCTGCGCGACGTGCTGACCGGCCGCGCGACCGGCGTCGACCAGCTGGTGCTGCGCCAGGGCGTCGTGCTGACGCTGAACCGGATGCCGATCGACGGCGGCGACGGCGCGGTCGTCACGTTGCGGGACCGCACGGAACTCCTTGCGCTGCAACACGAACTCGACGCCTCGCAGCACGCGACGGACACCCTGCGGGCGCAGGCGCACGAGTTCGCGAACCGGCTGCACACCATCGCCGGGCTGATCTCGTTGAAGGAGTACGACGAGGTCACCAACTACATTCACCAGATCAGCTCGGCGCAGGACCAGTGGCGGACGGAGGTCAGCTCGTCGATCGGCGACCCCGCCGTGGCCGCGCTGCTGATCGCCAAGGCGTCGCTCGCCGCCGAACGCGGCACGGCGCTGCGGATGGCTCCGGACAGCGTGCTGGGCAGGGTCGACGAGGCGTTGTCCGCGGATCTGGTGATGGTGCTGGGAAATCTGGTCGACAACGCGTTGGACGCGCTGAGTTCGTTGAGCACCAACGGGACCGGGAAGTGGATCGAGGTGGGTGTGGTGCAGCTGGACGACGAGGTCCAGGTCGTCGTGCGGGACTCGGGGCCGGGTGTGGCACCGGAGCTCGCGGAGGAGGTGTTCCGGCACGGGTTCACGACCAAGGCGGCATCGCACGGCGAACGCGGCATCGGGCTCGCGCTGATCAGGCGGGCATGCCTGCGGCGCGGCGGTTCGGTGACCGTGTCCGGGTCCGTCTTCACGGCAAGGCTGCCCCGATGATCCGCGTGCTGGTCGTCGACGACGACTTCATGGTCGCGAAGGTCCACAGTGGATACGTCGCGCGCACGGACGGGTTCGAGGTCGTCGGGGTCGCGCACACCGGCGGTGACGCGTTGAAGATGGTCTCGTCGTTGAAACCGCACCTGGTGCTGCTGGACATCTACCTGCCCGACGTCAGCGGACTCGAAGTGCTGAAGTCGTTGCGCGCCAACGAGGACGTGGACGTCATCGTGATCACGGCGGCGACCGACGTCGAGACCGTGCGCAGTGCCATGCGCGGCGGCGTGCTGCACTACCTGATCAAGCCGTTCGACTACTCGGCGCTGCGCGACCAGCTCGCGCACTTCGCGTCGTTGCGGGAGAAGCTGCACCGGCTCGACTCGGCCGGGCAGGCCGACGTGGACCAGGTCTTCGGCGCGCGGCCGACCTCGAAACCGTTGCTGCCCAAGGGGTTGACGCCGGAGACCGCGCGGCTCGTGGAGAACGCCCTGCGGTCACACCCGGACGGGCTGTCGGCGTCGGAGTGCGCTTCCTCGACGGGTGTCGCCCGCGTGAGCGCGCGCCGGTACCTGGAGCACTTCGTGTCGACGGGACGGGCCGAGGTCCGGCTGCGCTACGGCGGAACCGGGCGCCCGGAACGGATCTACGGGTTAGTCCCAGGAGCCTGAACGGCCGCGCTTGGTCTCGGCACGCCGCTTCTTGCCGGCGATGCGGCGTTCCTTCGAGCCCTTGGTCGGCTTGGTCGCCCTGCGCACCGGAGGCGGCGGCGCCGCGGCCGCGCGGAGGATCGCGGCGAGCCGTTCGCGGGCTGCGGCACGGTTCTGCAGCTGCGCGCGGTGCTCGGACGCGGCGATCGTGAGCACGCCGTCGACGAGCCTGCCGGCCAGCCGGTCGAGCATCCGCGCCTTGAGGTGCTCGGGGACGCTCGGCGAGGCAGCCAGGTCGAACGAGAGCTCCACGCGGCTGTCCGCCGTGTTCACTCCCTGCCCGCCCGGCCCACCTGACCTGGAAAAACGTTCGCGCAACTCGGACGCCGGCAGCACCAGCGTCCGAGTCACGGTCACGTCGTTCATGCCTCCAGGTTAGAAGGTGAGGCCCGGCAATGTCGCGATCTTTATCAGGGCGTCCCGGCCGAGGAGCGGTTCCGCCCGCCCGGCCGGACCGTCGTAGGAGGCGCCCATGAAGGGAGATTCCCCTCTGAAGCGCCCGACGTTGTCGCTCCAGATGGCGACGTGGGTGCCGTCGGGCCGGATCGCGATCAGCCTCCAGATCGTGTGCTCGTTCGGCAGGCGGTCGACGAAGGTCACGAACCTGAAGCCGTCGACCTCGCCGTACTGGCACTCGGCGCCCCCGCTGCAGGTGACGTCCCCGGCGCCCTCCCTGCTCAGACTGATCAGCAGACCGCTCGATCCGGCGGCGTCGTCCAGCCGCCCGACCGCCATCCTGAACTCGGCTCCGCCGACGTTGTAGAACTGCAGTGCTTTCGCATAGCCCACGTCCTCGGTGGTGACACCCGCCGGAATGACCTTCGAGTCGCGCAGGATCCGGGTCAGCTCGGCGTTGCGGTCGATCTCGGCGCCGCCCGAGTTGTCCGCCGAGGTCGCCTGGGTGCTGGAGGCCTTCTGGGGCATCGCCAGGTACCCGGCCGTGCCGAAGCCCGCCAGCAGCACGAACGCCAGCGCGCCCGCGATCGCCGCCCGCCTCCGGACCAGCTTCGTCCTGCCCTTGCGGATCACCTCGGAGGTGTGGATCCGCGACGCGGGCTCGTTCTCCAGCAGGTCGCGCAACGCGGCGAGCCCCTTGGCTGCCTGGCTCTTCACCGTGCCCTCCGTCCTGCCGAGGATGCGGGCGGTCTCGGTGATGCTCAGGTCCTCCCAGTAGCGCAGCACGACGACCGCGCGTTGCCCGGCGGGCAACGCGTCGAGTGCCTTGCGGAGGTCGAGATCGGTGGTCGCGTCCGTGACGGCGCGTTCCGGCAGCGCGTCGACGATGCGTTCGCGCTGGAAGAAGCCGCGCCGGGTCTCGTCGATCGCGGTGCGCACCAGCACCTTGCGCGCGTAGGCGTCGACGCTGTCCTTGCGCACGCGCGACCACGCGACGTACATCTTGATCAAGGCCGACTGCACGATGTCTTCCGCGCGGTGCCAGTCGCCGCACAGCAGATAGGCCGTGCGGCGCATGACGAGCGCGCGTGCGTCGACGAACTCCCCGAACTCGCTGTCGCGGTCCAAGTGCCCCCTCCTCGGTCGCCGCTTAGTACGCGACGACCGGGTCAGGAGGTTGCCTCAGAAACGCGGGTGGTCGCCGACGAGGGAGGCGCCGCCCTCGGCGGACTTGGTGATCTCGCCCAGCACCCACGCCGGGACGTGGCGGGCCGTCAGCACGGCGAGCGCGCGGTCGACGTCCTCGGGCGCGACGACGGCGACCATGCCGACGCCCATGTTGAACGCCTTCTCCATCTCCTCGCGCTCCACCCGGCCGCGCTGGGCGATGAGCTGGAAGACCGGCGCGGGCGTCCAGGTGCCGCGGTCGAGCTGGGCGTGCAGGCCCTCCGGCAGCACGCGGGCCAGGTTCGCGGCCAGGCCACCACCGGTGACGTGGGAGAACCCGCGGACCTCCGTCTCGGCGATGAGCGCGAGGCAGTCCTTGGCGTAGATCTTGGTCGGCTCCAGCATCTCCTCGCCGAGGGTGCGGCCGAACTCCTCGACGTGGCCCTCGAGCGGCATCCGCGCGATCTCCAGCAGCACGTGCCGCGCGAGCGAGTAGCCGTTGGAGTGCAGGCCGGACGAGCCCATGGCGATCACGACGTCGCCGTCGCGGACGCGGTCGGGGCCGAGCAGCTTGGACTGCTCGACCACGCCGACGCCGGTGCCGGAGATGTCGTAGTCGTCGTCGCCCATCAGGCCGGGGTGCTCGGCCGTCTCGCCGCCGAGCAGCGCGCAACCGGCCTGGACGCAGCCCTCGGCGATGCCCTTGACCAGCGACGCGATCCGGTCCGGCACGACCTTGCCGACGGCGATGTAGTCCTGCACGAACAGCGGTTCGGCACCGCAGACGACCAGGTCGTCCACGATCATGGCGACCAGGTCGATGCCGACGGTGTCGTGCTTGTCGAGCGCCTGCGCGATCGCGATCTTGGTGCCGACGCCGTCCGTGGAGGACGCCAGGATCGGCTCCTTCCAGCGGTCGAGCTTGAGCTGGAACAGGCCGGCGAACCCGCCGATGCCACCGAGCACCTCGGGCCGGTGCGCCTTGGCCGCCCACGGCTTGAGCTTCTCCACCGCCTCGTCACCTGCGGCGATACTGACTCCGGCGGCGGCGTAGGTGGCCTTGGCGCTGTCGGTCACGTCAACTTCTTCCACTTGGATCTGGGAGCTCAGGGGACGACGCCCGGACTACGGACGGCGCAGGGCGTCTTCGGCACCATAGCCGCTCGCCAGAACGGGAGCCGCCGAGCCCGACACGCCCTTGAGGCCTTCGAGCAGGTGCTTGCCGATCAGCGCGTCCTGCGGCAGTTCGATGGGGTACTCGCCGTCGAAGCACGCCGAGCACAGCCGCGACTTGGGCTGCTCGGTGGCCGCGACGAGCTGCTCCAGCGACACGTACCCGAGCGAGTCCGCGCCGACAGAACGGCGGATGCCGTCGTCGTCCAGACCGTTCGCGATGAGCTCCGCGCGGGACGCGAAGTCGATGCCGTAGAAGCACGGCCACTTCACGGGCGGCGACGCGATCCGGACGTGCACCTCGAGCGCACCGGCCTCGCGCAGCATGCGGACGAGCGCGCGCTGGGTGTTGCCGCGCACGATCGAGTCGTCCACGACGACCAGCCGCTTGCCGCGGATGACGTCGCGCAGCGGGTTCAGCTTCAGCCGGATGCCGAGCTGGCGGATCGTCTGCGACGGCTGGATGAACGTGCGGCCGACGTAGGCGTTCTTGACCAGGCCCGACCCGTACGGGATGCCGCTGGCCTGCGCGTACCCGATCGCCGCCGGCGTGCCGGACTCCGGCACCGGGATGACCAGGTCGGCCTCGACCGGATGTTCCTTGGCGAGCCGGCGGCCGATCTCGACGCGGGTGGCGTGCACCCCGCGCCCGGAGATCGTCGTGTCCGGCCGCGCCAGGTAGACGTACTCGAAGATGCAGCCCTTGGGTTCGGGCGTCGCGAACCGGGTCGACCGCAGGCCGTCCTCGTCGATCGCGATCAGCTCACCGGGCTCGACCTCGCGCACGAAGCTGGCGCCGACGATGTCCAGCGCCGCCGTCTCGCTCGCCACGACCCAGCCGCGTTCCAGCCGGCCGAGCACCAGCGGACGCACCCCGTGCGGGTCGCGCGCCGCGTAGAGCGTGGACTCGTCGGAGAACGTGAGGCAGTACGCGCCCTTGACCGTGGGCAGCAGCTCCAGGGCGGCCTGCTCGATGCCCTTGTCCGCCGCCGCGTGCGCGAGCAGCGCGGTGAGGATGTCCGAGTCGGTGGTGGCGCCGTTGCGGCTGGCGAGGCCGAGGCCCTTGGCCTTCTCCAGCAGCTCCGCGGTGTTCACCAGGTTGCCGTTGTGGCCGAGGCTCAGCGCACTGCCGGTGGCCGTCGTCCGGAACGTCGGCTGCGCGTTCTCCCAGGTCGTGGACCCGGTCGTGGAGTAACGGCAGTGCCCGACCGCCACGTGTCCCTTGAGGCTCTGCAGGACCTGCTCGTCGAAGACCTGGCTGACGAGCCCGAGGTCCTTGAACACGACGACCTGCGACCCGTCGCCGACGGAGATGCCCGCCGCCTCCTGCCCGCGGTGCTGCAGGGCGTAGAGGCCGTAGTAGGTCATCTTCGAAACGTCTTCACCCGGAGCCCAGACGCCGAAGACGCCACACTCCTCACGGGGTTCCTGTTCGGACTGGGAATGGTCGTCGACCACCGAATTGGCTCCCTCACGCACGGGGCTGGCTGCAACCCGAGTGTAAGTGGAGCACCACGTGGTAGACCCCCCTCAGACCCCTGGTGAGGTGATGAAACTCATGCGTTCGGCGGGGTTTCAGGCCTTCTTGCACCCGCTGATCCTCGTCTCGCCGGACTCGCGCCGGGCGGTGCAGCGCACGCCGTCGTTCATGCCGACCGTGGCGGGCATGTCGGTTTCGAGGATCGACGCGCCTTTCAGGTCGTCCTGCTCCGCGTCCTGCGGGAGGTCGCCGACGGGTTCCAGGCGGACTCGCCTCTCGGTGCCGCCGCCGGCGTCGTGGACGTAGAACTCGGTGACCTTGAAGGTCATCTCCGACTGCCAGGAGGAGGCGCAGCCGGAGAGGGCGACCAGGGCGAGGGACGCCAGGAGGGTCTTCCGCGTCACGCCTTTTTGCAGTTCGTCACGTGCGTCACGACGTTCGAGTTCCCGAACGCGTTGCCCTTCTCCTGTTCGACGGCGCAAAGCAGTTCATCGCCGACCTGAGCGTCTTTGGCCTGGTACGTGAGCAAAGGCGTGCTCTTCAGCTTCGCGGGCTCCAGTGCCCCGTCCGGCACTTCTCCCACCAGTTCCAGGTCGAAGAACTCCGACGAACTGCTGTTGTGCGTCGAGACGATCTTGTAGCGGAGTTCCTGCTGCCAGGAGGCCGAGCACCCGGACAGCAGCAGGCAGCCGAGCACCACCGCGGCGAGCTTGCGCATCAGTGCCCCCGTCCGACCTGGAGAACGTCCAGCACGCGCTGATCGCCCGTCATCTCCTTGTAGTTCATGCGGTTCCACAGCCAGAAGTAGACGAGTTCGGCCTCACCCGTCACCTGCGCGTCGCCTTCTTCGCCGGGCGCAGCGGCACGGATCTCCGGCACCTCGTTCTCCGCGAGGGAGATCAGCCACGACTCCGGCACGTCGGTCGGCCGGACCGTCGCGGTGCCGGAGACCATGGTCGGCACGTCGCCGTCGAGCTTGGCCGCGACGATCGTGGTCAGCACCTCGTCGATGCCGTCCGCGCAGAGGTCGGCATCCGTGGCCACCACCCCGCGGACCACGGTCTGCGCGTCGAAGCGGCGCAGCACCGTTTCGTGCGCGATCCGGCGGTGCCACACCCAGGCGAGGTCGGGTGCGGCCGGCGAGAACGTCCACACGGGCCGGTTTCCCGGCACGGCCGTGAGGATCTCCACAGCTGCGGTGACCTGGAGGTCGAGGTACTGCAACGGCGACAGCCCTGCCTGAGGAGGCGCGGGCTGCATGGCCGTCCGGCTGCCGGTGCGCAGGTACGCGGTGGAGGTCTCCAAGAAGCGGCCCAGGTGGATGACGAGGTCCTGAACAGTCCAGCCCGGGCGCGTCGGCACCTGGTCCGCCGGGTCCGCGTCTACCACTGCCTTGCGGAACATCTCCGCCTGCTCGATGAACACAGCGGTCCACCGCTGGGCCGTCCACCCTGTCTGCACCATGAACGACATCGTGCCCGAAACCGCCCATCGGCGAGTGGGGAACCGGCGATGATGTATTTGCGTCGCAGTGATCGAGGACCTACAGGGGGTGGCGATGTTCGGCGTTGAGCCAGAGCAGCTGCGCAGCGCGTCCAAGGAGTTCGGCAACGGCTCCGACGCGGTGCGCGAGGCAGCGGAGATGATCTCGATGCTCAGGCTCGACGCGGGTGCGCTCGGCGAGGTCGGCGCCGCGGCGGAGTTCGCCGACGCCCTGTCGAGGTTCGTCGGAACGCACTCGCAGGACCTCCAGCGCGGTTCTGCCTGGATGACCGATGCGGCCGAGGGTCTCGTGTCGAACGCCGAGGCCTATCAGCGCACGGACGAAGATCACGCGGCCTCGCTCAAGAAGCTCTTTTCGGGACTTGGGGGCGGACAGTGAGCTACACGGACCCCGAGAGCCTCTACGGCAGGCTCGCGTCCGGAGACGTCGGCCGGATCGCCGCTGCCGCCGACCCGATCACCGGTGCGATCAGCGCGGTCGGACGCGCCGGCGAGTCCGTCTCGAACGGTGGCAGGACAGCGGTGAGCAACTGGACCGGTGACGCCGCCGGCAGGTTCACCGCACGTGCTCAGCTGTCCGTCACCGCCGCCAGGTCGGCCGCGGAACGGCTCGGGGCAGGTGTCGACATCGTCCAGGCCGCTTCTCGCGCCTACGGCCAGATGCGCGGTGCCGCCGACCAGGCGATCGGCGTGTGGCGCGGCCGTCCGCCGGGCATGGACGAGGAGCAGACCCGCCAGCTCGCCAACCAGGTCAACGCCCAGCTGGACAAGGTGAAGTCGGGCTACGACAACGTTCTCCGGTCCTACGCGAGCGCGCTCACCAGGATTCCGCCCGGCTTCGAGGAGACGGCGGGCAAGGACGGTGGCTGGAGCCGCGCTGCCGAGCGCGCCGGTGCGGGCGGCGCACTGCCTCCCGTTCCACCGCCCGGAAGCGATCCGAAGGCCGTCTCCGACTGGTGGAAGTCGCTCAGCAAGGAGCAGCAGGACGCACTGCTGAAGACCAAGTACCAGGAGCTCGGCCAGCTCCGCGGTCTGCCGGCCGACGTGCTGAACGAGGCGAACCGCAAGCGGATCCCCGAGGACGCGGCACGCTTCAACGCGGAGAAGGACCAGCTCAAGCAGGAGCTGGCCGACCGCGCCCGCGAACTGGGCGTCGATCCGAACTCTCCTGAAGGCCAGCGCGCTCTGCGCAACGATGCCCAGGGTTCGCAGCTGATGTCGCAGTACGACGAGGCCGCACGGAGAGCGAAGAACGCGGACGACGCCGTCGGCGCCCTGGTGGAGGCCAACAGGCTGAGCACTGAGACCGGCAAGCAGGCGTACGTGCTCGCGTGGAGTCCGGACGGCGCGGGGGCCAAGGAGGGGGCGATCGCCGTCGCGTTCGGCAACCCCGACACCGCCAAGAACGTCGCGGTGTGCGTGCCCGGCACGACGTCCACGCTCAGCAGTTTCGGGCTGGACCAGGCGTCGAACCTCAGCGCGAAGATGGGGCCCGACGGGGCCGCGATCCAGTGGCTGGGTTACGACGCGCCCGAGTTCCTGCCGGGGCAGGTGAACGACCCGGAGCAGGCGATCGAGGGTGGTCAGATCCTCGCCAAGGACGTCGAGGGATATCGGACGAACAACCCGAACGCGCACGTCACGGTGATCGGGCACAGCTACGGCAGCACGGTCGTCGGGTACTCGGCGATGGACAACGGGCTGAAGGCCGACGACATCGTGTTCGTCGGGTCGCCCGGTGTGGGCGCGTCGAACGTGGACCAGCTGTCGGCCGGCGCCGGGCACGTGTACGTCGGTGGCACCGAGCACGACCCCGTCATCCAGGCGACCAGCGGCGACTGGTTCACCAAGGACGGGTCGTCGACCGGGCCGTACGACTCGTCGTTCGGCGCGAAGACCTTCGGCACGTCCGGGGAGTCCTGGATCGGGCACGCGCACTCGTCGTACTACGACAAGAACTCCGAGTCGTTGGACAACCTCGCCAGGATCGCGAACGGCGACGGGGGCAGTGTCAGCGAGCAGCGCTGGCAGGACTCGCCCACGCCGGTCGAGGTGCCCGGTTCCGACCTGCCGGGGGTGGGGCCCGTCATCGACTGGGGGGTCAACACCGGCAAGGAGGTCGTCGACATGGGCGAGGACGTCTGGCGCGGTGGCGGCCAGGTCGTGGACGACATCTCCCACGGTCGCTGGGGGGATGCCGGGCGGAACGCGCTGGGGACCGCGGGTGAGCTGGCCAGTGACGTCGGGGACGTCGTGGTGGACACCGTGGGCAACGCCGTCGAGCTCGGGCGCGATGTCGTCGAGGGCGTTGGCGGGGCCGTCAAGACGATCGGGTCGTGGTTCTAGAACTTCACCACTGGCAGGAGTGCGGAGAGGTCGGCTCGGGTGCCGGAGGCGGTGACCCGGGCCCCGTCCAGCGCGTCCGGCCAGGTCAGTGCTCCGGTCGCCAGTTCGAGCCAGGTGCGGGGGTCGGTCTCCACCACGTTCGGGGGTGTTCCTCGGGTGTGGCGGGGGCCTTCCACGCACTGGACGGCGGCGAACGGCGGGACCCGCACCTCGACGCTGCGACCTGGGGCGATGTGTTCGAGGGTGCGCAGGCTCAGGCGGACGGCGGCGGCCAGCACCGGGCGTTGCGGCTGGTCGGACTCGCCTCGCAGCCACGGGAGGACGGCCTCGACGGCGGCGCGCATCTCGGCTGGGTCGACGGGCTTCGCTGGCACGTCGCCCACCCTAGCGAAGGGGCTGCGGGGGTCCCGGCGCTGTTGGTATATCTGGGGCCGTGATCAGGAACTTCGCCGTCGTCGGTCCCGGGCACGCCACCAGGGAGCGGTTGACGACGGCCCTCGCGGCCGCGCCGGACATGGCGGTCTACCGGATCGGGCGCGGCGCTGACCCGTTGCCGGTGTCGGCCTCGTTCGACCCGGCCGACCAGTCGGGGTGCCGGAGCCTGCTCGACTGGTTCGAGCGCGGCGCGCCTTCCGGTGCCGTGCTGCTGGTCGACGACTGGGAGCTGTGCGCCGGTCTCGATCCCGAGCTCGTGACGACGGTCGACTGGATCGCGGCGTTCGGGCCGCCGCGGGGTGTGCAGGTCGTCGTGACGGCGCGGAAGTGGGCCTCGCTGCCCGATCTGCTGCGGCGGCACCTGCACGGCGAGGCCACGGACTTCCTGGCGCTGCACGGGATCGAGGCGGATCTCACCGGCATCAACCAGCGCGACCTGAAGGCGGCCATCGGGTCGGACGCGCGCGGCTGGCCGGTGTACCTCGACGTCACCACGTGCGGATCGTGCGCAGGCCCTGCGGCGCAACGGGAACAGCTGCTGCTGGCCGCGCTGCTGGGGCTCATGGCGACGCATTCGTCACAGCACCTGAACCTCGCCCTGTTCGACATGAAGAACATCGGCGTGTTCGACGGCCTGGACGCGGCCCCGCACGTGGCGCTCGCGCTCACCGGCGAGGACGACGACGAGACCCTCGAACGGTTCCGGGACGGCCTCACCGCGGAGGTGGCCCGGCGGCGCGAGCACACCGGCGAACCGCTGCCGGCGCTGCTGGTCTGCATCGACAGCGCCGAGGTGCTGCTGGAACGGGTCCCCGGCTACCAGGGCGTGCTGGGACTGCTCACCGCCGGCCGCGCGCTCGGCCTCCACGTGCTGTTCTCCGGCGACACCTTCCCGGTGTCGCACCCGCCCGCCTGGCCGTCCGCGATCCCGCCGCACGACCTGGAGGAGTGGGCGGACGTCCTCCCGGGGTCGCTCGTGGGCACCGGTCCGCCGGCGCACGAACCGGCGCTGCCGCCGTTGCCGCAGGACCTGACCCTCGACACGCTGCCACCGGGCGGGATCGGGGTGCTCGACCTGCCGTTGGAGCAACGCCGGGAGGTGCTGTTCCCCGGCTTCACCGACCAGCCGAAGCACGGCGCGATCGTCGGGAAGGCGGGCACCGGCAAGACCACGACGCTGCGCACGCTGGCGGCCCTGCTGGGCGACGACCTCGCGCGCTTCCAGTTCCTCGACGGCCCCGGCGAGCCGCTCGACCTGCAACGCCACATCATCGTCACGGCCTACAACTGGGACCAGGTGCCGCCGTTCATCCGGGAGAACCTGGCGTTCGGCATCGAGTTCCGGCTGGAGGACCCGAGCACGTCCCTGGTGGACGCCGAGCTGGCGGCCGAAGTGCCCGACCTGCCTGGGTTCTGCCTGTCCGTGCCGCACGGGCTGCACGCGCAGATCGCCCGCCCATGACCCATCTCGCGCTCATCGGCCCACCTCACCTCACCACCCGGCGGATCGCGGGCCTGCAGGGCGTCTACCGCATCGGACGCGGCGAGCTGCCCGGTGTCGCGGTCAGCTTCGACCCCGGTGACGAACGACGGCGGCAGAACCTGCTGGCCTGGTTCGAACGCGGCGCGGAGCCGGGTGCGACGCTGCTGGTCGACGACTGGAAGCACTGCACCGCGACGGATCCCGGGCTGGCCGACGCCGTCCGGTGGATCGCGGCTGCCTCGTGGAACGTCCGGGTGATCATCACCGCCCGGTCGGTGGACGAGCTGCCGGACCGGGTACCGCTGCGGGTCGAGGTGCTGGACTTCCTGGCGCTGCACGGGATGACGCGGTTCACCAAGGCCCTGGCGTGGAAGGGGCGGTGGTGGAAGGTGCCGGTCGGCGTCGACGCGGCCGGGGCGCCGGTGGTCGTGGAACTCACGCACTTCGCCGACGGCAAGTGGCGAACCGGGTCGCACCTGAGCGTCACGAACGCGCAGGCGTTCCGGAGTCTGGTGCTGGGGCTGATGTGCACGCACTCGCCCAAGCTGTTCCAGACGATCTTCGTGGACGCGCGGGACAGCGGCGTGTTCGACGGGCTCGACCAGGCACCGCACGTCGTCGCGCACCACCGGAACGCCGATCTCCCCGAGGTCGCCGCGATGCTCATGGCCGAGGTGGAACGGCGGCTGGAGATCGTCGGCAACACGTGGACGGTGTTCGACCACCGCGGTTTCGACCAGGTGCTGCCGCAGCTGCTGGTCTGCGTCAGCGGCGTCGAGGACCTCAGCGCGTTCACCGACATCGCCGAAGAGGTGGGCAAGTCCGGCGTGCAGCTGCTGTTCGACCGGCCGCACGACGTGACGGACGTGCTGGTCGACGACTGCACGGCCCCCGCGAACCTGGACGAGATGGCCCGCACACTGCCCGCGCTCATGCTCGAAGCAGAACCCGCGCCGGACTTCTTCTCGTTGCACGACATGCCGAACACGCACGTGTGGCGCCCACGGCCGGTCAAGTTGCAGTACCGGGTCGCGGTGGGCGTGGACGAGTTCGGGCAGAAGATCGAGATCGACCTCAAGTCCGCCCACCTGCAAGACGGCATGGGCCCGCACGGCGAGATCATCGCGCCGGACGACAAACGGGCCGAGGGCGTGCGTGCGCTCGTGCTCGGCCTGATGGCCCGGCACTCGCCCGACGAACTGCAGGTCGTCTTCCTCGGCGGCGACCTGTTCGCGGGCCTCGACGGGGCTCCGCACGTCCGGCACGGCCTCGTCGACCTGCTCGCGGACCACGAGACGAGGGCCAGAACGCTGGCGGAGGCCAGGTCCCGCACCATCTGGGACTACCGGGCGGGCCAGGGCACGATGCCGGAACTGCTGGTGTGCGTGAACAAGGCAGGCAAGCCACCACCCGAGCTGCTCACCGCGCTCCAGACGCTGAGCCGGGAAGGCCGCACCTACGGGCAACACCTGCTGCTGTGCGACACGACGCCCGTGCGGCTGCCGGACGTGCAGACGTCGTTCCGGCTGGAGTGGGACAACGGCTGGACGCGGCGCATCGGGCGGTCGGTGGAGAACGTCGTGCTCCCCACCGACCTCAACGACCGGGCGTGGTCGTTGCCCGTCGCGATGAGCTAGCTGCGACGCAACTTCCGTTGCGCGTCATAGAGGTTGCGCGGCGCCACATCGGTGGTGCCGTACAGCTCCAGCCGCGAGTTCAGCTCGCCGGTGAAGTCCGGCTTGTCGATCTGGCCGAAGTCGCGGACCTCCGAGATCGCCACGGTGGCGCTGCACGGCGCCACCTGGTCGATCCGGACGTTGCCGGCCCGCTGGTTGGTGACGGTGACGTTCCAGTGCGTGAAACGGGCGCCGTACAACGGTCCCGCGTTCGCGCTGCCGCCGTGCGCGCCGACGTTGTTGATGGTGATCTCGGTGCGGACGTTGGCGAACGGCAGGCCGCGGTGCGTGTCGAAGACGTCGTGGTCCATCCGGCCGCGGGTCCAGACGTTGCCGCACGACAGGCCTTCGACGTTCAGGCCGTGGTTGCCCGCGCCCGCCTGCGAGGGTTCGGACGGCGCCTCGATCACGAACCCGTCGGTCAGGTTGTCGTGCGACTGCTCGCGCACGGCGTACGCGTGGTGGTGCCCACGGCCGGAGACGCGGGTGTTCAGCAGCGAGATCCCCTTGGAGGACACCAGGAGGAACCCGTTGTCGACGTCCTGCACGTGCACGTCGTCGGCCCAGCAGTCCCACGCGCACTGGAACGCGACCCCGTTGTACCCCTTGTCCAGCAGGTGCTTCGGGGTCGGCACCTTGAACATCTCGATCTTGATGCCCTCGACGCCCGCGCCCGTGACGACCGGCGCCATCGTGGTCAGCCGCGCCTTCCACTCCGGGCGGATCTTGAGCGGCAACGGCTGCGCGAGCTTGACCCTGTCGCCCCGCACCCACTCCACCCGCACCGGCCACAGGAACGGGAAGTACGACAGGAGCTTGTCCTTGTCGTCCCAACGGTAAGTGGCCGTTCCAGGTACATCACCGCACATGTGCTTCGGCAGCGAGTACTCGGAGTCGTCCAGCCGCAACAGAACCCGCTGCCCGGCGCGCAACGACCGTCCATTCTCGACGGTCACGACGAACGAGCCCCGCGCCGCCGAGCCCACGACGTCGGTCAGCAACGAACCTTGCTCCAGCTCGTTGCCCGTCCAGCCCTCGAACGGCCACTCCCGCGCCTTGATCGCGTCGACCAGCGGCTGGTAGCGGTCCCGGTGGCAGACCCACACCAGGCCGCCCGACCAGCTCCACGCCGAGTTCTCCGACCCGTACCGGCTGCGGTTGATGCCGACGATCTCCTCCAGCGACCGCGTGGCGTAGAAGGTGGTGCGAGAGCTCCCCGCGCCGCGCAGCACGACGTTGTCGTAGCCGATGCGGATGATGTCGTCGATCCGGTAGCGGCCGGGCGGCACGTAGACGGTGCCCCCGCCCAGGCGGCCGACGAACTCGACGGCCTTGTTGATCGCGGCGGACGCGTCGGCGGAGCCGTCCTTGCGCGCTCCGAAGAACAGCACGTTCGCCAGCACGGGACGACGGGCGGGCTTCTCACCCGTGCGGTAGCCGGCGTAGGCGATGTTCGGGATCTGCGGGTGGTTGAAGGGATTGGCAACGAACTCTTGCCACAGCGAAGCGGAGGACTGCGCAGAAGCAGTCCCCGTCATCGTTGACGTCCCGACCAGTGCAGCCCCTGTAGCCAGCAGGAACAGCCTTCTGTCGATGCTCATGTCGCCGTCTCCAAGGGGTCTTGGCCACGGCGGCGGTGATCAGATCAAACCAGACATCAGAGCCCGGCGGAACGAGCCGCTTCCGCGATCAGCTCGTCGACCTGGTGCAGCATCCGGCGCCCGTCGGTCGGCGTGAACGTGCTCCACGGCGGCTGACCGCTCGACGCACGGCGTTGTTGCAGGTAGCGGCCCTCTTCGGTGTCGAAGAACGCCACCACGCGCTCCGGCCGCCAGCGCTTGCCGTACTTGTCGCGGGCCGCTGCCCCGAAGTTTCCGGTGTGCACGAGCCCGGTGAACATCTTCACCAGCGCCTTCGCGTCGTCCTCGCGCAGCCCGATGCCCCGGAACGCGGCCTCCATCGACTTCGGCGAGCCGTCGGTGTTCGCGATCGCCTTCTCGATGTCCGCGCTCGGCAACGTCACCGAAAGGCCAGTTCCGGAGGGGTGCTGAGGCAGCACGGAGAGCACGGCCGAGGCGAGCCCGGAGCCCGCCCACGGCTGGAACGTCAGCTGGTCGTCCCGCAACGTCGCGAGCGCGCCCCAGTCGCCGTTCGACACGGCGAGGACGCGCAGGCTGTGGCCGAGCCAGAGGCGGCCGTCCGCCTCCCGCTCGGGCTTCACGAACATCCGCAGCAACCCGTCCAGCTCGGACGAGAGCGCGCGGGAGTTGCCGAGGCGCCGGTGGTCCAACTGCGCGAAGACCCGGTTCTCGAGCTGGATGCGCTCGTCCCGCGTCTTACCGGGCGTGGGGACCTTCAGCACGAGCGGCATCGGGCCGACGTTCATCCGTTCCCACACCACGTCGAACTCCTCGGCGGAGAGAGCGATCGGCTCTCTCTCCGCCGGAGCGCCGAACAGGCTCACTCTGACGCGCCGCCGATGACCGGCGGAGCGACCATGCGCTCGTCGCCGAACACGTCGTCGGTCTCGACCAGGTAGTCGGCCGCCTTGTGCTCGATGTCGTCCTCGCCCTCGCCCTTCTGGCCGTGGGCACCGCCCGCGCCACCGGCACCCGCGGCACCGGCCTTGCCGGCACCAGCGCCCGCACCGGAGCCCATGGCACCGCCGCGCACGCCGTCAGGACCGTGGCCGCCGACACCGGACAGGCCGCCGGGCATGCCACCGGGCTTCATCGCGCCCTGCTGGCCGGACGCGCCGAGCGAGCCGGACATCGGCCCGAAGGCCTTGCCCGAACCGCCGGTGCCCAGCTGGCCACCGCGCAGGTTGCCCGCGCCGGTACCGCCGGGGCCGCCCGTGCCGGGCCGGGTGAACACCGGGCCACCCGGCGTGACCGGGGTGGGGGTCGGCGTCGGGTGCGGGGTGTTCGTGGGCGGCGGGGTGTAGGTGGGAGGCGGCGTCGGCGTGGTCGTCGGCGGCTGCGTCCACGAAGTGTGCGTGGTGTCGGTCGGCGGAGGCGTCCAGCCGGTCGAGACCTGCTGCTGCACACCGGTGTTCTGCGGGCCGGACGTCCACGACGGCGAGGTCGTGGTGCCGGTCGGCGCGCCGCTGCTCGTCTGCGTGTAGCCGACCCGCGTGCTGCCGGTGCCCGTGTCGCCGGGCGGCGGCGTGTCGATGACGACGGTCGGCGGCGTCGGGAAGTCGCCCAGCGTCGAGGAGTTCCAGCGGCTGTCCGACTGGTAGTCCTCCATGACCTGGACGGCCTTGGCGGCGGCGTTGTCGGCCGCGGCCTCCTGCCGTTCGTGGTCGACCTGCTGGCTCACGACGTGCGCCATGCCGACCGGGCCGGTCAGCGCTCCGGCCGCGATGTCGAGGAGGCCGGGCTTCTCGGTCGTGACGGGCACGACCTCGGGCATCTTCTTGCGCGCGTCGGCGATGTACTCGCCCTGCAGGCGCGCGGAGGACTCCATGGTGGTCGCGCCGGTCTCGGCGAACCCGGCCCACTCGGCCAGCGGCGACAGCGCGCCCATGGCGGAGTCGGCGGCGTCGGACTCCCAGTCCGCGCCCATCTTCTTCAGGCCCTCGTGCAGGTCGGAGTCGATCTGCGCGAGCGTGGCGGCGATCGTCTTCCAACCGGCCTCGACCGGGATGGAGGCGGAGACGCCCGGACCGGAGTTGATCATCTTGTACAGCTCGGGGTGTCCGTACCCCTGGAAGCGGTGGTCAGTCATCGGTCAGTCCCCCTCTCAGCCCTGGTCCCGCAGGTGCTTGCCCCACATGGCCGCGTTGTCGCCCTCGACCTGGCGGTACTGCTCCTCGATCATCCTGAGCTGGTCGATCACGCCGGTGAGCTGCTGCTTGTAGAAGTTCAGCGCGGCCAGAGCCTTCTCGGAGGTCTGTTCGTTGAACGCCTTCGAGGTCTCGCTGGAGATCGGATCGCCGGCCCACGGCTTGGTGGGCAGCGCGTGCACAGCCTGCTCGATCTTCGCGTCGAACTCCGCCAGCGCCTTCTCAAAGACCTTCCGGGCCTGGGGAATCGCTGATGGGTCCACCTTCAGCTTGCGCTGACCGAACGAGGGCGGCGTCGAGACGCCACCTCCACCATCCGCCAGAAACACGGCACACCCTCCTCAGTACGGCCCCAAGGGAACGGACCGTGTGTGCATTTGGGACGACTGTAGCTCTGATGCATTACGCGAGTGACCGGTTCCCGGTATAAGGCGCGTAGATCTACTCAACTGTCATTTGGTCGTCAGCACGGTCGTGACGGCCTCGGCGAGAGCCTTGCCCCGCTCGCACGCGCCGTCCCGGGTCGCGGTCTGCTCGCCGAGGGCCCCGAACGTGTCCACCAGCAACAACTGGCCGTCGTTGGCGTCGACGTAGATCTCGCAACCGCCCACGGATCCGGGCGAATCGGTCTGCGTGAGGTAGGCGGGATACCCGGCCACCTTCAGCTCCGTGAGCTTCGCCTCACCCGTCGTCCTCTTGAGCCGGTCCACACCGCCGTTGAGCAGCGTGTGAATGGCGCCGAGGTACTTGCGGTCCACGTAGCTCTGGTTGCACCGCTTGCTCCCCTCCCCGTAATCGGGCAGCGGAGTACCCGCGTCGACGACGTTCAAACCCAGCGCCGTCTTCTTGTCCGGGGTGATGAGCGTGCACGGGTCGATCGTCTTCAGGTCGACGGCCTTCGGCCTCGCCACCGGGGCCGTTCCGGCTGAAGTTCCGGTCGCCGGCGCTCCGGTGCCCGAGTCCCCCGCGGAGGGCTTGCCCGGTTCGGTCGAAGAACACCCGGTCAGGACCGCTGCCAGCAGGAACGGGACGGCAAGTCGACGCATGGCGGCCAAGCTATCGGATCACCGGGCACGGAGGGTGGCGATTGATGTGTCCCGCGTCACCCGTAAGGCGCATTGCCGGTGACCTCACTAAAAGGAAACCTTCTTTACGATACCCCGAAGCGCCGCCGCCCCGATGCGTCGAGGAGCGACATGCTGCGCAACCGACCACTACCGACTCTGGTCGTGGCGGCGGTGGGTCTGGCCTTGCTCGTGCCAGGTACCTCAGCCAACGCGGGCCCCGTGCCCGGCACGGGAGCGGCGCTCAAGGTGGCCGCCGTCCCCGGACAGACCTCCACCATCCCCGACTGGCGCATGCAGACGAGCGCCACCGCCACCCAGTCCGGCACGGTGATCTCCGGCCCCGGCTACTCCGACTCCGGCTGGCTGACCGTGCCCGCGCGGTCGACCGTGATGGCCGGGCTGGTCGCCAACAACAAGTACGGCGACGTCAACTACTCGGACAACCTGAAGAAGGCGAACGCCAACGACTTCAAGGTGCCGTGGTGGTACCGCAAGGTCTTCCAGGCGGACCCGCAGCCGGGCGTGAACACGTTCCTCAAGCTCAACGGCGGCGTGATCTCGCGCGGTGAGGTGTGGCTGAACGGCACGAAGGTCGCCGGCACCGACACCGTCATCGGCGCGTACCCGACGTACGAGTTCAACGTCACCAGCTTGCTGCGCAAGGGCGACAACGCGGTCGCGATCAAGGCGTCGCCGTCCGACCCCGCCAAGGACCTGGTGATCCACTTCATCGACTGGTCGCAGCTCCCGCCCGACCGCAACCAGGGCCTGTTCCGCGACGTCGACCTCGCGCAGAGCGGCGCCGTCTCGTTGCGCGGCCTGCACGTGCTGTCCGACCTGCCGTTGCCGAACCTGAACACCGCGACCGTCACGGTGAAGGTCGACGCGCGCAACAACACCGGCAGCGCGGTCACCACGACCGTCTCCGGCAGCGCGGCGGGCCAGAACTACAGCCAGAACGTCAGCCTGGCCGCGAACGAGACCAAGACCGTCACGTTCCCGCTGACCGTCACCAACCCGCAGATCTGGTGGCCGTACCAGATGGGCGCGCAGCCGCTCTACGAGGCGACGGCGGCCGCGACGGTCTCCGGTGCCGCGTCGGACCAGCAGAGGACGATGTTCGGCATCCGCGAGGTCACCTCGAAGATGATCAGCGGCAACATCCAGTACCAGATCAACGGCAAGCCGATCCTGATCCGCGGCGGTGGCTGGGCGTCGGACCTCTTCCTGCGCACCAACGTGCAGAAGATCGCCGACGAGATGACGCTGACGAAGTCCATGGGCCTCAACACGATCCGCCTCGAGGGCAAGCCCGAGAACGACGAGATCTACGACATGGCCGACCGCATGGGCATCCTGCTGATGACCGGCTGGGAGTGCTGCTCGAAGTGGCAGAGCACCGGCGGCTTCTCCGACGAGGACAAGCGCGTCGCCGGGGCGTCCGCCGAGGGCGAGGCCAAGCGGATCCGCAACCACCCCAGCGTGTTCACGTTCCTGATCGGCTCGGACGAGGCGCCCGTCGCCGCCGTCGAGAAGATCTACCTGGACGCCCTGAAGCGGGCCGACTGGCAGACGCCGATCGTCACGGCGGCCGCGCGCCGCAGCTCCCCGCAGCTCGGTGACTCGGGCATGAAGATGGACGGCCCGTACTGGTGGGAGCCGCCGGTTTATTGGTACAACAACCAGAAGGGCGGGTCCGCGGGCTTCGCGTCGGAGATCGGGCCCGGTCTCGCGATCCCGGAGATGGACGAGCTCAAGAAGTTCCTGAGCCAGAACGAGATCAACAAGCTGACGGACTACAACGCGTCGCAGTACCACCTGTCGCCGTCCGGCAACTTCAGCAAGATCGGCTTCTGGGGCACGGCGCTCGACAACCGCTACGGCAAGCCGGCGAACGTCGACGACTTCGTCAAGAAGGCCCAGCTCCAGCAGTACGAGACGAACCGCGCGCAGTTCGAGGCGTTCGGGCGCGACTTCTCCGACACCGGCGCGAACCAGGCGCAGGGCGTCATCTACTGGATGCAGAACGACCCGTGGCCCAAGCTCTTCTGGCACCTCTACAACTACAACCTCGCCACGGCGGGTTCGTACTTCGGTGCCAAGACGGCGAACAAGGCCCTGCACGCCCAGTACTCCTACGACGACAAGTCGCTCGCCGTGGTGAACATGGGCCTGGAAGCCAAGCAGGGCCTGCAGTTGCAGGTCACCGTCTTCAACTCGGACGGCACGCAGAAGGCCAACGAGACGCGGTCCGTCCCGGCCAAGGCCAACGGGTCCGTGCGGGTCGGGAACCTGCCGCAGCCGTCCGGGCTGTCGACGGCGTACTTCGTCCGGTTGCTGCTCAAGGACTCCAGCGGCAAGGAGATCGACCGCAACGTGTACTGGCTGTCCACCAAGGCGGACACGCTGAACTACAACGGCGGCGACTGGTACTACACGCCGCAGGCCCAGTACACAGACCTGAAGTCGTTGAGCTCCTTGAAGGCCGGTCAGGTGTCGGTGTCCACGACGACCACGCCGGGTGCGGACGGCAAGCAGGCCACCTCGGTGACGATCAAGAACACCGGCACGTCGGTGGCGTTCTTCCTGCGGGCGTCGCTGCGCAAGGGGCAGGGCGGGCCCGAGGTGCTGCCCGCGGACTGGTCCGACAACTACATCACGCTGTTCCCCGGTGAGACGCAGACGATCCGAGCCGAGTACCGGACCGCCGACCTCGGCGGCGCGCAGCCGGTGGTCGAGGTGTCGGGCCACAACGTGAGCAAGCGCTAGGCCCCGTAACGGGTCGCGACGACGGCGGGTCGTTCCACGGGACGGCCCGCGTCGAGCGACCACGCCAGCCGCACGTACTGCGCGTGCGTCCAGGCCAGTGGGGTGGCCGAACCTGTGCCTCGGCCATCCCACACCTGCTCGGGCAGCATCAGTCCGCTGTTGGCGGTCGCGGCGATCTCCTTCAGGCGTTGCGCTGCGGTGGCTTTCTGGCCGTTGAGCAGCTCGTACTCACCGCGTTCGCCGGTGAGCAGCGGCCACAACCTGCCGTACGTGCGGGTCGCCGTGGGCCAGTTGATGCCCCACGGCCTGCCGTCCGCCGTCTCGCCGTAGCCGTCCTGCGTGAACCGGTGCCAGTAGCCCTGTTCCTTCAGTTGCTGGTCCACGACTCGCACGGTGTTGCGGACGGTCGGGTCGTCGGCGCGCTTCAGGCCGAGCCGCACCAGTTCGAGGAAGCTCGGGTCGACGACCGCGCGCTGGTCGATGTCGGTGGGGTTGTTGTCACCGAGGTTGTACTTCGTCGCCGCGTCGGGCTGTCCGTCCTTGGTGAGCCGCAGGTAGTACGGCTTCGGCTCGTACGGGCCGGTCCTCGTCGCGGTCCAGCCCTCCACGCGCTTCTGCCACGCGTCGGCGGCCTGCAGGTACTTGTCGGCGTTCTCCCCGTTGCGCTGCAACAGGTCCGCGAAGCACACGAGACCGGCGACCGCGGACGCGATGGTGGCGGGCGAGTAGCCGTCCTGGTTCTCCCAGCGCTCCTGCTCGCTGAACGGCGCGTTCGGGTAGGTCAGCAGGTAGTCGGCGGAGCGGCGCAGCGAGTCCACTGTGGACTTTTTGGTTCGGCCCAGGTGCCAGGCGAGCAGCAGTGGCGCGGCGACCTGGTCGAGCTGGACCTTCAACCACACCGGGGTGCCGTCGACCCGCGTGTTCTGGGGCAGGTGACCGTCCGGTTGCTGCTGCTTCTGGAGCATGAAGTCCAACGAGCGTTCGGCGAACCCGCGGTCGCCGGCCGCGATCATGGCCGTGGACACGTGGTAGAGGTCGCGCGGCCAGACCAGCGCGTACGGGCCCAGCTCGGGCGCCAGCTCCCGGTCGAACCCGAACGCCCACGGGAAGCTCGGCGACGCGATCGACGCTCCGGGGTGGGTCTTGTCCTCCGTCGCGGCGAGCACCATCACCGACATGTCGTAGAGGCGGCGGTCCGCGGACCTCGGGCGCTTCAGCCCGTCGAGGTAGGAGTGCCAGCCCTGCGCGTACTCCTTCGCCGCGTCCCGGAAGCCCCTCTTCACCGCTGCCTCGGCGACGCCCTCGCCGAAGCCGACCGCGAACGTGCCGCGGGCACGCCGGACCGGCTCGCCGGGCAACGTGCTGGCCACCGAACTGCCGGCCTTCATCGAGATGTGGTCGATCGACACCCTGACCGGGCGTTGTGCCTTCAGGTCGACGTCGGCGAGAACGGCCGCGCGCCGCGGATCGGTGACGTAGGTGATCTCGGCCTGCCAGCCGTCGCCGCGCAGCCGTTGCCGGAAGGTCAGCGACCTGTCGTCCGCCGGTTCGGTGTAGGCCCGACCGGGCTTCCCGTCCACCAGCAGGCGCGTCTCGCGGGTGGCGGGCGTGCTCAGGTCGGGGAAGAAGATCTCGGAAAGCCCCTGGTGGCCGAGGGTGAACCAGACCGGGCTCGCCGCGGACCTGGCCGTGCCGTAGCCCTGCTTGTCAGCCGGTAGCGGCACCACCTCGGCGGAAGCGCGAGCTGCCGGGGCCGACATGACCAGGAGGAGCACGACGAGCGCCAAGGGCTTCATGGCACTCGGAGTTCCCCGGTCTAGAGATCACCACGCAGCAGGCTGTCGATGTTCTCCGGCGGCCCCGGCCTGGCGAAGAACCAGCCCTGGCCGGTGTCGCACCCCAACCGCAGCAGCCGGGCGGCCTGCGCGGGCGTCTCCACACCCTCGGCCGTCACGCCCAACGACAGGGCGTGCGCGAGCTGCACCAGGGTCGCCACGATCTGCGCGTCGACCGGGTCCTCCTCGTTCTCGGCCCGCAGCCCCTCCATGAACGAGCCGGCGATCTTCAGCTCGTGCACGGGCAGGTGCTTCAGGTACGCGAGGTTCGAGTAGCCGGTGCCGAAGTCGTCGATCGCGATCCGCACCCCCATGTCGCACAACGCCCGCAGCGCCTCCAGCGGCTCGTCGGCGGTGCCCATGATCGCGGACTCGGTCAGCTCCAGCTGGAGGTGGTGCGGCGGCAGCGCGCACTCGTCCAGGATCTGCTTGACGTCCCGCACGAGCTCGGGGTCGCGGGACTGGCGCACGGCGAGGTTCACCGACACGAACGGCGCCGCGTCACCGAACTCCTCCAGCCAGCGCCTGGCCTCCTCGCAGGCCTTGCGCAGCACCCACCGTCCCAAGGGGACGATCAGGCCGGTCTCCTCGGCCAGTTCGATGAACCGGTCGGGGGCGAGCCTGCCGAACTCCGGGTGCTGCCAGCGCACCAGCGCCTCGACGCCCGTCACCGTGGAATCTTCCAGGCGCACCAACGGCTGGTACTCGACGTAGAACTCGCCGCGTTCCAACGCGCGCGGCATCGTGGCGGAGAGGGTGAACCGGGCGACCTCGCGCGCGTTGCGCTCCGGGTCGTACAACGCCCAGCGCGCCTTGCCGTCCGCCTTGGCCCAGTACAGCGTGATGTCGGCGTCGCGCATGAGGTCCGCGGACGTCGTGCCGGACAGCTGCCGTTCGACGATGCCGATCGACGCCGAGACGGACAGCTCGTGGCCCGCGATGCGGATCGGCGCCTCGAGCTCGGTCAGCACGCGGTCGGCCACGTCGACGATGTCCTGCTCGCCGGACGAGCCCTCGACGAGGATCACGAACTCGTCGCCGCCCATGCGCGCGACCAGCTTGCCCTCGCCGGACACGGAGTGGTCGAGCCGGCGGCCGACCTCGACCAGCAGCTGGTCCCCCGTGTCGTGGCCCAGCGAGTCGTTGATGACCTTGAAGCCGTCCAGGTCGAGGTAGCAGAGGCCGGCGCGCACGTGCTTGGCCCGGTTGTTGAAGACGCGGCCGAGGCGTTCGAGGAACAGCGCCCGGTTGGGCAGGCCGGTCAGCGGGTCGTGCAACGCCTGGTAGCGCAGGCGGTTCTGCAGCAGGTGGCGGTCGGTGACGTCCTCGATCATCGCGACCTGGTACTGCGGCTCGCCGTGGTCGTCGCGGACCAGCGACAGCGTGAGGTGCGTCCACACCTGCTCGCCGTCGGCGCGGTGGAAGCGCTTCTCGGCGCGGTAGTGGTCGCACTCGCCCGCGATCAGCTGGTCGTAGAGGCGCCACACGCTGCCCGCGTCCTCGGGGTGCATGAGGTCGCGCACGTTGTACTGGCGCATCTCCTCGACGCTGAACCCGAGCATGTCCTGCAACGCCTGGTTCACGTCCAGGATCCGGCCGTCGATGTCCGCGATGCCGATGCCGATCGCGGCCTCGGTGAACATGGCGCGGAACCGGGCCTCGGACGCGCGCAGCATCGACTCGGCCTGGTCGCGGGCGTCCAGCACGGCGGCCCTGATGGCCTCCTGCTCGGCCAGCGTCCGCTCCCGCAACGCGCGGGCGTACCCGGCGGCCAGCGAGCCCTGCAGGGCGGCGAGCCGGGACTGCAGCCGGTCGTCGCCGGCGAAGCCCAGCTCGGAGAGCAGGTCGTCGCCGAGCAGCTGGACCGTGCGGCCGAGCGTGTCGGTGCCGGTGAAGTGCGCGTCGACCAGCCGGGAGCCGATCTCGTAGCCCGGCGCGGTGCGGAACGGGCTCGCGAACAGGGCCGCGACCAGCTTCTCGGTGAGGTCCTGGAGGTGCTGGGCGACCTCGGCCCTGGTCATCGGCACGTAACTCGACCCGATCACGGCCGTGGCCCAGCTGCGCGCGAACGAACCCGCACCGGCCAGTACGGCCGGGCTCAGTCCTGAGCGATCCTCACGCACCCGCTGGTCAACCCGATCGGTCATCTTCTCGGCCCTAACGCCACGAACGCGGAGCATACGGCCGGTCGCCGTCCGCAGTCATCTCTACGCCTTCCGGCCTACCGCGGCGAACCCGGGAAACCGCTGTCCCGACTCCTCGACGTCGGCCGGTGACTCGGGCTGCCAGGCGGGCACCCGCACCACGCCGGGCTCGACCAGGTCGAAGCCCTTGAACAGGCTGGTGAGCTCCACCGGGTCGCGCAGCGTCATCCGGGTGACGTCGCGGTCGTAGATCCGGCGCGCCTCCTTCGAGGCGTCGGTCTCCTCGTCCGCCTCGTAGCCCGCGTGCGAGATGGCGAGGAAACTGCCGGTCGCGAGCCTGTCGCGGTAGCCGCCGATCATGCCCCACGGGTCGTCCTCGTCCGACACGAAGTGCAGCAGCGCGATCATCAGCACCGCGACCGGTGCGTCGAAGTCGAGCCGCTTGTCGACCTCGTCCGAGGCCAGCACGCCCATCCAGTCCCGCACGTCCGCCCGCAGCACGCTCACGTGGTCGTTGCCGCCCAGCAACGACCGGCTGTGCGCGACCGCGACGGGGTCGATGTCGACGTACACGACCTGGGCCCGCGGATCGGTGGCCTGCGCGATCTCGTGCACGTTGCCGACGGTCGGGATTCCGGAGCCGAGGTCGAGGAACTGCCGCACGCCCTGCTGCAGCAGGTACCGGACGGCCCGGCGCAGGAACGCGCGGTGGTTCAGCACCACGCCGCGCAGCTCGGGCATGGTCTCCAGGGTGTGCTGGCCGACGGCGCGGTCCGCGGCGAAGTTGTGCGCCCCGCCGAGCCAGTAGTCGTACACGCGCGCCACGCTCGGCCGTTCCAGGTCGATGTCCCCCGGCGCCCAGTTCGGCCGCTCCACTCGCTCACCCCAACCGCGTTCGGACCGTTCCAACCCATCATGCACCCGCCTCTTGGCAGAATGCGGACCTCGTGAGGAAAAGTTTGCTGCTGTCGACCATTCTCGCGTCCATCGGCGCGTTTGTGCTGGTCGGCGGCGCGCTGCTGCTGATCGACCCCGGCGCGCCCAAGCACGAGGCGATCAAGACGGGCGGTCTCGCGGGCGGTGCGATAGTCGCGTTGTACGCGCTGTGGCTGAACGACCGGCGGCGCAAGGTCGAGGAGGCGCGGCAGGAGCTGGAGAGCCAGCGCATCGACCACGACCGCTCGCGGGTGGCCGACGAACGGTTCGCGCGCGCCGTCGAACTGCTCGGCCACGAGACGGCGCAGGTGCGCGTGGGCGCGATGCACGCGTTGGCGGGCCTCGCGAAGTCGCGCGCCGACTACACGCAGACCGTCCTCGACATCCTCTGCGCGTACCTGCGGCAGCCGTACCGCAAGACGCAGAACGATCCCGAGGAGATCGAGTTGGAGGTCCGGCTGACCTCGCAACGGCTGATCGAGGACCTGCTGCCGCGGCTGGATGCCAAGAACCCGCCGATCTACGACCTCAACCTCACCAAGGCGCACCTGGAGTTCATGGACCTGTCGTACCGGCAGGTCGGCGACCTCTACATGCGGGTCGCGCACTTCGAGGACTCGAACTCGTTCCACCACATGAAGATCCACGGCCACTTCTACGTGACCGAGGCGACCATGAACGGCCGGTTCCACATGCACCACACCGAGGTCGTCGGCCGCGGGTGGTTCAGCCGGTTCAAGGCCGAGGGGCTCGCGATCTTCACCGAGACGAGGTTCGGCGGGGAGACCAAGTTCCTGAACTCCGAGTGGGCCGAGGTGAAGGCGGACGGCTGCACGTTCGCCGTGGCGGCCGACCTGCCAGAAGCGTGGAGGAACTGACGTGAAGTGGCTTTTCGCCGTCGTCTCCGCCGCCGTGGTCACCGCCGCGACGGCGGTGCTGCTGTGGCTCGTCAAGGCTCCGCCGGTGGAGATCGTGAAGACGGCCGGGGTCGCGGGCGGTGCCGTCGTGGCGCTGTACGCGTTGTGGCTCAACGACCGCAAGCACTCGCTGGAGAGCGAGAAGGTCGCCGACGAGCGGTTCGCGCGCTCGGTCGAGCTGCTCGGCAACGAGGCGGACCAGGTGCGTGTGGGCGCGATGCACTCGTTGGTGTGGCTGGCGAACTCCACCCCGCGCTACAAGCAGACCGTGCTCGACGTCCTGTGCGCGTACCTGAGGCGGCCGTTCAAGCACCCGACGTGGGCCGAAAACGGCGCCGACCCGGACACCGTCCTCGTCGACGCCGACCCGGACGTCCAGCGCGAGCAGCAGGTGCGGCGGACCGCGCAACGGCTGATCCGCGATGTGCTCTCGTGGGGCGACAAGGGCCGCAAGGAGTTCTACGACCTCGACCTGACCGGTGCCGCGCTGGAGTACTTCCAGCTGGACGGCAGGCGGGTCAACAGGTTCATCGCGCGGCGGGCGCAGTTCTACGGCATCACCGCGTTGCCGCGCATGGAGATCCGCAAGCCCACGCTCCTGTCCGGCAGCACCTTCCACGGACGGCTGAACCTCACCGAGACGAGGTTCGCCGGCGGGGTCGCGTTCTCCGAGGTCACGTTCCACGGCGAGGTCGACTTCCGCGCGGCGGCCGTGGGCACGTTCCTCGCGCTCACCGAGCCCGCGCCGTCACGGCAGGTCGGCGAGCTGGAGGTGCTGCCGGAGACGGCGATGCGGACCGCGCACGAGGGCTGGCGGCTAGCCGGCAGCCCGCAGCCTGCCCGCCCGCGCCTCGAAGACCATGTCGAGCAGCACCCCGGCGGCGGCGCTGACGGTGTTCGAGGTGACGACGACGGTCTCGGCGACGGGCGTGTCCCCGCGCAGGCCGGCGAAGTGCGCGCGATCAGTCTTGAGGGTGAACGACTGCGGGACGAGGGCGACGCCGAGCCCGAAGGCCACGAAGTCAAGAAGTGAGTGCACGTCGTTGACCTCGACGGCGACGCGCCGGTCGACCCCTGCCCCTGCGAGCGTGCGGTCGACCTGGTCGCGCGTGCCCCAGTCGGGGTTGAAGTCCACGAAGGACTGACCGGCCAGCTCCTGCAGCGCCACGGACTCCCGGCCGGCGAACGGGCTTCCCGGCGCGCACGCGAGCACCAGCGGCTCACCGGCGAGGGCGGACACCCGCAGGTCGTCGGCGATCTTCGGCTGGCGGGTGACGAACGCGAGGTCGAGCCTGCCCGCGCGGACCTCCTCGACGAGGTCGGCGTTGCCGGACTGGCGCATCCTGATCTCCACGCCTGGGTGAAGTTCGTGGAAGTGGGCGAGGACGGCCGGCAGGTGCACGACGTGCAGGCACTGGAGGCTGCCGACGGACAACGTGCCGCGCAGCAGGCCCTGCACGGCGGCGACGGCGTCCTTGGCGGACGAGATGCTGGCCAGGGCCCGCCGCGCCTCCGGCAGCAGGGCGCGGCCGGCCTGGGTCAGCTCGACCTGACGGGTGGTGCGCAGGAAGAGCGGTGCGCCGAGTTCGACCTCCAACGCCCGGATCGACGCCGAAAGGCCTGACTGGGCGACGTGCATCCGGCGTGCGGCCCTGGTGAAGTGGCTTTCTTCGGCGACCGCGAGGAAGTATTCGAGCTGCCTGAGTTCCACGATTCATCACCTGCGGTGCTCAATGAGATCACTTCTCTGCGTTGGACAGCTTAATCGCCAGGGTCCAGAGTGGGGTACATGCAGAAGCGTCGTATCGGAGAAGTGGAAGTCAGCGCCATCGGCCTGGGCGGCATGCCCATCTCCGCGCAGGGGAGGCCGGAGCGCTCGCAGGCGATCGAGACCATCCACGCCGCGCTGGACGCGGGCGTGACGCTCATCGACACCGCCGACGCCTACTCGCTCGACGACACCGACTTCGGGCACAACGAGGAGCTCATCGCCGAGGGGCTGCGCGGCCGTTCGGAAGAGGTGTTCGTGGCGACCAAGGGCGGTCACACGCGCGTGTCCGGCGGCGGCTGGGAGCTCGACGGGCGGCCGGAGTACCTGCGCAAAGCCGTCGACGGGTCGTTGCGGCGGCTCGGCGTCGAGCAGATCTTCCTGTACCAGTTCCACCGGCCGGACCCGAAGACGCCGATCGCGGAGTCGGTCGGCGCGCTGAAGGAGCTGCTGGACAACGGCAAGATCCGCTACGCCGGTGTCTCGAACTTCAACCCGGACGAGATCGTGCTGGCCAACGACATCCTCGGCGGGCGGCTCGCGGCGGTGCAGAACCAGTTCTCGCCGGTGTTCCGATCGAGCGAACCCGAGCTGGAGCTGTGCGCGAAGCTCGGCATCGCGTTCCTGCCGTGGAGCCCGTTCGGCGGGATCGGCAAGGCGGGGGCGTTGAGCGGTCCGTTCAAGGAGGTCGGCGACGCCCACGGCGTGAGCGCTCACCAGGTCTGTCTCGCGTGGATGCTCGCGAAGTCGGAAGTGGTAGTCCCCATTCCGGGTGCTTCTCGCCCGGCGAGCATCCAGGATTCGGCCCAGGCCACCCACCTGGAGTTGACCGCCGAGGAACTGTCCCGCCTGGACGGGTGACCCCGGTAGCAAATTGCGACAAATGGTCGCACGATCTAGTCCATGCGGACCTTGATCAGCATCGTGGCGATCGTCGCCGGCATGTCGCCGGCACCCGCGTCCGCGGCGCCCTTGCCCGAGGGCTCCGCGGACCACACAGCGGGCTCCCAGATCCTCAAGCACGAAGGCACGGGCGACCTTCGTTCCGACGACTCCCCGCCCACCGAGGGCAAAGTGCCCGGCATGGACGTCAGCAGCCACCAGGGCGACGTCGACTGGAAGTCCTCGTGGGACAAGGGCGCCCGGTTCGCCTACGTCAAGGCGACCGAGGGCACCACCTACCGGAACCCGAAGTTCACCCAGCAGTACAACGGTTCCCTGAACGTCGGCATGATCCGCGGCGCGTACCACTTCGCGCTGCCGGACCGGGCGAGCGGCGAGGCGCAGGCGAACTTCTTCGTCGACAACGGCGGCGGGTGGTCACCCGACGGGCGGACGCTGCCGCCCGCGTTGGACATGGAGTACAACCCGTACGGCGACACTTGCTACAACATGAGCCAGGCCGCCATGACCACGTGGGTGCGTGCGTTCAGCGACACGGTCTACGCGCGCACGAAACGTCATCCGGCGATCTACACGTCCACGAGCTGGTGGAACAAGTGCGTCGGCGGCTCGTACAAGTTCGGCGACGACAACCCGTTGTGGGTGGCGCACTACAACTCGAAGCTCGGGGCGTTGCCGGTGGGCTTCGACTTCCACACGATCTGGCAGTGGCAGGCGGCCGGGCTCTTCCCCGGCGACCAGAACCTGTTCAACGGCAGGTTCGAGCAGCTGCAACGGATCGCGTCGAGCTGAGCGGGGCCCCTGGATCGCAGGGGCCCCTTCAGCGGTTTTCTAGCCGAACAGGGCGGGGAGGGTGCCCTCCCAGGCCTCGCGCAGCTCGTCGAGTCCGAGCTCGCCCAGGTTCTGGATCTCCAGGGCGTTCGACTCCGGGTCGACGACACCGACCTTGCGCCACGGCAGGCGGCGCGCGGTGCACATGTCGACGAAGCGCTGCTCCTCCGTGCGCGGCACGGCGACCAGCACGCGGCCGGCGGACTCGCTGAACAGCTCGGTGAACAGGTCGCCCTGCAGGAACACCCGCGCGCCGACCTCGCCGATCAGGCACGTCTCGACCAGCGCCTGGGCGAGACCGCCCTCCGCCAGGTCGTGGGCGGCGCTGACCATGCCGTCCCGCGAGCCCGCGACGAGGACCTGGGCGAGCAGCTTCTCCCGTTGCAGGTCGACCTTCGGCGGCAGTCCGCCCAGGTGGCCGTGGACGTGGTGCGCCCACTCCGAGCCGCCGAACTCGGCCTTGGTCTCGCCGAGCAGCAACAGCGTCTCGCCGGCCTCGGCACCGATCCCGGTGGGGATGCGGCGGCGCACGTCGTCGATCACGCCGAGCACGCCCACGACCGGCGTCGGCAGGATCGCCGTGGTGCCGGTCTGGTTGTAGAAGCTGACGTTGCCGCCGGTCACGGGGATGCCGAGCTCCGCGCAGCCGTCCGCGAGGCCCTTCACGGCCTGCTCGAACTGCCACATGACCGCCGGGTCCTCCGGCGAGCCGAAGTTGAGGCAGTTGGTGACGGCGACGGGCGTGGCGCCGGTGGTGGCGACGTTGCGGTAGGCCTCGGCCAGCGCGAGCTTCGCGCCCTCGTACGGGTCGAGCTTCGTGTAACGGCCGTTGCAGTCGGTGGAGAGCGCGACGCCGCGGCCGGTCTCCTCGTCGATGCGGATCATGCCGCTGTCGCTCGGCTGGGCGAGGACCGTGCCGCCGCGGACGTACCGGTCGTACTGCTGGGTGACCCACTTCTTGGAGGCCAGGTTGGGGCTGGCCGCCATGATCTTGACGAGTTCCAGGAGGTCGTCCGGCCTGGGCAGGCTGTCCGGCGTGTTCGCCTGGAGCTCGTCCTGGTCGGCGGGGCGCGCGATCGGGCGTTCGTAGACCGGGCCCTCGTGCGCGACCGTGCGCGGAGGCACGTCCACGACGACCTCGTCGTGGTAGGTGATGACCAGCCGGTCGCCCTCGGTGACCTCGCCGATCTCGGTGGCGATGACGTCCCACTTCGCGCAGACCCGCAGGAACGCCTCGACGTTGGCCGGCTCGACCACCGCGCACATGCGTTCCTGCGACTCGCTGCTGAGGATCTCGGCCGGGGTCATGTTCTCGGCCCGCAGCGGCACGCGGTCGAGGTATACGTGCATGCCGCCGTCGCCCGCCGACGCGAGCTCACTCGTGGCGCAGGACAGGCCCGCGCCGCCGAGGTCCTGGATGCCGACGACGAGGTCCTGCGCGAAGAGCTCCAGCGAGCACTCGATCAGGACCTTCTCCGTGAACGGGTCGCCGACCTGGACGCTCGGCAGCTTCTTGCGCTTGCCGGCCGTGTCGTCGAACGTCTCGCTCGCGAGGACGCTGACGCCGCCGATGCCGTCGAGGCCCGTGCGCGCGCCGTAGAGGATGACCTTGTTGCCGGTGCCGCTCGCGTGCGCGAGGTGCAGGTCCTCCACGCGCATCGCCCCGACGCACAGGGCGTTGACCAGCGGATTGCCCTGGTACGACTCGTCGAACACGACCTCACCGCCGATGTTCGGCAACCCGAGGCAGTTCCCGTAACCACCAACGCCCGCGACGATGCCGGGCAGCACGCGCTTGGTGTCCTCGGCGTCAGGCTTGCCGAACCGCAACGGGTCCATGACCGCCAACGGCCGTGCGCCCATCGCGAGGATGTCCCGGACGATGCCGCCCACGCCCGTCGCGGCGCCCTGGTAGGGCTCGACGTACGACGGGTGGTTGTGGCTCTCGACCTTGAACGTGACGGCCCAGCCGTCGCCGACGTCGACCACGCCGGCGTTCTCGCCGATGCCCGCGAGCATCCTGCCGCGCATCTCGTCCGTGGTGGTCTCACCGAAGTACTTCAGGTGCACCTTGGACGACTTGTACGAGCAGTGCTCGCTCCACATGACCGAGTACATGGCGAGCTCGGCGTCGGTGGGGCGGCGGTGGAGGATCTCCTTGATGCGGGCGTACTCGTCGTCCTTGAGGCCCAGCTCCTTGTAGGGCTGCTCCTGGTCGGGCGTCGCCTCGGCGTTCTTGACGGTGTCGATCACGCGTTCACCACCGTGTCGAGCAGGGACAGGAACATGCCGAGGCCGTCGTCCGTGGGCCCCGTCAGCGCGTCGATGGCGTGCTCGGGGTGCGGCATGAGGCCGACGACGTTGCCCTTGGCGTTCGAGATGCCCGCGATGTCGTTGCGGCTGCCGTTGGGGTTCTCACCGACGTACCGGAAGACGATCCGGTGCTCGTCTTCGAGCTGCTTCAGCGTGTCGTCGTCCGCCTGGTAGCTGCCCTCGCCGGACTTCAACGGCACGAGGATCTCGGCGTTGCGGTCGTACCGGGTGGTCCACGAGGTCGTGTTGTTCTCGACCTTCAGCCACTGGTCGCGGCACACGAAGTGCAGCTTCTCGTTGCGGGTCAGCGCGCCGGGCAGCAGATGGGCCTCGGCGAGGATCTGGAAGCCGTTGCAGATGCCCAGCACCGGCATCCCCTTGTGCGCGGCCTCGACCACTTCCTGCATGACGGGCGCGAACCGCGCGATGGCCCCGGCCCGCAGGTAGTCGCCGTAGGAGAACCCGCCGGGCACGATCACCGCGTCGACGCCTTTGAGGTCGTGCTCGGCGTGCCAGAGCGGGACCGCTTCCCCGTCCGCGTACCTGACCGCGCGTTGCGCGTCTACGTCGTCGAGCGTGCCGGGGAAGGTGACGACACCGACCCTCATGCCTCGACCCTGCGCACGGTCCAGTCCTCGATCACGGGGTTCGCGAGGAAGGTCTCGGCGATCTTGGCGAGCGTGGCGTCGTCGACGTCGTCGGCGACCTCCAGCTCGAAGTGCTTGCCCTGGCGGACGGCGGTGACCCCGTCGAAGCCGAGACGAGGCAGCGCGTTCGCCACCGCCTGGCCTTGGGGGTCGAGGATTTCGGGCTTCGGCATGACGTCGACGACGACTCGGGCCACGACAGACTGCTCCTGAGGTTCGGAGAGGGGCTGGCGGTACCTCGGGAGCCTACCTGACCTGGGAGTTCATCCTCCCGACACGTGTTCGGGGGCACATCGTCACGGCTCCACCTTCGGGTGAACGACCTTGCCTCGACGGGGCCGTTTGGTAGTCTGGTGACAGCTTCGGCCCGTAAGCCGGAGAAGTGAGCACGGTGCCCGTCCGGACGGTCGGCCGCCGTGCTTCGCGCTTTCTAGGGCTTCCTCGTGTCGACGACCTTGCCGATCAGCGGCTGAGCACGGCGCAGCCAGTCATCTCCAGCGCCATAGCACCACGCGATGATGTCCGGGATCCACAACAACGGATCGCCCTCACTGGGCAGGTGCTCGTAGACCAGGCCAGTGCCCCGCGCGTACTTGCCGAGGCTGGTCCTGATCGTCAGGAGATCGTGCTCGTCGCGCGCCTCACGGCTGTCGAGCACGAGGCGTCCCGCACCCACGTCGAGCAGATCGCCTGTCAACCGCGCCACGCACGCCTGCCGCGCTCGTTCCTCACCCTTCCGGCAGCAAGCCAGGTAGAGGTCGACCTGAACCGAAGTGCGGACGAGCGCCGACAGGATCTGCTTGCGCCGGCCGGGTGTCTCCTTCTTGAAGTGGAGCTCGCGCTGGTTCGGCATGCGCAGCCCGTTGAGCAACTTTCGAAGTTTGGTCAGCTCGCGTGGCTGAACCACGGCAGCCGCCAGCAGGTACGTGTTGTTTCGCCGCGACTCGTCGACGAAGGCGTGCAGACTCACGGAACGTCCATCGGCAGGTGGCGAACACCAGTTCACCAACTCCAACCGATCGGGTCCGAACGACTCTGCATTGGACCTATTCCAACGAGCTATTTCGCCTAAAGCGAGACCACTGGCAGCCGAGGCCGATCGGACGGATGCTGGAGATCATGAAGATCCTCGTGCTCGGCGGAACCGTGTTCCTCAGCAAGGCCGTCACGGCGGAGGCCGTCCGCCGTGGCCACGAAGTGTTCTGCGCTGCCCGCGGCGCCTCCGGCGGCGTGCCGGACGGCGCCACGCTCGTCCAGGTCGACCGGGATCGGCCCGGCGCGTTCGAGAAGCTGGCCGGTGAGCAGTTCGACGCCGTTGTCGACGTGTCGAAGTACTCGGTGAACTGGGTTCGGGACGCCATCGCCGCGTTCGGCGGGACGACGCCGCACTGGACGTTCGTGTCCAGCATCTCGGTCTACGCCGACCACGGCACGGGCAGCGACGAACTCCTGCCCGCACTCGAAGACGATCCGAACGAGGAGTTCACGTCCGAGCGGTACGGCGGCGTCAAGGTGGCCAGCGAGATCGCGGTGCGGGAGGCGTTGGCCGGGCGCGAGTTCATCGTGCGGGCCGGGCTGATCACCGGGCCCGACGACCCCAGCGACCGGTTCGGGTACTGGCCCGCGCGGATGGCGCGGGGTGGCCGGGTTGTCGTGCCGGACAGTCCTGACCTGGGTTTTCAGCACATCGACGCGCGGGATCTGGCTCAGTGGATCGTGTTCGCGGCCGAGGAGCGGGTGACCGGGACGTACGACTCGACCGGGCCCGTCATGCCGTTCCAGATGGCCATCGGGGAGATCGCCGGGGCCACGGCGCCGCCCGGGACGCAGTTCGTGCCGGTCAAGGAGGCCGTGCTGCAGGAGTTGAAGATCAACCCGTGGGCCGGGCCGCGGTCGTTGCCGCTGTGGTTGCCGGCGGCGTGGGCCAAGATGGTCGGGCGGGACGTGAGCAACGCGCTGGCCAACGGGCTGCGCACCAGGCCGCTGGCCGAGACCGCGCTCGACTCGCTCGAGTACGAACGCGGCCTCGGGTTGGACCGGCCCCGCAAGGCCGGGCTCACTCAGGAGGAAGAGCTCGAGATCCTCACAGCAGTGAGTTGATCTGCGCGGCGACGAGGTCGATGCGCACGCCCTGGTTCGGGCAGCCGCCGAAGTGGTGGAGTCCGATCACCTTGTGCGTGCGCCTCGACAGCACGGGTGAGCCGGACGAGCCGCCCTCGGTGTCGCACATGTAGCTGATGTCGGACTGCGACGAGCTGCCGTTCACGCGTACGGCACGCACGACGCAGTAGCCACCGCCGTTGTTGTTGTCGCGCAACGACAACTTCTTCAGCTTTCCGGCCGGGTGGCCGACGATGTACATCTCCTCGCCCACGGCCGGGACGCGCGCGTCCAGTTCGAGGTAGCCGAACGAGCTGATGGCGGCGAAGTTGTTCACGGTGAAGAGGGTGTAGTCGAGCGCCGCGCTGTACTTCAGCACGGACGCCGCCAGCACCTTCGTGACGGTGGCCGAGGCCGTGCCGCCGCAGGTCGGGCACTGGTAGTTGAACCACACCTCGATGCCGGAGGTGCTGGTGAAGCAGTGTTCGTTGGTCAGCATGCGGTTGTTGGGGCCGACCCGCCACGCCGTGCACAGCGAGCTGCCGTTGCGCAGCAGCTTCGCCACGGACGCGGTCTTGCCCCACTCGGTCGGGTTGCTGGACTGGTAGCAAACGGCGTCCTTGTAGTCGTTCGTGCCGCAGATGCTCTGCACGGACGGCTGGGACGACATCTCCGCCTCGGTGTAGCCGCGGGTCAGCTTGTCGACCCGGACGCGCGACAGCGGGTTCGTCACCGAGACCACAGCCGATGAGCCGGTGATCGACATGGCCCAGAAGCCGGAGGCATCGACGGTCGCCGTCAACGACGACCGAAGATCTCTCGTGTACGTGTACTTCTCGGTGCCGTCAGGGTTCGACACCGTGAGCACATCACCTGGCAGGATCCGCAGGTCCGTGAAATGCAGCTTCACGTATCCGGAGCCCGGTCGTTCGATCACCGTCGAACGATTCGCGCCACCCACGCGGACCGAGACGCTTTCCTCGGTTCCGATTTCCTGCGTCTGCGGCGAAGCAGCCTGAGCAGGTGTAGAGGTGGTGGTAGCAGGGACGATGGACGTCATCGGCAGGGCGAGCGCCAGTGCCGTGAGGAGTTGCAGGGTTTTCCTCATGCCTTTCGATACTTCCGACGTCACCTGGTCGTGTCAGCCCGCCGAACGTCGGTAATGGAGGATTTCGTGAAACTTGTCCATTTCGGTCATGCCTGCGTCCTTCTCGACAACGGCACGACGCGCGTCCTGATCGATCCCGGCGCGTTCTCGGCGGGCTTCGAGGACCTCACCGACCTCGACGCGGTGATGGTCACGCACCAGCACGCCGACCACCTCGACGAGCAACGGCTGCCGGCGCTGCTGAAGGCCAACCCGCAGGCGCAGCTGATCGTGGACGAGGGCAGCGCGCCCAAGGTCGAGAACCCGACCGTCGCCCGGCCGGGTGACATGCTCAAGGTCGGCAACGTGTCCGTGAAGGTCGTCAACGGCACGCACGCGACCATCCACCCCGACATCCCGGTCATCCCGAACGCCGGGTACGTGTTCGACGACGGCGCGTTCTACCACCCCGGCGACGCGCTCTTCGTGCCGGACGAGGACGTCGACGTGCTCGGCCTGCCGGCCATGGGCCCCGTGGATGCGGGTCAGCGAGACCGTCGACTTCCTGCGCACGGTCAAGCCCCGGGTCGCCGTGCCGATCCACGAGAAGCTGCTGGCCAACCCGGGGTTCGTCTACAACCTGATCACGGGCCTGAAGCCCGAGGGCACGGACCTCAGGCCGCTGACGCCAGGCGAGGCGACGGCAGTTTGACGTAGGTGGTCGGCGTGGCGTCGTGGGCGAGCGCGATGTCCACGGCGTCGAGCACGGCCTGCCGGGCACCGGGCCGGTGCAGGTCGCGGGCGTCCACGGTGATCCGGGTCAGCCCGCCGCGGCGCGCGGACCGGGCCGTCGCGTAGACCAGCGCCAACGACCGCAGCTCACCGAAGCTGCTGCGTTCGGTCAGCGCGTGCAGGCGGCCCAGCGTCGCGAGCCCGCTGCCGACCTCGCGGACGGCGGTCGAGTCGGCGCACCGCTGGAACTTGTGCTTGGCCAGCGCGAGCAACGTCCCGGGCGACGCCACGCACCGCCGTGGGGCGAACGTGTCGGCGTTGAGCCCGATCGCGTCCAGCTGCAGGCGAGCTCCCGTCAACAGCAGCCCGGCCTCGTACGCCGGCAACCGCCGTTCACCGAGGCCGTGCAGCACGACGGCATCGCCCAGCGCGGACCGCTGCCGCACCCATTCCTGCGCCCTGCCGAGCTCGCGGGGGACCACGAGCAGCGACAACGGCACGCGCCGCGGGTCGAGACCCGCCGCGAGATCAGCGCATCGGTCGAGTGTCTGCGGACCGATGCCGGACAGAGAGACCACGAGCTGTGAGTGCACCTGATGAGTGCGCCACGCCGTGGTGACATCCGCGTGAAACCAGCGAGAACTCAGGCGAGCCAGTCAGCGAAAGACCGGCCAGTAAGGCGCTCGTAGGCCTCGATGTAGCGCGCACGGGTGGCTTCGACGACGTCGGCGGGCAGCGGAGGCGGCGGCACGTCCGACTTCCGGTCCCAGCCCGACTCCTCGGACGTCAGCCAGTCGCGCACGAACTGCTTGTCGAACGACGGCTGCACGCGGCCCGGCTCGTAGCCCTCGGCCGGCCAGTAGCGCGACGAGTCCGGCGTGAAGACCTCGTCCGCGAGGATCAGCTCCCCGGAGGCGTCCAGGCCGAACTCGAACTTCGTGTCGGCGAGGATCAGGCCACGCGTCAACGCGTACGCGCGCGCCTCGCTGTACAGCTCGATCGTGCGGTCACGCAGCTTCGTGGCGAGCTCGACACCGTGCTTCGCGGCGACGACGTCGAACGACACGTTCTCGTCGTGCGCGCCGATCTCGGCCTTCGACGCGGGCGTGAAGATCGGCGGGTCCAGTTCGGACGCCTCGACCAGGCCGGCGGGCAGCGCGATCCCGCACACCGCGCCGGTCGCCGTGTAGTCGGCCATGCCGGAGCCCGTCAGGTACCCGCGCGCCACGCACTCGACGTCGACCATCCGCAGCTTGCGCACCAGCAGCGCCCGGCCGCGGACCTCGGCGGGGATGCGCGGGTCGTCGAACGCCACCAGGTGGTTCGGGGCGAGCCGCTCGAACCAGAACACGCTCATCGCCGTGAGCACGCGCCCCTTGTCGGGGATCTCGGAGCTCAGGACGTGGTCGTACGCGGAGATGCGGTCGGACGCGACGAACAGCAGCAGCTCGTCGTCCACGTCGTACAGATCGCGAACCTTGCCGCGGGCGACGTGCTGGTAGTCAGCGAGCGTAGGCACGGCCTGAGCCTACGGGCCAGGTTTCGGAAAGCACGAACAGGCCCTCACCACTACAGATCAAGGCAAAAGAAGCTTAAGGTGCACCCGTGCTCACAAGAAAGGCCTTGTGGATCCCAGCTTTGGCCAGTGCAGCGTTGCTGATCGTGCTGGGTGTGGCCGGGTGGAGCTTCGACTCCAGCCCCATTTCGTCTCCCGCCTCAGGTGGCTCGCTGAACTCCAGCGTGCCCCAGGCCGTGAGCATCGTGCCGACCCCCGACGTCGCCGACATCACGGTCAAGACATCGTCGTCATCACCCTCGACGACCACCACCACGCCGAAGACGACGACGCCGAAACCGCCGCCGGCTCAGCAGCCTCCGCCCGTGCAGCAGCCGCCGACCTCGGAGACCCCGCCGCAGCGCGGGCTGACCGTCGCCGAGAACGGCACGTGCAACCCGGAAGGCGCGCGCGGGATCGACATCCTCGAACGAGAACTGGTGTGCCGCAAGGATCCCAGCCGGGGCGACCGGTTGCGCTGGCAGAAGGCCTAGTCGCGGGGCAGGGCCTGGGCCCACTCCAGCACGTCGACCTTGTCGCCGACCGCGATCGTGCCGGAACCGGCCACGGCCGCCTTCATCCCGAACGTCACGCCGCCGTCCGGGTCACGCCGGTAGGTGGCGAGCGTCCTGGTCGGTTCGGGGCCGTCGCGCAGTCCCGTCTCCTGGTCCACCATCGGCACCGCGCACCGCACGCAGTCCTTGGCGTAGCCCAGTTCCACGTCCCCGATCACCGCCCGCCGCACGCGGTCCTCCGTGTGCGGTTCCGGCCAGCCGGACACGACCACGTTGGGGCGGAAGCGGTTCATCGGCACGGGCGCGCCGCCGTGCTCCAGGATGCGCGCGTTCAGGCCGTCCAATGAGGACAGCGAGATCATCAGCACCGCGTGCGCGTCCGCGTAGCCGACGACGCCCGCCGTCTGCCCGCCGGACTCCCGGTGCAGGTCAGGCGGTGTCCGCACGAGCCGGACGGACCTGCCGAGCGCGTCCGAGAACGCCTGCGCGGCCTCGGTTCCCTGGTCGATGCCGGTGCCCTGCCACTTGTGCACGGTGACCGGCACCCGCGGCCCGTCGGCGAGGATCGGGAACGACCGTCCACCGTGGAGCAACGCGGTGTCCGTGAGGCGCGGCCGCAGCGCCGCCATCGCGGGAACCTTGCGCTGCGACAGGAACAAGCCGTCGTCGTCGACCAGCATCATCATCCGGTCGCCGCGCAACCCGGTCGGGTCCACGGCCGAGGAGGCGACGGAGTACCCGCCGCACCCCTTGACCGGGTAGACGACCAGGTCGGACACGATCACAGGATCGGCTCTGGCTCGTAGGCGGGGTACTTGTCGACGACCGCGGCGACCTGCTCGACGATGGCCGCGACCTGCGCCGACGCCACGCCGGTGAACGACAGGCGGTCGGCCAGCAGGGCCTCCAGGGCGGCCTTGTCGAGCGGCAGCCGGTCGTCCGCGCCGAGGCGGTCCAGCAGGTCGTTCTCCGCGAGCCCCTGCTCGCGCATCGCGAGCGCGACGGCCACCGCGTTCTCCTTGATGGCCTCGTGCGCCGTCTCCCGGCCGACCCCCGCGCGCACGGCCGCCATCAGCACCTTCGTCGTGCCGAGGAACGGCAGGTAGCGGTCCAGCTCACGGGCGACGACGGCCGGGTACGCGCCGAACTCGTCCAGCACCGTCAGGAACGTCTCCAGCAGCCCGTCGAACGCGAAGAACGCGTCGGGCAGCGCGACCCTGCGGACCACCGAGCACGACACGTCGCCCTCGTTCCACTGGTCGCCCGCGAGCTCGCCGACCATCGACAGGTAGCCGCGCAGGATCACCGCGAAGCCGTTCACGCGCTCGCACGACCGGGTGTTCATCTTGTGCGGCATCGCGCTGGACCCGACCTGGCCGGGCTTGAAGCCCTCGGTGACGAGCTCGTGGCCCGCCATCAGCCGGATGGTCTTCGCGACCGACGACGGCGCGGCGGCGAGCTGCACGAGCGTCGAGACGACGTCGAAGTCGAGCGAGCGCGGGTATACCTGGCCGACGGACGTGAGCACGCGCTCGAAGCCGAGGTGGCCCGCGACCGTGCGCTCCAGCTCCGCGAGCTTCTCCGGCGTGCCGAGCAGGTCGAGCATGTCCTGGGCGGTGCCGACCGGGCCCTTGATGCCGCGCAACGGGTAGCGCGCGATCAGTTCGTCGAGGCGGGAGAACGCGACCAGCAGCTCGTCGGCGCCCGTCGCGAACCGCTTGCCGAGCGTCGTGGCCTGCGCGGCGACGTTGTGCGAACGGCCGGCCATCACCAGGTCGGCGTGCTCGGCGGCGAGGCGCGCGAGGCGGCCGAGCACGGCGGCGACCTTGGAGCGGATGAGCTCGAGCGACCGCAGGACCTGCAGCTGCTCGACGTTCTCGGTCAGGTCGCGCGAGGTCATTCCCTTGTGGACCTGCTCGTGGCCCGCGAGCGCGTTGAACTCCTCGATGCGCGCCTTCACGTCGTGCCGGGTGACCCGCTCGCGCGCCGCGATCGACTCCAGGTCGACCTGCTCCAGCACGCGCTCGTAGTCCGCGACCGCCGTGGCGGGGACGTCGATGCCCGCGGCCGCCTGCGCCTTGAGCACGGCGAGCCAGAGCTGGCGCTCCAGCACGATCTTGTGCTCGGCGGACCAGAGCGTCGCGAGCGACGTGGAGGCGTACCGACCTGCGAGGACGTTGGCGATGCGGGGCTTCGTCACGTCCTTGAGGTTAGTGCACCCGGCGGCTACTCCCAGCGGATGTTCGGCGCCGTGACCAGCTCTGTGAGCACTCCCACGCGCAACGGCACGGTCTGGCGGATGCCGTCGTTGTTCGACGGGTTGTAGGCGTAGGCGCCCATCCGCACGACCAGTCCGCTCCCGTACTTGCGCGCGACCTCGGCCACCTGGATGTCGGGGGACCCGTTGAGCTCTTCCTTCTCGACGACGGTCGAACCGTCCGGCTGCGGCGTCTCCTTGCAGTACGTGGCACCGCTGCAGAAGGAGTTCGTGTTCAGGCCGTTGGTGGACACCGTCACCTGCAACGCGGTCGGGCCGAGGCCATCGGTGAAGTGCACGAAACCCGCGAAGTCGGTGACGTTGTCGTTCCACTGCAGAGGGGGCTGGGGCGAGTTGTTCCGGTACGCGATCGGGCCGGGGGTGAACGTCGCGTAGAGGCTCTCGAAGTTGTTCATCTTGGCCCCGAGGTTCGCGACGATCTCGTCGCCGATGCGCTGCGCCCTCCGTGCCGGACGCTCGGAGGGGGCTGTCGACGCGCTCGTCGGGCTGTCCGTGGCGAGCTGCGCGTTCTCGCCGTTCTTCGGCAGCAGGCCGGGCAGCGAGAACGACACGACGGCGATCATCGCCGTAGCCACGCCCACAGCGACCAGTGCTCGTCGGCGACTTTTTTTCTGCTCCACCCGCCTGATCAGGGTGTCGGGGTCGAAGTCGAGCGGCGGCTCGTCCCAGACGGCCAGCAGCATTCCCTCGCGGATCTCCTGCTCACTCACGACGCGACCCTCCCCGAACTGCTGTCGAGCTTCTCCACGATGGTGCGCAGGGTGGCGAGACCGCGCGCCGTCTGGCTCTTGACCGTTCCCTCGGTGCACCCCATGGCCACCGCCACCTCGGCGACCGACAGGTCCTCGAAGTACCGAAGCACGAGCACGGCCCGTTGGCGCGGTGGGACCTGGAGCAACGCGGTGTGCACCAGCTCACGCGCCCACAACTTCGCACTGGTGGTGTCCGGGTCCACGGTGGCGTCGGCGGCGTCGGGCAGCTCTCCGTCGCGCTGCTCGGCTCTGCGCCACGGCCTGCGCTTCTCGTCCAGCCAGGTGCGCAGCAGCACCTTGCGGGCGTAGGCGATCAGGTTGTCGAGGTCCTTGATCCGCTTCCAGGCGAGGTACATCTTCATGAGGCTCGACTGCATCAGGTCTTCCGCTGTGTGCCAGTCGCCGCAGAAGAGGTACGCGGTACGTCGCAAAGACGCGGCATTGGCTGCCGCGAATTCGCGAAAGCCCTGTTCGTCGGCCTTGCGCATGCGTTCCCCTCTCGCGTCCTCAACCAGGGGAACGCATCAGAGCAACGCGGGGTTGCATCACTCGTGACGCGAAAGAGCCGAACGGAGCATCCTGCCCGCGACGCCCCGCGGATCGGACTTGAGCTCGATGAACGAGTTGACCACCGAGCCGTCGACCAGCGCGATCAGCTCCTCGACCCGTTCGCCGTCCACGTCACGGCCAGAGCGGGCGAACACGTCCGCGACGAGCCCGCGCAGTTCGGTCGAGAGCGTGCGCATCAACGGCCGCAGGTACGGGCGGCGGCCGGTCGCGACCAGGCGTTCGTAGCGCAGCAGCACGGCCTCGATGTCGGTGGCGTCCTCGCCGACGAGCAGGTCGAGCATGAACTCCACCAGCACGTCGTCGGTCATCTGCTCGGTGATCGACGAGAGCCGTTCGCGGAAGCTCGCGAGCTCGCTGCGGCCGTGGTGCTCGACTGCCGCGGTGATCAGCTCGTCGAGGGAGTCGAAGTAGTACGTGGTCGACGCGAGCGGCAGGCCGGCGCGTTCGGCGACCGCGCGGTGCCTGACCGCGTCGAAGCCGCCCTCCGCGAACAGGCCGGACGCGGCCTCCACGAGCGCCTGCCGCCTGCGCTCACCCTTGGGGGTTGCTGCCGTCATAGTCGAGCCAGGGTACTGGGCGTTCGGTCAGAACCTGGGGGCCAGTGCGGCGGCGACCCTGCGGACCTGCCCTTTCAGCGGTCCGTCGCCCTGCGTGAACACGTAGAGGTCCTGGCCCTTGGCGGTCTTCTGCTTCTCCGTCCCGGCGGGCGGTTCGAACGGCTGCGGCGTGACGATCGCGGTGATCGTGAGCCCGTCGATCCTGAACGCGGCCGAGCGCGAGTCGGGGGAGCAGGTGAGCGTGGGCGCCTCGGCACCCTCCGGCGGAACCGAAAGCTCGACGGCGAGGGCGTCGGCGAGCTCTCGGTCCACACCTGCACAGCCCTGCACTGTGCTTTCACCGGCACTGAGGCCGGTGCTTCCCAGCGTGGACCCGTCTCCCTGCGTGGGCGAGTCCTTGCCGGCGAAGTTCGTCTGCGGGTTCGCCATGTTCGGAGACATCGGCGATTCTGCCTGTTCGTTCCGGTCTTGCCCAGAACCCGCGCTGTTCATCGTGTTCGCGTCGTTGGTGACCCAGCTGTTCGTGGCGATGACGCCGCCGAAGCCGAGCACCACGACGAAGGCGGTGCCCGCGGCGATCGAGTTGCGCCTGCGCTGCGTCGCCTTGCGTGAGCCCGTGCGGATGTCGCCGACGTCGAAGGACGCCGGTGGCGCGTCGTGTGCGGCGTCGCGGAACAGGTCCGCGAGCTTCTGCTCGTCCATCTACGTCCTCCTCTCGCTGGTCGCGGCGCTCACGACGCCGGTCGCAGGTCGTCGATGGCGTCACCCAGAGCTTCCCTGAGCGCCGCCAGTCCGCGCGCGGTCTGACTCTTCACAGTTCCTTCCGAGCACTTCAGCGCCTCGGCCGTGGCCGTGACGTCGAGGCCCTCGAGGAACCTCAGCACGAGCACCGCCCGTTGCCTCGGCGGGACTCTGCGCAGGCCCTTCAGCAACGCCTCACGGGTCGCGACCGTCTCGCCGATCTCGTTGTCCGTCGTCGGCGACTCGGGCATGTCGTCGGTGAACTTCTCACGCCGCCACGGACGGCGAGACTCGTCGATCACCGCGCGCACGACGCTGCGGCGGACGTAAGCGTCCAGAGCCTGCTTGTCCCGGATCTTGCGCCACCTCCTGTGCAGTGCCACGAACGCCGTCTGCGCGAAGTCGTCAGCGCGGTGCCAGTCGCCGCACAGCAGGTATGCCGTTCGGCGCACAGCCTCACGGCGAGCCACGAAGTACTCCGCGAACTCCTGCTCGTCGCGCTGATCCACGCGGACTGCTCTCCGCTCGTTCATCGAGTTGCACTGACAGGACGGAACCTGGGGCACCAACGGTTGCACGAACCACCGGCGAGAGCTACATCACCCCCTCGGTCGTTCACCTGATGTGATGTGATCGGGGTTGTGAAGCCCATTGACCTGCGCTCGGACACCGTCACCCAGCCCGACGACGCGATGCGCCGGGCGATGGCGGCGGCCGAGGTCGGCGACGACGTCCTGGACCACGACCCGACGATGGCCGCGCTGGAGGAGCGGGTCGCCGCGCTGCTCGGCGTCGAGGCCGCCCTGTGGGTTCCCTCCGGCTCGATGGGCAACCTGATCGCTTTGTACCTGCACCTGTCGCGTGGGGATCGGTTCCTCGCTCCTCTCGGGGCGCACGTGCTGGACGCCGAGCTGGGGACCGCCGCCTGGCTGGCCGGTGGGATGCCGCACGCGCTGGTGTCCGTGACGCCTGATGCCGTCGTCGCGGCTGCTGGTGGGGAGTCGCCCTACTACGGGCTGCGGACGACGTTGTTGTGCTTGGAGAACACGCACAACGCGGCCGGTGGCACGGTCACCTCGGTCGCCGATCACGCGGCGTTGGTGGCCGCTGCCCGGTCTCGTGGGCTGGCGGTGCACCTGGACGGGGCCCGGTTGTGGAACGCGGCCGTCGCTCTGGGCGTGTCGCCCGCCGATCTGGTCGGCGGCGCAGACACCGTGCAGGTGTGCCTGTCGAAGGGGCTCGGGGCGCCGGTCGGGTCCGTGGTGGCCGGGTCCGCCGCGTTCGTCGTCGAGGCCCGGCGGGTGCGGAAGATGCTGGGTGGCGGGGTGCGGCAGGGTGGCGTTCTCGCCGCGGCCGGGCTCGTAGCGCTGGACAGGATCTCGCGTCTTTCCGCTGATCACGAGGGTGCCGCGGCGCTGGCCGGCGGGCTTCGGGAGCTCGGGTGGGACGTGGTCGAGCCCGCGACGAACATCATGCTGGCGGCCGTTCCGGACCTGGACAAGACGTTGCTGTCGTTGCGCGAGGCCGGGGTTCTCGCCAGTCCGATGTCGGGCAAGGTGCGGTTCGTGACGCACGGCGACGTGGACGCGGCCGACATCGCCGAGGTGCTGCGCCGGGTGCGGGAGGACGTCTGATGCGCTGGGTCGTGTTCGACTTCGGCGAGGTGATCAGCCGGCGGAACCCGGCGCTGCCCGCGCTGGCCTCGCGGCTCGGGGTGTCGCTGGAGGCGTTCGAGGCTGCTTACTGGGACCGGAACGCCTACGACCGCGGTGGGTCGGATGCCGCTTACTGGGCGTTGATCGGGTCTTCGCTGGGACTGACGTTCTCGGCGGACGAGGTGCGGGAGCTGACCGCTCTCGACAACGCCGGGTGGCTGGACGATCCGGTGGCCGAGACCGTGACGCTGATCGAGGACCTGGCCGCGCTGGGGGTGCCGCTGGCGTTGCTGTCGAACGCGCCGGTGACGTTCGCGCGGCTGGCTTCCTCGACGCCGTGGGCCGGCCACTTCCGGCACCTGGTGTTCTCGGGTGATCTTCTGATGGCCAAGCCGGATGCGTCGATCTGGGCGCACACGTCGTCGTTGCTCGGCTCGTCGGACGTGATCTTCTTCGACGACCGCCAGTCCAATGTGGACGGTGCGCTGCTGGCGGGCTGGGACGCGCGGTTGTGGACGTCAGCCGCCGCTGCGCGCGTTGAGCTCCTTGCGGAGTTCGGCGATCTCCGCCCGTAGGTTCCTGAGCTCCTCGGCCGCTTCGAGCTCGGCGTTCTCGACGCCGCGCAGCTTCTCGACGAGCCAGCTCGCGATCGTTCCGGTGATGACACCGAGCAACGCGATCCCGCCGACCATGAGCAGCCCCGCGACCAGCCGCCCCTCACCCGTGACGGGGTAGCGGTCGCCGTACCCGACCGTCGACATGGTGGTCAGCGTCCACCACAGCGCGTCGCCGAACGTGGTGATGCTGGCGTTTTCCGCGTGCCTTTCCGCATCGAGCACGGCGAGGCTCGCGCAAAACGCGACGATTGCCGTCACGCACGCGACATAAATGCTGACGCGCTGCCGGATCTTGTCCTGGAACTTCTTGTTGAGCAACGTGATGACGGTGATGAGGCGAAGAACCCTGAGCTGCCGCACCATCGGCAGCACGACCGCGGCAAGATCGAAAAGGTGCGTCCTGAGGAATTTCAACTTGTTCTGCGCGAGCGTCATCCTGGTGGCGAAGTCGGCCGCGAACACCGCCCAGATCAGCCACAACACGACTTCGAGGGCGAAGTGCATGGCCCCGTGGTCGTCGAGAACCTGCCACGCGTAGGCGGCGAGAAACACCACGGCGAGTGCCGTCAACGGCCACTCGACCTTTCGCTCCCACCGCTCGAGGCGGGCCTCGTTCGCCAGCAACACCGCCCCATGGTGAGCGGTGTCCGGTCATTTATCCAGAGTCATCGCCTGGATTTGATCGCACCGTAAGCCGCGGTGCCTGCGAGGAGTAGCCCTCCAATCACAGCGAGCCAGAAAAGACCTTTCACGACAGCCCCGACCACGGCCAGCACGATCCAGATCGCCACCAGCCACCCGATGATCGCCCACATAGGACCTCCCTCTGCACCGTGAACGTCCGGCGCCGCGATTTTGTTGCGCTCGTCGGTCTCGACTCCTGACTTGCTGCGCCTCAGAGCCAGGCCTTCAACCGCCGCAGCGCCTCCTCGACGTCCTGCGTGGCCCCGGCGAACGACATCCGCACGAAGTGGTGCCCGTCCACGGGGTCGAAGTCGATCCCGGGCACGATCGCAACCCCGGTGTCCGCCAACAACCTCCGGCAGAACCCCATCGAGTCGTCAGTCAGATGCCGAACGTCCGCGTACACGTAGAACGCCCCGTCGGCAGGCGCCAGCCTCCCGATCCCCAGATCCGTGAGCCCCGCCACCAGCAGATCCCGGTTGACCCGATACCGCTCGAGATGCCCAGCCGTCTCCGCGTACGAATCGGCGTGAAACGCCTCAACCGCCGCATACTGCGCCAACGCCGGCGGACACAACGTGAAGTTGCCGGTCAAACAATCCACGGCCCGCCGCAACCGCTCAGGCAACAACATCCACCCGAGCCGCCACCCGGTCATGGCAAAGGCCTTCGAGAACGAGTTGACGACAATCGCCTCCCGACTCGTCTCCCAAGCACACCGCAACGGCTCCCCATAACTGATCCCGTGGTAGATCTCGTCACTGATCAGCTGAACCCCGTTGCCCTCACACCACTCCGCAATGGGCTCAACGTCCGCGACCGTCCCAGTAGGATTGGCCGGACTGGCAACGATCACCCCCTTGAGCCCAGGATCGAGCATCTCGACCGTGGGCTGAAACCGAGTCTCAGGCCCACAAGGCAACTCGACGACCTCACACCCCAACGCCTTCAGGATGTTCCGGTAAGCCGGATACCCGGGCCGCGCCAACGCCACCCGATCCCCAGCATCGAACGCGGCCAAGAAAGCCAACGTGAACGCCCCAGAAGACCCAGTCGTCACCACCACGTCATCCGCGGCCACCTCAAGCCCGTACTGCCGCCCGTAATGCCCGGCAATCGCCTGCCGCAACTCAAGAATCCCCAACTGCTCGGTGTACCCGAGCGCCTGCTCCCCCAACGCCCGCACCGCGGCATCCCGCACGGGCCGAGGCGCAGGACTGGAAGGCTGGCCGGCCGCCAACGAGATCACGTCCCCGTGCGTGCGCTGCCGCAGCGCGGCAGCGGACAACACGTCCATGACGTGGAAGGGCGGGACGTCAGCGCGAGCAGCCACGGTCAGCATGCCGCCAGGCTAGCTCCCTAACCGCCGCCCAGGCCGCCGTTCTCACCGGCACCGGCGTCCCGCTTCACGCGGCCACCCGTCTCGCGCTGGCGGCCTCCAGACGCTCTTCCGCGCACCAAGCCGGCTCCCCTGGCCCGCCTGGCGCCAAGCCGCCTCGCGCCAACCCCGACCTTCCCAGCCCAACTCCCGCTGAACTGGGCCTCCGCCAGCCCATCTCCCACCGGCCCGCCTCCCGCCAGCCCGCGCCTCCCGCGGACTTGCTTCTTGCCGCCCGGCCGCCCACATCCCTCGCCCCCACTCACATCCCTCGCCGTCCACTCACCACGCCCGTCCGCCCTCCTCCGCGGCCGCCCTCACCTCCCAGCCACAGCACCTCAACCTCAGCCGGCCCCACCGTCACCCTCTCCGTCTGCCCTACATCTCCGGTCCGCCCCCCGCGCTTCCGCATATGCGGGAGAAACTGCAACAGTGTTATGGGACATCGATCACCCGAGTGGGTGTGGACAACTGAAACCCGGCTCATTTCCGTCACGACGTACCTGACGGAGATGGGCCGGGTTTCAGGACAAAGCTCACCCGATCGTGGGTGTTAATACCCTTGGTAGCCGCCGCCCTGCGACATTGCCTTCAGGCCGGGGTGGCCTTCGAAGCCGCCGTAGCGCGAGAAGGTGTAGCGGACGCCGGCGATGATGTTGTCGATCGGATTCCAGATGTCGTCGTGGCCCGGCAGCTTGTGGGCGTTGAAGGTCGAGTCGATGCACTGCATCAGGCCCTTGGAGGGCGTGCCCGCCTGGGCGTTGGAATCCCAGAGGTTGATGGCGTGCGGGTTGCCGCTCGACTCCTTTTCGATGATCTTCCAGATCTCGTCGATGTTCTCGTCGGTGACCGGGATTCCGTTGGCCTGGAGGATTTTGATGGCCTCGCGGATCCACTCCTCGACGTTGCCGGGCGGCGGGCTGCCGGAGGGCGGGCCGCCGCTGGAGCCGAGGCCGCCCACACCGCCGCCGCCCTCGCCGCCTCCACCACCACCGCCTCCTCCGCCACCAGAGGCGCCGCCACCGCCTCCTCCGCCACCGCCGTTGTTCGTCGGTGCGGGCGGGGGTGCGGTGGTGGAGGACGTCTTGGTGGAGTCGTCGGGCGGGGCGGTCGGGGACCAGTCGACGGGCTTGCCGGGGGACGGGACGAACGTCTGGGTGTTCGGGTCCTCCAGCGTCGAGAACTTCGGGGTCAGGCTCGCCGGGCGGCCCTTCAGGGTGCCGGCCGCGGTGTTGACGGCGGATTCCGCTTGGGAGATCACGGGGTTGGCGTCGCTCAGGGCCTCGGCGCAGTAGCCGCGGATGACGCTGTCGACGTCTTCTTGGGGCTGGCCCTGGAGTTGCTGGCGGGCCTGGCGGGCGCGGCTCAGGAGGTTCTCGCAGATGCGGCTCATCGACGTCTTGGCGGTCTCCAGCGCGCTCGCGGCCGCCTCCAGGTCGGTCGCGGCGTTGGTGAGCGCTTCGGTCATCGAGGTGCCGCACTTCGTGACGTTGCCCATGTAGGCGACGAATCCGTCCGCGGCCTTGCCCTCCCAGCCGCCGTCGAGCTGCGCGACGGAGCGTTGCAGGACGCCCGTCTGGTCGCCGCACTTGCCGGCTGCCTGCTTCCAGCGGTTCGCGATGTCGCGGACGGCCTGGGGTTGCGCGGTCTCGATCTTGTCCGCGAGCGCGGCCAGTTCCGCGCCGCCGGGCAACGCCGCGACTTCGTCCATCGCGCTCACGTCACACCGCCCTCATGGAGTTCTTGTTGGCTTCCTCGACATTCGCGACGTTGGTCTGGATCGCGTCGAGCGCGCCTTCGACCTTGCGCAGCACCTTCTCGGCGGCCTCGAACTCGTGTGCGCCCGCCTGGTCCATTGCGGACACCGCGCCCGAGATCGCAACGGAAGAGCCGAGCTTTCCGAAAATGTCCGGATTGCCGTACTGGCCGGAAAAGCCGTCGCCGATCGCACCGAATTGCCCGGCCTGACTGCTCACGGTCGTTCGGCACTGTTCCATGGCTTCCGTGTTGAACTTGCTCGCAGCCATGCGCGCCTACCCCCTCAACGTCTGCTCGCTGACCTTAGAACGAATTGCGCCGGGCGGTGCGGCGATTCGCTCTTTCGAGACGACGACGCCCGCCCGTCGAGTTCGACGGGCGGGCATCGACGAGGGTTCCGTGATCACACTTCTTGCAGGAGCTCCCAGATCGAACCGGCGAGCCGGTGGTTGTCGACGGGCGTGATCGTGCACCACTGACGGCCGTCGCTGCTCGGCTTGAGCTGACGCAGGTACCGCCCGTTGTGCGTGTCGTGGAACGAAACGACGCGCGCCGCGCGGTGTCCGTTGCGCTGCACGCCGAACTGCCCGCGCGTCGACATGCCGTCGAGCATGCCGGCGAGCTCCTGCGCGTCGCCGAGCCGCATTCCCTGCCGTTCCAGCGAGGTGATCATGCGTTGCGCGTCGAGCCCGACGTTCTTGGCAGCGGAGACCAGTTCGTCGTACGGCATGCTGATCGACCGCCCGAACCCGGTGGGCATCTCGCCGGCGACCGACACGGCGGCCTCGGCGAGTGCCGTGCCGCGCGCCTCGATCAACCACATCTCGTCGCGGTCCTGCACCGCCAGGATCGCCTCGTCACCGATCGCCGCGGCGAGCCCGCTGATCTGCCGGTCGGCCCAGATCCACAGGTCGATGGCCACCTGGTGGTTGGCCAGCAACGCGAACCCGTCCGCGAGTTCCGGCACGACCCGCCCGTTGCGCGCGAGCCCGCGCGCCTCCAGCGACTCCCAGGCCCGCTTCACCACCTCCGCCTTCTCGGTGTGGGTGATGGACGGAATCCGCGTGTCCAGCGCGACGTGCGCGGCCGGGAGGCGTTGCGCCTCCCAGACCACGGCGAACTCCACTGTGGACAGAACCACAGAACCTGGTGAGCTCAAAGGGATCTACTTGTCCTTCGGGTCTTCGCCGATGACGGACTGAACCACCATGCGGTCGTCGCCGAACATCTCGTCGGAGTCGACGCCGTACTTGCGCACGTGCTCGCCGTCCTCCTCGCCCTCACCCTTGGCGGCACTGGCCGCGGGCGACATGAGCGACCCGGCCCCCTTGCCGCCGACACCACCCTTGCCTGCAGCAGCGGCACCGGCCCGAGTCCCCTCAGGCCCGACGCCGCTAGCACCACCGGGCGTCATGGCGCCACCAGGCCCCTTGCCCGCGACACCGGTACCGCCGACGCCACCAGCGCCGCCGCCCTTGCCGCCACCAGCGCCGATGGTGCTGGGCGCACCCTTCGGACCGGTGGGAGCGATGGCCGTCTTGGGCGCCTGGCTGGGCCCGCGTCCGCCACCGACGACCTGCGCGCCACGCGCACCGGCCGCACCGCCGGCGACAGCGGCCGCACCGGTCGCCGCGGCGGCGAGGCCGATGGGCGGGGTGCCGATCGCCTTGGGCAGGCCGGGGCCTGCGGCGATGGGGGTGGGCGTGCCGCCGGGCAGGACGCCGGTGGAGTTGCCGGGGATGTTCGGGGTCGGCGCGCCTGGGGTGCCCGTGAAGCCGGGCGTTCCCGCGAAGCCGGGGGTTCCCGGCGTGCCGGTGTAGCCGGGGCCGCCGGTGATGCCGGGAGGGCCTCCTGTCGGCACACCGACCTGCGCACCGACCGACGGGGCGACGGCCGAGCTGGCAACGACGATGTCCGGCGGCGGGTTGGGCGTGCGGAACGAGTCGATCGCGCTCTGGCTGTTCGACTGGTAGCCGTTGAGACTGTCGATGGCCTGCTGACGGGCCGCGTTGGTCGCCGCGACCTCCTGCGCGTGATCGGTTTCGATGCCGAAGAAGCCGCCGACCTTGTCCCCGAAGTTCTGCTCCGTGTCGCCGCGCAGCGTCTGAGACTCTGGCGAACTGTTACGCGCGGTCGAGGTGCTTTCGCCCTGGCGCGCCATCGCATCCGAGTTGCCGGTGGTCGCTTCGCCCGCGTCGTTGAAGCCCTCGGAGGTGACCTTGGTCTTCTGCTGGCCAGCCTCGCCGGCCGCTCCGCCCCAGTCGATGCCCAGAGCCTTCAGCTGGTTGCGCAGTTCGGTGTCCACGTCCTGCAGGCTGCCCGCGAGCGTTCGGAGAACTTCCGAAGCAGCCGCGAACTTCCGGGAGAGTTCACCGCTGCCCGTAGCGAGCTTCTGGACCTCGGTTGCGAGCTGCTGATTGCTCCAGCCTTCGAAGTTCCAGTCAGTGAGTCGTTCACCCGCCATGTCTCCCCCTCACTTCAAGGTCTTGAGCGTCTCGACCGCGAGTCCGGCGGCCTTGCTGGCCTTGCTGCACATCTGGTCCTGCGAGTCGCCCTTCTCGGTCCCGGGGTCGTAGCTCATGTGGAGCTGCTGACCTTCGGCGACGTCGACGGTCACACTGCAATCCACGCTGTTCGTACCCGTGAAAGTGAGCTGCGCGGCACCGTATCCGGCGACGTTCACGACCTTCGCGTCCACGTTTCCGGACCCGCTGAGCCAGAACGGAACGCCCTTGTTCGTCACCAGGACGACCGTGTAGGAATATTTGAGTCCATTTTCATAAAAGCACCCCGGTGCTTTACCGAAATCGGACACCTCGATCTGCTCGGGCACCGTCTCAGTGACCTTGACGTCGGCCATCTGAGCCTGCGTGAGCAGCTTGCACGCGTCGACCCCGGCGAGGCTCAACTCGGACGGGCGCTTCGGCAGCTCTTTGGCAGAATCCGACGTGCCTGACGTGGGGCTGCCCCCTGACGTCGGGCTCGGCTTGCCCTGCTCACCGCTACTGGTGCACGCGGTAGCGGCGACCAGCACGGAAGCTGCCGCGATGACCTTGAAGATCGCCTTGTTCACTTCGTCTTTCCGAACACGTTCGTGATCTCATCTTCGGTGAAGCCGTACTGCTTGGCGGATTGCTGCAGCTGCGCCGCCAAATGATCGAGACTTTCAACGTACTGCGCGATTCGCTCAACATAGGAGTCATCGTCAGTCATCAGGCGGCGATTCCACAGGCCTGCGACGTTAGCGCTCACCATTCCGGCCGAGTCTTCGCCGACGTGCACCTGAAGATCACGCTTGGCCATGCGCAGCGCCCGCTGCAGCACCTCGGCCTGCTCCTGGATGATCACGCCTGCTTTGAGGACAGTGTCCTTGTTGACGTGGAAGTTCTGGCTCGACGGACCCGACGTCAGTCCGTCCAAGAAGGCCGAAGCCGAGTGGAACGCGCTGACCGCGGCCCCGATCGCGCCCCCGGCCACACCCGCGACGGCACTGAGAGCGGCATCCGCCCCCGCGCTCTCCTGTGTCACGACGTCCTACCCCCGTACGGTTGGTAACGGTTCGGTCCCGCTTCGCAGGCTACCAACGCCTGCGTAAGACGTACCTGTGGTTGGACGAAGACCACCCCTCGTTGGTTCCACGTCACTCTCCGTTCCGTTTCCACTGGCGGGGTGCGGTGATTCCGGTAGCTTCCGCGACTTGGGGGACGAACGCACGGGACTACCTGGGGGAATGTGTGCACGGGCCGTACGGGCAGCAGCCGCACGCGTATCAGCAGCCTTATCCGTTTCCGCCGCCCAAGAAACGGCGCATCGGATTGATCATTGCCGTGCTCGCGGTGGTGGTTGTTCTGGTGGGTGGTGGTGTTGCTGCCGCGATCTTGGTCACTCATGAGAGCAGGCCTGCTGCTGTGGAGCCTGAGGCGGCTGACACGAGTGTTATCGCGCAGAGGGTCGTGCCCGAGGTGGTGGAGTACGGCGGGGTGGCGATGATCGACGCCTGCACGGTTATGCCCGGCACGTTGATCGAGGCGGTCGGGTTCCGGGACGCCGCGCACGGGTGGCACAGCCAGCGGTATCTGCCGCGGTCGGTGCCTGGTGTCGACGCGACGGTGAAGGGCGAGGCCGACGCCATCTCCACCTGCCTTTACGAGTCGATGGCCGAGGGTGGGATCGAGCGGTTCACGCTCTCGTTGCGCCAGGCGCCGTTCAACGACGTGGGGTCGATCGGGGTCGGGGAAGGCACGAAGATGACGGTGGCCGGGCTCAGGGCCGCCGTGCGGCCCGGGCTCAGCGCTGGCAGCTTCGACGCTCGGGTGGTCAGCGCGGACGGCCAGGTCGAGGCCGTGCTGGGTGCGTCGCGCATGAGCAACGTCAAGGAGATCACCGATCCCGAGGCGACGTTCTTGCGGCTGCTGGAAGGTGTGGCGGCCAACCTCGCGAAGGGGCCGCAGGGCAGCACGGCGCACGTGCACACCGGGCGGTACGAGAGCGTGCCGAGCGCTTGTGACGTGCTGAGCGGCGAGCGGTTCCGGGAGATCACCGGCGGCAGGGACTCCGGTGTGGTCGAGGCCGACTTCTACGAGAAGGAGATCTTCGACCGGTTCCAGAACGACAAGGACGAGGTGCGGTACTTCTACTCGAACCAGCAGGAGTGCAGGCGGCTTTCGCCGGAGTGGTTCGAACCCGGGAAACGCGGTCAGGGCAAGGCGTTGAAGATCCGCCTCAGGACCTACCGCGACGCCGACATGGCGATCAAGGACGCGCAGGACTGCAACCCGGACTCGCCCTCGCGCGGCGTCACGGGTGAGGCCGCGATGAGCGACGAGAAGATCGGCGACTTCGCCGCGTGCGGCTTCAAGGAAGGCGACTCGCCGACCATCTCCTTCGTCGCGGGACGCACGCAGGTGCGGCTGACCGGCTACGGCGACTGGGCGGCCGACGAACCCGCTGCGTACGTCAAGCAGTTCACGCCGGTCGCTCAGGCCCTCGCCGGCGAGGTGAAGAAGGCGATCGGATAGGGCACAGGTTGTCGGGTGGCCGGGCCGGACACCCCATAGCTTTGGGGACGTGTTGGAGCGACTCAACGAGGCCATGGCCCGCATCGAGGACGACCTCGAAGGGGACGTCGACGTCCGGGTGCTCGCGCGGATCGCGGGCACCAGTGAGTACCACTTCCGGCGCATGTTCAGTGCGTTGGCCGGGATTCCGATCAGCGAGTACGTGCGGCGGCGGAAGCTCACGAAGGCGGCCGGCGAGGTCCTCAGTGGACAGATGTCGTTGCTTGATGTTGCCGTCAAATGGGGTTACGGGTCCAACGAGGCCTTTGCTCGGGCTTTCCGTGCCATGCACGGGGTTGGGCCTCAGGAGGCCAGGGCTGACAGGAAGGCGTTGCGGTCGCAGCAGATCCTCACGTTCAGGCTGACCATCGAGGGGAGTGCGGACATGGAGTACCGCGTTGTGGAGAAGGACGCGTTTCGCGTTGTCGGGCGTGGGACGCGGGTGCCGTTGGTGCACCTGGGGATGAACCCGGCGATCGTGGAGTTCGTCAAGGGCATCGGGATGCCGACGCTTGACAGGATGAAGGCTCTCAGCGACGGGGAGCCTGGTGGGATGTTGGCTCTCACGTTCAACCAGGAAGGGGTCGAGGAGGGTGCGATGCTCGACTACTTCCAGGGGGTCGTGACGAGTGCACAGGCCCCCGAGGACATGGAGACGCTCCACGTCGACAAGGGGACCTGGGCCGTGTTCACGACTGAGGGGCCTTATCCGGAGACCATTCAGCACATGTGGCGGGACATCTACACGCAGTGGTTCCCGTCCAACAGTTACGAGAGCGCTGAAGGGCCGCAGATGTTGCGCACGGAGATCGACGGGGATCGGGCCACGGCCGAGTTGTGGATTCCCGTCACCAGCTGAGGACCAGGCGCTCCATCACGTCGCGGAGTTCCAGGACGGCCAGCCAGGACTCGGGGATCACGTGCACGCCGTCGCGGGCTCCGAGGATGTTGCCGCAGATCGAACCCGTCGAGTCGCTGTCGCCGGAGTGGTTGACGGCGAGACGCACGGCTGAGGCGAAGTCGTCGCCCACCAGGGCGGCGTGCAGGCCGATGGCGAGGGCTTCTTCGCCCACCCAGCCTCCGCCCAGCTCGGACTCGATCTCCTCCGGGGTCAGCGGGCCGAGGGTCATCACCTTGTCCAGCAACGAGGACTGCTCCTCGTGGCCGTCCCAGCGGACCAGTTCGGCGCGGGCCACCGCCACCGCCGACGGCAGGTCCGCGCCGGCCAGCAGGGCCTGGACGATCACGGCCAGCACGCCGGCCGAGAGGTAGCCGCTGGGGTGGTGGTGGGTCATCTGGGCCGTGCCCACGGCCAGCGCGAAGACCTCGCGGACGTCGGGTGACCAGACGGCTACCGGGGCGGCGCGCATCACGCCGCCGCAGCCCTTGGAGTTGTTCTTCTCGTTGTGCTTCAACGCGGTGATGCAGGTGTGGCCAGGGGCGCGGCGGGAGTGCAGGCGCTGGTCCGCCATCAGCCAGCCGTCGGACGCGACCAGCGGGCCGCCTTGCGTGTGCAGCCAGCGCGCGTAGGCGGCCCGCACGGTCAGGAGCGGGTCCACGCCGTGCTGACGGGCCAGCAGCAGGCCTTCGAGGGTGAAGAGCACCATCTGGGTGTCGTCGGTGATCTCCAGCGACGGGAGGTCGACCACGCCGGCGGGGCCGTGCTGGCGGCGGATGGTGTCGATCGACGAGAACTCGATCGGCGCACCCAGCCCGTCGCCCACGGCTCCGCCGAGCACGCACCCCAGCAGGCTCACGGCAGGGTGATCTTTCCGTCGACCGCCTTCGACGCGATGTCCGAACGGTGGTGCGAGCCGGTGAGGTGGATGTCCGCGACGCGCTTGTAGGCGCGCTCGCGGGCCTTCGCCAGCGACTTGCCGGTGCCCACGACGGACAGCACGCGGCCGCCCGCGGAGACCACGGCGCCGTCCTCGCGGCGGCGGGTGCCCGCGTGCAGGACGCCGTCGGACTCGGCTCCGGTGATCACGTCGCCGGTGCGCGGGCGGTTCGGGTAGCCCTCGGCCGCGACCACGACCGTCACGGCGTAGCCGTTCTCCCACTCCAGCTCGGGCAACGAACCCAGCGAACCGTTGGCCGCCGCCAGGAACAGCGAGGAGATCGGCGACTTCAGCAGCGCCAGGACCGACTGGGTCTCCGGGTCGCCGAAGCGGCAGTTGAACTCGATCACCTGCACACCGGTCGACGTCAGCGCCAGACCGGCGTACAGCAGACCGACGAACGGGGTCTCCCTCGCACGCAGCTCGTCGACCACGGGCTGCACGCACCGCGACACGATCTCCGACACGAGGCCCTCCGGCGCCCATGGCAACGGCGCGTAGGCACCCATGCCGCCGGTGTTCGGGCCCGCGTCGCCGTCGCCCACGCGCTTGAAGTCCTGCGCGGGGATCAGCGGCACCACGGACACGCCGTCGGTGACGCAGAACAGCGACACCTCGGGACCGTCGAGGAACGACTCCAGCAGCACCGGGTGGCCGCCGTCGAGCAACGTCATCGCGTGCGCGCGGGCCGCGGCCAGGTCGGACGTGACGACCACGCCCTTGCCGGCGGCGAGACCGTCGTCCTTCACGACCCACGTCGGCCCGAAGCGCCCGAGAGCGGCGTCCAGGCGGGCCGGGTTGTCCACGACCTCGCTGTGCGCCGTGGGCACGCCCGCCGCGTTCATGACGTCCTTGGCGAACGCCTTGGACCCCTCGATGCAGGCGGCGGCCTTCGACGGGCCGAAGCACGGGATGCCGAGGGCGCGGACCGCGTCCGCGGCCCCGGCCACCAGTGGCTGCTCGGGGCCGATGACGACGAGGTCGGCCTTCCACTCCTTCGCGAGACCGGCGACGGCCTCCGCGTCGGACACGTCCACGCCGTAGATCTCGGCATGACCGGCAATGCCTGCGTTGCCTGGCGCGCACGCCAAAGCAGTCAGTTGCGGGTCGCGCGACAACGCGAGGACAAGGGCATGCTCACGGGCTCCAGACCCGATGACCAGGACGCGCACGATGACCCAGCGTAGTTCAGCCCAGCGCCTGCTTCGCCCCAGGGTGCAGCGGGACGGGGTCGGAGGCGCTCGCCTTGTCCCGGGCGATGTCCTTCACGGCCGGGTGCACCTTCTCCAGGTCAGCCTTCTTGTCGAAGATCAGCTTGGTGACGGCGCAAGCGTTGTTGGCCGCGAAGTCCTCGCGGACGAGCAGCAGGTTCGGCACCACGATGGTGGGAACCTCGGCCAGTCCGTAGGTCGCCGCGGGGATCGGCGCCGTGTCGTACACCGGCGAGATCTTCTTCATCTCCGGCAGCAACGGCGTGATGTCGATGAACTTCACCCGGTCCTTCATGGACGTGGTGATGTCCGTGATCTGGGGCGTCGGCAGGCCTCCCGACCAGATGAGACCGTCGATGCTGCCGTCCTTCATGCCGTCCGCGGTCTTCGTCAGGTCGAGCCGCTGCGCCTGCACGTCGGAGTCGATGTTGAGGCCCGCCGTCTTCAGCAGCCGTCCCGCGATCACCTCGGTGCCGGACTTCGGCGATCCGGTGGAGATCCGCTTGCCCTTCATGTCCGCGATCGAGTTGATCCCGGAGTCCGCCCGCACCACGACCTGCGTGTAGTTCGGGTAGATCCGCGACAGCGCCGCGATCTTCTGCTTCTGCCCGTTGAACGCCCCGGTGCCGTTCACGGCGTCCGCGGCGGTGTCCGCAAGTGAGAACGCGATGTCATAAGTGCCGGACACGAGCTGCTGGATGTTCTGAACGGACGCACCGGTCTCGGCCGCCGACGCCTTCAGCTTCGAGTTGTCGGAGATCAGCTTCGCCAGGCCGCCGCCGACCACGAAGTACACGCCACCGGAGTTGCCGGTCGCGATCGTGATCCGGCCGTCCGACGCCTCGCACGACGCGCCACCGGAGGACGCGTCCGGCGTGGTGGGCGTGCGCTTTCCACCACACCCGGAAACCACGAGCGCCAAAGCGATCGCGCCGATCGCGTACTTACGCAGCATCACGAACCCTCCCACGGGTCACCAGGTGGACCGCCGCGGCCACCACGAGGAACCCGGCCCCGATGGCGATCGTCAACGGCTGCAGGTACAGCAGGAACAAGGCGGCCGGCGCGCACAGCACGCGTTCCGGCCAGCGCGCGGGACCGAACATCCAGCCGCCGGTCAGCACGGCCAGCGCCGCCACCCCCAGCGCGGACGCTCCGAACGCCCACACGGAGTCGAGCAACGGCCCGCGCAGCAACAGCGAAGACCCGGCGTCGGTCAGCACGAACGCCAGCGGCACGAGGAACGCGGGCAGCGTGTACTTCCACGTCTGCCACATGGTCTTCATCACGTCGCCGCCGGTCAGCGCGGCGGCGGCGACGGCCGCGAGGGCAGTCGGCGGTGTCACTTCGGACAACACCGCGTAGTAGAAGATGAACATCGCCGTCTCGGCCGGCTCGACGCCCAGCGTGATCAACGCCGGCCCGATGACGACCCACGAGATGATGAACGACGCCGTCACCGGCACGGCCAGCCCGAGCACCGACACCGCCACGGCCGCCAGCACCGCCGTCAGCATCAGCACCACGACGGGTTCCGAGCTCACCGCGGACGCGAGGTCCACCAACGACCCCGCAAGCGCTTGCCCCAGGCCGGTCTTGGTGATCGTCGACGTCACCACGCCGGCCGCCGCGCACACCGCGATCACCGGGAACGCCGACCGCACACCGACCGAGAGCGCGTCCGCGATCAGCCGCGGCCACTCCCGCCGGTGGTTGATCAACGCGAACAGCGCCGCCACCCCGGTCGCGTACACGACGGCCTTGTAGACGGGGATGTCCAGCGCCAGGAACACGATGATGATCCCGAGCGACAGGAAGTGGTACCAGCCGAGCTTCAGCACGTCGAAGAACCGCGGCGCGTCCACGTCGACCGGCCGAGCCCCGAACCGCCGGGCGTCCGCCTCGACGGCCAGCGCGATGCCCAGGTAGTACAGCAGGGTCGGGATGATCGCCCAGACCAGCACCGACAGGTACGAGACCTCGAGGTACTCGGCGATGATGAACGCCGCCGCGCCCAGCGTGGGCGGCGACAGGATCGCGCCGATGCCGGACGCCGCGAGCAGCCCGCCCGCGTTCTCCTTGGGATACCCGGCCTTCTGCAGCATCGGCCACGTCACGGCACCCAGCGACACGGTCGTCGCCGTGCCCGAACCCGACACCGTGCCCAGCAGGAAACCGGCCGTGGCCGCGGTACGTCCGGGGGCCGTCCGGGACTTGCGGAACGCCGCGAAGCTGACGTCCACGAAGAACTTCCCGGCGCCGGAGGCGTTCAGCACCGAGCCGTAGATCGTGAACAGCACGATGTAGGTCGCCGCCACGTCGAGCGGCGTGCCGTAGAACCCGCTGGAGTCGTTGAAGAAGCCGTTGATGATCTGCGGGAAGTCGACGCCGGAGTGCGAGATCGACCACGAGGGCGGCAGGAACCCGCCGTAGTAGGCGTAGGCGATGAACCCCAGGCACACCACCGGGAGCACCCAGCCGGTCGTGCGCCGGCAGGCCTCCAGGACCAGCACCAGCAGCACCGAGCCGACGACCACGTCCAGCGTCGTGAGCTGGCCCTGCCGGTTCAGGAACTCGTCGTAGCCGCCGAACAGCGGGTACGCGCCCGCGAGGAACGCCAGCCCCGCCAGCACCCAGTCCCACCACGGCGGCGTGTGCCCGCGGCCGTACGCGAGGAACACCAGCGGCAGCGTCACCGCCAGGAAGATGATCAGGTAGTACTGGCTTCCCTTGGCGAACGGGAAGAACACCTGCTTGAGCACCAGCAGTGCGATCAGCAGGCCGGCGATCCACAGCGCCCGCTCCCACCGTGGGGAGAGCGATCGCGACGGCATCTCCTCGTCGTGCTCCGCGACGATGCGGGCGAGGTCCGGGTTGGCCACGGACCGACCGTACTGTGGGGCCGATCACAGCCCCAGAGGATCAATCCAAAGGAACTGCAAAGACTCGAAGGCGCCCTCTACAAGGCACACAGGACAGGCGATCCATCAGCACGCAAAATGAGCGGCATGCACGGGCCTGAACTTCTGCTGCTGCTCCTCGGGGCGTTGATCGTCACGGCGATCGCCCGCCGGCTCAACTGGTCGGCGCCGCTGGTGCTCGTCGCCGTCGGTCTCGTCGTCTCGTTCATCCCGGGCGTCCCGGAGTTCGAGCTCGACCCGCACCTGATCCTGCTGGTGGTGCTGCCGCCGCTGCTCTACAGCGCCGCGCTGGACAGCTCCTACCTCAACATCCGCGCGAACCTGCGGCCGATCGGCCTGCTCGCGGTCGGGCTCGTGCTCTTCACGACGCTGGTCGTCGGCATCGTGGCCAAGCTGGTGTTCCCGGACATGCCCTTCGCGGCCGCGCTCGTGCTCGGCGCTGTGGTGGCGCCACCGGACGCCGTCGCGGCCGTGGCGATCGGGCGCAAGCTCGGCCTGCAACGGCGCGCGATGACGTTGCTGGTCGGCGAGAGCCTGATCAACGACGCGACGGCGCTCACGGCGTTCAAGGTCGCGGTGGCGGCCGCGGTCGGCACGGCCATGGCCCCCTGGCAGGGTGTCGGACTGTTCCTGCTGGTCACCGCCGGTGGCATCGCCGTCGGTCTCCTCGTCGGCGTGGTGGTCAGGTACCTGCGCAAACGGCTCTGCGAGGGCGTGCTGGAGAGCGCGCTGGGGTTGCTCGTGCCGTTCGGCGCCTACCTGCTCGCGGAAGAGGGCCTGGCCGCGTTCCACATCCAGTTCTCCGGCGTGCTCGCGGTCGTCGTGGCGGGCCTGTACGTCGGCCACCACTCGCCGCGCGGCCGGTACTCGACGCGACTGCAGGACGCCGCCGTCTGGAAGGCGCTGGACGTGCTGCTGGAGGCGTTCGTCTTCGCGCTCATCGGGCTTCAGGTGTCGGCGATCATCCAGGACGTCGAGCTGGACGGCGCCCTGCTGCTCGGGGCCGGCGCGGTGCTGCTCGCCGCGATCCTCGCGCGGTTCGTCTGGATGTACCCGGCCACGTACATCCCCTGGTACCTGTCGAAACGCATCAAGGAGAGGGAACGCGAACCGCACCTCGGGCAGGTGACGGTGATCGCCTGGACCGGCATGCGCGGGGTGGTGACGCTCGCCGCGGCCGCCGCGATCCCGCCGGAGATGCCCGGCAGGAGCATCATCCTGTTCTGCGCGTTCGTGGTCACGGTCGCGACGCTGCTGCTGCAGGGCATGACGTTGCCGTGGCTGATCAACAAGATCGGCTTCGCGGGCGACGACGCGCGCCAGGACGCCCTGGCGGAGGCGCAGGTGCAGCACCGGGCGGCGCAGGCGGCGGTGACGCGGCTCGACGAGGAGGTCGACGACGTCCCCGAGCACGTGCGCGACCAGCTGCACGCGCTCGCCGAGCACCGGGGCAACGCCGCGTGGGAACGCCTGGGCCGGCAGGAGGAGGAGAACCCGGCGGCCGCTTACCGCAGGCTGCGGCGGCTGATGCTGACCGCCGAACGGGACGAGTTCGTCAAGGCCCGCGACGCCGGGGAGATCGACGACGAGGTGCTGTTCCGGGTGATGCGGGAACTGGACTTGGAGGAAGCCGCACTTTCCCGTGAGTAACCGTTCACCTGCATTTCGTGTTGCGATGCTTGGGTTCGCTCTCTACACGAAACGGGAGGTCGATCGATGTATCGGAGAGGTCTAGCCGCCGTAGTCCTCGTGTTCGCGGGTGCGGTGGTGGCGTCCCTGCCCTCCGCCTCGGCGCACGACGACAAGGGCCCGATCGTCATCGGGCACCGCGGCGCTTCGGCGTACCGGCCGGAGCACACGCTCGCCGCGTACGAGCTCGCCGCGCGCATGGGCGCCGACTTCATCGAGCCCGACCTGGTGCCCACCAAGGACGGCAAGCTGGTCGCGCGGCACGAGAACGAGATCGGCGGCACCACGAACGTCGCCGACAAGACGCAGTTCGCCGACCGCAAGAAGACCAAGACGATCGACGGCGTCGCGATCACCGGCTGGTTCACCGAGGACTTCACGCTCGCCGAGCTGAAGACGTTGCGCGCCAAGGAACGCATCCCGGCGATCCGCCCGCGCAACACCCTCTACGACGGCCGGTTCGAGGTCCCGACGCTGCAGGAGGTCATCGACCTCTCCAAGCGCCTGTCCCGCGAGCTGCACCGCGAGATCGGCATCTACCCCGAGACCAAGCACCCGACGTACTTCAAGTCGATCGGTCTCGCGCTGGAGCCGAAGCTCGTCGACGTGCTGAACCGCAACGGCCTCAACCGCGGCAGTGCCAAGGTCTACGTGCAGTCGTTCGAGGTCGCGAACCTCAAGGAGCTCAACCGCTCGCTGCGGGTGCCGATCGTCCAGCTCGTCAACGGCTCCGGCCAGCCGTACGACTTCACCGTCGCCGGCGACAAGCGCACCTACGCCGACCTGGTCACCCCGGCCGGGCTGCGCGAGGTGCGGTCGTACGCGGACGGCGTCGGCCTCACCAAGGACATCATCATCCCGCGTGACGCCAACGGTTTCCTGAAGGCGCCGACCACCGTCGTGAAGGACGCCCACAAGGTCGGTCTGACGGTGCACTCCTGGACGTTCCGCAACGAGAACTCGTTCCTCCCCGCGGACTTCCGCTCCTCCACCGACCCGGCCGCGTACGGCCGGGCCTTCGAGGAGTACGACCTGTTCTTCAAGCAGGGCATCGACGGCGTGTTCGCGGACAACCCCGACACGGCCGTGGAAGCCAAGGTCAAGCGCTAGCGAGCTGCAGCGTGCGGTCCCCGTCGAGCAACCCGCGTTGCTCGAGCAGGGGCCGCACGCCCTCGCCGAACCAGTACGCCTCTTCGAGGTGCGGGTAGCCGGAGAGCACGAACTCCTCGATGCCGACGGCGTGGTACTCCTCGATCAGGTCCGCGACCTCGGCGTGCGAGCCCACCAACGCCGTTCCCGCACCGCCGCGCACCAGCCCGACGCCCGCCCACAGGTTCGGGTGGATCTCCAGGCCGCGCACACCACGGCTGAGGTCACCGCCGTGCAGCGCCAGCATCCGTTGCTGGCCAACGGACTCCGACGCGCCGAGCTGGGCCTGCGCCTGCGCGACCGCCGCCGGGTCGAGCGCGTCCAGCAGCTTCGCGGCCGCCCCCCACGCCTCCGCCGACGTGTCCCTGCTGATCGTGTGCAGCCGGATGCCGAACCGGATCGGCCGGTCCGTCAACGCCCGCACCCGCGCGATCTTCGCCGCCACGTCCGCCGGCGGTTCGCCCCAGGTCAGGTAGACGTCCGCGCGGGCGGCCGCCACCGGCAGGGCCGCGTCCGACGAACCGCCGAAGTAGATCGGCGGCACCGGGTCCGGCGCGGCCAGCACCGTGGCGTCCTGCACCTGGTAGTGGTCGCCGTGGAACGTGAACGGCTCACCGCTCCAAATGCCGCGCACGACCTGGAGGAACTCGTCGGTGCGCGCGTACCGCTGGTCCTTGCCGAGCCAGTCGCCGAACCGTTGCTGCTCAACGGAATCGCCGCCGGTCACAACGTTGAGCAGCAACCGCCCGCGTGAGATCCGCTGGTAGGTCGCGGCCATCTGGGCGGCCAGCGTCGGGGAGAGCACGCCGGGCCGGAACGCCACCAGGAACTTCAGCGTCTTCGTCTGCGCGATCAACGCGGACGTGGTCAGCCAGGCGTCCTCGCACCACGTGCCGGTCGGCGTGAGCACGCCGGTGAACCCGACCTGCTCGGCCGTGCGCGCGATCTGCGCCAGGTAGTCGATGTCCGGCTCACGGCGTGCCCCGGCCGCGGGCGCGCGGTTGGCGTGGAAGTGCTCCACGACCGTGCGGCCGTCTCCGGACGTCGGCAGGAACCAGTGCAACGTGATGCTCATGCGAGATCTCCCTGGAACCTCGTGTCGACGAACTTCGCGAAGTCGACCTTGCCGGGCAGCGTCTTGTCCTCGGTGAACGCGTCCGCGAGCTCCTGCTCCGACCTGATCACCGTGTCGTCCAGCTTCACCACGGTGTCGCCGTTGCGGTTCACGGCGGCGAGCGCGACCTCGTACTTCAGGCCGGTCTCGGCGGACCACGCCTTCGCCCACTCCTCGCGGTGCGTGTCGGCCCACTTCTGCGCCTTGTAATACCGGATCAGGTACTCCTTGAGCGCCGGGTTCTTCCCCTTGTCCTCCAACGCCTTCCGGCCGGCGACCTGGAAGCCGTAGCCGTTGGACCTGCCCTCGCCGGTGGTCAGCACGCGCGCCTTGGCCTCCTGCTGCGCCTGCGCGGTGTAGGGGTCCCAGACCGCCCACGCGTCGACCTTGCCCTGGGTGAACGCACCGTACGCGTCGGCGGGCTGCAGGAAGTTGAGCGTCACGTCCTTGGTCGTGAGACCGGCCGCGCGCAACGTCAGCAGGACCTGGCCGTGCGCCGAACTCCCCTTGGCCACGGCGATGTTCTTGCCCTTGAGATCCTCGACCCTCTGCAACGGCGAGCTCTCCGGCACGAGGATCGCGTCGGCCTCGACCTCGCCCTTCGAGACGCCGACGGCGGCGATCTTGGCGTTCGCGGCGGCGGCGAAGATCGGCGGCGTGTTGCCGACCGCGCCGACGTCGATCGCCCCGGCGGACGCCGCTTCGAGCAGCGGCGGGCCGGAGGTGAACGTCGACCACTCGATCTTGTAGGGGAAGTCGTTCAGCAGACCGGCGGCGGTGAGCACGGACTTGGCGCCGCCCTTCTGGTCGCCGACCTTGAGCACGACGTCGGCGGCGGGCGTGTCCTGGGACTGCGTCGCCGTCGAGCAGCCGGTGGTGAAGAGGATCGCGGCGAGCAGGGTGAGCCAGCTTCTGTTAGGCGGCTTCTTCAACTTCGACTCCCAGATCAGCGAGCACGCGGGCGCGTTGCTCCACGACGGAGGCCCGGCGGCGCGGGCGGGGCAGGTCGACGTGGTGCGTGGCGACGATGCGGCCCTCGTCGAGCACGAGGATCCGGTCGGCCAGCAGCAACGCCTCGTCGACGTCGTGCGTCACGAGCAGGACGGCGGGCTTGTGCCGCGTCCACAGGTCTTCCACCAGGTGGTGCATGGCCAGGCGGGTCAACGCGTCGAGCGCGCCGAACGGTTCGTCGAGCAGCAGCACGTCGGGTTCGCGGACCAGCGCGCGGGCGAGCGAGACCCGTTGCGCCTCACCGCCGGACAACGTCAGCGGCCACGCGTCGGCGTGGTCGGTGAGCCGCACCTCTTCCAGCGCCTTCAACGCGATCGCGCGGCCGTCCGGCCGGTGCAGGCCGAGCGCGATGTTGCGCCAGACCTTGCGCCACGGCAGCAACCGCGGCTGCTGGAACGCCACCGACACCGTGCCGGGCACCTCCGCCGTGCCTTCGACGTCCCGGTCGAGGCCTGCGAGGATCCTCAGCAACGTCGACTTGCCGCAGCCGCTGCGTCCCAGCAGCGCCACGAACTCGCCGGGCTCGACCTCCAGGTCGATGCCGTCCAGCACCGTCCGCGCGCCGAAAGCCTTGTGCAGACCGCGAACGCTCACCGCTTTTGCCATCGCAGGACCCTCCTCTCCAGCAGCCGCACCAGCGCGTCGGTGGTCAGGCCGAGCAGCGCGTAGACCACGAGGCCGACGACCACGACGTCGGTGCGGAGGAACTCACGGGCGTTGTTGATCAGGAAGCCGAGACCGGCGTCGGCGTTGACCTGCTCGGCGACGATCAGCGACAGCCAGGCCGTGCCGAACGCGATCCGCAGTCCCACCAGGGTCTGCGGCACGGCGGACGGCAGCACGACGTGCACGACCCGTTCGACGCGGCTATACCCGAGCACGCGGGCGGCCTCGACCAGCCCCGGATCGGTCTGCCGGATGCCCGCGTGCAGGTTGAGGTAGAGCGGGAACGCGACGCCGGCCGCGACCAGTGCGAGCTTGGGTTCCTCGCCGATGCCGAACCACAGGATGAACAACGGGATCAGGCCGAGGTGAGGCAACGTCCGCAACATCTGCACCGGCGGGTCGAGCAATGTCTCGCCCCACCGGGAAAGGCCGGAGGCGAGCCCGAGAACGACGCCGACCACACCGCCTATGAGAAACCCGAATAGCACGCGCGTCATGGACACCGTGAACGCCTCGCCCAATTGGCCGTCGGCGATCAGCTCACCGGCGGATTCGGCGACCGTGAGCGGAGACGCGAGTTTGTCGGGCGACAGCACCCCCGTTGAGCTGGCCAGTTGCCACAGCAGAACCAGCGCCACCGGGCTGATCCACCGCAGTGGCAGCTTGAACTTCCGCGCCTGAACAGGCGGCGCGGATTTCGGCCGCGCGGCCACTCCTGCAATGGACAAGGTCATGGGCAGGAAGTACAGGCGAGCCCACGAGATGCGTCAACGACGCCCAAATCGTGAAAAAGCGTCGTACATCGACATGATCGCCGCACGGACATTTTCCCGCCAACGGCCGAGTGACAAGTGCGACCCTTGACGATCAACATGCAGGCATGGTTTCGGAGGGGGACAGACCGAGGGTGCCTTCCGGCACCACGCTGAGGTTCGCGTCGCTGGTGCTGCTGGCGGCCGCGACGACGTTGCAGATCTTCGGGCAGTACGGGGCGTCGTGGCCGGTGACCACCTCGCTCGACGACGCCCGGTGCCAGGTGCGTTCCGGTCTCTACTTCACCTCCTCGTTGGCGGTGGATCCCGACGAGTCCAAATGGGACGCCTATCGAGCGTGCATGGCGCCGTTCCTCGTGCCGCGCGGGTTGTGGCTCCTGGGCGGGCTCGTGCTGCTGACCTCGGCCGCCCTGCTGATCTACTTCCTGCGCCCGCGGTGGCGGATCTTCCGGCGCGGACTCGTCCCCGTTCCCGAGGAGCTCCACGAAACCCTTGCCGCGCTGGTGGAGGAGGCCGGTCTCACCAAGGCGCCGGTATTCCTCCTCGAACCGACCAAGATGCACATGGGCGGAACGGCGTTCGGCAACCACCGGCGCAAGTACGTCTCGCTGAACGCGGCGATGCTCGTCGTGCACCGCGAGCAGCCGGAGACGTTCAGAGCGATCGTGTTGCACGAACTCGCCCACGTCCGCGCGGACGTCACGGTCACGTACGCGACGCTCGCGATCTGGCGGGCGTTCGTCGTCGTGGTGCTCACGCCGTACGTGCTCACCCTGATCAACCCGATGCTGTTGTCCCGCACTCCGTGGAAACCCTTCGTCCTGCCACCGGGCTACATCACGTTCAGCATCGCCTGGCGGCTGGCGGTGATGGTGCTGCTGGTGTTCCTCGCCAGGATCGCGGTGCTGCGCGCCAGGGAGAAGTACGCGGACGTGCTCGTGGTGCGCTGGACGGGCGACCAGGACCCGTACCGGGTGCTGCCCGCGAGGAGCTGGTTCCGCCGCTGGTTCGGACACCACCCCGCGCCTGCCGCGCGGTCCACGGCCATGCGCGACCCGGACTCGTTGCTGCGACCCGGTTTCTGGGAGGTGCTGGCCTGCGCGCTCGCCGTGCAGATCGCCTGGTGGCACACGACTTCGGCCCTGCGCAACCTGAGCTGGTACCACTCGGGCAACGAGTCGTTCCTCGTCATGAGGATCGTCTGGGTGGTCCCGATGGCCGCGTTGATCGGCCTGGTCGCCTGGCGCGGCGCGGCGGGTGTGGTGCGCTGCGGCACCTTCCTGGTACCGGGGCTCGCGATCGGCACGGGCCTCGTGCTCGGCGACCAGCTCGACATGTACGGCTTCGGCTTCGACAAGGTCTCGGTGCAGAGCGTGCTCGCCTCGGCCGCTCTGACCGGCACCGCGGTTCTCGTGACCGTGTGGGCCGGGTACTGCGCCACGCTCGTGCGAACCCGCCGACAGGCGTGGTTGCTCGGTCTGTCGATCCCGCTGGTGGTCTTCCCGCTGCTGGCCTGGTTCGCCGAGATCCGGGCGGTGGAGGCGATGTGGCGCAACAACATCACACCCGTGTTCGAGCTGCTGGCCGGCTACACGTCGTCCAATGTGGACGCGGTCGCGCTGCAGGCGGTCTCGTTCCCGTTCCTGCTCAACTTCAACCGCACGGTCACGGTCGTGGCGCTCGCCCTGGTGTGGCTGGTGCCGCTGCTCCTGCGCCGGGAGCTCCCGCGCGGCGCCGTGATCGCCGGGGCCGCCGGCGGGGTGCTCGCCGCGGTCGCGGTGGTGCTGCTGGGGAACATCAGCCCACCGCTGGTCGCCACCGCGTGGCAGATCGTGGCGGTGGTCGCGGTGGAACTCGTGGTGGTGCTGGCGGCGGCACGGCACGTCGACCGCGTCGGAGCTCTGCTCGCCACGTGGCTGACGGGACTCGTGGCGACGGTGGCGATCTGGCTGACGCACCTGGACGGCACCCAGGTCGACAGCGTGCTGGCGTCTCGTCCGCTCCAGGTCCTGCCCGTCCTGGGCACCCTCGCAGCGCTCCTGGGCGGGTTCGCGCACGTCTCCCGGCCCCGGCACCCCTCCCGGCCGTGGTTCGCGGTCGCAGCGGCCGTTCTGGGCGTCGGCATGGTGGCCTGGCAGCCCGGCGCGACGGACGCTTCGGCCTCGATGCAGCCGCCGGTGCCCACGAGCACCGAGCTGAACACCGACGACGCGGTGAACACGTGGATCTACGGCGGCGGATGGGACCGCATGATGACGGTGGTGCACGCCACCAACCAGGTCTTCGTCGGTGTCAAGGCCACCGACCCGGCCGGCATCCTCCAGGGTTGCGAGAACCTCGTCCCCGCGTTGCGCGAGGAGTTCCCCGACCCGCCCGACGCCGTGATCGCGGAGAACTGGCGCACCGCACTGGCGGACCTGGAGACCGCCGCCAGGTCGTGCGTCGCGGTGTACCGGGACGGACGGACCGACGACGGCTCGACCTGGACCGCGTTCAGCAGCGGCCTCGGTCAGCTCGGCAAGGTGCAGACCGGACTGACCGAGGCCCAGGAGCGGGCTCTCAGCTGAGCACGTCGTGGCGGACGATCGTCTGGTCGCGGCCGGGGCCGACGCCGATCGCCGAGACGCGCGCGCCGATGATGCCTTCGAGGTACTCGACGTACGCCTTGGCGTTCGCGGGCAGCTCGTCGAACGTGCGGCAGTGCGAGATGTCCTCGAACCAGCCGGGCAGCTCCTCGTAGACCGGGACGGCGTGGTGCACGTCGGTCTGCGTCATCGGCATCTCGTCGGTGCGGCGACCGTCCACTTCGTACGCGACGCAGACCGGCACCTTCTCGAGGCCGGAGAGCACGTCGAGCTTGGTGAGGAAGTAGTCGGTGATGCCGTTGACGCGACTCGCGTACCGGGCGATCACGGCGTCGAACCAGCCGGTGCGGCGGCTGCGGCCGGTGGTGACGCCGAACTCGCCGCCCTGCTTGCGCAGGTACTCGCCCATGTCGTCGTTGAGCTCGGTCGGGAACGGGCCGGAGCCGACGCGGGTCGTGTACGCCTTCAGGATGCCGATCACGGTGCTGATGCGGGTCGGGCCGACACCGGAGCCGACCGTCGCGCCACCGCTCGTGGGGTTCGACGAGGTGACGAACGGATAGGTGCCGTGGTCGACGTCGAGCAGGGTGCCCTGCGAGCCCTCCAGCACGACGATCTCGTCGCGGTCGAGCGCCTGGTTGAGCAGCAGGCGGGTGTCCGCGATGCGGTGGACGAAGTGCTGACCGTGCTCGAGCACCTGGTCGACGACCTGCTCGGGGTCGAGCGCCTTGCGGTTGTAGACCTTGACCAGCACCTGGTTCTTGAAGTCCAGCGCGGCCTCGACCTTCTGCCGGAGGATCTTCTCGTCCAGCAGGTCCTGCACCCGGACGCCGACGCGGGCGAGCTTGTCCTGGTAGGCGGGGCCGATGCCGCGACCGGTCGTGCCGATCTTCGCCTTGCCCAGGTAGCGCTCGGTCACCTTGTCGATGGCCACGTGGTACGGCATGATCAAGTGCGCGTCCGACGAGATCAGGAGACCGCTGGTGTCGACGCCCTTCTCCTCCAGGCCCGCGAGCTCCGTGAGCAGCACGCCGGGGTCGACCACGACACCGTTGCCGATCACGTTCTTCACGCCGGGCGTGAGGATGCCGGACGGGATGAGGTGCAGGGCGAACTTCTGACCGTCCGGGAGGACGACGGTGTGACCCGCGTTGTTGCCGCCCTGGTAGCGAACGATCCACTGGACACGCTCACCGAGGATGTCGGTGGCCTTGCCCTTGCCCTCATCGCCCCACTGGGCACCGATCAGCACGACGGCCGGCATGTGAAACTCCAAGCACTTGGACTGGTTCGAGCGAATGCCGGTAAGTGAGGGTAGACCAGGAGATGACCGTGCGCGGAATCGTGTTGGCCTGCGGAAACACGCAGTCGCCAATGATCGCTCAACGTGACGGCGTGGTGGCCGTCCCCGCCCGCCCCGGCAAGGACCACGTAGATCAACATTTGGACTCGGAACGGCTCGTCGTCGTGGGCACCGACGCGGACCTCGCCGCGGTCGCGTTGCGGTTGCTGCGCAAGGAGAAGCTCGGTTCGGTGGCGCTCGGGTACGTGCCCGTCGCCGATTCGTCCACCGCCGCGCTCTGGGGGCTTTCGACCGACCAGGAGCGGGCGCTGGACGTCGCCCTGAACGGTGACGTGGATCCCGTTCCCCTCGTCCGCGACGACGTCGGCGGCGTGTTGGTGGGTCTCGGCGTGTTGTCCCCGGTGCGTGGCGTTGGTTACAGCGACGCGGACAACGTGCTGCGCGGGCAGGCGTCCAGGGTGGAGTGCACGCCCGACCCCGACGGCGGCCTCGGACTGCGGATCCGGATCGTCAACAAGCGGCTGATCGGGTCCCGGGTCAGGGAGAGCCGGCCGCGGGCGTTCCAGCTCGGCTGCCTGCCCACGACGGTGACCCTGGACGGCGTGAAGCACCCGCGTCCGATGGACAAGTGGACCTGGTACCGGCACACCGAGGACTTGAGGCTCGTGCGAGGCGTCTAGTCGTCCGCTTTTCATTCACTTGAGGGTCACTCGAAGGCATTGCGCAATTTCATAATGTGACTGAGGGTAGGTCCCGATCACTTTCCAACAAGGAAGGTCGGGACGATGTCAAAAGTTAACCGAATCATTGGTGTTTCAGTTGCCGCACTGGCACTGGCCTTTGGTTTTGTTACCCCTGCACTGGCGACACCTCCGAACATCCCCAGCACCGCCACGGCAAAGTCGGAATTAGCCGGACTGACCGTTCGCGCCGATGGTTCGATGACCGGCTATTCGCGTGACAAGTTCCCGCACTGGATCACCCAGTCGGGCGCTTGCAACACCCGTGAGGCGGTTCTGAAGCGCGACGGCACCAACGTCGTGACGGACTCGTCGTGCGCCGCCACCTCGGGCCGCTGGTTCTCGCCGTACGACGGCGCGACCTGGTCGGCGGCCTCCGACGTGGACATCGACCACGTCGTCCCGCTGGCCGCGGCCTGGCGTTCGGGCGCGTCGTCGTGGAGCACCGCGCAGCGCCAGTCGTTCGCGAACGACATGTCCGGCCCGCAGCTGATCGCCGTCACCGACAACGTCAACCAGGCGAAGGGCGACCAGACGCCCGCGACCTGGAAGCCTCCGCTGACGTCCTACTGGTGCACCTACGCCAAGATGTGGGTACACACCAAGTACCGCTGGAGCCTCAGCGTGAACTCGGCGGAGAAGACCGAACTGACGGGCATGCTCGGAAGGTGCTGATGGCGTCCCACTCCACGCTTTTCGTGGCAGGCCCCGGTGGCGTGATGACCGACGAGGTCGGCGTCGTCACCGGAGACCTCGAACTGTGCACGGAACTCTCCGAGGACGGAAAGCTCCGCGCACTGGTCCGCTACGAGGGCGCGGAGGAGTGGTACGCGATCACGGGCGGTTCGTGCGTTCTGAACGACCCTCGTGATCACGAGCAGGTGCACTCCCTTCTGCACGGCCTCCTGCACCGGCCGGAGGGCTGAGCGGCGGCAACGCCTCCATCGCCTCGCTCCTGCTCAACCCGGTCGCCTGCAACAGGTCCACGGCGACGCTGCGGATCTGGGCCAGCACGACCTTGGACGAGAACCCGTCCCCGCCGAGGCGCCGCGCGGTGAGATTCCGCGCGGCGTCCCGCACGGCCTCCCGCGTCTGCTGGGGCTCCTTGCCCTTCTCCAGCTCGTTCTTGAGGCAGTCGACGGCCTTCGCGTACTCGACGAGCACCTCTGGCACGCCGTCCGGGATCCGTTCGTCGGCCTTGAGCGCGGCCATCGTCCGGCGCGCGAGCACCCGCGTGTTGCGGATCGCGTAGTCCACCGGCCCCGCCGCCGTCTGATAGCGACTCAGCTCGTCCTTCGACCGCCACCGGATGGGCGCGATCTTCGCGATCTCACTGCCGGTCTGCAGTGCGGACTTGTAGTCGTCGATGGTGCTCTGGCTGGTCCTCAGCTCGGCCAGCACGCCGGCCGCCTTGACCGCGTCCTTCTCCTCGAGCGCCTGCGCGATGTTCTTCAGCGCCCCGCTGAGAGTGGCCGTCAACGTCTTGAGCTGCCGCTGCGCCACCGTCACCGGGTTGGCGGGGATCAACGCGGCCACCGCCAACCCGACCAGCCCGCCGGTCAGCGCGTCGATCATCCGGTCGAACCCGCCCCCGGCACTGGGCGGCAGCAACGTAGCCACCAGCACCGCGCTGCTGCCCGCCTGGAGGGCGATGACCGACCCGCCGTCCAGCAGCACCGCCGCCGACATCGCGAGCGCCACCACCAGCGCGATCTGCCAGGGCCCACTGCCGATCCACCCGATCAGCGCGTCCCCGACACCAACCCCGACCGAGACACCGACGACCAGCTCGCCAACACGCCGGAGCCGTTGCCCTAACGACACACCAAGACACACGACCGCGGCAATAGGGGCGAAGAACGGGTGCGCGTGGCCGATGACCATCGTCGCCACCAGCCAGGCAATGCCGGCGGACAGCCCGCACTGGACGATCGGCAACGCGGCCGCGCGCCACCGGCCGAACCCCCGGCCGACCGCCTCTCTGACCGCGCCCACGTCCCCACCTTCCGCTCGACCGTGCCGCCGCCAGTCTTGGGCCAACGGGGACGGGTCACAACCTGCGGAGCTGCCGGAGCCGGGCGGAGGAAGCAACATCACAACGGCCGCGAGGTGGGAGAGCGCGGCCAATCAGGACGATGGCGGCAATTCGCCCGCAAAGGAGACCGGGCTGCCCGCGAGGAATGCGGGCCGGGACGCGGCGCGGTGAGAGGCGGCGGGACGCAGGCACCGCACGATGCGGGGCGGACGCGGCGCGAGCCGGAACGTGGTGCGCGGGACGAGGCTGGGTGCGGAACGGAGCGCGGTGCGGTGCGCAGTGCGGAGGCGCGGGTGGCCTGATACCACGCGAAGCCGCAGGCGAGCCGTACCGACGGCGAAGCCGAGGCTCTTGGCTTTTGCTTTTGTCTTTAGCCAAGAAGATCCGGCGGTGGGGTCCCGTCACGAGTCGCGCCACAGCTCTTGCTGCACCAGAGCAGGGGTGTCAAACGGACACGCTTTTCGTCCGTTTGACACCCCTGCTCTGGTGTGGCCCGCTCTTGGTGCGACTCGTGACGGGACCCCACCGCCAACGCAACCACCAACGCAACAGGCAGCCGCCCAACACAAACAGGCGTGCCATCTACCTGCTCATGGCGCGGTGCCCCCCGATCAGATTGCCGGGGGTCTGGGGGCAGAGCCCCCGGAGGGAAGCACGCAAGGCAAACCCGCCGCCCGCAACGGAACCCACCAACGAACCGCGTCAGGAAAGACCCAGCGCGGCCGGCGCCTTCGGGTCCGAATCAGCCAGGAACTTCGAGCAGCGGTCCCACTCCTCGTCCTCCCCGATCTCCCGAGCCGCCAGCGCCAGCGCCGCGAGCGCCCGCAGGAACCCCTGGTTCGGCCGGTGGTCCCACGGCACGGGCCCGAAGCCCTTCCACCCGGACCGCCGCAACTGGTCCAGCCCGCGGTGGTACCCGGTGCGGGCGTACGCGTAAGCGGCAACGGGGTCACCGGCGTGCAGCGCACGCTCAGCCAGCAACGCCCAGGCCTCGGAGAAGTCCGGGTACGCGCGCACGATCTTGGCGGGGTCGGTGCCACCGTCAGCGGCGGCCTGAGCCTCCGGACGGTCGGGAAGGCGGGTCGGCTCGGGCCCGAGGAGGTTCTCAACCATGGGACCCATCGTGCCGCATGCGACGAAACGGGCTGGACGAACATCCTGCCTAGCCGAACATCTGCACCACGGCGGCCACGACGGCCAGCATCAGCACGGTGACGAGCACGCCGGCGATGATCCGCTGCTTCGTGGTGGCCTTGTAACGGTCGTCGATGTCAGAAGAGCTCATGGCCGTGCACCTTGCCGAGGCGAGGCATAGAACTTCAACCTCGTTCACTCCATCGTGCACACGAATTGGAAACATCAGGGTAAAACCAGGGGCGTTCTCCCTGTCCGAACGCCACGACCGTGCTCATGATGTGCGGATGATCCAGGGGGCAAGGGACTTCAGGACGAGGTACTGGGCGCGCGGGCTCCCGGGCAGGGAGACGCCCGCCGAGCTCACGCGGCTGCTGTACCGGTGGTGGCTGGTCGGTCTGCTGCTCAAGCTGATCGGGTCGTCGTGGGACGTGAGCTGGCACTTCAAGTGGTTGCGCGACGATCTCGCGCCGCCGCACCTGATCAACACGGTCGGCACGGTCATCGTGGTGGGGCTCACGCTGTTCCACACGTTCACCGGGTACGGCGGGGACCGGCTGACGATCCGGTTGATGCAGGTGGGGTCGGGGATCTTCCTCATCGCGCTGCCGATCGACGTGATCAACCACCGCATCAACGGGCTCGACATCACGAGCTGGAGCGGGTCGCACGCGCTGCTGTACCTCGGTACGGCCGTGATGCTCGCCGGCGCGATCCGCGGGTGGATGAAGTACTACCCCCACGACCGCACGCGGACGGTCGGGCTGGCCGCGCTGTGGTTCTTCTTCCTGGAGAACGTCTGGTTCCCCAACCAGCACCAGGAGTACGGCGTGCGCGCGTTGCAGGCCTACGACAGCGGCCGCGCCGAGGCCGAGCCGATCCTGCTCCAGTTCGCCGCCGACCAGCTCGGCGTGCCGGTCGGGCGGGAGGCGGTGGTGCACTTCGCGCTGCCCATCGCGGACTGGGTCTACCCGGTGTGGGGGCTGGTGGCCGCGGCGCTGGTGCTGGTGGTCGCGCGCCGGACGATCGACCGGAGGTGGGCCGCCACGGCGGTGGCCGCCGGGTACGTCGCCTACCGGTGCCTGATCTGGCCGTTGCTGGCCGGGATCGACTTCCCGAAGTCCGCCGTGCCGTTGTTCCTCGTGCTGGTCGGGCTCGTGATCGACGCGGTGCACGCGCTCGAGGTGCCGACGCCCGCGAAGGCCGTGCTCGGGTCGGCGGCGGTGACGACGGTCGGGTACGTCGGGATCTGGTTCCAGCAGGAGTACCTGTGGGGGCCGCCGATCTCGTTCTCGTCGGCGGCGGTCACGGCCGTGCTGCTGGCGGTGCTGTGGACGGCGGGGGACCTGCTGAGCCGCCGGCCGCAGCTGCTCGGGTCACGCCTCGAGCTGGGCTGACAGCCTCGTCGTGATCCGGCCGAAGAGGTCGGCCAGCGGCTCGCCGACGTCCCGCCCGAACTCGGTCAACCCGTAGGTGACCTGGGGCGGGGTCGTCGGCTCCACCCTGCGCCAGATCAGGCCGTCCTCGACGAGCCCGCGCAACGTCTGGGACAGCATCTTCTCGCTGATGCCGCGGATGCTCTCGCGCAGCTCGAAGAACCTCAGGTCGTTGGCCTGCAGCGAGATCAGCACCCAGATGCCCCAGCGGCTGGTGACGTGATCGACCATCTCGCGCGCCGGGCAGTCGGTGTGAAACACCTCATACCGCTCCGTCGCACCGGACCGCGTGAACTGAGTTCCGACCGTCACGTCCGGAGCTTACCTCCAGGTACGTCCTTACGAAAAGTAAGCCCTGTTCCTAGCGTCGCCACCACAGACGACGAAGGAGCTGGACATGATCGTGGTGACCGGGGCGACCGGGAACATCGGACGACCCCTCACGAGGGCGCTGGCCGAGGCGGGCGAGCAGGTGGTGGCCGTGTCGCGGCACGAGGCGGCGGTGCCGGCGGGCGTGCGGCACGTCCGCGCCGACCTCGCCCACCCGGAAGACCTCCCCCTGAACGGCGCGAAGGCGTTGTTCCTGCTGCTGTCCGGCGACCTGCACGCGGTGGACGCCCACCCCGCGGCGTTGATCGACCAGGCCGCGCGGCACGGCGTGGGCCGAGTGGTGCTGCTGTCCTCGCTGGGAGTCCGGACCAGGCCGTTCGGCACGACGCGGATCCTGATGCGCGGCCTGGAGGACCGGCTGCGGGAGTCCGATGTGGACTGGACCGTGCTGCGGCCTGGCGGGTTCGCCTCGAACGCCCTGTGGTGGGCCGAGTCCGTGCGCGCGCGACGGACGGTGGCCGCGCCGTTCGGGGACGTCGGCGTGCCGGTCATCGACCCGGCGGACATCGCCGAGGTCGCGGCGGAATGCCTGCGGGGCAACGCGAACGGCGTCCTGGAACTCACCGGCCCTGAGGTGGTCACGCCGCGGCAGCAGGCGGAGGCGCTCGCGGCCGCGCTGGGCGAACCCGTGCGGTTCCACGAGCTCACCCGCGCGGAAGCCAAGGCGGGCATGGAGAAGATGATGCCGGGTGAGCTCGCCGACGACACCCTCGACATCGTCGGCGCGCCGACCCCGGACGAGCTGGCGGTGAGCCCGGACGTCCGGAGGGTGCTCGGCAGGTCCCCGCGCACGTTCGCCGAGTGGGCGGCACGGCACGTGGAAGCCTTCCGCTGACACGAAAAGGCCCCCGGCACGAAGCCGGGGGCCTTTCACCGAGCCGAAGAAGATCAGCCCGCGATCATGCGGCCCGACGACTTGAGGTGCTCGCACGCCTGCGCGATGCGGGCGCCCATGGCCGTCTCGGCGGCCTTGAGGTAGCTGCGCGGGTCGTAGGTCTTCTTGTTGCCGACCTCGCCGTCGATCTTCAGCACGCCGTCGTAGTTCGCGAACATGTGCGCGGCGATCGGACGGGTGAACGCGTACTGCGTGTCCGTGTCGATGTTCATCTTGATGACGCCGTACGACACGGCCTCGTGGATCTCCTCGAGCAGCGAGCCGGAGCCGCCGTGGAAGACCAGGTCGAACGGCTTGGAGCCGGCCGCGAGGCCGAGCTTCTCCGCCACGACGTCCTGGCCCTGCTTGAGGATCTCGGGACGCAGCTTCACGTTGCCCGGCTTGTAGACGCCGTGCACGTTGCCGAAGGTCGCGGCGAGCAGGTAGCGACCCTTCTCGCCGGCACCGAGGGCCTCGACGGTCTTCAGGTAGTCGTCCGCCGTCGTGTAGAGCTTGTCGTTGATCTCGTTGTCGACGCCGTCCTCCTCGCCACCGACGACGCCGACCTCGATCTCCAGGACCAGCTTGGCCTTGGCCGAGAGGTCGAGGAGCTCCGAGGCGATCTGGAGGTTCTCGTCCAGCGGCACGGCGGAGCCGTCCCACATGTGCGACTGGAAGAGCGGGTTGCCGCCCTTGTCGACGCGCTCCTGGCTGATGGCGATCAGCGGACGCACGTACCCGTCGAGCTTGTCCTTCGGGCAGTGGTCGGTGTGCAGCGCGATGTTCACCGGGTACTTCGCGGCAACGACGTGCGCGAACTCGGCGAGCGCGACGGCACCGGTCACCATGTCCTTGACCTTGGTGCCCGAGGCGAACTCGGCACCGCCGGTCGAGACCTGGATGATGCCGTCGCTCTCAGCCTCGGCGAAGCCGCGCAGAGCCGCGTTGAGCGTCTCCGACGACGTGACGTTGATGGCGGGGTAGGCGAACTCGTTCGCCTTGGCCCGGTCCAGCATCTCCGCGTAGACCTCGGGAGTTGCGATGGGCATCGGTGGTCCTCCTCAGGCGCCCTGAACGGGTGTCAGCCCGCATCCTACGAGGCGGTGTCACGGGGCCGCGCCGGTGGCCGTCCTCACAGAGGGATCGATCAAGTACCAGCTGACCAGCCGGTCCGCACTACTCGCCAGTACGGCGGATAGTGGTGGACATGGCAACCGCTCAGTGGAACGGCAAGATCATCGCTTCGAGCGACGACACCGTCGTGGTCGAAGGCAACCACTACTTCCCGCTGGGGTCCGTCGACCCGGCCGTGCTCAAGCCGACGGACCACACCTCGCACTGCCCGTGGAAGGGCGACGCGAACTACTACTCGCTGGTGGTCGACGGCTCCGAGAACACCAACGCGGCCTGGTACTACGCCGAGCCGAAGGACGCGGCGAAGCAGATCAAGGGCCACGTGGCGTTCTGGAAGGGCGTCGAGATCAGCGCCTGAGCCCGAGCGCCGACGCGAGGTCCGCGTAGTGGCCGTTCAGCGACTGGACGGCCACGTGGTCGGCACCGGCGTCGAGGTGCGCCTGGAGTTTGGCGGCCACCTGGTCCGGCGTGCCGTGCGCGACCAACGCGTCGATGAGCCGGTCCGAGCCCTTCACGTCCTCGTCGCTGAAGCCGTAGCGCTTCCAGTTGTTCGTGTAGTTGGTGAGCGTGAAGTAGTAGGAGAGCTGCTCACGGGCGATGGCCCGCGCGGCCACCGGGTCCGCCTCCACGACGGCGGTCACCTCGGGGGCGAGCAGCTTGTCGCCCAGCACCTCACGTGCGGCGGCGGTGTGCTCCACCGGCACCAGGTACGGGTGGGCGCCCGCGGTCCGGTCGGCGGCGAGCCGCAGCACCTTCGGGCCGAGCGCGGCGAGCACCAGCCGGTCGGCCGGCACGTCCAGCGCGTCCAGGTACGACACGAGCTTGTCGTAGGGCTTCTCGTAGGCCTGGTCGAGCTGGCGGTGGCCGACGCCGACGCCGAGCAGCAGCCGGTCGCTGTCCAGCCGGGCGAACGCGGCGGAGACCTCGTGCGGGTCGGACTGCCACACGTTGACGATGCCGGTCGCGATCGTGATCGAGCCCGTGGTGGCCAGCGCGTGCTCGATCTCGGCCACGCCGGGCGAGGCGCCGAGCCAGAACGTGCCGAAGCCGAGCTCCTCGATCTCGCCGATCCGCCCTGCCCACGCCTGGTGCGCGCCCCAGACCCCGAACGTTCCCAACATCCGAACTCCCGTTCTCGTGAAGGACTACCGTTCGCAGTATGCCGATCTTGAGCTCCACTGACCTGACCGTGTCGAGGCTCTGCCTGGGAGGCAACGTCTTCGGCTGGACCGCCGACGAGAACCAGTCGTTCGCCGTGCTCGACGCCTACCTCGCCGCGGGCGGGAACTTCGTCGACACCGCCGACGTGTACTCGGCCTGGGGCGACGGCAACTCGGGCGGCGAGTCGGAGACGATCATCGGCCGGTGGCTGGCCGCGCGCGGCAACCGCGACGACGTCGTGGTCGCCACCAAGGTCGGCATGCTCGCCGGCTTCGACAACCAGAGGCGCGAGACGGTGCTGACCGGCGCCGAACGGTCGTTGAAGCGGCTCGGCGTGGACCACGTCGACCTCTACTACAACCACCGCGACGACCCGGACACGCCGCTGGAGGAGACGCTCGCCGCGTACGACCAGCTCGTCCGCGACGGCAAGGTCCGCTACGTCGCCGCGTCCAACTTCTCCGCCGAACGGCTCGCGCGGGCGTTGGAGATCCAGGAACGCGAGGGCTTCGCGAAGTTCGTGGCGTTGCAGCCCGAGTACAACCTGGTCAGCCGCGCGAAGTTCGAGGGCGACCTGCAGGACGTCGTCGCGTCGCACGGTCTCGCGACCCTGCCGTACTGGGGCCTGGCGCGCGGCTTCCTGACCGGCAAGTACCGGCCGGGCGTGGAGGTCGAGAGCGCACGGGCCGGCGCCGCGTCGCAGTACCTCGACGAGCACGGGTTGCAGGTGCTGGAGGTGCTCGACGAACTGGCCGAGACGCACTCGACGACCGTCGCCGCGGTCGCGCTGGCATGGCTCGCCCAGCAGCCGACGATCGCCGCGCCGATCGCGTCCGCGCGCACGTTGGAGCAGCTCAGCGACCTCACGCCGGTGCTGACCCTGGAGCTCACCCAGGCCGAGGCGGACCGCCTCAGCGCAATTTAACTTGCCAGTAGCTTACCGGGAGTAGGTTGCGTTACCGTGACGGCATGGACGTCACGGGCAAGGTGGTACTGATCACCGGCGCGGCCAGGGGCATCGGCGCCGAGGTGGCGAGGCAACTGGCCGCGCGCGGGGCTCGCCTCGCGCTCGTCGGGCTGGAGAAGGCCCAACTCGAAGAGGTCGCGCGGCAGACCGGCGGCAAGGCGTGGGAAGCCGATGTCACCGACTGGGACGCGCTCGACCGCGTGATGAACGAGGTCGCCGCCCACTTCGGCGGCATCGACGTGGTGGTGGCGAACGCGGGCATCGCGGCCACCGGGTTCGTGCGCTCGATGGACCCCAAGGCGTTCGAACGGGTCATCGAGGTCAACCTGCTCGGCGTGTGGCGCACGGTCCGCACGGCGTTGCCGCACCTGATCAAGAGTCGTGGCTACTGCCTGGTCGTGTCGTCGCTCGCGGCGATCGTCCACATCCCCGGCAACGCGGCCTACTCGGCGGCCAAGGCCGGCTGCGAAGCGTTTGCGGACAGCCTGCGCGCCGAGGTCAGGCACCTGGGCGTCGGCGTCGGCACCGCCTACTTCTCGTGGATCTCCACGGACATGGTCAACAGCGCCGACGAGCACCCGGTGTTCGGGAAGCTCCGCCAGGGCATGCCGGGGCTCGCCAGCAAGAAGTACCCCGTCCGCAACGTCGGCAGGGCCGTGGTCAGGGGCATCGAGAAGCGGTCGAAGGCGGTCCACGTCCCGGGCTGGGTCGGCGCGCTGAAGTACTTCCGCGCGTTCACGCCGCTGGTCGTGGACCGCCAGGCGGTCGCGGAGATCGCGGACGCCGACCGGCAGATGGCCGCGAGCGACACATCAGGCCTGGTCGGGCCCGGCGGGCAGGCTGCTAGTCGTTGAGCCAGAGGCCCATCAGCGGGGACCACTCGCGGATGCGCCACTCGGTGACGTTCGCGGACGAGTACGGGTCGGCGGCGATGACCTCCTTCAGCGAGGCCTCGTCCGCCGCCTCGTAGACGATCAACGCACCGGTGTCGTCCGCGTACGGGCCTGAGGCGAGGACCACTCCCTTCTCGACGAGGGAGGCGAGGTACTCGCGGTGCTCCGGGCGTACCGAGAGACGCTTCTCACGGTCGGGACCGAACACCAATTCGACAGCAAAGCGGGCCATGCCACCACCGTAGTGAAGCTGACCGGTACCGTCCTACCTTGTGGTTGGCGAAGAAACCCCGCGCACCGTGCAGGACACCCTGACCAACCTGCGAATCAAGGACGGCGTCGCAGGACCTCCCACAGGGCCCCTCACGCTCGAAGACCTGTACAAGCAGCACCGCATGCGCCTCGTGAGGCTCGCGCTGCTGCTCGTGGACGAGCCGTCGACCGCTGAGGACGTCGTCCAGGAGGCCTTCACCGGCCTGCACCGCAACTGGAAGGGCCTGCGCGACTCCCAGGCCGCCGTCGGCTACCTCCGCACGGCCGTGGTCAACGGTTCGCGCAGCGTGCTGCGCCGCCGCAAGACCGCCCGCGACTACACGCCCCCGCACGTGGCGAACGCGCGGTCGGCCGAGTCGCTCGCGATGCTCACTGCGGAGCACCAGGCCGTGGTCAAGGCGTTGCAGCAGCTCCCGCCACGCCAGCGCGAGGTGCTCGTGCTGCGCTACTACGGCGACCTGTCCGAGGCGGAGATCGCCGAGGCCACCGGCATCTCGAAGGGCACCGTGAAGTCCACGGCGTCCCGCGCGCTCGACGCCCTGCAGAAGATCATGGCGGGCTGACCACGCGCGGTGACCGTCCAGGTCGTCCTCGGTTAGTAAGCCAACTTTCCCGTTTCCCCAGCTGACGCCGATTTGCCCGTTGCGGGCGGTTTCAGCTCGTAAGACCACGCGCCCAAATCGGTACTTGGTATAGACCAATAGGCCACCTATGCCGCAGGATCAGTTCCCGTGGCACGCAGACACGTGGTCGCCGTTGACATCGGTGGCACCGAAACCAAGGCGGCGCTCGTCTCCGGCACCTCGGAGTCGGTGGCGGCGGTGAAGCACGCTCGCCGGGCGACGCCCGGTGAGCTGGAGCCTCTGCTCGACGTCATCGCCGAGCTCGTCGAGGAGCTCAGCAACGCCTCCGAGCACGAGATCGACGCCGTGGGAGTCGTGGCGCCGGGCATCGTGGACGAGTCCAGGGGCGTCGGCGTGTACACGGCCAACCTGCCGTGGAGCCAGTTCCCGTTCGCCACCGTCCTGTCCGAACGGCTGGGCGTGCCCACCGCGTTCGGTCACGACGTGCGGGCCGCGGGCCTGGCCGAATGCCGCATGGGTGCCGCCAGGGACCTGAGCAACGCGGTGATCATGCCCATCGGCACGGGCATCGCCGGCGCGCTGCTGCTGAACGGGCAGATCTTCGCCGGCGAGGGCTACGCGGGCGAGATCGGCCATGTGAACGTCGGCCACGGCGTGCCCTGCGCCTGTGGCCAGATCGGCTGCGTGGAGACAGTGGCGTCCTCCGCGGCGATCGCCCGCCGGTACACCGCACGTACCGGCACCCCCGTCAACGGCGCCGCTGAGGTCGCGCGCAGGGTCCGTGACGGGGAGCAGGACGCCGTCGCCGTGTGGCACGAGGCCGTGGACGCGCTCGCCAGGGGGATCCTGGTGCTGGCGACGCTGCTCGGTCCTGAGGCCGTCGTGCTCGGCGGTGGGCTCGCACTCGCAGGAGACCTGCTGGTGGAGCCCCTGAGGGAAAGGCTGGACGGGCTGATCGCCTTCCAGCGCCGACCGGAGCTGCGGCTCGCGGCGCTCGGCGACGAGGCGGGCTTCCTCGGCGCGGCGCTGCTGGCCATCGACACGCTGGAGGCGTGATGAGCACGTGGGGTGGACCAGTCGACGTGACCCTGACCGGTGGTCGGGTCGTCACGCCGGAGGGGGTGCTCGAGAACGGGTGGGTGAGCATCTCGGGCGGCCGGATCGCCGCCGTGGGAGAGGGCGCCGCACCGGACGGCCCGACGACCGATGTCGCGGGCGGCACGATCGTGCCGGGCTTCGTGGACATCCACTGCCACGGCGGTGGCGGCGACGCGTTCACCAGCAGCGACCCGGTGAAGATCCGCAAGGCGGCCGCGGCCCACCGCAGGCACGGCACCACGACGTTGCTGGCCTCGCTGGTCTCCCGGCCGGTCCCGGAACTCGCCGACCAGGTCTCGGCGCTCGCCGAACTGGTCCAGGAGGGCGTCGTCGCGGGCGTGCACCTGGAGGGCCCGTTCCTCTCGGCGGCCCGCTGCGGCGCGCACGACCCGGCCATCCTCTGCCCGCCGGAGCAGACCGCCGTCACCAAGCTCCTCGACGCGGGCAAGGGCACCGTCCGCATGATCACCATCGCCCCCGAGCTGGAAGGCGCGGTCCAGGCCGTCCACCAGCTCGTGGACTCGAACGTGATCGCGGCCATCGGCCACACCGACGCCACGGAGGCGCAGGTCCGACCGGCCGTCGACGCCGGAGCGTCCGTCGCCACGCACCTCTTCAACGGCATGCGCCCGCTGCACCACCGCGAGCCGGGCCCGATCGGCGCGTTGCTCGACGACGAACGCGTGACCGTGGAACTGATCTGCGACCTCGTCCACCTGCACCCGACCGCCGTCCGCCTGGCCGCCCGCCACGCGGGCCTGAAGCGCACGATCCTGATCACCGACGCCATCGCGGCGGCGGGCGTGGGCGACGGCGTGTACGACGTCGGCGGCCTCGAGGTCCGAGTCGTCGACGGCGTTCCAACGTTGGCAGGAGGCGCCGCGCTCGCCGGCAGCACCCTCACGATGGACATGGCGTTCCGCAACGCCGTCAACTCGTGCGGCCTCACTCTCGTAGAAGCCGCACACGCCACTTCGACCCGGGGCGCCGAACTCCTCGGCCTCGACACCGGCAAGCTGCAAGCCGGGCTGGCCGCGGACCTGGTAGTCCTGGATGCAGAATTGAAGCCCCGGGACGTGATGGTCAAGGGCGAGTGGGTGAAGGACTAGGTGCATGGCAGACGATCCGGAACGACTGGTCACCGACGCTCTGAGAGCACAGGCGACCAGCACAAATGCCGGATTTGCCGTACCTGTCCGTTTTGACGACGAGCCCCCGGCACCCATGTCCGCGTGGTGGGTGCTGGGCCTCGCGCTGCTCCTGGGCCTGGCCGCAGGCACGGTGGCGGCGGTGATCACGCTCGGCTGACCTGTACCGTTGGGCGCGTGACGATTGCATTGGGCCCTGACTGGCTGGACCCCACCGTTCTGCTGAACGGGCTCGGCCCGTACATGCTCATCGGGTTGTGCCTCATCATCTTCGCGGAGTGCGGGCTCCTCGTCGGCTTCTTCCTGCCGGGCGACTCCCTGCTGTTCACAGCGGGCCTGTTCGTCGCCGCGGGCACCATCGACACCCCGCTCTGGCTCGTCTGCGTGCTCCTGACGGTCTGCGCCTTCGTCGGCAACGTGGTCGGCTACTACATCGGCGTCAAGGCAGGCCCGGCCCTGTTCAGCAAGCCGGAGTCGAAGATCTTCAAGAAGGAGTACGTCGACAAGACGCAGGAGTTCTTCGACAAGTACGGCGCCCGAGCCATCGTCCTCGCCCGCTTCGTCCCCATCGTCCGCACCTTCATCACCGCGATGGCGGGCGTCGGCAAGATGGACCCGAAGAAGTACTTCACGTACTCGGCCATCGGCGGCGTCGCCTGGGCGGCGGGCCTGACGATCCTCGGCTACTTCCTCGGCCAGGTCTCGTTCATCAAGAACAACCTGGAGATCACGCTCCTGGCCATCGTCTTCCTGTCGATCGTGCCGATCATCATCGAGGTGATCAAGGCCCGCAAGGAGAAGAAGGCGCTCGTCGAGGCCGAGGCCGACGACATCACGCAGGTGATGCAGGCGCAGGTGCAGCACGACGACGCGACGCAGGTCATCCCGCGCGTGGAGCGCTGACCGCACGACCAGCACACGAAGGCCCGCCCGCTCCGAGAGCAGGCGGGCCTTTTGCTTGCGGGAGGCATGCTGCCGCAGGGGTCCCCTCGGATTCAGGCTCCCCCGCGACCCAACGTACCGAGAGGGTCTGACAGTCCGGAGTGGTCAGCCGAGCAGCAACGGGGGCGTTGGCGGCAGGGGCGGAGGCCGAGGCGGCGGGCACGGAGGCACGGAGGCACGGAGGCACGGAGGCACGGAGGCGGCACCCAACCGCAGCCGCCAACGCAAGCCAACCACCGTCTCGGCCCGGCGCGCGGTGCCAACCGGACAGCCGTCAACGCAAAGCCAACCACCTACGAGGCCTGGTACGCGATGCCGCAGGCGAGCCCGAACGGGCTGATCCCACTCCGGTCAGCGGTACAACCCATCGACTGCGATTGGGGCTTGACTTTGGGTGCGAGGTGCTACCACTAGTGGCTCGGCCGGGCCTCTTTTCAGCCCGGCCTTTTCCGGTCCGACAAGCACCTCGCAAGGGCCCCGAAGTCAAGCCCCAATCGCCACCCACGCGCTTCGGCAGGACCCGCGCAAGCACCCTCGCAACCGCAGCCCAACCAACAAAACGCAACCAACCCCGCTGGAAACGCAACCCACCCCGCCGCAACAGGAACCACACCAACGAAACCGGCACCGAGGGGCCAATAGGACCGGTTTCCACCCTCAACCTTGCGGCAAACCGGACACCACCCCTAGCCTCCAACTGGTCTGGACCACCGGGGAGGGCCAAGAATGATGTCGTTGTTCCGCAAGGGTTTCGCACTGACCCTGACCGCCCTAGCAGTCGCAGCAGGCACAACCACACCGGCAGAAGCCACCCCACCCAAGATCGTCGGCGCCTACTACGGCAACTGGTTCAGCGGCTCCAAGCCCATCTCCCAGATCCCGTCCAACACCCCCATCACCCACCTCTTCTACGCCTTCTCCACCATCGAGAACGGCAAGTGCACGATGCCGGCCGAAACAGCCCAGAAGGACTTCGCCGACATCCGCGACCTCAAGCACCGCAAACCAAGCCTCAAAGCCCTGATCTCCCTGGGCGGCTGGGGCGCAGGCGGCTTCTCGGACGCAGCACTCACCGAATCCACCCGCAGCACCCTCATCAGCTCCTGCAAGGCCCTGTTCTTCCAGGACGGCACCTTCGACGGCATCGACATCGACTGGGAGTTCCCGGTCTACGGCGGCCCGACAGAGATCACCGACCGCCCGGAGGACAAGCGCAACATGACGTTGCTGACCAAGGACTTCCGCAAGGCGCTCGGCCCCAGGAAGCTGGTCACCGCCGCCCTCCCGGCAGGCCGCCTCCAGACCGACGGCCCGTACGACCCGGCGAAGTCCTTCGAGCTGCGCGAACTGGCGCGCACCATGGACTTCATCAACGTCATGACCTACGACCTGGGCACCGGCTTCTCGCCCGTGGCCACGTTCAACGCCGGTTTCCGCGAGGTCGCCAACGACCCGATGCCGCGCGAAGACCGCAAGTGGAACAACGTCGTGGGCGCCATCAACTACTACGAGCGCCACGGAGTGCCCGCACGCAAGATGGTGCTGGGCGTGCCGTTCTACGGCCGCGGGTTCAACGTGAAGGCCGAAGGGCCGCAGCACGGGCTCTACCAGGCGTACGACAGCGCGTTCTGGGTCGACGGGTACGACGAGGTCAACGCCCTCAAGGCCGCGCCGGGGTGGAAGGAGTACTGGCACCCCGTGGCGCAGTCGCCGTGGTTGTACAACGCGGCGGAGAAGAAGTTCGTGTCGTTCGAGAACCCGCGGTCCATCAAGCTCCGTGCGGACTACGCGCGCGCACGCGGGCTGCTCGGCACGTTCATGTGGGAGCTGGGGCACGACGACGCGCAGCACTCATTGCTGAAAGCCATGTCCCGCTAGTGCACCGGCTGGAAGACCGGATCGCGTTGCTGCGTCAGGCTTTGAGGAGCCCGATCGCGTGGCAGGTGGCGGCGGCCCTGAAGTACGTCGGGGACACGTTGGAGCCCGAGCACCGCGCGGCGCTGGTGCCCGACCTCGTCGAGCTCAGCGCCAGCCCGCTGTGGGCGTCCGACGCGAGGGAAGTGCTCGAAAGGATTTGAGTCTCCCGTTGCGTCAAGGTGTTCGCAAGCAACCCGAGATGCACGACCACGGCGAGGAGATCCTGGTCGGCACGGACGCGGGCAACCCCTGCACGTTCCCGTAGTTCTCGGCGCACGACGAACTCGCGCTGCTCACCCGAGGACGGGTGCTCGGGCCGGAGGAACGGCGGCGGATGCTCGCCGACGTCGAGGAAGCCGCTAGAACATGGATCCCGGGTTGAACAGGTTCGACGGGTCCAGCGCGCGCTTGATCTCGCGGTGGACCCGCAGCCCGACCGGCCCGATCTCCTTCGCGAGCCACTCGCGCTTGATCTTGCCGATGCCGTGCTCGCCGGTGACCGTGCCGCCCAGCGAGAGCCCGACGGCGAGGATGTCGTCGAACGCCTTCTGGGCACGCGCGAACTGCGAGGCGTCGGCCGGGTCGTAGACGATCGTCGGGTGCATGTTGCCGTCGCCCGCGTGGCCGACGACGGCGATCTTGAGCCCGACCTCGGCCGAGATGTCCTCGCAGCCCTGGATGAGCTCGGCGATGCGGGTGCGCGGCACGCACACGTCGTCGGTCAGCCACGAGCCGTAGATCTCCAGCGCGGTCAGCACGGCGCGGCGGGCGGTCAGCAGGTCGCGGCCCTCGTTGACGTCCTCGGTCGCGTAGACGAGGTCGGCCTCCAGGCAGATCTCCTCGATCTTCCGCAGCTCGTGCCGCGCCTGCTCGCCGCCCGCGTCGGACTGGCAGATCAGCAACGCCGCGCAGCCGGGTCCGGCGCCGAGCTCGGTCTTCAGGTACGTCTCCGCGGCCTCGATCGAGGTGCGGTCCATGATCTCCATCAGCGACGGCACCAGGCCCTCGCGGACGATCCGGCTGACCGCGGCACCCGCGAGCGCCGTGGTGCCGAACGCGGCGACCAGCGTGGCCGGGGCCTGCGGCAACGGCCGGAGAGCCAGCGTCGCCTGGGTGATCACGCCGAGCGTGCCCTCGGAGCCGATGAAGAGCTTGGTGAGGTCGTAGCCCGCGACGCCCTTGACCGTGCGGCGGCCGGTCCGCAGCACCTCGCCGTCGGCCAGGACGACCTCGAGGCCGAGCACCGAGTCGGTGGTCACGCCGTACTTCACGCAGCACAGGCCGCCTGCGTTGGTGGAGAGGTTGCCGCCGATCGTGCACCAGTCGTAGCTGCTCGGGTCCGGCGGGTAGAACAGGCCGTCCTTCTCGACGCGGCCGCGCAGGTCGAGGTTCACGACGCCCGGCTCGACGACGGCGAGGCGGTTGTCGGCGTCGACCTCGACGATGGCGTTCATCTTGGTCATGACCAGGACGACGCAGCCCTCGATCGCGTTCGCGGCGCCGGAGAGACCGCTGCCCGCGCCACGGGGGACGATCGGGACGGCGTGGCGGGCGCAGGCCCGCACGACCTCCTGCACCTGCCCGGTGTTCAGCGGGAACACCACGGCCAGCGGACTGCCGTGCGGGGCCAACGGCATCATGTCGCGCTCGTAGCTCGCGGTGACGTCGGTGTCGGTCAACACGCCGGATTCACCCACGGCGGCGCGGAGTTCCGCGAGCAAGGTCTCCATGCGCCCCACGCTAGTCCGACTCGGCCGGTTCACGAGGCGGCGATCTGGGCGGAGCGGAGTTCACGTGGTGACTCGGTGTGCTCAACCCAGATTTAGGCAACCCGTCAGACCGATGTCGCCGTGCCGTCCACACCGCAAGACGTAGGCTGGTTCACCGTGGCGCATGCATTCGCCTCGCTGGAGACCGCCGGTCCGGTGGCCGTCTGGGTCATCGTGCTCAGCTTCATCTTCGTCGAGTGCGCATTCATCTTCGGGCTGTTCCTGCCCGGTGACTCGCTGCTGTTCGCCGCCGGCGTGGTGCTGGCGACGCACAACAGCGAGCTGTCGGCGTGGCTGCTGTCCCTCGCCGCACTGATCATCGCCGTCGTCGGCAACCTGGTCGGCTACTACATCGGCCGGGGCACCGGCACCCGCGTGCTCGCGCGCAAGGGCGGCAAGGTGCTGAACCGGCAGAACCTGAAACGCGCCGGCGACTTCCTCGACCGCCGCGGGTTCTGGGCCATCGTGCTCGCCCGCTGGATCCCGTGGATCCGCACGCTGGCGCCCATCATCGCGGGCGCCGCGCGGATGGACCTCAAGCGGTTCACCGTGGCCACGACCATCGGCGCCGTCGCGTGGGTGCCGACGCTGGTGCTGGCCGGCTACTACGGCGCGGGCATCATCCAGTCCGTCCCGTGGCTCGAGACGGCCGCGATCATCGTCAGCATCGCGTTCTTCGTGGGCGGCACCGGCTGGGGGATCTGGCGCTACCGCCAGGAGATGGCCAAGCCGATCGACGACACGGTCGAAGTCGGAACGAACTAGCGACAGATCGCAAAGCCGTTCTGCGGGACGGACCGCCGTCACCGGCGACGCCCTCGGCTGCGCGCCGGCCTGGCCTGTTCCTAGAGCACCTCGGTGATCAGCAGGTCCGCTGATCCCTTCGACGAGTTCACCATCAACGCGTTGACGTGGTCGGTGCCGTGCAGCACCCGTTCCTCCGCCTCCGACAAGGTGCGCCCGTACCGCAGGTGGCGGTCGATCAGGCGCTGCACGCGCACGTCCTCGTCGATGAACAGGAACCACGCCTCGTCCAGGATGATCCGGACGCGCTTCCACTTGTCGTAGTTGAGCAGCAGGTAGTTGCCCTCGGTGACGACGAGCGGGACGTCCGGGTGCACCGGCACGGCGCAGGCGATCGGCTCCTCGATCTCGCGGCGGAACTCCGGCGCGTAGATCAGGTCCGGCCCGCACGCCTTGATGCGGCCGAGCAGGTCCACGTAGCCGGGGATGTCGAACGTGTCGGGCGCGCCCTTGCGTTCGACCAGCCGCAGCCGTTCGAGCACGCTCTGCGCGAGGTGGAAGCCGTCCATCTCGACCAGCACGGCCTGGCCGTCGAGGGCCTCGACCAGCCGGCGCGCGAGTGTCGACTTGCCGGAACCGGGTGCCCCGCCGATGCCGAGAATCTTGCGCTCACCCATGTCCGCGAGCGCCCGAGCCCGTTCTAGCAGCTCGTCGAACCTGACCTGCTGTCCTGCCACCGCGCCAGCCTCTCAACCCAGTCCCCGACCGCACCGACGCGAACGGCGGCCGCCTCCGACGCGAACCCGATGGCCTCCACCGGGTCCGCCCCTGACGCGAGCGCAAAGGCGTACGCGCCGTGCCAGACGTCTCCGGCACCGTTCGTGTCCTTCACCTCCACCGCGGGCACGGGCACCTCTCCGCGCGAGCCGTTCCGCGACCAGGTGACCGGCTTCGCACCCTGCGTGCGAATGACCAGCGGCACCCCGAAGGAGTGCACCTCGGCCTCGGACCGCTCGAACCCGTGAGAGCAGGCGGCCACGTCCACCAGCGGCAACAGGTGATCGAGGACAGGTTTCCAGCTCCCGGCGTCGAGCACCACAGGCAATCCGAGCGCTTTCGCCTGGCGGGCGACGGGGATCACGAGCCCGTCGTGGTGCCCGTCGACCAGCACCACGTCGGCGGCGGCCAGCAGTTCGGCCAACTCCGGCGCGATCACCTGCACCGATGCGTTCCGGGACACAACCGTGCGTTCTCCATCGGAGTCCCGGACGACGACCATGCTCACGGGTGTCGTGCCCGGAACGGCGGTCACGTGGACCGGCTCCAAGGCGGCCTGGACGAATTCACCCAGTGCGTCGGCACCCAACGCGGTGAGCAGCGACGCCCGCCCGCCGAGTGCCGCGACGGCGCGGGCCGCGTTCGCCGCCGGGCCTCCCGGCGAGAGCACGGCGTCGAGCGAGCGGATCTTCTGCCCGGGTTCCGGGAACTCGTCCACCCGTTGGGTCACGTCGAGAGTTGTGAGCCCGACACACAGCACGGCTGCCATCTGGGCTTCCTCCAAACGGGTATGGTCCCAGGCCATGGTCACCATGCGGGATGTCGCGGCTCTCGCGGGGGTCTCCATCACCACGGTGTCACACGTGATCAACGAGACGCGGCCGGTCGCCGGGGACACGCGCGAGCGCGTCCAGAAGGCGATCGACGAGACCGGGTACACGGGGGACGCCATCGCGCGTTCGCTGGTCATGGGCGGCACCAAGTCGCTGGGCCTCGCCGTGTCGCTGGTCTCCCACCCGTACTTCGCCGAGCTGATCGCCGCCATCGAGTCGGAAGCGACCCGCAACGGCTACTCGCTCGTGCTGATCGACACGCGGGACACCCCCGAGTCCGAGCAGGCCGCGGTCAGAATGCTGCGCTCGCGAAGAGTCGACGGGCTGCTGCTCACACCGTCGGCAGGGGGCGGAAGCCTGGTCCTGCCGGAGCTCAAGAGACTCAGCATCCCGACGGTGCTGGTGGACCGGCTGACCGTGGCGAAGGACATCGACCAGGTCGGGCCGGAGAACGTCCAGGCCACGTCCGGCCTGGTCAAGCACCTCGCGGAGCTCGGGCACCGGCGGATCGGCATCGTCTGCGGCAAGGCCGGCGTGGCGACGACCGAGGAACGGATCCTCGGCTACCGCCTCGGCCTCGGCCGCGCGGGCCTGAAGTGGGACGAGGCGCTGGTGTCGCAGAGCGGCTGGCTCGCGCCGCTGCTCGACCAGGAGGACCCGGCCACCGCCGTCGTCGCCGCCGACCACCTCGTCACGGTCGGGCTGCTGCACGAGATGCGCGCCCGCGGTCTCAAGCTCGGCACGGACCTGGCCGTCGTGGCCTACGACGAGGTCGAGTGGGCTACCTTGATCGAACCGCCGCTCACCACACTGGCCCAGCCAGTCGAGGAGATCGGACGGACCGCGGTGAAACTGCTGCTCTCCCGCATCGCTGACCCCGAGAGGCCACCGGAGACGATCCGGCTCTCACCCTCCCTCATGCACCGGCAGTCCTGCGGATGCTGATCCCTGGGCTCGTCTCGGTGACGTTCCGGCAGCTCACGGTCGAAGAGATCGGTGAGCTCGCGACGGAGTGCGGCTTGCAGGCCGTGGAGTGGGGCGGCGACGTGCACGTGCCGCCCGGCGACTTCGCGGCGGCACGCAGGGCGCTCGACACCGGGCTGAAGGTGGCGGCGTACGGGTCGTACTACCGCGCCGGGGTCTCCGACCGCGCCGAGCTGGCGCCGGTCCTGGAGACCGCGGCCGAGCTGGACGCGCCGTTCGTGCGGGTCTGGGCGGGCACCGCCGGCTCGGAGGAGACGCCCGACCGCGGGCCGGTCATCGACGCGCTGCACCACGCCGTCGAGCACGCCGAGGCGATGGGCACCAAGATCGCGCTGGAGTACCACCGGAACACGCTGACGGACACGCTCGACTCGACCGTGCGGCTGCTCGACGAGGTCGACGGCGTGGTGTCGTACTGGCAGCCGCGCGGCGGTCAGGACGTGTTCTCGGCCGTGCACGAGGTGCGGACCCTCGAACCCGTGACGGCGCACGCCTTCTCGTGGGGACCCGGCGGGTTCACCGAGCGGTTCCCGCTGGCCGAGCGCCGTGACCTGTGGAAGCCGGTGCTGACCGAGCTGGCGCGCGACGGCGTCGACCGCAACGTGCTGCTGGAGTTCGTGCTGGACGACTCACCGGAGCGGTTCCGCGAGGACGCCAAGGCGCTGCTGAGCTGGATCAGGCCGTAGCGACGTCCAGACCGCTGCGTTCGAGCAGGGCGGCCGCCTCCAGGCACATCCAGCCACCGAGCTGGACGGACAGGTCGCGGCCCTCCTCCTCGTCCGCCGGGACAGTCCACTCCGGACCGAACAGCGGACCGCTGACGGCCATCACGCGGTTGCTCCACGCGGCCTCCGCCGACTGCACCACGAGCTCGCGGGCCAGGTCGGCGGTCTCGTGCCGCTCGGGGTCGAGGTCGGGGATGATCAACGCGGCCTGGGCGAGGTAGCGGGTGAGGATGCCCGCGAACAGGCCGCCGTCACCGCCGCCCTGACCCCGGATCACGCCGTTGGTGGCCAGGTCGTCGTGCACGGCCGTGATCGTGCGTGCGGCCTTGTCGAGCCACTTCTCGGCCTGGCCGTGCTTCGCGAGCTCGACGCACGCGCCGATGAGAACTCCTTGGCAGTACGTGAAGATGTTCTTCTCGTACTCGCGGATCTCGCCGTTCGGGTGGACGTGCAGGCCGTCCCACGCGAGGCCGTTGCCGGGGTCGACCAGGTGCTCCTCGATCCAGTCCACGGTGGAGCGGGCGCGGGCGAGGTCGGTGCGTTCGTTCTGGCGGGCCAGGAAGATCGCGGCCGGGCCGTTGGCGGGGACGTTCTTGAAGTCGTCGTGGCGCTTCCACCAGATGCCGCCACCGGCGTGGTCGGTCCAGCCGTCCCGCAACTGCTCGGCGATGGCGTTCAACGCCTTGGGCTTCGCTACGCCGACCTCGCGTTCGGCGCGTTGCAGCGCCAGGCCGAGCCACGCGACATCGTCGTAGAAGTCGTTGGTCCAGCCCAGGACGTTGCGGACCCGGATGCCGCGCACGACCTTGGTGACCGCGGCCTTGCGCAGCTCGCTGGGCGAGCGCAGGTAGCCGTCGATCAGGCAGTCCAGCAGGTGCGCCTGCCACCAGTAGTTGAAGCTGGTGTGGATCTTGTCCCGGAAGAGCGGGGGCCACGCCCTCGCCCCGAGGAGCGTGCCCGGCACACCCCAGACCCTCCGCAGGTGCCTGGAGTACACCGCGCGCTCCGCGACGCCCGCGCGCGCCGCCAGCAGTTTCGCGATCGCCACAAGGTCATCGTGCGTGCTTGACCGATCAAGAAGCTCGGTGAATCGCCCAGTGGTAGAGGCCCATGGCCACAGAAGTTGTCAGGTTGTAACTGCTGACCTTCTCGCGCATGGGCAGCCGGACGATCCGGGAGGCCTTGGCGCGGACCTCGGCGGAGATGCCGTGGCGTTCCGAGCCGAACGCCAGCACGGCGTCGTCCGGGATCGGGCCTTTCAGCAGGTCACCGTCGGCGTCGAAGGCGATCAGCTCGCCGGCGAAGTCGAGGCTCGTGACCTTCGCCACCGGCAGCGCGAAGTGCAGCCCGGCCGAGCCGCGCAGGACGTTGGGGTGCCACGGGTCGACGTCCCCGGTGGAGATCACGCCGCCCGCGTCGAGGCCGGCCGCGACACGGATGGCCGCGCCGAAGTTGCCGAGGTTGCGCGGGTTGTCCAGCAGCACGACCGGCGCCTGGCGGTCGAACGGCAGCTCAGGCCGTTCGGCGAACCCGGCGACGCCGGTGGGGTGCGTGCGGCCGACCCGCAGCTTGAAGTGGTTCTGGTCGACCTCGGTGGCGGCGGCGAACCGCTCGCGCAGGTCGGGGGCGTGCGTCTCGGCGAGGGCGACCGCGGCGGCGAGGTCCGTCGTGAGCAACGGGTCCACGTGCCCGCCGAAGCGCAGCGCGTGCTTAACAGCGTGAAAGCCTTCGAGCAGCACGGTGACCAGCATAGAAGCCGATCCAGGAGACGATCACGATCGACCCCAGCACCAGCTGGACCAGCGTCGACGCGCTCTCCGGGTACCAGACGCCGTCGATGTAGTGGTCGATGAACCCGGTCTCCAGCACCGGCATGCCCGCCATCGCCCGGAAGTCGTTCTCCCAGGTCGTGAGGGGGCAGACCGTCGGCGTGAGGATGCTCAGCACCGCCCACGCGCCCAGGGCCAGGTGCGGGTAGATCACCCAGCGCCAGCGCCAGGCGAGGTATCCGCCCACGAGCAGGAACGCCAGCACCGCGAAGTGCAGGAGCATGACCGCTTCGGCTAGAGATCTGGCCATTCGCACCACCCCGTCCCTGTTCCAGACTAGGACGGGGTGGCTCGAACCGCTCTCGACAAAACCTCAGGCGAGGCCGAGGTCGTTCAGGTCGAGCAGGTAGCGGTACTGCAGACCCTCGGCCTCGATGGCCTCCTTGGCGCCCGTGCCGCGGTCGACGACCGTGGCCACGCCGATGACCTCGGCCCCGTGCTCGCGCAACGCCGTGACGGCCGTGAGCACCGACCCGCCCGTGGTGGAGGTGTCCTCGACCGCGAGCACGCGCTGGCCGCGCACGTCGATGCCCTCGATCTGGCGCTGCATGCCGTGGGCCTTGTTGGCCTTGCGCACGACGAACGCGTCGAGCACGTCACCGTCCGCCGAGGCGGAGTGCATCATCGCGTAGGCGACGGGGTCCGCGCCGAGGGTGAGCCCGCCGACCGCGACGAAGTCCCAGTCGGACGTGAGCTGCCGCAGCAGCCTGCCGATCAACGGGGCCGCGGCGTGGTGCAGCGTCGCCCGCCGCAGGTCGACGTAGTAGTCGGCTTCCTTGCCGCTGGAGAGGGTCACCTTGCCGTGCACCACGGCCAGTTCGCTCACGAGGCGAGCGAGTTCCGACTTAGCGTTCGAGTCCAAGACCACTTCAGTTCGCACGGGTCGTGAGCTTCGCACATATGAGCGGACGATGCCTCGTACGCTGCATCACCGTGAGCACCCTGTACGTGGAACAGCCGTGGACGTTCCTGAGCCTGCTGGCCCGGCCGCACTACCGAGTCGAGGTGTTCGACGAACGGGACGTGCCGGTGATGGTGGTGCGCGAGCGCGGCGGTCCCGGGGTGCAGCGGCCGTTGCGGCACACCGGGTTCTCCGGCTGGACGACGTTCGACCTCGACGTGGTGGCGCCTGGTGGCCAGCCGATCATGCGCATCGACAAGGGCTTTGGGCGACGGCCGCACGTGCGGGTGAGCACGCCGCAGGGCCAGTTGATCGGGACGATCAAGACGCACGGCGCGTGGCAGCAGTCACTGCACGACGCGGCCGGTCAGCAGCTCTGCTTCTTCGGTGACGTCGCACGAATCCAGACCGGTGCGCGGGCCAAGCGCAACGGCTCTCGGGTGCGCAGGGACGTCGTGCGGATCAACCCCGCCGTGACGGAGCCGGTGCGGTCGCTGGCGACCGCCTGCGCGGTCGCCTTCGACGTCGTACGCGGTACCGGGACCAGCCACACCAGCAGCGGCGGCGTGGACTGGCCCGTCTGACCTACCAGGCGTCCTTGCGGAAGTGGCTCGGGCCGTCGTCCTCGTCGTCCGGCGAAGGAGGCGGCGGCGCGGGAGTTCCGGAGGCGATGACGTCCTCGACGTCCTGGCCCTCTTCGAGCGCCCGGTAGGCGCGCTGGAGGTCCGGCACGCCGACCGCGAGCGCCTGCTGCGCACCGGGGTCGTTCAGCGCGCGACCCGCGGCGACGTCGGCCCACGACAGCTCGCCGGCGTCGACGCGGCGCTGGAAGTCCTTGAGCTCCTTGGGCGCGCCGGGCGACTTGGCGAACCGCTCGATCTCGCGGAGGTCCTGTTCGGACAGTCCGCGCGAACGTCGTTGCACCTGGGAGGCGGCCGTCGCGACCTTGCCCAGGTCGTCGATGCGGGAGTCGACGTCGGCGAACAGCTGCTGGAGCCGCGCCTGGTCGTAGGGGAACGTCACTGCTGACCACCACCGGTGGACGCCGGTGCGGGTGCGGAGGAGCCACCGGTTCCGGCTCCGGCGCCGCTGCCCGTGCTCGGCGTGCTGTAGCGGCCGGACGCGGCCGATCCGGCCTTGCCCAGGCCGTACGCGCCGAGGCCGACACCGATCGCGCCGGACTTCGCCGCCGACACGCCGTTGTCGAACTTCTGCTTGCCGTCCTGCACGCCGTCCACGGCGTCGAGCGCGTCGTTGACGTCCCGGACGTCCTTGAGCTTCATCAACGCCGTGCCCATGGCGACGATGCCGTCGACCATGCCCTTGACGCCCTCGATCAGCGTCATGATCGACTGGATGATCTTGCGGATGGCGTCGACGATCTGGATCGCGTCGTAGACCATCCACACCGCGCGGCCCCAGCCGACGACCGGGATCACCGCGGTCATCGCCGCTTCGAGCAGCATGGTGCAGAGCTTGTCGAGCAGGAACAGCGCGACCTTCGTGGCCGAGCGGCACGCCGAGGCCATCGACTGGAACTTGTTGCCGATGATCCGGGCGACCTGGGAGTCCGCCTCGATCGCGATGACCCACATGGTGTCCATGCGGCGTTCGAAACCCTGCGCCGCGGAACCGTCCCAGTGCGGACCCAGCTGGCCGGCGCCCTCACCGACGTTGTGCCGCACGGAGTCCAGCGCCTTCGCGACCTGGTCCCACGCGTTGGCGTTGGCGTCGATCTTCTCGAAGTCGCCGACCAGCGGGCTGATCAGCGACTCGATCAGGTTCTCGCCGGTGACCTTCTCGTAGATCCAGTTGACGCCCTGCAGCTTCCACCCGGCGGCCTCGATGAGCTCCTTGGTGGTCTGCCTGCCGGGACGGTCCTCGGCGGCCGCGTTGAGCGCGACCGACGGGTCCTCGACGTCCGCGTACGCCGTGGTCATCGGCCACCTCCGGCACCCTGGATCAGTTTGAGGCCGAACTGGTCGACCTTCTCGTAGGAGTCGGCCGTCTTCCGCAGCGCGTCGGCGTCCTTGGTCATCATCTTGTTGGCGAAGTCCAGCGTCTCCCCGTAGAGGCTCGCGACACCGGTCACGACGGGGTGCAGCAACGTCAGCAGGCCGGTGAACCCGCTGGTGTCACCGCCCTTGGAGATCGCGTGGTCCTTGATGGTCAGGAAGTGCCCTGCGTTGCGGTCCAGCAGTTCGCTGTAGCCCCGCAACTCGTCCGGTTCGACGTGGAACTGTTCGCTCACGTGCCCTCCGACGCGCCATTCGGCCCAACGGTTCCGGTCAGGTGCGACCGCGTCCGCCGGCGAACCGCGACGCCATCCGGCGCACGAGCTTGCGGGGCAGGCGCGTGGCGATGGTGACGATCGCCTTGTACTGCAGGCCGGGCACCGACAACGGCTTGCCGCGGCGCAGGTCGCGCAGGGCCTCGTGGACCAGCTTCTCGACCGGCACGTAGAGCCAGTTCGGCGTCTTGGACATGTCGATCCGCGCCCGCTGGTGGAACTCGGTCCGCACGAAACCGGGGGCGAGCGCCATGATCCGCACGCCGGTGCCCTCGGCCGCGAGCGCCGTGCCCTCGGAGAACGCCGTCACCCACGCCTTGTCGGCGCTGTAGCTCGTGCCGCGGCCCGGCAGGAAGCTCGCGACGCTCGACACGTTGATGACGTCGCCCTTGCCGCGCGCGATCATGGCCGGGATCGCGGCCCGGCACAGGCGCAGCACGGTGGTGACGTTGACGTCGAGCTGGTTCTGCAGCTTCTCGACGTCGGTGGCGAAGAGCTCGCCGTTGTTGGCGAAGCCCGCGTTGTTCACGAGCAGGTCGACGGCCTGCTCGGCGAGCCGTTGCTCGACCTTGAGCCGGTCCTCGTGGTCACTGAGGTCGGCCGGCAGGACGTCCACGTTCACGCCGTGCCGGTCGTGCAGCTGCTTCGCGAGTTCCTCGAGTGCGGGCGCGGTGCGCGCGACCAGCACGAGGTCGTACCCCTCCGCCGCGAGCCTGCGGGCGAAGGCGGCCCCGATCCCGACGGTCGATCCGGTCACCAGTGCGGTTGGCATACGTCCGCACGGTAGTCGGTTCGGCGCCGGGGCCGAAGATCACGCTTGCAACGTCACGTCTGCTTGCGCCCGAACGACGGCCGGTAGACCTCGCCGCCCTCGTCGTCCTCCGCCACCGGCTCCTCGCGCTCGGACGGGTCCGGGTCGAACGGGTCGATGACGTCCGCGAGCTCGCCGACGTCGCGCAGCAGCCGTTCGAGGCGCGCGGGCGACGAGTTGGGCGGCGCGGCGGCCAGCACCCAGTCGTTCTCCATCCAGACGACCGTGACGTCGCCCCCGATCTCCTCGGCGGCATCGATCAGGTCGGGCGTGATGATCTTGCGGGCCGCCGGCACGTCCGTGACGAACGCGTACCGCGACCCCACCGGCCCGAGCATGTCGGGCATCGGCTTCTTGTCGTCGTCGCGCTGGAACGGCACGGTCGACAGCCACAGCTCGATCACCACCGACAACGCCCTGCGGCAGCGCACGCCGACCAGCACGGAGTTGACCTTGCCGCCGGTCTCGTGGTCGAGCACGTAGACCTGCCTGCGGCCGTCCGCGGTGAAGGTGGAGCCCGCCACCACGTCACGGGCGAGGCCCGTGCCGTAGTACGCGATGGCCCCGGCTTCCCACCGGGTCGGCAGCACGTGGTCTGTCTCCTCGAACTGCCAGCCGCGCAGGGCAGCCCAACGGCGCCGTTCACGATTACGCGCGGTTCGTTGCGCCCGGTCGGTCGCGAGCAGGGCGAACCCCGCCACACCCGCCACCGCGGCGACGGTGAACCAGACCCACGCCGGTATGCCCACGGGCCAAGCGTAGTGGGTCGGAGGCGAGGAACGAAGATCACTTCCGCGCGTCGTGATCTCGGCGTGCCTTTCCCCGGTTCAGTCGGGCGATCGCGGCCTGGCTCCTCCGGTCGGCTCCGCGGTAGATCACCAGCAGCTGGTCGGGGTTCTGCAGCGGCCGGAGCGTCTCGAAGCTGAGGGCGATCTCCCCCGCGCTCGGGTGTTTCAGCACCTTGGCGCCGCGGGCGTTGAACCGGACGTCGCGCGCGGCCCACAGCCGGGCGAACTCCTCGTCGGCGGCGGCGCACTCGGCGATGAGGCCGGCCAGCACCTGGTCCTCGGGGTGCGCGGCCCACGCGGCCCGCAGGTGGGCGACGCCTTCTCTCACCACCCGGTCGCGGTCGACGTACCGCTGGCGGATCTCCGGGTGCAGCAGGCAGAGCCAGACCGCGTTGCGCCTGGTCTCCGGCAGTTCCCGGAAGTCCAGGAGCACCTCCGCCATCTCGTCGTTCCACGCGAGGACGTCGAACCGGTGGTTCATCACCATGGCTGGCCTCGGCGAGAGGTCCTCGACCAGCAGTTTCAACGACTCGGCCGCCTCGGTCGCCGCCTTGTCCTCGGTGCGCTGCCTGGTGAGGCCGAGGAGGTACGCGCGTTCGTCGTCGTTCAGCCGCAACGCCCCGGCCAGCGCCTGCGCCACCTCCGCCGACGGCCGCAGCCCGCGGGCCTGCTCCAGCCGGACGACGTAGTCGACGCTGATCCCCGCCAGCTCGGCGACCTCCTCGCGCCGCAGCCCGGGCGTCCTGCGCTGCCGTCGTCGCGGCAGGGCGAAGTCGCGCGGGTCCAGCCGCTCGCGCCGGGTCCTCAGGAAGATCGCGAGCTCCTGCGTCACGTCGGTGAGCATGGCCTCTTCAACAGTCCGGGTAGGACTCGTGTTCCCAGGAAGTTCCTTCCCTTATCGATGGGCTTTGTTCGTCGGACGCTGGTGCTCCACTTCGTCTTCGGGGAGAAACACCATGTCGCTCGACACGTACCGCCTGCTGGGCCGTTCCGGCCTGCGGGTTTCACCACTGGCCCTGGGCACCGCGACCTTCGGCAACGAGTGGGGCTGGGGCTCGTCGGCCGAGGACGCGCGGACGTTGTTCTCGACGTACGTCGACCGCGGCGGCAACTTCATCGACACGGCCGCGGCCTACGGCGGTTCCGAGGAACTGCTGGGCTCGCTGGTCGCGGGACGGCGCGACAGCCTGGTGCTGGCGACGAAGTACTCGACCCTGCGGCGTCCTGACGACCCGAACTCCGGCGGCTCGCACCGCAAGAACCTGTTCGCGTCGGTGGAGAACAGCCTCCGCCGGCTGCGCACGGACTACCTGGACCTGCTGCACGTGCACGTCTGGGACGCGCGGACGCCGTTCGAGGAGGTGCTGCGCGGCCTGGACGACCTGGTGCGGTCCGGCAAGGTCCTCTACGTGGGCATGTCGAACGCCCCGGCCTGGGAGATCGCGCGCATGCAGGCCGTCGCGGACCTGCGCGGCTGGTCACCGCTGGTGGCGTTGCAGGTCGAGTACAGCCTGATCAACCGGGCCGCCGAACGCGACCTGATCCCGATGGCCTCCGCACTGGGGCTGGGCGTGACGCCGTTCTCGCCGTTGGGCGGCGGAGTCTTGTCGGGCAAGTACTCGGGCGCCGCCGAGGCCGGGACGTCGCGCCGGGAGTTCAACGCCGCGCTGGGCATGGTGAACCCGCGCACGCTCGGGATCGCCGAGGTGGTGCGGTCGGTGGCGTTGGAGGTCGGATGCGCTCCTGCCCAGGTCGCGCTGGCGTGGAACGTGCGGCGGCCCGGGGTGGTCGCTCCTGTCGTGGGGGCGCGCACGCCGGAGCAGCTCGTCGGGAACCTCGGGGCGTTGGAGGTGGCGTTGACGGCGGGGCAGGTGGCGCGGCTGGACGAGGCGAGCGCGATCGACCTCGGGTACCCGCACGACGTGCTGTCCGGCGACCACATCCGGACCGTGCTGTCAGGGGAGCTGAAGGTCGAGAGCCGGTGAGCGCGGCACCACGACGACCTGGTCGGCGTCCTCGTAGACGATCCGGCCGGGGTCGTCGCTCTCCAGCCGCTCCCAGCGCACGCCGTGGGCGTCGAGGATGGCGAGGTAGCCGGGCAGGCGCACGACCAGGTGCGTCGCCTCGGTTTTGAACCAGGCACGGGCATCCGGGTTGACCGCGCGGTCGTAGACCGCCGGGTCGACCGTCGACGGGTCGGTGTAGGCGGCGTTGTACCAGGCGTTGTTGACGCGCACGAACTCTTCTTGCGCGGCGGTGAGCTCGCCGCGGCGGCGGAGGCCGTTCACGAGACCGAAGACGCCGGGGAAGCGGCCGCGGGCGTTGGGCTCGGCGGCCTGGTACCTGGCAAAGCGGAAGTCCCCCATGGGGCCGGAACCTACCGGCCCCACAGGGGACTCTCGCTCAGGCGGTGCGGCCCACGATCAGGCCGCTCTGGTCGTCCACCACGTCGACCCGCACCGTGTCGCCGTCCCGGACCTCGCCGGCCAGCAGCTCCTTCGCCAGCTGGTCGCCGATCGCCGACTGCACGAGCCGCCGCAACGGCCGCGCGCCGTAGATCGCGTCGAAGCCGTTGAGCGCCAGCCAGTCGCGGGCCGACGGCGTGACGTCGAGGGTCAGGCGCCGGGCCGCCAGGCGGTCGGCCAGGCGGGCGATCTGGATGTCCACGATGGACGTCAGTTCCTCGGTGGCGAGGGCGTGGAAGACCACGACGTCGTCCAGCCTGTTGAGGAACTCCGGCTTGAAGTGGCGTTGCACCACGGCGAGCACGGCGTCCTTGCGTTCCAGCTCGGTGAGCGTCGGGTTGACGATGGTCTGCGAACCCAGGTTCGAGGTGAGCACCAGGATCGTGTTGCGGAAGTCGACCGTGCGGCCCTGGCCGTCGGTCAGGCGGCCGTCGTCGAGCACCTGCAGCAGCACGTCGAACACGTCCGGGTGCGCCTTCTCGACCTCGTCCAGCAGCACGACCGAGTACGGGCGGCGACGGACCGACTCGGTGAGCTGGCCGCCCTGGTCGTAGCCGACGTAGCCGGGAGGCGCGCCGACCAGGCGGGCCACCGAGTGCTTCTCGGAGTACTCGCTCATGTCGATGCGGATCATCGCCCGCTCGTCGTCGAACAGGAAGCCCGCCAACGCCTTCGCGAGCTCCGTCTTGCCGACGCCGGTGGGGCCGAGGAACAGGAACGAACCCGTGGGGCGGTCCGGGTCGGCTACGCCGGCGCGTGTCCTGCGCACCGCGTCCGACACCACGCGCACGGCTTCGGCCTGGCCCACTACGCGGCGGCCCAGTTCCTCCTCCATGCGCAGCAGCTTGGCGGTCTCGCCCTCCAGCAGCCTGCCGGCGGGGATGCCGGTCCACGCCGACACCACGTCCGCGACGTCGTCCGGGCCGACCTCCTCCTTGAGCATCGCGGCGTCCTGTGTGGACTCCGCCGCGACCGCGAGTTCCTTCTCCAGCTGGGGGATCCGGCCGTACCGGAGCTCCGCCGCACGGCCGAGGTCGCCGTCGCGCTCGGCCCGTTCCGACTCGCCGCGCAACGACTCGAGCTGCTCCTTCAGCGCGCGCACGCGGTCGATGGAGCCCTTCTCGTTCTGCCACCTCGCCGTCAGCGCGGAGAGCTCCTCGCGCTTCTCGGCCAGTTCGGCGCGCAACGCGTGCAGGCGTTCGACGGAGGCCGCGTCGGACTCCTTGGACAGCGCCATCTCCTCGATCTCGAGGCGCCGCACGGCACGTTCGACGGTGTCGATCTCGACGGGCCGCGAGTCGATCTCCATGCGCAGCCGGGACGCGGCCTCGTCGACGAGGTCGATGGCCTTGTCCGGCAGGAAGCGCGCGGTGATGTAGCGGTCGGACAGCGTCGAGGCGGCGACCAGCGCGGCGTCCGTGATGCGCACGCCGTGGTGCACCTCGTAGCGCTCCTTCAAGCCGCGCAGGATGCCGACCGTGTCCTCCACCGAGGGTTCGCCGACCAGCACCTGCTGGAAGCGGCGTTCCAGGGCGGCGTCCTTCTCGATGTGCTCGCGGTACTCGTCCAGGGTCGTGGCACCGACCATCCTGAGCTCGCCGCGGGCCAGCATCGGCTTGATCATGTTGCCGGCGTCCATCGCCGACTCACCGGTCGCGCCCGCACCGACGATCGTGTGCAGCTCGTCGATGAACGTGATGACCTGCCCGGCCGAGTCGGTGATCTCCTTCAGCACGGCCTTGAGCCGTTCCTCGAACTCACCGCGGTACTTGGCGCCCGCGACCATCGAGCCGAGGTCGAGCGACACGACCTTCTTGCCGCGCAACGACTCCGGCACGTCACCGGCCACGACGCGCTGCGCCAGGCCCTCGACGATCGCGGTCTTGCCGACGCCGGGCTCGCCGATCAGCACGGGGTTGTTCTTGGTGCGCCGCGACAGCACCTGCACGACGCGGCGGATCTCGGCGTCACGGCCGATCACCGGGTCGAGCTCGCCCTTGCGCGCGCGTTCGGTCAGGTCGACGCCGTACTTCTCCAGCGCCTTGTAGGTGCCCTCGGGGTCGGCCGAGGTCACTCGCGCCGAGCCGCGCACCTTCGCGAACGCGTCGGTCAGCGCGTCGGGCGTGGCACCGTGCCGCCGCAGGAGGTCGGCCACCAGCCCGCCGTGCTGCGCGAGCCCGACGAGCAGGTGCTCGGTGGACACGTACTCGTCGCCCATCTCGGTGGCGAGCTCCTGCGCCCGGTTGATCACCCGCACGGCGTCGCGCGAGAACTGCGGGGCGGACACGGTGGAACCGGAAGCGCTCGGCAGCCCGCGGGAGAGCTGCTCCAGCTCCTTGCGCACCTGCTCGGGGTCGGCGCCCACGGCCGACAGCAACGGCGCGGTCAACCCGTCCGTCTGCGCCAGCAGTGCGCTGAGCAGGTGCACGGAACCCACGTCGGGGTTCCCGTTCAGCGTGGCGGCCTGCACCGCCGCGGACACGGCCTGCTGCGTCTTGGTCGTCGGGTTGAAAGCGTCCATTCCTCCACCTCGTGGTCAGCCTCCAGCATGGACCATCATCCCGCACAACGTCAGAAAAGTTGAGTCTGTTCCGCTCAACCTTGAAATCGCTCCAGATCACAGCGCGACTAGGCGATGATCAGTCCCATGACGTCCATCATCCACAGCATCACGATCGACACGCGGGACTGCTACGAGATCGCCTCGTGGTGGAGCGAGGTCCTGGACCTGCCGATCCACCCCGACGACAACCCCGGCGACCCCGAGGCGATGATCGAGCTGCCGAACGGCATCCGCTACCTGTTCATCAACGTTCCCGAAGGAAAAGACCTCAAGAACAGGCTGCACCTGGACCTGCAGCCGGTGGGCACGACCCGCGACGAGGAGGTGGAGCGCCTCGTCGGGATCGGCGCGACGGTCTTCGACGATCAGCGCAGGCCCGACGGCACCGGCTGGGTCACCCTCCGCGACCCCGAGGGCAACGAGTTCTGCGTGGAACGCAGCGCATCCGAACGAGCCGCGACGTCCTGACCAGCGTCACTCGAAAGCACCAACAGCTTGTCCACAGCGGGAACCGAGTTATCCACAATCCGCTGTTCAGTATCCACAGGTGAATCAAGTTCAGTGGCGACCGTCTGTGCACCAGAACCCGTTGGGGTGACATCTTCCACCGAGTCGCGCAGCGGCTGCTCCTTGATCAGCAGGACCGCGATGACCGTGAACACGGCGAGCCCGGCGGCGATGAGGAACAACTCGCCCATGGCGTCACCGTAGGAGTCGCGCACGACTGGGGAGAGGGACCCGCGGTCGAGCGTCTTCGTGCTCACCTGGGCCGCCAGCACGGCCCCGAGCACCGAGACGCCGGCCGTCCCGCCCAGCGACCGCAGGAACGTGGCCGTGGAGCTGGCCGCTCCGAGGTCGGCCATGCCCACGCCGTTCTGCACGGCCAGCACGAGGTTCTGCATGGTCAGCCCGACTCCGACGCCGACCAGGGCGAGGTACGCGCCCATCAGCACGAGGTTGGTCCGGTGGTCGATCGTCCCGAGCAGCGCCAGCCCCGCGACCAGCGAGAACGCTCCCCACACGAGGTAGCTCTTCCACCGCCCGCTCTTGGCGATCAACTGCCCGCTGACCGTCGACGAGATGCTCAGCCCGAGCACCAGCGGCACCGTCAGCAACCCGGCCTTGGTCGGCGAGAAGCCGCGCGCGATCTGGAAGTACTGCCCCATGAACACCGACGCGCCGAACATCGCGGTCCCCACCGCGACACCCCCGAGCATCGCCAGCACCACGGTCCGGTTCTTGAACAGGTGCAGCGGGATGACCGGCGCACTGGCCCGCCGCTCCACGAAGTAGGCCCCGACGATCGCGAGGAGCGCCCCGCCCGCGAAGAGCGCGCTCTCACCGCTGATCCAGCCGAAGTCCTTGCCCGCGAACGACACCCACATGAGCACGAGGCTCACCCCACCCGTGATGAGCGTGGCACCGAGGTAGTCGATCTTCACGTGCTGCTTCTTCACCGGCAGGTGCAACGTCTTGTGCAGCACGGCCAGCGCCACGAGCGCGAGCGGGACGCAGACGAAGAAGCACCACCGCCACCCCGGCCAGTCGACGAGGAACCCGCCGACCAACGGCCCGCCGACCGTCCCGGCGGAGATCACCATGCCGGTGTAGCCGCTGTACCGCCCACGTTCACGCGGGCTGAGCAGCGCGCCGACGACGACCTGCCCCAGCGCCTGCACACCACCCATGCCGAGCCCCTGCACGACCCGGAACCCGATCAGCTGCTCCATGTTCTGGCTGAGGCCCGAGAGCACCGAGCCGATCACGAACAGCACGATCGCGGACTGCAGCAGCCGCTTCTTGTCGAAGAGGTCCGCGAGCTTCCCCCACAGGGGCGTGCTGGCGGTGGACGCGAGGAGCATCGCGGTGATGACCCACGTGTACTGGGTCTGCGTGCCTTTGAGCTCGGCCAGGATCGTCGGGAGGGCGTTCGAGACGATGGTGGAGCTGAGGATCGCGACGAGCAACGCCACCCAGATTCCGGACAGCGCTTCGAGGATCTCCCGATGCGACGAGGGCCGACTCAAACCGGCACACCTCCAGTAGTTAGTTGATGTCATACAACTATATCTGGAGATAGTTAGCTAGAACAACGAATTGGGGTGGCTGATGGGTCACACCCAGGGTCGGCCGGGCCGCTCGAGCGGGGGTCGGCGCACGCTCACGAACGGGGCGGCACGTGCCGGACGGACGACCGCGGCGGTGGAGTCCCACCGCCGCGGCCGTCCGCCTGCGAGATCAGCGACTCAGGACTCGGCAGCCTTCGTGGCCTTCGCCTCGAAGAAGTCCCCGCCCTTCCGCCGGACGTCGTCCGTCCCCCAGTCCCGGATCCGGTCCACCGGCACCATCCGGGGGATGTGCTTGCGGCAGTGGATGTAGGCCTCCTCGACGGACACCACCACCCACCGCTCGACCTTCCGGTCCTCCCCGGCCAGCTCGGCGAACTCCTCGAAGGGAGCGATCCGGGCGGCCCCGTTCACGTGCAGCCCGATCAGGTCCTCGGTGAAGTCCACCATCAGCATCCCAACGTGCGGGTTCTCCATGATGTTGCCGAGCGAGGCCATCACCCCGTTCCCCCGGTACTCGGGGTAGACGAGGGTCCGCGAGTCCACGACGTGCAGGAACCCGGCCGGCCCCGCGCGCAGTGACGAGTCGCACTCCCCGTCGGCGTCAGCGGTGGAGACGAAGGCCATCTCCATCCGGGCGACGAAGGAGACCATCAGGGGGTTCAGGTGGTCCAGCACCTGGTCCGAGTAGAAGCGCGTAGCGCGATCGGTCGTCTCCAGGGCACATTGGAGGAAGTGCTCACCACGTGAGCCGGGCAAGGCGTCGCGCTCCACACGGTCGGGTGAGGTGGTTTCAGTCAGCTCTGGCAGGGACACGCGCCCAACCCAAGCACGCAAGCACGCAACCCGGTACAGAAGGACCCTCACATTCACACTGTTGCGGTAACAACTAGTCACGTAGAGTTACCGTGCTTCGCTCGAAGGTGGCATCAAGGAGTCAGGAGGCTCGAACAGGGGTTAGTGTCCACTCCGTCGGGGGACGGATGCTTGACGAGTAACGACAGCGCCCCAGCCGGCGCTACTCAGAAACACCCAATGAGAACGTGGAGACTGCGCGCGGACCATGACTGCGAACGCTGTGCTGAGCCCCATCCCTACCCCGCCACACCGAGAACCCCCGCCTGGCGTCACCGCGATGGTGCGGATGATCCGGGAGAGCTTCGCTGTGGTGGAGCCGCACGCCGAAGAAGTGGCGAAGTTCTTCTACGGCATGCTCTTCTCCCTCTCGCCCGCCACACGCGAGATGTTCCCCGCGAACATGGAGGTGCAGCGGAGCCGTCTGCTGCGCGCCCTCGTGCACGTCGTGCAGATGGTCGACCGCCCGGACGACCTCATTCCCTTCCTGCGTCAGCTGGGACGTGACCACCGCAAGTTCGGTGTCATCAACGTCCACTACGAGGCGGTCGGGACGGCACTGCTGTCCGCGGTGAAGAAGTTCTCCGGCGCCGCCTGGACGCCCAAGGTCGAGATGGCGTGGGCCGAGGCCTACACCCTCATGGCGAGGGCGATGCAGGAGGCGGCCGACGCCGACAACGGGCCCGCCTACTGGCACGCGACGGTGCTGGAGCACCAGCGCGTGTCGTGGGACCTCGCGGTCGTGCGCCTGCAGCCGGACCACCCGGTGAGCTACAAGGCCGGTCAGTACGTCAGCGTGGAGACGCCGCAGCGCAAGCGCCTGTGGCGGTACTTCTCGCCGGCGAACGCACCGCGCGAGGACGGCGTCATCGAGTTCCACATCCGGTCCGTCGACGGCGGCTGGGTGTCCCGCTCGGTCGTCGGCCACACGCAGGCCGGTGACACGTGGCGCATCGGACCGCCCATGGGACGTCTGTCGGTCGACCGCACGGCCGGCACGGACATCCTCATGGTCGCCGGTGGCACGGGTGTCGCGCCGATGCACGCGATCATCGACGAGATGTCGCAGTACGGCGAGAACCCGCGCGTGCACCTGTTCTACGGCGGCCGCACCCGCGAGGACCTGTACGACCTCGACAACCTGCAGCGCATCGCGACCACGAACCCGTGGCTCACGGTCGTGCCGGTGCTGGAGTCCGACCCCGGCGTCCGAGGTGTCGAGCAGGGCAGCCTCGCCGACGTGGTCACCCGCTATGGCGCGTGGGAGGACCGGGACGTCCTGGTCTGCGGCAGCCCGGCCATGATCAGGTCCACGGTGTCCCGCATGCTGGTCGCGGGAACTCCGCTCGACCGGATCAAGTACGACCCGTTCACGCTGGACTAAGCTCGGCACGTCGACAAGCGACTGGCGTGCCGAGGGTGGAACTGACCACCGGGAAGCGACGGCCGAGCGCACCGAACGCCTGGGTGCCCGGCACGGAGTGATGCCGTGCTGCGCGAAGCCGATCCAGAGATCGCCGCCCTGATCCAGGCCGAGGAACGTCGTCAGGCCAGCAAGCTGCGCATGATCGCGTCGGAGAACGACGTGTCGCAGGCCGTGCTTGAGGCAACAGGCTCGGTGCTGACGAACAAGTACTCCGAGGGCTACCCCGGCAAGCGGTACTACGAGGGCCAGCAGGTCATCGACCAGGTCGAACTGCTGGCACAGGAACGGGCGAAGGCGCTCTTCGGCGTCGAGCACGCGAACGTGCAGCCCTACTCGGGCTCTCCCGCGAACCTCGCCGTGTACCTCGCGTTCCTGAACCCCGGCGACACCGTGATGGGCATGTCCCTGCCGATGGGCGGCCACCTCACGCACGGCTGGAGCGTCTCGGCCACGGGGAAGTGGTTCCGCAGCGTCCAGTACGAGGTCCGCAAGGAGACCGGCCGCGTCGACATGGACGAGGTCCGCACGCTGGCGCAGATCGAACGTCCGAAGGTGATCTTCTGCGGCGGCACGGCGATCCCGCGCACGATCGACTTCCCGGCGTTCGCCGAGATCGCCCAGGAGGTCGGCGCGCTGCTCGTCGCCGACATCGCGCACATCGCCGGGCTGGTCGCGGGCGGTGCGCACCCGTCGCCGGTCGGGCACGCGCCGGTGATCACCACGACCACGCACAAGACGTTGCGCGGGCCGCGGGGCGCCATGATCCTCACCGACGCCGCGCACGCGAAGGCGATCGACCGCGCGGTCTTCCCCAGCCTTCAGGGCGGTCCGCACAACCACACCACGGCCGCCATCGCCGTGGCGCTCAAGGAAGCCGCGCGGCCCGAGTTCCGCGACTACGCGCAGATGATCGTGCGCAACGCCCATGCGCTCGCCGAGGCGTTGCTGGAGCGCGGGTTCGACCTGGTCTCCGGCGGCACCGACAACCACCTGGTGCTGATCGACCTGACGTCGAAGCTGATCGCGGGCAAGCCGGCCGCGCAGGCGCTGGACCGCGCGGGCATCGAGCTGAACTACAACGCGGTGCCGTTCGACACCCGCAAGCCGTTCGACCCGTCCGGCATCCGGCTCGGCACGCCGGAGATCACGACGCGCGGCCTGAAGCCGGAGCAGATGCCGTTGATCGCGGACTGGATGGACCGCGCGATCGCCGCCCACGACAACGACCAGGCGCTCGACCGCATCGCGGCCGAGGTCGGCGAGCTACTCGCCTCGCTCTAGCCTGCCGGCTGCTTCCCGCACCTCGCTGAACGTCCGGCGGGCGACCTCCCCGAAGTCCCCGCCGGACGGCAGCCACCGCTCGTAGCCGTGGTTGAACGCCAGCACGCCCAGCTCGGCGGCCACCGAAGCCTCCAGCTCCGGCACCCCGCGCCGCTGCAGCGCGTCCGTCATCGCGACGGCGAACCCGACCATCTTCAACGCGGACCGCTCCCGCAGCTCGTCGTTGCCCGCGATCACCTCGAGCCGCTGCGCCCCGTGCGCCCGCCGCTGCTCGGTGAACGTCTCCGCGGTGGCCACCAGCGCCGCCTCGACCGCCTCCAACGGCCCCACCTCCGGCCCGGCCGCGGCGATGGCACCGGTCATGAGCTCGGCCAGCACGTCCTGCCCGCCGAACAACACCTCGCGCTTGTCGCGGAAGTGCCGGAAGAACGTGCTCTTCGTGAGCCCGGCGCGCTCGGCGATCTGCGCGACGGCGGTGTTCTCGTACCCCTGCTCGCTGAACAGGTCGAGCGCCGCGCGCACCAACCGATCCCGCGCGTCCGGCTCCCATCGACCCATGCCCCACATCCTAAGTGATGCGACTAAGTCCCATCACTCTGCTACGGTTGATGAGACCAAGTCCCATCACTTTTTCAAGGATGTGCCATGAAGGTCTTCGTCACGGGCGCCAGCGGCCACGTCGGCTCAGCACTGGTCCCCGAACTGCTGGGCGCCGGCCACCAGGTCGTCGGCCTGGCCCGCTCCGACACCTCCGCCGCCAAGCTGGAAGCCCAGGGGGTGACGGTCCAGCGCGGCGACCTGGACGACCTCGACGGCCTGCGCAAGGGAGCGGCCGAGGCGGACGCCGTGATCCACCTGGCGTTCAAGCACGAGGAGATGTACGCGGGCGACTACCAGGGCGCCTCGGAAGCCGACCTCGCCGTGGTGCACGCGTTCCTCGACGAGCTGTCCGGCACCGGCAAGGCGCTGGTGGGCACCGGCGGCACGCTGTCGTACTCCGGCCTGGGCCGCACGGCCACCGAGGAGGAGCGGATCCCCAGCGAGGGCCCGCGCGGCGCCGCCCGCAACGCGATCCTCGACGCCACGGGCCTGCGCGGCTCGGTCGTGGTGCTGCCGCCGACCGTCCACAGTGAACTCGACACGGCCGGCTTCATCCCGATCCTGGTCCGCACCGCCCGCGCCACAGGCATCTCCGGCTACCCCGGCGACGGCACCAACCGCTGGTCGGCAGGCCACACGAGGGACGCGGCGCGCCTCTACCGGCTGGCGGCGGAGAAGGCGCCGGCGGGTTCGGTGCTGCACGCGGTCGGCGAGGAGGCGATCACCATGCGGGAGATCGCCGAGGTGATCGGGCGGAAGCTGGGCGTGCCGGTCGAGAGCATCCCGGCCGAGCGCGGGCAGGAGCACTTCGGCCCGCTGGCGTTCATGGTGTCGCGGGACGCGCCGACGTCCGCCGAGCGCACGAAGGCGTTGCTGGGCTGGGAGCCGACGGGGCCCGGGCTGCTGGAGGACCTGGAGAGCGGGTTCTACTTCGAGCAGGGCTGAGCTTCGAGCTCGCGGTGGGGAGCAGCTGAGCCGTCGAGCTCACGGCGAGGCGCTTCCTCACGGGCAGCCGAGGTGGCGAGGCGCTTCCTCACAGGCAGCCGACGCGGCAAGCCGCTTCCTCACGGGCAGCCGACGTGGCGAGCCGCTTCCTCAAGCAGGGCAGGGGTTCCCGCCGCTGTTCCACGCGCGTGACGCGCCATCGTCCTGGCCTTCGAACACCTGGCCTGCCGACCTGGCCGGCGTGGCTTCGTGCTGCTGCTCGAACGCCGGTCGCTTCGTCCGCCCCTTCTCGCCGCCGCCCGCCCCCTTCCGCTTGCGGGGGAAGGTGATCATGGTTTCCGGACATCTACTAGACGGGGCCAGGCGTGAATCAGGACGAGGTTCACCCGTCCGGGTGGCTGGACCTTCGGTTTGCCGAGCTTCTCGGGGGTCCGGTGAAAGGTGGATGGCGCGACAGAAGGCAAGTGGTGCAGCGAAAAGCAGGTGGCGCGGCGGAGGGTAGGAGGCGAAGGAAGCCGGCTGAAGCGCGACGCCGCGCCCCCGCGGTGGTCGCAGAAAACTCGACCAGCTCGGTGGGCGCGGCGTCGCGAAAGCTTCGGCCGAACCGTCAGATCACTTGCGCGGCTTGGGTTTCCAGACCACCAGGGCGGTCTCCTGGCGGATCGGCACCAGGTCGCGGCGGTAGGAGGCGTGGACCGCGGCGGCTGTGGAGTCGGCTGCCGCCAGGGCCTGGGCGAGTTCCTGCTGGAGCTCGACCACCCGCGACCTCAGGGCGTCCACCTGGTTTTCCAGGTCGATGATGCGCTTGATGCCGGCGAGGTTGACGCCCTCGTCCTGGGAGAGGCGTTGGACCTCGCGCAGCAGCACGATGTCGCGCATCGAGTAGCGGCGGCCGCCGCCGGAGGTGCGGCCCGGGGAGACCAGGCCCATCCGGTCGTAGGACCGGAGGGTCTGGGCGTGCAGGCCGGACAGCTGGGCTGCCACCGAGATCACGAAGAACGGCGTGTCCTCATCGGTCCCGGGAGGGAACGGAAAACCCACCGAACTCACCGCCCTTCAAGAAGTGCGTTCAGTTCGCTGCGGGGGTCGTGGTCCCGCGTCACTTCGGCGTACGCCTCCAGGGCCTTGCGGGCCTCGGACGACAGGTTGTTCGGCACCGCGACCTCCAGGGTGATCAGGAGATCGCCCGAAGTGCCGTCGCGCTTCGTGATCCCCTTGCCCCGCGCCCGCAGCACTCGCCCGGAGGCGGTGCCCGCCGGCACCTTCAAGGTCACCTTGCCGTCCAGGGTCGGCACGGTCAACGTCGTTCCGAGTGCGAGCTCGTCGAACGTCATCGCGGCCTTGAGCGTCAGGTCGTTGCCCTGGCGGCCGAAGACGCTGTGCGGGTTGACGTGCACGCGCACGAACAGGTCGCCGGACGGTCCGCCGTTGCGGCCCGGTTCGCCCTGGCCGGCGAGGCGGATGCGCTGGCCGTCGTCGACGCCCGACGGGATCCGCACGGTGAGCGTGCGGGTGCGGGTGCTGACGCCGTCGCCGCCGCACTCGGGGCACGGGTCGTCGATGATCCGGCCGGTGCCGCGGCAGTCGCGGCACGGCTCGCTGAACGCGAAGGCACCCTGCGAGCGGGTGACCAGGCCGGAACCCGAGCAGGTCGCGCAGGTGTGCGGGGTGGTGCCGGGCTTGGCGCCGGAACCGTTGCAGGTGGTGCAGGCGGCGGGGGACGACAGGCGCAGCGGCACCGTCGCGCCCTTCACCGCCTCGGTGAAGTCGATGCGGACGTCGGTCTCGACGTCCTCGCCACGACGCGGGCGCGTGGCCGAGCCGGGGGCCGTGCCTCCGCCTCGCCGGTTGAACAGGCCGCCGAGCAGGTCGCCCAGCCCGCCGCCGCTGCCACCGGTGCCCTGCGCGGCACGGCCGAACAGGTCGTTGACGTCGAACCCGCCGGAGCCGAAGCCGCCGGAGCCGGGGAAGCCGCCACCGCCCGCGAACAGGCGGCGGGCCTCGTCGTACTGCTTGCGCTTGGCCGCGTCCGACAGCACGCCGTAGGCCTCGGAGACCGCCTTGAAGCGGGCTTCCGCCTTGGCGTCGCCGGGGTTCGCGTCCGGGTGCAGCTCGCGCGCGAGCTTGCGGTACGACTTCTTGATCTCGTCGGCCGACGCGTCGGAGGAGACGCCCAGCTCGCGGTAGAAGTCCTTCTCGATCCAGTCCCTAGCACTCACCGGACGTCTCCTCCTCCCTACGCTTCTTCAGCCGGAGCCGGCGCGGCACCGGGCTCGTGGTCGGTCACCGCGACAAGCGCGGGGCGGACGAGCTTCTCGCCGAAGGTGTAGCCGCGGCGCAGCACCGCGGTGACCGTCGGTCCGTCGACGTCCGGGGACGTGCTGTGCTGCACGGCCTCGTGCACCGACGGGTCGAACGCCTCGCCCTCGTGCGCGAACGGCTCGAGGCCGGTCTTCTGCAACGTGGACACGAGCTTGTCCGCCACGGCCTTGAACGCACCGGTCAGGTCGCCGTGCGCGGCGGCCCGTTCGATGTCGTCCAGCACCGACAGCAGCTCGCCGGCGACGGTCGCCTTCGCGTTGTTGATCACTGCCTCGCGGTCGCGTTCCACCCGCTTGCGGTAGTTCGCGTACTCGGCGGTGAGCCGCTGCAGGTCGGCGGTGCGCTCGTCGAGCTGGGTCTTCAGCTCGGCGGCCACCTCGTCCACGACCTCGGCGACCAGGGGCTCTTCCGGAGCAGCGCCTTCCTCGGGAGCCGCGTGGGCCGGCGGCCGGACCTCGCCCGTTTCCGGGTCGATCCGGCGCCGGTCGTTCACGACGACCTGAGGCTGCTCCTCGTCGGGGGCGGCGTGCCTCGGTTCGGTCACTTCTTCTCGTCCTCGTCCACGATCTCGGCGTCGACGACGTCATCGTCCTTCTTGGCGCCCGCACCGGCACCCGCGGCACCCGGCGCGTCCGCACCGGGGGCCTCGGCGCCCTGAGCACCAGGAGCGTTGGCGTAGATCGCCTGGCCGATGGCCTGGGACTCGGTCGCGAGCTTCTCGACCGCCGTCTTGATGGCGTTGATGTCGGTGCCCTTGAGCGCCTCGGTCGCCTCCGCGATCGCGGCGTTGACCTTGTCCTTGATCTCGGCGGGGAGCTTGTCGTCGTTCTCCTTGACGACCTTCTCCGTCTGGTAGACGAGCGTCTCGGCCTGGTTGCGGACCTCGGCCTCCTCGCGGCGGCGCTTGTCCTCCTCCGCGTGGGCCTCGGCGTCCTTCACCATGCGGTCGATGTCGTCCTTCGGCAGCGCGGAGCCACCGGTGATCGTCATCGACTGCTCCTTGCCGGTGCCCAGGTCCTTCGCGAAGACGTGGACGATGCCGTTCGCGTCGATGTCGAAGGTGACCTCGATCTGCGGCACGCCACGCGGGGCGGGCGGCAGGCCGGTCAGCTCGAACATGCCGAGCTTCTTGTTGTGCGCCGCGATCTCGCGCTCGCCCTGGAAGACCTGGATCTGCACGGACGGCTGGTTGTCGTCGGCCGTCGTGAAGGTCTCGGAGCGCTTCGTCGGGATCGTGGTGTTGCGCTCGATCAGCTTGGTCATGATGCCGCCCTTGGTCTCGATGCCGAGGGACAGCGGGGTGACGTCGAGCAGCAGGACGTCCTTGACCTCGCCCTTGAGGACACCGGCCTGCAGGGCGGCGCCGACGGCGACGACCTCGTCCGGGTTCACGCCCTTGTTGGGCTCGCGGCCACCGGTCAGCTCCTTGACGAGCTCACCGACGGCGGGCATGCGGGTGGAGCCACCGACGAGCACGACGTGGTCGATGTCGCCGACGGAGATGTTGGCGTCCTTGATCACGTTGTTGAACGGCGCGCGGGTGCGCTCCAGCAGGTCGTTCGTGATCCGCTGGAACTCGGCGCGCGACAGCGTCTCGTCGAGGAACAGCGGGTTCTTGTCGCCGTCCACCGTGATGTACGGCAGGTTGATCGACGCCTGCGACGAGCTGGACAGCTCGATCTTGGCCTTCTCGGCGGCCTCGCGGATCCGCTGCAGGGCCATCTTGTCCTTGGTCAGGTCGATGCCGTTGGCCTGCTTGAAGCGCTCGACCAGCCAGTCGACGACGCGCTGGTCCCAGTCGTCGCCACCGAGGTGGTTGTCACCGGAGGTCGCCCGGACCTCGACCACGCCGTCACCGAGCTCGAGCAGCGAGACGTCGAACGTGCCGCCACCGAGGTCGAAGACCAGGATGGTCTGCTCCTTCTCGCCCTTGTCGAGGCCGTACGCCAGCGCGGCCGACGTCGGCTCGTTGACGATGCGGAGCACGTTGAGGCCCGCGATCTGGCCGGCCTCCTTGGTGGCCTGGCGCTGCGCGTCCTCGAAGTAGGCGGGGACGGTGATGACGGCGTCGGTGATCTCCTCACCGAGGTACGCCTCGGCGTCGCGCTTGAGCTTCATCAGCACGCGCGCGGAGATCTCCTGCGAGGTGTACTGCTTGCCGTCGATCTCGTCGGTCTTCCAGTTGGTGCCGACGTGCCGCTTGACCGACCGGATGGTGCGGTCGACGTTGGTGACGGCCTGGTTCTTCGCGGGCTGACCCACGAGGACCTCGCCGTTCTTGGCGAACGCGACGATGGACGGGGTCGTCCTGGAGCCCTCCGAGTTGGCGATGACCGTCGGCTCACCGCCTTCGAGAACGGCGACGACGGAGTTGGTCGTCCCCAAGTCGATGCCGACTGCACGCGCCATTGGAGTTCCTTCCGCTAGTACTTGTTGAGCGTTGCTGGCTCAAGTTTGCCATCCGCTCAAACCTGAGCCTACCCGACTCAAGCTTTCTGACTGGCCCAACGACCGGAGAACTCTGGTTGTTCCCTCAGAACGCACTGAGGGCCACCCCTTGTGGAGTGGCCCTCGACACAGTGACCCGGCTTCAGATGCCGATCACGCGGACGTCCCCCGACCCGGTGGACAGCTGGAGCTCGGTCTTCGACGCCGGATCGGTCGGCACGTTGAACATCCGGTCGCCGCTGCCCGAGTTGCCCTCGATCTTGAACGGGCCGCCGGGAATCCGCAGGTTGATGTCGCCGGAACCGGAGTTCGCCCGCACCGACCGCGTCGACAGGAACGTCAGCGAGACGTTGCCCGAGGACGCGTCGGCGGTGAAGTCGTTGTCGATCCCGGTGCCGGTGATGTCACCGGAGTGGGTCACGACCATCGACTTGCCCTTGATCCGGTCGAGGATCACGTTCCCGGAGCTGACCTCCACGATGAGCCCGCCGTCGACGCGGCTGAACTCGAAGTCCCCCGACCCCGAGGTGGCGCGGACGTCCCCCTTGACGTCCCTGACCTTCACGTCGCCGGACCCGGTCCGGTAGTCCACCGCGGCCACGCCTTCGAAGAGCGCGTCCCCCGAGCCGTTGTCGCCCTGCACCGTGATGTCCGCGCTCGGCACCAGGACCTCGTAGTTGATCTCGCAGTTGCGGCCGCAGCCGTCCAGCACCAGCGCGTCCCCCTCGACGCGGTGCTTGACGTCGGTCGGCTTGTTGTCCCGGTGGTGCTCGATCCGGCGGTGGATCTTCGTCTCGGTCAGCCCCTGCTGGTACCGGATCGTCACGTCGCCGGAGTCCTGGTCGCTGCGGACCTTGACCGACTTGAACGTCTCCGCGACCACGTGGTCGTCGGAGAACTCGTACTTCATGATGCGGATGCCACCGCAGCCGGTCGCGACCGCGAGCACCGCCCCCACAACCAACGCCACCAGCGCTGTCCTCATCATGGGCTCAAAACTAGAGGCGGCACGGCTCAGGAACACGGCTGCAAGCCCCCGAAGGTGGGGTGGGGCTACCCCTACCGGGTCTTCAGACCAGGTCTTCGAGAACGGCGCGCAACGCCGGCGCCGTGCGAGCCGGGTCGTTGAGGAAGCGGGTGGACGCCAGCACGTGCGCGGGCGCGATGCGTTCCCACAGGTAGCCCTCGACCGGCACCTCGGCGATGTGCAGCTCGACGCTCTGCGCCCACCGGCCGATGCGCGACTCGATGCCGCGCAGCACGTCCCCGATGGGCAACGCGGCGGGGCTCTGCACGCGGTGCAGCTGTTCGATGCCGGGCTTCAGGGTCAGCACCGCGGCACGGCTCGCCGGGCGGGTCAGCAGCGCCGGAGCGTCCTCCGGGGTCGGGGACTCGGCGCCTCGGGTGCACGCGTCGAGCGCGTCGGCCCACCAGCCGGGCCACTCGGCGGTCACGGCCGCGCGGTCGGTGCCGAGCGGCACCTGCACCGGCAACGAGGGCTCCAGGCCCGGCACGTGCGGCTCGACGTCGACGGACAACGCCAGCGAGTCGCGGACGTAGAGCGCGGCGAGCAGCCCGAGGCTCACCCCGTGGCTGATGCCGGACACCTCTCGCGCGAACTTCATGGTTCCTATTCTTCCCGCGGGACGGCCGTGGAATCGTCGCGGCCGCGGATCAAGAAGGACACGATTGGCTCCAGCTCGTCCTCGTTCGGAGCAACGTCGGCGATCAGGCCCTGGATCAGCAGGCCGTCGATCGCCGCGAGGAACGCCCGGAACGCCACGGGGTCGGCCGGGCGCGCGAGCTCCACGGCCAGGTCGAGCCAGCGGCGGGCGGCGGGCTTGAGCTCGGGGCGGCGGCCCGCCAGCAGGTACAGCTCGTACTCGGCGAGCGTGCGGCCGCGGTTCGCGTTCACCGCCTGCGCGAGGCTCTGCGCGATCTCCCGCGCGGTGCCGCCGGACGCGACGATCTTGAGCATGTCGTCGCACAGCTCTTCCGCCGACCACAGCAGCGCGGCGATCAGCAGGTCGTCGAGCGTCGCGAAGTAGTAGGTGGGTGCCGTCGTCGGCACGCCGGCCTCACGGGCGACGCTGCGGTGCGTCACGCCCGCGACGCCCTCTCGTTCGATCACGCGCAGGGTGGCCTCGACGATGGCGCGCCGCTTCTTCTCGCCACGCGCCTTGCGTCCGTCCACCTTGTGCTCCACCGCCGCGGTCAGTGCGTCCTCCCGAGTTCGAGCGTCACCACGCCTCCGATGATCAGCGCCAGGCCGACGACCATCGTGGGGTTGAGGGTTTCGCCGAGGAACTTCCAGCCGATGATCGCAACGGCGGCAACGCCGACTGCGGACCATACGGCGTAGGCGACGCCCACGGGCATACCCAACTTCAACGCGCGCGAAAGTGCGGTGAAGGCGATGGCGTATCCGACGACGACGATCACGGACGGCCACAGTCTGCTGAAGCCTTCGGACAGCTTCAACGACACGGTGGCGGCGATCTCCGCCGCGATCGCCGCGACGAGGAGCAGGTACAGCACGGCGACCTCCAGGGCTGCTCAGGACAACTACCTGAACAAGTGTTCCATAAGTTTTTGATCAACTTCTGGGAACTTGACCGGTACGCGGGGAGACACCGGCCACGTCCAAGTGGTTACTGAGCAGTAACCTGTCCTAGACTCCCGCCATGACCCTCCAGCTGGTTCTCGGGCTCGTCGCCGTGGCGGTGAGCGTCGTCGCCTGGGGCGTGTTCGTCGCCGCCGTGCTGAAGCAGATCAAGATCATTCGGCTCGGCCAGCCGGACGGCACCCGCTTCGGGCCGTTCGTGCCGCGCCTGAAGACGATGATCGTCGAGTTCGTCGCGCACACCCGGATGGCGAAGTTCCGTTCGGTCGCCCCGTGGCACTGGATGGTGATGTGGGGCTTCCTCATCGGCTCCGCGGTGCTGTTCGAGGCGTACGGCGAGGTGTTCGACCCGCACTTCCACTGGCCGATCATCGGCACGTGGTCGGTGTGGCTGCTGCTGGTCGAACTGCTCGGCCTCGGCACCGTCGTCGGTGGTGTGGCCCTCGCGGTGATCCGCCAGCGCAACCACCCGCGCCGCGCCGACCGGGTCTCGCGGTTCCAGGGGTCGGACTTCAAGTCCGCGTACTTCGTCGAGGCCGTCGTCATCATCGAGGGCGTCGGCATCCTGCTGGTCAAGGCGTTCAAGCAGTCGAGCGGACTCGAGGTCGCCCCGCTGTGGACGTCGTTCGTGACGCAGCCGCTCGCGCAGATCCTGCCGTCCGCGCCCATCTGGGTGTCGGTGATGGCGCTGGTCAAGCTGCTGAGCGGCATGATCTGGCTGATCGTGGTGGGCCGCAACCTCACGATGGGCGTCGCGTGGCACCGGTTCTCGGCGTTCTTCAACATCTACTTCAAGCGCGAGGACGACGGTGGCGTCGCGCTGGGCGCGCTGAAGCCGATGATGTCCGGCGGCGAGGTCCTGGACCTGGAGGAGGCCGACCCGGACAAGGACGTGTTCGGCGTCGGCAAGGTCGAGGACTTCAGCTGGAAGGGCTGGCTCGACTTCTCCACCTGCACCGAGTGCGGCCGCTGCCAGTCGCAGTGCCCCGCCTGGAACACCGGCAAGCCGTTGTCCCCCAAGCTGGTCATCACGCAGCTGCGCGACCACGCGTACGCGAAGGCGCCGTACCTGCTGGCCGGTGGCTCGAAGGACATGGCCGGTGACGAGGTCGGCCTGACCGAGGACAAGTACGAGGACTACAAGAAGCGCCTCGAGTCCATCGACGTGCTGGCGATGGCCGAGTCGGAGCGCCCGCTGATCGGCGGCCCGGACGAGCTCGGCGTCATCGACCCCGAGGTGCTGTGGTCGTGCACGACCTGCGGCGCGTGCGTCGAGCAGTGCCCGGTGGACATCGAGCACGTCGACCACATCGTCGACATGCGCCGCTACCAGGTGCTGATCGAGTCGAACTTCCCGACCGAGCTCGGCGGCATGTTCAAGAACCTGGAGAACAAGGGCAACCCGTGGGGCCAGAACGCCAAGGACCGCCTGGCGTGGACCGAGGGCCTGGAGTTCGAGGTGCCGGTCTTCGACGGCGACCTGGGCGACGCGGAGTACCTGTTCTGGGTCGGCTGCGCCGGCGCGTTCGAGGACCGCGCGAAGAAGACGACGCGGGCCGTCGCGGAGCTGCTGCACACGGCCGATGTGAAGTACACGGTGCTCGGCCCGGAGGAGACCTGCACCGGTGACCCGGCCCGCCGCGCCGGCAACGAGTTCCTGTTCCAGATGCTCGCGCAGCAGAACGTCGAGGTGCTCAACTCGGTGTTCGAGGACCGGCCCGCCGGTCAGCGCAAGATCGTCGTGACGTGTGCGCACTGCTTCAACACGCTCGCCAACGAGTACCCGTCGGTCGGCGGCACGTACGAGGTCGTGCACCACACGCAGCTGCTGAACAAGCTGGTGCGCGAACGCCGCCTGGTGCCGGTCGCGCCGGTCACCGAGGACGTCACCTACCACGACCCGTGCTACCTGGGCCGCCACAACAAGGTCTACGAGGCACCGCGTGAGCTCATCGGGGCGTCGGGCGCGAAGCTGCGCGAGATGCCGCGGCACGAGGAGCGGTCCATGTGCTGCGGTGCCGGTGGCGCCCGCATGTGGATGGAGGAGCGGATCGGCAAGCGCATCAACCTCGACCGCGTGGACGAGGCGCTCGGCACCGCGCCGTCGAAGATCGCGACGGGCTGCCCGTTCTGCCGCGTGATGCTGACCGACGGCGTGACCGCGCGGCAGTCCGACGGCCAGGCCGGTGCGCACGTCGAGGTCGTGGACGTGGCGCAGATGCTGCTGGAGTCCGTGAGGCGGGGCACGGAGAAGAAGGACACCCCCACCGACGAGGTCCCGACCGGCACGCCGCTGCCGGACGAGGACAAGTCGAAGGTCTGACCGCGCAACGACGAGAGCGGCCCCGGTCCACTGCGGACCGGGGCCGTTCTCGTTCGTCAGGAAGCGCTGATCTGGGTCTTCTTGAGGTTGTTCCTGGTGTTGGTGTCGGCCCAGCCGTTGGTCCCGACGGTCGCGACGACCTCACCGCAGTCGATCGGCGCGTCCACCCGCGCCTTCACCGTGTAGGTGACCGACTCGCCGATGAAGGTGTCCGCCTGGTAGATGCTGGACAGGTAGACCTGCTGCCCGTCGATGAAACCGGCTGGTGCGTTGGTCGACAACGGGGTCAGCCCCTGCGGCAGCGTGGCGATGCCGTGCAGCGGCGTCGGGATGTTGCTCTTGTTCCGGTAGGTGACCTCGACGTCGACCTCGCTACCGACCTTCATGAAGCGAGGCGCGTCCACACGGCTGACAGCCGGGTCGTACTGCTCCTTCACGAAACCCGCGTCGAACGGACCGACCTCGCCACCCGGCGTGAGGGTGAACTCCTGGGTCTGCAGGGTGTTCCGGTCGAAGTCCGAGTCGCGGCCACTCTTGGTGAACGCCCACCCACCGCCACGGGAGAACATGGTCACCACGTGCTTGCCGGCCGGGACGTCCTCGATCCGGTAGTTGCCGTTCTCGTCGGTGGTCCCGGCGTAGTAGACGCCCGGAACGAGGAAGCCGTAGCCCGCCAGCGGCGGCTCGCCCGGCTGCCGGATGCCGTCCCCGTTGCTGTCGATCCACGCCGACCCGGTGACGACACCGCCCGGCTCGCCGGCCATCGCCGGTGACACGACGAAGGCCGACGCCGCCAGCGCCAGTCCGAGTGCGGAAAGCCTTGCCACAGCACGCATTTCAACTCCCCCAAGTTGTCGGGCAATCTGCCCTTCCCTGAGAGGTACGCGCTACCCCGCACCGGGGTTGCCTCAGTCTTCGCCCGTGACCTTGTCGTAGACCACGTTCAGCACCCAGCCGGTCAGAGCGACGATGATCGCGCCCCAGAACGCGGGCCAGAACCCGTCGACGCGGAACGGCAGGTCGAGCTGCTCGGCCAGCCACCCGGTGAGCATGAACAGCAGCGCGTTCACGACGAGCCCGATCAGGCCCAGCGTCACCAGGTAGAAGAGGCAGCCGAAGAACTTGACCAGCGGCTTCACGATCGCGTTGACCAGGCCGAAGATCACCGCGACGCCGATCAGCGTCAGGATCCTCGACCCGGTCGAGCCCTCACCCAGGTCGATGCCGGGGAGGGCGGTCGACACCCAGACCGCCACGGCGGTCAGCAGCACTTGCACCAAGATGCCCATGCCGAAGACTAACCGCGGTGGTCCTGTGTGGATCAGGAACGGCGGCGGCGCGCCACGAAGAACGCACTCGCACCGGCCGCGAGCAGCAGCGCGCCGAGGCCGAGGAAGCCCAGCGGCGACGCGCCCGTGGACGCGAGACCGGAGGAGTTGCCCGCCTTCGCCACGGCCTGGTCGGTGGTGGCCGGCGCGGCGGTGGACGTCGGGGCGGACGTCGTGGTCTCCGCGCCCGGCTCGACGACCTCGATCTTGCGGATGGCCACGTTGTCGCCGAACGGCTCCTTGAAGAACCTGCTCGGCTGCACGATGACGTGCAGCGTCTGGTCCTTCGCCTCGACGAACTTGACGCGCATCTTCACGTCGACGCTGGCACCGGGCGCGAGCGGTTCCCTGGTCTGCCACTCGTAGCCGCGGTCGTTGACCGACACGACGTTGTCGCTCATCGACAGCGTCTTGGCGTAGTAGCTCGCCAGCACGAACGAGGCCTTCTCCGGCGCCTCACCCTTGTTCGTGATCTTGATGACGACGTCGGCCTCCTCGTCGCGGACGTAGACGTCCTTGGACGGCGTCAGCACCGGCATCTCGACCGCGAGGTCGCCCTTGATCGCGACGTGGCGGGCGTCGAGGTGCTCGGCGTTGTCGAACTTCTCGAGCCTGAAGTTCTTCGTGCGGGTCGCGCCGTCGGCCAGACGGAGGTTCCTGGCCGAGTGGTCCGCGGCGGCGTAGACGAAGTCACCGAACGGGAGGTCGTTCACCACGACCTTGCCGTCCTCACCGGGCTTCGGCAACGGCTTGCCGTTGAGGGTGCCGGCGTCGAGCAGTTCCTCGTCCGGCTGGCGCACGAAGTCGAGGTTGGTGTCGAGGAAGGAGTTCACCTCGAACCACGAGCCGTAGAAGCGGAGGTGGACCGTGCCGCCCTCAGTGGTCCGGTGCTCGGGGAGGAAGTTGTACCGCGTGGTCACGGGGTGCTCGACGCGGTATTTGCCGGCGGGCAGGTCCTTCACGGCGTACCGGCCGTTCGCGTCCGTCGCGAAGGTGGCGACGACCTCGCCCGAGTCGTCCTTGACGATGGTCCCGCCTGGTTCGTTCGCGAGCAGGACCTCACCCTCGTCGTAGGCGCGATTGGTGTTGCGGTCGAGCCAGGCCTGGCCCTCGATGCTGATCGTCGCGTCCTGGGCGAGGGCCGGTGTGCCCGCCGTCAGTGCGATGGCCGCCGTTGTCGCAGCGGCGAAGAGCTTCTTCACTTGTCCCCCAAGGACAGTTGTTCAGGAACGGCGGCGGCGGGCCGCGACGAACGCGGCGGCGCCGGCCGTGAGGAGGAGGGTGCCGAGGGCGAGGAAGCCCAGCGGCGAGGCGCCCGTGGACGCGAGACCCGACTTCGCGGCCGCCTGGGCCACGGCCTGCTCGGTCGTGGTGGTCGTCGGCGCGGTGGTGGCCGGGGCCGTCGTCGTGGTGGTCTCGGTGACCTTCTCCACGACCTTCACGGGGATCTTGACGCTGTTGTTCTTGCGGTCGACGTCCTCGAAACCGCCGAAGTTGTAGACCACGAACGGCCACACGGCGGTGAAATCGGTGCCACGGGGGACGAACTTCAGCTCGACGTCCGCGGACTTGCCGGGCAGCAGCTTGTGCTTGAGGTCGAAGTCCTTGTTGCCGTGCTCCACCACGTTGTCGCTGACGGAGACGAGCTTCTCGTCGAACTCGGCCAGCAGGAACGACGGCGTGACCGGCACGTCGCCCTTGTTCGTCAGCTTGAGCTTGAGGTCGATCTGCTCGCCGACCAGGTAGGTGTCCTTGGCCAGCGACGCTTCGAGGGCGACGTCGGCGCTGGGATCGACGTACAGCACGGACAGCAGCGACGGTCCCTCGAACTCGCTGAGCGAGAAGCCGAGCCTGCCGGTGGCCCAGTCGATCGGGTCGTTGCCCTTCGGCTCTGCCAGTGCCAGCTTGCGGCCCGAGTAGTCGGCCGCGACGAACTCGTACTTGCCCGCGGGCAGGTCGTCGACGCTGAACTGACCGTTCTCCCGGGACACCGCGATGGGCTTGCCGTTCAGCGTGCCGGGCGAGAGCAGCTCCTCGCCGGCCTGGCGGATGCCGTCCTTGTTCCTGTCGTAGAACGAAAGACCGACGATGCTGTAGCCCTTGAGTCCGAAGTCGACGGTGCCGCCCTCGGTGACGACGCTGCGCGCGGTGGTGTGCTCGTAACGCCCGTCGGTGATGCTCACGCGGTACTTGCCGGGCGCGAGGTCGTTGATCGCGTAGACGCCCTTGTCGTCGGTCGCGTACTCGCCGAGGACCTCGTCGCTGCCGTCCCTGCTGAGCCGGACGATCGTCTCGCCGGCGAGAACCGGCTCGCCCGCCGAGGCGCGGTCCCCGTTGTGGTCGAACCACACCAGCCCACTGATGGAGATCTTGTCTTCCTGCGCGACGGCGCTCAGGCCGGTCGCGGGCAGGACGAGAGCGGCCGCCATCGCGGCCGCGCAAAGCTTGCGCACAGTTCCCCCAGGATCCGATTACTCCAATCGGGTAATCGGATCCCGAGGGTGCCGGTGTTGCGTGATCCCGATCACTCGGACAGCGGATAGCCACCCATCCTCGTACCCCTCCCTCTCGTTTAGCACGATATCGGATAGTACGAGTTCGTAGCAATTACTCCTTGCCGTCGAGCGCGAGCCGGGTGCGCCGGTGGGCGGGGCCGAGCTCGCCGGACAGCACCTCCATCACCTGGCGCAGCAGGTCGCGCAGGTTCTCCAGGTCGGCGCCGGGCAGCGCGGTGAAGAGGTCGCGCTCGCGTTCCGCCTGGCCAGCGACGATCCGCAGGAAGATCTCGCGGCCGGCGTCGGTCAGCGTGGCGGGCAGCGAACGGCGGTCGGCGGGGTCGAGCTCGCGCACGACGAGGCCCGCCTTCTCCAGCCGGTCGAGGCGGCTCGTGATCGTGGTCGCCGGGCTCAGCGTGCCGTTCGCGAGCTGCTTGGGCGTGAGCCGGTGCGGCGGCCCGATCCAGAAGAGGCGGGCGAGGATCTCGTAGTCGGCGCGGTTGAGGCCGTGCGGCGCGGCGATCTCCGTGGCGAGGAAGTCGAGGTACTTGCTGATCTGGTGCACCCGGTCGACCACGCCCTCGACCACCGGATCGATCGCCGGAACCATGGCCCTCCACGCCTCGACCTCGGCATCGGTGTCGTCCGCACCACGCTTGCCCATCCCACGATGGTAGTTGCGCCCGCATGCAGAACGGCCCGCGTCTCTCCCGGACGCGGGCCGTTCCGTCTTACCCCCTGGTGATCAGCGTCCCCCCGGAGCAGATCCCGCATGTAAGACATCCGAGCCACCGCGGATGTTGCTCCTCGCTCCGAATGTCACTCGAATGCAGTAGTGATCGGGTGGTTCGCCGTCGGCGGCCTAGGCTGATCGACATGAGCGAGAAGCCGCAGAGCTCGGGCGAAAGCACGCTGACCGTCGTCCTCGCACTGCTGGTCAACCTGGCTATTGCGGTCATGAAGGCCATTGCGGGCATATTGACCGGATCGGCCGCGATCCTCTCCGAAGCGGCCCACTCGGTGGCCGACACGTTCACCGAGGCGTTGCTGCTGACCGCACTGCGCCGCTCGGACCGCCCGGCCGACCGCAGGCACCCGTTCGGCTACGGCAAGGAGCGCTACTTCTGGTCGCTGCTGGCGGCGGTCTCGATCTTCGCCTCGGGCGCGATGTTCGCGTTCTACGAGGGCTTCCGCACGGTCTTCGGCGAGCCGGAGGAACAGGCCCGCCCGCTCGTCGGCTACATCGTGCTGGGCCTGGCGTTCGCACTGGAGTCGATCTCGTGGACCCAGGCGTTCCGGCAGGTCCGCTCCGAGTCCGCCGCCCACGGCCGCGGCTTCTGGGACTTCCTGCGCGTGTCCGACGACCCGACCGTGAAGACGGTGTTCTTCGAGGACTCCGCCGCGCTGATCGGCCTCGTGCTGGCGTTCGCGGGCCTCGGCCTGCACCAGCTGACCGGCTCGTCGCTCTGGGACGGCCTCGCCTCACTCGCGATCGGCGTGCTGCTGGCACTCGTCGCGTACATCCTGGCGCGCACCAACCGAGGCCTGCTGATCGGCCGCCAGGCGGACCCGGTGATGGTCAGGGCGATCTGGAAGCGACTCGGCGAGGTGCCCGAGGTCGACGCCGTGGTGGACGTGCTGACGATGCTCATCGGCACCGACCGCGTGCTCCTGTGCGCCCGCCTCGACTTCGACGACGCCCTGACCGCCCACCAGCTGGAGGACGCGTGCGTCCGGGTGTCGGCGGAGCTGCGCGAGTCGTTCCCCGACCTGGACGAGATCTTCCTCGAACCCGTGCCGCGCACCGACCCCGAACTGCGCCGCCGCGTGCTGGAGCGCTACGGCGACCTGTCGTCTTAGCGGCGGGTGTCGGTCTGGTGGAAGTTGAGGTAGGCGCGGCTCGGCGTCGGCCCGCGCTGCCCCTGGTACCGGCTGCCGGCCTGCTTCGAGCCGTACGGGTGCTCCGCCGGGCTGCTGAGCTTGAAGAGGCAGAGCTGCCCGATCTTCATGCCGGGGTGCAACGTGATCGGCAGGTTGGCGACGTTCGACAGCTCCAGCGTGATGTGGCCGGAGAAGCCGGGGTCGATGAAGCCCGCCGTGGAGTGCGTGAGCAACCCGAGCCTGCCCAGACTCGACTTGCCCTCCAACCGGCCGGCGAGGTCGTCCGGCAGCGTGACCATCTCGTAGGTGCTGCCGAGCACGAACTCGCCGGGGTGCAACACGAACTGCTCGCCCGCGGGCGTCTCGACCAGGCTCGTCAGCTCGTCCTGCTGCTGCGAGGGGTCGATGTGCGTGTACTTGGTGTTGTTGAAGACCCGGAAGAACCGGTCCAGCCGCACGTCGATGCTCGACGGCTGGAGCATCTCCACGTCGAACGGGTCGAGGAGGAGACGGCCGGACTCGACCTCTTTGCGCAGATCCTGGTCACTCAGCAGCACCCGGACAGGCTAACCGAAGACGGGCACACCGCTTGGCACCGCTCGTTGCCGCTCTGTGTATGATCGGCGACGAGCTCAGCTCACGCGGGTGTAGTTCATTGGTAGAACGACAGCTTCCCAAGCTGTAGAGGCGGGTTCGATTCCCGTCACCCGCTCGCGAAACCAAAGCCGGAGTGCGTCTGCGAAGACCGCTCCGGCTTCGGTGTTTTCTGGGGTCTGTCGCCTGGGCCTTCCCGAGTAGCCTGCGTCGATGACCTGTCGTGACGAGGTGTTGGAGGCCGCGCGTCGCCTCGCCTCCGCGAGCAGTGACGGCACCTTCTCGCCAGACGAAGTCATCCGGTTGCTTCGCCGTGCCGGCAGCCGGTACCCGGACAGCACCATCCGCACTCACGTCGTGTCACGGTTGTGCGCCAACGCGCCGGCCAACCACGCAGTCAGGTATCCGGATCTCGTTCGGGACAGCCATGGCCGCTACCGACTCAACGACACCGACGACGTCTAGCGCTACCCCAGGCCGCCGCCGTCATCGCGTGCAGGCGCTCCTCTCGCCCTGCGGTGCCGCGCCCGCTCCCTCACCTCCGTTGTTCCAATGGATAGGGAATGAAATCAAGGTTGCTTTGCGTGGTGGAATGCTTCACTCGATCAGGTGATGCCTAAGCGACACGACCGGTTTCTGCGGGTAAGAAGTAACCCGGCCGGTCGCTCTTTCGATATAGGCGATGTACCTCGATCGAATGATCAGCTCGTCACGTACCCGCTCGGTAAGTCCGATTTAACCCGGAGTGACCTCTGAGACGCGACAATCGAACCTCATTCGACGTCCTCGCGTACGCCCTGACGCAGTGCCAGGCGGATCGAGTCACCGGCGCTTTGCGCGTTGCCGGCAACGCGGGTGGACTGTTTCATTTGCACGACGGCGCTGTGGTGGGGGTGGACAGTCCCGGTTCGCCCGGGATCGAAACGCTCTTGCGGCGGTCCGGGCAGATCAAGGAGAACGACTGGATCGCGGCACTGGTGAGCAGTGTCAAGATGCGGTCTTTGCACGCCGCGCTCGTCGGGCGCGGGGTGATCGGGTCCGCCGAGATCCAGCGTTGTGCGGCGGGTGCCATTCGTGACGGGACCTTTGCCGTGGTGGTCGGTGAGATCGAAAGGTGTTTTCTGGACGAAACCGCCGATCTGCCTCTTCTGCCCGCGCGGAACGGTATTGCCGTGGACCTGTTGTTGTCGGAAACCGCAGGTTTGTTGAAAGGCCTGACCGGGCGTGCCGTGTCGCCCTATCGGGATCGGTTGGTGGCCACCGACAAGAAGGCCGCCACGGAGGAGCAGTGGGAGATCATGGCGCTCGCCACCGGGCGGCGGACCGCCCGGGACCTGGCCTTCTCGCTCGGGCGCGGGTTGCACCCCGTCACGGTCGAGGTGTCCCGGATGCTCGGCACCGGGTTGCTGGAGATCGCCGCGCCGGCCACGTCGTCACGGTGGGGGCTCGCCCGGCTGCGTCCCCGCAAAGCTGCTGTTCAGGACGTCGGCACCACCCAGCCGAGTTCACTGCCCACGCGTTCGCCGGGGCAGGCCTTGTCGAACTCGGGAATCGCCTGAACCTGTCGGAGGTGGAATGTTGGTCTTGAGCGGTTCGCCCTTCCCCATTCAGGACTGGAGCGAACTGGACTACGACGCACTCAACGCCGAAATGCGGAAGCTCCGCGAAGCCGTCGCCGGAGTGACCGACACGATGATCGCCGCGTCCGACGGCATTCCCATCGTCGCCGACGTCGCGAAGAACGTCGACCCCGCGCACATCTCCGCACTCGCCGCCAGCAGCCTCGGAATCGCCAGGCAGTCGGCGGAGGTGATCGGAATGGGCACGCTCAGCCAGACCGTCGTGTTCGGCAGCGAGGGTTACATGGCCGTGTACGCGATCGGCCGCCTTTCGTTGCTGGTCGTGCTCGGTGACAAAGGACTGAACCTGGGACGTCTGCTGCACGAGTCCCGTCCGGTGATCGAACGAGTCGGCGCGATTCTGGCCGCCTAGCGCGCCTGACTCCGGAACGCGCAATGTTCGGCTCATCGTTCTCGACATTGATTTCCTCGACCTGGAGACGTGTCCGCATGCCATCGAGACACCGGAAAGCGGCCGCGTCGTCTCCGCCACCAGTTGAACCAAGGAATTGGAGCCCCGTGAACATCGATATCGCAATGAAAGAAGCCATGTCCATCTCCGGCGCTGTCGGTGTCGCGCTCGTCGACTACGACAGCGGCATGTCGCTCGGCACGAGCGGCGGCGGCGACTGGCTGAACCTCGAAGTCGCGGCGGCCGGCAACACCGAGGTCATTCGCTCGAAACTGCGGGTGATGGCCTCACTCGGCCTCAACGACACCATCGAGGACATTCTCATCACGCTGCACCGGCAGTACCACCTGATCCGGCTGATGAGCGGCGTGAAATCGCGCGGCTCGCTGTTCCTGTACCTCGTGCTGGAGCGCGACAACGCGAACCTCGCGATGGCCCGCCACCAGCTCAAGCGGATCGAGTCCGAACTGCAGGTGTGACCGCGGTCAGTCGACCGGCAGGCCCCACGGGCGGCGGTCCAGCTCCACCCAGCCGCCCCCGCGGGCGAGGGCCGCGCGCACGCCGGCCACGTGCTCCGCGAACGACGCTAGGTCGCCGTGCAGCAGTTCGGCGCGTTCCACGTCCAACGGGTACGTGTCGTCGTGCCACAGGTCTACGGCGAACGACGCCACGAACGACATCGACTGCAGGAGCTGCAGCAGAGCGGCGGACGGGCGCACGGTCTCGGCCAGGTAGGAGGTGCGGATCTCCTCGCACGCCTCGAGCAACGCGCGGACCTGGCGGATGGCGTCGGCCGGGGTGCCGTCCCACGACGGGTCCGGCCACACGCGGTCGCTGAGCTCCAGCCAGAGTCGCCAGCCGTTGGCGAGTTCCGCGTCGTCTGCGGGAGACCACTTACCCATGCATCCACTGTGCATGCGGAACCTTCGAGAGTCTCGTGACGATGACGCACGCCACGGAACCGATGCGCCACACAGGCGTCCTGTACCGCATGACGCGTTCCTGGCAAGGACAAAGCGTGAAGAGCGTGCTGAAGGGCCTCGCGCTCGGCGTGGCGCTGACCCTGCTCGCGTTGCCGGCGATCCAGTACGAGATCACCGACCACGCCAACCTGCTGACGCGGGTGTTCGCCTACGGCTTCCTGCTGGTGCCGGTCGCCGTCTTCACCGTGCTGCGCAGCGAGTTCCCGGTCAGTCAGACGATCGGCCTGGTGAGCGGCGCGACGGTCGTGCTCGTCGCGGGCGCCGGCACCTACACCGGCACGCCCATGCCCTACGTGTGGCTCGCGGCGGCGACCCTGTTCGGGTGCGCCGCCGCGAGGATCATGCGGAACGAAAGGCTTACGCCTTCACCGTCTCCGGCGCTGGGTCATCGGAGTTGAGCGAGTCCAGCAGGATGTCGCGCTCGGTGGAGGGCTCCTTCTTCAGGAAGCCGATCGCCAGGTAGAGCACCAGCGAGAGCAGCAGCGGCCACGACACGAGCACGCCCTTCGTGACCCACTCGGCCTTGTTCATCTGCGAGATGTAGAGGAACGCCCACATGCCGAGGCCGCCGACGACCGAGGCGATGGCCGCGGTCGAGCCGACCTTGCGGAACCACGGCAGCAGGCCGAGCATCAACGGGATCGCGATCGGGCCCATCGTGGCGGCGACCAGGTCGACCACCACCTTGAGCACGAAGCCCTGACCGCCGGAAGCGATCGCGATGATCATGCTGACGCCGATGAAGGTGAACGTCGTGATCCGGGCGAGCAGCAGCTGGTTGTCCGCCGAGAACGTCTTCACCTTCTTCCAGATGTGCGGCAGCATGTCGCGGTTGATCACGGCGGCGATGACGTTCGCGTCCGACGACACCATGGCCATCGTGTGCGAGAAGAACCCGGCCAGGACCAGGCCGATCATGCCCGCGGGCAGCATCTGCTTGCCCATCTCGATGTAGGCGTTCTCCGCCTGGGCGCCCTCGAGACCGGGAACGATCAGCGGCGCCGCCCACATCGGGAAGAACAGCACGAGCGGCCACACGAGCCACAACGCGGACGAGAGCAGCGCGGACCGCTTGGCCGCGAAGCCGGACGGCGCGGCCATGTAGCGCTGCGCCAGGTTCCACATGCCGCCGTTGTACTCGAGCGTCTTGATCAGGAAGAGCGCCATCAGGAACGTCGAGGTGTACGGACCGGCGAGCGGGTCGCTGTGGCTCTCCGGCAGCTTGTCCCAGATCGTCACCGGGAAACCCCAGCCGAGGGTGCCCGCGACGGCGATGAACATCGCGAAGCCCGCGGCCGCCTGGATGATGAACTGGCCGAAGTCGGTGAGCGCGTCGGCCCACAGGCCGCCGAGCACCGAGTAGACCATGGTGACCAGGCCGATCAGGATGATGCCCCAGGTGATCGGGACGCCTGCGAAGCCGCGCAGCAGGATCGCGACGGCCGCCCACTTGGCGGCGATGTCGACGACCTTGAGCAGCGCGCCCGCGTAGGCCATGACCTGCTGGGTGGGCAGGTTGTAGCGCTTGGCCAGGTACTCGAGCGGTGACTTGACGTCGTGCTTCGAGCGCAGCCGGTTCCACCTCGGCGCGAACAGGAAAGCGCCGATCCCCACGCCGATGCCGATGGTCAGCGACCACCACACGTAGACGGTGAGCCCGAGCCGGTACGCCTCAGAGGCGAACGCCACGAACATGACCGCGCTGTAGCCCGACATGTGGTGGGAGATGCCGGACAACCACCACGGCATCTTGCCGCCGGCCGTGAAGAAGTCGGCGATGTTCTGGACTCGCCCACGCGACCAGAGCCCGATCGCGACCATCACGAAGAAATAGCCGACAACCACGACCCAATCGAGGGTGCCCATGTGACCTCCTTGCGTGCACACACGTGTGCCCGCGAGAGCGCACCAGGCCTCGGGCGGCGGAACCTGGCACATCCCCGCACGGGATATGTGACGTAGGTCTTACGAGACCGTTGCCGGGTAACGGAAGGGTTTCGGCGGTCTTGAATCACATTCGTGACCCTTGTTCATCCACGTGAACCGTCTTGTCCTGTTGTCAGTTCCGGCCTTATTCCCGGCCTCATTCCGCGTCACGCGGAAGGGGGAACGACGTCACCCCTCTGGATGCATGAACGGAGGTGCTGATGCTCCCGCCCGCCAGGCCTGCCCCCGGCGTCGCGCTGATCGATCCGGTCCCGCTGTACCGCGAAGGCCTGTCCGCACTGGTCAGGCGCACTCCTGGGCTGCGCTGGCTCGGGTCGACCGGCGATCCGCACGCGGCCGTCCGCCTCCAGGAACGACTGCGCCCCGACGTGCTGCTGATCGACTCCGTGCTCGACCCCGTGGGTCACGTCACACGGCTGCTCGTCGACCGCGACCCGACGCTGCTCGTCGTCGGGCTCGTCCGCGACGCCCACTCGCACGCGAACTACGTGACGACCGCGTTAGAGGCCGGTGTCCGCGGCGTCGTGCCGCGCAGCGCCCAGCCGGAGCAGATCGTGCGGGTGATTGCGGAGACCTGCCGTTCGCGCGGCTACGTGCACCCCGACCTGCGGCCGAAGGAACGGCCGACGCTGTCGAAGCGCGAGTACGAGGTGCTCACGCTGATCGCGGAGGGCCTGGAGAACCAGCAGGTCGCCAAGGAGCTCGTGGTGTCCGTCGAGACCGTGCGCACCCACGTGAAGGGCATCCTGCGCAAGCTCGGCGCGCGCGACCGGACGCACGCCGTCTCGCTCGCCTACCGGTCAGGCCTGCTGATCGGCCGCCCAGCCGCGTTCGAGTAAGCCGAACACCTCGTCGGCCGCCCGTTCGCGATCGGGCCTGCCGAAGATCACGTCCCGGGCGTCCAGCGCGAACCGGGCCAGTGCCGCACACCTGACGTCGTCCGCCGGGGCGCCCGTCTCCTCCGCGATGGCACGCGCCAGCGCGCCCTGGTGCCTCGTCCACATCCGGCGCCCGTACTCGCGCAGCGCCGGCGTCTCCAGCACCAGCCGCTGGAAGGTCTCGAACTGCGGGTGGTCGGCGTGCCCCCGCGCCGCCCGCACGAAGTGGTCGCGCAGCGCCATCGGGATCGACCGGCCCTCGCGCTCGCGCACGACCGCGACCAGCGCCGACTCCATCTGCTCGTCCTCGTCGAAGAGCAGCGCCTCCTTGCTCGGGAAGTGCTTGAACAGCGTCGTGACCGACACGTCGGCCCTGTCGGCGATCTCCTTCACTCCCACGTCGTCGAAGCCGCGCGCCAGGAACAGCTCCAGCGCCGCCTCGGCGATGGACTGACGGGTCTGCAGCTTCTTCCGCTCGCGGCGGCCGAGCTCGGTCACGAACCGACCATACCACCCGGGTTGAGCGACTTCAAAAGTGTAGCGGTTGCACTTTTGCAGTCGATCCGCTTTCATGGGCTCATGACCTCACCACGCATCGCCATCGCCGGGGCCGGCATCGGCGGCCTGACCTGCGCCCGCGTCCTGCAGCTGCAGGGCTTCGACGACGTCACCGTGTTCGAGCGGGAGAGCTCGCCGGAGGCCCGTCAGCAGGGCGGCACCATCGACCTGCACGCCGACAGCGGCCAGGAGGCTGTCCGCACCGCCGGGCTCTTCGAGGAGTGGCGCGCGCTCGCCCGGTTCGAGGGCCAGGAGCAGCGCAGGGTCGACCACGTGACGGCCGCGCTGGTCGGGCACGAACCGGCGGAGGGCGACTTCCGGCCGGAGATCGACCGGGGGCAGCTCCGCAAGCTCCTGCTGGACTCGCTCACCCCGGGAACCGTCACCTGGGGCCTCGGCATCGCCGCGGCCGCCCCCGGTGGCGAGGTCACCTTCGCGGACGGCTCTGCGGACTCGTTCGACCTGGTCATCGGCGCGGACGGGGCCTGGTCGCGGGTGCGCGGAGCTGTGTCCGCGGCCCAGCCCGAGTACACCGGCGTGCTGTTCGTCGAGATCCGGCATGACCGCGACGAACGGCTGCTGGAGCTCACCGGCCAGGGCACGATGGTCGCGGACGGCGAGGGCCTGATGATCTGGTCGCAGCGCAACAGCGGCGATCAGATCCGCGCGTACGCGTGCCTGCGCGCGCGTGAGGACTGGAAGCCCTCCCACGCCGATCTGCTGGACCTCTACGCAGGCTGGCACCCGTCGCTCACGGCGTTCCTGCACGGCGACCTGATCCACCGGCCGCTCTACTCGTTGCCGGTGCCCCACACCTGGGCGACCACGCCCGGCGTGACGCTGCTCGGTGACGCGGCGCACCTGCAGCCGCCGCTGGGCGTCGGCGCGAACCTCGCCATGCAGGACGCGGCGGACCTGGCGCTCGCGATCGCCGAGCACGGTGTCCGAGACGGGGTGGCGGCCTACGAATCGGTCATGTTGCCGAGGAGCGTGAGCTTCGCCGAGCGGACGAACCCCGCACTCCTGGAGATGGTTCCCGAGCGCCCGATACGCGTCTGACCGGCGCTCATGCCCGATTCAGGTCGCTTGAAGGAGTGTCTACTTCGCCACCAGTGGGTGGTCGCCCTTGCCGGGGTTACTGTCGGGTAATACCCTGTTGTTACCGGTCAGTAGGCGACCCCGCCGCGACCCTGAGGAGTGAGCTGACGAGATGGGCCACTACAAGAGCAACGTCCGGGATCTCGAATTCAACCTGTTCGAGGTCTTCAACGTGCAGGACCACCTCGGCAAGGGGCCGTTCGAGCAGTCCGACGAGGACACCGCGCGCGGCGTTCTGGCCGAGATGAAGACCCTGGCGGAGGGTGTCCTCGCGGACTCCTTCGCCGACGCCGACCGCAACCCGCCGAAGTACGACCCGGCGACCTTCTCGGCCACGCTGCCGGAGTCGCTGAAGAAGTCGTACAAGGCCGTGTGGGACGGCGAGTGGTACCGCATGTTCCTGCCGGAGGCGCTGGGCGGCTTCGGCACCCCGCCGTCCGTCGCGTGGGCCGCGTCCGAGCTGATGCTCGGCGCCAACCCGCCGATCTACATGTACCTCGCGGGCCCGAGCTTCGCGACGGTCGTCTACAACAACGGCACCGAGCGCGACCAGCACTGGGCGCAGCTCATGATCGACCGCGGCTGGGGCGCCACGATGGTGCTGACCGAGCCGGACGCCGGTTCCGACGTCGGTGCCGGTCGCACCAAGGCCATCAAGCAGGACGACGGCACCTGGCACATCGAGGGCGTGAAGCGCTTCATCACGTCCGCGGACCAGGACATCACCGAGAACATCATGCACATGGTGCTCGCGCGGCCGGAGGGTGACGGCGTCGAGGCGAAGGCCGGCACCAAGGGCCTGTCGCTGTTCCTCGTGCCGAAGTTCCACTTCGACGCCGAGACCGGTGAGCTGGGCGAGCGCAACGGCGCCTTCGTCACCAACGTCGAGCACAAGATGGGCATCAAGGCGTCCACCACGTGCGAGCTGACGTTCGGCCAGCACGGCGTCCCCGCCAAGGGCTGGCTGCTCGGCGAGGTGCACGACGGCATCGCGCAGATGTTCGACGTCATCGAGTACGCCCGCATGATGGTCGGCACGAAGGCCATCGCGACGCTGTCGACCGGCTACCTGAACGCGCTGTCCTACGCCAAGGAGCGCGTCCAGTCCGCCGACCTCACTCGCATGACGGACAAGACCGCCCCGCGCGTCACGATCACCAACCACCCGGACGTCCGCCGCAGCCTGATGCTGCAGAAGGCGTACGCGGAGGGCCTGCGCGCGGTGTACCTCTACACCGCGACGTTCCAGGACAAGGTGATGCTCGGCGGCGACGACGCCAAGCTCGCGGCCCAGGTCAACGACCTGCTGCTGCCGGTCGTCAAGGGCGTCGGTTCCGAGCGCGCGTACGAGCAGCTGGCGCAGTCGCTGCAGACGCTCGGCGGTTCGGGCTTCCTGCAGGAGTACCCGATCGAGCAGTACATCCGCGACTCGAAGATCGACTCGCTGTACGAGGGCACCACGGCCATCCAGTCGCTGGACTTCTTCTTCCGGAAGATCATCCGCGACAAGGGCCAGGCGCTCGCGTTCATCAACGGCGAGATCCAGTCGTTCCTCGACAACGAGGGCGGCAACGGCAGGCTGAAGGAGGAGCGCGCGCTCCTCAAGCAGGGCCTGGAAGACCTGCAGGGCATGCTCGGCGCCCTGGTCGGCTTCCTGACCTCGTCGCAGGAGGACGTCCGCAACCTCTACAAGGTCGGCCAGAACTCGGTCCGCCTGCTGATGACCGCGGGTGACGTCCTCGTCGGCTGGCTGCTGCTGCGCCAGGCCGAGGTCGCGCTGCAGAAGCTCGACGGCGCCCCGTCCGCCAAGGACAAGGCGTTCTACGAGGGCAAGATCGCCGTCGCCTCGTTCTTCGCGAAGAACGTGCTGCCGGAGCTCACCTCGCGTCGCAAGATCGCCGAGTCCACGGACAACGCGTTGATGGACATCGACGAGAACGTCTTCTAAAACGCCACAACGGACTACGGGTCCGGCCCACCTCCTGCCCGAGGTGAGCCGGACCCGTTTTCATTGCTACGACAGCAGAACCGGCCCCAGCGCGGCGCCGATGTTGAACGCCGCCGTGGCATAGGAGCCCGCCATGGTCTGCGCGCCGGTGGCGTGGTGCAGGACGCGGGCGATCAGCGTGCTGCCGACCGCGAACGAGAGTGCGCCGAGCACGAAGACCAGGCCCAGCAACGAGATCGGCCCCGCCACGAGCAGGTCGAGCGTGAACCACCCCACGAGCACGAGCGGCCCGCCGAGCAGAACGACGGGACGGGGCGACGAGTCCGCGAACCGGCCGCCGACCGTGACACCGGCGAACGACCCGGCGCCGAACAGCACCAGCGCGACGGGCACCCACCACTCACCCAGCCCGGCGACGTCCGTGACCACCGGGGCGAGGTACGTGAAGTGCCCGAACGTCACCGCGTTCACCACCACGGCGAGCACGATGACGAATATCAGCCGCGGCCGGGCGAGCACCGCGAGCTCAGGGCGCAACGCGGGCAGGACGCGGTCGTTCCGCGCCGGAATCCCCGTGAGGACGCCGAACGCGGCCGGCACGCACAGCACGGCGACCGCGAGGAACGTCGCACGCCACCCGAAAGCGGTGCCGAGCAACGACCCGCCGGGCACCCCGGCGATCGTCGCCACCGTCGTGCCGGACAACAACACGGCGAGCGCACGCCCACGACGTTCCACGGGCACGAGCGCGGCCGCCGCGGTCAGCGCCACCGCGAGGAACCCGGCGTTCGCGAGGGCGGCGAGCACCCTGGATGCCAGCAGCAGGGCGAAGTTCGTCGTCACGGCGCCGATCACGTGCGCCACCAGGAAGACGACCACGAACCCGAACAGGCTCCAGCGAGGTGACCATCGACGGGCCACCACGGCCATGAGCGGTGCGCCGGCGGCCATCCCCGCGGCGAACGCCGACGTGAGCAGACCGGCGGTGCCGACGGAGACGCCGAAATCCGTCGCGATCGACGGCAGCAGTCCGGCGAGCATGAATTCGGAAGTGCCCATGGCGAAAACGGCTAGGGCAAGCAGGTACAGCGAAAAAGGCACAGAGGTGCTCCGAGTGCTGAGGGGGTTTTCGGGGCTGACGGCTGAACCGCAGACCCGGACCTGCTTGCCTCAGGACTCGACATGCAGCGGACGCTAGCGTGAGCGACTCACATCACGCATCTTGATTTCGTTGTCAGTTGACAGCCCCTCGTTCGGAATCAAAGATTGGCCGGTGTTCCTGGAGCTGCTGATCTCGTGCGCGAGCGTAGGTGTCGTGGCGCTCGCCGTGGTCGTCCTGCGCCGCCTGAAGAACCGGCACGCGCGCCAGGACGAGCTGTGGTTCAAGTACCGGCAGCACATGGACGAGCTGCGGTCGGTGTCGCCGGAGGCCGAGCTCGCGCGGGTCGTGCAGGTGTACCAGCGGGCCAAGCGCGGGACGAAGGCGTCGATCGTGTGGGAGCGGACCGGGGTCGCTCAGGACTCGTGGTTCGAGGGGATGAACCCGAGTCCTGGCGACCTCCTGCTGCTGCGCGGCGGGCCCGGTTGGGGGCCGGACGTCAGCAGTCCCAACGTCTTCTACGTCGCGCCGGGGCAGGTGCTCTCGTCTATGACGGTGGCGGCGCAGACGGCCGCCGACCGGCATCAGTCCTTGAGCGCGCGGGCCGCCGCGAAGCAGTAGACGCCGAAAGCGGCGATGCCGATCGCCACGGCGGTCAGCAGGAACATGCCGTAGGGCTGCGCTGCCAACGTTTTCAGTGCCTTGTCCATGCCGCCGGACTGCTCCGGGTCCGCGTTGATCGCGGCCAGGCCGATGAGGACGCCGATCACGCCGTACGCGATTCCCTTGCCCAGCCAGCCGATCCGGCCCACGGGCTGGATCCACTTGGGCGAGCGGGACTTGTCGAGGTCCTCCTCGAACGACAGCTTCACGCCCTTGCGCGCGATGATCACCGCGATGACGATCACGCCGATGGCGACCGCACCGACGATGAACTGACCGGCGGGCAAGGCGAGCAACTGCGCCGTGAGTTCCTTCTGCTGCTGGTTCTGGTCGCTGGGAGCGCCGGAACCGGTCGCGAACTTGAACGCACCGAACGCGATACCGCCCGCACTGATGGCGCGGGCGCCGGCGCCGATGCGTTTCGCGATCTTCTTGCGCTTCTTCGGCATGTAGTTGAAGCCGACGCACGCCTGTAGCACCTGCCAGAGCGCGAAGAACGCGAGGCCGAAGCCGAGGGTCCACAGCAACCACGGGCCGGCGGCGGCGATGTCGCCGAGCGCGCCCTTCGAGTCGGCCTGTTCGGAGTCGCCGAACGCGACCTGGATCGCGAGCCACGCCACCAGGACGTGCACGAACCCGTACAACACCATCCCCGCTCGACCCAGCGTCTGGACGACGGGGTGTCTTCGCGCCTCATGCGCAACAGTGGCCACGAACGGGTGAATACCCGCGCGTGGCCACTGTTGAACCAGCAATTGTGTCAGCCGCCGGGCGGCGGCTCGCAGACGATCTTGAACTGCGGGTCGTAGCGGACGGTGCGCGACTCGCTGCGCGCCTGGCCGCTGCGCCGGTCCGTGATCGTGCGGGTGTCGGTCACCGAGAAGCCGGGGGCGCCGTTGCTCGGTGCGCAGCCGGCCTTGTTGACCTTCTTCTCCTGCGGCTGGGTCGGGTTGAACTCACCGCTGGTGGAGCCGGTCACGTCGTAGTTCTTGGTGCCCCAGAGCTTGATCGTGATCGAGGAGCCGGTCCAGATCGTCTGGATGGCGATGCCCGTGTCGTCCGGGTTCGTGAACGCGATGTCGATCAGGCTGTTGCCCGCGTTGTCCATGAACACCGTGGCCTCGCGGCCCTTCGGGTACCGGGTGATCCAGTAGCTGTGCTCCTTGTGGCCCGCGTCCTTCATGCCCGCGTAGTAGTACGCGTTGTAGAGCGTGGTCGCGAACTGCGAGATGCCACCGCCGACCGCCATGCCGGGGATGCCGTTCTCGATGATGCCCGCCTCGACGTAGCCCTGCGCGGTGCCGCGCGGACCCGTGTACTTGTTGAGGCTGAACGTCTCCTTCGGCTTCACGATCGCGCCGTTGACCTTCTCGGCCACGACCCGGATGTTGACGCCGGAGGCGGGGGCGAAGCCACCGGTCGAGAACTCGCCGATGACCTCCTTGATGCCCATCTTGTTCGCCTGCTCGGTGGTGACCTTCGCGGGCGTGTGCTTGTACTCGAACTTGATCTCGCGGCCGTCGGTCTTCTTCAGCGTGTCGAAGTACGGCTGGAGGTTCTTGTCCCAGTCGAGGTCGAGGCCGTCCACCGAGGGCTTGACGGTGGGCTTGCCGCCCTCGAACACGATCTCGGCGTCCTTGCCCTCCTTGATCGAGTCCTTCAGCTGCGGCGTCGTGACCTCGGCGAGCTTGTCCTTGTTGGGCGTGACCGCGAGCGAGCCGTCGTCGGCGGGCGCGAACGCCAGCGTGGTGCCGATCTGCTCCGGCGTCAGCGTCGCGTCCTTGCCCTCGCCCTTGATGACGACGGGACCGGACACGGCGGTCTTGACGATGTCGTTGAGCGCCTTCTCGACGCCTTCCTTGGTCGTCTTGACCGGCGTGAAGTCCATCGGGACGTCGACCGGGGTGCCGGACGCCCAGTTGGCGACCACGGCGCCGGTGGCGTCCTCCGCCTTGAGCTTCTGGCCCGCGTGCGGCTCGACGGCGACGGGGGTGGCGCCCTCGAACTTGATGGTGCCCTCGATCGGCTCGTGGTCGAGCTTGGGGCGCAGGGCCTCCAGCGCGCCGGAGACCTTCGCGTCGTCCGCCTTCGTGGCGACGCCGACCTCGCGGCTGGTGAAGAACGAGGTGACGCGCGTGAACGGGCTGAGCGGCTGGCTGCCCGCACGATCGATCGTCGCGTTCCAGTCGAGCTCCAGACCCGCCGCCTTGGGGTCGAGCTCGGCCGTGACGTCGCCGGCCTTGAGCGCCACGGGCTTGTCCAGGCGCGGGCCGATCTCGTCGCGGAGCTTCTTCTCGGCCTCGGAGTGGCTCATGCCGCCGACGTCGACGCCCGCCACCGTCACGCCGCGCGGCACGTTGCCGCTCGACACGAGGATGTCGAGGCCGTAGAGCAGGCCGAAGGCGCCGACCACGGCCGCGGCCACGATGATCGCCCGCTTCCGGTTGAAGCCTGGCTTCGCCTCGTCCTCACCCGGCTCGATCATCACGGGCCCGTAGACGCCGGAGTCCTCCGGCATCTGCGGTGGCGGCACCTGCTGCGTCGGCGGTTCGGGCGGCGCCACCGGCCTCATGTACTCCGTGGCGTCCTCGCCGTTGGGGAAACCGACACCGGGCACGGCCGCGGTGATCGTCGGCTCGTTCGAGTCCGGCTCCTCAGACGGCCACGCCTCGGTCGAGGCGTCCACCTGGACAGGCGCGATCTTGGTCGTCTGCTCGGAGGACGTGCCGCCGGGACCCACCGGAGGCATCGCTCTCGTCTTGTCAGCGTCGTACGGCACAGCTCTCCCCGTTGCCCTGTCTCTCCTGAGGTGGCGTATGTGTAGCTATCAGGCGCAGATCACGAACCGGCGGCTCATAGGTACAGACCAGTACCGTGCTCGGTGAGCTCAGTCGCAACCGCGTGCAGATCGCGTTCCCTCATCACGAGATACGTGGTGCCGTGCACCTCGACCTCAAGCTGATCTTCCGGGTTGAACATCACCCGGTCGCCGACCTTCACGTGGCGCACGCTGGTACCGACTCCGAACACGTCACCCCACGCCAACCGCTTCGCCATCTGGGCCGTAGCGGGGATCACGATGCCACCGCTGGAACGCCGCTCGCCGTCCTCCGGCGAGATGCGGACCATGACGCGGTCGTACAGCATCTGGATCTCTAGCTTGACATCAGGCACCCCGGGAGTCTACGTGGCTTGCGGACCCTCCTCGTCCATGCCGCCCATGAGCAGGGGCAGCCTGGTAGGTGCATCCGCAACCACTCGAACGGGCACCCCCCAGTCCTGCCTGGTCAGACGGCAGACCGGGTGCTCGTCGGCCGGATCGTCACTACAACTCGCGGCCTGCGCGACGACGTGCAGCACGCCGTTCGTGACCTGATCGTTGATCCGCAACGCGCGTACCAGTTCCGTGCCGACGCCCGCGCCCTCGACGATCAGCTCGGGCGGTGAGCTGGTGATCTCCAGGCGGGTCGACGGCCCGTACCGCTCGTCGAGCTTCGTGCCGGTCGGGGGCGTGAAGATGACCGCGAGCTCGACCGCGCCGGCCGCGATGTCGGTCGAAGGGCGCTTGACCTCGTGGGCCTCGCCGTTGACGTTGACCGCGGCTTCGGCGAACCGTTCGAGCCGGTGCGCCGCGCTCGCGACCACGACGAGCTCGCCGTCGACGACGAGCGCGTCGGACGGCTCGGCGATGTCCGTGGCGATGGTGGTCAGGGTGTTCGTCTCCGGGTCGAACCGGCGGATCGCGTTGTTGTAGGTGTCGCTGATGGCGACCGAGTGGTCCTTGAGGACCGTGACGCCCAGCGGGTGCTGGAGCAGCGCCTCGTCCGCGTCGCCGTCCTTGTGGCCGAACGCGAACAGGCCCTTGCCGACGACCGTGGTGACCTCGCCGTCGCGCAGGTACCGCAACGCGCTGGTCTCGGAGTCGACCATCCAGAGCGTGTCGCCGTCCGCCGCGAGCCCGGACGTCTGGGCGAAGAACGCGCCTTCGGCCGGTCCGTCGTTGATGCCCTCGACGGTCGTGCCGGCGAGGCGTTCGACCGTGTTCCTGGCGGGGTCGAAGAAGCTCAGCGTGTGGTTGCCGGCCATGGCGATGGCGACGCCGCCGTTCCACCAGGCGACGTCCCACGGGCTGGTGAGCTCGATCTTGTCGGCCGGCCCGTCGGTCTCGCCGTCGCGCCACTGCTCGCCGGTGCCCGCGAGGGTCGTGACCTCGCCGGTTTCGAGGTCGAGGCCTCGGAGGAGGTGGTTGACCGTGTCCGCGATGACGACGTCGTAGCCGTGCGTGTTCGGGACCAGCGTGAGGCCCGCTGGCTCGGAGAAAGACGGGTTCAGGCCGTCTTGGCGGCCGCGTTCGCCGGTGCCGATGCGCCGGATGACGGTCTCGCCGTCGGCTTCCAGCTCCACGATGCTGTGGTGCGCCGAGTCGCTGACGAGGATCGTGTTGCCCGGCGTGACGATGGCCTTGGCGGGGAACCGGAGCGTGGTGTTCTCCGGCTCCGGCGCCCGGTACGGCCCGCTGCCGCGATGCAGCGTGCCCTTCGCGTCGTGCTCCTCGACGAGCTCCCTGATGATGGTCCTGAGGGCCTCGACGTGGCCTTCACCAGCGGCGACGTGCACGACGTACCCCTCGGGGTCGATGAGGGTGAGCGTCGGCCACGCCTTGACCGCGTACTGCTGCCACATGCCGAGTTCCGGGTCGTCCAGGACCGGGTGGTGCACCTCGTACCGTTCGACGGCGGCCTTGAGCGCCTCGGGATCGGCCTCGTGCACGAACTTCGGCGAGTGCACGCCGATGGTGACGAGGACGTCCTCGAACTCCTTCTCGAGGGGCCGCAGCTCGTCGAGGACGTGCAGGCAGTTGATGCAGCAGAACGTCCAGAAGTCGAGCAGCACGATCTTGCCGCGCAGGTCCTTCAGGCCGACCTGCGCGCCGCCGGTGTTCAGCCAGGCCCGTCCGTGCAGCTCAGGGGCGCGGACACGGGCACGGCGCTTCGAGGTCGTCACGGCCGTATCCAACACTGTGGACGGTCACGCTGTTCCGGCGTCCATCAGGTGAGAAGGACGGCCTTCAGCTCGGCCACGCTCTGCCGCCACTTCTCGCTGTACTCGGTCTCGTCCCACAGCTCGGCCAGCTCCGAGTCCTCGGCCACGACGCGGTCGAGCGCGCTCGCGGCCAGGGCGCGCAGGTCCGGTGAGAAGGCCGGCATCGGTTCGTCGGGGGCGTAGGCCGTGGTGATCGGGGTGCCGCCGGGCAGCTGCGCGGCGATCAGCGCCGCCGAGGCCACCGCCTGGCAGGCCTCGTAGCTGTCGAGGTAGTCGTCGGTCTCGATCGTGCTGGTCAGCGCCGTGCGGACGATGCTCTCGCGCTCCGCCTGCGCCGCCTTGTCGAGCTTGCCGGAGAAGTCGGCGGCGGTGTCGTTGTCGAAGTGCCCGATGTCCCAGGTTCCCATGGCGGCGATCATGACAGCCGCCTCTGACAATTCCTGCGCGGTCAGGTGCTGGTGTCGTACCTGATGGTGCCTTTGAAGACGACGTCGTCGTAGGTGACGGTGAGGTCGTCCGACATGTCGCTGCCCAGGTAGTCCTCTTCCGGCGCGAACACCACGCCGACGTCGATCTGCGGCAGGTCCTCGCCCGGCGGCAGTTCCGCGGCGCTGCGGCAGGTCGCCGACTCGCGGGTGGTCTCGCAGGTCCAGCCGTCGCCGTCGGCGTTGAGGACGATGGTGTGGATGACACCGTTGCCCTCAGAACCCGGTGTGATCTCGAACCGGATCACCGGCGCCTTCAGGGTCTCGTCACCGGCGTTGCGGAACTTCACCACGACGTCGTGCGGGTGCTGGGTCCGGTACCAGATCTGGGGCGGGTAGTAGCTCACGAAGCCCGGTCCCTTCGGGTTCAGCTCGAACCAGTCCGGCGGTCCGGGAGGTGGCTTCGGCTCGGTCGTCGTCGGTTCCGCCGGCGGTGGAGTGACGGGCTGCGCGGACGATGTCTGCACAGGTGGCGGCGGCGCCGAACAGGCCGCGACGAACAACAGCAGCAAAGCCCCCAGAGCTCTCCCCATGCCTGCGACGGTAGCGGGGATCAGGTGCCGGTGTCGTAGCGGAAGATGACGCTCGGCGTCACGTCCGCCCAGTGGACGACGACGCGGGTCTGGCCGCCCTTGGTGTGGCGCATGGTCAGCGTGAGCGGGGCCCAGGTGCCGCCGGGCTCCGTCGCGCCGGTCGCCGTGCACGCGATGTCGCGGCCGCCCTCGCACTCCCACCCGTCGCCGCCGACGGTCAGGTCGCCCTCGCCGTCCATGTCCTCGACGACGAACCTCAGCCTGGCGTCCGACTGCGGGGTGCTGCCGGTGTTGCGCGGCGTGAGCGTGAAGTCGATCGGCTGCACGCGGTAGACGAACCCCATCTCCTCCGGCGAGTTCTGCCACTCGCGGACGCCGCTGACGTCCGTCGTGATCTCGAACGGCTCCTGCCTGGGCGGAGTCGGCGGCACGGTGGTGGTCTCGCTCGGCTCCGGCTCGGTGGACCGGGGCGGCGTGGGTGCGGCCATCGAGGTGCAGGCGGCCAGCAGCAACGTCAGTGCCGACAGCGCGACGAGCCTCATGGAACCAGCGTAACGACGTTGCCGGCGTCCGGCAGATCGCGGAACGGGTCTCGCCCAGCGGGACGGTTCGGGCCAAATGCGCTGACAGCCTGCATGATGGAACTCTGGTCGCCCGCCTGAACCTTTTCGCCATGCTTGGCGTAGAGGACGCCGGGAGGTGCGTGATGGCGGAGTACCTGGTGATCGGTGCAGGTCCGGCGGGCTTGCAGATGGGGCGGTTCCTGCACGATGCGGGGCGCGACTACCTGATCGTCGAGGCGGAACCGGAGCCGGCGAGCTTCTTTCGAAAGTTCCCGCGGCACCGCGTGCTCTCGACGGACGACAACTCGTTGTTCGACGGCGTGCCGTTCGCGCGCTACAGCAAGCGGTCCTTTCCCAACGCGGACGACCTGGTGCGCTATCTGGAGGATTTCGCGCGGCCGTTGCACGTCCGCTACAACACGACGGTCACCGATGTGGACGCGTACGGCGCGCGGCACGTCATCGTGGCCACCGGTTTCCGGCCTCACCTGCCCCGCATTCCCGGCGTCGAGCACGCCGAGACCTACGGGACCGCCTCGACCGACCCCACCGCCTACGCGGGCAAGCGCGTGCTCATCATCGGGCGCGGGCCCAGCGCGTTCGAGACGGCGGACAACATCGCCTCGACGGCACGGCTCACGCACACCGTCGGGCGGACCGTGCAGCGGATCGTCAAGGACGACAACGGTTTCGTCGCCTCCATCGACGGCACCGGCGACCTGCGGTACGACCACGTCATCGTGTGCACCGGTTTCCGGCGCGACACGACCTTCGACAGCGCCGGGGCGCACCTGCTCACCGGCGACTCGATCAAGTCCATCCGGCACGCTGCGCGGGCGTTGCACCGGACGCTGGAGGCCGAGCACCACGGCGTCCCGTGGCCGCACCGCCGGCTGCGCAACCGGCCGGACGCGCTGGCCGCCACCATCGCCACCCGCGCGGGCGAGATCCCGGAGGGGCTGGCTGACGTCGTTGTGCCGCAAGGACAGCACGCGTTGCTCTACGACGAGATGCCCGCGGACGACGGGCGCAACGGTTTCGTGGTGACCCGCACGCAGGTGCGGCACTACCGGCGCGACGAGCTGATCGCCGTCGAACGCCGCCTGCACCGCAAGCCGCTGGAGAGGTTCTTCTCGCAGCAGCTCGCGGTGCCGTGCATCGCCTGAGCCTCAGACAGGCAGCGTGCGCGCGAGGAACTGGGCGGAGATGTCCCACGCGCGGTCGGCGGCGGCCCGGTCGAACCAGGGACCGAGGTGGTTGAGGAACGCGTGCCCGGCGGGCTCCAGGTGGATCTCGGCGTGGTCGTGGTCCTCGACCGCGTCCACGACCTTCTGGTAGCCGGTGATGAACGCGTCCTCGGTGCCGAAGACGAACTGGATCGGGCACGTCACCTGGTCCAGCGTGCCGATCTGGTCCGGCACGCCCGAGCCGTAGAACGAGACGGCGGTGTCGGGGTTCGAGGCCGTGGCCGCCGCGTAGGCGAGGGTGCCGCCGAGGCAGAAGCCGAACACGCCGACCTTGCCGGTGACCTCGGGGAGGCCGCGCAGGTACTCGACGGACTTCACCACGTCCTGGACGGCGAGCGGGAAGTCGAGGTTGCCGACGACCTCCATCGACCTCGCGATGCCGGCCTCGTCGTGCTCGCCGACCCAGCCCGGCTGGAAGCGGTGGAAGAGCTCGGGAACGGCAACGACGTAGCCGAGGGCGGCGAGCTTCTCGGCGACGCCCCGGAGGTACCCGTCCAGGCCGAAGATCTCCTGGATCAGGACGATGCCGGGGCCGGAACCGGACTCCGGCAGCCAGATCGGCAACGGCATCTCGTCAACGCGGTGAGTCATGCCCCGATCTTGCCCGAGAGCCCGGTCACCGACGTGCCGGTGAGGCGTTCGGCCTCGGCCCACAGCCGGGCGGCCACCGCCTCGTCCCGCGCGGACCTGGGCATGGACGAGGGCTTGGTCGGGCCGACGAGCGCCCAGCGGGGCCCGTAGTAACCGCCCGCGACCACGCCGGGGTCGGCCGCCGCGAACAGGAGAGGTTCGGTGCCCTGCTCGACGCCCTGCGAGGGCACGATCCGGTACCCGATCGACTCGGCGAGGCCGGGCTTGCCGCCGTTCAGGAACGGTCCGGTGGTCATCAGGTTGGTGCGCGTGTAGCCGGGGTGCGCGCCGACCGACAGCAGCGGCCAGCCCTGCTCGGCCGCGATGTCCGCCAGGCGCACCATCATCAGCAGGTCCGCCAGCTTGGAGTGCGCGTAGGCCAGTGTGGGGCGGTAGCGGCGGCGGGACTGCAGGTCGCCGAAGTCGATCCGCCCGCGGTAGGCGGCACCGCTGGCCATCGTCACGACCCTCGGCGCCGGACCGGCCAGCAGCAACGACAGCAGGCGGGCGGTCAGGGCGAACGGGCCGAGGAAGTTGCTGGCCAGCTGCAGCTCGAACCCGTCGACGGTCTCGGTCCGCGCGGGCACGTTCATCACGCCCGCGTTGTTGACCAGCACGTCCAGCGGCCTGCCTTCGGCGACCAGCGCATCGGCGAACGCCCGCACCGACGCCTGGTCGGCCAGGTCGAGCCGGCGGACCTCCAGCACGGCGCCGGGGTGCGCGGCGAGGATCTCCGCCTTCGCCTGCTCGCCCTTGGCCTCGGTGCGCACGGCGAGGACGACCTCGGCCCCGGCTCCCGCGAGGCGCTTGGCCGCCTCCTTGCCGGTGCCGCTGTTCGCGCCGGTGACGACGATGCGCTTGCCGTGCTGGTCAGGAACCTCGTACATGGCAACCCCTCATTAAGTACCGCCGGTCTTTTATGGCTCCAACATAACGGACCGCCGGTCTCTTAGTAAAGGACCGCCGGTCTGTAACATGCGTCGCATGACGTTCCAGCGGGCGCGGACCGACGAGCAGCGCGGCGAACGGCGGCGGCAGATCCTCGCCACCGCGGCCGCGATGCTCACGGAGGTGCCGGTCGCCGACCTGACCCTCACCGCGCTCAGCCGCCGGGTCTGCCTCGCCAAGGCCAACGTCCTGCGCTACTTCGAGTCGCGGGAGGCGGTGCTGCTCGAGCTGCTGGAGGCCGAGGTAGCGGACTGGATCACCGAACTGGAGGCCGCGGAGCTCCCCGGCGGCTCTCCCGAGGAGCGGGCCGACCGGCTGGCCGACCTCGTGGCCACCTCACTGGCCCGCCGGCCGGTGCTGTGCGACCTGATCAGCGCCCAGGCGACGGTGCTGGAGCGCAACATCTCCGCCGAGACGGCGTTGCGGCACAAGCGTTCCGTGCACGGCTACCTGGAGGCGCTCGTCCGGTTCACCGTGCGGCACCTGCCCGAGCTGGGCGACGAGGGCGCCGCCGCCCTGATGCAGACGGTCATGCTGATCGCGGTCGCCGCCTGGCCGGGCAGCCGCCCCCCGCAGGCGGTTCTCGACGCCTACGCCGCCGATCCGGCGCTCGCCGCGATGTGCGTCGACTTCACCGCCGTCGTGCGCCGCACCACCGCGGTGACGGTCTCAGGTCTTCTCGCCCGCGAGCACCAGCCCCGCTGATCAGCTGATGGTCAGGCCGACCCATTCGCCGGTTGCCTCGTCGCGGACCTGTGCGCCCTCGATCACCGCTGGGCTTTCGAACTGTTCCACACCGAATTCGACTCTCTGACCGAACTTCGCCTGGTTGAACATGACGTACGCGTTGAACTCCGCTTTCGAGAACACCGCTGCACCGCTGAACTCAGCCTTCGCGAAAGACACCGAATCGAGGAACTTCACGCCCGCGAACCCAGCGCTGCCGGCGAAATTCCCGCTGAAGAACCAGACGGAACGGTGAAACCGCGCCCGCTCGAAGGTCGCGTTCCTACCGAACCGCACACCGCTGAACCAGGCTCTGCCGTTGAACTCCGCTTCATGAAACAACGCGCTCCCGCTGAACTCGGCCTCGTTGAATCGGACGGACCCGAAATGGCATCCGGTGAAGTCGACATCGAGAAGTGTCGCGCCGGTCAGGTCCAGGTCGACACCGCGCCAGAAGGTGCTGGCAGGCGTGGAGCCGTCTCCGGGGCGCAGATGCGCGGCGAGAATTCGTTGCGCGGTCAGTCGCACCTGCTTTTCTTGTTGACGGCGTTCGTTCTCCTCCTGCTCGACGGCCGTGTCGGGAGCCAGGTACGGCATCCTCAGATAGGCGCACAGGACGTTGACGATGGTCTGCCGTTGCGACGGCGTGCCTTGCGCCAAATCTTCCAGCGCGTACATTCCAGCCAGCCGCACCGGCGCCTTGTCCGACCCAAGCTGGTCAGCAGCCTTGGTGAACCGTTCGGCAAAGAGCTTGATGTCCTCGCGGCGTTCAGCCGCCTCGCCCAAATGCTGCTTGCGGTAGGCGACCACCAACGCGACCACTGCGCCAACGCCGCCGATCAGGGCGAGCACGATCTTGGCGAACTCGAAGCTGTTGGCTGTGGTCCAGCCGCTCACCTGCCAAACCGGCGGCCGCCCCAAAGCCAGCCAGATCAACAGCGCCGCGCCTGCCGCCAACAGCACCGCTACGGCCAAGACCACGACTACGTTGAGGCCCAACGGCATGCCAGAGCGCGGGCTGTCAGGACCAGGGCGGCGCAGGCGCATGACGAGAGCGTCCCACGATGAAGAAATTGCCTTCTGGCACCTGAGCGCGCTGCCCGATAATCGGGCGATGATCAGGCTGATCGCGACCGACCTCGACGGGACGCTGCTGCAACCGGGCGGCGTGTTGAGCGACCGCACCCGCGCCACGCTCAACGCCGTCGACGCCGATGTCGTGGTGGTGACGGCGCGGCCGCCGCGGTTCGTGCAGGACCTGGAGCTGACCGGGACCGCCATCTGCTCCAACGGGGCGATGATCTACGACCTGACGAACCGCGAGGTCACGCACGCGCAGACCGTGCCGTTCGACGTCGTGCGGAAGGTGTCCGAGGCGTTGGCCGAGGTGATCCCGAACGTCGGCATCGCGGTCGAGACCGGGATGGAAGTGTTGTGCGAACCCGGTTTCCAGGGGTTCGGGCCCAACAATCCACACAGGACACTGGAGTTGCTCGACCACGTCTACGCGGAGGCGTCGCAGGTCGTGCAGATGCTGGCGTGGGCACCTGACGGCGAGTCCGACCAGATGATGGAGGTCGCGCGCGAGGCCGTCGGGCAGCACGTGTCGGTCACGCACTCCGGTGGGCTCGGGTTGCTGGAGATCAGCCCGCCCGGGGTGTCGAAGGCGGCGACGCTTGAATCTCTGTGCAGCACAAGGGGAATCCACAAGAGCGAGGTCGTCGCGTTCGGGGACATGCCGAACGACCTGTCGGTGCTCGGGTGGGCGGGCACGGCCTACGCGATGGGCAATGCGCATCCTGTGGTCAAGCAGGCGTGCAGCAACCACGCGCCGCCCAACACCGAGGACGGGGTGGCGCAGGTGCTCGAACGGCTCTTCCGGCTCTAGCGGCGCGGGACCGAGGTGGGGCCCGCCACCTCGGCTCCCAGTGCGATCACCCGCGCCCGCAGCTCACGGTCCGCGGTCACGACCGTCACCGGGCGGCCCGCTCCTTCGGCCCGGACCACCTCGACGATCGTGTCGTCGCCGTCGCCTGGGGCGGAGACGACACGGACGTCGGGGATCGAGGAAACGTTGCGCGCCTTGCCTTCTACGACGAGGACCACTTCCTCGTCGCGGCCCCGCAGGGCGTCGCGGAGGCGTTCGGCCGCGCCCGCCCGGTCGCGCCACCACCCGTCGGGGACGGAACCCACGACGTTGGCGGCGTCGACCACGAGCAACGGCTTCACGCCTCCAGCGTGCCTCAGCCCCGGCGGGCCCGCAGCGCTTCCAGCGAGTCGGGGCCCTCGTCGACCGACAGCGCCGACACCGGAGCCGGCACGCCCGCCCAGCGCAGGACGGCCGCGGTCGCGGTGGCGCGGTCGGCTTCCGGCAGGCGGGCGATGTTCGCGCCGTGGTTGCCCGCCGGGACGGTGAACGACAGCGAGTCGCGGGTGCCGCGGCCGAGTTCGAACGGTTCGGCGCTCCACGGGTCGTTCTCGCCGTACACGAACAGCAGCCGCGAGCCCTGGTAGCGCACCCAGCGGTCGACGTCGGCCATGGCGTGCCGGTCGAAGCGCGGGAACTTGATCGAGGCCGGGACCATCGTGCGCGGCACGCTGGAACCGGGGTAGCGCAACAGGTCGCGCACCGCGGACTCGTCGGCTTCCGGCCAGCCGAGCTGCGTGCCCGCCTGGTAGTAGTAGGTGTCGTACGGCGCCACGCCCGCGTCGGTGTAGAAGTCGAAGCCCACGGTGGCGTCGATGAACTTCCACAGGTCGTCCACGGACGCGCCGGCGCCCGGCACCAGCGCGCACTGGGACTGCGTGCCGTACTGCCAGAACGTGAACGGCGTGTCGAGCACCAGGACCTCGAGCGCGCGGTGGGCACTGCCGAACTGCTTGTAGGTGTAGCCCTTGGCCTCCAGGCGCGTCACGAACTCGTCGCGATGCTCCAGGATCTGCCGTTGGACGCCCTCCAAGCGGCGGTTGCACGACGGGTCGTCGCCGACCTCCCTGATGAACCTCCCGTAGACGTCGCGGTCGTTGACCACGTCGTTCGGCGCCACGTACGCGATGGTCGCGTCGACGTCGCGCGGGAAGAACCGGCGGTGGTAGATCGACGTCATGCCGCCCTTGCTGGCACCGGTCGAGAGCCAGCGAGCGCCGTAGATCTTCTTGAACGCGGCCACGATCCGGTGGTGGTCGCTCGCGGCCTGCCAGATGTTCAGGTCGTCCCAGTCGGCGGGCGCGGGCCGCGACGGCGAGAAGAACCGCTGCTCGACGCTGATCTGGTTGCCGTCGACGAGCCGTGCGGGCTCGGACGGGCTGACCGAGCCCGGCAGGTTGTAGCCGGTGGTGTGCAGCACCATCGGCTTCGACTCGGCCTTGTGCAGCAAGGAGAAGCGCTGCTCGAACTTCTGCCCGCGCGGCTTGCGGTGGTCGGAGGGCTGCTGGATGCCGAGGACGAACGTCCGCGCGGTGCCGGACGTGCCCTCGCTGATGATCCGCACGCCGGGGATGGCGGCGATGCGGTCCTTGATGTCGGGTGTGGCGGAGACGACGGCGGCGGTGGCCACGACCTGCGCCGATACCAGGCCGAACGCCAGCAGGGAGCGTGCGAGTCTGTTCACACGGGCCAAACTATTGAGCCCGCACGCCCTGCCGGACCGGCCGTTAGTCGGCTTGTTCGTAGCTGGCGAAGTAGGACGCGGCCATGTCCTTGTCGCCGTGACCGCCGTCGACCGCGCGCCGCAGACGTTCGGCGGACGCTTGGGCGACGTCCAGGCGCACCTGGGCCCGTTCCGCCGCCTCACCGACGAGCAGGGCGTCCTTCAGCGCGTTCTCCACGGTGAACGCCGGGTCGAACGAGCGGGCGATGATCGCGCCGCCCTTCATCTGCAGGTACGGGGCGTCGATCGCGCCACCGGACATGGCGTCCAGGAACAGCTGCGGGTCGAGCCCGGACGCCTCCGCGAGCGACACGGCCTCGCCGACGGCGGCGGTCAGCGCGAGCACCCAGCTGTTCGCGACGAGCTTCAGCCGCGACGACTGGCCGGCCTCGCCGACCCACATCGTGCGTGCACCGATGACGTCGAAAACGGGCTGTACGCGCGCACGCAGGTCTTCCGCACCGGACGCGAGCACGACGAGCTTGCCCTCGGCCGCGGGCTTGGTGCTGCCGAGCACCGGCGCGTCCACGAACTCGAGCCCGAGCGACCGGGCAAGCGCGATGTGGTCCTCCGTCGCGTCGACACCGACCGTGGACGCCTGCACCCACACCGCGTCGTGCGGCAGTGACGGCGCGGCGGCCTGCATGGTGGTGGTGACGGTCGGACCGTCGTTCAGGACCGTCATGACGATCTCGGCGCCCTCGACGGCTTCGGCGGGCGTGTCCGCGACGGTGGCGCCTTTCGAGGCGAGCGGTTCGGCCTTGGCGCGCGTGCGGTTCCAGACCCGGACGTCGTGTCCGGCGGCGGCGAGGTTGGCTGCGATGGGGGCACCCATGAGGCCGGTGCCGAGCACGGCGATCTTCATGTCCCCAGCAAACAAGAAACCTCGCGGTGCTGCCAGGTCGGGGGTCCGACAGCACCGCGAGGTCAACAGTGACATCGGCGGACCGACGTGCGCTGTTACAACGCCATCATACTGTGGCGCGGATCACGTTTAACAGAATGAAACCCCCTGGAGCGCGGGAGGTGCTCCAGGGGGTTCCCGTAGGGAGGCACTCGCTAGCGGGGCGCCGCGCGAGTGCCGGGTCAGAAAGTCAGCGCAGGGTGGTGACCTGAGCCTGGGCGATGGCCATCAGCTCGTGACGCATGGACGGGGTGGTCGCCATGTCGATCGCGCGAGCCACGGCCTTCCGGTTGCGCGCCTCGGCACGACGGGCGCGGAGCTTCGCTGCGAAGTTCATCTCGGTCTGCACTTCCCTCTGTGAGGTCTGTTTGGTTGGTAACCCAAGTATGCACCTACACGCGCATGAAAGCACGCGATTATCCGGTGAGTTGGGGCACACGCCGATGAATCATCGGCAGACAACGTGGACGGCCGGACAACCGCAGGTGTCCGGGGTCACTCCTCCCGACCGAGCAGGAACCGTCCGAAGTGCGGCACGGTGAAGGCGATCTGACCCCGTTCCGCGCTGTAGACCAGGCCTTTCTTGATGAGGGAGTCCCGCGCGGGCGACAGCGACGAGGGCTTGCGCTTGAGGTGCTCCGCCACCTGGGCGGTGTTGACGCCCGCATCCTTTCCGTCGGTCAACTCGGCCATCGACCGGAGGTACTCGCGTTCAGCGGGCGTCGCACGCTCGTATCGGGAGCCGAAGAAGCCCACGGCCAGCTCGGCGTCGGCCTCCGGGGCGGCCACGGAGACGTCCATCGCGGTGATCGGATCGGCCGGGGCGGCGTCCCAGGCGGCCTTGCCGTAGGCCTGGATGAAGTACGGGTAGCCGCCGGACGCGTCGAAGAGGGCGTCCAGCGCCTCGTCGGTGATGCCCGCGTCCTCGCGTTCGACCGGGGCGAGCACGGCGCGGTCGGCGTCCTCCCGGCTGAGCCGGTCGATGCGGACGTAGCGGAAGAGGCGTTCCGAGTACGACTTGCTGGCGGACAGCACCGCCGGCAGGTGCGGCAGGCCCGCGCCGACGACGACCAGCGGTGCGCCGATCTGCGACAGCTCGTGGCACGCGGCGCACAACGCGCTGATGTCGTCCGGCCTGAGGTCCTGCATCTCGTCGATGAGCAGCGCGACGCCCGTGCCGACGTCCTGCGCGAGCTCCGCGACGTCGGTGAACAGCTCGACGAGGTCGATCTCGATGTCGCCGGAGTCGGCGCGGCCGGACGCGGCGGGCACGTCGATGCCGGGCTGCCAGCGGTCGCGCAGCTTGGCGCCGTCCGGGGCGGCCCGCAGCGCGAACGCCTTGAGGATGCCGAGGATGGCCTCGACGCGGTCCGGCGCGCGGTGCCGGACGGCGAGGTCGCGGATCGCCCGGTGCAGCGCGGCCGACAGGGGCCTTCTGAGGTCGGCGTCAGGCCTGGCCTCGACCTTGCCCGCGCCCCAGCCGCGTTTCACGGCCATCGACCGCAGCTCGCCGAGCAGCACGGTCTTGCCGACGCCCCGCAGCCCCGTCAGCACGAGGCTGCGTTCGGGACGGCCGCGGGCCACGCGTTCGAGCACCACCTCGAACGCGCCGACCTCTTTGTCCCGGCCGGCGAGCTCAGGAGGCCGCTGGCCTGCACCGGGAGCGAACGGGTTGCGCACCGGGTCCATGGCTCGCACCGTATCCGCGTTTCTAGCGCCCGCCTTAGAGACGCGCAGACATCGCTCGAAGTGCGGCCGGATGCCGCTCTCTACGTTTATCTAGTGATTGAGCAATACTCCGTAATAGTTGCGGATGGTCCGCTGCCCCGGTTCGCTGAGCCACATGGCTGAAGTCGTGACGAAGGGGACCGGCGAGGTCGAGCGCACCGCCGACCGCGCCCAGGTGGACGTGACGTTCGAGGCTCTCGGCGCCGAACGCTCCGAGGCGGTGAGCACGCTCAACCAGCGCATCTCCGCCGTCGAGCCGCTGCTCGAGGAGTTCGAGGTGCGGTCGCGGCAGCTGTCCGTGCACGACAACTGGGACAACAACCAGCGCGTCGGCAGCCGGGCACAGCAGCAGTACGTGATCTGGGTGAAGGACCTGGACCGCCTCGACGGGCTGCTCGCCGAACTCGTGCAGGCCGAGCCGTCGTGGATCAACGGCCCGTCGTGGGCGCTGGTCGACGACACCGAGGCGATCCGCGAGGCGCAACGCGAGGCCGTGGCCGATGCGCTGCGACGGGCCGAGGGGTACGCGTCGGCGCTGGGGCGGCGGCTCGGGCCGTTGCTGCGGATCGGCGACACCGAGGGCGGGGCGCACTACTCGCCGCGGATGATGAGCGGGGCGGCGTCGTTCGAGATGGCGGGACCGGCCGGGATGGTCGACCAGCTGAACCTGAAGGCGCAGCAGATCACGGTGTCGGCGTCGTGCACGGCAGCCTGGTCGTTGCTGGACTGACAGCCGTGGACAGCGGGCAGGGACGAGAAACGTTCGTACCTAATGGCCGTTGAGCGACTTCACGGTGTGGTGCAGGGCTACGGCGTCGTGGTCGTCCGGCCGCGCCTTCAGCCACTTCGTGAGCCACTCGGCGCGGCGGCGGGCGGCTGCCGCGAGGGTCAGCAGGATGTAGGCGCGGCGCTCCCACTCCCTGGCTGACCTCATCGCGTCGGCCGCCGGGCGCCACTCGTCGCGCAGGGTACCCATGAGGGCGCGCGCGAGGATCGGGTCTCTCACGGGATCCACTTGCAGGTCCTGCATCCCACCCCCAGTGTCGCTGCGAAACGACACTCTGAGTGTGCATGAGGGACCGTCTACTTCGGCAAGCCTTAGTGCGCCGCGTACCGCCAGAAGTCGCGCATGATCGCGGTCGGGGTGGGACTCGTCATGGCCGTGCGGGTCAGCAGGATCGTGACCGCGTTCTGGTCGGGGATGACGTGCGCCGCCGTGCCGGAGCCGCCCACCCAGCCATAGCGACCTGGGACGTTCCACGGGTCTCGCGCGGTGATGTCGACGCTGCCGCCCCAGCCCCAGCCCTGTCCCTCCAGGAAGATCTCGGCGGCTTCGCGTTCCTCGGCGGAGGTCGTGTCGGTGGTGAGTCGGGGCAGCAGGTCGCTGGTGAGCAGGTAGCGGTTGAACGCCAGCAGGTCGTCCACTGTGGACTGGAGGCCGCCCGCGCCGGACGGGAGGACGTCGCTCACGAAGCTCGTGCTCGTCATGCCGAGCGGGGTGTGGAAGCGATCTGCGAGGAACGTCGGCAGCGAGCCGGTGGCGCGGTCGATCAGGAGGCCGAGGACGTCGTACGACGTGTTGTAGAGCCAGCCCTCGCCCGGCTGGTGCAGCAGCGGGACGGTGGCGAGGCCCTTCAGCCACTCGTCCGGGGTCGGGAGATCGGGGCGGCCGTGCAGGTGGGCCTCCGCGAAGAGCTTCGTGGTGGCGGGCAACGAGAAGTCCGCCGTGAAGCCCCAGCCCGAACGCGACGTCAGCAGGTGGCGGACCGTGACCGGGCGCGCGAGCGGCACCAGGTCGTCGATCTCGCTGACCGGCGTGCGGACGACGAGCGGGGACTCCAGTTCGGGGAGCCAGCGGGCGATCGGGTCGTCCAGGCCGATGTCGCCGTCGCGCACCAGGAGTGCGGCGGCGGTGGCGACGATCGGCTTGGTGATCGAGGCGATCGGGAAGACCGCGTCCCTGGCCTCGCCGACCGCCGCGAACTCGACGTCGTCGCCTCTCGCGATCAGGGCAGCCGAGGCCGGGACGGTGTCGCGATGGGACTCGAGCACTGCCTGCAAGGTCATGGTCGCCATCCTTCTCCGGAACGGGTTCGGAGGTGCAGACCGCGCGGGCCGCCGGAACTCATCGCTCCAGGATCGCCGTGATGCCCTGACCGCCGGCGGCGCAGATGGACACGAAACCGCGGCCGCTGCCCTTCTGGTGCAGCAGTTTCGCCAAGGTCGCCACGATTCGGGCACCGGTGGCGGCGAACGGGTGGCCCGCGGCGAGCGAGGAGCCGTTGACGTTCAGCCTGGACCTGTCGATCTCGCCGAGCTCCTTCTCCCAGGCCTTCAGCGTCGCGAGCACCTGCGAGGCGAACGCCTCGTGCACCTCGTAGAAGTCGAAGTCCTGCAACGTGAGGCCCGCCTTGTCGAGCATGCGCGGCGCGGCGTGCACCGGGGCCATCAGCAGACCCTCGTCGCCGTGCACGTAGTCGACGGCGGCGGTCTCGGCGAACGTCAGGTAGGCGAGGACCGGGAGGTTGCGGGCCGCAGCCCATTCCTCGGTGGCGAGCAGGACCGCGGACGCGCCGTCGGAGAGCGGGGTCGAGTTGCCGGCGGTCATCGTGTCGCCGAAGACCGGCTTGAGCTTGGCGAGCTTCTCGGCGCTGCTGTCAGGGCGGAGGTTCTGGTCGCGGGTCAGGCCCAGGTACGGGGTGACGAGGTCGTCGAAGAAGCCCTCGTCGTAGGCGCGCGCGAGGTTGCGGTGGCTCAGCGCGGTCAGCTCGTCCTGGGACTCGCGGGTGATCTCGTACCGGGCCGCGGTGACAGCCGCGTGCTCGCCCATGGACATGCCGGTGCGCGGTTCGCCGTTGCGCGGCAGGTGCGGGACGACGTGGCTCGGGCGCAGCTTGGCGAGCACGCTGACCTTGCGGGTGCGGTTGAACTCCAGCAGGAGCTTGCGGAAGTTCTCGTTCACGCCGATCGGGGCGTCGCTGGTGGTGTCGACGCCGCCCGCGATGCCCGCCTCGATCTGGCCGAGCGCGATCTTGTTCGCCACCGCGATGATCGCCTGCAGACCGGTGCCGCACGCCTGCTGGAGGTCGTACGCGGGGGTTTCGGGGCTGAGCCTGCTGCCCAGCACCGACTCGCGAACGAGGTTGAAGTCGCGCGAGTGCTTGAGGACGGCGCCCGCGACCACCTCGCCGAGCCGTTCGCCCTGCAGGCCGAAGCGGCTGACCAGGCCGTCCAGCACCGCCGTGAACATGTCCTGGTTCGAGGCGGTGGCGTACGGGCCGTTCGAGCGGGCGAACGGGATGCGGTTGCCGCCGATGATCGCTACGCGCATGCCGTCATACTACCTACTAGCGGGTAGACTTACTAGCGAGTAGGTTGTCCGACGTGGACAGGTACCAGAAGTTCGCAACGTCGGGGCTCGGCCGCCAGCTCGTCCGCAGGCTCGGCCTGCCGAACCCCCACCCGCTGCGCCGCGACGCCGCACTCGCGACATCGGTGCTGGTCGGTGGTGCTGCCAGGCTGCCCTTCCTGAAGCAGCTCGAAACAGGCACAGCCCCGCACGGCGCGCTCGTGTTCGACGCGTCCGAGATCACGACCGTGGGCGAGCTGAAGCAGCTGCACGAGTTCTTCCACCCCACGATCGCGCAGCTCGGTCCGTGCGGCCGGGTGATCGTCATCGGCCGGTCGCCCGACTCCGTGGCACAGCGAGCGCTCGAGGGGTTCGTGCGCTCCGTCGGCAAGGAGCTGCGCCGCGGCGGCACGGCGAACCTGGTCTACGTGGCCGACGGTGCCGAGGACGGCGTCGAGTCGACGCTGCGGTTCTTCCTGTCCGGACGGTCCGCGTACGTGTCGGGCCAGGTCGTCCACGTCACCGGCGCGACGCCCGCGGGCACGTTGAAGGGCAAGGTCGCGCTGGTCACGGGCGCGTCGCGAGGTATCGGCGAGGCGATCGCGGCGACGCTGGCCCGCGACGGCGCGCACGTGGTGTGCCTGGACGTGCCCGCCGCGGGCGACGAGCTGTCGAAGGTCGCGAACGCCGCGGGCGGGTCCGCCCTGCAGCTCGACATCACCGGCGACCCCGCCCGGCTGACCTCCTACCTGCTGGAACGGCACGGTGGCGTCGACGTCGTCGTGCACAACGCGGGCATCACGCGCGACAAGACGTTGGCGCGCATGGACTCCGCGAAGTGGGACGCGGTGCTGGAGGTCAACCTCGCCTGCCAGGAGCGGGTCAACGACGCGTTGATCCACGGAGGCGTGCTGCGGGAGGGCGGGCGGATCGTCGGGGTGTCGTCGATCGCGGGCATCGCGGGCAACGTCGGCCAGACCAACTACGCCACGTCCAAGGCCGGCGTGATCGGGATGGTGCAGACGCTCGCGCCCGTGCTCGCGGCGCGCGGGGCCACGATCAACGCCGTGGCGCCCGGTTTCATCGAGACGAAGATGACCGCGGCCGTGCCGTTCGCGACGCGCGAGGTCGGGCGGCGGATGAACAGCCTGTCGCAGGGCGGGCTGCCGTCGGACGTCGCGGAGACCGTGGCGTGGTTCGCGTCGCCGGGGTCTGGTGGCGTGAACGGCAACATCGTGCGCGTGTGCGGCCAGATGCTGCTGGGGGCCTGATGCTGCTGCGTGCCGCCCTCACGTCGTTCCGGCGCGGGGAAACGCTTGCCGCCCAACCGGTTTCGGCCGCTTTGGACGTTTCGCTGAAACACCTGGCCGCCTACAACGCGGTGTGCGGGTTCGGGTTGCGCGACGCGTTGCCGCTGACGTACCCGCACGTGCTGGGCTTTCCGTTGCAGATGAAGCTGATGTCGGGTGCTGGGTTCCCGTTCCCGTTGCCCGGTCTGGTGCACGTGGCGAACCGGATCACGCAGTCGCGGCCGTTGACGTTGGACGAGCCGCTGGAGATCACGGTGTCCGCGCGCGACCTGCGGCCCCATCCGCAGGGCACCCAGGTCGACGTCGTGACGTCGGTTTCCGGGGTGTGGGAAGGGGTTTCGACCTACCTGCGGCGCTCTGGCGGTTCTGGCGGCTCGGGCGGGGAGCTGGAACGGCCGGCCGGGTCCGCGGTGTGGAAGGTGCCCGCGGACATCGGGCGGCGGTACGGCGCGGTGTCCGGTGACCGCAACCCGATCCACCTGCACCCGTTGGGCGCCAAGGTGTTCGGGTTCCCGCGGGCCATCGCCCACGGCATGTGGACGAAGGCGCGCTGCCTGGCCGCGCTGGAAGGGCGCCTGCCCGAGGCCGTGACGGTCGACGTGCGGTTCAAGAAACCGCTGTTCATCCCCGGTCGTGTCGAGTTCTCGGCCGTGGAGAACGTTCACGGCTGGGAGTTCGCCGTGTGGGGCAAGGGACCCCACCTGGTCGGCTCAACGTCGTGACGGCGGGTGCCAGACGTTCCCGTCGACGAGGTTGCCGAAGCCCATCCAGACGAGGTTCATGAGGCGGGCGGCGACGACGCCGGCGGGTTCCTCGGGGTGGTCGAGCCACCAGTCCGCGAGCGACTCGCCGGCCCCGACCAGCGCGGCGGCCAGCGACTCGGCCTCCAGCTTGGTCGCGGGCGCCTTCGTCGACTGGGTGAGCAGCGCCGCGACCAGCGACACCGCCCGGCCGCGCATGTCCGTGAGCTCGACCGCGAACGGACCGCCCTGCGCCGACGCCTGGCGGTGCAGCACCTGCCAACTCGCCCGGTTCTCCCCGACGAACCCGAAGAACGCGCGCAGACCGCTCCACAGCTGCACGTCGGGTTCCTGGTCGGGCTCCACGCCCGTCGCGATGGCCTCCATCATGCGCGTGGCCTCGCGCCGGATGCACGTCGCGAACAGCTCTTCCTTCGAGCCGAGGTACGCGTAGAGCATCGGCTTGGAGATGCCCGCGACCTCGGAGATCTCGTCCATCGAGGCCGAGTGGAAGCCGAGCCGCGAGAACACGTCCACGGCGGCGTCCATGATCTGCCGCTCACGCACGGCGCGTGGCAAGCGCTTGGCTCGACCTTCTGTGCGCATCACTACCCCTCGGTTCGGAGCAGCAAGATTATCCGATCGGCTTGCCGCCCAATCTACTGGCCAGTAGTCTTACTCGCGAGTAGGTACCAGGAGGTGTTCCGCATGACGCTCGACCTCACCACCGAGGCGATCGCGAAGCTCAGCCCGGCCGAGCTGATCAGCACGTTGCAGCAGATCTCGCCGGACGACCCGGCGCTGAAGGACGTGAACATCGACGTCATCGCCCGCGGCATCGACCCGAAGAAGCTGGGCCGCGACGACTTCGCGGCGTTGCTGAACGCCCTGGGCGCTCTGGCCGACGGCGGCGCCGACCTCGACCTGGCGAAGATGGACCCGTCCAACTTCGCCCGCATCATCTCGCGCGCCTCGAAGGACCAGATCGAAGCCGTGGTCGCGGATCCCGCTCTGCGCGTGCGGGTGCTGGACGAGGTGTTCCGCCGCATGGAGGTCCACTTCCGCGCGGACCGGGCAGGCGCCACTCGTGCCGTCGTGCACTTCCACGTGCTGGAAGACGTCTACGAGGCCATCATCGAGGACGCCACGTGCGTGATCAACAAGGGTGTGACGCGCGAGGCACGCGCCATCGTGACGCTGACGCCCGCCGACTTCCTGAAGCTCGCGACCGGCAACGCCTCCGCCCCCGTGCTGTTCATGACGGGCAAGCTGAAGGTGAAGGGCGACCTGGGCTTCGCGGCCGGGTTCATGAGCCTGTTCAACATCCCGAAGGCCTGACGGAGAAGGGTTCTGCGCTGTGGGTGGCTTCTCGCTCGAACTGAACGAAGACCAGACCGACCTGCGCGACTGGGTGCACGGCTTCGCTCGCGACGTCATCAGGCCGGCGGCCTCCGAGTGGGACGAGCGCGAGGAGACGCCGTGGCCGGTCATCCAGGAGGCGGCGAAGATCGGCCTCTACGGCTTCGAAGCCCTCGCGACCTGGTTCGCCGACCCGGTCGGACTTTCTCTGCCGATCGCCACCGAAGAGCTCTTCTGGGGTGACGCGGGAATCGCGTTGTCCTTGATGGGCACGGGTTTGGCGGTGGCGGGCATCTTCGCAGGAGGTGAGCCGGAACAGCTCGCCGAGTGGGTACCGGAGTGCTTCGGCGACGAGTCGGACCCGAAGCTGGCGGCTTTCTGTGCTTCCGAGCCGCAGGCGGGTTCCGATGTCGCCGGGTACCGGACGCGGGCTCGTTATGACGAGGCGACCGACGAGTGGGTGTTGAACGGGCAGAAGGCCTGGGCCACCAACGGCGGCATCGCGAACGTGCACGTGGTGACCGCCGTCGTAGACCCTGCTCTGGGGTCCCGCGGGCAGGCCGGGTTCATCGTTCCGCCTGGTACGCCGGGGTTGTCGTCGCCGGGGAAGATCAAGAAGCACGGGATGCGCGCTTCGCACACGGCCGACGTGTTCCTCGACGACGTCCGGGTGCCTGGCCGGTGTGTGCTGGGTGGCCGGGAGCGTCTTGAGGCTCGGCTCGCCCGTGCTCGCGAGGGGTTGAAGGCCGGCGGTCAGGCTGCGATGGCCACCTTCGAGACGACGCGTCCGACCGTTGGGGCGATGGCTGTTGGTGTTGCGCGTGCCGCCTACGACTACGCGTTGGAGTACGCGAAGGACCGCGAGGCGTTCGGGCGCAAGATCATCGAGAACCAGTCGATCGCTTTTGATCTCGCGAACATGCGGATGGAGATCGACGCCTCGCGGTTGCTGGTGTGGCGGGCGGCTTGGATGGGGCGCAACAACGTGCCGTTCACCGCCGGTGAGGGGTCGATGTCGAAGCTCAAGGCTTCCGAGGTGTCGGTGTGGGCCACCGAGCGGGCCATCCACATCCTGGGTGGGGCCGGGTACACCCGTGATCACCCTGTCGAGCGGATGCACCGGGACGCCAAGATCTTCACCATCTTCGAGGGGACTTCGGAGATTCAGCGGCTGGTGGTGTCGCGGATGATCTCCGGCATGCAGATCAAGTGAGCTGAGTGATCGAGGACAAGGGGTCTTGGCCCTAAGGTCGTGAGGCATGAGACTGGTGCCGGTGCAGTGGGCCGCGCTCGTGGTGATCTTCGTCGACGCCGTGGTCGTCTTGTCCGGGCTCGTGACCGGCAACGCGTTGCTGCCGCGGTCGGCGAACGTCGTGCTGACGGTGATCTCCGTGGCGGTTCTGCTGACGGCGACCGGGTTGATGCGGGGCGGCTACAACTTCGAGAAACCGACGTTGCCGTTGTGGGCGGTGGTGGTGGCGGTGATCGCGTTCTTCGGCGGGGCCTTCCTGTTCGCCTACCCGCTGGTGACCGGTACCTCCGCTGGGAGTTTCGAGCAGCAGAACGGGAAGTACGTCGAGTCGAAGGACGGTGTAGTCCGGGAGCTCACCGAGGAGCAGTACGACGCGGCGATGGCGGCGAACCAGCGCGGGTGGGCAGGTCTCGCCGGCGCGTTCGCGGGAGTCACCGTCCTCTACGCCGGGGTTCGCCGCCGGAAGTAGGTCCTCGTCAGAGGGGCAGGGTCAGGACTGCGCCCACTCGCTTGAGCTCGCGGCGGTGCACTGCCAGCAGCACGGTGTCGTGCGGGCGGCGGAAGTGCAGCACCACGAAGTGCGGGTGCGGCGGGTCCTGGTCGACGATCAGCTCGACGCGGCCCTCGGCGTCGCTGAAGATGATGCGTTCGTCCCAGATGATTTTGGTGGGGCCGAAGAACAGTTCGCCCTCGTGCCACTCGCCGTCGATGAAGACGTCGCCGTCGCCGCTCGTGCGGTCCTCCTCGGTCTTGCCCAGCGTCTCGCCGAGGAAGGCACCGAAGATCTCGAACAGAGCGGACATGACGAACCCCCTTCGTTGCCACGGAAACGAGCTGGGCGCCCAGCTGGTTCCCGCGGTGCTGTCTAGCCGAAGGGCTGGCCGGCTTCGCGCAGCCAGGCGCGTTCGCGCGAGTGGTCGGGCATGGCGGGCCAGCCGTTGACCTTCGCGATCAGCACCCAGTAGCGCTCGGCACGCGGGTCGGCGAAGTCGGAGAGCTCACGCAGCTTCGCGACGAGGGTCTCGTCGTTCGGCAGGTTCAGCGCCTCCGCCCAGTTGGCGTTGACGCGGTCCACCACGGCCCGTGCCTCGGCCGACTGCGGCGCGATGCCGGCGTCGAGCGCTTCCCGGGCCTGGGCGATGGCGAAGTTGAACGCCTCCATCTGCCCCTCTCCCGGCGGGCTCATGTCCGCGCCGCCACGCCGCTGCTCCTCGTGCTGCTGCGACATGCGCTTCACGACAGCGCGGAAGTCCGGGTCCTGCACGAGCTTCGCGAGCTCGACCCACGCCTCCAGCTGCTCGGTCGACGGGTCGTCCGGCAGCTCGATCCGCACGGACCGCATGTGCTGCTCGAACTGCGGATCCAGCTCGTACGGTCCGAACACCTCCTCGAAGAAGTCGTCGAGGATGCGCTGCCGCTCCTCGTCCGACATCCGTGCCAGTTCGTTCATCAGTTCCATCTCCCCTCCTTTGGCGACGGCGCGCAGCACGGCTCGCCTGAGCCGCAACGTCCTCATCTGCGCGTCGATCGCGTCCGCGTGTGCCCGCGCCACGTCCGTCACCGACACCTCCCGCGCCAGCACGCGGCCGGCAGTCGGCAGGTCCACGCCCAGATCTCGCAGCGTGCGGACCAGCTTCAGCCTCGCGACCGCGTCGGCGTCGTAGGTGCGGTAGCCACCGGTGGTCCTGTCCGCGGGCGGGATGAGGCCCGAGTCGGAGTAGAACCTGATGGTGCGGACGGTGAGTCCGGTCATCCTGGCCAGCTCACCGATCTGGTAGCGCGTCACGAGAACTACTGTGAACCCTCCAGTTGCTGGAGGGTCAACCTGAACAAGGCACGATCACCTGTGTGGGGTCGATCACCTGGCAGTACTGGGCGCTGGGGGCGCTCGTCGTGGTGTGGCTGTTGCTGCTCAACCGTCGCCTCGGCCTGCGGTTTCGCAGGCGGCGGGCTGTTGTGGTTGCTGGGCTGGCCGACGATGCCAAAGCAGGCCGCGTTCACCACGACCGAGGCGCTGGACCTGCTGAAGATCGGGCTCGCGGTGGTCGCCGGGTTCGGCGGTGTGGTGGCGCTGGCGGTGAACTACCGCAAGCAGCGCGTCACGGAGGCGGCGCACACGCACGCGCTCAACCAGGAGGAACGCGAGCGCACCAAGCTGTTCAACGAACGCTTCAAGGTCGCGGCCGAGTTGCTGGCCGGTGAGCAGGCGGGGCTGCGCATCGCGGGCGTGTCGGCGATGGCCGGTCTCGCGGACGACTGGGAAGCACAACGGCAGATGTGCGTGGACGCGTTGATCGACACGCTGAAGCTGCGGCAGGACGACACCGAGGTGGCGAACAAGATCTTCCGGACCTTGCGCGACCGGCTCGGAACGTCCAAGGAGGCCGGACTCTGGTCGAAGCTGAACTTCGACTTCACCGGCATGGGGTTCGTGGACGCCGACTTCAGCGAGCGCACGTTCGCCGGCGCTCTGATCTTCGACGGTGCCGAGTTCACCGAGGAACGCGCTGGTGAACTTCCAGGACACCTACTTCCTCCGCGGTGCCGTGGAGTTCGTCGGAGCCTCTTTTGCCGCGGCGGCTTCACCGGCGAGACATGGTCCTGAACCGCAAGGCGCTCCGCAACGACGGGGCGGTCACGCCGTCTTCGGAGGGCCCATGACGACGATCAGGAACGTCGCGATCGGACCGAGGAGCAGCGAGATCAGGAACCAGGCGAGGCCGCTGCGGCCCTTGGCCTGCGCCAGGCCGGCGTTGATCAACGTCAGCGTGCCCCAGCCGGCGAAGTACGAACCGTTCGTCTCGATCATGGCGGCAGCGTTGCACGACGTCAGGCGGGGTGCCGGGAAAGACGAAGGGTCCCTCGCCCGCTTCACGCGAACGAGGGACCCCGTACAGCACGTGCCTCAGTAGGTGATCGCGATGCCCGGCTCGGCCAGGAGTGCGCCCACGTCGGCCAGGAACTGCGAGCCCTGCTGGCCGTCGACCACGCGGTGGTCGAAGGACAGGGCGAGCTGGCAGATCTTGCGGACCTTGATCTCGCCGTCGACCACCCACGGCATGTCGCGGATCGCGCCCAGCGCGAGGATCGCGGACTCGCCCGGGTTGAGGATCGGCGTGCCGGTGTCGACGCCGAAGACGCCCACGTTGGTGATGGTGATCGTGCCGTTCATCATGTCGGCCGGGGACGTCTTGCCGTCTCGGGCGACCGTGGCGAGCTCGTCGAGTGCGACCGCGAGTTCCTTCAACGACATGCGGTCTGCGTCGCGGACCTTCGGGACCACCAGGCCGCGTGGCGTGGCCGCCGCGATGCCCAGGTGGACGTAGTCCTTGTAGACGATCTCGTTGGCGGCGCTGTCCCACGTCGCGTTGACGTCGGGCGTGCGCCTGGCCGCGAGGATGACCGCCTTGGCGCAGAACGCCAGCGGGGTCAGCTTCACGCCGCGGAACTCCGGCGCGTTCTTGAGGCGCGCGCGCAGTTCCATCATCGGGGTGACGTCCACCGTCAGGAACTCGGTGACGTGCGGTGCGGTGAACGCGCTGTCCACCATCGCCTGCGCGGTCGCCTTGCGGACGCCCTTGATGGGCACCCGGCGTTCGCGCGTGCCGTTGTCCACAGAGGACACGACAGGGGTAGCGACAGGTGCGGAGACCGCGGTTTCGACGTCCTCGCGGGTGATCACGCCGCCGGGGCCGGAGCCCGTCAGGGCGTGCAGGTCGACGCCGAGGTCCTTGGCTAGCTTGCGGACCGGCGGCTTCGCCAGCGGGACGTACCCGCCCGGCGCCTGCACCGGAGCGGCGACGACGACCGGAGCCGGAGGCGCCACAACAGGAGCAGGCGGGGCCACTACAGCAGCAGGGGCTGCGGGCGCGGCGTCCTTGCGGGCACGGCGCTTCGCGGCACCGGACTTCGGGCCGTAGCCGACGAGCGTCGCGATGCGGCCGCCCGGCATCTCCTCGCCGATCTTGCCGGACGAGGTGCCGTTCGCCTCTGCCGCAACAGGTGCAGGGGCAGCGGGTGCGGCCGCGCCACCGGGGTCGGTGTCGATGGTGATGATCGGGACGCCCACCTCAACGGTCTGGCCGGGCTCGGCCAGCAGCTCCGTCACGACGCCGGCCCACGGGCACGGCAGTTCGACGGCGGCCTTGGCCGTCTCGATCTCGACGATGATCTGGTTGACCGTGACGGTGTCACCGGGCTTGACGTGCCAGGTGAGGATGTCGGCCTCGGTCAGCCCCTCTGCCGTGTCGGGCAGGGGGAACTGCTTGTACTGCGGCATTTCCGGTTGTCCCCTTACCAGGCGAGAGAGCGGTCGACGGCGTGCAGCACCCGGTCGAGGTCGGGGAGGAACTCCTCCTCGAGCTTCGACGGCGGGTACGGGGTGTCGAAACCGGTCACCCGCAGCACCGGTGCCTGCAAGGAGTAGAAGCACTCCTGCTGGACCTTCGCTGCAATCTCGCTGCTGATCGAGGACTCGGACGGCGCCTCGGACACGACGATCAGACGGCCGGTGCGGCGCACCGAGTCGTAGACCGGAGCGAGGTCCAGCGGCGACAACGTGCGCAGGTCGATCACCTCGAGCGAGGTGCCGTCCTCCGCTGCGGCCGCGGCGGCGTCCAGCGACGTGCGGACCATCGGGCCGTACGCCACCAGCGTCGCGTCGGTGCCGGAACGCAGCACGCGCGACTCGAAGAGCTTGCCGGGCTGGGTCGTGGTGTCGACCTCGCCCTTCTCGTAGTAACGGCGCTTCGGCTCGAAGAACAGCACCGGGTCGTCGCAGTCGATCGCCTGCTGGATCATCCAGTACGCGTCGGCCGGGTTCGAGCACGAGACGACCTTGAGGCCGGCGGTGTGCGCGAAGTACGACTCCGGGGACTCCGAGTGGTGCTCGACCGCACCGATGCCGCCGCCGAACGGCACGCGGATCACGATGGGCAGCTTGATCTTGCCCTGGGTGCGGTAGTGCAGCTTCGCGACCTGCGACACGATCTGGTCGAAGCCCGGGAAGATGAAGCCGTCGAACTGGATCTCGCACACCGGGCGGTAGCCGCGGATCGCGAGGCCCACGGCGGTGCCGATGATGCCGGACTCGGCGAGCGGCGTGTCGAGCACGCGCTGCTCACCGAAGTCCTTCTGCAGGCCGTCGGTGATGCGGAAGACGCCGCCGAGCTTGCCGATGTCCTCGCCCATCATGATGACCTTGGGGTCGGCTTCCATCGCCGCCCGCAGGCCCAGGTTGAGCGCCTTGGAGATCGTGAGCGTCTGCACCGGGGACGCCGGGGCAGCGGCCGTGGAACGGTCCATGGTCGGAGCAGCCATCAGTGCTCACCTCCAGCAAAACCCGAGACGTAGTCGAGGAATTCGTCGCGCTGCGCGTCGAGGGCGGGGCTGCCCTCCGCGTAGACGTTGCTGAAGATCCGTTCAGCGGGCGGGTCGGGCATGTTCGTGCAGAACTCGCGCAACTCCTCGCCCAGCTTGTCGGCCTCGGCCTCGACGCCGTCGAAGAAGTCGTGGTCGGCCCACTGCTGGCGGACCAGGTAGACCTTCACGCGCTCGATCGGGTCCTTGAGCTTCCACATCTCCAGCTCGTCCGACAGCCGGTAGCGGCTCGGGTCGTCGGAGGTGGTGTGCGCGTCCATCCGGTAGGTGAACGCCTCGATGAGGATCGGGCCGTTGCCGTGGCGGCACTCGTCCAGCGCCCACTTCGTCACGGCGAGCGTCGCGAGGACGTCGTTGCCGTCGACGCGGATGCCGGGGAAGCCGTAGCCGCGGGCGCGCTGGTAGAGCGGCAGGCGCGACTGGCGTTCGGTGGGCTCGGAGATGGCCCACTGGTTGTTCTGGCAGAAGAAGACGAGCGGCGCGTCGTAGACCGCGGCCCACACGAAGCCCTCGTGCACGTCACCCTGGCTGGTCGCGCCGTCGCCGAAGAAGCACATGGTGGCTTCTCCCTCGTCGTCGCCGACCTTGCCGTCGAACTTCTGGCCCATCGCGTACCCGGCCGCGTTGAGGACCTGGTTGCCGATGACGATCGTGTACGGGTGGAAGCGCTTCTCGACGGGGTCCCAGGTGCCCTGGTCCGTGCCGCGGAAGATGCCGAGCAGCTCCGTCGGGTTGATCCCGCGGGTCCACGCGATGCCGTGCTCGCGGTAGCTCGGGAACGCCATGTCCGTCTGGCGCATCGCGCGGCCGGCACCGATCTGCGCGGCCTCCTGGCCGAGCAGCGGCACCCAGATGCCGAGCTGGCCCTTGCGCTGCAACGCGTTGGCCTCGCGGTCGACGCGGCGGATCAGGACCATGTCGCGGTACAGACCGCGCAGCTCCTCCGCCGTGATGTCGATGTCGAAGTCGGGGTGCAGGACCCGTTCGCCCTCGGGGGTGAGGAGCTGGACCAGGTCGGCACCGCCCTCGTCGGTCGCTCGCAAGCCTGCGATCACCTGTTCCGCCGTCGGTTTGGCGGCAGTGGCGGCCGGCGCTGCATCCGGCTCAGGGTGCGTCCATTGCTCAGGGGACGACATGCGCCTTCTCCTCTGTCTACTCCGACCGCCTGATCGCTCGTGACGACCTCGTGCGGCGACGTCGGCGGTCGCCGCCAACCCTGTGGGGCCGGAGGCAGCCGTCGACGGTGACGGTGGCTTACGACCACATCCTGACACGGCCTCACCCGAGTTGGTGAGACCCGTCCCACTTCGTAACACACGAGTCAACGTTCTGATCAGCGACAACAGTCGGAAGTTCGACCTTTTGTCCTCCGACTAGGCCGTCCGATTATCGGACGACGCTGTCCCGGTTACCGATCGTTAACTTCGTTCGAGGTCTCAGGGAAGAGGCTACGGACGCGGGCGGAGGCGGAGTCGTGACAGGATCGAGAGGTGGACCGCTCAGTTGTGACCAGCACCGTCAGGACGCTCTGGGACGACGACATCGTCCCGAGCCTGTCTCAGCTCGTCGCCGTGCCGGCGATCTCCCCCGCGTTCGATCCCGCCTGGGAGGAACACGGAGAGTTGGCGGCCGCGATCGAGCACGTGCGCCTCTGGATCGAGTCACGTTCGATCCCCGGCGTGCAGCTCGACGTCGTCCAACTGGCGGGACGCACGCCGCTCCTGCTCGTCGACGTGCCCGCGTCCGGTAACTCCTCCGACGACACGGTGTTGCTTTACGGACACCTGGACAAGCAGCCTCCGGTCGGCGGGTGGGGTGAAGGCCTCGGCCCGTGGACCCCCGTGCTGCGTGACGGACGTCTCTACGGACGTGGCGCGGCCGATGACGGCTATTCCGGTTATGCCGCAATCGCCGCGATCGAGGCCGTGCGCACGGCGGGCGGTGCGCACTCCCGGTGCGTCGTGCTGCTGGAGACCGGCGAGGAGTCGGGCTCGCCCGACCTGCCCGCGTACCTGGAGCACCTCTCGGACCGGCTGGGCCAGGTGGCGCTCGTCGTGTGCCTGGACTCCGGCGGCTCCGACTACGAACGGATGTGGCTGACGACGTCGCTGCGCGGGCTGGTGCAGGTCACGGCCACCGTGCGAGTGCTGGAGGGCGGCATGCACTCCGGCATGGCGTCCGGGATCGTGCCGTCGTCGTTCCGGATCGCGCGGATCCTGCTGGACCGCCTGGAGGACTCGGCCACCGGCGAGGTGCTCGTGCCGGAGATGCACGTCGAGATCCCGGCCGTGCGGCAGACCGAGGTGCGGGAGGCCGTCGAGGCCGCGCCCGGCGCGCTGTGGGGGTCGGTGCCGCGGGTCGGTGAGCTGCGGCCGATGTCCGACGACGAGGTCGAGCTGGCGCTCAACTCCGGGTGGCGGCCGACGTTGTCGGTGACCGGCGCCGAGGGGCTGCCGTTGCCCGACGACGCCGGCAACGTGCTGCGGCCGTTCACGACCCTCGTGCTGTCGTTCCGGCTGCCGCCGACCGCCGACGCGGCCGCCGCGCTGGAAGCCCTCCAGCAGCGGCTGACGACGGACGTGCCGTACGGCGCGACGGTCGAGCTGTCCCGGGTCGAGTACGCGGACGGGTGGAACGCGCCCGAGCTGGCGCCGTGGCTGTCGGCGGCGCTGGACGACGCCGGCAAGGAGGTGTTCGGGTCGCCGTGGCGGACGGTGTCGCTGGGCGGGTCGATCCCGTTCATGGGGCTGCTGCACGAGGCGTACCCGGACGCGCAGTTCCTGGTCACGGGCGCGGTCGGGCCGGACTCGAACTGCCACGTGCCGGACGAGTGGCTGCACCTCGCGCACGCGGCTCGGGTCACGGAGGCGGTCGCACTGGTGCTGGACGCGCAGTCCAGGCAGAGCTGAACTCCTCCAGCAGCGCAAGGCCTGTCGCCGGGTTGCTCCCCGCGTAACGGCGCGCTCTCGCGAGTGCGTCGACCTGCGCGGGGACGACCTCGGTCAGATCGTTCGTGAAGTGGTCGCGGACGACGGCGAGGAACGCGATCCGCGCGGCCGCCCTGTCCCCGAGGTCGCCGATCGCGGTGTGCTCCTTCGCGTAGGACGCCTGCACGCGGTCGCGCAGCACGTGCAGGTCAGGGCCGGGATCAGCGAGCACGCGCAGCAGTTTCGTCACGCCGTCGCGGTCGTCCAACGCGGTCAGCGCGTCGCTCGTCGTCTTGCACACGCGGTCCAGCTCGTCGGCGACCAGCTTCTCCGCGACGTCGGCCAGCGACGTGCCGCGCGGCTGCCGGACGATCGCGCGGGCCGAGCGGGTGAGCTGCCGGGCGAGTCCCCCGGAGAACGCGTAGGCGAGCGCCACGAACACCTCCGGCAACCCGTCCACCGACCTGCTGATCAGGCCGCGGGCCAGCTCGAAGTCCAGGTAGTCGACCCGGACGACCTCGTCGAACGAGCTGTCGAAGACGCTGCGCAGCCCCATCCCCGCGAGTTCGAAGTCGTGCTGGGCCTCGGTGGACACGGACATCAGGTAGTAGCAGCCTGGCACGTCGAACACGGCCTTGATCTCGTTGAGGAACTTGCGGGCGGGCTCGCCGGCGCCGATGCGGTCGATCTCGTCGATGGCGATCACCACCCGCACCGGGTCCAGCGTGCGGGCGACAGCGCGGACGAACTCGCGGAAGTCGTCCACCACCTCGGGGTACGTCGGCGGGCGGCCGGCCAGGCTGGTCGCGCGCTTGTGGGCGAGCTCGGCACCCCGGAACCCGAACTTGCCGCTGGTCTCCCGGGTGAGGGTCTGGACGTACGCGATGTCGCGCAGACCGCGCTGGGCCGACCTCGCGAGCCTGCCCCGTTCGCCTCGCCGGACCCGCCAGCGGCGCCAGACGCCCTTGCCGGCGGTCTCGCGGAGGTGGGCGAGCACCGCGTGGCAGGCCTGCGCGTAGAGGTGCAGCACGAACTCGCGCGGGACGTAGTCGACCGGTGCCGCGACCAGCACGCTCAGGTCGGCTGCCTGGTCCTGCCTGCGGTAGGCGCCTCGGCAGAACGCCCGCAACAGGTTGGTCTTGCCGGAACCGCGCGGGCCGGCGAGCGCGAAGCTGCCGCCGTCGAGCGTGTCGACCAGCTCGGCCAGCTCCCTGCCCGCGGGCACCGGCTGGTGGCTGATCAGCGACCCGCCCCGGTGCAGGCTCTTCGCGTCACCGAACGCCAGCGCGGTGCCGGGCACGATCCGGGTGCCACCCGACTCGGCCCGCAGCGCGGGCAGCACACCCTCGTTCAGCATCGCCGACCTCCACTCGTCGAGCGCGTTCCGCGCCGCGGCGGCCCTGCCGGCGATCATCGCCGGGGGCAGGAGCGCGGTGAGGGCCTCGGTCAGCCGGACCACGCCCCACAGGAGTCCGAACCCGAGCGGCACGGTGGCGAAAACCGCCGGCCAGGCGCCCGTCACCAGCACGCCGATGTTCGCGGCGACCACGGTGAGGCTGATGAAGCCCAGCCCCGCGAGCCCCCACCACCACGCGACCGTCCTTCCGATCACGTTCGTGTAGGACACCGCGAGCATCACCGCGGCGGTCCCGGCGACGGGCGCCGTGTAGCCGACGACGGGGATCGCCGGGTTGCCGTTGACGCCGTACTTGAACAACAGCACCGCGAGCACCCACTCAGTCACCGGAAGCACCACGAGCAGCAGGAAGCGCCACAGGAACGGACGCCTCGCCGCGAACCCCGATGTGCCGACGGCGAGCTTCGCGTAGCGGTCGTGCTGGACCCGCGCAGAAGCGACGATCCACGGCTTGGCCCCGCGCAGCACCGCCCGCAACGACTCCGGGTCGCCCGGCTCCAGCGCCGTCGCCACGGCCTGCTCGAAGACCTCGTCCTCGGTCACCCGTGCATCGTGCGCTCGTTCGGGCACGACCCAAATGGGCCGAACAGGTCACACCCGGCACCCATTCCAGTCGACTTTTAGTGAGGAAACACTCAGACAAGACGTGGGCCCGACCGGCCGTCCTCGCTGGTGTCCCACACTGGGGCGATGGGCGAACAAGCGGAACGGGCGCGTCTCGCGGAGTCGGATGCACCGACTTCGCCGTGGCGGCTGTGGGGGCCGTACCTGTCGGGTCGCCAGTGGGGCACGGTCCGGGAGGACTACTCGCCAGAGGGGGACGCCTGGGCGTCGTTCCCGTTCGACCACGCCCGTTCCCGTGCCTACCGCTGGGGTGAGGACGGCATCGCCGGCATCTGCGACGTGCACGGGTTCATGAACTTCGCGCTCGCCCTGTGGAACGGGAAGGACCCGATCCTCAAGGAGCGCTACTTCGGTCTCGCCAACGAAGAGGGCAACCACGGCGAGGACGTCAAGGAGCACTGGTGGATCACCGACGGGACGCCCACCCACTCGTGGATGCAGATGGTCTACCGGTATCCGCACCGGGAGTTCCCGTACGGGCAGCTGCGGGAGATGGCGCGCAACGCCGGCCGGGAGAACCGCGAGCCCGAGCTGAGCGACACCGGCGTGCTCGACGAGAACCGGTTCTTCGACGTGCAGATCACGTACGCGAAGGCCGAGACGGACGACATCTGCGTCGAGATCAGCGCCACCAACCAGGGGCCTGAGGACGCGCCGCTGCACCTGTTGCCGCAGCTGTGGTTCCGCAACACGTGGGCCTGGGGCCGCGACCAGCGGCCGTGTCAGCTCGTGGCCAGCACCACGACCGGCAGGAAGGTGACGGCGGACCACGGGAACCTGGGGCGGTACACGCTGCACCTGGGCGACTCGCCGACGATGCTGGTGACGGACAACGAGACCAACGAGATGGCGTTGTTCGGGGCCGAGCGGAACCCGTCGCCGTGGACGAAGGACGGCATCTGCGACTACGTGGTGCGCGGGAGCACGTCCACGTGCCAGGTCGTGGGGCCCGACGACGCCGGGGTGGCCGGCACGAAGTTCGCGGCCTGGTACTCGTTCGACCCGGTGGAGCCGGGCGAGACGGTGACGATCCGGCTGCGGCTGATCGGCGGGGACGGGCACCTGGACCCGTTCGGGCCGAGCTTCGAGGAGACGATGCGGCAGCGGAAAGCCGAAGCCGACGAGTTCCACGACGCGATCGCGCCGCAGACCGGCTCGGAGGAGAAGCACGTGCTGCGGCGTGCGCTCGCGGGCCTCATGTGGACCAAGCAGCACTACCGGTTCCGCACGCGCGACTGGCTGGACGGCGACCCGACGAAGCCCGAGGCGCCCAGTTCACGCCGCACCCCTGAGGCTCGCAACGTGCACTGGCGGCACCTCGACGTGGCCGACGTGATCTCCATGCCGGACGAGTGGGAGTACCCCTGGTTCGCGGCCTGGGACCTGGCGTTCCACACGATTCCGTTCACGCTCGTGGACCCGGCGTTCGCGAAGGAGCAGCTGCTGCTGTTCTGCCGCGAGTGGATGATGCACCCCAACGGGCAGATTCCGGCCTACGAGTGGGAGTTCGGGGACGTCAACCCGCCGGTGCACGCCTGGGCGGCGTTGCAGGTGTACCGGGCCGACGGGAGCAGGGACCGCGGGTTCCTCGCCAAGATCTTCCACAAGCTGCTGCTCAACTTCTCGTGGTGGGTCAACCGCAAGGACGCCGACGGCAGCTACCTGTTCGAGGGCGGGTTCCTCGGCATGGACAACATCGGGCCGGTCAACCGGTCGGAGCCGATGCTCGGCGAATGGCGGCTGGAGCAGTCGGACGCCACGTCGTGGATGGCCGCGTACAGCCTGCACCTGATGCAGATCGCGCTGGAGCTGGCGCGCGACGACGAGTCCTACGAGGACGTCGCGACGAAGTTCGTCGAGCACTTCCTGTCGATCGCGGGGGCGTTCACGCACTTCGGTTCACACGGCGGCGGGATCTGGCACGACGAGGACGGCTTCTGCTACGACCGGGTGTCCCGCCGGCACCACGACGGGTCGGTCGAGTCCGAGCCGGTGCGCGTGCGGTCGATGGTCGGGCTGATCCCGCTGCTGGCGTCCGCCGTCCTGGAGCCGTGGGTGCTGGAGGAGCTGCACGGGTTCACGAGCCGGCTCGAGCACCTGCTGAAGCGCCGGCCCGAGCTGCGGCAGTTCATCACGTTCCACTACGAGCGCGGCGCGTTCGTGTCGCTGCTGGACGACGACAAGCTCAAGCGCGTGCTGCACCGGATGCTGGACGAGCAGGAGTTCCTGTCGCCGCACGGGATCCGCTCGCTCAGCGCCGCCCACCGCGAGGGCCTCGAGGTCAAGGTCGCCGGCCAGGACCACCGCATGGGCTACGAGCCCGGCGAGTCGCACACGCCGATGTTCGGCGGCAACTCGAACTGGCGCGGGCCGATCTGGCTGCCGACCAACGCGCTGCTGGTCGAGGCGTTGCGCACGGTCTGCGCGTTCCACGACGGCATGTTCCAGGTCGAGATGCCGACGCGCTCCGGGCGCTGGGTCACCGCGGGCCAGGTCGCGGACGAGCTCTCGGATCGGCTCGTCGGACTGTTCCTGCCCGACCACGACGGGCGCAGGCCGGCGGACGGCAAACGGGTGGAGGCCTCCGAATCACCCCTTTGGCGCAAGCACGTCACCTTCAGCGAGTACTTCGACGGTGACACGGGTGAGGGTCTCGGGGCGACCCACCAGACCGGCTGGACCGCACTGGTGGCGGGTCTGATGGTCGACAGAACACGCTGACCAGCACTGTCGTGATCAAATCCTGATCAAGAAAGTACTAGCTGGTAGTAATCATTCGTGCGCAATACGTGCAGATGTTGTGTGATCTGAGCCAAATCACGCAAGATTCTGCGTCCAGAACACTCTTTTGACAGAAGATCGTTGCAAGGGAGTGGCCTGTAACACGCACGTGCTGTCCAGGGCGTCACCCGAGTGGCAGGATCCCGTTCACTCGTCCGCGACAGTTACGAGGAGTGACGCAGTGGCTCGTCGAACCAGGCAGTTGATGGCCATGATCCCGGCCTTGGGACTGGCCGTGATGGCAGCTTCAGGCTGCGCGACTCCCGTGAACCAGCCCGCTGGCGACTCGGGCGTCTCGCTGGTGCAGAGCGGCAAGCTCGTCACCTGCACCCACCTGTCCTACAAGCCGTTCCAGTTCAGCGAGGGCGACAAGACGGTCGGCTTCGACGTCGACCTCGTCGACCTGGTCGCCAAGGAGCTGGGTGTCACCCAGCAGATCTTCGACACGCCGTTCGAGACGATCACGTCCGGCACGTCGTTCAACGCGAACCAGTGCGACCTGGCCGCGGCGGGCATGACGATCACCGAAGAGCGCAAGCAGGCGATCGACTTCTCCGACCCGTACTTCGACGCCTCGCAGGCGCTGCTGGTCAAGAAGGGGTCGAACCTCAAGGCCCTGGCCGACCTCAAGGGCAAGAAGCTCGGCGTCCAGCAGGACACCACGGGTGAGAAGTACGCGAACGACAACGCGGCCGCCAACGGCTACACCGTCGTGCAGTTCGAGGACCTCCCGCTGTCGGAGACCGCCGTGCGCACCGGCGCCGTCGACGCCGTGATCAACGACAACGGCGTGCTCTACGACTACGCCAAGGAGTTCCCGGACACCGAGGTCACCACGGAGTTCGCGACCGGTGAGCAGTACGGCATCGGCATCAAGAAGGGCAACACCGCCCTGCAGACCAAGGTCAACGACGTGTTGAAGAAGGCCAAGTCCGACGGCCGCTACGACACGATCTACGAGAAGTGGTTCGGCAAGAAGCCGACGTCGAAGTAGTCGCGGTTCTGGGGGCCGGTGCGAGCTCGAACGCGCCGGCCCCGCCGCTTGTCCGAACCACCTCCGGTAGGAGCCGCAATGGCCATGTCCAAGCGCAAGCGCGCGGAGTACATCCGCTACGCGCAGTACGGACTTCTGGTAGTCATCGCCGCCCTGGTCGCCTTCCTGGCCGACTGGGGGCAGATCAAGGGCGCGTTCTTCAACACCGAGATCGCCGCCTCGATGTTCCCCAACGTCATCACCGTGGCGTTGAAGAACACCATCATCTACACCGCGCTCGGCTTCGCGTTCGGACTCGCGCTCGGCCTCGTTCTCGCGCTCATGAAGCTGTCCTCGGTCGCTCCGTACCGGTGGATCGCGACCGTCTACATCGAGTTCTTCCGCGGCGTGCCCGCGCTGCTGGTGTTCATCGGCATCTACTACGGCGTGCCGATCGCGTTCCAGATGCAGTTCCCGCCGCTGACCACGGTCATGCTGGCGCTCGGTGGCGTCGGTGCCGCGTACATGGCGGAGACGATCCGCGCCGGCATCCAGGCCGTGCCGAAGGGCCAGGTCGAGGCCGCCCGTTCGCTCGGCATGTCGCAGGGCCGCGCGATGATCACGATCGTGATCCCGCAGGCGTTCCGGATCATCCTGCCGCCGCTGACGAACGAGCTGATCCTGCTGACCAAGGACTCCTCGCTGATCTACATCCTCGGCCTGTTCCGCGAGCAGTACGAGCTGACCAAGTTCGGCCGGGAGACGCTGAGCCGCAGCCCGTCCCTCACGCCGATCCTCATCGCGGGTCTGTGTTACCTGATCATCACGCTGCCGCTCGGCTATCTTTCGCGGTACCTGGAGCGTCGTGGCACCAGCGGTAAGAAGAAGGTGTCGGCATGAGCGATGTCGCCGTCGAGATCACCGGGCTGAAGAAGTCGTTCGGCCCGCTGGAAGTCCTCAAGAACATCGACCTGCAGGTCAACCGTGGTGACGTGGTCTGCATCATCGGCCCGTCGGGTTCCGGCAAGTCGACGTTGCTGCGGTGCGTGAACATCCTCGAGGAGCCGAACGGCGGCAAGATCGTCGTCAACGGCACCGAGCTGACCGATCCGGACGTCGACATCGACAGGGCCCGGACCAAGATCGGCATGGTGTTCCAGGGCTTCAACCTGTTCTCGCACCTCAACGTCCTCGCGAACCTCACGGTGGCGCAGCGCAAGGTCCTCAAGCGCTCCGAGGAGGAGGCGAAGAAGGTCGCGCTGCACAACCTCGAACGCGTGGGGCTGAGCGAGAAGGCGCACTCGATGCCCGCGCAGCTCTCGGGCGGTCAGCAGCAGCGCGTCGCCATCGCGCGGGCGTTGTCGATGGACCCCGAGGTCATGCTGTTCGACGAGCCGACGTCGGCACTCGACCCCGAGCTCGTCGGTGACGTGCTCGGCGTCATGCGCCAGCTCGCCGACGAGGGCATGACGATGCTGGTCGTCACGCACGAGATGCAGTTCGCCCGCGAGGTCGCCGACAAGGTGATCTTCATGGACGGCGGCTACATCGTCGAGGAGGGCCCTGCGGCCGAGGTGATCGGCAACCCGCAGGAACCGCGCACCCAGGAGTTCCTGGCGCGCGTCCTGGACCCGACGCACCACGGCCCGAGCGACCCGGTCTAGTCGCGTGGCGAGGGGGAGGGTCTCCGCGGCGGACGTGCTGCGGGGGCTGTTGGGGGAGAACGACAACTCAGGTGGTGGCGGGTGGAGGTTGCCTCGGCGCAAGCCGAGCACCCCACCCGTCATCCGCGTGGTGGACCGGGTGGTCACCGACGTCCTCGACCTGCGCGCGGTCGAGGTGCCGTACGTGCTGGAGTTCGAGCGGTGCGTCTTCGAGGCGGCGCCGGACGTGCGTCAGGCGAACCTCGCGGGCATCTCGTTCACCGACTGCGACCTGCCCGGCTTCGAGGCGCGGAACCTGAGCAGCAGCAACGACGTCTCGTTGCTCGACTGCCGCGTGTCCGGCCTGACCGACCTCACCGACGCGGAGATCGCGGGCTCGGTGTTGTTGCGGGACACCAGGTTCAGCGTGCCCGGCGCGCTCTGCCTGCACGGTGACCGGCTGACGGTCGCCGGCGCGTTGCTCGGGTTCGGCATCATCACCGAGGGCGAGGTGCGGCTCGCGGGCGCGCGGATCGGCGGCAACGTCAACCTCGGCAGCGCGGTGCTGGAGAACGGCGACGGCTTCTCGTTGAACGGCAACGGGATGCAGGTCGGTGGCAACCTGCTCGGCGCGTTCACCTCGCACGGCGTGGTGTTCCTGTCCAACGCGCGGATCAGCTCGACGTTGTCGCTGAGCGGCGCGACGCTCACGCGCGGCTCGGACTTCGAGCCGACCAGCGACCCGCACGCCGACCCGTCCGCGACGCTGGTCCTCGACCGCGTGGACGTCACCGGCGACCTGGAGCTCGACCGCGGGTTCACGAGCCAGGGCACGATCCGTGCGGTCAACGCCAAGATCGGCGGCACGTTGTCGCTGGCGGAGGCCGTGCTGGACGCGGTGTCGCCCAACTCGGTCGGCACCGACCCGACCGGTTCGGGGCGCGCGTTGCACGTCGACGGCGCGGAGATCGGCGGTGACGTCGTCGGCCGCGGTGTGAAGATCAAGGGCCAGCTGCGCATGGTCGACACGCACGTGCGCGGCAGCATCACGATCGAACGGGCCGCCGTGGACAACCCGGCCGCGGACGCCGTGCTGGCCAACCGTTCCCAGATCGGCAGCAACTTCGTGGTGCGCGAGTCGGAGGTGTCCGGCGGGCTGGAGCTGCGCGGCATCACCGTCGGCGCGAACCTCGACCTGCGCGGCAGCCGGTTGATCAAGCCGGGCAAGTACCGGCACCAGCCGCGCGAGAAGCCGTCGCTCGACATCGGTGGCGCGACGATCGGCCGTGACCTCATCTGCGCGCGCGGCGACAAGGAGTTCGTCGCTCATGGCGGCGTGCGCTGCCGTCGTGCCGTGATCGGTCGCATGGCGAACTTCAACGGCGCGGTGCTCGGCTACAAGCTCGACAGCCACGCGTTGAACGCCATGGGCATGCAGGTGCAGGAGCTGATGCTCAACGTCGTGTCGCCGCCGAAGGGGCTCGTGACGTTGCGGCAGGCGCGTTGCACGTCGTTGGACGACAACGAGAACTTCTGGAACGCCACCGGTTACATCGACCTCGACGACTTCCGCTACGACTCGCTCGCGTACCCGATCGACCTGCGCGACGACGACCAGGTGCAGCAACGGCTGCGCTGGCTGCGGCAGGCGATGCGGCGCAGCTACCACCCGCGGCCGTACGACCAGTTCGCCGAGATGCTCACCGCGGCCGGCAACGAGGAGCACGCCTCGACCGTGCTGATCGAGAAGCAACGCCTGCGGTACAAGGCGGTCGCCGAGGGCATGCGGTTCTTCGGGCCGTTGGTGCTGGTGTGGAGCTTCCTGCAACGGTCGATGGTCGGCTACGGGTACCGGCCGGCACGTGCTCTCGGGTGGCTGATCGCGGCGTGGGTCGTGGGCAGCCTGTGGTTCCAGTTCAAGGGGCCGTTGATCGAGATCAACGACGACGACCACCTGCCGTGGAACGCGTGGATCTACACGATCGACCTGGTGGTGCCGATCGTCGACTTCGGCAACAAGAACCGCTGGCAGACGCCGGGCGCGTCGCAGTACATCGCGTCCGGGTTGATCGTGACCGGGTGGATCCTGGCGACGACGGTGGCGGCTGGTCTCACGCGGATGCTCAAGCGCTAGTTTCGCCACCATCGGGGAATTCCGCCCGGTGGTGATCAGTGGTGCGATTCTCCGGTGATCGTCGCCGAGTCGACCGAACTGTTCGTCGGACCTCGGACCGCGCTGCTGCAGGTGGTGCGGCTGACCTCGCCTGGGTCGGCGGGGCCGGTGCGCGCCCACGTGTCGGGGCCCGGCCTGCACTCGCCGCGGCACGGCGGGTCGTTGCGGCCGGGCCCGTTCGGGTACGAGGTCGCGGTCGACGTGTCCGAGCACCAGCCCGGCGCGGTGGTGCCGGCGGTCGCGGTCGTGCGGTCCGACGCAGGCGAGGAGTCGTGCGCGTTCTCGCTGGTCGTGGGCTCGCCGGGGTGGACGGTGCATCTCGTGGCGCACGTGGCCGGGGACGCCGCTTTCCCGGTGCTGCGGGCTCATCTGGATCTCGCGCTGACCGATCCCGCGTACCGGTTCGCGGTGACGTCGGTGGAGTTGGTGCAGCCGTACTGGGACACGTTCCCGGAGCACCGGTCGTTGTGGCTGCGGCTGATCTCGGAGGGACGGATCGAGGTCGTCGGGTCCGAGTCCAATGTGGTCGGTGTGGCGCCGGTGCTGTTCGTTCTGCCTGACGGGCCTTCGCTGGCAGCGTCTTCGTTGGGTGAGGCTTCGCGGTCGGTGTACGCCGCATTCCTGGAGATGCGGTCTGCTGCTTCGGCGCCGCACGTGATGATGCCTGTCGGTGCTGCTTCGGAGGCTCCCAGTCCGTGGGTGACTGCTCTGCACCACGACTGGAGCGCGCGCTACACGTGGCCGCGGGTCGTCTGTTCGTTGCCTCGCGACTACTACGTGCGCGGCGGTGTGCCCGTGCCTGCTGGCGTTGCTGATGACTCGCCTGCTGCCGTGTTCGCCTCGCACGCCGCACGGTTGAGCGGGGCGGCGTTTCCTGCTTCGGCGTTGGCCCGTGCTGCGGTGGCGCATCCTCGTGAAGCCTTTGACCTGCGGTCGGAGGTCGTGTCGCGGTCTCTGGCGGCGCTGACGTCCACTGTGGACTCGTCGGTTGTGGTGTGGAACCCGTTGACCGTGGCGTGCACCGACGTCGTGTCCGTTCATCTGCCGTGCGAGCGCAACGTGCACGTGGAGGTTGACGGGGTCGTGCTGCCCACGCTGGTGGATGGCGTGACGGTGACGTTCTTGGCGCGTGACGTGCCTGCGCGCGGGTGGCAGACGTTCTCGTTGGTCGAGGACTCCGTCGACCACGGCTGGAAGCGCGGCCACGGCACGGAGATCGCGTCCACTCACTACGTGCTGTCCTACGACCCGATCCCGTCGCTCGTGGCCGTGGACGGGCGCGCCGTGGAGGCACCTCGGCTGGTCGGGCCGGTTTCCGTGTGGCACAGCGAGGTCGGCGAGAAGATGGTCGGCTCCTCCACCTTCGTGCTCTGGAACTCGGTGGACCACCTCGGGCCGTCCCGGTTGTTCGCTGTTCTGGGATCGCGGTCGCCTTCGTGCGGGGTGCTGAGCGCCGTGCCCGCGCGCCGGGCGGCGGCCGGGGAACCGCTGGGACCGGTTGAGCCTGCGGTGACGCCGGTGTTCGGTCGGTACTGGCTGCACGAGCCGGCGCCGTTGGGAGGCTTGGGCGCGAACGTGCTGGTCGAGGTGCTGGGACCGGCGCGGTTGCGGGTCGTGGCGGTGTCGGACGGGGACGCTTTCTCCGGTGTCGTGCGGCTGGTGCTGCCTGCCGGCTGGTCAGCGTCGTGGGACTCGTTGCCGGTGTCGTTGCCCGCGGGTGGCCACGTCTCGGCCGAGGTCCGGCTGGCCGGACCGCTGACGCCGGGGTGCTACCCGGTGCGGGCGGTGCTGGAGGGGTTGCCGTTCGAGGTCTACGACGTGGCGTTGCTGACCGTGCCGGAGTGGGACTCGTCCGATCCCGTCGAGGTGTTGTGGGTGGCGTCCTCGCCGTCGGTCGTGTCGGTGCGGCCCGGGGAGACGGCTTCGGTGCGGGTGGTGCTGGCCTCCGGTGCGCTGGGCGACCTGCCCGTCGAGGCCAGGCTGCTGTCGCCGCGGTCGTCCTGGGAGCTGGTGGGACCGTTCCGCGTGGGCGGCCTGCTGCCGGCGCAGGGCAGGCTGCCGCTGGACTTCACGTTGTCGGCACCCGCCTGGGCTCCTGCCGGCGAGTGGACCGCCGTGGTGCGGGTGACCGCAGGGGACCTGGTTCGGACCACTGCACCCATCAGGCTCGAAGTGGCTGGTTAAGCTGGGTCACCGTGACTGATCTGGTGCTGGCACTGGACTTCGGCGGCACCAAGATCGCCGCCGCCCTGGTGGACCCCTTCGGCGCTGTCGTGCGTTCGTCGCGCGTGCCGACCCCCGCTGTTTCGCCCTGGGACGCCGTCGTGTCGGTGGTGTCGTCCGTGGTGCAGGACTCGGCGGTCGCCGGCGTCGGGATCGCGTCGGCAGGGCCGGTGGACACCGTCGCGGGCACCGTGTCGCCGATCAACGTGCCCTCGTGGCAAGCGTTCCCGCTGCGGTCGTCGGTGGCCTCGCTGTTCCCCGGCGTGCCGGTAGAACTGGCGGGCGACGGGGTGTGCATGGCGCTGGGCGAGCACTGGCGAGGGGCAGGGCAGGGCGCGCGGTACATGGTGGGGCTGGTCGTGTCGACCGGCGTCGGCGGTGGGCTGGTGCTCGACGGACGGCCGTTCGGCGGGCGGACCGGCAACGCGGGACACATCGGTCACATCGTCGTCGAGCCGGACGGGTTGGCGTGCAGCTGCGGCGGTCGCGGGTGCGCGGAGACCGTGGCCGGCGGGCCGCGGATGGTGGAGTGGGCGCGGCGGGCCGGGTGGCAGGCGCCGGACGACGCCGACGCGGCTTTGCTGGCCGCCGCTGCTCTGGCCGGGGAGGAGATTCCCCTGGAGGCGTTCGAGCGGGCCGGGCGGGCTGTGGGGATGGCGATCGCCGGGGCTGCCGCGGTGTGCGATCTCGAGCTGGCCGTGGTCGGGGGTGGGGTGGCTCAGGCCGGGGAGCTGCTGTTCGAGCCGGTTCGGCGGACTTTGAAGACGCACGCCGGGTTGTCCTACCTGGACGGGCTGGAGGTGCGGGCCGCGGAGCTGGGTGGGGAGGCCGGGCTGGTGGGGGCGGCGGCGCTGGTTCGGCCGGCGGGGTGAGCTGAGCTGCAGGTCAGGGCCTGTGGATAACTCGGGAACCAAAACCGGGGTTCGCGCGTTGCGTCATGAGGAATCGCGCGGGGGAAGCTGCGGGCTGACGGACTGGGCGGGCTGGGGCGGCGGGCTGGTTGAGCCGGTGTGCTGGAGCGGCGGGCCGGCTGGTCGGGCCGGTGTGCTGGAGCGGCGGGCTGGCTGGTCGGGCCGGTGTGCTGGAGCAGCCAGCTGACAGACCAGGACCAGCGGGCTCGAGTGGCGGGCTGGTCAGGCCGGTGTGCTGGAGCAGCAAGCCGGCTGATCAGGTCAGCGTGCTTGAGCGGCGAACTGGCTGGCCGGACGGGCGTGCTTGAGCGGCGGCCGATGGATCAGGCGGGCGTGCTTGAGCCGCGGGCTAGCGGACCAGACCGGCGGGCTGGAGCAGCGAGCCGACGGTTCAAACGGGCGCGCTGGGATGGCGGGCTGGCTGCTCAGGCGAGCGTGCTCGACCAGCGGGTCGGCTGGTCAGGGGCGTGCTCGAGCGGCAGGCTGGCCGGCCAGGCGGGTGTGGTTGAGCAGCAGGCTGGTCAGGCAGGTGGGCGTGCCTGAGCAGCAGGTCGGCTGGTCGGGCGGCTTGCTTGAGTTGCGGGCTGGCTGGTCAGGCTGGTTGGCGGGTGTGCCTTAGGGGCGACTCGACCCTTGCCACCGCCACTCCTGCCGCCTCCAGTGCCGCGCGGACCGTGCGGGCGATGTGCACGGCGCCTGGGGTGTCGCCGTGCACGCAGATCGAGTCCGCCTGGATGCGGACCGGCCTGCCCGTGACGCTGCGGACCCAGCCTTCGGTCGCCAGTTGGACGCACCTCGCGGCGATCTCGGCCGGGTCGCGCAGGACGGCGCCTGGTTCGGTGCGGGGGACCAGGGTGCCGGACGAGGTGTAGGCGCGGTCGGCGAACGCCTCGTGCCAGACGCGCAGGCCCGCTACCGCGGCTCGTTTCAGCCAGACGGCTCCTGGTGGGCCCAGGACTGCGAGGGTTGGGTCGAACATGCGGACGGCGTCCACCACGGCGTCGGCCTGGGCCTCGTGGCGGACCAGGGTGTTGTAGAGGGCGCCGTGCGGTTTTACGTAGGAGATTCGGGTGCCGGCGATCTTGGCGAACGTCGAGAGGGCGGCCAGTTGGGCCAGGACCTCGTTGGTCAGGGTGTCCGGGGCCACGTCCAGGAAGCGGCGGCCGAAGCCCGGCAGGTCGTGGTAGCCGACGTGGGCTCCTACTGCCGTGCCCGCGGAGGCGGCGGAGGCGCAGGTGGCGCGCATCGTGTCGGCGTCGCCGGCGTGGTAGCCGCAGGCGATGTTCGCGCTGGTCACCACGGAGAGCAGGGCTTGGTCGTCGCCGAGGGTCCAGTGGCCGTAGCCCTCGCCCAGGTCCGCGTTCAGGTCCATGTCGTTCTCCCCCTCCGGTGGTGCGCGGGTGGTCGATTGTTGGATCGTGGAATTGTTGAACGATTCTACGATAGGGCAATTGAACGATCCTGGGAATAGACTGCCCTGGTGACCGAGTCGTGGGTGTCGACGCTGGCCCAGAGCAAGTCCGACCTGGAGCGCGCGAGCACCGCGCAGAAGGTCGCCGACATGCTCAGGGAGCGGGTGCTCGACGGCGAGCTCGCGCCGGGGCTGCGGCTCAGCGAGGAGGCCATCGGCGGCGCGCTCGGCGTCAGCCGCAACACGCTGCGCGAGGCGTTCCGGCTGCTCACGCGCGATCGGCTGCTGGTGCACGAGCACAGCCGCGGCGTCTTCGTCCGGCGTCCCAGCGGCGACGACGTGAGGGACCTCTACGCGGCCAGGCGCGTGATCGAGTGCGGGTCGCTCCGGCTGTGGACCTCCGTCACCGAAGCGCAGCGCGAGGCGGTGCGGGCTCCGGTCCGGCAGGCGGTCGCGCGGGCCGAGAAGAACGACTGGACCAGGGCCGGGCAGGCGAACATCCAGTTCCACCGGGGCATCGTCGGCCTCGCGGGCAGCGGCCGGTTGAGCGACGAGTCCGACCGGCTCTTCGCCGAGCTCATGCTGGCGTTCCGGGTCGCGGCCGAGATCAACGACTTCTACCAGACGTACGTGCCGTGGAACCGCGAGATCGTCGAGCTGCTGAACAACGGCGAGGTCGGCCAGGCCGTCGACCAGCTCTCGGAGTACTTCGACGCGGCCGAACAGGACCTCGTCGCCCGCCTTGAGGCCTATTAGTCCAAAGGGAACGTTAAGGCGAAGGCAACGATTGCGATCACGAGGCTGACGGCGAGGACAACCAGGCCTAACATCCGCGCAACACCGCGTACACGGAGGGCCACCATGCCGTCGGATCACAAGACCGGCTTGCGCTGGAGCAACTGGAACCTGCTGCTGATACTTCCGCTGTTCATGCTCATCACGCCGTGGTTCAACATGGACGAGCCCAGGATCTTCGGGCTGCCGTTCTTCTACTGGTACCAGTTCCTGTTCGTCCCGCTCGGCGTCGCGTGCGTCGGGATCGTCTACGTCAAGACCAAGGACGAGCCCGTGGTCACCGGCAAGCCCGACAAGCTCGGCGTTGACGACCTGGACGAGGGAGCGAACTGATGCAGTGGACCGAGCTGATCGTTTTCAGCGCCCTCTTCCTGCTCGTCACGGTCATGGGCTTCGTCGCGGCGCGGTGGCAGAAGGGCGAGACCCTCGACCACCTCGACGAGTGGGGTCTCGGCGGCAGGAAGTTCGGCAGCTGGATCACGTGGTTCCTCGTCGGCGGTGACCTCTACACCGCCTACACCTTCGTCGCGGTGCCGGCGCTCATGTTCGGCGCGGGCGCGCTCGGCTTCTACGCGCTGCCGTACACGATCATCCTGTACCCGCTGGTCTTCCTGCCGCTGGTGCGGATGTGGTCGGTCAGCCGCGTGCACGGGTACGTGACGCCCGCGGACTTCGTGAAGGGCCGTTACGGCTCGCACTGGCTGGCGTTGATCATCGCGGTCACCGGCATCGTCGCGACCATGCCGTACATCGCGCTGCAGCTCGTCGGTCTCGAAGCGGTGCTGAGGTCCATGGGCCTCAACGGTTCCGGCATCCTCGGCCACCTGCCGCTGTTCATCGCGTTCCTGATCCTCGCGCTCTACACCTACCAGTCGGGTCTGCGGGCGCCGGCGCTGATCGCGTTCGTCAAGGACATCCTGATCTACCTGGTGATCCTGGTGGCGATCATCTACCTGCCGTCGAAGTTCGGTGGCTGGGGCGAGATCTTCAACGACGCGCAGGCCAAGTTCGACGCGACGCCCAGCAAGGCCGACGGCATCCTGCTGACCGGCACGAACCAGCTGCAGTACGCGACGCTGGCGCTCGGCAGCGCGCTCGCGCTGTTCCTCTACCCGCACTCGCTGACCGGCATCCTCGCGAGCCGTGGCCGCAACGTCATCAAGCGCAACATGGTGGCGCTGCCCGCGTACTCGCTGCTGCTGGGTCTGCTGGCACTGCTCGGTTTCGTCGCGATCAGCGCGGGCACCAAGCCGATCGTCAACCAGGCGACGGGCCGTCCCGACACCAACACGATCGTCCCGGAGCTCTTCGGCGCGAACTTCCCGTCGTGGTTCGCGGGCATCGCGTTCGCGGCCATCGGCATCGGCGCGCTGGTGCCGGCGGCGATCATGTCCATCGCGGCGGCGAACCTGTGGACGCGCAACGTCTACAAGGAGTACATGAAGAAGAACGCCACCCCCGCGGAGGAGGCCAAGCAGGCCAAGCTCGCTTCCCTGGTGGTGAAGTTCGGCGCCGTCGCGTTCATCGTGTTCGTCGACCCGCAGTTCTCGATCGACCTGCAGCTCATGGGTGGCGTGATGATCCTGCAGACGCTGCCGGCGGTCGCGATCGCGCTGTACACGCGCTGGTTCCACGTCTACGCCCTGGTCGCCGGCTGGATCGCGGGTATGGGCTACGGCATGTGGCTGCTCTACACGATCGGCAACCCGGCCATCGGCAAGGCGCACTTCGCCGGTTCGGCGCTGCCGCTGGGCAACATCTCGCTCCTCGGGTGGCACCCGTTCGGCGGTTCGACGACGCAGATCTACGTCGGCATCGTCGCGCTGTTCGTCAACCTGCTGGTCGCGGTGGTCGTCACGCTGATCGCCAAGAAGGCCAAGTGGTTCAACGGCACCGACCAGACGGACCCGTCCGACTACCACGTCGACGAGGACAACCCGAGGGTCAAGCCCATCGCGGCCCACTGAGACGCAGTCGGCAACACTATGGGCCACCCGTCGGTTACGGCGGGTGGCCCTTTGCGTTGAGGATCGAAGTCGTGAAAACCATCGCCGGACTGGTCGGACTGACCGCACTCGCCCTCGCCCTGAGTCCCGCCGTCGCCCACGCGCAGGACGCGAACTGCTACGACACCACCGTCCCGCTGACCGTCGAGGAGCAACGGCTCGACGACACGCTCGTCACCGGCGGCCCCGCCGTCGGGCCCTCGCTGGTGAAGCTGGCCGGGTTCGACGGCCGCGTCGCGGACTTCACCTCGAAGCTCTGCCGCCAGGTCGTGTCGAAGCAGGCGCAGCAGTTCGTGGAACGCGAAGGCAACGCGCTGTGGAAGGCCGCCGTGGCCCGCGCGCAGAGCACAGCGCCGACAGCGCACGACGCCTACGACGACCGCCCGCTCTACTGGGCTCGGCTGCAGCTCAGTTCCGCGCTGCGGCAGTGGAAGCCGCGGTTCGCGATGGCGCCGAACGACCGCGCGAAGCTGATCCAGCAGTTCGACTGGGCGTCCCGGGGGCTGAGCGACGCGAAGTTCCCTGCCAAGTCCGGCGTGCGCAAGATCGCGGTCACCGGCTTCGACCCGTTCCAGCTGCAAGGCGTGAACGTGCGCCGCGCGAACCCGGCCGGCGCGGCGGCGTTGCAGCTCGACGGACGCGAGATCACCACGCCGACCGGCAAGGTCGTGCTCCAGGCCGCTGTGCTTCCCGTGCTGTGGGGCGGTTTCGACGAGGGCGTCGTCGAGAACTTCTACGGGCAGGCGTTGCAGCAGAAGCCCGACGCGTTCGTGACGATCAGCCAGGGCAGGCCCGGCAAGTTCGACGTCGAACGGTGGGCGGCGCGCTGGCGCGGTGGCTTCGCGGACAACAACAACGTGAACTCGTACGGCAGCGTCCCGGACGCGGCGGGCTGGCCGCAGCCCACGACCGAGTTCATCGAGACGTCGCTGCCGTTCCAAAAGATGATCGACGCCGGCACCGGGCCGTTCCCGGTGAACTACAACCTGGCGTTCTGCGAATGGGTCGTCGTCGGCTCGCAGCAGTCGTGCCGCGCCGACACCCCGACGCCGGGCAGGATCGCGGCGTCCGGTGGCGGCGGTGACTACCTCTCCAACGAGAGCATGTACCGGGCGAACCGGCTGCGGATCGGTTACGGCGCAACGAACGTGCTCGGCGGACACCTGCACACGCCGGTGCTCGGGCAGCCAGCCGATCCGGCCGCGTTGACCGATCCGGCCTTCGAAAAGCAGCGTCGGGACATCGCGGATCAGGTGAAGGCCCTAGTCTCTGTGGTGTGAATCGTGTGCGGCTGGCGGTGGCAATTGTCCTGAGCGCGTTGACGCTGTCCGCGTGCGCGATTCAGGTGGGAGGGCAGGCGGTCCCCGGGCCGTTGCCCTCCACTGCTTCCGCCTCCGCGCCGACGCTGCCGAAGGCCGGGCAGTGCATGAACGCGTACGAGCTGAAGACGCTGCAGTGCACCGACTCGCACGAGGCCGAGGTCATGAGCGTCGGCGAGATGTCCGGCCTGCCGTCGACCTACCCGGACACGCAGGCGCTGCGCAAGGCCGCGCTGCCGCCGTGCCGTCAGGCGCTCGGCGACTACCTGGGCAGCGGCGACTCGGACTCGACGCGCCTGCGGGTGTGGGCGTTCTGGCCGAACGAGCAGGGCTGGAAGGACGGTCAGCGCTGGCGGCTGTGCACCGTCGTGGAGATCAGCCCGGACGAGAAGCCGTTGGCGCGCAAGGGTTCTGTGAAGGACACCCTGAAGGGCAACGGGTTCAGCACCTTCCAGACGTGCACGCAGGGGTCGCCGTCGAAGGACCAGGAGGTCAAGGTCGTCGCGTGCAACACGGCGCACCTGTCCGAGGCCGTGCCCGCAGGTGTCGTGTCGCTCGGCAAGTCGACCAACCCCGCGCCGTCCAAGGAGCAGATGAACTCCATCGCCAAGGACAAGTGCACCAAGGCCGTGCACGACTACCTGGGCTCGGAGAAGCGCAGCGACGTGTTCCCTGCGTGGCGGAACCCCGGTTCGCAGGCGTGGTCGGAGGGGTGGACGAACGCCGTCTGCTACGCCGAGGCGACCAGGGCGTTCACCGGGACGTTGCTCGGCATCAGGGAGAACCCGCTGCCTGCCTGATCCAGTCCCAGGCTGGACGTCAGCTGCCAAGAGCGTGCCGTCGACGTCGAGGAAGAGCAGCGGACGGGCGCTCACGAGTTGCCCCCAGGCTTGTCCACAACTATCCACAACATGTGCACAAAACCGTCCACACCTGTGGACAACTTCGTCTCAAGTGGACGATGAGCTGCGCGGACTCACAGAAAATTGCTGCACAGGACCACTCCGGCGACCACGCCGACGGCTAAACCCACGCCGAACACGAGCACGAACCGCCACCACGGCGTGCGGACCGGTGGGGCGGGCGGGACCGGGTAGTAGCGCACGATGCCGGTGGTCGGGCCGACCTCCACATCGCGCGTCGAACCGTCGTAGTTCAGGCCGCCCGGGAGATCGTTCGTCACACGACTAGTAGTACCTCAAAAAGATGACCCAGCGGTCGCCGTTGACCGCTGGGTCATCTCCGAAACACCTCAGATCTAGCCGAGGCGCTGCTTCAGGGCCGCCAGCTCGTCGCGGAGCGTGGTCGGGACCTTCTCACCGATCTTCGCGAACCACTCCTCGACGAGCGGGATCTCGGCACGCCACTCGTCGGCGTCGAACTCGAGCGAGGCCTCGATGTCCTCGCGCGACGCGTCCAGGCCCTCCAGGTCCAGGTCGGCCGCGGTCGGCACGTAGCCGATCGGGGTCTCCTGGGCGGCGGCCTTGCCCTCGATGCGCTCGATGGCCCACTTCAGGACGCGCGAGTTCTCGCCGAATCCGGGCCACAGGAAGCGCTTGTCGTCGCCGCGGCGGAACCAGTTGACGTAGAAGATCTTCGGCAGCTTGTCGGCGTCGGCGCGCTTGCCGAGGTCGACCCAGTGCTGGAAGTAGTCGCCGGCGTTGTAGCCGATGAACGGCAGCATCGCCATCGGGTCGCGACGAACGACGCCGGTCTTGCCGACGGCGGCGGCCGTGGTCTCCGACGACAGCGTGGCGCCCATGTAGGTGCCGTGCTGCCAGTCGCGCGACTCGGTGACCAGCGGGATCGTCGTGGCGCGGCGGCCACCGAAGAAGATCGCGCTGATCGGCACGCCCTTCGGGTCGTCCCACTCGGGCGCCTTGATGTCGCACTGCTCGATCGGCGTGCAGTATCGGGAGTTCGGGTGCGAGCTGAGCTCTTCGCTGTCCGGCGTCCAGTCCTGGTGCTTCCACGAGGTGAGGTGGGCCGGGGGCTCGCCCATGCCCTCCCACCAGATGTCGCCGTCGTCGGTCAGCGCGACGTTCGTGAACAGCGAGTTGCCCTTGGCGATGGTGCGCATCGCGTTCGGGTTGGTGTGGTAGTCGGTGCCGGGCGCGACGCCGAAGAAACCGTTCTCCGGGTTCACCGCGTACAGGCGGCCGTCCTCACCGAAGCGCATCCACGCGATGTCGTCGCCGAGCGTCTCGACCTTCCAGCCGGGGATGGTCGGCTCGAGCATGGCGAGGTTCGTCTTGCCGCAGGCCGACGGGAACGCGGCGGCGATGTAGTACGCCTTGTTCTCCGGCGAGGTGAGCTTGAGGATCAGCATGTGCTCGGCGAGCCAGCCCTCGTCGCGCGCCATCGCGGACGCGATGCGCAGCGAGAAGCACTTCTTGCCCAGCAGCGCGTTGCCGCCGTAGCCGGAGCCGAAGCTCCAGATCTCGCGGGTCTCCGGGAAGTGCGAGATGTACTTGGTGGTGTTGCACGGCCACTGCACGTCTTCCTGGCCCGGCTCCAGCGGGGCGCCGAGGGAGTGCAGCGCGGGGACGTACGAGGCGTCCTCACCGAACAGGTTGAGCGCCTTGGTGCCCATGCGGGTCATGATGTGCATGGAGACGACGACGTACTCCGAGTCGGTGATCTCGACACCGAGCATCGGCTTCTCCGCGTCCAGCGGGCCCATGCAGAACGGGATGACGTACATCGTGCGGCCACGCATGCAGCCCCGGTAGAGCTCGGTCATGATGGCCTTCATCTCGGAAGGGTCCATCCAGTTGTTCGTCGCGCCCGAGTCCTCCTCGCGCACCGAGCAGATGTAGGTGCGCTCCTCGACGCGGGCGACGTCGCTGGGGTCCGAGGCGGCCCAGAACGAGTTGGGCTTCTTCTTGAGCGGCACGAACGTGCCGGCGTCGACGAGCTTGCGCGTCAGACGGTCCCATTCACCCTGAGACCCGTCAGCCCAAACAACCTCATCAGGGCAGGTCAGCTCCGCGACTTCCTGAACCCAGGCGAGCAACTGCGCGTGGTTGGTAGGTGCCTGTTCGAGACCGGGAATGGTCACTGCCGTCATCTCGTCTCGTCTCCTGACTGAACGCCTCGGCAACCCGAGCACGTGGTGGTCCGGTGCAGGACTTCGTCGTCCTCGGGAATAGCGCCAGACGCCCGGTGGGGCCGGGCGTGCTGGGAAGGGGATGAACCGAGGTTAGCCCGGTGAATGGCAGGTAAAGCACCCCCAGCCTGTCGCTTCCCTCACAAAACCGATTCTGGAATCGATTCAGCACTCGGACGGCGTTAAGGCGCGGTTGAGGTTGGAAAAACACAAGAGGCCCCGGTGCGGTTCTCACCACACCGGGGCCTGTGACCTGCGCTTCAGTTGACGGTCAGTTCGGGCTGATCCACTGACCCGTTGTGGAATCGATTCGGACGACGCCGTCGAACCGTTCTTCCTCGAGCCAGTCGTCCGAGTCGTCCAGAATGCCGCTCTTCGAGTCGGTGACGTACCGGCCGTCCGACTCGATGTGGCCGTGCTCGACCTCCACCCAGTCGTCACCGCGGTGTTCCGACATCGTGACCTCGCCGGATCGTGTGATCTCGGTCGCCACGTCGGCCTTGCCGTCGCCGTTCGAGTCGGTGAAGAGCCACGTGTCACCGTCGTCGTCCTTGACCACCGCGGTGTCGGCCTTGCCGTCGCCGTCGGTGTCCTCGGTGGCCTGCCCGACGTTTCGTTCACCTTCACCGGTGTCGACGAGAATCGCCTGCTTGTCGGACGAATTCGTTTTTTCTTGGTGGGTGTCGTTCGGGTCGACGGCGACCCACTCACCGGAATTCTCCTCGAACCGCGCCTGGCTGAGGAGATTGCCGTCCTTGTCGAACGTGCTCATCAGATCGGCGTCACCGTCGCCGTTCGTGTCGGTGAACGCCAGATGTCCGCCGTCATCCGTGGCGACCACGGCGGAGTCGTTCACGCCGTCCTGGTCGAGGTCGAAGGTGACGTCGGCGGTGTACTCCTCGTCCTCGACGGTCACCTTCAGCTCGGCGTCGGCCGCACCGTTCTCGTCGATGTACACCGGGACACACCTCCTACTTGCTCATGTACCGGTATGACCCACGTTATGCCGGTTCGGTTCCATCTCCAAGCTCAACAACGGCATCTTGTCGAGTGTCTGGGGAGCGGGGTTCGCTTTGGTCGCGTACCTCGTGGCGCAGGCATCGTTTCGGTCACGCCTGGGTAAGCAGTGGGCCTGGGGGTGCTCATGACTGACGGGGTGGGGACCGCGGCGGGCTCACGGGTGTGGGCGCGCGTCGCGGCGGCGGGCCTGGTGCTGCTGAGCGGCGGGCTGGCGGTGTTCGGCGGCTGCTGCTGGGCAGGGAGGTCGGGGCCGGGCTGATGGTCGTGTTCATCGGGGCGATGGTCGGCCAGTGGCTGGTCTACCTGGCGGGTGGACGGTTCGTGGAGCTGAGGGAAGGCCCGGCGAGCAGCACTGGGTGGAACTGGTCGACGCCGACGGCGTCCGGCTGGTGTTGAACGACGACAGCACCCGCGAGGAGGTGCAGCGGGTGCTGGCCGCGTACGCCTCTGGTGTTCCGCGCATGTCGCGGCGCACCGCGTACCTCTTCCTGCTGCTGGAGGTGGTCGTCGCGCTGGCACTCGGTGCGGTCGGCTACCTGCTGGCTTAGGCGCGGTCTCGCACCGAGCGGATCCGGCCGAGTAGTTCCTCGGCCTTCGCGCGGCCCTGCTCCACCTCGGCGAGCTGCCGGGTCACGCCCTGCAGCTCGCGGCCTCGTTCGCCCGCCTCCATCCGCAACGCCCGGTCGACCTCGCGCAGTTCGGCCTCGATGGCCTCGATGCGTTTGGCCAGGGCCTCGTCCAACGCCAGCGAGAGGGCCTGTTCGGCCTCGATGAGCTGTTCGGCGGCCAGTTGGTCCACTGTGGAGCGGGCGTCGGCGATGGCGTCGGAGAGCCATTGTTTGACGTGTTGTTTTTCGGCTGTGTGGGTTCGGGTTCTCGCCATCCACCAGCCCGCGCCGAGGCCCAGTGCGATGGTCACCGGGAGGACGATCGGGTTCAGGACGGCTATGCCGAGGCCGGCCAGGGGCATCACGGCCAGTTTTCCCGCGCCCAGGCCGCCGGAGACGCCCATGAAGACCAGGAGTTTGTCCTCGGCTGTGGGTGGGCGCTTTTCCTTGGGGCGCAGGATCACGGGTGGTTGCTCGCCCCTGGCGAACTGGCCTCGGATCAGGGTCAGTTCTTCTGCGCTGAACAGGGTGGCGAGCACTGCGTCGGTCACCTGGGAGAGGCGGACCGAGAGGGCCGTGGAGATGCGGCCTGAGACGACCTGCAGGGCCGTGTCGACCTGTTGGGGGAGGGTGGCCAGGGCGGTGCGGTCGGCCTGGTCGATGGCCTGGCGGTACCACGTCTGGAGGTCTCGCATCTGGCGGGAGATCTCGTGGGAGTTCTCGATGCGGGCCCGTTGGACCTCGCCGCGCAGGCGGACCTGCCAGCCTCGGGTGGAGGAGCGGCGTTCGGTTTGGAGTTCTTCTCGGCGGGCGCGCAGCAGGGCTGCCTCGTCCTCGCCCACGGAGAGGGCTCGTTTTTCGTGGTCCAGGCGGATTTCCAGCTCTGCCAGGACGGTGGTGAGCGCGCGGAGGGCGTTGGCCTCGGCGAGCATGCCCGCGCGGCCCGTCACCAGTTCCTGCAGGGCCGTCTGCAACGTGGAGATGCCCGAACGTTCGCGGAGCATGGCGGCGGCGTCCGGGTTCGGGGCCTGGGCGGCCATGCCGAACATGCGCGAGGACACCGGGTGCCAGGTGGCGTCGGCGAAGCGGGGGGCGTGCTGGGTGAGCAGGGCCTGGTTCGCTTCCAGGACCTGGCGCCAGCCCCGGTACTGGTCGGTCTTGGTGAGGGCGAAGACGACGGTCTCGACCCGGTCGCCCACGCGTTTCAGGAAGTCGAGCTCTCCCCTGGTGAACGGGGACGAGGCGTCCACCGCGAAGACGAGGGCGGTGGCCGAGGTGACGGCTTCCAGGGCCAGTTCGCCGTGCACGGACTCGAGGCCGCCCACCCCTGGGGTGTCGACGATCGACATGCGTTCCAGGAGCGGGATCGGGGCGTCCACCTCGACGTAGCGCGGGGGGAGTTCGCCTTCCGGGAGGTCGTGGGCGGCGGAGACCCAGTTGATCAGGGCCGGTAGCGGGAAGCTGACCGGGGCCAGCAGGCCGGGATAGCAGGCTCTGGCCGCCCACGCAGGGCCGTGCTGGAAGACGAGGTAGGTCGAGGTGGCCACGTCGGCGTCCACCGGGGAAAGTCCAGGGGCCGAGAGCAGGGCGTTGACCAGGGAGGACTTGCCCCGGTTGGTCTCGCCGACGATCACGACCGAGGAGACCTCGGGGGTGGCGCGGCGGGTCACCCAGTCGGCCATCGACGGGTCGAGGTCGCGGACGAGGGCGGTGAGGCGCTCGCGCGTCTGGCGGACCGTCTGGGAGAGGTTGCTCATCGGGCCGTGTAGACCGTGACTATCGGGGCGCGCAGGACTCGGCCCCGGTCGCAGAAGCCGGGGACCTCGGTCTCGGCCACCAGGCCCTGCAACGAGAGGTCGTCGGTCGGAACGGCGCCGCCCGCCTCGTGCTGGGACGGGTCGAAGCGCTGGCCGTCGGCGCGGACCGCGGTCACGCCGATGGACGACAGGCCTTCCTCGATGCGTTCGACCACGCCGGCACTGGCGCGGTCCAGCGCGTACAGGCACAGCTGGACCAGGGCGCGGCGTTCGGCCAGCGCCTGGTCGAGCAGCTCGTCGGCAATGGTCTCCACACCGTCGTCCGACGCCAGTTCCGCCGATTCGGTTCCGTTCGCGCTCATCGGTGCCCCCCAGCACGTAGTTGCTGCCACATGAGGAAATACGCCCGGTGGACGACGTGCGCCACCCGGGACTGCGCCGGCGTCGCGCCGAAGGAGGCGAACGAACGCCACCAGCCGGCCCGTTCCAGCGCGTACGCGACCAGTTCCGCCACCGGTCGGCCGGGAAGACCCAGCTGGGCCGCGATGTTCGGGGTGCTGCCGACGCGCAGCACCTCCTCGGTGAGGTCGGGGGCCAGCTCGACCGTGCCGGACGAGACCAGCGTCAACGCCTCCAGCAGCCGCAGCTGGTGCGCTTCCGGACGGGCCAGCAGGACCTCGATCGCGTCGTGCACGCGCTGCCGTTCGCCGGGGTCGGCCGAGGCCAGCGACGTGATCGACGCCAGCGCGGCGGCGGCCTTGATGCCATCGGCACGGGACCGGAAGACCGCGTCGAGACGGCCGCGGACGGCGGCGAACCCGGACGCGTCGAACAGGACGCGCCGCAACGCGCCGGCGGTCAACGCGGGTTCGGCGTCCAAAGCCGCAAGTGCCTGGCCGATGCCGTAGAGGTCGAGCTTCTCCAGCAACCGGGACCGGACGCCGGCCGCGACGTCGCACTCCCACGACGTGAAGAGGTCGCCGGACATCAGCATCATCGTGCGGATGTCGGCGTCCAGGGCGGCCAGTGCGCGCAACGCCTCGGCGTCGGCGGACGTGAACTCGCCGGTCTCCGCGGACTCGGCGAGCAGGCTGATCACCGGCAGCACGTCCGCCACCCGCGGCTTGAGCAGCGCGGCCTGCTTCGCGGCGAGGATCTGCGCGGCCCGCCACACGTCACCTTCCGAGCCCTCAACGGTTTCCGGCGCCACGGCGTCGACCTTGTTCAACGCGGCGATGGCGTTGACCGGCCCGGCCTCGCGTGAGGCGGTGGCCGCCGTGAACGCGGCCAGCGTCGAGTGGTCGTCCGCGCGCACACCCTGCGTCACGACGTAGAGCACGGCCTCGGCACCCGCGACCGCGTTGCGCGACACGGGATCCAGCAGTTCTTCGGTGCGTGCGACCGAGTCGGCGTCCAACGACCCGAGACCCGGTGTGTCGATGACGGTGATGTCCCGCAACACGGCGTTCGTCAGATACGCCTCGATGTGCGAAACGCCTTGTACGCCAAGAGAAGCGGGAATCATGCCGTGGGCGTCGAACGGCAGCACCTGCCGCCGGCCGTCACGCAGCACGACTTCGATGCGGTCGACCGTGCCGTACTGGTACCGCGTCACGAGCCGGGTGCACTCACCGACGTCCGTGGGCGCGACGCGACGGCCGATCAACGCGTTCACCAACGTCGACTTGCCCGACTTGATCCGGCCGGCGACCGCGACCTGCAACGGCGCGTGCAGCCGCCGCAGCACCTCCTGGAACCCGGCGGCGGTCTGCGGGGAGACCTGCGGTTGCAGCGCACCGCACAGGTTGGCCACTGCCGCGCACAGCGGACCGGCCAGCTGTTGTCCCTGCAACGCCGTCACGAGCACTGATCGTGCCACGGTTTGTGCGCGTGCGTGCGCGGGTAGCCACAGCGCATGGGTGACAGCTACGTGACGTTCCTAGTGCTGGGGATCGTCCTGGTCGTCGTGGACGGCCAGCTGATCTACCACAGCGGCAAGGGATACCTCCGGCGCGCTGCGTACGACGACGAGCAGGCCAGCGGCATGATGAAGCTGACGGCCGTGCTGTTCCACCTCGTCGTGCTCGGCCTGCTCGCGATCGTCTCGATCATCGAGGTCGAGACGGGCGACGCGGTGAAGAACGTGGTCGTGAAGCTCGGCGTGGTGCTCCTGCTGCTGGCACTGGCTCACGGCGCGACCATGGCGATCCTGGCCAGGATCCGGGACCGCCAGATGCAGCAGCAACTCGCTGACCAGATGGCCGAGGAGCACCGCATCTACGAGGAGCGCCAGGAAGAACGTCAGGCGCACATCGGCGAACCGCGGCCCGCGCCCAAGATCGAGTCGCCTTACTCACCCAACAAGTAGTGGGCTCGCACGGCGTCCAGCGCCTCCCCCTCGCCGGCGCCGAGTGACCGAGCTACGGCGACGAACTCCGCCGCGGCGGCGGAGAGCGGGTCCGGATTATGCGAAGGCAGGGCAGCCACCACGGTGCCCTGCCTTCGTCCTGTCGTGATCACGCCCGTCACCTCCAGCTCCCGGTACGCCCGCGCGACGGTGCCGGCGGCGAGACCGAGGTCCGCGGCGAGCTGGCGGATCGTCGGCAACCGCGACCCGACCGGCAGCACTCCTCCGCTGATCAACCTCACCAGCTGGTCGCGCACCTGACGCCAGGGCGGGACACCGTTCTCGACGTCGACGACGATTCGGGGACCTGTCACCAGAAGATCTTCTTGGACACGTGGTGCGTGTTCGCCATCGCTATCCACGCGAGGACGCAGAAGAGCCCGAACCCTCCGCCCACCAGCGCTCCGACCACGGCCGCGCCGAGGCCCGCCGACACGTGCACGCTGCGGGTGCGCAGGGCCCGGTCGACCTGCTCGTCCCCGTCGGCCGGGCGGGCCACGGCCGCCCACGTGATCACCGCGACGGCGGCGACGGACACCACGAGCACGGGCAGCTGTTCGATGCGGAGAGTGACCAGGAGCACGGTCACGCCGATCGCCACGATCGCCGCGTAGGCGATCAGCACGTACTGCGAGGCGATGTCGAACAGGCCGCGCGGCGTGAGCGAGGCGACCCGCCGGGGCCCTTCGCGGTGCAGCTGCGTCGCGATCAGCTCGGCGAGCAGCGTGCCGCCGAGAACGGTCGCCGCGAGCGACCCCACGCCCCGGCCGGACGCGATCGGCAGGAACGACAACCCCACGTAGAGCCAGGGGTAGAGCAACCGCCGCCGCTTCAGGTACCGGACGGCGTCGTCGATCTGCGCGGGTGTCGGGTCCGGCACCTCCCAGCTCCGCAGCAAACGCTTGCCGGTCGACTGCGTCGGCCACAGCAGGAGCAGCAGGAAGAGGCCGACGCCGGCCGCCCACAGGACGTCGTACATGGCGAACCCCCGAACTTTTGTATCAACCCCTCGACACAATAACTCACACTGAAGTCGTACGGAGAGTCAACCCGTGGCGCGACGCGCGGAAGTTCGACCCGCACCTAACCTTGTGCGGTGCGGAGGTTCAGCCTGTGGATGAAGGCTCATCCGGCGTTCGGGGACTCCCTGATCGCCGGGCTCTTGCTGGTCTTCGACCTGGGCTTCGGGATCTCCGCGGCCAGCAGGGGCCTGTCGTTCTCGGCGTTCCTCGCCGTGACGCTGCTGATGCTCGGGCCGCTGCCGTTCCGCCGCTACCACCCGCTGGGCACGAGCTACCTGATCCTCGCGGGCGGGTTCCTCCAGCTGTTCACGCACGGCGGCGCCGAGGGCCTGCCGATCCGCATGTCGGACTTCGCGCTGGCCGTCGCGCTGTACACGCTCGTCGCGTACACCACCCGCAAGACGGCGTTGATCTACACGGGCTGGCTGCTCGCGGGCACGCTGCTGTGGGCGGTCTTCCGGGTCGGCGACATCGAGGCCGTCTTCTTCGTCTTCCTGATCCTGGTGATCTTCGGGTTCAGCTGGGCGATGGGCGAGTTCATCGGCGCCCGCCGCGCCTACCAACGCGAGATGGAGCAACGGTTGGCGCTCTTGGAGACCGAACGCGACCAGCAGGCCAGGATCGCGGTGGGCGAGGAACGCTCGCGCATCGCCCGTGAGCTGCACGACGTCGTGGCGCACGCGGTGAGCGTGATGATCGTCCACGCGGACGGTGCCGCCTACGCGATCAGGTCGCAGCCGGAGATGGCGGAGAACGCGGTCCGCACGATCGCCGACACCGGACGCCTGGCGCTCACCGAGATGCGCCGCCTGCTGGGCGTGCTGCGCAGCGAGGACGCCGAGACGCAGTGGGCGCCGCAGCCGGACGCGCGCGGCGTGGTCGAGCTCGCGGAGAACGCCCGTGCCGCCGGCGTCCCGGTGCAGCTGGAGATCACCGGTGACGTGGACGACCTGCCGGTCGGCGTGGGCCTGAGCGTCTACCGGATCGTGCAGGAAGCGCTGACGAACGTGTTGAAGCACGCGGGTTCCGACACCACCGCCCTGGTGCGGCTGGCGCGGACCCCGGAGGAACTGCGGCTGGAAGTGACCGACAACGGCTTCGGCACGCCCCACGACGTGGTCAAGGTGTCCGGCGGCAACGGGCTGATCGGCATGAGGGAAAGGGCTGCGGTGCTGGGCGGCGAGTTCGAGGCGGGCCCCAACCCCGGTGGGGGCTGGCGCGTCCGCGCGACTTTCCCGCTGGCCGCATAGGGTGATCATGTGATCCGGGTGCTGCTCGTAGACGACCAGGAACTCATGCGGATGGGTTTCCGCATGGTGCTGGGCGCGCAGGAAGACATCGACGTGATCGGCGAGGCGGCCGACGGCCTCGACGCCGTGCAGATGGCCGACAAGCTGCGGCCCGACGTGGTGTTGATGGACGTCCGCATGCCCGTGATGGACGGCGTGGAGGCCACCAAGCGGATCGCCGAGGCCGACACGGCCAAGGTGCTGGTCATGACGACGTTCGACATGGACGAGTACGCGTTGTCGGCGTTGCGCAACGGCGCCAGCGGCTTCCTGCTGAAGGACACGCCGCCGTCCGACCTGGTGTCGGCCCTGCGCGCGGTGGCCTCCGGCGACGCGGTGGTCTCACCTTCGGTGACCAAGCGGCTGCTCGGCCGGTTCCTCGGCGACGGCGGCGGTGAGCTGCGCGACGCCTCGATGCTCGACGTGCTGACCGAACGCGAGCGCGAGGTGCTCGTGCTGATCGCGAAGGGCCTGTCGAACACCGAGATCGCCCGCAAGCTGTTCCTGTCGGAGGCGACGGTGAAGACGCACGTCGGCAGGATCCTGGCCAAGCTGGAGCTGCGAGACCGGGTGCAGGCCGTGGTGCTGGCCTACGAGACCGGTCTCGTCCGCCCCGGCGACGCCTAGCGGTACTTCGCCGGGTCGGCCTCCACGGTCTGGCCCGCCATCCGCGGCTTCACCACGTCGTCCCACCAGTGACCCCAGTCGGGCTGCGAACCGTCGAGGTCGGTGAAGCCGTACTCGCGCTTGAGCTTCCACGACGACAGGCACTGGCCCGCAAAGCGCTTGCGGTCCTTGTCGGCCGCGAGGTGCGCGATGCCGCGGCCGAGGTAGTGCGGCGTCTCGGAGATCGCGTAGTCCGGCACCTTCTCGATCGCGTCCCGCCAGGTCGCCTCGGTGACGCCGAACGTCTCCAGCATCTGCTCGGACCGCAGGAATCCCGGGGTGACCGCCATCGCCGTCACGTTCGGGTGGTCCTTCAGGTCCTTCGCGAGCACCTCGCCGAACCGCCGCACGGAGTTCTTCACCGCGTCGTACGGGAGGTTCACGAAGTACGCCTCGCCGTCCTCGCCGTCGGTCACCTCGACGACCAGGCCGTCGTCGGACTTCAGCAACAACGGCATCAGCTTGTGGATGGCGATCAGGTGCGTCTCGACGCCGTTGCGCCACATGTGCAACTGCCGGTCGAGGTCGTGCTCCCAGAACTTGCCCCACTCGACGAGGTTCTCGCCGCCCCACGCGTTGTCGACGAAGACGTCGAGCTTCCCGATGCGCGCGGCGAGAGCGTCCACATCGGACGGAACGGTGAGGTCGCAGCGGACCGCGATCCCCTTGCCCCCGGCCGCGTCCACGAGCTCGGCGGTCTCCTCGATCGTCTCCGCCCTGCCGACCTCGGACTGCTGTTCGCGCGTGGTGCGGCCGGCGACGAACACCGTCGCGCCCGCGGCACCCAGTTCGATCGCGATCGCTCGTCCCGCACCGCGCGTGGCGCCGGTGACGACGGCGACCTTCCCCCTCAGATCAGGCTCACTTCTTGGTGACACGCCTGACTCCCCTTCCTTCTCCCCAGGACAGGACGACCATCTCGTCTCCCTCGACCAAGAGCTGCACGACCTCGGTGACGGCGAAGCGGAAGAGGTCGATCTCCTCCGGCTTCGGCTGCCAGCCGGTGCGGTCGAAGAGGTCCTTCAGGTAGACCTCCTTGTCCGTCCAGAACTCGGCGGTGCCGCTGATCTTCGCGTCGCCCGCCTCCGTCATGGACGCGGTCGTGGTCATGCAGTGCAACGCGAACCTCGGGTCGCGCCGCAGGTCCTTCGACTTCAAGGAACCGGGCATCATGCCCGCCCACAGGTGACCGTGCGCGAAGTCCGGTTCCACGCCGCTGATCCGCGGCGACCCGTCCCTGCGCAGCGTCGCGACCAACGCGTGCCGGTCCGCCGCGAACCGGCTCTCGACGAACGCGGCCATCTCGGGCTGCTCCGCCGTGAACTCCGCCCAGGTAGCCATCAACGCATTCCCTTCAACACCAGGTCGACGTCCTCACTCGTGCGCGCCAGCAGGTCTCCGCGCGGGCGCACGGACCAGTCCATCGAGATCCCGTAGATCAACGCGGCGAGGACCCGCGCCGCGTTCGGCGGCAGCTCCTCGGCTGCGCACAGGACTTCGAGTTCCTCTTCGAGCGCCGCGTAGTGCCTGGCCAGCAGCGCGCGCAGCTCCGGGTCGATCAGGTCGACGCCGAGCTGCGCCAGGTTGTTCGTGGCCACGACCGGGTCGGCGAGCCGGTCGAACCAGGTCAGCAGCGCGTCGCGGACGTTGCCCGCCTCGCGCATCCGCCGCACGACCTCCTCGGTGCCCGCCTTCGTCAGCGCCTGCAGCAGCCCGCTCTTGGACCCGAACCGCTTGGCCACCGCGCCGACCGACACCCCGGCCTCCGCCGCCACGTCCGCGACGGTGAACTCCGGCCCGCGCCGGTCGATGACGGCCGCGACGGCGTTCAGGATCCGTTCGTCGGTGATGGTGCGGGGTCGTGCCACGCGGTTAGTGAACCACAGTTCACTAACCTTCGCCTAGTGTGGCGTCACGTGACCTGGAGACCGCGTTTGATCGCTCTGGACATCGACGGAACCCTGACCCCGGTCGGCTCGAACGACATGGCTCCCGCCGTGAAAGCGGCCATCGCCCGGGCCGCTGACCACAGCACTCACGTCGTGCTGTGCACCGGTCGCAGCCTCATCGGCACCACCCCGATCGCGGCCCAGCTGCCGGTGAAGCGCACCCTCTGCTCGAACGGCGCGGTGTGGTGGGACCCGATCGCGAACGAGGTGACCAAGCGCACGACGTTCGATCCCGGGCCGACGATCAAGGCCTTGCAGGCGTTGCTGACCGACGTGGTGTTCGCGGTCGAGCAGACCGGCGTCGGCAACCTGTCGCTGGGCTCGTTCCTGCCGGGCGACCTGTGGGGCGTGACCTCGGAGGTCACCTTCGAGGAGATGGCGGCGACGCCGACGCCCCGGCTGGTCATGCGCTGGCTCGACCACACGCCGGCCGAGCTGTCGTTCGCCGTGCGGGAGCTGGAGCTGCCGGGCGTCGAGTGGTCCGTCGACCACACCGAGGCGTGGCTGACGGCGGTGCCCGCCGACATCTCCAAGGGCGCTGAGCTCGACGAGCTCGCGGCACAGCTGGGAGTTCCTCCCGAGGACGCGCTCGCGATCGGTGACGGGGCGAACGACGTCGAGATGCTGCGGTGGGCCGGGCTCGGTGTCGCGATGGGACAGGCGCCGGAGCACGTGAAGGCAGCGGCGGACGAGGTGGCGCCGACCGTGTTGGAGGACGGTGCCGCCGTCGTGCTGAACCGCTACTTCCCTTAGACGCAGCCCTGGACGGTCTCGCGAAGCCAGCGCTGCGCCGGGTCGGCGTCCAGCCTCGCGTGCCACGACATGCGGACCTCGACGCCGGGCAGACCGACGTCGACCGGGAACCAGCGCAGGCCTCCGGGGTACTGCGCGGCGAGGCGTCGCGGCACCAGTCCCACGTGGTCGCTCGACGCCACGAGCTGGGCGGCGGCGCTGAAGAACGGGACGACGGCGGTGACGTGGCGTTGCAGGCCCTTGGCTTGCAACGCCGTGTCGAGCGGTCCTCGGGTGCGGCCTCGCCGGGACACCGAGACGTGCGGGTGGCGGCACAGCTGCCGGAGCGTCGGCCGGGTGCCGAGCGGGTGCCCGGTGCGGACGATGCCGACCATCTGCTCGGTGAACAGCACGACGGACCGCATGTCGGTCTCGGTGTCGTCGCCCGCGCCGATGTCCAGGTCGACCGACCCGTTCCGCAACGCCTCGGCGCTGTCGTCGCCTTCGGGCACGAACCGCAGCACCACGCCGGGAGCCTGCGCCGCCACGGCGTTGACCAGCGGAGCCAGCACACCGTCCGCGACGCGGATCGTGAACGTCCGGCGCAGCTCGGCCAGGTCGGGTTCCCTGGCGTGGATCAGCGCGGAAGCCTCGTCCAGCAGCGTCCGGACCCGCGGCGCGATCCGCAGCGCGAACGGCGTCGGCACCAGCCCGCGACCCGCCCGGACCAGGACGGGGTCGCCCATCGCCCGGCGCAACCGCGCCAGCGCCCTGCTGGTGGCGGGGACGGACAGGTGCAGCCGCTCGGCCGCCGCGGTGACGCTGCCGTCCTGCAGCAGTGCGTCGAAGACGCGCAGGAGGTTCAGATCCAGCTGATCAGGCACCTTTGCATCGTATGCAACTCTGCCTTGCCAAAGTTGCGTGGCGAGCAAGGGTCGTCGGTTTCTAGCGTCGTGGCATGACAACCTTCGAGGCCGAAGTGACCGCGTTCATGCTCGTCAAGACCATGCCGAAGTGGCTGGCGCTGACCGTTCCGCAGCGGATCGAGGTGATGGAGACCCACGTGCTGCCCGCCATCAAAGCGAAGGCCGACGGCGTGCGGTCGCGCTTCTACGACACCGAGTTCTACTCGGCGCGCGTGACGGACATCTGGGTGTGGGAGGCGCGCGACCACGAGTCGTACCAGCAACTCGTGGACGCGCTGCGCGACACCCCGTTCTGGGACGACTACTTCCAGGTCGTGGAGCTGTTGGTAGGGGTGGAGAACGGGTACGCGCGCAACCACGGCGTGGACCCGGTCGCCACCGTCGGCTAGTTGTAGTGCCCTGACAGGTTAGGAACGCGGCTGGCGGGTGGCTTGCCTGCGAGTGCGGTGTGACCGCGGTGGTGATTGTAGAGATGCAACCACCGCGGGAGCGCTTCGCGGCGTTCGTTCTCGGTGCGGTAGGGGCGGGCGTAGGCCCATTCGTCGAGCAGGGTGCGGTTGAAGCGTTCGACTTTGCCGTTGGTCTGTGGCCGGCGTGGTCGTGTGCGTTTGTGGGTGATCCCGGCTGTGGTGAAGGCGTCGTGCCAGAGCCGGGATCGGTAGCAGGATTCGTTGTCGGTAAGAACTCGATGAACGGTGATCCCGTTGGTGTGAAAGAAAGTCTGCGCGCGTGACCAGAACGCGATGGCGGTTTCCTTGGTCTCGTCGGTGAGGATCTCGGTGTAGGCGAGGCGGCTGTGGTCGTCGACGGCGTTGTGCAGGTAGCTGTAGCCGAGGTTGGCGCGGCTGCTGTTCCTGCGTGGCCGGGCGGGATCGCGGTGGGCGGAGCTGTTGCGTGTGCCGATGGTCCGGCCGTGGACTTTGTGGCCGCCGCCGTCGGGGATGTTGCCCAGTTTCTTGATGTCGACGTGCACGAGATCGCCAGGGGCGGCGTGCTCGTAGCGGCGGATGGGCTGGCCGGTGGCCCGGTCCAGGTGCCGCAGCCGGGCCAGTTGGTAGCGGCGCAGGACCCGGTGCACGGTCGACGGGTTCAGGTCGAGCAGGTAGGCGATGCGGGCGGGTCCCCACCGCCGGTCCAGTCTGACCTTGATGATCCGGCGTTCCTGGCGGGTGTGGGTGCGAGCAGGGCTGGAATGCGGGCGTGAGGATCGGTCGGCCATGCCCGCGAGGCCTTCGGCGCGGTAGCGGTCGGCCCAGCGTTTCGCGGTGCTGACCGAGACCTGGAACCGCTCTGCGGCTCGTCGAAGCGGCCATCCGTCATCGACGACACACCGGGCCAGCCGCAGCCGGCCCAGCTCGGTCAGCGGTGCGTTAGCGTGAGTAATCGAGGGCCTCCTGGCTAGCCGGTGCAGATGTCGCAATCCACACCGAACCCGGAGGCCCTCCCTCATTCCAAGATCATCCGATCACGTGTCGGACCGTTCGCAACGTCTCGGGTCAGTACAGCTAGTCGGACACGTTCTGCACGGCGACGACCTTGTCGACCTTCACCCGCACGACCATCTCGCCCGGCACGCCGTTGCGGTCGGCGTACTCGTCGGCGCGGTCGTCGCCCATGTAGCGCGCGGCGGTGCGGCCCGCCCAGTACTTGAGCTGGTCCGGGTCCTCGTCGACGACGGCCTGGCCGGTGATCGTCACGAAGTTGAACGGCGGGGTCTCGTCGTCGAAGCAGATGGCCACCCGGCCGTCCCGCAGGATCGACTTGCCCTTGATCGTGTCGCGCGCGGTCAGGAAGACGACGTCGGGGCCGTCGAGGTCCACCCAGACCGGCGCGACGTGCGGTGATCCGTCCTTGCGGGTGACCGCGAGCTTGCCGGTGCGGGCGGGTTTGGCCAGGACGAACTCGCGCCACCAGCCGTCCGGGGCTTCCGTGTATCCCATGTGGCTCATTCAACTACGACGGAGGTAGCGGCACCGGACGACGGAAGTTGACGGCTTTCGCAGACCGCAGGGCGATGTGGTCTCACCCCTCGAAGCGGGAAGGTATTCCCATCACCGAGAGGGGAAAGCCAATGATCGAGGCAGTCGGCCTCACCAAGAGATACGGCAGGACGGTCGCGGTCGACGACCTGTCGTTCACCGTCCAACCTGGACGGGTGACCGGGTTCCTCGGTCCGAACGGCGCGGGCAAGTCCACGACGATGCGGATGATCCTGGGGCTCGACCGTCCGACGGCAGGCCGCGTGCTGATCGACGGCAAGCCCTACACCGAACTGAGCCGTCCACTGAGGACGGTCGGCGCGCTGCTCGACGCCAAGTGGGTGCACCCGAACCGCTCCGCCCGCGCTCACCTGCGCTGGCTCGCGAAGTCCAACGGGCTGCCGAACAACCGCGTCGACGCCGTGCTCGAGTCCGTCGGCCTCACCGGGGTCGCCGGCAAGAACGCCGGCGGGTTCTCGCTCGGCATGTCGCAGCGGCTGGGGATCGCCGCGGCACTGCTGGGTGACCCGAAGGTGCTGCTGTTCGACGAGCCGGTGAACGGCCTGGACCCCGAGGGCATCCTCTGGATCCGCACGTTCATGCAGAACCTCGCCGCGGAGGGCCGCACGGTCCTGGTGTCGAGCCACCTGCTGTCGGAGATGGCGCTCACGGCCAGCGAGCTCGTGGTGATCGGCAAGGGGAAGCTGATCACGCAGAGCACGACGCAGGAGTTCATCGACCGCTCAACGGGTAACTCCGTTCTCGTGCGCAGCCCTCACCTCTTCAAGCTCGGCCCGTTGCTCGTCGACAAGGGCTTCACGGTGCGTGACAGCGCGGACGGCGCGTTGTCCGTATCGGGTGCCACCAGTGACCAGATCGGGGACATCGCCGCTGCGAACGGTGTCGTCCTGCACGAGCTGAGCCCCCAGCGCGGTTCGCTCGAAGAGGCGTTCATGCAGCTGACCGGCGATGCTGTCGAGTACCACGCAGAGATCGGGAAGTGAGTCTGATGACCCTGTTGGCAGTTGAGAGAATCAAGCTCTTCTCGACCCGTTCGCCCTACTGGTGCAGCGCGCTCGCCATCGTCCTGGGCGTCGGCCTCACCGCGATCTTCGCGGCGGCCACCGACGGTCCCGTGCCGCTCGGCCTCACCCAGATCGGCAGCAGCCAGCTCGCCATCGCGGTCGTGCTGGTGATGGCGGCGATCGCGGTCACCACCGAGTACCGCTTCAACACCATCCGCTCCACGTTCCTCGCGGTGCCGAACCGCACGTCCGCGCTGGTCGCGAAGACCGCCGTGGTCGCCTTCATCGCCGGTGTGCTCGGCGAGATCATCGCGTTCGGTTCGTGGGGCGTCGCCAAGGTGATCTCGCCCAGCTCGGACCTCGCGATCAACACGTCGGCCGAGTGGCGGCACGTCGCGGGCGTCGGCCTGATCTACGCGGTGGGCGCGATCATCGCGGTCGCCATCGGCATCCTGGTCCGCCAGACCGCGGGCGCCGTCGCGATCCTGCTCGTCTGGCAGATGCTCGCCGAGAGCCTGGTCGGGATCATCCCGAAGGCCGGCGTGAAGATCCAGGCGTGGTTGCCGTTCCAGAACGCCAACCACTTCCTCTCGATGGGCGCGGACAGCCCTGAGGCGGGCGGTGCGGGCATCGACTTCAAGCTGAGCGAATGGGGTTCGCTCGGTTACTTCGCCGGAGTCGCGGTCGCGCTCCTGGTGGTCGCGCTGGTCGTCGCGAAGCGGCGGGACGCGTGACCCGTTCCGAATAAGGGGGAGAGGGACCTGGGTCATCCGTCGGGGGGTGACCCAGGTCCCTGTCAGTTTCTCGAGCGAACCGGGAGAGGCCATGATCGAAGCAGTGCGGTTGAGCAAGCACTACGGCCGGACCAAGGCCGTCGACGACCTGTCGTTCACCGTCCGGCCCGGCCGGGTCACGGGCTTCCTCGGCCCGAACGGCGCCGGCAAGTCCACGACGATGCGGATGATCCTCGGCCTCGACACCCCCACCGGTGGCGACGTCCGGATCGACGGGCAGCACTACGCCCAGCTCAAGCGGCCGCTGACCAAGGTCGGCGCGCTGCTCGACGCGAAGTGGGTGCACCCCAACCGGTCGGCGCGCTCGCACCTCAAGTGGCTCGCGGCGTCCAACAGCATCCCGGCCGGCCGGGTGAACCAGGTGCTGGAGATCGTCGGCCTGACCGAAGTCGCGCACAAGAACGCCGGCGGGTTCTCGCTCGGCATGTCGCAGCGGCTCGGCATCGCGGGCGCGTTGCTCGGCGACCCCGAGGTGCTGCTGTTCGACGAGCCGGTGAACGGCCTCGACCCCGAGGGCATCCTCTGGATCAGGCAGTTCATGCACCGGCTCGCGGACGAGGGCCGCACGGTGTTCGTGTCGAGCCACCTGCTGTCCGAGATGTCGCAGACCGCGCAGGACCTGATCGTGATCGGCAAGGGCCAGCTGATCGCGCAGACGTCCACCGAGCAGTTCATCGCCGACGCCACTCAGGACACCGTCCGGGTCAGGTCGCCGCACGCCGCGAAGCTGCGCGAGATCCTCGCGGCGCACGCGACCGTGACGGACGACTCGGTGAGCGGATCACTCGTCGTGCAGGGGATCTCCTCGCAGCAGATCGGTGAGCTCGCGGCGGAGAACCAGATCGTGCTGCACGAGCTCAGCCCTCAGCGCGGGTCGCTGGAGGAGGCGTTCATGCAGCTCACGAGGGAGTCGGTGGAGTATCAGGCGCACTGATCACCCTGGGCCGCCGCGACCTGACGGCGGGCAGGACGATCAGCAACGCCGTCAGCACCGCGGTGCCGCCCGCGACCGCCGCGACGAACGGCATCCGGGCGGCGACGTCGACCGGCTCGCGCTGCTTCCCGGCCGCGAGCGTCGGCGCCGGCTGCGTCGTCGAGGGCTTCGGCTCCGGCAGCAGCGGGTTGCGGTCCACCGGCGGGAGCTGCGCGGCCAGTGCGGCCGTCGGGTTGACCATGCCGAACCCGGTCGTGACGTCACGGCCGGGTTCCGCCATGTCGGTCGCGGTCCTGATCAACGCGTTGACGACGTCCTTCGCCGCCATCTGCGGGTGCTTCGCCCTGACCAGCGCGGCGGCCCCGGACACGATGGCCGACGCGGCGCTCGTGCCGTCCATCTCGGCGTACCCGCTGGCGTAGACGCTCTCGGGCGCGACCGTCACGATGCCCACGGCGGGTGCCGCGAGCACGGTGTCCGCGCCGACGTTGGACGACGCCCACGGCTTGCCGTCCTTGGTGGTGCCCGCCACCGCGATGACCCCGCTGATGTTGGCGGGCGCGGAGACCTCGGCGCCCTCGTTGCCGGTGGCGGCGACCAGGACGACGTCCTTCTCGATCGCGTAATTCACAGCTTTCACCAGCGACGGCGTCATCGAGCTGGAGAAGCCGAGCGACAGGTTGATGACCTTGGCGCCGTGGTCGGCGGCCCACCTGATGCTCTCGCCGATGATGTCGAGGCCGAACTGCTCCTTCTCGTCGGCGCTCGCGATCGGCAGGATCTTGGCGCCGGGCGCGATGCCGAGCGCACCGCCGCCGCGGCCGGTCGCCGCGATGATCCCGGCCATGCCCGTGCCGTGGCCGTCGGTGTCGGTCGTGCCGTCCGCGCCCTTCGACCTGCCGAAACCCGTTCCCGGGAGGACCTGGCCGGCGAGATCGGGGTGCTTGGCGTCGACGCCGGAGTCGATCACCGCGACCACCACGCCGTCGCCGCGCGTCTGCTCCTGCGCGGCGTAGACGCCGAGAGCTTCGAGGTGCCACTCCTGCTCCTCGATCGACTGCGCGGCGAGCAGCAACGGCAGCGCGACGGCGAGCGCGGGGAGCAGAGGCACGTCAGCTACATCGTGTTTCCAGGTCAGGACGCAACGTGCCTGGCGTCACACGTTGCGTAAGAGCACTGTTAACAAGCCGTGAAAAACGGCATTTTGGACATCATCGACGTTTGGCTTCACGTTCAATGGGGTTATCCCCGCCGCGGAGGTGGCCAGTGGTCCGTGTGGAAGCAATGCTCGGTCTCGAGTGGTCCAGTGCACTAGAAGCCCCCAACCCTTCCGAAATCGCCCTCACCCCGGCCGACGCGCGTCGTTCGTGGGTCAACCGGGCGCCCGAGTCCGAGGTCCTGGCGATGTACCGCTCGGTGCGGTCCGTCGAGGACGCGCCCGCGCCGTGGTGGCTGCGCGCGCTGGACAGAGGCAGACTCCGCTCCCGTGCCGAAGGGCATGCCGTCGAGGACGCGGTGAGCGAACTGCTCTCGGCCCGTCCCGGCTGGGTGTTCGTGCCGTGGGTCGACCTCGGCGAGGTCGGGTACTGGGAGTTCGTGCCGTCCGAAAGCGGTGTGTACGGCCCTGCCACGCCCACAACAGTGCAGTTCACCGACTCGCACCGCGGGTTCGTGCACCTCGTGGCCGCGCACCGCGGGCCCGGTCGTCCGCAGGCCATCGACTTCACCGTGGCTGACCTGCGTGCTCAGATCGAGGACATCGAACTGATTGCCTAAGATGTCTCGTCGTGACCAGCCCTGAGTTCCCCCGTTCCATCGTCAGCTTCGTCCAGCGCGGCGAGCGCATGACCGTGGGGCAGGAACGCGCCTGGGACACGTACTGGGAGAAGATGGGCAACGACGTGAAGTCGTTGCCCGAGGGGCCGTTGGACTTCGACTCGTGGTTCGGCCGTTCCGCGCCGGTGCTGCTGGAGATCGGGTCCGGCATGGGCGAGACCACCTCGCAGCTCGTGGCCGCCGCGCCCGAGCTCAACTACGTCGCCGCCGAGGTCTACAAGCCAGGGCTCGCCCAGCTGCTGCTGCGCGCCGAGCACCTCGGTGGGCTCGACAACCTGCGCGTGCTGCGCGGTGACGCCGTCGTGCTGCTGACCGACCACATCGCGCCCGCGTCGTTGCACGGCGTGCGGATCTTCTTCCCGGACCCGTGGCCGAAGAAGAAGCACCACAAGCGCCGGCTCGTGCAGCCGGAGTTCGTGTCGCTGATCGCGTCACGGCTGGAGCCCGGTGGCGTGCTGCACCTCGCGACGGACTGGGAGCACTACGCCGAGCAGATGCTGGAGGTCTGTTCCGGCGAGCGGCTGCTGACCAACGTCTACGACGGCTGGGCGCCGCGGCCGGACTGGCGGCCCGTCACCAAGTTCGAGCAGCGCGCGGTGAACGAGGACCGGGTGTCGCACGACCTGATGTTCAGGCGGAACGACCTCACCTGATCGAGGTCTCAAGCCGTTCGAGTGAACACCTTGGGTCTACCGTTCACTCGTTGGAGTGGCCGGTGTTGATCACCCGAAATGCCCCGAGTGGCAGTGACGCGTGAGGCCGCTCCGGGCTTAGCGTCTCGCTCCGTGACCCCCGACGTCCTCCCCGTCGCGGAGGAGTTCGTCCGCATGTTCCACGCGGCGCACTCCGACGCAGGCTCGCTGACCGCCCGCATCGCCCAGGTGCGCGCCGAGATCGCCGAGACCGGAACCTACCGCCACACCACCAACGAGCTCGCGTACGGCGCGCGGATCGCGTTGCGCGATTCCGGTTGGTGCACCTCGGGTCTGCCCTGGCGGCGCCTGAAGGTCCGCGATCTGCGCGGGTACCGCAACGCGGCCGCGGTGGCCGGCGAGTGCGTGGAGCACCTGCGGCTGGCGACCAACGGCGGTGAGATCCGGCCGCTGGTAACGGTTTTCGCGCCGGACGCGCCCGGTGCGCCCGGGCCGGTGATCTGGAACGAGCAGCTGATCCGCTACGCCGGGTACGCCGACGGGATGGGCGACCGCCGGTACGCGGGGTTCACCGAGACCATGCAGGGCATGGGATGGCGTCCGCCCGTGCGTCGCACACGGTTCGACCTGCTGCCGTTGGTGGTGGAGACGCAGCACGAAGGGCCGCGGCTGTTCACGTTGCCGTCCGAGATCGTGCACGAGGTGCCGTTGGAGCACCCGACGTTGCCGTGGTTCGGCGAGATGGGGCTGCGCTGGCACGCGGTGCCGGTGATCGCGAACATGAAGCTGTCGATCGGTGGCGTGAACTACCCGGCCGCGCCGTTCAACTCGTGGTTCGTCGGCGCCGAGATCGGTACGCGTTCGCTGGCCGAGGAAGGCGCGTACGGAGTGGCCCGCGAGGTCGCAGAGGCGTTGGGTCTGGACACTTCGTCCGAACGCACTCTGTGGCGGGACTTCGCGACCGTTCACCTGAACGCGGCAGTGCTGCACTCGTTCGACAAAGCGGCCGTCACCATCACGGACCACCACGCGGAGGCGTTGCACCGCCTCGCCTGGCTGCGTTCGCGGCAACGGCCGTCCGCCGCACGTCCCGCGTTCCGGCTCGACAGCGCAGCCGCGGCGCGCGCACGGAACGGTGCTCCGGCGCGCTTCACGGCCGCGTTGGACGAGACCCGTCCTCAACCGACGAGCAGGCTGGCGGAGCTGCTCCGCCAGCAGAACTCCCTGACCAGCGTCTGACTTCCCCATCACACGCTGGTTCGGCAGCTACTTCGAGTCGATCATCACGCCTGAGAGAGCCATCAGCGCAAGGACCAACAGGCCCACCACAGCGGCGGCCCAAGTGAACACAACTGACAACATGGCGTCCTCCGTTTCCCCGACTTCCGCCCTTCCAGAGTCCGTGACCGGGGCGTGATCCGGCATCCGCCGGGAGGGTGTTTCCGCAGGTCGCCACCTCAGCCTTCTGGCTGATGCCGGAGTCGGCCCCCGGTCGGACGCGAGATCAGCCTTCCGGCCATAGGGTTGCTCAGGTGGAGAGCACGGACTTGAACTGGTGGCTGCTCGCCAAACGCCAGTGGCCGCTGGCCGTCTCGCTGGCCTTCATCGCGGGGATCGAACTCTTCACCGCGGGCTTCGCGAACCCGTGGTGGCAGGCGCCCGGTGTCGTGGTGATCTGCGCGATCGCGGTGCTGGCGCCCCGGCGTCCGTTCGACGCGACCCTGGCGTTGGCGGCGGCGATCGTGTTCACCGCCATCTACCTGCGCTTTCTGGGCGTGTCGATGCAGCCGCACTTCTGGATCAGCGGCGCGACGATCTCCGTGACGGGCGCGGCGATGGCGACCATCGCGATCGTCACGCGGGAGGCTTCGCGCTGGTACGCGGTCTCCGGCACCGTGCTGATCGTGGCCGCGATGGTCGCCGCCGAGGTCATCGGCTATCCGCTCGTGGCCGCGGACTACTACCGGTCGTACGCGCCCGACCCCACGAGCTACCTGTTCGGCGCGGTGCTGATGCTGGTGATCTCCGTCGGCACCGGGCTCTACTTCCGGGCCCGGGACAACGAACGCAGGTCGCAGCTCGCTGCTTCCGTTGCGGCGGCCCAGAACGCGGAGCGCATGGCGTTGGCGCGCGAACTGCACGACGTGGTGGCGCACTACGTGACGGCGATCGTCGTGCACGCGCAGGCCGGTCAGCTCAACCGCTCCGTGGATGTGCTGCCGTCGATCGCCGCGTCCGGGAACGAGGCCCTGACCGCGATGCGGCGGCTCGTGGGAACGTTGCGGGACGGCGAATCCTCAGGCCCGGCTGCGTCTTCGTCACTGGTGGACGACGTGCGCGCGCTGGCGGAGGAGTCGGAGCTGCCGGTGCGGTTGTCGTTCGACCTGGAGGACGCCGTACCGCAGGAGCTGGCCCGTTCGGTGCTGCGGCTGGTGCAGGAATCGTTGACCAACACCTCGAAGCACGCTTTCGCAGTGTCCTCAGTGGACGTATCACTGTCCTCAGCGGACGGTGTGCTGCACCTGGCCGTGCTCGACGACGGGGTGGCGTCCGGCGTTCCCGTGGGCGGCTCGGGAGGCTACGGCCTGGTCGGCATGCGCGAGCGCGTGGAACTGCTCGGCGGCACGTTCTCGGCGGGCCGGCGCGAACCGACCGGGTGGACGGTCCGCGCCGATCTGCCGATCGCTTAGCTCACATGTCGTCGCGGATGACTTCGAACTCCTGAGTCATCTCGACATCGCTGAACTGGTCGTCGTTCTGAGGGTCGAGGTCGGCCACTGATGCCTCCACATGATCACGCCCGTACCGTGAGTGTGATCATGCCAACTCAGCGCCGGGTCGGCGGCTTGGGGGTGGCGGGCTTCTGCGCGCGACGGAACTGCCCGGCGGACGTGCACGACTTCTTCGACATGATCTTGGGACGCCCCTGTCCTGCCCGTGGTTGCTCATGGATGCACAAAGGGCCCGTCGCTCACGCGTGACGGGCCCCTTGGATGGGGAAGAGTTTTAGGCCGGGGCGGACCCTGGGGGTCGGCCCGCGCCCGACACAACGAGGATTCCCATGCGCTTCGGAAGTATGCGGCGTTGTGATCGGCATCACAGTGGCAGGATTCGGCGCATGTCACTGCGTCTGCACGCCCCGGTGGTCCTGCCCTGCGACCCGTCCTGCGCCGTGTTGCGCGACGCGGTCGTGGACGTCGTCGACGGCCGGATCGCCTTCGTCGGTCCCGTTTCCGAGGCGCCGGACTTCTCCGGCGAGGTCCGTCAGCTGTCGGGAATCCTGCTGCCCGGCCTGGTCAACACCCACGCGCACAGCCCGATGACCGTGCTGCGCGGCCTGGGCTCCGACCTGCCGTTGCTGCGGTGGCTGCAGGAGGCGATGTGGCCGAACGAGGCGCAGATGACGCCGGCCGACATCCGGACGGGCATGCTGCTGGGCGCCGTCGAGATGCTGCGGCACGGCGTGACCACCTCCGCCGAGATGTACTTCCACGGCCCCGAACTGACCTCGGCCGTCCTGGACGCGGGCTCGCGGGTGGTGTTCGGCGGCGCGATCCTCGACGTGCCGGGCATGGACTGGAAGTCGCAGACCGACGAGATCTCGTCGTGGATCGACTCCGACGGCCTGCGGTTCGGACCCGGTGAGCGGGTCGAGCTGGCGTACGGGCCGCACTCGGCCTACACGTTGTCGGCTCCGCAGCTGACGGCTGTCGCTGTCGAGGCTCGGGCCCGCGGGGCGTTGTTCATGGTGCACGTGGCGGAGTCGCCCTTCGAGGACGAGGCCGCCCGCGCCGAGTTCGGCTCCGTGCCGGCGCTGATGAAGGCCTCGGACGTGCTTGGCGGCCGCGTGCTGTCCGCGCACTCCGTGCACCTGTCCGACGACGACATCGCGCTGTACGCGTCGTACGGCGTCGGCGTGGCGCACTGCCCAGGGTCGAACACCAAGCTCGCGTCCGGGATCGCACGGGTGCCGGAGATGCTGGCCGCCGGGGTGTCCGTCGGGCTCGGGACCGACGGGCCCGCCTCCAACGACGACCTCGACCTGTTCGAGGAGGCTCGGCTGGCCGGGCTGCTGGCTCGGGTGTCGCGGATGGACGCGACCGTGCTCGGGGCGGCGCAGGCGTTGCTGATGGCCACTCGCGGTGGGGCGGACGCGCTCGGACGCGACGACATCGGGGCGTTGGAGGCAGGGCGGTGGGGCGACGTCGTGCACATCGCCGCTGATGACCCCGCGTTCGCCACGGGGCTGGACGCGCCGGACGCGCAGCTGCTGGCGAACCTGGTGTGGGGGTCGGGGTCGCGGCGGGTCACCGACGTGTGGGTGGCGGGGGACCACGTCGTGGCCGGCGGGGAGTCGACTCGGGTGGATCGGCAGGAAGCGCAGGCCGAAGTCGCCGCTGTGGCACGACGACTGCGAAGCGCATAGGGGCCGTGCGCGGCGCGCAGCAGCACGTGCGCGCCGGGCTCCCCCATTTCGACATTACCGTCCGTCAACCTCTAGCCACAGGTTGTTGACAAGCCTGTGGACAACTAGTGCGGGCGTGACCTCACGTTGATCTCGGTGATGTGCGCGTCGGGCGTCGCCAGCACCGCCGACGCCACGGCGCGGCCCACCGAGGCCGGGTCGATGTACTGGGACGGGTCGTAGTCGCCGCCCTCCTGGCGGCGCACGTCCTGCTGCATCGGCGTGGCGGTGCGGCCCGGGTAGACCGTGGTCACGCGCAACGCCGTCTCGTCGCCTCGGAGGGCGTCGGCGTAGGCGCGGAGGGCGAACTTCGAGGCCGCGTAGACGCCCCAGCCCGGGTTGGCGGCCAGGCCGGCGCCTGAGTTGATCAGGACGACGTGGCCACCTGCGGCGCGGAGCTGCGGCAGGACCAGGTTGGTGAGCTCGGCTACGGCGAAGACGTTGACGTCAAAGGTTCGGCGCCAGTCGTCCTGGGTGGCCTCGCCCAGGGGGCCGAGCAGGGCGATGCCCGCGCTGTGGACCAGGACGTCGAGACGGGAGGCTGCGGCGAGGTCGGCGGAGGCCACGTTCGTCAGGTCGAACGGCCAGGGCTGGGCCCCTGGGAGTTCGGCTGCCAGCACGGACAGGGCGTCCTCGTCGCGGCCGCCGAGCAGGAGGTCGTGGGTGGGGGCCAGGCTGCGGGCGATGGCCGCGCCGATTCCGCTGGATGCCCCGGTGACGAGGGCGACCGGACGATCAGTCATGGCTGAACTGTAGTTCGGTCGCCCCCTCGCCTCAGAGGGCCGGGACGGAGAAGGTGTAGAGGGCTTCGTAGCGGACGGAGGTCTGGGCGCCTTCGGTGCAGCCGCCGGTCGGGGCGACGCCGCCCTTGGTGTTGAGGCGCTGCACGTAGCTGACGCCGGCGAACACCCCGGAACCCCTGGTGGACTTGGCCTTCAGCAGGAGTTCCGGAACGGCGCCGGGCACCTCGTTGCGGGCTCCGTCGACCGGGGCGGCCTCGACCGCGCTGCCGTCGACGGTGGAGACCCAGATCGGGCCGCGGGAGTGCAGTCCGACCGCGCGCCCGAGCCGGTCCGCCAGGGTGGCGGCGGGTTCCAGGCTCTTCCAGGCGCCGGACGTGCACGTGTAGGTCTGCACGCCCTTGGCGTAGAACTTCTCGACGAGCTTGTTGCCGGGCGGCACCTGCACCGCGGGTGCGACCCTCGCGGCGGCGGTGTCGCTCATGGCATCCGGCGTCGGCGCCGCGGTGGAGCCGACACCTCCTGCGAGGATGCCCAGGAGCGTTGATGAGACCAGGACCAAGCCAGCACGTTTCATCACGCCAGGTCGTACGGACCGAAATCCGGACCGGTTCAGTGCCGTCTCAGTTGGCGGGCGCGTAGAACGTGTAGAGGGCCTTGTAGGCGACGGAGGTCTGCGCGCCGGCCTTGCAGCCACCGGCAGGGGCGACGCCGCCCTCGGTCGCGAGGCGCTGCACGTAGGAGACCTTGCCGAACAGGCCGTCGCCGCGGGCGACCTTGGTCTTGAGCAGGAGTTCCGGCACCGCGTTCTTGACGTCGTTCTTGGCGCCGTCGACCGGGGTGGCCTCGACCGCGCTGCCGTCCACGGTGGAGATCCAGACGGGGCCGCGGGAGTGGATGATGATCGGCTTGTCGTCCTTGTCCGCCAACGTCGCGGTGGGCTCTAGACCCTTCCACGCGTTGCCCTGGCACGAGTACGTCTGGACGCCCGTGGCCTGGTATTTGCCGACCAGCTTCTGGCCTGACGGGACCTGGACCGCCGCGGCGACGGGAACGTCCTGGGCCGCAGCGACGGGAGTGGGGGTCGCGGTGCCGGCCGTGGGGGTGCCACACGCAGCAAGACCCAGAAGAGCAGCAGCACCAACGAGAAGACGAACATTCACGATTCACTCCAAAATGGACAGCCAAAGTGGACTTTTGGGGTTTTGGCTGTCCGCGGTGCAGCCACCCACAACACGGGCGGGTGGCTGCACCGGTTCACATGATCAGAGTGAGCCAGGACACACGATCAGAACGATCAGTCGCAGATCTTCCTGCGGTCCTTGCGCCACACCACCGCGACGGACGGACGCGGCTGCGAGGTGCCACCGTCCGGCCAGTGCGACAGCGGGTTGTTGGCCGACGCGCCGTCGATCTCACCGGGGTGCTGCACGGACACCAGCACGAAGTCCTCGGTGATGACGGGACCACAGGTCTCGGCACCCTTCGGCACGGTCAGGAACTGCTTGACCTGGCCGCGCTTCGGGCCCTCGACCGGCACCGCGAACAGGCCGTCGTTGGACGCCAGCGCGTTGCCGTCCGTGGAGATCCACAGGTTGCCGTGCGTGTCGAACGCGACGTTGTCCGGGCACGAGATCGCGCTGACCTGCGACTTGTCGAAGCCGCCGAAGTACGTGCCGGGGTCCGTCGGGTCGCCGCAGACGAGCAGCAGCTTCCACGAGAACGTCAGCGCCGTGTTGTCGCTGCGGCGCTCCTCGATCTCCAGGACGTGGCCGTGCTTGTTGCCGTTGCGCGGGTTGATCTCGGTCGGGCCTTCCTTGCCCGCCTTGCCGCGGTCGGTGTTGTTCGTCAGCGCGGCGTAGATCCGGCGGTTGTGCGTCGAGGGCTCGACGTCCTCGGGGCGGTCCATCTTGGTGGCGCCCACGGTGTCCGCGGCGAGGCGGGTGAAGACGTAGACCTCTTCGGCGGAGAAGCCCGGCACGAACGACTTGTCGTTGTGCGCCAACGCGATCCACTCGCCGGAGCCGTCGAACTCGCCGTCGGCGGGAAGCTTGCCGGTGCCGTCGATCTCGGCGGCCGGGCTGTCACCCGTGAAGCGCGCGACGTACAGCGTGCCCTTGTCCAGCAGCTGCTTGTTGTGCTCGCGAGCGCGCTTCGAGTCGCCCTTCTGCATCTTCTCGTCGGAGACGAACTTGTACATGTAGTCGAAGCGCTCGTCGTCGCCCATGTACGCGACCACGCGGCCGTCCTTGGCGACGATGATGTTCGCGCCCTCGTGCTTGAAGCGGCCGAGTGCGGTGTGCTTGACCGGCGTCGAGTTCTTGTCGAGCGGGTCGATCTCGACGATCCAGCCGAAGCGGTTGGCCTCGTTGGGCTCCTGGGCCAGGTCGAAGCGCTTGTCGAAGCGCTCCCACTGGCGCAGGGTCGCGCCGCCGCTGATGCCGTAGCGGGCGAACTTGGCCTTCGTGTCCGGGTCGGTCACGTTGCCGCCGTTGGCGAAGTACTGGTTGAAGTTCTCCTCGCCGGACAGGATCGTGCCCCACGGCGTGACGCCACCGGCGCAGTTGTTCTGCGTGCCGAGCACGCGGCGGCCCGTCGGGTCGGCCGAGGTCTTGAGGAACTTCGAGCCGGCGGCCGGGCCCTTCACCTCGAACGGCGTGGTGAGGGTGATGCGGCGGTTGTACTTGCGCTTGTCGTCCGGGCAGACGAAGAGCTTGCCGGTGCGCGGGTCGCGGTCGACCATCACGACCGACAGGCCGTGCGCGGCCCACGCGATCTTGGCGTGCTTCTCGGTGATCGTGGTGGGCGTCCAGTCCTTGAACATGAAGGACTCGGTCGTGTACTCGTGGTTGCTCACCATGAGCCAGCTGTCGTGGTAGCCCGGAACCGGGACCAGACCGCAGAAGTCGTTGTTGAAGCCGAACTGCTTGGCCTGCGCCTCAGGCGTCTGGTTGTCGAAGTCGAACTTCGGCGAGTCGTCGAAGATCCCGTCACCCCAGCGGATGACGACGTCCTGCTGGAAACCCTTGGGCACGGTGATCTGGTCGAGGGTGTTGGGCGCCACCGGCTCGAAGTTCAGGCCACCAGGGTCCTTGCTGCCGCCGCGGCCGAGGGCCGAGGCGTCGTGCTGCTGCGCCGGAGCGGCGGCGGCGGAACCGGAGAACGCGAGCGCGCCGGCACCGGCGGCCGCGACGACGGCACCGGCCTTCAGCATGCCGCGGCGGCTCACGACCTCCTTCACGACGTCGCCGAAGTACGCGTTCTGCGTCGTGTTGGGCGCCTCGTGGGCACAGGCGTTGCCGCAGCGGAACTCGCAGGTGACAGCCTGACGCCCGAGCGGGTGGTTGGTCGGGAGCAGGGGCAGCAGGCGACGGCCCCGATCGGTGGGTGAGGACACGCAGGCCTCCGAGATCGGTCAGTGTGGGAACTGGCCGAACCTAAGAGCCGAACGAGTTCGCCCGCTGTCCAGGAGGTGAACGGCGAGCGAACTCGTACTACGCCCGAACGATCTCTGCACGCGCCGTGATCATCCGATTTCTCCCAGTTGACGTCGGCCCTGGCGCCACACCGCGACGACCGACGGCCTGGGGCGCGCGTTGCCCCGGTCAGGCCAGTTGGACGCCGGCTTGTCCGCGCTCGCCCCGTCGACCTCGCCGGGGTGCTGGACGCAGACCGTGATGACCCGTTCGCCGATCACCGGGCCGCACGTCTCGCCGCCGCGCGGGACCGTGAGGAACAGCTTGAGGTGACCGCGTTCCGGGCCTTCCAGCGGCACACCGTAGAGGCCGTCGTTCAGGCCGTCGAGCTTGCCGTCGGCGTCGGTCGAGATCCACAGGTTGCCGTGCCGGTCGAACGCCACGTTGTCCGGGCTGGAGATCGGGCTGACCTGCGACTTGTCGTAACCGCCGAAGTAGGTGTTCGGGTCATCCGGGAAGCCGCAAACCAGGAACAGGCCCCAGTCGAACGTCAGCGCGAGCGCGTCGCTGCGGCGTTCCTGCAGCTCCAGGACCTGGCCGTGGCGGTTGTTGACGCGCGGGTTCGGCTCGGTCGGACCCTCCTTGCCCGCCGTGACGCCGCGTTCGACGTTGTTGCTGAGCGCGCAGTAGACCGTGCCGGTGCGCGGGTGGCACTCGATGTCCTCCGGGCGGTCCATCTTCGTCGCGCCGACCTTGTCCGCGGCCTCGCGCGTGAAGACGTAGACCTCCTCGGCGGTCATGCCCGGCACGAACGACTTCTTGCCCGCCGCCAACGGGATCCACTCACCGGTGCCGTCGAACCTGCCGTCGCTGGGCAGCTTTCCGGTGCCGTCGATCTCGGACGCCGGGCTGTCGCCCCTGAACCGCGCGACGTAGAGCGTGCCGTCGTCGAGCAACGTCATGTTGTGGCGGCGCGCGGATTTGCTGTTGCCGCGCTTCATCTTCCCGGTGGAGATGAACTTGTAGATGTACTCGAACCGTTCGTCGTCACCGGAGTACGCGACGACGCGACCGTCCTGCGCGACGCGGATGTTCGCGGTCTCGTGCTTGAAGCGGCCGAGGTGCGTGTGCTTGACCGGCGTGGAGTCCGGGTCGTGCGGGTCGAGCTCGATGACCCAGCCGAACCTGTTGACCTCGTTGGGTTCCTTCGCCAGGTCCCAGCGCTGGTCGAAGCGCTCCCACTTGCGGGTCGTGGCGTTTCCCGTGACGCCGTACCGGGTCAGGCGCGGGTCGTTGCGGGTGGCGGCGTTGGCGAAGTACTGGTTGAAGTTCTCCTCGCCGGACAGGATCGTGCCCCACGGCGTGACGCCGCCGGAGCAGTTGTTGATCGTGCCGAAGACCTTCTTACCGGTGGGATCGGCCTTGGTCTTGAGGAAGTCGCTACCGGCTGCCGGGCCGCGCACCTCGAACGGCGTGTTGAGCGTGATGCGGCGGTTGTACCTGCTGAAACGCGGCCGGTAATGGCCGGAGAACAGCGAGCGCTTGATCATGAACACCGAGAGGCCGTGCGCGGCCCAGGCGATCCTGACCTGCTCCTCGGTGGGGTTGTTCGCGTCGTAGCCGCTGAACATGAACGGCTCGCTGGTGTACTCGTGGTTCGTGACCATGATCCCGCTGAGCTCCAACGGGTCCAGCGGCAGGATGGCGGCGAAGTCGCAGTTGAAGCCGAACTGCTTCTCCTGCTTGGCCGCGGTCTGGTCGTCGAAGTCGAACTCGGGGACGCCGGGGAAGAGCGGGTCACCCCAGCGGATCACGACCCCCTGCTCGTACCCCTCGGGGATGACGACCTCGTCCTTGGTGTTGACCTGGACGGGCTTGAAGTCGAGACCCCGTGGTGGGCGGCCCTGGGGTTCCGCGGCGGCTGCCGTCGCCGGTGCCGCGATGGCGGCGGCGGCCGCGACGACCGCGCCGGCCTTGAGCGCCGTGCGCCGGCTGACCAGGTCGCCGAAGTACGGGTTGCCCGACGTGTTCGGCACGTCGTGGAAGCACGCGTCGCCACAGCGGTACTCGCAGGTCACCGCTGCTCTGCCGACGCGGTGGTTGACGAGTGGCAGGGGGATCATGTGGTGGGCCTCCTACGGTCGGTGCGGGAACCGACACCGACCGTAGTTCACCTTCTGTTAACCCACTAGCTGCTCGCTCGCGATCACGACTTCCGCAGGTACCTCGCGCGTGTCAGTTCGGTTGAACGCGAGCAGCACGGCCGCCACCGCACACAGGACCGCCGCGACGACGAACGGCTGGGCGAGGTGGCTCACGAACGTCGCCGCCAGCGCGCCGCCGAGCCAGCGCAGGAAGTTGTAGCCGGCGCTCGCCACCGGCCGCGGCGCGTCGCTGACGCTCATCGCGGTGCCGGTGAACAGGGTGTTGAGCAGACCGCTGACCAGGCCGCTCACGATGATCGCGGTCACCAGCAACGGCTTGCTGGGCAACGCCATCAGCAGCATCAGCACGGCGAACCCGAGCACCGACGCGATGATCGCGCGCTTCTCGCCGATGGCGTCCGCGAGCCGTGGCGCCAGTAAGACGCTGGAGACCGCGACGCACACGCCCCAGCCGAAGAAGATCAGTCCGATCTCGACCGCGCCGAACTGGAGGACGAACGGCGACCAGGCCAGCACGGTGAAGAACGCGGCCGTGTAGAGCGCCGCTCCAACACTGGTGCGGAAGAGCGTCGGGTTCTTCAGAGCTTTCAGCGGATCGGCGAGACCGATCTTCGGACGTTCCTGGTGCGAGTCCTTGGCCAGGAACGTTGCACAAAGGACCAACGCGGCCGCCATCAGGATCGCGGTGCCGAGGAACGGCCCGCGCCACGAGATGCTGCCCAGCAGCGCGCCGAGCAGCGGCCCGACGCTCAGCCCGAGACCGAGCGCGGCCTCGTAGAGCAGGATCGCGGCCTTCTGCCCGCCGCTCGCCGCGCCGACGATGACGCTGAGCGCGGTGGCGATGAAGAACGCGTTGCCGAGCCCCCAGACGGCCCGCAGTCCGACCAGCTGCCCGATGCTCCCTGCCGCCGAGCACAGCAGCGTGGCGATGACGATCAGCGCGAGCCCGCCGACGAGCGTGCGCTTGGCCCCGAACCGCGCCGTGGCCGCGCCCGTGAAGAGCATCGCCACGACCTGGACGCCGAGGTAGGACGAGAAGAGCAGGGTGACCTGCGCGGGTGTTGCGTGCAGACCCTCTGCGATGGACAACAGGATCGGGTCCACGAGCCCGATCCCCATGAAGGCGATCACGGCCGCGAAGGCGGTGATCCAGACCTGTTTGGGCTGAGCCTTGAAATTCACTTAGCTATCCTAACTGATTTTGCTTAGCATAGCGAAGTATCATCCGCCACAGGGTACGGTTCGGGGCGTGGATGCGGTGATCTTCGACCTCGACGGCGTGCTGATCGATTCCGAGCAGGTGTGGGACGAGGTGCGCCAGTCGTTCGCCGCCGCCCACGGCGGGGTGTGGACGCCGGAGGCGACCAGGGCGATGCAGGGGATGTCGACGCCCGAGTGGGCCGCGTACCTGGTGTCTTTGGGCGTGCGGCTGTCTCCCGAAGAAGTCTCCGCCGGGGTGATCGCCGAGATGCAGAAGGCCTACGCCGAACACCTGCCGGTGCTGCCCGGCGCTCTCGAGGCGGTTCGGGCGGTGGCTGCGCGCTTTCCGGTCGCGATCGCGTCGTCCGCGCCGTTGGTGCTGATCAGGGTGTTCCTGGACGTGACCGGCCTGCCGGTGCCCGTGGCGGTGTCGTCGGAGTCGTGCGCGGCCGGCAAGCCCTCACCGGACGTGTACCTCGCGGCGGCTGCCGAGCTGGGGGTTGAGGCAGCTTCTTGTTATGCCGTCGAGGATTCGACGAACGGGTTGAAGGCGGCGTTGGCGGCGGGGATGACCGTGCTGGCCGTGCCGAACCCGCACTTCCCGCCCGCCGCGGACGTGCTGGCTCAGGTGCGGGTGCTGGGCTCGATCGCCGACCTGCCGGACGCGCTGGCGTAGCTGATCGCGGCCATGCCGATGGCGATGCAGGTGCAGGCGATGACGCCCTTGGGCCAGTAGATGTGGCTGCTGAGGAACAGGTAGCTGCCCGCCATCAGGAAGAGCGCGCCGGGGATCGCCTTGAGGCGGTTCTTGAGGAGCGCGCACACGGCGATCGCGAGGCTGGCGGCGAAGAAGCACCACGCGCCAACGGTGCCGAGCTGGTTGCCGATCCGGAAGACGGCCTCGTCACCGGGCGTGCGGCCGCCGTTCTGCAGGACCAGCGCGCCACCGCCGATGCCCGCCAACGCGTCGAGGGCGCCGTAGAAGACGACGTAACCGAACGCGGCGAGGCGGGCCGGGTAGCGGACGTAGCGCGGACTGTCGTCGAGCAGGACCCATTGCGCGGCACCGAGGAGCGGGAAGACCGCCGCCAGGATGATGTGCATGTTCTGCCACCACTGGGCGGTCGACGCGTCCAGGTGGTGGGGGTGGGTCAGGCCGATGCCGGCGAGGACCAGGCCGGGGAGGGCGACGAGCAGCGTGCGCACGGGCCTGAAGTTAGCGGAAGCGCGGCTTTCGCTGAGACTCCGAACACACGAACGTGTCTGTCGCCGTCCGGTCGCTCGTCCTTAGCGTGGCGGTATGACGCAACGAGTTGCCGTGGTCACCGGCACGGCGCAGGGCATGGGGCTGCGGATCGCCGAGGTGCTGCGCGAGGACGGGTACGCCGTCGTCGGCTTCGACCTGCAGGAGAGCAAGGACGGGATCGTCGGCAACGTCGCCAGCGCCGCTGACGTCCAAAGGCTCGCCGAGCACGTCCTGAGCACCCATCAACGGGTGGACGTGCTGGTCAACAACGCCGGGATCGCGGGCATCGTGCCGTTCGAGGACACGAGCCTTGAGCAATGGGAACGGATCATGGCGGTCAACCTGACCGGGCCGTTCCTGCTCACGCAGGCGCTCGGGAAGATCATGCTGGCACAGCACAGCGGCAGCGTCGTCAACATCGCGTCCGTCGCCGGGTTGCAGGGCGTTGCGGATCGGGCCGCCTACAACACGACCAAGCACGGGTTGATCGGCCTCACCCGCACCCTGGCCGTCGAGTGGGGCGGGAGGGGCGTGCGGGTCAACGCAGTGTGTCCCGGGTGGGTCAAGACCGAGATGGACGTCGAGTCGCAGGCCGGCGGGTACTACGTGGACGACGACATCACCGAGCACGTGCCGATGGGGCGGTTCGCGGCGCCGGACGACATCGCGCAGGCCGTGCGGTTCCTGGCCAGTGACAACGCGAAGTACGTCAACGGGGTCGCGTTGCCCGTCGACGGCGGGTGGACGGCGGACGGCAGCTGGCAGAAGCTCAGGCTGTCGAAGCGCTGACCAAAAAAAATGGGGCCGCCCCTACGAGAGAGGCGGCCCCAACAACAACTACGCCTCGCCGCGGATGAACTTCTCCACGGCCTCGTGCGCCTCGGAGTCCGAGTACTGCACGGGCGGGGACTTCATGAAGTACGAGGAGGCCGAGAGGATCGGGCCGCCGATGCCGCGGTCCAGGGCGATCTTCGCCGCGCGGACCGCGTCGATGATGATGCCCGCGGAGTTCGGCGAGTCCCAGACCTCCAGCTTGTACTCGAGGTTCAGCGGCACGTCGCCGAACGCGCGACCCTCCAGGCGGACGTAGGCCCACTTGCGGTCGTCGAGCCACGCGACGTAGTCGGACGGGCCGATGTGGACGTTGCGCTTGCCCATCTCGCGGTCCACCTGGGACGTGACGGCCTGGGTCTTGGAGACCTTCTTGGACTCCAGGCGCTCCAGTTCCTTCATGTTCAGGAAGTCCATGTTGCCGCCGACGTTCAGCTGCATGGTGCGGTCGAGCTGGACACCGCGGTCCTCGAACAGCTTCGCCAGCACGCGGTGCGTGATGGTGGCGCCGACCTGGGACTTGATGTCGTCACCGACGATCGGGACGCCGGCGGCGCGGAACTTCTCCGCCCACTCCGGGTCCGACGCGATGAAGACCGGCAGGGCGTTGACGAACGCCACACCGGCGTCGATGGCGCACTGGGCGTAGAAGCGGTCCGCGTCCTCGGAACCCACGGGCAGGTACGAGACCAGCACGTCGACCTGAGCCTCGCGCAACGCGGCAACCACGTCGACCGGCGACGCGTCCGACTCCTCGATCGTCTCCCGGTAGAAGCGACCGAGACCGTCGTAGGTGTGGCCGCGCTGCACGACCACGCCGAGCGGCGGGACGTCCGCGATCTTGATGGTGTTGTTCTCGCTGGCCCCGATGGCCTCGGAGAGGTCGACACCCACCTTCTTCGCGTCCACGTCGAACGCGGCGACGAACTCGACATCGCGCACGTGGTAGTCACCGAACTGCACGTGCATCAGACCGGGCACGCGGGTGCTCGGGTCGGCGTCACGGTAGTAGTGGACGCCCTGCACCAGCGACGCCGCGCAGTTGCCAACCCCGACGATGGCCACTCGAACGGTGCGGCGGTTTTCGCCCATTGCCGAGTCCTCCTTGATCAACATGTGAGTTACTGCTCGTCCTGCTCGGACTTCTCGTGCGCGATGAGCTCGTTGAGCCACCGCACCTCGCGCTCCGTGCTCTCCAGGCCCTGGCTGTGCAGCTCACGGGTGTAGCGGTCGATCTGCTCACCCGTGCGCGTGAGTCGCTCGCGCAGGCCCTCCCTGCGTTCTTCGACACACCGCCGGCGGCCTTCCAGGATGCGCATCCTGACGTCGGCCGGCGTGCGCGAGAAGAACGCCAGGTGGACCCCGAACGAGTCGTCGTCCCAGGTCTGCGGACCCGCATTGGCGAGGAGGTCGGCGAACCGCTCCTTGCCGTCCGGGGTCAGCTTGTAGACCTTGCGAGCCCGACGTCCCCAAGAAAGAGCCGACTCCTCCGGCCCCTCCTCCACGATCAGGCCCGCCCGCTGGAGTCGCCGCAGTGTTGGGTACAGCGATCCGTAGGAGAACGCGCGAAACGCTCCGAGCAGGTCATGCAAGCGCTTGCGCAGCTCGTAGCCGTGCATGGGCGCCTCGTGCAGCAGGCCGAGCAGCGCGAACTCGAACACGAGTCACCTCCCCGCACCTGCACCGATAGGTGAGGTGATTATATCGGCGCGATACATCGTGTGCTCCTCGGAACTGTGGGATGTGGCACACCGTGATACCGCGTCGCCGGTCGCTGCCCTGAACGGCCCATCATCGAAAAGCGCCCGGCACGTACTCTTGTCTCGTGTTGACCCAACGACAGGTGGTGGACTACTCGCTGCAGCGCCGTGCGCTGCTGGCGGAGGTCCATGCCGGTCGCACGGGCACCATGGAGGTCTGCGACGCGTCCCCGTACCTGCTGCGAGCTGCGAAGTTCCACGGAACGGCGACCGAGGTGCCCTGTCCGGTGTGCCGGAAGGAACCGCTGACCCACGTGTCGTGGGTCTACGGTGACGAGCTCAAGCACGCGGCCGGCTCAGCGCGCACACCTGAAGAACTGGTGAAGATGGCGAACCTGTTCGACGAGTTCTCCGTGTACGTAGTTGAAGTTTGCCGCACGTGCAGTTGGAACCACCTGGTGCAGTCATACGTCCTGGGGAAGCGTGGGCTGGAAAAGCCACGCAGGAGGACTGCGGCCGAATGACCGTCAGGTGACACTGCTCCGAACGAAGTACGACCACCGAACCGTGTGCTGTTGCACGCCGGTCTGGGAGGCCTTTTCACGTGAACGACCAGCATGATGACCGGCAGCGCGGAGGCGAGCCGCAGTGGCCGACCGGGGACGACCCGGACGGCGGCGGCACGAGGCGCGATGTCCCGAATCAGCCGCGACCGGGCACCCCGCCCGGCGGTTTCGCGCGCCCTCCTCAGGGTGGCACGCCGCCCGGTGGTTTCCCACAGCAGCAGCCCCCGCGCCGCCCGATCGGACCAGGCGGTCCGCAGGGTGGGCCGCCGCAGGGCGGTCCCGGCGGACCTGGCGGTCCCGGCCGTCCGATGAACGGTCCCGGCGCGCCCGGCGGCCCGCAGAGCGGTGGCCCCGGTGGTCCCCAGGGCGGTCCCGGCGGCAACCGCCCGCCGACGCCTCCCGGTGGCATGCCGATCGCGCCGCCGCCCGGTGGCCGTCGCCCCGGTGGACCTGGCGGGCCCGGTGGCCCCGGTCCGCAGGGTGGCCCCGGCCGTCCCGGGATGCCTCCGCGCAACCCCGGCGAGGAGCGCACCACGCAGATGCCGCCGGTCAACCGGCCGACGCAGCGCGAGCCCGAGCTCATCACCCACCGCGAGCCTGACGACGAGTTCCTCATGGCCGGCGCGGTGGACGACGATGACGAGTACTACGACGACGAGCCGGAGCTCACCGAAGAGGAGGAGCGTCGGCTGCGCAAGAAGAAGATCTGGAAGCGCGTCCGCATCGGCGCGTTCGTCGCCATCGGCCTGATGATCCTGGGTCCGGTGATCGCCATCGCGGTCGCGTACCCGCTGGTCGACTGGCCGCGCCCGAACGAGATCGCGGACGCCCAGGACAAGACGATCACGCTGCTCTACGCGGACGGCAGCGAGATGGGCAAGATCACCTCGCCGGGCCAGAACCGCACGCTGCTCACCTACGAGGAGCTCCCGGACAACGTCAAGAACGCGGTCATGGCCGCGGAGGACGCGAACTTCTACGACAACCCCGGCTTCGACGCCAAGGCCATCGTGCGCGCCGTCTGGATCCAGGCGACGGGCGGCAGCTCGGGTGGTTCGGGTCTGACCCAGCAGTACATCAAGAAGGCCACGGGCAACGAGGAAGCGACGCTGACTCGCAAGTTCACCGAGCTCGTCAAGGCCTACAAGATGAGCAACGAGTCGGACCACAACACGATCCTCACCGCGTACATGAACACGGTGTACTTCGGTCGTGGCGCGAACGGCATGAAGGCCGCGGCGCAGGTCTACTACAACAAGCCGATGGCGGAGCTGACGCCGTCCGAGGCGGCCTTCATCGCCGGCATGATCCAGATCCCTTCGTGGTCCGAGGACGAGGAGCACGCGAAGGGCCGCTGGGAGTTCGTGATGAAGCAGATGCGCGAGAAGGGCTGGGTCAGCCAGGCCGACTACGACGCGCGCAAGTACCCGACGCCGCTGCCGTTCGAGCAGACGCAGCCCGCGAGCCTCGACGGCCCGCTCGCCCGCGTCAGCCAGCAGGTCCAGAACGAGCTCGACAGCGAGACTGTCGGGATCACGATGGAACGCGCGCAGAAGGTCGGCGTCACGATCACCACGACGATCGACCCGAAGATGCAGCAGGCAGCGCTCGACGCGGTCAACTCCGTGATGGAGGGCCAGGACCCGGAGCTGCGCACGTCGCTCAGCGCGATCGAGCCGCAGTCCGGCGCGGTCAGGGCCTACTACCCCGGCAAGGACGGCCTGAAGGGCATCGACTACGCCAAGGGCACGATCCAGGAGGCCGGCTCGTCGTTCAAGCCGTTCGACCTGGTCGCCGCCCTGAAGATGGGCAAGGGCATCGGTGACACCTACGACGGCACCTCGCCCCGCAAGATCGCCGGCGTCGAGATCCGCAACGCGGGTGCGAGCCAGTGCGGCAAGCAGTGCCCGATCAAGCAGGCCATGAAGGAGTCGCTCAACACCGTGTTCTACGACATGGTGGCGAACGACACGGGCACCGTGGCCGTGGCGGACGCGGCTCACCAGGCCGGCATCCCGAAGGTCGTGCGGGTCGGTGGCCAGGAGAAGCAGACCCTGGTCGGTGAGGGTGGCGGCAAGCCCAACGCCGGTATCTCCATCGGCGCCGACAACGCGCAGGTGCGGCCGTTCGACATGGCAGCGGCCTACGCGACCTTCGCCGCGCGCGGCATGTACCGCGAACCGTTCTTCGTGACGAAGGTTGTCGGCCCGACCGGTGACGTGCTCTACCAGCACGTCGACAAGGCGGTCCCGGCGTTCGACCCGGTCGAGACGAAGAGCCGCGACATCGCCGACAACGTCACCGAGACGTTGAAGGAGATCCCGACCGGTGCCATCGCGTGTGCGGGCGGCCGCCCGTGCGCCGGCAAGACCGGTACGCACGAGCTCCCTGGCAGCCTCGACCAGAACTCGAAGGCCTGGATGGTCGGCTACACGCCGCAGCTGTCCGCCTCCGTGTGGGTCGGCAAGGACCAGGGCAACGTGGCCATCAAGGACAAGAACGGCAGGGCCGTCTTCGGTTCCGGTCTTCCTGGCCTGATGTGGAAGAAGTTCATGGACGCGGCACTCGCGGGCGCGCAGAAGGAAGCGTTCGCGAAGCCGAACCCGATCGGCAACTTCAACCCGCCGAGGAAGTCGGACCCGCCGTCTATCCCGCAGAGCAACAACCAGCCGTCGAGCAACCCCGACAAGCCGTCGCAGACGTCGGAACCCGGCAAGCCGTCGCAGACGAAGCCGTCGAACCCCGGCTGCATCCCCGGCATCACCTGCGAGGACCCGTCGGGCAACCCGCCGGACCCGTCGCAGACGGGGCGGCCGAGGGGTAACCCAGGAGGCTGACCAGTGGAGGGGCCCGGTGCACAGCGCACCGGGCCCCTTCGCTTTGTGCCGTTACCTGGGATGTTGACCACGGCGAAACGGTCTTGGCCGTAACATCCGCCCCGTGCCCAGCAGCCCTGCCGAGCTTCCCGCCGAGTCCTCCGAGAAGGACCTCGCCGAGGACACCGTCTCGCTCACGCCAGAGGAGCGCGTCGCACCGACGTGGACCGAGTCGCTCGCGCGCGGCCTGAGCAGACCGTTCGGCGGTCCGCTGGGCGAGCACGCGCTGGTCGGCAGGAACTACTTCTGGACGGCCGTGCGGGTGATCCTGATGCTCGCCGTGGTCACGTTGCTGCTGGGGTGGGTGCAGAAGTCGCCGTGCGTCCAGCAGTACGTGGACGACAAGGGCGTCGTGCAGCTCGACTGGCGGGGGAGCCGTCAGTTCGTCGCGCTCTGCTACTCCGACACCGTGCCGCTCTACACGGCGGAACGGCTCGACCAGCAGGGGTCCTTCCCGTACATCACGTCGTGGAAGGACGACGAGGGCAAGCCGACCGAGCACGTCCGGTACATGGAGTACCCGGTGGTCACCGGCTTGTTCATGTGGCTCAACGCGCGCGTTGCGCAGGGCCTCGTCGCGTTGGTGCCCGGTCTACCGATGACGGTCATCGTGTTCTTCAACGTCACGGCGTTCTGGCTCGCGGTGGCGTGGCTGGTGACCGTGTTCTCGGTGGCCAGGATCGCGCGGCGCCGGACGTGGGACGCGGCGATAGTCGCTGTGTCGCCGTTGGTCATCGTGCACGCGTTCACGAACTTCGACACGATCGCGACGGCGTTCGCCACGGCCGGTCTGCTGGCGTGGGCACGGAAGAAACCCGTGCTCGCCGGTGTGTTGCTGGGGCTCGGTGGTGCGGCGAAGCTCTATCCGTTGTTCCTGCTGGGACCGTTGCTGTTGTTGTGTTGGCGGTCCAACAGACTCAAGGTCGGTCTCACCACCACTGCCGCTGCCATAGGCGCGTGGGCGTTGGTGAACGCTCCGCTGGCGTTGAACCCGGCGTCGCACACGGGCTGGAGAGAGTTCTTCAGGCTCAACACCGAACGCAACGCGGACCCGGACACGCTCTACAACGTCCTCGTGCAGTGGACGGGCTGGCAGGGCTTCGATCCCGGACTCACCCAGGGACAGCCACCGACGGTGTTGAACACGGTCAGCATGGTGCTGTTCCTGGTCTGCTGCGCCGGAATCGCATACGTGGCCCTGTCGGCGCCGACCCGGCCGCGGCTGGCCCAGCTCGGGTTCCTCGTCGTGGCGGCGTTCCTGCTGACGAACAAGGTGTGGAGCCCGCAGTACTCGCTGTGGCTGGTGCCGCTGGCCGTGCTCGCGTTGCCGCGCTGGAAGCTGTTGCTGGCGTGGATGACCGTGGACGCGCTGGTGTGGGTGCCGCGCATGTACTTCTACCTCGGCACCGACCACAAGGGACTGCCGATCGACTGGTTCCTCGGCGCCGTGCTGCTGCGGGACGCGGCCGTCATCGCGTTGTGCGTGCTGATCCTCAAGGAGATCTACCACCCGGAACGCGACCTGGTGCGGAAGGCGGGCGACGACCCGTTGGCGGGCGTGCTGGCCGACGCGCCGGACCGTCAGCTGGTCAGACCCGCACGAGGCGAGCCATTGCACCGAATGCGGTCCCGTTCGGGTGCAGGTGATCACCGGAGTCGAACTCCGGACGCAGTCTGAGCGGGTCGGCGGGGTCGCGCACGGCCGCGTCGAAGTCGATGGCGCCGGGGAAGGTGGCGCGGATCCACGCGTTCACCTCCTGGCGCTGCTGCTCGCGTTCCTCGGTCCAGTTGACCCAGCCGCGCCACGGCGTGATGGTGCCCACGCGCAGCTCCACGCCCGCGGTGCGACAGCGCGACTGAATGGTCTGGATGCCCGCGATGACGTTCTCGGCGCTGACGCTGCTCTGGATGTCGTTGATGCCGCCGAGCAGCACGACCTTGCGCACTTCCTTGCTGTAGAGGACATCGCGGTGGATGCGGGTGACCATCGGCGCGTTGCCCAGCACCACGCCGTTGCCGTTGATGCCCGCGTTGAGCACCGCGTAGTCAGTCTCGACCAGCGACGGCCAGGTGTTCTCGTACCAGCCTTCGGTGATCGAGTCGCCGAACATCACCACGGCGCCCGGCGCGGTGAAGCCCGCGACCTCGACAGCCGAGACGAGGCAGATCTGCTCCCGTGTCGAGGTGATCGTGCGGTGCGCACGGGCCTGGCACGGTGTTCCGGCCGGTGTGTACGTGTTGATGTCGAGCGTGTCAGTGACCTTGAGCTGCACTGCGTCGCTGTAGACCTCACCGCGCGCACGGATGGTCACGGCTGTGGACCTGTCGAACGTGAGCCGGCGCGACTCGCCGTCCGCCGTCACGACGACCTGCTGCACGCGGACGGGCTTGGTGCCGAGGAGGTTCGACAGCCGCACGCGCACCGACGTGCCGCCCGCCGCGAGGTCGACGGTGGTGCGCACGGTCTGGTCCGGCACCGCGCCTGCCTGCGTCGGCACGGCCTGCCACACGGGCAGCCAGCGGATCACCTCCGACCGCACCGGCACGCCGGAGGCACCGCAGACCAGCAGCAACGCCAGCGCGAAGATCACCCTCACGCCTGCAGTCTGCGTCGGATCAGGCTCTGGTGGCTACAGCCCCGCGGACGAACTTCAGATCTTCGTGGTCGTCCTCGGTGACGTCCTTCGACTTCAGGAACACCACGAACAACGCCACGAGCAACGCGGCCCGCCCCCACACGCCGATCATCACGGCCTGGGCGGAGAAGCTGTCGTAGATCCCCGCCGGCTGACCGAACTCGATCGCCCAGAACCAGCGGAAGATGCCGATGCCCATGGCGAGGTCGACGACGTAGTACGCGAACGCCCACATCAGCCGCACGCGCAGCAGCACGAGGAACGGCACCAGCCACAGCGTGTACTGCGGCGAGTGGACCTTGTGCAGCAGCATGAAGCCGCACAGCATCGCGCCGGACACCGCGATCCACGGGTAGCTGCCCTCACGCCGGAAGCGCACCCAGCCGTAGCCCGCGGCGATCGCGAACGAGACCAGGATCGCGATCGGCGAGATCACGCCGACGACCGACTGCATCGGGTCGTCGCCGATGAACGGCCGCAGGCCCCAGTACCAGATCGAGTTCGTGGTGATGTCGACCCGGCGGAGCTGCTGGAACTCGAACGACGCCGCCCAGCCGTCGTACCCGGCGATCGCGAACGGCAGGTTGACCAGCACGACCGTGACGATCGAGGCGAGGCCGACCTTGACCGCGCCGGCGACGTCGACCTTCTTGCCGTTCGGTATCTCCTGGCCGCGCCAGCCACCGGTGGCGACGAAGAGCATCAGCGGCAGCACGAAGGCAGCCGGGTAGACCTTGAACGCGAACCCGAGGCCGAGCAGGACGGACGCGACCGTCGCTCTCTCGACCAGCGGCCGGTTCCAGCGGTGCACCACGAAGACCGCGGCGACCGAGCAGAGCACGACCGGCAGGTCCCAGTTGTGGAACGCGTACAGGATCAGCGGTGGACCGATCGCCCACAGCAGGGCGCGCCAGCGGGCGAGCTTGCCCAGCAGCCAGCCCGTGAGCAGGCCGAACGGCGCCATCAGCAGCGACGAGAAGAGCAGGTACTGCGCGTCGTTGTGCGCGAAGATCGCGCCCGCCCAGATCAGCAGGCCGGACAGCACCGGGTACTCGACCGTGCCCCCGATGAGGGTGCCCTTGTCGTTGATGCCGCCGTCGACGTACGGGAAGACGTGGCGGTCGATGTCGCGCCCGATCCAGAGGTGCTGGATGTCGGAGTAGCAGACGTCTTCCTTGTTGCGCTCGTCGTAGTCGGGCTGCGTGCGGCCCCACTGGTCGAACGCGGGACCCGTGCAGCGGTCCTTGTTGATGAAGCCCAGCAGCAGCGTGAGCCCGCACAACAACACGAGCACGACGGCGGCGGGCCTGCCGAAGCGGTTCGCGAAACGCCCGCCGTCGCCTCGCTCGGGCGTCACGCTCACCACCTCGTGCACGGTGTTCACCGGCCGGCGCGGTCGCGCAGGAAGGCGATGTCTTCCGCCTGGCCCTCGTCCGGTGTCTCCACCACCACGGGGCACCCGGCGGTGGCGACCACGGCCGCCAGCTGGTCGGCGTCGATGGTGCCAGTCTTGATGTTGTCGTGCCGGTCGCGCGCGGAACCGAACTCGTCGCGCGAGCTGTTGAGGTGCACGAGGTCGATGCGGCCGGTGATGGCTTTCACCCGATCGACGATGCCGACCAGGTCCTCGCCCGCCGCGAACGCGTGGCAGGTGTCGAGGCAGAAGCCGGAGCCGAACTCGCCGACCGCGTCCCAGAGGCGCTTGAGGTTGTCGAACGAGCGCGCCATCGCGTTGTCGCCGCCCGCGGTGTTCTCGATCAGCACCGGGACCGCGAAGCCGCCGTCGGCGACCTGCCGTTCGAAGAACTTGCGCCAGTTCGCGAAGCCCTCCGCAGGGTCCTCGCCCTTGGTCACGTGGCCGCCGTGCACGATCAGGCCCTTGGCGCCGACGGTCGCGGCCGCCTCCGCGTGCTGGATCACGTTCTTCCTGGACGGAATCCGGATCTTGTTGTTCAGCGACGCGATGTTGATCATGTACGGGGCGTGGACGAACACCTCGAGGTCGGAGGCGAGCAGGGCCTCCGTCTGCGGGTGGGGTTTGGGCTTCTTCCAGCCCTGGGGATCCGACAGGAAGAACTGGACGACCTCGGCCCCGCGTTCGGCCGCGGCGCCGACCGGGTCGTCGTCGCGTACATGGGCCCCGATGCGCATACGCAGGAGGGTAGTCGGCGTCCATAACGCGATCGCAGCCGCCGCCGATAGGAGTAACTGGAAAAACTGGGGGTGGCTCGCGTCACCACCAGGACCTACGGTCGTTACTTGAGAGTAGGAAAGGGGTTCGCATGAGGCTGTTGAGCGTCGCCGCCACGGCGCTGCTGGCCCTGGCGTCCGCTTCGGTGGGCGGGGTCGCGCACGCGGCAGATCCCATCGTGGTCGGGAGCTGTGCCACGTCCGTGCAGGGTGCGCCCGGCACGCCCGTCGCTCTCAGCCCGGCCGCCGTGACGCAGCCGATCACCGATCTCATCCGCGCCGTGCCGTTGCTCGGGCCGCCGCTCGCCGAACCGTTCAAGCAGGCGTTCACGCAGGCCAAGCCCATGCCGCTCGGTGCCGTTCAGGTCGGGACGACGACGATCTCCGGCGCCACGATCGCCAACGCGGTGATGGCGGAGGTCAACAAGATCCCGCTGCTCGGGCCGATCCTGGGCCAGCTCGACAAGTCCGTGCGGCAGACCCTGACCTCGGGCTGCCAGATCGTCGTGACCGGCGTGAACCAGGTCGCGGCGCCGATCCAGGACGGGTCGAAGGCGATCGCCGACCAGTCGCAGGCGTTGACGCCGCAGCTGCCCGGCCAGCCGAAACCGCCTGGTCAGCAGCCTCCTCCCGCCGGTCAGCCCGGGACCCAGCCGCAGCAGCCCGGTGTTCCCGGCGTTCCCGGTGTGGGTGCGGGCGCGCCGAGCAACCGCGACTTCTCGCTGTACCCGATCGGTTCGAACTTCGGCCGCGTGCCGCTGTTCAGCTACGGCTCGCTGCCGTTCGCGATGCCCGGCCTGTACTCGCCGTCGCCCGGCGTCCGGTACGGCTCGCAGGTGCCGCGCGCGTCCAACGGCGTCGGCGTCGCGGGCGACTCGATCCAGGCCGCCGGTCGCGCGACGGCGTTGCCACGGCTCTCCGGTCCTGGCGGGGTCGGCGCTCCGGTGCTGGTCGCGGTGCTGATGCTGGCCCTGGTCACGGGCGCGCTGGTGCGGACCTGGGTGCTCCGCCGCACCCCTGCGTAGTCGCCGGACGCGCTCTGTTAACCTTTGTCAGTTGCTGACGCGACGACCCTCCTGCCACGGAAAGCCCGTGGCCGCGAGTCCACAGGAGGTGAGTGGTCCTCATGCGTCATTACGAAGTGATGGTCATCCTCGACCCCAGCCTTGACGAGCGCACGATCGCGCCGTCTCTCGACACGTTCCTCAACGTCATCCGCACCACGGGCGGAAACGTTGAGAAGGTCGAGGTGTGGGGCAAGCGCCGGTTGAGCTTCGAGATCAACAAGAACAGCGAGGGCATCTACGCGGTGCTCGACCTGACCTCGACGCCTGACGCGGTGAAGGAACTGGACCGCCAGCTCGGTCTGCAGGAGACGGTGCTCCGGACGAAGGTCCTGCGCCGCGAGCCCGCCAAGTCGGCCGCCAAGGCCTGACGAACCTGAACTAGGGGAGCTCCCAAGACATGGCTGGTGAGACGACGATCACGGTGGTCGGGAACCTGACTGCCGACCCCGAACTCCGCTTCACCCAGAGCGGTGCCGCGGTGGCCTCCTTCACGGTGGCCTCCACGCCCCGCACCTTCGACCGCCAGTCCGGCGAGTGGAAGGACGGCGAAGCGCTGTTCCTGCGGTGCAACGTGTGGCGGCAGGTCGCCGAGAACGTGGCCGAGTCGCTCACCCGCGGTTCGCGAGTGCTCGTCTCCGGACGGCTGCGCCAGCGTTCCTTCGAGACGAAGGAAGGCGAGAAGCGCACCGTCGTGGAGCTCGAGGTCGACGAGATCGGCCCCTCGCTGCGCTACGCGACCGCGAAGGTCAACAAGGTCAGCCGTGGAGACGGCGGCGGTGGCGGCGGCTTCGGCGGCGGCGGCGGTCAGCAGTCTCGCGGCGGTGGCGGCGGCGCGCCGGCAGACGACCCGTGGGGTTCCGCCCCGCCGGCCGGCTCCGGTGGCTTTGCCGACGAGCCCCCCTTCTAGACCGAACCGCACCGGTCATCCAGTACTTCATTCACTGCGTATCCAGGAGTTAGAGACACATGGCCAAGCCGCCTGTGCGCAAGCCCAAGAAGAAGGTCTGCGCCTTCTGCAAGGACAAGAGCGCGTCCCTGATCGACTACAAGGACACGACGCTGCTCCGCAAGTTCATCTCGGACCGCGGCAAGATCCGTGCCCGCCGCGTCACGGGCAACTGCTCGCAGCACCAGCGCGACGTCGCTGTTGCCGTGAAGAACGCCCGTGAGATGGCCCTGCTGCCCTACACCTCGACCGCCCGCTAAGAGAAGGGAACATTCGCGATGAAGCTCATCCTCACCGCTGACGTTTCCGGCCTTGGCGCTCCCGGCGACATCGTCGAGGTCAAGGACGGCTACGGCCGCAACTACCTGCTCCCGCGTGGTCTCGCGATCGTCGCGACCCGTGGCGCGCAGAAGCAGATCCAGGTCATCACCCGCGCGCAGGACACCCGCCGCGTGCGCGACCTGGACCACGCCAAGGAGATCAAGACCGCGCTCGAGGGTCTGGGTGGCGTCACCCTGACCGCGAAGGCGGCCTCGGGCTCCAAGAAGCTGTTCGGCTCGGTCACCAACGCGGACGTGGCGGCTGCCGTCAAGTCCGCCGGTGGTCCGGTGCTGGACAAGCGCGCCATCGAGCTGCCGGGTCACATCAAGACGACCGGCAAGCACTCGGTGACGGTTCGCCTCCACCCCGAGGTCACCGTCGCCCTGCCCCTGGTCGTGACCGCGGGCGAGTAAGTGCTCCTTGGGTCATGATCACCACCCTTTGGTGGGGATCACCCATGGTTGGGTTTGCTGAAGCGCCGCCTACCCGGAATGCTCCGGGTGGGTGGCGCTTCGCTCGTTCGGACCAGTGCGTGTCTGTCCACGTCCTGTGGATAAACCGAGGGTTTACCGGGGCCGCGACACGCCGACGATGGTGTTTTTCGCGACACGCCGACGGTGTGGCGCACAACTTCTTCCACAACTTGTACACAGCCTTTGAGCTGGGGTTATTTCTGTCACTCCACCGGTTGTCAACAGGTTGTCCCCAGCGCTCCGAGCCCTGTGAGCAACCATCCACAGGTTGTCCCCCAGTTGTCCACAGGGCGATCCACACGCTGGTTTGCTTGCTCCGGACGGGTCCCTCTAGCGTCGCCACCAGGGCGACCCCATCGCACAGCGTGGCCGCCCGAAATTGTCGGTGCCGCGCGGTACAACTAGGGGACTCAGGCACCGGCTCTCGACTCTTCGCAGGGGTGATTCAGCAGTGGCGCTCGTGGACGACCGGGGCATGGCGGAACCCGCTTTCGAGCGCCAGCCGCCGCAGGACCTGGCCGCGGAGCAGTCCGTCCTGGGCGGCATGTTGCTGTCGAAGGACGCCATCGCGGACGTCATCGAGGCCCTCGCCCCCAACGACTTCTACCGCCCGGCCCACCAGGCGATCTACGACTGCATCCTCGACCTCTACGGCCGGGGCGAGCCGGCGGACCCGATCACCATCTCCGCCGAGCTCGAACGCCGCGGCGAACTGCTGCGCGTCGGCGGCGCCCCGTACCTGCACACGCTGATCGCCACCGTCCCGACGGCCGCGAACGCCGGCTACTACGCCGAGATCGTCGCCGAGAAGGCGGTGCTGCGCCGCCTGGTCGAAGCCGGCACCCGAATCGTGCAGCTCGGCTACAACGGAGCAGAGGGCGCGGACGTCGACGAGGTGGTGGACCGCGCGCAGGCCGCGATCTACGAGGTCACCGACCGCCGCACGACCGAGGACTACGTGGCCCTCGAAGACCTGCTCCAGCCGACGATGGACGAGATCGACGCCATCGCGTCCCGAGGCGGCATCTCCCAGGGCATCCCGACGGGCTTCGCTGACCTCGACGCCCTGACCAACGGCCTGCACGGCGGCCAGATGATCATCGTCGCCGCCCGCCCCGGCGTCGGCAAGGCGCTGGCCCTGGACACCCCGCTCCCCACCCCGTCCGGCTGGACGACGATGGGTTCCGTCACGGTCGGCTCGTACCTGATGGGCGCGGACGGCCGCCCGACCCGCGTCGTGGCCGCGACCGAGGTGATGACGGGCCGCCCGTGCTTCGAGGTGGAGTTCTCCGACGGCACCGTGATCGTCGCCGACGCCGAACACCAGTGGCTGACCGAGTCGTGCAGCGAGACGGGCGGCTTCTGGGCGATCCGCACCACCGCACAACTCTTCGACCGAGCGGGCCTCTGCCGCCAGTACGTGCGCCTGTCGTCAGCCTGGGAACTCCCGCCGACGTCGCTGCCGCTCTCCCCGCGCGCGCTGGGCCTGTTCCTCTCGGGCCTGGGCGACCTGGAACTGACCGACGAAGAACTGCGCGTGGCCAAGGACCTCGACCTGGCCGACGACCCGCACATCCCGGCCACGTACCTGCGCGCCTCGCACAAGCAGCGGGCCGAACTCCTGGCCGCCCTCCAGATCGACGGCCGCTTCGCCCGCCTCCGCCGAGACGTGGACGAACTGGCAGCCAGCCTCGGCAAGCACGACCAGGTGGAGATCCTCGCCGTCCGCCCGATCGCCTCGGTCCCTGTCCGCTGCGTGGAGGTCGACAACCACGACCACCTCTACCTGGCCGGCAAGACCATGATCCCCACCCACAACTCGACCCTGGGCCTCGACTTCGCCAGGTCGTGCTCCGTCAAGCACGGCATGACCAGCGCGATCTTCAGCCTGGAAATGAGCCGCACCGAAATCGTCATGCGCATGCTCTCCGCCGAGGCCCGCATCCGCCTCAGCGACATGCGAGGCGGCACCATGAGCGACGACGACTGGACCCGCCTGGCCCGCAGGATGAGCGAGATCAGCGAGGCCCCCCTCTTCGTGGACGACAGCCCCAACCTCACGATGATGGAAATCCGAGCCAAGGCCCGCCGCCTCAAGCAACGCCACGACCTCAAGCTCGTAGTGGTCGACTACCTCCAGCTGATGTCGTCGGGCAAGAAGACCGAGTCGCGCCAGCAGGAAGTCTCGGAGTTCTCCCGAAACCTGAAGCTGATCGCCAAGGAGCTCCACGTCCCGGTCATCGCGATCTCGCAGCTGAACCGAGGCCCCGAACAGCGAACCGACAAGCGCCCGATGCTGTCCGACCTCCGCGAGTCCGGCTCCCTCGAGCAGGACGCCGACATGGTCATCCTGGTGAACCGCCCGGACGCCTGGGAGCGCGACGACCCGCGGGCGGGCGAGGCCGACCTGATCATCGCCAAGCACCGCGCCGGGCCCACGGCCACGATCACGGTGGCGCACCAGCTGCACTACTCGCGCTTCACGGACCTGGCCCAAACCTGATCTGTCCACCACTTGCTGGGCGTACTCGCTGGTCAGCGGCTCGGTCCGGTGCAGCCAGCGGTTGAGGATCGGGCCCCAGATCAGGTCCACCGCCACTCCAGGTCCAGGTCCGCGTCATCGACGATCTCGCGGGCCGCTTGGGAGGAGACGAGTCGGGCCGCGGAGAAGGCCACCGCGAACCCCAACGCGTGACTCACCCGTCGTGGTGGTGGTGCTGGTCAAGCGGTACAGGGCTCGGCTAGAACCGGAGGGTGCTGCACGACCCGCTCACGGGGCTGCCCGGACACGCGTTGCTGCTCGACCGACTGGAGCAGGCGCTCATCAGGGCGCGCACGCGGGGCACGCTCGTCACGTTGGTTCTCGTTCAGGAACCCGAGGACGTGATCGAAGCGGCCAGGCACCTGAGGCGTGGGCTTCGGCCCGACTTCACGGTGGCGCGGTTCAGCGACTCGACGCTGGCGGTGCTGGCCGAGCACGACTTCGGGGACGGCGCGCCGATCGCCGAGTTGGTCAGGCAGTTCGCCGGCGGCACACCGACGGTTCACTGGGTGACCAGTGACGGGGACGCCGGGCCGGACGACGTCATCGCGACAGCGCGGAAGCCCCCGGAACGGCACTGAGCCCCAGCGACACCGTCGTGTCGCTGGGGCTCAGTTTCTTACCGGAGGAGGGTGTTGCGGTCTAGCGGTACTTCGAGGGTGTTACAGCACGCCGGACACGGTCTGGAAGACCTTGGCCGTGTCGAGCGCCGACAGCGCCGGGGCGTTGAACGGCAGCTGCGGCAGCGCGCGCTCGTCGGCCTGCGGGGCCAGGCCCTGGGTCGGGTTCAGGTTCAGACCCGAGAGGGAGGCCGGGCCGTCGACCGGGAGGCTCGGCAGCGAGCGCTCGGTCGGCAGGGCGGGCAGCTGGACCGGCACCGGCAGGGCCGGGGCGGTCACGGGCAGGGACGGCAGCGAACGCTCGGTGGCGCCGGCCGGCACGAGGCCCTTGGCGGCGTCGAGGACGGTGCCGAGCGGCAGGCCCTGGACGTTCGGGGACAGGCTCGCGAGGCCACCGTTCACGGGCAGCGCGGTGCGCTCCTGCGCCACACCGGGCAGCGCCGGGGTGGGCAGCTGGCCGGCCAGCGACGCGAGGTCAGCCGGGTTCGGGAACTGGTTGACCGGCAGCTTGCTGTCGAGGCCGTGGAAGGTCGGAACCTGGTTGGCCTTCAGCAGGCTGTCGACGCCCTTGGGGAGCTCGAGGCCCTTGAGCTGCGCGGCGCGCAGGGTGCCGTCGGTGTCCTCGCCGGTGAGCTGCGTGTCGTCGCTCGTGCCCAGCGTGGTCGCCTGGCCGACGACCTCGACGGGGATGCGCGCGACCTTGGCCGCCGCCTCGACCGGAACGGTCATCTCGCGGGCGGTCAGCGGGCCGGAGCCCTCGGTCAGCATCTCGCCGCCGGCGGAGGTGTACGACGACTTGTCGGTGACGGTCGTCGCGTTGCCCGCAGCCGCGACCGCGTCCGCGTACACGCCGGCGAAGGCGTTGGCGGGGACGTGGATCAGGTTGCCGGAGACCGAGGCGTCCTCGGCCGTGGCGTAGCTGTCGGCACCCGAGATGACGTTGGTGTCGGACACCACGTCGGAGTTGGTGATGCCCGCGGCGGCGACCGAGTTGCCCGGGACGGCCGGGAGAACGGCCGGCTGCGCACCGATCAGGTTGCCGGAGACGGCACCGCCGTCGCCCTTGCTGTTGACGTCGCCACCGGCGACGGACGACAGGGCGTTGGTGGAGAACGCGTCGACGTTGCTGCCGCCGCCGACCGACCAGCCGAGCACCTGCGTGCCGGTGGCGACCGGAGCCGACACGACGTTGCCCGCGATGGAGCCCTTCTCACCGGTGGTGAGCGCGTCGCCGCCGGCCTTCATGTCGGTGGCGTTGTCGCCCGTGGTCTTGTTGTTGCCGACCAGGGTGGCGCCGTCGGCGAAGACCTGGGCCGGCGTCGAGGTCGGGACCTGGACGATGTTGCCGGAGACCGAGGACTTCTTGCCGTAGGCCTTCGGGTCCTTGCCCGCGATGACCGTGGTGTCGTTCGCCGTGTCGGACACGGTGTTGCCCACCAGGCCGGCGGTGACGGCGAAGACCTGCGGCGCGACGGCCGTGGGGGCGGTCACGATGTTGCTGGAGACCGTGCCGTGGTCGTCCTGCGTGTTCGGCTGACCGCTGGAACGCACCAGCTTGGTCTCGTCGGCCGAGCCGGCCGCCTGGCCACCGAGGGTCGCGGCGAGGCCGTAGACCTCGGCCGGAGCGGCGACGGGGGTCTGCGCGATGTTGCCGGAGATGACCGAGTCGTTGCCGGTCGTGCCCTGGTAACCGTTGGTGGTCGACTTGACGTCGTTCTCGCAGGTGCCCACGGCCTGACCCGCGAGGGTGGCACCGTTGCCGCACACGTCCACGGCCGTGGCCGGGGGAACGTCGGCGATGTTGCCGGACAGGACCGACTTGTCGGCCTGCGTGTAGGTCTCGCCGCCCGCGTTCGAGGTCGCCTCGTTCGCGTGGTCGGTGAGGGCGTTGCCCACGAGGGACGCGCCGTTGCCACCCGCGGCGGTGGGGAGCGAGATCGGCGCGCCGGCCACGTTGCCCGACGCGGTCGAGCCGGTGCCGGTCGTGTGCTTGGTGCCACCGGCGTTCGACCAGTTGGACGTGTCGCTGACGGCGCCGGCGTTGCCACCGACGGCCGCGGCGTTGTCGTCGACCGTGACCGGGCCGGCGAGGGCGGGCTCGACGATGTTGCCGGCCAGCGTGGCCGGGTCGCCGTTGGTGTCGACGTCGCCACCGGCGATCGCGGTGCCGGTCTGCACCGAGTCGGTGCCGGAGTTGCCCGCACCCGCGGCGGAGTTGCCGTTGACCTCGGCCAGCGGGGCCAGCGGGATCGGCACGGCGTTGCCGGAGATGGAGCTGCTCTTGCCGCTCGTCAGGACGTCGCCCTCGGAGGACGCGAACGTGTCGGCGGTCGAGTTGGCCTGCGCGATGCCGGCCGCGCCCACACCGTTGCCGGTGATCTGGACGGGGGTCGCGCCCTGCTCGGCGACGACGTTGCCGGAGATGGCGCCGCGGTCACCGTTGGTGGTGATGTCGCCGCCGGTCGTCGAGACCTGCTCGGCGGCCGTGTTGGTGGTGGCGTTGCCACCCGCCGCGATGGCGTTGCCGGTGATCTGGACCGGCAGGATGTGGTTGACGGCGACGACGTTGCCGGCCAGGGCCTGGCCCGCGCCGTCCGTGACGATCGTGCCGTCGCGGTGCGTGGTCTGCGAGCAGTCGGCGGTCGCGTCGGTGTTCGCGAGGACCGCGATCGCGTTGCCGCAGATGTTGATCGGCACATCGACGTGCGCCTGGATCGTGTTGCCGCGGACGAGGTTCTGCAAGGGCGTGCCCTGCAGGCGCTCGCCGGCCTGGCGGACCAGCGGGTTCGCGACGGGCGCAGCCGTGCGGGTGGGCACCGCGCTGGTGACGCGGTCCGTGCTGATCGTGCGGTCCACCTTGGGGACCGTGATCTCCTTGACCGGAGTGGCCAGCTTGTTCTGGTCCGCCTTGAGCGGAACCGAAGCGGCGACGTCGACGGCCGGCGGGGCGGCGTCCGGGTCGACGTTCTCCTGGGCAGAAGCGATGCCCGTACCGAGCATCAGCAAACCACCAGTGACAAACGCGGTCTGAAGTCCGCGCTTTGCCCAGGTCTGCATTAGATCTCCTTATTTCCAGATTTCCCGTTCAGCGGAACGGGGGTTCATGGGAGGTGGGGCCGAGAACGCGCAGGGGAAGGCGCGTCTTTCACCGGGGGAGTCGCACGCGGTGATCGACCTGAAGGAGCGCAAGAAAAAAGCGCGTCGGTCGAATTCCGGACAGCCGTGGGGAGGAGGGCTGTCGCGGACCGCGCGCTGTGATCAGTCGGGGTTGATACCGGGCTGCTTGCCCGGCGTCACGGTGACCTCGTCGGTGGACGGCGCGAGAGCGCGCGTCGACGAGATGCCGTGAGCGTTGCCGGACGCAGCGAGGGCAGCGATCGCGATGCCCTTGGCAGAGCCAGAACCGTCGTGGCACGAAGAGCACTGCACCGGCGCGGGGGCCGGGACGGGCAGCTTCGGCATCGGGTTGCCTGGCAGGGACGGGCTCTGTTCGGAGGGCACGACGAAGTCGTTGTGCTCCACCAGATCCGTCCACGACGCACCGGAAGGTGCGGTGTACTGCGAGACCACCGGGGCCGCGGGCTGCGCGGCTTCGATGGCGGGAGCCGGGGCCTCCGGGAACGTCACGTCGAGCATCCGCGCTTCGGCGGGTGCCTGCGTCTGACCGATCCTGGTGACCTGCGGCAGGATTCGCTCGGCGATCTGCTCGACCGCCTTCTGGACCTGCACGTCCGGCAGGGCGGCGCGAGCCTTCTCCTGCTCGGCGCGCAAGGTCTCGTCGATCTTGTGCACTGCCTTGGCAGCGGGAACGACGACGACCGGCAGCTTCTCGTCGCTGGAAGCGACGACCTTGCTGATGACGTCGAACTGCTGCGTGTCGGCACCTTCGGCCGCGTGGGCCGAGGCCGTGCCGAGTGCCCAGGCAACGGCCGTTCCCGCGATCGCCCCACCGACGGCGAGCAGCGCACGGGTGGCGAACCGGCGCATGCCGGACGCTCCCGTCTTCGCTCGCAGATCAGCGGAGAACAACGCAGGAAACCTCGCTACTCGGTGGCACTCAAGGGATTCGCCGACGATCATGCTGATCAAGTCGACGTCGGCGACTCTGCCAGTCCATCCACCCCGAATGCACGCTCTGAGCGCCCGGTTAACTACATCGTGTGAACGCCCCGCCTGGAATCACATGCGTTTCAACACGCGTGCGGCTCCCGCAGCAGCAGTAGAAGCGAGTACCCATCCAACGGCTACAAGCACGGCCGCAATCCATTGCGACGCACCGGTGAACTGCCATTTCCCGTCGTGACCGAAGTCGATGATCGGGATCAACAGGTCCAGCGCGAGCAACGCCGCGTTCCAGACCGGGTCCTCGTCCTTGTTGAGCTTGACCATCGGGTGCCAGTGGAACCACAACGCGCCCGCCAGCCAGAAGACCGCGAGCCAGCAGATCGCGAGCCACGGCCGGTACCCGTACCCGACGGTGAACCGCTGCACCGCGCCCCAGACCCGCCCGGCACGACCGAGCTCCGAGTAACGGCGGCGCTGCTTCTCCAGCTGCACCTTCTGCGCGAGTTCCTCCTCACCGCCCTGCTGGTACACGGCGGCGAGCTGTTCGTAGGGCCCCGGCGCGAAGTCCGGCTGGACCTTCAGCAACCACTTCAGCCGCGTCTGCACCGGAACGTCCGGGTCGGCGGTGATGCCGGCGAACTCGAAGTCGTCCACGGCGACGCCGCCCCTGGCGTCCCACAACCCCGGCCCGTCGGTCACCGACACGGCTTTCAACCGGCTCAGCACGACCTTGCCCATGGGCTCCTGGCCCTCGGGGATGTGCAGCCGGAACTGGTGCACGGTGAGGCCGTAGGCGTTCAGCGCGATGTCGGCGGCGGTCGAGCCGAGGTGCGAGTCGCTGAACGTGGCCATCTTGCCGACCTCGCCCAGCCGGATGCGGACGCCGCCGACCGCCTTGAACCCGCGGCTGCACAGCAGGTCCTTGCCGATCGTGATGGCGCGGGCGTCGAGCGACGGCTTCTGCGTGCCGTTGGGACGCAGCCGCGGCAACGTCAACTCGGCGCCGGACAGGTCGAGCGTGGAGCCGATGTTCGCGTTCTGCAGGCGGATCGAGCCCTTGGCCTTCAGCTCGCGCAGGAAGAGCGTGCCGCCGATCTGGAGGCGGTCGGCGAACAGGACGTCGATGCCCGGCCCGTGCAACGAGACGCCGGACATGCTGGCGCTGCCCATAATGGTCGCGTTGGACAGCCGGACCTGGCCGTAGGTCTGCAGTGCGGGGCAACGGGTGCCCGCGCCGTTGACCGCGCTGCGGGCCTCGACGTCGCCGCGCACCTGCATGCCGTCCGCGTGCAGCGCGACGGGGATGCGGTTGGTGACGTCACCGGCGAGCTCCTCCGCGACCTCGCGCGGCCCGATCACCGCGCCGGACAGCCGCAGGTACCCGCCGACGCTCGCGTTGGGCAGCCGGACGGTGCCGGTGCTGGTGAAGCCGTCGTCGAGCTCGACGTTGCCCTCGACCCGGATGCGGTCGGCCACCAGCGTCGCGGCCTCGTCGGCCGACCCGTGCGGCAGGACCAGGACCTGGTTGTCGATGCGGTGGGTGGAGTTGAGGCGGGCGCCGGTGAACTCGACGTTGCCGCCGACCCGCGCGCCGTCGAAGAGGACGCGGCCGTCCGCGGTGAAGCGGCCGCCCTCCGCGTTGCAGAAGACGTTGCCGGCGACGACGAGCCCGGACGCGTCGAGCGCGTCCTTGCCGGTGTTGATCAGGCGGGCGCCGCCGAGGTGGACGCTGCCGCCGACGTTCGCGCCGCGCAGCCTGACCTCTCCTTGCGCGCGCATCGCGATGCCCTGCACCGAACCGCTGACGCGCAGCCGTGCGCCGAGCAGGGCGTGGTGGGTGTTGGACCGCAGCACGGCGCCGGCCAGCCGGAGCGTGCCGTCGACGGCGGCGTCGGTGAGGTCGACGGTGCCGGTGCAGGTGAAGCCGGCTTCGAGGACCAGGTCGCTGAACACGCGGAGGTTGCGGCCCTGGAGGCCGGGGACGCGGGTGCCGCGGAGCCGCAGCCCGATCAGCCGGGCCATGCGGAGGTCAAGCGACTCCTCGAACGTGCAGTGCGTGAGGTCGATGACCCTCGTGACGCGCGTGCCTTCCAGTTCGAACTTCCCGGTGATTCGCGCGTTGCGGAGCCGAAGAGCGGGTAGTCCCTTGCGCGGAACGCGGTACATACCGGTCAACAGGCCGGTGAGCACCTCGCCGCGGGCGCTCTGTCCGGTCAGGTCGATCTCGGTGCCACCGGCGTAGGCTCCCGCGACCTGGCGCTCGACTTCGGTCAAGTCTTCCGGCTTGATCACTTCGTCCTCCCCTGACGAGTCGGATCATCCCTGGTGGAGTTCCGGCTTGGCGAGGGTCCGAACAGTTAAGTTGAGGTCCATGAGCACGCCGGAGTCGGAGATCAGCAACCGCGTTCCGAAGCTGCTGCGGGTGAGCGCCGCGCTGAGCTGGCGGTTCGTGGTGGTCGTCGCCGCGCTGTACGTCGTCGCGTACGCGTTCGGCTTCCTCGCGTCGATAGTGATCCCGGTCGCTATCGCCCTGCTGCTGGCCGCGCTGCTGTCGCCGGGGGTGACGAAGCTGGTCGAGTGGCGGGTGCCGCGCGGGGTCGCCACCACGGTGATGATGATCCTGGGCATCGGCGTGCTCGGTGGCGTGCTGACGTTCGTGATCAGCGAGTTCTCCCGCGGTCTGCCGGAGTTGCAGACCCAGGTGGCGGCATCGCTCGACACCATCCAGAAGTGGCTGAAGGACGGGCCCGCGCACCTGTCGGACCAGCAGCTCCAGGGTTACGTCAACGACATCGTGAAGACGATCAAGGAGAACCAGGCGGAGATCACGTCCGGTGCTCTCACCACCGCGGCCACCCTGGGCGAGTTGCTGACCGGGTTGTTGCTGGCGCTGTTCACGCTGATCTTCTTCTTGCACGACGGTGACGGCATCTGGCGGTTCGTCACCCGTGCGGTGCCTCGGGACGTGCGTCAGCGTGTGGACGTGGCTGGCCGTCGCGGGTTCGGGTCGCTCGTCTCCTATGTGCGCGCCACGGCCGTGGTCGCCATCGTGGACGCCGTCGGCGTTGGTATCGGATTGGCGATCATCGGGGTGCCGCTCGTGGTGCCGCTTTCCGCGTTGGTGTTCCTCGGCGCGTTCATCCCCATCATCGGTGCGGTGTTCACGGGTGCTGTGGCTGTGTTGATCGCGTTGGTGACCAACGGGCCCATCGCTGCGCTTGTGGTGCTGGCTGTGCTGATCGGCGTGATGCAGCTGGAGTCGCACGTGCTGCAGCCGTTGTTGTTGGGGCGCGCGGTCAAGCTGCACCCGTTGGCTGTGGTGCTCGCGATCGCCGGCGGGTTGGTGACCGGTGGCATCGCCGGTGCCCTGCTGGCCGTACCGTTGCTGGCGGTGCTGAACTCCGGGATCCGGTCGCTGGTGTCCGATGCGGACGCCGCTCAGGAGCCGGAGCAGGTGGACGTGCTGAACCCGCAGGACACCGCACCCAAGGACGACAAGAGCGAACGGATCAAGGAGCTCTGAGCGTGCGGACGGGAACGTTCGACTACACGATCGACGGCAGGGGCACCGTCGCGTCAGCGGTGGACCTGATGGCTGACGTACCGCGGCTGGTGACCATGCACCCGCTGGCTGTCTCGACCGCGTCCGTGCCGCCGGGGCCGGGGGTGCTGCGCAGCACCGCCGTGACGTCACGGCTGAAGTTCGGCCCGGTGGGCATGCACATCACCTACCGCGCCGACCTGGTCCTGCACGGCGAGGACGAGGTGGTCACGGTGGCGCACCAGCAGCCCCGGACGACCTTGCGCAGCCACGTGAAGGTGGCGGAGGCGGGGGACGGCCGGGTGCGGATCGGGGTGGGCATCACGTTCGAGTCGCCGAGCCTGCTGTTCTCGTACGGCTTCGGGAAGGCCCGGTTCGCGCACGAGCACATGCGCGCGGAGATCACGAAGTACCTGAACTCCTAGGCCATCGACACGAGGTTGCGGCCGTACGCCTTCGCCGCGAGCAACGCCGCGTCGGCCGCCACCAGGAGGTCCGGCAGCTCGTACCCGAACCGGATCGTCGTCGACACCCCGATCGACACGGTCAGCCCCTGCAGCTCGTGCGGCTTGCCGTCGTACGCCATCGTCGGCACCCGCAACGCCGCCACGGCCTTGCGCACCCGTTCCGCCACGGACTCCGCCTCGTCCGGTGTGGCCTCGGGCAGCAGCACGACGAACTCCTCACCGCCGAACCGCCCGACGAGGTCGCCACGGCGAACCGTGCCGCGCAGCAGCAGTGAGATGGCCGCCAACGCTGCATCACCGGCCAGGTGCCCGACCTCGTCGTTGACCTTCTTGAAGTGGTCGAGGTCCAGGAGCATCACGGCCATGGGGCGGGTGCGGCCGGAGCCCTTGGTCAGTTCGTAGCGGGCACGGCTGTCCCAGTGGACGGCGTTGGCCAGGCCGGTCTTCGCGTCGCGTTGGGCCGAGCGGCGCCATTGGGGGAGTTGGGCCGCTCGTTCCAGCAACGCCAGGGGCGGGCCGGCGATCAGGGCGTGGACGGCGTTGGAGGCGGCGACGCACCCCATCAGGCCGCCGATCGACACGGCCACTATCCCCAGCACCGCGTCGATGGGTTCGCCGACGTTCTCCTCGAAGGTGGCGGTGGGACGGCGGAGCTTCAGGCCGAACGCGATCAGTGCCGCGCGCAGCACCAGCAGCACGCTGGCGCCCAGGGTCATGACCAGCAGGTTGCCGTCGACGTCGACCCAGCCGAGGAGGTAGCGGGTGGCGAAGACGGCCAGGGTGGTGGCGCTCAGGGTGAAGAGCCAGCGGTGCGTTTCCGGGCGTTGGGCCAGCAGGCAGTGCAGCGCGGGGCCGAAGAGCAGCAGCACCATCAGGTTCGGCGGGAGCGCCAGGATCCCGGCGGTCAGGTAGGAGAGGTGCGCGGCCCACGGGTTGCGCTCGGTCTCGCCGAGGCGGTGGCTGTAGATGGAGCTGGCGATGATGACGGCGCCCGCGGTGCCGGCGATGGCGGCGAACCTGGCGATTTCGGAGGGTGACGGCGTTTCGGAAGAAACGATCGCGTAGGTGACGGTCGCGAGGGCGCACACGTCGATGAACAGCCAGTAGCAGAGCGCGGGCCGCCGCAGTGTCCACACCGGCCAATCGCGCACCCGCATCGCCCCTCCCCCGAACCCGGAGAGCGTCGCACATTCCTCCGTTCGGCAGAAGACGGCCACCTGGGGGTTAGCCAGCACACGTTCACCCGGCAGGATGGTGGCTGAAAGGAGCACAGCGTGCCCAAAGAGCCTGCCGAACGTGTGACGAAGGTGATCGACGACCCGGCCACGCCCCTGTGGCGCGGGACGATTGCGCTACGCATAGTCACATTCCTCTTCGCGACGGCGAACGTCCTCGCGAACCAGCACGACTACGTGCGGCCGTGGCTCGCGTGGACGACGCTCGGGGTGATGGCGCTGTGGTCCGGCTTCACCAGCCGCGCGTACAGCACGACGTGGGGCAGGCGGTGGCCGTTGGTGCTGACTGACCTGGTCCTGACCTGCGGCCTCATGGCGCTGTCCCAGCTGATCATGACCGACCACCAGCTGCTGACCCTGAACGTCCCGCTGATCACGACGATCTGGGCGTGCGTTCCGGCGGTCGCGCTGGGTGCGTTGGGCGGTGCTTACGCGGGCCTGGCGGGCGGGCTGGTCGTCGGCCTCTCCACGTACCTGACCAAGGGCGTGCCGAGCCTCGACCTGCTGCGCGACGTCGTGCTGCTGGCCGGTGCGGGCATGGTCGTCGGCATGGCCTCGGCCACGGCACGCCGAAGTGCCGTCCTGCTCGCCCAGGCGTTGCGAGCGGAAGCGGCGACGGCGGAACGCGAGCGGCTCGCCCGCTCGATCCACGACAGCGTGCTCCAGGTGCTCGCCCGCGTGCGCAAGCGCGGCCTCGAGGTCGGTGGTGAGGCCGCCGAACTGGCGAAGATGGCCGGTGAGCAGGAAGTGGCGCTGAGGAACCTCGTGGCCGCGGCACCCGTCGACTCCACTGTGGATGGCGACATCGACCTGCGGCCGGGGTTGCAGGTCCTCGCCACACCGCGCATCCAGGTCTCCACGCCCGCCACCCAGGTCATGTTCAGGGCAGGCGCCGCGAACGAGCTGACGTCACTGGTCCGGGAGGCGCTGTCCAACGTGGACAAGCACGCCGGCGAGGACGCGCGGGCGTGGGTGCTGCTCGAAGACCTCGGCGAGGAGATCGTGCTCAGCGTCAGGGACGATGGGCCCGGCATCCCGGAAGGCCGGATCGCGCTGGCCGCCGCGGAAGGCAGGATGGGGATCGCGAAGTCGATCAAAGGCCGGGTGGAGTCGCTCGGCGGCACGCTCGAGCTCCAGACCGGGCCGGGGGAGGGCACGGAGTGGGAGGTTCGGGTGTTCAGGAAGGGGGCGGCAAGATGACGGTCTCGGTGATGGTCGTGGACGACCACCCGATGTGGCGCGAGGGCGTGGCTCGCGACCTGCAGGAACGCGGCTTCGAGATCGTGGCGACGGCGGGCGACGCGCCCTCGGCGGTGCGCATCGCGAAGGCCGTGCGTCCCAACGTGGTCCTGATGGACCTCAACCTCGGCGAGCTGTCCGGCGTCGACGCCACCGCGATGATCACCAGCGAGCTGCCGGAGACGCGCGTGCTGGTGCTGTCCGCGTCCGGCGAGCACGACGACGTGCTGCAGGCCGTGAAGGCGGGCGCGTCGGGGTACCTCGTGAAGTCCGCGTCGTCGGAGGAACTGGTCGAGGCCGTGTCCCGCACGGCCGCGGGCGACGCGGTGTTCACGGCGGGCCTCGCGGGCCTGGTCCTGGGCGAGTACCGGCGGATGGCGGCGGCCCCGGACGACTCGGAGGAGAAGCCTCAGCTCACCGACCGGGAAACCGAGGTGCTGCGGCTCGTCGCCAAGGGCCTCACCGCGCGGCAGATCGCGAACCGCCTGGTCATCTCCCACCGCACGGTCGAGAACCACGTCCAGTCGACTTTGCGGAAACTCCAACTGCACAACCGGGTGGAGCTCGCGCGTTATGCCATCGAGCACGGTCTCGACGCCGAACCGGAGGCAGAGAAATGACAGACCCGAGAGACTTACGCGTGTCCGACGCGGAACGCGAGCACGTCGTCAGCCTGCTGAACAAGGCGGTGGGCCGCGGCATGATCACGCTGGACGAGTTCACCGTCCGCACGGACACCGCTCTCGCCGCGAAGACCAGGGCCGACCTGAACGGGGTGCTGGTCGACCTGCCGGGCATGGTCAACAACGAGCTTGCGCACGCCCGCACGGAGCTCAAGAACACGATGAGCACCACGACCCGCAAGGGCCACTGGGTCGTGCCGCAGGAGCTCGTCATCCGCAACACGCTCGGCACCACGAACCTCGACTTCACCGCCGCCGAGGTGCCGCCGGTCGTCAACGTCGACCTGGACGTGTCGCTCGGCACGGTGAAGATGCTGCTGCCGGCCGGGTCGTCGGTGAACTTCGACGCCGTCGAAATCACGGCAGGAGAGCTGAAGGACAAGGTCCGCAACTCGATGGGCAACCCGCACTTCCAGCTCAAGGGCGCGGTCAGGGGCGGCACGGTGGTGATCAAGCGCTCCAAGCGCTGATCTGCGCACCGACCCGGCAACCCGCAGGATCGAGGCATGCGGTGTCTCGTGACCGGTGCGACCGGGTACCTCGGCGGACGACTCGTGCCCAGGCTGTTGGCCGAAGGGCACGAGGTCCGCTGCCTGGTGCGCTCGCCGGAGAAGCTGCGCGACGTCCCGTGGGCGGCTGACGTCGAGATCGTGCGCGGCGACGTGCTCGGTGACCTCGACGAAGCGCTCAAGGACATCGACGTCGTCCACTACCTCGTGCACTCGTTGCACTCGAAGGACTTCGCGGACGCCGACCGCAAGGCCGCGCAGAACACGGCCTGCGCCGCCGAACGCGCCGGCGTGCGGCGGATCGTCTACCTGGGCGGACTGCACCCCGAGGGCACTGAGCTGTCGCCGCACCTCGCCTCGCGCAAGGAGGTCGGCGAGGTCTTCCTGCGGTCGAGCGTCCAGGCCGTGGTGCTGCAGGCCGCGGTGATCATCGGATCCGGGTCGGCCAGCTTCGAGATGCTGCGCTACCTGACCGAACGGCTGCCCGTCATGGTCACGCCTCGCTGGGTGCACAACCGGATCCAGCCGATCGCCGTGCGGGACGTGCTGCGCTACCTGGTCGACGCCACGACCCTCGAAGACCAGAACCGGACGTTCGACATCGGTGGCCCGGACGTCCTGACCTACCTCGAGATGATGATGAGGTACGCCAAGGTCGCGGGGTTGCCACGACGGCGGGTGCTGCCGGTGCCGCTGCTGACGCCGGGGCTGTCGTCGCACTGGGTCAACGTCGTGACGCCGGTGCCGCGGTCGATCGCCAAGCCGTTGATCGAGTCGCTGGTGCACGAGGTGGTGTGCCGCGAGAACGACATCGAGACGGTGCTGCCCGGCGAGAACATCGGCTACGACAAGGCCGTGGAGCTGGCCCTCGACAAGATCCGTGACGCGGACGTCGAAACGCGCTGGTCAGGGGCTTCCACGCCGGGTGCGCCGAGCGAGCCGCTGCCGAGCGACCCCGACTGGTCCGGCGGGTCCACCTACGTCGACGAACGCGAGCGCAAGACCAACGCCTCCCCCGAACGGCTGTGGGCGGTGGTCGAGGGCATCGGCGGCGAACGCGGCTGGTACTCGTTCCCGCTGGCATGGGCGGTGCGCGGCTGGATGGACCGGGCCGTCGGCGGGGTCGGGCTGCGCCGCGGCCGCCGTGACGCGAACCGGCTCTACACCGGCGAGGCGCTCGACTGGTGGCGCGTCGAGGAGATCGACCGTGGTCGGCTGCTGCGCCTGCGGGCCGAGATGAAGGTGCCGGGCAAGGCCTGGCTGGAACTTCGAGTGGCGGCCAACGAGGGACACGGGTCCACTTACCGCCAACGTGCCGTGTTCGTACCCAAAGGGCTCGCCGGACACCTCTACTGGGCGGCGGTCTACCCCTTCCACGGCATCGTGTTCGGCGGCATGGTGCGCAACATCGCCAATGCAGCTGAGCTTCACAAGAAATGAAGAAAGTCCTGATGGACTGCACAAGCAGCAAAGGGTGAGACTTCCCGCATGAAGGCTCTCGTCAAGGTCGCCGCTGGGCCTGGACTCGAACTGACCGACGTCCCCGACCCCACCCCGGGTCCGACGGACGTGCTGGTCAAGGTGTTGCGCACCGGCATCTGCGGCACCGATCTGCACATCGACTCGTGGGACGACTGGGCCGCGGCCAACATCAAGGCGCCGCTGGTCCTCGGGCACGAGTTCGTCGGCGAGGTGGTCGAGGTCGGCGCCTCCGTCACCGGCGTCAAAGTCGGCGACCTGGTCAGCGGCGAGGGCCACCTCGTCTGCGGGACCTGCCGCAACTGCAAGGCCGGCCGCCGCCACCTCTGCGCCAACACGCGCGGCCTCGGCGTGCACTCCAACGGCGCGTTCGCGCAGTACGTCGTGCTGCCCGAGCAGAACGCCTGGGTGCACCGCACGAAGGTCGACCTGGACGTCGCCGCGATCTTCGACCCGTTCGGCAACGCCGTGCACACCGCGCTCAGCTTCCCGGTCATCGGCGAGGACGTGATCATCACGGGCGCCGGTCCGATCGGCATCATGGCCGCCGCCGTCGCGAAGCACGCGGGCGCGCGCAACGTCGTCATCACCGACATCTCCGAGCACCGCCTGGAGCTGGCCCGCAAGGTCGGCGTCGACCTGGCCGTGAACGTCTCCGAGAAGTCCATCGCGGACGCCCAGCGCGAGCTCGGCATGGCCGAGGGCTTCGACGTCGGCATGGAGATGTCCGGCAAGCCAGTGGCGATGCGCGACATGATCGCGAACATGGCCCACGGCGGCCGCATCGCGATGCTCGGCCTCCCGTCGGACGAGTTCGCCGTCGACTGGAGCAGCGTCGTGCTGAAGATGCTGCACATCAAGGGGATCTACGGCCGCGAGATGTTCGAGACCTGGTACTCGATGACCGTGCTGCTGCAGCGCGGCCTCGACCTCGCACCGGTCATCACGCACCGGTACGACCACACGCAGCACGCGGAGGCGTTCGCCACCGCGCGCGAAGGCAAGTGCGGCAAGGTCATTCTCGACTGGACGGGAGCCTGATGTACGGCGAGCTGAAGACCGACCTCCTCAAGACCATCGAGGAGATCAGGGAGGCCGGGCTCTACAAGTCCGAACGCGTCATCGCCACCCCGCAGAACGCCAGCGTCAGGGTCGGTTCCGGCGACGACGTGCTCAACTTCTGCGCCAACAACTACCTCGGCCTCGCCGACCACCCGACGTTGGTCGAGGCAGCCAAGAAGGCCCTCGACGACTGGGGCTTCGGCATGGCCTCGGTGCGGTTCATCTGCGGCACCCAGGAACCGCACAAGGAACTGGAGCGCAAGCTCTCCGAGTTCCTCGGCACCGAGGACACGATCCTCTACAGCTCCTGCTTCGACGCCAACGGCGGCCTCTTCGAGACGCTGCTCGGCGCCGAGGACGCGATCATCTCCGACGAGCTGAACCACGCCTCGATCATCGACGGCGTGCGCCTCTCGAAGGCTCGTCGGTTCCGCTACAAGAACCGCGACATGGACGACCTGGAGCGCCAGCTCAAGGACGCCGCCGACGCTCGTTATCGCCTGATCGCCACCGACGGCGTCTTCTCCATGGACGGCTACCTCGCGCCGCTGGACGAAATCTGCGACCTGGCCGAGCGCTACAACGCCCTGGTCATGGTCGACGACTCGCACGCCGTCGGCTTCACCGGCCCGACCGGCCGCGGCACGCCGGAGCTGTTCGGCGTCCAGGACCGCGTCGACATCGTCACCGGCACCCTGGGCAAGGCCCTCGGTGGTGCGTCCGGCGGTTACACCTCGGGCCGCGCCGAGATCATCGAACTGCTGCGCCAGCGCTCCCGGCCGTACCTCTTCTCGAACTCGCTCGCGCCGTCCATCACGGCCGCCGCCATCGCGACGCTCGACCTGCTGTCGAGCTCGTCTGAGCTGCTCACCCAGCTGCGGGCGAACACCGAGCTGTTCCGGCGGCGGATGACCGAGGCCGGCTTCGACCTGCTGCCGGGCGAGCACCCGATCATCCCGGTGATGATCGGCGACGCGGCCGAGGCGGCTCGGTTGGCCGATCTGTTGTTGGAGCAGGGCGTGTACGTGATCGGATTCTCGTACCCGGTGGTGCCGCACGGCAAGGCGCGCATTCGCACGCAGATGTCGGCTTCACACACGACCGAGGACGTTAACCGCGCTGTCGACGCGTTTATCGCCGCACGCGCAAAGATGTAAACGTCGGACTTGTACCGGCTCCAAAAACTACTTCCTTCGGGGATATTCGGAAGGAAACAATGGAGCCGGTACAGGTCCAGCTCTAGTTTCGTCTGCATGCCAAGACGAAAGTCCAGCGTGGTGGGCCGCGAGTTCGGCGAAGGCGTTCGCAACGTCATCGAGCGAGCCGGACTCACCCACCGCAAGCTCGCCGAAAAGATGGGCTGGGACGAAGCAAAGCTCTCTGACATGGTCCGCGGCAAAGGCGGCGTGACCGAGGCGGACCTCATGCTGCTCCTGGGTTTCTGCCAGGCCACGCCACTGGAGATCCAGTACCTCCTCGCGCTCTTCCGCGAGACGCGGGAGACCGCCTACCTGAAGTTCTCCGACGAGCCGCTGGACCAGCTACCTGTCCTGCTCAACCAGGAGCGGCTCGCCAACGAGCTCACCATCTGGTCGCTGAGCCTCGTACCTGGACATCTGCAAACGACCGACTACATGCGTGCACTCATCCCGGCAGCGCGCGACGAGTCAATCGACTACGAGAAGGTCATCGAGGCGAAGCTCGAACGTCGCAAGCTCTTCCACTGGAGCCGCACGTTCGTGTTCTACATTCACGAACAAGCGCTGCGAGTACCGGTCGGCGGGCCGGATGTGATGAAGGATCAGTACATCCACCTGCTGGGAATGGCGGAACGTTCGTACATCACGCTGCGGGTCGTGCCGATCGACATCGGCGCGTATGCCGGCACCACCGGTTCTTTTATCCAGCTTGGCTATGAGAAGTTCGAGACGGTCGTCTTTCTCGAAGGCGAGGGCTCCGGGCTGTTCATCGAGGAGCCGAAGCCTCTCGCGAGGTACGCCAGGGTGTTGAAGTTGCTCGACGTTCAAGCCCTTGATCCGGAAGAATCGAAGGGGCTGATCAACGGCATCCTGTTCTGAGGAGGCGCTCCACATGTCGATCTGGCGCAAGAGTTCGTACAGCGCAAACTCCAGCGACTGCGTGGAGGTCGGGCGCGGGGTCGGCGTCCGGGACAGCAAGGCGCCCGCCACCTACCTGCCCGTCTCAGCTGAGGCGTGGTCGGCGCTCCTCCGCGATGTGACCCGAGTCACACAGCGGTAAGAATCGGGGCGGTCGGCACACTTCCTCACGTGGAGGAATTCTCGGCCGTCTACCGCGAGTGCTACCCGCGGGTGCTCGCCTATGCCGCGAGCCATGCGGGGGCGCGGCTCGCCGAGGACATCACCAGCGAGACCTTCACGATCGCGTGGCGCAAGTCCGCGCAGATGCCGTCGAACGCACTGCCGTGGCTGCTGGGCATCGCACGCAACCTCGTGCGTGCGGCGGTCAGGCAGACCACGCACTACGAGCTGACCGACTTCCCCGCCGACGACGACTTCGCGGTGATCGAGCTGCGGGCGGCGTTGTCGACGTTGTCGGAGGCCGACCAGGAGGTTCTCACGCTGGTCGCGTGGCACGGGCTCGCGGCCGCCGAGGCGGCGCAGGTGCTCGGGTGCACGACGGCGACGTTCTTCGTGCGGCTGCACCGGGCTCGGCGGCGGTTGCAGGCTGCCCTCTGGACACCGAAGTTCGACCGTGCGAGGGAGTCATGGAAGACCTCATGAAGAGCCTGGCCGAGGCCAGGCCGCCCGCACCCGAGGTCAGCCGGGACCGGATGGAACGCGACCTCGCGCGGATCGTCGCGTTGCCGCGGGAGAAGCCGACGCGCAAGGCGCTCGTGCGGCGGTTTGCGCCGTTGGCCGTGGTTGCGGCCGTGATCGCGCTTGCGGTCGTGGTGCTGCCTGAGCCTTCTCAGCCCGTGCAGCCTGCCGCGCCGAGTCAGTGGTGGCGGGTGTTGCGGCAGGAGTCGTCGTTGATGGTGGTCGGGGACCCGTCGAAGCCGTACCTCGTGCGGTTTGACTCCAAGAACGATCAGTGGCTGGCCGGGAACCGCGAGGTCGCGGTGGTGCAGAAGGACGGCCAGGTCGCGCCGCTCTCGTCGAACGACGACGCCGCGTGGGAGGCCGCCGGCCGGCCCGAGGTCGTGCCTCAACTCGGTGGCAGCCGGTCCGTGCGCATCGGTCCGATGGCGCCGGGGGTGAAGGAGTCCTACGTCAGCGGGCTGTCGCTGACCTCGATGTACTGGGACAGGCTGGAGTCGTTCGACGACCTGCCCGCGGACCCGGCTGGCATGCTGGAGATGCTGAAGCCCGAGGGCAAGAGCACCTACCAGCTCGCGGAACTCGTCATGGCGGTGCTGATCGCGGACGTGCGCGACGACCAGCGGCGGGCGGCGTTCGAGCTGCTCAGGTCGTTCGACGGGGCGCGGTACCTCGACCGCGTGCAGCTGCGCAACGAGCGGGTGGGCGTCGGGGTGGCGATTCCCGCGCCGCCGCAGTTCCAATTCGGCGACGTCGAGACCCAGTTCGTGATCAACCCCGACACCGGCAAGCCCATCGTGCGGCGCAACATCATCACCAGGCCCCAGCACGGCCTGCCCGCGAACATGTCGATCTTCGAGGAGGAGTACCTCCTGCTGGAGCGCACGACCATCGAGCCCATCCTCCCGCTGGGCGTCGCCGTGAACGGCGAAGTGGAATCCCCCATCATTGAGCGGTGATCGACCCACGACGGTTGCGCGTGCTGCGCGCGTTGGCTGACCACGGCACCGTGACGGCCGCAGCAGCCGCACTGCACCTCACGCCGTCAGCGGTGTCGCAGCAGCTGGCGGCGTTGGAGTCAGAGGCCGGGCATCCGTTGCTGGTGCGCAAGGGCCGGCGGGTGTCGCTGACGCCGGCTGGTTCGTTGTTGGTGGAGCACGCGCACGTCGTCGCCGCCGAACTGGAACGCGCGCAGGCCACTTTGGACGGTCTCGCGTCCGGTTCGGCGGGGCGGGTGGCGGTGGCGGCGTTCGCGTCGGCCATCACGCAGGTCGTCGCGCCTGCCCTCGTGGCCTTGAAGGAACGCTCGATCGAACTGTCGGTGCGCGACGCCGAGGGCCACGAGAGCGTGCGGCTGCTGCTGGACGGCGAGATCGACGTGGCGATCACCGAGGAACGCCGCGCCACGGAACGGGTCACGCGCTTCCCGCTCTACACCGAGCCGTTCGACGTCCTGCTGCCGCCAGGGCACGCGGTGAGCGGACCGGTCGACCTGGCGACGCTGGCCGACGAGGACTGGGTGGTGACGCTGCCCGGCAACCCGTTGCGCGACGTCGTCGAGATGGCGTGCGCGCAGGCCGGGTTCACGCCCAGGATCAGGCACAACTCCGACGACTTCCGTGCGATCGAGGCCCTGGTCGCTGCGGGTGCCGGGGTCGCGCTGGCACCGCGCAACGCCGTGGGCGGGGTGCAGGTCGCGGGTTCGGTGGCGGTGCGCCGGGCCGTGGCGGGCGTGGCGCCGTTGCGGCGAGTCGTGGCGGCGGTCCGGCGGGGCTCCGAGGACCACCCGTTGATCAAGGCGGTCCTCGACGAGCTGCGGCGCTAGGGCGGCGGGATCGTCAGGCTCAGCTTGGCGGCGATGCGCGTCAACGCCTGGCGGTCGGCGGCGGTGAGCGGGTCGAGCACGCACTCCCGGACCGCGCGCAGGTGCGTGGGCGCGGCGGCCCTGACCACCTCGAACCCCTCGTCGGTGAGGGTGGCGATCGTGTAGCGGCCGTCGTCGGGATCGGGCGAGCGCACGACCCAGCCGCGTTGCTCGAAGCGCTTGACCACGTTCGACAGGCGCGACAGCGAGCCGTTCGCGAGGTGGGCGAGGTCGCTCATGCGCATGCGGCGGTCGCGCGCCTCGGAGACGTGGCTCAGCACCAGGTAGTCGAACAGGCTGAGGCCCGCCTCCTGCTGCAACGGCGCCTCCAGCCGGCCGGGCAACAACAGCAGCATCGAGACGAGGCCGGTCCAGGCCTCCTTCTCGTCGGCGTTCAGCCACTCCATGCCGCGCAGCTTACTTCATGCTTGAAGTCATGCTACGTTTGACTTCAAGCATGAAGTCATCGAGAGGACAGACCATGAGCAAGCCGGAGTTCTTCGCCACCCCCGGATACGGCGACACGCAGCTGAAGAACATGCGCTACAGCCAGGCCGTGCGGATCGGCGACCGGGTCGAGATCTCGGGTCAGGGCGGCTGGGACGACGAGTTCGAGTTCCCCGAGACGCTCGAGGCCGAGATCGTGCGGGCGTTCGACAACGTCGAGCGCACCCTCGCGACCGCGGGCTCGTCGTGGGCCGACGTCGTGCACGTGAACTCGTACCACGTGCTCGGCGACGACTCGTTCGACGACCACAACCGCGTGATGGTCGAGCAGTTCCGCAAGTGGATGGGCGAGCGCGCGCCGATCTGGACCGAGAGCGGGGTCACCGCCCTCGGTCACCCGAAGATGCGCATCGAGATCCGCGTGACGGCGGTCGGCTAGACCCGCGGCAGGTGGGCGGCGACCTCGGCGAGGGCGTCCAGGGTGTCGTGGTCGACCTGGCCGGTCGCGGTCTCGGCCTCCGCGACGGTCACGGTCTTGCCGTCGCGCTCGCTGCCGTAGCGCAGGCCGGTGAAGCGGATGTCGCCCAGGTCGAGCAGGTGGCTGCCGAGCGGGTGGATGTCACCGCTGCCGTGCCGCGTCATGACGGACTCGAACCTGCGGGCGTCGCCGGCCGTGGGCAGGCCGACCCACACCACGGAGATCACCGCCGTGTTGCCGGCGCCGTCGGTGACCGCGAACAGGACCCGGTCGAGCGAGGTGCAGCGGGTTCTGGTGAAGAACTCGCGGATCTCGCCGAACGACACCGCCACGCACTCCGCCTGCTGACGCGCCGTGCGTCTGAGTTGTCTCATCCCCATGCGCTGCCAGGCCGCGTCGGGGTCGCCCATGCGGGCAGCCTGCTGACCTTCGGCTTTGCGTGGTCCGAGACGGAGTGACGACGCCGTCTCGGGCGCGCCGAGGCCGCTGATCGACGTGACGCCGCCGGTGCCCATGGCCAGCGCCACCGCTCCCGCCACCACCACTCCGGCGCTCTTCCTGCCACCGCCGCGTCCGTTGCGCAGCGGGATGACTTTGCCGTTCTTGGTGATGAAGTCGGTCATGCGATCAGAACGCGGGGGACGAGCCCCCGCGTTGATCACACGATCGGGTGGCTAGTGCGGGGCCTTGGCCGCGAGCTTGGCCGAGGCCGGGTCGCCCGCCGCCAGCGCGCCGCGGGCGGCGAGCTGGCAGATGTCGACGCTCGTGGTCGCGAGCTTCGCGCCGACGCCGGTCAACGCCGTGTGGTTCATCGACAGCGACGTGATGCCGAGGCCGATGAGCACGCACGCCAGCAGCGGGTCGGCCGCTGCCTCGCCGCAGACGCCGACGGGCTTGCCGGTGGCGGTGGCCGCCTCGCCGACCTGCGCGATCAGGCGCAGCAGCGCCGGCTGCCACGGGTCGTTCAGGGCAGCGACGCCGCCGAGCTGGCGGTCGGCCGCGAAGACGTACTGGGCCAGGTCGTTGGTGCCGATCGAGATGAAGTCGACGACCTGGAGGATCTCGCGGGCTGACAGCGCGGCGGACGGGACCTCGACCATGACGCCGGCGCGGTCGATGCCGGCGGCGCGGGCGCGTTCGACGAACCACGCGGCCTCGGCGGCGGTGGCGACCATCGGGGCCATGACGCTGACCTCGGCGCCCGTGGACGCGGCGGCCGCGGCGATGGCTTCGAGCTGGCGGTCCAGGATCTCCGGGCGGTCGAAGGCGACGCGCAGGCCGCGGACGCCCAGGGCCGGGTTGGGCTCGGGGTCCGGGTTCAGAAACGCCAGCGGCTTGTCCGCGCCCGCGTCGAGGGTGCGCACCACAACGGGCTTGCCCGCAAACGGCGCCAGCACAGCCTCGTAAGCAGCAGTCTGCTCAGCAACGGTCGGTTCCTCAGCTGCGTCCAGGAAGCAGAACTCCGTGCGGAAGAGGCCGACGCCCTCCGCACCCGCGGCTGCTGCGGCTGCCGCGTCGGCGGGCGAGCCGACGTTGCCGAGGACCTTCACGCGGTGGCCGTCCTTGAGGACGCCGACGCCGTTCCACTCCGCCTTCTTGCCCGTGCCGGCGGTGCGGACCTTGCCGTCCGACTCGCGGACCTGGCCCGTGTCGCCGTCGACGTCGAGAGAGGTGCCCTCGAACGCGAGGATGCCGCGGCACGCGACGACGGCCGGGATGCCCAGCGAACGGGCGAGGATCGCGGTGTGCGAGGTGGGCCCGCCCTCCTCCGTGACCAGGGCGAGGACCTTCGACGGGTCGAGGCCCGCGGTGTCGGCGGGCGCGAGGTCGCGGGCCACCAGCACGGACGGGGAGGCCAGGTCGGGGACTCCGGGGGCGGGCAGGCCGAGCAGTTCGGCCACCACGCGGTCGCGGACGTCCTGGACGTCGCGGGCCCGTTCGGCCATGTAGCCACCGGCGGCCTGAAGTGCGGAGATGAACTTCTGGGCTGCCTCGTGCACGGCACGGGCGGCGGTCAGCGACTGGTCGACGACGAGCTTCTCGGCGGCCTTGATCAGGGACGGGTCACCCGCCATCGCCGCCGTGGTCTCCAGCACGGCGCGGGCGTCGCCCTCGACCGTCTTCGCGCGCTCCATCAGGCGCTGCGCCACGACCTCCGTGGCGGGGCGGATCAGGGAGGCTTCCATCTTCGTATCCGCTGTTCGCGAGCCCGCAGGAGGTTCCGGCAGGGCCTCGGCGACCCTGACGACGGGACCGGTTGCCCGGCCGCTGCTCACACCGACACCGCTCAGCCGCGCGCTCGACATGGTCTAGACCATACCCTCCAACCGGGAACCCAGGACAGTTCAGTGTGACCAATGGGTCCGCACCTCGCGGGGCGACGCGAAGCTCGTCTTCATGGCGTAACACGAACGAAAAGAGGGGCAGTGCTCCACTAGACCGAACAGAGCAGTACGGTGCCAGCCGTGCGCGCCCCGTACGCCTTCACCGCCGTGCTCCTCCTCGCCGGCTGCTCGCCGACCACCCCCGACCTGGGTGCGGAGATCAACGTCCCGGCCCAGTTCGGCACGATCCAGGCCGCGGTGGACGCGGCGCGGGAGGGCGCGACCGTCGTCGTGTCGCCCGGCGTCTACAAGGAGTCGGTGGAGGTCAGGACCAGGTCGCTGACGATCAGGGGGCTCCAGCGCGGCAGCGTGATCATCGACGGCGAGGTCGAACGCGACAACGGCATCGTCGTGGCCGCGCCGGAGGTGTCGGTGCAGAACCTGACGGTCCGCAACCACCTGCAGAGCGGTGTGGCGGTGACGCGGTCGCGGGGGTTCCGCGTCTCGTACGTCACTGCCAGCAACAACGCGCGGCACGGCGTCCAGGCGTCCGAGGCGCAGCACGGCGTGATCGAGCAGAGCTACGCCAGCGGTAGTGCGGATGCCGGTTTCTCGGTGGGCCGGTGCGCGCCGTGCGACGTCGTGGTCCGCGGCAACGTCGCCGAGCGCAACGCCGTCGGCTACGCCGCCGCTGACGCGTCCGGGCGGATGTTCGTGCTGGGCAACAGGTTCAGCGGCAACCGCGTCGGCATGACGACGAACTCGGAGGACGCCTCGTTCGTCGGCAACCTGGTCTCGGACAACTCCGAGGCGCTGTCGCCCGCGCAGGCCGACGGCGCGTTCGGGTTCGGGTTCGGCATCGCCGGTGGCTCGAAGAACCTGGTGGCGCGCAACCTGATCAGCAACAACCCCGGCGCCGGCGTCGCGCTGGGGTCGAGCGGGAACGTTCCGCCCGCCGACAACCGCTTCTCCGACAACATGATCACCGGCAACGGCGAGGACGTGCTGTACGCGGCCTCGCGCCAGGCCCCCGGCCGGAACAACTGCTTCGACCGCGAACGCTGCTACGACGGCGTCGGTGATCCGCTGCCGAAGTCGTCGGCGCCGCGCGGGATCCCGTTCAACCAGGTCGCCGCGCCGCCGTTGCAGCCGGAGATGCCGGAAGGGCCGTTGCCGGACGGGACGCCGAACGCCGACAGGTACGTGCTGCCGAGCGAGGACCTGTTCGACGACCGGGCGGCGGTGCGGGCGTGACGGGTCAGCCGACCTCGGCGGCGGTCGGGTAGGACGGCTGCGCGCCCGCCTTCGTGACGGACAGCGCGGCGACCTTCGCGGCATAACGCGCGGCCTGCACCAGGTCGTCGCCCTCGGCCATTCGCGCGGACAACGCCCCGGCGAACGCGTCACCGGCGCCGGTCGTGTCGACCACCTCGGCGACCTCGATCGACGGCACCTCGGTGATGCCGGAACCCTCGACCACGGCCGCACCGCGCGCGCCGAGCGTGACGATGGCGGACGACGGACCGAGGTCGAGCAGGCCCTTCCAGTCCGACGCCAGTTGCGCGGCCTCGTGCTCGTTCACGATCAGGACGCTGAGCTGCCGCAACGTGTCCGCGGGCAGGTCGGCGACCGGCGACAGGTTGAGCACCGTCCGGACACCGTGACCTGAGGCCACTCCGATCGCGTGGATCACCGTCTCCAGCGGCACTTCCAGCGAGCACGTCAGCACCGCGACGCCGTCGAACGCCAGACCGTCCACATCGGACTTGAGGACGTCGGAGTTGGCGCCGGGGGAGACGACGATCGAGTTCTCGCCGTCCGGAGTCACGGTGATGTAGGCGATCCCGGTGGGGCGCCCGGAAGTCTTGACCAGGTCCGTGCCGACGCCGGACGACTCCAGCGACTCGCGCAGCAACGACCCGTACCCGTCGCCACCGACCGCGCCGACCAGCGAGACGGCGGCACCGACCCGTGCGGCGGCGACGGCGGTGTTCGCGCCCTTGCCGCCGGGCAGCACGACGGTGTCGCCGCCGAGCACGGTCTCACCGCTGGCGGGCCGCCTGCCGACCTCGACCACGAGGTCGGCGTTGGCGGACCCGAGAACGAGCAGAGTCTGTGTCACTTGACGAACTCTGCCACGTTCTTCTGGTTGATGACCTTGACCTCGACGTCCACGACCTGCTGAACCGGTTCGTTCTTGGTGGCGTGCACGGCCTGCTCGACGGCCTTGGAGCCGAGGAGCTTCGGCTGCTGCGCGACGGTCGCCGCGAGGGTGCCGTCCTGGATCGCCTTCAGGCCGTCCGGGGTGCCGTCGAAGCCGACGACCATGACGTCCTTGCCGGCACGGGCGCCGAGCGCCTTGATCGCGCCGAGCGCCATCTCGTCGTTCTCGGCGAAGATGCCCTTGAGGCCGGGGTTGCCCTGCAACAGGTTCGTGGTCTCGTTGAGGCCCTTGGCGCGGTCGAAGTCGGCGACGGCCGAGGCGGTGACCTTGATGTTGCCGCTGTTCAGGCCCTGCTCGAAGCCCTGGCCGCGGTCACGCGACGCCGACGCGCCGGGGATGCCCTTGAGGTGCGCGACGTCGCCGGAGGTGGCGCGGCCGAGCTCGATGGCCGCGAGGCTGCCACCGGAGACGTTGTTGGACGCGACCTCGGCGGCGACCTTGCCCTCGACGGCGCGGTCGACCGAGATCAACGGGATGTTCGCGGTCTCGGCGGCCTTCGCGGCGGGCGCGGACTGCTTGGTGTCGACCGGGTTCAGGATGATCGCCTTGACGCCCTGCGTGACGAGCGTCTGCACCTGGTTGACCTGGTTCGTGGCGTCGTTCTGCGCGTCCACCACGGTCAGCTTGGCGCCGAGCTTGTCGGCCATCTCCTGCGCGCCCTGCTGGAGCTCCACGAAGAACGGGTTGTTCAGGGTGGACACGGCGAGGCCGATGGTGATGTCGCCTCCGGACGCCCCAGTTCCGCTGCACCCCGTGGCCACAAGTGCTGCGGCACCGAGCGTCAACGCGATCCGTCGGGTCACCTTCATTGGTGTCTTCCTTACCTGTTGCGGGTTTTCTCAGCGACGGCGAAGTGAGTCGAGCAGCGCGGCGAGAGCGATCACCGCGCCGATGACGACCTGCTGCCAGAACGGCGGGACCTGCAGCAGGTTGAGGCCGTTGCGCAGGACGGCGAGCACAAGTGCGCCGACCAACGTCCCGGTGGCGCGGCCAACGCCACCGGACAACGACGCACCACCGATGACGACGGCGGCGATGGCGTCGAGCTCGTAGCCGACCGCTGCCTGCGGACCGGCGGACCCTAGCCGTCCCGCGAGCACGAGGCCCGCGGCGGCGGCGAACAGGCCGGAGAGCGCGTAGATCCAGAGCTTGTTGCGGCGCACGTCGATGCCGCTGAGCTTCGCGGCCTCCTCGTTGCCGCCGATCGCGTACATGCGACGGCCGAGGTTCGTGCGCGTGAGGACCAGGCCGGTGATGCCGAAGAACGCGAGCATCAGCAGCAGTGGCAACGGGAGCATCGGCGCGAGGTTCGAGCCGAGGAACGTCACCAGGGCGTCGGTCTCGTGCGGCTGCCCCTCGGACAGCACCAGCGTGAGACCGCGCGCGACGCTCAGCATGGCCAGCGTCGCGATGAACGGCGGCAGCTTGCCGTAGCTGATCAACGCGCCGTTCACCAAGCCGCACAACGCACCCACGACGAGTCCGAGCGGGCCCGCGGTGAGGGCGCCGACCATCGCGGCCAGTGCGGCGATGCTGCCGACGGACAGGTCGATCCCGCCCGCCACCACCACGAACGTCATGCCGAACGCCATGATCGCGATGACCGCGGCCTGCACGCCGACGTTCAGGAGGTTCTGCGCGTTGAGGAACGCCGGCTGCATGATCGCGATGGCCAGCGCCAGGATCACGAGACCTGCCAGAGCGCCGTTCTCACTGGCGTACTTGCGAATGCTGATCGTGCTCACGCTGAGATCTCCTGCACGGCGAGTGCCATCACCTGGTCTTGGGTCGCGCCCCTGGGCAGCTCACCGGCCACCCGGCCGTGGGCCATGACGACGACGCGGTCGCTCATCCCGATCACCTCGGGGAGGTCGCTGGACACGAGCAGCACGGCCCTGCCCTGCGCGGTCATGCGGTTGATCAGCTCGTAGATCTCGACCTTGGCGCCGACGTCGACACCTCGCGTCGGTTCGTCGAGGATCAGCACCTTCGGGTCGGCCAGCAGCCACTTGCCGATGACGACCTTCTGCTGGTTGCCGCCGGAGAGTTCCTTGACCGGCTGCTCGACGCGGCCCTTGATGCGGAGCTTGCCCGCGATGTCGTGCAGGCGCTTCTGGTCGCGGTTGTCGAGGGTGACCAGTTCGAGGTTCTGGCCGACGGTCGCGGTGAGGACGAGGCCCTGGCCCTTGCGGTCCTCCGGGACCAGCCCGAGGCCCGCGTTGATCGCGGCCTGGACGTTGTGGCGGGGCAACGGTTTTCCGTCGACCTCGACCGTGCCGTGGTCGTAGGCGTCCACGCCGAACGCCGCCCGCGCGACCTCCGTGCGTCCGGCGCCGACCAGGCCCGCGATGCCGACGACCTCGCCCGCGTGCACCTCGATCGTGATGTTCTCGAACGCTCCGCGCCTGGTCAGACCCTGGATGTTCAGCAGCGGCTGCCCTGGGCGTTGCTGGGCGCGCGGGTACTGCTCGTCGATCGGGCGGCCGACCATCAGCTCGATCATGTGCTGGGTGGTGGCGTTCGGGCCGAGGACGCCGACGCTGCGGCCGTCGCGCAGAACCGTGATGCGGTCGGCGACGCGCTGGATCTCGTCCAGGTGGTGGGTGATGAAGACCAGGCCCACGCCGTTGTCGCGCAGCTGAGCCATGATCTCCAGCAGGCGGTCGGTCTCGGTCTCGGTGAGCACGGCCGTGGGCTCGTCCAGGATCAGCACGCCGGCGTTCTTGTCGAGAGCCCGCGCGATCTCGATCATCTGCTGCTGGGCGATGCCGAGGTCCTTGACCTTGGCGTCCGGGTCGACGGTCAGGCCGACGCGGTTCAGCAGTTCCGGTGCCCTGCGGCGCATCTCGGCCCGGTCCACGAAGCCGTACTTGCGCGGAAGCCGGTTCAGGAACAGGTTTTCCGCGACGGACAGCTCGGGGACCAGGGCGAGTTCCTGGTGGATCACGGCGAGGCTGGCGTGGCCCTCGATGGTGCCCGCGTCCTGGCGGTGGATGCCCGCGAGGACCTTGACCAGCGTGGACTTGCCCGCGCCGTTCTCGCCGAGCAGGACGTGCACCTCACCGGCGTTGATGTCCAGGTCGACGCCGTCCAACGCCTTGGTGGCGCCGAAGTGCTTGGTGATGCCACGGGCCGTGATCACAGCTCGGCCTCCCCGAGCGAGCCGCGCAGCACGAGCTTCGCGGTGAGCCGCACGTCGTCGGGCTGGCGGCCGTCGATCAGGGCGAGGAGGCTGCGCGCGGCGGCCCTGCCCATCTCGACGGTCGGCTGCGCGATGACCGTGATCGGCGGGTCCAGCAGCGGGAACCACGGCTGGTCGTCGAACACCGCGAACGCGATGTCGTGCGGGATCTGCAGGCCGCGGGCCCTGATCTCGCCGAGCGCGCCGAGGCCCATCAGGTTGTCCATCGCGACCAGCGCCGTGACGCCGTCGTCGATGAGCTTGGCCGCGGCCTGACTGCCGCTCTCCTGCCGGAAGTCGCCGTGCACGACCTGCGCGAGGCCGCCGAGCGAGCCGGTCAGGACGTCCGTGCGTTCTCTTCCAGTGGAGGTGTTCGGCGGTCCCGCGATCACTCCGATGCGGGTGTGGCCGGCGCCGACGAGCCGCCGGGCGAGCGCGGTCAACGCCTCGCTGCCGTCGGCACGGACGACGGGGCATGTGGCGCCCCTGACCGTCCGGTCCAGCAGAACGACGGGCACGCCGCCTGCGCTCACTTCGCGAACCAGACTCGGGTCGTCGGTCGCGGGGCACAGCAGGAGGCCGTCCACCCGGCGGTCGAGCAGGGTGCGCACGTACGTCGCCTCCTGCTCGGTGTTCTCGTCGGCGTTCCCGATCACGACGCAGTAGCCGTGTGACCGGGCTTCGTCCTCGACCGCTCGGGCGATCTCGGCGAAGAACGGGTTCAGCAGATCGCTGATGACCAGACCGAGGGTCTGGGTGCTGGTGGTCCTGAGGGATCGCGCCAGGGCGTTGGGCCGGTAGCCGAGCTCCTCGATCGCGGCGAGCACCCGTTCGCGGGTCTCGGGCGTCGGCGCGGCGTGGCCGTTGAGCACTCGCGACACGGTGGCCGTGGAGACTCCGGCGTGCTGGGCGACATCCTTCATGGTCGTCACGAGGCCGTAGTTAATCGATTACACATGGATGTAGTCAAGCCGAGACCATTGGATGAGTAGGTGTACGGATGTCACTCGGCGTGCGCTGCCTCACTCTGATGCCATGGACGGACAGGATCGCCTCGGGTACGAGCAGCGCCTCGCACTGGAGCTCGCGGCCATCGGGCAGCGGCTCTCGACGATCAGCGCGGAGATGCGCGAGCACTCCGGCGCGACCGCGACCGCGGTGGTCGAGGCACCTGAGGTGGCACGGCCCGTCGAGGTGCCGCAGCCGCCGGTGACCGCCGTCCCGACTCCGCCCACCGGGGTGCCGCAGCAGCCGGTCGGCGTGCCGCAGCAGTCCAACCCCTGGTCGCAGCAGGCCTCGCCGGCCGCCGCCCCGCCGTTCGCGGCGCCCGGACCGCAGCTCCCGCCGCCTCCCGGCCAGCAGTGGCCGCCGCCTCCGCAGCAGCAGCCGTGGGGTCCACCTCCGCCGCCGCGCGAGTCGTTGTTCGAGAAGCTCGGCAAGGACGGCGCCGGCTCGAAGCTGCTGGCCTGGGTCGGTGGCGCGATCACCGTGCTCGGGTTCGTGTTGTTGCTGGTCCTGGCCGTGCAACGCGGCTGGCTCGGCCCTCTGCCGCGGGTGATCGGCGGTGCCGTGTTCAGCGGCGCGCTGGTCGGCATCGGCATGTGGCTGCACCGCAACCCTGCCGGGCGCACCGGGGCGATGGCCCTCGCGTTCACCGGGTTCGCGGGCCTCTACCTGGACGTCATCGCGGCCACGAGCCTGTACGGGTTCCTGCCGGAGAGCGTCGGCCTGCTGGTCGGGCTCGGCGTGGCCGCCGCCGGTGTCGTGCTCGCGGTGAAGTGGGAGTCGCAAGCGCTCGCGGTCACCGTCGTCGCAGCCTGCGCGGTGTGCTCGCCGATCATCACCGAGGGCTTCACGGTCCTGCTCGTCGGCTTCCTGCTGGTGCTCAAGATGGCCAGCACGCCCGTGCACATCCGCCGCAACTGGCCGGGACTGGCGATCGCCGGTGGCTTCCCGCCGATCATCGCCTCGCTGCTCGCCACCGCGAACGCCATCCCGCGCTCGTACGAGTGGACCGTTGTCGGCGTTGCCGCCGCCACGACCGTCGTCGGCATCGCCGTGGCGTTCCTCACGATCCGCAAGCGTCCCGACGACGCCGTGGCCGTCGCGTTGATCGCGGGTTCGGCGCTGCCGTCGCTGTTCGCCACGACGTTGCTGAACGCTCCCGCCAACTCGATCCTCGCCGGTGTGGTCGCGGCGGTGCTGCTGGCGATCTGGATGGTCCCGGACCTGCCGCGCGGCTTCTCGCTCTCGGCCGGCGCGATGGGCATGCTCGCGTTGTTCCAGACCACGGTCATGGCGCTCGACGGCAACATCCGCACGGCGATCGTGCTGGCCGAGGCCGTGCTGCTGGCGTTCCTCGCGGCCCGGTTGAACAAGAAGGCCGCTCTGGTGGGCTCGATCGCGTTCGGCTTCCTCGGGTTCGTCATGACGATCGGGATCGCCGTGCCGATCACGTGGCTGCTGGAGGAGCCGCGGTTCTTCAGCGACGTCCGGCCCGGCGACTACGCGGCCGGTCTGGTGACGTCGGTCGTGCTGGGCGTGTTCGCGGCCGTGCTGCCGTGGGCCGCGCTGAAGATGCAGGTGCTGCGCCAGCCGGCCAAGCACCCGGTGCCGTGGATCGCCGCCGGACTGGTGCTGCTCTACGGCGCGGCGGGCCTGGTGCTGTGCGCGGCGCTGCTCGTCTCGCCGGACGAGACCGGGTTCCTCTTCGGACACTCGGTGGTCACCGTGTCGTGGACGATCGCCGCGTTGTTCCTGCTGGTCAAGGGGATCAACAACAAGGCGCTGCGGATCTCGGGCCTGATCCTGGTGGCCGCGGCGGTCGTGAAGCTGGTGCTGTTCGACCTCTCGGCGCTGGACGGGATCGCGCGCGTGCTGGCGTTCCTCGGCGCCGGTCTGGTCCTGCTCACCGCGGGCACCCGTTACGCCAAACTGGTGACATCGGCGAAGAATCCCGAGTCATACGTATCCAAACCAGCCGCACCGCACTCTCACTAGATGTGTGGCCGTGGCCCGCACCGCCGTCGCGGGCCACGGTCGTACTACATCCAGGCAAAGATTTCCCTCGGTCGAGTGACTGAAGTGGATCGAAAGCACCCGGAAGTGTTCCCATCGGGCGTATGGCAAAGCCACGCCTCGTGGCCGCGGTTCTAGCGCTCTCAGCGGCCTTCGCGGCGATGGGTGTCCATCAAGGACACGAGTACACGACCACTTCTTCCTCGTCGATCGCACCGCTCGCCTACGTGGTGGGCAAGACCGGTCTCGTGCAGGTCATCGACACCAGCACAGGTGCCGTTCTCGTGCAGACCGACACGGGCGGCCGGGCGACGGGTCTCGCGGTGTCGCCCGACGGGCGACGGCTCTACGTGATCAACGGGTGGACCGGCACGATCACCGCGGTCGACCCCCGCACCGGCGAGATCGTCGACCGGATCTTCACCCAGGTCACGCTCTCGCACGCGGCGATGCGCCCGGACGGCCAGCGGCTCTACGTCTCGGCCAGCGGCGGCGTGGCGGTGGTGAACCCCGAGAACTTCGAGCTCGTGGCCGTGGTCAAGGCAGGCGGGCAGCCGCAGGGGCTCGCCGTGCACCCGGACAACCGGATCCTCTACGTCGCGAACTCGCAGGACGGCACGGTCGGTCTGATCGACACCGCGACGGCGTTCCAGACGGCGACGGTGCAGGTCGGCGGGTTGCCGCAGCACCTGGCGATCTCGCCGGACGGCAAGCGCCTGTACGTGAGCAGCATGCAGCTCGGGGACAGGACCCCCGGCACGTTGACGGTGATCGACACGACCACGAACCAGGTGGTCGGCGCGCTTCCGGTCGGCAGGGGGGCGGGCAGCATCGCCGTCACCGCGGACGGCTCGACGGTCTACCTGACGTTGCCGAAGGAGCGGTCCGTCGTGGTGGTGGACGCGGCTTCTCTGACCGTGCGCGAACGTTTGCCCATCGACACGCCGAACGTCGCCATCGCGCCGGGGGACACGAGGGTGTTCCTCGCGACCGGCGCGACGACGACGGTGCTGGACAGCACGAACGCGGTGCTCACGACGTACCTGATGAAGACGGGCGACCTGGAGGCGAGGCCGCGCCAGTTCGACGCGGCCATGATCGCCTTCCCGCCTCAGCCCACCGGGACGGGCCTGCGGACCTCGTCGTCGAAGTCGTCCAGGTCGTCCACCGGCTCGTCGTGAAGCGCGAGGCGTTCCTGGATGCGCTTGAGCGGACCCGGTGACCACCACGCGGCGTTGCCGAGGAGCTTGAGCACGGCCGGCACGAGCAGCATCCGGACCACGGTGGCGTCGAGCGCCAGGGCCAGGATCATGCCGACGCCGACGAACCGCATCATCGCGACCTGCGAGAACGCGAACGCACCGGTCACCACGATCAGCAGCAACGCGGCCGAGGTGATCACCCGGCCGGTCTTCGCGAGGCCCGTCGTCACGGCTTCTTCCGTCGTGGCGCCCTGGCCGCGGGCCTCGACCATCCTGCTGAGCAGGAAGACCTCGTAGTCCGTCGACAGACCGAACACGATGGCCGCCATCAGCACGACGATGCCGGACTCCAGCGGTCCCGGCGTGACGCCGAGCCAGTCGGCGCCGTGGCCGTCCTGGAAGATCCAGACCAGCACGCCGAACGTGGCCGACAACGACAGCGCGCTCATCAGCACGGCCTTGATCGGCAGCACGACCGAGCCGAACGCCAGGAACATCAGGATCAGCGTCGCGCCGACGAGCAGCGTGACCATCAGCGGCAGGCCGTCCGCGATGGCGTCGAGCGAGTCGCTCACGATCGCGGTGTTGCCGCCGACCAGCACCTCGGCGCCTTGTGGGGCCTGCAGTGCGCGGACGTCCTTGAGCGCCTGCTTCGACTCCTCGCTCAGCGCGTCGTGCTCGAGCCCGGCGGACGCGGCCGTGACGCCGTTGCCCTGGCCGGTCGGCTGGACCTCGCCGATGCCCGGGACGTCCTTGACCTTGGCCAGGTACTGCTGGACCTCGGCGTCCTGGCCGCCCTGGACGACGATCTTGAAGCCGGTGTTGGAGAGCGCCGAGAAGTTCTGGTTGATGTTCTCGGTGGCGGCCCGGATGGCGTTGCCCTCCGGCAGCACCTTCTCGGTGACCTGGCCGAACTGGACACCGAGGAACGGCGAGCCGAGCGCGACCAGCACACCGATGATCGGCAGCGCGATCAGCACCGGCCGCTTCATGACCGCGCCGCTGAGCTTGCGCCAGCCGCGTTCGCTCGGCTCCTTCTTGCGCCACGGCATCGCGAGCTTGTCGACCCGCTTGCCGAGCACGCCGAGCAACGCGGGCAGCAGCGTGACCGACACCAGTGCCGCGATCGCGACCGAGCTCACGCCGCCGTACGCGAGGGACTTGAGGAAGCCGTGCGGGAAGAGCAGGAGGCCCGCGAGTGCGATGACCAGCAGCGTCGCGCTGAACACGACCGTGCGGCCTGCGCTCGCCACGGTGCGGCCGACCGCCTGTTCGGTGGTGCGGCCCTGGGCGAGTTCCTCGCGGAACCTGCCGACCATGAAGAGGCCGTAGTCGATCGCCATGCCCAGGCCGAGCAACGAGGCGACGTTGACCGCGAACGAGTTGACGTCGGTGAACAGAGCGACGGCGTGCAGCACGCCGAGCGCGCCCATGATCGCGAGACCGCCGACCACGACCGGGAGGGACGCGGCCACGAGACCACCGAAGATGATCACGAGCAGCAGCAGGACCAGCGGCAGCGAGAACATCTCCGCGCGCGTCAGGTCCTCCTGGGACATGTCGTTGATGGCCTTCTGGGTCGGCACGAGCCCGCCGACCTGGTTGTCGAAGCCGTCGATCTCGAGCTGCGACTGGATGTCCTGGAACTGCTTGATCTGCTCGTTCGAGTCACCGCTGCTGAGCGTGATGGCGACGAGTGCCTGCTGCTTGTCGTCCGAAGGCACCGGCCCGACGGCCTTGAGCACGTCGTCCTTCGGGAAGCCGCTGATGTGGTCGGCGACCTTCTTGAGCTCGAGCGGGTTCGCGAAATCGCCGCGATAAATGACGATCACGTCACCGTTCTGCCGCCCGAACGCCTGCTCGGCTACCTTGTCGGCCCGCGCAGCCTCACTGGAAGGAGCCTCGTAGCCGCCCTGGCTGAGCTTGTCGAAGACCCCCAGCCCCCACACGCCACCCAGCACGGCGAGCAACACCGTCGCGACCAAGACCACCCACCGGCGGCGATATGCGATCGAGCCCCACTTCGCGAACATCGACGACGGCCTCCTGGGTTACCGTGCTGTAAATCCCGTGAACTCTTGTAAACACCGTTCACTGAAACCGTACGGGGACGTGACCGGGGTCTACAACCCGATGGAGTGACATATGACCGAGGCCACTCGCCGAGAACGACTCCGCGCCGAGACCGAGCGTGAGATTCGGCAAGCGGCCCGCGCCCTTTTGGTGGAAAGCGGCCGCGACGCGGTTACCCTGCGTGCCATCGCCCGCAAACTAGGCATCACCGCACCAGCGCTCTACCGCTACTACGACTCCCACGACGCCCTGCTGCGCCAACTCTGCGACGACATCTGCGCGGACATGGCCGGCGCTTTGCACGCGGACCTCGCCGCGGAGCCGTCAGGTCACGTGGGCTGCAAGGTGCGCACCGTGTGCCACGCGTTTCGCCGCTGGGCGCTCGCCCACCCGCAGGAGTTCGCGCTGGTATTCGCCTCGCCGCGCGATCCCATCGGCGCGGACCAGTTCGGTGCGGTGTTCCTGCAGCTGGCCGGGCCGCTGATCGCGTCCAACCCGGCGGCGAACCACGTGGACGAGCCGGTGCCCGCGGTGCTGCACGAGGACCTGGTGCGGTTCCAGCAGGTGCTGCGGGACGCGGTGGCCGAGCACGGCGTGACGCTGCCGGTCGACGCGCTCAACCTCGGGAAGATCTACCACGTGGTGCAGTCGTGGGTTCGGCTGTACGGGCACGTGGCTTTGGAGGTGTTCGGGCGGTTCCCGTTCGCGGTGAGCAACCCGGAGCCGATGTTCGACTCGATGCTGGACCAGATGCTGACGGACATCGGCTTCGTCGAGAGCTGAGTGCTTGTAGCGCTGGTCGGGTGTTCGGCGACATACGACCCGTGGTCGACGCCAACAACGCGGCAGAGTCCGTTGACCTGCCTGCTCCTGAAGAACCCGTCCCGTCTTCGGGTGGCCCTGGCCAGGCCATCCTCGACCTGGTCGACAAGGCCATCGGCCTCCAGTCGTCCTTGGTGCGCAAGAACATCGCCCGCGCTCGGCAGCGCAACCCCTCGGCTACGCCGGAAGAGGTCATCGGGGTTCTGGAGAAGATGTACGTCAGCGCTCTCGCCGGCACTGGGGCCGCGGTTGGAGGTGCTGCTGCCGCGCCTGGAGTCGGCACCGGGATCTCGCTGGCCTTGTCGGCCGGGGAAGCGCTGTCCTCGCTGGAGTTGAGCACCCTGTTCGTGCTGTCGGTCGCTGAGGTGCACGGTGTTCCGCTCGACGAGATCGAACGGCGGCGGACTCTGGTGCTGGGAATTCTGCTGGGGGAGTCCGGATCCAAGAGCATCGGGAAGATCGCTGAGCGGACTGGTCAGCATTGGGCTCGGCAGCTGGTGAGTGCGGTGCCGCTGTCGACTTTGAAGCAGATCAACAAGGTGCTGGGCAGGAACTTCGTCACGAAGTACGGGACCAAGCAGGGGATCATCGTGCTTGGGCGAGCGGTTCCGTTCGGGATCGGCGCCCTCATCGGGGGCGCTGCCAATGCCACCGTCGCCACGCTGGCGGTTCGGGCTGCTCGGCGCGCGTTCGGGCCAGCGCCTGAGGCGTGGGCCGAGATCGATCCGGCGTTGCCGTAGAAAAGAGCCGATGCCGCCCTTCGTGCGGGCGGCACCGGCTCTCTCTTTGGTGCTACAGAACGATGTTCACCAGGCGGCCTGGGACCACGATGACCTTGCGGGGTTCGCCGCCTGCCACCAGTTCTGCGATCTTCTCCTCGGCCAGGGCCGCTGCCTTGATCTCGTCCTGGGCTGCGGAGGCCGACACGACCACGCGCGAGCGGACCTTGCCGTTGACCTGGATCGGGTATTCGACCGTGTCCTCGACCAGGTACTGCTCGTCTGCTGCCGGGAACGGGCCGTGGGCCAGGGACGTTTCGTTGCCCAGCTTCGACCACAGTTCCTCGGCCACGTGCGGGGCCTGCGGGGCCAGCATCAGGACCAAGGCCTCGGCCAGGGCCCGCGGAGTGCCGGACGCGTAGTGCTTGGTGACGTAGTTGTTCAGTTCGATCAGCTTCGCGCCTGCGGTGTTGTAGCGCAGGTTGGCGTAGTCGTCGTGCACGCCGGCGATCGTCTTGTGCAGCAGGCGCAGGGCTTCTGCTGACGGCTCCTCGGAGGACACGCGCAGGGAACCGTCGGTCTCGTCGACCAGGTTGCGCCACAGGCGCTGCATGAAGCGTTGGGCGCCTACTACGTCCTTGGTCGCCCACGGGCGGGAGACGTCCATCGGGCCCATGGACATCTCGTAGAACCTGAAGGTGTCTGCGCCGTAGCGCTCGCACATTTCGTCCGGGGTTACGACGTTCTTCAGGCTCTTGCCCATTTTGCCGTATTCGCGGCGTACTTCTTCGCCGTTGTAGGTGAACTTGCCGTCCTGCTCGACGACCTCGTCGGCCGGGACGTAGACGCCGCGCGGGTCCACGTAGGCGTACGCCTGGATGTAGCCCTGGTTGAACAGGCGGCGGTACGGCTCGTCGCCGGACAGGTGGCCCAGGTCGAACAGGACCTTCTGCCAGAAGCGGGAGTACAGCAGGTGCAGGACGGCGTGCTCGACGCCGCCGATGTACAGGTCCACGCCGCCCGGGTCGTTGACGCCGTGTTCCGCGGTGCGCGGGCCCAGCCAGTACTTCTCGTTCTCCGGGTTGACGAACCGCTCGGTCTCGACCGGGTCGACGTAGCGCAGCTGGTACCAGCAGGAGCCTGCCCAGTTGGGCATGGTGTTGGTGTCGCGGCGGTAGGTCTTCATGCCGTCGCCCAGGTCCAGTTCGACCGTGGTCCACTCGGTGGCGCGCGACAGCGGCGGGGACGGCTCGGTGTTCGCGTCCTCCGGGTCGAAGGTGCGCGGCGAGTAGTCGTCGACCTCGGGCAGTTCGATGGGCAGCATCGACTCGGGCAGCGCGATGGCGGTGCCGTGCTCGTCGTAGACGACCGGGAAGGGCTCGCCCCAGTAGCGCTGGCGGCTGAACAGCCAGTCGCGCAGCTTGAACTGGACGGTGCCGTGGCCGGCGCCGTTCTCCTCCAGCCAGCCGATCATGGTCTTCTTGGCGTTGTCGATCGCCATGCCGTCCAGGAAGCCGCTGTTCACGGCCGGGCCGTCGCCGGTGTAGGCGTCGCCCTCGAAGCCCTCCGACGGCTGGACCGTGCGGATGATCGGCAGGTCGAACTTGACCGCGAAGTCCCAGTCGCGCTGGTCCTGGCCGGGGACGGCCATGATCGCGCCGGTGCCGTAGCCCATCAGGACGTAGTCGGCGATGTAGACGGGGATTTCCTTGCCGTTCACCGGGTTTTTGGCGTACGCCCCGATGAAGACGCCGGTCTTCTCCTTGTTCTCCTGACGGTCCAGTTCGGACTTCAGGGACGCTGCGCGCCGGTACGCGGCGATGTCTGCCACGCGATCGGGCGTCGCAATCTGGTCCACCAGCTCGTGTTCCGGTGCCAGGACCATGTAGGTCGCGCCGAACAGCGTGTCCGGACGGGTCGTGAAGACCTCAATGTTCTCGCTTCCCACCGCAAATCGGACTCGGGCACCGTGCGAGCGCCCGATCCAGTTGCGCTGCATGGCTTTGACCTTGTCCGGCCAGTCCAGCCGGTCCAGGTCGTCGATCAGCCGGTCCGAGTACGCGGTGATGCGCATCATCCACTGGCGCAGGGATTTCCTGAACACCGGGAAGTTGCCACGCTCACTGCGACCGTCCGCGGTGACCTCTTCGTTCGCCAAGACAGTACCCAGTCCGGGACACCAGTTGACGGGCGCCTCCGACATGTAGGCCAGGCGGAAATCGCCCAAGATCCTTTGCTGGTCGGCAAAAGACAGCTCAGACCACGTCTGGCCACCGGGAACGTCCCGCTCGCCAGACTCGAACTGCGAGATCAACTCCGTGATGGGACGGGCTTTCCGCGCGTCCGCGTCGTACCAGGAGTTGAAGATCTGCAAGAAGATCCACTGGGTCCACTTGTAGTACTCGGGGTCGATGGTCGAGATGCGCCGGCGCTCGTCGTGCCCCAGACCCAGCCTGCGGATCTGGCGCAGGTAGGTGTTGATGTTGTCCTCGGTGGTCTTGCGCGGGTGCTGGCCCGTCTGCACCGCGTACTGCTCGGCCGGCAGGCCGAACGCGTCGAAACCCATGGTGTGCAGCACGTTGCGGCCGTTCATGCGGTGGTACCGCGCGAAGACGTCCGTGCCGATGAAGCCCAGCGGGTGCCCGACGTGCAGGCCCGCGCCGCTGGGGTACGGGAACATGTCCTGCACGAACAGCTTGTCCGCGGGCACGTCACCCTTGAGCGCGCCGACGGGGTTGGGCGCGTAGTAGGTGCCGTGGTCCTCCCAGTACCGCTGCCACCGCTCCTCGATCTGGTTCGCCAGCTCGGCGGTGTAGCGGTAGGCGGGGATCTCCGCCGCGTCCGTGCTCATCTCAACGTCCCTCTCACGTCTGTTCCTGCCCCTGACATGACGAAACCCCCCAGCCCAGAAGGGCATGGAGGGTGGCCGCGCCGACCGTCTTTCGAGCGGGTCGTCGCGGCTAGATAAGGAGCAGGCGGGCCGTGCTCATGTCGTCAACGGTATCAGCGCAGGGCAAGCGCGATGAACTGGGTGACCTGGGACGCGCTGAAGTTGTCGTCCGAGACCAGCCACAACGTGCCGTCCGGGCCCCAGGCCATGCCTTCGAGGTTGTCCGGCTTGGTGAAGGTGCCGATGTCGGCCAGGAACCGCTTCTTGTTCTGCAGCGGCCGGTACTCGAAGAGGCGGACCTTGTTGCCGAGCGTCGGGCTGAACGACCGCTCCAGGACGAGGTAGACACCGGGGGAGCGCTCCAGGATCGCCGTCACGCCCGTGCTCGCGTCCGCCGCGAACAACGGCTCCTGCTGGTAGCGGTAGGTCGCGACCGGCCGGCCCGTGCGGGTCTGCACGAAGACGCGGCTGACGGCGCCCTTCTCGACCGTCGCCGGAGGTTCCGTGACGAGAGGACCTTCGAGCGCGGTGACGACGAGGGTGCCGCCGAGCGCGAACGTGAGGCCTTCGAACGCCTGGTTCTGCCGCGGCCCGGACTCGGGCTTCATCTTGAGCGACTCCGGCGTCGGCAGCGCCTGCTTGAAGCTGCCGTCCTTGCGGCTGAACTGCACGGACGGGTCGATGAGCGTGGTCGGCGTGCGGTCGCCCTCCTGGCTCCACAGGAGGTCGCCGGTCCACGAGTCGACGCGGACGTCCTCCGGGTCGACGGTGCCGGGCGCGTACGGACCGTTCGGGCCGGTCAGGGAGCGCGCGGCGGTGAACTCGACCTTCGACCGGTCGAGCCTGCCCTCGTAGAACCGGGGCGCGACCCGGTCGTCGCTGATCAGGATCCACTTCCTGGAACGCGGGTCGTAGTCGAGACCGGAGATGCCGCCGACCGTCGTACCGTCCACGACCAGGCCTTTCGGCAGCACGTGCTGGCCGAGGAACCGGACTTCGGGGCCGTGCGCCTGCGCCGGAACGGCGAACAGACCGAGCATCACGGGGACGAGCAGGAGTCGTCTGAACATGGCGCTCAGCACACCTGACCGGGGTGACTGGAGGGTGAACTGAGGATTCGCCTTACCCTCATGGGGTGAACATCGTGCTGTCGGTCGTCCTGGGTGTGCTCGGCGTCGCTCTCGGCGCGGTCGGTCTGCTGGGTCTGCAGGGCAAGCTGCGCCGCAACCGCTACGTCGGCGTGCGCACCGCCGCCGCCGTGCGTGACGAGGAGACGTTCGCTCTGGCCAACCGCGTCGCCGGCGTGCCGAACGTCGCGGCGGGTGTCGTCGCGGTCGTGTCCGGCGCCATGGCGTTCGTGATGGCGGACCTGGCGGTGACGGCAGGGATCATCGGGCTGGTCGGCGCGCTGGTGATCGCGTTCGCCGGTGGCGTGATGGGCAGCAAGGCCGCGGCCATGGTGCCGGAGCCGGTCCAGCCGAAGGGCTGCGGCGGGTGCGCCTGCGGTGGCGGCGGCTGCTCGCCCCTCGCTGGGCTCTAGAAACCTTCCGAACAGGCCGGATCACTCGATGATCCGGCCTTTTTCGCACGTTTCACGTGAATCAGTTGTCCCGGACGTCCTTCGGGTAGGTCGCGAGCAACGCCAGCGGCATGCCCTGGCGGCGCAGCACGCGGCCCCACAGGTCGACGTTCGCGCCCACCAGCACGTCGTCGGCCAGGCCGGTGACGACCATCCAGTCACCGCGGTCGATCTCGCCCTGCAGCTGCCCCTCGCCCCAGCCGCTGTACCCCGCGAACACCCGCAGGCCGCGCACCAACGGCATCAGGTCGTCCGGGTCGGCGTCGAGGTCCACCAGCGCCACCGGGCCCTGCACGCTGACGAGGCCTTCGACGGTCGACGGGTCGGTGCCGGGCTTCAGCGCGGCCAGGCACAGCGCGGTCTTCTGCTCCACCGGGCCGCCGATGTGGATGGCCTGCGGCTTGGTGACGTGCTCGCCCCACGGCGGGAGCACGTCGTGGACGGCCACCTCGGACGGTCGGTTCAGCACGACGCCGAGGGTTCCCTCGGGGCGTTGGTCGATGATGTAGACGACGGTGCGTGTGAAGTTCGGGTCGTTCAGGCTCGGAGCGGCCACCAAGAGGGAGCCTGGCTCGACTTCGACTTCGTCATCGGGACGCACGTCACCATGAAATCACCCGTGATCGCCGGAACAACTCAGGGCCGCGCCCCGTTAGACTGAGGTGTCGGATGTCTTTGTGTCCCCCGGGCTCAACAGACAACCGCCTTCGCGGAATACCGTTCGGCTGGAGCCGCGTAGTGCAACGCGCCGTGAGGCGACCTGGCATCCGGCACCAGGGGAGCCGGACCGTGAGGTCCGGCTTTCGTGGTTTTCACCACCACGCGCATAGAGTGCAACGGTGACAACGCTTGCGGTGGAGAAGCACCACTGGGGATCACGCCGGTTCCTCGGCATCCCCGCCTACCGCAGACTCCTCGCCACCAGACTCGCCTCGCAGTGGGGCGACGGGCTCTTCCAGGCCGGACTCGCCGGGGCCGTGCTCTTCAACCCCGAGCGGCAGGCCGATCCGCTGGCCATCGCGACCGGGTTCGCCGTCTTGCTGCTGCCGTACTCGGTCATCGGGCCGTTCGCCGGCGCGTTGCTCGACCGGTGGGACCGCAAGAAGGTCATCGTCGCCGCGAACATCACGCGGGCCGTGTTCGTGCTGCTCACGGCCGGTGCGGTCGGGGCGGGGCTGAGCGACCTGCCGTTGTACGTCTCCGCGCTCATCGTCATGGGCATCGGGCGGTTCGTCGGGGCGGGGCTGAGCGCGTCGCTGCCGCACGTCGTGCCGGAAGACCACCTGGTCGAGGCGAACGCGCTGGCCACGACGGCCGGCGCGATCATGGCCGTGGTCGGTGCCTCGTGCGCGATCGGGTTCCGGACGATCCTCGGCGCCGGTGACGGCGGGTCCGGGTGGACCACCAGCATCGCCGTGGTCGGGCTCCTGACCAGCGCGTTCATCGCCAGCCGGTTCAAGCCCGGGGTGCTCGGGCCGGACGAGGTCGACGAGCCGAACAACGCGTTCATGGCCGTCGCGCGCGGTCTGCTGGACGGCGCCAAGGCCACCTGGCGGACGCCGAGCGTCACGGCAGCGCTCGCCGCCGTGCTGGCTCACCGGGCCGCGTTCGGCATCAGCCTGATGATCACGTTGCTGCTGATGCGCTACAGCCTCGAGGACGTCGGCATCCTCAAGGCGGGCATCGGCGGGCTGGGCGAGGTCGCGGTCGCCGGCGGTGCCGGTGTGCTGCTCGCCGGCATCCTCACCGACCGGATCGTCGACAGGTTCGGCGTGACGCGCACGGTCTGCGGAGCGTTGCTGCTGAGCGCCGCCGCCCAGGTCGGCCTCGGGCTGCCGATGACGCTGCCGACCATCCTCGCGGCCAGCTTCTTCGTCATCTTCGCCGGTCAGATCGTCAAGCTGTGCGTGGACACCGCCGTGCAGCACGACATCCCCGACGAGGTGCGCGGCCGCGTGTTCGCCCTCTACGACACGCTGTTCAACGTCGCCCAGGTCACCGCGGTGACCATCACGGCGATGGTCGTCCCGCTCAACGGCCGCGCCCCCGTGCTCATGCTCGCGGCCGCCGCGCTCTACTTCGTCGGCCTGGCCGGCTTCCTCACGTTGTCAGCGCGGAAACGGCAGGTGCAGCATCCCGGCCTCGTGCGCGAAAACGACAGCAGCCACTCGATCGGGTAGATCCAGGCGACGCAGGATCTCCGCCACCTCGTCGAGCACCCGTCGCTGCGCGAGACCCAGCACGCGCGCGATCTCGTGGTCGGCGTGACCGCGCGCGATGCACCTCAGCACCGCGCGCTGGTCGTCGGTCAGGACGGCCAGGTCGTACACCGCCGGACCTGCGAAAAGTCGTTGAGAAGACATCTGCACCACCCCCATGCGCCCCCTGGCGCACTTCACATGGTGCCGCGCCCCGCTGACACTTCGCTAACGCGGGGATTGCATTCACTCACGATGAGTAACTAGGCCGGAGGGGTGATCCCCTGTTCGCGCGCCCAGTCGAGTAGCGCGGCCTCCGCCTCGTCGCGCTCCAGCGGCCCGCGGTCCAGCCGCAGCTCCTTGAGGAACTTCCACGCGGCACCGACCTCGCGGCCCGGCGGCAGGCCGAGCAGCTTCATGATCTCGTTGCCGTCGAGGTCCGGACGCACGCGCGCCAGGTCCTCTTCGGCCGCGATGCGCGCGATGCGTTCCTCGAGAGAGTCGTACGTCCGGCGCAGCAGGTTCGCCTTGCGCTTGTTGCGGGTCGTGCAGTCCGCACGGACGAGCTTGTGCAGCCGGGTCAGCAGGTCACCGGCGTCGGTCACGTACCGGCGCACGGCCGAGTCGGTCCACTCGCCACCGCCGTACCCGTGGAACCGCAGGTGCAGGTAGACGAGCTTGGCGACGTCCTCGGTGATCTCCTTCGAGTACCGCAACGCCCGCAAGCGCTTGCGGACCATCTTCGCGCCCACGACCTCGTGGTGGTGGAACGAGACCCCGCCGCCGGACTCGAACTTCCGGGTCGCCGGCTTGCCGATGTCGTGCAGCAACGCGGCGATCCTCAGCACCAGATCGGGTGACTGATCAACATCTTCAAGATCAATTGCCTGTTCCAGCACAACCAGCGAGTGGTCGAAGACGTCCTTGTGCTGATGATGTTCGTCGATTTCCAGCTTCATGGCCGTGAGCTCTGGCAACACGATGTCCGCCAGACCCGTCTCGACCATGAGCTCGATGCCGCGGCGGGGGTGCGCCCCGCACAGGAGCTTCGACAGCTCCACCTGCACGCGCTCCGGCGTGATGCGGGTGAGCTCGGCTGCCATCGACCGCATCGCCTCGACGACGCGCGGCGCCGCCGTGAAGCCGAGCTGGGAGACGAACCGGGCCGCGCGCAGCATGCGCAACGGGTCGTCGCCGAACGACTCCTGCGGGGTCGCCGGGGTGTCCAGCACGCCCTCGCGCGCCGCCTGCAGGCCGCCTGTCGGGTCGACGAACTCGGAGGCCGCGATGTCGAACGCCATCGCGTTCACGGTGAAGTCGCGCCGGACCAGGTCGCCGTCGATCGAGTCGCCGAACGTGACCTCGGGGTTGCGGGTCACGCCGTCGTAGACGTCCGCGCGGAAGGTCGTGATCTCGATGATCTCGCCGTGCTTGGACGCCCCGACCGTGCCGAACGCGATGCCGGTGTCCCACTGCGCGTCGGCCCAGCCCTTCAGCAGCCGCTGGATCTCGGCGGGCCGGGCGTCCGTGGTGAAGTCGAAGTCGTTCGTCGGGCGCGCCAGCACGGCGTCGCGCACACTTCCACCCACGAGGTAGAGGCGCTTGCCGTCGGCGGCGAACCGGGCGGCGAGTTCGGCGACGACAGGTGTGATGGCGGGCTTTTCCACCACCGCATTCTGCTGGAGCGATCGAGACACGAGAAACCAGCGTACTTAAGCTTCGTAAGTACGATCGGCCGTATGCCCCCGTCAGCCGCACGTTCCGGAGGATCCAAGCCGGGGCGCCGCAAGAGGCGCCGGGGCCGGAGGCTCAAGACCGTCGACGAGACGTCGGCGGGTGGCCTGGTGCTCGACGGCGAGCAACGGGCCGCGGTGATCGGCAGACTTGACCGGCGAGGCCGGTTGCTGTGGTCTTTGCCCAAGGGTCACATCGAGGCCGGCGAGACCGCGGAGCAGACCGCGGTGCGCGAGGTCGCCGAGGAGACCGGTATTCATAGCAGGGTGCTGCGCCCGTTGGGGTCGATCGACTACTGGTTCGTCGCGGACGACCGCCGGGTGCACAAGACGGTTCACCACTTCCTCCTCGAAGCGACGGGGGGAGAGCTTTCCGACGAAGACGTGGAGGTCACCGAGGTGGCGTGGGTGCCACTCGGCGAGCTGGACGGGCGGTTGGCGCATGCCGACGAACGCCGTCTGGTGCGCCGAGCCGCCGAACTGCTCGCCGACCGCTGCCGCAACGGGGCGGGGCCGGCGTGAGCCTGAGGAAGCTCGTCTGCACAGCCGCCGCAGTCGCGTTCGTGGTGATCACGGCACCCCCAGCGGGTGCCCAGCAGTCACAACCGGACGAGATCGACGCGCTGCCGTTCATGCCCGCGCCCGCCACCCAGGTGTGGGCGACCAGATCTCTCTCCGCCCAGCCGGGCACGGCGTCGCCGCAGTTCGTGCGGCTCGACATCGACCAGCTCACCCCGCGGTTCGTCACGAGCGACTCGCCGGGCACCGTCAAGATCACCGGCAAGATCGTCAACGTCGGCGACCGCAAGGTGTTCGACATCGTGCTGCGGCTCGAACGCGGTGAGCCGCTCGGCTCCGAGGACGACCTGCGCAAGGCGTTGCGCGAACCGGCAGCCGCCGAGGCCGTGCAACCGAAGTTCACCCCGATCACGAGCGAGCTCGACGCCGGCGCCCAGAAGGACTTCACGCTGGAGGTGCCGCTGCGCGGTACCGAGCCGACCTCGCTCGAGGTCGAGCAGCCCGGCATCTACCCGATCCTCGCGAACGTCAACGGCAGGCCGGACTTCGGCGGCCAGGCGCGGCTCGCGGCGCTCTCCACGCTGCTGCCCGTGCTCGGCGTGCCCGGCGGCGAGACCAAGGCCAAGCCGGGCGCGGGCGCGAAGCTCACGATGCTGTGGCCCATCGCGGACCGCCCGCGGCTCGTCCGGCTGGGCGAGGAGGGCGAGTCCGAGCTGATCGACGACGAGCTCGCGACGTCGCTCTCGGTCAACGGCAGGCTGTACGGCCTGTTGCAGGCCTACGAGCAGTCGATCTCGCAGATGAGCACGGCGATGTGCCTCGCCATCGACCCCGACCTGCTGCGCACCGTCCAGGCCATGAGCACCGGGTACAAGGTGCGCGGCGGCGAGGACGGCAAGGGCAGGTCCGAGGCCAAGCTGTGGCTCGACCGGCTCAAGCTCGCCGTCTCGGGCCGGTGCGTCGTGGCCCTGCCGTACGCCGACGCCGACCTCGTGGCGTTGAACAGGGCGAAGCTCGCCACGATGCGCACGCTCGCGGTGACCGACGGCCCGAAGCTCATCCAGGACGTCCTGTCCGTGCAGCCGCTGCCCGACCTGGTGTGGCCCGAGGACGGGGTGCTCGACCAGTCGACGTTCGACGAGCTGGTCACCCCGCAGCCGGACAAGAAGTACCCCGGCGCGAAGTCGTTGCTGCTCGACCCGACCGGTGTCTCCGACGCTCCGGGCACCGCGCCCGCGGGCATCGCCGGCAAGAACCCGGTCACCGCCGTCCGGATCGACTCGATGGTCTCCGACGCGCTGCTGGGCAGCGAGTCCCGTCCGCGCACGCTGTCCGGGGCGGCCGCGCCCTTCGAGAGCCAGCCGGTGTCCGTGCAGAACGCGCTGGCGGTGCTGGTGTTCCGCGCCGGGTGGCAGGGCGACGGCCGCAACGTGCTGATCGCGCCGCCGCGCCGGTGGCAGGCGCCGATGTCGGAGATGACCGAGTTCCTGACGACCGCGCAGAAGCTGCTGACCGGCGGATACGCGACGCAGACCGGCCTGTCCGAGCTCACCTCCGCCATCCCGGAGACGACCACCGCGAAGATCACCTACCCGGCCGAGGCCGGTGCGCGGGAGGTCTCGCCGACCATCACCGACTCCGTGACGGACCAGAGCATCGAGCTCAACGGCCTGGTCGCGGCCATGCAGCAGGAGGACAGCGCGCACGCGTCGCCGTCCGACCTCGCCGACCCGCTGTGGCTCGGGCTGCTGCGGGTGATGTCGGGCGCGTGGCGGGGCAACGAGCAGGGCGCGCAGGCAGCGGCCCAGGTCAGCCAGGGCGAGCTGAACGCGTTGACCGGCATGGTCGGCGTGACCCAGCCGAACAGCCCGATCCTGCTCGGCTCCGGCGACAGCCCGATCCCCGTCACGATCACGAACAAGCTCGACGTGCGCGTGACGGTCCGGATCAACCTCGCCGACACCCCCGGCATCCGCAAGCTCGACCTCGCCGACCAGGTGCTTCCCGCCCGCGGCGAACGCGTGGTGCGGGTGCCCGTCGAGGTGCTGCGGTCCGGCCGGTTCCCGGTCAACGTCCGGCTGACGACACCCGAGGGCGTTCCGCTGGGCGACACTGTCAAGCTGGAGGTCTCGTCGTCCGCGTACGGCACGATCACGGTGATCATCACGATGATCGCCGGCGTCGCGCTCGTGCTGCTCTCCGGACGCCGGATCTACAAGCGGGTCCGCGCTCGCAACGGCGAGAACGGCGAAGCACCGTCCATCGAGAACGTCACACCGGAGAAGTCGAGCGCGTGAGCGAGACAGCCACGACCACCCAGCCGGAACAGCAGAAGCAGGAACCATCGGTCGCGCGAGCCAGCGGATCGATGGCGATCGCGACGATCGTCAGCCGTGCCACGGGCCTGCTGTCGAAGGTGCTGCTGATCGCGGTGATCGGCGCCGAGACACTCGGTGACTCGTACCAGGCGGCCTCCACGCTGCCGACCATGATCAACGAGCTGCTCCTCGGCGGCGTGCTGACCAGCGTGGCGATCCCGCTGCTGGTCCGCGCCGAGAAGGAGGACGGCGACGGCGGCGAGTCGTACGCCCAGTGGCTGATCTCGATGGGCACGCTGATCCTCGGGATCGGCACGGTGCTCGCGATGGCCTGCGCGCCGTTGCTCACCGACATCTACGTCTCCGACTCACCGGAGGCGAACCCCGAGCTCGTCACGGCGTTCGCGTACCTGGTGCTGCCGGGCATCGTGTTCTACGGCCTGACGGCGCTCCTCAGCGCCGTGCTGAACGCACGGCACGTCTTCGGCATCCCCACGTGGGCGCCGGTGCTGAACAACGTCGTCGTGATCGGCGTCCTCGGTGTCTACGCGTTGCTGCCGGGCGAGCTCACGCTCAACCCGGTCCGGATGACCGACACGCACCTGCTGGTCCTCGGCCTCGGCACCGCGCTCGGCGTGCTCGTGCAGGCGTCCGTGCTGTTCCCGGCGCTGAAGAAGACCGGCTTCAAGTTCAAGTGGCGGTTCGGCTGGGACTCGCGGCTGTCGGAGTTCGGCAGCCTCGCGTTCTGGGTGCTGCTCTACGTCGGCCTCGGCCTCGCCAGCATGACCGTGCTGACGAACGTGGCGACGAGCGCGAAGGGTGCGCTCGTCGCGTTCAACTACCAGTGGCTGATCGCCCAGGTGCCCTACGGCGTTCTCGGCGTCTCGCTGCTGACCGCGTTGATGCCGAAGATGTCGCGGGCCGCGGCGCACGGGGACAACGAGTCGATCGTGCGCGACCTGCTGTTCGGCAACCGCATGTCGGCGATCCTGCTGATGCCGTTCAGCGCGTTGCTGACGGTGTCCGGCCTGGCGGTCGGTCTCGGCGTGTTCGCCCTGGGCGCCTCCGGCGTCGACGGCGGCACGAGGATCGGGCTCTCGCTGGCGCTCTCGGCGTTCGGCCTCGTGCCGTACGCGATCACGCTGCTCCAGCTGCGGGTCTTCTACGCGATGAAGGACGCCCGCACGCCGACGCTGATCCAGGCGTTGATCGTGGCGGTGCGCATCGGGCTGCTCTACCTGTTCCTCGGCATCTCCACGCCGGGCGACGCCTCGCAGCTCGCCGTCGGTGTGTCGCTCGCCATGTCGCTGAGCTTCGTCTTCGGTGCGATCGTCGGCCAGGTCTGGCTGCGGATCCGGCTCGGCCGGCTGCGCACCGGGTTCACGATCTGGACCGTCTGCCTGACCGTCGTGGCCTCGTCGCTGGCCTTCGGCGTGGCCAAGGGCGTGAACTGGCTGGTCCAGGACCTGGTCGGCTTCTCGAACGTCATCGTGTCGAGCTGGGTCGAGCTGGTGCTGGTGACGGTGATCGGGCTGCCGCTCGCGTTCGGCCTTTTGGCGGCGTTCCGGGTACCCGAGATGCAGCCGGCCATCGCGAAGATCAACCGTTTGGTGCGGCGACGGTGACCCCGGTCCGTGAGCGCCGTCCCGTACCCTCGTTTCCGTGAGTAGCGGAGTCCACGCCGCCCTGGTCCCCGGCGGCGTCATCGGCAACGGCCGCTACCGGCTGCTCGCCAAGTCCGGAGCAGACGCCCGGTCGAACGCCGAACTGTGGCGCGCGCGGGACGGTCAGCTCAACCGGGACGTGGCGCTGACGGTCCTGGTGGGCAACCTCGCGGACAACGAGGCAGCCGCCCGTGCCCGCCGGACGGTCGAACGCGCGATGCACGCGTCGTCGTTCACGCACCCCGGCGTCTCGCGGGTGATCGACGTGCTCACGCCCGGCACCGGCATCCGTCCCGACGAGGGCATCCTCGGCATCGTCATCGCCGAGTGGACCCAGGGCACCGACCTGATGGACCTCATCGCGGAGGGCCCGCTGCCGGCGGGCGCCGCGACCCGCCTGCTCGAACCGCTGGGCGCCGCCATCGAGGGCGCGCACCACGCCGGGCTCGTGCTGGGTGCCGACCACCCGCAGCGCATCCGGGTCACCTCGGACGGCCGGCTGCGCCTCGCGTTCCCCGGTCCGCGGCCGGACGCGATCGCGCGCGACGACGTCAAGGGCCTCGGCGCGATCCTGTACCTGCTGCTCACCGGCCGGTGGGCGCTGCCGAACGGTCCGCAGGGCGTGCCGATCGCGCCGACCGGGCCGGACGGGTCCGTGGTCGCGCCGAACGCGTTGCACCCGTACCTGCCGCACGACCTGTCGTCCGTCGCGGTCCGTTCGCTGGAGGACACCTCCGTGGGCGGCATCCGGACGTCGGCGGCGATCCTGCAGGTCCTCGACCAGATCGCGGCCGAAGAGGCCCAGACGTCGCTGATCCCGGCCGTGTCGTCACGCGACGATGACGACGACCAGGTCGTGTGGACGACGCAGAAGCCACGGCAGGACAAGCAGCAGAAGAAGAAGCTGTGGATCAGCGTCGCGGTCCTGGCCGTGGCCACGCTGACCGTGATCGTCTGGCTGAGCGTGCAGATCGTCGGCTTCTTCAGCGACGAGCCGTCCAGGGGCGGCGGCCCGACCGTGGTGATCAACCAGCCCGGTTCGAACGGCCAGACCGCGCCACCGCCCGCACCGGCGGGCCCGGTGCAGCCCGCGGCGCTCGGCGTCTACGACGTGACGAACCAGCCCGACAACGCGAACCAGGCGAGCAGGGCGGCGGACAACAACGCCGGCACGTTCTGGCGGACGGACAACTACTTCCAGCCGTTCCCGGCACTCAAGCCCGGCATCGGCCTGATGGCGTCGTTCGCGGAGCCGGTGAAGCTGGCGTCGGTCACGATCACCTCGCCGAGCAAGGGCACGAAGGTCGAGATCCGGGTGGCGTCCGCGCTGGACTCGCCGCTGGAGGAGACCAAGGTCATCGGCGTCGCGGACCTGTCCGACGGGCAGACGCAGATCCAGCTGAACGAGCACGAGCCGACCGGGCACGTGCTGATCTGGATCACGCAGCTGGCTAGTTCGGGCGGCGGCAAGAACCAGTCGGAGATCCGCGAGGTCCTGTACACGAGGGCGCAGTGACGTCGGCCGCTGAGCAGGCCTGATCGAGTGACGCGAGGTCGTGTCGGTCGTCCGGTCAACCGCTCGTGCCGAAATCGGCGAAGCCCATTTCGGCACGAGCGATTCGGGCGGACGACCGACTTTTCGACGACCTCGCCGCCGTCTCCGGAGGAGCGGCCGACAACACTGTGATCAGCCTCGCTAAGGTTCCACTCGTGACCGCCGCAGCCAGCTCGGACGCCGATCTCATCTCGGCCCACGCCGCAGGTGACCCCTACGCGTTCTCGGAGCTGGTCAAACGGCACCGGGACCGGATGTGGGCGGTGGCGTTGCGCACGCTGCGCGACCCCGAAGAGGCCGCGGACGCGCTGCAGGAGGCGTTCATCTCGGCTTTCCGCGCCGCCTCGTCGTTCCGCGCGGAGTCACAGGTCACCACCTGGCTTCACCGGATCGTGGTCAACGCGTGCCTCGATCGGATGAGACGCCGACAAACAAGACCGACAGTGCCGTTGCCCGAGGCCGGTCCTGGCGAGCCCGTCGCGCCCCGGGACGCGATGAGCGACCGCGAGACCAGCCTGATCGTGCAGCAGGCGTTGATGGAGCTGCCGGAAGAGCAGCGGGCGCCCATCGTGCTCGTCGACGTCGAGGGCTACTCGGTCGCGGAGACCGCGAAGCTCCTCGGCATCGCGGAGGGCACGGTCAAGAGCAGGTGTGCGCGAGGTCGTGCCAAGCTCGCCAAAGTTCTCGGGCACCTCAGGAACCGAATCGCAGATGCGAACGTCCCAGCTGACGGTGTGAATGTGCAAGAGCAACGTCAGTGGGAGGGCCGATGACCGGCATGGAGCGCGTGCCGATGGGTCCGCCGTGGTCGGTTGACCTCATCGCGGACCTGCACGCGGGCGTGCTGCCCCCTGAGGTCGCCGCACAGCTGCGCCCGAGGGTCGAAGCGGATGCCGAGGCCAGCGAGATCCTGCGGGCGCTCGACGCCACGCTGGAGGACCTGCAGGCGCTGCCCCCCATCCCGATGCCCGACCACGTGGCCGCGCGGATCGACGCCGCGCTGGCCGCTGAGGCACGTCCGGGGATCGCCCCGGTCGTGTCGTTGAACGACGCTCGCAAGCGCCGCAACCGCAGGCTGGGCCTCGGCGGTGGCGTGCTGGTGGCCGCCGCTGCCGCGTTCGGCATCGTGCTCGCCGTCGCCCCCAACGGGCAGCAGGCGGACACGCCCGGTGACGCCGCGCCCGCGCCCACCACCCAGACCGCATCCGCGCAGCCGCCGTTGTCGTTGAAGCGCGACGAGCTCGGGTCCGCGGTCGGCGAGGTGCTCAAGGCCCAGAACTACGGCCCGCTGGAGTCACCCGACCGGCTGGCGGGCTGTCTGCAGGGCGGTGGCATCACCAGCACGGCCAAGCCGCTCGGCATCAGCCCGATCAACCTGGAGGGCAAGGACGCCGTGATGGCGATCCTGCCTGGTGGCGCACCCGGTCAGATCAGGCTGGTCGTGCTCGATCCCAAGACCTGCGGCCCGGACGCTCCCGGGGGCGTTCTCGCGAACGAGCTGATCGCACCGAGGTAGTCGCTCAAGTCACGGAATTAGCTGCACCTACGATCCGTTGAGCCAGTCAGACGACGAGATCGAGGAGTTGCATCAGCCGTGAGCGTGCGCAACGTGATCATCATTGGATCGGGACCGGCGGGTTACACCGCTGCGGTCTACGCGGCACGTGCGCAGCTGGAGCCCCTGGTCTTCGAGGGGTCGCAGTACGGCGGCGCCCTCATGACGACGACCGAGGTCGAGAACTACCCCGGCTTCCGCGACGGCATCATGGGCCCCGAGCTCATGGAGCAGATGCGCGAGCAGGCCACCCGCTTCGGCGCCGAGCTGCGCGCCGAGGACGTCGAGTCGGTCGAGCTGACCGGGGAGATCAAGAAGGTCGTCGCGAACGGCGTCACCTACGAGGCCAAGGCCGTCATCCTCGCGATGGGCGCCGCGGCCCGTTACCTCGACATCCCCGGCGAGCAGGAGCTGCTCGGCCGCGGTGTGTCCGCCTGTGCGACCTGCGACGGGTTCTTCTTCCGCGACCACGACATCGCGGTCGTCGGCGGCGGTGACACGGCGATGGAGGAGGCGACGTTCCTCACCCGGTTCGCCAAGTCCGTGACGGTCATCCACCGCCGCGAGGAGTTCCGCGCCTCGAAGGTCATGCTGGAGCGCGCCCGCGCCAACGAGAAGATCAAGTGGCAGCTGAACACGCAGGTCACCGACGTGCTGGGTGACGGCACCGTGTCGTCCATCAAGATCAAGGACACGAAGACCGGCGCCGAGTCCGAGATGCCCGTCACCGGCTTCTTCCTGGCGATCGGCCACGACCCGCGCTCGGCGCTGGTCAAGGGCCAGGTCGACCTGGACGCCGAGGGGTACGTCCTGACGAAGGACAAGTCCTCGTACACGAACTTGGACGGCGTCTTCGCCGCCGGTGACCTCGTCGACCACGAGTACCGCCAGGCGATCACCGCCGCCGGCTCCGGTTGCAGCGCCGCGATCGACGCGGAACGGTGGCTGGCCGAGCACGGCACCGAGCAGGCCGAGATCGCCGCCGAGGCCGTCGGCGGCGGCTACGGCAAGAGCAACTGAAGTTCCTTCTGCGAGATCTTTGAGGAGAGCAACATGGCAGGCGCCACCATCACGGTGACCGACAAGTCGTTCGCGGACGACGTGCTGACCAGCGAGAAGCCCGTGCTGGTCGACTTCTGGGCGACCTGGTGCGGCCCGTGCAAGATGGTCGCCCCCGTTCTCGAGGAGATCGCCGCCGAGCACGGTGACAAGCTCACCATCGCGAAGGTCGACATCGACGCCAACCAGGCGATCGCCCGCGACTACCAGATCATGTCCGTGCCGACGCTGATCCTGTTCCAGGGCGGCCGCCCGGTGAAGCAGATCGTCGGCGCGAAGCCCAAGGCCGCTCTGCTGAACGACCTGCAGGACGTCCTGGCCTGAGCCACAAAAAAGTTGCATTGGCTACGAAGTCCTTTGCAACGAGCAACGTGACCCGCCCGTCTATCGATAAGACGAGCGGGTCACGTTCGTTTTGGTGCCGAGGCGGTGACCTCGGTACGACTGTGAGTAGCCCTGCATCGATCACTGAGCGCAGCAGGGCACAATGAGGACTTCCCAACTGACGCGCCGACCAGGATCGGCGCCCTAGTCGAGCGAGGGTGCATGCAGCTGCTCCGCCGCGGGGACGTCGGAAGTGATGTTGCCGAGATCCGGTCGACCCTGACCAGGCTCGGACTGCTTCCGCCGGCCGACCCACAGGCGCCGCCGGTGTTCGACCAGCAGGTCGAGCACGCAGTGCGCGCGTTCCAGCAGCAGCGGGGGCTGATCATCGATGGCATCGTCGGCCCGGCGACCTACCGTTCGCTGCGCGACGCGACGTTCCGGTTGGGGGACCGGCCGCTCGCCTATCTGATGTCGCAGCCGACGACCGGTGACGACGTGCTGATGCTGCAGGAACGCATGCTGGAGCTCGGCTACGACGCCGGGCGCGCGAACGGCGTGTTCGGCCAGCAGACCGAGCAGGCGCTGCGGAACTTCCAGCGCGACTACGGGCTGATCGTGGACGGCATGTGCGGTCCCGACACCGTGCGCGCGTTGCGGCAGCTCCAGCCGAAGGTCCGCGGTGGCCGTCCCCAGTTGCTGCGCGAGCAGGAACGGCTGCGCGGTGCCGGTTCCCGTCTGTCCGGCAAGCGGATCGTCATCGACCCCGGTCACGGCGGCCAGGACCGCGGCGTGGTGGTGGACGGGCTGTCCGAGGCCGACCTGATGCTGGACCTGGCCCGCCGCCTCGAGGGCAAGATGGCCGCGACCGGCATGGAGGCCCTGCTCACGCGCGGTCCCGACAACTGCCCGGACGAGGGCGAGCGCGCCCGGTTCGCGAACGAGGCGGGTGCCGACCTGATCCTGTCGCTGCACAGCGACGGCAACTCGTCGCCGAACGCGCAGGGCGTGGCGACGTTCCACTACGGCACCGGCAACGGCACGTCGTCGACGGTCGGTGAGGCGCTCGCGGGGTTCATCCAGCGCGAGGTCACCGCCCGCACGTCGATGTCGAACTGCGGGTCGCACCCCAAGTCGTGGGACCTGCTGCGGCTCACCCGCTGCACGGCCGTCCGCGTTGAGGTGGGCTACCTGACGAACGCCGAGGACCGCGCACGGCTGGCGACCCCCGGGTTCCGCGACATCGTGGCCGAGGGCATCCTCGTGGCCGTGAAGCGGCTCTACCTGCTCGGCAAGGACGACCAGCCGACGGGCACGTTCACGTTCAACGACCTGCTGCGGTACGAGATGTCGAAGAGCTGACGCACTGACGAAAAGGGCCCCCTCGCTGCGTGCGAGGGGGCCCTTTTCGTTGGTCTCAGACGGGGCGGAAGCTGGGTTCCGCGGTGGAGACGGTGACGCTGTTGAGGAGGCGTTCGAGGGCTGCCTCGACGTCTTCCTTCCAGGTGATGGAGCTGCGGAGCTCCATCCGCAACCGGGGCCAGCGCGGGTGAGGCCGCACGGTCTTGAAGCCGACGCTCGTCAGGAAGTCCGCCGGCGTGACGCAACTGGGCTCGGAGTCGTCCGGGCGCATGTCGCCGAACGCCTCGATGGCCTTCACGCCACGACGCGTCAGATCCTTCGCCACGGCCTGCACGAGCACGCGCGCGAGTCCTCCCCCTCGGAACTCCGGGAGGACGTCCAGCGACGTCATGAGGACCGCGTCCGGGCTCACCGGCGAGGTGGGGAAGGCGGCGCTGCGCGGCACGGCTGCCGGTGGTGCGTAGAACACCGAACCGGCGGGGATGCCGTCGCAGTAGATGAGGCGACCGCACGAACCCCATTCGAGCAGGACGCTGGAGACCCAGGCTTCCTTCTCGAACTCGGTGTCACCGTATTCCTCAGCCTGTTCTCGCAGGTGAGGAGCAAGTTCCCAGAAGACGCACGTCCTGCTGTGCTTGGACAGATGTTCCAGGTTGTCCAACGTGACGCCCACGACGCGTCGCGACACCCCGACCTCCACCCCTTGGCACACACACAGTGAACCCATACGAGGGTAGGCGAATGTGACGGAACCCGGAAGGCGCGTGCCCTGAACGGGACGACGGTTACACTCGCTCGGGACATTTCCCATACAGGAGTCCCCATGACAATGCCCGGTCAGCCCGCCAAGCAGGGCCCCAGAAGCCTTGACCCCCACCTCCGCCGCTACGCAGCGCGCACGGCAGGGATGACGGCATCGGAGATCCGGGCACTCTTCGCAGTGGCGTCCAGGCCTGAGGTCGTGTCGCTGGCCGGCGGCATGCCGCACCTGGCCGCGTTGCCGCTGGAGTCGCTGTCCGCGGAGATCGGCCAGCTGGTGGCGTCCGAGGGGCTCGTGGCCCTGCAGTACGGCTCGGCGCACGGTGTGCCGTTGCTGCGCGAGCAGATCTGCGACGTCATGGCGTTGGAAGGCATCAACGGCCACCCGGACGACGTGGTGGTGACCGTGGGCTCGCAGATGGGCCTCGACATGGTCACCCGGATCTTCTGCGACCCCGGTGACGTGGTGATCGCCGAGGGGCCTTCGTACGTGGGTGCTCTCGGGTCGTTCACCGCGTACCAGGCGCAGGTCGTGCACGTCGCGATGGACGCTGACGGGCTCGTGCCGTCGTTGCTGCGAGAGGCGCTGGAAGCTTGTAAGCGCGCTGGACAGCGCGTGAAGTTCCTCTACACGATCCCGAACTTCCACAACCCGGCCGGCGTGACGCTGGCGGTGTCGCGGCGGGCCGAGATCCTGGAGATCTGCCGGTCGTACGGCGTGCTGGTGGTGGAGGACAACCCGTACGGGCTGTTGGGCTTCGACGGGCAGACGTACCCGGCGCTGCGTTCGCTCGACCCCGACAACGTGGTGTACCTCGGGTCGTTCTCGAAGACGTTCGCGGCCGGGCTGCGGGTCGGCTGGGTGCTGGCGCCGCACGCCGTGCGCGAGAAGCTGGTCCTGGCCGCCGAGTCGGCCACGCTGTGCCCGCCGACGCTGAACCAGATGATCGTCTCCCGGTACCTGTCGACGCAGGACTGGAAGGGGCAGATCAAGACGTACCGCGAGGCGTACCGGGATCGGCGGGATGCGGCGATCTCGGCGCTGGAGCAGCACATGCCGCAAGGTTCCACGTGGAACATCCCGGATGGCGGCTTCTACGTCTGGGTGACGGTTCCGGAGGGCATCGACACGAAGGCGATGCTGCCCCGTGCCGTGACGGCTCGGGTGGCGTACGCGTCCGGTACCGGGTTCTACGCGGACGGCTTCGGCTCGCGGCAGTTGCGGATCTCGTACTGCTACCCGACGCCGGAACGCATCCGCGAGGGCGTGCGCCGCCTGGCGAACGTCATCGAGGAAGAGATGCAGCTGCACGCGACGTTCGGGGCGACGCCGGGCCGTCAGCTGTCCGGCCCGCAGACCCCGTCGCCTGACACCGCCTGATTCTTGGAGTTTGTTGTGGCTGACCGCATGGTCGCTGTGTTGTCCGGTGGGCTCTCCCACGAACGCGAGGTCTCGATCCGCTCGGGTCGCCGACTGTCGGCCGCCCTGCGGTCGGTGGGCGTGACGGTGGAGGAGTGGGACGCGGACGCGTCGTTGGTCTCCCGGCTCGGTTCGTCGCGGCCGGATGCCGTCGTCGTCGCGTTGCACGGCGGCGAGGGCGAGAACGGGTCCGTGCAGACGATCCTGGAGATGTTCGGGGTGCCGTACGTCGGGACGGACTCGCGGGCGTGCCGCCGGGCGTGGGACAAGCCGACCGCGAAGGCGGAGCTGGCTCGTGCCGGGCTCGCGACGCCGGAGTGGGTCGTGCTGCCGCACGCCACGTTCCGGGAGCTCGGCGCTCGTCCGGTGCTGGACGCGATGGTCTCGACGCTGGGGCTGCCGTTGATGCTGAAGCCGGACCAGGGCGGGTCGGCGTTGGGCGCTCAGGTCGTGCGGGATGCCGCGGAGCTGCCGCCGGCGATGGTCGGGTGCCTGGCGTACGGCGACACCGTGTTGGCCGAGCAGTTCATCTCCGGGGTCGAGGTGGCGGTGTCGGTCGTCGACGGGCCGGAGGGTCCGTACGCGCTGCCGGCCGTGGAGATCGTTCCGGAGAGCGGGGTGTACGACTACACCGCTCGGTACACGGCGGGGCTGACGGACTTCCACGCGCCGGCTCGGCTGGACGCGGCCGCGGCCAAGTCGGTGGGGGAGCTGGCGGTCGCGGCGCACCGGTTGCTCGGGCTGCGGGACGTGTCGCGGACCGACGCGGTGGTGGCCGCGGACGGGACGGTCTACTTCCTCGAAGTGAACGTGTCGCCGGGGCTGACCGAGACGTCGTTGTTGCCGATGGCCGTCGAGGCGGCGGGGCAGTCGCTCGGTGAGATCTACGCCGGACTGATCGAGCGCGCTGTCGCTCGTTGATTTTTCTGGTTGTTGGGGCGGTGCCGACGCTGTCGGTGCCGCCCTTTTTGTTCTTGCTCATAGGTGACGCCCCGTATCCTTGCGGATGCGGGGCGTCATCGTCACCGTGACATAAGGCCCGTGGGTGATCCTATGGGCCTACTCCGATGTCCGAATTGTCGTGTTCGGGCTGATCATGCCGACGATGCGTTCAAGATCGTCAACTGACCCGAATTCGACGACGATCCGGCCTTTCCGCTGCCCGAGTTCGACCTTCACGCGGGTGTCGAAGTTGTCGGAGAGGCGCTCGGCGAGCTCCTGCAGACCCGGCGCGTGCAGCTGCTTGCGCGGGGCCGCCTTCTCCTTCTTCGGCTTCTCGTTCTTGGCGATCGTGACGGCTTCTTCGGTCGCGCGGACCGACATGCCCTCGGCGACGATCCGTGCCGCGAGGTCTTCCTGCGTGCCGGGGTCGTCCAAGCCGAGCAACGCCCGCGCGTGGCCGGCGCTGAGCACGCCGGCCGCGACCCGCCGTTGGACGGGGAGGGGGAGCTTCAGCAGCCGGATGGTGTTCGTGACGACGGGGCGGCTGCGGCCGATGCGGTCGGCGAGCTCCTCGTGCGTGACGCCGAACTCCTCGAGCAGCTGCTGGTAGGCCGCCGCCTCTTCGAGCGGGTTCAGCTGGACGCGGTGGATGTTCTCCAGCAGTGCGTCGCGCAGCATGACGTCGTCGGCGGTCTGCCGGACGATGGCCGGGATCGTCTTGAGCCCGGCCTGCTGCGTGGCGCGCCACCGGCGTTCGCCCATGACGAGTTCGAACGTGTCCGCGGTGAGCTCGCGGACCACGATCGGCTGCATGAGCCCGAACTCCTTGATGGAGAACGAGAGCTCGTCGATCGCTTCCTGGTCGAAGACCTGACGCGGCTGCTTGGCGTTCGTGCGGATCGCGGTGACCGCGATCTCGCGGTACACCGCCCCCGCGACCTCACCGGCAGGCTGCTGCTGGGTCTTCGTGGTTGTCCCGTTCCCGACCGCGGCGGGCCGGATCGTGCTGGGCGCGCCTGCCGGCGGCCCCTGCGGAATGAGCGCGGCCAAGCCGCGCCCGAGTCCACCCTTGCGCTGCTCCGTCATGCGCCCTCCCTCTTGGCCCCGCGGATCGCGATCTCCTTGGCGGCGTCGAGGTAGCTCATCGATCCGCGCGAACCCGGGTCGTACGTCAACACCGTCTGCCCGAATCCTGGTGCCTCGGAGACCTTCACGCTGCGTGGAATCACGGTCTTGAGGGCGACGTCGCCGAAGTGACCCCGGACCTCACTGGTCACCTGGTCCGCGAGCTTCGTGCGGCCGTCGTACATCGTGAGGAGGATCGTGGAGATCGACAGGTCGGGGTTGAGGTGCTGCTGCACGAGCTCGATGTTGCGCAGCAGCTGGCTCAGACCCTCCAGCGCGTAGTACTCGCACTGGATGGGGATCAGCACCTCCTGCGCGGCGACCATCGCGTTGACCGTCAGCAGGCCGAGGCTCGGCGGGCAGTCGATGAACACGTAGTCGGGCTGCAGCTGGTCGAGCGCCTCGGGGGAGAGGGCTTCCTTGAGGCGCGACTCGCGGGCCACCATCGAGACGAGCTCGATCTCGGCGCCGGCGAGGTCGATCGTCGCGGGCACGCAGTAGAGGTTCGGGGACGTCGGGCTGACCTGAGCCGCCTCGGCGATCGAGATCTCGCCGATGAGCACCTCGTAGACGGACGGCGTGCCGGACCGGTGCTCGACCGCGAGCGCCGTGCTGGCGTTGCCCTGCGGGTCGAGGTCGATCACGAGCACCTTGAGCCCGTGGATGGCGAGGGCCGCGGCGAGGTTCACCGTGCTCGTCGTCTTGCCGACGCCACCCTTCTGGTTGGCGACGGTCATCACCCGGCGATGGGTCGGGCGGGGGAGCAGCGACTCGTCGGGGTGCAGCACACTTGCCGCACGAGCCGCCTCTTCTGCAATCGGGGTCCACACCACGGCGCTGTCATCTCCGTTGTTGGTCGGCTTGGCTTTGGGTTTGGAGGGCGCAGTTTCACGTGGAACATCGGCAGCCCTGGCAGCGTCAGCAGCCTGAAACTCCGGGTACACGCTCACCGATCCCTCCTCGTCTGGCGCTCGATGATGAGCACCGTCGTAGGCACCTCAAGTACGTCAGCTCCGACGACGACAACCTCGGCATTGGCGCCCCCAGCCTTGGCCACAGCCGCGCCGTCGCGTTCCAGCTCTTCCTCAGCGCGCTCGCCCTTGAGCGCCACCATCCGCCCGCCGCCCTTCAGCAACGGCAGGCACCACCGCGCCAACTTCTCCAACGGCGCCACGGCCCGAGCGGTGACCGCGTCGCAGTTGAGCAACTGCTTGCGAATCGGCCCTTCCTCCGCCCGGCCGCGCAACACCGTCACGTTGTCGAGCGCGAGCCGTTCCTTCACCTCTTCAAGCCAGGCGATGCGACGCGCCATCGGCTCGAGAAGCGTGATCCGCAGATCGGGCCGCGCGATGGCGAGCGGCACCCCAGGCAGTCCAGCGCCGGAGCCCACGTCCACCACCCGCTCGTTCGGCTTGAAGAGCTCCTCGATCACCGCCGAGTTGAGCACGTGCCGATCCCAGATCTTCTCGACCTCCCGAGGACCGATGAGCCCACGCTCAACGCCATGGTCCTCCAGCAGCCTGACAAACTCAGCGGCACGATCCACATGCTCACCAAAAACGAGCTTCGCGTTCTCCGGCAACTCCCCGGCCATGTTCTCCATCCGCGTTTCACGTGAAACCACGCGGCGGCAGTGTCCAGCGGCCGGTGGAAAAGCTGGCGAATGCCAGAGCACCATCATGACGGATCGACCGTCCACGACGCCAAATCCTGAGCGCCGTTTCACGTGAAACTTGGGGGAAAGTTGCAGCCGCGCCTCTACACCGTCGCCCACCCGGCGCCCGGCACCCTCTCAACGATGGCGCATCCCGCCGGCGGCTCGCTCCTCGTGTCGAAGATTCGCGCGCTGAGTGCTGCCGGGGTGGATGTCCTCGTGTCTCTGCAGACCCACTCGGAGCGGGTCGAGTGCGATCTGCTGGATGAGGAGCGAGTGGTGGTTGCCGCCGGCATCCAGTACTTGTGCTTCCCGATTCCTGATCGGGCCGTGCCTGAGGTGTCGGCTGCGGTTGCTTTCGTGCGGCCGGTCTATGAGGCGTATCGGGGTGGGGCGCATGTGGTGTTCCACTGCTGGGCCGGGGTTGGGCGGTCTTCGTTGTTGGCTGGGTTGTTGTTGGGGATGGATGGGGTGCCGCCGGGGGAGGCGTGGCGGTTGATCGCTTCGGCTCGGGGGCGAGCGGTGCCTGATACGGAGGAGCAGGCGTCCTGGCTCGATAGCTGGTGGGTTTCACGTGGAACATGAGCTGTTGCGCTTTTGGGGTTGGGCTGTGGTTGTGTTCGCTTGGTTCGGCTTGCGGTTGCGTTCGCTTGGTTTGGGTGGCGGGTTGCGTTCGCTTGGTCGGGCTGCGGTTACGAGGGTGTTTGCGTGGGTCCTGCCGAAGTGCGGGGTGGCGATTGGGGCTTGACCTTGAGCCTCTGGCGGGATGCATTCGCGGCCTCAAAGCCGGGGTGATAGAGCGCCCCGGCCGGACCGGACAGGTTGGCATCCCGCCCCCTCAAGGTAAAGCCCCAATCGCAGTCGGTGGGTTCGACCGCTGACCGGAGTGGGATCAGCCCGTTCGGGCTCGCCTTCGGCTTCGCCACGCCAGGACTCGTACGTGGTTGAGGTGCGTTGACGGCTGTCCGGTTGGGTGCGCGCGCCGGGCCAAGACGGTGGTCGCCTTGCGTTGGCGACTGCGGCTGGAAGACCGCATCGCACGTCCGCTCAACGCACGCGAGACGCGTCGGCCGCCCCTGGGTTTCTCCATCCGCGCTGCCTCTGCATCGCGCGCTCCGCGTCCCCCTTTCGGCTTCGCGCCTGCCGCCTCCGCTCTCGGACTCTCGCCCCGCCTTCCGCATCTCGCCCGCCCGCTCGCTCGCCATCTCGCCCCTCTTGCCTCGCTCTCTCACCCCGCCACCTCTGTCCCGGCGCCCCCTCCCTCACGGCCCTCTCGCCGCCCTTGCTCTCCCTCTCGCCTCGCCTTCGCCCTCCGCTCCCTCTCGTCTCTCCTTCCCTTGGCGCTCCCGGCCCCTCCCTCCGTGCCCTCCCTCCGCACCTTTCTGCGGACAGCAAACGGCCCCTGGTTCCGGTTGGAACCAGGGGCCGTTGTGGGCTTGGGGCGTTAGGGCTTCGGGAAGATGATTACCCGGCGCTGCGGCTCTTCGCCTTCGCTTTCGCTGTGCACTCCCGCCACCGAGGCGACGGCGTCGTGGACCACCTTGCGCTCGAAGGGGGTCATGGGGTGGAGGCGGGCTCGTTCGCCTGAGGCCGCCACCTTCTCTGCGGTGGTGCGGCCCATCTCTGCCAGTTCTGCTCGGCGGCCTGCTCGCCACTGGGCGATGTCCAGCATGAGGCGGGAGCGGACTCCCGTTTCCTGCTGGACTGCGAGGCGGGTGAGTTCCTGGAGGGACTCGAGGACGTTGCCTCGGGGGCCGACCAGCTTGGCGAGGTCTTCGCCGCCGTCGATGCTGACGATGGCTCGGCCGCTCTCGACGTCGAGGTCGATGTCGCCGTCGTAGTCGAGCAGGTCGAGCAGGCGCTCCAGGTAGTCGCCTGCGATGTCGCCTTCCTGGACGAGCAGGTCTTCGGTCTTGCTCTGCGACTGCGGCTCTGCCGTGGTCTCGGCCGAGGCCTCCGACGACGCCTCGACGTCGTCGGTCGCCTGCAAGGTCTCCGACACGATTTCTCCTCTCCGGGCTGCGCCCGAAATCAGCGGCGCTTCTTGCTGCCCGGCTTCTTGCTGGTGGATCGGCCTGGGGTCAGGCCGGGGATCTCGGTGTTGCCGTTGGTGCCTGCGGAGTCCGAAGAAGGCGAGGAAGGCTTGGACTTCGCGGGGCCGGTCGGGCCCGCGGTCGGCATGCGCTTCGCGCCGTTGGCCGGCTTGGCGCCGGGGGCGGGCTTCTTCGGGTTGACCGGCTTGGCGCCCGGCTTGGGGGCGAGGGCCTGGCGGGTTTCGACGACCGTGGCCTTCTTCTCTTCCTCTTCGGCGTCGATGCGCTTGTAGACGAAGTGCTGCTGGCCGAGCGTCCACGCGTTGTTGGACAGCCAGTAGAGGAGGATGGCGACGGGGAAGAAGAAGCCGCCGGCGAGGACGCCCAGGGGGAAGATCCAGAGCGTCAGCTTGTTCATGATGGCGGTCTGGGGGTTGTCCAGCGCGGCCTGGTTCTGGCGGGCGACCGAGTGGCGGGCCGTGAAGTGGGTGGCGATGGACGCCACGATCATCAGCGGCACCGACAGCAGGATGACGTTCAGGCGCTCGGTGCCGTACTGCTGGAGCTGCTCGGCCGGCATCGTGATGAACGTCGAGAGGTTCGTGCCGAAGAGCTTGGCGTTGACGAACGAGTCGACGCCCTGCTTGTCGAAGAAGTAGACCTCGCCCCAGCCGGGCTTGAACGAGCGCAGCACGTGGAACAGACCGATGAACACCGGGATCTGCACCAGCATCGGCAGGCAGCCGCCGAGCGGGTTGACGCCGTGCTCGGACTGCAGCTTCTGCATCTCCTGAGCCTGGCGCTGGCGGTCGTTCGGGTACTTCTTCTTGATCTTCTGCATCTCCGGGGCGAACTCCTGCATCCGCCGCATGGAGCGCACCTGGCCGACGAACGGCTTGAAGAGGATGGCGCGGAGGGTGAAGACCAGGAAGATCACGGCCAGCGCCCAGGCGAACCCGCTCGCTTCACCGAAGACCTTGCCGAACACCCAGTGCCAACACCACAAGATGAAGGACACCGGGTAGTAGATGAAGTTGAGCACGGGAGCTACTCCTCGGTGGATACGTCGGGGACCTGCCGCCTCGGCGGAACGGGGTCCAGGCCTCCAGGGTGCCAGGGTCCGCAGCGCAGCAACCGGCGGATGGTCAGCCAGGTTCCTCGCAACGCACCGTGGACGGTCAACGCCTCCACCGCGTACGCGCTGCAGCTCGGGTAGAAGCGACAGGTCGGCGGCAGCAGCGGCGAGATGAACTTCCGGTAGAAGTGCACCGGCAGCAGCGCGACCTTCGCGGGCAACGTGGTCATCGCAGCACCTTGCGCAGAGCGGAAGAGAAGTCAGCGGCGAGCTCCGAGCTCGTCGCTTCGGCTGCTGGTGCCAACGCGCGCACCACGACGAGAGTTCCCGGCGGCATCTCTGCCAACGACGGGCGCACGACGTGGCGCAGGCGGCGGTACACGCGGTGGCGGACCACCGAGTTGCCAACTGCCTTGCTCACGACGAAGCCCACCTTGGACGAATCCAAGGTGGGCACGTCGGGCTTCAAGACGTGGACGACCAACCGGGGTCGTCCGGCGCGGCGGCCTCGGCGGACCACCAGGCCGAAGTCCTGGCTGCGGGTGAGCCGGGCGGCCGGTGGGAGCACGACGACGCTGCGCTTACCAGCCGCTGTCAGGCGGACAGAGTGGCACGGCCCTTGCTGCGGCGCGCGGCCAGAATGGCGCGGCCGGCGCGGGTCCGCATGCGCAGCCGGAAGCCGTGCGTCTTCGCGCGGCGGCGGTTGTTGGGCTGGAAGGTGCGCTTACCCTTGCTCACGGTCGGTCTCCCGGTGCTTCACTGCTGACAAAGCCTGTGTGGTCGTCCCCGACGGCAGTGGACGTAGGCGCGCGAAAGGCGCCCGTCGCAAGCGGGAGACTCCTCTGAGGGTACGCACGCCCGGGTGCCGGAACCAAATCGGGGTGCCCCAGGCCACGTCTTGTGAGGCGTGCCGGGCCTTGTTACCGTTCTCCCCTCGCGCGTGCCGGGCCGGCGTGGGAGCCGCCATCGCACCGGCAACACAACGCACCTTTTAGTGCACAGTTGTGGATAACTCTGTGGATACCTCTATTCTCCGTGTCCACATGTGGAGTCTTGGGCTCCGGCGGAGGGGAGGGGAGCGCGGAGGTGTCGAACCAGCAGGTCGATCTTGGTCTCGTGTGGGCCGAGGTGGTGCAGGAGTTGGCGACCAGCCACCTGTCCCCTCAGCAGCGCGCGTGGATGAGGGTCACCCGTCCGATCGGTTTGCTGGATGGAACGGCACTGCTCGCTGCTCCGAGCGACTTCGCGAAGGAAGCGATCGAACGTGCGTTGCGCGATCCGATCACCGACGCGCTGTCCCGCAGGCTCGGCCGGTCCGTCTCGCTGGCGGTGAAGGTCGACTCCCCGGAACCGCCGGCGGCGCCGATCAGCCCGCCGACCACGCCGATCTCCGTGCAGGCGATCCAGCAGCAGGTCATCCCGCCCGTCGCACCGGTCATGCCGGTGATCCCGAACGGCGACACGCCCGGCCCCGTGATCACGGACGAGCAGGTCGCGACGACCGCGGAAACCGCTGAAGAAGAGGTGGACGAGGCCGGCGACGCGCTCGCCGCCGTCTCCGAGATCTGGCCCACGTACAACGCCGCGAGCACAGCGACCGCGGTGACGCCGAACGCGAACCTGCCGTACACGCGGCCCGCGAACCCGTCGCCGTCGCAGACGCGCCTGAACGAGAAGTACAACTTCGACACGTTCGTCATCGGCGCCTCGAACCGGTTCGCGCACGCCGCGGCCGTCGCGGTGGCCGAGGCTCCTGCCCGCGCGTACAACCCGCTCTTCATCTGGGGTGAGAGCGGCCTCGGCAAGACGCACCTGCTGCACGCCGTCGGGCACTACGCCCAGCGCCTGTTCCCCGGCATGCGCGTGCGGTACGTGTCGACCGAGGAGTTCACCAACGACTTCATCAACTCGCTGCGCGACGACCGCAAGGTCGCCTTCCAGCGCCGCTACCGGGACATCGACGTGCTGCTCGTCGACGACATCCAGTTCCTGGAGGGCAAGGAAGGTACGCAGGAGGAGTTCTTCCACACGTTCAACACGCTCCACAACACGAACAAGCAGATCGTGGTGTCGAGCGACCGGCCGCCCAAGCGGCTGGAGACGCTGGAAGACCGCCTGCGCACGCGGTTCGAGTGGGGCCTGATCACGGACATCCAGCCGCCTGAGCTGGAGACGCGGATCGCGATCCTGCGCAAGAAGGCGGCCCAGGACCGGCTCGCGGCTCCCGCCGACGTGCTGGAGTTCATCGCCTCCCGGATAGAGCGGAACATCCGCGAGCTCGAAGGCGCGCTCATCCGCGTCACGGCGTTCGCGTCGCTCAACCGCCAGCCGGTCGACATCCAGCTCGCCGAGATCGTGCTGCGCGACCTGATCCCCGACTCGCACGCGCCGGAGATCACCGCTCCGACGATCATGGCGGTCACCGCGGAGTTCTTCGGCGTCTCGATCGACGACCTGTGCGGCCCCGGCAAGACGAAGGCGCTCGCCCAGGCCCGGCAGATCTCCATGTACCTGTGCCGCGAGCTGACCGACCTGTCGCTGCCGAAGATCGGCCAGACGTTCGGCGGCCGCGACCACACGACCGTCATGCACGCGGACAAGAAGATCCGCAAGGAGATGGCGGAGCGCCGGCGGATCTACGACCAGGTCCAGGAACTGACGTCGCGGATCAAGCAGCGCGCTCGCCACGCTCCCTGATCCACCCGGGTAGCCACGAAGGGGTCCTCCACCGCGGAGGGCCCCTTTTTCGTTCGCACCCGGGGACGGCGAACGGAGCCGGCCGGCCCGCCGGACGCGACCGGGCGGCGCGACGGCGAACACCCGGGGAGACGCCACGACCCGCCGACGGTCGTCCTGCGGCGAAGAACCGGCCGACGACGGCCACCCGGGGACGGCGGCGCGGGCCGACGGCGAGCACCCGGGGACGCGACCACGACCCGACCGGCCACCACCTCGCTACGACTTGGCCGTACTTATGGGAGTGCATCGGTACGTGCGTGCCCAACCACCACCACGAGCGCCGCACGGACCCAGGTGAACGACGCCGGATCGGCCACGCGGCGAGGCTTTCTGTTCACCCCCTGCACTCGAAGGGGTGGGGACAACTGGAAAAGTCTGTGGCCCCGGCCACGATCTGGCCACGGAAGCCTGTTGAACACCCGGGTACAACTGGCCCGCACCCGGGGACGCACCCGGGGACAACTGTGGACGATCTGTGGATCGAGAGCTGTGCACAACTGGCTGTCCCCGGGTGCGTCGATCTGTCCCCGGGTGCCATCCCCCCTTAGTCCACATGGTGGGTGACACCTTGACCTGGGCGTTTAACACCTGTCCCCACAATCCACAGCCCTTACTGTTACTGCTGTTGGATCTCTTCAAGGAAGATCTTCAAAAGCAAAACAGCGTGGATGGTTCCCGGGGATCGGTGCCCGAACCCCGAAGTGACGGGAAGGGCCAGGACGCTCTAACGTGGTTGCTCCGCACCTCGGGCAGCCGAGGGTCGAGGCTCCCTAACCCCCACTGGCACGTTGTCGTGGTTGGGCTTGTCGACTGTCGAGGAAAGGACGCCTCATGAAGATCCGCGTCGAACGCGACGGCCTGGCCGACGCTGTCGCCTGGGTCGCTCGCAGCCTTCCGTCCCGTCCGCCGGTTCCCGTGCTGGGCGGCGTGCTGCTCGACGCGGAGTCGGACGATTCGCTGACGGTCTCCGGGTTCGACTACGAGGTCTCGGCTCAGGTCGGTGTTCCCGCGACGATCGCCGACGGGGGCCGCGCTCTGGTCTCCGGGCGTCTTCTCGCCGACATCACCAAGGCGCTCCCGAACCACCCCGTCGAGATCGCGGTCGACGGCGCTCGCATGATGATCAGCTGTGGCAGCGCCAGGTTCAGCCTCCCGACCATGCCGGTCGAGGACTACCCGGCTCTCCCGTCCATGCCGCAGTTGATCGGTGAGCTGCCCGGCGAGATCTTCGGCGAGGCCGTCAGCCAGGTCGCCGTCGCGGCCGGCAAGGACGACACGCTGCCGATGCTGACCGGCGTCCGCGTCGAGATCGGCGAGGGCAAGCTGACGCTCGTCGCCACCGACCGCTTCCGCCTCGCGATGCGCGAGTTCCCGTGGGAGCCCGACGCCTCCCTCGGCGAGGTCGCCGTCCTCGTCCCGGCCCGCACGCTCGGCGACGCGGCCAAGACGCTCGGCTCGTCCGGCGGCAAGGTCGAGATGTCGCTCGCCGCCAACGACGGACTGCTCGGTCTCTCCGGTTCCGGCAAGCGCACGACGACCCGCCTGCTCGACGCGGACTTCCCGAAGTACCGCCAGTTGTTGCCCTCCGAGCACAGCGCCGCGGCCATCATGGACATCGACGCGCTGCAGCAGGCGATCAAGCGCGTGTCGCTCGTCGCCGAGCGCGGCACGCAGGTGCGCCTCGAGTTCGTCGACGGCGGGCTGCGCCTCTCTGCCGGTGGCGACGACGAAGGCTCTGCGGAGGAAGAACTTCCGGTCGAGTACACCGGCGAGGCCGTCACCATCGCGTTCAACCCGGGCTACCTGCTCGACGGCCTCGGTGCCGTCCGCACGCAGAAAGTCCACTTGTCCTTCACCACACCCAGCCGACCGGCATTGCTGAAGCCGGTGGACGAGGATGGGAACGTGGCGCCGGGCTACCTGTACCTGCTCATGCCCGTTCGCCTTCCCGGCTGAGAAAACCCTTACCGGGGAACAGAAACGTAGTAGGGGAGAACACCGTGCAGCTCGGACTCGTCGGCCTCGGCAAGATGGGTTTCAACATGCGCGAGCGGGTGCGCCGGGCCGGTCACGAGGTGATCGGCTACGACCGCAACCCCGAGGTCAGCGACTCGGAGTCGTTGGCGGACATGGTGTCCAAGCTCCAGACGCCGCGCGTCGTGTGGGTCATGGTGCCGGCGGGCGACATCACCCGTAACACGGTGAAGGAGCTGTCCGAGCTGCTGGAGGAGGGCGACCTCGTCGTCGACGGTGGCAACTCCAAGTTCACCGACGACCGCATCCACGCGGACCTGTTGGCGGAGAAGGGGATCGGCTACGCCGACTGCGGTGTGTCCGGTGGCGTGTGGGGCCTCGAGAACGGCTACGCGCTCATGGTCGGCGGCGACGCCGCGCACGTGGAGCAGGCCATGCCGATCTTCGACGCGCTCCGTCCGGAAGGTCCGCGCGAGGAAGGCTTCGCGCACGCGGGCAAGGTCGGCGCCGGCCACTACTCGAAGATGGTCCACAACGGCATCGAGTACGGCCTGATGCAGGCGTACGCCGAGGGCTTCGAGCTCCTCGACAAGACCGACGTCGTGGACAACGTGCCGGCGGTCATCTCGGCGTGGCAGCGGGGAACCGTCGTCCGGTCGTGGTTGCTCGACCTGCTGGTGCGCGCGCTGGAGTCCGACCCCGAGCTCGACGACCTGCGCGGGTACGTCGAGGACTCGGGCGAGGGCCGGTGGACCGTCGAGGAGGGCATCAACAACGCGGTGCCGCTCCCGGTGATCTCCGCGGCGCTCTTCGCGCGGTTCCAGTCGCGGCAGGAGGACTCGCCCGCGATGCGTGCCGTCGCCGCGCTGCGCAACCAGTTCGGTGGTCACGCGGTGCACCTCGCCGGGCCGTCGTCCGGCGGCGGCAGCACCCAGGGCTGACGAGTTGCACGTCAGACACCTCCAGGTCAGCGACTTCCGCTCGTGGCAGCTCGCTGACCTGGAGCTCGACCCCGGCGCGTCGGTGCTCGTCGGCCGCAACGGCCAGGGCAAGACGAACCTGGTCGAGGCGATCGGGTACGTGGCGACGCTGGGTTCGCACCGCGTGTCCAGCGACGCACCCCTGATCCGGCACGGCGCCCAGCGCGCCGTGGTGCGGGCGGCCGTGGTCAACGAGGACCGCGAGCTGCTCGTGGAACTGGAGATCACGGCCGGCAAGTCGAACCGGGCGCGGATCAACCGGGGTCCCGTGCCACGTCCGCGCGACGTGCTGGGGATTCTTCGCACGGTGTTGTTCGCGCCGGAGGACCTCTCTCTCGTGAGAGGCGATCCGAGCGACCGACGCAGGTTCCTCGACGAGATGCTCGTGCTGCGCGCACCGCGTTATGCGGGTGTTCGCAGCGACTACGACCGTGTCCTCAAGCAGCGCAGCGCGTTGTTGAAGACGGTGAAGCATTCACGGTCGGCGGACCTCTCGACGCTCGACGTCTGGGACGGGCACCTCGCCAAGCACGGCGCGGAGCTGCTGGCCGCGCGGTTGAAGCTGGTCCGCGACATGGCGGACCACGTGACCTCGGCGTACGCGGAGGTCGCGCCGGAGTCACGTCCGGCGCTCATCTCGTACCGGTCGAGCGTCGGCGACCTGCCGGAGGACAGGGAGAGCATCGAGGACCTGCTGCTGGCCGAGCTCGACCGGGTGCGCAAGCAGGAGATCGAACGCGGCGTGTGCCTCGTCGGTCCCCACCGGGACGACCTCGACCTGACGCTCGGCGAACTCCCCGCGAAGGGCTACGCCAGTCACGGAGAGTCATGGTCGTTCGCGCTCGCCCTGAGGCTCGGAGGGTACGAGCTGATGCGTGTCGACGGCATCGAACCGGTGCTCGTGCTGGACGATGTGTTCGCGGAGCTCGACCGCGGCCGGCGTCAGCAGCTGGCCAAGGTGGCGGCCGCCGCCGAGCAGGTGCTGATCACCGCGGCGGTGGCGGAGGACGTGCCGGACGAGCTGACCGGTGCCCGGTTCGAGGTCCACGGCGGGGAGGTGCGGCGTGTCTGACTCGGAGGCTGACTCTGGGGGTTCGAAGCCCCCACATGTAGCTCGATCGGGTGTGTCCGCCCACACATCTGGGGACAAGTCTGTGGATGGTGTGGATAACTCCGTCACAAATCCGGACTTGTCCACAGGTTCATTCACACCTGAGGGTGAGCCACTGAAGGGTTCGGACCTCGCGCGGGCGGCTCTGGAGGCGGCGAAAGCGGCCGCGAAGGCCCGCGGGCGGGTGCCGGGGAGCAAGGCGAAGGGCCGTCCGGTCCAGCGCCGGCGCCGCCGTTGGTCGGGTCCGGGACCCGACGACCGCGACCCCCAGCCGCTCGGCCGGATCGCGTCCAGGATCGCGGCGGACCGCGGCTGGGTGGAGCAGCTGCAGGGTGGCCAGGTCTTCGGTCGTTGGGCAAAATTGGTGGGTGAGGACGTCGCCGAGCACGCGAAACCGATCGCGCTCAGTGACGGGGAACTGACGGTCCAGGCGTCGTCGACGGCGTGGGCCACCCAGCTGCGCCTCCTGCAACGCGAGCTGATCAAGCGGATCGCCGCGGGTGTGGGCAACGGCGTCGTCAAACGGCTCAAGATCAAGGGACCGGACGCTCCCAGCTGGCGACACGGCCCCAGGCACGCGCCTGGGCGCGGTCCGCGTGACACCTACGGGTGAGGTCGCGCGAGGCGCTCAGCGGCCGTTCTGTGGCTCAATGAGCGTTCACCTGGGGATTTAAACCCCCGTTTCAGCCGTCCTGACCCGTCCGGCGCCGCTTGAGGCGCTCTGTGACCGATTCAAAGGTGTCCTTGACCCCGTTCTGTCGGGGTGCCCCGGTAGAATCAACGGGAGAGCTTCAACCCCAATCCCAGCAGTCGGGGAACATCGTGCGGGTCCTGCCCGCATCAGCGAGGAGACTCCAGGCCCGTGTCAGCTCAGAAGAACCAGTACGACGCGTCCTCGATCACCGTCCTCGAAGGCCTTGAGGCAGTGCGCAAGAGGCCGGGCATGTACATCGGCTCCACCGGTGAACGCGGTCTGCACCACCTGGTCCAGGAGGTTGTGGACAACTCGGTCGACGAGGCGATGGCGGGCTACGCGACGACGGTCGACGTGACCCTGCTGGCCAACGGCGGTGTCCGGGTGATCGACGACGGCCGCGGCATCCCGACGGGCATCCACCCGGTCGAGGGCGTCCCGACCGTCGAGGTCGTCATGACCAAGCTGCACGCGGGCGGCAAGTTCGACAGCGACTCCTACGCGGTGTCCGGCGGTCTGCACGGCGTCGGCATCTCCGTGGTGAACGCGCTGTCCACGGCCGTCGACCTGGAGATCAAGAACGCCGGCTACGTCTGGTCGCAGCGCTACGAGGCCTCGAAGCCCGCGCACGCGTTGAAGCAGATCGAGCCGACCGAGGAGACCGGCACGTCCGTCACGTTCTGGGCGGACCCGGAGATCTTCGAGACCACCGAGTACAACGTCGAGACGATCGCGCGCCGGCTGCAGGAGATGGCGTTCCTCAACAAGGGGATCACGATCATCCTGCGCGACGAGCGGGTCTCGCCGGAGGACGAGGAGGCCGACGCCGAGGGCCACAAGGCGGGCGTCAAGGAGCGCACGTTCCACTACCCCGGTGGTCTGGAGGACTTCGTCCGCCACATCAACCACACGCGCGAGGCCGTGCACCAGAAGGTGATCGGCTTCGAGGCGCAGGGGGAGGACCTCCAGGTCGAGGTCGCGATGCAGTGGAACACCGGCTACACCGCGTCGGTCTACACGTTCGCGAACACGATCAACACGCACGAGGGCGGTACCCACGAGGAGGGCTTCCGCGCCGCGCTGACCCGTGTCGTCAACGAGTACGCGCGCGAGAAGAAGCTGCTCAAGGAGAAGGACGCCAACCTCACCGGTGACGACATCCGCGAGGGTCTCGCCGCGATCATCTCGGTGAAGTTGAAGGAGCCCCAGTTCGAGGGCCAGACGAAGACCAAGCTGGGCAACAGCGAGGCCAAGTCGTTCGTGCAGAAGTCGACGAACGAGCACCTGGCCGACTGGTTCGAGCGCCACCCCAACGAGGCCAAGACGATCGTCACCAAGTCGGTGTCGTCGGCGCAGGCCCGCATCGCCGCCCGCAAGGCCCGCGAACTGGTGCGCCGCAAGGGTGCGCTCGACATCGGCGGCCTGCCCGGCAAGCTGAAGGACTGCCGCTCCACCGAACCGGAGCGCTGCGAGCTCTACATCGTCGAGGGTGACTCGGCAGGCGGCTCGGCCAAGGAGGGCCGGGACTCCATGTACCAGGCCATCCTCCCGATCCGCGGCAAGATCATCAACGTGGAGAAGGCGCGCATCGACCGCGTCCTCAAGAACACCGAGGTCCAGTCGCTGATCACGGCGCTCGGCACCGGCATCCACGACGAGTTCGACCTGACGAAGCTGCGCTATCACAAGATCGTGCTGATGGCCGACGCCGACGTCGACGGCCAGCACATCCGCACTCTGTTGCTGACGCTGCTGTTCCGCTTCATGCAGCCGCTCATCGAGCACAACCACGTCTACCTCGCGCAGCCGCCGCTCTACAAGATCAAGTGGCAGCGCACGGACCCGGAGTACGCCTACTCCGACCGCGAGCGCGACGCCGTGATCAAGGACGGCATCGCGTCCGGCAAGAAGCTCGGCAAGGACGACAACATCCAGCGGTACAAGGGTCTCGGTGAGATGAACGCCGAGGAGCTGTGGGAGACCACGATGGACCCGGCGAACCGGATCCTGCGCCAGGTCACCATGGACGACGCGGCCACCGCCGACGAGCTGTTCAGCGTGCTCATGGGCGAGGACGTCGAAGCACGCCGCTCGTTCATCACCCGCAACGCCAAGAGCATCAAGTTCCTGGACATCTGAGTCCGGTCCCGCTTCTTAGGCACCCTGGCGTTTCTGGCGAGAAGGAAAGAGAACAGTGAGCGAGACGACTCTGCCGCCGGACCACGACCGCATCGAGCCGGTCGAGATCCAGCAGGAGATGCAGAACTCGTACATCAACTACGCGATGTCCGTGATCGTCGGACGCGCGTTGCCGGACGTGCGCGACGGGCTCAAGCCCGTGCACGTCCGCGTGCTGTACTCGATGTTCGACTCCGGCTTCCGCCCCGACCGCGGCTTCAACAAGTGCGCGCGCGTCGTCGGCGACGTGATGGGCAACTACCACCCCCACGGTGACTCGGCGATCTACGACGCGCTGGTGCGTCTCGCCCAGCCGTGGGCGCTGCGCTACCCGTTGATCCAGGGCCAGGGCAACTTCGGCTCGGTCGGCAACGATCCCGCCGCCGCCATGCGGTACACGGAGTGCCGGCTCTCGCCGTTGGCCATGCAGATGCTGGCCGACATCGAGGAAGACACCGTCGACTTCCGCGACAACTACGACGGTCGCATCCAGGAGCCGACCGTCCTGCCGTCGCGCATCCCGAACCTGCTGATCAACGGCAGCTCCGGCATCGCCGTCGGCATGGCGACGAACATCCCGCCGCACAACCTCCGCGAGGTCGCGGACGGCGTCGTGTGGGCGCTGGACAACTACGAGGCCTCCGACGAGGAGACCCTCGAAGCGATGATCGCGCGGATCAAGGGCCCGGACTTCCCGACGTACGGCCAGATCCTCGGCACGTCCGGCATCGAGGACGCGTACCGCACCGGTCGTGGCTCGGTCCGCATGCGCGCGGTCGTCGAGATGGACGAGGACGCCAAGGGCCGCACGATCCTGGTCGTCACCGAGCTGCCGTACCAGGTCAACCCGGACAACCTGGTCGAGAACATCGCCTCGCTGGTGCGCGACGCCAAGCTCACCGGCATCGCGAACATCGCCGACGAGTCGAACCGCCGCATCGGCATGCGCATCGTGATCACGCTCAAGCGCGACGCGGTGGCGAAGGTCGTGCTGAACAACCTCTACAAGCACACCCAGCTGCAGTACTCGTTCGGCGTGAACATGCTGTCGCTGGTCGACGGCGTGCCGCGGACGTTGCGGATCGACCAGATGATCCGCCACTACGTGAAGCACCAGATCGAGGTCATCCAGCGCCGGACCAGGTTCCGCCTGCGCAAGGCCGAAGAGCGCGCGCACATCCTGCGCGGACTGGTGAAGGCGCTCGACCAGCTCGACGCCGTCATCGCGTTGATCCGCCGGTCCGAGACGCCGGACATCGCGCGCCAGGGCCTGATGGACCTCCTCGACGTCGACGAGGTCCAGGCCAACGCGATCCTGGAGATGCAGCTCCGCCGCCTGGCCGCCCTGGAGCGCCAGAAGATCATCGACCAGTTGGCCGAGATCGAGCTGGAGATCGCCGACCTCAAGGACATCCTCGAGAAGCCGGAGCGGCAGCGCGCCATCGTGCGCGAGGAGCTGCTGGCCATCGTGGACAAGTACGGCGACGACCGCCGCACGAAGATCATCCCGTTCGACGGCGACGTGTCCATGGAGGACCTGATCGCGGTCGAGGACGTGGTCGTCACGATCACCCGCACCGGCTACGCGAAGCGCACCAAGACCGACCTCTACCGGGCGCAGAAGCGCGGCGGCAAGGGCGTCCAGGGCGCACAGCTCAAGCAGGACGACATCGTCGCGCACTTCTTCGTGTGCTCGACGCACGACTGGATCCTGTTCTTCACGAACAAGGGCCGGGTGTACCGCACGAAGGCGTACGAGCTGCCAGAGGCGAACCGCAACGCGCGCGGCCAGCACGTCGCGAACCTCCTCGCGTTCCAGCCGGACGAGGAGATCGCGCAGGTCATCCAGATCAAGAACTACGAGGTGTCGCCGTACCTCGTGCTCGCCACCCGCAAGGGCCTGGTCAAGAAGTCGAAGCTGGTCGACTTCGATTCCAACCGATCGGGTGGTCTTATCGGCATCAACCTGCGCGAGGACGACGAGCTGGTCGGAGCGGTGCTCTGCTCGGCCGACGACGACCTGCTGATGGTGTCCGCCGACGGCCAGTCGATCCGCTTCCACGCGACCGACGACGTGCTGCGCCCGATGGGTCGCGCCACGTCAGGTGTGCAGGGCATGCGGTTCAACGCCGATGACGAGCTGCTTTCCGTGGGCGTCGTCCAGGAGGGCCTGTTCGTTTTGGTCGCGACGGACGGTGGGTACTCGAAGCGAACGCCGATCGAGGACTACCCGGTCCAGGGTCGCGGTGGCAAGGGTGTGCTGACCATCCAGCACGACCGCCGACGTGGGAGGCTGGTGGGCGCGCTCATCGTCGACGTCGACGACGAGCTCTACGCCATCACCTCGACCGGCGGGGTCATCAGGACCAAGGCCGAGCAGGTGCGCAAGGCTGGACGGCAGACGAAGGGCGTGCGGCTGATGAACCTCGGCGAGAGCACCACTTTGATCGCCGTCGCACGCAACGCGGACGAGCCCAGCGACGTCACTATCAGTGAGACGTCTGCCGCGGAGGACTCTGCCGCTGACCAGGCAGCCACCCCCACCGACTCGGCTGAGTAGTCGGAATCGTTAGCGAGAGGTCAAGGACAAGCTCGTGACTCCACCCGAGAACCGCGAAGGTCGGGACGCGGACAAGACCGCGGTCATCACCAAGCCGACTCCGCAGAACTCCGCGCAGAAGCCGGCGGAGAAGAAGGCGGACTCGGCCGCGGCACCCGCCTCCGGTTCCTCGGGTGGAACCGCGCAGGACAAGACCAAGCCGGTGTCGGCGGAGAAGGCCAAGGAGGCCGTCGCCGCCGCACCCGCCGCTGCGGAAAAGCCCGCCGCGGAAAAGCCTGCTGAGAAGCCGGCCGAGAAGCCCGTCGAGAAGGCAGCTGCTCCCGTCGAGCAGAAGACGGTCTCCCTCAGCACTCCGGCGGCCACCCCGGCTCCGGCTTCGGCGCCCGCGCCGGCTCCGGCCGCCCCGGCGCCCGTCGCCGACGAGCCGGTGGTCGTCTCGGCCCCGCCGCCCTGGCAGCGAGTGACGAACGACACGGAAGCCGCCACGCACGACGCGACCGAGACCTACACGGCCCCGGCCGCACCCCCGGTCCCGGAACCGGCGCCTGCCTTCCCGTCCACCGACCCGGACACCGTGAAGGTGCAGAAGCCCGTGGTCACGGGCTCGGCCGTGCCGGTGGGCCTGGGCAGCAGCCGCACGTCGGTGAACATGGGCAGCAGCGCCTCGCGCCCCGCCGCCTCCGCCCCGTCGGCCCGCCGCCCCGGCCGAGGCCCCCGCCGCGCCTCGCTCCAGGTGAAGCGCGTCGACCCGTGGTCGGTCCTCAAGCTCGCCCTGGTGCTGGGCGTCGCGTTGTTCTTCGTCTGGCTCGTCGCGGTGGGCGTCCTCTACGGCGTCCTGCACGGCATGGGCGTCTGGGACAAGATCAACAGCACCGCGAACGACCTGCTCCAGGCCAACGAGCCGGGCGAACCGCTGATCAGCGCGGGCCGCGTCTTCGGCGTCTCGGCGATCATCGGCGCGGTCAACATCGTCCTGTTCACGGCCCTCGCGACCGTTGGCGCGTTCGTCTACAACGTGTCCGCGGACCTGGCCGGCGGCCTCGAACTGACGTTGTCCGAACGAGAGTGACCCCCTGATTTGGGGCAGCGAAGGACGATCCTGTAAGGTTCTCCTCGTTGCCCCAAGGGGTGATGATCGAGGGCCTATAGCTCAGGCGGTTAGAGCGCTTCACTGATAATGAAGAGGTCGGAGGTTCAAGTCCTCCTAGGCCCACTCGATTCGGGCATATCTATGTAGGCGGAATACGCCTACCTGATCCGAATCATCGTCTCTTTTTCTGGGGGCCAAGCCCCCAAGCCCCAGCCGGGGGACACCCCCGGACCCCCATCACACTTGACCGGCCGCCACCAGCTGGCTTGGGGTAATGTGGTGGGGTCGCTTACTTTTTGGTCTTGGGAGGGATTCGAAGTGGCTAAGAAGATCATCGCACTCGTCGTGGTCGCCGGTGCGGTCCTGTTCTTCGTGAAGCGCAGCCGTTCGGCCAAGGCCGACGCGGACCTGTGGCGCGAGGCCACCGCTCCCACCGACTGATCTTTTGATCTTTGCCTTGACGGGCGGCCTGCCGCCCTCAGGCGCGGGGACGTAGCTCAATTGGCAGAGCACCGCCTTTGCAAGGCGGGGGTTAGGGGTTCGATTCCCCTCGTCTCCATTCGTTCCTCGGGTCGAGGAGTGTCTGCGGAAAGCGCAGACCTCCTCGGCCCGAAGTGTTTTCTGGGGGCCGAGCCCCCAGACCCCACGCCGGGGGCAAGCCCCCGGACCCCCGGCCGCTTCGCCTTCGGCGTCAGCAGGCCTCATCGGGCGGTTTGGTCGAGATCGGCTAGGACGGTCGGGCGGCCTGGGTGCGGCGGGCTTGTCTCCAGCCGCCCCTCCTGCTTCTCACGCCTGCGGCTCTCGCTTCCCAGCCGCGCCTTCCCGCCTCCAACTCCGGGCTCTTGCCTCTCGGCCTCGACCTTCGCTCCTGGCTCTCCGTTGGGCCTTCTCGGCCTCTCCTCTCAACACGTGCGGAAGCCCCGTTCGCGTCGTTGGGAACGGGGCTTCAGTGCGGTTCGGGCGCGGCGATCATGTCGTCACGCTGCGGCCAGGGTTTTCTTCGACGACTTGCGGATCGTGTCGATGCTCCAGGCGCCGGCGCCTGTGAAGACCAGCAGCAGGAAGGCCCAGGCGTAGACGGCTGCCAGTTCGCCGCCGTTCTCGATCGGCAGCAGGGCCTTGGGCTGGTGCACCACGAAGTAGGCGTAGGCCATGGCGCCGGAGCTGATCAGGGCGGCCCAGCGCGTCCACAGGCCGATGAGGATGAGGCCGCCGCCGATCAGTTCGATCAGGGTGACGGGGCCGGACGGCCAGGCGAGGAGGTCGACTCCCTTGCCCAGTTTCTGCACCCCGTGGAACACGAAGAACAGACCGATGATGATGCGGAAGAGCGCCAGAGCGTGCTCTCGTCGTTGCTCCAAGAACTCCATGTCAGGGGTCCTTCCAGGGCGTAGGCGGGGGCAGGGCACAAAAGGTATGGACCAATTTAGAGTGTGCCGGTTGAGGCGCTTTTGGTATCTGGTTGACTGTTGCCCCTATGAAACGAGCACTGTTGCTGCCCCTGCTCGGCGTTCTCGCCGCGTGCGGTTCCCAGACCGCTCAGAACGTGCCGGTGCCGACGACCCAGACGCAGCAGGTCACCACGACGACCAGCGCTGCTCCGACCGTGCCGCCCGCGCCCCAGCCCGCGAGTGACGGCACCTGCCCCTACCTGGCGACCGGATTCGTCGCGGAGGCCAACGGGCAGCGTGTACCCAAAGTGAAACTGTCAACGGATCAGCCTCACCCTGCGTGCTTTTTCTACGCGAATGCAACTGAGATCCAGTTGACCGTGCGCGTCTACGTGGGGGACGAGCGCGTGGCCAAGCTGATCGTGAACGACGCGGCGCCGGACGGTTCGCAGCCCGCCACCGCGCCCACCGGGTGGACCGGAGGGTACGTCAGCAACGACACCGGTGTCGTCTACGCGGTGGGCAAGGGCGAGGCGGCCGTGGTGGTCACGAGCAACCAGAAGCAGTCGATCAAGGCCCGGCGCATCGCCGAAGAGGCCATCAAGGGCCTGCAGCTCTGACGGTTCTGACTGTTCTGACGAACGGCGAAAGCCCCCGCGACACGGAGTCGCGGGGGCTTTCGCGCAGCACACCTACTTGATGGGCTCCTTCTGGGACGGCACCTGGCCGTTGAGAACGGGCTCCGCGTGCGGAACCTGCTCTTCCTCCTGCAGGTGGACCTCCTGCGGCCGGCGCGTCATCGCGACGTAACCCGCCGCCGCGGCCGCGATCAGCAGACCCAGCACCCACGGCCAGCGGCGGCGCTTCGGCGCGTCCGCACCGAGCTGGGCCGCGGCCTTGCGGATCTCCTTGGCGCGCACCTTCGCGTCCTTGCGCGCGTGCTTCGCCGCCTTCTTCACTTCCTTGCGCACGACCTCCGCCTTGCCGATGAGGTCGGCGCGCGTCTGGGCGCTCTTCTTCGCGAGCCGCTTGCGCTGGCGCCGCGTCTGCTTCTCCCAGTCCTCGGCCTTGCCCATGAGCGCGTCGGCACGCTCCACGAGTGCGCCGCGGACCTGGTCAGTGGTGATGCCGCGGTCGGCCAGCTTGGCCTCAGCAGCGTGACCAGCGCGAACGACACCCTGACGCGCGGCCTTCAGACCGGTGCCGACAGCCTTGCCAACGTTCTCGCCGGCGCGGGTCATGACGTCCACCTCGTCCATCCTGTGCTCCACACGTTGTCGTCCGGTGATGTCATAGAGATACCCATCGTGCCCGTTTCTGAACATCTCCGCCTGTGATGGCACGATGGGGTGGTGGCTGACAGCAACGAATCCCTCGTCGGGACCAAGGTGACGGCGACCCTGCACACCACGCAGGGCGACATCCGGATCAACCTGCTCCCCGACCACGCCCCCAAGACGGTGGCGAACTTCGTCGGGCTCGCCGAGGGCACCAAGGACTACACCGAGGCGAACGCGAGCGGCACGAAATCGGGTCCGTTCTACAACGGCACCCTGTTCCACCGCGTCATCGCCGGCTTCATGCTCCAGACCGGTGACCCGACGGGCACCGGCCGCGGCGGCCCCGGCTACCGCTTCGCCGACGAGTTCCACTCCGAACTCCAGTTCAACAAGCCCTACCTCCTCGCGATGGCGAACGCCGGGCCCAACACCAACGGCTCCCAGTTCTTCGTCACCGTGGCGCCGACGACGTGGCTGAACTTCAAGCACACGATCTTCGGCGAGGTCGCCGACCAGGAGTCGCGCGACGTCGTCGACGCGATCGGCAACACCACGACCGGCGCGGGCGACCGTCCGGTCAACGACATCAAGATCGAGCGGATCACGATCGAACGCGCGTGAGCAACGCATCCGTGCCACCGGAGGGGCCGATCGGAGCGGAGCCGGAAACCCCGGTCTGCGCACGTCATTCCGATCGGCCCACCCGGCTGCGCTGCACCAGGTGCGACCGTCCGATGTGCCCGGAGTGCCTGCGTGACGCCTCGGTCGGCATGCAATGCGTCGACTGCGTGAACGAAGGCTCGCGCTCCGTCCGTCAGGCGCGCACGTCCGCAGGGGCCGTGGCCTCCGGCGGCCGGCCGATCATCACCCAGCTGATGATCGCGGTGAACGTCCTGGCGTACATCGCCACGGTCGTCCAGTCCGGCAGCCCGATGAACAACAGCAGGTCGAGCATCTTCGTCGAGACCGCGATGATCCCCGGCCTCACCGCGAGCGGTGAGTGGTGGCGGGTCCTCACGTCCGGCTTCATGCACTTCGGCCTGATCCACCTGGCGCTCAACATGGCCGCGCTGTTCGTGGTCGGCCCGGTGATCGAGCAGGAGCTCGGCAAGCTGCGGTACAGCGCCGTCTACTTCCTGTCGCTGCTCGGCGGCAGTGCGTCGGCGTTCCTCTTCGGCAGCGTCTGCCCGACGTACGCCGGCGCGTCCGGCGCGGTGTTCGGCCTGATGGGCGCGCTGCTGATCGTGTTCAAGCGGCAGCAGCGGGACATCTCGACCATCGTCGTGATCGTCGTGCTCAACCTGGTGTCGAACCTCTTCACCAACGCGTCACTGCTCGGGCACCTCGGCGGCCTCGTGATCGGCGGCCTGCTGACGCTCGCGATGGTCAAGGCGCCGCGGCAGAACCGCAACGCCTACCAGGCCGGTGCCGTGGTGGCGGCCGCCGTGCTGCTCGTCGGCATGTTCGCGTTGCGCGCCGCGCAGCTGGACACGGCCGCGGAGTTCCTCCTGGAGTACAACACCTGCCGTTAGCAGTGCTTCACGGCCGCAGTGCGTGCAGCACTCCGGCCACCTCTTCGGGATCGGCGCCGAGGTCCAGCCTCGTGAGCACCACGAGACGGTCTTCGGCGTCGAGCTCCAACGTCTGCTGCTCCCGCCCCAGCCTGCGCGTGGTCTGCAGCTTGACCTTCACCTCGTGCCACGGCAGCTGCGTCCTGCTCGCGAACCCGCGCACGACCAGACCGTTCGCGTCGGCGGTGAGCCGCGGCCGGGCCAGCGAGGCGAACGCCGCGAGATAGGCGACCAGCAGCGTCGCCAGGCCGATGAGCAGACGTCCTGCGTTGTCGTCGGCGACGAGCGTCGCGACGGCGAGCGCGGCGGCCGCCATCCACCCGAGGAGGACGACAGGGGCCGGCGTGGACCAGGTGCGAGTCACACTGTCGAGTGTGCCGCATGAAATGTGGACAACTGAACGGGTCCGCATGAGGGAAAACCGTCGCTTGTGCATTTTGGTGCAAAGTTGTCCACAGGACTTGTCCCCAATGGGGATGACTTACAGCCGTGTGCTTCGGTGACGCTCGGATGAACCAGGTGAACCCGAAGCGAACAAAGGTCGGCCCGGACGTGTGACGTCCGGGCCGACCTGTGCGAACTGTGAGCGGCTGTGCGCCTAGCGCCAGCGCATCGTCATCAGCAGACCGATGATCATGAGCGCGAAGCCGATGGCGAAGTTCCACGCCCCGAGCTCCAGCATGAACGGGATCTTCTCGGCCGCGATGTAGTTGACGACCAGCCACGCGAGGCCGAGCAGCATGAAGCCGAGCATGACAACGACGTAGACCGGGTGAGACGGCCCCGCTGCCTTGACCTTGACCGGCGTGCGGCGGTCAGTGGGTGCGGTGTAGACCGCCTTCTTCCGGACCTTCGACTTGGGCATGCTGTCCTCGCCTGACGTGGATATCCGTGAGTGACGCGAGTTTACGTGCACTACTCAGGAGACACGTTAACGTAGCGGCGGTGGTCAGCGAACCACCTTGCAGACGCAGTTGTTTTCAGTTCACAGTCCGCGCGGAGGTTCTCAGGTGAACTCGGGACCGCAGCAGCCGCCTCCACGGCGCCCTGCACCCCGTCGTGATGACCTTCAGCACGTGCGGCCGACGCCCTCTCCGCGGCCCATGCCTCCACCGGACGCAACCCAGTTCACCAGCGCTTTCTCCGGAAGCCTGCCCCCGAACACGCAACAGCGGCCGATCTTCCCGCCGCCCGGCACCCCGGCCAGGGGCATGCCGCACCCCGGCCGTCCCGGTCCGCCGCCCGGCACCCCGCCGAGGGGAATGCCGCCGCGTCAGATGCCCCCACGCCCACGCCCGGTGGACCCGCCCACCGAGGTGATCCCGCGCGTCGAGGACGACTACGACGACGATTACTACGACGAGGACGACTACTACGACGACGAGGCCCCGAAGAAGGCGGAGCTGCCGCCGGAGAGCCTCGCCCGCAAAGCGGTCCGAGGCGTGGGCGAGGCCCTCATCACCATGGGCCTGGTGGTTCTGCTGTTCGTCGTCTACGAGGTCTACGTCACCGATCTGCTCTCCGCGGAGAAGCAGCAGGACGCGACCGCGGCCCTCGACAACGAATGGAACTCGAACGTCGTCACGCCCCCGCCGGCGGACCCGAACCGCCAGTCGAAGCTGAACCTGATCGAAGGCAAGGCCTTCGCGAAGATGTACATCCCGGTCTTCGGCAACGACTGGAAGTTCTCCGTGGTGGAAGGCACGACCGACAAGCACCTGGAAATCGGTCCCGGCCACTACAAGGACACCGCCCAGCCGGGCGAGGCGGGCAACTTCGCCATCGCGGGCCACCGGGTGGGCAAGGGCGCGCCCTTCAACGACCTGGACCTGCTCGAGTCCTGCAACGCGGTGGTCGTCCAGACCCAGACCCAGTGGTTCGTCTACCGGGTGCTCCCGATGAGCAGCGAGGTCCAGGGCTGGGCCAGCAACCCGAAGTCGAAAGAGGCCGCCTGCGCCGGCGTTGCCCCGCTCTCCACCACGCTGGGCGACGCGTACGGCAAGACCGTGGGCCAGGAGATCGTCGCCCCCACCCAGGGCGAGGTGATCGCGCCGGTCCCGCACCAGGTGGGCACCGCCGTCCCGGAGGACAAGCTGGCGCGCCTGCTCACCCTGACGACGTGCCACCCGCGCTTCTCCGACAAGCAGCGCCTGATCGTGCACGCGATCGAAACGAAGAGCTACCCGGTGGCCGACGGCTTCGTGCCGCCAGAGATGACGGGGGCCTGAGTCCGATGTACAGCTGGATCTGGCGCCACCTGCCGGGCCCGACCGCCGTGCGCGTGCTGGAGGCCGTGGTCCTGGTCGTGGGCATCGTCGCGTTGCTGATGTTCGTCGTGTTCCCCTGGGCGGAGCCGAAGCTGCCGTTCAACAACGTCACCACGCAGTGACCTCGAAACAAGTGAAACCGCCACCGCGCAAATGCGCGATGGCGGCCTCATCGAGGAACGGCGTCAGCCGTTCGAGACAGAAGTCATCTCCTCACGAGAAACGACCTTGATCCGCTCGCGTCCGTGAGCGGCCCCCAGCGCGATCTCGTGGGCATCAAGCCGGCCCCACCCGTCATTGGTGACGAACGGGACCCCGCGAGCGGCGAGGAACTCGACCACCGCCCCGGCGGCAGGCGAAGCGGCACGAGGCAACGAGTCGGCGTCCACCAGCAAACTGGTGATGGTCTCCAACGCGTCGCCCTTGGTGTGCCCGATCAACCCGATGGGCCCGCGCTTGATCCAGCCGGTCGTGTAAACGCCGGGCATGGGCACCTCGTCCAGGTCCAGAACGCGCCCCGCCTCGTGCGGAATGGTCCCGGAAACGTGGTCGAACGGAATGTCGACCAAATGCGTCGACAGATATCCGACGGCCCGATAAACGGCCTGGACGTCCCAGTCGGTGAACACCCCGGTACCGCGCACGTTGCCGTCGCCGGTCAGTTCCTGGGTCTCGGTCCGCAACCCGCTCACGCACGAGTCCCCGAGCACCTCGACCGGCGCTTCCAGGAAGTGCAGGTGCAGTCGTCGAGGGCGGGAGCCGACGTCGCGAATCGCCCACTCCTGCAACGTCTTCACGATCATCTCGACCTGCTTGTTGGTCCGGATCGCGTGCATCGACGCCTCGTCGAACTCGATGCCCTCCGCGTGCACGATGACCTCGACGTTGGGGGAGTGGTCGAGCTCCCGCAGCTCCAGCGGCGTGAACTTCGCCTGCGCCGGACCGCGACGCCCGAAGACGTGCACGTCGGTGACGGGCGAGGCGGCCAGGCCCTCGTAGACGTTCACCGGGATCTCGGTGACCAGCAGCTCGTCCGCGGTCTTGGCGAGCACCCGAGCCACGTCGAGAGCGACGTTGCCGACGCCGAGCACGGCGACGGAAGTCGCGGTCAGCGGCCACGAGCGCGGCACGTCGGGGTGGCCGTCGTACCAGGACACGAAGTCCGCCGCGCCGAAGCTGCCGGGCAGGTCGATGCCGGGGATGTCCATCGCGCGGTCGGCGGAGGCGCCCGTGGAGAAGATCACCGCGTCGTAGAACTGGCGCAGGTCGTCGAGCTTGATGTCGACGCCGTACTCGACGTTGCCGAAGAACCGGACCGATGGCCGGTCGAGCACCTTCTGCAACGCACCCACGATGCCCTTGATGCGGGGGTGGTCCGGTGCGACGCCGTAGCGGACCAGGCCGTACGGGGCCGGCAGCTTCTCGAAGAGGTCGATCTGCGCGTCGACGTCGGACTTGGTCAGGATGTCGGCGGCGTAGACGCCGGCCGGTCCGGCGCCGACGATCGCGACGCGCAAGGGGCGACTCATGACACCTATTTTAGGGTAGCCTAACCTCAACGCAGACGAGAGCTAACTCACTCGCGCCGACCAACTAAGCTCTCTCCATGCGCGTGCTCGTGGTCGACAACTACGACAGCTTCGTCTACAACCTGGTCCAGTACCTCGCCCAGCTCGGGGCCGAGTGCGTCGTGCGGCGCAACGACGAGGTGGACCTCGACGAGATCGACGAGGTCGACGGTGTGCTCGTCAGCCCGGGGCCCGGCACGCCGGAGCGTGCCGGTGCGAGCATCGACGTCATCAAGAAGTGCGCGGACATCGGCAAGCCGGTGTTCGGCGTGTGTCTCGGCCATCAGGCGATCGGTGTCGTGTGGGGTGGCACGGTCGATCGCGCGCCCGAGTTGCTGCACGGCAAGACGAGCATCGTTTTTCACGAGGGTCGCGGTGTGCTCAAGGGGGTGCCGCAGCCGTTCATCGCCACGCGGTACCACTCGCTGACGGTGCTGCCGGAGACGATCCCCGCGGAGTTCGAGGTCACCGGCAAGACGGAGACCGGCATCGTCATGGGCATGCGGCACCGGGAGCTGCCGGTCGAGGGCGTGCAGTTCCACCCCGAGTCCGTGCTGACCGACGGCGGTCATCGCATGCTCGCCAACTGGCTGAAGGTCTGCGGCTTCGAGGTTCCCGAGGCCACGGTCGCGCAGCTGGAGAACGGCATGCGCACGCTCGCCGCGGCCGCCCGGCTCTGACCAGCAAAAAAAGGGGCGGCTTCCTCAAGCAGGAAGCCGCCCCCTTTGCGCGTGAAGACCTAACTACCGCCGGCGCCCAGCGTGGCGACCGTGACGGTCACCGCGGTGCCCTTGGTGATCAGCGTGCCCTTCGTCGGCTGCTGCGAGAGCACCTGGTCCCGCTTCGACGGGTCGAGGACCTGCTGGTTCTGGACGTTGAAGGAGGCGTTCCAGCCCAGCGCGCGCAGCTTCTGCTCCGCTTCCTTCTTGTCCAGGTTGACGAGGTCCGGCATCTCGAACTGGTTGCCCTTCGAGACCTTCAGCGTGACGGTGGTGTTCTTGTCCACCTTGCTGTTGGCGGCCGGGGTCTGCTGGATCACGGTGCCCTCGGGCTTGGGGCTGTCGACCGTCTCGATGACGACCTTGAAGCCGGAGCCCTCGAGCGTCTGCTGCGCGTCGTCCTTGTCGCTGTTGACGACACCCGGCACGTTCACCTTGTCCGGCGCCTTGCCGAGCTGGATGGTGATCGTGCCGCCCTTCTTCAGCTTCAGGCCGACGGCGGGGTTCTGCTGCGCGATCTTGCCGGCCTTGGACGCGTCGTCGACCTCGACGGTCTGGTCGCTCTGCTGCAGCTTGAAGCCGTTGGGGTCCTTGTCGAGGATGCCCTGGGCCTCGGCAGGGGTCTTGCCGGCGAGGTCCGGCACGGTGCCCTCGCCCGGCGGCGTGCCGATGGAGAACTTCACCGTGGTGCCCTTGGCGACCGAGGTGCCCTCCGGCGGGTCCGTGTTGACGACCTTGTTGATCTGGTCGGCGGTGCACGTCGCGGGGGCGCCTGCCGCACCGGGCTCGCAGGCGATCTCCTGCTGGGAACCCTGCAGACCGGCCTTGGTCAGCTTCTCCCTGGCGTCGACCGCGCTCAGCCCCACGATCGACGGCACCGCGACCTTCTCGGCCGACGTGCCGCTGCTCTGGTTCATCAGGCTGTTGGTGATCCACGCGGCGAGACCGAGCACGGCCAGGCAGAGGATCACCACCAGCGTCACCATGATCGCCTTCTTGCGGCGGGCGCGCCGTTCCTCTTCCTCGTCGGCGATCGGGTCGTAGTCGTCCGGCTCCGACTTCAACGCCGCCGGCCGGTGCCTGCCGCCGCCACCGCTGGAGACGACCTGCGTGCGCGGGGCGCGCGCCTGCTCGTTCATCACGGCGGTGCGGTCCTCGGCCGTCATCACGGCCGGGGCGGACGGACGCTGGCCGGACAGCACGCGGACCAGGTCGGCACGCATCTCCGCGGCCGACTGGTAGCGGTTGGCCGGGCCCTTCGACATCGCCTTCAGCACGATCGCGTCGAGCTGCGGCGACACCTTCGGGTTGAGCTGCGACGGCGCCTTCGGGTCTTCCCTGACGTGCTGGTACGCCACGGCCACCGGCGAGTCACCGGTGAACGGCGGCTCGCCCGTCAGCAGTTCGAACAGCACACAGCCGGCCGCGTACACGTCCGAACGGGCGTCGACGGACTCGCCGCGCGCCTGCTCAGGCGACAGGTACTGGGCCGTGCCGATGACCGCCGCGGTCTGGGTGACCGCGGCCTGGCCGTCGTGCAGCGCGCGGGCGATGCCGAAGTCCATCACCTTGACGGCGCCGGACTTCGTGATCATCACGTTGGCGGGCTTCACGTCGCGGTGCACGATGCCGTGGCGGTGGCTGAAGTCGAGCGCGGCCGAGACGTCGGCCATGACCTCCATCGCGCGCTTGCCCGACAGCGGACCCTGGGTCTTCACGATGTCGCGCAGCGTCCGTCCGTCGACGAACTCCATCACGATGTACGGCAGCGGGCCGTACTCGGTCTGCGTCTCACCTGTGTCGTAGACGGCGACGATCGCCGGGTGGTTCAGAGCGGCGGAGTTCTGCGCCTCACGCCGGAAGCGTTCCTGGAACTGGGAGTCACGAGCGAGGTCGGCCCTCAGCACCTTGATCGCCACGTCTCTGCCGAGGCGGACGTCCCGCCCCTTGTGGACCTCGGACATGCCGCCGTACCCGAGAGTCTCACCCAGTTCGTAGCGGTTTGAGAGCAGTCGCGGAGTGCTCATCGGTGCTTCGTCCCGCTCCTAGTCGACGGTGTTCCGAACTCGGTTCTGGTCTTGCTCATGGCGCGCACGTCACCCTCACCTTCGAGCCGACCGGCACCTCGCCCGTGGGCGCGATGGCGGTGACCCGGCACTTCTTCAAGTCGCCCGGTGCCGTGCCCTGCGCGCTGCGCACGTCGGGTTCCAGGCCGTGGCCGATCAGGTCGATGCTGACCTCGTCGCCGGAACGACCGATGTAGTCGTCCTCGTCGATCCGCTGCGGCGAACTGCCCGGTATCCGGTCGGCGGAGTCGGGCTTCGCCTGACCGTTCGCCGGAGCGTTCGGGTTCGCCGTGCTGGACGACGTCGTCCGGCTGCCCTGCCCGCTGCTGCCGTCGTTCTGCTTGACGGTGAACTTCCACAGGAGGACCACGCCGAGCACGAGCAGCACTGCCACCAGAAAAGCGACCATAACCCAGACCGCGGTCCGGTTTCTCCCCGGTGGCGTCGGCATGGGGGTGAACGTTCCCGTCTGGTGCACCGGTTGCATGCCGGTCTGGTGCGCCGGATGGGTGCCGGCACGCACCGGACCGCTCGGGTGGTGCGGCATCTGGGGCGCGACCTGCGGCGGGATCGGCAGCGGCTGCGACACCTGCGGCGGCTGCGTGACCTGCTGCGGGATCGGTGGGGGCATCGTGAAACCGGAGGGCGTCGGCAACGGCTGGCCCACCCGCACGGCGCTGACGGCCGCGGCGAACTCGCCACCGGTCCGGTAGCGCTGCCTCGGGTCCTTGACCAGCGTCGCCTCGATCAACGCCCGCGCACCCGGCGGAACGTCGCGCGGCAACGGCGGCGCGATGTCGCGGATGTGCATCATCGCGACGGTCACCGCGTTGTCGGACAGGAACGGCCGGTGACCGGCCATGCACTCGTAGCCACACACCGCCAACGAGTAGACGTCGCTCGCCGGTTCGGCTTCGCCGCCAAGAGCTTGTTCGGGTGCGATGTAGTGCGCGGTGCCCATCACCATGCCGGATCGCGTCACGGGTGCCGCGTCCACGGCCTTCGCGATGCCGAAGTCGGTGATCTTCACCTTGCCCGAAGGGGTCACCATGATGTTGCCGGGCTTCACGTCCCGGTGCACGAGCCCGCGTTCGTGGGCCGCCTGCAACGCGTTCCCGGTCTGCTCCAGCAGGTCCAGCGTCACCTCGGCGGTCAGCCGGCCGCGGGAGATGATCGTCGCGAGCGGTTCGCCCTCGACGAGCTCCATCACCAGGTACGCCGTGTCCTCCGGCCCGTCGCTGACGGACGCGGTCTCGCCGTAGTCGTGCACCGACGCGATGCCGGGGTGGTTCAGCGACGCGGTCATCCGCGCCTCGACGCGGAAGCGGTGCAGGAACTCGGGATCTCCTGAGAGCTCCGCCTTGAGCACCTTCACAGCGACGCGGCGGTCGAGCCGGTCGTCCGCCGCTTCCCAGACCTCGCCCATGCCACCGACCGCTATCCGCCTGGTCAGGCGGTAGCGGTCGGCGAGGAGCTGGCCCTTGGTGAGCATCAGCGGCCTGCCAGGTACGCGTTCATCACGGCGCGCCCGATCGGCGCGGCGACCTTGCCGCCGGTGGCGCCCAGGCCGCGGTCGCCGCCGTCCTCCACGATGACCGCGATCGCGATCTCCGGCTTCTGCGCCGGCGCGAAGGCGATGTACCAGGCGTGCGGGTTGTTCTTCGTGACGTCGGCGCCGTGCTCGGCGGTACCGGTCTTCGACGCCACCTGCACGTTCTGCAGACGGCCCTCGCCACCGGTGCTGATCTCCGACTGGATCATCATGTCCCGCAACGTGTTGGCGTTCGCCGTGCTCATCGCGGTCTCGACCTCGTCGGGCTCGGTGTCGTCGATCGACTTCAGGTCCGGCCCGAGGATCTTCGACACCAGGTACGGCTGCATGCGCTTGCCGTTGTTCGCGATCGTCGCCGCGATCACCGCGTTCTCCAGCGGCGTGATCTGCACGTCGCGCTGGCCGATGCCGGTCTGGTACAGCGACGCGTCGTCGGGGATCGGGCCGAGCGTCGAGGTCTCGACGGGCAGCGGCACGGTGAGGTCCGTGTCGTTGAACCCGAACTTCTCGGCCTGGCGGCGCAGCTTGTTCGCGCCGAGCTGGCCCGCCATCTCACCGAACGCCGTGTTGCACGACTTCGCGAGCGCGGTCTCCATCGACACCGTCTCGCCGGGGCCGCACGGGGTGCCGTTGAAGTTCGGCAGCTGCGTCTGGCTGCCCGGCAGCGTGATCGAGCCCTTGGCGGTGTACTGCGTGTCCTTGTTCTTGCCGTCGGCGAGCGCGGCCGCCGCGACGACGACCTTCAACGTCGACCCCGCCGGGTAGAGCGCCTGCGTCGCGCGGTTGAGCAGCGGGTCGCCGGAGTCCTCCGCGTTGAGCTGCTTCCACGCCGACGCCTGCTCGTTCGAGTCGTGGCTCGCGAGCAGGTTCGGGTTGTAGGACGGGGTGCTCGCCATCGCGAGGATCTCACCGGTGTCCGGCTTGATCGCGACGACGGAACCCGTGTAGCCCTTGGCGGTCAGCTGGTCGAACGCGGTCTGCTGCAGCTTGGCGTTCAGCGTGAGCTGCACGTTGCCGCCGACCGGGTCGCGACCGGTGATCAACGCCGAGACGCGGCGGGTGAACAGCCGGTCGTCCGAGCCGTTGAGCAGGTCGTTCTCGGCGCGTTCCATGCCGGACGTGCCGTAGGTGACCGACAGGTACCCCGTCACCGGCGCGTAGACCGGGCCGTTGCTGTAGGTGCGCAGGAACCGGAGACGGTCGGTCGTCTCCTTCACGTCCGCGATCGTGGTGCCGTCCGCGGCGATGATCAGCCCGCGCTTGCGGGCGTACTCGTCGAGCAGCACCCGGCGGTTGTACGCGTTCTTGCGCCACTCGTCGGCGTTGATCACCTGGACCCACGTGGCGTTGCCCAGCAGGAGCACGATCATGACCATCATGGCCATGCCGACGCGGCGGAGCGGTGTGTTCATTTGGGACGCTCCACCATCACAGTGTGCTGGTCGGCGATAGCCGGTTGTTGCGGTTTCGGCTTCGCGACCCGCTGCGGGGCCCTCGCCGCCGCAGAAATTCGCAGTAGCAACGCGACCAGGATGTAGTTCGCGAGCAGCGACGAACCGCCGTAGGACAGGAACGGCGCGGTGATACCCGTCATCGGGATCAGCTTGGTGATACCGCCGACGACGATGAACACCTGGAAGCAGACCGCGAACGCGAGACCGCCGCCCAGGAGCTTGCCGAAGCTGTCGCGCACCGAGATGGCGCCGCGCAGGCCGCGCAACGCGAAGATCATGTAGACCAGGAGCAGGGCCGCGAAGCCGACGAACCCGAGCTCCTCGCCGATCACGGCGGTGATGAAGTCGGTGTTGGACTCCGGGATCATCTCCGGCCGGCCGGCGCCGAGCCCGGCACCGCCGATGCCGCCGGTCGCGAGCGCGAACAGCGACTGCGAGATCTGGTAGCCGCCGCCGACCACGTCGTAGCGGGCGATCGGGTCCTGCCAGTTCGCCACGCGCTGCTGCACGTGCGTGAAGAGCTTCCACGCGACGATCGCACCGCCGGAGAACAGGCCGAGGCCGAGCACGACCCAGGCTGCGCGTTCGGTGGCGACGTAGAGCAGCACGAGCACGATGCCGAAGAACAGCAGCGAGGACCCGAGGTCCTTCTGCAGCACCATGACCGCGACCGTGACGCCCCAGGCCGCGAACAGCGGGCCGAGGTCGCGGGCGCGGGGCAGGTCCATGCCGAGGAACCGGCGGCCCGCCACGGTGAACAGGTCCCGCTTCGACACCAGGAACGCGGCGAAGAAGACCATCAAGAGGATCTTGGCGAACTCACCCGGCTGGATCGACAACGGGCCGAGGCGCAGCCAGATCTTCGCGCCGTTGATCTCGGGCGCGATGAAGCCCGGCAGCACACCGGGGAGCATCAGCGCGACGAGACCGACGAGGCCGAACGTGTAGCCGAACCGCGCGAGCATGCGGTGGTCCGGCAGGAACTTCAGCGTCGCCGCGAACAGCAACAACCCGATGGCGGTCCAGATGACCTGCTTGAACGCCACCGGGTCCCACGTCGAGCCGTCGGGGAAGACGGTGCCCTCGAGCGCCAGGTCGATCCGGTGGATGGTCACCAGTCCGAGCCCGTTCAGCAACGCGACGCACGGCAGGATCGCCGGGTCCGCGTACGGCGCCCACCTGCGGACGGCGAGGTGAGCGCACGCGAAGAGGCCGAGGTACGCGAGACCCAGGTACAGGATGCGCAGGCTCAGCGAGCGCTCCTGGTTCAGTTCGACCAGGATCAGTGCCAGCGTCACGAGACCGGCGGCGAACGAGAGCATCACCAGTTCGGTGCCGCGTCGCGTCGGCGCCTTCAGTCCTGGCGACGTGCTCGTCGCCAGCGACGCGCCTGGTGAGCCTTCCCCGGTGGGGGCGGGCGAGCCCATCAACTACGGACCCTCCCGGCATTCCACACCGACCTGCTGCTGGGACGGGGTGAGTGAGGGCTCCGACGCACCGGTCGACGGCGCGACCGAACCGTTGGCGGACGGCGTGCCGGTACCGGACGGAGTGCTGCTCGGGGTGGACGGCGTCGTCGAGGGCGTCGACGGGGTGGTCGGCGTCGACGACGTGTCCTTGCACAGCGGCAGCATGTGTTCGGTGCGCAGCAACCGGACCGCGGCGCGCGCGCCGTCCAGGCCGTTGTCGCTGCGGATGCCCGCGGTGATCGTCTTGCGGCCGGCTTCCTGCAGGTCCTTCAGCGTGATCGGGGTGCAGCCCGTGGATCCGGGCGGGCACGAGTCCTCGATCTTGGACGACAGCTTGAAGCCGAGCACCGAGCCGTTGAGGCCGCGGAAGATCGCGACCTGGCCGTCCTCGGTGGCGCCGACGTAGTACTGGGTGTTGATCCACAGCTTGCCGCCGACCGCCACGACCGCCGCGAGCAGCACCAGCACGAAGACGATCGCGAACGCCTTGATGGCGTTGCGCTTCTTGCGCTTCGGGTCGGGCGGCGGAGGCGGCGGTGCGTCCATGCGCTGCGGCATGGGCGGACGCTGCTGCGTGAGCGTCGCCGCCCGCGAGGCCGCCGAGTCCGGGGGAGTGTTGTGCTCGTCGCTGCCGTCACCGGCCGCGCCACCGACGATCGGGTAGTTGTCGCCGAAGTCGACGTCCTCGACGTCCGCCACGATCACCGTGACGTTGTCGGGACCGCCGCCCTTGAGCGCCAGCTCGATCATCCGGTCCGCGCAGGCCTGCGGGTCGGGGATGCGGATCGCCTCGTCGAGCGTCTCCAGGCTCACGACGCCGGACAGACCGTCCGAGCAGAGCAGGAACCGGTCGCCGGCGCGCGCCTCGCGCACCGTGAGACTGGGCTCGAAGTCGTGCCCCGTGAGGGCGCGCAGCAGCAGCGAGCGTTGCGGGTGCGTGGCGGCCTCGTCCGGGGTGATCCGGCCCTCGTCGATCAACGACTGGACGAACGTGTCGTCGTGCGTGATCTGCGCGAAGGAGCCCTCCCTCAGGAGGTACGCGCGCGAGTCGCCGATGTGCACGAGCCCGAGGCGGTTGCCCGCGAACAGGATGGCCGTGAGCGTGGTGCCCATGCCCTCCAGGTCCGGGTCGCTCGTCACGAGCTCGGAGATGGCGCCGTTGCCACTCGCGACCGCGTCGCGCAGCTTGCCGAGGAGGTCGTCGCCCGGCTCGTCGTCGTCGACGTGGGCCAGCGAGGCGATGACCACCTTGCTCGCGACCTCACCGGCGGCGTGGCCACCCATGCCGTCGGCTACTGCGAGCAGGCGGGGGCCCGCGTACACGGAGTCCTGGTTGTTGGAACGAACCAGGCCCCTGTCGCTGCGGGCCGCGTATCGAAGAACCAAGGTCATGAGCGCAGCTCGATCACCGTTTTGCCAATGCGGATCGGGGTGCCGAGAGGTACGCGCAGGGGTGCGGTGACCTTGGCTCGGTCCAGGTAGGTGCCGTTCGTGGAGCCGAGGTCCTCCACGTACCAGTCGGTACCGCGCATGGACAGCCGCGCGTGCCTGGTCGACGCGAAGTCGTCGTCCAGGACCAGGGTGGAGTCGTCAGCGCGGCCGATCAGGATCGGCCTGCCGTCGAGCGAGATGCGGGTACCGGTCAGCGCCCCGTGGGTGACCACGAGTTGCCGAGGTGCCTTGCTTCCCCTCGCCGACTTCTCGGACCTCCGGAATCCGGGCAGACCTGACGCCCGGAGCCCTGAGGCTGCGTATAGATCAGAGCGGACCACACGTAGGGCGGCCAGCACAAAGAGCCAGAGGAGCACGAGAAAGCCCGCTCTGGTCAGCTGCATCACCAGCTCTTGCACCGGTTGTAACCGCTCCTGCCTTGAGTTGCTTACCGATGCCCGTATCGACCACTAGCCCGCGGTGCGGAAGACCAGAGACGAGTGGCCGATGCGGACGACGTCGCCTTCCGCGAGCTGCCAAGTCTGCACTGGCGTCCCGTTCACCGTGGTGCCGTTGGTCGAACCGAGATCAGCGAGCATCGCATTCTGCCCGTCCCAGGAGATTTCCAGGTGGCGCCTGGAGACACCCGTGTCCGGGAGGCGGAAGTCGGCTTCCTGCCCACGTCCTACGACGTTTCCACCCTGCTTCAGGTTGTACGTCCGGTTCGATCCGTCGTCGAGGTGCAGCGTCGCGTTGAGCTGACGGTTGCCGCCCTGGGTGGCCGGCGGGGCGTATCCGCCCTGGTTGTAGCCCTGGTCGTAGCCACCTTGCTGGCCGTAACCCTGGTCGTAACCGCCGCCCTGCTGCTGGCCGTAGCCCTGGTCGTAGCCGCCGCCCTGCTGGCCGCCGCCGTAGCCCTGGTCGTAGCCCTGCTGGCCGTAGCCCTGCTGCTGGCCGTAACCCTGGTCCTGGCCGTAGCCCTGCTGGCCGCCGCCGTAACCCTGGTCGTAGCCCTGCTGCTGCTGGCCGTAACCCTGGTCGTAGCCGCCGCCCTGCTGGCCGCCGCCATATCCCTGGTCGTAGCCCTGCTGGCCGTAGCCCTGCTGCTGGCCATAGCCCTGGTCCTGGCCGTAGCCGCCGCCTTGCTGCTGGCCGTAGCCCTGGTCCTGGCCGTAGCCCTGTTGCTGCTGCTGGCCGTAGCCCTGCTGGTCGTAGCCCTGCTGGCCGTAGCCGCCCTGACCATAAGGGTCCTGGCCGGGCTGGCCCTGTCCTTGTCCGTAGCCGGGTGGCTGGCTCATGGGTCGGTCTCCTGCGGTGCGAGGTTGTGCTGACCGTCGGCTGGCCGCTTTCACGTCGGGGTCGACGGACGAGCTGGTTCGGAACTGTCCGGTGTGCAGCGCCTCGGAGCGCTCCAGGGAGACTACGACGTCACCATAGGTATCCCATCCGGACTCGGCCAGGTGCTCTCGCAGGCCCTCTGCGAGAAGCTGTGTGATGCGTAGTTCATCCTGCTCGTCGCCCGCAAGACGTTCGTGGTCCTGAGGTCCGAGGAGCACCTTGTAGTGGTTGGGGGCTAGCAGTCTGCCACCCGCGAGCTCGCGGATGTTGCCGTCACCCTCCCGATGCAGTGCCTGTGCCACCTCTTGGGGCACCACGCTGCCGCCGAACACCCGCGCGAAGGTGTTGCCGACGAGACCTTCGAGCTTGCGCTCGAAGCGTTGCAGGCCCATGTCGACTCCTTCCACGCGGACGGGCTCCCACCCCGATCGTATCCGGGTACGACGGCGCTTACAGGGGGGCGATTAGGAAGCTGGTTTGGGCGCGTGCTAGTGTTTCCAACGTCTCCAGGGGCAAGTGGCGGAATGGCAGACGCGCACGGTTCAGGTCCGTGTGTCCGAAAGGACGTGGGGGTTCAACTCCCCCCTTGCCCATCGAAAGACAGATGGAACCCCCCTCGCGGAATCGCGAGGGGGGTTCTTTCGTTGATCGGCAGGATCGGATTCCTTGATCCAACAGGTGATGTCTGTCACTCGTTCGGGGGCCAGCATGTGGGCGATAGCGGCAGCCGAGTTCGGCGCGGAACTGGGCCTCGTGGAGGTTCCCGAGCCGCAGGCGGGTCCGAACGAGCTCAAGGTGCGGTTGTTCGCGGCGAGCGTCAACCCGTTCGACCGCAAAGTCGTGAACGGGATGCTGCGCGACTCGGCTCCTCATCGGTTCCCGCTGGTTCCCGGAACTGATGGTGCGGGTGAGGTCGTCGGTTCCGGAGAGAGGATTTTCGGCACCTTCTTCCGGCGCCCGGTCGGCGAGGGAACATACGCCGAGTACGTCACAGTTCCGGCCGGGAACGCGTTGGCTCCGTTGCCGGAAGACCTCGATCCTGCGGTCGCCGCCGCATTGCCCACTGCGGGCATGACGGCATTGCAGTTGGTCGAGGCGCTCGGCACTGCGGAATCCGTGTTGGTCGTCGGTGCGACGGGTGGCGTCGGGTCGTTCGCCGTCCAGATCGCGCGTGCGGCGGGCAAGCGCGTGATTCCCGTGGGGCGTGGCGACTCGCTTGTGGAAGCTGATGCGCTCATCGACCTCGTGAGCGCCGACCGTTCGTCGTTCGAGGCGAACGCGCGCTACGCGCCGTTGGCGTTCAACACGAACTTCGTTTCTGCTGATGCCGCACAGAACTTCAGCATGAAGGGCTCGCGGGAGACGTTGGTGCGCTTGGCGTCCATGGTCCAGGCCGGCGACCTCGAAGTGCCGATCGCCCGACGTGTGCCTTTGCGTGAAGCATTCGATGTTTTCGCAGGTCACAGTCGCGGCAAGACCGTGATCATCATGTAGGTGGTCGTTCTGGAGCGGTGAACGGTCGGCGGACGGTGACCGGCACCGCTGGGCGGAAATTTGCCGCCACGCCTGACGCGCCCACCCTGAGCAGGTCTTTTGGTGCGTCCATACGGATTAACGTCACCCAGACGGCAGCACCGTAGGACCGAATTCGCCACACCACTCTTCGACCGGTCACCGACCGGTCGGCGCCGTCGATCGCAGGGGGTGCGCTGACCTGGGGGCGGGCCGGGGGCTTGCTGCTAATTCTTATGCAGAGCACGAGTCGAAACGCGGCGGATCTCCCGCCGCGGGTGACGAGGAGGCACTGGCGTGAGCAGCACCCCAGCAAGGATCGCGGCACTCGACAGCTCGAACGGTCTGTCGACCACCCCGGTCCCGGTTCCGGAACTGCCCGCGTCCGTCGAGGAGTTGGCAGCCGCTGCGGCGATCCGCCTCGGCTGGCACGGAGTCGTTCTCCCGGAAATGGTCCTGATGGGCCGCAAGGTCGTCGTGGTGGCCGAACTCCTGGCCGACGCCCACGCCGAGCGCGTCTGCGTCGGCGCGGCCCCCGAGGCCGACAAGACCACCGTCTCCACCTGGGTGTGGCCGGAGATGGAAGGCCGCGTCCCGCCGGCCGCCGTCCGCATCGTCGGCGTCCTCGCCGTCGCCCGCCACTGGCGCACCGCCCTCGCCTCCGCGGTCCCCTTCGCCCGCTACGGCAACGCCGCGGTCGTCCTCCCCGAGTCGGTCGCGTTCTCGCACGACTACCTCGCCAACTGCCTGCCGCGCGTCCGCCGCTACGGCGTCTCCGTCCTGCTGGCGGACGACGAGAAGGACCTCTCGGTCGACGTCTCCGGCCGCCAGGAAATGGTCCCCGCCGAGGACACTGCCATCACCCGCTGGGTCAACGAGCTCGTCTACGAGCAGGTGCTCGCCACCGCGTCCTGATCTACGGTCGGCCTATGCGAGTAGTCATAGCCGGCGGACACGGGCAGATCGCGCTGCTTCTCGAGCAGCAGCTGGCCACCCGTGGACACGCCGCCACCGCGTTGGTCCGAAACCCCGATCATTTTGGTGATGTGCAGGAAGCCGGAGCCGTTCCGGTGTTGTGCGACCTGGAGTCCGCCTCTCTGGACTCGGTCGCCGCGTATTTGAACGGTGCAGACGCGGCAGTGTTCGCCGCTGGTGCGGGCGCCGGATCCGGCGCCGCCCGGAAGGACACCGTGGACTACGGGGCCGCTGCGCTCTTCGCCTCCGCTGCTGTCGAGGCCGGGGTGCGGCGGTTCCTCCAGGTGTCCACGGTGGGGATCGAGTCCGCTGACTCGCCCTCGGTGGATCCCGAGTTCGCCGTGTACCTCAAGGCGAAGAAGCTCGCCGAAGAGGACCTGAAGCCGCGTGATCTGGAGTGGACGATCTTGCGGCCTGGGCCGTTGGTGAACGATCCGGCTACCGGGCTGGTCACGCTTGGGGCGCCTCGGTTGCCTCGGTCTCCGGTCACACGGGCGGACGTCGCCGCCGTGCTGGCGGAGTTGCTCGACGCTCGCAACACGATCGGCAAGACGATCGAGCTGGTGAACGGCGAGACGCCGGTCGCTGAGGCGGTTCGCGCCGTTTCGTAGGGTTCCCCTGTTGCGTTTGCGGGTTCGCCTTGCGTGCTTCCCTCCGGGGGCTCTGCCCCCAGACCCCCGGCAATCTGATCGGGGGGCACCGCGCGATGAGCGGGTTGATGGCACGCCTGTTTGTGTTGGGCGGCTGCCTGTTTCGTAGTGTGGTTGCGTTGGCGGTGGGGTCCCGTCACAAGTCGAGCCAAGAGCGGGCCACACCAGAGCAGGGGTGTCAAACGGACGAAGAGCGTGTCCGTTTGACACCCCTGCTCTGGTGCAGCAAGAGCTGTGGCGCGCCTCGTGACGGGACCCCACCGCCGGGCCCTCTTGGCTAAGGGCAAAAGCAAAAGCCAACCGCCTCGGCTACGCCGTCGGGTCGGCTCGCCTTCGGCTTCGCGTTTGGTCAGGTGCCTAGGACGCGGTCCAGGTAGGCGTTCGTGAACGTCCTGCCCGGGTCGACCTCGTCCCGCACCTTCAGGAAGTCGTCGAAGTGCGGGTACAGCGGGCGCAGGTCCGCGGCGGTGAGGTCGTGCAACTTGCCCCAGTGCGGGCGGCCGCCCACGGACGCCGCGATGCGTGCGTACGCGTCGAAGAACGCCTTGTACTGCATGCCGAGTGCCTGGTGCATCGAGATGTACGCGGTGTCGCGGCCGTTCGCCGTGGACAGCCAGATGTCGTCGGCCTGGGCCACGCGCACCTCGCACGGGACGATCAGGTGGTCGCGGGCGTCCAGTTTCCTGGCCACCGCGCGGAGTTCGCCGATCACGTCCATCAGGGTCTCGCGGGGGATCGAGAACTCGGTCTCCACGAAGCGGACTCGGCGCGGGGTCACGAAGACGTTGTGCGAGTAGTCCGAATAGGACCGTTCGGAGATGAGCGAGCCGCAGAGTTCGTTGAGGCGCTGGGTGTAGCGGGGGAAGGTCTTCGCCACCTTGGTGACGGCGCCGAACGCGGCGTTCTCCATCACCTCGTACTCCCAGGTCTGGCGGAGCTTCGAGAGCGGGCGGGCCTGGGTGGTGATCCTGTTGTTGCGCTTGAGGATCACGCGGTCCGAGTGCGTGAACCAGTGGAACTCGACGTGGTCCTCGACTGCGCAGAGGTCGTCGAACTGCTCCAGCACGGCGTCGAGGCGGCCGGGGGATTCGGAGGCCTGCAGGACGAACGACGGGACGCACTGCAGGGTCAGGGTGCTGATGACGCCGAGTGCGCCCAGGCCCACGCGGGCGGCGTTGAACAGGTCCGGGCGTTCGTCGCGCGAGCACTGCACGACCGAGCCGTCGGCGAGGACCAGTTCCAGCGAGTGGATCGCGGTGGCCAGGACGCCGAGTTTGCCGCCGGTGCCGTGGGTCGAGGTGGAGACCGCGCCGGCCACGGTTTGCGCGTCGATGTCGCCCAGGTTCGGCATGGCCAGGCCGAGGCGGTGCAGGTCTGCGTTGAACGCCCAGAGCGGGGTGCCGGAGCGGACGGTGACCAGGCCGGTTTCCGTGTCCGCGCGGACGATGCCGGTCCAGCGGTCCAGGTCCAGCGCGACCTCGGAGGCCACGGCGATGTCGTTGAACGAGTGGCCGCTGCCTCGGGCGCGCACGCGGGAACCGGAGAGGACCGCTGTCACGATCTCGTCGGTGCTGGCCGGGTGGACGATGCGCGCTGAGCACGACGCCGTTTTAGCCCAGTTCGTCCACACGCGAACCTCCACGAGAGAGTGTGACCTGCGAGTAACGTAAGTGAAAGCTCTTCACGTTTCAAGGGTTGAGGACGTACCGTCAGGGCATGCGCAGAACTCGACTCGATGCCGCGACGAAGGATCTGGATCCTCCGTTCGCGATCGTCGACCTGGATGCCTTCGACCACAACGCGGCGGACCTCGCCCGTCGCGCTGCCGGTCATCCGATCCGGGTGGCGAGCAAGTCGATCCGCGTGCGCGACCTGGTGAGCCGGGTGCTCGAACGGCCCGGTTTCGCCGGGGTCATGTGCTACTCGCTGGCCGAGGCGTTGTGGCTGTCCGAGCAGAACGTCAGCGAAGACCTGCTCGTCGCCTACCCGACCGCGGACCGGGCGTCCCTGCAGAAGCTCGCGGCCAACGAAACGGCACGTCAGCGCGTCACGATCATGGTCGACTCGGTGGAGTCGCTCGACTTCGTGGACTCGGCCATCGGGCCGCACGCGGACATCCGGGTCTGCCTGGAGCTCGACGTCTCGTGGAAGCCGCTGCCCGGTGTCCACATCGGAGTCCGCCGCTCGCCGGTCTTCACCCCGCAGCAGGCGGGGGCGCTCGCGGCGAAGATCGTGCGGCGCAACGGGTTCAAGCTCGTCGGGATCATGGCGTACGAAGGGCAGATCGCGGGACTCGGCGACAACCCGCCCGGTCAGCCGCTGCGGGCGCTCGGCATCCGGTTCATCCAGTCGAAGTCCGGGCCCGAGCTGATCGGGCGCCGGACGGCGGTGGTCAACGCTGTCAGGCAGGTCGCGGAGCTCGAGTTCGTGAACGGCGGTGGCACCGGCAGCCTGGAGCTCACCGGCACCGACCCGTCCGTCACGGAGCTCGCGGCGGGATCCGGGCTCTTCGGGCCGACGCTCTTCGACGGCTACCAGGCCTTCAAGCCCGAACCGTCGGCGCTCTTCGCGTTGTCGGTGGTGCGCAAGCCGACCAGGCGGGTCGCGACGCTGTTCGCCGGCGGGTACATCGCGTCCGGCACGTCGACGCCCGACCGCCAGCCGTCGCCGTACCTGCCGGAGGGGCTGAAGACGCTCGGCCTCGAAGGCGCCGGCGAGGTGCAGACGCCGGTCACCGGCAAGGCCGCCGAGCAGTTGAAGATCGGCGACCGGGTCTGGATGCGGCACGCCAAGGCCGGTGAGCTGTTCGAGCGGTTCGACGAGGTGCACCTGGTGCACGGCGACAGCATCGAGCGCACCGTGCCCACGTACCGCGGCGAGCGCAGGAACTTCGGCTAGAGGCCCTGTCCTGCAAGTTCGTCGGGCGACAGTGGCAGCCGAGGGACCCGGAGACGGCACCGCCGCGATGCCCGTATACCTCCGGTATGAGGGCATCGCGGCGGCACCGTCTCCGGGTCGCTCGCCCGCGCCTCTCACCTGACGAACTTGCAGGACAGGGCCTAGGCGGGCAGGCGCGACGACAGGTAACCCCTGACCAGCGCCTTCGCCTCGATCAAGATCGCCTGATCGCCCGTCGGGTTGTTGCGGAACGCCATCTTCAGCACGGCGTCCGCGGCCTCGACGGCGATCGCGATCGGCAGGCCGACCTCGCCGAACGGGATGCTGAACTTGCCGGCGATCAGCTCCGAGATCTTGTCGGAGATGACGGCGTTGTTGTCACGGCGGTCGTCCAGCAGGCGCATGTCCACGACGTCACCGAAGTGCAGCTTGCCGAACGCCGGGATCTCGCGGTGCATCGTCACGTAGACGTCGAACACCGTGTCCACGGCGTCCCACCAGTGCTCGAGCGTCGCCTGCTCGAGCCGTTCGGTGATGCCCTGGGAGAACTTGTCGACGTTGCGCAGGGTCAGCGCCTGCACGACGGCTCTCTTGTCGGGGAAGAACTGGTAGAGCGAGCCGACCGCGACGCCCGCTCTCTCCGCGATCAGCGTCGTGGTGACGCCGTCGTAGCCCACCTCGTCGATCAGGGTGGCGCAGGCTTCGAGCATCCGCTCGACTCTTTTGGCGCTGCGCTGCTGGACGGGCTGGCGGCGAAGCGGGGTGGTGCTCGTCACGGCGACTCCCAGTAGTTCGGGTACTTCCATCTTGCCTGTTGTACGGCTCTTTCACTTCCCTGAACCTGTCAACACGCCTACGATCCGAACAAGTTTCACATTTGGAGGATCGATGAGCGACTTCCTGTGGGGAGTGTCGACGTCCGCGTTCCAGATCGAGGGCGCGTTCGATGCCGGCGGTCGGGGTCCCTCGGTGTGGGACGCCTTCTCCCCGGTACACGAGAACCAGAACGCTTCCGTTGCGTGCGACCACTACCACCGGTGGCGCGAGGACGTTGCGCTCATGACGCAGCTCGGCGTGAACGCGTATCGGTTCTCGATCGCGTGGCCGCGCATCCAGCCCACCGGCAAGGGACCTGTCAACGCCGAGGGACTCGACTTCTACGACCGCCTGGTCGACGCGCTCGTCGACGTCGGTATCGCCCCAGTGGTGACGTTGTACCACTGGGACACCCCCACGGCTTTGGAAGACGAGGGAGGTTGGCTGAACCGGGACATCGCCGACCGGTTCGCCGACTACACCGCACTCGTCGCGGACCGCCTCGCCGACCGGGTCAGGATGTGGATCCCGGTCAACGAACCCGCGATGGTGACGTTGCAGGGTTATGCGATCGGTGAGCATGCCCCTGGCAAGACGATGCTCTTCGACGCGTTGCCGACCGCCCACCACCTCAACCTCGCGCACGGCCGTGCGGTCGAAGTACTCCGTTCGGCGGGCGCGCAAGCGGTTGGCACGGCGAACAACCACACGCCGGCCTGGCCCGTGGGGCCCGAGGACGTAGCAGCTGCCGAGGCGTACAGCGAAATCCACAACTGGTTGTACGCGGATCCGATGCTGTCGGGCCGATATCCCGACGCAGTCGCCGAAATGCTGCCCGTTCAGGACGGTGACCTGCGCACGATCAACCAGCCGCTCGACTTCTACGGCGTGAACTACTACAACCCGACGCGGCTGCGGTCGCCGTCCGAGGGCAACCCGCTGCCGTTCGAACTGGTGGAGATCGACGAGTTCGAGCGCACCGGGTTCGGCTGGCCGATCGTGCCGTCAGGGCTGACCGAGATGATCACGACCCTGCGCGAACGGCACCCTGGGCTGCCGCCGGTGCACGTCACCGAGAGCGGGTGCAGCTTCCCCGCCGGGATCGCGGACACCGACCGGGTCGCCTACCTCGACGGGCACCTCAAGGCTGCTCAGGCGGCCGACGTCTCCGGCTACTTCGTGTGGTCGTTGATCGACAACTTCGAGTGGGAGGCCGGGTACTCGCAGCGGTTCGGCCTGGTCGAGGTCGACTTCGAGACGCAGGTCCGCACGCCGCGCGACTCGTTCCACTGGTACCGCGGGGTGATCAGCGGTGAGTGAGGCGCTCGCCGAACCGGTGGTCCCGGTTCGAAGAGGCTGGATGGCCTGGCTCTTCGCGGCGAACCTCGGCCTGTGGCTCGCGATCTACGCACCGATCCAGGTGCTGTTGCCGCAGCAGGCAGAGCTGCTCGACAAGGCGAACAAGGAGTTCGTCTTCGGCATCGTCACCGGTGTCGGTGCGCTGGTGTCGTTGCTGGTCGTGCCGCTCATCGGGTTCTTGAGCGACCGCACGACCTCACGGTTCGGTCGTCGTCATCCGTGGACGTTGGCCGGTGCCGCTCTTGGTGCCGTCGGTCTGGCCGTGTTGGCGAACGCGCCGTCGGTGTTCGTCATGACCGTGGGCTGGTGTCTGGTGCAGGCGGGGATCGGCGGCATGCTCGCCGCGTTGACCTCCGCCGTGCCGGACCGGGTGCCCGTCGCGCAACGGGCGCAGGTCGGCGGGCTCATCGGTATCAGCCAGATGCTCGGCACGGTGCTGGGCGCGGTCGTGGTGACGTTGCTGGTCAGCGGACTGACGAACGGCTACCTGGCGTGCGCGGTCATCGTGGTGGTGGGAGCCATCTTCTTCGTGTGGCGCACACCGGACACGCAGCTCATCGCGAAGCCGGTGAAGCCGACGTTCTGGATCTCGCCGAAGGAACACCCCGACTTCGCATGGGCGTGGCTCGGCCACCTGATGATCAACCTCGGCAACGCGTTCGGCACCCTCTACCTCCTCTACTTCCTCGGCGACGTCGTCCACCACCCGTCCCCGGAAGACGGTCTGCTGGTGCTGATGGCGCTCTACGGGGTGGCGCTCGCCGCAGGAGCGGTGCTGTTCGGCGCACGGAGTGATCGTTCTGGCCACCGCAAGCCGTACGTCTACCTCGCCTCGGTCGTCATGGCCATCGCGGCGCTGCTGCTGGTCGCTTTTCCCACGTGGGAGGCCGCGCTCGTCGCCGCCCCGCTGCTCGGCGTCGGCTTCGGCACGTACTGGGCCGTCGCGATCGCGCTGCTCACCCAGGTGCTGCCGGCCGCCTCCGACCGGGCCAAGGACCTCGGCGTGCTGAACGTCGCCAACGCGTTGCCGCAGGTCATCGCCCCGTTGCTGACGGCGATGATCCTCGCGAACCTCGGTGGGTACAGGGGCCTGTTCGCGGTCTCCGCGCTGGCGACCACGCTGGCCGCGGTGTTGATGAGTCGAGTGCGATCGGTGGTCTGATGCAGGTCTCGGGCAAGACGGTTCTGGTCACGGGCGCGTCCCAGGGAATCGGCGCGGAAGCGGCGTTCCGGTTCGCCGGCCGCGGCGCGCACGTCCACCTTGTGGCCCGCAGCGCCGAACTGCTCGATCAACAGGTCAAGCGGATCACGGAGTTCGGCGGCTCGGCGACCGCTCATCAGGCCGATCTGGCGGACGGCGACCAGATCCGCGCGCTCGCCGAGGCCGTTCCCACGCCTGACGTGCTGGTCAACAACGCGGGTGTGGGCCGCTGGCTGTTCCTCGACGACACCGAGCCGGACGAGCTCCTCACGATGACCGCCGTGCCGTACCTGGCCGCGTTGCTGCTGACCAGGGAGTACCTGGCCGCGATGCGGGCCCGTGGCTCCGGCTGGATCGTCAACGTGAACTCGCCGGTCTCCCGCGTCCCGATCCCCGGCTGCGTGGGCTACCAGTCGGCGCGGTGGGCGTTGCGCGGCTTGACCGCGTCACTGCGCCTCGACCTGCGCGGCACCGGCATCGGCGTCAGCGAGGTCATCCCCGGCAAGGTGAGCAGCGAGTACTTCGTCAACAACCCCGGCGCCGAAGAGCGGATTCCGGGCGCGGCCCGGCTGATGATCCCGTCCGTGACGCCGGACCGGGTGGCGAAGGAGATCGTCGCCGCGGTGGAGAAGGAACGCGCTGAGCACCTGTTCCCGTGGCAGCTCAAGGCGTTCGAGATCTCCGGCCGGCTCTTCCCGAACCTGACCGGCTACCTGGCCTGGAAGACGGGTACGCACCGCTGAAAGTGGGAACTCACTGGCCACAAGCCTAGGGAGGACACCATGAGCGAGACAATCGACGGCCACCTCGTCCGCGACCCGCACAACCTCCACGCCGAGTCGGAGGACCAGCTGCGCCAGGCGGCGTCCGAGGTGCAGCGCCGCGTCGGCGACGACTACGACGACCAGGCCGTTCAGGGCGCGGTGCGCGAGGCCTACGACGAGATCGCGGACCAGGCGAAGGTCGAGTCGTTCCTGCCGATCCTGGTCGCACGCTCGGCCGAGCAGAAGCTGGCCGAGCAGGACTGACAACGTGGAAACGGCCCCCTTACCTGCGCGGGAGGTGCAGGCAAGGGGGCCGATGTTTGGTGACCGCGGGCCGACGACGGTCGGGGAGGGTGGGTGCACGTCACCGGCCCGCGGGAATCTGTGGAGTTGTGAAAGCTGACCGGGGCCCGCGATGTAGCGGTCGGGGGTTCGCACATCGCGGACCACCGGTCAGTAGGCGGTTTGCAGACCTGGTCGTGTCGGGGGGACGCCAGGTCAGTCGCAAACGCCCGTTAGTGGGCTCGAGCCACCGCGCGGCGGGACCGGGTGACAGGAGGAGTCACCGGGGCCTCGCGCAGGTGGCGAGCCGGGCGCGGGGCGAGTCCGCCCGCAACCAGGTGTTCGTACGCGGCGCGCCACACCGAGCAAGGTGACTTCTGCTGGCGCCAACGGCCGGAGCACTCAGGGCAGTTGCCCTTCTCGTCCGGCTCGTGCGCTGCCAGCAGAGCACGCCATCCCTCGGTCAGCCGAGGGAGCTCGGATCGAGCCACCGACAGGAGGGACGGGGCGTCAGCGCGGCTCGCCAGCTCCGTGAGCAGGTCGAGGCGTTCCCACACAGCGTTGCGAAGAACCTGTCCGAGGATCGCGTCCATCGAAACGTCACCGTCACCTTTCCGCCTGGTCGGCGGCTTCGCGTAGCGCGGCCCTGAGCTGTACGAGCTGGTCGTAGGACAAGACTGCCGTCTCTCCGGGAGGTCCCACCAGAACCACTTGGCCCTGGACGACCTTCACGGTGAGCTGGCGGTCCCGGTCGACCACGTCGCCGCAGCTGATCTGCCACGTCCGACGTTGCCCGGTCATGCCGCGCCATGTGGAGTCGGTGTCACCCGTCTCCACAATGGAGGTGGAGCCTGAGGAGGAGCTGTCCACTATTAGGTCGTTCCTCTCCGTGCTCACTCGCTTACCGGAATCTAGATTGCGATGATTCATGCCGGAACGGGACGTCACAGCGCCCACCGGTGGAAGTCTTACGGTGAGCGGTAAGCGGTTATCGGTAGGGCCGATCAGCTCCGCCGAAGAGGACTTCTCGGGCTCGGGGACCTGCCCCTAGTCTGCCGATGACGCCCAACGGACTGTGAGGGTGCGCGATGAACACCATGAGTTCCCAGGGCTCTCCTATCCCCGCCGAGGTGTGGGACAACCAGGAGATGCGGGACGCACTTGCCCGACGAGAGATCAGCTCGGTCTACCGGCTGCTCCGAAGGCACGGCGTGTCCCAGCGCCAGATCGCGGCGCTCACTGGGCAGTCGCAGTCCGAGGTCTCGGAGATCCTCAAGGGACGCCAGGTGATGGCATATGACGTCCTGACCAGGATCGCCGTGGGCCTGGGTGTCCCACGTGGATACATGGGTCTCGCCTACGACGAGACAACGGCAGTACGGGTGGCCGCAACCGCGGACTCACCCCATCCTGAGGAGGACGAGTCGGTGAAGCGTCGGAAGTTCCTCGCGCACGCCGCCGCCGTGACAGTGGGCGCGGCCGTGTTCGGAGCGGACTCCGGGTCGTGGGTCTCACACCCCACACAGACTCCGGCTCCGGGACGCATCGGCATGACCGATGTGCGCCAGGTCGAAGCGGCCACTCGCGCGTTGCGCGCCCTGGACTACCAGTACGGCGGCGGTTCCTGCCGCGACGCGGTGGTCGCGCAGCTGTCCTGGGGACAGCAGATGCTCGGTGCGAGCTCTACGGACATCGTCCGCCAGCGACTCTTCGTCGCACTGGCGGACCTGCACAACCTCGCCGGCTGGACGTCGTTCGACACGGGCCTGATGGACTCCGCCCGCAACCACTTCGGTCAGGCGCTCGACCTCGCCAAGCAGGGCGAGAACGAGGCGCTGATGGCGAACATCCTGTACCGCATGGGCCGCGTGTACTTGCACCAGAACGCCCCTGACGACGCGCTCAAGGTGTTCCAGCTCGGCCAGCTGGCCGCGCAGAACTCCGGTTCCGAGCTCGCGGTGGGCATTCTCTGCGCGAACGAGGCCTGGGCCTACGCCAAGATGGGCTCCGACGAGCAGGCTCTGAAGCTGCTCGGCCGTGCGCGGGACGAGTTCTCCCGCTCGAACATCGCGGAAGCCCCCGCCTGGGCGCGGTTCTTCAACGAGATCGACCTCTCGTCCATGATCGGCACGGTGCACACGGAGCTGGCCCAGACGGTGGACGCCAAGTACACGAGGACCGCGATCCCCGCGCTGTCCAAGGCGATCAACAACTTCGGTGACGAGTACGCCCGCAGCCGCTCGTTCAACCTGACGTCGATGGCGATCAACCACCTGCTCGAAGGCGACATCGACCACGGCGCCAAGATCGGTCGCCAGGCCGTTGACCTGTCGGAAAGCCTGAAGTCCGTGCGCACCAAGCAGCGCATGGAGCCGCTCCGCCAGGAAGCCGACAAGCGCCGCAACAACCCAGAGGCCCGCGAGCTCGCGGACCGCGTCGCACGCTTCACGGGCACCGAGTCGGCCGCCTGACCTGCGAACTCGTTTGGGTCCTATAGCACCACGATTGGATGGTGTGGGACACGAACCGGTAACGCCAGAGCCTTCTCCCACGAATGCAGCATCGACGGGCGAGAAATCCACGCCTAAGGTGCGGCAGGTCGGGGCGAAGGACGAGGTGCGGCGCGTGAGCCTTACTCGGAGGTGGCGTTCCAGGAGAGCGCTGCGATCCGCGCAGTTGCTCGACGAGGTGGTGGACACCCAGCTACCGCTGTTGGCGGGCTTTGACGAGGAGCGCCGGCGACGTTCCGCCGACTACCTCGCCGAGCTCGTGGCGTTGGCCCAGGACTACCGCTACTACGCCAACGGCTGGATCGACAGCCGTGAGCTGGACCGTCGCGGTCAGCGGACGATGAACCGGCTCGCCCGTATGCGTGAAGAATCTTCGGCGCGACTGATCACCGATTAGTCCGTTCGTGCGCAGCTCGTCGCGCCGATCGGACCACTCGCCGAGTCCGCTGGATTCCGTGGATGTTTCACGTTGAACATCCTCGTCACCACGGCACGGGCCCGGCGTGGTCGAACAAACCGCCGGTCGGGCCGTCGTCGGGCAACTTCGCCAGCCTGATCGCGATCCTGGCTCCCTCAGCAGGGGTGTCCCTGCCCTGGAATCCGTTGAGGTCGGTCGCCACGTAACCGGGGCACGCGCCGTTGACCTTGATGTTCTCCAGTTCCTTGGCGTACTGGACGGTGATGGCGTTCAGGAACGTCTTCGACGGCGAGTAGGTCCCGCTGACCCCGCCCAGGTCCTGCGTGCTCTGCAAGGTCAGTGACGCGACGTGGCTCGACAGGTTCACGATCCGCGGCCTCGCCGACCGGTTCAGCAACGGCAGCATCGCGTTCGTGACCCGGACGACGCCGATCACGTTGGTCTCCACCACCGCCCTGATGCCCTCCGGCGTGGCCGTCGACGGCGAGTCCGGCCACCCTCCGGCGACCGCGGCGTTGTTCACCAGCACGTCCAGGCGGCCGTACCGCTCCTCGACCAGCTTCGCCGCCGCGGCCACGCTCTCGTCGTCGGTCACGTCCAGCGGCACCAAGAACGCGTCCACGCCCGCCGCCTGGAGCTTCGCCGTCGCCTCCTCGCCACGCCGGGCGTCCCTCGCGCCGATCCCGACGGTCATGCCGAGCCCCGCCGCGATCTCGTACCCGATGCCCTTGTTCGCGCCCGTGACCAGCGCAATCGTCTGTTCGCTCATGCATTTGATCGTGGTCGTGAACGCCTCCGGGACCAACATCACTTCGGTGTGGCAGCGATACCCGCGCGGTATGGATACCGTGGCGGGGTGGAGACGCGGGAGCTTCGCTACTTCGTCGCGGTCGCCGAGGAACTGCACTTCGGCCGTGCCGCCGACCGTCTCGGCATCGCGCAGCCGCCGTTGTCGCGGACCATCGCCCAGCTCGAACACCGGCTCGGCGTCGCGTTGCTGACCCGCACCAGCCGCAAGGTCTCGCTCACCGACGCGGGCGCGGTGCTGTTGACCGAGGCCAGGACGATCCTCGGGGCGGTGGTCGCTGCCGAGCGACGGACCAGGACGGTCGAGCGGCCGTCACTGGTGCTGGCCGCGAAGGCAGGTGGTTCCGGGGAACTGCTGGCGAAGCTGCTCGACGCCTACGCCGCCGAACCCGGTGCGGTCGCCGTCGACCTGCTGCTGTGCGAGGCGCACACCTGGCAACCGCTGCTCGACGGACGGGCGGACGTGGCGATCCTGCACGAGCCGTTCGACTCGACGGCCGGCCTCGAGGTCGAACCGCTGCACGCCGAGAACCAGTACGCGATCCTGCCGGCCTCGCACCCGCTGGCACGGGAGGCGCAGGTGCGGATGGCCGACCTGCCCGACCTCGCCCGCTGGCCGGAGCCCGACGGCAGCTACCTGCCGGGACCCGGCGTGGAGGTGCACAACCTGACGCAGCTGTTCCAGATGATCGCGCTCGGCCGTGCCGCCGCGGTCATGCCGGAGGTCGTCCGGGTCGGCCTGCCGGAAGGCCTCGTCGCGGTGCCGGTGGTGGACGCGCCGAAGGTCACCACGGTGATCGCGTGGCCGCCGCACACCAGGTCGCAAGCGGTTGCGGCGCTGGTCAGGGTGGCGACGGGCTTCAGCTGACGGGTGCGCGGCTCAGCACGACGGCGAGCCCGAACGCGATGCCCATGATCGTCACTTCGAGGACCGCCCACTGGACGATCGCGGTGACCTTGTGCTGGGAGATCTTCGGCAGCAGCCGCCACCGGATGTGCGCGCCGAGCAACGCGATCAGCCCCGCGCACACGAACTTGCCCATGAACAACAGGCCGTAGCCGGTGGTGAAGAGCGACTGCGGGAACGGCACCACGGGGTTGAGGGCCAGCTCCAGCAACCCGTTGAACAGGCCCGTCACCGCGACGACGACCAGGCTGACGGTCGCGATCTTCGAGAACCGCGGCAGCGCGATCGCCAGCAGTCCCTTGCGGTAGGCCACGAGCGCCATCAACGCGCCGAGCCCGCCGGTCCACGCGGCCGCGCCCAGCACGTGCAGCTCCATGGAGACCATCGAGTAGTCGTGGTACTTCCAGTTGGAGGCGTGCCCGGTCACCGGGATCGGCAGCAGTCCGAACATCGAGACGAGAATCCGCAGCTCAGCGGGCACGGACTCGCCGCTGCGCACCGCCATCACGCCGATGATCAGGTAGACGAACGCGCAGGCCGCGCTGAACAGCAGGCCCTTGCCTGCGCCCACGTTCGCGATGTAGTCGATCGCGTTGCCGATGCTGACGTTGCTGCCCGGCCGCAGCTCGGCGGCCTGGAGCACGATCGCCGTCAGCGCCGTGGCCACCCAGACCGCGGCGGCGATGACGGCGGCGGGCCTGGCCAGCCGCATGACGGGTTCGGTGTGCGTGGGCCGGTCGAAGCCGAGCAGCTTCGGCAGGATCGAGAGCCCGACGACGATCGTCGCCGAGACGTCGAGCAGAACGCGCGTGACGGGGAGCCCGTACCGGACCGCCGCCCCCGCATCGGTGACCCCGGCGACCACCACGGGTGGTGCCAGCACGAGGCCGAGCGCGATGCCTCCGAGTGCGCCGAACAGCAGGCCGGCGAGCACGCGGTAGTGGGTGGGGGCGGCGGTCCGGACGTCGCTCATGCCTTCGCGCCCCCGCCACCGCGCAGGGCGAAGAACACGCCACCGCCCAGCAGCACGACGGCGCCGACGATCCACACCCAGATGGGCAGGCCGCTGTCGGAGTCCTTCGGTGCCTCCGAGCTCACCGCGGCGGTCGCCGTGCCGGTGCCGTCCTTGGTCAGCGTGAACGTCAGCTCGCCGTTCACCGGGTGCCCGTCCGCGGACAGGATCCGGTAGCCGATCTTGTACTCGCCGGCCTTGCCGAGGGCGTTGACCTTCTGCGTGACCGCGGTGTCCTTGATCGTCGGGTCGCCGTCGACCTCGTAGTGGCCGCCGCTCGCGTCGGTCACCGTGATCTCGTTGATGCCCTGACCACCCTGGACGTCCTGGTCGAACGTCAGCGTGACGGTCGTCGGACCGACCTCCAGCGAGGTCTTGTCCTTGGGGTCGCTGCCGATGAGTGCGTTGTGCGCCGCCGCGGGGGCGGCCGTGGCGAGCACGGCCGCACCGGCGAACAGGAACGCGATCAGCGCGCGCTTCATGCCTTGCGCCGCGAACGCAGGATGGCGCCGACGCCGAAGCCCAGGCCGAGCGCGCCGATGGCGAGACCGGCACCGCCGAGGTAGCGGGCGGTGTTGTCGGCGCCCGCCGCGGACGCCTCGTGCGTGTCACCCTCGGCCGTGGCGTTGGTCGCCGAGCCGTGGCTGCTGCCGTGGCCGTCGTCGCCCGCCTTCTTCGGGGCGAGCTTCAGCGCGGGCGCCGGGTGCTCCGGCTCCTTGCCGTCAGCGCCGGCGGGCTGCGCCCAGTCGACGACCTCGCCGTTCTCGTAGGTCTGCTTGACCGGCAGGAGCAGCGTGTCCTTCTCCGGCAGCGTGCCGAGGGCGACCTGGAAGTCCTCGTACTGGTTGACGCCGATCTTCACACCGGCGTCCGCAGTCCAGGTGATGGACGTGAACGCCTCGGTGACCTCCTTGCCGGCGATCGTCACGGGCTTGTCGAGCTTGCCCTTGACGGCCTCAGCCTTCCAGCCGGTCAGCGGCTTGGTGCGGACCGAGGTGAGCGGCGTGTCCTGCGGCAGCGTCACCTCGATCTTGGTGGTGCCGGCGTTGTCCCGCTCGTTCGGGACGCGGAACGCGAACGTGGCGCGGCCGCCCTGGGTGAACTCGGCGGGCTGGGCGCTGACGTGGGCGGAGGCGATGGTCGGGGTGCCGAGCACGGCGAGTCCGGCAACGGCGAGAACGGCGAGCGTGCGCACGCCAAATCGATTGGTCGACATGAAGTTGTGGCTCCTGATGCCAAAGGGGGCTTGCAAGGGGATACGGATGATCAGGAGCCGATGGGTGGGCCGCGCCGCCGATTTGCCCGCACGAGGTCCAGTTGGTGCGCGCTCCGGACGTGCGGCGTGCCGGTGAACGTCCGTGCCGGCGTGGTGACCGGCAGCGGCGTGAGCCTGCGGGGGATCAGGCGGCGGACCGCGGCGAACAGCCTGAACAGGGCGTTCTCCGCGTGGAACAGGAGGATGCCGGTCAGCGTCGCGGCGACGAGGTGCGCCACGAACATCTGGCCGGTCAGCGTGTTCGTGTGCTCGTGGTTGACCCAGGTCAGCAGCAGGTGCTGGGCGAGCTGGGCCGTGCCGAGGCCGGCGATGACCGAGAGCTTCCCCGAGCGCTTGTCGGCGAGCGACGACGCGGCGAACGCGATCAGCACCACCAGCGGAAGCGCGTGGATGAACTCGGACAGCTCGCCGCCGCCCAGGCCGTGAGCGGTGATCGTGAGCGCGGCAGACGTCAGCGCAAGCGCGGCACCGCGTGCGGTGCGCAACTCACTCGTCCGGGTGCTCACGAGACTTGAGGGTAATCGGAGGAGTTTGGCCAGGTCTATCAGCGGGTAACCGCCGCCGCATGACCGTTCAATGCGACAAGCCGGGACGTACCGACCGGGTTGTTTTCGGCGTTGCCGCAGGTCTCACGCTTGCGTTCGTGACCTGGGGGATCGTCGGTACAGACTCTTTGGCGTCGGCTTCGAAGGCCGCGCTCGGCTGGATCATCCAGCACCTGGGCTGGGCTTTTGTGCTCTCCGCCACTGGCTTCGTGGTGTTCGCGCTGTGGCTCGCGTTCAGCCGCTACGGCAAGATCCCGCTCGGTCAGGACGACGAGAAACCCGAGTTCAAGACCGTGTCCTGGGTCGCGATGATGTTCAGCGCCGGCATGGGCATCGGCCTCATGTTCTACGGCGTCAACGAGCCGCTGACCCACTTCGTGAAGCCGCCGCCCGGCACCGATGGCGATCCGCTGGAAACCGCGATGGCCACCACGCTGTTCCACTGGACGCTCCACCCGTGGGCGATCTACGCCATCGTCGGCATCGCGATCGCGTACTCGAGCTTCCGCCGCGGCCGTTCGTCGCTGATCAGCTCGGCGTTCGCGCCGCTGCTCGGCAAGCGTGCGGCTTCCGGCTGGGGTCGCGCCATCGACGTCATGGCGATCTTCGCGACCCTCTTCGGCTCGGCCGCCTCCCTCGGTCTCGGCGCCCTGCAGATCGGGAGCGGGCTGGAGGCGGCCGGTTGGGGCGGTGAGGTCGGCAAGGGCGCGCTGGTCGCGATCATCGCGATCCTGACCGTCGCGTTCGTGGCGTCCGCCGTCTCGGGTGTCGCCAAGGGCATCCAGTGGCTGTCCAACACCAACATGGTGCTGGCCGTCGTGCTGGCGCTGTTCCTGTTCGTGGTCGGCCCCACGGTCTTCATCCTGAACCTGGTGCCCACGGCGATCGGTGACTACTTCCGCGAGCTCGCGACGATGGCGGGCCGCACCGCCGCGTCCGGTGGCGACGCGACCGAGACGTGGCTGTCCGGCTGGACCATCTTCTACTGGGCGTGGTGGATCTCGTGGACGCCGTTCGTCGGCATGTTCATCGCCCGCATCTCGCGCGGCCGCACGATCAAGCAGTTCGTGGCCGGCGTGATCCTGGTGCCGTCCGCGGTGTCGCTGGTGTGGTTCGCGATCCTTGGTGGCACGGCGATCTTCGAACAGCGGTCCGGCGTGGACATCGCCGGCCAGTCGACGCCGGAGTCGCAGCTCTTCACGCTGCTCGACCAGTTCCCGCTCGCGGCCGTCGCCGGGGTGATCGTCATGATCCTGGTGGCGATCTTCTTCGTGTCCGGCGCGGACGCGGCGTCGATCGTGATGGGAACGCTCTCGCAGGAGGGGACCATCGAGCCGAAGAAGCCGGTGGTGATCTTCTGGGGTGTGCTGACCGGCGCCGTCGCCGCGGTGATGTTGCTGGTCGGCGGGTCGAACGCGCTGACAGGCCTGCAGAACCTCACCATCATCGTCGCGTTGCCGTTCATGGTCGTGATGGTCGGTCTCTGCGTCTCGCTCGCGAAGGACCTGCGCTCCGACCCGATGATCCGGCGCGAGGAACGCGTCGCCGAGGTGATGGAGGAGGTCACCGCGCACCTCGACCCCGGTCAGGTGGTCGAGGAGGCGGCGGTGAAGGCGGTCGCGGAGGTGACCGGCAAGGTGCCGAACGTCAGCGAACGTTCAAACGCCTGAGCAGTTCCTGCTCCAGCACGTCCAGATCAGTCCCGACGGCCCGGTGCGCTGCTTTGCGCCGGGCCGTCGGCATGCGTTCGGAAGCGCGAACGGCCGCGAGCAGCTGAGCGAGTCGCGTCTCCGTCTTCGAAACCCAATCGGAATCTGCGGCCCGCAATGTCTCCAACGACTCCGAAAAGCCGACAATTCGCGCGTGCAGGCGGGCGCCGTAGCCCGAGTACCTGCCGATGTCGGCGACGTCGATGCCGAGCCTGCGGGCGCGATAGCGGTCGTACTGCTCGCTCAAAACCCCAGCTCCGCGCGCGATCACCGGGGCCAGCACCGGAATGAGGGCGGGTCCCACCACCTTCGCGATGCCGACCAGGTTCTTCGCTCGGCCGGGCGTGAAGCCGGACTTCGCTTTGCGCGCCATTCGGGTACTCCTCCTCCGTCACGTGAAACTTACTGCCCAGGTTGCTGACACATCAGGTAGGCGCGCGACATACCCTGCATCCTGTGACTTCCCAGGTGCAGCTAGACGCCGGCGTGGTCACTCGTTGTCGGCGGCGGGTGCACCTCGAAAACGATCCGGAGATGCGCGACGCTCCCAAGGCGGCGCCGGATCCGGCTTCGGAGCAACGGAAAGCGGACGCGACGAACCACCGTCGTGCGGTGGCGGACGCGCTCGGCAGAATCGTCGGCTCGAATCTCTTCGAGGTGCCGAGCGGACCCGACGTGCGCAGTGCCGACCGCGAACGGGTGACGCTCGCGGCGATGGAGATGGGCACGCCGTACATCTGGGGTGCCGCGCTGCCCCGTGATCCGCGCGGTGGCCGGCGGGGGTCGATCGACCTGCTGGTCAAGGACTCCACGGGCTACGTGCCGGTGCTGGTGGTGCGGCACAAGATCACCGACCCTGGTCAGGGCGCGAAGACCTCGCCGCTGAGCATCCCGTTGCCCGACGGCAGCCGCACGGACCCGCACCGCAAGGTCCGGCCGCAGCCCCGCGACCAGCTCAGGCTCGCCCACGCGCAACGGCAGCTGCAGGCCGCCGGGTACGCGCGCAACGGCAGGGCCACCGGCGGCGTGATCGGCATGGACGCCGACGTGGTGCTGTGGCACGACCTGGAGGCGCCGACCTGGCCGGGCGGCCGCAACGCGCTGGCCGAGTACGACGCGCGGTTCAGCGACCGGCTGTCCGTGGCGCTGGCGGCGGCGAACCAGAACGAACCGCTGGCGCGGCCGTCGCGGATCGTCGACTGCAAGACGTGCCCGTGGTGGCCCACCTGCGACACGGACCTCAAGCAGGGCAGGGACGTCAGCCTCGTCGTGCGCGGCGAGGACGCGGCGGCGTTGCGGAAGATCGGTCTGTCCACTGTGGACAAGCTGGCCGAGCTCGACCCCGCGGCGGAGGTCCCGATCCAGCTCGTCGGCATGCCGTTCGGCGACGCCGTGGTGCTGGCGCGGGCGTGGCTGCGCGACCTCACGCTGGTGCGCCGCGTGCCCGAGATGAACGTGCCGCGCGCGGACGTCGAGGTCGACGTCGACATGGAGAGCTTCGGCGACCTCGGCGCGTACATGTGGGGCTGCCTGTTGTCCGGCAAGGACATCGACGAGCCGCAGGGCTACCGCGCGTTCGTCACGTGGGACGCGCTGCCGTGCGACGACGAGGCCCGCTCGTTCGCCGAGTTCTGGACCTGGCTGACCGGCATTCGCCTGCGCGCCAAGGCACGCGGGCTCTCGTTCCGCGCCTACTGCTACAACGAGCTGGCCGAGAACCGCTGGCTGCTGGCGTCGGCGGAGCGGTTCGCGGGCAAGCCCGGCATCCCGACCGTCGCGCAGATCAAGGAGTTCATCGAGTCGGACTCCTGGGTCGACCTCTTCGGCATCGTCCGCGAGCAGTTCCTCTGCGCGCACGGCAAGGGCCTCAAGGTCATCGCGCCGGTCGCCGGGTTCTCGTGGCGCGACCCCGAGGCCGGTGGCGAGAACTCGATGCGCTGGTACCGGGCCGCGGTCGGGCTGAACGAGGGTGACGAGCTCGACCTGGCTCAGCGGCAGCGGCTGCTGGAGTACAACGAGGACGACGTCCTGGCCACCCACCGCCTGCGCGAGTGGATGACCTCGGACGCCATGCAACGCCTGCCGTACGCGGGAGATCTCTAGCGGGGAGCCATGCGGAGGGCGCCGTCCATGCGGATGACCTCCGCGTTCAGGTAGTCGTGCTCGATGATCGACAGCGCGAGCTGCGCGTACTCGGACGGCTGTGCCAGGCGCTTCGGGAACGGCACGCCGGCGGCGAGGCCCGCGCGGAACTCGTCGGAGACCGTGGCGAGCATCGGGGTGTCGACGATGCCGGGTGCGATGGTCAGCACGCGGATGCCGACGTTGCTGAGGTCGCGTGCGGCCGGGAGGGTCATGCCGACGACGCCGCCCTTGGAGGAGGCGTAGGCGACCTGGCCGATCTGGCCGTCGAACGCGGCGATCGACGCGGTGTTGATGATGACGCCGCGCGCGCCGTGCTCGAGCTCCTCGGTCTTGCCCATGGCCGCGGCGGCCAGGCGCAGGACGTTGAACGTGCCGATGAGGTTGACCTCGATGATCTTGCGGTAGAGGTCGAGGTCGTGCGGGCCGGACTTGCCGACGGTGCGCGACGACGGGCCGATGCCCGCGCAGTTGACCGTGATGCGCAGCGGGGACCCCGAGCCCGCCGCGGTGTCGACGGCGGCCTGGACCTCTTCGCCCGAGGTCACGTCGGCGGCCAGGTAGGTGACGTTCTCGATCGCCTCTGCCTGCTCGACGGCGCTCGGCAGGTCGAGCGCGAACACCTGCGCTCCACGCGCGGCCAGCGCACGTGCGGTGGCGCCGCCGAGACCGGACGCGCCACCGGTGACGATGGCCGCGGTACCCGAGATCTCCATGCCTTCATCCTCCTCGAAGCGAAGTGCTCGCGAGGAGGTTAACGGTCGTTACCTCGACATCAGCGGTCGGACCAGTGGAGCAGCGCCACCAACGGCACCGCTGCCAGGAACGCGAGGCCGATGAAGATCGTCGCGATGGTCAGAATTCCCATACCTGGAAGTGTGCAGTTCGATCTTGTTCGAAACATCGGCCGCGCCGGTAGACCTCTGGTAGGAGATCTGTGACCGTCGGCTACGACCAAAGTCGTACGAGGTCAGGGTCTGCCGCCATTCGGGATTCTTGACCCGCCGATCAGGCGACTGCTCCATTCGGGGGTGGGGTGTGCGTCACTCGGAGTCACGCAAGATAGTTAGCGTCGCATACCTTTAACACGTGTTCACCACGCGCCCCGAACTCGTCGGCACCTTCGGCATGGTCGCTTCGACCCACTGGCTGGCCTCGGCCTCCGCCATGGCCGTTCTGGAGGACGGCGGCAACGCCTTCGACGCCGCGGTCACCGCCGGATTCGTGTTGCAGGTGGTGGAGCCGCACCTCAACGGCCCAGGCGGCGAGGTGCCGATCATCTTCTCGGCGGCAGGGGAGGCCCCGCGCGTGCTCTGCGGGCAGGGAGTCGCGCCGGCAGGAGCGTCCATCGAGCACTACACCGGCCTCGGCCTGGACCTCGTCCCCGGCAGCGGCCTGCTGTCCGCGACGGTGCCCGGCGCGTGGGACGGCTGGCTCACTCTTCTGCGTGACCACGGCACCAAGTCGTTGCGCGACGTGCTCGATCGGGCAATCGGCTACGCGCGCGAGGGCTTTCCTCTCGTCGAACGCGCGGTGCACACGATCTCGATGGTCTCGGACCTCTTCCGCGACCACTGGCCCACCTCGGCCGCGCAGTGGATGCCCGACGGCGTCCTGCCCGCGCCCGGCGGCCGGTTCCGCAACCCGAAGCTCGCCGACACCTGGGAGTGGCTGCTCGCCGCCGCCGAGGCCGCGGGCTCCGACCGCGAGGCGCAGATCGAGGCCGCGCGCAGGGCCTGGTCGCAGGGGTTCGTGGCCGCGCAGATCGACGAGTTCTGCCGTTCGGAGTTCCGCGACGACTCCGGCCGCGACCACGCGGGCGTGCTGACCGGTGCCGACATGGCGTCGTGGGAGGCCTCCTACGAGGACGCCGTCGTGGCGGACTTCGGCGAGTGGTCGCTCGTGAAGGCCGGCGCGTGGACGCAGGGACCCGTGCTGGCGCAACAGCTCCGGCTGCTGGAGGGCTACGACCTGTCCTACGTGGACGGCAGGCCGACCGCGGAGACCCTGCACCTCGCCGTCGAGGCGGCGAAGCTCGCGTTCGCGGACCGGGAGGCCTGGTACGGCGACGCCCCGGACGTGCCGCTGGAGACCTTGCTGTCGCGTTCGTACGCCTCCGAGCGCCGCGCGTTGATCGGCGACACCGCGTCGTTCGAACTCCGGCCCGGCTCACCCGACGGCCGGAACCCGTTGCTGCCCAAGCACATCACCAGCGGACCGTCCCAGCTGGTCTCCGACCCGACCGGTGCGATCGGGGAGCCGACGGTGGAACGCTCCGGCGTGACGCGGGGCGACACGGTGCACGTGGACGTCGTGGACCGCTGGGGCAACATGGTCTCGGCGACGCCGTCCGGCGGCTGGTTGCAGTCCTCGCCGACGATCCCGTCGCTCGGCTTCTGCCTGGGCAGCCGTGCCCAGATGTTCTGGCTGGACAGGGATCTGCCGAACTCGCTCGCCCCTGGCAAGCGCCCGCGGATCACGCTGTCGCCGTCGATGGCCCTGCGCGACGGCCGGCCGGCCCTGGCGTTCGGCACGCCCGGTGGCGACCAGCAGGACCAGTGGCAGCTCGGCTTCTGGCTCGCGCACCAGGCGGGGCTGAACCTGCAGGAGGCGATCGACTCGCCGATGTGGCACTCGAACGCGTTCCCGAGCTCGTTCTACCCGAGGGCCTGGACGCCGGGAGAACTCGTCATCGAGTCCCGCGCCGGCGCGGACGTCCTGGCAGCGCTGCGCGAGCGGGGCCACCAGGTCGTGGACGCGGGCGAGTGGACGCTCGGCCGGATGTCCGCCGTGGCAAGGGATGCCGCGGACGGACTGCTGCGCGCCGGTGCGAATCCACGCGGCGCGCAGGGGTACGCGGCAGGCCGTTAGGGACGGCTGTCGACGACCTTGGAACCGTCGTGGATCATCTCCACGTTGGCGCCACCGAAGTTGTGCAGCGTGGACACACCGGCGCTGTCGCCGAGCTCGCTGATCTTGCCGACCGGGTCGACGTCGGGCAGCTGCGGTGCGGCGTGCGCGGTACCGGCCAGCGCGGCGAGCGCACCTGCGGCGATACCGGCGGAAGCGACGATCTTCTTGATGCCCAAGGCGTTCCGCTCCTAGAAAAGTGGAACGGCGCCCGATTCGAGGGGGAGGGAATCGGGCGCCGCCCCGGCCAGGAAAGTTCTGGTCGGATCAGATGTCGAGGTGCGCGAAGCCGTGCGGGTTGCCCTGCGGCTCGTTGAGGCCGAGCAGCGTCGCGGCCGGCAGACCGGTCGCACCGGCGTCGACGTTCTCGACGATCGCGTCGAGGTTGGCGTCCTCGGCGTTGATCGCCTGGATCTTGCCGGCGGCGTCGGCGGTGTCGACGGACGCGAGGTTGCCGACCTGGGCGACGTCGCCCAGCTGACCACCGAGGTCGGGCTGCGTGTTGGCGGTGACGTCCGCGTGGTCGGCGGCGTGCGCGGTACCACCCAGGCCGAGCATGAGCGCGGTGCTGCCGAGGGCGACAGCGGCCCCCGCGACGGTCTTCCTGAGGTTCATGGGCGCGAACGTTTCGTGTCCGGGCCCCCTACATCAAGCTGCGTAACTCAGGAGAGGGAAGTTCTTCATCCTTTCAGGGGCAGCCAGCGCAATGCGGCCGTGCAAACCCGCTCCTCGCCCCGCCACACCGATATCGCGTACAGGCCCGGTTTCGTTCCGGCCCGCGACATGAAGTCGTGCGCGCACTCCCGCGTGTACTGCCGCCTCCACGCGTCGCCTTTCTTTATGTACCAACCGTGGTCGACGACCTCTTCGGTGTGCTCGTGCACCAGCGCGCCGTCAGGCAGCCGGCGGTGGTACTCGATGCGGTGGAGGTGGTCCATGACCAGTACGTTCCTCACCGCACCCAGCGAGTGAGAATCTCAAATTCCGGATCTTGCCCGTAACGTTCGGGCCGTGGCTGAACCCACGTTCCGGCAAAGGCGCCTCGGTGAGGCGTTGAAACTGCTGCGCGAGCGCTCGGGCCTGAGCCAGCGGGAAGCGGCAGAGCGGATCGACTACAACGTCCCGAAGCTCAGCCGCATCGAGAACGGCCAGGTGCCGGACATCCACGCCTTGCGGGCCATGCTCGACATCTACGGCGTGATCGGAGCCGAGGAAGAGCCATTTCTGGAGATGTGGCGCCGTGCGACCGAGAAGGGGTGGTGGAAGCCCCATCGCCCGGAGGACCTCGACTTCATCGACCTGGAGCAGGACGCCTCCGTCATCAAGACCTTCCAATCGGGATACATCCCAGGCATGGTGCAGTCCCGCGGATACATGCGCGCGGTCTTCGCCAGCTCACGATCACAACGATCGAAGGTGTGGGTGGACGGTCAGATCGCGGTTCGAACGCGGCGACAGGATCGACTCACCGGGGACAACCCGGTTCGATACCACGCGATCATCGCCGAGTCCGCGCTCAAGCACGCGGATCGCCAGCAGTTGTTGCACATCAACCAGGTCGGACTGCTACCCAACGTCACCGTTCAGGTCGTATTGGACATGGCCGGGCTGCACGACGGGCACAACGGTCCATTCACCCTGCTGGAGTTTCCGTACGCAGGAGACCCCAAGGTGCTCTACGTCGGGCACGCCGCTGGATCGTTGCAAATCGAAGATCCCGAACGTGTGAAGGCCAGTACCCTTACCTTCAAGCACCTCTCGACGCTGGCGTTGAACCCCGATGAGTCCGCCGCGTGGATCGAGAGGTTGGCTGCCGAGAGGTAGGGATCGAAGTGTCTGTTGTGTGGCGCAAGAGCAGCCGCAGCAGCAATCAGGAGAACGCCGACTGTGTCGAAGTCGCGCTGAACGGCCAGGTCGCGCGCGTGCGCGACTCCAAGAGCCGGGTGAGTTCGGAAGTCGCCGCGCCCCACTGGGCGTCGTTCATCAGCGCCGTGAAGCGCGGCGAGTTCGAAAAGGACTGACGGGCCGGGCTAGGCGATGGCCCCCGGCGGCAACTTCAGCTTGAACGGCAGCGTCGTCACGACGGCGAGATCCGATGCCGTCGCCTTCATCAGCGTGGGAGCGTTGCGCGCGCCGGGTTCAGGCAGGTCCAGCAGCCTGTCCACGGCCTCGACCAACGGGCCCTCGTAGATCCACACGGCCTGAGCCGGACGAGCGGAGTCGCGTACCGCGGGAAGTCGTCCCGCGCGCGCCTCGGTCTCCGACCAGAACAGGATCGAGTCGATGAAGCCTCTGCGCTGCTTGAACGCCATGATCCGGTCGAGCTGCCCGGCGTCGTCCCTCAGGTGGAGGAACTGGAAGCCACTCTCGCGCAGCTCGATGACCTTGTTCAGTGCGTGGTCCATGGCGCACCTACCCCTGTGAGGTCCCCTTCGGGTGACGATCAGTCATACGACCCGAAAGGATCGTACGGTAAGTCAACGTTCCGCCGTAAGACGTACTCCGAACGAGTATCTCAATTGGTGGACGTTTGTGGCGCAGGGTAATCGTTGGCCTTCTTGGAAGAGGAAACGGCCAGGAGGACCGCTACGGTTCGCACCAAGAACGCCAAACCGCCCAATGTGACTAATGTCACGGTGATCAACATGTGTCGCCTCCGGGATGGGTGACCTACACAGGTAGACGTGTAGCACCGCGGGGAGGTTGTACGTACCCGCCACGCCGACAGCGGGCGGTCGGGCAGAATCCCAGGCGTGGACTTCGAGGTCGTCAAGAAGCAGGCTCTGGACTTCAGGCAGGAGCTGCTCACGCGCAAGGAACAGCTCCAGGTCGACTTCGCCTGGTACCCGTACGACACGATGGCGAACATCTACCACCTCGACGCGCTGCTGACCGGCGCTCGCAGAGACCTCTTCACGCAGGTCGCGGGTGGCACGGTCGCGGACATCGGGGCGGCCGACGGCGACTTCGCCTTCTTCCTGGAGCAGCGGCTCGGGTGCGCTGTCGACCTGATCGACAACCCTCCGACCAACTTCAACGCGGTGCGCGGTGCGCGGCGGATGCGCGAGGAGCTCGCGTCCGAGGTGCAGATCCACGAGATCGACCTCGACACCCAGTTCCGGCTGCCGCGCGACCACTACGACCTGGTCTTCTTCCTGGGCATCCTCTACCACCTGAAGAACCCGTACTACGTGCTCGAGGAACTGGCCAAGCGGGTCGACCGGCTGGTGGTCTCGACGAGGATCGCGCAGCTCTCCCCTGACCACGGGACCGACTTCGCGCACCTGCCGGTGGCCTACCTGCTGCACCCGACCGAGGCCAACAACGACTCCACCAACTTCTGGATCTTCTCCGAGGCCGGGCTCCGCCGGATCTTCGACCGGACCGGGTGGGCGGTCGAGGACTACGTCAGCGTGGGTGTCACGGAAGGTTCCGACCCCGCGCACGCCGACCGCGACGAACGCGCGTTCGCCCTGCTGCGCAGCACCCGCCGATGAACAGCGCTGGAGACGGATTCATGGAGTTGGACCGCCGGATCGAGTGGACCGGGGAACGCTGCGTCCCGTGGACCGAGGACACGCAGGTCGTCTACGAGCACTACCACCGCTACGCGCTCGCGAGGGATCTCGTCGCGGGCAAGCGGGTCCTCGACCTCGCCAGTGGTGAGGGCTACGGCTCGGCCATGCTCGCCGAGGTGGCCGCGGAGGTCGTCGGGGTCGACATCGACGAGCCGTCGGTCGAGCACGCGCAGCTGAACTACGGCGGCGCCGCGCTGAGGTTCGTCGTCGGGTCCATCACCGACCCCTCGGTGCTGGCCGACGCCGGGTCGTTCGACGTGATCACCTGCTTCGAGGCGATCGAGCACGTCACGGACCACGCCGGGCTGATGGAACTGGTCCGCGCGCGGCTGGCGCCCGGCGGTCTCCTGCTGATCAGCACGCCGGACACCGAGGTCTACAGCCACCAGCACGACAACTGCAACGAGTTCCACCTCAAGGAGCTCACCGAGCGCGAGTTCGGCGACCTGCTGGACGCGGAGTTCGCCAACGTCGCGATGTTCCGGCAGAACGTCGCCGTCGGCTCGGTCATCACGGCGACCAGCACCGGCGAGGGCTCGGTCAGCACGCACACGGCGAGGGCGAACGGCGACACGTGGTCGGTCGAGCGCGGTCTGCCGCACACCTACCTGTTCGCGGTGGCCTCGCAGGGCTCGCTGCCGGCGCTGCCCGCGGCCGCGATCATGCTCGACCCCGAGCTGAACCTGGTGCAACGCAGCGTCGGTCAGCTGCGCGCGCTGTACGAGGACAACAGGGCTGAGGTCGAGCAGCTCAAGTCGACGATCCAGAACCTGGAGCAGCACCGCCAGACCGAGGAGCGGGACAAGCTGTCCGCGCTGGAGTCGGTGCGGGCGTCGCACGCCGAACGCGAGCGGCTCTCGGCCGAGCTGCACCAGGCGGTGCGCACCGCCGACCGGTCGGCGGCCGTCGTCGAGTGGATGCAGGACTCGGCCACCGTGCTCGAGCAGCGCGCGATTCGGGCAGAGGCCGAGGTGCAGCGGCTGCGCAAGCAGGTCGACGAGCAGAACGCGCTGGTGCAGCGCGCACTCGGCAAGTACCGCAGCGTCGTCGAGAAGGTGGCACCGCGCGGCGGCCCGTTGCGCGACACCTACGAGAGGGCGCTCGGGCGGCAGCCCGGCGTCGTGCCGGAGACGCCTGCCGAGCCGCGGACGCCCGTCGCCGTCCACACCAGTGACAAGCCGCTCGTCAGCATCATCATCCCGGTGCACGGCAAGTGGACGTACACGCGTCAGTGCCTGCTGAGCATCAACGCCGTGCACTCCACCGTGCCGTTCGAGGTCATCGTGGTCGACGACGCCTCGCCGGACGACAGCGCGGAGAAGCTCGCGGCGTGCACCGGCGTCCGGCTGGTCCGCACACCGCGCAACCTGGGCTTCATCGGCGCCTGCAACCTCGGCGCGGAGAAGGCGCGCTCCGAGCTGCTGCTCTTCCTCAACAACGACACCGAGGTGACGCCCGGCTGGCTGGAGGCGCTGGTCGAGACCGTGAACTCGGACGACAGGATCGGCCTCGTCGGCGCCAAGCTGGTCTACCCGGACGGCACCCTGCAGGAGGCCGGCGGCATCATCTGGTCCGACGCGACGGGCTGGAACTACGGCCGCAACGGCGATCCGAACGACCAGGCCGTCAACGTCGTGCGGGACGTCGACTACTGCTCGGGCGCGGCGATCCTGGTCCGGCGCGACCTCTTCGAACGGGTCGGCAGGTTCGACACGCGGTTCGCGCCCGCCTACTACGAGGACACCGACCTGGCGTTCGCGATCAGGGACTCCGGGTACCGCGTCGTCGTGCAGCCGAAGTCCGTGGTGGTGCACCACGAGGGCATCTCGCACGGCAAGGACGTCAGCAGCGGTGTGAAGCGGCACCAGGAGCTCAACCGCACGGTGTTCGCGGAGAAGTGGGCCGACGCGCTCAGCCGCCAGCTGCCCGGCCCGAGCGAGGTGAACCTGTGGCTCGGCCGCCAGCGCGCCCCCTTCGAGGGCGGTGGTCCGCTGGTGCTGGTGATGGACCACCAGGTGCCGCTCACCAGGATGGACTCCGGGTCCGTGCGCATGCGCGCGGTGCTGGAGCAGCTGGTCGGACTCGGCTGCCGGGTCGTGTTCTTCCCCGCCAACGGCAGCGAGCCGCAGCCGGACACCGACGAGCTCCGCAAGCTCGGCATCACGGTGCTGACCCAGAACGAGCGGCAGTGGCAGTTCCTGCGCGAGGCGGCCTCCGCGCTGTCGTTCGCGTTGCTGTCCCGGCCCAACGTCGCCTGGATCATGCTCGAGGAGCTGCGCACGCGGGCTCCGCAGTGCGTCATCGCCTACGACACCGTCGATCTGCACTTCCTCCGCCTGGAGCGGCAGGCGGCGGTGACCGAGCTCGACGGGAACGCCGAGGAGGCGCTCGGGTTGCGCCGCAAGGCCGACGCCGTGCGGGAGCTGGAGCTCGGCCTGGCGCGGGCGACCGACGTGACGTTCGTGGTGTCCGAGGCGGAGCAGGCCCTGCTGGCGCAGCTGGTGCCGACCGCGGACGTGCGGGTGCTGTCCAACGTCCACACCGTCGACTGGGCACCGGCCACTGTGGACGGTCGCACCGACCTGGTGTTCATCGGGGGGTACGACCACCTGCCGAACCGGGACGCGGCGCAGTGGCTGGCCAAGTCCATCATGCCGTTGGTGCGCAAGGAGATCCCGGACGCGACGTTGCGCATCGTCGGTTCCAACCCGACGAAGGACGTGCAGGCCCTGCACGACGAGGACGCCGGTGTGGACGTCGTCGGGTTCGTCGACGACCTCGGTCCGGTGTACGCGCGGGCGCGGATCACCGTGGCGCCGTTGCGCTACGGCGCCGGGGTGAAGGGCAAGATCGGGCAGAGCGTCAGCGAGGGCGTTCCGGTGGTGGGCACGGCCCTGGCGCTGGAAGGCATGTACCTCGTGCCGGAGCAGGACGTGCTCGTCGGTGACACCGAGGAGGAGATCGCCGCCGCGATCGTGCGGCTGATGCGGGACGACGACCTCTGGTACCGGCTTTCCGCTTCCGCCAAGGAGAAGGTCGCGGAGCAGTTCGGCCCGCAGGTCGCCCGCACGGTGCTGGAAGGCTTGCTCAAGTAGCAGAACGCGAAAGGGCCCCGAGTCGCCTCGGGGCCCTTTCTGCTGTCGCGCCGACTACCGCACGGTCGGGGGAGCGAACGCGAGCTGGTCCTTCAGCAACTGCTTGAACTGGGTCTCCGCCTCGGTACCCGTGTCGGCGGAGGTGAAGACCTCCACGACGACCGCCTTGTTGTAGTAGACGTACACGCCGCGCAGGACCTTCTTGGCGGGGTCGGTGACGACCTTGACGCCCTTGTAGGCGAGGTCCTTGTTCTCCTTCAGCGCGGACTGGTCCTCCAGGTAGCCCGCCACCACCTTGCTCGCCGCGGCCTGGTCCGAGACCGCCATGACGATGACGCTCAGGGTGTTCTTGCCGTCGGTCGTGGTGCTCAGCGTCGCCTCGGTCATCCCGCCGGCGATGAGCGCGTCGGTGGTCTTGCCGACGAGCAGCTTCTGCGCCGCCATCTTCGGCAGGTCGAACTGCCCGCCGCCAGGCCGTTCGGTGCCGGGCAGCGGACCGAACGCCGAGTCGGCGCTGGCGCCCGCGTCCGGCTTCTGCGCGGGGGGCTCGGGGAGCGGCTTGCTCGTGGGGGCGGCCGACGTCGAGCCCGTGTCCACGGGCGGCTGCGCCTGGTCGTCCTTCCTGCTGTTGAAGAAGAAGTAGCCGCCGACGCCGAGACCGGCCACCAGCAGCACGATGATCACGATGCCGACGATCTTCTTGCCCTTGCCGGACGACTTGCCTGCCGAGTCGAAGACCTCGGGGCCCTGGTTCCACGACGGCGGCGCGAAGGAGTCCTGGTCGCCGCTCAGCCACGGCGGCGGTGCGCCGGTCTGACCGCCCTGCCCGCCCTGCCAGCCGCCCTGGGAGAACTGCTGCGGCTGCCCGTAGTTCGGCTGCGGGAACCCGCCGCTGCCCGGCACCACCTGGGTGGCGTCCGGGTTGTGGCCGCCGCCGTTGACGGACACGACCTGGGTCTTGTCCGAGTTCTGCTGGGGCGCCTGCTGAACGGGCTGGGGACCGCTCACCGGCTGGATGTACTGGGTCTTCTCCGACGGGGGCGCCGTCTGCCACCGCGTCTGAGGCGCGGGCGAGCCGCCGTCGGACTGCACACCGGTGCTGCCCGCCAAGATGGCGTCACGGCGCTGCCGGTAGTCATCGGCGGACACGCGGCCGCTCGCCAACTCGGCGTCGAGCTTCTGCAACTCGTCCTGCCAACTCACAGTGGCCCCCTGCCGATGCGCTCATCCTGAAACCGCGCCATTGTCGCACCTGTTCACGACTGACTTCGGGTTGAGGGTAGTTGCTCGCGACGACTCGTTCCGGAGGGGTGACCGCTCCAGTTATCGACTCGTAGTGATGGCGGCGCACGGGTGTTCCGGACGGACCGATCGGGCGTTACCGGAACTGTTCGGCCATCACGGGTGCAGGCGGCGCCACAGGGCGTTTCTGCTTGCGCCGCCCGTACGTGAGGAAGCGCAGAAGTACTTCCAGGGGGCCGCGAATGCCCGCGAGGTGCATGCCCAGCGCCAGCACGACGGTGGCGAGCCAGGTGAGAATGCCGATGAGCGACGCCTGCGCGACGCCGATCTCGTAACCGAGGCCGCCGATGGTGAACAAGGCGGTCCACGAGACGGACTGCAGGACGTAGCACGTCAGCGAACGCTCGCCGGCCGCGGCGATCGCCACCATCAGCAGGTTCGGTGTCTTCACCCGCGCCGCGATCCACCCCATCAACGCGGCGTAGCCGAGACCGCCGGGCAACATGCTGACGGTGTGCATGATGGCGAGCGGCCTCGGCACGTAGTCCACCACCTGCGCGACCTTCAGCGCGAGCGGCAGACAGCCGACGATCATGAACCCGATGCCCGCGATCGCGGTGTTGCGCAGGAACCGCACGTGCCGCTCGGGTTCCGTGAGCATCCGGTGCCGCGCGGCCCACATGCCCAGCACCATCGGCACCAGCACGGCCGCCGGCCACACCACGGTGTGCAGCGCCCAGGTCGCGATCCCCTCCGGCAGCACGCCGTCGACCCTGATGACCCCGAACGCGGACAGGAGGATGTAGCCGAGGTGCACGACCATCCACCCGCCGGCGAGCGCGAGCAGCGACTGGTCGCGCCAGACCATGGTGCTGACCAGGATCAGTCCGAGCACGCCGTAGGTGCCGAGGATGTCGGCCTCGAACAGGAAGTACGCGTGGAGGCCGCCGAGCACGATCATCCAGAAGCAGCGCTTGATGACGACCCAGCGCGCCACGGGCCAGGTGGCCTGCCGGCTGGCCATCTGCACCAGCCCGTAGCCGAACAGCGCCGCGAACAGCGGGAGCGGCTGCCCGTCGACGAAGACCATCTGCACACCGGCGATCGCCTTGTCGAGCGAGGTGCCGTCCGTCGGGTAGTAGCGGTGGGTCGTGGGGTGGCCGCGGATGAACGAGTGCGCGTGCGAGAGTGCGATCAACATCAACATCAAGCCGCGCGCAAGGTCGGGCGCGAGCGACCGCTTGCTCACTGTGTGCATCTGATTCCCCAGCGTCTCCCCGCACTACTGTGGTGCGTGACCTGGGAATATACTTGGCGAAAGCGTCGCTTTCAGCGGTTTGCGCTCCACCGGTGCGAAGTGTGGCCGGCTCGTCACGGTGGCTCCCCGTGTTCGCCTTGATCTACGAATGGCGCATTCCGGCGACCGTGAACCAAATGGGACTTGTTTTCCCTGGTGGGTGGCCTTAGCGTCCGTGGGCGAAGCCATGCACACCGCGCGGCGGGGGAATCGCGGTACGTCGGGGGTCGTGTCGCGTCGCTGCGGTGGCCTATCACTGGGGAGATTCGACTTGTACGCACCACGTGCGCGTGGTGCCGCGCGCAGATCGGCCGTGTTCGCGGCCGTTCTGGCGTTGACGGCCACCACCACTTTCACCGCGTCCGCGCAGGAGGACCCGGTCACGCCGGGCACGGAGGTCACGGCTCCGAGCACGCCGGCGTCGACCGAGAACCCGCCACCGTCCACTCCGGACCAGCCACCCGTGACCGAGACGCCGGTCTCCGAGACCCCGGTCAGCGAGACCCCGGCCGGCAAGCCAGAGGAGAAGCCGGCGGACCAGCCCGCCGACAAGCCGGAGGAGAAGGCCGCCGAGAAGCCGGCCGAGCAGGAGCAGAAGCAGGACGAGCCCGTCGCCCGCGCGGACGTGAAGGCCACGGCAGAGGTCGTCGGGTCCGGGCCGTTCCTCATCGGTCAGACCGTGACGGTCAAGCTCACCGTCACGAACACCTCCGCGGTCGAGGCGACCGGCGTCTACGCGTACCAGGAGCACGTGTCGGGGCCGTACTACTCCGTCGACCTGGACGGCTGGGGCGACCTGAGGCCGCCGTTCGGCCAGCCGTCGACGACGAAGTTCGCCGCGGGCGAATCGCGGACCTACACCCTCACGGGCAAGGCGTACTCGGGGTTCGGCGTCTCGAAGTCCACCTTCCGCGTCTACGCCGCGAACGACGCCAGCCCGTACGACGGCCACGCGAGCGTCGAGTTCACGGTCAGGGAGCCCGTCAAGACCGGCACCATCAGCGGCGTCCTCTGGGGCGACGCGAACGGCAACGGCGTGCAGGACGCGGGTGAGGGCCTCGTCGGCGCCACGGCGTACCTGTACGGCGGTGGCGACCCGAACGTGACCCCGAAGACCCGCACGGACGCCAACGGCCGCTTCACCTTCACCGGACTCGAACTGCGGACCTGGGGGCTCAACTTCAACGAGCTGCCGGGCGGCTGGGTCGCCTACTACAGCAACGAGAACCTCCAGGTGGACGGCAGCGACTCCACCTCGAACCTGAGCTACCGGGCCGTCCGGCCGCTGACCGACCAGCTGAGCGCGTCGGCGCGCTTCACCTCCACCGACCACGTGGCCGGTGGACCCGCGACCGTGGAGATCACCCTGACCAACCGGGGCGGCGCCGACATCACCGACGTCGTCGAGGGCTGCAACCGCGCGGGGATGGGCCCGCACGTCGGGTTCCCGAACGGGCTCGGTGACCTCGACTGGACCAAGGGGGCGACGATCCCGGCCGGCCAGAGCCGGGTGTTCACCGCCGCCGCGACGATCCCGGCCGACGCCGAGAACTACGGCTACGCGTTCATCGGCTGCGACTTCGGTCCGCGCGACGGCATCATCCACGGCTTCCCCGGCGTGTTCGAGTACGTCAAGATCGGCGACCGCCGTTCGGACGCCTACGGCTCGATCTACGTGGACCGCGACGACAACGGCTGGGCGAACGGCGACGAGCACCTGAACGGCGTCCCGTTCAGCCTCGTCGACCCGAGGACCGGTGCCGTGGTGTCGACCGCGAGCGGTTCGGGCGAGTACGGCTACGCGCACTTCAACGACATCCCGGTCGGTCTGTACCGGATCGTCGTCAACGGGCCGTGGAAGCTGAAACACCCGGAGGGGTACGTCGGCGTCCAGGACTGCGCCGTGTGGTGCCAGAACGGCTGGGCGATCGAGGTCGTTCCCGCCGACGAGCCTGGTGGCACGCCGGGTGGTGGCGAGCCGCAGCCCGAGACGCCCGCGCCTCCGAGGGTCGTGCAGGCGGACATGTTCCGCCCGGTGGCGGCCGCGAGCCCGCTCGCTGACACCGGTGCGAGCGTCGAGGGCCTGGCCCTCGTGGGAGCGCTGACGCTGCTGCTCGGTGGCGCGTCGTTCTTCCTCGCGCGCCGCAGGACGGCCTAGGACAGGGGCTAGCTCAGCAGAAGATCAGTCCGCACGGCCTCGTGGTCGTGGTCGTCGTCACCGGCGGCCGCGGCCTCGTGGTCGTCGTGGTCACGGGCGGCGGCTGGGTCGTCGTGACGACGACGCTCGACTGCGGGGTGGTGGTCTTCGGCGTCGAGGAAGGCGCGGAGGACCGGGACGAGGAGGACGACGACGGTGCGGAGGATGAGCTCGACGCCACTGTCTGTGACGGAAGCTCGGAAACCGTCGGCAGCAGCGAAGGCGTGTTGATGAGTGAGACACGCGCCGGTCTGTCGCTGTCGGGACCCTCCGGCTCGGCCTCGATCAGGCCTCCGGCATAGGTCCCGAGCACGCCAAACGCGGCGACGACCACGCCGACCACAGCTCCGGTGAGGAGCCGCGTCGGCCCACTTTTCGCCCCGAACACCCAGATTGGGTATCGCGTTCACTCGATTGGGTCAAGAAGACCGGTCTTTTTCTACTCGTTCACACCTTGGTGACCGTCACGCCGACCACTCCCTGTGACAGGGGTGCGATCGTCTTGAACGCCTTGGGCGTCAGGTCGACGCAGCGGCCGGTGATGAACGGGCCGCGGTCGTTGATCCGCACGGTCACCGTCTTGCCGTTGGAGTTGTTCTTCACCTTCACGCGAGTGCCGAACGGCAGGGTCTTGTGCGCGGCGGTGAGCTTGTTGGGGTCGAAGCGCTCGCCGCTCGCGGTCGTGCCGCCGCCCGAGTAGTAGGAAGCCTTGCAGGTCTCGGCGGAGGCCACGGGGGAGAAGAGCACGGCGGAGGTGGCGAGCGAGGCCAGCGTGAGGCCGGCGGCCGCGAGGATCTTTGTCATGGTGCAAGCAACTCACCCCGCGGCAAAGGGACGCCTAAAGCGCGCCTAACCGGGGAACTGCTCGGCCGCGGACACCAGGAGGTGCCAGTCGCCGTCCGGCAGAGTCCGCAGCCGGTCGAGCAAAGCGGACATCCTGGACAGCAACGCTGGGTGATCGCCCCAGAAGGAATGATCTACTCTCAGTAGAGCGGCGAGCAGGTCGCCGGGGTACAGGGACACGGCTCGCAGCGGGTCCCGTTCGACCTCCTCCAACGCCAGCAGCGCCGTCACGTCGAGCCCCACCTGGTGCGTGACCAGCAGGTGCAGCGACGTCGGGGTCAGCTGGCCCACCGGTAGGTCGCGCAACGCGCAGAGGTCCCGGTAGAGCTGGGTCGACGACGCGTCGGGTCTGCGCCAGTCGTCTTCGCTGAGGTGCGCCAGCGTCCTGTCCCGGTCCACGCACCCATGGTCCTCGCAAACCGGCTCGCTAGCGGGCCGACTGAGGCAACGGTTCGGCATTGGGCGACTGCCAACCCACCCGGACGAGCACCTCGCCCTCGTGCAGCAGCGGTTGCGACGCAAGTCCCCACACGGTCGATGCGAGCACCACGGCACTCACGGCCTCGCCGACGCTCAGCCAGTCCTCGCCGAGCATGCGCAGGAGAACGCCGTTGCGCCGCGCGACGAGCTCCATCTCGCAGTTCTCGGCGCGGGCCGCGTGCAGCAGCCACGTCAGCGCCGAGTCCGGCACCTCGTCGGGCAGGTAGGGGCGCGGATCGGCTCTGCGCAAGGAGATCGCGGCGGCGGAGGCGACCTCGCAGGAGAACGGGTCGAGCTCCCAGCGCGGGTGCACCGACGCCACCTGGCCGTCCTCGTGCGGCGCGCGCAGCACGTGGCAGTCCCAGCCCATCGCGGACAACGCCACCCGCACGTGGTGCAGAACCGCACCACACGCGAGCAACGCCGTCTGGTCCGCGCGTGTCGTCACCAGCTCAAGACACTCGTTGCCGTTGCGCCATCGCCACGGCGGAACGATGCCGAACGACGGCGCCCGCGCCGCGAGCTTCAGGACTTCCTCGACGGTTCCCGCGTCTGGTGTGCGCACGCTGGTCCTCATCCCGCCAGCATCCCGAAGCTCGGCTGCACGGAACCTGCGTCACGACTGCGCGGCCGCGACCACCGAGGCCACGGTCATGGCGGCACCGCGGGCGAAGTGCTCGTCGTACTCCTCGGGTCCCAACGCCTGACGGCACAAGGCGACGCACTGGTCGTGTGAGGCGGCGAAGTTGGCCGACCCGAACAAGGGCAGCCCAACGGACTGCCACACCCGGTCAGCGCCTCCCAACAACAACGCGGCGTGTGCGGCCGAACCGGTGATGACCGAGATCAGCGCCAGCAGCTCCACGGACACCGCGATGCCCAGCAGGTCGTGGAAGCTCTCCTTGATGCGCAACGACGTCGTGGCCAGCTCACGGGCCTCGGCGACGTCCCCGCGTCCCATCGCCACGAACGCCAGGACGTACAACGCGAACGCGCGCGCCCACAGCTCACCGTTCTCCTCGCACACAGCGCGCGCTGCAGAACAGATCTCCGTCGCACGGTCGAGTTCGCCACCGAACGCCACGGTGATCGCCAACGCCACCCGCGCCATCACGACGTTGCTGTCCATGTGCCCCAACTCGGCGTGCCTGCGATCGGCCTCGGCCAGCAGGGTCGCGCCCAGCGGCAGGTCGTCGTCGAACACCGCCGCCGCGCCCTGCACGTACGTCGCGTAGACGTCGGCGTCCTCGTCGCCCAACGCCGCCGCCTCGGTCCGGCAGGCCTCCAGCAGCGCCGGCACCGCGGCGGTGTTGCCCTGCAGGGTCGCCAGATATCCGGTGACCCACAACGCCTTGCAGCGTGCACGAGACGGCTCGGTCTCCAACGACAAAGCCCAGTTCAGCCAGTGCCGCCCCTCGGCGAACCGCCCGCAGCCCACCCAGTAGAACCACAGCGTCGCCGCCAGCCGCAGCCCCGAGTCGGCCTCGCCGGGCGTCGTCAGCGAGTACTCCAGAGCCGCGCGCAGGTTGCCGCGTTCCGCCGCCATCGCACCGACCGTCGCGGCCTGCCGCGGCGTGAACCAGGCCCGTTCCCCTTGCAGCGCAATGCCTGTGTACCAGTCACGATGGCGCGCCTTCAGCCGTGACTCCTCATCGCTCGCACGCAGTCGCGTCTGCCCGTACTGGCGCATGGTCTCCAGCAACCGATAGCGCGCCACGCCCGCGTGTTCCTCGCGTTGCAGCACGGACTTGTCGACCAGCCCGTCGACCGCGTCGAACATGAAGTCCGCAGTCAGCGCGTCGTCCGAGCACACGGCCTCCGCCGCGGTGAGGTCGAAACTGCCGGCGAAGACCGATGCCCGCGCCCACAGCAGCTGTTCGCGCGGCGAACAGAGGTCGAAGCTCCACTCCATGGTCGCCAGCAGGGTCTGGTGCTGGGGCAACGCCGTGCGGCCCCCGTCGGTCAGCACCCGGAACCTGTCGTCGAGGCGTTCCAGCAACTGCGCGGGTGTCAGCGCACGCACGCGCAACGCGGCCATCTCGATCGCCAGCGGAATGCCGTCCAAACGGCGGCACAGGTCCGTCACGGCTCGCTCGTTCTCCGCCGTGATGACGAACGAACCGGGAATCGCCGCATCGGCGCGTTGGGCGAACAACGTCGCTGCCGGATAAGGCACGGACAACGGCGCGACGGACATGACTTGCTCGCCATAGACCCGTAGCGCGCGCCGGGACGTGGCGATCACACGGAGCTTCGGCGCGACGCGCAGCAGCGTGTCCACCAAGACCGCACAGTGGTCCACGACGTGCTCGCAGTTGTCCAGCACCAGCAACGCTTCTTTGCCCTCCAGGAACTCCGTGAGGACGCTCAACCGGCCGCGCCCGGTCTGGTCCACCACCCCGAGCGCTTCGGCGACGGTGTGGGGCACCAGGGCCCGGTCGCGCAACGCCGCGAGCTCGACCAGCCACACGCCGTCCGGCGGCTGCTCGCCGCGCGCCACGTGGATCGCGAGCCGCGTCTTGCCCACCCCTCCGACGCCGATCAGCGTCACCAGCCGGTGCTCGCGGATCAGGTTCGCGACGTGCTCGGTCTCCGGCCGGTCGACGAAGCTCGACCTGTCGGCCGGGAGGTTGCCGCGCACCGGCACCGGGACGTGTTCGGCCAGGTCGAGGCGGGGATCGGCGGTCAGCACGGCCTGTTCCAGATCGCGCAGCCGGGTGCCGGGTTCGATGCCGAGCTCGTCGACCAGCACGCCGCGCGCCCGGTGGAACGCGGCCAGCGACTCGGCCTGCCGCCCGCACCGGTACAGCGCGATCATCAGCTGCTCCCACAGCCGTTCCCGAAACGGGTGCTGCTCGACCAGCGAGTTGACCAGCGGCGCCACCGCGGCGTGCTCGCCCAGCGCCAGCGACGCGTCCATCAGGTCCTCGGTCGCGTCCATCCGCAGGTCGGTGAGCCGCGCCGACTCCTGCCGCGTCCACTCGCCCGGCCGGCAGTCCGCCAGCGGGTCGCCGTTCCACAACGCCAGCGCCTCGCGCAGCATCTTGGCGCTCTCCAACGGCTCGGCGCTCTGCCGTGCTGCTGCGACGAGCGCTTCGAACCGTGCGACGTCCACGGTGTCCGCGGACGCGTTGAACACATAACCCGGCTCACGGGTCATGATCAGCTCACCCAGTCCGGCGTCGCGGATCTGCCCCCGCAGGCGCGCCAGCAGGCTGTGCAAGGTCTTCGTGGCGGTCGCCGGTGCCTCGTCCGACCAGAGCGCGTCCACGAGCGCGCTCCTCGGCACCGTCTCTCCCGGGTTCAACGCGAGCCGTGCGACCAAGGTCCGCTGACCGGCACTGCTGAGTTGAACTGCTCCGTTCGGACCGGTGAGTTCGAGCGGTCCGAGCAGCCGGATGATCACGTTATTCGTCCTGTCGTCAGCCCCCGACAAAGGCCGGAACCGCGCAAAGATATCGCAATGGAATTCGACCCGAGAATCAACGCCCAGCGGGTGACCGCATACGCCGACCTGCGTGCCGTGCTGGCTGATCCGGTGACGTTCTCCTCCCGGAACATGACTGGTCCGCAGGTCGCGGCCGTGGCGGCGATGATGCCACCGGAGCAGCGGCGATTGCTCGAATTGATGTCCTCGCTCAACGCGGCGGACGGAACCAGGCACGCCCGAATTCGTGCGGCGGCGAATCAGAAATTCACCCCAACGGCCGTGCGCCGAATGGCTGACTCATTAGGGGAACGCGCGAGGACACTTTTGGACGAACTGCCGGAAGAAGCCGACTTCGTCAGCGAGTTCGCCGCCCCGTTCGCGCTGGGCGTCGTCGGTGACGTGCTCGGCGTGCCCGAAGCGGACTTCCCGTTGTTCCGCGAGTTCGTGGCACCGGTGCTCGAACTGACGAGCGGCGACGAGGTCAGCGAACGCGTGCTCGGCTCGTACTTCGCCGGGATGAACGAGTTCTGCGCCTACTTCGGCCGCTCCGACGCGTTCCGCGGCGGCCAGCTCTCCGAACAGGAACGCCTCTCGCTGTGCCTCGCGATCGTCGTCGCCGGCACCGACTCCACGACGAACATGCTCGCCAGCACGTTCCTGCGACTCGACGCGGAGGAACGCCGGCTGGGCGGTGTGGTCGAGGAGGTCGTGCGCCTCGACGCCCCGTTCACGGGCTTCTTCCGCACGGCGACCTGCCCGGTGACGATGGCCGGCGTGAAGATCGCCGAGGGCGAGCACCTGTTCCTCGACTACGCGGCCGGCAACCGCGACCGGAAGGTGTTCACCGAGGACTTCGACCCCGGCAGGCCGTCCGTGCCCGCTCACCTGGGCTTCGGGCACGGACCGCACTACTGCCTCGGAGCCGGGCTCGCCCGGCTGGAGGGCCGCGTCGTCGCCGAGGAGCTGCTCGGCCGCTCGGCCGAGGTGGCCGAGCGACCGGGCGACGTCCGCTACCGCAGGCACCTCATCAGTCACGGGCCCGCGGCGCTGCGGTTCAGACCAGGGCGGCGTCGAGCGTGATGTTCTCGACGGCGGCGAGCGCCTTCGAGACCGGGCAGTTCGCCTTGGCGCCCTCGGCGGCCGCGACGAAGTCCTCCTGCGACAGGCCCGGCACGTTGGCGCGCACGGTGATGTGGATGCCGGTGATGCCCACGCCCGCCTGGAAGCTGACCTCGGCCTTGGTGTCGATCGAGGTGGGCGGCGTGCCCGCACCGGTCAGGCCGTGCGACAGCGCCATCGAGTAGCAGGCGGAGTGCGCCGCGGCGATGAGCTCCTCGGGGCTGGTCTTGCCGCCCGCCTCCTCGGCGCGCGCCTTCCAGTCGATGTCGAAGCTGCCGCTGTTGGAGGTGGCGAGGCTGACGTTTCCCTTGCCCTCGACGAGGGAGCCTTCCCAGTGCGCGTTTGCCGTCTGCTTGATGGCCATGGTCTCCAGGTCCTTTGCCGAGCGGGCTCGATCGGGGTGAGCGAGCTGTCTGGGACCACCCTTTCACGGGTGGGCCAGGAGATCACCTCGAGAACCACTGGACGGGATCCGCGACAGGAAAAACGAAAGAAGCCGGCGTCCTGGTGGACACCGGCTTCTTTCGAGAGCGGATGACGAGACTCGAACTCGCGACCCTCACCTTGGCAAGGTGATGCGCTACCAACTGCGCTACATCCGCACTGCCTTACAGGGGAGAACTATACAACAGGGGTCAGACGGCATCTTGCGAGGGGGGTGCCAAACCGGCCAGCAGTTGATCTACCTCGTCCAACTGCTCCTTCGGCCAGCGCCACTCCCACAGCGCCCGCACCTTCGCCAGCACGTCGACCGGCAGCCAGGCCGCCACCTCCTCGCGGAGGTCCCAGTCGTCGAACACGTGCTCGTAGAAGCTCACCAGCGCGGCGTTCTCCAGGAACTGCTCCGGCTGGTGGAAGCACCAGTGCGCGAACCCGTACGCCCTGCGCAGCACGTCGTCTGCCTGCTCGCGGTGCGCCTCCTGGGCCAGCTGCGACAGCTCCGAGAAGAAGACGTGGCAGGACCACTCCTCGGTCTCGGCGACAGCACGAAGTTCCGGCACGAGGGCCGAAGCGCGTTCTCGCCAGTCCACCACGGGCGTGACGATAGTCGCTCGATCTTGTCCGGCCGATCCTCCGACGCCCACCTGTGACCGTCCTGTCACCGATCGCGTTGCGCTGATCAGCTCACTACTAACGGATGGTCTTGTGTATCGACCTGTTCTCGGCGAGGAGCAGGTCTGGCCCCTTGTGGCATGTTGAGGCCTGTGATGGTCGACGAGAACGAGGTCGACCGGGACCTGCTCGCCAGAGTGCGCGAGGGAGACGACTCGGCCTACGGCGAACTGTTCTCCCGGCATGCGGACGCGATCCGCCGTTTTTCTCTCAGGCACGTCCGGGAGGCGGCCGAGGCCGACGACCTCACCGCGGAGGCCTTCTTCCGCATGCTGCAGGCGATCCGCCGCGGCAGCGGGCCCACCGACCACGTCCGCACGTACCTGCTGACCGTCGCGCGCCGGGTGGCGTGGGAGTGGAGCGGGAGGCGGCGGGACGTGCCGGTGGAGGACGAGGAGCTGGGCAGGCGCGTCGAGCCGGTCAGCGACAACGCGAACAAGCGGGCCGAGCACAACCTCATCACCAGGGCTTTCTCCAGCCTGCCGGAACGCTGGCGGGTCGTGCTGTGGCGCGTCGAGGTGGAGGGCGAACGCCCCGCCTCCGTGGCACCGCACTTCGGGCTCTCGCCGAACGCCATGTCGGCGTTGGCCCGCCGCGCGCGTGAGGGACTGCGTGCGGCGTACCTCCAGGCGCACCTCGCCGCCGACGACGGGCGTTCGTCGTGCGCGGCGATCCGGTCGAAGCTCGGCACCTACACCGCCGGCGGGGTCCAGGGCGTGGAGGAACGCCGGATCGCCGCCCACCTCGACACCTGCGCGGCGTGCACGCAGCTCTACACCGAGCTGAACGAGGTCTGCGCGACGCTGCGCGCCAACGCGGCGTTCCTGATCGTGCCGTCCACGCTCGGGCTCGCGTTCGCCGGCAAGGTGCTGCTCACGAAGGCGAAGCTCGCGTTCGCGGCGGCCAGCGTCGCGACCGTCGGCCTGGTCGGGACGATGGCCGCGGTGTTCACCGGCGGTCCCGGTGTCGCCGTGCTGCAGCCGGACCAGAACCCCGTGATCGCCATGAACACGTCGGGGACGGCGAGCTCGCAGCTCAGCCAGGAGCTCGTGGTCGCCCCGCCGCCGCCCGTGGAGCAGCAGGTGAAGCCGCAGGCGAACGTGGCCAACCCCGGCGCGCCGAGGCAGCAGCAGGAGACCGTGCGCAGGACGTCGTCGTCCGTCGTGCCGCCGCCCGCGCAGGAGCAGCGGGACGAGCCGGTCGAACGGGCGGAGACGCCGCTGGAGACCGCGGAGAAGACCGGCGGCGTCAGCACGGCGCAGACCTCGACGACGTCGCGGGAGATCAACTCCCTCAACACGCCGTCGTCACCCACTGAGACGCCGACGCCTCCCACCTCGGAGCCGTGCTCGTCGCCGCAGACCACGACCACGACGATCACGCTCTACCCGCGTCCGGCCCTCGAAAACTGACGGTGACGATCAAGCCCGGCCGAGTTCACCCACAAGGCTCTGCCCTCGCCAGGTACGGTTTGTCCAAGACCGACCGAACGTGGGAGACGGGTACATGACGCGGCTGGTGCGCGGTGCTGACGGGCGGATGTGGACGGTCCACAGCCGCATCGAGTGGCGCAACCCGGTGGAGTCCGACGACTTCGAACACGACGTCAGCGGCGGTGTCCTGCCCGGCATCATGATGGCGGGCATGCTCGTCGTGATGGTGGTCGTGCTGATCGCCTGGACGCCCGCGCAGGTCGTCGTGCCGGCGTGGCTGATCCTCGCGCTGATCTTCCTGTTCGCCTTCTTCCCGGTCCGCTGGGCGCTGCGCCGCCCGCACACGCTGGTCGCGGAGAGCAAGGCCACCGCCGACGAACTGCCACCCGAGCGGTGGATCGGGTCCGTGCGAGGCCCGCTCGCGGTGCGCCAGGAGGCCTCCAGGGTCGCCCGCACCATCGAGATGCACTCGCTGCCGGACGTCGAAGGCCCGTTGCAACCCGTCGACTGATGCGACACTGGACCGGTGCCCGAGCTACCCGAGGTAGAAGCGCTGGTCCACCACCTGCGTGAGAACGCGGTGGGCCGCACGGTGCACCGCGTCGACGTCGCGTCGCTGCAGGTGCTGAAGACGTTCGACCCGCCGTGGACGGCGCTGCACGGCCAGGAGGTCGTGGCGGCGCACCGGCACGGCAAGCACCTCGACCTGGAGGTCGCGGACGGCCTGCACCTGGTCGTCCACCTCGCCCGCGCCGGCTGGCTGCGCTGGGCCGACACCATGTCCGCCCCGCCGCCCAAGCAGGGCCGCGGGCCGCTCGCGTTGCGCGTGCACCTGGGGCCGCCCGGTCAGGGGCCCGGGTTCGACCTGACGGAGGCGGGCACCAAGAAGGGGCTCGCCGCGTGGATCGTGCGCGACCCGAAGACCATTGCGAGCGTCGCCCGGCTGGGGCCCGACGCGCTGGGGATCACCCGCACGCAGCTGGAAGACCTGTTCGCCGGGCGCACCGAGCGGCTCAAGACGTCGCTGACGGACCAGGGCCTGATCGCGGGCATCGGCAACGCGTACTCCGACGAGATCATGCACATGGCGCGCCTCTCGCCGTACGCCACGGCGGGCAAGTTGAACGACGAACAGCTCGACCACCTGCACGAAGCGATGCTGACGACACTGACCGATGCCGTCGCACGGTCCGTTGGTCAGGACGCGGCCCGGTTGAAGGGCGAGAAGCGTTCGGGGTTGCGGGTGCACGCGCGCACGGGGCTGCCCTGTCCCGTGTGCGGTGACACGGTGCGTGAGGTGTCGTTCGCGGACAAGGCGTTCCAGTACTGCCCGACGTGCCAGACGGGCGGCAAGCCGCTGGCCGACCGCCGGCTGTCCCGGTTGCTCAAATAACCACCGCTTAACCGCACCCGGCTTTGCTCGGACGCATGATCCGTCTGGGCAAAGCCATTGCCGTTCTCGCCATCGCGGCCGCGGCATCCGTGATCGCGCCGATGAACGCCAACGCCGCCGAGTACGGGTGCTCAGGCTCGCTGATCGACACCTACAAGGTGAAGTCCAGCGTCGGCAACCACCTGAGCACCATCCGGCTGTACTACAACTCCAGCACCGGCTACAACTGCGCCGCCAACGTGAAGACGGCGTACTACTCGCAGTTCAAGCACGACGCCTCGATCCAGCTGCTGAACTCGGACTGGGCGGAGGACAACCACCGGCCCGGCTACAACATCGACACCGACAGCGGGAAGTTCCAGTACTACGCGGGTCCCGTGAAGGTGTACGGCAAGGGCAAATGCATGTCCGTCACCGCCCACACCTGGTACTACGACGAGATCGGTTACGGCCACGGCAGCGGCCACTGCGGTTAGACGATCAGGACCTCCAGCGTGCGCGGTCCGTGCACGCCCTCGACCCGGTTGAGCTCGATGTCGCTCGTCGCCGAGGGGCCGCTGATGAACGTCAGCGGGCGCGTCGGTTCCAGTCGTCGCAGGGCTTCTGGAACCGACGCGGCGATCTGGTCCCGGCGCACCACGCACAGGTGGTAGTCGGGCAGCAGGGTGAGCGCCCGCCGTCCCTGGGCCTCGCCGCCGTCGAGCACGATCGTGCCGGTGTCGGCGATCGCGACCGCGCACCCGGTGAGCACGCCGTCGGCCTGGTCGAGCTCCTCGATGGACAGCGGTTCGTGCAGCCACGTGACGCCGTCGATCAGCCACTCCGCGGGAACGTCCTGGGGCGCAACGATTCTCTTGCCCCTGAGGCGTTCCAGAGCGGCCGGCACGTCGGCCACCTCGTGGACGATCGCGCGGTAGTCGGCGACCCGTTCGGCGAAGAGCTCGACGCCGCCGGGGCCTTCGACGTGGTAGCCCCGGACAGTTGGTGCCGCCGGAGGGACGTTCGCTCGCCGGATGCGGTCGAGGATCTCTTCTTTGGCGCTAGCCACGGTTCTTCCTCCACCACGTGCGGAACGACTCGGCCGGCGGTGCGGGCACGTCCCGTGAGGACGTCCACTTCGAACCGGGCCACGGCAGCGACGTGATCTTGCCGTCGCGGGCCAGGAAACGGGCCAGGGAACCGGCTTTCTGCGCTTTCTCGTAGCGCGAGGCCGACGCGAACATCCACGCGGCGGCCGCCATCGCGACCGACTCCGCCGTGCGCCCCTTGGCTTCCACGGCCTCGGCGCGCAGGTGCGTGAGGACGGACGGGATGTCGATCCGGACCGGGCAGACCTCGAAGCACGCGCCGCACAACGACGACGCGTAGGGGAGCGAGGCCGCCTGCGGGTCGTGCATGTCGCCGACCAGCTGCGGGGTGAGGATCGCGCCGATCGGGCCGGGGTAGACCGAGCCGTACGACTGGCCGCCGGTGCGTTCGTAGACGGGGCAGACGTTGAGGCACGCACTGCACCGGATGCACCGCAGCGCCTGGCGGCCGACGGAGTCCTCCAGCGTGGCGGTGCGGCCGTTGTCGATCAGCACGAGGTGGAACCTCTGCGGGCCGTCGTCCGGGGTGACGCCCGTCCACACGCTCGTGTACGGGTTCATGCGTTCGGCCGTGGACGAGCGCGGCAGCAGCTGGAGGAAGACCTCCAGGTCCTGCCACGTCGGCACGAGCTTCTCGATGCCCATCACGGTGATCAGGGTCTCCGGCAGCGTCAGGCACATCCGGCCGTTGCCCTCGGACTCCAGCACCACGATCGACCCGGTGTCGGCGACGGCGAAGTTCGCGCCGGAGATCGCGACCTTCGTGGTCAGGAACTTCTCGCGCAGGTAGACGCGGGCGGCCTCGGCGAGGTCGGCCGGTTCGTCGCTCACCTCGACGCCCATGCGGCGTTGGAAGATCTCGCGGATCTCCGAGCGGTTGCGGTGGATCGCGGGCACCAGGATGTGCGACGGCCGGTCGTCGCCGAGCTGCACGATCAGCTCGGCGAGGTCGGTCTCGATGGCGTGCACGCCGCCTTCTTCGAGCGCCTCGTTCAGCCCGATCTCGGCCGTGGCCATGGACTTGACCTTGACGACCTCGCGCGCGTCCTCTGCTCGGCACAGGTCGAGGACGATCCGGTTGGCCTCCTCGGCGTCGCGTGCCCAGTGGACCGTGCCGCCCCTGGCCGTGACCTGCTCCTCCAGCTGGAGCAGGAGCGGTTCGAGGCGGGCCAGGACGTCGTTCTTGATCTGCTCGCCGGCGACCCTGAGCATCTCCCAGTCGGTCATCTCGGCGACCGCGGCTTCGCGACGTCCCCGGATCGTGCCGGTGGCCCTGCGCAGGTTCTGCCGCAGCTGGGTGTCCTGGAGGGCCTCCCTGGCGGCCTTCGGGAACGTCGGGCTGCCCAGCCACGTCACCGGGTTGCGAGCCACGGTTCCTCCTCCGTCGAAGCCAGGATCTCGGCCAGGTGCACCGGTCGCACGCCCGCGCGCAACCGCGAGAGCCCGCCGCCGATGTGCATGAGGCACGAGTTGTCGCCCGCCGACAGGACCTCCGCGCCCGTGTCGAGCACGCACCGCATCTTGTCGGCGAGCATCGCGGTGGACGTCTCGGCGTTCTTCACCGCGAACGTGCCGCCGAACCCGCAGCAGTGCGTCGCGTCGGGCAGCGTCACCAGATCGAGTGCTTTCACGGCCCTGAGCAGCGCCAACGGCTTGTCGCCGACACCGAGCATGCGCAGCGAGTGACACGTGGGGTGGTAGGTGACCCGGTGGGGGAACCAGGCGCCGACGTCCGTCACGCCGAGCACGTCGACGAGGAATTCCGCGAGCTCGAACGTGCGCGGCGGAGACTCACCCAGGGTGGGATGGATCTCCCGAACCATGCCCGCGCATGACCCGGATGGCGCAACGACGTGGTCGTAGCCCGCGAAGACGTCGGTGTACTTGCGCGCCAGAGGCTTCGCGTGGTCCCGGTAGCCGGTGTTGAAGTGCATCTGGCCGCAGCACGTCTGGTCGAGGGGGAAGTCGACCTCACAGCCGAGCCTCTCCAGCAAACGCACCACGGCACGGGCCGTCTCCGGGAAGAACGTGTCGGTCAGGCAGGTCGCGAACAGTGCCACTTTCACCCGCACACCCTCTCCCTGAATTCATCCGATGTCTACCCGTACCGGTGGACCGTCCGGGGGTACGCTGGGCGCGCCTCTTGCTATAGGGGCACCCCACAGCACAGCATGTGCACCGTGGGCGACCTGTTGACCGAGCGCGCCGTGCTCGGTGTCATCGCGACCCTGGCCGTTCTGGGCCTCTTCGTGATGCTGTGCCGCGCTCGACGAGTCAGCACCTCCGTCGAGGATGCTGTGATGGACATGCTCGACCGCATGTCCAGGGCGTCGAGCGACCTCCGCGCGGGCTTGACCGAGGAGGCGGCCAACAAGGCCACACCCCACCTGCGCGAGATGCTCAGGTGCGTGGCGGTCGCCATCACCGACGAGGAGGGCACCGTCCTGTCGTGGGACGGCGGCGCGAACGACCACTACGAGTACCTCCGCGACACCGTTGCCCGAGCCATCAACAACTGCCACAAGGAACACGTCGACCACCGCAAGCTCGGCTGCGAGCTGCAAGGCCCGTGCTCCCTGCACAGCGTTGTCGTGGTCCCCCTGGTTGTCGAGGGAGACGTGGCCGGCACGTTGATCGTGGTCTCGGGCGTCGCCTCGAAGCGCCAGATCCGCATGGCAGAGGAAACGGCCCGCTTCGTCTCGACCCAGCTGGAACTGGAAGTAGTCCAGAAGCAGCGGCAGGCACTCGCCCAGGCCGAGGTGAAGGCCCTGCGAGCCCAGATCTCCCCGCACTTCGTCTACAACGCGCTGAACACGATCTCCTCGCTGATCCGCACCGACCCCGCGCACGCCCGCGAGCTGCTGCAGGAGTTCGCGGAGTTCACGCGCTACTCGTTCCGCACCGACGGCCTGTTCACGACCCTCGCCGACGAACTGACCAACATCCACCGCTACCTGACCATCGAACAGGCGCGCTACGGGTCCCGGCTGAACGTGCGTCTTCGAATCGCACCCGAGGTCCTGCAGGTCGTCCTGCCGTTCCTCGTGCTGCAACCGCTGGTCGAGAACGCGGTGCGCCACGGCCTGGCCAAGAAGCCGGGCGGCGGCATGCTCACCATCACCGCCGAGGACAACGGCAACGAAGCGCTCATCAGCGTCGAGGACGACGGCGTCGGCATGGACCCCGAACGCCTCGACGACATCAAGGACGCCCACCAGACGGGCGCGCACGTAGGTATCGGCAACATCAACGACCGCATGCGCACCGTCTTCGGCGTGGAGTACGCGCTGGTGGTCGAGACGGCCCCCAACGCGGGCACCAAGGTGATCCTCAACGTGCCGAAGTTCGCCCGCAACGTGCTGCCGAACCTGAACATCGGGTCGCAGATGACGGACGAGCCGATGACGAACGAGCAGCCGGCGATCCGCGCCTGATCAGCTGGCTTGGCGAGCATCGGCGAGGTGGTCGCCGCGCCGCGGCAGGTCATCACAGATCTGCCGTTCACGGCTCTGGCAGAGGCTCTCGAGTTGGCCGAGGACGCGAAGCACTGGTCGAGCAAGCTGCAGACGGCAGCGGGCAAGAGGAGTTCCCACGTCATCACTTGGTTCGGCCAAGCGGCTGAAGGCATCGGTGAACTTCAACGAAGGCTCACCGACATCCAACGGTCGGTAGCGGCGACCGCGAACAAGCTGGAAGGGCTGGACCAGGACGGGCGGGTCCGAGGGCCGGTCGGGAGCGGGCGAGGGCCGTTACGCGATCAAGCGGTCGAAGGGCTTCGCCGACTCGGCTTGGTGTCTGGACGGGGGACGCTGACGGTCGCAGACCACGTCGAGGTGCAAATCGCTGTTCAGCTAGAGCTCAGCGGGGAAGCAGACACGATTTTGGCCGTCAACAACCGCCCTTGCGACGTGGCCCATTTTCCTGCGACCGCGTGGTGCCGGGGGTGCTTCAACCCGGCCAACGCCTTACGGCCTACTGGCCGGGCGGAGTGAAGACGTACATCGGCAAGGAGCGTTGACCGTGGCCTATGTGCTCGACGTGGCTTACCGGCACGATCAGGAACCCAGGCACCTGCGCAGCCGCGAGGACGTGGACGCGTTCGTCGAAGAGTTGCTGGCCCTCGGACCTGCGTACAACGCTGCTACTGCTTACGTGGTGGAGGAAGGCAGCGATGACCTCCCCGATCACGAGCTGCTGATCGGCGCGAATGCTACGACCGGGTTCGGTTCCGCGCGGTACAGCGGAGAAGCAGGCACGTGGTACGTGCAGGGTGAGCACACCAAGCCTGGAAACGTCTCGTTCGCCTACTTCGGGACAGAGCACGAGTTTCCAGCAGACGCCGAGGTGCCGCTGGACCTCGTCCGCGAAGTCCTGTGGGGACTGCTTGAGAACCGAGGCGGGCGACCCGCCGGCCAGAACTGGGTCGAGACGGACTGATCCGCGCCTGATCTTTCCGAAAGTTGCACGCACAACCATGCTCAACCCAGGCGTGCATCGTGCCGATTGTGGTGGTGACCCATGACCCGCCGGTCGTTTGAGCAACCAGAGGCCGGCCGCGAGCAAAGGCCACATCCAGTGCACGAACCCAAGGCACCCGAACGCGTCCGCGTCTGCATCAAGTGCACCGCAAAGGGCTTCAACAGCTGCAAGTGCTGACCCAGTAGCAGGTCAGCGCGCTGCGACCGCCAGAGTCGTGATCAGCACGACGGCGCACACGCCCCAGCTCACCCACATCCAGTAGATGTGCATCGGTGTCGGTCCGGCCGCGTTCTGCCGGCCCCGGTCGTCCCACCACTCGACGTACCGTTCGAGCCACCGGATCGGGTTGAACGTCACCGGCCGAACCTAGCAGCTCAAATCGTGTTCCAGATCACGCGGGAGCAACCTGCCACCATCGAGGCTCCCGCGTGACCGCGAAACGCACGTACTGTCGAGTACATGAGCGTCACGGACAAGATCGCGGCCCGTCTGCCGAGGGTCATGGACCGGGGTGAGCGGCCTCCGGTCGTCGCCGCGGTGCGGTTGCACGGGGTCATCACCCCGCAGTCCTCGCCGGTCGCGCGCAACACGATCAGCCTCCAGAACGTCGAGTCGGCCATCAACCGGGCCTTCGACAACGAGCGGCTCATCGCCGTGGCTCTGCTCATCAACTCTCCCGGGGGCGCGCCCACCCAGAGCGCGTTGATCGCCGAACGCATTCGCGAGCTCGCCACCAAGAAGCACGTGCCGGTGCTCGCGTTCTGCGAGGACGTCGCGGCGAGCGGCGGGTACTGGCTGGCGTGCGCTGGCGACGAGATCTACGCGCACGGCACGAGCCTCGTGGGTTCCATCGGCGTGGTGAGCGCGGGCTTCGGCCTCAACGGTCTGCTGGACAAGGCGGGCGTCGAGCGCCGCGTCTACACCGCGGGCGAGAACAAGGTGCGGCTCGACCCGTTCCAGGCGGAGAAGCCGGAAGACGTCGAGTGGCTCAAGGGCCTCCACGCGGACCTCCACGAGCAGTTCAAGGCGTGGGTGACGGAACGGCGTGGCGCGAAGCTCTCCCAGGACGCCGACCTGTTCAGCGGTGAGGTGTGGACCGGCAGCAAGGCGCAGGAGCTCGGGCTGATCGACGGCATCGGCACGATCCGGACCGTCATCGCCAAGCGCTTCCCGGACGCCGAGCTCACCATCGCGGAGCCGCGCAGGCCGTTGCTGGCCAAGCTCGGGCTGACCGGCGCGTCCACCCGATCGGGCGATCTCGTGGCGCAGGTGCTCGCCAGTGTCGAGGAACGTGCTCGCTGGTCCCGATTCGGGCTGTGAGCATCAGTTCGGTTTCACCGGGCGTGTCGAGACCTACCCCGGCGTAGACACGACTGCACATTGGTGGGCAAGATGCCCGACACAGTGAGTACCCAAGACAACGCCGGTCTCCTCGTCCTCGCAGTCGATGACGAGGCCCCTGGCCTGAGCGAGATCAAGTTCCTGCTCGAGAGCAGCCCTCACATCCGGCACGTCCTCACGGCCTTCGACGCCGCAGAGGCACTGCGCATCCTGAGGGGTGACTACGAGCAGGAGGTCATGGCTCGGACCAAGGCCGGCCTGCCGCCGGTCGACGCCGTCTTCGCCGACATCAACATGCCGGGGCTCTCCGGCATGGACCTGGCGCGGGTGCTCAGCGCGTTCCGGTACCCGCCCGCGCTCGTGTTCGTGACGGGCGTCGAGGAACGGGACGCGCTCGTGACGGCGTTCGACGTCGGCGCGCTCGACTTCATCAACAAGCCGATCAACGAGGAACGCGTCCTCAAGGCGATCTCGCGCGTCGCGGACCGGGTGGGACGCACGGCGGCACCCACCACGCCCGCGGCCCAGGCGGCGCAGAACCCCGCCGAACCGACCGACGACGAGGTCATCCCCGTCGAGCTCGGCGGCACCATCAAGCTCGTGCCGCGCGCGTCCGTGCGGTACGTCGAGGCGCAGGGCGACTACGCCCGCCTGCACACGCAGGACGGCAGCCACCTCGTCCGCATCCCGTTGGCACAGCTCGAAGAGCGGTGGGCCAACGCCGGGTTCGTGCGCATCCACCGGTCGTTCCTGGTGGCGTTGCCGCTGGTGAGCGAGCTGCGGATGACGGCGAACGGCTACGCGGTCGTCATCGGCACTGGCGAGGGCGCCAAGGAGCTCCCGGTCAGCCGCAGGCACACCAAGGAGCTCAAGGAACGGATCGTGCGACCGCCGAAGAGCGGCTGGTGAGCAGGCACGACGCGGGAAAGCCGGAGCAGCCCGCCCGCGAGGCCTGGCTCGGTGAGCAGGGCAGCAGGCCACGCCGGCGCCGGGTCGTGCTCGCGGACTCCACGAAGAGGACCGGCAAGGCGTTACGGACGATCATCGAGCTGGAGGAGCAGACCAGCGTCGGTGAGAAGCTGGTGCGCGACCTCATCCGCCAGCAGCTCAAGTCGGCGTTCGGGCTCGCGTTCGCGGTCCTGATCGGCATGTGCCTGCTGCCGATCACGTTCTACCTGGTTCCCTCCATCGGGGACCTCAAGATCCTCGGCATCCCCATCCCGTGGCTCGTGCTCGGTCTCGCGCCCTTCCCGATCCTCTACGGCGTCGGGTGGGTGTTCCGCAGGCAGGCCGAACGGCACGAGCGGGACTTCGTGAACATGGTCGACCGCTGACGTGAACGCCACCTACTGGAGCCTCAGCGCCATCGTCGCCGTTGCGGCCGTCACGTTCCTGCTCGGCTACGTCGGGTCGCGCAAGGCGAACACCACGCCTGACTTCCTGGTGGCCCGCCGCGCGATCCCCGCCACCCGCAACGCCGCCGCGATCTCCGGCGAGTACCTGTCCGCCGCGTCGTTCCTCGGTGTGGCCGGGCTCGTGCTCAAGGACGGCGTCGACGCCCTCTGGTACCCGATCGGCTTCACCGCGGGCTACCTCGCGCTGCTGCTGTTCGTGGCCGCGCCGCTGCGCCGGTCCGGCGCCTACACGCTGCCCGACTTCGCCGAGGCACGGCTGGGGTCGGCGAACGTCCGGCACTTCAGCACGTTCTTCGTGGTCTGCATCGGCGTGCTCTACCTGGTGCCGCAGCTCCAGTCCGCCGGCCTGACGCTCACCACGATCACCGGCCTGCCCGCGTGGTTCGGCGGCCTGATCGTCACGGCCATCGTGGTGATCAACGTGCTCGGCGGCGGCATGCGCGCGATCACGCTCGTGCAGGCGTTCCAGTACTGGGGCAAGCTCTTCGCGATCGCCGCGCCGACGTTCGTGCTGTTCGTGGTGTTCCTGGCCTCTCCTGACCGCGGCACGCAGCCGATCAGCGACGACGGCGTGGTGCGGTTCCCGAAGTCCGAGTCGGTCACCATCGCCGAGCAGGTCGTGAAGGTCCGCGTCGAGGTGCCGCTCACGTTGAAGGTGCGCGGCCAGATCGACGGCAGGGACGCGGACGGCGCGGTGTTCTGGGGCCGCGGCGTCTACGAGCTCAGCCCCGGCACGACCATGGAGTTCACCGCGGGCAGCCCGGTGCCGGTGGTCGAGGGGTCGCCGACGTCGAACTTCGACTGGACGCGCCCGCAGACCGGCGGCATCTCCGAGCTGATCAGGACGTACTCGCTGATCTTCGCGACGTTCCTCGGCACGATGGGCCTGCCGCACGTGCTGGTCCGCTTCTACACCAACCCGGACGGCAAGGCGGCCCGCCGCACGGCGCTGCACGTGCTCTACCTGCTCGGCCTCTTCTACATCTTCCCGACGGTGCTGGGCGTGCTCGCGCGGCTCTACCTGCCGCAGCTGCTGGTGACCGGGAGGACCGACGCGGCGGTGCTGATGCTGCCGGAGACGATGCTGCCGAACCTCGGCGGTCAGATCGTCGGCGCGATCGTCGCGGCGGGTGCGTTCGCGGCGTTTCTTTCGACCAGTTCGGGACTCGTGGTGTCGGTCGCCGGCGTCGTTTCGACGGACATCATGCCGGGCAAGGTTCGTGACTTCCGGTGGGCAACCGTGTTCACGGGACTGGTCGCAATCGGCCTCGCATTGCTTTTGCCGCGTTCTGATGCGTCACTGACGGTGGCCATGTCGTTCGCGTTGGCGGCGTCGACGTTCTGCCCGCTTCTCGTCCTCGGCATCTGGTGGAGGGGACTCACCTGGGTGGGCGCGGTGTGCGGTCTCGTGGTCGGCGGCGGCATGGTGATCACGGCCCAGGTCGTCAGCGTCATCAGCTCGTACACCGGCCGCTGGGCGCCCGCGTTCATCACCCAACCTGCGCTGATCACCGTCCCGATCGCGTTCATGACGATGATCGTGGTCAGCAAGGCGACCCGCAGACGGGCACCGGCGGACGTCAACCAGATCCTGCTGAGACTCCACGCGCCGGACCCGCTGGGCTTCATCCGAGACCGCGACGTCGCCCGCTTCGGGACCGCCGAGGAGAAGGCCAGAATGGCCGACGACAAGCGCAGGGGAGCTGGACGAACACGCTGAGTGACCACCGTTTCAAATGGGTGAAAATTGGTCACTCGAATCGGTGAACGGTGATTCCCGTCACGCAGAGTGCCCTTCGTCTACGCATACTGACCGTTCGTCGCATCACCCGACTGCTGGGCGCAACGGCACGAACGGGGCCTTACCTGAGTGACTCAAGTCTCCATACGGTTCTCGACCAAGAACGGACCGCACCTGGAGGCATTACGTGCACGTCACGTTGCTGACACCTACGACGAGTACCGCGAGGAGGGGCTTGTGAGCAGCGTCGAACACACCCCGTCTGAGTCGGCCCCAGACGCACAGAAGTGGGCCGACGTCCAAGCGAGCGCTGACTTCACCGAGCTGAAGCAACGACTGCGCAAGTTCGTGTTCCCCGTCTCCGGACTGTTCCTCGCCTGGTACCTGCTGTACGTGCTGCTGGCTGACTACGCACACGACTTCATGTCCACCAAGGTGATCGGCAACATCAACGTCGGGCTCATCTTCGGCCTGCTGCAGTTCGTGTCGACGTTCGTCATCACGACGCTGTACGTGCGGCACGCCAACAAGAACCTCGACCCGCTCGCGGAGAAGCTCCGCAACGAGATCGAGGGAGACGGCAAGTGAACGAGTCCAGCCCGATCCTCAACATCAGCATCTTCGGTGTCTTCGTCCTGATCACGCTGGTCGTGGTCATCAGGGCGAGCCGCAACACCAAGACGGCTGCCGACTACCTGGCCGCGGGCCGCGCGTTCACCGGGCCGCAGAACGGCATCGCGATCGCGGGTGACTACCTGTCCGCCGCGTCGTTCCTCGGCATCGCGGGCGCCATCGCGCTGAACGGCTACGACGGCTTCCTGTACTCGATCGGCTTCCTGGTGGCGTGGCTCGTCGCGCTGCTGCTGGTCGCCGAACTGCTGCGCAACACCGGCAAGTACACGATGGGCGACGTGCTCAGCTTCCGGATGCGCCAGCGTCCGGTCCGCGCGGCCGCCGCCACGTCGACGATGGCGGTCTCGTTCTTCTACCTGCTGGCCCAGATGGCCGGTGCGGGCGGCCTCGTCGCCCTGCTGCTCGGCATCACCGGCACCGGTGGCCAGGCCCTGGTCATCGCCGTGGTCGGCGCCCTGATGATCGCCTACGTCCTCATCGGCGGCATGAAGGGCACCACCTGGGTGCAGATCATCAAGGCGGTCCTGCTGATCGCCGGTGCGGGCATCATGACCCTCTGGGTGCTCGGCAAGTACGGCTTCAACCTCTCCGCCCTGCTCGGTGCCGCGGTCGACGCCGCTCCGAAGGCCGGCGAGAAGCTGCTCGGCCCCGGCCTGCAGTACGGCAAGACCGGTACCAGCCAGCTGGACTTCCTCTCGCTGGCGCTGGCCCTGGTCCTCGGCACCGCCGGCCTGCCGCACATCCTGATGCGCTTCTACACCGTGCCGACGGCGAAGGAAGCCCGTCGCTCGGTCGTGTGGGCGATCTGGCTGATCGGCATCTTCTACCTGTTCACCCTGGTCCTGGGCTACGGCGCCGGCGCGCTCGTCGGTCCGGACAAGATCAACGCGGCTCCCGGCAAGGCCAACTCGGCCGCCCCGCTGCTCGCGCTGGAACTGGGTGGCCCGATCCTGCTGGGCCTGATCGCGGCGGTCGCCTTCGCGACGATCCTCGCGGTCGTGGCAGGCCTGACGATCACGGCGTCGGCGTCGTTCGCCCACGACATCTACGCCAACGTGATCAAGAAGGGCAACGGCAACGGCGACGAGAGCAAGACCGACGAGGTGAAGGTCGCCCGCATCACCGCGATCGTCATCGGTCTCGTCTCCATCGGCGGCGGCATCATCGCCAACGGCCAGAACGTCGCGTTCCTCGTGGCACTGGCGTTCGCGGTCGCGGCCTCGGCGAACCTGCCGACGATCCTCTACTCGCTGTTCTGGAAGAGGTTCAACACCTCGGGCGCGCTGTGGAGCATCTACGGCGGTCTGGTCGTGACGATCACCCTGATCATCCTGTCGCCCGCCGTCTCCGGCACGCCGACCTCGATGTTCAAGAACGTCGACTTCCACCTGTTCCCGCTGTCGAACCCCGGCATCGTCTCGATCCCGATCGCGTTCCTGCTCGGCTACGTCGGCACGATCCTGTCGAAGGACAAGGCCGACCCCGCCAAGCAGGCCGAGATGGAGGTCCGCTCCCTCACCGGTGCGGGCGCCGAGAAGGCCATCGCTCACTAGTTCGCGTTCCACGGAAACGGGCCGTCCTTCACGGGGGCGGCCCGTTTTTTCGTGCAACCCTCCGAGCGCTGTCCGCGTAGTCAACGCGACCGCGGCAAGACTTGGGGGACCGGAGTGCGACGAGACGAAGAGTTCTCGGAGTTCTTCCAAAGCAGGTTCGACTGGGCACGGCGCACGGCGTACGCGTTGTGCGGCGACTGGTCGGAAGCGGAAGAACTCGCGCAGAACGCATTCGTGAAGGCGTATGCGAAATGGCCGAGCGTCCGGCGGGAAAGCGCGGACGCCTACGTGCGGACGATCCTCGCCCGCCTGTTCCTGGACACCAAGCGACGGGTCCGGGGACGCGAGCACCCGGTCGCCGAGGTGCCGGAACGAGGGGTCGCCGGGGGCTTCGGCGAGCACGACTCCGCACTGCACCAGGCGTTGCAGCAGGTGCCGCCCAAGCAGCGAGCGGTGCTCGTGCTGCGGTACGTCCACGACCTGTCCATCGAGCAGACAGCCGCTGAGCTGGGGTGTTCGACGGGCAACGTGAAGAGCCAGTCAGCAAGGGGGTTGTCGGCGCTCCGCGAGGCGTACGGCCGCCCGGTCGAATCGGAGAGTGCCTCATGAGGATCGAAGACGAGCTGCGCGGAGCTCTCGACGTGCCCGCGCCACCACAGGTCACCACGCTCGAGACCGTGCTCGCGCGCGGCAGGCGCAAGGTCGCCGTCCGCAGGGCCGCGATCACGGGAAGCACGTTGGCACTGGTCGCGGTCGTCGCGGTGGGAGTCATCGCCTGGCCGTTCGGGACGTCCCGCGGAACCGATCCGGTGAACTGGGCGCGGGCGACGCCGGCGCCGGGGCGGACGGCCGACCCGCCGCGCCAGGACTCGGCGTGCGAGCGCGGTGAGCCTCGCATCGGAGTGGCGACGTTCGGCGACGCGTTGTCGGCCGAGGACATGCGGAGCTGGTGGACCTCGACGCAGTCGGTGCTGCCGGGCAGGAAGGTCAGCGCGAAACATCCCGAACAGGCGGAGGCCGAGTCGACCAGGGTCTACGCGGTCGACATCGCTGCCACCAGCATGGTGCTGTTCTCGACCGAACGTTTCGACGGCAGCCCTGCCGCCGCGGCCGACAAGGCCTTCTGGCTGACCGGCGAATGTGCTCCGCCACGCCGCACGACCAGGGACGACGGGACGGTGTTCCAGCTCTACGGCCCTGCCTCGTTCGCGCAGACCCTGGTCGTCTTCCGCGCGGGCGGCCGCACGTTCCGCCTCGACCAGGTCAACAACGGCAGCTCCGGTGACGGGCTGCCGATGACCGAGGACGAGCTCGTGAGGCTCGGGGCCGCCGTCGCGGAGGTGTCCTGAGAGGTGGACCCGTGCCGGAGGTTCACGTCCGTGCAACCTCCGGCATGGGAACATCTACGGCGTGACTGTTCCAAGCGTGGGAATCTCCGACGTTCCCGCTGAGCTGCCCGAGGGCGCCGTCCTGCTGGACGTGCGCGAGCAGGACGAGTGGGACGCGGGCCACGCGCCCGGCGCCGTGCACGTCCCCATGAGCGAGATCGGCGCCCGCCTCGAAGAGGTGCCGAACGACGTGCAGCTCTACGTCGTGTGCCGCGCCGGCGGCCGTTCCGCCCGCGTGACCCAGTACCTCAACGAGAACGGCTGGGAGGCCGTGAACGTCGAGGGCGGCATGCAGCACTGGGAGGCGGCCGGTCGGCCGCTCGAAGGCGGCACCGACGGCGCGGAACCCCAGGTCATCTGATCGTGCAGCCGCTGCAGCCGATGCGCGTGGACTGGGTGGCGACGCCGCCACCCGGTGCGTACCCGCAGCCGTCGCACCGGTCGCAGCGGCGTTCCTACGTCGGTCCGCCGACCTACCCGGTCCCGCCGCGCTGGGGTTTCCCGCTGCTCGCGTGGCGCTGGCCCACCGCGGTGCCGGGTGCAGCGGAGACGGCGAACTCCGTCGACAACGTCCGCCGGTGGGGCCGGATCACGCAGAACTCGCTGTTCCTGCTGGCCGTCATCGCCCTGTGGTCGGCGGGTTCCGAGATCTGGCGCTACGTGCTGGTCGCGCAGAGCCGCTTCGGCGCGTTGTCCGCGACCACGGTGTACACGTCGGACGCGATGGTGCTGGCCTCCGGCCTCCTGTACTGGACCGTCGGGTGCTTCGCGCTGATCCCCGTCGTGATGTGGTCGTGGCGCGCGCGGAACGTGGCCGCAGACCTGGCGGGCTACCGGCCGTCCCGGTCGGGCGTCGCCGCGCTGCTGCTGATGTTCGTGCCCTTCGTGAACCTCGTGGTGCCCGGTTCGGTGCTCGCGGAGCTCGAACACGCGGTGGCCCGCCGCCCGGTCGACGAACGCCCGCGGCCGTCGAAGGTGCTGCGCTGGTGGTGGGGTTTCTGGGTCGCGTCCGGCCTGCTCTTCCTGCTCATGTTGTTCTGGCGGACCCTGGACAGCACGCAGGCGCGCGCGGACGGCATCCTGCTCTGGGCGTTCGCCGACCTGGTGCTCGTCGGTACGACCGTGACGTCCCTGCTGGTCGTCCGCCGCATCACCACGTTGCTGCTGCCGGTGGACGCCGCGTCCGTGCGGCTGATGCGCGTGGTCGAGGTCAAGGACGCCCCCGCACCGCCGCTGCGCGCCGTCCGCGCCTCCGGTTCGCCCCGCTGAGTTCAGCCGACGTTCGTCCCCGCGGCCCTTCCGAGGCCTTCCGCGTGCTGCCAGGTTGGGGTGATGCGGACACTCATCGGGGCACTGGTGATCGCTTTGGCCACCCCTGGCGCGGCCCAGGCACACCAGCGGGACTTCGACCTCCAGGCACACCGCGGCGGCATCGGCCTGACCGTCGAGAGCACGCTCAAGGCGTTCGGCAAGGCCCTGGAACTGGGCGTGACCACTCTTGAGCTGGACCTCCAGATCACGCGCGACGGCCGTGAGGTCATCACCCACGACCGCAAGACCAACCCGTCGAAGTGCCTCGACACCAAGCCGGCGTTCCCCGGCGACCCGGAGTTCCCGTACGCGGGCAAGTACGTGAAGGACCTGACGTTCGCCCAGGTCAGAACGCTGGACTGCGGCAGCACCCGCTGGTCCCAGTACCCGGACCAGGAACTCTCACCTGGCGCCCGCATGCCCACCCTCGCCGAGCTCTTCGACCTGGCCCGCGAGCACCGGGCCTGGGGCATCCGCTTCAACATCGAGACCAAGGTGGAAGCCGCCGCCCCGCACGAAACGGCGCCGCGCGAACAGTTCGTCCAACGGGCCGTCCAGGAGATCCGCCGCTCGGGCTTCTTCCACAACGTCACCATCCAGTCCTTCGACTGGGCCACCCTGATGCTGATGCGCCGCACCGAACCGCGCCTGCCCGTCGTGGCCCTGACCCAGCCCGAGATGCTGCGCCCCGGCTCGCCGTGGACGGGCGGCCTCGAACTGGCCGACTTCGGCGGCAGCGTCGCGAAGATGGCGAAGAGCTTCGGCGCCTCCGCGCTGTCCCCGGTGCACGGCAACCCGCAGAACGGCAAGGTAGGCGACCCGGACTACGTGCCGTTCACGACCAAGGCGTTGGTGCAGGACGCGCACCGGCACGGCCTGAAGGTGGTCCCGTGGACCATCAACGACCCGGCGACGATGAACAAGCTCATCGACGACGGCGTGGACGGGATCATCACCGACTACCCGGACCGGCTGCGCGACGTGATGAAGGACCGCGGCTTCAAGCTGCCGAAGCGCTACCGGGCCTAGCCGCTACTCGGCGCTGAGCGGCAACGAGTGCAGGCCGCGGATCACGAACTCCGCCCGCCGGTTCGGTTCCTCGGCCAGCACCACGCCGGGCAGCTTCCGGTGCAGCGACGACAGCGCCGCCTCCACCTCGATCCGGGCCAGCGGCGCGCCCAGGCAGTAGTGGATGCCCATGCCGAACCCGAGGTGCGGGTTCTTCTCGCGCCCGACATCCAGCGAGTCGGGCTGCGAGAACACCAGCGGATCGCGCGCGGCAGCGCCCAGCAGAGCGGCGATCTTCTCGCCGGGCTCGATGACGTGGCCGGCGATCTCCACCCGTTCGGTGGCCGTGCGCTCGAAGAGCTGCAACGGCGAGTCGTAGCGGATGAGCTCCTCCACGGCCGTGGGCATCAGAGCGGGCGAGAGGCGTTCCCACTGCGAACGGTGCTGCATCAGCGCGTAGACGCCGTTGCCAATGACGTTGACCGTCGCCTCGTGTCCCGCCATCAACAACAACACGGCGGTGGCGACGAGTTCGTCCTCGGTGAGGCGAGCGCCGTCCGTGTCGGTCACGGCCACCAGGTCGGACACGAGGTCCGTGCCAGGAGACACCCGGCGAAGGGCCACCAGTTCGCGCAGGTACGCGACGAACTCGGTGGCCGCCAGTTCGGCCGCGGCCTGCTGGTCGGCGGGCAGGCCGTACTCGTACATCTTCACGATGGCGTTCGACCACGGCTGGAGCAGGTGGCGGTCAGCAACGGGGACACCCAGAAGCTCCGCGATCACCTCGACGGGGAGCGGCGCGGCGACGTGGGCGAGGAGGTCGGCCTGGCCCTGGTCCTTGATCTTCGCGGCCAGGTCGTCGACCAGCTTGTCGGCCAGGTCGGCGACCCACGGGCGGAGGCGTTCCACGTGGCCCCGGCCGAAGGCGGCGGCGACCAGGCGGCGCAGGCGGGTGTGGGTCGGTGGCTCGTTCTCCAGCAGCGAGTTGCGGTGCAGGAGGTTGAACGACATGAACTGCTCGACCGGCTTCACGTCCGACCAGATGCGGCCCAGCGAGCGGTGGCGCAGGACGGCGCTGCAGGCCGCGTGCGAGACGGCCACGGCGACGCCCATCTGCTCGTGGTGATGCACCTCACCGGCTTCGCGCAGGGCGGCGAAGGCCGGGTACGGGTCTGCGATGAACGCGGGATCGCGCTGGTCGAACGTCACAAGGCGGGACGGTAAGTCGCGATCGGCGTTTCGTCCACGTCCATTTGATTGATGACTCAAATTGTTGCGGAGACCGTATCGTTCGGGTTGTGCAGCAGCCTGCCGTCGTCGCGCACCGCGGTGCGTCCACAGACCGTCCTGAGCACACCATCGGCGCGTACGAACTCGCGCTCAAAGAAGGTGCAGACGGGCTTGAATGCGACATCCGTCTGTCCAAGGACGGCGAGATCGTGTGTGTGCACGACCGCACGCTCACACGGACGTCGAACGGCCGTGGCACCGTGAGCGCACTCACACTCGAAGAGCTGAAAAGCTACGACTACGGCAGTTGGCACCCGCACGGTCAACGAGCCGAGCTGCTGCTGCTCGACCAGCTGCTGGAACTGGTCAAGGGCACGAACGTGCAGCTCTTCATCGAGACCAAGCACCCGGTCCGCTACCGCAACGAGATCGAACGCAAGCTCGTCCAGGCGCTCGAGAAGCACGACCTCAACGCCCAGATCGTCATGATGTCGTTCTCGCCCACGGCGGTGAAGGCCTTCCGCGAGCAGGCGCCGGACATCCGCACGGTGCTGCTCCTCGACCGCCTCGGCCGGTACCGCAGCGGCGCGCTGCCGTCGTTCGCCGACTACACGGGGCCAGGCGTGCACCTGCTGCGCAACGACCCCGGATACGTCGATCGGGCCAGGCGCGCAGGCCACGAGACGTACGTGTGGACGGTCGACAGCGCCGAGGACGTCGCCCTGTGCCGTGACCTGGGGGTCCGCTACCTCGCGACGAACGCCCCGGCGAACACCCGCCGCCTGCTGACGGCTAACTTGGCCACCTAGCAAAGCCTGAGCACGAGGAGGGCCAAGGTGGCCAAGCGGACCGCGGTCAAGGACGCACCGAAGGACGGGATCAACCCCAAGCAGCCCTGCCCGTGCGGGTCCGGCAAGCGCTACAAGGCCTGCCACGGCGCGCCCGGTGGCGCGACCGACGTGATCGTGTCCCGGCCGTTCGAGGGCCTCGCCGCCGAGTGCGAGCTGATCGCGCTGCGCGAGTTCGTGCCGTCGGCCGTGGTGAAGCTGCCGGTCAAGGACGGCCGCGAGGTCACGCTCGCCACCGTGCTGCCGATGGCCGCCGCCGGTCTCATCCGCGGCGACGACGTGCCGTTCGTGGGTCTGCAGGTGCAGACGCGCTCCGGTGACATCAGCCGCGACCTCGCGCGCGCCGTGAGGTGGGCGCAGGACGCGAAGACCGGTGACGTGCTGCCGGTCGTCGGTCCGGACAACGGCGAGAACCCCGGCCGCCTGCAGGACCTGCTGGACGTCGACGCCGACATCACGCCCGTGCTGCACACCGACTTCATCTGGTGGATGCCGGAGGGCACCGAGCCGACCGGTGACGTCGCGCTGTCGCTGGAGCGCGCGAACGCCGCGATCCTGCCGACCGAGCGCCTCGACGCCCCCGGCGTGAAGGCCGCCTACTGGGTCGACGCGGGCGACAAGGCGCACCTGCGCTGGGTCCGTCCCGAGGCCGAGGAGAAGCTGCTGGACGCGATGGCCCGCCTGGCCGCCCGCGGTGAGCTCGACCTCGGCGAGGGCTCGCGCTACGCCGGTTCGTTCCGCGCGCACGGCCTGCTCGTGCCGGTGTGGGACCTCGACCGCGAGATGCACGCCCGCGAGTGGGCCGAGCCGGCCGAGGCGCTGGGCAAGCGGCTGCTGGAGGCGCTCGCGTCCGACGAGCAGCTGTCCGACGCCGAGCGCCGCGCCCGCGAGGGCCTGCGGGGACGCCAGATCACCCTGCGGTAGTCCACAGGGTTGTCCACATAGTTGTGCACAGGGAGCTGTGGATAAGTGCTGCTGCACATCATCACGACGGCCGGCTGGGCCGCTGCCCAGTCGGCCGGGGTCATCACGCCCAACGACGGTGACGAGTTCGTGCACTGCTCCGATCGGGGCGTCGTGCACGTGTCGGCCGGCAAGTTCTTCCACGGGCAGAGCGGCCTGCTGCTGCTCGTCATCGACCCGAAGCTGGTCGAGGTGCCGGTCAGGTGGGAGCCGGTGGCGGACTCGCCGCTGTGGTTCCCGCACGTCTACGGCCCGATCCTGGTCACCGCGGTGACCGAGGTCCACGAGTTCCCCAGCGAGCGAGATGGTTCGTTCGTACTGCCGCAAGCCGTTGCGGTTCTGTGATTAAGTAAGGCAACCGTCCGGCACCCCTTGGGCGTGGACTCCCCGAACGCAGTTTCGCTGCTTCTGGGGAGGGGGTGTGCCGTGACGGCAGTGCTGGGTGGGGAGCTGGCCGCCGAACGCGGCGGGGGAAGAGCGGAAACCGTGGGGGATTTCGCTGAGTTCGTGCGCATTTCCATGCCCGGACTCCTTCGCTACGGGCATGCGCTGACGGGGAACCCGCACGATTCGGCGGACCTCGTCCAGGCGGTGCTGGAGAAGGTCGGTTCCCGCTGGGCCGCCGTGCAGCGCAAGGGCGACGACCCGCTCGCGTACGTGCGCCGGGCGATGGCCAACACGCACATCAGCATCTGGCGCCGTCGCAGGCGCGAAAGCCTCGTGGCGGACTTCCCGGACGTCGGCGCCGTCGCGCCCGAGCTGAGCCGGCTGGAGAACGAACCCCTCTGGCAGGCACTGCGCGCACTTCCACCGCGGCAACGTGCCGTGATCGTGCTGCGTTACTACGAGAACCTCTCCGAAGCCGAGATCGCGGACGCGCTCGGCATCTCCTGCGGGACGGTCAAGAGCCAGAGCAGCAAGGCGATGGCGAGTCTTCGAACACGCCTGGGAAAGGACTGATCAGTGGACGACCTCGACGACGAGCTGAGGAAGCTCTTCAGCGACGATCGGCTGGACGTCCACTCCACGCCGGTCGCGACAGAGTCGGTGGTGGCGGGGGCCAACCGCCGCAGGCGTCGCCGCACCGCCGTCACCGGCACGTTCGCCGTGGTGGCCGTGGTCGGCGCGGTCGCAGGCGTGCTCCAGCTGAACTCGATGCAGCAGGAGGACACGGTCGGCGCCCTGCTGACCACGTCCTCCACGACCGCCAGCACGACCCCGCCGCCGATGTCCGTCAGCACGGTCATCTCGACGGCGACCGTGACGGTCGGAGCGCCTCCGAACAGCAACGGCTCCACCAACCCTGACGTCCCCGGGAGCAGGACCACCCCGAAGTCGAACGTCACCACGTCGGCGCCGGCCACCCCGGAAGCACAGCCCGGCCGCTACGGATCGCTCTCGCTGGGGATGACCGAGGCCGACGCGTTGGCGACCGGATCGCTGCTCCAGGCGGGCACCGCCGCGGACGGCCGGTGCAAGACCTACGCGACCAAGTCGAACGCGAACGACGACGCGGTGGTCATCTCGCCGGACCGGGGCATCGTGCGGATCCAGCTGCCGGACTTCGCCAAGACGCCCAAGAACGTCGGCAAGGGGTCGAAGGTGGCGGACGTGAAGACCGCCTACGCCAACGCCGTCCAAGCCGACGCCAGGACGACCGTGAAAATGGCGGCGACGCCTCCCTGGTCGTACGTCTTCGAAAACGACGGAACCGTGGTGACGCAGGTTTTCATGCGTCTCGACGCCAACGACTGCGCCAGCGTCTGACCAACCACAACTTGCCGAGGTCCCGCTGCTCTTGGGGGTGCAGCGGGGCCTCGGCATCCCCTTTTTCCGGGCAGAAAACCCGCAGTCTCCCGTGACTCTTTCGTGACGAACAAGTCTGCAACCACCAGGTGCTGCCGACGTCTTATGGGTGTCTCGAAAACAAGCCTGGGGGAACTGAAATGAAGAACGCAATCAAGATCGCAATTGTCGCCGGAATCGCCGTGGCCGGAATTACCGCCTGCACGTCCAACCCGGTGCCGGACGCCGCGCCGGCGACGACCCTGCCGTCCGCCACGATCGCGCCGCCGCCCTCCGTCGTGACCAGCGTCGTGACCACCACGGTCACCGAGCAGCGGGAGCCCGACGCGTTCACGCAGGTGGTGGTCGACAACCGCATCGGCTACGGCGCGCTCAAGCTCGGCATGACGGAGCAGGAGGCGGTCGCCGCAGGCCTGACGGACATCGACTGGTCGTCGTCTCACGACCCGGGCTGCACCACCGCGCAGAACGTCGCCATTTCGAAGAAGTACGGAATCGAGCGGATCACGTTGCCCGTCGACGCCAAGACGTCGAAGGGAATCGGGGTGGGCTCGACCATCGCGGACGTGAAGCGGATGTACCCGAACGCCGAGGAATTCCGCATGGGTCTCGGGGTGCAGCTGAACGACACCGCCAGCTACCAGTTCACGACCTACGGATTCGGTGACAACGAAAAGATCGTCGAGATCAAGCTGAAGTCCCACCAGGTCGACTGCTCGATGTCTTCTCTGTAGAACAAGCCAACCACTGGGGGAAAAGAAATGAACCGCTCGATCGTCGCAGTCACCGTTCTCGCCGCTCTGGGCCTGGCCGCGTGCACGTCCACGCCGTCTCCGGACGACGCGCCGGCCACGTCGACCTCCGCCACGGCGCCGTCGGCCGTCGTCAAGACCGAGGTCGTCACCGAGACCGTCACGAACCCCGCCGCGCCGCCACCGCCGGCCAAGCCCGTGATCGGTTCTTTCGGCTACGGCGCGCTGAAGCTCGGCATGACCCTCCAGCAGGCGCTGGACACCAAGCTCATCAGCCCCTCCGGCAGTTCCCTCGCGGGCTGCACGATCCACGAGATCATGGGCACCGACCAGCAGGTGTCGGTGTCCCCGACGCGCGGCGTCGTCTCGATCATGTTCACCGCGGACATGACGGCGGATGGCGCGGGCCGCGGTGCGAGGGAGACGAAGCTCAAGGAGGAGTACACGAACCTCGAGTCCGGCGCGCCGAACTACACCTACCGGGCGGAGGCGGACGGCAACCCGAACGCGGTGTTCCTCTTCAGGGTGGCGCAGGGGACCGTCATCACGGCAGAGGTCGACCTCAAGGACCAGGACTGCCACGACTAGTCGAAAAAATCTTGGGGGACGGTGTCGAGATCCGCGTTTCGGCTCCGTCCCAGGGGTGCAAGTGACCAGGATGGGTCGCAACAGCACCGAGGGAGACACCCGAGATGGCCAAGTACCTGCTGCTCAAGCACTACCGCGGCGCTCCTGACCCGATCAACGACGTCCCGATGGACCAGTGGTCGCAGGACGAGATCTCCGCGCACATCAAGTACATGAACGACTTCGCGGACAAGCTCAAGGAGACCGGCGAGTACGTCGACGGCCAGGCGCTCGAGCAGACCGGCGCCTGGGTCCGGTACGACGGCGAGGGCCGTCCGCCGGTCACCGACGGACCGTTCGCGGAGACGAAGGACCTCATCGCCGGCTGGATGATCCTCGACACCGACACCTACGAGCGGGCGCTCGAACTGGCCGGGGAGCTGTCGGCGGCGCCGGGCAAGGACGGCAAGCCGATCCACGAGTGGCTGGAGATCCGGCCGCTCTACGGCAACGCCCCGACGATCACGGAGTGACGGGTGGACGAGGCACTGCTCAGGAGCCTCACGCCGGCCGTGCTCGGCATCCTCGTCCGCCGCGGAGCAGACTTCGCGGCGGCCGAGGACGCCCTGCAGGACGCGCTGGTGGAGGCGGTGAAGGCGTGGCCGGACGACCCGCCGCGGGATCCGAAGGGCTGGCTCGTCACGGCGGCGTGGCGCAAGTTCCTCGACGCGACGAGGGCGGACACCGCGCGGCGCCGGCGTGAGGACGTCGTCACCGCGGAACCTGAGCAGGGCCCGTCCCCCGACACCGACGACACGCTCCAGCTCTACTTCCTGTGCGCGCACCCGTCGCTCACGGCGTCGTCGGCCGTCGCGCTGACGTTGCGGGCCGTCGGCGGGCTGACCACCAGGCAGATCGCGCAGGCGTACCTGGTGCCGGAGGCCACCATGGCCCAGCGCATCAGCCGGGCCAAGAAGACCGTCGGCGACGTGCGGTTCGACCAGCCAGGCGACGTCGCGACCGTGCTGCGCGTGCTCTACCTCGTCTTCAACGAGGGCTACTCCGGCGACGTCGACCTGGCCGCGGAGGCCATCCGGCTCACCCGCAGGCTCGCCGCCGCGATCGACCACCCCGAGGTCGCCGGGCTGCTCGCGCTCATGCTCCTGCACCACGCCCGCCGCGCGTCGCGGACGCAGGACGGCAACCTCGTGCCGCTCGCCGAGCAGGACCGCGGCAGGTGGGACACGCGGCTCATCGCGGAGGGCGTCGAGATCCTCCAGGCGGCCCTGGCGCGGGACCGGCTGGGCGAGTTCCAGGCGCAGGCGGCGATCGCGGCACTGCACGCGGACGCGCCCGTGGCCGAGGAGACCGACTGGGTGCAGATCGTCGAGTGGTACGACGAACTGCTCGCGCTGACCAACAGCCCGGTCGTGCGGCTCAACCGCGCGGTGGCCGTGGGCGAGGCGGACGGGCCGCGCGCCGGCCTGAAAGCGTTGGCGGAACTGGACGAGTCATTGCCCCGCTACTCGGCCGTGGCCGCCTACCTCCACGAGCGGGACGGCGACCTCCGAACGGCCGCGCGCCTTTACGTCGAGGCCGCCGGGAAAGCGTCGAACGCGGCCGAACGGGATTACCTCACCCGCCAGGCCGCCCGGCTCAACAACTGAAAAAGGCCCGCCACCCGAAAGGGTTAGGCGGGCCTTTGTGATCAGGCACTCAATCGTGCGGAAGGATTACGTCAGAGTGCTCCGCCGGCAGCACTGGGGGCACCCGAGTCGGCGCCTTCGTCACCCACGTGCTCGCGGGTCAGGAACGTCTCCACGTAGAACATGTTGCCGTCGGCGCGGTCCATGATGGTGAGCAGCGTCTTCATCGAGGAGACCTCCTCGACCTGCTCCTTCAGGAACCACTGCAGGAACTGCTCGCCGATGTAGTCGCCCTCCTCGCGGGCGGCGCTGGCGAGCGCGACGATCTGGTCGGTGACCTGCTGCTCCTGGGCGAGGGCCAGCGCGACGAGGTCACGCGGCGCCTTGAACTCGTTGATCGGCGTCCCGACGCCCGGGATGGTGATCGCGATGTCGTTGTCCATCAGGAACCGCACGATCATCATCGCGTGGTTGCGCTCTTCGAGAGCCTGCTTGTAGAAGTGCGACGCGAGGCGGGGGAGGTCCTCGTTGTCGAACCACACGGCGAGAGCGATGTACTGCTGCGAAGCGGCGAACTCGTTGCCGACCTGAGCCTGCAGGAGCTCGTGGAACTTCGACTTCTTCGTCAGGATCTTCTTCACGTTCGAGGCCATGAGGAGTACGTTAACCCAAAATGGAGAACCGCGCATTCCAGGAAAAGCTAACCTTTGTTTGGAAAGGTGATCCAAACAAAGGTTAGGCGTTCCTAACGATCACACCAATGGCGCGCGGTCGATCGGGCACGACATGCAGCGGGGTCCGCCGCGGCCGGAGCCCAGTTCCGAACCGGCGATCCGCAGCACCTCGACGCCTTGATCCTCCAGGCGCGCGTTGGTCTCCACGTTGCGTTCGTATGCCACGACGAGACCGGGTGCCACGGCGAGGGTGTTGTTGCCGTCGTCCCACTGCTCGCGTTCGGCCGTGACGACGTCCAGGCCCGTGTCGATCACACGCAGCCGTTCGATGCCCATCGCCTCAGCCGCCGCCTCCAGGAACGGCACGGGGCCGTCCACGCGCACGCCGCCGTTGCCGTCGGAACGCAGCGGGTAGGCGGTGAGGGAGTCGCTGATCGCCGGGTACATCACCACGGCGTCGCGGTCGACCATCGTGCAGACGGTGTCGAGGTGCATGGTGGCGCGTTCCTGGGCGATCGGCACCGCCAGCACGGTGTGCGCGAGGCCGTCCGCCAGCGCAGAGCGCGCGAACGACTCGGCGCCCGCCGGGGTGGTGCGCTCGCCGACGCCGATCGCGATCACGCCGGGGGCGAGCAGCAGCACGTCGCCGCCCTCCAGCGGCGCCGAGTGCGCGCCGTACGCGCGACCCGTGCGGCGGAACCGCGGGTGGTAGGCGTAGATCAGGTCCGTCAGCGTCGTCTCGCGGTCGCGGGCGGGCAGGGCGAGGGAGGTGATGGCCACGCGGTCGCCGACCCACACCGACGAGTCGCGGGTGAAGAGCAGGTTCGGCAGCGGGTCGACGGCGAAGTCGATCGGCAGGTGCATCTTGCGCACCAGCGACGCGCCCTCGGCGGCCGGCAGCTCCTCGAACGTCATGCCGGTCATCAGCACCTGCGCGAGCTGCGGCGCCGGCAACGAGGTGAGGTGGCTGCGCAGCGCGTCGGCCAGGTCGATGCCGAGGCGGCGCTCGTTGACGGCGCTGTGGATGCCGGCGATGCGCGCGCGGTTGTCGTCCAGCGCCTGCACCAGCACGTCCGCGAGCAGCAGGACCTCGACGCCCTTCGAGGTCAGCGTCGCGGCGAACGCGTCGTGCTCCTCCTGGGCCCGTCCGACCCACGGCACGCCGTCGAACAGCAGCTGGTCGTTGTTGCGGGGCGTGAGCCTCTTGAGCTCGTTGCCCGGCCGGTGCAGCAGCACCGTGCGCAACGGGCCGACCTCGCTGTCCACGCGGGGCGCGGCGTCCGGGAGTGCTTCCGTCTCAGCGATCGTGTGCGCAGTCACCGGTCGAGCGTAACCCTGAACAGCACAAATCGCCGCTCACGGGCTCAGATTGGCAACGAATCGTGTGGAATGCCGCTCTGGACCGTCGAATCGTTAGGGCAACCAGCTGACTTTGCCGCGAAGTATTGTGTAGCCGACGAACGCCACGACGTCGAGGATCGTGTGAGCGATCACCAACGGCCACAACCGCTTCGTCCGCTGCCAGTAGTACCCGAACACCAGGCCCATCACGACGTTGCCGACGAACCCGCCGAAGCCCTGGTAGAGGTGGTACGACCCGCGCAGCACGGCGGCCGCGAACAGCGCCGTGTACTGCCGCCACCCGAGCTGGTTCAGCCGCGTGATCAGGTACCCGACGACGAGCACCTCCTCCGCCCACGCGTTGCCGGCGGCGGCGAGGATCAACGCGACGCTCATCCACCACTGGTTGTCCAAAGTGGACGGCTGGACGGCGAGGTTGAGCCCGAGCGCCCACGCGGCGAAGTACAGCCCCAGCCCGGGGATGCCGATGATCGCCGCGAGCCCCAGCGCGCCGAGCGAGTCGGCGAGCTTGCGCGTTCCGTCCAGCCCGATGACCTTGAGCTTGATCCCCGTGCGCCACAACAGGTACAGCCCGATGCCGCCCCACGCGGCCAGCTGCAGCACCCCGAGCAGCTGCGCGACCAGGTCCAGCAGGTCGGCACGCGCCTGCGGGACGTTGATCGCGACGGACTGCTGGTTGAGCGGCGTCGGCTGCAGCAGGCTGTCGATCAGCCGCACCAGGCTGCGCAGCCCGGACAACCCGAGCGTCATGCTGAAGACGATCAGCAGTTCGAGCTGGTAACCGCGCTTCTCGTCGGCGGGGATCAAGGTCACCCGCGCGAGGCTACCTCTGGGAGAGGAACGGGCAGCCCATCAACCGCCGCAGCTCGGCGGCGAGTTCCTGCGGCGTGCTGACCGGCTTCGAGAACGCGATCCGCACGTCGTGGTCGTCGCACTCGGCCTCGACCCGCAGCCGCAACCCGAACCGGTCGAGCCCGAGCGGCCGCACGTGCCCCGCCTGCAGCTCCTCCGGCAGGTGCCGCGCGAGCTGCCCGACGACGTCCCGGTGCGCCGCCTCCAGGTGTCGCAACCAGTGGTCCTCGTTGCGGCAGAACGGATCCGGCTGCGCACTTGCGAACTGCTCTGGCCGGATCGACGACGTCCCCTCCGCGTCCGCGATCACCATCGACGCCGGTGTGAGCCTCAGCACGGAAGCCCCGTGCCCGGCGTCCAGCAGCCGGTGGTCGGGCCGCACGTCGGCCACCGCGAGGATCTCGTCGCGCGCCTCTTTGCCGTCCAGCGCGGCCACCCACCCGGTCAGCCACAACAACCCGCGCACGGGCTCGCGCAACGGCACGGGCGCCTGGTCGGCGATCTCGAGCATCGCCGTCAGCTCCGTCCGCGGCGTCTGCCACAGCTGCCCGACCAGCGGATGTTCGTCCGGCAGCAACAGGATCGTGGTGCCGCACGGGTGCACGTGGTGGAACAGCGGGCTGGTGCGCGACCCGGACTGAGGAAGCAGCGCGGCGGCCCCGTGGCGCTCCGCGATCGTGCGGGCGCGCTCTGCGGCGTGCGGCGCCGGCGGGCGCTTGGTCTGGGTGTCGGTCACCGCTCCACCTCCTCGAAGGTTAGGCAAGCCTAACTTAGCTTCGCTCATCAAGGGAAGCATCACCTGTACCTTGGTCAGGTGGTCGTGCCCAACAAGCCGTCCACCGAGGTGACGGCGCTCGACGATCGGTGGACCCGGCACTGCGTCGACCGGGCGAGCCGTCGTGCCCTGGTGTGGACTGTGGTCGCGGGTGCGGCCTTCGGACTCCAGTTCCTGCTGGTACTGGTGTGGTCGTGGTCGTCGCCGGTGGCCCTGGTGCTGCTCTTCTTCGCCGCGGCCGTGCTGTGGGTGGTGACACGCCGCCGTCCGGTGCGTTTACCGGAAGGCGAACCGTGGCATTTCGCCCATGTGCAGTGGGAAGGAGGGCGTCTGGTCGTGTTGAGCTCACCACCGCTTTTGCTGACCCTGCGCGTAGGGCCTCTGTTGCGTGGACGGATCGCGCGTCATCGGCGCGTGTGGTTCGTACCGCCGGACGCGTCGGGGAACACCGTCGTCACGTTCCGCGGGGTGCCGCAGCTGATCCCGGCGCGTGTCCGCAGATGATCCTCGAGACGTGGAGCGACACCTGTCTGGCGCGGGCGGATCGTCGCGCCGTCGGTCACATCTTCTTCGCGCTCGCCGTGTTCGGCGTGGTGCTCTTCATCGGCTGGCTCTGGCTCACCGTGCTGTCCGTGCCCGTGGTGCTGGAGTTCGCGGCGCCGGGGATCAGGCACTTCCTCACCCGCCGCGGCACGCTCGCGTTGATCGAGCAGTTCCCGTGGCGCCCGGTGTCGGTGAGCTTCGTGGCGGGCCGGCGGATCGGGCGGTCGGCGTACCTGAAGGTCGACGGGTCGGAGAAGAACCTGCGGCTGCCGGAACTCCCCGAACGGGCGCGGGTTCTGGTGCGGCACACCGGACGCGTGTGGATCGCCGGCCCTGACGAACGCGGGCGCGTGGCCGTGATGACGCGTGGCCTGGCGTTCTTGACGCGTGGTCGGGTCGTGGAACGCTAACGGCCCGTGGCGATGCCTTCGGCCTCTGCCCATTGCGTGAGGTCGTCCTTGCGCAGCGCGGCCGCCAGCAGTTCGGGGAACTTGTCCGGCGTGCAGGCGAACGCGGGCGCGCCCAGCGCGTGCAGCTTCGCGGCCAGCTCGTGGTCGTACGACGGGGTGCCGGAGTCGCTGAGCGCCAGCAGGTTCACGACCGTGACACCGCTCGCGACCAGCTCGCGGACGCGCCGTTGCAGCTCGGTCTCCGACCCGCCCTCGTAGAGGTCGCTGATGATCACGACGACCGTGTCGGTGGGCCTGCGGACCTGCGTCTGCGCGTAGGCGACCGCGCGGTTGATGTCCGTGCCGCCGCCGAGCTGGGCGCTGAACAGCAGGTCGACGGGATCGCTCAGCTGGTCGGTCAGGTCGGCGACCTCGGTGTCGAACGCGACGAGCCGCGTCGAGATCGACCGGATGCTCGCCAGCGCGGAACCCAGCACCGCCGCGTGCACCAACGACTCCGCCATCGAACCCGACTGGTCGACCAGCAGGACCACGTCCCGCATCGCCGCCGTCCGGCTGCGCCTGCGGTGGCCGATCAGGTCCTCGACGATCACCGTCTTGTGCTGCGGCTGGTAGTTCTTGAGGTTCGCGCGGATCGTCGTCGCCCAGTCGACGTCCGGCAGCTGCGGCCGGTGCGTGCGCTTCGAGCGGTCGACGGCACCGCGGACGGCCTCGACCAGCCGGTCCTTCAACCGCCGTTCGATGTCCTCGACCACCTTTTGCACCACGGCTTTCGCGGTGTCGCGGGTGCGGGCGGGGATCGCGCGGCTCAGCTGCAGCAACGTGCTGACGAGGTTCACGTCCGGCTCGACCGACTGCAGCAGCTCGGGTTCGAGCAGCAACTGCTTCAGGCCGAGCTTCTCGACGGCGTCGCGCTGCATGACCTGGACGACGGACGTGGGGAAGTACTTGCGGACGTCACCCAGCCACCTGTGCAACTGCGGCGAGCTCGCGCCGAGTCCCGCGCCGCGGTCGCCACCGCCGCCGTACAGGCCCGTTAGCGCGCCATCACGCCGTTGGTCGTCCTCACCGAGTTCGGACACGTCCTCGGCGCTCGGCCCCAGCAGCAAACGCCAGCGCCGCAGCCGTTCGTCCGTCATTTGAGTGATGCTGCCACTTCTTCGGCCGCACGCACGACGTGAGGGCCGACAACGTCCGCGTCGAGCTTCTCCAGCGCCACGACACCAACGGACGCCCTGAGACCGGGGACGCCACGCACTGGTGCCGCGACGCCGTACGCGTTCGGCTGCAGCTCACCGGCCGACACGACCCACAGCTCGGACGGCTGCGAGATGGCCTTGCCGGCGGCCCCGCGCTGCACCGGGTGGCGCGAGCCGACCCGGTACGCCACGTGGAAAGCCGTCCACGACGGTTCGACGACGGCGACGGCCTGCGCCTCGCTGCCGTCCGCGACCGTCAGGTGCGCGGTGGCGCCGACCTTCTCGGCGAGCTCGCGCAGCGCCGGGTTCGCCGCCATCCGCAGCTGGGGGAGGACGTTGGAGGCGAGCCGCAGCACGCCGAGGCCGAGCCGCACCTTCGAGCCCTCGCGGCGCACGAGACCGCGCGACTGCAACGGCACGAGCAGCCGGTAGACCGCGGCCCTGGACGCGCCGATGGCCGTGGCGAGCTCCGAGATCGACGGTGCCTCGGACTCCGCCTCAGCGACCGCCTGGAGCAGCGCCAGACCCCGTTCCAGGGTCAGCGAGCTCTCCTTCGTCGCTCCGACCATCACGCACTCCGAACTGTTCCCACCACCTCGGCGAGACCGACCACGGAACCGCCTTCACCGGGGGCGGTCGCGGTCAGCTTGACCGTGTCGCCGTCCTCCAGGAAGGACCTCGTGGAGCCGTCGTCGAGCTTGAACGGTTCCTTGCCGCCCCAGCTGAGTTCGAGGAACGAGCCGCGCTCGTCCTTCTCCGGTCCGGAGACCGTGCCGGAGGCGAACAGATCACCTGGGCGCACCGTAGCGCCGTTCACCGTCATGTGCGCCAGCTGTTGCACAAACGACCACGACATTTCCCGGAACGGGGGTCGCGCGACGATCGTGTCGTTGAGCTCCACCGTGATCGTGATGTCGAGGCCCCAGGGCTGGTCGCACGTCAGGTAGTCGTGCAGCTTGTTCGGCAGCGGCGGCGTGGGCACGCGTGCAACCGAGAACGCCTCCAGCGGCGTGATCCACGCGCCGATGGACGTCGCGAACGACTTGGCGAGGAACGGGCCGAGCGGCTGGTACTCCCACGCCTGGATGTCGCGCGCGGACCAGTCGTTGACCAGCGTGACGCCGAAGACGTGCTCGGCGGCCCGGCTCGTGGACACGTTGGCCGCCTTCGGGCCACCGCAGACGAACCCGACCTCCGCCTCGATGTCGAGACGCTCGGACGGGCCGAACTTCGGGCCCTCGCTGCCGCGCTTCTGGCCGTTCGGGCGGACGATCTCGGTGCCGGAGACGTACACCGTGCCCGCGCGGCCGTGGTAGCCGATCGGGAGGTGCGTCCAGTTCGGCGTGAGCGCGTCGCCGTCGGGGCGGAACATCTTCCCGACGTTCTCCGCGTGGTGCCTGCTCGAGTAGAAGTCCACGTAGTCGCCGACCGTGAACGGCAGCTTCGCCGTCTCGATGCCGACGAGTTCCGCGCCCTTGGGAGCGGAACTCGACGTGACGATCTCGCGCAGCTTCGCCCGCAGCACGCTCCACAGCGGCCGTCCGGCGGCCAGCAGCGGGTCCAGCGAGTCGCCCTGGACGTACTCGCTGCACTTGCCCAGCGCGAGGCTCCCCAGGAGCAACGCCCGGTCGCCGACGCGGACCGCCACACCGCCGTCGACGACGCCGTAGGGGAGGGTCTGCGGTCCGAACGGCTGGTCCTCGGTGAAGTTCGGGTCGCTGATCCAGCTCACAGCAGTCCAAGCCCCTCGAGGTCGGCGACAGGTTCGGCGAGCGAGCACGAGCCGTAGCTCGCGAACACACCGCGGACGGCGTGCGCGGCCTGGTCGCTCAGCGCCTTCGCCTCGGCGGTGAGAGCCTCGGCGTCGGTGCTCGCGAGCGCCTCGCGGACGTCGCGGCCGCTGAGGCTGCGGGCGGTGGCCACGAGGAGGTTCAGGAAACCGTGGTGCGTGAAGCCCTGCTCGTCGGTGTAGCGGACGGCCTTGTGCAGGCCCGCCGTCGCCTTGAACGCGACGCCGCCACCGCTGACGACGGAGAGGAAGTCCGCGACCTCCTCGACGCTCGGGAAGTTCTCCTGGGAGAGACCACCGCAGCGCAGCTTGGGCCAGCTGCCGTGCTCGATGACCCGGCGGACGCCGTCGAGCCACTCGGCACCGCCGCGGCGGGGTTCGACGACGCGGATGACGTCCTCGGGCACGAACTCGGACACGCGCTCGAGCCACACCTCGTCCACATCGGACGGTGCGGGCATCTCGACCATGCGCAGGGCGAGGAGCTCACTGCGGCTCTCGACGATGGACACGGCCTTCGGCACGCCGCCGAGGCCGGTGTCGATCACGAGGCTCAGTGCGATCGGTTTGGCCGGCTTCACCTTGATCAGCTCGGTGATCAGCTCGGCCAGACGGGAGGCGGGACAGAGGAAGAGACCCATGACGCCGGACCACTCGCCGACGCGTCCGTCGAGGTGACCGCGCACCGCGTCGGGCATCGACGCGTTCCCCGGAGGGAACAACGCGGCATCGTCCACAAGCCTCGCGAGCAGGGGCGGAGTACCGCGCGGACCGGGCGCACGGAGTTCGACAGCGCTTGACACGGCTGACACGCTAGCTGGGTATCGGTAAGTGAACAAAGATGTCCGATAATCGAACGCCCTCGGAGAGGTCATGGCTTACTACCGCCAGGTCGGTGAGATCCCCCGAAAGCGCCACACCCAGTTCCGCAAACCGGACGGTGGGCTCTACGCGGAAGAGCTCATGGGCGTCGAGGGGTTCTCGGCCGACTCCGCCCTGCTCTACCACCGGCACCTGCCGACGGCGATCGTCAACGCGGAGACCGTGAAGGACGAGCGCGGCTCGGTCGCGCCGAACCTGCCGCTGAAGCCGCGGGCGTTCAAGACGCAGGACCTGACCTGGGCTTCGGACGAGGTCGACGCCGTCACCGGTCGTCGCCGGCTGTTCGGCAACCCGGACGTGACCATTGGTTTCGTCGTCGCCACCGTGCCGTCTCCGTTGTACCGCAACGCTTTCGGTGACGAGCTGCTGTACGTGCAGTCCGGTTCGGGCGTCATCGAGACGATCTACGGGGCGTTGGAGGTGGGGGACGGCGACTACGTCGTGATCCCAACTTCCTGCACGTACCGGGTGGTGCCGTCCACGCCGATGTCGATCCTGACGATGGAGGCGACCGGGCACATCGGGCCGCCTCGCCGCTACCTGTCGAAGGCCGGACAGTTCCTGGAGCACTCGCCGTACTGCGAGCGGGACATCCGGGGTCCTGTGGAGCCGTTGGTCGTGGACGGCGAGGACGTCGACGTGCTCGTGCGGCACCGTGCGGGCCTCACGCGCTTCACCTACGCGAACCACCCGTTCGACGTAGTCGGGTGGGACGGGCACCTCTACCCGTGGGTGTTCAACATCCGCGACTTCGAACCGATCACCGGCCGCGTGCACCAGCCGCCGCCCGTGCACCAGACGTTCGAGGGACCGAACTTCGTCGTGTGCTCGTTCGTGCCGCGCAAGGTGGACTACCACCCGTTGTCCGTGCCGGTGCCGTACAACCACGCGAACGTCGACTCGGACGAGCTGATGTTCTACGTGGGCGGCAACTACGAGGCGCGCAAGGGCTCCGGCATCGGCGTCGGCTCTCTCTCGTTGCACCCGTCCGGCTGCACGCACGGACCGCAGCCCGGAGCGGTCGAGGCGTCGCTGGGCGTGGACTACTTCGACGAGACGGCGGTCATGGTCGACACGTTCCGGCCGCTGGAGTTGGGCGAGGCCGCGGAGGCCTGCGAGGACCCCGGTTACGCGTGGACGTGGGCCCGTCGCGGTCCGGCCTGATTTTCTGTCGGAGGTCCTCGCTACTTTGGTCTGGTGAGGACACGAGCCGTTCCGATGCGCTGGCAGGGCCTGGGCAAGGCCCTGCCGGTGCTGTGGGGCCTCTACGCGGGCTCCGGCTCGACGCCGTACCGCGTCTGCGTGGACCTGGCGGCGGGCTCGGCCAAGTGCACCTGCCCGTCCCGCAAGTTCCCCTGCAAACACGCCATCAGCCTGCAGGAACTGGATCTCCCCGACTCGTCTCCACCGGAGTGGGTGGCCGAGTGGACGTCTCGTCGCGCCGCTCGTGAGCTGGACTCGTCGCCGGAAGCCGTCGCTCGCCGCCTGCGCGCCCGTGAGAAGACGGCGGCCAACCGCGCGCTGGCGATGTCGTCGGGCATCGACGGTCTGCGCGACTGGTTGCTGGACGTGGCCTCGGCCGGCATCGCGTCGTTGCCGGGCCGTCCCGCCTCGTGGTGGCAGGCGTTCACCGCGCGCATGATCGACGCCCAGGTGCCCGGCATCGCCGCCGCGGTCACGGAGATCCAGGAGATCGTCTTCCGCTCGGGCCCGCGCTGGACCTCGGACGTGGCCGACCGCCTCGGCGGCCTGCACCTGCTGTGCTTCGTGCAACCGCGCACCCGCCTGGGCGTGACGATCCCGGAGGAGACGGTCAGGGCCACTCCCGGGATTTCCGACCGTTGGGTGGCGTTGCTGCGCATGGAGACCGACGACGGCCGAGTGCGCACGGTCCGCCAGTGGTGCTGGGGCCGCACCTCCGAGCGCTGGGTGGTGGCGATCCGGCACTCCGCGGTGGGCGCACCGGTCCCGCTGCTGCCCCACGGCCTGGAGTCCACCGCCCTGGTACACCCGTACCCGGCCTCAGACCGGGTGGCGCTGGGGGAGCTGACGGAGTCCGCAGCCCCGGCACACGTCCCGGCCCCCACCTCGTGGCGCACGTCGCTGGCCTCGCTGGAACCGATGCTGCTCGCCGACCCCTGGCAACGGCTGTTCCCGCTGGGGTGCGCCGCAGTCCGGCTGCACGGCTCGTCACTGGTAGACGCCTCGGGCCACGGCCTACCAGTACGCGACGACACGGGCCTGGACATGGCGCTGGCGCTGACAGGCGGCGTGCCGTTCGACGCCTGGGGCCTGTGGGACGGACACGCGCTGAGGCTCGGCGCGGTGTCGATCAACGGCGTCCTGGAGGTGGTGGCATGACCACCCAGACCACGAGCCTGACGCTCACCACCCCCCGCAACCCCACGCCACCAACCCGGCCCGGCAGCAAGCCAGCCGCGCCGCCCGCTCCGCGCCACGCCGCAACCCCGACGCTCCTCTCTCCGCCCCGCCCGCCGGCCACTAAGCACGGCTGCGCGGCCGCAGCGCTGCTTTCGTCGCCGGTTCCGCCGCACGTGCCGCTGGCCTGGCTCGCCCGCGTGACCGCCGTGCTCGCGCCGCCCGCCCCGCGCCACGCCGCAACCCCGCTGCCCCTCTCTCCGCCGGTTCCGCCTCACTCGCCGGCCACTCGGCACGGCTGCGCGGCTGCGGCGCTGCTTTCGTCGCACGTGCCGCTGGCCCGGCCCGCTCGCGTGACCACCGTGCTCGCGCCTGAGCCGCCTCACGCGCCGCCTGCCTCGCACCGCCCCGCAACCCCGGCGCCCTCTCCGCCGGTTCCGCCCCGCCCGCCGGCCTCCCAGCACGGCGGCGCGGCTGCGGCGCTGCTTTTGCCGCCGGTTCCGCCGCACGTGCCGCTGGCCCGGCCCGCCCGCGTGACCGCCGTGCTCGCGCCGCCCGCCCCGCGCCACGCCGCAACCCCGGCACCCCTCTCACCACCGGTTCCGCCCCACCCGCCCGCCTCCCAGCGCGGCTGCGCGGCCGCCTCTCACCACCCCGCAACCCCGGCGCCTCTCTCTCCGCCGGTTCCGCCCCACTCGCCGGCCTCCCAGCGCGGCTGCGCGGCCGCCTCTCACCACCTCGCAACCCCAGTGCCCCTCTCAACACCGAGGCCGCACCACCCCGCCCGCGTCCCTTCCCGCCCCTCGCACCACCCCGCCCGCGTCCCTTCCCGCCCCTCCCCCCACACCCCGGAGGTGGTGGCGTGAAGGACGAGTGGTCCAAGACCGTCCAGGACCTCCTCATCGGCACCACCCGCGGCGGCGGCGACCCGGCCGCTCTGCTGGCCGACTGCGCCGCCCTGGGCGTGGCCGCGTTCGGCGCCACGCTGCCCCAGGAGGCCGCAGCCGAGCCGGTGCCCCTCGCCCCACCCGAACCCGCCGCCCGCCCCCGCCCGGCCGCCAGAGCGGTCCTGGAGGCGATCATGAGCCTGGACGACGAGGTGCTGCTGACGGAGTGGTGCGCGCTCGCCAAGGCCAACGACGTCGTGGCCGAGCACCGCATGCTGCCGTCCCTGCTCGCCATCGGCACGGCCCGGCCAGGTCTGCGCGCCGCCGTGGTCGAGGTCCTCGGCACGCGCGGCCGTTGGCTCGCGTCCACCCGGCCCGGCTGGTCGTGGGCGAGCGGTGCCGCGCCGCTGGTGGACGAGGTGCCGCTGGAGGAGATCCTCGACCTGCCCAGCGCCCAGCGCGTGCGGGCGTTGCGCCGCAAGCGCAAGGCCGACCCGGTGCGGGTGGGGGAGTTCATCGCGCGGGAGTTCGCCGAGTCGCGGCGTTCTGCCGACCGGCAGGTGCTGATCAGCGCCCTTGAGACCGGCCTGAACACGCAGGACGAGAAGCTTCTCGAAGTCGCGCTCGACGACAAGTCGGCTGCCGTTCACGACGAGGCGTTGAGGCTGCTGCGCAGGCTGAAGCCCACCCGCCTGCAGGCCCGCGCGGCCCACCGCCTGCGGCACGGTCTGCGCCTCACCGCGGAGGGCCTCGACATCCGGCCCGACGAGCTGTGGACCGTCCAGGCCGAAGACCCCGAACTGCGCGACCTCATGCGGGACGGGTCGGAGAAGGGCGTGGCCGGGCGCATCCGGGCCGCCGCCGCGAGCGTGCCGCCGTCGTACTGGACCTCGACCCTCAAGGCCGACGACGAGAAGGCCGCGAACATCCTGCGGAAGGGTCCGTGGGCCGGGCCGTTGCTCAGAGGTGTCGCCGACCAGCTGGCCGCCGCCAAGGACCCGCGGCCGTGGGCGGTGGCCGCCGCCGAGACGCTGACCGGCATGGAACAGCTCGAGATGCTGGCCGCGCTGCCCGCCAAGGTCGCCGAGCAGGCGGTGGTGGCCGTGTCGAAGAACTGGCACTACGACCTGCTCGACCACGCGTGCGCGCAGCTGCCGGCGCCGTGGTCGGCGGAGACGACCCGTGCGTTGATGCACCGCTACGCCGCCCTGCCCGACCCCCGGTGGCGTGCGGGGAGGCCGCCCGCCGTGCTGCTGGCGCGGGGTGACGCCGACCTGCTCGGCGCCAACTGGGAGGCTCTGACCCGTCGCTGGCCGGAGAACTCGCTGGAGCTCGAGGTGCTCCGGCTCCGCATCCGCCTGCGTGAATCGTTCGCTCCACCGTCCCAGGAGGCCCAGTGACCGCCGTGCTCAGGCCGACGGCCGAACAGCAGTACGCCGCCGAGCTGGAGGCCGTCGCCGCCCAGGACGACCGGCAGCGGCCGCCCAACTGGCGGCTCTCGCCCCAGGCCGTGGTCACCTACGTGCTGGGCGGCACGCTGCCGGACGGCACGGTGATCACGCCGAAGTACGTGGGCGCGCGCAGGCTGGTGGAGGTCGCGGTCGGCACCCTGGTGACGGACCGCGCGCTGCTCCTCGTCGGTGTGCCGGGCACGGCCAAGTCGTGGCTGTCCGAGCACCTGGCGGCGGCGATCAGCGGCGACTCGACGCTGGTCGTCCAGGGCACCGCCGGCACGAGCGAGGACCAGGTCCGCTACGGCTGGAACTACGCCCGCCTGATCGCCGAGGGCCCGAGCGAGGCCGCGCTGGTGCCGAGCCCGGTGCTGCGCGGCATGCAGAGCGGCGCGATCGTGCGGGTCGAGGAACTGACCCGCATGCCGTCCGAGGTGCAGGACTCGTTCATCACGGTGCTGAGCGAGAAGTCGCTGCCGGTGCCGGAGCTGAACACGCAGGTCCAGGCCGTGCCGGGGTTCACCGTGATCGCCACGGCCAACGACCGCGACCGGGGCGTCAACCAGATGTCGTCGGCGCTCGCGCGGCGTTTCAACACCGTCGTGCTGCCGCCGCCCGCGACCGAGGACGCCGAGGTCGAGATCGTCATCACCCGCGCCCAGCAGCTCGGCAAGGCGCTCCAGCTGCCCGCCGAACCGCCCGCGCTCGACGAGGTGCGCCGGGTCGTGCGGATCTTCCGCGAGCTGCGCAACGGCTCCACCGTGGACGGTCGCACGCAGCTGAAGAAGCCGAGCGGCAGCCTGTCCACGGCGGAGGCGATCTCGGTCATCGCGAACGGCATGGCGCTCGCCGGCCACTTCGGCGACGGCACCCTGGGCGCCGACGAGCTCGCCAGCGGCCTGATCGGCTCGGTGATCAAGGACCGGGTGTCGGACGCGACGGTCTGGCAGGAGTACCTGGAGACGGTGCTGAAGGAGCGCTCCGAGTGGCGCGACCTCTACCGCGCCTGCCTGGACGCCAGCGGTGACTGAGGCGGACTCCGGCCCGGTCCTGCTCGGCATCCGGCACCACGGCCCCGGCTCTGCCCGCATGGTCACGCGGGCGCTGGAGCAGACCCGCCCGTCGCTGATCCTGATCGAGGGCCCGCCGGAGGCCGACGCGCTCCTGGAGCACGTGCACGCCCTCACCCCGCCCGTCGCGATCCTGCTGCACGACGAGACCGAGCCGGAGAATGCGGCGTTCTGGCCGTTCGCCGAGTTCTCGCCGGAGTGGCAGGCCCTGCGCTACGCGGCCGACAACGACGTTCCGGCGCGTTTCTTCGACCTGCCGGCCGCGGCGTCGATCGGCGACGACGGCCCGAGCGGGAACGTGGACCCGATCGGCCTGCTGGCCGAGGCCGCGGGCTTCGACGACCCGGAACGCTGGTGGGAGGACGTCGTCGAGCACAGCGCGTCCGATCCGCTCGACCTGGCCGGCGCCATCGCCGAGGCCATGGTCGCCGTGCGCGCGGAGTTCGAACACGAGGTCGGCGAACGCACCCTGCGCCGCGAAGCCTTCATGCGCCAGACGATCCGCAAGTCCCGCAAGGAGACCGACGGCCCCATCGCCGTCGTCTGCGGCGCCTGGCACGTCCCGGCCCTGCTCACCAAGCCGACGATCGCCTCCGACACCGCCCTGCTGAAGGGCCTGCGCCGCCGCAAGATCTCCGGCACCTGGGTCCCATGGAGCCACGGCCAGCTGGCCGCCGCCTCCGGCTACGGCGCCGGCATCGACTCGCCCGGCTGGTACGCCCACCTCTGGCAGCACCAGCAGGACGTCGTCCCGCGCTGGTTCGCCAAGGCCGCCGCCGTGCTGCGCGAAGAAGACCTCCCGGCCTCCACGGCGAGCGCCGTCGAAGCAGTCCGCCTGGCGGAAACCCTTGCGGCTCTGAGGGAACGCCCCTCGGCAGGCTTGAGCGAGGTCAACGAGGCAGCCCTCGCCGTCCTCTGCGGCGGCGAGGAGATCCACCTCCAGCTCGTCCACCGCAAGCTGGTCGTCGGCGAACGCCTCGGCGAGGTCGGCGACGCGGTCCCGCGCTCCCCGCTGGCCGCAGACCTCCAACGCCTGCAACGAAAACTCCGCCTCCCCGCGGACGTCCAGCCCAAGCAGCTCAAGCTGGACCTCCGCAAGGACACCGACCGGGAACGCTCCAAACTCCTGCAACGCCTGGACGTCCTGGGCGTCCCGTGGGGCAAACCGGACCGGTCGAACTCCCTCGGCACCTTCGCCGAGGTCTGGCAGCTCCGCTGGGACCCGATCTTCGCCGTCTCCGTCGCCGTGGCGGCCCGCCACGGCACGACGGTCCACACGGCAGCCGAGAACGTCCTGACCCAGTCCGCGAAGGACGCGCAGCGAGTGGCCGACGCGGCCGCCACCCTCACGAAGTCGGTCGGCTGCGAACTCCCCGCCGCGGTGGCCGAGTCCCGCAGGGCCCTCGACCGCTGCGCGGCCCTCGCCACCGACGCCCTCGAACTCCTGGCCGCCCTCCCGGACCTGGCCAGAACAGTCCGCTACGGCTCGGTCCGGGGCACCGACCCGGAGCTCCTCCGCGTGGCCCTGCACGGCCTGCTGACCCGAGGCGCCGTAGGCCTGCCCATCGCCTGCCGCAACGTCGACGACGAAACGGCGGAACACGCCCTCCAGATCGTCGACGGCGCCCACGAGGCAACGCGCCTGGCGGCCGACGAGGACCACCAGAAGACCTGGTGGCGAGCCCTGCACGCCCTCGTCAAAGCCGAAGCCCACGGCCTCCCGACCGGCAGGGCAACGCGCCTCCTCTGGGAAGCGGGCGAACTCACCAGCGACGAGGTGGCCACCCGCCTGCACCGCAACGTGGCCACCGCGTTCGTGGCGGGCTTCCTCCGCGGCTCAGCCACCCTGCTGGCCGCCGACCCACGTCTCTTCGGCCTGATCGACGAGTGGCTCAGCGGCCTGCGAGGCGACGCCTTCGACGACGCTCTGCCGTTGCTCCGCCGAGCCATCACCGACTTCACCCCGGCCGAACGCCGTCTGCTGGGCGAACGAGTGGTGGCGGGCGAGACCCCGCAACCGACGTCCGACGACGAGTGGGACCTCGCCATCGCCGAACGCCTCGCCGCCCACGTCCGCGGCCTGATGGCGGGAGTTTCGCGCCCCTCGGATGCGCCGATCCCAGAGGCGTGACCGCACCAGGAGAAACCGCCGGCTCGGCCGAGGACCGCACCCCTGACGAGCGCACCTCTGACGAGCGCACCCTCACCGCGCCCGACGAGGAGCGCCTCGAGGAGTCGCAGCACCTCATCGACGAGGCCAAGAAGATCGCCCACGACCTGCGCGAAGAGGTCCCGGACACCGCACCGGAGCCGCCGCGCGAAGAAGGTTCCCCGGCGAACTAGAGCGACCAGGGCGGCGTGATGGTCTGCCCGTCCGCCAGCGTGCCCTGGATGCCCACCGACGTGGCCACCAGCACCCGCGCCGGCCCGCCCGTCAACGCCAGCTCCGTGTTCGGCGGCACCACGATCGCGTCCCCGGCCGCAGCCGTCCGCCCCTGGATCGTCACCGACCCGGACAGCACGTAGAACACCTCTTCCTTCGACACCCGATGCGGCGTCCCATCGCCACCCTCCGGCACGTCGACCGTCCACAACGCGATCTCCGAACTTCCGCGCGACGGCACGGCCAAAGACCTGAACTCGAACCCGCCGAACTTGTGGAGCTCAGCGGAATCCCCCGTGATCAGCACGGCAACAACCTCCAAAGTGGTCAACCAAGTTGTCCAACCTTAGAATAAGGTCAACCAGGTTGTCTACCCAAAAGGGGAAGCCCAGTGGAACCGGTGCCGATGCTGCTGGCGATGACGTACCGCGCCCTCGGCGACCAGTTCCACGACCGCCTGGCCCAGATCGGCCTCGAACCCCTGAGGCCGGCTCACGGCTACGTCTTCCGGTTCCTCACGCAGAAGCGAGCCACGACCGTCGACATCGGACACCACCTCGGCGTCACCAAGCAGGCCGCCGCGAAGATCGTCAGCGAGCTGGACGAGTGGGGCTACGTGCTCAGGGAACCGCACCCCACCGACAAGCGCGCCCAGTACGTCACCCTGACCACCAAGGGCCGCGACTACCTGAAGCTCGCCGACAACCTGTGGTCGGACCTGGAGGCCGAGATGGCCGCCGAGATCGGCGAGGACACCCTCGCCACCATCAAGCAGGGCCTCGCCGCGTACCTCCAGCACGTCCACGGCGAGGACCAGCCAGGGCTGCGACCGGTGTGGTGACTCAGAAGACCTGCGTCAGCGCGATCACGCCGAACACCGCGAAGACCACGCCCGCGACCCGCTGGATCCAGTGCGTCGGCAACCGCCCGGCGAGCTTGCGGCCGACCAGCACGGCCAGGCCGGCCACCGCGACCAGCGCCAGCCAAGCTCCTAGGCCCACCGCGATGGGCTCGCCGTAGCGGGCGGTGATGCCGGCGGTGGCGAGCTGCGAGGCGTCGCCCCACTCGGCCGCGAACAGCACGCCGAACGAGGTCAGGGCCGCCCGCCAGAACGGCACGGCGGTGCGCACGCCCGCCTCGTCCTCGGAGTCCTCCTCCTTCGAGAAGCCCTCCCTCAAAAGCAAGAACGCGCCCGCGAGGAACAGCAGCGCCACGACGCCCGCCACGAGGCGGTCAGGCAGCAGGGTGATGGCGGTGCCGAAGGCGGCGCCCACGACGGTCTGCACGGCGAAGGCGGCGATCACGCCGACGAACACCGGCCAGCCGCGGTAGCGCGTCGTCAGGACCAGGGTGGCGACCATGGTCTTGTCGGGCAGCTCGACGAGGAACACCACCGCGAAGGCGGTGATGAACGCGAGCAATGAAGTGGCCACGAGGTCCTCCACGTCCGAATACGAGCCCGGACGGAGGCGCATCAGACCCCGACCAGGCATGACACAGCCTGGCCGGAGGTCTCGTTCGCCCGCGAAAGCGGGTGTGGGACCGGATCTGCTCGAAGGCGGATCAGTATGTCGATCACCACGCCACCGGCCGAGAACTCCGGTGGGAACTACTCCCCTCTGGCGCACACATCGTAACCGACGCATGTCACCCACATGGCGTGACTTCGCGCACGGGACCTTGGTCCCGAGAGGGAACGGGACCGTCGTACCTGATGAGGCCCATGATCCACATTTACGCTCGGAAACGTGGACGTACTCGAACTCGCACGGTGGCAGTTCGGCATCACCACCGTCTACCACTTCCTCATGGTGCCGCTGACGATCGGTCTCTCGATCCTGGTCGCCGGTATGCAGACGGCTTGGGTGCGCACGGGCAACGAGCGCTACTACAAGATGACGAAGTTCTGGGGGAAGCTCCTCCTGATCAACTTCGCCATGGGTGTCGTGACGGGCATCGTGCAGGAGTTCCAGTTCGGCATGGCCTGGAGCGCCTACTCGCGGTTCGTCGGTGACGTCTTCGGCGCTCCGCTCGCGATGGAGGGGATCGTCGCCTTCTTCGTCGAGTCGACCTTCCTCGGCCTGTGGATCTTCGGCTGGGACCGGCTGCCCAAGAAGGTCCACCTCGCGTGCGCCTGGGCGTTCAGCCTCGCCACGGTGGCCAGCGCCTACTTCATCCTCGCCGCCAACTCGTGGATGCAGCACCCGGTGGGCATCGAGATGCACGACGGACGGCCGCGGCTCACCTCGATCTGGGCCGTGCTGACCAACAACACGGTGCTCGCCGCCTTCCCGCACACCATCGCGGGCGCGTTCGCGGTGGTCGGCGCGTTCCTCGTGGGCATCGCCGGCTGGCACCTCTGGCGCAAGTCCGAAGAGGAGCGGGTCTGGCGCAGCTCGCTCAAGCTCGGCACGTGGGTCGGCGTGGTCGCGTTCGCGGCGCTCAGCATCAGCGGTGACCTCCAGGGCAAGCTGATGTTCGAGCAGCAGCCGATGAAGATGGCCGCCGCGGAAGCCTTGTGCCACACCGAACAACCGGCGAGCTTCAGCGTCTTCGCGGTCGGCGACGTCACCAGGCCCGACTGCGAGAACGTCAAGAGCATCACGGTCCCCGCACTGCTGAGCTTCTTGGCGCACAACGACTTCAGCAGCGAGGTCAAGGGCATCCAAGATCTCGTGCCGATGTACCAGGAGAAGTACGGCGAGTTCTACCCCGTCGACGAACGCCTGGGTGAGCTCAGCGGCAAGCCGATCGACTACGTGCCCGCGCTGCCCGTGACGTACTGGGGCTTCCGCCTCATGATCGGGTTCGGCGGCATCTCGGCCGGCCTCGGGGTGTTCATGCTCTGGTTGACCCGGAAGAACCGGACGCCCACCGGCTGGTGGTTCCCGGTACTCGGCCTCGCCGGCATCGCGACTCCCTTCCTGGCCAACAGCTTCGGCTGGATCTTCACGGAGATGGGGCGCCAGCCGTTCGTGGTCGTCCCGAACCCGACGGGCGTCGACGGGGTGTGGATGTTCACCGCGCAGGCGGTCAGCCAGGTCTCGCCCGCCGAGATCCTGACCTCGCTCATCGCGCTCACCACGGTCTACACGGTGCTCGCGGTCGTGGAGTTCTACCTGATCCGCAAGTACGTCAGGGGCGGGATACCCGGCGTGCTGCCGCAGAAGACCGACGACGGCGCCCTGGCGTTCGCGTACTAGGGGAGAGGCGACGTGGAAACGCTCTGGTTCGTCATCATCGCCGTGCTGTGGCTCGGCTACCTGTTCCTCGAAGGTTTCGACTTCGGCGTGGGCATGCTGCTGCCGGTTCTCGGGCGCAGCAACGAAGAACGCCGAGTCATGATCAACACCATCGGGCCGGTCTGGGACGGCAACGAGGTGTGGCTCATCGTCGCGATCGGTGCCACGTTCGCGGCCTTCCCCGGCTGGTATGCGGCGCTGCTCAGCGCCGCGTACCTGCCACTAACGCTGTTCCTCATCGCGTTGATCGGCCGCGGGGTCGCGTTCGACTACCGCGGCAAGGTCGACAACCCGCGCTGGCGCAAGGCGTGGGACTGCACGATCGTGGTCGGTTCGTGGATCGCCACGCTCTGCGTCGGCCTGCTGATCTCGACGACGGTGCTGGGCCTGCCGATCGATGCCAACGGGGACCGCGTCGGCTCGCCGTTCGAGGCCATCCGGCTCGAGACAGTTGTTGGCGCGCTTGCCTTCGCGGGCTACGCGCTGGTGCACGGCGCGGTGTTCACGGCGCTCAAGACCGAGGGCGAGATCCGCGAACGGGCCCGCCGCGTCGCGTTGATGATGGCGCCGGTCGTGCTGCTGCCGCTGGTCGCGTTGCTCGCGATCGTCGCCGGGCTGTGGACGGCCGTGGTCGTGGCGATCCTGGGCCTCGCGATGTGGCGGCTCGCGGCGGACCGCGACGGGCAGTCGTTCGCGTTGATGGGCCTCGCGATCGCGGCCACCGTCGTGCTGCTGTTCGGCTCGCTCTACCCGAACGTCCTGCCGTCGACGCTCAACGACGCGTGGTCGCTCACGGTCGCGAACACCGCGTCGAGCCCGTACACGCTGCAGGTGATCACGTGGGTCGCCGGCTTCGGCACGCCTGCCGTGCTCGTTTACCAGGGCTGGACCTACTGGGTGTTCCGCAAGCGCATCGGCGTTCAGCACATTCCGGCAGGACACTGATGAAGCGAGGCCCGCTGGGGGCTCTGCCCCAGCTCTCCCGGAACGCCAGGCGCGCCCTCGTCGGGGTGGGCGCGCTGGCGTTCCTCAACGCCCTCGCGCTCGTGGCCCAGGCCGTCGCGCTCGCGTCGGTGATCACCACACGCGAAGGACTGCCCCTTCTGGCCGTGGCGATCCTTGCGCGCGCAGGCCTGTCATGGGCCACCGAGTCAGCTGCCGCTCGTGCCGCCGCCGGTGCCAAGGAGGAGCTGCGGACCCAGCTGCTCGCCAAGTCGTTCGAACGCGGCCCCGGCTGGATCGCCGACCGCGGCACGGCCGAGCTGTCGGTGCTCGCGACCAAGGGCCTCGACGCGCTCGACGTCTACTTCACCCGCTACCTCCCCGCGCTGGTCACGGCCGTGGTCGTGCCGCCGCTGGCCGGGGCGTGGATCCTCTTCACGGACTGGCCGTCGGCCGTCCTGATCGCGTTGACCGTGCCGCTGATCCCGGTCTTCGCCGCGTTGATCGGCTGGTACACGGAGAAGCGCGTCAAGAAGGCCGCCGACGTCACCGAGCTGCTGTCCGCGCAGCTCCTCGAACTGCTCCGCGCGCTGCCGGTGCTGACGGTCTTCGGCCGCGCCAAGCAGCAGGCGGGTGCCGTCCGGCAGATCGGTGAGCAGCACCGCAAGGCCACGATGGGCACGCTCCGGATCGCGTTCCTGTCGGCCCTGGTGCTGGAGATCGCGGCTTCGTTGTCGGTCGCGCTGATCGCCGTCGGCATCGGCATCCGGCTGGTGCACGGCGACATGACGCTGATGACCGCGCTGGTCGTGCTGATCCTGGCGCCCGAGTGCTACCTGCCGTTGCGCGCGGCCGGTGCGGCGCACCACGCCAGCGAGGACGGCCTCGAAGCGGTCCGGCGCGTGGCCGAGGTCGTGGAGCACGAGGGTTCGGCCCGGCCGCGGCTGCCCGGTGGCTCGGTGCACGTCGACAACCTGCGCGTGCTGCGGCGCGACGGGTTCGCCCCGGACGGCGTCAGCTTCGACGTCCGGCAGGGCGAGATCCACCGGCTCGAAGGCGCGAGCGGCAAGGGCAAGTCGACGACGTTCCAGGTGCTCCTGGGCTTCCTCGAACCCACGGACGGCACGGCGTTCGTCGCGGGCGACATCGCGTACGTGCCGCAGAAGCCCGCGTTCGCCGCCGCCACGCCGCGTGCCGAGCTGGAGCTCGCGGTGCCGGGCGCCGAGGACGTCGAGCAGGTCGCGGACGAGGTCGCGGCCGCTCATCTGCTCGACCGCCGGATCACCGACCTCTCGACCGGCGAACGTCAACGCGTCGCCGTAGCGCGCGCTCTGCTGAGGGTGCGGCACGGCGCGACGGTGCTGCTCCTCGACGAACCGACCGCGCACCTCGACCCGGTGACAAGTCGCAAAGTCGACAAAGCGATCAGGAGAGCAAGCGACACGGCGGCGGTCATCCTCGCCTCGCACCGCGAGAAGGAGGCGGCAGAGGACGAGACGTTCGCACGGGTCGTCACCGAGGAGACCACGCCGGAACGGCCGAAGCGCCTGCCCGTGCCGTGGAAGGGCGCCGGCCTGGGCGTGCTCGCGGCGATGGCGGGCATCGCGCTGACCGCGCTGGCCGCCCACCTGATCGCCCGCGCCGCCGAGATGCCGCCGATCCTGACGCTGTCCGTGCTGGTCGTGGGCGTGCGGACGTTCGCGCTGAGCAAGGGCGTGTTGCGGTACATCGAGCGGTTGGTCACGCACGACGAGACGTTCCGGCTCGCGAACAACCTGCGTGCCGAGCTGTGGTTGCGGCTCGTGCGCACCCAACGGCGTGATGGCCTGCAACGGCTCGTGGACGACACGGACACCGTTCGCGACCTGATCCCGCGCGTCCTCGTGCCACCGATCGTCGCCATCGGTGCCGGTATCGCGACGACGATCCTGTTCGCGTTCATCGACCTCAAGTCCGCGCTGGTGCTGGGTGCGCTGCTGCTCGCGGCAGGCATCGCCGCCCCGGCCGTCGCCGTCTGGACCGAACGCCGGGCCAGCACGAAGCTCGCCAGAGGCCGTCGGCAGATCGCCACGGACACGATCAACGCGTTGACCGCCGCACCGGACCTGATCGCGCACGACGCTCACCACCGCCTGCTGGCCCGCCTGCACGCCGACGACGTCGACCTCGCCGCGCAGACCCGCAGGCAAGCGTTTGGCACCGGCGCGGCCACGGCGATCGTCCTGCTCGCGACCGGGGCGGCGGCGCTGGTCTGCGCGCTGACCGGCAACCCGGTGCTCGGGCTCGTCCCGCTGGCTCTGGCCGAACCGCTGGCCGCGCTGCCGCTGGCCGCACAGCAGCGCAGGGCGTTGCGGGAGGCTTCGGCCCGGCTCCGGTTCGACGCGCCCGAACGGCCGGAGCCCGCGCGGGGCAAGCGCATCCGGCTGGAGAACGTCGACGTCCGCTGGCCAGGCGCGACCGAGCCGACGTTGCGCGACCTGCACCTCAACGTCGAACCCGGCGCGCATGTGGCGATCGTCGGGCCGTCGGGCAGCGGCAAGTCGACGCTGTTCGCGCTGCTCCTGGGCTTCCTGCCGCCGGAACGCGGGATCGTCGAGCTGCCGCGCGCCACCTGGTGCCCGCAGGAACCGATGCTGGTCAGCACGACCGTGCGGGAGAACCTGCGGATGTCGGGTCAGCACGACGACGAGGCGTTGCGGAAAGCTCTCAGCGACGCGTGCCTGCCGGACTGGGCCGACCGGCTCGACACCGTGATCAGGCCGGACCAGGTCTCGGGCGGCGAGGCGCAGCGGCTGGCGCTCGCGCGGGCGTTGCTGCACGACGCCGACGTGGTGCTGCTCGACGAGCCCACCGCGCACCTGGACGAGCCCACCGCGCGCCGGCTGCTGGAACGGCTGCGGCACGACGGCAGGACGGTCCTGCACATCACGCACCGCCCGGACGAGGCGGCGAGGGCGGACCTGGTGCTGGACCTCGGCACGCCCGCATACCGTTGAGAGCCATGGACCCCTCTCTGGCGCGGCGCGTGCTCGTCGCGTCCACCGAGATCACGTCGGCGGCGCTGGAAGACCCGGAGAACGTGCTGCGGCTCGTGGTGGAGGCGGCCGCGGAGATCGCGGACGCCGACCTCGGCCTCGCCATGCTCGCCACGGACGAGGACGACGGCACGCTGACCGTCGAGGCGTCGTCCGGCGAACCTGTCGTGGCCACGCTGAGCCCGCGCAGCGCTGCTGCGAAGGCCGCACGCACGGGCGTGCCGGTGATGGCGGACGACGTCACGAGCGACCCGCGCACCGCGCCGTACGTGCCGCACGCGTTGCGGACGTACGGGCCGTTCGCCGTGGCGCCGTTCGGCACGTCGGACCGCAAGATCGGCGCCCTGGCGGTTTATCGACGTAGGGACAAGGCACCGTTCACACAGGAGACGGTGGACGTGCTGTCGGCGTTCGCGGCCCAGGCAGGCCTCGCCGTGGTGCTGGCCGAGGGCTTCACGGCACGGCAGCGCGTCGCGGTCTACGAGGAGCGCGAACGGATCGCCCGCGACCTGCACGACGTGATCATCCAACGGCTCTACGGCGCCGGCGTGCAGCTCAGCCTGCTGGAACGGCGCCTCGGCAAGAAGCTCGACCACACCGACCGGGCCCGGATCAACGAGGCCGTCGACCTGGTGGACGAGACGATCGCCGAGGTCCGCGGCACCGTGCGCAAGCTGCGCAACACCGACCCCGCCGAGGGCGCCGACCTGCTCGACTCGATCAAGGCCGAGGTCCGCACAGCCGGTGAGCTGCTCGGGTTCGCGCCACGCCTGCACGTGGCGGGCGACCTGGCGAACGTGCCGCAGCGCCACGCCGACGACGCGCGCGCTGCGTTGCGTGAGGCGTTGTCGAACGTCGTGCGGCACTCAGGCGCCACGAACCTCCAGATCGACGTACGGCGCGATGAGAAGCATCTGCTGCTGCGCGTCGCCGACAACGGATGCGGCATCCCGTCCGGCGTGACTCAGCGCGGATTGCGGCACCTCGCCGAACGGGCGAAGTCCGCGAGTGGCGATTTCCGCGTCGTGAGTTCGCCGAACGGGACGACGCTCACCTGGTCCGTCCCCGTTTAGCCACCCATGCGGCGGCTTGCGTCCGCCGTTCCATGCCGAGTTTGGACAGAACCGACGTCACGTAGTTCTTCACCGTCTTCTCGGCGAGGAACAGACGTTCACCGATTTGGCGGTTCGTGAGGCCCTCACCGATGAGTTCCAACACGCGCTGTTCCTGGTCGGTGAGTCCGATCGGGGCTGGATTGCGCATCCGTTCGAGTACTCGGCTTGTGGTCGCGGGGTCCAGAAGGGACCGTCCAGCCGCGACCTCGCGCACGGCCGTGACGACGTCCTGACCCCTGACCTGTTTGAGCAGATATCCCGAGGCCCCAGCCATGATCGCGCCGACGAGCGCCTCTTCGTCGTCGAACGCCGTCAGCACGAGACACCGGATGCCGAGGTCCCGCAGCGTCCGGCAGAGGTCGACACCACTGCCGTCCGGCAGCTGCACGTCGACGACCGCCACGTCAGGCGGGGTCTTTTGAGCCCGTGTCACCGCCTCGTCGACGGATCCGGCCTCGGCAATGACCGAGATGTCCGCCTCGTCGTCCAACATCTCGCGCAGTCCTCTGCGCACCACTTCGTGATCGTCAACCAACAAAACGCGCACTGGCACGAATCCACCGTACGTCGAATGGCTGTTCCTGACAGTGACTCGGATTGGCACAGTTCTTGTCATGGCAGAAGGCTCGGTAAGGCCGATCGAGGAAGCGGATCGCATAGTTGTCGCGCGATTGGTCCTGGAGCTGTGGGGCGCGCACACCTCGGTGGCGCACGGCGAGGTGTTCTTCCCCGCGAGTCTGCCGGGCTTCCTCGTGGAGAAGCAGGGTCACGTGCTGGGTCTGCTGACCTACGCGGTGGCGAACCACCAGCTGGAGATCGTCACGATCGACGCGCTCCGGCGGGGCCGCGGCGTCGGCACCGCGCTGGTCGACGCCGCGGTCCGTCAAGCACGCACGCTCGGATGCAACCGGGTGCGGCTGACGACCACCAACGACAACCTGGACGCGATCCGCTTCTACCAGCGGCGCGGGTTCAAGCTCACGGCGCTGAGACCGGACGCGGTCCGCGAGGCGCGCAAGCTCAAGCCGGAGATACCGGCTGTGGGTGACTTCGGCATCCCCATCACGGACGAGGTCGACCTCGAACGATGGGTCGCGCCACGCCAGTAGTCCACAAGCATCCACAGCTCTGTCCACAGGGTTGTGCACAAGTCCTGTGGACAGCTCTAGACGTCGACAGCTCTAGACGTCGACAGCTCTAGACGTGCAGGGGGTTGAACGCCTCGTCCCACGCGGCGGCGACCTGGTGCGCGCACGTGGACGGTGCGACGCCGCCGACCCCGGTGCCGAGGCCCGGCATCGCGATCGTCCGCACGGCGTCGCGCACCGGCGTGCCGTCCTCCAGGCGTCCGGTGAGCCAGAGCATCAGCACGGCGCGCGCGGCGAGGTACGGGTGGACGGTGTCGACCGGCAGCCGTTCGCCCGGCCGGCGCATGGTCGGGGCGCTGATGAGCCACGCGGGTTCCGTCTCGCCCGTCGCCACGATCTGCGCCTCGCCCACCGGGAGCTCGCCGCCGTGCAGCGCGAGGACCGCGCTGCGGACGTTGTTCTCCACCATGGGGAACGCCGTGGCGTAGACGGCGTCGATGCCGCCGCGCATCCAGCCCTGCGAGTTGGCGGGGCTCACGATGGCCTGCGCGTGGATGTCCAGCACGGACCCGCGATGCACCCGCACCCCGGTGCGTCCGTCCGCGACGGCGAGCCAGGCGTTCGCCATCGGTTCGTCGACCGCGCACAACACGAGTTCTGGCGCTAGAGCGGGCACGCCCCAAGCATTCCAGTTCGAACGGTCCTGACGGAACCCAGGTTTGGTGCCTGACACAGGCGTGATTCGCGACTCGTAGGCCGCACTACGCTGACTCGGTGCCTCGCATTGCGTACTTCGGACCACAGGGGACCTTCACCGAGCAGGCCGCCATGCGGTTCGAGGGTGAGCTCGTCCCCGTCGAGACCATCCCGCTGGCGTTCGCCGCACTGCGTTCCGGCGAGACCGACTTCGCGTGCGTGCCGATCGAGAACTCGGTCGAGGGCGCCGTCCCCGCCACCCTGGACGCCCTCGTGCGCGACTCGGCCGTCGTCGCCGTGGCCGAGACCGTCCTCGACGTCCGCTTCAGCGTCCTGGTCCGTCCGGGCACCACGTCGATCGGCACCGTCGCCTCGCACCCGCACGCCCTGGCCCAGGTCCGCGAGTGGATCGCCCGCGAGCTGCCGTCGGCGACCTCGATCGCCACCTCCTCCACCGCGGCGGCAGCGGCGGCCGTCGAGCGCGGTGAGTTCGACGCGGCGGTTTCGGCACCCGTCGCCGTTCAGCACTACAAGCTCGACGAGTACGCCACCGACGTCCTGGACGTGCCCGACGCCCGCACCCGCTTCCTGCTGCTGCGCCGGCCGGGCGCACTGCCTGAGCCGACCGGCGCAGACCGCACGAGCGTCGTCGTGACCACCCCGAACCGCGTGGGCGTCCTGTCCGAGCTGCTCACCGAGCTGGCGCTGCGTGGCATCAATCTCACCGGCCTCGAATCCCGCCCGCAGAAGGGCAAACTGGGGACGTACCGCTTCTACATCGACGTCGAGGGGCACATCGCAGAGCCGAGGATCGGTGACGCGCTGGCCGCGCTGCACCGACACTCGCGCGAGATCCGGTTCCTCGGGTCCTTCCCGAAGGCCGACCACGAGCCCGTCGAGGCTCACAACGCCGAGTTCGCCGCAGCCGCCTCCTGGGTCGATGCTGTCAGAAAGGGCGAGCGCGGGTGAGGTTGCTGCTGGTCAGGCACGGTGAGACGGCGTCGAACATCGAACGCAGGCTGGACACGGCCATGCCAGGCCCACCCCTCACCGAGCTGGGTCAGAAACAGGCCCGCGAACTGGCGGACACCCTCGCCTCCGAGTCGCTGGTCGCCGTCTACGCGAGCATCGGCCTGCGAGCCCAGCAGACCGCGGCGCCGACCGCCGAGCGCTTCGGCCTGCCCGTGCAGGTGCTGGAGGGCATCGAGGAGATCCAGGTCGGCGCGCTGGAGGGCCGCAACGACCCCGAGGCGTACCGGACCTACCTCGAGACCGTGATCCAGTGGGCAGAGGGAGCGCTGGACGTCCCGTTCCCCGGTGGCGGCGAGACCGGGCAGCAGGTGCTGGACAGGTTCCTCGGCGCCATCGCGTCGATCCGGGCCGAGGGCACCGTCATGGTCGTGACGCACGGCGGTGCCGGCCGCATGGGCGCGCTGGCGCTGGCGTCGAACGTGCCGGTGGAGCTGGCGGAGAACCTGCTGCCGAACACCGGGGTCGTGGTGCTGGAGAGTGAGGGCGACACGTGGGTGTGCCGCTCGTGGGCGGGCGTGCCCGTCTAGCCCTCACCCGCGCGGGGGAGGTCCGAAATCGCATGGCGGTCCCGATGGGCTGACGGCGATCATGCGCTCCATGACTCCGAAGGACGTGAACGACCACCGGGCCGTCGAGACCGCCGAGGACTTCGTCGCCTTCCTGAACCTGCTGGTCGAGGACTACCAGCGCGACGTCCGGGAAGCGAAGCCGTACGGCGGGGGCGAGTGGGCGACCTGGGACCTCGGCTCGTTCCTCGACGCGTGGTCCGCCTGGCTGACGGCGATGGCGATCGAGGGGCGGCCGCACTTCCCGAAGGAACAGCTCGAGCCTTCGTGGAAGAGCTTCGCCCTGCAGCTCGCCGTCGCCCGCCGCTACGAGTGAGCTAGCCCCAGCCGAGTTCGTGCAGCTTCGCGTCGTCCACCCCGAAGTGGTGGGCGACCTCGTGCAGCACGGTCACCACGACCTCCTCCACCACGTCCTCCTCCGTCTGGCAGATGTCGAGGATCGCGTCGCGGTAGATGAAGATGTGGTCGGGCAGCGTCCCGCCGTAGTCCGAGTTGCGCTCGGTCAGCGCGATGCCCTGGTAGAGCCCCAGCAGCGAGGGCTCCTGGTCGTTGCGGTCCTCGACGAGCACCACCACGTTGTTCATGGCGTGCATGAAGTCCTCGGGGAGCAGGTCCAGCGCTTCCTCGACCAGCTCCTCGAAGCGGGCCCGGGTCATCTCGACGGTCATCTGTTCTCTGTGCTCGACGGGGGTGCGTTGGACGAGGGCTTGTCGGGCTTGCCGGAGTCGGAGGGCTTGCCGGACTCGGACGACGGGGGCTGGCCGCTCTCGGAGTGCAGCGGGGCGCCGGTCGGCTCGTCCTGGGCCTTGACCGAGGTGGTCTGCGGCGGGTTCGCGGTGGTCAGCGGTGCGCCGTTGGGGTTGCGGACGGTGCCTTCCCAGGCGACGAGGTTGTTGCCCTGGGGCGGGGCGCCGATCTTGCAGTTGGCCTTGCGGGAGCCGACGGCCCAGCTCTCCTCGGCGCGCGTGTCCCAGGTGACCAGCAGGTTCCTGGCCTTCAGGTCGGCGCCGCCGGTGTACTCGGCCGCGATGGCCGCGCACTTCTCGGACATGATCGGGTCCTGGGCCTCCGGCGTGACGAACGGGCCTTCTGGATGCTGGACGACGCCGACGATCTCGAACGCGTGCGGCTTCGCGCACTCGATGGGGTCGCCGACCGTGTTGTTCTCGCCCAGCGCCACGCAGACGCCGGGGTCGTAGACGTTCGACTGGTCCTGGGTCTTCGCGCTGCCGTAGGACGGCAGGGCGGCGCCGGACGGGGCCGTGACCTGGACACCGCACCTGAGCTGCCGGTAGCCGCTCTTCCAGCGGGTCTCGTCCGGGTTCAGGGTGCTGACGCCGTACTTGCCCTTCGGGTCGAGCTTGCCCGCCATGTACGTCGTGGAGGCCTGCGCACAGTTGTCCTGCGCGACCTTCTCCCAGGCCTCGGCGTTCGGGAACGGCGCTTCCTTCGGGTACGCGGCCGTGATGTCGGCCGTGCCGGTCACCTCGAACTTGTGCGCGGCGGCGCAGTCGACCTTCTGCGCGTCCGACAGGTCCGGTTTCTCCCAGTTGAGGCATTCGCCCGTGACGGCCTCGTAGGCCGCGTTGACCAGCGCGCGTTTCGTGGTGAGCGGGCCTCCTGCCAGCACAGACGTGAACGCGGACAACATCAACAGACCGAACGCGCCCACGAAAGCGCCGACCATCACAAGCCGCGTGTCGCGGATGTGACCAGATCGACTCAACCAACCGGCGCTCGGAGACATCTCATCCATGATGCCCGTGCCGTGTGAGACCGGTGTGCGCCGGGTTGGGTCGAGTGTTGCTATTAGGACACTCGTCACTCAATTGGGCGTGTTGGCGCAGTCTCACTAGGTACCTTGCCCGCGGGAGTGGTGATGACTGACAACAACCTGCCAGGACCTGGCCAGCCGACGCCCGAGCAGGGGCCGCCGTCGGGACAGCCCGGCCAGCCTCAACAGCCGCAGACGCCGCCGCCGTACCAGCCGGCACCGGCGCCGAACCAGCCTGCCCAGAACCAGCAGGCACCGAACCAGGGCCCGCCTGCCAAGGGCCGGATGCGCCAGCAGCAGGCCGGCGTGACCAAGCCGCGTCAGGCGACGGTCGCGGAGCAACGCGCCCGCGCCGCCGCCCAGAAGGCGCAGCAGGAGCGGTTCGCCGCGGAGTCCGCCGCCTTCGAGAAGAAGCGCAAGAAGCGCAAGCGCCTGCTCATCGGCGGTGGCGTCACCGTCGGCGTGGTCGCGCTGGTCGCGATCTGGTACGCGGCCGCCAGCCCGAAGAACGTCACCGCGCAGTGCACCGACTCGAACAACGTGATCGTCGACGACGACTACTGCGACGAGTCGTACTACCGCAGTCACGGCGGGTACACGAGCGGCGGCTTCATCTACATCGGCGGCTCGTCCTACCGGTACAACTACGGCGGCACGGGCTCGGTCGGCCAGAAGGCGGTCGGCGGCAGCTACACGATCCCGAAGGGCGCGAACGTCGCCACGAAGTCGGGCACGTCGGTCCAGCGCGGCGGCTTCGGCATCAGCAGCGGATCGTCGAGCAGCGGAGGCTGAGCACACTTGCGCAGGGAAGCTTCACATCCGCGGCCTGACTGGCAGCGGACGGTCTCCGACCAGGGCCTGGTGTTCGGCCTGCCCGCGAAGTACGCGAACGGCGCCGACCGTCCTTACTGGGACGAGTCGGTGCACTACGTGTTCGAGATGAGCGAGATCCTCTCGCTCGAAGCCGACGTCGAGCTGCTCCACTCCATGTGCCTCGACGCGGTGGACAACGTCGTGCTCACCGAGCGGTACCGCGACTTCGGCATCCCCGAGTGGGTGTGGCCGCACATCGCCGAGTCGTGGCGGCGCCGCGACCCGCACCTCTACGGCCGCTTCGACCTGCGCTACGACGGCTCTGGCCCGGCGAAGATGCTGGAGTACAACGCGGACACCCCCACGTCGTTGCTGGAGGCCGCCTACATCCAGTGGTACTGGAAGGAAGAGGTCTTCCCGGACGACGACCAGTGGAACTCGCTGCACGAGCGCCTGGTCGAACGCTGGACGGAGATCGGGGCGAAGCTGCCCTCCGGCGAGCTGCACTTCAGCTGGTCGGGTGCCGACCCGTCCGGTGAGGACCACCTGACGACCGCGTGCCTGCAGGAGACCGCGGCCGAGGCGGGGCTCAACACCGTGGGCATCGCGATCGAGGACATCGGCTGGGACTCGCTGCTCAACCGGTTCGTCGACCTCGAAGAGGCCCCGATGGGCACGCTCTTCAAGCTCTACCCGTGGGAGTGGGTGGTCGAGGAGCAGTTCGGCCGCCACGCCGTGGAGTCGCTGCCCAGCACGCTGTTCATCGAGCCGCTGTGGAAGATGCTGCTCTCCAACAAGGCGCTGCTCGCGATCCTGTGGGAGATGTACCCAGGCCACCCCAACCTGCTCCCCGCGTACCTCAACGACCCCGGCATGCTCACCGAGTACGTGCGCAAGCCGCTGCTCGGCCGCGAGGGGTCGAACATCCAGATCGTCGCACCGGGCTACGAGACGCAGACCGGTGGCGTGTACGGCAAAGAAGGCTTCGTGTACCAGCTGTTCGATCCGCTTCCGGAGTTCGACGGCTACCGCCCCGCGTTGGGTGCCTGGGTCGTCGGCGACACGTCGGCAGGCCTCGGCATCCGGGAAACGGTCGGTCTGGTGACCGACGACGGCGCGGCGTTCGTGCCGCATCGAATTGTTGAGTAAGACTCCGAAAGGGAACGGGAAATGGACTACACGCTCGCGTTGGACCCCGGCTTCGGCTCGGCCATCGGCCGGGGCATCGGCGCGATCGCGCTGTACGCCGTCGTCGGTCTGGTCCTCATGGTGTTCGGCTTCTACGCGATCGACTGGACGACGCCGGGCAAGCTGTCGCTCCTGGTCCGCAACGGTGCCCCGAACGCCGTGATCGTCACCGCCTCCGGTCTCGTCTCGATGGCGTTCATCGTCGTCGTCGCGATGCTCAACGCCGTCGGCAAGCTCGACGAGGGCCTGCTCACCGCGTTGATCTACGGCATCGTCGGCATCATCGTGCAGGTGGCGGCCGTGCGGTTGCTGGAGTGGGTGACCAAGCTGGACATCGGCTCGATCATCGAGTCGGACGAGTTCGCCCCGGCCTCCGTCGTCGTCGCGGCTGCCCACGTCGCCCTCGGCCTCGTGGTGGCGTTCGCCATCTACTAGGCCACGCGCCTTCGGAAGGACCCGGTGCTCACGGAGCGCCGGGTCCTTCGTTCGTTGAACAGCGCGAACCGGATATCCGGATGAAGCCCACAACGGGCGGGGACTACCCTTCGCAGGGTGATTGACCTCAAGGTGTTGCGCGAGAACCCGGAGATCGTGCGCGCTTCGCAGCGTGCCCGTGGCGAGGACGAGGCCGTCGTGGACAGCCTGCTGTCCGCGGACGAGCGCCGGCGTTCCGCCATCTCCCGCGCCGACACCCTGCGCGCCGAGCAGAAGGTGCTCGGCAAGGAGGTCGGCAGGGCCAAGGGCGACGACCGCACCGCGTTGCTGGGCAAGGCGAAGGACCTGGCCGCGGAGGTCAAGGCCGCCGAGGCCGAGCAGCACGCCACCGCCGACGAGGTCAACGAGCTGCTGGCCAAGATCCCGAACCTGGTCCACCCGGACGCGCCCGTGGGCGGCGAGGACGACTTCGTGGTCGTCAAGACCGTGGGCACGCCGCGCGAGTTCGACTTCGAGCCGCAGGACCACCTCGACCTGGGCACCAAGCTCGGCGCCATCGACATGGAGCGGGGCGCGAAGGTCGGCGGCAGCCGCTTCTACTTCCTCAAGGGCGTGGGCGCGCAGCTCGAGCTCGCGCTGCTCAACATGGCGGCGGCGCAGGCCACGGCCAACGGGTTCGAGCTCATGATCACGCCGACCCTGGTCCGGCCCGAGATCATGGCGGGCACCGGCTTCCTGGGCGCGCACTCGAGCGAGATCTACCACCTGCCGAACGACGACCTGTACCTCGTGGGCACCTCGGAGGTGCCGCTCGCGGGCTACCACGCCGACGAGATCCTCGACGGCGAACGCCGGTACGCGGGCTGGTCGTCGTGCTACCGGCGCGAGGCCGGCTCGTACGGCAAGGACACCCGCGGCATCATCCGCGTCCACCAGTTCAACAAGGTGGAGATGTTCTCGTACGTGAAGCCCGAGGACGCCGAGGCGGAGCACGCCCGGCTGCTCGGCTGGGAAGAGGAGATGCTCGCCAAGATCGAGGTCCCGTACCGGGTCATCGACACGGCGACCGGTGACCTCGGCACGTCCGCGCACCGCAAGTTCGACTGCGAGGCGTGGGTCCCGACCCAGCAGAAGTACCGCGAGCTGACCTCGACGTCGAACTGCACGACGTTCCAGGCGCGCCGCCTCAACGTCCGCTACCGCGACGAGAACGGCAAGTCGCAGATCGCGGCCACGTTGAACGGCACCCTGGCGACGACGCGCTGGATCGTCGCGATCCTCGAGAACCACCAGCAGGCCGACGGCTCCGTCGTGGTGCCCGAGGCGATGCGGCCGTTCATGGGCGGCCTGGAAGTTCTGAAGTAAAACTTTTCCAAAACCTGTATTTCTGCGGACCTGACGGCGTCTTCATTGCAGAACACCACATGGGGGTGTGGTGTCCACAAGCAATGGGGGAGTCGTCATGTCCTTTGAAGCAGCTGTCGGCGAAGTCGACATCACGCCGGTCCACCCGCCCTACCCGAGTCTGTGGATGGGCGGGTACGGCTGGTCTCCGCGCGGCAACCACGGCGCGGTGGCGCGCCGGTTGCGGGCCCAGTGCCTCGTGCTCTGGGACGGCGGGACGCCGAAGGTCCTGCTGCGCGCGGACCTCGTCAGCATCCCGAGGGACGTCAACCAGCAGATCAGGACCACCCTCGTCAGCGAGGGGCTGGTCGCGGCCGAGGACCTGATGCTGCTGGCGAGCCACACGCACTCGGGGCCGTTGTTCGGGGACACCCGGCCGAGCCCGCAGGTGATGATGGGGCTCACCCAGGCCGACGTCGACGCGGTCAACGGCACCACGTCGATGATCACCGAGCTGATGGTCCAGCTGGTCAGGGACACGGTGGCCGAGCAGCGCACCGCCGTCACGCTCTCCTACGCGGAGGGGCAGGCCAAGATCGGCTACAACCGGGTCGCCGGCACCGGCGCCGTGCTGGACACCGTGCCTGTGCTGCGTCTGAAGAAGACCGGCGGCGCCCTGTTCGCGGTCGTCTTCGGGGCGGCGTGCCACCCGGTCTCGCGCGGCAACGACGACGTGTTCGACGGCGAGTTCCCCGAGGTCGCGGCCAAGCTGGTCGAGAACGCGCTGGGCGTGCCCGCGCTGTTCGTCCAGGGCGCGTGCGGTGACCAGGAGGCGAACGACCCGCACAGCCCGGCCACGACGGAGCAGCTCGGCACCGCGCTCGGCCAGGAGGTCCTCGACGTGCTGGCCGGTCCCGGCTTCAGCACCGTCACGGGCCCCGTCGCGACGGCGTTGACCGAGGTCAGCCTGCCGTTCCACACCGACACCACCGACCCGGCCGTGCGCGCGGCGGTGCTGCACAAGTACGAGATCCGCCGCCGGGTGCTGCCCAAGACGGACCCGAACCGCCGGCACGCCGACCTGATGGTGAAGTCGATCAACGCGGGCACCCTGCCCACGTCGATCCCGATGCCGATCCAGCGCTGGCGGTTCGGCGGGCTGAGCATCCTCGCCCTCGCCCACGAGCCGCTGTCGACCTACCACGTGCGGCTGCGCGCGGAGTTCGCCGGGAAGCTCTGGGTCATGGGGTACGCCAACGAGTGCGAGGGCTACGTCGCCGACAACGACACCCTGCGTTCGGGCGGCAACCTGCACTTCGGGTACGAGGCGGGGTGGAACAAGAGCGACCCCACCATCGCCGCCGAGGGCAGCTACTGCATCTCCTACGCGTGGCCCGGCCCGCTGAAGTTCAGCGACACGGCGGTCCCGGCCGCCGGCACCACTGAGCGCATCGTGATGGACGCGAGCCTGGGCCTGCTCAGCTCGTAGCCGGTCAGGCCCTGTCCTGCCCGTGAAGTAGAGTGGCCTACCGGCCCCGTCGGGTGGAAGTGCCCTGGTGACGTGGGTTACACCTCAATTCACGGGCAGGACAGGGAACAGTGGCGAACCGCATTCACGAGACCGCGATCATCGGCAAGGACGTCGAGATCGGCGACGACAACGTGATCGGGCCGTACACGGTCATCGCCGGGCCGGCCCGGATCGGTGACGGCAACTTCATCGGCCCGCACGTCAGCATCGGCGGGCCCGCCGAGTACCTGAGCGCCCCGCACCTCGCCGGCTGGGACGGCGAGAACGACGGCCCCGGCGTGGTGATCGGCGACCGCAACCGCATCCGCGAGTTCGTCACGATCAACCAGGGCGCCAAGGACGCGACCCGCCTCGGCAACGACAACTACGTGATGGGCCGCGCCCACATCGCGCACGACTGCGTCGTCGACAACAGCGTCGTGATCACGAGCGCCGTGCAGATCGCCGGCCACTGCCACGTGTGGAGCGGCTCCAACATCGGCCTGGGCACCGTGGTGCACCAGGGCACGCAGATCGGCCCCGGCGCGATGATCGGCCTCGGCTCGGCCATCCGCAAGGAGGTCGGTGCGTTCACCATCACCCTGGGCAACCCGGCCCGCACGACCGGCGTCAACGTCATCGGCCTGTCGCGCCGCGGCTGCGACGAGGCCACGGTCGCCGCTCTCACCGGTTTCCTCACCGGCAAGGAGGCGGAGCTCCCCGCCGGCCTGCCGGAGGAGCTCGCCGCGCTGCTCAAGGCGTGGACCGAGCGTTCGAACGAGCACTGAGACCCAGACCTCGAAGAGAGAACGAGAAAAACGATGGCCCTGAACGACCGTCTTCGCGGTGTCTTCGTGGACGCCCTCCAGCTCGACGACTCCGTGGACGTCGAGAACCTGAAGTACCGCGACATCGACGAGTGGGACTCGGTCGGCCACATGGCCCTGGTCGCCGCCATCGAGGACGAGTTCGACGTCCAGTTCGAGACCGAGCAGGTCATCGACATGAGCAGCTTCAAGGTCGCCGTCGACATGCTCAAGGGCTTCGGCGCTGGTGAGTGACTTCGCCGGCAAGGTAGCGGTCGTCACCGGCGGCACCCGCGGCATCGGGTTCGCGACGGCCGCGCTGCTGGCCGAGGCGGGCGCGACGGTCGTCATCACCGGCCGCGACCGGGAGACGGCCGAGAAGCGTGCCGCCGAGCTCGGTGACCGCGTGCACGGCGTGGCGCTCGACGTCGCCGACTCGGCCGCCGTCAAGACCGTCTTCAAGGACGCGGCGAAGGAGCACGGGCGCATCGACGTGCTCGTGGCCAGCGCGGGCGTGCTCGAGGGCGGCCTCATCGGCATGCTCACCGACGAGCACGTCAACAAGACGCTGACCACGAACGTCGCCGGCACGATCAACTCCGTGCAGGCGGCCGCGCGGGCCATGATGCGCAAGCGCACCGGTTCGATCGTGCTGATCGGCTCGATCGTCGGCGAGCGCGGCAACGCGGGTCAGATGGTCTACGCGGCGTCCAAGGCGGCGCTGGTCGCGGCCGCGAAGTCCGCGGCGAAGGAGCTCGGCAGGCACGGGATCAGGGTCAACGCGGTCGCGCCCGGCGTGATCGCGACGGACCTGATCTCGGAGCAGTCCGACGAGGTGCTGGAGCGGGTGAAGGGCGACACCGCCCTCGGCCGGCTCGGCACCGCGGAAGAAGTGGCCAAGGTGATCCGATTCCTGGTCAGTGACGACGCTTCGTTCGTCACCGGTCAGGTGCTCGGGATCGACGGAGGTTTGGTGCTGTGACGCTGCTGCACGCTCAGGCCCGCCTGCGTGACGCAACGACCGGTGAGCTGCTCGGCGGTGCCGAGCTCGCCGGTCGCGTGTCCGAGGCGGCGAAGGAACTCGCCGATCTGCCGTCCGGGGTGTTGTTCCTCCGGGTCGGCCTGGACCTGACGAGCGTGCTGCGGTACCTGGGTGCGTTCGAGGCGGGCCGCGCCGTCGCGCTGCTCGACCCGGCGCAGGACCGCGAGGTGCTGGACGGGCTCGTCGCCCGGTTCCGCCCCGCGGCGGTGCTGGGCATCGAGGACGAGCCCGCGCCGGGCTACTCGGCGGACTGGGTGCGCGAGGACGCGGATGGCGTCGCCCCGCACCCCGACCTGGCCGTGATGCTCCCGACCAGCGGTTCCACCGGCAACCCGAAGTTCGTGCGGCTCTCCCGCGCGGCGATCCTCGCGAACGCCGACGCGATCGCCGAGGTGCTCGGCATCGACTCCAACGAGGTCGCGCCGACCAGCCTTCCGTTGCACTACAGCTACGGCATGTCCGTGCTCAACAGCCACCTGCGCCAGGGCGCGACGGTGCTGCTGGAGGGCTCCGGCGTGGTGGCGCGGCCGTTCTGGGACGCGGTCACGCAGTACGGCGTGACGTCGCTCGCCGGCGTGCCGTACCACTACGAGATGCTGCGCCGGCTGCGGTTCGACCCGGCGAAGTACCCGACGCTGCGCACGCTGACCCAGGCGGGCGGCAAGCTCCGCAGCGACCTGATCAGCGAGTTCAACGACAAGATGCGCGCCGCCGGCGGGCAGATGTTCGTGATGTACGGCCAGACCGAGGCCGCGCCGCGGATGGCCACCGTGCCGGCCGAGCGCCTGGCCGAGAAGGTCGGCTCCGCCGGTCCCGCGCTGCCCGGTGGCACGTTCGCGATCCGCGACGAGGCCGGGAACGAAATCGCCGAGTCCGGTGTTGCCGGTGAGGTGGTGTACCGCGGTCCCAACGTGATGATGGGCTACGCCGAGTCCGAAGCCGAGCTCGCGCTCGGTGACGAGACCGGCGGCGTGCTCGTCACCGGCGACCTCGGATACCTCGACGAGGACGGGTTCCTCTACATCACCGGCCGGCTCAAGCGGATCGGCAAGGTGTTCGGCAACCGGGTCAACCTGGACGACCTGGAGCAGATCGTGAAGGGCTTCGGCGCGGCCGCCGCCGTGCCCGCGGGCGACAAGGTCGTCGTCTTCCTCGACAGGGCCGAGAAGGACACCTGCAAGCAGGCCGCGAAGTTGCTGTCCGAGACGCTGCACCTGCACGTCACGGGCTTCGACGTGCGGCCGGCGGAGGGTTTCCCGCAACTGCCCAGCGGCAAGATCGACTACCGGTCACTGGAGGCACAGGTATGAGCGTCTTCGGGCGCAACCAGGCCGAGCGCGAGACCGCGCTGCTGGCCGAACTGACCGAACTGACCGAGCACCACCGCGCGCACTCCGAGCAGTACGACCGCATCCTGTCGTCGCTCGGCATCACGTCGGGCGAGAAGTTCGGCTCGTTGAACGACCTGCCGTGGCTGCCGGTGCGCATGTTCAAGACGCACGAGCTGAAGTCCATTCCGGACTCCGAGGTCTTCAAGGTCCTCACCTCGTCCGGCACGACCGGTGGTGGCGCGTCGCGGATCTACCTCGACAAGGACGCCGCCGCGGTGCAGACGCGCCAGCTCGGCGCGACCCTGCAGGAGGTGCTCGGCGGCAAGCGGCTGCCGATGCTGATGGTCGACACCATCGGCATCATCAAGAACCGCCGCTCGTTCTCCGCCCGCGGCGCCGGTGTGCTGGGCATGGCGACGTTCGGCCGCGGCCACGTCTACGCGCTGGACGAGAACGACCGGCCGGACGTCGAGGCGGTCAAGGAGTTCCTCGCCAAGCACGGCAACGAGCCGTTCCTGATCTTCGGCTTCACCTTCATGGTGTGGCAGTACCTCTACGAGGTCGCGCGCGAGCACGAGCTCGACCTGTCGAACGGCATCCTGATCCACTCCGGTGGCTGGAAGAAGCTCATCGACATCGCGGTCGACAACGCGGAGTTCCGCAAGCGCTTCGCCGAGGACACCGGTCTGACCCAGATCTACAACTACTACGGGATGATCGAGCAGATCGGCACGGTCTTCCTGGAGGGCCGCTCCGGCAACTCGTTGTACTGCCCGGACTTCGCGGACGTCATCATCCGCAACCCGGAGACCTGGGAAGAGCAGCCGGTCGGCGTGCCCGGCGTGATCGAGGTCGTCTCGACGCTGCCGCGCAGCTACCCCGGTCACGTGCTGCTGACCGAGGACCTCGGTGTGGTGCACGGCATCGACGACGGCGACTGGCCGGGCAAGCGGTTCTCCGTGCTCGGCAGGCTCCCGCGCGCCGAGGCCCGCGGCTGTTCGGACACCTTCTCTGGAGCTGTTGCCTCATGAAGCGCCGTTTCCCGGCAGGCCCTGACGTCTCCTCGGTCGACGAGCTGCTCGCGAGCATCTCCGGCGAGCCCACCGACGGCCGCCTGAAGGTCGGCGACGAGCGGATCATCGACTTCCTGGTGAAGTTCGCGCGCAAGCTCCTCGCGCCGCAGATGGCCCGCCGCTACCCGGAGCTCGCCTCGCTCGGCTTCTTCCTGCGCCGCGGCGAGATCCAGAAGGTGCTGCGCCGGCTGGAGACCCCGGAGGGCGTGATGCGCTTCGGCCGCGGTCTCGTCTTCCACATCCCGCCGGCCAACGTCGACACGATCTTCGTGTACTCGTGGGCGCTCTCGGCCCTGGCCGGCAACAGCAACGTCGTGCGCATCTCGCCGCGTTCGGCCGGTGCGGCGGAGGCCGTCGTCGAGGCGCTGAACGAGGCGTTGCAGGACGCGCACCCGGCCGTCGCGCAGACTCAGGTCATGGTCACCTACGACCGCGACGACAAGGTGACCGCCGCGTTGTCCGCGGCGTGCGACCTGCGTGTCGTGTGGGGTGGCGACCGTGCCGTCAACGAGGTGCGCAAGCTGCCGTTGGCACCGCACGCGCGTGACGTGACGTTCCCGGACCGCGCGTCGTTCGCGCTGATCTCCGTCGAGGGCTGGACGAAGGCCACGCCGGAGCAGAAGCGCGAGGTGGCCGTCGGTTTCTACAACGACTCGTACTGGTTCGACCAGGCCGCCTGCTCGTCGCCGCGCGCGTTGTTCTGGGTCGGTGACGAGGTCGCGGGCCAGCAGGCGCGCACCGAGTTCCGGGCCGAGCTGAGCGCGGTGCTCGACGCGAAGAACCACGTCGTAGAACCGGCGATGGCCGTGCAGAAGCGCGTCTCCGCCTACGGTGTCGCGGCGGACGGCCACGCGAAGTCGATCTCCTTCGACGGCAACGCGGTGGCCACGCTGGAGCTGACGGCGGCGGCGGACGTGCCGCGCGAGTGGCTCGGCGCGGGCACCTTCCCGTTCGCCACGCTGCCGACGCTGTCCGCGCTGGTGCCCATGGTGCAGCGCAAGGACCAGACGCTGTCGGTGTTCGGCTTCTCGCAGGAGGAGCTGACCGCGCTGGCGCACGAGCTGTCCGGCCGCGGCATCGACCGCATCGTGCCCTTCGGCAACGCGCTGACGTTCTCGGACCACTGGGACGGCTTCGACCTGCCGGCGGAGTTCACCCGCCTGGTGACGGTCAAAGCCTGATCTGCCAACGCAAAACGCTCGGCTGGGAAGTCCCAGCCGAGCGTTTTGCTTTCTCCCCCAGATCAGATCAGGTGCAGGTTGGTGTTGGTGAAGCCGGTGGCGAAGATGACCTCGTTGTCCCAGGGGTTGTTCGCGAACCCGTGGTAGTTGTGCCAGGCCTTCACCCGGCCGTCGGGCAGGGCCGTGGCGATCTCGGCCTTGCCGTCGCCGTCCAGGTCCGCGAAGTGCAGGCTCTCGTTGGTGAAGCCGGATCCGATGATCGCCGCGTTGTCCCACGGGCTGTTGGCGAAGCCGTGGTAGTTGTGCCAGGCCTTGACCTGGCCGTCGGGCAGGGCGGTGATGATCTCGGCCTTGCCGTCGGCGTCGAGGTCGGCGAAGTGCAGGCTCTCGTTGGTGAAGCCGGTGGCGATGATCGCCGCGTTGTCCCACGGGTTGTCCGCGAAGCCGCCGCCGTTGTGCCACGCCTTGACGCTGCCGTCCGGGAGGACCGTGATGATCTCGGCCTTGCGGTCGCCGTCGAGGTCGGCGAAGTGCAGGCCCTCGTTGGTGAAGCCGGAACCGATGATGGCTTCGGCGTCCCAGGGCGATGCCGTGACGCCGCGGCCGTTGCGCCACGCCTTGACGTTGCCGTCGGCGAGGACCGTGATGATCTCCTTAGCGCCGTCACCGTCGAGGTCGGCGAAGTGGGCGTTGGTGTCGTTGAAGCCTGAGGCGACGATGGCGTCGGCGTCCCAGGGGTTTTCCGCGAAGCCTCGGCCGTTGCGCCAGACCTTCACGTCGCCGTTCGGGAAGATGTAGGCGATGTCGGTCTTCGCGTCACCGGAGAACGAGGAGCCCACCGCGCTCGGCCCGCCGGTGTTGAAGCGGTACAGGTTGTAGTTCTGCATCAGCGTGATGTTCTTGGTGGCGTAGTTCGGGTCCGTCGCGTACTTCTTGGCGACCTCGCGGATGAACTGGTCGGGGTTGTTGTCCCGGTAGGGCAACGCGCTGTCGTAGATGCCGCTGGTGGTGATGAGCCTGCCGTAGTCGCGGAACGAGTCCGTCATCGAGCGGTAGACCCGGAAGTACGCGGTGGTGACGTGGCAGGTGGGCGTGCACTCCTCGGTCTGGTAGGCGTGGCAACCGATCGCGATCGGGCCGGGGCTCGTCGGGTTCACGCACTTGAAGCCGAAGTAGTTCTTGTCGTTGGTGGAGAGCCTGCTGCGGCCCCAGTCGGACTCGAGGATCGACTGCGACGCGGTCACCGACGCGGGGATCCGGAACTCGGCCTGCACGGCCTGGGCTGCCGGGCCGGCGATGGCGATGTAGTCGTCCTGGAAGCCGGCGGCGGTCAGCGTGCTCGCCGTCGCGCGGTCCCGGATCTCCTGCTGTGACTCGGCTTCCGGCGGTGCCGCCTGGGCGGTGCCCATGATCAGACCCGCGAACGCGGTGGCGAGCAGGGTCGAGGTCAGCTTCTTCATGACTGTTCTCCGTTGCCTTTCGTCTCGGGTCAGATCAGGTGCAGGTTGGTGTTGGTGAAGCCGGTGGCGAAGATGACCTCGTTGTCCCAGGGGTTGTTGGCGAACCCGTGGTAGTTGTGCCACGCCTTGACGCGGCCGTCCGGGAGCGCGGTGGCGATTTCGGCCTTGCCGTCGCCGTCCAGGTCGGCGAAGTGCAGACCTTCGTTGGTGAAGCCGGATCCGATGATCGCGGCGTTGTCCCAGGGGTTGTTCGCGAAGCCGTGGTAGTTGTGCCAGGCCTTGACCTGGCCGTCGGGCAGGGCGGTGATGATCTCGGCCTTGCCGTCCGCGTCCAGGTCGGCGAAGTGCAGACCGGCGCTGGTGAATCCACTCGCGATGATCGCGGCGTTGTCCCACGGGCTGTCGGCGAACCCGCGGCCGTTGTGCCACGCCTTGACGGTGCCGTCCGGCAGGACCGTCATGATCTCGGCCTTGCGGTCGCCGTCGAGGTCGGCGAAGTGGATGTTGTCGTTCGTGAAGCCGGTGGCGATGATCGCCTCAGCGTCCCAAGGGGACGGGGTCACGCCGCGGCCGTTGCGCCACGCCTTCACGCTGCCGTCGGCGAGGACGGTGATGATCTCCTTGTCGCCGTCGCCGTCCAGGTCGGCGAAGTGCGCGTTGGTGTCGTTGAAGCCGGAGGCGACGATGGCGTCGGCGTCCCACGGGTTCTCCGCGAAGCCTCGGCCGTTGCGCCAGACCTTCACGTCGCCGTTCGGGAAGATGTAGGCGATGTCGGTCTTGCTGTCACCGGAGAACGAGGAGCCGGTCGACGTCCCCAGGTCCTCGACGATGTTGTTGTAGCGCTTGGCCATGTAGGACGCCGTGTAGGCGGCGGACCAGACCCGCTCCTCGGCGACCTGACCGAAGTCCCACTCCTCCCAGACGACCGCCTGGGTCTGCGCCGCGTCCGCCCAGCGCATGAAGAGCGCGATGTGCTGCTGGTCGCTGTTGTGCTTCCACAACGCGTCGCCCGGTCGCAGGTCGGACTTGTTGATGGTGTGCATGAACGGCTGCAGCGAGTACGTCGTGTAGCTGTTGTCCATGCCCCAGGCCAGGGACGTGAAGCCGGAGCAGTCCTGGCGGTAGCGGCCGTACTGGTTCGTGTACCAGACCGTCTGGCTGTACGGCACCCGTGCGTCGATCCAGGTGCGCGCCCGTTTCACCACCTCCGATCTCGCGATCGGGTTGTTGGCTTGGATCGTGAAGCTCGTTTCCGGCTCCGCGCCCTGCTTCGCGTACCCGCCGTCGTTGACCAGTGCGCCGGGCTCCGGCGCCGCCTGGCCGGTGCTCGTTCCCAGGAACGCCAGTGCCGCCGTGAGCAGGGCCACCAGGGTGGTAGTCCGTCGCAGTCGCATCGCTCGTCCTCCGTGAGTTCGTGTCCGTCCTGCTGACAACACGAACTCTGCGGGGAGGGTCTGCAAACGATCTACAAGGTCTCTGTCACCGGGCCTGTAGAAGTTCTACAGGCCCTGCAGAAGGCCTCTGACGTGCTCAGACGAGCATGGCGACGGTCTCGTCGGCGATGTGGCTGCCGATCTGGAGAGCACTGGTCGCGGCCGGCGACGGCGCGTTCAGCACGTGCACCTGGCGCGGGGCCGACTCGATCAGGAAGTCGTCCACCAGCGACCCGTCCGGCAGCATCGCCTGGGCGCGGACGCCCGCCTCGGCGCGCACGATGTCGGTCTCCTCGATGGCCGGCACCAGCCGGGCCAGGCTCGCCGCGAAACGCTTGCGGGAGAACGACCTCAGCACCTCGTCGAGGCCGGTCCTGCCGAACTTCCCGGCCAGCTTCCAGGTTCCGGGGAAGCGCAGCACGTCGGCGATGTCGCGCGGCGAGATCTGGCTCCAGCGGTAACCCTCGCGGCGCAACGCCAGCACCGCGTTCGGGCCCGCGTGCACGGAACCGTCGAGCATGCGCGTCAGGTGCACGCCCAGGAACGGCAGCGCGGGGTCCGGCACCGGGTAGATCAGGCCGCGCACCAGCTCACGGCGTTCCGGCCGCAGCTCGTGGTACTCGCCGCGGAACGGCACGATCGTCGCTTTCGGACGCAGCCCGGCGAGGCGGGCGATCCGGTCGCTGTGCAACCCCGCGCAGTTCACCAGCGCGTCGGCGCGGACGATGCCCTGCGGCGTGGCCACCATGACACCCGAACCTTCGGCACGGATGGCGAGAGCAGGGGAGTTGAGGCGGAGATCGGCGCCTTCGAGCAGCTTCACGAGCACTCGGCAGACGGCCGGGAAGTCGATGATCGCCGTCGACTCGACGCGCAGGGCGGAGACGGCGGACACCTCGGGTTCGTACTCGCGAACCTCGGCGGGGGAGATCAGCCTGGCCGGCACGCCGTTGGCCTCGGCGCGGTCGGCCAGCGTCTGCAACCGGGGCAGCTCGTCGGTCGACGTCGCCACGACCAGCTTGCCGCAGACGTCCACGGGAACGCCGTGCTCGTGGGCGAACGCCACCATGGAAGCGTTGCCCGCCACGGACATCCGGGCCTTGAGCGAACCGGGCCTGTAATACAGACCTGCGTGCACGACGTTGCTGTTGTGCCCGGTCTGGTGCGCGGCCCAGTGGGACTCCTTCTCCAGCACGGTCACGTCGTGACCGCGCCGGAGGAGTTCGCGAGCGGCGGAGAGTCCGAGGATCCCTCCGCCGATCACGACGACATGACTCACGTCAGGCCTTGCCCGACACGCTCTTGAGGATGTCGAGGTTGGCCTCGCAGATCTTCGGCATGTCGAAGTTGTCGAAGACCCACTGACGACCGGCCTCGCCGATCTTCTTGGCGACGCCCTCGTCCTCGATCAGCCGGTTGATCTGCTCCGCCAGCCCGGAGTGGTCGCCCGGCTTGGTGAGCAGCGACTCCGTGCCGTTGGTGATCACGGCGTTCGGGAAGTAGTCGGCCCGCTCGGCCATGACCGTCGGGACGCCCGCCGCCATCGCCTCGAGCGACGCGATGCCGATGCCGAAGCCCTGCAGGTCGTGGACCTCCATGTCGGAGCCCGCGAGCAGACCGGGGATCTCCGCCTTCGGCAGCGTGCCGGTGCACACCAGCGCGTGGTCGACGCCCAGTTCCTTGGCGATGTCCATGAACTGCGTGTTGTACAGGCCGCCGATGACCAGGACCTTGGTGTCCGGGTGCTTGCGGAGCACCTCGGGCAGCGCCTTGACCAGGTTGATCCGGTCGCGGACCGGGATCACGTGGCCGAGCGACGAGATGACCGGGCCGTCCCCGATCTCCGGGAACCGCTCGCGCATCTTCGCGCGCTCGGTGGCGTGGTCGAGGTCGTGGAAGCGGTCGAGCTCGACACCGACGGCGAGCTTCTCGATCCGCTCGTCCGGGGTCTTGTACCTCTTCTTGATGTACTCGTAGAAGATCGTGTCGATCGCGACGAGCTTCGTCGGCTTGTTGTACGACATGACCGGCTTGACGACGAACGCGTCGAGCATCCGGAAGACCGCGTGGATCGGCTTCATCGGGCTCTGCAGGCGGGTGTGCAGCGTCAGGACCGACGGCACCTTCCGCTTGCGCGCCCACAGACCGCTCTGCCAGGTCAGGTCGAAGAACTGGCCGTGCTGGTGGACGACGTCCGGCTTGAAGCCGTCCAGCAGCTTGAAGACCTTCTTGCGGTTGCCCCACTTCAACGCGAACGTGATGTCGAAGTTGAAGGAGATGCGGGTCTCCGGCAGCGTCCACGACGGCAGTCGCACGATCTTGATGCCGTCGCGTTCCTCCACCGGCAGCGCACCGCCGTACGCGGCCGTGATCACGAGGACCTCGTGACCCTGCGCCGCGTAGTAGCGCGCCAACGTGTCGGACACGTAGGCGCTGCCGCCCATGCGGGGCGGGAAGAAGTTGTTGATGATCGCGATCCGCATCGCGTCAGGCCTTCCCGTTGGTGGCCGAGATGGTCGCCTCGTGGACGACCTTGTGCGCCGGGAGGATCGCGTTGCGCTCAGCCAGCACCTCGTCCGAACCGGCGCCCAGCTCGAGCAGGTTCAGGAAGTGGTTCAGCTGCGCGGCGAGCGGCTCGGCGCTCTGCAGGATCGTCGGCAGCTCGATGACGGTCTGCGACTGGTAGCCGACGCCGTCCGCCGCGGGCGAGTCCGCCACGTGCCGGTAGATCGTGATGTCCCGGCGCAGCAGGTCGATCTCGATCAGGCGGTCGATCTCCAGCACCGAGATCTGCCGCACCTTGCGCTGGCTGATCCGCGACGCCGAGATCGTGGCGAGCGCGCCGCTCTCGAACGACATGGTGGCGTCCGCCGAGTCCTCGGACTGGTTGTCCTGGGACTGCTTGTGGAAGAAGCCGAACGAGCCCTTGACCGCGGCCGGCGCGTTGCCGACGAAGCGGATCGCGAGGTCGACGTCGTGGATGAGCAGGTCGCCCGCGACACCGGTCTTGATCCGCGGCACGAACGGCGAGTGCCGCATCGCGTTGATCTGCACGACCTCGCCCACGAACTGCTTCGCGGTGAGGATCGCCGGGTTGAAGCGCTCGAGGAAGCCGCAGACGAGCGGCAGGCCGCGCTTCTCCGACTCGGCGACGAGCTCCTCGGACTGCGCGTACGTGGCGGCCAGCGGCTTCTCGATGAGCAGCGGCTTGCCGAGCTCCAGCGCCTGCTTGGCGATGGCGTAGTGCGCCTCGGTGGCGGCCGCGATGACGACGGCGTCGACATCCTTCAGCCCGTCCAGCGAGTCCGTGTAGTCGATGCCGAAGCGGTTGGCGATCGCCTGACCGGTCTCGGCGTTGTGCTCCACGACGAACTTGAAGTCGACGCGGTCGGACTGCGACAGCACGCGGGCGTGCAGCGAGCCCATGGTGCCGGCGCCGACGAGGGCGACCTTGGGACGGGCGGTCACGCGCCGAACACCTCCCGGACGGACGAGACGATGGTCTCGAGCTCTGCGTCGGTCAGCTTCGGGTGCACGGGCAGCGAGAGCGCCTGCTCGGCGACCTTCTTCGCGACCGGCACGTCGGAGGCGATGACCTGGGGGTTGTCCCGGTAGCAGTCGTAGTCGAACACGAGCTTCGGGTAGTAGATGCCGTTGCCGATGCCCTTCTCGGTGAGCTTCGCCGCGAGCTCGTCGCGGGTCACCGGGGCGTCGTCGCCGACCAGGATCGTGTACTGGTGCCACACGTGCTCGCGGCCCGGCAGCACGGCGGGGACGGTGAGACCCGTCACGCCGTCGAGGCCCTTGGACAGCGCCTCGGCGTTGCGCCGGCGCGCGTCGGTGAGCTGCTGCAGCTTCTCGAGCTGCGGGATGCCCAGCGCCGCGTGCAGGTCCGTGAGGCGGTAGTTGTGGCCCGCCATCTCGTACTGGTAGCGGGCGCGCATGCCCTGGTTGCGCATGACGCGCAGCTTGTCCGCCAGCGCGTCGTCCGACGTCGTGATGACGCCGCCCTCGGCGGTGGTGATGTTCTTGGTGGCGTACAAGGAGAAGCAGCCGATGCCGAACGAACCGGCGGGCTTGCCCTCGAACGTCGCGCCGACCGCCTGCGCCGAGTCCTCGACGATCGTCAGGCCGTGCTGCTGCGCCAGCGGGACGAGGCGGCCCATGTCGGCCATCTGGCCGTACAGGTGGACCGGCATGAGGACCTTGGTGCGGTCGGTGACCGCGCCGCTGACCTTCTCCGGGTCGATGTTGAAGTCGACCGAGTCGATGTCCGCGAACCGAGCGGTAGCGCCCGCTTCCAGGATCGCGTTCAGCGTGGCCACGAAGGTGAACGGCGTGGTGATGACCTCATCACCGGGCTGGAGGTCGAGCGCCTGGATGGACGCGACCAGCGCGGTCGTGCCGTTGTTGACGGCGACCGCGTGGCTCACACCGGCAACGGAGGCGAAAGCGTCCTCGAACCGCTTGACCATCGGTCCCTGTGCGATGACACCGGAGCGGAGCACTTCCAGCACGAGCGGTTCGGCGTCCTGAACGTCGACGACGGTAATCGGAATCATGCAGCAGACTTTCCACTTCCGGAGACGGTTGGATGCGTCCGGTACAGTTGCCCCGCGGTGTTACTGCCAGGTGCAGACCAGGCGCGGACCACAGGCTACCTGCCTGATGGAGTGATCCTCTTCAGGGTCCGTTGTGGATCCGCAGCGCAGGAGAACGACCCTCATGGACGCCCAGCCCGCCGTGCCCGGCCCGTCGCTGGGAAGCGAAGCAGGAAGCGGAGAACCGATGACCGTCGAGCCCGACGTGGCTGCCACCGACGCTGAGAAGGTCGAACCGCCCGCTCCGGCGAACACGCGAAAAGCGCTGGTCATCGCTTGGGCGAAGCGACTGCTGATCGTCGCGGTGCTCGCCGCCGCCGTGTTCTCGGTGTACTCCCAGTGGGACGAGGTCTACCCGGCACTCGCCGCGCTGCCGTGGCAGTCGGTCGTGCTGTCGCTGATCGCGGTGTTCGTCGGCATCTTCCTGGGCCCGCTGGTCTGGAAGATCGTTCTGTCCGACCTGGGCGCTCCCGTCCGATTCGTCGACGCCTCGAAGTTCTACCTCGTCGGGCAGCTCGGCAAGTACGTCCCCGGCGCCGTCTGGGCCGTGCTGCTCTCGATGGAGCTCGCCCGTGAGGCGGGCGTCAACCGCGCGCGCAGCTTCACCGCCGGGTTGGTCGCTACCGGCATGGGTGTGCTCGCTTCGTTGATCGCCGGACTTGCTGCTTTGCCGGTCATGTTGAACGGCCGGCCTGAGGCGAACCAGCTGCTGTGGCTGTTCCTGCTGCTGCTCGTCGGGCTGCCGTTCCTGCACCCGCGCCTGCTGACCTGGTCGGTCAACCTGGTGCTGAAGGTGCTGCGGAAGGCTCCGATCGAGCGCCGGTTCACCGGGGTGGAGATCCTCAAGGCTCTCGGCACCGCCGTCGCCATCTACCTCTGCTACGGCGTGCACCTGTGGCTGCTGGTGAACTCGCTCGGGTCGCCTCGGTGGGACACGCTGATCCTGTCCACCGGTGCCATGGCGTTGTCCATGACCGCCGGGCTGCTGGCGTTCTTCCTGCCTTCCGGGCTGGGGGCCCGCGAGCTGGTCATCACGGCGACCATTGCGACCGTTCTGCCCTCTGGTGAGGCCATCGCGCTGGCATTGGTTTCTCGGTTGATGTTCACGATCGCGGACCTGGCGGCTGCCGGGTCGGCCGCTTTGATCGCTTACCTGCAGAAGCGGCGTGGTGGGCCGGTGCCGGTGCCTGCCGAGGACTGATTTTTGACTTTTGCCGCCCATTGACCGTTTTGGTCGATGGGCGGTTTTTTGTTTTGGCCGGGTTGGTCGCTTACCCGGCCTCAAGGCCGAGGCGAAAGGCGCCTCGGCCGGACCGAGCAGCAGCCAGGCATCAGCCCGTTCGGGCTGATGCCTGGGTGGCTTGCGGGCGTGGTGCGCTTTGCGTTGACGACTGCGGTTTGGCTCTAGAACCAGCGCTCCAGCACCTGGGCCACGCCGTTCTGCTCGTTCGACGCCGTGATCTCGTCCGCCACCGCCTTCAGGTCCGGGTGCGCGTTGGCCATCGCCACGCCGTGGCCCACCCACTGGATCATCGGGATGTCGTTGGGCATGTCGCCGAACGCGATCACGTCCTGCGCCGCGACTCCGAGGCGTTCGCAGACGTCGGCCAGGCCCGTGGCCTTGGTCACGTCCCGTTCGGAGACCTCGATCAGGCCCGCGTTGGTCGAGTAGGTGATGGCGAACTCGTCGCCGAGCACCGCGGTCGCGGCGGTCGTCATTTCGGCGCTGGTCATGTCGACTCGTCTGACCAGCAGTTTGATCGCCGGGTGGCCCAGGACCTCTGCTCGGGTGGCGGAGTCGTGGGTCTCCGGCCAGGCGTGCTGGTAGCCGTTCTCTGCGAGGAACGTCACGGTGTCCCCTGCTCGTTCGCCCACCCGTTCTGCCGCCACCGCGCAGCCCGGGATGGCCGTGTCCAGGGCGTGGACCAGGTCGGTGAGGCGGACCGGGTTGATGCCGCGCTGCCAGACGACTCGGTCCTCGCCCACGTGGTAGAGGACGGCGCCGTTCGCGCAGACCGCGTAGCCGGTGGAGTTCAGGGACTCCGCGATTCGGGGGACCCACCTCGGTGGGCGGCCTGTGACCAGCACGAACGGGGTGTTGTCCGCCAGGACCCTGCCCACCACGGCGGCGGTGTGGTCGCTCACCTGTTCGTGCGTGCTGAGGATTGTGCCGTCTACGTCCGATGCCACCAGTGCCGGTTTCTCCACGACGTCCATCCTCGCTGATGGCGGATTCGTTGAACTACGGAGCTGGTTCGCTAGGGTCGTCCGGTGCGAGTTGGTGTGGTGATCCTTCCCGAGTACCGCTGGTGGGTGGCGGAGCCCAAGTGGCGCGCGGCCGAGGAGCTCGGGTTCTCCCACGCGTGGACGTACGACCACCTCGGCTGGAGGACACTCGTCGACGGGCCCTGGTTCTCGGCGGTGCCGACGTTGACGGCCGCCGCGATGGTCACGTCGAAGATCCGGCTCGGCACGTTGGTCGCGTCGCCGGTTTTTCGGCACCCGGTCTCTTTCGCGCGCGAGATCCTGACGCTCGACGACGTGTCGGACGGGCGGTTGAACGTCGGCGTCGGCTCCGGCGGCACCGGTAGCTACGACTCGGACGCCATCGGTGGGCAGGAGCTCACGGCCGGGCAGCGCACTCAGCGGTTCGGGGAGTTCGTCGAGCTGCTGGATCTGCTGCTGACCAGGGACAAGACCACGTGGAAGGGCGAGTTCTTCGCCGCCGACGAGGCTCGTGGGCACCCCGGGTGCGTGCAGCGGCCGCGGGTGCCGTTCGTGGTCGCGGCGGACGGGCCCAAGGCCATGAACATCGCCGCCCGGTACGGGACGGGGTGGATCACCACCGGGTCGCGGCAGGTGGAGAACCCCGGCTACGAGGACTGGTGGCGTGGCGTCGCGCAGGTGACGCGGCGGTTCAACGACGAGCTCGCGTCGATCAACCGGGCCAAGGGCACCATCGACAGGTACCTGAACCTGGACTCGGCGCCGGTCTACTCGCTGTCCAGCAAGGGTGCGTTCCAGGACGCCGCCGGACGGGCCCGTGAGCTGGGGTTCACCGATCTGATCGTGCACTGGCCGCGCAGCGAAGGCGTCTACTTCGGGCACGAGACCGTGCTGGAGCAGGTGGCCGGGGACGTGTTCCCCGGCCTCGCCGACTCCGAGATCAGGGGCTGACCGGCGCGCCCGGTTCCGGGACCAGCTTGTAGATCGTCGAGTCCTGGTTGGAGAACACCTTCTGCACGAACGGCTTGCCGTCGAGGTTCTGCAGGCCCGCGACGCGGTCCTTGCCGCCGTGCACGTAGCCGACGTCCACGATGATGTACGTGACGTTGAGGTGCTTCACGGCGTCGCGGACCTCGGAGTCGGTCGCGTAGTCGTTGAACTCGGACTGCAGGGTCGCCACGGCCGGTGACTCGGCCGAGCCGTCGTAGTGGCCGACGACCGGCTGCACGCCCGCGAGCGCGTACATCCAGACCGTTCCGTCGCGGCGGTCGTTGAGCACCCGCTCGCCCGGCTTGACCAGCTTCGCGAGTTCCTGGAACGCGAGCACCTCTGTCGGGCTGACGACCATGTTGTGCCGGTCGGCGCCCGGCTGGTTGCCGTAGCCGAGCTTCACCTGGCTCGCGTTGAGGTTGTAGTAGAGACCCTGGCTGAGCAGCGCGAACGCCGCGAGGACCAGGCCGCCGGCGACGTAGCGCCCGGGACCCGCGGCCAGCTTCACCTTCGCCGCGCCGAGCTTCGCGAAGTCGTAGACCTGCGCGAGGCCGTGGCCCGCGACGACGGCCAGCGGCACGCACGCCAGCGCGATCAGGCGCCACTGGTCGTTCCACCACGGGCTGGTCACCTTGGCGACCCAGAACTGCGAGTACGACGCCGTCAGCACGAACACGCCACCGAAGAACGCGGCAGAGCCGAGCAGCCAGCGCAGGTCGCCGAGGCGCGAGGCGAAGATCAGGCCGACCCACAGCGCGAGCGCGAGCCAGTACTGCGGCAGCGCGATGACGTGCTGGAACGTCAGCAGGGCGCCGACCGACTGGCTGACCGGGAACGTCGACGGCCAGTCCACGATCGCGATCTTGCCGCCGACCGCGAGCGCGCCCAGCAGGTGCGGCAGCGTCACGACCACGGCGACGACCGCGGGCACGAGCAGCTTGACGAAGTCGCGCCAGATGATCCGCAGGTTGCCCCACCAGCGCTGGATGAACATCGGCAGCACGAAAAGGATGCCGCCGAAGAGCGTGCTGGAGTGGATGGCGAGCAGGCCGACCGCGACGCCGCCGAAGTAGATGCCCGTGTCGAGCGACGCGCGCTTGAGGTAGGCGTCCATCGCGATGGCCAGCACCGGCATGACCGCGATGCCGAGCGTGAACGTCAGCAGCGGGCCGCGCCACAGGTTGTCGTAGGTGGCGCTGGTGCAGGCGACGGTGACGAGCGCGGTGAAGACGGCGGTGACGGCACGGCCCTTGAAGTGCCGGATCATCGCGACCAGGGCCAGCGCGAGCAGACCGGGCAGGAGCACGGTGTTCGCGTTCAGCACGGCCGGCACGGCGGCACCGGTCAGCTTGAACACGAGCGCGCCGACCAGGTGGTAGGCGTTCGGGTAGAAGACGCCGTCCGGCAGCTCGTACCAGTTGACCTTGCCGGTCGCGTAGAGGCTGCCCTCGCCGGTCTCGGCGATGTAGCGGATGCCGTTCGCGTGGTAGGCCGCGTCCCAGTCCTGCGGGATCGAGTTGAGGTCCCAGCGCATCGCCGTCATCAGCACGGCGAACCCGACGACGGCGGCGGCCAGCAGCGTCACCGCGACGGCGACGTGCGCGGTGCGCGTCCAGGGCGACGGCTCGCGCTCGATCGGGCCGTTGCGGCGCACGACGAACCAGCGGGCGAGGCCGAAGAGCACGGTCACGACGACCGTGGTGACCAGGAACGTCCAGATGGTGAACGGGATCCCGATCTTCCACAGCCACGGGCCCGCCAGGCCTGCGATCAGGTACGTGAACACCGGTGCGCTCGCGGCGAGCGCCCAGCCCCGCACACCCGCGGCCGCGGCGGCCAGTCCGCCCGGCAGCCACAGGACGGCGAGATACGTCCCGATCGTCGCCACGGTCAGCAGCGTGCTCGCTTCGGTCGGCACAGGACCACCCATGTTTGCTCTGCAAGTGGATGTGCGGGAGTGACCCGCGATAACGCGACCAAGGCTATCCCGACCGGCGTTCTCGGCCGCCGACGGCCTCTCGCACGCGTTTTAGCTGATCAAGGCCGGTGCGGTTCGCGGAGGGGGTGTTGGGACCACGCCTGGGAGCACCGGTACCCTCCACGTTCGTGAGCTTCGCTGGTTTTGACCTCATCGTCGTCGGATCCGGTTTCTACGGACTGACCGTTGCCGAGCGCGCCGCCTCCCAGCTGAACAAGCGGGTGCTCGTTCTGGAACGTCGTTCCCACATCGGTGGCAACGCGTACTCGGAGGCTGAGCCCGAGACAGGAATCGAGGTGCACCGCTACGGTGCGCACCTCTTCCACACCTCGAACAAGAGGGTCTGGGAGTACTGCAACCAGTTCACCGAGTTCACGGGCTACCAGCACCGCGTCTTCGCGATGCACAAGGGCACCGCGTACCAGTTCCCGATGGGCCTGGGTCTGATCACCCAGTTCGTCGGCAAGTACCTGTCGCCGGACGAGGCTCGCGCGTGGGTCGCCGAGCAGGCGTCCGAGATCGACAGCAAGGACGTCACGAACCTCGAGGAGAAGGCGATCTCGCTGGTCGGCCGTCCCCTCTACGAGGCGTTCATCCGCGACTACACCGCGAAGCAGTGGCAGACCGACCCGAAGGAGCTGCCGGCCGCGGTCATCAGCCGCCTCCCGGTCCGCTACAACTTCGACAACCGCTACTTCAACGACACCTACGAGGGCCTGCCGGTCGACGGCTACACCGCGTGGCTCGAGAAGATGGCGGAGCACGAGAACATCGAGGTCCGCCTCGACACGGACTTCTTCGACGTGAAGGACGAGATCCCGGCGGGCACGCCGGTCGTCTACACCGGTCCGGTCGACCGCTACTTCGACTACTCCGAGGGCTGGCTCGGCTGGCGCACGCTCGACTTCGAGCAGGAGGTCCTCCCGACGGGTGACTTCCAGGGCACGCCGGTCATGAACTACAACGACGCGGAGTTCCCCTACACCCGCATCCACGAGTTCCGCCACTTCCACCCGGAGCGGGACTACCCGAAGGACAAGACGGTCATCGTCCGCGAGTTCTCCCGCGCCGCGGAGAAGGACGACGAGCCGTACTACCCGATCAACACCGCAGAGGACCGCGAGAAGCTGGAGCGGTACCGGGTGCTCGCCAAGAAGGAGGCGGCCGAGAAGAACGTCCTCTTCGGCGGCCGTCTGGGCACCTACAAGTACCTCGACATGCACATGGCGATCGGATCCGCGCTGAGCGCGTTCGACAACAAGATCGCTCCGCACCTCACCGAGGGCACGCCGATCAACGGCGACCTGGACTGATGGTGACGATTTAGTTCGTTTTTCGCCCGGCCGTACAACCTGTGCGGCCGGGCGATCGTCTTTGCACAATGAGTACTATGGGCGCTTGACGCGCCGCGCCACGACTACTTTCTGTGGCGGTAGCCATCCATGAAGCTGACCCGAACCGACCGCGTGCGGTTCGCCGGAGGAAGCACGTGACCGAGCAGGCCAAAGCCGCAAGCGCTACGAAGATCAACCCGACCCAGGTCCTGCAGCGGGTGATCATGCCGCGGGACGAGGACCCGCTGGACGTGCGACCGCTCTACCTCGACGAGCCGGCAAACGTGCACAGCCACGTTTCGGGCCGCCGCGCGGTGACGGTGCCGACCTCGGCGAAGGTGTCGTTCGCGTCGTACTTCAACGCCTTCCCCGCGAGCTACTGGAAGCGCTGGACGGTGATCGAGGACGTCGTGCTGCGCCTGCGCGTGCGCGGTGCCGGTCGCATCGACGTCTACCGCTCCAAGGCCAACGGCGACATCGTGCACCTCGACGGCCACGTCGTGCGCACTCCCAAGGCCTACTCCGACATCGCCATCAAGGTGTCGCTCAAGCCGTTCGAGGACGGCGGCTGGATCTGGTTCGACGTCTTCACCGACGACACCACGATCGAGATCGAAGAGGCGGCCTGGACCACCGAGCAGGTGCTGCCGACCCAGACCGTCGCCATCGGCATGACGACGATGCGCCCGGTCGACGCGGTCATCGCGCTGCGCACCCTCGGCGAGGACCCGGCCGTGCTGGCCGTCCTGAAGAAGGTCTTCGTCGCCGACCAGGGTTCGGTCAAGGTCCGCGACACCGAGGGCTACGCCGAGGCCGTCAAGGCGCTCGGCGACAAGCTGGAGATCATCGAGCAGGACAACCTCGGTGGCTCCGGCGGCTTCACCCGCGGTCTGTACGAGGCGATCGAGCACACCGACGCCGACCAGATCATGCTGATGGACGACGACATCCGCCTGGAGCCGGACGCCGTCCTGCGCTCGAACGCGTTCGCGCGCGCCGCGGCCCAGCCGGTCATCGTCGGTTCGCACATGCTGAACCTCCAGGCCCGCGCCCGCCTGCACAGCATGGGCGAGGTCGTCGACCTGGGCACCTGCTACTGGCGCGCGGCGCCTGGTGCGCTCACCGACCACGACTTCGGCGCCGAGACGCTGCGCGAGACCGAGGAACTGCACGCCCGCATCGACTCCACCTACAACGGCTGGTGGATGTGCCTGTTCCCGCGTGAGGTCGTCCAGCGCACCGGTTACCCGCTGCCGCTCTTCATCAAGTGGGACGACGCGGAGTACTCGCTGCGCGCCCTCGAGCGCGGCTACCCGACGGTGTCGCTGCCCGGCTCCGCCGTGTGGCACATGCCGTGGACGGACAAGAACGACGCCACCGACTGGCAGGCGTACTTCCACACCCGCAACCGCCTCGTCCTCGCGGCGCTGCACAGCCCGTACGACGTGCGGTCGACGCTGCTCAAGCAGGGCCTGAAGCTGTCGCTGCGGCACCTGCTGTCGATGGAGTACTCGACCGTCGCCGTGCAGCAGAAGGCGATCGAGGACTTCCTGGCCGGCCCGTCGAAGCTGTTCGACTCGCTGCGCACGGCCCTCCCGGCCATCCGAGAGCTCCGCAAGGACTACTCGGACGCCCAGGTCCTGCCGTCCGCCCGCGAGTTCCCGGCCCCGACGTTCGACATGGTCCGCGCCGAGCAGATGCTCACGCCGCCCACGAACCCGGTCACCATCGCGTCCGAGGCCGCCAAGGCGCTCATGCACAACCTGCGCGAGCCCCAGGCCGCCACGGCCGAGCGCCCGCAGATCAACGTGCCGGCGACCAACGCCCGCTGGTTCCTCCTGGGCAACCTGGACAGCGCCACGGTCTCCAACGCCGACGGCAGCGGTGTCGCGTTCCGCAAGCGCGACCCGAAGGAGTTCCGCGCCCTGATGAAGCGCGCGGTCCGCAACTACCGCCGGCTGTCCGCCGAATGGCCGCGGATGCAGAAGGTGTACCGCGACGCGCTGCCCGAGCTCACCTCGGTCGAGTCGTGGCGCAAGGTGTTCGAGAACAACTGATCCGGTTGTGAGAAAAGGGCCCTCGGAATTCCGGGGGCCCTTTCTTCGTGGGCCACTGAGCCTTGCGCATCTCTTCCTGCGCTTCCCGAAGCTCGACCGCTTCGTCTACACGGTCGCCCACCAGGAGCGCGAGCGACAAGTCGATGTTCGCCGACGCCACGCACCCACCCAGGCAGTGTGGTTGCGCTTCGCGTCCGCCTTGATCCGTGAGCTGCGGGGTTGTGCCTTCGTGCCGATTGCGGACCTGACAGGCGCGGAGTAGCCGTGCAACCGCTCATCCCTTGATTCCGGTCTCGGTGACGCCGCGCACCAGGAACCGTTGCAGTGCCACGAACACGATCACCAGCGGCGCAATCGACACCGCAGCCGCGAGGAACAGCTCGTGCAGGTTGAGCGCCTGCGCCGTGAGGAACGTCGACAGCGCCACCTGCACCGTCCACGAGTCCTGGTCCTGCGCGATCACCAACGGCCACAGGAACTGGTTCCACGACGTCACGAACGAGATCACGCCCAGCGCGGCGAAGAACCCGCGCGAGTTCGGCACCACGATCCGCCAGAACGTGCCCCAGTGGCCGAGCCCGTCGATCCGGGCCGCCTCCTCCAGTTCGCGCGGGAACGTCAGGAAGTACTGCCGGAACAGGAACGCGGTGAACCCGCTGAACAGGCCCGGGATCACCAGTCCGCGCAGGTCGGAGACCCAGCCGAGGGTCGACACCACCACGAACGACGGCACGAACGTCACTGCCGCCGGGATCATCAGCGTCGCGACCACCAGGTACAGCACGACGTTCGCGTACCGGTACGGGATGCGCGCCAGGCCGTAGCCCGCCAACGAGCACAGCAGCAGCTGTCCCAAAGTTTGCAGCACCGCGACGACGAGAGAGTTGAGCATGCTCCGCAGCAACGGCACGGCGGGGTCGTTGAACAGCTCGGCGAAGTTCTCCCAATGGACTTCGGAAGGCCACCACGTCCACGACGTCGCCGAGATCTCGGACTCGAGCGCGAGACCATTGCGCAGCACCAGGTAGAACGGCAGCAGGAAGAAGACCGTGACCACCGTCAAAGCCGTGTACCGCAGGGCTTTCATCGCGTGAACACCCGGCCCTGCGCCAGCGTCACGCCCGCGATCAGCAACGACAGGATCACCGCGCCCGCGCTGCCGTGCCCGAAGTCCTGACCGCCGCTGCCCAGCGACGTGTAGTAGAGGTACACGAGCGGAGGCCTGCCGAACGGGCCGGAGCCCAGCACGTTGTAGAACTCGTCGAACGCCTGATAGGCCGCGATCAGCAGAAGCAGCAGCACCGCGACCGATGTCGTGCGCAGCTGCGGCAACGTGATGTGCCGCAACGCCTGCCACGGCCGTGCGCCGTCGATCCACGCCGCTTCGTAGAGGTGGTGCGGGATCCGTTGCAGGCCGGCGATGAACAGGATCATGTAGAACCCCAGCTGGAGCCACAGCCGCAACGTCACGAGCACCACCCAGTACCAGGGCGGCGTGACGGTCCACGCGATCGGCTCCGCGCCGAACCAGCCCAGCACCGTGTTCGCCAGGCCGTACCGCACGCCGTTGAACAGCGACAGCTTCCACACCAGCGACGCGACGACGTACGAGCAGGCGAACGGCAGGAAGAACACCGAGCGGAAGAACGCCTGCATGAAGCGGATTCCGTTGACCAGCAACGCCAACGCCAGCGCGAGCACGAACGTCAGCGGCACCACGAACAACGCGAACACGCTGAACGTGCCCAGCGACTGGAGGAACGGGCCGTCGGTGAGCATGTCGGCGTAGTTGTCGAACCCCACGAACGTCGTCGGCGTGACCGTGTTGCGCGCGTCGAAGAACGAGAGCAGCACGCTCCACCCGATCGGCACGTACACGAACACCAGCAGCCCGAGGAAGAACGGCCCCACGAACAGCCAGAACGAGCGCGTCATCCGTAGAGGCGCTTCAGCTCGTCCCGCACCTTGCCGACCGCGCCGCGCAGCTCCGCCGAAGCGTCGGCGCCTTCCCGCACGACCTTCGCGACCGCGTCCTCGAACGCCGTCCGCATCGCCGACGTCCAGTCCGGCGGGTTGGACGACTTGGCGTTGTCCCGCACCAGCGTCACGGCCTCGGCGCCCGCACCGGTCTTCAGCTTCTCGGCAGCGGAAGCGAGCGAGGACCGCGGCGGGATGTGAAAGCCGTACGACTGGTTGAAATCAGCCTGGTAGTCGGTGCGTTCCACCCACAGCCAGCGCACGAACTCCTTGGCCTCGGCCACCTTCGCCGACCGGGCGTTCACCATCGCCCCGTACGCCCCGACCGGCACCGAGGCACGGCCGGAGGCGTTCAGCCGCGGCCACGGCAGCACCCCGAAGTCGTCACCCAAAGCCTTCTGCACGGCCGGAACCGTCCACAACCCCGTCCACTGCATCGCCACGAGCCCCTGCGTGAACGCGTCCGGCTCCGACCAGTCCTTCACCGCGCCCAGCAACAACGCCCCGCTCGTCTGCAACGACCGCAGCTTGCCGATCGCCTCCGCCGCAACGGGATCGTCGAACCCGACCTGGTGCTCGGGCGTCACGTAGTCGAGCCCCGCCGACCACAGCGCGGGCCCGGCGAGCACCTTCACGCCGGCGTCGTTGCCCGCGAACAGCCCCTTGACCCCGCTGGTCGTCAGCCGTCGCGCCGCGTCGACCAGTTCGTCCACAGTGGAGGGAGGAGAGACCCCGGCCGCGGCGAGCATGCTCTTGCGGTAGAACAACATCTGCACGTCGACGGCCTGCGGGATGCCGTAGAGCTGCCCGTCCACGGTGTGCCCGGCGAGGATCGACGCGGTGAAGTCGTCACGGGCGGACGCGATCACGTCGTCGAGCGGGGTCAGCTGCCCCGCCCGCACCGCGCTCACCTGCGTGGTGGCCTCGAAGACGTCGGGTCCGGTGCCGGACAGCAACGCCGTGGCGAGCTTCGAGTCGTAGTCGCCGGGGTTCCACTGCACGTCCACCGGCACCTTGCCGTACGCCTGCGCGTACCGCTCGACCGCCTGCTGCACCCCCGGCTCGCCGTACGCGTGGTACCACTGCCGAAGGCCCTGGGAGTCACGTCCGGTGTTCGATCCGCACGCCGAAAGCAGTGTCAGCGCACCAGCGGTGGTCAGAAGTCTGCGTCGGGAGATCACTACCCAACGTTTACTCCCCTTACCGGGAGTAGGCGATCACAACGCGCGAGAAACCGGCTACCGGCCGTGAAACGACGACGGCCCCCTCCCGGAAAACCGGAAGGGGGCCGTCGACCAGAGCTCACTTGCGGAAGAACTGCTCCCGCCGGCCCAGCCGGACCAGCTTCAGCCACTCCACGAACGCCTTCGGGTCCTTGCGGACGCCGAGGAAGTACAGGCCGAACCGGAACAGCTCCAGCAGCCCCAGCTTGCGCATGCCGGGCTGAGCCAGCAGGTAGCCGCGGTTGCGGTAGGTGTAGTAGCGCTTGATCGGGTTTTCCGGGTCCTGCGCGTGGAAGCGGCCACCGAGCATCGGCTTGAACTCGTCAGAGCCGTCCGGGTGCACGTACGCGACCTTCAGGGACGTGCCGAACGGCAGACCGCTGCGCACCAGGCGGCGGTGCACCTCGACCTCGTCGCCGCGGAAGAACAGGCGGTAGTCCGGCACACCGACGACGTCGAGCGTCGTGGCGCGGAACAGGGCGCCGTTGAACAGCGAGGCGATGCCCGGCAGGAAGTCGGTGCCGAGGTCGGCCGCCGAACGCTTCCAGGTCAGGCCCCTGCGCAGCGGGAACGCGAGCTTGTCCGGCGAGTCGATGTTCGTGACGACCGGCGAGATCTCGGCGAGGCCCCGGCGCTCGGCCTCCTCCAGCAGGACTTCCAGCACGTTCTCGTCGGCGGGGCGGCCGTCGTCGTCCGCGAGCCACACCCACTCCGCACCCAGCGACAGCGCGTGCAGGATGCCGAGCGCGAAGCCGCCGGCGCCCCCGAGGTTGCGGTGCGACGCCAGGTAGGTCGTGGGCAGGGGGCACTGCTCGACCAGGTCGTTGACCGGCTGGTCCGGCCCGTTGTCGACGACCACCAGGTGGTCGGGGACGCGCGTCTGCGTCGAGAGGGCCTTGAGCGACTCGGCGAGCAGCTCGCGGCGGTGGCGGGTGACCACCACCGCCACCACGGAGCCCTTGGGCAGTGCCTCGAGGTTCACTGTCTATTCGCCGCCGTTTCCGCTGAGGACGGGGGAGTCGTAGCCGAGCCTGGCCAGCTGCTCGGTGCTCATCCGGTCGAACGGGTCGAAGCCCTTGTACTCGGTCAGCACCTCGCGAAGACCACCGTGCATCTTGACACGGCCCTCGTCCATCCAGATCGCGCTGTCGCAGAAGTCCAGCAGCGTTTCGTCCGAGTGGTTCGCGAACACCAGCAGACCGGAGCGGGCCACCAGGTCCTTGAGGCGGTCCCTGGCCTTCGCCATGAACGCCGCGTCGACCGCGCCGATGCCCTCGTCGAGCAGCAGGATCTCGGGGTCGATCGAGGTGACCACGCCGAGCGCGAGCCGGACGCGCATGCCGGTCGAGTACGTGCGCAGCGGCATCTGCAGGTAGTCACCGAGCTCGGTGAACTCCGAGATGTCGTCGACGCGCTTTTCCATCTGCTTGCGAGTCATGCCGAGGAACAGGCCCCGGATCATGATGTTCTCGTAGCCGGAGATCTCCGGGTCCATGCCGACGCCGAGGTCGAAGACCGGAGCCACCTTGCCGACGATGCGGGACTGGCCGCGGGTCGGCTCGTAGATGCCGGCCAGCAGGCGCAGCAGCGTGGACTTGCCGGCGCCGTTGTGGCCGACCAGGCCGACGCGCGCGCCGTCCTTGAGCGACAGCGAGATGTCGTGCAGCGCCTCGATGATCGGCACCCGGCCCTCAGAGCCGATCTTGCCGCCGACCTTGCCGAGCGCGAGCTTCTTCAGCGACCTCGACTTGGCGTCGAAGATCGGGAAGTCGACCGATGCGTTCCAGACGTCGATGCTGACCATGGTGAGTCGACCTCCTCTAGACCCAGTAGGAAACGCGGGCGCGGTAGTTGCGCAGGATGACCATCGCGAGCCCCCAGCCGCCGACGGTGAAGCCGCCGACGATCGCCCAGTGGTGCCAGTCGACCGCGTGGCCGAGCAGCGGGGCGCGGACGACCTCGACGAAGTGGTACACGGGGTTGAGCTCGGCGATCAGGATGCGCCAGTCGTTGCTGCCACCGCCGGTGACCTTCTGCAGCACGCCCGCGTCCCAGACGATCGGCGTCATGAAGAAGACCAGGTTGATGAAGCTGGTCACGACCGGCGGGATGTCGCGGAAGCGGGTGCTGATGACGCCGAACGCCAGCGCGACCCACACCGCGTTGAGCGCGAGCAGTGCGAAACCGGGGATCGCGAGCACGATGGTCCAGCTCAGGCCCGGGTGGACGGGTCCGTTGGGGCTGATCTGGTACTGGTGGCTGAGCGCGGGGAAGAAGATCGCCAGCACGACCGCGTAGACCGCGAGGTTGTGCAGCAGGAACAGCACCTGGCGCCACACCATGCGCATCACGTGGACGGTGATCGGCGCGGGGAGGTGCTTGATGAGCCCCTCGTTCGCGATGAACACGTCCGTGCCCTCGGTGATGCAGCCGAGGATGAAGTTCCAGACGATGAAGCCGACCGTCACGTACGGGAGGAACGTCGGCACGTTGGTCTCGAACAGCACCGAATACAGCAGGCCGAGCGCGAGAGCCGTGGTGCCCATCGAAATGGTGATCCACAGGGGACCGATCACCGAACGGCGGTAGCGCTGCTTGATGTCCTGCCAGCCGAGGTGGCCCCACAGTTCGCGGTGGTCCCACGCTTCCCGCACGTCGGCGAACGCGCGCTTGAAGCTGCGCGACTTGACGGCAGGCGGCGCCTCGGGGTGCTCGAGGGTACTGGTGGCTTGCACGAGGACTGAGCGTACCGGCGTCCGTTCACCGACCTGGACGCCGGTACGTCACGGAGTGGTCAACGAGCGGGGATCTTGGTCACCCGCATGGCTACCTGCTCGTTGTCGTAGGTGAACGCCTCGTAGCCGAACTCGATGCCCGTCGCCTCGACGTACTCCGTCCAGGCCTTGTGCTCGTGGTCCTGCCAGCCGGGGAAGTTGAAGTACTCGTCGAAGTGGATGACGCTGCCTTCGACGAGCCTCGGCCCGACCAGTTCCAGCACGGTCTTCGTGGAGGAGTAGAGGTCGCAGTCGACGTGCAGGAACGTCACCGGGCCCTCGTGCTCCGCGAGGAAGCCCGGCAGCACCTCGTCGAACCAGCCGACGACGAGCTCGGCGCCCGGCACCTCCGGCAGGCCGTCGACGTTGAACGCGCCGGCGGGGAAGCCGTTGCGCCAGTTCTCCGGTAGGCCCTCGAACGAGTCGAAGCCGAAGACGCCCTCGCCGCCGCGCGCGGTGGCGATGATCTTCAGCGTGGTGCCCTGGTAGACGCCGAACTCCAGCGCGAGCCCGCCTTCGGGGGCGAGCGAGAGCGCGTGTTCGAGCGTCTCGTGCGGGTGGCCGAACTGCGGGACGTGCGGCATGTGCTCGCGCACGAACTGCGCGCTCTGCAGCGCGGCCTCCTGCTCGCCCGCGAAGACCAGGTCGCGGCGCGTGCGGATCTCCAGCTGGCGGGTCTGGTCGACGGACCTGTCGCCCTGGTGGCGGATCTCGTCCTGCACCTGCCGGCCGAGGTCGTCCACCTTGCGTTGCAGGTCGTCGACCTGCGCGCGGATCGGGGCGACGGCGTCCGCCACCAGTTCGATCGCCTTCACCCGCAGCTTGTGGCGCAGTTGCTTCGCCGACAGGGCACGGCGCACCTGCTCGAGCACGATGGCTCCTCTCCAGGAAGTTCAGCGGGCATCGTAGAACCAACACCCGGTCCCTCGGCTAGAGGTACTGGCCGGTGCCCTTGCCCGTGATGCCACCTTCCGCGCCCTCGCCACCGCTGCCCGCGGGCAGCGCGCGGCCGCGCATCTGCTCCAGCTGGGCCCGTGCCGCCATCTGCTGGGCGAACAACGCCGTCTGGATGCCGTGGAAGAGGCCCTCCAGCCAGCCGACGAGCTGGGCCTGCGCGATCCGCAGCTCGGCGTCCGAGGGCGTGCCCTCCTCGGTGAACGGCAGCGACAGCCGCTCCAGCTCCTCGCGCAGCTCGGGCGCGAGGCCGTCCTCGAGCTCCTCGATGGACCGCTTGTGGATCTCCTTGAGGCGGTTGCGGCTGGCCTCGTCCAGAGGTGCCGCGCGGACCTCCTCCAGCAGCTGCTTGATCATCGTGCCGATCCGCATGACCTTGGCCGGCTGTTCGACGAGGTCGGCGATGTCGCCGTCCTGGCCGCCGACGATTACGACGGGCTGCTCCTGGTTCATGGTCTCCATCCTCGCGCCATTCACGTTTTCGAAACCAATCGGGGTGGGGCTGGTAGTTGCTGTGTTTGCCCATATACGTACGGTGTGTGTCATGGCGTTCGACGTCGCACGGGTACGAGGGCTCTTCCCCGCGCTCGGCGACGGCTGGGTCCACCTCGACGCACCGGCCGGCATGCAGGTGCCGGAACAGGTCGCCACCGCCGTCTCCACCGCACTGCGCGCCCCGGTCTCCGGCCCGGGAGGCATCTTCCCCGCGTCCCAGCGCGCCCAGGGCATCGTGGACGCCGCCCGCCGGTCGGTCGCCGACCTGGTCGGAGGCGATCCCGCCGGTGTCGTGCTCGGGCCGTCGTCAGCGGTGATGCTGCAACGGCTCGCGGACGCGATGACGGACGACTGGTTCATGGGTGACGAGGTCCTGGTTTCCCGGTTGGACCACACGGCGAACATCGCGCCGTGGCTGCGGGCGACCCAGCGGACCGGCAGCGCGGTCAAGTGGGCCGAGATCGACATCGAGACGTGCGAGCTGCCGAGCTGGCAGTTCGACGAGCTCGTCACCGACCGCACGAAGCTGATCGCCATCACGGCGGCGTCCGGCGTGGTCGGCACCAGGCCCGACCTGGCGAAGATCTCGTCCGTGGCGCGTGCGCACGGCTCGTTGATGGTGGTCGACGCCTCCGCCGCGGCGCCGTTCGTGCCGTTGGACATCGTTGGCATGGGTGCCGACGTCGTGGCTCTTTCGGCCGGGCAGTGGGGCGGGCCGCCGGTCGGCGCGCTGGTGTTCCGCGACCCGTCGGTGCTGGAGCGGCTGCCTTCGGTATCAGTGGATCCGATGGCGCGCGGCCCGGAACGGCTCGAGCTCGGCCCGCACGCGTATCCGATGCTCGCCGGGCTCGTTGCGTCCGTCGAGTACCTCGCGGACCTGGACGACGCGGCCTCCGGTACGCGCCGCGAGCGGTTGCTCACGTCGCTCGGGTCCGTGAAGGCCTACCAGGCAGGACTGCTCGCTAACCTCATCAACGAACTGCGGTCGCTGCGACACGTGATGGTGATCGGCGACGCCATGCGGCGGGTGCCCGCGCTGGCGTTCTCGATCGCCGGGGTCAAGGCGGAGGACGGCGTCGAACACCTCGCGTCGCGGGGCGTCTGCGCGTTCGCCGACCCCGGCCAGCACGGCGTGTTCTCGGTGCTGGGCGTCGGTGAGATCGGTGGCGCCATCCGCATCGGGCTCGCGCACTACACGAACGCCGTTGAGATGGACGACCTGGTGCGGGCGGTGGCCGAGCTGGGCTGACAGGGTTTGGAGAGATCCTCTTTGGACGACTCGCTGGCTCGCGAGCTGGCTGATCTCTCGGCCCTGCAGCGCATCGGCTCGTTGAACACCGAGTACCTGCCGGCGACCGTCGGCGACCTGAGGCCCGCGGCACTGGTCGCGGTGATGGACGAGGTCGTGCTCGGCGCGCGGACCGTTCTGGTGGAGCTCGGGTGCGGGGCGTCCTCGGTGTTGCTGGCGCGTTTGTTGCAGCAGCGCGGTTTCGGGCACCTGTTGTCGATCGAGCACGACGAACGGCTCGCTGCTTTCGTTGCGTCGCAACTTCGTCGTGAGGGGTTGGGCTCCGTTGCTCGCGTCGTGCACGCGCCGTTGTCACGGCATCCGGCGGCGTTGTCGCGACACGGCCAGTGGTACGCGCCGCAGCAGGTGCACGACGAAGTGCTCAGTTACGTAGAACGGTTCGGTCTGGTGGACCTGCTGCTCGTGGACGGTCCTGGGTTCGGCGACTCGCGTTATCCGGCGTTGCCCGTGCTGCGGGCCGTGCTGGCGCCGGGCGCGACGGTGCTGGCCGACGACGTGGACCGGCCGGACGAGGCGGCGGTGCTGGCGCGGTGGTCCGAGGAGTACGGGCTGGAGTTCCGCACGGCTCCCCGGACCTCGCTCGCGGCGGCTACCGCTCTCGCTTGAGCAGGACCTTGCCGAAGACGTCGCCGTTGTCGAGCAGCCGGTGCGCCTCGGCGGCGTTCGACATCGGCACGACCTCGCCGACGATCGGGTGCACGGCGCCGCTCTCGATCAACGGCCAGAGGTGTTCGCGGACCTGGGCGACGATGGCGCCCTTGCTCTCGACGCTGCGGCCGCGCAGGCCGGTCGCCATCACCGACGCGCGTTTCGCGAGCAGCTTGCCGATCGGCAGTTCGCCCTTCACGCCGCCCTGCATGCCGATGATCATCAACCGGCCGTCCGGTGCCAGCACGTCGATGTTGCGGCCCAGGTAGGAGGCGCCCATGTTGTCGAGGACGACGTCGGCCTTCTCGACTTCTTCGACGAAGTCCTGGGTCTTGTAGTTGACCGTGATGTCCGCGCCGAGCTCCTTGCACTTCGCGAGGCGCTCGTCGGAGCCCGCGGTGACCGCGACCGTCGCGCCGAGGGCCTTCGCGACCTGGATGGCGTGCGTACCGATGCCGCCGGCGCCGCCGTGCACGAGGAACGTCTCGCCGAGCTTGAGCCTGCCGTCCATCACGACGTTCGACCAGACCGTGCAGGCGACCTCGGGCAGCGCGGCCGCCGTGACGACGTCGACGTTGCTCGGAACCGGCAGCACCTGGGGGGCGGGCACGACGACCTTCTCCGCGTAGCCGCCGCCCGCGAGCAGCGCGCACACCTCGTCGCCGACGCTCCAGCCCGTGACGCCCTCGCCGAGCGCTGCGATCGTGCCGGAGCACTCCAGGCCGATGATGTCGGACGCGCCCTTGGGCGGCGGGTAGAAGCCCTGGCGCTGGAGCAGGTCCGCGCGGTTGACCGCACTCGCGGCGACGTCGATCAGCACCTCGCCCGGACCCGGCACGGGGTCGGGGACCTCGGTCCAGGTGAGCACCTCTGGGCCGCCGGGTTCGTTCACGGTGATCGCACGCATACAGTCGACCGTAATACCGTTCGACAGGTCCGGCACCATCGGATCATGGACGCCTGGCCGTTGCGACATCTCGTTCTGCGCACCCCGCGCCTGGAGCTGCGCCCCGACGACGACGCCTCGTTGCACGAGCTGGTCGAGGTGGCGCGCGAGGGCGTGCACGATCCGTCCGAGATGCCGTTCAACGTGCCGTGGACCGACCACCTCGGCGACGGGCGTGGGCTGCTCCAGCACTTCTGGGGGCAGCGGGCGAAGTTCTCTCCCGAGGACTGGGTGATCGCGTTCGTCGTGCGGTACGAGGGCAGGGCGATCGGCGTGCAGGACGTCGGCGCGCGCGACTTCGCCACGTTGCGTGAGGTGGGCACCGGGTCGTGGCTCGGCAAGAGGTTCCATGGCAACGGATTCGGTACGGAGATGCGTGTTGCCGTGCTGCAGTTCGCGTTCGACCACCTGGGTGCGGACGTCGCTCGTTCGGCGGCATGGCTCGGTAACCACGCGTCCAACCGTGTGAGCGCCAAGCTCGGTTACGTGCAAGACGGCACGATGCGCCTCGCACCGCGCGGAGAACGCCTTGAGCACGTGCGACTGCGTCTGGACGCCGCCGATTTCGTGCGCCCGGAGTGGGACGTGACTGTCGAGGGGCTAGCGGAGTGTGTTCAGCTGATCACCAGCTGAACTCCCGCCGACCGACGGATTGTGTCGTGGGTCTCCCTTTTGTGAGGGTTCAGCAATCTCGAACGAAGGGGAACGTTCATGTCCGGCAGATCCAAGCTGGCGGCTGTGCTTGCCATCTCGGCACTAGTCGCTGCCCCTACCGCCACGGCGTCCGCCGCCGCTGAGCCGGCTGGTCCCGCTCTCGCGAAGAAGCTCGCGAAGAAGGTGACGACCGAGGGCGTCAACCGTCACCTCATCGCGTTCCAGCGCCTCGCCGACCGCAACGGCGGCAACCGCGCGGCCCTCACCCCCGGCTACGACGCGAGCGTCGACTACGTCGCGGGCAAGCTCCGTGACGCGGGCTTCATCGTCAGCACGCCGAACTTCAGCTTCGACATCCCGGTCAACGACGCCGAGACCGCCCGCGTGGACGGTGTGAACTACCAGGCGATCGTGATGATCGAGTCGCCGCAGACCCCGGTGGGCGGCATCACCGGCCCGTTGCGCGTCGTCCCGGAGGACACCACCACGGGCTGCGAGGCGTCCGACTTCGCGGGCCAGAACTTCACCGGCTCCGTCGCCCTCATCCGCCGCGGCGGCTGCACGTTCGAGCAGAAGCACCTCAACGCGTTCGCCGCGGGCGCCGTCGCCGTCCTGGTCTCGAACAACACGGCCGGCCCGCTGAAGGACGTGACGCTGACCAACCCCGGCAAGATCCCGACCGGCGGCATCTCCCAGGCCGACGGCACCACCCTCGCCGGCAAGGCGGGCGCCTCGGTCACCGTGGACATGCGCTTCCACACCGAGTCCCGCACCCAGCGCAACGTCATCGCCGAGACCCGCACGGGCCGCAAGAACAACGTCGTCATGGCCGGCTCCCACCTCGACAGCGTCGAACTGGGCGCGGGCATCAACGACAACGGCTCCGGCTCCGCCGCCCTGCTGGAGACCGCACTGCAGCTCGGCTCCAACCCGAAGGTCGACAACGCGATCCGCTTCGCCTGGTGGGGCGCGGAAGAGCGCGGCCTCATCGGCTCCGAGGAATGGGTCCGCTCCCTGACCTTCGAGCAGCAGCTCGACATCGCCCTCTACCTGAACTTCGACATGGTCGGCTCCCCGAACGCCGCCTACTTCATCTACGACGGCGACGACAGCGACGCCACGGGCGCGGGCCCGGGCCCGTTCGGCTCGGCCCAGATCGAAAAGGCCTTCGCCGACTACTTCGCCGCCAAGGGCGTCCCGACCGAGGGCACGGACTTCTCGGGCCGCTCCGACTACGGCGAGTTCATCGCGCAGGGCATCCCGGCAGGCGGCCTCTTCACCGGCGCCGAGGGCGTCAAGACCGCGGCCCAGGCAGCCAAGTGGGGCGGCACCGCAGGCGTCGCCTACGACCCCTGCTACCACGCCAAGTGCGACAACCTCGGCAACATCGACCGAGTCGCCCTGGGCCGCAACGCAGGCGCCATCGCCTTCGTCACGGCCGCGTACGGCGTGTCGACGGAGGACGTCAACGGCGTCCCGCCGCGCCAGAAGCGCGCGGAGGCCCGCAAGTCGGCAACGCTGATGAAGTCGGCTTCCGCGGCCGACCACTCACACGCAGCCGCGTCGTAGTTTCCCTTTGATGAACGGCGGCGGTGCCCACTCGGGTACCGCCGCCGTTTAGTTTCAGCCCGAGGCGATAGCCGCTGTGAATGGGCGAAATGAAGACTTGTCCGGCGTGAAGGCCGTCAGACGGCCCGCACACCCCTCGCTACTTGCGGAAGCGGAGGGATTTGAACCCCCGGACGGTTGCCCGTCTCCCGCTTTCAAGGCGGGTGCATTCGGCCGCTCTGCCACGCTTCCAACGGCGCCACGAAGCGCCACCGGCAAGCCTAGCCGTTCGTGTCCCGCAGGTGTGTCATGACCCGGTCGAACACCTTGGCCAGCACCTCGCCCTCCTCCGGCGAGATCAGGTCCACGATGTGCGCCCGCACGCCGCGCAGGTGCGTGGGAGCAGCGGCGACCAACTGGGCGAGACCGGCGGGAGTCAGTTCGGCCAGCACGCCGCGTCCGTCCTCGGTGCACTCGCGGCGGGAGACGAGGCCGGCCTTCTCCATCCGCGCCACCTGGTGCGAGACGCGCGACTTGGACGAGGCGACGTCCTCGGCCAGTTGCGTCATGCGCATGCAGTTGTTGGGTTGCTCGGACAGGCGCACGAGGATCTCGTAGTCGGCCAGTGACACTCCGTGGGTGTCCTGCAGTTCGCGGTGCAGGCGGTCCATGAGCATCGAGGAACCGTTCACGTAGGTGCGCCACGCGCGCATCTCGCCCTCGTCGAGCCAGCGCGGCTCCTGCTCACTTGGTGTCACGGGAACAAGGCTAGACGGCAGGATGACGATCCTGTCATTCCTCTGGAAAACGGCGCAGCGAAAAGGCAGACTCCCGGGCCGTACACGCGCGTTAACCACGCCTTCGAGAGGCTCTACCCATGAGTTCGTTCAGACGGCTTTCCGTTCTGGCGATCACCGCCGCCGCGGCCACTGTCATCAGCGCTACCGGGCCTGCCCAGGCCGATGTCCAGTCACTGCGCGGTCGGGGCACGGTTGACGTGCGCCTGATCGGCATCAACGACCTCCACGGCAACATCGAGCCGCCCAGCGGGTCTTCCGGGCGCGTCGTGCTGGCCGACGGCACGACCGTCGACGCCGGTGGCGCCGCGTTCAACGCCACGCACATCAAGAACCTCCAGAAGGAGGTCAAGAACTCCGTCATCGTCGGGCAGGGCGACCTGATCGGTGCCTCGCCGATCGTGTCCGCGCTGTTCCACGACGAGCCGACGATCGAGGTGCTCAACAAGGTCGGCATGGACGCGACCGCGGCGGGCAACCACGAGTTCGACGAGGGCTACAAGGAGCTGCTGCGCATGCAGCGCGGCGGCTGCCACCCGGTGGACGGGTGCCAGTTCAGCGAGAAGTACAAGGGCGCGAACTTCCCGATCCTCGGCGCGAACGTCACGGACGCGAAGCACGGGCTGCCGGCTCTGCCCCCGTTCTGGGTCGAGATCCGGGACGGCATCCCGATCGGCTTCATCGGCATGCCGCTCAAGGACGTGCCGATCCTGGTCGACCCGAACGGCATCAAGGACATCAAGTTCGGGGACGAGGTGAAGGCGGCCAACAAGTACGCCAACCTCCTCGACGCCATCGGCATCAAGTCGATCGTGCTGCTCGTGCACCAGGGCGACCAGGTCACGGCGCCGACCGGCGGGCCCAACGCGTGCAACGTCGCCCCCAACAACCCCGGCAGCGTCATCGCCACGCAGGTCAGCCCGAAGATCGACGCGGTCTTCTCCGGCCACAGCCACCAGCACTACAACTGCGTGGTCAAGGACCCGGCCGGCAACCCGCGGCCGTTCATCGAGGGCCTGGCCTTCGGTCGTGAGCTGAGCGTCGTCGACCTCAAGATCGACCGCCGGACGCGCGACGTCATCCGCGGCGAGACCAAGGCCGACAACAAGATCGTCACCCGCACGGTCACGCCGGACCCGCAGGTCCAGGCGATCGTCGACCTGGCCAAGACCAAGTCCGGCCCGATCGCGAACAAGCAGGTCGGCACGATCAGCGCGGACATCGTGCGGGCGCAGAACCCCGCCGGTGAGTCGCCGCTCGGCAACCTGATCGCCGACTCGCAGCTCGAGGCCACCAAGGGCAACGGCGCGGTGCTCGCGCTGATGAACCCCGGTGGCGTGCGCGCCGACCTCACGTACGCGACGTCGCCTGCGAACGAGGGCAACGGTGTGGTCACCTACGGCGAGGCGTTCACCGTCCAGCCGTTCGGCAACATCCTGCAGACGGTCACGCTGACCGGCGCGAACATCAAGGCCGTGCTGGAGCAGCAGTTCACCGCGGCCAGGACGTTCGTGCTCCAGCCGTCCTCCGGCCTGAAGTACAGCTGGTCGGCGTCGGCACCGTTCGGTTCGAGGATCTCGAACGTCACGCTCAACGGCGTGGCACTCGACCCGGCCGCGAGCTACCGCGTGACGATCAACAGCTTCCTGCAGGGCGGTGGTGACGGCTTCAGCGAGTTCACCAAGGGCACGACCATCACCGGTGGTGGCATCGACCTGGACGCGTTCTCCGGCTACCTGAGCACGCACCCGAACACGGCGCCTCCCGCGCTCGACCGCATCACGCAGCTGCCGTAGTCGCAGACCGCGGCAAGAAGGCCATCCCGGCGACGCGATGTCGCCGGGATGGCTTTTTTCGCACCCCTGACTGCTCCATTTGATCTAGGGTGAGGGCCGATGTCGTGGTTGCGTCGGCTCCTGCTGCTCGCCGGTCTGGTGACCGGCGCCTGGCTGCTGGGCGGCGCAGGCCAGGCGAACGCCGACGTCCGGGTCGAGATCGGCCAGCTCGGGGTCGAGGTGAAGCTCCCCGTCGTCGAGATCGCGCTGAAGGTCGAGACCGCGCGGCCGGAGATCCCCGTCCCGCCGGCGACCGAGCCGGACCCGCGCGTCGAACCGGCTCCCGAACCGGCACCGGCACCGGCACCGCAGCTCGCCCCGCACCGGCCGGCAGCACCCGTGCACGCCGAAGCGCCCCAACAGCAGCAGGAAGCGCCGGCAGCACCCGCGACGGCACAGGACGAGCCCGCACCCGCCCCGCAGCCTCAGCAGGCCGAGCAGCCGGTCCCCGGCACGCTCCCGCAGAGCGGCGCGGGCAGCAGCACGAGCAACCAGACGCCGGTGGGCACGCTGCCGCACGGAACAAGGCCGCCCACCACCACAGCGCACCTCACGAACTCCGAGCACCACGACGTGCCGCACACCGTGCGCGCGGAGGAGCCGACGTTCTCCCCTGACTGAACCCCGGACGCCATCGAGCCGGAAGGGACCAGTCAACTCAGGGAGAACCAGAAGTCATGCGCAAGAACCTCAACCGCACCATGTCCGCGGCCCTGCTCACCGGTGGCCTGATGGTCGCGACCGCCGGCTGGGCCCAGGCGATCCCGGTGCCGGTCAACGTCGACGACGAGGTCCGCGTCGGCAACCTCGTGAGCGTTCCGGTCAAGGTCTGCGGCAACGCGATCAACGTCCTCGGCCACAGCGACTCGACCTGCGACACGAAGTCCGGCGAACGCCTCCAGGCCGACAAGGCGCTGGTCTCCGCTCCTGTCACGGTGTGCGGCAACTCGGTCGGCGTCGCCGGCGGCGGAGCGGGCAGCTGCGGCGAGACCAAGCCGGAGCCGGCGAACGGCACGATCGAGGCCCCGGTGACGGTCTGCGGCACCGCAGCGGGCGTGCTGGGCACCGCGAGCGGCGACTGCGGCAAGACCGAGACCCCCGAACAGCCGGGCGAGAACCCGGAGCAGCCGGAGCAGCCGGGCGAGAACCCCGGTCAGAACCCCGGCGAGAACCCCGGCGGCAACCCGGGCAACGAGAACCCCGGCAACGGCAACCCCGGCGGCGGCAACAACCACGACAACTCCGGCAGCGGCACGACCGGCGACGACTCGGGCGCGGGTCTCCCGCAGACCGGCAACAAGGCCTCCGAGCACGCCGCCCCGGTCATCCCGAACCTCTCGAAGACGGGCGCGGACCCGCTGGAGTTCCTGCTGGTCGGCCTCGGCCTGATGACCGCCGGCGTGATGGCACGGCGCGGCGCGCGCCGCGTCACGAAGGCCTGATCACCAAATACCCGATCTTTTCTCACAATCGCCCGGCGAGATTCTTTCTCGCCGGGCGATTGCTGTCTGCAGTGTCGATCTCCGCAGGTCACCCGTCCGACTTCACCAATTCAGGTTTGCGGTGAGGTGTTGTGAAACGTGGCGATCAAGCGCATAGTCGATAACGAGCTGGCAACCGGCAGGTGAATGAACTAGACCACCCGGTGGCCACGCCCAGAAGGGGTAGGTGGTGCTGTGCAGGTATCTCCTCGCTGTGGCGAAACGCGGTCTGTCGCATCCCCGCGAGCGGATCGGACGTGACCGGTCCGGTCGCGACTGTGTAGCGGCGGACACGAGGTTTCGGGTGCCCAGGCGCCGTCAGGCGTTCGCTCGGCGCACTCCGACGCTGTTGAGCTCGGCATCGGTGTCGTCTCAAGGCGTCACCGGCTGAGCGCCACGCCACCTTCGTGGGCCGTAGTCGTCACAACCAAATGGGAAAGCCCAGGTGCGGTGCCCCGACGTCGGGTCCCGCACCTGGGCGTCTTTCGTGCTTTATCGTGTGCCGCCTACGGGTCCTTGGCCATGGAGGCACGCGGTGCAGTTCAACGAAGGCGCGGAACTCGACCTTTCGCAGGTTTCGGACCAACGCGGCGTCGGTGGCCGGGTCGCCGGTGTCGGCGGCGGCCTCGGCGTGGTCGGCCTCATCATCTACTTCCTGTTCCAGCAGTTCACCGGGATCCAGCTGCCCGCGAGCGGCCTGGAGGGCATGGGCAACAACACCCAGGTCGAGTCCGGTCAGCTGGCGGAGAAGTGCAAGACCGGCGCCGACGCGAACCGCGACAGCGACTGCCGGGTCGTCGCCACGATCAACTCGATCCAGTCCTTCTGGACCGACCAGTTCGCCCGCTCGGGCAACACCTACCAGGTCACCAAGACCAACTTCTTCCGCAACAGCGTGAACACCCGCTGCGGCAACGCGACCTCGGCGGTCGGCCCGTTCTACTGCCCCGCCGACTCGCAGGTGTACATCGACCTGGACTTCTTCAACGAGCTGCGCACCAAGTTCGGCGCGACCGGCGGCCCGTTCGTCGAGGCCTACGTGCTCGCCCACGAGTACGGCCACCACGTGCAGAACCTGCTGGGCACCTCGGACCGCGTCCGCCCCGGCACCGGTCCGACCTCGGACGGCGTGCGCCTGGAGCTGCAGGCCGACTGCTACGCGGGCGCCTGGGGCAAGGCGGCGACGACCGTCCCGTCCGCCAACGGCCAGCCGCTGATCACGAACATCACCCAGGAGGACGTGAACGCGGCCCTCGACGCGGCGGCGCGCATCGGTGACGACTTCATCCAGCGCGAGCTCGGCGGCGGCAGGGTCGACACGACCAAGTTCAGCCACGGCAGCTCGCAGCAGCGGCAGAAGTGGTTCACGACCGGCCTGGAGACCGGCGACCCGGCGCGCTGCAACACGTTCGACACCAACAACCTGGGCTGACCGGGACGAGCGGCCCGCCCCGAGGGACGGGCCGCTCGGTTCTCACCGACGTGCCACGGCCAGCAACCGGTGGCTGCCCAGCCGGAACGCGCTGCCGTCGACGTCGCCGAACAGCTCGACCGACGAGAACCCGGCGGTGTTCAGCATCCGGGTCAGCTCGCCGGCCGTGTAGACGTGCTGCACGCAGGTCGACTCCTGGACCCGGTCCCCGTCGGTGAACGTGAAGCGGATCAGCAGCCGCCCGGTGGCGACGTCGTAGGTGTTCACGGCGACGCAGTCCACGCCGCCGAACGACATCCGCAGCTCACCCGGCAGGTTCGGCAGCAACGACTCGGCCGTGCAGCCGTAGTCGATCACCAGCACGGGCGCGGCGGCGGCCAGGTCGCCCAGGAACCGCTGCGAGCCCTCGTGGTCGAGGTACCCGAAGCTGTTGCCCAGGCAGAGGGCCAGGTCGGCGGTCACGCCGAACGAGCCCAGCGACGCGAGGTCGCCCTGCCGCCAATCGAGGTCCGGAGCCGACGCACGGGCGTGCGCGATGGCTTCAGAAGAGATGTCGATTCCAACCGTCGTGTAGCCACGGCGGGTCAGCTCGATGCTGTGCCTGCCACTGCCGCACGGCGCGTCCAGCACGCGTGGACCGGCGCTGAACCCGGTGATGAAGTCGATCTCGGCCGAGGTCTGCTCCGGCTGGACGGCGCCACGCCAGAACCTGTTGGCGAGATCGGTGAAGAACGAGGTGTACCAGCTCAAGGTGATGCTCCTGGTGATCGCGAGAAACAGAAACGCGAGTTGTCACCGGGTACGGCTGAAGCACCCGGTGCGTCCGGGGGCTGCCATGGCATCGACCTTCTCCGTGTAACCGCCTTGTGGCACTACTGAAGCACAGCGGCGTCCTAACCGGGAAACGGATTTCGGCGCGTCGACGAGAAGCGGATCATGTTGCCGGACGGGTCGCGGAAAGCGCAGTCGCGCACGCCGTAGTACTGGTCGATCGGCTCCTGCATCACCTCGGCGCCTGCCCCGCGGACCTGCTCGAACTTCGCGTCCACGTCGTCGTGCGTGAAGATGATGCCCTGCAACGATCCCTTGGCCAGCAACGCGTGCAACGCCTCGTGATCGGTCGGCGGGACGGGCGGGCCGATCAGGGCCAGTCCGATCTCGACCTCCGGCTGCTCAGGAGGACCGACGGTGAGCCAGCGGTAGCCGTTCTCGATGGTGGCGTCCGTGCGCACCTCGAGACCGATGACGTCGCGGTAGAACTTCAACGCGACGTCCTGGTCCTGGACGAAGAGGAACGTGTGCGAGAGCTTCATGCCGCAGAACCCTAGGTACGCGGTGAAGGAGTCGCTTCTCGAAATCTGCTCGGTCGGGTCAGGCCCTTCAACTGGCAGCCGGGCACCGCCGCCAGCGCGTCGTGCGAGCGCGCCCGGTAGGCCGACGGCGTCTCCCCGACCAGTTCGGTGAACCGCGCCGAGAACGACCCGAGCGACGTGCAACCGACCTCGACGCACACCTCGGTCACCGACAGCTTCCCCAGCCGCAGCAACGCTTTCGCACGCTCGATCCGGCGCGTCATCAGGTAGCCGTACGGGGTCTCGCCGTAGGCCGCGCGGAACTGCCGGGAGAAGTGCGACGGCGACATCAGCGCGGCACGGGCCATCGCGGGCACGTCCAACGGCCGCGCGTACTCGCGGTCCATCAGGTCGCGGGCGCGGCGCAGGTGCGCGAGGTCCTCCGGCGTCACGACGTCCAGCATGCCACCCCGAGAGCAGACGAACCCCCGCGATGCTCACGCTCGAAGAGCCCTGCCGGTTGCCCTGGTCGACGAGAAGTTCGAACCGGGTCTTTGACACTGAACAAAGGGCTTTTGCCAGGTCACAGCCTTGCGGTACGGTCCGCGCGTGGTCAAGACCGGTGTGCTGACAACCGTCCTGATGCTCGCCCTGAGTACGACACCCGCCCTCGCGCAGGACGCCCCCACTGGCGGCATCTCAGGCGTCCTCTACATCGACAGGAACGACAACGGCACGCTGGACCCCGGCGAGATCGCCAAGGGCGCCAAGGTGACCGTCATCGACTACTGGGCCAACGCCGAGTTCGAGACCACGACCGACGACCAGGGCACCTTCGCCTTCGCCGACCTCCCGCCCAGTGAGACCTACGAGGCGTTGTACGAGCTGCCGGACGGCTGGGTCGTGCACAGGGGCGAGCGGGAGGACTACGAGTTCGAGGTCGTCGCCGGCCAGACCACGCAGCTGACCGCACGGGGCGAGCGCCCGTACTCGGAGCAGCTGAAGGTCACCACGTCGGCCGACCGCGACAGCTACCGCTCCCCGGCGACGGCGAAGATCACCGTGACCCTGGAGAACGTCGGCACCCGCCGGATCGAGGGCATCGAGGGCGAATGCAGGCGCCTGGTCTCGGCCAGCACGGACTGCATCACCGCCGCCTGGTTCGGACTCGGGGGCACCCGGGGCATCGCGCTCGATCCCGGCCGGCGGATCACGTACGTGGTCGAGCAGCCCCTGCCGGAGGACGCCCTACCCGACGGGAAACTCCTGATCGAGGTGGGGTTCGCGCCGCACGTGGGCTCGAACACCGACGGCCCGAAGTCGCGCATCGAGATGAAGCTGACCGGCGGCCTCGACCACAGCATGGTCCTCGGCGAGGACCGGAACGCCGACCAGCGCATCGACGAGTCTGAGCTGGTCAGCGGCGCGCGGGTCGTCCTGGTGAACCCGAAGGACGGGACGCGGATCACCGAGCGCACCAGCGGCGCCGACGGCAGGATCGACTTCAGCGGCCTGAGCGACGGCGAGTACCAGGCGTTGCTGGTCGGGTCGTGGGACTTCACCGACGACGGCCAGCAGCGCGTGGTCGTGCCCGCCCGGAGCGGCGGCGTCAAGTTCCTCAAACGCGCGGCACCGGCCGCGTTGAGCGCCACGTTGAAGTTCGACAAGCCGCGCTACGGGTCGCACGAGACGGTGCGAGTCGACCTGACGGTCACGAACACCGGCGGCAGGACCGCGGAGCTGTTCAAGGTGATCCCCGACTTCCAGGAAATCGGGGTCGACCCCGGCACCTGGCAGGACCTGATGGTGGTCGGGACGCGGATCCCGGCGGGGGAGTCGCGCACGTTCAGCGCCACGGGCACGATCTGGTCCTTCACCGACAACGAGGTGGGCGCCTCGGTGTGGATCAAGTACTTCGGCCTGGAGGAGGACTGGAAGGTCAGCGCGGAGAAGGCCGAGATCGTGCCGACCGCCGGGAACGTCACCGGTGTCGTCTACGTCGACCGCAACGTCAACGGGCAGCAGGATCCCGGCGAGGAGGCCCCGGACACCGTGGTCGAGGCCAACGGCGGTGCGCCTTACGGCTACTTCAAGACGACGACGGACGCCCAGGGCCGGTTCACGTTCCGCGACATGCCCTCCGGCCAGTACGTGTTCGGCTACACGCTGGCGGACGGCTGGATCGTGCGCTGGGAGACCGAGAACATGCTGCACGGCGTCGGTCCGGAGGAGCAGCTGCAGCTCGTGGCCCGCGCCGAGCGCCCGTACAGCGAGAAGCTCGGCGTGCAGGTGGTGCTCGACAAGTCGTTCTACGCGGTCGGTCAGGAAGCCAGGATCGCCGTCACCCTCACCAACAAGGTCGGCTACCCGTTGAAGGGCATCCAGGCCTACTGCAACCCGGCGGGCAAGCCGGACGAGTTCGGCGGCAGGCCGATGCCCGACGGCTGGGGCGACTTCCGCGACAAGGGCGTCGACCTGGCACCGAACGAGACCAGGACGTTCACCATCGTCGAGAAGGTGCCCGAGGGCGCGCGAACCCTCAGCCGGGTCACCGCGAACTGCGAGTTCTCGTCGTTCGTCGAGTGGAACGAGGACGGCCCGACGGGGTACGACTGGGCTTCGATCTCCGGCGAGACCGGCAACCTCAGGGCGACGCTCGCGCACGACGTGAACGGCAACGCATGGCTCGACCCCGGTGAGGCGATCGCGAACGCCCGTGTCCTGCTGATGTCCGAACGCGAGTTCGGCGGCATCGTCGCCGAGGCCACCTCGGACGCCTCGGGCACGGTGCTGTTCGAGCAGGTGCGGCCCGGCACCTACTGGGCGAAGGTCGACGGCCCGTGGAAGTTCACGGGCGACCTGGACCAGGTGTGGGTCGCCGCCGGCCGGGAGGAGACCAGGTCGTTGTGGGTGGTGCCCGGTCCGCCGCCGGCCCAGCCGGCCCAGCCGGACCCGCCCTCTGCCGACACCCCCGAGCCCGGCGGCAGCAAGGCGCTCGCCAGGACGGGGGCCAGCGTGCTCGGCCTCGGAGTGGTCGCCCTGCTGCTCGTCGCGTTCGGCTTCGGCGCTCGTGTGGCGGCCCGCCGCCGAACCTGATCAAGCCTGGAACGGCAGGCCCGGTGCTCACGCTGAGTACCGGGCCTGTTGTCATGAGCGCCACAGTTCGTGGTCCCGAGTCAAGTGTTAGCGTCGCGAACCATCGGGTACCTGGGGGTGACATGTCGTTCTGGGAAGCAGTTGCCGTGGTCATCGCGGGTGTGTTCGCGGGCGGCATCAACACCGTCGTCGGCAGCGGCACCCTCGTGACGTTCCCGGTGCTGCTCGCCGTCGGTTACCCACCCGTGGTCGCGAACGTGTCGAACAGCCTCGGCCTGGTGCCGGGCTCGCTGTCCGGCGCGTGGGGCTACCGCGAGGAGCTCAAGGGCCAGGGCGACCGGATCAAGCGGCTGCTGCCCGCGTCCATCCTCGGTGGCGTGGTCGGCGCGATCCTGCTGGTCACCCTGCCGGACAAGGCGTTCACCGCGATCGTGCCGGTGCTGATCGTGATCGCGCTGGTGCTCGTGGTCGCCCAGCCGTGGCTCAACCGCAAGCTCGCCCACCGCCGCAACGACAACGATGGCGGCGTGCTGCTGTGGTTCGGCGTCTTCGCCGCGGGCATCTACGGCGGCTACTTCGGCGCGGCCCAGGGCGTGCTGGTCATGGGCCTCATGGGCGTGCTCGTCAGCGAGCACCTGCAGCGGATGAACGCGCTGAAGAACGTGCTGACGGCGTTCGTGAACCTCGTCGCCGGCGTCATGTTCATCTTCATCGCCGACGTGGCGTGGCTGGCCGTGCTGCTGCTGGCCGTCGGCTCCGTGGTCGGTGGCCAGATCGGCGCGAAGATCGGCCGCAAACTCCCACCCGCCGTGCTGCGCGGCGTCATCGTGGTGGTGGGAGTCGCGGCGATCGTGCAGCTGCTCACCAAGTAGTTCCTAGGCGAGGAACGCGCGGGCGGCGGCCAGGAAGGCGTCGTTCTCGTCCGGCTCGCCGATCGTCACGCGTGCGCCTTCGTCGACGAACGCCCGCACGACGACCTTGTGCTCCAGGCAGTGCGCGTTGAACTCGGCGGTGCGTTCGCGCAGCGGCAGCCACACGAAGTTCGCCTGCGTCTCCGGCACGTCGTAGCCCATGGCCAGCAGTTCGCCACGCACGCGCGTGCGTTCCGCGACGATCGCACGGCAGCGGACCATCAGCTCGTCCTCGGCGTCGAGCGACGCCATCGCGGCCACCTGGGCCAGCGCGTTCACCGAGAACGGCACGTAGACCTTGCGCAGCACGTCCGCGACGACCGGCGGCGCGACCGCGTAGCCGATCCGCAGGCCCGCGAGGCCGTACGCCTTGGAGAACGTCCGCAGCACGGCGACGTTGTCGTGGCCGGCCGCCCACTGCTGCTTGGCGAGCTCGACGCCGTCCGGCACGTGCGCGTCGTCGACGAACTCCTTGTAGGCCTCGTCGAGCACCACGAGCACGTTGCGCGGGACCTTCGCGATGAACGCCTCGATCTCCTCGGTGCGCAGCGCGGTGCCCGTCGGGTTGTTCGGGTTGCAGACGAAGACCATCCGCGTGTTCGGCGTGATCGCCGCCAGCATCGCGTCCAGGTCGTGCGTGTGCTCCGAGTTCAACGGCACGCGGATCTGCTTCGCGCCCGCCACGTGCGTGACGATCGGGTACGCCTCGAAGGACCTCCAGGCGAACAGCACCTCGTCGTTCTCGGTGCAGGTGGCCTGGACGAGCTGCTGGCACAGGGTCACCGAGCCGCAGCCGAGGGCCAGGTGGTCGGCAGGGACGCCGAGCCGCTCCGAAAGCCGGTCGGTGAGTTCGACGCAACCCGAATCGGGGTACCTGTTGATGCCGGTGGCCGCGTCGGCGATCGCCTTGACGACGCTCGGGAGCGGTCCGGCGGACACCTCGTTGCTCGCGAGCTTGATGGCGCCGGGGATGGACCTGCCGGGCACGTAGGAAGGCAGGGACGCCAGGTCAGCACGGGTTCGCACGGTCATGCCACCGATCCTCGCATTGCTCCGTCCGATTGGTCACGTTGACTGGAGTTCACCCCGTCGTGGAAGGGTGGGAATCATGACCAGTACCCGCGTCGAGACGCTTTCCCTCACCGACGGCCGTGAGCTGAGGGTGACGATCGCCGAACCCGACTCCGCCGTCCGTGGCGGACTCGTGGTGCTGCACGAGGCCCGCGGTATCACCGCCGGTGTGCGCACGCTCGTCAGCAGCCTGGCGGACGAGGGATGGCTCGCGATCGCCCCGCACCTCTACGACGCCGACCGCGTGCACGGCGACGACATCAGGGACCAGGTCAGCAAGCTCAACGGCGACCGGTTGCTCGCGGACACCGACGTCGCGTTCGTCTGGCTGGGCCAGCAGGGCGTGAGCGCCGATCGGATGGGCGTCGTCGGGTTCGACATCGGCGGCACGATCGCCATGGTCGTCGCCGCGAGCCGCACGATCGGCGCGGCCGTCACCGTGCAGGCACCGGGCATCCTCGAGCCGCTGTCGGAGGGCCTTCCCGCCCTGGTGGACGTGGCCGGCGACCTCACCTGCCCGTGGCTCGGCATCTACCGGGACGAGGACTCGGAAGAAGTGAGCAAGCTTCGCGATGCTGTGATCAGCTCCGAAACCGCGTCAGATCTGGTCCGTTTCACCGTTTCGAGTGACGAAGCATGGGTTCGTGCGTTGAACTGGTTTGACGCTCACATGAGGTAAGAGTCTTTCCGGCGGATTGGAACCGAACTGTCGTCCAGGTACATCTAAGAGGTGCTTCGGACGGCTGGCTGGGTGTAGCTGTGAGTAACGCCCAGCGCTGCGGTGACGAGTTATGCAGTGCAGGGGGTTATGAGGGATGGCTGAAGGCACTGGGACAGGCACCACCACTGGTACGACGACCGGTACAACTCCGACGACAGGCGCTCCGCCGGTGACGCCGGACGTTTCGACGTCGGTCACCGCGCCGATCACCGCTGAGCAGCTGGCGGCGGCGAAGCCCGTCCTCCAGCAGCAGATGCTGGCGGACAAGGCGGACGCGAGCCACGCGGCGGCCAAGCTCGACGAGGCCGCCGACTCCGGCAAGCTCACGCTCGACGTCGAGGCCGCCGACGCGCTGATCAAGGCCGTCGACACCGCGCGCGACCAGGTGATGGACCTGTGGCAGCGCGCCACCGACCAACTGGCCACCCCGCTGCAGCTGGGGGAGAACCCGGTCGCCAAGGCGATCAGCGCGCGGTTCTCCGACCTGGCCGTCGGCGAGGACTCCGGCGCCGCCAAGGCGTTGCTGGACCTGTTCAAGGTCCTGGACGACATCGGCAACGCGCTGCGCCGCAACCGCGACAGCATCCGCGATGCCGACGAAGAAGCCGAGAAGTCGATGAAGAACGCCGGGGGGTCCTGGTGAGCCACGGTTCGCACGGCAACAAGGGCAACGACAACAGGGGCGACGACAAGGACAACAAGTCGTCGCACCACGACGACGACAAGTACGACCGCAGCGACCTGCACGAGCCGGTCGACTGGATGACGTACACGCACGAGCAGCTCTACAACATGGTGCACACGGGCGTGAACCTCGACGGCGCCCAGGCCGCGGCCACGAACTGGAAGAAGATCGGCGAGGACATCGCCGGCGTCCGGACGAGCCTGCTCAAGGCCGTCGAGGACTCCTCCGTCGGCTGGGACAGCGAGTCCGCGCGGCTCGCCCGCGGTGGCATCACCGAGGTCACCAACTGGGTCGACGACACCGCGAACTACGCGACCAAGGTGTCGGCCGCGATCACCACGGAGACCAGCAACGTCGAGGCCGCCCGTGCCGCGATGCCGCCGCCTCCCGCCGCACCCGCACCGCCGGTGCCGACGGACGCCGCGCTGGTGAACCCGAACCTGGCGAACCCGGCGTTGGCGAACCCGGCGCTCGTGAACCGGTTCCAGGCCGTCGACCAGGTCGACAGCTTCAACAGCCCCGTGCTGCGCGAACAACTGCTCACGCCGAACACCGGTGAGTTCGCGGGCTTCCAGACCGTCGGCAGCAGCCCCGTCGACACGCTCGCGGCCAACGACGCCTCGCACCGCCTCGCGGCGGACGTGATGGCGGCGTTCCAGCGCAACTCGGCGGCGGTCGACCAGACCGTGCCGTCGCAGTTCACGCCTCCGGTCAACCCGCTCGCGCCGACGCCGACCGGTCCCGACATCACCACCCGTGGTCCGGGTGGCGGTGACGGTGGCGCCGGTGGTGGTGGCGCTGGTGGCCCGGTCACGACGACGAACCCGCAGAACGCGCAGAACCGCGGCACCACGAACACGTCGTCGCGCTACGGCGGTGGTGGCGGCGGTGCCGGTGGCCGAGGTGGCGCAGGAGGGTTCGGCGGCTTCGGCGGCATGGCCCGTCCGTTCGGCTCCGGCAACCAGGGCGCGGCCGCCAGCGGTGGCGGCAGTGGCGCCGCCGGTGGCGGTATCGGCGGTGGCGCGGCCGGCGTGAGCGAGGGCTCGCGCGGTGGTGGCGGTGCCGGTGGTGCGGCGGCGGCAGCTTCTGCGGCGCCGGGCAACACGACCAAGGCGTTCCAGAACCCGCTCGCGATGGGCGGCGCGCCGATGGCGGCCGGTGCTCCCGGCGCCGGTGGCCAGAACGACTCCCGCGAGCACAAGACGGCGAGCTACCTGGAAGAGGACGACAACGTCTTCGGCCTGGACCGCAAGGCGGCCCCGCCGGTGATCGGTCAGTGAACCAACGCCAGTTCACGGTGAGCTCGCAGGAGTTCTTCCTGCTGTGGCAAGCCGTGCACGGCGAGGACCGCGTCGTGCCGCTCGGCACGCCCCACGTGGGCGCGACCAGGGCGGCACGGCAACGTCTCGTCGAACAGAGCTCGCAGACGCTTTCGGCGCGGCGGCTCGGCACGATCCAACGTCCGGACCCCGACCTGCGCGCCCTCGTCGCCGGTCTGGGCGAGTTCGACCGGGCGCTGGAGATCGCGTACTTCAAGGGGACCGAACTGGCCCGCGGCATCGCCTGCGCGGGCTGGGGCGGTGCCTTCGCGGCCCGCGTGAACGACCAGGTGCACCTGTACCCGTTCCACCCGACCGCGCTGGCCTCGGCCACGGTGTCATCGTTGCCAGGCCTCGCGCCCGGCACCGGCCGTTCCGTGAACGTGCGCTGGGACGACTACGTCCGCGCAGGTCAGGCGGGCGAGCAGGAGGGCAAGCAGGCGTTCCTCGAGATCCTGCGGGACGCCGGCATCCGCGAGCCGGAGGCGCAGAACCTGATGCGGATCGTCACGTCCCGCATCGGCGGCGGTGAACTGGGCCTGACCGCCCGCAACCGCGACGGCGTGCCGCGCCCGACCGGCCGTTCGGTCTCGTGGCTCGACACTCGTGAGGGCCGCTACCTCCTGCGCAAGCAGGACGGCTGGCTGGTGCTCGCGCCCGCCGACGCCTCGCGCCTGACCAGCGCCGTCGACGAGCTGATCGCGGCGGGCTAGATCCACACAGGTGGGCTGCGGCAAGTCCGCCAATCACACATGGACGTGCGGTTGTGCCTCGGTTAGACATGGGGCATGACCGACACCGACGTCGAACTGCTGTGGCGCCCGGACCCCACGAGGGACAACGGGATGACCGCTTTCCGCTCGTGGCTGGCTGACCGCGGGCATTCTTTTGGTGACTACGAGTCGCTGTGGGAGTGGTCCGTCTCCGACCTCGAGGGGTTCTGGGGCGCCATAGCTTCGTACTTCGACGTCCGGTTCCACACGCCCTATGAGCGCGTGTTGGGGTCTGCGGAGATGCCCGGCGCCTCGTGGTTCCCCGGCGCGACCCTGAACTACGCCGAGCACGCGTTGCGTTCAGGCGGCGACGACGACCTCGCCGTGATCTTCCATCGCGAAGACGGCGTCGCATCTTCTTTGACGTTCGGCGCGCTGCGTTCCCGCGTGGCCTCTTTCCGGGCCGCATTGGCGTCTCTGGGCGTCTCCGCCGGCGACCGGGTGGTGGCACTCGTCCCGAACGCCCCCGAGGCCCTCATCGCCTTCCTGGCGGCCGCCTCCCTGGGCGCCACGTGGTCGTCCTGCTCCCCGGACTTCGGCGCCCGCGCCGTGGCCGACCGCTTCACCCAGATCGAGCCCGCGGTCTTCGTCGCCGTCTCCGGGTACGTCTACAACGGACGGTCGTTCGACTGCCGCCCGGTCGTCGAGGAGATCCGCTCCCAGCTGCCGGGCCTGCGCGCCACGGTCCTGATCGACTACCTGGACAACGGCTCGACGCTGCCCGACACGCTGTCGTTCAGCGAGTTGGTGGCCGAGCACGAGGGCGCGGCGCTGGAGTTCACACCGGTGCCGTTCGACCACCCGCTGTGGGTGCTCTACTCGTCCGGCACCACGGGCCTGCCGAAGGGCATCGTCCAGGGCCACGGCGGCATCGTGCTGGAACACCTCAAGATGCTGGGCCTGCACAGCGACCTCGGCCCCGGCGACCGCTTCTTCTGGTTCACCACCACGGGCTGGATGATGTGGAACTACCTCGTCGGCGCGTTGATGGTCGGCACGACCATCGTGCTGTACGACGGCAGCCCCGCCTACCCGTCGCTGAACACGTTGTGGCACTTGGCCGAACAACACCGCGTCACGTACTTCGGCACCTCGGCCCCGTACGTCCAGTCGTGCCTCAAGGAGGGCCTCGACCCCTCCTCCCGCTACGACCTGACGGGCCTGCGCGTGGTCGGCTCCACCGGCGCACCCCTGACGCCGGAAGGCTTCCGCTGGATCGCCGAGGCCGTGGGCAAGGACGTCCAGATCGCCTCGGTCTCCGGCGGCACCGACCTCTGCACGGCCTTCGTGGCCGCCTCCCCTGACCGCCCGGTCTGGCTGGGCGAACTCTCCTGCCGAGCCCTCGGCGCCGCCGTGCAGGCCTTCGACGAGGCGGGCTCCGCCCTGGACGACGCCGTGGGCGAACTCGTGATCACCGCCCCGATGCCGTCCATGCCGGTCTTCTTCTGGAACGACACCGACGGCTCCCGCCTCCGCGACGCCTACTTCGACACGTACCCGGGAATCTGGCGCCACGGCGACTGGATCCGCATCACCCCGCGCGGCTCGGCCGTGATCTACGGCCGCTCCGACTCGACCCTGAACCGAGGCGGCGTCCGCATGGGCACCTCGGAGTTCTACCGCGTGGTCGAAGGCGTCCAGGGCGTCGTCGACTCCCTGGTGATCGACACCTCGGGCGTCGTGGAAGGCGAGCTCCTCTGCTTCGTGGTGCTCGACGGCGTATCGCTGCCCGACGTGGAACCGTTGCTGCGCAAAGAACTGCGCTCGTCCCTCTCCCCGCGCCACGTCCCGAACCGCTTCGTGGCCGTCGCCGAGATCCCCAGGACGCTGAACGGCAAGAAGTGCGAGGTCCCGGTCAAGAAGATCCTCGCCGGCGTAGACCCCGACAAGGCAGTGAGCAGGGGCGCGCTCCGCAATCCGGAGAGCCTCCAGCCCTTCCTGGAAATCGCGTCGGAATGATCTAGGTCACTCCGCACGCGGTGACCAGGCGTTTAACGCCCCTCTCCGACCCGCTGAACATGCTCTGACCAGCAGGTTCAGGTGTTAGAGGGGGGCGTTTTGCAACTCGGTTGAGGACCTGTGTAACCTATGTCCCGTGGCCAAGGATGGTCCCGGGAGGCTTCGCCTAGTCTGGTCTATGGCGCCGCACTGCTAATGCGGTTTGGGGTAACCCCCCATCCCGGGTTCAAATCCCGGAGCCTCCGCAAGGCCGAGCCTCTAGGGGATCGGTTACAATTGAATAGCCTGCGCTCGTAGCTCAACGGATAGAGCATCTGACTACGGATCAGAAGGTTACAGGTTCGAATCCTGTCGAGCGCGCTCACGACGAAGCCCCGCGGAAACCCGCGGGGCTTCGTCGCATTCCAGGCGCTCATGCTCGTAACGACGTTCGGGCCCGACCCGAACAGTGAGCATGCGCCGAACCGCCACCACCGCCCTGGCCGTCGTGACCGCAATCCTGACCGCGTGCTCTTCGACCCCGCCGCCGCTCTCGGCTCCGCCGAGCAGCACCGCGCCCTCTGTGCCGTCGATGAACCAGTCGAGCCCGGCATCGTCCGCGCCGTCCCGGTCGCCTCGTGGACTGCTCCAGAAAGCCATCGGCCAGAACGCGGGCTTTTCGGATCAACAGACAGGTGCGCAGCAAGCGGACTTCAGCGTCGACGCGATCGAGGTCGACCCGAAGTGCGGCGGTCAACACGTCGAGAAACCCGAGCACGGACATCGCATCGTGCTCACGTTCACGGTGAAGACCACCCCGCAGTTCCGAGCAGACCAGGGATGGATGATCACCGGACACGACTTCGCGATCGTCGGCCCGGACGGACTGACCGAGACCGCTCTGGTGACGGGCGCTGCCTTCATGTGCCACGACCAGCAGGAGTGGCTGCCTACGAATCCGTTCGCTCCGGCCTCGACCTACCGCGGGAAACTTCCGCTCGACACCCGCAACACGAGCGGGACGATCACGTACCGGCCTCCGCTGTTCGGAGTTGCCGCCAACGGCGGTTGGGAATGGCAGATTCCGACTCCCTAGCCGACTGTCGCACCAGCGAACTCCCCAGCGCGAACCAAGGTGATGGCCATGATCAGGGCCACGTCCGCCCGCGAACCGGGATCGTGGACAACTGGTTGAACCGGCTACTACGTTGAGTTCGCCGGTGCTGGTCGACTTCGGTGTGGCCGACGAGTTCTCGCTGGCCCCTCGACGATCGGCCGCGAGCTCAACACGAAAGGCCGGGTTTGGTGAACACCACTGTCGAGCAACAGGTCCGCGAGTACTACAACCACGCAGGGCCCGCCTACCACGCGCTCATGGGGCAGTTCTGGCACCACGGGGACCTGGAGGCCGATCGGGCGGGACTGTCGCCCGAGGACGCTGCCAAGGCGTTGGCGCGCAAGCAGGTGGACGCCGCCGGCCTGCGGCCTGGTGACACCGGGCTCGACTTCGGCAGCGGGGTCGGCGGCACGGCCGTCTTCACCGCGGAGATCTCCGGCGCGAACGTCGTCGGCATCTCCAACAACGAGTGGCTCTCGGCGCGGGCCCGCGAGTACGCGGCCGAGCACGGTCTCGGCCACCAGGCCGTGTTCCTGACGGTCGGCGACGAGGACTACAAGACCCTCACGCCGTGGCCGACGGGCTCGCTCGACATGGTCAGCTTCTACGAGTCGGTCTGCCACCTGCCCGACAAGGCGGCCTTCTTCGCGGCCGCGTTCCGCGTCCTCAAGCCCGGCGCGGCACTGATCGGGGTGGACTGGATCCGCCGGCCGTTCGGGGACTACCGGACCGAGGAGCAGATCGCGCCGTTCATCCGGCCCGTCGAGGAGGTCATCTCCATCCCCGGGCTCGGCACGCTGGACGAGTACCGCGAGATGATGTCGGCGTCCGGGTTCATCATCGAGGCCGCCGAGGACCTCTTCCCCGACGTCGAGTGCTGGGGGTCGACGCCTCCGGACGACGGGCAGGGCTGGGGCGAGTACGAGGGCGAGCAGAACACCGTGATCCACGACGGCAAGCGGGTGCTGGACGCCGCGCGGGCCGCCGGCGTGTTCTCGGTGGCGCGGTGGGTGGCCCGCAAGCCTGGCTGACGACTCGTGCCACGTACGCCGTTCGGCGCGGGCAGCGTCCTTTCGCCGACGCGACTGACCGTTGGCGCCGCCGGAATCGCCATCATCGACGGATGGCGGTTCCGGCGGGCAAGGCCGTGGTCATCACCGAGCCCGACCAGGCCGAGGCGGTGGTCGACACCTGCACGGCGGCGTTCGGCCGCATCCGGGTCAACACCGTCGCCGGTCGACGACATCGCCGAGGCCTTCGAGGAGCGGTTCGAACCCGCAGGGTCCGATGGGGTGCCAGAACGTGACGGACGCCTGATCAACAGGCAGAGTGGCGGCGTGGAGCAGCGGGAGATCATGCAGCGGGCGCTCGGCGTCCTCACGCTCACCTACGACGGCGCCGGCACGAACGACTACCTGCGGACGGCGCTCAAGTCGTTGCAGGAGGGTGTGTTCAGCTACGAGGTCAAGGTCGACGGCGAGCTGAACGAGGCCGGCGCGCAGGCCCTCAAACAGGCGATGGACCAGGTCCTGTCGCAGTTCGGCTGGTTCACCGCGGGCCTGCTCTACGCCTTCCACGGCGTCGCGCAGGCCTACGAGAACGACTACGAGGAAGCCGACGTGCAGGAGATCCTGCGCCAGCTCGCCCTCAGGCTCGCCGACTGACCAGCTCGGCGCGGACGCCGTCGGAGAACGGCGTCCACGCCTCGACCGCCCACGGCCCGAACCGCAGGTCCGTCAGAGCGACGCAGGCCGCCGAGATCGTCGGGTCGACCCACAGGAACGTCCCGGACTGCCCGAAGTGGCCGAAGGTCGACGCCGAGAAAGAATTACCCGTCCAGTGCGGCGACTTCGAGTCGCGAATTTCGAACCCGAGCCCCCAGTCGTTCGGCTTCTGCATTCCGTAACCGGGCAGCACGCCGTTCAGCTCAGGGAAGACGACCGACGTCGCCGCGGCGACCAGCTCGACCGACACCAGCTGCGGCGACAGCAGCTCGGCGGCGAACAACGCCAGGTCGGCGGCACTCGACTCGGCGCCGGCGCCCGCCGATCCGACCAACGCCGACGACTTCATCCCCAACGGCTCGAAGACCGCCTCGTGCAGATAAGTCGCGAACGGCATTTCGCACGCCTCGCCCACAAAAGAGGCCAGCACGTCGAATCCCGCATTCGAGTAAATGCGCCGCGTGCCGGGAGCGGCCTGCACCTCGGCCTTGTCGAACGCGTACCCCGCCGTGTGCGAGATCAGGTGCCGCACCGTCGCACCCTCCGGCCCCGCCGGCTGGTCCCACTCGACCGCGCCCTCCTCCACGGCCACCAGCACCGCGTACGAGGTCAGCAGCTTCGTCACCGACGCCAGCGGGAACACCCGCTGCTGGTCACCCAGCGCGCCCACCACGCCGTCAGGCGTCACCACGGCCACCGCGACGTTCTCGACAGGCCAAGTCGCCGCAACTTCCACGCTCCGCATGGGACAGACGCTAGCGTCAGGGGGTGACAGTCCGGGAACTGATCGTCCTGGGAACGGCCAGCCAGGTCCCGACCCGCCAGCGCAACCACAACGGCTACCTGCTCAGGTGGGACGGCGAGGGCTTCCTCTTCGACCCGGGCGACGGCAGCCAGCGCCAGCTCCTCAGATCAGGTGCCGCCGCGAGCGACATCACCCGGATCTGCATCACGCACTTCCACGGCGACCACTGCCTGGGCGTTCCCGGCATCGTGCAGCGGCTGTCCCTCGACCGGGTCCCGCACACCGTCCACGCCCACTTCCCGGCCTCTGGCGCGCACTTCTTCGAACGCCTCCGCTACGCCAGCGCGTTCTACGACGCCGCGGACATCAAGGAGGTCCCGGTCACCGACGACGGCGAGATCGCCAACGGGAAGTTCGGCAGGCTGGAGGCCTACGAGCTCGACCACGGCATCGACAGCTTCGGCTACCGCCTGGTCGAGCCGGACGGCCACCGGATGCTGCCCGAGAAGCTCAGGGAACTCGGCATCCAAGGGCCGCAGGTCCGCACGCTGCAGCAGGAGGGCGAGTTCAACGGCGTCCGCCTCGAAGACGTCAGCGAACCCCGCAAGGGCCAGCGGTTCGCGTTCATCATGGACACCAGGCTCTGCGACAACGTCTTCGAGCTCGCCGACAACGCCGACATGCTCGTGATCGAGTCGACCTACCTCGCCCGCGACACGAGACTCGCCGGCGACCACGGCCACCTCACCGCCCAGCAGGCCGCCCGCGTCGCCCAGGACTGCCGGGTCCGCAAGCTCGTCCTCACGCACTTCAGCCAGCGCTACGACGACCCCGCGGAGTTCCACGCCGAGGCCGCCGCCGAGTTCGACGGCGAGATCGTCATCGCGAAGGACCTCGACCGGATTCCGGTGCCGAAGCGAGCCACTGGTCCCTGACGATCTCCTCCAGCGCCGAGCGGCGGGGTTCCCAGCCCAACGCCCGCAGCCGCGAGGTGTCCGCACGCAGCGAACGGACCTCGCCGGGGTGCGCGGGCTTCCAGGTGACGTCCACGGCCCGTCCGGTCACCGCCTCGACGGTGTCCAGCACGTCCCGCACCGAGGCCGCGGTCCCGCTGACGTTGTAGACCGACGACGTGCCCACCTCGCACGCCTCCAGCGCCACGACGAACGCACTGGCGACGTCACGCACGTGCACGAACTCGCGCACCGCCCCGCCGTCGCCGTAGACCTCCATCCCGGGCACGGTCCCGGCGGCGCACGCCACGGCCCGCGTGATCACCCGAGTGGTGTCCGTGTCACCACCTCCAGCGACGTTGAACAAACGGAGAGTGGTCGCCCCGATCTGCCCCGACCGCGCCGTCCACGCCACGAGCTCCTCGGCGGCGGCCTTCGACGCGGCGTACGGGGAGGAGGGTTCGAGGGGTGAGTCCTCGGTCAGCACGGCTGCCGAGGGGCGGTACACCCCACCAGTCGAAGCGAACAGGAATCGTTGCCCTTCAAGGGCCTTCAGCATGTCGAGCGTGCCGACGACGTTGGTCTCGTAGTACGAAATCGGGTCATGGAACGACTCCCTGACCCGGGCCGCTGCGGCCAGGTGGATGACGGCGTCGACGCCCTCCACTTCGACTGGTTCCGACAGGCGCCGACCCCACGAAACGGGTTCATGACCGTGAACCCGCAGCTCACGCACTACCTCGCGGCCTACGTACCCCGTGGCGCCGGTCACCAGAACTCGCACGAGTTGACCCTAAAGGTCGACGCTGACCGCGCCGATAACACCCAAGTGAGTTACCCCCATCGCGCTGTGCACACGAGCATCGCCGGACTCCTGCACGATCACGCCGTGCACGAGTTCAAGCGGCAGGAGTTCCTGCGCAACGTGGCTGAGATCGTGGGAGCCGCACCCGCACCCCAGCCCGCAGAGCTCACGGCACCGCTGCCGTCGATCAACCCGAAGCGCAGCTTCCTCAACCGCGTTGACCAGGTCCTCCGGGACGCGGCACGCTCGCTCTGAGCAGCGAGATCATCAGCAGGTCCTCTTGAGAGCGGGCTTGAGCCGACAGGCCCGCAGCAAGATTCATCCGGCCGTTGCCGGACCGTGCTTCGACACACATACCGGGTGGCTCTACGCTACGCGCTACCCGGCATTCGCCGGTCACGTCCTCCGCTTCTCTTAAGCGAGTTTTCGGCGATGAATCATGTCCTCACCGCGCTCAACGAGCGCCTCGGCAAGTTGTTCGGTGACCGGCTGGTAGTGCTGGCCGGTGGTACCCGTCTGGCGAAGCGCGCGCAGGAACTCCATGCGCTCGGCGCTCGCCATACGCTCGTGCTCGATACCGACGATCACGCGCCGCTGCATGATTCGCAGATCGCCCGCTGGGTCTCGCTGGGCATCAAGGGCAGCCTCGTCGCGGTCGAGCAGCGCCGTCTCGGCAAGCTGCTGACCAAGCCGGGCGCCGAGGTGAAGGCGATCCTGGGCGAGTTCGACGCGCAGCGCGAAGCCGTCGTGATCAGCACGCCCTACAACGAGATCAGCGAGTTCCAGGGCCGTCCGGTGATCAACGCGCGCGAGCACGACTGGGTCACCCTGGAGAACAAGACCACCATCGACGCGCTCTGGGACGAGCTGTCCGCCCGCCGCGCGCCCGCGATGGTGTTCGACCTCGACTTCGAACGCCTCTGGGGCGCCTCGGAGATGCTGGACCGCGGCGCCGGCGTCGTCTGGTCCGGTGACGGCCCCGCGATCAACGGCGGTGCCAACTTCGTGCGCCGCGTGCGGTCGTACGAGGAGGCCAAGGAAGCCTTCGAGGTGCTCGCGCCCAAGTGCGACCAGGTCCGGGTCATGCCGTTCCTGGAAGGCATCCCGGTGAGCGTGCACGGCATCGTCTTCCCGGACGGCACCGCCGTGCTGCGCCCGATCGAGATGGTCGTGCCGCGCCGCCAGGGCCAGGCCAAGTTCCTCTACGCGGGCTGCGCGTCGTTCTACGACCCGCCCGTGTGGATCCGCGACGAGATGCGCAACCTGGCCCGCCGCGTCGGCGAGCACCTGCGCGGCACCGTCGGCTACCGCGGCACGTTCACGCTGGACGGCATCGCGACCGAGGACGGCTTCCTGCCGACCGAGATCAACACCCGCTACGGCGGGGCGATGGTGTGCTTCGAGGACGCCGTCCCGACCCTGCCGCTCGCGCTCGTCCAGGTCGCCCTCGTGGCCGGCTGGGACCTCGGCATCTCCTCGATGGAGTTCGAGGAGCTCGTGCTGCAGGCCGCGGACAACCACCGCGCCGGTGCCGTGGGCGCCAACGTCCGCGCCGTGCAGCCGACCGAGGTCGACGAGCGCCGGGTGATCTTCACGGGCTGGGCGTGCCGCCTCGCGCACGCCGACGAGCCCGCGCACGCGACGCTGCGGCTGTCCCCGTCGCCGATCGGTGGTCGCCTCGACCTCGACCTGCACCGGGAGAACATGCCGGTGGGCGCTCCGGTGGCCGCGCTGACGGTGGCCGCGTTCGCGCTGGCCGACCAGGAGTGGGGGACGGGCCTCGGTGCCCTGGAACCCGCGATCGCGGTCGAGGACACGACGCCGGTCGAGGAGACCTTCGAAGAGGCCGTGATCGCCTAGAACGGACTACCAGGCGCCCTCGTCGCCGTACGCGGAGACGAGGGCGGACCGGTAGCCCAGCAGGGCGGCGGTGACCTCACGGGGCTGGTGCGCGGGCCGCACCAGCCCTTCGCCGAGCACCTTCGGCAGGTCCACGTCGAGTAACTCGGGAGCGTCCTTCAGCAGCGCCACGGCGATCTCCGCGGCGTCCGCGAGCATCTCCTCGTTCGGCAGGTCGACCATCTCGTTCATCAGCCCGACGACGAACGACGGCAGCTTCTCCGGCACCGCGCAGGCGAGCGCGACGAGGCACGCGACCCGTTCGGACGCCAGCGCCTCGAAGATCTTCGGCGCGCCCTGGGCGACGGCGTGGCGGGTCTGCGTCAGCCAGTCCGGCGCGGTGCGGGGCAGCTCGCGGCCCAGCGCGTTCCAGCGGCGGTGCGTGCGCCTGCCGTCCTCGGTGAAGCCCTTGCCCGCCAACGCCATGGCGGCCAGCAGGAAGATCACCCGGTCCCGCACGTCGCCGGTGACCTTGTAGGACGCCCCCAGCTCCACCAGGAACGGCACGGCGCAGAACGAGGCCTCCGACACCGTGTCGTCGGTGAGAAGCCGGTCAGCGAGCGATGAGAGCGCATCCAGGCGCACGTCCGCGTTCGCGTCCATCAGGGAGCGCAGCAGCCGGGGCACGCGACCGGCGCCACCCCGGCCGTCGTAGACCTCGGTCCAGGAAATCCTGTCGAGGCCGCGCAACGGGTCGGGCCGTTGCCAGGCGCGCGGCAGCTCCATAGGCGGGAAAGGTACGGGATGGCACGGAAACCTCCTCGGCGCCTCGCCCGTACGATCTCGCCGTGTCCTTCTCGGTGGCCGACATCTTCTCGGGTGCGGGCGGCATGAGCTTCGGCTTCCACGCCCACCGCGACTTCCGGGTGGTCGGTGCCGCCGACGCGCAGATCGGCAAGCCGAGCTCGAAGCTGGGTTCGTTGCGCTGCAACGACACCTACCGCGTCAACATCGGCGTCGACCCGCTGGAGGTCGACCTCGGCAGGGTCTCGCCCTCGGCGTTGCGCGAGGTGTGGGGCCTCAAGCGCGGCGAACTGGACGTGCTGCTGGCGTGCCCGCCGTGCTCGGGCTTCAGCCGGATCAGCTCCCTGAACCACCTGCGCGACGACCCGCGCAACTCGCTGGTCGGCCGGATCGCGGTGTACGCGCAGGAGCTGCGCCCCAAGGTCGTGCTGATGGAGAACGCACGCGAGCTCGTCAAGGGCAAGCAGCGGCACCACTTCAACAGCCTCGCCGAGGAGCTCACCCGAATCGGGTACTCCGTCTGGGGTGGCACGCACATGCTCTCGAAGTTCGGCCTGCCGCAGCTGCGCGAGCGGACGCTGATGGTCGCCGTCGACGGCGGTCTACCGCTGCTGACCTTGGACGACCTGTGGGAGGGGCGGGTGATCCGGCCGTCCGCGACCACCGTTCGCCGGGCCATCGGCAAACTGCCCGCGGTCGAGGCGGGCCTGGCCGATCCGGAAGACCCCATTCACGTCTCGCCGACCTTTTCCCAGGACCGCAGTCTCGAAAGAATGCGGGCGATTCCGGCGAACGGCGGATCGTGGGCTGATCTGCTCCGCTCACCCGAGACCGCCGAGTTGTTGAATCCGGCACAACGCAAGATCGTCGAACAGCAGAACTGGGGTTCCCACCCGGACGTCTACGGCCGGATGTGGTGGGACGAACCGGCCAGGACGATCAAAAGGGAATGCGGCCACGTCGGCAACGGGCGATATGCCCACCCCGTCCAGCACCGGCTGTGCACGGTCCGCGAGATGGCGCTCCTGCAGGGGTTTCCGCGCCAGTTCCGCTTCGACGTCTCGATTCTCGGGAACGCGTACCGGCACGTCGGAGACGCCGTTCCGCCACTCATCGCCTACCAGTTGGCCGGACTCACGCGCTGGATTCTCACCGGCGACCGCCCGGAACCCCGCGAGATGTGCCTGCGCGGCACCTCGCTGCGTCCGGGTGACATTCGTCCCACCGAAGTCGCCGAATTGGTCGCGTAGTCGGTTGAACCGCTAACGGTGATCATCCGTAGCAGGTTGCACCAATTGGTAACTGTTCGGCAACGAATCTAACGTCACCTGACGGAATGAATGCATCGCAGGCCTATCCACTGTGGACACCCTGAGTATGTTTTGGCTGCTCACGCATAGTGGGTGATGCTCTCCTTACCTCACTCATACGTGTGTCACCCCATCGGCTAACGTCCCGGTCGCTTCCTGTCGGTTCAGTGTCGATGTCGACGTGCCGACCGTCCCGACGGATGTGACTGCTTCCCGCCGCGTTCGGGCTAACTTCAGTGAGCAAGAGGAGACCCATGGCTTCCCGGTTCAGGATCGGCACCGCGCTGCTCGGCGCGACCGCCGCCCTCGCGTTCTCGGCCCTTCCGGCCAACGCCGATGTCGTCATCACCCCGGACCGCGGCGACCAGCCCAAGGGCGAGAACGTCGCGCTCAAGCGCGGCGTCGGCAACCTCCCGGACCACGGCGAGAACTACCTCGACACCTCGGTCATCAAGCTCCGCATCAAGGACCAGGACGAGACGAAGGTCTACGCCTACTGCGTCGAGCTGCCGACCCCGCTCAAGGACGGCGACCACCTCCGCGAGTCGCCGTGGGGCACGCACCCCAACAAGGACTCGAAGTTCCCGCAGAACGCGGGCAAGGTCCTCTGGATCCTGACGAACTCGTTCCCGGCCCTCTCGATGGACGACGTCAAGAAGAAGTGGGGCAACCAGTTCTCGAAGGAGGAGACGATCGCGGCCACGCAGACCGCGATCTGGCACTTCACCGACGGCGCTGAGCTCGACACGAACGACGGCCGCAACAAGCAGGACGTCAAGGACCTGTACGCGAAGCTCGTCGAGCAGGCCGAGAAGAACGAGATCAAGGACCAGCCGAAGCCGACGCTCGAGATCGAGCCCGTCACGCAGACCGGCAAGACCGGCGAGAAGATCGGCCCGTTCACGGTCACCACGACCGCGTCCGAGGTCAAGCTGACGGCTGACCTCCCCGAGGGCGTCACCATCACCGACGAGGCCGGCAACCCGCTGCAGGTGCAGAAGAAGGGCGACCAGCTCGCCGTTCAGGGCACCGGCGACAAGATCTCGAAGTTCTTCGTGAACGTCCCGGCCGGCGCCAAGGACGGCGAGGCGAAGTTCAAGCTCTCCGCCGAGGCCACGCTGCAGGCCGGTCGCCTGTTCGTCGCGAAGGACAAGGCGTCGAACGGCGACGACGGCAAGGCCCAGTCGCTCGTCGTCGCCCAGCCGACCAAGGCCAAGGTCGAGAAGGAAGCCAAGGCGGACTGGAAGGCCGGCGTCGTGCCGCCCACCACGACCACCACCACGGCCACGACGACCACCACCACGACGACGGACTCCACCCCGCCGTCGACCACCTCCTCCACCCCGGCCAACCCGGCTCCGGGTGGCGGCGAGGACGACCTGGCCTCGACCGGTGCGTCCATCCTGTGGCCGCTGCTCGGCGGTCTGGTCCTCGTCGGCGCCGGTGTCGGTGCGCTGTTCGTGGTCCGTCGCAAGAAGGCCGGCGCCTGATCTAGGCAGCCAGCCCCCAAGACGAACGCCCCCTGGTTCCGCGCCGGAGCAGGGGGCGTTTGCCTTTCCTCAGAACAGTTCCGAACGGCTCACCAGCGGCTCTTCACGCCCGCCACGGAGATGTCGCCGTCGGCGATCGCGGCGTCCCGGTCGGACGACGCACCGGAGAAGATCGCGCGGGCGGGGTCGCGGAAGTTCTCCACGACCTCGACGCGCTGCACCGGCTTGGCCGTCGGGATGACGGTCTCCGGCGACCAGAAACGACCCAGCCGCACCAGGTACGTGTTCACGTTCGGCTTGCCGTCCTCGGTGGCGTAGACGCGCCACGTGAACAGGTCCACCTGCTCGACCTCACGGGTGCGCAAGCCGCGGGCGACCTCCTTGGTCTCCCACTTGCGACCGTTCCAGACGGACAGGAAGTTGTGCAGCGGGCCACCGGCCTCGTCGCCCATGAACCACAGCACGAACGGCTGCCCCAGGGTCGAGCCGACCTGTTGGATGTAGTCGGGCGACTTCACGTTGTTCGGCAGGGTCAGCGGGGTCTCCGCGATCTTCAGGTACTTCTCCTGGTCGGCGTCGTCGATCTGGGTGCCCAGATCCTTGCCGGACGCCGAGTAGAAGTGCCGGTTCTGCGGGTTGAACCACGTGTAGTACATGTTGCGGTGGTAGCGGTCGTGCTTGTTGCCCTCGGGACCACCGCCGGCGAGCGTGTAGGCGATCAGCACGCGGCCGTCGTCCTGCAGGCGGAGCTGGCCGATGTAGATCTCGTTCATGTTGTCCGCGCGGGCGGTCGAGCCGATCGCGAAGCGGTCACCGGTCAGTTCCGTGGAGGTCTTCCACGTCTTGCCGTTGTCCTTGGACACCACGTAGAGCATCGGGCGCGTGTCGGTCGGCGTCGTGCCGTCGAGGTCACGCGTCGTCTCGCGGTAGAACACGTAGATCGTGCCGTCACGCGTGACGAACGGCATCGGGTACGTGGCCGCGTTCTTCGAGAGGAGCGTCTCTTCCCAGACGCCGTCCGCCGAGTTGGGCTGGGGCGAACGGGACATGCGCAACTCGACGTTGTGCATCCCGCGGAAGATCAGCAGGTGCCCGTCCCTGGCCTGGACCATGGTCGGGTAGTTGTGCGTGTCGTTGGCGCCGTCCGCGATGCGGTTCGGCGCGGACCACGTGGACTTGCGGTGGTCGTACGTCTGGACGTAGCTGTCCTCGTACTGGCCCGCCCACGAGATGAACGTCTTGTTCACCTTCTTGTCGTAGACGCCGCCGGCGACCGGACGCCGGTCACTGCGGGCCGCGACGGACGAGGCCGTGGTCGTCACCGTGAACTTCGCGTTCCCCTGAACGTCGGCCGTGGCGTTGGCCGAGGAGACCGCGACGAGCGGCAACAGCAGCACTGCGGACATAACTCCACGCAGGAGTCGTGCCATCGAACATCCTCCTGGTTCTGACCGCGACGGCGGCCGACCCAGGCGGCGGTATCGACATCTTTGTTGTCACCCAGCCAACTTGTCCAGGCACAGTTAGCGTGATCGCGGCTATCAACACGCGGGGCCCACTCGGGTACCCTGCGTCAGGGACGAAGGAGCACCACATGAACTTCGACGAGATCAAGAACAAGGCCATGGACCTCGCCGAGCAGCACCACGAGCAGGTCGACAAGGGCGTGGACGCCGCGGCGGACTTCGTCGCAGGCAAGTTCGGTCACGAAGAGCAGGTCGACTCGGTTGCCGAGAAGATCAAGGACATCCTTCCAGGTGGATGAGTGAACTCCTTCAACGCCACTGACGCAGGGCGGGTCACCTCTACCGGAGAGACCCGCTCTCCTTCTGCCCGCAGGCCGGACATGATCACCTGGCAGGGCATCCACGAGCCGAGGCTGGAGCAGGTCCGCCTGCTCCTCTCCAGCGACCAGCGCCTCAGGGCGTCCGGCCGCCTGGTCGCCGCAGGCCCCGACGAGCAGTTCAACGCCTCCTTCGAGGTGTCGGTGGGCGAAAGCGGCCAGGTCAACCGCCTGCTGCTGCGCACGGCCACCGTCCTCGAAGAGCGCCAGTGCTCGCTGTCCCGCACCGAGGACGGCGCCTGGCTGGTCGACCACGGCCAGGGCAGCAAGCGCGAGACGTTCAACGACGCCCTCGACGTCGACGTCCAGTTCGCCGTGCTGTTCAACGCCATCCCCATCAGGCGCCTCGGCCTGCACCGCGAACCGGGCGAACACGCCCTCCCCGTAGTGCGCGTCTCGCTGCCTGATTTGTCCGTTCGCGCCGTCACCCAGACGTACAAGACGGTGTCCGTGGGGGACGACGTCTCGGTGGTGCGGTTCAAGAGCGGCGGCTTCGAGCAGAACATCAAGGTCGACCCCAACGGCCTCGTGCTGGAGTACCCGCTCATCTCGAAGCGAATTTAGAAGGTTTCCAAGAAGTACTTCCTTCGTGGCGAGTCGCATCCAAACGATGGAAGGGAAGCCCGCGGTGGTCCTAGCTTCCGACCATGCCGAAAAGAATTTCGAGCGTGGTCGGCCGCTCCTTCGGTGATGGCGTCCGCGACACCATCCACGCAGCAGGCATGACCCAGCGCCAGGCCGCCGAGCGCGCCGGCTGGGAAGAGCCCAAGGTCTCCGACCTGGTCAACGGCAAGGGCGGCGTCACCGAGGTAGAGCTGGCCCTGCTGCTGGGCCTCTGCCACACCCCACCGGACGACGCTCAGCACCTGCTTGCCCTCTACCGCGAATCGCGAGAAAAGGGCTACCTCGTCTTCCCCGAAGACGGGTTCACCGACCAGGTGCGGTCGCTCATCGAGCAGGAGCGCCTCGCCAACAAGATCACCATGTGGTCGATGAACGTGATTCCGGGTCCCCTCCAGATCCCCGATTACATCCGCGCACTCATCGAACGGTCCGTTCGCGCCAAGAAAGTGAACGTTGCCGAGGTGATCGCCGCGAAGACGGCGCGCCAGGGGATCTTCCACTACAGCCGAACCTTCCTCTTCTACCTCCACGAGCACGCCCTCCGGCTGCAGGTGGGAGGCGCCGACGTGATGCAGAACCAGCTCCTGCACCTCCTCGCCATGATCAACCGGAGCTACGTCACCGTTCGCGTCGTGCCCAGCTCCTACGGGGCACACGCAGGGCTTTCCGGTTCCTTCCGGCTCCTCAACTACGACAAGTTCGAGCCGGTCGTGTTCACGGAAACCGAGAACTCGGGCCTCTTCGTCGAGGACAAGACATCTCTCGCCACCTACGTCGACGTGCTGAAGCTGCTCGACGCTCAAGCCTTGGATGCGGAACAATCAAGGGAGCTGATCACCAGCATCCTGGCTTGAGGAGGCCCTCGGCATGTCGATGTGGCGGAAGAGCAGCTACAGCCCCGTGGACAACTGCGTCGAGGTCGGTCGTGGCATCGGTATCCGCGACAGCAAGGCGCCGACCACGCACCTGCCCGTGTCGGACAAGGCGTGGTCGGCGTTCCTCAGCACCGTGAAGTCCCGCTAGAGCATCTCTCCCAGCACCTCCGGGTCGATCACGATCGGCGCCGGCCGGTACGCGGGCGGCTCCACCCCCATCAGCGCGCGCACCAGGAAGTCCCACGCCTTCGTGCGCACGTAGGCCATCCGGTCGATGAACAGGTGCTCGGCACCGGGCACGATCACCAGCTCGAACTCCTTGCCCGCCGTGATCAACGCGTCCGCCAGCCGCAGCGAGTGGTCCGGGTGCACGGTGTCGTCCAGTTCGCCGTGCACCAGCAGGAGCTTGCCCTCCAGCCGGTCCGCGATCTCGACGTTCGACGCCCGCTCCCACGCCGACGGGTTGTCGGCGCCGTCGACGTTCTCCGCCCACCCGAGCCCGATGTAGCGGGCGTCGTGCGAACCAGACAGAGCCACACCGGCCCGGTACGTCGAGGGGAACTCCAGCATCGCTCGGCCTGCGGCGAACCCGCCGCCGGAGTGGCCCATGACGCCCACTCGACCCAGATCCATCCACGGTCGTGACGCGGCCAGTTGTTCCAGTGCCGCAACGTGGTCTTCCAGGCTGCCGGCCGAAGCAAGACTGCCGGAGAGGAACGCGGCCGAACGGCCCGGCGTGCCTCGGCCGTCCAGGGCGACCACCACGAAGCCGAGTGCTGCCAACGGTTCCGCGTCCAGGCCCATGCCGCCGGGGTCGAAGCACGGGTCGACTCGCGTGACCTGCGGGCCGGGATAAACGCTGTCCACCACGGGATAGCTCGAACCGGCATCGAAGCCGGCGGGCTTGTAGAGCACGCCGTACACATCGGTCACGCCGTCGGCCGCCTTGACGCGGAAGCGTTCCGGGGCGGTCCACCCCGTTGCCGCCAGCCGGCTCACGTCCGCGGTCTCCAGCGGTACCAGCACCGAGCCGTCCCACGAGCGCACGACAGTCACCGGCGGTGTGTCCACAGTGGACGCCGAGTCGACGAACCACTTGCCGGACGGCGAGACCGTGACGACGTGGTCCAGCGAGTCGTCGGTGACGACCCTGAATCCGGTCCCGTCCAGCCCGACCTGGCACACCGTGCGCCGGTACGGGTCCTCGGGAACCAGGCCCGACGCCACGAACGACACGACCCGGGATGCCTCGTCGACGTGCAGGATCTCGCGGACCAGGAACGAACCGGACGTGACCTGGCCCAGCAGTTCGCCGGTGTGCAGCGAGTGGCGGTACAGGTGGCCCCAGCCGTCGCGCTGCGAGAACCACAGCACCTCGTCGGCGAGCACCCGGACGAGCGGCTGGCCGTACATGAACTGGTTGGGGCCGACGCGATCGGACGAGGTCTCGCTGACCACGTCCCGCACCTCGCCGGTCCGGGCGTCCATCCGCCGGAGCGTCAACGTGCGCTGGTCGCGGGGTCGCGACAGGAAGTAGACGGCCGTGCTGTCCGAAGACCACCAGGCCCAGCCCGCCATGATCGGCGAGAACTCCGGCATCAGCAGCGGGTCGCACTGGGCGAAGACGGTGGTGCCCGCCTCCACGTCGAACACCACCAGCGAGGCCAACGGCATCGACGGGTCGCCTGGGTAGGCGTAGTGCTGGACGTGGGAAACCGGGGCGCCGCCGGAGGCCGGACGCGATTCCAGCAGCACCGTCTGGCGCACCGAACGCTGGTCGGTGCGGTGGGCGAGGACCTTCGACGAGTCGGGGGACCAGGCGACAGCGGGGGGCATGTGCGGCATGCCGAACTTCCGCATCAGCGTGCCGTAGCTCATGGCGTCCGGGCCGTAGCCGTAGCCGAAACCCGGAACCCCATCGGACGTCAGCGCCCAGGAACGTTCGCCGGAACGTGCCTGCAGGTCGTGGCCGGAACGGGAGACCGCGATCTTGCCGTCCGGCGAGGTGACCTCCAGCGGGTTGCCGGGGGCCGGGATGAACGGCATCGGGTCGAAGCCGGGGGTGCGGGTGCCCGCGGCCACGTCCACGACCACGAACTCCCGGGCGGCGCCGTCGCGGACCTGGTACCAGAAGCGGTCGCCGTCGATCCACTGTGGACGGACGCGGTCACCGACGACGAGCTCGCCGGGGGCTGCGGGACGGCGGAGGAGTTGTTCTGCGGCTTGGTAGTGGGCGTCGGTGATCATGGAAGTCTCCCCAGTGGTGAAAAGTCAGAGGCTGCGGGCGGTGATGTCGCCGTACGACGTGGTGGCGCGGATGGTGATGGCGTCCGTGCCGTCGTTGCGCAGCGAGTTGGTGACGCGGCCGTACGAGGTGCCGGCGTCGAGCGATGCGGACAGCGGTGAGGCGACGGTGATGTCGCCCTTCAGGGTGGTGATCTCGGCGGATCCGGTGAGGCGGCCGATCGTCACGTCACCGGCCTGGGTGTTCACCCGCACCGCACCGGCCTCGTCGATCTTGATGTCGCTCTGCGCTGCCTCGAACGCGATGTCGCCGAGCCGGCCGACGCCGCGGAACTCGGCGCTCGCGGCCTTCGCCTCGACGCGGGAGCCGGTGGGCAGCTGGACGGTCACCTCGACGGCGCCGGACGAACCGAGCAGCTTGCTCGGCGAGGAGTTGATCCGCAGCACGCCGTCGGCGAACGAGACCTCGACCTTCGAGGCGGCGCGCACGTCGCGGCCGTGCGAAGCGTCCAGGGGCAGGACCTCGACGGCGGTGTCGGCGCGGTCCGCGGCGATGAACTGGACCCGGCCGGCGGGGATGTCGAGGACGGCGGCGATGGGGGCGGGGGTGGCGAAGGTCTGCATCTCGATCTCCTGTGGCTCGTTGTTTCCGATGTGCAAAAAGCTACGTTGCGTTTCCGGATCTCGGCAACAAGTTCGTTGCGACGAGAGTGAGGAACAGCAGCTCAAAGCCACAAGATCGTTGCAACGGGCTGTAGATCTAATGCAACGTGCGTTGCAATGAAATCACGGTGAACGCTATGCTTGAGCGCATGCCAGGAGGTCGACTCACCCAGCAGGAACGCCGCCAGATCGCGATCGGGCTCGCGGACGGTCTCGCCTACGCGGAGATCGCCAGAAGCCTCGACCGGCCCACCTCGACGATCACCCGCGAGGTCATGCGCAACGGCGGCCCGGCCGGGTACAAGGCCGACATCGCCCACCTCGCCACCGAACGCCGCGCCCAGCGCCGCAAGCAGGCGACGCCCCGCAGAAGCCAGGTGCCACCACGCGCTGACGGCCGCGACCCCGAAGCCGTGCGGGCGTTCGAGGAGGTGTTCGCGGGCATCTTCATCGGCCAGGGTCTGCCGAAGATGCCGGCGAGGGCGCTGGCGAGCCTCTACGCCACCGACGAGGGCAGCCTCACCGCGTCGGAACTGGTGGCACACCTGCAGGTCAGCGCGGCGTCGGTGTCGAAAGCCGTGGCGTACCTGGAAAGCCAGGGCCTCATCGGCCGCGTGCGCGACGAACGCCGCCGCGAGCGGTACGTCGTCGACGAGGGCGACATCTGGTACCAGTCGATGATCGCGAGCGCCGCCGGTACGACGACGCTCGCCGAGGCCGCCCGCCACGGCGTGAGCAGCCTCGGCCCAGGCACCCAGGCCGCGACGCGACTGGAGAACATCGCGCGGTTCCTGGACTTCGTGAGCGAGAGCATCGTGCGGGCCGCCGAACAGGCCCGCGACATCCTGCACCCCAAGAGCTAGTGCCGGGCTAGACCCGCACCGCCACGGCCACGCCCTGCCCGACGCCCACGCAGGCCGCCGCGATCCCGATGCCGCCACCTCGTGCCCGCAGGTGGCGGCACACGTCGACGATCACCCGCGGCATCGACGCGCCGAGCGGGTGGCCGTACGCGATCGCGCCGCCGTGGACGTTGACCTTCTCCTTGTCGATCTCGGGAAGGTGGTGCACCACCGACAACGCCATCGCCGCGAACGCCTCGTTGATCTCCCACAACGCGACGTCCGCCGCGTCGATGTGCAGGCGCTTCAGCAACTTCCGGATCGCCGACACGGGCGCGACGGTGAACCGGTGCGGCTCCTCGCCGGTGGTCGCCGACCCGAGCACCTCGCCCAGCGGTTCGACGCCGAGCTCCGACGCGATCGCCTCGGTGCCGAGCAACGCGGCCAGCGCGCCGTCGTTCAGCGGCGACGCGTTGCCGGCGGTCACCGACCCGTTCTCGGAGAACGCGGGCTTGAGCTTCGCGAGCTTCTCGACGCTGGTGTCCGCGCGGACGTTCTCGTCGCGCCGGATCGCCGTCCCGTCCGGCAGCTGCACGGGGAACGCGAACCCCTCGTGCACACCGGCATCCCAGGCCGCCGCCGCACGCCGGTGTGAGCGCAACGCGAAGTTGTCCATCTGCTCGCGCGTGATTCCCAGCTCCACAGCCACGTTCTCGGCCGCGAGCCCCAACGGCACGGTGTAGTGCTTGGGCATGCGCGGGTTCACGAGCCGCCAGCCGAGTGCCGTCGACACGGTCTCGAGCCGGTCGGGGAACGCCTTGTCGGGCCGGGCCGTCACGAACGGCGCCCGCGACATCCCCTCCACGCCGCCGGCGACGATCAGGTCGGCGTCCCCGGTGATCAACGCCCGCGCGCCCTGGATGATCGACTCACCACCCGACGCGCACAGCCGGTTCAGCGTCACGCCCGGCACGGAGACCGGCAGCCCCGCCAGCAACGCGGCCATGCGCGCGACGTTGCGGTTGTCCTCGCCGGCCCCGTTCGCGTCCCCCAGCAGCACGTCGTCGATGCGTGCCAGGTCGAGCGACGGGTAGCGGCGCAGCAGGTCGACGATCGGCAGCGCCGCGAGGTCGTCCACGCGGATGCCGGACAGACCTCCCCGGTACCTGCCGAACGGCGTGCGGGCGGCGTCGATGATGAGTGCGCGGGCCATACGACCCATCTTGGAGCAATCAGGGCTTGAGCAAAAAGGGAACGTACCCCGTTTCCGGATGTACCTCTGAATCGGTGCTGAACGCCTTCACCTCGATGGCGTGCGCCCCGGCGGTCATGGCCGTGGCGTTGAGGGAGATCCGCCACCTGCCTGCGGCGGAGGGCCCGTCGGCGGTCGTCGGCACGGTCGCGATGTGGTTGCCGTCGAGCCTGATCTCGAACCCGGCGAGGCCGGCGACGGCCGTGTCCAGGGCGGCGATCCGCACCTCCAGCACCACCCGGCCGCGGTTGAACGCGGCGCCGTTCTCGACGGGCTGGCCACTCGCGTCCAGGACCTCGGGCACGGGGTCGGCGAGCGTCGGCTTGGCGTCGACCAGCGGCGTGCCGGGCTGGCGTTGCGGGGTGGGTTTCGACCCGGTCAGCTCGACGTCGGTGTGCGTGATCTGGATGCGTTCCTGCGTCTCCAGCTGGACGTTCACGTTGTCCGTGAACGCCTCCCTGGGCAGGTCGGCGACGGCCGGGTACTCCGCGCCCGGCTTCCACGGCGTGCCCTCGACGGCCGGGCGCAGCGGCACCGCGACGCCGTTGACCTTGATCGACGTCAGCGGCTCGCTCTCCCGCGCGGGGATCAGCGCGATGCGCAGCTGACCAGCGGTGACGTCCGGAATGGGATGGGCGCTGGTGGCGGCTGGACCGTCCACGCGCACCTGCGGCGTCGGGCCCGTGGGCGGCACGTCGACCTTGGCGGTGCGGTAGCCGATCAGGTCGACGCCTGCCCGGATCCGGTCGCCCGCCAGCGCCGCGACGCCGATCAGCGCCGTCGCCTCACGCCACTGCGGCACGAACGGCGAGGTGGCGACGACCTCGCCGTTGCGCAGGACCCTGGTGCCCTCGGAGGTGAGCGCGATCTCCCACAGCACGCTCACGCCCGGTACCGCGGGTGGGATCGCCTTGACCGAGGTGCCGTCCGGGGTGAGCTCGACGATCGAGTTGCCGGAGTTGTCGGTCGAGACCGTGGCGCGGACGGTGTTCGGCGGCGCCGGGTCGCCCTGCACGCTGACCGGGCCCGGCACGAGGTCGAGCAGCAGCTTGCCGCCGGTGCCGGGGGCGTCGGTCTCGACGGACAGCCTGCTCTCGCCGTCGTCGGAACGGACGAACGGCGTGCGCGACCTGAGCGTCACGGCACGGGTTCCGCAGCTGCTGCTGATGATCAGCCGCTTGCTGTCCTCGCCGTCGCCGGAGGTCGCGCGGGCGCAGTCGGTGCGCTTGGAGAGCCTCCACCGCTGGAGGTCGGGTTCGTCGTTCTGGTCGAAGCGGTCGGCGTAGGTGTACTCGGTGCGGTCCGCCTGCGGGCTCGCGGTGGCCTTCGCGGGCTGGGAGCGCTGGCCGAACTCGTCCACCGCGCGGATCTCGACGTCGACCGGCCGGTCGTTCTCCAGGCCGTTCAGCTGGGTGCCGGGCCTGGTGACGAGCTTGACCCCGCCTGCCCAGCGCACCTCGTACGCGGGCGCGTCGCCGGTCCAGGCGAGCCGCAGCCGGTGGTTGCCGGGGTCGGCCTTGACGCTCGCCGGCACGCTCGGCCTGGTCTGCGGGCCGGGCACCAGCACCTGGTCGGCGACGAACGGCTTGAGCTTCGTCGGCGGGGGAGGTGCGGACGGCAAGCCGTCACTCCCGCCGGTGTCGCGGAGCACGATCACGCCCGCCACCAGCGCGATGCCCACGACGGCGAAGGCGACCCGCTTCATAGCGTCACGCTAAGGCGTTCACCCCAGCTGGAACACGGTTTCCGCGATAACGGGTTCGCCACCGTCCGCCGGAAGGACGCTGAGCTTGAGCCGAGCGAGTGACCCGGCGGGCACCGAGCCGGTGTCGAGCCAGAACTCGTGCCTGCCCGGCACGCCCTGGCCCTGCTCGTTGGTGGGCAGCGCGACGATCCGCTTGCCGTCGAGTTCCAGCTCGATGCCGCGGTGGCCGATGGCGTTCACTTCGGCCGTGACGAGCACACGGCCGTTGCGCGGCAACGGTTGTGGGGGCTTGGTGCCGTCCTCGTGCATGACGTGCAGGCGTGGCCCGCCGGTCTTGATGCCCGCCGGCCGGTCCGTGAGGCGGGGGAGCGCGCCGGGGCGGCTCTCAGGCTTGCGGATGACGACGAGCTGGGCGTTCAGGTCGGCAGGGACCTTCCTGGTCGCGAGCGGCAGGTCGGTGACGTTGTTGTCCGACACCAGCTTCGCGGCGACCGCGTCCGGCGGCAGTTCGACGTCCTGGGTGAGGGGGAGGACCTCGGTGGGCACGACGCGTTCGGGCACGCCACCGACGCCGAACGCGTCCAGGAACCCACCGCCGTCGATGCGCACACGCGGGTGCACCAGCCGTTCCTTGATCGCGACGGGCTCGTAGGCGACGACGACGCCGTCGCGGAGCGCCACCACGGCGTCCGGCAGCACCCGCATCTCCCAGCGGTGCCGCACGCCCGCCACGAGCCCGGTCATGGGGGCGTCGCCGAGGGCGATCTGGCGGTCCGTGCGGGGGAGTTCGGGGTCGGCGATGATCCGCGTGCCCTGCGTGGTGACGTCGAGGCTGACCGCGCCCTTCGGCTGCGCGTCCGTCTCCCTGAGGTACTGGTAGGGATCGGGCAGCAGGGTCAGCCTGACGTGGCTCGACTCGACGGCGCCGGCGACGCTGATGATCGCCCGGCCGGTCGCGCCGTCGCTCGCGGGCACCCCGAACCTGATGGGCGTGTTGGACTGGAACGCCGCCATCGGGCAGTCGACGTCGATGCGCTTGGCCGTGCCGAACGGCCGCAGCCCGAGGCACTCGGGTTCCGCCTCGACCCGCCACTTGCGGGGGTCGAGCGCCTCCGGCCCGTCGAACCTGTCGGTCTGGCCGACGAGCAGGTCGTCCCACTTGTCGTCGTAGACGTCCTTGGGCGTCGCGGCGATGCGGAGCGGCTCACTGCGCTTCCCCGTCGCGCTGACCGCCCGGACCTCGACCTGCGTCTCCTCGTCGGGGTTCAGCCCGGCCAGCTCCACCTCGGGCGTGGGCACGAGCTGCTCGTTGCCGTTCCAGCGCACCTCGTAGGCCGACGCGGAGCCGTTCCACGCGATCTGCAGCGCGTCGGCGTCCAGCGCCTGAGCCCTCGGATTGGCGGGCCTGGTCGGCTCCTGCGACGCCACGACCTCGACGCCGTCGGCGACTTCCTTCTTCAGCGTGTCCGGCGCGTCCCCGCTCCGAAGTGCCACGACGGCACCGACGACGAGCGCGAGACCACCGAGCCCACCGGCGAGCGTCCGTCGATCCACCCGGCGACCCTACGACGTTTCCGCGTGGGCGGTGCTGCCGTTCAGCCCAACCACCCGTCCACCGCGGGACCCGAGATTCCGGAGGGCCGCGAGCGCCCCCGGCTTGGTCAGATCGATCGTGATCGGCGTCCTGGTGGGCTGGTTGACCAGCGCGTTCCTGCCCTCGTGCCCGGCCTCGATCGTCTTGGCGAGCCCCCCGGTGGACGCCAACGACCCGCGCGCCGCCCCCAACCTGCCGAGCGCGTCGTCCACGGCCATCAGCAGCGCGTCCCGGTTCCCCTCGCACATGGCCCGCACGAGCTCGGGCCGACTGCCCGCAACCCGCGTCCCGTCCCCGAAGCTGCCGGCGGCCAACGCCATCGCGAGCGGCCCGCCGTCGGCCCCGACGGCGGCGAGGATCGCGGCCATGATGTGCGGCAGGTGACTGATCCGCGCGACCGCCTCGTCGTGCTCCTCGGGCGTCGTCGGCACCACGTGGGCCCCAAGGTCGAGCGCGAGCTGCACGACGTCGTTGAGGTGGTCGTCAGCCTCCTCCGGCGTGACGACCCAGGCGGCGTTCCGGAAGAGGTCCGCCGTGCCCGCGTCCCACCCGCTCCTGCTGGTGCCGGCCATGGGGTGCCCGCCGACGAACCTGGTCTCGGGCGCGTACCGGTGCACGGCGTCGTGCACGGGCCCCTTGACGCTCGTGACGTCGGTGAGTCTCGTGCCTTTCGGGACCTTCCGCAGCAGGTCAGGCAGTGCGGGCAGCGGCACGGCCAGCACGACCAGCGCCTCGGGGTCACGGCCGAGAGCCTCGTCCACCGTGACGATGTCGAAGCCCTCGGCCCGCGCCTTCTCCGCGTCCTCTTTGCTCGCCGTCGCACCCCACACCGTGCGCCCGGCAGCCTTGGCGGCCCGCAGCACGGAGCCGCCGATCAGTCCCAGTCCGATCACGCACACGTCTCGCACGGCGCCCATCATTCCGTGCGACGCGTACCTGCTCCTACGACGGTCTGGTCATCCGCTGCTGGTGAGGCGCCGAAGCACGACCACGGCGCCTCGCCAGCTCAGGCTGGTGACCGCGACGGCACCGGCGACCGTGCCGAGGGTGGTGAGCGCTGCGGCGAACGGCTCGTAGCCGTGGTCGATCAGCCACACCGTGAAGCAGAGCGTCGCGGTGATGACCAGGGCGTGCGGCATCGCAAGCGGTTGATTCATTGCCTGAACTCCATCGAAATCGACGATTGGCCGAGCCGGTCCGGTAAAGGAGCTGACACATCCTCACCGGACCGGCGAACCGATTCAACCACGTCGACCAAAGGGTTTGCGCACGTCAGGCTGTGCATAACCCTTTACCGCTCGCGTTTCGCTTTACCGTCGGAATTCGTGTTCACCGAAATACGATTTCGGTGAAAGCTCAGCGGAGGGCGTCCAGCGCGAACGCCGCGTACATCGCCACCCCGTGCTCCATCGCGGCCTCGTCGAACAGCACCCGGTTCGAGTGGTTGGGCGCCGCGTCGTCCAGCTCGATCCCGCGCGGGCACGCCCCGAGGAACGCCAGCGCCCCCGGCACCCGCTGCAACACGTACGAGAAGTCCTCGGCGCCCATCAACGGGTCCGCCATGGGCTCACTCCACGAAGCGCCCATCGCCGTCGCCGCCAGGTCGACGACGTGCGCGCCCACCACGTCGTCGTTCACCGTCACCGGATACCCCGGCACGATGCTGACCTCGGCGTGGCAGCCGTATGCGGCGGCGGTGTGCTTCACGGCCTGCTTGAGTTCGCGGTGCACGAGCGCGCGCGTCTCCTCGGAGAGGGTGCGGATCGTGCCGTCGAGCGTGGCCACCTCGGGGATGATGTTCGTGGTCGTGCCAGCGTTGATCTGCGCGACCGTCGCCACGGCGGGCTGGTGCACGCTCACGCGCCGGCCGAGCATCGTCTGGATCGCGCCGACCATCGCGGCCGCTGCCGGGATCGGGTCCAGGGCGTTGTGCGGCATGGCGCCGTGGCCGCCGCGGCCCTTCACGTGCACGTGGAACGTGTCGGCGGACGCCATCATCGGGCCCGGCCGGCAGGTGACGACGCCCGACTTCATGGTCGAGGTGATGTGGAGCGCGAACGCCTTCTCCACGCCGTCGTCGAGCAGGCCCTCCTCGATCATGTACCGGGCGCCGTGGTGGCCCTCCTCGCCCGGCTGGAACATGAAGAGCACGCGGCCGCGCAGGGCGTCGCGCCGGTCCGCCAGCAGGCGGGCGGAGGAGGCCAGCATCGCCACGTGCGTGTCGTGGCCGCAGGCGTGCATGGCGCCGTCCACTTCGGACGCGAACGGCAGGCCCGTCTCCTCCTGCAGCGGCAGGCCGTCCATGTCGCCGCGCAGCAGCACCGTCGGGCCCGGCTGGTCGCCTTCGAGCACGGCCACGACCGAGGTCGTCGACTCGCCCTTCGTGACCTTGAGCGGCAGCCCGTCCAACGCGTGCAGGATCGCCGCCTGCGTCTTCGGGTTCTGCAGTCCCTGCTCGGGGTGCTTGTGGATCTGCCGCCGCAGCGCCACCGTGCGGGGCTGGAGCGAACGAGCCCCTTCGAGCAGTCCGGCGAGACGGGGGTCCGGCGTAGTTGTGCTCATCTACCGATGGTGCCACCACCTCGGCTACCGGGAAGGTCGTCTGGGCCCTACGGTGTGCACATGACACAGCAGGAGCCGGTCAACGGCTTCGCGGTCGCGGTGGTCCGGGAGGACGGCCGCTGGCGGTGCAGCAGGATGGACAGCTCCGCGCTGTCGGAGCTGGACGCGGCGATCACGGAGCTGCGCCAACTGAGGTCGACCGGAGCCGTGTTCGGGCTCCTCGCCGTCGACGACGAGTTCTTCATCATCCTCCGCCCCGTGCCGGGAGGTGTGGCGCTGCTGCTGTCCGACGCGGCCGCCGCCCTCGACTACGACATCGCGGCGGACGTCCTCGACCTCCTGCGCGTCGAACCGCCCGACGAGGAGGACAACGACATCTGGCCGGAGGGCGACCTCGGCATCGTCGCCGACCTCGGCATGCCGTCGCACGAACTCCAGATCATCGTCGACGAGGTCGACCTCTACCCGGACGAGCAGCTCCAGATGATCGCCCAGCGCATCGGCTTCATCGACGAGTTCACGAAGCTGCTCGACACGATCCAAGCGTGATCACCTCAGAAGCCATGATCAGAGCCGCCCTCAAGGCGGCAGCGTCCTCCGGCGACGACGTCCCGATCGGCGCCGTCGTCTTCGCCCCGGACGGCACCGTCCTCGCCGAAGCCTGCAACGCCCGCGAGGCCCTCGGCGACCCCACCGCCCACGCCGAGATCCTCGCCCTCCGCGACGCGGCTCAGAAGCACGGCGACGGCTGGCGCCTCGACGGCTGCACCCTCGCCGTGACCCTCGAACCCTGCACGATGTGCGCCGGCGCGTTGGTGCTCGCCCGTGTTTCGCGTCTCGTCTTCGGCGCCTGGGAGCCCAAAACGGGCGCCGTGGCCTCCCTGTGGGACGTCGTCCGGGACCGCAGACTCAACCACCGGCCGGAGGTCGAGGGCGGCGTGCTCGAACAGGAGTGCGCTGACCTGCTCGAACGCTTCTTCCGGACCCAGCGTTAAACCGCTTTGGACGGCTGTGTATTGTTCTTATCGGTGGCGTGTCCGAGCGGCCGAAGGAGCACGCCTCGAAAGCGTGTGAGGTGCAAGCCTCCGTGGGTTCAAATCCCACCGCCACCGCTGCTCAGAGCCCCGATCACCACATCCGGTGATCGGGGCTCTGACGTTTCGTCTCAGTTGTCGTCTCAGTTCGTCTTCCGCTCGACCGCCGCTGCCCTCCAGTGATCGGGCGCGTAGATCGCGGCGATGTCGCCTTCCGCGTCTCTGATGACGAGGTGCCCATCGCTGGTGTTGATCGTGTGCTCCCCTTCGTACTCGTCTCTGGCTGCCGTACCTGCGACCTTCACCACAACGCTCATGCGAAGAGCGTCGGCCTGTTGAGATCGATCGTTACGCCGCATCGACGTTCGAGCTTGGCTTCCAGAGCAGCTCACCGACACGCTGTGCCACGTCACGCCCTTCTTGCGTCTTCAGAACCTCATCGCCGCCAGGAACTTCTCCAGCAGCCCCGCGTCCCCGCTCACGGCGAGCCCTTCCGCCCCGCGCCGCTGGTACAGCGCCAGCACCAGGTCGAACGCCGGCCCGCGCACCGTCACGTCCGCCTGCGCGCGGTCCGGCACGACCCGCGGCACGTCACCGGTGAGGTCGACGGTCCACTCGCGCCGGACGTCGGTCGCCTCGAAGCACAGGCGGCCTGCCCCGAGCAGTTCGGACGCGGCAGGGCGCAGCTCGAAGATGATCTCCACGATGGTCGTCATCCACTCGTGCAACGCGTCGTCGGCCAGCCGCTCCTCGACGGAGAACGGCAGGCCGAGCGCCTCGAACGCGTCGAAGCGGTGCATGACCGTCTCCTGGGCCATGCGGGTCGACCAGAAGTCGGGACCCGGCCTGCCGGGGCGCAGCACGGCGATCATCTCGTCGGGGTGCACCTCCGACATGGCCGCGGAGATCAGCGATGCGCCCTCCAGCAGCCACGGGCCGAGCTCGGCGGCGCTCTCGCCCGTGTACCCGTCGACCGAGTGCGCCGAGCTGAGCGACCTGTCGATCTCCGGGAACCGCTCGGCGACCATCTGCGCGACCCAGCGGTGCGCATGGCCGACGTGGCGCAACAGCTGGTTCAGCGTCCAGCTCGGCGTCGCGGGCACCGGAACCGACAGATCGGCGTCGCCGATGCCGTCTACCAGCAGAGAAGTCTCGGAAACGATCACGGCGAGGCGGTCCGGGTAGCTCAACGTCCCCATGACTGAAACGTACGCCTGTTCACGTACTTGATCACTGCCTGAGAGCTGCCTGTCGACTCTCGGCAAGAGGTTGATACTTCAACCTCTGCTCGGTAGAGGTGTTCGTGGGCGCACCGTCTACGAAGGAGCGAAGGATGCGCAAAGCGTTGACCCGCACCGTGATCGGCCTCGCGGCTGCCACGGCGCTCGCCGGCGCGGCAGCCATGCCGGCGGCCGCCACGCCTGCAGACCCGGAGACCGGGCTGTCGTTCTACGTCTACAAGCAGTGGAAGTTCGTCGCGAACTTCCCGCAGCCCGACACCGGGTGTCACCTCTTCCCGCAGGGCGCCGACCTGCTCGTCGGCTGGAGCGGCCTGGAGAACGTCCGCGCCTACTCCACGCCTGACTGCACCGGGCAGTACGCGTCGCTCGGTACGCTGCGCAGCGTCGTCCCGGGCTACGTCTCCTTCCGCACCGAGTAGCGGTCGAAGGTGGGCCCGCGCCCGGACGGGGTGCGGGCCCACCCGGACGTCAGAACTTCACGCGGTCCAGCATCAGGTCCAGCAACGCGCGGTCGCCGAACACCTCAAGCCCGTCGAGAGGCCCCCGCCGGTACACGGCCAGCACGAGGTCGACGACGGGGCCGCGCACGGCCACCGACGCCTTGGCGTGCCCCTCCGTCACGACCGGCGCGGCGCCCGTGAGATCGATCACGAACTCCGCCTCCACGTCCGTCGCGTGCAGGTGCACGGTGCCGCTCCCGGCGAGAGCCGCCGTCTCCTCAGGCCAGCGCGTGAAGGCGTACGGCAGCGCGAGACCGGTCCACTCGCGCAGGGTGTCCTGCGCGATCTCGGGGTCCAGCGTGAACGGCACGCCCACGGCGTTGCACGCGTCCCACCTGTGGATCACTGTCTCGTGCGTCATCCGCCTCGACCACACGCGCGGGCCGGGATGGCCGCCCAGCGGCGCGATCATCTCGTCCGGGTCGGTCGCCCGCAGCACCTCGGCGAGCGACGCCGCGCCCTCCCGCAGCCACGGGATCAGCACGGACGGCGACTCACCCACATACGACGACAGGTGTTGCGCGCCGTTGCGGGAGAAGTCGATCTCCGGCAGCCTGTCGCGCAGCATCGAGTCGGCCCAGCGGTGGGCGTGGCCGATGTGGCGGAGCAACTGGTTCAGCGTCCAGTCCGGCGCTGACGGGACCTGAATGCCCAGGTCGACGTCGTCCAGGGACGAAACCAGCAGTTCGGTTTGGTTGACGATCTCAGCGCAGCGGCGCTCGTAGCTCGGGATCCCCACACGCCAAATGTAGGGACGCCGGCCGGTGCCTGGGAGGGGCCCACTGGCCGGCGTTCCGAAATCGAGCATACACCATGATCGAACACTTGTTCGAGTGATCATTGGCGACACAACCGGTTAACCGTTAGTAACAACGGCTACCAAAGCTCACTCGATCGAGGAAAGATGCGTCGGTCCGCCGCATCCCCTGGAGGAAGTTTTGAGACCCACCCTGCCCGTCGTCGGGACAGCGGTGGCGGCACTCGTGCTCGCCGCCGTCCCCGCCGTCGCCGCACCCAGCACCGACGCGTTGATCTCCGAGGTCTACGGAGGCGGCGGCAACTCCGGCGCCACGCTGACCAACGACTTCGTCGAGCTCGCCAACAAGGGCGCGACCCCGGTCTCCCTCGACGGCTTCAGCGTCCAGTACATCTCGGCCAGCCCCGGCGCGAGCACGCAGTGGGGCGTCACCCCGCTGACCGGTTCGGTCGCGCCCGGCAAGACCTACCTCGTCGCCGAGGCCAAGGGCACCGGCGGCACGGTCGCGCTGCCGACCCCGGACGCCACCGGCACCATCGCCATGAGCGCCACCGGCGGCACCATCGCGCTGGTCTCCGGCACGACGGCGCTCACCTGCAAGACGGCGGCGGACTGCGCGGCCGACAGCAGGATCAAGGACCTCGTCGGCTTCGGCACGGCCGCGGTCCGCGAGGGCACCGCGACGCCCGCCCTCACCAACACCACCTCGGCGTCGCGCAAGGCCGGTCTCCCGGACACCGACGACAACTCGGCGGACTTCACCACCGGCAACCCCACCCCGGTCAACTCCAAGGGCGAGACGACTCCGGGCGGCGGCGACCCGGACCCCGACCCCGAGGACCCGACCCCCGGCGACAAGCGCATCCGCGACATCCAGGGCGTCACGCGCGTCTCGCCGCTGGTCGGCCAGAAGGTCACCAACGTCCCCGGCGTCGTCACCGGCACGCGCGCCACGGGTGACCGCGGCTTCTGGATCCAGGACACGGCTCCGGACAACGACCCGCGCACCAGCGAGGGCGTCTTCGTCTACACCGGCGGCAGCGCGCCGACCGTCGCCGTCGGCGACAGCGTCGTCGTGAGCGGCACGATCGCCGAGTACCGGCCGGGCGGTGAGACGGGCTCCCTGCAGACCCTCACCGAGATCACCACGCCCACCACGATCACGGTCTCCAAGGGCAACCCCGTCCCGGCGCCGGTCGTCGTGAAGAACGTCCCGGCCGGCTACCTGCCCGCGCCCGGCGGCAGCATCGAGCAGGTCCCGCTGGAGCCGGCGAAGTACGGCCTCGACTACTTCGAGTCGGTCGAGGGCATGCTCGTCCAGGTCGACGACGCCCGCGTCGTGGGCCCGTCCAACACGTTCGGCGAGGTCTGGGTGACGGTCAACCCCGACCAGAACAAGAACCTGCGCGGCGGCACCACGTACCCGAGCTACGACCAGCAGAACAGCGGTCGCCTGAAGATCAAGACGACGGGCACGCTGCCCGCGGCGAACGTCGGTGACGTGTTCGCCGGCGCGACCGTGGGCGCCATGGAGTACACGAACTTCGGCGGCTACACGCTGGCGGCGCTGAACCTCGGCCAGCACGCGTCGTCCAACCTGCAGCGCGAGATCACCGCGCAGCAGAAGGAGTCCGAGCTCTCGGTCGCGACCTACAACGTCGAGAACCTCGACCCGTCCGACCCGCAGGAGAAGTTCGACCGGCTCGCGGACGGCGTCACGACCAACCTGCGCAGCCCTGACGTCCTCGTGCTGGAGGAGATCCAGGACAACAACGGCGCCACCAACGACGGCGTCGTCGCGGCGGACCAGACGCTGCAGAAGTTCTCCGACACGATCTTCGCCAAGGGCGGCCCGCGCTACCAGTGGCGGCAGATCGACCCGGAGAACCTCAAGGACGGCGGCGAGCCCGGCGGCAACATCCGCGTCGGCTTCTTCTTCAACCCGCAGCGGGTGTCCTTCGTGGACCGTCCCGGCGGCGACTTCAAGACGCCCGTCCAGGTCGTCAAGAAGAACGGCCGCGCCGCGCTTTCCGTCTCACCGGGCCGGATCGACCCGCTGAACGACGCGTGGGCCAACAGCCGCAAGCCGCTCGCCGGCGAGTTCAAGTTCCGCGGCCGCACGGTCTTCGTCGTCGCGAACCACTTCAACTCCAAGGGCGGCGACGAGGCCATCCACGGCCGCTTCCAGCCGCCGAACCGCACGTCCGAGGTGCAGCGCGCCAAGCAGGCCACCGCGCTCAAGACGTTCACCGAGCAGATCCGCGCGATCGACAAGGGCGCCAACGTGGTGCTCGCGGGCGACCTGAACGACTACCAGTTCTCGCCCGCGCTGAAGACGCTCACCGGTGACGGCAACCTCAAGGCGCTGATCGACACGCTGCCCGTCAACGAGCGGTACAGCTACGTCTTCGAGGGCAACTCGCAGACGCTCGACCACCTCGTGATGAGCAAGAACATCACGCGCTTCAACTACGACGTGGTGCACATCAACGCGGAGTTCGCCGACCAGGCGAGTGACCACGACCCGCAGATCGTCCGCGCCCGCCCGTCCACGGGTGACGCGAACGTCGACAAGATCGTGTTCGCGATCGAGGACATCCTCGACTGCCTGAAGAAGTAAGCACGGCAACGAGAAGTGGCCGCCACCTCGGTGAGGTGGCGGCCACTTCCGCGTTCACTCCCCGGACGCGGCGGCGGTGGCCGCGGCGGTCACCCCGGCCTGGATCGCTTCCACCGCACGGCGAACGGCGTCGCCCGCCCAGTTGCCCCGCGCGATCTCCTTGGCCCGCCGCCTGATCTCGCGCTTGTCGCCAGCGAACACCTTGTGCACGGCGTCCACCGCGTGCAGCAACGTGATCAGCGACCCGATCCGCGCGTCCGCACCCCGGTACCCGTGCACGACCTCGCCGACGTCCTCGCGCAGCTTCGCGGCCCCGGCCTCGTCGACGATCGGGTAGCTCTTCGCAGGGAAGATCCCGAGCACCTTGCGCGGCTCGACCCGGATGGTCCCGTGGTCCTGCAGCTGCCGGATCACGTTGTCCCACAACCGCTTCCGCACGCGCTCGACCGCCGACTGCGGCCGCAGCGGCTTGGTCAGCAGGCCGAGCGCGTCGTTCAGCACCTGGTCGTTCAACGGCGACGGGTCGACCATCGCGAGCTTCTTGCCGTTGGGCTCGAACGCGACGCGCCCCGCCTCGACGAGCTCGATCAGCACGGCGCCCGCCAGCGCGTTCTCCGCCGCAGACCCGCTGACGTGCAGCCGCCCGGTCTCCGGGACGACGAGCAGCAGCGCCGGCTCTCGGGGCAGCGTCAGCTGGAACCGCCGCCCGTGGAGGCCGTCGCCGCCGTCGAGGCCACCACGGCCGCGATGACCGCGGCCTGCACCGCCTCCAGCGCCTTCTTCACCGCGTCGCCGGCCCAGCTCCCGGCAGAGATCTCCTTGGCGCGGGCGTTCATCTCGCGCTTGTCGCCGTTGAAGACCTTGTGCAGCGCCTTCACCGCGTACAGCAAGGAGATCAGCGCGCCCGTGCGGTCGTCCGGCCCCGCGTACCCGAGCGCCACGTTGCCCACCCGGTCGCGGATCTCGCCGTACGCCTTGGCATCGTTGATCACGTACCGCTTCGAGGGGAAGATCCCGAGCTTCTTGGTCTTCTCGACCGTCAGCACCCCACGGCCTTCGAGCCGCGCCAGCACGTTGTCCCGCACGTGCGCCCGCAACCGCTCCACCGCGCGCTGCGGCTTCATGGGTTTGTTGAGGCGCGTCAACGACTCCTGCAGGAACTCGTCGCGCAACGGCGTCGGGTCGACCACGGCGAGCTTCTTGCCGTCCGCCTCGAATGCCACGCGCCCGGAGTTCACCAGCTCCAGCAGCACGGCCCCGGCCAGCGCGTTCTGGACGGACGTCGAATCCATCAGCACGCGGCCGTCGGTCTCGTCGATGAACAGCAGCATCAGGTCTTCAGGCAGCATGTTCCCACGGTAGTTGCTCATCGCCGCCTCCTCAGGACGAAGCGGCGGCCGCAGCCGCGCGCCTGGCTCGGACCGCCTTCTTCACCGCTTCACCGGCCCACTCACCACGGGCGATCTCCTTGGCCCGCGCGTTCATCTCGCGCTTGTCTCCGTCGAAGACCTTGTGCAGCACCCTCACCGCGTACAGCAAGGAGATCAACGCCCGCGTGCGCTCGTCCGGCGCCGCGTGCCCGAGCGCGACATCGCCGACCGACCGCCGCACCTCGCGAACGTCGTCGGGCCGATGCAACACGTGCGTGCGCACGGAGAAGATCCCGAGAACCTTGGTCCGTTCCACCGTGAGCACGCCCCGCGCCTCAAGCCGCGCCATCACGTCCCGGCGCACATGCCTGCGCAGCTTCGCCACGGCCTTGTGCGGCCTGGCGGGTTCGGGGACCAGGCCAGAGCGGACCTGGTCCAGCAGCGCGGCCCCGGCGAGCGCGTGGTCGGCCGACGCCGCGTCCACGCGCACGCCACCGGCCACCTCGTCGATCAGCAGCAGCATCAGGTCCTCGGACAGCATGCCCCTACAACGCGCGAAGGGCGCCGGACGTTGAAACGTCCGGCGCCCTTCTGCGACGAGAGCGGAGGATACGGGATTTGAACCCGTGAGGGGGTGAACCCAACACGATTTCCAGTCGTGCGCACTAGGCCGCTATGCGAATCCTCCGTGGAGAACCTTACCGGACGGGGTGGTGACCACCCAAAACGGGGGGTCGGAACGGGTGCGCTACTGGACCTGCGGGCTCGCAAAGCGTTCGGTGGCAACACGATTGCCGAGATCGAGACGTGGGGGTGTGGACGCGCGGCAGTGCTGCCGTGCGGGATGCGCAGGCCAGGAGGTGACTCACGTCACCCCGCGAGCCCGGTCGAGTGCGCTGCGTCCTGGCGGGCCAGTCTGGGTGAGGCAGCGCATTCCACTCGACGCGGGTGCTGTCGTTTCCAGTGCTGTCCAATTCAACTATTCATTCACTCGAATGTTGGCCGTTGACGCAGTCGGAATCCAATAAAATCAATCGGTGGTCGAATGGTGGGAGCTGTGGACTGCGTGGTGGTCGGGACGGCAGGTGGGGCAATCGCAATTGGTGGGTTGGCCTGTGCTGTACTGGGGTCGCCTCGGTAAGGTGTTGCAGTTCGCCGCCGGTCTCACGGTGTTGTTGGACCTCATAGGTCCAGACCCGTTGCGCGCCTTCGGGAAACGCCTGACGCGAGTTCCCTGGGCCAAGGGATTTCGTCGTACTTCCGAGGTCGTGGCCGTCGTCGTGTTCGTGGTGTCCTTGATCGCGTACGCCGTGTTCTGGGTGGTTTCGGTCCTGCCGGACTTGATCCCGCCTGTTTCGGACCTTCTGGTGCGAAGAGCGCCTGCGGAGCCCGTCGAACTCGGTGTCTGGGGACCCGTTCTGGTGTTCGTCGCGGTTTGCGTTTTCTTCGGTCTGATCTTCCTCACGCACTGGTTGATTTATGAGCGGGGGCAAGCGAGGACTCCGAAGTCGAAGGCTCAGCTCAAGGACGAGGCGACGAACGCCATGTTCTTCGTTCCTGTCGTCGCGGTGGCCGCGCTGTTGGCGGGCGCTGTCCTGCTGCCCTGGCTCGTGTTCATCTACGGCCTCTGCGTGCCGGTCAGTCGTGGAGCCGCCTGGCTTCTTGATCGGGGAAGGCCCGCTCACCCGTTGCGATGGGCTGCGCTGGTCCTCTTCGTGATCGGATTTCAGTTCGACCTGCTCGCCTCGTGACGAATGGGCAGTCCGCGGGTCGCCGAAAAAAGTTCGGCGGCCGTGTCGATCTGGCGAGGGCCCGCTCGTCGTGATCCCGTAAGACCGGACCGAGGAGGGCATTCGTGAAGTACATGCTGTTGATCTACGCGGCCTCTGACCAGCAGGCGACCTGCACCGTCGAGGACTGGATCGCCTACGAGAAGGAGATGAAGGACGCCGGCGTGCTGGTCTCCGGCCACTCGCTCGCCGACCTCGTGACCGCCACCACCGTCCAGGTCGGGCCGGACGGCAGGCGCAGCGTCACCGACGGGCCGTTCGCGGAGACGCGGGAAGTGCTCGGCGGGTACGACGTCATCGACGTGCCTGACCTCGACGCGGCGCTGGAGTGGGCCGCGAAGTGCCCCGGGTCGCGGGAGGGCGGGGCCGTGGTGGTCAGGCCGATCGCCGAGTTCGACTTCTGAGCCGATGAACGTCGAGCAGGTGTTCCGGGAGGAACGCGGCAGGCTGCTCGCCACCCTGGTCAAGCGCTTCGGCGACCTCGACCTGGCCGAGGAGGTCACCTCCGACGCGATCGAGGCGGCGTTGCGGCACTGGCCGGTGGACGGGGTGCCGGACCGGCCCGGCGCGTGGTTGCTCACGACCGCGCGCCGCAAGGCCGTCGACCGGCTGCGGCGCGACCAGGTGCACGCGGCCCGGCTCGCGATCCTCCAGATCGAGGTGGACCGGGCGGACGCGCCGGTGGCCGACGCGTTGCCGGACGAGCGGCTGGAGTTGTTCTTCACGTGCGCGCATCCCGCGCTCGCGGAGGAGGACCGAGGGGCGCTCGTCCTGCGGTGCCTGGCCGGGTTCACGACGCCCGAGGTCGCGCGGGCCTACCTGGTGCCGGTCACGACCATGCAGCAACGGATCGTGCGCGCGAAGAAGAAGATCAGCCAGGCGCGCATCCCGTTCCGCGTGCCGGACGCGGACGAGTTGCCGGAACGCCTCCCCGGCGTGCTGCAGGCCGTCTACTCGATCTTCACCGAGGGGTACGCGGCGCAGCGCGACGACCTGGCGGAGGAGGCGATCAGGCTGGCCAGGATCCTGCTCGGGCTGCTGCCCGACCGCGAGGTCGCCGGACTGCTGGGGTTGATGCTGCTGATCCACGCCCGGCGCGACGCCCGTGGCGAACTGCTGGAGGACCAGGACCGCCAACTCTGGGACCGCGAGATGATCGCCGAGGGGAGCGCACTGGCAGAGCGCGCGCTGACGGGCGGATACGGCCCGTACGGCGTGCAGGCGGCCATCAACGCGTTGCACGACGAGGCCGACGACTTCGCGGGCACGGACTGGCCGCAGATCGTGGCGCTCTACGACGTGCTGACGAAGCTCGCGCCGTCACCCGTGGTGGCGGTGAACCGGGCGGCCGCGATCGCCATGCGCGACGGGGCCGCGGCCGGGCTCGCGTTGCTCGACGCGCTGGCCGGCGAACCCCGGCTGCGCGACTACCACCCGTACCGCGCGGCCCGTGCCGACCTGCTGCACCGCCTGGGCCGCGCCGCCGAGGCCGCCCAGGCCTACCGCGAGGCCATCTCACTCGCGGGCACCGACTCCGAACAGGACTTCCTGCGCCGCAGGCTCGCGGCCGTCGAGGAGTGACCATGATCATGAAGTGGCTGGAGGCCGAACGCCTGGGCGTCGCGGACCTCCTGGAAGACCTGACCGACGACGAGTGGCGGCGCGAGACGCTCTGCACCGGCTGGACCGTGCGGACGATGGCCGCCCACCTGACCACGTCGACCCGCACGGGATGGCGCGACGTGCTGACGGGCGTGGTGAAGGCGCGCTTCGACTGCATGGAGGACCTGAAAGCCCGGGCGATCGCCGCGAGGTTCACTCGATCGGAGTTGATCGAGCAGATCCGCGCGACCGCGGCCTCCCCGAAGCGCGCCCCGATGGCCGCGCAAGCGTTTCCGCGACACCGGTGTCCCCGCCCTTCCGGCCCCTGAACTGCTGCTCCTCGCCACGGGCCGGAAGTTGTCCACAGGTGGGGACAACTCTGTGGGCAACTCGAACACACGTTCGATCTAGAGGTTCGGCGCCTTGGCGAGGAACTTGTCCAGGGTGCCGTTGCCCAGCTTCAGCTCCTTGTTCAGCTGCTTCACGATCTCGGCGGACTCGGCGAACCGCTCGCGCCTGCCGTCCAGCCCGTCGACCGTCGCCTGCAACGCCCTGCCGTACAGCTCGGTCTGGGCGAGCCACGGCTCGGAGTCGGTGACGAAGCCCTGGTCGACGCGGTCCCTGATCGTCTTCGGGGCGCCGGCCAGCACGTCGGCGTAAGTGCGCAGCTTCGCGACGGCGGCCTTCTTGTCGCCGGTCCTCCACTCGTCTTCGAACTCGTTGAGTGCATCGGCGAGGCGCGGGGCCGTCCACGAGCTCATGTCGAAGAACGAGAGCAGCGCGATCCGCACACGCTCGTCACCGCCCGCGAGGATGTTCGCGTAACCGAGCTCCGACGCGTCCTCGTCGTACATGGCGTCGTTCCAGGCGTAGTCCGCCATCTCGAACATCGCGACGCGGCTCGCGTAGGCCTGGCTCATCGGGTTGCTGAGCAGGCCGACGACGCTGAGGCCCGGTTCGCGGCCGGAGTAGGAGCCGAGCAGCAGCCTGCCCTTGGCGTCCGGGTAGTCGGCGACGGGGTAGTTGTCCCAGATCAGGGTCTTGCGGCCCCACAGCTGCTCGGCGCGCCGCGAGTGCTCGCGGGTGATCGTCGGCGGGATGACGGCCGTGCCGGTCCACATGACGACCACGGACTTGTCGAGGTTGTCGCGGAAGACCCGCTTGTACGGGGTCTGCTCGATGTCGCCGTACTCGGTGAGCACGGTGATCAGCGCCTTGCTGCCCGGCAGCTGGTTGCGGATGGTCAGCGCCGTGTCGTTGAGCAGGTCGTTCTGCGCCTTGGCGGCGTTCTCCTTGCTCGGCGGACCGTAGGTGTCCTGGTCCTCCTGGCAGTTCCACTTGCCGTAGTCGATGTCGTCCAGCAGCAGCGCGAACGACCTGATGCCCGCCTTGTGCAGCTGGGTGAGCTTGGCCAGGACGAGGTCGCGTTCGGAGTCCTTCGAGTAGCACATCGACAGGCCGGGAGCGAGCGAGTAGGTGAACTCGATGTGCCTGTCCGCGGCGCGTTTCGCCAGGTCGGCGATCTGGGCGAGGCGGTCCTCCGGGTAGAGGTCGCGCCAGCGGTCGCGGTGGAACGGGTCGTCCTTCGGCGCGTAGATGTACGAGTTGAACTTCACCGAGGCGGCGAAGTCGAGCTGGGCCTGCTGCTCGGCGTACGTCCACTGCCGTCCGTAGAAGCCCTCGACGATCCCGCGCCGCGGCAGCGACGGCCGGTCGTCGATCCGGACGCCCGCGAGCTTGCCCTGCCGCACCAGCTGGCGCAGCGACTGCGCGGCGTAGAACGCGCCGGCCGGGTCCGCGCTCGACACGCTGACCTCGGAAGCGCCGACGGTGATCTTGTACGCCTCCGCCGACAACGCCTTGTCGGTGCTGAACCGGATCTTCAGCGCGCCGCCGCCGGAGCCGCCGGCGAGCGCCTTCTCCACGACCTGCTTGGTGGCAGGCTCGACGTCACCCTCGATGCTCACCGAGGAGGGGATCTGGACGTCCGCCGTGACGCGTTCGATCGTCTGGGGCGCGGGCCACACCGTGACGTCCGTCGCGCGCTTCGGCTCCGGATCGGCGTTGTTCCGGTAGACGACGACTCCGACGACCGCGGCCGCGGCCACGACGACAACGGCCACGATCAGGCCCGATTTGCGCATGTGGATCAGTGTGCAGGACGCGTGTCCAGTAAGTGTGTGCCTGCTGTCCACAGTTGTGGACAACACTGTGGGCAACTCGAACACACGTTCGAAACTGATCGTTCGCTACACTAGCGACGGACCTCGTGCGGCACACATCTCGCGAACCTCCCCAGGGCCGGAAGGCAGCAAGGATAAGCGGGCTCTGGTGGGTGCACGGGGTCCCCTTTTTGTGTCGGTGGCCACCGGTACTGTTCCGGGCGTGGCCCTCGCTCTGTATCGCAAGTACCGCCCGGCCACGTTCTCCGAGGTCGTTGGCCAGGAGCACGTGACCGACCCGCTGCGCACCGCGCTGGCGGCGGGCCGGGTGAACCACGCGTACCTCTTCAGCGGTCCGCGCGGCTGCGGCAAGACGTCGTCGGCCCGCATCCTCGCCCGCTCGCTGAACTGCGTGAACGGCCCCACGCCCGACCCGTGCGGCGAGTGCAACAGCTGCGTCGGCCTCGCGCCCAACGGCACCGGCAGCGTCGACGTGGTCGAGCTCGACGCCGCCTCCCACGGTGGTGTCGAGGACGCGCGCGAGCTCCGTGACAAGGCCTTCTACGCGCCGGCAGAGGCCAAGTACCGCGTCTTCATCATCGACGAGGCGCACATGGTCACCACGCAGGGCTTCAACGCCCTGCTGAAGATCGTCGAAGAGCCGCCGGACCACCTGATCTTCATCTTCGCCACGACCGAGCCGGACAAGGTCCTCCCGACCATCCGCTCGCGCACGCACCACTACCCGTTCCGCCTGATCCCGCCCGGCGTCATGCGCAGCCTGCTCGAACGCAACTGCGCCGCGGAGGGCGTGGCCGTCGAGCCCGCCGTCTTCCCGCTGGTGATCCGCGCGGGCGGCGGCTCTGCCCGCGACACCCAGTCCGTCATGGACCAGCTCCTCTCCGGCGCGGGCCCCGACGGGGTGAAGTACGAGCGCGCCATCACCCTGCTGGGCGTCACCGACTCGGCCCTGATCAACGACGTGGTAGACGGCCTGGCCGCGGGCGACGGCGCGTCCGTCTTCAGCACCATCCACCGCCTGGTCGACGCGGGCCACGACCCCCGCCGCTTCGCCTCGGACCTCCTCGACCGCCTGCGCGACCTGGTCCTGCTCTGCGCCGTGCCGGACGCCGCCGACCGCAACCTGGTCAGCGCCCCGGAGGACGAGCTGGCCACCATGGCTGCCCAGGCGGAACGCATCGGCCCGGCAGCCCTGACCCGCTACGCCGAGATCGTCCACCAGGGCCTCGTCGACATGCGCGGAGCCACGGCCCCCCGCCTGCTCCTGGAACTGCTCGTCTCCCGAATGCTGCTCCCGTCAGTGAGCCAGTCGGAAGCAGCACTCCTGCAACGCCTGGAACAACTCGAACGTCGCCCCCCGGCCACCATCGCCGCCGCGACCGGCGAGGCCCCGCCGTCAGGCGCAGCTCCGGTCTCAGCCGCAGCCCCGGTCTCCAGCGCTGCTCCCGCCACCGGCGGCCCGGTCTTCACCCGCCGCTCCCAGCAGCCGGCGGAGCCGACCCCGGCCCCGGTCGCGGCACCCGCACCCGCAGCCGCAACCCCGGCCGCGGCTCCTGCCCCGACGCCTGCAAGGCCGACGCCGGCACCTCAGGCGACCCCGGCTCCCGCAGCCCCCGCCGCCGTGGCACCGGCCGCACCGGCCGAAGGCCCAGGTGCCCCGACCACCACGGAGATGGACGCGACGGCGGTCCGCCGAATCTGGTCGGAACTGCTGGCGGCCGTCCGCTCCACCAGCCGCAGCACCGAGGCGATGCTGACCAACGCGATGGTCAGCGAGGTGGACGGCAACGTCGTCACGATCACCCACACCTCGGCCCCGCTGGCCCGCCGCCTGGCCGAGTCCCGCAACACGGAAGCGATCGCGACCGCGCTGTCCTCGGTCCTGGGCGGCACCTGGCAGGTCCGCTGCACCCACGGCACCCCGGGCGCCACCCCTCAGGCCGCCGCAGCGCCGAAGGCGGCCCGCCCGGCCCCGACCCGCCCGAGCCAGGCCAACCAGCCGGCCCGCCCACAGCCAGAACCCCAGCAGTCCCAAGCCCCGCGCCCACCGGCGGACGACGTCCCACCCCCGCCGGAGCCGCCAGAGCCCGACGACCCCCTCCCGCCGGAGCCGGACGACGAGGAAGCGATGCTGGCGGAGGCCGCCCGCCCGGCGGACCCGGACACGGTGATCGTCACCCAGTCGAACGACCCTGAGTCGGTGGTGCTGAAACTCCTGGCCGACGAACTGGGAGCCCGCCCGCTCAAGAAGGCGTAGCGGCAAGGCGAGCCAGACCGCAGCTGCGATGCCGAAGGCGAGCCGTCTTTCCCATGCGTGCTGGGTGGGGTGGCTTCGTCACGAGTCGTGCCACAGCTCTTGCTGCACCGGAGGAGGGGTGTCAAACCGCCACGCTTTTCGGCGGTTTGACACCCCTCCTCAGGTGTGGCCCGCTCTTGGCTCGACTCGTGACGAAGCCACCCCACCAACGCAACCAACCTACGAAACAGCAAGCCGCCCAACACAAACAGGCGTGCCATCTACCTGCCGAGGGCGCTGGCCCCGGCTTTTGATCAGATTGGCGGGGTCCGGGGCAGCGCCCCGCGCACGAAACAGGAACCCGCCCGCACCAACGCCCACCAACCCAAAGCCGCGTCATCAAGAGGCTCCGACAAGATCGGATACCAAGCCCGTACGCTGGACACATCCACTGAACCACCCCCACCGAGAGGACCAGCGGTGCAACCCGGTCAGTTCGACATGCAGGCCCTTCTCCAGCAGGCCCAGTCCATGCAGCAGCAGATGGCAGAAGCCCAGCAGCAGCTGGCCGACACGCAGGTCACCGGCAACGCGGGCAACGGCCTGGTCACCGCCACCGTCACGGGCGGCGGCGAGCTGGTGGACGTCGTCATCGACCCCAAGGTCGTGGACCCCGAGGACGTCGAGACCCTCCAGGACCTGGTGGTCGCGGCCGTCCGGGACGCCAACACCAAGGCGCAGCAGCTGGTCGAGCAGAAGCTCGGTCCGCTGGCGCAGGGTGGCCTCGGCGGATTGCTCGGCTAAGAGATGTACGAAGGCCCGGTACAGGACCTGATCGACGAGCTGGGCCGGCTGCCCGGCGTCGGACCCAAGAGCGCCCAGCGCATCGCCTTCCACCTGCTGGCAACGGAAGCCGCTGACATCGAGCGGTTGCAGAACGCGTTGCAGAAGGTCAAGGAGGGCGTGGTGTTCTGCGACGTCTGCGGCAACGTGTCCGCCGAGACCCGGTGCCGCATCTGCCGCGACCCCAAGCGCGACCTCAGCCTGGTCTGCGTGGTCGAGGAGCCGAAGGACGTCCAGGCGATCGAGCGCACCAGGGAGTTCAAGGGGCGCTACCACGTGCTGGGTGGCGCGCTTGATCCGCTCAGCGGGATCGGGCCGGACCAGCTGCGGATCCGGCAGCTGCTGAACCGCATCGGGACGGCGACGGACGGCGTCGACATCTCCGAGGTCATCATCGCCACGGACCCGAACACCGAGGGCGAGGCCACGGCCACCTACCTCGTGCGGATGCTCAGGGACTTCCCCGGGCTCACGGTCACGCGGCTGGCGAGCGGGTTGCCGATGGGCGGCGATCTCGAGTTCGCCGACGAACTGACGCTCGGGCGTGCGCTATCTGGTCGCCGGAGCATGTAGCGAAGGCCCCACCGCGGCTGGGCGCGACGCGCCTGGTCGCGGTGGACGGTCCGTCGGGCGCCGGCAAGTCGACGTTCGCCAGGCACCTCGCGACGCAACTCGACGCCCAGCTCATCAGCACCGACCACTTCGCCACCTGGGACGATCCCACGACGAAGTGGTGGCGGCGGCTGCAGGAAGCACTCGACCAGATCGAGCGGAACGAGCCCGCCAGCTACCGGAAAACCGACTGGTCCCAAGGCTTTCCGTGCGTCGAAGCAGGCGACGAGGTCACCTTCACTCCACAAAGGACCATCGTCCTGGAGGGCTTCTCCTCGGCCAGGAAGGCGAACACCAGGACCAGCCTGAACATCTTCGTCGACTTCGAGGACGAGAAGGCCAGGCTGGAACGAGTCACGCAACGAGATGGCGAACACCAGCGGCAGCACTTCATCCGTTGGCAGCAGTACGAAAGAGGCTGGTTCGCGATAGACGAAACCCGCCAACGAGCCGACTACGTTGTCACGTCGAGCAGCTGAGCCCGCACGACCGAAGCCTCTGGCGTCCCGATGGCGACGAAGACGTCCAAAGCCGAAGCCCACTGCGCACGGGCAGAAGTCAGGTCGCCCAACGCAAAGGACGCGTCACCGGACAGCTGCAACGCACGTCCCAGCACCCAGCGGTTGCCGGAGTCCGAACTGACCGCGACCGCGCGCAGAGCGCAGTCCAGCGCGGCGGAGGCGTCCGACGTGTCGAGGTGCGTGCGGCCCAGCACGAGCAGCACCTCCATCTCCGCCTGCCGGAACTGCGACCGGCCCGCCTCTACCAGCGCCGAGGTGGCCATCGTCAGCGCGTCCTCGTACCGGCCGGCCGCGCGGTACGACGAAGCGAGTCCGCGCCGCGCCGAGCAGACGCCCCACGAGTAGCCGGTCTCCACCGCGATCGCCAACGCCGACGAGTGCTGCTGGGCGGCCTCGGTGTACCGCCCGGCGCCTTCCAGTGCGCGGCCGAGCAGGTTGCGCGCGTCGCACACGCTCTTCACGTTCTCCAGGTCCTGCGCGATCCGCATCGCCGCGGCGGCTTCGACGGCCGCCTCCTCGAACCTGCCGCGCATGATCAGCGTGATCGCCAGGCCCTCGTGCTGCGTGTGACCGAAGTTCCGGGCCGCCGCACGCTCGTAGAGGTCGCTCGCGCGCTCGAAGTACGACGCGCCGAGCTCCGGTTCGCCGCGGTACGCGTAGACCTCGCCCAACGCGCGCATGGCGTTCGCCTGGGTGATCCACGAGTCGATGCGCGTGCCGACTTCCAGGGCTTCCTCGAACGTCGCGGCTGCGGGGGCGAGGTGGCCGAGTTGCATGTAGACGCCGCCGAGGTTGAACAACGCGTTGGCGAGCACCTGCGCCGCGCCGACCTTGCGGGCGATCACCAGCGCGCGTTCCAGGTGGTCGGCGGCGTGTTCGAGCTCGCCCAGGTCGATCAGGACGCTGCCGGCGTTCGACAGCACGGCGGCCTTGGCCTCCGGCAGTTCGATGCGTTCCTGCAACGCGATGGCCTGCTGGTAGTGGTCGAGCGCGTTGCGGTGCTGCCCGGTCACCCAGTACAGCGTGCCCAGCGAGGACAGCATCGAGAGCTGGCCGAGCTCGTCACGGGGCGCGCGGGCGCCCACCAGCCCGGCCTTGGCCGTCTCCCGCCACTCCGCCGTCAGCCCCTGCGTGTAGAAGTAGCCGCGCAGCGCGTCGGCCAGCTGCCACGGCGAGTTCTCCGGATCGCGTTCCACGGCGTGCGCGACCAGCGCCACCAGGTTGGCGCGCTCGACGTCGAGCCAGGTCAGGGCCTCGGTGGAGGTGCTGAACGCGCGCGGCACCACGCCGTCCAGCGGTGCCGGGCGCGGGAAGCGGAACAGCGTCGACTTCATCGCGGCCGTGGCGTTGTCGACCGAGCGGACCGCCCAGTCCTGCAGCCGCCGCAACGCGAGCCGCGAGTCCGCTCGCCCTTCCTCGAACGCCAGCCGTTCGGCCGCGTAGTCCCGCAGCAGGTCGTGGAACTGGTAGCGGGACGGCGCGTGGTTCGAGATCAGGTTCGCGGTGGCCAGGCGGTCGAGGCGGCGGCGGGCGTCCTGTGTGGTCAGACCGGACAGCGCGGCGGCCACCTCCGGCGTGAAGTCCGTGCCGGGAACCAGGGACAGCAGCCGGAACATCTGCGCGAGCTCCGGCTTCAGGGCCGTGTAGGACAGGTCGAACGCCGCGTGCACCGCGACCCGTTCGTCGCCCTCGACGGCCAGCGCGGCGAGGCGGTTGCCCGCCCGCAGCTCTTCCACGTAGTCCGCAATGGACAGCTCCGGACGCGACACGAGGTTCGCGGCCGCGATACGCAAAGCCAATGGCAGGTGCGCGCACAGAGCAGCGAGCTCCAGCGCCGCGTCCTCCTGGGACGCCACCTCGTCGGCGCCGAGGATGCCCGCGAGCAACGACTTCGTCTCGTGCCAGTCGAGGACGTCGAGCCGCACGTTCGACGCCGCGTGCGACACGGCGAGTCCCCGCAGCGTGTCGCGCGAGGTCACCAGCACCGCGCAGCCGGGCGAACCCGGCAGCAACGGCCGGATTTGCTCGGCCGACGACGCGTTGTCCAGCAGCAACAGCACGCGCTGCCCGGTCAGCGTCGACCGGAACATCGCCTCCTGCTCGTCCTGGTCCAGCGGCACCTGGTCGGCCTCGGTGCCGAGCGCCCGCAGGAACCGCGGGAGCACGTCCACCGCGCTCAACGGCGGCCCCGGCGCGTATCCGCGCAGGTTGACGTACAGCTGACCGTCAGGGAAGTCCGCGCGCATCCGGTGCGCCGCGTGCACGGCCAGCGCCGTCTTGCCCACCCCGGGAGGCCCGGCGAGCGTGACGACCGGCACACCCTGGGCGGTCCGCAGCAGCGCCACGATCAGCGACACCGCCTCGTCGCGGCCCACGAAGTCGGGGATGTCGGCCGGGAGCTGCGACGGCACGACCCGTTCGGGCTTCGCGGCCACCACCGGCGCGCCCGAGGACGCCGCCACGGAGTCGACCGACCCGGACAGCACCTGGCCGTGCACCCGCCGCAGCTCGTCGCCGGGGTCGATGCCCAGCTGGTCGCCCAGCAACCGCGAAACGCGCTGGTAGGCGGCCAGCGCCTCGCTCTGCCGCCCCGACCGGTACAGCGCCACCATCAGCTGCGCCCAGAAGCGTTCGCGCAACGGGTGTTCGCTGGTCAGGCGGGACAGCTCTGCCACGAGCTCGCCGTGGCGGCCGAGCTCCAGGTCGACCTCGACCCGGCGTTCCAGCACGTGCAGGCGGCGTTCGTCGAGCCGCGGCACCTCGTCGCGGTGCAGCAGCCCGGACGGCACGTCGACCAGGGCCGGACCCCGCCACAGGGCCAGCGCGGCGGCGAACGAGGACGACGCGGCCCCCAGATTTCCGGCGGCTCGCGCCTGTTCGCCCTGGTCGATCAACGGTTCGAAGCGCATCAGGTCGATGTTCTTCTCGTCCACGTCGATCAGGTAGCCGTCGGGCACGGTCCGGATCGGCACGGACGGCCCGAGCAGCTGTCTGAGACGCATCACATACGTTTGGAGGGTCGCGCGTGCCCGAGCGGGCGGATCTTCGCCCCAGACGTTGACCGCCAGCTCGTCCACGGTCACCGAGGTGCCCGCGCGCAACAGCAGTGACACCAGCAACGCCCGCTGCCTACCGGCTCTGACCAGCAGCGGTTCACCGTCGAGCAGTACCTGGAGGGGGCCGAGCACGCGGAACTCGACCGATCTGCTCATGCGACCTCCTCCGCGTGTCGTTGTTGTTTCTACAGCCTAGGAGAGCGTCCGACGCATCTGCCGTGCTCACGTTGGGTCAGCGGCCGTGCGCCGGACGTATCAGAATGCCTGGTCTAGTGGCCGGATCGTGACCTGAGTAACCCCGGACGGGGTATGAACAACGGTTATGGTCGGCGACCACACCGTGAGATGTGCGGATTGTCCAAGGGGTGTTTGATGGTCCACTCAGTAACGGCTCGCCGCCGTTGGGTTGCCGCGATCGGCTTCCTCAGCGTCAGCGCGCTCGCCCTGTCCGGTTGCGCGCAATCCCAGCGCGACTCTGGCGGCGGCGGCAAGGAAGGCGGCACGCTGACTTTCGGCGCCGCCGGCGCGCCGAAGCTCTTCGACCCGTTCTACGCGACTGACGGCGAGACCTTCCGGGTCTCACGCCAGATGTTCGAGGGCCTGGTCGGCTTCAAGCCGGGTACCGCCGAGGTCGAGCCCGCGCTCGCCACGAAGTACGAGCCCTCCGCGGACGGCAAGACGTGGACGTTCACCCTCAAGGAGGGCGTGAAGTTCCACGACGACACGGACTTCAACGCCGAGGCCGTCTGCTTCAACTTCAACCGCTGGTACAACCAGAAGGGCGCCGGCACGTCCGACGCCGTCTCCCAGTACTGGCTGGACAACTTCGGCGGCTTCGCGAGCACGCCGGACAAGCCCTCCCTGTTCAAGTCGTGCAAGGCCACGGACGCCAAGACCGCCGTCGTCGAGCTGAACGAGGTCACCTCGCAGTTCCCGTCGGTCCTCGGCTTCACGTCGTTCTCGATCTCCAGCCCCACGGCGCTGCAGAAGTACGACGCGGACAACGTCCAGGCCGCCGGTGACGCGTTCACCTTCCCGGCGTACGCGAACGAGCACCCGACCGGCACGGGCCCGTTCAAGTTCAGCAAGTACGACAAGGCCAACAACACCGTCGAGCTCGTCAAGAACGACGGCTACCACGGCACCAAGGCCAAGCTGGACAAGATCGTCTTCAAGATCATCCCGGACGAGACCGCCCGCAAGCAGGCGCTCAAGGCCGGCGACATCGACGGCTACGACCTGCCGAACGCGGCGGACTGGGCCGGTCTGAAGACCGACGGCTTCAACGTGGCGATCCGCCCGGCGTTCAACGTGTTCTACCTGGGCATCAACCAGAAGAACAACCCGAAGCTCGCCGACCTCAAGGTCCGCCAGGCGCTGCAGTACGCGATCAACCGCGAGCAGCTCGTCAAGTCGCAGCTGCCCGAGGGCGCCAAGGTCGCGACGCAGTTCATGCCGGACACCGTCAACGGCTACAACAAGGACCTGAAGGCCGTCGGCTACGACGTCAACAAGGCCAAGTCGCTGCTGGCCGAGGCCGGTGCCACCGACCTGACGCTGAAGTTCTACTGGCCGTCCGAGGTCACGCGCCCGTACATGCCGTCCCCGAAGGACCTGTTCGGCGCCATCTCCGGTGACCTGCAGGCCGCCGGCATCAAGATCGACGTCGTCACCAAGCCGTGGAACGGTGGCTACCTGACCGACGTCGACGGCGGTATCCCCGACCTGTTCCTCCTGGGCTGGACCGGCGACAACGGCACGGCGCACAACTGGGTCGGCACGTTCTTCGGCCGCACCGACAACCGCTTCAACACCGGTGTGTCGCCGTGGGGCGCCACGCTCGCCGCGGACCTGGCCAAGGCCAACTCCGAGCCGAACGAGGCCAACCGCACGAAGCTGTACGAAGAGATCAACAAGAAGATCATGGAAGAGGACCTTCCGGCGATCCCGATCTCGCACTCCCCGCCCGCGTTGGTGCTCAAGTCCGACGTCAAGGGTCTCGTGCCCAGCCCGTTGACCGACGAGAAGTTCGGCCCCGTCTCCAAGGGCTGAGCCTGAACCGGTGCCTCGACCGGCAGCCTCGGCCCCGGTCGAGGCCGCCGGTCCTGGCGCCCACTCCCACCACAAGAGAACAACGGGGTAGCTCAAGTGCTCCGCTACACCATTCGACGGCTGGTTCAGCTGGTCGGCGTGGTGCTGGTGCTCTCGCTGCTGCTCTTCTCCTGGTTGCGCGTGCTCCCAGGAGGGCCGGTCTCGGCCCTCCTGGGAGATCGTTCTACTCCGGAGAAGGCGGCGGAGCTCACCAAGCAGCTCGGCCTCGACCAACCGATCGTCCTCCAGTACTTCAAGTTCCTGGGTCGCGCGGCGACCGGCGACTTCGGCGTCTCCACCGGTGTTCAGCCCGGTGACTCGGCGCTCGACATCTTCCTGACGCGGTTCCCCGCGACGCTCGAGCTGAGCTTCTTCGCGATCCTCATCGCGATCGCGGTCGGCGTTCCGCTCGGGTACCTCGCGGCCAAGCGCCGCGGTGGCATCTTCGACAACCTCAGCGTCGTCGGCTCGCTCATCGGCGTCGCGGTGCCGGTGTTCTTCCTGGCCTTCGTGCTCAAGGGCGTCGCCTCGTCCGCGCTCGGCCTGCCTTCGAGCGGCCGGCAGGACGCCATCGACGCCACCCGCGTCACCGGCTTCTTCACGCTCGACGGGATCATCACCGGCGAGTGGGACGCGACGTTCAACGCGCTGGAACACCTGATCCTGCCGTCGATCGCGCTCGCCACGATCCCGTTCGCGGTGATCTTCCGGATCACCCGCGCGGCCGTGCTCGACGTGCTCGACGAGGACTTCGTGCGCACCGCCGAGTCCAAGGGCCTCACCGCCCCGGTGATCCGCCGCCGGCACGTGCTGCGCAACGCGATGCTCCCGGTCGTCACGACGATCGGCCTGCAGACCGGCGCGCTGCTGTCGGGCGCGGTGCTCACCGAGAAGGTGTTCGGCTTCCCCGGTGTCGGCGAGGCGCTCGCCATCGGGTTCGAACGGCGTGACTACCCGGTGCTGCTGTTGTTGATCATCATGGCCACGAGCGTCTACGTCGTGGTCAACCTGCTGGTCGACCTCTCGTACGCGCTCATCGACCCGCGCATCAGGACGAGGTGAGACCAGTGGCTCTTGGTGTTACCAGCAAGAAGGACAAGATCGACGGCCTCGCCGAGACCGCGGGTGTCTCGCTCGCGGCGAGCGCGTGGAAGCGGCTCAAGCGCAGCCCGGTGTTCCTCACCGGCGCGGTGATCATCGGCATCTTCGTCGCGGTCTCGCTGCTCTCGCCGTGGCTCGCGCCGCACGACCCGTCCAGCCCGATGCTGATCGACCAGGTCGTCAAGGCGCGCAACGAGATCCCGCCCGCCCAGCCCGGCCACCCGCTCGGCGGTGACCTGCAGGGCCGCGACTTCCTGTCGCGCCTGCTGATCGGCTCGCAGCAGACGTTGATCGTCGGCATCGGCGCGACGATCATCGGCCTCACCGGCGGCCTGATCCTGGGCACGCTCGCGGGCGCGCTCGGCGGCTGGGTCGACTCGGTCGTCATGCGCGTCGTCGACGTCATGCTCTCGCTGCCGTCGCTGCTGCTGGCGTTCTCGATCGCGGCGATGTTCGCGCGGCCGAGCCAGTTCACCGTGATCCTCGCGGTGGCGATCGTGCAGATCCCGGTGTTCGCCCGGTTGCTCAGAGGCTCGATGCTGGCGCAACGGCACAGCGACCACGTGCTGGCCGCGACGGCGCTCGGCGTGAAGAAGGGCGCGATCGTGTTCCGGCACATGCTGCCGAACTCGCTCGGCCCGGTGATCGTCCAGTCGACCCTGGTGCTCGCCACGGCGATCATCGAGGCGGCCGCGCTGTCGTTCCTCGGCCTCGGCAACCCGGACGACCGGATCCCGGAGTGGGGTCAGATGCTCGGCGACGTGCAGAAGGTGTTCGACACCCACCCGCAGCTCGCCGCGTACCCCGCCATCTGCATCATCATCGTCGCGCTCGGCTTCACGCTCATGGGCGAGACCCTGCGCGAAGCCCTCGACCCGAAGAACAGGCGGTGAGTCGTCGTGGCACTGCTCGAAGTTCGTGACCTCTCCGTCGTGTTCCAGCGTCGTGGCGAGGAACCGTTCACCGCGGTCGACGGCGTCAGCTTCGACGTGGAGCCCGGCCAGACGGTCGGGCTCGTCGGCGAGTCGGGCTGCGGCAAGTCCGTGACCTCGCTCGCGATCATGGGTCTGCTGCCCAAGCGCGGCGCCAAGATCACCGGCACTGTCTCCTACGACGGCACGGACCTGCTGAAGCTGTCCGACAAGCAGATGCGCGACAAGCGCGGCAGCGAGCTCGGCATGGTCTTCCAGGACCCGCTGTCGTCGCTCAACCCGGTCATCCCGATCGGCCTGCAGGTCACCGAGGTGCTCGAACGGCACCGCGGCCTGGCCCGCAAGGAAGCGATGATCGAGGCCAAGGACCTGCTGGACAAGGTCGGCATCCCGGACCCGAACCGGCGGCTCAAGGAGTACCCGCACCAGCTCTCCGGCGGCATGCGGCAGCGCGCTCTCATCGCGATCGCGCTCGCGTGCCGGCCGAAGCTGCTGATCGCGGACGAGCCGACGACGGCGCTGGACGTGACCATCCAGGCCCAGATCCTCACGCTGATGAAGGAACTGGTCCAGGACCTCGGCACGGCGCTCGTGATGATCACCCACGACCTGGGTGTCGTCGCGGGCCTGTGCGACGAGGTCAACGTGCTGTACGGCGGCAAGGTCGTCGAGAAGGCGCCGCGGCACCCGCTCTTCTCGGAGCCGCGCCACCCGTACACGCACGGCCTGCTGGCCTCGATCCCGCGCCTCGACGCCGGGCGGGGCGAGAAGCTCACGCCCATCAAGGGATCCGTCGCGGACAACATCCCGTGGACGAGCGCCTGCGCGTTCGCTCCCCGGTGCCCGAACGCGCTGGACATCTGCCGTGCGGAGACACCGGCGGAGGAAGACCAGCTGGGCCGTCTGCTCCGCTGCCACAACCCGGTCGTGCCGGGAACTCCCGCCGCCGAGGAGGTGCCGGTATGAGCGAGACCCTGGTTTCCGTCCAGGACATGAAGGTGCACTTCCCGATCAAGCGGGGGGTGTTCTTCGACCGCACGGTCGGCCACGTCTACGCGGTGGACGGCGTCGACCTGGAGATCAAGCGCGGCGAGACGTACGGGCTCGTCGGCGAGTCGGGCTGCGGCAAGTCCACCCTCGGGCGGGCGATGCTGCGGCTCAACGAGCCGACCGCGGGCAAGATGGTCTTCGACGGGCAGGACTTCTCGGCGCTGAAGGGCGAGGAGCTGCGCAAGATGCGGCGCCGGATCCAGATGGTGTTCCAGGACCCGCTGTCGTCGCTCGACCCGCGTCAGTCCGTCGAGTCGATCCTGGTCGAGGGCCTGCGGGCGCACGGCCTGGACGAGGGCAAGGAGTCCACCGCCAAGAGGCTGCGCGAGCTGCTGACGGCCGTGGGCCTGCCGACGACGGCGCTGCGCAAGTACCCGCACGAGTTCTCCGGCGGTCAGCGGCAGCGCATCGGCATCGCGCGGGCGCTGGCGCTCAACCCGGACCTGATCGTCGCCGACGAGCCGGTGTCCGCGCTGGACGTGTCGGTGCAGGCCCAGGTCGTGAACCTGCTGGAGGAGCTCCAGGAGCAGTTCGGCCTGACCTACCTGGTGATCGCGCACGACCTCGCCGTCGTGAAGCACATCTCCGACCGCGTCGGCGTGATGTACCTCGGCGGCCTGGTCGAGGAGGCCACCTCCGAGGCCCTCTACGCCGAGCCGCTGCACCCGTACACGCGGGCGCTGCTGTCGGCCATCCCGGTGCCCGACCCCGTGGTCGAGGACCGGCGCGAACGGATCCTGCTCGCGGGCGACCTGCCGTCGCCCGCGAACCCGCCGAACGGCTGCCGGTTCCACACCCGGTGCCCGTGGAAGCAGGCGACGAAGTGCGACACCGAACGGCCCGTGCTGCGTGAGCTCAAGCCGGGGCACAAGGTGGCGTGCCACTACGCCGAGCAGATCCAGTCCGGCGAGATCCAGGCGCACGAGGTGAAGCCGATCCTGGTGGAGGAGGGCGACGGCCTGTCGCCCGACGTGCCACTCGTCGGACCGGCGTCGGTCACCGAGGCGCTGAACCCGTAGGAACCGTCGTGAACGATCCGGGGCCACCTTTCGAGGTGGCCCCGGTCGTTTCTCCAGGGCTTTCCGCTGTCCTCGTGCCATGGACAGTCGTGGCTCGATCCTCCTTCGCGCGGCGGAGATCGCGTCCGTCGACGGGCTCGAAGGAGTCACGATCGGGCGGCTCGCGGTCGAGCTCGGCATGAGCAAGAGCGGGGTGTTCTCGCACTTCGGCGCGAAGGAAGAGCTCCAGATCTGCACCGTGCACACGGCCGCGGAGATCTTCGCGCGCGAGGTCGTGGTGGCCGGCGGGACGTTGCTCGACCTGGCCGAGCGCTGGCTCGACTACTCGAAGCGCCGCGTGTTCCCCGGCGGCTGCTTCTTCGTCGTCACGCGGTCGGAGTTCGCCGCCAGACCTGGCCGCGTGCGGGACGCGTTGATGCTCTTCAACCTGCGCTGGGTGTCACTGCTGGAACGGCTGTCCGGCGACGCCCAGATGGCGTTCGAGGTGGACGCACTGCTGACGGCCGCGGACCGGTTCGCGGTGCTCTACGACGACGCCTCGGCGTACGAGAGAGTGCGGCTGGCGTTGCGCGCACGGATCGCCATGCCGATGGGGATGGAGATGAGCGTGGCGACGCCGAACGACAACAGCATCGCGAGCCACGCCTCGTCGACCAGCTGACCGCCGATGTACCCGACGGTCGCGGGGTAGAGGCTCCACAGCGTCGACCCCAGCGCCGCCACCGGCACGAAGCGCCGCAACGGCCACTTCAGCGCCCCCGTCAGCAACGCCCCGACGATGCCGCCCGCCGGCAGGAACCGCGCGGCGATGAGGATCGTCTCGCCCTTGGACGCGAGCTGGTCGGCCGTCCACACGACCATGGCGCGCGCCTTGGCGTTCTTGTTGACCTTGTCGAGCGCCTTCATGCCCATCCGGCGCCCTGCGGTAAAGTTGATCAAGTCGCTGACCAGGCAGCCCGCCGCGGCGACGAGCACGACGAGGTAGAGCGGCACCTCACCGGACGCGGCCAGGACACCGGCGCCGATGAGCACGGCCTCCGTCGGTGCCAACGGCACGACGGCGACCAGGAACAGCACGACGAGGCTGGCTGCGGTGCTCATGATCGGTGAACGTACGTGACCCAGGTGAACAATCCCGGCCAGGGTCTTTCTTCAGCGCGTCCACAGGATCCGGTCCACAACGGATCGAACCCGTTGTGGCTGTTCGTTCGGGCAGAGCTGGGCCCGGCGCCGCTCCTCGTGTGAGCCAGGTCATGGCCGGTGCGGTGGTCCTGTCCGCGCCCGGCCCGCCTCCATCTCGTTGACCTGCGAGTTCGGCCGCCCCTACCTTCCGAACTCAATTGGAAAGCTTCTTAACCAATCCTTCGAGCCGCCGCCCCTTGCCCAGGAGGACGAAGTGATCAGAAAACGCACCCGGACGGGTGTCGCGCTAGCGCTCCTCGCGCTGGTGGTCCCGCAGCTCGCGGGCTCCGGCACGGCGCACGCGGCCGACACCCTGCTCTCCGCGAACAAGCCCACCACCACGTCGTCCGTCGAGGCCGAGACGTTCGGCGGGGCCAACGCCGTCGACGGGGACCCCGCCACCCGGTGGGCGAGCCTCGAAGGCGTCGACCCGCAGTGGATCGCGGTCGACCTCGGCGGCGTCGCCACGATCGCCAAGGTCAAGATCAGCTGGGAGGCCGCGTACGCCTCCGAGTACAAGATCCAGACGTCGAACGACGGGTCGTCGTGGAGCACGAAGAAGACCCTGACCGGGCAGAACGGCGGCGTCGACGAGACGGCGCTGTCCGCGTCCGGCCGGTACGTGCGGATCTACGGCACCAAGCGCGGCACGACCTACGGCTACTCGATGTTCGGCCTGGAGGTCTGGGGCGCCAACCCCAACGGCGACACCACGGCGCCGACCGCACCGGCAGGGCTCGCCGCGACCGCGACCACGTCGAGCTCGGTCAGCCTGCAGTGGACGGCCGCGACCGACAACGTCGGCGTGACCGGGTACGACGTGCTGCGCAACGGCAGCGTCGTCGGCACCCCGACGGGCACCACGTTCACCGACACCGGCCTCGCGTCGGGCACGCAGTTCGCCTACACCGTCAAGGCGCGGGACGCGGCCGGCAACCTCGGCCCGGCGAGCAACGCGGTGCAGGCGACCACCAAGCCCGCCGCGCCCGGCGACACCATCACGGTCGTCGCCGCCGGTGACATCGCGTCGCTGACGAACACCGAGCACTACGAGACGGCGAAGCTGATCGAGCAGATCAAGCCGAACCACATCCTCACGGTCGGCGACAACCAGTACGACTCCGGCACGCTCGCGGAGTTCAAGGCGCACTACGACAAGTCGTGGGGCAAGTACAAGAACATCACGCACCCCGCGACGGGCAACCACGAGTGGGAGGACAACCTCAACGGTTACAAGTCCTACTTCGGCACGCAGGCGTTCCCGCAGGGGAAGCCGTACTACAGCTGGGAAGCGGGCGAGTTCCACTTCGTGTCGTTCGACTCCCAGAAGGTGTACGACACCGGCGCCGACTCGACGCAGCTCAACTGGCTCAAGGCCGACCTGGCCGCGAACACCAAGGCGTGCGTCGTCGGCTACTGGCACCACCCGCGGTTCAACTCGGGCGAGTACGGCGACAAGGCCGTGATGGCGCCGCTGTGGAACGCGTTCGCGGACGCCAAGGCCGACCTGGTGCTGAACGGTCACGACCACCACTACGAGCGGTTGAAGCCGTTGAACAAGAGCGGTTCGGTCGACGAGGCCAACGGCCTGCGCTCCGCGATCGTGGGCATCGGCGGTGACTTCCTCTACGACGAGGTCACGCCCCGCAAGGGCGTCGAGAGCTGGTTCGCGGACACCCACGGCGTCATGAAGCTCACCCTGTCCGGTCGCTCCTTCTCCTGGGAGATCATCGACACCGCGGGCAAGGTGCGCGACAAGGCCGGTCCTTTCAACTGCCGCTAGCCGTTCTTGGCTGCTGAGCCGGAGGCCGTCGTGTACATCGCAACAGCAAGACAAGCTCCAGCGGCGGGTGGCACCGGCAGGATCGCGGGCAACGTGCTCGCGCTGGGCGCGGTATCGCTGCTCACGGACGTCTCGTCCGAGATGGTCACCGCCATCCTGCCGCTCTACCTCGTGCTGGGGCTGGGGTTCTCCCCACTGCAGTTCGGTCTGCTCGACGGCATCTACACCGGTGTGACGGCACTCGTTCGCGTTGCCGGCGGTCACGCTGCGGACCGCTGGCAACGGCGCAAGTTCGTGGCCGGACTCGGGTACGGGATCTCGGCGCTGGGCAAGCTAGGCCTGCTCGCCGCCGGGACCTCGGCCACCGCGATGGGGCTCGTGCTGGCCGGGGACCGGACCGGCAAGGGCTTGCGCACCGCGCCGAGGGACGCGCTGATCACGTTGAGCAGCGAGCCCTCGGCGCTCGGACGGGCCTTCGGTGTCCACCGCGCGATGGACACCGTGGGCGCGTTCCTCGGCCCGCTGGTGGCGTTCTGCCTCCTGTGGACGTTGCCTGCCCGCTACGACGTGGTGTTCGTGGTGAGCTTCTGCTTTGCCGCTGTTGGGTTTCTGGTCCTGGTGCTGTTCGTGCGGGATCACCGGGACGTGCTGCCACGCGTCGCGGTGTCGTTGCGATCGGCGTTCGGACTGCTGCGGTCCAGGCCGTTCCGGCGGGTCTGCCTGGTCGCGTGCGGGCTCGGCTTCCTGACCTTGGGCGACGGGTTCGTCTACCTGTTGCTGCAGAAGAAGCTGGACGTCGAGGTCGCGTACATCGCCCTGCTGCCCCTCGGCACGGCCGGCGTGTACCTGCTCGCCGCCGTGCCGCTCGGGTCGCTCGCCGACCGGGTCGGGCGGTTCCGGGTGTTCGTGTTCGGGCACGTGGCGCTCGCCGGCGCGTACGTGTTGTTGGTCGGTGCGTCCGGGATTTCGTTGCTCGTAGGGGTTCTGGTGCTGCACGGGTTGTTCTACGCGTGCACCGACGGAGTGCTGATGGCTGTGGCCGGGCCGATGATCCCCGACGAGCTGCGCACGTCCGGTCTGGCCCTGCTGCAGACCGGGCAGGTGCTGGCCCGTGCCGCTTCTTCCGTGCTGTTCGGTGCTCTGTGGACGTGGTTCGCGTGGTGAGGATCCTGATCGTCGTCGTGGCCGTGCTCGCGTTGGGTGCCGGTGCCACCGCCTACGCGTTGCGGACGCCGGACGTCGTCTCCGTCGCGGTGGAGGAGGGACCGGTCGAACTGGAGTCCGGGCGGCTGGTGTTCGTGGACGAGGTGAGCGGGAAGGTGGCTTCGGTGCCGCTGACCGCGCCGGGTGGGCCGCGACGGGTGAGTTCGTTGTCCTGCAAGCGCTTCTTCACGGCGGCGGGCGAGGGGCTGTGCCTCGCGGACGGCTCCGGCCCGTTGCCCGGCTCGTCGGCGGTGTTCGTCGACCGGGCGCTGAACGAGCGCAAGCGCATGGCCGTGGCGGGCGTGCCGAACCGGGCGAAGCTGTCGGCGGACGGGCGGATGGCGTCGTGGACGACGTTCGTCACCGGCGACTCGTACGCGCAGGCCGGGACGTTCTCGACGCGCACCGGCATCTACGACCAGGAGACCGAGGTCTACTCCAGCAACGTCGAGGGCACCCGCGTCGAGGGCATGAAGACGACCAACGACATGAACTGGTGGGGCGTCACGTTCACCCCCGACGACCGCACCTACTACGCGACGCTCAGCACCGGCGGCAAGACGTACCTGGTGCAGGGCGACGCGACGGACGAGTCCGCGAAACCGGTGCGGGAGAACGCCGAATGCCCGTCGCTGTCACCGGACGGCAAGCGCCTGGCGTTCAAGAAGCGCGTGCCCGGCGACGGCGCGCGGCCGTGGCGCCAGCACGTGCTGGACCTGACCACGATGGTGGAGACACCGCTGGCCGAGACCCGCGGGATCGACGACCAGGTCGTGTGGCTCGACAACGACACCATCGCCTACGGCCTGCCGGGAGAGGGCATCTGGGCCGTGCAGGCGAACGGGGAGGGCGCGCCGCGGCTGTTGGTGCCGCACGCGTCCTCCCCGTCCGTCGTCTCCTAGCGGTTGGCGCGGTTGATCGCCGACACGATCGCGCGGAACGACGCGGCGACCGTGGACGAGTCGATGCCCACGCCCCACAGCACCCGGTCGCCCACCGCGCACTCGAGGTAGGCGGCCGCGCGGGCGTCGTCACCGGCGGACAGCGCGTGCTCGGCGTAGTCCAGCACCCGCACGTCGTACCCGACGGACGCGAGCGCGTCCACGAACGCCGCGATGGGACCGTTGCCCGATCCCGTGATCTCCTGCTGGTCGCCGTCGATCAGCAGGGTCGCGGTGATCTCCTCGTGCCCGCTGCCGTCCGACGTGGCCTTGTGCTTGAGCAGGTACATCGGCACCCGGCCGTGCAGGTACTCCTCCGCGAAGGCGTCCCACATCTCCTTCGGGTTGATCTCGCCGCCCTGCGTGTCGGTGACCTCCTGGATCACCTTCGAGAACTCGATCTGCAGGCGCCGCGGCAGGTCCAGGTGGTGCTCCTGCTTCATCAGGTACGCCACGCCGCCCTTGCCGGACTGCGAGTTGACCCGGATGACGGCCTCGTAGTTGCGGCCGACGTCCTTGGGGTCGATCGGCAGGTACGGCACTTCCCACTGGAAGTCGTCGACGTGCGTCCCTGCCTCCTTGGCGTCGGCCTCCAACGCCTCGAAGCCCTTTTTGATGGCGTCCTGGTGGCTGCCCGAGAACGCCGTGAAGACCAGGTCACCGCCGTACGGGTGCCGTTCGGGCACCGGCAGCTGGTTGCAGTACTCGACCGTGCGGCGCACCTCGTCGATGTCGCTGAAGTCGATCTGCGGGTCGATGCCCTGGCTGAACATGTTCATGGCCAGCGTCACCAGGCACACGTTGCCGGTCCGCTCGCCGTTGCCGAACAGGCAGCCCTCGATCCGGTCGGCGCCGGCCAGGTAGCCGAGCTCGGCCGCCGCGACGCCGGTGCCCCGGTCGTTGTGGGGGTGCAGGCTCAGGATGATGGCCTCGCGGTTGGCGAGGTTGCGCGACATCCACTCGATGGAGTCCGCGTAGACGTTCGGCGTGGCCATCTCGACCGTCGCCGGCAGGTTGATGATCAGCGGCTTCTCCGGCGTGGGCGCGATGATCTCCTGCACCGCGTTGCACACCTCGAGCGCGTAGCTCAGTTCGGTGCCCGTGTACGACTCCGGCGAGTACTCGTACCGGAAGTCCGTCTCGGGGTAGTCCTTCTCGATGCTCTTGGCGAACTTCGCGGCGTCCGTGGCGATCTTCTTGATGCCGTCGCGGTCGGAGCGGAACACCACTCGCCGTTGCAGGACCGACGTCGAGTTGTAGAAGTGCACGATCGCCTTGCCGGCCCCGCGCAGCGACTCGAACGTCCGCGCGATCAGCTCCTCGCGGCACTGCGTCAGCACCTGGATCGTCACGTCGTCCGGGATCGCCCCGTCCTCGATGATCTCCCGGACGAAGTCGAAGTCCGTCTGGCTGGCCGCCGGGAACCCGACCTCGATCTCCTTGAAGCCCATCCGCACCAGCAGGTCGAACATCTTCCGCTTGCGGGCGGGCGACATCGGGTCGATCAGCGCCTGGTTGCCGTCCCGCAGGTCGACCGCGCACCACAGCGGCGCGGTGTCGGCCCGCTTGGTGGGCCAGGTGCGGTCAGGCAGGTCGACGACCTCTACTACCTCGTGGAACGGCCGGTACCGGTGGAACGGCATGCTGCTGCCCAGTTGGCGGTTCCACGACTGCTGCTCCTCCGGCGCCTTGCGGGAGGGCTTGCGAATCCGACTCGAGCCGGAGCTGTAGGCGTCCGGCGAATCGGGGCTGACGGTGGTGAAGGCCTCGTTGGAGGTCATGGTCCTCGTACTCCTGCGGGTCGTCGCTGGGGAACGACCGGCGGCAACGCTGAGTCCCGCGACGGGGGGCCGGTCTGATCAGACCCCGTCACGGCAGCGAAGCAGGAGGGAACGCCACACGCCGGACAGCCTAGCCACAGTCCCGCCTTCGATGGAACTCGACGACCGGATCGTGGGACATCTCGCGGGGGCGCGCCCGTTTTGTCCGAGGTCTCCGGAAGAGTCCGTCGCACGGCGGATCCGCGTTGCTCCAACCGGCCTCACCTGCGCAAAGCAAGTCAACTTGCAAGTTTTGGGTTGCACGAAGCCGGGAATTGAACAGCCATGTCCAGATTACGTACCACCAGTGGCCGCGGCACGGCTTCCCGCGTGATCAGCGGCATCGGCGCGCTCTTCGCCTTCATCGAGGTGCTCTACATCTTGATGATCATTCTCGGAGCCAACCAGGGCAACGCGTTCTTCAAGTTCATCCAGTCCCTGGCCGAGCCCCTCGCCCTGTTCTTCCCCGGTCTCTTCAACACCGGCAACTACAACCTCGACGTCTTCCTGAACTACGGCCTCGCCGCCGTGTTCTGGCTGATCGTCACGGGTCTGCTGGCACGCGCGGTGTCGCGCTACTGAGTTCGTCGCGCAGCGACCTACTGGGTAGTAGATTCCGGCGGTATGCGGACGCGTGCGGTCGGGATAGCCGCCGGAATCATCAGCTGGGTCGGCCTCGCGCTGGCGGTCGTGCTCGTCGTCCACGTCGTGCTCACCGTCGGCGGGGCCAACCCCGACAACCCCATCACCACCACGATCAGATCCCTCGCCGAGCCGATCTCGCTCGCCTTCAAAGACCTGTTCAACCCGCAGGACGCCAAGTTGCGAGTGATCGTCAACTTCGGCCTCGCCGCGCTTTTCTGGCTCGGCGTTCGAGCGATCGTCCTTAAGCTCGTTAGGCGCCTGAACTAGGTTCCAACACATGGCGCGTGACGACTTTTGCAACAGCTGTGGTGCCCCGTACGCCGACACGGCCGCGTACCCGCGCGCGTGCGGTCGATGTGGGCACATGGTCTGGGCGAACCCATCGCCCGTCGTAGTCCTGTTGGTGCCGGTCAAGGACGGGCATCGGACGGGGCTGCTCACGGTCCGCAGGGCCATTCCGCCGGTCGGTGAGCTGGCGTTCGTCAGCGGGTTCATGGACCGCGGCGAGTCGTGGCAGCAGAGTGCCGTGCGGGAGCTCGAAGAAGAGGCGGGCGTGCGGATTCCGCCCGACGACCTGCGGCCGTTGCACTTCGTGTCGACGCCGGACGGGGGAACGGTGCTGATGTTCGCCACCGCGCCCGCCATCAACGCCGAGGACATGCCGCCGTTCGTGCCCAACGACGAGGCGTCCGAGCGGACGATCATCTTCGACTGCGTGCCGTTGGCGTTCCCGCTGCACAACGAGGTCGCGACGAAGTACTTCTCAACCGAGCTGTGACTGGCCCCAGGTGCCGGTGAAGACGGTCTCGGACAACGGCAGGCGCGTGCGTTCGCGCTGCTCGCGGGCCTGAAGGTCCTCCGGCAGGTCGGACAGCGCTCCCGCGCGCCCCAACGCCATCGCCACCAGGGCGCGGGCGTTGCCGGGCAGCCCGAAGACCGAGTGCGCCGCGGCCTTGTCGAAGCCGCCCATCATGTGCGCGATCAGCCCGAGGTCGACGGCCTGCAACGCGATGTTCTCCATCGCGAGCCCGAGGCCGAACTCGACGTTGGGGATGTCGCCGCGGTCGTCGGTGGTGACCACGCACCCGATCAGCAGCACCGAAGCCCGGAACGCCCACGTCTTGTTGCCGCGCGTCAACGTCTCGAAGATCGCGTCGAACGTGGCGGAACCCCGGTGCCCGACGACGAACCGCGCCGGTTGGGTGTTGCCGTGCGAAGGCGCCCACCGGGCAGCCTCCAGCAGCACCCGCAGGTCAGCGTCGGAGATCGTGGCGGCACCGTCGAAGGCGCGCGGGCTGCGCCGCGCGGAGATCAGCTCGTTCATCAGATCGCATACTGCCAAACGGCGAGCGAGTAAGCCCCGAACCAGGCGCTGAACAGGGTCGCCATGCCCAGCACCGACAGCACCGTCGAAGGCCGGCGACGCGCCAGCACCAACGCCGGCGGCAACAACAACGTGAACGCCGGCAGCAGCAACCGGGCCTTGGAGTTCATCAGGCCGTTCGAGCCGATGTCCATCACGAGCACACCGAGCCCGTAGACGATCAACGGCCACTCGAGCCGTCGCCGCCACGCGTAGAACACCAGCACGATCGCCAGCGCCAGCAACCAGACGGTCCCGGTCTCCAGCACGGACCGCGGGTTGCCCAGGTGGTCGAAGGCGAACTCCCAGGTGGCCGCGCCGCCGTCGAACTTCGAGCCCCACCCGCGCTGCTGCACGCCGAACCAGCCCATGACGTCACCGGTCTGCACGCCGACCCACGCGAGGTAGCCCAGCAGACCCAGCGGGGCCAGGAAACCGCCCACCCACGCACGCCAGTCGCGCTTGTCGGCGAGGACCGCGACCAGCGCGGCCAGCCCGACCGCGACGATCAACGCGGCCGCCGTGGGCCTCACGAGACCGGCGGCCGCGCAGCACACCCCGGCGAGGATCCAGCGCTTCTTGACCACGCCCACCAGCGCCCACACCGCGAACGCGCAGAACGTCGCCTCGGAGTAGGTCATCGACAGCACCACGGCCATCGGCGACGCCGCGAACAACGTCACCAGGATCAACCCGGTGCGCGTGGACCCGTCCCGCACGATCCGGCCGAGCACGAACAGCCCGTAGGCGCAGAACACCCCGCTGATCAGGCTGACCGCGAACGCGGCGCCGACCACGTCCACGCCGGGCAGCCCGTCGACCCAGCGGATCAACGCCGGGTAGCCGGGGAAGAACGCCAGTGGCGTCTCGGCGGTGCGGCGGCCGAACGCGTCATAAGGCGGCGCGGGCACGCCGTGGTAGCCGCCGGCGGCGATGCCGAGGAACCAGTCGCCGTCCCACGACTTCAGGTTGCCGATGGACGTGTCGGTCTTGCCGGTCAGCCTGTTCTGGTACTCGACGACGAGCTGCAGCACGAAGAGCCCGACCTGCCGGACGAACAGGTAGATCAGCGCGGGAGCCGTCCACAGGGCCGCCGGGTGTCTGAGCGCGTCGGCCATCCGCGAGCGCGCACTGCTCTCATGCACGGCTGCTGGGGCCTCCACGACATCGACACCTGACGACACCCGGACAGAGTAGTCACGCGCATCACGGCTCCAGAGTCTCACCAGGTGGTCCGGGTAGGCTGCCTTCGACGTGGGGTTTTAGTCGCGCGAAGGAGGTCAGGTCGGTGGCGCTCGTCGTCCAGAAGTACGGCGGTTCATCGGTGGGAAGCGCCGAGCGGATCAAACGTGTGGCCGAGCGGATCGTCGCGACCAAGAAAGCGGGCAACGACGTCGCCGTCGTGGTGTCCGCCATGGGTGACACGACTGATGAGCTGCTCGATCTCGCCCGCCAGGTCTCGCCGGTGCCGCCAGCACGTGAGCTCGACATGCTCCTCACCTCGGGTGAGCGCATCTCCATGTCGCTGCTCGCGATGGCGATCAACTCACTCGGTGCCGAAGCGCGCTCGTACACGGGCTCGCAGGCAGGCGTGATCACGACCTCGGCGCACGGCAAAGCCCGGATCATCGACGTGACTCCCAGCCGGATCCAGGACGCGATGGCCGAGGGGGCCATCGTGATCGTCGCCGGCTTCCAGGGCGTGTCCCAGGACTCGAAGGAGATCACCACGCTCGGCCGCGGCGGCAGCGACACCACCGCGGTGGCGCTCGCGGCGGCGACGAAGGCCGACGTGTGCGAGATCTACACCGACGTGGACGGCGTCTACACGGCCGACCCGCGCATCGTGCCGAACGCGAAGAAGCTCGACACGATCACCTACGAGGAAATGCTCGAGATGGCCGCCTGTGGCGCCAAGGTGCTGATGCTCCGCTGCGTGGAGTACGCCCGGCGCTACAACGTCCCCGTGCACGTCCGTTCGTCGTTCAGCAACAAGACCGGAACCATCGTGTCCGGTTCAGTGGAGGACCTTCCCGTGGAACAGGCGATGATCACCGGCGTCGCGCACGACCGGTCCGAGGCCAAAATCACCGTGACGGCAGTTCCGGACCACCCCGGCATCGCGGCCAAGATCTTCCGCGTCGTCGCGCAGGCGGAGCTCGACATCGACATGGTCGTGCAGAACGTGTCCCAGGCGGCGTCCGGCCGCACGGACATCACATTCACGCTGTCCAAGGACGACGGCCCCCGCGCGGTGGCCGCCCTGGAGAAGTCCCGCGGTGAGATCGGGTTCGACCAGGTCCTCTACGACGAGCACGTCGGCAAGGTGTCGCTGATCGGCGCGGGCATGCGTTCGCACCCCGGCGTCACGGCGACGTTCTGCGAGGCGCTGGCCACGGCCGGCGTCAACATCGACATCATCTCCACCTCGGAGATCCGCATCTCGGTCATCTGCCGCGACACCCAGCTCGACGACGCCGTCCGTGCCCTGCACGACGCGTTCGACCTGGGCACCGACGAAGAGGCCGTCGTTTACGCAGGGACCGGACGATGACCGCGCCTGTGCTCGCGCTGGTCGGCGCGACCGGTGCCGTCGGCACCGTGATGATCGACATCATGAACACCCGCTCCGACTTCCCGTGGGGCGAGGTGCGGCTGATCGCGTCGGCGCGGTCGGCGGGCAAGAAGATCAACGTGCGGGGCCAGGACCTCACCGTCATCGCGCTCTCGCCAGAGGCGTTCGACGGCGTGGACATCGCGATGTTCGACGTGCCGGACGAGATCAGCGCCGAGTGGGCGCCGATCGCCGCCGAGCGCGGCGCGATCGCGATCGACAACTCCGGCGCGTTCCGGATGGACGCCGACGTGCCGCTGGTCGTGCCCGAGGTCAACGCGGACCAGATCGACAACCGGCCGCGCGGCATCATCGCGAACCCGAACTGCACGACGCTGTCGATGATGGCGGCGCTCGGTGCCCTGCACCGCGAGTTCGAGCTCAAGGAACTGGTCGTCGCCTCCTACCAGGCCGCTTCCGGCGCCGGCCAGTCCGGCATCGACCGCCTGTACGCCGAGATCGCGGCCCTCGCGGGCAAGGAAGCGGGCGTCACGGCGGGCGACGTGGCCGAGGTGCTGGCCGCCGCCGGTCTGTCCGCGGAGGACTCGCCGTTCCCCGCTCCGCTGGCGCTGAACGTGGTGCCGTGGGCCGGTTCGCTCAAGGACGACGGCTGGTCGTCGGAGGAGCTGAAGGTCCGCAACGAGGCCCGCAAGATCCTCGGCATCGCGGACCTGAAGGTGTCCGCGACGTGCGTGCGCGTCCCGGTGGTCACCACGCACTCGCTGTCGGTCCACGCGACGTTCGCGCGCGAGGTCACGGTCGAGGCCGCTCACAAGATCTTCGAGGAGCAGCCGACCATCGTCCTGATCGACGACCCGGCGGCGAAGAAGTTCCCGACGCCGGCCGACGTCGTGGGCGGCGACCCGACATACGTGGGCCGCGTTCGCCAGGCGCTGGACTTCCCGAACACGCTGGACTTCTTCGTGTGCGGTGACAACCTGCGCAAGGGTGCGGCGCTCAACACCTACGAGGTCGCGGAAGAGCTCGCGAAGCGCCTCTGAGTTCCGTCCAGATACTCCCGTCGTGCCCCAGGCGCGGCGGGAGTTTTCGTTTCCGCGATGCCTTAGGCGATCTTTCGCAAGGACCTCCCTTGTCGAGTTCGGATCGCGTTCGCGATGCGGCAAAACGGATGAGGTGCACCACATCGCGGCTGAGTCGTGGTTCTCCTCGTGCTCGCGAAGTACTGCTTCGGCGAGAACATCGCGGTCAGTTCTAGCGTTGCGAAGTTCGGACAGCATGCAGTGCCATTCCGCAGCGCTCTCCTCTGAGTCCATCGTGTGCTCCAAGCCCTGCTGTTCGCAGATCGGTAGGGCGTTCGGCCTGCATCAAGTGTTAGGCCTGGTGCTGGGCCGTTGAAAAGCTGGTTTGTGGCGGACTGCATTTGTCATCGATGGGTGCATGCTGGTTAAAGCTTGGCTTTTTGTGGTTAGTCTCAGCCTTCACTGGGCTTCCCTGGTCTAAGATGGTCGGGGAAGGAGGTAGGGATGCCGCGTCATCTGACCATGCCTTCTCTGATCGAGCTGCCTGCCGGCCCACGTCGTGACTTCGCTGAGCTGCTCTTCAGGTACGTGCGCTTGGCTGACAGGCCCACGCTGCAGCAGATCAGCGAAAGGATCATCGAACGTGATGACCTTCCGGGTACTGCCAGTAAAGAGACTGTGCGGCTGATGCTCAGGGGAAAGACGGTTCCGCCTCGTTGGCAGAATGCCTACTCGGTGTTTCTCGTCCTCTGCGATCTTTCTGGCGTTGATCCTGATTCTCGTGACCATCTCGCCAGCCAGGGGACGCGGGACTATTCGCGCGTTGGCTACTTCAAAATGTGCTGGAACAGGGCGCTTGATGCGCCTCCCAGTGACCCGTGGGGAGAGCCCCCGTTCTAGTCCTGGTTGCCGTAGGTACACGGCGGCACGTCGCCGCCGGGCCCAGGTAGGGTCTGGCGGCGATGGGGGACATTGAGTGGATCAGGCCGCCCCGCCTCTCGCAGGTCGTGGCCGCCTACCAGGGTTTCGCTTTCGGCGCGGGTGTCCGAACAGGACTCGTCGGCCAGCTGGTCGCGTGTTCGGCGGAGGACCCGGCAGCGGCGTTGGCGCGGTGGGCAGGCGAGCCCGGCGTGCAGCCCGACCTGGTGTCGCGGCAGGGCGCCCGTGACATCGGCAAGAACAGCTACCGCGGCAAGATCACGTCACAGGGTCCCGGCGCGTTGATCTGGGCGTTGCCCGCCGCCGTCGCCCGGCTAGACGAGGACAGGATCCGCGAGCTCGTCGCCCTCACCCACGGCCCCGGCTCACCGGCCGTCGACGCCGTGATCATGTTGGCCGCGCACCTCTTCACGACCGACGAGCTCGACCCGCCGGACGCCGACCCGTTCACGGCCGCCGGGGCGTTGGCGCAGGCTGTGCGCGGCGAAGGGCGTGGCGTCGCACGGGCCGTCGCGGGCGCGTTGGAAGGCGGGCCCGAGCACGACGTCCGGGAGATCGCCGAAGAGCTGTACCGGAGGTCGTGGTGAACCCGCTGACGCCGATGGAACAGCTGCTGCACGACTACGAGGGCGACGTCGGAGGGTTCGGCCACCACGCCGCGCACGGCGACCTGCTGCTGCCCGGCGAGGTGCTGCTGAGCGAGTCCGACGTGCTGCGCGTCTACACCGACGAGTCACGGCTGCCCGCCGGCGTCGAGCAGTGGATCCGCCTGCCGTTGCACACGATCCTGAGCAGGCTGATCGCCTCCAAGCCGCGCCTCCACGTCAACCCGGGCGGGCCGTTCGAGGCCGAGTTCGACTTCGTGGAACTGGGCGACGCCGCCGCGCAGCACATGCGGATCTGCGGCTGCGCCGAACGGCCGTCCGCCACCCGCGAGGCCAGCCGCTGGGTCGACGACGCCGGCCGGCGCTTCTTCCTGGTGCCGCACAACAACTCCCGGCTGCGCGGCTGCCTCATCGGCGGCGCGATCGGTGACGCGCTCGGCGCGAACACCGAGAACCTGCCGATGGAGGTCGTCTACGAACGGCACGGCCCCGACGGCATCACCGACCTGCCCGAGAAGCCGGACATCACCGACGACACGCAGATGACGCTGTTCACGTTCGAGGCGGTCATCCGCGCGCACGTGCGGGAACGCATCACCGGTGAACGCGACCTCACCGGCATCACCCAGAACGCCTACCAGCGCTGGCTGCACACGCAGAAGACGCCGTGGGACTCCGCCCGCGGCCCTCACTCCACTGTGGACGAACCGGACGGCTGGCTCGTCTCGCACCGCGACCTCTTCCGCATGCGCGCGCCCGGCCTCACCTGCACGAGCGCGTTGCAGGAGTACGCGCGCACCGGCGAGCAGGCGACGATCACCAAGCCCGTCAACGACTCCAAGGGCTGCGGCGGCGCCATGCGGGTCGCCCCGGTCGCCCTGACCGACGAGGACCCGGTCGTCGTGTTCGCGCTCGCGGCGGCCAACGCGGCGCTGACCCACGGCCACCCGAGCGGCTACCTGTCGGCGGGCGTGTTCGCCGTGCTCGTCCACCAGCTGTTGCGCGGCAAGGCGTTGCTCACCGCTCTCGACGTCGCCGTCGACTCCCTGGTCCGCCGAGAGGGCCACGAGGAGGTCGTCGCCGGCATCGAGCACGCGCTGGAACTGGCCGCGACCGGCGACCCGAGCGTGGCGAAGGTCGAGGAGCTCGGCAGGGGAGGCGTCGGCGACACCGCGCTCGCCATCGCCCTGTACTCGGTGCTGGCCACCGACAACCCCAACGACGCGCTGCTCGTCTCGGTCAACCACGGCGGTGACAACGACTCCACGGCGTCGATGGCGGGCAACCTCGCCGGCGCGCTCTACGGCCTCGAGGAACTGCGGCCCGACTGGGTCGAGCGCGTGCAGTTCCGGCCCGTCATCGACGCGATGGTGGCGGACTGGGACCTGGAGACTTCGCAAGCCGCACCCGTGGGACAAGAGTGGTTCGTCCGGTATCCGCCGTCCTAGGGTTGGGTGCATGGCGGAGAGCGACGATCAGTACGACGCGTTGGGCGCGATCTACGAACGCGCCAAGCACATCCCGACCGGCCTGGCCGAACGCGCCACGCTGCTGTCCGCGGTCGGTGAGCTGCGCGGCAGGTCGGTGCTCGACGTCGCGTGCGGCACCGGGTTCTACGCGCGGCTCTTCCACGACCTGGGAGCCACGAACGTCGTCGGCGTCGACTCGGCCGGCGAGATGATCGGCTACGCCCGGTACGTCGAGGACCGCGAACCGCGCGGCATCACCTACGCGCAGCACGACGCGACGGAACTGCCGGTGCTCGGCGAGTTCGACGTCGTCACGGCTGTGTGGCTGCTCGGCTACGCGGACGACGTGCCCGCGCTCGACGCCATGATCGCGAACCTGACCGCCAACCTCGCCCCGGACGGGCGGCTCGTCGTGCTGGTGCCGAACCCGGACGCCGACTGGGACCTGCTCGGCCAGTACGGCCGCTACGGCTACGAGGTCGTCCGCACCGGGCCGATGAACGTTAAACAGCCGGTCAGGGTGCACGTGCTGGGCGAACCGCCGTTCGACTTCGAGTCCTTCTACTGGGAGCGCGGGGTGTTCGACGGCGCGCTCGGCCGGGCCGGTCTGGACGTCGCGCGCCACCCGGCCGTGACGCCGGACGACGACCGCGGTGAGGAGTTCTGGGGGCCGCTGCGGCAGTCCCCGAGCTTCGGCGTCTTCACGGCCGTGCGAGGTGCCGCGTGATCGTCCTCGCGGTGGACCTCGGCACGACGGCGACCAAGGTCGTCGCGGTCGACGCGCAGGCGCGTGTCGTGGCCTCGACCGAACGCGCCTATCCCATGCGCACCAGCGGTCTTGAGGCCACGCACGACCCGAGGCAGGTGCTCGACGCCGCGTTCGACGCGTTGCGCGAGCTGGCCTCCGAGGACGTGCGGGCGATCGCGTTGACCGGCGCGATGCACTCGATCATGGGTCTGGACGCGTCGCTGAGCCCCGTCACGGACGCCCTGAGCTGGGCCGACAACCGTGCCGTCGAGCAGACCGAACGGCTGCGCGGCACCGCCGAGGGCCGTGAGCTGCACCAGCTGACCGGCGCGCCGATCCACTCGTTCACGCCGCTGATGAAGCTCGCCTGGTTCCACGAGAACGGCGTGCGCGCGGCGAAGTGGTGCGAGATCAAGGACTTCGTGCACCTGCACCTGACCGGGTCGTTGCTCAACGAGCACTCGTCGGGGTCCGGCACGGGCCTGATGAACGTCCACACGTTGCAGTGGCACGAGCCGTCGCTGGAGTTCGCGGGCGTCACCGCGGACCAGCTCCCGCCGTTGGCCGAGCCGACGCACTCGACGCCGTTGACCGCGGTGATTCCCGGGCTGCGGCCGGGCATTCCGGTGGTCGTCGGTGGTGGTGACGGGCCGTTGGGCAACCTCGGCGTCGGCGCGGCCACCCCCGGCGCGGGCGCGGTGTCGCTCGGCACCTCTGGAGCTCTCAGGGTCGCCCAGCAGGGACCAGGGGTCGACGAGGAAGGCCGCACGTTCAGCTACGCCATCGGCGAGGGGCTGTGGGTGCGGGGCGGGGCGATCAGCAACGGCGGGGTGGTCGCGCAGTGGGCCGCGGAGACGTTCGGCGTCCCGGTCGGCGAGCTGCTCAAGCAGGCGGAAACAGCCGACTCCGACGGGCTCGTGGCGTTGCCGTACCTACTGGGGGAGCGCGCGCCGTGGTGGGACCCGACCGCGCACGCGGCGTTGCTCGGCCTACGACGCGAACACACCCCTCCGCAGATCACCAAGGCACTGGTGGAGGGTGTGTGTCAGCAGTTGGCGCTCGTGCTGGAGGCGGTGCCGCACGTCGAGTCGTTGCGGATCACCGGCGGTGCGTTCCGCGCGCCGATCTGGGCCCAGACCTTGGCGAACACGCTCGGCATGCCGTTGCACCTCACCGAGGACAGCGGCGGGTCGGCCGTGGGCGCGGCGCTGCTGGCGTGGCGGGCGTTGGACGAGATCGAGTCGCTGACCGTTGACCTCGTGCAGCCGACGCAGACCATCACACCGGACGAGGGGCTCGTCGAGAGATATGCGAACGCACGGCCGTTCGTCGTCAAGGCCTACCGGGCGCTGGAAGAGCTGTACGGCGAATCACATCGTTAGCAAAGAAAACCTTTTGCCATCCGTATGAGGATGGCGGGGTGGACCTCGCCCCCTTCAAACACGTCCTGATGCTGCCCAGAGTCCGGCCGCTCGCCCTGCTGATGTTCTTCGCGAGGATGCCACCGGCGGCCACGGGCGTGGTCCTGACGCTGCACGTCGCGGTCACGCTGGACCGGGGGTACGGCGCGGCGGGGCTGGTCGGCGCGATGGGCACGATCGGCATGGGCATCGGCGCGCCGTTGATGGGCAGGCTCGTCGACGCGCGGGGGCTGCGGTCGATGCTGGGGCTGAGCGTCACGGCCTCGGCGGCGTTCTGGCTGGTCGCGCCGCTGATGGGCTACTGGACGCTGCTCGTGTCGTCGTTCCTGGTGGGACTCCTGGGCGTGCCGATGATGTCGATCGGCCGTCAGGTGATCACCGCGCTGGTGCCGGAGAGCAAGCGGCGGGTCGCGTTGTCGGTGGACTCGATCTCGGTCGAGCTGTCGTTCATGGGCGGGCCGGCGCTCGGCGTGTTCGTCGCGACGAAGTTCTCCACGAACGCCGCGCTGCTGTTCATCGGCGTCTCGATCCTGGTCGCCGGAGTGCTGCTGTACTGGGCGAACCCGCCGATGGTGCACGAGGACGACGTCGTCGACGGCCCGCAGCCCCGGCTGTTCGAGTGGCTGCGCGGACGGCTCGTCGGTGTGCTGGTCGTGTGTGTGGGCGCGACCGTCTGCCTCGGTGGCATGGAGGTCTCGGCGATCGCGTCGCTGGAGCACATCGGCAAGCAGAGCTGGCTCGGCGCGGTGTTCTTCGCGATGTGCGCGGCGTCGATCGTGGGCGGGCTGGTGTACGGCGGCGTGAAGCGGGTGCCGAGCGTTCTCGTGCTGTTGGCGCTCATGGCGGCGTTGGAGATCCCGGTCGGACTCGGTGACGGCAACGTGCTGCTGCTGTGCCTGCTCCTCGTGCCGATGAACCTCATGTGCGCGCCGTTGATCGCCGCGTCCGGTGAGCACATCAGCCGTCTTGCGCCGTCCACGGCCCGAGGCCTGGCGCTCGGGTTGCAAGGGTCGGCGTTCACCGTGGGCAGCGCGATCGGCCAGCCGATCGCCGGCGTCGCGATCGACCGCGGGGGAGCACCAGCCGGGTTCGCGATCGTCGGCGTGGTCGGGCTGGTCGTCGCGGGCGTGGCGTGGCTGCTGGCGCGCAAACCGGTTGCCAGCCGGGTGACGATGTCCTCGTGAACCTGGCCCCGTTCAAGTCGGTCCTGGCGCTGCCGGGGGTTCGTCCCCTGATGCTGCTGATGCTGTTCGCCAGGATCCCCCCGACCGCGGCGGGCGTGACGGTGACGCTGCACGTCGTCACCACCCTCGACAAGGGCTACGCGGCGGCGGGCACGGTCGGGTTCGCGACCATGATCGGACTCGGCCTCGGGTCGCCGTTGATGGGCAAGCTCGTCGACACGCGCGGACTGCGGTTCGTGCTGCTGCTGAGCCTGCTCGAAGGCGCGTTCTGGGTGACGGCGCCGCTGATGGACTACTACCTGCTGCTGGTGCTGGCGTTCGCGAACGGGCTGGTCGCGGTGCCGGTGATGTCGATCGGCCGGCAGGCGTTGACGGCGATCGTGCCGGAACCCCAGCGCAGGCCCGCGTTCTCGCTCGACTCGATCTCGGTCGAGCTGTCGTTCATGGTCGGGCCCGCGGCGGGCGTGCTGATCGCGACGAAGTTCTCGACCGGCACGGCGCTGGTCATGATCGGCCTGGCGATCCTGACCGCGAGCGCCGTGTTGTTCGCCGTGAACCCCGTGCTGCTGCACGAGGACGACGTGGTGGACGGGCCGCCACCGCCGTTGCGGACGTGGCTGCGCGGACCGATGATCGCCGCGTTGATCATCCCGTTCGGTGCCACGATGGTGTTGTCCGGCATGGAGATCTCGGCGATCGCCTCGCTGGAGCGGTCAGGTCAGCAGGGCTGGCTGGGCGTGATCTTCGTGGTGATGTGCGCGGCGTCGGCACTGGGCGGGCTCGTCTACGGCAGCCTGCGACGGGTGCCCACCGGGGTGTTCCTGCTGGCCTGCATGGCGTTGCTGGAGATCCCGGTCGGGCTCGGCGACGGCAACGTGCTGCTGCTCGCGCTGGCGCTGGTGCCGATGAACCTGGCGTGCGCGCCGACGATCACCGCGTCGTCCGAGCTGATCGCCAAGAGCGCGCCCCCGACCGCTCGGGGGCTGGCACTCGGCTTGCAGGGATCCGCGTTCACGTTCGGCGTCGCCGCAGGTCAGCCGCTCGCCGGGCTCGCAGTGGACCACAGCGGCCCGCCACTCGGATTCCTGGTGGCAGGCCTGGCCGGGCTCGTGATCGCTCTCGTCGGCTGGGCGCTGTCGCGGCAGCGTCAGGCGGTCTCCTCGACGTCCTGAGCGGAGTTGGCCAGCGCGAAGCCCGTCCGCAGCGCGCCGACCGCCTCGGACACGGCCTCGCGGAAGATCCCGCCGACGCCGAGCACGTTCGCGAAGCCGTGGAAGAGGCCCTCGTGCCGGCGCAGCACGACCGGCACGCCCTCGGCGGCCAGCCGTTCCGCGAAGGCCTCGCCCTCGTCGCGCAACGGGTCGTAGCCGGCGGTCGCGATGTAGGTCGGGGGCATCTTCGACAGGTCGTCGGCGAGCATGATCGACAGACGCGGGTCGTGCCGGTCCTTGCCGCCCTCGGTGTACTGGTCGAGGAACCAGTCCATCTTCTCGTCGGTGAGGAAGAAGCCGTTGCCGAAGATCTCGCGCGACCGGCGGCGCACCGACGCGTCCACACCGGGGTAGAGCAGCAGCAGGAACGCGAGGTCGATCTCCGCGCCGTGGGCCGCGACCGCCGCGAGGTTGCCGCCCGCGCTGTCACCGCCGAGCGCGATCCGGCGCGGGTCGATGCCCAGGTCCTCGGCCTTCGCGACGGCGTAGCGCAGCACCTCGGCGGCGTCGTCGGCCGCGGCGGGGAACCGTGCCTCGGGGGCGAGCCGGTAGTCGGCCGCGAGCACCCGGACGTTCGCCTCCTTGGCGAGGAAGCGGCACAGGTTGTCGTGGCTGTCGAGGCTTCCGGTCACCCAGCCGCCACCGTGGTAGAAGATCAACAACGGCGAGCCCTTCTCGAGCCCGGCCGGCGTGTAGAGGCGTCCGGCGAACTCACCGATCGTCAGCTCGCGCGCGACGACCCCGGTGATCCGCGGACCGGAGACGAGCTTCGAACTCAACTCCAGGTCTAGGCGGCTCTCGGATGCTGTCTTCGTGCGCCAGTCCGTCCCGGACAGCTGCTGGAGCCTGAGCAACAGCTGCGCCTCGGGGTGCAGGTCCTGACCGTCCAGGCGGATCGGGGTACCGGCGATGAGGCGGCGCACAGGGCCGGGGAGACCGAACGCGAAGCGCAGTGCGCCGGCCAGCACGGCTGCCTGGAAGTTCGACATGTGTTGCACGTTACTCGCCAGTAGCGCTGGATCTCCAGTTATCTGGAGGTGGAAGGATCGTTGTCATGACGGTGACGGTGGTGGGCATCGGGGGCTCGATCAGGAACGACTCGCAGTCCGAGAGGGCGTTGCGGGTTGCTCTGGAGGGCGCTCGGGAACTGGGTGCCCAGACGATCCAGTACAGCGGGCCTGACCTGGTGCTCCCCTTCTACGACCCGTCCGTGCCGGACCGCACGGATGTGGCCCTGCGGATGGTCGAGGACCTGCGCCGCTGCGACGGAGTGATCGTCGTGTCGCCCGGCTACCACGGCACCGTGTCCGGCCTGGTGAAGAACGCCCTGGACTACATCGAGGACCTCCGCGACGACGACCGCCCGTACCTCGACGGGCGCGCCGTGGGCACCATCACCGCCGCGTACGGCTGGCAGGCCGCGGTGAACACCCTCTCCGCCGTCCGCTCGATCGTGCACGCGCTGCGCGGCTGGCCCACGCCGCTGGGCTCCGCGATCAACTCCGCGCAGGTCAAGTTCGACGGCGACGGCGCCTGCTCGGACGCCGACGTCGACCGCAACCTGCGCACCATCGGCCGCCAGGTCGCCGAGTTCGCGCTGCGCCGTCCCATCTCGGACGTGAACTGAGTCACCTTCGGGCATTTAAGTCGTGCACGATGCGTTCTCCCTGAGTGAAAGGCTCTTAGTTCACTGACTCAAGGGAGAGCGGAATGGAAGCGCTGTACACGGCTCAGGCAACTGCTTACGGCGAAGGCCGCAACGGCGAGGTGCGTTCATCCGATGGTGTGATCGACGAGATCCTGTCGGTCCCGAAGGAGATGGGCGGCCCCGGCGGCGACCACACCAACCCTGAGCAGCTGTTCGCGGCCGGGTACTCGGCGTGCTTCAACTCCGCCATCGCAGCCGTCGCGCGCGCCGGGAAGATTCAGATCGCTTCTTCTGAGGTAACCGCCAAGGTGAGTATCGGATCCAACGGCGCGGGCGGCTTCCAGCTGGCCGCCGAGCTCGCCGTGAACATCCCGGGACTCGACCAGGCGGTCGCGGAGAAGCTCGTCGAGCAGGCCCACCAGGTCTGCCCGTACTCGAACGCGACGCGCGGCAACATCGAGGTGGCGCTCACCGTCACCGTCTGAGAGACGACACCGGCGCCACGGTTCCGCGCGACGCCGGGTCACCGTCCGAGGAGGCGCGTTTCACCATGGCCAAGAACCCGATCACCAGCCCGCTGGCCGACGCCGACCGCGACGCAGTCGGCAAGATCCTGCAGGCGACCCTGGTCGACCTCGTCGACCTCTCCCTGATCGGGAAGCAGGCGCACTGGAACGTGATCGGCAAGAACTTCCGCAGCGTCCACCTCCAGCTGGACGAGCTCGTGGTGCTCGCCCGCAACGCCGCCGACCAGGTGGCGGAGCGGGCGGCAGCCCTCGGCGTCACGCCGAACGGCAAGGCGAAGACCATCGCCGAGTCGTCCGGCGTGCCCGAGATCGAGTCGGGCTGGCTGAAGGAGGACCAGGTGGTAGCCGCCATCACGACTTCCCTGGCGTCCCTGATCTCCCGCATGCGAGCCCGCATCGACGAGACCGACAAGCCCGACCTGGTCACCCAGGACCTGCTGATCGGCATCACCCAGGACCTGGAGCAGGCGCACTGGATGTGGCAGGCCCAGTCGGCCTAGGACATCAGCAGACGGATGGCCCGTTCCTCGGTGGAACGGGCCTCGTCCACTTTCCGGGCCAGTTCGTCGTAGTCGCCACCCTGGGCGATCTCACCCCACAACGCCCCTGACGCGCGAAAATCCCGCGCGCCGGGCAGCCCAGCCTCGTCGAGGAAGTCGGCGTACAACGGCCGGGTGGCTCCGGGCGCGGTGTACTCGAGCTCCAGGCAGTCGTGCAACCGCCGCCCGACCACGGCCGGGTCGTCGGCCCACCGCTGGGCCCACCCCTTCTTCCCCTTGTCGCGCAACTGGTCCGCGAGCTTCCGCATGCCGCTGAACCCGAAGTTGACATCGAAGTTGTTGCCCAGCACCGGCCCCGTCAGGTGCTCGCACGTCATCCTGATCGCTTTGGCGACGTCGGGCTCGCCCGTGCGCTCCCCAACGCTGATCATCTCGTGCTTGCCGGCGCCCCAGCTCGCGAGGAACTCCGCCCGCTGCTGAACGTGCGTGCCGCGATTGAGCACGGTGACCTCGTCACCCTCGACCCCAAGCACGGCGACCGGGTGCTTCTCCCTGCCCAGCAGGCAGATCACCGGCCCGTCCGCAGCCCGCAGCCGCGCCTCCGCCTTGCGCGCGGACGTCGTGGACGTGACCTCGTGCGCGATCCCGGCGTGCGCGAGCGCGGTGGGGATGAACGGCGCGGGGTGGTGCCGCGCGACGATCGTCATCATCGGCGCGTGTCCCTTGTACTCGAACACGAAGTACATGAACCCGATCCCACCGGCGAGCCCGGCGAGCATCGCCTCGGACCACTCACCGTCGAGCACCTCCCGCAACAGCCAGGAGTCGTGCATCTGACCGGTGGGCCGCGCATCCTTCAGGACGTGCCGGCGGGCGGTGCTGTACGACTCGCCGGTGCGCTCCATGCGGGCGCGAACCAGGCGCTTGAACGACTTCTGCTCGGTCATGACGTGCCTCTCGCGGACGCGCAGCAGCCGTTCCCCACGCCTAGCCCTGCTCGTCCGGGCTGTGTGGACTCCGCACACGACCGACCGGTGCCGGGAGGACAGGCGTCCCCTTTGCCTCCGCGACGCCGGCCAGCGTGGGTGACCGATCAGGAGGTGAGGCGCTCGGCAGCGCCGCCTCCAGGCTACGTCGGCTCCGCGCCGTCGGAAAGTGCTCCCCCGCGCGATTCCTCATGACGCAACGCGCGATCGCCGGATTTGGTTCCCGCTCTATCCACAGGCTACCGCTAGCCTCATAGCCGCAGGTCAGGAAACCGGCGGCCTGTGGATAACTCGCGATCATGACCGAGTGTGTCGGTGTTTCCAGAGAGCGCCGGTCACCTGAGCGTGCCGGATACCTGGAGTGTGCCGGCCACCGAGAGCGCGCCAGTTCACCGGAGCGCGCCGACCATCCGAGAGCGTGCCGATCACGCGAGAGCACGTCGGATGCCTGAAGCCCGCTGACTAACGAGAGCGCGCCAGATACCTGGATGGCGCCCGCCCCCAGAGCGCGTCCAGCATCCCGGAGCGCGCCAGGTACTTGGAGAGCGCCAGAACCCCGAAGCGCACCAGCCCCCGGCGCGTGCCGGTCGCCGAGGTCGCGTCGACCACCGAGATCGCGTCGACCACCGACAGCCCGCCGGGCACCGACAGCCCGCCGGGCACCGAGAACGTGCCGACCACCGACAACCCGCCGACCATCTGAGAGCGCGCCGGTCACCCGAGAGCGCGCCCGATACCGCGGCGGCGTGCCGGTCACCCGGCACGCCGCCCGCGAGCTACTTCGCCAGGTGCCGGCGGGCGAAGTCCACCTCGGCCGCCGTCTGCAGCATCGTCTCCGCCACCACCAGCGACCCGTGCCCCGCGTCGTAGCGGTACATCTCGTACGCGTGCCCGCGGGCGGCCAGCGCGTCGAGGTAGTTGTCGATCTGCCGGATCGGGCACCGCGGGTCGTTCTCGCCCGCGAGGATCAGCACCGGCGCCGTCACCTGGTCCACGTAGGTGAGCGGCGAGCACTCGCGGTAGAGCTCCGGCAGTTCCTCTGGCGAGCCGCCGAACAGCGCTCGGTCGAACGCTCGCAGCGGTTCCATCTCGTCCTCGTAGGCCGCGAAGTAGTCCGCTACCGGGACGCCCGCTACGCCGACTGCCCAGCGCGTCGGCTGCAGGCCGATGCCGAGCAGCGTCAGGTAGCCGCCCCACGAGGCTCCGCTGAGCACCGAGCGCGCGGGGTCGGTGAGGCCCGACTCGATCGCCCAGTCGTGGACGGCGGCGATGTCCTCGAGTTCGGTGATGCCCGGCCTGCCCTCGATGGCGTCGCGCCACTTCGAGCCGTAGCCGCTGGAACCGCGGTAGTTCACGTGCACCGTGGCGAAGCCCGCGTCGAGCCACACGGCGCGGTACGCGGAGAAGCGGTCCTCGTCGGACGAGTGCGGGCCGCCGTGGATCAGGAACACGGTCGGGAACGGGCCTTCGCCGGAGGGCCTTGAGACGAGTGCGTGCACGTCGCCGACGAACACGTCCTCCAGCGGCAGCGACGTCGCGGGGACGGCGCCGGCGGGCTCTACCAGGACGCTCTCGGTGCCGTCGGTGGCCAGCGCGCGGATGACCGTGGACCTCTCGGCGGACGACCAGGAGTACTCGATCGTGCCGTCCGGGCGGACGCCCGCGGAGCCGATCACGCCCGGTGCGGTGTCCAGAGTGGACATTTCGCCGGTCGTGAGGTCGTAGCGGTGCACGGTGTTGCGGGCGTGGTGGGTGTGCACGATCAGCAACGCGGACGCGTCCGGGTACCAGTCGGCCGCCACCTCGCCCGGCAGGTCGACGACGATCTCGCGTTCGGTGCCGGCGGCGACGTCCCAGATCAGGAGCTCCTCGCGGCCGCGGCGCTCGTGCAGCACCAGGAGGCGCTGGTCGCCGCGCACCGGGCTGAACGAGATGGCGTCGAGGCCGAGGCCCTTGCCGTCCCACTTCTCGCCGACGGTCTCGCCGGTCTCGGCGTTCAGCGCGCGCAACGCCATGTGGCGGTTGTCGCCGTGCTCGGAGTGCGCGATCACGACGATCGACTCGTCCTTCGCCAGCGCGGTCACGCCGGCGTCGTTGACGTGCTGGTAGATCACCTCGCTGCGGCCGTCGCGGTGCAGCCAGACCGTGGTGCCGTCGTCGGTGGAGGCGGCCACGGCCGTGATGGTGCGGCCGATCTCCAGGCCCGCCGGGTAGCCGGGGGTCACGTCGGCGACCGCGGGCTCTGCCTTGCCGCCGTCGGCGTGGAACGGCTCGCGGACCCAGATGCCGAACTCGTCACCGTCGTGGTCGTCGAACCACCAGATCTCGGTGCCGTCGGGGTTGAGCGTGGCGTGCGACGTGCCGTTCGGGCGGTCCGTGACCTTGCGGTGCTCGTTCGTCGCGCGGTCCCAGGAGTAGATCTCCCACACGCCGCTCGCGTTGGAGACGTACAGGGTGCGGTCCGGTGCGTCGTCGGCCCAGCCGGGCAGGCTCATGCGGGGAGCCGTGAACCGCTCACGCCACCGGGTCTCGGCGGCGGGGTCCTCGAACAGCTGGTCCGGAATGGCGGGAGAAGGGTGCGTGGTCACGGCTCAACACTAGAGTCACCGGCTGCTTCCAGGGGATCCCGAGCGCACCGGCTCGCCGTCCGCGTGCTCTGCCACCCGCCGGAGACGTGCCGGGTGGAATGTCGCGGAGCACCACCGGAGTGCGCGACGCGAACAGGTTGATCGAGCCAGAAAATCTAGGTGCGCGGCCCGCCGGGAGTTAATGTTGAGGCATGCCCGAAACGACGACGGAACGCCTCGCCGGGGCGGCCACGTTGGAGGAAGTGCAGCGGATCGTCCGCACGACGGCCAGATCCGCCCTGGTCGCGCACGGTGCGACGCTGGTGCTGCTCGACGGTGATCTCTGCTATTACGCCGACGAGGACTCGATGAGCCCGTTGTGGAAAGGCCAGCGCTTTCCCGCGGCCAACTGCATCAGCGGATGGGCGATGATGAATCGTCAGACGGTGGCGATCAAGGACATCCGCTTCGATTCGAGGGTTCCTCAAGAAGCGTATCGGCCGACATTTGTGCGGAGCCTGCTGATGGCCCCGATCCTGCGCCCGGAACCGATCGGCGCCATCGGTTGCTACTGGGCCGTCCCGCACACCGCGACCCCGGCCGAGTGCGAGACGCTCGAGTCACTGGCCGCCGACGCCGGCGAAGCGCTGGAACGCTTCCCGGAAGGCCTGCCCGCACGGGGCTTCATCAGCTGACGTGCCGGAAGTGCCGCAGCACCAACGGTTGCTGCAGGTACTCGTCCTCGTCCGGGAAGGTCACCGCGTCGGTACGCCACCTGGGACCCGCGTAGTTCTCCAGGGCCTGCTCGTCGCGCCACCGGCTCACGTACCGCACCACCAGCGGGTCGTCGAGGTCCACGAGCACCTCGTGCCCCACCAGACCGTCGAACGTCTCCGGGAACGTGCGGACGAGCGCCCGCACCCGAGCCACGAACTCCTGCTCCCGCCCCGGCTTCACCAGGGCCTCGGACACACGCGTCAGCACGGTCGAGAGCCTAGGGCCTGCCGAGCTCCTCCTCGAAGATCCGGTCGACCGTCCGCGAGGCCCGCGACAACGAACGGACCGCCAGGAAGACGACGGCGAACCCGCCGGCCACCACGAGGGTGACCCAGGTAGAAGTCAGCATGTAAACGATCCCCAGGGACTGCAACACCACAATTGCCTTGGCCGCGAGAACGACCCACGACCTATGAGAGGGATTGGCGGCGGAGGCGGAGTCCATCACAAGCATCTCCCGATTTATTCAACGAGGCATGAACCACTGCCTACGTCGTTTGGATCTAGTTAGCCGTTACGCAACGTAAGTGGAACCGTCAACCTTCACTCGTAAGGGTTAACGCTACGTGGTCGTTCCGTATCATTTGGTCGGGAACGATGGCGCAGTGTCATAGAAGTACGGTCCCGTCTGCGGCTGCTCGTGTCGAGACGCATCACACGATCGGGTGGCTTATCGGGAACTCCGATGTCCTTTTCCGTGACCGAAAAGGACTTTCGCCTCTGTGGCCAGGCGTGGCCTCTGATCGATGTGCGAGATGCAAGTTGCGAACGGCGAATTCGCGCTCGAATGGACTACGTGGGAGTGGTCGGCGCTTGTCGTCCTCGCCACCGGAGCGCGGCTCGACGGCCACTCGGCCGTGGTGGCTCCGGACCACGCGCCGGGGGCTTGGTCGGCGCTGCGCGGGTACCCGTCGGCGTCGGCCTCCAGTGGCGACCAGCGGTGGGCCGGCCGTCTCCCCGAATTCTCCCGAACTAACCGCAAAAACGAATCAGCCCCTGTCCGCATTTCTGCGAACAGGAGCTGACCCGTGTTATTTCAATCGGGGTGACAGGATTTGAACCTGCGACCTCTTCGTCCCGAACGAAGCGCGCTACCAAGCTGCGCCACACCCCGGCTGGGAACATGTAGAACTCTACATCATGTCCGCCCCAGCTCCGAATCGGACCCCCTCATTTCGGCCCTGACCAGGCGTAACGGGCCGGGGAACGAGGGTCAGCAGCGATGCCTCCGGAGGGCAGCAGAAGCGCACCGGGGCGTACGGCGAAGTGCCCATGCCGGCCGACACGTTCATCCACATGTGCGAGCCCCAGCGGGAAACTCCGCGGGCGCGGCCGCGGTCCAGTTCGCAGTTCGTGACAACGGCGCCGTAGAACGGAATGCGGAGCTGGCCGCCGTGGGTGTGGCCCGCCATCACGAAGTCGTAGCCGTCCGCGGCGAACGGGTCCAGCACGCGCGGTTCCGGCGAGTGCGTGACGCCGAGCCGAAGAGCGGCCGACGGGTCCGGGGTGCCCGCGATGTCGGCGTAGCGGTCGCGCTTCAGGTGCGGGTCGTCGAGGCCCGCGCAGAAGATCGGCTGGCCCGCCACCACGATGGTCTTGCGGACGTGGGTGAGGTCCTCCCAGCCGCGTTCGATCATGCCGGCCCGCAGGTCGCGCCACGGGAGGGTCACGCCGTGGATGCGCTTCGTCTTGGCGGACGGCAGGAGGTAGCGGACCGGGTTCTTGAGCTTCGGCGCGTAGTAGTCGTTGCTGCCGAACACGAAGACGCCCGGCTTGTCGAGCAACGGCCCCAGCGCGCGCAGCGTGCCCGGTACAGCGTCCTTGTGGGCCAGGTTGTCGCCCGTGTTGACCACGAAGTCCGGGTCGAGGTCGGCGAGGGCGGCGACCCAGCGCTGCTTCGAGACCTGGTTCGGGGTCATGTGCAGGTCCGAGATGTGCAGCACGCGGATCGGCCTGGCTCCGGGGGACAGGACCGGCACCGTGGCTGTGCGCAGGGTCCAGTGCCTTCTCTCTATTCCCGCCGCGTACGCGACGGTCGCGGCACCGAGAGCGGTCGTGGCGAGGAGTGCGCGGCCCAGCTTGTTCACGTGTCAAGGGTACGGAAGGGCGTTAACTCGATCGGCGCGGCATCCGGCGGGCGGTACCGTTCTGCCTCATGGCGGAGTTGAAGACGCGGCTGAAGAACGACCTGACCGCAGCGATGAAGGCGCGTGAGACGGTCACGGCCGGTGCGCTGCGGATGGCGCTCACGGCTGTCACGAACGAGGAGGTCTCCGGCAAGGAGGCCCGCGAGCTGAGCGACGCGGAGGTCGTGAAGGTCCTCTCGCGCGAGGCGAAGAAGCGCAAGGAGGCCGCGGAGGCCTTCGACGGCGCCGGCCGGGCCGAGAAGGCCGAGCTGGAGCGCCAGGAGCTCGCCGTGCTGGAGATCTACCTGCCCAAGCAGCTCGACGAGACCGAGTTGAAGTCCATTGTGGACAAGGCGTACGACGCCGTCGCCGCGCAGCTCGGCGAGGCGCCGGGGCAGAAGCAGATGGGCCAGGTCATGAAGGCCGTCAACGCCGAGGTCGCGGGCCGCGCCGACGGTGGCCGGGTGGCCGCCGCGGTGAAGGCCAAGCTGGCCGGCTGACGAACGAGTGCCGCAGCGGCTCGAAAACCGCTGCGGCACCACGACCTAGAAGGCCTTGTCGACCGCGTCCGCGAACTCGCCCATCGAGCCGAACTCCAGGTCGTAGGAGAACTCCCCGGACGGCTCGGGCGTCGCGCCCCAGCCCGGCCGGTCGTGCCGCCGGTTGATCCACACCGACCGCAGGCCCTCGCGCCGGGCCGGAACGTGGTCGTGGAACAGGCTCTGCGCCACGTGCAGCAGCTCAGACCGAGCGATCCCCAACGACCCCAGCGTCGTGTCCAACGCCCGGAAGTGGTTCTCGGCGGGCTTGTACGCGCCGACGTCCTCCGCGGTGATGATCGCCGCGAACTCCCCGCGCAACTGCCGGTTGCTGCCCGCGAACCCGGCCCGGTGCACGTTCGACAGGATGATCAGCCGGTACCGGGAAGCCAGGCGCGCCAACGCGTCCGCGGAATCGGCGAACGCGGGCCAGTCCGGCACGGACGCCCCGAGCCGCGCGGCCTGCTCATCGCTCACGGCCACGCCCAGCGCCTCGCCCGTGCGCCGGAACGCGGCCGCCAGCACGTCCGGGTACAGCGCGCCGGGCGTCGCGGCCTGCACGGACGACTCCGCCCGGCCGTACGCGAGCAGCAGTTCCTCGTCGCTCACCGAAAGCCCTGCCGAGCGCGCCCACGGCGAGAGCACCGCGGCGATCCCGGCCTCCCAGTCGATGAGCGTGCCGTAGCAGTCGAAGCTCAAAGCCTTGAACGAAGTCAGGTCCATGACGACCAACTGTAATACAGTTCAACTGTAGCGCAACCGCGTTAAACTGGTCACATGTCAGCTCTCGACGGCCTCGAAGTCCGGCGCACCACCACGGCCCAGCAGCTCGCGGACGGCCTGTCCGAGCGGATCATGGCGGGCGCCTTCGGTCCTGGTGACAGGCTCAGGGAGAGCGCGATCGCCGCCGAGCTCGGGGTCGCCCGCAACACCATCCGCGAGGCCGTGCGCATCCTGGAGCTGACCGGTCTCGTCCGCTACGAGGTCAACCGCGGCGCCGTCGTCATCGCCCCGACGCCGGAGAAGATCGACGCGCTCTACACGGCCCGCGAACGCCTGGAGACCGCCGCGCTCGCCCGCACCCCGAGCCCGGAGCACCTCCAGCAGCTCACCGAGGCGTTCGACCAGCTCGAAGCAGCGGCGAAGAGCAACGACCGGCAGGCGATCGTGGACCGCGACCTGGCCTTCCACCAGCGGATCGTCGCGCTGCTCGACAGCAGCAGGCTGGACGAGTTCTTCGCCGGACTCACCCAGGAGCTGCGGTTCTACCTCACGGTGCTGGCAAAGGAAGAGACGCCGGACCAGGTGATCGCGGAGCACCGGGCCATCCTCGACCCGATCCGCCTCGGCGACCGCGAGAAGGCGGTCGCCGAGGTCCGTGCTCACATCGACACGAGCGTCCAGCGCCTCAAGGCGTTGCTCGAGAACTAGCGGTTCGGTTCGGTCGGCAGCGTGATCGGTGGCGGCTCGTTCGGGTTGCCGGGGTTGGGCGGCGGCGCCGGCGGTTCGGAGGCGACCGGCGGCGGCACGTACCCCGAGCTCACCGACAGCGTGATCACCGTGCCGCGCAACGCGTTGCCGCGCGGCGACTGGCTCACCACGGTGCCCTTCGACTGCTCCGAGTTCACCGACTGCTGGCTCACCTTGTAGCCCGCCTGCTCCAGCACGCGGGTGGCGTCGTTGATCTGCCTGCCCACCACGTCCGGCACCTGGATCTCCCGGCCGCCCTTGAGGTACCGCTGCTCCACCTGCGGCAACGGGCTCGCGGGGATCGAGCCGTGCACCTTCGTCATCGTCTCGAACCACGTCTTGGCCGGGATCGTGCCGCCGAAGATGTTGCCGTTGCCGCACAACCGGGGCTGCGCGCCCAGGCAGATCGGCCGCGGCGAGGTGCCGTCGTTGAACGTCTGCACGGCGCCCGCGAAGTCCGGGGTCGCGCCGATGAACGCCGCCGACTTGTACTCCTCGGTGGTGCCCGTCTTCGCGATCATCGGGCGGGTCCACTTGGCGTTGCGGGCCGCCTGCGCCGCGGTGCCGTTGCCGACGTCGTCCTTGCTCATGCCGACCGCCAGGCCGTTCGCGAGACCCTCGGCGACGACCTGCTCGCACGGCGCCTCGTTGACCTGCACGGCCTTGCCGTTGCGGTCCAGCACCTTCGCGATCGGCGTCGGCGGGCACCACTTGCCGCCGCTCACGATGGTCGCCGCGACGTTCGCGAGCTCCAAAGTGGACACCGGTGCGGGCGAGAGCGTGAACGACGCGTTGCCGCCGTTCTGCTTGTAGAACTCGGTCTGCGAGATGCGGTTCTGCTTGTCCTTGGCCTTCGGGTCCGGCCGGGTGCCCTGCAGGTTCGTCGCCATCGTCTCGCGCATGCCGAGCCGCGAGGCCATGTCCACGACCGCGTCCATGCCGGTCTGCTCCTCGAGGATCACGAAGCCGGTGTTCGGCGACGTCGCGAGCGCCTGCTGCAAGGACATGGAGGACGGGTAGCTCGAGTCGAAGTTCGACAGGCAGTACCAGCGGGTGCCGGGCTCGCCGGTGCTCGGGCAGCGCTGGGCGCCACCCTTGAACACGCGCGAGACGTGCGAGGTCGGCGTCGGGATGACGTTCTCGATGCCGAGGCCCTTCTCCAGCGCCGCCGCGGCCGTGAACACCTTGTAGACCGAGCCGGCGCCGAACTTGTTCTCCACGCCACTCGGCAGGTCGTACGTCGTCTGGCGCAGGTCCGCCTTCAGGCCGTAGTCGCGGTTCGCCACCAGCGCGAGCACCTCGTGGCGTTCCTTGCCGGGCTTCACGACCGCCATCGTGTTCGCGATGCCGTCCACGGCCTTGCCGACGCCCGCCTCGGCCGCCGCCTTCGCCTGCGAGGTGACACCGCGGTCCAAAGTGGTCTGAACGGTGTAACCGCCGGTGCGCAGCTGCTCCTCGCTGAAACCCGCGCGCTGCAGGTAGTTCACGACGTACGAGCAGAAGAAGCCGTTCTCCGGCCCGGCGCCGACGCAGCCGTTCGGCGGCGTGCGCACCGGGGTCTGCAGACCGAGGCCTTCCTTCTTCGCCGCCTCACCCGCGTCGCGCGACAGCTTGTCGTTCTCGACCATCCTGTCGATCACTTTGTTGCGCCGGTCCAAAGCTTTGTCCGGATACGCTTCGGGGTCGAGTGCTGACGGACTGTTCACCATTCCCGCGAGCATCGCCGCCTGAGGAACCGTCAACTTGTCCGGAGTCGTGCCGAAGTAAGCCTGGGCGGCCGCCGCGATGCCGTAAATGGTCGAACCGAAAGGAACGACGTTGAGGTACCGGGCGAGGATCTCCTCCTTGCCGAGCTTTCGCTCCAGCTGCAACGAGATCCGGGCCTCGCGCATCTTGCGCGCGATGGTCTGCTCCTGGGCCTTGGCCTGCTCCAGCTTGTTGTTCCGCGCCACCACGTGGACCAGGTAGTTCTTGACGTACTGCTGGGTGAGCGTCGAGGCGCCCTGCGAGACCGAGCCGCTGACCTGGTTCGTCAGGCCCGCGCGGATCGTGCCCTTCCAGTCGACGCCCTGGTGCTCGTAGAAGCGCCTGTCCTCGACCGAGATCAGCGCCGCCTTCATGGTCGGCGAGATCTTCTCGGGTGGTGTGAGCACCCGGTACTGGTCGAACAGGTAGGCGATCGGCGCGCCTTCCTTGTCGGTGACCGTGGTGATCAACGGAGGGTCCGTCGTCACCAGGTCTGCGGAGATGCTGTCCACCGTGTCGCTGGCTCTGTTCGAGACGAGACCTGTCGAGCCCACGACGGGGAACAGCATGCCGGCGAGGAGAACCCCAGCCAGCAGGCACAGGCCGAGCATCTTGAGCACGCCATTCCTGACTCGCACGCGCCTCAGCGTACGCCGTACACGAACGGGTGAAGGTGATCAGTAAGTGCCGTTACTCAGCATGAGTAGAGATACGCACGACAGGTAACAGTCGGGTGACCCAGGCTTGGACGGGGAACCGAACGGCACTACAGTCCGTCAACGTCCAAGGAATGCAGCCGTAGCTCGAACGCTACGGCATCCGTGGCAGGGGTGTGGCGGATTTCCACATTTGGACAGCACTGAGGAGTGGGGGATATGAACCAGGGGGATTGGCGTATCAACGCTTCGTGTCGTGACGAAGAGCCGGACCAGCTCTTCGTTCGTGGCGCGGAGCAGCGCAAGGCGAAGCTCGTGTGCCTGGGATGCCCGGTGCGCATGGAATGCCTGGCCGAAGCGCTGGACAACAAGATCGAGTTCGGGGTCTGGGGAGGCATGACCGAGCGCGAACGCCGTGCTCTGCTGCGCCGCCGTCCGGACGTGGACTCTTGGCACGAGTTGCTCGACAACGCACGTCAGGAACACGTCGAGGACTCACGAGTCGGGTAGCGGATCACTCCCCGGCCAGCCGGCGACCTATCTCCCGGAGGCCGTCGAGGTCGTGCACGTCGGCGGGCAACGCAGGCACGCCGACCAGCGCGACACCGGGGTGAGCACGCGTGAACCGGGCCAGCAGCCGCTTCTCACGATCGGCTACTGCCACCCGGTCCGCGTGCAGCCGGAGCACTGCCGCGGCGAGGGGCGCGTCACCGGAGCGGTCGAGGTCATCGGCCGCTCCCAGCGCCTTCGCCGCCGGCAGGTCCGCCGCGAGCACCGGATGCGTCCGGTTCGCGACGAGTCCGCACAACGGCATGTTCTCTGCGCTGAGCCGTTCCACGAAATAGCTCGCTTCGCGCAGAGCGTCCGGTTCCGCCGCCGCCACGACCACGAAACCGGTTCCGGGTGAGCGGAGGAGTTCGTACGTCCGCTGCGCGCGCTCGCGGAATCCTCCGAACATGCTGTCGAAAGCCTGAACAAAAGTTGAAGCGTCCTGCAACAGCTGGCCGCCGACGATCGTCGACACGGCCCGCGTGAAAAGGCTGAAACCGGTTCCGACGATCTTCAGCAACCCGCGGCCGGACGCCCGCGCGGGCGCCGAGAGCATCCGGATGAACTTGCCGTCGAGCACGGTCGAGAGCCGCTGCGGCGCGTCCAGGAAGTCGAGCGCCGACCGCGACGGCGGGGTGTCGACGATGATCAGGTCCCACTCGTCCTGCGCCACCAGCTGGCCCAGCTTCTCCATCGCCATGTACTCCTGCGTGCCGGAGAACGACGACGAAATGGTCTGGTAGAAGGGGTTCGACAGGATCTGGTCCGCCCGGTCGCGGCCCGCGTGGGTGAGCACCATGTCGTCGAACGTGCGACGCATGTCGAGCATCATCGCGAACAGCTCGCCCTTGGGTTCGAAGCCGTCCACGACCACCTCGCGCGGGTGGTTGTCGAGCTCCCGCAGCCCCAGCGACTGGGCGAGCCGCCGGGCGGGGTCGATCGTCAGCACGACCACGCGCCGGCCGCGTTCGGCCGCGCGCACCGCCAGGGCCGCCGCCGTCGTCGTCTTGCCGACGCCGCCGGAACCGCAGCAGACGAGGACGCGGGTCTCCAGGTCGTCGAGCAGGGGGTCGAAATCGAGCTTGTTCATCGGACTCCCGCCGCGACCAGCACCTCGGCCAGCTCGTACAGCGCGGCCACGTCCACCCCGTCGGTCAGGTCCGGCAGGTCGAGGGTCGGCAGGTCGGAGTGCGACAGCAGCTCCTTCGCCTCCTGCTGCGACTGGACCCGGATCGCGTGTTCGACGGTCTCGTCGACCAGGCCTTCGAGCGTGAACTCGTCCAGCTCCAGCCCGGCGGCCGTGAGCCCCGCCCGCACCCGAGCCTCGTCCAGCCTGCCCTGCGCGGCAACCGGCACGGACCGCGCGGGCAGACGTGCCGGCTGCACCCGGTTCACGAACACCGCGCCCGGCCGCAGGTCCGCGCCGTCCAGCTCGGCGACCGCGTCCAGGGTCTCGCGCACCGGCATCTCCTCCAGCAACGCCACCAGGTGCACCGCCGTGTCACCCGAGTGGAGCAACCGCACGACGCCCTCGCTCTGCCCCTTGATCGGCCCGACCTTCGCCAGGTCGGCCATGGCCTTCGTGACGTCCAGGAACTTGACCACGCGCCCGGTCGGCGGCGCGTCCAGCACGACCGCGTCGTAGCGGTGGCGGCCGTCCGGCCCGACCCGGTTCACGCACTCCTTGACCTTGCCCGTCAGCAGGACGTCGCGCAGGCCGGGCGCGAGCGTGGTCGCGAACTCGATCGCGCCCATCTTGCGCAGCGTGCGGCCCGCGAAGCCGAGGTTGTAGAACATCGCCAGGTACTCCAGCAGCGCGGCCTCCGCGTCGACGGCCAGCGCGTGCACCTCACCGCCGCCCGGCGCGGACGCGATCCGCTCCTCCGAGTACGGCAGCGGCGCGCGGTCGAAGAGCTGGGCGATGCCCTGCCTGCCCTCGACCTCGACCAGCAGCACCCGGCGGCCACCGGTGGCGAGCGCGAGCGCCAGGGCGGCCGCGACCGTGGTCTTGCCCGTGCCGCCCTTGCCGGAGACCACGTGCAGACGGGCTCGGGTCAGCTCCTCGGTCCACGACGTCACACGTCCAGACTAGGTGTGAAACCGGTCGAAGGTGGACTGGTCGGTCAATCGGCCATGGTGAGGAAGAGAACGGCCATGGCGGTTGCGGCCACGAGCCCCCACGCCACGACCGACGGCAGGAACAACGCGATGCTCGCCGTGATGACGACCACGACCACGAGCCCGATCAGTCCCGCCTGGACGACCTGGGTGCGCTGACTGTGCTTGCGGTCACGCACCTGCGCCATGGCGACGAGCACCATCACCAGGCCACCCACCGCGAACAGGCCGGTGGCGATGATCCGCCAGGTCTCCATGTGATCAAGGTAGCTCCAACGACGAGAACCGCGCAGGCGCCGGCCGGGTGGCAAGTTAGGCTCCGCGCATGACGAAGTGGGAGTACGCGACCGTGCCGTTGTTGATCCACGCCACGAAGCAGATCCTCGACCAGTGGGGCGAGGACGGCTGGGAGCTGGTCACCGTGCTGACCAACCCGACCGGTGAGCAGCACGTCGCGTACCTGAAGCGGGTGAAGGCATGAGCGACTGGTCCTCCCGCCTGAAGGAACTCGGCATCGAGCTGCCGGGCGTCGCCGCCCCGCTCGCCGCCTACGTCCCGGCCACGCAGAGCGGCCCGTGGGTGTTCACCTCCGGCCAGCTGCCGTTCGTCGACGGCCAGCTGCCCGCCACCGGCAAGGTCGGCGCCGAGGTGTCCCCGGAGGAGGCGAAGCAGTACGCCGCGACGTGCATCCTCAACGCCCTCGCGGCCGTGCACGCGCTCGTGGGGATTGACTCGATCAAGCGAGTCGTGAAAGTTGTCGGGTTCGTGGCCTCCGCCGAGGGCTTCACGGGGCAGCCGGGTGTCGTGAACGGTGCCTCCGAGCTGCTCGGCGAGATCTTCGGAGACGCGGGCAAGCACGCCCGGTCGGCCGTGGGGGTCGCAGAGCTGCCGATCGGCGCTCCAGTGGAGATCGAACTGATCGTCGAGGTGTGACATGTCGGACACGTGCCACGAGCTGCTCTTCAGGCTGGCCGGGCGCATCCCGGACGACCTGCTGTGGCGGTACCGGGACTGGGCCTCGTCGGACGCGTACGCGGTGCTCGCGCGGTCGTTACCGCGCACGCTGCTGCACGGACGCATCCCTCTGACCGATCACGAACTGCGCCTTTTGCAGGACGCGCTGGTGCCCTACGGGGCGGATCCCGGTTCCCTCAGTTCGGTCAAAGGACTGGACGAACTGCCGCCCACCGACTACACCTTTTCCCCGGAATCACCCGATCGGGTGCCGATGGGAGATTCCGCGTCCGTCGTTCTCGGTGCCACCCTCCGTGGCCGGAACGGGGTCGGCGAGGTCCGCTCCTGCTGGCGCATCGGTCCTGACGGGATCAACCGCGTCCTGCTGGTGGCGGCCACGACCGGCCACGCCCGGCTGACCGGCGAGTTGCAGCGCGTGCTGCGGGCGCTGGGCGAACACGACCCGTGCGTCGAGGTCGTGCCGTCCGGCCTGGACCTGCCGCCCTACCACCGGGCGGCGCTGGCGGCATCGGAGCTGGTGTGCGCCGGCGCCGAGTCCGATGAGCACCTCGTGCTCAGCTAAGGAGAGCTGACGTGACGAACGACGGTGTCGGCCTGCCGGTCCGTCTCCACGATCTCCTGCTGTCGATGGCCGGGCGCGTGGACGACGACGCCCTGTCGCAGGCCCGCGAGTTCCTCGCGGTCGGAGAACTGGACCGCTCGATCGAGATGCTCCTCGGGACGCTCCTCGCGGGCGCCATCCCGGTGCTGCCCGACGAGCGCGCGGCGATCACGTGGATCCTCCACGAGGTCCGCTCGGACGCGTCGCTGACCGACCGCCTGCCGGTGGTCGAGATGCTGCCGTTCCTGCGCCACCGCTTCACCTCCGAGACCGACCCGGCCTCGGACATCGCCGGTCACCTGATCCGCGCGGTCTCGGTGCTGCCCGACATCCGCTCCGTGCGGTGCGTCTGGCGTTCGTCGCCGACCGGGTCGACGCCGGGCCCGCTGCCGCAGCGCGTCGTGCTCGTGGACGTCGGTCCGCAGGGCTTCCCGCCCGCGACCGCGTACCGGGTCGACGCCGTGCTGCGCAAGGCGGGCGTGCGCGCGGCCGTCGAGGTCCTGACGACCGGTGTGCAGCTCAGCGACTACCACGCGGCCGCGGTCACGTCGTCGCGTGCGATACCGATCTCCGGGGCACCAGCCCCGATGGCCGACCACGTGGCGCAGCAACAGCAAGCGTGGTTCGACCAGCCGGTCGAGGAGCTTCCCGCTCCGGCGCCGGTGGCCGAGCCGACACCGGCGCCGGAGCAACGGGAAGAGACCGGCTCACGACGCACACGTTCCACCCCGGCCCTGGAGGGCTCGCAACCCTTCCCGCCGAAGCCCGTGAAGCGCATCCCGATGGCCTCCAAGGAGCCCGAGATCGAGACGCTTCCCGAGCCCGTTCCGATCAACAGGGCCGAGGTGACCACCGAGCTCAAGGCCGACGAGCTCGCGGCACTGCAGGCCGCGCTCGCCGAGCCCGCCGAGCCCTCCTCGGTGGACGCGAACCTCAGCGAGCGCGAACGAGCCCTGCTGCAGCAGCTGCACGAGGAGCTGGCGCAGCGGGAGCAGTCAGGGCCGCAGGGCCCCGACAGCGGCCGGTGGCAGATCGACAGGTCCTCGACGCGCCAGTCGGCGTTCGGGGCCAACAACGGCCACCAGCCTCAGTAGGCGCTCCTCAGGTACTCCAGCTGGGCCCGCACCGACCACTCGGCGGCGGGCCACAGCACCCTGTCCACGTCCGCGTAGACGACCTCGACGACCTGCCGCGGGGTCGGGGCGCCGCCGAGCCGTTCGACGGCCTGGCGGACCTGCTCCAGGCGTTGGGTGCGGTGGGCCAGGTACATCCGCGCGGCCTCGCCGGCGTCCGCGAGCTCAGGGCCGTGGCCGGGGAGCACCGCGGTGTTCTCGGGCAGTTCGGCCAGCAGCGTGAGGGACTCGAAGTAGTCGCCGAGCTTGCCGTCCGGGTGGGCGACGATCGTCGTGCCGCGGCCCAGGAGCGTGTCGCCGGTCAGCACGGCCTCGCCGTCGATCACGAAGCACAGCGAGTCGCTGGTGTGGCCGGGCGTGCCGAGGACCCTGAGCTCCAGGCCCGAGCTGGTGATCACGTCACCGTTCTTGAGGCCTTCCGAGCCGTAGGTGAACGTCGGGTCGAGCGCGCGCACCGGCGCGTTGACGAGTTCTCCGAACCGTTTCGCGCCTTCGGAGTGGTCCGGGTGGCCGTGCGTCAGCAGGACCTCCGAGACCGGGCCCGCCGCCGCGACGCGTTCGAGGTGGGCCTCGTCGAGCGGGCCGGGGTCGACCACGACGTACGAGGTCGCGTCCGGGGCCTTGAGCAGCCACGTGTTGGTGCCGTCCAGCGTCATCGGCGACGGGTTGTCGGCGAGCAGCACGGCGGCGTGCTCGGTGACCTGGCGCAGCTCGCCGTAGCGCGGGTGCTCGGCGCGGGCGCCGAGCAGCGGGGAGCCGCTCACTGGAACACCACCCGGATGACGTCGCCGTCGCGAATCAGCTTGGGGATGATCTTCTCGACGCTGCGCTCCTCGGCCATGACCGCGCCGACGCTGCCGAGCGCGCCCACCTCGTCGAGCGTGCGCCAGGTGGGCGGCATGAGCATCCTCCGGCCCTCCTGGGCGTCCTGGACGGCTTTCCCGGGCGTCTGCCAGGCCGCGTCCGACGCCTCGGTGGTCTCACCGTCCGCGTTCTGGCCCTGCGGCAGCGCGGCGACGAAGAACCTCGTGTCGTAGCGCCGCGGTTCGTCCTCCGGGGTGACCCAGTTTGCCCACGGCCGCAACAGGTCCGCGCGCAGGACGAGGTTGTTCTGGCTGAGGAACTGGGCGAGCGAGAGCTCCCGGTCGACCAGCTGCTGCCGCGCCCCGGCGTACCGGCTCGTGTCGGCGACGACCGAGGTGGCGTCCGGGCCCGCGAGCAGCACGCCCGACTCCTCGAACGTCTCGCGCACGGCCGCGCACACGAACGCCCTGGCGGTGCCCTCGTCGACGTTGAACACGTCGGCCCACCACTTCGGCTCCGGCCCTGTCCACGCGACGGACGTGTCGGCGTCGCGCCGGTCGACCCCGCCACCGGGGAAGACGCTCATGCCGCCCGCGAACGCCATGCCCTTCACGCGGCGCAACAGGAAGGCCTCCAGGCCCTCGGCGCCGTCGCGCAGCAGCACGACGGTGACCGCGTCCCTGGGGGTGGCGGGTTCGGCGGCGGGCGTTGTGGGTACCAGGTTTCCCGGCAAGGTCATGTCGTCGGGCATCCTCCGAGCGTACGACCGCGCTAACCCGAGGATGGTGTGATGGCGACGAAGGTCTCCGGTTGTCTGGTGCAGGTGCTGCTGTTCCTGCTGGGCGCGGTGCTGGCCACCGGCCTGACCGCGGTGGCGGGCGTGGTGATGTTCGTGCCCGACCGCACGACCGTGATCAGCGTTGATCCGACTTCCGACGCACCGGGCGTGTACGTCAAAGAGGTCTCACGGCTCGTCGGCGGCACCTACTACGAGATCTGGCTCGGCCCGTCACCGGACCACGGCCACGTCGTGACGGTGCCCAACGGGTGGGACCACGACCCGCGGCGCGAGTCCTCGTCCGACGGCATGCGCCTGAAGTTCGGCAACGGCGGGGAGATCTTCGTCCCCAAGGCCAGTTACTCCTGAGGCAGGATGGGCGAGTGGACGAACAGCTGCGCGTAGGACTTGTCGGCGCCGGACCGTGGGCGGAGATGATCCACGCCCCCGGCATCGCGAACCACCCCGGCACCACCCTGACCGGAGTCTGGGCCCGCCGCCCGGAAGCCGCCGCCTCCCTGGCGTCTTCGCACGGCGCGGAGGCCTTCGAGGACTACGGCGCGATGCTGTCCACTGTGGACGCCGTGGCGTTCTGCGTGCCACCGGGCGTGCAGGGCCCGATGGCGCTGGAGGCCGCACGAGCCGGCAAGCACCTGATCCTGGAGAAGCCGATCGCCTCCTCGGTCGAGGAAGCCGAGGCCCTGGTCGCCGCGGTCGAGGAGGCGGGCGTCGCGTCCCTGGTGGTGCTGACCCGCCGCTACGCCCCGGAGACCAAGGAGATGCTCGCGCAGCTCCACCGCACCGGCGGCTGGACCGGAGCCGACAGCCGCTGGATCTCCGGCGCCCTGCTGTCCGGCCCGTTCTCCGACTCCCCGTGGCGCCACGACAAGGGCGCGCTGGACGACGTGGGCCCGCACGCCTTCGACCTGCTGGACGCGGCCCTGGGCGAGATCACCGACGTGCTCGCCGCCAACGTGACCGGCACGGGCCTGTGGCAGCTGATCCTCCAGCACGAAGGCGGCGCCACCAGCACCGTCTCACTGTGCCTCTCCCTGCCGGTGCAGCCGCCCTTCGCGGACTTCACCGTCTTCGGCGAGAACGGCCACCGCACGCTGACCAACCGCGACACCCCTGCTGCGGAGTGCTTCACGAACCTGCTCGACGACTTCGTGGCCATGGTGCACAGCGGCACCGTCACGCACGAGTGCGACGTGCGGCGCGGCCTGCACCTGCAACGCGTCATCGACCAGGCCCGCCGCAAGGCGGAAAGCACCGCCTGAGCCACCCGCACGAGCAGCAGGCCCAAAATTGTCAGGGGTGCCCGCTAGCGTCCAGAACCATGGACCTCACCGCCACGACGAGCACGTTGGCCGCGGCCGCCGCCGAGGTGGCGCGGCTGCTGCCCACCCGCGTGCTGGACCCGGTGCTCGCCGGCCTGCGCCTCCGCGCGACCACCGACGTGGAGGTCGCGGGCAGCGACCAGGAACACGGCGTGCGCCTGACCGTCGACGCCACGATTCACACCGAGGGCGAGGTCCTGGTTCCGGCGAAACCGCTGGCCGCGACCCTGCAGGCTCTCGACGACCCGCAGGTGCGCCTGAAGGTCGAGGGGCGGCGCCTGGCCGTCCGCACGCCGGCGTCGAGGTTCGCCATCCCGCTGCTTGATCTTGATCACCATCCCGGTGTGCCGGAGCTACCGGTGCTCGCGGGTCACGTCGACGCCGATAAGCTGAAGATCATCGCGGCCGTGGCGGGCGCGGCCAGCCGGGACGACGCGTTGCCCATCTTCACCGGCATCCGGGTCTGGTCGGACGCGGGCAGGTTGCACTTCCTGGCCACGGACCGCTACCGGATGGCCCATGGCACGGTGCCGTGGGAACAAGAAGGTCGACTCGACCTGTTGGTACCTGCGAAGGCGATCGTCGAAGCAGCCCGGCAGGCCCACGGCCGTGTCGCCCTGCACGCGAACGAAGACCGGCTCGGTCTTGCCTGGGGACACAACTCGATCTCCACCGCGCTCCTGGCCGCTCCGTTCCCGGACGACCGCGCGCGCCGACTCCTGGAGGCAGTCATCGACAGCACGGTGCTCGTGGACGCCGACGCGCTGGCGCGCGCCGTCCGCCGAGCCACGCCCTACGGCGGACCCCACCAGGCCGTGACCATCCAGGTCGAGGACTCGGAGGTCAGGGTCAAGGGCAACGACCCGCAGCAGGGCGAGTCCGAGGAGTTCGTCAAGGCCACGGTCGAGGGCGACCACCTGACGAAGACGTTCCAGGCCCGCTACCTCGCGGACGCGCTGAAGGCGTTCGCCGGCCGCCGGATCGAGCTGAAGATCCAGGACGGCCTCCGCTCGACCGTGCTGACCTCGGAGCCCGGCGAGGACGGCGTGGAGCTCACGTACCTCGTCGTGCCGATGCGCTCGGTGGCCTGACGACGCGGAAGGGCCGGCCCGAAACCGGACCGGCCCTCCACAGCAGCGTCAACGCAAGGCGAGTTCTCCGCGAGGGGCGAGCTTTCCGCGACGCGAGGCTGCCACTGTCAGGTGCGAGGCGAGTTCTTCGCCGGGGGCGAGCCTTCCGCGACGCGAGCCTGCCACCGTCAGTGCGAGGCGAGTTCTCCGCGAGGGGCGAGCTTTCCGCGGCGCGCGCCTGCCACCGTCAGCGCGAGGCGAGCTTCCTCCAATGCGAGGCATGGCCCACCTACGGCGCTTGCCGCACGCGAGGCATGGCCTAGCTGCCTCCCGCGTGGCGCTTGCCGCCCGCGAGGCGAGTCGGCTGCCGTCAGCGCGAAGCGAGCTCCATCTCGGACCGCGCCGGCACCTCGGCCGGCACCCCGCGCCGCACCGTCCCGCGCAGCAGCCACACCGCGGCCGCGATCAGCAAGCCCGCCACCCCGGAGGCGACGAACGCCGGCCGCGTGCCGAAGTGCTCGATCAGCTGCCCGGACAGGCCCTGCCCGATGGCGAGGCCGACGGTCACCGAGGTGATCACCCAGCCGAACGCCTCCGCGGCCATGCCGTTGGGCGTGACCTGCTCGATCGCCGCGGAGTGCGCGGTCGACTGCGGCGTGATCAGCGTGCCCACCAGGAACAGCGCCACCGCGAGGCCCACCAGCGTGACCGGGACGGCCAGCAGGAACGCCAGCAGCGCGAAGCCGCCCAGCAGCACCGGCAGGCGCAGGTGCATCGGGCGCGGCCACGGGCGCATGCCGTAGAGCACGCCGAAGATCACCGAGCTGATCGACCACAGCGACAGCATCAGGCCGCCCATCGAGGCGTGGCCCGCGGCCTTCGCGAACGCCGGCACCGCCACCTCGACGAAGCCGATCGTCACACCGAAACCCAGTGCCGCCAACGCCACCGTGCGCATGCCGGGGTAGGCGAACGCGCCGAGCAACGGGCGCGGGGCCTGCTCCACCGGGCCCCAGGCGCGGACCACCGGGTTGAACGCGAACCACAGCGCGCCGATCACCATCAGCACGCCGCCGACGACCACACCGGTGCCCGCCCACGGCGCGGCCAGCAGCAGTCCGGCGAGACCGGGGCCGAGGATGAAGAAGACCTCCATCGAGATCGCCTCGTAGGCGTAGCCAGCCATCCGCGTCGGGCCCGCCGGCACCATGCGCTCCCACAGCGCACGGGAGGCGGAGCCCACCATCGGTTCGGTCGCGCCGACGCCCAGTGCCAGCGGCACCAGCACGAACACCGTCGCGCCCGCCTCGACGGCCAGCACCGAGACCGCCACGAACGCGGCGAACAGCCCGGTCACCCACAACAGCGGGCGGGTCGGGCCGAAGCGGTCCATCAGGCGGCCCTGCACCACGGACCCGAGCGCCACGCCCACCAGTGCCGCCGCCGAGACCATGCCGGCGACCGCGAACGACCCCGTCGCGCGCTCCACGTAGAGCAGCAGCGAGAGCCCGACCATCGCGATGGGCAGGCGGGCGAGCAGAGACGCGACCACCGGGCCGCGCATGCCGGGGGTCGTCAGAGCAGCACGGTAGTCGGACAGGCGAGCAGAGTGGGACATGTGTACCAGTATGCCAAACCTGGTACGGATGTACCAGATCGGGTGCGCAGGGTCACGAAGGTTGCGATTGGGTCACGGGAATGGGATGACCGGGTGAAACATGCAACGAATAGGCCTCGGACGAGGTCCTTGAGGGTGAAAGGGCTTGAGCGGTCGGGGTGGAGACATGCGAAAGTTGACTCATCCACCGAGACCAACCTCTGGCTTGAGGGTCGGGGCCTACGCGCCAGAGGGATGGAAGGCACGGTTCGTCGGGGGATGGGCCGTGCAACACAAAGGACCGGTGCGCCACGTCGGGGGTGGCGCCCGGTCCTTTGGATTTGGTCGCTGCTTCGCAGACTCCGGCTCGTTCGCCGAGGAGCTGGTCGTCCGCCCGCCGCTTCGCCCCGATTGGACTTCGTCGAATCGAGACGAAGAGGCGAACGGACGACCAGCGCGAACTCGCGACTCGAGGTAAGCCGGGCCGCGACACCGCTCGTTGGAGGTCGTTCGTGCCTGCCGATTCCTGAAAGCGGTGAGGCCCCGGCTGTTGGTTGCCGGGGCCTCACCGCTTTCGGTGCTTCGTCTGCTGACTAGCGGGCGCGGCGCGCGAGGCGCTCCGGGTCCAGGATCAGCACGCTCTTGCCTTCGAGCCGCAGCCAGCCGCGGTGCGCGAAGTCGGCCAGGGCCTTGTTCACGGTCTCGCGGGACGCGCCCACGAACTGGGCGATCTCCTCCTGCGTCAGGTCGTGCGTGACGCGGAGCAGGCCGGCCTCCTGCGAGCCGAAGCGCTGTGCGAGCTGCAACAACGCCTTGGCGACGCGGCCGGGCACGTCCGTGAAGATCAGGTCGGCCAGCATCGAGTTCGTCCGGCGCAGCCTGCGGGCGAGCGCCCGGAGCAGCTGCTCCGCGATCTCCGGCCGGTTGGTGATCCACTGACGGAGCGCGGGGCGGTCCATGGACACCGCGCGCACCTCGGTCACCGTCGTCGCGGTCGACGTGCGGGGGCCGGGATCGAAAATGGACAGTTCGCCGAACATGTCGGAGGGCCCGAAGATCCCCAACAGATTCTCGCGGCCGTCCGGCGACTTGCGGCCGATCTTCACCTTGCCGGACTGGATGATGTACAGGCGATCGCCCGGCTCACCCTCCGCGAAGATCACGTGGCCACGCGGGAACTCCACCGTCTCCAGGGTCGTCGCCAGCGCCTCTGCGGCCGCCGGGTCAACACCTTGGAAGATGCCCGCTCGCGCCAGGGTCTCGTCCACCTCGTCCCTCCTAATCGACGCGACGGCACGCCTACCACCATCTTTGGTGGAGTCAGCGCCGTGCCGCCGATCACTGCGTTGCAGTCTAAGGGCTCTCTTGTGGATCGCCGGTCGGCTCGCCGTCTTAGTAGGAACAACGCGACTGACTCGATCCAGAGCCCAACGAATCAGTCTACGCCATTCGGGTGGTGGTCAGCACGGGGCCATCGGTGACCGGCGCATATGTCCGAATCGCGACGGTCACGACCCTGCCGGAGACCTAGCGGACGCGCTTGCGCGCACCCCCGCGGCCACGGCGACGCAGGCGGAACATGTCGAGTGCGCGACCGATGCCGTGTCCGTAGAGCGCCTTGACCTCTTCGGGCCTGGCGGACTCCAGGAACTCCTCGACCTCGTTCTCCTGCACGGCAACGTGCCGGAGCTTCGCTTCAACCCGCTCCATGAAGAGCGCGAAGAACATGATCACGATCGGAACGACGATCACAAGCCAGGCAGTCATGATGCTCCGAAGTGTGGCGCATGAGGGATTCGAGTGCGGATCTAGGGGTCGGTTCCGGCGTGTTGACTACTCTGGATCAGTGCCCGCTACCAAGAAGCCGGAAACCAAGCTAGGCCTGACGCGCAGGGCCCGCCGGATGGTGCGCGTGCTGGCCGAGGGCTACCCCGACGCGCACTGCGAGCTGGACTTCACCACGCCGCTCGAACTGGTCGTGGCGGTCATCCTCTCCGCGCAGTGCACCGACAAGAAGGTCAACGAGGTCACTCCCGCGCTCTTCAAGAAGTACCCGACGGCCGCCGACTACGCCGGTGCCGATCGGACGGAACTCGAAGAGATGCTCCGCCCCACCGGTTTCTTCCGGAACAAGGCGACGTCTCTGCTCGGTCTCGGTGCCGCTCTCGTGGAGCAGCACGACGGTGTGGTGCCGGGAAACATGGAGGAGCTGGTCAAGCTCCCAGGTGTAGGACGCAAGACGGCCAACGTGGTTCTCGGCAACGCGTTCGATGTGCCCGGGCTCACAGTCGACACCCACTTCGGCCGGCTCGTGCGCCGCTGGGGCTGGACCGACCTCGAGGACGCCGTCAAGGTCGAGCACGCCATCGGCGAGCTGGTCGAGAAGCGCGACTGGACCATGGCGTCGCACTGGATCGTCTTCCACGGCCGCCGCGTCTGCCACGCCAAAACGCCTGCGTGCGGCGCCTGTCTGCTGATGAAGGACTGCCCGTCGTACGGCCTCGGCCCTGAAGACCCGGACAAGGCCGCGAAGCTCGTCAAGGGCGATGAGAAACCACACCTGATCGAGCTCGCCGAGCGGGTGCGGGCGGGTGAGAAGCTGGGAGCGTGAACAACCGCACGCGCTGGCTCGTCGTCGTGCTCGTCCTCGGCGTGGCGGGCGTGGTCGCGCTGTGGCCGCGTGACGAGTCACCGGCGCCGCCCACGCCGTCCCGCCCGGCGCAGGACGTCGCCGCGTTGCGCGGGCAGGCCCAGCTGCGGCCGTGCGTGCCCGGCGCGCAGGACGGCGTCGGTGTGACGTGCCTCGGTGACGGCACCCGGACGGCCCTCGCGCTCAGGGGCCCGCTCCTGATCAACTTCTGGGCGACCTGGTGCCAGCCGTGCCAGGAGGAGCTGCCCGTGCTGGATTCCTACGCGAAGCAACCAGGTGCCGTGCCGGTCGTCCCAGTTCTTGTGGAGAGCAGGGAGGCGGACGGCCTGGAGCTGCTCGCCCGGCTGGGCGTGCGGCTGCCGTCCGTCCACGACGAGGCCGACGAGCTGCGCAGGAAGGTCAAGGCGCCGAAGTCGCTCCCCGCCACGTATTACGTATCAGCGGACGGTCAAGTCCGGCAGATCACCGATCCGCCGTACTTCACCGCTCCGGACCAGGTGGAGAAGGCGGTTCGATGACGGAGGCGGCAGAGCCACCCGACTGGATGCGGCGCCTGGCCAAAGCTACCGAGGAGATCGACGCACGAACGTTCATGCGGGACCCGCGCACCTCGCAGCGGGCCTACCGCAAGGCGGCCGTGCTGATGCTGTTCGGCGAGTCCGAGGACCACGGGCCGGACGTGCTGCTGCTGCGCAGGGCGGACACGCTCGGCTCGCATCCGGGTCAGGTGGCGTTCCCCGGCGGAGCGCAGGACGACACGGACGACGGGCCGGTGGGCACGGCATTACGCGAGGCTTACGAGGAGACCGGTGTACTTGAGTCAGGAGTGAGACCACTGGCTTTGCTGCCGGAGCTGTACGTGCCGGTGTCGGGGTTCGTGGTCACGCCCGTGCTCGCCTACTGGGAACAGCCGAGCCCCGTCGCACCGGTCGATCCGGCGGAGACCGCCGCTGTCGCGCGTGTGCCCGTGGCGCATCTCGCGGACCCCGCCAACAGGTTCCGCGTGCGTCACCCCTCGGGCTACGTCGCGGCGGCATTCTCCGCGCCGGGCATGCTGGTGTGGGGTTTCACCGCGGGGTTGATCAACGGCCTGATCGCACTCGGCGGCTGGGAACAGCCGTGGGACGCGACCGATGTGCGTGACCTTGAACTAGCGTTGCGCGCTACACAGTGAGGCGGAGGTTTCGGGTTGAACTGGGTTGACCTGCTCGTGCTGGGCCTTGCCGCGATCGCCGCGGTGTCCGGGGCCAGGCAAGGCATGGTCGTCGCGCTGCCCGCGTTCGTCGGTGTGCTCGTCGGCCTGATCCTGGGCACGCAGATCGCACCGCTGCTGGTGTCCCAGTTCGAGAACGTCGTCACCAAGGTCGTGTTCGCGGTCGGCATCGTCGTGCTGCTCGTGGCGCTCGGCGAGACCATCGGCGTCTACATCGGGCGGACGATCAAGGCGAGGGTCAACGCGTCGCCGTTGAAGGGCGCGGACAACGCCCTGGGCGCGATCGTGCAGGGCTTCGTCGTCTTCATCGTGGCGTGGATGATCGCGCTGCCGCTGACCTCGGTCGTCGGCCTGCCGGACCTCACGTCGTCGCTCAAGCAGTCGGTGATCCTCGGCAAGGTCGACGAGACCATGCCGCAGGCCGCCAGGGTGCTGTCGAACGACCTGCAGAAGCTCTTCGACGTCTCGGGCTTCCCGCAGGCGATGGACCCGTTCAACCGCACGCCGCTCAAGGAGGTCGAGCCGCCGAACAGCCAGCTGGCCGACTCCCCGGTCGCGAAGCGGCTCCAAGCGAGCGTGCTCAAGGTCCGCGGCCGTGCGCCGTCGTGCTCCCGTGCGCTGGAAGGCACCGGGTTCGTCATCGCGCCCGAACGGGTCATGACGAACGCCCACGTCGTCGCCGGCACGAACGAGGTGACGGTCGAGGTCGGCCGCGGCCAGTTCGACGCGACGGTCGTCTCCTACGACCCGCGCACCGACATCGCCGTGCTCGCGGTGCCGGACCTGGAGGCCACACCGCTGCAGTTCCGCAGCGACGAGGTGCAGCCGGGCGAGGACGGCATCGTGCTCGGCTACCCCCTCGACGGCCCGTACAAGTCGTCTCCCGCCCGCGTCCGCGAGCGGATCCCGCTGCTGCGCGGCCCGGACATCTACGACGCCCAAACGGTCACCCGTGACGTCTACACGGTGCGTGCGGAGGTCCGCTCGGGCAACTCCGGTGGCCCGCTGGTCGACCCGAACGGGCGCGTGATGGGCGTGGTCTTCGGTGCCGCGGTGGACGACCCGGAGACGGGCTTCGTGCTCACGGCCCAGCAGGTGCAGTCGATGGTGCAGAAGGCGCCGACGCTGACCAGGAGGGCCTCTACCCAGGGTTGCGCGTCGTAGCCTCGATGCCGTTGAGCACGTAGGTCAGGCCGGTGTCGAAGAACGCCGCCGCGTTCGTGTGCTCGGCGTCGAACATGACCCTGGCGAGCCTCGGGAACCGCCCGGTCGCGAGCATCTTCTGCATGTACGGCCCGGACGCGGCCTGCCACTGCTCCTCGGTCAGGCCGGTGGCCTGCTCGTCGCGCAGTTCGGAGATCTCGCTGCGGACGGCGCCGTGCACGAACGCCATCACCGTGCTGACCGCGCCGAGCACGTGGTCGATGGTGGGGAACTCCGGCCTGCGGTCGAGGGTGGCGAGCGACGCCTCGATGTGCGCCAGCGAGTTCGGTCCCCGGTGCGGCCTGCCGCCCAGCAGGTCGATGAACCACGGGTGCCTCCTGGCCGCCTCGCGGAGGCCGTGGGCGATCCGGGTCAGGGAGTCGCGCCACCGTGCGCCGGGCTCGGGCAGCGCGATCTCGCCGTAGACCTCGTCGACCATCAGGTCGAGCAGCTCGTCCTTGGTCTCGACGTAGCCGTACAGGCGCATCGGGCCGGCGTTCAGAGCGGCCGCGACCTTGCGGAACGACACCTCGTCGAGCCCGCCCTCGTCGGCGAGCCCGATCGCGGCGCTCACGATCAGGTTCCTGCTCAGCGGGGTCGGGGACGGCTTGCCGGGCGGCTCAGGGCGGTCCCACACGGGTTCGTTCGACATCGGACTGGACAGTACAGCGTCTCATCGCGATACAGTGTATTGAGCGATACGCCGTATCGCGAGACGACGCGGATCGTCTCATCGGCTGCAAGGGGAGGACGCGATGAGGACTTCGGTGCTGGTGGTCGGGGGAGGGCTGGCGGGGACGTCGGCCGCGCTGTTCCTGGCGTGGCGCGGGGTGGACGTGATCTTGGTGGAGAAGCATCCGGGCAGCTCACCGCACCCGCGGGCGGTCGGTTTCAACGGCCGCGTCGGCGAGTTGCTGCGGGCGGTCGGCCTGGAGGGCGCGCTGCCGCCGAGCCGGATGGCGAAGGGCTTCGGCATCCGGCGGGTGCGGTGCGCGAGCCTGGTCGGGGAGCGCTACGAGGAGACGTTCTGGACGCCTCCGGCCCAGCTCTCGGACGTCGAGTACTCGCCGGCCGCGGGCGTCGGCGTGGCGCAGGACCGGATGGAACCGCTGCTGCGCGACAAGGCCCGCGAGCTCGGCGCGGACATCCGGATGAGCACCAGGATGCTGGAGTTCGCGCAGGACGACGACGGCGTCACGGCACTGGTGCAGGGCGACGGCGAGCCGTACGAGATCCGCGCGGACTACCTGGTCGCCGCGGACGGCCACCGCAGCCCGGTCCGCGAACAGCTCGGCATCACCCGCACCGGCCGCGGCTTCATGCACACCTCCCGCAGCGTGCTGTTCCGCGCGCCACTGGAGGAGTACTTGAAGGACGGCGTCGGCCAGTTCGCGGTCGAGGGCGTCGGCTTCCTGACCACCTACGGCGACGGCCGCTGGGTGCTGATGCTCGACGACCGCGAGTACACCGAGCCCGAACTGCTGGAGAAGATCACCCAGGCGATCGGCCGCGACGACCTTCCGATCGAGATCGTCACGACGGGCCGCTGGACGATCTCCGCCTCCGTCGCCGACAGGTTCTCCGAGGGCCGGATCTTCCTCGCGGGCGACGCCGCGCACACGTTGCCGCCGAGCCGCGGCGGGTTCGGGGCGAACGTCGGCATCGAGGACGCCCACAACCTCGCGTGGAAGCTCGCGGCGGTCCTGAACGGCGAGTCGCGACCGTCCCTGCTGGACACCTACGACGAGGAACGGCGGCCCGTCGCCACCCTCTGCCACCAGCAGATCTTCGCCCGCAACGACGGCCACAACCGCGACGGCGCACCCGACGAGGCGACGCTCTACGACAACAACGCCATGCACTACGGCGTGCTCTACCGCTCGTCGGCCGTGCTCGGCGCGGGCCCAGAACTGCCGCCCGCCGCGCTCCCCGAGCAGTGGCACGGCCAGCCGGGCACGCGCGCCCCGCACGCCTGGGTCGAGCCCGGCAGGTCCACTGTGGACCCCTTCGGCCGGGACTGGGTGCTCGTCGCCGACCACCCGCAGTGGGAGGAGGCCACCGCGAGCCTGGCCGTGCGGTACGAACGGATCGAGCAGCTGGAGCTCTTCGGACTGTCCGAAAAGGGCGCCGCGCTGGTCAGGCCCGACGGCTACGTCGCCTGGCGGTCGACCGACCTGCCCGACGACCCGGCCGGCGCGCTGAAGGCGGCGTTCAGCTCAGTTTCTGCAGGAACTCGGTGATCAGCCTGCTCGTGGTGTGGGACGCCTCCTGGTTCGGGAAGTGCCCCACGCCCGGCAGGTAGCGGAACTCCGATTCCGGCCCGAGCCACGGCAGCGAGTCGCGCGCGGCCGACTCGGGCACGATCGGGTCCACCGAGCCGTGGATCTGCAGCACCGGCACCTGCACCGGCTTGTCGACGGCCTCGGCGAACCGGCGGCCGTCGCTGCGCAGCTGAGAGCGCACCGCCCAGCGGTAGTACTCCAGCGCGCTGTGGGCGACGCCCGGCACCGTCATGGCCTGCCGGCAGCGGCGGATGACCTCGTCGAACTCGGGCGCCGACCGCCACTTCGGGCCGGCCCAGGCCGAGATCAGCTTGGCGACCTGCAGGCCGTTCTCGCCGGTCAGCCAGCGTTCCGGGTAGACCGGCAGCTGGAACCGCAGCACGTGCGAGTTCGTGCGCGGATGCCTGCGGAACGTCCTGCGCGTCACCAGCGGGTGCGGTGCGGACAGCACCGAGACCGAGGAGACCAGGCGCGGGTGCAGGGCGCCGACCGTCCAGGCCGTGGCGCCGCCCCACGCGTGTCCCACCAGGTGTGCGCGTTGGGCGCCGAGCGCCTTGACCAGGCCCGCGATGTCACCCGCGAGGGTGAAGCCGTCGTAGCCGCGCGGGGGTTTGTCCGAGTCGCCGTAGCCGCGCAGGTCGACGGCCACCGCGCGGTAGCCGGCCTCGGCCAGCGCGGTGAGCTGGTGCCGCCACGACCACCAGAACTCGGGGAACCCGTGCAGGAGCAGCACGAGGGGTCCCTCGCCGAGCTCGGCGACGTGCAGGCGGATGCCGTTCGCCGACACGTCGCGGTGCGTCCACGGACCCGCGACCCGCACGACGGACGGGTCGGGTTTGCGGCTCAGTTGTCGTCGCCCCTGCGCGTGAGGGCCGCGACGGTGTCCTTCGCGGCCGCGATCGACTTCTCCGGCGCCTTGATCTTCTTCAGCTTCCGGATGCCGAGCCAGACCATCGCACCCGCGGTCAGCAGCATCACGAGGAAGACGAGGCCGAAGCCCGCCCAGCGCGGCCAGCCCCACCACTCGGAGAAGCCGAAGCCCAGCGCCATGAAGAAGAAGAACATGCTGAACGAGACGACGGCGAGCGCTACGACGAGGAACGCGCTGCCCTTGGCGCCCTTCTTGAGCTCGCCGACGAGCTCACCCTTGGCGAGCTCGACCTCTGCTCTGACCAAGGTCGACACGTGCGCGGTCGCGTCGCGGACGAGGCCGCCGATCGAGGCCTCGGCGGTGGGGTCGTCAGCGGTCAGCGGAATCGACGCGATGTGCTCCCTGGTGGTCACTCGGACATGGTGCCATGTGCCCGGCTGCGACGAATGAGCAACACCGCGGCGAGCAGCGACGCGATCATCGAGGCGAGCAACACAGCGGCTTTCGCGGTCTCCGGGGTTTGAAGTGAGAGATCCGCGATCAGCAGGCTGACGGTGAACCCGACGCCGCCCAAAGTCGCCACCGCCACGATGTCGCGCGGCCCCGCCCCGGACGGCCACACGGCGGCCTTGAACCACACGGCGAGCGCCGACGCGCCGACGATCCCGATCACCTTGCCGACGATCAGCCCGGCCATCACGCCCAGTGCGATCTTGTCCGAGAAGAGCTTCCCGAACGCCTCCGCGCCCACCGGCACACCCGCCGCGAACAGCGCGAACACCGGCACCGCCACCCCGGCCGAGAACGGCTGCAGGCGGTGTTCCAGCCGCACCGCGGGCGCCGCGGCCTCGTACGGGTCGCGCCGCACCCGCGTCAGCAACGCCAGCGCGACGCCCGCGATCGTGGCGTGGATGCCCGACTCGTGCATGAACCACCAGGTGGCGAGCGCGATCGGCACGTAGAGCCACGGGCTGGTGATCCTCCTGTGCTGGAGGAACCAGTAGAGCGCCAGCAGCAGCACGACCGCGCCCGCCGCGAGCAGGTTGAACTTCGCGGTGAACAGGATCGCGATCACGACGATCGCCCCCAGGTCGTCCACGACGGCCAGCGACAGCAGGAACACCCGCAGGCTCGACGGCAGGCCGGACGCCGTCAGCGCCAGCACGCCGAGCGCGAACGCGATGTCCGTCGCGACCGGGATCGCCCAGGCCTTCTCGATCCCCGGCTCGCCCCAGCCGACGCCGAGCGCGATCAACGCCGGCACGATCATGCCGCCGATCGCCGCGATGATCGGCAGCACCGCGGCCTTGAAGTTCGACAGCTCACCGACGACGAGCTCGCGTTTGAGCTCGAGACCGGCGACGAAGAAGAAGATCGCGAGCAGCCCGTCCTTGGCCCAGTCGCCGACGCTCAACGGTCCCAGGTGGAGGTCCCGCAGTCCGAAGTAGGCGGACGAGAGCGGGGAGTTGGCCCACAGCAACGCGACGGCCGTGGCGCCGAGCAGCACGGTGCCACCGACGGTCTCGGTGCGGAGGTAACGGGCGAAGTCGGCGATCTTGCTGGACACAGCGCTCCCGGGGCGGTCGAGGTACACGAATACTCGTGCCGACCAGACTTCCCGGCTCACCTAGATGCGATCTTAACGCGAACGGGCGCCCTCAAGTGAGGACGCCCGTCACGTTTAGGACAGATCAGTCCTCGGACTTGCCCGACTGCAGGCCCGCCGAGATCAGGTCCATGACCGACGAGTCGGCCAGCGTCGTGACGTCACCGACCGTGCGGTTCTCGGCGACGTCGCGCAGCAGGCGGCGCATGATCTTGCCCGAGCGCGTCTTCGGCAGCTCCGGCACGACCATGATCTGCCGCGGCTTCGCGATCGGGCCGATCTCCTTGGCCACGTGGTCGCGCAGCGCCTTGATCGCCTCGGCGCCACCGGCGTCCGCACCCGCGCCACCGCGCAGGATCACGAACGCCACGATGCCCTGGCCCGTCGTCTCGTCGGACGCGCCCACGACGGCGGCCTCGGCCACGGTCGGGTGCGACACGAGCGCCGACTCGACCTCGGTGGTCGAGATGCGGTGACCGGACACGTTCATCACGTCGTCGACGCGGCCGAGCAGCCAGATGTCGCCGTCGTTGTCGTACTTCGCGCCGTCACCGGCGAAGTAGAAGCCCTGCTCGCCGAAGCGCGACCAGTACGTGTCGCGGTAGCGCTCCTCGTCGCCCCAGATGCCGCGCAGCATCGACGGCCACGGCTCGTCCAGCACCAGGTAGCCACCGCCGCCGTGCGGGACCTCGACGCCCTCGTCGTTGACGACCTTCGCGCCGATGCCGGGCAGCGGGCGCTGCGCCGAACCGGGCTTGGTCGACACCACGCCGGGCAGCGGCGAGATCATGATCGCGCCGGTCTCGGTCTGCCACCACGTGTCGACGATCGGGGCGGAGCCGCCACCGATGTTCTCGCGGTACCAGATCCACGCCTCGGGGTTGATCGGCTCACCGACCGAACCCAGCACGCGCAGGCTGCTCAGGTCGTGCTTGGCCGGGATGTCCGCGCCCCACTTCATGAAGGTGCGGATCAGCGTCGGCGCCGTGTAGTAGATCGAGACGCCGTACTTCTGCACGATCTCCCAGTGCCGGCCCTCGTGCGGGGTGTTCGGCGTGCCTTCGTAGACGACCTGCGTCACGCGGTTCGACAGCGGGCCGTAGACGATGTAGCTGTGGCCGGTGACCCAGCCGATGTCCGCGGTGCACCAGTAGACGTCGGTGTCCGGCTTGAGGTCGAACACGTAGTTGTGCGTGTACGACGCCTGCGTCAGGTAGCCACCGGACGTGTGCAGGATGCCCTTCGGCTTACCCGTCGTGCCCGAGGTGTAGAGGATGAAGAGCGGGTGCTCCGCGTCGAACGCCTGCGGGGTGTGCTGGTCGGACTGGCCGTCCACCAGCTCGTGCCACCACACGTCCTTGTCGGTCCACGCGACCTCGGTGTCGGTGCGCTTGACGACGATGACCTTCTCGACGGACGGCGCGTCCGCGACGGCCTCGTCCACGGCGGGCTTGAGCGGAGCCGGGTTGCCGCGGCGGTACTGGCCGTCGGTCGTGATCACGAGACGGCACTCGGAGTCCTGGATGCGGGTGCGCAGCGCCTCGGCGGAGAAGCCGCCGAACACGACGTTGTGCAACGCGCCGACGCGGGCGCAGGCCAGCATCGCGAAGATCGCCTCGGGGACCATCGGCATGTAGATCGCGACGCGGTCCTCGGCACCGATGCCCAGCGACGTCAACGCGTTCGCGGCCTTGGAGACCTCGCGCTGCAGCTCGGCGTAGGTGATGGCGCGGCTGTCGCCGGGCTCGCCCTCCCAGTGGATCGCGACCTGGTCACCGTGGCCGGACTCGACGTGGCGGTCGACGCAGTTGTAGGCGACGTTGAGCTTGCCGCCGACGAACCACTTCGCGAAGGGCGCGCCCGACCAGTCGAGCACCTGGTCCCACTTGGTGTCCCAGTGCAGCCTCTCCGCCTGCTTCGCCCAGAACGCCTCGCGGTCGGCCTTCGCCTCCTCGTACAGCGCGGGCTGTGCGTTCGCCTGTGCCGCGAACTCGTCGGAAGGCGGGAACGTCCTGCTCTCCGTGAGCAGGTTGTCCAGAGCGTTGCCCTGGCCTGGCGACTGCGTCATGGTGCGAGACCTCCTGGAAAGTCCAGACCGGTTGGGGATGCGGGTACTGACCGTAGTGCGAGCCAGTTCACTTCCAACAGGTTCCTCCCCAAAAAGGTTCAGACCAATCTGGGGAGGTCGGTTACACGGCTGTCATTGTGTAACCCGTTTTGTCTGGTCCGGGCACGTGTGGCGCGTTGAACGGGCGAAGTTGCGCGCTCAACGGTCTTCTCCGTGAGCTGGGTCACCCGTTTCACCTGGTCAGGTACTCTGCGCGACCGTGACCGATCCTCTCGCTCCGCTGCTTTCCTTGCCTGGCGTGGCAGACGCCGCGAACGCCGCCAAGGACGCCGTCTTCCAGGTGCACCGCCATCGGGTGAACCTGCGCGGCTGGGCCACGACGGCGGCGGAGGCGTCCGTCCGCGCGGCCCGCGCGTCGGCGGCCCTGGAGGGCGGTCCGACCGAGATCCCGGAGTCCGGCGAGGTCTCCGACCCGGTGCTCGCCGGGTCGTTGCGGGTGGCCGAGGCGCTGGGCGGGCTGGTGGCCACGTGGCAGCGCGCGCCGTTGCAGGCGCTGGCGCGGTTGCACGTGCTGGCCGCCGCCGACCTGACCACCGACGTCGGACGGCCGCGCGTGTCCGGGGACGTGTCGGCCCGGCTCGACATGCTCGGCTCGCTGGTCACCGGCGGAACGTCCGTGCCGGCGCCCGTCGTCGTCGCGGTGGTGCACGGCGAACTGCTCGGGCTCGCCCCCTTCGACGTCGCCAACGGCGTGGTCGCGCGGGCGGCCGCGCGGATGACGTCGATCTCGACCGGGCTCGACCCCAAGGGCCTCGGCGTGCCCGAGGTGGCGTGCCTGCGCCGTTCGGCGGAGTACGAGGCGGCCTCGGTGGCGTTCGCGTCCGGGACCCTCGAAGGCCTGGGCGAGTGGATCCTGTTCGTGTGCTCGTCGCTGGAGGCGGGCGCCCGCGAGGCCCGGAGCATCGCGGACGCCGCTCTCGCTAGTTGACGATCTCCGCCAGCGTCTCGGCCGCCCTGATCGCGTCGTCGTCGGTGACGTAGAGCGGGGCGAAGCCGAACCTCAGGATGTCGGGCGGCCGGTGGTCGCCGATGACGCCGCGGCCGATCAGCTCGTCCATGACGTTCCTGGCGTTCTCGCAGCGAACCGAGATCTGGTTGCCGCGCTGGTCCGGGGTGATCACCTCGAGGGACGTGAGCTTCTCGACGTGCTGGCGGAACGACGCCGTCAGCGCGAGGCCGCGTTCGCGCAGTTCGGCGAGGTCGACGTCGTCCCACACGTCCAGGGCGGCGTCGAGGGCGAGCATCGAGAGGATGTCCGGCGTGCCGACGCGGGCCCGTGCGATGCCGGGGTCCGGTTCGTAGGCCGGCTTCATGCCGAACGGCTCGCTGTGGCCGTTCCAGCCCGACAACGGGTTGTCGAAGGTCGCCTGCCGGTGGTGCGGGACGTAGATGAACGCCGGCGCGCCCGGACCGCCGTTGAGGAACTTGTAGGTGCAGCCGACCGCGTAGTCGACCCGCAGCGCGTCGAGCTCGATCGGCAGGACGCCCGCGCTGTGGCAGAGGTCCCAGACCACCTGCGCCCCAACGGCGTGCGCCTGCTCGGTGAGCTCCTTCATGTCGTGCAACCGGCCCGTCCGGTAGTCGACGTGGTTGAGCAGCACCACTGCGGTGTTCTCGGTCAGGTCCAAAGAGGACGGATCTGCCTGTCGGAGCTCCAGGTTCCTGAGTCCGGCCACCGACTGCGCGATGTAGCCGTCGGTCGGGAACGTCGACTCGTCGCACACGATCTCGGTGCGGGTGGTGCCCGCGGTCGCGCCCATCAACGCCTTGAAGACGTTGACCGACGTGGAGTCGCCGACGACGACCTGCCCCGGTGCCGCGCCGATCAGCCGGCCGACGCGGTCACCGACCCGTTGCGGCGTCTCCCACCAGCCCTCGCTCCACGACCGGATCAGCCGCGTGCCCCACTGGTGCCTGATCACTTCCTGCATGCGCTCGGCGACGTGCTTCGGTGGTGCGCCGAGGGAGTTGCCGTCGAGGTAGATGACGCCCTCGGGGATGTCGAACAGCTCGCGCCTCACACGTAGCTCCTCGCGGTCCACAGTTCCGGGAACACCGCACGCTGGGTGCGCTTCTCCAGCCATGCAACACCAGCCGACCCGCCCGTGCCGACCTTCGACCCCATCGACCTGCGCGTGGCCAGCAGGTGGTCGTACCGCCACCGCGCGAACTCCTCGGCGATGTCGGTCAACGCCTCACCCAGCTCCAGCAGGTCCCGGTCGTCGCCGCGGTAGATCGCCGCCCACACCTGCTCGACCTCGGGCGACGGCTCGTAGGCCTTGGTCAGGTCGCGGTCGAGGATCTGTTGGGGGATCTCGAAACCCCTGCGCTTGAGCGCGGCGAGGACGTCGTCGTAGAGCGAGGGGAGGCTGAGGGACTTCTCCAGCTGGTCGTGCATCGCCGGCACGGCGCGGTGCGGCACGAGCATCGAGGCGGACTTCTCGCCGAGCAGGAACTCCATCTCGCGGTACATGCCGGACTGGAACCCGGAGCCCTCGCCCAGGGCGTCGCGGAACGAGTTGAACTCGGTCGGGGTCATCCTGGCGATCGGGCGCCAGGCCGCGGACAGGGCTTGGAGGTGCAGGTCGGACCTGCGCAGCGTGCTGACGGCGGCGCGGATGTCGTTCTTGCGCAGTTCGCTCTGGGCCTGGCGCCACTCGAAGCAGAGCAGGCCGAAGTACAGCTCCATCACCTGCGTGATGACCAGGAACGACATCTCGCGGGGATCCTTGGACCACTGCTGTTGAAGGGTGTGCAACACCGACGCGTGCACGTAGTCCTCGTACGGCGTGGTGCCGCCGAAATCCAGCTTGGGGGACACGGGGCAGCTCATGCCCTCAATCGTCGCTGGCTCGGGCCGTCACCTGAATGGGCGTCTGAAGGCGTTCGGCCCGAACTTCTTCCGAACGTAAAGTGCCTGGCCTTGTAGCTTTGTGGTCATGTTGGACGAGGTGGACAAGGCCTTGTTGGAGGCCCTCCAAGAAGACGCGCGGCTGTCGTACAACGAGCTGGCGCGCCGCGTCCACGTGTCGCCGCCGACCGTGGCCCAGCGGGTGCGGAGGCTGGAGAACATGGGGGCCATCACCGGGTACCGGGCCGTCGTCGACCCCACGGTGGTCGGGCGTCCGGTCGTGGCGTTGGTGCGGATGAAGTGCTACGGGCCGCGGTGCATCACCGTGCACCCCGAGTTGCTGGACGACCTGCCGGAGGTGGTCGAGGTCGTGCGGCTGACCGGGGACATCTGCTCGGTGGTCAAGGTCGTGACGACTTCGATCGTGGAGTTGGAACGGTTGCTCGTTCGGTTGGCGGCTCATGGGGAGACGTCCAGCGCGATGGTGCTGTCGACGCCGATCCCGTGGCGGCCCGTTCTGCCTGGGTGAGGTTGCTGTGGCCCGGTTTCGCAGGCCGGTTCCTGTTCCAGCGGGGTTGGTTGCGTTTTGTTGGTTGGGCTGCGGTTGCGAGGGTGGTCCAGCGGGTCCTGTCGAAGTGCGGGGTGGCGATTGGGGCTGATCGCTGACCAGCCGGGCAGCAGCCCGTTCGGGCTCGCCTTCGGCTTCGCGTGCCAGGACTCGTAGGTGGTTGGCTTGCGTTGACGGCTGTCCGGTCGAGAGTGCGCGCCGGGCCTGCGTGCGTGGTCGGCTTGCGTTGACGACTGCGGTTGGGTGTGCCAGATAACATGCATCTGAGATTCCAATTAAGCTAGCCTCGATCTTGTGAGGCTGACCAAGAGCACCGACATCGCGCTGCGCATCGTGATGCGGCTGGCCGTCGCCGGCGAGGCGAACCCGACCACCCGCGACGTCGCCGAGGTCATGGGCGTGCAGTACACCCACGCCGCGAAGGTCGTCGCCCAGCTCCAGCACCTCGGTGTGGTCGAGGCCCGGCGCGGCCGGGGCGGTGGGCTCACGCTCACCGGCACCGGCCGGACCACCTCGATCGGCCGGCTGGTGCGGCAGCTCGAAGGCGTTGGCGACGTCGTCGACTGCGAGGGCGACGTGCCGTGTCCGCTGGCTGCCGCCTGCCGGTTGCGGCGGGCGTTGCGCCAGGCGCAGGAAGCCTTTTACGCCTCGCTCGATCCACTGAGCGTCGAGGACCTCGTCGCTGATCCCACCGGACCTGTGCTGCTCACCCTGCAGCTGAAGTGAGGAAGACGATGCTGTCCGCGAAGTCCAGGGAGTTGGTCGAGGCCACGCTGCCCGCCGTCGGTGAGGCGATCGGCGAGATCAGCAAGTTGTTCTACGCGCGCATGTTCGAGGAACACCCTGTGTTGCAACGGGATCTGTTCAACCGGGGCAACCAGGCGAACGGCACGCAGCCGCAGGCGTTGGCCGGGTCGATCGCGGCCTTCGCTGCCGGGTTGCTGGCCGGGCGGACGCCGGACGCGATGTTGCGGCGGATCGCGCACAAGCACGTGTCCGTCGGTGTGACGCCGGGGCAGTACGCGGTGGTGCACAAGCACTTGCTGGGGGCCGTGGCCGACGTGCTCGGGGTGTCGGAGGAGGTCGGCGCGGCCTGGAGCGAGGTCTACTGGTTGATGGCCGACACGTTGGTCGGGATGGAGAGGTTCCTGCCGCGCGGGTGGGAGGAGCACCGGGTGATCGCGCGGTTCCAGGAGACCGAGGACGTCGTGACGTTCGTGGTGCGGCCGCTGGACGGACCGGTGCCGGCGAGCAGGCCGGGGCAGTACGTGTCGGTGCAGGTCGAGCTGGCGGACGGGGCCCGGCAGATCCGGCAGTACAGCCTGTCCGGGCGGACCGACGACGCGTTGCAGTTCTCGGTCAAGCGCGACGGCGAGGTGTCGAACCACCTGCACGACCTGGCGGTGGCGGGCACCACGATCAGCGTCAGCCAGCCGTCCGGGGACGTGACCTTGGTGCCGGGGGACGGGCCGGTGGTCCTCGCGTCGGCCGGGATCGGGTGCACGCCGATGGTGGCGATGCTCGCCGAGCTCGCGGCCGTCGGCTCACCGCGGCAGGTCGTGGCGATTCACGGCGACCGCGACCAGTTCTCGCACGCGTTCCGCAACGAGCTCGGCCAGCTCGTGGCGAAGCTCGACGACGCGCAGGCGCACGTGTTCTACGAGCGGCCCGTCGGGGAGTGGCCCGCTGAACGCACCGGGTACGTGGACCTCGGGAGCATCGAGGTGCCCGCGGACGCCACGGCGTACCTGTGCGGGCCCACGCCGTTCCTCCAGGCCATGCGGGCCCAGCTGCTCGCGGCGGGTGTCACGGACATCCACTACGAGGTGTTCGGGCCCGACCTAACCCGCTAGCCGGTCCAGCGCGTTGCGGACGTGGCCCTTGGTGTCCTCCAGCGCGGCGGCGGCCCGGTCTGCCGGGACGCCTGCGAGGAGGTGGACCAGAGCCACCTTGAGGTCGCCGGACGCGTCCGCGAGTGCCTGTTCGCAGGCGGTCTCGGGCTGGCCGGTGGCCTCGTGGAGGATGCGGATCGTGCGGCCGCGCAGCTTCGCGTTGGTGGCGCGCATGCTGACCATCAGGTTCGAGTAGGTGCGGCCGAGCTTGACCATCACGGCCGTGGAGAACGACGTCAGCACGAGCTTCTGGGCCGAGCCCGCCTTCATCCTGGTGGAGCCTGCGATGGCCTCCGGACCGGTGTCGAGGACGACCAGGACGTCCGGCGTGAACGGCACCGAGGTGTTGTTCGAGACCAGGACGGTGTGGGCGCCAAGCGCTTGCGCCTCTTCCAAGGCGCCGATCACGAACGGCGTGCGCCCGGACGCCGTCACGCCCACGACCAGGTCCTTCGACGTGGCGTGGCGGCGGATCTGGGCGGCGCCGGAGTGGTCCTCCACCTCTTCGACGGCGCGGACGAGAGCTTCCGAACCGCCGGCGTGGTGGGCGACGAACCAGTCCGCCGGGGCGTTGAAGGTAGGGACGAGCTCAGCCGCGTCCAGGGTGGCGAGACGCCCGGACGTGCCCGCGCCGACGTAGTGGACGCGGCCGCCGGACATGATCGCCGCGACGCCCAGGTCCACCGCGCGGGCCAGGTCCGGCAGTGCCTGCGCCACCGCGGCCGGGACCGTGCGGTCCTCGTCGTTGATCATGCGGAGCACGTCGATCGTGGAGACCCGGTCGATGTCCGCGGTGCGCGGGTTCCGTTGCTCGGTCGGAGAGTTCACGCGCACCACCACACCGTTCCGGGGGGAGGTCATTTAGACGTCTCCCGCGGCCGTCGCCGGCCGTCTGGTCTTGCCCCGAGACGGTGACCCGAGACCGCCTCGTAGGTCGCTTCGAGCGCCGTCTTCGCCGTGTCCACGTGGTGCTGGGCGACGCCGATGAACAGGCAGTCGATCACCGTGAGCTGGGCGATCCGGCTCGCCATCGCGCCGGAGCGGAACGTCGTCTCGCGCGCGGCCGTGGTCAGCACGTGGTCGGCGACCTCGGTGATCGGCGAACGCGGGAAGTTCGTCAGCGCGACGGTCGTGGCGCCGGACTCGCGGGCCACCCGCAGGGCCTCGACGGTCTCCGCGGTCGAGCCGGTGTGCGAGATGCCGACGGCGACGTCCGCCTCGGTCAGCACGGCGGCCGACGTCAGCGCGATGTGCGTGTCGTTCCACGCGAAGCAGGTGAGCCCTATGCGGTGCAGCTTCTGCTGGAGGTCGAACGCCACGAACGCGCTGGCGCCGAAGCCGTAGACGTCCACGCGGCGGGCGCCCGCGACGGCCTGGACGACCTTGTCGAGCGACTCGACGTCGAGCTGCTCCGCGGTCTCCTCGACGGCGCGGGCGTCGGCGAACGCGACCTTGCCTACGACCTGCTTGAGGTCGTCGCCGGGGCCGATGTCGCCGCCCATGTCGTGGTTGGCCCGTGCCTGGCTGCGCGCGGTGTCGGCAGCCAGTGCGATCCGCAGCTCGGGGTATCCACCGACGCCGATGGCCTTGCAGAACCGCGTCACCGTCGTCTCGCTGGTGCCCGCCTGCTCGGCGACCTCGGTGATGCTGCGGTGTGCGACCGTCGCCGGGTTCTCCAGCACCACCTTCGCGACGCGCTGCTCGGCGCGCGCGAGACCCGGCAACAACGACCGGATCCGCACCAGCGGGCTGGACTCGGCACTGCTCTCAGTGGACACGTGGGAAACTTACTAACCGCAACACCGACGGTCAACGCACTGTGTCCGAAAGTCACTCTGTCGCGAGCGGTCTAGTGGACGTCCGGCTTCATCCGGGTGGACACGGCGATCCGGTTCCACGCGTTGATGGTGAAGATCAACGCGATGAGCTGCGCCAGCTCCTCCTCGCCGAAGTGCTTCGCGGCCTGCGCGTAGACGTCGTCGTTCACGTACTCGTGGCTGCTCAGGACCGTGATCGCCTCGGTGAGGCGCAGCGCGGCCTGCTCCTTCTCGGTGTAGACGTCGCCTGCCTCCTCCCACGCGTTGAGGAGGTAGATGCGAGCCTCGGACTCGCCGAGCTCGCGGGCGTCGGTCGTGTGCATGTTGATGCAGTGGGCGCAGTGGTTGAGCTGCGAGGCCCGGATGCGGACCAGCTCGGCGAGCTGCTCGTCGAGGCCCTCCCGTGCGGCGGAGTCCAGCGCGATCATGGCGCGGTAGACCTTCGGGGCCTTCTTGGCGAGGTTGATGCGGTTCGTCATGGCTCAAACCTATGGCGCGGATTGGCCCTGGGCGTGGTGCAATCCCCTGGTGGAAACGTGGGCCAATCTTGACTTCCACCTGGATCTGTCCGGTCCGGGCGGGCTGCGGCAGCGGTTGACGGCGTCGTTGCGCGAGGCGGTGCGGTCGGCGCGGCTGCCGGCCGGTACCCGGTTGCCCGCCTCGCGGTCGCTCGCTCTCGACCTCGGGATCGCGCGCAACACCGTCGCCGACGCGTACGCGGAGCTCGTCGCCGAAGGGTGGCTGACCGCGCGTCAGGGGTCGGGAACCGTTGTCGCGCAACGGGTCGAGCCACCTCCGCCGGTGACGCGCCGGGTGGCGGAGGCCGTCCGGTTCGACCTGTCGGTGTCGACGCCGGACGTCACGGAGTTCCCGCGCGCGGACTGGGTGCGGTCGACGCGGCGGGCCGTGCTGGCGGCGCCTTCGGAGGCGTTCGGGCCTGGCGATCCGCAGGGTCGGATCGAGCTGCGGATCGCCTTGGCCGAGTACCTGGCGCGGGCTCGCGGGGTGCGAGCCGATCCCGAACGGATCGTGCTGTGCTCCGGGTTCGGCGGTGCGGTCAAGATGTTCGACCGGCTGCTGAAGCCGCCCGTGGTCGTGGAGGAGTACGGGCTGGGCTTCCACCGGTCGATGTGGACGTCGACAGTGCCGTTGGCGGTGGACGACCACGGGGCGAACACCGAGCAGTTGCCTGATGACCGGCGTGCGTGCGTGTTGACGCCCGCGCACCAGTTCCCGTTGGGCGGCCCTCTGCACCCGAGGAGGCGCGCGGCGGCGGTGGCGTGGGCACGGCGCGTGGGTGGCGTTGTGCTGGAGGACGACTACGACGGGGAGTTCCGCTACGACCGGCAGCCCGTCGGTGCGGTGCAGGGGCTCGACCCGGAGCACGTCGTGTACCTCGGCACGTCCAGCAAGGCGTTGTCACCGGCGTTGCGGATCGCGTGGATGGTGCTCCCGGACCGGTTCGTGGACCCGATCCTGGCGTTGAAGACCGACCGTGAGCAGCACATCAGCATGATCGACCAGTTGACGTTGGCGGACTTCCTGTCGTCGGGCTCGTACGACAGCCATGTGCGCCGGATGCGGTTGAAGTACCAACGGCGGCGGGACAAGCTCGTGGAGGCCGTGTCGCCGTACGTCTCGGTGTCGGGCATCGCGGCGGGGATGCACGCTGTGCTGGAGACGCCGCACGAGGAGGAGGTCGTGCGCACGGCTCGTGAGCGTGGCATCGAGGTCAATCCGCTCTCGTGGTTCCGGCACGAGAAGAGCGACGACGACCGGACGGGGATCGTGGTGAGCTTTGGAGCGCCCGCGTTTCCACGGGCGCTGCCAGGGTTTGTCGAGGCGCTAGCGGCGTGCCACTGACCAGCCATCGGCCGTGACGTCGCCACGGGCGTGCACGTAGACGCCGCGGCCGTTGTACAGGCCCGCCTTGGTGTAGACGAACCTCGACTTCACGGATTCCGTTGGCACCCAACGACGTCCGGTCGTCGTGATGGTGCGGGCGTCCTGCCAGTCCGTGCCGTTCCAGTGCTGGATCGTGAGCTTGTCGCCCTTGTCGACGTCGACGAAGACCTCGACCGGGCGGTCCGCGGTCAGCGTTCCGCCGGAAGTCGTTGCGCGCCACTGCTTTCCGTGCGACTGCACGGCGAGCGCGTTGGCGAGGCCGTCGGCGACCGCCCGGCGTGCGGGGTTGACGCTGCCCCAGTCACGGCTCGGGTGCACGCGGTTGGTCAGCAGGATCGCGATCGAGCGCGAGGCCTTGTCGATCACGAACGACGTGCCGGTGTACCCCGTGTGACCTGCGGTTCCGGGGCCGCTCAGCGCGCCCATGTACCAGCGTTGGTCGAGCTCGAAGCCGAGGCCGTGGGCGTTGTCGGGGAACTGCTGGTTGAAGTTCGTGAGCATCAGCTCGACGGAGTGCTCGCTGAGGATGCGGCGGCCGTTGTACGTGCCGCCGTTGAGGATCGTCTGGCCGAGGATCGCGAGGTCTTTGGCCGTGCCGAACACACCGGCGTGTCCTGCTACTCCTCCGAGGGACCACGCGTTCTCGTCGTGCACCTCGCCGCGAACGATGCCGCGTGGTGGTGCCGTTTGGAACTCGGTGGCGGCCATGCGGTCCTTGGCCTTCGGGTTGTAGCCGGTGTCCTTCATGTTGAGCGGCCTGGTGATGCCGTCTTTCACCGCCTGGTCGAGGCGCTTGCCACTGACCTTGAAGACCAGCTCGCCGAGCGTGATCAGGTTCAGGTCCGAGTAGACGTAGGTGGTGCCCGGCGTGGACTTCGGCGTCACGTCCATCACGGCCTTGATGCGTGACGGGACGTCCGGGTACTTCTGCCACAACGGGATGAACGGTTCCAGGCCGCTCGTGTGTGTGAGCAGCTGCTTGACGGTGATGTTCTCCTTGCCGTTCACGCCGAACTCGGGCAGGTAGGTGGCGACTTTCTCGTCGATGGCGACGCGCCCCTGCTCGACCTGCTGGATCACCGCGATCGACGTGAAGAGCTTGGAGATGGAGGCGAAGTCGAAGATCGTGTCCTTCTTCATCGGGATGCGTTCTTCTTCTGGCAGCTGGGTTTGCTGGTCCTTGTAGAGCACCGCGTAGCCCGTGCGGTCGTGCGTGACGATCTTGCCGTCGTGCACGTACATCGTGACGGCGCCGGCGAACAGCGGTTTGCCGTTGGCCTGGGGTTTCTGGAAGTCCCGGAGCTGACGAAGGGCGGTGTTGATCGGCTCGGGGTCGAGGTTCGCCCAGTACGGGTTCGACTCGCGCAGGGTCGTCCACGCGGGCGCGAAACCGTCCTGGGGCTGGTCGAAGTGGCCGGGGAGCGCGGTCGTCACGAGTGCGACGGCCAGGGCAGGGATGAGCATGGCGTCCTCACCGGTAGCGCAGGTAGGGCAGGCGGGTGCGGCGGAACTGCTGGAGCTCCTGCTGCCACGCGCCGGTGATCTCGGCCAGCGGTGCCTGGGCGTCGATCATCTTGCGCAGCCGGTCGGAGCCGCTGAGCTTGTCGATCCAGTTGTCGGGACGCCACGCGAACACACCGGGGTACAACGACTTCGCGGTGATCAGCATGGCGACGGCTGCCTGGATCGCGTCGAACTTCACCGCGTCGGTGACGTGCAGGGTGACACCGCCGCAGGTCTTGCCCTGGAACTTGTTGAAGGTGGGGGAGAAGTAGGTCTCGCGGAACTGGACGCCCCTGAGGCGCAGGGCGTTCAGCGCCTCGGCCCAGCGCCAGTCGATGCCGGGAGCGCCGACGGTCTCGAACGGGCGGGTGGTGCCGCGGCCCTCGGACAGAACCGTGCCCTCGAACAGGCACGTGCCGGGGTAGACCAGCGCGGTGTCCTGGGTGGGCATGTTCGGGCTCGGCGGGACCCACGGGAGGCCGGTGTCGAGCTGGGTGCGGCGCCAGTTGCGGACGTTGACGACCTCGAGCCTCGTCTTGAGGCCGAACTCGCCCTTGAAGAGCCTGGCCAGTTCACCGACCGTCATGCCGTGCTGCTGCGCGATCGGTTTGAGGCCCACGAACGTGGCGTAGGCCGGGTCGAGCTGCGGGCCGTTCGCGGTGCCGCCGATGGGGTTCGGGCGGTCCAGCACGATGAAGTCGAGGTTCTGCGCGGCTTCCATCGCCTGGTACAGCGACCAGATGTAGGTGTAGAAGCGCGCGCCCACGTCCGCGATGTCGAACACGACCGTGTCGATGCCGGCCTTCTCGTACATCGCCTGGATCTTCGCCGGAGTGGCCTGGTAGGTGTCGTAGACCGGGATGCCGGTGCGCGGGTCGGCGTAGTCGCCCTCGGAACCACCTGCCTGCGCGGTGCCGCGGAAGCCGTGTTCAGGGCCGAAGACGGCGGTTGGTTTCGCGCCGTGCGCGACCATCGAGTCGACGATGTGCGTCTGGTCGTTGAGGATGCCCGTCGGGTTCGTGAGCACGCCTGCCTTGCGGCCCTTGAGCTTGCGCCAGCCGTCACCGGCCAGTTGCTCGGAGGCGGTGGCGAGCTTCGGGGCCGCGTTGGCCGGGGTGGTGTTCAGGAGGGGGACGGACAGGGCGCCCGCGGCGAGGAAGCTCCGCCGCCTCACCACGTCACCCCGTGGCCGAACGGGTAGGGGGTCGGGCCTGGGACGTCGACCGGGAGCTTGCCCTGCGGCTTCGCCTCGCCGAGCAGGATCCTCGCCAGCGCCTCCATCGACACGGTGGTGGTCGAGTAGGTGGCGAGCCAGGTCTTGGCGTTGCTGTGGGCGACGTCGTAGGGGTTGGCGGTGGCGGCCGCGACGACCGGTTTGCCGGTGGCGACGAGCTGGTTGATCAGGTCGACCTGGGCCGGCCTGGTGCTCGCGTTGTTGGTCAGCACGACGATCTTGTCGGCGTTGGCCGCGGCCGTGAGCGCCTGCTGGATCTGGGCGGGCGTCGGCGACGTGGCCGTGACGACCTTGGTGCCCTTGAGGCGCGTGGCCAGTGCGGCGACCTGGGCGTCGCTGGTGCCGACGATCAGGGGCGCGGTGGCGTTGAGGGGCAGCGCCTGGCCGTCGTTGCGGACGACCGTGATGGTGCGGTCGGCGATCTTCTGCGCCTGTTCGGCGTTGGAGCCGACGACCTGGTCGACCTTGTTCTCGTCGACCTCGGCGGTGAGCATGACGCCGCGCAGCAGCTTCATCTTGAGGATGCGCAGGACGCTCTGGTCGATGCGCTGCTCGGTGATCTCACCCGACTTGACCGCCTTGACGACGCTGTCGATCGCGAGGCCGAGGTTCGGCGGCATCAGCAGCTGGTCGACGCCCGCCTTGATGGCCAGCACGGGGATCTCGGCGTCGGAGTGCAGCTTGCGGACGCCCGCCATCTCCAGCGAGTCCGTGACGACGACCCCGTCGTACTTGAGCTCTTCCCGCAGCAGCCCGGTGATGATCTTCGGGCTGAGCGTGGCCGGGTTGCCGGACGGGTCGATCTGCGGCACCTGGATGTGCGCGGTCATGATCGAGTCGATCTTGGCGGCGATGGCGGCCTGGAACGGCGGCGCGTCGATGGTGCGCCACTGCTCCAGGCTGCGGTTCGAGACCGGGAGGGCGGTGTGGCTGTCCTCGGACGTGTCGCCGTGGCCGGGGAAGTGCTTGGCGGTCGAGGTCACCGAGCTCATGTCGAACCAGCGGCGGCCCTCGTAGCCCTGGACCTGCGCCTTCACCATGTCGGCCGCGAGCTTCGGGTCGCTCGAGAAGCTGCGCACGCCGATGATCGGGTTCGCCGGGTTGGAGTTGACGTCGGCGTCCGGCGCGAAGTTCTGGTTGATGCCCATCGCGCGGAGCTCCTGGCCCGTGATGCGGGCGGCCTCCTCGGCGTCCTGGGTGCTGCGACCCGCGCCGAGGGCCATGTTGCCCGGCAGCTGGGTGGCCGGCGGGCCGATGCGCGTGACGAGACCCATCTCCTGGTCGGTCGAGATGAGCAGCGGGATCTTGCTGGCCTTCTGCAGGCCGTTGGAGAGCCGCGCGATCTGCTTGGGGGTGTCGATGTTGTCGCGGCTCGAGTTGTTGAAGTAGATGACGCCGCCGGGCTGGTACTTGCGCACCATCTCGGCGGGCGTCGCCACTCCGAAGTCGGTCTGGTTCTTGGGGTGCGGGACGTCGGCGGCCTGGCCGTTGACGTACGTGACGAAGAGCTGGCCGACCTTCTGTTCCAGCGACATCCCGCGCAGGGTGGTCACGGCGGCGTCCGCTCTCGCCACCGGCGTGAGGGCGACCATGGCTGTGACCAGCGTCAACGCGGCGAACTTCCGCACTTGTCCGTGCCTCCCGGTGATGTTCCCACAGGTAACTGGCGCATTTCGCAAGTTACTCACGGCTGCGTGGTGGGTCAACGGGGGTTGATTCTGCCGTTAGAAGGCATTTTCGACGGAACAAGCAGACGGGGCACCCTCGGAAGGGTGCCCCGTCTTCAGCGCGGGCTTGCGAGTTACCAAGCGTGCAACTCCAGTCGTACAACCCTGGCCTCGGCGTCCGGCGTCCCGGTACGCAGGCCCTAGACGACAAGCCTCCCGCGGCGTGCTGCGCGTGGGTACTCGAAGTCCGCGCACGGAGCCCTGCCGGGGTGGATTCTGGCTTCTCTTCGCCAGGTCCCTGGCCGACCCGAGTTCCGCACCACCCATTTAAGTGCGTGGGCCCGGTCACAGCAAGGGCTCGGACGGGTGCACCGTTCAAGCCACGTTCAGTAAGGAAAGTACTGGCGTTTCTGGATTTGTGAGCTCGTGTTCGTGTTCGGGTACCGCTGGGCGGGCGGCTCGTGCCACTCACGCGGGCACCACGTGTGCGGGGCGTTGCCGCTACTCGTCAGTACCCGCCACTTCCCGGTGCTTGTGGTTGCCGGGGCTTGACTTTCAGCTGTTGCGGCGGCGGCGAAGGCCGTACCAGGCGGCACCCGCGGCGGCGACGGCGCCGAGGCTGATGGCCGTGACCGCGACCGCCTTGCCCGACGGGGTGGGGATGCGGGCGCGCAGGCTGACCGGGTCGACGAACTGCTGGATCGGCCAGTCCTTCTCCGTGGCGACGCGGCGCAGGCCCCGGTCCGGGTTCACGACCGTCGGGTGGCCGACGACCTCCAGCATCGGGAGGTCCGTGACGCTGTCCGAATAGGCATAGCTCCTGGCGAGGTCGTAGCCGTGCTCCGCGGCGAGCTGCTTGATCGCGACGGCCTTGTTGTCGGCGGCGCAGTAGAACTCGACGTCGCCGGTGTAGCGGCCGTCCTGGATCACCATCTTCGTGCCGACGCTGTAGTCCGCCCCGATCATCTGGGCGATGGGGGCGACGAGCTCCTCGCCCGACGCGCTGACGATGACCACGTCGTGGCCCTCCGCCTTGTGGTCGGCGATCAACTGTGTCGCTTCTTTGTAGACGAGCGGGTCGACGATGTCGTGCAGCGTCTCGCTGACGATGCTGCGGATCTGCTCGACGTCCCAGCCGGCGGCCAGCGCCGTGATGTGCGCCCGCATCCGGTCCATCTGATCCGCGTCCGCGCCCGCGAGCATGAAGACGAACTGCGCATAAGCGCTCTTCAGCACCGCGCGGCGGTTGATCAGTCCCTCCTGGAAGAAGGGGCGGCTGAACGCCAGCGTGCTCGACTTCGCGATCACGGTCTTGTCGAGGTCGAAGAAGGCGGCGATCCGGCTCATGGGGCTCAGCTTAGGTGTACTCGTCAGTAGGCCGTTCGGGCGGCATTTCGTTCGTGTACGAAACCGTTGCGCTGCACGGTTACCGAAACTTGGCCCTCAGCTGTTGCGGAAGTTGCGCGCGGCACTGGCGCATGGGGATACAGTAGGAGAGTCCGGTTCGACGGACGGGTTCAGTCCGACCCCCCGGGACTGAACCATTGACGACCCCCGTCCCTCCCCCCTGGCGGGGGTCGTCCCATATCCAGACCCCGTTTCCAGCGGGTTGAGACTGGACCTCTGCCTCTTTCGCGGCCTGTGCCCGCGCGCCGTGTGCCCAACCCTCCAGAGTCGCACGCACCCCCGACACTTCCGCCCTGCCAAGGGTTTCAAGATCGCGACTTGTCCACAGCCGCTGGTTTGTCCACATGTGGATCTTCACCCCGTTGTGTCGTTCATCACGACCGACCAGGTTCGATCCCATGACCCACCCCACCGCCCTGCTCACCGACCAGGACCTCCTCGACGAGGTCCTCCGCGTGGCCGCCGCAGCCGACTGCCACCTGACCTGCGCGCCCGACGTCACGGCCCTCCGCGCCGCCTGGCACACCGCCCCGCTGCTGGTCCTCGACCCGGCCGCGGTGGTCGCCTGCCTGGACGCGGGCCTCCCGCGCCGCCCAGGCGTCCTGGTGGTCCACGGCGGCGACCCTCCCTGGTCCCCGGCGGTGGCCCTGGGAGCGGACGGCGTCCTGGAACTCCCGGTGGAGGCCCGCGCCCTGGTGGCGGCCCTGACCGACCTGGGCGAAGGCCCGCCCTCGGACCGGGGCAGGGTCGTCTCCTTCATCGGCGGCCGAGGAGGAGCAGGAGCCTCCACCCTGGCCATAGCCTGCGGCCGCGAAGCCGTCCTGACCGGCGGCGAGGCGATGCTGGTCGACTGCGACCCGCTGGGCGGTGGCATAGACCTGGCCCTGGGCACCGAATCCACCAAGGGAGCCCGCTGGCCGGGCGTCCACGCCACCGGCGGCAGAGTCCCGATGTCGGCACTGAGGGCAGCCCTCCCCACCACGGGCAACCTGAGCGTCCTGGCCTGCGACCGAGCAGCCCCGGACCCGGACCCGGCCGCAGTGGCAGCCGTCCTGGACGCCGGCCGCCGAGCAGGCTGCACCGTGATCTGCGACCTCCCGCGCTTCCCCACGTCCGCAGCCTCGGCGGCCCTGGACCGCACCGACCTGACGATCCTGGTGGTCCCAGCAGAGGTACGAGCCACCGCGGCAGCCAGCCGAGTGGCCACCCGCCTCCTCACCACCGGCCGCACCCTCCGCCTGGTGGTCCGAGGCCCGTCCCCGGGCAACCTCCGCCCGTCCGAGATGGCGGACGTGATCGGCGTCCCCCTGCTCACCTCGATGCGAGCGGAACCAGGCCTGGCCGAGGTCCTCGAACGAGGCCGCTTCCCCCGCAACCCCAAGGGACCACTGGCAACGGCAGCCAGAGCGGTCCTGAAGGAGCTGCACCCATGACCACGGTGACCCTGACCGACGACACCGACGAAGCCGAGTACCTGGCAACCCTCGCCGCCCTTGCCGAACCCACGCCCACCTGGCAAGCCTGCGGCTGCGTCCCGCTCTTCCCCGAGCTCCCGCGATCCGGCCCAGAGATCCCGTTGGCACGAAAGGAACTCGCGTCGTGATCGTCCTCCAGATCCTGTGGGGTATGGCCCGCAACCTGGTGCGCTACCGCCGCCTCTTCCCACCGCAGTACGTCTTCAAGAAGGAGCCCAAATGACCCGCTTCCTGGCCTGGTGCCAAGAAACCTGGCACCGCCTCCGAGGCCGCGAAGTCACGCACGGCCGCCACGCCCGCCGCCCCACCCCCGCGACCTAGCCGCCACCCAACCCCCGCCGCGCCTCAAGGGGCAACCGCCAAACCCCACCGGCTCGCCCGCGCGCCATCTGGCGCCGCCCTGACCTCACAGCCCTGACCTCACCGACCCCACCGCCCCACCGCACCGACCCCACCGCACCGCCCGACCTCACCGCACCTCACCGCACCGCCCGACCGCACCGCACCGCACCGACCGCACCGCACCGCACCGCCCGCACCGCACCGCCCGACCGCACCGCCCGACCGCACCACCCACGCCTCACTTCCCAGCCACAGCAACCACTTCCGCGAGGTATCCGCCATGACCTCCACCCTCATCGACCGAGTCCGGCACCGTCTCGCCGGCACCAGCACCGACGTCGAGATGACCGCGGCCGTAGTGGCCCACGCGGTCCGCTCCGAAGCAGGCGGCATCCTGGCCGACTCCGACGTCCTCGACGCACTCCAGGTCCTCCGCCAGGAGTTCAGCGGCACCGGCCCCCTCGACCCGCTGCTCGCCGACCCCGGCACCACCGACGTACTCGTGACCGCACCGGACCAGGTCTGGGCGGACGGCACCGCCGGCCTGCACCGCACCACCATCACGTTCCCCGACGAAGACGCCGTCAGACGCCTGGCCCAACGCCTTGCCGTGGCTGCGGGCCGCCGCCTCGACGACGCCTCCCCCTGCGTCGACGGCTGGCTTCCCGGCAGCGGTGTTCGCCTCCATGCCGTCCTGCCCCCGATCGCCGACCGGACCTGCCTCTCCCTCCGCGTCCTCAGACCGGCGACCCACGACCTGACCGCCCTGCAGAACCTGGGCACGTTCGACGCGGAAACGGCCGACACCCTGCGTGCGATCGTCAAGCGCCGCATGGCTTTCCTCATCATCGGCGGCACCGGGTCCGGCAAGACGTCGTTGCTGTCGGCGCTGCTCGGTTGTGTGCCGAAGCACGAACGGATCGTGTGCGTCGAGGACGCGAGCGAGCTGAATCCCGACCACCCGCAGTTCGTGCGGCTCACCGCGCGGCCCGCCAACGTCGAAGGGGCCGGCGAGATCACCACCCGGCAGCTGGTGCGGGAGGCGTTGCGGATGCGGCCCGACCGGATCGTCGTCGGGGAGGTGCGCGGTGGCGAGGTCAGGGAGTTGCTGACCTCGTTGAACACCGGGCACGAAGGTGGTGCGGGGACGTTGCACGCCAACTCGGCGAGTGAGGTGCCGGCGCGGCTGGAGGCGCTGGGGGCGTTGGGCGGGCTGGAGCCGCAGGCGTTGCACAGTCAGGTGGCGGCGGCCGTCAGGGTCGTGTTGCACATGCGGCGCGACGGGAATGCCCGCCACCTCAACGAGATCGGCGTCATCGAAAGCCACACCGGACTCAAGGTGCGTCCTGTCTGGACGCGTGAGCACGGTTGGCGGGAGAAGGAGTTGCTGTGGTGAGCCTTCTTCTGGCGGCGGCATTGCTTGTGTGGCCGCACGTCAGGTCGATCCGGCGGCTGCGGCCGAAGGACAAGCGGGAAATCGTTGTGCCGCCGTACATCTGGCTGGCGGCAGCGGCCGTGGTGACCTACCTCGTCGCGGGCGTCGGTGGGCTCGTCGCGGCGACCGTGCTGGGGGTCACCGCGAAGAGAATCCGCAGGCAGCACAAGAAGAACAAGGCGCAAGGGGAAGCGACCGAGGCGCTGAGCAGCGGGCTGGGCGGGGTGATCGACGAGCTGCGGGCCGGTGCGCATCCGGCCCACGCGGCGGAGGGTGCGGCCGAGGACACGCCGGCGCCTGCCAAGGAGGTGCTCCGGGCGGCCGCGGTGGCGTCGAAGCTCGGTGGTGACGTCGAGCGGACGTTGCGGGAGTTGCGACAACCCTTGCTGGGCAGAGCAGTGGAGCAGTTGGCCAGGGCCTGGCGGGTGTCGGCCAGGCACGGGGTGGCGCTGGCGGACGTGCTGGACGCCACCAGGAGGGACCTCGATCAGCGGGCGGCGTTCGCCCGGCAGGTGCACGCGCGGATGGCGGGGCCTCGGGCCAGTGCGGCGGTGCTGGCGGTGTTGCCGGTCGTCGGGGTGGCGCTGGGGGAGTTGAGCGGGGCCGGGCCGGTCCACGTGCTCACGGCGACGGCCGTGGGGCAGGTGCTGCTGGCCACCGGTGCGGTGTTCGTGGCGGCCGGGGTGTGGTGGACGCAGCGGATCACGGAGGTGCGGCCGTGACGTTTCTGCTGCTGGCGCTGGCCGTGCTGGTGTTGCCGCGCGCACCGGAGGCGATCGAGCGGCTCCGGCCGAAGGGGCACGATCCGCCGCCCACGACCAAGGAACCGCACGGGCCCTTCGAACGGGCCGCGGCCTGGGACCTGCTGGCCGCGTGCCTCAAGGCCGGGTTGCCGGTGCCCACGGCGATCCAGGCGGTGGAGATCAAGGAACTCGCGCAGGTCGCGGAGCTGCTGCGGCTCGGTGCCGACCCGGTCACGGCGTGGGCGTCCGCGCTCGACCAGCCGGCCACCGCGCTGCTGGCGAGGGCGGCGCGCAGGACCGCGCGGTCCGGAGCGGCGCTGGCCAGGCAGACCGCCGAGCTCGCCGCGCGGACCAGGGCGCAGGCGGCCGACGAGGCCGAGGCCGAGGCGCAACGGGCCGCCGTCGCGGTGGCCGCTCCGCTCGCACTGTGTTTCCTGCCGGCGTTCCTGTGCCTCGGCGTCGCGCCGGTGGTGCTGGGGCTGGCCGGTCAATTCCTCGGATAGGAGAAGACAGATGGAACTGCTCAAGGACGACAGCGGCATGAGCACCGTGGAGTACGCGATCGGGACGTTGGCCGCCGCCGCGTTCGCCGCGTTGTTGTACGTGATCATCACCAGTGACGGCTTCCGGAATCTGGTGGAGGAGCTGATACGGCGTGCGCTGGAGACCGTCTGACGACCGGGGGATGGTCACGGTCGAGGCGGCCGTCGCGGTCAGCGCGTTGCTGGTGGCCGTGTGGCTGGGGGCGAACGGGCTGACGGCCGTCACCGAGCAGATGCGGTGCGCGGACGCCGCCCGCGAGGCCGCCCGGCTCGCGGCTCGCGGTGAACGGCAGCGCGGTGAGGAGGCGGCCGGGCGGATCGTGGGTGGCGCCCAGGTCTTGGTGGACGTCCAAGGCGATGCGATCTCGGTGGTGGTCAGCAAACGGGGGCCGCTCGGCTTACCGCTCAGCGCTCGGGCGTTCGCCGTGCCGGAGCCGCGATGAGCGGTGAACGGTCGGGCTGCGACCGGGGTTCTGCCGCGGTGAGCGGTGTGGCGGCCATGTTGTTGCTGATCATCGTCGTGGTGGCCGGTGCACAGGTCGGTTCGGCGGTCGTCGCGCGGCATCGGGTGACCGGTGCGGCCGATCTGGCGGCGCTCGCGGCGGCCGCTCGGCTGGCCGATGGCGCCGAAAGTGCTTGTGAGCAGGCAAAACGCGCGGCGCTGGAGAACAGGTCCGAGCTGACGAGCTGCACGGTGAGCGGAGAGGAGGTGGTTGTCGAGGCGTCGGCGATTACGCCGTTCGGCCCGGTGAACGCCCGTGCCAGGGCAGGTCCGGCCGAAGATCGAAGCGTTTGGAGCACGACGAGCGGTCGGCTCACAGCGGTGAGCGGACTCACACCCGCGCCGGGACATGCTGAACGGTGATCGAACCAAACGCGCGGAGTTCAGCGGCCCGTTCTCGCCGAGGACGTTCGCCGTCCCGTAGCTACCAGTTGTCGAGCGGGGGTTACGGAGGCCGGTGCCGGTGTCGTTAGTTGTAGTGGCGGCACCGACGCGGTGTCCCTACGGAAACCGGCACCACGTCGATGTCGAGTCAGAGCCTAGGAAGAAGGCGACGGAAGATGGATTGGTCGGACAGCTGGCGCGGGGCCTTCCGCATCGAACTGCGTGCCGAGGCGATCAGCCTCGCGTACCGCGGTTGGCCCGTACTGCCCGGCACGTACCCGGCCGGTTCGGAGAACGGCGTCACCCAGTGGGCGGGCCGCAGCGGCCTCGAGCTCCACGGCCCCATCCCGGTGCACCGCGACTGGGTCGACCGGATCGGAACGCGTCCCGACCAGGTCGCCACGTGGTGGGCCGGCCGTTCGTACAGCCTTCTCGTCGCCACCGGCCACGTGGTGGACGCGATCGAGGTCGGCACCGACCTCGGCCGCCGCGCGGCCGTCGCACTGCGGCAGATCGGTGTTCCCGTGCCGATCGCCGCGACCCCGTCCGGCCGGTGGATGTTCCTCGTGAAGTCCGGCTCCAAGCTCAACGCCGAGCTCGCGAACAACGCGGACGTCCACCTGTACGGCAAGGGCGAGTACATCCCGCTGCCGCCCACCACGATGGCGCACGGCGTCGTGCACTGGCGGGTCAAGCCGCAGGTCTGCGGCTGGAACCTGCCGGACGCGCACGTCGTGCAGGAAGCACTCGTCGAGGCCGTGCACGCCCCGTCGCGCTTCCAGCTCGAAACCGTCTGACACAACTAAAAGAACAAGCCCGGCCGCGCTGGGTGTCGTCGTGGACTCTCCCCGACAACCCCGAAGACGATGCCCTGCGCGGCCGTTCCACCAAACCCGATCCGATGATCGGCCTCCGCACCCCGCACGTCGGGGGCCGCAGAGGACCGGGTGAAAAGCCGAACACGCACCCCGAAGGACAGCCTCCCGTTGTAGTGACCGGACCGAGGAACGTTAGTGGCGGAGCACCTGCTCTGCCGCGGTCGGTGAAGCCGGCTCCTCCCCGGAGTTCGTCAGCAGACAGTCGACACCGTCGCCTCCCGCGTGTCCTGTCGAGACGAACGAACCTGATTCCACCGATGTTCTGCGGAATCCGGTCACGAAGCGGTAGCAGGCGGGAACACGGTGTTCGGCACGTGGAGAGCGCGGCGGGGGTACCCGTGAGCCCCCGCCGCGCCCACGAAAAGCAGGAGAGCTAGAGCCGGAGCCCCTCCGCGTAGGCGGCGAAGGCGACGGTCTCCTCCATGGATCCGGGCCGCGGTACCGCGTCGGCGTCCCAGCCGAGGTCCCGGTCCTGCAGGACCTGCTCGATCAGCGGGTGCCACCGCTGATCGAGCATTTTCTTTGCCCACACCAAGGCGCCGCGCTTGGACTCCACCATTCCCGTGTGGATGGTGTAGAGCGTGCGGCAGTAGGCCGAGACGATGTAGCGCTGCGTCCAGGCGTTGCCCATCGGCGCCCACTCCTCGATGCCGGACAACACGTTCGGCAGCTCGGCGCGCATCGACTCCCGCAGAGCGGACGCGGGCACCTCGTCGACCAGCGATGTGATCGGCGGCCCGGCCAGCACGATGCCGTGGTGGCGCAGGATCCAGCGGGCGTGCGGGCTGTTGCAGTGCAGATCCCACGCCAGGGTGCGGGTGCCGTGGTCGTTGAACAGCCACGGCACCCCCAGACCCGCCACCGAACGCAGGGAGTCCACGTCGGCGTAGGAACCCTCGATCTCCGTCGACCAGCGGCCGGGACGAAGGGGGATCTCGGCGTGCAGGGCGCGGAGACCGGCTTCGCGGTCGCCGGACGGGAGTTCGGTGCAGGCGACGACGAAGTCGCAGTCGCTGTGGACGTCGCCGGCGCCCAGGGCGAACGAACCCTGGAGGTAGGTGCCGACGTAGGTGGGGCCGAGGATCTCGCGCTGGGAGGCGACGAGGTCGGCGAGAAGGACGTTCAGGTCGGAGAAGGGCGTGAACAAGGCAGACTCCCAAGAACCCGTGGCCAGAAGGGGACGGGCGCGGCGGAGCGATCGACACCGCCGCGCGGAGGCGCGGCGGGGTTGGGGCCCGGCCGTGCGCGATGGCACAGCGGGGATTCGGCCAGCCGCGCCAAGGAGCATGACCGGCTTCCAGCTCGCCGCGCCAAGGAGCACGACGGCTTCCGGCTCGCCGCGCTTAGAGGCGACGGGTCCGGTCGGTGGCGTTGCAGCCGCAGGCGTTCACGCCCCCCAACATAACCGGGCGCGGCGGCCCCGGTCAGGCGATTTTGGCCAGCACCACGTCCAGCACCAGCACGGCGCCCGCCTTGTCGAGCGGGTCGTTGCCGTTGCCGCACTTGGGCGACTGCACGCACGACGGGCAGCCCATCGGGCACGTGCACGCCTTGATCGCCGCACGGGTCGCCGTCAGCCATGCCCGCAGCGCCGAGTGGCCCCGGTCCGCGAAGCCCGCTCCGCCGGGGTGGCCGTCGTGCACGAAGACCGTCGGCATGCCGGTGTCGGGGTGCACGGCCGTGGAGACGCCGCCGATGTCCCAGCGGTCGCACGTCGCGAACAAAGGCAGCAGGCCGATGGCGGCGTGTTCGGCGGCGTGCAGGGCGCCCGGGATGCGTTTGGGTTCCACGCCCGCCGCCACCAGCAGCGACTCGTCGACGGTGTACCAGACGGCACGGGTCCGCAGGGTCTGTTCCGGCAGGTCGAGCGGGATCTGGTCGAGGACCACGCCGGACGGCAGGCGGCGCAGGTAGCCGACGACCTGGGTGGTCACCTCCACCTCGCCCAGGGACACCGTGACGCCGTCGAACGACGCCTGCTCGGCCTCGCCGATCACGGTGATGTCGACGCAGTCGCGGGGCTGGGTGGTCCACTCCGGGTCCTCGCGGTGCACCATCGCGAGGCCGCTGTCCAGGTCGAGCTCGTCGACCACGTAGGCACGGCCCTGGTGCAGGTACACGGCGCCGGGGTGCACCTGCCAGCTGGCCGAGCCGGGGTCGACGGTGCCGAGCATGCGGCCCGAGTCGGACTCCACGACGGCCACCTGGTCGCCGCCGGAGCCGCGGATGTCGACTCCGGCGTGCGGGCGGTCGTGCGAGGCCCAGTACCAGCCCGCTGGACGCCGGCGCAGCAGCTTCTCCGCCACCAGGTCGTCCAGCACCGCTTCGGCCAGCGGGCCGCCGAAGTCGCCCAGGCAGGCCGGGGTCAGCGGCATCTCGGAGGCCGCGCAGGCCAGTTGCGGGCCCAGCACGTACGGGTTCAGCGGGTCGAGCACGGTGGCCTCGACCGGGCGGTCCAGCACTGCGGCCGGGTTGTGCACGAGGTACGTGTCCAACGGGTCGTCGCGCGCGACGAACACCACCAGGGCGCTGTCACCGGAACGGCCCGCGCGGCCCGCCTGCTGCCAGAACGACGCCAGCGTGCCCGGGAAACCGGCCACGACCACGGCGTCCAGGCCCGCGATGTCGACGCCGAGCTCCAGGGCGTTGGTGGTCGCCACGCCGAGCAGGTCTCCGGTGGACAGCGCCTTCTCCAACGCCCGGCGCTCCTCCGGCAGGAAGCCTCCCCGGTACGCGGCGACGCGCGGCGGCAGCTCACCGTCCACTTCGGACAGAATGCGCTGGGTGCCGAGCGCGGTCAGCTCGGCGCCGCGGCGGGACCGCACGAAAGCGAGCGAACGTGCGCCCTCGACCACCAGGTCGGCCAGGATGCGCGACGTCTCCGCGCCCGCCGACCGCCGGACGGGCGCGCCGTTCTCACCCTCCAGAGAGGTCAGTGGGGGTTCCCACAACGCGACCGTGCGCGACGCACGAGGCGAAAAGTCGTCCACGACAGCGGAAACGGGCACGCCGAGCAAACGCTCCGCCGAACCAGAAGGATCAGCCACTGTGGCCGATGCCAAAACGAAGATCGGATCCGCGCCGTATTTCCGGGCGACCCGGCGGAGACGCCGCATCAACAACGCGACGTGCGACCCGAAAACGCCGCGGTAGGAATGGCACTCGTCGATCACCACGTACTTCAGGCGGCGGAAGAACCGCAGCCATTTCGGGTGCTGCGGAAGGATTCCGCGGTGCAGCATGTCCGGATTGGTGAAGACCCAGTTGGCGTGGGCCTTGACCCAGTCGCGTTCGGCCATCGGGGTGTCACCGTCGTAGGCCGACGCGCGCACCCCCTTGATCCCCAGCTCCTCGAGCGATCGGAGCTGGTCCGCCCCAAGGGCTTTGGTCGGTGACAGGTACAGCGCGGTGGCCTTCGTGTCCGCCAAAAGAGTGGAAAGCACGGGCAACTGGTAGGCAAGTGACTTGCCCGACGCCGTGCCCGTCGCGAGGACCACGTGCTGCCCGGACCACGCCAGCGAGGCCGCCTCGGCCTGGTGCCGCCACGGCTCGCGCACGCCCGCCTCCACGAACGCCTCGACGACCGCCGGGGCCGTCCACGCAGGCCAGTCCACATGATCTGCCTGCCGCAACGGCAGATCGCGCGCGTGCGTGAGGGGCGACTCCCCGGCGGGAACTCCCGCCAGCACGCGGTCCAGCAGCCGGCGTCCCTGATCCACCACGGGATCGAGCTTCGCATACACCACCGACAGTCCTGACCGGGCCGCACTCGACTTCCTGCGCAGATAACGGTGTGTGCACGGATCGGGACGTTTCGTTGCCTCCTTGCAACAAGCCCCTAGACTCCCCGCTCATCGCATCCAATGAGGGATGCGTCACGTCGCGCTGGGCGGCTGGTCTGCCTTGGCGCTGCACATGGCAACTCACCAGGAGGACGGATGTCCCGGCAATTCCTCGCGGAGAGCCTCGAGCTCTCCGGGGGTGATCGCGGCGTCGTAGCCGTGGTCGCCGTGGTCGCCCTGGCTGCTCTCGCCGTCGGGTACGTGCTGCTCAAGGAGGTGCTGGCCGCCGGCCAGGGCACCGACAAGATGCAGGACATCGCCAAGGCGGTTCAGGAGGGCGCAGCGGCCTACCTCAACCGGCAGTTCCGCACGCTCGGCATTTTTGTCGTGGTCGTGTTCGTTCTGCTGTTCGCGCTCCCGGCAGATGATTTGGCCGAGCGAATCGGTCGATCATTGTTCTTCCTCGTCGGTGCGGCGTTCTCGGCGACTATCGGCTACCTGGGCATGTGGTTGTCCACGCGCGCCAACGTGCGTGTCGCCGCCGCCGCCAACGAAGAAGGCGGCCGGGAAAAGGCGACGCGCATCGCGTTCCGCACCGGTGGTGTGGTCGGCATGACCACCGTCGGTCTCGGCCTCTTCGGCGCGGCGCTCGTCGTGCTCGTCTACGCCGGTCAGGCCCCGAAGGTCCTGGAGGGCTTCGGTTTCGGTGCCGCGCTGCTCGCGATGTTCATGCGCGTCGGTGGCGGCATCTTCACCAAGGCCGCGGACGTCGGCGCCGACCTCGTCGGCAAGGTCGAGGTCGGCATCCCCGAGGACGACCCCCGCAACGCCGCCACGATCGCGGACAACGTGGGCGACAACGTCGGTGACTGCGCCGGCATGGCCGCTGACCTCTTCGAGTCCTACGCCGTGACGCTCGTCGCGTCGCTGATCCTGGGCACGGCCGCGTTCGGCGTGCAGGGCCTGCTGTTCCCGCTGATCGTCCCGGCGATCGGCGTGCTCACCGCGGTGATCGGCGTCTACACGACGAGGGCGAAGGCGGGCGAGAACGGCCTCGCGGCCATCAACCGCGCCTTCTACATCTCCGCGGTCATCTCCGCGGTGCTGTGCACCATCGCGGCGTTCACGTACCTGCCGAGCTCCTTCTCGGACCTCAACGGCATCAGCGACGCGCTCAAGGCCGACAGCGGCAACCCGGCGCTCATCGCGTCCGTCGCGGTGATCATCGGCATCGTGCTGGCGGGCATCATCCTCTGGCTGACCGGCTACTACACCGGCACCGACCACAAGCCGGTGAAGGAGGTCGGCGAGACCTCGCGGACCGGTGCGGCCACCGTCATCCTGTCCGGCATCTCGGTCGGTTTCGAGTCGGCCGTCTACACCGCACTGGTCATCGGTGCCGCCGTCTACGGCGCGTTCCTGCTGTCCGGTTCGGTCGTCGTCGCGCTGTTCTCGATCGCGCTCGCCGGTTGTGGTCTGCTCACGACCGTCGGCGTCATCGTGGCGATGGACACCTTCGGCCCGGTCTCGGACAACGCGCAGGGCATCGCCGAAATGTCCGGTGACGTGCACGGCGAGGGCGCGCAGATCCTCACCGAGCTCGACGCGGTGGGCAACACCACCAAGGCCATCACCAAGGGCATCGCGATCGCGACGGCCGTGCTCGCCGCGACGGCGCTGTTCGGCTCCTACCAGGACGCCATCTCGCAGGCGCTGGCGAAGGCCGGGCAGACGGCGCTGGACTTCACGGACTTCGTGGTGTTCTCGCCGAACGTCCTGGTCGGCATCGTGATCGGTGCGGCCGTCGTGTTCATGTTCTCGGGCCTCGCGGTCAACGCCGTGACGCGCGCCGCCGGTGCCATCGTGTTCGAGGTGCGCCGTCAGTTCCGCGACAACCCCGGCATCATGGACTACTCGGTGAAGCCGGAGTACGGCCGCGTCGTCGACATCTGCACCAGGGACTCGCTGCGCGAGCTCGCGACCCCCGGTCTGATGGCCGTGCTCGCCCCGATCGCCGTCGGCTTCGGCCTCGGCGTCGGCCCGCTGGCGGGCTACCTCGCCGGCGCGATCGCGACCGGCACGCTCATGGCGGTCTTCCTGGCCAACTCCGGTGGTGCCTGGGACAACGCCAAGAAGCTGGTCGAGGACGGCAACCACGGCGGCAAGGGCTCCGAAGCCCACGCCGCGACGGTCATCGGCGACACCGTCGGCGACCCGTTCAAGGACACCGCCGGTCCGGCCATCAACCCGCTGATCAAGGTGATGAACCTGGTCTCGGTGCTGATCGCGCCCGCCATCATCACCTTCACCATCGGTGACAACGCGTCCGCGCCGATCCGCATCGCGATCGCCGTCGTCGCGGTGCTGATCATCGTGGGTGCGGTGGTCGTGTCGAAGCGCCGCGGCACGTCGATCACGGACACCCCCGCGGAGTCCGTGAGCAACGGCGCCGCGTAGGTCCAGCCCCTCGGGTCGGGGTACGTTCGGGTCTTCCCCCGACGTACCCCGACCGAGGAGTTCCGACATGAGGCGCAGCCTCGTCGCCACTGCCGCTGTTGCCGCCCTAGCGCTGGCCGGGTGCACCAACGGCGGCAACTCCGGCACTTCGCCGACGCCGTCCAGCGGCGTCAACAACGCGGCCGCCGTCGAGTACATGAACAAGGTGTGCTCCGCGGCCTCCGAGTTCGCCAAGATCGAGAAGACCGCCCCGAAGGTCGATCCGGCGGACACGTCCAAGCTCAAGGCCGAGATGGCCGCCTACATGGGCCAGCTCGCCGACGCCTTCACCAAGTCGGCGGAGGGCCTCACGAACGTCGGCCCGTCGCCCGTCGCGGGTGGCGAGGAGGCCGTGAACAAGATGGCCGAGACGTTCACCTCCCTCGGCACGGTGTTCACCGACGCCAAGACCAAGATCGAGAAGGCGGACGGCAACGACGCCACGGGCGGCATCCAGGCCGCCGGTGAGGCCATCGCGAAGCTCTCCGAGCTCGCCGACCCGCTGCGCGACATCCAGGGCGTCCCCGAGCTGCAGAAGGCCACGCAGACCGCGGAGAAGTGCCAGGAGATGCAGCGCCTCAACGTCACGCCGACGAGCTGAGCGGGGCCGTCCGGAGTAACTTCCGCCCCATGCGCCGCACAGTCATCGCCGTTGTGACGACCTGTCTGCTCGTGGTCTCCGCGTGCAGCAGTGGAGGTTCGTCCACATCCACGCAGGCCACCCCGAACGAGGCCGACGTCGTGGCGTGGATGGACAAGGTCTGCGGTGCCGTCGGCGGCACCGTGAAGTCCCTGTCCGACGAGCCCCCGATCGACATGAGCGACCCGTCCAAGCTCCAGGCGGGCATGTCCGAGTGGCTCGGCACGAAGGTGACCGCCGTCGACAAGTCGATCGCCGACCTCAAGAGCCTCGAGAACGGCCCGCACCCGAAGTCGAAGGAGCTCGCCGTCGCCGCCGAGGACGGCATGGGGCAGATCAAGACGCTGCTCGCCGACACCAAGTCGAAGCTCGACGCCTCGACCGACGTCAACCAGGTCGTCGCCGCGTTCACCGAGATGGCCTCGAAGGCCGGTGAGCTGGAGAAGGCGGGCGCCGACGTGCAGAAGAAGTTCGACGAGACGGGCCTCGGCGGCGCCGCTGCGAAAGCGGCCAACTGCAAGGAGTTGCAGACCTCTCCGCCCACCACCTGAGCACGCGAATGACGCCCTGACCGGATCGCCCGAACGTGTACTGTTCGGCGGTCCGGTTAGACGTTTCTGGGGGAAATCACCGTGAACGCACGTTTGTCGATCGCTGCTGCCTGCGCAGGCGCGGCTCTTGTCCTCACCGGCTGCGGCACCAGCGCCGCGCCGTCCTCGCAGTCCTCCGCCGCACCCACGACCACCACCACGACGGCGGCCGCAGCCGACCCGGTCAAGTGGGCGGGTGCGTTCTGCGCCGGCACGACGCCGGTCCTCACCGGCGCGGTCGAGCTCATCACGGTCGTCGCGAGCAACGCCGACAACCCGGCCGCCATCAAGGAGGGCATGCTCAAGCTGCTCGACACCGGCGGCAAGGCGATGGCCGACACCGAGGCCAGGCTCAAGGAGGTCGGCGCGCCCGGCCCAGAGCACCAGGCCGTGCACGACGAGCTGGTCAAGATGTTCGGCGACGGCGCCAAGGAGTACAAGTCCGTCCACGAGCAGATCAGCAAGATCGACGCGAGCTCGCCCGACTTCCTGGGCCAGGTCGAGAAGATCGGCGGCGACTCCGCAGACCCGTCGAAGCTCTCCGACCAGATCAAGAAGCTCGACGCCGACCCGAAGCTCAAGGACGCCGTCACCAAGGCGCCCGAGTGCACCGAGATGCGCACGAAGCTCGGCAAGCTGATCGGCCAGTGACCGGGTCTCGCCTGATCGCGGCCGTGCTGAGCGCGGCCGCGATCACCGCTTGCAGCACCCCGCCGCCTGCCGCTCCGGTGCGGCAGGCAGCGCCCACGACCACCACGACTGCGCACGTTCCGGGCGCCGACCCGGCGGCGTGGTTCGACGCCTACTGCGGCCCGATGGGCGTGACCGAGATCGCCCGCGTGGCCATCGGAGTCGACGGCGCGCGGGGAGCCGAAGCCATGAAGGTGGCCGCGGTGCGGTGGGCGTCGACGGCCGCCGCGTCGGACCGGAAGATGGCGGACGGCCTGGAGAAGGTCGGTGCGATGAGTTCCGACGTGCAGAACCTGCACGATCGCTTGGTGAAGTCGTTGCGGCTCGAGGCGACCGGCTGGGACGACGTGGCCGGTCGCCTGCAGGGGCTCGCGGCCGACGCCAAGTTCCCAGAACGGTTCCAGCAGGTCACCGCCAGCCGTGGGGGCAACTCCGACGGGGTGGCGGCACTGTTCGAGCAGATCGTGAAGATCCCGGCGTACACCGAGGCGTTCCGCGCCAACGAGGTCTGCTCGGAGTGGCAGCGGCTCGCCAAGGGAAACTAGCCGGGTGAGGACACGCCTGATCGCCGCCGTGCTGGCCGCCACGACCGTTCTGACCAGCGCCTGCGCGTCCGACGAGGAGAAGCCGCTCACGGACGCGCAGAGCCGCTGGGTGGACGCCTTCTGCGGTGCGTTCGTGCCCGGTCTCAAGGCCGGCAAGGCGCTCCAGGCGCAGGACGCGGCGAACCCGGCCGCGGTCAAGACGGCCTACCTGAAGCTCGTGGACGACAACGCGGCGGCGTTCAAGAGCGCCGCGCAGGAGCTCGGGGAGCTCGGGCCACCGTCCGACGACCTCAAGGACCTGCACGACCGGCTCGTCGCCTACGTCGGCGAGTCGGCCAGGTCCTACGAGGCGGCGAAAGCGCCGGTCACGGCCCTGGAGGCGAACGCGGCCTTCTGGGACGCGGCCGAGAAGGTGCTCGCCGACACGTCGCAGGTGAGCAATCCCGAGCAACTGAGGGCCACGTTCGACGCGCTCGAGAAGTCGCCGAAGTACTCGGACGCGATCGGCAAGGCCCAGGCGTGCGACGAGCTGAAGGCCGGGTAGTCCGGCCGGTGTGTCACAGCCGCACCACTGGTCACAGTCGAACGTCTGTTCTACCCTGTGGGCCGTGGTTGGGCAGCTGTCCTTCTTCTCGGCCGAGGCGCGCACGCCGGCCAAGGCGGACCTCGCCGGCTTCCTCTGCGGGCCGGGTCAGGCCGTCAGCTTCGCGCGCGGTACGGCCGCCCGCGTGTACACCGAGCTGCGCGACGACTGGCGGCTGGGCCCCCTCAAGCAGGCCTGCGCCGAGCGCGGGGTGACCACGGAGCTGTGCGTCAACGAGGAGGGCACCCACTTCGTCCGCACGCCGTTCCGCACGGATCTCACCCCTCTGGCCGCCCGCTGGCTGACTGGTTCGGTCAAGACCGTCCCGGCGGACTTCGAGCTGAACGGCGCAGTGCTGCGCGTCTGGGCGCTGGCCGCGGGCAGCTGGATGGAGTCCGCGTACCTGCTCGGTTTGGACCCCAACGCACCGCAGACACACCTGCCGTTGCAAAATGCCCTGCTCGCATCCGGACTTCCGTGCACCCTGGTAGGGGCACCGGCGTTGCGGGTGACCGGCCGGCGACGGCTGGCGCGGCTCGCTGAGCTGGTCGGAAGCCCTCCTCAGGGAGTGGCGATGAGCACCTGGCCGGCGGCCTGAGCGGGCGGTCCGGCATGGTTGTGTCACTCTGTCTCGTCGTACAGGCGTCGCGGAGACATGACGGACAGGTGTGCTTTTCGGCCGACGCTGGGCAACACTGGCGGGCCTGGGAACCGGGTTTGGAAGAGAGCGGGACGGCGAGTGGCTGGATCGACACGGACGAGAAAGAGCAGCGGAGGCGCGGGCAGCACCCGACGACTGGTGATCGTCGAGTCGCCCACGAAGGCGCGCAAGATCGCCTCGTACCTCGGCAGCAACTTCGTCGTGGAGTCCTCCAGGGGACACATCCGCGACCTTCCGCGCGGTGCCGCCGACGTCCCCGCGAAGTTCAAGGGCCAGGCCTGGGCCAGGCTCGGCGTGGACGTCGACCACGACTTCGAACCCCTCTACGTGGTCTCCGCCGACAAGAAGTCGCTGGTCACCGAGCTCAAGGAAGCGTTGAAGGACGTCGACGAGCTCTACCTCGCGACAGACGGTGACCGCGAGGGTGAGGCCATCGCCTGGCACCTCCTCGAGACCCTGAAGCCGAAGATCCCGGTCCGCCGGATGGTGTTCCACGAGATCACCGAGTCCGCGATCCAGGCCGCCGCCGCGAACCCCCGCGACCTCGACCAGGACCTGGTCGACGCGCAGGAGACCCGCCGCATCCTCGACCGCCTCTACGGCTACGAGGTCAGCCCGGTGCTGTGGAAGAAGGTCATGCCGAAGCTCTCGGCAGGCCGCGTGCAGTCCGTGGCGACGCGTCTGGTCGTGGAGCGCGAACGCGAGCGGATGAAGTTCGTCTCCGCGAGCTACTGGGACATCTCCGCGCAGATGGACGCCGGTGCGGACGCCACGCCGCGTCAGTTCGGCGCGCGTCTCGTGGCCGTCGACGGTACGAGGCTCGCCACGGGCCGCGACTTCGGTTCGGACGGCAAGCTCACCGGCAAGGCCGACGTGACCGTGCTGGACGAGCAGCAGGCCCGCGCCATCGCGGCCGGGCTGCAGAACGCGCCGGTCAAGGTCTCCTCGGTCGAGGAGAAGCCGTACACCCGCAAGCCGTACGCGCCGTTCATGACCTCGACGCTGCAGCAGGAGGCGGGCCGCAAGCTGCGGTTCTCCGCCGACCGCACGATGCGCACGGCGCAGAAGCTGTACGAGAACGGCTACATCACCTACATGCGCACCGACAGCACCACGCTGTCGGAGACCGCGATCAACGCGGCCCGCACGCAGGCCACGGACCTGTACGGCGCGCAGTACGTCGCCGACAAGCCGCGCCAGTACACCCGCAAGGTCAAGAACGCGCAGGAGGCCCACGAGGCCATCAGGCCGGCGGGAGAGGTCTTCCGCACGCCCGGCCAGGTCGCGGCGGAGCTCGACTCGGACGAGTTCAAGCTCTACGAGATGATCTGGCAGCGCACGATCGCCTCCCAGATGGCCGACGCGCGGGGCAACACGACCTCGATCCGCATCCAGGGGCGTGCCGCGACGGGCCAGGAGGTCACGTTCGCCGCCTCCGGTCGCACGATCACGTTCGCCGGCTTCCTCAAGGCCTACGTCGAGACCGTCGACGCCGAGGCCGGTGGCGAGTCGGACGACGCGGAGTCGCGCCTGCCGCTGCTGGTCAAGGACCAGGACCTGACGATCGCGGAGCTGTCCGCGGACGGGCACACGACCTCGCCGCCGTCGCGCTACACCGAGCCGTCGCTGATCAAGACGATGGAGGAGCTCGGCATCGGCCGTCCCTCCACCTACTCGTCGATCATCAGCACCATCCAGGACCGCGGTTACGTGTGGAAGAAGGGCGCGGCGCTGGTCCCGTCCTGGGTCGCGTTCGCCGTGGTCGGGCTGCTGGAGCAGCACTTCGGCCGGCTGGTCGACTACGACTTCACCGCCGCGCTGGAAGACGAGCTGGACGGCATCGCCGCAGGTCGTCAGGGCCGCACGAACTGGCTGTCCGGGTTCTACTTCGGCGGCAGCATCGGCCCGGACGGCTCGATCGGCCGTTCCGGTGGCCTGAAGAAGCTGGTCGGCACGGGCGTCGAGGACATCGACCCGCGCGAGGTCAACTCGATCCCGCTGTTCAGCGACGACGAGGGCCGCACGGTCGTCGTCCGGGTGGGCCGCTTCGGGCCGTACCTGGAGCGCGAGGTCGACGAGGCCGCGCAGCGCGCGAACCTGCCGGACGACCTGGCGCCGGACGAGCTGACCAGCGAGATCGCCGAGAAGCTCTTCTCGACGCCGCAGGAGGGCCGCTCGCTCGGCACCGACCCGGTCTCGGGCAACGAGATCGTCGCCAAGGAAGGCCGCTTCGGCCCGTACGTGACCGAGGTGCTGCCGGAACCGGCCGAGAACGGGTCCACCCCGAAGTCCAAGGCCAAGGCGCCGAAGCCGCGCACCGGGTCGTTGTTCAAGTCGATGTCGCTGGACACGATCACGATCGACGACGCGCTGAAGCTGCTGTCGCTGCCGCGGGTGGTCGGCAAGGACCCGGAGACGGGTGCCGAGATCACCGCGCAGAACGGCCGCTACGGCCCGTACCTGAAGAAGGGCACGGACTCGCGGTCGCTGACCGACGAGTCGCAGATCTTCACGGTCACGCTGGACGAGGCGCTGAAGATCTACTCGGAGCCGAAGAAGCGCGGTCGCGCGGCCGCCGCACCGCCGTTGCGCGAGATGGGCAACGACCCGGTGTCCGGCAAGCCGATGGTGATCAAGGAGGGCCGGTTCGGCCCGTACGTCACCGACGGCGAGGCGAACGCGTCGCTGCGCAAGACCGACAGCGTCGAGTCGATCACCGACGAGCGCGCGGCCGAGCTGCTGGCCGAGAAGCGCGCCAAGGGGCCGGTCAAGAAGAAGGCCCCCGCCAAGAAGCCGGCGGCGAAGAAGCCCGCCGCGCCGAAGAAGGCTCCGGCCAAGTCCAAGAGCTGATGTCGTAGGGGGTGGCGGTGCCGGCGAACGAGTTCGGACCCGACGGGACTCAGGCCCCGCCGCCTCCCCGGCTGTACCCGGACCCGCTGGCCGGGCTGGTGACGGCGGACACTTACGTCACTCCTCAGTGGACGTCGTTCAGCTCACCTGTGGCGGTGCCGACACCTCCGGCGCCGACCGAGCAGATGCGGCAGGCGATCCACGAGCAGATGCAGCGCGAGCAACGGCGTCCGCGTGGCCGGGCGCCGCGCCCGCAGCACCAGTACGCTCCGCAACAGTTCGCTCCCGCTTACCAGATGCCGGCGCAAGCGCCTGTGCCGCAACGACAACAGCCCGCGCAGCAGACGAGCGGGGTGGCCGCGTTCATCGGCTGCCTGGTCGTCGTCGGGTTCTTCGTGCTGGTCCTGGTCAGCATCCTCGGAGCGATCTTCAGCTAGCCGTGTCCCGAGTCCGCGTTTTCGACTCACCACATCCGGTTACGCTGATCGCACGGGAGTGGCGATTTAGGGGTGACGGAAATTCAGGACGCGGACACACCGGCGACCGAGGCAGGCCAGGCAGGGCAGGCCCAGTCCAGCGTGTCCACGGTTCACCGGCTTCGATCGGTACTCGCCATCCGGCCGTTCCGGCGGCTCTGGCTCGTCACCTACCTGTGCAGCGTTGGTGACTGGCTGTCACTGCTCGCGTTGACCGGTCTGGTCTCCACGATGATGAAGAGCTACGAGTGGCAGTCGTTCGCGCTGCCGCTGGTCGTGCTGACCCAGCTGCTGCCGGGCATCCTCTTCGCGCCGATCGGCGGCGTGCTCGCGGACAAGTTCGACCGCCGCAAGGTCATGGTGGTCTGCGACGTCCTGCGCGGGTCGCTGTTCATCTCGATCGCGCTGGTCGGCTCGCCGATCTGGCTCTTCGTCGCGAACTTCCTGGTCGGCTGCTGCGCGATGCTGTGGATCCCGGCCAAGGAGTCGGCGGTCCCGAACCTGCTGCGCCGCCCCGACCAGGTGGAGTCGGCGAACCAGCTCGGCCTGGTGATGACCTACGGCATCTCCACGATCAGCGGTTTCGGCCTGTACTCGCTGATCTCGGGCATCCCCGCGTACCTGAACCTGCAGGGCGGGAACCTGGAGTTCAACATCGCGACGATCGCGGTGGTGATCAACGGCCTGCTGTACTTCACCTCGGCGATCCTGGTCGCGACCCGCCTGCCGGAGCTGTCCGGCCGCGTGTCCTCGACCCGCAGGAAGGGTGACGAGGACAAGCCGGGGTTCGTCGCGATGTTCCGCGAGGGCCTGAAGTTCGCCGGCAAGACACCGCTGGTCCGCGGCCTGCTCATCGGCATGATCGGCGCGTTCGCCGCGGCCGGCGCCGTGATCGGCACGGCCAAGCTCTACGCGTTGTCGCTGCTGGGCGGCGCCTCGACGTTCGGCCTGCTGTTCGTGGCCGTGTTCCTCGGGCTCGCGGTCGGCATGGCCACGGCACCGCGGCTGGCGCAGCGGCTCGCCTACAACCGCCTGTTCGGCGTCACGATCGTGCTCGCCGGCATCTCGCTCGCGCTGGTCGCGCTCGCCCCGCACCTGTGGATCGCGCTGCTGACGGTGGCGCTGGTCGGCGCGTGCGCGGGCGTGGCGTTCCTGACCGGCCTCACGATCGTCGGCTCGCAGGTCCAGGACGACATGCGCGGCCGCACGGTCGCGTTGATCCAGACGTTGCTGAAGGTCGTGCTGTTCGGCGCCTCGGGTGGCGCGCCGCTGCTGCTGACGTTGCTGCAGAAGCAGCAGATCAGCGTGTTCGGCCACCCGATGGAGGTCGACGCGAGCCGTCCGGTGATGCTCGGCGGCGCCGTGATCGCGATCGTGCTCGGGCTCGTCGCGTACCGGCAGATGGACGACCGGCGCGAGGAGCCGGTGCTCTCGTCGTTGTTCGCGGCGATCCGGGGCAGGCGGCACACCACGGGCATGCTGATCGCGGTCGAGGGCGACACCCGCGAGGACACGTCGGTGCAGGCCAGGCGCCTGGCCGCCGCGTTGCGCGCCGAGGGTCTGGACGTGCTGCTGGCCGCCGATCCCGAGCACGACGAACGCCGGTTGCGCACGATGCTGTCGTCGGCAGAACTGGCGGGCGTGCGCGCGCAGGCCCTCGTGGCTGCCGCCGTCCGCGCCGACGTCGTCGAACGGCAGGTGCGTCCCGCGCTGGACTCGGGCTCGGTCGTGGTGATGGAGCGGTACGTCGACTCGCCGCTGGCGCACTTCACGGCCACGAGCACGCTGGAACACCAGGAGCTCGAAGGCCTGGTCGACTGGGCCACCGGCAGGCTGCGCCCCGACCTGACGATCCTGCTGGACCGCCCGGTGGTGGACGGCAAGGGCATCGGCCCCGAGCACCACTGGCGCGTGCAGCGGCTGCTGAGCGAGATGGCCGCCTCCGACCCCGACCGGTACCTGGTGGTCGAGGCGGACGGTGACACCGACGAGGTGGCCGACCGGGTGCGCGCCGCCGTGGTGCCGTTGCTCGCCGGTCGCAGGCGCGCGGTCCCCGAAGCCGCGGTCTGACCCGCCGCTGGAAGACTGCACTCATGAGCGTGTGGCACGAGGTGGTCGGCCAGCCCGACGCGGTGGCGACCCTGTCGGCGTCCGCGGAGGCAGCGGCCACGATCGTCTCCGGCGGCACCCCCGCACCGGGCGTGATGACGCACGCCTGGCTCTTCACCGGCCCGCCCGGCTCCGGCCGTTCGTCGACCGCCCGCGCCTTCGCGGCCGCGTTGCAGTGCGTGGTGACCGACGACCGCCCCGGCTGCGGCGAGTGCACCGGCTGCCGCACGACGTTGCACGGCACCCACGCCGACGTGCGCGTCGTCGCCCCGGAAGGCCTCTCGATCTCCGTCGCCGAGATGCGGTCGCTGGTGCAGATCTCGGCCCGCCGCCCCACCTCCGGCCGCTGGCAGGTCGTGATCATCGAGGACGCCGACAGGCTGACGGAGGGCGCCGCGAACGCCCTGCTCAAGGCCGTCGAGGAACCGCCGGAGCGCACCGTCTTCCTGCTCTGCGCTCCGTCCGACCACCCGGACGACGTGTCGGTGACCATCCGTTCCCGCTGCCGCCTGGTGTCGCTGGGCTCACCGCGACCCGCCGCCATCGCCTCGGCCCTGGAGGACGTCGACGGCGTCTCGCCCGAGATGGCCCAGTGGGCGGCCTCGGTCTGCGGCGGGCACGTGGGCCGTGCTCGTCGCCTGGCCTCGGACGCGCAGTCGCGCTCCCGCCGCGAGGCCGTGCTGCGGATCCCCCTGGCGTTGCGCCGCCCCGCCGACGTCTTCACCTGCGCCGACGAGCTGATCAAGGCCGCGGAGGACGACGCCTCCACCGCCAACGAGGCCCGCAACGAGGCCGAGCGCGAGGCCCTGGAGACCGCGATGGGCGCCGGCGGCACCGGCAAGGGCACCGCCGCCGCCACCCGAGGCGCCAAGGGAGCGCTGAAGGACCTGGAGAAACGCCAGAAGTCCCGCGCCACCCGCACCCAGCGCGACTCGCTCGACATGGCCCTGGTCGACCTGGCCGGGTTCTACCGCGACGCCCTGGTCGTGCGCACCGGCTCCGAGGCGGCCCTGATGCACCCGGACCGCTCGGCCGACTCGCGCACGGCCGCAGCCCAGTGGACGCCGGAGTCGATCCTGCGCCGGCTGGAAGCCGTGCTGGCGTGCCGCGAGGCGATCGAGGTCAACGTGAAGCCGCGGATCGCCGTCGAGGCAATGGTCACCACCCTGCACCGTGGCTGACTTCGGCGTGACCGTGACACCGGAGACGGCCGCGCGCCTGCGACCGGACCTGGAACGGCTGATCGCGGAGTTCCGCGCGCTGGCGCACCTGCTGGTGGACGCGCTGCCGGACCCCGACGAGTCCGACGAGGTGCCGGACTCCGTCGAGGTCGCCGGGCGGACGTGGTGGATCCACCACCACGACCCGCACTACCTGTGCGAGGACGACGACGGCGTGACCGTCGAGGCGCACGTCTACGACCCGGACCTGCTCGATCCGTGGTTCCTGCTGCTGTACGCGAAGTCCGTCACGGGACACGAGGCCGTCGTGGAGGCGTGCCCGGCGGGGTTCCACGACATCGCGCGCCTGCTCGACCTGCTGCCGGACCTCTCAGCTCCACCCCAGCGCGGCTGACACCTCGTCCGCCGCCCGCAGCACCCGCGGCCCGAGCGCGATCAGCTCGGGCAGCGAGTGCTCCAGTGCGAGCGAGGACGCCGACAGCCCGCCGATCACCGTGCCCGCGTGGTCGCGGACCGCGGCGCCGACGCAGCGCACGCCCACCTCGTTCTCCTCGTCGTCCAGCGCGAAGCGGGACCGGCGGACCCGCGTGAGCTGCGCCTTCAGCCTGGGGGAGGAGGTGATCGTGTGCGGGGTGCGGCCGGGGAGGCCGGTTCGCGAGAGGTAGGCGTCCAGGTCGGACTCCGGGAGCGAGGCCAGCACCGCTTTGCCGATGGCGGTGCCGTGGGCGGGCAGGGACGTGCCCAGCCGTGACGCCATGCGGTACGGCTTGTCGGCCTCGATCTTGTCCACGTAGACCAGTTCGTCGCCGAACAGCACGGCCAGGTGCACGGTGCAGCGCGTCGACCGCTGCAGTGCGCGCAGGGCCGGTCGTGCCCGCTCGACCGTGTCCACCGGCCGCAGCACCTTGCCCGCGATGTCGGTGATGCGCGGGTGGTCGGCCAGGGCCTCCAGCGCGGCGAGCGTCTTCTCGACGGCGGTGTCGGTCATCTCGCCAGCCAGCCTCCGTCCACGACCAGAACGTGTCCGGTCACATAATCGGACGCGGCGCTGGAAAGGAACACCGCCGGGCCCACCAGATCTTCCGGCGTGCCCCAGCGGCCTGCCGGGATGCGGGTTCTGATCGCGGGCTCGCGGTCGGGGTCGGCACGCAGAGGTGCGGTGTTGTCCGTCGCGATGTAACCCGGTGCGATGGCGTTGACCTGCACGTTCGACTCCGCCCACTCGTTCGCGAGCAGCTTGGTCATGCCGACCAGGGCGTGCTTCGAGGCGGTGTAGGCGGAGACGAGGATGCCGCCCTGGAACGACAGCATCGAAGCGATGTTGACGACCTTGCCGCCGCCGTTCGCGATCATCCGCCGCCCGCAGAGCTTCGAGATCTCGAACGCCGAGTCGAGGTTGACCGCCATGATCCGCTGCCAGTCGGCCAGCGAGACGTCGACGGCGGCGCCCCGGTGGATCGTGCCGGCGTTGTTGACCACGATGTCGACGCGGTGCTCTTCCAGGACCGGGGCGAGCGCCGGTTCGACGGACCGCGGTTCGGCGAGGTCGATCGAGACCGTGGCGAGCGCCGGTGCCACGTCGGACAGGTCGCCACGGCCGACGAGGACTAGTTGCGCGCCCGCCTCGTGCAGACCGCGTGCGATGGCACGGCCGATGCCCGTGCGTGCGCCCGTCACGAGCGCTGTCCTGCCTTCCAGCGAGAAGCTCATCGCAGCTCCGTCACGGCGACCTGGTCCATGTCGTCGTAGGCCTGGTTCTCGCCACCCATGGCCCAGACGAACGTGTACGCGTGCGTGCCCGCTCCACTGTGGACGGACCAGGACGGCGAGATCACCGCTTCTTCGTTGCGCACCACGATGTTCCGCGTGTTCTGCGGTTCGCCGCACAGGTGGATGACGCGGTGGTCCTCCGGCAGGTCGAAGTAGAGGTAGCACTCGGTGCGCCGGTCGTGGGTGTGCGGCGGCATGGTGTTCCAGACGCTGCCCGGCTTCAGCGACGTCACGCCGAGCACCAGCTGCGACGAGCGGATGCCGTCCGCGTGCACGAACTTGCGGATCTCACGCGCGTTCGCGGTGCTCTGGTCGCCCGCGTTCATCACCTCGACCTCGTCGTAACGCGCGACGGCCGTGGGGTGCGGCGCGTGCGAGGGCGTGGAGAACAGGTAGAAGCGGGTGTCCTCGCCGGACGCGTGGAACTCGACGTCCTGCGCGCCCTGTCCGATGTAGAGGCAGTCCCGCGTGCCGAGCTCGTGCTCCGTGCCGTCCGCGGTGACCGTCCCGGTGCCGCGGACGGCGACCACGGCGAGCTCGCGCCGTTCGAGGAAGTACCGCGACCGCAAGGGGGAAGCGCTTTCCAGCCTCAGCGGCTCGCCCGGTTTCGGCGTCGCTCCGCCCAGGACGATGCGGTCCTCGTGCGTGTAGACGGTCCGGACCTCACCCGGTGCGAAGAGGTCGTCGACGAGGTAGTGCTGCCGCAGTCCGTCCGTGTCGAGGCCCGGTAGCTGGGCAGGGTGGGTCGAGTGCCTGATCTGCATCGAGGCGTGCCTTCCGATCTGGCGGCGGAATGGCTATCCGCATGGAACTACGTTCCGCCGGCCAGAACAACCTCACTGTCCGTCAGGTGGGACGGACGCCTTGGTCCGCCGCCTGGACGGCAGCGCCGCGAAGACCACGACACCCGCGAGCAGCAACGCCGTTCCGGTCCAGAACAACGGGATCGAGTTGTACGCGGCGTTCGTGTAGGCCAGCGGCGGCGCGCCCTTCGGCGGGGCGGCCGGCGCCCCCGGCTGCTGCGGCACGGTCGTCTGCGGCGGCTGCGACGTCCCGCAGATCACGCCACCCTGCGGTGCCGCGGCCCGCACGATCTGCTCGCCCAGCGAGATCTGCGCGAGCGCCGTGGGCAGGTTCGGCAGCTTCAGCTTGTCCGTCGGCAGCAGCTGCACGTCGAGCATCCGCGCCGTGGCGCCGAGCTGGAACCCGCTGAACCCGTTGCCGGAGAACGCCGCCTTCTTCTCGGTGAGCCCGGCGATCTGCAGCTTGATGACGACCAGGTCCAGCAACAACGGGATGTCCAGCGTCGGGTGCGCGGCGTCGAGCGTGCCGAGCTCCTTGCCGTTCTGGCTGACCTTCAGCACCGGCGCGGAGTACGTGATCTTCGACGTCTGCTCGTCCCCGGTCGACGTGGCCGTGAGCGTCGGCGGCGTGGCCACGTCGATCTTGACGCCACCGGCCAGCTCCACGCTGACCGCGCGCATCGTCGACGTCGACTCGACCGCCTTGTTCCTGCTGCCGGGCAGATCGACGAGCTTGACGACCGAGTTGGCCTCGAACGTGTCCGGAATGCTGATCAGACTCGTCTTCACCGGCAACGGCACCTCGGCCGGCAACGCGCTGAGCACCTCCAGCCCCGCCAACGACGTCTTGGCCGTGGCCAGCGGACTCACGCACGGCCCGACCTTCTCGTCCCACCGGGCCTGCACGCTGCCGTTCAACGCCCTGAGCTTCGCGAGCGGCGTCTCCGGAATCGGCAGCCCGCCGTTGGTCGGCTGAGGGTTGTCCGGAATCGCCGTCTGCACCAACGTCCCCGGCGTCTGCGGCGCCCGCCCGGCCACCGCGAACCCGAACGGGTTGGCCTGCGTCACCACCCGCTCCGTCGCGAGGAACGCCTCGGTGTTGACCTGCGCACTCGCGAGCCCCAACCCGAACTCGGTCACCGACTGCTTCGGCAGCTGGTCCCCGAACCCGGGCAGGATCGTGCTGGTGGGAACCCCCTGCGGCCCGAGCCGCAGCACGCTCAACCCGGTCCCCGCGTCCCCGACCGCGTGCGCGAGCGGCTGGGGCCCGTTCGGCGCCGACGCCGGTGGCTGGTTGGGATCGCGCGGCCCCGGCACCGGAGTGGTCGGAGGCTGCGCGAGCGCGGGCATCGCGACGAGCGCGAGCAGCAACCCGGCCAGCGGCACGGACAACGAACGGCGCATGGACCACTCCTCGGCGGTGGGGAGGTGGTGACCTCGGTCACTGTCCGTACAACGAGGGGGACCCCCGTGAGTAACGCGCTTGCGGGTCGGTTATAGTTATCGCGTCTCGCCGCCTTAGCTCAGTCGGCCAGAGCGGCTCACTCGTAATGAGCAGGTCATCGGTTCGATTCCGATAGGCGGCTCGGTGAGACGGAAGGGCCAGGTCACTCGCTGACCTGGCCCTTCCGCATTTCCCATCGAGGCCAACGCGGCACTGCGGACTTCGTTCAGCCGCACGTCGTGAGGGCCTGCTCCAGCGCCGAACGTTCCGCCGGCGCCACCGAAAGCCCGTAAGCCGCCTTCACCGTCACGTACATCCGCCCGTACGAACACGCGTATCCGGCGGCAGGCGGCATCCACTCGTCGGGCGTCTTGTCGCCCTTCGACTGGTTCACCTTTCCTTCCACCGCCACCAGGTTCCGCAGGTCGTTCGCCGCCGCCACGCGCTGGTCCGGCGCCCAGGAAGCCGCACCGCTGCGCCACATCTCCGCCAGCGGCACCACGTGGTCGATCTGGATCTTCGACACCGTGGTCACCTGCTTGCCGGTGTACGGGTCGTCGAGGACGCCGGACTGCACGCCGCAGCGGCCTGGCTTGCGCTGCACCTCGGCCAGGTCGCGGGCCAGCACCTGGCTGCGCTGGTCGCAGCCGTCGCCGTCGGTGTCGAACCAGGGCTGACCGAAGACGCACGCCTTGCCGTCGTCGCAGTCGCGCACGTACCCGTCCAACCTCCCCGGTGCGGCAACGGGAAGAGCGGCCAGGGACGTGCGGGCCGCGGGGGCGTCCAGCGTCCCGGCAGGCACTCGGTCCACCTGGGTGGCTGGGGACGACGAGAGGGGGATCGCCGAACAGCCCGTCAGCAGAAGGATCAGCAGCAACCACCGCATGAACGGGAACTACCCGCGGCACTTGGACTTCATGGCCGCCCAACGGCCTAATTCGGCGGACGCCCCGGCGGGGAGGAGCAACGACGTGCGGGCCGCGGACGTCCATCATCGAGGGGCCGACAGCGAGGAGGTGACCTCCCTGGTGTTACGCGTGCGCTATGCCGCGAGTGTCAGACTGCCGCGCATGAAGACCGCCGCGGCGGTGGCCGCGCTGCTCCTGGTGCTCGCGTCCTGCGGTAGCGAGCCCGAGATGCCGCCGCGCGAGAATCCTCCTGCCGGTGGGCAGCTCGACTACCAGCTCGGGGGCGCCTACCAGCCCGACGTGCCGGTGAAGATCGTGGTGCGGGACCGCAGCAAGATCATCGACGGGCGGCGGTACAACATCTGCTACCTCAACGCGTTGCAGACGCAGCCGAACTCGGCCGAGGGCGGGCTCGACTGGTGGCGCAAGAACCACGACGACCTGCTGGTCAAGCGCAACGGCGAGCCGGCGATCGATCCCGAGTGGCAGGAGGGAATTCTCGACATCTCCACCGGCGAGAAGCGGGCGAAGATCCTGGAGATCCAGAAGAAGTGGATCAAGGACTGCAAGACGTCGTTCTTCAAGGGCATCGAGCCGGACAACCTCGACTCGTACCAGCGCTCGCAGGGCGCGTTCGACCTCAACGCCACCAAGGAGTTCATGAAGGCGTTCGTGCGGTACGCGCACGAGCAGGGGCTCGCGGTGGCGCAGAAGAACGCCGCCGAGCTGGGGGACGCGGGGAAGAAGGAGATCGGCTTCGACTTCGCGATCACCGAGGACTGCCAGGTGCAGAACGAGTGCGGCGCCTACGCCAACGCGTTCGGCAACGACTTCTTCCAGATCGAGTACACCGAGGCCGGGTTCAACAAGTCCTGTGCCGATCGCGGCGGCAAGGTGTCGATCATCCGCCGCGACCGGCTCGTCGTGCCGTACGGGCACGAGGACTACGTCTACGAGGTCTGCCCGCCGACGGTCTGAGTCAGGAACGCCTGCCACCGCTCGGCTTCACCGGTGGCGTCGCCGAAGACGTGGTGGCCGAACGCGCTGGTGCCGTGGAAGCGGTAGATGCCGGCAGGGCCGCGCACGCCGAGGAAGTTGTGCAGGTCGTGGCGCACCACGTAGTCCACGACGCCGTGGATCCCGAACGGCCGCAACGTGACCTCGTCGCCGACCTCCGCGTCCAGTGGCACGCCCAAGGCCTCCAACAGGACCGGCCAGTTGTCCGCGCCCTCCGGCTGCTCCGGCCACTGGGCGAAGACGTACGTGCCCGGCTGACCGGGGAAGTGCTCGACGTACTCCGCCAGCGTGAACAGGTACATGTCCCAGCCCTTCGACTGCTGGTCGACGAACTCGTCGCCCCAGCCGTCGGCGAGGATGCCGCTGTGCACGAACCGCAGCACGGTGGTGCCTTGCTCGCGGCCTTCGATCAGGTACTCCATCGCGTGGAACGTGCCGTCCTCGCCCTTGTCGCCCTCGTAGGCGAGGTGCTTGCCGGGCTCCCACGTGGTGATCGTCGATGACTCCTGGAAGAAGCCGAGGTCGAGCGTCATCCGGCCGCCCTCCCTGCCGTCGACCGTGTGCGGGCCCATGAACCACGAGTCGATGCCGGGCCCGGTCGCGATGGCCTCCCAGACCTGCTCCGGGGTCCCCGCGACCTCGACCTCCTTGCTGATCTCGAACCGGTGGGTCACGACTCGTCCTCCTTGGCGACGGCGTTCACGCTCGGGTGCAGGGCGACGACGACTCGGTGCGGACGCCCTCCTTCTGCCTGTTCGTCGTGGTACTTGGCGACGAGCTGCGTCATGAACCCGGCGAGCTCCTCGGCGAACGCCGCGCGGTCGCCCGCGGAGGCGAAGCGGACCTCGCCGTCCAGCGCGAACGTCGCCAGCCGCTTCTTCGCCCTGGTCGCCCCGGTGATCAACGTGCCCACGTCGCGCACCAGCCGTGCCGAGACCGCGAGCAGCCACCGCGCGGACAACCGGTCCGGCGAGCGCGCCGGGTCGGGCTGCACGGCCGCGAGCGCCGTCGGGGAGATGACGTAGGACGCGGCGGTCGCCTGCAGCAGGCGCTCGTTCACGTTGCCCTTGCGCCGTTCCTCGACGAGCTCCACCAGGCCGTGCTGCTCCAGCGTGCGCAGGTGGTAGTTCACCTTCTGCCTCGGCAGGCCGACCTTCGCGGCGAGCATCGTCGCCGATCCCGGCTCTGCCAGCTCCGCGAGCAGTCGCGCTCGCACCGGGTCCAGCGACACCTCGGCCGCGGCCGGGTCCTCGATCACCGCCACTTCGAACATGGATCCAGCGTCACACCGAAAACAAAATTAGTCAAGAACCAATCAACTGTCGGTGACTTTGCTCCACCTGGGTGGCGTTCGAGCCGGTACCGTAAGCGACGTCTCGATTGGTCGTTGCTTGTTCGCAACCCCCTGAGGAGACGACATGACCATGGCGCTGATCCTGACCCTGCTGGCCCTTCCCTTCGCCCTGACCGCGGCCAACGTCGGCAGACGCCGGTGGATCCGCAAGAGGGGCGTCGCGAGGGTGCGCGCCGAGCTCGACGGGTTCCACGCCGAGCTCGCCCGGCAGGGGCTCAGTCACTTCTCCGGTCGCTGAAGCACGTTCTGCGACGGGGAGATCCGGGTGACGACGTCGCCGTAGCGTTCCAGGAGCAGGCCCGTGACGGTCTCCGGAGTGCCGAGCACGCAGAACTCGGCCAGCACCTCGTCCGTGATCAGCTCGCTCATCTCCGCCCACTGCTGCCGCCGTGACATCCGGTGCAGCTCGTCGTGCAGCGCACCCCAGCCGTGCAGGTCCAGCACCGGCTTGTACGCGGGCGTCGACCCGTAGAACGCGATCTGCCGCTTGACGTCGGCGATCTCCTCGTCGCTCGTCGCGGTGAACACCGGGCCGCTGATCTCGAAGCCCTCCAACGACTTCCCCGCCTTGGCACGGCCGCGTTCCAGCGCCGGCAGGGTCACCTCGCGCAGGTACCGCTCGGTCGTGAAGTTGTGGCACAGGAAGCCGTCCGCGACCTCGCCCGCCACCTCGGTCATCCGCTCGCCGACGCCCGCCAGGTAGATCGGCGCCTGGCCGTGCGGGTTCGGGCCGGGGTCGAAGAACGGCGTCATCAGCGTGTGCTTGTAGAACTCGCCGCGGAACGCCAGCCGCTCGCTGGTCTCCCAGGCGTGCCAGATCGCACGCAGGGCCAGCACGAACTCCCGCATGCGCGCCGCCGGCCTGCTCCACGGCATGGCGAACCGCTTGGTGATGTGGGCCTCGATCTGCGAGCCCAGGCCGAGGTTGAACCGGCCGCCCGACAGCAGTTGCAGGTCGTTCGCCGTGGTGGCGACGGTCATCGGGTTGCGCGCGAACGCCACCGCGATCGCCGTGCCGAGCTCGATCCGCTCGGTGGCCGAGGCGGCCCCTGCCAGCGCGAGGAACGGGTCGTGCTTGGTCTCGGCGAGCCAGAACCCGTCGTAGCCGCGGTCCTCTGCCTGCTTCGCGATGTCCCCGGCGCTCGCGGGGCTGTACTCGACGGCGGCCTTGTCCAGCTTCATGCCGCTGAGGTTATTAGCGGTAGCGGGTCGTCTCGCAGGCGATGCCGTTGCGGTTGTCGTCGAGCTCGACCCGGTAGCCCGGCTGGCCCCAGTAGAGCGGCGCGGCACCGGCCCTGCGCACCTCGTCGCAGTTCGCGAAGAAGGTCTGCTTCGGCGTGGTCGGCGTCGTCGTCGGCTTCTTGGTCGTGGTGGTCGTCGGCGGAGGGGCGGGCGGAGGCGGGGGAGTCGAGGTCTCCAGGACGTCCTTGCCGCCGCACGGCGTGCCCCAGAGGCCCATCGGCACGCGCTGGGCGGCGCCCTCGGCCTCCTTCTGGCCCGGCGTGGGGGTCCCGGCGGTGCGTCCGGCGCCGTTGCCCAGCGCGAGCAACGCGTAGTCGGTGCCGTCGGTGAGGGAGAGGACGCCGGTGGTCCGGTCGTAGCGCACCTGCTGGTTCAGCAGCATGCTCTTGGCGAAGCTCGTGGCCGCGTCCGCCCAGCACGCTCCGGGCTGCGCGAGGCCGCTGACCTCGGCTTTCGAGCCGTCGGAGAGCATCACGGACCGGCCGTCGACGATCGACGCCACGCTGATGTCGAGCTGGGCGGGCGGCACCGACGGCGAACTGGACGTCGCCGTCACCGGGTCGTCCAGGGCCGGCTTCTCGACGGCCACCGGCCTCGACTGCTGCACCTGCGCGGCACATCCCGCGGTGAGCAGGACCAGCACGACCCCGCCCACAGTTCTCCACCCCGACATGACCTCGATGGTGCACGCGGGGCGGAGAGCGGCCAAGGTTACGTATTTCGCGGGTTTCGGTTCATTGCGATTTCCAACCGAAATACGGAGATGCCCAGTTCAGCGTGCGGGCTTGAGCGTCCAGACGACGGTCATCTCGCCGGTGGTCACGCCCTCGGCGTTGCTGATCGTGATGGTGACGGGGAACTCGGGCCGCGTGCCGGCCTCCAGCTCGGCCAGGACCTCGTCCGCCGACCGCCCGAGCACGGCCTCCGCGCGCAGCGGGCCCATGGCGATCTTCTTGTAGGAGATCTCCGCGCTGACGGCGAGCGGCGTGGCCTTCGCGAGGTGCGCGGCGAACGCGGCCATCACGACGGCGCCGGACGCGGACTCGCCGAGGCCGAACATCATCGCGGCGTGCGGGCCGCCGATGTGGTTGTGCAGCTCGGGGGTGTCCGGCAGGGACGCCACGATGCGGCTCGCCGACACCTCCTCGAACTCGATGCCGGTCGTCTTCACGTACGGCACTGCCTGCTTCATGGCGTCGGCGATGAACGACACGTCTTGGCTCATGAGACGGATGCTACCGGCGAGTAACCCCGTGGGCTACCCGTCGGTAGCGGCTACCCGGAGCGTGCGTACCACTCCACTGTGGAGTGAGACTTGAAACTCACTTGCGAAACAGTGGACCGGGATGGATGCTTGTAGCGAGCAACTAGTTGGGTGATACAAGCAACGAGGTGTCAGATGGTCGATCCGGGCAGGTGCACAGGCTTCGCCTTCGCCGTCGATCCCGAGCACGAGCTCGCGGACCGAGTAGGTATGGCGATGGTGCGGCTGAACAAGATGCACGCCCAGGTCACGCACCAGATGGCCAAGCAGGGGATGGACAAGTCCGCCTTCGTGCTCCTCGCGACGCTCTCCGGACTCGGGGAATGCCGTTCGAGCGCGCTCGCGGAGGCGGTGCTCTCCGACCCGTCCACGATCAGCCGGCAGGTGGCCGCGCTGGTGAAGGACGGGCTCGTCGAGAGGCGTGCTGACCCGGCGGACGGCCGGGCCAGTGTTCTCGCGGTCACCGAAGCGGGCCGCGAGCTGATCATGAACCGACGCCGGCAGCGCAACGAGGCGATCGAGCAGGTGTTCGCGGACTGGGCCGACGGGGACTTCAAGGGCTTCGCGGATCTGTTCGAACGCTTCGTTCAGGACTACGAGCGCGTTATCCCGGCGCTTTTGACCTACCGCGGGACGGGGCCCCGCGCAGAAGGGGAAGACTAGAAATGTCATCGACAACCGAGGCGACACCCACGCCAGGGGTTTCCCTGTCGCATCGCCAGATCATGACGATCCTGTCGGGTCTGCTGCTGGGCATGTTCCTCGCCGCGCTGGACCAGATGATCGTCGCCAGCGCCATGAAGACCATCGCCGACCAGCTGCACGGACAGACGTTGCAGGCGTGGGCGACCACCGCCTACCTGATCACCGCGACCATCACGACCCCGTTGTACGGCAAGCTGTCGGACATCTACGGGCGCAAGCCGATGTACCTCGCGGCGATCTCGCTGTTCCTCGTCGGCTCGCTGCTCTCGGGCATCGCGACGTCGATGTACGAGCTGGCCGCGTTCCGCGCGGTGCAGGGCCTCGGCGCCGGCGGTCTGATGTCGCTCGCCTTCGCGATCATGGCGGACATCATCTCGCCGCGTGAGCGCAGCAAGTACTCCGCGTACTTCATGGCCGTGTTCGGTTCGGCCAGCGTGCTCGGCCCGGTCATCGGCGGCGTGTTCGCCGGTCTCAGCTCGTTCCTGGGTGTCACCGGCTGGCGCTGGGTGTTCCTGGTCAACGTGCCGATCGCGCTGCTCGCGCTGTTCGTCGTGGCCCGCGTGCTGAACATCCCGCACCAGCGGGTGAACCACCGCATCGACTTCGGTGGCGCCATCGCGCTGACCGTCGGCCTGGTGCCGCTGCTGATCGTGGCCGAGCAGGGCCGCGAGTGGGGCTGGGCGTCGGCGCTGTCGATCTCCATGTACGTGATCGGCGTGCTGGGCCTGGTGGCGTTCGTGTGGGTCGAGAACCGCATGGGCGACGAGGCGCTGCTGCCGATGCGGATGTTCCGCAACCAGACGTTCTCGCTCGGCAACACGATCAACTTCGTGCTCGGCATCGGCATGTTCGGCGGCATGGTCTCCATCCCGCTGTACCTGCAGATCGTCAAGGGCGTCACGCCCACGACGTCGGGTCTGATGCTGCTGCCGATGACGTTCGGCATCATGTCGGCCACCGCGATCGCCGGTCGCGTCACGTCGAAGACCGGCCGCTACAAGATCTTCCCGATCATCGGCGCCGGCCTGATGGCGATCGCGTTGTTCCTGCTCAGCACCATCGGCACGGACACGCCGAGCTGGCTCGTCATGGGCTACATGTTCCTGATGGGCGCGGGCCTCGGCCAGTGCATGCAGACGCTGCTGCTGGCGATCCAGAACGACGCCGAGCCGCGTGACATGGGCGTGGCGACCGCTTCGGCGACGTTCTTCCGCCAGATCGGTGGCACCGTCGGTACCGCGGTGTTCCTGTCGATCCTGTTCAGCACGGTCGGCGACAAGATCGCGGAGGGCCTGAGGGCCGCCGCGCAGACCGACGCCTTCCGCGCCGCCCTGGGCCAGAACCCGGAGTTCGCGAAGATGCTGCAGGGCGGTGGCGGTTCCGGGGTGGACATCAACAACACCGAGTTCCTCAACGGCCTCGACCCGGTGCTCGCCAAGCCGTTCCTCGACGGGTTCTCCGGCGCGATCGACACGGTCTTCATGACCGGCGGCATCGTGATGATCGCCGCGTTCGTCCTCGTGTGGTTCCTGCGCGAGAAGCCGCTGTCGACCAAGTCGGGTCTGGAGCGGGTCGCGGACGCCGAGGCCATCGCGGTCTAGTCGCGCAAACGAAGAAGAGGGGGCTGCTCCGAGCAGCCCCCTCTTTTCGCGTGTGTTCCTAGTGGAACGACTCGCCGCGCGCCTCGGCGTCCTTCAAGCGCTGGTAGGAGCGCTTGATCTCGGCCTCGGCCTCGGTGCGGCCGACCCAGGTCGCGCCCTCGACGCTCTTGCCCGGCTCGAGGTCCTTGTAGACCTCGAAGAAGTGCTGGATCTCCAGGCGGTCGAACTCCGCCAGGTGGTGGATGTCGCGCAGGTGCTCGTGGCGCGGGTCGAAGGCCGGGACGCACAGAACCTTGTCGTCGCCGCCCTTCTCGTCCGTCATGCGGAACATGCCGATCGCACGAGCGGCGATCAGGCAGCCGGGGAACGTCGGTTCCTGGACGAGCACGAGGGCGTCCAGCGGGTCGCCGTCCTCACCCAGGGTGTTCTCGATGAAGCCGTAGTCGGCGGGGTACTGCGTCGACGTGAACAACGTCCGGTCGAGGCGGATGCGGCCACTCTTGTGGTCCACCTCGTACTTGTTGCGCACGCCCTTGGGGATCTCGATCAGGACGTCGAATTCCACTGGTCCTCGCTCATGTAGCCCATTCGTGATGCCCACTAGTGTGGACCACAACGCCTTGTCAACCCTCATCGGAGCCGTGGTTGGTGGGTGTGAGATTGCCCGTACCGAGCTAGCGGAGGCCCACTTGCCGGACGAGCCCCAGTGGCCGACCGAGGACGACGACGCAGGGTCGGTCGCCGCCGCGCAACAGCCAACGGTGCAGGTCAGCCGCCCTTCGGTGGATCAGCCGACGATGCGTTTCCCGCTCGCGGCCGTGCTCTCGCCGCCGTCCACACCGGAGCCGCCGAGGTCGTCGCCGATCCGTTCCGCCCCGAACGGTGCGGGTGCGGCCTCCGGCCCCTCGGGTGTGCCAGTGCCCGGTTTCGGAGGTTCTCCGGCGCCCTCCGCGGAAATCGCCGGTGGGAAGTCTCACGGCCCGATTGGGCCGGAAGTCGGCCAACCTCGGGCCGTCCCGGTGCGCGTCGAGCCGAAGGCCGACCAGCGCACGACCGAGCTGGCCGTGCCGAACGCCAAGACGGCGCGCGTCGACCAGCTGCCGCACCTCGACCAGTCGTGGTTCGACCAGCCCGTGCGGCCGGAGCCGGCGCCGTCGCGTCCCGAGCAGACGAAGCGGGTCGACCAGCTGCAGAGCGCCCCGCCGCCTCCGCCGCGTCCCGAGCAGACCCGTCCGGTGGCGCCTCCGCCGCCGCGGCAGGAACCGCGCGACCTGCCCGTCACGGGCTACGAGGAGGAGCCGGAGGACCGGCTCACGACCGACGAGCCGCGCAAGAGCCGCAAGGGCCTCGTCGTCGTGCTCAGCCTGGTCGTCGTCGCGGCTCTCGCGGGCGCCACGATCTACGCCGTGCAGGAGTTCGGCGGCACGAAGGCGGTCGAGACCAGGCCCCCTGCCGCTCCGGCCAACGTCCAGCCGCTGGTCAAGGCCGTCACCGCCGGTGGTCCCGCGCCGTCCGCGACGGGCGTGAAGAGCGTGCTGACCGGACCGGCGGGCAACGGCGCGCTGGGCACGCTGACGGGCAGCGTGATCGACCCGGCGAGCGGCACGGCGCTGTGGCAGCAGGGCGACACCACGCCCGCGACCCCGGCGTCCAGCCTGAAGATCCTCACGGCCGCGGCCGCGCTGCTCAGCCTGGAGAAGACCGACCAGCTCTCCACCAAGGTCGTGGCGGGCGCGGAACCCGGCACGGTTGTGATCGTCGGCGGCGGTGACCCGACGATCTCCGGCCTGCCCGGCAAGTCGGTCTACCCCGGCGCCGCGACGCTCGACGACCTCGTCGGCCAGGTCAAGGCCAAGGGGCCGGTGACCAAGGTCCAGTTCGACCTCAGCCGGTACGCGGGCGAGGCGCTCGGGCCGCAGTGGGAGACCGCGGACATCGCGGGCGGGTCGGTCGCGCCGATCGTGCCGTTCATGCTCGACGGCGGACGGGTCGACCAGTCCAACGTCAACGGTGCGCGCACGGCGAGCCCCGGCCAGGCGGCGGCGGACGCGTTCGCGCAGCGACTCGGGGCTCCTGGAGCCACCGCCGGTGCGGCTCCGGCCGGCGCGCAGGTGCTCGGCGAGATCAAGTCGGCGCCGATCGAGCAGCTCGTCGACAACATGATGCAGATCTCGGACAACGTGCTGACCGAGGCGGTCGCGCGCGAGATCGCTCTCAAGACGGGCAACGAGGCGTCGTTCGCGGGGGGCGTGAAGGCCGTCCGCGACGTGCTGACCAAGGCGGGCTTCGACCTCACCGCGGCGAACCTCGTGGACGGCAGTGGACTGTCCGCCTCGAACAAGATCCCGGCCAAGCTGCTCACCGACGTGCTGACCGCGGCGGCCAAGCCCACGCTCGACGACGCCCGCACCGCGAAGCTGCGGCCGTTGCTGACGGCGCTGCCGGTCGCGGGCGGCAGCGGCACGCTGGCCGGTCGCTACGACGGCGACGCGGCGTCCGGCAAGGGCTGGGTGAGGGCCAAGACCGGCACGCTCACCGGCGTCAACGCGCTCGCGGGCGTCGTGGTCGACAAGGACGGACGGGTGCTCGTGTTCTCGTTCATGTCCGCGAGCAACCGCAACCCGGAGACCGAGGTGCGCCCCGCACTTGACGTGATGGCCGCTGCGTTGCGGGGTTGTGGCTGTTCGTAGCGGGCCGTGCGCAGGTAGCGTCGGAAGCGTGAACGGCGCGACGGAGGCAGAGCTCGGCCCGGTGGACTGGGAGCTGGCGGTTTCGACCGCCACACGTCTCGTCCGGCCAGGCCCGGTGATCGGCAAGGACGAGGCGGACCACGTCGTCGGCAGGCTTCGCGCTCTCGCGCCACAGGCGGAGGTGCACGTCCGCGAGCTGACCGGGCTGGGGCCGGGGTTGCCCCTGCTGCCCGGTGAGGTCGTGGACCGGCCGGCCTGGGTGGCGGCCGCGGCGCAGGGGCTCGCGGCGCTGACGGGGCCCGCGATGCCCCGGCAGGCGGGGCCGATGGCCGGGCTGCTCGCCGGGACCGCGGGTGTGCAGGCGGGCGTCGTGATGGCGTTCCTGTCGTCGCGGGTGCTCGGCCAGTACGACCCGTTCAGCCCGACCGACCAGCTCGCAGGGCGGTTGCTGCTGGTCGCGCCGAACATCGTTGGGGCGCAACAGGCTCTCGACGTGCCGGACGACGACTTCCGGATGTGGGTGTGCCTGCACGAGTGCACGCACCGGCTGCAGTTCACCGGCGTGCCGTGGCTGCGCCAGTACTTCTCCGACCAGGTCACCGCGCTGCTGTCCTCAATGGACGAAGAGCGCGCGCCGCTGACCGACCTGATCCGCGACTTCCGCACCAAGCTGCGCGCGGGCGACGGCCCGATGGGGCTGATCGAGCTCATCCAGTCGCCGCAGCAGAAGGCCGTGCTGGACCGGCTGATCGCACTGTCCACTTTGCTCGAAGGCCACGCCGACCACGTGATGGACGCCGTGGGCCCGTCGGTCGTGCCGTCGGTGTCGACCATCCGCACCCGCTTCAGCGCCCGGCGCAAGGGCGGCGGCCTGCTCGACCGCGTGCTGCGCACCGTGCTGGGCGTCGAGGCGAAGGTGCGGCAGTACGAGGAGGGCGCCGAGTTCACCTCGTACGTGGTCGAGCGGGTCGGCATGGACGGCTTCAACGCGATCTGGACGTCCGCCGACACCCTGCCGACGCGGGCGGAGATCGCCGAGCCGATGAGCTGGCTGCGCCGCGTGTCGCCGTGAACGGTCCGGTCGCCGAGATCCGTTCGGCGGTCCGCCGCTTCCTGGACTCCGTGCGGCCCGACGCCGTGACCGTGGCCGTGTCCGGCGGCGCCGACTCGCTGGCGCTGGCCGCCTGCGTGGGCCGGCTGGTGCCCGGCGCGTCGGCCGTGGTGGTGGACCACGGTTTGCAGCCCGGCTCAGCCGACGTGGCGTTGCGCGCCGCGCAGCAGTGCGCCGATTTCGGGCTCGTGTCGCGAGTGGAGCCCGTCGTGGTGTCCGGCCCCGGTGGGCCGGAGGGCGCGGCCCGTGCGGCGCGCTACGCGGCGTTGAGGCCCGCGGCCGGGGTGGTGTTGCTGGGCCACACGCTGGACGACCAGGCCGAGACCGTGCTGCTCGGGTTGGGTCGCGGGTCAGGGCCGAGGTCGATCGCAGGGATGAAGGTGTTCGACGCGCCTTGGGGACGGCCGTTGCTCGGGGTGTCGCGTGCCGTCACCCGTGCCGCGTGCGAGGAGCAGGGGATCCCGGTGTGGGAGGACCCGCACAACGTCGACCCGTCGTTCACGCGGGTGCGGCTGCGTGCCGAGGTGCTGCCGCTGCTGGAGTCGGTGTTGCAGGGCGGCGTGGCGTCGTCGCTGGCGCGGACCGCGGCCCAGCTGCGCGAGGACTGTGACGCACTCGACTCGCTCGCCGCCGCCTTCGCCGGCGACTGCTGTGCCGTTGACGACATCTGCGAGTTGCCGGTCGCGTTGCGCCGGAGAGTGGTCAGGGCGTGGCTGCTCGAGGAGGGCGTGCCTGAACTGTCTGATTCGCACCTGCGCCGCGTCGACGCACTGGTGAGTGAATGGCGCGGTCAGGGCGGTGTCTGGCTACCTGGCGGCTTTGTCGTGCGGCGCGCGCATGGCAGGCTCGTTGTGGAACCACAGTCTTAAGCAGAGGGGACCTGTCCGTGTACGACGGCGACATCGCATCCGTGCTCATCACCGAGCAGGAGATCAGCGACAAGGTCACCGAACTCGCCAAGCAGGTCGCGGCTGATCACCCGGAGGGTGACTCCGACCTCGTGCTGATCACGGTGCTCAAGGGCGCCGTGATGTTCATGGCCGACCTTGCCCGCGCGCTGCCCGTCCCGGTGCAGCTCGAGTTCATGGCCGTTTCGTCTTATGGGTCCTCGACTTCGTCCTCGGGCGTGGTGCGGATTCTGAAGGACCTGGATCGCGACATCGCGGACCGGAACGTGGTGATCGTCGAGGACATCATCGACTCCGGGCTCACGCTGTCGTGGCTGTTGAAGAACCTGCAGTCGCGCAAGCCCCGGTCGTTGCAGGTGTGCACGCTGCTGCGGAAGCCGGACGCGGTGAAGGTGGAGGTGCCGGTCAAGTACGTCGGGTTCGACATCCCCAACGAGTTCGTCGTGGGGTACGGCCTCGACTACGCGGAGAGGTACCGGGACCTGCCCTACATCGGCACGCTGGACCCCAAGGTCTACTCGAGCTGAGGTTTCTGAACGGGGCTCGACGTCGAGCCTCTGGCGGAACGCGCGTCCCGCCTCCCGGGACGAAGAAAGCCTGGCCTCCCCTTCGGGAAGCCCGGCTTTGTTGTTTCGCTCGGGTCGGTCAGCAGTTCGGGCGGCAGCGCCGCTGCGAGACCGCGTCCAGCAGGACGGAGCGGATGTCCTCCGGGTTGCGGGCCTGGTAGGCCTTGCCGCCGGTCGCCCCCGAGATGGCGCGCAGGGCGTCCATGTCCACCTCGTCGCCCAGGCCCACCATGATGATCGGCACGGGCTTGGCCGGGTCTGACTCGCGCTTCAGGGTCTCGATCAGGGCCTGGGTGTCGATCGACGAGATGTCGTCGTTGACGCCGTCGGTCATGAGCACGACCGAGTTGACCTTCGAGGCGTCGTAGCCCTGCTTGACGTGGCGGAAGGCCGCCAGGGTGGTGTCGTTCAGGGCCGTGCCGCCGCCGACCAGGCCGGGGAGCTGGGAGGCTCCCGCCTCCAGGCGCTTGCGGCGGGTGACGCCTGCCAGGGGTTCGCCGAGTGGCCCTATCGGGACGAGTTCGATCCAGTCGTTCGGCGGCTTCTTGTCGGTGGAGAACGCCCAGAGGCCGATGGCCGTGGTGTCCGGGAGCATCGACAGGGCCGTCATCGAGGCCTCGGTGGCGGCCTCGACGCGCGTTTTGCCGTTGCTGCCGCTCTTCTCGATCATCGAGCCGGAGACGTCGATGACGGTCAGCATGCGCATGTCGAGGCTGATGGCGCCCCAGGTGCGCAGGAGCTCGGAGACCTGGTCGGCGTTCGGGGTCTCGATCAGCTTCACGTCGCCGGCCTGGACGCCTTCGACGTCGGTCGACCACTTGGCGGGAGCGGCGCCCTGGACGGTGCGGAAGCCCGCCTCGCCGAAGCGCTTCGAGGTCTCGGGGGAGCGCAGCGCCCTCTCGAACTCGGCCGCCGCCTCGCCGATGCCCTCCGGCTCGTTCGGGCGGGAGACCCGGACCAGGGGGTAGTCGAACGAGAGGGTGCCCTCCTTCGGCGGGGCGCCCAGCACCGCGTTGTCCTTCACGGCCCTGTTGTTGGCCACGACGGACTGCTCGGTCGCGGCGAAGAGCGGGGCCTTTTCGGCGTCGGTGGTGACTTTGCCGAAAGCGTCGCGAACGGACGGAACGGCGCTGCGGCCCACGCGGAGAAGAGTGCCCACCAATTCCGGTTTGGGCGTTCCGTCCGCATTACCCAGCAAAGTACGAATCACGAAGAGCGAGGCGAGACCTTCCGAGGTCATCGTCGGGTCGCTCATCGAGATCTGGACGCGCGGGTCGACGACCTTCGACCAGGAAACCGGGGTGACCGGGAAGCCGATCTTGGACATCGCCTGTTCGGAACCTGCCATGACCAGCGGGCTGGTGGCGAGGGACGGCTTGATGTCCAGTTTCGGGGCTTCCGGGCCGGTCTCTGCCGACTGGCGCTGGGCCTCTGCCGCCCACATCGACGAGTCGGGGATCCAGAGGGAGTGGGGGTTGATCTGCGCGGTCGGGAGCTCGTTGGCCACGTCGGCCGCGTTGCGGGACTCGACCTGGACCTGGACGCAACGGCCGTTCACGACCGGCTGTGACCGCTGGTAGTCCTGCGCGGCGGCGTTCACGACATCCAGCGCGGCCGGGGTGACGGCGACCTTCAGCGGCAGCGCGCCGGAGCAGTCGGCACCGCTGGTGACACGCAGTGCCACGACCGTGACGCCCGCCGCCGCGACCACTCCCAGCAGGGCGGCCACGGGGACGGCCACCCGCCGGAACAATCCGGGGGACGTATGACGTGCTGACATACAGTTACTTACCTTCGGTCACGTGTTCACTCTTTCGAGTGGCGGGGGAACACTCGGGGGATGAACGAGGATGACATGTGACCGCCAAACGTACTGAGACGGCGTGACCTGCGTCACTCGTCTGGGTGGCGGTATTTGTTCCGGATGAACCAAAGTGCGTGAACATGCGTGGTGGGGATCACCTGTGGGAACCCCGGACCGCCGCCGCCCGTTGGTTGTCCAGTACCCGGCCAGCGAGCGGTAGGCTGGTCGGACGCGGTATGTGGGTCTTCCACTGCCCGACGCGCAAGTCAGGGAGGGTCGAGGCCGCCCGCCGGCCGTAAGTGCATGGACCGCAAGCGCCTGCTTCGCAACCCGCTGCTGTGGATCGCTGCGGTGTTGCTGCTGTACTTCGTCTTCACCGTTCTCTTTGACGACTCGCGGGGATATCACCCCGTGAAGACCTCCCAGGCACTCCAACAGGTGCGGGACGGCAAGGTCAAGGAAGCCACGATCGAGGACAAGGAGCAGCGTCTCCGACTCACCCTCACCGACGGCACCAGCTTCGAGGGCAGCAACCGCCTGATCACGCAGTACCCGGCCAGTGCGACGGACGAGATCTTCAACGTCCTCGACCAGGCCACCAACAAGCCGACCGTCGAGACCAAGGTCAGCCAGGAGTCCATCCTGATGCAGATCTTGATCTACCTCGTGCCGCTCGGCCTGCTGTTGCTGCTGCTCATGTGGATGATGAACAACGCTCAGGGCGGCGGCAACCGCGTTCTGAACTTCGGCAAGTCCAAGGCCAAGCAGCTCTCCAAGGACATGCCCAAGACGACGTTCGCCGACGTCGCCGGCGCCGAGGAGGCCGTCGAGGAGCTGGAGGAGATCAAGGACTTCCTCCAGAACCCCGGCCGCTACCAGGCGCTCGGCGCGAAGATCCCCAAGGGCGTGCTGCTCTACGGTCCGCCGGGAACCGGTAAGACGCTGCTCGCCAGGGCCGTCGCCGGTGAGGCCGGCGTGCCGTTCTACTCGATCTCCGGTTCGGACTTCGTCGAGATGTTCGTCGGTGTCGGTGCCTCGCGTGTGCGCGACCTGTTCGAACAGGCCAAGCAGAACGCGCCGTGCATCATCTTCGTCGACGAGATCGACGCGGTGGGCCGCCACCGCGGTGCCGGTCTCGGCGGCGGGCACGACGAGCGCGAGCAGACGCTGAACCAGCTGCTCGTCGAGATGGACGGCTTCGACTCGCGCGGCGGGATCATCCTGATCGCGGCGACGAACCGCCCCGACATCCTCGACCCGGCCCTGCTGCGCCCCGGCCGCTTCGACCGGCAGATCCCGGTGTCCGCACCGGACCTGAAGGGTCGCAAGCAGATCCTGCGCGTGCACTCGAAGGGCAAGCCGCTCGCCGCGGACGCCGACCTCGACGGCCTCGCGAAGCGCACCGTCGGGTTCTCCGGCGCCGACCTCGCGAACGTCATCAACGAGGCCGCGCTGCTCACCGCCCGCCAGAACGGCCACACCATCACGGGTGCCGCGCTGGAGGAGTCGGTCGACCGCGTGATCGGCGGTCCGGCCCGCAAGAGCCGGATCATCTCCGAGAAGGAGAAGAAGATCACCGCGTACCACGAGGCCGGGCACGCCCTGGCCGCGTGGGCGATGCCGGACATCGACCCGGTCTACAAGGTCACGATCCTCGCCCGCGGCCGCACGGGTGGTCACACCCTCTCGGTGCCGGAAGAGGACAAGGACCTGATGACCAGGTCCGAGATGATCGCGCGACTGGTGTTCGCACTGGGTGGCCGGTCCGCCGAGGAGCTCGTCTTCCACGAGCCCACGACGGGCGCGTCCAACGACATCGAGCAGGCGACGAAGATCGCCCGCGCGATGGTCACCGAGTACGGCATGAGCGCGAAGCTCGGCGCCGTGAAGTACGGGCAGGAGCAGGGCGAGCCGTTCCTCGGTCGCTCGGCCGGCCGCCAGGCGGACTACTCGCTGGAGGTCGCGCACGAGATCGACGAGGAGGTGCGCAAGCTCATCGAGGCCGCGCACACCGAGGCGTACGAGGTGCTCAACACCTACCGCGACGTCCTCGACGACCTCACGCTCGAGCTGATCGACAAGGAGACGCTGCACCAGAAGGACCTGGAGCGGATCTTCGCCCGCGTCGAGAAGCGCCCGCGGATCACCCAGTTCAACGACTTCGGTGACCGCACGCCGTCCGACATCCCGCCGGTCAAGACCCCTGGCGAGCTCGCCAAGGAGCGCGGGGAGCCGTGGCCGCCGGTCGTCGAGGACGCGATCGAGGAGGAGCTGAAGCAGGAGGACGAGGCCGCGGTCGCGGAACCCGTCACCGAGCAGCTGCCCTCGGCCAACGGCTCGAACGGTGCGCACCAGCCGACCAACCAGGCGGTCCCGCCGAACTACGGCGCGCCTCCCGGGTGGACTCCGGCGACCGTGCCCGGCAGCAAGCCGCACAACGTGTGGGAGCCGAAGCCGCAGCCTGACCAGGACGAGCGGCAGTGACAGAGCAACAACAGCTCGACGGAGACGCCGGCCTCACCCACCACGGGGAGGCCGGCGTCTCCGCGCGGCGGGCTTTCGACCAGGCGCGGGCAGAGGCAGCGGTGCGCGAACTCCTGATCGCGTGCGGTGAGGATCCGGACCGGGAGGGTCTGCTCGAGACACCCGCACGGGTGGCGCGGGCTTACCGGGAGTTGTTCGCGGGCCTGCACACCGAGCCGGACAGCGTGCTGGAGAAGACGTTCGGCGAGAGCCACGAGGAGCTCGTCCTCGTCACTGACATCCCGATGTTCAGCTTCTGCGAGCACCACCTGCTGCCGTTCCACGGCGTCGCGCACGTGGGGTACATCCCGAACGAGCAGGGCCGGGTCACGGGGCTGTCGAAGCTCGCCAGGCTCGTCGACCTCTACTCGAAGCGGCCGCAGGTGCAGGAGCGGCTGACGTCGCAGGTCGCGGACGCCCTGGTGCGCAAGCTCGAACCGCGCGGCGTGATCGTCGTGATGGAGGCCGAGCACCTGTGCATGGGCATGCGCGGTGTGCGCAAGCCCGGTTCCCGCACGACGACGTCCGCGGTGCGCGGTTTACTGCGCACGTCAGCTTCCACCAGGGCAGAAGCGATCGAGCTGATCAGGGGCCGGACGAGGTGACCGGACTGCCTCGTCCCGGCCGCTGTGTCGTGATGGGCGTGCTGAACGTGACGCCCGACTCGTTCTCCGACGGCGGGCGCTACATCGACCGGCGGGACGCGGTCGCGCACGGCGTCGAGATGTTCAAGCGCGGCGCCGACATGATCGACGTGGGCGGAGAGTCGACCCGGCCCGGCGCCCAGCGGGTCGAGCCCGCCGAGGAGATCGCCAGGATCGTGCCGGTGATCCGCGCGCTGGTGTCCGACCAGGTGCCGGTCAGCGTGGACACGATGCGCGCTTCCGTCGCCGCGGCGGCCTTGGAGGCGGGCGCGTCGATCGTGAACGACGTGTCCGGTGGCCTCGCCGATCCGGAGATGGCGTCGGTCGTCGCGGCCGCCGGTGTGCCGTACGTGCTGATGCACTGGCGCGGGCACAGCACGGAGATGGACGAGCTGGCGACGTACGACGACGTGGTGACGGACGTTCGTTCGGAGCTGCTGGAACGGGTCGAGGCCGCGCTGGCCGCCGGCGTCGCGGAGTCGTCGATCGTGCTCGATCCCGGGCTGGGGTTCGCGAAGCTCGGCGACCACAACTGGGAGTTGCTGCAGCGTCTGGACGAGCTGGTCGAGCTGGGCTTCCCGGTGCTGGTGGGGGCGTCGCGCAAGCGCTTCCTCGGCACGTTGCTCGGCAACCGGCCGCCGGACGGCAGGGAGGACGCGACGGCGGCGATCTCGGCGCTGGCCGCGTTCAACGGGGCTTGGGGTGTGCGGGTGCACGACGTCGACCGGACCTTGGACGCGGTCGCCGTCGCCGGTGCGTGGAGGCGGGGACATGGCTGACCGGATCGCGTTGACGGGGCTGCGGGTGCGCGGCCACCACGGGGTCTTCGAGCACGAGAAGCGCGACGGGCAGGAGTTCGTCGTCGACATCACGCTGTGGCTGGACCTCTCGTCGGCGTCCCGCACGGACGACCTGAAGGAGACCTACCACTACGGCGAGCTCGCCGAGATGGCCGCGAAGATCGTCGGCGGCGAGCCGTACGACCTCATCGAGACGGTGGCGGGCAAGATCGCCGACGCCGCGATGGCGGACACCCGGCTGCACGCCGCCGAGGTGACGGTGCACAAGCCCTCGGCGCCGATCCCGCTGACGTTCGACGACGTGTCGGTGACGATCCGCCGGTCGCGCCGGCTCGCGGCACCGCTGCCGAAGGAAAAGCCTTGAGCCGCGCCGTTCTGTCGATCGGGTCGAACCTCGGGGACCGGTTCGCGTTCCTGCAGTCCGTGGTCGACGGGTTGCGGCCGTTCGTCGTCGCCGTCTCTCCGGTGTACGAGACGGCGGCATGGGGTGTCGAGGACCAGCCGGACTTCCTCAACGCCGTCCTGGTCGTCTCGGCGGACGACGTGGACGAGTGGGGCTGGCTGCGGCGCGGGCAGGCGTTGGAGAACGCCGCCGGGCGTGTGCGGGAGCAGCGCTGGGGACCGCGCACGTTGGACGTGGACGTGGTTTCGGTGGACGGGGTGACCTCCGACCACCCCGACCTGCTGCTGCCGCATCCTGGGGCGTTTGAGCGCGCAACAGTCCTCATCCCGTGGCTCGACGTGGAGCCGGACGCCGTGCTGCCGGGGCACGGACCCGTTGCGGCGCTGGAGTTCTCGGCCGACGGCGTGCGGCGGCGTGACGATCTCGTGCTTTCCGGTTGGATGGACTCGTGAGGTTCACCCGTCCCCGCGACCTGACCGCGGTCGCGCTCATCGCCGCGTTGCTGGCTCATCTGCTGCTGCGACTCGCGTACGACACGTTGCCGCCGTTGCCCGTGCTGGCCGGGTCGACGCTGGTCGTCATCGCGGTCGTGGAGGTCGTTCTCGCGTTCTCGCTGCGGGCGCGGATCCAGCGCAAGCCCGGTGCGCGTCCGGTGCAGCCGCTGACGGCCGCGCGGGCCGTCGCATTGGCAAAGGCTTCGTCTGTTTTGGGCGCTTTGATGCTCGGTGTCTGGACCGGGGTCCTGGTGTACGTGATCCCCGTCCGCGACTCGTTCCCGGCGGCCGCGAACGACCTGGTGGCGGCGGTGATCGGGATGATCTCGGCCGCTGCTCTGACTGGCGCCGCGCTGTGGCTCGAGCACTGCTGCAAGACGCCCAATGAGAGTTCCGGGACGGAATAGATACCCGGCCGTAGGTCTCAGTCGCATAACTACGCGGTACCGTAGTGCGCATGACCGGGCGAGGCGCGTCGACCGACGACGAGCAAGAAGATCACGGTCGTGGCTCCGGGCGGTTGCTGTTAGTAGCGGCACTGGCGCTCGCCCTCGTGGCCGCGGCGGTGCTCGTGCTGAGCGACAGCGCCCGCATGCTGCGGTTGGCCGTGGTGGCCGCGTTGTGGGCGGCTCTGGTGGGTGCGTTCCTCGCCGCGAAGTACCGCAAACAGGTCACCGAGCGTGACGACGAGGTGGCCGACCTCCAGTCGGTCTACGAGCTCGAGCTGGAGCGCGAGGTCGCCGCCCGGCGCGAGTACGAGCTGGAGATCGAGTCCGAGACCCGCAAGCGGATCGAGGAGGAGTCGCGGGCCGACATCGAGGCCCTGCGCGCCGACCTCCACGCCCTGCGCGACAACCTCCAGGGGCTGCTGGGCGGTGACGTCCTGGTCGAACGCGTGGCGTTGCGCGCGGAGTCGACCCGCCTGCGTTCGCTCGCCTCCGAGGCCTCCCGCCTGACCGCCGGCGCCGAGCAGCGCATCATCAACGCGAAGCCCGCGATCACCGCCTCCTCCGTTCCGGCCGAGAAGCCGTCCGAGCGCACCGAGCTGATCGAGCGCGTCGCCCACGAGGCCGCCAAGGTGCAACCGCCGCGCCGGGAGCCCGCCCGTCCCGAGCCGGTGCGCCCTGAGCGCGTGCCGAGCTCGCCGCGCCCGCAGCCCGCCGTGATCCGCCGTGATCCGGTGAAGGCCGCCGTGAAGCAGGAACCCCCGCGCCCGCAACAGCGTCCGGGTGCCGCCGCGGCCTCCGTCTCGGCCCGTCTGTCCACCCCCGCCGCTCCGAAGACGCCGCCGCCTCCTCCCACCGTGCAGGCGCAGCCCGTCCAGGCGCAGGTCCACCGCACCGAACGCGTCCAGCGCCCGCAGCCCACCGCCCGCGTCGAGGCTCCCGCGGTCCCGAAGCCGACTCCGAAGCCGGTCGAGGCCCGCAAGCCGCGCCAGGCGGAGCGCACCGAGATGATCGACCCGAAGTCCCTCCAGCAGGCCGGTGGAGGCCGCCGCCGGGCCGACGACCGTCCCGCCGCCGCGGCAGCCCCGGCGCCGGTGCAGGACAGCGGCTCGTGGGAGACCCTGAAGCCGGACGCCCCCTCGTCGAGCCGCCGCCGGCCCGAGGAGCCGTCCCGCCGCACCGCGTCCGAGGACTCGCTGGTCTCGCTCCCGCCGGTGGGCCGCCGGTCGGCCTCGGAGCAGTCGTCGACGAGGCTCCCGGCCGTGACCCCGAGCCGCCGCACCGCGGACGAGCCCTCCGTGTCCGGCCGTCGCGTGGCCGAGGACTCCTCGACGCGCCTGCCGGTCGTCTCGACGGGCCGCCGTGCCGCGCCGGAGGACCCGTCAGGTGCCCACGCGGACGGCAAGTCCGTCAGCGAGCTCCTCGCGTCCCTGGGCGGCGGAGACGCCCCGCGCCGCCGCCGTCGCCGCGACGACTAGGCCCTGTCCTGCAAGTTCGTCAGGTGAGAGGCGCGGGCGAGCGACCCGGAGACGGTGCCGCCGCGATTCCCTCATACCGGGCGTATTCGGGCATCGCGGCGGTGCCGTCTCCGGGGCCCTCGGCTGCCACTGTCGCCCGACGGACTTGCAGGACAGGGCCTAGCCCGCTACTTGTCGATGTCGCCGACGATGACGGCGAACGAGCTCAGCACGTGCGGCAGCTGATCGACGTGTGTGCCGGGCAGCAGCGCTGACAACGCCTGCACGTTGTTGAACGACGGCGTCCTCAGCTTGAGCCGCCACGGCGTCTTCTCGCCGCGCGACGACAGGTGCACGCCGGACGTGCCGAGCGGCGCCTCGACCCGCGTGTAGACCGACCCCTCCGGCGCCTTGATCGCCTTGGGTAGCCGCAGGTTCACCGCCCCAGCGGGCAACCGCTCGAGGCACGCGGTGGCGAGCTCGACCGACTTGGCGATCTCATCTTGGAGGCACCGGACGCGCGCGGCCGCGTCCCCTTCGGTGCGGACGATCGGCGTGAACCCGAGCTCCCGGTACGCCGGCAGCGGGTCGTCGCGCCGGAGGTCGAAGTCGACCCCGCTCGCCCTGCCGATCGGTCCGGTGACGCCGTACTGCTCGGCGCTCTCCCTGCTGAGCACGCCCAGCCCTTCGAGCTTCCCGAAGTCGATGTCGAGCGGGTCCACAGTGGACAGAAACGCCGCGACCCGGTCCGTCCAGCCCGCCGGAACGTCCTCCCGCAGCCCGCCGATCCGGTTGAACATGAAGTGGATCCGCCCGCCCGACGCCTCCTCCATGAGCGCCTGCACGCCTTCGCGGTACACGGCGGCGTTGGGCGCCAACGGCGTCAGGAACACCATGTGCGCCATCAGCCGGTTGAGCTCACAAAGCAGCGCCCGCAACCACTGCGCCCGAGCCGGCACGTCCATGCCCGTCATGCGCTCCACGGCCAACGCGACCGCGAGCTCGTTGCAGAAGGCCGACAACCAGTCGTGCCGGTTGGCGAGCGTCAGCACCTGCCGGTAGTCCCGCACCTCGAACAACTTCTCGGCCCCGCGGTGCAGGTGCCCGACCAGAGGCTCGGCCCGCGTGATCACCAACTCGGGCGTGACGGTCAGCCGGAGTCGGTACGCGCCGTGGGCGGAGGGGTGCAGGGGCCCGAGGTCGACGACGCGGTCAACGCCGAGGTACCGGGCGCCCGCGCCCACGCCGACGGTGATCTGCTCGCTCACCCGAGCATGGTTTCACGGGCGGTGAGGTGGGGCGCCGCACGGTGGAGCGGGTGGCGGGTGGGGGTGCCCCGCGATGGAAGAAGGCGTGTGTGGCTGCGGCGCGGAATCGGAAAGCGGCTGGGCGTCAGCCCCTCGTCACCCCGAAGAAGAAGCAGCCGTGCGACACGCTCCGCACCTGCACCGCCTCGATCGAAGGATCGTTGAACAATCCCTCGATCGCACGATCGAACGCCCCCGGCTCCACCACCGCACCGTCATGGATCTGACCTGCGGCGTTGTAAGCCCGCAAGATCCGCGGATTGTTCAACAACTCAACAGGCAGACGATCCACCAAAGCCCCGCCTGGGCACTCCACGTGCGTGAACACCGGCCCCACCTCGGCGTACGGCCCGGCCCCGAACGGCGCCGAGTACCGGAACAGCCACACGGGCTCGCCGTCCAGCGACTTCCGCAGGCAGCACCGCAACGGCACCCCGGGCGAGGAAGCGCGGTACTCCCGCCCGGGGTCGGCGAAAGAAGCATCAGGCGACACGGTGTGAATCAGCATGCCCCCAACGATCGACGTCAGGACGACCGAAAGCTGGCGGGATTCGGACGCCAAGCAGGCAGCGGTGGCAGCAGGTCCGCCACCGCCACCCCGCGCCCGTGCAGCAACCACCCGAACGCCCCCAGCCCGGCAGGAGACCGCAGCTCGGCGACACGCCCGGCACGGGCGGCGGACTCCAGCCACGACCACCCGGACCCCGCCACCTCCGAGCTCAACCCCAAGGCCCCCAACGCATCCCGCTGCGACACCAGCACGAAGTCCCCGCCGGCAGCCGAGGCACAAGCGTCCAACGCTACGTGCGCCGTGATGTCGCAGGACCCGTCGAACACCACGGGAACCTGACGGCCGTTCCGATATCCGGTCAGGGAGAAGTGCCGCGACGACACCAGGTGCCCGTAGTCGATCGCCAACGCGGCCCCGTGCACCGCGCCCACCGCCGCGGCCCACGCGGCGTCTCGAGGTGCACCGACCTCGGCCTGCTCGCCGTCCCCCAGCGAAGGCCACCACCGAGTGATCCACGGGTCAGCAGAAGGCCCGGTCACCACCGGGCAAGGCACGGCGTCCAGCCACTCGTGCGCGACCAGCAGCCCGACGCACGAAGGCACCGAGGAGGTCCAGGAAACTCCTGGCAGCGGAACGAAAGGACCGACCTCGACGGCGGTCACCCGCAGCCGCGCGGCCAGCGACCCGGAGGCCAGGGACCGCACGGCGCAGGCGAGCTCGCCCCCGCCCGCTCCGACGTCCACGAAGTCCACGACCGGGGGAGACCCGAGCGCCGAGTCCACCCGGGACAGCAGCTCCACCAGCGCCTCGGCGAGTTCGGGGCCGACCAGCGGGGACGTCCTGAAGTGCGCGGCGGGCTTCTCGCCGCGGGCGAAGAAGCCACCGGGGCCGTACAACGCGGCGTGCCAAGCGGCTTCCCAGTCGAACATCGGACAAGTGTGCATCTAAGGTCATTTCTCGTGACCGACGCCGACCTCACGCCGACGCCGAACAGGCCTCCGACGCCGCCGACACCGGCCAGGCCGGGTGGTGCGACCGCCGCGCCCACCAAGAAGCGCATCGAGCAACGCCGCTGGACCGTCCTGTTCCCGGTCGTGGCGCTCATCGCGCTGGCCGCGGCCGGGCTCGTGCTGTTCGCGCTGGGCACGTCGAGCATCGGCATCGAGCCGCTGCTCGTGGGGGCCGCGGCCGCGCTGATCCCCGTCGCGTTCGTCGTGACCGCGTTCCTGTGGATCGACCGGTGGGAGCCGGAGCCGGCGAAGATGCTGCTCTTCGCGTTCATCTGGGGCTCGTGCGGCGCCACGATCAGCTCGCTCGCGTTCAACCAGACGTCCAGGGTCCTCGGCGACCTGCTGACCAACGACGGCGCCACGTTCACGGCAGTCGTCGGCGCGCCGATCGTGGAGGAGGCGACGAAGGCCGCGTTCCTCATCGCCGTGTTCCTGCGGCGCAGGCACGAGTTCGACGGCGTCGTCGACGGCATGGTCTACGCGGGCATCACGGCCGCGGGCTTCGCGTTCACCGAGAACATCTGGTACTTCGGCCGGGTCTTCGTCACCGACGGCCTCGGCGACATGGGCGGCGGCGTGGTCGCGCTGTTCATCCTGCGCGGGGTGCTGTCGCCGTTCGCGCACCCGCTCTTCACGGCCATGACGGGCATCGGCGTCGGCATCGCGGCGGTGACGAGCAACGCCAAGGTGCGGATCCTCGCGCCGATCGGCGGCTACGTGCTGGCGGTCGGGCTGCACTCGCTGTGGAACTTCAGCACCACCGTCGGCACGGGCGCGGAGTTCATCAACCTCTACTTCCTGATCATGGTGCCGGTGTTCGCCGGTGCCGTGACGATCGTCGTGTGGCAGCGCAGGCGGGAGCAGCGGATCGTCGCCGGGCAGCTGGCCGCGATGGCGCAGAACCGGTGGATCGCCAACAGCGAGGTCGCTCTGCTCGCGAGCCTGAACGGCCGCCGCAACTGGCTGCGCGCGGTCAAGCGCAAGTCGGGGGAGCAGTCGGTCAAGGCCGTGCGGAGCTACCAGATCGCGGTCACCGAGCTCGCCTTCCTGCGGCACCGGATCGAACAGGGAACGGCCGGTCAGAGCGCCGAGCAACGCCACGGCGTGCTGCTCGACACCCTGCACGCCGCCAGGGCCGCCGCCCGCCGGTGAGACCGGTCACCGACAGCGGAATGCCAGTACCGGCGGGGCTACCCTCGGCCACGTCGTCCGGTACCCGCGCCAGGGACTGGAACGTCAGAAGGAGTTAGTCGCATGGACGCGACCCCACGTCCGGCGAGGCTTGCCGTAGGTGTCGTCTCGGCCGGCCGCGTCGGTTCCGTGCTGGGCGCCGCGCTGGCCAGGACGGGCCACGTGGTGACCGGCGTTGCCGCCGTCTCGCAGGCCTCCCGCAACCGCGCTGAGGAACTGCTGCCCGGCGTCCCGGTCGCCGACCCCACCGAGGTCGCCCAGAGAGCCGACCTGGTGCTGCTCGCGGTGCCGGACGACGCGCTGGAAGGCCTGGTCAAGGGCCTCGTCGCCACGAACTCGCTGCGCGCGGGCCAGATCGTCGTGCACACCAGCGGCGCGCAGGGCGTCCAGGTCCTCGAACCCGCCGCCGAACTGGGCGCGCTCACGCTCGCGCTGCACCCCGTCATGACGTTCACCGGCCGCTCGGAAGATCTGCAGCGGATGAGCTCGGCGTGCGTCGGCGTCACGGCCGCGGACGGCGACGAGGTGGCGTGGAGCGTCGGCGAGGCGCTGGTCGTCGAGATGGACGCGGAACCCGTCCGGATCCCCGAGGCCGTCCGCCCGCTCTACCACGCGGCACTGGCCCACGGCGCGAACCACCTGATCACGCTCGTGCGCGACGCCGCCGACCTGCTCACGAACGCGGGCGTCGCCAACGCCGAACGCCTGCTCGGCCCGTTGCTGTCCGCCGCCCTCGACAACGCGCTGCGCCACGGCGACAGGGCCCTAACCGGTCCGGTCGCGCGCGGCGACACGGGTACCTTGCGCAAGCACCTCGGCGTGCTCGCGCGGCAGGCGCCCGAGACCCTCCCCGGTTACCGCGTGCTCGCCCGCCGCACCGCCGAGCGGGCCGAGCGGGCAGGGCTGCTCAAGCCCGACGCGGCAGAAGACGTTCGCACCACTCTTGAGGACTGACGTGACGAAGCCACTGACCAAGGACGACTACCGCCCGGACGACGTCACGGTGCACCGCGACCCCGAGCGGCTGAACCGGGTGATCAAGGCCCTGCGGGGCGCCGGCCGCAACGTCGCGCTGGTGCCCACCATGGGCGCCCTGCACGCGGGCCACCGGCAGCTGATCCGCGAGGCCAAGGTCATGCAGAACACGGTGATCGTCGTGTCGATCTTCGTGAACCCGCTGCAGTTCGGGCCGAACGAGGACCTCGACGAGTACCCGCGCCAGTTCGAGTCCGATGTGGACATCTGCCGCGAGGAACGCGTCGGCATCGTCTTCGCGCCGTCCGTCGAGGACATGTACCCCGCCGGCGCGCAGGTCACGATCAACCCGGGCCCGCTCGCCGACGAGCTGGAGGGCGCGGTCCGGCCCGGCCACTTCGCGGGCGTGCTCACGGTCGTGTCGAAGCTGTTCAACATCGTGCAGCCCACGTACGCCGTGTTCGGGCAGAAGGACTACCAGCAGCTCCAGCTGATCCACCGGATGGCGCGCGACCTCAACTTCCCGCTCGACGTCGTCGGCGTGCCGACGGTCCGCGAGCACGACGGCCTCGCGCTGTCGTCCCGCAACGCCTACCTGACCCCGGAGCAGCGGCACAGCGCCGTCACGCTGTCGGCGGCGCTGACCGCCGGCGCGCACGTCAGCGCGGCCGGTGCCGACGCCGTGCTGAAGGCAGCGCACGACGTGCTGGCGCAGGTGCCCGAGGTCGAGCTCGACTACCTGGAGCTGCGCGGGCCGGACCTCGGTCCCGCGCCGGAGAACGGCGACGCGCGGCTGCTCGTGGCGGCCCGCGTCGGTTCCACCCGCCTGATCGACAACATCGCGGTGTTGCTCGGCGAAGGCGACGAGTAGGGGGATGCCATGTTCCGCACGATGCTGAAGTCCAAGATCCACCGCGCCACCGTGACGCAGGCGGACCTGCACTACGTCGGCTCGGTGACGGTGGACGAGGACCTGATGGAGGCCGCCGACCTGCTGGCGGGCGAGCAGGTCGCCATCGTCGACGTCACCAACGGCGCCCGGCTGGAGACCTACGTCATCCCCGGCGAGCGCGGCACCGGCGTGCTGGGCATCAACGGCGCCGCGGCGCACCTCGTGCACCCCGGCGACATCGTGATCCTGATCGCCTACGGGCAGATGGACGACGCCGAGTCGCGGACGTACAAGCCGCGCGTCGTGTTCGTGGACGCCGACAACAGGGTCGTCGACCTCGGCGCCGACCCCGCGCACGCGCCGGAGGGGTCCGGTCTGGTGAACGGCTCCACGAGCGCGCCTTCTTCTGAGACCGTTGAGGCGACCGCGCTCGACGCGTTGATCAAGACCGAGAACTGAGGAACCACACGTGCTGCTCGCCATCGACGTCGGCAACACCAACATCGTGCTCGGTCTGTACGACGGGGTCGGCGACTCGGCCCCGCTCGTGCGCGACTGGCGGATGCGCACCGACGCCAGGATGACCGCCGACGAGCTCGCGCTGACCATGCGCGGCCTGCTCGGCGAGTACGCCGACAAGATCACCGGCATCTCCGCGCTGTCCACCGTGCCCGCGGTGCTGCGCGAGCTGCGGGTCATGCTCGGCCGCTACTACGACGCGGTGCCGAAGATCCTCGTCGAGCCGGGCGTGAAGACCGGCGTGCCGCTGCTCGTCGACAACCCGAAGGAGGTGGGCTCGGACCGCGTGATCAACACGCTGGCCGCGCACCACCTCTACGCGACCTCGTGCATCGTGGTCGACTTCGGCACGTCCACGAACCTCGACGTGATCTCGTCGCGCGGCGAGTTCCTCGGCGGCGCGCTGGCGCCCGGCATCGAGATCTCGGTCGACGCCCTCGCGTCGCGTGCCGCCCAGCTGCGCAAGGTCGAGCTGGTCAAGCCGCGCAACGTGATCGGCAAGAACACCGTGGAGTGCCTGCAGTCCGGCATCGTCTACGGGTTCGTCGGGCAGGTGGACGGGCTGGTGCGCAAGATCACCGAGGAGCTCCAGCAGATCGACGCCGGCCCCGTGACGGTGATCGCCACGGGCGGGCTGGCGCCGCTGGTGGTCGCGGAGTCCTCGACGATCGCGCACCACGTGCCCGACCTGACCCTGCTGGGGTTGCGCATGGTCTTCGAGCGCAACATGCCATCGGTCACTCGCTGAGTCGCACCATGCGGTAGGCCTCCGCGCGCAAGGGGACGTCGAACGGACCGTTCGACGTCTCCGGGCGTTCGCGCAGGAACGCCAGCATCTTCTTGTTGATCGCGGCACGTTCCTCGTCGTCGATGACGAGCATCCGCGAGTACGTGTTGGTCGTGGCGACGACCTCCTCCGGAGACTCCCTGCGCAGCGCGTGCGGGAACACCGCGTTGTCCGCCGGGCCGAACGCCGGGTGCGCCATGATCTCGCTCGGGGTGTTGCGGCCGGACTCGACACTGCCCTCCGACACCTCGGAGAGCTCGGACAGCCACTCGACGTCCGGGTCCTCCACGATCCACATCGCGACCAGCACACCGCCGGGCCGCAGCACGCGGGCGATCTCGGGAAGTGCCCTCTCCTGGTCGAACCAGTGGAACGCCGTGCCGACGAACACCGCGTCGACGGTCTGGTCAGGAACGGGAATGTGCTCTGCGTGGCCCGGCAACGCGCGCACGCCGTGCACACGGCGCACCAGTTCGGACAACATCTGCTCGTTGGGCTCCACCGCTGTCACGCGGTGGCCCTCGGCGCACAGGACCGAGGTCAGCTTGCCGGTGCCGGCGGCCAGGTCGAGCACGTCGAGGCGCTCGGTCGTGCCCAGTGGCTCCAGTGCCCACCGGATCGCCGCCACGGGATAGTCAGGGCGGTGTTCGGCGTAGGCCTCGGCCTGCGCGCCGAACGAGTCCGCTCGTCTCGCGTGTAGATCCATCCGTCCAACTTAGTGAGAGAACCGGCGCACATGTTGGTCCGGTCGGCGCTGTCCGCCGAATTAGCGGTATCCGGTTCGCTCTGTCATAGCCGGTGTCCGTACCCTTCTCGGCGTGAGTGAGCAGCCGAAGCAAAACCTCGTGACCAGCGAAGAAGACCTGCCAGAGCAGATGCGCGTGCGCCGGGAGAAGCGTGCGCGGCTGCTCGCTTCCGGTAAGGAGCCGTATCCCGTCGAAGTCGCGCGCACGCACACGTTGCGCGAGATTCGCGACGCGCATCCCGAACTCGAACCCGACACCCAGACCGGTCAGGTCGTGGGCATCACCGGCCGGGTGATGTTCATGCGCAACACCGGAAAGCTGTGCTTCGCCACGTTGCGCGAAGGCGACGGCACCGAACTGCAGGCGATGCTGAGCCTCGCCGGTGTCGGTGAAGAAGCGCTTTCCGAGTGGAAGACCGACGTCGACCTCGGCGACCACGTTTTCATCCACGGCGAGGTCATCAGCTCGCGCCGCGGTGAGCTTTCCGTGATGGCCGACGAGTGGCAGCTGACGTCGAAGTCGCTGCGCCCGTTGCCGACCCTGCACCAGGAACTCGGCGAGGAAACCCGCATTCGCCAGCGATACGTCGACCTGATCGTGCGGCCGATGGCGCGCGACACTGTTCGGACCCGTGCGAACGTGGTTCGTTCCTTGCGCGACTCGTTCCACCGGCGCGGATTCCTCGAAGTCGAGACGCCGATGTTGCAGTCGCTGCAGGGCGGCGCGACCGCGCGTCCGTTCATCACGCACTCGAACGCGCTCGACATCGACCTGTTCCTGCGCATCGCGCCGGAGCTGTACTTGAAGCGCTGCGTCGTCGGTGGCATCGAGAAGGTCTTCGAGATCAACCGCAACTTCCGCAACGAGGGTGTGGACTCGTCGCATTCGCCCGAGTTTTCGATGCTGGAGTACTACGAGGCGTACGCCACGTACGACTCGAACGCGGTACTGACGCGCGAGCTGATCCAGGAAGCGGCGGAAGCCGTGACGGGTTCTCAGATCGTCACGTTGGCGGACGGCACCGAGTACGACCTCTCGGGTGAATGGACGACGCTCAGCATCTACGAGTCGTTGTCGGATGCTGTTGGTGAGGAAATCACCCCCGAGACGCCGGCCGAGACGCTGCGCAAGCTTTGTGACCGCCACGAACTCGAGGTCAACCCGAAGTTCGGGCACGGCAAGCTGGTCGAGGAGCTGTGGGAGCACCTGGTGTGCGACTCGCTCTACGCGCCCACGTTCGTGCGTGACTACCCGGTCGAGACGTCCCCGCTGACCAGGCAGCACCGCAGCAAGCCGGGTGTCGCCGAAAAGTGGGATCTGTACGTGCGCGGATTCGAACTCGGCACCGGTTACTCCGAACTGGTGGACCCCGTCATCGAGCGGGAACGCCTGGAAGCACAGGCTCGTCTTGCGGCCGCGGGTGACAACGAGGCGATGCCGGTCGACGAAGACTTTCTGCGATCACTGGAGTACGGAATGCCACCGAGTGGTGGCGTCGGAATGGGTATCGATCGCCTCCTGATGGCCCTCACGGGTCTGGGTATCCGCGAGACCATCTTGTTCCCGCTCGTTCGCCCTGAATGAGTAACTTTCCGGATGTCGATAGGTGCAATGCGGCACCCGTGCGCTAACCTGCCTCGCAGAAGGCTTTAGTTGGCGACGCGGGTGACCGCGCATTCGGGGTCCTGGAGGAACGCATGGCGCAGAAGGTCACGGTGACCCTCGTCGACGATCTGGACGGTTCCACTGCGGAGGAGACCGTCGAGTTCGGGCTGGATGGTGTCAGCTACACGATCGACCTTTCCTCGGGCAATGCGGGCAAACTGAGGGACGCTCTCGCGGACTTCGTCGGAGGCGCCCGTCGCGCCGGTGGCCGCAAGCGCATCGGACCGGGTCGTCCGGCGGGCAGCGTGAAGGCGCGCCCCGCCTCGGCGGATCGTGAGCAGAACCAGGCCATTCGCGAGTGGGCCCGCAAGCAGGGCATGAAGGTGTCGGACCGCGGCCGCATCCCGGCCGAGGTGCTCGACGCCTACCACCAGCAGGGCTGAAAATTCGGTAAAGCACGAAGGGGTTCCGGGGATGATTCCTCGGAACCCTTCGCGTTATGTGAGTGACTGATCAACTACTTGCGGGCAGAACGATGCGATCCAAACGATGTCGTGAAACGTTTTGCTTCTGATCTTTTAGTTGATCTGACAACGGGTTGGTATTTCTCTGCTCACTACTCGGTCTCGCCGGCCGCGCGCACGCGTGGAGCTGTGGTCAGTGGTGGTGATGTGACCAGAACTTCCGTCCTGAGTCTCGGTCCTCCCGTCTCGGTCAGTTAGGGTTACCTGTCCTAACTGGAGCGAGGAGGGTGGGCCTTGGGTCGAAGGTCGTCAGGCCTGCTCTTCCTGCTGGTCGTGCTGGTCGCCGTCTGCCTGGCGAGCATCGCGATCGGCTCGAAGGAGATCCCCCTGTCGGGGGTCTGGCACGGTCTCTTCACGCCGACCGGCGTCGAGGACGACGTGGTGATCCGCGAGCTGCGGATCCCGCGCACGTTGCTCGGCGTCGTCGTCGGCATCGCGCTCGGTGTGGGCGGCGCTCTCATGCAGGGCCACACGCGCAACCCGCTCGCCGATCCCGGCATCCTCGGCGTCACGCACGGCGCGGCACTCGCGGTGGTGTTGTCGATCTTCCTGCTCGGGGTGAACTCGCTGGTCGGGTACATCTGGTTCGCGTTCGCCGGCGCGATGATCGCGAGCGTCGTGGTGTTCCTGCTCGGGTCCGCCGGGCGAGGTGGCCCGTCACCGGTGACGCTGGCGCTCGCCGGCGCCGCCGTGTCCGCGCTGATGAACGGCCTGGTGTCGGCGATCGTGCTGCTCGACCAGCAGTCGCTCGACGCGTTCCGGTTCTGGCAGGTCGGCGCCATCGCGGGCCGCGACCTGGCGGTGCTGACGCAGGTGGCGCCGTTCCTCTTCGCCGGCCTCGTCATCGCCGCGTTCAACGCGCCCGGCCTGAACGCCATGTCGCTCGGCGAGGACGTGGCGAAGTCGCTCGGCGTCGACGTGAAGCGGACGCGCGGGCTCGGCATCTTCGCCATCACGTTGCTGGTGGGCGGGGCCGTCGCCGCGTGCGGGCCCATCGGGTTCCTCGGGCTCGTGGTGCCGCACGTCGCGCGTGCGTTCACCGGCCCGGACTACCGCTGGATCCTGCCGTACTCGGCCCTGCTCGGGGCGATCCTGATCCTGTTCGCCGACATCGTCGGCCGGGTGGTCGCCCGCCCGTCCGAGGTGGAGGTCGGCGTGATGCTGGCGCTGATCGGCGCGCCGTTCTTCATCTACCTCGTGCGGCGCAAGAAGCTGGTGAAGATTTGACGACGACAGAGGTGAAGAGGACCCCCGCGGCCGCGAAGCCCGCTCTCCGGCTGGGCGCCGCCTCGTTCCGCCTGCGCCGCCGCCCGCTGCTGGTGGTGGCGGTGGCACTGGTCGTGCTGGCGTGCCTGCTGGTCGCCGACATCATGATCGGAGACTTCCCGCTCACGGCCGGCCAGGTCGTCGACGTGCTGTTCGGCGGAGGAACGCGCCGCGACCAGTTCGTGGTGATGGAGCTCCGGATGCCGCGCGCGCTCACCGGCCTGCTGGTCGGTGCCGCGCTGGGCCTGTCCGGCGCGATCTTCCAGGCCATCGTGCGCAACCCGCTCGCGTCGCCGGACATCCTCGGCGTCACCTGGGGCGCGGGCGCGGGGGCCGTCTCGGTGATCACGTTCGCGGGGTCGCTGGGCGTCGTCACGGGCAGCGCGGCGTCGATCGGCGTGCCGCTGGCCGGGTTGCTCGGCGGCCTGCTCGCTGGTCTGCTGGTCTACGCGCTGGCGTGGCGGCAGGGCATCGAGGGCTTCCGGATGGTGCTGGTCGGCATCGGCGTCACGGCCGTGGCCGGCAACTTCACCCACTACCTGCTGACCGTCGGCGACGTGCAGGACGCCGGCCGCGCGATGGTGTGGATCACCGGCTCGCTCAACGGCCGCGGCTGGGAGCACGTCGTCCCGGTGGCCGTCGCGCTGGTCGTGCTGGTCCCCGTCGCGCTGATCGGCGGCCACGTGCTGGGCGCGCTGCAGTTCGACGACCAGACGTCGCGCGGCCTGGGCATCCGGGTCAACGTCGCCAGGTCGTTCCTGATCATCGTGGCGATCGTGCTGGCGTCCGTGGCGACGGCCGCGGCGGGCCCGATCACGTTCGTCGCGCTGGCCTCGCCGCAGATCGCGCTGAGGCTCTGCGGCACCGCGCAGCCGCCGTTGTTCGGCTCGGCCGTGATCGGCGGCGCGCTGGTCGTGCTGTCGGACCTGGTCGCTCGGACGATCTACACCACCGAACTGCCCGTCGGGGTGATCACCGCCGTGCTCGGTGCGCCCTACCTGATGTTCCTGCTGATCCGAAGCCGCCGGGAGGCGCGGGTATGAGTGTGCGTCTTGAGGCTTCGTCGCTGTCGATCGGCTACGGCGAGCGGCTGATCGTCGACAGCCTGGACCTGTCGATCATGGGAGGGACGGTCACCGCGGTGATCGGCCCGAACGGCTGCGGCAAGTCGACCCTGCTGAAGGCGCTGGGGCGGCTGCTCCCCGCGCGGTCCGGCGCCGTGCTGCTCGACGGCAAGCAGATCGAGTCGATGTCGACCAGGGACGTCGCCCGCGTGCTGGGGATGCTGCCCCAGTCGCCGTCCGCGCCGGAGGGCCTGACGGTCGCGGACCTCGTCGCGCGCGGCCGGCACCCCCACCAGTCCTGGTACAAGCAGTGGTCCTCGGACGACGCCGCCGCCGTCGACGCCGCGCTGGAGATGACCGGCATCCTCGACCTGGCCGAGCGGACCGTCGACGAGCTGTCCGGCGGGCAGCGGCAGCGGGCCTGGATCTCGATGGCGCTGGCCCAGGGCACGGACCTGCTGCTGCTCGACGAGCCGACGACCTACCTGGACCTCGCGCACCAGATCGACGTGCTGGACCTGGTGCAGGAGCTGCACGCGTCGATGGGCCGCACGATCGTGATGGTGCTGCACGACCTGAACCTCGCGGCTCGCTACGCGGACAACATCGTCGCGATGAGGGCGGGCAGGATCGTGTCGCAGGGGACGCCGGCCGAGGTGCTCACCGAGCAGATGCTGCTGGAGGTCTTCGGACTGGACGCCCGCGTCGTCGAGGACCCGGTGTCCGGCACCCCGCTGGTCGTCCCGGTCGGGTCGCGGCACCGGCTGCCGGAGCCGGAGGCTCAGAGCGGGTAGGGGCCGCGACGGGCCCGCGCGTCAGGTGCAGGTGCGCGGGCACGCCGAGCAGGGCTCGGCGTTCGGCAGCACGTAGTGGAAGCAGCAGCTGTTCCGCTTGCGCTTCCAGCCTTCGTCGGTGAGGTGCAGCGTCGAGGCCGACACGAACGGCTCGAGCTTCTCCGGCAGGATCAGCGCCGCGTCCGTGACGCCCGCGTTCTCGTCGCCGAACAGGCGCCCGGCGGCCCACGGGCCGTACTCCAGCATGTCGGTCGCGGCAGCCCAGAGCGTGCGGCGGCCGAAGCGGACCACCTTGCCGAAGGACGCGACGAACTGGGCCGCGTGGGCGGCGTAGCGGGCGCGCAGGATCGCGGCCAGCGCCGCCTCGTCCGCGACGACCGTGGCGGCCGGGTGGTTAGAGGCCGGGTCGTCGGGCAGGCACGCGAACTCGTCGCACATCAGCGCGATGCCGTTGGGGTGCGGGCGGCCCTCGGTGCTGATCCGGAACGCCAGGTCGGCCGGCTTGAGCGTCGGCACCCGGCGGGCGGTGTGGAAGAGCAGGCCCGCGAGGTAGCCGGGCTGGTGCAGGTACCAGCCCATGATGTAGCCGGCGGTGGCGCGGTCGTCGGACTCGCCGTACTGCTCGACCATCCACTCGGCGAGGTCCTTGCGCCACAGGTCGAACCGCGACGGCTCGGCCAGCAGGTCCGAACAGATCGTCCATTCCTGCGCGGGCACGGGCGTGCCGAACCTGATCTCGGAACCGGTCTGCAGGCGGGCGATGGATTCGGCCAGTGGCGTGAGCGCGCGCGGGTTCTGCTGTGAGACCCTCGCAGGTACGGTCAACGCGCAAGTCCAATCTCATCTATGAGGCTTGCCTAACCTTACCCAAGATCGCGCGTCTTATGCCTCCCGAGGTGTCCCCGGTCACAGGAGTATCGCTCAACGGTGGCTTGTTCGCGTTCAGCGGACATCGCCCGATCCGTGGAATCCGTCGCTCCCGACCTGCGTTGATGCAGACGTCAACGTTCACCGGACGCGGCTTGCCGCTGATGGGAACCACAGGCCTCGGTACCGCCCACTACAGTGGAGCCACGGTGCCGCGCTCACCAGGGTAGATCGGTGGAGCCGAGGACCGCCGACGCAGCAGTCAGGGAGTGCGAATGTTCGAAAGGTTCACCGACCGCGCGAGGCGGGTGGTTGTCCTTGCCCAAGAAGAGGCACGGATGCTCAACCACAACTACATCGGCACCGAGCACATCCTCCTGGGTCTGATCCACGAGGGTGAAGGTGTCGCCGCCAAGGCGCTCGAGTCGTTGGGGATTGCGCTGGAAGGCGTCCGCCAGCAGGTCGAGGAGATCATCGGCCAGGGGCAGCAGGCCCCCAGCGGTCACATCCCCTTCACCCCACGTGCGAAGAAGGTCCTGGAGCTCTCACTGCGTGAGGCGCTTCAGCTCGGCCACAACTACATCGGCACCGAGCACATCCTGCTCGGCCTGATCCGCGAGGGCGAGGGCGTCGCCGCCCAGGTCCTGGTGAAGCTCGGCGCCGACCTGAACAGGGTGCGGCAGCAGGTGCTGCAGCTGCTCTCCGGCTACTCCACCGAGAAGGGTGCGGCGGAGTCGACCGGTCGTGGCGAGGGCACGCCCTCGTCGTCCCTGGTGCTGGACCAGTTCGGGCGCAACCTCACTGCCTCGGCGCGTGAGGGCAAGCTCGACCCGGTCATCGGGCGCACCAAGGAGATCGAGCGGGTCATGCAGGTGCTGTCCCGCCGCACCAAGAACAACCCGGTCCTCATCGGCGAGCCCGGCGTCGGCAAGACCGCCGTCGTCGAGGGTCTCGCGCAGATGGTCGTCAAGGGCGAGGTGCCCGAGACGCTCAAGGACAAGCAGCTCTACACGCTCGACCTCGGCTCGCTGGTCGCGGGCTCGCGCTACCGCGGTGACTTCGAAGAGCGCCTGAAGAAGGTCCTCAAGGAGATCCGCACGCGCGGCGACATCATCCTGTTCATCGACGAGATCCACACGCTCGTCGGTGCGGGTGCCGCCGAGGGCGCGATCGACGCCGCGTCGATCCTCAAGCCGATGCTGGCTCGCGGTGAGCTGCAGACGATCGGTGCCACCACGCTCGACGAGTACCGCAAGCACGTCGAGAAGGACCCCGCGCTGGAGCGCCGCTTCCAGCCGATCCAGGTGGGCGAGCCGTCGCTCGAGCACACCATCGAGATCCTCAAGGGCCTGCGCGACCGGTACGAGGCGCACCACCGCGTCTCGATCACCGACTCCGCGCTGGTCGCCGCCGCCACGCTGGCCGACCGGTACATCAACGACCGGTTCCTGCCGGACAAGGCGATCGACCTCATCGACGAGGCGGGCGCGCGCATGCGCATCCGCCGGATGACCGCGCCGCCGGACCTGCGCGAGTTCGACGAGAAGATCGCCGACGTGCGTCGCGACAAGGAGTCCGCGATCGACGCGCAGGACTTCGAGCGCGCCGCCAAGCTCCGTGACGCGGAGAAGCAGCTCCTGGGCCAGAAGGCCGAGCGGGAGAAGCAGTGGAAGGACGGTGACCTGGACGTCGTCGCGGAGGTCGACGAGGAGCAGATCGCCGAGGTCCTCGCCAACTGGACCGGCATCCCGGTGTTCAAGCTCACCGAGGAGGAGACCTCGCGTCTGCTCCGCATGGAGGACGAGCTGCACAAGCGGATCATCGGCCAGACCGACGCGGTCAAGGCCGTGTCGCAGGCGATCCGCCGCACCCGCGCCGGCCTGAAGGACCCGAAGCGCCCCTCCGGCTCGTTCATCTTCGCCGGCCCGTCCGGTGTCGGTAAGACCGAGCTCTCGAAGGCGCTCGCGAACTTCCTGTTCGGCGAGGACGACGCGCTCATCCAGATCGACATGGGCGAGTTCCACGACCGCTACACGGCGTCGCGGCTCTTCGGTGCCCCTCCCGGTTACGTCGGCTACGAAGAGGGCGGCCAGCTCACCGAGAAGGTGCGCCGCAAGCCGTTCTCCGTCGTGCTCTTCGACGAGATCGAGAAGGCGCACAACGAGGTCTACAACACGCTGCTCCAGGTGCTGGAGGACGGCCGCCTGACCGACGGTCAGGGCCGGACGGTGGACTTCAAGAACACCGTCATCATCTTCACGTCGAACCTGGGCACGTCCGACATCAGCAAGGCCGTCGGCCTCGGCTTCACCTCGGGTCAGGACACCGCGTCCAACTACGAGCGCATGAAGAACAAGGTCAACGACGAGCTGAAGAAGCACTTCCGCCCCGAGTTCCTCAACCGCATCGACGACATCATCGTCTTCCACCAGCTGACTCAGGACGAGATCATCAAGATGGTGGACCTGATGATCGCCCGCGTCGAGACGCAGCTGAAGAACAAGGACATGGCCCTCGAGCTGACCGACAGGGCCAAGTCCCTGCTCGCGAAGCGCGGGTTCGACCCGGTGCTGGGCGCCCGCCCGCTGCGCCGCACGATCCAGCGCGAGATCGAGGACCAGCTGTCGGAGAAGATCCTGTTCGGCGAGATCCAGCCGGGCCAGATCATCATCACCGACATCGAGGGCTGGGACGGCGTCTCGGACGACCACGACAAGGCGAAGTTCGTCTTCCGCGGCGAGGCCAAGCCGAACCGCGTGCCGGACGCCCCGCCGGTCGACCTGACCGCCACGGCGGCCATCGAGCAGCAGGACGCCCCGGCGTCCGAAACCGAGTGATCTAGGCACCACGCGCAGACCGGCCCCCAGGCTCACCGAGCCCGGGGGTCGGTCTCGTTCTGTCACGCGCCTCACTCAGCCGGGTGGATTCGCCCGTTTTGCTGCCGGACAGCCGGTTCACTGCCAGCATGGACCCTGCCCGCACGATCAACTCGGTCGCGCGCTGACGAGGGACTCGGGGGACGGTCGTGGCGGCGGAGTTCGACCAGTTGATCGCTCAGTTCGAGCGATTTCAGGCCCAGGTGCATCGGGTCGACCAGCAGTTCGGGAACCTCGGTGAGATGCAACAGCAGCTGACCGAACTGGAGGCGGTGGCCACCTCGGCCGACCGCGCGGTCACGGTGGTGGCAGGCCCCTCGGGGTCCATCAAGGACATCAGGCTCACCGACCAGGCGATGCGCCGCCCACCACACGCGCTGGCGGCCGAACTGATGTCGACCTTGCAGAAGGCGGTAGCGGAAGCAGCGCGCCGCCAGGCCGGGATCGTCGAAGGCGCCCTGGGTGACGACATGCACCTCAAGGACCAGGTGCTCGAAACCCAGGCCCAGCTGTTCGGCATGAGCACCGAGGACCTGCGTCGAGCAACAGCGGACGAAGGCACTCAGCCCACTGCCGCACCACCTGCCGCGGCGCCTCCGCCACCAATGCCACCACCACCCGCGTCACCGAGCCAGGGCCGTCCACCGGCTCCCCCTCCGCCGCCTCGCCGACCCGCGGCCGACCCGGCTGATGACTTCTCCGACCAGAACGTCCTGCGCGGCGACACCTGGGCCACGGGGTCGTCCCAGACGCCGCCGCCGTCCAAGAAGGACGATCGGTTCCTCAACCTCTACGACGACGAGGACGGTGGCCGATGAGCGGCTTCGACGTCAATCCGGAGGAACTCCGGCAGTTCGCGGGCAAGCTCGAAGCTCACCAGAGCCGGGCCGCGCAGATCGCCGGGCTCGTCGACATGGCGGACGTCGGCGACAAGTCGTGGGGCGTCGTCGGCCTCATCACCAAGGACGAGTACACCCAGATGCTCGGTGACCTGAAAGACCTGTTCACCGACATGCAGGAAGGGCTTCAGTCCGGCGCCGGCAAGTTCCGGGGCACCGCGCAGGGCTACGCGGACCAGGAAGAGGCGTTGAAGAAGATCTTCAACGGCATCCAGGTCGAGATCGACCGGAAGTAGGGACGCACCGTGGCGGAGCAGAAGACCAGCGCCGGTGGCGTCGAGATCACGGTCGGGGAGAAGACCACCGGCAGGAAGATGGCGGAGGCCGCCCCGTTCTACGGGAACTACCTCAAAACCGCCGACGCGGCCGGCAAGTTCAGCGATGGCGCGGACGGTTCCGAGGTGACCGCACTGGTCTCGGAGGGTGCAGCTGTCGTCGGTTCTCTCGGAACGTCGGCTTACGGCATCGCGACCGACCCGATCGGCTGGTTGGTCGGGCAGGGGCTGAACTTCCTGATCAGCGTGGTGCAGCCGCTCGAAGACGCGATCCACTTCGTCAGCGGCGACGGTCCCGCGTTGCAACAGGCGGCGGAGAACTTCAACAACATCGCCAAGGGCGTTGCCGACATGAGGGCGAAGTTCGACGCTGACCTGCAGAGCGCCGTGCAGACCTGGGGCGGGCAGGCGTCCGAGGTGGCCGGCACGAAGCTCGGCGAGTTCGCCAACGGCATCGACGGTGTCGCGGGTCAGGCGGGCGAACTCGCGAGCATGCTCCAGATCTCCAGCATGATCATGACGATCGTCGAGGACTTCATCAAAGCGATCCTCACCGAGCTGATCACCTGGCTGGTCATGATCTGGATCCCGGCCCTGGCGGCCGCGGTACCGAGTTTTGGTGCGTCGACTGCCGCGGCGGGGGCGGCCACGGGTGTTCGTGTCGCGACGACCGGCAGCCGGGTCGCGCGCATCGTGGCGAGGTTGCGCCAGTTCCTCGACAAGATCCTGGCTTTCCTGCGCGGCCTTGCGGGCAGGGTCAAGAACGTGCGGACAGCTTTTCAGAAGTCCATGGCGGACAAGAAGACGAACGTCGCGCTGGCCGATCTCACCAAAGAGGTCAGCAAGAAGGACCTGGATCGCGGCTTTCCCGGCGTTCCGGTGCCGGCAGTCGCCAAGTTGTGGGGCAGCGACGGGGGCTTGATTGGCGAGCGTGTCGCGAGCGGATTCCCCAAGGCGATGGGCAAGGCGGCGATCGACGCGGTGCGCGGCCAGTTGGGTGTCGGCGCGGGAGCGAACGCGGGCGTCGACAAGCCCGTGCGGAACTTCGGCAACTATCAGAAGAGCACCGAGTACGACGACACGGGCGCAGACCGTCAGAAGCAGCGGATCGAAGGAGATCTCGACCTCTGATGGAGATCTTGAAGTTGTTGTGGCCCAGTCTTGCTGTGATCGCGTTCTCGCTCAGCGCCGTGGCCGTGCGGCGGTGGTGGCAGCTCCGCCGCAACCGCAAGGCCGACGCTGACCAGGCCGTCGCCCTGGCGCCGCTCGCCGCCGAACTCGGTGGTGAGGTGGTCGGTGCCGACCGGGCGGCCGCGTGGTCGGCTGATCTGCGGGGACCGCTCGCGAGCCACGTCACCGGGTTCGTCGACAAGCTCCTCCAGCGCTCCAAGCCCAGGTACGACCTGGCGTTGGACTTCCGGCGCGGGCCCTGGCACGTGCGGGTGGCGCAGGCCTCGATGAGGCGGCAGGGATCGCGGGGAGTGATCAGGCTGCAGGAGCACCGGTTCGAGGTGTCCACGGCCCGCATCGCTCCCATGCGGCTCACCCGGCGTCAGCACACCGACTTCCTCGGTCGCTCGGTCGCGCCGGGCTACCTGAGCGGGTGGCTCGCCGCGCAGCCGCTCACCGTGGCGCGCACGAACGCCGAGTGGTTGCCCCTGCGCCTGCCGCCTGAGACCGACCACGAGTTCGCCGTGTTCGCCAACGACCTCGCCGTCGCGTCCCGGGCCTTCACCCCCGAGGCGCTGGAATGGCTGGTGGACCAGGCCGACGCGTTGCCCGTCGTCATCGGGCGGTTCCTGTCGCTCACGTTCGAGAACGGGATCGTCTACACCACGATGCGCGGGCCGATCGACGAGCAGACGGTGCTGCCCGTCGTCGACGCGATCGTCGGGGCACTCGATCGCATGCCGGACGTGCGGCCGCGACATCCGGCAGCCGTGTGAGTCGCCGGAAACAGATCAGCCGAAGTCACCTGGACATCTGAACGGCGATTTTCGGTGGGGCAACGAGAAGGGCTTGCCGGCCGTCCTCTGGAGCATGGGCACCACACCGGAGACTGACGACCGGTCGGCGACACTGCACGGCGTGGTCACCACCGAGGTGAAGGCGCCGAGGAGCGGTTTCGCCACGTTCTTGCTGTTCGTGTGCGCGCTGGCGTTCGTCGCGGCGGCGCTGGTCAGACTGCTCGGCATCGACGGGACGCGGTACATGATCGCCGCGACGTCCCTCACGCCCTACTACACCGTCGTGGGGCTGCTGATCGGGTTGTTCGCGCTCATGCGCAGGCGCTGGGTCATCGGGCTGACGATGACGTTGGTGGGGATCGTGCTGGTCGCGAACGTGGCGCCGCGGGCGTTCTCCGACGCGCGGCCCAACGGGGTCGGGCAGCAGGTCCGGTTGATGACCTCGAACCTGCTCACCGGCATCGCCGACGCCGAGTTCCTCGTGCAGGAGGTGAAGAGGCGCGGCGTCGACGTCCTGGCCATGCAGGAGCTGACGCCGGAGATGGTGCGCGACCTCGAACGGGCCGGGCTGAACCAGGTGCTGCCCAACCGGGTGTTCCTCGACGAACCGGGTGGGTCCGGCAGCGGGATCGCGTCGCGGTTCCCGCTGCAGCGGCGGAACCTGACGCCTCCCGGCACGTTGCAGCAGGCAGGGGCGGTGGTCGACCTGCCGGGCAAGGACATCGAGGTGGTGTCGGTGCACCCGTTGCCGCCCGTGGTCACCGACGGGCCGGAGGCGTGGCAACGTGAGCTGGCCGGGCTGCCCTCGCCCGACTCGACCGGTGCGCTGCGGGTGCTGGCGGGCGACTTCAACGCCACGCTCGACCACGTCGGGCTCACCCGGCTGCTCAACAAGGGGTACGTGGACGCGGCCGACCAGGTCGGCAAGGGGCTGATCCACACCTGGCCCAGCGACAGCGGGGTCTGGCCGCCGCCGGTCACCATCGACCACGTGCTGGTCGACTCGAAGATCCTCGTCGACACGGTGGACGTGTTCGACGTGCCCGGCAGCGATCACCGGGCCGTCGTCACGCAGTTCGTCGTGCCAAGGCTGTGAGGGCCTCCAGCGCGCCCGCGGGCAGGGAGACGCCCCTGCCGTGGCGGACGTCCGGTTCGCGCGTGTTGATGCGGATGAGGGCCCCGGAAGCGGCACTGGCGAGTTCGGCCTGACGTCGCACGGTCGGCACGGCGGTGCCGGCGCCGATCTCGACCACCACCAACCGCTGCCGCGCGCGCCGCCACTCGTTCAGCTCGTCGAGCTGCCGCTGGCTGCGGTGCGGCACCCAGCCCCAGTCGCCGAACATCAGGATGTTGGGCCGCGCCAGCCCGCCGCAGTTCGGGCACGACGGCAGATCGCCCACCGCCCGCATCGTCACCGGGTCGACCTCGACGTCGAACGAGCACTCCCAGATCTCGTCCGTGCACGGCTCCACGCACTGGGCGTGGTGGATCGACCCGTGCACCTCCGCGACGTCCGCGAAGCCCGCCTTCTGGAACTGACCGTCCACGTTGGACGTGAACACCCGCGCACCCCACGACCGCAGCACGGCGAAACCCTCGTGCGGCACGGTCTCGCGGTACAGCCGCAGCCGATGGCCGTAGAAACCCCACGCCAGCGCGGGATCGTCGGCGAAGTGCACGGGGTCGGCGATCTCCTCGAACTTCAGCCCGAGCCGCTCGTACGGCGGGTACGCCCGCCAGAAGCCCTCGGTGCCGCGGAAGTCGGGCAGACCGGAGTCGACCCCGATGCCGGCACCGGCGCAGACCAGAACGGCGTCCGCGCCGGCGATCAGCTCGGCGGCCCTGTCGTAGGCCTCTTCGATCACTGCTTGGGCTTGCTGCCCAGCACGACCTCGAACTCCAGCAGGTCGGCCCCGGACGACACGGGCCTCGCCCGCTCGCCGGAGTGCGCCTCCGCGCTGGCCTGGCTCCCGCGCCACGCCACGAAGTCCTCGTGCGTCTCCCAGTGCGTCACGACGAAGTAGCGGTCGTCGCCGGAGACGGGCCGCAGGAGCTCGAAGCCCAGGAAGCCGGGCTGCTCGTCGACCGCGCCCAGCCGCGCGGCGAACCGCTTCTCGAGCTCGGGGCCGTTGCCCTCGGGGACCTTGATCGCGTTGATCTTCACGACTGCCATGACACCGACTCTAGCGGCGCACACCGACAGGCAGCAGGTACTGATCGTCGGGAATGCCCGAGTCCCGGAACCACGCCTTGAAGAACCCGGTCAGGTCCTGCCCGGAGGCCTTCTTGAAGTGGTCCTCGAACTCCGGCCACGACGCGTTGCCGTCGCGGTGCCCGGTCACCCAGGACTGCAGGGCCTTGAAGAACACGTCGTCGCCGACCTGCTTGCGCAGCGCGTGCATGCCGAGCAGGCCCTTGTCGTAGACGCCGCGGAACTCGTTGCCCTTGCCCATGTCGTAGAGCTTCGGCGCCCAGAACGACGACCGCTCGCGCCGCTGCTCGACCTGGTCGCGGTAGCGCTGGTCGAGGTCCTCGCCCTCGTGCTCCAGCCACAGCCACTGCGCGTAGGAGGCGAGGCACTCGTTGATGCAGATGTCCGCCCAGTTCTTGATCGACACCGCGTCGCCGAACCACATGTGGGCGTTCTCGTGCACGAGCGTCTCCAGGTCGGCCCAGGCGGCGTAGATCGGGCGCGTCTGGGTCTCCAGCGAGAACCCGATCTGGTCGGCCACCCAGATGCCGCCGGCGGCGCGCTGCGGGTAGGGGCCGAACTTCGTCGCCAGGTACGCCAGTACCTCCGGGGCCTGGTCCTGGATCGGCTTCTTGGCCGCGGAGGTGCCGGGCGCGTAGGCGTCGACCACCGGCGTGCCGTCCGGCAGCGTCGACCGCACGACCTCGAACTTGTCGATCGCCACCGTGGCCACGTAGGTCGCGAGCGGGGTCTCCTCCGACCAGTTGAACGTCGTCCAGCCGCCGTCGCGCGTGACAGGTCCCTCGAGGCCGTTGGAGATCGCCGTCCAGCCGTCCGGGACACGGGCCGCGATCTTGAGCGCCGCCTTGTCCTTCGGAGTGTCGTTGGCCGGGAACCACGTCGTCGCGGAGTGCGGCTGACCCGCGGCGAAGGCACCGCCGGTGGACGAGATCTGCCAGCCGCTGCGGCCCAGCGAGGCGTCGTTGATCGTCGTGGGCTCGCCGCCGTAGGTGACGACGGCCGTGAACGGCCTGCCCTGCGCGAGCGGCGCGGACGGCGTGATCACGAGCTCGTGGTCGCCCTGCTGCGCGAACTTCGCGGCCTGCCCGCCGACCTTCACCTCGCTGACCTTCAGGCCTTCGAGGTCGAGGTTGAAGCGCGAGAGGTCCTCCGTCGCCGTTGCGGTGATGGTCGCGACGCCGTCGAGCTTCTTGGCTTCCGGGTCGTAGGTGATCGCGAGGTCGTAGAGCGTCACGTCGTACCCGCTGTTGCCGTCCGTCGGGTAGTACGGGTCGCCCGCGCCCGCCCCGGCCTCCACCGCGGCCTCGGACGACGTGTCCTGACGCGCCGGGTCGTTGCTCGGCGTTCTGAACACCACGAGCAGACCTGCGACGAGCACGATCAACACCAGGGCGATCAGGTACGGGCGGGCCTTCATGCGTTAATCATCCCTGTGTCGGTGGTCGAGTTCGGCGGAACGGGTCAGGGCGTGCTGCTCCTGCACGGCCTGATGAGCAGGGCCACCGCCTGGTGGCCGGTCGCGCAGTGGCTCCAGCCCTTCGGTCGGGTGGTCGGCATCGACCAGCGCGGACACGGCCGCAACCCGACGCGGGGCCCGTTCCGCACCGAGGACTTCGTCGCCGACGCCGCCGCCGCGATCGAGGACCTCGGCCTCGGGCCCGCCGTGGTCGTCGGGCACTCCATGGGCGGGCTGCACGCGTGGTGTCTCGCGGCGACCCGCCCGGACCTGGTGCGCGCGATTGTGGTCGAGGACTTCGCCCCGGACAACAGGGGCCGCACCGTCGACGAGTGGAAGTGGCTCTTCGACGCGTGGCCGGTGCCCTTCCAGTCGCTCGGGCACATCACCGCGTACTTCGGCTCGCCGCTGTTCGGCGAGTACTTCGAGGAACGCGCGGACGGCTGGCACCTGATCGCCTCGATGGACGACCTGTACGCGATCGCCGGCCACTGGGGCACGCGCGCGTACTGGGACTTCATCGACGCCGTGGCGTGCCCGTCGCTGGTCATCGAGGCAGGCCGGGGCGGGCAGCTACCAGGGCAGATGGCAGAGGCGGCACGACGATCCGGCGGCCGGTACCTCTACGTCGAGGAGGCCGGGCACGTCGTGCACGACACCGCGCCGTGGGTCTACCGCGGGGCCGTGGAGGCCTTCTTGAGCACGTCGATCTCGCCGGTCTGAGTGTCGACGACCGAGACCTCGCGGACCTTCGCGCGGATCGGCTCGACCGGGAAGACCTGGGCGAACGCGGCCTTCATCGCCTCGTCGTCGACGTCGTGCACGAGGGTGCAGTGCGGGACCCAGTTGCCCGGCAGGTAGTACGCGCTCGGGTTCTTGACCTTGCTCGCCAGGACGTCGTGGATGGCGCTGTGCACCGCCAGCAGTTCGGTGTCGACGACGGCGGCGAGCATCAGCACGTTCTCGGACGTGGAGAAGGTGCTGAGGGAGTGCAGGTAGAGGTCCGGCATCCAGAGGCGTTCGAGGTCCTCGCGCAGTTCCTTGCGGACCTTGGGGCCGATGGTGGTGGCCACGGCGTAGGTGAGGTGCGGCGGGTACTTGAAGGTCCCGCCGGCCCGCTTCTGCAGCTCGCGGACGCGCTTGTCCGCCGCGTCGTCGAAGAACGCCACCAGCGCGTGCATTCGCTCGCCCCCTTGTCGGATTGTTCAACGATCAGTGTGTGGGATTGTTCAACGATTCGGCCGTTGGGTGTCTCGCCGGCTCGATCGGGATCGGTTCGCGGGCGTGGCGCCGTCGTTCGCACCGGACTCCGCCGCTGGTAGTGCGTGCAGAGGGAGAATGCTTCCGGTGGCCGGGTGGCCGGGTGGCCGGGTGGCCGGGTGGCCGGGTGGCCGGGTGGCCGGGTGGCCGGGTGGCCGGGTGGCCGGGTGGCCGGGTGGCCGGGTGGCTGTGGTGCTGCGTGTCGGACGCCTTCGGGCGGCGCGGTGGCCAGAGCCGGGTCGTGGCTGTGAGCCGAACGCCTCCCCGCCGCGGAGAAACAGCCGGACCGGTTCCGAACGCCTCCCCGCCGGAAACAGCCGGACCACTGCGGTGCTGCGCGCCGAGCACCTCCCAGCCGCAGGCCGACGACCTCATCGCCGCGGCCGACCCTGCAGCGCTCGAGCCTCCGTCGGCGAGGTCGGCCCTGCCGCGCCCGAACCTCAGCCTGCGAGGTCGGCCTGCCAAGGAGCCGGGTCGGAGCTTGCGAGTCGCAGGCCGGCAGGACCGGCTCGCCGGGAGATCGTTCAACGATCCGATCGAGGGATTGTTGAACGATTCCCATGTCGGATTGTTGAACAATCCGACGTCGCATCAGTGCTCGCCGGGCAGCGCGAACAGGCCGTCGCGCGTCTGCTCCACCAGCCCGTCGTCCAGCAGCGACACCAGGCACTTCTCCCGCTGCGTCACGTCGTTCCACACGATGTCGAGCTGGATCTTCGGCACCGGCCCCGGCGCGCCCCGCAGCACGTCCAGCAGCTTCCCGCGCACCTGCCGATCGGTGCCGGCGAACTTCTGCACCTTCTTCTCCGGCCCCGCGTACGCGGGCCGACCGGCCAGCTGCCACGCGCACACGTCGAACAACGGGCAGTCGGCGCACTTCTGGTTCTTGGCCGTGCAGATCAACGCCCCGAGCTCCATCAACGCCGCCGAGAACACCGCCGCGTCGTGCTGGTCCTCGGGCAGGATCGCCTCGGCGTCACGCAGGTCGCGCTTCACGGACGGCGGCCCGGCGTCCCCGGCCCCGTGCACAGCGCGCGCTACGACGCGTCGGACGTTCGTGTCGACGACGGCGCACTTCTGGCCGTACGCGAACGTGGCCACCGCACGTGCCGTGTAGCTGCCGATGCCCGGCAGCGACTCCAGCGTCTCGACGTCGGACGGCACCACGTCGCCGTGGTCGCGGGCAATTGCGGTCGCGGCCTCGTGCAGGCGCATGGCACGGCGGGGGTAGCCGAGCTTGCCCCACATCCGCAGCACCTCGCCCTGGGAGGACGCGGCCATCGCGGACGGCACGGGCCAGCGCGCCAGCCACTCGTGCCAGATCGGTTCTACGCGGGCGACCGGCGTCTGCTGGAGCATGATCTCGCTGACCAGCACGCCCCAGGCGGTGCAGTCGGGACGGCGCCACGGCAGGTCGCGGGCTGCGGTGTCCCACCAGCCCAGCAGCAACTCGTGATTCATCGCCCGCCATTCTCGCGCAGAGGCCCCTCCCGGTTCTCCGGAAGGGGCCTCAACGCAAGCGTTTGGCGGTTCAGGCCGCCGCGGTCTCCGCCGCGTCGACCTCGCGCAGCTCACCGGTGTGCACGTCGTACACGAAGCCGCGGATCTTGTCGGTGTGCGGGATGAACGGGCTGCGCCGCAGCCGCGCCATCGACCCGCGCACGCTCTGCTCGACCACCTTGAACGCCTCGACGGCCCAGGTCGGGCGCAGGCCGGTGTCGGCCTCCAGCTCGTCCTTGAAGTCGTCCTCGGTGACCATCTCCAGGCCGCAGTTCGTGTGGTGCACGAGCAGCACCTCACGCGTGCCGAGCTTGCGCTGGCTCAGCGCCAGAGAGCGGATCGCGTCGTCCGTGACGACGCCGCCCGCGTTGCGCAGCACGTGCGCCTCGCCCTGCTTCAAGCCGAAGATCTCGAACACCCGGATGCGCGAGTCCATGCAGGTCAGGATGGCTACCTGCAGGGACGGCTTCGCGGACGAACGGTCTCCGGGAACCACGTTCCCGAGTTCGTAGTTCCGCTTGAGCAGTTCGTCGATCGCGGTCATGTGACACACCTCCATGGCCTACCGGCGGACCCCGCGTCGATTGGAACCGGAGTTAGCGCACGTTCACAAGGGGTTTCCGCTCTATGTCACGTTCAACCGATCGAGCGATGCTCGCCTACGCCTGGATTCCGCACGACCCGGTTACGTTCGGGCCGTGATCGAGCCCACAGGTCCGTTGCCGTCCACGGTGTACTGGCGCCGCCGCATCGCCGCGATCGCCGCCGCCCTGGTCACACTCCTGCTCGTGATCTGGATCGTCGGGATGTTCGGCTCGGACGCCGAGACGTCGAAGCCGTCCAACGCGGCCTCGACCTCCGCCTCGAACCCGCCGCCGAGCGGCTCCGAGAGCCCGGCGGCCGCGTCGTCGTCCTCCACGACCCCGCCGCCCTCGCCGACGGAGACCACGCCGCCGCCTCCGCCTCCCGGACCGCCGCAGCCGTGCCCGGACGACGTGATCGGGGTCGTGGCGAAGGCCAACAAGCCCTTCTACACCATCGGTGACCAGCCGGAACTGTCCATGGACCTGGTCAACAACGGGCCGGTGCCGTGCATCAAGGACATCGGCCGCCAGCACCGCGAGCTCACGATCCTGACGGCGGACGGCGCGACGGTGCTGTGGTCGAGCAACCACTGCCTCGCGGCCACCGGCACCGAGACGCGCGTGATGCAGCCGAAGGAGGTCTTCAACTACGGCACGAACTGGGCCGGCTCGACCTCGCAGCCCGGCTGCGGCGCGCACACCCGCGTCGGCCCCGGCGACTACCTGCTGGTGGCGAAGCTGGCCGGAAAGGCCAGCTCACCCGCTGTCTTCAGGCTCGAGCGGTAGGACTCACGGCCCGAACCAACGCTCCTCGGCACCGCCGCGCGGCGCCCCCGACGTCTTTCCGATGATCAGCTCGGTCGACAGGTTCACCGACCGCGGCCGCGACCGCTCGTTGGTGTCGAGCAGCAGCTTGCCCGCCGCCCTGCCCTTCTCCAGCACCGGCTGGCGCACGGTCGTGAGCCCGGCCTCCTCGCCGGCGCGGATGCCGTCGAAGCCGGTCACGGTGATGTCGTGCGGCACGCGCAGGCCGCGGCGGGCCGCCTCGGTCATCGCGCCCAGCGCCAGCACGTCCGACGTGCAGATCAGGGCGGTGACCTGCGGGTCCCGGTCGAGCACCTGGGCCGCGCCGGACGCGCCCGAGGCCATGTTGTGGTCGAAGCGCTCGACGACCGGCACCTGCGACCAGTCGACGCCCGCCTCGCTGAACGCCTCGGCGAGGCCCGACAGGCGGTTGCGCTGCACGTGGAAGTGCGCGGCGTGCTGGCGGTCCGGCGTCACGAAGCCGTCGTTGCGGTCACGCGCGAGACGCATGCACACGACGCCGATGCGGCGGTGGCCCAGGCCGATGAGGTGCTTCGCGAGCTCGTACATGGCGCCGCGGTCGTCGATGCCGACGCGGTCCACGGTGCCGAGGTCCGGCTGGTCGCAGACGACGGTCGGCACCGGGCGCTCCAGCACGGCGGCGAGGTGCGGGTCGTCGTCCGGCACGGAGTAGACGACGAAGCCGTCCACGCCGGCGCGGTGCACGGACGCGACGTCCTCGCGTTCGGGGTTCGCGGGCACCAGCAGCAGCCCGGTCCCGGCGTCCTCGCACGCCAGCGCGAGGCCCTCCAGGAACCCGATCGCGGCGGGGTCGCGGAACGCGTAGGAGAGGTTCTCGGTGAGCAGCAGGCCCACCGCCCCGGCCTTGCGCGTGCGCAACGAACGCGCCACAGGATCCGGGCCGGGATAACCCAGCCTTCGGGCCGTGTCCAACACCCGCCGACGCAGCTCGGGAGAGAGCTGGTCGGGCCGGTTGTACGCGTTGGACACCGTTGTCCGGGAAACGCCCAGCTCAGCGGCCAGAGAGGCCAACGTTGCCGGACGTCGCACATGCATCGACCGCGCCATGAAAGGACCGTAACGGTTCAGAACCAATTCGTGAAGTCAGGGTGACCCGCGTCCCTCAAATGACGCATCGGCGCTGGTTGACCCATCTGCCTTGTCAAGAAGTTGGTCCAGACCAATTAGGTCAATCGGTCATCTCACTTCGGCGGCGCAGACGATTCCCTCGCGACGAGCCGCGGCCGGAACACGCGGGTGTAGTTGTCGGTCCCCTGCCTGCGGCGATCCGGGTCGAGGCGCAGCACGAGCTCGTCGATCGCGGCCGCCGCCATCTCCTCGATCGGCTGCGCGAGCGTCGTCAAAGCGGGCGACGAGTAGGCGGCGAGCGGGATGTCGTCGAACCCGACGACCGAGAGCTGTTCCGGTACCGAGATCCCCCGCTGGTGCGCCTCGCGCATGACCCCGAGGGCCATGTGGTCGGACGAGCAGATCACCGCCGTCGGGGTCACCGTGTCCAGCAGCTGCGCCACGGCCTGGCCGCCGCCCTCCGCGCTGAACGGCGCGTGCGCGACGTACTCGCCGCCCGCCGGCAGGTGGTCCTCCTCGAGCGCCGCGGCCCAGCCGGCGCGCTTCAGCCGGGACGGCAGCGAGCGCGCCGGGCCCGACACGAACCCGATCCGCTCGTGGCCGAGCTCGATCAGGTGCCGGGTGGCCATGTAGCCCGCGAGCTGCTCGTCGACCGTCACGTCCGGCACGTCCAGCGCGGGCGTGGCGCCGTTGAGGAACACCATGTGCACGCCGTCGGCGAGCAGCTTCGCGTAGTAGCTCGGCCGGGGCGCCTGCCCGAGCGGCACCTCGACGTTGGTGATCTCCGGCGACACGAACACCATGCCCTCGACGCCGCGCGCGAGGAGCATCCGGACGTACTCCTCCTCGCCCATGGGGGCGCCGCTGCGGGTGTTGCACAGCAGCGACGAGTAGCCCAGGCGGGCGGCCCGCGTCTCCAGCGCCTCGGCGAACGCGGGGAACACCGGGTTCGAGAGCTCCGGCACGAGCAGGCCGATCACGCCGGTGCGTTGCAGCGCACCGAGTCCGCGCGGGGTGTACGGCATCTCCGCGAGGACCGACAGCACCCGCTGCCGGGTCTCCTCGTTCACACCCGCGCGCCTGTTGAGAACACGGCTGACGGTCGAGATGGACACCCCGGCTGCCCTGGCGATCTCGGACAGTCCGGACACGTTGCCTCCCAGCTCAGATCACGTTTGACGCAAGCCTGCCCGCTTCAGAAAAAATTTGCAACGAGCGTTTGCAAGACAGCGCCGTTACGGCTTGGTTACGGTCCTGGTCTTGACCTGACCATGGTTCTGGTAGTGAAATCGCCCGCAACATTCTCGCAAAACCTTGCAAGACCCTTGTCTCACTCGGAGACGAGGCCCCAGCTGGAGGGAACGGCAGCAACGATGCGACGGACAACCCTCGTGACCGCCATGGCGACGGGTGTCGCCCTCGTGCTCACCGCGTGCGGAAGCGGCGGATCGAGCAGCAACAGCGGATCCGACTCGGGTGAAGTGACCTTCTGGGACACCAGTGGCCCGAACGAGAGCCCGGTGTTCAAGAAGATCGCGGAAGGCTGTGCCACCAAGGACGGCTACAAGGTCAAGGTTGAGACGCAGGCCTTCGACGGCGCGCTGAACAACTACAAGACCGCCGCCCAGGGCGGCCAGGGCCCCGACGTCTTCCGCTCCGAGGTCGCGTGGGTGCCGCAGCTCGCGAAGCTCAGCTACGTCGCAGACCTGTCCGACACCGACCTCGCGAAGGACACGTCCGACTTCCTGGAGGCCCCGCTCGGCTCCACGAAGTACGAGGGCAAGACCTACGCCGTGCCGCAGGTGACCGACTCGCTCGCGTTGCTGTACAACAAGAAGAAGCTCGCGGACGCCGGCGTCGAGGCGCCGAAGACGTGGGACGAGCTCAAGGCCGCGGCCGCCAAGCTGGGTGGCGAGAAGGCGTTCTTCCTCAACAACGACGCGTACTACGCGCTGCCGTTCATCTACGGCGAGGGCGGCGACCTGGTCGACGCGTCCGCCAAGAAGATCGTCGTGAACTCCGCGCAGAACGTGAAGGCGCTGGAGACCGCGAAGGGCCTGCTGGACTCGAAGTCCGCGACGACGGCTCTCGACGCGACGAACTCGTACTCGAACATGCAGGCCGCGTTCTCGTCCGGTGAGGCCGCCATGGTCATCAACGGCCCGTGGGCCGTCGCCGACTACCTCAAGGGCGCCGCGTTCAGCGACCCGGCGAACCTCGGCATCGCCGCCGTTCCCGGCCCGTCAGCGGGCAAGGGCAGCGCGCCGGTCGGCGGCCACGACTACGTGATCCGCCAGGGCACCAAGGCGAAGCAGTCGTCCATCAAGTTCATCACCTGCATGGCGTCGGTCGAGTCGCAGGCGACCATCGCCAAGGAGCTCGGCCTGCTGCCGACCCGCAAGTCGGCCTACCAGAACGCCGACGTCAAGGCGAACGCCGTCGTGGCCGCGTTCGAGCCGGTCACCAAGGTCGCGCACGAGCGTCCGTGGATCCCCGAGGGCGGCGAGCTCTTCGACCCGCTGAAGGTCGGCTACGCGGACTTCCTGGCCGGCAAGAAGGACGCCAAGACCGCCCTTGACGACGTCGCGAAGGCGTACAAGGAGAAGGTCGTCACCGAGTACTCGATCGGCTGATCGTGTTGAACGGCCGGGGTTCTCCTGAGCCCCGGCCGTTCGCCGGAAGGGGAGTCTCGGTGCGTCGGTTCCTGGACAGGTACTGGTACGCGTATGCGATGGTGCTGCCGGTCGTGGTGGTCATCGCGGTGTTGGTGCTCTACCCGCTCGCGCAGGGCGTGTTCTTCACCTTCACGAACATCAACGAGGGCAACATCGCCAACCCGATCCTCGAACGCCCCGCCACCTACGACGTGGTGGGCTTCAAGAACTACCTGAACGTGCTCTCCGGCGGGGAGTCGTTCGGCGCGTTCTGGTCCACGTTGGTGCGCACGCTGATCTGGACGTTCTCGTGCGTGTTCTTCCACTACACCATCGGTCTGGGCTTGGCGCTGCTGCTGAACCGCCAGGTGAAGGGCCGCACGCTGTACCGCGTGCTGCTCATCCTGCCGTGGGCCGTGCCCGCGTTCATCAGCGCGTTCGCGTGGAAGTACATGTTCAACGCGCAGTACGGGATCATCAACCAGCTGCTGCGATCGGTCGGCCTGCCGGACCCCGTGTGGCTCGGTCAGTCGAACTGGGCGCTGGTGTCGGTGATCATCGTGAACGTCTGGCTGGGCACGCCGTTCATGATGGTGGCTCTGCTCGGTGGCCTGCAGTCGATCCCCGGTGACCTCTACGAGGCGGCCGAGATGGACGGCGCCACGCCGTGGCAGCGCTTCCGCCACGTGACGCTGCCGGGCCTGCGTTCGGTGTCGTCGACCGTGGTGCTGCTCGGCATCATCTGGACGTTCAACATGTTCCCGGTCATCTACCTGATCGCGGGCCCGAACCCGAACACGCGGATCCTGGTGACCTACGCGTTCGAGCGCTTCTTCTCCGGCGCGTCCCGCGACTACGCCATCGCCTCGACGTACGGCGTGCTGATCCTTTCGGTGTTGTTGGTGTTCGCCGCGGTGTACCGGCGGGCGCTGCGCAATCAGGGCGAGGTGTGGTGATGACGCTCGACGCTTCTTCTTTGAAGGTCGTCCAAGCCGCCGGTCCGGTTCGCAAGCGCACCGACCGCTCCGCCCTCGCTTCTGTCGGGCTGCACGGCGCTTTGGTGATCGCTTCGATCATCTCGGTGTTCCCGGTCTTCTGGGTGTTCATCACCTCGCTGAAGCCGGACGCCCGCGCGGTCGAGCCGTCCCCGAAGCTGTTCAACGAGTCCTCTGTGGACAACTACACGCGGATTCTGGCCGGGGACAAGGGGAACTTCCTCGCGTGGTTCGGCAACTCGGTCGTGATCGCGTTGCTCACCACGGTCATCGCGGTGTTCCTGTCGGCCACCACCGGCTACGCGGCGTCGCGCTTCCGGTTCCCCGGCAAGCGATCGCTGATGATGTCGTTCCTGCTGGTGCAGATGTTCCCGTTCGCGGTGCTGATCGTGCCGCTGTACAACATCCTGATCGCCCTCGGTTTGAACGGTTCCACGTTCGGCCTCGTGCTCGTCTACTGCACGACCGCGGTGCCGTTCTGCACGTACATGCTGAAGGGCTACTTCGACACCGTGCCGTCGGACATCGACGAGGCGGGGCGGGTGGACGGGCTGTCGCCGTTCGGCGTGTTCTGGCGGCTGATCATGCCGCTGGCCAAGCCGGGCCTGGCGGTCACGTCGTTCTACGCCTTCCTGACGGCCTGGGGTGAGGTGGCGTTCGCGTCGGCCTTCCTGTCCGCCGCGGACGAGTCGAAGACGCTGGCGGTCGGGCTGCAGGTGTTCGTGCAGCAGAACAGGACCGAGTGGGGGCACCTCGCCGCCGCGTCGATCCTGGTGGCGATCCCCGCGATCGTCGTGTTCTACCTGGTGCAGCGCTTCCTGGTGACCGGCCTCGCGTCGGGCGCCGTCAAGGGCTGAGTCACCCGGCTGGAGGCGGCTTCAGGGCCGCCTCCAGCTCTGCCCGGTGCGCCGTGAACCAGGCGTGGGCGGTGCGGACGGACCGGGCGGCGCCCGACTCGCGCAACCCGGCCAGTGCCGGGTCGGTCTCGATGCCGTGCGCGCACCGGTCCTGCCACCACAGGATCGTCTCCACGAGCCGGCCGCGGTCCTCCAGGCCGTACGCGTCGCAGATCGTGCGGAGTCCTTCCGCCACAACCGTTGGATCTTCAAGGTCCACGTACTGCCAGCACACGTGCGCGACGTCGTGGATGCGCTCGCCCGGTGCGGCGAGATCCCAGTCGATGAACGCGAACGGCACGCCGTCGCGGTAGACCGTGTTCTTGGGCGACAGGTCGTTGTGACACACGACCTCCTGGTCACCGGCCAGTTCGGTCCCCGCGGTCAGGTCGTGGAACTCCCGCACGAGCCGCGCCACCTCGGCCAGGCCCTCGGACGACCGCTCCGGCACGTGGCTGTCGAGGAACACCAGCACCTCCCGGTCCTTCCCGTCCACGCCGAGGTACCGCGGCGCACCCCGCCACCCCTGCTGTTCGAAGTGGAGCAACAGCCGGTGGACGAACGGCGAGCGGGCGCAGAGCGGCCGCCGGACCGTGTCGCCGATCCGGACGACCTCGTTGATGAAGCCGCCTGGCAGCGGCGTTTCGTTCATGCCTCTGAACGTAAGCGCTTACGTTGTGCCGCGCTGGAACGTAAGCGCTTTCGTCTGTTCACGTAAGCGCTTGCAACACCTAACGTCGCGTCCAGACAAGGGTGAAAGGTGCGTCACATGGCAGAGGTGTCCTACGTCAAGGCGTCGCGCGTGTTCTCCGGCAACCCGCCGGTCCGCGCGGTCGACGAGCTCTCGCTGGAGGTCGCCGACGGCGAGTTCCTGGTGCTGGTCGGCCCGTCCGGTTCCGGCAAGTCGACGGCGCTGCGCATGCTCGCGGGCCTGGAGGACATCGACGAGGGCGCCATCCACATCGGTGGCAAGGACGTCACGAACGTCCCGCCGAAGGGCCGGGACATCGCCATGGTGTTCCAGTCGTACGCGCTCTACCCGCACATGACCGTCGCGGAGAACATGGGCTTCGCGCTCAAGCTGCGCGGTGTGTCGAAGGCGGACATCCGGGCGAAGGTCGAAGAGGCCGCCAAGATGCTCGACCTCACCAAGTACCTGGAGCGCAAGCCGAAGGCGCTCTCCGGTGGTCAGCGCCAGCGCGTCGCGATGGGTCGCGCCATCGTGCGCGAGCCCTCCGTGTTCCTCATGGACGAGCCGCTGTCCAACCTGGACGCCAAGCTGCGCGTCGAGACGCGTGCCAACATCGCCGCCCTCCAGCAGCGCCTCGGCACCACCACGATCTACGTCACGCACGACCAGGTCGAGGCCATGACGATGGGCCACCGGGTCGCCGTGCTCAAGGACGGCCTGCTGCAGCAGTGCGACACGCCTCGCGCGCTGTACGACCGCCCGGCCAACGCGTTCGTCGCCGGCTTCATCGGCTCGCCGGCCATGAACCTCAAGACCGTCCCGATCAGCGCGGAGGGTGCCAAGCTCGACGGCATCATCGTGCCGCTGTCCCGTGCCGCGCTCGACGCCGCCGGCGGTCTGGACGAGGTCACCTTCGGCATCCGCCCCGAGGCTCTCGGCATCGTGCCGTCGGGCGAGGAGGGCATGGAGATGACCGTCGAGCTCGTCGAGGAGCTCGGTGCCGACGCGCTCGTGCACGGTGCCGTGAAGATCGGTGAGTCGTCGCAGCGCTTCGTCGTCCGCGTCGACGGCCGCACGCCGCCGACCCTCGGCCAGCACGTCAAGGTCGCCGTCCGCGACCACAGCGAGATCCACCTGTTCCACCCCGAGTCGGGCGAGCGCCTGGAGTCCTGAGTCACACGTTCGAGCCCCCGGCGTGACCGCCGGGGGCTTTTTCGTGTCGTAATATGAACTCGACAACGGTTTCCATTACCTGATCGAGGGACGGCGTGATGACTCTCCGCAACGCTCTGGTCGGCACTCTTGCCGTGGTGAGCCTGGCCGCGTGTGGCACGTCCACGCCGTCCGCCGACAACGGCAAGATCCAGGTCGTGGCCTCCACGAACGTCTGGGGGAGCGTCGTCAAGGCCGTCGGCGGCGACGCCGTCGAGGTGAAGGCCCTGCTGGACGACCCGAGCGCCGACCCGCACTCGTACGAGAGCAAGCCCGCGGACGCCGCGCTGGTCAAGGACGCCAAGCTGGTCATCTTCAACGGCGGCGGCTACGACGACTTCTTCGCCAAGCTGATCACCAGCGACGCCACCAAGAAGATCGAGGCGTTCCCGCTGGCCGACAACCACGCCGAGCCGTCCACGGGCACGCCGGACGCCGACGGGCACGACCACAGCGTGAACGAGCACGTCTGGTACGACCTGCACACCGTCGAGGCGGTGGCCGAGGCCGCGGCGACCGAGCTCAGCGGCCTCGCACCGGACCAGAAGGCGACGTTCGAGAAGAACGCGGCGGACTTCAAGGCCGGCATCGAGGAGCTGGAGAAGAAGGTCGCGGGCGCCGGTCAGGGCAAGAAGGTCGCCGTCACCGAGCCGATCGCGCACTACCTGATCGAGGAGTCCGGCGCGCAGGACGTGACGCCCGAGGCGTTCAGCAAGGCCATCGAGGAGGAGGCGGACGTGCCCGCCGCCGCGCTCGCGTCGATGAACCAGCTGGTCGAGGGCAAGCAGGTGAACGTGCTGGTCGAGAACACCCAGACGGAGAACCAGGTGACGAAGAGCGTGGTCGAGAAGGCTCGCACGGCCGGTGTGCCGGTCGTTGCCGTGACCGAGACGCTGCCCGAGGGCGTGACCGGCTACCTTGACTGGATGACCAAGCAGGTGGACGCGCTCGCGCAGGCGCTCAAGGCATGAGCGCGATCTCGCTGCGCGTGGCGAAGCTGTCCTACGGCGACAGAGTCCTCTGGGGCGGCCTCGACCTGGACGTCGAACCGGGTGAGTTCCTGGCCGTCCTGGGCCCCAACGGCTCCGGCAAGACCAGCCTGATGCGCGTGCTGCTGGGCCTCCAGCCGCTGTCGGCCGGCACGGTCTCCGTCGCCGGCGGCAGCCACGCCATCGGCTACATCCCGCAGCAGCGAGCGCTCGACCAGTCCATGACGTTGCGGGGCCGCGACCTCGTCGGCCTGGGCCTGGACGGCCACGCGTGGGGCTTCGGCTGGCGAGGCCGCCGCGAACGCCGCATCCGCGTGGACGCCGCCATCGAGTCCGTGGGCGGCACCCGCTACGCCGACTCGCCCGTGGGGCTGCTGTCCGGTGGCGAGCAGCAACGGCTGCGCGTCGCCCAGGCCCTCGTCGGGGACCCGACCGTGATGCTCTGCGACGAACCGCTGCTGTCGCTGGACCTCGCGAACCAGCGGGTCGTGTCCGAGCTGATCGACAAGCGCCGTCGCGAGTCCGACACGGCCGTGCTGTTCGTGACGCACGAGCTGAACCCGGTGCTGCCGCTGGTGGACCGGGTCCTGTACCTGGTGGGCGGCCGGTTCCGCGTCGGCACGCCGGAAGAGGTCATGAACTCCCGCACGTTGTCCGAGCTGTACCGGACGCCGGTCGAGGTCGTGCGGGTGCGCGACCAGATCCTGGTGGTCGGCGCCGGCGCCTGCGAGGAGCAGACGCACCACCTGTCGGCGGAGGCCGCGTCGTGAGCTTTCTGGACCTGCTCGAACTCGACTTCGTGCAGACCGCGCTGATCGCGGCCGCCGTGCTGGGGCTGGTGGCGGGCGTCCTGGGGCCGTTGGTCGTGACGCGCAAGATGGCGTTCGCCGTGCACGGGACCAGCGAACTCGCCTTCACCGGCGGTGCGGCGGCGCTGCTGCTCGGCGTCGGTGTCGGCTACGGCGCTCTGGCCGGATCGATCCTCGCCGCGGTGCTGCTCGGCGTGCTGTCCCGGCGGGAGAGCGACCGCGACTCGGTCATCGGGGCGATCCTCGCGTTCGGACTCGGCATGGGCATTCTCATGCTGGCGCTCTACAAGGGACGGGCCAGCAACAAGTTCGGGCTGCTGACCGGCCAGATCGTCGGCGTCGACTCGACGGACCTGAACCTGCTGGTCGGGTCGTCCGTCGTGGTGCTGGTGGCGCTGGCGTTCATCTACCGGCCGTTGTTCTTCGCGTCCGTCGACCCCGACGTGGCGGTGTCACGCGGGGTGCCGGTGCGGACCCTGTCGATCGTGTTCGCGGTGCTGGTCGGGGTGGCCACCGCGCTGTCGGTGCAGGTGGTCGGGGCGTTGCTGGTGCTGGCGTTGATGATCACGCCGGCGGCCGCGGCGATGCGGATCTCGGCTTCGCCGCTGCGGGCCACGGTGCTGTCGGTGGTGTTCGCCGAGGTCGCTGCCGTCGGTGGGATCTTGTTGTCGCTGCAGCCCGGGTTGCCCGTGTCCGCGATGGTGACGGCTGTCAGCTTCGTGATCTACCTGGTGTGCCGGCTGGTGTCGTCGCGCCGCTCACGCACTGCGTGAGCTGATCGGCTTCGTCACGTCGTCCTGGCGCGGCGCCGGCATCAGGCGCGGCGGGATGTCCAGGCCGGCGACCCGCACCTGGTTGCGGCCGTTCTCCTTGGCCTTGTACAGCGCCGCGTCCGCCGAGTGCTGCGCCGTCGCCATGTCCGGCCCGTTGTCCGGGATGACCGCCACGCCGATCGACGCCGAGATCGCCCGCAGCGACTCGCCCTCGGGTTCGGAGGGCTGGGTCTCGCGGCCGTACAGCGTCACCACGTTGCGGTGCTTGTCGGTGGTCGGCACGGCCAGGGAGCCGATGGCCTCGCGGATGCGTTCGGCGATCGTCACGCCCTGCGCGACCGGGGTGTCCTTCAGCGCCACGACGAACTCCTCGCCGCCGTCGCGGCCGGCCACGTCGCCGGGGCGCAGCTTCTCGCGCAGGATGCGGCCCACCTCGGCGAGCACGGCGTTGCCCGCGGGGTGGCCCCAGGTGTCGTTGATGCGCTTGAAGTGGTCGAGGTCGATGACGAGGACGGTCATCGGTTCGCCGTCGAGGCGGCAGCGTTCCGCGAGGCGGCCCGCGTACTCGGCCAGGCCGTTGGTGTTGAGCAGGCCCGTCCGGTAGTCGGTGTGGGCGTCCGCGGCCAGCCGCTGGTGGAGCTGTTCCTGTTCGCGCAGCAGGCGTTCGAGGTGCGCACGGCGTTCGCCCGCCTTGGACAGCAGGGCGTTGACGAGGATCACCGGCACGGCGAGCAGCAGCGGGCCCACCCAGTGGGTCGTCATGAGCATGCCGAGCATCGCGCCCGCGCCGAGCGTGCTCATTTCGAGCATGTTGTCGACTTTGGAACCGAGGAAGTCGAGGACCTTCGAGTTCGGCGTCACGATTTTGAATGCCACGGCGACTGTCATCACCTGGACGAACCAGTAGAGGACCGCGGCTATCGCGAGAATCAGGACCAGACTCAGGTCGGTCGGCACGTTTCCGGTCGCGGCGAGCGAAACGCCCGAAAGGTGCACCAACGCCCAGGAGAGGAGCGTTGAGGCGAGCATCGAGGCGGTGCCGAAGACGAAGCGGTACGGCTGGCGGCGGGCGATCGGCTGGATCAGGATGCGCATCCAGATCGTGGCGATCACGGCCAGGCCGCCGGGCAGTGCGACGGCCGCGGCGAAGGTCCAGACCGAGGTCAGGTCTATGTGGGGGCCGGAGGCCTCGTTGCGGCGGGCCTCTTCGGCTCTGCGCACGATCGTGAGGTGAATGGTGATCGCGGCGATCAAAGCGCCGAAGCGGAGCCAGTCGGCGGTCGAGACGGACGTGAGCTTCGTCAGGAGCCAGATGGAGGCAACGGCTACGGCCGCTTCGAGCACGAAAAAGTAAGCGATCGCACTAGGCGCAACGGTCCAAAGGTCCCAGTTGCGAATCGGAGTCAAGCCGAGTGCCCGCGATCGCCTGCGATCAGTCAAACTGTTCTTCACCACGACCCCCTACGCTCATGGCACTTCATGAGCCAAGCCGCCGCTGACCAGGTCGTAGACCACCACGCTGCCGCTCGTCGCAACGAGGAGGTGTCCTTCCATGTGCAACCGAGACTTCTAGCGCTGCCCTTCCTCCACTCGACTTCCACACCGCATCCTGATGCCTCTACGACGGATATCGCTATTGGTGACCGTTCTGTTTCAGATTGCCACCGCCTTCGTGTCGGCGCGACCCCTCGCCCGTCGCCAGGCGAAGGTGGCCTGCGTCGCCAGCAGCAGTCCGATACCGCCCGCTCCCGCGATCGTGGCCGTCACCGATCCGATCGAATGGGCGACGACACCCGCCAGCGCCATTCCACCGCCCTGGCTCGAACGCAACGCCGCGCGCCCAATGCCATAAGCCCTGCCGCGGTACTGGTCGGGTAGCAGGCGCATCCACGCCGAACGAGCGGGTGTGTGATAAGCCCCGCCTATACCGGCAATCACCAGCAAAACGATCGTCCAGGTCAGGTTCGGGTTGAATGCGAACATGATCAACGGCGCCAGCGACAGGATCGCCAGCGGCCCGATGAGCCGTTCCCGCTTCGCCGGATCCCTGACCAGACGGAAGAGCAACGCCACGCCCAGCACGTTCGCCGCGGGCTCGATGGCGAGGATCAGACCGACCGCCCAGACGGCGTTCAAGCTCGCCGCCAGCGGTACCGCGAGTCCTTCCGGGACCATGGCGAGGCCCGCGAGGAGACGGACGCCCAGCAACGTCCTGAGGCGCGGTTCCGACACCATCAGGGTCAGCACGCCGCGCGACTCTTCGTCGTCCTTCTTCTTGCGGCCCAGCGGATCCGCGGCCGGCCGGTGCTTCACCGACGTCTGCACGAGGACCGCGAGCAACACGAACGTGCCCGCGTTGATCGCGAGCGCGAGGCCGGGACTCGTGTGCGCGACCAGGAAACCGGCCGCCGCCAGACCCGCCATCTGCGCGATGTCGACGGACGTGCCGAACAACGCCACGCCGTCGTCGTAGCGCTTCGGCGGCAGCACGTTCGGCAGGCTCGCCTCCTGCGCAGCGAGGTACGGCGAGGAGATCGCCAGCACCACCACGAGCAGCACGATCATGGCCCACAGGGGCATGCCGGGAACGGCCATCGCACCCATCAGCACGGCCTGCATCCAGGCCGTCGTCACCATTACCGTGCGGCGCGGGAACCGGTCGGCGACCCAGCCGAGCAACGGCCCCGAAATCAGCGGCGGGAACAGCGTCAACGACCACGTGAGCGCGGTCCAGGCAGCGGATTGTGTTCGCTCGAATACGAGCAGTGACAATGCGACCGCCGCGAGTTGGTCGCCGGCGGTCGATGCGGTCGAGCCGATCCACATCGCGCGGAACTCGCGCAAACCCACGAGCTCGCGGAGGGTCCCGCGGGTCGTCATGCGGTGCCTCGCGGAGCCGCTGCCCGCGCGCGGCGAATCGGCACGTCCCGATTCGCTCTACGCCGAGTCACGTCGCCCCCGCCGGTGGTAATCAATTCCTATCGACAATCACGGTAGAAGCTGCCTGACCGTTCAACGTCTGTCCTACCACAGTGTGTACCTAAACGGAGCAGAGCAGTTACCTAAAGTAGTTACAATAGTGAAACACAGAGCTGATCTTCTTCACAGTTGACCTCGGGTTCGCCTGATTGGACCCCAAATGGTCACGCCATGTGTCAGCCGGTGCCAAACGGGTGCCGCGTGCTCGCCCAACCGGTGCAACCGGCTCCGACTCCTGACCGGCAGGACCCGTTAATGGCGATCGAGACGACGGTACCCGCGCTCGGGAGTGGCGCGTAATAGGCCACGCGGTTTGTCATGCGATCGGCAGCGTGGATCTGGCAAGAGTGAAAAGTCGACTTTCCCGCCCGCGAACCTAAACCGGTTTCGCGGGCAGGAAAACGATCACTAACGTCGGCCAATGAACGCCCTTGGCGTCACGAACCAGCCGATAACGTCAGGCAATCAGCCTTTGGCGTCGATACGCCGGCGGCGCGCCACCTCGGCCAGCACGACACCTGCGGCGACCGACGCGTTGAGCGACTCGACGCCCGCCGCCATCGGGATCGACACGGTCTGGTCGCACGTCTCCTTGACCAGACGCCCGAGCCCGCGGCCCTCGGAACCGACCACCACGACGAGCGGTCCGGTGGCGAGGTCGAGGCCGTCGACGTCCACGTCGCCGTCCGCGTCGAGGCCGACGATCATGAGACCGGCCTCCGCCCAGTCACGCAGCGTGCGCGTGAGGTTGGTGGCCATCGCGATGGGCGTCTTGGCCGCGGTGCCCGCGCTGGTGCGCCAGGCGACGGCGGTCATCGACGCGCTGCGCCGCTGCGGCAGCACCACGCCCTGCGCGCCGAACGCGGCCGCGGAACGGATGACCGCACCCAGGTTGCGCGGGTCGGTCACACCGTCCAGCGCCACCAGCAACGGCGGCCGGCCGGAGCGCTGAGCGATCTCCAGCAGCTCGTTCGGCGTCGAGTACTCGAACGGCGGCACCTGCAGGCCGAGGCCCTGGTGCATCGCGCCGCCGGTGATCCGGTCGAGCTCGCCGCGGGCCACCTCCAGCACGGAGATGCCCCGGTCGGCGGCCAGGCGCACGGCCTCCTGCACGCGGTCGTCGGCGTCGATGCCGAGCGCCACGTACAGCGCCGTCGCCGGCGTGCCCGCGCGCAGGCACTCCACGACGGGGTTGCGGCCCGCCACGGTCTCGGCCTGGGCCTTCTCGGTCTTCTGGCGACGCTGGGTCTTGCTCGCGTCGATCTTCGCCGCCACCTTCGCGCGCTTGTACGCGGGGTGGTTGGGGCGGTCGGTCGCCTTCGGGGTCGGGCCCTTGCCCTGCAGGCCCTTGGACTTCTGTCCGCCGGAGCCGGTGACCGCGCCCTTCTTCGAGCCCGGATTGCGCATCGCGCCCTTGCGCTTGGAGTTGCCAGCCACGGAAGTCAGTCGTCCTTCAAAGTCCACTGCGGACCGCCGGGGGTGTCCTCGACGGCGATGCCCGCATCGGAAAGCTGGTCCCTCAGCGCGTCGGAACGCGCGAAGTCCCTGCTCTTGCGGGCTTCCTGGCGTTCGACGAGCAGTCGCTCCACCAGGGTGGTCAACGCCTGCCGCATGCCGGTGTCGGCAGACGACGCGTCGTTCCACTTCGGCGACAACGGGTCGACGCCGAGGATGTCAGCCATCCGGCGGACGCACTCGGCCGCGGAACGGGCCGTGTCGTCGTCACCGTCGGCAAGAGCCGTGTTGCCCTGGCGCACCTTGTTGTGCAGTGCGGCCACGGCCTGCGGCGTGTTCAGGTCGTTGTCCATCGCGGCGACGAAGTCCGGGCACATGTCGCCCCGGAGCTCGATCGGCCCGAGCTTCTCCACGGCCCTGCGCAGGAACGACTCGACGCGGCCGTACGCCGTCACCGCCTCGTCCAGCGCGCCCTCGGAGTACTCGATGTGCGAGCGGTAGTGCGGGGAGACGAGGTAGTACCGCAGCTCCTGCGCGCGGACCTTGTCCAGCATCGCGGGGATGGACACGGTGTTGCCGAGCGACTTGGCCATCTTCTCGCCGGACAGCGTCACCCAGTAGTTGTGCATCCAGTAGTTCGCGAAGCCGTCACCGGCCGCCCGCGACTGCGCCTGCTCGTTCTCGTGGTGCGGGAAGATCAGGTCGAGCCCGCCGCCGTGGATGTCGAACGTGCCGCCGAGGTACTCGGTCGCCATCGCCGAGCACTCCAGGTGCCAGCCGGGCCTGCCGTCGCCCCACGGGGTCGGCCAGGACGGCTCACCGGGCTTGGCGGCCTTCCACAGCGTGAAGTCGCGCGGGTCGCGCTTGCCGCGCACGGCCGTCTCACCCTGCTCGACGGCGTCGAGCTTCTGCCCGGACAGCGCGCCGTACTCGGGGAACGAGCGCACGTCGAAGTAGACGTCACCGTCGACGTCGTACGCGTGGCCCTTGTCGATCAGGCGCTGCATGAGCTCGACCATCTGCGTGATGTGGCCGGTGGCGCGCGGCGCGTACGACGGCGGCAGGCAGCCCAGCGCGTCGTACGCGTCCTCGAACGCGCGCTCGTGCGTGTACGCCCACTCCCACCACGGCCGGTCGTGCTCGGCGGCCTTGGTGAGGATCTTGTCGTCGATGTCGGTGACGTTGCGGACCAGCGTGACGTCGGTGCCGTCGTGGGCGAGCCAGCGACGCAGGACGTCGAAGTTGAGGCCGCTGCGGACGTGCCCGATGTGCGGCACGCCCTGCACGGTCGCCCCACACACGTAGATCGACGCCGTTCCGTTGACCTGCGGGTGGAACTCCCGCATGGACCGGCTCGCCGTGTCGTAGATGTGGAGGCTCACACGGGAATGGTACGGGCCACATCCAAAAGAGCGTCCGGGCGGTCACTCGTCGGAACCGGGTTGACGAGCCGGAAGGAGCAACCGATGGCCTCCGCTCCGCCGTCCGCCTCCTGGCTGTCGCCGACCATCACCGCATCGCGGGGATCGACGCCCAGCCGTTCGCAGGCCGTGGTGAAGATCTTCGGGTCCGGCTTGATGACCCCTTCTTCGTACGAGAGCACGAACTCGTCGACGAGGTGCGTCAGGCCGTGCAGCTCGAACACCGTGCGGATGTCCCAGCCGATGTTGCTGACGACCGCGACGGGGATGTCCTCGAGGTGCTCCAGCGTCGCCTTCGTGTCCGGGTACGGCACCCACGACTCGGGGTGCAGCAGCTGGTCGTAGAAGGCCTCGGCGTCGGGCACGAGCGCGTCCTCGAGGACCCTCACGTGCACCCAGCGGTGCACGTCGACGTCGAGGTCGCGCCGGTGCCACGCGGCGACCAGCTCGGGGTCCATGCCGTCGGCGATGCCGACCGGGGCGGTGAGAGCACGCATCAGGTCACCGTTGGACTCCAGCTCGGGGTGCTCGAGCCGGAACAGCGTGCCGGAGAAGTCGAAGAGCGCGGCGCGGATCGTCACGCCCCCGACTCTACGTTCTCCGCGGCTAGGTGGTCTGGACCTTTTTGAGCTCGGCCTCGACCGCGCCCAGGTCGTACCGCAACGTCAGCCGCAGGTCGCCCGCACCGCGGTCACTGGCGGCCGCGAACTCCTCGACGAACTGCTCGATCTGCTTGAGCGGCTGGTCGGCGAGCTGGGCCGCGGCCCTGTACAGCGCGGTGTAGCGGTCCGGCGTCGTCGTGCCGCGCAGCTCCGCCGACCAGTCCAGCAGACCCTCGTACTGCTCCACGAAGCCGTTGGCGAGGTGCTTGATCTTGTCGCGGTCGCCGGGACGACCGGGCGGCCCGAACGCCATCTGCACGCGGCCGGGCGACAGCAGGTCCTCGACGGCGTTGAGGATGCCGTCCAGCGACCGGCTGCGCGCCCGGAACGTGTCCAGCGCGTCCACGTCCTCGGTGATCAGGCGCCTCGGCTTCGCCGTGCCCATCTCGTGGCTGACGCGCTTGTCCTTGAGGTTGCGCATGAGCATCGCGACCGTGTCGGAGAACAGCTGGTACTCCCAGCCCGGCTGCGGCGCGCTCACCGCCGTGCCGACCTTCCGCGCGATCATCTCGGCCAGCTCGCGCGGCGTGCGGTTGCTGATGTCCAGGTAGCCGGTGCCGACCCGCAGCGCCGGGATCTCCGTGTCGTCGAACCGCACGGGCAGCACGTACTCGGTGTCCGACACCAGCGCGCGGTCGAACGCGGCCTGCCGTTCGTGCTTGGTCCACATCTTCCGGGCGTAGTGCTCCGAAATGAACATCACGCAGAACCGCGAGTCGTGGCGGTAGATCTGGTCCAGGTGCTCGACGAGGTTCTTGCCCCAGAGATCGGCTTGCTCGTCGGTGTCGTAGAAGCGGGAAACACCCAGTTCGGTGAGGTGGCGGGCCACCTGGTCGACGTAGGGGCGGTCTTCGCCGGCGAAGGAGAGGCACACGTCGTACTTGGGCACCAGCCGAATGGTAGTGGCGGGAACCACAGCGCCGGCGGGGGAGTTGTCCAGTCATGAGCCTGGGGTTCCTGTTCGCCATGTCGCTGCCCGCGTTGGTGGCGGCCCTGTTCTTCCTCGCCGTGTTCGAGAGGTTCTTCCGCGGCAGGAAGAAGGGCACGCCGATGTCCTCGGCCGGGATCGGTGAGCTCGGGGCGACGTTCGAAGCGGGCAAGCGCGAGGAACTGGAGTTCCGCAAGGAGGAGCGGCAGCTGCGCGACGAGGAGGGCGACGCCGCGCCGCCGCGCGGTCCGGTGGACCTCGAAAGCGGCATGGCCGTGCTGAACGTGCCGGCGCAGCGGACCCGTTAGCGCACGTTGCCCGTGGTCTTCGAGACCTTGAGGCGGACGACCACGCGGACGGCGTCCGGGTCCTTGTCGCTGGGAAAGGGCTTGCCCGTGTACTTGTGGGCCAGGGCGTCCACGAGCTCGGCGGCGCCCTCGGTCGTCACCGTCGCCTCGCCGCGGAACTCCGCGTACCGGTAGGGGTTCGCGACGTCGATGACGGTGATGCTCGCCCGCGGGTCGTTGCGGAGGTGCCGGGCCTTCGCCCGGTCCTCGGCGGTGGAGAACAGCACGTCGTCGCCGTCGCGGGTGATCCAGACGACCGACGTCTGCGGACTGCCGTCCTCGGCGAGCGTGGCGACCGCGCCGTAGTTGAGGCCGTCGAGGAGCTCGTGCTGCGCTGCGGAGAGCGTGACCATGACCTCAGGCTACGGAGATCAGCAGCGCGGTGGCGATCGCCGCGATGCCCTCGTTCCGCCCTGTGAGACCCAGGCCGTCCGTGGTGGTGCCGGCGACCGAGACGGGGCCGCCGACGGCCTCCGAGAGGGTCTTCTGGGCCTCTTCGCGGCGCTTGCCGACGCGTGGCTGGTTGCCGATGACCTGCACTGTGGCATTTCCCACTCGGTAGCCCGCCTCCTCGATGAGGCGCCGCACTTCCGTGAGCAGGACCACACCGTGCGCGCCTGACCAGCGCGGATCGGACGTGCCGAAGACGGCGCCCAGGTCGCCCAGGCCCGCGGCGGACAGCAGCGCGTCGCACAGGGCGTGCGAGGCCACGTCGCCGTCCGAGTGGCCGGCGCACCCGTCCACGCCCTCCCACAGCAGGCCGGCGATCCAGCACTCCCTGCCTGCCTCGATCGGGTGGACGTCGACGCCCTGGCCGATCCTCACTCCTGGCCTCCGCTGAACAGTGCTTCCGCGACCGCTAGGTCGAACGGGGTGGTGATCTTCATGGCATGCGCGTGTCCGGGAACCGTGTGCACCGCGACGCCGTTCTTCTCTACGAGACCAGCGTCGTCAGTCGCGGCAATACCGGAGCAATAGGCGGCTTTGAGAGTCTCGGCGCGAAAACCCTGCGGGGTCTGCACGACCCGCAGGGCGGCCCGATCAGGTGTGGAGACGACCACTCCGACCTCGTCCACCTGCTTGATCGTGTCGGCGACCGGCAGCACCGGGATGACGGCGTCGTACCCGCCACGCACGGCGGCGACGACGGCGGCGATGACCTCGGGAGGGGTGAAGGCACGAGCGGCGTCGTGGACCAGCACGATCGAGGTGTCCGGAATCACGCTGAGCGCGTGGTCGAGGGCGAGGCGCACCGAGTCGGTGCGTTCGGCGCCCCCTGAAAGCACGTGCACCGCCCCGCCGGCCGGGGCCAGCGAGGCGGTTGCGGTGTGCACTTGATCCACATCGGACGGTGGAGCCGCGATGACGACGTGGTGAACCTGGCCTGACTCGAACAGGCCACGTACGGCACGCGTCAACAGCGGCACTCCGTTGACCGGCACGAGCGCCTTGGGCATCCCGTAGCCCAGACGCTCACCCCGCCCTGCCGCGGGCACGAGCGCGACAACACTCATGTTCGCGACTGAATCCGATGCTCTTTATGTGATTGGTTAAGAAGCAGTGGCGAGAACTTCGTCGAGGAGAACCTCGGCCTTGTCCTCGTCGGTGCCCTCGGCCAGCGCCAGCTCGCTGACCAGTATCTGCCGCGCCTTCGCCAGCATCCGCTTCTCGCCGGCGGAAAGCCCGCGATCCTTTTCGCGCCGCCAGAGGTCGCGCACCACTTCCGCAACCTTGTTCACGTCGCCGGAGGCGAGCTTCTCAAGGTTGGCCTTGTACCGCCGAGACCAGTTGGTCGGCTCCTCGGTGTGGGGAGCACGCAAGACCTCGAAAACCTTGTCGAGCCCTTCCTGGCCGACAACGTCACGCACGCCTACGATTTCGGCGTTGTCAGCGGGAACCCGAACGGTGAGGTCGCCCTGCGCTACCTTGAGAACGAGGTACTTCTTCTCCTCGCCCTTGATCACGCGGGTCTCGATTGCTTCGATGAGAGCGGCACCGTGGTGCGGGTAGACGACGGTCTCTCCGACCTTGAAAACCATGTGTCCTCTGCCCCTTTCGATGCCTCCATCCTATCACGTCCGGCAACCCTTCGATCGCTGCTCGATGATCCGTTAGTGCTGGTCAGGGCCGTGCGGGGGGTTGACAAACCACCTGTTCGCGTGCAAGGTACGTCCCATCGAAGATCGACTGGCAGCCAGTCGCGCCCTCGATTCGGGCCCCGGTTAGGCTCCTTGCCTGGTGGTTGTTCCCTAGGAAGGACGCTGGAGCCGTGAACTCAGGAGTGTCTCGCCGGATGATCGTGACGGCAGCGCTGGCCGCGGGCCTAGGCCTGGTGGCGGTCGGCTGCAGCGCCGGTCAGATCACCCAGACCGACACCCAGGTCGCCGCCGTCGACGGTGCGAGCGGCAACGCGGGCCCGATCGCGGTGCGCAACGTCATGCTCGCTTTCCCGCCGGACGGCAACCGGTACCACGAAGGCGACGACGTGCCGTTGACGTTCGTCATCGCCAACACGGGTTCCGACCCGGACAAGCTGCTCTCCATCAAGTCGGAGGCCGCCGAGTCCGAGGCCGAGGTCGTCGGCACGAAGGAGATCCCGGCGCAGTACGCGCTGCGGGCCGAGTACGACGCCTCGAAGGCCCCGGTGAAGCCGTCCACGTCGGCCTCCTCGTCCGTGGTGCCGACCTCGGGTGCGCCCTCCTCGAACGTGACGCCGTCCTCCGGCGCCCCGTCGTCGAACGTGACGCCTTCTTCCGGCGCCCAGTCGTCGGCCCCGTCCTCGGGCGCCCCGTCCTCCGGCAACCCGTCGTCGGCCGCGTCGTCCTCCGGCCGCCCGTCGGGTTCCGCCGCGGCGTCCTCGTCGGCCGCGCCCGTGGACCCGGACCTCGAGGTGCTGGAGATCCGCTGCACGCTGAAGAAGCTGAACCGCGACGTGGTGGCCGCGCAGACCATCAAGGTCACGTTCCTCTTCGAGAAGGCGGGCTCGCTGACGCTGGAGGTGCCCGTGGCGCCGTCCGAGCACAAGCGCACGAGCGAGAACGAGTCCGGCGGTCACTGACCCCCTGACACACGAAAACGCCGCCTCCCATCGCTGGAGGCGGCGTTTTTCGTCTTGCGTCAGGCCTTGAGCATCGGGCGGAACTTGTCGCGGTAGGCCCACGCGAGGCCGATCTCGGCGGCGACCACGACGACCGCCATGGCCGTGCCGCTCGGCTCCAGGAAGACGTGGAACAGGAAGATGTTCACGATCACCGGAGCCAGCAGGGCCAGCGCCAGCGGCACGAACCGCCCGGCCACGAGCAGCAGGCCCGCCACCAGCTGGACGCCGCAGGTGAGCTGCAGCATGTAGCCGGTCTCGTAGAGCGCGGCGTTGAAGGCCACACCTCCCGGGGCCATCGTGCTGGGATCGGGAGCGGGCATGAACATCAGGAAGCCGTTCAGGCCGGTCGTGGCGAACAGCAGGCCGGTCAGCACGCGGGTGACGACGGTGGCGTAGCGGCCGATGGCGAACTTGCGGGTCTGCGTCTGCGTCGCGGTGGCGGTGGCGGTGCTCACGGTGTCCTCCAGGCTGTGTCGTGTCCTTCCACTGATGCGTCGAACGGCCCCCGCGCCGGATTGACAACACACGCCAAGAAACTTCGAAAACTTTTCGTCGGCCAACCGCAACCCCGGAGAGCGGCCGGCCCGCCGCAGATGGAGAGGCCAGGCGGTCGGCCGCAGACCTGAAGGCCTGTAGGTCGCCCGCAGACGGGGAGGCCTGTTGGGCTCGCCGCAGATCGGGAAGGCCGCCGACCGCTCGCAGCCCCGGGATGGCTGCTGGGCCCGCCGCAGATGGGGAAGGCCGCCAGCCCTCCGCAGACCTGGAGGCCTGTCACCCGTCGCAGCCCTGAAGGTTGTCGGCTGATCGCAGACCTGGCGGGCTTTGCGAGTTCGCGTCGGTCGTCCGGGCCCCGCTTCGTGTCAACCGCCGAAGGCGATTAGGCGCGAAGCGGGGCCCGGACGACCGACTCCCCGGCGAACGAGCCGCCGTCTGCGAAGCAGCGGCCATCAAACACTGTCCCTTCCTCTAACGTTCGGTGTGTGGCGAAGACAGCGCGGCCGATCTTCCGTTGTGCCGAGTGCGGGCACGAGGTGGCGAAGTGGTTCGGCCGCTGCCCCGAGTGCCAGGCGTGGGGCAGCATCGAGGAACGAGGCACCGCGTCGGTGACGCGCGTGGTGGCGGGCGCGCCGACGTCGGCCGCCCGCCCCATCGGCGAGGTCGACATCGAGTCGGCACGGGCGTTGTCGACCGGTGTCAGCGAGTTCGACCGGGTGCTGGGCGGCGGCCTGGTGCCCGGCGCCGTCGTGCTGCTCGCCGGCGAGCCGGGCGTGGGCAAGTCGACGTTGTTGCTGGAGACGGCGCACCGTTGGGCGGAGTCGCACGGGCGTTGTCTCTACGTCACGGGCGAGGAGTCGGCGGGCCAGGTGCGGCTGCGCGCCGAACGCACCGGCAACCTGCACGCCGAGATGTACCTGGCGGCCGAGAGCGAGCTCAGCGCGCTGCTGGGCCAGGTCGACCAGGTGAAGCCGTCGATGTTGATCGTCGACTCGGTGCAGACCATGTCCACGGTGAGCGTGGAGGGCGTGCCCGGCGGTGTCACGCAGGTGCGGACCGTCGCATCTGGACTGATCGCGATGGCCAAGGAACGCGGCCTGCCGGTGGTGCTGGTAGGACACGTCACGAAGGACGGATCCGTTGCGGGGCCCAGGGTTCTGGAACACCTCGTGGACGTCGTGCTCCAGTTCGAGGGCGACCGCCACTCCAGCCTGAGGCTGCTGCGCGGCATCAAGAACCGCTACGGCGCCGCCGACGAGGTGGGGTGCTTCGAGCTGCGCGACGACGGCATCGTCGGTGTCCCCGACCCGTCCGGCCTCTTCCTGACCCGCCGCGAGAAGGCCGTCGAGGGCACCTGCGTCACGGTGATCGTCGAGGGCAAGCGCCCGATGCTGGGCGAGGTGCAGGCCCTAGTCGCGAAGACGAACCTGCCGGCCCCGCGCCGCGCGGTGAGCGGCCTCGACTCGGCCCGGATCTCGATGGCCCTGGCCGTCCTGGAGAAGCGCGGCAAGGTCAACCTCTTCCAGAAGGACGTCTTCACCGCGACGGTGGGCGGCATGCGCCTGACCGAGCCAGCCGCGGACCTCGCCGTGGTCCTGGCCGTCGCCTCGGCCGAGCGCGAGATCGCCCTGCCCGCCGACCTGGTGGTGCTCGGCGAGGTCGGCCTGGCGGGCGAGATCCGCCGCGTCAACGGCGTGGGCAAGCGCCTGCAGGAGGCGGCCCGCCTGGGCTTCAAGAAGGCCCTGGTCCCTCCGGACCACGGCCCGCTGCCGGACGGCGTGCGCGCCCTGGTGGCGAACGACCTCGTGTCGGCGCTGGACGTCCTGGGCCTCAACAGGAGGCGAGCCGCGAAGAAGGAGGAGAGGGAGGACGACTGAGCCGCTCCGCACCGCGCGCGAAGCCCAGCAACCCGAGCCGCACGAGGGACAGCCGGCGGCCGGCACGACGGCTGTGATCGAATACGCGGGTGTTGGGGAGACACGACAGCGAGATCGGCGAGTTGTTGCGGTTCGCCGCGTCCTTGGTGCCCCAGGAGGTCCAGGGCGAGGACCTGCTCGACTACCTGGACCTCGAGGAGTGGGAGCTGGTGCTCCAACTCCTCGGCGACTTCGACGGCCACACCTGGCAGACGCCGCGCTACTGGGCCCTGCTGGCCGAAGCGGCCACGCAGATGGACCAGGACGAGGCCTGGTTCCAGTGGCGCTGCGTGGAGTCGATCCAAGGCCTGCTGCGCGTGGAGCTCACCCTCGCCGTGGATGCGGAACCGTTGCAGGCCAGGGGAGAACGTCCGATGTGGGACGTCACCGGCAGAACGCACCGGGTCGCCGCGCTGTGGATCGAGTCCAAGCCGGTGCTGGGTCCTGGCGAACGCGCGACGGCTCGCCTGCGCCCGTTCGTGCCGCCCGCGTGGGCGCACCTGATCCGCGGCGACACGATCACGCTGCACGGCACCTCCCCAGGCACCGCGAAGATCATCGAGAAGGTCCCGCCCCGCCTCTGACGCGCCAGCCTCCGAAACGGCAACGACCGCGGCCCCAACGGCAACCGCCGCGGCCCCCAAGGGGAACCGCGGCGGCACCAGACGAACGTCCTACTGCGAGAGCAGCTGGGCGCAGCGGATCAGGCCCAGGTGCGAGTACGCCTGCGGGTGGTTGCCCAGCGAGCGCTCGGCCACCGGGTCGTACTCCTCCGGCAGCAGGCCGGTCGGGCCCGCCGCCGCCACGATCTGGCCGAACAGCTCCTCGGCCTCGGTGCGACGACCGGTCAGCAGGTACGACTCGATCATCCACGCCGCGCAGAGGTGGAAGCCGCCCTCGTCGCCCGGCAGGCCGTCGTCGCGGTGGTAGCGGTAGACGGTGGAACCGGACCGCAGCTCCGCCTCGATGGCGGTGACGGTGGACTGGAAGCGCTCGTCGGTCGGGTCGATCAGGCCCGACAGACCGACGAACAGGGACGCGGCGTCGAGGTCGTCGCCGTCGTAGGCCGTGGTGAAGGACTGGACCTCGTCGTTCCAGCCGTTCTTCAGCACGTCGGTGGCGATCGTGTCGCGCAGCGGCACCCACGACGGGTCCAAAGACCGGCCGAACTGCTCGCCGAGCTTGATCGCGCGGTCGATGGTCAGCCAGCACATGACCTTCGAGTACACGTGGTGGCGCGGCGCGTGCCGTTCCTCCCAGATGCCGTGGTCGGGCTCGTGCCAGCGCCGCGAGACGGCCTCGGCCATGGCCTGGACCATCGTCCAGTCCGCGTCCGACAACGCACCCCGTGCCGTGGCCAGCTGCACCACCAGATCCACGACGGGACCGAAGACGTCGAGCTGCACCTGCTGGTTCGCGAGGTTGCCCACGCGGACCGGGCGGGAACCCGCGTAGCCGGGCAGCGACTCGATCACGGCCTCGGCGCCCAGCTGGGTGCCGTGCAACGTGTACAGCGGGTGCAGGCGCTCCGGGCCGGGGATGGTCTCCAGGACGCCGTGCAGCCACGCCAGGAAGCCGTCCGCCTCGGCGAACGAGCCCACCGACACCAGGGCGGCGGCGGTCATGGCGCCGTCGCGGAGCCAGCAGTAGCGGTAGTCCCAGTTGCGGACGCCGCCGAGCTCTTCCGGCAACGACGTCGTGGCCGCGGCCATGATCGAGCCGGAGTCCTTGTGCACCAGGCCGCGCAACGTCAGCGCCGACCGCAGCACCAGGTCCGTCTGCACCTTCGGCAGGTGCAGGCCCGCTGCCCAGTCCGACCAGTAGCCGGCCGCGCGGTCACGGCGGACCGACTCCGGCGACGCGTGCTCGGACAGGTCGTCGGTGCCGCACCGGAGTTCCAGCAGCACCGGCGCGCCCTCGCGCGGCCGCACGACGGCGCGGGCCGTCTCCTGCATGCCGTCCGAGGTGATCTCCCAGTCGACACCGGGGGACCGCAGCACCATCGGGTCGGACGTGCCGACCACGCGCAGGCCATCGCGCTCGCGCAGCAGCCGCACGGGCACCTGGCCGAACTCCGGCCGCGGCGCGAACGTGATCACCGCGTTGGTCGAGCCCGAGATGCGGCGCACCAGGTCGGTGCGGTGCGACGCGAGGTCGTGCTCCAGGTAGTCGGTCACGAGCAACCGCGACCAGCGGGTCTCCACGATCATCGTGCCCGGCAGGTAGCGCTGGCCCAGCGGCAGCGAGCCGTGTTCGGGCTTGATCGAGAAGTGGCCTGCCGCAGGGCCACCCAGGAGGTCCGCGAAGATCGCCGCGGAGTCCGGTTCGGGGTGGCACAGCCAGTTGACCTTGGCGTCCGGGGTCACCAACGCCACCGAACGCTCGTTCGCGAGCATCGTCAGGCGTTCGATCGGGACGGCCTGGTCGCCGTGCAGCCACGCCCGGCGCTCCTCCAGCAGGAACGCGAGCACGGTCGCCACGTCGGCAGGATCGGACACGTAGTGCTCGGCCAGCGACTCGCCAGCACCCACGCGGATGCCCAGGTCAGGACCGGAGAGGCGGGCGAACGCCTTCTCGTCCGTCACGTCGTCGCCCAGGAAGATCGCCGCGGTGGCGCCGACCTGGTGGCGCAGGATGTCCAGGGCGTGGCCCTTGTTGGTCTCGACCACGGCCAGTTCGATGACGGCCTTGCCCTCGGTGACCTGCACACCGTCCCAGGTGCACGGGCCGGAGCGGACGGCGGACAGCACCGCCTCGCCGATCTCCGGGGTGGCCGCGCGACGCACGTGCACGGCGATCGAGGCGGGCTTGACCTCCAGCTGGACGCCGTCCTGACCTTCGGCGATCTGCTCCAGCTCGGATTCGAGGCGGCGCAGCAACGCCTTGGCGTCCGCGTTGAGCGCGTGCACGAAGCCGACGTCGAACTCGGAGCCGTGCGACCCGACGAGGTGGACCTCGCCGGGCAGCCGGGACAGGGTGGCCAGGTCGCGCAGCGCGCGTCCCGAGATCACCGCGGATGTGGTCTCGTGCAGCGAAGCCAGCGAGCGGAGCGCGTTCACCGATTCCGGCAGCGGACGGGCCTGCTCGGGGTCGGCGACGATCGGCGCGAGTGTGCCGTCGTAGTCGCTCGCGACCAGAAGTCGTGGGGTGCGCGCGAGCTGGACGATCGCTCTGCGCAGTTCGGCGGGGAGGGCCTCGGCGGTCAACGCCCCTCCTGGAGCAGTCGAAGGGTCAGGTGGATCTGAAAGGATTCAGACCGAGGTCTGCGTGCCCAACGCCTCCAGGAAGGACCTTGCCCAGCGATCAACGTCGTGGGTGAGGACCTGACGGCGCAGCGCGCGCATCCTACGGCGGCCTTCGGCGGGATCGATGTCGAGGGCGGCCTGCAGAGCGTTCTTGACACCGTCCAGATCATGGGGGTTCACCAGGAACGCGCTGGTCAGTTCTGCGGCAGCGCCGGCGAACTCGCTGAGCACCAGAGCTCCACCAAGATCATATCGGCAGGCCACGTACTCCTTGCACACGAGGTTCATTCCGTCCCGAACGGGCGTGACGACCATGACGTCCGCCGCGCTCATGAACGCGACGAGCTCCTCGCGGTTCACCGACTGGTGCAGGTAGTGGACGACGGGTTTGCCGACCCGGCCGAACTCGCCGTTGATCCGGCCGACGGACTGCTCGATGTCCTTGCGCATCGTCACGTAGTGGTCGACGCGCTCCCGGCTGGGGGTGGCGAGCTGCACCATCGCGACGTCCTCCGGGTCCACGCGCCCGTCCGCGATCAGCTCGTAGAGAGCCTTGATCCGGACGTCGATGCCCTTCGTGTAGTCGAGACGGTCCACGCCGAGCAGGATGCGCTTCGGGTTGCCGAGGTCCGCTCGAATCTGCTTCGCGCGGGCCTGCGTCTCCTTGCGCCTCGCCACCGCGTCGAGGCCCGCGCTGTCGATCGAGATGGGGAACGCGCCGACCCGCACCGTGCGGTCACCGACCTGCACGACACCTGGCCGGGTCCTGACACCCACGGTGCCGCGCGAGGGCTCCAGGCCCACGAGCCGGCGGGCCAGCCAGAGGAAGTTCTGCGCGCCGCCGGGGCGGTGGAAGCCCACCAGGTCGGCGCCGAGCAGGCCGCGGATGATCTCCGTGCGCCACGGCAGCTGCATGAACAGCTCGACCGGCGGGAACGGGATGTGCAGGAAGAAGCCGATCTTGAGGTCGGGTCGCTGCTCGCGCAGCATCGCCGGCACCAGCTGCAGCTGGTAGTCCTGCACCCACACCGTGGCGCCCTGCGCGGCCACCTTCGCCGTCGCGTCGGCGAACCGCTGGTTGACCTTCACGTACGAGTTCCACCAGTGCCGGTGGAACGCCGGCTGCGCCACGACGTCGTGGTAGAGCGGCCAGAGCGTGCCGTTCGAGAAGCCCTCGTAGTAGTCCTCGACCTCCTTGGCCGAGAGCTCCACGGGGTGCAGCAGCAGGCCGTCGTCCTCGAACGGCGACACCACCGTGTCCGCGACGCCCGGCCAGCCGACCCAGGCGCCGCTGTGTGAGCGGAGGAACGGCTCGAGCGCGCTCACCAGCCCTCCAGGGCTGTGCTTCCACCGCTCGGTCCCGTCAGGGAGCCGCTCCAGGTCGACCGGCAGCCGGTTGGCCACGACTACGAACTCTGCCCCGTTCTCGCCAATGTCCATGCTCACGCGAAAGACGCTAGCCGGTGTGCGTGTCCTCGGCGTGTCGTGTAACCCCCGTCACAGCGAGTTTCACTCCAAACGACGCTTGCTGGGTTTGAGCGGCCCGGACAGGCGCGGACCTGCGAACTTCCGCTCCAGCCGACCCAGTCCGGTGCGCACCGGCTGGGCCAGGTACTCGCCGAAAACGACACCTCCGGCCAGAGCGAGAGCAATGCCACTCGCGAACACCAGCGTGCTCAGACCGGCCGTGTCGCCCTCCGCGGTGAGCTGGAACAGGCCCCGGTACGTCGTCCAGCCGGGCAGCAGCGGGACCACGCCCGCCTGCACGACGACGAGCGTCGGGATGCGCAGCCGGCGGGTCATCGTCGCGCCGCCGAACCCGGTGATCGCGGCGGCCACGGCAGAGGCCAGCAGCGCGTCCAGCCCGAGGCTCGTCATCAGGCCGTACGAGGCGGTGCCGATCGCACCGGAGATGGCGGCGGCGACGAGCGCGCGGGGCCGGGCGTAACAGGCGAGCGCGAAGAACGCACTCGTCGCCGCGCCGGCCGCGAACTGCATGGGCACCGCGGAGATCAACGCGGGCAGCGGTTCGCTGAGCTTGATCTCCAGTCCGAAGTGGACGGCCGCGCGGATCGACAGCGCGACACCGGCGATGAGCCCGGCGCTGAGCAGCACGGTCTCCACGGTGCGGCCGGCGGCGGTGACGTTGTAACCGGAGATCGCGTCCTGCACGGTGCTGACCAGCGCGAGTCCCGACAGCAGCACGACGATCCCGACCGCGACCAGCAGGCTCGGCCGGACCGGCAGCAGCCCCGTCGAGAAGATGGCGAGCGCCGCACTCGTGCCGAGCGCGCCGCCGACGAGCTGCTGGAAGAAGAACGGCAGGTTGCGCCGGTTGAGCAGCCGTCCGACCCGGTCGACCACGGCGGAGATGATGGCGGCGGTCAACGCGAGCACCACACCACCACCGACGAGGAACGCGACGGCGGCAGCCATGCCACCCCATGCGGCCGTGGCGACCCAACGCGGATATGGATGCGCCGCGTTGGTGATGTCCTCTAGCCGTGCGTGAGCCTCTTCGACAGGCGGAAGATTGCGCACCAGCTGCTCGACGTCCGCGAGCCGCGTGTAGTCGAGTCCGCGCTGCCGGACGACGCGAATGGACGTGATGGGCAGCGCTTCCGTGCCGCGATGACACGACACGCTGATAGAGGTGTAGATCACGTCGACTTCCGTGTGCGGAAGTCCATAGCTCTCGGTGACCGAGAGAATCGTCGCTGTCACATCGGCCGCACCCGCTCCACTGGCCATTTGGACCTCACCGATCTTCAGGGCGAGATCGAGTACCAGGTGAACCGTGGTGTCATCGGGCAGAGCAGGGCCGTGCAGGCTGTTCGTGGAAATCTCGTGCACCTCCGTCGTGTGATCGTGACGGGCACTTCGACTGTTGCTGTGTCGTCTGCCACCTCCGATCGGGCGACCCGAAATGGAGGACATGATCACTGTCCGTTGGTTACCCTCCTGACCTGGTCAAGGTGGTCACCCCGACGCATTGATCCACTCAGTTGGTTGGTCCGACTCCGGTCGGAGCAATCCGATCACACTGAGAGCAGACCGTTCGCCGCAGGTAGCACCCGCAACGGGCGCTTACGATGTTCGCGAACACGAGCCGGCCGGCGTAGCTCAATTGGCAGAGCACTCGCCTTGTAAGCGAAAGGTTAGGGGTTCGATTCCCCTCGCCGGCTCTTTTAAGGCGCCCTGACCAGCCATGACGGTTGGCCGGGGCGCCTTCTTGCTTCCTGGGGTCCGGCGCCGTTCAGTTCGCATGGGCGAAGTGGACGTCCTTCGCGCTGGTCGGCTGAGGCTTGGGCATCGCCGCGAAGTTCGTTCGTTGTTCTCACCGATGCAGTTTCCGGCACTATCCGCACCGCTGCATGTGCGTTCCGTAGTCATCGGTTCAGGAGAACTCGGGAACGACTCGAATTGCGGTCGAAGAGGCGCCCGCAGGAATGAGCAAGCCTCATGTGCGGACCGCCGATGCGGCGGCGTGGCAGTGGCCGAACTCACGTGCCGGCGGGTCGGCGATCGGCCGCGGCCGACCGGCCTCGGCCGAACGAGTGGCCGTGCGACCGGGCCCTCTGCTTTTTGAGGAACATCAACACCGGTCGTTGCCTCGCGGTCCTGGCGCGCGGGCGAACCACAACTGTCTCGTTAGGACGTGACATCGTGGGCACATGTCCTACCTCGCGGATAGCGCGCGCTACGACCAGATGACCTACCGGCGGACGGGACGCAGCGGCCTCAAGCTGCCCGCCATCTCGCTCGGTCTGTGGCACAACTTCGGCGGCGACCGGCCGTACGAGTCGGGTCGCGGAATCGCACGGCGGGCGTTCGACCTCGGCGTCACGCACTTCGACCTCGCCAACAACTACGGTCCGCCCTACGGCTCGGCGGAGATCACGTTCGGGCAGATCCTGAAGGACGATCTCAGGCCGTACCGCGACGAGCTGGTGATCTCCACGAAGGCGGGCTACGACATGTGGCCCGGCCCGTACGGGGAGTGGGGCAGCCGCAAGTACCTGCTCTCGTCGCTCGACCAGTCGCTCACGCGCATGGGCCTCGACTACGTCGACATCTTCTACTCCCACCGGTTCGACCCCGAGACGCCGCTCGAGGAGACCATGGGCGCGCTCGTGTCCGCGGTGCAGCAGGGCAAGGCGCTCTACGTCGGCATCTCGTCGTACTCGCCGGCGAAGACCCGCGAGGCGGCGGAACTGCTGCGGTCCGCCGGTGTGCCGCTGCTGATCCACCAGCCGTCGTACTCGATGCTGAACCGCTGGATCGAGCCGGAACTCCTGGACACGCTGGAAGAGGTGGGCGCGGGCTGCATCGCGTTCTCGCCGCTCGCGCAGGGCATGCTGACCGACCGGTACCTCGACGGCGTGCCGGAGGGGTCGCGGGCGTCGCAGGGCAAGTCGCTGTCGACGGACCTGCTGACCGAGGAGAACCTCGGCCGCATCCGGGCGCTGAACGAGATCGCGAAGTCGCGCGGGCAGTCGCTGGCGCAGCTCGCGCTGAGCTGGACGATCAGGGACCCGCGGGTGACGTCGGCGTTGATCGGCGCCTCGTCGGTGGGGCAGCTGGAGCAGAACCTGGCGGCGTTGCAGGCACCGCCGCTGACCGACGACGAGCTGGCGGAGATCGACAAGTACGCCGTCGAGTCGGGGATCGACCTGTGGGCGACGAGCTCGCAGGCGGAGTGAGGCTGGGCTGAACCGGGCCGGGGTGGGTGGTCTGCTCGCCCCGGCAGCGCGTGCCTGGGAGGTGGGGGCGGCTCGGCCTGGCAACGCGCGCCTGGAAGGTGGGGCGGTTTGGCTTGGCAACGCGTGTCGGGGAGGTGGGGCGGTTCGTCCTGGCAGCGCGTGTCGGATGGTGAGCGGTTCGTTCGGCCGGCGCGTCAGGCCGTGTGTGAGCGGTCCGTTCGGTCGGGGTGCTCGTGCTGGGGTGTGAGCGGTCCATTCAGCCCGCACCGATCCCGTGTGGCGGGCCGGTCTGCTCGGCTGGGCGACTCGTGCCGAGACGTGAGCGGTCCATTCAGCCCGCACCGATCCGGTGTGGCGGGCCGGTCTGCTCGGCTGGGCGACTCGTGCCGAGACGTGAGCGGTCCGTTCGGTGCGGCAACTCGTGCCGAGACGTGAGCGGTCCGTTCGGCCGGGCCACCCTGCCTGGCGTGAGCGGTCCAATCAGCCCGGCCACCACTGCCGCGGGCTGAGCGGTCCGCTCACCCCACGGCCGCCTACCCCGCGTGCCTCGGCAGGCGGATCGTGAACACCGTCGACCCCGGCCTGCTGGCCAGCTCGATCGTGCCTCCATGCGCCTCCACCAGCGACTGGACCACCGCCAGCCCCAGCCCGCTGCCCCCTCGCTGCCGGGTCCGCGAGTCGTCCACCCGGTAGAACCTGTCGAAGATCCGCGCCTGGTCCGCCTCCGGGATGCCCGGGCCCGTGTCGCTCACCCTGATCACCGCCCAGCCGTTCTCCGCCGTCACCTTCACCGTCACGGCGGTGCCGGCGGGCGTGTGAACGGCCGCGTTGGTCAGCAGGTTGTCGAGCACCTGCCGCAGCCTCGTCGGGTCGGCCGTCATGCGCACGGTGTCGGCGTCCAGGACCAGCGGGTGTGTCGTGCGGGCCGCGTGGAACGCGTCGGCGGCGGCCTCGGCTACTACCGACAGGTCCATCTCCTCCGGGCGCAGCGGTGGTTCGGACTCGGCGGAGTCCAGGCGGGCCAGCAGCAGGAGGTCGTCCAGCAGCACGCTCATGCGGGACGCCTCGGATCGCAGCTTCTCCAGGTGCTTCTCGCGTTCGCCCGGTTCGTTGGCCGCCGCGTACTTGAAGAGGTCGGCGTAGCCGCGCAACGAGGTCAAAGGCGTGCGCAACTCGTGTGAGGCGTCGGCGATGAAGCGGCGGAGGCGTTGTTCTGCTGCCGTGCGGGCTGCCAAGGAAGAGTCGATGTGCGCGAGCATCTTGTTGAACGCCTCGCGCAGCTCCTCCACCTCCACGCCGCCGCCGCGGCCGTCCACGCGCACGGCCAGGTCGCCCGAGTCGGTGAGGTCGTGCGACGAGATGTCGTGCGCGGTGTCGGCCATGTCGGACAGCGGCTGCATGCCCTTGCGGATCAACGCCTGCCCGCCCACCACCAACGCGACGAGGGCGGCCAGGAACGCGATCACGCCTACCGTGATGAGCTGCGAGATCGTGCCGTCGCGGTCGTGCATCGGGGCCGCGCTGACCACGATCCACTCGTCCTTGATCACCTGGCAGGCGCGCAGCCGGAACTTGCCCTCGTCGCGCAGGTACTCGGTCTCGAACTTGTCGGCGGTGAGCGCCTGCCGGGCGAGCGAGTCGAAGTCCCCGCGCTCGTTCTCCGGCGGTAGCTGGTCGCCCGGCACCGGGGTCAGCTGGTCGCCGTCGATCCGGTAGACCACGGCGAACCAGTCGGGCGGGATCTTGGTGATCTTGCCGGAGTACTCCAGCTCCTTGACCGAGCCCTGCTGGCTGATGATCATCTGGTCGTCCAGGCGGCGGTCGAGGAAGTCCTTCATCGACGTGACCATGACCCAGCCGACGATCACGAACACCGTCAGCGCCAGCGCGCCGAGGCCCAGGGCGAGGCGGGTGCCGAGCCGCCAGTCGCGGACGGGCTTCAACCGGAACTTCATCGCGGGCTCACTCCGCTGCTCGGCGGAGCACGTACCCCACGCCGCGCACGGTGTGGATCAACGGCTCGCGGCCGTCGTCGAGCTTGCGGCGCAGGTGCGAGATCACGAGCTCGACGACGTTCGAACGGCCGCCGAAGTCGTACTCCCACACGTGGTCGAGGATCTGCGCCTTGGTCAGCACGGCCGGGGAACGCCGCATCAGGTACCGCAGCAGCTCGTACTCGGTCGGCGTCAGCGTCACGAGCTTGCCGCCGCGCCGCACCTCGCGGGTGTCCTCGTCCATCACCAGGTCGGACACCTTCAGCACCGACCGCTTCCACGACGGACCGGTCGAGCGGCGCAGCACGGCACGAAGACGCGCCATCAGCTCCTCGACCGAAAAAGGTTTCACGAGGTAGTCGTCGCCGCCCCGAGTGAGTCCGGCGACCCGGTCCGCGGTGCCGTCACGGGCCGTCAGGAAGACCACGGGGACCATCGCGCCTGCCGCCCGCATTCGATCGAGAACGGTGAATCCGTCCAGGTCAGGCAGCATGAGGTCGAGCACGACGATGTCCGGTTGGAACTCGGCCGCCTCTCTCAACGCGTCCTCGCCGTTGAGCGCCGTCGCGGCCTGCCAGCCCTCGTACCGGGCGACCGTCGCGACCAGGTCAGCGATGTGCGGCTCGTCATCTACGACGAGCAATCGAACCGAGTTCCCCTTGTCCACGTGCTCATGGTGCGTCACCCCGTGGCTCTCCCGCTCGATCGACAGGAACTCGACAGCGCGGGCATAGGGGAGCCACAGCTCGAACGCCAAGGATCGAGATCGACCGCCAGAGACCGCCTGACCGAGGAGCCCGCCGTGACGACCACCCTGCAGCACACCGTGCGACCGGCTCCGGCCGGCCGTGCGACGCCGCACAAGGTGCTGGCCAAAGCCGGCCTGTACGTGTTGCTCCTCGCCAACGCGGCCTTCGTGACGTACCTGTTCAACGCGGCAGGCGTCGGGTCCAACAAGCTGATCAACTTCGGCAGGCTCGCCGGCCTCTACGGGGCGCTCGCGATGGCGTTCCAGCTGCTCCTGGTGGCGCGGCTGCCGTGGCTCGACCGGCGGCTCGGCATGGACAAGCTCACCGGCTGGCACCGCTGGGTCGGCTTCTCGATCTTCTGGCTGCTGATCGGTCACCTGGTCTTCATCGCGTTCGGCAACGCCGGTGACGAGGGCCCGATCGCCGAGATCGTCCGGCAGGCGACCGAGCTCGAAGGCATCCTCCGCGCGCTGGTGGCGTGGGCGATCATCATGACCGTCGGCATCGTCTCGGCCCGGTTCGCCCGCCGCAAGCTCGCCTACGAGACCTGGCACTTCATCCACCTGTACACGTACGTGGCGATCTTCCTGGCGTTCTCGCACCAGGTCGCGGTGGGCAGCACGTTCCGCAAGTCGGCGCTCGCGACCGGCTACTGGTGGGGCTTGTGGGCGTTCGCGCTCGGGTCCGTCCTCATCGGACGCGTGGTGCTGCCGCTCTACCGCAACTGGAAGCACCAGTTCCGGGTCGCGGCCGTCGTGCCGGAGGCGCCGAACGTCGTGTCGGTCTACATCGAGGGCAAGGACCTCGACCAGCTCGGCGCGAAGGCCGGCCAGTTCTTCCTGTGGCGCTTCGTGACCAAGGACCGCTGGTGGCAGGCCAACCCGTTCTCGCTGTCCGCTGCGCCGAACGGCAAGTACCTGCGCCTCACCGCGAAGGCCCTGGGCACCGGCAGCGCGGACATCCGCAACATCAAGGTCGGCACCCGCGTGTTCGCCGAGGGTCCGTACGGCGCCTTCACGACCATGCACCAGACCAAGCCCAACGCGCTGCTCGTCGCGGGTGGTGTCGGCGTCACGCCGGTGCGCGCGCTGCTGGAGGAGATCCGCGGCCACGTCGTGGTGCTCTACCGGGTCAGCGACCCGCGCGAGGCCGTGCTGCTGCGCGAGCTCGAAGGCCTCGCGAGGGCCAAGGGCGCGGTGCTGCGCCTGGTCACCGGGTCGTCGAAGACCATCACCGCCAACGGCCCGTTGCTCGGCCCGGAGAACATCATCGCGCTGGTGCCGGACGTGCAGGACCGCGACGTGTTCATCTGCGGCCCCGGCGGCATGACCGGTGCGGTGATCAAGAGCCTGGACGAGCTGGGCGTGCCCGCAAACCAGATCCACGCCGAGCGCTTCGCGCTGGCCAACTGAAGGGGTTCGACGACGTGAAGTGGGCAATTCCCGTAGCGGTGCTCAGCGTGGCCGGTCTCGTTCCGGTCTGGCTCTACTCGCCCGGCGCGGCGCACGAGGGTGAGATCAACGAGGTCGCGGCCCCGCCCGCGCAGGAACAGCAGCAGACCGTTCCACCGACGACGACCACCGCTCCCAGGACCACCGGGTCCGCACCGAAGACGACCGGGTCCGCGCCGCAGACCCAGCAGCAGCAAACCCAGCAACAGCAGCAGAACCGCACCGTGGCCGGGCCTGCCGTGAACACCTCGGAAGGCACCGTGCAGGTGCAGGTGACGTTGCAGGGCAAGAAGATCGTGGACGTGAAGGCGTTGCGGGCCCCCAACTCCGACCCGACCAGGATGGCGCTGCCCCTGCTCAAGCAGTCGGCGCTGAAGGCCCAGAGCGCGGACATCGACACGGTCTCCGGCGCGACCGCGACCTCCGAGGGCTACAAGCAGTCGCTGCAGGCCGCCCTCGACGGGGCGAAGTAGCCGTGTCCGTGCGGCGCGTCGAGCACATCATGGGCCTGCCGATCTCGGTGGACCTGCGTGACGGGGACGCCGCACTGGCCGAGGAGGCGTTCGCCTGGCTGCGGGCCGCGGACGCCCAGTTCTCGCCGTTCAAGCCGGACAGCGAGGTGTCCAGGCTGGACCGGGGTGAGCTCACCAGGGAAGAGCTCACCCCGGACCTGGTCGAGGTCCTCTCGCTGTGCGACTGGTACGAGCAGTCCACCGGTGGCGCCTTCACCGCACGGGTCCCCGGCCGCGGCCTCGACCCGTGCGCGGTCGTGAAGGGCTGGGCCGTGCAACGGGCGGCGGACATGCTGCGCGACGGCGGTGCCACCTCGTTCTGCGTGAACGCCGGCGGCGACGTGGTGGTCGCGGGCGAACCCGAACCCGGAAAGCCTTGGCGCGTCGGCGTTCGCCATCCCGACATCGCCGACCAGCTGAGCGTCGTGCTCGGCGTGCGGGACGGAGCCGTTGCCACGTCAGCGTTGTACGAACGCGGTCAGCACATCCTCGACGGCCGCACCGGCGAGCCCGTCACGGGGATTCTTTCGGTCACAGTTCTCTCCGACGACCTCGCGATCGCGGATACCACTGCCACAGCAGCGTTTGCGCTGGGCAGGGACGGGATCGAGTGGGCGGCGGAGCAGGAGGGCTGCGAGGTCTTCATCGTCGACGAAGATCGTCAGGTGTACTCGAGCCCTGGACTTCCCGTACACATCTGTTAACATGCCCGCCCAACGGAGCTTTGACTCCGGGGCACGTTTCTCGTTGATCAAGAGCTGGATCGGAACTCGCGCTCGGGGCGAGACCCGGCCTGCTGTTGACCAACTACTCGTGCGGAAGAGCCTGCTGCGGCGCGAATTCGGGAGCGCACCGCAAGCGGGCTCTTCCTGTGTTTGATGGCCGCTGCTCCGCAGACGGCGGCGAGTTCGTCGAGAAGCCGATCGTCCGCCCGACTCGCTCGCACCGAAATGGGCTTCGCCGATTTCGGCACGAGCGGGTGACCGGACGACCGGCACGAACTCGCTAGGCGTAGCGGTCCTCGTTGAAGTCCAGGTTCACCGCGGACATGCCGAGGTCGCGACCCATCGCGTCGAGCACGTCCACCATCTCCAAGCCCATCAGCCAGTCCCGCGGCAGCGCTTCGGTGCCGTGCAACGCGCCGAGCACGTTCCCGGTCAACGCCGCCGTGGCATCGCTGCCGCCGGAGTGGTTGGCCGCGGCCCGCATCGCGTCCACGAACTGCGACGGCTTCGGGTGCGTCAGCACGGTGTAGACCGCGATGGCCAGCGCCTCCGGCCCGGTCCACCCGCTTCCGAGCCGGTCGACGCGCACCGGCGCCGACCCGTCGTGCTCCTCCGCGAGCACCACGGCCCGGGTCAGCACCGTCGCCGTGTACGTGTCGTCGCGCAGCACTCGACCGATGACCTGGTCGATCGCCTCACGCAACGGACGGGCCTTCACGGCGAGCAGATGGATCAGCAACGCCAGCGCGCCACCGGACACCCAGCCACCCGTGCCGCCGTGCGTAAGAGCAGCAAACCGGCAGCCGAGGTCGTAGGCGATCGCGGCAGAAGGCGCGAAGCCGGCCGGGGCCGTGCGCGTGACGCCGTTGCAGCCGGACGACTCGTTGTGCGGGTTCTCCGGAGTGGACGGTGTCTCGGCGGCCAGCGCGCGCAGGCACGTCAGGCCAGGAGAACGGCTCTCGTACAGGCGCTCGTCGGCGAGCAGGCCGACGGAGCCGTGTTCGGGGGCCGGTTGCTGCTGGGTGACGAGCCACCTGCGGTAGCTGTGCCAGACCATCTGGGACGGTTCCCACTCGCCGGTCCGCTTGCCGCGCACCCAGGCGCGCAGGTAGCCGTCGGCGGTGAAGAGGGTCAGCTGGGTGTCGTCGGTGAACAGCGCGGGCTTGGGCGGGCCCAGCACGCCCTCTGGGCCGTGTTCGCGCTGGATGTCGGCCCAGCCGAGGTACTGCACGGGCGCTCCCAGCGCATCACCGAGAGCGCCGCCGAGGAGGCACCCGGCGCCGCGGTCCACCACGGAATTCCTGTCTCGCGGCACGTGTGAACAGTAGCGTCCCGCGAACTCGGGCCGAACTTGTATCTGAGACACGGGCTTGCGCACCTTCTGAAGTGACGAGGTCAGCGCACCTGAGGAGGGGCATGCGGAGCAAAACCGGACTCGAGTTCGGCGTGCTCGGTCCACTCCAGGTGCTCGCGGACGGACGGCTCGTGCAGCTCGGCCGCCGCGGCATGCGCGGACTGCTCGCCATGCTGGTCGTGGAGGCGAACCGACCCGTCTCGATCGACCAGATCGTCGACGCGCTGTGGACGGACACGCCTCCTGCCACCGCGCGGACGATCGTGCACGGCTACGTCTCGCGGCTGCGCAAGGTGCTGGAGGAGTCCGATCCCGCGGGCTCCGCGACGATCCGCACCACGCCGACGGGCTACCAGCTGACCGTCGATCCCTGGCGTCTCGACCTGCACCGCGCCCGGCAGCTCGTGGCGTCCTCCCGCGGCAAGCCCGCCGCCATCAGGGCGGGCTTGCTGCGCGAGGCGTTGGGTCTGTGGCGCGGACCGGTGCTCGCTGACGTACCGGGAGACCCGATGACCTCGGATCTCGAGGAGCTGCGGCTGTCGGCGCTGGAGGAGCGCATCGACGCCGAGCTCGAACTCGGCCGCCACCTGGAGCTGGTGGGCGAGCTGCGCGGCCTCTGCACCGAGTACCCGTACCGCGAACGCCTGGTCGCGCACAGCATGCGGGCGCTCTACAGGTCGGGCCAGCGCGCGGACGCCCTGGAGGCCTACCAGCGGTTCCAGCGCCGGGCCGTGGACGAGGTGGGCATCGACCCCGGTCCGCAGCTGCGGGCGTTGCACGAGCAGGTGCTGCGCGACGACCCGTCGTTGAGCGTGATCGGACCGGTCGAGTCGCGACCCGTCGCGCCGAGGGCGGGGATCGTGGCGCCCGCGCTGCTGCCGGCGTCCGCGTCGAGGCTGTTCGGCCGCGACGACGACCTGATGTGGCTCGACAACGTCGTGACGGCCAGGAACCTGCTGGCGACGACGGTGACCGTGCTGACCGGCCCGCCCGGCGTCGGCAAGAGCGCCCTCGCGATCACGTGGGGGCACGAGAACTCCGAGATGTTCCCGCACGGCGTGCTGTTCGCGGCGCTCGGCGACACCGAACCGGGCGAGGTGCTGACCCGGTTCCTGGTCGCGCTGGGCGTGCCGGCGGACGGCGTGCCGGTCGGCGTCGAGGACCGCGTCGGGCTCTACCGCTCGCTGCTCAACCGCCGCCGCGTGCTCGTCGTGCTGGACGACGCGACGGCGTTCGAGCAGGTCCAGCCGCTGCTGCCGCCGGGCTCTGGCTCGGTGGTGGTCGTGACGTCGCGCTCGCAGCTGGAACGCCTCGTCGTCACCAACAGCGCCCGCGTGCGCAAGCTCGGGCCGCTGGAGGACGAACCGGCCCGCGCGCTGGTCGACGACGTGCTGGGCAGGCCGTTGTCCGAGGAGGACCCGGTCGCGTCCAAGAAGCTCGCCGAGCTCTGCGGAGGACTGCCGCTCGCGTTGCGGGTGGCCGCGGCCAAGCTCGTGATCAGTCCCGAGTGGACGGTCGACGAACTGCTGGGCGAGCTGGCCGACGACGGGCAGCGGTTGCGCGGCCTCGACCTGCCGGAGGCCGGCGTCGGGGTGTCGCGGGCGCTCGACCTGTCGACCCGCGACCTGCCGGACGAGCTCGGCGAGGTCTTCCAGTCCGTCGGCATGGCGCCCGGCCGCTGGATGTCCTCGCACGCCGTCGCCGCGCTGACCCGCACGCAGGTCGAGGCGGCCCGATCCCGGCTCGCGCAGCTCGTCGGGGTGAACCTGCTGGTCGAACCGTGGCCGGACGGCTTCACGATGCACGAGCTGGTGCGCCTGTACGTGCGCGGCGCCGGCCGGCCGGACCTGGACTCGTTGCGGCGTCTGGTGAACTACTACCTCGTCGCCTGCGACCACGTCCGCCGCTTCCTCCGGCCGGCGCGGGACGGGCTGGACTTCGTGTTGCGGGACAACGGTTCCACCGCGCTGCCCGCGTTCGAGGACCCGGTCGACTGGTTCGACCAGGAGTGGCCCAACATCGTCGCGGTCGTGCACGCGTCCGCCGAACGCGGCCTGCACGACCAGGTGTGGCAGCTCGTACGGCTGTTGCACCACTACGCGACGGTGCGCGCGCTCACGGGGGAGTGGGTGGCGCTGGTCGGGTTCGGTCTGGCCGCGGCCGAGGTGACGGGGAGCCGCCTCGGCCAGGTCCTGATGCTGGACACGACCTACACGACGAACGCCCGGCTGGGACGGCCCGTGCTGCTGCCGGACGCCCGTCGTGCGCACCGGATCGCGGTCGAGCTCGGCGAACGCCAGTACCTCGTGCTGACCCTCGCCCAGCTCGCCGACGTGCTGTTCCGGCTGCAGCTGCACGACGAGGCGCTGCTGCACTTCTGGGAGTCCGTGCAGCTCGCGCAGCAGTCCGGCGACGTCGTCGGCGAGGCGCACGGGCTGAACAACGTCGCGCAGGTCGAGCAGGCCCGCGGGCACGTCGAGGTGGCGCTGCGGCACCAGGCCCACGCGGTCGAGGTGTACCGGCGCTCCGGCGACAACGTGGCGTTGATCCGCGGCCTCGCCAACCTGGCCGAGCTGCACCTCGAGGCCGGGGCGCTCGACCGGGCCGAGACGCTGGCCCGCCAGGTCGTCGACCAGGCCGCCGTCGCCGGGGTGACGTACCTGGAGGGGTTCGGGCGGCACGTGCTCGGCGGGGTGCTGCTCCAGCGGGCGGAACGGGTTGCTGCACAAGCGGAATTGACGGAGGCGCTGCGCCTCTACGCGCAGGTCAACTCGGCGCGCGCGGTCGAGGTGAGGGCCGCTTTGGACACTCTCTCGTCCGAGGTTTAGTCAGCGTTTAGTCGTCTGGTCCCAAAGCATGGGATGTTGGACGAGCAGGTTGCCGAGTGGGGGATTACCGAGGGGGTAAGGCGGCCTGCTTCTGGAGGGCCCGACCGGCATTCGGGGGAGAGTGCCGGTCGGGCTTTCCGCCCTCTACTGGAAGTTCTCCTCGGTGCAGCGCGCGACCGGCAGCAGTTCCGGGCGCTTGGGCGCCAGGCCGTCGCCCATCGACTCGCCCCGCAGCGTGCGGCCGATCCACGGCACCACGTGCTCCCGCGCCCACTTCAGGTCGGCCTTGCGCTGGGTGACCCAGTCGGCCTGTTCGAGCGCGGGCCACGGCTCGTTCCACGAGTGGTCGTCGATCAGCCCGAGCACCTCGGCGGCCTTCAACGCGACCCGCTGGTGCCCTTCCGGCGAGAGGTGCAGCCGGTCCGCGCTCCACGCGCGACGGTCGTGCAGCGGGTGCATGGCCCACAGGTCGACCATCCGGCAGTGGTAGCGCTCGGCGATCGACCACAGGTGCGTGTTGTAGATGGCGACCTTGCCGCGGATGCTGCGCAGCAACGGGGTCGACCGGGTGTCGAAGCCGGTGAAGATCACGACGTCGGCGCCGGTGGCGCGGAGGTCGGCCACGGCCACCTCGTAGACCTCGGCCAGCGCGTCCGGGTCGCTGTTGGGCAGCATGATGTCGTTGCCACCACCGCAGAACGTCACCAGGTCCGGCTTGAGCGAGATCGCGAGCGACACCTGGTCGTCGATGATCTCCTGCAGCATCTTGCCCCTGACGGCGAGGTTGGCGTACCGGAACTCCGGCGCCTGCCTGGCGATCATGCCGGCCAGCCGGTCCGCCCAGCCGACGTAGGTGTCACCGGGCCCCGGGTCGTCCATGCCCTCGGTGAAGCTGTCCCCCAGGGACACGAGACTGTTCCATCGCAGCAGCACAACATCCCCCTATCTCCGTGCGACGTGCCTATCCGACCACCGCCTGCGGGCTCCCGTCCGAAGGCGACTAGTTAGCATGCACAACGAACCCGTGGTTACGCCACCGTCGGTTACGGCATCGTAGGTTTTGTTGCACTGGGTGACGATTCTTTTACCACTCGATCGAGGGAAACTAGAGGCGATTCCGGGGGATTCGTCCTTTGGTGTCGCTAGTTTCTGCCGGGTGCGTTCTGGTTTGCCCCTTCCGTTCGTTTCCCTCGGTGTAGCGCTTCTCACAGCCGCCGCGCTGGCCGCTGTCGCGCTGAGCGGCCCACCCGGAGGAGCGGTCAATCCGCCTCCGCATTCCAACCCCGTGGTGACCCCGCGCACCGGCGCGCCCGTTCCGTCGCAAGTGGAAAACCCCGCAGCGGCCTCGGCGCGTGAGGTCGCTGCGGGGTCGTAGGGCCTTTCCGGGCGGACGCCGCCGCCGGTCCAGTCCACCCGGAAAGGTGTTCGGGACCGTCTCAGGGGGCGCCGCCGCCGATCTACCCCCTGAGACGGGTTCCGCGAGCGGCTAGCCGCTCGCCGCCACGTCCAGCTCAGGCGCCGGAACGTGGTCGTTGTAGGCCGAGCGCAGCCTCAGCTCCGCGCTCGGCGAGGCCCCGATGTGGTCGAGGCCGAGGAGCGCCGCACCCACGACGGGCGGGACGTCGACCAGGCGGACCTGGGCGAGCGGTGCGGCTTCCAGGATCTGCTGGCGGACGGGTCCCACGACCGTCTCGCCGGTGTGCGTCAGCACGCCACCGCCGAGCACGACGTCGACGGGCTCGTTCATCAGGTCGAGCTTGCGCATCGAGACCGTGGACAGCAGGACGATCTCCTCGATGAGACGGTCGACCTGCGCCAGCGCGACCTCGTCACCCTGCGCCGCCACCTGGAACACCAAGGGGCACAAGGCGTGCGGGTCGAGCTCGATCTCCTCGAAGTGGATCTTCTCCACGACGTTGAAGATCGACTTCTCGCCGTAGTGCGCGAGCAGTGCGTCCAGCAGCAGCGTGGGCTTGCCGCGGCCGTCCTCGGCCCGCACGGCGTGCCACAGCGCGTCGTTGCCGAGCTGGCCACCGCCACCCCAGTCACCCGAGATCGCGCCCAGGGCGGGGAAGCGGTGGGTACGTCCGTCGCGTGCGACACCCACGGCGTTGATGCCCGCACCGCAGACGACCGCCACACCCCCAGCGGCGGCGGTCCCTGCCCGCAGGAGCGCGAACGTGTCGTTGCCGACGAACGTGGTCTTCGACCAACCTCGCTCGGTGATCGCCCGCGTCAGGTCCTCCTCCTCGCGGGGCAGGTCGGCCCCGGCGAGGTAGGCGGACGTGTGCGCGGCGATCGGCTCGTCGGGGGACAGTCCCGCCTGAGCTGCGGCCTCACGTGCCAGTCCCTCGAACACGTCGAGTCCGCGCTTCATGCCCACGGTCTGCGGCGGGGCGCCGGGCCCGCGCACCTGCGCGAGCACCTTGCCGTCCGCGTCGACCAAGAGCACCGCGGTCTTGCTGTTCCCGCCGTCGATGGCGAGCACCCGGTCGGTCATCGTTGTCAGTTTCCCTTCACCCACGGCAGCAGATCGCGGTTCTGCGCGATCAGCTCGTCGGCCAGCTGGTCCGCGATGGCGTGCTGGCCGATCAGCGGGTGAGCGAGCAGCGCGTCGGCCACCCGGTCCCGGCCGCCGTGCTTCGCTGCTTCCAGAGCCAGGTACTCGTACGCGGTGACGTGCGAGATCATGCCGGAGATGGACGGTTCCACCGGACGCACGGGCAGCGGCTTGCCGCCATCAGCGTCCACAGTGGATGAAACCTCGATCACGGCGTCGTCGGGCAGGAAGGGCAGCGAGCCGTTGTTCTGCACGTTGACCACGTGCTTCTCCGCGCCCTCGCCACCGGTCAGCGCGTGCACGAGCTGCACGGCCGCCTCGGAGTAGTACGCGCCGCCGCGCTGCGACAGCTGCTCCGGCTTCGTCACGACCGACGGGTCGCCGTAGATGTCGAGCAGTTCCTTCTCAACGGCAGCAACGACCTCCGCCCGCGGCGGCTCGTTCAGCTGCTTCTTCACGACGGCGTCGTGGTTGTAGAAGTAGTTCAGGTAGTACGACGGCACCATGTTCAGGCGCCGCATCAGCCCGCCGTCGATGCCGATGTGCTCGGCCAGCCCGTCGACGTGCTTCTCGAGCAGCTCAGGCAGCCGGTCGACGCCGTCCACGTACACGCCGCGTTCCCACGTGAGGTGGTTGAGACCCACGTGCTCCAGCTCCACCGACGACGGATCGACGCCGAGCAGAGCGGAAGTCCAACGTTGGAACGTGATCGCCACGTTGCACAGGCCGATCGCCTTGTGCCCCTCCTGCAGGAGAGCGCGCGTCACGATGCCGACCGGGTTCGTGAAGTTCACGATCCACGTGTCGGGCCCGGCCAGCCGGCGCACCTTGTCCGCGATGTCCAGGACCACCGGCACGGTCCGCAGGGCCTTGGCGAGGCCTCCCGCGCCGGTGGTCTCCTGGCCGACGCACCCGCAGGTGAGCGGGAACGTCTCGTCCGAGGCACGCGCCTTCTGCCCGCCCACCCGCAGTTGGAGGAGGACAGCCGACGCACCCTCGATGCCTTCTTCGAGCGACGAGGTGGTGCGCACCTTCGCCGGGTGACCCGCGTGCTCCAGCAGGCGCTGGCTGAACGGGCCGACGATGCCGAGGCGGTGCTGGTCCGGGTCGACGAGGACGATCTCGTCCACCGCCAGGCTGGTGCGACGGCCGGCGATGCCGTCGATCAGCTCCGGTGTGTAGGTGGACCCGCCACCGACGACGGTGAGTTTCATCCCTTGACCCCCGTGAACGTGATTCCCTTGACGAACGACTTCTGGGCGAAGACGAAGAGGACGACGGCCGGGATCATCGTCAGGAACGTGACGGCCATCGAGGAGTTCCACTGGACGATGTGCATGCCCTTGAACGTCGCCAGTGCCAGCGACAACGTCCACTGGTCCTTCACCTCGCCCGTGTAGAGCAACGGCCCGAAGTAGTCGTTCCAGGTGAAGAGGAAGCAGAACAGCGCGGTGGCCGCGATGCCCGGCTTCGCCATCGGCACGATGATCCGCACCAGCGCCTGGAACTCCGAGCAGCCGTCCACCCTCGCGGCGTCCACGTAGGACTGCGGGATGGTCAGCATGAACTGGCGCAGCAGGAAGATGCTGAACGCGTCGAACAGGAAGTACGGCGCGATCAACGGCACCAGCGAGCCGGTGAGGCCCAGCGACGACCAGGTGTCGTACAGCGGCACGGCGACGACCTGCGGGGGCAGCATCATGGCGCCGATGACGAGGATGAACGCGATGTTCCTACCACGCCACTTCAGCTTCGCCAGCGCGTAGGCCGCGGGGATCGACGAGATCAGCATGCCCAGAGTCGCCAGCAGCGAGTACGTGAGGCTGTTGATCAGGTACTGGAAGAGCGGCGCCTTGTCGAAGACCTCGACGAAGTTGCCCCAGTGCCACTCGCGCGGCCACAGGTCCGCGGTGAACGCCTGGTCGTCCGACATCACCGCGGTGAGGAAGACGAACACCACGGGGGTGGCGAACATCAGGCCGAGCGCGAGACCGAGCGCGTGGGTCGCGACCCAGTTCAGCAGAGCGCCGGTGCTCATCTTGCGGCGCGGCTGCTCCGGCTCCGCGGGGACGTCGACCGGTGGTTTGGTCAGCGTGGCGGTCATGCTCCCGGACCCCCTTCCTCAGCGGTGGAGTTCTTCCGCATCCGCTGCACCAGGACGATGGTCACGGCGAACGAGATGATGAACAGGACCGTGGCCATGGCGGCCGCGTAGCCCATGTCGAAGTAGCGGAAGCCTTGCGTGTACAGGTAAACCGGGAACGTCAGCGTCGAGTTGTCCGGGAAACCGAGATATTTGGTCGATCCCGTGGCGTCCGCCGCTCCCGAGGCCGCTGAACCCGCGACGACAGCCTGCGTGAACAGCTGCAGGGCGAGGATCACCGAGTTCACGATGCCGAAGAGCAGCACCGGGGAGATGGTCGGCAGCGTGACGTGCCACCAGCGCCGGACCGGGCCGGCGCCGTCGAGTTCCGCCGCCTCGTACTGCTCCTGCGGCACGTCGAGGATCGCCGCGAGGATGATGATCATCAGGTCGCCGGAGATCCACAGCATGATCGCCGTGATGCCGGGCCGGGACCACGCGGGGTCCGCGAACCACAGCGGCGAGTCGATGCCGAACCAGCCGAGCACGCTGTCGAGCGGGCCGCCGTTGGGGCGCATGACCATGAAGAACACGAGGGTCGCGGCCACCGGTGGCGCCAGGGACGGCAGGTAGCAGAGCGTCCGGATCAACCCGACGCCCGACTTCAGACGAGCGATGACCGATGCCACGCCCAGCGCGAACACCGTCCGCGCGATCGTGAGCACCACGACGAACCAGAGCGTGTTCGAGATCGCCTTGATCAGCAGGGGATCCTTGAACATGAACTCGTAGTTCGCGAGGCCGTTGAACTCCGGCGCGTTGATCAGGTCGTACTTCGTGAAGCTGAAGACGACCGTGGCGATCAACGGGTACACGAAGAAGATGGCGAAGCCGATGATGGCCGGGGCCATGAACCCGAGCACGGCGAGACGGTGGCGGGCACGAGCCCGCCCCCTGCCGGGGGCGGGTCGGGCGCCGAGCGTGGCGGTCATCTGGCGAGTCCCTTACTTACCGCTCTTGGCGATCTGGTCGTCGATGTTCTTGTCGACTTCCTTCAGACCGGCGGCCAGGTCCGGGACCTTGCCGGACTGGTAGGAGATCGAGAAGTCCGTGACGGCCTTGATGTGCGCGTCACCGATCGGGGTGACCGGGTTGCCCTTGAGCTTGTCGCTCTTGGCGAGGTCGATGAACGTCTTGAACTGCTCGTCCACTTCCAGCTTGGGGCTGTCCATGGCGGCCTTGGTGCTCGGGACGTTCTTGATGGCGTTGGACAGGTCGACGATCGTGTCGGTGTCGAACGTCAGGTGCTTGATCAGCTCCCACGCGGCGCCGGGGTTCTTGGCGCCCTTGGGAATGCCCATGATCGTGCCGGTGGTGAAGGCCGTGCCGTAGTCGGCGGGCTTCCAGGTCGGGAACGGGGCGGTGCCGAACTTGATCTGCGGTGCCTGCGCCTTGAGGAACGCGGTGCGGTACTCACCGTCGATCATGATCGCGATCTTGCCCTGGTGGAACGCGTGGTCGGCGGAGTACTCCTGGCCGAGACCGGCGCGGAAGCGCTCCAGCTGGTCGTAGCCGTAGAAGTCCACGAGCTTCTTCTGGAACGTCATCATCTCGGTGAAGCCGGGGGAGCTGGCCAGACCGGACTTGCCGTCCTTCTCCCACTCCGCGCCGAACGTCGGCGCGAGGATGGTCGGGCGGTTGGCGTAGAAGCCCATCGTGGGCAGGTAGCCCGCGACCTCGATGTCACCGTTCGGCGCCTTCTTGGTCGCCTTCACGGCCGCGTCGTACAGCTCGTCGAGCGTTTTCGGCGGGTTCGTGATGCCGGCCGTCGAGAGCAGGTCCTTGTTGTAGTACATGGCGTACACGTCGCTGAGCATGGGCATCGCGCAGCGGTTGCCCTTGTACTCGGTGTACTGCTGAACCGCCGGGGTGAGCTGGTTCAGGTCGACCTTGTCGCGGTCGATGTAGGACTTCAGCGGCTGGAACGCGCCCGAGGAGCAGAACTGGCCGATGTTGTCCGTGGTGAACGACAGCGCGACGTCCGGCGTGTTGCCCGAACGGATACCCGCGGTGATCTTGTCGTCGTCCTGCGAGCCCTCGTGCTTGATCTCGATGTTCGGGAACTTCTTGTTGAACGTCTTGAGGGCCTTCGTGACTTCTTCGTACTCGCGGTCGGAGTAGTTGCTCCAGACCGTGAGGGTGAGCTTGTCGTCCTTGCCAGGAGCAGCTGCGGCGTCAGAGTTGGCGCCACCACCCTTGCCCGCCGCACATGCGGTGAGGGTCAGCGCTGCGGCGACACAGAGCAAGGCAGCACGGGTGTGCTTGCGCATGTGCACTCCTTCTCGATCAACGTGGGGACCCGGCGACCACAGGGCCGCGGAATGGAGCTGTAGTGGCGGCCGGGAGGCCGAAAACCTGTTCACGTGCCACGGCCAGGGCCGAGTGCAGTGCGCCGCTGCGCACTGGTTTCCCGGTGACCAGAGCCAGTTGAACGGGCGTTCGCGGCACCACCAGTTGCCGCAGTTCCGCGGCAACGAGGTCGTTCAGCGTGGTTCCGCCTGCCTGCGCGATGTCGCCGGACAGGAGGATGAGTTCCGGGTCGAGCACCGCGACGACGCTAGCCACGCCCGTGGCGATGCGCTTGGCGAGATCGGCCATGAACTCACGGCCCGCAGGACCCGCGGCCAACGCCTTGCGCACGGCCCCGTGGCCGTTGCGCGCGGCGAGCCCGTGGGCCCGTGCGAGCTTGCAGATCGACGTGTTGCTGAGCAGTTCACCGAACGTGCCGCCGGAGCGGTCCGTGTCGGTGTCGGCCGCCGCGCGGTCCGGGATCATCAGCCCGTCGATCTCGCCCGCGCCACCGGAGGCACCGCGCAGCAGCGCTCCGTTGACGACGACGGCGGCACCGACGAGGTCCGCGGGCCAGATGACGACGAAGTCGCGCACCTCGGTGGCCCTACCGGCGACCATTTCTTCCAGCGCGACCAGGTTGACGTCGTTCTCGACGCTCACCGAGGTCGCGAGCTGCTCCCGCAACTGGCCGGGCATGTCGAAATTGCTCCAGCCGGGCAGATGTGGTGCGTAGGCGAGCTCGCCGTTCGCGGGGTTCACCGCTCCCGGACAGCCCACCACGACGTGCAGCAGCTGGTCGGCGCTCAGGCCCGCTTGCCCGCAAGCCTTGCCGACCGCGCTCACGAACGCCTCCAGCACGCCGTGCTTCGCGGGCATCGGCGCCTTGTGCTCGGTGAGCACGGCACCGGAGATGTCCGCGATGGCGATGTCGACCGTCTCGGGGGTGAGATCGACAGCGGCGATGTGCGCAAGCGCCCCGTTGACCGACCACAGCTGAGCGCGCGGCCCGCGTCCACCACCACGAAGTCCGTTGCGGACCACCGTGTCGGCGTCTTCGAGCCTCGTCAGCAGCTGTGCGGTCGCCGGCTTCGAAAGACCGATCAGGCCTTCCAACTCCGACCTGGTCAGCGGCCCGTTGCGCAGCAGAGCCTCGATGGCTGCGCGGTCGTTGATCTCCCGCAGCAGTCGTGGGCTTCCGGCACGCATTAGGTCCGCTCCTGTCTGTTAACTTTCCAGACGATTTCGGGCAACGGTAGTGACGCCGTTCACGCCGGTCAATCCCCGATACGGGTCCGTTACCTGACTTAGGTTCACCTAAGGCACCCTGGAGACATGACGGACGTGCGCCAGGAGTCGCTCGCATCACTGCTAGGAGGCCGGGGCGGCGCCCTCGACGCCTCCCTGCCGCCCCTGGCGTTCGTGGCGGGGTGGCTGATCTGGGGTCACTCGATCGGCGCAGGGGCCGTCGCCGCCGTCCTGTGCGGCGTGGTGATCGCCGTTGTGCGGTTCGTGCGCGGCGACAAACCCCGAGCGGTCCTGCTGTCCGTCCTGCTCGTGGTGGCGGCGGCTCTGGTGGCTCTGTACACCGGGCGGGTCGAGGACTTCTTCCTGATCCAGCTGCTGTCCAACGTGGCCTCGGCGCTGGCCTGGGCGGGGTCGATCGCGGTGCGGTGGCCGTTCCTCGGGCTCGTGGTGGGGACGATCCTGGGGCAGAAGACGCGGTGGCGGCGTGACCCGGACCTGCTGCGGGCCTACTCGGTGGCGTCGTGGCCGTGGGTCGGGCAGTACGTGCTGCGGGTGGCCGTCTTCACGCCGTTGTGGCTGGACGCGCAGGTGTTCTGGCTGGCGACCTTGCGGGTGGCGTTGTCCTGGCCGCTGCAGATCGTGTGCATTTTGGTGTCGGGGTGGGTGCTGCGGCGGGCGCTGCCGGCGGACCACCCCGGGTTCCGTCATCCGCGGGTACCGGAGTCTGCCTCTTAGGTCAGCGCTTCTTCCGCTTCTTGCCGGAGCCCGGCACCGTCCCGGTCTTCGGTGGCAGCGGCGGAGCCTCCGGGTACGCCTCGATGGAGTCCTGGTGCTTCATGAAGCCGATGAACTCCTGGATCACGAAGCGGTTCAGCAGGTAGAGGAACACGACCGAGCCGATGCCGAGCGTCACGACCCAGATCGAGTCGGCGTGGCCGTCGACCACCTGGAACTGCTTCTGCATCCGCGCTGATCCGGTGAACTGGGACAGCACGGTCCCGCAGAGCATCACGAGCGGCATGAGCAGGAACGCCCCGACCACACCCAGGACGTAGGGGCGGCTGTCGGTCCGGAACTCCCAGTTCGCGGGCCGCAGCTCGTGCCTGCGCAACGGCCGGTACGACCAGAGCGGACGCTCGCCCGTCTCGATTCCCTCGGAACGTGCCCGCACCGCCGCGAGCGCGGTCGCGCCGACCTCCGCCGTCACCGGGATCAGCAACTCGCGCACTGTGCCGACGACGTGCAGAGCGGGTCCGGGCCGCACGTCGAACGTGCGCGGCCTGCCGACGTCCCCGCCGGCGTAGATGATCACCTGGCAGGTCATCTCCTGCTCGACCTCGACGAGCTCGATCGACCGCAGCGCCGTCCAGGGCACCGCGACGACGTCCCGCGAACGTTTGCGCCGCGAGGCGAGGCTGTCGAGCACCAGCCGGTCCTCGCGGACGCACAGCCTCGCCTTCAGATCACGCACGGGAAAGGGGATCTCGAGCTTCGACGCGATCAGGCGCGTGGTGACGGGGTGCGTCATCACGAGCCGGACGGCCTCGCCCAGCGCCCAGCACAGGACGGCCAGGCCCAGCCACAGGCCGAGCGCGACCGGCTCACCCCGGTCGCCCGCGAGCTGTGCGCATTCGAGGAACGCCGCGAACAGGCCGGTGACCGACGCCCAGCGAGACCAGATCGGCCACATCGTCACGCGCCGCCAGTGCCACCACAGGCCCACGAGGACGACCGCCCACAACGCCGTGCCGATGACCGCGACGTCGGCGATCCCGAGCGGTGCGACCGACTTCCTCGCGGCGAGCGCGTTCTCCCAGGCGGACAGCCTGGCCGCGGAGACCACGGGCACCGCCGCCGCGAGGAAGATCAGGAGCAGACCGGCGGCTCTGCGGGCGAGCACCTCGATCACAGATCGCCCTCCATGCGCGGGAACGACCTGGACTGGTCGACGTTCGCGCGCTGTCCCTCCCAGTACTCGCGCCAGGCCTCGTTCTTGTCGTCCTGCTTGGCCTCGGCGTCCGCCTCGCGGTGCGTCTGGTCGCTCCACTCCTGGACCACCGCGTTGCCGAGCACCTTCGGGTAGTTCGGCACCGAGAACGGCAGCTCGTGGCCGGCGACCCTGGGACGCAGCTCCCGTTCGAGCACGTCAGCGGCATCGTCCAGCCTCGGGTCACCGGTGCCCAGGCGGTCACGGAGGTTGCCGCCGCGGGTTTCCACCAGGTCGTCGATGGCCTTCTTCTTGTCGGCCATCAACTTCTCGCCCTGCTCGCCCAGCTCCCGCAACTTCTTGGCGTCGTCCGCGTCCAGTTTGCCCGCCTCCGCCTTCTTCGCCATGTGCAGCGCCTTGTTGGCGTGTTTGGCGGCGTCGCGGTTGTAGTCGGTGACCGTCTTCTTGAGGTTCTTGGTCGTGCCCTTGATCATGTTCCGCGAGTTCTTGGCCTCGTCGGACACCTTTTCCAGCTGTTTGACGACCTTGCTGACCTTCTTCGCGTTCTTGCCCGCGGTGATCGCGCCCTGGGCGACGGTGTCGGCGATGAACGCCGCCTCCGACGCGCCGAACGTCACCGGTGCCAGTGCGGTCGCCGCCGCGAACTTGATGATCGCGTTGGACACGAAGGTCGCGATGGCGTCGCGGATCGCGCCGCGGACCACGCCCACGGCAGACGCGGCGACGGTCATCGCCTGTGCGGCGGAGGTGGCATGACTGGCGCCGCCGGCCACGACGTTCGAGAAGTCCTGCACCGCCCTGCGGTAGCCGTCCATCGCCGGGCCCTGAGCACCGGACAGCGCACCGAGCGTGCTCGTGTACTTGTCCGCGGTCTCCTGCATGCGCTTCGCGATGTTGGTCCACGTTTCGGCGATGGCGTTGACGGCGTCCGGGTCGCCCGCCACCAGGTCGAGCGCCTCCTTGATGAACGCGATGTGCTCGATCAACCAGCCGATCCCGGCCGACAGCAGGCTGCCGAGCGGGTTCGTCACGAAGCCGAGCAGATCCATGCCGAAACCGGCTGCGTCACCCAGCACGGCGGTCCAGTCGCCCTTGATGCCGTCGTAGATCAGGTTCGCGGAGCTGCTGAAGATGCCCGCCGCGTCCCAGGCCTGAGTGGGACTGTCGAAGTTGGAGAAGACCTCGGTCCCGCCGCCCTCGGGTTCCTTCGTCGCGTCGAGTGGGTTCAGCTCGCCGATGTTCTGCGGACCAGGCTCGCTCACGGCTGACCTCCGTCCAGGCCCTCGCGCAGCTTCCGGAACATCTCCGCGGCGGACTCTTCCTGGTCGGCATAGGTCTTGCACATGTCGGCGAAGCGCTGGATCAGCACGTCACCCGCTTCTTTGACGGCGTCGACGTACTCGCTCGCGTCCCCCGTCCAGTTGCCCATGAGCGCCGCGAACGGCTGGCCCGCGACACCCCACGCCTCGAAGTTCCAGAGGTTGTCAGCGCCCGACGCCTTGGCGTCCGGGAGCCCGCTGAGGAGAGCCTGAAGTTCCCGCCGGTGGACGTCGAGGGCCTGGAGGTCGACGTTGAAGCCCGTCATCACCAGCCACCTTCCTTCTTGAAGAGGCTGCGCTGGTCGAAGTCCGTGTCGTCGTCCTCGGCGGGGCGGCGGGCCGGGCGAGGAGGAGGTGGTTGGGAGGCGGCTTCCTGTTGTTCCTCGTTCACCACGAACTGGGGTGGTGTGGGTGGTGCGGGCTCGTCCGGGACGTCTATGTGCGGGATCTGGGATTGGACGAACTGCATGGCTTCGCTGTTGTCGCCGATGAGCGGGGCCATGATCGTGGCGATCTGGCTCACTGCTTGGGCCTGGGCTCGCTTGGCCGTGGACATGACGAGTGCGGCCAGGCGGTCTTTGGGCATGTCGTCGGCCTTGGTGCCGAAGCTCAGGCTGAGGAGTGCTCCGCCTGCGCTGACGCTCACCGTCACGGCGCCGTCCGAGCTGGTGGCGGCGCCGGTCAGGTTCGCGAGCTGGGACTTGGCCTCTTCTGCCTGGTCGAGCAGGGCTGCGGTGCGCTGCTCGTAGTCCTCGATGAGTTGGTTCGGATCGGTCATTTGGGCCCCCCTTGCACGTGCGTGAGGGGGACGTTACCGAGGGTTACCGGGTCTCGCGGTGGGAACGCAGGAACGCGCGCCAGGCCTCTGCGGAGACCGGGAGGTGGGTCGCTGGGGCCTTGCTGTCGCGGATGCCCACGCCGTGGCCGATTTCGACGCAGTTGTTGCCGCCGCCGCTGAAACTGCTCTTGCGCCAAGTGGTCATCAGAGCCCCTCCAAGATGCCGTCGATCACCGCCCTCGATTCTTCCTCAGTCAGCGCGATGGCTGCGAGGGCCGTCAGGACGTTGTCGTGGATCTTGATGGTTTCCGGGTCGTCGAAGAAGAGGCAGGAGTTCACGCTCTCGATGTAGACCATCGGCGGGTACTTCGGGAACTTCATCATCCGGAAATCGCCGGCCGTACCGGCGTGCATTCCTGCTGAGCGCGGGACGACCCGCAGGCTGATGTACTTGCGCACGGACATCCGGAGCAGATGAGCGAGCTGCTCCCGCCACACCTCCAGGCCGCCGACCTGAAGCCACAGCGCCTGCTCGTGAACGAAGAATGTGAACTTCCGGCCTGGTTCGAGGATGTCCGCTCGTGCCGCCCTTGCCGCAGCGACCTTGGCAACGTTCTCCGCTTCGACCGAGGGAGCGTGCGCGGTGACGACGTAGCCGTAGTCGGGTGTCTGCAACAGACCTGGCACGAGGATCAATGACCAGTCGATGACCTCGTCGGCGATCTGCTCGTGCTCGATGAGCGTGCGCACCTGGTCCGGAACACCGTCCTTCGGCATCTGGAGCCAGGCGCTGCCGCATTCGCGGAAGAGTTCGAGGAGGTGTTCTCGTTCTTCCACGGTGGCGTGGCAGTAGCCGAGCAGCAGAATGACGTCGGCCTCGGACACGCCACCCTTGCCGAGTGTCATGTCCGAGATCTTGGCTTCCTGCCAGCCGAGTCGTTCCGCTAGCTGGCGGTGGGTGTAGCCGGTCCTGGCGATGATGGCGCGCATCATGCCGCCGAACTCACGCCCCACCACGCTGGAGGATCTTTTGGGCATGGTCGAAAGCTAGGGCCGGAAAGTCGTTTCCTGCCATTGTTTCCGGTCAAATGTGCCTGAAGGTAGGACGCATGGAGCAGCTCCATATTCGGGATGATCTTCCTGGTGGATCAGGACTCCTTGCAGAACTCGCCGATCGGCAGGCCCACGTGGCGTTGTTCGGTGGCGATGTGGCCCAGGAGTTCGTCGCCGGGGCGGAGTTCGGTGACGTTGAGGACCTTGCCGCCGGGGCCGAGGACGCGGACGTGCCAGTCGTCCTGGACCATCAGGTCGACCACGACGCCTTCCGGGGAGCGGGCGGTGATCGTGAGCATGGGGCGGGACTCCAGTTTGGCGCGGCCCACGGTGAGTTCGCGGGTGCGGCCGTCGGCGTTGACGGCTAGGACCTTGCTGCCGGAGCGCAGTTCGGACAGGTAGTTCGTGCGGTTGGCCGGGCCGAGGACGTACGAGTGGAGCGCTCCCGCGTTGACGCGGAACGGCCGGGTCGGCATGTACGGCAGCGGATGTGTCTCGCTGCAGCACAGGACGAAGCCGGACGAGAACGAGCCGACGAGGATGCCTTCGTCCTCGGTGAAGTGCGAGGCGGTGTCCACGCAGACGCGGTCGCCCAAACCGTTGTGCGTCAACGCTTCCACGGTCAGCGTGGTCAACGTCAAAGGCTCGGACTTCGCCTCCAGCAGGCGGGCGAGGCGGAACACGTCGGTCGCGTCGGCGGGGGCCATCAGGACGCCGTCGGAGCCGTGTTCCAGGCACTCCAGGACGATCGCGGCCTCGACGAGGTCGGTGACGACGGTGATCAGCTTGCCGGGGGCGCCGTGCGCGGCCGCGATCACGATTTCGAGGGGGATCTTGGTCGGGTCGGTGAACTTGACGAGCGTGTGGTCCAGGCGTTCGGCTGCGGCGCAGGCGAGTTTCAAAGTTCGGTCGTCGCTGACCGTCACGAACGCCGAGCGCGACGGGAGGCGGTCGAGCGCGTCCTGGTCGTCCACCGGGACGATCACCAGGTGTGGACTGTCGACAGCGGAGCCGACCAGCACGCGGGTGATCGTGGGCGGGAGGCTGTCGAGCAGCGCGGGATCGTCCGCGACGACACCGGCTACGCGGCTGTGCACGGCCGCGTCGATCACGGCGGTGCGCTGTGCTTCCGGGACGGTCCGGACGTCGATCCAGGCGAACTTCACCGGTTCTCCAAGGCTGTCAGTGCGTGGATGAGGCCTGCGTCGGCCGGCGCGTGCACGATCGCCGCCAGTTCGGCGACGAGCGGCATCGGGGCCGGGGAGGTGAAGACACGTCGTCCCACGGCGAGGCCCGCGCAGCCGGCCGCCATCGCGGCCCTGGCGTGGCCCGCGAGGCTGGTCGTGGAAGCGGGACCACCGGCCACGACAACGGGAATCGGGCAGTTGGCGACGACGTCGGCCATGTCCCGGGCCGAGTGTGAGAGCGTGGTCTTGACGATGTCCGCGCCCAGGTCCGCCGCGATGTTGACGACGTGCGCGAGCAGCGCGGGGTCGCGAGGGTCGCTCACGCGAGGGCCGCGAGCGTAGGCCATCACGACCAGCGGGACGTTCCACGAGTCGCACGCCGCCGCGACCCTGCCGAGGTCGGTGAGCTGGGCGGCTTCGGTGTCGGAGCCGATGTTGACGTGCACGCTCACCGCGTCCGCGCCGAGCCGCAACGCCTCGTCGACCTCGCCGACCAGCACCTTCGCGTTGACGTCTGCCATGTGCGCGGTGCCGGCGCTCAGGTGGACGATCAACGCGCAGTCGCCCAGCACGGCCGGGTCGATCGCCCGTACCCGTCCTTTGTGGACGATGATGGCGTCGGCGCCGCCCAGCACGACCGAACGGACCAGTTCGTGCCACCGGTCGCGCGGCACCACCGGACCGTCGGAAACGCTGTGGTCCAAGGGCACGAAGAGGTACCTGTCGTCGTTCGGACGGGAAAGCCGCCGCAGCCGCAACGCTTTCCTCATTGGCACACACCTCCTGCTGTCGTTTGGTGGTCAACAGCCTGGGGTAGCCCGCGCGTGCGGCGGCAGGTGTGAGATGCCGATAACTCGCGGGTTATCGCCCTGACAGAGCAATCCGGCCTGCGCCGACCACGGTGCGTCATCTGGTGACACCCACGTGGCCGATTTTGTTGGTCAGCAACTCCTTTAGGCTTCGTCAGTGCGAATGGAGCTGAGACATCTGCACGTGGTGCTGGCCGTGGCGCGTGCGGGGAGCATCAGCAGGGCCGCCTCCCAGCTGAAGATCGCGCAGGCCGGGCTGACCGCCCAGGTGCGCCGGATCGAGGCGGGTCTCGGCGGGCCGTTGTTCCTGCGCCGCACGGACGGCGTCGAGCTGACCGAACTGGGCCGCCACGTCGTGCTGCGGGCCCAGGACCTCGTCGAACGGTTCGACGACCTGCTCGTCACCTCGCACAAGCTCGCCCGGCGCGGCGACTCGGGCATCAGGCTCGGCGGGGTGGTCGGGTCGCCCACGGCGTTGCTGGTCGGGGTCGTCCGCGAGGTGCTGCCGGGCCTGCCGCAGACCACGCACGTCGAACGCGGCGGCGACACCGTGCTGGAACTGGTCCGCACGGGCGAGCTGGACCTGGCGCTGGTGGTGGAGTTCCCGCGCAGCCCGTTGCGCTACCCCGAGGCGGTCGGTCTGCGCGGGGTCGTCACGGAACGCATGATGGTCGGCGTCGCGGTGGGACATCGGCTGTCCGGGCGCAGCGAGGTGCTGCTGTCCGAGCTCGCCGGCGAGGAGTGGGTCGTGCCGGACGAGCACCACGGCGGGCGCCTCAACCTCGACCTGGCGTGCGAGGCGGTCGGGTTCACGCCCCGGTGCGCGCACTTCGGCGTCGACTCCTCCGTGGCGGCCGACCTGGTGCGGTCGACCGGTGCGGTGGCGGGCTTCTTCCCCGGTCACGACGTGCCGGGCGTGCTGCTCAAGCCGATCATCGGCAACCCGTTGCACCGCCGGATCACGCTGGTGTGGAACGACGACGCGGCCGAGCACGTGGACGACGTGCACGCCGGGCTCTTGAGGGCGTACCACGAGAGGACCCCGCACTCGGGCCGCCTGCTGGCGTCATGAGCGGCTGGGCCGCGGCGCGTCCGGGCCCAGCACGTCGACCGCCGCGAGCCACGCCGCCCCGGCCGCGCCCTCCGTCGCCATGATCACCTGAGCGTTGCACCGGGCGAGCAGCTCCTCCTTCAGCCGCGTGCCGACCGGCGTCTTGATCAGGCTGCCGACGAGCACGATCGGTGAGGTGTCGGAGGGGTCGCGGACGGCCGTGGCCGTGTCGGCGAGGAGGCGGGCCGCGTTCGCCACGATGCTCAGGGCCTCGGGATCCCCGTGGTGGTAGGCGGAACTGACCAGCGGCGCGAACTTCGCCAGCGCGATCGGCGGCCGGTCGTTGACGACGTTGATGAGCTGGCCGCGGTTCTTGGCGCCCGCCGCCGTCAGCACGGCCGTGGCGAGGCCCTCCAGCGGGGCGTCCAGGTCGAGGAGCTTCAGGGTGGCGCGGACGGCCTCGCGGCCCAGCCAGAACGCCGACCCGTCGTCGCCGATCAGCCAGCCGTAGCCGCCGGACTGGGCGACCATCCGGTGCCCGGCGATGCGGCCCGCGATGGATCCCGTGCCCGCCACCAGCGCGGTGCCGTCCGGGGACGACGTGCCGGTGGCGAAGGCCGCCTCGATGTCGGTGACCACCCGCATCGGGCAGTGCAGGCCCGCGTGCGTCCAGGCGTCGTGGAAGAGGTCGAAGATCGCCGGGTCCGCGAGCTTCGTGGCACCCGCCATGCCGAGGACGCCCGAGCGGACCTTGCGGGAGTCGAGGCCGTCCAACGCCTCCGCCAGCGCCTCGCCGATGTGCGCGGCGGCGACGTTCGGCGGGTGCGAGTTGGGGTTGGCGCCGCCCGCCACGCCCTGGCCCAGCCGCGTGCCGTCCAGGTCGAGCACCAGGGCCCTGGTTGACGTGCCGCCCGCGTCGAGTCCCACGACCAGATCCATAACGATCGAGTATGCCGAGAGACCCGTGCGGGAGGCACGCCCAACCGGGTGTCACCGCACGAAGGCGCGGTTACCGCTTGCGTTGTGGTGGAACAGCACCAGCGAGCCGGCCGGAACTCGATCACCCGGACGGACCACAGTGGACAGTGCGGGAACGATCAAGCTGTAGTCGAACGTCGCCTGCGGGGCCACGTCGACCAGGTCATCGGTGTCGGCCGGAGCGGTGTAGCGGCTCTGCACCCCGACCGTGTAGGTGACCGGGCCGGACGGCAGCGAAGCTCGCGAAACGGGCAGCACCACCACGTCGCTGTCGAACAGGTTGGTGTCGGTCGAGCCGTCGAAGCCGTTCAACGGCTGCTCGTCGACCACGTCCTTCGTGCCGGCCACGACCGTGCGGGCGAGCCAGATGTCGGCCGTGATGTCGCCGTCCGGGTTGGTCTGCTTCTCGGCGGTCGTCACGAAGTCCTTGCCGCCCACCGAGAACCTCACCTCGGGCTTGGTGGTGCTGCCGATGTTCGCCCAGGTGTCCCAGGTGGCGACGCCGAACGCCAGCAGGTCGTTGGTCGCCGTGGCGCCGACGTACCGCAGGTCGCCGCCGCGGGCGGTGCGGTTGACGGCGCAGTCGTCCTGCACACCCTCGCCGCACGACGGGAGCCGGTCGGAACGGGCGCCGAGGTTCAGCACGGTCATCCGCGACTGGTAGCCGGGCTGGTCGAGGCCGCGACCCGCGACGCGGCCGCGGGCCAGCGTCAGCCGCGACACCGGCTTCGGCGCCGCGTAGACGGGAACGCGCAGCGTGCGGTCGCCGGTGAACATCACCAGGCCGGAGGCCTCCGCCAGGAACTGACGGCCCTCCTCCAGCGACACCGTGGGGTCGGGCGTCTTGCGCAGCGCGCCGGGGTCGGAGATCCGCACCTGCACGGGCACCGACGCCGTCGCGCCCGGCCGCAGCGTGACCTGGGGCGTCACCACCTTGAAGGTCACCCCGGGAACCGACGTGATCGGCTCGTAGCGTGCGGTCAGCGACACGGTCTGCGCACCCTTGTTGACCAGCCTCAACGACTTGCTGATCGACGTCGGGCCGGCGGCCTCGACCGTGCCGAACGCCGCGTCGCCGAGCACCAGGACGTCGGACTGGAGCGCGGCGAGCCCGTCGACCCGGCCGGCGCCGACGCGCATCGGTGCCTCGCGCACGCCCTTCGAGTCCTTGACCACCCCGGAGGCTGTGTTCATCAGGGCGGCCTTGACCTCCGCGACCGTCCACTCGGGATGGACCTGGCGGACGAGTGCCGCGATGCCCGCCACGTGCGGCGACGCCATCGACGTGCCGCCCATCGACACGCCGTCCGAGGCGGTGCCGGAGGCGGCGGAGAAGATCGTGTCGCCCGGTGCGGCCACCGCGATCGACGACCGCGACCGCGAGGACGACGGCGTGATCGTGTCCTCGATCGACGGCGAGACGGACTTGACCGCCACCTTCAGCGACGAGGTCAGGCGCACGGTCAGCGTTCCGGCGTCCAGGGCAGGGCGCAGGGCCTGAGCGGCCTCCGCGGTCAGCTGGAACGCGGGGATGTGGGCGTTTCCGGCGATTCCTGCCGCGAACACCGGCAACGTCGTCGGCAGCACGACACCGGCGGCCCCGGCCTTCCAGGCGTTGTCCGTGCGGGCACCGGACCCGCAGGCGCGCGTCGCGTCGCTGTCGTCCCACTCCAGCCAGACGATCTTCCCGGCCAGCGGCTCGGAGATCGGCTGACAACCGTCCACGTTGGACGCGAGCTTCACGACCGGTTTCGAAAGGTCGAACGAGTCCTTGAAGTTCTGGCTGTACTGGCCCGCGTACTGCTTCCCGGCCACCTCCAGGCCGTCCAGCATCGAGAACGAGTCGCGGCTGTTCGCCACGGAGATCGCCTCGGCTGAGTTGCCCGGCGAGCCGGACACGTCGTAGAAGTCGCCGCCGTTGCCGGCCGCCGCGACCACGACGACGCCGTGCTCGACGAGCTTGCGCACAAACAACGCGTCGGGGTCGTCCGGAGCGCCGAAGTCGCTGCCCAGCGACAGGTTCACCACGTCGAGCCTGTCGGAGAAGTCGCCATCGCCGTTGGGGTCGAGCGCCCAGTCGAGGGCCTGCGCGGTCAGGTTCGTGCCACCCTCACAGCCGAACACCTTCAACGCGTAGAGCGACGCCTTGGGCGCCGTGCCAGGGCCGATCTTCAACGAATCCAGATCGACGGAAGCGTACGAACCGCGGTAGGTCGTGCCGTCCGCGTTCACCCCGAACCCGGCCGCGGTGCCGGCGACGTGCGTGCCGTGACCCTCGCAGTCCAGGGGATCCGCGTCCGGCTCCGGCACCGACCCCGGCTTGGCCGTGTAGGCGTCGCCCGCGAAGTCGTAGCCGCCGACGACCTTGGCGGTCGGGAACGTGCCGCCGCCGAAGTCCGCGTGCCGGTAGTCGATGCCGGTGTCGATCACGCCGATCCGCACGCCGTCGCCGAACTTGCCGAGCGACTTCCAGACGTCGGACGTCCGGGTGAGCCGAACGGCGTGCGCGTTGGACAGCCGCTTGGGGACCATTCGGTGCACCGCGCGGACCTCGGGCATGCGCGACAACGAGGACAAACGCGACTTGTCCGTCGAGAGCACCACGCCGGGCACGGCGTTGGTCGTTCGGGCGACTTCCCGGCCACCGGACCGGGACACGACCCGGGAAGCGTGCTCGGACGTGGTGTCCCGTGCTGAACGCGCCTGTGAAACAGTGCCCGTGTCGACCGCTGCGGTCGAGGTCAGCTCCACGAAAACGGTTACAGGCTCGACCGGCGCTGCCGGTGCCAGCAGTGCGCCGACCAGGACTGACGCGGCGGCGAGATTCATGATCAACTCCTCTTATTCATCGGACGACTTCCGGACGAGCCCTAGACGAGAGCGGCCTCGCGGGGCTATACATCCGATGTATTTCGTAGGGTGTGAGCAGAGGAGGAACGGCCGTGCAGTTCTTGCGCCTGGGGCCGGTCGGCGATGAGCGTCCCGCAGTCAGGGCCGACGACGGGATCACGTACGACCTCCTGCCGATCACCCCGGACATCGACGGGGCGTTCCTCGCGAACGACGGCGTGAACCGCGTGCGCGCCGCACTCGAAGCGAACGAGCTGACCGTCCTCGACCACGAGGACCTGCGCGTCGGGCCGCCGCTCGCGCATCCGGGCAAGGTCATCTGCATCGGCCTCAACTACCGCGACCACGCGGAGGAGACCGGCGCGGACATCCCCGGCGAGCCGGTGATGTTCCTCAAGACGCCCGACACCATCGTCGGCCCGTACGACCAGGTGCTCGTCCCGCGCAGGTCGGTGAAGACCGACTGGGAGGTCGAGCTCGGGGTCGTCATCGGCAGCACCGCGCGTTACCTGGAATCCGAGGAGGAGGCTCTGGCGTGCGTCGGCGCGTACGTGCTCTCGCACGACGTCTCCGAGCGGGAGTTCCAGATCGAGCGCGGCGGAACGTGGGACAAGGGCAAGAACTGCGAGACGTTCAACCCGCTCGGCCCCTTCCTCGTGCCCGCCGACGAGATCGCCGACCCGCAGAGCCTGGAGATGCGGCTCTGGGTCAACGGCGAGATCAAGCAGAACTCCTCCACCAAGAACATGATCTTCTCGGTCGCGGAGATCGTGCGCTACCTCAGCCAGTTCCTTGTCCTTCGTCCGGGTGACGTCATCAACACCGGTACACCCGCCGGTGTCGCGCTCGGCCAGCCGGAGCCCAAGCCGTACCTGCGCGCCGGTGACGTCGTGGAACTGGAGATCGAAGGCCTCGGCAAGCAGCGCCAGACCCTCGGGCAGGCGTGATGCCGAAGATCACCGCACTGGACGTCCTGGACATCCGGTTCCCGACGTCGCGCGAGCTCGACGGCTCCGACGCGATGAATCCGGACCCCGACTACTCAGCTGCCTACGTGGTGCTGCGGACCGACGACGGGCCGGAGGGCCACGGGCTCGCGTTCACCATCGGCCGCGGCAACGACGTGCAGGCCGCCGCCATCAAGGCGCTGGCGCCGCACGTCGTCGGCAAGGACGTGCCGGAGAACGCGAAGGCGTTGGCGGAGCTGTACTTCGAGCTCATCGGCGACTCGCAGATCCGCTGGCTCGGGCCCGAGAAGGGCGTCGCGCACATGGCGATCGGCGCCGTCGTCAACGCGGCGTGGGACCTCGCGGCCCGCCGCGCCGGGCTGCCGGTCTGGAGGTTCCTCGCGCAGATGACGCCCGAGGAGATCGTCAGCCTGGTCGACTTCCGGTACCTCTCCGACGCGTTGACGCCCGACGAGGCGTTGCAGATCCTGCGCAAGGTCGAGCACGGCAAGTCCGAACGCGTGGAAACCGTTGCCCGCGACGGATATCCGGCCTACACGACGTCGCCCGGCTGGCTCGGCTACTCCGACGAGAAGCTCGCCGGACTCGCGCGCCAGGCGTTGGCCGACGGCTTCGACATGATCAAGCTCAAGGTCGGCGGCAGCCTCGACGACGACGTCCGCCGGATGAAGCTCGCCCGAGAGGTCGTCGGCGACGACGTGCGCGTGGCGGTCGACGCGAACCAGCGCTGGGACGTCTACACGGCCGTGCGGTGGATGAAGGAACTGGCGCCGTACAACCCGTACTGGATCGAGGAGCCCACCTCGCCGGACGACGTGCTGGCGCACCGCGCGATCGCCGACGCGCTGGCCCCGATCCGAGTCGCCACCGGCGAGCACGTGCAGAACCGGGTGATCTTCAAGCAGCTGCTGCAGGCCGGTGCGATCGACTTCCTGCAGCTCGACGCGTGCCGGGTCGCGGGCGTCAACGAGAACATCGCGATCCTGTTGCTGGCCAAGAAGTTCGACATCCCGGTGTGCCCGCACGCCGGCGGGGTCGGCCTGTGCGAGCTGGTCCGGCACCTGTCGTTCTTCGACTACGTCGCCGTGTCCGGTGAGGTCGGCGAGCGCGTGATCGAGTGGGTCGACCACCTGCACGAGCACTTCCTCGACCCGGCCGTCGTCGAGAACGGCCGCTACCTCGCGCCGACGCAGCCGGGTTTTTCGGCCCAGCTCAAGGACGAGACGCTGGCCGACTACGTCTACCCAGAGGGTCCTGTGTGGACTGAGCTGGAGGGTGCGGAATGACCGACTTCGAAGGACTCGTCGCCGTCGTCACGGGCGGCGCGTCCGGCATCGGACTCGCGACCGCCGAGTTGCTGAGCAGCCGGGGTGCCACGGCCGTCGCGCTGGACCTGAACCCGGACGTCAAGGACCCGCTGGTCGGCATCCGCGCGGATGTCTCGGACGACGAGAGCGTCCGGGCAGCCATCGACGAGGTCGTCCAGCGCTTCGGACGGCTCGACGTCGTGGTCAACAACGCCGGCATCGGCGCGCAGGGCGACGTCACGGCCAACGACGACGCCCAGTGGTCGAAGGTGCTGGACGTCAACGTCCTCGGCATGGTCCGGGTCTCCCGCGCCGCGCTGCCGCACCTGCGGAACTCGCCCGCCGCGGCGATCGTCAACACCTGCTCCATCGCTGCCTGGGCCGGGCTCCCGCAGCGAGCGCTCTACTCGGCCAGCAAGGGCGCGGTGTACTCGCTGACGCTCGCGATGGCCGCCGACCACGTCCGCGAAGGCATTCGCGTCAACGCGGTCGCCCCCGGCACGGCGGACACCCCGTGGGTGGGCCGTCTGCTCGACTCGGCGCCGGACCCAGCCGCCGAGCGGGCCGCGTTGGAGGCGCGCCAGCCGCACGGCCGGCTCGTCTCCGCCGATGAGGTCGCGGGAGCCATCGCTTATCTGGCGAGCCCGCTTTCGGGTTCCACCGCCGGCACGATCCTCGCCGTCGACGGTGGCATGTATGGCTTGCGCTTGCGTCCCAAGCAGTCATGAAAGGCAACACAACGATGAAGCGTCGCAACCTCACCGCCGCGGTGTGCCTCGCGCTCGCCGGTGCACTGACACTGTCCGCGTGCGGCGGCGGTGGAGCCGCCGGCACCGGAGCCAGTGGCGTCGGGCCGATCGGTGCCGACCACCCGCGAGCCGACTCCGACTTCTGGAACTCCTACATCAAGTACTTCCCGGACAAGGCCAAGGAACTCGGGATCAACCTGCTGAACCCGACGAACTCGCAGAACAAGGTCGAGAACCTGGTTGCGAACGCCCAGTCGCTGCAGTCGCAGGGTGCCAAGGCGATCGTGATGGCCCCGCAGGACACCGGCGCCATCGCGTCCACTCTGGACAGGCTCGACAAGGCGGGCATCCCGGTCGTCACCGTCGACACCCGCCCCGACAAGGGCAAGACCTACATGGTCGTGCGCGCGGACAACAAGGCGTACGGCGAGAAGGCCTGCAAGTTCCTCGGCGACAAGCTGGGCGGCAAGGGCAAGGTCGTCGAGTTCCAGGGCGCGCTGTCGTCGGTCAACGGCCGCGACCGCTCCGAGGCGTTCGCCGCCTGCATGAAGCAGAACTACCCCGGCATCACGGTGTTCGAGGAGCCGACGGACTGGGAGGGCGCCAAGGCGTCCGCCGCGCTGCAGACGCGCCTGAACCAGCACCCGGACATCAACGGCATCTACATGCAGGCCGGTGGCGTGTTCCTCGCGCCGACGCTGCAGGTGTTGCGGCAGAAGAACCTCCTCGTCCCGCCGACCGACCCCAAGCACGTCTGGATCGTCTCCAACGACGGCATCCCGTCGGAGCTCGAAGCGATCCGCAAGGGTGAGATCGACGCGACCGTGTCGCAGCCGGCCGACCTCTACGCGCAGTGGGCGCTCTTCTACGCGAAGGCCGCGGTCGAGGGCAAGACGTTCCAGCCCGGCCCGACGGACCACGACTCCACGATCGTCGACGTCGGCGGTGGCCGCCTGGAGGACCAGCTGCCCGCGCCGCTGATCACCAAGGAGAACGTCGACGACAAGGCGTTCTGGGGTAATCAGATCTGATGAGTGAGTACGCGGCTGTCGCGCGTGGCGTGACGAAGAGGTTCGGGCGCACGCTCGCGTTGGACGACGTGAGCATCGAGATTCGCGCCGGTGAGTCACACGCGCTCGTCGGTCGCAACGGCGCGGGCAAGTCGACGTTGGTCTCCGTCCTGACCGGCATGCGTGCGCCGGACGCGGGCGAGGTCAGCTTCTTCGGCGAACCCGCGCCGCCCGTGAGCGACAGCTCGGCCTGGCGCCGGCACATCGCGTGCGTGTACCAGAAGTCGACGGTCGTGCCCGACCTGTCCGTCGCCGAGAACCTGTTCATCAATCGGCAGGACCTCGGCGGCGGGCTGATCAGGTGGAAGAAGCTGCGGGCCGAGGCGTCCGAGTTGCTGGAGACCTACGACGTCGCGGTGAACCCCGACGCGTTGGTGTCCTCGCTGACCGTCGAGCAGCGGCAGTTGGTGGAGATCGCGCGGGCGTTGTCGATCGGGTCGCGGTTCGTGATCCTCGACGAACCGACCGCGCAGCTCGACGGCCCGGCGATCGAGCGGCTGTTCGACCGGATGAGGTCGTTGCAGGAGCGCGGGGTGACGTTCCTGTTCATCTCGCACCACCTGCAGGAGGTCTACGAGGTCTGCCAGACGGTGACGGTCTACCGCGACGCGCGGCACATCGTCACCGCGCCGGTGGCCGAGATGTCGAAGCCCGACCTGATCGAGGCGATGACCGGTGAGGCCGGCGGGCTGAACGTGCCGTCCGGCGACGACCGGCCGTCGTCCGACGAGACGGTGCTGGCGGTGTCTTCGCTGAGCGGCGACCACTTCTCGGACATCACGTTGTCGGCGACGCGCGGCGAGGTCATCGGGCTCGCCGGCAGTGCGTCGTCGGGCAAGCACGAGTTCGCTGAGACGGTGTACGGGCTGCGCAAGCCTTCCGCCGGGTCCATTTCCGTCGACGGATCCGTGGTGCGCGGCGGTGACGTTCCGGCGGCTTTGAAGGCGGGAATCGGTTGTGTGCCACGGGATCGGCACCACCAGGGACTGGTGCTCGACCTGTCGATCGCGGAGAACGCGACGATGAGCACGGCCGGTGCGTTCGTGTGGCCCGCCGCCCAACGGTCGGCGGGCAGCAACGCGATCGACTCGTACGACGTGAAGGCGGCCGGGCCGGACCAGCCGGTGTCGGACCTGTCCGGCGGCAACCAGCAGAAGGTCGTGATGGCGCGGGCGCTGGCCGGTGACCCGTCGGTGCTGGTGCTGATCAACCCGACCGCGGGTGTCGACGTGAAGTCGAAGGAGTCGCTGCTCGGGGTCGTCGACGCGCAGGCGCGGCGGGGCAAGGCGGCGATCGTCGTCTCGGACGAACTGGACGACCTGCGGGTCTGCGACCGCGTGCTGGTGCTGTTCCACGGCCAGGTCGTGCGGGAGTTCGGCCGCGGCTGGCGCGACCAGGAACTGATCTCTGCGATCGAGGGAATGAGCTCGGAATGACCAAGGCCATGACACCGCAGGTCTCGGGGGCCGCGCCTGTGGAGAAGCAGAAGTTCCGGCTGGCGCGCTATCAGGACCTCGCGCTGGTCCCGGTGATCATTCTCCTGCTGATCATCGGCGCGGTGCTGTCGCCGATCTTCCTGACGGCCAACAACCTGATCGCCGTGCTGACCCAGCAGAGCGAGCTGTCGTTGCTGGTGCTCGGGCAGGCGATGATCCTGATCGTCGGCAAGATGGACCTGTCGCTGGAGTCGACGGTCGGTCTGGCGCCCGCGCTGGCCGTCGCGTTGATCATCCCGTCGTCGGCCGGTGGGCTGGACGTCGGACTCGCGGCCTGGCTCGCGTTGCCGTTGTGCATCCTGATCGGTGTCGCGATCGGCGGGCTGAACGGGTTCCTGATCCTGAAGGTCGGGCTGTCCGGGTTCATGGTGACCCTGGGCATGCTGACCATGCTGCGCGGGTTGCAGCTCGCGATCACCGAGGGCAAGTCGCTGATCGACGTGCCGGAGTCGTTCCTGTACCTGGGGTCGACGACCTGGCTCGGGTTGCCGGCGGCGGTGTGGATCTGCGTTGTTTGTTACGCCGTGGGCATCTTCGTGCTGAAGTACCTGCGCGCGGGACGGTCGTTGTACGCGATCGGCGGCAACTCGGAGGCGGCCCGTGCGGCCGGCATCCGGGTCGACCGGGTGGTGTGGACCGTGCTGATCATCGGGTCGGTGCTGGCGGTGATCGCGGGCATCCTGATGACCGGGCGGCTCGGATCCGTCGCCGCCACCCAGGGCGAGGGCATGATCTTCCAGGTCTTCGCGGCCGCGGTGATCGGCGGCATCTCGTTGCAGGGCGGCAAGGGCACGCTGTTCGGTGCGCTGTCAGGCGTGCTGATGCTGGGGCTGGTGGAGCAGATCCTGCGGTTGCAGGGGGTTTCCGGCTTCTACATCAAGGCCTCGTACGGCGCGGTGATCATCCTGGCGCTGATCGTGACGCGGTTCGCGACCGGGCAGAAGCAGGAGTAGGGCCGTGGAGACCGTCGCGTTGCACACCCGGCTCCGGGCCGGTGCCGAGGCCGAGTACGACCGCGTCCACGCCACGATTCCTTTGGAACTGGATGGGGCGTTGCGCGAGGCCGGGGTGCACTCGTGGCGGATCTGGCGGTCCGGGCGGGAGTTGTTCCACCTGGTCGAGGTGGAGGACTACCGGGCGATGCGGGCTCATCTGGCCTCGCATCCCGCCAACGTTCCGTGGCAGGCTCGGATGGCCTTGTTGCTGGAGGTCGAGGACGACTACTCCGGCGCTGAACCCGATGTGCGACTCGTGTGGGAGCTGCCGTGAAGGTTGCTGTGTCTCGTCTGGGCTTCGGCGGCGCGCCGATCGGCAACCTGTACCGGGCGATCCCGGACGAGGAGGCCTTCGGCGCGGTCTCGGCGGCCTGGGACGCCGGGGTCCGGTACTTCGACACCGCGCCGCACTACGGGCTCGGGTTGTCGGAACGCCGCCTCGGGGCCGTGCTGGCGGACAGGCCGCGCGAGGAGTTCGTGATCTCCACGAAGGTCGGGCGGGTGCTGGAGCCGTCCGACGGCATCGGCATGGACGACGAGGGCTTCGCGGTGCCGCGGACGTTCCGGCGTGTGCGCGACTACTCGGCCGACGGTGTTCGCCGGTCCATCGAGTCCTCTTTGGAGCGTCTCGGGACGGATCGCGTCGAGATCGTCTACATCCACGATCCGGACGACTTCTGGGACGAGGCCTTCGGCGAGGCCTATCCCGCGCTGGAGTCGTTGCGGTCGCAGGGTGTCGTCGGCGCGATCGGGGTCGGCATGAACCAGTGGGAGATGCCGGAGCGGTTCGTCCGCGAGACCGACATCGACGTGGTGATGCTGGCCGGGCGGTACACGTTGCTGGAACAGCCGTCGCTGCCGTCGTTCCTGCCTGCCTGTGTCGAGCGCGGTGTTTCGGTGGTGGCGTGCGGGGTGTTCAACTCCGGGCTGCTGTCGAAGCCCGTCGTGGCCGAGGACTCCAAGTACAACTACGAGGACGCGCCTCTCGCACTGGTGGCGCGGGCTCGCGCCATCGCCGAGGTGTGCGCGCGGCACGGGGTGACGTTGCCCGAGGTGGCGATCCAGTTCGCCCTGGGACATCCGGCCGTGGAGTCGGTGGTGATCGGGGCGCGCAACGCCGCGCAGATGACGTCCAACGCGGCCTACTTCTCGTCGCCGATCCCGGCCGGGTTGTGGGACGAGCTGAAGTCGTCGGGGCTGCTGGGTGCGGAGGTTCCGACGCCGTGATCGTCGATGCTCACCACCACCTGTGGGACCTGTCGGTGCGGGACCAGGACTGGATCACCGATCCGCCGATGGGCGTGATCCGCCGTTCTTTCCTGGAGCCCGACTTCGTTGCCGCTGCGCCTGAGGTTTCGGCATCCGTGCTGGTGCAGACGGTGTGCGTGCCGGAGGAGACGCCGGAGTTCCTCGCCGTGGCGGCGTCTTCGGACGTGGTCGGCGCGGTGGTGGGCTGGGTCGATCTGACGTCCGCAGGTGTGGGCGATGCCCTGGCGGCGTTGGTGGACTCGCCGGACGGCTCGTGGCTGCGCGGGATCCGGCACCAGGTGCAGGGTGAGCCCGACCCGGAGTGGTTGTGCCGCGAGGACGTCTGGCACGGGCTGGCCGCGGTCGGCTCCGCCGGGCTGGTCTACGAGCTGCTGACGTTGCCTCACCAGATGCCTGCCGCGCGGCGGACCGTGGCGGCGTTGCCGCAGGTCGAGTTCGTGGTGGACCACTGCTCGAAGCCTGCCGTCGGATCGGATCCGGGGGAGTGGGCGGAGCTGATCCGGTCGTTGGCGGCGCACGAGAACGTGACGTGCAAGCTGTCCGGGCTGGTCACCGAGGCCGACTGGAAGTCGTGGAGCGTCGCGGACCTGCGGCCGTACTTCGAGGTCGTGCTGGACGCGTTCGGGCCGGAGCGGCTGATGTTCGGCTCGGACTGGCCCGTGTGCCTGCTGGCCGCCTCCTACGAGGAGTGGCTCGGTGCGGCGCAGGAACTGGTCTCGGAGCTGTCGGCCGGCGAGCAGGACGCGATCTTCGCGGGCACCGCTCGCCGGGTCTACGGGCTTTAGAAGAGGGCCTTCAGCTCGTTGATGAGCTGCGGGGTGGCGCCGGCCAGCGGTTCGCGGACCGGGCCGGACGGCAGGCCGAGCAGGTTCAGCGCGGCCTTGACGGCGACGGCACCGGGCTCACGGGTCATGATCGCGGTGATGACCGGCAGCAGGGCCTGGTGGCGGCGCAGGGCCTCCTTGTTGTCACCCTCGTCGTAGGCATCGAGCATCGCCTTGATCTCGTTGCCGACGACGTGGCCCACGGTGCTGACCGTGCCGACGCCGCCGATCGAGTACAGCGGCAGGATCAGCTCGTCGTTGCCGGAGTAGTAGTCGAGGCCGGTCTCGGCGATGACCCGCGCCGTGGCGAGCAGGTCGACCTTGCAGTCCTTCACGCCGACGATCCGCGGGTGCTCCGACAGCCGCAGCAGCGTCTCGGTGTCGATCGCGGTGCCGGTGCGGCCGGGGATGTCGTAGAGCAGGGCGGGCAGGCCACTCGCGTCGGCGACGGCGCGGAAGTGGTTCTCGACGCCTTCCTGAGTGGGCTTGCTGTAGTACGGCGTGACGACGAGCAGGCCGTCGGCGCCGTTCTGCTCCGCGCTTCGGGAGAGCTCGATGGTGTGCCGCGTGGAGTTGGTGCCGACGCCCGCGAGGATCTGCGTGCGGTCGCCGACGGCCTCCTTGACGGCCCTGATGATCTGCGCCTTCTCGGCGTCGGTGGTCGTGGGCGCCTCGCCGGTCGTGCCGTTGACGACCAGCCCGTCCGCGCCGCCCTTGTCGACGAGGTGCGCGGCCAGCTCCTGCGCACCCTTGAGGTCCAGGTCACCGTCGGGGGTGAACGGGGTGACCATCGCAACCAGCACTCGTCCGAACATGACTCCAGCGTGGCTCTAGTCTTCACGAAGTTCCAGTTAGAAGTTCTGCCCGGAACGTTAAGCTGAGCTTTGTGTTGGATGTGCGACGACTCCGCCTGCTCCACGCACTATCGGTCCACGGCACGGTCACGGCCGCCGCCGAGGCCCTCCACGTGACCTCGCCGGCCGTGTCCCAGCAGCTCGCGGCTTTGGAACGGGAGGCCGGTGTCGCCCTGGTCGAACGCGACGGCCGCCGGCTGGCCCTGACCCGTGCCGGGCACGTGCTGGCCGCGCACACTCAGCTGGTCCTGGACCAGTTGGCCGCGGCCGAAGCCGACCTGGCTTCGCTGCGGACCTCGGTGTCCGGTGTGGTGCGGGTGGGGGCTTTCGTTTCGGTGGCAGCGTTGTTGCCGCGGGTGATCCAGGTGTTGCGGTCGGCTCACGGGTCCGATGTGGACCTGTTCGTGCACGAGATGGAGCCCGAGGCGTCGTTGCCCGCGTTGCGGCGCGGGGACATCGACATCGCGGTGATCCACTCGTACAACATCATGCCGCGCTCGCTGCCGCCGTCCTGCGAGTCGTTCGAGCTGTTCGTCGAACCCGTGAACGTGGCGCTGCCGTTGTCGGACCCGTTGGTGCAGCAGGATTCCGTGGATCTCGCCGTGCTGGCCGACCGGCCGTGGATCATGCCCCGGACGGACGCGTCTTGCCACGAGCTGACCCAGCGGGCGTGCGGCGCCGCCGGGTTCGTGCCTCGGGCGCAGGCTTACTGCGACGACTTCGGGGTGATGTGCGGGCTGGTCGAGGCCGGGCTCGGGGTGGCTCTGGTGCCGTCCGTGGCGCGACGGCCCGGGGTGGCGTTGCGGCCGTTGACGCAGCAGGTGTTCCGGACGGTGTCGGCGGTGGTGCGCAACCGGGCGGACGGGCAGCCCGCGGTGCGGGCGGTGCTGGAGCAGCTACGCCAGGTCTGAGAGCCACTGCGTTCGCACTTCCACTTTTTGTCCTCTATTTGTTGTGTGCATGCCTCGTTCGGGTTCCCAGTTTCCCCGAATTGTTACATTGGGCCTTTTTATGTGTGAGAAATCGAATTCCGGCGTACCTTCGTGGAGAACCGTTCGAGTCGACGAGGTGGGGCAATGGCGATTTCTCGAAGAAGAGCGCTGAGTGGTGCCTTGGCGCTGGCTGTCGGTGCACCCACCCTTACGGCGTGCGGGGCGGCGGCCCCTGTCGTGGCGGGAGTGAGCGGAGCCGCGGCCGGGTGGCTCGCCGAGTTCGGCAACGAGATCAGGGCCCAGATCGCGGCGAAGACGGTGGAAGGAGGGACGTGGGCGTTCGAGAAGCTCTGGGAGAAGTGGAGCGGCCCCACGGCCGAGGTCGCCGCCAAACAGGCCGAGGAAGGCTTTGGTGTTGCCGGAGACACCGTTTGGGGTCACGCGGTACCCGGCACCACTTTTGTGAGCCTTCATCGAGCGAAGCCGTACAACCCTGCGACCGACAGATTGGCTTGCGTGCGTGACTCGGGTGAGTTCGTGGTGCTGGAGAGCTGGGCCTGGAAAGGCGTGCTCGCATTCGTGCGAAAAGAGGTCGGCGACAAGGAGGGGGACGACCAGTTGCACGCTCTTCAGCTGCTCGCAAACACGCTCATGCCCCACGGTGCGATGAGCCCTGGGAAGACGCCGGCGGAGACCGTGAGCTGGGTGGGCTACCCGACGAAGGACGGCGGTGGCGTGGAGATCGTCAAGTTCGTCGACGCGGGTACGGCCAAGGTCATGGTCACCGCCTCCGGCTACTACACCGGCACCCACGGCCGGGCGACCTCGCACACGTTCGATCTCAAGTGATCAGCCGCGGCGGGCTACGCCAGGTCTGAGAGCCACTGCTCGACGCCCGCCACGTGCACCGTGGACCAGCTGCGGGCGAGCTCCGGCTGGTGGGCGGCCAGCGCGTCGACGATGGCGCGGTGCTCGGCGACCGTGCGGTCGACGGCGTTGGACTGGGTGATGCCGCGCCAGATCCGCACCCGCACCGTGGGGCCTGCCAGCGTGTCGAGGAGCTGGGCCAGGTAGGCGTTGCCGGAGCACTGGGCGATGGCGCGGTGGAAGTCGAGGTCGTGCTCTACCAGTTCCTCGACAGATTTGGCGTGCTCGGCCGCGTCGCAGAGGGCCCGCAGCTTCACGATCTCGTCCGGATCGACCCTTTGGGCAGCCATCGCGGCGGCCGCGGGCTCCAGGATTCGGCGTACCTGGAGGACCTCCAGGACCGAATCTTCGCCTCGGTGCAGGTCCAGCACGAAGCTCAAAGCGCCGAGCAGGTCGTCTGCCCTCAGAGACGACACGTACGTGCCGTCGCCCTGGCGGACGTCCAGCACGCGGACGAGGGACAGCGCCTTGACGGCTTCGCGCAGCGAGTTGCGCGACAGGCCGAGGCGTTCTGCCAGGTCAGCCTCCCGCGGGAGACGGTCGCCGGGCTTCAGCTCGCCCGAAACGATCATCTCCTTGACGCGCAGGATCGCATCGTCAGTGACTGCCACGGCACCCTCAACTCGTCGTAGACCTCGGATGTCTGGGGACCAGTATGCGCCACGGATGGTCATCTTCGGCGCATCCCGGCATTTCCGGCGCTGATTAACCAGGTCTTATGTGAGATGGTTATCTCCTAACGACACGTGACGTGGACCTCTGTTGTCGCCATAATGGTCTGGACCATTCAAGGAGGGATCTTGGACGCCGTTGTCGCAGCACCGCGCGCTTTGCTCGGTCGCACGATCGTCGGTCCTGCCTCGGTGCGGATCAGGGACGGCCGCATCGTCGAGGTGACCACCGGTGAAGCACCACCTGGCGCAGAGGTCCTGTCCGGCGGCCTGCTGACACCAGGCTTGGTCGACGTGCAGGTGAACGGCGCCGTGGGCGTCGACTTCGCCGAGGTGGACGCCGCCGGAATGCGTTCCGTGGCCGAGGCTCTGCCGTCCACCGGAGTGACCCGGTTCCTGCCCACGCTGATCACCGCACCGGTCGACGTGGTGCTCAGGCAGGCGCGGGCGGTCCTGGCCGCTTCCGCCGCTCTGCCCGACGGCGTGGGAGCCCGGCCGTTGGGCGTACATCTCGAAGGCCCCTTCCTGTCGCCGAAACGGGCAGGGGTGCACGACCCGTCGTTCATGGTCGAGCCTGGTCCTGACCAGATCTCGGCGTTGCTGGACGACGAACTCATCCGCCGTGCGCTGCGGATGGTGACCATGGCCCCTGAACAGCCTGGTGGTCTGGAGGCGGTCCGCCGTCTCGTCGAGGCCGGCGTGCTCGTCGCGGTGGGCCATTCCGACGCCACGGGTGAGCAGACCCGCGCCGCCGCCGACGCGGGTGCCCGCATGGTGACGCACCTGTTCAACGCCCAGCGCCCGCTCGGCCACCGCGAACCCGGCGTGCCCGGCGTCGCGCTGGTCGACGAGCGCTTCACCCTCGGCCTCATCGCGGACCTCGCGCACGTGGGCCCGGACGTGTGCCGGCTCGTGTTCAACGCCGCCGGGGCACGAGTCGCGCTGGTCACCGATGCCGTCGCCGCCGCGGGGATGCCGCCCGGCCGCTACCACCTCGGTGGGGCGGACGTGCTGCTCACCGAGGACGGCGTGCCGCGCTCGCCGGAGGGCACCATCGCCGGCTCCGCGCTCACGCTGGACCGCGCCGTGCGGAACATCGTGTCCGTGGGCGTGCCGGTGGCGGACGCGCTCGCATCGGCCACGATCGTGCCCGCCGAGGTCATCGGCGAGTCCGGTCTCGGCCGTCTCGCACCGGGTGCCGTCGCGGACCTGGTGTGGTGGGACGAGGACCTGCGGCCCAAGAAGGTCTGGGTCGACGGTGAGGTCGTGTTCGACGTCGACGCTCCGGTGGTGGCCGCACCGGTCGCGGCCGGCTACGCGACCGCGGGCCAGTAGCTCCAACGCTCAGAGGGCGCTTCCTTCCCCCGTCGCACGGGGAGGGGAGCGCCCTTTGTCGTTCAGTGCGTTCCCATTGCAACGGCATCGTTGCGTTGAGGCGATTCTCGGTGCAACGATCTTGAGGCTTTAAGCTGCTGATACTCGACTTGAAGGCAACGAGGCCGTTGTTGCAATAAGGAAACTGGACGTAGCGTTTCGCTCATGAGAAACGAACTTGCCCAGGAAATGGTCGACGCCGGTCTCCTCGGTGTGACGATCCGAGTGCGTGACGAACACGGCGACCAGGTCGTGTCCGCCGGGTCGAGCGAACTGGACGGAAGCGCGCAGCCACCGCCGAACGGGTACGTCCGGATCGGCAGCAACACCAAGACGTTCGTCGCGGCGGCGGTCCTCCGGCTCGTGGCGGAAGGCCGGCTCGGGCTGGACGACGCGGTGGACGCGCACCTGCCCGAGTTCGGCGTCGACCGCCGGATCACGGTCCGGATGCTGCTCCAGCACACCAGCGGGATCTTCAACCACACCGGCGAGTACTACGAGGACGGCACGATCGCGCCGGGGATCCCCTGGCAGGGAAGGGAATGGCTGGACAACCGCTTCCAGTCGCACGACCCGGCGGACCTGGTGCGGTTCGCGCTGGCCAAGCCCGTGCGGTTCGAGCCCGGCGCGGACTGGAGCTACTCCAACACCAACTACGTGATCGCCAGGCTCCTCGTCCAGAAGATCACCGGCATCCCGTTCGCCGAGGCGATGAACGAACTCGTGCTCGCCCCTCTCGGCCTGAACGACACCTCGGTGCCGGCCGGTCCGGAGATCGCCGAACCGCACGCCCACGCCTACTACCGGCACGAGGACGAGACGATCGACCTCACCCGCCTCGACCCGTCGTGGATCTCCAGCGGCGGCGACATGATCTCGACGACCGCGGACCTCGCCACGTTCATCGGCTCGCTGCTGCGGGGTGACCTGCTGCCGGCCCCGCTGCTCGCCGAGATGCTCGACCCGCACCCGAAGGTGGGCTACGGCCTGGGCGTGTTCGTCCAGGAGACGCCCGGCGGCAAGGTGATCTCGCACAACGGAGGCGCGATGGGCCACGCCGCGTTGATGTACGCGACGGCGGACGGCGGCAAGGTCCTGACCGCCGCGCTGAACTACGTCGACGACGCCGGCCTGTCGCTCGCGGCGGCGTTCCAGGAGATGACGAAGAAGCTCGTCGACGAGACGTTCCGCTGACAGGAAAAAGCCCCGCCCAGGGGGACTGGGCGGGGCTTCCCGGTGGTGCGGATCAGAGGGTCCGGGTGACCTTGTTCAGGCCGCGCGGGCTGTCCGGGTCGCCGCCGCGGGCCAGCGCCAGGCCGTAAGCCAGGCGCTGCACCGGGAGGATCTCCAGGACGGGCGCCACTTCCTCGGCGGTCTCGGGGATCGGGATCGACAGTGTCGCGCCCACCTTCTCCGAGGCCGAACCGACGGCCACGACGTCCGCGCCGCGCTGGTGCACCACGTCGAGGGCGTCGCGCAGCGAGTCGCCGCCCTTGCCCAGCGACGTGACGGCCAGGACCGCGGTCTCGCCGTCCACCGCGGCCACCGGGCCGTGCAGCAGGTCGGCGCCGCTGTACGCGCGGGCCGCCAGGTAGGAGGTCTCCGCCAGCTTCAGCGAGGCCTCCAGCGCCGTGGCGTAGGAGTAGCCGCGGCCCGTGGTGAGCACGCGGTCCACGAACCGGTAGCGGCGGACCGCCTCCTCGACGGTCGGCGCCGAGGCGTCCAGCGTCACCTGGGCCAGTTCGCCCAGGTTGGCCGCCGCCTCGCCGTTGCCGCCGCGGATGGCGTCGATGAGCAGGTACAACGCCAGCAGCGTCGCCGAGTACGTCTTGGTGGCGGCGACGGCGTGCTCGACACCCGCGGAGACGTCCACCGAGAGCTCGGCGGCCGCGTTCAACGGGGACTCCGGGGTGTTGGTCACCGCGACCGTGAGCGCGCCCCGGCGGCGGTAGGAGGCCGTGACCTCCAGCAGGTCGGGGGAGCCACCCGACTGGGAGACGGTGACCAGCAGGACGTCGCGCAGGTCGGGCTCGGCGCCGTACAGCGTGGTCGTCGAGGCCGAGACCAGGCCCGCCGGCAGCTGCAGCAGGATCTCGGTCAGGTACTTGGCGTAGATGGCCGCGTGGTCGCTCGAGCCGCGGGCCGCGAAGAGCACGAAGCGCGGGGCCCGTTCGCGGATGACGGCCGCCACCTCGGCGATCGCCGCCCGCGAGGCGTGGAGCGACGAGAAGATCGACGGCTGAGCGGCGATCTCCGCTGCCATGTGCTGGCCTGGCTGCGTGGTCATGTGGTGCCTTTCAGGATCAGCTCGGCCGCGGCTCGGAGGCTCACCCGAGAACCGCCGTGGGTGTCGATGCGGGCGACGCTGCCCAGGTCCGGACCCGGCACGCCGGTTTCCACGTGCACCACGTCCAGGCCCAGATTAGTTAAGTTTGTTACCAGTTGTCGAGCGCTCGTGTGGCGGTGAGCGTCTCTGGTCACGACCACGATTGTGCGATCACCGGACACCCGCGCAACTTCTTCGGCCGAGACGTCGCGCACGGCGATCACCTCGGTGCCCGGGAGGACCTCGCGCAGGTACGGGCCGAGGCCCCACGGCACGTCGCCCACGGCGATCGACGGGTCGACCACCATGTCCACGACGACCGGGGACGAGCCGACGTCGACCTTGCCCCGGACCTCCAGCGCGCGGCGGGCGGCGGTGAGGCCGATCTCCGCGTCGTGGGCGTCCACGGTGGACGGCGGCAGGCCCAGCGCCAGCGAGCGGGCCGCCGCCTGCGCCAGGCGTTCCTCGGAGAGGTCGCCTGCCTTCACGGCCGCCACGATCGACTCGATCAGCCACTTGAGGTCGTCGTCGTCCAGCGACATGCCGCCGAGGCACATCGCGTCGACACCGGCCGCCAGCGCGCGCACGGCGCCCTGGGCGAGGTCGCCGCCGACCGCCTTCATGTCCAGGCCGTCGGTGATCACCGCGCCGGTGAAGCCCAGCTCGGTGCGCAGCAGGTCGATCGCGTGCTTGTTCAGCGTCACCGGCGCCGGGCCCCACTCGGGGACCACCAGGTGGCCGGTCATGATCGAACGGACGCCCGCGTGCACGGCCGCCTGGAACGGCACGAGCTCGACGGCCCGCAGCTGCTCCTCGGTGCGCGGCAGCACCGGCAGCTGCTCGTGGGAGTCCTCAGTGGACGCTCCGTGGCCGGGGAAGTGCTTGGCGCAGGCGGCAACGCCCACGGCCTGCAACCCCTCGACCCACGCGGCGACGTGCCGGGCCGCGAGCACCGGGTCCGAACCGAACGCGCGGACGCCGATGATCGGGTCGTCCAGCGTCAGCACGAGATCGGCGGACGGAGCGAGGTTCAACGAGATCCCGCACTTCGCGAGCCGCGAGCCGATGGACGCGGCCACCGAGCGGGTCAGGTCGAGGTCGTCCGCCGCGCCCAGCGCGTGGTTGCCCGGCACCTCGGAGCCGCGACCCGCGTCGAGACGCGTGACGTCGCCGCCCTCCTCGTCGATGCCGATCACCACGTCCGGGCGCACCGAACGCAGTTCGCCGCACAGCGCGGTCACCTGGGCGTCGTCGACGACGTTGCGCCCGAAGAGCACAACGCCGCCCAGCCCGTCAGCGACCCGCCGCAGCAACCAGTCGGGGGCGGTCGTTCCGGTGAATCCGGGAAGCAGAACGGCAGCGGCCAACTGATCCACGCGTCATCCCTTCACAGCACCAGCGGTGACGCCGGCGACCATCTTGCGTTGCACGATCAGGAAGAACACCAGCGCCGGCACGGTGAACAGGACGGACGCGGCCATCGCGCCACCCCAGTCGGTGCCGAACGCGGTCTGGAACCCGGACAGCCACACGGGCAGCGTCTCGCTGTCCTGGCTGCGGATCAGCACCTTGGCGAACAGGAACTCGTTCCACGCCGTGATGAACGCGAACACCGAGGTGGCCACGAGACCCGGTCCGAGCAGCGGCAGCGTCACCTTCTGGAACGCCTGCCAACGGCCGCAACCGTCCACCATGGCCGCTTCCTCGAGCTCCGCCGGAATGCCGTTGACGAACCCGCGCAACGTCCACGCGCAGAACGGCAGCGTCACCGCGAAGTACACGAGGATCAGCGACGAGAGGTGTTCGTACAGCTGGAGGTCCCGCATCATCAGGAACATCGGGATCAGCAACGCCTCGAACGGCGCCATCTGCGCGACCAGCATCAGCAGCACGAAGCTCTTGCGGCCGCGGAACGCGAAGCGCGACATGGCGACCGCCGCCGTGATGCCGATGACCACCGCGGCGAGCACGGCCGTCAGGGTCACCATCAGGCTGTTGCCGAGCGACGACAGGAAGCCCGGCTTGGTCCACGCCGTGACGAAGTTCGTGAGCGTCACCGAGAACGGGATCAGGTCGTAGTCCGACGTGATCGTCGTGCCCTTGGGCTTCAGCGCCGACGTGATCATCCAGTACGTCGGGAAGATGAAGAACAGCGCGAGCAGGATGCCCGTGACGTTCGCAGCAGACTTCTTGAGCATCAGAGCTTGCCCTCCTCGGTCTGCAGCAGCTTGCGCAGGTACTGGAACGTGATCAGGCCGAGGATCAGCATCATCAGCACGGAGATCGCGGCCGCGACGCCGAAGTGGCTCTTCGCGATGCCTTCCAGGTACTGCAGCACCGGCAGCGTCGTCGACTCACCACTGGGACCGCCCTCGCGGAACACCCAGATCTGGGCGAAGACCTTGAAGTCCCACAGGGTCGACAGGAACGTCACCATCATCAGCAGCGACCGGATCTCCGGCCACGTCACCGCGCGGAACGTCTGCCACGGCGAGGCGCCGTCGATGCCCGCCGCCTCGTAGAGGTCGCGCGGAATGCCGACGAGCCCGGCGTAGAGCGAGAAGGCGAGGAAGGGGATCGCCTGCCAGATGATCAGCAAGCCGACGACGGACAGCGTCGAGGTGCCCGACGAGAACCACGAGTAGCCGGCGTAGGAGTCGAAACCCAGCTGCACCAGCGTTTTGTTCAAGATGCCGTAGTTCTGGTCGAACATCCACTGGTAGACCGTGGTGGACGCCAGGATCGGCATGGCCCACGCGCAGAGCATCGCGATCTGCAACGCGATCCGCACCCACGGCGTGAGCACGCGCATCAGCAACGCGATCCCGAGACCCATGCCCACCGAGGCGCCGACGACGGCGACGGTGAACACGACGGTCCGCAGCGAGGCGATCCAGAACCGCTCGTCCTGCAGGACGGCGGCGTAGTTGTCGAGGCCCGTCCACACGACCTCGCCGCGCACCAGCTCGCCGAGGTTCAGCTGGCGGAAGCTCGTCACGAAGACGGAGACGACCGGCCAGCCGATCAGCCAGAGGATCGCGATGAGGGCGGGTGCGAGCAGCAGGTAGGGCAGCGCCCGGTCGAAGGCGCTGCCCCGGCGGCGCCGCTTGGGCGCCCCCCGGGTCGTGGCAGGCGGCAGCGCCGGGGGGATGGTCCCCGCCGGCGCTGCCGCTTCGGTCGTGTTGACGGCCGTCATCTCAGCTTGGCTAGGCCATCGCCTTGGTGATGGCGTCGCTCGCGTCCTTCGTCGCCTGGTCCAGCGTCTTCGCGCCGGTCAGGTACGCGGTGAGCGCGTCCTTCAGCGGGTTCTGGCCCGCCTCGACGGCCGCCCACTTCGGCGTCACCGGGGTGACCTTGCCGTTGGGGGACGAGTCCGCCATGGCCTTGCCGATCGCGTTGCTGGCGAGCTTCGAGGTGTCCTTGGAGGTACCGGGGACGGCACCACCCGCGGCGAGCTGGTCCTGGTAGTTCTTGGAGGACAGCAGCGCCAGGTACTTCTTGGCCGCGTCAGCGTTCTTGCTGGACGCCGGGATGGCGAGGTTCGAGCCGCCGAGGAACACCGGCGCGGCCGAACCGGCCTTCTTGGACGGGATCGGGAACGCCGAGGTCTTGTCGGCCAGGTCCGGCTTCGCCTTGACGGCGCCGCCGAGCTCCCACGGGAGGCCGACCATCATGCCGACGTTGCCCGTGCCGAAGACCTCCATCTGCTGGGGCTTCGCCTCGTCGATGTCCGCCGGGACCTTCTTGGCGGCCGACGCGTCGTAGAGCTCCTTGTACGCCTGGAAACCGGCCTTCGCCTGCGGCGTGTCGAGGGTGCCCGTCCACTTGCCGCCGTCCTGCTTGGCGATGTCGCCGCCCTCGTCCCAGATCAGGGACAGCAGGAAGTACCAGGACTGTCCAGGCAGGTACAGGGCCTGGAAGTCCGGGTTGGACGCGTTCGCGGCCTTCAGCTTGTTGATCGCGTCGAGCCACTCGGCGCGCGACGTCGGAGCCTTCTCCACGCCCGCGGCCTTGAGCAGGTCAGTGCGGTAGATCACGGTGCGGTTCGCGGCGTAGAACGGCACGCCGTACTGCTTGCCGTTCAGCGTCAGCGAGTCCTTGAGGCCGCCGAGCCACTCGCCACCGTTGAACTGGCCCGCGTCCGCGGTCAGGTCGGCGAGGGTGCCCTGGTCGGCGAAGCTCGCCGTCTGGGTGTTGCCGAGCTCGATGACGTCCGGCGGCGTGCTGCTCGCCAGCGCGGTGGTCAGCTTCTCCTGGATGCCGGTCCACTTCTGGACCTCGTACTTGACCTTGATCCCGTTCGCCGACTCGAACTCCTTGTTCAAGGCGTCGGTCAGGGTCGTCGGCGCGGAGCCGTCCATGAGCCACACGGTGATCTCTTTGGTCTCCGTGGCTCCACCGCTGCTCGTGCTCGTGCCACAACCTGACACGGCCACTGCCAGCGCGGCGGCACCGACAGCGAGTCCTCTCCAGCCCTTCACAGTTCGCGCCCTTTCACCAAGCCCGGCTCTCGGCCGGAACGTCCAAGTGGTGTAGACCAATGCGGAACAGCGTGTGCTGCGTCACCGCGTCTGTCAAGCGCGTTGCCAAGACGTTGCGAAGTCATCGGACGAATTTCGCGGCTCATGTCGGGGGTTCGGACGCACGAATCGGCACGGACAAGGCATCCTTGTGATGCGTGACATGGAGTGCGAGGAGGAGGCCATGCTGGAGACGACGCCTGCATCAGGCGTGGACGCCAGGACGCGTGCGCAACGCGAACCCAAGTACTGGGGTCTCAAGCGGCACCTGCTCGACCTGTTGAGGGCGCTGCCGCCCGGTTCGCCGATCCCCACGGAACGGTCGCTCGCGGCGGAGTTCGACGTCTCCAGGACGACCGTTCGCCAGGCGCTTGCCGAGCTGACGGTCGAAGGTCGCCTGCTCCGAGTGCAGGGCAAGGGCACCTTTGCGGCGGAACCGAAAGTCGCCCAGAGGTTGCAGCTGTCTTCGTACACAGAGGACATGCGGGCCCAGGGCCGCGTGCCGTCGTCGAAGCTGATCGAGGCTTCCGAGATGCCCGCGGAGGCCGAGCTCGCCCGGCTGCTCGGCGTGCGTCCGGGTGCCAAGGTGCTGCGCCTGCACCGCCTGCGCCTTGCCGACAACGAGCCGATGGCCATCGAGACCACGCACCTCGCGCTGGGCCGGTTCCGCGGTCTGCGCCGGTACCTGGCGCCCGGTGCGTCGCTGTACCAGGTGCTGTCCGAGCGCTTCGGCGTCGAGATGGGCCACGCCGAGGAGACGATCGAGACCGCCCTCGCGTCGCCTGAGGAGGCAGAGCTGCTCGGCGCCGACATCGGCCTGCCGATGCTGCTGCTCTCGCGGCACTCGTACGACACCGACGGCAACCCGATCGAGTGGGTGCGCTCGGTGTACCGCGGCGACCGGTACAAGTTCGTCGCGACCCTGAACAGGCCGTCTTGATCGCCTGGGGCACGCCGCGCGCCCGCTGGGTGCTGGCCACGACGATCCTCGGCTCGGGCATGGCGATGCTCGACGGGACGATCGTCAACGTGGCGCTGCCCCGGATCGGCGCCGAGTTCTCGGCGTCGGTCACCGATCTGCAGTGGATCCTGAACGGATATCTGCTGGCCCTGGCCTCGCTGATCCTGATCGCGGGGTCGCTGGGGGACCGGTTCGGCCGGCGCCGGGTGTACGTGATCGGCGTCGTGTGGTTCGGCGTGGCCTCGCTGCTGTGCGGTGCCGCCTGGAACGTTCCGGTGCTGGTCGCGGCCCGTGTGCTGCAGGGCGTCGGGGCGGCGTTGCTGACGCCCGGTGCGCTGGCGATCCTGCAGTCGTCGTTCAACCGGGAGGACCGTTCGCGGGCGATCGGCGCGTGGTCGGGTCTCTCCGGTGTGGCGACGGCGGTCGGGCCGCTGGTCGGCGGGCTGCTCGTGCAGGCCTGGTCGTGGCGGCTCGCGTTCCTGGTGAACCTGCCGGTCGCGGCGCTGTGCGTGTTCCTGGCGCTGAAGTACGTGCCGGAGTCGCGCGACGAGTCCGCCGGGCACCCGAACTACCTGTCCGCGCTGGTCGGGGCCGTGGGACTGGCCCTGCTGACCGGCGGGCTGGTCGAGCAGTCGTACGTCCTGGCGATCCTCGGCCTGGTCGCGATGATCGCGTTCGGGGTCGTGCAGAAGCGGTCGGCCGATCCGCTCGTGCCGCCCGAGCTGTTCCGCAACCGGACGTTCCTCGTGTCGAACGTGCTGACGTTCCTGGTGTACGCGGCACTGGGCGGCGTGATGGTGCTGCTGGTGCTGCAGCTCCAGATCTCCCTCGGATATTCGCCGACGGCCTCCGGCCTCGCGAGCGTGCCGATCACGATCATCATGCTGCTGGCGTCCTCGACGTCCGGCAAGATCGCCCAGCGCTACGGACCCCGGCTGCAGCTGATCGCCGGCCCGATCCTGGTCGGCCTCGGCATGCTGCTGCTCCGCAACGCCACGCCGGGCGCCTCGTACGTGTTCGGCGTGCTGCCGGGCGTGCTGGTGTTCGGCATCGGCCTCGCGATCGTGGTGGCGCCGGTGACGGCCACCGTGCTCGCTTCCGCGCCCGATCACCACGCGGGCGTCGCGTCCGGCGTGAACAACGCGGTCGCTCGCACCGGCAGCCTGCTCGCGATGGCCGTGCTGCCGGCGGCCGTCGGGCTGATGGGCGAGGACTACGCGAAGCCCGAGGTCATGACCGCCGGGTGGGAGATGGCGCTGGTGCTGTGCGCGGTCGCCGCGATCATCGGCGGGTTGCTGGCGATCGGGGTGGACAACGGCGTGCTGTCGGCCGCCCCGGAGCAGCAGGAGGCGCCGCATCCGGGGGAGTGCCTGCACTGCGGGGTGGAGGGACCGCCCACGCACATCCGCTCAGGCGGGGAGAAGGCTCACCAGTAGGTCCGGATCCACGTTCCCACCCGACACGATCGCGACGCCGGCCCCGCCGATCTTCTCCAGCGCCGCGACCGCCACAGCCCCGCTCGGCTCCGCGACCAGCCGCGCCCTTCGCGCCAAGCTGCCCACGGCCGTCAGGATCTCGTCCTCCGACACCGTGATCACGTCGTCCACGTGCGCGCGGATGTGCTCCCAGGTGAGCGCCGAGGGCTCGTCCCGCAACGCGTCAGCGGCCGTCTGAGCCCTTCGCAACGGGTCCCAGCGCACCAGTTCGCCCGTTTTGAGTGATTCGGCGATGTCGGCGGCCAGTTCGGGTTCCGCCCCGAGCACGCGGACGTCCGGGCGCAGCGACTTGATCGCCGTCGCCACGCCGGAGATCAGCCCGCCGCCCGACATCGGCACCACGACGGTCGACACGTCCGGCTGGTCGGCGAGGACCTCCAGGCCGATCGTGCCCTGGCCCGCGATGACGTCCGGGTGGTCGAACGGCGGGATCAGCGCGGCGCCGCGCTCGGCGACCAGGGCCTCGGCGCGTTCGACGCGTTCGGTGATGCCGACGATGAAGACCTCGGCACCCAGGGCCTTCGTGGCCTCGATCTTCACGGCCGGGGTGTTGTCCGGCATCACGATCGCGGCCGGGACGCCGTGCAGCCTGGCCGCGAACGCCACGGCCTGGGCGTGGTTGCCGCTGGAGTACGCGACGACGCCGTTCGCGCGGTTGTCCAAGCGCGCCAACGCGTTCAGGGCGCCGCGCAGCTTGAAGGCGCCGATCGGCTGAAGATTTTCCGGCTTGAGCCAGCCCTCGCCGTAAGACAGCAACGGCGTGCGCACCACGTGGGGCGCGATCACCGTTGCCGCCGAACGAACCTGTGAGAGCGTGATCATCCGAGGATCGACGCGAGCTGCGCCGGCTCGATGTTGCCGCCGGACACGACGGCGACCGCGGGACCGGAGGGCAGCGAGCGGTTCAGGTACGCGGCCACGGCGACGGCGCCGCTCGCCTCGGACACGACCCGCGTGCGGCGGGCGATCTGCTTCACGGCGTCGCGGATCTCGTCCTCCGACACGGTGATCACGTCGTCCACGTGCTCCTGGATGTGCGCCCAGGTCAGTTCGGACGGTTCGGCGCGCAGTCCGTCCGCGACGGTGCGGGCGCGGTCGTGCGCGTCCCAGTGGACCTGCTCGCCCGCGGCGAACGACGCGGCGGTGTCGCCGGCCAGTTCGGGCTCGACGCCGATGACGCGGACGTTGGGGCGCAACGCCTTCACGGCCACCGCGACGCCGGAGATCAGGCCGCCGCCGCTGACCGGCACCAGGACCGTTGCCACGTCGGGAAGATCCGCGCAGATCTCCAGGCCGACGGTGCCCTGGCCCGCGATCACGTCCGGGTGGTCGAACGGCGGGATCAGCGTCGCCTTGCGCTCCTCGACGAGCTCGTAGGCGCGCGACTCGCGTTCGGTGATGCCGACGACGAACACCTCGGCGCCGTGCGCGCGCGTCGCGTCGATCTTGAGCTGCGGCGTGTTCTCCGGCACGACGATCGCGGCCGGCATGCCGAGGGTCTTGGCGGCGTAGGCGACCGCCTGCGCGTGGTTACCGCTCGAGTACGCCACGACACCGCGCGCCCGGTCCTCGGAAGGTATGCGGGACAACGCGTTCACGGCACCGCGCTGCTTGAAGGCACCGATCGGCTGGAGCGACTCGGGCTTGATCCACAGTCCGGAGTCGAACGACAGCAGCGGGGTGTGGACGACATGCGGGGCGATCGCGGCGGCGGCCGCGTGGACGTCTTCGAGAGTCACCAGGCGCATGGCGTTGATGATGCACGTCACCGGGCCACAACCGGTGAACTGTGCCCAACGTCCTACGTGTGTCATGTCTGAGAAGGAGAAGATCACCCCCGTCAAGCTCGTCGCGAGTGTGCTCGCCGCCGCCACGGCGGCCGTGCTGAGCCTTCGCCTGAACCTCGTCGGCACCGTCATCGGCGCGATCCTCGCGAGCCTGGTGACCACTTTGGGTGCCGTGTTCTACCAACGGTCGATGGAACGCGAGAAGCGCTGGCAGGTCATCGCCGTCGGCGCGGTGCTCGTGTTCGTTGTGACCGTGCTCACAGCTACGAGCGTTCAGCTCGTCACCGGAAAACCCGTCACGGCCGATCCGGGCAAACCATCCACAAGCACTCATACCGAGACTCACACCGAGACCACGAAGACCGAGACGATCACCGTTTCGCCTAGTCCGACCACGTCCGTTCAGTCGCCGACCGAGAGCACGACGCCGACCGGACCGCCCTCGTCGACGACAGATTCCCGACAGTCTTCGGGCAGCTCGACGCCTCCGCCGACGTCCGACCCCATTCGGTGATCACGTCACTACGTTGAGCGATAGTTAACTGTCAATTGCTACGCACCGGAGTTGATCTGTCGTGAGCTGTGACACACTTCGTTCACGTTCGAGGCGGGGCGTCATAGCCGACAGGTCCGCAACTTCACTCGAACGGGCGTAAGGATTCGGTCCGAAAGAGACCGGGAGGAGGCGCAATGAGGCTCGTGGCACGTCCGCTTGAGCCCGGCGCCTGCCGTTCTGCCGAGAGGCAAGAAGGGATGGGAGGGGTGGGGCGACCCCTGCCGCCGCCCCACCACCCGTCCCCCTAGAGCCCCCGAGAGAGGTCCCTGCAACCGATCTCTCGGGTTCCCCTGCACCCGAAAGTGAGGGAGACGTCTGATGAACCGCACGAGTGCGGCCCGCGTAACCGGTGCCGTGGTTCTCGCCACCGGAGTCCTGACTGCTCTCAGCGTACCGGCGTTTGGCGCCCCTGCCGCACCAGTCGCCCCAACCGGTTCCGATACGGAGAGCTACCCGGCCGAATTGCTCCAAGCGGTCCAGCGTGATTTGGGCCTGAACGCTGACCAGGCCCGCGTCCGATTGGCCAGTGACGCCCAGTCAGGCCAAGTTGCCGAGTCCGCCAAGGCCTCTCTCGGTGACGCGTTCGGTGGAGCCTGGATCGACCAGGCCAGCGGCAGACTGACCGTTGCCGTGACCAAATCAGGACTCTCCGTGACCGGAGCGGACACCAAGGTCGTCGCGAACTCGCTCTCCCAGCTCAACGGGACCAAGTCGGTCCTCGACCTCATGACGGCCCCCGCGGCCATCACGAGCTGGCGCGTGGACGAGAAGTCGAACAGCGTCGTCGTCGAGGTCAACAAGAACGTCCGCGACGCCGCCGCCGACCAGTGGATCGCGACCGCGAAGTCGATCAGCGGCTCGGTGAAGGTCGACGAGGTCACCGAGAGCCCCACCCCGCTCTACGACCTGCGCGGCGGTGACGCCATCTACATGGGCGGCGGCCGCTGCTCGCTCGGGTTCTCCGTGTCCGGTGGCTACGTGACGGCGGGCCACTGCGGCACCACCGGCACGGCCGTCTCCGGCTACAACCGCGTCGCGCAGGGCACGTTCGCCGGTTCGGTGTTCCCCGGCAACGACTACGCCTGGGTCCGCACCAACGCGAACTGGACCTCGCGCCCGTGGGTCAACCGCTACAACGGCACGAACGTGACCGTGACGGGCAGCAGTGAGGCCGCCAACGGTGCCTCGATCTGCCGCTCGGGTTCGACGACCGGATGGCGCTGCGGCACCGTCCAGGCCAAGAACCAGACCGTGAACTACCCGCAGGGCCAGGTCCGGGGCCTCACCCGCACCAACGCCTGCGCCGAGGGTGGCGACTCGGGTGGTTCGTGGGTGGCGGGCTCCGGCTTCAGCCAGGCCCAGGGCGTGACGTCCGGCGGTTCCGGCAACTGCTCGTCCGGCGGCACCACGTACTTCCAGCCGGTCAACCCGATCCTGTCGCGCTACGGCCTCACGCTGACCCGCGGCTAGTTCTCTGACCGAAGCGCCGCGGCACCTTCACAGGTGTCGCGGCGCTTTCGCGTTGCTCAGGTGAGGACGATCTTGCCGTGGGCGTGGCCGGTCTCGCTGAGCCGGTGCGCGTCGGCGCCGCGGTCGAGCGGGAAGACCCCGGCCAGCGGAACGGTGAACGCGCCCCGCTCGGCGAGTTCCGCGGCGACGGCGAGGCCGTGCAACGCCTGCGGGTCGGCGCCGGGACCGCCGGCGGTGTGGGTCAGCCGGATGCCGTGCTCGCCGGACATGTCGGCGATCGTGACGACGCGGTCCGGTGAACCGGCGATCGTGATGAGGTCGGGCACGTCGCCCGCGCAGTGCAGCACGGCGTCGACCGCGCCGACGCGATCGACCTGACCCTCTCCGTAGACCACCGGAGTCGCCCCCAGGGACCCGACGAAGTCCTGCGTCGCGGGTCCCGCCGTGCCGATCACCTTCGCGCCCCGCGCGGTGGCCAGCTGGATCGCGACAGATCCGACCCCGCCCGCCGCGCCCGCGATCAGCAACGTCGTCCCGTCGCGCACCCCGAGCAGGTCCAGCGCCCTGGTGGCCGTCTCGGCGTTGGCCGCCGCGCCGCCCGCCTGCTCCCAGCTGAGCGTCGCCGGCTTGGGCGCCCACGCGGCCAGCACCGCGAACTCGGCGTTGGCGCCGCCGAGCCGTGCGATGTCGACCATCCCGAACACCTCGTCGCCCGCGCTCACGCCGGTCACGCCCGCGCCGACCTCGTCGACGACACCGGCCGCGTCCACCCCGGGCACGTGCGGCAACGGCAACCGGTCGCCGAACATCCCGGAGCGCAGGTAGGTGTCGCCCGGCGTCACCCCGGAGGCGCGGACGGCGACGCGGACCTGGCCCGCACCGGCGTGCGGTTCGGCCACCTCGGCGACGCGCAGCAGGTCAGCAGGGCCGTACTCGGAGAACTGGAGAGCTCGCATGCCGGCGAAATTAGTGGAACAGGGCGTCCACTTAGCCGAAACTGAGACGGTGACCGGAAATCTGACTCACCTGCGTTCGGACGCCCAGGACAACCGCGATCGGATCATGGCCGTCGCGCGCGAGGCGTTCGCGACGGAGGGCCTGGACGTGCCGATGCGTGAGATCGCCCGCCGCGCCGAGGTCGGCCCCGCGACCCTCTACCGCCGGTTCCCGACCAAGGAGGCGCTGGTCGTCGAGGCCTTCTCCGAGCAGATGGCTGCCTGCTCGGTCGCGGTCGACGAGGGCTTGGCGCACCCCGATCCGTGGGAGGGGTTCCGCCACACCGTGCAGGAGGTCTGCCGCCTGCACGTGCTCGACCGCGGGTTTTCGGCGGCGTTCACGACGGCCTACCCGCGCGCGATCGACTTCGCCTCGCTGCGTGAGCAGGCGTTCCGGTCGCTCGCCGAGCTCATCCGCAGGGCGAAGGCGACCGGACGGCTGCGCGCCGACTTCTCGGTCGACGACGTGGTGCTGCTGCTGATGGCGAGCGGGGGCGTCCGCAACGGGACGCCCGCCATCGCGCGGAGGCTCGCCACCCTGTTCCTGGACGGATCAGCTGAACTGCACTGACCGCTTCGACAGGCCGTACCAGAAGCCGTCGACGGTGCTCGCGGCCTTCTCGTCGCTCGCCGCGCCCAGCGCCACGAACAGCGGCGCGAAGTGCTCGGTCCGCGGGTGCGCGATCCCGGCGGCCGGCGCCTTGGTCTGGAAGTCCAGCAACGAGTCCACGTCACCGGCGGCGAGCTGTTGGCCGGCCCAGTCGTCGAACTCCTTCGACCACGACGGCGGCTCGTAGTTCGGGCCCTGTTCGAAGTGCACGCAGCTCAGGTTGTGCGTCATGAAGCCGCTGCCGACGATCAGCACGTTCTGGTCCCGCAACGGTGCCAGCCTGCGGCCGATCTCGTGCAGCTCGCGCGGGTCGAGCGTGGGCATCGACATCTGCAGCACCGGCACGTCGGCGTCCGGGAACATCTCCTTCAACGGCACGTAGGCGCCGTGGTCGAGGCCCCTGGTGGCGTCCTGCTCGACGTGGCCGCCGAGGAGTTTGCGCACGTCGTTCGCGAGTTCCGGCGCGCCCGGCGCCTCGTACGTGACCTCGTAGTAGCGCTGCGGGAAGCCCCAGAAGTCGTAGACCAGCGGCACGGTCGTGGTCGCGCCGATGGTGGTCGGCGCCTCCTCCCAGTGCGCGGAGACCATGAGCACGGCCTCCGGGCGCGGGAGGGTGGCGGACCAGTCCTTGAGCTCTCTGGTCCACGTCTCGTCGTCAGCCAGCGGGGGTGCCCCGTGGCTCAGGTACAGCACAGGTGCGCTCACGTCGTCGAGAGTACGCCTGATAGTTCAAATTTCAACGATCAAGTTCGGATTTGAACGACTCGGCCGCCTTGCGGGGGTCCTCGGCGTCGGTGATGGCCCGCACGACGACGACTCGGGTGGCGCCGGCCTGGAGCACCTCGTGCAGGTTGGTGAGGTCGATGCCGCCGATGGCGAACCACGGGCGTTCGGTGTGGGTGGCGCGGACGAGGTCGAGGCCCGGCGCCGGGCGGCCCGGCTTGGTCGGGGTCGGCCAGCAGGGGCCGGTGCAGAAGTACTCCACGCCGGGTTCCGCGGCTGCCGCGGTCATCTGCGCGACGTCGTGGGTGGAGCGGCCGATGACCACGTCCTCGCGGATGATCCTCCGTGCCAGCGGTACCGGCAGGTCGTCCTGGCCGAGGTGCAGCACGTCGGCGTCGACGGCGTGGGCGATGTCCGCGCGGTCGTTGACGGCGAGCAGTCTGGAGTGGCGTTCGGTGGCCTCGGCGAGGATCTCGATCGCCTTGATCTCCTGCTTGGCCTCGAGTGACTTGTCCCGCAGCTGGATGATGTCGACGCCGCCCGCGAGGGCCGCGTCTGCGAACTCGGCCAGATCAGGCCGGTTCGGCGTGCAGAGGTAGAGCGTCGCGTCGGCGAGTCGTTGCCTGATCAGGTTTCCGTCGAGTCCTGGCACGTACGCACGTTAACCGTTATGTTGGCTTTGGTCCGCACGGGAGCCTGGAGAACACCGGGCTGAGAGGGAGCGTGGTTCGCTCCGACCGTCGAACCTGATCCGGGTCATGCCGGCGCAGGGAGCGTGAATGCCTTGAGCAGTGTGGAAGTGGCCGTCCGGGGTGGCGGTGTCATCGGCCTGTCCGTCGCGTTGGCGTTGGCACGGGCCGGGTTCTCGGTTTCGGTGTTCGATCACGGGTCGCCGCACGCCGGTTCGCGGGTCGCGGGCGGGATGCTGGCGCCGTTGACGGAGGCGTGGCCGGGTGAGGAAGCCGTGGTGGCGCAGGGGGTTGAGGCCCTAGCGCTGTGGCCTGCCTTCGCCGCGTCGATCGGCGTGCCGTTGTTCGAGGCCGGAACGCTGGCGGTCGGCACGCAACCCGGTGACCTCGCCGACCTGCGGCACGCGGGGGAGTTGCTGACGTCACGGGAGATCCGCGCTCTCGAACCTTCTTTGGGCCCGGCGGTTCGGGGTGGCGTGTACGCGTCCGGTGACCTCGCCGTCGACAACAGGCTGCTGCTTTCCGCACTGTGGAAGGCTTGTCGGGCTTTGGGTGTGCGGTCTGATGTGGACGGACGGGTCCAGGTGATCGCCGCCGGGGCGTGGAGCGGGTCGTTGCACCCGGCGTTGCGCGACGTCATCCGGCCGATCAAGGGCGAGATCCTGCGGTTGACCCACCGCGCCGGAGCGTTGCCGCCGCCCCGCCACACCATCCGCGCCCTGGTCTCGGGTCGCCCGGTGTACCTCGTGCCGCGCGACGACGGGCTGGTCGTCGGCGCCACCCAGTACGAGGCCGGGTTCGACACCGACGTGTCCGTCGCGGGCGTGCGGGACCTGTTGCGGGACGCGGAAACCGTGCTGCCGGGCATCGCCGAGTACGCGCTGACCGAGGCCGCCGTGGGGTTCCGCGCGGGCAGCCCGGACAACGTGCCGGTGGTGCGCTGGCTCGAACCGGGCGTGATCGCGGCGACCGGCCACCACCGCAACGGTCTGCTGCTGGCCCCGCACACCGCACGTCAGGTCGTCGAGCTGTTGGGAGAAGGTTCGTGAAGGCACAGGTGAACGGGACTTCCCGCGACTTGGCCGACGGCACGTCGGTGGCCGCGGTCGTGACGCTGGTGGGCGCACCGGACAAGGGCGTGGCCGTGGCGCTGGACGGCGCCGTGGTGCCGAGGGCGTTGTGGGACAGGACGATCGTGCCGGACGGCGGCGTGGTCGAGGTGCTGACCGCGGTCCAGGGAGGCTGACGTGGACGATCCGCTGATCATCGCGGGCCGGGAGTTCCGGTCCAGGCTCATCACCGGCACCGGCGGTGCCGCGAACCTCTCGGTGCTGGAACGCGCGCTGGTCGCGTCCGGCACCGAGCTCACCACCGTGGCGATGCGCCGGGTGGACGTGGCCGGCCAGACCGGCGTGCTGGAGTTGTTGCGGCGCCTTGGAATCGAGGTGCTGCCCAACACCGCGGGCTGCCGCACGTCCGCCGAGGCCGTGCTGACCGCCCAACTCGCGCGCGAGGCGTTGGAGACGAACTGGGTCAAGCTCGAGGTCGTGCACGACGAGGAGACCCTGCTGCCCGATCCTCTCGAACTGCTCGACGCTGCCGAACGGCTCGTGAACGACGGTTTCGTCGTCCTGCCGTACACCAACGACGACCCGGTGCTGGCCAGGAAACTGGAGGACATCGGGTGCGCCACGGTCATGCCGTTGGGCTCTCCCATCGGCACCGGCCTCGGCATCCGCAACCCGCACAACATCGAGCTGATCACTTCTCGTGCTTCTGTTCCAGTAGTTCTGGACGCGGGCATCGGCACGGCGTCCGACGCGGCACTGGCGATGGAGCTCGGCTGCTCCGCCGTCCTGCTCGCGACCGCCGTCACACGAGCGCAGGACCCGGAACGGATGGGCGCCGCCATGCGTTGTGCGGTCGAGGGCGGACGGCTGGCGAGGCTGGCCGGACGCATTCCGCAACGCTTTTGGGCCCAAGCGTCTTCGCCGAGCCGCTGAGGTCGCTACCGTGGGTGCACACGTGCGACTTGAAGGCGAACGCGCCGCGCCGCCGGAGGCGGAGCCATTCAGCACAGTGGGATGATGGAGAACTACCTGAATCCCGCCGAGGAGGACGACAAGCCGTGACGGCCCCCATTGACGCCGAGGTCGAGGACGCGACCGCGCGCCTGTACCTGGCGATCGGCCGGCTGGCCCGGTTGCTGCGACGCACCGGTTCCCCCGGACTCGGCCCCGGCGCGGTCAGCGCGCTGGCCACCCTCGCGCGCTGCGGCCCCATGCGCCTCGGCGACCTCGCGAACAAGGAGGGCGTGGCACCTCCGACGCTGTCCCGCATCGTCGCCGCCCTGGTCGAGGCGGGCTACGTGAAGCGCGAACCCGACCCGCAGGACGGCCGTGCCTGGCTCGCCACCCCCACGCCCGAGGGCGAGACGATGGTGTCCGGCGTGCGGTCCGCGCGGGTGCGCGAACTGCAGCGCCGCATCGAACAGCTGACCCCGGAGCACATCTCGGCGCTGGTGGGCGCGCTGGACGCGTTGGAGACGCTGGTCGGCGAGGAGTCGAAGTAGCGCATGAAGTCCAGGACCGCCGGCATGTGGTGGGGCACCTCGATCGAGGCGCCCGACCCCGCCGCCCTCGCGCGCTTCTACTCCGAACTCCTCGGCTGGCACATCGGCCACGAGGAACCGGGCACCTCGATCGTCGCGTCGTCCCCGCAGGGCCCGTTCTTCGTCTTCCAGCAGGCAGATGACTACCAGCGGCCGGTGTGGCCGCCGGTCGGCGGCCGGCAGCGCCCGATGATGCACTTCGACTTCCAGGTGGGCGACCTGGACGAGGCCGTCGCGGAGGCCGTGGCGTTGGGCGCGACGCTCGCGGAACACCAGCCGCAGCCCAACGTCCGCGTGCTGCTGGACCCCGCCGGCCACCCGTTCTGCCTGTGCCTGGACGAGTAGCGCGTTCAGCCCTGACCTCGTTGATCTGCACGGTTGTCCAGCACGGTGGGCCGGTCCAGCGGTTTTTCCAGGCTCCAGAACGGCGACACCGGACCGGACCCGGCACCCAGCGGGTAGGCGGCGGCCACCGACCGCACGATGAACTCCTTGCCGAACCGCACGGCCTCCGGCACCGAAGCGCCACGAGCCAGGGCCGAGCTGATCGACGACGCCAACGTGTCACCGCTGCCGTGCGTGTGCTCGGTGTCGTACCGAGGGCCGGGCAGCTCGACGAACGACCGCCCGTCGTAGAGCAGGTCGAGGCACTCCGGGTCGTCCCACATGTGGCCGCCCTTCACCAGCACCCACTCCGGGCCCAGCGCGTGCAACGCCTCCGCCGCCACCCGCTGGTCCGCGCGGTCCTTCACGGTGATGCCGGTGATCAGCCGCACCTCGTCGAGGTTCGGCGTCACCAGCGTCGCGCGCGGGAACAGCAGGCCGCGCAACGCGTCCAGGGCGTTGTCGGCCAGCAGCTGGTTGCCGTGCATGGACGCCGAGACGGGGTCGACGACGAACGGGACGCCCCCTGACCCGATGCCCACGCGGTCCAGTGCCGGAGCCACCGCCTCGATGATCTCCGCGGAGGCGAGCATGCCGGTCTTCGCGGCCTGCACGCCGATGTCCGACGCCACCGAGACGATCTGGGCGGCGACGACGTCGGCCGGAACTTCGGAGACTCCCGTGACGCCTAACGAGTTCTGGACCGTCACGGCCGTCAGGGCTGTACAGCCGTGCACTCCGCACGCGAAGAGCGTGCGGAGGTCGGCCTGGATGCCCGCACCACCGCCGGAATCGCTTCCGGCGATGGTGAGCACCCTGGGAGGTGCGACGTTCACGAGGTCTCCACGACCGGCAGGTAGACCTTGTTGCCCGTGTCGGCGAACTCGCCGGACTTCTCCGCCATGCCGGCCTCGATGGCCTCCACAGTGGACAGTCCGCGTTCCTCGGCGTAGCGCCGCACGTCCTGGGTGATCTTCATCGAGCAGAACTTCGGCCCGCACATCGAGCAGAAGTGCGCCGTCTTCGCCGGCTCCGCGGGGAGCGTCTCGTCGTGGAACGAGCGCGCGGTGTCCGGGTCGAGCGACAGGTTGAACTGGTCCTCCCAGCGGAACTCGAAGCGCGCCTTGGACAACGCGTCGTCCCAGTCCTGCACGCCGGGGTGGCCCTTGGCGAGGTCCGCGCTGTGCGCCGCGATCTTGTACGTGATCACGCCGGTCTTCACGTCGTCGCGGTTGGGCAGGCCGAGGTGCTCCTTCGGCGTGACGTAGCAGAGCATCGCGGTGCCGAGCCAGCCGATCTGCGCCGCGCCGATCGCGGACGTGATGTGGTCGTACGCCGGCGCGATGTCCGTGGCCAGCGGCCCGAGCGTGTAGAACGGCGCCTCGCCGCACCACTCCTCTTCGAGCCGGACGTTCTCGGCGATCTTGTGCATCGGCACGTGGCCGGGGCCCTCGATCATCACCTGGACGTCCTTCGCCCGCGCGATGTGCGTGAGCTCGCCCAGCGTCCGCAGCTCGGCGAACTGCGCCTCGTCGTTGGCGTCCGCGATCGAACCCGGCCGCAGCCCGTCACCCAGCGAGAACGTCACGTCGTACGTGCGCAGGATGTCGCAGAGCTCCTCGAAGTGCGTGTAGAGGAAGCTTTCCTTGTGGTGCGCGAGGCACCACGCAGCCATGATCGAACCGCCGCGCGACACGATGCCCGTGACCCGCCGAGCGGTCAGCGGCACGTACCGCAGCAGCACGCCCGCGTGCACGGTCATGTAGTCGACGCCCTGCTCGCACTGCTCGATCACGGTGTCGCGGTAGACCTCCCACGACAGCTTCTCCGGATCGCCGTTGACCTTCTCCAGCGCCTGGTAGATCGGCACGGTGCCGACCGGCACGGGCGAGTTGCGCAGGATCCACTCGCGCGTCTCGTGGATCCGCTTGCCGGTGGACAGGTCCATGATCGTGTCGGCGCCCCAGCGGGTCGCCCACACCATCTTGTCGACCTCGTCCTCGATCGACGACGACACCGCGGAGTTGCCGATGTTGGCGTTGATCTTCACGAGGAACTTCTTGCCGATGATCATCGGCTCGGCCTCGGGGTGCTTGCGGTTCAACGGAATCACCGCACGCCCGATGGCCACCTCGTCGCGCACGAACTCCGCGTCGAGGTTCTCGCGCACCGCGATGTAGCGCATCTCCGGGGTGATGATCCCGGCCTTCGCGTACGCGAGCTGGCTGACAGCTCCGTTGATCGGTTCCCGTGCCGCGAGCCACCCGGACCTCAGGTCAGGCAGTCCACTGTGGACGTCGATGGTCGCGTTGTCGTCGGTATACGGACCGGAAGTGTCGTACAGATCGACATGCTCGCCGTTGGTCAGTTCCACCCTGCGGAAAGGCACACCGTCGCGGTACACCTTGCGGGAGCCCGAGATCGGGCCGGTGGTCACACTGGGCTTGACCGAACGGTCGTCAAGTGCCGTCACGACATTCCTCCCTACGCCGGCATTACCCGGTCAGGTTCAGGCGGTCGGTGACACCGGCACTACGGCCAGTCACCCTCTCAGCCCGCTCAGGCGCGAGCTCCCGCGTTCTTGTTGAGTTGTCGAGAACCGACCATAGTCAGCGCGCGCCGCTGCTGCCAAGGGCCCGGTTTGGCCCTAATCTCTTCCCCGTGGCTGATCACCAGCCGTTCCCGCCCGGCGCGCGACGCGGCCAGCGTCCCGCCGTGGTCTCGGCATGCCCGTCCTGCGGTGAGCTCGCCGGTCGCGGCTACCCCGACTGCGGTTTCTGCGCGGAGCTGCTCGACCAGTTCTGGCTCGCCGACTGGGAAGCGCTGCGCACGTCGTCGCAGCTCGCCGACCGGGAGCTGGCCGAGCTGGTGACCTCGGCCGACGTCGGGCAGTACCCGTGGACGTGCGTGGACTGGGCGATGACGCTGCTGGCGTGCTCGCGGTGCGGCGCCGAGCTCGGCACCGGGCCGGTCGAGTGCGTGCGGTGCGCGGTCACCGAGGAACGCCGCTGGAACTGGGACCACGCCGCGCACCCGTACACGATGAGCGCGAACGAGCACCTGCTCCGGGTCGCCCGCGCCGCGCTGCGGGCGCCTCACCGGCGTCGCCCCGCCGTCGTGCAGGCCTGGCAGCTGGTGCTGCCGTTCCTGATCGCCGGTGAGGTGATCGAGTTCGGACGCCTCGACCGCATCCGCGCGCACGTGCTCGCGGGCGGCTACGCGTCGATGGCCGCGTGCCACACGTTCGCCGAGCTGGCGGGCCTCCCCGAGCTGTTCTGGCGCCGTGGAGGCGACGCGATCTCAACGCGGGTCGAGTACCAGCCGGATTCCGAGCGCCAGCAGCACGCCGCCCGACAGCTTCTCCAGCGCGGGACGGACGCGCGGCCTGCTCAGCCAGCCGCGGATGGTGTGCAGGACCGACACGATGATCAGGTACCAGACGGTGTCGATCAGGACCCAGCCGGCGGCGAGGAAGAGCAGAACCCCCTGGCCGGCCTCCCCAGCAGGCACGAACTGCGGTAGGAACGAGATCGCGAACGCGCCGAGCTTCGGGTTGGCGAGGTTCACGACCAGGCCGCTGCGGAACGCGTGGCTCGCGGGCGGCGGTTCCGACAGCGGCACCGTCTTGCTGATCAGGGCCTTCACGCCCAGGTAGATCAGGAAGACCGCGCCGATGATCCGCAGGCCGTGGTAGGCGATCTCCGACGCCGTGAGCAGGACGCTGAGGCCGAGAGCCGCGGCGATCGCCCAGCAGGCGACGCCGACCTCCATGCCGAACACCGTCGCCAGCGCGGCTTTTCGCCCGTGCACCGACTGTCGCAGGACCATGGCCGTGCCAGGTCCGGGCGACAGTGCGATGAGGAACGAGGCCGCGACGAACGCGACGATGTTTTCGAGTGGCATGCCTCTGATGGTCGCTGGTAGCCGCAATCTCTTTTCTGGTCAGAAGCGGCCGGCTTGACCTGGAGCGCGCTCCAGGATGTTCGGTGAGCGCATGACTGTGGAACTGGGGAAGCTGGGTTTCGGCACGTGGGCCATGGGTGGCCCGATGTCGTACCAGGGGCAGCCGGTCGGCTGGGGTCCCGCGGACGACGAGGAGTCGCTGAAGGCGTTGCGGAGGGCCTACGACCTGGGCGTCCGGTTGATCGACACGGCGGACGTCTACGGCTGCGGGCACGCGGAGACGCTGGTGGGGCAAGCGTTTGCGGACGTGCGGGACGAGGTCGTGATCGCGACCAAGTGGGGCGACGAGTTCGACCCGGCGACGCGTGAGCTGACCGGGTACAACGGGTCCGTCGACTACCTGCGCCGCGCCGTCGAGGGGTCGTTGCGGCGACTGGGTACCGACTACGTCGACCTGTACCAGCTGCACCTCGGCGACCTCGGGCTCGACGAGGCGGCTGTGCTGCGCGACGAGTGCGAGGCGCTGGTCGCGGCGGGCAAGATCCGCGCGTACGGCTGGAGCACCGACGACCCGGAACGGGCGCGGTTCTTCTGCGAGGGCGAGCACGGGATCGCCGCGCAGGCCGACATCAACGTGCTGTTCGACAACCCCGAGATGTACGCCGGGGAGTACGCGGTGCTGTGCCGGCGGCCGCTCGCGATGGGGCTGCTGGCGCGGGAGGCGTTCGCGGAGCTGCCCGCTGACGACGTGCGCGCGTCCGACCCGGCCTGGCTGCTGTTCTTCGAGAACGGCAAGCCGACGCCCGCGTACTTCCAGGCGCGGGAGGCCGTGCGGGACGTGCTGACGTCCGGCGGGCGGACGCTGGTGCAGGGCGCGCTGGCGTGGTTCTGGGCGCGTTCTCCCCGCCTGGTGCCGATTCCGGGCGTCCGGACGGTGGCTCAGGTCGAGGAGAACGCGGGCGCGCTGGCGTTCGGTGCGTTGAGCGAGGAGGAGCTGGCGCAGGTGGAGTCGGTGCTCCGGCCCTGAGCCCTCACGCCTCGCCGTGCCGCGTTAGTCCTCGTCCTCGAAGTTCGCGGGGTCGGCCGGGTCCCAGGAGTTGCCCGGCCCGCCCCACTCGTTGTCGCGCAGCATCCGCTTCGACTCCTTCTTGTACCGGCCGACGAGGCGGTCGAGGTACAGGAGGCCGTTGAGGTGGTCGGTCTCGTGCTGCAGGCAGCGCGCGAAGAAGCCGGTGCCCTCGACCTCGAACGGCTGGCCGTCGACGTCGACGCCGGTGACCTTCGCCCACTGGGCGCGTCCGGTCGGGTACGCCTCGCCGGGCACGCTCAGGCAGCCCTCGAAGTCGTCGTCCGGGTCCGGCATGGTCTCCGGGATCCCGTCGGTCTCCAGCACGGGGTTGCAGATCGCGCCGCGGTGCTGCACGCCCTCGTCGTCAGGGCAGTCGTAGACGAAAACCCGCAGGTCGATGCCGATCTGGTTGGCCGCGAGCCCGACTCCGCGAGCGGCTGCCATCGTCTCGAACATGTCGTCGACGAGGGTCTTCAGCTCGGTGTCGAACTCGGTGACCTCGCGCGTCGGGTGGTGGAGCACGGGGTCGCCTGCGATGCGGATGCGGTGGACGGCCATGGTCAGACCATAAGCGGTCCAAAACTGTCGGTGTCGCGCGGTAGGTTGGAACGATCACGTGATTGAATTGCCCGCACCTGAGATGGTGTGGCGACCGTGGGGAGCCAGATGGATCACACCGAGACGCTCACCTCCGCTGACGGCCTGACCAGCCGCGAACGCACCATGCTCGCGTTCGAGCGCCAGTGGTGGAAGTACTCGGGATCCAAGGAACAGGCCATCAGGGAACTGTTCGACATGTCAGCGACCCGCTACTACCAGCTGCTCAACGCGCTCGTGGAATCCGAAGCCGCCCTGGCCGCCGATCCGATGCTGATCAAGCGGTTGCGAGGCGTCCGGACAGGCCGGCAGAGGGTTCGCGCACGCGCCAGGAGCACCGAGGACTGATGACCTCCCCCGAGTCCGCAAGCCCGTCCCGTCCCGCCAAGGCAGCAGGCTTCGCCCTGCTCGGCGTAGCAGCCGTCGCGCTGGTGATCGGCGTCATCTCGCTGTTCGGCGGGGGCTCCGACGACACACCGCCGGCCGCCGAGGGCTCGTCGACGGCACCGCCCGCCCAGACGACCACGGCCGCCTCCGAGCAACCGCCCGCCTCCACACCGTCGTCCGCGCCGCCCGCGACGACGACGGCCTCACCGACCGCGCCGGCGTCGTCCGCCGTGACACCGCCCCCGCCGGTCACCCAGCCGGGCGCGACCAAGGCCCCGGTCCGGGTCTACAACAACTCGACGATCACCGGCCTGGCCTCGAAGGCGTCCGACGAGGTCCGCTCCAACGGCTGGACGGTCGCGGAGACCGGCAACTACTCGTCCGGCACGATCCCGACGACCACGGTCTACTACCGCCCCGGCACCGAGGAGGAGGCCTCCGCGAAGGAGCTCGCCGCCACGCTGCGGGCGCGCGTGGAGCCCCGGTTCGACGGCATCCAGTCGGCGGCGGCCGGGATCATCCTGATCGTCACGAACGACTACCAGGGCCCGCCCAAGAGCAAGTAGTGGCTGGTGGGGGGCGGCGGCGCCGCCCCCCACGCTCAGCGGTTCGCCGCGTAGGCCGCCAGCCCGGCCAGCTGCACCGGGTCCAGCGACGGCCGCACCACGACCCGCGCCTTCGCCAGGTGCGCCTGCGTCACCTCGGCCGCGTCCAGCGACTCCCGCATGGCCGTCAGCGCCGCCTCGCGGATGAGCGCAGCGCAGTCCGCCGCCGAGTACATGTCCAGCTCGCCCGCCAGCGCCGCGAGGTCGACGTCCCCGGCCAGCGGCGTGTTGCGCGACGAGGCCTTCAGGATCTCCGTGCGCGCCTCGGCGTCGGGCGGCGGCACGTAGATGATCCGCTCCAGCCGGCCGGGCCGCAGCAACGCGGGGTCGATCAGCTCGGGCCGGTTGGTCGCGCCGATCACCACGACGTCCCGCAACGGCTCCACGCCGTCCAGCTCGGTGAGCAGCGCGGCCACGACGCGGTCGGCCACGCCGGAGTCCGACGACTGGCCGCGGCGCGGTGCCAGCGCGTCCACCTCGTCCAGGAACACCAGCGCGGGCGCGGCGTCCGCGGCCCGCCGGAACAGCTCCCGCACCGCCCGCTCCGACTCGCCGACGAACTTGTCCATCAGCTCGGCGCCCTTGACCGTCAGCACGTTCAGCTGCCCCGACCCGGCCAGCGCCCGCACGAGGAACGTCTTGCCGCATCCGGGCGGCCCGTAGAGGAGGAGACCGCGCGGAGGCTCAACCCCGAGCCGCGCGAAGGAGTCCGGATACCGGAGCGGCCAGAGCGCGGCCTCGGTCAGCGCCTGCTTGACCTCGGTCATGTCACCGACGTCCTCCAGCGTCAACCCTCCGGTTTGGACGGTGTCCGACGCCGACATGGAGATCGGCCGGACCGTGCCGAGCGCCGCCAGCAGATCCTCCTGGCCCACCCGGGGTTCCGTCACGTCCCGCTGGCGCAGCGCGGCCCGCACCGCAGCCTCCCGCCGCAACGCGCAAAGGTCCGCCGCCACGAAACCGGGAGTGCGAGCCGCCACCTCGCCGAAGTCCACATCGGACTCCAGCGGCACGTCCCGCAGCAGCACGCGCAACAACTCGGTGCGACCAGCCGTGTCGGGCAGCGGCAGCGTCAGCTCGCGGTCCACCAGATCAGGCGCCCGCAACCGCGCGTCCACCGACTCGGCCCGCGCCGACGTGACCACCAACGCCAGGTTGGGCCGGGAGATGGCCGTCCGCAGGATGTCCAGCACGACCGTCGCCACCGGCGGCGGCGCCGTGGGCAGCAACGAGTCGATGTCCGTCAGCAACAACACCGTTGGCTTCTCGGGAACGCTCGCGATCGAGTCCCCGAGCTGCTTGGCCATCGCACCGGGCTCCAGCACCGCGATGCTGGGCGCCGCGAGCTCGACGACCACGGCGTCCACGGACTTGGCCACCGCCCGCACCAGCGTCGCCTTGCCCACGCCTTCCGGTCCGCTGACCATCGCGGCCAGCCGTGCCGAAGCCCCCAGCTTCGTGAGCAGCTCCGGCTGCCGGAACATCAACTCGAGCCACTCGGTCAACCGCCGGGCCTGCTCCCGCTGCCCGACCAGGTCCGTCACCGGCAACGCCTCGTGCTTCTCCTGCACCACAACAGGAGTCACCTCGGCAGCGGGCGCGGAAGCCGACCGCCACCCCACCACGCTCGACGGCTGCACGGCCACCGGCCCGGCCGGATCGGTGGAGGTGATGGTGATCAGCTCGTTGGTCCACGTCATCCCGATGGCGTTGGACAGCCTGCGCCGCGTCTCCGACACGTTCGCACCAGGCGGCGGCGCAAGGTCCTGCGGCAGCAACGAAACGTTGTCGCCCACCGTCAGCACCTTGCCGGTCAACGCCATCCGCACGTGCTCGGGAGTCAACGCCGTGCTCGCGAGCCGCGACCCGGCCACGGTGATCGACCGCGCGGCCGTCACCTGAACCGGCGCCACGACGATCTCCGACCCCTCGACTACACCGAGGTTCGTGAGCGTCACGTCGTCCACCAGCACCACACCCGGCGGCTGCTCGCCCGACGCGGCCAGCGCCGCGCTCACACGGGCACCGGTGAGCTTCACGGCGTCCCAGGCGCGCAGCCCCAGGGCGTCGAGCACCTCGGGGTGCAGGCGGACGACGCCGCGCCGGGTGTCGAGAGCGGACGGGGACAGGCGAGCCGTCAGCGTGATCACCCGGACGACTCTAGTTCCTCCGGGACGGTCCGCAGCACGTTCCGGAGCAGGGCGAACACCCTTCGGAAGCAAACGCGGGAAGGAAGTGTGATTAGGCCAACTGGAGTCTTCCAGTTAAGGCCTGTGTAAAGGCACCGTGTAGTCGCCAAGCCTGGGGGTTCGGCCGTCGCGGCGACGCGATGCACAAGGTCCTGGGGGATCACGAACATCATGCGCCACAGACAGGCGCGCGTCTTCGGCGTGCGCGCATTCGCCCTCGTGCTGGCCGTCTCGGCCGGTCTGGTCACTCCTGACGCTCTCGCGGCGCCCGCTCCCGCGGAGCTGCCCGACGAGGTGTCCGCGATGGCGGCGGCCGAGAAGTACGACAAGCCGGTGAAGGTCGCGGGCCTCACGACCGAGGCGTCAGAGACCGTCGCGCAGCCTGACGGCCGGATGGAGCTGGTCCAGTCCCTGAAGCCGGAGCGGGTGAAGCAGGGGAACAAGTGGGTTCCCGTGAGCACGAAGCTGCGCAAGGGCGCGGACGGTCAGTTCCGCCCGGAGGCCGCGGCGGTCGACCTGAAGGTGTCCGGCAAGGGCAGGGGCAAGCCGCTCGCATCGGTCTCCAAGGACGGCGTCGAGGTTGGTCTGACCTGGTTGGACGCACTGCCCGAGCCCAGGGTGGACGGTGCGAAGACGACGTACTCGGAGGTCTGGCCGGGCATCGACCTGACCGTCGAGGCGACCGCGACCGGGTTCACCCAGCTGCTGGTGGTGAAGAACGCCGACGCGGCGAAGTCCGACAAGCTGCGCAAGATCACCTACGGCTCGCACGTCCAGGGCGGCACGCTGACCGAGCGCGACGGCCTGCTGGAGGTGAAGGACGGCAAGGGCACCGTGCGGTTCACCGGTGACGCGTCGCGGATGTGGGACGCGACCGGCCGTCCGGCGCGGATGGGCGTCGAGCTCACCGACACCACCCTGTCCGTGGTGCCCGACCAGGCGTTTCTCGCCTCACCCGACACGAAGTTCCCGGTGTCGATCGACCCCAGCTACGACTGGGCCGGGTTCAAGAACCACCACCTGGTGACGCAGCAGTCCTTCCCGGACGCCCGCAACTACGACCGCACCGACGGTGACCTGGGCGACCTGAAGGCGGGGTGGCACAGCAGCACCGGGTTCTCCCACAGCTACGTCGAGATGAACACCAGCCCGATGGTGGGCAAGAAGATCCACTCGGCGAAGCTCGCGATGAAGGTGATCCACTCCTCGAACTGCACGGCGGCCGAGCCGACCGGCCTGTGGCACACCGGGGCGATCAACCGCGACACCCACTGGTGGTCCGAGCCGGCGTGGTTCGGGAAGCAGTCGTCGACCAACAGGACGAACAACGGCACCTTCTGCCCGTCCGACGGGCAGACCGAGTTCGACGTCATCGGCGCCATGAAGTTCACGGCCGAGAACTGGTACCACAACCTGACCTTCGTGCTCGCGAACGACAACGGGGCCAACGCCACCGACAAGGGGTGGCGCCGCTTCGACCTCAACCCGGTGCTGCGGGTCACCTACAACTCGTACCCGCTCAAGGCACGCGACCTGAGCCTCGAACGCGGCCTGCGCCCGTGCGGGGTGGGCGCGAACAAGGCGTACGTGCCGACGCGGACGCCGCGGATGCGCGGCCAGCTCGCCGACCCGGACGGTGGCCTGCTCGTGGCGCACTTCCCGCTGCGCAAGGGACCGGTCGGGAACGGCACCTCCATCGGTGACTACTTCGTGTGGGACACGCCGTCAGGTTCGTACGTCGAGAAGCAGGTACCCGACGGTGTGATCACCGAGGACGGGACCTACTACTGGGCGCTCAACACGGGCGACGGCGAGCTGGAGTCCGGTTTCACCGAGAACTGCGAGTTCGTCGTCGACACGGTGGAGCCCGAGAAGCCGCTGGTGAGGTCGGTGGAGTACCCGGAGAACGCGCCTGGCGGTGGTGTGGGTGTGACGGGCACGTTCGAGTTGGACTCGCAGAAGTCGTTGAGTGGTGACGTGGCGAAGTTCATCTACTCGTTCACGTCGGACGGTGCTGATGGTCTGGGCAAGGAGCAGGCTGTGGGTGCGGACGGCAAGGCGACGATCCGGTGGACGCCGTCCAGCGGTAAGCCCGAGACGTTGTACGTGAAGACGGTGGACCGCGCCGGCAACCAGTCCAAGCTGACGACCTACAACTTCCTGGTGCTGCCGGGTGGCCCGCCCGCCGCGCACTGGGCGTTGGACGGCGCGTTGACCGACAGCAACGGCGGCAACGCGTTGACGGCGAACGGCAGTCCGAACCTCGCCGCGACGGGTCACGTGGGCAAGGCCGTCACGTTGAACACGACCCAGGACTTCCTCAGTGGCGGAGCCGTAGTCGACACCTCGAAGGGCTTCACGCTCTCCGCGTGGGCGAAGCTCACCAACACCGGCGCCAGCCAGGCGGTGTTGTCCACTTCGGACGCTTCGGCGCTGAGTGCCAGCCTGTACTACGACCAGCCCACCAAGCGCTGGACGTTCGGCATGACGCCGGCCGTCAACCACGGTGACCTCAGGGTCTTGCGGGGTCAGAGCGAGGCGTCGGCTGGGGTGTGGACGCACCTCGCGGGCACCTACGACTCGGCGACGAAGAAGTTCGTGCTGTACGTCGACGGCAAGAAGCAGGCGGAGGCGGACGGGCTGGAGAGCTGGCAGGCGTCGCAGCTGCTGGTGGGCCGGCACCAGTGGGGTGGCCAGGGCACCGCGGGCCTCACCGGTTCGGTCGACGAGCTGAAGGTCTACGGCCGGACGGTGAACGAGTCCGAGGTCCAGTCGCTCGCCCAGCAGGCGGGCATCCGGGCCCACTACCAGATCTCCGAGGGCACGGGCACGACGACGAAGGACGAGATCACCGGCCGCACCGCCACGTTGAACGGCAAGACCACCTGGGAGACGGACGGCACCGACACGTCGTTGCTGCTCAACGGCCCGGACGAGGACGGCAACGCACAGGACCTCGCCGCCTACGCGTCGGCTCCCGCGCCGGGGATCCGCACCGACCGGTCGTTCACGGTGTCGACGTGGGCGCGCCTGGACCTGGACGCGCACGAGGACAAGCCGCGTTCGATCTTCAGCCTGGTGAACGGCGGGACCTCCCAGTTCGACATCCGTTACGGCGGTGCGTCGAAGAAGTGGGAGTTCGTGATGGGTGGCACCACCGTCGCGACCGCGTACCGCTCGGAGATGTACGAGTGGGTCTACCTGACGGCTGTGCACGACATGACGACGTCGGAGATGCGCTTCTACCTCAACGGCATCTACATCACGCGGGCGCCGTTCACCGGTGGCACGTCGTCGACCGACTCCACCGTGGAGTTCGGCAGGCTCTCCCCGGCCACCGCTGCGGGTGGCTTCTGGAAGGGCGGCATCGACGACACGCGTGTCTACGCGGGTGTGTTGCCGGACAACGAGATCAAGGCGCAGGCGGTGCGCAGCTGACCTGGGGTGTGGGCGCCGTCTCCGGTGCCCGCACCCCCAGCCAGATGTCTTCACCACAGGTCGTGGTGATGTGAGAAGCCGGGCTCAGCTCCCGGCGTCAAATCCTGGGGGCAAGACTTGATGCGCCACAAACAGGGGCGTGCGTTCAGAACGCGCGCCTTCACTCTGGTGCTGGCCGTTTCGGCCGGCCTGCTCGTGCCGGACGCACAGGCGATGGCGGCTCCGCTGGAGCTGCCGAGCGAGACGGCCGCCAAGGCGGCGGCGAAGAAGTACAAGAAACCGGTGAAGGTCTCGGCCCTGACGACCGAGGTCTCGGAGACCGTCGTCGAGCCGGACGGCAAGCTGGTCTTCACCCAGTCCCTCAAGCCGGAGCGGGTGAAGCAGGGGAACAAGTGGGTTCCCGTGAACACCAAGGTGCGCAAGGGCGCGGACGGTCTGATCCGCCCGGAGGCGGCGGCGGTCGACCTGAAGGTGTCCGGCAAGGGCAGGGGCAAGCCGCTCGCATCGGTCTCCAAGGACGGCGTCGAGGTCGGCCTGACCTGGCTGGAGTCGTTGCCGGAACCGAAGGTGGACGGCGCGAAGACGACGTACTCGGAGGTCTGGCCGGGCATCGACCTGACCGTCGAGGCCACCGCGGGCGGCTTCAGCCAGCTGCTGGTGGTCAAGAACGCCGATGCGGCGAAGTCCGACAAGCTGCGCAAGGTCACCTACGGCTCGCACGTCACCGGCGGCAAGCTCACCCAGCAGGACGGGTTGCTGGAGGTCAAGGACGCCAAGGGAAACCTCCGCTTCACCGGTGACGCGTCGCAGATGTGGGACGCGACCGGTCGCCCGGCGAAGATGGGCGTCGAGCTCACCGACACCACCCTCTCCGTCATCCCGGACCAGGCGTTCCTCGCCTCGCCGGAGACGAGGTTCCCGGTGTCGATCGACCCGAGTTACAACTGGGCAGGCCTCAAGAACCACCACGCCGTCGCCCAGGAGCTCTTCCGGGACGCCCGCAACTACGACCGCACCGACGGCGAGCTGGGCGACCTCAAGGCGGGGTGGCACAGCAGCACGGGCTACTCGCTCACGTATCTCGAGATGGACATGAAGCCGGTGGTCGGCACGTACATCCACTCGGCGAAGCTCGCGATGAAGGTGATCCACTCCTCGAACTGCACCGCGGCTGAGGCGACCGGCCTGTGGCACACCGGCCCGATCGGTCCCAGCACCAGCTACGGAGCCGGCCCGCAGTGGTACGGCAGGCAGTCGTCGATCAACAGGACGAACAACGGCACCTTCTGCCCGTCCGACGGGCAGACCGAGTTCGACGTGCTCGGCCTGGCCAGGTTCCAGTCGCAGAACGGCTACGAGAGCATGACCGTCGGCCTCGCGACGGACAACGGCGCCGCGAACGACAAGGCGTGGCGCCGGTTCGACCTCAACCCGGTGCTGCGGATCACGTACAACTCGTACCCGCTCCCGCCAGTCGACCGCAGCATCGAGCGCGGCCTGAAACCGTGCAACGAGGGCGGTCCGGCCAACCTGACCTACGTCCCGACGAGGACGCCCCGCATGCGGGCCAAGCTGCAGGACCCGAACGGCGGCCTGCTGTGGTCGTACTTCCGGCTCTTCAAGGTCACCAACGGCTGGCCGGCCGAGATCCAGGGCTACCAGAACGAGGGCACCCCGTCCGGGTCGTACTCGGAAGCCCAGGTGCAGCCGGGCACGATCACCGAGGACGGCCTCTACCAGTGGTCCGTGAACACCGGTGACGGAGAGCTGGAGACTCCCGCGGCGAAGCTGCCGCAGCCGTGCCACTTCGTGGTCGACACGGTGGCGCCCGAGAAGCCGCTGGTGAAGTCGGTGGAGTACCCGGAGAACGCGCCTGGTGGTGGTGTGGGTGTGACGGGCACGTTCGAGTTGGATTCGCAGAAGTCGTTGAGTGGTGACGTGGCGAAGTTCATCTACTCGTTCACGTCGGACGGTGCTGACGGCTTGGGCAAGGAGCAGGCTGTGGGTGCGGACGGCAAGGCGACCATTCGGTGGACGCCGTCCAGCGGCACGACCGAGACGTTGTACGTGAAGACGGTGGACCGCGCGGGCAATCACTCCAAGGAGACGACGACCTACAACTTCCTGGTGTTGCCTGGCGGGCCTCCTGCGGCGCACTGGGCGTTGGACGGCGGTTTGACCGATTCCAACGGCGGCAACGCGTTGACGGCGAACGGAAGCCCGGACCTTGCCGCGACCGGCCAGGCGGGCAAGGCCGTGACGCTGAACGGGACGCAGGACTTCCTCAGCGGCAACGCGGTGGTCGACACGTCGAAGAACTTCACGCTCTCCGCGTGGGCGAAGATGACCGCCGGTGGCGGCGGCCGCATCGTGTTCTCCACCGTGGACGCCACTTCGCTCAGTTCCAGCCTGTTCTACGACACGAACAACAACCGCTGGGCGTTCGGCATGACGCCCAGGACGAACAAGGCCGACGCCAAGCTGGTGCACTCCACAGCCGAGGCGCAGCAGGGTGTCTGGACGCATCTCGCCGGTACCTACGAGGCCACGAACAAGACGTTCGTGTTCTACGTCGACGGCAAGAAGCAGGGAGAGTTCGCCGGGCTGGAGAGCTGGCAGGCGACGCAGGTGCTGGTGGGCCGGCACCGGTGGAACGGCCAGGACATCGGCAGCTTCGCCGGTTCGGTCGACGAGCTGAAGGTCTACGGGCGCACGCTGAACGAGTCCGAGGTCAGGACGCTCGCGCAACAGGCGGGCATCCGTGCTCACTACCAGATCTCCGAGGGCACGGGCACGACGACGAAGGACGAGGTCACCGGCCGGAACGCGACGCTCAGCGGGAAGACCACCTGGGAAGCGGACGGCACCGACACGTCGTTGCTGCTCAACGGCCCGGACGTCGACGGCAACCCGCAGGACCTGTCCGCGTACGCGTCGGCTCCCGCGCCGGGGATCCGCACCGATCGGTCGTTCACGATCTCGACGTGGGCGCGGCTCGACCTGGACGCGCACGAGGACAAGCCCAGGACGATCGTGAGTCTGGTCAACGGTGGCAACTCCCAGCTCGACATCCGCTACGGCGGTGCGTCGAAGAAGTGGGAGTTCGTGATGGGCGGCACCACCGTGGCCACCGCCTATCGCGCGGAGATGTACGAGTGGGTCTACCTCACGGCCGTGCACGACACGACGACGTCCGAGATGCGCTTCTACCTCAACGGCATCTACATCACCCGTGCTCCGTTCACCGGTGGCACGTCCTCGACCGACTCCACCGTGGAGTTCGGCAGGCTCTCCCCGGCCACCGCTGCGGGTGGCTTCTGGAAGGGCGGCATCGACGACACGCGTGTCTACGCGGGTGTGTTGCCGGACAACGACATCAGGGCGCAGGCAGTTCGCAGTTGATCGGGCACCGCTACTTCTAACAGAGGAATCCTATGCGTAACCACAAGTGGTGGTCACGCGTCCTGGCCGTATCGCTGGGTTCGGTCATGATCGCGGGCGTCATCTCTCCGACGCCGTCGATCGCCCAGCCCGAGGACAGAGACGCGAAGAAACCCAAACTCCAGAACGAGAAGAGTATTCCGGGCACGCCCGCGACGATCCGGACGGATACTCCGATCGCGGCGAACAACCAGCCCACCCAGAAGGTGAGCTGGCCTGCGGCGAACAAGTCAGAGGTCGCGGCGGAAGGCGGCTTCCGCAAGGCAGGCGCGTCGCCGGTCGAGGTGAGCAAGCCGGACGCGGCTCCCGTCCAGGTCGAGACCTTCAACCAGGACGTCTCGGCGAAGGTCGGCGTGGCCGGTGTCGTGCTCAAGGTCTCCGACAAGGCCGGCAAGTCTCCCGGCAAGACGTCGGTCCAGGTCGACTACTCGGGCTTCGAGCACGCTTACGGCGGTGACTACGGCTCGCGCCTGCGGCTCGTGCAACTGCCGGAGTGTGCACTGTCCACACCGGACAAGGCGGAGTGCAAGAAGCGCACCCCCGTCGAGTCCCGCAACGACATCAAGAACAAGAAGCTGACCGCCGCCAACGTCGCTCCTTCCTCTGGCGCGATGGTGCTGGCGGCCGAGCCCGCCGCGGGTGGTGCTGGTGGTTCGTTCCAGGCGACGTCGTTGTCGCCGGCGGGCAGCTGGTCCGCGGGTGGCTCTAGCGGTGACTTCACCTTCAACTACCCGATCAAGCTGCCGGGTTCGGTCGGGGGTGCCGCGCCGAGCGTGGGTCTGGGCTACTCGTCGGGTGGTGTGGACGGCCGCACCAGTGCGACGAACAACCAGGCCTCTACGTCGGGCGACGGCTGGGACCTCAGCGCGGGCGGGTTCATCGAGCGCCGCTACAAGAGCTGCGGCGAGGACCTGAACGCGGCGATCGGTCAGAAGAAGACCGCCGACCTCTGCTGGGTGACCGACAACGCCACGATCCAGCTCGCGGGCATCTCGTCGGAGCTCGTCAAGATCGGCGACACCGACACGTGGCGGGCGAAGAACGACGACGGGTCGAAGATCGAGCGCCTGCACCGGCAGACCCCGCTCGCGAACGGTGACAACGACGGCGAGTACTGGAAGGTGACGACGCCGAACGGTACCCAGTACTTCCTGGGTTCGCGCGAGGCGGAGTCGACGTGGACGGTGCCGGTGTTCGGCAACCACGACGGTGACCAGTGCTGGCAGGCGGGCAAGCAGTTCAAGGACCTGTCGTGCCGTCAGGCGTGGCGGTGGAACGTCGACTACGTGGTGGACCCGAAGGGCAACGTCACCCGGTTCTACTACCAGGTCGAGAAGAACCGGTACGGCCGCAACCTGGACGCCGGCGACGGCGTCGAATACGACCGCGCCGGTCAGCTGGTGCGCATCGACTACGGCCTGCACAACACCGACGAGAACGCGCCGGCGCCGGGCCAGGTGCTGTTCCACCACTCGGAGCGGTGCGTTCCGACCTCCGGTTTCGACTGCGCTCCCGGCAAGCTGACCAAGGAGAACGCGAAGCAGTGGCCGGACGTGCCGTTCGACCAGATCTGCGCGCCGGGCGCCCGGTGTGAGAACCAGTACTCGCCGACGTTCTTCACCAGGCTGAGGCTGTCGAAGATCAGCACCCAGGTGCGCAAGGAGAACGTCGCCGCCGAGTGGCGTCCGGTCGACCAGTGGGAGCTGGAGCAGTCGTTCCCGCCGTCACAGGACGGCCTCGACCCCGCGCTGTGGCTCGACGGCGTCAAGCACACCGGCCTCGCCGTCGAGGGACAGCCGAAGTCGTTGCCTTCGACGAAGTTCGAGCGCATCACGCTGGCGAACCGGGTGGACGGCGACAGCGACGTGTACCCGCCGTTGCTGCGTGGCCGGATCAAGCGCGTGCAGCACGAGGCCGGCGGCATCACCGAGGTCGACTACTCCGGCGCGGACTGCGTGCCGGGTCAGCGAATGCCGACCCTGGCGAACGCCCACGAGAACACGATGCGCTGCTTCCCGTCGTACTGGACGCCGGAAGGTGCGCTGGAGCCGCAGCTGCACTGGTTCCACAAGTACGTGGTGCGCTCGGTTGTCGTGGACGACCGGGTCCGTCAGCTCAGCGAGCAGACGAAGACCTACTACGAGTACGAGAGCATCGGCAACGCCGCCCTGTGGCACTACGACGAGAACGACTTCGGTGACCCGAAGTACCGGACGTGGTCGCAATGGCGCGGCTACAACAAGGTCCGCACGATCGTCGGTGACACCACCGAGCCGGACCGCCTGGTCAGCGAGAAGATCTACCTGCGCGGCATGGACGGCGACACCATGCCGAGCGGCAAGCGCGACGCGTGGGTCGAGTACGACGGCGACCGGATCGAGGACGTCGAGCGGCTCAAGGGCGCCGAGTGGAAGACGTTGTCGTACAACGGGAACGCGGTCCACTCGAAGACCACGAGCGAACCCTGGATCTCGCCCGTCACCGCCGAGCGCGGTGACGACAAGGCGTACCTGCTCCAGACGAAGTCGGTGACGACCAAGACGGCGGTCGGCAACGGCTGGCGGACCAAGCGGGCGACCACGACGTTCGACGACGCCCACGGCCAGGCCCTCAAGGTCGAGGACGAGGGCGATGTCGACGTCACCGGCGACGAGCGGTGCACGACGACCACCTACGCGCCCAACCAGACCGCGTGGATGTGGACCTACGCGAGCCGCATCCTCACCTACGCCGCCAAGTGCAGCGCGCCCGTGACCGACGACAACACCGTCAGCGACACGATTTCAGCGTTCGACGGTCAGCAGTCCGGTGCGGCCCCGACCAAGGGCCTCGTCACCACAGCGTCGCGGTGGAACGGCGAGCGCACCACCCCGCGCGTCTACCAGGCCGTCACGACGACCGAGTACGACGTGTACGGCAGGGTCAAGAAGACCACCGACCCCGCGATCGGCGACACGACGTCGGTGATGGAGCCGGCGTTCGGCTTCCCGACGCGCAAGGTGACCACGACCAACGCCAAGGGGCACACCTCGGTCGTCGAGTACGATCCGGCGCTGGGGATGCCCGTCGCGCAGATCGGGCCGAACGGCGAGCGGGTCGACGCGAAGTACGACTCGCTGGGCCGGCTGACCCACACGTGGTTGCCGCATCGCGCACGGGATCTGAGCGCGAGCGCGCAGTACGAGTACATCTACGACGAGTCGACCGCGACCGTCGTGGAGGTCGCGAAGTCGTTGCGCGAGCGCGACGAGGGGTACAACGTCTCGTACAAGATCTTCGACGGCCTGATGCGGCTGCGGCAGACCCAGGTGCCGGACGGGGAACAGAGGGCGGGAGAGCTCGGCCGGATCATCTCCGACACGTTCTTCGACACCCGCGGGCTGGTCCACAAGACGTCCGCCGCGTACTTCAACAACCAGGCGCCGGACGGCAAGTTGTTCGTCGTGCTGGACGCCGAGGTGCCCAACCAGGAGATCACGAAGTACGACAAGCTGGGCCGCCCGGTCAGCGTCGCCTTCAACAAGTTCGGCACCAAGCAGTGGGACACCACCACTGTCTACGCCGGTGACCGCGTGCACGTGACGCCTCCGGCAGGCCAGACCCCGACCACCGTCGTCAGCGACGCGCACGGCCGTGAGGTCGAACGCATCCAGCACAACGGCGTCGGCGCCGACGTCACGAAGTCGAAGTTCAACTTCAAGGGCCAGTTGGAGCAGGTCACCGACCCGGCGGGCAACAAGTGGTCGTACGAGTACGACCTGCTCGGCCGGCAGAAGAAGCAGACCGACCCCGACCGCGGTGAGACGACGGTCGAGTACAACAACCTCGACCAGGTCGTGAAGACGACCGACTACGAAGGCCGGTCGTTGTCGTACGTGTACGACCAGCTGGGCCGCAAGACCCAGATGCTCTCCGGCACCACCAAGCTCGCCGACTGGGCCTACGACGCCAAGAAGAAGGGAATGCTCGACTCGGCGACCCGCTACGCCGGAGGCCAGGCCTACGTCCAGCGCGTCACCAGGTACGACGAGTTCAGCCGCATCCGCGACACCGAGGTCGTGATCCCCGCGGTGACCGAGGGTGCTCTGGGCCGGACCTACAAGTTCAGCCGTGACTACACGCCCGTCGCGGGCGCACCGCAGTCCGTGCAGACGCCCGCAGCCGGTGGACTGCCGCAGGAGCGGGTGTTCACCACCTACAACGACCAGGGCGCACCGATCACGACCGGTGGCCTGAACACCTACGTCAACGAGCAGGTCTACTCGAAGTTCGGCGAGACCCTGCGCCTGAGCCTCGGCGAGACCAACAGCCTCAACCAGCTGTGGCTCACCAACTACTACGACCAGGGCAGCCGCCGCCTCGAACAGGCCATTGTGGACCGTTCGAAGGACACCGACTGGCGCATCTCCAACCAGAAATACACCTACGACCTCGGCGGCAACATCACGAAGATCGCCGACGAGCCGAACGACACGTCGGCGCGGGACACCCAGTGCTTCCGCTACGACAACCTGCGCAGGCTGACCAAGGCGTTCACCCCGCTCTCGGGTGACTGCGCGACCACGGCTGTCGGCGGTGCGGCGGCGTACAACCACGAGTACGAGTACGACGTGATCGGCAACCGCACCAAGGAACGCACGATCACCGGTGCCAACGTCGTCGAGCGCAAGTACAACTACGACCCGGCCAAGCAGCCGCACGCCGTGCAGTCGATCGACGAGACGGGCCCGTCCGGCACCGCGCGGGACGAGTTCGTCTACGACAAGACCGGCAACACCACCGCCCGCAAGATCGCCGGCAACACGCAGACGGTCACCTACGACGTCGAAGGCCGCACCTCGAAGGTCGTGGAGGCCTCCGGCAAGGAGTCGTCGTACCTGTACGGCGCGGACGGCAACCGCCTGATCAAGCGCGAGCCGGGCCGCACCACGCTCTACCTGCCCGAGGGCATGGAACTGGTCCTCGACACCGGTACGCAGCAGGTGAGCGGCAAGCGCTACTACGCCCACGGCAGCAACGTCGTCGCGATGCGCACGTCCGACGGCAAGGTGACCTTCCAGGTGGGCAACCACCAGGGCACCCCGACCGTCTCGGTCAAGGCAGAAGACCTGAGCTACCAGCGCCAGTACTTCGACCCGTTCGGCAAGGCCCGCGGACCCAACGGCGGTGGCTGGCCGAACGACAAGGGATTCGTGGGCGGCACACGTGACGCCTCCGGCCTGACGCACCTCGGCGCACGCGAGTACGACCCGGCGACCGGCCGGTTCCTGTCGGACGACCCGATCATGAACACCGCGAACCCGCAGCAGGTCAACGGCTACTCGTACAGCAACAACAACCCGGTCACCTTCTCCGACCCGTCAGGCATGTACCTGGAGGGCGGCACCGGTACCGACGGCCACAACTACGGAATCGACAAAGAACGCAACATCATCGTCGGCAACCCGCCGGACAACACCGGGATCGCGCAGGCGTACCCCAAGGCGGGCAGGAACCAGCAGCGAGGCCAAGCATCTACCGCGGCGGCACAGCAGGCCCGCTACGACGCCGCCGGCGGCAAGGACAAGTACGAGGAGTACCTGCGCGAGGCCAACAGCTCGCACTCGTGGTGGGACGTCATCGTCGCGGAACTCCCCGACCTGTTGATGGACCTCACGGGCATCAACGACGTCAAGAACTGCTTCACGAACTTCGACATCCTGGCGTGCGTCAGCCTTGTGCCCGCGGCGAAGGCCTTCAAGCTGCTGCAGGCAGGGGAGCGGATCGCTCGGGCGATCATCAAGGCGAACCGCATCTTCGACAAGATCGCGGAGGCGGCCAAGAGGTTGCGCCGGATCGAGGAGAAGGTCGAAGAAGCGGCGGAGGTGGCGTCCGAAGCCCTCGATGCCGCGTCGTGTCTGGTGAACAGCTTCAAACCAGGCACACGCGTTTTGATGGCCGATGGCTCGTCGAAACCGATCGAGGAAATAAAGCTCGGTGACAAGGTTCTTGCCACAGATTCGGAGACTGGTCAGACCCAGGCTCAGGACGTGGTGCGGACCATCACCGGTGACGGCTTCAAGAACCTCGTGGAGCTGACGATCGAGGGTCAGGACGAGAAGATCGTCGCGACCGACGGGCACCGGTTCTGGTTGCCGGAGCTCAAGGAATGGGTGCGGGCCGATCAGGTGACCGCAGGCGCCTGGCTGCAGACTTCATCCGGTACCTGGGTGCAAGTTGTGCAGGCGCGGAAGTGGACCGCCGAACAGCGCGTTCACAACCTGACGATCAGCAACATCCACACGTACCACGTGCTTGCGGGATCCGTTTCCGTTCTCTCACACAACTGCGGAAAAGTCGTGAAGGAGAACGATGCCGGAGCGTACGGCGATCTGAGTCCAGGTGTGGTAGGTGACGGGCTGGAGGCGAATCACATGCCTCAGGCCGCACTGGGGCACACGAGCAGGTCTGAAGGCGGCGCGATCGTCATGAAGGCGGAGGATCATGCCCTCACCAGGACGTACAAGGGGCGAGGTCGTGCGACGAAGAAGGCGGAGGCAAACCTTCCATTCAGGACGGTGCTGGCTCGTGACATTCTTGACCTGAGAAGAATTGGCGAGAAGCAGTACGGAGATCCGAGCTACTACAACCAGGGAATCCGGGGTCTTCTCGATTACTATCGGCAAATCGGAAAGATCTGATTGATTGGGTGTCGCGGCGTGCGGCGTGGCCAGGTCGACTCTCTGCCGTCGCGACACCCCTCGTGGATTGATCTGCAACAAGGATTGAAGGGCTTGGTACTCTGTGGTCATGGAGCCTAGCGGTCTGAAGGCAGTCCTCGGTGAGCAACCCTGGGTAGCCGAAATGCTTGCGCAAGTCTTTGACTTCGACGTTTCCAGAGGCGATGAGGTCGGCGGTCTCGAGACATCGTCGGGCTGGGTGCTACGGCCGATTGCCGGCGATTTGGCGGGTGGTTCGTTCTTTCTTTGCGGTCCTGCTGAATTCGGTGATGCTGTCGTCTATGTCAGTTCTGAAGGCCAGGCGGGAGTGATCTCCGGAAGTTTGCAAGAAGCTCTGGAGCTTATTGTCGGCCTTCCCTGCTGGCAAGACTGTCTTACGTTCTCGGGAGACGGAGACGCTGCTGTCATGGCCGCTGCCGCGCGGTACTCCATGAAAGAATTCGTAGCGAGGAATCCGGAACTCCCCGTTCTGCAGAGGCGGATTTCCGATACACTTTCGCTTGAAGTTTTGGGCGCGTCCGAGCTGGTGGACCGCTTGCATGGCGCTGTCGCGAGTACTCAGCCTGACTACGCCATCTCTGATGAGGATGGCGAATACGAGACGTTGTTCGGTTCGTTCCGTCCTGAGCGCAATCCCAAGTGGCGATAGGGTCGTGATTGACTGAGCGCGCATAGGGCCGGACACGATCATCGTGTCCGGGCCCTCGGCCTTCGTGCAGAACTGGGTCAGCGCTTCGGCTGGCGCCTCAGGCCCAGCTGCCGCCACGAACGGCGGCGGCCGTTCCCGGAGACCTCCACGGTCTCCGCCGCGACACCGGAAGAACCATCACGCCGAGGCCGGCGAACGGCCCGCATGGCCGCGCCGGCCACCCGGCCGCGCAACGGCTGACGCAACCCGAGCCGGCGGGCCGCCACGCCGTGGGCCCGCTTGATGGCCCGGCGGTCAGCCCCGGTGACGGTCCACGCCTCCGGATGCTTCGACAGCCACATGTACCGCTTCACCGAGTAAGGCAGGTGTCCGAGGTACACGACCATCGCGATGATCAACGCCACCAGCGGGTAGGTGATGACGGCGGCGGCCAGAAGACCCACGGCCACCAGCAGGGGTGCCACCGCGCGCGGCGGCACCTTCACCGTCTTCACCGACAGCGTCGGAATGCGCGACACCAGCAGCATCGCGACGAGGACGGTCCAGGCGGCGACGACGTAGGAGTTGTTCCACCAGCCGTCGGTGCGGACCTGCTCCTCGATGATCAGGGGCAGCAGCAGCAACAACCCGCCGGCCGGCGCCGGCACGCCCACGAAGAACTCCTTCGCGAACGGCGGTTGTTCCTTCTCCAGCAACGTGTTGAAGCGGGCGAGGCGGACCACCATGCAGACCGCGAAGATCAGTGCGATGACCCAGCCCGCGCGGTTGCCCTCGAACTTCCAGAGGTAGATCGCCAGGGCGGGCGCGACGCCGAACGAGATGGCGTCGGCCAGCGAGTCGAGCTCCGCGCCCATCTTCGACGTCGCGTCCAGCAGGCGGGCGATGCGGCCGTCCAGGCCGTCGAAGACGGCCGCCGCCGCGATCGACGCGATGGCCGCGCCCCACATGCCGACGTTCGCGAAGTGCACCGCGGACAGGCCCGAGCACATGGCCAGGACCGTGATCGCGTTCGGCAGCAGGCGAACGCCGGGCCCGCTGGGTGCCACTTACGCCTCCGGGAGTTCGGCGAGAACGGTCTCGCCGCCGATGGTGCGCTGGCCGGCCTCGACCAGGACGCGGCTGCCGCGCGGCACGTAGAGGTCCACGCGCGAGCCGAAGCGGATCAGGCCGTAGGTCTGGCCCGCGGTGACCTTCTCGCCCTCGGCGACCTCGCACACGATGCGGCGGGCGACGAGGCCCGCGATCTGCACGACGACGAGGTCGTGGCCGTCGACGGTGCGCAGCCACACGGTGTTGCGCTCGTTCTCCTCGGAGGCCTTGTCGAGGTCGGCCGAGAGGAACTTGCCGGGGTGGTACGAGACCTGGACGACCTCGCCGTCCGCGGGCACGCGCTGCACGTGCACGTCGAAGACCGAGAGGAACACGCTGACGCGCGTCATCGGCTGCGAACCGAGGCCGAGCTCGGCGGGCGGGACGGCGTCGACCACGTGCGAGACGGTGCCGTCGGCCGGGGCCACGGCGAGGTTCGGACGGGTCGGCGTCACGCGCTTCGGCTCGCGGAAGAACCACGCCACCCACGCCGTGACCAGCGCGAGGACGACGCCCAGGCGCTTGAAGCGCAGCCGGACGAGGAGGGTCGCGATCGCCGCACCGGCGACGAACGGGCGCCCCGCCGGGTGCATCGGCGGCACCATGCCGCGCGCGAGTTCGAGGAAGTGGGAGACGGGCTTCTCGCTGCTCATCGTGTCTGTGGGTTCCGTAGGTTCGGGGATCGTCGGGCTGCTTCACGCTACGGCAACGGCCCAAAGCGCCCATCGGGACTGCCGGAAAGACAAGTGGCCGGTCGGCCCGTGCATCCCCCGACGAATGCACGGGCCGACCGGCACCTGCGGGCAGTGTAATCCCCGTCACATGGAGTTAACAACGTCGCTCGGTGAGCGTTCCGTCACAGTCCGTCCACTCCGAGAGACCGCAGCCGCGACCGCAGCTCGGCGACCCGGTTAGCGTCACGGACGGCGGGCTCGACCAGGTCGTCCGGGTAGACCGCAGCTCCGTCGGCCGTGCGCAGGACGAACAGGCCGCCCCAGTTGAGTTCCAGCGTCGCGCGGTTAGCGGTGACGAGCTGGTCGGCGACCATGCAGCCGAGGAGTTCCGTCACGGCTTCGACGGCCGCGGAGTGCACCTGCGATGACGACAGCGAGGCGTCCACGGGACGTCCGGTGAGGTCGTGCAAACGGCCCTGTTCCAACGCCGCGAGCACGTCCGGCAGGGTGTCACCGATCTTGCTGACCCTGCCCGCGTGCCGCAGGGCGTCCGCCTTCCAGCGCACCAGCGCGGGCCCGGCGAGCGGGGCGAGCTCCGCCCACATGATCGGCGGCCCCGACACCCCGACGAGGTCCGCGACCTGCGTCCCGGCCAGCAACGCGTGCGCGGGGCGTTCGTCGACGGCCTCCGCCACCTGCGACAACGCCCTCATCGCCGCGACCCGCTCGCGGACCGGCGGGTGGCTGTCGAACACCGACGTCGGCTCCAGCTCGGCCATCAACGGCTCCAGCTCGCGCAGCTGGTGCACGCGCCGCGGGTGGTCGAGGTACGCGCGGAACCCCTCGACCAGCGGCGGGGTGCGGCCCGCGTGCGCCGCGAGCGAGACGTACCAGGTCAGGTAGTCGCTCCAGGCCTCGGTCACCGGCCCGATCCGCAGCATCGCCCGCGCCGCCGCCTCCCGCCCGGCCGCCGCGACCGCGACCTCGTCGGCGAACAGCTCGTGCTTGCGGCTCTCCGGCGCGGCCACCAGCGCGTACAGCCGGGCCCACGCGTAGAGGACGCCGGTCGTGTCGAACCGCTCGGTCGTGAGCCGGAGCGTGAGCGTCGCGCGGTACGTGAGGGCGGAGAGCCGGGTGTGCCCGCCGCTGTAGTGGCCGAGCTCGTGCGCCAGCACCGACCGCAGCTCGCCGATGCCCATCCCGGCCACGAACGGCAGCCCGAGCGACATGTACCGCGCCCCGCCGTGCTCCCACACGCTCGCGTTCGGCTCGCTGATCAGCCGGATGTCGTCGGGACCGGGGGTGCCCGCGATCCGCGCCAGCTCGTCGACGTGCCGCCACAGCTCGGGGTGCGCCTCACGGGTCAGCGGCACGCCGTCGGGCCGCGGCGTCACCCAGAGCGCGATCCCCATCGCCACCAGCGGAGGGCCGCCCAGCGCGAGCGCCATCAGGGCCAGCGCGCCGCCGGCGACGACCTCGCCCTGCTCGAACTGGGTGAACGACAGCACGCCCAGGACGGCGAGCAGCCCCAGCGCGAGCACGAAGAAGCCCGCCAGCAACGCCAGCGCGAGCGCCGCTCTCACAGCAGGTATCGCACGGTGACCTCGGAGCCCGCCGCCAGCTCGGTGACGTCCTCCGGCACCTCGATCAGGCAGTTCGACAGCGCGAGCGCCGACAGCAGGTGCGACCCCGGCCCGCCGACGGGCGTCACGACCTCGCCGGACGACGGGTCGTGCAGGCCGCGCCGGAACTGGGTCTTGCCCGCCGGCGACGTCAACGCCGTCGTGATGCGCGCACGGGCCGTGCGACGTTCCGGCTCCGTGTGCCCCATGGACGCCATCAGCGCCGGACGCACGAACACCTCGAACGACACCTGTGCGCTCACCGGATTGCCCGGCAGCGACAACACCGCCACGCCCTCGTACCGCCCGGAGCCCTGCGGCCCGCCCGGCTGCATCGCGACCTTCGTGAACTGCACGTCGTGGCCCGCCAGAGCGTCCTTGACCACCTCATACGCGCCCGCGCTGACACCGCCGGACGTGACGATCGCGTCCACCTGTCCGACGTACGGCTTCAGCGCGCTGTGGAACGCCTCCACGTCGTCCGGCACGAACCGCAGCTGGATCGCCACGCAGCCCGCGTCCCGCACGGAGGAGGCGAGCATCATGCCGTTCGACTCGTAGATCTGGCCCGGCAGCAGCGGCTGCCCGGGCTCGACCAGCTCGGAGCCCGTCGACAGGACCAGCACGCGCGGGCGCCGCCGGACGGGCAGTTCGGGCAGACCCAGCGCGGAGGCGAGGCCGATCGTGGACGGCCGCAGCACGGTGCCGGCGAGCAGCACCGGGTCGCCCTTCCGCACGTCGTCGCCGCCGACGCGGATGTTCTGGCCGGGCTCGACGGGCCGGTGGATCGTGACGGTCCCGGTGCCGCCGTCGGTCCACTCGACCTGGACCACGGCGTCGGCGCCGGGAGGCACGGCCGCGCCGGTCATGATCCGTTGCGCGGTGCCGGGGGCCAGCGGGTTCAGCTCGGTGCGGCCGGCCGGGATGTCGTCGGTGACGACGAGACGAAACGTCTCGTCTCGTTGGTTTTCACGCTCGGCGCCCGCGAGACGACACGGATCGTCTCGTTTCAGGTCGGCGGCCCGCACCGCGTAGCCGTCCATCGCGGAGTTGTCGAACGGCGGCAGGTCGAGCGGCGCGATGACGTCGGCGGCGAGCACCAGGCCCAGGCACTCCTCGAGCGGCAGCTGCACCACGGGCATCAGCCCGACGAGCTCCGCGACGCGCTGGCGGTGTTCGGCGACAGAGGTGGGGGACACGACTGCATACTGCCAACGTCGCGCCGATCGTGAGCGCCGCGTTGCCCCCAATCCTCACCGGAGGTGTTGTTCGTGCAGGTCCGGACCAGGCACACACCCACGTTCGGCGTGGCGAGACTCGTCCTCGCGCCCGGCGAGGCGGTGCTGGTCGACCCGTTGACCATCGCGGCCACCAGCTACGGGCTCGCGGTCGAGGTGAAGGGCGCGGGCTCGGTGGCCGTCGCGCTGGCCACCGCCGGAGCGGAGGGCGGCTGGCTCGACGCGGCGCCGGTGCTGCCCGGCGACCTGCACCAGGTCGAGCTCGACGGCAAGCACGGCTGGTGCCTCGCGCGGCACAGCTGGATCGCGCAGAGCAGCACGGTCGCCATGAACCCGGACGCGCCGCCCATGCAGGCGATCTTCGGCGGCGCCGAGGGGTTCATGAACTACGCGCACGGCCAGGGCGTCGTCGTCCTCGCCTGTTGCGGCGCGCTCGACCTCGTGACGCTGGAGGCCGGCGAAGCGGTGACCGTCAGCAGCGACCACGTCGTCGCGTTCGCCGACACGCTGCAATGCCGGCTGCGGCCGTCGGTACCGGATGGCGTGCAATCCATTCAGACCGGTGAGGGCCTGGTGTTCGACTTCGCAGGTCCCGGTGCCGTGCTCACCCAGACGCGCGGTCCCCGCAGACTCACCACCTGGTTGCGCGCCAACGGAGTCAGCCCCCGTTCATGACTCCGTAAGGAGGTATCCGAGTGAGTTTTCTTCTTTTAGCGTTGCGTTCTGCGCTTTGCGTGAGATGCGTGATCTGAAGGAGGACGTCTTGGCTCTCGGTACCGTCAAGTGGTTCAACTCCGAAAAGGGATACGGCTTCATCGCGACCGATGGCGGGCCCGACGTGTTCGTGCACTACTCGGCGATCCAGATGGAAGGCTTCCGGACGCTCTCAGAAGGCGACCGGGTGGAGTTCGAGGTGCAGGCGGGCCGGGACGGGCGCAGCCAGGCGTCGGACGTGCGCCGGGCCGGCTAGACGTCGCTCTGATCACGGCTTCGGCGAACCCGGGGCGAGCCGATCTCGCCGGACGTTAGGCTGCCTCGCGTGTCGGAGGACCTGAGCGGACGGCGAATCGCGCATTACCGGATCGACGGGGTGCTCGGCCGCGGTGGCATGAGCGTGACGTACCGGGCCACGGACGTGAGGCTGGGCCGGAAGGTCGCGCTCAAGGTCATCGGTGAGCACCTGGCGCCCGACGCGGAGTTCCGCGAGCGGTTCGTCGACGAGGCGCGCAACACCTCCGCGATCGACCACGCCAACATCGTGCCGCTGTACGACTTCGACGAGGTCGACGGCCTGCTCTACATCGCGATGCGGCTCGTGGACGGCCAGGACCTGGCCGGGCACATCAAGGCTGGTCCGCTCACGCCCGCGCGCACGTTGACGCTGCTCGGCCAGGTCGCCGAAGCGCTCGACATGCTGCACGGCAAGGGCCTCGTGCACCTCGACGTGAAGCCGGCGAACGTGCTGGTGACCGAGAAGGAGGGCGTGCGCGAGCACGTCTACGTCGCCGACTTCGGCCTCACCCGCCGCGGCGCCACCGGCCACCGCACCCGAACGGGTGATTTCCTCGGCTCGCCGACCTACGCGGCGCCGGAGCACCTGCGCGGTGAGCCCGTCGACGGCCGCACCGACCAGTACGCGCTCGCGTGCATGCTCTTCGCCTGCCTGTCCGGGCGCCCGCCGTTCCAGGGCGGCGTCCAGGAGGTCATCGCGGGCCACCTCGGCAGCCCGGTTCCGGCGTTGTCGCAGCTCGTGGCGTTGCCGCCGGCCATCGACGAGGTGATCCGCAAGGGCACCTCGAAGGACCCGGCGCACCGGTACGCGAACTGCGCCGAGCTGATCGCCGCCGCCCGCATGGCCCTCGCCGGGGTCGCGCAGGGCTCGGCTCCCGCTCAGGCCGGGCCGCAGTCCGGCTCGTTCCCCGCTCAGGCCTCGCCGGTGTCCGGGCCGATGCCCGCGCAGCAGGGCGGCCCGTACCAGGGCGGTGGCGGGTACCAGCAGCCGTTGCAGGACCCGGTCCGGCTGCGCCCGCCGAACCAGGTGGGCGTGAGCGCGTTCACGTCGTCGGGCAAGAAGGAGCGCCCGGCGTGGTTCGCGCCGGTCATCGCGGCCGCCGTGGCGATCGTGGTGATCATCATCGTCGTGGTGATCCTCTCGCCTGGTGACGAGCCCGCGCGTCAGCCCAAGACGAGCTCCGCTCCGTCCCTGCACATCGGGGACGACCCGACCTCGAACAAGCCCCTGCCGACCTCCGTTCCCGTCCGCACCTCACGCTGAGTTCGCTTGCACTCGTCGTGCCCGAGTGCTAAACACGAACTAGCACTCGGCTCCGTCGAGTGCCAAAGAAGTGAGGCTAGGAAGGTGAGGCCCTCCGGGGTCGTCCGTCGCGGGCACCGAACCTTGCCACTCGCATCGTGTTCCGCTGTGGGCTCTGCCGGCTCACAGTGGCCCAGAATCCACAAAGGCGGAGGAACACACCGCAATGGCCAAGATGATCGCGTTCGACGAGGACGCCCGCCGCGGTCTCGAGCGGGGTATGAACACCCTCGCCGACGCCGTCAAGGTGACGCTCGGCCCGAAGGGTCGCAACGTCGTTCTTGAGAAGAAGTGGGGTGCGCCGACGATCACGAACGACGGCGTCTCCATCGCGAAGGAGATCGAGCTCGAGGACCCGTGGGAGAAGATCGGGGCCGAGCTCGTCAAGGAAGTTGCGAAGAAGACGGACGACGTCGCCGGTGACGGCACCACGACCGCGACCGTTCTCGCCCAGGCCCTGGTTCGCGAGGGTCTGCGCAACGTCGCCGCGGGCGCCAACCCGCTCGGCCTCAAGCGCGGCATCGAGCAGGCCGTCGAGGCCGTCGCCGAGCAGCTGCTGAAGGCCGCCAAGGAGATCGAGACGAAGGAGCAGATCGCTGCTACCGCGTCCATCTCCGCCGCTGACCCCACGATCGGCGAGCTCATCGCCGAGGCGATGGACAAGGTCGGCAAGGAAGGCGTCATCACCGTCGAGGAGAGCAACACCCTCGGTCTCGAGCTCGAGCTCACCGAAGGCATGCGCTTCGACAAGGGCTACATCTCCGGTTACTTCGTGACCGACCCCGAGCGTCAGGAAGCGGTCCTCGAGGACCCGTACATCCTGCTGTTCGGCTCCAAGATCTCCACGGTCAAGGACCTGCTCCCGCTCCTCGAGAAGGTCATGCAGGGCGGCAAGCCGCTCCTCATCATCTCCGAGGACGTCGAGGGCGAGGCCCTCGCGACCCTGGTCGTGAACAAGATCCGCGGCACCTTCAAGTCCGTCGCCGTCAAGGCGCCCGGCTTCGGTGACCGTCGCAAGGCCATCCTCCAGGACATCGCCACCCTCACCGGTGGCCAGGTCATCACCGAGGACGTCGGCCTGAAGCTGGAGAACGCCGACATCTCGCTGCTGGGCAAGGCCCGCAAGGTCGTCGTCACCAAGGACGAGACGACCATCGTCGAGGGCTCGGGCGACGCCGACCAGATCCAGGGTCGCGTCAACCAGATCCGCGCCGAGATCGAGAAGTCGGACTCCGACTACGACCGCGAGAAGCTCCAGGAGCGCCTCGCCAAGCTCGCCGGCGGCGTCGCCGTCATCAAGGCGGGCGCGGCCACCGAGGTCGAGCTCAAGGAGCGCAAGCACCGCATCGAGGACGCCGTTCGCAACGCGAAGGCCGCCGTCGAAGAGGGCATCGTCGCGGGTGGTGGCGTCGCGCTGCTGCAGGCCGCCGAGGCTGCCTTCGCGGGCCTGAAGCTCACGGGCGACGAGGCCACCGGTGCCAACATCGTGAAGGTCGCCGTCGAGGCGCCCCTCAAGCAGATCGCGGTCAACGCCGGCCTCGAAGGCGGCGTCGTGGTCGAGCGCGTCAAGTCCCTCCCCGCCGGCGAGGGCCTCGACGCCGCCACCGGCGAGTACAAGGACCTGGTCGCCGCGGGCATCATCGACCCGGCCAAGGTCACGCGTTCCGCGCTGCAGAACGCCGCGTCCATCGCCGCGCTGTTCCTGACGACGGAAGCCGTCGTCGCGGACAAGCCGGAGAAGAACGCGGCCCCGGCCGCGCCGGACGCCGGCGGCATGGACTTCTGAGTCCGCCCGCAGCACCACAGCACCACCCAGGAAGGCCCGACTCGCTCCGCGAGCCGGGCCTTCCGGCTGTCTGGGGCCGGGTCGGTGGGGGCGCGGGTGTGCGGCCGAGGTGAGTGGGCGGCTGTGGTGGGGGTGCGCGGTACGTCGGCGGTGGCGGCTCGGCCGGTTTGGGCGGTGGAGGGCTCACGGCTGGCGGGGTGGGGCGCGGGACGGTGCCAGGCGGCGCAGCGAGGGGCGAGGCGAGGGCAGGGGAGCCGGGCCGGGCGAAGTCGGCCGGGCGGGGGTAGAGAGGCCGAGCCGGGCTAGGCAGGCGAGGAGCCGGGCGGGGTTGGGCTGGCTGGGCGGGGCCGGGTCAGGTTGGGCAGGCGAGGAGCCGGGCGGGGTTGGGCTGGCTGGGCGGGGCCGGGTCAGGTTGGGCAGGCGAGGAGCCGGGCGGTGTTGGCCGGGCCGGGTCGGGTTGGGCTGGCCCGGCTGGGCAGGTGAGTGGCTAGGCAGGGAGACCGCGCCGGGCGGCCGGGCCGGTTTGGGGGCGGTGGAGGGTTCGTGGCTGGCGGGGGTGGGGTCGCATGGGACGGCGCCAGGCGGCGCAGCGAGGGGCCTGAGCGAGCCGAGGGCAGAGGAGCCCGAGCCGGGCGAGGTGGCGGGGCAGGCAGGGTCGGGCGGGGCGGGAGTCGCGGAGCAGGGCTGAACGGGCTGGGCGGCGAGGCGCGATGCCGAAGGCGAGGCGTCACTCCTGGAACCGCTGTCCAAGCGGTATCGGTGACGTGTCGACTCAATCAGCCACGCACGCGAAGAGATTGGGGCTTGACTTTGGGTGCGAGGTGCTACCACTTGTGGCTCGGCCGGGCCTCTTTTCAGCCCGGCCTTTTCCGGTCCGACAAGCGCCTCGCAAGGGCCCCGAAGTCAAGTCCCAATCTCTATCGACGCGTCAGCGGCGATGACTCAACCACGCCCGTCAAAGTCTTTGCACCCCAACCCAGCCACCTGCGCAAAGGTGACCGAAGAAACCCCCAGCAATCCCCAGAAAGCCGAACCTCTAAAGCATGATCGTGGGCGTGACCACGGTCCGCCCAGGCTCCCCGCGGGAATTCACCAAATGCACCAGGATCTGGGTCGTCCCGGTAGGAACATCGGGCAGGACAAAGCGCCCGCCGTCATCGGCCCGCGTGCAGGAGGACTGGTGGTCGGCCACCCGCACCTCCACCTCGTGCTCCCCGGCCGGCACCAGCCAGCCGTCTATCCGGTGCCGTGACCCGGTCGAGGTGAAGTTGACCATCAGGGTCAGGTTGTCCACGGTGAACGTGATGGTGCCGGTCTGCCCGCCCCGCACTCCGGCGAACGACCCGGCACGTTCCCACCGCGCCACTTCCACGTCCAGGGACTCCAAAGCGATCGCGAACTTCACGCGGTCCACCAGGTCGGCGGGTGGCGGGTCCAGTTCGTCGACGAGCCTGTTCAACTCGGAGAGGACTGCGGTGTCCTCGGGGCCCCTGCGGTCGTCGCGCGGGTCGATCTCGTTCACCGCGATCCTCCTTCCGTCTCCAGGTAGTTGCGCAGCAGTGTCAAACACCGTCCCCTGGTCGGACCGATGCTGCCGTGGGGCATGGCGAGGGCTTCGGCTACTGCCCGGTACTCCGCGCGGCCCGCGAGCACGGTGAGTCGGAGCAGTTCCTGGCACCTCGTGGTCAGGCGGCCGAACGCGAGCCACAGGCGGCGGTCGCGGTCGTCCAGCAGCGTGACGTCCTCCGGCAGGCCGGTGTCGGACTCCAGCTGTTCGGCGTACTCGTCGGAAAGGTGCGTTTCACGTTTGTTGGGTGTCCAAGTTCGGCGCGCTTCACGCCTCGTTGTGACGACCAGGTAGCCGACCAGGGCTTTGGGCTCGTTGATGTTCTCGATGTTCTTGAGGAACGCGAGCCACACCGTCTGCACCACGTCTTCGGCTGCGGCGCGGTCCAGGCCCTGCCCTCGCGCCACGTGCCACAGCAGTGGGGTCAGCTCCGTCACGAGCACGTCCAGCGCGTTGCGGTTGCCCTCTCGTGCGGCCGCCACGCACATCGCGTGTCGTTCGGTGCCTTCAAGCCCGTCCCACGGCGGACGGTCATCCGCCGTGTGCAGCTCGTCCATGTGGCACCTCCGATCGGCCGCCCTGTCAGCGCCGTCCGCCAACTCATGAAGGGCTAACTGGGCGGTAGATACAAAATTCACTCGATTGGAGCAGTATCACCGCCAAGGTGATCCTCATCTTCCTCCGGGTACGCCAGCGGCCCGTGAATCCCCCTCCGAGTCACGGGCCGCCAGTGGTGGGAGCTCGCGTCAGCCGGCACCCCTCGAACCGGCTGACGCTCGCTCCACGCCTGAACGCTCTACGAAGAAGGAGCGGAACTCAGGCGGGCAGATACAGCCCTCTGACGCGCGAACCGCGACAGAGGCTCCCGATTCACGAAAGCACACGTTATGGTCTAGACCATGCCGATTCTCGAAGTGATCGCACTGACCGCGAAGGACGCCGAGGCCGCCCAGGCCGGTGGCGCTGACCGGCTCGAACTCGTCGCCGACATGGCGAGCGACGGCCTCACGCCGTCGACGGCCACCTTCAAAGAGGTCCTCAAAGCGGTCGACATCCCCGTCCGCGTGATGCTCCGCGACGCCCCGGGGTTCGCGCCGGGCAACCTCAAGCAGCTCCGCCGGCAGGCCTGGGAGCTGCGGGAGGCGGGGGCGACGGAGTTCGTCCTCGGGTTCCTCGACGCGGAGAACGAGATCGACGAGGGCGTCACTCTCAACCTCCTCGCGGAGTTGGAAGGATGTGCCTGGACGTTCCACCGCGCCCTCGACAACTCGAACGACGTCTTCCGCTCGTGGGCGACCGTGCAGACCCTCGGCTGCGACACCGTGCTCGCCGCGGGTGCGAAGACCGGTGTGAAGGACGGAATCGAGAACCTGAAGAAACTCGTCAGCCAGGGCCCGCCCGCGTTGCTCGTCGGCGGCGGTCTGCAGCAGCACCACCTGCCGGAACTGCTGGCAGCGGGCGTGAACGGTTTTCACGTTGGCAGTGCCGTCCGCCCTGGTGGATGGGACTCGGCGGTTGATTCGGCATCAGTTCGGGAATGGGTCAATCGTCTGGTCTAGACCCTTGCCTAATCGCGTTCTACAGTCACGTTGCTTCCTGTGAAATAGCTGTTGCAACATACGCAACGTGAAGGGCGCGACGATGCGGCTGAAGACACTTGCGGCGGTGCTGGGCGTGGGCGCGGTGGTCGCCTGCGCACCGGTGCAGTCGGGACCGACGAACGCGGGCACGGACGAGCAGACCGGACAGCTGCGGGTGTGGCTGTTCGACGAGGTCAACCGTGCTCCCAAAGAGGCCGTGGTGAAGGAGGCGATCTCCGAGTTCCAGGGCAAGCACAGCGGCGTGACCGTCGACGTGCAGTACATCCAGGTGGCCAGCCGGGCGGAACGCTTCAAGGCCGCGTTCAGCGACCCCAAGAGCGCCCCGGACGTCGCGGAGTTCGGCAACACCGACCTCGCGGGCTACGTCTCCGCCGGTGGCTTCTCCGAGCTCGACCTGTCCAAGTGGGACGAGTCCAAGGACCTGGTCCCGACGATCCTCGACACGGCCAAGGTCGACGGCAAGACGTACGGCGTCCCGTGGTTCGTCGGCGTGCGCGCGTTGTACTACCGCACGGACGTGTTCACCGAGCTCGGCCTCAAGCCGCCGACGACGCTGGACGAGATCGCGACGACGGCCCGCGAGATCAGGCAGAAGAAGCCGGACATGATCGGCATCTCGGCCGGCGGCAAGTACCTCTTCGCCGCGCTCCCGTACATCTGGGCGCAGGGCGGCGACCTCGCCAAGTCCGACGGCGGCAAGTTCACCGCCACGATCGACAGCCCCGAGGCCAAGGCCGGTGTCGCCAAGTACACCGAGCTGATCAAGGACGACATCTGCCCGCCCGCCGCCTGCGCGGGCAACGGCGGTGACGCGAGCGTCGAGGCGTTCCGGGCCGGCAAGGCCGCGATGACCATCGGCGGCGACTTCAACCGCAAGTCCGTGGACGCGTCCAGCGCCGCCGGCAAGTACGCCGTCGTGCCGCTGCCCGGCAAGGACAAGGGCTCGGTCGCGCCCGCGTTCGCCGGCGGCAACCTGCTCGGCGTCATGAAGGGCACGCAGCGCAAGACGCTCGCGAACGAGTTCACGCAGCTGCTGGCCTCGAAGAAGTACCAGCAGAAGATGTACACGGCGATGGGCAACCTGCCGACGTTCGCCGACGTGCAGAAGCAGGTCGCGGACTCCGACAAGTTCCTGGAGCCGTTCACGAAGACGCTGCAGTCCGGCACGAAGTTCGTCCCCGTCACGCCGGCGTGGGCGAAGATCGAGGCGCAGACCGTGGTGCCGACGATGATCCAGGAGATCGTCACCGGCGCGAAGAACGTCGACACGGCCACCGCCGACGCCGCCAAGACGATGAACGCGGCCTTCACGTCGTGAGCATGACCGCCAAAGGCCAGGGGCGGACCGCGTTCGCCTACCTGGCTCCAGCGCTGCTGATCCTCGGGGGCCTGCTGGCCTACCCGATCTATCAGCTGGTGCTCATCTCGCTCTACGACTACGGCCAGGAACAGGTCAGCGGCGGCGCGCCGCTCGAGTTCCTCGGTCTCGGCAACTACCAGAAGCTGTTGGGAGACCAGCAGTTCTGGACTGTGCTCGGGCAGACCGTCGCGTTCGCGGCGGTCTGCGTGGTCGGCACGTTGCTTGTGGGCGCGTTCCTCGCAATCCTCGCCACCCGCGTCCGCACGTGGGTGCGGATGACGTTGTTCCTGGCGGCGCTCGGCGCGTGGTCCACGCCCGCGGTCGCCGGCTCGACGATCTGGCTCTTCCTGTTCGACGCCAACTTCGGGTTCGTCAACGAGGTCCTCGGCATCCAGGGCTTCTCCTGGACGTTCGACAAGTGGACGGCGTTCGGACTCGTCGCGGCACAGGTGATCTGGTGCTCGTTCCCGTTCGTCATGGTGACGCTCTACGCGGGCATCAAGGCGATCCCGGGCGAGGTGCTGGAGGCCGCCGCGCTGGACGGCGCGTCGGCGTTCCGCACGGCGTGGAGCGTCATGCTGCCGTTGCTGCGGCCGATCCTCCTCGTGGTGACGATCCAGTCGATCATCTGGGACTTCAAGGTCTTCACGCAGATCTACGTGATGACCAACGGCGGTGGCATCGCCGGGCGCAACCTCGTGCTCAACGTCTACGCCTACCAGCAGGCGTTCGCGGCCTCGGAGTACGGCCTCGGCGCGGCCATCGGTGTCGTGATGACCGTGCTGCTGCTGGGAATCACGATGTTCTACCTGCGTGCGCTCAAGAAGTCGGGGGAGGTCCTGTGAGGCGCTGGCTGACCGAGGGCTTCGTCCTCATCATCGCCGCCGTGGTGGCGTTCCCGCTGTTCTGGATGGTGCTCAGCGCCTTCAAGCCGGAGGACGAGATCATCTCGGCCGACCCGGTGCCGTGGACGACCCGGCCGACGCTCGACAGCTTCACGCGGGCGCTCACGGTCGCGAACTTCGGGCGCTACTTCGTGAACAGCATCGTCGTCGCGCTGATCGTGGTCGCCCTGAGCATCCTGATCTCGTTCCTCGCCGCGACCGCGCTGACCCGCTTCCGGTTCCGCAGCCGCACGACGCTGCTGATCATGCTGCTGGTCGTGCAGATGGTGCCGGTCGAGGCGTTGACCGTGCCGTTGTTCTTCCTGATGCGGTCCGTGGGTGACAGCGTTCCGGTGTTCGGCCTGAACCACCTCGGCTCGCTCGTGCTGGTGCACCTGGCCTTCAGCCTGCCGTTCGCGATCTGGATGCTGCGGGGCTTCGTCGCCGCGGTGCCGGTGGAACTGGAGGAGGCCGCCACCCTGGACGGCGCCTCGCGCTTCCGGTTCCTGTGGCAGGTGCTGTTCCCGCTCGTGGCGCCCGGCCTGGTGGCCACGAGCGTGCTGTCGTTCATCCACGCCTGGAACGACTTCCTGTTCGCCAAGACGTTCATCATCTCGGCCGTGGAGAACCAGACCCTGCCGCTGGCTCTCCAGGTGTTCGTCAAACCCGACCAGAACGATTGGGGCGCGATCATGGCGGGCTCCACCCTGATGACCATCCCCGTGCTGATCTTCTTCGTGCTCGTGCAGCGCCGTCTCGTGTCCGGCCTCGCGGGGGCGGTGAAGGGATGAACCTGCTGCCCCGCCCGGTGTCCTACGTGGACGGTGGAAGGCTGTGCGAGTACAAGGGCTGGCAGACCGTCCAGGCGGACGTCCCGCCCGGCGGCTACCGGCTCGTCTCGTCCGACGACGGCGTGCTGATCGAGGCGAGCGACTCCGCCGGCGAGATGAACGCGCTGCAGACCCTGCGGCAACTCCTCGGCGTGCAGGCGTTCCGGGCGGCGGGCGACAAGCCGTCGGTCATCCCTGCGTGCGAGGTCGTGGACCACCCGCGGTTCCAGTGGCGTGGCGTGATGCTCGACGTCGCCCGGCACTTCCTGCCCAAGCGGGAGGTGCTGCGCTACGTCGAGCTGCTGTCCGCGCACAAGCTCAACGTCCTGCACCTGCACCTCACCGACGACCAGGGCTGGCGCTTCGAGGTCGAGCGCTACCCGAAGCTCACCGAGGTCGGGTCGTGGCGCGAGGACTCGCGGTTCGGCGACCGGCGCGCAGGCGGGCTGAAAGGCCGTCCGCACGGCGGTTTCTACACCCAAGCCGACCTGCGCGAGATCGTGGCGTTCGCGCAGTCCCGGTACATCACGGTGATCCCGGAGATCGACATCCCCGGCCACTCGCAGGCGGCCATCGCGGCCTACCCGGAGCTCGGGCTGCACGGCGGGGGCGTCTGGACCGACTGGGGCGTCAACGAACGCGTGCTCAACACGGAGGAGTCCACAGTGGACTTCTACCGGAACGTGTTCGACGAGCTGATGGACGTCTTCCCGGCGGAGATCATCGGTCTCGGCGGGGACGAGGCACCCGGTCACGAGGACGGCACCCTGGTCCGCGCGATCGCCGAGCACATCGTGAGCAGGGGACGCAGGCCGTACGGGTGGGACGAGGTCCTGGACGCGCGTCCGCTGCCGCACGGCACGGTCGTCGCGTCGTGGCGCGGGGTCGAGGGCGGCGTCACGGCGCTCGGCGCGGGCCACGACGTCGTCATGTGCCCTGAACAGCACGTCTACCTGGACTACCGGCAGTCGGAGTCGCCGGACGAACCGATCCCGGTCGGCACGGTGACGACGCTGGAGGACGTCTACGCGTGGGAGCCGGTGCCCGAGGGCCTCACGGGCGAGGAGCCCGGACGGCTGCTGGGCGCGCAGGCGAACATCTGGACCGAGCACCTCGACTCGGCCCGGCGGGTGGACTACGCGGCGTTCCCGAGGCTGGCCGCGTTCGCCGAGGTCGTGTGGTCCCCGGCGGAGAAGGATCCCGGGTTCGTGACGAGACTGCACGAACACCACCTGCCCAGGCTCGACGCCCTGGGGGTGGAGTACCGACCCCTCACCGGTCCCCACCCCTGGCAGCGACTACCTGGTGTTCCTGGTTTTCCACGGTGATCACATCGCGGCGTCTTCCTCGGGCATGAGGATCCAGGCGGCGACGTAGAGGATCGCTCCGGTGCCGAACCCGAGCAGCGTCGCCGCCACGAGGGCGATCCGCAGGATCGCGGCGTCCACGCCGATCATCTTGGAAACGCCGCCGCAGACGCCGGCGACCATCTTGTCGCTGCGGCTCCTGCGGAGCTTCTTGACCTGGGCCGTTGCGTCGTCGAGAACGTTGTTCGTCATGCACCAAGAATCGCGTTCTCACGCGCACCGCACATCGGGAACCACCCCGAACCTGACCCTGATCCGGGGTCGGGACCCCAGGGTCAGTCGAGGCAGAACTCGTTGCCCTCGACGTCCTGCATGACGATGCACGACTCGTTCTCCTCGTCGGCCTCCATCACGCGCACGCACACAGCGCCGATGGCCTCGAGCCGCGCCCGTTCGGCCTGCAGCACGGCCAGCCGCTCCGCACCGACGAGCCCGATCCCGGCCTTCACGTCGACGTGCACCCGGTTCTTCACGACCTTGCCCTCGGGAACGCGCTGGAAGTACAGCCGCGGCCCCACCCCGGCGGGATCGGCGCACGCCGACCACGACCCATCGCTCTCCGGCGGCGCGTCGTAGCCGAGCACCTGGCTCCAGAACTCCGCGACCCGCACGGGTTCCGCGCAGTCGAACGTGATCTGGACTTTCTTGATCGACGCCATCCGCCCACCGTAGTCGTACCCTGAGGCGCATGGAGTCCCCAGAGGAGCTCGCGGCGGCCCTCGACCGCGCCGGGTACCTGCCGGACGGCGGCATCGCCACGGCGGCGTTCCTCGCGGTCGCGATGGGACGGCCGCTGTTCCTCGAAGGCGAGCCCGGCACCGGCAAGACGTCGCTCGCGCTGGCGCTCGCCAAGGCGCTGGACGTGCCGTTGATCCGGCTCCAGTGCCACGAGGGCATCGACGCCACCCAGGCGTTGTACGACTGGGACTACCCGCGCCAGCTCATGCACCTGCGCGTGCTCGAAACGCGCGGCGAGGTCGACGAGGCGTCCCTCTACACGCGACGGTTCCTGCTCGCGCGGCCGTTGTTGCAGGCGCTGGAGAACGCGCCGTGCGTGCTGCTCGTCGACGAGATCGACCGGGCGGACGACGAGTTCGAGGCGTTCCTGCTGGAGGTCCTGTCCGAGAACGCGGTGAGCATCCCCGAGTTCGGCGAGATCAGGGCGACCACGCCACCGTTGACCGTGCTGACCTCGAACCGCACCCGCGAGGTGCACGACGCGTTGAAGCGCCGCTGCCTCTACCACTGGCTGGAGCACCCGGCGCTGGACCGCGAGGTCGCGATCCTCCGCCGCACCCTGCCCGGCCTGGACGAACGGCTGGCGCGCAAGGTCGCCGAGGCCGTGCAGCGGATGCGGGGCCTTGACCTGCTGAAACCACCCGGCGTCGCGGAGTCGCTGGACTGGGCGCGCGCGTTGCGGGCGTTGGGGCGCAGCGAGCCGGACGCCGACACGCTCGGCGCGGTCCTGAAGTACCGGGAGGACGCGGAGCGCGTGACCGGGAGCACAATCGTGGGGTGACGGAAGCCTGCGTGGGGTTCACGAGCGTCCTCAAGGGCGCCGGACTGCCGTGCGGGCCCGACCGCGTCCAGGCGTTCCTGAAAGCCACCGAGCACGTCGACCTCTACTGGGCCGGGCGCCTCACGCTCTGCGCCGACCCCGACGACCTGCCGCGCTACGACGCCGCGTACCGGGCGTACTTCGGTGGCACCCCGCCCCGGCAGCGCACGACGGTCGAGCTCGACTCGGTGACGGTCGGGGTGGCCGCGTCCGACGTGGAAGTGCTGAAGCACAAGGACATCTCCGAGTTCGCCGCCGGTCCGTTGATCGCGCGGCTGAACCCACTGCCGCCGCGACGCAGGTCTCGCCGCCTCCGCAAGGCCCGGCGCGGACGGCTCGACCTGGCGAGGACCGTGCGCGCGATGATCGAGACCGGCGGCGAGATCGCCCTGCCGCGGCACCGCCGCCGGAGCACGAAACCCCGCCGCCTGGTGCTGCTGATCGACGTGTCCGGCTCGATGGCCGCCTACTCCGACGCGCTGCTGCGGTTCGCGCACGTCGTCGCCCGTGCCATGCCCGTCGAGGTCCGCACGATCGGCACGAGGCTCACCCGCGTGACCCGGCAGCTGCGCGAACGCGACCCCGAACGGGCACTCCGAGCCGTCGGCCGGGCCATTCCCGACTACGAGGGCGGCACGCGGCTCGGCGACTCGCTGCGGCGCTTCAACCAGCAGTGGAGGCAACGCGGCGCGGTGGTCGTGCTGTTCAGCGACGGCTGGGAACGCGGCGACCCGAGCCTGCTGGCGGCCGAGATGGCACGGCTGAGACGGGTGAGCCACAAGGTCGTCTGGGCCAACCCGCACGCGGGCAAAGCGGGTTACCGGCCGGTGCAGAGCGGTGTCGTCGCCGCCCTCCCGCACGTGGACGTCATGATCGCGGGTCACAGCGTGCACGCGCTGGAAGAGCTGCTGAAGGAGGTGCGCCGTGCGTGATGTCCTCTACGACCTGGCCGGACGGGTGGCGAACGGCGAGACGGTCGGCGTCGGCACGGTGGTCGCCACCTTCAGCTCGGCGCCGCGGCCTCCCGGCGCCGCGATGCTCGTGACGCAGGACGGCGAGGCGGTCGGCAGCGTGTCCGGCGGCTGCGTCGAGGGCGCGGTCTACGACCTCGCGCAGGAGACCGGCGGCCCGGTGCTGCAGCGGTACGGGGTGAGCGACGACGACGCGTTCGCGGTGGGGCTGACCTGCGGCGGGATCATCGACATCTACGTCGAGAAGATCAACGCCGAGACGTTCCCACAGCTCGGCGAGGTCGTGGAGACGGTCCGCGCCGAGGAACCGGTGGCCGTCGCGACCGTCATCGAACACCCGGACGGCATCGGCCGGCGCATGGTCGTCTGGCCGGACCGCCGAGACGGCACGCTCGGCTCGTCCCGCATCGACGACGCCGTCGCCGACGACGCGCGCGGCATGCTCGCGTCCGGGCGCAGCGGGGTGCTCCAGTACGGACCGGACGGTCAGCGGCGCGGCGAGGGCATGAGCGTCTTCGTGAACTCGTTCGAACCACCGCCGCGCATGCTCGTGTTCGGAGCGATCGACTTCGCCGCCGCGATGGCGCGGCTCGGCGCGTTCCTCGGCTACCGAGTGACGGTGTGCGACGCACGACCCGTGTTCGCGACACGCAGCCGTTTCCCGGAAGCGGACGAGGTCGTGGTCGCCTGGCCGCACAAGTACCTCCAGGCCGAAGCGTCCAAGCTCGACGAACGCACGGTCATCGCCGTCCTGACGCACGACCCGAAGTTCGACGTGCCACTCCTCGAGGTCGCATTGCGACTGAAAGTGGGCTACGTCGGCGCGATGGGGTCGCGGCGGACACACGAAGATCGACTGAACCGCTTGCGGGACACGGGTTTGACCGAATCCGAACTTGCGGCGTTGTCGTCGCCGATCGGGCTCGATCTCGGCGCCAGGACGCCTGAGGAAACCGCAGTTGCGATTGCCGCCGAGATCATTTCCTTGCGGTGGAAGGGAACCGGTCAGCGACTCACGGTGCTGGAAGTCCCGATTCATCGGTGATCGGGTTGTTGAATCCGCAAACGGGGAGCAAGCTGAAGTGACCCTCGTCACTAAAGGCCCACCACCCTGGGAGGGTTCGAATGCACATCTCGGTCAACGTCGACGGAGTCACGTACGCCGACGAGGTCGAACCACGCCTCCTGCTCGTGCACTACCTGAGGGAGCGACTGAGCAAGACCGGCACCGTGGTCGGCTGCGACACCGGAAACTGCGGCGCCTGCACCGTCCACCTCGATGGCCACAGCGTGAAGTCGTGCCAGATGCTGGCCGTGCAGGCCAACGGCCACGACGTCACGACCATCGAAGGCCTCGCTCGCGACGGCAAGCTGCATCCGGTGCAGGAGGCGTTCCACGCGAACCACGCGTTGCAGTGCGGTTTCTGCACGCCCGGCATGATCATGCAGGCGATCGACCTGCTTGCCGACGAGTCCGATCCCGACGACGAGACCGTGCGCAAGGGCCTCGAGGGCAACCTCTGCCGGTGCACGGGCTACCAGAACATCGTGCGCGCGGTGCAGGACGCCGCCCAGCGGATGAAACCCGGCGCCGGTCCCGAGCTCGAACAGCGCACGCCGCACGCGGTAGGTGGCGAATGACCGCCACGGCCGAGCCGGAGGTCGGCAAGGCCCGGCTCCGCAAGGAAGACGCCCGGCTGATCACCGGGCAGACGAGGTGGACCGACAACCTGCAGCTCACCGGCATGCTGCACATGGCCGTGCTGCGCAGTCCCGTCGCCCACGCCCGCATCACGAACGTCGACGTCAGCCGCGCGACGGCGATGGACGGTGTGGCGCTGGTGCTGACCGGTGACGACTTCGCCGCCGAACAGGGCTCGCTGCCCTGCGCGTGGCCGATCACCGAGGACATGAAGTCGCCCGCCGCGCCCGCGATCGCCGTCGACCAGGTCAACTTCGCCGGCGAGATCGTCGCCGTCGTGATCGCCGACAGCGCCTATCACGCCGCCGACGCGCTGGAAGCGATCGACGTCGACTACGACGAGCTCCCAGTCGTGCTCGACATGGAAGAAGCGTTGCAGGACAACGACCTCGTGCATTCCGACCTCGGCACGAACAAGTGCGCGACGTGGGTCTTCGACTCCGCCGAGGCCGGTTCGGGCACCGACGTCGAGGCCGAGATCGCGGCCGCCGAGGTCGTGATCGAGCGGACGTTCAGGCAGCAACGGCTGATCCCGGCGTTCATGGAACCGCGCTCGGTCGTCGTGGACGTCACCGCCGGCATGTACACGGTCTGGTCCGCGACGCAGATCCCGCACATCCTGCGGTGGATGCTCTCGGCCGTCACCGGCATCTCCGAGCACAAGCTGCGGGTGATCGCGCCGGACGTCGGCGGCGGCTTCGGCGGCAAGCTCCAGGTCACGCCGGAAGAGCTGCTGTGCCTGCTGATCGCGCGCCGGATGGGCCGCCCGGTGAAGTGGACCGAGTCGCGCACCGAGTCGATGCTGTCCGCGCACCACGGCCGCGACCAGATCCAGAAGATCACGCTGGGCGCCCGCCGCGACGGCACGGTAACCGGCCTGAAGGTCGAGCTGCTCGCCGACATGGGCGCCTACCTGCGGCTCGTCACGCCCGGCGTGCCGATCCTGGGCGCGTTCATGTTCAACTCGATCTACAAGTTCGCCGCCTACCGGTTCGTCTGCACGAACGTCTTCACGAACAAGGTGCCGACGGACGCCTACCGCGGCGCCGGACGGCCGGAGGCGACGTTCGCGATCGAACGCATGATGGACGAGCTCGCGGTCGAGCTCGGCATGGAGCCGATGAAGCTCCGCGAGCTGAACTGGATCAAGCACGAGGAGTTCCCGTTCACCACGGTCGCCGGACTGACCTACGACTCCGGCAACTACGAGGCCGCGACGGCTCGTGCGATGGAGCTCTTCGGCTACGACGAACTGCGCGAGGAACAGGAACGCCGGCGTGCGTCCGGTGACGTCGTGCAGCTCGGCATCGGAATCTCGACCTACACCGAGATGTGCGGGCTCGCGCCGTCCCGCGTGCTGGGCGCTTTGCGGTACGGCGCAGGCGGTTGGGAGACCGCGTCCATCCGCATGCTGCCCACCGGCAAGGTCGAGGTGATCACCGGGACCTCGCCGCACGGGCAGGGCCACGAGACGGTCTGGTCGCAGATCGTCGCCGACAAGCTCGGCGTGCCGTTCGAGGACGTCGAGGTGCTGCACGGCGACACGGCGACGTCGCACAAAGGCATGGACAGCTACGGCTCGCGGTCGCTGGCCGTCGGCGGCACGGCGCTGGTGCACGCGGCGGACAAGGTGCTGGCCAAGGCCCGCACGCTGGCCGCGCACATGATGGAGTGCGACGAGTCGGACGTGGAGTTCGCCTCCGGCTCGTTCTCCGTGCGCGGTACCTCCACCGTTCGGTCCCTGGGTGACGTGGTGCTGGCCGCGCACGTCGCGCACGACCTGCCCGAGGGCATGGAACCGGGCATGGACGCGGACGCCACGTTCGACCCGGACAACTTCTCCTACCCGCACGGAACCCATTTGTGCGCAACGGAAGTCGACACCGAGACGGGCATGGTGCGCATCTCCCGGTACGTGGCGGTGGACGACGTCGGCACGGTCATGAACCCGTTGATCGTCGACGGCCAGGTGCACGGTGGACTTGCGCAGGGCATCGCGCAGGCGTTGTACGAGGAGGCCACGCACGACGAGATGGGCACGCTGACGTCGGCGACGTTCGCCGACTACCTCGTGCCGTCGGCGGCCGACCTGCCGGCGTTCCTGACGGACCGCACCACGACGCCCGCGACCTCGAACCCGTTGGGCGCCAAGGGAGTCGGTGAGGCTGGGACGATCGCCTCGACGCCGGCCGTGGTGAACGCCGTGCTGGACGCGTTGCGGCACAAGGGTGTTCGGGACATCGAGATGCCGATGTCGCCGGAACGGGTGTGGACCGCGTTGCAGGGTCGTGCCGACTCCGGCGCGGGCGAGGTCGCCGCGGGCGGGCTCGGTTCCATCGACGCGCAGGGAGACCAGGCATGATCCCGGCGGACTTCAGGTACCTGTTCCCGTCCTCCGTGGACGAGGCCGTGCGGATGCTCGCCGAGGAGGGCGAGGACGCCAAGATCATCGCGGGCGGGCAGTCGCTCGTGCCGGTGCTGCGGATGCGGCTCGCCGCGCCCACGGCGTTGATCGACATCGGCGGCCTGACCGAGCTGACGGGCGTGCGCGACGACGGCGACTCGTTGCTCATCGGTGCGATGACCACGCACTACGAGGTGCAGCGCGATCATCTCGTGCAGGATCACGCGTTGTTGTTGAGGCTGGTCACGGACACCATCGCCGATCCGCAGATCCGGCACCGCGGCACGTTCGGCGGCTCGCTCTGCCACGCGGACCCGGCCGGTGACCTGCTGGCGCCAGTGCTGGCCCTGGACGCCGTGATGATCATCGCCGGTCCTCGTGGACGTCGTGAGGTGCCCGCGGCGGAGTTCTTCGTCGACTACTTCACGACGGCGCTGGCGCCCGACGAGATCCTGATCGACGTGCGCGTGCCGAAGCACACGGGCTGGCGCGCGCACTACGAGAAGCTCAACCGGGTCGCGCAGGCGTGGTCGATCGTCGCGGTGGCGGCGGCCGTCCAGGTGCGGGACGACGTCATCTCCGCAGCTCGGGTGGGCCTCACGAACGTCGGGTCCGGGCCGGTGCGCGCGGTCGAGGTCGAGGCGGCGCTCGTCGGGCAGCCCGCCTCGGCGATCGCCGAGGCGGCCGGGCTGGCGTCGTCCGGCGACGGCTACAAGGACAACCTGGCCCGCGTGCTGACCGGCCGTGCGTTGACGGCGGCGGTCGGATGAAGTTGACGCACTCGTTCACCGCACCGGGGCCCGCCGAGGAGGTGTGGGAGGCGCTGCTCGATCCGGAACGGGTGGCGCCCTGCCTGCCCGGCGCCACGCTGACCTCGGTGGACGGCAAGACGTTCAGCGGGGAGGTGAAGGTGAAGCTCGGCCCGGTGCAGCTGCTGTACCGGGGCAGCGGCGAGTTCGTCGAGGTCGATCCGGTGCTGCGCCGCGCGGTGATGCGGGCCTCCGGCAAGGACACCCGCGGCAACGGCACGGCGTCCGCGCTGGTGACCTTCGTGGTCGGCGACACCGTGGAGGTGGAGACCGACCTGGCGATCACCGGGCGGCCCGCGCAACTGGGCCGCGGCCTGATCGCCGAGGTCAGCGGCAAGCTCGTCGACCAGTTCGCGGAATGCCTGGCGGGCACGCTGAGTTCCGTGGATCCTGACGAGGTGGCGCAACAGCAGCATCTCCGAGTGGTCCCCGACGAGCCGATCGACCTGATCGACACGGCAGGCGTTCCGGTGTTGAAGCGCGTGCTGCCCATCGCGGCCGCTGCGTTGGCCGTCGTGCTGGTCGTGGTCCTGCGACGCCGGCGGCAGCGCTGAAGCGTGCAGTCCGGTGGCCGGCATTCGTGCTGGTCACCGGCTTTTTGCTGTCCGCGTGCACCGGCTCGCCGACCGTCGTCACGTCGGCTCCCGCCGTTCCCGCGCCGACGTCGCAGGGGCCGCCTCCGCCGCGTTCGTTCACGCTGACGGCGGGCGGGGACGTGCTGATCCACCCGGCTCTGACCGACCAGGCGGTCGCGGACGGGGGAGCGGCAGGGCGTGACTTCCTGCCGTTGTTCTCGGGGATCAAGGACACGCTGAAGGCCGATCTGTCGCTCTGCCACCTCGAGGTGCCCCTGGGGGCGAAGGAGGGCCCGTTCTTCGGGTACCCGTCGTTCCTGGCGCCGCCCGAGGTGGCGAAGGGCCTGGTCGAGGTCGGGTACGACTCCTGTTCGACGGCCTCGAACCACACGCTGGACCGAGGTGTCTCGGCGATCACCTCGACGCTGGACGCGATGGACGCCGTCGGGCTGAAGCACACCGGGTCGTACCGCACGCAGGAGGAGTCCGCGGCGCCGTTGATCCTGGACGCGGGCGGGGTTCGCGTCGCCCAGCTGTCGTTCACGTACGGCTTCAACGGGATTCCGCTGCCGCAGCCGTGGCGGGCGAACCAGATCGACGCCACGAAGATCCTCGCTGACGCGCGGGCCGCTCGTGCCGCCGGTGCCGAGGTCGTGGTGCTGTCCGTGCAGTGGGGCAACGAGTACCAGCACGAAGCGACGGCCGAGCAGAAGGCCCTGGCCCGTCAGCTGCTGGCCGATCCCGCGCTGGACCTGATCATCGGGACGCACGTGCACGTCGTGCAGCCGTTCGAGAAGATCGGCGGCAAGTGGGTCGCCTACGGGCTGGGCAACGAGGTCGCCCGGCACGCCGAACCCCGCGGCGTGACCGAGGAGGGCGTGGTCGCCCGGTTCAAGTTCGAACAGGGTCCTACCGGGTGGTCCGTGGTCGACGCGTCCTACACGCCGACGCTGGTCGAGCTGGGGCCGCCGATCCGGCTGGTCGACCTGACCCGCGTGCCCGCCTCGGAGCGGCGGACGCAGGCGATCACCCGGACCGAGGGCATCGTGTTCAGCCTGGGAGCGGGCGAGCAGGGCCTCACGCGCGGCAAGCCGTAGATCGCTCGAAGGAGTGACTCCGGCCATTGGAGTTCCTCCATGTGCGACGGTCGAGGGGTGCTCACCGTCTCTCAATACGCCGCTCTGGGAGCTGCCGAGTCCGGGTACCGCGAACTCGTGGAAGGCCGCCTGGTCCAGTCGCCGACCGCGTCGCCCGACCACAACTACGCCTGCGGCAACCTGATCTCGCAGTTATCTGCGCAGTTACCCGCGCACCTGCAGGTCAGCTACGCCCTGGACGTGGACCTGGAACTGGCTCCCGCCGACGCGCCCGGCTTCGTCCGCCGCCCTGACCTGGTCGTGTTTCACCGCGGCGCAGTCGCAGACCTGGTCCCGGCGTCCGAGGTGGTGCTGGCCGTCGAGGTGCTGTCCGCGCACTCGCACTACACCGACCGCCGCTGCAAACGGCTCGACTACGCCGAGGCGGGCATCCCGTTCTACTGGCTGGTCGACCTGACCGCCCCGGTCTCGCTGACCGCGCTGCGCCTGACCCCGGACCGTTCGTACGAGGAGGCGCTCCCGGTCGTCGAGGTGTTCGAAGCGCGCGATCCGTTCCCGTTGCGCCTGGTGCTCGACCAACTCATCGACCGAGCACCCGTTCGTACCGAGCTTCCCACTCGGCGCTCTTGATCTCGAACTCCGCGATCCGATCGGGCTTCGGCGCTCGGGTCCGGACCGTCAGGAAGCCGTCCTCCGGGAGCAGCGGGTCGCTGGTGACGTCCCCGTCCAGCAGCTGCAACGTGGCCAGCCCGCACGCGTAGTCGAGCTCCGGCAACGCGGCGGCCAGCGCGACCCCGGCCGCCATCCCGACCGACGTCTCCAACGCCGACGACACCACGCACGGCAACCCGCAGGCCTCCGCGACCTCCAGGGCCTTCCGCACCCCGCCGAGCGGCGCCACCTTGATCACCGCGATGTCCGCCGCACCCGACACCGCGACCTTCAACGGATCCTCGGCCTTGCGAATCGACTCGTCCGCGGCGATCAGCACGTTCGTCTTCCTGCGCACCGCCGCCAGCTCGTCCAGCGTCCGGCACGGCTGCTCCACGTACTGCAACCCACCGGCAGCCCTGTCCATGGCCCTGATCGCTGTGACCGCCGTGTCGACGTCCCACATCATGTTGGCGTCGACCCGGACGAACCCGTTGGCCCCCAACGCATCCCGCACCGCTTCCAGCCGTGCGCAGTCCTCTGCCAGCGTCGACTCGGCCACCTTCACCTTGGCCGTCGAACACCCGGACCTCGTCACGATCTCGTGCGCCCGCTCAGGACCGACCACGGGAACCGTGCAGTTGACGGGAACCCGGTCGCGCACCGGCGCCGGCCACCCGTCGTTCGCGGCCTCCACCGCACAAGCCAGCCAGGCCTTCGCCTCGTCGTCGTCGTACTCCTCGAACGGGCAGAACTCGCCCCACCCGGCCGGCCCTTCGAAGAGGAGCCCGGTGCGCTGAGTGATGCCCCGAAACCTCGCCCGCATCGGAATGGAGTAGACGTGCACGCCCCCGATTCAAGCGCACCGCTGGAACTCCAGCGAATGCCCACCCCCGCGCACGTTGACCGTCCCGACCGGCTGCAGCGCCAGCAACGTGCACACGATCTGCTGAACGGCGGCCCCGCTGAGCTGCGACACATCGCTGGAAATGGTGACGTCCAACCCGTTGCTGACCCGATCGACCGAGGCAGGCGCAGCGTCGAACGGCACCTCGGACGAGAGCCCACGGGCCTGCTCGGCGTTGTCGGGCCCCTGAGCCAGCAACGCCACGACGTCGCGCCCGCTCAAGCTGCCCTGGTCGCGCGCGACCGGCACCACCCGACCACCGGCGGAGACCCAGAAGAGCGAGGGCGAGGTGTTCTCGACCGGCCCGTGAGGTGCTTCGAGGCCGGGGATCGGGTCGGTGGGCCTGATGCCGCACGCGGTGAGCACCGCCAGCACCAACGCCACGACCCCAACGGCCCGCGCGACCCCGACGGCCTGCCCGGCTCTAACGGTCCGCGCGACCCCAACGGTCCGCGCGAGCCCAACGGCCCGCCCGACTCCAACACTTCGCCTGACCCCGGCGACTCGACTGGACCTGGTTGCCTGCCCGGACGCGGCCCCATGGCTCGGCCTGGCTGCCCGCTCAAGCCTGGCTGCCTGCTTGTAGCCGGTGGCCCGCCCGAGCCTGGCCGCCAGCAAGTACCTCACCGTGCGCCCGAGCCTCATCGCGCCCTGTTTCCATTCTCCCAGCCACCACCGACAGTTCTCGGCCTCACGCGTCACCGCCCAGCGGCATCCGCAGCGTGAACAGCGCCCCGCCCCCAGGCCGGTTCGCCGCCGTCAGAGTCCCCCCGTGCAGCCGCGCGTTCTCCCACGCGATCGCCAGCCCCAGCCCCGACCCCTCCGACCGCCCCCTGGCCGAGTCCGCCTTGTAGAACCGCGCGAACACGTGCGGCAGCACCGACTCCGGCAGCCCCGGCCCCGAGTCGGCCACGAGGATCTCCAGCGACGACCCCGCCACCGACCCCGCCACCGACAGCGTCAGCGACACCGGTGGCGCGCCGTGGCGCAGGGCGTTGCCGACCAGGTTCGCCACGATCACGTCCAGCCGGCGCGGGTCGAGGCGCGCCCGCACGCCGTCCGGCAGTGAAGCGCTCACCTCGGTGAACCCGCGCATCCGCAGGCACGTCCGCACCACCTCGGCCACGTCGACGTCGTCCAGCGCCAGCGCCGCCGTGCCCGAGTCGAAGCGGGTGACCTCGATCAGGTCGTTGACCAGGCGCGTCAGGTTCAGGGTCTCGCGGTTCACGAGTCGCGCGGCCTGGCCGGCCACGCCCGGCAGCGAGGCGGTCTCGGCGTCCAGGACGTCGGTCACGGCCGTCATCGCGGCCAGCGGGGTGCGCAGTTCGTGCGACACGTCCGCCACGAACCGGCGCGCGTCCGCCTCCATCCGCGTCAGCTCGCCGACGTGGTGTTCCAGAGAAGACGCCGTGCTGTTGAACGTCGACGCGACGGACGCCAGCTCGTCGCGGCCGCGCACCGGCACCCGTGCCGTCAGGTCGCCCTGGCCGAGCTGCCACGCCGCCAGCTGCAGCTCGCGCACCGGCCGCAGCACGCCTCGTGCGGCCAGAAAAGCCAGCCCCAAAGCCAAAATCAGCACGGCCGAGCCGATGAGCCACGCGTTGCGCGCCAGCTCGTTCACGACCTCGATCTCCGACGTGAACGGCCGCAGCACGTACACCTCGACGCCCGACGACCGCGACGAACCGTCCGCCGTGATCCGCAGCTGCATGCCCACCACGAGCCACACGGCACCGGCGTAGGACACGCGTTGCCAGCCGACGCGCCCGGACGACACGAGCGAACGCAGCTCGCCGGTGATCACCGACGGGTCCATGCCGCCGGCGGAGATGCCGTCGCCGTAAGCGATCGCGGAACCCTCGCGTCCCGACACGCGGCCCGCGATGCGTTCCAGGGCGGCGTGGTCGAAAACCCGTGCCGGCAACGGGTAGAGCTGCTCGACGCGGTTCGTGGTCTCGATGACGGCGTTGTCCTGCGCGCGTTGCACGATGGCGTCGCGGGCGCGCACGTACCCGGCGCCGGCGACGGCCGCGGCGGTCACGATGGTCAGCAGGCCCATCGCCAGCAGCAGCCGCAGGCGGAGCGTCACAGCGGTCCGAAGCGGTAGCCGAAGCCCCGCACGGTCTGGACGTACGCGGGAGCCGCCGGGTCGTCCTCGATCTTCGACCGCAGCCGCTGCACGCACGCGTCCACCAGCCGCGAGTCGCCGAGGTAGCCCTGGTCCCACACCGAGGTCAGCAGCTGCTGCCGGGACAGCACGCGGCCGGGCGACGCCGAGAGCTCCAGCAGCAGGCGCAGTTCCGTCGGGGCCAGCGAGACCGGCTTGCCGAACCGCGTCACCACCAGGCCGTCGCGGTCGATCGTGAGGTCGCCGTGCCGTTCGGCGACGACCTCGGCGACCGGGGCGGCGGACGACCGGCGCAGCACCGCTCGGATGCGTGCCTCCAGCACACGGGCCTGCGCGGGTTTGACCACGTAGTCGTCGGCGCCCGCCTCCAGGCCCGCGACCACGTCGATGTCGTCGTTGCGCGCCGTCAGCATGATGATCGGCAGGTCACCGGTGGCGCGGATGCGGCGGCACACCTCGAAGCCGTCCACGCCCGGCAGCATCAGGTCCAGCACCACGACGTCGGGCGTGACGCTCGTGAGCAGGTCGAGGCCCTCCTCGCCGGTGGGCACCGCGTCCACGGTGTGGCCCTGGTAGGTCAGGGCGAGCGACAGTCCCTCGCGGACCGCCTCGTCGTCCTCGATCAGCAGTACGCGCGGCATGCCCTCCAGCTTTCCCGACGGGTCTCATGGGGACGTCCTTGCGACGTCATCGTTGCGTAACGACCTCCCGTGCGCAGTTGTTGCACGGCCATCACGCCGTGCGGACACGCGTCCGACAGCCTCGGCGACATGCGAAAAGCCCTACTGGCGACGACCTTCGCGGCACTCGCGACGATCACCGCCGTCACCCCTGCGCAGGCCATCAGAGGGGGCGTCGAAGCCCCCGCGGCCTACCCCTTCTCCGGCTCCCTGCAACGCCCCGACTCGCCGCGCGCGGACGGCCACACCTGCGGCGTCACGCTGGTCGCGCCGACGTGGGCGGTCACGGCGGGCCACTGCACCGTGCGCAACCCCAGCCAGGCCCAGGTCGGCAAGCCTCGGGACTGGTCGGTCCGCCTCGGCACGCTCGACGCGGGCAGCGGCGGAGAGGTGATCGCGGTCGAACGGTTCATCACCTACTCGCCGAACCCCGTCCACGACGGCGACATCGGCCTGCTCAAGCTGAAGCGGCCCGCGAAGACCAAGCCCGTGGCGTTGCCGGACACCCGGCCCGCCGAAGGAACGCAGACCCGCATCCTCGGCTGGGGCATGACGTGCGGCCGCCGCGCACCTGAGTGCTACCCGCAGAAGCTGCGTGAAGCCGACACCGTCATCCAGCCCGCGGCCGCCTGCGACGGCATCTACGCCGACCGCGAGCTGTGCGTCGGCGCGCTGGACGGCAGCGTCGCCGCCACCAACATGGACTCCGGCGGCCCCGCGCTGGTCCGCGACGGCGACCGCTGGGTGATGGCGGGCCTGGTCAGCGGCTCGGGCGCCGACGACCGGCCCGTCATGTACACCGACGTGCACCACTTCAAGGGCTGGATCGGCGACGTCGTCAGCGGCCGGCTGAACCCGCCGGACACCCCGGTGCCGAACCTCGAAGGCGCCGCGTCGCTCGCCGGCGTCTGCTCGGGTTCCGTCGTCAGGACGTCCCGGACCAGGGAGAACGACCCGGCACTGCTGCTCACCAACGGCCACTGCGTCCCGGAACGCCCGGCGCCCGGCCAGACCGTCACGAACGTCCCGATCACGCTCCCCGTGACCGTCGGCGACCAGCAGGGCTACCAGCAGGTCGCGACGGAGACGAAACGCGTCGTCTCGGCGACGATGACCGGCACCGACGTGGCGCTGTTCGAGCTGAAGCTGACGTACGCGCAGCTCAGGGCCAAGGGCGTGAAGATCTTCAAGCTCGCCGACAGGTCGGCGCGACCCGGTGAGCGCGTCGACATCGTCTCGTCGGGCAACGGCAACCGCTTCAAGTGCACGATCGAGGCCGTTGTCCCGCATCTGCGCGAAGAGGGCTACACGCAGGACAACGCCTATCGCTACAACCCCGAGTGCACGCCGGTGCACGGCGGTTCGGGCTCACCGATCGTGTTGCAGGACGGCGTCACTGTCGTCGGAGTGCACAGCACGGGCAACGACAGCGGTGAGCAGTGCACGGCCAACAACCCCTGCGAGGTCGCAGCGGACGGCTCGGTGACCGTGCACCAAGGCGCCCGCTACGGCCAGCAGGTCAGGCACCTAGCCGCTTGCGCACCAGCGCGGACGCCTGATCGACCACGATCACCAGCAGCAGCACCACGAGGATGTGCGTGACCATCTCGTCGAACCGGAACAGCTTGATCGACTGGTTGATGAGGAACCCGATGCCGCCCGCGCCGACCAGGCCGAGGACGAGCGACGAGCGCACGTTCACGTCCAGCCGGTAGAGCAGAAGTCCCGCCAGGGACGGCATCACGGTCGGGAGCACCGCGTGCAGCGCGATCTGAGGGCCGGACGCGCCGGTCACCTTCAGCGCGTCGCGCGGCCCGCGGTCGCTCTCGTCCATCGCCTCGGCCCAGAGCTTGCCCATGACGCCGGTGTTGTGGAACACCAATGCCAGCACACCCGCGAACGGCCCGAGCCCCACCGCCGTGACGAAGATCAGCGCGAACACCACGTCCGGCACCGACCGCAGGAACGACAGCACGGCCCGTGCCGCCTGCTGCGCCCACGCCGCTGAAGTCGTTGCCCTGGAAGCGAGAAGTGCCAGCGCGAGCGCGAACGGGATGGAGAACGTGGTGCCCAGCAGTCCGATGTAGAGCGTGATCACGGCTGCTTCCAACGACTTGCCGAGCACCGAGAAGTCCGGCGGCAACGACTCCGCGAGGAAGTCGGCCATGCCCTCCCAGCCCGCGATCAACGCGGCGGGCGAGAACTCCGTTGCCTGCCAGGCGAGCACGTGCACGGCGAGGAGCACGGCCACGACCACCCACGTGACGGGGGAGGGCCAGCGCCGTTTCGGCACCGCGAGCGTCGAGGCCGTGGAGCCCGCGCCGTCTTCCTTCGTGCCGATCATGCCGCCACCCCCGCGCGCATCTCCACGATCCGGTGCGCGTAGGTGTGCGCGAGTTCCGGCTGGTGCAGCACCGCCACCACCGCCATTCCCTCGTTCGCCAACGCTTGGAGCAGCTCCATGACCTGCACGGCCGCCTGCGGGTCGAGCGCCGACACCGGTTCGTCCGCGAGGATCACGTTGGCGCGCTGGCACAACGCCCGCGCGATCGCCACCCGTTGCTGCTGCCCACCGGAGAGCCGCGCGGTCCGGTCCAGCGCGCGGTCCGCGAGCCCGACCCGTTCCAGGCAGGCCATCGCCTCTTGCCTGACGTCGTGCGGGAAGACCAGCGAGTGCCGCAGCTTCAGCCTGCCGAGCGCGCCCGAACAGACGTTGTCCAGGGCGTTGCGCCGCCCGACGAGATGGATCTTCTGGAACACCATCGCGGCCGTTCCGCCGACCTCGATCTCGCCGCCGTCCGGCGACTCCAGCCCGACCACGCAGCGCAGCGCCGTGGACTTGCCGGAGCCGTTCGGACCGAGCAGCGCCACGAACTCGCCGGCCTCGACGGTGAGGTCGAAGCCGTCCAGCACGGTGCGGCCACCGAACGACTTGCGCAGGCCGCGGATGGCGAGCATCAGACGTCCTCTTCCTTGAGCCCCAGCGTGGTCGCGAGGTCGAAGAGCACCTTGTACGTGTCGTTGTTCACCTCGACCAGCGGCCCGGGCGGCGTGACGTCGAGGAACGCGCCGACCTTCTCGACGTCCTGAGGCCCGAGCTCCAGCAACGACTTGCGCACCTTGTCCTTGAACGCCGGGTCGAGATCCCCGCGGACGGTGATCGGGTCGTTCGGAATGGGCTCCGACTTCCAGACCTGCCGGAACTTCGCCTCGTCGAACGTCCCGGCGGCCTTGGCCGTGGCGAGCGTCTGACTGTTGATCTCGGCGGCGTCCACCTTGCCGTTGACCAGCGACAACATCGCCTCGGGGTGCCCGCCGGCGTAGTCGAGCTTGACGTCGTTCACGGTGTGCTTCTTGAGGCCGTAGCGGGGCAGCGCGTCGCCGGAAGCGCTGCCGACACTGCTGAGCGCCAACGACTTGCCGGCCAGGTCCTCGATCTTCTGCACGGGCGAGTCCTTGGCGACCCAGATCCCGGCCGTGTAGCTGGTGAGCTTCCCGGACCCGTCCGCGAAGCTGACCATGGGCTCTGCCTTGGCCTTCTGCGACGCGAACACGTACCCGAGCGGCCCGAACTGGGCGATCTCCAACTTGCCGTTGCGCATCGCCAGCACCTCGGCCGCGTAGTCGTCCACGACCTGCAGCTCGACCTCGCAGCCGAGCTTCGAGGACAACGCCTTCGCCAGCACCTCGTAGGCGGGCTTGAGCTTCTCGGGGTCCTCGTACGGCTCGACGCCGAAGCGCACCTTGCCGTCGTTGGGACAAGCGCCAGAGGCGGAGTTCGTCGTTGTGCCGCAAGCGGTCGCTGTCAGTACCAGCGTCGCGGCGAGGACGACGTTGAGGACTCTCATCACATCTCCTGGAGGAGGTCGTCGAGCACGGCCGGAGCGAGGCCGAGCGCGGTGGTCATGCCGATGCCGGAGGTGACCGAGACGACCCTGGTTGCCGGAGTGGGCGTCGCGGTCAGGAAGGGTTCGGGGGCCGACGCGTAGATCCCGCGCCAGCGTTCGAGAACGTGCAGTCGTGGCACGCCGAGCAGCCGGGCCGTCTCGGCGAGGACCAGGTCGTCCAGGTCCTCCGGGCGGTACGGGTCGACCGTGCGGCTGTAGTGGTGGGTGTCGCCGATGGTCAGCGAGCCGTCGGGGAGCTGGGTGAACATGAGGTTCAGGCCCGCCTCGACCAGCTCGGGGTGGTCGTTGGTGAGGCGCGCTTTGACGTGCTCCGTGCTGGGGCACTGGGCGAACGCGTCGTAGCGCAGCATTGAGAAGCCCGTCAGGACGGCCGGGTCGATCATGCCGTCGTGGGCGACGCGGAGCATGCGGAGCTGGCAGCGCTGGACCTCGTGCTTCTCGGCCAGGTCCGGGAAGAACCTGTCGACGTCGTGGCCGACGGCGACGACGGTGGCCCGGCAGGTGATCTCGCCCCTGGCGGTCCGGACCCGGCCGGGTTCGACGGTGAGGACGTTGGTCGACCAGTGGAACTGGACGCCCCGGGACGCCAGGTGGGCGGCGATCGCGTGGACGGCCTCGCGCGGGTTGACGCGGATGTCGAGGGGGAGGAGGGCGGCGGCGCGGATCGAGGGATTGTTCAACAATCCAACGTTGGGGATGTTGGATCGTGGGATTGCCGGATTGTTCAACGATCCGGTGGCGGCGGTGGTGGCTGGAGCGCCGCCGCCAGCGCCGCCAGCGGGGGTGGTGCCGCTGGGCTTGGTGCCAGAGGGGGTGGTGCCAGCGGGATTGGTGCCAGCGGGGGTGATGTCGCTTGGGGTGGTGCCGCTGGGGGTGGTGCCGTTGGGCTTGGCGTCAGCGGGGGTGGTGCTGGCAGGGGTGGTGTCAGAGGGGGTGATGGCAGCAGGGGTGCCAGCGAGGTTGGTGCCGCTGCGGTTGATGTCCGTGGGGTTGGTGCTGCTGGAGGTGGTGTCAGTGGGGGTGGTGCCGGCGGGGTTGCCGCCGGTGAGGTCACTGCCGGTGAGGTCGCCGACTGCCAAGTCACGGCCGACGTCGACACCGCTGGCGACTCCGCCGACGCCGATTCCGCCGACGCCAAGGCCGGCGACGCTGCCAGGCCCGACGATTACCTCGCGGCCAACGCCGTTGTCGACTCCGGCGATGCCGTTGGCATCGCCGACTCCGCCGCCACTGCCGGCATCGCCGAGACCGTCGTTGCTGCTGTCGACTCGGCCGCTGCAGCCGACTCCGCTGCCGAAATCGCCGAGGCCGTCTTCGCCGCCGTTGCTGGTGCCGGCCCCGCCATTACCGGCCCCGTCGCCACCGACCCCGCCGCTACCAACCCTGCCGCTGTCAGCCCGGCCGCCACCGACCCCGCCAACGCCGCCCGCGCTGCTTCCAGCACCAACGCCCGCCGCATTGTTGAACGATCGAAACGTCGAATCGTTGAACAATCCCCTCGAAGGATCGTTCAACAACTCTACATCGCGGACCGAGGCGAACTCCCGCAGCACCTCCACCTCGTCCTCGTGACGAGCCAGGACGACCGTCCCCGCCTCCCGAACCCAGAACCCGGCCTCCGACGCGAGCTTCAACCACGACTCCCGGGCGGCCATCGCGTACGAGAACGCCACCCCGGACTGGGCGGTGAAGCACCCGTGCCCGAAGTTGCGCACGGAAGCCCCGACGCAGTGCGAGTCCCGCTCGACCACGGCCACGGAGAGCCCTCGCTCCACCGCGTGCCAGGCGTGCGCGAGCCCGACGATCCCCGCGCCGACGACCACCAGGTCCACACTTGTCATGACAAGAACGATGGGCCGCGACCCGACGAGAAAGCAACGGTCGCGCCGAGGTGTATGAACCTGTTCACCGGCAGTTCAGACTTGTTATGACATGTATCGTTGGTGACATGGAGATGCCCCTGCACGAGCGGATCGCCGCCGACCTGCGCCGACGGATCGCCTCCGGTGAGCTGGAGGTCGGGGCCGCGGTGCCGTCCGAGTCGCAGCTGTGCGCGCAGTGGAACGCCTCGCGCGCCCCGGTTCGGCAGGCGCTCACCACGCTCAGAGCCGAGGGCATGATCGGCGGCGGTCGCGGCAAGCCCGCTGTCGTGCGCCGGCACACGTTGTCGCAGCCGTTCGAGACGTTCCTGTCGTTCTCCAGCTGGGCCGCGGGGCTCGGGCACGTGCCGGGGCAGAAGACGCTGGAGATCGCGCGCAGGCCGGCGGACCAGGACATCGCCGACGCCCTGCAGCTCGACGAGGGCACGCCGGTCGTGCAGCTGCTGAGGCAACGGCTGATCGACGGCAGGCCGACGATGCTGGAGCGCACCACGTTCGTGGAGCCGGTGGGGCGGCTGCTGTTCGACTTCGACTGCGACAGCGGCTCGCTCTACGCCCACCTCGCGGAGCAGGGCGTCGACATGACCGTTGCGCGGCACCAGATCGACGCGGTGGCGGCGAACGAAACAGACGCCGAGCTGCTCGAAATCCCGATCAACTCACCACTTCTGCGGGAACGCCGGCGGGCGTCCGGTGTGGACGGACGGCCCGTCGAGTACTCCGACGACCGGTACCGGCCGGACATGGTCAGCTTTTCGATCGAGAACTCCCAGCAGGCGCACCCGGCGCTGCTGCGGGACTGGAGGGCGTCGTGAACACCACCGCGAGCACGTCAGAGGTCGACCTGGTGGTGCTGGACATCGCCGGCACGACGGTCGAGGAGCACGGCCTGGTCTACAAGGCGTTGGCGGACACCGTGAAGGCCGCCGGCGGTAGCGCTGCCGACGTCGGTGACTGGATGGGCGCCGACAAGTACGAGGCGATCTCCAGCATGCTCGGCAGGGCGGACGTCGACGCCGAGTTCCAGGACTTCCACGCGAGACTGGCCGCGTACTACGCCGAGACGCCGCCTACGCCCATCGAAGGTGTCGAGGAAGCGTTGGCGCAGCTGAGGAACAGCGGCGTGAAGGTGGCGCTCACCACGGGCTTCGACCGCCCGATCGTGGACGGCCTGCTCGACGTCCTCAAGTGGCGGCACGACGTCCTCGACGCGGTGGTGACGGTCGACGACGTGCAGGCGGGCAGGCCGGCGCCTTACATGATCCACAAGGCGATGGAGCTGACCGGCGCGAAGGACGTCCGGCGCGTGCTGACGGCCGGTGACACCGTGCGCGACCTGGAGGCCGGCATGAACGCGGGCGCGCGGTTCGTGGTCGGCGTGCTCAGCGGCAGCCAGACCGAGCAGGAGCTGAGCCGGCAACAGCACACGCACCTGCTGACCAGCGTCGCCGAGATCCCGCGGCTAGTCCAGGGCGGCGGTGTGGCGTAGCTGCTCCGGCGACGGGGACGTGACGAGCACGCGCAGGGCGTCGGCGAACTGGTCGAAGCGGCGGTCGAACTCGGCCAGCTCCCGCGACGGCTCCGCGACCAGTGCCGCACGCCCGGCGCGCGGTGCGGCGGTCGCCAGGGCGTCGCGCACGGACTGAGACCGGCGCAGCGCCACGAGCAACGTCCACAGCCGCCGCTCGACCAGTGCCACCTGCGCCGGGTCGCCGGTGACCGACAGGAAGTCCGACCGCACGGCAGAGGCCCGGCGGCGCTGGACGGGGCAGGTGAAGTCCGCGGACCGGACCACCTGGGACGCGGGGGCGGCAGAGGCGAGCGACTCCTCCGACCGGAAACGGCGCGACGGCACCGTTCCGGCCGGGTCCCACATCCACCAGGTCATCAGCCGACCAGGTCGTCCGCGTCGACGATCTTGTACGCGTAGCCCTGCTCGGCCAGGAACCGCTGCCGGTGCGCCGCGTAGTCGGTGTCCAGCGTGTCCCGCGCGACCACCGAGTAGAAGTGCGCCTGCCGCCCGTCGCCCTTGGGACGCAGGATGCGGCCGAGGCGCTGGGCCTCCTCCTGGCGCGAGCCGAACGTGCCGGACACCTGGATCGCGACGGACGCCTCCGGCAGGTCGATGGAGAAGTTCGCGACCTTCGAGACCACCAACGTCCGCAGCTCACCGCGCCGGAACTGGTCGAACAGCTCCTCGCGCTCCTTGTTGCGAGTAGACCCCTTGATCACCGGTGCCCCCAGTTCCTCGCCCAGCTCGTCGAGCTGGTCCAGGTAAGCACCGATCACGAGAGTCGGCTCGTCGGGATGCTGTTCGAGCACCCGGCGGACCACCGGGATCTTGGTCCTGGCCGTCGAGCAGAGCTTGTAGCGCTCCTCGGGCTCGGCCGTCGCGTACTGCAGGCGCTCGTTGTCCGTCAGCGTCACGCGGACCTCGGTGCACTCGGCGGGCGCGATCCAGCCCTGCGCCTCGATGTCGCGCCACGGCACGTCGTACCGCTTCGGCCCGATCAACGAGAAGACGTCGCCTTCCTGCCCGTCCTCGCGCACGAGCGTCGCCGTCAGGCCCAGCCGCCTGCGGCTCTGCAGATCCGCGGTCATCCGGAAGACGGGCGCCGGCAGCAGGTGGACCTCGTCGTAGACGATCAGGCCCCAGTCGCGCGAGTCGAACAGCTCCAGGTGCTTGTACTCGCCCTTCGACTTGCGGGTGATCACCTGGTAGGTCGCGATCGTGACCGGCCGGATCTCCTTGCGCTCACCCGAGTACTCGCCGATCTCGTCCTCGGTGAGCGACGTGCGCGCGATCAGCTCGCGCTTCCACTGGCGCCCGGCCACGGTGTTCGTGACGAGGATCAGCGTGGTCGCCTGGGCCTCCGCCATCGCCGCCGCGCCGACCAGCGTCTTGCCCGCGCCGCACGGCAGCACGACGACGCCGGAGCCGCCCGCCCAGAACGCCTGGGCGGCGAGCCGCTGGTAGTCGCGCAGCTTCCAGCCGTTCTCCTCCAGCTCGATCGGGTGCGCCTCGCCGTCGACGTACCCGGCGTGGTCCTCGGCCGGCCAGCCGACCTTGAGCAGCAGCTGCTTGAGCCGCCCGCGCTCGCTCGGGTGCACGATGACGGTGTCGTCGTCGATGCGGGCGCCGAACATCGGCGCGACCTTCTTGTTGCGCAGGACCTCTTCGAGGACCGCGCGGTCGGTGGAGTGCAGCACCAGCCCGTGGGCGGGGTTGTTGGTGAGCACCAGCCTGCCGAACCGGCTCATCGTGTCGACCACGTCCACCAGCAGCGGCTGCGGCACCGGGTAGCGGCTGAACCGCACCAGGGCGTCCACCACCTGCTCGGCGTCGTGGCCTGCCGCGCGCGCGTTCCACAGCGCCAGCGGCGTCACGCGGTACGTGTGCACGTGCTCGGGAGCACGCTCCAGCTCGGCGAACGGCGCGATGGACGTGCGCGCTTCGTCGGCGAGCGGGTGGTCGACCTCGAGCAGCAGCGTCTTGTCCGACTGGACGATCAAAGGGCCATCGGTCACGCCCACAAGTCTCCCTGACGACGCCAAATGCGTTCGACCTGCGTCAATTGAGCACGACATGTGTGAGGCGACACACGAAGCCAACACGTCGTGTCGTACGTTCTCGCCCATGAGCACCGAGTCGACTGATCCCGTCGAGCCGCCGGCCGTGGTGACCCCCGCGGAGGAGCCCGAGACCGACGAGTCGCCCAAGAAGAACAGCTGGCTGAAGTTCGCGATCGTCGGCGTGCTGGCGATCGTGCTGGTCGGCGGTGGCGTGTGGGCCCTGACCTCGCTCAACACCACCGGCGTCGGCGACTGCGTGAGCGCCTCGCCGAAGGACGTGGACAAGCCGGACGGTGACTGGAACATCTCCTCGGAGGGCTGCGACAGCACCTCGGCCACGCACCGCGTCGCCTCGGTGCTGAACAACGCCGAGGACCCCTGCCCGGCCGAGGGCATCTACGAGCCCGTCAAGGACGGCAGCAAGACGATGTGCCTGATGCCGAACCTCGCCGAGGGCAACTGCTACACCTCCGGTGACGACGGCGCCTTTAAGAAGGAGGCGTGCACGACCGAGTCGCCGGTCAAGATCGTGAAGAAGGTCGACGGCCTGCCCGAGGAGGGCACGGTGTGTCCCGAGGGCTCGAGCGAGCTGCGGTTCAGCGAGCCGGCCTCGGTCTACTGCATGGGCGTCCACGAAGGCTCCTGATCGGGTGAACTCGGTTGAGTTCGACCCCGTATGACGCCGATACCCAGGCCATGAAGAAGGTCGGCCTGGGTATCGCTGTCGTGTTCGCGCTCGTCCTGCTCGGCGGGTTCGTGGTGAGCCAGCTCGGCGACGTGGCCAAGGCGGCGCGCGCGGGCGACTGCGCGAAGATCTCCGGCGCGCTCGACAACCCGACCTACGAGGCCCTCGACTGCGGCTCGGAGCAGGCGAACGTCAAGATCGCCAAGGTCCTGCAGTGGAACGAGAAGACCTGCCCCTCCGGCGGCATGGACTACTCGACGTACACCGGCGACGCCACGCTGTGCCTGATGCCCAACTTCGTCGAGGGCGCCTGCTACGGCCAGAGCCCCGAGACCGGCATCGCCAAGGTCGACTGCGCCACCAAGGACTCGGTGAAGGTCGCCAAGGTCGTCAGCGGCAAGGCGGACGGCGCCGCCTGCGGTGACCAGCGCGCGGCCGTCTTCCCGGAGCCCGCCGTCACCTTCTGCCTGGAGCGCGGCGACCAGCGGCAGTGATCTTGGTTCATTCCGCACCACCGCGCCCTGACGACGTGCGACGCTGCCCGGCGTGATGATCGAAGAGCCGTCCGCGCCCAGGAAGAGCCTGGCCAGGCGAGTGCTGACCTACGCCCTCGTCGTGCTCGTGGCGGCGGTCGCGATCTACGGCGTCTCCGAGCTCCTCGCTCCCGTCCAGACGCCCAAGTCCGGCGACTGCGCGGACGCCACCGACAGGCCCGGCCTCACCGCCGCGAGCTGTGACGCGAAGGCGCCTGCCACCCGGTGACGTCCCCTGGCCGACGCGCGGGAGCCACCTCGCCGTACCGCACGCGAGCCCTCCAGGTGATCCAAGCCGCCGTAACGTTTCCGTAAAGCGCGAGCGGTCCGCCGCCGCTCGTGGCACGCTCTGCTCCGGCCGTGTCGGGGGACATGGGCCGTCTGGGGTAATCCCGACTTCGACCTGACGAGACCGCAGTCGCATCCCCGGCTCCGGTCTCGCGGTCTTTCGCGCGACCCGTCCGAGAGGAATCCAGTGACCGACCCCCAGTACCCCCAGCAGCAGCCGGGGCCTTACGGCCCGCCTCCCGGAGGTCAGCCGCAACAGCCCTACGGCCAGCCGGGCCAGCCGAACCAGTACGGAACGCCGCCGCAGGGCTACCCCGCGCAGCCGGGCCAGCCAGGTCAGCCCGGTGACCCGTACGCCCAGCAGCCCTACGCGGGCCAGCCGGGTCAGCCCGGCCCTTACGGTCCGCCGCCGGCCGGGATGCCCGGCCAGCCCATGCCCTACGGCGCGCCCATGCCGCCGAAGAAGGGCAAGGCCGGCAAGATCATCGGCGCGATCGTCAGCTTCGTCGTGCTCGCCGGCATCATCATCGTGGTCAAGGTGGCGGTCGGCGGTGGCCTGAGCGCCCTCACCGAGCCGTCGGCCAAGCCCGGCGACTGCGCGAGCGTCACCGGCACGACCTTCAGCCCGAAGTACAAGAAGGTCGACTGCTCCGCGCCGGAGGCGAACTACTTCATCGCCAAGGCCATGAACTCCACGTCGGAGGCGTGCCCGAGCGAGGACTACGCCGAGTACACCGAGTCCGGCCGCCGCAGCTCGTCGCTCAAGCTCTGCCTCGTCGAGAAGCTCGAAGAGGGCAAGTGCTACGAGGAAGAGCTCGTGAAGATGAACATGGAGGGCATGAAGCCCGTCGACTGCTCGAAGGGCGGCAACGAATTCGCCGTCCAGAAGATCTTCAAGATCGAGAAGGTCGTGCGCGAGGGGAACGCCCAGTGCGCCACCGGTGAGCCCATTTCGTACGCCGAACCGGCGCCGGGCATCACTTACTGCATCACGGCGCTCGGCGGACAGTGACCGAAAGCGAATAGGCGGGCCGGTATTCCGGCCCGCCTATTCGCATGCCCGAAGGCAACCAAGTGGTGCGGCCCGGAACATCGACGGGGTAATTCACGCTCAGCGGGGACACCTCACGGCACCGCCCCCGCGCCCCCGTACAACCAGTACGAGGGCGCGGGGGCGGTACCGCGATGCGCCCGTCCGACCGCGAATTCGCCCGGCGACGTTCCGGGCCGCACCACTAGTTCGTCGTGCCAGGCGGGAGCAGCTGCTGCACGTCGAGGCGCCCGGACAGCACGTCCTCGGTGTCCATCATGTCGGCGACGCGCTGGAGCCGGATCGGGTTCAGCGACAGCGGGAACGTGCCCACGGACACGAGGGCCGCGGTCGGCGCGTCCACGTCGGCGTAGCTGGTCAGCGAGTCCTGCACGGCCAGCTTGTTGGCCTGCGCGCGCTGCTGCGCCTCGCGCAGCACCTCCCGGAACAGCTTCATCGTCTTCGGGTTCTCCTCGGCGAACTTCTTCGACGAGGCGTACCCGGACATCGGGAAGTCGAGTGTCGGGCCGCGCGCGGTGTCGGTGACGATCTTCGCGCCGATCTTGCGCTGCGCCTTCGTGATGAAGGGCTCGATCATGAACGCCGCGTCGACGGTGCCGCTGGTCAGCGCGGCTTCCATGTCCGCGAACGGCATGGACCTGAACTGGATCTTCTGCTTCTCGACCGCGGCGGTGTCCAGCACGGCACGCGTGGTGAGCGCGCCGATGTCGGTGTCGCTGTTCACGGCGATGCGCGGCGCGTCCTTCTTGCCGGGGTCGTCGTAGTCCGACCCGGCGGCCGCGACCAGCGCCATCGAGTTCGGGCCGGCCTGGTAGGCCTCGCCCTGCAGCTGGAGCTCGGTGCCCTCGGCGACCGCGCGGAAGATGCTGACGTGCGTCGCCCACGTGAGGTCGAGGGTCGTGCCCAGCTGCTTGATGGCCTCTGCCTCGCTGGGCTGCGTGACCAGGTTGACCTGCAGTCCGGCCTTCTCGAACAGCTTCTCGGTCAGCGCGATCCGCAGCGGGGCCACGTCGACGACCGGCAGCACGCCGATGCGCAGGACGTTGCGCTCGATGTCCGCGTTCGCGCCGTTCGACGAACCTCCGAACAGGCCGCAGCTCGCGGTCAGAACACACGTGGTGAGCACTGCGACAAGCCGCAGAGCTGTGGCTCGGGTAGCCATGGCACCTCTCGCCGGTAGGGCTTGGGTAGCTTCGAATTGATCAGTGAGTGTCGCCACAGACCAGGGCGTCCGCAGCCCGAACTGCGAGTTCGGACGGACATGGGGTGTGCCGACAACCGGGGATGTTAACCACCTGAACGTATGAAACGACACCCCATCTCGATACGGTGAGTGCTTCTGGAGACTTCCCCAACACAGGGGGTGCCCATTACCCTTCCGGCTCGGGTGGCACAGGTTGTAGTAGACCGACGTGTCTTCAGACGGGGTAGGGCGCCTCACCGGGCGAACGACCTCTGTGCTGCAATTCGGCCCGTTTGACGAGTCCATGCTCGGTCCTGGGGAGAGACCGGGACACTGCTGCTGGAAGAGGAAGCCCAGAGTGGCCCGACGTGAGAGAGGTCCCAGCCAGTTTGGCGTGGGTGACACCACACGCTCCGAAAGGCCCGAATCGGGTGACGGACTGGCTGCGCTGGGTGACGGACCGATGACCGCGACACCGGAGCCGGTGAAGCACGACGTCGGTACCGGAGCCGGTGCCGGATCTGCCCGATCCGCGGGATGGCGCCTGCGCAACTGGCGGCTGCGCACGAAGCTGCTCGCCGTTCTGCTCATCCCGACGGTCTGTGCGCTCGCCCTCGGTGGTCTGCGCGTGCGCACCGACCTCCAGGCCGCGACGGAGTTCAACAACCTCGCGAACCAGATCCGCCTCGAGACCGCCGTCGCGGACCTGGTGCAGCAGCTGCAGCGCGAACGCGACCTGTCGGTCAGCTACGTCGCGTCGAACAAGAGGGTCGACAGGGTCGTCCTCGAACGCCAGCTGCGCCGCGTGAACGACACCAGCGAGGCGTTCAGCAAGCGCATCGCCGAACTCAGCTCCGACCTCAGCTCGACTGCCGTCGAGCGCTTCCAGGTCGCCGCTGACCAGCTCAACCGCCTGAACAGCCTCCGCAACTCGGTGCGGGACACGCAGTACCCCGCCGAAGCGGTCCAGCGGACCTACTCGGAGTCCATCGAGACGCTCATCGGCCTCGGTGAGCAGACGATTGCCGAGATCAGCGACCCGGAACTGGTGCGACTGCACCTGACCACGAACGCCATCGCGCGCATCAAGGAGCAGGAGTCGCTCAAGCGGGCGATCCTCCTGGACGTCTTCCAGCGCAAGGCGTTCACGCCGTCCCAGCTGCGCTCCCTGCAGGCGGCGGACGCCGAGCTCGGCGCGGCCCGCAACGACTTCCGCAAGTCCGCGACGCCCGAGCAGGCCAAGATCTACGACGACACCGTCACCGGCCTGATCGTCGACAACGCGAACGACATGCAGGAATCGGCGATCAACGCGCAGGCCAGCCAGAAGGCCTTCACGCAGGTCACGCCCGAGAAGTGGGACATCGCCGCCACGCTGACGGTCAACCTGACGCGCGACGTCGAGAACCTGCTCGTCGAGCAGCTCCAGACCAAGACCGACAAGCTGGCCGCGGACACCCGCACCAGGGCGTACGTCGAGTCCGGCCTCGTCCTCGCGATCCTCGCGCTCGCGTTGGTCATGGCGCTGTTCGTCGCCCGCTCGATCCTCAACCCGCTGCGCACGCTGCGCCGCACCGCCCTCGACGTCGCCGACCACGGTCTTCCCGACGCGGTCGAGCGGATCCTCGCGGACCCGAACCCGGAGGACGCGGCCAAGACCGCCGTCGAACCGGTGCCGGTGCACACGCGGGAAGAGGTCGGCCAAGTGGCGCGCGCGTTCGACGCGGTGCACGGTGAAGCGGTGCGACTGGCCGCCCAGCAGGCCCTCCTGCGTGACAACGTCAACGCGATGTTCGTCAACCTGTCCCGTCGCTCTCAGGCCCTGGTCGAGCGCCAGCTGAACCTGATCGACCGGCTGGAGCAGGACGAGCAGGACCCGGACCAGCTGGCCTCGCTGTTCGAGCTGGACCACCTCGCGACCCGCATGCGCCGCAACTCGGAGAACCTCCTGGTCCTCTCGGGTACCGACCTCTCGCGTCGCCTGACCCGGCCCGTCCCGGCCGCCGAGGTCCTCGGCGCCGCGGTCTCCGAGGTCGAGCAGTACGCCCGCGTGCAGGTCGGCCAGACCCCGGACCTCACCGTCCAGGGTCGCGCGGTCAACGACCTCGTGCACCTCATCGCCGAGCTGCTGGACAACGCCACGGCGTTCTCCGACCCGGTCACCAAGGTCACCGTTCGCACGGCCAAGACCCGCAAGGGCGAGCTGGCGATCGAGATCCAGGACCGCGGCGTGGGCATGGGCGACCAGGAGATCATCGACGCCAACGAGCGCCTGGCGGACCCGCCGGACGTCGACGTCGCCGTCTCCCGCCGGATGGGCCTGTACGTGGTCGCGCGGCTCGCCAAGCGCCACGACATCAAGGTCCGCCTGCGCGGCAACGAGGACATCGAAGGCGGCACGACGGCACTGGTGATCGTGCCGGAGACGCTCACCGCGATCCCCGGCCAGGCACCGGTCTCGACCCCGCCGTCCGGTTCCGGAGGGCTCGCCTCCGCGTTCGGCATGTCGCCGACCGCGTCGTCGCCCTCGATGCAGCCCGTGCCGCTGGCTCCCGCCGAGCACACGACGGAGATCGGCACCACCGCGACGAGGGCCAGCGGCATCGCCGGCGCGTTCGGCGGGTCGACGGGCATGCAGCCGCGGATCGACGAGTCGAGCCCGAGCAACCCCGGCATCCCGGTCAGCTTCGTCCCGAGCGGCATCACCGACACCGGTGCGGGCGCGACGGCGATCCCGGTCTACCAGGACCCGCCGCCCGTCGAGGACGTGACGCCCTCGGAACGGTGGCGGCGCGACCAGCTGGCCGCGGTGGAGCCCGAGGGGGCGTTCGGAGAGCCCACGCTCTTCACGGCCTACGAGGACCGCAACGAAGAGGCCGGCGAGATCTCCTTCGAGCCCGGCTACGAGACCACGCAGTTCGTGCCGATCCCGCCGATCGACGACGACCGCGCCTCGACCAACGGCGTGTCGCACGTCAACGGCGACGAGGGCCGTCTCGACATCGGGATGGGCCACCGCAACGGCTCGGCCGGCAAGAAGGTCGAGCACGACCTGGACGCCCCGACCGAACGCCTCCCGATCTACGAGGCCGTCCTGTCGCAGTGGTTCCAGGCCGTGGGCAGTGAGACGTCCGCGTCGGCCGCTCAGCCGGTCCGCGCGGCCGCGGAGGACGACGCGCCCGCCACCACCAACGGACACGTCGAGTCGAGGCTTGGCGGGACCGACAAGGGTGCGGTCGAGTACATCGACGAGCCGCCGACCGTCCCGCCGCTCTCGGACGGGCCGGAACCGGAGCTCCCGACCCGTTCCCGCAAGCCTGTACCGGCGGTGGCACCCACCACCACGTCGGCCGCTGGTCTTCCGGTGCGCACGCCGCGCTCGAAGGTCCAGCCGGCTGTCGAAGAAGTACCCGCACCCGCCGAGCAGGAGCGAGTTGTGGAACCGGAGCCCGTTGTGGAGGAGACTCCAGCGGCGGCATCCACTTCCGAGTCGGCCTGGCAATCGCCAGCCGATGAGGGATGGCACGCGGCTCAGGCGTTGTTGAACAAGACGCCGGAGACGAAGACCACGGCAGGATTGCCGAAACGGACACCGAAGGCTCAGCTCGTGCCAGGATCTGCAGCACCCAAGCCGCAGTCCCTGACATCGACAGCGCAGCGCCCGCCGCTGCCGCCCCGCACCGCCGACGCGGTGCGCGGACGGATGTCGAGCCTGCAGAGTGGTGTCAAGCGAGGCCGGCACGCATTGATCGAGGCATACGCTGGTGACCAGTCGAGCCGGCAGAACGAGGAGCAGGAGTGACGACCGCAGCGCAGCCAGGCAGCTTTGGTTGGCTTATCACCGACTTCGTGCGGAGGGTGCCCGGTGTGGCACATTCCGTTGTGGTGTCCGCGGACGGGCTGTTGCTCGCCGGTTCCCAGGGCTTGCCCAGGGACCGCGCAGAACAGCTTTCCGCGGTCGCGTCCGGACTGGTCAGCCTCACCCAGGGTGCTGCCCGCTGCTTCGAAGCAGGCGGGGTCAACCAGACGGTCGTCGAGATGGAGCGGGGTTACCTGTTCCTCATGTCGATCAGTGACGGCTCTTGTCTTGCCGTTCTGGCGGCACCCAACTGCGACATCGGCCTCGTGGCCTACGAGATGACGCTGTTGGTGGAGAGAGTCGGTCAACAACTCACCCCTGAGCTGCGCGCGCAGCTTCAGGGCGTGGTCCGTCGCTAGACCTCATCTGAAGTTCAGGGGTGAGAACAAATGGCTGGTAGATCTGGCGCTAGAGGCCGTGGCTTCGGTAGGAACTTCAACTACCAGGAGTGGGCTTCTGGTGGGTTCCAGTTCGAAGAGCCTGATGCGATACCCCAAGAACCAGAGGAAGCCGAGGACACCCCCCACGATGAGCGGGTTACAGGGCAAGGGCTAGGCGATATGTCTCAGCGTGAGGTGGATGACTCGTCGTCGTATCCGTACGACGACGTGCCGAACAGGTTCGACATAGACGGGTACGGCACCGGGCTGTTCGGTGGACCCGGTGCGGACCTCTTCGGCCAGCACGAGATGCCGGACGCGGTGCCGGAGCAGCTGCCGTACACCACCGGTTCGCACCCGGTGTACAGCACCGGCGCGCAACCGGCCTACAACACCGGCGGGCAACCGTCGTACAGCACCGGTGCGCAGCCTTCGGTACGTCCGGAGGAGAATGCTGCTGCGGACTCGGGTTCACTGGTGCGGCCTTACACACGCACCGGTGGACGCACACGACCTGACTACGACCTTGCTATCGAGGCGCTGATCTCCACCAGCGAAAAGGGCCTCGAACGGGATGCCGCAGTTCTTCCCGAGCACAGGTCGATCTGCGGGCTGTGTGTCGACACGCGGTCGGTGGCCGAGGTCGCGGCACTCCTACGCTTGCCACTTGGCGTCGTGCGGGTGTTGATCGGCGACATGGCAAGCATGGGTTTGGTTTTGATTCACCAGGGCGGTCTGGTCGTGGGGGACCGGCCTTCCATGGAATTCCTGGAGAGGGTGCTCAGTGGGCTTCGCAAGCTCTAGTCCCCAGGGCGCCGAGGGCGCACGGAAGCCGACGACGTCTGCCAAGATCGTGGTGGCGGGTGGCTTCGGTGTGGGCAAAACGACGTTCGTCGGCTCGGTGTCCGAGATCGTCCCGTTGACCACCGAGGCGGTGATGACCGAGGCCAGCGCGGGGGTGGACGACCTCTCCGCCACGCCCAACAAGGTCACCACGACCGTCGCGATGGACTTCGGCCGCGTGTCGCTCGACAGCGACCTGATCCTGTACCTCTTCGGTACACCGGGTCAGCACCGGTTCTGGTTCATGTGGGACGACCTGGTCCGTGGTGCCATCGGCGCCATCGTCCTGGTCGACACCCGCCGCCTGGCCGACGCGTTCGCCTCGATCGACTTCTTCGACGACCGGCAGCTGCCGTACGTCGTCGGCGTCAACTGCTTCGACGGCCTCCTGCACCACAGGCTGGAGGACGTGCGCGAAGCGCTGACGATCGACGAGTCGGTGCCGATCGTGACGTGCGACGCGCGCAACCGGCAGTCGACGAAGCAGACGCTCATCACGCTGGTGGAGCACGCGATGCGCCAGTGGATGTCCGTCCGCGCGGGCTGAGCTCCTTCCGCCGGAGTTCCAGCACCGCACGACAACTGAACGAGGCGAGCGCCACCTTCGGGTGCGGCGCTCGCCTCGTCGTTGCGGTCTGATCTAGTTCGGATGTGGTGGGTCCAAGCGGTCGTCCTTTCGCCGTGAGGTCCTGCTACCCGATGGTCAGCCCGACCCCGACGACCGCACCGACGGACACGTCCCCGTCACCGAGGTCCACGCCGGCGCCCACGCCGACACCGGCACCGACGCCGATGTTCAGCAGGCCGCCCAGCAGACCGTGGTGGTGGTGGCCGTGGTACCCGTCGTGGACTCCGACCCCGATGTTCGCGTCGACGTCCGCGTCGACCGCGAGAGCGGCGTCGACGTCGACGTCCGCCACCGCGTCCGCGGTGACCGCTGCTGCCGTGGCGAGGGGAGCCTCGGCGGGAGCGGCGGGCACCGGTTCGACGGTCGGCGAGACCGGTGCGGCAGCGGGTGCGCGGTCCTCGTCCGCTTCGCTCACGTCGGCAGCGACATCTGCGTCAGCTACCACCGCGGCGTTCACGGCCGGTTCCACGTCCACGTTCGCGTCCACATCGGCATCGACGACGAGGCTCGTGTCGACCGCGGCGTCCAGGTCCGCGTCGGCCACCAGGCTCGTGTCCACCCCGGCGTCCACGTCCCCGTCGACGACGAGGCCGGTGTCCACCACGGCGCCCACGTCCGCGCCGACGTCGAGATCGGGCACGTCCACACCGGCGCTCACACCCGCGCCGACCTGCGCCGCGAGGCCCAGTGCGACCTGGATGCCACCGTTGCCCATGACGCTGATGCCGGGGCCGGTGTCGAGCGAGAGGTGGGCGCCGGCCGCGACGTCGAGCATGTCGACGTTGCCGCTCACCCCCACCGTCGCGTTGACGTGGTTGTCCTGCAACAGGACGAGGATCGGGTCGGCGCTGGCGGTGCCTGTTCCGAACGGCAGCGCGAACGCCAGGGTCGTGACGGTGGCGGCGGCTCTCAAAGCCCACCGGGAGCTGACCATGTGCGCGTGACCTCCTTGGTCGGTGGACGTGTCTCGGGTACGTCCACGTCAACCGACGCTAGGTCGCGCTTCGGCCACGCAAGGGTGGTCGGGAGAACCGACCGGGGGATGACCGACCGTCAGTCCTCGTCCACCAATGCGGCGGACGTGACGCGATGAAGAGGGAACCTGAGTACCTCTCCGTAGCTGTGGTCGTATCCCTCCAGCACGCCACCCCCGACGACGTGCGGCTCGATCACGCGCTGTGCCGCCGTGCCGTGCGAGTCGACGAACCCGACGAGCACCCGCCGGCGGGCGCGCGCGGCCTGCTGGAGCAACGACAGGGTCGCCGACGGGCCGGCGCCGAGGTTGCCGGGAACGGCCACGCGTTCACCCCGTGGTGTCGCGGCGGCGCGATCTCCCGCCCGGACCAGCCGGACGAGTTCACCCAACCGCTCGTCGGCGGGCACGGCCGGTGACGCCGGTTTTCTGGCCGTCCGCTGCCTCGGCGTGGTCCGGCGGCCACCCGGCCGCAGGTCCAGCACCTGGCCGTCCGGACCCTCCGCGGCCGGGGCGAACCCGGCGGAGCGCAGTCCGTCCAGCACATCTGCCAGCGGCAACGGGCTGACGACCACGGTCGGGGCGATCCGGCGCAGCTCGAGGCGGGCCGCCTCGGGGTGGGCGAGGACCTCGGTGATCAGCACCGGGTCGTCGCAGCGCAGGAACGAGCCCGCGGCGCCGCCGCGGAGCCTGCCGTGGCGGCGGGCGGCGTCGTCGATCAGGTACGTCAGCGACTGCGGGACGGGCGTGCGCGAGCGGTGGGCGAAGAGGTCGCGCAGGTCGTCGGCGGTGCGCCCGGCGTCGAGGGCACGGCGGACGGTGGCCTCGCTGATCCGGTAGACCGTGGCGCTGCCCGCCGACTCGACGTTCGCGACGAGCGCCATCTCGTCGGCGAGGTCGGGTTCGAGGCGGCCGGGGGCGACCACGGTGAGGTCGGCCTGCACCAGCACGTGGTCGAGCGGTTCCGGCAGGGCGTCGCCGAGGGTCTTGGCGGCGTGGCCGGGGCCCTCGTCGAGCAGCACGCGGCCGGCGGCGGTGATCGCGCCCAGGGCCAGCACGCCGGCGGCGGTGCCCTCCTCGACGGTCCAGCGCACCAGCTCGTCGCGCTGCCTGCCGCCCCTTCTCGGCGCGCGCCAGCCGAGCAGCGCGGCCAGGTCGGCGGGGTTCGCGATCGCGGTGCCCCTGGGGAACGCGGCCAGCGTCTCGAGGACCCAGCGGCGGTCGCGCGGGGCCTGGGCGCGCCGGATCTCGTCCGCGAGCGGGTTGAAGAACTTGTCCTTCTCGTCGCGGCGGCCGATCAGCGCGGGCAGCCGGGGCAGCTCCAGCCAGGCGTTCGCGAGCGTGGCCCAGCGGACCTCGGCGGTCGCGGCGAGCCACACGTCGGCCTTGGTCGTCGGCACCCACTCGGGTTCGGTCGCCTCGGTGTTCGCGGCCAGGTCGGCGCCGACGACGAGCTCGATCAGCAGCGCTGCCCTGCGTTCGTCGACGTCGAGGTCCTTGGCGACCTTGCGCAGCTCACGGACGCCCAGACCGCCGGTCCGCAGCACGGGGGCGGGTTCGGCGGACCAGCTCGCGATGAGGTTCTCGACGTGCCGGACGAGCTCGAGCGCCTCGCCGCCGCCGGTCGCGTCGATGCTGCTCTGGTCGAGAGTGCTGGTCTTGGGCTTCGGCTCGGTGACCTGGATGGGGCCGAGCGGGCGTTCGCCCCGGAGCGTGAGAGCGATCTCGCGGGGCAGTTCGACGGTGCCGGGATCGCGGCGCAGCAGCAGGCCGCGCGCGAGGAGCCGTTGCACCGGGGTCTCGGCCTTCTCCAGCGGCACGACCCTGGAGGCGTCCTTGGTGTCGCCGATGGGCGGTCCGGCGGCGAGCTTCTGCAGCACCCGCTGCTCACCCTCGGAGATGCCTTCGAGGTCGTAGCTCTGCCCGGTCCTGCGGCCGAGGCCACCGGGGTAGGCGCCGAAGGCCTCGCGCGTCAGCGGCGGGACGGACAGCGCGTCGTCGTCGCCCCACACCAGGGCGAGGGACTTGAGCCGCGCGACCGCCTGCTTGAGCGGCTTCGGTTTGACGTCGGGGCCGAGCAGCTGTGTGGGCAACGCCACGGGCTCGGCGTCGGCGCCCTCGACCACGAGGGCCTCGAGGACGGCCAGCGTGAACGTGTCGAGGTCCTCGCAGGCGCGCGCGATCGACGCCCTGGTGCCGATCCGCGTCGCGAGCACGGACATATCGGCAGGTGGGGGCGTTGCCAGGTCAGGACGCGCGCGCAGCAGTGCGACGAGAGCAGCGTCGTCCTGGGCGCGCAGCCAGTCGGCGAGTGTGATGCCGGACATTCTCACCACGGTATATGGGCCGCTTCGGATCCCGGCGTGCTCTGTCACACTTGTCGCGTCATCTGACACCACCGAGGAGGAGAACGTGGCGAAAGGACGCCCTGGACGGGTCGACCCGCACTGGCCTGAAGGCGCGGACGGCAGCCATCCCGTCACCGAACTGACCAGTGACCTGCAGGGTGCGCTCTCCCCGTTCGGCACGGTGACGTTCCCGCTGCCGGTGGAGGACCTCCCGTACCGGCACCCGGTGACCGAGATCAACAAGTCCTGAGTGGATTGTCAGGCCGGTCTTAAGACTGGCCGAGTCGCGTGCGTACCGCAAAGGGCCCGGGGATAGGCTCACTTCCCGCTTGAGCTGTACTTCGTGGGAGGACGACGATGCCGGTCCCCGGCCCTGGTTACTCGATCACCGTTCGTCTGGAGGCGCCGCCGTCAGCGAGCGCCGCGGGTGACCTCACCTCGGCCGTCGGCCGCGCGGGCGGTGTGATCACCGCGTTCGACGTCGTGGAGTCGCACAACGACCGCGTCGTCATCGACCTCACGTGCAACGCCCTGTCGGCGAACCACGCCAAGGACATCACCGACACGCTGGAGACGTTGCCCGGCATCGTCGTCCGCAAGGTGTCGGACCGCACGTTCCTCGTGCACCTCGGCGGCAAGATCGAGATCGCGTCCAAGGTGCCGCTGCGCAACCGCGACGACCTCTCCCGCGCGTACACGCCCGGCGTCGCCCGTGTGTGCGAGGCCATCGCCAAGAACCCGGACGACGCGCGCCGCCTGACCATCAAGCGCAACACCGTCGCCGTCGTGACCGACGGGTCGGCCGTGCTGGGTCTCGGCAACCTCGGCCCCGCCGCCGCCCTGCCCGTGATGGAGGGCAAGGCCGCGCTGTTCAAGAAGTTCGCCGGCGTCGACGCCTGGCCGGTCTGCCTGGACACCCAGGACACCGAGGAGATCATCCGCGCGGTCGAGCTCATCGCTCCCGTGTACGGCGGCATCAACCTCGAGGACATCTCCGCGCCGCGCTGCTTCGAGATCGAGGCCCGCCTGCGCGAGAAGCTCGACATCCCCGTCTTCCACGACGACCAGCACGGCACCGCGATCGTCGTCGTCGCCGCCCTGCGGAACGCGCTTCGGGTCGTGGGCAAGGACATCAAGGACTGCCGCATCACCGTCTGCGGTGTGGGTGCCGCGGGTTCCGCGATCATCCGCCTGCTGCAGGCCCAGTCGCCCGGCGACATCATCGCCGTGGACGTCGACGGCATCGTGCACCGCGACCGCCCTGGCCTCGACGCGAACCTGAAGTCGATCGCGTCGTCCACCAACAAGGACAACCAGGCCGGCCGCCTGCACGACGCGCTGGTCGGCTCCGACGTGTTCATCGGCGTCTCGGCCCCGAACCTGTTCGGCGCGGAGCAGGTCGCGACCATGGCGAAGGACGCCATCGTGTTCGCGCTGGCCAACCCGGACCCGGAGATCGACCCGATGGAGGCCCAGCAGCACGCCGCCGTCGTCGCGACCGGCCGTTCGGACTTCCCGAACCAGATCAACAACGTGCTGGCGTTCCCCGGCGTGTTCCGCGGCCTGCTGGACGCGCACGCCCGCACCATCACCGACGCGATGCTGCTGGCCGCGGCCGCCGCCATCGCCGACGTGGTGGACGGCGACAGGCTGAACGCGTCGTTCATCGTGCCGTCCGTCTTCGACAACACGGTGGCCCCGGCCGTCGCCGAGGCAGTGCGCAAGGCCGCGACTTCTTAGAGGCTTTGCGCACCGGTCGGTTCTCGTGTGCGGGCATACGATCCCTGTATGACCAAGCAGTTCACCCACCTGGACTCTGCTGGCGCGGCCCGGATGGTCGACGTCTCCGGCAAGGAGCAGACCACCCGGACCGCCGTCGCCAGCGGGGTCCTGCACACGACCGCAGAAGTGGTTGAGTTGCTGGGCGCCGACGGCCTGCCGAAGGGCGACGCCCTCGCCACCGCCCGCATCGCCGGCATCATGGCGGCGAAGCGCACCTGGGAGCTCGTGCCGCTGTGCCACCCGATCGCGCTGTCGTCGGTCGTCGTGGACCTGGCACTGGCCGACTCGGCCGTGCTGATCACCGCCACCGTCCGCACCACCGACCGCACCGGCGTGGAGATGGAAGCCCTGACCGCCGTCTCGGTGGCGGGCCTGACCCTGCACGACATGGTGAAGTCGGTCGACCCGGCGGCGTCGCTGGACGCCGTGCGGGTGGAACGCAAGGAGGGCGGCAAGTCCGGCCTGTGGGAGCGCGCGTGAAAGCCTTCGTCGTCACGGCCTCCAACCGCGCCGCGGCCGGCGTCTACCCGGACCGCAGCGGCCCGCTGATCGTGTCCTGGCTCGAAGGCCGCGGCTTCGCGGTCTCGTCGTCGGTGGTGCCGGACGGCGAACCGGTGCGGCTGGCGCTCGTCGACGCGGTCGAGGCCGGGGCCGAGCTGGTCGTCACCACCGGCGGCACCGGGATCAACCCGACCGACCGGACGCCCGAGGCGACCCGTGCCGTGGTGGATTTCGAGGTGCCGGGGCTCGCGGACGTGATCCGGATGTCCGGGTGGCCCGCCGTTCCCGGGTCCGTGCTGTCGCGCGGGGTGGCCGGGGTGGCAGGGCGGACGTTGATCGTGAACCTGCCCGGGTCCACGGGCGGGGTCCGGGACGGGCTGGAGGTGCTGGGCTCGGTGCTGGAGCACGCCCTGGACCAACTGCGTGGAGGGGATCACAAGTGAGCGTGGTGCTGCGGGCTGTCGTGTGCGAGGAGCCCCTGTCGGTGGAGGAGCACGCCGCGCTGGTCGGGTCCGACCGGGCCGGGGCCGTGGTCACCTTCTCCGGCGTGGTGCGGGATCACGACGGGGGGCGGTCGGTGGTGGAGCTGGAGTACCACTCGCACCCGTCGGCCGGGGAGGTGGTGGCCGAGGTGGTGGCTGCTCTTGCGGAGAAGTACTCCGGGGTGCACGGGATCGCCGTGTCGCACCGGGTCGGGCCGTTGAAGATCGGGGACGTGGCGCTGGCCTGCGCGGTTTCGGCCGAGCACCGGGGGGAGGCGTTCTCGTTGTGCGCCGACCTGGTGGACGAGGTCAAGGCTCGGTTGCCGGTGTGGAAGCGGCAGGTGTTCCCGGACGGGACCGACGAGTGGGTCAACTGCCCCTGAGGAGTCCGGCCCACCTTGCGAAGGTGCTCGCGCCGGGCTCTCCTGGCTTGCGGCCCCACCTGCGCAGGCAGGGACCTCACCGTCGGGGGGATAACGGTGAGGTCCCTGGTTCTGCGTCAGCCCGCATCACGCGAGCCGGCGATCGTGCGACCGATCAAGATCGGGGAGAGCTGAGCCGCGTGGCTCAGATCAGGATCTTGTCGCCCGGGAAGATCAGGTCCGGGTTCGTGAGGAAGTCCTTGTTCTTCTCCACGATGGCCTGGTAGCCGCCGGTGACCTTGTTGGCGTCCGCGATCTTCGACAGGGTGTCGCCCGCCTTGATCTCGTAGTTGCCGTTCGGGTTCGACTTCGAGCCCGCGACCGGCACGGCCGGCGCCTGCTGCACCGGGGCCTGCTGGCGCTGCTGCGGCTGCGCCTTGCGCTGCTGCTGCGGGGCCGGGTTGGCCTTGGGGGCCGCGCCCGTGTAGTTGCCGATCCGCTTGCTGCAGGACGGCCAGGCGTTGCTCACGCCCTGGCCGGCGGCCACGCGCTCGGCCACCGCGATCTGCTGCTCGCGGGAGGCGTTGGCCGGGTTGCCCTGGCCGCCGTAGGCGTTCCAGGTCTGCTGGGTGAACTGCAGGCCGCCGTAGTAGCCGTTGCCCGTGTTGGCGCCCCAGTTACCACTCGCCTCGCACTGCGCGAGGGCGTCCCAGTTGACGGGGGCCGCGTTGGCGGTGCCAACGGCCAGGCCCAGAGGGGCGCCGGCGATGATGCCGACAGCCGCGACCTTGGCGATAGTGCGAGCGACGGAACCCTGCTTGCCCTCGTTGCCACGGTTGAAAGCCATGTGCCTCTCGGTCCACCGCGCCTCCGGACAGGAACTCGGGTTCGGGGCCCGGTGCGTTCCTGCGTCCCAGTCCGGCGGTTTCTCTCGCTCGGGGTAGGTGCCGGAGAACCCTCGGACTGGGTTCGGTGCTCGGTCCTCCGGATCGTGCTTGCGGCTGGTTCGGGCCAGCCGAGGAGCGACCGTACGTAACCGCCGGGGCGCTCACCAAATGTTTCGAGCTGTGACGCGCGTCACAGTAACGACTCGGAGTGTTGTGGAGAGCCTATAAAAGCGCAGGTCAGCGGTGTCGTTATCGGTTCGTTTCCATCCTGAGATCGACCGAGATCTATCACGGAAAGTGAGGCGTGGCTCACGCGTGTTGGGCCGATCGAGAGCCCCGTTCACGGTCGAGCGAGGGGCGTGAGAGGTGCGCGCGGGCAAGCGGGACCGGTCCCCTCGGGAAGACCTCAGACTCCATCTTCATGACCCAGCCGGCCCCTCGCCCGAAGCGCCCCAAGGTCCTCGTCGCCGCCATGGTGCTGCTGCCGCTCGCGGCCGCGTTCTTCGGCATGACCGCCGCGAACCTCGGCGGCCGCAACGGCATGAACAACAACGGGCTGCCGTCGGTGATCCTCCTGATCAGCGTGCTGACGATCTGGTTCAACTGGGCTCGCGTCACCACGGTCGTCCTGCTGGCCTTCCAGACCGTCCAGTGGTTGCCCGGCGCCGTCAGGTACATCGGCGACCCGGACGTCTCCCAGGCCGCGACCTACGCCGTGATCGGCTCGGTGCTGTTCGGCGTGGGGGCCGTGCTGGTCTTCCAGATCTCGTCGAACGAGTACTACCGGCAGGTCAGGCGCTGGAAGAAGGAGCGCAAGCACCAGCAAGCCTGAGGGCGCGCGGGTCCATACGATCGGTGTCGTGACGAGGATCGACGCCCTGCGCGCCGCGCTGGCCGCCCGGCCTGGGCTGCCCGTGCCGTTCGACGACCTCGTCGACGCCGTCTGGGGCGCCGGCCCGCCCGCGAACCCGAGAGCCTCGCTGCGCAAGCTCGTCCACCGGCTGCGGGCCACCGACCAGGTCGTCACCGAGCCGTACGGCTACCGGCTCGTGCCGCGCCCGCGCGGGCCCCGTCAGCTGCCCGCGGACCTGCCGGACTTCGTCGGCCGCGCCGCCGAGGTCGACGCCGCCCTGGCCGGCACCGGGCGGGTGCTCGCGATCACCGGTCCGCCCGGCGTCGGCAAGACCTCGCTCGCGGTGCACGTCGCGCACCAGATGGGCGACGGGTTCGCGGACGGTCAGCTGTACGTGAACCTGCGCGCGTTCTCCGAGGGCGACCCGGTCACGGTGGGGCAGGCCCTGGCGCGGTTCCTGCGCGCCCTCGGCGCCGACCAGGTGCCGGCCGGCCTCGACGCGCAGGTCGCGCTGTACCGGCAGCTGACCGAGGACCGGGCGGTGCTCGTCGTGCTCGACAACGCGGGCCGCGACCAGATCGGACCGCTGGTGCCGAACGGCAGCGGGTCACGGCTGATCGTCACGAGTCGCACCGACCTGCCGGAGCACGACCAGATCCGCGTCGGCGTGCTCGCGGACGGCGAGGCGCAGGCGTTGCTCGGCAGCATGGGGGTCGCCGGCGACGAGGACGAACGCGCCGAGCTGGTGAGGTTGTGCGCGGGACTGCCGCTCGCCCTGCGCATCGCCGCCGCGCACCTGGCCGACCAGGACATCGCCGGCTACCTCGCCGACCTGCGGGGCGACGGCAGGCTCGACGCGTTGGAGATCGAGGGCGACCAGGCCGTCCGCACCACGTTCGAACTGTCGTACCTCGCGCTGCCGGAACCGGCGCGGCTGTTGTTCCGGCTGCTGGGGCAGGTGCCGGGCGCCGACTTCTCGGTCGAGGGCGCCACCGCCATCCTGGGCGGGGACGCGACCGGACCGCTCGCCCGGCTGGTCGCGGCGAACCTCGTCGAACGGTCCGGCGACCGCTACGCCCTGCACGACCTGCTCGGGGCGTACGCACGACGCCTCGGCGCGCCCGCCACGGCGCGGCTGCAGCAGTACTACCTGCTCAACGCCGACGCGGCGGGCCGCATGATGAACCCGGAGCTGCACCGGCTGGCGTTGCCGGAGCTGCCGGCGGACCTGCCCGTGCACGACGTGAGCGACATGCCGCGCGCACTCGCCTGGCTGAACGCCGAACACGCGAACGTCGTCGCCGCGGCGGTCGCGGCGGGGGACCAGCCGATCGCCTGGCAGTTGGCCGACGCGATGCGCGCGTACTTCCTGCACCACGCCGCGAACGTCGTCGACTGGTACGTCGCCGCCGACGCCGGGCTGAAGGCGGCGCTGCACCTCGGTGACGTCGCCGCCGAGGCGAACATGCGCGGCGCGCTCGGGCTCGCGCACTGGCGGTCGGGCAGGTTCGTCGACGCCCTGCCCGAGTACGAACGCGCCGTCGCACTGGCCCGCCAGGCGGACGACCAGGTGTCGCTGACGGCGTACGTCGGCAACCTGGGCATCATCCACTGGGAGCTGGGCGACCTCGCCGAGGCGGCGGACGCCATGCACCAGTCGCTCGCCATCGCCCGCACGCCGAACACGTTGTTCAACCTGAGCTGCGTGCTCAACGACCTCGGCCCGCTGCGGCTCGCGGTGTCGTACTGCGAGGAGGCGCTGCGGGCGTCCGCGGAGCGGAACCTGACCGCGGGCATCGCCTTCTGCCTGCACGGCCTCGTGATCGCCCACCTCTTCGTCGGCGATCTCGGCGAGGTCGAGAGGTACCTGGACGAGGTGGAACCCCTCACGACACCGGAGCTCGGCCCGACGTTCCAGTCGCGCGTGCTGGACGCCCGCGCGTTCCTGCTGCTCGAACAGGGAAGGCTCGCCGAGGCCGAAACCGTTGCTAGACAGGCGGTCGAGGTCGCCACCCGCACCGCGAAGGACATGGCGGAGTGGGACGCCCGCTGCACCCTGGGCGAGGCGCTGCGCCGCCTCGGACGACCGGAGGAAGCCGCGGCCCAGCACGAGCACGCGCTCACGGGGAGCCGGACCGCGGCGTTCGCGCGAGGCGAGGTGCAGGCGCTCACCGGGCTGGCGGCCGACCACCGCGCGCTGGGGAACCTGGCGGAGGCGTCGGCGTGCGCGACCGAGGCGGCCAAGACGGCGGAACGCGGCCAGCTGCGCGTCCGGCAGGTGCAGGTCGAGGCGGAACTCGCGGAGATCCACCTGGCCGCGGGTGATGCTGCGGAGGCGGAACGGCACCGGCTGCTGGCGCTGGACCTCGCGCGGGAGACCGGACGCGTCGCGTGGGCGCAGAGGCTGGCCCGGCAGCGCGCGGAGGGCTGACGCCGCCTCGGTCGGGCACGGGCCGACGCCGGTTGCGCGATCATGGGCGGATGGCGAAGGAGACCCGGCTCGAGGCGTTGCACCGCGCGTTGACCGAGCGGGCCGGCCAGCCCGTCCTGTTCGGCGACCTGGTTCTCGCGGTCTGGGGCGCCGCGCCGCCCACGAGTCCGTTGCCCGCACTGCGCACCCTCGTGCGCAGGCTCCGGCAGTCGGTCTCCGACGAGATCGTCACCGACGCCTCCGGCTACCGGCTCGTCGTGCGCAAGCCGGGCCCCTCCCAGCTCCCCGCCGACCTCCCGGACTTCGTAGGCCGCGAGGCCGAGCTCGCCGCACTGTCCACGTCGGACGAACGGGTGCTCGCGATCACCGGCCCGCCCGGCGTCGGCAAGACGGCGCTCGCGGTCCGCCTGGCGCACCGGATCCGCGACCGCTTCCCCGACGGCCAGCTGCACGTCGACCTGCGCGGGTTCGCGACGGGACCGGCCGTCACCGTCGGCCAGGCGCTGGGCCGGTTCCTGCGCGCGCTCGGCGTGCCGCCCGCGGAGGTCCCCCTCGACGTCGACGAGCAGACGGCGCTCTACCGGTCGAGGCTGCGGGGCCGGAAGGTGCTGGTGCTGCTGGACAACGCCACCGAACTGACCCGGCTCGTCCCGGACGTCGAGGGCTGCGCGGCCATCGTGACCAGCCGCAACGAGCTGCTCGGCCAGACGCGGCTCGACGTGCTGGCCGACGACGAGGCAGGCGCGCTGCTCGACCGCATGAAGATCGACGGCGACCCGGAGGACCGCGCCGAACTGGTCAGGCTCTGCGCGAACCTGCCGCTCGCGTTGCGCATCGCGGGCGCGCACCTCGCCGACCGCGACCTGCCCGACTACCTCGCGGACCTGCGCGGCGAAGGCAGGCTGGACGCGCTGGAGATCGAGGGCGACGCGGCGGTGCGCGCCGCGTTCGCGTTGTCCTGCAAGGAGTTGCCGGACGACGTCCGCCGGCTGTTCGGGTTGCTGAGCGTGCACCCCGGTGCCGACTTCGACCTGGAGGACGCCACCGCGCTCGGCGATCTGTCCACTGAGGACGCTGAGCGCCGGCTCGGCGTGCTGGTGCGTGCCGGGCTCGTGCAGCGGCCGGGCGCGCAGTTCGCCCTGCACGACCTCATCCGGCTCTTCGCGGCGGAAGGCGTGGGGCAGGAGGGACCTGCGGCGTTGCGGCGGCTGCTGGCGTTCTACCTGGCGACCGCGAACAACGCCGCCGACGTCCTCAGCCCCGCCGGCTCCAGGGTGGAGCCGCTGCCGCTCGACGTGTCCGGCCGCGGCTTCACGACCCCGGACGACGCGAGGGCGTGGGCCGACGCGAAGCGCGCGACACTCGTCGCGGCGGTGCAGATCGCGCCGCATCCGTTCGCGCACCGGATCACGGACGCCCTGCGCGGCTACCTCGTCTACGCCGCGCACTGGCCGGAGCTGGCCGCGGCGCTGACGTCAGGACTCGCGTCGGCCCGCGCGGCGGCGGACGCGGACGGTGAACTGGCCATGCACAACGGTCTCGGCCACCTCCAATGGTTGCAGGGCAGGTACCCGCAGGCGCTGGAGTCGTACGGCACGGCGCTGGACCTGGCCGGCACGGATGTCCAGCGGGCCATGCTGCACAACAACATCGGGCTGGTGAAGCGCGAGCTCGGCGACTTCGACGAGGCGCTGGAGCACCTGGAGCAGGCGAGACGGATGTCGAGCGATCATCCGCACGTGCTGGCGAACGCGCTGACCACCCTCGGCACGATCCACGGAGCCCGTGGCGAACTGCGCAAGGCCGTGTTCTACCTCAAGGAAGCCCTGGCGAGGCATGAGGAGCTCGGATCCGCGGTCAGGGCGGCCCTCAGCCACGAGAACATCGGCGTCGCCCTCACCGAGCTGGGGGAGTACGACGAGGCCCGCGTGCACCTGGAGAAAGCCCTGGCCGGTGTCGAGGCGGCCGGTGTGGGGCCGGGCCGGCGGGCGAACCTGCTGGTCAACCTGGCCACCGCGGCAGCGCTGACGGGTGAGGAGGAACGGGCGCGTGCGCTCGCGGCGGAGAGCCTGGAGGTCGCGCTGCGCAACGGCGAGACCAGGGTCGAGGTCGAGGCGCTGATCAGGCTGCGGGAGTTCGAGAACGCGGTGGAGCTGGCCGAACGGATCAACTACCCGGTCGGCAGGCACCGGGCCCAGCTGGAGCTCGCCCGGCACGACCGCGCGCTCGCCGAGCAGGTGCTGGTCGACGTCCGGGCACGCGGTGACCTGCTGCTGGAGGCCGAGGCGGTGCTCACGCTCGCGGTGGCGAGCGGTGATCGTGCCCTGGCCCAGGAGGCGCTCGACCTGGCGAAGGCGCGCGAACAGGGCGGGGTGGTGCGGCGGGCCGAAGCGGTTCTCGCCGACCTGGCCGGTCCTGCCGCTCAGCCGCCCGCGAACGGCGGCAGCACGTCCAGCTGAGACCCGGCGGGCACGCGCACGGACGTGTCGCGCACCGCCACGCCGTCCAGCAGGAAGCTGGAGGCGGCGAGGACCTTGCCGAGCTTGTCGCCGTGGCGTTCCCGGATGGCGCTCACGACGAGCGCCACGGTGGGTTCGGCGGCGGTGAGCAGCAGGTCCTCGTCGGCCACCCCGGCAGCGGCGCGCGCACCCGCGAAGTAGCGGATGTTCACGGCGGTGCCCGCCTGCGTGCCGGCTGGGGTGCTCACTGTCATCCTCCGATGGAGCTCATGGGGCGGTCGGGCTGTTCGAAGCCCGCCTCGTTGATGCCGTGACCGGCCTTCTTGGCCCACATCGTCGCGCGCCAGGCGTCGGCGATCGCGGCGTCGGGAGAGCCGTCGCGCAGCAACGCGCGCAGGTCGGTCTCGCCGTGGCTGAACAGGCAGTTGCGGATCTGGCCGTCCGAGGTGAGCCGGGTGCGGTCGCAGGCGGCGCAGAACGGCCTGGTCACCGACGCGATCACGCCGACGACCGAGGGACCGCCGTCGACCAGCCAGCGTTCGGCGGGCGCACCGCCGCGCGGGGTCTCCGACGGGGTCAGCGTGAACGCGGTCGAGAGCATCGCGAGGATGTCGTCGGCCGTGACCATGTCGGTGCGCGTCCAGCCGTGCTGCGCGTCCAGTGGCATCTGCTCGATGAACCGCAGCTGGTAGCCGTTCTCGACGCAGAACCGCAGCAGCTGGACGGCCTCGTCGTCGTTCATGCCGCGCATCAGCACGGAGTTGACCTTCACCGGCTCCAGCCCCGCCTCACGGGCGGCGTCGAGGCCGTCGAGCACGTCCGTGATGCGGTCGCGCCTGGTCAGCGTGGCGAACCGGTCGGGGTCGAGGGTGTCGAGCGAGACGTTGATCCGGTTCAGCCCGGCGTCCTTGAGCGACTGCGCCCTGAGCTTGAGCCCGATCCCGTTCGACGTCATCGACATGCGCGGCCGGGGCTCCAGCTCGGCCGTCGCGGCGATGACGTGCTCCAGCCCGCGCCGCAGCAACGGCTCGCCGCCGGTGAACCTGATGTCCGTGACGCCCAGGTCGACCACGGCGATGCGCATGAGCCTGATCAGCTCGGCGTCGGTGAGGAGCTCGTCCTTCTTGAGCCAGTCGAGGCCCTCGGCCGGCATGCAGTAGGTGCACCGCAGGTTGCAGCGGTCGGTGAGGGAGACCCGCAGGTCCTTCGCCACCCGTCCGAAGCTGTCGAGCAGCAGCGGCGTGTCCGGGCGTGCGGACGCGTCAGGCGTGCCGCGCACGACCGGTAGACCCAACTCCACTGCTGTCACCTTGTTCAGCTTAATGAACAACCCCTTGTAGGTGACTCCACAAACGAGGTTTCTCACGTTCCGCCCGTTTGGAGCACTCTGACAAGTAATTGTCTTAGTCGCTAAGATGTTCGACATGGAACCTGAGGCCCTGGAGAGGTTCACCTTGTACATGAGGGAGCAGAGCGCGCTCACCGTCATGTTCCACGCGCGGGTGGCCGAGAAGATGGGCCTGTCCGCGACCGACGAGAAGTGCCTCGATCTCGCCATGCGGGCGGACGGCCCCGTCACGGCAGGCCGGATCGCCGAACTCTCCGGCCTCTCCACCGGAGCCGTCACGGGCGTCATCGACCGCCTCGAACGTGCCGGATACGTCCGCCGTGTCCGAGACCCCCACGACCGCCGCAAGGTGCTCGTCGAGGTCACGCCAGGGGACCTGGCGAAGTTCGACTCGATCTTCGAGGTGGCCCGCCAGAGCATGATCGAGGTCCTGGACCAGTTCTCCGCCCCCGAGCTCGAAGTGATCGAGCGTTATCTGCAGCTCCAGATCGAGACGTTTCGCAGGCGCGTCATCGATACTTAGGCCATGTGGCACTACTTGATGGACATGGACGGCGTCCTCGTGCACGAGGAGCACCTGATCCCCGGAGCGGACGAGTTCGTCGCGGAACTGCGGGCCTCCGAGACCCCGTTCCTCGTGCTCACGAACAACTCCATCTACACGCCACGGGACCTGCGCGCACGCCTGCAGCGCACGGGCCTCGACATCCCGGAGAAGTCCATCTGGACCTCCGCCCTCGCCACCGCCAAGTTCCTCGACTCGCAACGCCCCAACGGCAGCGCGTTCGTCATCGGCGAGGCCGGCCTCACCACCGCGCTGCACGAGATCGGCTACGTCCTGACCGACCGCGACCCGGACTACGTCGTGCTCGGCGAGACCCGCACCTACAGCTTCACCGCCATCACCAAGGCCATCCGCCTGGTGGAGGAGGGCGCGAAGTTCATCGCCACCAACCCGGACGCCACCGGTCCCTCGCGTGAGGGCTCTCTGCCCGCGACCGGGGCCGTCGCCGCGCTGATCGAGCGCGCCACCGGCCGTGAGCCGTACTACGTCGGCAAGCCGAACCCGTTGATGATGCGGTCCGCGCTGCGGGCGTTGGGGTCGCACTCCGAGCAGGCGCTGATGATCGGTGACCGGATGGACACCGACGTGCGGTCCGGGCTGGAGGCGGGGCTGTCGACGATCCTCGTGCTGTCCGGGGTGTTCAGCGCCGAGACCGCCGAGATGTACCCGTACCGGCCGACGCGCGTGCTGAAGTCAATCGCGGAGCTGGTCGGTCACTCCGCCGACCCGTTCGGCGACTGGTCCGCCTAGGGCCTTCGGGGTGAGGAGGTGGGCGCGCAGAGCAGCGCGTCCGCGTGGGTTCTGGCGTCCGGGTTCAGGCGGAAGACGAACTCCGGGCGTCCGTGCCGGCTCTCGTCGGTGAGATCTCTGAGCAGGTAGCCCGCCTCGAACAGCTCGATCAACGGGGTGCGGATGCTCGTGCGTTCGCTCCAGACCCTGTTCAGCAGCTCCTTGAGGGTGAAGGCCTGCCCTGGGCTCTCGTACATGGCCCTCAGGACCTGCTGGTACGCCCTTCGAGGCGGCAGCGGAGTCAGTGGGCGCGTTTCTTGGTCCCGCTGGCTCAGGAACGCCCGGACCACGTGGTGCGCTCCGGGTGAGAGCTTCCAGCGCACCACGTCGCCGGTTTCGTACTGGCCCGCGTGCTGGGCCGCGCCGATGCGAACGAGCGTGGTCAACGCGCCTCGGACGGACGCGTCTGTCCGATGTGGACCGCCTCGGGCGGCTTCCGAGGTGGTCAGCCATCCCGGGTGGCCTTCGAGGAGTCTGGCCAGGACGTGGCGTTTCAGCGCGAGTCCCTGCGGCGCCAGCGCGTCGAGGCGGACGCGAAGGGGATCGTCCTGTTCGGTCACCGCTCCAACTTTCCGTAGTCGTTACGACACGTGACGCTACGATCGTTTGGGGTAGTGCAGAACTGACCAGCAGTGCGAGTGCGGGTTCCGTGCTGGCACCGCTGATGCGGGAGGGCTGATGACGCGGACGTCGGCAACGCGGACCGGTGGTCGGGGTTCGCACTCGACAGGTGTCGTCTCGGGTTTCGTCCTCAAGCTCGCGCGGCAGTCGGCGGGGCTGACCCAGGAACATCTCGCACACGCCCTTCCCGTCGACGTGACGACCGTGCAGGGGTGGGAGTCGGGACGGCGACCGCTCGCCGCGATGAACGCGGGTGACTTCCTCCGCCTGGCTTCCCGGTTGACCTGGCTGGGTGCGCCCTCGTCGACGCGTCGCCACCTCACCGAGGCGATGGAAGCTGATCAGGTGTTGTCGGCCGGAGTCAGTGCAGGCGACAAGATCACCGCCGCCGGCCGTCATCCTCTGTCCGCCGGTGTTCATCGGAGGACGATCACGAACCTGATCACCTGGCCGATCACGGGTGCTCTGCCGCACCAGTTGCGGGAGTTCACGCCGAAGGTGCCTCGCCGAGGGCCGGTCGCCGCCGGCCCGGTCCTCCCCGCCGAGCAGCGCGTGCGGTTCTTCGACCACCTGATCGCGATCGCTGAGCGCAGCACGCGTTCCGAGGAAGCCTTGCTGCGACGGCAAGCGGTCTACCTGCTCGGGTTCGACCAGCGGCCGGAAGTCGTGAACTGGTTGCGTGACGAGTGGCGGCGAGCTGGAGGCCGGAGGGTTCGGGGCGAAAGCATCACGGGTCTGCTCGAAGCGAGGTCCGCGTCGGTCGCCCTCGCATCCGCGGGAGAACCTGCTCAGCTGCACGACTTCGTGGAGCAGACTGCCGACTCGCGTGCCGAGGTCGCGAACCTGAACTACTGGGCGTACTGGATCGGCGACCTCAGCGACGAGCAGACGAACGACGCCTTCATGCTGAGCGACGACACCCAGTCGTGGACCGGTCGTCGGCTGCTGGACCACCTGCTGGATCGGCTTGATCCGGAGTCACCGCACCTGCCGTTGAACCTCCACACGTTGCACGCTCTCGTCGCCTCGCGTCCGGCGCTGCTCAAGGCGCGGCCGGATGCCCGCAAACCGTTCGGCGAGGTGCTGGACCGGCTTGCGTCGAGTGGCAACCTGACCGGCGCGGGACGTGATCAGGTCGCCGGACTTCGGTACGCGTTGCGCATCGCCGACCACTGAGAGGGACAGACGTGTCAGACCAGGCAGCAGCCGCACTCGCCGCCTTCGGTTACGAGCTGGGCATCCTCAAGCGCATCCGCCGCGCCGGCTGGTGGCACGCGGGCGTGCGCGACCCGGAGTCCGTCGCCGAGCACACCATGCGGGTCGCGCAGCTGGCCGCCCTCCTCGCCGCCGAGGAGGGCGCGGACCCGGCGCGTGCGTCGTTCCTCGCGTTGTGGCACGACACCCAGGAGACGCGGACCGGTGATCTGCCGCACACGATCAGCGGGTACCTGGGCAAGCCCGATCCTCGTCAGATCACCGCCGACCAGACCGCGCGCCTGCCCGACGCCTCGCGCGACGTGGTGCGGGCGGCCGTCAACGAGTACGAGGGCCAGGAGTCCGCGGAGGCCCGGTGTGCGAAGGACGCGGACAAGCTGGAGATGCTCCTGCAGGCCGTCGAGTACCGGGACACGGGCGTCAACAGAGTCGACGGATGGATCGATTCGGCGCTCAAAGGCGTCCGGACCGAGACCGCGCGCAAGATCGCCGAAGCAGCACTGACGGTGTCTCCGCTCGCCTGGCGGGACCGCTGATTCGGGCGGCCCACTGACGCGCGAGGGTTCATCACCTATCGTCGCGGAGGTGGACACGGATCGACGCCCGATGCACGTCGTGGGTGACGTGCACGGGCACCTCTCGGAACTGATCAGAGCCCTGCACGTCGCCGAGCTGTGCGACGAGGAGGGGCACTGGATCGGGGGCGAGGCCGAGCTGTGGTTCCTCGGCGACTTCGTGGACCGCGGGCCCGACGGCGTCGGTGTGATCGATCTGGTCATGCGGCTCGGCGACGAGGCGGCCGAGGTCGGGGGCACGGTCAGCTCGTTGATCGGCAACCACGAGGTGCTGTTGCTCGGCATGTACCGGTTCGGGGACGAGCAGGTGCCGGACAGCCTCGGGCCGCGGTCGTTCGCGCGCAGCTGGCTGCTCAACGGCGGGCTGCGCAGCGACCAGGACCGGCTGACCGACGTTCACGTCGAGTGGTTGACGAGCAGGCCTGTGCTGAAGCTGCGCGACGACCACCTGCTGATGCACTCCGACACCGTGGCCTACCTCGAATGGGGGGCCTCGATCGAAGAGGTCAACGAGTCCGTCCGGCAGGTGCTGAAGGGCGACGACCTCGTCGACTGGTGGGAGTGCTGGCGCAAGATGACGACCCGGTACGCGTTCCGGGGGCCGCAGGGGCCCGAGATCGCGGATGAGCTGCTCGCGACGCTTGGTGGCAGCCGCATCGTGCACGGGCACAGCGTCATCGCGGACCAGCTCGGGGTGACGCCGGACCAGATCGACGGGCCCCTCGTCTACGCGGACGACAAGGTGCTGGCGATCGACGCCGGGCTCTACAGCGGTGGTCCGTGCCTCGTCGTGCCCTTGCCATACGCCGAAGCCTGACTACCGTCTGAGGGATGACCGCCAGCTACTCCTCGGGCACGTCCGCCGCCCCGCTGCTGGGCGACACGATCCACGCGAACCTCGCGGCCACGGTCGCGCGCTTCGGTGATCGTGAGGCACTTGTCGACAAGGCCACTGATCGACGGTGGACGTACGCGGAACTGAGCGGCGAGGTCGACAAGGCCGCGGCCGGGCTGCACTCGCTCGGGGTGCGCAAGGGCGACCGGGTCGGGATCTGGGCGCCGAACTGCGCCGAGTGGGTCTTCGTGCAGTACGCGACGGCCCGGATCGGCGCGATCCTGGTCAACGTCAACCCGGCGTACCGCGTGCACGAGCTGGAGTACGTGCTGAACCAGGCCGGCATCCACACGCTGGTGTCCGCGCGGTCGTTCAAGACGTCGGACTACGCGGGCATGATCGACGAGGTCCGGCCGCGCTGCCCGGAGCTGAAGCACGTCGTCTTCACCGACGACCCCGGCTGGACCGGTGACGAGCTGCCGGACGTCGAGCTGGACCGGGACGACCCGATCAACATCCAGTACACGTCCGGCACCACGGGCTTCCCCAAGGGCGCGACGCTCTCACACCACAACATCCTCAACAACGGGTACTTCGTCGGCGAGCTGGTCGACTACACCGAGGACGACCGCATCTGCGTGGTGCCGCCGTTCTACCACTGCTTCGGCATGGTGATGGGCAACCTCGCGGCCACCAGCCACGGCGCGTGCGTGGTGATCCCGGCGCCCGCGTTCGACCCGGCGAAAACCCTTGCGGCGGTTCAGGAAGAGCGCTGCACGTCGCTGTACGGCGTGCCGACGATGTTCATCGCGATGCTCGACCTGGTCGACGGCTACGACCTGAGCAGCCTGCGCACCGGCATCATGGCGGGCTCGCCGTGCCCGGTCGAGGTGATGAAGCAGGTCGTCGACCGGATGGGCATGCGGGAGGTCTCGATCTGCTACGGCATGACCGAAACCTCGCCCGTGTCAACGCAAACGCGCGTGGACGACTCCCTCGACCGTCGCGTCGGGACGGTCGGCAGGGTCGGCCCGCACCTGGAAGTCAAGATCGTCGACCCGGAGAGCGGTCTCACGGTGCCGCGCGGCGTGCCGGGGGAGCTGTGCACGCGCGGCTACTCGGTGATGCTCGGCTACTGGAACGAGCCGGAGAAGACCGCGGAGGCCGTCGACAGCGCCGGCTGGATGCACACCGGCGACCTCGCGGTGATGGACGACGACGACTACGTCAACATCACCGGCCGCATCAAGGACATGGTCATCCGCGGCGGCGAGAACATCTACCCGCGGGAGATCGAGGAGTTCCTCTACACGCACCCGGACGTGCTCGACGCGCAGGTGATCGGCGTGCCGGACGCCCGGTACGGCGAGGAGCTGATGGCGTGGGTGCGGCTGCGCGAGGGCACGACGGAGCTCACCGCCGAGGCCGTGCGCGAGTTCTGCACGGGCAAGCTCGCGCACTACAAGATCCCGCGGTACGTGCACGTCGTGGACGAGTTCCCGATGACGGTCACCGGCAAGATCCGCAAGGTCGAGATGCGGGCGAGGTCGGTGGAACTGCTCGGCCTCGACGACAGCGCGCGGCACGCCTGAGCGTGACCGCCGGGCTACTCGCCGATGAGGCGTAAAGACCCTGGTCGAACGGGGTGTGGCAGGCGCAGCATCAGTGGTCCTCAGGAGAAGGAGGCGAGCATGCTCACCGCCACCAGGACCACGACGATGCTGCCCGTGGAGGACCCGGACCGCGCCGCCCGCTTCTACGCCGACCGGCTCGGCCTGAAGCCCGTCACCACGCAGCCGGACGGCACGCGGATCTTCGCGCTCGGCCAGGGCGACGCGCTCGGCCTGATGCCCGCCGAGAAGGGCGCGCAGACCGGTCACACGGTGCTCAGCTTCGAGGTGCCGGACCTCGAGGGCGAGATCCGCGAGCTCGAAGGCAGGGGCGTCCGCTTCGAGGACTACGACCTGCCGGACTTCAAGACCACGAACCACATCGCGGTCATGGGCGCCGAGCGCGCCGCGTGGTTCCTCGACACCGAGGGCAACATCCTCTGCCTGCACGAGCTCGCGGAAGGCCAGGAGGTCACGGCAGCTCGATGATCTCCTTGCCCAGCGGGACGAGCGAGACCTTCACGAGCTTGAAGTTCGCGATGCCGAGCGGGATGCCGATGATCGTGATGCAGAGGGCGATGCCGGTGACGATGTGGCCGATGGCGAGCCAGAAGCCGGCCACGACGATCCAGATGATGTTGCCCAGCAGCGATCCGGCTCCCGCGCCCGGCTTGTCGACGACCTCGCGCCCGAACGGCCAGAGCGCGTAGTTCGCGATCCGGAACGACGCGATGCCCCACGGGATCGTGATGATCAGGATGCAGCAGATGATGCCGGCGACCGCGTACCCGACGGCCATCCAGAAGCCGGCGAGCACCAGCCAGATCACGTTCAGGATGAGGCGCATACCTCCAATCTAAGCTGATCGCATGACGTGGGGTGTGATCGCAACGGGCGGAATCGCGCATGCCGTGACCGCTGACATGCTCAAGGCGGGTGTCTCGGTCGGCGCCGTGTCGTCGCGGGACATCGCGAAAGCCCGGCAGTTCGCGGAGAAGTTCGGGATTCCGCGCGCGTACGGCAGCTACCAGGAGCTGCTCGCGGACCCCGAGATCAAGATCGTCTACGTCGCCACGCCGCACGGCCAGCACCACGAGGTCGTGCTCGCCGCGCTCGACGCCGGCAAGAACGTGCTGTGCGAGAAGGCCCTCGCGCTGACGGTCGCGCAGGTCGAGGAGATGATCGAACGGGCACGGTCTAAGCAGCTGTTCCTCATGGAGGCCATGTGGACGCGCTTCAACCCGTTGGTCCGCAGGATCGTGGCGGCGGTCCGGAACGGCGAGATCGGTGAGGTGCGGCAGATCCGCGCCGACTTCGGGTTCAGCCACGCGTACGACGCGAACGACCGCCTGTGGGCCAAGGAGGCGGGCGGCGGCTCGATCCTCGACCTCGGCGTCTACCCGATCTCGCTCGCGCACCTGCTCCTGGGCGTCCCCACGGAGATCCACGCGCACGGCAGCCTCGCGCCAGGAGGAGTGGACGCCGACGCGGGCATCCTGCTGGGCTACGAGAACGGCGCGCACGCCTTGCTCGGCTGTTCCCTCACCGCGAGCACGGGCGCCGTCGCCACGATCGTCGGCACCAAGGGCCGCGTCGACCTCCCCGAGTCGTTCTTCAACCCCACCAGGGCGCTCATCAACGGCGTCGAGCACGTGATCGAGGACGGCGGCTACACGCACCAGATCCGGGCGGTCGACGACGGGGTCGCCCAGGGGTCGGTCGAGCACGCCGACATGACGTGGAACGACTCATTGGAGATCATCCGCATCATGGAGACCGCGCTGGGGCAGCTCGGCGTCTCCTACGCGGACGTCACCAGGTAGATCAGCACCACGTTCAACGAGACGACCGCGCCCGTCACGATCCACGCGGCGATCGTGACGGGCCGCCGGTTCGCGTAGTCCGCCATCACGGACCGGCGCGCGGTCAGCCACACCAGCGGCACCAGCGCGAACGGGATGCCGAACGACAGCACGACCTGGGAGAGCACGAGCGCGAACGTCGGGTCGACCCCGACCGCCAGGACCGCCAACGCCGGCACCAGCGTGACCAGACGCCTTGTCGGCAAAGGGATCCGCACGCGCAGCAGGCCGTCCATCACCACCGCGCCCGCGTAGCAGCCGACCGCCGTCGAGGCGAACCCGGACGCCAGCAGACCGAGCGCGAACAGCACCGCGACCCCGCTGCCCAGCGTCACGCCGACGGCCGCGTGCGCTCCTTCGAGCGTGTCGACGTTCTCCTTGCCCTGCAACGAGGACGCGGCGAGCAGCAGCATCGCCAGGTTGACCGCGCCCGCCAGCACCATCGCGACCACGACGTCGACCTTGGTGGCCCTGAGCACCGACGGGTCCCGGCCGTGCCGGTCGCGCGCGAGGGCCGAGTGCAGGTAGACGGCGTGCGGCATCACCGTCGCGCCGAGCATGCCCGCCGCGAGCAGCACGCTGTCCGCCCCGTCGAACCGCGGCACCAGCCCGGCGGCGGCCCCGGAGACCGACGGCGAGGACACGAAAAGCCCCGCCACGAACCCGGCCGCGATCACCACGAGCATGGTCGTGATCACCCGCTCGAACGGCCGCTGCCCGCGCTTGTCCTGCACCAGCAGCAAAAGCGTCGACACGACACCGGTGATCACGCCGCCGAGCAGCAACGGCAGGTCGAACAGCAGGTGCAGCGCGATCGCCCCGCCGAGCACCTCGGCGAGGTCGGTGGCCATCGCGACGACCTCGGCCTGCCCCCAGTAGGCGAGCCGCAGAGGCCGCGGCAGGTGGTCGCGCACCGCCTCCGGCAACGACTTCCCGGTCACCAGGCCGAGCTTGGCCGACAGGTACTGCACGAGACCCGCCATGACGTTCGCGACGACGAGCACCCACACCAGCAGGTACCCGTACGTCGCGCCCGCCGCGGTGTTGGTGGCCACGTTGCCGGGGTCGACGTACGCGATCGCGGCGACGAACGCCGGACCGAGCAACGCCGCCCCCGCGCGCAACCGCGCCGGCACAGCGACCACCAGGACACCTCCCCGTTGTTGCAATACTATTGCAACAACGGGGCTTCAGGTCATGTGTCCATCGTCGCTCTGGCGACCCTGACCACGGCGTCCATCGCGCTGTCGAGGTCGCCGCTCGGCATCAGCAGGTGGCTGAGCGCGAGCCGGACCGTCGTCTCCGCCGTGAACCGCACGTGCCTGCCGGGGAAGTGCCTGCTCAGGTGCTGCTCGACGACCTCGGTGGCGTGGAAGAGGATCGGATGGCCGCGGATCGTGATGAACGGCAACAGGTCCTCGGCGTTCTGGCCGGTCAGCACGGCCGAGACGAGCCTGTCCTTCTCGGTCTGCTCGAAGGTGAAGCGGAACGCCGACCGCATCGCCTCCCACGGGTCGGGGTCGTCCTGGAGCCGGGACATGATCCCGTTCAGGTACTCCTCCGTCTTGTGCACGGCGACGGCCTGGACCAGGCCTTCCTTGTTGCCGTACTCGTTGTAGACGGTCTGCCTGCTGACCCCGGCGCGGCTGGCGACCTCGATCATGCGCAGCCCGTGGAAGCCCCTGGCCGCCAGGAGGTCCGCGGCCGCGTCCAGCAAGAGCTCGGTGATGTTGCTCACCACCTCACCTTTACACATCTGAGGCTTATGTAAAGACGTAGAGTCAGGTTCCGTGCCGTTCACCGTGGGCTTCGACCTGGACATGACCCTCATCGACCCGCGACCGGGCATGGCCGCCGTGATGAACGAGGTGGGTGCGCGCAGCGGCTACGACCTCGACGGCGAGCACTTCGCGTCGAACCTCGGCCCGCCGCTGGACATGACCTACCGCGAGATGGGCGTGCCGGAGGAAGAGATCCCGGACCTGGTGGCGTTGTTCCGCTCGCTGTACCCGGAGGTCGTGATCCCGGCGACCGTCGCGCTGCCGGGCGCCTTCGAGGCGTTGCGGAGCGTTCGGGAGCTGGGCGGCTCGACCATGATCGTGACCGGCAAGTACCGCAAGAACGCGGCCCTGCACCTGGAAGCGCTCGGCTGGGAGGTCGACCACCTCTACGGCGAGCTGTGGTCGACGGGCAAGGCGGAGTCCCTGAAGCTGCACGGCGCGGCCGTCTACGTGGGTGACCACGTCGGTGACATGAACGGTGCGCTGGCCGCGGGCGCCCTGGGCGTCGGTGTCGTCACGGGGCCGTGCTCGCGCGCGGAACTGCTGGAGGCCGGCGCGACCGCGGTGTTCGAGGACCTGCGCGAGTTCCCGGAGTGGCTCAGGACCTCTTCTGGCGTGACTTCCTGATCACCGCGATGATCCCGAGCCCCAGCCCGGCGGCGGGCAGGTAGGTCGCCGCGACGTTCAGCCACACCGGCAGGTCGCCGTAGCCGGCGGCGAAGAGCACGAAGACCGCGACGATCGCCAGTACGCCCACGGCGAACAGGCCGATGGCCAGCGGCATCAACTTCGGAGCGGTCATGGAAGGGACTGTAGTCGCGCTAACGGAGGTGCCTTCGTCCTGGTCTTCTGGCTACTCTGGTGGGACGCGTCTCGGGTACGCCTGGGGCGCGTTCGTTGTGCAGAGGTAAGGGAATGGTGAGCGCGGTGCCGACCGGCAAGGTCAAGTGGTACGACACGGAGAAGGGCTTCGGATTCGTCACCCAGGACGGTGGCGAGGACGTCTACGTCCGCAAAGCGGCGTTGCCCCCCGGTGTCACCGGGCTGAAGGCCGGCCAGCGCATCGAGTTTGGCATGGCGGAAGGGCGCCGCGGCCCGCAGGCGCTGTCCGTGCGGTTGATCGACCCCGCCCCGTCCGTGGCCGAGGCCCGGCGGCGGCCCGCGGAGGAGCTGCACGGGCTGATCGAGGACATGATCAAGCTGCTGGAGAACAAGGTGCAGCCTGATCTGCGGCGCGGGCGGTACCCGTCCGACAAGAAGAGCATGAAGCTGGTGGCCGAGGTCGTCCGGGCGGTGGCGCGGGACCTCGATCCGTAAAAGGATCAGCGGCATGTCTGACGCTGACAGGATCGTCGAGTTCGTCTACGAGGTCGGCCAGCTCAAGCGCCTGCCTCGGGCGGGCTGGCTCTTCGCCGGGGTCCAGCACCCGGAAACGGTGGCCGCCCACTCCTTCCGGGTGGGCGTGCTGGCCTACGCCATCGCCGTGCAGGAGGGCGCGAACCCCGACCGGGCGGCGACCCTCGGCCTCTTCCACGACGTGCCGGAGACGCGCGTCGGCGACATCCCGTACGTCGGCAAGCTCTACGTGGACGTCAAGGTGCCGCCGGAGCAGGTGGCTCGCGACCAGGTCCGGCACCTGCCTCCGCAACTCGCCGAGCACATCCGGCAGTTGATCGCCGAGCACGAGGCGGCCAAGGACCTCGACCACACGCCAGAAGCGCGATGCTCAAGAGACGCCGACAAGCTCGAACTCCTCTTGCAGGCCAGGGAGTACCAGGCCACCGGGGTCGGGAAGATGGAGCTCTTCATGCAGACCATGCGGGCGTCGGTGGTCACCGACACCGGCAAGGCGTTGATGGAGGCCGCTCACCGCATCGCGCCCACCGAGTGGTGGGAGGCGTTCGGCAGGCGCTGATCAACGCGTGACGTCGACCACCCACGAGCCGCGCATGAGCGGCTGGCCGGTTTCCAGGACCGCGGCGGCCGCCTCGTGGACCTCGATGCGGAGCAGCTGGTCCGAGTCGTTCGGGACGGCCAGGGTGTAGGTGTAGTCGTCGCCCCTGCCGAGGAACGGGGAGGAGCAGCCCTCCTGGACGCGGGCGGCGTTCTCGTACACGCACACGACCTCCCAGATGCCCGACGCGAGCCGGCCGTCGACGGAGATCTGGACGACCTTGCCGGCGGGCACCTTCAACGAGGCGGGGGCGTTCTTCTCGACGCAGTTGGAGCCGTCGAAGGCGCAGTAGATCGTCGGCTCGATGCGGATGGTCTTGCCGTTCGCGTAGAACGTGACCTCCGGGTCGTGCTGCTGCAAGGAGCAGCCGGACAGCACGAGAACGCTGGCAGCCATCAAAGAAGCAAGTCGACGCACGTCAGGCAGCCTACGGGGTCACCGGCGCCGGCCTGCGGAGGACCAGCTTGTGCAGGGACGTGCCGTTGCGGTACATCCAGGTCTGGGTGAGCCCCACCGCCAGCAGCACGGACAGCACCAGGAAACCGACCCAGAACGTCGCGGGCAGCAGCACGCCCAGCGCGCCGCCGAAGACCCAGGCGAGCTGCAGGATCGTCTCGGAACGCCCGAACGCCGACGCGCGCGACTCCTCCGGCAGGTCGTCCTGGATCACCGCGTCGAGGCTGATCTTCGCCAGCGACGAGGCGGTGGCGCCCAGCAGACCGACGACGGCCGCCGTGACCAGGCCCGGGAGGGCGGCGGCGACGATCGTGGCGGCGAGGGCGGTGGCGACGCAGGCCAGCACCACCTCGTCGGGCTTGCCGAAGTGCTGCCGCGCGCCGATCGCGTTGCCCAGGAAGCTGCCGATGCCGGCGGCACCGGCGATCACGCCGAGCAGGAGCAGCTGGCGGACGGCGTCGCCCTCGGTCTGCTCGCGCACCACGAACGCCGCGAACAGCGTCAGGAACCCTGTCAGCATGCGGATGGAGCCGTTGCCCCACAACGAGACCGCGACGTGCCGCGAGATCCGTTGCCTGGCGGGCTTCGAGGTCAGCGTCGCCGGCACCTCGCCCTCGGTCACCTCGACCCACGACGGGATCTTCATGCACAGCCAGGCGTTCACCCCGCACAGCACGGCGGTGAACCACAACGCGCCCGGCGAGCCGAACAGGTTCGCGAACCCGGCCGCCAGCGCGCCGAACACCGCGCCCGCCGCGAGCCCGAACACGGTCATGCGCGCGTTGGTCTTGGACAGCGTGATCTCCGGTGGCAGCACGCGCGGGGTGATCGCGGACTTCAGCACGGTGAACGACTTCGACAGCACCATGCTGCCCAGCGCGGCCGGGTACAGCAGCCAGTTGTCGAAGTTCAGCGCCATCACCACGGACAGCCCGATCCGCAGCACGCACGACGCGGCGAGCGCCAGCCGCCGGCCGCGCTGGATCTTGTCCAGCAACGGCCCGATCACCGGCGCGATCAACGCGAACGGCGCCACGGTGATCAGCAGGTAGAGAGCGACCTTGGTCTTGGACTCGGCGGACGCGGCCGAGAAGAACAGCGTGTTCGCCAGCGCCACGGCCATCGCGGCGTCGGCGGCGTAGTTCATCATCACCGCGTAGGTGACGGAAGTCATGCCGGACTTGCCGGCGCCGTCCGCGTGCGCCGCCCGCCGGAACGCCGCCACGGCCTGCGCGGAGATCTGCTTGCTGCGGAACCACGCCACGCGCGTGACGGTGAGCTTGCGCGGCGGCTTCGGCGTCGGGGTCGTCTGCTGGTCGGAGTTGGGCAGCGGCCGGGTCTGCTGGGGCGGCGGCTGGAAACCGTGCTCGGACGGCACGCCACGGCGCTCCCGCGGCCGGTACTCGTCGTCCTGCCACGGGTAGCGCCTCGGAGGCTGGTCCTCGCGGTCGCCCGTCACACCGTCAATCCTGCCCCATCCCGTTGAACCTCACTCGGAAGATGGTCGGCCAGTTCTTGCCTGTGACCAGGAACTCGTTGGTTCCCGGGATGTGCGCGATGCCGTTCAGCACGTCCACGTCGCCCGAAGGCTTCAACGACGACAGGTCGTAGGTGTTCAGCACCTGACCGTCACCGGGGTCGATCCGCACGATCTCGTCGGTCTTCCACACGTTCGACCAGATCTTGTCCCCGACGCACTCCAGCTCGTTCAACTGCGTCAGCGGCTTCCCGTCCCGCGTGACCTGCACGCTTCCGGTCTCGGCGAACGTCTTCGGGTCGCGGAACGTCAGCTTCGCGGTGCCGTCGCTCATGACGAGCCGCTTGCCGTCGTCGCAGATGCCCCAGCCCTCGCCCTCGTAGGAGACGCGGCGCTTCTCGTCGAGCGTCTTCCGGTCGCGCTCGATGGCGACGCCGTTCTGCCACGTGATCTGCCAGATGGTGTCGCCGACGACGGTGATGCCCTCGCCGAAGAACTCGGGCGGCAGGTCGACCTCCTTCTGGACGTTCCCGGTCGCCGGATCGAGGGCGCGCATCGTCGACTCGCCCTCGAGGCCGGTGCCCTCGTAGAGGACGCCGTCGACCAGTTCCAACCCCTGGGTGAACGCCGACGTGTCATGCGGAATCTTTTGCAGAACTTCTACCTGCGGTTTTGCTGGCTCGGGAGAAGAACAGGCGGCCAAGACCGCGACGAGGACCAGCCAGACGGGTGAGCGCACCCAACGGAGGGTGGCACGAGTTTTCGTCCCGGCGAAGTCCTGCGGCACAATTCAGGTCGTGAACGCCACGCAACTGCTCGCCGACGCCGTTGACCTCGCCCGCGAAGCAGCGCAGGACGAAGCCGGGTTGGAACGCGTCGGTGCTCACGTGGGGGTGCTCGGCGAGGACGAGTACTCCGTCACGCACCTCTTCGACGCCGAGCACGCCGGCTACCGCGGCTGGACCTGGGCGGTGACCGTCGCCTACGCGGGCGAGGGCTCCCCGGTCTCGGTCAGCGAGGTCGTGCTGCTGCCCGGTCAGGACGCGCTGGTCGCCCCGGAGTGGGTCCCGTGGAGTGAACGGGTCCGCGCCGGTGACCTGGGCGTCGGCGACCTGCTGCCGCCCCGGGAGAACGACCCGCGCCTGGTCGAGGCGTACGTGCAGTCCGACGACCCCGCCGTCGAGGAGGTGGCGCTGGAGATCGGCCTCGGCCGCACCCGCGTCCTGTCCCGCGAGGGCCGCCTGGACGCCGCCGACCGCTGGGCGACCTCCGACTTCGGCCCGCGCTCCGACATGGCCCGCAGCGCCCCCGCGCACTGCGGCACCTGCGGTTTCTACACCCGCGTCGCCGGTGCGTTCGGCTCGGCGTTCGGCGTGTGCGCGAACGAGATCGCGCCCGCCGACGGCCACGTCGTGCACGTCGAGTACGGCTGCGGCGCGCACTCGCAGGTCGAGGTCGAGATGGGCTCGATCGTGCCCGTCGCGGACCTGGTCTACGACGACGCGCAGCTCGAGGTCGTGGAGGCCGAGCCGGCCGCGGAGACCGTCGACGCGGCGAGCGTCTCGGAGTGACCGATCCGTTCGGCACCGAGGTCCTGCGCGCCTCGGTCCTCGCGGCGTGGCGTGGTTCGCCCACCCGGTTCCGCGAGGACGCCAACGCCGAGGAGGACCTGCGGCTCGGCGGCTACCGCGACCGGCTGCTGGTCGAGCTCGCCCAGAACGCGGCCGACGCGGCGGGCGACGAGCCGGGTGTGTTGCGGATCACGCTGGTCGACGGTGAGCTGCGCGCCGCGAACACCGGCGCCGCGCTGACCGAGGCCGGTGTCGCCGCGCTGGCGTCGCTGCGCGCCTCGTCGAAGGAGTCCGGCGTCGGCCAGTTCGGCGTGGGCTTCGCGGCCGTGCTGGCGGTGTCCGACGCGCCCCGCGTGATCTCCACGTCCGGCGGCGTCGAGTTCTCCGCCGAACGCACCCGTGCCGAGGTGCCCGAGCTCGCCTCCGAACGCGGCGGCGACGTGCCGGTGCTGCGCCTGGTGTGGCCGGTCGCCGAGACCGTGCCGGACGGCTTCACGACCGAGGTCAGGCTGCCGCTCAAGGTCGACCTGTCGCTGGACGACCTGGCGGAGGAGGTACCCGACCTGCTGCTGGCGTTGCCCGGCCTGCGCCGCATCGAGGTCGGCGCCGAGTCCTGGGAACGCTTCGTCACCGCGGACGGCGTGGTCACCGTCGGTTCCGCGCGCTGGCTGGTCGAACGCGCGGTCGGCGAGCTGCCCGCCGAGCTGGTGCAGGGCGTCGAGCACCGTCCGCAGTGGACCGTCTCGTGGGCGTACCCGCTGGACGAGCCGCTGGGCGAGGACGTGCTGCACGCGCCGACCCCGACCGACGAACGCCTGTCGCTGCCCGCCCGCCTGATCGCCACGCTGCCGGTCGAGCCGTCGCGCCGCCGCATCTTGCCCGGCCCGGCCGCCTGGTCGGTGCTGGACGCCGCCGCCGAGGCCTACCCGGAGCTGGTCGCGCGGGTCCCGGCGATCGAACGCACCGCGCTGGTGCCGTTGCCCGGCTTCCCGCTGTCCGAAGTGGACGATCGACTCCGCGCGGCGCTGCTGCGCTCGTTGCGCGCCTCGGCCTGGCTGCCGCTCGCCTCCGGTGAGTGGATCGAACCGTCCCGGGCCCGCGTGCTCGACGTCGGTTCCGAGGAACTGGTCGACCTGGTCGAGGACGCCCTGCCGGGCCTCCTGGACGCCGAGCTCTCCGCACCCGTGCACGCGAAGGCGTTGGCAGCGCTGGAAGTTCCGCGCGTGACGACGGCCGAGGTCGTCGCCGCGCTGGCCGGTGTCTCCGGCGACCCTGGCTGGTGGCGGGACGTCTACGCCGCTTTCGCGCCGCTCGCCGAGGTCGACCCGGACGTCCGCGAGGCGTTGCAGTCGCTGCCCGTGCCGCTGGCCGACGGCCGCACGGTGACGGGCCCGCGCACCACCCTGATCGCCGACGAACCGCTGCCCGGCCTGCGCGTCGTCCACCCGGACGCCGTGCACCCGCTGCTGGTCCGCCTGGGCGCCGTCGAAGCCGGCGCCTCCGAGCTGCTGGCCGACCCTTCGTTGCGCGAGAACGTGGCGCGCTCGCTGGAGGACGCCGAGGCGGGTCTCGACGGCGAGGACCTGATCGAGACCGTGCTCCGGCTGGTGGACCGCGCGGCCGTGCGGGCGGGCGAGGAACCGTGGCTAGGGGCGTTGGCCCTGCCCGACTCGTCCGGCGAGTGGCACCGCGCCGACGAACTGCTGCTGCCCGACTCGCCGCTGGTCGGCGTGGTCGAGGCGGACGCGTTCCCGTTGCTGTCCAAGGAGATCGCCGAGACCTACCCGAGGGCCGCTCTCGTCGCCGTGGGCGTCGTCGACGGCTTCTCCCTGGTGGTCGACGACGAGCCCGCCGGTGCCGACCACGACCTGCCGGACGAGTCCGCGTGGTGGTCGTCGACCCCGGACGAGCCCCGCCGGGTCGTGGCCGTGCGCGACCTCGACCTGGTGTCCGACTGGCCGGCCGCACTCCGGCTGCTCGCCTCCGACCCGGTCACCTGGCGCGCCGTCACCGAGCCGGACGGCTACACGGGCTGGTGGATCGCCCGGCACGCGTCGCTGGCGGGCAAGGCCCCGCGCGAGTACCGGCTCGCCGACGCGACGTTGCTGGACGGGCTGTTCGACACGGTCCCTGATCTTGAGCTGGCGGAGCACGTGCTGCGCGCGGCCGGCGTCCGGTCCAGGCTGGAGATCTGGGACGACGACGATGCCGAGTTCGTGCTGGACCGCCTCGGCGACGAGGACCGCGTGATCGCGGACGCCGTCGTGCTGCGCGCCTACGCGGCGCTGCCGGAGGGCGACTTCGCGCCGCCGGAACGGGTCCGCGTGCTGTCCGGGACGGTGGCCGCGGCGGACGACGTCGTGGTGCTGGACCACCCGTGGCTGATGGGCGTCGCGCCGGCCTCGCGAGTGCTGCTGGCCGACGGCTCGGAAGAGCTGGCCGACCTGCTGGACCTGGCACTCGCGTCCGAGGAGTTCGACGGGTCACCGGACCACGTCGGCGAGGTCGTGCAGTGGCGTGATCTCGGGGCCGTGCGCAAGGCGTGCGAGCTGCTGGAGGTCGAGCTGCCGGACGGTGTCGTCGTCGTGCACGACTCGTTGTTCGTGGACGGTCAGCGGGTCGAGTGGTGGATGGTCGACGGCGTCCCGCACGCCGCGGACACGCCGGAGGGGCTCTCGCGGGCGCTGGCGTGGGTGGCGGAGCGGTGGGACGACCGGCACGCGTTCGCCGCGCTGATCACCGATCCGACGGCTGCAACTCTGCTGGGCTGATCTCGGCGGGTTCCGCCACGCGCCTGCGCAGGCGCGGCTTCGCGATGTCGCCGCGCCGCACCAGGATGATCCACGCGGTGATCGTCACGAGCATCGACACGGCACCGCCGATGATGATCGGCGCACGGCCGTTGATCTCGCCGAGCCACCCCATCAACGGCCCGCCGACGGGGTTCCCGCCTAGGAACACCAGCATGTAGATGCCCATGACCCTGCCGCGCATCTCCGGCTCGACGGCCAGCTGGATGGTGGCGTTGGCGGTCGTGTTGAACGTCATCATCGCGACACCGACCGGGATCATCATCAACCCGGTGAGCAGCATCGTCGGCATCATCCCGGAGATGATCTCCAGCACGCCGAACACCACACCGGACCCGATGAACACGGTCATCTTCGGCGTCTTCCGCTTGGCCGCCAGCGTGGCGCCGGCCAGCGTGCCCACGGCGATCAGCGTCGACAGGAGCCCGTACGCGTCGGCGTCGCCGCCGAACACGTTGCGCGCCACGATCGCCAGCGTCATGTAGAAGTTCATGCCGAACGTGGCGATGAAGAACACCAGCAGCATGACCGTCAGCAGGTCCGGGCGGCTGCGCACGTAGCGCAGGCCGGACAGCAGCTGGCCCTTCTCGCGGGGCAGGGGATCGGAGCGCATCAGCTGCTTCGTGCGCATCAGCCAGATGCCGCCGACCACGCCCACGAAGCTGATGGCGTTGGCGAGGAAGACCCAGCCGGTGCCGATGGCCACGATCGTCACGCCCGCGATGGCCGGGCCGATGATCCGCGCGAGGTTGAACATCATCGAGTTGATCGCCACGGCGTTGGTCAGCTGATCACGCCCGACCATCTCGACGACGAACGACTGCCGCACAGGTGTCTCGACGGCCGAAAAGGCGCCGAGCAACAGGCACAGCAGGTAGACGTGCCACAGTTCGACAACCCCGAAGACGTCCAACAAGCCCAACGCCAGCGCGCAGAGTCCGAGCGCGGACTCCAGCCAGAGCAGGAGCTTGCGCTTGTCCATGCGGTCGGCGAGGACGCCGCCCCACATCGAGAGCAGCAGGACGGGCAGGAACTGGAGCGAGGCCGCGAAGCCGAGAGCGACGGGGGAGCCGTTGGACAGTTCCAGGACCAGCCAGTCCTGGGCCACGCGCTGCATCCACACGCCGACCAGCGAGATGATCTGGCCGGAGGCGTACAGGCGATAGTTGTATATGCCTAACGATCCGAACATTCCGGTACGACGAGGTGGCGGACTTGCTGCTCCACCACCCGCGTAACCCGTCACGTTCTTACTGACCCGCCATCCTGTCGATGATGTCGGCGGCCCGTGTGAGCAGTTCCCGTTCCTCCGGGTCCAGCTCGGCCAGCCGCTTGTCCAGCCACGCTTCGCGGGCCGTGATCTCGTCCTCCAGGTACGACAAGCCTTCGCGCGTCAGCTCGACGATGGCTTGACGGCCGTCGGTGGGGTGCGGGCTGCGCGTGGCGAACCCGAACTCCTCCAGGGCGGCGATCACGCGCGTCATCGACGGCGGCTGCACGCCTTCCTTGGCCGCTAGTTCCCCTGGGGTCAGCGGTCCGCACTTGTGCAGGGTGGACAGCGCTGACACCTGTGTGAGCGACACCGACGAGTTGGTGCGCTGCGCCCGCAGGCGACGGTTGAGGCGAACGACGGCAAGCCTGAGCCTGCTCGCCAGTCCGTGCTGATCGGTCGCCACGTAGTTAGCATACCTCACGAAATAGTTTCCTGCCGAAAGGTCAGCTCAGCAGGCTCTGGATCGGGCCCAACGAGAAGTAGACGACGAAAGCGGCCGCCACGATCCACATGAGCGCGTGAATTTCGCGAGCTTTGCCCGTCAGCGCCTTGAGCAGCACGTAGCTGACGAAGCCGGCGCCGATGCCGTTGGCGATCGAGTACGTGAACGGCATGACGACGATCGTGAGGAACGCCGGCAGGGCGATGGTGAAGTCGGTGAAGTCGATCTCGCGGACCTGCATCATCATCAACGCGCCGACGATGACCAGCGCCGGTGCGGCCGCCTCGATCGGCACGACCTCGTAGAGCGGCGTGAAGAACATCGCCAGCAGGAACAACACGCCCGTGACGACGTTGGCCAGACCGGTCCGCGCGCCCTCCGCGATGCCGGACGCCGACTCGATGTAGACGGTGTTGGACGAGCTCGACGCGGCGCCACCGGCGACGGCGCCGAGGCCGTCCACGAACAACGCCTTGCTGACGTTCGGCAGCTGACCATCTTTGTCGATCAGCCCGCCCTCCTTGCCGAGACCGGTCATCGTGCCGACGGTGTCGAAGAAGTCGGTCAGGACCAGCGTGAAGACGATGAGGGCTGCCGCCAGCGCCGGGATCCGCGTCCACGCGCCGAACGACACCTCGCCGAGCAGGCTGAGGTCCGGCACGCCGAAGACCTGGTCGGGCAGCGCGGGGTAGCCGAGGTTCCAGCCCTTGGCGTTGACGCCCGCCGACGGCCCGGCCTTGACCAGCGCTTCGAGCACGATCGCGAAGATCGCCGTGGCGACGATGCCGATGAGGATCGCGCCCTTGACCCGCCGCGCGAACAGCACGCCCGTGAGCACCAGGCCGACCACGAACACCAGCGTCGGCCAGCTCGCGATCGACCCGTTGATGCCGAGCCCGACCGGCACGGTGGTGTTGGCGGCGTCGGGCAGGCGGCGCACGAACCCGGCGTCCACGAGCCCGATGAAGCAGATGAACAGGCCGATGCCGACGGCGATCGCGGCCTTCAGCTCGTTCGGCACGGCGTTGAACACCGCGGTCCGCACGCCCGTGACGACCAGCAGCAGCACGACCAGGCCGTTGACGAGGATCAGGCCCATCGCCTCGGGCCAGGTCACCTTGGCGGCGACGCTGACCGCGACGAACGAGTTGATGCCGAGCCCAGTGGCCAGCGCGAACGGGTAGTTGGCGATCAGTCCGAAGAGGATGGTCATCACGCCGGCGACCAGCGCCGTCACCGCCGCGACCTGCCCGACGGGGAGGATGTTGCCGAGCACGTCGGGGTGCGAACCGGGACCCGACGGCGCGAAGCTGCCGATGATCAACGGGTTCAGCACGACGATGTAGGCCATCGTGAAGAACGTCACGACACCACCGCGGACCTCGCGCGCCACGGTCGACCCGCGCTCGGAAATCTTGAAGAACCCGTCCAGCATCTGGTCTCCTATCGATGTGTCCGAACGCGACTCCACCCCACCGCACCCGCCGGCGCTGCCGCACAGGCTGGCAGACCCCGTGCCCGTCGTGCTGGGTGGTACCGCGCTGTGGTTCCTCGGTTTCCTGGTCGTGCTGATCTTCGACCGCGAGGACGGCACCCTGCTCTGGACGACCCTGTCCGGCGGCCTGCTCGGGATCATCGGGTACGGAGTCTTCTACTGGCAACGCCGGGCAGCGAGGCGAGGGTCACGCGGGGCCCAGCAGGGCCTCGAAGACGCCTAGTCCGTCAGCTTCGGGTGACCGGTACCAGCACGGGTGACCCACACGGTCTTCCGTTCTTCTAGGACGACGAACCAGATGCGTCCGCCGGCGGTGACCTCGTACTGCCACTGGTCGCGCTCGACGCCGTCCACGTCCAGCCGAGCCAGATCGCCCTTGAGGCGATGGTGGCGAGTGGTGTTCACCTTGGGAGAGGTAGGGCTCTCCATGAGGTGGCGCGACACGATCGCCGCGTATGGCTGGCAAATGTTCACTCGTCTTCTGACGGGGGGACGGAGTCGAGGTCCCGGGTGGTGATCGGGGTGGTGAGTGCGCGGTGCAGGTCCGGGTCGGCGTGCACGATCGCGGTGTTGGCCCACTCGTGCACGGTCTGTCCGAGCAAGGACCATTGACCGAGATCAGCAGACGCTTGGATGGCCTGCACGAACTCCCGCACGAACTCTGCTCGATCAGACTCGGGCAGCACGGCGGTCCAGGGGAACTCGTCCTTCAGCGCGTCCGCGATGACATCAGGCCCGACGTGGCGGAACACCGAGCGCAAGGCGCGAGCGGCCATGAGTGCTCCGCTGTGCCGATTGGCGTGTTGGTCGGCGCGCACCAGGAGGAGGTCGGCTCCGTCCCGTCGTTTGACCCGCACCTCATGCTGCTCTGCGATGGCCGCGACGCTCTTCGGGTCGCGTTGCAGTTCGCTCCACTGCACTTCGCTGACAATGCTCACTTCAACAAGTCTGAACTTAGTCTGAATTGAAGGCAACTGCACGATCGGGTGTGATCACGACCATGGTTCTCGTCGCCGACTGGGTCCGGCTGCTGATCGTCTGCGTCGCCTTCGTGGCCGCCGCGGCCGCGATCACCCACTTCACCGGCCTCACCAGCCCGAAGCCGTTCCTCGGCGCCGCCGCCCGAGGCGTCCTGCAGCTCGCGGCCGTGTCCGCCGTGATCACGTTCGTGCTGACCCACCTGGGCCTCACCTGGGCGTTCCTGGTGCTGATGGCCGTGGTCGCCACGGCGACGTCCGCGAGCAGGACGGGCACCGGCCGCAGGGGCGTCTGGGTGGCCGCCGCGATCCTCGTGGGCACGGTCCCGGCGCTGGGGTTGCTGCTCGGCATCGGTCTGCTGCCCGTCCAGGGCATCGCGCTCATCCCGGTCGGCGGCATCCTCATCGGCGGTGCGATGACCGCCACCACGTTGTCTGCCCGCAGAGCCCTCGACTCGCTGCACGATCGGTACGGCGAGTACGAGGCCGCGCGCGCGTTGGGCTTCCACGAACGCGATGCGGTCTGCCTGATCATCCGCAAGCCGGCCGCCGAGGCGTTGATCCCGGCGCTCGACCAGACCAGGACGGTCGGGCTGGTCACCCTTCCGGGTGCTTTCGTCGGCATGCTGCTCGGCGGCGCGCCAGTCTGGCAGGCCGGTGCCCTGCAGATCGTGGTGCTCCTGGCGTTGCTGGCGGTCGAGGCGGCCGCCGTGGCGACCGTGGTCGAACTGATCGCGAGACGTCTGGTCAGGAGGACTTCCCAAGGAAGCGAAGTTAGGCTAACCTAAGTCTCGTCGCTTCGTGGTGGGAGCGGCAGTCAGTTCGGGAACGGACGAGGCCCCCCTCTGGGCAGAGGGGGGCCTCGTCGTGTTCGGCAGCGGGAGCTTGTCGGAGCATCCACCGCCGAAGCATCAGTGCCGCATCAGGGCAGCAGCAGGCCGTTCTGGCCGCCGCGCGCCGCCTCGAAGCGGGCGGAGACGTCCTCCCAGTTGACGACGTTCCACAGCGCCGAGATGTAGTCGGCCTTCAGGTTGCGGTACTGCAGGTAGTACGCGTGCTCCCAGATGTCGAACGCGAGCAGCGGCGTGACCGCGATCGACAGGTTCGAGTGGTGGTCCTTCAGCTGCAGCGTGATCAGCTTCTGCGCGATCGGCTCCCAGGCGAGGATGCCCCAGCCGGAACCCTGGATCGACGACGCGGCGGCGTTGAGCTGGCCGCGGAACTTGTCGAACGAGCCGAAGTGCTCGTCGATCGCGGCCGCGAGCTCGCCGACCGGCTTGTCGCCGCCGTTGGGCGAGAGGTTCTTCCACCACACCTGGTGCAGCGCGTGGCCCGCGAGGTGGAACGCCAGCGTGGTCTCCAGGCCGACGATCGAGCCGAAGGACTCCTTGTCGCGGGCCTCCGCGATCTGCTCGATCGTGTCGTTCGCGCCCTTGACGTACGCGGCGTGGTGCTTGCCGTGGTGCAGCTCGTTGATCTCACCGATGATCGCCGGCTCGAGGTCGCCGTAGTCGTAGTCGAGATCCGGCAGCACGTACTGGCCCATGACAACTCCTGCAATCTCTTGGTACTTGCAACTTACTAGCAATAAGCGTCAGTAAACCAGTTGCGGGCGTCCGTAGCGTCGTAGGCGTGTCCGTGCTGACAGCCAGGAACATTTCGCTGTCGTTCGGTCCGAGGACCGTGATCTCGGAGGTTGATTTCGATGTTTCGCCTGGTGACCGCGTCGGCCTGATCGCGCCCAACGGCGTCGGCAAGTCCACGTTGCTCCGTCTGCTCTCCGGTGAGCTGCCGCCGGAAACCGGATCTGTCTCAAGCACCGGGACCGTCGCGCACCTGACGCAGGAGACCCTCCACGTTGGTGGAGAGTCGCTGCGCGACCACCTCGCCCGCCGCACCGGCGTCGCCGAGGCCGAGCAGTGGCTGCAACGTGAGGCCGAAGCCCTGGCAGACGGGGGCGGTGCCGGGTACTCCGACGCCTTCGACCACTGGACCGTCATCGGTGCCGGTGACTTCGACGAACGCGCCGAGGTCGTCTGCCAGCGCCTCGGCCTGCCCGCCGACCTGCTGGACGGCCGGGCTCCCGACGAGCTGTCCGGCGGCCAGCAGGCGCGGCTGCGCCTCGCGGCCGTGCTGCTCACCCGCGCCGACGTGCTGCTGCTGGACGAGCCGACCAACGACCTCGACGCGGCCGGGCTCGACCTGCTGGAGTCCCACGTCACCGGCTACCAGGGCGCGATCGTGCTGGTCAGCCACGACCGGGAGTTCCTCGCGCGCACCACGACCGCCATCGCCGAGCTCGACGAGTTCAGCCACCGGATCACCGTGTTCGGTGGCGGCTGGGACGCCTACGTCGAGGAGAAGGCGAACGCGGACCGCCGCGCGCACGAGGAGTACGAGGCGTACGAGACCAAGCGCTCCGAACTCGTCCAGCGCAGCCGTCAGGTCAGGGAGTGGTCGCGCAAGGGCGTGCGCCGGGCCAAGAGCGCCAAGATGCTCAACGACGAACCCGACCGCAACGTCCGCGCGGGCCACCAGCGCGGTGCCGAGAGCCTGACCGCCAAAGCGTCCGTTGTGGACCGTCAGCTGGCGCGGCTGGAGGAGGTCGGCGAGCCGCGCGAGGCGTGGGAGCTCCGGCTCACCCTGCCGTCCGCCGGCCGGGGCAGCTCGGTCGCGTTCACGTTGCGCGGGGCCGTGGTCAGCCGCGGCGACGTCACGCTCGGGCCGGTCGACCTCACGATCGGCGCGGGCGAGCGGTGGCGGATCGTCGGTCCCAACGGCACGGGCAAGTCCACGTTGCTCGGGGCGTTGCTCGGCCGGATTCCCCTGCTGGAGGGCGACAGGTCCATCGGGCCGGGCGTCGTCGTCGGCGAGGTGGACCAGCTCAGGGCCGAGTTCGCGAGCGACGCCAGCGCTTTGCGGATCGTGGCGGACGCGACCGGTCTCCAGGACGTGGAGGTGCGCACGCTGCTGGCGAAGTTCCGGCTCGGCGCCGACGCGGTGCTGCGGCCTGCCCGCGAGCTGTCACCGGGCGAACGCACCCGCGCAGGCTTGGCCTTGTTGCAAGCAAAAGGCACGACCTGTTTGGTCCTCGACGAACCGACCAACCACCTCGACCTGCCGGCCATCGAACAGCTCGAACAGGCCTTGGAAACCTACGAAGGCACGTTGTTGCTGGTCACACACGACCGGCGGCTCGCTTCGGCCGTGCGGGTGGATCATGAGGTCGACGTCCGCGACCTTCTCACGTTTCCTCGTGTGAAGGGTGGAAGATATGACGCATGACCACCGAGGAGGACTGGCCGGTCGAACAGACCTGGTCGATGCGCAACACCCACTGGCACGCCTATGTGGAGCACACGTCACTCGATCACGCCTCTCCTCGGCAGGTTCGGCTCGAACGCACCCCTGAGGAAGTCCTGACGTCGCCGGACGAGGTCGCCGCGTGGCTGGAGGTCAACCTCCGCAGCGCCACGCGGCCGGAGGAGACCGGCAAGAAGCGGGTCAAGGACGAACGCGACTTCACCGACTCCAACCGCGTGCACGCGTCGCTGGCGTCACGGGGCGAGTCGATCTACACGGGAGTGAAGGGCGAGCTGACGCTGGCGGTCGAGGCCGTCACGCCGGACGAGTGCCGCACCTCCCACGACGGCGCGGACGTCGCCCCGCTGAAGTCGGGACGCCGCCGCTAGGGGCACGAGGGCTGGACGGGACCGCTAGATTCGAAACCCTGGGGGAGTTTCGCGCTGGGGGTTCGATGAAGCGGTTCCTGCCCGTTCTGGGCGCTCTGGTCCTTCTCGCGGCGATCGTCGGAGCCGTTGTGTGGCAACGACCTGGCTCGTCACCGGAAGCCATCGCCGCCGGTGACGTCGTCGTGCAGCACGCGGACGGCTCGATCCTGTGGCGGTCCGGTCAGCCCGACACGCCGCTGGTGCGGCAGGTGGTCCGGGAGCTCGGGACCATCGGGACGCCGCTCGACCGGCTCCGCGACGCGGGCGGTGCGCTGGTGGTCACCACGATCGACTCGAAGGCGCAGGCCGCCGCGACGGAGGTGCTTCGCCGGCAGGCCACCGGGCGTCCGGCGTCCATCACGGCGGTCGACCCGTCCAACGGCGGCGTGCGCGCGTACGCACCCGGTACGGACCCCGCCGTGGACTACGCGGGCGGGGTGGTCAGGGAAGCCGGTGCGGCGGCGCGGCCGTTCGGGTCCGTGGCGCTCATGCGGGCCGCAGGGGTGCCGGAGAGCGCGGAGGTCGAGGGGCGCGGCACCGAGCTGCTCGGCACCGAGGCCGCGCTGCTGAGGCCGCTCGACGTGGCGGCCGCCTACGCGACGTTCGGGGCGGAGGGTGTGCGCCACGACGCGCACTTCGTCACCCACGTCACCGAGTCCGGCGGCAAGACGCTGTACCGGTGGGCGGCCTCCGGCAAGCCGGCGCTGGGGCTGGATCCAGCGCGCAGCAAGGAGTTCGCGGCACGGGTCAACGAGGAGCTGCGCGCCGATCCGTTGTGCGGCAACGACCCGACGGCGGCCTGCCTGCCCGTCGAGGTGAAGGACGGAGACGTGGTCCGGCACGCGTGGATGATCGGGTACACGCCGGAGCTGTCGATCGCGGTGTTCGTGGGCGGGGAGTCGAGGCCCGACGTGCAGGGCAGGCCGGTCACGGGGACGGGCCTGCCCAACGAGATGCTGCAGTCGTTCCGGGAGGAGCTGCTGACCTGGTGACGTCCGGCGCGGCTAGCCGACGTGCCAGGTGTGCACGGGCTCGCCCGCGTGCATCAGCTCCATGTACCGCTTGAGCATGCCGGACAGGGCGGCGTCCCTCGACATGCCCCGTTCCTCCAGCAGCGCAACGGTTTCCCGCTGCCACGACGATCCCGTGCGCCGCGCGAGGCAGCGCTGCTCGATCACGCCGAGGTAGCGTTCGCGGGCCTCGTCGGAGACACCGCAGTCGCGCAGGCCGTCGTGCGCCATCGGCAGCAGGCGGCGCAGCACCAGCTCGTCCGGCGGGATCCAGCCGATGCCCGGCCAGTACAGCTGGGCGTTCATGCCGTGCCTGGCCCCGGTGTAGAGGTTCTCCTCCGCCGCCTGGAACGACATCTGCGTCCACAGTGGACGTTCCTGGGAGGTGAGGGCGCGCTGGGCGCCGTAGAAGAAGGCGGCGTTGGCCATCGTGTCGAGCACCGTGGGCCCGGCGGGCAGGACCCGGTTCTCGACGCGCAGGTGCGGCACTCCGTCGACGACGTCGTAGACGGGGCGGTTCCAGCGCCAGATCGTGCCGTTGTGCAGGCGCAGCTCGGAAAGCCTCGGCGCACCACCGGCTTCGAGGACCTCCAACGGGTCCTCGTCGTCGGTTTCCGGCAGCAGGCTGGGGAAGTAGCGCACGTTCTCCTCGAACAGGTCGAAGATCGACGTGATCCACCGCTCCCCGAACCACACGCGCGGCCGGACGCCCTGGTTCTTGAGCTCGTCCGGACGGGTGTCGGTGGCCTGCTCGAACAGCGGGATGCGGGTCTCGTGCCAGAGCGCCTTTCCCAGAAGGAAAGCCGAGTTCGCGGCGATCGCGACCTGCACACCTGCGAGGCACTGGGCGGCGTTCCAGTGCGCGGCGAAGTGCGTCGGCTCGACCTGCAGGTGCAGCTGCACCGAGGTGCACGCGGCCTCCGGCAGGATCGACTCCGCGTAGCTCAGCAGCTTCTCCGGTGTCTTGCCCGGCATCGCCGGGCCTTCCATGCGCAGCACCATCTCCTCGCCGCGGGCCTTGAAGATGGTGTCGTTGAGCAACGCGTACCGCGGCGCCTCGGAGAGCCATTTGCGGTCGAAGTGCCGCTCCCGCAACGTGGGCAGCACCCCGATCATGGCGAGGTTGGCGCCGACGTCGTTGGCCTTGGAGTCCGCGTTGTCGAGCGACAGCCTGAGCTCTTCCTCCAGGCCGAGCATCTCACCCCCCGCGAGCTCACGAGGGGGAACGTTGATCTCCAGGTTCTGCTGACCCAGTTCCAGCGTGTAGGACGGGTCGTCGATCTTCTCCAGCACCTCGGAGTTCGCCATCGCCGGCCGCATCGCGTCGTCGACGAGGTTCAACTCGATCTCGAGCCCCATCTGCCGACGGGGAAAGGAAAACGTGTCTTCGGCCAGCATCGTGGCCAGTGCGTCGAGACTCCGCTGCATCTTCTCCCGATAACGCTGGCGGTCGTCTCTGGTGAAAGTGCGGCTGGACACTTCACTTCCCATGCCGCTACCCCTTCGCTCGGCGCCGGTGGGCGCGGGCCAGGCGGAACGACCAACGTGACACAGCCGAAACCTCCTTTACATCGCCCAAATCGGTGCTCTCTGTCACGTCGGGGTAACAACCAGCGATCATCCGCTGGTCGGGCGTGTGCGGTTCCGCCCTCCGGACTACCTCGCCTGTTCCACCTCGGCCCGGATGCGAAACTTCCGGCGTGGCAGACGTGATCGAGATCAACGACCCGGCCGACCCCCGGCTGGACGACTTCCGCGACCTCTCGACGGCCGACCGCAGGCCGGACCGCCCAGGCGGGCGGGGCCTCGTCATCGCCGAGGGCGTGGTCGTCGTGGAACGTCTGCTGGCGTCGCCGTACCCGGTGCGCGGGCTGCTCGGGGTACGACGCAGAATCGAGGCTCTGGACCTTTCTGACCTGGACGTTCCCGCCTACGTGACCTCCGCAGAGGTTATGGCGTCGGTCGTAGGTTTCCACTTGAACCGGGGTGTACTGGCCGCTGCCGACCGAGCCCCGGCCGTCGACTTCGACGCGTTGGTGTCCGGCGCTCAACGGCTCGCGGTCCTGGAGGGCGTGGGCGACCACGAGAACCTCGGATCGATCTTCCGCAACGCCGCCGCACTGGGCGTCGACGGCGTGGTTCTGGGCCCCGGCTGCAGCGATCCGCTCTACCGGCGCAGCGTGCGCGTCTCGATGGGCCACGTGCTGCGCGTGCCGTTCGCTACCACGGATGAGTGGCCCGCGGCGCTGAACCTGTTGCGGCAAAAGGGTTACACCATTGCCGCTCTCACGCCTCGGCCCTCGGCCCTGCACCTCGCCGACGCGGGCCTGCGCGGCCGCCGCGTGGCCGTGCTGCTGGGCTCCGAGGGGCCGGGCCTGAGCGAGGAGGCGATCGCCGCCGCCGACCTGGCGGTGCGCATTCCGATGTCGTCCGGGGTGGATTCGCTGAACGTGGCGACGGCCGGCGCAGTCGCGTTCTACGCGTTGCTGTGAAGGCTTTCTAGAGCAGCGTGAGGATCAGCGCGAGCCAGGCGACCAGAACCCCCGTCACGACGCCGTAAGCGACCCAGCGCCACACCGGCACCCGACGGCCGAGCCAGACGCTCGGCGCCAGGCCACCGACCACCAGGACGTTCGCGACCAGCGCCAGCCAGCTGCTCGTCTCGCCCAGGCCCAGGGAGAGCGACACCACCGTCACCGTGACGATGGCCGCCGTGATGAGGCTGACCGTCAGGCCCGTGCCCCACGGGGTGGGCTCGGGCGCGTCGTCCGGTACCGGCTGCGCGGCTTCGGTTTCCGGCGCCGCCGCCGGCTGGTCGGGCGCGTCGACGCTCACGAGCTCGCCGCTCACCGGGTCGGTGTAGCTGACCTGGGAGTTCATCACCGTGGCGATCCTGATGGCCAGCTGCTTGCCGCGGCGGGCCACCAGGGCGTTCGCGACGCCGTCCTGCGGGGTCTCGGTGCGGGTGACCGCGTCGGCCACCTTCGCCCACTCGTGGAGGGCTTCGGCCAGGTCGGCGCCCAGCGGCAGGCTGTGCGGGTCGACCTCGCGTTCGCCGGACTCGTCTTCGCCGGCGAGCACGGCGCGGCCGTCCCGGACTCGCAACTCCACTGGGCCCTCCTCGGTCTGGAGCTTTCGTGCCAGAACCTATCGGATGGGGGTGGGGCGGGTCGGCACCGAAGACCGGGAGTCGGGAGACCTGGGGCCAAGAGCGTGACGAGCCAAGAGCCAAGAGCATGACGAGCGTGGTTCAGTCATCGCCGCTGACGCGTCGACAGAGGTTGGGGCTTGACTTCGGGGCCCTTGCGAGGCGCTGGTCGGACCGGAAAAGGCCGGGCTGAAAAGCGCCCGGCCGAGCCACAAGTGGTAGCACCTCGCACCCAAAGTCAAGCCCCAACCTCAAGCGTGCGTGGCTGAGTTGCGCAGGAACGTCACCACACCGCTTTCACGGCGCGGAGAGGTAAGGACGCCTCGCCTTCGGCATTGCGCTCGGGTCTTGGGTGGGCTCGGCTGTGCTTGCGCTCGGACGGGCTCGCCTTCGCGCCCACCCGAGCCATCCTCGACCCGGCTCGCCTCACGCCGCCGTCTTGCCGCGCCCGTACCGCTCGCCCTCGCGGCCCTCGGTGAGCGTGAGGTCGCGTTCGCGCCAGATCCCCATTGGCGCGAACGCGACCTGCCGGCCTAGGCGAGCGAGTCGCGCCAGGCCGTGTGCAAGGCCGCGAAGCGGCCCCGCTCACCGATCAGCTCCGCTGGGGAGCCGTCTTCCACCACAATGCCACCATCCAGCACCAGCACGCGGTCCGCGATCAGGACCGTCGACAGGCGGTGGGCGATGATGAACGCCGTCCGGTCCGCCAGCACCGTTTCCAGTGCCGCCTGGACCGCGCGTTCGGTGGGCACGTCCAAGGACGATGTTGCCTCATCGAGGACCAGTACGGCTGGGTCTGCGAGGAATGCGCGGGCGAATGCGACCATTTGGCGTTGGCCCGCGGAGAGGCGGCCGCCTCGTTTGCGGACGTCCGTGTCGTAGCCGTCGGGCAGGGCGCTGATGAAGCCGTGGGCGCCCACCTCGGTCGCCGCCGCCTCGATCTCCGCGCGGGTGGCGGCAGGGCGGCCCAGGGCGATGTTGTCCGCCACCGAGCCGGAGAACAGGAAGTTCTCCTGGGTGACCATCACGACCGCTCGGCGCAGGTCGGTGTCGGCCACGGAACGCAGGTCCGTGCCGTCCAGCTGGACCGAACCCGTTGACGGGTCGTAGAAGCGGGCCACGAGCTTCGCGACCGTCGTCTTGCCCGCCCCGGTGGCGCCCACCAGCGCCACGGTCTGGCCCGCCGGGACGTCCAGGGAGAAGCGGGGGAGCACCAGGCGGGTGGTGCCGGGGTACTGGAACTCCACGTCGGTGAAGCGGACCGCGCCCCTGGCCTCGCCCAGCGGCACCGGCGACGTGGGTTCGGGGACCGAGGGCTTCTCCTCGAGGACGCCCGAGATCTTCTCCAGGGCCGCGGTGGCCGAGGAGTACGAGTTGGCGAACATCGCCAGTTCGTCGAACGGGTCGTAGAAGCGGCGGATGTAGACCGTGAACGCCGTCAGCACGCCCAGTTCGAGCGAGCCGTTCGCCACCCGGTAGGCGCCCCAGGCGAGGATCACGGCCAGCGAGACGTTGCCGATGGCCCTGACCGTCGAGACGAACATCGCCATGACGCCCAGTGCGTCGGTGTTGGCGTCGCGGAACTGGCCGTTGAAGCCCCTCATGATCTGTTCGTTGCGGGGCTGGCGGCGGAACGCCTGCACGGCGCGGATGCCGTTCATCGACTCGACGAACTGCACGATGATCTTGGCGATGGCACCGCGCGTGCCCCGGTAGGCGTCCATCGAGCGGCGGCGGAACCAGCGCCAGATGAAGTAGATCGGGATGAAGCCCGCGATCACGACCAACGCCAGCGGCACGTCCAGGTACAGCAGGATGATCGCGATGCCGGTCACCGACAGCGCCGCGTTGAACAGGCTGTCGAGGCCCTCCTCCAGCAGGTCCTGCAACGAGTCGACGTCGCTCGTCAGGCGGGCGATGACCTTGCCCGACGTGTACGACTCGTGGAAGCCCACGGACAGGCCCTGCGAGTGGCGGAAGATGCGGCCGCGCAGGTCCAGCAGGACGTCCTGGCCGACCCGGCCGGAGATCCGCAGGAACGCCCAGCGCAGGAACGTCATCAGCACGGCCGAGACCGCGTAGCCGATCACGCACCACACCAGGGTCGACGCGCTGCCGCCGATCGCCGACGGGATGCCGTTGTCGATCGCGACGGCGATCAGCAGCGGACCGGCCAGCGCGGCCAGGTTGCCGCAGACCACCGCGGCGATCGCCAGTGCCGTCAGGCCGAGGTGCGGGCGCAGCAACGACCCCAGCAGTCGCCGCGACCGGGCCTGCAGGCGCAGGCCCGTCGAGTGCGAGAGCTCCTCGATCTCCTCGGCGGCGACGCCGCGCCACTCCTCTTCCGCCGCGACGGGTGCGGTCACCTCGCTCACGACGCCACCTCCTCTTCGACCAGCTCGTCGTCCAGGCTGGACAGCAGGTGCCGGTATTCCTCGTTGGTGTCCAACAACTCCCGGTGCGAACCGACCGCGGCGATCCTGCCGTCGACCAGCAGCGCCACGCGGTCCGCGAGCTGCACCGTCGACGAGCGGTGCGCCACGACCAGCGCCGTGGTCTCGCTCAGCACGCGGCGCAGCGCGGCCTCCACCTCGGCCTCGGTGTGCACGTCCAGCGCCGACAGCGGGTCGTCCAGCACCAGCACGGCCGGCTTGCCGACGACCGCGCGGGCGAGCGCCAGCCGTTGCCGCTGACCACCGGACAGCGACAGGCCCTGCTCGCCGATGCGGGTCGCGAGACCCCACGGGAGCGCTTCCACGAACTCCTCGGCCTTCGCCACCCGCAACGCCTCGCGCACGGCCGCCTCGGTCACGTCCGGCACGCCCAGGCCGACGTTCTCGGTCACGGAGGCCGAGAACAGCACGGGTTCCTCGAACGCCGTGCCCACGACGGTCCGCAGGTCCTCCAGCGACAGGTCCCGCACGTCCACGCCGTCGATCGTGATCCGCCCGCCCGTCACGTCCGCGAGCCGGGGCACCAGCGCGGTCAGCGTCGTCTTGCCGGAACCCGTCGCGCCGACCAGCGCGACCGTCTCGCCGGGACGCAGGTCGAGGTCGACGCCCGCCAGCACCTCGCGGCCGTCCTCGAACGCGAACCGCACGCCCTCGAACCGCACGTGCCCGCGCAACGGCTTGGGCAGCGGCACGGGCGAGGCGGGATCGGTGATCGTGACGGGGGAGTCGATGACCTCCCAGTAGCGCTCCAGCGCCGACGCGGCCTGGTTCGTCTCCGCCAGCAGCCAGCCGATGGAGTCGATCGGCCACCTCAGGTAGGCGCTCACCGCGACGGCCGCGACCAGCGTGCCGACCGTCATCCAGCCCTGCACGATGCCGATCGCGCCGACGCCGAGCATGCCCGCGATGGACAGTTCGGGCAGGACGATCAGCACCGACCACAGCGCGGCCAGGATCGAGATCTTGTTCAGCTCCGTCGACCGCAGGTCACGCGCCTGCGCCAGGAACCGCTTCGACAGCTCGGGCCCGCGCCCGAACGCCTTCAGCACCCGGATGCCGAGCACCGACTCCTCGACCGTCGTGGTCAGGTCACCCGCCTGGTCCTGCGCCTTGCGCGCCACGAGCTTGAACTTCGCCTCGAAGAAGTACGAGATGACGATCAACGGCAGCGCGCCGCACAACGACACGATGAACAGCCACGGCGAAAGCGACGCGATGATGCCCATCCCGATCACGATCACCAGGCTGTTGACGATCAGGAACACCACGGCGAACGCCACGAACCGCCGCACAGTCGTGAGGTCGTTCGTGGCGCGCGAGAGCAGCTGACCCGACTGCCAGCGGTCGTGAAACGCGACCGGCAGCCGTTGCAGGTGCTTGTAGAGGTCGAACCGCATCCGCGCCTCGACCTCGGCGGCGGGCCGCGCCACGACCTTGCGCCGGATGTAGAACAGCAGCGCCTCACCGACGCCGAGCGCGAGCACGCCCGCGATCAGCCACGGCAGCGGACCGGTCTCCTTGTGCTGAATAGGACCGTCGACGATGCGCTGCGTGAGCAGCGGGATGCCGAGACCGCACAGCATCGCGAGCATCGTCGCCGACAGCACGACAGTCATCCGTGCGCGGTGCGGCCGCACGTACGGCCACAACCTCCGCAAGGTCTGAATTGTCGAGTTACGTTGATCGCTCACGCGATGAGCCCCCTCCAGGTCCCCTCCAAAGTACGAAGGAGGACCGACACTCAGCATCCGGTTTTTCTCCCCACCGGAGCCTGCTGTCTCGACTTAGGTCGAGGTCAAGGGCACGATGACCACCATGACGCGGTTTCTGCGAACCGAGCAGACCATGGCGTTTCCACACGGACGGCTCATCGCGTCACGCGATGGAGCGAACTTCGTGCTCGCCCCCGACGGCTGGGACCACCTGGCGGGCCCGCGGCCGCGGCACGCGATGCTCGTGTCCCGCGAGGACGCCGAGGACTGGTGCGAACGAGAGGGCTGGGACCTGAACCTGCTCGACGAGGTGCCTACGACCTCTTGAACGTGACCAGCCCGACGAGTCCGTAGGCGACGGCCGCGAGCAACGCCTCGGCGTGGTGCCTGTTGGCGAACCACCCGATGACGGGTTCGTGCACCTTGAAGTAGAGCCCGATGCCCAGCACGATCGGCCCGAGCAGGATGATCGGCCACACCGGCCGCACCCCGAAGACCCACAGGACCGGCCCGGCCAGCACCAGCGACGACACCAGCGCCAGCGGCAACCCGATCAGCACGAGCAGCAGGAACGTCGACATCGACGTGCTGTCGAGCCACGACTTGAGGAAGCCCGACTCGTAGGCCCACGTCCACCCGAGCACCAGCCCGGCGCCGACGGCCATCGACAGCACGACCCGGAAGAGAAGCCGGCGTCCCGTCCTACCCGTCTTGCCTGCGGTGCTCTGCTCCGTCACGCCGTCCACCGTAACCAGCGCCCGCCACGAGAGCCAAGGGCTCGGTCACAGGCCGTTGCGCCCGAACCCGGTGAGCACGCCGGCCAGCGCGAACGACGCCGAGGGCACGAGGGCCAGCCCGACCACCCCGGTGAGCGTGCCGAAGAACGTGAACACGAGCACCAGCCCGATGCCCGGCGCCACCACCGACAACGGCCTCGGCTGCCCGCGCAGCCGCAACAACCACACGTGCAGCAACGCCGTCCCGGCCAGCCCGCCCAGCAGCACGACCGGGATCAACCACAACCCGTACTCGGCGTAGTCGCCGACGAGGCACCGCTCGTCCGACCACGGCCGCGGCTTCTCGAACCCGCAGAACCCGATGACCAGCCCGAAACCGGCGAGACCGGTAGCCAGCAACCCCACGAGCCCGGCGATCGCACCGGTGACCGCACGCGTCAGCATCGCCGCGCCCGACCGGCACCCGCCGTGGCGACCGCATAGGCGACGCAGGGCACGACCACCGCCGCGGCCGCGAGGAAGAGGCGCCGGTCCTCCGGGTAGATCTCCAGGTGGCTGATCTCGACCCAGACGACCGCCACGACCAGCACGAGCCAGAGCCCGCTGCCGATCCCGGTCGCGAGCCACCCGCGCTCCTGTCGTCCGATCCGGAACCCGCCCAGGACCAGGGCGGCCGCGACGGCCATCCAGAGCGCGAACACCGGCGGGTAGACCAGAGGCAGCCCGGCACCGCACCCGGTGCGGCCGGGACTCGAGTAGCAGTACCGGGAGAAGCCGTCGAGCGTCAGCCAGAACCCGGTGCCGGCGACGGCTCCGGCGACCGCCCCCACGACAGTGCGCAAGACCATGCGCCCACAGCTACCCGATCAAGGGCTGCCCGGAGCGAGCCTTCACGGACCCTCCACAACACCTTCACCGCGGGCACGAGTCACCACGGCCGCCAAGGCGTAACCGCACGCGGTCCCGAACGCCACCACGAGGCTTCCGCTCCACTCCGGCAGCTGGACCTGCACGAACCGCAGCCCGAACGAACTGAGGATCACCAGCAGCACCGCCCCCGCCGTCCCCAGCGCGGCGGTCCGTCCCGCGCCAGCGAACCGCACGAGCCGCAGCAGCCCCCACCCCACGAGACCCCAGACGACCACGAGCGCCGGCAGCACGATGAACAAGGCGAAGAGCGCGCACCCGATACCGCTCTCCGAGCAGGGAAGGTTCCCGGCGGGCTCGACCGAAGCGAACCAGCCTGCCCCGCACAACGCTCCGGCGGCAGCCGCGACCCACACCCGGAAGCGGTCGATCACGGCGATTCGCGGCGGGCCTCGGCCGATCCCGTCAGCACCGCGATCAACGCGTACAGCGCCGCGAACACCGCGAACGACAGGAAGGTCATCCCCAGCAACAACACCATCGCGACCACCGCCATGAGGGTCGCGGGCACGGCCACCAGCCACGCCCGCGACACCTTCAGCGATCGCAGTCCCAGAGCACCCACGACCGACCCCGCCACGGCGAAGATCGGTATCGAGGTCACGAAGGCCCCGAGACAGCCCCACTCGTCCTTCGAGCAGACCGTTCCCGAGGCGAGGAGCTCGAACATTCCCCACCAGGCCAGGCCGAGGAGTGCACCCACTCCGGCAGCCAGCGCGACACGACGTCCCACGGCGTCAGCTTCTCACTCAGCGGTTCGACCGCACGCCCAGTAAAACGTCTTCCCACGACGGCACGATGGGGTGGTTCTTCTTCCCCCGCTTCGGAGGAGGGTCCTTGCGGACCGGCTTCTCCGCGGCGGGCTCCTGCTCCTTCACCGGGGGCGGCGGCGGAGCAGGGGCGGGCTCGGGTTCCGGCGTCTTCTCCTGGACCGGCTTCTCGGCCACGACGGGAGCAGGTGCCGCCACGGGGGCGGGCGCCTGCGCCGGGACCTGGACCGGCTCCTCGGCAACGGGGATCGGGGGCAGGACCGGAGTCGCCTCCAGGGCCTGCCGCGCCAGCTGCGTCACCGGCCGCACCGTGCGCAGCGTGCGGTTCGGGTTCGGGTCCATCAGGTCCACGGCCGCGTCGTCGAGCGCCGTGACCGTGCCGCCCTGCGCACCGGGGTGGAACGCCCAGTGCGCGCGGTTGTCCGAGCGCCCCGTCTTCCAGTGCAGCTGCACGATCCAGCGGCCGTCGTCGCCCTTCCACGAGTCCCACTTGGTGTCGGACAGGTCGTGTCCGCGCAGGCCGAACGAGTGCGCGACGACCTCGCCGAGCGTCTGCACGTCCGGACCGTCCTCACGGACCGGGTGCGCGCGCTGCGCGAGGTCCGCGGTGCGCGAACGCTCCAGCAGGACCGGGTAGGCGAAGCGCTCGATGCGGTGCGTCGGCATCCCGGACGCGGCGGCGACCTGGTCGATCGACTCGCCGGCACGGATGCGCGCCTGGATCTCGCGCGGCCGCATCTGGGCCTCGCCGGACTCGATCTGCATCTGGCCGAGGCGCGCGAGGTCACCTCGCAGGGCCGCTCGAAGACGCTCGTCCGCGGGGAGCGTGAAGCGCTCGCCGCGGTTTTCGGGGTCTTCGAGGATGACGGACTTACCGTCCTCGTCGAGCCCGATGACTCGCAGCGCTCGCATCGTGGCCTCCCTGAATTCGCACCTCGCCAGCAGACAACGTTAGGACAACGAGCGGTCCACGAGTGGGAGGCTCGCCGATATCTCTACGTGATCTTGCCAGTTCACGAGGCCTGTCGCACGCCCGTTTCCGGAAGGTTCACCTGGACCACCAGCCCGCCTCCCCCGTTCGGACGAGCCTTCGCGGAGCCCTGATGAGCGCGCGCGACGGACTGCACGATCGACAGCCCGAGGCCCGATCCGGCGGTTCCGGTGCGATCGCGGAGACGTCGAAAGGGTTCGAACAAGCCGGGTACTGCCTGGGCAGGCACGGTGGGACCGGTGTTGGAAACGATCAACTCTTGATCAAGTTCTACTGTCACCGTTCCGCCAGGTTCGTTGTAGAGAACCGCGTTGCGCAACAGGTTGCCGACGAGCTGGGCAAGTAAGACCGGATCACCGTCCACCAGATACCTGCGAGTCCGAACCTCAAACGTGACCTTTTTCTCCGAGGCCAACGCGCGACACGACTCCACTTCGTCCTCGACGACCTCGTCCAGCCACACGAGCTCACGCGTGGCGAGCCCCCGGTCACTGCGAGCGAGCAGCAACAGCCCGTCGATGAGCTTCTCGCTTCGCTCGTTCGTGTCGAGCAGGTGCGCTCCGAGACGGCGGATCTCGTCGGTCGCGTCCGGCGAGGCCACCGCCACCTCGATCAAGGTCCGCTGCACGGCCAGCGGCGTGCGCAGCTCGTGCGAGGCGTTCGCGACGAACCGCTTCTGGCTGTCGAACGACGACGCGAGCCGGTCGAGCATGCCGTCGAAGGTGTCCGCGAGCTCCTTCAGCTCGTCCGGCGGCCCGTCCAGCTCGATCCGCTGGTCCAGGCGCTCGGCCTCGAGCCGGTGCGCGGTCGAGGTGATCGAGTGCAACGGCTCCAGCACCCGCCCGGCCACGACCCAGCCGAGCCAGACCGCGAACACCGCCGCCACCAGCAACGCGGTGATCGACCCCCACAGGACCGTGCTCATCACCTCGCTCTTGGCCTCCGCACCGGACACCACCAGCGTGTCGCTCGGCAGCTCACTGGCCGGAACAGCGGAGAAATCCGTGTAGGCCGGGTACATCTCCAGCTCGGCGGACGGGAGCGCCCGCGAGACGGCGATGCCCGCGTCCACCGGAGCGAACGACGCGAGCAGCCAGTAGTTGAGGCCGATCAGCGCGACGCCCGCGATCAGGAACACCCCCGCGTACCAGGCCGTCAGCCTGGTCCTGAGCTTCACGACCCGAACCGGTAGCCGGCGCCGGGCACGGTCTGGATGACCTGCGGCGCGCCCAGCTTGCGGCGCAGCGTCATCACCGCCACCCGCACGGCGTTCGTGAACGGGTCCGCGTGCTCGTCCCAGGCCTTCTCCAGCAGCTCCTCGGGACTCACCACGGTGCCCTCCGCCCGCATCAGCACCTCCAGCACGGCGAACTCCTTGGGGGACAGCGGCAGGAACGTCCCGTCGCGGGACGCCTGGTGGCGCGGCAGGTCGAGCGTCACGCCCGCGCGTTCGAGCACCGGCGGCAAGGCCGGACGAGCCCGCCGGCCCAGCGCCTGCACGCGGGCCACGAGCTCGGCGAACGCGAACGGCTTGGTCAGGTAGTCGTCGGCGCCGAGCCCGAGCCCGGCCACCCTGTCGTCCACCTCGGCCGCCGCCGTCAGCATCAGCACCCGCGCCTCGCCGCCGGTCGCGTGCACCGCCTTGCACACCTCGTCACCGTGCACGAGGGGCAGGTCGCGGTCGAGCACCACGACGTCGTACGCGTGCACCCCGACGCGTTCCAACGCCGCCTCGCCGTCGTAGCAGACGTCGACCGCCATCGAGAACCTGCGCAGTCCCTCGGCGATCGTGTCCGCGAGCAGCTGTTCGTCCTCGACCACCAGCACACGCATGACGCCCATTTTCCGCGCGGAGGGCATAAGCGCCGGATAAGGGCTTTCGCTTAACGCGGTCGAATGAGCGCCTCCGTAGACCTGTCCCCATGAAATCCACCATCGCAGTGCTGCTGGGCCTGCTGCTGGCGCTCACCGCCTGCGGGTCGAAGGACCAGGCGGCGGACGCCAAGAAGGACGAAAAAGGCGACATGCTCGCGTTCGCCAAGTGCATGCGGGAGAACGGCGTGAACATGCCGGACCCCAAGGAGGACGGCAGCGGCGGCATCATGATCGAGGCCATGCCCGCGGACGGCGGCGGCGAGGGCGGCGCCCCGGACATGGACAAGATGAACGCGGCCAACGAGGCCTGCAAGAAGCACCTGCCCAACGGCGGCGAGTTCAAGCCGCCGTCGCCGGAGGAGCAGGACAAGATGCGTCAGCAGGCGAAGTGCATGCGGGACAAGGGACACGACTGGCCCGACCCGAACTTCGACGGCGGCGCCGGCAGCACCTCAGAGGCGATCCAGCTGCCCGACATGTCCGACGACAAGGTCAAGCAGGACATGAAGGACTGCGGCATGGGCGAGGGCATGGTCGCGGTGAGGCCCGCAGGATGAAGCGCCGCGTGAATCGGAAGATCATCGTCGCGGCCCTCGTCGCCGCCGTCGTGCTCGGCACCGGCGGGGTCGTGGTCCTCACCAGGATCGCGTCCAACCAGGCGAGCGCCGCCCCGTTGCAGAACGACCCGGCCAAGACCGCGGCCGTGAAGAAGACCGACCTCGCCGACCAGCAGTCCGTCACCGGCCAGCTCGGCTTCGGCGCGGAACGAGCGCTGGCCAGCCGGAAAAGCGGCACCGTCACCGCGCTGCCCAAGCAGGGCGACGTCATCGAGCGGGGTAGACCGGTGTTCCACTCGGACGCCAAGCCGGTGCCGCTGTTCTACGCCGACATGCCGCTCTACCGCGACCTCGAAGCGGGCATGTCGAACGGACCGGACGTCAAGGTGGTGGAGGAGAACCTGGCCGCTCTGGGGTTCAAGGACTTCGGCACCCCCGACGAGAAGTTCACCTCCTACACCGCCTCGGCGCTGAAGAAGTGGCAGAAGTCCCTGGGCCTCGAACAGACCGGCAAGCTCGGCGTCGGCGACGTGATCGTCCAAAGTGGAGCGATCCGCGTCTCGTCGCTGACCGCCCAGCTCGGCGCGCCCGCCGGCGGCGACCTGATGAAGGTCACCGGCACCGAACGCGCGGTGACCGTCGAACTGGAGCAGTCCAAGCAGCGCCTCGCCAAGCAGGGCGAGAAGGTCGAGCTGTCGATCTCCGGCGGCAAGCCCGCCACCGGCACCATCACCGGCATCTCCCGCACCACCGGCGACCCGAACCAGGGCTCCAAGCCGAAGATCGTGCTGACGATCTCCGTCGACGACCCCAAGGCCGCCGAGGGCGTCGAGAGCGGCAACGTCACCGCGCTCTTCACCGTGGCGAAGAAGCAGAACGTGCTGGCCGTGCCGATCGGCGCGCTGCTGGCGTTGAACGAGGGCGGCTACGGAGTGGTGGCGGAGGACGGGAAGACCATCCCGGTCACCGTCGGCATCTTCGCCAAGGGCCAGGTCGAGGTGCAGGGCGAAGGCCTGCGCGAGGGCATGAAGGTGGTGACCACCGAGTGATCACCGTCGACCACGCGAGCAGAACGTATCCCGGTGGCGTGCAGGCGTTGCGCGACGTCTCCCTGACCGTCGGGGGCGGGGAGATGCTCGCGATCGTGGGACCGTCCGGCTCGGGGAAGTCGACGCTGCTGCACCTGATGGGCACGCTCGACAAGCCGACCGCGGGCAAGGTCGAGATCGACGGCAACGACATCTCCACCATGTCCGACAACGCCCTGTCGGCCCTGCGCGCCCGCACGATCGGGTTCGTGTTCCAGCAGTTCTTCCTGACCGACGGGCTGTCCGCGATCGAGAACGTGGCCGCGGGCCTCGTCTACGCGGGTGTGCCCCGATCGAAGCGGCGCGCGCTCGCGATGTCCGCCCTGGACCGGGTGGGCCTGATCCACCGCGCACTGCACAAGCCGCACGAGCTGTCCGGCGGCGAACGCCAGCGCGTGGCGATCGCTCGTGCCGTGGTGAACTCGCCGGGCATCCTGCTCGCCGACGAGCCGACCGGGAACCTGGACACGAAGAACGGCGCCGGGGTGCTGGAGCTGCTGGAAAGCCTCAACTCCGACGGCACCACGATCGTGATGATCACGCACGACCGGGACATCGCGGCGTGGGCGCCCCGCCGCGTCGAGGTCCGCGACGGGGTGATCGTGTGATCGACCTGCTGCGCCTCGGGTTCTTCGGCATGAAGACCCGCCCGATCCGGGCGATCCTCTCGGCGCTGGGCATCGCGATCGGCATCGCCGCCGTGGTCGCCGTCGTCGGCATTCCCGCCTCCAGCGCGGCGGCGTTGCAGGAGAAGATGTCCAAGCTGGGCACCAACCTCCTGACCGCGGCGCCCGGCCAGGACTTCTTCGGCCAGGACGCGAAGCTGCCGGAGACCGCCGTGCCGATGGCCAAGCGGATCGGGGCGGTGTCGGCGGCCAGCGCCACCGGCAAGCTCAACGCGAGCGTCCGCAAGAACGACCTCGTGCCGTCCAGCGACACGCTCGGCCTGCAGGTGCAGGCCGCCGAGCATGACCTGCTGAAGGTGCTGAACGCCGAGGTCCGCGCCGGCCGGTGGTTGTCTCCGGGGGAGAAGTCGGTGGTGCTCGGGGGCACCGCGGCGGCACGGCTCGGGATCGACAAGCCCGGTGTGCAGCTGTGGATCGACGGGCAGTGGTTCACCGTCGTCGGCATCCTCGGTCCGCTGCCGCTCTCGCCGGAGATCGACAGGTCGGCGCTGGTCGGCTGGGAGGCGGCGAAGGAGGCGTTCGGGTTCGAGGGCAACGCGAACACGGTCTACGTGCGCACGTCGCCGGACCAGGTGGACAACGTCCGCGACCTGCTCGGCCCGACGCTGAACCCGCAGAAGTCCAACGAGGTCAAGGTTTCCCGGCCGTCTGAGGCGCTGGAGGCGCAGCAGCTGGCCGAGAGTTCCTACAACGCGCTGTTCCTGGGTTTGGGCGGGGTCGCGTTGTTGGTGGGTGGCGTCGGCGTGGCGAACACGATGGTGATCTCGGTGCTGGAACGCCGCCGCGAGATCGGTCTGCGGCGGGCGCTCGGGGCGACCCGGCGGCAGATCAGGTGGCAGTTCCTGACCGAGTCGGTGCTGCTGTCGGGCCTGGGCGGGCTGGTCGGCGTGATCGTGGGAATCGCGGTCACGGCCGGATATTCGATCAGTCAGCAATGGCCTGCGGCACTGCCGTGGCCGGCCCTGCTCGGGGGAGTGGGCTCGGCGATCCTCATCGGCGCCATCGCCGGCGTCTATCCCGCGGTGCGGGCGGCGCGTCAGTCGCCCACGGAAGCACTTGCCTGAAAAGCCCTGGGGCGCACCGAGAACTGCATTCGGTGCGCCCCAGGTCGCTGCTTTCTCGGCTGCGTCAGAGCTGGCCGACGACCCAGTCGATCGCCTGCGTGAGGATCGTGACGTCGTTCGGCTCGATGGCCGGGAACATCGCGACGCGCAGCTGGTTCTTGCCGAGCTTGCGGTACGGCTCGACGTCCACGACGCCGTTGGCGCGCAACACCTTCGCCACCGTGGCGGCGTCGACGTCGTCGGAGAAGTTGATCGTGCCGACGACCTGCGAGCGGTCAGCGGCCTTCTCGACGTACGGCGTGGTGTACGCGGTCTTCTCGGCCCAGGAGTACAGGCGGTCGCTGCTGTCCTTGGTGCGCGCGACCGACCAGTCGAGGCCGCCGTTGCCGTTGATCCAGTCGATCTGGTGCGCCAGCAGGAAGAGCGTGGCGACCGACGGCGTGTTGTACGTCTGGTCCTTGGTGGAGTTGTCGAGCGCGGTCGGCAGCGACAGGAACTCCGGCACCCAGCGGTCCTTGAGCTCGTCGACGCGCTGCAGCGCCGCGGGCGACATGAGCGCGAGCCACAGACCACCGTCGGACGCGAACGACTTCTGCGGCGCGAAGTAGTAGACGTCGAAGTCCTCGGCCTTGACCGGCAGACCACCCGCACCCGACGTGGCGTCGATCGCGATGAGCGCATCGCCGGAACCCTCGATGCGCGTCACCGGCATCGCGACACCGGTCGACGTCTCGTTCTGCGCCCACCCGACCAGGTCGGCGCCCTCGGCGTGGAACAGCTCCGGCGCCGTACCCGGCTCGGCCTTGGTGACCAGCGAGTCCTTCAGGAACGGCGCGGTCTGCGTGACCTTCGCGAACTTGGACGAGAACTCGCCGTTCGTGAAGTGCTGGGCCGTCTCGCGCACGAGCCCGAAGCTGGCCGCGTCCCAGAACGCCGTGGTGCCACCGTTGCCGAGCACGACCTCGTACCCGTCCGGCAGCTGGAACAGCTCGCGCAGACCGGACCGCACGCGGCCGACGAGGTTCTTGACGGGCTTCTGCCGGTGCGAGGTGCCGAGCAGCGCCGCACCCTCGGACGCGAGGGCCGCGACGGCCTCGGGACGCACCTTGGACGGTCCACAGCCGAAGCGGCCGTCAGACGGCTTGAGCTCGGCGGGAAGCACCAACGAGGTCGGATCGGCGGTCTGGGTCATGTGGTCACGCCTCCGGGGCGATTGACGAGCTTCAGGGACCTGACCGGCGCCGTTGCCGGAGTTCACAGTGTTGCAGGCCGGTGTACCGAAGGTGACAACCGGGTGTCCTGGGTCACTCCCGGCCCGCTCGACCGCGGCTACAGCGGTGCTGTGCGGCTGGACACCTCTGAATGCGCGGCGTTGTTCCGGGAGTTCCGCCGATCGGCAGGTTGCGCACGGTCAATTTGACGCTGCGTTGGTAGCGTGCGGGTTGAGTCCAGCTCTGGCTGATTTCACGAGCAGAGTCGAAAACAGATTGTTGCGCTGTTTCCGGGTGCTCCATCGGCGGTACGCGAACGGCCGCATCCAATTCACCTTTGTGCACCAGCTCACTGGTGCGTTACTGCAGCATGCCGCGATCCATCGCCGTGGTGACCGCCGCGGTCCGGTCGGACACGCCCAGTTTGTTGAACACCCGCAACAAGTGCGTCTTCACCGTCGCCTCGGAAATGAACAGACTCCGCCCGATCTCAACATTGGACATGCCTTTGGCGACCAGTTTCAGCACCTCGGCCTCGCGCGCCGACAACGGCGGCGTCCGCACCTGCCCCACCACCTTCGCCACCATCGACGGAGCCAGCACGGTCTCCCCGCGAGCAGCCGCCCGAATGGCAGCGATCAGGTCCTCGGTGGTCGAGTCCTTCAACAGGTACCCGGACGCCCCGGCCTCAACGGCGCGCAGGATGTCCGAGTCCGTCTCGTAGGTCGTCAGCACCAGCACGCGCGGCCCGGTTCCGACGATCCGGGCGGTCGCGGCCACACCGTCCATTTCGGGCATCCGCAGGTCCATCAGCACGACGTCCGGTTTCAACAAGGCGGCCGCGGCGATCGCCTCCTGGCCCGAGCCCGCGTCCCCGACGACCTCGAGATCGTCGCCCACGAGCATCCCGCGCAGGCCCTGACGCACCACGGGGTGGTCGTCCACCAGCAGAATCCTGATCACAGCGGTACCTCCACCAGCACTGACGCCCCGTCGTCGGACGACAACGAGAGCGTCCCACCCACCTGTTCCAGCCGCGCACGCATGCCCCGCAGGCCGAAGCCCTCTGGTGCGTCGCCGAAGCCGCGGCCGTCGTCGCGCACCTCCAGCGAGATGCCGTCGGCGTCGAACCTCATCGTCACGTCCACGCGGGACGCCCTCGAGTGCCGCGCCACGTTGTTCAGCGCCTCCTGCACGGTTCGCAGCAGCACCACCTCGACCGACGTGGCCAGCGGCACAGCGTCTCCGATCACCCGGAACGACGACGGCAACGCTGCCCCGGAGACCAAGCGCCGCAACGCGTCCTCCAGTGACGAACCGTCCAAAGGCGACGGTGCGTTGGCGGCCACCAGGGCGCGGGCCTCGCGGAGGTTCTCGCGTGCGGTCTGCAGCGCCAGGTCCACGTTCGGCTGTGCGCCCTGCAGCAGCGTGATGATCGAGGTGAAGCCCTGGGCGAGCGTGTCGTGGATCTCGGCCGCCCAGCGGGCCCGTTCGGCCTCCAGGGTCAGCGCCTCGATCTTGTCGAGCAGTTCCGCGCGTTGCCTGCTCTGGTCGGACATGCGGCCGATGGCCCAGCCGAACGCCTGCGAGAAGCCCGCGATCAGCATCGCCGCCGGCCACTCCAGCGCGGGTACGGCGCCGGCGAACCAGGTCAGCACCTGCGGCGTGAAGACGAAGACGACCATCGGCACGAACGCCCACGCGACCGGCAGCACCATGTAGATCTGCGGGACCAGGCCGAACAGGGCGAACGTCGCGTTGCCGCTGAACCACACCGCCGGCGCGAAGGTGGCCAGGGAGCCCGCCGCGTAGACGAAGCCGCGCCAGTCGTCCTGGCTGCGGCGGACGAGCTTCATGCCGTAGAGCAGGAACCACAAGGCGTTCAGGCACAACAGCCCCGCCGCCGAGAGCCGGTCGGCGAGGGTGTTGTTGTCGATCAGGATCAGCACGAGCGCGGTGACCTGGGTGACCGCGAACAGCACGTACCAGGTGATCAGCGACTGGTGTTGCTCCACCTGAAAGTCCTGCTGACGAGAACCAGGCCCACGATCGTCCACGCGCCCAGCACCAGCGCGATCCTGCCGAGCTCCCATGATCCCGCCGCCTCCATGACCGCGTAGTCGTCGTTCAGTGCGAACACCGAGCGGAAACCCTGGCACACCCACTTGAGCGGGAAGATCGACCCCACCGTGCGCAGGGAGTCGGGCAGCGCCGACTGCATGATGAACACACCGCTGAGGAACTGCAGCACGATGTACGGCAGGTTCAGCACACCGGCGGCGTTGCGGGTGGACTTCGCGATCGAGCTCAGCGCCACGCCGATGAGCGAGCACGAGATCACGCCGAGCACGAACACCCAGCCGAACGTGAACCACTTGTCCAAGCTCGTCGGCAGCTCGACGTCGAAGCGCAGGATGCCGACGACCAGCAGCAGCACGGCCTCGAAGAGGCTCGACACGAAGACCAGGACGATCTTGCCGAGGAAGTAGGACGAGAACGGCATCGGCGTGCCGCGCAGGCGCTTCAGCGTGCCGTCCTCGCGGTCGGCCACGACGCTCATGCCGAGCCCGACGAACGACGTCGAGATGATGCCGGCGCCGATCATGCTGGCCGCGAACATCTGCGCGGCGGCGGGTTCCTTCACGTACACGGTGCCGAGCAGCAGCATTAAGAGTGCCGGCAACGAGATCGTGAAGATGAGATTTTCCTTCTGCCGGAAGAACTCCCGCAGTTCGGTGCCGCCCCGTGCGAAGCCCAGCGCCACAGCGGAAGGGAGAGCGGAGGCCTTGGACAGCGTTGCGGTGGTCACTTGATCAGCTCCAGGTAGATGTCTTCCAGCGACGGGCGGGTGACGGTGAGCTCGGCCAGTTCGCCGTGCCGCGAGAGGTCGGCGATCACCTTGGTGGGCTCGGAGGTGAGGACCTCCTGGTAGCCCGAGTCGGACAGCCAGCGGACCGTGGCCTCGGCGTGGGCGCGGCCGCCCAGCGTCTGCGGCGTGCCCTCGGCGACGATGACGCCGCCGGCGAGCACGGCGACGCGGTCGGCGAGCGCCTCCGCCTCGTCGAGGTAGTGCGTGGTCAGCAGGATCGTGGTGCCCTCGGCGGCGAGCAGCTTGATGAGGCCCCAGAACTGGCGCCGCGCCTCGGGGTCGAACCCGGTCGTCGGTTCGTCCAGGAACACGAGCTCGGGGCGTCCGATGATGCCGAGCGCCACGTCGAGCCGGCGCCGCTGACCGCCGGAGAGCGTGCCGGCGCGGGACTTCGCCTTCTCGGTGAGCCCGACGAGGTCGATGACCTCCTCCGGGTCGCGCGGGTTCCCGTAGTACCTCGCGTAGTGCTGCACGGCTTCGCGGACGGACAGCGTCGCGGCGTCGGTCGCGCTCTGCAGGACGATGCCGAGCTTCGACCGCCACTCGCGGCCGCCCTTGGCCGGGTCGACGCCGAGCACGCTGACCTCGCCCGCGTCCCGGTCGCGGTGCCCCTCCATGATCTCGACGCTGGTGGTCTTGCCGGCGCCGTTCGGGCCGAGCACCGCGAAGACCTCCCCGCGGGCGACGTCGAGGTCCACCCCTGCCACCGCCTGGTGGTCCTTGTAGGCCTTCCGCAGGCCCCTCACTCGGATCGCGTTCATGTCGTAAATCCTGCGTTTTCGAGGGGGCTCCGCGGGACGACCGCAACGCTGACCCCGGCTGTCAACCGGTCGGTGGACACGCGGTCGTGTTTCGGCCGTGTTTCCACTCCGCGATAGCGCGCTTTCGCGTGTTAGAACAGGCCGGTGCATCTGACGCCGCATGAACGCGACAAGCTCCTCGTGCACGTCGCCGCCGACGTGGCGCGCCGCCGGCTCGAACGCGGGGTGCTGCTCAACTACCCGGAGGCCGTCGCGTTGATCACCGACCACGTGCTGGAGGGCGCGCGGGACGGACGGACGGTCAGCGAGCTCATGGAGAGCGGACGCGCGGTGCTCGCTCCCGAGCAGGTCATGCGCGGCGTGCCGGAGATGATCGACTCGGTGCAGGCGGAGGCGACGTTCCCGGACGGCACCAAGCTCGTCACCGTCCACCACCCGATCGCGCCGTCCGCGGGGCCCGCGCCGGGGGAGGTGGTCGTCGGCGCCGAACCGGTCGAGCTCAACCCCGGACGGCCGCGGGTGACGCTGGTCGTCGTCAACGTCGCGGACCGGCCCGTGCAGGTCGGATCGCACTTCCACTTCGCCTCGGTGAACACGGGGCTGTCGTTCGACCGGGAAGCCGCGTTCGGGTACCGGCTCGACATCGCGGCGGGGACGGCCGTGCGGTTCGAGCCGGGCGTGGAACGCGAGGTCACGCTGGTTCCGTTGGCAGGACTGCGCATCGTGCGGGGGTTGCGGCGATGATCGATCGTGAGCGGTACGCGGAACTGCTGGGGCCGACGGTCGGCGACCGGATCCGGCTCGCCGACACCGACCTGTTCATCGAGGTCACCGAGGACCGCTCGCGCGGCGCCGGCTCCGGCGACGAGGTGATCTTCGGCGGCGGCAAGGTCGTCCGCGAGTCGATGGGGCAGGGGATCGCGACCCGTGCCGAGGGCGCTCCCGACCTGGTCATCACGGGCGCGGTGATCCTCGACCACTGGGGTGTGGTCAAGGCCGACGTCGGCGTGCGGGACGGGCGGGTCGTCGGCATCGGCAAGGCGGGCAACCCGGACACGATGGACGGGGTCGACCCCGCGCTGGTGATCGGGCCGTCCACGGAGATCCTGTCCGGCAACGGGAAGATCCTGACGGCAGGCGGCATCGACTGCCACGTGCACTTCATCTGCCCGCAGATCGTCGACGAGGCGCTGGCGTCCGGGCTGACGACGTTGATCGGCGGCGGCACCGGCCCTGCCGAGGGCACCAAGGCCACGACGGTCACGCCCGGCGCCTGGTACCTCGACCGGATGCTGACGTCGATGGACCACATGCCGGTCAACGTCCTGTTGCTGGGCAAGGGGAACACGGTCTCGCTGGAGGGCTTGCGCGAGCAGCTCGCCGGCGGCGCCGGCGGGTTCAAGCTGCACGAGGACTGGGGCACGACGCCCGCGGCGATCGACGCGTGCCTGCGGGTGGCCGACGAGTCCGGGGTGCAGGTCGCGATCCACACGGACACGTTGAACGAGGCCGGGTTCCTGGAATCCACTGTGGACGCCATCGGTGGCAGGTCGATCAACGCCTACCACTCCGAGGGCGCCGGTGGCGGGCACGCGCCGGACATCATCCGCGTGGTGTCGCTGCCGAACGTGCTGCCGTCGTCGACGAACCCGACGCGCCCGCACACCGTGAACACGCTGGAAGAGCACCTCGACATGCTGATGGTGTGCCACCACCTCAACCCGTCGGTGCCGGAGGACCTCGCCTTCGCGGAGTCGCGGATCCGGCCCACGACCATCGCGGCCGAGGACCTGCTGCACGACCTGGGCGCGATCTCGATGATCTCCTCGGACTCGCAGGCGATGGGACGCGTCGGCGAGGTGATCATCCGGACCTGGCAGACCGCGCACGTGATGTCGTCGCGTCGGAGCTTGGACGCCAACCTGCGGGCGCAGCGGTACGTCGCCAAGTACACGATCAACCCTGCTGTGGCGCACGGGATCGCCTCCGAGGTCGGGTCGGTGGAGGTCGGCAAGCTCGCCGACCTGGTGTTGTGGGAGCCCAAGTTCTTCGGGGTGCGGCCGTCGGTGGTGCTGAAGGGCGGGTTCATCGCCTGGGGGCAGATGGGCGACGCGAACGCGTCGATCCCGACGCCGCAACCGGTGTGGGCGCGGCCGATGTTCGGCGCGACGGCCGGTGCCGCCTCGTCGGTGTTCTTCGTTTCGCCAGAAGCGGTCGAGGCCGGGATCGGGTCGCGGTACGCGCGCCGGGTCTTGCCGGTGGAGTCGACCCGGGCTGTGTCGAAGGCCGACATGGTGCTGAACTCCGCCATGCCCGACGTCCAGGTCGACCCGGACAGCTTCGCGGTGCACGTCGACGGCGACCTGGTGGAGCCGTCACCGGTGGCGGAACTGCCGATGGCGCAACGGTACTTCCTGTTCTGATGCTGACCGCGCTGATCCTCTCCGACTCCCGGTTCCCCGGCGGCGGGCACGTGCACTCCGGCGGGCTGGAGGAGGCCGCCGCGCGCGGGCTGGTCGTCGACGAGCCGTCGCTGCGGTCGTTCCTGCACGGGCGGCTGGCCGGGGCCGGGTTGCTGGCGGCGGGGTTCGCCGCGGCGGCCGCCCGCGGTGAGGACCTTGACGTGCTGGACGCCGAGTTGGACGCCCGGACGCCCTCGCCTGCTCAGCGGGAGGCCTCGCGGGCGCAGGGACGCGGGATGTTGCGGGCGGCTCGGCGGGCCTGGCCCTCCGCGCGGCTGGACGCGCTGTCTGCTGCCCCGCACCAGCCGTTGGTGATCGGGGTGCTGGTCGGTGATGCGTTCGAGGCGGCGCTGACCTGCGCTTATCTGGCGGTGAGCGGTCCGGCCTCCGCGGCGGTGCGGCTGCTGGGGCTCGATCCGTTCGGCGTCAACGCGATCGTGGCCGGGCTGCCGGTCGAGGACGTGGCTTCGCGCGCCTGCGCCGCGTTGCCCGCTTTGGGTTCGCCTGCCTTGGATCTGCTGGCCGAGGCACATGTTCGACGTGAAGGGGTGCGTCTCTTTGGGAGCTAACCACGGACCCGATCCGCACGGGCACCACCACGGGGTCGCGCCGCGCATCGGCATCGGCGGTCCGGTCGGCAGCGGCAAGACCGCGCTGACCGCGGCTCTGTGCCGCGCGCTGGGGTCGCAGCTGTCGCTCGCGGTCGTGACGAACGACATCTACACGACCGAGGACGCGGACTTCCTGCGCCGGGCCGGGGTGCTGGACCCGTCGCGGATCGAGGCGGTGCAGACCGGCTGCTGCCCGCACACGGCGATCCGCGACGACATCACGGCGAACCTGGACGCGGTGGAGCGGTTGGAGCACCGGTTCGAGGGGCTTGATCTGGTGATCATCGAAAGCGGCGGGGACAACCTGACGGCGGTGTTCTCGCGCGGCCTGGTCGACCGGCAGATCTTCGTCGTGGACGTCGCGGGTGGCGACAAGGTGCCGCGCAAGGGCGGGCCGGGCGTGACGACCGCGGACCTGTTGGTGATCAACAAGATCGACCTGGCGCCGTACGTCGGCGCGGACATGGACGTGATGGTCTCCGACGCGCACCGGATGCGCGGGTCGCTGCCCGTCATCGCGCAGTCGCTGGTGGAGACGCCGGACGCGCCCGAGGTCGCGAAGTGGGTGCTGGCGGGGCTGTGAAGGCGTTCTCGGTGAAGGCGTTTCGATGAGGGTGTTCCGGTGAGGGTGTTCCGGTGAAAGCCTCGGCACGGCTCGTGGTCGCGTTGGACTCGCACGGCAACAGCGTCGTGCGGGTCCTGCGGTCGATGACACCGTTGACATTGGTGCCGGCCCGGCGCGTGGGCCCGGTCGCGTTGGTGCACCTGGTTTCCTCGGTCACCGCGCCGCTGGGCGGCGATTCGTTGTCCCTGACCGTCGAAGTCGGTCCCGGGGCGTCCTTGGACCTTCGAGGCGTTGCGGCAACCCTGGTCCTGCCCGGTTCGTCTGGTGAGCCTTCTTCGTCTCTTGTGCGGTTTCGCCTGGAGGGGAGCGTTTCCTACCTGCCAGAACCGACGGTGGTCACCGCCCGCGCGCGCCACACCGCAGTGGTGGAAGCCGAATTGGACGGTCACGCAGAGTTGCGCCTGCGCGAGGTCCTGGTGCTGGGCCGCTCCGGCGAAAAGGCCGGCTCGCTGTCGTCCACGATGCGCGCAACCCGTTGCGGGAAGCCGTTGTTGCACCAACAGCTGGTCGTGGGCGACCCGGTGGTCGACGGTTCCCCGGCCGGGCTGGCGGGTCGCCGGGTCGTCGGAAGTTCGGTGGTGCTGGACGCCGTGGAGCGACCCGCGGACGGCGGTGAGTGGTGGAGCGTCGTTCCGTTGGCAGCGGGCGGAACCCTTGCTACCGCACTGGGTGACGACGTGGTCACCGTCACACGTGTGCTCGACGCCATCTGACTCGATCACGGACTCGATCCAGAACTGTTCTTTGCACGGACAGTCACCGTTCAGGTGGTGGTCATCACCGCGCAGGCGGTTTCGGTATCGGCACGCCGTGCGTATGGTCGCGAGTCCAGGGACCACGAGTTCTGCCGCCGCTTGGAGGTTCGCCGATGACGGAGACCACGAACATCGCACTACCGGCGATGCGCGTGTCATACGAGCAGGGCTCGCTCGCCGAGGCCGAGCTCGCCGCCACCTGGCACGAGCAGCTCCAGCTGTGGCTGGACCAGGCCTCGGGCGCCGGGCTCCCCGAGCCGAACGCGATGGTGCTCGCCACGACCGACGTGAAGGGCCGCCCGTCGTCCCGCACGGTCCTGGCCAAGGGCCTCGACGCACGCGGGTTGGTGTTCTTCACCAACTACACGTCCAACAAGTCGCACGACCTGATGGCGACCCGGTACGCGTCGGCCACCTTCCCGTGGTTCGCGATGCAGCGCCAGGCGCACGTGCGCGGGACCGTCGAGAAGGTCGGGCCCGTGGAGACCGCCGAGTACTGGAACTCGCGGCCGCGCGGGTCGCAGATCGGTGCCTGGGCCTCGCCGCAGTCGCGGGTGGTGACCGGTCGGTCCACTTTGGATTCGGCGTTGCACAAGATCGAGCGGCAGTTCGCGGAGACCGAGAAGATCCCTGTGCCGCCGCACTGGGGTGGGTGGCGGATTCGGCCTGAGGAGGTCGAGTTCTGGCAGGGGCGGCGGGATCGGATGCACGATCGGCTGCGGTTCCGGCTCGGGCGGGATGGATGGGCTTTGGAGCGAGTAGCTCCGTAGGTTCGGGCTTTTCGAGTGGGGCGTCTTCCTGTGGGCGGGGAGGCGCCCCTGTTTTGTTCGCTTGGGGTGCCGGTTCGTTGGTGTGGTTCCTGTTGTGGCGGGGGTTGGTCTCGTTCTGTTGGTTGGGCTGCGGTTGCGAGGGTGTTCGCGCGGGTCTAGACGAAGCGCGTGGGTGGCGATTGGGGCTTGACTTCGGGGCCCTTGCGAGGTGCTTGTCGGACCGGAAAAGGCCGGGCTGAAAAGAGGCCCGGCCGAGCCACTAGTGGTAGCACCTCGCACCCAAAGTCAAGCCCCAATCGCAATCGGTGGGTTGTACCGCTGACCAGCCGCGCATCAGCCCGTTCGGGCTCGCTCCGCTTCGCCACGCCAGGATTCGTAGGCGGTTGGCTTTGTGTCGTCGGCTATCTGGTTGAGAGCGCGCGCCGGGCTTGCGTGCGTGGTCGGCCTGCGTTGACGAGTGCGGTTCAGTGCGCCTGCTGAAGATCCATCCGGACTGTCAGACCCTCTCGGTACGTTGGGTCGCGGGGGAGCTCGAATCGAAGGGGACCCCCGCGGGAGCCTGCTCTCGCCTCGCCTCAGGCCTGCCGGCCTCCGCCCCGCCCGCCCTGTCTTGCCCCGCCTACCACCAGCCTCCGGTTCCGCCTCGCCTCCGGCCCCGCCCTCGCCAGCCCGCCCCTCGCCTTGACCGCCCGTCGTCGCCTGCCTCACCTCGCCTTGCCCGCCGTGCCTCGCCTCGCGCCCGCCGGCCTACCGCGCCAACTCACCTCGCCTGCCCCGTCCCCACCCCACCTCCCCTGCCAGGCCCTCGCGGAACCTGACCTGGGGGTCGGGCGTCCTTCGGGTGGCGAGAATGTCCGGATCCCCGCTTCGGCATACTGGGATTTCAGCAACAGCTAGCTACGAGGTGCGATTTCACGTGTGCGGAGTGCTCGGACTCATCTGTTCTACGGAAGCCGGTGCGGCCTCCGCGCGTGACTCCGTCGCTGCGGCTCTGCGCTGCCAGCGGCACCGTGGGCCCGACGAGCAGGACACCTGGGCTGACGCTGAGGTCATCTACGGGTTCAACCGGCTGGGCTTCATCGACCTCGAGCACTCGCACCAGCCGCTGGTGTGGGGGCCGCCGGAGAACCCCACGCGGTACACGCTGAACTTCAACGGCGAGATCTACAACTACAAGGAGCTCCGGGCCGAGCTCATGCGGAAGTTCGGGGCCCAGTTCCGCACCAACGGCGATGGTGAGTCGATCGTCGCCGGGTACCACTACCTCGGGGCCGACTGGGTCAAGATGTTGCGCGGCATGTTCGCGTTCATGATCTGGGACGCGCAGGAGCGGGTGGTCTTCGGGGCGCGGGATCCGTTTGGGATCAAGCCTTTGTACTGGGCCGCCGGGCCCGGTGGGGTCGGGTTCTCGTCGGAGAAGAAGAGCTTGCTGCAGTTGACCGGCGTGCTGGGGATCAGCCAGGAGCTGGACCAGACGGCGTTGCAGCACTACCTGGTGTTGCAGTACGTGCCTGAGCCCGAGTCGTTGCACAAGGCGATCCGGCGGATTGAGTCCGGCACGTCGTTCAAGGTGTCGCCGGGTGGGCAGGTGCTGTTCAACCGGTACTTCAAGCCCGTGTTCAACCCGCGGCCGGTCAACGGGGCGCACGAGGCCGAGGCGCTGCACGAGCGCATCGCCGACGTGATGCGGGACTCCGTCGCCAAGCACATGATCTCGGACCCCGACGTGACGGTCGGTGCGTTCCTGTCCGGCGGTATCGACTCGACGGCCACGGCGACGCTGGCCAAGCAGCACAACCCCAACCTGATCGCCTTCACCAGTGGTTTCGATCGGGACGGGTACTCGGAGGTCGACGTCGCCGCGGAGACGGCGGCGGCGATCGGGGTGCGGCACGTGGTCCGGACGGTGTCGGCGGACGAGATGATGAACGAGCTGCCGCTCATCCTCTGGTACCTCGACGACCCGGTGGCGGACCCGGCGTTGGTGCCGTTGTACTTCATCGCGAAGGAAGCTCGTAAGTACGTCAAGGCCGTGTTGTCGGGTGAGGGTGCCGACGAGCTGTTCGGCGGCTATGTGATCTACCACGAGCCGTTGTCGTTGGCGCCCTTCGAGAAGGTGCCCGGCGGCGTGCGCAAGTTGATGGGCGCCGTGTCGAAGTCCATTCCGGAGGGTGTGCGCGGCAAGGACCTGCTGCGGCGCGGTGCGCTGCGGCTGGAGGACCGGTACTACGGGAACGCCCGCAACTTCAGCGACGACCAGGTGCGCGCGGTGTTCCCGGGGTACGTCGAGGGCATCGGCTTCAAGGACGTCACGGCGCCCTGGTACCGCGAGTCCGAGGACTGGGACCCGGTGGCCCGCATGCAGCACATCGACCTGTTCACGTGGCTGCGCGGGGACATCCTCGTCAAGGCCGACAAGGTGACGATGGCCAACTCGATCGAGCTGCGCGTGCCGTTCCTCGACCCCGAGGTGTTCCGGGTCGCGGCCGAGGTTCCGCTCGACCAGAAGCTGACCGAGGGCACGACCAAGTACGCGCTGCGCAAGGCGTTGGCGAAGATCATTCCGGCGCACGTCCTCAACCGGCCCAAGCTCGGGTTCCCGGTGCCGATCCGGCACTGGCTGCGCGCCGAGATGTACGACTGGACGCGCGGGATCATCAACGACTCGCAGACCGGGCACCTGCTCGACAAGAACGCGGTGCTGGACCTGCTGGCCGAGCACAAGTCGGAGCAGTTCGACAGGTCCAGGCAGCTGTGGAGCGTGCTCTGCTTCATGATCTGGCACGGGATCTTCGTCGAGGGCCGGATCACGCCCAAGGTGCCGGAGCCGGTGTACCCCGTCCGCCTCTGACGAGTGGTCTTGGCGACACATCACCGTAAAGGGCTTGTTAGTTGCCATAGGCTAACCAAGTGGCCACTGTGGGGAGAAGCGCGCGCTCGACGTTCGTGATCGACACTCGACCGTTGAAGATCGTCGCGTATCGCCGGCTGTGGCTCTCCACGATCGTGACGGCGGTGGGCTCCCAGCTCACCGCCGTCGCCGTGCCCAAGCAGGTGTACGACCTCACCGGCTCGTCGGCGTGGGTCGGCATCGCCGCCGGCGTGGCGCTCGTGCCGCTGCTGGTCTTCGGGCTCTGGGGCGGCGCCATCGCGGACACCGTCGACCGGCGCAAGTTGCTGCTCGCCACCAACATCGGCATCGCCGTCTCGTCAGTGCTGCTGTGGGCGCAGGCGGCGATGAACGTCGGGTCGGTGTGGCTCGTGATCGCGCTGCTCGGCCTCCAGCAGGTGTTCTTCGCGGCCAACGCTCCGGCCCGGTCCGCCTCCATCGCCCGGCTGGTGCCTGCCGAGCTGCTGCCGTCCGCCGGCGCGCTCGGGTCGACGGTCATGCAGTTCGGCGCGGTGCTCGGGCCGTTGCTCGCCGGTGCGTTCATGCCGATCGTCGGGCTCTCGACGCTCTACCTGGTGGACGCGATCGCGCTGGTCGTGACGGTCTACGCGGTGTGGAAGCTGCCTCCGATGCCCCCGCTGGACGGTGTGATCCGGCGGGCGGGGCTGCGGGACGTGCTCGACGGGTTCGTGTACCTGTGGGCGCAGAAAGTGCTGATGGCGAGCATGTTGCTGGACATCATCGCGATGGTGTTCGGCATGCCGAGGGCGCTCTTCCCGGAGATGGCCCAGCACACGTTCGGCGACCCGGCCGGGGGTGGGTTCGCGCTCGGCGTGCTGTTCGCGGCCATCCCGGTCGGCGCGGTGATCTGCGGGCTCACGTCCGGGTGGATCTCCAACATCAACCGCCACGGCGTTGCGCTCACGCTGGCCGTCGTGGGCTGGGGCGTCGCGATCGCGGGCTTCGGGCTCGCCGGGTCGCTGTGGGTCGCGGCCGCGTTCCTCGCGCTCGCGGGTGCCGCCGACATGGTGTCGATGGCGTTCCGCGGCGCGATCCTCCAGTCCGCCGCGACGGACGAGATGCGCGGACGGATGCAGGGCGTGTTCATCGTCGTCGTCGCCGGCGGGCCGCGCATCGCCGACCTGCTGCACGGCACGGGTGGCGCCGCGTTCGGCACGGCCGCCGCGGTCACCGCCGGTGGCGTGCTGGTGGTCCTCGCCAGCGTCGCGATGGTGGCGGCGTTGCCGGCGATCTGGCGCTACAAGGTCAACCCCTCGGGCTGACCTCGGCCGGGTTCGGGTCGGCGATCGTGACGGCGCCGCCCCAGTCGGAGAAGCGGGTGGCGTCGACGATCCGCTGGCCCTGGAAGTCCGTGTAGAAGCCGATGCGGCTGGGCAGGCCGCTCCCGTCCAGCTCGACCTCGGCGGTCGCGCCGGCGACCTGCTGGTCCAGTGCGAGCTTGACCTCGGCGCGCAGGGCCTCGTCCTCGAGGGTGTCGTAGGCCTTCCGGTAGTCGACGGAGATCGTGTAGCGGGTGGCGCCACCGGCCTCCGTGGTCAGCTTGAGCTCGCCGCCCGCCTCGATCACCGGCAGGTGGTACGTCGTGAAGACGGCCTGCTGGTAGACGACGTCGTGGAAGCCCAGCACGGTCGTCGTGAACTCGTCGTCGGCCTTGCGGTCGAGCCGCACCCACGGCTTGTCGGCGGGCAGCCCGAAGACGTCGGCCGGCAGCCGCACGAACGCGGTGTCCTTCATCGTCGAGACCAGCCTGAGCTCCACGGCGTTGCCGCCGGTCTGCACGGCACGGGTCGTGGTCGCGTCCATCGCCGGGACCTCGCCGCCCAGCCGCACGCTCCCGTTCGCCGGTGCCCGGCCGGACGTCCCGGCCAGCGGCGGGTCGATGGTGAAGCGGTAGGAACCCTTGTCGTTCACCGACTTCTTGACCGCGGCCACGAGGCTCGGCACGTCGCGCAGCCGGGAGCCGGTGTCGCTCGCGGGTTCGGACGAGGAGCAGGCGGTCAGCGCCAGGCCGGCGATGATCGCGGTCGCCGCGAGTCTCATCCGGCGATTGTTACACCAATTGGGTGAGGTCATCGTTCGTTCCCGCAGGTAGCGGGCAAAAGGTGCAGAATCTTCGGGCATGGCTGAAGCGACTCCACAAACGGAGCAACCAGAGCTACATCGGGCAATCGGCCCGAAGCTGCTGCTGTTCTTCGTCGTCGGCGACATCCTCGGCACCGGTATCTACGCCCTCACCGGCAACGTGGCAGGCAAGATCGGCGGCGCGCTCTGGCTGCCCTTCCTGCTCGCGTTCGTGGTGGCGTTCCTGACCGCGTTCAGCTATCTGGAACTGGTCGGGAAGTACCCCAAGGCGGCAGGCGCGGCGCTGTACACGAACAGAGCGTTCAAGATCCACTTCTTGACGTTCATGGTCGCGTTCGCGGTCATGTGCTCGGGCATCACCTCGGCGTCGTCGGCCGCGCTGGCGTTCGGCCGCACGTACCTGCGGCAGCTGCTGGTGGAGTTCTTCGACGTGACGCTCACGGCCGAGTCGCTCGTGTTCACCGGGCTCGCGGTCGTGTTCATCGCGGGCCTCGCCCTGATCAACTTCCGCGGTGTGTCGGAGTCCGTCAAGGCCAACGTGGTCCTGACCTGCATCGAGCTGTCCGGTCTGCTGATCATCATCGCGATCGGCGCGTACGCGGTGGTCGTCGGCGACGGCGAACCCTCGCGGCTCACCGAGATCCACGTGCCGTCCGGGTCCAACATCATGCTCGCGGTCACCTCGGCGACGGCGCTCGCGTTCTTCGCGATGGTCGGCTTCGAGGACTCGGTCAACATGGCAGAGGAGTGCAAGAACCCGGCCAAGATCTTCCCGCGCGCGATGCTGATCGGCATGGGCGTCGCGGCCCTGATCTACGTGCTGGTCGCGATCACGTCGTCGCTGCTGATCCCGTCCGACGAGCTCGCGAAGGCGAGCAGCGGCGCGTTGCTGAAGGTCGTCACCGTTGGTGCGCCGGGCTTCCCGCTGTGGATCTTCGCGTTGATCGGTCTGCTGGCCGTCATCAACTCGGCGCTGATCAACATGCTGATGGCGTCGAGGTTGTTGTACGGCATGGCGAACGAGAAGATCATCCCGTCGTTCTTCGGCACCGTGCACCCGTTCCGCCGCACGCCGTGGATCTCGATCGTCTTCACGACGGGCGTCGCGGTGATCCTGGTGTCCACAGCGGACATCGGCAAGCTCGGTGGCACCACGTCGTTGCTGCTGCTGATCGTCTTCACCATCGTCAACGTCGCGTGCCTGGTGCTGCGGCGGGAGAAGGCCGAGCACAAGCACTTCCGGGCGCCCACCTGGGCACCGGTGCTCGGCGCGATCACGTGCGCGTACCTCGCGATCCCCGGCCTGTCCGGCCGGCCGATCGACGACTACAAGATCGCGGGTTACCTGCTGCTCGCCGGACTCGTGCTGTGGGGCATCAACCGCGTGCTGCACGGCAAGGTGGAGACGCACCCCGAGAACATCGGCAAGTGAGGCTCTAGTCCAGCAGGTGCTTCAGGAACCGGTCGGGATCGCCCAGGAAGTTGCGGGTGAGCCTGACCGGTTCCGCCGTGTCGTAGGAGATCTCGTCGATCGTGTCGGTGATCTCCAGGATCGTCGCGCCGGGTGCGGCGAGCAGGATCGGCGAGTGCGTGGCGATGATGAACTGCGAGCCCTCTTCGACGAGCTCGTGGATGCGCCGCAGGACCGTCAGGCAGCCTTTGACCGACAGCGCGGCCTCCGGTTCGTCCAGCAGGTAGAGGCCCCTGGCGCCGAAGCGGTGGTTCATCAGGTCGATGAAGCTCTCGCCGTGTGAGCGTTCGTGCAACGACTTCCCGCCGTACGACGCGTGAATGCCCTCGCCGATCCGGTCGATCTCCGTGGCGACGTTGTAGAACGACTCGGCCCGCAGGAAGAACCCGGTGCGCGGCTTCCTGGTGCCCCAGCTGAGGATCAGGTGATCACCGAGCGACGACTCGGTGGCCTTCGTCGCGAACCGGAACGACTGCGTGCCGCCCTCCGCGTTGAACCCGGCGGCCACCGCGATCGCCTCGACCAGCGTCGACTTGCCGGCGCCGTTGTCCCCGGTGAGGAACGTGACGGGCCCGCGGAAGTGCAGCGGGGTGCCGAACAGGTGCCGCACCGCCGGCAACGTGAACGGGTACCGGTGCGTGTCGCTGCCCTGGTCGAGGCGGACCTGGTGGATGAACGTCACGCGAGCCGGGCCAGCTCGACCGGGTCGTGCGCGCAGAACACCTCGGCCTCGCCGGACTCCTTGAGCTCCTTCAACCGTTCCACATTGGACAGACGCTGCTCGCGGATCGTCTCGGTCTGCCGGGCGGTGAGCTTCAACGCGAAGATGTTGCTCGGCGGCGTCTCGATCTCGCCGCGGTAGAAGTAGGCGTCCCCGGCGTGCAGCAACCAGCCGTCGTCGGACCGCACCGCGATGCCGGTGTGCCCGCGCGTGTGCCCGACCAACGGCACCATGAGGATGTCGTCCGGCAGCCCGTCGACGTCCCTGACGGCCTCGAACCCGTTCCAGGTCTCACCCTCGGCCTGGTGCGTCCGGAACGTGACCCCGTCGCGCTGCGCCTTCGGGTACCGGGCCTTCTCCTTGGTGCCCTTGGCGTTGGTCGCTGCCTCCAGCTCCGCGTCCAGCACGTGCACCGTGGCCTTGGGGAAGTCGCGCAGCCCACCGGCGTGATCGAGGTCGAGGTGCGTCAGCAGCACGTGCCGCACGTCGTCCGCCGTGTACCCGCGCTTCTCGACGTGGCTGATCGCCGTCTCGGTGATGTCGAGCACCGGCCGCAACAGCCGGCGGCTCATCGGGTCGATCGTCCCCTTGGGGTTCGTCACCTCGTTCATGCCGAACCCCGTGTCGACCAGCACCAGCCCCTGGTCGGACTCGATCAGCAGGCAGTGCGCCACCAGCCCGCCCGCCACCAGGGGCGGCCGGAACGTCGCGCAGTTGAGGTGATGAACCTTCATGGGCAAATCCTTCCGCAGGCCCCGTAGGCTTCAGCCTCATGTTGGGGATCTCGTACGAGGGTGCCACCGCCGTGATCACGACTGTAGGGGCGGGCCTGCGCTCCTTCGAGGTCGACGACGTCCCATATGTGGAAACATTCGGCGCCGACGAGAAACCTCCGATGAGCGCGGGCGCCGTCCTCGTCCCGTGGCCCAACCGGACCGCGGGCGCGTCCTGGGTGCTGGACGGCTCGGTGCAGCACCTGGAGGTCACCGAACCGGCCAGGGGCAACGCCATCCACGGCCTGGTCCGCCGCCGTCCCTGGTCCGTGCTCGAACACACCGGCTCCCTCGTGTCGCTGCGAGCCCTGATCGAACCCCAGCCGGGCTGGCCGGCCGCCCTGGACGTGACCGTCTCCTACGCCCTGGACGACAACGGCCTGACCGTCACCCACGGCGTCAAGAACGTGGGCGACGTCCCCACCCCGTTCGGCGTGGGCACCCACCCGTACCCGCGGGCGGGCAACGCCACGACCGATTCGTGCACTCTGACGCTGGCCGCGACCACCGTGCTGCCGCTGGACACCGACCGCATGGTCCCGTCCGGCCCGGCCACCCCGGTGGAGGGCACGTGGTTCGACTTCCGCGAGGGCCGTTCGCTGGAGGGCGCGAAGCTGGACACGCCGTTCGGCGGCTGCGAGCCCTCGCCCGACGGCCTGGTCCACCACACCCTGACCTCGGCGGACAGCGGCGTGGAGGTGTGGGCGGACCCGGCGTTCCGCTGGGTGCAGGTCTACACCCCGGACTCGTACCCGGGCCGGGGCCGCGCGGTGGCGATCGAGCCGATGACGTGCCCGCCGGACGCGCTCAACTCCGGGGTGGACCTGATCTGGGTCTCGCCGGGGGAGTCGTGGGGCGCGAGGTGGGGCATCCGCCCGCTCTGACGGCAGGCTCTCGCAGGCGTCCCCTCGTGCCCAGGACCCCCCGCGACCCAACGTACTCAGAGGGTCCGACAGTGCGACCGGGCGAGACGCGGTGGGGCAAGGCGCGGCCGGGCGAGACGCGGTGGGGCAAGGCGCGGCCGGGCAGGACGGGTCTCGGGCGAGACGAGGCGCGCCCCGCCGGGCGCAAGCATCGGCATCGCGATGGCGCAGCTGGGCCCGGCCGAGACGAGGCGCGCCCCGCCGGGCGTGAGCATCGCGATGGCGCAGCCGGGCTCGGCTGAGAGGCGAGCGCAATGCCGGAGGCGAGGCGTCCGTCCCTCTTCGCGCCGTCACAGCGGTACCGGGTGACGTGCCCGCCCGGCTCGGCAGCGCTCGTCCCAGCCCTCGCACCCACCCCTCGCACCCCGAACCCAGCAGGCCACCCAAAGGTGACGGACCGGGTGGCCACCAGCCGGAAATACCGTTAGCGTCGCTAACCATGAACCTCGCGATCACCGGTGGCTACGTCGTCCCCGTGGACGGCGCCCCGATCGAAGGCGGCACCGTCCTCATCCAAGACGGCAAGATCGCAGCGGTCGGCGCAGACGTCGACATCCCGGACGGCACGAAGACGGTCGACGCCGACGGCGCCTGGGTCCTGCCCGGCTTCGTCGAGGCGCACGGCCACATCGGCGTCCACGAGGAGGCCGAGGGCTGGGCCGGCCAGGACACCAACGAGATGACCGACCCGGTCGGTGCCAGGATGCGTGCCCTGGACGCCATCAACCCCGCTGACCTGGGCTTCGCGGACGCCCTGAGCGGTGGTGTCACGACCGCGGTGATCAAGCCGGGCAGCGGCAACCCCATCGGTGGCCAGACCGTGGCGATCAAGTGCTGGGGGCGCACGGTCGACGAGATGCTCGTCAAGGAGCCCGTGAGCGTCAAGAGCGCGCTCGGTGAGAACCCCAAGCGCGTCTACGGCGACAAGGGCAAGCTGCCGTCCACCCGGCAGGGCGTGGCCGCGGTCATCCGCGACCAGCTGACCAAGGCGCAGGACTACGCGAAGAAGAAGGCCGAGGCCGAGAAGGACGGCAAGGCGTTCGACCGCGACAACACCATGGAGATCCTCGGCAAGGTGCTCTCCGGCGAGCTGGGCTGGTGCCAGCACGCGCACCGGGCCGACGACATCGCCACGGCGATCCGCCTGTCCGAGGAGTTCGGCTACCGGCTGATCCTCAACCACGGCACCGAAGGCCATCTGATCGCGGACGTCATCGCGGACAAGCAGATCCCGGTCATCATCGGCCCGCTGTTCACCAGCAGGTCCAAAGTGGAGCTTCGCAACCGCGGCCTGCGCAACCCGGGCATCCTCGCGCGCGCAGGCGTCGAGCTGGCGATCACGACCGACCACCCGGTGGTCCCGATCCACTTCCTGGTGCACCAGGCCACGCTGGCGGTGAAGGAAGGCCTCGACAGCGACACCGCGCTGAGGTCCATCACCACCAACCCCGCCAGGATCATGGGTCTGGACGACCGGGTCGGCTCGCTGAAGCCCGGCCTGGACGGCGACGTCGTGATCTGGTCGGGCGACCCGCTCGACGTCATGAGCCGCGCGCTGCACGTCTTCGTCCAGGGCCGCGAGGTCTACACCTGGAACGAGGACAAGGGCGAAGGGGTCGTGGCCGACCCCTTCTACCGGGAGGGCTAGCGCAGGCCGCGGCCGATCACGAGGCGCTGGATCTGGTTGGTGCCCTCGAAGATCTGCAGCACCTTGGCCTCGCGCATGTACCGCTCGACCGGGAAGTCACGGGTGTACCCGGCCCCGCCGAGCACCTGCACGGCGTCGGTCGTCACCTTCATCGCCGCATCGGTGGCGATGAGCTTGGCGATCGACGCCTGCTGCCGGAACGGCAACCCGCGGTCACGACGGCGAGCGGCCGAGATGTAGGTCGCCCGCGCGGACTCCACGGCCGCCGCCATGTCGGCGAGCAGGAACTCCAGGCCCTGGAACTCGATGATCGGACGGCCGAACTGCGTGCGCGTCTTGGCGTACGCCACGGCCTCGTCGAGCGCGGCCTGCGCCAGACCCACAGCGCACGCGGCGATCCCGAGCCGGCCGGAGTCCAAAGCGGACAGTGCGATCTTCAGGCCGTCGCCCTCGTTGCCGATCAACCGGTCCGCCCCGAACCGCACGTCGTCGAACGCCAGCTGCGCGGTGATGGAACCGGTGAGGCCCATCTTCCGCTCCGGCGAGGCGGCCACGAGCCCGGACGTCTCGCCCGGCGCGAGGAAGCACGAGATGCCGCGGCCCGCGTCGGGGGACGTGCGGGCCATCAGCGTGTAGAAGTCGGCGGCGCCGGCGTGCGTGATCCACGCCTTGGTGCCGTTCACGACGTACTCGGAGCCCTTGCGGACGGCGCGGGTCGACATGGCGGCCGGGTCGGAGCCCGCCTGGACCTCGGACAGGGCGTAGCCGCCGAGCAGGTCGCCCTCCAGCATCTCCGGGAGCCAGCGCTCCTGCTGTTCGCGGGTGCCGAACTGCGCCAGGCCGTAGCAGGACATGACGTGCACGGAGAGGCCGACGGCGACCGTCATCCACGCGGAGGCGACCTCTTCGAGCGCCTGCAGGTACACCTCGTAGGGCTGCTCGCCGCCACCGAACTCCTCGGCGTACGGCAGACCCAGCAGACCCGCCCTGCCCAACAGGCGGAACGCGTCGCGGGGGAACTTCTCGTTCTCCTCGGCGTCCGCGGCGTGGGGCTTGAGCTCGTCCCGCGCGATCTCCCTGACCAGCGCGATCAGGTCTTCTGCCTCTTGGGTGGGGAGCAGCCGCTCGGCGGGCATCGTCGACCTCCGGTGGTGTACTGGTAGCTGTACTCTAGTGCGTTGTGCAGTACAGCAGCCAGTGAATGTGGCAAGGTCCTCATATGACGCGGGCTCTCACGCAGCGGCAGGCCGAGCTGCTCACCCGGTTGGAGGCGTTGTTCCTCACCGAGGGCTTCGGGCATCTCACGCTGGATGACATCGCGGGCAGGCTGCACTGCTCGAAATCCACGCTGTACGCGCTCGCCGGCAGCAAGGAGCAGCTGGCCGTCCGCGTCGTCGGCCGGTACTTCAAGGGCGCGGCCGAACGCATCGAGAAGCGCATCGCGGGCCTCAACGACGTGCGCAAACGCATCGGCAGCTACCTCGCGGGCGCCGCGGAGGAGCTGAACAAGGCGTCAGCGGCGTTCATCGCGGACGTGTCCGACTTCCCGCCGACGAGGGCGACGTACGAACGCAACGCGCGCGCTGCGGCCGAGCGCATCAAGGCGTTCATCCAGGACGGTGTGGAGCGGCACGTGTTCCGCGAGGTGCACGCCACGCTGTTCGCCGAGATGGCCGGGCTGCTCATCGAGAGCATCCAGACCGGGGTCCTCACGAAGCGGGCAGGCGTTTCGGACGCCGAGGCGTTCACCGCCCTGGGCGAACTGTTGTTGGATGGGCTCCAGAGGAACGGGGTCTCCCAGAAGGAGTAGAGCGCGTGATCGTGGTTGCCGGTGAGGCTCTGGTCGACATGGTTCCGGTCGGGGAGGACGAGCTCACGCCGCTCGCCCCGAAGCTGGGCGGCGGGCCGTACAACGTCGCCGTGGCGCTCGGGCGGCTGGACGTGCCGACGGCGTTCCTGTCGCGGGTGTCGACCGACCACTTCGGCGAGCAGCTGGTCAAGCGGCTGCACGCGTCGAACGTGACGACGGACCTGGTCCAACGTGGACCGGAGAACACCACGCTCGCCGTCGTGGGCCTCGCCGACGACGGATCGGCGCGCTACGCGTTCTACGTCGATGGCACGGCCGACCGGCTCGTCGAGGACCCGGGTCCGTTGCCCGAGCAGGCGAAGGCGGTGTCGTTCGGCACGCTCAGCCTCGTGCTCGAACCCGGCGCCTCGGTCTACGAGACGGTGCTGCGGCGCGAGAGCAAGCGCTTGCTCACGGCGCTCGACCCCAACATCCGGGCCGGCCTGATCCACGATCCGGGCGCCTACCGGGCGCGGTTCCGGTCGTGGCTGCCGGACGTCGGCCTGCTCAAGCTCTCGGTCGAGGACGCCCAGTGGCTCGCCGAAGAGGACGACGTGATCGAGATCGCAAGGACGTGGATTTCACAGGGACCGGCCGCCGTCGTCCTGACGAAAGGTGGCGACGGTCTGTCAGTGATCACGGCCACCGGGCAGGTCGACGTGCCACCCGTGAAGGTGGACGTGGTCGACACGATCGGGGCCGGCGACACGGTGCAGGGCGCCCTGCTCGCGTGGCTGCACGACCACGACGCGTTGAGCGTGGAGAAGATCCGCGGCCTCGGTGACGAGGAATGGACCACCGCATTGACGTACGCCGGCGCGGCCGCGGCGATCACATGTTCCCGTGCGGGTGCCGAACCGCCCTTTGCGAGCGAACTCACCGCCGCGTTGGGTGGATAAAACGGAGGATCGGACTACCGTGGGGTAGCCGCGCTAGAAACTGGCATTACGGATGTGATGCCGGTCCCATCTCACAGAATCGGTTCACACCGCTGCTGCGAGGCGGGCCTTCCGCCGACTAGCGTGAGTGGACTTGAAGACTCAGATCCCAACGGGGTGGTCCGAGACGACGGCAGGCCCGGCGTGGCCTGCCGCCACCCCGTCCGAGCGTTGAGAGGGACTTGAATGCCCGACGCGACGACTGCGCCGACCGACCCACAGACCGTCGCGCTGCGCCACGGGGACGCAGAGCTCGAGATGAAGGTGGTGCGGGCGTCCGAAGGCGCGTCCGGCATCGATCTCGGCAAGCTGCTGTCGACCACCGGTCTGGTAACCCTGGACACCGGTTTCGTCAACACGGCCTCCTGCTCCTCCGAGATCACCTACATCGACGGTGACGCCGGAATTCTGCGTTACCGCGGGTACCCGATCGAGCAGTTGGCCGCGCGCTCGAACTTTGCGGAGGTCTCGTACCTCCTGATCTACGGCGAGCTGCCGACCGCGGCTCAGCTCGAGGACTTCAACAAGAAGATCAGCAGGCACACCCTGCTGCACGAGGACCTCAAGCGCTTCTTCGACGGCTTCCCGCGCGACGCGCACCCCATGCCGGTGCTGTCGTCCGCGGTCTCCGCGCTGTCGACCTTCTACCAGGACTCGCTGTCGCCGTTCGACGCGAACCAGGTGGAGATCTCCACGATCCGCCTGCTCGCCAAGCTGCCGACCATCGCGGCCTACGCGTACAAGAAGTCGGTCGGCCAGCCGTTCCTCTACCCGGACAACTCGCTGGGCCTGGTGGAGAACTTCCTGCGGATGACCTTCGGGTTCCCGGCCGAGGCCTACGACCTCGACCCGGACCTGGTCCGCGCGCTCGACCTGCTCTTCATCCTGCACGCCGACCACGAGCAGAACTGCTCCACGTCGACCGTGCGCCTGGTCGGCTCCTCCGAGGCGAACCTCTTCGCGTCCATCTCCGCGGGCATCAACGCCCTGTTCGGCCCGCTGCACGGCGGCGCGAACAGCGCGGTGCTGGAGATGCTGGAGAAGATCAAGAACGACGGCGGCGACGTGCAGTCGTTCGTGAACAAGGTGAAGAACAAGGAGGACGGCGTCCGCCTGATGGGCTTCGGCCACCGGGTCTACAAGAACTACGACCCGCGCGCCGCGATCATCAAGAAGACCGCCGACGAGATCCTCGGCAAGCTCGGCGCCGACGACCAGCTGCTCGACATCGCGAAGCAGCTGGAAGAGGCCGCCCTGAGCGACGAGTACTTCATCTCCCGCAAGCTCTACCCGAACGTCGACTTCTACACGGGTCTGATCTACCGGGCGATGGGCTTCCCGACGAAGTTCTTCACCGTGCTGTTCGCGCTCGGCCGTCTCCCCGGCTGGATCGCGCACTGGCGCGAGATGATCAACGACCCGGCCACCAAGATCGGCCGCCCGCGGCAGATCTACACCGGCCCGACCGAGCGCGACTTCATCGCGATGGAGAACCGCTGATCACGGCCTAGCCGCAAGCAGCTTCACCCGTGCGGGGCCCGCCTGTCATGCAGGCGGGCCCCGTTCGTCTTAGCGTCGACGGGTGAGTTCTTCCCCGTCACTCGTCTGGTTCCGCCGGGATGTGCGGACATCCGATCATCCCGCCATTCTCGCCGCGGCGGAAAGATCGCCTCGCGCACTCGCGTTGTTCGTTCTCGACGACCGGCTGTTGAAACCGTCGGGACAACCGCGAATCGATTTCCTGCACAGCTGTTTGCACGCCCTGAACGACGAACTCGGCGGCCGGTTGATGGTCGTGCACGGCGATCCGGTGAAGACCGTTCCGCGCATCGCGAAGGAGATCGGCGCGGAGAGCGTGCACATCTCCGCGGACTACGCGCCGTACGGCCGCAAGCGCGACGAGGCCGTCGAAGAGGCGTTGGGGGACATCGAGCTCGTCCGGTCCGGCTCGCCGTACGCCGTCGCGCCGGGACGGGTGCGCAAGCAGGACGGCACACCGTTCAAGGTCTTCACGCCGTTCCGCAACGCCTGGCTGGAACACGGCTGGCGCAAGCCGGCGGACACCGACGCGTCCACCCTGGACTGGATCGAACCGCCGCACAGCACGAAGATCCCGCAGGCCAAGGAAAAACTCGAGGACGCTCAAGCGCTTTGGGAGAAGTTCCGCGACGAACGGCTGCACGACTACGACAAGACGCGCGACCGCCCCGACATGGACGCGACCAGTCGCATGTCGGCGTTCCTGCGGTGGGGCGTCCTGCACCCCCGCACGCTCCTGCAGGACTGTGACGGAACGTACCGGTCCGAGCTCGCCTGGCGGGAGTTCTACGCCGACGTGCTGTGGCACAAGCCGGAGACCGCGCGCGAGAACTACGACCGCAAGTTCGACCGCATGGAGCTCGACGACGACAAGGAGCTCTTCGAGGCCTGGAAGGAAGGTCGCACGGGGTTCCCGATCGTCGACGCCGGCATGCGGCAGCTCCTGCGGGAAGGCTTCATGCACAACCGGGTGCGCATGATCGTGGCCAGCTTCCTGGTCAAGGACCTGCACCTGCCGTGGTGGTGGGGCGCGCGGCACTTCATGAACCACCTGATCGACGGCGACATCGCCTCGAACCAGCACAACTGGCAGTGGGTCGCGGGCTGCGGCACGGACGCGGCGCCGTTCTTCCGCGTCTTCAACCCGACGACGCAGGCCAAGAAGTTCGACCCGGACGGCGTGTACGTGAAGAGGTACGCTCCGGACTCCCACACCATCACGCCGATCGTGGACCACGCGGTCGAACGCCAGATCGCGCTCGACCGCTACCAGGCGATCAGGTCCTGAGGGCCTCGCGGAGCTTGACGCGAGCGCCGGTCCGCAGCACGGCGTTCGCGTAGACCTTGCCGCCCAGCCACGTGATCGCCGCGATCGCCAGCAACGCCAGCACCACCGCCAGGAGCACCTGCCAGGTCGGCGCGACGCCCAGCGCCATGCGGCCCGGCATCAGGATCGGGGCGAACGGCGGCAGCAGCGACAGCACGGTGACCGTGGAGCCGGACGGGCTGCCGATCATCAGGTTGATGCCCGCCACGAACGCCACGATGATCGTCATGCTGATCGGCGTCAGCACCGACTGCAGCTCCTCCTGCCGCGACACCAGGGACGCGGCGGCCGCGAACACCGTGGCGTACAGGAAGAAGCCGAGCAGGTACCAGAGCACGCCGGTCAGCAGGACCGCGCCGCCGAACGCGCTGACGTCGATCACGTCGAACGCCGACGACAGCCCGAGGCCGACCGTCGAGATCACCAGCAGCTGCAGCAGTCCCACCGCGCCGAGGCCGATCACCTTGCCCAGCAACAGCTGCCACGGTCTCAACGTGGCGAGCAGGAGCTCCACGACCCGGCTGGACTTCTCCTCGACCACGCCCTGCGCGACCATCGTTCCGTAGACCAGCAACGAGTAGTAGAGCAGCGCGGCCACGATCAACCCGATCGCGAGGCGCTGACCTCGTTGCGGGTCAACGGGTTCCAGCGCGGTGACGTCCACGGTGACCTTCGCGAGGTTCTCCGCGATCTCCTGCGGGGTCGTGGTGCCGGTCTCGGCGAGCTGCGCGATCAGCACCTGCTGGCGCAGCACGTCGTTCAGCGCCGTCGTCAGCACCTGGTCGCCGGAGTCCTTGACGATCATCCGCAGCACCGGCGGCGCGCCGGTCACCAGCGCGTCCAGCGAGCCGTCGCGGACCTGCGCCTCCGGGTCGCCCCCGGTGGTGACGTCGCGCGTCTCCAGGTCGATGCCGAACGCCTTCGCCTTGTCCCGCAACGGATCGGCGAGCTGCGTGGCCTGCCCGGACAGACCCACCACGCTGCGCTGCTGGTCGTTGAACAGGAACGACTGGAGCACCACGTACCCGGCGAGCACGGCGATGATCACCGCGGTGCCGACGAGGAACGACCTGGTGCGCACCTTCGTGACGAACTCGCGCTTCGCCACCAGCGAGACCGCTCGGGCCGACGTCATCCAGTCCTGCCCTCGGTGGTCACGACGTTGCGGAACAGCTCGGTCAGCGAGGGGCGCTGCCGGGAGAACTCGTGCACGGGACCGGCGGCGAGCGCCGCGTGCAGCACGACCTGGTCGTCGACGCCGTCGGCGAGGTCGAGGACGCACCGCGTCCCGTTCCTCTCGATCACCCGCACACCGTCCAGCGTGGCAGCCCAGTCGGTCGTTGGCGACTCCACGACGAGGCGAGGTGTGCCACCCGACCTGAGTTCATCCACTGTTCCGCTCGCGACCATCGAACCGGCACTCACGATGCCGACCCGGTCGCACAGCCGTTCCACCAGGTCGAGCTGGTGGCTGGAGAAGACCACGGGCACGCCGGAGGACGCCTTCTCGCGCAGCACCTGGCTCATCACGTCCACGGCGACCGGGTCGAGGCCGGAGAACGGCTCGTCGAGCACCAGCACGTCCGGTTCGTGCACCAGGGCGGCGGCGAGCTGGACGCGCTGCTGGTTGCCGAGGCTCAGCCGCTGCACCTCGTCGGAACGGCGGTCGCGCAGGCCGAGGCGCGCGATCCAGCTCTCCGCGTTCGTGTGGGCCTCGTTGGTGCCCATGCCGTGCAGCTCGGCGAGGTAGACGAGCTGGTCGAGCACCCTCATCCGGGGGTACAGCCCGCGCTCCTCCGGCATGTAGCCGATGCGGCGCCGGGTGTCGAGGTCGACGGCTCTGCCGTTCCACCGCACCTCGCCGGAGTCGGCCGCGAGCACGCCCAGCGCGATGCGCATGGCCGTGGTCTTCCCGGCGCCGTTGCTGCCGACGAACCCGAAGAGCTCGCCGGCGCGCACGTCGAAGGACATGTCCCGCAGGGCGACGACCTCTCCGTAGCGCTTGGAGATCCGGTCGATCTCCAGCACTCCCTCAGGCACGGTGAACCCCTTCGTTAGCCCGGATGGCGGTAATCGCACTGAAAGTATCGGTGAGCAGGGAACGGGTGAAACGATACGGGCGTCTACGGCGAATCGAACGAACGACCAATTCACTCAACGGGGGTGACCATGCAGCCCATTGACCCGGATCAGTGGCTCAAGCAGTACGGGGCCAAGATCGAGCAGGCCAAGCAGCACGCCGAACAGGCCCGCGACCAGCTCGGTGGTGTGGGAGGCAGCGCCAGCTCGCCAGACGGCCTGATCACGGTGACAGTTAACGCGACAGGCGTGTTGACCGATCTCCAGATCAAGCCGGAAGCCCGCGGCATGGACCCCAGCGAGATCGCCTCCGCAGTGCTCACTGCCTCGGCAAAGGCCCAGCGCGACGCCTCCGGCGCAGTGGTGCAGATCATGACGGACTTCGTCGGGGACAGCCCCGCCCTCGAGTTCGTGAAGGCGCAGATGCCGAACGGATACAAGGGCGACGGAACCGACGAGGACGAACCGAAGTCGGAGTTGGAGCGCAAGGACGTGCGGCCCGACGACGAGTACTTCACCAACCCGCCCGACGTCATGGCCTGAGTGCAGGAGGGGGTTAGGCATGCAGCAGCACTTCAACATCGACCTGGACGAGCTGAGAACCCACGCCGCCAGCGTGGACCGGCTCATGGACCGGATGCGCAAGGCCACCGAGACGTGCGACCCGGGTGCTCTCACCACCGAGGCGTTCGGCGTCTTCCTGGGGTTCCTGGCCTCGAAGGTCCTCCAGGAGGCGGGCCTGTCGCAGGACATGCTCGGCAAGGCCGCGAACTCGCTGATGGACATGGGCAACGGGCTCAAGAAGACCGTTGAGCAGTACGAGCAGGTCGACCTCGACAACATGTTCGGCTTCAAGGGAGGCCGGGGATGAACGCCCCTGCGACGCAGTCGAGCAGCGGCGACACCGCGCAGCTGTTCAACAACATCTCGAGTGCCTACAAGTCCATCGAGAGCGGTGACTGGGTCAGCGGCGGCCTCGGCATCGCGAACGCGGCCATGGGCATGGTCGGCAACGCCTCGAACCCCCTCAGCGGCTTCCTGTCCGCGGGCTTCAGCTGGGCGATCCAGCACGTCGACTTCCTGCGCGAACCGTTCGACATCCTGCTCGGCAGCCCCGAGTCGATCGCCAAGATGTCCGAGTCGTTCAAGAACGCGGGCAAGCAGGTCAAGGACATCGCGACCGAGTACGAGAAGATCTGCGTCTCGCAGACCCGCGAGTGGCAGGGCAGGGCGGCCGACGGCTACCGCGCCGCCGCCAAGCGGCACGCGACCGGCCTGGAGACCCTCGCGAAGTCGGTCGACGGCATCTCGGGCGCGGTCAAGGGCGCTGGCGAGCTCGTCGGCACCGTCCGCAAGATGATCATGGACCTGATCAGCCAGGCCGTGTCCGACATGGTCATGAAGATCATCCAGTGGCTCGCGGCGTCGTTCCTGACGTTCGGCGCGGCCATCGCGGGCGCGATCGCGGACATCGTCACGACCGCCGTCAACTACGCGAAGAAGCTCTCCGACTTCCTGCAGAAGCTCGTCGGCTCCGTGCAGAAGCTGCTGAAGCTGATCCAGTCGGTCTCGCAGATCGCGAAGGCCGCCGAGTCGATCATCGACGCGATCTCGTCGATGGCGAACCAGGGCAAGGGCGGCGGTGGCGGCGGTTCGGTCCGCAACACCGCCGGTGGCTTCGACGGCATCCGCGGCGGCGACCAGGACCGTGCTTCCACGGGCGCGGGCGGCACGTTCACGAGCGGCGCCGGCGGCGGCTACGCCGGTGGCGCGCCGACCGCCGGTGACGGCGTCAGCAACGTGCGTCCCGGCTACCAGGGCGGCAACACCGACGGCTACCAGGGCCCCTACCAGGGTGGCGGCGTCGGCTCCGGCCCCGCCGTGCGGCCCGTCTACACGCCTCCTGGCGGTCAGGGCGGCTACACCGGCGGTGGCGCGGGTTCCGGCTCCGGTGGCGTCTCCGGCCCCGGCTACGTGCCGCCCGGCACCGGTACGGGTGCGGGCACGTCCGGCCCCGGCCGCTGGGTGCCCGGTCACTGGGAGCCCGACACCACGACGACGGCCGGTGGCAACACCGGGACCAAGCCGCCGACGTTCGGAGCGACCCCGAGCGTGCCGAACACCGACTGGTACCGGCCGACGACCACCGACCACGCCGCGACGGCGTCGGCGGGTGGCGCCGGTGGCGGTGGCGGCGGCGGTGTGCCGAAGGGCATGGGCGGCGGCGGAGGTGGCGGCATGCCCGCCGGCTTCGGTGGCGGTCCCGCCGGTGGCGCCGGTGCCGGTGGCACCTCGGCCACGCAGTTCGGTGGCGCGGCCGGCGTGATGGCGTCCGGTAGCGGTGCTCCCGCCGCGGCCGGTGCCGCCGCGGCCGCCGGTGCCGCGAAGGGCGGCCCCGGTGGTGGCATGGGCGCGGGCATGATGGGTGGAGCCCCGATGGCCGGTGCGGGTGGCCAGCAGGGCGGCAGCAACGAGCACAAGCGGAAGGTGCGGATCGAGGGCGAGTCCCTGGTCGAGCCGCCCAAGGCCGCGAAGCCGGTCATCGGCGAGTGATCCTGCTGTCCTTGCGCTGATCTTCGACGGGGCGTCCCTTGCGGGGCGCCCCGTTTTTCATGCGTTGGCCAGGATTTCGGCGATCGCCGGTTCGGCCTTCGCGCGGTCCTGCGGGACCAGGCCGGTGCGGGTGCGGCGGTCCAGGACGTCGTCCGGGGTGAGCGCGCCTTCGTGCGTGACGGCGTGCAGGACGTCGGCCTCGGTGATGCCCGGTGCGATCGGGGTGGTCGGCGCCGGCTGGTCGTCGACCAGGCGGATGTCCTTGGTGCGGCAGGGGATCGCGGTGATGCCGGTGGCGTCGACCGCGTCCGCCGCCATCTTCCGGTACGTGGTGAGCTTGCCGCCGACGATCGTGATCACGCCGTTCGGTGCCTTGATCGTGGCGTGGTGGCGGGACAGGTCCGCGGTCGTGCCTTCGGCTTCCAGCAACGGGCGCAGCCCGGCGTAGCTGCCGATCACGTCGTCCTGGGTGAGTTTCCGTTGCAGGAAGCGGGAAGCCGTGCCGAGCAGGAAGTCCACATCGGACTGCGGAACCTCGGGGACGTCCGGGATCTCGTCCACCGGTTCGTCGGTGAGACCCAGGTAGGCGCGGCCGTTGCGTTGGGGCAGAAGGAACGCGTACCGGTTGCGCTCGCCGGGGACCGGGATGGTGAGCGCGGTGCCGGTGATCCCCGCCTGCCGGGCGTCGATCACCAGGTGCGAGCCCCGGGACGGGCGCAGGCTGACCGGGGCCAGCGTGCCAGCCCAGACGCCGGTCGCGTTGATCACCGCCCTGGCCCTGATCGTGAACCTCGTGCCGGTGAGCGCGTCTTCCGCCTCGGCGCCATCGCCTTGCAGGGTCAGGACCTTCGCCCTGGTGATGATCCTGGCGCCGTGGCCGGCCGCAGTCCTGGCCAGTGCGACGACGAGCTTGGCGTCGTCGAGCAGCTGGCCGTCGTAGCTGAGCAGGCCGCCGGTGAGCTGCTCCGTGGCGAGGCCGGGGACGAGCGCGAGGGCTTCGTGCCGGGAGACCCGGCGGGGTGGCGGGAGGACGTCGGCCGGGGTGCGGGCGGCGACGCGCAGGGCGTTGCCGGCGCGGAAGCCCGACATGACGAAGTGGCCGGCGGTGCCGTGCAGCGGGAACAGCATCGGCAGCGTGCGGGTCAGGTGGGGTGCTGTCCTGGTCATCAGGATGCCGCGTTCGACCGCGCTCTCGTGGGCGAGCTTCACGTCGCCCTTGGCCAGGTAGCGCAGGCCGCCGTGGACGAGCTTGCTGGACCACCGCGAGGTCCCGAACGCCAGGTCGTGCGCCTCCAGCAGCACCGTCTTCAGGCCTCGCGACGCCGCGTCCAGCGCGACGCCCGCGCCCGTGACGCCACCGCCGACGACGAGGACGTCGACGACTTCCTGCTGTGCTGCTTCGAGGTCCTGCGCGCGCCTGCCGGCGTTCAGGGACGTGTTCACGGCTTCAGGGCTCCGTCCAGCTGCTTGGCGAGCTCGTCCAGCAGGGCGCCGAAGTCGAGCCCTGAGGTAGCGGGTTTCGTGGACAGCACCATCGACTGCGTGCTGAGCAGCACGATCCGCGCCTGCGTCTTGGCGTCCCCGAACCGGATCGAGCCGTCGAGGTGGCCTGCCTCGACCTGCGCGACGAGGAACTGCTCGACCAGCCGTTGCGTGCTGCCCAGCCGGTCGGTCAGGTACGGCAGCATCAGGTCGGCGTCGAGCTGCAGCACCCGCTGCATCAACGGGTTGCCCTCGAGCAGCCGGATGGCGTCGGTGGCGCGCCGGACGAGCTGCTGCCGGGCGTTGCCGTGGCCGGCGCTGTGCTCGACCTCCGCCAGGATCGCGGCGAACTCCCTGGTCATCAGGGCCCTGACGAGGTGGTCCACGTCCGGGTAGCGCCGGTACAGCGTCATCCGGCTCACGCCGGCGCGCTTGGCCACGTCGGTGAGGGTCGTCCGGCGCACCCCCACCTCCAGAACACACTCACGGGTGGCGTCGAGCAGGGCGTCGTGGGTGTGACGTTGAGACGTCATGTGTAACACTGTAGCAGTGACCAGAGCCCGATGGACCGCTGAAACCGTCCCACTGCCGCCGCACGCCCTCACCTGGCTGAGCCGGCGGATCGGCCTGGGCACGCCCTCCGCCGAGGTGCCGCTGACCGCACCTGATCCGGCCCTGTCGGCCGACGCCTTCACGGCGTTGGAGGCGGTGTGCGCGGTGTCGCTGGACGCCGCCGACCGGCTCGGGCACGCCGGCGGCCTGTCGTACCTCGACCTGCTGGGCCGCCGCGGCCACGGCGCGCCCGCCGTGCCGGACGCCGTCGTGTCGCCGGGGTCGCACGACGAGGTCGCCGAGGTGCTGCGGGTCTGCGTCGAGTACGACGTGGCCGTGGTGCCGTTCGGTGGTGGGACGTCGGTGGTCGGCGGGGTCGAGGCCCTGCGCGGCACCAAGGCCGCCGTGGTGGCGTTGGACCTGTCAGGGCTGTCGCGGCTCGTGTCCGTGGACCCCGTGTCTCGGGTGGCCGTGCTGGAGGCGGGCCTGACCGGGCCTGAGGCCGAGAAGTCGTTGGGGGAACACGGGTTCACGTTGGGGCACGTGCCGCAGTCGTTCGAGCGGGCGACCATCGGCGGGTTCGCCGCCACTCGGTCCGCAGGGCAGGCGTCCTCCGGTTACGGCCGGTTCGAGGACATGGTCGAGTCGGTGCGCGTCGCCACGCCCGTCGGGGAGTGGGTCGTCGGTGCCGCGCCCGCATCCGCCGCCGGGCCGGACCTGAAGCAGCTGGTGCTGGGATCCGAGGGCCTCTTCGGTGTGATCACCGAGGTCTCTGTCCGGGTGCGGCCGAAGCCCGTTTCACCTCGCTACGAAGGCTTTGTGGTCGACGGCTGGGAGGCCGGGGTCGCCCTGGTGCGCGATCTTGCCCAGGCCGGGGCGCTGGCCGACATCACCCGTCTGTCCGATGTGGACGAGACCGAGGTCGCCCTGGAACTGGCCGGTGGCAAGGCCGACATCGTGAAGAAGTACCTGCGGGCCCGCCGGGTCTCCCAGCCGTGTCTGGTGATCCTGGGGTGGGAGTGCCGGGACCGGCTCGCCACGCTGAAGGTGCTGCGGCGACACAAGGTCGTCCGGCTCGGGAAGGCCATGGGCGAGTCGTGGCGGCACGGGCGGTTCAACGGGCCCCGGCAGCGGGACGCCCTGCTGGACGCCGGGGTGTGCGTGGAGACGCTGGAGACCGCGACCCACTGGTCCAAGGTCTCCGAACTGCGCGAGGCCGTGCGGGACGCGGTGGTCGCCGAACTCGGGAACCCCGTGGTGATGTGCCACGTTTCGCACGCCTACGAGACCGGGGCGTCGCTGTACTTCACCGTGCTGGTGCCGCAGGACGGTGCGGATCCCGTTGGGCAGTGGGCGAAAGCCAAGATCGCCGCCTCGGACGCGATCTCCCGGCTGGGCACGATCACCCACCACCACGCGGTCGGCCGCGACCACCTGCCGTGGCTGGAGAAGGAGATCGGCGGGGTCGGGGTGTCGGTGCTGCGGGCCGTGAAGGACCGGCTGGACCCGACCGGGATCCTCAACCCCGGCAAGCTGATCTGACCGCATTCCTCAATCACGGCAAACCGATCCAGCCGGGAGCGGGCCCGCAGACGCGGGCCCGCTCACTCGGTTCTGCGGTCAGAACCTGACCAGCATCTTGCCGGTGTTCTCGCCCCGCAACATGCCCAGGAACGCCGCCGGCGCCTGGCGCGAGCCGCCCTCGACCACCGTCTCGGAGTACTTCAGCTCGCCCGACGCGATCCAGGCGGCGACCTCCTTGATGAACTCCGGCTGCAACGCCTTGTGGTCGCCCACCAGCATGCCGCGCAGCGTGAGGCGCTTCGCCAGGATCTGGATCATGTTGCCGGGGCCGGCCGGCTTCTCGGCCGCGTTGTACTGGGAGATGGCGCCGCACATGGTGATCCGGCCGTTGAGCTTCATGACCTCGATCGCCGCTTCGAGGTGCTCGCCGCCGACGTTGTCGAAGTAGACGTCGATGCCGTCGGGGGCCGCGGCGGCCAGCTGCTTCAGGACGGGGCCGTCCTTGTAGTTGAACGCGGCGTCGAAGCCCAGTTCCTCGGTCAGGTACTTGACCTTGTCGGCCGAGCCGGCCGAACCGATGACGCGGGCGGCGCCCTTGAGGCGGGCGATCTGGCCCACGATCTGGCCCACGGCACCGGCCGCGCCGGAGACGAAGACGGTGTCGCCCGGCTTGAACTCCGCGGTGGCGAGCAGGCCCGCGTAGGCGGTGAGGCCCGGCATGCCGAGCACGCCGAGGTACGTGGAGAGCGGGGCGAGGTCGCCGTCCACCTTCACGGCGTGGCCGGCGTTCACGACGGCGTAGTCGCGCCAGCCGAGGCCGTGCAGGACGTGGTCGCCCGCCTTGAACTCGGGGGAGTTGGAGGTCACGACCTCGCCGACCGCGCCGCCGTCGAGCGGAGCGCCCACCTGGAACGGCGGGACGTACGACTTGACGTCGTTCATGCGGCCCCGCATGTACGGGTCGACGCTCATGACCACGTTGCGCACGAGGATCTGGCCGTCGCCCGGGGTGGGGACCTCGACCTCGGCGATCTCGAAGTTCTCGTCGGTCGGCCAGCCGGTCGGGCGGGACGCCAGGCGGACCTCGAGTGCGGTGCTGGTCATGATCGGACCATCTCCCTCTGGGTGTTGCGGATCAGTTATCCGTTTCAACCGGCCTTCGGGTCTGACTGTTCCGCACTGTGACTCAGACCGCAGGTAGAAGTGTGGTGACGTCGCGGTACTCGAAGCCCAGTTTCCGGTAAACGGCGATGGCGGCGGCGTTGGAGTTCTCCACGAACAGCGCGCAACACCCGTACAGGCTGAGCAGCGAGGACGTGACGAACTGGCAGACGCGCTGCCCCAGGCCCTGGCCGGTGTGCGACGGGTGGACGGCGACGCCCATCATGAAGCCGACGTCCGCGGACGACCAGGCCTCGGCCGCGGTGGCCACGAGGTCGTCACCGGCGCGGATGCCCGCCCAGCGGGTCACGCCCTTCTCGCCGGGCCACGCCCACGAGTCCGGGTTCGCCGAGCGCAGCAGCGGTTCGACGCCGTCCAGCGACGAGAGCCACGAGACGTCCTCCGGCAGGTCGAGCGTGCCGCCGCGGTCCATCCAGCCGAACGGCTTGTCCTCGATCCACGGCGTCGGCATCAGCGGCTCGACCACCGAGGCCAACTGGCGTTCCATCAACGGCCGCAGGTCCACGCCACGGCCGTGCGCTGCTAACAGCGAGGCCACGCCCTCAGCAGGGCCGGACAGGACCAGACGGCGGCGGCGCGTCAGGCACGGGGCGTGCACCGCCACAGCGCCGTTGTGCTCCCAGGCGGCACCGCCGGCCGACAGCGCCTGGGCCGCCCAGCGGACCAACGGGTCCGTGCTGGCGTCCTGCACGTCGGCGGGGGTGCGTAAGCGGCGCACTCAGTCCTTCTGCTTGCGGCGCAACAGGGTCCGCTTCTGCAGGGACTCCTCCAGCTCCTGGTACGCGAGGTCCATCGCCCGGTTGTACTCGCCCTGCGGACGCGGGGGGACGGACTCGTCGGGCTGCGGGGGAGTGACCATCTGGAGCCAGCGCTCGTTCCAGAGCTGCTCGACCGCCGCCTCCCAGTGCAGCGCGGCGCCCATCCGCACGACCCGCTCGCGATCGCGCACCTCGGCGATCTCGTGCTGGATCGACGCGATCCGCTCGGCGAGCTCGGTGCACCTGACCTCGTCCAGCTTGCGCTGGCGGGCCGCCGCGTCGGTGGCGATGGCGATGATCTCCTTGTAGCGCTCAACGGCGGAGACGGTCGGCACCTCGATCACCTCCTCGCTCTGACGTTGCGATGGGACCGACTCGAACATCGAGGTCATCATCGGGTTCATCACGCTTCTCCTGTGTCGAACGGGATGATCACTTGCGGTCGCGAGTGCTCGAACCTGTCGAAGAACAGGCCGCGGCGCGGCCTCGGCGACCACGACATCACCTGCTCCGGTCCGAGCGACAGCAGTTCCTTGCCCTGGACGTCGAACGCCACCCAGGCGCCGATGTCGTCGTACACGCCGGGCGGGAGGCTCGCCTTCAGCCTCGTCACGCCGCGCCACCAGCCCAGCACGTGCGTGCGGTTCTCCGGGCCGTGCTTCAGCACCGTGCGCAGACTGTCCACACCGGACGTTCGCGTCGCCGGATCCTTCTGCTCCAGCAACGTCTGCGCGGCGTCGACGCCGTACAGCACCAGGTAGTGCGGCTTCAGCGGCGCGTCGGCCTGGCCCGTGTTGATCGACTGCAGCCGGGCGGCCGCCTCGTCCAGCACCCCGCGGATGCGGTCGATCTGCACCACATCCGCATCATGCCCGTCGTTGTTCAGGCGTTTCATCAGATGCAGTGCCGAGGGCATCGCTTCCTCGACCAGGCAGGCGAGCGTGAACACCGCCTCGTGCGGGTGGTGCTGCCTGCCCAGCGACGCGGCCGCTCCGCCGAGCACCGCGGCCGCGTCCTGGACCACGGAACCGATCACCGCGATGTTGCGGCCCGGTGTGCGGGCGAACCGCACCCGTGCCGCGCTGCCCGCGACGTCGATCACCTGTCCGAGAAGCACGGTAGGCGATGCCTCGCCGGGGCGCAGATCGAGGAAGTCCGGCGTGGCGTCGAGCAGCGGGATCTTGCTGCCGTCGAACAGGCCCGGCGCCTGGCCGGGCTCGCGCCGCCACAGCTCGTTCTGCAGGAAGTCCATGGTGCCCTTGGACGTCGAGTCAGGGACGCGGCAGATCTCGTTGCCGGGCTTGACCCCCGACTCGTGGTTGATCACCGCGTGCCAGCGGGGGAGCTCCACGGCGGCGTCGTTCTGCGGCTCCGCCAGCACCCGGCGGGCCTTGGGCAGCGCGATCCTGACCGTGAACTGCTCGAAGATCGCCGACTTGCCCCAGAAGCCCTCGATGCCGGAGACGTCCTGGGACGACAGCACGAGGTGGATGCCCTGCGAACGGCCGCGGCGCGCCACGTCCTCCAGCAGCTGCGTGGCGGCGGCGGTGACCTGGTCGCGTTCGCCGAACAGGTACTGGAACTCGTCGATCACCGCGACGATCCGCGGCCAGCGGCCCGACGGGTCCTCCGCGCGCAGGTCCTGCAGCTTGGTGACCTCGTGCTGCTTGGCCGCGTCCGCCCGCCGGCGCATCTCGTCGGACAGGTACCGCAGCAGCGCCACGCCGAACTCGCGGTCGGTGTTGACGTTCACGCCGACCAGGCGTGCGTGCGGCAGCCACGACGGGTCCTTGCGGCCCGGCGCGAACTGCGCGAACGACACGCCCTCCTTGAAGTCCAGCAGGTACAGCTCCAGCTCGTCTGGCGAGTAGCGCGCGCACAACGAACCGAGCATCGCGTAGAGGAAGTTCGTCTTACCGGAGCCGGACGGCCCACCGATCAACGCGTGCGGCGACGTGTCGCCGAGCTGCACGCAGACCTGCTCGCCGTCGTCGAACCCCACGGGCGCAACGACTCCGGCCGCCGAGTTCTCCGTCCACGGCCGGTCCGGCAGCAGGTCGCCAAACGTGCCCATGCGCGACCGGCGTTCCTCGCGCTTCTCCGCGATCGCCGCACACGCGCGCGGCACCAGTGTGCGCGGCAGCGGGGGATCCAGCGTCACGTTCACGTGCTTGCCGGTCATCGTGCAGGTCGCGGAACCGTCGCCGCGCAGGGACACCGTCTCGACCGGCGAGTTGATCGTGATCGGGATGTCCACGATGAACAGCTGCACGCCGCACGCCAAACCGTTGCGCGCCACGCGTTGCAGCTGCTGTTGCTGGTCTTCCTTCAACGCCTTGCGGTTGCCGAACAGCACGGCGATCCGCCACGGTTCGGTGCGCCTGCCCTCACCGCTGACCGCACGAACGGTCAGATGGCCGTCGACGAGAACCTTGGTGTGCACCTGGCGGATGTGCTCGGACAGCTCGTCCAGCAGCTCGTGCAGGCGCGCCGGGTCGTGCACCGTCAGCAGGTTCGCGCGGGTCAGCGGGTACAGCCCCGGCAACGACCCGGTCAGCTGGCCGATGTCCCACACGTGCACGTGCACGAGACCGGGCTGGAAGTGCGAGAGCACTCGCAGCAGCAACGACTCGACCAGCGTGTCGGCCTGCTGGCGGGTGTCCGAAGTGGACGAGATGTGCAGGTGCGCCTGGTCCAGCAGCGGCACGGCCACGGGGAACGGCACGGGCTCCGGCGCCGACGTCACCACGCCGGTGCCGATCCGCCACAGCTCCGGCACGCCCTCGCTGCCGTCGTGCGTGCCGGGGTGCCCGAGCCACGACTCGTGCGGCCACGACGCCGGCCCGGCGGCGACCGAGCTCACCAGCTCGGTCAGCTGGGCGGGACCCGATGACGTCCACTCGTGGAACGACTGCTGCCAGTCGTAGCGGATCTGGTCGAGCCGTTCCTGGAACTGCGCCATCGACAATGGCGCCTGGCGCGGGTTCTTCGCGCGCTTCTCGTCCACGACGAGGAACGGGGTGACGTCGCGCAGCGCGACGTCCTGCAGCGCCTTGTCGATGCCCATGCCGCGCACGGTGAACTCGAACATGTCCTTGGCGTGCTCGGTGGCGAGCGCCCGGTGCTCGCGCGCCACGGAGCCCAGCGCGGCCGAAACGGCGCGCTGGAACTCCGCGAAGGCGTTCTCGATCTTCGCCCGCCGGTCGTCCCGCCTGCTCATCACAGCTCCACGGTGAGTCGTTGGATGCGCTCTAGGGTTCCCACCATCAGCTCCAGCTGATCGGGGAATCTTTCCTTCGCGCGCACGAACTCGACTGGAAGCAGCGACTCGTGGTGGTTCTCGCTCGACTCGGCGAGGATGGCGACCGCCTCGTCGAGGTCCTCCTGCGCGGTGCGCACGCTGCGGTACGACTCCCGCAGGATCTCGCTCGCCTGCTCGAGCGCGGCACGAACCTCGCCGATGGACGCCATCAAAGCCTGCTGTTGATGCCCTCGGCCCCGGAGATGCCGGCGCCGAGGAAGTTCTGCAGCTCGCTCACACCGGACACGACCTGGGCGAACTGGGCGTTCGTCGTCTCGACGTCCGCCTGCACGGATCCCTGCGTGACCGATGTCAGCAACTGCTGCGCGTCCTCGGCGAGCTCAGCCGCCTGCTGGAGGGCCGACTGGCTTTGAGCCGCCTTGTCGATCGCCTGGGCAATTGCGGCACGGACCTCTTCGATGCTGGCCATGTCGGCTCCCGAACCCTCCGGAACAAGATGGTCTGACGACCACCCTTAGTAGAGATTGTGCCCAGATTTTCACAGTTGAGAGCGAAGATCGGCTAACCGGGTGGATGCCTGAATCCACTCGAACGGGCCTTGATTTAATGATCAGTTGAGCGCGCTGCTGGCCCCTTGCTCACGCGTGTCATGACTCTCACAATGCCGCCTACAGCCTGTCGTGGAATCCTGCCGACCGGCCGGGTGAATCAAGACGGCCTGCTGGGCGAGTTGTCACGCGGAGTGCCTGCACCGAACGGGTCATCTCCGGCCCACACCTCCACCAGCACGCGTTCGGCGCCGGGGACGAGCTTGCTGATCAGCGCGGGTTCGTCCAGCACGGTCCACGCCGTCGGAGGCTCGCACGCCACCCTCGGCGTGCCGAAGTCGTCACCCAGTCCGCGCACGAAGGTGCGAACGGCCCGCGCGAGCGCCGCGGCGACGTTGTGGGTGGCCTTCTCGGTGCTCGGCCGCGTGATGACGACGGCCCAGCAGCCCGGCTCCTCGTCGGAGCAGTCCCTGGCGTCCACGATCTGGGCACCCGCACGGGTGAGGAGCGCGTCGCACGCGGCACGCGCCTGGGGCTCGTTCGCCGCCTCGACCACCACGGTGATCAGCAGCACGAGGTCGTCTTGGTCCATGGCACCCGAAATGGTGTCAGATGACCTTTCGGGCGAACTCCAGCACCCGAGTGACAGCCTCGCCGTCGCTCAGGAGCCCCTCGGCGACGTGCTCCTCGAACGCCGACCCGCGGATGCGGTCGGTGCCCGCGCGGGTGTCGGAGATCGGCACGATCTCGTCGTCCGAGCCGTGCAGCCACAACGTCGGCAGGTCGCCCAGCGAGGGCCCGAAGCCGACCTCGTCCATGAGGTCCGCGAGGTCGGCGGACGCGCCGTCCCACATGCCGAGCACGGGGGAGATCAACACGAGCGCGGCGAGCCCGGCGTGCGTCTGCGCGAACCGCACCGCGGCGGGTGCGCCGGTGAAGTGTCCAATGAGGACGACGGGCCGGTCGGCGGCTTTCACCACCGCCTCGATGTCGTCGGTCACGGTCGTGGGCACACCGGCCGAGCGCAACGACAAGGCGATGCGCTCGCCGTGCGGCAGCACGGCGAGCCATCCAGGTGCGTCCATCTACGAAGCGTAGAAGGCGCTGATCTCGATCCGGCCACCGGAACAGACGGGGCCAAGCGTCCACGGCACGGTGAGCGGTGCCGTCTCGTCAGGTGGAATCGCCGCCGCCTTCGACGGCTCCGGCTGGCACGGTCCCTCCACGGGTTCGTCGCCGGACGGCACGACACCCCAGTGCAGGTTCGCCGACGCCTTGCCGCCCGGTGCGAGCGTCATCTGCACGGGCCCGGGGTCTGCCTTGCGCTCCAGCTTCGTCGGCACCGCGCCGGTCGCGTTCTCCAGCTGGAAACCGCTGTAACCGCTGAGCGTGCACGGCATCGTGGCGGAGTTCGTGACGACGAACTTGCCGTACCGGTTGCCCGCGCCGGCGTCCGTGGGCGCGACCTCGCCCTTCAGGACGGTCGAGTCGCACCGCTTCACGGCGGGCACGACCGCTCCCGAGTTGCCCTCGGTCGGGGTGGCGGGCGACGGGGCGGTCGAAGACGACGTCGGCGTCGTGGTCGGCAACGTCTGCGCCGAGCCGCTGCCCGAGGTTCTCTCGCCGCAGGCCGTCACGGAAGCGAGCACCAGCAGTCCGAGTCCGCAGCCGATCAACCGTCGATTCATGGGTGCACCTCCTACCACCGAAGGATGTGCCCAAATATCAACCAGCCCACACAACGTGCCGGAAATTCACCGGATCTGGTGGACGTCCCATCCGTCCGGAAGTTCGGACATGCCCTGCACCTCGGCGGTCCAGATGTACGTCCAGGCGATGCGCCCGTCCGGCAGCACGACGCGCACGCGCCGGTAGTCGTCGCCCTCGTACTCGTCGAGCAGCGGCAGCGAGTCCTCCGGGGACTTCAGTCGCAGCACGTGCCCCGGCACCCCGAGGCCGGCGCCGGGCCGCAGCGCGGGATACCCCAGCCCGGTGTCGAACAACGTGCCGGGCAGGTGCGTCTCCTCGGTCTCTACGACGTGCGGCTCCATCAGGTGCCAAGCGCTTGCGCCGGGCTTGAGCGTGCCGTAGACGAACAGCAGCTCTGGCCAGTCGTCCGCGCTCGGGTCGCCGTGGACCTCGGTCACGTCCAGTCCGTCGTTCATGGCAGGCCTCTCGCCCAGCACGCGCGCACCACGTTGCGACACGTCCGCGCACCGGACCATACGGCCGTTGAAGAGCACGGGCATCCGCTTCTTGCTGCCCGCCGTGTACGCCAGAACGCTGTCGATGACGCCACCGTTGTAGAGCACCACACGGCCGGTGTGGACACGCACGAGCCGATACCGCAGCCCGCGACCCTCGCACCGATCAAGCACCCGCAGCTGCTCGGGCGTCGCGAACCAGATGGAGTGCTCCTCCACCACGCCGGGCGCACCGGCCAACGTCGCCGGACGCTGTCCGTCGCGCTTGCGCAACCCCGAGGCCCAGACAGCAGAAAGGCCCTCGCACCGTGCGCGCAGCACGACCGCGGGGCCCTCAAGTCCGAGCTCTTCACGAAGCCAGGTCAGCTTGCTCGGATTCGCGTTGCTGCCATAACCCAGCACCGGCATCCGGCCCGCCAGCGGCGGCTCACCAAGGTCAGCGAGCCATTGGTCTAGATCGACGTTCTCCGGCTCAACTCGCCACCCCGACTCCATCGTGAGGTCCGGGCGCACTGGCCAGCCGGTTTCGTCGACGTGGACGAAACAGTGGTCTGGACGTGTACCCGGATAGGGCTCAGCCGGATGGCTTTCGTCGGTGAACGGTTGGGCCATTGGTCCATAATGCCAGCCACGGGGGCCAGATCGCGCCCCCTAATCGTGACCCATCCGACCTTTATCCCCGAAAACCAGCGTTCAAGTGAGAACTTTCACTGCGCAAACGAGTGACTGACCCGACCTCTGACTGCCCGGTCTCCGGCCAACCTCAGGACGCGTCATAGGTGAGCTGCGCGTCGGCGACCTCGACCTGGTGCGCGGCGATCCACTCGGCCAGCGCCACGAGGTGCGAGGCGGCCCCCTTGCCGAGCGGCGTCAGCGTGTACTCCACGTGCGGCGGGATGACGGGCAGCACCTCCCGGTGCACGAACCCGTCCCGCTCCAGCGTCCGCAACGTCTGCGTCAGCATCTTCTCGCTGGCGAGCGCCAGCTCCCGCTTGAGCGCGCTGAACCGCCAGGCCTCCCCGTCCGACAGGGCCTGCAGCACCAGCACACCCCACCGGCTTGTGACGTGCTCCATGATCGCCCGCTCGGGACACATGACGACCTGCATGCTCACCTCCAGGTAAGTACCCGACTTCAAAGTGGGTACTTACCAAAAGTTAGCACTAACCCCACTCTTGCCGCATGACGATCCTCATCACCGGAGCCACCGGCCAACTCGGCAACGCAGCAGTCCGCCACACCCTCAAGCGCACCACCGAGCCGGTGATCGTCTCGGTCCGCACCCCGTCGAACTTCACCCTCGAAGGCGTCGAGGTCCGCCAGGGCGACTTCAACGACCCCGAGTCCCTGAACTTCCGCGGCGCCGACAAGCTCCTGATCGTCTCCGCGGACGACCACGACAGCAGCCTCCGCATCCAGCAGCACAAGAACGCCATCGCCAAGGCCGTCGAACACGGCGTGGGCCACATCTTCTACACGAGCCTCACCGACGCGACCACGTCCCCGTCCCTCGCCGCCGAGGTCCACAAGGCCACCGAGGAGGCCATCAAGGCCACCGGCCTCCCGTACACCTTCCTGCGCAACGGCATGTACCACGAGAACTACCTCGGAGCCCTCGCCCAGGACACCGTCGCCATCTCGACCAAGGACGGCCGAGTGGCCAGCGCCTCCCGCGAGGACTTCGCCGAGGGCGCGGCCGCGGCCCTCACCACCCCGGGCCACGAGAACCAGACCTACGAGCTCACCGGCTCGACGAGCTGGTCGTTCCCGGAACTGGCGGGCGACAGGTACCAGGACGTCAGCGACGAGGACCTGATCGCGGCAGGGGTGCCGGCCTTCCTGGTGGACTTCTTCAAGAACATCCGCAACGGCACCTTCGCCGAGGTGCGCCCGGACCTCGAAAAGCTCCTGGGCCGCCCGACCACGCCGATCAAGGTCTGAACCGCACCCAAACCGCAGTCGTCAACGCAGGCCGGCCACGCACGCAGGCCAGGCGCGCGCTCTCAACCGGACTTGTGGCTCGGCCGGGCACTCTCAGCCCGGCCGCTCCGGTCCGACCAGTGCCTCGCAACGGCGCCGAAGCCACGGCCCAAACAGCACCCCAGCACGTCAGTTGAACTCCGGATGCGCCTCCGGATGCGCGTCCCACCACTTCCGGTACTCCGGATTCCGGTCCAACACCGACCGATAAGCCTCAGCCGCGCAAGCGAAAACCTCATGCGCTCGCCCCGCCACCGGCGAGTCCCGCCGCGTGGCCACGAAGATGTCGGTCATCAACGGCATCCCCCGCAACCGCCGGATCACGATCCCCTCCCCACCACGGGAAGGCGCGGCAGCGAACGAGACACACCCACCCGCCACCAGCCCGCGAGCCATGCTCGCCTCCCCGGTGTGGTGGGTGAGCCGGGGCACGAACCCGGCATCGGCACACACCTGGAACATCTGCGTCCGCGACCCGATCTGCTGCTTCGGCGGAGTGACCCAGTCCCGATCGGCCAGAGCGGCCAGGTCCACCTCGTCGGAGACGGCCAGCGGATCCGTCTCCGGCAACGCCACGAACGCGGGCTCCGTGACGAGCTTCCGCAGCTCGATCCCGGCCAGGTCCCTGGCCTGCATCCCGTCGAAGAACTCGAACAGCGCCACGTGGACCTGCCCGCCCTCCAGCATGTCCACGATCTCGGCGGACGAGGGCCGCACCTCGGCCCGCACGTCGGCGTTCAACGTCCGCAGCTCCGAGACGAGCGCGGCGAAGTAGAGGATCGGGATGCACCCGAAGATCAGGGGCCCGCGCCGGTCCACGGCCTGGGTGGTCGACATCAGCTGGGCCATCTCGTCCAGCACCAGCCGCGCCGTGCCCAGCACGCGCCGCCCCAGGTCGGTGGGCACGCAGCCGCTGCGCGTCCGGTCGAACAGCTGACCTCCGACCAGCCGCTCCACCGTCCGCAGCTGCGCGGACAGCGCCGGTTGGGTGAGGCCTAGGCGCGTGGCGGCCTTGGTGACGCTGCCTTCCTCGGCGATGGTCCGTACCGCACGGAGGTGGCGAAGCTCCAGCTCGGGCATAAAGACCTTGTATCCCCCTTCTGAATGCGCCACCACCCTTCGATCGGGGCATAGTGGCAATCGATCGATCTTCCGGCCCGGCGCTTGCGGCAGCGCTCAACGGGTCCGGCGCGGGAGGGTGCGCACCCCTCGGTTCGACGCTGCTGCCGCGTACCCTGCGCTGCGGGGCAGCGGCGTCGAGCCCAAGGAGATCCGAGGAGCCAGGGGAAACCTAGGGGATCACGACGGCCGCGCCCGTCACCGACACCCGGCGATCCGGCCGTGTCGCGTCGACCTCGAGCCGCGACGGCCTGCCCATGTCCTCGCCCTGCGAGATCACGAACCGCTGTGGCCCTTCGAGATCCCGCAGATACCCGCCGAACGCCGCCGCGGCGGCCCCGGTGGCCGCGTCCTCGACCACCCCGCCCACGGGGAACGGGTCGCGCGCGTGCACCAAGCCACCTGACTCGCGCCAGAACAGGTGCACAGTCGTCAGGTCGTGCGCCAACATCAAGTCGCGCAACGCGTCGAAGTCGTAGGACAACGCGCGCAACTGGTCCCGGTCCCGCAACGGCACCACCAGATGCCGCGCCCCACCGAACGCGACGTGCACCGGCAGATCCCCGATCTCGGTGTACCCCAACGCCTCCAGGGCAGCGGACACCAGCGCGGGATCAGCGGGCGAACTGCTGGTCGGCACGCTCACCAGAGAAGCCGTCCCGTCGGCCGTGGCCACGCTGATCTCCCCGGCCGGCGTGTGGAACGTGAACGGCCCGTCCCCGAGCCGTTCCGCCAGCGCGACGGCGGTCGCGATCGTCGCGTGCCCGCAGAACGGCACCTCGGCCACCGGGCTGAAGTACCGGACGCCGAACTCCCGCGGGCCGCGCGGCAGCACGAACGCCGTCTCCGAGTACCCGACGCGCGCGGCGATCCCCAGCATCTCGGCATCGCTCAGCTCGGACGCGTCCAGCACCACCCCTGCCGGGTTCCCGCCGGCGGGATCGGTGGTGAAAGCGCTGTACCGCAGCACACCCTTGTCGCTCATACCCCGCTCCAACGCGAAGCAGTGCTGAAGCCTTCCATCGATCATCTTGCTGGTGAAGTACCGCAGCCCGGCCTTCTCCAGCACCCGCTGCGACGCCGCGTTGCGCGCGTCGGTCCCCGCCACCACCCGGTCGGCGATCGCCAGCGCCTTGTCCCGCAGTTCGACGGCCACCTCGGTGGCCAGGCCGCGCCCCCACCAGCCGGGGTCGATCCAGTACCCGATCTCGATCTCCCCGAGATCCCCGTCGAGCATCTGCGCGAGCCCGGCCACCACCCCGTCCACCACGACGACGTGCAGCCCGAACCCGTGCACCTCCCAGTGCTCCAACGCCTGCGCGTGCCGCGAGGACACGTAGTCGGGGGTCCACGGCATCCCGTTGCCGACGTACACGGTCATCCGCGGATCGGAGGCCCACCGGAGCAGGTAGCCGAAGTGCGAGTCCTCCCAGCGCACGAGTTCCATGTGATCCATCGTGCCTCAGGAGAACTGCGGCAGCAGGCCCTCACAGGTGCGCACGACGATCTGGGCGGCCTTGCGGTGGTCGAACGAGGCGTGCACGTCCGCCGCCTGCGCCTGCCACCGCAGCAGGGCGTCCAGCAACGCCTCCCGCAGCTCACCGGCGTCGGCCTCGTACTCGAACCCGAGCCGGGCGGCCGGCGCGACCCCCTCGGCGCCGACCAGCCGCAACGCCTCGGTCTGCAGCTCGGCGGGCAGCTTCGTCCTGCCGGACTGCAGCGCCGCCACCAGCCGCAGCTCGCGGAAGTCGTGCGCGGAGGCCACGACCCGTTCCAGGTCGGCCATCAGCTTGCGGGAGTTCTGCCGCGGTTCCATCCGGAACAGCACGTCCAGCGCCAGCAGCGCCGACCGCGCCTTCAGCACCTCGCGGCGTTCGACGAAGTGGATTGCGATCGAGTCCCGCAGCTCGCCGAGCCCGCTGCGCTGCACCAGCTGCCCGGTCAGCTTCACCTGCGAGTCGAAGCCCTGCCTGATCAACGCGGTGATCAGCCGGACGCCGAAGATCCCGAACCGCTCCAGCAACGCCTGCCGCACAACGGGTTCCATGACCACCGGGAACTGCTCCCCGACGAACCGGTCCGCCGACAGCAGGTGGTCCTCGAGCTCCTCGCGCCCAAGGGAGGAGAGCGTCCGCAACGCGGCGAACTCGTCCTCCCGCAACGTCTTCGCGGCCACCGCGAGCAGCCCGGCGACCGAGACCACGTTCTGGCACAACGGTTGCACGGCCGGGTCACGCCGGTAGCGGCGGGCGATCTGCTTGGCCGACGACAGCGCGTCGATCCGGCCCGCCCCGATCTCGTCCGCCCGCGCCAGCACCGCGACCGTGTGCACCGCGGCGGTCCGCGCGATCGGGTGGTCGTTGGCGGACTGCAGGAACTTGAGGTCCTCGTCCTGCACGTGCCGCATCAGGTACAGCAACGCGTCCGCGTCCCCGAGCACCTGCTCCGGTGTCGCCTCGGCGGGCGTGTCGATCAGCACGACGTCGCGCAACGTCCGCGCGGGCCAGTCCACGACGACCCGGTCGGACCGGTCGAACTGGCCGGTCTCCACGTGGTTGCGGCTGCCGCGCCGACCGATCGCGACCTCGTGCGGCCGGCCGGGCCCGGCGAACACGTGCGCCCGCGGTTCCACCCCACCGCGGTACCAGACGAACGTGCCCTGCGGCGTGAACTCGTCGCCGACCAAAGCGTTGACCACGGTGGACTTGCCGATCCGCGACCGCCCGGCCACCGCGATCCGCACGGGCTCGGTGTAGCGCTCGACGTGCGAGCGCAGCCAGGCCGTGGCGCGCGGGCTGTCGCGGTAGACGCCGAGCGCCTCCTGGAGCATCGACCAGACGACGCGGTCCAATGTCACGCGGTGAGCTCCATAGCGGGACCCCCGAGTGCCTGCACCCTCTTGTAGAGCAGGACGAGCCGGTCGAGCTCCTTGCGCCCCTCGCGCAGCCTGCGCTCGCGTTCGGTCTGGTCGTCCTGCACCGCGCGCTTGGCGCTGCGGGCCGACTCCAGCAACGTCTCCTGCAGCTCCTCGGCGAGGGTGCTGAAGTGGTTGCGCAGCGACCGCTGGATGTGCCGGCCGGAGTCGCGGACGTCCTTGGAGAACTTCATGAAGAAGTCGTCCACGTGCCGTTGCGCGGCGGCCTTCGCCGCTGCCTGACGGCGCTTCAGCCGTTGGTCGGACTCGTCCAGAATGGACTTCCCGCCGAACAGCGCGCCGGCGCCCAGCGAGATCACGTTGATCAGCGGCATGCCGGCCAGCGAGGTCACCAGACCGAACATCAGCACGCCGCCGTACGAGCCGCGCAGACCCGTGAAGAGCTTCTGCGGCACCGAGAACGGCTCGATCTTCGGCTTCTCCAGCTTGCTCGCCGGCTCCAGCAGGTCGTCCGGCAGCACCGAACCGGGGATCAGGTCCTCGCGGTAGACCGGGAAGTTGCGGGCGACCTTCGCGGCGACCCACTCCGCGCGTTCCATCAGCCAGGCGAAGTTCGTGGTGGCGGCCTCGTTGAGGTTGTCCTCCAGCCACTGCTCGAACTTGTCCCAGCCGATCGCGGGGTCGGCCTCGTCGTAGGTCTTGTCGACCTCGCGCAGGATCTTGCGGGTCCGGTCGCGCAGGTCGTACTCGACGTCTGAGATCAGGTCGGCCATCTCGTCGTTGAGCACGTTCTGCCAGCGCGCCGACCGCCGCCGCAGCTCGTCCACGCGCCGCTGGGCCTCCTGCAGCGTCGAGATCGTGGCGACGGTGTGCGACGAGTCGTGGGCCGTCAGCTCCTCGCGCAACGGCGTGACGAGCTGCGTGATCGCCGACGACGCGACCATGGCCACGGCACGGCGGGCCAGCAGGTCGGCGCTCGCCACGATGTCGCTCTGCACGCACGTCACCAGCTCCGGGAACCCGGACTCGGTGTTGAGACGCTGGTCGCCGGTCTTCGCCGCCCGCAACCGCAGCGCCGAGGACACCGGGATGAGCTTCGCGCGGACGCCGGCGCGGGCGAGCAGCGCCCGGTTGCGTTCCACGACGGCACGCCACGACGGCACGAGGTCGATCTTGGTGACGACCACCGTGACGTTCGGGCAGGCCTCCATGACCTTCTTGAGCAGCGTCATCTCCGCGGACGTCAGCTCGCCGGTCGCGTCGGAGACCATCAGCACGGCGTCGGCCTGCATGAGCGTCGCGAACGTGCTGGCGGTGTGCGCGGACCGGGTGTCGCCGACGCCGGGGGTGTCGATCAGGACCAGGCCGCTGTCGAGCAGCGCGCGCGGGATGCCGATCTCGGCCCGCACGACGTGCTGCGCGGTCGCCTGTTTCGTCACCTGGTCGATCGGCACGGCGATGCGCTCGGTCGGGGTGTGGAAGATCGATCCGCCGGCCGAGGCGTTGCGGACCAGAGCCGCCGACGGCGTGTCGGCGTGCTGGACGAAGGTCGGCACAGTCGTCGTGATGTCGTCGCCCACCGCGCACACAGGCGCGTTGAGCAACGCGTTCACGAGCTGGCTCTTGCCTTGTTTGGACTCGCCGACGACGAGAACGCGCAACTTGGGGTCGAGTTGCTGTGCCCGCTTTTCCCGCAGCCGGGCCTCCAGATCGGGCCTCCGGTGCGTGACGCAGGCCCCGATCGTCTCGTCGAGCACGTCGAGCCAGGGCGGTGCCATCACCTGACTCATAGTGCCGTGTTCACCCCCTTGGGTGAAAGCCTCGAACGCAATACCGGTTTTGTTCGGGCGGATGGGGCAGTTCGGGAGGACGGTGACGTTGCTCACCGAGCAGGACGTGAACCGTTTTCAACGTTTTGTCAGGCGGCGAAACGGCGGAGACGACGAACCGGCCCTGTCCGGAAGAGACAGGGCCGGTCCGCGTTGGGGAGGGTGGCTCAGCCGAGCAGGCCCAGGTCCAGGTCGCCGACGACCGGGACGTTGTGGGTCACGTCGGTGACGTTGCCGAGGAGACCGCCGACGGGCGAGTGGTCGACCAGGCCGGTCGCGGTGCCGGTGAGGCCGGTGGCGGTGTCGACGACGCCGGTCGCGGTGCTGGTGACCTGCGTGATGGTGTCGTGGGACTGGACGCCCAGGTCGCCGGTGGCGAGGTCGCCGAGACCGGAGACGTTGACGGCGCCGAGGTTGGCGTCGGCGCCACCCAGCACGCCCAGCGCGTCGTGGGCGAGGCCCGTCACGCCGCCGAGGTGGCCGAGGACGCCGTCGAGGCCGGGAACCGTCGAGGTCACGCCGTCGAGGGGCGCGTCCACGGTCGCGGTCGCGGTGTCGGCCACGTCGAGGACGGTGCCGGTCAGCGGGGACGCGGTCTGGTCGAGGACCGAGGTCACGTCGGTGACGGCGGAGAAGTCGCCGCCCAGGCCCAGACCGGCGGAGGTGAGCTCGCCGAGGGTGTTGTTGGCGATGAGCAGGTTCAGGCCGTCCGCGTCCGCGGCGAGCACGCCGGCCGACGAGGTGTGGAGGTCGCTGAGGCTCACGCCCGACGAGGTCAGCTGCGACGCGACCGCCTGCAGCTGGCTGATGGCGCCGAGCGGGCCTTCGGCGAGCAGGTCGTCGGCCGGGAGGTTCAGGTCCAGGCTCTCGACGGTGGGCAGACCGTCGACGGCGGGGACCAGGTCCAGCACCAGCGGGATGACTTCCTGCACGTCGAGCGCGGTGATGTCAGCCAGGCCAGCCTGCTCCAGGGTGCCCTGGGCGTCGTTCGCGAACGCGGCCTTCAGGCTCGGGTCGCTCAGGAGGTTGAGCACGAAGTCGTGGAGGTTGCTGGGCTGGGTCATCGAAGGAACTCCTGTTGAGGCACGTCGTATCAGTTGGGGTGTGCGGCCAGAAAGTTATGGGAATCAGGTTTGCGCCTGCATCGGGGATCACTCCCAGTCAATCCCCGTTCCCCAGACGGGTGACGCTCGTTGACCCCCTAGGGGATTAGGGGCCGCGCTTGAGCGTCTCTTGTTCACCCGTGTAGGTACTGGTCGCTGCTGCGAACAGGTGAGGAAGAGCTTTGGCGTACGTACTCGGAGTCGATGTCGGGACCACCCGCACGACGGCTGCCGTGTGCCGCCTCGACGGTGCCAGGGATGCCGAGATCGTCCTGGTGGTGCCGTCGTCGTTGCAGCTCACGGACGCGGGAACGTTCTCGGTGGGCGAGCGCGGCGTGCCCGGCTGGAGCGCCACCGGTTTCGCTCGCCGGGTCGGTGACGCGGTGCCGTTCTCGCTGGGTCCCGAGCTGTGCCCGGCCGAGGAGCTCACCGCGCTGCTGGTCATGTGGGTGGTCGGCGAGGTCGTCGCCCGGGAGGGTGAACAGCCCCGTCACCTGGCCGTGAGCCACCCGGCCGGGTGGGGCCCCTACCGCCGGGGCCAGCTCTACGCCGCGCTCCGGGCCGTCGGACTGCCCGACGTGACGCTCGTGTCCGAGCCGCTGGCGGCCGCGGAGAACCACGCCGTGCGGGCCCGCGTGACGCCGGACGCGTCGCTCGCGGTGTTCTCGCTGGGCAGCCACGCGTTCGCCGCCTCCGTGGTGAAGCGCGCGCAGAACCGGACGTTCGAGCTGGTCAACCACGTCGACGGGATCGACCACCACACCGGCGCCGACTTCGACGACCTGCTGCTCGGTCTCGTCCGCGGGCGGGCGGGCAAGGACGCCCGCGTGTCGGCGGCCGAGTGCGAGGCGGCGAAGCGGGCGTTCGGCCCGGCCGGCCAGTCGGTGGTGGTCAGCGGGGTGGAGATCGGGCGCGACGAGTTCGTCGACGAGGTCCGTCCCGCCGTCGAGCACCTGGCCGCCACGTTCGTCCGCGCGGTCGGGGCGGTGCAACCGGACGCCGTGCTGCTGGTCGGCGGCGGCTGCCGGATGACGGTGATCGGCGACGTGCTGTCGTCCACCGTCGACTGCCGGGTGCTGGCAGAGGCCGCGCCGGAGCACTCCGTCGCCAAGGGCCTCGCCGTCGCGGCGCGGCTCGTCCTGCTGGGCCCCGAGGTCGAACCCGAACCGCTCGACACGTCGGTCCTGGTGCACACCCGTGAATCCGCACTGCGTTTCCCCGTCGGCGAGGCACCGAGGCCCGACGACGACGATTTCTCCGCTCCACCGCCCCGCCCGCCGGTGGACGTGTCCCCGCTGGAGCTGCCGCCGAGGCGGGTGAAGCGCGTGACGAACGTGCTGAAGCCCGTCGGGCGCCGTTCGAGCTCCAGCTCCCGATCCCGAGATGACGATGAGGACGGCCGTTGAGCGTGACCACGCGAGCCAGGTTGGTGCTGGACGCCTCCGTGCGAGGTGTGCTCGACCGGATCAACGACGCGGAACCGGGCACAAGCCTGCGCGTTGTCGTTGCGGCGCCTGGTGGTTACGGCAAGACAGCGCTGCTTTCGGAGATCACCAACACAGCCGTGCGCGTCGTCGACGACGCGCACCTGCTGGACGATGCCGCTCTGCGCGCGCTTTCTGCCGAACCGCTGTTGGTGCTGGCCTATCGGCCGTGGCCGCGTCGTGCGGCGTTGGCCGAGTTGACCCGTGGCGCTGTCGTCGTGCCGTTGGCACCGTTGACGCGCGACCAGGTCCGTGAGGTGCTGAACGCTCCTAAGCCCGTGGCGGACTTCGTGTTCGCACAGACCGGTGGCGTTCCTCTGTTCGTGGAACGTCTTGGGGCCGTGTCCGAGGTTTCCGCCGATGTGCTCGGTGCGTTCCGTGCCGACCTCGACTGGCTGGACTCCGACCTGCAGCGGTTCCTGCTGGCCGCCGAGGCCGGTGCGGCCCAGCGGCTGGACCTGCTGTCGGCGTTGCTGGACAAGGACTTCGACGAGGTCAGCGACATCATCGAGGCCGCGCGGGCGACCGGGCTGCTGGCGGAGGACGGCACGCTGCTGCCGCTCGCGCACCGCGCGGTCGGGGCGTTGACCAGGGCCGAGCGGCGGATCGCGGTGCGGCAGAAGCTGGCGCGGCTGCAGCTGGAACGCGGCGGGCCGGTGCTCGACCTGGTCCGGCCGTTGCTGGACAGCGGGATCGGCGGGCCCGTCTTCGTCGCGGCCGCCCGTGAGGCGTTGCCGTCCGATCCCGCGCTGGCCGCGCGGCTGTTCAAGGCCTCGACCGGTGGCGGCACGCCGTCCGCCGAGACCGCGGCCTCGTGGGCGACGGCGTCCGCGATGGCGGGCGACCTCGACGGCGCGTTGCGGCTCGCCGACCAGGTCATCAGCGTGCCCGACTCGCCGCACCGGCGGACCGCGGCCGAGGTGGCGGCGGTCGCGCTGGCCCACCGCGGTCAGCTGGCGCGCAGCACCGAGCTGTTCCGGTGGGCCGCGACGCCGTACGCGTCGGCGTTCGCCGGGATCGGGCTGATCGGCACCGGGCACCTGTTCGAGGAGAACCCGCCGCAGCCGCCGACGATGCTCGGCGGGTCGGCTTCCCTGATGCTGCAGGGTGTTCGCCAGTCCGTCGTTGGCGCGGACACCACCGCACTGTCCACTTTGGTGCGTGCTTCGTCGATGCTCGAACCGGCAGGGGGAGCGGTCCTGCTGCCGGACAGCCCCGCCGTGCTCGCCGCGTTGGTCGCGGTGCACTGCGGTGAGCCGAACGTGGCCGAGTCCGTGCTGGACCGGGCCGTGGAGACCGGGACCGGCGGCGTGCTGATGTCCGTGCGGCACCGGTTGTTGCAGGCCTGGCTGCACATGCTGCGCGGGAACCTGGCCGTGGCGCGCGAGACGTTGATGTCGGTGCGCGGCGCGTTCGAGCCCCGTGACTGGATCTTCGCGGTGGCGCTGGAGGTCGGCGTGGCCCGGCGCAACAGCGACCTCGCCACGTTGCGGCGCACGTGGGAGCAGGCGTGCGAGGCCGTGCTGCGGCACCCCGTCGACCTGTTCAGCCTGCTGCCGCTGGGGGAGTTCGCCGCCGCCGCGGCCCGGTTGCGCGACCAGGAACGCCTGGCGCCGCACCTCGCCCAGGCCTCTGCCCTGTTGCGGTCGCTGGGAAATCCGCCGCTGTGGGCGACGCAGCTGCACTGGAGCCTGCTGCACGCGGCGATCATCGACGAGAACACCGCGGCCGCGGAGGAGCACGCCGGCGCGTTGAGCGCCGTGCGCGACCGCAGCCGGTACTGCGCGATCCTGTCCGCCGCCGCCGAGTGCTGGCTGGACGTGGTGGCCGGGGAGGTCGACGCCGACCGGGTCGAGGAGGCCGCGCGCAGCCTGCACGCCGTCGGCCTGTGGTGGGACGCGTCGAGGCTGGCCGGCCAGGCCGCGATCCGCACGGCCGACCGCCAGGCGATGGTCCGGCTGCTCGACTGCGCCCGCCTGCTGCAGGGCCGTCCGGTGTCCGCCCGCCGCGCCACCGAGGCCGACGTCGTTCCCGTGGTGGAGGACGCCGGCAAGCTGAGCGACCGCGAACGCGAGGTCGCGCAGCTCGTGCTGGAGGGCATGACCTACAAGCAGGTCGGCGACCGGCTCTTCATCTCGGCCAAGACCGTCGAGCACCACATGGCCCGGATGCGGCAGCGCCTCGGTTCCACCTCGCGCTCGGACCTGCTGGCGCAGCTGCGGCACATCATCGGCTCCTGACGCCCGCTCACCGTCGCCAACCCTCCGCTGACCGCCTGTCCCTCGATGGAGAGATGAGGGTTTGGCGTGGTCATGAGAAAATTCGTTCGATCGAGCGCAAGGAACTTGTAACGCTACGAGGTGGCTATGCCCCCGTTGGGGGGAACGAGGCCGTGCAAGGGGACGGTGCGGGTTGCTGGCTGTAGGCTTCCCCACCGTTGCTCGCCGAGCAGGTCAGGTGGATCGATTTGCCGAGCCAGGACGACGCGAGACCGTCACGCCCGCTGGGCCGTGACGAGCTGGCGCGCGACTGGGCGCACAAGGTCAGCCGCACCGCGTACATCCCCTTGTCGGCAGCCAAGCTGACCGAGGAACTGCACGAGCTCCTCAACGTCGTCGCCGAGGCCCTGACCGAGGAACCCGGCGTGGCCTCCCTCGCGGGCAGGCGCCTGGTGGAGATCCACTGCGTGGGCGCGGAAAGCCTCACCGTCTCCCTCGACGTGCTGGCCCGGTTCGTGGTGCAGGAAGGCGCCGACGCCTCGTCCGCCGCACTGGTGATCGCCGCCGTCTCCTCCGCGTACACGGCGGCGATCCAGGCGTTCGTCCTGGAACAGCAGGAAAGCGTCAGCCAGGCCCTGCTCCGCGCGAACCGCGCCGTCCAGCTGGACCTCCAGGCCAGCGAGGAGCGCTTCGAGGACATCTTCGCCCACTCGTCCACGGGCATCGCGATGGTCAGCCTCGACGGCGACCTGGTGCGCGCCAACGAGGCGCTCTGCACGATCCTGCGGCGCGAGGACGTGGACGGCATGACGCTGACCGACCTGATCGCGCCGGCCGACCTGCCGTTGATCAACGACGCTCTCGCGGGCCTGCGCTACGGCCGGATGCGCCGGGTGGAGGAACGCCCCCGCCTGATCGACCGGGACGGCGAGCACTTCCGCGTCCTGCTGGCCGCCACCGTCCAGAAGGACGCCGACGACAACCCGCGCCACTACGTGGTGATGATCGACGACGACAGCCAGCTCACGTTGCTCGGCGGCCGCCTGCAGTACCAGTCGCTGCACGACGCCCTGACCGGTCTGCCCAACCGCCAGTACCTCACCACCAGGCTCGAGTCGTTGCTGCACAGCGACATCGAGCACGGCGTGACCCTCTACCACCTGGACCTGGACGCGTTCGCCGTGATCACGGACGGCCTGGGCAGGGAGATCGGCGACAAGGTCCTCAAACTGGTGGCCGAACGCCTGAGCGCGGTCTTCGCCGGCGAGAAGGCGATGGTCGCCCGCCTGGAGGGCGACGAGTTCGCCGTGCTGGTGGAGAACGGCCCGGAGACCCCGGACGTGGACACCACGATCCGGACGATCGAGCACGAACTGGCCGAACCGGTCTACTTCGGCGACCAGGGCGTCGCGGTGTCCGCCACCATCGGCGTCCTCCCGCGCCTGCACCCCGGCGACCACCCGGCCGAAGTCCTCCGCGCCTCCGACATGACGTTGAGGAGGGCCAAGCGCAGCGGCCGCCGTCAGTGGGGCCTGCACGACGCGACCCAGGACAAGCGCGAGCAGGAGGACTTCGCGCTGGCCGCCGTGATGCCCGGCGCCTGGGAGAGCGGCGAGATCGAGGTGGTCTTCAACCCGGTGATGCGCCTGGACGGCACGGCGCGCGTCTGCGTGGAGGCCGAGCTCAACTGGCGCCACCGCGACGCGGGCCTGATCCCGCACGAGAAGTGCGTCTCCATGGCCGAGCACACCGGCCTGATGCTCCCGCTGGGCGAGTGGATGCTCAGAACAGCGGCCGAGTCCGCCTGCTCCCAGGACGAGATGCTGGCCGTCTGCCTGACCGAGAGCATGGCCAACAGCCCGGACCTGGTCCGCGACGTGCGTCGCGTCCTGGCCGACACCGGCCTGCAGGCGAGCAGGCTCCTGCTCGGCTTCCCGGTGCACGTTCTGGCGTCGGAGGACAGCGAGGCCGCGGACAACCTGGACCTGCTGTCCGACATGGGCATCCACATCGGCGCACGAGACTTCAAGGGGTCCACCGCGGAGATCGAACTGGTCCGCTCCCTGGGCGTCCGCGCGGTCCGCGTGAAGGGCCGCTGCCAGAAGCCGGACGACCTGGTCTCGCACGTGCTCAGCGACCTCATCGGCTTCGTCCACGAGGCAGGAGGCCTGGTGGTCGTCGACGCGGTCGAGGACGCCGAGCAACGCGACTGGTGGACCGAACTGGGAGCGGACGCGGGCGTGGGCCCGGTCTTCTGCCTGGAACCGACTACGGAGTGGCCCTCGCGGGCCTGAGGTGCACCAGCACCAACGCGAACCCGGCGATGGTCACCATCCGCAGCGCGGCCGTGATCCCGTTCCAGTCCTTCGACTGCCACATGGCGAACCACTCACCACCGATGGTGATGAACCCGCCCAGGAACAACGCGACGATCATCATCAGTCCGGCGGAGGCGAACTTGCGCGCGCTGTCCTCCTTGTCGCGGGCGTACGCGATGGTGCCCGCGGTGAGGAGCACCGCGGCGATCGCCTCCCAGAGGATGATCGCGAGGTAGACGATCGTCACCACGGCAGAACTGGTGATGGCCCGCCACTTCAGCCCCTCGCCGAACGTGGTGTCCATGGCGAGGACGTGCCGCACGAACGCCTCGTTGGTGCCGTAGTCCGTGACGTTGCCGAGGACCACCAGAATCATGTTGAGGGCGACGAACCCGACGGTCACCGCCACGACCGCGCGCAAGCTGCCGACCCGAGCAAGAAGACGCATGCTGCGGACAGTAACGGACAGGGCGCACCGAGTGAGACAGTTGCCCGCGAAGCCCGAACCGTCAGCAGGGAGAGCGGAACTCGACCTGGGGCAACCGGCTCTGCCACAGCTCCTCGGTCAACGCTCCTGTCGTCGTGGCGCAGATCCGGGCGGCCTGCTGCTCGGCGTCGATGTCCCACAGCCGCAGCACTCCGTCGCCTCCGCTGGTCAGCAGCACCCGGCTGCCGGGTCTGAAGTGGACGGACGGCTCGGCCCCTGACGGCAGCGCCATCTGCTGGCCGAGCGGCCTGGCGTTCGCCGGGGTGCTGATGTCCCACAACCGGAACGTCTTGTCGGCGCTGCCACTGGCGAGCGTCCTCCCGTCGGACGTGATCGACAGCGAACTGACCTGCTGGCCGTGCCCGCGCAGCACGGTCAGCTCCCGCGGCCGCTCCCGGTCCCGGACGTCGAAGATCCGGATCGTCCTGTCCGTCCCGCCGGTGATCACGGTGTTGCCGTCCGGCGTGAACAGCACGCGCTGCACCGGCTCGACGTTCCCGCTCACCGGCTGACCGATCGGCCGGGCTCTCGACGGATCACCGATGTCCCACAACCGGAAGGTCCGATCGGTGCTGGCCGTCGCCAGTGTCTTCCCGTCCGGGCTGAACGCGACGTCGTTCACGTACTCCCGATGGCCGGCCAACGGCTCGCCGAGCGCCTTCGGACGCGCCGGATCGCTGACGTCCCACAGCCGCACCGACTTGTCGTCGTTGCCCGTGACCATGATCCGCCCGTCCGGCGAGAACCCGAGCGTGGAGCTGAACCGCGTGCCGAGCACGAGCGGAGCCCCGAGCGGGGTGATGGCAGCAGGGTTGCGCAGATCCCACAACCGCACCGACTGGTCCGTCAGCCCGTTGGCGGTGGCGAGCACCCCTCCGTCGGGCCGCAGCCTGGGCCGGATGGTCCCCCGATCAGGCCCGACCTCGATCGTGCCCAGCGAGGTGACCCCGTCCCGCACGCTCCACAACCGGGCGGTCCGCACGCCGTCCCCTGCCACCAGCAGCCCGCCGTCCGCGCTGAACGCGGGCTGCGACAGGTTCGTGGCCCGGACCAGGACCATGTTCTGCGGCAACGACCACAGCCGCACGGCGTTCTCGCCGGCCCCGGTGGCGAGCGCCCGCCCGTCCGGCGTGAACCCGACCGCGAACACCCCGCCGCTGGGCGCCGTCAGCGGTCCGCCGACCGGGGTCGGGGAGGCCGGGTCGCTCAGGTTCCACAGCCGCACGGTGCCGTCGGCCGAGCCCGAGGCGAGCACCTGCCCGTTGGGGCTGAACTTCACCGACCACACGCCGCCGGTGTGCCCGACCAGCGCGTCACCGATCGGTTGCTGGGTCGCCGGATCCCAGAGGCGCACCGTCGTGTCGTCGCTGCCCGAGGCGAGCAGCCTGCCGTCCGGGCTGAACGCCACCGAGTGCAGGCCGTCGGTGTGGCCGGTCATCGGGGTGCCGATCGGAGTCCTGGAAGCGACGTCGTACAACCGGATCGCGCGATCGTCCCCTGAGGTGGCGAGAGTCCTGCCGTCCGGGCTGAACGACAGCGTCCGCACCGCGGCGGTGGCACCGCTCAGCGGCTCACCGAGCGGTTTCAGGCCGGCCGGATCGGAGACGTCCCACAACCGGGCGGTCTTGTCGTCGTTCGCCGCGGCCAGCGTCCGCCCGTCCGGGCTGAACTCCAGGAGGTAGGTGATGCCGTTCCCGGTGTCGACCGTCCCGAGGTGCCGCGGATGCGCCCGATCGCTGACGTCCCAGAGCCGGATGGTCCGGTCCTCGCCGGTGGTGGCGAGCAACCGGTCGTCCGGCGAGAACACCGCAGAGCTGAGCCAGCCCTCGTGCCCGGTGATCACCGCGAGCGGCTTCGGGTGCGACCGGTCGCGCACGTCCCACAGCCGTGCGGTGCGGTCGTAGCTCGCGGTCGCGAGCACCGTGCCGTCCCTGGTGAACGACGTCAGGTAGACCGCCCCGGTGTGCCCGGGAAGCGGTACGGCCAGCGGCGTCTGCTGGGTGGCGAGCAGCTTCGAGCCGACGTCCAGGTCGTCCGGCCGCATCCGGTGGGCGGCGAGCAGCAACTGGGCGGCGACCGACGGGTCGGTGTCGGTGAGCCGGTCCGCCTCGGCCACGACCTGGCGGAACACCGCGTCGTTGCGCTGCCGGACGGCGATCACCGCGGCGGTCGCGGCGATCAGCGCGAACACCACCACGAGCGACACGGCGCTGCGCCGCAGCCACACGCTCTTGCGGTGCTGGCGTTCGGACGTCCGCACGAACTCCTTGGCGACCGCGGTGACGTCCTGCTGCTGGCGCACGCCCTCCAGCCGTGCGCCGCGGTAGAGCAACGACGAGTCGTGGCCGTGTTCGGACCACGCCGCCGCGTCCTCCTCCAGCCGCTGCCGGGTGAGGTTGCCCGCGCGGTCCTCGTCGATCCAGCCCCGCAGCCGCGGCCAGGCCTGCAGCAACGCTTCGTGCGTGATCTCCACCGAACCGGCGTCCGCGGTGATCAGCCTGGCGTGCGTGAGGACCTCGAGCGCGCGTTCCGCGGCGGACAGGGTGGTGGCGGCCTCCAACAGGCTGTGCCGGCTTCCCCTGCGGCGGGTGTCCTGCGTGTCGTCACCCACCCTGACCAGGCGCAGGAGCAGCTGCCGAGCGGCGGCGCGGGCCGGTTCGTCGAGGTCGGACCAGGCACGTTCGGCGGTCGCCGCGACGGCGCCCTGGATGCCGCCCGCAGCCCGGTAGCCCGCGGTCGTGAGCCTGCCCGCCTGCCTGCGTTGCCACGTGACCAGCAGCGCGTGGCCGAGCAGGGGGAGCGCGCCCGCGTCGTAGGCGTCCTTGCCGCGGCGGTTGTGCGTGCCGAGGTCGCGCAGCATCACCTCGACCAGCCCGGCCTCCAGCTGCAGGCCGGCGGCCTTGGCCGGGTTCGTCACGGCGTCGCGCAGCTCGGCCGCGGACATCGCGCCGAGCACCATCTGCCTGGTCTGCAGGGCCTCGGAGAGCTCGGGGAAGTCGAGGCAGCGGGCGTAGAAGTCGGCGCGGACGCCGAGCACGACCGCCGTCCGTTCCGCGGCCGCGTGCAGGGCCTGCACGAAGATCCGCAGCCGGTCCTCGTCGCCGCCGAGGGTGAACGCCTCCTCGAACTGGTCGATGATCACCACGCGGTCGCCGACCGCCGCCTGAACCTCCTGTTTGAAGGTGTCGGCGTTCTCCAGCGCGGGGACCAGGTCCGGCACCTGGAGCGTGAGCTCCTTCAACGGGTCGGTGCCCGGCGAAATGACGATCGTCTCTTTACCCAGCCGGGGCAGCACGCCCGCTTTCAGCAAACTCGACTTACCGGCACCGGACGCGCCGACGAGCATTGTGATGCCGTTGTCGTTCAGTTTTTCGAGAAGCGCGTTCGTCGCCCGTTCGCGGCCGAAGAACCAATTCGCGTCGTCCGGCCCGAACGCGCTCAGGCCCATGTACGGGCAGACGGCGTTGTCCTCTTCCGGCGGCGGTCCGGGATCGGTGACGGGGCTCGCGAGCGCCTCTTCCCAGAGCACGCGCCACGCGTCGACCTCGTACAGGCCGTCGATCGCCGGCTGCGGCCTGCGCTTGCGGGCCTCGCCGATCAGCACCTCGAGGACGGCGCTCAGACCGCTGAACCGGGCGGGTACGTTGCGCCCGCGCCGCCAGTCGCTCACCCGTTGCGCGGGCACCCGCAGCGGCCGGCCCTGGTCGTCCGTCCGGCGGGCACGCGCGACCGACTCCGTGACTCGTTTCAGCGGCGGGTCGCCTGCCTCCGCGTAGAGCAGCGCGAACCGCTCCGCGAAGACGCCCCGGGGTCCCAAGCAGCCTCCTCCTCGTCCGGACCGGAAAACTCCGACCGCACGTCTGAGCTGCGGCGCACGCACCGGACAGGCGGTCGAAGACCCACCATAACGAGGTGGTCTGACAACCTCGACCGGACGTGCTTTCAACCGGCGGGAGACCGTGGGGGTGGCAGTGATCGACTGGGGCAGAGCGTCCACGGCTGAGGAGCGCTGGGGGTCTCCTCAGCCGTGGTCAGCAGGGCAGGTTCCGGACGACTGGCAGGGCGCCGCCTGCTAGGTCAGGCCGCCTGCCAGAGCGCGTCGGCCTCGGGCTGCTTGGGCTGGACCCGGTTCGGGTCCGGCAGGTAGGTCTCGGTCGGCAGCGTCACGTAGGTGATCGCGTCCGGTTTCAACGCGGTGAGCTTGCCCGCGAGATCGGCCAGTTTCGCGATCGAGCCGATTTCGGAGTCCGTCACGATGGACTTCGTCAGGATGTCGGCGAGTTCCAGTGTTTTCTGCGGGCTCGCGAGCCAGTTCTCGTTCGCGAGTTTCTCGCTCAACGCGCGCATGAACAGCTGCTGGTTCTTGATGCGGTTAAGGTCGCTGCCGTCCCCGATGCTGTACCGGGTGCGCACGAATGCGAGCGCCTGCGTTCCGTCGAGCTTCGTGGGCCCGGCCGGCACGTGCAGGCCGCTCTTCTCGTCGTCGATCGCCTCGGGCATGGTGACGTCGATGCCGCCGAGCCTGTCGATGACGTCGCGGAAGCCGTTGAAGTCGATCTGCACGAAGTGGTCGATCCGCAGGCCGCTCATCTGCTCGACCGTCGCGACCGTGCAGGCGGCGCCGCCCGTGGAGAAGGCGCTGTTGAACATGGCGAGCGAGGCGGGCGGGTTGGCCCCGCACTGGGGCCTCGGCACCATGGTGTCGCGCGGAATGCTGATCACGCGGGCCGTGTCGCCCTTCGCGTTCAGCTGGACGACCATGGCGGTGTCGGACCGGCCGTCGTCCTTGCCGATGAGGAGGATGTTGAGGGGGCGGCCCGGCGTCGACGGAGGCCGGGGGTGGGTGATCTCCTTCGCGAGATCGACGGTCTGGAGATTGCTCTCGAGCCGCCAGTACGAGCCCCCGACCACGACGCCCGTCGCGATGACCACGGCGGCCCCCGAGACCACGAGCCATCGTTTCAAGTGGACGTTCATGTCTTCCACGGTCCCCGGCGTTTGTTCGGTTCCCGTAGGCGAATTGTCATGGTTGTGTCACAGCGTGCCTCAGCTGGTCGAGGAAGGTGGCGTGGTCCGCCTCCGTGGCGTACTTGGCAGGCGTGCGTTCGGGCGTGACGTCACGGCCGAACGGACTGCCCGGCGCCAGGAACCGTTGGTCGGCAACGATCTTGCCCCGCGTGTACCGCCCGGTGAGCTCGATCGCGAACCGGTCCTCGTGGTAGCTCGCGAGCTCGGGCCGCGTGAGGATCGCGGCCGCCAGCGGGTCGTGCGGCACGAACCCCTTCTTGCCGAGGAAGCTGCCGTAGAAATCCGCGTAGAACCCGAGGATCTGCCGCGGGTAGCAGTCCTGCGGGAGCGCGTCCAGCCACTCCTGCGGCGCGTGGCTCGCCATGGTGACGTCGAGCCCGACGATGGTGAGGTCCTCGAACCCGGCCGCGAGGACGAGGTCCGCCGCCTCGGGGTCGTGCCAGAAGTTGGCCTCGGCGTGCGAGGTGATGTTGCCGGGCACGTTCAACGCCCCGCCCATGACCACGACCTTGCCGAGCAGCTCCGGCAACCGGGGCTCGATCTGCAGCGCCAGCGCGACGTTCGTGAGCGGCCCGATGGCCAGAAGGCTGAGCGTTCCGGGGTTCCGGCGCGCAAGGCCGGCGATCTGCTCCGCGGCGCTCTCGTCAGTGCGAACGACCTCGGCCTCGTCGCCCGCGTACCCGCCGAGTCCGTCCTGCCCGTGCACGTCCTCCGCGGTCCTGAGCGGCTGAGCCAGCGGTTTGGCCGCCCCCATGGCCACGGGCACGTCGAGGCCCAGCCGCTCGACCAGCCGAAGCGCGTTGGCGGTCGCCTGCTCGACCGGCACGTTCCCGTGCACCGTGCCGATGGCGACAATCTCGGTATCGGCCTGAGCGCGCAGGTAGTACAAAGCGAGGGCATCATCGATGCCGGGGTCCGCGTCGACGATGATCCGCATGCGTCGATCCTGGGGGATGCCGTGACAGTCCGTCCAGCAGTTGCAGGTGACGCGCCCGCCGTGGCGTTCGTGCACGTCCAGGCCTGGAAGGACGCCTACCGAGGCCTGGTCCCGGACGCGGTGCTCGACGGCCGCTCCGTCGAGCGCAGCAAAGAGATGTGGGAGCGCGACATCCCCCACGGCGGCGTGTGGGTGGGCCTGTCCGGCGACGAGGTGGTCGGCTTCGCCTGCGTGGGCCCGTCCCGCGAACCAGACGCAGAACACGAGCTGTACGCGATCTACGTCCTCGCCTCCGCCTACAACACCGGCCTGGGCTTCGCACTGGCGTCAGCGGCGCTGGCCGGAAAGACCGACGTGGGCCTCTGGGTCTTCGAGGACAACCCGCGAGCCCGCCGCTTCTACGAACGCTTCGGCTTCCACACCACCGGCCAGGCGAAAACCGAGACCATCGGCGGCACCACCCTCAACGAACTCCGCTACCGCCTCACCACCGGCCTACCATCACACCAGTAGCCGAGCCGGGAGCCGCAACGATGTTCCGACCAGCCTTCCGCCGCAACCTGGAGTCCACCGAGATCTCGCTGGCCCACAAGGTGTTCGGCGACGCCCTGGACCTGAGCGCCCTGACCCTCGCCGAAGGCGGCCTCCTGGGCAGCTTCGGCGTAGCCAGAACCCTCCCGAAACTGGTCACCTTCCCCAAAGGCGTCCTGACCACCCCACAACACCAAGCGCGCTACGAACGCTGGCTGGTCCACGAACTGACCCACGCCTACCAGTACCAGCACGGCCGCAGCATCCTGAGCCTGCTCCCCACCGCCATGGCGGGCTTCTTCAACAAGAACCTCTACAACTACGGCGGCCCAGAAGGCCTGCGCGACAAGACGTTCGCAGACTTCAACACCGAACAACAGGCCAACATAATCGCCGACTACTACTACCTCAGCACCTACGAACCACACCAAGACCTGACGCCCTACGAGCCCTACATCGCGCACGTCCGCGCAGGCGCCTAACACCACACCACGGCCAAAAAGATCAAGCTCCGACCGCGTTGCCGCTGGTCAGAGCTTGATTTCACCCGGCGAAAGGTGGTGCCCCAGGCAGGATTCGAACCTGCGACACACGGTTTAGGAAGGGACGACGGGCTCAGACCCCGTCATGTCCGCTGACCTGCGGCTACGGCTGCATCCGTTGTGGCGCTTGGGTTCTGCGTTTCGCGATGGTTTCGCGGTTCACGGGTGCCGCCTAACTCTTGTCTGGGGGCGTCACGTCGGGCTTGCGCGACGTCTTCTGCCTTCTCTCCTGCTCCCACTCTTCATGCTGCCGTGCCATCTCGTCATGTCCGGAGTCATAGGCGGTACGGAGCTTCTGCAATTGCTCCGAGGGAGGCTGCGATGGCTCGTCTCGCAGGTACCTGCCGAGCACCTCAAGGCCCTCACGGCATGCGACCCAAACCATGATGGCGGGACTTGCGTAGTCGTGTTGGCCGAATCGGTCGGCCACAAAGTTGTCTGTGATGACGTTGTGCACCAGCTCGACCTGATTGCGCGCTTCGTCGTCTGTCAGGAAGACGACGGCCTGGCCGAGCCGTTCTAGCTGCTCTTGCGTATCGCTGAGATCTCCTGGGGGAGCAGACATCAACCAGTTGACGACCTCGTCGTTGTGGCGTTGAAGGAACCGAAGCGCGGCGACAGCTTCTTTGGCCTTTTCTCGCCCCTGCTCGTCGACCGCCTTACGTCGATCGAACCGGTGTTGGCGCTTCTGTGTGCCTCGGGCGTATCCACCGCCGATCAAGCCTCCGACCACGGTCCCGAGCAGGGTGCCCGCTGGAGCTAGCCATTCCCAAGCCAAACGACACCTCCAGAGGTGACAGGCATCCTGACGACAAGGGTAGGAGTCTGAGCCGTATGGCTATACGTATCAAGCGGTGGCAAGGCGGCGTAGCCGTCGCGGCAGCCGAGCGCCATGACCAGCAAGTCCGCGGTGACCCTGACGGCGCTCGTCAGGAGTTGCGGGCCGGCATGGCGTTGTGAGTGGGTTCGTAGGTTGGGCGACGCCAGAGGACGGCGCGCAGCGCCGCCCGGCCGACCGGCGCAGCGAAGCGGATGCCGGGAGTGCCGGGATGGAAGGTGTTCGCCGTACGCGCGGAGCGTGCCGCCAGCGGCGGCCTTGATCCCGTAGAGCCAAATTCGGCAGTACAGCGGCACGATGGCGTCGGCAGGACGTGCGACGTCGGGCTGGTAGGGCGGGAACTGCGTTGCGGTGGTGAGTAGGATCTCTCCAACGGCGCTGAAATGCTCTGCTGTGCCCGAGGCGGCATAACCTGACAACCAGGCAGTGAGGTCGACAAGCTTGTCTGACTGGGTAGACATCAGCGTCGCGGACTTCGAAGAGTTGGCGAAGGCTGACGACAAGGTCAGCGTGTTGGTTGGCCGCCTTGTCATTGACCGCCTCCCATTCACCTTTGAGAGCAAAGAGCAGTATTTTACGTGGCGGAATATTCTTGCTTCAGGTCTCGATGTGGACGATCGGGACATTGTTATTGTTGGCAGTGCTGCAACGGGCCGGAGTATTAACCCGGGTAAGAAGTTCAGGATCTTCCATAAGAAGTCCGATGTGGACATTGCTGTTATCTCGTCGGTCTACTTCGAGCGAGCGTGGACTTGGTTTCGTAGGACAAATCCGACCCTTCTTGGCTTAAATGAAGAAGGGCTTGATCTTTTTGATCAGCACAAGAAGCATTACATCTTCGATGGTGTTATTGCGACGAATTATTTTCTGAGCTACCTTCCTTTCGGTTCAGACTGGGCTAAACACCTCCAAATCTCAGAAGCCTACCTTCCTAGGGTCCTTAAGGGTAGGCAGCTCAACACGCGGATTTATAAGGATTCGGAGGCACTGAGGAAGGATCAGGAGCGTGGTCTCATCTTGTACCGCCGGTCTCTAGGTATCAATAACTGACGTGAAAGGGGTTGTAGTGACCGGAACAATCGCGCTAAACACCAGCCATCAGACGATCAGCTGGTTTCAGGATCTGTATCAATCGGGCCGACTGGTGCTGCGTCCCTCCTTTCAGCGTCGCCCGGTTTGGACAAACGAGGAGCGCTCCTTCCTTGTTGACACGATCTTGCGCGGCTTCCCCGTGCCTGAGATTTATGTTTACGAAGTCCCAGGTGATGGCGACGAGGGAGACAAGTACGCGATCGTCGACGGCCAGCAACGCTTGAGTGCTTGTCTGGAGTTCATGGACGATGCGTACCCGGTTTCTTTTGACGTTAGCAAGCTGGGGCATCTTTTTGATCCGAGCGAGACGCCGTGGTTGAACAAGCGGTACTCGGAGATGGAAAAGGAACATCGCGACCGATTTCGTCGGTACAAGCTGATCGTTCGTCAGCTTGAAGGTGTTGACGACGATGAGCTAAGGCATATGTTTCATCGGCTAAATCAGTCGAATCTTGTTCTCAATGCTCAAGAGTTGCGCTACTCGATGTACGAAGGTGGAATGCTTCGAGTAGTGGAAGACCTCGCCGAGGTTGAGGCTTGGGAGCACTTCAGGATATTCACCAAAGTTCAACGGCGCCGCATGTTGGACTCGGAATTCATTGGCGAGCTGGTGATCGGATATCTTCACTGGCCGCAAAATAAGAAGGACAATCTCGATCACTACTATCAGAGGTACGCCCTCGATTTCCCATTTGATCGAGATGTTCGCGGGGCTTTTGATGACGTCCTTGGCTTGCTGGTTGAGATTTTCCCTGAGCCTCGATTCCTTGGATCAAGGTGGTATAAGAAGTCAGACTTCTATACGCTTTTCTTGGCGCTGGCGCGTGGCCAGGTCGATATGTCTAAGCTTGAACATCATTCTCTGCGTGAACTATTGATTCAATTCTCCGACGCAATCGGTGGGGCTGCGACCTACCCCGAAGGTAGTCCTGTTGAAGTGTATCGATCCGCCGTAGAGAGGGCGGCCACAGACCGCGCGCGAAGGGTTCGCCGCGAAGAAGCTCTTGTTGCTTTCTTGGCGGGCAGGGAGACGGTGGAGGCTGATGAAGTTGAAGTTGAGATCGACGAAGAAGATGAGGAATTTGGCGAGGAGCAAGACGAGGAGTATGTGGATCGCTGACTAGGATCTCGCTGACATGCTAAGTTCGTGGGCGTTCTCTCTCGCGGGTCAGCACTTGAGCGGTCGACTGCCTAGACGGTGGTCTCATGTTCAAGGGGTGGCAAACAGGGCTGCGATCTCTTCTCCTATTCTAACGGTCGATGAACTGACGCTGCTGCAGGATGCGGCAGTACTGCATGACATCGGCTATGCGACCGACCTGGCTACTAGTGGTTTTCATCCATTGGACGGGGCCAGGTATCTGCGAAAAATTGGCGTCTCTCGGCGCTTGTGTGCACTGGTGGCGCATCACTCTTGCGCATACAGAGAAGCCGAGTTGCGTGGTCTTTCCGCTGAATTAGCAGAGTGGGAAGACGAACGGTCGATCGTGCGTGATCTGCTCTGGTGGGCCGACATGACTACTACGCCAGACGGCGAGCCCACGAGCGTGCACGACCGGATCGAGGAGATCCAGAAACGCTACGGCCCAGAAGACCTGGTGACCTTCTTCATCCGGCAGGCTAAGCCTGAGCTGGTCGGCGCGGTCGAGCGCGCCGAGGAACGGCTACGCGCGGCGGGTGTCGACTACATCGCGAAGTAGGGCGTGCGCCCCTGGAACCCGTGCTCGATCCGAAGTCGGATGGACGGGTGGATGTTGAGCGCGTCGAGGTCTCCGCGGCGTACCCAGTGAACTTCGCTGGACTCGTTGCTAGTCCTCAGCTCGCCGCCGATCAGTCGCGCCCGGAAGCAGATGGAGAACTGCTGTCGCACCTCGCCGTCCGTGTAGGCGATGACGTGGGCGGGGTCGGAGTACACGCCGATGATGTCGACGGGCTCGACGTCGGTCCCGGTCTCTTCTTTAACTTCGCGTACGACGGTGTGGCCGATTGTCTCGCCGACGTCCTGCGCTCCGCCGGGGATCGAGTACAGGTCGTTGTCGGTCCGCCGGATCATCAACAGCCGGCCTTGCTCGTCCTGCACGAACGCCGTCACCGCCACGACGATGTTGGTCGCCTTCGGGGCGTTCGGGTCGTTGTAGTGATCAGTGCGAGCCATGCCTACCTGCCTACCACTTCGGCGGCTTCGCGCCATCCCAGACGCCCTGGAAGCTCTCGGCGTAGGTCTCGAACAAGTCGCCCCCGGACAACCGCCGCAGGTGCAGGACCGGCGCGTGAGCTGCCATGAAGCCGTGCACATGCGTGTTCACGAGCATCTCGTCATCGAACCGGTAGATCGAGTTGTAGAGCGTCGTCCCGTGCACCCGGATCTCCACGCCAGGCACCTCGGCCAATGGCTTGTAGACCGCAAGTGCGTTCCGGATCTTCGCGCCAAGCGTCGTCTTGCCGATGCCCTCTTCTTCGCTGCGACGCGCGACCTCACGGCTCGCCGGGTCTCCGAGCAGCAACCGGATCCGGACGCCGCTCTCCGCCTTCTGGCGCAGCGTCCTGATCAGGGCTGGGTTGTCCACAAGGAACATGCCGGCGTAGACCAGGATCGAGATGCTGATCTTCGACTGCTCGATCAGGTGTCCCCAGATGTCGTGCGATACCGCGTGGCGGTGCGCGTAGACCTGGACGACCTCGGACTCGTTGATCTCTTTCTTCTTCTCCGGCACGACGGCGTCCGGCCAGAGGTAGGCCTCTGACTCGCGAACCATCGTGGCGATGGCATGCCGGTGACGCGGGTACGGCGTCCGGTCCTGCGTAATCCACCGTTCGACGGTCTTCGGGTCTACGCCGGTCGCCTTAGCGACTTCATCGAGGCCCAAAGTGTTGCGCAGCAACGCATCCCGCAGGCGTTGGTTTGGCATGGCCCATCCTCCGTACAACTAGGGACGACTTCAATGTAGCGAAGACGTCTGTAGTTGTCCTGTTGTGTGGTGTTGACGTCCTCTCGATTCGTCGAAAGTCGTAGGTGTCGAGATGTCGGGGAGCGACCCCGACCGGCATAAACGTCAGGAGGACGACGATGGCGATCACAGGTGGGAGCAGGTTCCCGGCGGGTCACGACTTCGTGTTCCCGAGGGGCGCGCTCGTGATGGGCGCAGAGCCCGTGCTCAAGTTCCAGTCGGCTGAGGAGCGCGCCAAGGGCCTCCCCGCGGAACAGGAGAAGGACAAGGAGACCGGTCAGCTCGTGTGGTCCGTCCTGGTGATCGATCAGGCTGCGGAGCGCAAGGCGGACGCTGCGGTCACGGTCAAGATCTCGGCACCTCACCAGCCGGTGCCACCGGAGGCGATTCCGGGTACGGACATCCGCCCGGCGATGTTCGAGGGTCTGACGGTGACGCCGTGGATCGATGACAAGGGTTGCCGTGGTGGCCATGTCGGTGAGCGTCACCGCTGCCGGGCGAAGCTGGGCTACAGCCTGCGCGCCACCGGCATGAAGGCCATCGTCGCGGCCAAGCCCGCACCCAAGGCGGCGTGATCCGTGCCTGACTTGATGCGTCTGCACCTGACGGCGAACCTGCCGATTCGGGTGGAACCGCTCGTCTTCGCTGGACGGGTTGAGTTCCGGCTGGGCAACGCGTTTCCGGCCGTCCTGGTGGTCGACGCGGAAGCGCTGCCCCGGCTTGCTGAGGCTGTGGCTGAGGGACAGACGGCTCTCGATGCGGCGCGGGGTGATCAGTGATGGGGTTCAACGCCACCTGCACGCCCGGTCAAGACGCGGGCGCGGCCATGATCCGAGTGACGCCCGAGGTTCCGGCGCTGGCCATCTACCTCGACCCGGTCAACATCGCGATCCAAATCCCGCCCTTCCCCGGCGGCTCGGACGTGCTGATGCGGTTCTGTCGGGAGTTGTCGCGTGAGGCTTCGAAGCTGGCAGATCACCTCAGCAGCCAGGAAGGCCGGCACGCCCTCGCGGAGGGAGATCCTGATGTCTGCGGTTGAGGCGATGCACTGGGGCCTTGCTGAGCAGGCCCGGACGCTGAGCGAAGCACACGACGTGCTGAGCAAGCTCCTCCCCAATCCCAAGTCTGCGCCCGCCGTGCTGAAGGACTACTACCTCCGCTCGGCCGCCATCTACGCGCGGATCGCTGAGACCGATCGCAGCCACCACCACGAGGCCATGTACTGGGCGAACCGTGAGCGCGAGAAGGGGGAGGCAATCAAGGTCACCAAGACGGCGAAGAAGTAGCGAAAGTCCTGTTTGGACAGAGCACGTGATTCTGCTGGGTCACGTGGCGATGCCGCACGTCTTGTTGCGGCGCAAAGAGAACGTAAGACGCAGGAGCGGAACCCGGCTACCAACCTCGCCGCTCCTGCGTTGCCCACCCAACTCAGGAGTGAACAACGATGAGCGTAGAGCCTGAGCGCATTCGTGCGCTAGACGGGGATCGGATGATCTCTTCCAGGCAGACCGTTTCCAGCTACGTCGTGATGCTCGATGGCGGCTCGTTGGAGACGATGGAACTCACAGCGGCGCAGGCTCGGGGCTTTGAATGCCTGACTTGTCGGGCGCAGCACACCGCCGCTTCGGGAGCGTTCCAGCCTGTTGGGCGCATCCCCAGCGTGGGCAGCGTCTTCCAGTGCCTCAAGTGCACTGGCGGTGCGCGATGAAGGGCAACCGGTGGGTTGATCCCGCGCCGTTCGAGGGTGCACGTCCGCAGGTTCCTTGGTGGGTATGGCTTCCCGGCTGGGTCAAGCTCGTGCTCGCGCCCGTTGCCCTGCTGTGGCTCGCCGTCCGCCTGGTCGTGCGGTTGGTCGGTCTGGCTGTTCGGTACCCGGTCACGGTCACTGCCGGCCTGGGTGGCTACGTCGCCCATCACCAGTTCGGGCTTTCGCCGCTGGTGCTCGCGTTGCTGTCGCTCGTGTGTGCCCTGGCGGTCTGGTACGGCCTCGACCGAGACTCGTTCCTGCGGCATGGCTGGTATCGCGTGCTGACCGAGTGGCGGCGGCTCATGGTGTACGTGCCGCAGTGGCGAACAGTGGTGCGGCTTGCTGAGCTGACGAAGGAAGTCCGCGGGAAGGAGTACCTCCCGAAGCTGCGCCGTATCCGGTCGGAGGGCTGGCGGGACAAGGTTCGGATTCGCATGATCCCGGCGCAGTCTCCGGAGCAGTGGGAGGCTCGGCGGGACAACCTGGCGCACTCGTTCAACGCTCGGTCCTGCCGGGTGCGGGTGCTGAAGCCTCGCGTCCTGGAGCTCGACTTCATCCACGCTGACCCGTTGGCGCGTTCGGTCGCGGTGCCGCAGCTCGCCGACCCCGGAGAGGTCGACCTCAAGCGCATCGTCGTCGGTCGTACGGAGACCGGTAAGCCCTGGCGGCTGAGGTTGCTCGGGTCGCAGGTCCTCGTGGTCGGCGTTCCCGGTGCTGGCAAAGGTTCGGTGTTGTGGTCGATCGTCTGGCAGCTCGCCCCAGCCATCAAGGCCGGCATGGTCCGGCTCGTCGGGATCGACCCCAAGGGCGGGATGGAGCTGGGGCAGTGCCCGGACGCGTTTGAGAAGGTTGTCTACGACAACGGGCCTGAAGCTGTTGCCCTGCTTGAAGAAATCGCCGCAGAGGTGAAGGAGCGGGCCACCCGCTACCGGGGTGTTCGGAGGCTCTGGGCTCGGAGCACGGGTGAGCCGTTCACGGTCCTGATCGTGGATGAGCTAGCGGACCTGATCGCCTACCAGTCGGACCGGAACCTGCGAGAGCGTGCGACGCGAGCTATCCAGACGATCACCTCTCAGGGGCGTGCTCCGGGCTACGCCGTCGTCGGCCTGGTCCAAGACCCGCGCAAGGAGATCGTGGGCTTCCGGCACCTGTTCACCACTCGCGTGGCTCTGCGCCTCGATGAGCCGGTGCAGGTGGACATGGTCTTGGGCGACGGCGTTCGGCAACGTGGCGCGGCTGCTCACGAGATCAGCGAGAACACGCCCGGTGTCGCCTGGGGCAAGGAGGACGGGCAGCGCGAACCCGAGAGGGCGCGGGCCTTCAACGTCACGGATGCGGACCTGGTCGAGCTTGGTGCGTACCTCGCCCCGGCCACCGTGCACGAGTTCCCCGAGCTGACAGACGGGAGGGCGGCGGCGTGACTGAGTACCTGACTCGATCGGAGCGGATGAAGCAGCCGGCCGCGCTCGACGTTGTCCGTGCCGTGGCTGAGGAGCACGGCGTCTGTGTCCGGCCGTTGGCCAAGGAGCGGATTGACCTCGACACCGGGCGCGTGGACATCGTGCCTGTGCCGTGCGGCTCGACGGTCGCGAGTGTCTGCCCTACCTGTGCGGAGAAGAACCGGCGTCTGCGGATGGCGCAGTGCCGTGAGGGTTGGCACCTGAGTGAGGAACCGGACTTCACTCCAGACGCTCCGAGCGACGAACAGCGGGAGCTGACCGAGTACCGGGCTGACCTGGTCAAGGCGTTCCGCCTGGCTCTCAGTGAGGGCGACGAAGTGGGCGCGGAGGAGGTGCGGGAAGAGGTCGCGGAGGTTGACGCCGAACTTCGGCAACTTGGAGTCCGCGGTTCGCTTCCCTCTCTGGAAGTCCCGATCAAGGCAGCGCGGAAGCGGTCCACCAGGCGTCGGCAGGATGCGCCAAACCTGCCTCGGCGGCCTGTCAGCAAGCGCACCGTGGGCAAGGTGTTCGGGGGCAAGTACCAGCCCTCGACCTTCCTCACGCTGACGCTCGACACCTACGGCAAGGTGCGCAGCGACGGCACTCCGGTTGATCCGACGAAGTACGACTACCGGCGGGCTGCTCGGGACGCGGTGCACTTCGCCGCGCTGCTCGATCGGTTCGTCCAGAACCTCCGGCGCTGTGTGGGCTGGGAGGTCCAGTACTTCTCGGCGGTCGAGCCACAGCGTCGGCTTGCTCCGCACTGGCACGCGGCGGTTCGGGGCTCGATCTCGCGGGCGGAGCTGAAGGCGGTCACCGAGGCCACGTACCACCAGGTCTGGTGGCCTGAGCATGACGAGATCAAGTACGGCGGCGACAACCTGCCCTTCTGGGATGTGCAGGCTAAGGGCTTCGTTGATCCGCAGACGCGAAGGGCCTTGCCTACCTGGGAAGAAGCCCTTGATGAGGTCGAGCGTCCGGCCCATGTGGCGCGGTTCGGGGTGCAGGTGCACTCCAAGGGGATCTTGGGTGGCACTGAAGAGGCCGGCCGTCACATCGGCTACCTGACGAAGTACCTCACCAAGAGCATCAACGAGTGCTTCGACGCCCAGACGGCACGGCAGGAGGACCACGCCGAACGGCTGTGCGCGGAGCTGGCTGTGACGCCCTGTTCGCCGCAGTGTGCGGTGTGGCTGCTCTACGGCGTCCAGCCTCGCGGGGCTCGGGTGTCCACGTTGCCTGGGAAGTGCAAAGGCAAGGCGCACAAGCGATCCACACTCGGGGTGGCTGGTCGTCGGGTGCTCGTGTCGCGGAAGTGGTCGGGGAAGTCGCTCGCGGACCACAAGCACGACCGGAAGACGTTCGTTCGGCAACTGCTGGCCGATGTCGGGATCAAGCCCGAGGACCAGGCGCAGCGCGCCGTCTGGAACAACGTCCAGCCCGGAGACCCGAACGTGCCGCCACGCGCTCACCTGCTGTTGAGCGCTGTCGCTGAGCGGCGGAGGTGGAAGGCCGAATACACGGCCGCGCTGCTCGCATCTGCCGGACCGCCAGAAAGTTCGGCAACTGATCTAGCTGCGTAAACGGGGGGAATCATGAACGGCAAGGCGCGTGAGATAGCTGAACTGATGTCTGTTCCGGAGATGCTGGAGGCGCTCGGCGGGGACGTCTCTCGGGACACGTTCTACAAGTGGCGGCAGACGGGGAAGGGGCCTCGTTGCTTCCCTCTCCCGAACGGGGAGTTGCGGTGTCGGCGCTCGGACTTCCTGGACTGGATGGACGACCTCTACGGGCGGGCCGCATGAGCGAGACGACGCTGAAGGTCACCTTCTGGGAGATCGCCGACTGGACGAAGAAGAAGACGGCGAAGGGCAAGAAGCGGCCGAAGCCGTGGGGCGTCCGGTGGGTGACGGAGAAGAAGAGCCACTCGGAGTGGTTCGCGAACAAGGCGCAGGCGATCAACCGGCGTTCCGACCTGATGAAGGCGGCGCGGCTCGGTGAAGAGTTCGATGTGGAGACTGGGCTTCCGCTTTCGGAGTTGAAGCGGAAGAACTCCTTCTCGTTCTTGGAGTTCGCACAGTCCTACGTGGACATGAAGTGGCCCGACTCGGCTGCAAAGACGCGGAGCAGCACGGTGGATGCGCTTGCTACTGCGTGTGCTGCGTTTGTGAAGAGCGGGCCTGGCCGGCCGGAGTTGACGGAGCTGCGTGGGGTGCTGACGCGGCATCTGTTGCCGCCGACTACTCGTGATGGTCAGCTCGACCGCGAACAGCAGGAGGTCGTGGACTGGCTGGTTCGGTACTCGCGTCCGTTGTACGACATGACGGACGCTGTGGCGGTTCGAGAGGTCTTGGACGCGCTGGCGACGAAGCTCGATGGGAAGTCCGCGGCTGCAACCGTGTATTCGCGGAAGCGGGCGGTGCTCTTCAACCTGCTGGCGTTGGCCGTTGAGCGGAGTTGATCCCGGACAACCCGTTGAACCGGATCAAGCGCAAGGTCGCGAAGCTGGTGGAGCAGGTTGATCCGCGTGTGGTGGCGAATCCTCGGCAGATCGAGGAGCTGCTTACTGCGGTGTCATACGTTGGACGACGAAACGCTGATCGGGGCGCGCACCTCGTAGCGTTCTTTGCTACCTGCTATTACGCGGCTGCTCGGCCGGCTGAAGGGCTCGGGCTCAAGTTGGACGACTGCACGCTTCCCGAGGAGGGCTGGGGGCTGCTGATGCTTGGCGAGTCTCGGCCGTCTGCGGGGAAGCGGTGGACGGACTCGGGGGAGGTGCACGACCAACGCGGGCTGAAGCATCGGGGCGCGAAGGATGTACGGCCTGTGCCCATCCCGCCGGTGCTGGTGCGGCGGATTCGGAACCATGTCGACCGTTTTGGAGTTGCGTCAGATGGTCGGCTCTTCTGGACACCGAACGGTGGGGTCGTGTCGTCATCGACCTATTACAGGGTGTGGCAGGACGCGCGACCCTACGCGCTTACATCTGCTCAGGTCGCTTCGCCGCTGGCTGCCCGGCCTTATGACCTGCGACATGCGGCCGTGTCGCTCTGGCTCAATGGAGGAGTACCCGCTACAGAGGTAGCGGAACGAGCCGGACACTCGGTTGAAGTGCTTCTCAAGATCTACGCGAAGTGCATCGATGGGCAGCGCGAGACGATCAACGCGACGATCGAGCGCTTGTTCGATGCGGCGTAGCTGCGCGGTTCCGTGGCGTGCTAGACACGGTTGCAAATGTGTTGGCGGTCCTCGCATCCAAGGTCGAGAATCATGGCTTGGCCAGCATGAGGCTGGCGGGCGCTGCACCTGTGCGTGGGCAACTTGGCATAGTGCGATCGTAGAGAGGCTGTCTATCAGTGTTTAAGAAGAAGTCATCTCGTGCGATCAATGAGTTGCCGCGTCCGCGTGTTCTTGTTTACGGTGTCGAAGACGAGGCACTTATGGCGACCCTCTCTGCGAATGTTGAGTCTTCTTTTGAGCTGAATCACTCCTCGTCCGTTTCCTTTGATGAGTGGGACTGTGTGATCACGGGCCGCTCATACACTTCTTATGAGGAGAGCGATGAGGCTCAGGATCGCTATTCTGATCCGGAGGTAAAGTACACATGGGAGCAGAATTATCCGCCCCATATCTCGATCATCCACTTCGCGCCCGTTGAATGGTCGAGTCGAAGCTTCCTTGATTTTATTCCTCCTAAGGGTGACTCGTACGAGGCTCCTCGTAGCGTGGTTGCTGCGGAGAGGGGTATTAGTGGTCGCCATCTTTCTTATGTCGAAGGTCTTCCTGGCTATATAGATGAGCTGGTAAAAGAGTCTTTGGTTCCTGTGGTCAACCTGCGGGATCGGCACATCGTATTCTATCCGGCCTCCGCTGATGGCGTGGATGTTGAGCTGGCGGACATTCGACCTTTTCTGTATGGGCCAAGTGATAACGTCCTGGCTGGAAGCTATCAGAGAGCTGGCGGTAAGGGATCTGTCTGGCTCCTTCCAGGCGATTTGGAGAATAAGGCCGACTGGGTGCTCGCGGCTTTCAAGGAGTGGAATAGTCTCTATCCGGATAGGTTTCCTGGGGATGTTTCGTGGAAGTCGAGCCCGCTTTGGCGCAGTGTGGAAGAGTCTGGTGTTCATGCGGAGATCTTGGCTAATGACCAGCTGCTAAAGGAGGCGCAAGAGCTGCATAAGGCTAGGAATGACGAGTTGAAAGACCGTCTTTCTGAGGCCTCGGCGAAGGCGGATAGATACGAGCGGGCGCTGGTTGCCACTCAGGATGACCTCTTTCAGAGCGCGGTTTACCAAGGTCTGGTTGACCTTGGGTTTCGCGTGAGGGACATGGATCTGGAGTGGCCGTCAGACGCTCGAAAGGAAGACTACCGGATTTCTGATGATGACGATGAGGGTTGGATCTGTATTGGTGAGGCGAAGGGCTTCGGCAAGGGAGTGTCTGAGGTTGGGCTTGCGAGCTTGAATCGGTGGGTTGAGTTTTACCTGGCAGAAACTGGCGGAACCCGACCCTCTGCGCGGTGGTACATCGCCAACCATCAGATAAATCGAGACCCGCTTAGGCGGCAGAAGATTTTCCCTGGGCGCACTGATGTTGTCGATATGTTCGGCGCGGGAGGAGGTCTCATTATCGAGGGCAGGGCACTTCTGGAACTTGTGAGGTGCGTGCATGTGAAGCAGGAGCTGAAAACTGAGATCAGAAGCGCTCTGAGGTCGATGACTGGGCTTCTTGACGCTGATCGCGCTGCTGAGCTGATAGCAGGGGTGTCGTCATGAGTTCGAGGGCTGGTGGCGGTCCAAGGGTTTCGGGCCTGCCGAGCCTGAGGTTGCGGTACGCCCTGGTCTATGGCCGGCGCCAGGTCTCTGTCTCCTCGCGTTGCCGTCCAGCGTGCATATGCGAGTCCTCCCTCCGGGCTCCCGGGCCCTGCGCGGACGTTGCGGCCACTCACCTGGCGCTCATGTTGATCAAGCCACCGTGTTTCGCGGTGGTTTCGCAGATGGCGGCAAACAGGGGCAGATTCCCGCTGACGCTGACTGACCAAAAAGATCAAGCTCCGACCGCGTTGCCGCTGGTCAGAGCTTGATTTCACCCGGCGAAAGGTGGTGCCCCAGGCAGGATTCGAACCTGCGACACACGGTTTAGGAAACCGATGCTCTATCCCCTGAGCTACTAGGGCTGGCGGTAGCAGTCTAGCGGGGTGGCGCTACCTAGTTGACCAGTGCCCCCGTCTAGCGGCTGGGACGGGCTGCTCACGCACTGTGAGGCGGGTGGGCTTGGGGGTGCGGCCGTTGGAGGGAAGTGAGGCAGGCCACCTTCTGCCGGGCACAAACGTCAGGTAGGGAGGGCGTGTGAGCAGACCTTGGCCCGACTTCCGTCCTGGACCCCTTGGCGCCCTCCGGGCCTGGTGGCGGCGGCGGGTGCCCAGCAGGGCTGACGACTTCACGTTCGTGCCGCCGGCGAGCAGTCATCAGCAGGAGTTCGAGACGCCGTTGGCCAGTGCGGTCTACGGGTTGGACTTCCAGGTGAAGTTCACGGTGGTCTGGCGGTTGGATCTGGCTACCGGGCTTCGGCACAACTCGCCGAAGAGTGCTGCCATCCATCACGTTTTGCAGCGGGCCGGGGAGATCAGTGGCAAGGCGATGCTGGTGCATCACGCTGCCCTGCAGGTGCGGTTGGGGGATGAGCTCGCCACTGAGCGGCAGGTGCCTGGGACGCACGTGTGGGCTCGGGCGGAGCAGGTCAAGGTCGCGGTGCAGGACGATGACCTGGAGATGGCCAAGAAGCACGTCGAGCTGCTGCGGAACTCCACGTTCAAGTTGGCCGAGCGGGATGTTGAGCGTGCTGAGATCCGGTACCTGCGGGACGAGGTGTTGACGGATGTCGGGACTGCGACGATCTGGTGGTTGCAGCGCAACGGGTATCAGGTCGAGGAGGCCGTGAAGTTGGCTGACCACCTGGCTGAGCTGGTGCGGATCGCTCAGCGGGAGCCGCAGACGCATTGGGCCGAGTCGTTGGTCAGCAGTGTGGAACGGGCGATGCCTGAGCTCGAGGATGCTCATCGGCGAGATCTCAAGCAGCACCTGGTGAAGGCCCTTGGTGTTTATGGGGGAGCCAGGGTGGCCGCGGAGTTCGCCGATCAGGTCGGGTTGCCTGCGGGCGAACGGCATGCGAACGGGCACGTCTAGGCTGCGTGGGGTGTTGACCCAACTTCGCAGTGCCGCGGTTGTCGCCGGGTTGCGGGCTCTTGCCCGGCTCACGCCCTATGCCGAGGCGGAGCTCATCGGGCTCCGCAAGGTGGTCAAGGCTGGAGACGTCTGCGTGGACGTCGGGGCCGCGCTGGGGCTGTACACGGTGACGCTGTCCAGACTGGTCGGTCCACTTGGGACTGTGCACAGCGTGGAGCCGCTGGTGTTCGCGCATCCTGCCCTTTCGTACGTCCTGCGGCCGCGCGAAGGTGCCAACATCAGGCGGCACTCCGTTGCTCTGGGGGCCGAGAAGCAGGGGCGCGAGGTCATGTCCGTGCCGGTGCGGCACGGGAGTCCGGTGACCGGGCGGTCGTTCCTCACGGTCGGGGCCAACGGGTTGGGGTCCAACGAGGAGTTCGACCAGCACCTGGACGTTCTGGTCAAGACGGACACGCTCGACCACTTCGTCGAGGAGCAGGGGATCACGAAGCTCGACTTCGTGAAGGCCGACGTCGAGGGGGCCGAGCTGAAGGTGCTGGAGGGGGCCGTCGAGACGATCGCCCGGCTCAAGCCCGCGTTCCTGCTGGAGATCGAGGAACGGCACGTGGAACGCTTCGGCTACCACGCCAAGGACGTCGCGGACTTCCTGACCGGCCGCGGGTACCGGATGAGCACGTGGCACGGCAGCGAGTGGGTGCCGACGCACAACATCGGCGACGAGGTCAGGAACTACCTGTTCAGGGCCTGACATAAGTAGAGGACGCCGACCCCTGGGGGTGGATCGGCGTCCTCATCTCGAAGGCCTACGAGACGTAGACCTCAAGCTCGTACAGGGAGTATCCGTACTGCCCGGCTCGTTGGGTGCCGGTCATCCGGAGGTATCTCGCGTCCTGTGGTGTGAACGCTACGACATCCTCGCCGCCATCGCCACTACTTGTGGAGAAAACGTTCCGCCAGTTCGTGCCGTCATTGGAAATCTCGATGCGGTACCCCTTGCCGAACGCCGACTCCCAGCGCAACACGGTGCGACCGATCCGTTGCACTGAGCCGAGGTCGACCTGGATCCATTGGTCGTCGTTCCAGTCGCTCGCCCAGCGAGAGGTCGGATTTCCATCCACGGCCTGAGACGGCGGCAGGTTGTTCCAGCCCGACTCGTGCGACGACGCGGTGGCCGCGCGTCCTGCCGCCAGGTTGGCGATGTTCTGGCCGCGGCGGGACGGGAACTGCACGACCTGCTGGTACGTCGGGCGGTTCTGCCAGTGGATCTTGTCCTGGGTGATGCCTCCCATGGCGCGGTGGATGATCGTGTCCGCGCACCACTGGTCGCCCGCGGCGCAGTCGGCATCGCCCGGGTAGACCGCGTTCGCCGGCTTGGCGACGGCCGCGGACAGCGACGACACCAGGGCCGTGCGGCAGCCCGCCAGGGTGCCGCCACCGCAGTACGTCTGCGGGAACGCGCCCTGCACCGGGTCGCCCAGGACCTTGCGCAGGTCCTTGTCCACGTAGCCCCACCAGCCGTACTGGAACGAGGAACCCTTGTGCGGCGCGGCACCGTGCGTGTCGGACGGCGACTCGTCGACCTGCTGGGCCGCCACCACGGCGTTGTAGAGGCCGTCCCCGAGCGACGGCTTGAACTGCGCCTCGACCAGCAACGGCCACCAGGCATCGAGAATCCGGATGGCTTCGGCGTGCGCGTACGCCTTGCTGCCCTTCGCGGTCTCCTTGCGCAACGAGCCGGAGGTCTGCCAGGCCTTCAACGCCGCCACGGCCGGGGCGAGGGAAGCGTCGACCGGCGCCGACTCCACGACCCTGAGCAACTCGGGCAACACTTGCTCAGCCCGCAGGTCTGCCACGGCCGCCTCGGCCATCACGCGCGTCAGCGACGCCCGCGTCACCTTCTGGCCGGAAGCCAGCAGCGCACGCACCCGGCGGTCCAGCAGGTCACCGCGGTGCACGGCGCTGTGGCCGAACCCGCCGAACGTGAAGTCCTTGGCCTGCTTGTTGTTCCACGAGACGTAGTAGTCCTGGTTGATCGAGTTCGGGTGCCCGGCGAACGGCAGCACGGCGCTCACGTTCGTGTCGGCGTTCCAGTCCACCCACTCGTACTCGGCACGGCCCCACACCGGCAGGTTCGGGTCCACAGTGGACCTGCGCGTCGGGTTCAGGCCCGAGTTGAAGTACGCGCTGTCCCGCGAGTCCACGTAAAACCAGTTGAACGCGTACCCGATCTTGTTGGCCGCCCGCTGGAAGTCCGCGGCCGAACGGATCGCACCAGGGTCGTTGAGCTCCTGGAACCCGATGATCGAGTCGACCTCGTGCATGTACGTCGACCGCAACGTCGTGTAGGCCACGACCTTGCCGCCCACGGTCGCCCGCGACGTCACCAGCCCGTACTTGGTCCGGTACATCACCAGCGTGTACGACCCGGCGGGCGTCCCGTCCGCAACGGTCGGCTTCCAGGCGTTACGACGTTCCAACCGCTCCATCGGCAGACAGGCACCGTGGAACCGGTAGGAAGTAGAGGCGGCAGAAGCAGGAGAACCGTCCACGTTGCACAGCTCGACGGCGTAGGTGTCGATGATGTCCTGCGCGGAAGAAGTAGCGCTCCACGAGTAGTCGACGCCACGGCCGAGCTGCACGTACATCGACACGCCCGCGAACGACACACCGCGCGAACGGATGCCGGGCCCGTTGAGCTCCTGCAGCATCAGCAGCTGCGGCGCGAAGTACCCGGTCTGCGGCCCCCACACGGCGATCGGGTTGCCCGAGTCGGTCGCAGCACCCGACACCGCGAGAGCGTTCGACATGCCGTGCTTCTTGTTCAGCAGGTCGGGCGGCAGCACGCCGTCCTCGAAGATCCCGCGCGCCTTGGCCACCTCGGGAGAAGCAGGAACGGCGACGGGTGCACCCGTCCCGCCCACCTCGTCGTAGACCATCCGCTCCGGCGTCACCGCACCGCCGTCCGGCAGAGCCACGCCCTGGGGAGAGGCAGGCGAGGCCGAGTACGGGAACGACTGTCCGTCGTGGAGGGTCAGCACGGCCTCGGGGTCGTTCTGCGCCCGGAACGCCTGCCACACCTGCTCACCGACCGCGGCGCCGTACCGGTTCTGCGCGGCCAGCTTCACCAGCGCCGACTGCACCTCACCGCCACCGCCCGCGCCGAACAGACCGCCGACCACCGCGGCGATCGCCACCATGTCGGTCGACTTGAACGGCTGGATGTCGTTCCAGTTCGTGATCGCGTCGGCGTGCCCGGTCAGCACGTACTCGCCGGGGAAGTTGCGCGCCGAGATCGACTGCGTCAGGTACGCGTTGATGCCGGCGATGTAGTCGTTGACGTCGGCCAACGCCTGCCGGCCACGCTCACCGCCGTTCGCCGCCGCCGAGTCGATCTGCCGCTGCAGGTCCTCCTCGGTGTACGGGATCTGGTTGTAGAAGCTCTGCTCCAGCACCCGGTTGGACGGCGCGCCGCCCGCGAACCCGGTCAGCTGGCCGCGGCCGAGGTGCCGGAACAGGTCCATCAGCCACAGCCGGTCCTGGCCGGCCGCGTAGCCGGCGCCGAACATCGTCCCGGACCGCGTGGTGCCGGTGATGTGCGGCATGCCGATCTTCTTGTCCCGCACGATCGTCACGTCGGACCGCGGTCGAACGGTGCTCTCCACCTGGTCCGACGGCACCCCGAACGACGCGTCGTTGAAGAAGTCCGTCAGCTGGGAGTTGGTGAGGCCGGAATAGCCGGACACCAGCGCGTCGTACTTGCCGAGCTGGTCGGCGGAGTGCGCGGGCCTGGTCCCGAACGCCTTGTGCGTCAGGATCTCGGCCAGCGTCGCGTTGCCGTTGGTACCGGGCGGCACGATGTCGCCGCACTGCCCGAGGCAGTAGTCGTCGGCGGCGAACGCGGCCGCGCGTGGCGGCTCCTCGGCGGCAGCGGCGGGAACGATCAGAAGGGAGGCGGTGACGGCGGCGATCGCCAGCAGGGACGTCACCGGATTGGCTCTCCGCATCGCGCGAAGCTCCTCTCCGTGCAGGGCAGGGCTGTTGTGACGTACGTTACTTTCGGGTACGGCTATCGCGAAAGACCTTCGCGTTTTCCGGAACCGAGCCGAGACCTCTGCATCGATGCGGAAACCCATCGAAAAGCCATATGGGCAGAAACGAGACCAAACGAGACATCTGAATCGGATTACCGAGGGTGGACTCGTGTTTCTGGTACGGCATTCCACTCAGTGGGATTTCGAGTTTTGGTCACGCACAGTTCCGATGGCCCCTCCAAAGACCAGGTGGCATGCCTACGCAGCGAAGTCGGACGCCAATTCCGGTAACTGTGAACGTTGCCGGTGATCTCGAAAATCCGTTACCACATGATGAGATAACTGAGAATTAACGTGACCTTCGGCGTGCGTACGCGAAGATCACGAACATGAGGGAGCACGGAACGCCAATGCGGGAGGCGTCGTGATCAAGGTTCTGCTGGCCGACGACGAGGATCTCGTCCGTTCCGGCCTTCGCATGATCCTGAGCAGCGTCGGAGACATCGAAGTTGTTGCTGAGGCCGATGACGGACACCTGGTAGCCGACCTGGCGCGCCAGCACCGTCCTCACGTGGTTCTGCTCGACATCCGGATGCGCACCTCGGACGGACTCGTGGCTTTGCGGAGGCTGCGGACCCTGCCGGACCCACCGAGGGTCTGCATCCTGACCACGTTCGACGTGGATGAATACGTTTCGGAGGCGCTGCGTCTCGGCGCGGCCGGTTTCCTCCTCAAGGACACCGAACCGGAACAACTCGTCAAAGCCGTGCGCGATCTCGCGCGCGGAGGAGCGGTTCTCGACCCCGGCGTCGCGGCGAGGGTTCTCGCGGCGGTGGCCGACGGCGAACGAATGGCGGAGCCGGCGCGACGGCTTCTGCAGAGCCTGTCCGAACGCGAGCGCGAGGTGCTCGTGCTGATCGGCCAGGGCATGTCCAACGCGGAGATCGGCGGCACCCTGCACCTGTCGGAGGCGACGGTGAAGGGCTACGTCTCGTCCGTGCTCGGCAAGATCGGCGCGGTCAACCGCGTGCAGGCCGCGCTGGTGGCCTACCGCGGCGGCCTGATCGCCTGACACGCCTCTACGGCACGACCTCGTCCACCGAGGGCTCGACCTCGACCCTGTTGCGGCCGTGGCGCTTGGCGCGGTAGAGCGCCATGTCCGCGGCCGCGAACAGCTGGTCCAGCTTGGCCGGTCCGGCCGCCACGCCGATGCTCACGGTCGGGCGGCGGACCGCGCCCAGCACCATCGTCCAGTCGTGCCCGTCGACGGCCGCGCGGATCCGCTCCGCCACGTTCGGACCGACGTCCATGTTCGGCCCGGTGTCGCCCAGCAGCACCACGAACTCGTCGCCGGCCCAGCGCGCCACCAGGTCGTCCGCCCGGCACTCGCGCCGCAGCAGCGTCGCGATCTCGCGCAACGCCGCGTCGCCCGTCGCGTGCCCGGCGTCGTCGTTGACGTTCTTGAACCAGTCCACGTCGACCAGCACCAGCCACGGCACCCGCCCGCGCGCCGCCGTCGACTCCAGCAACGCGGCGGCCGCGCGTTCCAGCCCGAGCCGGTTCGCGAGACCTGTCAACGGATCGCGTGCCGCGGCCTCCTGCGCCGCCACCGCGAGCCGTTGCGCCTGCACGGCCACCCGCCGCTGTTCCAGCGCCTGACCGAGGCCCTCCTGCAACGTCTCCCTGGCCGTGCGGGAGGCCTGCATGGACCGTCGCAACGCCTCGGCCTCTCCCTGCGCGTCGTCGAGCCCGTGGCAGATGTCCGCGAGCTCCGTGGAGAACCGCAGCAGCAGTGACGTGTCGTTGATGCGTTCGGCGTGTGACACCGCACGGGATGCGAGTGTGCGGGCCTCGTCCAGGTCGCCCTGTTCGCGGCGCACGACGGAGAGGACCCAGTTGCCGACGGAGATGCCCCACAGGTCGGTGGCGTCCGTCGACAGCCGCAGGGTCTCCTCGCCCATCTCCTCGGCCTTGTCCAGCTGGCCTACACCGGCGAGCGACCGCCCGCACGCTCCGAGGAGGGCACGCCGGTGGCCCTCGTCCTTGACGATGCCGAGGCCTTCGTCCAGGTAGGCCAGTGCCTCCTCGAAGATCGCGGGCGCCGCGGCGGGAGGTCCGGAGCAGGCGCGGAAGTTGAGGGAGCCGCCGAGGCGTTGCAGGCACTGGGCCAGCACGTCGGTGTTGCCCGCACGCCGTGCCACTTGGACGGACAGCCGCAGCATGTCCAGGGCGGCGCGCCGGTTGCCGATGCCCTCCATCAGATAGCCGAGGGAGCCCATCGTGTGGGCCACGGCCGGGCTGTCGGAACGTTCGGCGTCGAGGTCGGTCCAGCCCTCGGCGGCCAGTTCGAGCGCGAGGGGGATGCGGCCGAGACGCCACGCCATCACGGCCCGGTTGACCAGCACGGCGGACCGGACCCAGCGGTCAGCGCCGGGGGACACCTTGGTGACCACCTCGTCGAAGAGGCTGTTCGCCTCCGGCACGCGGCCAGCGTTGTACAACGCGCGGACTTCGAGGTCCAATCGCGGAATCTGGCCCGCTACCAGCGGTTCGCGCTGCTCCACCTCGGTCATCGACTCCGTTCCGACTCGCCGAGCGGCCCGCACAGGCTACCGGGTGCGTCGCGCCCCGTACCGATCGTGGTGCAGGACGTCATCGAGGGGTAGGCGGTTGCGCCATCCGTGACGTTCCAGATCGGGCGTGTCGGGCAGCGAACGAACCGGTCCCACGCACAGCCACGCCACCGGACGGACCCTGGCGGGGATGTCCAGCAGGCGGCGCAGCACATCTTCTCGGTAGAAGCTCACCCAGCCAACACCGAGGCCCTCCTCGGTGGCGGCGAGCCACAGATTCTGGATGGCCAGACACACCGAGTACAAGCCCGCGTCCGCAATTGCGTGCCGGCCGAGCACCGCCGGGGAGCCCCGATCGGGGTCGTAGGTCACCACGATGCCGAGCGACGACTCCATGACGCCCTCGACCTTGATCCGCGCGAACGTCTCCGCGCGCTCCTCGTCGAGCTGCGCCGCGAAGACGCTGCGCTCGGCCTGGACGTGGTCGCGGAACGCCCGCCGGGTCGACTCGTCCCGCACCAGCACGAAGTCCCACGGCTGCGACAACCCGACGCTGGGAGCGGCGTGCGCGGCCGCCAAAACGCGGCGCAGGACGTCCTCCGGGATTTCCTCACCGGAGAACTCGGCGCGGGTGTCCCTGCGGCGGTGGACCACGTCGTACAGGTTCATTCGACCGATCGTGCCTCACTCGAAAGCACCAACTTCACGCCGAGGAGGTGGCGCTGATCTCACCTGGCGCGCTACACCGAGCGGATGCGAAGAATGAGGGGTGGTTACGGCTCCGCGCTCGGATTCGGCGGCGGAGTCGGCGTGACCACGTTCACCGGCGCCTGGCCGCTCGTGGCCCTGGTGCTGCTCGCCGCGGTCGTGGTCGTCGTCTCGCTGAAGACGACCATCGTCGGGGCGGGCCTGGCCGCGCTGCAGTGCTGGGGCCTCTACGCGACCTTCTTGGTGGGTGTTCGTGGCGATCTGACGGTCGACGAACACACGACCTGGGCGCTCGCGTTGCTGGTGCAGCTCGCCGCGCTGGCGTTCCTCGCCAGCGCGGCGATCCGCGTCATCGCCCTTGTGACGGGTACGGCAGCAAGGCCATCTCCCGTGCGTTCTTGACGGCCGTGGCGACCTGGCGCTGCTGCTGCGGCGTCAGGCCGGTCACACGGCGGGACCGGATCTTGCCCCGGTCCGAGATGAACTTGCGCAGCAGCGTGACATCCTTCCAGTCGACGACGGTCACGCCCTCCTTCGCGAGCAGGTTCACCCTGCGCTTGAGCGGCTTCCGTTCGCGCATCACCAGCTCGCCTTCGACACGCCCGGCAGTTCGCCGCGGTGGGCCATCTCCCGCAGTCGCACGCGGGACAGTCCGAACTTCCGGTTGTAGGCACGCGGTCGTCCGTCCACGACGTCCCGGTTGCGCAACCGGGTCGGCGATGCGTCGCGCGGCAGCTTCTGCAGGCCCCGCAACGCTTCCTCGCGCGTCTCCGGGTGCCGCAGCTTCTCCTTGAGCTCGGCACGCCGTTCCGCGTACCTGGCCACGACCTCGCGCCGGCGCCGGTCCGCGGCGATCTTCGACTTCTTCGCCATCAGCGCTCTTCCTTGAACTCGACGTGCCTGCGCGCGACCGGGTCGTACTTGCGCAGCACCAGGCGGTCCGGGTCGTTGCGGCGGTTCTTGCGGGTCACGTACGTGTACCCGGTGCCGGCGGTGGACCTCATCTTGATGATCGGCCGGACGTCCGTGCTCTTCGCCATCAGACCTCCACCCCGAGCTTGCGGATCTTCGCCACGGCGGCCTCGACGCCGATCTTGTCCACGGTCTTGATGCCCTTCGCGGACAGCGTGAGCGTCACGACCCTGTTCAGCGACGGCACGAAGTACCGCTTGCGCTGGACGTTCGGGTCCCACCGGCGCCGGGTCTTCCGCTGTGAGTGCGAGACGCGGTTGCCGAAGCCCGGCTCCCGGCCGGTCAGCTGGCAGCGCACGAGTACCTCCAGATTGAAACGACTTTCGTTTTCATCTACGGTACCTCACATGGAAACCGTTGTCGTCATGGTGGCGGGGCTGGTGGACCACGACGTCGCCGTGCGGGTGTGGCGTGACCGGCCCGGTTCGGTGCTCGTGCGGCACGTCGCCGCGGAAACGTGCGTGCGGCGGTGGGTCGACGGCATCGCGACCGACGTCGAACTGCTGCACGGCTGCGTGTCCTGCACGGTGCGCGAGGACCTGTGCTCGTTGTTGTCGTCGTTGGCGGGCCACACGGTCGTGCTGCACCTGGACCCGTTGCTGGAACCGGACGCGGTGCGGCGCAACCTCGGCATCGACGTCGAGTGCGTGATCACCGTGCTCGACGCGGCGACCTGGCTGGACGACGCGCTCAGCGACGCGTCCATGACCAGCGACCGGCGGACGGTGGCGCAGGTCGTCGTCGCGCAGGCCGAGGCGGCGGACGTGCTGGTGCTGCAAGGAGATCCGGACGGCCGCACGCTCGCGGTGCTCGACCGGCTCGCTCCCGGCGCACACCGCTGCACGCCGGAAACCGTGTGTGTGAGGCGATCCGCACGACCGCGGCTCGTGCCGCTGACGCCGGAATGTGGTGTCTCGACGGCGGTTTTCACGGCGGACCGGCCGTTCCACCCGGCTCGCCTCAACGACGCGCTCGCCTCAACGACGCGCTCGACTCGTTGCTCGACGGAACGGTCGTGCGCTCGCGCGGCCGGCTGTGGGTCGCGGACGAACCGGACGTGGCGCTGCACCTGGAGTCCGCGGGCTGCGGGATGCACGTCGGCGCGGGCGGGCCGCGCGGCGGGAAGACCACCCAGATCGTGGCGATCACGCTCGGCGAGCCGGACGCGATCACGGCGGCGTTCACCCAGGCGCTGCTCACCGACGACGAACTGTCCTTCGTGGACTCGATCCGAAAGCTGGATGTATGAAGCCCGGAATCCACCCCGACTACCACCCGGTCGTCTTCCAGGACGCGTCCACTGGAAAGACGTTCCTGACCCGGTCGACCGCGAAGTCCGGCAAGACGATCGAGTGGGAGGACGGCAACACCTACCCGTTGCTGGTCGTCGACATCACCGCCGACTCGCACCCGTTCTGGACCGGCACGCAACGGGTCATGGACACCGCGGGCCGGGTCGAGAAGTTCAACCGCCGCTACGGAAAGCGAGAGCGCTGATGGCCGTTCCCAAGCGCAAGACCTCACGCTCGAACACGCGGCACCGGCGGTCGCAGTGGAAGGCGACGGCGCCGGACCTGGTCAAGGTGCGCACCTTGGACGGCAAGGAACTCCTCGTGCCTCGCCGCCTCGTCGCCGCCTACAAGCGCGGACTGATCTAGACCGGGTGCTGGACCGTTCCGTCCGGTGAGTCGCGCCACTGGTCGAAGGGGCGGTCCAGCCTCCACCCGTCGCCGTCGTGGTCGATCACGCGGTTCTCGCAGGTGTCCGGATTGGACAGCGACTCGAACAGGTCGATGCTCCAGTCGAAGAACCTGCGGCACAGCAACCTGATCGTCAGGCCGTGCGACACGACCAGCACCGTCTTCGGGTGGTGCTCGTCCTTGTGCATCCGCACGGTCAGGCCGTCGAGGAACGCCGCCACCCGGTCGTCCACGTCCGCGCCCGACTCGCCGTTGGGCAGCCGGAAGAAGAAGTGCCCGAACGCGTGCCGCTGGTGCTTGAGCACCTCCTGCTGCACCGGGTCCTGGAGGTTGCCCCAGTCCTGCTCGCGCACCCTCGGTTCGGTGACGATCCGCTCCGCGTCGATCCCGAGCAGCTCGAACGTCCGCTTGGTCCGCTTGTACGGCGAGACGTAGGCCGCGACCGGGCCGTCGCCGATCAGCTCCCTGATCCCCGGTCCGGCGGCCCGTGCCTGGTCCTCGCCGGTCGCCGTCAGCGGGAGGGCGTGGTCGGGGATGCGGCAGTAGGCGAGCTCGTCGACGTTGCCGAGGCTCTGTCCGTGGCGCAGCAGGATGATCCGCACTCCACCATCGTGCCTCAGCTCGCGGGGTGCTCCGGGCGTTACAGTGCTCGGCGAGTCGAGGAGGATGGTGTCACATGATCAAGTACATCGTGCTGTACCGGCGGCCGGCCGACCCCGAGGGCTTCGACCAGAAGTACTTCGAGTCGCACCTGCCGATCGTGAACTCCGTTCCCGGCCTGGTCCGCGCCGAGGTCGCCAAGGTGCAGCAGGTGTTCCTCGCCGGGTTCCTCGGTGACACCGACCCGTACCTGGTCGCCGAGATGTACTTCACGTCCGAGGAGACCTTCAGGGCTGCCCTGCAGTCCCCCGAGTGGGCCACGTCGGGCGCCAACCTCGCCGAGATCGGCGGGATGGAGCTCGTCGCGATGTTCAGCGCCGAGGTGGTCGAGTCGTGAAGGCCGTCGTCATCGGCGGCGGCACGATGGGTGCGGGCATCGCGCACCTGCTGCTCGCCGGCGGTCACGAGGTGTGGCTCGTCGAGGCCGACGCCGAACGGGCGCGTGCCGGCTTCCTGGGAGTGAAGTCCTCGCTGCACAAGGCCGAGGCCAAGGGCAAGCTCAACGGTGCCGAGGCCGACGAGCTGCTGGCGAACCTGACCGTGGCCGAACCGCCGGCGGACGCCGAGCTCGTCGTCGAGGCCGTGCCGGAGAACGTACCGCTCAAGCAGAAGGTGCTGGGCGACGCGGCGGCGAAGTGTCCGGACGCGGTTCTCGCCTCCAACACGTCGTCGCTCTCGATCGCCGACATCGCGGAGGGGCTGCCCGGCGAACGCGTGCTGGGCATGCACTTCTTCAACCCGGTCCCCGTGCAGCAGCTCGTCGAGCTGGTGCACCACGACGGCGTCGACCCGGCGAACGTGGCCAAGGTGCGAACCTGGGCCGAACAACTGGGAAAAACCGTGATCGAAGTGCGTGACTCTCCCGGGTTCGCGACCTCGCGGTTGGGCGTCGCCGTTGGCATGGAAGCGATCCGGATGGTCGAGGAGGGCGTCGCGTCCGCCGCCGACATCGACACCGGCATGAAGCTCGGCTACCGCTGGCCGATGGGCCCGCTGGAGCTCACCGACCTGGTCGGACTCGACGTCCGGCTGGCCATCGCCGAGCACCTCGCGGCGCGGCTGGGCCCCCGGTTCGACCCGCCGCGGTTGCTGCGGGACAAGGTCGCGCGCAACGAGCTGGGGAAGAAGACGGGTCAGGGCTTCTTTTCCTGGTAGATAGTTGTCCGTGCGCATCCGTGAGTACACCGACGACGACATCGAGGCCGTCTTCCGGCTTCGCAAGCTCGCGTTCAACTCGTCCGAACGACCCGAACGGTTGGTGAAACCGGGTACGCACGGACTCGTCGCCGAGCTCGACGGCCGGATCGCGGGTGTGCTCGGCATCGGGGAGTTCGCCCAGTTCTACGGCGGCGCCGCGGTCCCCATGGGAGGGATCGGTGGTGTCGCCGTCGACGGCTCGCTGCGCGGCAGGGGAGTCGCGAACGCGTTGCTCGACGAGGCGCTGAACGTCATGCGCGAGCACGGTCAGCCCATCTCGGCGCTGTACGCCACGGTCCCCGCCGTCTACCGGGGCCGCGGCTGGGAGAAGGCCGGCGTCTTCGAGTGGGTGGAGCTGTCGATGGACAGGCTGCTCTCAGCTCCGAGGGCCGCCGAACCGGTAGCCTCGCGCCCGGCGACCGGGAGCGATCTCACCGCGCTGCACGACTGCTATCTCGAAGTGGCCAGGACGATCGACGGCATGGCGGACCGCCGCCCTCCGCGCATCGACGTCGAGAAGGTGCTGGAGATGGACCTGGTGACGGTTCTCCCCGGCCAGGACGGGCTGCGCGGCTACCTGACCGCGAAGCGCGAGCCCGGCGGGGACATGGGCCGTCTCAAGGTGTTCGACCTCATCGCCGTCGACGTGGACGCCCAGCTGACGCTGCTCCGCTCGCTCGCCTCCTGGGCCGGCACGCTCGAGGCGGTCGACGTGCGGATCACCGACCCCGCCACGGTGAACCTCCTCGGCAGCACCCCGATGCGGCACTCGGTGTGGAGCTCGACCTGGATGCAACGGGTCGTGGACCTGCCCGCCGCCGTGGCCGCGCGGGGCTGGCCGCGGCTCGCCGACACCGCGGTGGACCTGGAGGTCGTCGACGCGCACGCGCCGTGGCACGCGGGTCCGCAGCGGCTCGTGGTCGAGGACGGCGCGGTGCGCGTCGAACCCGGCGGCACCGGCGCGGTGCGGCTGCACGCGCGGGCGCTCGGGCCGTGGTTCTCCGGCGCGCAGAACACGCATGCGTTGCGGCGCGCGGGGTTGCTGGAGGGCGACCCGGCCGACGCGGTGGTGCTCGACCAGCTCACCGGCACGTCCGGCGTGCCCCGGCTCGCGGACTTCTTCTGATGGCCGACGTCTACCACGAGGTCATGCGGGCCATCTGGGACCACAACCTCCACTTCGGCCTGTGGGCGTCCGAAGAGGACGAGTCGTCCAACCGCGTCGCCGCCGAACGCATGACGGCGCTGCACATCGAGAAGCTCGGCGCGTGGCACGGTTCGCGCGTGCTGGACCTCGGCCGCCGCGTCGGCACGTCCGCGTTCCGGCTGGCCGAGGCCTCGCACGCGGACATCGTGTCCGTGTCGCCGTTCGCCGAGCACGTCGAACGCGCCAACTCGCGCGCCGAGGCGTTGTTCGTCGACGACCAGGTGCGGTTCGTGCACGCCGACCCGCACGCGATGCCGTTCCCCGACGGCTCGTTCGACGCGGCGTGGGCCGTGGAGACGTTGCCGCACCTGGGGGACAGGGTCAGCGTGCTGCGCGAGCTCGCCAGGGTCGTGAAGCCGTCCGGCCTGGTGGTGGTGTCGGACTTCGTGCAGCGCAGGCCGGTTCCCGACGGGGTGATCGACGACATCCGGTCCATCATGACCACGTACGACATCGAGGAGCTGCCGTCGTTCGGCGGCTACCCGAAGCTGATGGCGGCGGCCGGTCTGCAGGTCGTGGAGATGGTCGACCTGAGCAACGAGACGCGCAGGACCGTGCCGCGGATGCAGGAGGGCGCGCGCAGGCATTACGACGCTCTCGTTGCGGAGCACGGAGAAGAGGCGCGCCGCTATTTGGACGAGATCCTGTCGCCGCTCGCCATCCAACCGTCGCTGGGGTATTTGCTGGCGGTTGCACGCGTGTGAACAATGGCCGTGTGGCGGGGGACCAGGACGAGGTCAGGCATGCCTACGGCGACAACATGGGTTGGCGCCTGAAGGGGTATGCCAAGCACCTCAGCGGCGCCCCCGTCAGCGTCCGGGAGATCTCGCGCACCGAGTTCCTGATGATCAGGCCGTTCTTCGACGCCGAGAACAACCCGTGGCTCGTCGACCTGAACGAGGTGCTGCCCGCGATCCGGCCGTGCGTGGAGCACGTGCTCGGCCCGCTGAACCCCGACGAGGACTACTACGTCACCGGCCACCCGCTGGACTGGGACAAGGACCCCGTGCAGGTGGCGCGCGACCTGCTGGACACGTACTACCCGCTCGCCAGGGCGGCGTTCCTCGGCGGCAGCGTCGCGGCGGGCACCTACACCGCGAACTCCGACCTGGACGTGATCGTGGTCGTGGACGACCTGCCCGGTGCGTTCCGCGAGACGCTGCGGCACCGCGGCTGGCCGGTCGAGCTGTTCTGTCACACGATCGAGTCGTTCTGGGACTTCGTGGCCCGTGACGCCGAGGGCCGGCGGCCGCCGTTGCTGAACATGTGCGCCGACGGGTTCCTCATGCTCGACGCCGACGGCACCGGGCAGCGCATGCGGGCCGAGGCGCGGTCGTTGCTCGACGCCGGACCGCCGCCCGCGACCGCGTCCGAGCTGGAGGACCGGCGCTACCACACCACCGACCTGCTGGAAGACCTCATCGGGGCGCGCGACGAGGACGAACGGCTGTTCGTCGCGGCACGGCTGCTGACCTGCGCGGGCGAGCTGGCGCTGGTCGTGCGGAACCGGTGGCTCGGGCACGGCAAGTGGCTGCTGCGGCGGTTGCGCGACGCCGGCGAGAACGACCTCGTGGACTCCTACCGGGCGTTGGCGCGCGGGGAGGGCCCGGCGCGGTTCATCGCCGCCGTGGAGGGCGTGCTGCTGGCGGCGGGCGGCCGCCTGGACGCCGGTTACCGCCGGGAAGCGTTCCAGAAGTAACGCACTACTGTGTCCGTTCGTGCTGCTCATCGTCCTGGAGCTGATCGGTATCGCGGTCTTCGCCGCCTCCGGCGCGGTGGCCGCGGTGCGGGCCCGCCTCGACGTGTTCGGCGTGATCATCCTGGCGCTCACCACGGCGCTGGGCGGCGGCATCATCCGCGACGTGCTGCTCGGCGTGCACCCGCCGACGTCGCTGCGGAACTGGCCGTACCTGCTGGTCGCCGGCGGCACCGGCCTGATCGTCTTCTGGTTCCACCCGCAGGTCGCGAAGCTCCGCCGCTCGGTGCTGCTGCTGGACGCCGTGGGGCTCGGTCTGTTCGTGACGTCCGGCACGTCAACTGCGCTCACACTTGGCGCGACTCCTTATGCGGCCTGCCTGATCGGTATGACGACCGGAATCGGTGGTGGCGCGCTCCGGGATCTTCTTCTTCGTGAGATCCCGTTGGTCCTGAGGAGAGAGATCTACGCCGTGGCCGCGCTGTCCGGCGCGGTGGTGGTGGCGGTGGGCGAGTGGGCCGGGTTCCCGAAAGGCCTGGTTGCGCTGGCGGGTGCGTTGCTGATCATCACCATCAGGCTGATCGCGCTCTGGCGGAAGTGGAACGCGCCGGTCGCCAGAGGCCTCGAGGGCTAACGCCGAACTCACACCCGCTGTTAGGGCGCTTCTCAGGCACTTCTCAGATGGCTCGGCAAGACTGCCCTCATGCGCATCCTCGTTGTCGACGACGATCGGGCGGTCAGGGAGTCACTCCGCCGCTCGCTCCAGTTCAACGGCTACCAGGTCGAGACTGCCGGAGACGGCATGCAGGCCCTGGAGTCGGTGACCGCGGCCAGGCCGGACGCGATGGTGCTCGACGTGATGATGCCCCGCCTCGACGGCCTCGAGGTGTGCCGCAGGCTGCGCAGCACCGGCGACGACCTGCCCATCCTCGTGCTGACCGCACGGGACGCCGTGAGCGACCGGGTGTCCGGTCTGGACGCCGGTGCCGACGACTACCTGCCCAAGCCGTTCGCGCTGGAGGAGCTGCTGGCCCGCCTGCGCGCGTTGCTGCGCCGGGCCGCCCATGACGACGACGCCGCCCAGCAGTCCGCGGCCGCACTGAAGTTCGCGGACCTGGAGCTGGACCCGTCCACCCGCGACGTGCGCCGCGGCGAGCGTCCGATCAGCCTCACCCGCACCGAGTTCGCGCTGCTCGAGCTCCTGCTGGCGCACCCGCGCCAGGTGCTCACCCGCAGCCGCATCCTGGAGGACGTGTGGGGATACGACTTCCCGACCTCGGGCAACGCTCTCGAGGTCTACGTGGGCTACCTGCGCCGCAAGACGGAGCTGGAGGGCGAGCCGAGGCTGATCCACACGGTGCGCGGGGTGGGCTACGTCCTGCGGGAGACCCCTCCGTGATCGAACCGCAGGGGCGCCTGCAGAGGGCGTCGCTGCGGGCCCGGGTCACCTGGCTCGCGGCGTTCTGCGTCGCCGGCGCCGTCGCGTTGGTGTCCCTCGGCGCGTACATGGTCGTGCGGAAGAGCACCTACGACGCTCTCGACGAGAGTCTGCGACAGCGCGCCGCCACGGTCGCCAACGGCAAGAAGGTCAACGACCCGAACGAGTTCATCAACTACCCGGCCGCGTTCCTCGCGGCCGGTGACGTGAAGATGGGCGTGCTGCTGGCGGACTCCGGGAAGCTCTCGTACCCGAAGGAGTCCGACCCGCCGCCGACCGTCCAGGAGGCCTGGGACGTCGCGGACGGCGACCGCGGCGAGTTCATCTGGACCGACCACAAGACCGAGTCGCGCGTCATCGCCGTGCCGTACCAGCCGGGGCAGGCGATCATCATCGCCCAGTCGATGGTGCCGCAGCGGACGACGCTCGCGAAGCTCAGCGTCGTGTTGCTGCTGATCGGCGGTGCGGGCGTGCTGCTCGCGGCCATCGCCGGCACGGCCGTGGCGCGGACGAGCCTGAGACCCGTCCAACGGCTCACCGAGGCCACCGAACGGGTCGCCAACACCGGCGACCTGACGCCGATCCCGGTGTCGGGCGACGACGAGCTGGCCCGGTTGACGCACAGCTTCAACGCGATGCTGGGCGCCGTCGCGGAGTCGCAGGAACGACAACGCCGCCTGGTCGCCGACGCGGGCCACGAGCTGCGCACGCCGTTGACGTCCATGCGCACCAACCTGGAACTGCTGCTCGCCTCGGAACGCCCCGATTCGCCCACCCTGTCCCAAGAGGACAAAGCGGAGATCCAGGCGGACGTCCGCGGCCAGCTCGACGAGCTCACCACGCTGATCGGTGACCTGGTCGAACTCGCCCGCGAGGACGCCCCGCAGGTCATCCACGAGCCGGTCGACCTCGTCGAGGTGGTAGAACGGTCTCTGGACCGCGCGCGCCGCCGCGCCTCGAACGCCGTGACGTTCGACGTGCAGCTGCAACCGTGGACACTTCTGGGTGATTCCAGTGCTCTGGAGCGCGCCGTGCTGAACCTCCTCGACAACGCGGTGAAGTTCAGCCCGTCGGGCTCGGCGGTGCGGCTGACCCTTCGGCAGATGGGTGACGGCACCGCCATCGTGGAGGTCGCGGACGCGGGCCCCGGCATCGCGGACGCCGATCTACCTCACGTTTTCGAGCGGTTCTACCGTTCGTCCGAGGCGCGGACCCTGCCGGGTTCGGGGCTCGGACTCGCCATCGTCAAGCAGGTGGCACAACGGCACGGCGGCACGGCCACGGCGGGCAGAGCCCCCGAGGGCGGGGCCCTGTTCACGTTGCGCCTACCCGGACGTCCGTAAGGTGGGGCGTGTGAGTCATCGCGTGAACGACGATTCGTCGACCTGGGAGACCACCCCTCCCTCCGGAGACGGCCCCGCCGAGCCCACGTCACGCTTCTCGACGTCCGGTTCGCGCGCTTCGTCGTACGAGGACCGTTCGTCGCGGTCCTCCGCCTACGAGGAAGAGGATCCGGCTCCCCGGTTCCGCAAAAAGAAGAAGAAACAGCCGTTCTGGAAGGAACTGCTGGTCATCTTCAGCGTGGCGCTGCTGCTGACCGTCGTCATCCAGACGTTCGTCGCGCGCGTCTTCGTGATCCCGTCCGCGTCCATGGAGACGACGTTGCACGGGTGCACGGGGTGTGTGAACGACAAGGTGCTGGTCGAGAAGATCACGTACCTGTTCAACGACCCCCGGCCAGGTGACGTGATCGTGTTCCGCGGTCCGCCGAACTGGACCGGTGGGCAGGAACCGCCCAACTTCGTGGTCGGGACGCTGCAGGACCTCGGGTCGATGGTGAACCTGTCCGAGCCCAGCGGGACCGACTTCATCAAGCGCGTGATCGCGGTCGGCGGCCAGACCGTCGAGTGCTGCGACGAGCAGGGCCGGGTGATGGTCGACGGGAAGCCGTTGGACGAGCCTTACCTGAACTTCGGCGGCGGGCCCCGCCAGCAGGAGTCATTCGAGAAGGTCACCGTGCCCGCGGGCAAGCTGTGGGTGATGGGCGACAACCGGAACAACTCGTCCGACTCGCGCAAGCACGGGGACCCGACGCCGGCCGACGGCGCCATCCCGATCTCCAACGTCGTCGGCAAGGCCCGGGTGATCGTGATCCCGGTCAGCCGGTGGGGGACGATCTCGGACCACAACCCGCAGACCGGCGGGAAGTAGCCACCAGCAGACGCAAAGCGCGCCCCGGCTGTCCGCCGGGGCGCGCTTGTGCGTTCTGGCTGATCAGCCCTTGGTCGAGCCCAGGGTCAGGCCGCCCACGAACTGCCGTTGCAGCACGAAGAACACCACCAGCGTCGGCAGCGCGACCAGGAGAGAGCCCGCCGCGATCAGGTTGTTGTCGGTGAAGAACGTGCCCTTCAGGTTCTGCAACGCCGAGGTGACCGGCATCTTGTCGCCGTCCTGGATCAGCACCAACGCCCACAGGAAGTCGTTGTAGATCCAGGTGAACTCGAGCGTCGCCAAGGCGGCCAGCACCGGGCGGCACAACGGCAACGTGAGCTGCCAGTACTGCCGGAACACCGACGCGCCGTCCACCCGCGCTGCCTCGGTGAGCTCGTACGGGATCGTCTTCATGTAGTTCGAGAGGACGAACGTGCAGAAGCCCATCTGGAACGCGATGTGGATCAGGATCACGCCGAGCTGCGAGTCGATCAGCGAGCCGCTCTCGGACATCCACTCCGGCACGACGATCAGCCGGTACAGGCGCCACAGCGGCGTCACGATCACCTGCTGGGGCAGCAGGTTGCCGGCGGTGAACAGCATCAGGAGCGCGATGTTGAACTTGAAGCTGAACCGCGAGACCCCGAACGCCACCATCGAGCTGAGCAGCAGGGTCAGGACCAGCGCCGGGATCGTGATCAGCAGCGTGTTCCAGTAGAAGTGCGGCAGGTCGCCGATCTCCCACGCCTTGGCGAAGTTCTCGAACGTCAACGACTTGGCGATCGAGAAGTACCCGTTGACCGACGTGTCGTCGTAGGTCCGCAGCGATGCGTAGACCGCCCACAACAACGGCGCCAACGTCATGAGGCACGTGAGGATCAGGAACACGTGCAGGGCGATGCGGGCCGGCGTGACCGGGTGCTTGCGCTGAGCAGGGCGTTCCAAGGTGGCCGTCATGCGCGGTTCTCCTTGCTGAACACCTGGTACAGGTACGTGATGATGAAGCCGAGCGAGATCGTCAGCAGGACCACGGCCACCGCGGAACCCCGGCCGATGCGGGAGGCCTCGCCGATGATGTTGTCGGTCACCAGGACGGACAGCAGTTCCAGGCCGTTGCGGCCCTTGTTGATGACGTAGACGATGTCGAACGCGCGCAGGGCCTCGATGACCGTGACGACCAGGACGACGATGTTGACCGGCTTCATCACCGGGAACGTCACGCGGAAGAACGTCTGCGAGGCCGAGGCCCCGTCCAGCGCAGCCGCTTCCTTCAGGGCCGGGTCCACGGACTTCAGACCCGCCAAGTACAGCAGCATGATGTAGCCGGTGTGGCGCCACGCGGCCGCGACGAGGACGGCGTAGAGGTTGATGTCCGAGTCGCCGATCCAGTCGACCGGGTTGGCGCTCAGGCCCAGCAGCGAGTTGAGCAGGCCGCCGTCCGGGGTGTAGATCAGCTGCCAGATGAAGCCGACCAGGGCCAGCGACAGCACCATCGGCAGGTACAGCGCGCTCTGGTAGACGCGGCTGAACTTGAGCTCGCGGTCCAGCAGGACGGCCAGCAGCAGGCCTGCCGAGGTCGGTACGACCAGCAGGAAGACCAGCCAGATCAGGTTGTGCTGGACCGCGGGCCAGAAGCGCGGGTACTCGGTGAAGATCTCCACGTAGTTGCCGACACCGATCCACTCGATGTCTTCGAAGCCGCCGATGCCGTTCCACTTGCTGAACGACAGCGCGACCGAGCCCAGGGTCGGGATCCACACGAACAGCAGGTGCACGACCGTGGGGATGCCGAGCATGAGGGCCAGCACGAGCTTGTCCGTGCCGGCGAGGGCCGTGGCACGCTTTCCACGCCGACGAGGCGGCGGCCCCGAGGGGGCCACCGCCTTCGGCTTCTCCTGCACCGCGGTCACTTGAAGATGTTCTTCGCCTGGTCAGCCATGCCCTTGAGCACGGAGTCGACGCTGTTCGGGTCCTTGATGAACTCGATCAGGCCGTTGGTGGCGGCCTCGCTCGCGAAGCCCGGGTCGGTGTCGCGGTCGAGGAACTGCGTGATGTGCTTGGCGTTCTTGATGGTGTCCGCCACCTTCTTCTGCAGCGGGCTGTAGCCGGCCTGGTCGGCCTTCTGGTTCGTGGCGACCGCGGTCGGGTCGGCCTTCAGGTAGGCGAGCTGCGGCTCGGCGCTGGACAGGTACTCCAGGAGCTTGAGGCCACCGTCCGAATTGGACGGCTTCTTCGCCATCATGTAGCCGTCGATCGGCGCCTCGACCGTGTCGGTGCCGTGCGTCGGGTTGATCTCCGGGAACGGGAAGAAGTCGAGGTCGTCCTTCTCCGCGTCCGGGAACTGCTGGCCGACGAACGCGCCGAGCAGGTACATGCCGGACTTCTTCTGCTGCAACGACTGCGCGGCTTCCTGCCACTCGCGGCCGAGCGCGTTCTCCTGGTGGAACGGCAGCAGGCGCTTCCAGGTGTCGAAGACGTCCTTGACGCGCTTGTCCTGCCAGTCCTCCTTGCCCGCCAGCAGGTCGACGTGGAACTGGTAGCCGTTCGTGCGGAAGTTCAGCTGGTCGAACGTGCCCATGCCCGGCCAGCCCTGCTTCTGCGCGAAGGCGATCGGGATCAGGCCGTCGGCCTTCATCTTCGTGGCGAGCGCGACCAGTTCGTCGAGCGTCTTCGGGACCGCGTAGCCCTTCTCCTGCCAAACGCTCTTGCGGTAGAACATGCCCCACGCGTACTGGGTGAACGGCACGAAGTACTGCCTGCCGTCCGTGCCCGTGGAGGCCTGCTTGAGCGCGTCGGAGTAGTTGCCGCCGACCTTGCCCCACAGGTCGCTGAGGTCGGCCGTGAGTCCCTGGTCCGCGAAGAACCGCATGCGGTAGCCGGCGAACCACGCGAGCACGTCGTCCGGCTTGCCCTGCAGGTAGTTGTTGATCTGCTCCTGGTACTGCTCGTGCTGCTTGGTGTTGATCGTGACGGACAGGCCGCCCGACTGGGCCTCGAAGGCCTTCACCGCCGCCGTGATCGCGTCCTTCGGCACCTGGTCGGACAGGTTGTTGCCGAAGGTGACCACCTTGGAGTCGCCGCCCGCGCTCGATCCACCGCCGCAGGCCGAGAGGAGACCACCGGTCGCCGCGACGCCGGCACCGGCCAGCATGACTCGCAGCATCGTTCGCCGACCGAAGTGCGGTAACGGAGTGGAACCAGGCGTGTGCAGAACCATCATCGCTCCTACGGGTGACACTCGCTCGTGCGAACCGAACAGGACTCAAACAAAGTTGCGCACAATGTGGTCCCAGGCACACAGCATGTCAAGCCCCGTTACTCAGCTGTTAAACCTGGGCACAGCCACGTTCCTGAGGTAGACCGGGACTTGTACCGGGAAACTCACCCACAGACCTCAACGCGAAGTTGTGTTTGCTTGTGTTGACGTTGGGGGTTGTTGTCGGCCACGCTTGCGGCCGTGACGACATGGCCAACGGACCTGGCAGGGCTCGGCTGGGGAGCTGACTACAACCCCGAGCAGTGGCCCGAGCACGTCTGGGCCGAGGACGTCGAGCTCATGCGGCGGGCCGGCGTCACCATGGTCAGCCTGGGCATCTTCAGCTGGGCCAAGATCGAGGTCAGCAAGGGCGAGTACCGGTTCGAGTGGCTCGACCGCGTGATGGACCTGCTGCACGAGGGCGGCATCCGCGTCGACCTCGCGACCGCCACCGCCGCGCCCCCGCCGTGGCTCACCACCGCGTACCCCGAGATGCTGCCCGTCCGTGCGGACGGTGTGCGGCTCTCGCACGGCTCGCGGCAGGCGTACTGCCCGACGTCGCCGATCTACCGCGACCGGGCCACGGCGCTCGCCGGTGAGATGGCCGCGCACTACCGCGACCACCCCGCGCTGGCCGCCTGGCACGTCGGCAACGAGTACGCGTGCCACGTGAAGCGGTGCTACTGCGACACGTGCGCGGCCTCGTTCCGCGAGTGGCTGGCAGCCCGCTACACGCTCGACCAGCTCAACGACGCGTGGTCGACGGCGTTCTGGAGCCAGGGCTACACCGACTTCGCGCAGGTCCTGCCGCCGCGCGTCACGCCGACGTTCCAGAACCCCGCGCACGTGCTCGACTACGACAGGTTCTCCGACGACGCGATCCTGGAGCTGTACAAGGCCGAGCGGGACGTGCTGCGGATGATCACGCCCGAGGTCCCGGTCACCACGAACTTCATGGTCAACTGGACGTTCGGCGACCTCGACTACTGGAAGTGGGCGCGCGAGGTCGACTTCGTCTCCAACGACCACTACACGCTCGGCGAGTCGCCGGACCGGCACGTCGAACTGGCCATGTCCGCCGACCTCGTGCGCGGCCTCGCCGGCGGGAAACCGTGGCTGCTGATGGAGGCCTCGACGTCCGCGGTGAACTGGCAGCGGCGCAACATCGCCAAGCTGCCGGGAGAGCAGCGCAGGCACTCGTTCCAGAACATCGCGCGCGGCGCGGACGGCACGTTGTTCTTCCAGTGGCGGCAGTCGCGCGGCGGCAGCGAGCGCTACCACTCGGCGATGGTGCCGCACGCGGGCACGGACACCAAGGTGTACCGGGAGGTCTGCGAGGTCGGCGCCGAGTACGCGAAGCTCGCGGACGTCGTCGGTTCCACTGTGGACGCCTCGGTCGCGGTCCTCTTCGACTTCCAGTCCGGCTGGGCGCTGCGCCAGGACGCCCACCCGACGCAGGACTTCGACTACTGGCAGCACGTCCTGGGGTACTACAAGGCGTTGTGGGACCTCGGCGTCACGGTCGACTTCGTCGCACCCGGCACGAACCTGTCGAAGTACTCGCTCGTGGTCGTGCCCGCGTTCTACGCGGTGTCCGACGCGCACGCGGCCGTCATCGCCGACTACGTGGCGGGCGGCGGGCACGTCGTCGTCACGTACCTGTCCGGCGTGGCCGACCAGCACACGCGGATCAGGCTCGGCGGCTACCCCGGTGCGTTCCGGGACGTCCTCGGCGTGTGGTCGGAGGAGTTCCACCCGTTGAAGGAGAACGAGACGGTCTCGTTGAGCGACGGCTCGACCGCCTCGCTGTGGACGGAGCACCTGCACACCCGCACCGCTGACGTCGTTGTCTCCTATGCGGACGGGCCGTTGCCCGGTGTGGCGGCGGTGACACGCAACGCGTTCGGCAACGGTGTCGCCTGGTACGTGGCGTGCGATCTCGACGGGAGCGGTCTCGGCCGAACGGTGGAAAACGCGCTTTCCGGTGCGGGCGTTGCGGTGTCGCGTTCGCCGATCGAACTCGTGCGGCGCAGGGGCGACGTATCGTTTCTCTTCGCCGTGAACCACGGGGACGCCGACGCGGAGATCGAAGCGACCGGCGTCGACGTGTTGTCCGGCACGCAGGTCTCCGGACGCCTCACCGTGCGAGCCGGGGACGTCGTCGTCCTCAGGGAAGAGGTGTGAGGTGCTGGCACGTCAACGGCAAGCCGTGATCATCGAAGAGGTCCGTCGTACCGGGGCGGTGCGCGTCAGCGACCTCGTCGTGCGGCTCGGCGTGTCGGACATGACCGTGCGCCGCGACCTCGACGTGCTCGCCGCACGCGGCCTGGTGGAGAAGGTCTACGGCGGCGCCACGTCCGTCGTCGGGCGCTCCACCGACGAGCCCGGGTTCGAGGCCAAGTCGGTCCGCCAGCTGCCGGAGAAGGAGGCGATCGCGGCCGCCGCCGCGGGCCTCGTGCGTCCCGGCACCGCCATCGGCCTGTCCGCCGGCACCACGACGTGGACCCTGGCGCGGTTCCTCGACGACATCCCGGACCTCACGGTCGTCACGAACTCCATCCGCGTCGCCGACGTGTTGCAGCAGAGCGGGCGCACGGACCGCACGGTCGTGCTGACCGGTGGCGTGCGCACGCCGTCCGACGCGCTGGTGGGCCCCGTGGCCGTGCAGGCGTTGCGATCGCTGCACCTCGACGTGGTGTTCCTGGGCGTGCACGGCATGGCCGAGCGCTCCGGCTTCACCACCCCGAACCTCAACGAGAGCGAGACCGACCGCGCGCTGGTCGACGCGGCCGGGCGCGTGGTCGTGGTGGCGGACCACGAGAAGTGGGGCACCGTCGGCATTTCCACGATCGCGGACCTCGACGAGGCGCACGTCCTGGTGACGGACGAGGGTTTGCCGGACGACGCGCGGGCGATCCTCTCCGAGCAGGTCGGCGAGTTGGTGTTGGCTCATGTACCGGGAAGTGGCGAGGAGTTGGCGTGAGGCGTACCGCGGGCAAACTGGCGGACGGCCGGGAGATCATCTACTTCGACGACAGCGCTGAGGCGCCACCGAGAGTCGCGGTGGACACCCGGGATCTTCCGGAGACCCAGCCGATGTCCGAAGCACGGCTGGACCCGTTGACCCGCGAGTGGGTCGTCATGGCGGCCCACCGCCAGACGCGCACGTACAAGCCGCCGGCGGACCTCTGCCCGTTGTGCCCGTCGACGCCCGGCCGTCCGACGGAGATCCCCGAGGCCGACTACGACGTCGTGGTGTTCGAGAACCGCTTCCCGTCGCTGGCGCAGAACGTTCCCGACGTGCCGTCCACTGTGGACGGCGAGTCGGTGTTCTCGCGCGCGCCGGGGCGTGGTCGTTGCGAGGTCGTGTGCTTCACCTCCGACCACAACAAGTCCTTTGGCGAGCTGTCCCCTGAGCGCGTGCGCACCGTTGTCGACGCCTGGGCGGACCGTGTCGCCTTCTTGTCAACGTTGCCAGGGGTCGCGCAGGTCTTCCCGTTCGAGAACCGCGGCGAAGAGATCGGTGTGACCCTGTCGCACCCGCACGGCCAGATCTACGCATATCCGTTCGTGACGCCCCGGACCGAGCGGATGCTCTCGGCGGCTCTCGACTACTACGCCGAGCACGGGCGGCCGTTGTTCGGCGACGTCCTGGAGGCCGAGCTTCGCGCGGGCGCCCGCGTGGTGGAGACGTCCGAGCACTGGGTCGCGTTCGTGCCCGCCGCCGCCCGCTGGCCCGTCGAGGTCGTGCTGGCGCCCCGGCGGCAGGTGCCCGACATCGCCGCTTTGTCCTCTGTGGAGCGTGACGACTTCGCGTCGCTCTACCTGAAGGTGCTGCACCGCCTGGACGCGCTGTACGACCGGCCGTTGCCCTACATCGCCGCGTGGCACCAGGCGCCGGTGCGGGCGGGCCGCGAGGAGATGTGGCTCCACCTGCAGGTCTTCTCGGTGCTGAGGACGAAGGACAAGCTCAAGTACCTCGCCGGGTCCGAGTCGGGCGAGGCCGTGTGGATCAACGACGTGACGCCGGAGCAGATCGCCGAGAGGCTCCGGGGAACACACAAGTAGCTCCCAGGCTGGTTTAAGGGTTCTCTCAGGACGGGCCGAGAGACTATGCCCATGACCGAGAGCAACCAGCCAGCGCAGCAGCCGGAAGACACCGACTCCGTGCCGACGAGCGCCGGTCAGACAGACTCCGGCGCGCGGGAGCAGGGCCCGTCGCAGCCGGAACCCGGCCAGCCGGATCCTTTGCAGGGGGGATCCGGCCAGGCTGGGGCATCTTCCGCGGCAGCACCGCGGCAGGCGGCGGCTCCGGCCGCGCCGGCGGGGCTGGGCGACGTTCCCGCCTCCTTCACTTCGGCCCAGCCGCAGGTGCCCTCACCTGACGCGGGTCAGACGCAGCTCGGCGGGTCCGGACCCGGCCGGCAGCACTCCTCACCCTCCGGGTCCGGCCAACCTCACCCGCTCGGCCTCGGCGCCACGACGGCGCAGTTCGGCGCGGGTCCGCACACCGGTCCGTTCGGCGAGCAGGCGGCGGGACCGCACTCCGGTTCGTTCGCCGAGCAGCCCAACCCGTTCGCGGCGCCCGGCACCGGGCCGTTCCCGCAGGGGGCGCCGACCGGGCAGTACTACCTCCCGCCGGGCCAGCTGCCGCCCGCTCCCGCTCGTCCCAAGGGGCGCGGCAAGGTCGTGGCCGGTGTGGCGGCCCTCGTGCTGCTCGTCGGAGGCCTCTCCGGCGGCATCGGCGGCTACCTGGGCTACACCTTCGCGAACGACTCGACGTCGGTGAGCTCGCTCGACTCGCCGCGCCCCGCCTCGCAGACGTCCAACGCGCCGGCGGGCTCGGTCGAGGACGTGGCGAACAAGCTGCTGCCGTCCGTCGTGCAGATCCGCGTCACCACGCGGTCCGGCGCCGGCGAGGGCTCCGGCTTCATCATCTCCAGCAACGGCCAGATCGTGACGAACAACCACGTCATCGAGGGTGCCGCCACCGGTGGTGACATCAAGGTGGTCTTCGCGGACGGCAAGACCGTGTCCGGCAAGATCCTCGGCCGCGACCCCAGCTCCGACATCGCCGTCATCCAGGCCGACGGCGTGTCGAACCTCCCGGTCGTGAACCTCGGCAACTCCGGCGACATGAAGATCGGCCAGAACGTCGTCGCGGTCGGCTCGCCGTTCGACCTGGCCGGCACCGTGACGTCCGGCATCGTCAGCTCGCTCGACCGGCCGGTGTCGGCGGGCGGCGACAGCAACTCCCAGGCGACCGTCCTGAACGCCATCCAGACCGACGCCGCGATCAACCCCGGCAACTCGGGCGGTCCGCTGGTGAACATGCAGGGCCAGGTCATCGGCATCAACTCGGCCATCTACAGCCCCAGCCAGGGGCAGGGCCAGGCCGGTTCCGTCGGCATCGGCTTCGCGATCCCGATGGACCAGGCGCGCCGCACGATCGACGAGATCGTGAAGACCGGCAAGCCGAAGCAGACCGTGCTGGGCGTGAAGGTCGAGTCGACAGAGCAGGGCGCGCGCATCTCGGAGATCACCACCGGTGGCGCCGCCGAGAAGGCCGGGCTCAAGGCCGGTGACGTGATCACCAAGTTCGGCGACCGCCGCATCGACGAGTCGGACACGCTGGTGGCCGCCGTCCGGTCCAAGGCGCCCGGCGACAAGGTGACGATCACGCTGGCCGACAACAAGACCGTGGAAGCCACCCTCGACGGTGTCGAGGTGGGGTAGGTCGGGGGACGCCTCGTCTCGGACAACCGCCGCCCGTCCGAGCCGGGGCGTTGCGACCCCTCGGAGGCCCGGACCTGTGCGCACCTGCCCCGCACACAGGTTCGGGCCTCTTCTTACGTCCGTGTGACGGTTCCGGGCTGTTGGCGCGTTCGTGGCATAGCGTGGTGACGTGGTGGAACGGGTGTTGGTCGTCGACGACGACACGACGGTGCGCGACGTGGTGCGCCGCTACCTCGAACACGCCGGGTACGAGGTGGAGCTCGCCGGCGACGGGGAGCAGGCGTTGCAGCTGATGGCGGCTCAGGAACCGGACATCGTGGTGCTGGACCTGATGCTGCCCGGCATCGACGGACTCGAGGTCGCCAGGCGGATCCGGGCGCGCGGCAGCACGCCCGTCGTGATGCTGACGGCGCTGGGCGAGGAAGAAGATCGGATCGCCGGGCTGCAGATCGGGGCGGACGACTACGTCACCAAGCCGTTCAGCCCGCGTGAGCTGGCGTTGCGGGTCTCGTCGGTGCTGCGGCGAGCGCACCGGGCGTTCGAACCGCGGGTGGTGCGCGACGGTGACCTGGTCCTGGACGTGGCCGCGCACACCGCGACGTTGTCTGGGCAGCCGCTGCAGCTCACGACCCGCGAGTTCGACCTGCTGGCGTTCTTCATCTCCAACGCCGGGAAGGCGTTCGGCCGCGCCGAGCTGCTGGAACGCGTGTGGGGCTGGCAGTTCGGCGACCAGTCGACCGTCACCGTCCACGTGCGACGGTTGCGCGAGAAGATCGAGCAGGACCCCGCGAAGCCCCGCCGGTTGAGCACCGTGTGGGGCGTCGGCTACAGGTATGACCCGTGTTCGATCGGCTGAGCCGCGTCTCGCTGACCACCGTGATGACCGTGATGGTCATGGTGCCGGTGGTGGCGACCATCGGCGGCGTGCTCGTGGTCAGCGGGTTCATGTTCACGCCGATGCTGAACGCCGCCCTGATGGCGTGCGCTCTCGTCGCCGTGGTGACCGTGCCGTTCTCGATCCTGCTCGGCCGTGCGATCGCCCGGCGGACGATGTGGGAACGCGAGGCGGAGGCCGCGCGGCGGCAGCTCGTGGCGTGGATCTCGCACGACCTGCGCACGCCGTTGGCCGGCATCCGCGCCATGACCGAGGCCCTGGAGGACGGCGTCGTCTCGGAACCGGGCGAGGTGGCCGTCTACGCGAAGCAGATCGCTCTCGAAGCCGATCACCTCGCCAAGCTGGTCGACGACCTGTTCCAGCTCTCCCGCATCACCGCCGGCGCGCTGAACCTCTCGATGCACGACGTACGCCTGGCCGACGTGGTGTCCGACGTCGTCGCCGCCTCCCGCCCGGTCGCTTCGTTGAAGGGCGTCCAACTGCGCGCCGACGCTCGCGAGTGGCCGGTCGTGCGAGGCTCCGATCCGGAACTGATGCGTGTCGTGCGCAACCTTGTGTCCAACGCCATCGGCTACACCCCGGAGGGCGGCACGGTGTCCGTCCAGGTCGATGTGGACGGACCCGACGCCGTGGTGCGCGTGGACGACACGTGCGGCGGCATACCCGTTGACGTGCTGCCACAGGTCTTCGAGGTGGGCTTCCGCGGCACCACCGCCCGCAACCCGTCCGGCGCCGGACTGGGCCTTTCCATCGCGCGTGGCCTCATCGAGGCCCACCACGGCCGGATCGGCGTCGAGAACCACGGTCCTGGCTGCCGCTTCGAAGTCAGACTCCCGCTACGGTGATCGGTATGGAACGCAGCGCGCAGCGCCTTGGCCGCGCTTTGGTCGTGATCGTGGACGACCGGGTGGCGCACGGCGAGCAGGACGACAACTCCGGGCCTCTCGTCACCGAACTGCTCGAAGAAGCGGGCTTCATCGTCGACGGCACCGTCGCGGTCGAGGGAGAGGTGGTCGACATCCGGGCCGCCCTCAACACGGCCGTCATCGGTGGCGTCGACCTCGTGGTCACCGTGGGCGGCACCGGCGTGTCCCCGCGCGACGTCACGCCCGACGCCACGCAGGGCGTGCTCGACCGCCCCATCCACGGCATCGCGGAGGCCCTGAGGGCGTCCGGCCTTGCCGCAGGGGCGGTGGACGCCGGGATCTCGCGTGGGCTCGTCGGGGTGTCCGGTAGCACCTTGGTCGTGAACCTGGCCGGGTCCCGTTCCGCGGTTCGGGACGGGATGGCCACGTTGTCGGCTCTGGTGCCTTATGTGATCGAGCAGTTGAGCGGTCTTGACGAAGAGTGATTCGCCTGGGCCGGCCGGCAACGCCGACGCGGTTGCGCGGCGTCGCCGGTTGGCTGAGGTGTTCGGTGAGGTGCTGCCGGAGACCTCTTCGGATGAGCGGCCTGCCGGTGGTTCCGGTGGTGCTGGTTCTGGCGGGGCTGAGGACCGTGAGGCTTGGTACCGGGAGAATCGGCCGCCGCATCACGGTGGTTGAGGTTGCTTGTGGTTAGGGCGGTGCCGGTTTCGTAGGTGCGTCGCGTTCCAGCGGGGTTGGTCGCGTTCCCGAGATTTGCCTACCTTGCGAGGGTGCTCGCGTAGGTCCTGCCGAAGTGCGGGGTGGCGATTGGGGCTTGACCTTGAGCCTCTGGCGGGATGCATTCGCGGCCTCAAAGCCGGGCTGAGAAGCGCCCCGGCCGGACCGGACAGGTTGGCATCCCGCCCCCTCAAGGTAAAGCCCCAATCGCAGTCGGTGGGCTGTACCGCTGACCGGAGTGGGATCAGCCCGTTCGGGCTCGCCTCCGGCTTCGCCACGCCAGGACTCGTACGTGGTTGAGGTGCGTCGTTGGCTGTCCGGTTGGGGTGCGCGCGCCGGGCCAAGACGGTGGTCGCCTTGCGCTGACGACTGTGGTTAGGTGCGCGCGCCGAGCCTGCGTGCGTGGTTGGGCTGCGTTGACGACTGCGGTTGGGTTCGCGCGCCAGGCCTGCGTGCATGGTCGCCTCGCGTTGACGACTGCGGTTTGGCCGGACTGTCAGACCTGCTCGGTACGTTGGGTCGTGGGGGAGGGTGGGTTCAACCGGTCGTCGCAACGGTTGATGTTGGTGGGAAGAGTAGTTGGTGGAGTGCTTCGGCTGGGGTGTGCCAGCCGAGGGTTTGTCGTGGTCGGCCGTTGAGTTCGGCGGCGATGGCGGCGAGGTGTTCTGGGGTGTGAGCGGTAAGGTCTGTGCCTTTGGGGAAGTACTGGCGGAGTAGGCCGTTGGTGTTTTCGTTGCTGCCGCGTTGCCAGGGCGAGTGCGGGTCGCAGAAGTAGATGTCCAGGTCAGTGGCCAGGGTGATCTCGGCATGGCGGTTCATCTCCGAGCCCTGGTCCCATGCCAGCGAGCGCCATAGGTGTTTCGGAAGGGCGCCGATGGTGGTGATCATCGCGTCGCGGACGCTGACGGCGTCGTAGCGGGGCAGGTGCAGCAGCAGGCAGTAGCGGGTGGCGCGTTCGACCAGGGTGCCAATCGCGGATTTGTTGTTCTTACCGATGATCAGGTCGCCTTCCCAATGTCCGGGCACGGCGCGGTCGTCGGCTTCGGCGGGGCGTTCGCTGAGCATGATCATGCCGGGGATCTGGCCTCGGCCGGTCTTGCGTTCGGCGCGGTGCGGGCGACGCAACGTCCGCCCGGTCCGCAGACATGTGGCGAGTTCGCGGCGCAACGCGCCCCGGCCCTGCACATACAGCGATTGGTAGATCGTTTCGTGCGACACCCACATCTCCGGATCGTCGGGGAAGTCGATCCTCAGCCTGGCACTGATCTGGCGGGGTGAGTGCCGTCGGGTCAGCCGCCGCTGGACCTCCTCGCGCAGTCGGGAGTTGACCGCGAGCAGGGCCGGTTTCGGGCGCCGGGCCCGCTGGTCGGCCTTGGCCTGAGCTGCTCCGGCGAGATAACGCCGAGGCCGAGCGGTCCGTGAGTTGCGGGCGATCTCCCGGCTGACCGTCGACACCGGCCGGCCCAGCCTGCGGCCGATCTCCCGCATCGACAGGCCCGCAGCCCGGCCCAGCGCGATCTCCTCCCGCTCCGCGAACGACAAATACCGCCCTGACACGGGTCTCGTTCCGTTGCCGCACACCCCGCCAGCCTTGACGAACCACTCCTGGCCCGTCGGCCACGACACACCCGCAGCCCGCGCAGCCGCGGTCACACCCAGACCACCCGCGACACCGGCCCAGAACCGGACCCGCACATCCCGAGACACCTTCGGAACACCCACACAACCCTCCAACCAGGAGCGTTGCAACGACCCACTGACCCCAAGGAGCCAACTTCCGAGGGGACCCCTGCGTCAGCGTGCCGCGTGCCGCGTGCCGCGTGCCGCGTGCCGCGTGCCGCGTGCCGCGTGCCGCGTGCCGCGTGCCGCGTGCCGCGTGCCGCGTGCCGCGTGCCGCGTGCCGCGTGCCGCGTGCCGCGTGCCGCGTGCCGCGTGCCGCGTGCCGCGTGCCGCGTGCCGCGTGCCGCGTGCCGCGTGCCGCGTGCCGCGTGCCGCGTGCCGCGTGCCGCGTGCCGCGTGCCGCGTGCCGCGTGCCGCGTGCCGCGTGCCGCGTGCCCTACTCCTATGCCCGGCCCTGCTCCTGTGCCCGGCTCTCGCCGTGCCTCTCGCTTCAGCGCGTTCTAGCGCATCCCGCTGCCGCCAGGCGCGCCCTGCCGCTCGCTTCTCGCCCGCGCTGTTCTAGGCCTGCCTCGGCTCGCGCCGCTCTGCCCTCGCCTTCCGCCTCAGCCCTCGCCTCCGCCCGTGCCTCCGCTTCCGCCCGCGCCCTCGCCTTAGCCCCACCTCTGCGGTGCCTGGGCGTCTGTCTCGCTCGGCGGTCTGGCGTGGCTGGGTGCCTTGACGGAGCGCGCGGGCTTGGGGGCCGCGCGCTTCGTCTCGGCGGGGAATCAGGGGGTGGGTGGGGGTCAGATCGCTGGGCCCCGGCGGTCGGGTGCCGTCGTGGGCTGCTGGGACTGCTGGGACTTGAGGAGGTCGCGGATCTCGATCAGGAGCTCCACGTCGGTGGGCTCTGCCGGGCCCGGCTCTTCGCCTCGCTTGCGGCGGTCCTGGATCTTCTTGATCGGCAGGACCAGGACGAAGTAGACGACAGCTGCCACGATCACGAAGTTGATCGCGGCGTTGATGACGTTGCTGAAGTCGAGGTAGGTGTCTGCCTTGCCCTCCCTCAGCTGGATGCCGAGGCCTGCGGTTTCGGTGCTGCCCAGTGATGCGATGAGCGGCTTGATGAGGCTCGTGGTGAACGCGGTGACGATCGCGGTGAACGCCGTGCCGATGACCACGGCCACAGCCAGGTCGACGACGTTTCCGCGCATCAGAAAGTCTTTGAATCCCTTCAGCATCAGCGGAGAGTAACGGCTAATGCTTGATCCAGTGACATCGCGGCGATACGAGTTGCATTAAGTCTCGGCAACGTCAGGACCACCACTTGGCCCTGGGTTTCGCGGATCGCGGCGTTCTCGGCCAGCACCTCGCCGGACTGGGAGATCACGTCCACGCGAGCGCCTGGGCGGACCACGGCGGCCAAGGCCTGGTCAGCCAGCTGGACGGCGGCCGAGGCTTGGTCGGGGGCGGTGGTCGCCAGGTCCACGTCGGTCAGCGGGACGCCTGCTCGCGCCGGGGACGCGAGCGGTCTGCCCACCAGATCGGTGGAATTCCGGAAGGTCCCCGCCACGGGTGAGGGCAGGGTGACCAGGCGGAGGTCGGCGGCGGACAGGGCGGCGCCTGCCTGGAGGTCGCGGGACGCGACCAGGGTGGGGTGGCCGACGTCCGGCCAGAAGAACGTCACCACGGCCGACAGGGCCAGGCTCAGAGCCAGGAATCGGCGCCACGCAACGGAAAGCGGGCGGCGGAGCAGTGAGCGGAGCCGGTCGGGGAGGGTCGCGGAAAAGGTCATGCCTCCGACCGTAGAGAGGTCGGAGGCAGGTCGAACCGGGGTGAGCCGCAAGTTGTGGACAACTCGCGATCTTCAGGACGCGGCAGCCGCCGGCGCGCTCGAAGAAGAGGACGAAGACGACTTCTTGTCCGAAGAGGACGACGAGGACGACGACGTGGACGTCGACTTCGAGTCCGAAGTGGAGGACGACGAGGACGTGCTCTTGGACGAGCCCGAACGGCTGTCCGTGCGGTAGAAACCGCTGCCCTTGAACACGACGCCGACGGCGCCGAAGAGCTTGCGCAGCTTGCCCGAGCACTCCGGGCACTCGGTGAGGGAGGCGTCGCTGAACGACTGCACAGCCTCGAACCGGTGCTCACACGCGGTGCAGGCGTACTGGTACGTAGGCACTGGGTCTGCTCCTAGCTCTGGCACTCGACCGTTGTGAGTGCCAACACGATTTTCGCTCAGGACCTTCCCGGAGCGCAAACACCCCAGGTCAATGTCACAGCCATCGCAGGCCCACCGAGGGCGTCAACACGCCGTTCATCAGCACGTCGTGCGGCTCGCCCGGCACGTCGGCGAGCACCTCGCAGTCTCGCACGACACCCACCAGAGGTGCGTTGACCAGCGGCAACGACCGGTCGTAGTGACCTTGCCCCTTCCCCAGCCGCACCCCGGTCACCGACACGGCGAGGGCGGGCACGAGCACCAGCGAGGCTCCAGCGATCGCCGAGGCGCCGAGCCGCTCACCGGTCGGCTCCAGCAGCTTGAACCCGGCGGGCGCGAGCGAGGACGGCCCCGAGTACACCGCCCAGTTCAAGGCGGAGGGACCCGTCACGATCGGTAGCAGGACGCGGCACCGCAGCCCCTCCAGCCAGGACGCCTCACCGGGCTCCGAGCCGACCGGGATGAACGCGCACAGCGTCTGATCAGCGGAAACGTCCAGCGACGCGAGGTGCGCGGCCAGCGCGCGAGATTCAGCTGAGCGAACCTCGGGTGAAAGCGAACGGCGGGCGGCCAGCAACTGTGAACGCAACGTGGCCTTCCGGTCACGAAGATCGGACGTCATGTCGGGTACCCCTCGGTATGTCGTTAGCATCGCAGCCCATGAGCAGCGCCTTCCACACCGCTATCGTGCCCGCGGCCGGTCTGGGCACCCGTTTCCTCCCCACGACCAAAGCCGTGCCGAAGGAACTGCTGCCCCTGGTCGACACCCCCGCCATCGAGTACGTGGCGCGCGAGGCGGCCGAGGCCGGCGCGAAGAAGCTGGTCATCGTGACCTCGCCGACGAAGGCGTCGGTCGCGAACTACTTCGACGAGAACCCCGACCTCGAGGAGTCGCTGACCGCCAAGGGCAAGACCGACCTGGTCGAGAAGATCCAGCGCGCGCCGAAGCTGATCAAGGCCGAGACCGCGATCCAGGAGCAGGCGCTCGGCCTGGGCCACGCCGTCGGGTGCGCTGAGGGCAATCTGACCGGCGAGGACGAGGCCGTCGCGGTGCTGCTGCCGGACGACATCATCCTGCCGAACGACGCCCTCCAGAAGATGGCGAAGGTCCGCGAGGAGAAGGGCGGCAGCGTCCTGCTGGCGTTCGACATCCCGCGCGAGCAGATCTCCGCGTACGGCGTGTTCGACGTCCGCGACACCGGCAACGACGACGTCAAGCAGGTCGTCGGCATGGTCGAGAAGCCGAAGCCGGAGGACGCGCCCTCGACGTTCGCCGCCGCCGGCCGCTACCTCCTCGACCGGGCGATCTTCGACGCGCTCAAGCGGATCACCCCCGGCGCGGGCGGCGAGCTGCAGCTCACCGACGCCATCGCGCTGCTGATCAACGAGGGTCACCCCGTGCACGTCGTCGTGCACCGCGGCGGGCGACACGACCTCGGCAATCCCGCAGGATTCCTGCGCGCTGCGGTTGACTTCGCACTCAACACCCCGGAGTACGGACCCGATCTGCGCGAGTGGTTGCGGGAACGCCTCGACGACAACTCCTGAGCGCGAGGACCAAATCACATGAGGTCAGTGGACGAGCAGCTCGCACGGGTGATCGCGGCCGCGGTGCGGCCCGCACCTGTCCGCGTGGCGATCTCCGAGTCGCAGGGCCTGCTCTGCGCCGAGGAGGTCGTCGCGGAACGCGCGTTGCCCGGCTTCGACCAGGCCGCCGTCGACGGCTACGCGGTGCGCAGCGTCGACGTGTCCGGTGCGAACGCGAGCCCGGTGCAGCTGCCGGTCGTGGGCGAGATCCCGGCCGGCTCCCGGCAGCCCCGCCGGCTGCAACCCGGCCAGGCGGTGCGGATCGCCACGGGCGCGCCGCTGCCCACGCTCGCGGACGCGGTCGTGCCGCTCGGCTACACCGACGGCCACCAGGCCAAGGTGACGGTCAACCGCAGCGTGCCGTCCGCCGGGTTCGTCCGCCGCACCGGCGAGGACGTGCAGACCGGTGACGTCGCGGTACGCCGTGGCGCGTCCATCGGTGCTGCTCAGGTAGGCCTGCTGGCCGCCGTGGGACGCAACAAGGTGCTCGTGCACCCACGTCCGCGCGTGTCCGTCATCTCTCTCGGCGAAGAGCTCGTCGACGTGGACCGCACGCCCGGTCAGGGCCAGGTCTACGACGTGAACTCGTACGCGCTGGCCGCCGCCGCACGCGACGCGGGCGCGGAGGTCAGCAGGGTCGGCATCATGTCCGCCGACCCGCGCCGCCTGCGCGAGGTCGTGGAGGGCCGCCTGCTGCTGTCCGAGATCGTCGTGATCGCGGGCGGCGTCGGCGGCACGGTCGGTGACGAGGTCAAGGCCGCGCTGACCGACCTCGGCGACATGGACGTCAACCGCGTCGCCATGCACCCCGGCTCCGCCCAGGGCTTCGGCAGGCTCGGTCCCGACGCCGTGCCGACGTTCCTGCTGCCGGCGAACCCGATGAGCGCGCTCGTGGTGTTCGAGGTGCTGGTCAGGCCCCTGATCAGGGCCGCGCTGGGCAAGAAGAACCCGTACCGCCGGGCCGTCAGCGCACGGTTGTTGTCGCCGTTGCAGTCGGCGAAGGGCCGCCGGGGCTTCCTGCGCGGCCAGCTGCTGCGCGACGCGGACAACGGCGAGTACCTGGTGCAGCCGCTCGGCACGTCCGGGTCGCACCTGCTCGCGTCACTGGCGGAGGCCAACTGCCTGATCATGGTCGACGAGGACGTCACCGAGATCTCCGTCGGTGAAGAGGTGCTGGTCAGCTTCCTAGCGCAGCGTGGATGAGCGCTTTCGCCGATCTGGGCAGACACCCCGGCTGGCCCGCCCGGCTGGGGCCTCTCCAGGTGCGCGCGGGCGTCGTCGAGCTGCGCGGGCCGAGGTTCTTCGACGGGTCGAAGTGGTCGAGGCTGCGCATCCGCGACCGCTCCTACCTCGAACAGTGGGAACCGACCGCGCAGGAGGGCTGGGACGAGCGCAACGCGACGCTCTCCTGGCCCGCGCAGTGGTCGTCGCTGCGGGGCATGGCCCGGCGCGGCTCCACGTTGCCGTTCATGATCCTCGTGGACGGCGAGGTGGCCGGTCAGATCACCGTCGGCAACATCGTGCGCGGCTCGCTGCTGTCCGCGTGGATCGGCTATTGGGTAGCCGCTGATCGGGCGGGAGGCGGCGTCGCAACGGCGGCCGTGGCGTTGCTCGCCGACCACGCTTTCCGCGACGCTGGTCTGCACCGGCTCGAAGCGACCGTGCGACCCGAGAACGGTCCCTCGATTCGGGTGCTCACGAAGTCCGGCTTCCGCGAGGAAGGCCTCTTCAAGCGTTATCTGGATGTTGCCGGGCAGTGGCGCGACCACCTCTGCTTCGCGCTCACGTCCGAAGAGGTCCCGGATGGCCTAGTGCGCCGTTTGGTCGCACGCGGAGAGGCCCGTCTTCCCTGATCCGCGCTTCCGTTTGCCCTAATCACTTCACCCAAAAGTGGGTGATACACCACACTTTGGTACGCACTGGGGTCGGCGTGCCTCCGACACAGGTGTGACTGTTGTGACTAACGTGGTTGCCAGCACCACGCGTGGGCCGGGGGAGGTGAACGGGGAATGCCGAGTTCGCTGATCATCGTTGCGCTGGTCGTCGCCTGGCTCGTGGTCCTCGTCCCCATGATGGCCCGCAAGCGCCAGGAGAGTGCGCGCAGCGTGGGGGAGGAGTACGACGCCATGCCAGACGCCGAGTACGACGACATCCACGACATCGACGACGACTACTTCGACGAGGAGGAGTACGTCGAGCGCCCGTTCCGGCGTGGCCGAGGTGGCTACGACCCGGAGACCGCAGCGCTGGTCGCCCAGGCCAAGTACGCGTTCCGCCGCAGAGTGGTGGCACTTCTCTTCGTCGCCGCGGTGGCGTCGGGAGTCGTCGCCGGAGTGTTCTTCACGAAGCTCTGGTACGGCCACGCCGCGATCGACCTGCTGCTCGTCGGGTACCTGACGTACCTGCGCCGGCAGGTGCGGATCGAGGAGGAGATCCGCGGCCGCAGGCTCGCCCGCCTGCAGCAGGTCCGCCGCCGCCGTGCGACGGGCCCGCAGCAGCAGGAGGCGCCGGCCCCGGTCGTCGCGGACCTGCCGAAGCAGCCTTCCTCCGACGAGCAGGAGACCACGCGGGTCGAGGTCGTCGAGGAACGTCCGGCGCTGCCGCCGTTGCCGCGCTTCGAACACCACGTCCGTCCCGGCACGATCCCGGTCGACTCCGACGACGAGGACCCGGTCTTCGTGGAGTTAGAGGGACTGGAGTCGCTGCGGTACCGAGGTGCCGTGGGGGCTTAACGAGGGGTGGTGAAAACACCCCTCCAGGGACTGCTATAGTTCTCTTCGTAAGGAAGCAAGGGGCTGTAGCACAGTTGGTAGCGCGTCTCGTTCGCATCGAGAAGGTCAGGGGTTCGATTCCCCTCAGCTCCACGTAAGAGGCAGGGCCGGTGGTCACGACCACCGGCCCTGCCTCTTTTTCTGCGTCCGTCCGAAGAGGACGGCCTTCTCCGTCGTCGCTCTGCCGTAACCCATCGCTCTCGAAAGGCGATTGGGGACGTGTGGGCGGCGCGCGGAAGTCTTCTGGCTACAAGGACCTGTCGACGTCCGCGATCGTGTGGGCCGGGATCGGTCTGGTACTTCTCGCCGTGGGCATGGCGATCTGGCTGCTTCGGGCGTACGGCGGTGGCACGGACGCGCAGAAGGCCCAGCTCGAGGCGATCAAGACCGCCGGCACGATCGTCGTCGGCACCGGGGGCGCCGCGGCGTTGTGGCTCGCCGCGCGCCGGCAGCAGACCTCGGAGCGGGTGGCGACCCAGACCGACCACGACGCCGCCGAACGGCGCGTGACCGAGCTCTACACCAAGGCCGTCGAACAGCTCGGTTCCGACAAGGCGCCGGTTCGGCTCGGCGGGATGTACGCGCTGGAACGCCTGGCGCAGAACGTGCCGGAGCAGCGGCAGACCATCGTGAACGTGCTGTGCGCGTACCTGCGGATGCCTTATCTGCCTTCGACGGACGGAGAGGCGGACAAGACCGAAGTGGAGCGCCGCCAGCAGGAACGGCACGCGCGCCTCACCGCCCAGCGGATCCTCGCCGCCCATCTCGATCCCGGCGCCGCCGGCAGGTACTGGGAGGACATCGATATCGACCTCACCGGTGCCACGTTACTGAATCTCGACTTCCGCGGATGCCGGTTGAGGACGGCCCAGTTCGTCGAGGCGAGGTTCTGCGGGCCGACGGATTTCCGCCAGACGCGGTTCGACGGAGAGGCCTGGTTCGACGGGACGACGTTCGAAGAGGAAGCGGATTTCGAAAGTGCTGAGTTCGCCGCCGCCGCGTGGTTTCGTGACGACGTGGAGTTCGCGCAGACCGCCTGGTTCAACGGTGCGCGATTCCGCGGACCAGCCGGGTTCAACGGCACCAGGTTCTGCTCGTCTGCCTGGTTCAGCGACGCCGAGTTCGCGGCGGCCACCGCTTTCGACTGGGTCGAGTTCCGCACGCAAGCGAGGTTCAAAGGAGCCAGGTTCGGCGGAGCCAGCGCGTTCAGCAAGACCGCCTTTCACCGGACCGCGTGGTTCGACCAGGCGAAGTTCGCCAGGGATGCGGTGTTCGCCGACGCCGAGTTCGGTGAGGACGCCAGGTTCATCAAGGCCGAGTTCGGCAGGGACGTGTCGTTCAAGAATTCCCGGTTCAAGGCGAACGCGTGGTTCGGAGAGGCGCGTTTCTCGGAGGGCGCCTGGTTCCGCGAAACCGACTTCATCGGCGCTGCCAACTTCGACTCGGCCGTGTTCGGCGTGGCTGCCTGGTTCGACGCGGCCCTCTTCGGCGGGAGCGCGTCTTTCGGCCGCACGCGGTTCGACGGCGTCGCCGGGTTCGAGAAGGCCAGGGTCAAGCTGGTGGTGGATCTGCTGGAGGGGTCGGTCTGGCCTGCCGGGGTGTCCGTGGCCGAACCGTTCACCGAGGAGGAAGCGCGGGTGGAGGGGAAGACCGGCAGGTGGGGATTCCTCTGGAGCTGAAACCCGTTCGGTTTCCGTCCAGGCGCCGGATATCTTCTGGCGCGTGACCATCCTTGGGGGATTCAAAGCGGTGTGCGTGGTGGCGGCGGCACTCGCCGCCGTCAGTTGTACGGCCGGAACGGGCACGGGGTCGGGGGACCAGCAGCCCGCCGCGCCGGAGAAGAAGGTGCTGGACGTCAACGGGTTCGGGAAGCTCAAGCCCGGAATGTCCAAACAGGACGCTCTCGCGACCGGCGAGCTCGCCGCGTCCGCCTCGGGCAGGACCGGCAAGTGCGAGGACTACCGGTACGCCGGCGCGCCGCAGCCCGATGCCGCCCAGCTCGCCGAAGAGGCCGAGTTCGAGAAGAAGTACGAGGCCGCGCAGAAGGCCGCCGACGACGCGGAGGCGGCGATCGGGCCTGCGCCGGGTGCGAACGCGGGTGCCGCCGAGTACGCGGCCTACGCCGAGAAGGCCGCCACTTCGGCCGAGGCCAGTGCCAAGGCGACCGAGCTCATCTCGGAGTCCACGAAGCGGATCGTCGCGCGGGCGGAGGCGCGCGAGGCCAACGGCGGCGTGCTGTTCGCGGGCGACAAGATCCGCATGATCCTGCCGCCGCCGGGCGTCACGGCGGCGAAGGACATCGCCAAGGGCGCGACGGTCGAGCAGTTCAAGGCCGCCTACCCCGACGCCGTGGAGAAGGAGGGCGGCAAGACCTTCGAGGTGCCGGTGCCGGGACGGACCGACGTCGTGCTGAGCTTCCACTTCGCCGACGGCAAGCTCACGACGTTCATGCTGTTCGACGCCGCGGCCGAGTGCGTCTGAACCAGCCCGTGCAAGGGCCGCTCACCGTAATGTGAGCGGCCCTTTCCTCTATATAAGAGCCGTAAGCTCCGCTCCCGCGAAAGGCTGTACCCATGAGCGACGCGCCGCAGGACAAGGTCACGGTCCTGTCCGCCGATGCCCTTGCGCAGATGAAGGCGTTCCCGCTGCACGGCGACGAACGACTGCGGAACAAGCTGCTGTGGAAGTCCCCCAACGGCGACACCATCGTCGGCCTGCTCCAGATGGCGCCGGGCGCACGCGACGTCGGCCACAACCACCCGTCGGCCACGCAGCACACGTGGGTCGTCGACGGCACGGTGAGCATCGGCGGTGTGGAGGCGACGGCGGGTTCGTACGCGTTCGTGCCGCCGGGCGTGGACCACGAGACGGTCGCGGGCGACGAGCCGGTCACGATGTTCTACATCTACCAACCGACCGTCGAGCACGACCACGATCACGACCACGAGCACTGACAGGTCCCCACCAGTTCTGGGGCCTGGAACGCCTTTCGCACGCGCCACCCATCTATGGGGTGAAGTTGGATGAACAACGCGGCGTCGGCAAATAGTTTTCTCTCATGAGATCTGTCGTCGCCGCGTTATTACTCGTGGCCGTCACCTCCAGCGGTGCAGCGGCCTCCGAGGCTCCTGCCGCCAGGTGCGCGGCCGCCCGTCCCGTCGTCTCCAGCACGGAGACAGCTGTAGAAGCGCGCGTTCTCACCGGCTGCACGGCCGGTGAGCTCGTCGTCTTCCGGGCCGCCCTGACCTTCCGCGCCCACGGCACCGCGTGCACCGCGATCTCCCAGGAACTCGAAGCGGACCCGGCCACCGAGCCGCAGTGGATCCGCGCCCGCCTGGAACTGAGCTGCGCCCCGGGCGAGAAGGGCGACGCCGGCTCCCAGGCCACGGCCGAGCTGCACGACCAGCGCGGCACCCGCGTCGCCGCCTACGTCCTCTCCGACTCCTACGCGGAGAAGGCCGCCTCCCACCTGTGGACCGTCGAGTTCGTCGCCGGCCTCGGTGACCTGCCCGTGCCACCCGACCCGGCCGCGCGGACGTCCAGCGCGTCGGCGGGGCAGGGCAGCGCCCTCACCAGGATCGATCACCAGGCCCGTTCCTGATCACCCGTTCGCCACTGCGCCTTTGGCGCGTCTTCGATAACGAATCGCGCAAAAAGGGCGACTCCTGTCAACGGAGCCGTCCATCGCAACGTGTAAGAGCCAACAGGCCGAACGTGCGATGGGCGGAGGTGCAACGCGGTGATCAAGGAAAGGGTTGCTGTGGCGTCAACCGCAGACCAATTACGCACAGTAAGCTGACAGGGCGCCTAGGCTGGGGGTGATCTCGGAAGGGGTGGTGTGAGTCGTGGGGCTCGCTGAGTCCTTGCTCACGTGGCTGCACGGCTTCGTGGGTGCGAGTGTCTGCCCCGGTGACTGGGTGTGGACCACCACGGCGCTCGGTGCGGTGCTCGGGTTGTTCCCGACCATAGGTGCGTTGCTGTCCATCGCGGTGCGCCGGGTCGTCGGCAACTCCTACGGACCCGTGACCGGTGCCATCTTCACCGTGCTCGGCGTCGCCAGCTGTCTGGTGCTGCCGTGGCTGATCATGCGCGGAACCGTGCAGGGGCTCGCCGGCCGCAGCATCACCGGTGCCGACTCGCTCGACGAGGCCACCTGCTTCGGCACGTTCTCGCAGGGCAACTACCTGGTCGACGGGGCTCCGTCGATCATCGGCGTGATCCAGCGGCCCGGTCAGTCGGTCGTGTTCCTCGTCGCCGCGGGCATCACGATCGTGCTCGCGCTGCTCTGCCTGCTCTTCGTCATGCTGCAGTCGGGGTCGGCGTTCCGGCTCGGGCCGAACTGGCCGCGCCGGGTGTTCTGGCCGATGTTCCTGGTACTGCTGGTGACGACCTCTGCGTTTCCCGTGACACTGGTGGGCCATGTGCTGCTCGGGTTTCTGCCAATTGCTGTAATCGGGTCAATCGTCGTGCGGATTTTCGGGTTGACTACCGCCATGCTCAACCGCCCCGGCCGCGACCGGTCCCAGGACCGGAGCTCGCAGAACCAGCCACCGCAGCCGGTGGCGCGCACGCCGCAGCCCCAGAACAACCAGCTGCCGCAGGGTCAGCCGAAGCAGAAGGCGCCGACCAAGCCGATCACGGCCGCGCAGCACCAGCCACCCGGCCAGAACCCGCCGCCGTACCAGCCGGCGCAGGTGCCGAAGTACCAGCCTGCGCCGATGAACCGGCCGATGCGCCCGGTCACGCAGCCGCAGCCACAGCCACACCAGAACCAGCCGCCGCGCCAGTACCCGCCGACCCGCGTCGCCGAGGTCATGCCGCAGCTGGGTCCGCCCCAGCCGTCGAACCCGGCGGTGCTCGCGGACACGCCGGGCCCGCTGCCGTTCGGTCCGGGCGCGGCGAACGCCGAGTCGCCCGTGCCCGTGCAGAAGTCCGGCAAGGTCTGGAACCCGGGCAACGGCCGGTTCCGCCGCGTCCGCCAGCTCGGTTCCGGCGGCTTCGGCACGGTCTGGCTGGCCGTCGACGAGCAGCTCGACCGCACGGTCGCCGTGAAGCTCGCGCACGCCCCGGACAACGAGACCGAGGCCCGCATGCTCCGCGAGGCGCGTGCGCTGGCCGCCGTCCGCCACCCGAACTGCGTGCGCGTGTTCGACATCGTCCAGGACCCGGACGGCCTCGCCCTGGTCATGGAGTACATCGAGGGCGCCTCGCTGTCCGAGACGGTCCTGAAGAACGGCCTGATCGACGACAAGCTCGCCGCCCGCCTCTGGCTGAACATGGCCGACGCCCTCGCGGCGGCGCACGACCGGGGCGTCCTGCACCGCGACGTGAAGCCGTCCAACGTGATCGTCGACGGCCAGGGCACCGCGCACCTGATCGACTTCGGCATCGCCCGCTCCAAGGGCGACAGCACCCTCACCGCCACCGGCATGATGGTCGGCACCCCGGACTTCCTCGCGCCCGAGACGGCACGGGGCGAGACGGCGTCGCCGGCCTCGGACTCGTGGCAGCTGGCCGCGACCGTGTCGTACGCGCTGACGGGCCACCCGCCGCGCGGCTCCCGCGAGAACCCGATCTCCTCGCTGATGGCCGCTGCCCAGGGCGAGCCGATCACCAAGCTGCCGCAGAACAGCGCGCACGCGCGGTTGCTGCTGGCGGCGATGGACCCCGAACCGGGCCGTCGCCCGTCGCTCGCGCAGGTGCGGGGGCAGCTCTCGCAGTTCCTCGACCAGCAGGGGATGAGCAAGGAGGGCCCGGTGACCAAGATGATCACCAAGCCGGGTCCGCCGCCGACGAGGCACATGCCGATGTAGGACCGCGAGAAACCCGCTGGGCGGCAGGCCGTCCGGCGGGTTTCGCATTCCGGGGCGCGAGTCGTCCGACGTTCCCGTCGACGCTTAGGCGAACCGGGTGAACGTCGGACCGGTCCGTAACGGTGGTTCAGCCTTCAACGACCTAGGTCGTGGTTCACCCGGAAGCCTCGGCATCTCACGGGATGCCACGCGAAGAGTGGTGAGGCGGTTTCCGCCGATCGCCTCACCACTCACCTTCGGCCGGACGGCCTCAACCTCTTGCGCAGCACGAAGAACAGCCCTGCCGCGCCCACGACCACCAGCCCGACCAGCCACACGGGCAAGGGCTTTCCCGAAGCATCGTCCGGCACCACCGCGGCAGCAGGAGCAGGCGATGCCGACGTCACCGCGGCAGACGGTTTCGGCAGCGGCGGCGCGATCTCCTGCCACGGCCAGCCGACGTCGTCGAGGCCCTGCACCATCTGCGGGTCCACCGGTTTCACCTGGAGCGTGCCCGGCACGGTGAGCGTGCCCAGCGCGTGCTCCGGAAACCACCCCTGCACCCCGAACACCTCGTACGTGCCGGCGGGCAGCGCGAAGGTCACGGCGTAGTGCGCGGGTTCGGCCAGTGCGACGCCGGCGAACGAACGCGACTCGTCCCCGTTCTGGAACCGCAGGCCCGTCTTGCCCAGTTCGCCGGAGGCCGGGTGGGTGCCGTGCTGGAGCACCCAGTAGCCGACGGTGTGGGCGACGGACGGCTGGATCGACGGCACCGGGTCGACGTACGTGACCGCCCAGCCGCCCGCGTGCGCTGCAGGTGCGCTGACAAGCAGGAAAGCGCAAATCAAGGCGAGAATCCTCATGACGCGACTACACCGGGAACCAACGAGGGGTTCCCGGTGTAGAGGAGGCATCACGGACGAAGCGGTGGCACGGGCGATCGCGGGCGACCAGGCGGCCTACGGCGAGCTGGTCGTCCGGTACACCGCGCTCGCACACCGGACGGCGTACCTGCTCGGGGCCGGTGCGGACGCCGGTGACGTGGTGCAGGAGGCGTTCGTGAAGGCGTACCGGAAGCTAGGCACGTTCAAGCCCGGCGCCGACTTCAGGCCGTGGCTGCTCAAGATCGTCGCCAACGAGACGAAGAACCTGCACCGCGGCAGAAGGCGGCGCAACCTGATGGAGCTCCGGCTCGCCACCGTCACCGAGACCGTCGACCACGACGATCCGGGCACCCTGGTGGACGACTCGCGCGCCGCGCTGCTGAAGGCCGTGCAGAGCCTGAACGAGAGCGACCGGCAGGTCGTCACGTGCCGGTACCTGCTCGACCTGAGCGAGGCCGAGACCGCGCAGACCCTGGGCCTCGCCAAGGGAACCGTGAAGTCGCGGCTGTCCAGAGCGCTGCAGAAGCTGCGCCCGATGCTGGAGGAGGTGGCCCATGACCGATGACCAGGCGGAAGCCCTGCGCGACCTCGGCCGCCACCTCCACGTCCCGGAACCGCCGGACGTCACGGCGGCGGTCCTCGCCGAGATCGCCAAGCCGAAGCGGAACCGCTGGCTGAAAGCGATCGCGGCGGCGGTAACGGCGTTCGCCATCGCGTTCGCGGTGTCGCCGGCGGTGCGGGCAGGCGTTCAGCAGCTGCTGGAGTTCGCCGGCGTCGAGTTCCGCACGGAGGCCCCGCAGAGCGTCGCTCCACCGCTGCCGAGCCAGGACGTGCCGCTGGACGAAGCGAGGAAGCAGATGCCGTTCGAGATCCACCTGCCGGCGGAACTCGGCACCCCGGACAGGGTCACCGTCCACGAAGGACGGTTCGTCACCCTGCACTACGGCGAGCTGAGGCTGGACCAGTTCGACGGCACCATCAGCTCGACCGTCGGCAAGCTCATCCACCAGGAGGGCGTCGAGCAGATCAACGACCGGATCTGGATCCCCTACCCGCACGTGTTCTTCTACATCGACCGCGACGGCCAGTGGCACACCGAGGAACCGCAGAAGGCGGGCCAAACGCTGCTCTGGCAACGAGGTCAGGTCACCCTCAGGCTCGAGGGCGACCTGACCAGGCAACGCGCGCTGGAGATCAGCGAGAGCTAGCCTCCCCGGTCACCGCCAGCTGGGCAGCCACAGCTGCTGCTGCCACAGCTCAGGCGTGATCGGCACCCCGTTCAGGATCGGCCACAGCCACACGAAGTTCGCCACCACGATCCCCACGTACAGCGCGACGACGAGCATGCCGGTGCCACGGCGCTCGGACCCCGCCGACGAACGGCCCAGGATCTCGCCCAGCGCCAGCACGATCAGCAGCACCAGGAACGGTGCCATCGGCGTGACGTAGAAGAAGTACATCTGCCGGTCGAGGTTCAGGAACCACGGCAGCAGCCCGGCGGCGTAGGCGACCAGGACGGCGGCGTAGCGCCAGTCCATCCGGCCGATCGTGCGGTACAGGGCCCAGCCGATCACCGGGAACGCCAGCCACCACATCGCGGGGGTGCCGATGAGCATGATCGCGCCGAGGCACGACGCCGCGCCGCAGCCCGTGACGGTGTTGTCGTAGTAGTAGAGCATCGGGCGCAGGCCCATCGGCCACGTCCACGGCTTCGACTCCCACGGGTGCGTGTTGGTCGCCGAGGTGACCAGGCCCACGTGGAACTTGTAGACGTTCTGCGCGTTGTACCAGAGCGACTGGAGGACGTCCGGGATGTACGAGATGTCCTTGACCTTGCCGCCGACCACGTGGCGGTCGATGCCGGTCTCGCTGGCCATCCACGGGAACCACGTGACGACGTAGACGAGCACCGGGATGGCGACCAGGGCGCCCAGCGACGGCAGCACGTCCTTCGCCAGCGCGCCCAGCCAGGGTTCCTCCACGCCGGCCGCGCGCCGGGCCAGGGCGGTCCACAGCACCGACAGCAGGCCGAACGCGGCGATGTACCAGATGCCGGACCACTTGATGCCGCACGCGGCGCCGAGCATCACGCCCGCGCCGAAGCGCCACCAGCGGAAGCCCAGCCACGGGCCGAACGCCGAGTTGTTGATGAAGCCCTCGCGCACGGCGACGGCCAGTCGTTCGCGCACCTGCTCGCGGTCCACGACGAGGCAGCCGAACGCGGCGACGACGAACAACGCCAGGAAGATGTCGAGCATGCCCATCCGCGACTGGACGTGCGAGACGCCGTCCGCGATGAGCAGGACGCCGGCCAGCGCGCCGAGCAGGTCGGAACGCGTCAGGCGGCGGGCGATGCGGACGATCAGCAGGATCGTGATCGCGCCGGCGAGCGCGGAGGCGAAGCGCCAGCCGAGGCCGTCGTAGCCGAAGAGGTCCTGGCCGATCGCCATCAGCTGTTTGGCGAGCGGCGGGTGGACGATCAGCTCGTAGCCGGGGTTGTCCTCGTAGCCGCCGTTGCGCAGCACCTGCGCCGTCTGCGGCACGTAGTGCTTCTCGTCGAAGATCGGCGTGCCCTTGTCCGTCGGATAACCGACGTTCCAGAAGCGCACGACGGCACCGATGAGGGTCACGACGGCCGTCATGAGCCACCCGCGCATCCGGTCTCCATACGGAGGCGGGTCGAGCGCGGCCGCACGATCCGTGCGCGGCTCCTCGACGACGACGGGCGCCTCTCCTGGCTGCACGAGGACTGTCACGCCGCCGATCGTAGGGTGAAGCTTGTGAGTCCTGTATCCGGTTCAGGCCGTCTGGTCCTGGCAGCCACCCCTCTCGGCGACATCCGCGACGCTTCCGCGCGCCTGATCGAGGCACTTGAGACCGCCGACGTGATCGCCGCCGAGGACACCAGGAGAACGCACAGCCTCGCGGCCGCGTTGCAGGTCAAGCCGTCCGGGCGGGTGCTCAGCTTCTACGACCAGAACGAGGTCGGGCGGGTGCCGCAGCTGCTCGAAGCGCTGCACAACGGCGAGACGGTGCTGCTCGTGACGGACGCCGGAATGCCGTCCGTGTCGGATCCGGGTTACCGGCTGGTCGCCGCGTGCGTCGAGCAGGACATCACCGTCACGTGCCTGCCGGGGCCGTCCGCGGTGACGACGGCGCTGGCGTTGTCCGGCCTGCCGAGCGACAGGTTCGCGTTCGACGGATTTCCGCCGCGCAAGTCCGGCGAGCGCAAGCGCTGGTTCGCACCTTTGGCCAGTGAGCAACGCACGGTCGTGTTCTTCGAGGCACCTCATCGGCTCGCGGACACCCTTGCCGACGCCGTCGACGTGCTCGGGCCGGACCGCCGTGTGGCCGTGTGCCGCGAACTGACGAAGAAGTACGAAGAGGTCGTGCGGGGGACATTGGCAGAACTCGCCGAGTGGGCCGTGGAAGGCGCACGCGGCGAGATCACCGTTGTGCTCGGTCCCGCGCCCGTGCAGGACACGCCGGACCTCGACACGCTCGTCGCCGAGGTCAAGCAGCGCGTCGCCGACGGGGAGCGGATGAAGTCGGCCGCCACCGAGGTCGCGGAGGCGGCCGGGATCAGCAAGAAGACCCTCTACGACGCGGCCATCAAGTCAAGCTGACTCCTTGTTGAACGTGCGCACGCCGTAGAAGACGCCGACCAGCACGAGCACCGCGACCGAGATCAGCCCGTACGTCATCGTGCCGGGGTTGAAGATCGAGCGTTCGGCGTCCACGACGTGCGCCAGCGGGTTGATCCGAGACAGCCAGTAGAGCCACTGCGGGCCGTTGGTCATGGGCAGCAGCACGCCGCTCAAAAGCATCAACGGCACGATGGACGCCGACAGCACCGACGCGAAGACGTACTCCAGCTTCACCTTCAACGCGATCGCGTACGAGACGGAACCGATCGCGATGCCCAGCACCGCCACCAGCCCGAGCCCGAGCACCATCTGCCCGACCGAGGCGCGGAAGCCGAACAGCATCGCGGCCAGCATGATCAGCAGGCTCTGCACGACCAGCAGCACGACGTCCTTGCCGACCCGCCCGACCAGCAGCGCGACCCGGCTGACCGGCGTGACCCGCAGCCGTTCCATCACGCCTGTGCGGACCTCCGGCAGCAACGAGAAGCCCGCGTAGGCCGTGCCGAACAACGCCATCTGCACCAGCAGGCCCGGCACGAACCACTGCCAGCCGCCCTCGCCCAGCAACGGCCCGAAGAGCCCCAGGTAGAGCAACGGCTGGGCGATGCCGAACACGACCGCCACGGGGTTGCGCAGCACCGGCAGCATCACGCGGGTGAACACGAGCCAGGTGTCACCCAAGAGGTTCCTAGGCAGCATTGGCTTCCTCCCGCAACGAGCGGCCGGTCATGGTCAGGAACACGTCGTCGAGCGTCGGCCGGTGCACCTGGACGGAGTGCAGCTCGACGCCGATGTTGTCGAGGTCGCGCAGGAGCCCCGGCAACGCGCGGTCGCCGTTCGGGATCCGGAAGCTGACCCTCTCGCCGTCGATCACGGCGTCCTCGAACTTGGAGGCGACGAGCGACGCCTGGGGCGTGCCCAGCTCGACCAGGTCGCCGGAGACGCTGTGCTTGAGCTCGTCCGGTGAGCCCTCGCCGACGATCGCGCCGTGGTCGATGACCAGCAGCCGGTCGCTCAGGAAGTCGGCCTCGTCCAGGTAGTGCGTGGTCAGGAAGACGGTGGTGCCGTCGGCCTTGAGCTGCTTGATGTGGTCCCACAGGTTGCGGCGGCTCTGCGGGTCGAGCGCGGTGGACGGCTCGTCCAGGAACAGCAGCCGCGGTTCGTGCAGCATGCCCATCGCGATGTCGAGCCGGCGCTGCTGGCCGCCGGACAACGTCACCACGCCGCGCTTTTCGAGACCTCGCAGGTCGAACCGCTCGAGCAGGCCGGCGACCTTCCTGCGGGCGTCGTGCTTGGAGAGCCCGTAGAAGCGGGCCTGGAACTCCAGCTCGTCGCCGACGCGCTGGTCGAGGCCACCGCCGCCCTTCTGGCCGACGTAGCCGATGTTGCGGCGCACGCCCGCCGGGTCCTTCAGCAGGTCGTGCCCGGCGATCGTCGCCTCGCCCGCCGTGGGCTGCAGCAGCGTCGTGAGCATGCGCAACGTCGTGGACTTGCCGGCGCCGTTCGGGCCGAGGAACCCGACGAGCTCGCCCTCGGCGACGTCGATGTCCACGCCCCGCACCGCGTCCACCGGACCCGTCTTGGTCGTGAACCGGCGCGCGAGGCCGCGTGCCTCGATCATGACGAAACCCCCTCTACTCAAGTTTGACTAGAGGCTAGCTCGGACTAATCAAGTTTGACTAGTCCCTCAGCTCGTACTCGCCGGCCTCTAGGCGCTCGATCAACTCCCGAGTCCACCGGACCTGACCTTCGAGATGGACGAGCCACAGTCGAAAGAGCTCGCTGACGTGCGCGGGCTTGCCCATCGCCGGCATCGAGTCGATGCCGTGGCGGGTGGGGGTGAGCTGGCCTTCGAGGCCCGCGAGCCGTTGCTCCAGCAGCACGATCGCCTGACGGCGGGGGACGAGGTTGATCATCGCCACGGCCGCGGAGACCTCGTCGTTGCCCGCGGCCGGGTTCGCCAGGGCGTGCGCGAGGGCGTCGGTCAGCTCGTGCTCACCGGACGACGTGATCTTGTACGTGGTGCGGGCGGGGCCCTCGCCGGACTCGACGCCGACCGGCTCCAGCAGTCCGTCCTTGGCCAGCGACTTCAGCGCGTGGTAGATCGACCCCGGCTGCACGTTCGCCCAGGAGTCCGCCGACCACGACTTGAGCTCGCGGCGCACCACGTAGCCGTGGGCCTCGCCGACCAGCTTGACGATCCCGAGCACCAGCATTCTGGTCGCGGACAATCAGACCTCCCACTCGGTGAAAACCGCCTGGCACCGCCTCCGTAGGCTATGTGCATGAGTGCCTCCGTACTGACCGCGGTGGCCTGGCCTTATGCCAACGGCCCCAGGCACATCGGTCACGTCTCCGGTTTCGGTGTCCCGTCCGACGTCTTCTCCCGCTACATGCGAATGTCCGGACACCGGGTGCTCATGGTCAGCGGCACGGACGAGCACGGCACGCCCATCCAGGTGCAGGCCGAGAAGGAGGGCCTCACGGCCCGCGAGCTCGCCGACAAGTACAACCGCGTCATCGCGTCTGACCTGCAGGGCCTCGGCCTCTCCTACGACCTCTTCACCCGCACCACCACCGGCAACCACTACCAGGTGGTGCAGGACCTGTTCCTCGCGCTGTGGAAGAACGGCTACGTCGTCCCCAAGGTCGAGATGGGCGCCATCAGCCCGTCGACCGGCCGGACGCTGCCCGACCGCTTCATCGAGGGCACCTGCCCGATCTGCGGGTACGACGGCGCGCGCGGCGACCAGTGCGACAACTGCGGCAACCAGCTCGACCCGATCGACCTGAAGAACCCGCGCTCGCGGATCAACGGCGAGACGCCGAAGTTCGTCGAGACCGAGCACCTGTTCCTCGACCTGTCGGCGTTCATCAACTCGCTGTCGGGCTGGATGGGCACGCGCAGCGACTGGCGCCCGAACGTGCTCAAGTTCTCGCAGAACCTGATCAAGGACCTGCGGCCGCGCGCGATCACCCGCGACCTCGACTGGGGCATCCCCATCCCGCTCGACGGGTGGAGCGACCAGCCGATGAAGCGGTTCTACGTGTGGTTCGACGCGGTCATCGGGTACCTGAGCGCGTCCGTGGAGTGGGCGCGCCGCACCGGTGACCCCGACGCCTGGAAGGAGTTCTGGACGGGTGACGCCCAGGGCTACTACTTCATGGGCAAGGACAACATCGTCTTCCACTCGCTGATCTGGCCGTCGCTGCTGCTCGGGCAGAACGGCGCTGGCGACAAGGGCGGCGAGCCCGGCCGGTTCGGCACGCTGAACCTGCCGACCGAGGTCGTGTCGTCGGAGTACCTGACGATGTCCGGCTCGAAGTTCTCGACGTCGCGCGGCACCGTGATCTACGTCGGCGACTTCCTGAAGGAGTTCGGCCCGGACGCGCTGCGGTACTTCATCTCCGTCGCCGGTCCCGAGAACCAGGACACGGACTTCACCTGGGAGGAGTTCGTCCGGCGGACGAACTTCGAGCTGGCGAACGAGTGGGGCAACCTGGTCAACCGCTCGATCTCGATGGCGCACAAGAACGTGGGCGCCATCCCGAAGGCCGTCGCGCTGACGCCCGCCGACCACGAGCTGCTGGCCCAGTCGAAGGCGGCGTTCGACACGGTCGGCGCGCACCTGCGCCGTTCGCGGTTCAAGCAGGCCACGGGTGAGGCCATGCGCGTCATCTCGGCGGCGAACAAGTACCTGTCGGACCAGGAGCCGTGGAAGCTCAAGGACGACCCGGAGCGGCGCGACTCGGTGCTGCACACGGCGTTGCAGGTCGTGCAGGACGCGAACACGCTGATGACGCCGTTCCTGCCGCACTCGGCGCAGAAGGTGCACGAGGCGTTGGGCGGTACGGGCGTGTGGGCCGCGCAGCCGCAGATGAACGAGGTCACCGACCTCGACATCCCCGAGCGCTCGTACCCGGTGCTGACCGGTGACTACGCCGGCGAGCAGGCGCGCTGGGAGTCCACGCCGCTGGAGGTCGGCCGGCCGCTCGAGAAGCCGTCGCCGCTGTTCGGGAAGCTCGACTCGAAGCTGGGCGAGACCGGGCCCGAGTGGGCTCCGATCGTCACCGACTAGTGGCGGACAAGCGGGAACGACCGCCGGTGCCGGAAGCTCTTCCGGCACCGGTGATCGACGCTCACACGCATCTGGACGCCTGCGGTGCCTCCGATGCCGCCGGCGTGGCGGTGCTGCTCGACCGGGCGGAGGCCGCGGGCGTCTCGCACGTGATCACCGTGGCGGACGACCTGGCGGCCGCCACCTGGGCCGCGGAAGCGTCCACTTGGGACCCGCGGGTGTACGCGGCCGTGGCCGTGCACCCGACGCGAACCTCCACCTTCGGTGAGGTCGAGAAGGCCGAGCTGGAGCGGCTCGCGGTGCTGCCCCGCGTCGTGGCGATCGGCGAGACGGGTCTCGACTACTACTGGGACTACTCGCCGCCAGCCGCCCAGCACGAGGCTTTCCGTTGGCACATCGACCTTTCCAAGCGCGTCGGGAAGCCGTTGATGATCCACGACAGGGACGCGCACGAGGACATCCTCAAGATCTTGTCCTCCGAGGGTGCACCGTCCACTGTGGTGTTCCACTGCTTCTCCGGTGACGCGGACTTCGCCCGGCGGTGCGTCGACGCGGGGTACGTGCTGTCGTTCGCGGGCCCGGTGACGTTCAAGAACGCCCGCGCGCTGCGGGAGGCGGCGGCACTCGTACCGCAGGACCAGCTGCTCGTCGAGACCGATGCGCCGTTCCTGACGCCTCATCCGTTCCGCGGCCGCCCAAACGAACCCTATTGTGTGAATTACACAATTCGGGATCTCGCTACTCTCCGTGGCGAAGATCTTTCTGAACTCTGCTCCGCCGTCACCCGTACTGCTCAACGTGTGTTCGGGCTCGGGCGCTGAAATGCCACTTAGAGCGAACGGAGTAGGCGGTTCCTACCCCCACGGGGTGACTGACGTCACAACATTGGTGGGGGTGTTTGCGCAACGTCGGTTGCCCCGTTACTGTCCCGTGACCGTGCCACCAGAGCCGATGTTGTCGGTTCGGTGCACGCCCGCAGTCGGGGCGGGACCGAAGCCAGAAGCGCGAAGAAGCGAGACCACGTAGGAGGAGTTGCCGGGAACCTTCGAGCTCCAACTCGAATGATCTTGTCAACGCCAACTGTGCGGTGGCCTCAAAGCTTCCGCAATGGAGGTATCGACCCTGATGTCCGGTAGCGACAGAACTGCCGCGCCTTACGACTTCAACGACGACACCGACTGGTTCACGCCGGTCGGGCAGACGTCGGTGAGCGTCGCAGACCCGCACCCGAGCTTCCCGCCCGGCGCGTTGACGATCACGCCCGCGGACGTGCTCGAGGTGCTCGGCCCGGACGCGGACGACCTCCTCGCGTCGGCGAACGTCGACGTCGACGAGCTGATCCGTCTCATCAACGCCGAGACGACGATCATGCCGCCCCTCGTCCTCCCGTCGGAGGAAGAGGAGAAGCAGGACCCGCAGCTCCTCACCAAGACCGTCACCAACTGGAAGCGCCGCTTCCTCAAGGGCACGGTCGCCGCGATCCTCGTGTCGATCTCCGGCGGCGGCGTGACCGCCATGGCGATGGACAAGTCGCTGACCGTCGAGATCGACGGCGCGATGCAGACCGTCCACTCGTACGAGGGCACGGTCGGCGACGTCCTGGCGGAGGAGGGCATCGTCGTCGGTGAGCACGACGCCCTGTCCCCGTCGCTGAACGCCCCGATCTCCGACGGCGGCAAGATCAGCCTCGACCGCGGCCGCCTGCTCAAGATGAGCGTCGACGGCCAGGCCCGCGAGGACTGGGTCCGCTCCGTCACCGTCGAGGAAGCCGCCAAGCAGCTCGGCGTGAACCTCGAAGGCGCGTGGATGTCCGCCCAGGGCAGCCACGACATCCCCCTCGAAGGCATGAACCTCGAGGTCAAGACCCGCAAGAACATCAAGCTGTTCGACGGCGCCAACCCGGTCCGCGAGATCCAGACCACCGCGCTCTCCGTCGACGAGCTCCTCAAGGGCGAGAACATCACCCTGGGCGCCGAGGACTCCATCACGTCCGGCATGGACGTGAAGCTGGCCACCGGCGCCGAGGTCTACATCTCCCGCACCGGCGTCACGGTCATCAACGTGAACGAGCCGGTCGCCCCGCCCGTCGAGAAGACCAACGACCCGAACATGAACGCGGGCGAGCAGAAGGTCACCGACCCGGGCGAGGCCGGCGAGCAGATCTCGCAGTACAAGGTGACCATCAAGAACGGCAAGGAGGTCAGCAAGGAGAAGCTGAGCTCCAAGGTCACCAAGGAACCGAAGCCGAAGAAGGTCACCGTCGGCACCAAGCCCCTCCCCGACGGCGACGTCTGGGACCGTCTCGCCAAGTGCGAGGCGGGCGGCAACTGGGCCATCAACACCGGCAACGGCTACTACGGCGGCCTCCAGTTCAACGCGGGCACCTGGGCGGCCAACGGCGGCACCGCCTACGCCCAGCTCCCGCACCAGGCCACCCGCGAGCAGCAGATCGCCATCGCGACCAAGCTCCGCGACCGCGCGGGCGGCACGTACGGCGCCTGGCCGGGCTGCCGCGCGAAGCTCGGCCTGCCGTAAACCCCTCTCCGTCCCCCGCAGAAGGCCGCTCAGGTTCGCCTGGGCGGCCTTTGCCGTGTCCGGGGGTCGTGGAGGGGCGCTGGGGCTCCGGGGTGAGGGTGGGGCGGGGTTCGGGAAGCGAAGCTTGGGGCGCCAGGTAGGGCAGAGCGCGGGCCGGGCGAGGCAGGATGGGCTGGTGGGGCTGGGCCAGGCGGGACAAGACGGGCGGGCGAAGGCAAGGCGGGGTAGGACGGGCCGGAAGAAGGCAAGCGGGGCGGAGCGCGGGCCCGGCGAGGCAGTACGGGCGAAACGGGTTCGGGAAGCGAAGCTGGTGCGCGGGGCAAGGCGGAGCGCGCGGCGAGACCGAGCCAGGCGGGCGAGCGGGCAGGCTGGCGCAGGGGTCCCCTCGGGTTTGGAGTCCCCGCGACCCAACGTACTCAGCGGGTCTGACAGTCCGGCTGAGCGAGCGGCGAGGCAAGACGGCATCGGACAGGACGTGTCTCAGACAAGACGGCGTCGGGCGAGCCCGGTCTCAGGCGAGACGGGGCAAGGCGAGACGGGGTAAGGCGAGACGGGTCGAGGATGGCTATAGGGCTTGGCGAAGCCGGAGGCGAGCCCGACCGAGCGCAAGCTTCGCGATGGCGCAGCCGAGCTCGGCCAAGACCCAAGGCAATGCCGAAGGCGAGGCGTCCTTTCCTCGACGCGCCGTGCAAGCGGTATCGGTGACGTAGCCGCCCAACTCAGCCACGCACGCGAAGAGATTAGGGCTTGACTTTGGGTGCGAGGTGCTACCACTAGTGGCTCGGCCGGGCCTCTTTTCAGCCCGGCCTTTTCCGGTCCGACAAGCGCCTCGCAAGGGCCCCGAAGTCAAGCCCCAATCTCTATCGACGCGCCAGCGGCGATGACTCGACCACGCCCGTCGAGGTCTTTGCGCCCAACGCAACCACCGCCCCGAGGCGACGCAACGCGACCTGCGAGAATGCCCGGGTGAGCCTGCTGGGACCTGCCGAAGTCCGCCGCCTAGCCGCGGAACTGGACATCCGCCCGACCAAAAAACTGGGCCAGAACTTCGTGCACGACCCCAACACGGTCCGCAAGATCGTCGCAGCCGCCGACCTCGCCCAGGACGACGTCGTCCTGGAGGTGGGTCCGGGCCTGGGCTCCCTGACCCTCGCCCTGCTTCCCAGCGCGGCACAGGTCATCGCGGTGGAGATCGACCCGCCCCTGGCCGAGAGGCTCCCGCAGACCGTCCAGGAACTGGACCCGGAGAACGCCGCCAAACTCCACGTGGTCCTGAAGGACGCGCTGAAAGTCACCCAAGAAGACCTGCCGGCGCAACCCACCGCGATCGTCGCCAACCTGCCGTACAACGTCGCGGTCCCCGTCGTGCTGCACCTCCTGGCCGAACTCCCCAGCCTCCAAAAGGGTCTCGTCATGGTCCAGGCCGAGGTGGCCGACCGGATGGCCGCGAAGCCGGGCAACAAGATCTACGGCGTCCCCAGTGTGAAGCTCGCCTGGTACGCCGACGCCAGGAAGGCCGGCAGCATCGGCAAGAACGTCTTCTGGCCCGCCCCCAACGTCGACTCGGGCCTGGTTTCTTTCCGCAGGCACGAAAATCTACTATCCACAGTGGACCGGAAGAAGCTCTTCCAGATCGTCGACGCGGCCTTCGCTCAGCGCCGCAAGACGCTGCGATCGGCCCTGAAGGCGTGGTCGCCGAACGTCGACGAGATCCTCGCCAAGGCCGGTGTCGACCCGCAGCAGCGGGGCGAGCAGCTGTCGGTGATCGACTTCATCCGGATCGCCGAGGTCTAAGCCGGGGATCCTTCGGCCAACAGTGTGATCTGTCGAACGAATCGGATTCTGGCTTGCGCAACCGAACGTCCGTCCGGTTGACTGCTACTTGCCATCCGGAGCGACTGAGAGACCTGGCTCTACGACGTCGCAGCAACCACCCGCTGGATGCGGGCAGGTGCTAACGCCAGGACCGATGGAGGAGCACCATGGGTACCGTGCGAATGCTGACGCGCCGTCGAGTTGTCGACCAGTGCCGTCGCACCGCTTCTGCATGTCGTCGCCACCTCGTCTAAGGCGCCTTCTCAAAGTCCTTTGACGCGCACTCCCCAGCGAGTGGCGCACCCCTGAGCAGCACACCTCGACCGCGCACGTCCACATCGGACGGTGTGCCGTCGCGCGCAGCCGTGGAGCAGAAGTGATCACTGTCGAAAACCTCACCAAGTCCTTCCAGGGCGTCTCCGCCCTCAACGGCGTGACCCTCGACGTCGAGGCCGGCACCGTGCTCGGTGTCGTCGGCCCGAGCGGCGCCGGCAAGTCGACGCTCGCCCGGTGCGTCGCGCTGCTGGAGCGTCCCGACTCCGGGGCGATCCGCGTCGACGGCACCGACATCACCAGCCTCGACGGCAGTGCTCTCCGCGCCGCGCGCAGGCAGATCGGCGTTGTGCCGCAAGGGGATTCGCTCCTGCGCCAGCGGACGGCGGCCGGCAACATCGCGCTGCCGCTGGAGTCCGCGGGCGTGCCCGGACCGCAGCGGCGGACGCGCGTCGGCGAGCTGCTGGACCTCGTCGGGCTCACCGACAAGGCCGCCGCGTACCCCGACCAGCTGTCCGGCGGGCAGCGTCAGCGCATCGCCGTGGCGCGTGCCCTCGCCGCCAACCCCAGCGTTCTCCTCGCGGACGAGCCCACCAGCGCGCTCGACCCCGAGACGACCGGCTCCGTGCTGACCGTGCTCGACCGTGCGCGCGCTGAGCTCGGTGTGACCGTGCTCGTCGTCACGCACGACATGGGCGTGGTCCGGAAGATCTGCGACGACGTGGCCGTGCTGGAGCAGGGCAAGGTCGTCGAACACGGCAAGGTGCTCGACCTGGTCAACAACCCGGGCAGCCGCACGAGCAGCTCGCTGCTGCCCGCCGTGGACCTCAACCCGATCAACGAGAACGCCTACGACCGCGTCGCGGACGTCGTGCTCGTCGGGTTCGCCGCGGTCGGCGCGCTGCTGCCCGAGGCCGCGCACCGGTTCGGGGTCGAGCTCAACATCGTGGGCGGTGGCCTGACGCGCCTCGGCGAGACGCCGGTCGCGCGCTTCCGGCTCGGCCTGAACGGTGAGCGGTCCGACTCCGCGCTGGAGTGGATCGGCGAGGCCGGCGGCGCTGTGCAGAGGTCCCTGAAGGGGCCGCAGGGAGTAGCTGCGTGAGGTCTGCAACACCCTGGTCCGACGTGATCGCTTATCTCGTCGAGGCCACCGGAGAAACGCTGTACATGGTCGGCGTCTCCACGGTCATCGCAACACTGCTCGGCGTTCCCGTTGGTGTCTGGCTGCAGCTCACCGCCAAGGGTGGGCTGCGGCCGAACGCCGCGGTGCACAGGATCCTCAGCTTCGTCACCGACCTGGGCCGCTCGATGCCGTTCATCGTGCTGCTCGTGGCGCTCACGTCGGTCACCCGGCTCATCGTGGGCGGCTCCATCGGCAGCACGGCGGTCATCGTGCCGCTGGCCGTGGGAGCGATCCCATTCGTCGGCAGGCTCGTGCAGAACATCCTGTCCGAGGTGCACGTGACCGTGGTGGAAGCCGCGATCACGACCGGGGCGAGCACCCTGCGGATCGTGCGCAGCGTGCTCATCCGCGAGTCGTTGCCCGCCCTGATCAACGCCATCGGCGTCACCGTGATCGCCCTCATCGGGTACTCGGCGATGGCCGGCGTGATCGGCGGCGGTGGTCTCGGCGACCTGGCGATCCGCGAGGGCTACCAGCGCTTCAACGACCGGATCCTGTGGAGCACCGTGGCGTGGCTCGCCGTGCTCACCACCGTGATCCAGCTCGGTTTCACCCGTGCCGCCCGTGCGTCCGACCGGCGCCGGCACGCCTCAGTCTGACCCGTAGAAATTTCTCAAAAGGAACGTCATGCGTATTCGTGCTGCCCTGATCGCAGTCGCTTTGACCGGTATCACCGCTTTGTCCGCCTGCTCGGCCGGTACGTCGAGTGCCTCCGACACGCTCAAGGTCGGCGTCTCGCCGGTTCCGCACGCCCAGATCCTCAAGTACGTGGCCGACAACCTCGCCGCGCAGAAGGGCCTGAAGATCGAGGTCGTCGAGTTCACCGACTACGTGCAGCCGAACACGGCGCTGGTCGACGGGTCGCTCGACGCCAACTACTTCCAGACCGTCCCGTACCTGGAGACGTTCACGAAGGAGAGCGGCGCCAAGGTCGAGTGGGTCCAGCCCGTCCACGTCGAACCGCTCGGCCTCTACTCCAAGAAGGTCAAGAAGCTCGACGAGCTGCCGGCCGGGGCCAAGGTCGCCGTCGCCAACGACGCCACCAACGAGGCCCGCGGCCTGAAGCTGCTGGAGGCCAACGGCCTGATCAAGCTCAAGCCCGTCGACCAGCCCACGGTCCGCGACCTGGCGGAGAACCCCAAGAACCTCCAGTTCGTGCCCCTGGAGGCCGCTCAGCTGCCGCGTTCGCTCGACGACACCGACGCGTCCGTCATCAACGGCAACTACGCGATCGACGCCGGCCTCAAGCCCGCCACCGACTCGCTCGCGCTGGAGAAGGCCGAGGGCAACCCGAACGCGAACGGCCTGGTCACCCGCACCGAGCTCAAGGGCGACAAGCGGATCAAGGACCTCGCGGAGCTGCTCGGATCGCAGCAGGTCAAGGACTACATCAAGCAGACGTTCGACGGTTCCGTCATTCCGGTGTGACATCGGCAGTGGCCGGGGGAGGAGTCCGGCGGGCCAGAACGCCCGTAGGCTGACGTGGTGCTCGCAGTCGTTCCTCCCCCGGTCACAGTTCGCGTCCCGGCCAAGGTCAACCTGCACCTGGCCGTGGGTGACGTGCGCCCGGACGGTTACCACGACCTGGTGACGATCTTCCAGGCGCTGTCGCTGGTGGACGAGGTCACGGTCGCGGTGGCCGACGAGCCAGGCGTCGAGGTGCACGGCGAGGGCGCCGACCAGGTGCCCACCGGAGCCTCCAACCTCGCCTGGCGCGCCGTCCAGCTGCTGGCCGCGCACGTCGGCAAGGACGCGGACGACCCCAAGGTCCGCGTCGTCATCCGCAAGGCCATCCCGGTCGCGGGCGGCATGGCGGGAGGCAGCGCGGACGCGGCGGCGACGCTCGTCGGCCTGTCGTCCTTGTGGCGCCTCGACATCAGCCGCGACGAACTGGCCGAACTGGCCGGCAAGCTCGGCGCCGACGTCCCGTTCGCCCTCTACGGCGGAACGGCGCTCGGCACCGGCCGCGGCGAGCGGATCGTGCCCGTGCTGGCCCGCCACCAGTTCCACTGGGTGCTGGCGTTCGACCGCCGCGGACTGTCCACTCCGGACGTCTTCGACGAGCTGGACCGCCTGCGCACGGAGGGAGATCCGCCCCGCGTGGGCGAGGTCGAGGCAGTGCTGGAGGGTCTCTCCTCCGGCGACCCGCGCCAGCTCGCGCTGCTGCTCGGCAACGACCTCCAGGCCGCCGCCGTGTCGTTGCGGCCCAACCTGCGCCGCACGCTCCGCGCGGGCGTCGACGCGGGCGCGCTCGCCGGCATCGTGTCCGGTTCCGGCCCCACGACGGCGTTCCTGTGCGAGGACGGCGATGCCGCGGTGAAGGTGGCCGCCGAGCTCGCCGGCGCCGGGGTGTGCCGGACCGTCCGGGTCGCGCACGGGCCGGTGCCCGGTGCCCGCGTGATCACGACGGAGGAGCCGAAGCCGACGCCGCCCGAGGTGCACGCGTAGTAGTCCGTCCGGACGATCGCACGCCGCGGGCACGCTCCCCGGGTCAAGGCTGGCGATCAGGACCTTTGGCCCCGCTGGGTAGCCTTCAGCGGGGTTCTTTCTTCCGAAGTCGTGAGGTTTTGATGGCCAACCTGGTCAACCTGGAGTCCGTGGCGAAGTCGTTCGGCGTCCGGCCGCTGCTCGACCGCGTGTCGCTCGGCGTCAACGAGGGCGACCGCATCGGCGTCGTCGGCCTGAACGGCGGCGGCAAGACGACGCTGCTCGAGGTCCTGGCCGGGGTGGAGCCCGCGGACGACGGCAGGGTGTCCCGGTCGCGCGACCTGCGGATGGCCGTCGTGACGCAGCGGACCGAGCTGCCGGAGGGCTCGACCGTGCGCAACGCGGTGATCGACCCGCTCGGCTTCGACGCCGAGCACGAGTGGGCCTCCGACGCCCGCGTCCGGTCCATTTTGGACGGTCTGGGGATCACCGCGCTGGGCCTCGACTCCGTGGTCTCGCGGATGTCCGGTGGCGAACGGCGCCGCGTCGTCCTCGCGGCCGCGCTGATCCAGGACCTCGAGCTCCTCGTGCTCGACGAGCCGACCAACCACCTCGACGTCGAGGGCGTGCGGTGGCTCGCGGAACACCTGCTGTCCCGCAAGTGCGCGCTCGTCGTCGTCACCCACGACCGGTGGTTCCTCGACACGGTCTGCAACCGCACGTGGGAAGTGGTGAACGGCAAGGTCGAGCAGTACGAGGGCGGCTACGCCGACTGGATCTTCGCCCGCGCCGAACGGCAGCGGCTCGCGGACACGCTCGAGGAGAAGCGGCAGAACCTGGCGCGCAAGGAGCTCGCCTGGTTGCGCCGCGGTGCCCCCGCGCGGACCTCCAAGCCCCGCTACCGGATCGAGGCCGCCGAGGCGTTGATCGCGGACGTGCCTCCGTTGCGGGACAACGTGGAGCTGCTCGCGTTCGCGAAGAAGCGGCTGGGCCGCACGGTCATCGAGATCGAGGACGCCACACTGTCCATTCCGGACCGGGTGCTGGTGCGCGACCTGACGTGGCGGATCGGGCCCGGCGAGCGGATCGGTCTGGTCGGCGTCAACGGATCGGGCAAGACCACGCTGCTGAAGCTGCTCGCCGGAGAGCGCGAAACCGAGACGGGCAAGCGGATCCAGGGTTCGACCGTCAAGATCGCGCACCTGTCGCAGGAGCTGCTCGACCTCAACGGGTCGATGCGCGTGCTGGAGGCGATCGAGGAGGTCGCGCGGCGCGTCGTGCTCGGCAAGTACGAGATGTCGGCCTCGCAGCTCGGTGAGCGCTTCGGGTTCTCGTCGCAGAAGCAGTGGACGCCCGTCTCCGACCTCTCCGGTGGCGAACGCCGCCGGCTGCAGCTGTGCCGGTTGCTGATGGCCGAGCCGAACGTCCTGCTGCTCGACGAGCCGACGAACGACCTCGACATCGACACGTTGCAGCAGCTGGAAGACCTGCTCGACTCCTGGGCCGGCACGCTCGTCGTGATCTCGCACGACCGCTACCTCGTCGAGCGCGTCTGCGACAAGGTCGTCGCGTTGTTCGGCGACGGTGGCCTGACCGAGCTGCCCGGCGGCATCGAGGAGTACCTGAAGCGCCGCGACTCGCTGCGGGACAGGGAGAACGCCACCGCCGCGCCCGCCGCCGAGAAGGCGCCGTCGAACGCGGCCGACCAGCGGGCCGCCCGCAAGGAGCTGGCCAGGCTGGAACGCCGGCTCGAGGTGCTGCACAAGAAGGAAGCCGAGCTGCACGCGGCACTCGCCGAGGCCGCGACCGAGCCTGACCGGCTGCTGAAGCTCGACGCCGAGCTCCGCGCCGTGCTGGCGGAGGAGTCCGAAGTGGAGACCGCCTGGATGGTCGCGGCGGAGGTCGTGGAGGGCTAGCGGCGCGGCCCGCACCGGGCCGCGCGTCCTAGCGTCCCTTGCGGCGCAGCTGTTCGGCGAGCTGGGGCAGCAGCTCGTCGATGAACGCCGTGTCGTAGCCCTGCCCGGACAGCAGCGCGTAGCTGAAGCGTGCCTTCATGACCTCGTCGGAGGACGCGCCGAGCATGCCGTCGAGCGCGACGCCGATCTCCTCCAGCATCCGGTCGACCTGCGCGGTGCGGTAGCCGCGCTGGCCGGACGCCGCCTGCGGGATCCGCAGCTGGCGCAGGTCCTTCCACGACTTCACCTGCGGCATGCTGCTGCGCATCGGCCCGGAGAGCTGCTGCTCGATCGCGGTGAGGAACGCGTCGACCTCGGTCTCGTCATACCCGCGTCGTCCGATGAGCGGACGGGAGAACCGGATGTCGCGGACGTCCTTCGCGGTCAGGTTGTCCTGGCCGAGCAGCGTCGCCTCGATGCGGTCGAGGAACGCGTCCACCTGGGACTCCTGGTAGCCGCGGCGGCCGCGGGGAGGGCGGTGGAACGCGATGTCGCGGATGTCGGCGGCGGTGAGCTTCGGCGAGTCGACCGCCTGGGGCGCCGCCGGCTGCTGCGCGGGCGGGCGTTGCTGGGCCTGAGAGGGCCGAGGACGCTGCTGGGGCCGCTGGGACCGTGGATCCGGCTGGGCGGAGCGTTGCTGCGGCCGTTGTTGCTGCTGGGGCAGCGGAGGGAGCACCGTGGTGGGCGGGCCCGTGTCGCGCGGGGGCGGGGCGACCTCGAACATCAGGACCACGAGGTCGAGGAACGTGTCGACGTCTTCCTCGTCGTAGCCGAACGTGCCGGGCGCGGTCTCGCCGAACACGGCGTCCTGCACCTGCTGGGCGGTCAGGTTGTCCCTGCCGCGCAGGGTCTGCTCGATGCGGTCGAGGAACGCGTCGATCTGCCCCTCGTGGTACCCGCGGGTCCCCGGTCTGGGCTTGTGGAAGCGCACGGCGGCGACGTCGTCCGGCGATAACCGGACCGCCGGTCTCATCGCCTGCGACGTGGCGTGCGCGCCCTTGGCGGGCGCAGAGGCCTGCTGGCGTTGCGGAGTGGACCGCAGCGTGTCCGCCACGAGCTCCATGAAGACGTTGACCTCGTTCACGTCGTAGCCCGGGTCGCGGGTCGCCGTGCTGAACTTGACGTTGAGGACGTCTTCGCGCGTGAGGATGTCCTTGCTCTTCATGGTGCCCTCGACCCTGTCGAGGAACGCGTCCACCTCAGCCGCGTCGTAGCCGCGCTGCCCACTGGGGGGACGGTGGAACGCGACCAGTGCCACGTCCTGCGCGGAGAGCAGAGGAGCCGGATGCGCGGGTAGACGATGCTGCGCTCCGGGACCGCCCCGATCCACCAATGACCTCCTCCTGCGTACCTGTACTGGGGAGTATCGCGTTTCGCGTGGCATAACGTTTCGCCCTGATGGACCAAACGGCGCCACTACGATCGCGAACATGAGTCAGTTCGTGGATGTGATGCTGGCGACGGCCTCCAACGGCCGGGACAGGGGCATGACGACGGGTGAACCCGCCGCGCCCGTCCGCCGGACCTGGGCCGAGGTGCACGAACGCGCCCGGCGGATGGCCGGTGCGCTCGACGTGGCGCCGGGCACCGCGATCGCCGTGCTCGCCGCCGAACCAGCCGTGATCGCCCCAGCCGTGCAGGCCGCATGGCTGTGTGGTGGCAGCGTCACGATGTTGCATCAACCCACACCACGCACCGACCTGGCCGAGTGGGCCGAGGACACGCTGCGGGTGCTCGCCATGATCGATTCGCGTCTGGTCCTGCTCGGCAGCCCTTTCGACGCCCTGGCTGCCGTTCTGGACCAGCACGGAGTGCCGTACCGACTGCTCTCCGAACTCGACGCGGAACCGATCGCTGCTCCTGTTCCCACCGACGAGGATGCCACGGCACTGCTGCAGTTGACGAGTGGCTCCACCGCCGATCCCAAGGCGGTGCGAATCACGCACCGCAACCTGATGGCCAACGCGCGCGGCATGGAGATCGCGGCGGCCCTCGACCCCGAGTCCGACGTGATGGTCTCCTGGCTGCCTTTGTTCCACGACATGGGCATGGTCGGCTTCCTGACCGTGCCGATGCTCTTCGGCCTGGAACTGGTGAAGGTCACCCCTGTCGACTTCCTGTCGCGCCCGACGTTGTGGGCCGACCTGATCACCCGGTACAAGGGCACGATCACCGCTGCTCCGAACTTCGCCTACGCCATCGTGGCTCGTCGGCTGGCCTCTTCTTCCGACTCCTTCGACCTGTCGTCGATGCGGCTGGCGTTGAACGGGGCCGAGCCGATCGACCCGGCCGCTGTCCAGGCGTTCGTGGTGGCCGGCGAGCGCTTCGGGCTGCGTCCCGAGTCGATCCTGGCGGCCTACGGCATGGCGGAGACCACTCTGGGTGTGGCTTTCGCGCCGTTGTTCACCGGTCTGTCGGTGGACGTCGTGGACGCCGAATCGTTGGAGGCCACGCACCGCGCGGTACCCACTGAGGGTGGGCGTGCGTTCCCGTTGCTGGGGCCGCCGTTGCCGGGGCTGGAGCTGCGGGTGGTGTCGGACTCGGGTGACGTGCTGGGCGTGCGGGACGTCGGTGAGTTGCAGATCCGCGGTGAGGCGGTGACTCCCGGGTACCTGACCGTGGACGGTCCTCTGGCCACTCAGGACGCTGAGGGCTGGCTGTCCACCGGGGACCTCGGCTACCTGGTGGAGGACGGCCAGGTCGTCGTCTGCGGGCGGCGCAAGGACGTCATCATCATGGGCGGGCGGAACATCTATCCGACCGATGTGGAGCGTGCGGCCTGTTCCGTCGAAGGTGTCCGGGCCGGCAACGCCGTTGCCGTTCGGCTGGACGCCGGGACGCAGCGGGAGCGGTTCGCCGTCGTGCTGGAGTCGAAGCTCGCCGGGGACGCCGAGGCCGAGAAGGACCTGGTCAAGCAGGTGACGGCGCGGGTGGTGGACGCGGTCGGGCTGCGGCCGTTCGCCGTGGTGGTGCAGCCGCCGGGGACTTTGCCGAAGACGCCGTCCGGCAAGCTGCGCCGGTCCGCGGCGGCCGAACTGGTCTAGCTAGTGGTAGGTGTTCTGCGCGGCTTCGAGGCCCTTGGTGACCAGGGCCTCGGCCGCGTCGGCCGCCCGGTCGACCTCCAGGGCCAGCTGCTTGCGCTCGACCGTCGAGAAGTCCTTCAGGACGTAGTCGGCGGGGTCCTGGCGGCCGGACGGGCGGTCCACGCCGAAGCGCAGGCGGTGGTAGTCCTTGGTGGCCAGGGACTTCGTGATGGAGCGGAGTCCGTTGTGGCCGTTGTCGCCGCCGCCCAGCTTCATCCGCAGCTGCGCGAACGGCAGGTCCAGCTCGTCGTGGACGACGACGATGGTGGTGGGCTTGAAGAACTTGACGGCGCTCGCGACGGGGCCGCCGGAGAGGTTCATGAAGCTGCGGGGCTTGGCGAGCACGACGCGGTGGCCTTGGAGGCGGCCCTCGACGATCTCCGCGCCTGACTTGTGGGCCTTGAACTTGCCGCCCACGCGTGCGGCCAGCTCGTCGAGGACGAGGAAGCCGATGTTGTGGCGGTTGCCCTCGTACTTGGGGCCTGGGTTGCCCAGCCCGACGATGAGGGCGAGGTCAGCGTCCACGGAACCGCAACTCCTGCTCGAGATCGTCCAGCAACGTGTCCACGGCCTGCACCTGGTACCCCTTGCCCAGCAGGCCGGACGTGGTGCTGAACCGGGTGTTGCGGACCTCGGTGGAGGTCATGGAGCCCCGGCCGTCCAGGTTGGCCGCGGCGCGGGCGATGAAGGCGTCGACCTCGGCGCGATCGTAGCCGGTGCCGGTCTTGCCGAGCTTGCGCGCGTGCAGGTCCTCACCGGAGTTGAGGCCGGTCGGCGGCACGATGCCGTTGCGGACCTGGTGCTCCAGCAGGTGCAGCACGCCGTCGACGCTGAGCGGGTCGTAGCCGTTCGGGACCGCGGCGAACCTGACGGTGCGCACGTGGTCCGGGTTCAGCCGCAGCCTGCCGGCCAGCGCGTCGGCGACGATCTGCAGGAACTCGTTGACCTGGTCCGGGTCGTAGCCCTGGCGCTTGCGGCGGAAGGTCTTCGACCGGACATCGGCCGGGCTGAGGTACTGCAACGGCGCGCCGCCCCCCTCGTGAGGAGGCGACGCGCCGTCGTTTCTGCCCGACGTGATGGGGCTCAGTCTTCCTCGGTGGCCTCGGCCGGAGCGGCCGCCTCGTCACCCTCGAGCTGCGCCGCGGACGGCGCCTCGTTCACGGCGACGATCAGGGCCTCGGCGTCGGTGGCCAGGGTGACACCCTTCGGCAGCTCCAGGTCACCGGCGTGGATCTGGGTGCCGGCCTCCTTGCCCTCGATCGAGAGCTCGACCTGCTCCGGGATGTTGAGGGCGTCGGCCTCGACGGTGATCGTCGTGGCGTCCTGCGTGACGAGCGTGCCCGACTGGGCCTCACCGGTCACGACGACGGGGATGTCGACGGTGACCTTCTCGCCGCGCTTCACGAGCAGCAGGTCGACGTGCTCGATGTAGTTCTTGATCGGGTGCGTGGTGACGGTCTTGGTGAGCGCCAGCTCAGCCGCGCCGTCGAGGGCGAGGGTGAGGACGGCGTTCTGACCGTGCTCGCGGACCACACGGGCGAACTCCAGCGCCGGCAGGGCCAGGTGCTTGGGGTCGGAACCGTGGCCGTAGAGCACCGCGGGGATCTTGCCGGCGCGACGGGTGCGGCGGGCTGCGCCCTTGCCGAATTCGGTGCGCTGCTCAGCGGCGAGACGAACCTCGGACACGGTGGGGTACTCCTTACAAGTCTGGCCTTGTACGTCGGGGCGGTGCACAAGTATCAGTGGTTCAGCGTGTTCAGCTCTGGGTGGTGGCCTGCGGCGGCGAGCAGCGCGGAACAGGGGTCAACACGCGCGGCATCAAGCCACCGCGTCGATCACGCCGAGCTGGGTAGCTCGCCCTCGCCGAGGCAACCCGACCAGTGTAGGTGAGTGCGGGTCGGAGGTGGTAATCGGGGGTGTGTCACGGGTGGGTGAATGTGCGCGGGTCGGGTTGCGGGGTGGGTGCGGGTCGGCTTTGGCGGGTGCGGGGTGCCGGTTCTGCGGGGCGGTTCCTGTTGTGGCGGGGGTTGGTCGCGTTCCTGGGGTTGGGCTGCGGTTGCGAGGGTGGTCCATCAGGCAGTGACGAAGTGCGGGGTGGCGATTGGGGCTTGACTTCGGGGCCCTTGCGAGGCGCTTGTCGGACCGGAAAAGGCCGGGAAGAACGCCCGGCCGAGCCACAAGTGGTAGCACCTCGCACCCAAAGTCAAGCCCCAATCGCAATCGATGGGTCCGACCGCTGACCAGCCGGGCAGCAGCCCGTTCGGGCTCGCCTGCGGCATCGCGTGCCAGGACTCGTAGGTGGTTGGCTTGGTTGTTGGCTGTCCGGTTGGCACCACGCGCCGGGCCTGCGTGCGTGGTCGGGTTGCGTTGGCGGCTGCGGTTGGGTGCGCGCGTTCGGCCTGCGTACGTGGCTGGGGCTGCGCTGACGGCTGCGCTGACGGCTGCGGTTGGGTGTGCGCGTTCGGCCTGCGTGCGTGGTCGCCCTGCGTTGGCGACTGCGATTTGGCCGGAGTGTCAGACCTCGTCGGTACGTTGGGTCGCGGGGGAGCCTGAGCGCGAGGGGACCTCTGCGCCAGCCTGCCTGCTCATGCAGAAGGGCCTCCCGCTGTCCGTGTGGACTGCGGAAGGCCCTGTGCGAGCGTGGGTCAGGCGTTGCCGTCGAACAGCGACGTGACGGAGCCGTCCTCGAACACTTCCTGGATCACGCGGGCCAGCAGCGGCGCGATGGACAGGACGGTCATGTTCGGGAAGCGCTTCTCCGCCGGGATCGGCAGCGTGTCGGTGAACACGACCTCGCGGGCGCCCGAGTCCTGCAGGCGCTGGGTGGCGGGGCCGGAGAGGATGCCGTGCGTCGCGGCGATGACCACGTCGGAGGCGCCCTCGTTCAGGAGCTGCTTGACGGCGCCGGCGATGGTGCCGCCGGTGTCGACCATGTCGTCGATCACGATGCAGAGGCGGCCCTCGACCTTGCCGACGACCCTGTTCGAGACGACCTCGTTGGGGCGGAGCGGGTCGCGGGTCTTGTGGATGAACGCGATCGGCGCGCCGCCGAGGGTGTCCGCCCACTTCTCGGCCAGCTTGGTGCGACCGGAGTCGGGGGAGACGACGGTGATCTCGTGGCCCGCGTACTTGCCGCGGATGTGGTCTGCCAGCAGCGGCATGGCCCACAGGTGGTCGACCGGGCCGTCGAAGAAGCCCTGGATCTGGGCCGTGTGCAGGTCCACGGAGACGAGGCGGTCGGCGCCCGCGGTCTTGAACAGGTCGGCGACGAGGCGCGCGGAGATCGGCTCGCGGCCGCGGTGCTTCTTGTCCTGCCGGCTGTACGGGTAGAACGGCATGATCACGGTGATGCGCTTGGCCGAGGCGCGCTTGAGGGCGTCGACCATGATCAGCTGTTCCATCAGCCACTGGTTGATGGGCGCGGTGTGCGACTGGATGACGAAGGCGTCGCAGCCGCGGACGGACTCCTCGAAGCGGACGAAGATCTCGCCGTTCGCGAAGTCGTAGGCGGACTGCGGGGTCACCGTGACGTTGAGGTGCTTCGAGACCTCTTCAGTCAACTCCGGATAGGCACGCCCGCCGAAGAGCATCAGGTTCTTCTTCGGTGTGCCGGGCATCTGCGGGTTCACAGTCAGCGACCCTCCTCTGTCTTCTCGTCGGCATTCTGCTTCGCCAGGGCCTCGGCTGCCGCCTGAGCCGCGGCCGTTCCCTCGCGACGGCTGAGTACCCAGCCCTCGAGGTTGCGCTGAGGGCCTCCGGACACGGCGAGCGCGCCCGGCGGGACGTTGCGGCGCAGGACCGTGCCCGCGCCCGTGTACGCGCCGTCGCCCACGGTCACCGGCGCCACGAACATGTTGTCCGAGCCGGTGCGGCAGTGGGAACCGACGATCGTGCGGTGCTTGTTCACGCCGTCGTAGTTGACGGTGACCGAGGCCGCGCCGATGTTGCTGTGCTCGCCGATCGTGGCGTCGCCGATGTAGGACAGGTGGGGGACCTTCGAACCGGCGCCGATCTGCGAGTTCTTGGTCTCGACGAACGTGCCGATCTTGCCCTTGACCCCTAGAGACGTGCCTGGGCGCAGGTAGGCGAACGGGCCGACGGACGCGTTGTCGCCGATCACCGAGTCGCTGCCGTGGGTGCGGACGACCGACGCGCCCTCACCCACCGTCACGCCGGACAGCGTCGTGTCCGGCCCGACGACCGCACGCGCGCCGACCACCGTGCCCGCGCGGAGCTGCACGTTCGGCTCGATCAACGCGTCCTGGCCGACGGTCACGTCCGCGTCCACCCACACCGAGGCGGGGTCGACGACGGTGACGCCACCGCGCATCAGGCCCTCGACGATGCGGCGGTTCATCTCGGCGCCGACGGCCGCGAGCTGCACGCGGTCGTTGATGCCCTCGACCAGCCACCGGTCGGACGCGATCAGCGCGCCGACGCGCAGACCGTCGCCGCGGGCGATGCCCAGCACGTCGGTCAGGTAGAGCTCGCCCTGCGCGTTGTCGGTGGACAACCGCGAGAGCCCGTCGCGCAGCACCGCCGCGTCGAACGCGTACACGCCCGAGTTGATCTCGGTGATGAGCTGCTCGGTGGAGGAGGCGTCCTTCTGCTCGACGATCCGCACCACGGTGCCGTCGGAGTCGCGGACGATCCGGCCGTACCCGGTGGGGTTCTCCACCACGGCCGTCAGGACGGTGACCGCGTTGCCCGCTTCCGAGTGCTCGGCGAGCAGGGCGGCGAACGTCTGGGTGTCCAGCAGCGGCACGTCGCCGTAGCTGACGATCACCGTGCCGCCGAGGTCGTCCGGCAGCTCGGCGAGGCCGCACGAGACCGCGTGGCCCGTGCCCTTCTGCTCGGCCTGCACGGCGACGGTGACCTTGCGGCCCAACGCCCCGGCGAGAGTGTCCAGATGCTCAGTGACTGCTTCACGGCCGTGTCCGACGACGACGGCCAGGTGGTCGGGGTCTGTGCCGGCCGCCGCGCGCACCGCGTGTTCGACGAGTGAGCGTCCGGCGATCCGATGCAGCACCTTGGGCGTGGACGACCGCATGCGGGTGCCTTCCCCGGCGGCGAGCACGACCGTGCTGACAGGGCCCTCGAGCATCAATGCTCTCCCTAACAGGCTGGGTGGTTCGAAGTCCGCCGACCAGCCTAGGCCTCCGCGGACGGCTCTCCAGCCACCGCGGCCACCTGGCAGCCACCCTGGCGCTTCGCCACGTACATCGCCGAGTCCGCCCTCGACAGGGCCTGGTTCGCTGTTTCGCGGGGTCGCAGGGAGATCACGCCGACCGACAGCGTCACCCCTCTGGAGAGGTCGATTGGCAGGCCTGCCACGGCATCCACGGCCCTGCCCAGTGCGGCTTCCGCGGCGTGCAGAGGGGCGCCCGGCAGCAGCACGACGAACTCGTCACCGCCGTAGCGGGCCACCATGTCGTCACCCCGCAGGGCCTGCCGGAGTGTGCTGGCAATCACCCGGAGGACATCGTCACCCTCCGCGTGCGAATGCCGGTCGTTCACGCCCTTGAAGCCGTCGAGGTCGACCAGCGCGATCGAGAACGGGTCGACCTGACCGGCGATGAGCTCGCCCATCTTGTCGTCGAGCGCGCGCCGGTTCGGCAGCCCCGTCAGCGGGTCCTGCAACGCCTGCTGCGCGATCTGGCCGTGCGCGCGCGTCAGCCGTTCGTGTTCGCGGCGGGTCTGCAACGTGGCCACGCGCGACTCGCGCATCTGCCACAGCTCCAGTTCCAGGGCCGCGTTGTACGCCTGCAACGCCGACGTCGTGTGCGGGCCGCAGAGGTGCGCGTACTCGCGTTCGAGCGACAGCACCAGCGACGGTTCCGACGTGTCGTGCTCCATCTGCGTGCGGGTGTCGTCGAGGACCTTCAGCGCGTCGTCCAGCCGGTTCGCCTCGACGAGGCACCTGGCCAGCGCGATCGCGACGATGATCAGCTCCCGCGCGTACATCGACAGGCCGCGCAACGACCACAGCCGGTCGAGGTGGCGTTCGGCCGGGTGCGTGAGCGCGTGGGCGGCGCCGAGGATCGGCACCTGCTCGGCGGCGTCGAGGTCGCGCCTGCCGGGGTGCAGCGACTGCCGGAACGGCACCTCGGCGGCCTCGGCGAGCCCGGACGCCATCTTGAACTGCTCGCCGGCGTCGTCGTGCAGGTTCACCCGTTCGAGGCGCAGGCCCCAGCCGATCCGGAGCCGGGCGCGGTTGACCAGGTGCACGTAGATCTGGTGGGGCTGGCCGCTCTCGCGCAACGCGTTGTTGGCGCCCGCCAGCACGTCGTCCGCCATCTCGTAGACGCCGAGCTGGGTCAGCACCAGCGCGATGTCCTGCAGCGTCGTGGCGAGCAGCTGGTCCCAGATGCGCTTGTCGAAGACCGGGTCCACGTCCGGTTCCTCGTCGAGCATCATCGCGAGCGCCGACGCGATCTCGGTCAGCGCCTTGTCCTCGGCGTTGCCCAGCAGGAACCGGCGGCCGCGCAACGCCCGCGCGTCCGCCTCCAGCACGATCAGGCCGTGCCGGCGGCAGTGCGAGAGCATCTCGTCGAGTTGCGGGTCGGACATGTCGACCAGCCCCGGCGTGACCAGCCGGACCACGGCCGCGGCTCTGAGCAGCTGCGCGACGATCCGGGGCTCTCCGCGCCCCTGCGCCTCGGCGAGGATGCGGTCGATCTCGGAGGCCGCGTCCAGCTGCGCGGCGAGGTGGCTGCTCTGGGCCACGGCGACGAGTTCGGACGCGCGGCCCACCAGCCACGCGTCGGACATCTCGTGATGGCGGTGGCCCACGTTGCCCTGCTCGTCGACCGTTTCCTCGGGCAGCTTCGCACCTCCCAAAGACACCCTGACCCTGCGCTTTCAAGGCCTTGCTCCGCCACCAGGATTCGAACCTGGACCATCTGAACCAAAATCAGAGGTGCTGCCTTTACACCATGGCGGAACGGGCGAGCTCGCGCGCGCCCAGGGCACATGTTGTCACGAGTGGTCCTCTTCTTGTCCAACCACCACTCCACCGGCCCAGTTCAAGATCACGGCTTGGTGCCGACTGACCTGGTCAGGAAGTCGCCGAGCGTCGTTCGATACGTGTCCGTCGCCACATTCCACCCCGAGGTGTGGTCGGCGCCGGGGATCTCGACGTACTGCAGCGGCCACCCGAGCCCGCTCGCCGCGGTCGCGAGGTCGCGCGACGACTGTGCGGGCACCGTCTCGTCCGCCGAGCCGTGGAAGACCAGCGTCGGGGGCTTCCGCGCGGGCGGGTTGCGGACGAGGTCGAACCGGTCGAAGTCGATGTCGGCGCGCCAGCCGGACACGAGCTCGGCGACCGGCGTGAGCCACGTCGGCACGCCCCGGTTGCTCGCCTGCAGGTCGAGCGTCTGCGTCCAGTTCGTGACGGGGGAGTCGAGCACGACCGCCTTGACGGACGCCGCGAGGCCGGACCGGGCGAGCGTCTGGCCGACGATGGCGCCGCCCATCGACCAGCCGTAGAGCACGACGTCGCGGGCGCCCTGGCTCTGCGCGTACCTGATGGCGGCCTCGACGTCGCGCCACTCGGTGTCACCCAGGTGGTAGAGGCCGTCGGGCGAGGCGGGCGAGCCCTCGTCGTTGCGGTAGGTGATCAGCAGGACGGGCAGCCCGGCGTTGTGCAGCTGCGGCACGATCCGCAGCCCCTCCTCGCGCTTGGCGCCGCGCCCGTGGACGTTGATGACCCAGGTGCCCTTGTTCTCGGCGGGCACGAGCCACGCCGGCATGTCGCCGAGCTCGGTGGGCACCGCGACGTCGCTGTAGACGAGGCCCAGCGCGGTCTTCGGGTTGCCCTCGTAGACGGCGGTCTCGATGCGCACCCTGGTGCCGTCCGGCGGCGCGCTGCCCTCCAGCACCGGCCGTTCGACGCGCCCGTCCTTCGTGCTGGTGATCTCGCCGATCTTGGCCTGGCCGCCGGACCAGATGAGGCCCAGCGTGCCCTGCTGGACCGTGGAGACGGACTCGGCCAGCACGACCGACTGACCTTGGCTGCCCAGCGCGGTGTCCGGGTACCGACCGGCCCAGCGGTCGGGTTCGAGCAGCTCGCCGCTGTAGTACCAGCCGATGCCGCCCAGGGCCGCCGTGACCAGCACGAGCAGCGCGACGAGCGAGATCGTGGTGATCCGGATGATCTTGCGTCTGGCCATCTTCGAATGATGCCTTTTCCACCCGGGGTGTGGCGAAGCGAGGGGGTCAAGGCCAAGCGCCCGTTGAAGATCGCCGACGTGTGGGCGTTGGCGATCTTGAGCTTCGGCGAGCTCGGCCAGGATCACCGCCGCGAGGTGAGCTTTGTACGCTGACTCGGTGACCAGGGTCAGGATGACGGGCAAGGAACGCCGCGAGCAGCTCCTCGACGTCTCCCGCGCCCTGTTCGCCGAGAAGGGCTTCGACGCGACCTCGATCGAGGAGATCGCCCACCGCGCGAGCGTGTCCAAGCCCGTCGTCTACGAGCACTTCGGCGGCAAGGAAGGCATCTACGCCGTCGTCGTCGACCGCGAGATGCAGCGCCTGATGGACCAGATCATGACGGCCCTGGACGGCGGCTCGCACCCCCGTGAGCTGCTGGAACAGGCCGCGTGCGCGTTGCTCGACTACATCGAGGGCTCGACCGACGGGTTCCGCATCCTGGTGCGCGACTCGCCCGTCGCGTCGTCCTCCGGGACGTTCTCGTCGTTGCTGAACGACATCGCGTCGCAGGTCGAGCACATCCTCGGCGTGCACTTCGCCCGCGGCGGCTACGACCGCAAGCTCGCCCCGCTGTACGCGCAGGCGCTCGTCGGCATGGTGGCGCTGACCGGGCAGTGGTGGCTGGAGGCGCGCAAGCCGAAGAAGGACGAGGTGGCCGCGCACCTGGTCAACCTGGCCTGGAAGGGCCTGTCCGCGATGGACCACAAGCCCAGGCTGCGCTTCGGCCGCTGAGGTTCCCGTTGCCCGGTGGTAAGCGCGCATAGGACCATGCCTGCGTGAGCGGGTTTCTCGTTGTGCAACTTGCCGAATGCTTGTTGTGGATTGAAACGGTTCAGGTGTGACCGAGCGATGTCTCCGGGTGAGGGGCGTGACGTGTCCGGGCCGTTCGTCGAGGGGTCGAACGGCCCGGAAGCGCCTGGCTTCCTGCTGTGGCGCGTGACGCTGGGGTGGCAGCGGGCCATGCGAGCCGCGCTGGCCCCGTTCGGCCTCACCCACGTGCAGTACGTGCTGCTGTCGTCGTTGCGCTGGCTGGAGACCTCGGCCGGGCCGCCGTCCCAGCAACGCCTCGCCGAGCACGCCGGCACCGACCCGATGATGACCTCGCAGGTCGTGCGCCGTCTCGTGGCCCGCTCGCTCGTCGCGCGCGGCGTGGATCCCGCCGATGCGCGGGTGCACCTGCTGTCGCTGAGTGCTGATGGCGCGGCGCTGGTCGGCTCGGCCTCCGTCGCCGTCGAGTCCGCCGACCGCGCCTACTTCGCCGCGCTGGGTTCGTCTTCTGACTCGTTCGTGCGCGGACTCACGCGGCTCCTGTGAGCTTCAGCAGCTTGTCGTCGGTGCCGTTGGACGTCGTGACGTAGAGCGACCCGTCCGGCGCGGTGCGGGCGGCCCGCAGGCGCCCGTACCTGTCGTTGAGCTCGTCGGGGATGGCGACGTTCTGCACCTTCCCCGCCGCGTCGAGGGTGAACAGCAGCAGCTTCTGCCCCTTGAGCGCCGTGATGGCCAGCTTGCCGTTCCAGAACGCGGCCTGGCAGATCGCCTCGGTCGGCGACCCGGACGACCACACCGCGGGCACGGCGTCGGGGAACCGCTGCAGGTCCGTCATGGGCACGTCCTCGTCGTACCCGCCCTGCGTGCCGCCCTTGGACGGGTCCCACCCGAAGTTGGCGCCCTTCCGCAGCAGGTTGACCTCGTCGTCGACGTCGGGCCCGTGCTCGCTGGAGAAGATCTGGTCCGTGCCGGGCCGGAACACCACGCCCTGCACGTTGCGATGCCCGAAGCTGTAGACCCGCCGCTCGTTGGCGTTGGCCGACGTCGCGAACGGGTTGTCCGCGGCGCCCTCGCCGGTCTCCGGGTCGATCCGGAGGACCTTGCCGCCGAGGCTGGTGCGGTCCTGCGGGTTGCGCCCCTGCGCGATGTCGCCGGTGGCGATGAACATGGTGCCGTCCGGGGCGATCGTCGGACGGCACCCGGAGTGCCGGCCGCTCGGGTTGGACGGCATGCCGGTGAGCAGGTCTTTCGTCTTCGTCGCCGTCGTGCCGTCGAGCTTGAACGTGGTCAGCCGCACGTCCTTGGTCGTGTTGTAGCAGACGGTGAAGCGCTGGTTGTCCGGGTGGATCGCGAGGCCCATGAGGCCGCCCTCGCCGCGCACCTGGATGTCGGTCAGGTCGGCTTCGACGTCGGTGACCTGACCGTTCTTGACCAGCTTGATGCGGCCTGGACGTTCGGTGACCAGCATCGAGCCGTCCGGGAGGAAGCCGATGTCCCAGGCGTGCTGGAACCCGCCGGCCACCTCCTCGACCTGCAGGCCTTGTGGGGCCGGGGCCTTGGACGGGGCGTTGCCGCCTGGTGCCGGCGACGAACAGGCCGCTAGTCCTAGGGCCAACCCTGCTGCAACTAGTGCGCGCATGTCTCAACTATGCGTTTTGCGCCGTGGAGGTTCCGTAAGGCCGTTCGGGCGGGAGGAGGGCTTGGGCCTTGTCCAGGTCTCTGGCGCGGACGTGCTGGTGGATCTCGCGGGCTCGCTCGGTCAGGTCGGTGATGCTCAGGGTCCACTCGTTGACGTAGCGGTGGGCGGCTTCGCCGGTCAGGCCGATCTGGATGGACCTGTGGTTCAGGGCTTCGTGGTTGAGGCCGCGTTCCGGGTCCCACTGGACGCGCACCTGGGGTTTGCCGGGGATGCGGCTGCTGACGGCGTTCGCGATGGCCCAGTCGAAGCCCTCTCGGGTGATTCGGATGGCGAGGACGCGTTCCTGGTCCTGCTTGGTGGCGTAGCCGCAGCGGTACATCATCCAGAGGAAGGACGGCTTGATCCACGTCATCCTGGTCAGCTTGAACGGGGGGACGAAGCGTTGGGCCCGCAGTGCGGGGTCGGCGATCGCCGGGGAGTAGGCCTGGTAGACCACGATGGACTGATCGTCGTAGTCAGCCCTGATTTCTTTCATGCCGGCCAGGGTGGTCGGTGATTGGTTGGTGGGCCAGCGATTTTGCCGGGTCGGGTTCCTGTTCCAGCGGGGTGGGTTGCGTTCCAGCGGAGTTGGTCGCGTTTTGTTGGTTGGGCTGCGGTTGCGAGGGTGTTCGCGCGGGTCGTGACGAACGCCTGGGGGTGGCGATTGGGGCTTGACTTCGGGGCCCTTGCGAGGCGCTTGTCGGACCGGAAAAGGCCGGGCTGAAAAGAGGCCAGGCCGAGCCACTAGTGGTAGCACCTCGCACCCAAAGTCAAGCCCCAATCGCAATCGATGGGTGACACCGCTGACCAGCCGGGCAGCAGCCCCGTTCGGGCTCGCCTGCGGCATCGCGTGCCAGGCCTCGTAGGTGGTTGGCCTGCGTCGACGGCTGACCGGTTGGCACCGCGCGCCGGGCCTGCGTGCGTGGTCGGGTTGCGTTGGCGACTGCGGTTGGCGCGCATGTCCCTGCTGTGGCGGAGCCGCGCTCAAGCCACCCGATAAGGGGTCGCGGGACGAGCTATGGTGGGTGACCGAGACCCCTCGTCCCAGGCAGGGGTCTGTCTGGCGTCTCCCACGACCGGGGTTTCTCACATGCCGCTGCTCGGCCTGCTCGATGGTGTCCTGCCCGACAAAGCCCTCCGCACGTTGATCGACTCGGCCGGTGTGCCCGAGTTGGAGCTCGACGGGCCCCTGGCCGCGCGGCCGCTGGTGACGGCTGCGCTGTCCACGGCCAGGCCCGTGCTCGCGGTTACCGCCACGGGCAGGGAGGCCGAGGAGCTGACGAGTGTCCTGCGGGACCTCATCGGCGCGGACAAGGTCGCGTTCTTCCCCAGTTGGGAGACGTTGCCGCACGAGCGGTTGAGTCCTCGGGCGGACACGGTCGGGGCGCGGCTGCAGATCCTGCGCCGCCTCAAGCACCCCGAGGGCAACCCGATCCGGGTGCTGGTCACGACGGTGCGGAGTCTCATCCAGCCGATGGCGCCCGGGCTGGGGGACCTGAGGCCCGTGCACCTCGAGGTCGGGGAGGAGCAGGACTTCGTCGAGCTCGTGACTCGGCTGGCGGAGAACGCCTACAGCCGCGTCGACATGGTCGAGAAGCGTGGCGAGTACGCGACGCGCGGCGGGATCCTCGACATCTTCCCGCCCACGGCCGAGCACCCCTACCGGGTGGAGTTCTGGGGCGACGAGGTCAGCGAGATCCGGCCGTTCTCCGTGCAGGACCAGCGGTCGCTGGCCGAGGAGGTGCAGGAGTTCGTGGCGCCGCCCTGCCGCGAGTTGCTGCTCACCGAGGACGTGAAGCAGCGGGCCGCGGAGCTGGCCGAGCAGCACCAGTCCGACGCGCACCTGGCCGAGATGCTGGAGAAGATCTCCGGCGGCATCGCGGTCGAGGGCATGGAGGCGCTCATCCCTGCGCTGTGCCCCGGCGAGCTGCAGCTGCTCACGGACGTCGTGGAACCCGGCACCCACGTGCTGCTGAACGACCCCGAGAAGATCCGGGCGCGGGCCGCCGACCTGGTGCGGACCGGGCAGGAGTTCCTCGAGGCGTCGTGGATGGCGGCCGCCGGTGGGGGGAAGGCGCCCATCGACCTCGGGCGCAGTGCCTACCAGGGCATCGGCGAGGTCGCGGAGCAGGCCAAGGGCAACGACCGTCCCTGGTGGACGCTCAGCCAGCTCACCACGGACTCCCAGGACGTGGTGCACCTCGACGTGAAGCCCGTCGAGGCTTATCAGGGGGACGTCGAGCGGGCGTTCACGGATTTGAAGGCGCACACGGCCGCCGGTGGTGCCGCCGTGCTGGTGGTGCCCGGTGCGGGTACGGCGCAGCGGGCCGAGGAACGGCTCAAGGAGGCCGAGGTCGCGGCCGTCTGCCTCGAAAGCCTCGACGAGGCGCCGAAGACCGGCATGGTCACGGTCGTGCGGGGTGCGCTCGAGGACGGGTTCGTGCTACCCGACCTGGCGCTGGTGGTGCTCACCGAGACGGACCTGACCGGTGGGCGCGGCGGTACGTCCACGAAGGACATGCGCAAGATGCCGTCCAAGCGGCGCAACGCGGTGGACCCGCTGGCGCTCAAGGCCGGCGACTTCGTGGTGCACGAGCAGCACGGCATCGGCAAGTACGTGGAGATGGTGCAACGCACGGTGGCCGGCGCCACCCGCGAGTACCTGGTCCTGGAGTACGCGAGCAGCAAACGGGGCCAGCCCGGCGACCGGCTGTTCGTGCCCACGGACCAGCTGGACGAGGTCAGCCGGTACGTCGGGGGCGAGCTGCCCACGCTCAACAAGCTCGGCGGCAGCGACTGGAAGAACACGAAGTCCAAGGCGCGCAAGGCGGTCAAGCAGATCGCGGCCGAACTCGTGCAGCTCTACGCGGCACGCCAGAGCGCGCCCGGACACGCGTTCGCGAGCGACACGCCCTGGCAGCGCGAGCTGGAGGACGCGTTCGCGTTCACCGAGACGCAGGACCAGATGGCCGCGATCGACGAGGTCAAGGCCGACATGGAACGCGGCGTCCCGATGGACCGCGTCATCTGCGGTGACGTCGGCTACGGCAAGACGGAGATCGCCGTCCGCGCCGCCTTCAAGGCCGTGCAGGACGGCAAGCAGGTCGCGGTGCTGGTGCCGACGACGCTGCTCGCCCAGCAGCACCTCAACACGTTCGCCGAACGCATGCGCCAGTTCCCGGTGAACGTCAAGGGGCTCAGCCGGTTCACCGACGCGCAGGAGTCCGAGCGGACCGTCGCGGGCCTCGCGGACGGCGAGGTCGACATCGTCATCGGTACGCACCGGCTGCTGCAGAAGACGGTGCGGTACAAGGACTTGGGCCTCGTGATCGTCGACGAGGAGCAGCGCTTCGGCGTGGAGCACAAGGAGCACATCAAGGCGCTGCGGACGCACGTCGACGTGCTCACGATGTCCGCGACGCCCATTCCGCGCACGCTGGAGATGTCGCTCGCGGGCATCCGCGAGATGTCCACGATCCTGACCCCGCCGGAGGAACGGCACCCGATCCTCACCTACGTCGGCGCGTACGACGACAAGCAGGTCGGTGCCGCGATCCGCCGCGAGCTGCTGCGCGACGGCCAGGTCTTCTTCGTGCACAACAGGGTCTCGTCCATCGAGAAGGCCGCGCGGCGCATCCGCGAGCTGGTGCCGGAGGCGCGCGTCGTCACCGCGCACGGCCAGATGAACGAGGACCGGCTCGAGAAGATCATCCAGGGCTTCTGGGAACGCGAGTTCGACGTCCTCGTCTGCACCACGATCGTCGAGACGGGCCTCGACATCTCCAACGCCAACACGCTGATCGTCGAACGCGGCGACCTGCTCGGCCTCGCCCAGCTGCACCAGCTGCGCGGACGCGTCGGCCGCGGCCGCGAACGCGGGTACGCGTACTTCCTGTACCCGTCCGAGACGCCGCTGACCGAGACCGCGCACGACCGGCTCGCGACGATCGCGCAGAACACCGAGCTCGGCGCCGGCATGGCCGTCGCGATGAAGGACCTGGAGATCCGCGGCGCCGGCAACATCCTCGGCGCCGAGCAGTCCGGGCACATCGCGGGCGTCGGCTTCGACCTCTACGTCCGGCTGGTCGGCGAGGCCGTCGAGGCGTTCCGCAAGCACGCAGGGGCGGAGAGCGCCGAGGAGGAGGAACTCGCCGAGGTGCGGGTCGACCTCCCCGTCGACGCGCACATCCCGCACGAGTACGTGCCCGGCGAGCGGCTGCGGCTGGAGGCCTACCGCAAGATCGCGGCCGCCACCGACGAGGCCTCGCTCCAGTCCGTCTGGGAAGAGCTGAAAGACCGGTACGGCACCCCGCCCGAGCCCGTCGAACGGCTGCTCGGCGTCGCCCGGCTGCGGCACGCCTGCCGCCGGCACGGGGTCACCGAGGTCATCGCGATGGGCCAGAACCTGCGGTTCGCGAAACTCGAACTGCTGGACTCGCAGCTGGTCAGGCTGCGCCGGCTCTTCCCGAAGGCGGTCTACAAGCAGGCGATGGGCACGGTCACCGTGCCGCGTCCCACCGAGGGGGCGGCAGGCGGCCGAATGGGCGCACCGCAGCTGCGCGACCAGGAGCTGCTGGACTGGTGCGGTGCGTTCCTCGACTCACTCGCGGGGACTCCCGTGACCCCGGTCACCAAGGCGTGAGAAGGTAGGTCCTCGTGAGCACTGTTCTGAAGCGTTTCTCGCTGGTCGGTGTTGCCGTGGCGCTCCTGGCCACCGGTTGTGGCACCGAGCCTGCCAAGGCCGGTTCGGCGGCGATCGTCGGAAACGAGACGATCAGCCTGCAGACCGTCCAGGACCGCACCGTGAAGGTGCTCAAGAAGGAGCCCGCGGCTCAGCAGATGCAGGACCAGGGCAAGCTCGACCAGGTGTCGAAGCTCGTGCTGGCCGACGAGATCACCCACCAGATCGCGGCCGCCGCGGCCCAGCGCGAGAACATCACGGTCGACGAGACCAAGGTGTACGACGCGATCAAGGAGAAGGGTGGCGCCGAGGCCGCCGCCAAGCAGAGCGAGCAGGACGAGACCACGATCTACCGCCGTCAGCGCGACGTGCTGGTGATGGGTGAGCTCGCCCGCCGCAACCTCTCGACCCTCCAGGTCGAGATCGACTTCTTCCAGGTCCAGGACCCGAAGGAGGCCAAGGAGAAGGCCGCCGAGGTCGCCGCCGACTCCTCGAAGATGTCGCGGTTCGTCCAGGAGGCCCCGCGCACGGCCGGTGGCCAGCAGGCGTCGGGCACGAACCAGAAGGTCCGCGTCACCGAGAACCCGTCGCTGGTGCACACGATGCTGTGGGGCGTGAAGCCCGGCACCGTCGTCGCCTTCCCGGCCGACGAGCAGCAGTCCAGCTGGATGGTCGCGCTGGTCAAGCAGCGCAACACGGTCTCGCCGACGCCCGGCGAGGAGGACCTGGTCGAGCGCATCGACCCGCAGCTGCTCGCGGCGTTCGGTCTCCGGATCGCGCAGTTCCTCACGGCGGACATGAACATCGAGGTCAACCCCCGCTACGGCGTGTGGGACGCGACGAACGCGCAGGTCGTCGGCAACGTCGGCGAGCGCGGTGGGTTCGTCGGTGTGAGCGCGACCAAGAACAAGTCTTGATCACCGTCGTCGTCCTCAGCGAGCGGCTCGGAGCCGTGCTGCCCGCTGCCGCCCTGCCCGCGTTGCGCACGGCTCAGGCCGTCTACGCGGGCGAGGGCGTGCCCCAGGAGTCCTGGGGTGAGCTGGGCGTGGACGGGCCCGCACCGGCCGTGCTGCCCGACGGTTCGGTGGTGATCACGACCGACGCGTCCGCGTACCCGGACGCGCGGGTGATCACGACGCCCGAGCCGCTGGGCGCGGGCCTGCTCGACGCGGCCGCGGTCATGCACCGGCTGCGCTCGCCCGGCGGCTGTCCGTGGGACGCCGAGCAGACGCACGACTCGCTGCGCCAGTACCTCGTCGAGGAGACCTTCGAGCTGCTCGAGGCGATCGAGGACGGCGACCGCGCGGCGATGCGCGAGGAACTCGGAGACGTGCTGCTCCAGGTGCTCTTCCACGCCCGTGTCGCGGCCGAGGACGCCGACGACCCGTTCGACGTCGACGCCGTGGCGGCCGAGCTGGTCGCCAAGCTCGTCGGCAGGCACCCGCACGTCTTCGAGGGCAACGACCCCGCCGTGACGGACGCGACCTCGCAGCAGCACCGCTGGGAGGAGCTCAAGCAGGTCGAGAAGAAGCGCGAGTCCAGTGTGGACGGTGTGGCGCTCGGCCAGCCCGCCGTGGCGCTGGCCGCGAAGCTGGTGCAGCGCACCAAACGCGCGGGCTTCCCCGTCGACCTGCTGCCGGAGGGCGACGACACGGGCACGACGTTGTTCGCCGTGACCGCGCTCGCCAAGCTCGCCGGCGAGGACCCGGAGACCGAACTGCGACAGGTTTCTCGCCGCTTCGCCGCGAACGTCAGGGAAGCGGAAGCAAAGGCGCGGGCCGAAGGTATTGAATCTCTTGCCGCTGCCGACTGGCGGCGCTTTTTGCCCTCCTGAAACGGCGGCGTTGGGCTAACGTCGATCTCGTGACTTACCTGCGGTATCCGCATCTGCGCGGTGACTTGGTGACGTTCGTGGCCGAGGACGACGTGTGGCTCGCGCCCGTCGACGGAGGCAGGGCTTGGCGCGCGTCCGCCGATCAGGTGCCGGCCCGCACGCCTCGGTTCTCGCCGGACGGCACGCATCTGGCCTGGGCCAGCGTGATCGACGGCGCTCCCGAGGTGCGCGTGGCCCCTGTGGACGGTGGCCCGGCCCGCCGATTGACGCACTGGGGCGTGAGCCGCTCGGCCGTGTCCGGGTGGACACCGGACGGGCGGGTGCTGGCGGTGACCTCCACCGGCACCATGTCGCGCGTCCGAAAGCGGGCACACGCCGTTCCGCTGGACGGCGGGCCTTCCGAGGTGCTGCCGTACGGCTGGGTCAACGACGTCTCCTTCGGACCTGACGGCCAGGTCGTCACCACCTCCAGCTACCTGCAGGAACCGTCGGCGTGGAAGCGGTACCGCGGCGGCACGGCCGGCAAGCTGTGGGTGGACCTCGACGGCTCCGGCGAGTTCGTCCGGATCGTGGACGAGCTGAAGTCGACGCTCGCCAGCCCGATGTGGGTCGACGGGCGGATCGCGTTCCTGTCCGACCACGAGGGCGTCGGCAGCCTGTACTCCGTGCAGCCGGACGGCACCGACCTGCGCCGCCACTCCTCCGGGGAGTTCTACGCGCGCAACGCCTCCACCGACGGCTCGCGGGTGATCTTCCACCAGGCGGGCGAACTCTGGCTGCTCGAAGGCCTTTCCGAACTGCGCAAGCTCGACATCAAGCTCGGCGGCCCGCGCACCGGCCTGCAACCGCGTCACATCAAGGCTTCCGGCAACGTCGAGTCGTTCAGCGTCGACCACACCGGCCGCGCCTCCGCGGTCGAGGTCCGCGGTTCGGTGCACTGGGTGACGCACCGCGACGGCCCGGTGCGCGTGCTGGCCGACCGTTCCGACGTGCGCGCCCGGCTGCCGAAGGTGCTCGGCGAGACCGGGCACGTGGTGTGGGTGACCGACGTCGAGGGCGAGGAGGCGCTGGAGATCGCGCCCGTCGGCGGTGTGGAGCCGGGCAACACGCCTCGCCGCGTCGCCTCCGGTGCGTTGGGCCGCGTGATGTCGATGGCCGCCGCGCCGGACGGTTCGCGCGTCGGTGTCGCCACGCACGACGGCCGCTTGTTGTTGGTGGACATCGGTTCCGGCGAAGTGCGCGAGGTCGTGTCCGGTGCCAACGCGCACATCACGAACCTCGCGTTCTCGCCGGACTCTGCCTGGCTCGCCTGGTCGCACCCCGGCCCGTCTCCGTTGCGGCACATCAAGATGGTGAACGCGGCGGATCTGTCCGTTGTGGACGCGACGCCGCTGCGGTTCGCCGACTTCGCGCCGACGTTCACCGAGGACGGCAAGTACCTCGCGTTCCTGTCGATCAGGACGTTCGACCCGATCTACGACGCGCACGTGTTCGACCTGTCGTTCCCGACCGGCTGCCGCCCGTACCTCGTGCCGCTGGCCGCGACCACGCCGTCGCCGTTCGCGCCGATGCACGGCGGCCGCCCGGTCGGCGACGAGGACAAGGACTCTGAGGACGACGACGAGAAGACCCCGGTGACGAAGGTCGACCTCGAAGGCCTCGCCGACCGCGTGGTGCCGGTGCCCGTCGCGGCCGCCGACTACGTGTCGCTGCGCGCCGCGAAGGGCGGCCTGCTGTGGCTGCGCCGGCCGTTGCTCGGCGTGCTGGGCGACAACCTGGCGTCGCCGGAGGCCCGGCCGCCGCGGACCGTGCTGGAGCGGTTCGACTTCGCCAAGATCAAGACCGAGGTGCTGTCGGACAGCGCGGAAGCGTTTGCGGTGTCCGGCGACGGCAAGCGGATGGTCGTCGAGGACCGCGGTGACCTGCGGGTCGTGCCGTCGGACAGCAAGGCGGACGAGGACTCGGCCGACCACGTCGAGATCGACCTCGCGCGCGTCCGGGTCGTCGTGGACCCGGCGCTGGAGTGGGCGCAGATGTACGCCGAGAACGGCCGCCTGATGCGCGACCACTTCTGGCGCACCGACATGGGCGGTGTCGACTGGCAGGGCGAGCTCGACCGCTACCGGCCGCTGGTGGCCGAGGTGGGCAGCCACGACGACCTGGTCGACCTGCTGTGGGAGGTGCAGGGCGAGCTCGGGACCTCCCATGCGTACGTGTGGGGGTCTTCCCCCGCGGTGCCCGCCTCGCGCCGGCAGGGGCTCCTGGGCGCCGATCTGGCCCGCGTCGGCGACTCGTGGGTCGTCGAGCGCGTGATCCCCGGCGAGACCTCCGATCCGCACGCTCGATCCCCTCTCTGCGCGCCTGGCGTGGCGGTGCGGGCCGGGGACGTGCTGGTGGCCGTGGACGGACGCCCGGTCGGGCTCGCCGGCCCTGGTGCGTTGCTGGTGGGAACGGCCGGTAAGCCCGTGGAGCTGACCGTGCGACCCGGTGGTGGTGGAGAACTGCGTCGCGTCGTGGTCGTGCCACTGGCAGACGAGGAACCACTGCGCTATCACGACTGGGTCGCCGGGCGCCGTGCGTTCACGCACGCCGCTTCCGGTGGTCGCGTCGGCTACCTGCACGTGCCGGACATGATGGGCGCCGGCTGGGCGCAGCTGCACCGCGACCTGCGGATGGAGCTCACGCGCGAGGCGCTGGTGCTGGACGTCCGCGAGAACAACGGTGGCCACACCTCCCAGCTGGTGATCGAGAAGCTCGGCCGCAAGGTGATCGGCTGGTCCGTCGCGCGCGGCTACACGGCCTCCGAGTCCTACCCGCAGGACGCGCCGCGCGGTCCGGTCGTGGCGGTGGCCGACGAGTACGCCGGTTCGGACGGCGACATCGTCAACGTGGCCATCAAGGAGCTCGGCATCGGCCCGGTGGTCGGCGTCCGGACCTGGGGCGGCGTGATCGGCATCGACATGATGTTCACGCTGGTGGACGGCACGATGGTCACACAGCCGAGGTACGCGTCCTACTTCACCGGCCACGGCTGGGGCGTCGAGAACCACGGCGTGGACCCGGACATCGAGGTGGTCATGACGCCCGCCGACCGCGTCGCCGGCCGCGACCCGCAGCTGGAGAAGGCCGTCTCACTGGCCCTGGAAACTCTTTCATCTTCACCGGCTGCTCACGCTCCGGAGTTGCCGCCATTGGCCTGACCACCCCATCGTGTGACTAAAGAACTGTGACGGACTGTTCCATGTGGACGATCAACCAGATGGAACAGTCCTCACCGTTCGGGGGTGTGCTGGGATGAGTCACCGTGAAGAGCCGCGCAGTGGGCGTGGATGCTTCGGGGCAGTGGTCGTCGTGCCGTTTCTGGCGCTGGGCGGCATGTTCGCGTTGATCGCGTTCACAGGCGGGGGCGCGGAGGCTCCGCTGGCTGCGCCGCCCGCGGTTCGGCCTACTTCACAGTGGTGGACCGAGCCGTTCGAGACCGCGGTGTCGCTGTCCACCGTTACCGAGACCGTGGTGGTGGAGGGGGCGGTTCGGGAAGTTCGTGCTGCTGCTCGGGTTTCCACTGCTACTCGGGTGGTTGGCGGGACTACCGTCACCGAGACCGTTCGGGTTCCGGAGTCCGGGGTGAAGCCCGGGGCTACTGGGCGGAACGAGCCCGGCGAGGTGGAGCCTGAGCCGGCTGAGACTTCTTCTCCCGTTGTCACGACCACTTCGGCTGTTGGGTCCAGTGTGGAGCCTCCGCCGGTTCCTCCTGTGTTGGAGGAGAGTCCTGTTGGGACTCCTGTGGAGACTCCTGTTGCGTCGCCTGTGGTCACGCCTCCGGTTGAGGTGCCGCCGTCTACGCCTCGGGCTGAGGAGCCTGTGGTTCCGCCGGTTAGCACTGCCCCGCCTTGTGATCGGGCTGAGCCGGTTGTCGGTGAGGAACCTCCTGTTGGTGAGGAGCCGGCTGTTTCTTCCCCTGCCGAGGAGATCTCCACGTCCTCCGCGCCTTTGGCAGGGGTTTGAGAAGAGGGGGCTGGGACCGCGTTTCCGCCCGGTCTCAGCCTCCTCTTGTTCTGCTTGGGGTCCGTAGCGTTCCCCTGTTGCGTTTGCGGGTTCCTGGTGCGTGCTTCCCTCCGGGGGCTCTGCCCCCAGACCCCCGGCAATCTGATCGGGGGGCACCGCGCCGTGAGCGGGTTGATGGCACGCCTGTTTGTGTTGGGCGGCTGCCTGTTTCGTAGTTTGGTTGCGTTGGCGGTGGGGTCCCGTCACAAGTCGAGCCAAGAGCGGGCCACACCTGCCTGGGGATGTCAAACGGACGAAAAGCGTGTCCGTTTGACATCCCCAGGCAGGTGCAGCAAGAGCTGTGGCGCGACTCGTGACGGGACCCCACCGCCGGGCCCTCTTGGCTAAGGGCAAGAGCCAAGACTCCTCGGCTTCGCCGTCGGGTCGGCTCGCCTTCGGCTTCGCGTTGCTTGGGTGTGCCTGCTTGAGTTGCCTGCGTTGTTACTGCGGGGTGCTCGCCCTTGCGTAGGCGTCGGCGCCGCTGAACACGTTCTGGCCGTACTCCACCGAGTTGTTGTACGCCAGCACGGCCTGCCACCAGCCCTGGCCTGTGCCCAGGTCTCGTGCGCCGCCCCCGCACAGGTAGCGGGCTGCGGTCAGGGCCGCGTCGTCGATGTTCTGCGGGTCTGCGGGGAGGCCGTCGCCTGCCGCTCGCTTCGCCCACTTGTTCCAGGTGCCCGGGATGAACTGCATCGGGCCCACGGCTCGGTCCCACGTCGTGTCGCCGTCCAGGCGGCCGCCGTCGGTGTCGTGGATCGCCTTCACGCCCGGCGCGCCGTCCAGGGGGATGCCGATGATCGGGCGGGACGGCAGGCCGTTCTCCTGGAGTTTGGCGCCGTTGATGTTGCCGTGGTGCGACTCGATGCGGCCGATGCCCGCGAGGGTGGCCCAGCTGATCCGGCAGGCCGGGGCCTCCTGTTGCATCGCCAGGTCCGCTGACGCGTAGGCGTGCAGGGCTCGGACCGGGATGTCGGTCTTGGAGGCGACGCGCGTCGCCCACTCCTGGAGCGGGTTCGCCGTCGCGGTGGTGCCGGGGGAGGCCGCGCTGCCCGGGGCGGCGGCGCCTGGTTCCACCTCCTGGATGGGGACCAGGAACGGTGGCGGGCCCAGTGGAGCCGCGTCGCGGCGGTTGAGGGCGCCCAGGCCCCAGGCGCCTGCGGCTACCACGACTATCAGCAGCAGCACCAGGACGATGCGGCCGATGATGTTGCCTGAACGGTTGCGGCGGGCGGGTTCCTGGACTGCGGGCGGCGGGACCACGGCATCGAGGGTACGTGCTCCGCACGGGTGCTGACGGAGTGAAGCGTGATGAAACCGGCACTGTTGGCGGCTGGACAATCAGGTGAGGCTTACCTTAAATAAGGCCGACCTAATTCACGGAGGCGGCGAGATGTTGTTGGCGAATGGGCTGATCGGGCTGCGGGAAGGGCTTGAAGCCGCGCTCGTCGTCAGCATCCTCATCGCGTTTCTGGTGAAAACGGACAGAAGGTACGCGCTCAAGTGGGTTTGGGTCGGTGTCGCGACCGCGGTGGCGCTGTCGGTGGCGGCCGGCGCGATCATCACGTTCAGTGCCGCCGGAATGACGTTCGAGCAGCAAGAGGCGTTCGGCGGGACGATGTCGATCATTGCGGTCGCGTTCGTCACGGGAATGATCTTCTGGATGCGCAAGGCTTCGAAGACCATTGCCAAGGAGCTGCGCGGCAAAATGGATGAAGCGTTGCAAATCGGACCTTTTGCCATCGTTCTCGTGTCCCTTTTGTCGGTCGGCAGGGAAGGGTTGGAGACGGCGGTCTTCTTCTATTCCAGCGTGCAGGCGGCGGGCGGCGGAACAACGCAACCCTTGATCGGGTTCGTGGCGGGCATCCTGGTTGCTGTGGGCATCGCCGCACTTCTGTACCAGGGTGCGATCCGGTTCGATCTTGGAAAGTTCTTCACGATCACCGGTGTGCTGCTCGTCTTCGTGGCCGCCGGGGTGCTCAGCTACGGGATCCACGACCTGCAGGAGGCCGCGATCCTGCCGGGGCTCGACACGCTCGCGTTCGACATCAGCGACGTGCTGCCGGAGGACTCCTGGTACGGCGCGCTGCTCAAGGGCTTCTTCAACTACTCGCAGCGGACGTCCGTGCTGCAGGCCATCGCGTGGGTCGCCTACGTGGGGGTCGTCCTGTCCCTGTTCCTCATCCGGCCGCGCCGTCGCGCCGCCGTGGCCAACTGATCTGGAGTAACCGTGCGCAAGGCAGCAGTCATCTTGGGCTCTCTCGCGGTGCTGGCGGCGTGCAGCAACGGCGGCACGACCGACGGCGCGAGCGGCTCCATCGCGGTCGAGGCCAGTGACGACGCGTGCAAGGTCGCCAAGACCGAGGCCGCCACCGGCAACGTCACGTTCGAGGTGACCAACAAGGGCACCAAGGTGACCGAGTTCTACCTCTACGCCGAGGGCGACCGGATCCTGGGCGAGGTCGAGAACATCGGACCGGGGCTCAGCAGGAAGCTGATCGTCGAGGTCACCGAGTCAGGCAAGCTCCAGACCGCCTGCAAGCCCGGCATGAAGGGCGACGGCATCCGCGGCGACTTCACCGTCACCGGTGACGCCAAGAAGTCGACCGACGGCAACGCGTTGCTGGCCGAGGCGACCAAGAGCTACCAGCGCTACGTGAGCTCGCAGGCCGACCAGCTGCTGGTGAAGACCGAGGAGTTCGTCAACGCCGTCAAGGCCAAGAAGGTCGAGGACGCCAAGGCGCTCTTCCCCGTCTCGCGGCTGTACTGGGAACGCATCGAGCCCGTCGCGGAGAGCTTCGGCGACCTCGACCCCAAGATCGACGGCCGCGAGGACGTCATCGAGGAGGGCATGGCGTTCACCGGCTACCACCGCCTCGAGAAGGACCTGTGGACGTCCGGGCTGCAGGCCGACTCCGACAAGATCGCGGACGACCTGCTGACCGACGTCAAGGAGATCGTCTCCAAGGCCAAGAGCGTCGAGCTCACGCCCGTGCAGCTCGCGAACGGCGCCAAGGAGCTGCTCGACGAGGTCGCCACCGGCAAGATCACCGGTGAGGAGGACCGCTACTCGCACACCGACCTGTGGGACTTCCGCGCCAACGTCGACGGCTCGCAGGCCGCGATCGCCGCGCTGCGCCCGGCCGTGGAGCAGAAGGACAAGGCCCTCGTGTCCACTTTGGACGACAAGTTCAAGGCGCTGGACGAGGCGCTGGAGAAGCACCGCAAGGGCGACGGCTTCAAGCTCTACACCGACCTGACGCAGGACGAGATCAAGGCGCTGGCCGAGGCCGTCGACGCGCTCGGTGAGCCGGTCAGCAAGGTCGCGGAAGTGGTGTCCGCCAAGTGACCGCGGGAGTTCCCCGGCGCAGGCTGCTCGGGTTCGCGGGTGCCGGGGTGGCGCTCGCGGGCGCGGGTGCCGCCGCCGGGGTGCTCGCCTCCCGCGAGTCGGCGGCGGTGGAGAACGTCGCGGCGGCCAAGGTGCCGTTCCGGGGTGAGATCCAGGCCGGTATCACCACGCCGGCACAGGACCACATGCACTTCGTCGCGCTCGATGTGAAGACGAAGAGCCGTGATGAGCTGGTCGCGCTGCTCAAGGAGTGGACGGTCGCCGCGGAACGGATGACGGCCGGTCAGGAGGCGGCGGAGAACGGCGCGGTCGGAGGCAACGTCGAGGCGCCGCCCAAGGACACCGGCGAGGCGCTCGACCTGCCCGCCTCCGCGCTGACGATCACGATCGGGTTCGGGCCGTCGCTGTTCGACGACCGGTTCGGGCTCAAGGACAAGCGGCCGGAACGGCTGATCGACCTGCCGCGGTTCCCGAAGGACGACCTCGACCCCGCCCGCAGCAACGGCGACCTCTGCATCCAGGCCTGCGCGAACGACCCGCAGGTCGCCGTGCACGCCATCCGCAACCTGGTGCGGATCGGGTTCGGGAAGGTCGCGGTGCGCTGGTCGCAGCTCGGCTTCGGCCGCACGTCGTCGACCACGCGGGAGCAGGCCACGCCGCGCAACATGTTCGGGTTCAAGGACGGCACCCGCAACATCAAGGCCGAGGACACCGATCACCTGCGTGATCACGTGTGGGTCTCGAAGGAGGACGGGCCGGAGTGGCTCGTCGGTGGCACGTACCTGGTGTCGCGGCGGATCCGGATGCACATCGAGATCTGGGACCGCACGTCGCTGGTGGAGCAGGAGCAGATCGTCGGCCGCAGCAAGGGCGAGGGCGCGCCGCTCGGGCAGGCGAAGGAGTTCGACGAGCCTGATCTGCACGTCAGGGGTGCGGGTGGGGTGCCGTTGATCAACGACATCGCGCACATCCGGCTGGCGTCGCCGGAGTCGTTGAACGGGGCGAGGATCCTGCGCCGCGGTTACAACTTCACCGACGGTTCGGACGGGCTCGGGCACCTGGACGCGGGGCTGTTCTTCGTGGCGTTCAACCGGGACAGCCGCACGCAGTTCGTGCCGATGCAGCAGGCGTTGTCCACAAAGGACGACATGATGGAGTACGTGGAGCACACCGGTTCCGGGCACTTCGCCGTACCGCCCGGCGTGAAGGAAGGCGGGTACTGGGGAGACACGCTGTTCGGCTAGTTCCCCAGGGCCAGCCGGGCTTTGACCTCTCCGAGCGCTTCCTGGTACTCCGGTGACGGGTGCATCGCCACCGCCATCCGGAGCTGGGCGAGTGCCTCGGGGAGGCGCATCTGCCGTTGCAACGTCTTGCCGAGCGCGAACCGCGCGTAGTGATCGCTCGGATCGAGGTCGAGCACCTTGCGGAACGCCTCTTCAGCCCTGTTGAGCTGCGCCGATCCGAGGTAGGCCCGGCCGGCCAGCAGCTGCACGGACGGCGCCTCGCCTGCCTCGTCCAGCACCTGCCTGAGTTCGCGCAGCGCGTCGAGAGGCCTGCGCTGCGCCATCAACGCCTCGGCCTTCCGAAACGCTTCGAAGGTGCCGTCCGTCATTCGATCAACGTTACCCATCGCCTGCCGGTTCTTCGACTGCCGTCCGGGCGACAGGACCTGAACGAGCGACCGCGCCGAGCCGGCACGCTCCGAAACCGAGCACGAGACCGGCGAGCACCCCGCCGGTCGGGACCTGCCCGAGCAACGGCCACGCGATCACCGCCGTGACGGCCGGGACCACAGAGGACAGCGTGGTCATCGCCGCCGCGCCGCCCGTGCGGACGCCGACCAGGAACAACGACGCGCCGCCCATCGAGTTGACCAGCACCAGGAACGCGACGGTCAGCCAGAACTGCCGCCAATCGGTCACCGGTGAGCTCTCGGTCAGCGCCAGCAACCCCACGACCGGCACCGACACGGCGTTGCCCGACCGGAAGTCGGTGTCCTGGCAGAACCTCTGCTGGTACACGCCACCCGCGACGAACCCGAGCATGCCGAGCGCGGTGAACAGCGTGCCGGTCCCGAACGAACCCAGCCGGTCCCAGAGCGCCGCCAGCACCGCCGCGACGCCGAGCACGAGCCCGGCGACCTGCCGGAGTCCAATTCGGACGCGGAACACCCAGGCCGCCACCACCGCCGTGAGCACCGGCGTGCACGAGATGACCAACGCCGTGGTCGCCGCCGGAACGCCCATCCGCAGCCCGAGGTAGACACCGGAGAACTGGCAGGCCTGCACCAGCAACCCGGCCACGCACGTGTGCACCGACCGGGTAGCCGGACGCCCAGACCAGCACCGTCACCGCCGCGAAGCCCGGTTTGATCCGCACGGACTCCAGCCGTACCAGGCCCCGAGCCCTAGAGCGAGGCTTCGTTCCAGGCTTTCGCCATCCGGTGGACGGCCTCGGTGATGATCTCCGGCGAGGTCGCGAGGTTCATCCGGACGAACCCGGCGCCACCCGTGCCGAACGGCACCCCGCAGTTCAGCGCCACCCTGCCCTGCCTGAGGAACGTCTTCGCCGGGCTGTCGCCGAGCCCGAGCTCGCGGCAGTCGAGCCACGCCAGGTACGTGCCGGCGCCGGGCGCGTACCGGACGGCCGGGAGGTGCTCGGCGAGCAGGTCCGCCAGCAGTCGCCGGTTCTCCTGGAGGCCCTCCAACAGGGCGTCCAGCCAGTCGGCGGACTGGGAGAACGCCGCGGTGTGGGCGAGCACGCCGAGGTGGCTCGGGCCGTGGCCGACCTCCTCCGGCAACCGCGCGAGGTCGTCGGCGGCAGCGGGCCCGGCGATGGCGAGCGCGGCCTTGAGCCCGGCGAGGTTCCAGGCCTTCGACGCGGACATCAGCGACAGCCCGTCGTCCGCGACGCTCAGGTAGGGCACGAACCCGCCGGTCGTGAGCGGCGCGTGGATCTCGTCCGCCACGACGCGGATGCCGTGCTCACGTGCCAGCCGGGCGACCTCGCGCAGTTCGTCGGCGGTGTGCACGGTGCCGGTCGGGTTCTGCGGGTTGCACAGCAGGTGGACGGCGCCGCGCCCGGCCCGTTCGTAGGCCTGGCGCAGTGTGCCGAAGTCGAGCCGCGCGTCCGTCAGCGGCGCCTCGACCACCTGTCGTCCCAACGACTCCACGAACTGGTAGAACGGCGGGTAGACCGGGCTGTTGACGACGACCGGCGCGTCCCGGTCCGAGACCAGCCGGAACATCTCGACGACCCCGAGCATCACGTCCGGCACGATCGCCGTGCGCTCGACGGCGGGCGTCCAGCCCCACCGCGCCGTGGCGAACTCCGCGAGCGCCTCGGCGTACGCGGTCCCGCTCGGATAGCCGGTGTCACCCCGCCGCACGGCATCGGTGATCGCCCGCGCCACGGGTTCGGCGAGCAGGACGTCCATCTCCGCCACCCACACGGGCAGCACGTCCTCCTCGTACTGCCGCCACTTCACGCTCGTGCGGCTCTTCAGTTCGTCCAGCGTCACCTGCCGTAACGGGTTGCTCATGGGGCAAAAGCTAGGGGAACTCGGCGGCAAGGTGTTTGCGTTCTTTGCTCATGGACGCCATGGACCGCAAGATTCTTGCCGAGCTCCAGCGCGACGGGCGGATCACCGTCACCGACCTGGCCCAGCGCGTGCAACTCAGCGTCTCCCGCTGCCAGCGCCGCCTGCGCGACCTCGAACGCGAGGGCGTGATCCACGGCTACCGCGCGGTGGTGGACGCGGCCGCGCTCGGGTTCGGCTTCGAGGCGCTGGTGTTCGCCAAGCTCCGCCTCGACACCATGGCCGAGTTCGACCGCGCCCTCGTCGACGTGCCGAACGTCGTGGAGGCGCAACGGTTGTTCGGCAGCCCCGACTACCTGCTGCGCGTCGTCACCGCGGACCTCGCGTCGTACCAGCGGTTGTACGAGGAGACGCTCGCGAAGCTGCCCGGCGTGCGCGGGCTGACGTCGACGATCGTGATGAAGCAGGTGATCGAACCGCGCCCGTTGCCCGCCAGTCCGTGAGACGGGGAAGCACGGAATGCGCACGGGCGTTGACTCGTTGTATGAGCCTGCGCTTCTCACTGATGGGTCCGGTACGAGCCTGGCGCGACGACGAGGAGATCGACCTGGGCCCGCGGCAACAGCGGGCGGTGCTGGCGGCGTTGCTGCTGAACAACGGCGTCCGGCTGAGCAACGACCAGCTGATCGGCATGGTGTGGGACGACCCGAAGCCCAGCGCGGTGATGGCGTTGCGGACGTACATGTACAAGATCCGCAAGGCGATCCCCGAGCTCGACCTGAAGTCCAAGGACGGCGGCTACACGCTCAACGCCGAGCTGTTCGACGACTGCCGCGGCGAGCCGTTCGAAGGCCTGAGCAGCACGTACTTCGAGGCGCAGCGGGTCAGGATCGGCAACGAGCGGCTCCAGTGCCGTGAGGCGTGGCTCGAACGCGAGCTGGACGTCCTCGAGCTGCAGAAGCACGTCGCCGCCTTCCCGTTGCGGGAACGACCGCGCGCCCTGCTGATGCAGGCCCTCTACCGCGACGGCAGGCAGGCCGAGGCGTTGGACCAGTTCCACGAGGTGCGCGCGCTGCTGAACGAGCAGCTCGGCCTCGAACCGGGGCCTGAGCTGCGCGCGGTCCACGAGCGGATCCTGAGGGGCGACCTCCACCTGGCGCGCCGGCTCGACCTGCTGCCGCCCGGCCTGCCCGACTTCACCGGCCGCGCCGCCGAGATCGCCCAGGCGTTGCGGGCGCTGCCGCAGACCGTCGGCATCACCGGCATGCACGGCAGCGGCAAGACGGCGCTCGCGGTGCACGTCGCGCACCTCGCGAAGCAGCACTACCCCGACGGGCAGCTCTTCGTCAGCGGGGACGACGTGGCCGGTGAGCTGCTGCGGGCCGTCGGCGTCGAGAACCCGGTGGGGGACAGGGCCGCGCTGTGGCGGGAGAAGGCGCGCGGCCGGCGGTTCCTGGTGGTGGTCGACGACGTGCGCGACCCGGCGCGGATCGCCGAGCTGCGCACGCCGGGTTCCGCGTTGCTCCTCACCAGCGTGCGTCGGTGGAACGAGCTGCCCGGCGTGCTCTGGCTCAAGATCGCGGGGCTGACCGAGGCCGAGGCGAACCAGTTCTTCCGCCGCGTGCTCGACCCGGCGCGGGCCGACCGCGAGGCCGACGTGACGGACGTCGTCCTGTCCCGCCTCTCCTACCTGCCGAACCCCATCCGGGTGCTCGGCGGCAAGCTCGCCGGCCGTCCTGATTGGACGGTCGCGATGCTGCTCGCCCAGATGGAGCGGGAGACGTTGCTGGGCGAGGCCATCCCGTCGGACTGCAGGGCCGTGCTCGCGCCGATGATCAAGGCCGAGCAGCAGCTCACCGGCCAGGAACGCCACCTGCTGCAGTGCTTCGCCCGGCGCGACGGGGACGTCATCGACGTGTGCGAGGCCGCGGAGATGTCCGGTGGCGATCCCGGTGCGATCGAGTTCCTGCTGGAGGCGCTCGCCGACGTGCACCTGATCGAACCGCTGGTGCTCGGCCGGTACCGGCTGCCGCACTTCGTGCGCATGTACTTCGGCTGGCGCGTACCGGTGCTGACCAGCTGATTCATCCGGAATTTATGGCCTGACGACCTGGCGCGAGCACGTTAGGAGACATGTCAACCAAGGAACTCGCAGGCAAGAAGGCACTCGTCACCGGAGCCACCTCGGGCATCGGCCGCGCGATCGCGGTCAAGCTCGCCGAGGCCGGCGCCACCGTCTACGTCAGCGGCCGCCGCGCCGAGCTCGGCAAGGAGACCGTCGCGCTGATCGAGGCGGCGGGCGGCACCGGTCACTTCATCGTCTCGGACGTCGCCAGCGTCGACGACGTCCGCGCGCTCGCCGAGGAGGTCGGCGAGGTCGACGTGCTCGTCAACAACGCGGGCATCTTCCCGTTCTCGCCGACCGCCGAGCAGTCGCTCGACACCTACCAGCAGGTGTTCGACGTGAACGTGCGCGGCACGTACTTCCTCACCGCCGCCCTCGCCCCGGCGATGGTGGCGCGCGGCAAGGGTTCGATCGTCAACGTCTCGTCGATCGCGGCCGTCGTGGGCACCCCGGTCGGGTCCGTCTACAACGCCTCCAAGGCCGCGATGGACGCGCTGACCCGTTCGTGGGCCACCGAGTTCGGTGCGGCCGGCGTGCGGGTGAACTCCGTGGCGCCCGGCCCGGTCGCCACGGACAAGGCGTTGGCCGAGGCCGGCGAGGTGTTCGACGCGATCGCGAAGGACCTGCCGTTGCAGCGCGTGGGCCAGCCGGAGGAGATCGCCGAGGCCGTGCTGTTCCTCGCGACCGACCGGGCCAGCTTCATCACGGGCTCGGTGATCACCGCGGACGGCGGCTACGTCGCGAGCTGAGCGAGCAGGGCGGCGACGGCCGAGGGCGACTCGACGTGCGCGTTGTGGCCCGCGCCGGCGAACACGACCGGCTCGGGCACCAGCTCCTTCAGGTGCTCCTGAGGGCTCATCGGGTCGTTCTCCCCTGCCGCCAGCACGACGTGGGCCTGCGCGGCCATGATCAGCCCGGCCATGTCCGGCCGGCCCACGCCGAACGCCCGCATGTCGAGCGCCGGCGCCCATCCACCGTCCACTTCGGACACGCCGTGCTCGATCGGGACCCCGGCCATCTTCGTCGCTCGTTCCACCGCTTCTTCGCGGGTGCCGAAGGTCTTTCCGGGTTTGGCCGCGAGGGCCGCGGCCTTGGCCAGCTCGTCGTCGGTCCACTGCACCTTGATCCCCACACCGACGACGGTGGTCACCTCGACCCCGAACCAGCCGCTGGCCAGCGCCAGTCCGACCACGCCGCCCAGCGAGTGCCCGAGGACCACGACGGGCTCCCGCGGGATCTCCTCGGCGACGGCCGCGGCCAGCGCGCCGAACGTGTACCTGGTGATCCGCGGGCTGCGGCCGTGACCGGGCAGATCGGGTGCGATCCAGCTGCCGGGCCACGCTCCGGCGACCTCCCGCCACACCTCGCCCGTGGCTCCCAGCCCGTGCAGCAGCACCAGCAACGGCCCGTTTCCACCACGTTCGACATGAAGCACGTCAGAATCCCGTTCTGTGCAGACCGATGCCGAGCTGATCCTCGACCCGGACACGTATACCTCGGGCGTACCGCATGACGCACTAACCCGCCTGCGTGAGAAGGACGTGGTCCGCATCGCCGACCACTGGGCCGTCTTCCGCCACGAGGACGTCCGAACCGTGCTGCGGACGCCGTCCGTCTTCTCCTCGCACCGCGGCGCCACCCAGATCCGCGACCCGCGGCCCGCGGACCTGGCCTACGTCCAGCGCATGATGCTCAACCAGGACCCGCCTGATCACACCCGCCTGCGCCGCATGCTGACCAAGGCCTTCACCCCGCGCGCCGTGGCCCAGCTGGAGTCGCGGATCTTCGAGAACGCCCGGGCGATCGTCTCGTCGTCGTCCGGCGACTTCGCCTCCGACGTGGCCGACCTGCCGTTGCTGACCCTGGCCGACATCTTCGGCGTCCCGCGTCAGGATCGTGTGCTCCTCTACGACTGGAGCAACCGCGTGATCGGCTTCGAGGACCCGGAGTACGCCCTGTCCTCCAGTTCCACGTCCGGCATGACCGACATGGCGCTGGAGGCGTTGGCGCTGCGCCCTGCCGACGGCCGCGACCCGCGTTCCCGCGACGGCATGCCCGACCTCTACGCCTACGCCCACGCGCTGGCCGCTCACAAACGCCTGCACCCCTCCGACGACGTCCTCAGCAACCTCATGCGGGAGGACATCTCCCCGGAGGAGTTCGAGAACCTCTTCTGGCTGTTCTCCGTGGCGGGCAACGAAACCCTCCGCAACGGCATCCCCGGCGGCCTCATCGCCCTGCTCGCGAACCCGTCCGAGTACGCCCGGCTGCGTGCCGACAGGTCGTTGCTCCCCCTTGCCGTGGAGGAGATGCTGCGCTGGTGGACCCCGGTGATGCACTTCCGCCGCACCTGCGTCCAGGACACCTCCCTGTCAGGACAGGAGATCCGGGCCGGCGACAAGGTGGTGGTGTGGTTCAGCTCGGCCAACCGCGACGAGCGGGTCTTCACCTCGCCGGACCGGTTCGACGTCGGGCGGCGGGAGGCCGACCACCTGAGCTTCGGGCACGGCCCGCACTTCTGCCTGGGGGCGCAGCTGGCGCGGACGCAGATGCGGGCGGTGTTCGAGGCCGTTCTGGATCTGCCCGGCTTGCTGGAGCTCGACGGCGAGGTCAGCCGCCTCCGTTCGAACTTCCAGAACGGCGTGAAGCACCTGCCCGTCCGGCTCGTGTGACTGCGGTTCCCACCCGCCGCCCCTTCTGGCACGATTCAGACGACAGGCCTGGACGCTCCGCTGTGATCCGACGGTGTCGAGCCCCTGCCGGTCAGCTGGCCCAAGTAGGCTCGTCACGACGACGAGACGCAGCAGAAACAGGGAGCGCAAGTGGCGGTCATCGAGCAGGTCGGAGCACGCGAGATCCTGGACTCTCGCGGCAACCCCACCGTCGAGGTCGAGGTGGCGCTGGACGACGGCACGCTGGAGCGCGCCGCTGTTCCGTCCGGTGCGTCCACCGGTGAGCACGAGGCGGTGGAGCTGCGGGACGGCGACGCCAAGCGGTACCTGGGCAAGGGTGTCGAGCGCGCGGTCACCGCGGTGCTCGACGAGATCGGGCCCGAGCTGGTCGGCATCGAGGCCGTCGAGCAGCGCGTGGTCGACCAGAAGCTCGTCGACCTCGACGGCACGCCGGACAAGGGGCGTCTCGGCGCCAACGCGATCCTCGGCGTGAGCCTCGCGGTCGCGAAGGCGGCGGCGACGTCCAGCGGCCTGGAGCTGTTCCGCTACGTCGGCGGCCCCAACGCGCACGTGCTGCCCGTGCCGATGCTGAACATCCTCAACGGTGGCTCGCACGCCGACACCGACGTGGACATCCAGGAGTTCATGATCGCGCCGATCGGCGCGGAGACGTTCCGCGAGGGCCTGCGCTGGGGCACCGAGGTCTACCACTCGCTGAAGTCCGTGCTGAAGAGCAAGGGCCTCGCGACCGGTCTGGGTGACGAGGGTGGTTTCGCACCGAACCTCGGCAGCAACCGCGACGCGCTCGACCTCATCCTCGAGGCCATCGAGAAGGCCGGCTACCGGGCGGGCCGCGACATCGCGCTCGCGCTCGACGTGGCCGCCACCGAGTTCTTCTCGGACGGCGCCTACTCGTTCGAGAACAACAAGCGCTCGGCCGAGCAGATGATCGGCTACTACTCCGAGCTCGTCCGCGACTACCCGATGGTCTCCATCGAGGACCCGCTGTCCGAGGACGACTGGGACGGCTGGGTGCAGATGACCGCCGAGCTGGGCGAGAAGGTCCAGATCGTCGGCGACGACCTGTTCGTCACCAACCCGGAGCGTCTCGAGGAGGGCATCTCCCGCCGCGCCGCCAACGCGCTGCTGGTGAAGGTCAACCAGATCGGCACGCTGTCCGAGACGCTCGACGCGGTCTCGCTGGCCACGAGCTACGGCTACAAGTCGATGATGTCGCACCGCTCGGGCGAGACCGAGGACACGACCATCGCCGACCTCGCCGTCGCGACCGGTGCCGGTCAGATCAAGACCGGTGCGCCGGCCCGCGGTGAGCGCACCGCGAAGTACAACCAGCTCCTGCGCATCGAGGAGAGCCTCGGCGACGCGGCGCGCTACGCGGGCGAGCTCGCGTTCCCGCGCTACACGCCGGAGAGCTGAGAGGCTGTAGGACATGGCCGAGCGCGCGCGTCGTCCCCGTCGCCCCCGCGAAGAGCGGGAGGCGCGGCCCGCACGCGCGCGCAAGCCACCTCGTCCCAAGGCGCCGTCGCGGCGCAGTGAGGGCACGGGTGGCGCGTTCGGCATGACCGGTACGCGCCGGGCCGCGATGTTCGCGATGGTGCTGTGCGCACTGGCGTTGAGCATCGCGGTCCCGCTGCGGACCTACCTCTCGCAACGCGACGAGCTGCGCGACGTGGGAGCCGAACAGCAGAAGCTGCGCGAGACGGTCGCCGCGCTGGACAAGCGCAAGGCGGAACTGCAGGACCCGGCGTACGTGGAGATCGAGGCGCGCAAGCGGCTGCACTGGGTGCGGCCCGGCGAGGTGCCCTACATCGTGCAACTGCCGGGTGACGAGAGTCGCAACACGGAAACGGAGAGGCCGTCGGGCAAGCAGGCGGCACAAGGGTCTTGGTACGAGGAACTGTGGGAATCGGTGACGCACAAGTAAGTGCTGCTGACCTGGAAACGGTCGCTCAGCAGCTCGGCCGCACGCCACGCGGGACGCGTGCGATCGCTTCGAGGTGCCCCAGCGGGCACCCGAACGTCGTGCAGACCGCGCCGCGACTGCCCGACGGGACCCCATTCCCGACGCTGTACTACCTCACCTGCCCCAAGCTGAACTCGCTGGTCAGCACGCTCGAAGGCGGCGGGCTGATGAAGGAGCAGCAGGAACGCCTGGCCACCGACGCCGAGCTCGCGGCCGCCTACCAGCGCGCGCACGAGGCGTACCTGGCGGAGCGCGACGCCATCGAGTCGCTCGGCACGCAGGTCACCGCCGGCGGCATGCCCGTGCGCGTCAAGTGCCTGCACGTGCACGTCGCGCACGCCCTCGCCAAAGGCCCCGGCGTGAACCCCATGGGGGACGAGGCGCTGGCCATCCTGGGCGCGCAGGGACTGTGGCCCGCAGGTGAATGTTCGGCCAGTTAACGGTCAACGGAACCGAACACACGCTTCACTCCGTCTTGGGTACACCTAGGCTTCGGAGTGAGGCAGGGTGGGACGGGTCACCGACGGGGGCATTCGCCGTAACGAGCAGTACGGCGAGCCGCGATGACACACGAGAGGTGATTATTCGTGGCAATGGCCAGACTGCGCGGTCCGTCGGTGTTGAGCCCCAGGCAAAAGGGCTTCGCCGTGGCGGCACTGGCCGCGATGCTCGCCCCCGCCATGATCGTCGGCACCAAGCTGGTCGACTGGGTCAACCTCGCCAAGCACAACGACATCGCCGTCACCCTCGGTCCCGCGGACGTCTACGGAGCGTTGCACCGCGACCCGTCCGAGCTCGGCGCGGCCGGCCGCCTGCCGCTGTCCGAGGAGCTGAGCGCCGCACTGCTCGCCGACCTCGAGGACGGCAGCCTCGACGGCGACCTCGACCCCGGCACCGACCTCGGCGACATGGCCGGCATCCAGGACATCCCCGGCGTCATGGTCGAGGCCTACCTGCGCGCGGAGGACAAGCTCGGCGAGCTCGTCCCCGGCTGCAACCTCGACTGGGCGTTGCTCGCGGGCATCGGCAAGATCGAGTCCGGCCACGCCAACAACGGCCGCGTCAACGCCGTCGGCGACGCCACCCCCAAGATCCTCGGCCCGGTCCTCAACGGCGCCCCCGGCATGGCCGCGATCCGCGACACCGACGGCGGCCGCCTCGACGGCGACACCGCGTGGGACCGCGCGGTCGGCCCGATGCAGTTCATCCCGTCGACCTGGGCGAGCTTCGGCGGCGACCTGAACGACGACGGCATCGTCAACCCCAACAACATCTACGACGCCGCTCTCGGCGCCGGCCGCTACCTCTGCTCGGGCGGCGGCGACATGACGAAGCAGGCCGACCGGGCCGCCGCGGTCTTCCGCTACAACCGCGACCCCGAGTACGTGAAGAAGGTCCTCAACTGGGCCAAGGTCTACAGCGAGAACGTCGACACGCTGCCGCTCCTCCCGGACAACGGCAACAACGTGACCACCCCGCCGCCGGGCAACGGCGACCCGGGAACGCAGCCTCCCGGCAACGGTGGCACCACCACCAACCCCACGTCGACGACCACGACCACCACCACGACGACCACGACGCCGACCTGCCCGACCACCACCACGGGCACCACGTCGTCCACGACGTCGAGCACCACCACGACCACGACGCCGCCGCCGTCCTCGTGCACCACCACGACGACGACCACGACCACCACGACGACGACGTCCACCACCACAACGACGACCACTACGACGACGACCACCACGGTCCCGTCGCAGCAGTCGACGACGCCGGCCAGCTCCCAGTCGTCCACCAACAACGGGTCGAGCTCGGTGCAGACGACGTCGCAGAGCTTGGCAACGAGCACGCCCAGCTAACCGGCGCGTCGGGTTGGAACGATTCCAACCAGTACTTCGTTCAGGGTCGATTCGGGCAAGGTTTCCTTGCACGTCAACGGAAAGCTCGAAGGAACGGGACGTTCGCGAGCGCGCCTCGACGCGACGGGCACCGTGACCGGCCCGCGGGTCTTCTCGGGCGCACTGGACAGGAACGATGTCGTGGACGTGCTCGTCAACAGCACGCACGGCTAAATCGGGTGGCACGACGCGCGTTCCTTGGCACTGTGGGGGAGTGCTGAAGCCTGACTTCCCCATCCGGACGGAACGGCTGCTGCTGCGGCCGTTCCGCACCGACGACCTCGACGACTTCTTCGCCTACCGCGCACTCCCCGAGGTGCACCGCTACCTCTACAACGACGCCACCACCCGCGAGGAGTGCGCGGAGGTGCTGGCCAAGCGGATCACCGAGGCCGAGCTGACCGAGGAGGGCCAGCGGCTGATCGTGGCGATCGAGCTCCCCGGGACGAACCGGGTCATCGGCGACGCCATGTTGAAGTGGCGCAGCGAGGAGCACCGGCAGGGGACGATCGGGTACAGCCTGCACCCCGGCTTCCAGCGCCGCGGGTACGCGACCGAGGTGGCGCGGAAGATGCTGGCGCTCGGCTTCCAGGACCTGGACCTGCACCGGATCATCGCCGAGTGCGACCCGCGCAACGAGCCGTCGTGGCGGTTGATGGAGCGGCTCGGCATGCGACGGGAGGCGCACTACCGGGAGTTCGAGATCTTCAAGGGCGAGTGGGGCGATCTGTTCGTGTACGCCATGCTTGCCGAGGAGTACCGGAACGACGCACAGGGGTGAACATGTCGCGGGTCGCGGCCATCGACTGCGGGACCAACTCGATCAGGTTGTTGATCGCGGACGTCACCAAAAGGGAGGACGGGACCGCGTGGCTGCGGGACGTCCACCGGGAGATGAAGATCGTCCGGCTCGGCCAGGGGGTGGACGCGACCGGGCGGTTGCACCCCGACGCGATCGAACGCACGCGCCAAGCCTTGCTCGACTACGCGCGCACGATGCAACGCAAGGGAGTCGAGACGGCACGCATGGTGGCCACCAGTGCCACGCGGGACGCGAGCAACCGCGACGAGTTCTTCGACATGACCGAGCAGATCCTCGGGGCACCGGCCGAGGTGATCTCCGGGGACGAGGAGGCGCGGCTGTCCTACCTCGGGGCCGTGGCCGATCTTGACCCGGACGAGGGACCCTTCCTCGTCACCGATCTGGGTGGTGGTTCCACCGAGTTCGTCCTCGGGACCGGCTCCGACGTCGAGGCGGCTCGGTCGATGGACATCGGGTGCGTCCGGTTGACGGAGCGATTCATCCACTCGGATCCGCCCGGAAAGGACGAGATCGCGCAGGCGGAAGCGTTTGCGCGGGCCGCGGTCAAAGAGGCCTTCGAAGTCGTTCCGGTGGAGAAGATGAAGACCTGGATCGGGGTCGCCGGGACCGCTACGACATTGTCAGCCCTGGTCCAGGGGCTGGAGGTGTACAACAGCGACGATATTCACCTCAGCCGCATCACACTTGACAATGTTCGTGAAATCACCGACCGTATCCTCTCCATGACGCATGATGATCGTGCCTCGTTGGGGCCCATGCACCCCGGTCGAGTGGACGTGATCTGCGGTGGAGCGGTGGTGCTGCGCGCGATTGCCGACGAGCTGGAGAATCGCGCGGGTATTCGCACGCTCGTGTGCAGCGAGCACGACATCCTCGACGGCATCGCGTTTTCGCTGGTCTAGCGCCGAATTAAGGTGCGCTTGAGCTGATCGTGACTATTTTGTGACCGATTTCGATGCGCGATGTACTGGACGCCCCGGTTAACGTCCTCTCACGTTTTGGGAGGTGGACGAGACCTCCCGGGGAGGCGCGCGCACGCAATATCTGCGGAGCGGCGCCGGGGAAAGGCGGGAGAGACTGATGTCGCGATCACGGGTTGCGTGGGTGGCTTTGCCCGCCGCGCTGGCCATGACGCTCAGCGCGTGCGGCGGCGGTGGCGGTTCCAACAACGCTGCCGATGGCAAGGACAACCCGGACGGCACGGTGTCCATCTACGGCACCGAGCCCAAGAGCACCCTGTTCCCGGCCAACACGACCGAGGCAGGCGGTGGCAAGGTCACCGATTCGCTGTTCTCGCGACTGGTCGGCTACAAGGCCGAAGACGGCGCGCCGTACGACCTGATGGCGGAGAAGATCGAGTCGACCGACGCCAAGGTCTACAACATCAAGATCAAGCAGGGCTGGAAGTTCCACGACGGCACCGAGGTCAAGGCGAAGAACTTCGTCGACGCCTGGAACTGGGCCGCGTACGCGCCGAACGCCCAGCAGGCCGCGTCGTTCTTCTCCGTGATCCAGGGCTTCGACGCCGTCCACCCGGCTGACGAGAACGCCAAGCCGACGGCCGAGAAGATGTCCGGCCTCGAGCTGGTCGGTGACTACGAGTTCAAGGTCACCCTCAACGGCCCGACCTCGGTCTTCACGACGATGATCGGCTACACGCCGTTCTCGCCGATGGCGGACTCGTTCTTCGCGGACCCCAAGGCCGCCGAGGCGAAGCCGATCGGCAACGGCCCGGTCAAGTTCGTCTCCCGCACGCCGAACGCGCTGATCAAGATGGAGCGCTTCGACGACTACAAGGGCGAGGACAAGGTCCACTTCAAGACCCTCGACTACAAGATCTACTCCTCCCAGGAGACCGCGTACCAGGACCTGGTCGCGGGCAAGCTGGACTTCATGGAGGCCCTGCCCCCGTCGGCCAAGGTCGGCGAGAAGTACAAGGCGGACCTCGGCGACGCCGTCGTGACCGCGAACCTGCTCGGCCAGAGCGCGATCGCGTTCCCGCAGTACATCGACGCGTTCAAGAACGTGAAGCTGCGCCAGGCCGTCTCGATGGCCATCAACCGGGAGCAGATCACGAAGACCGTGCTGGCCGGCTCGTACGTGCCGTCCACCAGCTTCGTCTCGCCCGGCATCAAGGGCTACCGCGCGGACACCTGCGGCGAGTACTGCAAGTACAACCCGGAGAAGGCCAAGCAGCTGTTCGCCGAGTCGGGCTTCACCGGCAAGCTGACCATCCAGTCCAACCAGGACGGTGGCCGCAAGGAGCCTCTCGAGGCCGCGTGCAACAGCATCAAGCAGGCGCTGGGCGTCGAGTGCGAGTTCGTCGGTGCCACCAACTTCGGTGCGTTCCGCCAGATCGTCGACGGCAAGCAGCTGACCGGCATGAGCCGTTCGGACTGGTCGGCCGACTACCCGTCGATCGAGAACTTCCTCAACCCGCTGTACAAGACCGGTGGTTCCTCGAACGACTCGAACTACTCCAACCCCGAGGTCGACGCCCTGCTGAACAAGGCGGACCAGACGGCGAACGAGGACGAGGCGATCAAGCTCTACCAGCAGGCGGAGGACATCATCGCCAAGGACCTGCCCTCCATGCCGACCTGGAACGAGAAGGGCATCGGCGGCCGCTCGAAGAACCTGCTCGACGCCAAGATGTCGTTCAAGCGTCAGGGCGTTCTGGAGTCCTTCCGCGTCAAGGCCTGATTGCCTAACACCTGAGTTCTGAAGCAACACACCGTCCGGCCCCGCGTCCCTCAAGCGTTACGGGCGCGGGGCCGGAGCGGTGTTCAGGACTTCGGGCGCCCCCCACCACGCAAGGAGCCGACCTCATGGGTCGCTATGTGCTGCGCCGTCTGCTGCAGCTGATACCGGTCTTCCTGGGGACCACCTTTCTGATCTACGCCCTGGTCTGGGCGATCCCGCAGGACCCCTTCGCGGGCAAGTGCGGCCAGCGGCCGTGCGATCCGTCCTACATCGCCCAGATGAGCGAACAGCTCAACCTGAACGACCCGCTGGTCATCCAGTACTTCAAGTACCTGGGCAACCTGCTCGTCGGTGACTTCGGCACCACCTTCAACGGCATCTCCGTCGGTGAGCAGATCGGCACGTCGTGGCCGATCACCCTCAAGATGGGCATCATCGCCCTGATCATCGAGGCCGTCATCGGCATCATCGCCGGCGTCCTCACCGGACTGCGCAAGTCGGGCTTCCTGGACAACCTGGTCCTGGTCTCGACGCTGTTCCTGATCTCGCTGCCGGTCTTCGTCACCGGTTTCGTGCTGCGGCTCTACCTCGGCCCGCAGGGCTTCGACATCATGGACACCTCGGTCAGCTCCGATCCGACGTTCGGGGAGCTGATCCTGCCCGGCTTCGTGCTCGGCAGCCTCTCGATGGCCTACGTGGCCCGGTTGACCCGCACCAGCATCGTCGAGAACCGCCGCGCCGACTACGTGCGCACGGCCATCGCCAAGGGCCAGCCGCAGTCCCGCGTCGTCGGCATCCACCTGCTGCGCAACTCGCTGATCCCGGTGATCACGTTCCTCGGCACCGACCTCGGCAGCCTCATGGGCGGCGCGATCGTCACCGAGGGCGTCTTCAACATCAACGGCATCGGCGGCCTGATCTTCCGCGGCATCCAGGAGAAGGAAGGCGTCATGGTCACCGGCATCGTGACGTTGCTGGTGCTCGTGTACCTGCTGATGAGCCTGCTCGTCGACCTCCTGTACGCCGTTCTCGACCCGAGGATTCGCTATGAGTGACCCAGGATCCGTGTCCGGTGGAGCCGGACTGGAGGCGTCCGCGGCTGCCGGTGTCGACCAGCTGAGCCACGTCGACGACTCGTCGCAGAAGCAGCGCAAGCCTCGTTCGCTCTGGAGCGACGCGTGGGGCGAGCTGCGCCGCAAGCCGACGTTCATCATCTCGCTGGTGATCATCGCGGTCATCGTGCTGATGGCGATCTGGCCGACGCTGTTCACCTCCGTCGACCCGAGGTTCGCGAACCTCGACAAGTCGTTGCAGCCGCCCTCCGGTGACGCCTGGTTCGGCTACGACCTGCAGGGCTACGACGTCTACGCCCGCGCCATGCACGGCGCCCGCGCGTCGCTGCTCGTCGGGTTGTTCGCGACGATCCTGACCGTCCTCATCGGATCGATCATCGGCATCTTCGCGGGCTACGCCAAGACGTGGATCGACTCGCTGCTGTCGCGCTTCGGCGACATCTTCGCGGGCATCCCGTTCGTGCTCGGCGCCATCGTCATCCTGACGACGCTGAACGCGCCGACCGAGAACCCCGGCGCGTTCCAGATCATCACGCAGGTGGTGCTCTCGATCGCCGTGCTGTCGTGGCCGGTGGCCATGCGCATCATGCGTTCGGCGACGCTCGTGGCGAAGCAGCAGGACTACGTCAAGGCCGCACGCGGTCTCGGCGCGTCCCCGCTGCGGATCGTGCTCCGGCACCTGCTGCCGAACACCGTGGCGCCCGTGCTGGTGTACGCGACGATCGCGCTGGGTGCCTTCATCGGCGCCGAGGCGACGCTCGCGTTCCTCGGCATCGGCCTGCGTCCGCCGGTCGTGTCGTGGGGCGTGATGATCTCCGAGTCGCGCGACTACTTCCAGTCGGCACCGCACATGCTGCTGTTCCCCGCCGGCTTCGTCACGATCACCGTGCTGGCCTTCGTCATGCTGGGTGACGCCGTGCGCGACGCCCTCGACCCCAAGTCCCGATAGGGGAATCCTGTGACTCAGCCATTGCTGGAGGTCGAGGATCTCCACGTGGAATTCCGCACCCGCGACGGTGTCGCGAAGGTGCTCAACGGCGTCTCGTACCACGTCGCGGCGGGCGAGACCCTGGCCGTGCTGGGCGAGTCCGGCTCCGGCAAGTCCGTCACCGCCCAGACGATCATGGGCATCCTGGACACGCCGCCGGGGTTCATCACCAACGGCACCATCAAGTTCCGCGGTGAGGACCTGCTGAAGCAGTCGGCGGACGAGCGCCGCCAGGTTCGTGGCGAGGGCATCGCCATGATCTTCCAGGACGCTCTCTCCGCGCTGAACCCGGTGTTCACCGTCGGGTTCCAGATCGAGGAGCAGCTCAAGGTCCGCCGCGGCATGTCCAAGGCGGACGCGCGCAAGCGGGCGATCGAGCTGCTCGACCAGGTCAAGATCCCGAACGCCAAGGGACGGATCACCGACTACCCGCACCAGTTCTCCGGCGGCATGCGGCAGCGCGCGATGATCGCGATGTCGCTGGCGCTCGACCCGGAGCTGCTGATCGCGGACGAGCCCACGACCGCGCTGGACGTCACCGTGCAGGCCCAGATCATGGACCTGCTGGCGGAGATCCAGAAGGAACGCGACATGGGCATGATCCTGATCACCCACGACCTCGGCGTCGTCGCCGACGTCGCGGACCGGATCTCGGTCATGTACGCGGGCCGCATCGTCGAGCACGCCGACGTCTACGAGCTGTTCCGCGCGCCGGGACACCCGTACACCGAGTCGTTGCTGGAGTCCCTGCCCCGCGTGGACCTGCGCGGCCAGGAGCTCAAGACGATCAAGGGTCTGCCGCCGTCGCTGACCAACATCCCGCCCGGCTGCCCGTTCAACCCGCGCTGCCCGCGCGTGTTCGACAGGTGCTCGACCGAGGTGCCCACCGTGCACAACCTCGGCATGGGCCGCACCAGCCGGTGCCACATCGCGGAGGAGGTCGTCGCTCGTGGCTGAGCCGATCCTCGAGGTCGAGAACCTCGTCAAGCACTTCCCGGTCCGCGTCGGCGTGCTGTTCAAGCGCACCGTGGGCCACGTCAAGGCCGTCGACGGCGTCTCGTTCTCGCTGAACAAGGGCGAGACCCTCGGCGTCGTGGGCGAGTCCGGCTGCGGCAAGTCCACGCTGGCCCAGGTGCTGATGCGCCTGGAGCCGCCGACGTCGGGCGTCGCGAAGTTCGAGGGCCGCGACATCTTCGGCATGAAGGGTTCCGAGCTGCGCAAGCTGCGGCGCGACATCCAGATCGTGCTGCAGGACCCGTACACGTCGCTGAACCCGCGCATGACGGTCGGCGACATCGTCGGCGAGCCCTACGAGATCCACACCGAGGTCGCGCCCAAGGGCGACCGGCAGCGCAAGGTCCAGGAGCTGCTGGAGACCGTGGGTCTCAACCCGGAGCACGTCAACCGGTACCCGCACCAGTTCTCCGGCGGTCAGCGCCAGCGCATCGGCATCGCCCGCGCGCTCGCGCTCAAGCCCAAGGTGATCGTGTGCGACGAGCCGGTGTCCGCGCTGGACGTGTCGATCCAGGCGCAGGTCATGAACCTGCTGGGCGACCTCCAGACGGAGATGGGCCTCTCGTACGTCTTCATCGCGCACGACCTGTCGGTGGTCCGCCACCTGTCGGACCGCGTCGCGGTGATGTACCTCGGCAAGATCGTGGAGATCGGCACCGAGGAGCAGATCTACGAGCGCCCGATGCACCCGTACACGCAGGCGCTGCTGTCCGCCGTGCCGGTGCCGGACCCGACCCAGCGCGGCCGGCGTGACGTCATCCGCCTGACGGGTGACGTGCCGTCGCCGATCGACCCGCCTTCGGGTTGCCGGTTCCGGACGCGGTGCTGGAAGGCGCAGGACATCTGCGCCACCGAGGTGCCCGAGCTCGTGGTGCGCAAGGACGACCACCCCGCCGCGTGCCACTTCGCGGAGGAGCGCGCGGTCGTCTGACCGCTGGTGCTAGGTGGCTGAGGGGTCGTGCCCGCGGGCGCGGCCCCTCAGTTCGTCGAAGACCCTTCCGCGGACCGGCCTGGCCACGAACTCCTTGATCGCGCGGGCGCACTGCCGCGCGCTGTGCGCGCTGGTGTCCACCTGGAAGTCGTAGAGCCGGTGCCGGTGGACCTCCTGGAGCTGCTGGGCCGCCGCCCCGACCGTCCGGTCGCCCCTGGCTCGTTCGCGCCGTTCCAGCACGTCCAGAGGGCAGTGCACGGCCACCAGGACGACGTCCAGGCCCTCGAAGACGTCCAGGCAGTCCTGGAGCCGCCACGGCTCGCTCAGCACGTGGTCCATCACGACGTCGTTGCCGGCCGCCGCCATCCCCGCGACCGCGCGGTGGAAGCCCGCCCTGGTGCGGCGCAGGAGCTCCTGCTGCGCGGGGACGTCGAGCTCCAGCGTGCGTTCGACGGCGCGCATGGCCCCGAAGGCGTCGACGCTCATGTGGAAGAACGGCGTGTCCAGCTCCCTGAGCAGCTCCGCGGCGATGCTCGACTTGCCGGAGCTGGACGTGCCGTTCAGGAAGATGATCACTCGCGGACCAGGTTGGTGATCGACACACCGGGAGCGACCTCGCGGGTGCCCGCCTCGACGAAGCCGTGCTTGCGGTACAGCGCGAGCGCCGGTGCGTTGGCGCTGCCGGTGCTGACGATCGTGCGCCTCGCCGGTTCCAGCGCGTCGATCAGCATCGAGGCGATGCCGCGGCGGAAAGCCCTGGGGTGCACGAACATCCGGCAGATGTCCAGTTCGGACTCGTCGCGCACGAACGCGATCGCGCCGGCCAGGCCCTCGTCGTCGTAGAAGCCGAGGAACCGGTGGTGCGTGCCGGCCAGGTCCTCCCGCGACTCCAGCAGGCCGGGGATGCGGTCGAAGCCGATGATCTCGGCCTCGACCGCGTATCCGAGCCGCTGCACGGTGAAGAGCTCGTCGAGCACCGCGTCGTCGGTCAGATCGAGTGGCTCGATCACGTGTTGGAGGAGTTCCGCACGAACGCCGCCAGGTCCTCGGACTGCTGGATCCTCGAAGGTTCGTGGACGTACATCATGTGGCCCGCCGGGTAGTAGGCCGACTCGATGTTCGCCGTGAGCTCCTTCGGGATCTGCAGGTGCGCGATGAGGTGCTCGGCCGCGAAGTACGGCGTGGCGCCGTCGAACCAGCCGAACGCGACGTGGACCTTGAGGTGCGGGTTGGCCCGCATCGCCGCGGAGAGCTTGCCCGCCGTCGTGACGTGCCGGCCCTCGAACTCCTTGTACGACCACTTCTCGATCGCCTCCGAGGCGAACGTGGTGTACGGCAGGTCGTTGGAGTAGCCCAGCTCGGCGTGCAGGTAGTGGTTGATCACCGCCGTGTACGGGCCGAGGATCGCGTCGATGGACGGGTCCGCGGAGATCTCCTCGCGGCCGTAGTCCTTGTCCCAGCCGGTGAAGCGGCCGTCGATGCGCCCGACCGTCTTGCGGTCGCGGCGCAGCAGCTCCGTGAAGAACCGGATGTGCTCGACGCGCAGGTCGACCGCGTCCACGTACTCCTCGGACAGGCCGGTGAGCCGGGCGATCTTCTCGATCGCGGCGGCGCGCTCGACGTCGGTCAGCCGGTTGCCGCGGGCGAGGACGTACGGGTACTCGCGGACCGCGAACTCCTCGGCCTCCGCGAGCACCTCCTTCAGCGGCCGGTCGCCGTGCAGGCCGTGGTAGTTCGCGATGGCCGCGTACGTAGGCAGGAAGAGCGTGTAGCCGAGGTCGTGGCCCTCGTTGAACTCCAGCGTCGCGAAGTCCAGCACGCTGGAGATCAGCATGAGGCCGTTGAGGTACATGCCGTGCTTGCGCTGCAGCTGCTCGGCCAGACCGGCGGCGCGCAGCGTGCCGTACGACTCGCCGCAGAGGAACTTCGGCGACATCCACCGGCCGTTGCGCGCGGTCCAGAGGCGGATGAGCTCGGCGAGGGAGTCGACGTCGGGCTGGTAGCCGTGGAAGCTGCCGGGCTTCTCGCCCTCGGCGGCCCGGGAGAAGCCGGTCGACACCGGGTCGATGAACACGAGGTCGCTCTCGGCGAGCAGCGTCTCCTCGTTGTCCGCGATCCCGTACGGCGGGGCGGCGAGGTCGCCGACGTCACCGCTGAGCACGCGGCGCGGCCCGAGGACGCCCATGTGCAGCCACAGGCTCGCCGAGCCCGGCCCACCGTTGAACGCGAACGTGACAGGCCGCTTCAGCGGGTCGGCGCCGTCGAGCGTGTAGGTGGTCAGGAAGACCTCGGCCTTGGGCTTGTGGCCCTCGAACACGCCGTCCTTGAACACCTCCTGCTTGAGGACGACCCGCCCGGTCGTGGCGGTGTAGCTCAGCTCGCGTCCCCCGACCGTGATGCTGTGCTGGGTGGACACCAGATCATCGGTGGGAGACTTGGGCTTCTCTTCGGTCTTCTCCTCGGACATGGGAGCAACACTACGGAACTCGACGATCGAATAACGGCCTGCCGAGCCTGCCCGCGCCTGGTGGAGTGGCGCGAGCGAGTGGCTCTGGAGAAGCGCGCGGCGTTCCGCGACCAGACGTACTGGGGCAAACCGGTCCCGGGGTTCGGTCCGCTCGACGCCTCGCTCCTGATCGTGGGCCTCGCACCCGCAGCGCACGGCGCGAACCGGACGGGCCGGATGTTCACCGGCGACCCGTCCGGCGACTTCCTGTTCCGCGCGTTGTACGAGGTAGGGCTCGCCTCGCAGCCCACGTCGGTGTCCGCGGACGACGGCCTGGAGCTGCGCGGCGTGCGCATGGCGGCGCCCGTCCGGTGCGCGCCGCCGGACAACAAGCCGACGCCGGCGGAACGGGACAGGTGTTCCGGCTTTCTGCGCGAGGAAATGGGGTTGATGCCGCGGCTGCGGTCGGTGATGGTGCTCGGCGGGTTCGGGTGGAAGGCGTTCCTGCCGTTGCTGGGGCCGGAGCGGCCGAAGTTCGGGCACGGGGTGGAGGTGTCGGTCGGTGGGCTGCGGGTGTTCGGGTGCTACCACGTGTCGCCGCACAACACCTACACCGGCAGGTTGACCCAGCAGATGCTCCAGGACGTGCTGAAGAGGGCGATGGGCTGATGGGCAGCAGGGCGAACTACGTGATCGTGGACGAGCGCGGCTGCGAGCTGTACATCGACAGCGATGGCGCGGTCGGGTTGCTCCGCGAGTTCGCGGAGGGCCCGGAGGCCGTGATCGAGTCCGTTCGGGAGAGCTTTCTCGCCAACGGGTGGCTGGACGACATCTGGTGCGAGGGCGCCGCCGTCATCGACACCCTGAACCAGGTCCTGGTGCTCTACAGCCTGCACCACGACGGCGTGGACGCGCGTGCGCGACAGCTGACCGCGATCCGTGCCGCGTGGCCGGAGTGGCAGGTCCGCTGGGCGTACGGCGGGATCGGGGACGTGGTGGCGTACGTCGGTCTCGGCCGCGCGTCCGTCCGCAGCGAGATGCCGTCCGCTCACGCCGAACTGCAACCGACCTGGAACGGGCGTCCGACGGCGCGCAACTGCCTGGTGACCGTCCAGCAGGCCGATGGCTCGGTGCAGGGACACCTGGTTCGCCACTCGTACTTCAAGCCCGTCTGGGAGACGGCCGATCTGCTGGACGCGCTGGCGGAGCTCACCCCGTCGCCGGGCTGGGAACCGCAGTCGGCGGACGACAGCGGACCGGATCACGGCCTGCACTTCGATCTCGCCCGCCGCACGTTCGGGTTCTGGACGGTCATGAGCTTCACCGAGACGGTTGACGAGATCGCCGCGCGCTGGCCGGGCTGGACCGTTGAGTTCTGGGAGGACCGCCACGAGGAGCAGGCCCAGCGCGCCGGCGACTTCCGGACGTTCCCCTTCGAGACGGTGCTGTGACCGGTGCCGAAGCCGACACCGGTGCAGGTGCTCCGGGACGAGGGACTGCCCGCGTTCGCGTTCCTGGTCGAGCGGCACGACTTCCTCGGCCCCGAACTCGTGGAGGACGGCTTCCTCTTCCACCGCCCCGACCTGCGGGTGAGCGTGACTTCCTGGACGTGGAACGGCGAACGCGGGTTCACCACGAGGGTCTCGCTGCCGGACGTGGTGATGTCGGCCGACCTGGGCTGCCTGTACGTGGCGTGCGGGCTCGGGCCGTTGCAGGCGGTCGGTGGCTCGACGGGGACGGCGCACGTCGTGCGCAAGCGGATCGCCGAGCACGCGGCGGCGTTGCGGCCGGTGATGCGGCGCCTCGACGGGCCGGAACGGGTCGAGCTGGTGCGGCGCTGTCGCGGGCGGTTGTTGCCGGACTGACCAAAGGATCATCCGAAGTGTCCTCGCGCGTGTCACGCTGACCGCCATGAAGTGGTGGCGGGCCGGGGTGGCGGTGGCGGCGTTGCTGATCGTCGTCGTCGCGGCCGGCGGCACGTCGCCGATCACGCTGGTCCAGCGGCTGGACGACCGCCCGCCGGCGCAGCAGACCGCGGGGCAGCTGGACGTGCCGTTCCCCACGGAGCTGCCGGGGCTGTTCGCCGTGCCCCTCACCGTCTACCTGGTGGTGCTCGCGGGGCTCGTGCTGTTCGGGCTGGTCGGGATCTTCTTCGCGCTGCGGCTGCCGGAGTGGCGGCGGCGCGGGGGAGTGCGCGGGGTCGAGATCGAGGGCTTCGAGGTGGGTGAGCAGGCCGTGGTGCGGCGGGTCGAGAAGGCGTTGCAGGAGTTCACGAAGCATCCGGGACGGCCGCCGCGCGACGCCGTGATCGCCGCCTGGCTCGCACTCGAAGCCGCCGAGGAACGGTTGCCGCACCAGACGCCGACCGAGTTCACCGAACGGCTCGGGGTGGACGCGAACGTCCTGAAGGACCTCTACCAGCGGGCGCGGTTCGGGCACGAGGACGTGACGGCCGCGCAGGCCGAGCAGGCGCGCGAGGAACTCGGCCGCATCGTCCGGGAGCTCGCGTGAAGACCGCGCTGGCGCTGGTGGTCGGGGTCGTCATCGGCGTCGTCGTCTGGTTGCTCGGCGTGCCCGGCGAGTGGGCCGTCGTGCTGGCCGTGCCGCCGACGGCGTTCGCCGTGCTGGTCAGCAGGTTGCCGCGGGCCACCGACGTGCTGTGGGTCTCGGCGCCACCACCGCCCGCCTCGATCAGCACCGGGCACGCCAGCACGCTGGCGAGCCGGCTGGAGGAGGCCGCGGACGATCCGCGGCGCTACGACGAACGGTTCCGGGCGCGGCTGGAACGACTCGGGATCGCCGGCGGGATGCCCGATCCGAAGACACTGGCGGAGAAGCTCAGGAGGGTCGAGTGACCATCGAGTTGGAGGCCGAGGAGGTCCTCGACGAGATCGGCAAGGTCGTCGTCGGGCGCACCCGGACGGTGCGGCTCGCGCTCGCGGCCGTGCTGGCGGGCGGGCACGTGCTGCTGGAGGACGTGCCGGGCCTCGGCAAGACGTTGATCGCACGGTCGCTCGCGCAGGCGTTGTCACTGGACTTCCGGCGCCTGCAGTGCACGCCGGACCTGCTGCCCGCCGACGTCACCGGGTCGTTCCTCTACGACCCCGGCAGCCGCGAGTTCGAGTTCCGGCACGGGCCCGTGTTCACCGGGCTGCTGCTCGCCGACGAGATCAACCGGACGCCGCCGAAGACGCAGTCGGCGTTGCTGGAGGCCATGCAGGAGCGGCAGGTGACGGTCGAGGGGCGCACGTTCCCGCTGCCGCGGCCGTTCCACGTGCTGGCGACCTCGAACCCCGTGGAGTACGAGGGCACCTACCCGTTGCCGGAGGCGCAGCTCGACAGGTTCCTGGTGCGGCTCGACATCGGCTACCCGCCCGCCGAGGAGGAGGTCGAGGTCCTGCGCCGGCGGCTCGCGCGGCAACGAGAAGAGGCCGAGGTGCCGCCCGTGTTGGCGCCAGGACGGCTCGGTGAGCTGCAGGCGCTGCTCGAACAGACCACAGTGGACGACGATCTCCTGCGGTACTGCGTGGACCTGGCGGTGGCGACGCGCGGACACCAGTCCGTCGAGGTCGGCGCGTCACCGCGGGGGGCGCAGGGGCTGGTGCTCGTCGCTCGCGCTCTGGCCACTTTGGACGGACGTGCGTACGTGACGCCGGAGGACGTCAAGGAGTGCGCGATCGCCGTGCTGGCGCACCGGCTCGTGATGAAGCCCGAGACGTGGACGTCCGGCGTGAGCGGTGTGCAGGTCGTCACCGAGCTGCTCGGCAAGGTTCCGGGCCCGCCCAGCTCATGAGCAGGGCGGACAAGCTGCGGGAGGCGTTCTCCCGGACGCACGGCGCGCACTGGCACCCGACCGACGCCTACTCGCGGGCGGTGTGGCTCGGTGTCGGGCTCGTGGTGGCCGGGATGTTCCTGCACCAGCCAGAGCTCGTGCTGTTCGGCGTTCCGCTGGTCCTGTCCGTGCTGCTGACGTCGAGACCGCGCGGCAAGCCCGCGGTGAGCGTGCGCCCGGTGCCGCGCGGGGCCGGGGCCGGGGTCGTGCACACCGTCGCGCACGTCGACGGCGCGGACGCGGAGATCGCGGTCGTGAAGCTGCCCGGCGGGGCCAGGGCGATCCCGGCGCACTCGCCGGACCTGCCGGTGGAGATCCGGCGCGACGCCTGGGGGCCCGGCGTCGACCTGCGGCTCGACCACCTGTTCGCCGGGCCGGACGCGATGCACGTCTACGGCCCGATCGTCGGCGTCGAGCACGTCCGCACGATCCTGCCGCCGGTCGAGCACCACCCGTCCGGACCGCTGCCGCCGCGGCCCGCCGGGCTGGTCGGCATCCACCGCTCGCCCCGCGCCGGCGACTCGACCGAGCTGCGCGACATCAGGGCGTTCCAGCCGGGGGACCGGCTGCGGCGGATCGACTGGCGCGTCACGACCCGCACCGGCGTCGTGCACGTCCGGGAACGGCACGCCGAGGCCGACGCGGAGATCGTGCTGGCCCTGGACACCCGCGCGGACGTCGTCGCGGAGGTCGCCGAGTGGTCTTCGCCGCGGTACGGGGCCTCGGCGCGGCCGGGCGGCAGTCTCGACCGGGCGGTGCGGCGGGCGGCGTCGATGGCCGCGGGCTACCTGCGCCAGGGCGACCGGGTGGCGTTGATGGACCTCTCACGGCCGCAGCTCAACGTGCGGTCCGGGGTCGGGCGGCGGCACCTGATGCGCATCCGCACGCAGCTCGTCGTGTGCGTGCAGGCGGCTGGATGGTCGTCGCACGTGGCGTTGCGCCGGCTTCCGCACGGATGCGTGGTCGTGTTGTTGTCGCCGTTCCTCGACGACGAGATCGCGGAACTGGCCGTGCAGACGCGCAAGCGCGGGCACGTGGTGCTGGCGGTGAACACGCTGCCGCTGGAGCTGGTGCCGGACGCCGAGTCGCGCTGGGGCGAGGTGGCGGCCGAGCTGATCGCCGCGGAGCACCGGGTGCGGCTGCGTCGGATGGCCGAGCACGGGGTGGCGGTGACGCGGTCGTGCTGATGCGGTTGATGATCGTGCTCGCGGCCGTCCCGGTGGTGGTGGTCCTGCACCTGGAGGCGACGTCGCTCGTGCCGTTGCTGGTCGCCGTGGCGCTGACGGTGCTGACCGTTTTGATGCCGGGGAGCGCCGGGCCGGCGTTGCTGATCGGGTACGCGGCGCTCGCGATGGCGTTCGCGGACGGGCACCCGTTGCGGCTCGGCGTGTTGATCATGATTCCGGCGTTGCACCTGATTCACGTCACTTCCGCGCTCGCCGCGGTCGTTCCGGTGAAAACGAGAATCGAGCCCGCTGCGCTGAAAGCACCAGCCCGCCGGTTCGCCATTGTCCAAGTGATCACATTTGTCGTCGCGGCGTTCGCGGCCGTCGTACCTTCTGGTGCCGGGATCGGGCTCCTGGAGGTGCTCGGACTGGGTGCTCTGACAGTCGTGATCGGGGTCGTCGCACTGAGGATCTGAATCGAGACTCTCAGGCACAACACCTCGAGTCGCGGTCGAGGCGCAGGTCAGCCCCGATCGTGTCCGGCATCACCCGGCGACGGTAGTCACAACAGCCCCTCCGGACGCGCGAAAAATGGGCTCCTGGTGCGACCATGTGTGTATGGCTGCTGTGAAGTCGAACCCCACGCGAATCGTCATTGTCGGCGGTGGGTACGTCGGGATGTACACGGCTCTCGGACTGCAGAAGAAACTGCGCTCCGGCGAGGCGTCCGTCACTGTCATCGACCCGCAGCCGCACATGACCTACCAGCCCTTCCTGCCAGAAGCGGCGGCCGGCTCCATCGAGCCGCGCCACGTCGTCGCTCCACTGCGCAAGGTGCTCAAGCGCTGCCACGTCGTCACGGGCCGCGTCACCAAGATCGAGCACGCGCGCAAGATCGTGACCGCCGAGCTGTCGGACGGCCACGTCGAGGAGATCGAGTACGACGTGCTCGTCTCCGCGCTGGGTGCGATCTCCCGCACGCTTCCGATCCCCGGCCTGGCCGAGGTCGGCATCGGCATGAAGACGATCGGCGAGGCGATCTACGTCCGCAACCACGTGCTGTCGCGCCTGGACCAGGCCGCGAGCACGAACAACGCGGACCTGCGCAAGAAGCTGCTCAGCTTCGTCGTCATCGGTGGTGGCTTCGCGGGCATCGAGACGCTCGCCGAGCTCGAGGACATGACGCGGTATGCGCTCAAGTACTACGAGGGCATCAAGCCCGAAGAGATGAACTGGGTCCTGGTCGAGGCCGCCGGCCGGATCATGCCCGAGGTGTCCGCCAAGCTCGGCGCGTGGACGGTCGAGGCGCTCGAGAAGCGCGGCATGAAGATCTACCTCGACACCCGCGTGAAGTCGCTCGAAGGCGGCCACGTGGTGCTGGACGACGGCACGGAGTTCGACTCCGACACGATCATCTGGACCGCCGGCATGAAGGCGAACCCGGTGCTGCGCAACACGGACCTCCCGCTCGACGAGCGCGGCCGCGTCCGGTGCACCGCCGCCATGCAGGTCCAGGGCCTCGACGGCGTGTGGGCCGCCGGTGACTGCTCCGCCGTTCCGGACCTCTCGCGCATCGAGGAGGACCCGACGGCGACGTGCGTGCCGAACGCGCAGCACGCCATCCGCCAGTCGAAGCTGCTGTCGAAGAACATCGTCGCGTCGCTGCGCGGCCAGAAGCCGAAGGACTACTTCCACAAGTACCTCGGCTCGGTCGCGGGCCTCGGCCTCTACAAGGGCGTCGCGGACGTGTTCGGCCTGCGCTTCAAGGGCGTGCCGGCGTGGTTCATGCACCGCAGCTACCACGTGGCGTTCATGCCGACCGTGAACCGCAAGCTGCGCGTGCTGATGGACTGGACGCAGGCGCTGTTCTACGGCCGCGAGATCGTGGCCCTGGGGCAGATCAACGACCCGAAGTCGGACTTCGACCGCGCGGTGCAATCCTGAGGTTTACTGTCTGTGAGTGACTGAGTGCCCCGAATGAGACCTCATTCGGGGCACTTCTTTGGTCTGAAGGCGGAACTTGAGCGCCCAATCGGAGTAAGCTCCAGGGGCTGCCTTGACATTGCGTTACGTGTTTCGGAGACTACGGCTGGTGCATCACCTGAATGCGTGATTCGCCATGTGGGGAGAGAGGTGATCCCGATGTCTCTCGAGGAGCTGGCCGCACAGCTTCGTCGCGGTGAGATCGAGGACCCCGCGTTGGCGCAGTACGCCGCAGAGTACGCGCAGGCGGGGCAAGTTTTCCGCAGCAAGAAGGACGATTGAGCAGGTCGGCTGACGGGCGGGTGCCAGGTGCCCCGTCCGAGGCTGCCAGGCCCCTCCTTCTCCAGGGCCAGGAGTACCTCTTCCGGTCACCGCCCAAGTGCCTGGACTTCCAGGAGCAGGTCCACCGCCTCGGCATGGTCGACGAGGGCGACGGCAACCCGCAACCGTGCGTGCTGGTCCTCGCCCGCGCCGCCGACATGGAGATGAACGAGCTCTCCATCGCCCTGGCCGAACGCGGCATCCGCATGGCCCGCATCGACGCCGACAGGTGCGTCGACCTCCCTCTGTCGGTCTACACCGACCAGCCGTTGATCGAACTCGACCGCTGGCTCCTCAGGCCCCTGCTGGTGTGGCGCCGCCACTTCGAGCTCTCCGCGGTCCCCGTCGAACCAGGCACCCTCGCTGGCGCCTACGCCGTCGACCAGTGGGCTTCAGTGGCCAACTGGCTGTCCTCCCGCGCCGACTGGGCACATGTGAACCCCTCGCGCTTCTCGACGCACCTGGACCGTCTCACGCAGCTTTCCGACGCATCAGCCTTCGGGCTCCGTGTGCCCCGCACGGCCGTGACGACCCGCCCAGGCCGAACGCGCCCAGGCGGCGGCGCCTGCATCGTCAAAACGGCAGGCCGCCACCTCCTAGAGCCCCGACCGGGCGTCCAGCACGGCCTCTTCCCCAGGCCCCTGGAGACCTCGCGAGCCTCCGACACCCCGGAACCCGCACCGGTGATCGTCCAGGAGTACGTCCCGTCCGAAACGGAACTGCGCGTCTTCGTGGTGGGCGAGCAGTGCATCGCCTACCAGGTCGACAAACTCGACCCGGCGCAACTCTGGGTGGATCCCGACGCAGTCCGCGTCACGCCGACCGAGGTACCGACGTCCCTCTCGGACAAACTGCTCGCCCTGGCCCGCCACTGGCGGGTCCAGGTAGCGGCGTTCGACCTGCTCGTGACCGGTGGAGACCACGTGTTCCTGGAGATCAACGTCAACTGCGACTGGCGCTGGTTCGAACACCGCGCCGACGACACCAGCGTCTCCACGGCCGTCCACGACTGGGTGGCGCTCCGCTTCAAGGAGCTCCTGGGCGCGGGAAGGGCACGCTGATGTTCGGGTCCGTTCGACGCTTACCCGGATGCTCGCTCTAGTCCAATTCGCTGGGCCGCTCGGGCGAGAAACCACCATCCGCTCACACAAGCCGACGATCAAGGCCTAGGCTCACCGCGCCCCCGTAGCCCAATCGGTAGAGGCAGGTCCCTTAAAAGGATCACAGTACGGGTTCGAATCCCGTCGGGGGTACCAACTAGATCCGCATAAGGATCAGGTGCCTGATCAGGCGTTTCACCGGTTTTGCCGGTCGCTTCGGCGATCCGTTCGGCCGTATCGGCTACCTCCGAAAGATGCGCGGAGGGGAGCCGGAGAGTAACCAGAAGATGATCATGATCATCGTTCAGGCGGACGCCGAGCTGGGTGATCTTGAACAGCCGTCGTAGCAGCTGGTCAGGTGCCTTGCTCAGGTCCGTGACCAGATGCGGAAGTGCGTCGAGGAGTCCGATGTCCGCGGCTTTCGGCCCGGTTGGCACGGGTGTACCAATCGCTGTGTCCTTCGTCACGAGCGACCGCCGCTGCTCGTCCAGTTCGTTGTAGGTCTGCCGCAGTCCACGGCTGAACGCGTCGTCGCCGTCCTGGGCCTGCCGGAGGATGGCCGCCTGCCGCCGCTCGATGTCGGCGAGCGCTCGTTCGATCTTCGTCTTCTCGGCGCGTTGCTGCTCGGCTTCACGATCGTCGACAGCCGCCAGATCGGCTTCGAGCAGCGCGCGACGCTCCGGACCGAACACGCGGTCCGCGAAGAAGGCCGCAATGCCCTCCATGATCGCGTCCTCGCGGACGTAGACCACCTCGGCATGGTCGGAGTACCTGTCGGGCCGTCCGCGGTTGTTACTGCGCGCTGAGCACATGTAGTAGACGCGCTGGTTGCGAAAGCTGCCGTACATCCGCCGGCCGCACGCGTCGAACACCATGCCGCGCAGCAGGTACGTGCGCGTGGCCGTGGAGTGCACACTCGCGTCGTCGTCCCGTGAGCCTTGCCGCGCCCGCCTCGTCGCGGCCATCTCGTCGAACATCCACTTCGGAATCAACGGCTCGTGCACCGGCTCCGGCGACCACACCCACAGGACTGGCGAGTTGACCTTCCCGCGCTTCGACCGCGTCGCCCGCCGGTTGAACACTTGGAACCCGGTGTACTTCGGGTTCCGCAGGAGGTCGCAGACGCTGGATTTGCTCCAAGCGCCTCGTGCGCGGGCCTTGCTGGGTGGCTGCGGCGGCGGGTACTTGGCCAGATCGACGTTGAGCAGGTCGGCGATCGTGCCGTAGCCGAGCCCTTGGTGGTAGCGCCACATCGCTATCTGGGTGACGGCCTCAGCGCGGATGCCGTCCGGCTCCAGCCGCGTCTTCGTCTGCCCCTTGGCGGCCTTCGTGGGGTTGGGATGCCGGTACGTCTTGGCCTTGTAGCCGTACGGCGGCTTGCCGATGTTCCAACCTTCACGGACGTGCGTGCACAGCCCACCCCACGACTGCTCCAGCGTGTTGAGCACCTCGTACTCGGCCACAGACTGGTTGATCCGTCGTTGCAGGATCCGTTGCGCCCGGCTGCCGGTCAGCGTGATCGGCTCGTTGGAGGCGAACAGCGGGACTTCGGCCCGTTCCAACTCCCGCTCGATCGAGAGCCCTTCGTACGTGCGCCGAGCAACGCGCGAGACGCTCTCGCAGATCACGACGTCGAACCGGCGGCCCTTATGTGCCGCCTCGTCGAGCAAGTCGGTGACACCGCCGTCACGCGCGATCGGGATGTCGTACCGCTCGTAGTTCTCACCGCGCCCGCGCTGCTCCAACTCCATGCGGCCGGACTCGACGTCGTAGAAGTGCGCGACGATCACCCACGAGTCAGGAATGGACGCCTTGCAGTTGCCGAGCTGCCGGAGCATGGACTGCCGCGGATCCTGCTGGTCGTCGGTGGACGTCCGGCCGAGAAACGCCACCCGAACTTCGTTGCGCAGCAACGCAACAGGCATCCCGAGCGGCGAGACCGCGTAGTCCGACAGGCCGGACGGCCCAGACGGCACGGCGTTCATCCGCGGTTGGTTCATCAGGCAGCCTCCTGCTCGTCGGCCTGTTCAGCGCACTGACCGGCAGCCCAGTCGAGGAGGTCTCTGATCACGGCGGCCAGTTCGCCGTGCAGACGATCGCCTTCGGCGCCGCTGACATAACGCACGTGGCCGGAGAAAGCCCAGCTCTTCGTGCGGTTTCCTATCTGATTGTAGTGCCACTCGTCACGTTCAGAACCGTTGTCGCACAAGGCTTCCGTGTCACTAACGGGTGGTCTCTGAGGCAGCGGAACAATGTTCATCCCCATCGCCTCTCGTTTCCCATGATCTGTCCGACCACGGCGGTGTTCTGGGGATCCCATGCCGCTTCACTGAAGGGGAGTCCGGCAGGCGATGCGTGCTCTGGGACGCGCGGACCACGTTGCGGCAGCTCTGCCAGTCGCCGCCGTTCCAGCACCTGGCTTTGGAAGGAGCACAACGCCCAGATCGGCCCAGCAGATCCATCAGGATGGCCGTGGTCACGAGAAGCGGTAGCGATGACGAAGCCGGGCTTCTCGAAGCCGAGCTGCTGGCGCATCGCCGAGCGAAGGTTCCGTTCTCGCAGCGACGAGTGAACCGAGAACAGCAGAACCCCGAACACGTCGGTGCCGAACCGGCTGTAGTCACCGAGCTTGCCCACCACTTTGGACAGCGGTTCGGTCCCGGTGTCGTGCTCCAGGAAGAACCGAACCCGCCGTCCGTGCTCGTCCCAACAGCCGTAAGCGTCGGGCCTGAGCTTGATGTCGCCGTGCCAGAAGAAGTCGGCGCAGACCTTCTCCGGCCACCACTGCGTGAGGCCGGCGTCTGACCGAGTACGGGCATACGCAGCCAGCCCACAGAAGAAGTCGTTGACGCCAAGCTGATGTGCCAGCTTCGGCCACAACCCCAGTCGCTCCAGCCGGTCTGCGTGCGCACCGGCCACCGGCGGCTTCTCCGCGCGCTGTGCGGCGATCACCCGCGCACCGCGGTAACCGAGCGCGTACCGCGTCTGACTTGTACCTCCGGCGCTGTAGGAGTCGCGAAACGCGAACACCACACCGAGCTCACGCAGCTGCCGCAGACGATCCTGAGCACGTCGTACCGAGGAGAACTCGATCGCCGCAATCTGGTTGGTGGTGAGCACCTTGTGCTCGTGCAAGAGAGCGAGGATCCGCCGATCCCGCTCAACGAGCCGAAACCACAGGGCGGCATCTGGCTCGCCGACCCGGCCGCCGCGCCGTCCACGAGTGTGTGGAGTTCCTTTGGTGTCACTCCTCAGTCGGCTTTTGGGCGGCCTTGCTCGATACCACTGCTGACGTGCGGAGACCTGACTTTGCGTCTCGGCGGTTGGGTCAGCGGATTCAGAACGCCGTACACCCGCCACCCCACGTGCCGGACCATGCGCTGACCAACCCGCGCTGTCACCCATCGGTCCCTCCCTCCGGAGCTGCCCAAGCGGTCGTCGCTTAAGCACCCCTGAACTCCGGATTTAGGGCCTTGGATGGACAGTGAAGGCGCAATCGTTATTGGTCCGACATGTCGGCTGGGTCGGGGGACTGAAGTTTGTGCCGGTCGAGGTCAATCGCTCCGCCCGGAAGCCTGGTCAGCTTCAGCTGAGTAGAGCAGGCCCAGGCAGCCTCGTTATTCACTCTCTCGGGGAATACGGTGTTACATCACTTTGCCTTCGGGGCGCCTGATGAAGGTCGTTCTCTAGGTGCTTGCACAAGTGGGCTGCCTCGGTGCACTAGTCCACATGAGCACTGATCGTGTGGCGCCGCAGCGCCACGGTGAACTTCACGGTACAGATCAAAGCAGCGGACTTGTGCAGGCTGTGGTTGGCCTGACGACCACGGTGGCGACCTCGATTAGCGGGGTGTACGTCGTCACGCGATCGGTGATCGTGACTGCGCTGGTGGCTGGTCTGATCATGGCGCTCGTGGCTGGGATGCTGGTGTATAAGTCGCGTTGGGCCAGGTAGGGGCCTTGTTGTTGCTGGCGTTGCATATTGGCGTCCGCTCGTTCTACAAGGTATGTGTAGCGGTCCACTGAGTTGATGTTGAAGGAGAGGAGGTGCGTTGGTGAGTGAGCGACTCCCCAGATGACTTCGACGAGTTCTTCCGAACTGACTTACCTCAGTTGATCAGGTTTCTGGTTCGGTCCGGGTGGGGGTGGGAAGACGCGCGTGATGCTGCAGCTGAGGCCATGTTGTCGGCGTACCAGGGCTGGATAGAGATTGATCATCCTCGTGCCTACGTTCGGAAGGCTGCATGCCGTGTAGCCGCTCAACAGCGCCGACGTGACCATGAGCGGCTGCAACGATCGATTCGTGGCGGTATGACGACGCCGGAGCACGACGACCCGTACGCGATGTTTGATGCCAGGATGGATGCGACGCGACGGCTCGTCGCGCTGCTGAAGCTGTTGCCGGACAAACAACGCACTGTGCTGGTGTGGCATCTAGACGGATTCGGCAACTCGGAGATTGCTTGTCACCTGAACATGTCCCCAGCGACCGTGGCGTCACATCTGAGGCATGCCAAGCAGAGCGTTCGCCGACTGTTGTCGTCTCCTGAACGGTTGCCTACCGAGATGATCTATGAGGGAGGTGCCCCGTCATGACTCACGCAGACGATTTGGAGCTCGGCGACGAGGCCTTCGCCGAGTTGGTGAGACAGTCCCGCTACGAGGTCGACAAGGTGACAGCGGTGTGCGCGGATGTCGGGGACATGCTTGCTGCGATCAAACGGCAAGCTGCAGATAACCATGCCCGCGCGGCGCAGGACATGCTGCATGACGTGCCGAGTGAGCAAAGGGAGCTGCAGGTTGTCGGCGCCGAATTGACCAGGGCGTTCCGCGCTCCGATGTCGCAGTCTGGTCACTACGGTGCCTCGCCGTCGCTCGAAGAGCAGTGGAACGATGATGAGTGGAGGGAGCTGGCGACCTCTCCATCATGCCCTGAAGATGAGATTCGTCAGGTGCACGTCGAAGGCTACGCCGAAACTTCCTGGGATCTCTCGATTGTTGTTGCCGACGCGAGCCGCGGGAATCGTGCTGCGGTTGAGGTGCTGCTGAGTCGAATTCAGCCTCTGATTGTCCGGTACTGCCGTGCTCGGCTTGGAAAGATGAGGCATCTGCAGTCGGAGCCGGACGAGCTTGCTCGAGAGGTCTGCCTGGCAGTCCTGACCGCCTTGCCCGACTACCGTGCTCAAGGACGTCCGTTCTTGGCCTTTGTGTACGGCATTGCCGCCAACAGGATCGCTCACTGGAGCCGAGTCAACGAGCTTGAGTCAGCCGCAGATCAGAGGGTGATGCCGAGCTTGGAGGCTCACTATGCCGAGTCGGATCAGCTTGCGCAGATGACAGAGCTGTTGAGCCGGCTACCGAGTAAGCAGCGTGACATCTTGGTGCTGCGTGTGGCGTGCGGTCTGTCGGCTGAAGAGACGGCTGATGCTATTGGATCTACGCCAGGGGCTGTTCGGGTGGCACAGCACCGTGCATTGACCCGATTGCGCAAAGAGATTGATCGCTTGAGCTGATGTAGTTCATATGTCAATTTGCTGTACCCAAGGTATCGAACTTATTGAGGAGCAGGGCTTTTGACTCTCTCGCGTCGAGGCTCTCCTCCTCAAGAGCCTTGACGATGGCCTCGTAGCCAGTGAGGGAAGCCTTTGCCTCTATAAGAAGGCTGGAGTTTTCTGTACCTACCCACACCAGCGGTTCGTACTTCGGAAAGGTCAGCAAGGTGAACGGCCCTGCCAGCCCAGCGTGGGCGCCTCGGGTGATCGGCAAGATCCGGATCTCAACGTTCGGTTGGTTCGCCATGAACATCAGATGCAGCAACTGCCCGGCCTGCACCTCAGCACCACCAACCTGAAGCTGCAGCGCCAACTCGTGAATGAAGAACGTGCAAGTGGTGCCTTGTCGAGGCAGCCGCTGCATCGCAAGGCCCGCCTGAACTCGGACTTCCAACTCATCGGCCGGCGAGGTGGCCGAGGCGCGCAGTGCCTCACGCATGTAGTCAGCCGTTTGCAAGAACAGCGGCACCGCGTGCGTGTGCCAGCAGGTGAGCGTCTCCGCCACCGCCAGGTTCTCAACGACAGTACGAAGCTCGATGGGCGAACACACCCCGTGCTGCTGCCACCAGCCGACAACACCCGTCTCACTGTGCAAGCCCAGAAGATGAGTGCGCTCATCCGCTTTGACCCGGCAGGCACCGAGTAGCGCGGCGATCTCAACGAGGTTGGCGCCACCCTTGCCGTTCACCACGTCCGAGACCTTGGCCTCGTCCCAGTCCATGACCTCAGCGGCACCTCGCGCGGTCATGCCAGCGCCTGTGATGGCTGCCCGTATGCCAGCGCCCAGCTCACGGCCACGCGCGGTGGAGATCCTCTTCGGCACAACTAGCTCCTCGCCTGATCGGTAACCAGCTGCAAATGCCGTGCCGGTTCCCGAAGCCGCAGCGAGGCTTCGTTCAACCAGAGCAAGGACAGCTCCTCGGTGCGGACAACATCGTCGAGTGCGACAAGCACTCGTTCGTAGGAATCGCGCTCGGCAGCCGACTCAAGCCAGGTGTTGCCACCGTGCAGCGTGTGAAGGAGAACAACGTCGTCAAACCGCTTCTCCATGAACCGCATCACTGAGAAGGACACGCCCATGCCGAAGTAGGGCCCTGCATCGCCATCCACGATTCGAAGCTCAAAGCCGGGCAACTCGCCTAGCTCCTCCAGGTGCTCCAGCTGGTCTGCCATCACCTTCGAATCGCCAACGCCGCCAAGCGCCTGCTCCGTCACAACCAGTCGAACGTTCAGCCGCCGCAGCTTCGAGGACTGCTTGGCGCCCACTCTCAAGCGCCTGAGGGCGTCTTGCTGCTTTGCAAGATCGAGGCCATTCGTCGTTGCGCCGGACGTGACGAGAGCGGCGTGATAGCCACAGGTACGCACAAGCTCAGGTAGCGTCTCCACAGCTACGATCACCAGCGCACTCGCCTCAGCCAGGACATCCCACGGTGTCCACGTAAGCCGAGCCCAAGCGTCGCCGTTGATCCGATCCCACATCGGGGGATCAACGGCTCGCTGCGCAACCCGCATGCACAGCTCAACTTCGTCATCGGGGGCACCGCACGCAGCGCCGACCACGACGACCTCGCTAGGAGACATGCGTTGCGCAGCTCGGCAGAGGTGCGACAACTTCGCGGTCGAGAAACCAACCCGTGCGCCCAACTCGAGGAGCGACCAGTCGCGCCTCGTCCGCCAGCCCAACACGGTCCGGCTCAAGGCGCGAACCTCCAGACTCGCTCTCCCGTTGACCAGTTGTAGAGCCATGTCCCATCAGCCTGTTCTTGATCCGTGGGCTTCACGCCCGGTGCCTCTTCGGCTGCCAATGCGTGCGCTCGTGCGTCGTCGCAGTCGCTGCCTGGGCGGCAAGATGAACGTCGAGCAACATCCGGCAAGGCGCGGGCACTCTCCGCCAAGCGGGCCCACCACGACACTTCCTGCACCAGCCGTTCTCGTCCGGCTGGTGCTCGTCAACGAACACACGCAAGGCGGCCACCAACCGCGGAACTTCGTGCCGTGCCATGGACAACACGGACGCGCCATCGCCGTCAGCAGCGATCCGCGACACAAGATCCAGGTGCTCGACAAGCCGTCGGCGCAGCTCGGAAAACAAGACGAGGTTGCCCATGGCGGCGTGCCCTTCGGCTAGCTGGCTCGGAGACGGGAACACCGAGGCGGCTCGGCCGGTTCCGACGTCCTGTCGTTGGCGAAGGCACGCGCAACCGCTTGGCGGAAAACAAGAAGCCCTTGCGCCGCAGCATTGGCCTCCCTGCATTCCAAGGCAGAAGTGACCACCACGGCAGCGCGCGAAAGCACCGCGGTCTGCGCCCGCGTCAGGTTCACGACGACGGGAACAACATCCTCAACACGCTCCATCGCCAGAACCCTCCGTCGGACCGAATTGGGGCCGACGGAACCCTTGGGCGTGGCGCGCTACCAGCCTGGACACGCCCGTCCGGACTAGTTCCCGCGAGGGGCCAAGGGTCCCGCCGACAGGGACTACATTAGGGGTTAATTAACCCCTAATGCGATAACCAGAACGTGTGAACCTGCCCTGACCTGCGCGTGACTAGGGTGATCACGAGTTCCGCAGCGCGAGGAGGCAACCGGGTGCCGAGCGACAAGACGTACAGGAAGTCCAAGCTGGGCCGCCTGCTCGATCAGCTGCGCAAGGACGCAGGCAAGGACCTCAGCTACCTGGCGAGCGAACTCCGCAAGACCGAGGCGCACCTGTCGAAGTGCCTGAACGGCACGAACCTGCTCGGCTGGGCGGACCTCGGTCTGTACCTCGACCTCGTCGAGGCGGACGAAGACCGCCGGCGCAAGGCAACCGAGTACTGGGAAGACGCGAAGCAGGACAGCACGCGCGTCCAACACCCAGCCGCGTACAACCAGGCCGCCCGCTCGTACGCCCGCGCCGAAGCCGACGCCTCAAAACTGAAGCAGGTTGAAGCGGTCTGGATCCCGGGCATGCTGCAGGTCCCGGAGTACACGCTCGCTCTCCGCGAAGCGGCGCACCTCTTCGTCAACCCGAAGGTCCCCGCTAACCGCACCGTCGCCGCCCGGCAAAGCCGCCAGATGCGGCTACACGGCGAGGCTCCGCTGCAAGCGCACTTCCTGATCGACATCGCAGCTCTCCGCCGCGCGGTCGGCGGCGCCGCTGCCATGTACGCGCAGTTGCTCCACCTGCAGGCGTCCGCGGCTCTTCCGAACGTGACGATCCAGGTGATCGGCGAGGACGCTGGCGCCTACGCCATCGACGGCGTGACCATCCTGAGCTTCGACGACGAGGACTTCCCGGACGTCGTCTACCTGGAGACCAGGGGAGGTGGTCGGTGGGTGGAGAATGACGTGGACGTAGACAAGTTCCGCAAGTCGTTCAACGAGATCGCGGACGAGCTGGCCTTCACGCCCGAAGAGTCGCTCAAGGTCATCCGCGATCAGGCTGAACTCTTCAAGGAGAGACTCCAGCGAGATGACGAACCCTGAGAAGACGTGGCGCAAGTCCAGCTACACCGCCCCCGACAACAACTGTGTTGAGCTGACTATCGGCAAGGCAGCGACCGCGATGCGGGACAGCAAGGACCCTGACGGTGGTTCATTCGTCGTTCAGGCGAGTGCATGGGCCCAGTTCATCTCGTGTACCAAGTCAGGCGAATTTCAGCTGTGATCACAGCTTTTGCTGTTTTCTGACCGGTCGGGCTGGCTAGCTAGTTGCCGCCACTCATTTCACAGGCGCGAGTGCATCGCATTCAGGCGCCAGTGGCTCGTGGGCGTGGCTGTCCATGCGAACAGATAACTGGATCTAGCGGTCATCCTGAGATCGAGGCTCTCGATCGATCTCAGCCGGTTCGATCGCAAGCAAGGGAAGATCTTCATTGAAATCTATCCCGATCTGTTCGTTCTCATACGTCGTATCTATGGCGAGCTTCTGCCTCAACTCTGCGAGCTCGTCATGTGTCAGGCCTCGCAGAAGTGGAAGCGCATTGAGGAGAATCTCAGGAAGGCTTAGCTTAGATTTTGTGCGACCGGAACTCGTTGCGGTTGTGAAGTCACAAGAGAGATGCTTGCCTCCGGCAAGTGCGACTTCGACTCTCCGGACGGTGGCATACTCTCCCAGCTGTTTCGCAAAAGCGTAGAGACTTTGATCTTCTAGAATCTGCAGCGAATCCGAGTAGTACTTCACTGTCTGATGGCCGTTGGATAGGACTGCTTCATCGATGCTTGATGCGATACCTGAAGAGCGCCTCGTAAGCCCGGCTATAGAGATGCCGTCAGACTGATCTGGTTTGACTGCGTCTAGATCATCTACCTTATCTGCAAGGTAGGCGACATAGCCGTTTCCCTTGAGTCCTACGAAGCGGGTGTCGGTGAACCAGTGCGAGGCAAACTCTTCTTCTGAAAGTCGATCTTGTTCATTCTTTACGCGACATGAACGAGCCCAAAGCCCGTCCAGGTTTGCGTGCATGAACTTTTCGAGATTCTTTGATCCCGCAGGAAGATTGAGTCCTGCTAGCCTCCTTAGGGCCACCCTGTGGCCAAGTCGGCGCCAGAACTCGTAATCATCAATGTCATCAAACTCGAAGATGAATTGCAGTGCTTCTAGGTTCAGCTCATCTGACAACGCGGTTCGGCCTGGGAACCTGTCTAGTGAGCCTCCGGAAGCAACCCACACTGCTTGCAGCAGGCCCTGAACTTTCTCGGACTGCTGATGGTTCAAATATGTATCGAGAGTTTGCGCTGCAAGTTGCGTGGGCTCCTCGAGGGCGCGAAGTGCGCCTTCCATCCCGTTAGTTAGTGCTCGGGAAGCCAGCTGAGCCCCTGCGTGATCGAGCAGGCCTCGGCCGCCTTGTGCTATCGCTGATGACACAAGTTTGAGGAACGGCGATGACTGCTCGGATATCAGAACCTGAAGACCAAGTGCGTCGGTGACCAAGGTGCCGTACTCGCGCGAACTCTCTTCTAGTTTGCTGGTGAGTTCCGTTCCTGCGTCTTGAGGGGTGTCTTCCAGTCCGAAAACTATTGGCTGGCTGTCGCCGATGAGCGCAACGTCATCGATTAGATGTTCAACGTTAGAGTTGAATCGCAGATAGACATAGCGCTCCTTGAGTGAAGGATCGCTTGGCCAGTCCATTACCAAATCTGGAATGAAGCTGTGGTTGAAGTACTCTGTCTTCTTTATCTTCGCCTTTGGGTCAAGTGCTGCGATCTCGGCAATGACCGCTGACTTGACGCCTTCGACGCTATCGGCCGGGATCGACCAACTGAGCGCATCGGCGATTCGCCTTGAGTAGGATTCGTTTACGCTCATCGATCCCCCTTATTGGTGTCGTACTGGCGTATTACGCCGAGATGCTCGCGAGACAAAGTGAGCTTTTCTTGAAACTCCGATATAAAGACCATTCCTAGTCGTTCGGAAACGTCCTTGCAGGCGTCGCCGGAGACGAGCTCGGCTGCTTGTTCTTTATTGGCGACGTTGAAAACTCGTTCCCGATGCATGAGTACGCAGTCGCGAACCCATTCTGAGGTCATCAAATCTCCCCAGTCATTGACCAGAAAGGGAGACCAAGTGACCCATAGAAACTTGTCGCAACGGTCGGGGCGAAGGTTGTATGCGCGATAGCATTGGGCGAGAAATCTTCTGTAGTGAGTTCCTTGGTCTTGAGCGCTTGTGTAGTATTTGCACTCCGCAAGGAATTCCTGGCCTTGCAACTCGCCGCCGAGAAGTATACCGCCCATGTCGAATGAGAATGTCTTGTCGTTTGCCCATTCGAATGAGAGTTTGGGTACCGCCACCTTGTCGGGGTTGACCCATTGGACGTTCGCGCGCGTGGTTGACTCAAGGTAGAGCTTCGCGCGGCGTACGCCGTCGGCTCCCTTGGCCTGAGTCTCCTCGCCTGACACGAGGCAAACCCTATCTCCGTTCGGTACAAGTCGGTCGAAACTACCCCGCTCGTCCCCCGAACGTTCGAACGTTGTCCTGGGCGGCGGCGCCGCGGCTTGTGATCAAGGTCGGCTTCGTGGGCGCGACCCTGGAGAGTGCATGGCGGAGAAGAGGCTTTGGCACTGGTCATGGGCTGAACTCTGGTTCTTCGTCCGTAAGTGCGCAAGGCGGTTATCCACAGCCAGTGCTCGACCTGTGGATAACTGCGCATCCTGCGTCGTCCGAGTGGGGTGCAGGCGTGCGTGTGGCGGTCGAGCTGCTGCGAGCAGGTTGGTGTGATCGCTTGTGTTGCTGCGTTGTTGGCCTGTCGGCTTCGGGCTGGAGCGGCTAACCCAACTCGTGTGTCAACTGAGCTGGACTGGCTTAACGAGCTGATTCCGTATTGCCATCCTCGGCTCCGCTGCGGCGTCGACGCCGATGGGCAATCGGAACAGTGGCGGATATCTGCAGTTCGCGAAGCGTGTGCGTAGGGGAGGGACTAGTGCGTACCGTGTCGGGGGTACTTCCGTTCACCTGTATGGATCATCCCCTGACCAGCGGATACGCGGTCAGGGGATGATCATGTAACTGCCGGTGACGTTCTGTTCGCAGCTGGCTCTCCGTCACTTTCCGTGACAGTGTGTGTCGTGGTTCTGGACCACTCGACACGGCTTCAGGCGCCCGAATGGTGTGGCCTTCGTCACGAGAAGTATGCGGGCGCCAACCTCAGGTTTGAGGTTGCGCTTCGGTCTGCCCGTACATTTTCTGACTGGCAGTATGGCCTCGGTTACGCATCGTGGAGGCCAGATGACTGATCCGGACGCTCTTCTCAGCCAGTACGAAGGCAGGCTGGCTGACGCGCAGCGCAAGAGTGACGCGATACGCGAGGGACTCACGAGGCTGCGTGTTGTGGAGAGCAGCGCGGACGGCCAGATTGTCGTGACGATCAACGACGCTGGCAACCTCGTGGACCTGAAGCTCGGCACCTCGTTGCAGCGCAAGGACGGCGACAGCGTGGCGCAGGAGGTGCTGCGCGTGCTGCAAGGCGCGCAGAGCCGGGTAGCCGCGACCGTGCAGGAGGCCCTGTCGCCGATGCTCGGTGCCGACTCCGAGGCGATGCACTTCATGATGGACAAGCTGCGCAGCGCACATCCGTTGCCGCCTGCGCAGTACGTGCCAGGCGGTGGGTATGGAGACGAGCCGCATCGGCTGGGTGCCATCGAGGACGACGCACCGCCTTCGCCTCCGGTAGCCCGCCCCCGGCCACAGTTGCCCCGCTCGTCCCAAGACGACGAAGAAGACTTCGGCGACAAGGGATTCCTACGATGACCTATCGAATCGACCTCGTCGAGATGCAGGCGCACTCGGCCAAGCTCGACAGCGTGGGTGCGCACGTGAACCAGGCGTTGGGCGCGGCGCAGACCGTGTCCAATCCGGAGGCGTTCGGCAAGCTCGGGTTTCCGCTCGCGGCTCTCTGCTCCATCGCGCAGAACTCGGCGATGGACACGATGCGCCAGGCCTCGGATGCCGCGGCCGACCATCTCAGGCGATTCGACTCCTGGCGGAAGTCCGTTGAGGAACACGAACAGCTCCAGACTGACGTCTTCGACGGGATGCACGAACGATGACCGCGATTGGACCCGCTCCAGCACCTGGGCCGAACCCCTTGGTCGTCATCGGGGAGGAGACGGCCGGCACCGAAGGCGCGGGAATCTTCCACGACGCCACGGAGACCGTGAAGGGTTTCTCGAGCGGGAACTGGGCCGAAGGCTTGATCAACGCTGGGGCGACGGCCGCCGGTGTGGCCGGCTTTCTCGCTGATCCGATGGCTGCGCTGCTCAGCGCGGGCTTCGGCTGGCTGATCGAGCACGTCAGCTTCCTGAGGGAGCCGCTCGACTGGCTCATCGGAGATCAGGAAGCCTTGGACGGCATGGCGAAGACCTGGGAAACCGTCTCCGGGTTCATGGAGGAGACCTCCGAAGACCTGCGGACCTGGGTCAGGGACGACACAACCGGGTGGGCCGGGAAGGACAGCGATCAGTACCGGGCGTTCGGTGCCGATCGTGCTGACACCTATGCCGGGGTCGCGACAGCTGCCGGAGGCATCGCGGGTCTCGTCCGCATGTGCAAGATCGTGCTCAAGGTGGTGCGCGACATCGTGCGCGACCTCGTCGCCGAGGCGATCGGCAAGCTGATCTCCATTTGCCTGCGGTGGGCACCGGCGATCGCGGCGGCCGGGGCGGGCCTTGCGGGGGCGATCGCCGAGTGCGTGCCCACCGCGATCAAATGGGCGAACAAGGCGCTGGAGGCGTGCCGCAGGCTCACCACGGCGTTCCGCAACGCTGGCGGTCTGTTCCAGAAGCTCGACGGCATCCTCGTCAACGCCAAGACTGCGCTCTCCAAGAGCGGCGACGACTTCGTGAACGTCCTCAAGAAGAGCATCAACGCGGACATCAGGCGGAGCGCCACTGACTTCTCCTTTGCCGGCATGGCCAAGGACGCACTCAGCGAGGCGAGGACGGTCGCCGCCGACGGCATCACGAACGTGTCGTCAGAGGTCCTTCCGAAGATCGGGATCGAGGCGACCAAGGAGTCCACCAAGTTCCGCGACTGGGAGGACAAGGCCAAAGACGGCGGCGGATGGCGCACATGGCGCGACCTTCGCGCGGAAGAAGCGGAGAAGCAGGAAGAGGAGCGAAGGGAGGCCAACGGCGGATGATGGTTGTCCGCGTCCTGCACAGGTTCTTCGCGTTCCTCGTCGTCCCCGTTCTCGGTTACCTGCTCGGCGCCACGATCTTCAACCACTTCTGGGACAAGGTCGAGACCGACCTCCGAGACGCCGAACTCGTCATCACCGCCACGTCCTGCGAACGCGGCAGGCCGGTGACCTTGCGCGGCTTCGGCTATGTCTACGAATGCCGGGCCAAAGTGGAGAACAAGACCAACGGCAACGTCACCACGGCCACCACCCGCGGGTTCCTCACTCCTGAACTCATCGGTACCGAGGTGGCCGGTTCTGGCTTCCGGCGCGGTGAGTTGTATCCGGAGCGTCCCTATGCGGGATGGGGCATGGTTTTGTTGCTCCCGTTCGGCGTTCTCTGGTTCTACGTCTACATCCGGATCGCTTGGCCGTTGCTGCCTGAACGCAGGAAGACCCGTCGGAAACCCGTGAGGTACCAACGGCCTGGCAGCTCAGCTGAGCCTGATCGCACGGTGCGGGTGTTAGGCGGGCATCGGCGAGTGTGGTTGTTCGCCGTCTTCGTGCTCGGATGTGCAGGCGCATTCATCCACCCCGTGTCTTGGGCATTGGCAGGCCTCGTTCTCCCCGCCGTCGTGTGGCAAGCGCTGCGTGGGCCGATGATCGCCGTTTCACCCGACGGACTCGCGTGGCGCGGGACGAGCCTCACCTGGGCCGAAATCGGGGACGTCCGGCTGACGCGGCGCAACGTTTTGCTGGTGCAGCCGAGGAACGGCGAAGAGGTGCGCATTGGCAGGTTCGGAGCTGAGCAGGCCACCCGCATCCACGTTGCCATGGGGCATTTCGCGCAGGCGCCCTATGTTCGTGACGACGCAGTGCCCAGGTGAGCCGGAACTCGGCGCGGACGAGTGCGATAACGCACTAGATCAGCTAGATTCGAACCCGTGTTCGACGACGGTTGCCACCCGCTCAACCGCGGTGTCCAGGGTCTCGTGTTCCCAGATGCGGATCACGGCCCAACCCGCCGCGGTCAGCACCTCGTCGGCGCGCCGGTCCCGTTCCATGTTGCGCCTGAGCTTCGGCGTCCAGTACCAGTCGTTGGTCGTGGGCTGCCGGCCGTGCTCGGGACACACGTGCCAAAAGCAGCCGTCGACGAACACCGCGATCTTGCGCGCCGTGAAGACGATGTCCGGGCGGACCTTGACGCCGTCGTCGAACCGGAGCAGGTGATCCTTCCGGTAGCGCATCCCGCGGCGGTGCAGCGCGCTGCGGAGCGCCACTTCAGGCTTGGTTCCGGAGCGCCGGTTGGCCTGCATGTTCCGCGATCGGCCCTCGTTGAGAGGGGCGGGGTAGAGGCCGTCGGCGTGCGCCCGCTCGCGTCGAGTCTTGCGATCTTCTTCGGGCACGCTCTCCCACCTAGGGGTCCGGCTTTGTGCTGAGGCACTCGGTGCCGGAAGATACCTCAGTCCTGTCGTCAATCTGTGACGCGAACAAACGAAGGGAGGGCCTGTGGAAACCCCCGAGGCCGCGACGCCGTTGAAGGTCGTCGAGATCTGTGCCGGCGCCGGTGGTCAGGCCCTCGGGCTCATGCAGGCCGGGTTCGAGCACGAGCTCGCCATCGAGCTGGACCCCACGGCGGCGGACACCCTCCGGGTGAACCTGCTGGCTCGGCACGGTCATCCGGTGCGGCCTGAACTGCTCACCACCAAACGAGGCGGCAAGAAGAAAACCCCTGAGGCTCCTGCTCCCGTTCAGATCGTCGACGGCGTGATCACCGGAGACGTGGCCGCCAAGGAGGTCTGGGAGGTGGCGCGCAAGGCGGGCGTCGCGATCCCGGAGAACTTCGACCTCCTGGCCGGCGGTGTTCCGTGTCCTCCGTTCAGCCTGGCCGGGCAGCAGCACGGTTCGACAGATGAGCGCGACCTCTTCGCTTGGGCTGTGCACCAGTGCCAGACGCTCAAGCCGAATGCGCTGCTCCTCGAGAACGTCCGAGGCCTCAGCACGCCGAGGTTCTCCGCCTACCGGCAGGAGATCCTCGACCAGTTGATCGACATGAAGTACGTCGCCGAGTGGCGGCTCCTGCACGCGTCCGACTTCGGCGTGCCCCAGCTTCGGCCGCGATTTGTCCTCGTGGCGCTGAAAGAAGAGTTCGCACCGTACTTCCGCTGGCCGGAGAAGCAGGCTGATCCGCTCACCGTTGGCGAAACCCTGAAAGACCTCATGGGTGCTCGCGGCTGGAAGGGCCTGGACGAGTGGGTCGCGAAGGCCAATGACATCGCGCCGACCATCGTCGGTGGCTCGAAGAAGCACGGCGGCGCCGACCTCGGCCCGACGCGTGCCAAGAGGGCCTGGGAGCAGCTGGGCGTCGACGCGTGGGGCATCGCCAACGAAGCGCCGGCCGAGGACGACGAGTTCGAGGTCGGGCCGAAGCTCACGACCGAGATGGTGCAGCTCCTGCAGGGCTGGCAGCCGGCGGAGTGGCAGTTCGTGGGACTCAAGACCTCCAGGTACCGCCAGGTGGGCAACGCGTTCCCGCCGCCGGTCGCCAGGGCGGTGGGACTCGCGATCAAGTCCGCACTCCGCAAAGAAGGCGACCCGGCCGATCGCGACATCGACACCGAGCACGATCCGATCTACCGCGCGCTCCGCGTCGCCGGCGACTACCTGACCGCGGCGCAGATCTCCAAGGCGGTCTCCAAAGCGACCGGCAAGGAGATCGAGGCGCACGAGCTGGAGCATCGGATCTCGTTGCTGAGCAAGGACTTCGAGCTCGAGATCGACAAGGAGAAGCCGGCCGTCCCCAGGTTCAAGCTGGGCAGGTTCAAGGCATTCGTCGGGCAAGACGACCACGTTCGCCACGACCTGTTCAGCAAGAACAAGTCGAAGATCAGCTGATCTCTGGAGGCGCCGCCGGCATGGCTACCTGCATGTTTGTCATCAAACGAGCAGGTTGAGCAGGTTGTCGGCGTCGTCGGGGAACTGCAGGCCGCGCAGTGTGATCGACATCCGGATGACGTCCCGGTGCTGGCCCTTCTGGTGGTCGCGGCCGTAGATCTGGATCAGCGTGTCGGCGAGCTCGTCGTGCCCTCCGGTGCGGAAGTGCGCGACGCACTGAGCCACTTCGGCGGCTTCGTGGTGCTCGGAGAGTCGTGACAGCAGGGTGAGCGCCTGCTCGTGCAAACCGACCGCGGTCAGTTCGATCACCTCCGTTGCCGCTTGCGGTGCCGGTCGCTCTTCAAACGCATTGCTCTGCCGGTCCCCCTGGTGAGCGGGGACCGGCAGAGCAACGGCGTCGTTCTTGTCGGCAAGCTGCTGCTCCAGCTCTTCGATACGCCGGTCCTTTTGAGCTGCGATTTCCTCGCGGACCTTGCTCCGGCGTCCGTCGGTAGCCGCTGCCCGTGCGCGGAGAACCAGGAGGTCTTCGCAGCTCAGAGGAAGGTCATCGGTGGTGCAGTCCCTGAGCAGCGCGTAGAAAGACACGGTGAACGCCTCGCTGGGGACGTTCTTGCCGTTGAAATACCTGCACAGGCTTGAGCGGTTGTAGCCGGCTTCCATGGCCTTGAGCATCTCGGCGTGGGAGGTTCGCTTCCCGTCGCTCAAGGCGACGTGGGTATACAGGTCACGCAACGTCTGAGCGAAGACCTGCCGTGCTTCGGGCAGCAACTTGCTGATCTTCGACTTGAACCCACCGGCCGACATCCCCACCCCTTGTTCTGCGTGTGCAGTTCCGCCTGACTGTACGCGGTCTCTGCGGTCGCAGGTGTTGCAAAATGTATCGCGCAACACGGAGAATTCGTTTCTGTTGCGCGATAGATTCGCAACAAGAATTGCTTGGAGTTCGCCCAAGAGTCGTGATCTGGTTGCTCTAGGCGCCGTTAGGTGCACACGGCACTGATGGCGCCGTGTACGTAAACTCGTCACTTGGCTTAGGGGAGGAACCATGACGCCCTCGTGGAGGGACAAGGAGTCCGGGCTCGGCAGCATGTCGAGGGGAGGTCTGTGGCTCGTGCAGGAGGTCGGTGTCGGCGAGACCTTCACTAAGAACGACCTGCGGGAGGCGTTCCCGGACGTCGCGCAGATCGACCGGCGACTGCGCGACCTGAGGGACTACGGCTGGCAGATCGACACCTACCGCGAGGACCCGAGCCTGAAGCAGGACGAGCAGCGCCTGGTGAAGGTGGGTGCTGAGGTCTGGATTCCCGGCCAGGCGAAGACCGCCAAGGCCAAGGGTGGTATCACCGCGGCACAGCGCACGAAGGTCATGAAGGAGGACGGCTGGCTCTGCCGGTCCTGCGGAATCGCGGGCGGCGACAGCTTCGACGACGGAACGACCGCCCAGCTCGACATCGCTCGGCGCCAGGTTCTCCTCCCGGACGGTACGGAGGAGACTCAGCTGAGCACGGAATGCAACAAGTGCCGGGTCGGGGGGCGCGGCAGCATTGTGGATCTCGGAGAGATTCTGCGTCTCGTGGAATCGCTCGGTCCGCTCGAGAAGAAGATCTTCGGTGGCTGGCTGGCCGCTGACGAACGGCGGCTCAGCGGTCTCGAACGACTGTGGGGCCTTTACCGCGCGATGCCGGCGGATTCCCGCGCGGCGGTTCGGCGCCAGCTGCTCGGGGACGAAGAAGACGGAGTGACGGTTTGATGCATCGAGAATTTCCCCCGCCTCCGCGCGCCGCTGAGTTCAGCGAGCTGGTGAAGAAGCGGCTCGCGGAGGCGAGGGAGGCCGGCGGCACGCGGGAGACCGTGACCGTCGACTGGAACGGGCAGCCGCTCCACGTCGACGTGATCGAGTCGCCGCTCATCAGCCTGTACTTCAACCCCGCGACGCACCGCATCCGCGCTCAGCGGTCGCACGACCCGAAGCGGGACGCGGAGCTGGACTCCGACCCGTACAGCGCGACGAGCCAGGACTACCTGAAGTACCTGCTGCAGGCCTCGCCGGCGGACACGAACCGAAGGGATCCCGAGTTCGACGGCCTGCTGGAGAGCCTGACGAAGTTCGGGCAGAACGACCCCGGTCTCATCACCCACGAGGGCGTGCTGGTCAACGGCAACACCCGTGCCGCGGCCCTGCGCGAGCTCGGCGCCCAGTCGATGCGGGTGGGCGTGCTGCCGGAGTCGTTCACCTGGGCCGACATCAACGCGGTCGAGCTCTCCCTGCAGCTGCGCAAGGACCACCGTCGCGACTACTCGTACATCAACCGCCTGCTCGCGCTCGAGGAGCAGGCGGCGCTGGGCCGGACTCCTGAGCTGATCGCCAAGGAGTTCCGGATCCGCACCGAGACCTACCACCAGGAGCGGTGGATCCTCGGCGTGATCCGCGACCAGATCGAACGGAGCAAGGACCCGGAGAACGGCACCGGTCTGAAGTTGATCGACTTCGAGCAGCACCAGGAGAAGCTCAAGGAGCTGCACCGGATCTATCACAAGACGAAGGCGTCGGATCCGGACAACGCCGATGTCCTCAAGGAGATGAGGCTGGCCGCGATGAGCCTCGGCTTCGCCAAGACCGATGTCCGCCTCATCGAGGACGGCCTGAAGTTCCGCGAGCAGTACCTGGACAGCCGGCTGCCGGCGGAGTTCGGCGCTGCTGCGCCCGCGAATGCCCCGGTTGCGATTCCGGGGCTGGGCGTCAGCGTCGCCGCTGCATCGAGTGCCGTCGGAGCGGCGAAGGACCTGACCAATCGAATTCTCAAGGCCAAGGCGGCCAGGGGAACCGCCGGCCCTTTGGCGGACGACGAGAGCCAGGCCGCGAGCGAGGCCTACGACCAGTTCAAGGAAGCGTTCGATTTGGCACTGGAGACCGCAGGCCGCAACGCTCGCCTCCTGAAGCGCAAGCAGATGGCGCCGGCCCGGCTGGCTGACGCCAGTGCGAACATTGAGCAGTGCATCGCCGAACTCGTCCAGGCGCGCAGCTCGCGGTCTCTCGACGAGGAAGCGTTTGACGACGCTGTGCTGAAGCTGCGGGACTCCCTCCGCAAGCTCGCCAAGCAGGCTGGCCGGGGTTTGAAGGACCCCGGTGACGGCGTGACCTGGCTTCTCGACGCGACCTCTCCTGGAGGAATTCGGTGAACAACGGCCAGCCGGAGCCGTCCCTGCGCCTCGACTTCGACGAAACGCGGACCAAGGTCACCATGAGGACGGTGCAGCCGCACCGCGACGACCTCGTGCGGCTGGCCACGCGTTTCCGCACCGGAGCGCAGCTCGGCCCGCTGGCGATCACCGTCGACCTCGACGATCTTCTGTCCCAGCTGGAACTCCTCTCGACCTGGCCGAGCCCGGCTGACGTGCAGTGGGCGGACGAGCTCGCTGAGCTCGTCCGCAGCAATGTCGAGGACTCCTACACGGTGCAGCGCCAACTGGACGCACCTAGCACGACTGCCGCGGTCGACGCGGAGGACGTCTTCTACCTGCTGGGCGACGACTGGAAAGGCGACCTGCGCGAGTTCCAGCGGCGGGACATCGCGAAGCTTTTGTCGTTGCGGCACGGCGCGAACTTCAGCGTGCCCGGCGCGGGCAAGACGCGGGTGGCGCTGGCGGTTTTCGCGGCCCAGCGGACTCAAGGCAGTGCTGAGCGGTTGCTCGTCGTGTGCCCCAAATCCGCTTACGAGTCATGGCAGTTCGAGAGCGTGGAGTGTTTCGGCGAACCGTTGCGCGCGCAGGTCTACGAGCGTTCCATCGAGCCGGACACCCAGGTCCTGATCATCAACTACGAGCGGCTCGTCAGGACATTCACCGCGCTGGCGACGTGGTTGAAGGCCGCGCCGTCGATGATGATCCTCGACGAGGCGCACAGGATGAAGCTCGGAACCCGCGGCGCTTACGGATCCGCGTGCATGGCACTCGGACCGCTCGCTCGCCGGCGGCTGATCCTCACAGGTACCCCGGCACCCAACGGTGCGAAGGACCTCGAGAGCCTCATGGGATTCGCGTGGCCGGGGCACGGCCATCGGACAGTTTCCAACGCAGTGGCGGGTGGAGATCTGGCGCGCGCGAGCATGGTGCTCCGGCCGTTGTTCGCCCGCACCACGAAGCTGGAGCTCGGGCTGCCTCCGATGGACACGAAGGTCCGTTACGTCGACTTGCCCCCACTGCACGGCCAGATCTACGACGCGATCGTGGGCAAGGAGGCGAACCGCTCCGGCCGCGACGACCTCGCTGCTCTGGGCAAGTCCGCTCTGCGCTTGCTGATGGCCGCGACGAGTCCGGCGATGCTGGCGGAGGGAGAGTCGCGGTACGAGCCGCTCGAGTACCAGTTGCCGCCGCTCGACGTGCCCGAGGGTGACTCGCTCTACGCACTGCTGAAGAAGCTGCCGAGCTACGAGCTCTCGCCGAAGTACAAGGAGACGGCCGCGATCGTCGCGGAGAACGCCGCGCGCGGACGGAAGACGCTGGTGTGGACGACGTTCGTCCGCAGCCTCACCACGTTGCACAAGTTGTTGTCCGCCTTCGAGCCCGCCATGGTCCACGGCGGGACCACCGAGCGAGCGGAGGAGCTGCACCGCTTCCAGAACGACCCGGACTGCATGGTGCTCGTGTCCAATCCGGCGACCCTGGGCGAGGGCATCAGCCTCCACCAGATCTGCCACGACGCGGTGTACGTCGATCGCGACTTCGTTGCCGGCCGGTTCCTGCAGAGCCTCGACCGCATCCACCGGCTGGGTCTCGCGCCCAATGTCGAGACCCGTGTGACCGTGCTCGCGGTGCGCGGCACGATCGACGAGGTGGTCGAACTCCGCCTAGGGAAGAAGCTCGAGTTCATGGGCAAGATCCTGGACGACCCTTCAGTCCAGCAGCTCTCGGATCTCGAGGAAGAGCCGGCGGTCGCGAGCGGGCTGGAGTCCAGCGACGTTCAGGCACTCCTGGGCCACCTCGGAAGGTGAAAGGCCCGCCCACGGCAGTTGTGCCGAGGACGGGCCCGACGAGAACGCGGGTCAGTTCTTCTTCACCTGGTTGAGGCGCGTGATCACGGCCCCGCCGTCCTGCATCCCGAACGAGTTGCAGGCGGTCTCCCACGGGAAGCGCGAGCACGCGTTCGACTGCACCACGACGTCCTGCTCGTTGTTCCAGCCGCCGCCGATCACCTTGGCGTTCTTCCACACCTTGGTCACCGGGTTGTAGCTGTACCAGAGCAGGTTGCCGTTGTTCTGGTTCACCGCGTAGAACGTCTCGCCGCCGGCCGAGCTGAGGTTCTTCAGGTTCTGCCAGCCGGTGGTGACAGTGGTGGTGGGCTTGACCCAGGTCGCGGTCGCGCCCGTCCAGAAGTCGATGTAGTAGCGGTACATCGCGCCTGCCGCGTTGCGGGCGTAGACGACGCCGCGGCTGGTGGCGACGATGGCGTTGTACTGGGTCAGGCCCGTGTCGAGCAGTGCGCCCTGGACGGCCCATTGCTGCGTGGTGAAGTTGTAGTAGTGGGCCTTGAGGTTGCCAGCGGCGTCCAGCGTGTAGATCACGCCGTCCTCGTCGACGGAGATGCGGTAGCGGGTGTTGGCGGCGCTGTAGGACCAGCCCTGGCCGAGCACGAGGTACTCGCCGCCGTTGAGGCTGTCCCACGTGGAACCGTTGTAGTGCAGCAGTCGCAGCTCGCCGCCGGTGGTGATGCTGAACGTCCAGCCGCTCGGTCCGGCGAGCACGCGGCCCTGCCAGCCCGCGCCGATCTGGTAGCTCTCGCCCCAGGCGAACGTGCCGGTGGCCGGGGTCGAGTGCTCGAAGCAGTAGAGGTCACCCGCGGTGTCGCACGGGTAGACCGGAGCGAGGCCGTAGCGGGCCGACAACGTGGTGCTGGGTCCTGGCATGTCTCACTCCACTCTTCAGAGGTTCAGCATGGCGGTGCAGGCGTCGAGAACCAGACGCTCTGTCGACCCGGCCGCGGCGGCGCCGCTCGGGTTGAACTTCAGCGGGGACGGCCACGCGTAGAAAGTGGTCCACGAGCCCGGCCCCGACATCTGGTCGTCGTCGGTCCAGCCGGCCTCGTAGCCGAAGTGCTTCGACTCGCCCGCCTGCAGGACGCTGTGGCCCGCGACGTAACCCTCGGTCTCGTTGGCGTACGCCATGATCCACAGCCAGCCCGGGGTCTGGTTCTGCAGCGTCACCGCGTACTGGGAGAGGACCTCGTGCGACATCGCGAGGATGTTCAGGCCGCCCAGGTTCCAGCGCTGGATGGGCATCGGGAACTCCTTGGGGAGTCCTGGGCCCGTGAACTTCTCGATCATGACCTCGGCGTGGCGGTACGCGAAGTCGTCCGGCGGGAACGTGTCCAGCCTGTTGTTGTAGGAGTTGCGGGCCCTGATGGCGGCGGCCGGGTCGCCGAAGTCCACCTGCAGCGGGATCTTGATCTCGTTGTAGTAGGTGGCGACGGGGCCGGTGACGGCGTTCCAGCCGCCCGAGTTGACCATCGACACGACCGCGTTGCCCAGCGTGGTGCCGAGACTCGTGACCATGCTGGGGGAGTGCGGGTCGTTGGGTTCCTGGTCGCCGGCGGCGCCCTGGAAGAACAGCGCCTGGACGCCCAGCGCGTTGCTGATCACGTCGGTGGCGGCGCCGGGGTAGTCGCTGCAGAACGTCCTGTCGTTGCCGCGCGACACGGCGTGGCAGGCGTATCCGAAGAGGACGGTGTGCAGCCCGTTGTCGCTCACCCGGCGGGCGATCAGCGCCGAGATCGTCGTCATGACGTGCGGCTCTTCCGCGCGGTTGTAGCCGATCGTCGTGCTGCCTTCCTTGTACCACAAGGTGACCGGCGTGCGGGCCATCGCGACGGTCTGCTGCACGAGCGCGACCATCTGGTTGATGAACACCGTGGTGGTGCCCTCGATCGCGTTGATGTCGGCGGGGGCGAGGTCCATCATCACGTACGGGCTGGGGCTCGTCGTGCCGATCATCGGGCCGGAGTGCGTGTGGCTGACGATGATCAGGAAGTTGCCGTTGTTGTTGCCCACCAGGGGAAGCACGGCGGAGCGGATCGCCTGGTGGACGTAGCGGGGGATGCTGACGACGTCGACGCGCAGCATGACCTTGGGGCCGGCGCCGTCGTCGATCACGACGCACTGGGCGCGCAGCCTGCGGTCGACCGCGCCCTGGTTGCCGCGCGGCGCGCCGCAGTAGCCGCCCATCCAGAGGCTGGGGTACGTCGGCCAGGAAGGGGTGTAGTCCAGGGTCTTCACGGACATGGAGAAAGGCATCTCGGGCTCCTCCCGGCGCTCAGGCGGTCTCGACGACGGCGACGCAGGTCGGCGTGTTCGAGTTGGGGGTCGACAGTGAGCTGTCCGGCTTGCCGGAGTCGCTGTTCGCGGACGTGACCTTGCGGTTCTTCTTGTCCAGCACGAACGTGCGGCCACCGTCCTTGCTCATCGCCAGAGGACCGTTCGCCTTGCCGTTGGACTCCTTCGTCCTGACCTTGTTGGAGTTGATGTTCACCGTGACCAGCTGCGCGTCGACGTTGCGGCCCGCGTAGAGGCTGACGGCGGCGAACGTGCCGTTCGGGTGCACCGCCAGACCGCACGGAACGCCTTCGAGCTCGGTCGCGCCGGCCTTGCCACCGCGCAGGCCGAACGTGGCCAGCTCGCGCGACGAGGCCACGTAGAGGTTCTTGCCCTTGGGGTCGATGGCGAGCAGCAGCGGCGTCTTCTCGGTCTCGAACCTGCCCGACACCACGTTCTTGGCGGTGTCGACGATCGTGACGCCCTTCGCCCGCTCGTCCCCGACGAACAGCTGCTTGCCGTCGGGCGTGAGCGCGAGCGAGCGCGGCAGCAGACCTGCCTGGACGCGGGCCCGGACCTCGCCGGTCGCGACGTCCACCACGGCCACCTGCCCGCGCGAGCCACCGGCGCCCGCGGTGCCGGTCGCGACGTACACGGTCCTGCCGTCGGGCGAGACGAGGACCTCGTTGACGAACCCGCCGACGGGGATCTCGGTGGTCACCTTGGCGCCGTCCACGTCCACGACGCTCAGCCCCGGCCCGAAGACCGTCCCCACGTAGGCGAGCACTCCGTCGGGCGAGCCGGTGATCGCGTTCGGCTGGCCGTTGACCGGGATGAGCGCCTGCTCGCCGGTCAGGGTCGGGTCGGCCAGCTGCACGACCCCGTTGCCGAGGCGGTCCACGCTGCCGATCAGAAGTTTCTTGCGGGCTGCCTTGGGTGCCGCGGTTGCGGTCCCCGCGAACAGTCCTGGGCTGACGACGCTCACCGCGGCGCCGCTGAGTGCGGCGGTCAGGAGCGTTCGCCGGGAAAGCGGTCGGTGCTCGGATGTCATGTCGTCCGTCCCCCTCCGGTCGAAGTCGACTCGTTGAACATTCGAGGAAGAGGACGTGCGTGTTATCACGCTGGGTAGTCCATTTTTGAGCTGTGACCCAGTTGAGACATTGCATAGCCGATTGATACGCACGGTGGCTGCCGTGTGACGCAACGCTCTTGACCTGGTCGTATATAATAACGCAAGTAAAGCCGTAGATGGGTCTTTAGGCCCTGTTCGGCGCTGTGCAAACTGAGCTACGCGCGTGAACGACTACGTACTGTGACGTAAAGGTGTTAACTAAGTGATGGCACCTGTCGCAGTCGGCTCACCAGGTCGGTCGAGTGCCCACTCCGCCGTCCACTACGAGGTCGTGCCCCGTGATCCACTTCGCGAGGTCGCTCGCGAGGAACACGCACGCGTTGCCGACGTCCTCGGGCGTGCCCAGCCGGCTCAACGGCGCGGCGGCCCGCCACCGGGCGACGCCCTCCGGCCACTGCTCCTCGATGCCCGGCCGGGCGATCAACCCCGGCGAGACTGTGTTGACCCGGATGCCGCGCGGCCCGTACTCCAGCGCCGCCGCCCGCGCGTGCATGATCAGCGCGGCCTTCGAGGCGGCGTAGTGGGCGTGGCCGGGCGCCGGGTGGGTGCCCTCGATCGACGCGATGTGCGTGACCGACCCTCCGGACGGCAGGTGCTCGACCGCCGCCTGGGTCACGGCGAACGGGCCTGTCAAGTTCGTGTCCACAACGGAACGCCACTGCGCGGTCGTCATGCCCGGCAACGGCTCGACGGGCTGCACGCCCGCGTTGTTCACGACGGCGTCCAAGCGGCCGTGCCGGGCGAACGCGTCGTCGACCACCGACTCGGCGCGGTCGCGCAGGTCACCGTCCTCCAGGCCGCGGTGGCGCACGACCGTCGCGCCCGCGCGCACGAAGCAGTCGGCGATGCCCGCGCCGATGGTGCCGCCCGCGCCGGTGACCAGCACGACCCTGCCGCTGAGATCGATCACGAGACGATGCCCTCCACCCGCGTCACCAACCAGTCGACGATCTCACCACGACCGGCGGCGAACGCGTTGGCGGCGATCTCCACGAACGTGCCGCCCGCCTCGCGCACCAGCACCGCGCCCGCCGCCACGTCCCACGGGAAGGTGCCGATGTTGGCGACCGCGTCGGCCCGCCCGGCCGCCACCCAGGCCAGCGACAGGGCCGTCGAGTAGACCCGGCGGACGTCCGCGATCGCCAGCAGGTCGCCCAGCAGCTCCAGCTCGCCGGAGTACGGGCTGCCGGGCAACGGGATGTCGGTCAGCACCAACGGCCGCGGCCCGGCGCTGGGCGGGATCACCAGGCCGGTCGAGCGGACGCGGAACGGCACCCCGGACGCGGCGGTGAAGAGCTCGTCGCGGAACGGGTCCAGCACGCACCCCGCGACCAGCACGCCGTCCACCGCCGCGGCCACCGAGATGCACGACAACGGGATGCCGCGCACGAAGTTGCGGGTGCCGTCGATCGGGTCGACGTACCAGGTCACCGAGGCCGTCGCGCTGCCCAGCTCCTCGCCGACGACCGCCGAACCGGGAGCGCCGGCGACCAGGGCCGAGCGCAGGAACGACTCCACCGCCAGGTCGGCGCTGCTGACCTGGTCGTACGTGCCCTTCGCGGACACGTCGACGTGGACGTCGCGCAGCAGCTTGGCGGCGTCGACGCAGGAGTCCGCCGCCAGCGAGAGGAGTTCACCTGGAGTCACGTGCTCCATTGTGATCGGTCACAAACACGACCGGATGACTCTGGGCAACGTCCTACCCGCGCACGTGACCTGAGCCACCACGATGAGCAGACCTGACAACGACGTTGGAGGATCGGGATGCGAATCGTGGCAGGCGTGGCGGCTCTGGCGATGTTGGTCGCCGGAACAAGCACGGCGCAGGCGGACGTCCTCGAGTACGTGGCGATGGGCGACTCCGCGGCGGCCGGGCCGTTGATCCCGAACCAGGATCCCGCGCTGTGGTGCCTGCGCAGCAGCAACAACAACTACCCGCAGGTCGCGGCCAAGATCCTCGGCGCGAAGCTCACCGACGTCACGTGCTCGGGCGCCACGACGGACGACTTCGCCGGACGGCAGTTCGGGTTCGTGAAGCCGCAGTACGACGCGCTGTCCAAGTCCACCGACCTGGTGTCGATCACCATCGGCGGCAACGACGTCGGGCTCGTGCAGACGGCGCTGGGCTGCATCAACCTGCTGCCCGAACCGGTCGGCCTGTCGTGCAAGGACCGGCTCACGGCGGGCGGCGACCAGGTCGCGGCGAAGATCGCGCAGTGGGCGCCCGAGTTCGGCGCCGCGCTCGACGAGGTCAAGCGCAGGGCGCCGCAGGCCAAGATCCTCGTCACCGGCTACGGCACGTACGTCAAGCCCGGCGGGTGCTACCCGGTGCAGCCGATCTGGGCGCGGGACGCCGACTTCGTCCAGGGGTCGGTGAACCTGCTGAGCGCCACGGCCAAGGCGGAGGCCGAGAAGCGCGGAGCGTCCTATGTGGACCTCGCGGCGGTCAGCGTCGGCCACGACACGTGCGCCAAGCCGTCCGAACGCTACCTGGAGGGCCTGATCCCGACGTCGGTCGCGGCACCGCTGCACCCCAACGCCGCGGGCATGCAGGTCTTCGGGGCTACGGTCGCGCGCGCCGTGCGGCAAGCGCAGCCGTCAAAAGCGTGACGTGCTCGATGCGCGTCGGGTCGAGGCCGGTCAGCTCCGCCACCCGCCGCAGCCGGTAGTCGACGGTGTTCGGGTGCACGTGCAGCTCACCGGCGGCGGGCCTGCGTGAGCCGCGGCGGAGGTAGACCTCCAGCGTCTGCACCAGTTCCTCGGTCAGCGGCGCGACAATCTCCGCCAACGGCCGCAGCGCCGCGCTCGGCCGTGACAGCTGGTACTCCAGCAGCACGTCGGCGAGGCGGAAGAGCCCAGGCCCGGACGCCACGGCCAGCACCTCGCGCGCCAGCACGGCGGCGGTCGCGACCCCGGAGGGAGGGGCCGCGACCGCCGCCACCGTCAACGGCACCCCGGCCGCGCGCGTCACGTCCGCCACGATCCGGTCCAGCGGCAGGTCCTCGCCGGGCAGCAACGCCAGACCGCCTTCGGGCGTCAACGACGACAGCACTGGCTCCCGGCTGTGCCGCTCCAGCTCCACCCGCAGCCGCCGCAGCTTGCGCCGCGACGCCACCGCCGCGTCCACGTCCGGCAGCAGCTCGTCGGGGTGCGGCGGCACGTCCAGCGCCAGCACGACGTAGGGCCCTTGCGCCTCAACGGTTCCGGCGAGCAGCCCGGTCAGCAGCGTGGCCCGCGCGGAGCGTTCGTCGTCGAACATCGTCTGCCGCTCGTCGAGGTACCCGGCGCTCACCACCGGCGTCACGAGCTGCAGGTACCGCAACGCCAACGCGTTCAGCGCCAGCACGTCCTGCACCTCCTCCGGCCGCGCCTCGGGCACCAGTCGTTCCCAGACGACCTGGATGCCCACGTGGTACGCCGTGAGCACCACGTCGATCGGCACGCCCTCCTCGGCCCGCCGCGCCGCCGACTCGCGCAGGAACCGCAGCTCGTCGGCCGACGGCAGCGCACCCGAGTCCAGCACGGCCGCGAACGCGCGCAACGCGTGCTCGGTGACGCGGTAGATGTCGCCGGAGAGCTCTTCCGCTGGCAGCTGGGCGTACGCCGGCACGCGTTCGACCAGCGACGACACCACCTGCCGCACGAACGACGGCATCTCAGCGACGAGCCGCGCGGCGAGCGGACGTCCACCGATCACGTAGGACATCCGCCGATTCTGGCCTAAAGCTCGAGCACCGTGCCGTCCAGCGGAACCTCGACGCCCGCCTCGCGCAGCTTCAGGAACTCGGGCGAGGCCGGGTCGAGCACCGGGTTGGTGTTGTTCAGGTGCGTGTAGATCCGCCGCACGGACGGGAAGCGGCGCAGCTCTGGCAGGCTGGCCGTGATCGGCAGGTGCCCCATCGCGGCCTGGCCGGACGAGCTGCCGGTCGCCGACCCCATCTCCGACGCCGCGTAGAACGTGCCGTCCAGCAGCACGCAGGTGGCATCGGCCACCACCTCGTCGAAACCGGGCGGCCAGGACGCCAGGCAGGGCGCGTACACCAGCACGCCACCGGTGGCCGGGTCGTGGAACCGGTACGCCACCACCCAGTGTCCGTCCACAGTGGATGAACGGGCGTACTTCGGCCGCTTACCGCTGATCGGAATCGCCGACACCCGCAGCCCGCCCAGCTCGAAGTCGCCGTCCACCTGCCGCCACGCCACGGGTGCGTAGCCGTCGATCACGGAACGCAGGTCGAACTGGTCCTTCAGCGCGTGCAGCACCGGCCCCGGCGCCCACACCGTCAGCCCGGCGCCACCGCGCAACGTCAGCAGGCCGAGCGTGTGGTCGAGCTCGGCGTCTGTGCAGAGCGCTCCCCGCACCGGGGTCTCGCGCGGGCCGGGCCCGGGGTTCAGCACTGCACACGCGGCGATCTGCATGCGGATGTCCGGCGAGGCGTTGACCAGCCACCAGTCGGTGCCGTCGGCGCTGATCGCCAGGCAGTCCTGGGTGCGCGAAGGCAACTCACCGGACCGGGCGCGGACGCACAACGCACAGGCGCAGTTCCACTGCGGGAACCCGCCACCGGCCGTCGTGCCGAGCAGAACCGCCTTCACCGCATCTTCCTCATCGCCATGACCGGCAGGGACTCTGGCGCCATCTCGGTCTCCAGGATCAGGTCCACAGTGGACCGCGCGGGCGACAGCGAGCACACCGGATCGGTCGCCGCCGCGTCGCCGGTCAGCTGGAACGCCTGGCAGCGGCACCCGCCGAAGTCGATCTCCTTGCGCGGGCACGACCGGCACGGGTCCTGCATCCAGTCGAAGCCGCGGAACGCGTTGAACGACGGCGAGTCGTGCCAGATGTCGTGCAACGACGACGAAAGCACGTTCTCGACCTTCAGCGTGGAGATCACCGAGGCGGCCGGGCAGGGGAGCACGTCCCCGTTCGGCGCCACGGTGAGCTGCCGCGCACCCCACCCGTACATGCACGGCTTCGGGTGCGCCTCGTGGTAGTCCGCGATGACGTAGACGATCTCCATCCGCCCGCGCAGCCGTTCTTGCGCGGCAGCCACGATCGGATCGGCCGCGACGAGCTGTTCGCGGGTCGGCAGCAGCACGGCCCGGTTGCGCAGCGCCCAGCCGTAGTACTGGGTGTTGGCGAGCTCCAGCCGTTCGGCGCCCATCTGCTCGGCCATCGCGATGAGGCCGGCGACGTTGTCGAGGTTCTGCCGGTGCAGCACGGTGTTCACGGTCAGCGGCAGGCCCTCGTCCAGCACGAACGCGGCCGCCTCGATCTTGCGGTCGAACGCCTTGATGCCCGCGATCCGGTCGTTCCCGGCCTTCGTCGCGTCCTGCAACGAGAGCTGCACGTGGTCGACACCGAGCGAGGCCAGCTCCCGCAACCGGTCGCGCGACAGCCCGACGCCGGACGTGACCAGGTTGACGTAGCAGCCGAGGCTGTTCGCGTGCGCCACCAGCTCGGGCAGGTCGGGCCGCAGCAACGGTTCGCCGCCCGAGAGGTGGATCTGCAACGCGCCGAGCGACCGCGCCTGGTCGAACACCCGCCGCCAGTCCTCGGTCGACAGCTCGGCGTCCCGCCGCACCAGTTCGAGGGGGTTCGAGCAGTACCCGCACTGCAACGGGCACCGGTGCGTCAGCTCCGCCAGCAGTCCGAACGGCGCCTCAGCCATCGACGTCCACCACCCTCCGCTCGACCAGCCGCCGCACCAGCGAAGCCACGTCCGACGGTTCGACCCCTGAGTACTCGTCGGCCAGCACCACGGCGATGTCCCCGACGGACCGGACGCCGTCGCACAGCGCCACCACGGAGGCGGCCGTCTCGTTCAGCACCAGCACGCCCTCGGGGAACAGCACCACGTGCGCGGACCGGATCTGGTCGAAGGTGCACTTCACCCCGCGCCGGATCCGCGGCACGGCGTCCAGGGCGGTGGTCACGGCCTGCCCCTGCCCGAGTAGTAGTCGACCGCGTCCAGCACGGCCCGCAGCACGTCGCACTTGAACGACAGCGCGGCCACCGCGTCGAGCTGCTGCTCACGGGTCCGCGAGTGCTCCACCACGATGTCCAAAGTGGCCTGTCCCTCGCCCGCGACCGCCTGGATGCGGTTGGTGAAGTAGGCGAAGCCCTCCTCCGCGATCCACGGGTACTGCTCCCGCAACGCCGTCAACCGCTTGCGCATCAACGCACCCGAGAACATCTCGGTGAGCCCGGAGGCGATCCCGACGACCCACGGCCGGGTGCGCGCGAAGTTCACGTAGGCGTCGACCGCGAACCTGGTGCCGGGCAGCACGTGCCGTTCGTCGAGCACCTCCTCCCGCGTCAGCCCGACGGCCTCCGCGAGGCGGATCCAGTTCTCCGCACCACCTTCTCCCGGCCGCGTGCCGTCGTGCCAGATGATCCGCTCACGCCACTGGCGGCGGATTTCCGGCGACGGGCAGTTGGACAGGATCGCGGCGTCCTTCTGCGCGATGCAGCGCTGGTAGTACCAGCGGTTCGCGGCCCACGCCTGCAGCTCGTGCTTGCTCAGCTGACCGGCGTGCATGCGCAGGTGGAACGGATGGCTGTCCCAGTACCGGGGTGCGAGTGCGCGCAGCTCGGCGACGAACTCCGCTGGGGCGACGGCAGACATGGGCGGGAACCTCCAGGAACGACGCGCGGAGCCGGGGTTCCCGGTAGCAGACCAGAAACCCCGGCGCGATGCCTGACGTCAGCTGCGAGCCGCGTAGGCGGTGACCTCCATCGGCGTCTCGAAGTCGCGGAAGTCGGGCTTCACCCACTCGCGCTTGACTTCGGGAAGCTTCGTCTCGGTGGTCGGCACGGCAACGTTCATGGCGCAACTCCTCGGTCTCCTGCTCACCTGCCGTGAGGCGGGCAAGCGCTTTCCGTGGGGGCGCGGCGGCGAACCACACGGTATGTCGTCGAGGCGCTCGGGGTCTAGACCGTACATGAAGTTACCTAAAGTCATCGGAGGGGTGACCCGAATGGCGGATGCGGTCCCGGCTACGCACCGTGGTTGTATCGAGAAGCCCCCGCTGCCCGAAAACTCCGAATCCGGGCTCGCCGTCGCCGCACGACGCGAAAGCTGAGGGCTCACCAGATGACTGCTCTTCGAAGCATCGGCGCACTCGCGCTCGCCGCGGGCCTGGCGGTTCCCGTGACGGCGCACGCGCAGGACGTCGGAGCGTTGGCCGTGAGGACCATCGCGAGCGGCTTCAACCAGGCCTGGAGCATCGACTTCCTGCCGGACGGCACCGGGATCTTCACGCAGAAGGACGCGAAGACCGTCTCGACGATCACCAAGGACGGCAAGGTCACCAAGGTCGGCGACATCCCCGGCGTCTCGGTGACCAAGGAGGCGGGCCTGCTCGGCATCGCCGTGTCGCCGGCCTACGCCACGGACAAGACGCTCTTCCTGTACCACACCACGGGAAGCGACAACCGGATCGTCACCTGGAAGATCGGCGACTCGACCACGAAACCGATCGTCACCGGCATCCCGCGCGGCTCGCAGTACCACCACGGCGGCCGCATCAAGTTCGGCCCGGACGGCTTCCTCTACGCCGGCACCGGTGACGGCCAGAACGGCGGCAACGCGCAGAACAAGAACTCGTTGGGAGGCAAGGTCCTCCGCGTCACGAAGGACGGCAAGGCCGCGCCCGGCAACCCGTTCAACTCGCTCGTCTACTCCTACGGCCACCGCAACGTGCAGGGCCTGACCTGGGTCGGCACGCAGCTCTACGTCTCCGACATCGGCGCCAGCAAGGTCGACGAGCTCAACAAGATCGACGCCGGCAAGAACTACGGCTGGCCCACCTGTGAGGGCTCGTGCAGCACGTCCGGCATGACCAACCCGGTCAAGCAGTGGCCGACCTCGCAGGCCACCCCGTCCGGCCTCACGACCTACAAGGGTTCGCTGTACATGGCGTCGCTCAAGGGCGGCACGTTCAAGCTGAACACCAGCGGTGCGGGCGGCAAGATCTACACCAACCTGGGCCGCACCCGTGACGAGGTCGCGGGCCCCGACGGGTCGCTCTGGATCATCACGCCCGGAGGCGTCCACCTCGCCGACGGCAACTGAGCGCAGCCGACACACATCGGATGTCCTTGGCGAGAGATTGCGAAGTGTGCTTGGGTGAACACGCCCTGCAACACCGCCGCCGCAGCCTAATTCGAGCGGACCCTAAGGAGAGCACTCCATGCGTGCTCGTCGTATCGCAGCGGCGGCAGCCTGCACTGCCATGGCCGCCACCCTGTGCGTCATGCCCGCGTCGGCCCAGGACGGGTCGTCCACGCTGGCCGAACGCACCCTCGCCACGAAGCTCGACATCCCGTGGGACATCGAGTTCCTGCCGGACGGCAGCGGGATCTTCACCGAACGGGACACCCGGAAGATCAAGAAGATCAAGGGTACGACCGTGACCGAGCTGGACACGGTCGAGCAGGCGCAGACGACGAACGGCGAGGGCGGCCTGCTCGGCCTCGCCGTCTCGAAGAGCTTCGCCACCGACAACTCGGTCTTCATCTACTACTCGACGGCGAGCGACAACCGCGTCGCCAAGCTCCAGCTCGGCGGCACCCCGCAGCCGATCGTCACCGGCATCCCCAAGAACCGCTACCACAACGGCGGCGGCCTCGAGTGGGGTCCGGACGGCTTCCTGTGGGCCACCACCGGCGACGGCCAGAACACGGCCAACGCGCAGAACTGGAACTCGTTGGGCGGCAAGGTCCTGCGCTTCGACACCGCGGGCAAGCCCGCTGCCGGCAACCCTCGCGCCGGCAGCGTGGTCTACTCGATCGGCCACCGCAACGTCCAGGGCATCACGTGGATCGGCACCACCGCGTACGCCACGGAGTTCGGCAACAACTCGACCGACGAGCTCAACAGGATCGAGGCCGGCAAGAACTACGGCTGGCCGACGTGTGAGGGCAACTGCAACACCGCCGGCATGACCAACCCGGTCAAGACCTGGTCCACCAGCCAGGCCGGCCCTGCGGGCATCGCCTTCTACAAGAACGCCCTCTACATCGGTGCTGTCACCGGAAAGCGCGTCTGGAAGATCCCGGTGAACGGCACGACGCTCGGCACCCCGCAGGCGGTGTTCTCGAGCTACGGCCGGGTGCGCGCGGTGGCTCCGGCGCCGGACGGCACGCTGTGGCTCGGAACGTCCAATCAGGACGCCAACGGCTCACCGGGTGCCAACGACGACCGGATCATCTCGACCGACGGCTGATCAGTTGCGGGCTGCGGGCATCCGGCGGAGCTGGTCCAGCACCGCCGGGTCCTGCAGCTGCATCCACTGGATCACCTCGGTGTAGGTGGCGCACACCGTCTCCGGCTTGTCGCACACGAACTCCATGAACTGCTCCATCGCCGTGGAGAACGCGTTGCCGTTCCACTCGTTGAAGTGGTTGCCGACGACGATCGGCGCGCGGTTGCCGTTCAGCGCGGCCTGGTGCACGGACTTGTAGGTGTCGAGGACGATCTGGGCGAAGTCCGCGGCGCGTTCCGGCTGCTCGGTCGCCTTGTTGAGCGAGTACCAGAGGTTGAAGTCCATCATGACGACCTGCTTGCCCAGTCCGGGAACGCGGACCTCGGGCATCGGGAACTCGTAGAGTCCGTTCTGGACGGTCGGCCACTGGACGCCGAGCGCGACCTTGCTGGTGTCGTAGACGAGCCCGTTCGCGGCCATCGCCGGGAAGGCCTGGTCCCAGTTGCCTTCCAGGCACGGCGTCCGTCCACCCCGGACCGCGTCCGCGGGCAGGTTCAGGCCGGCGGCGCGGGACTTGTCGACGATCTGCTTGAACTGCGCCAGTTCCGCGTTCCAGGCCGCGGTGTCCCACTTGTCGACCGACGGCTGGGTGCCGTTCGAGCAGAAGTGGCCGTTGTAGTGCGTGCCGATCTCGTGGCCGTCGGCGATCACCTGGTTCAGGTAGGCGATGCGGGACGTGACGTCCTGCCTGGTGCCGCCGAAGTCGATGTCGGAGATGCCGCGCTTGAGGCCCGCCGGGGGCTGGTACTGGTTCTTGTCCGGGTCCGCGAGCATGTAGACGCCCGACAGCAGGCCGGTGACGTGCGCGTTCTTGGCCTTCGCGATGGGCAGGACCTTGTCCCAGTGCTGCTTCGACACCGCGCCGTCGAACGAGAACAGGACGAACTGCGGGGGCTTCTCGCCGGGGCCGAGCTTGCGCATCCACGGCTGCTTCGCGACCTGCTCCGGAGACGGCGCGGGCACCGTCGGCGTCGGTCCCGCGTCCTTGGGAGCGGGCAGTCTCGGTGCCATCGGCAGCGGTCCTGAGTCAGCCTGGTTCGCCGGCTCCTTGTTCGAGCCGAGCGTGAACACCATCGCTAGAACCAGCCCCAGAGCCAGGCCCGTGGTCAACCATCCCCACCGTTTCACACTAAGGGAGACGACTGATTACCCGAACGGGTTGCGCGAGGTGCGTGATTGGTCACTGAACGGGTTCGGCGATGACCACCCGGTTCGCCTCGTACCCCTGCTGACCACCGATCCACGTGCCACCGCACGTGACGAGGACCAGTCGATGAGGGCCGCGCGGACCGAAGAACTCCACCGCGCGCGCAGGCAGCTCCTCCTTGCGCACGGTCTCGATCTGCTTGATGCGGAACTTGAACTCCTTGCCCGCGCTGTCGGCGATCACGACCTCCCGGCCGTTCTGCGCCTGCCACAGCTCCGCGAACGGGCCCTTCGCGCCCTTCCAGTCGACGTGCCCGGCGAGCACCGTCGCGCCTTCGGCACCCGCGAGCTCGGTGCCCCACCACGTCGCCTCGCCGATGCCGTCCGGCACCGGCAGCACGCCGTCCTTCACCTCCTTGCGCACGAGCGTCGCCGACCCGCCTGCGGGCAGCCGCACCGAACCCGGCCCTGCCTTGGGCGGCGCCGGCTGCTGCTGTTGCTGTTGCGCAGGGGGTTCGACGGGCTTGGCGTTGGCCGTGTTCGCCCCGCCGATCAACCCGGTGAGGTCGGGACCGCGGCCGGTGCTCAGGCTGTCCGCCACCGGTCCCGGCCCGACCACCGGGATCTCGTCCGCGACCGCGTGCCCGCGCAGGACCTCGGTCTCGGACGTGCCGACCAGCGCGCCGGCGGCGGCGATGCCCGCCACCAGCGCGCCGGTCAGAAAAGCCTTGGAACTCACTGCCTGCGCCACACCAGGAAGCCTGCCAGCGCCGCACCGAGCAGCACCAGTCCACCCACGCCGAGCATCAGGCCCGGACGCAGCTGGGTGTCGAACGACGCGGTCGCGACCGGCGTCTGGCCGTCCGCGCCGGCCGGGATCGTGCTGGGCACGACGGGCTTGTTCGGCTTGTTCACCAGTTCGAGCGCGAGCGTCTGGCCCGCCGCGAGGGTGCCGCACGCGGACGGCGGCGCCTTCGGGTCGAAGAACTCCTCATAACCCTTGGGAGCGGCCACCTCGACGAGGCAGATCTCCTGCGGCGTGCGCAGGTCCGGCACCTCGACCGTGCCGTCGGGGCCGGTCTGCAGCACGAGCGGCTTGCCGTCCGTGCCGACGAGGTCCGTGTCGTCCTGCTTCTTCGCGGGCTTCGTCTGGTCCTTCGCGGTGACCCGCAGCGCGACGCCCGAGATGGCCTTCTTGGTCTCCGAGTCGATCTTCGTGATCTTCACGGCGCCCGGCGCGGTCTTCGCCGTCGTGTTCGCGGCGGCGTTCAGCTTCTTCTCGCCACCGGTCGTGACCATGCGCTGCATGTTCTCGGTCTGGATGGGGAAGTGCACGACCGGCTGGTCGGCGGGGGAGTCCGCGGCGACGGCGATCGACGGCTTCTCGCCGGTCGCGATGACCTTGATCGCGGCGGGGCTGCCGTCCGCGCCGGTCTTGGCCGTGCCGCTGGTGGAGCCGTCCGCGAGCTGCGCGTCCGTGAGCGTGAACGTGATCGGCGCGTCGGTGACGCCCTTGTCGTTCGCCTTGAGCAGCGACGCGGTCCAGGTGGACTCGGCGCCGATGATCAGCGGTTCCTTCGGCGCGGCGGTGCTGAGCTTCCACGGGCCGCGGTTGGTCTCGGCGTCCGCCTTGATCCGCGCGACCGTGTCCATGACGGACTGCGGCAGGCGTGCGGCGTAGAAGGCGGAGTCGTAGGCGAGGTACTTCGGGTCAGTCGTGTCGAGCCGCACCGGACCGTCCACGACGGACGTCCACGTGTGCAGCAGGTGCGCGAGCGCCGCGGCCTCGTCCGGCGACTTCGTCGTGGAGTAGCGCAGCAGCAGGTAGGAGATGTTCGCCGCGATCGCGGGGTCGAGGTCCTTGCCCGCCTTGGTGCGCAGCTTGTCGCCCTCCTTGTACCCGACGTTGCTGTCGGGCGCGGGCAACGCGTACTGCACGCACCACACCTGCTTGTCCTGCCAGATGTATGAGCCGTGCCACTCGCTACCGGGTGTGGCGTTGGGCTGGAGCCCTGACGCGTTGTGGCCGATGCCCTTGACGCCGACAGCTGTCGCCGTCGCGGGAACGGTCAGGAGCGCGAGCCCCGAAACCATCGCCACGGCGGCCAGACGTTTCCAGCCCATGGTGAATCAGTATCCCCTCTGACCTGTGTAGATCCCGCGTGCGAGCTTGTCGGTCCCCCACATCGGGGACAAGCCGCCACGAGGGGGAAGTCTCTCGCTACTCTGGGTGTGACTGTGAATGAAATGTGACCGGGCTTACGCCCATCGAGGGTGACACGCCGCGACACGCCGTAGTCTCACTACGCTCCGGAGTTAGCGCAGTATTTGCGCACGTGTGATCGTCGTTGCGGGTAAAGTCGCCTTTACCGACGGGGAACACAGCACCGAGCGTGCTCGTTGTATCCCGTGACGGCGTAAAGCAACGCCCCAGGAGGACCAGGTGCGCTCCAGCAGCAACCCGGCTTTCCGTAACCTGCCGACCGGCGGCGGGTACGGAGGCTACGCAGGCTTCGGCCAGCCAGAGCAGGCTGGCTACCAGCAGGCCCCGCCGCCGCTGACCAGCGAGCGGCCGATGACGATCGACGACGTCGTCACCAAGACCGCCATTACCCTCGGCGTTGTCGCCGTCGGTGCCGTCATCACGTTCGTGAGCGGCCTCGCGTTCCTCGCGTTCCCCGCGGCGATCGTCGGTCTCGTGCTCGCGCTGATCATCATGTTCAAGCGCAACCCGAGCCCGCCGCTCGTGATCCTGTACGCCGCCGCGGAGGGCATCTTCCTCGGTGGCATCAGCTTCTACATCGGCCGGGCGCTCGACGGCATCGTGCCGGGCAACGGCATCGCCGTCATCGGCCAGGCCGTGATCGGCACGCTCGGCGTGTTCCTCGGCATGCTCGTGGTCTACAAGACCGGCGCCGTCCGCGTGACGCCGAAGTTCACCAAGTGGATCACCGGCGCCATCATCGGTGTCGGCGTGCTGATGCTGTTCAACTTCATCCTGAGCTTCTTCGGCTCCGGCGAAGGCCTCGGCATCCGCTCCGGCGGCCCGATCGCCATCATCTTCAGCCTCGTCTGCATCGGCCTCGCGGCGTTCAGCTTCCTGATCGACTTCGACGCGGCCGACCAGGCCATCCGGGCCGGCGTGCCGGCCAAGTACTCGTGGCAGATCGCGTTCGGTCTCACCGTCACCCTCGTGTGGCTGTACACCGAGATCCTGCGCCTGCTGTCGTACTTCAACTCGGACTGACGCTTCGGGTGTGCTGGAGGGCGCTTCGCTTCGGCGGGGCGCCCTTTGGCGTTTACGGGGGTTGAACGGTTCGCCGTTGAAGGTGCGCGAACGGTCCTCTCGCGCACCGGCCTCTATCGTCAAGCGAACAATGCGCACACCTGAGGGGGAATTGCCGTGGATTCGGCTTATCGACTCGTCCTGGAACCGCCATCGGTCGACGACTACCTGCGTTTGCGGCAGGAATCCGGACTGAGCGCGCGCACCAGGCAAGAAGCCGAAAACGGCATCAACGGCGCGTGGGCCAGCGCGATTGTCATCCACGTGGAATCGGGTGAAACCGTCGGCATGGGCCGGGTGCTCAGCGACGGCGGCTGGTACTTCCACGTCATCGACATGGCGGTGCTGCCTGACCATCAACGCAAAGGCATCGGCGACGCGGTCCTCACCGCGTTGCTCGACCGCATCGAGGCGCACGCGCCCAACGCGTACGTCAACCTGCTGGCCGACCCGCCCGGCCGTCGTCTCTACGCACGACACGGGTTCGTGGAGAGCGCACCGGCGAGTATCGGCATGAAGCGGGTCTAGGCCCGCCAGCGCACGTCCGGCAGTTCGGTGCCCACCTTGATCAGGCAGTCCATGCAGAGTGCGCCCGCCTGCGCGCGAGAAACCCGTTCGTCCGGCACCGAATGTTCGCAAACGGCCTCGTAAAAGCTGCGCTCGGCATCGGCTTGATCGAGGGAGAAAGCATGGCATTGCAGGTCATATTCGCTTTGCCACCACACGTAGGGCATGTCCGACCCCTCCTTACTCACCGGTAGGGACGGACTTCCCCTCGCCAGATGACGCCATTGGGCGACGATTCATCTCATCGGCAGAAAGGGGGCTTGCGAGTAGCTCCGTTCGGGTGAAGCGGAGCTACTTGCAAGCTTCAATTTGCAGATCTTGTCCGAGAACGCACTCAGCTCAGGCGCTCGACGACCATTGCCATGCCCTGGCCGCCGCCCACGCACATCGTCTCCAGGCCGAACTGCTTGTCGTGGAACTGGAGCGAGTTGATCAAGGTCGTGGTGATGCGCGCGCCGGTCATGCCGAACGGGTGGCCGACGGCGATGGCGCCGCCGTTCACGTTCAGCCGGTCCAGGTCGATGCCGAGGTCCTGATAGGAAGGGATGACCTGGGCGGCGAACGCCTCGTTGATCTCCACGAGGTCGATGTCCGAGATGGACAGGCCGGCCAGCGCGAGGGCGCGCTTCGAGGCCTCGACCGGGCCGAGGCCCATGATCTCCGGCGACAGGCCCGAGACGCCGGTCGACACGATGCGGGCCAGCGGCGTGATGCCGAGCTGCTGGGCCTTGGTGTCGGACATGATCACGAGGGCCGCGGCGCCGTCGTTGAGCGGGCAGCAGTTGCCGGCGTTGATGCGGCCGTCGGGGCGGAAGACGGGCTTCAGCTGGGAGACGGCCTCGTAGGTGACGCCGGCGCGCGGGCCGTCGTCGGCGGAGACGACCGTGCCGTCGGGCAGCTCGACCGGCGTGATCTCGCGAGCCCAGAAGCCGTCGGCGATCGCCTTCTCGGCGAGGTTCTGCGAGCGGACGCCGAACTCGTCCATCTCCTGGCGCGAGACGCCCTTGAGCAGCGCGAGGTTCTCGGCGGTCTGGCCCATGGGGATGTAGACGTCCGGCACGACGTCCAGCGACCGCGGGTCGATCCACTCCGAGGCACCGGACTGAGCGACCGAGGCCGTGCGCGCCTCGGCCTCGCCGAACAGCGGGTTGTGCGTGTCCGGCCAGGAGTCGGAGCTGCCCTTGGCGAACCGCGACACCGTCTCGACGCCGGCCGAGATGAACACGTCGCCCTCGCCCGCCTTGATGGCGTGCAGCGCCATGCGCGTGGTCTGCAACGACGACGCGCAGTACCGGGTCACGGTCGTGCCGGGCAGGTTGTCGTAGCCCAGCAGCACGGACACGACGCGCGCCATGTTGAAGCCCTGCTCGCCGCCGGGCAGGCCGCAGCCGAGCATCAGGTCGTCGATCTGCGCGGGGTCGAGCTGCGGCACCTTGTCCAGCGCCGCGCGGATCATCCGCGCCACCAGGTCGTCGGGCCGAACGTCCTTCAGCGAGCCCTTGCCCGCTCGGCCGATGGGGGAGCGGGCGGCGGAGACGATCACGGCCTCAGGCATCACGAAACTCCTCGTTGAGAGTCAAGGTTGCCGCCGAGCCTAGTTAACGCCCGCTCACCCCGGCCAGCGCGAGTGACGAGGATTCCGAAACTCACGCGTGCCGCTTCAGCAGCCACGACGGCACCCGTGACGGCCGCACGGCCAGAGCCGCCGCCGACCGCAACGGCAGCACCGGGGCCACCCAGCCCGGGAACAGCCCGGCCACCTGGCACAACGGCGCCAGCAGCACGCCCGCCGCGGCCTCGTAACCCGCCGCGCTGGGGTGGAAGCGGTCCGAGCTGAACATGTCCAGCCGTGCCATGAACTCCGGCGCCAGCAGGTTCGCCAACGACACCGGCACGCCACCCGCGCGACGCACCGCGGCGGTCTGCGCGGCCGCGAGCCGCAGGCTGTACCGGTGGCCGACCGTCCGCAACGGCTGCGGGATCGGCCGCACGGTGCCCAGGTCAGGGCACGTGCCGACGACGACACCGCACCCGATCGCGCGCAGCTTGCGCACCTGCTCGGCCAGCAGCCGGGCCGACTCGGCGGTGCCCATCCGCGACGTCACGTCGTTCGCGCCGATGATGACCAACGCGACCTGCGGCGCGTCCCGCACGGCCGCGTCCACCTGCGGCACCAGGTCACGGGTGGTCGAGCCGCTCACGGCGTACGTCGAGAGGCGCACCGGCCGTTCCGCCTCCTCGGCGAGCGCCTGGGCCAGCAACACGCCCGGCATCTGCGAGGGATGGGTCACACCCACGCCGACCGCCATCGAGTCGCCGAGCACCGCGAACCGCAGCGGGTCGCGCCCGTCGTCGAGGTAGACGCCGTCCGGCGCCGGCCAGAGGTGTTCCAGCACGCCGATCGCCACGCGAGCGCGTCTGCCCTGCTCAGTGAGCAGTCCGACGAGCGCGCCCGACAGCCCTCCGAGCGTCGCCGCGGTCATCGCGGCCGCTCGCAGCGTCCTCAGCCCGATCATCCGCACCACCCCTTCTCCACTGAGATCGTCGGCACCGCCGTTCGAATTAACCTCCGCAGCCACTAGAGCTAGGCTTCGTTCCGCTATCTCGGAGAGTGGAACAGGGGAGTAGATACCGGTGGAGTACGTCGAGCACGTCGTCGATCTGGTCGGCAACACGCCGCTGGTCAAGCTCAACTCCCTGACCACGGGAATCAAGGCCACCGTGCTGGCCAAGGTCGAGTACCTGAACCCCGGCGGCAGCGTGAAGGACCGCATCGCGCTGCGGATGGTCGAGGCCGCGGAGAAGTCCGGCGCCTTGAAGCCCGGCGGCACCATCGTCGAGCCCACCTCGGGCAACACCGGCGTCGGCCTGGCCCTGGTCGCCCAGCGCAAGGGCTACAAGTGCGTCTTCGTCTGCCCGGACAAGGTCAGCGAGGACAAGCGCAACGTCCTCAAGGCGTACGGCGCCGAGGTCGTGGTGTGCCCAACGGCCGTCGCGCCCGAGCACCCCGACTCGTACTACAACGTCTCCGACCGCCTGGTCCGCGAGATCCCCGGCGCGTGGAAGCCCGACCAGTACTCCAACCCGGAGAACCCGGCGAGCCACTACCACCAGACCGGCCCCGAGATCTGGCGGCAGACCGAAGGAAAGATCACCCACTTCGTCGCGGGCGTCGGCACCGGCGGCACCATCTCCGGCACCGGCCGCTACCTCAAGGACATCTCGAACGGCGCGGTGCAGGTCATCGGCGCCGACCCGGAGGGTTCGGTCTACTCCGGCGGCACCGGCCGTCCGTACCTGGTCGAGGGCGTCGGCGAGGACTTCTGGCCGGAGGCGTACGACAAGACCGTCGCCGACCAGATCATCGAGGTCTCCGACGCCGACTCGTTCGACGTCACCCGCCGCCTCGCCCGCGAGGAGGGCCTGCTCGTCGGCGGCTCCTGCGGCATGGCGGCCGCCGCGGCCCTGCGCATCGCCCGTGACCTGCCGGAGGACGCCGTCGTGGTCGTGATCCTCCCGGACGGCGGCCGCGGCTACCTGTCCAAGGTCTTCAACGACCGCTGGATGGCGTCCTACGGCTTCCTGCCGCCCGACTCGACCGGCGCGACCGTCGGCGACGTGCTCCGCCGCAAGGGCGGCATGCTGCCCGACCTCGTGCACGCCCACCCGAACGAGACCGTCGGCGACGCCGTCGCGATCCTGCGCGAGTTCGGCGTCTCGCAGATGCCGGTCGTCAACGCCGAACCGCCGATCATGGCCGCCGAGGTCGCGGGCGCGGTCAACGAGCGCGACCTGCTCGACGCGCTCTTCACCGGGAAGGCGCAGCTGTCCGACCGCCTGGACAAGCACATGTCGCCGCCGCTGCCCACGCTCGGCGCCGGCGAGCCCGTCGGCATCGCGATGAGCGCCCTCTCGAACGCCGACGCCGCGCTCGTCCTGGAGGACGGGAAGCCTGCGGGTGTCGTAACTCGGCAGGACATTCTGGGGTTCTTGGCTGGTCGCTGAGCGTAGAACCCCGTGCGTCCGATAGCGTGACGCCCCAGATCAACACCTGTCTCACTCGTACACGGCCCAGCCAAGGGGGTTGGAAACCGGATGAACGCTCCGCAGCCGCCAGGAAATCCGTTCGGCGGTCAGCCGCAGGAGCCCAACGCGGACGCAACGCAGATCGTTCCGGGAGGTGGCCAGCCGGCAGCGGCGAACCCCAACCCGGACGCGACGCAGGTCGTCTCGCCAGGGCAGGCTCCCGCTGCACCGCAGCAGAACGCGGACGCCACCCAGGTCGTCAGCCCCGGGCAGGTGCCCCCGTCCTCGGGTGGCTTCCCTGCGCAGGGACCCGGCTCCGGCGGGTTCCCCGCCCAGCAGCCGCCCGCGTACGGCGCTCCGCAGCAGCCGGCCTACGGCCAGCAGCCGCCGCAGCAGCCGTACGGCGCTCCGCAGTCGAACCCGTACGGCCAGCCCGCGGCCGGTGCCTACGGCGCCCCGCAGCAGCCCTACGGCGCTCCGCAGTCCAACCCGTACGGCCAGCCGGCCGCGGGTGCGTACGGTGCTCCGCAGGCCGGTGGCTACGGCCAGCCGGGCTACGGTGCGCCGATGCCGCCCACCGGCTACGCCGAGTGGGGCCCGCGCGCCATCGCCGGTCTGATCGACTACGGCGCCCCCGGCGTGGTGGCCGGCATCATCATCACCGTCTTCAGCGCGATCGGCGCCGGCACCGGTGACCCGTCGTCGCTGGGCCTGTTCCTGACGATCGGGTACATCGTCGGCTACGGCGGTCTGCTCGGCTTCTACATCTGGAACACGGTCCTCAAGGGCGGTTCCACCGGTCAGTCGATCGGCAAGAAGGTCGCCAAGATCAAGGTGATCAAGGAGGACACGCAGCAGCCGCCCGGCGGCGGCACCGCGTTCCTGCGCCTTCTGCTGAACAACGCGTTCGGTCTGCTCTGCGGCATCGGCTCGCTGATCAACTACCTCGCGCCGCTGTGGAACAAGCCGAAGAACGAGACCTACTCGGACAAGATCTGCGGCACGGTCGTCATCAACTGGCCGGACACCGCCGGCGGCGGCTACCCCGGTCAGAGCGGTGGCTACGGCCAGCCGCAGACCGGTGGCTACCCGCAGCAGCAGCCGGGCGGCTACCCGCAGCAGCCCCAGCAGGGCGGCTACGGCCAGCCCCCGCAGCAGGGCTACGGCGGTCAGCAGCAGGGCTGGTAAGCCTTTCCGCACAGCCCCCGGCCACCACCTGGTGGCCGGGGGCTGTTGCGTTCGGCGGGGGTGTTCACCTGGTGGACCAGCGCTCTGAGCGGCCGGACGGGTGAGTACCCTTCGAACATGAGCACTCCGTACGGCTTCGCCACCAGGGCGATCCACGCCGGTCAGGACCCGGACCCGACCACGGGCGCGGTGAACGTCCCCATCTACGCGACGTCGACGTACGCCCAGGACGGCGTGGGCGGCCTCCGTGAGGGCTTCGAGTACTCGCGCACCGGCAACCCGACCCGCCGCGCCCTGGAGACGTGCCTGGCGTCCCTCGAACGCGGCACGTACGCCCGCGCGTTCTCCTCCGGCATGGGAGCGACCGACGCCGCGCTGCGCACGTTCCTCAAGCCCGGCGACCACATCGTCATCCCGAACGACGCCTACGGCGGCACGTTCCGCCTGATCGACAAGGTCTTCTCGCAGTGGGGCATCACCCACTCGCCGGCTCCGGTGTCCGACGTCGACGCGATCCGCGCGGCCGTCCGCCCCGAGACGAAGCTGATCTGGATCGAGACCCCGACCAACCCGCTGCTCAACATCGGCGACATCGCGGCCATCGCCTCGGTGGCCCACGAGTCCGGTGCCCGGCTGGTCGTGGACAACACGTTCGCCTCGCCCGCCCTGCAGACCCCGCTGGAGCTGGGCGCGGACGTCGTCCTGCACTCGACCACCAAGTACATCGGCGGCCACTCCGACGTCGTCGGCGGCGCGCTGATCACCTCCGACGCCGAGATCGACGCCGCGTTCGGCTTCCTGCAGAACGGCGCCGGCGCGGTGCCCGGCCCGTTCGACGCCTACCTGACGTTGCGCGGCATCAAGACCCTCGAGCTGCGGATGGAGAAGCACTCCGACAACGCCGAGCTCGTCGCCGAGGCCCTGACGCGGCACCCGCGGGTCAAGAAGGTCATCTACCCCGGCCTGGAGTCGCACCCCGGGCACGCGGTGGCCGCCAAGCAGATGCGCCGGTTCGGCGGGATGGTGTCGTTCCTCGTCGAGGGCGGCGAGGCGGCGGCGCTGGAGGTGTGCGCCCGGACCAAGCTGTTCACGCTGGCCGAGTCGCTCGGCGGCGTCGAGTCGCTGATCGAGCACCCCGGCAAGATGACGCACGCCTCGACGTCCGGGTCTCTGCTGGAGGTGCCGGCGGACCTGGTGCGCGTGTCGGTGGGCATCGAGTCCGGCGACGACCTGGTGGCGGACCTGCTGGCCGCGCTGGGCTGAGCACCGTGAAGGTCGTGGAACTGGACGGTCGAAGCTGATCAGCGAGGCGTCGGCGTGCACCGCGAGCTGCATGCCGACGCCTCGCGAGCCGCCATCGGCACGTCGTTCGACCAGATCGTGAAGGTGATGCACGACGCCGCCGAGGAGGACGTCCAGCTCGGGCCGGACAAGCTGCGGTTCACCTACGAGCTGCGTTGACCCGCTACCTCGCGCATGCGAAAGGCCCCCTCGCCGCTGGTGAGGGGGCCTTCGTCGTTCGCTAGGGCTTCTTCGAGCCGAACCTGTCCACGTTCTCGGCCTCGGCCGTGGGCGCCGCCGGCAGGTCGGCGCCGTTGACACAGCCGCCGACGAACTGGATCGCGTCGCCGGTGCGGACGAAGCGGCCGGCCTCGTCACAGCCCGCGTGCGCCACCGTCAGGAACGCCGCGCCGGTCAGTGCCACTGCCGTGGTCACGGCTCCGACCAGCGGAATCACCGCGGCCACGCGTCGTGCGAATGCCATGCCACCTCCAGACGATGTGAGTCCCCCGTGAGGCAGCCTACCGGTGGATCGCCCCTAGAGGTTGCCCCGTCGCTCCTGTTCGCGCTCGATCGCCTCGAAAAGTGCCTTGAAGTTGCCCTTGCCGAAGCCCAGCGAGCCGTGCCGCTCGATCATCTCGTAGAAGACCGTCGGCCGGTCGCCGATGGGCTTGGTGAAGATCTGCAGCAGGTAGCCGTCCTCGTCGCGGTCGACCAGGATGCGGTGCTCCTTGAGGACCTCGATCGGCACGCGGACCTCGCCGATGCGCGCACGCAGCGCAGGGTCGTCGTAGTAGGAGTCCGGGGTCTCCAGGAACTCGACGCCCGCGTCGCGCATGGCCGTGACGGTCGCGATGATGTCGTTGGTGGCCAGCGCGATGTGCTGGACGCCCGCGCCCTCGTAGAACTCCAGGTACTCGTCGATCTGCGACTTCTTCTTCGCGATCGCCGGCTCGTTCAGCGGGAACTTGACCCGGTGGTTGCCGTTGGAGACGACCTTGGACATCAGCGCGGAGTAGTCCGTGGCGATGTCGTCGCCGATGAACTCCGCCATGTTCACGAAGCCCATGACGCGGTTGTACCAGTCGACCCAGTAGTCCATCTTGCCGAGCTCGACGTTGCCGACGCAGTGGTCGACGGCCTGGAACAGGCGCTTCGGGGCGCCTTCCGGACGCTTCACGGTCGAGGTCCGTGCGACGTAACCGGGCAGGTAGACGCCGTTGTACCGAGTGCGGTCCACGAGCGTGTGGCGGGTCTCGCCGTACGTCGCGATGGCCGCGAGACGCACCGTGCCGTGTTCGTCTGACACGTCGTGCGGCTCTTCCAGCACGGTCGCGCCCTGCTTGCGTGCGTGCTCCACGCACTGGTCGACGTTGCCGACCTCCAGGGCGAGGTCGACGACGCCGTCGCCGTGGCGGCGGTGGTGGTCGAGGAGGTCCGAGTTGGGCGTGACGCCGCCGTGGATCACGAAGCGGGCCGAGCCCGACTTCAGCACGAACGACTTGTGGCTGCGCTGGCCGGTCTCGGGGCCCGCGTAGGCCACGAGCTCCATGCCGAACGCCACCTGGTAGAGCCACGCGGTCTGCGTGGCGTTACCCGCGACGAACACCACGGCGTCCATGGCGCGCACGGGGAAGGGGTCCTTGGTCGCGTCGTAGTCGACCAACCCCACGAGCTGCCGGAGCTGGTCGTAGCTCACGTCGTCAAGCTGCTGCGTCATGCCATTCAGCATGAATAGACCCGACAGGGTGAGCAATAGTCAGCGATTTCTCAGGGCAATTTGTATAGTGATCTATGCTCAACGACCAGCAGAGTGAGCACTCTGACCAGCCCGTGGACGAACTGGACGCGAAGCTGCTCCTGCTCTTGACGGACGAGCCCCGCCTGGGCGTCCTCGAATGCTCCCGCCGGCTGGGGGTCGCGCGCGGAACGGTGCAGGCCCGGCTGGATCGATTGACCGACAAGGGCGTGCTCACCGGGTTCCCGCCGGCGCTCGACCTCGGCGCGATGGGCTACGGGCTGACGGCGTTCGCGACCGTCGAGATCGCGCAGGGCCGCCGGGCCGAGGTGTGCGAGGGGCTGGCCGCGATTCCCGAGGTGTGCGAGGTGCACGCGACGACCGGGCAGGGGGACCTGTTCGTGCGGATGGTCGCGCGGTCGAACTCCGACCTGCAGCGCGTCGTCGATCACATCGTGGACGTGCCGCACGTGAGAAGGCTCTCGACGTCGATCGCGCTCTCCACGCCGGTGCCCCCACGCGTGCGACCGCTCCTGGAACGCGTGAAAAAAGGAAAGGGCCGGCCACCGAAGTGACCGGCCCTGTGCCTGTTCGAAAGCACAATCCCCAAGCTGGTGGAACTACGCCGAGTACGGAACCGCGGAGATCAGCGTGACCTTCTGCTGCTTGCCGTTGGGCAGCTCGTACGAGACGGTCTCGCCGTCCTTCGCGCCGTTCAGCGCCTTGCCGAGCGGCGACAGCGGGGAGTAGACCTCCATCTCGCCGTGCGCGCCCTCTTCGCGGGTCGCCAGCAGGAAGGTCTCCGACTCGTCGTCGCCCTCGTAGCGAATGGTGAGCACCGTGCCCGGTGCCGCGACACCCTTGGTGGTGGGAGCCTCACCGACCTTCGCGGCCTGGAGCAGCTCGTGCAGCTGGCGGATGCGCGCCTCCTGCTTGCCCTGCTCCTCGCGAGCCGCGTGGTAGCCGCCGTTCTCGCGGAGGTCGCCCTCTTCGCGACGAGCGTTGATCTCGGCAGCCATGACCGGGCGGTACGCGATCAGTTCGTCCAGCTCAGCCTTGAGCCGGTCGTAGGCCTCCTGGGTCAGCCAGGTCACCTGGGTGTCGCTCACGGTCACCAACTCCTCGTCTTGCTCTGGTGCATGCGTGTGCACCAGATAGTTCCCGGGCCTGGGGCTCGGAACGGAAAAACACGGCCCGCGCCGGGGCCGTGCTTGAGCGGCAATAGTAACACGGAGACAACGCTCAGCGACGGCGATTTGTTCCCCATCTCGCCGTTTAAACCGCAGATCACCCGCTTGGCCGCTAGCTCGTGGACAAGTAGGCGGGAACCTGGTAGGAGCACCCGAACACTTCGCCGGTGACCGGCGGCTTCGAGGTGCGGAGAACAGTTGTCTCGACGACGACGTCATTTCCCGGCGGCACCAGAACTTCACGCCGGCCTGCTTCGTCCCCGTCCTTGGATCGGGCCCGAATGATGCAGACGGCAGCGCGCTCCGGTTGATCGCGGGAAACCTCGAAACTGACCTTCACCTGGTCGTCGCCGAGGAGGATGAACGCGGTCTGCTTGGCCTCGATCGGTTTTGTGCCGAGATTTCGGTAACCGACGAAGGCGATGACGGCACCTACCGCGACGGCTACAGCGAGTAATGCCCAGCGGGCCCACTTCGAGAGCGGCTTGCGGCTCTGCTTGCTGTAGCGCCCCTCGGGGAGCACGCGCTGTGCCACTTGTCCGCGCCCTCCTCCGGCTCTGGGGAACAATGGTGCCCGACGTTCAGTTGATGAGTGTCGCAGGACCGTTCACACAGGAGGACCACGGGGGTCATGGCCGACAAGCTGCGCCTTATGGCAGTGCACGCACATCCCGACGACGAGTCGAGCAAGGGCGCGGCCTCGATGGCTCGCTACATCGCCGAAGGACACGACGTGATGGTCGTGACCTGCACCGACGGTGGTGCGGGCAGCATCCTCAACCCGGCGATGGACAAGCCGGACGTGCTGGAGAACATCATCGAGGTTCGCCGCGAGGAGATGGCCAACGCGGCCAAGATCCTCGGCATCCAGCACCGCTGGCTGGGCTTCAAGGACTCCGGTCTGCCCGAGGGCGACCCGCTCCCGCCGCTGCCCGAGGGCTGCTTCGCGCTCGTGCCGCTGGAGGAGTCGGTGCCGTCCCTGGTGGAGGCCATCCGCGACTTCCGCCCGCACGTCGTCGTCACCTACGACGAGAACGGCGGCTACCCGCACCCTGACCACATCCGCACGCACGAGATCTCGATGGCCGCCCTCGACGCGGCCGCCGACGCCTCGTTCAAGCCGGAGCTGGGTGAGGCCTGGGAGACGCAGAAGGTCTACTACGGCCACGGCTTCTCGCGCGCCAAGATCGTCGCGTTCCACGAGGCGATGGAGGCCCGCGGCCTGGAGTCGCCGTACGCCGAGTGGCTCGCGAACTGGAGCACCGACCGCCCGGACGTCATGCAGCGCGTGACGACCCAGGTCGAGTGCGCCGAGTACTTCGACGTGCGCGACGAGGCGCTGAAGGCGCACGCCACCCAGATCGACCCGACCAGCCGCTGGTTCGGGATCCCGATGGAGCTGCAGCGCGAGATCTGGCCGACCGAGGAGTACGAGCTCGTCCGCTCGCAGGTCGACTCGACGCTGCCGGAAACCGACCTGTTCGCCGGAGTTAAGGTCTAGGGGTGCTCTCCCCAGACTTCTCCCTCGGCAGCACGGTGGCGCTCGTCGCCGTGCAGCCGTCGAACACGAACGACACCGACAAGGGCGGCCAGGGCGAGGACTTCGGCAAGTCCTCCCCGGTCGGCCTCGTCCTGCTGATCGTCTTCTTCATCGCGGTGTTCTTCCTCGTCAAGTCGATGAACAAGCACATCAAGGGCCTGCCGGCGTCGTTCGACGAACCGGCAGAGCCCGCGAAGGACACCGCCGCGGAGAAGAAGGACTAGGTCAGCCTGAGGTTCACCACGAAGTCGTGGACCTCTTCGAACGCGGGCGGTTCCAGCGGCAGGTCGCTGGTCTCCCGCGCCAGTCGCAGCTGCTCGTGCCAGTGCGCGACGTCGGCCTCCAGCCGTTCGGGACCAGGCCTGTTCTGCACTCCCGCCAGCGCGCGGTGCTCGCCGAGGACCTTCGCCTCGACGAGTCCCGGCAGGAAGTCGGGGCCGTCGAGCAGGTTGACCAGCGTCGGCAGGTGCGCGTTCACCTCGCCCGTGCGCATGAGGTGCACGCCCGTGAGCAACGCACGGAACGTGTACAGCAACGGCTTGATCTCGCCGGTCTTCTCGAACAGCCGCCATTGCGTGACGGCGAACCCGCGGTAGTGGTGCCCGTGCCGTGACGTCAGGCACCCCTTCGCGAGCGCTGTCAGTTCCTCGTGCGCGTTCGTCGTGTGCACGACCAACGGCGAAAGCAGCTGTTCGAGCACATAGCCGTTGGGGCGCGTGAGGAGCCGGCAGAACTTCTGCACGTCGTGCGTGACGAGGTCGATCTCCACGCCGTCCCGCACCCACATGCGTTCCTTGGTCTCGGGGCCGTGCCGCAGCCCGAGAACCTCCGCGAGCGGCAGCACGTGCACGCCGCGCAGGTCCACGTCGGAGTCCCTGGACGGGAAGCCGTACAGGTGCGCGCCGGAGACCGTCGCGAACAGCAGGTCGTGCGACTGCTCGGCGACCACCTCGCTCAGGTCGGGAACCTCGTAGCTCACAACATCCTCCTGCGCACCGACACGACCCAGTCCTCCACCCGTTCCCTGTCCGGTTCCTCCGGCAACGGGCCTTTCGCCTCCGCGATCTCGTCACCCAGTCTGTGCGCCCACGCGACGGCGTCGGCCCACGGCATCTCCTCGCGACGGATCTTGAGGAGCTCGCGGTCCGCCGTGATGTCGTAACGGCCCGTGCGCAGCAAGTTGAGACCCACGAGCCGGAGTCGTACGACGTGCATCAGCTGTTTCGGCTTGAGGTTGCGCCCCGCGCGCGACAACTGCATCTCCGTCGCGCGCGTGAACGCACGCACGGCGTACTGGGAGAGGAACGCGGGCAACAGGTCCCTGAGCTCCTCGCCCATCGGCGTGCTGATCTCGGTGAGCGGGCTCACCAGCGTCTCGAGCACCGTCGGGTTCGACTTCAGCCCCAGCCTGCAGAAGTGCTCGACCTCCCAGCTGAGCAGCTCCGGTTCGGGGCCCTCGACGCTCGTCGGCGGTTTCTCGAAGCGCCAGAACGCTTCCGTGGGCGCGACGAACACCCCGCGCCTGTCCACATCGGACTCTTCGCCGGCGAGACCGTAGGCGTGCGAGCCGATGACGACCTGGAGGATCATGACACCTCCAGGTCGGCGTTCGGCGGGAACGGCGCGCTGCTGCGGTACCAGGCCTGGTGCGCGTGGACGGAGACGAGCTCGCGTTCCGGATAGCGCAGTGCGGTCAGCTTTCCGCCGAACACCACGCCCGTTTCGAGGCACATGGTGTTGTTGACCCACTTCGCCTCAGGTGAGAGGACGTGCCCGTACAGCACCATCGCCGCGCCCTTGTAGCCCTTGGCCCACGGCAGGCGCACGGGCATTCCGTGCTGGTCTGTCTCGCCGGTCGTGTCCCCGTACAACGCAAAGCTGCGCACCTTGCCGCCGGTGCCGCCGTGCATGCGTTCGGGCAGGCCGGCGTGCGCGACGACGAGGGCGCCGCCGTCGAGGACGTGGTGATGGGCCAGGCCGGCGCAGAACTCCTCGACCTGGCGCCGGAACTCGGGCGTTTCCCGCGCCAGCTGGTCGAGCGACTTCTCCAGGCCGTGGCGCACCGTCACGTTGTGGCCGCGCAACGCGCGCACGAGCTTCTCCTCGTGGTTTCCGCGCACGCTGAGGGCGTGGCCGTTGGCGACCATGCCCATGACCAGGCGCAGCACGCCAGGGGTGTCCGGGCCGCGGTCGACGAGATCGCCGACGAACACGGCCTTGCGGTTCCGCGGGGGGATCGCGTCCGTCGCGCGGCCCTCGTCGTCGTGCTGGACCTCGTACCCGAGCTTCACGAGCAGCTCTTCCAACTCCGCACGGCATCCGTGCACGTCACCGAACACGTCGAACGGTCCGGTCTCGTGCCTCAGGTCGTGTGCGGGTCTGCCGCTCGTCGAGTCGTCCACGAGGTCGAGTTTGATCGACAGTCGCTGGTTTCGCAGGCGATTTAGGGTGGAGGTCATGGCGAACCGACTCGCGGACGCGACCAGCCCCTACCTGCTGCAGCACGCGGACAACCCGGTCGACTGGTGGCCGTGGTCCGAGGAGGCGTTCGAGGAGGCCCGGCGGCGCGACGTGCCGGTGTTGCTGTCCGTCGGCTACGCCGCCTGCCACTGGTGTCACGTGATGGCGCACGAGTCGTTCGAAGACGCTGCGGTGGCGGCGTTCCTGAACGAGAACTTCGTGGCGGTGAAGGTGGATCGGGAGGAACGCCCGGACGTCGACGCCGTGTACATGGAGGTCACGCAGGCCATGACCGGGTCTGGCGGGTGGCCGATGACGGTGTTCCTGACGCCGGACGCGCGGCCGTTCCACGCGGGCACCTACTACCCGCCGTCGCCGCGGCCGGGGATGCCGTCGTTCCGGCAGCTCGTGGAGGCCGTGGCGGCGACCTGGGCCTCTCGTCCCGCGGAGATCCTGGAGTCCGCTTCCGCTGTGGTGGAGGAGATCTCCCGGCACGCCGCGCCGTTGCCGCCGTCCGTTGTGGACGCGGACGTGCTCGCCGGTGCCGTGGTGTCGTTGCTCGGGGAGTTCGACCGGCGCAACGGCGGGTTCGGTGGCGCGCCGAAGTTCCCGCCGTCGATGGCGCTGGAGTTCCTGGTGCGGCACCACGAACGGACAGGGTCGGTCGAGGCCGTGTCGATGGCCACCGCCACGGCCGATGCGATGGCCAACGGCGGGCTCTACGACCAGCTCGGTGGCGGGTTCGCGCGGTACAGCGTCGATGCGTCGTGGGTGGTGCCGCACTTCGAGAAGATGTTGTACGACAACGCTTTGTTGCTGCGGTTCTACGTGCATCTCTCTCGTGTGACGGGTGCTGAACGCTATGCGCGCGTTGTGCGTGACACGGTCGGGTTCTTGTTGCGTGAGTTGCGCACGGACGATGGAGGGTTCGCAGCGTCGTTGGATGCGGACACTTCCGGCGTTGAGGGCCTTACCTACGTGTGGTCCTTCGAGGAGTTGGGTTCCGCTGCTGCTGCGTTCGGGGTGACTTCCGAGCCGAACTTCGAGGACGGCAAGTCGACGTTGCGGTTCGTGTCGGAGCCGGGGGAGGAGGTGCGTGCGTCGTTGTTGGCCGTGCGTGCGTCACGGCCGCAGCCCGGCCGTGACGACAAGGTGATCGCCTCGTGGAACGGCATGGTCATCGCTGCTCTGGCCGAGGCGGGGGCGTTCTTCGACGAACCGTCGTGGATCGCGGCGGCTTCGGACGCGGCGTCGTTGCTGGCCTCCGTGCACGTGGTGGAGGGACGGCTGCTGCGCACCTCACGGGACGGCGTTGCCGGGCCGTCGTTCGGGGTGCTGGAGGACTACGGCTGCGTCGCCGATGGGCTGTTGGCGTTGCATCAGGTCACCGGCTCGATCCGTTGGCTCGACCTCGCGTGCGGCCTGCTGGACACCGCACTCTCTCGTTTCGCTGTTCCTGACTCTCCTGGCGCCTACTACGACACGGCTGACGACGCCGAGACGTTGGTACGGCGTCCTGCCGACTCCACGGACAATGCGTCGCCATCGGGTGCGTCGTCGTTGGCCTCGGCTCTGCTGACCGCCTCGCTGCTGTCCGGCGCCGATCGTGCTTCGCGGTACTTCGAGGCTGCTTCCGCGGCCGTGACGCGGGCCGGGCTGTTGGTGGCCCGTGCGCCGCGGTTCGCCGGGCACTGGCTGACCGTCGCCGAGGCGTTGGTGGCCGGACCGTTGCAGGTGGCCGTGGTGGGCGCCGACGACACACGGCGTGCGTCGCTGTGGGCGGCGGCGGTGGCCAACGTGCCCGGAGGCGGCGTCGTCGTGGCCGGTGAGCCGTCATCCGTGCCGTTGCTGGAGGACCGGCCGTTGGTCGACGAGGGCCCGGCCGCGTACGTGTGCCGCGGCTACGTCTGCGATCGGCCGGTCGTTTCCGCAGAAGCCCTGGTCACTTCGCTGATGGCGAACACCCTTCGCTGATTGCAGGCGTAACGTCAGTAATGACGTAATCATGTAATCAGAGGTGGTTGTGATGGCACGTGGATGGCGAGGCAGAGGCGGGTGGCAGCAGGCCGACCTGCCCTCGGCCGACGACGCGGCGGCGTGGTTCGCGGGCAGGCTCCCGGACGGCTGGTTCACCGGCCAGCCCGAGGTGATCGTCGACCGCGAGGAGATCACGGTCATCGGCACCCTGCCGGACCTGGAGGGCGAGTTCGACGACGCCTCCAGGTCCGCGGCGGAGTCGGGCCGCCTCTCGCGCTGGCGTGAGGAGACCCGGGACGAACGCATCGAGATCGCGCGCCAGGCCGAGCACCGCTACGGCCGCAAGGTCGCCTGGGGAGCCGTCCAGGGCGGCACGCGCGAGCTCTTCACCCACCTGGCCGTGCCGGTCATGACGCGTCTGCGTCAGCCGGAACGCCAGGTGCTCGACACGCTCGTCGCCGCCGGCGTGGCGCGCTCACGGGCAGACGCCCTCGCATGGGCCGTGCGGCTGGTGGGCGAACACGCGGACACGTGGCTGGACGAACTTCGCGATGCCATGTCCCGTGTCGACGATCTGCGTTCGCAGGGACCAGATCTGGCCTGACAGGCACAAGGGCCGTAGCTACCCGTTGACGACGCCGATGGTCGACGTCACCGGAGTCCTGCTCTCCGGTGACGTGTCACCCTGCTCGTCCGACCTCGGCGTCTGAGACCTCCGGAGCCCGATGACGCACCCGAGTGCGACCGTGCTGACGCCGATGACCGACACGAGAGAGAGTGACTGCGCACCTAGCAGCACGGAGGTTGCGAGGCCGGACACCGGCATCAGGCCGATGAGCACGCCGGCGCGGTCGGAGCCCAGGCGGTTCACGGCGAAGTACCAGAGCCCGAACGCCAGCGCGGTTACCACCACCGCCAGCAACCCGAGCGCGAAGGCCTGCCGCGTGTCCGGCATCCGCCAGCCACCGACGAACGTCCCGAGCACCGCGCCGATCACCGTGGCGAGGATGCAGGTCCACGTGGCGACGCCGAGCACTCCAAGGCGTCGTACGACTCCCACGGCGAAAAGCGTGAAGCACACCTCACCGGCCATGGTGACCAACGCAAGGGCAAGGCCAGGTCCGTGCCACGAGCCGCCGCCGGACAACAGCACGATGCCCGCAGCCACCACCACAGCACCCACAACGGCCGATGCGGTGCGTTGACGGGAAAGCAGCGCCAACGCGATCGGCGCGCCGCCCATGACGGCGGCGACGAAGCCGGGTTCCGCGTACTGCTGGGCGGCGATGAGCACGGCGTTGAAGCCGAGCATGCCGGTGACGACCACGCCGAGCAGCGGCGGCACGTCCCGCCACGACGGCATCGGCAGGCGGCGCGCCACCAGCAGCAACACCGCCGCGCCGAGGGCGTAGCGCATGGCCTGACCGGTCAGGACCGGGTAGCCCTCCAGCATTCCCGTGACCGGTACCGACGCACCGACGATCGTTGCCGCTGTCGCTCCCGCGGCCACCCCGAGTTTCATGACAGCAAGCCTTGCGCCGAACTGGTCCAGGTTTAAGCTCCACTTCGATGGCCACGAACTGGACCACTTTCCGTGAGCTGCTGTTGCCGGGGCATCAGCGGCGCCGTGGCGTGGAGGTCGAGCTGCGCAGGGCGATCCGGGACGGGCGCCTGCCACCCGGCACACGCCTGCCGTCGAGCCGCGACCTGGCCGCCCAGCTCGAGGTGGCGCGCGGCACCGTCACGTCGGCGTACACGCAGCTCGTCGCGGAGGGCTACCTCACGACGCGGCGCGGCTCGGGCACGACCGTCGCGAGCCTTGGCCCGGCAGGCGCGTGCGGCGTCCCGGAACCACCGCAGCGCTGGCGCTACAACCTGCGGCCCGGCCTACCCGCCCTGGGCGCGTTCCCGCGTGCCGAGTGGGTGGCGGCGCACCGCGCGGCGCTCGCCGAGCTCCCCGACGACGACCTCGCCTACCCCGACCCGGCCGGGTTCGTGGGGCTGCGCAAGGAGATCGTCGACTACCTGGCGCGCGTCCGGGCGGTCGCCGCGAAGGACGCGGTGATCACCAACGGCGCCGCGGACGGGCTGCAGCTCACCGCGAGAATCCTCAACGGCAGCATCGCGATCGAGGAGCCCAGCCACTTCGGTGGCGAGCACATGCTCCGGTCGCACGGCCTCAACACCGTGCCGGTTCCGGTGGACGACAAGGGAATCCGCGTCGACCTGCTGTCCAAAACGGACTGTCGAGCCGTGCTCGTCACCGCCGCACACCAGTTCCCGCTGGGCGTGGTGCTCCACCCGGAACGGCGGCGAGCGCTCGTCGAGTGGGCGCGCGAGCGGGACGGGTTGATCATCGAGGACGACTACGACGCCGAACACCGCTACGACCGGCCGGCTCTGGGTGCGTTGCAGGCGCTCGCCCCCGACCACGTCGTCTACCAGGGGACGACGAGCAAGGTGCTCGCGCCCGCGTTGCGCCTCGGCTGGCTCGTGGTGCCGGAACGCCTGCGTGAGGGCATCGTGCAACGCAAGCAGTACAACGACATGGGCACCGGCACGATCCCACAGGCCGCGTTCGCACACTTGCTGCGCACGGGCGGCTATGACCGGCATCTGCGCCGTACGCGCGCGCTCTACCGGAAGAGGCGCGATGCGTTGCTGGAAGCGGTTGCATCGCATTTGCCCGCATGGCAGCCCATCGGCGTCGCGGCCGGTTTGCACGTCGTGCTGCGCATGCCGGACGGGACCGATGACCTCGCGTTGAAGAGCAGGCTCGCCGAGCGTGGCGTGCACGTCTGGGCGTTGGCGCAGTACACGCGCACGCCCACGTGGCCCGGCCTGGTCCTCGGGTACGCGGCGCTCACGCCCGACCGCCTGCGCGAGGCGGTCAGGGAGATCGCGGACCTCTCCGTTTAGAGGATGTGCTCGCGCTTGGCGCTCGTGTCGGCACTTGCGCCGAGGATGTGCTCGCGGTCGCCGGTGGCGGGACCGCCGAACGAGGTGGCGGCGACCGCCGCGAACAGCAGGGCGGCAGCGATGAAAACACGCATGGCGCGGTAAACCCCCAGGTAGAACGGTTGACCCCGCCAGCCTAGTCCGCGCCTCCAGAAAATGTCAGTGCTCGGGTGCACCATGAGACCTGTGCTTCTCTCCGAAGTGGTCGACACGTCGGCCGCGGTGGCGGCGACCCGGTCGCGCCTGGCCAAGGTCAAGGCGCTGTCCGCGTTGCTGCGCGCGGCGCCGGCGGATGTGGTGGTCGCGGTGGTGTCCTTCCTCATAGGCACGCCGCGGCAGGGGCGGATCGGCACGGGCTGGCGCACCGTCGTCGACCTGTCCGTGGTGCCTGGTGAGCGTGCCGAGCTGACGATCGCCGAGGTTGACGCGGTGCTGGCCGAGGTCGCCGCGACGTCCGGCAAGGGCTCGGCGCAACGCCGGGTGGACCTGCTGACGGCGCTCTTCGCCCGCTCCACCGAGCAGGAGCAGGACTTCTTGCGCCGCCTGCTCACCGGCGAGCTCCGCCAGGGCGCGCTGGAGGGCGTGATGCTGGACGCGATCGCCTCCGCGGCGGACGTGCCCGGCGAGACGGTGCGGCGGGCGTTCATGCTGTCCGGCCGCCTGCCGGAGACGGCCGTGGCCGCCCTGGATGGCGGCGCCGAAGCGCTGGAGGCGTTCCGGCTGGAGGTGGGCCGCCCCCTGCGCCCGATGCTGGCCTCGCCCGCCGAGTCGCTGGACGACGCGCTGGCCGAGATCGGCAGCTGCGTGGTGGAGCACAAACTGGACGGCGCCCGCATCCAGGTGCACCGCTCCGGCGACGAGGTGCACGTCTACACCCGCACGTTGCGCGAGATCACCAAGACCGTGCCCGAACTGGTCGACCTGGTCCGAGGCCTGCCCTGCACCTCCGTGGTGCTGGACGGCGAGACCCTGGCCCTGACCGACGAGGGCAGACCCCGCCCGTTCCAGGAGACGATGAGCCGCTTCGGCGCGCAGGACGAACGAGAGCTGCTGCTGCACCCGTACTTCTTCGACTGCCTGCACCTCGACGGCAAGGACCTGCTCGACGACCCCCTCCGCGACCGCCTGGCCGCCCTGCGCCAGGTAGCGGGCGAGCACGTGATCCCAGGCGTGCTGGACCCGACCCCGGCGCAGGCCGCGGACGTGGTGGCAGCTGCCCTCGCCGCGGGCCACGAGGGCGTGATGGTGAAGTCGCTGGCCTCGCCCTACGCGGCGGGCAGACGAGGCAAGGCCTGGCAGAAGGTGAAGCCGGTCCACACCCTCGACCTGGTGGTCCTCGGCGTCGAGTGGGGCAGCGGCCGCCGCCGAGGCTGGCTCTCGAACCTGCACCTGGGCGCCCGCGACCCGGACGGCGGCCCCCCGGTCATGGTGGGCAAGACCTTCAAGGGCCTGACCGACGACCTGCTGAAGTGGCAGACCGAAGCCCTCCAGGAAATCGCGACCGACCGCAACGACTGGGTGGTCATGGTCCGCCCGGAACTGGTGATCGAGATCGAACTGGACGGCGTCCAGGTCTCCCCGCGCTACCCAGGAGGCGTAGCCCTGCGCTTCGCCCGAGTAGTGCGCTACCGCCCGGACAAGGACCCGTCAGAAGCCACCACGATCGAGGAGGTGCGGGCCCTCCTGCCCACAGCAAACCCAACCCCCACCCCCTGAAACCGCAACGCTCCCGCCCCGAGCCGACCCGAGCTGAGCCGCCCCGGCCCGAGCGGAGCGGAGCCGATCCGACCCGACCCGACCCGCCCCGAGCCGAGCGGAGCCGAGCCGGCCCGGGCCGACCCGACCCGAGCCAGGCCAGCCCGAGCCAGGCCAGCCCGAGCCAGGCCAGCCCAACCAGGCCAGCCCAACCGAGTCTCGCCCAACCGAGTCTCGCCCAACCGAGTCTCGCCCAACCGAGTCTCGCCCAACCGAGTCTCGCCCCGCCTAGTCGATGCCAGACCAGGCCAGCCGGCCCGATGCCAGCCCAGCCCAGTCCGGCTGGTGCCATGCCAGGCCTCGGCAGGCGTGGCGTCGTCAGCCGAGGCGTCGCGAGGCCCGCCGTTGCGAGGCGAGGCCGCAGGCGAGGGGGCGATATTCACATGCGCCCAAGCCACCGCCACCCCTAGCGTCGCCGAATGACCTCCGCAGCCGCGCTGCTCAGCGCCTTCGACACCCAGGCCCGCCCAGCAGAGTGGACGATCCCGGACCAGGACGCCGAGGTGCACCAGGACGGCCCGGTGTTCCGCGTGACCTGGCCAAGCCGCCGAGGCTTCATCGGCGGCCCCCCGACCCTGAACGTCGAGGGCAAGGCCCTCGACACCCTCATCGCCCGCCAACGCGACTTCTTCGCAGCCCGCAACCAGCCCGTCGAGTGGAAGACCTGGGGCCACGACACCCCAGCGGACCTCCCAGCCCGCCTGGAAGCAGCAGGCTTCGAATCAGAAGGCCGCGAAACAGTCCTGGTAGGCCTGGCCTCCGCCATGACCACCCAGGCCACCCCGGCCGGCGTGACGATCCGCGAGGCCACCACCGAGGCCGACATCCACAACCTGGCCGCCACCGCCGCCGAAGTCTTCGGCCGCAACCACGACTGGCTGGCAGCCCACCTCCTCGACAAGCAGAACGACCCGAACACGATCGCCGTCCTGGCCGAGGCAGACGGCCGGGTCGTCTCCTCCTCGCGCATCGAGTTCGTCCCCGGCACGGAGTTCGCGGGCCTGTGGGGCGGCGGCACCCTCAAAGCCTGGCGAGGCAAGGGCATCTACAAAGCCCTGATCGCCCACCGAGCCCGGCTCGCCGTGGCGCGAGGCACCAAGTACCTCCAGGTGGACGCCTCCGAGGACAGCCGCCCGATCCTCGAACGCCTCGGCTTCACCACCATCACCACTACCACGGGCTACGCCTGGACCCCGCGGTAACCCCCGAGCGCCGCGCGGAATCCCCGAGCGCCGCGTGGAGTCCCCGAGCGCCGCGTGGAGTCCCCGAGCGCCGCGTGGAGTCCCCAAGCGCCGAGTGGAGTCCCCCGAGCGTCGCGCGGAACCCTAAGCCCTGAGGCAACGCAGGAACTCGGGGCAACCCTCGAGCCGTCCGGCGGCGCCGACGTCCCGGGCGGCTCCGGCTGAAGTGGACCGCTCCGGCTGGGCTGGAGGTGGCGCAAGGCCGCCCGAACCGGCGTCGCGCTGGGCAGCGCGCCGACATGCTGCCCGTCTCCAGCCGGCCTGACTTCGGCACGTTCGACGTGCCCCGACTGGCCTGACCTCGTCACGTCCAGGGCTCGGCGCTGGCCACCTGTACAACACAGCCGGTGAGCATCCGTCCGACCCGCCCCCCGCGCTTCCTTACCTTGCGGAACGAGTGAAAAGCGTTTTGGGTTCCCGGCTATCCACAGGTTATCCCAACCAGGGGTATCCGCAGGTCAGAATGCCGTCAGCCTGTGGATAACTCGCGATCTTGCGGTGGGTGGCGCTGTCAGTCAGGACCGGCCTGTGCGCCGCCCAACCAGCCCGTAGCAGCACGACTGACGGGCGGGCTGATCCCCGTGAGGCAAGGTTGGCAGAGCACGCTGAGTGACGGAGATGGCTGGCCGGTCCAGGCCGTCACCGCACGCCCGCCACTGCACGCCCGCCACTGCACGCCCGCGACCGCACGGCCAGCGAGGCGTGCCCAGGCCGGGCAAAGGTCGGCAGGGCGCACGCAGGCGGAGCCAACAGGCGGGTGCAGCGCACGGTCGGCGACTGTAGGTGGGCCGGCGCAACTGGTGCGCACCCGCCTGCCGCACCGCTGGCGGGTCGCGCGGGGGTGCGGTTCGAGCGGCGTGCCCTGGGGAGACGCTGCGGGTATCGTGGAAGCACGTGCGGTTCATCGAAGGGCATCGACCCTCTTACGACCTGACCTACGACGACGTGTTCCTCGTTCCCGGCCGCAGTGCCGTGGAGTCGCGGTTCGGTGTCGACCTCTCCACTTCGGACGGTACCGGGGCCACCATTCCCGTTGTCGTCGCGAACATGACGGCCGTGGCCGGGCGGCGGATGGCTGAGACCATCGCTCGGCGGGGTGGGCTGGTGGTGATTCCGCAGGACGTGCCCACCGAGGCCGTTGCGGAGATCATCGCGTGGGTCAAGGAGCGGCATCCTGTTTGGGACACGCCGTTGACGCTCGGCACTGGGGATGCGGTCGCTGATGCGTGGAACCTCCTCCACAAGCGGGCTCATGGGGCCGTTGTTGTTGTGGACGACGGTGGGCGGCCGCTCGGGGTTGTTGACGAGGCGGCGTTGACCGGGGTTGATCGGTTTGCTCGGCTTGGCGATGTCATGAACACCGACGTGTTGAAGTTGTCGCTCGAGTCGCGGCCTCAGGACGTGTTCGACGAGTTGCACCACAGCGCGCACAAGGTGGCGTTGGGGGTGGACGAGGCGATGCGGCTTCGTGGGGTGCTGACCGAGTTGACGGCGCTGCGGGCCGAGGTTTATCAGCCTGCCAAGGATGACGACGGGAAGTTGAAGGTCGCGGCTGCCGTTGGGGTCAACGGGGACGTGCGGGCCAAGGCTGAGGCGTTGGTCAAGGCCGGGGTCGACGTGCTCGTCGTGGACACGGCTCATGGGCACCAGGAGAAGATGATCGCCGCGCTCCAGGCGCTCAAGGAAATCGGTGTGCCGGTGGCCGCGGGGAACGTGGTCACGGCTGAGGGTGTGCGGGATCTGGTCGAGGCCGGGGCCGACATCATCAAGGTCGGGGTCGGGCCCGGTGCGATGTGCACGACGCGGATGATGACCGGCGTCGGGCGGCCCCAGTTCAGCGCTGTGGCCGAGTGCGCAAAAGAGGCGCGCCGGCTCGGGAAGCACGTCTGGGCCGACGGCGGGGTGCGGCACCCGCGGGACGTGGCGCTGGCGCTTGCGGCCGGGGCCAGCAGCGTGATGGTCGGCAGTTGGTTCGCGGGGACCTACGAGTCGCCCGGAGATCTGCAGCGGGACGAGCGCGGCAACCTTTACAAAGAATCCTTTGGAATGGCCTCGAAGCGGGCGGTGAGTGCGCGGACGCGGGGGGACAACGCGTTTGAGCGGGCCAAGAAGGGGTTGTTCGAGGAAGGGATCTCCACTTCGAAAATGAAGTTGGACCCGGTGCGTCCGAGCGTGGAGGATCTGCTCGATGCGATAACGTCCGGCGTTCGCTCGGCCTGCACGTATGCCGGCGCGACCTCGCTGGAGGAATTCCACGACAAGGCTGTGCTCGGCGTTCAGTCCGCCGCTGGTTTTGCGGAGGGAAGGCCGTTGCCAGGGGGATGGTGAGAAAGTGGACGAAGCGGTCTCGGTAAGAGATCTCCGCAAAGTCTATAAAACTGGACAAAAGCCTGCGGTGGACGGATTGAGCTTCGACGTCCACCGCGGCGAGGTCTTCGGGTTGCTCGGGCCGAACGGCGCCGGCAAGACGACGACGGTCGGTGTCCTCACCACGCGCGTCCGCCCCACGTCGGGGCAGGCGCTCGTGGAAGGGGTCGACGTGGTGGCCGACTCCAAGCAGGCGCGGCAGCTGCTGGCGGTGGTGCCGCAGCGCAACAACCTCGACCGGTCGCTCAACGCGCGGCAGAACCTGCTGTTCCACGCCGCCTACCACGGCATCGGGCCGAAGGAACGGCAGCAGCTCGCCGACGACATCATCGAGCGGATGGGCCTCAAGGACCACCAGAACGCGCTCGTCGACACGTTGTCCGGCGGGCAGGCGCAACGGCTCATGATCGCCCGCGCGCTCATGCACCGGCCCAAGGTGCTCTTCCTCGACGAACCGAGCACCGGTCTCGACCCGCAGGCCCGGCTCTTCGTCCACGAACGGATCGCGGCGCTGCACGCGGACGGCGTCACGGTCGTGCTCACCACGCACGACATGGACGAGGCCACCAAGCTGTGCGACCGGGTCGGCATCGTCGACCACGGCAAGCTGCTCACGCTCGACGCGCCGGACGCGCTCACCAAGAACCTGCCCGGCAGCAACACCGTCAGCGTCACGGTGAGCCCGAACGGCCACGACAGCGCCAAGATCACCCAAGCTCTGTCCGAAGTGGACGGAGCGCAGCGGGTCGAGGAGATCGGGAACATGTTCCGCGTCTACACCGACGCCGACACCTCGATCACGCTGCCCGCGGTGCTGAACGTGCTGCGGGACCTCGACGTGACGGTCAGCGACGTCGCGATCGGCAAGCCCAGCCTCGAGGACGTCTTCATCCACCTGACCGGCAGGGAGCTGCGGTGAGCCAACTCAGGACGTTCCAGGCGATCCTGTGGCGCGACGTCTTCGTCACGGGCCGCGAGCTGCCGAGCTTCCTCGCCCAGGTGATCATCCAGCCGTTCTTCATCCTCTTCATCTTCGCGAAGGTGCTGGGGGACATCGGTTACGTGCAGAACGACTTCGCGCAGGTGCTGCTCCCCGGCATCATCGCGATGAACGGCTTCCTGGGCGCGCTGCAGAACACCACGCTGCCGCTGGTGCTCGACTTCAGCTGGACGCGCGAGATCGAGGACCGGCTGCTCGCGCCCATCTCCATCCCGCTCGTCGCCGTCGAGAAGATCGTGTTCGGCGCCATCCGCGGCTTCTTCGCGGCCGTGCTGATGGTGCCCGTCGGGTTCGTCATGCTCGACGTCTCCTGGGCGTGGGAAGGGATTCCCGGCGCTCTGCTCGTGATCATCTTGGGATGCCTCGCAGGCGGCAGTGTCGGCATGGTCATCGGCACGTCGGTGCCCGCGCGACGCGTCAACGTCATGTTCGCGGTCATCCTCACGCCGTTGCTGTTCACCGGCTCGTCGCAGTTCCCGTGGCGGTCGCTGAGCGACGACCTGCTGTGGTTCAAGGTGATCTGCGCGCTCAACCCGCTCACGTACGTCAGCGAGGGCATGCGCGCCGAGCTCGTGCCGAACGTGCCGCACATCCCGCTGCCGATCGTGCTGCTCGTGCTCGTCGCCGCCATCGCGGGCTTCGGCGCACTCGGCCTGCGCGGCTTCATGAAACGGGCCCTGGACTAGAAGCAGAACGGCCCCGCGCAACGAAGTGCGCGGGGCCGTTTCACACCAGCGGACGGGAACTACGAGGCGTAGTCCTCCTCCAGCATCTCGGTGACGAGGGCCGCGATCGGCGAACGCTCCGAGCGCGTCAGCGTGACGTGAGCGAAGAGCGGGTGGCCCTTCAGCTTCTCGATCACCGCCGCCACGCCGTCGTGCCGGCCGACCCGCAGGTTGTCGCGCTGCGCCACGTCGTGCGTCAGCACCACCCGCGAGTTGCTGCCCAGCCGCGACAGCACGGTCAGCAACACGTTGCGCTCCAACGACTGCGCCTCGTCCACGATCACGAACGAGTCGTGCAGCGAACGGCCGCGGATGTGGGTGAGGGGCAGGACCTCGAGCATCCCGCGGTCCATCACCTCTTCCACGACCGCCTGGCTCACCAGCGCGCCGAGGGTGTCGAACACCGCCTGCGCCCACGGCCCCATCTTCTCGTTCTCGCTACCCGGCAGGTATCCGAGCTCCTGGCCACCGACCGCGTACAACGGCCGGAACACCACGACCTTCCGGTGCTGCCTGCGCTCCATCACGGCCTCGAGGCCCGCGCAGAGCGCCAGTGCCGACTTGCCGGTGCCCGCACGTCCGCCCAGCGAGACGATGCCGACCTCGGAGTCCAGCAAGAGATCCAGGGCGATCCGCTGTTCCGCGGACCTCCCGTGCAGTCCGAACGCCTCCCGATCCCCGCGCACCAGCCTGATCTGCTTGTCCGCGGTCACCCGCCCCAGAGCGCTCGACGTGCCCGACAGCAACCGGAGTCCGGTGTGGCAGGGCAGCTCGGCGATGTGCTCGAGGTCCTCGTACTGGGTGGGGTCGACGACGTTCTCCTTGAACAGGCCGTCCACGAGGGACTGCGGAACGTCCAGATCGGACATTCCCGTCCAGCCTGACAGGGTCACGTCGTGCGCCCGGTACTCCTCCGCCGGCAGGCCGACCGATCCGGCCTTGACCCGCAGCGGCATGTCCTTCGTCACCAGGGTGACGTTGCGGCCCTCAGCAGCGAGGTTGAGGGAGCACGCGAGGATTCGGGCGTCGTTGGAGTCCGTTCGGAAACCTGATGGCAACACCTCCGGGTCGGAGTGGTTGAGCTCGACGTGCAAGGTGCCTCCCACATCCCCGATGGGGATGGGCGAGTCGAGGCGACCATGCCGCAAGCGCAGGTCGTCGAGGAGGCGCAGGGCTTCCCTCGCGAACCAGCCCAGTTCGGGGTGGTGGCGCTTGCCCTCCAGCTCGCTGATCACCACGAGCGGCAGCACGACCTCGTGCTCCGCGAACCGGGTGGGGGCGAGAGGATCGGACAGCAGTACCGACGTGTCCAGCACATATGTCGTGATGGCTGGGGCGGCGGACTTGCGCCTGGAGGAAGAACTGCGCGATGAGCCTGAGGTACGGCTCGCGGGACGTCGTGCGTTCACGGCAACTCCCTCACGAACGCGGCACCCGCGTCCGCTCCTCGCTGGGCCAGGCACCACCCTGATCGGTCGTCTCGCCTTCCGCCGGTACGGCGTCAGGCAGGTCGACCACGAGGGCCGGGTGCCGGCCCCCTCGCGACGTTTTCTGCCACGATCAGAGCCTCCCTGCGCGGTCCGCAGTGGTCGCGTCCCGCCGCTTTCGAAGTTACCTGTGGAAGTGCCCCATCTGCACGAAGCCACACAGGTGAATCCGAATTTGTCATCTGCCGGACAACCGCCCGAAACATGGCCGCAGCCGTGTTCTAGCTGGTCAGATGGCGTTCTCCTGGGTGTTGCGGGCAAGCCACGAGAGACCGTCGCGCACCTGGGATTCGAGTGAATCCGGCACGAGCGGCTCGTCGAGAAGTCTCAGATAGCGGGAGTCGAGCGACTCTCCAGGCGCACGGACGTCCAACCACGCCCGCACGAGACGCACCCCTTCGACGTATGTGGTCGTGTACGCGCGCCACAGCGGGTCCGCCAGAAAACGAACCATTTGCCGTGCGCGAGCCTCGGGGACTAGCAGCCACCTGCACAGATGCGCAACCACGTCATCCTGATCCGCACCCCGATCGTGTAGCAGCAGCGCGGCGTCCTGCCGCACCGTGAGCAGGCCGGACGCCGCCGCTTCGACCTTTTCGGACAGTGCGCCGTCCATTCGCAACCCCAGGTCGCCGAGCACCTCCTCCGTCCACCGGCCCCAGCCGGGCCCGACCGCGGCGTGCAGGCCCAGGTCCGCCATGCCCTCGGCCATCAGGCACTGCGGCGTGTTGATCAGGAAGATCGACTGCTCGGCGTGGCCGCGCTTCGCGACCAGCCCCGCCTCCTTGCGGCAGTGCTCGGTGTGGTGGCCCGGATAGGACTCGTGCGCGACCAGGTGCGGCAGGTTCGACATGCGGTGCCCGAGGTCGGCGTTGACCGCGACCCGGCTGCGGTAGCCGCCCAGGTAGTAGTTGAAGCCGCTCCACGGCTTGTTCGTGACGATCTGGTACTCGACGATCTCCTGCTCGGGCAGCGCGAACTTCTGCCGCACGCGGTCCCTCAGGGCGCTCGACAACGCCTGCACGGCGCCCTGGAGGCGGCGCCGGGGCACCTCGTCGTCCGCGCGGAAGTCGCCGAGGCGTTCGGCGAGCGTCCCAGGGCCCTCCAGCACGGCGTTGAGGCTGCGGTGGGCCTGCCGGTACGCGTCCTCGTCGCCGGGGCGGATGCGCACCTGGAAGTACTGCTGCACCTCGTCGACGAACGAGACGACCTGGCCGTCGAGCTTGCGCGCGGTGCACTCCAACGCCCTCAGGTGCGCGTCGAGGAACTGTTTGCGCTGGTCGGCGAGGTCGCTGCCGGGGAGTTCGCGGCGCAGCAGCCGCGCGTGGTCGCCCAGCGCCCTCGGGTGCAGGCGCGGTTCGTTGTCGACGGCGCGGCTCAGGGCCGGGTCGCCGGTGAACGAGTCGACGAACCCGGGCACCAGGCGCCCGAGCCGCAGCCCCAGCACCAGGTAGGCCCGCACGAGCTCGTTGGCTTCCATGAGCCGGAGAGCTTAGAGCGTCTACCACAGCGTCTTACTCGCGACCGAATCGTGAATCGACGACCACTCCATCGGGGAATGTTGTTGATCTTGACGTCACACAATGGGGTCACGCGGGCCGCCAATTCGGATCAACACCTATAGCGTTTCCGCCCGGAGACCCCACCGACTCCGGAGATCCCCGAAGACTCCGGAAATGACGGGGATAACCCGACATGAAGGAGAATCACATGAAGAAGGCTTGTGCCGTGGTGGCTGCTGCCGCCGCGCTGTCGCTCGCGTTCGCCCCGGCCGCCATGGCCGGCGAGGGCCACGGTGGACACCACTGGAAGAACGGCCCCCTGCTGGTTCTGCTCAACGGCAACAACCTGAACGGCACCATCGGCGCCTGCGGCAACAACGTCGGTGTCCTGGGCGGCGCCGTGCCGATCAACTCGCCGTCGATCACCGAGACCTGCGCCGCCGGCGGCATCGTCGACGAGGGCTGATCTCCCTTTGATCCACGTCTGGGGGCGTCATTTCTGGCGCCCCCAGACGCGTTTTTCCCGCTTTAAACCTTCATGAGGAGAAAAATCGTGCTGAAGAAGGCTGCCGCCGCTCTCGGCGTCGCTGCTGCGTTCGCCGCCATCGGTTCCCCGGCAATGGCCGCCCCCGGCCACCACTGGGTCAACGAGCCGCTGCTGATCGTCGGCAACGCCAACAACCTCAACGGCGTCGTCGGTGCCTGTGGCAACAACGTCGCGGTGCTCGGTGGAGCGGTTCCGGTGAACTCGCCCTCCATCACCGAGACCTGCGCCGCCGGTGGCATCGAGGACGGCGACGACTTCGGCCCGCACTGGGGCTGATCTCGCAGTTCGAACGAAGGGGCGCTCACCTCGCGGTGGGCGCCCCTTCGGCGTTCGTGGAGGACCGTCAGCCGCCGTAGCGGCGGTGGCGCTTGGCGTACTCGCGCATCGCCCGCAGGAAGTCGGTGCGGCGGAAACCGGGCCAGTAGGCCTCGCAGAACCAGAACTCCGAGTGCGCCGACTGCCACAGCATGAAGCCGGAGAGCCGCTGCTCACCGGACGTGCGGATGATCAGGTCGGGGTCGGGCTGCCCGGACGTGTAGAGGTGCTCGGCGATGTGGTCGACGTCGAGGACCTCGGCGAGCTCCTCGATCGTGCCGCCGCGCTCCGCGTGCGCCTGCAACAGCTTCCTGACCGCGTCCGCGATCTCCTGCCGGCCGCCGTACGCGACGGCGACGTTGACCTGGATGCCCGTGCGGTTCTTGGTGCGCGCGGTGGCGTTCGAGAGACGTTCGGCGTGCTCCTTGGGCAGCATGTCGAGCGCGCCGACGTGCCGCACCCGCCACGGCTTGCCGTCCTCGGCCAGCTCGTCGGTGATGTCCGCGATGATGTCGAGCAACGGCGCCAGCTCGTCGTTGTCGCGGCTGAGGTTGTCGGTGCTCAGCATCCAGAGCGTGACGACCTCGACGTTCGCCTCGCCGCACCACTCGAGCAGCTCGAGGATCTTGCGCGCGCCGGCCCGGTGTCCATGTGCGACGTCCGTGAACCCGGCTTCCCGCGCCCACCGGCGGTTGCCGTCGAGGACCACGCCCACGTGCTTGGGAGCCTGGGCGCTCGAGCTCACCTCGCGCCGGAGTATCCACTCGTAGAGGTGGACGGCGACGTCTTTCACACGGGTGCGGAGTGCCACGTCCGAACAGCGTACGCCGTGCAAGGTTCATCACTGAGCCGTGGTCGGAAACCTACGGTCGCGTAACCTAGGGCCCCGTGACCACTGCGACCGTTCCTCCCCAGCCCGGACTGCGGCCGCGCCTGCGTGGATGGCTGCACTTCTGGTCGTTCATCGCCTCGGTGGCGACAGGCGCGACACTCATCGCACTCGCGGCGTCCACAGTGTCCGCGCGCGCCGCCCTGGCCACCTCCGTCTACGGCCTGACGGTCCTCGGCCTCTTCGGCGTCTCGGCGCTGTACCACCGCGTGACGTGGAAGTCCGACCGCGTCCGCACGTGGATGAAGCGCATGGACCACTCGATGATCTTCGTGTTCATCGCGGGCACCTACACGCCGTTCGCCCTGCTGGCCATGGACCCCGGGACCGGTTCCACCGTGTTGTGGGTCGTCTGGATCGGCGCGCTGCTCGGCGTGACCCTGAAGCTGGCGTGGCCGCACGCGCCGCGGTGGCTCGGGGTGCCGATCTACATCGCGCTCGGCTGGGTGGCGGTGTTCGTGCTGCCCGAGCTGCTGCACCACGCCGGGGTCGCGGCTCTAGTGCTGTTGCTGGTGGGTGGCGCTTTGTACACGGTGGGCGCGGTGTTCTACGCGACCCGCTGGCCGAACCCTTGGCCGCAGGTGTTCGGGTATCACGAGTTCTTCCACGCGGCGACCGTGGTGGCGGCGATCTGCCACTACATCGCGATCTGGCTCGCGATGTACTCGTGACTCGCTTGCGGTGCCAGGCGGTCCGGTGGGTCGACGACCAGAGGGTCGAGGTCCGGCTCGTCGACGCGTCCGGGGTCGAGTGGACTCTGGTCGACCAGGCGCCTGCCGTCGGTGTGCACCCCGAGGACGAGCTCCCGTGCTACCTCGAGATCGCCTGCGAGGTGGTGGCGGCCGACGGCGACCTCGTCACGGTCTCGACCGCCCAGCCGTGGGGCGTGGAGGCGCGGCACGAGCTCCTGGTCACCCCGTACCAGCTTCTCGACGGCGGTCCGGCGGCCAGGGAGGTCGGCTTCTACCGGACGGCGGACGAGGTCAGGGCCGCGATGGCCGGTGGTGAGCAGCCGTGGGAGCAGGACGCGTTGCGCTACCTGGAACAGGGCGAGGTCGTCTTGATCACGGCGTCGCCGGCGACCGACCTCCTCGACCCGGAGGGTCCCCGTCTCCGCGATCGGGGTGAGTGGACCGACGGCGTGTGGTTCTGGAGCGGCACGCTCGGCCACTACCTGCGGAACTACCACGTGACGTTGCCGGAGGAGTTCCTCGCGCACATGCGAGCCCATCACTGGACTGTGCCGAAGGTCGACCACTCGGCCGTCGTGCGGAGATACCCGTTCCTCGCCGAGGACGTGGCGGCTCCGGTCGCCGAGGCGTGACGACCGGAGCGCCTGAACGTCAGCGGCCGCCTCGGGCCATGTGCAGGACGTCCAGGGCCGCGTCCAGCTGCTCCTCGGTGAGCTTTCCCGGCACGTGGCCGCGTTCCAGCACCACCTCGCGGATCGTCTTGCGCTCCTTCAGCGACTGCTTGGCGATCGACGCCGCCTCCTCGTAGCCGATGTAGCGGTTCAGCGGCGTGACGATGGACGGCGACGACTCGGCGTACTCGCGCATCTGGTCGGCCGAGGGTTCGGTGCCGAGCAGGACCTTGTCGGCGAGCAGGCGGGACACCGCGGCGAGCAGGCGGGACGACTCCAGCACGTTGCGGGCGATGACCGGCAGCATCACGTTGAGCTGGAAGTTGCCCTGCGAGCCGGCGAACGCGACGGCGGCGTCGTTGCCGATGACCTGGGCCACGACCATCATCGTGGCTTCGGAGATCACCGGGTTGACCTTGCCCGGCATGATCGAGCTGCCCGGCTGGAGGTCCGGCAGGGCGAGCTCGCCGAGGCCGGTGCGGGGGCCGGAACCCAGCCAGCGGAGGTCGTTGGCGATCTTGAACAACGCCACGGCGGTGGCGCGGAGCTGGCCCGAGATCTCGACGACGCCGTCCTGGGTGGCCTGCGCCTCGAAGTGGTCGCGGGCCTCGGCCAGCGGGAGGTCGGTGGCGGCGGCCAGTTCCGCGGAGACCAGGGCGCCGAACTCCGCGGGGGCGTTCAGGCCGGAGCCGACGGCGGTGCCGCCGATCGGGAGTTCCGCGAGGCGCGGGACGGACGACGAGAGGCGCTCGACGGAGTAGCGGACCTGCGACGCCCAGGCGCCCGCCTCCTGGCCCAGCGTGATCGGCACCGCGTCCATGAGGTGCGTGCGGCCGGACTTGACCAGGTCGGACCACTCGGCGGCCCGTGACTCCAGCACGCCGAGGAGGTGCTGGAGCGACGGGATCACGTCGGTGACCACGGCCTCGGTGGCGGCCACGCGCAGGGTCGTCGGGAACGTGTCGTTGGACGACTGCGAGGCGTTGACGTGGTCGTTCGGGTGCACGTCGCGGCCCAGCGCGCGGGTGGCCAGGGTGGCGATGACCTCGTTCGCGTTCATGTTCGAGGACGTGCCGGAACCCGTCTGGAAGACGTCGACCGGGAAGTGGTCGTCCCACTTGCCCGCGGCGACCTCGTCGGCGGCGGTGGCGATGGCGGACGCGAGGTCCTCGTCCAGAACGCCGAGGCGGGCGTTGGCACGGGCGGCCGCGGCCTTGAGCAGACCGAGCGCGCGGATCTGGGCGCGTTCCAGGCCTCGACCGGAAATCGGGAAGTTCTCGACCGCGCGTTGGGTTTGGGCGCGCCACAATGCGTCGACCGGCACGCGGACCTCACCCATCGTGTCGTGCTCGACGCGGTACTCCTGTTCAGACATACCTCCGAGTCTCTATGGTCGATCACAGCACTGCCACCCACCACTGGCAGAAGGGCACCACTCATGGAGCGTGACGTCGACCTCCTCATCGTGGGAGCGGGTCCGACTGGGTTGTTCGCCGCTTATTACGCAGGCTTCCGGGAGATGGACGTCGCCGTCGTGGACGCCCTGCCCGAACCGGGCGGTCAGGTGACCGCGATGTATCCGGAGAAGATGATTTTCGACGTGGCGGGGTTCCCCGCCGTCCGGGGACGCGACCTCGTCAACGGCCTGGTGGAACAGGCCGGTCAGTTCAAGCCGACCTACCTGCTCGGCCGCCAGGCGCGCACCTGTGAGTCCATTGAGGACGGTCTGCGGATCGGTCTCGCGGACGGGTCCTCGATCATCACGAAGGCCGTGCTGATCACGGCCGGGATGGGCGAGTTCAACCCGCGGCCGCTGCCCGCGGGCGACGGCTGGCTGGGGCGCGGCATGGTGCACTTCGTGCCGGTGCTCGCCGAGCACGCGGACCAGCACGTGGTGATCGTCGGTGGTGGCGACTCGGCGTTCGACTGGGCGCTGGCGCTGCACCCGATCGCGGCGAGCGTGAAGATCGTCCACCGCAGGGCCAACTTCCGCGCGCACGCCGCCACCGTCCGGCAGGTGCGCGAGCTCGGGGTCGAGATCATCACCGACGCCGAGGTGCTCGCGCTGCGCGGCGAACCACTGTCCGAAGTGGACATCAAGGTCAAGGGTGGTGACGCGCGGACGTTGCCCGCGCAGACCGTCGTCGCCGCCCTCGGGTTCACCGCCGACCTCGGTCCGATCGAGTCGTGGGGGCTGGAGCTCGACCACCGCGCGGTGCTCGTCGACTCGACCATGAAGACCAGGCTGGACCGGGTCTACGCGGCAGGCGACGTGGCGCAGTACCCCGGCAAGGTCAAGCTGATCGCGACCGGGTTCGGGGAGGCGGCGACAGCGGTCAACAACATCGCGGTGGCGCTGAACCCGTCCGCACACCTCTTCCCGGGGCACTCCAGCGACGGCACCTGACGCCGGCGGCCGGGGACCGGTCAGGTCCCCGGCAGCGGGGCCGGATCGTGTTTGGCCAGGTGCTGGAAGATGATCGACGTGCGGAAGCCGACGATCTCCTTGCGGTGACTCAGCCGGTCGACCAGGAAGGCGTGCAGGCGGTCGTTGTCCTGGGCGCTCACGTGGATCACGAAGTCCTCGTTGCCCGCCATCACGAACACCGCGGTCACCTCGGGCAGACCGGCGGCGAACGCCTTGAAGGCCTCGATCACCGCTCTGCTCAGCGGACGGACCTGGACCGACACCAGCGCCTGCACGCCCCGGTTCAGCGCGGACGGGGCGATTTCGGCGTGGTAGCCGCGGATCACGCCTCGTTCGCGCAGCAGGCGGGTGCGTTCCAGGCACGTCGAGGGCGCCACCCCCACCTTGCGGGCGATGTCCCGGTTCGACTGCCGGGCATCGCGCTGGAGTTCCCGCACGATCGCCGAATCAAGTTCATCCATGTCACTCCCTGGCCTGCCTCGGGCGAACGAAGTTCGGCAACGACCCATCTCCTTCGGCGATCACCCTAACTTCGTGCTCGCAGCTTGAGCGAAGTTCGGGAGGAACGCAGATGTGGGAGCACGAACGGCTCGTCGTCCGCACCGGGCCGCGATCGGGGATGACCACGATGGTCGCCCTGCACTCGACGGTCGCGGGACCGGCGGTCGGGGGGTGCCGGATGAAGCCGTACGCGCACGTCGCCGATGCCGTCGCGGACGTGCTGAGGTTGTCCAGAGCCATGACGTCGAAGTGTGCGGCGGCCGGGGTTCCGCACGGCGGGGCCAAGAGCGTGATCGTGGTCGACCGCGAGCTCACGCCGGAGCGGCGACGGGCCGTGTTGCTGGACCACGCCGAGCTGATCGCGGAGTTCGGCGGCACCTACCGCGCCGCGCCCGATGTCGGGACCGGGCCGGACGACATGGCGGTGCTGAACGAGATCACGCCGTTCGTCTACTGCCTTCCCGAGGCGCACGGTGGCACGGGGTCGTCGAGCGGTCCCACGGCGAGAGGCGTGCTGGCGGCGTTGCGGGCGGGCGCGCGGCACGCGTTCGGGACGGCCGACCTCGCCGGGAGGAAGGTCGTGATCAGCGGGTTCGGGTCGGTGGGGGAGCTCGTCGCCAGAGGACTCGAGGGTGCGGACGTCGTGGTGTCCGATGTGGACGCGAGCAGGCGCACCGGGGAGTTCGGGTGGGTGGAGCCGGAAGAGGCGTACACGACCACGGCCGACGTGCTCGTGCCTGCCGCGGTGGGCGGGGTGTTGAGCCCCGAGGTGGTGCGGAACCTCGACGTGAAGCTGGTCGTGGGGCCTGCCAACAACCAGTTGACCGAAGACGGGGTGGCCGGGCTGCTGGCCGCGCGGGGGATCGTGTGGGTGCCTGACCACGTGGCGAGTGCGGGTGGGGTGGTCTACACGCTGGCCCGGGAGGACGACGGGGTGGACCACGAGACCGCGTTGCGGAGGGTCGACGGGATCGAGGCGGCGGTCGGGCGGCTGTTGCGTCAGCGGGAAGACAGCGAACTTCAGTAGCCTGACCAGGTAGCACAATTCCTGGGGGGCTTGTGATTCACGTGTACTGGGCCGATGTGGTCCCGGGCATGCCGTGGTGGGCGGGTCCCGTCGCGCGTGCCCGGCGCACCGTGTACTGGCAGCCGTTGTCCGACCTGGTGGAACGCCGGGTCAACGCCGCCGTCGGCACGTCGCGCTGGGGTTCGGACGTGCTCGTCGAGCTGACGGTGCCGGAGCTGGTCGTGCCCGACATCGCGGTGCTGCCGGGGTTCGCGGTCGCGCAGCTCGCGTTGCCGGAGGCGCTCAACCGCTCGCGGGACGTCGAACTGGTCGTGGCCGCGCTGGAGGACGGCGTGCACGTGACCGTCGAACGGGTCGCACGCCGCCTCGGCAGGCCGTACGAGCGCACCCGCGCCGAGCCGGGGAACCTGGAGCACCCGTTGCGGCTGAGCACGCTCGCCGGGCGGTTCGGCGGGACCATCGGCCTGGTCAGGCAGGACGTCGGGGAGCTCGACGCCGACGAGGTGCCCTGGGAGGGGTACGAGGGCTGGCGGGTCGTGCGCGCCAGGGACGAACCGGCAGGCCGGCCCGTGTCCGATGTGGACTTCAGCGCGGTGGACGTGCCGGTGCTGCTGGACGACCTGTCCGCGGACCCGGCGACCGCGCTGGTCGTGGTCGGCAAGGAACTCGAACGGCTCACGGGCTGGTTGCCGAACGGTATCGCCTCGCGCGTCTCGGTGCTGGGACGCGATGATGGGTGCTGGTGGGCGGCGATCGGCTGAGGAGACGTGCATGACCCGGTGGAAGCTGGTCGCGGTGCTGGCCGCGGTGACCGCGCTCGGGGGTTGCTCCTCCGCGCAGTCCTGGGCGGTGAAGCTCACGCCGACCGGGCTGCCGCAGTTCGTCGACGCCGGCTGTGACCAGTCCGCGGTGGCGGACATGCGGGTCGAGGCGGCTGGCAAGGAGATCTGGCGGCTCGAGTTCGCGCAGCCCGTGCGGATCCGCGAGGTGACGGTCGGCCAGAAGCCGGAGGGCGCGCAGGAGAAGGTCGCCTGGCAGCCGCCGAAGGGCGACCAGACGCTCGTGCTGTCGGTGCGGCGCAACGAGGAGACCTCGACCGCCGAGTTCACGCTGGACGGCCTGAAGGGCGGCAAGGTCGGGTTCGACGGCGACTACCTCTCGGCGGACGAGTTCGCCGAGCAGCGGCAGGCGTGCTGACAGGCCCGGTCGCGAACGGCCGGGCCTGGCAACGGGAGAAACCTACGGAAGCACCTGCACCTGCTCGCCGATCATCAGGTTGTCGTAGAAGACAGCCGACGCGTCCATCGGCATCCTGATGCAGCCGTGCGACTGGATCGCCGTGTCACCCTGGTGGAACGCGATGCCGGTCGTGGTGAAGTACACCGCGTTCGGCATCGGGCCGTTGTAGGGGACACTCCAGTCGTTCTTCACCTTGCGCAGTACGGAGAAAGTGCCCACCGGGGTCTCGTACCCCGGCTTGCCGTGGCTGATGGTCACCGGCCCGTAGCTCACGTTGCCGTTGAAGACCAGCCACGCCTGGTTGGAATGCTTTTCCAGGCACGCTCCGTTGTAGACGGTGCATCCCGCCTGAGCCTGTGCGGGAACAGCGAAGCCGAGGATCAGGAGCACCGTCGCGATCAGAACTCGCATCTCTCATCACCCCTCGGTAGTGGGATAACCACGATGGGGTGATCTCAATCATCGATTTATGGAAGTACCTGGACGCGCTCGCCGGGGAAGAGGTTGTCGTAGAAGACCGCGGAGTCGTTCCAGGAGAGCCGGACGCAACCGTGCGACTGGGAGTTCAGGTCGCCCTGGTGGAACGCGATGCCGTCGGTGGTGAAGTAGACCGAGTTGGGCATCGGGCCGTTGTAGGGGACGCTCCAGTCGTTCTTCACCTTGCGCAGCACCGGGAAGTTGCCCACGGGCGTGCCGAAACCGGGCTTGCCGTGGCTGATCCGCACCGGGCCGTAGCTCGTCACGCCGTTGGTGACGAGCCAGGCGAGGTTCGAGTGCTTCTGCACGCACGCTCCGTTGTAGACGGTGCAGCCGGAAGCGTGTGCGGGGGCGGCGAAACTAAGCAGGAACAAGGCCGCTACGGCCAGGGCTCTCATGGTTGGTGATCATGAGACCACCTGCACGGTCTCGCCAATCGAGAGGTTGGTGAAGTAGTACTGCGCCGCCTGCGGGTCGAGGTGGATGCAGCCGTGCGACGGCACGTCCAGCTCGCCCTCGTGGAACGCGATGCCGCTCTCGGTGAAGTACGTCGACCACGGCATCGGCGCGTTGTACGGCCGGCTCCACTCGTCCTTCACCTTGCGCAGCACCGGGAAGTTGCCGAGCGGCGTCTCGAAGCCCTTGCGGCCGTGCGTGATCGGCTTCGGCCCGTAGACGATCTTGTCACCCCGGACGATCCAGGTCTGGTTCGTCGACAGCTGGATGCAGGCACCATCGCTGATCGTGCAAGGCGTGGGCTTCACGACGGGCGGAGGAGGAGGCGGAGGGGGAGGGGTCTCCGAGGTTGTGGACGGCGCGGCAGAGGGAGCTGACGAGACCGACGAAGGCGGGGCTGACGTCGGTGTTTCGGCCTGCACGTTGCTCTGCGCGCACCCCGCGAGCGACAACAACGCGACCGCTGCGACCACCATCCGCATGGCCCACCCCCTGGTTGTTCCATCCCTTGCCGAAGTAGACGACGGGAGGATCACCCAGGTTGCAACGCGGAGGCCCGCCTCCCATAACGGTTGGGAGACGGGCCTCGTGGAACGCGGTTACCTGCTTACAGGCCGCCGACGTTCGTGTTGATCCACGAGCGGTAGTACGCCACGTCGACGTAGATCGACGGAGCCTGGGCGCAGTTCGCGCCACCGCCGGAGCGGCTGGTCGCGCCGATGAGCTCCCAGCGGCCGCCGACCGACTTCACCTGCGGGCCACCCGAGTCGCCGTAGCAGGCGCCCTTGTTGCCACCGGTGTTGTTGGTGCAGATCTCCGACACGGCGCTGATGCCGGAGCACCGGCTGTCAGCGACGATCGAGGTGTTGAGCTCCTGCAGGGTCACCGGGGCACCACACGCGCCGCGGACCGGGCAGGTCTGGCCCCAGCCGATGATGCGGGTGGCCGTGCCGACCGCGCCCGACGAGGTCGGGATGGTGATCGGCGCCTGGCTGACCGAGGTGTTGAGCTGCACGACCGCGAGGTCCGCGGACGGGTGCAGGATGATCCGCGACGCGCCGGTCGTGGTGCCGCCGCTGGTGCGGTTCGTCGTGCCGATCCGGGTGCGGATCGAGGCAGCCGAAGAGCCCTGGACGCAGTGCTTCGCCGTCACGACCCAGTTGGCCTTGACCAGCGAGGCGCCGCAGAAGTGGCTGCCGGAGGTGCTCTGCAGGGAGACCATGAACGGGTAGACCTGCGAGGCGTTGGTGCCACCGACGATCATCGGCGAGACCTCGCCGTCGGCGGTGGGAGCCGGTGCCGCGGCCGCAGCCGTGACCGTGGCGAGCAGGGCGCCCGCGGCCACGACGATTGCGGAGAACAACGAACGTGCCCTCATCGTTGAGTTTCCTTTCCTGAACCCGGCGCAGGGTTGCCGGGGTCAGGAGGGAAGTTATGGACGAAGGTCACACCGTCACTAGGGTCACTCGTCTGGTCACCGAGCGTTCACAGTTCACAGTGAATGGGACGATTACGGCAAAGGTTGCTGAACGTCCTCGGGCAGGTCGAAGTCGACCGAGGCGTATTCGCGCAGCTTGTGCAGGCTGTGGAAGCCGTCGATCATGCGGACCGTGCCCGACTTCGAGCGCATGACGATCGACTGGGTCGTGCAGCCACCCGCGCGGTAGTGCACGCCGCGCAGGAGGTCGCCATCGGTCACGCCGGTCGCGCAGAAGAAGACGTTGTCACCGGAGACAAGATCGTTCGTGGTGAGCACGCGGGACAGGTCGTGGCCCGCGCCGATCGCCTTCTCGCGCTCCTCGTCGTCCTTGGGCCACAACCGGCCCTGAATGGCGCCACCGACGCACTTGAGGGCCGCGGCGGCGATGATGCCCTCGGGAGTGCCGCCGATGCCCACGAGCATGTCCACGCCCGACGTGGGGCGCGCGGCGGCGATCGCACCGGCCACGTCGCCGTCGGAGATGAAGTGGATGCGCGCGCCCGCGGCCCGGACCTCCTGCACGATCTGCTCGTGGCGGGGCCGGTCCAGGATGCACACGTTCACGTCGGAGACGTCGCTGTGCTTGGCCTTCGCGACGCGCCGGATGTTCTCGGCGAGCGGCGCGGTGATGTCGATGACGTCGGCCGCCTCCGGGCCCACGGCGAGCTTCTCCATGTAGAACACGGCGGACGGGTCGAACATCGCGCCGCGCTCCGCGACCGCGAGCACCGCCAGCGCGTTCGGCATTCCCTTGGCCATCAACGTGGTCCCGTCGATCGGGTCGACCGCGACGTCGCAGTCGGGACCCTCGCCGTTGCCCACTTCCTCACCGTTGAACAGCATGGGCGCCTCGTCCTTCTCGCCCTCGCCGATCACCACCACACCGCGCATCGAGACGGTGTGGATGAGCTTGCGCATCGCGTCGACGGCCGCGCCGTCGCCGCCGTTCTTGTCGCCGCGTCCCACCCACCGGCCCGCGGCCATCGCCGCCGCCTCGGTGACGCGCACGAGCTCCAATGCCAGGTTCCGGTCGGGGGCTTCGCGACGTCGTTCCGCGGGGGTGTTCACCATTGCGCGCCTCCATGCGATTACTCAGCGTGCCGGATTTTGTGATCGGCAGCTGAATCCTTGCACGGGATCACGCGTCCGAAACGTCCTCCTCGACCACAGCGAGAGCTGCATCGATTCGCTCGCGCGCACCGGCGAGATGCTGCTCACAAGTCTTGGCGAGCGCTTCACCGCGTTCCCACAACGCGAGGGAGTCCTCCAGCGACAGACCGCCGGCTTCGAGCTTGCGGACCACCTCGACCAACTCGTCGCGGGCGGCTTCGTAACCCAGTGTTTCCGAACTCACGCGGACTGGCTCCTCAGACGGCTCAGCACGGTCGCGACGGCCAGGTCGTAGCCGACCAGCGCCTCCGCGAACTCCTCGCCGTCACCCTCTCGCACCGCCTCGTCGATGAGCGCCTCGGCCTCCGCGACGCGCCGGTACTGCACGGTGCCCGCGGTGGCCTCGCTCAGGTCGTGCAACGTCAGGATCAGCGTGCGGCGGCTCGGGGTGTCGCAGTCGCCCACCATCGCCGTCCAGCACTCCGACGCGGCCCGGTTCGCCGCCTCCGCCTTCGTGCGCAGGCCAGAGCCGCAGGAACCCGCCGCCTCCAGGGTGAGGGGCAGGAACACGGCATCACGCATCATCGGTACCTCCCCCTTCCACGGTGGTGACGGTCGCCTGCACTGCTCCGTCAACGACGCGCACCCGCAGCTGTGTTCCGCTCGGCGCGTCCGCCACGGAGCGCAACACGCCATCAGGGCCGTCAGGTGTGACGAGTTGCACAACGGCATATCCGCGGGCCAGCGTGGCGGCTGGTCCGAGGGTCGTCAAGCGGGCTTTGGTCCCGGAGAGGTGGACGTCCTCCCGATCGAGTCGTTGCGTCACGGCCCTGCGACCCTGGTCGCGAAAGCGCTTCACCTCTTCGGAACGGCGGTCCAGCGGGCCGTGCGGGTCCGAAAGCACTGGTCGGGACCTCAGCGAGTCGAGCAGCCTGCGTTCCCGATCGACCCAGCCGTGCAGCGCGCGCCGGCCGCGATCGCGCATCTGGCGAACGCGTTCACTCTCTTCAGCGACATCCGGAACCACCCGTTTGCCAGCGTCGGTCGGCGTCGAACATCGCACGTCAGCGACGTGGTCGAGCAGCGGTGTGTCCGGTTCGTGGCCGATCGCGGACAGCACCGGCGTGCGGCACTGGGCGACCGCGCGGCACAGCGCCTCGTCGGAGAACGGCAGCAGGTCCTCCACGCTGCCGCCGCCGCGGGCGATGATGATCACGTCGCACTCGCTGTCGCGTTCCAGAGTGGACAGCGCGGTCATCACCTGCGTCACCGCGGTCGGGCCCTGCACGGCGACGTTGATGACGCGGAAGTGCGCGCCAGGCCAACGGTTCCGGGCGTTCGTGAGCACGTCTCGTTCGGCCGCGGACGCCCTGCCGGTGATGAGTCCGATCTTGGCCGGCAGGAACGGGGGACGGCGCTTGCGGCGCGGGTCGAACAGGCCCTCGGCGTGCAGCAGCTTGCGCAGCCGTTCGATGCGCGCGAGCAGCTCGCCGATGCCGACCGCGCGGATCTCGTCCGCCCGCAACGACAGCGTGCCCCGGTTCGGGTAGAAGCTGATCTTGCCGTGCACGATGACGCGGCTGCCCTCGGTGAGCTGCAGCTCGCGCACCAGCGACGAGTTGGCGGTGATCGACATGGACATGTCGACGCTCGCGTCGCGCAGCGTCAGGAACGCCGTGGAGCTGCGCGCGTTGAGCTGCGTGACCTGGCCCTCGACCCAGACGTCGCCGAGCCTGTTGATCCAGTCGAGCAGCTTGCGGGCGACCGTCCGCACCGGCCAGGGGTTCTCCGGCGTGGATTTCGCTTCGGTCACGACTGCGTTTTCACCGTCGCGATCCGGCGGTTGAGCATCCCCACGAACTCAGGCCGTGACTCGTGCGCCTTCTCGTAGCGCAGGAGCTCTTCGAGCTGTTCGACGTCGAGGTTGCGCAACCGCGCGCGCAGCTGTGCGATCGACAGCTCCTCGTAGGTCGGCAGGAACTCGGGCGCCTCGGCGACGATGGCGCGTTCCTCTTCCTCCCACGGGTCGTCGGACGCGTCGTCGGCCGGAGTTTCCTGAGAAGTCGTGACGGGCGTCTCGTCCTCGTCGAACGTCGCCCACTCCGGTTCTTCCTCGGCGGGCCTCAGTCCGGAGAGGACGTCGTCGCCCTTGATGGCGAGTTCGGTCACATGCTGCTGCACGCGCATGGACAGCTGCATCGCCTCGCTGACCACCGTCAACGGGAGTCCGGCGAGCTGCTGGGGCAGCCTGCGGGCCTGTTCGAGGGCGGTCACCGCGAGGCCGGCGGCGACGCGAACACCCAAAGGCAGTGGCTTCATGGCGCTAAGCCTGCCGCAACTGCACGTCGAATGCCTAGGAAGCGGGCTGGGTACCCTGGAGCCATGCCCAAGCGAGTCCTGTTGGCGAAGCCGCGTGGTTACTGCGCGGGCGTTGATCGTGCCGTCGAGACGGTCGAGCTCGCCCTCGAGAAGTACGGCGCACCTGTCTACGTGCGCAAGGAGATCGTCCACAACAAGTACGTCGTGGAGACGTTGTCCGACCGCGGCGCCATCTTCGTCAACGAGACCGACGAGGTTCCTGAAGGCGCGCTCGTCGTGTTCTCAGCGCACGGCGTGTCGCCCGCGGTGCACGCGGAGGCGGAGCAGCGCTCGTTGCGCACGATCGACGCCACCTGCCCGTTGGTGACGAAGGTCCACAAGGAAGCGGTGCGCTTCGCCAAGGAGGACTACGACATCCTCCTGATCGGCCACGAGGGGCACGAGGAGGTCGAGGGCACCGCCGGTGAGGCGCCGGACCACGTCCAGCTCGTCGACACCGCCGAGGACGCCGCGACCGTCCAGGTGCGTGACCCCAACAAGGTCATCTGGCTGTCCCAGACCACGCTGTCCGTCGACGAGACGATGGTGCGCGTGCGGCAGCTCAAGGACCGCTTCCCCGAGCTGCAGGACCCGCCGTCCGACGACATCTGCTACGCCACCTCGAACCGCCAGACCGCGGTGAAGACGATGGCGCCGTCGTGCGACCTGGTGCTCGTCGTGGGCTCCAAGAACTCCTCGAACTCGGTCCGGCTGGTCGAGGTCGCGCTGCAGCACGGCGCCAAGGCCTCGTACCTGATCGACTACGCCAAGGAGGTCGACCCGGCGTGGCTCGAAGGCGTCGAGACCGTCGGCGTCACGTCGGGCGCGTCCGTGCCGGACCTGCTGGTGATGGACCTGCTGAAGTTCCTGGAGACGCACGGCTTCGGCGAGGTCGAGGAGATCACCACGGCGAACGAGCGCATCACGTTCTCGTTGCCGCGCGAGCTCCGCAAGGACCTCGTCCGCTAGTCGGGGCGTTTCAGCGGCCAGGCGGACATCGCGTCCCGTCTGGCCGCTTCGTCGGCTCTAGCGGTCGTCGCGCGGCGGGCGGGGCCTGCGCTGGCCCGCGGGACGTTCGCCGCGGGCACCGTCCGGGCGCGGCCGGCGGGCGGGTGCGCCCTCGGGACGCGGGCGGCGCGGACGGTCGTCGTCGGACCGCTCAGGACGCTCGGCGCGCTCCGGGCGGGGGCGGCGCGGGCGTTCCTCGCGCGGGGCGTCCTCGTCGGTGTCCTCACGGGGGCGGCGGACCGGCTTGGAGCGTTCCTTGATCTCCGCCTTGGCCTCGCGGACCTCGTCCTTGGTCGGCCGGTTCGGGTCCTTCTGCAGGAAGATGCGCAGGACGCCGAGGCCGACCGTGACGATGGTGGTGACGGCCATGACCGGGAAGCTGTCGATCAGCGGCTTGCCCAGGCCGAGCGCCATGGCGGACAGGCCGCCCTTCTGGACGCCGCCGGTGAGCAGCACGAGCGTCGGCACGGTCACGGCCAGGATCAGCGGCGGCTGCACCATCGGCCCGAAGAGGCTGCGGCGCTGCACCAGCAGGATCGCGGCCAGCGCGCCGGCGAAGAACACGACGTTGAACGTCCAGCCGACGGTCTTGCTGGAGTTGATGTCGATGAACGCACCGATGAACGCCGGGACCAGGGCGGCCAGGATGGCCGCCCACCAGGGGATGCCCTTGAACTCGCCGAAGACGGCCCGGTAGTTCCACGGCACCGCGTCGTAGTCTTCGACATCGTCATCGAAGGCTGCTGAACGCTCGCGCAACTCACTCACGACGCACACGGTAGCCGTTCGGCCATTCGGTGTTCGTCAGTCCGTTCGTTTCTCACCCAGAAGCAACCCGCACGCACACTCCGTGCGTTTTAAGCGGACTGTTCGTCCGCCCTTCGGACGAGAGGCAGGGGCGTGGGGGTGGCGGACGCGTCCGTCAGCGGCTCCACGCTCGCCCGGAAACCCTCCAGCGCCTCCAGCTCGCGGCGCCTCGCCGACAGGAACCGCTGCAGGTGCGTGGTGGAGAGGTTGACGGCCTCGATGGCGCTGTCGGCGGCCCGGTTCGCGCGGCCCGCGGACAGCCTGACCTGCTCGACGTCCTCGGCCAGCGCGCGTTCGGTGACCGCGAACATCGCGCTCGACGCGATCACCGCGAACCCGGTCGGCCCGCACAGGAAGACACGGCGGTCGAGCAGCCAGCGCAGCAGTTCGGGATCGGTGTCCAGGGCCGCGACGACCGCGCCGTCGTTGGGGACGAACATGATCGTGCCGTAGATGGCGTCGGCCCAGCGCTGGTAGCCCTTGCCCGCCAGTTCGGCGGCACGCGAACGGATGTTGCGCACGTGCACCCGGAGCGCGTCCTGGCGTTCCTGCGGGTCGTCCGTCTCCACGGCCTCGGCCCAGGTGGCCATGGACATCTTCGAGTCGACCGGGACCGCGCGGCCGCCGCCGACGTTCAGCACCATGTCCGGCCGGACGGAACCGCCGCCCGCCACGTCCGTCTGAAGCGTGTAGTGGAGGTTTTCCCTCAGGCCGAGCGCGCGCGCCGTTTCGACGAGGACCTGTTCGCCGAGTTCGCCGCGTCCCGAAACGCTGGAGAACGCCACTTCGTAGCGTTGGAGTGCTTGCTGCTGCGAGTCGTAGCGCGCGCGTTCCGTGCTGATGGCGGCCAACGCCTCGTCGGTGCGCCGGACGCTGTCCTGGTAGAGGCGCCAGACGAACAGCAGCGCCCCGGCACTGACGAGTGCCAGGACGATCAGGGCGGTGATGATCACTGCGGTCACGGCACCGATGATGCTCCCCCAGAGATGTTGAACTCGATCGGGTGACACGCCGGGAACCCTCCCGGAGATTTGTCAGACCCCGTCTCTACGGTTGGTGCCATGCGGATCCTGCACACCTCCGACTGGCACGTGGGGCGGACGTTCCACGGCCGCGACCTGCTCGTGGAGCAGGAGTCGGTGCTGGGCGGCCTCGCTGACCTGGTGTCTTCCGAGAAGGTCGACGTCGTGGTCATCTCCGGTGACCTGTACGACCGCGCGGTGCCCTCGGCGGACGCGGTGGCGTTGTGCGCGCGGGTGCTCATGCGGATCCGCGCGGCCGGAGCGCGGATCGTGATCACGCCCGGCAACCACGACTCGGCGGCGCGGATCGGGGTGTTCGGGGAGTTCGCGGCGGCGGGCGGGCTGTACCTGCGCACGCAGATCTCGTTGCTGGACAAGCCGGTCGAGCTGGAGGACGAGCACGGACCGGTGGCGGTGTACGGGATCCCGTTCCTGGAACCGGAGCCGGCGCGGCACGTGCTCGGGGTGGCGGACAAGGGCCACGCGCCCGTGCTCGGCGAGGCGATGCGGCGGATTCGCGCCGACCTGGCATCGCGGGACTCCCGTTCCGTGGTGCTGGCGCACGCTTTCGTGACCGGAGGGGCGCCTTCGGAGTCCGAGCGCACCATCGCGGTGGGCGGCGTGCAGGACGTGTCGATGCAGGTGTTCGCGGGCGTCGACTACGTGGCCCTGGGTCATCTGCACGGGCCGCAGACGCTGGCGGAGAACCTGCGGTACTCGGGTTCGCCGCTGGCATACTCGTTCTCCGAGGCGCGGCACCGCAAGTCGGTGTGGCTGGTGGAACTGGACGCCGGCGGGCTCGTCGGCGTGGAACGGCGTGATCTGCCGGTGCCGCGCCGGCTGGCGGTGGTGTCTGGGACGTTGGCCGCGGTGCTGGAGGATCCGGCGCACGAGCCGCTGGAGGACCACTTCCTGTCGGTGGTGCTGACGGACCAGGTGCGGCCGATGGACGCGTTGCGGCAGCTGCAGAAGCGCTTCGAGCACGCGGTGCACGTGGAGTGGCGGCCGGAGCAGGGCCAGCAGCACGACATGACCTACGCGGAACGGGTGCGCGGCCGTTCCGACGAGGAAGTGGCCTGCTGCTTCGTGTCGGACGCCCGCGGTTCCGAGCCGACGGCCGCGGAGCAGGCGTTGTTGCGCGAGGCGTTCGCGTCGGTGGCGAGGGAGCAGGAGCAATGAGACTGCACCGCCTGGAGCTGACGGCGTTCGGGCCGTACCCGAAGCCCGAGGTCGTCGACTTCGACGAGCTGGGCGCGGACGGGCTGTTCCTGCTGCACGGCGACACGGGCGCGGGCAAGACGACGTTGCTGGACGCCGTGGCGTTCGCCCTGTTCGGTCGCGTGCCCGGCGCGCGCGGTGACGTGAAGAAGCTGCGCTGCGAGTACGCCGATCCCGAGGTGCCGACGGAGGTGGCGCTGGAGCTGACCGTGCAGTCGCGGCGGTTCCGGATCGTGCGCTCGCCGGAGTTCGACCGCCCGAAGAAGCGCGGCGGCGGCTTCACCACCCAGCCGGCCAAGTGCACCCTGACGTGGCTCGAAGGCTGGGACGGCGAGGGCATCACCCGCATCGACGACGTGGCGCGCGCCGTCGAGGACATGCTCGGCATGTCGTACGAGCAGTTCTTCCAGGTGGTGTTGCTGCCGCAGGGCGAGTTCGCCCGCTTCCTGCGCTCGGACACGGCCGAACGCGAGGTGCTGCTGGAGAAGCTCTTCGGCACCGAGCGCTTCCTGGACGTCGAGAAGTGGTTCCGCGACAAGCGGGTGGCGGCCGGCCGCGTGCTGGAGGAGCGGCGCAAGGGCGCCGACGAGCTGATGCACCGCGTGGCCGAGGCGGCGGGCGGCGAACCGTCCTGCGAGCCCGGCTGGCTGGAATCGGTGCTGGACCGCCTTTCCGCTGCCGTGAGCGCGGCGCGGGCGTTGTCGGAGGAGACGGCGGGCGTGGCGGACGGCGCCGACGCGTTGCTGGCCCAGGCGCGCGTGCACGCCGACCAGGTCCGCCGGGTGCGCGAGGCCCACGAGCTCCTCGCCCGCGTGGAGGCGGCGGACTCCGCCTCGTGGTTCGCCGAACGGGACGCGGCCCGCCGGGCCGTTCCCGTGGTGCCCGCCTTCGGTGAGATCGCCAAGCTCCGGCAGTCCTACGAGTTCGCCGTCCGCGACGAGGCCCAGGCCGCGGAAGCGTTGCAGCGCTTGGGATACGAGGGCTCCGCGCTGCGCGAGGACGCCGAGCGGTACCGCGAGGAGGCGGGCGGCCTGGGCGAGCTGGCCGCCGAGGCCGAACGCCAGCAGTCCGACGTGCGCCGCCTCTCGGTGCTGAAGAACTCGTCGCATCAGGTGGAACGCCGCCTGCTGGCGCTGAACGCCGACCTGGAGGTGCTGCCGGAACGCCTGGCGCAGTGCCGCCTGCACCTCGACCTGGCCGTGGAGGCCTCGGCCCGCCTGGAGTCCCTGAAGACCCGGTCCGACGCGGCACTGGCGCTGCCCGACGCCACCGCCGCCCTGGAGCGCACCAAGAAGGAGCTCCACGAGGCCATCGACGTCCACCAGAAGGCGAAGGACGTCCTCCAGCAGGTCCGCCACCAGCGCCTGGAGAACATGGCCATCGAACTGGCCGGCGCCCTGAAACGGGGCAAGCCCTGCGCGGTCTGCGGCTCCCCGTCCCACCCCCGCCCCGCCCAGCCGATGCTGGGCGGCGTGGACGCGGAGGACGAGGACTCGGCGGCCGCCGAGGAACAGACCGCGCTGGACCGCCGCAACGAGGCCGAACGCGCGGCCCACGCGGCCGAGCTCCGCATCCAGGCCTGCTGGGAGGCCCTGGGTTCGGACGAACCGTCCGCCGCCGTCGCCGAGTACCGGTCGGCGCTGGAGCTGGCGCGCACCCGCTCGCAGCGCCAGAACGAGTTCGTGGGGCTGGAGGCGAAGAGCCGCGAGCTGGGGGCCGAGAAGGCCCAGGTGGAGCAGGACCTGGTGGGGCTGCGCACCGAGCACACGTCGTTGGTGGGCGTGGTCGAGGAACGCGGGGCCCGGCTGGAGAAGGCCCGCGGCGAGCACGAGGACGTGCTGACCCGGCGCGACCACCTGCTGCGGGTCTCGTCTGCGTTGGTGAAGCTCGCGGACCGCCGTTCCGCGCGTGACGCGGCCTCGGCGCGGGTGGAGGAGCAGCAGGCGCTGGTGGCCGCGCTGGCCACGGACGCCGGGTTCGCCGACGTCGAGACCGCGCTGGCCGCCGCCCGTCCCGCGGTGAAGGTGCAGGCGTTGGACGAGCGGATCGCCGCCTGGGAACGGGCGCGCGCGTCGGCGTCGGCGACGCTGGAGGAGCTGGACGGGATCGACCCCGGCTCGTCCGTGGACGTCGGAGAGGTCTCCGCCGCGGCTTCTTCCGCTCGTGCCGCCGCTTCCGCCGCGGCCACCGGGCTGGCACGGGCCTCCGCCGCGTTCGAGCGGGTGGGGGAGCTGGCGGCTCGGTTGCGGGCCGAGTGGAAGTCGCTGGAGCCGTTGGAAGCCTCCTACGCCGAGCTGGACGCGTTGACCGACGTGATCAACGGGCGCGGGCAGAACTCCAAGAAGATGACGCTGCGGTCGTACGTGCTGGCGGCTCGGCTGGAGGAGGTGGCCGTCGCCGCTTCCGCCCGGCTGCACCGGATGAGCCAGGGTCGGTACAGCTTCGTGCACTCCGACTCGGCCGGCGCTCGGGGGACTCGCGGCGGGTTGAACCTGGACGTGCTGGACGACTACTCGGGCCGGGCCCGTCCGGCGAAGACCCTGTCCGGCGGGGAGTCGTTCCTGGCGTCGCTGTCGCTGGCGCTCGGGCTCGCGGACGTGGTGGCGAACGAGACCGGCGGCGCGTTGCTGGACACCCTGTTCGTCGACGAGGGCTTCGGCACGCTGGACTCGGACACGCTCGACATCGTCATGAACACGCTGGACGAACTGCGCGCGGGCGGCCGGGTCGTCGGGCTCGTGTCGCACGTGGAGGAGCTGCGGCAGCGGATTCCCACCCGGTTGAGGGTCCGCAAGGCGCGTTCAGGATCCACGCTGGAGGTCTCGCTCGGTTAGCCTCGGCCGGTGCTGTCCCACGTGGAAATCACCGCGCGCGTCGCCCTGACCGAGGCCGCCCACTTCGGGTGGTCGAACAGGCTGGAGTACTCGCACGACTGCTTCGTGTGCGGCCGCACCGGCCGCACCGTCAGCCTGCGGCACGGCGCGACGCACGGCGTGTGCCACTCGTCGCAGACCGCCCTGGACTGGCAGGACGAGCAGGCCGCGCGGGGCAGCCACCCGGCGCCGATCCGCGTCACGGGCTTCGACGTCAACGGCAGCGGCGCGACCCGCGAACTGCGGTGCAGGCTGTCGTTCTGGTGGTCGCCCTTCGCGGACGCGGAGCGGGGCCAGGCCGAGGGCGGCGAACTGGGCGCGGGGCCGTGGGTCCGGCTGTTCTACCGCGTCGGCTGCCACGCCTGCCGCGACGCCGGCGAGGCGGACTGGTTCAACGGCGAGCAGTCGGTGCAGACCAACGCCGTCCTGCCCGTCGCCAGGCCGTGCACGAGGTGCGGCACGGACCTGGTGACGATGACAGGACGCCCGGAGATCACGCTCGTCGGCTAGCTCTCGTGGGCCAGCAGCCACTGCTTGACGTCGAGGCCCCACCGGAACCCGCCCAGGTTGCCGCCGAGCCGGATCACCCGGTGGCACGGCACGAAGAGCGCCGCCGAGTTGCGGGCGCACGCCGAGGCCGCCGCCCGGATCGCCGCCGGGCGCCCGGAGAGTTCGGCGTACTCGGAGTAGGTGACGGGTTCGCCTGCCTTCACGGTGCGCAGGACGTCCCAGGCGTGGTTGAGGAACGGGCCCGACTTCTGGCGGACCGGGATCGTGTCGATGGCCGTCAGGTCGCCCTCGTGGTAGGCGACTGCCGCCTTGGTGACGTCGCCCAGGTCCGGGCGTTCGGTGATGTCCGTGGGCATCAGGGTGGCGTGGATCTGGGGGGTGAGCAGGGCCAGGTCCGCGGTCCAGCCGCTGGCCAGGACTGCTCCGTCCGGGGCGACGATCGCGGTGAACGGGCCCGCCGGAGTGTCCACTGTGGACGTGTGCGCGACGGTCATGATGATGTTGCTGCCTTCCTCGTCAGATGTGCTGCCGCGTAGGAGCGCCAGGGACGCCATTGGCGGCCGTCCTGGGTCAGGTGTGCGGGGAGCGCCAGGACGTCCGGGGCGCCCAGGACGCGCATGGCCACCTCGTCGGCCACTTCGGCGCCCGCGGCTCTGGTCAGTTCTTCGGTCAGGTCTTCCTGGGTCCGGCCCACGTCGACGGCGAGTCTGCCGGTGGCCAGTGCCTCGGTCAGCGGGTGGTCCGCGGCCGAGTAGAGGTGGGTGAGGGAGCCGTCCGGGATCTGCAGCGGGACGCCCGCGAACGGGGCCACCAGGCGCAGGAGGGTCTCGGCGCCGTCGACGCTGCCCGGCACGCGGATGCCCGGGGTGGCCTTGACCAGCGGGCCGATGGCCGGGTCCGCGCCCAGGAACGTGTCCACGGCCACCGGGTCGGCGTCGAGGTCCAGGAGGCGGCGGACTCGTGCCACGGCGGTGCCCAGGTCCCGCACGTCGGCGAGGCGCAGGGAGCAGAGGACGTGGTCCGCGGGGAACGTCAGGCGGACCGTCGCCTCGCCGTGGGGCAACGCCAGCGTCCTCGCGTAGGAGTCGGCGGTGACCTCCTCCACGCCGGGGAGGGCGTGGGCGCGGAAGTGGATCAGCAGGCCCTCCGCGTCGAACGGCGGGCGGTACGGCAGGCGCAGGACGATGCGGCCGGGCGTGCCGACCGGCGCCTTGCCCCTGCCCCGCATGTCGGACGGGGTGGAGGCGAAGACCATGCGGATCGTGTCGTTGAACTGGCGCACCGACGCGAAGCCCGCGGCGAACGCGATGTCGGCGAACGGGAGTTCCGTCGTCTCGATCAGCAGGCGGGCCGCGTGCGCCCGGTGGGCGCGGGCCAGGGCGAGCGGGCCCGCTCCCAGTTCGGAGGTGAGGACGCGGGTGAGGTGGCGTTCCGAGTAGCCGAGCTTCGACGCGAGGCCCGTCACGCCGTCGCGTTCCACGACGCCGTCGCTGATCAGGCGCATCGCCCTGCCCGCGAGGTCCGCGCGGAGGTTCCACTCCGGCGAGCCGGGGACGGCGTCGGGCAGGCAGCGGCGGCAGGCGCGGAAGCCCGCCGACTGGGCGGCGGCCGCCGTCAGGAAGAAACGGCTGTTGCGGCGCTTCGGGGTCACCGCGGGGCACGACGGGCGGCAGTAGATGCCGGTCGTCTGGACCGCGTGGATGAAGCACCCGTCGAAACGGGCGTCACGTGCGGAGCACACCCGGTACGCGTGTTCTTCGTCAATGACCATGCCAACGATCCTGCCAGCGGGAACGGCCGTTGGCTCGCGGGAATCGGACACGACCGTCGGCTGCCGTAGACTCGCTCCCCGTGAGTTTGACCCTCGGTATCGTCGGCCTGCCCAACGTTGGCAAGTCCACCCTCTTCAACGCGCTCACGCGCAACGACGTGCTCGCCGCGAACTACCCGTTCGCGACCATCGAGCCGAACGTGGGCGTCGTGCCGCTGCCGGACGCGCGCCTCACCAAGCTCGCTGAGATCTTCAGCTCCGAGCGCGAGGTGCCCGCCGTCGTGTCGTTCGTCGACATCGCGGGCATCGTCAAGGGCGCGTCGGAGGGCGAAGGCCTCGGCAACAAGTTCCTCGCGAACATCCGCGAGGCGAACGCGATCTGCCAGGTCATCCGCGTCTTCGACGACCCGGACGTCGTGCACGTCGACGGCCGCGTCGACCCGTCGAGCGACATCGAGACGATCAACACCGAGCTGATCCTCGCCGACCTCCAGACCCTGGAGAAGGCCATCCCGCGCATCGAGAAGGAGGCGCGGATGCAGAAGGACCGCCGCGCCACTCTCGAGAACGCCAAGAAGGCCAAGGACATCCTCGACTCCGGCCGCACGCTGTTCTCCGCGCAGTCCGAAGTGGACGGTGAGCTGCTCCGCGAGCTGTCGCTGCTCACCACCAAGCCGTTCCTCTACGTCTTCAACGCCGACGAGGGCGTCCTGAGCGACGAGGCGCGCGTGAAGGAGCTCCGCGAGCTCGTCGCCCCCGCCGACGCGGTCTTCCTCGACGCCAAGGTGGAGTCGGAACTGCTGGAGCTCGACGAGTCGGAGGCCCTGGAGCTGCTGGAGTCGATCGGCCAGTCCGAGCCGGGCCTGCACGCCCTCGCCCGCGCCGGCTTCCACACGCTCGGCCTGCAGACCTACCTGACGGCGGGCCCGAAGGAGGCGCGCGCGTGGACGATCCCGCAGGGCGCCACCGCCCCGCAGGCCGCCGGCGTGATCCACACGGACTTCGAGAAGGGCTTCATCAAGGCCGAGGTCGTGTCGTTCGACGACCTGGTGGCCTCGGGCTCGAAGGCCGACGCGAAGGCGGCGGGCAAGGTCCGCATGGAGGGCAAGGACTACGTGATGGCCGACGGCGACGTCGTCGAGTTCAGGTTCAACGTGTAGCGTTTTCGCAGGTCAAGCGGGCTCTGGGTCGGTTTCGGCGCAGGGCCCGTTCGCGTTCCCGGCCGGTGCCCGCACTCCCGCCTAGACTCTCGGCCGTGATCGTCGAGTACCGCGTTCTCGGGCCGTTGGAGGTGCTCCTCGACGGCGCGCCGGTCGTCGTTCCCGCCGGTCGCGGCCGGGTATTGCTCGCCACGCTCTTGTTGCACCCCAACGAGTTCGTGTCGGTCGACGAGCTGGTCGACCGGGTGTGGGACGGTAGCCCGCCCGATGTGGACCGTGCGCACAAGACGTTGCAGACGGTCGTGCTGCGGTTGCGGCAGTCGTTGGGGGCGGCCAACTGCGTCCGGACGTCGGTGCGCGGGTACCAGGCCGAGGTCGATCCGGAACGACTCGACCTCACCAGGTTCCGGCGGCTCGCGGCGAAGGGGGCGTACCGCGAGGCGTTGGAGCTGTGGCGTGGACCGGTGCTCGCGAACGTCAGGTCGCACTCGCTGCACGGCGAGGAGGTGCCGAGGCTCGTCGAGGAGCACGTCGTCGCGCTGGAGCGCCGGATCGACGCGGACCTCGCCCGCCTCACCGACGTCCTGGTGCCGGAACTGCGCTCGCTGGTCCGGCAGCACCCGTTGCGGGAGACCTTCTGGGCACAGCTGCTGCTCGCTCTGCACGGCGCCGGGCGGCAGGCGGACGCGCTCGCGGCCTACCAGGAGATCCGCACGCTCCTCGCACGTGAGCTCGGCGTCGAGCCCGGCGCGCGGCTGCGGCTGGCGCACCAGCAGGTGCTCACGGGAGAGGCCGCCGAGAGGGCGCCGGTGCCCCAGCAGCTCCCGGCCGTGCACCCGCACTTCGTCGGCCGTGAGGACGAGCTGCTGCGGCTGACCGAGATGGTCGAGGTGCGGCCTGGTGAACCCGTGCTGATCTCCGCGATCAACGGCATCGGCGGTGTCGGGAAGACCGTGCTCGCGGTGCGGTGGGCGCATCAGCTGGCCGGCCGCTTCCCCGACGGCCGGCTGTACGTGAACCTGCGCGGGTTCGACCTGCGCGCGGAACCGCTTGATCCCGTCGCGGCCGCCCGCGACTTCCTCGTGGCCCTCGGGGTGCCCGCGCGGGAGGTGCCCACGTCCGACGAGGCGGTGATCGCGGCGTACCGGACGAAGCTGGCCGAGCGCCGGGTGCTGGTGTTGCTCGACAACGCGCGGGATGCGGAGCAGGTGCGCCCGCTGCTGCCCGGTGACGGCGGCAGCCTGGTGGTCGTCACCAGCCGCAACCAGCTGAGCGGGCTCGTCGTGCGGGAGGGCGCCCAGTCCGTCGCGCTCGACGTGATGGACGACCAGGCGGCGACCGACCTGCTGACCGGACGCGTCGGCGCGGCACGGGTCGAGGCGGAGAAGGACGCCGCGTCCCGGCTGGTGGAGCGGTGCGCCGGGCTGCCGCTGGCGCTCGGCATCGTGGCCGCCCGCGCCGCCTACGGAGACTCCCTCACGGCACTCGCGGACGAACTGGAGCGGGAACGGCTCGGCGCGCTCGACGTCGACGACCCCGCGACCGGCGTCGCCGCGGTCTTCTCCTGGTCGCTGAGGTCGGTCAGCGACACCGCCGCCAGGGTGTTCACGGCACTGGGCGCCCATCCCGGTCCCGAGCTCAGCGCGGAAGCGGCCGCGAGCCTCGCCTCGGTGCCGTCCGCCGTGGCCAGGCTCGCGCTGGACGAACTGGTCGCGAGCAGCCTCGTCGCCGAGCCCGACGCCGGTCGGTTCACCCTGCACGACCTGCTGCGCGACTACGCCGCTGCCCGCTTCGGCGACCTGCCGCCGCAGGAGCGGACCGAAGCGCGACAACGCATGTTCGACCACTACCTGCACAGCGCGCTCGCGGCGAACCGGGTCATGGAGTCCTACGTCGTCTGGACGCCGCTCGCGCCCCCGGTACCCGGTGCCGTGGTCATCCAGCCGCCGGACGGGCTGTCGGCGAAGGCCTGGATCCTCCTCGAACACAGGGTGTTGCTGGGGGTGCTGCGCGACATGGTCACCGCCGGCGCGGACGACCTCGTCTGGCGGCTCGCCTACACGCTGCACCTGACGCTGCTGCGCGAGGGGCACCTGGCCGAGCTCGAAGCCGCGGAGCTGCTCGCGCTGGACGCCGCGCGACGGCGCGACGACGTGTTCGGCAAGAAACGCATGCAACGGGCGCTCGCCGGGGTGAACATCTCGATGCGCAACTTCGCCGTGGCCGAGACCCACCTCTTCGACGCGCTGAGCGGCGAAGAGGAGATGGGCGACCTCGACGGCCAGGCTGAGATCATCCGCGGTCTGGCGCACGTCTACGAGGAGACTGGGCAGCACGATCGCACGATGCAGGTGCTGGGGTCGCTGCACCCGAGGATCGCCGAGCTCACCCTGCGCCAGCGGGCCTTCTTCCTCGGGGCGTACGGCAGAGCCCACCACCGCGTGGGCAGGCTGGAACGCGCGCTCGAACTCTGTCTGGAGGCGCAGGCGCTGTTCGCCGAGTTCTCCCACGCGGGCCAGCCGACCATGCCGGAGGCGAACAACATCGAGTCGATCGCGGACCTCTACGCGGAACTGGGCCGGTACGAGGAGGCCGTCGCGCACCACCGCGCCAGCATCGAGGTGTTGCGGGCGATGAACCATCACCACCACATCGCCAACGGGCTCGTCCGTCTCGCGAAGCTCAGCACCGCGGAGGGAGAACCCGCGGCGGCCAGGGAGATGCTCGCCGAGGCGCTCGCCGCCTACGAGCGGCTCGACCGTCCGGAGGCAGCCGAGGTCAGAGAGCTGATCGCGGCTCTGCCGGACGCGGGAACGCCCATAGACTCGGAGACGTGATCGTCGAGTACCGCGTGCTGGGGTCGTTGGAGGTGCTCCTCGACGGCGCGCCGGTCGTTGTTCCCGCCGGTCGCGGCCGGGTGTTGCTCGCCACGCTGTTGTTGCGCCCCAACGAGTTCGTGTCGGTGGACGAGCTGGTCGACCGGCTCTGGGACGGCAGCCCGCCCGATGTGGACCGTGCGCACAAGACGTTGCAGACGGTCGTGCTGCGGTTGCGGCAGTCGTTGGGGGCGGCCAACTGCGTCCGCACGAGGACGCGCGGTTACACGGCGGAGGTCCACGACGGACAGCTCGACCTCGCGCGGTTCCGGAGCCTGACCGCGCGAGGCGAGCACCGCGCCGCGCTGGACCTGTGGCGCGGCCCCGTGCTCGGTGACGTCCTGTCGGAGTCGCTGCACCGCGCCGACGTGCCGCCGATCGAGCTGGAACGGGTCGTCGCGCTGGAACGCCGGATCGACGCCGATCTGGCCGGTGCCACCGACGTGCTGGTGCCGGAGCTCCGCTCGCTGGTGCGGCAGCACCCGGCGCACGAGACGTTCTGGGCCCAGCTGATGCTGGCGTTGCACCGGTCGGGGCAGCAGGCGGAGGCGCTCGCGGCCTACCAGGAGATCCGCAAGCACCTCGCCGACGAACTGGGCGTCGATCCCGGCGCACGGCTGCGCGAGGCGCACGAGCAGGTCCTCGCCGGTGACGCGCCCGCGGCACCGGACGTGCCCCGCCGGCTCCCGCCCGCGCACCCGCACTTCGTCGGCCGCGAACAGGAGCTCGCCGCCCTGACCGAGATGCTCAGGTCGAGGCCGGGCGAGCCCGTGCTGATCTCCGCGATCAACGGGATCGGCGGCGTCGGCAAGACCGCCCTCGCGCTCCAGTGGGCGAACCAGGTGGCGCACCGCTTCCCGGACGGCCAGCTGCACGTCAACCTGCGCGGCTTCGACACCCTCGCTGACCCGGTGGCCCCGTCGGTGGTGGCCAGGGACTTCCTGCTGGCGCTGGGCGTCGCGGCGAAGGACGTCCCGCCGCCCGGCGACGCCCTGGTGGCCGCCTACCGGTCGGCGTTCGCGCGGCGCCGGGTCCTGCTGCTGCTCGACAACGCTCGTGACGTCGACCAGGTTTGGCCGCTGCTGCCCGGTGGCACCGGCAACCTGGTGCTGATCACCAGCCGCAACCGGCTGACCGGGCTCGTCGAACACGAGAGCGCGCATCCCGTCGCTCTCGACGTGATGGACGACCAGGCGGCCGTGGACCTGCTGGCCGAACGCATCGGCAAGGAGCGGATCACCGCCGAAGCCGACGCGGTCCCGCTGCTGGTCGAGCGGTGTGCCGGGCTGCCGCTGGCCCTCGGCATCGTGGCCGCTCGCGCCGCCTACGGGGACGAGCTCACGACTCTCGCGCAGGAGCTGGACGCCGAACGGCTCGGCGCGCTGGACGTCGACGACCCCACGACCGCCGTGCGCTCGGTCTTCTCCTGGTCGCTGCGTTCGGTCAGCGACCTCGCCGCCGAGGTGTTCGTGCTGCTCGGCCTGCACCCAGGACCTGACTTCACCGCCGAGGCGGCGGCAAGCCTCGCCGGGTTGCCCGTCGCACGCACGGAGGAGGTCCTCGCCGAGCTCGTGGCGGGCAGCCTGGTCGACGTCGGCAGGGACGGCCGGTACACGCGCCACGACCTGCTGCGGGACTACGCCGCCGAACGAGCGGCCGCGCTGCCGGCAGATCCGCGCACCGAGGCCCTGAACAGGATGTTCGGCCACTACCTGCACACGACGCTGAGCGCGAACGGGGTGGTGGAGCCTTTGGTGACCTGGACGCCACTGGCACCTCCGCCGGAGTGGGCGGTGCTCGTGCCGATAGCGGACCGCGCAGCCGCCTTCACCTGGTACGACGCCGAGATCCAGGTGTTGCTGGGCGTGGTGTCCTCGATGGTGTCCGCAGGGGAGGACGACCTCGCCTGGCGGATGGGTTACGTGCTGCACCGCGACCTGATGAACCGAGGTCGCTTCGCCGAGGCGGAGTCCGCCGAGCTGCTCGCGCTGGGCGCGGCGAAGAGGCGGGACGACGTCTTCGGGATGGCCAGGCTGCACCGCTCGCTGGCCGGAGTGCTGATCGCGCGGGGCGACTTCACCAGGGCAGAAGAACAGCTGAGCGCCGCCATGCGGTGTGAGGAGCTCCTGGACCGGCCGGAGGGCCTTTCGATCGTCGTGCGCGGGTTGGCTTACGTGCGTGAGTTGCAGGGCCGTGACCCGGAGGCGCTGGACGCCCTGTTGACGCTGCTGCCGACCCTCGAGCAGCGGACCATCTACGAACAGGCCATGTTCAGCGCCGCGCTCGGCCGCGCGTACCACCGGACGGGGGACGACGTGCGCGGACTCGAGCTCTGCGTCAGGGCTGACGTTCTGATGGACGAACAGGAGCTCGCCGCGCTGGCGGATCCGGCGGCGACGAACAAGCGGGCGATCGGTGACATCCGGCTCCAGCGCGGCGAACACGCGGAGGCGATCCGTCAGTACGGGACGGCTGCCGAGATCTACCGGAACGTGCGGAACAGGCCCGACCTGGCCGATGCGCTGGTCGAGCTGGGTACCGCTCACCTGGCGGCGGGCGACCGCGCGTCGGCGCGCGAGGCGTTCACCGAGGCGTTGGCCGTCTACGAGGACCTCGGTGACGAGAAGGCGGCTTCTGTCCGGGAGCGAATTTCATCGGAAACCGATGTATGACGCGAGGTTTGTACCTACCTCCGACGGGTACCTCTACACCAGGATTCCCCACCTGGAGGTTGGAATGATCGTCCTCGGTCTGATTCTGCTGGTCGTCGGATGGCTGATGGGTATCAGCATCCTGACGACGCTGGGCGTGGTGCTCCTGGTGATCGGCGCGATCCTCGCCGTCCTCGGCGCGGTCGGCAAGCCGATCGGCGGCCGGGCGCACTACTTCTAAATCGCCGTTCCCCCTCCCCCTCGGAACGGTGAAGGGGCCAACCTCCTTTGTGGAGGTTGGCCCCTTCTTTTTGTCTCACAACGGTTTTACACGTGGTTCTTCGCGCGCGCGGCAGCCGCGAACACTCCGAACGCGACCCCCAGCATGGCCAGAGCGGCGACAGCGGCGACGACGACATCAACTGACATGATCGAAAAAACTCCCTCTTGCGATCTCTCCCGTTCAGTTGACGCCGGGGTACCCCGTTCCGTTGCCTCGGGTAACGTTTTCGGGGTGAAACTCCGTGCTGTGGAAGCGCGTGTGCTCTCCGTAGCACCGTGGTTGCTCGCGTTGTCGGTCGCCGGCCACCTCTTCATGGTCGCGTTCCAGGCGAAGATGACCATGATCGACCTGCTGGTGTACCGCAACGGGTCGCCGCACCTGTTCTCCGGCGACCTCTACGAGTGGCGGCTCGACCAGTACGCGGACGTGTTCCCGCTGCCGTTCACCTACCCGCCGTTCGCGGCGGCGATCTTCACGCCGATGAGCTGGGTGCCGTGGGAGGCGTCGCGCTGGATCTGGCAGCTGATCTGCCTGGGCTGCCTCTACTACATCGTGCACGTCACCCTGAAGCTGTTGAAGCTGCAGGACCCGCGCCGCGTGATGATGTGGACCGCGCTGACGCTGTGGATCGAGCCGGTCCGCACCACGCTCAACTACGGCCAGATCAACCTCGTGCTGGTCGCGATCCTGATCGGCACGCTCGCGAGCGCGCGCAACTGGGTCGGCGGCGCCGGGGTGGGTTTCGCCGCGGGCATCAAGCTCACGCCCGCGATCTCCGGGCTGTACTTCCTCATCCAACGCCGGTGGATGGCCGCTGTGTGGTCGTTCGTCGCCTTTGTCGTCGTTTACGGCATCGGGTGGGCGATCTCGCCGTCGCAGTCGGACAAGTTCTGGTTCCAGCTGCTCGGAGATGCGAGTCGCGTCGGCCCGGTCGGCAGCGCGATCAACCAGTCGCTGCGCGGCGCGCTCAGCCGGACGTTCGGCTACGACGTGAAGACCGGGCCGATCTACATCGTCGCCGTTCTCGTCGCGGCGGCGTTGACGTGGTTCGCGGTCAGCAGGACCAAGGACGCGCTGGCGTTGATCGTCAGCGTCCAGATGCTCGGCCTGCTCGTGTCGCCGATCTCGTGGAGCCACCACTGGGTGTGGATGGTGCCCGCCCTGTTGTGGCTGGTCTACGAGGGCGGACACCTGCTCTGCAAGATCACCGCCGGCCTGTGGGTGCTGCTGACCGGCGGCTACCTGATCTCGTTCCTGCTGCTCGCCCAGCCGAACATCTGGGACTTCCCGCGGCCGTTCGTCTTCGTGGTGCTCGGCTGGGGTTATCCGGCCGCTGGCCTGCTCACGCTGGTCGCGATCGGGCTAGCAACCCGGCGTCAGAGGGACGATCTGCTGCCCGGCGATGAGGAAGCTGCCGACGGCGAACCCAGCCGAGTCGCCGGCTGACGCGGGCTTCCAGGAGTTGCGGGCCGCGGTCCAGCCGAGCAGTCCGTCGGCGTCGAGCGCGGTCAGCAACGCCTGCCAGCCCTTCTGGACGTGCGGCAGGTAGGTCGCCCGGTCGAGCACGCCCGCGTTGACGCCGGCCGCGATCGCGTAGGTGATCATCGCGGTGGCCGCCGAGTCCTTGCCGGTGGCGCCCCAGAAGCCGTCGTGGTGTTGCAGGAGCTTCAAGGTTTTGAGGCTCTTCGCCAACGTCCTGGCGTACTCGGCGCGGTACGGGTGGTCGGCCGGGAGCGCGAGCACCGCCTTGGCGAGGCCCTGCACGGCCCAGCCGTTGGTCTGCACGTTCAGGCTCCACAGCCCGGTGAACTCGTTGAACGTCCGCGCCTTCAAGGCTTTGTACGACTTGAACGAGTAGTCGAGCATCGCCTTGTCGTTGTCCGCCAACGCGATCCGCGTGAACGACGGCAGCGCCATGTTCAGCGCGTCCGGCCGCTGCCAGTGGTTCTTCCCGTCCTGCACCTGGGCGCGCAGGTTGTCGCGCAACGGTTGCAGCACCTCGGGTTCCGGGTGGAAGTACGCCACGTCGAGGTACGGCTCACCGGTCGCCTGCGCGTCCGGGGCGAAGGGGTTGGCGGGGTCGACCGGCAGCAGGTACCTGTTCGCCTGCACCCACGGCCACGTCTTGTGGTTGCTGATCCCGGTGGTGCGCACCTGGGCGAGGTTGCCGACGTGGAACTGCGCGTTGGACCAGGTGTTCGCGGCCTGGTCCGTGCCGTGATCGACCCAGGCCTGGCTGGCCTTGATCATCGTGTCCGTCACGGCACAGGGCACGGCCTGGGCCGCGGTCGGAATTACGGCAAAACTCCCGGCCAGAACCAGGGAGAAAAGTGATGTGCGCAACCGCATGAGGGTGTTCCCTCTCATTTCCGCGGGCGGCGGCAGCGCACATCTTGACCGAATCAGCCCAGCGCGTCCAGGACCCCGTCGATTTCCTCGGCGAGGGTCACGTCGAGCGCGGTGATTCCTCCCTTGTAATGCGTGGACAGGCGAAATGTCAGTGTCTTGTAACGGATGTCGACGTCCGGGTGGTGGTTGTCGTTCTCGGCGATCTCCGCGATCCGGTTCACGACCATGATCGCTTTCGCGAAGCTCTCCAGCTCCACGGTCCTGACCAGTGCCGCGTCCTGGGCGGTCCAGTCGGGCAGCTTGGGCAGCACGTCGTTCAACTGATCGTCGCTCAACAGCTCGGCCATGTCCTGATCGTCCCATCACGTGACGTAAGCTGCGCGTTTACCACGGGAGTCCGGTGAAGCGCCGGGCTGAGAGGAGGGCTCGCAAGCCCTCGACCGTCCACCTGATCCGGGTCATACCGGCGTAGGGAGAGGTCTGATGAGAAGGATTTTGGCTGTTTGTGCTGCTCTCGTACTGGCCGGTTGTTCGGCCGGGACGTCGACCGCACCCCAGTCGCACGAGGTCACGCTGGTCACGCACGACTCGTTCGTGGTGAAGCCGGAGGTGCTGGACGAGTTCCAGAAGTCCTCTGGCATCACGGTGAAGCAGATCGCGAGCGGTGACGCGGGCGAGCTGACGAACAAGCTGGTGCTGACCAAGGCGAACCCGATCGGCGACGTCGCGTTCGGCGTCGACTCGACGTTCGCGTCGCGCGCGCTGAGCGAGGGTGTTTTCGCCGAGTACGCCTCGCAGGAGGCGTCGAAGGGCGCCCAGCGCTACCAGGCCGATTCGAGCAACCGCCTGCACGCGGTCGACGTCGGTGACGTGTGCCTCAACATCGACCCGGCCAAGCTCGGCGGCAACGAGCCGAGGTCGTACGAGGACCTGGTCGACCCGAAGTTCAAGGACATGCTGGTCGTCGAGAACCCGGCCACGTCGTCGCCCGGTCTCGCGTTCCTGCTCGGCACGGTCGCGAAGTTCGGCGAGAACGGCTGGCAGGACTACTGGACGAAGCTCAAGGCCAACGGCGTCAAGGTCGTGAGCGGCTGGGAAGAGGCCTACAACCAGGAGTTCTCCGCCACCAAGGGCACGCGGCCGATCGTCGTGTCGTACGCGTCGTCGCCGTCGGCGGAGGGCGGCAGGACCAAGGCCGTGCTGGACACCTGCTACCGCCAGGTCGAGTACGCGGGCGTGCTGAGCGGGGCCAAGAACCCCGAGGACGCGAAGAAGGTCCTCGACTTCCTGCTGGGCGAGAAGTTCCAGGCCCAGGTGGCCGAGCAGATGTACGTGTACCCGTCACGTGAGGGCGTCGCGCTGCCCGAGTCGTGGGCCAAGGACGCTCCGTTGCCCTCGTCGCCGCAGTCGTTGCCGGCGGACGAGGTGAAGGACAACCGCGAGGCTTGGGTCGAGCAGTGGCGCAAGCTGGTGCAGGGCTGAGTGGTCGTGGGGACGGGCCGGGTCGCGGCAGTTCGGCCGGGCCGGGTCGCTCCGGCTTGAGCGAGCCCGGCGCCGGCCGGTCTGCGGGGCGGGGTCGCTCCGGCCCGGGTGAGTCGGGCGGCGGTGGCCGGTCGGCGGCGAGCGGTCGCCTCGGCCTGATCCCCGCGTGGTGGGGCTGGTCCGCCGCGGCGTTGCTGCCGCTGGCCTTCCTCGCCCTCTTCTTCGCCTGGCCCGTCCTCGCGATCGTCACCCTCGGCCTGCGCGAAGGCGGTGTGCTCGCCACCATCGCCTCCGCCGACACGTGGGAGCTCGTCGGCTTCACCCTCGGCCAGGCAGCGGCCTCCACCGTCGTGGCGGTCCTCGCGGGCATGCCGCTCGCGTTCGTGCTGGCCCGCTGCAGGATTCGCGGGCTCGGCGTGATCCGGGCCGCCGTGATGGTGCCGTTCGTGCTGCCGACCGTGGTGGTGGGCCTGGCTTTCCGGACGTTCTGGCCGGACGGCGGGGTGCTGCCGATCGTGCTGGCCAACGCCTTCTTCAACGTCGCCGTGGTCGCGCGGACCGTTGGCGGGCTGTGGGCGCACACGGATCGCCGTGCCGAGGACGCCGCACGGGCGTTGGGGGCGTCACGGCCGCGGGCGTTCCTCTCCGTCGTGCTGCCCGCGCTGGCACCGGCGATCGGGTCGGCGGCGGCGGTCGTGTTCCTGTTCTGCGCCACCAGTTTCGGCGTCGTGCTGGTGCTGGGCGGGTCGCGGTACCGGACGTTGGAGACCGAGATCTACCTGCGGACCGTCGAGCTGTTCGACCTGTCCGGCGCGGCGGCGTTGTCGCTGTTGCAGTTCGCGGCGGTGCTCGCGGTGCTGGTGCTCGGGGCGTTGGCGCGGAGGCGCAGGGAGACGGCGCTGGCGTTGCGCGGGCGTGAGGAGCTGGCGCGACGGCCGAGCGGCGGTGAGTGGTACGTCGTGGGCGCGGCTTTCGCCGTGGTGGCGGCGTTGTTGCTGCCGGTGGTCGGGCTGGTGACGCGGTCACTGTCCACTCGGGACGGATGGAGCTTCGCCGGGTACGTGGCGCTGAACAGCAGGGGTGACCGCGGCACGCTGGCGGTGACCGGGATCGACGCGGCGCTGAACTCGTTGCGCACGGCCTTCGACGCGACGCTGGTGGCGTTGGTGGTCGGGGTGTTCTCGGCGGTGGTGCTGGTCGGGTTGCGGCGGTCGGGGGCGCGGTTCGCCGAGGTGCTCGACACGGCGTTGATGCTGCCGCTCGGGGTGTCCGCCGTGACGATCGGTTTCGGGTACCTGATCACGATGGACGCGTTGCCGGGCGACTTCCGCACCTCGCCGTTGCTGGTGCCGCTGGCGCAGGCGCTGGTGGTGACGCCGCTGATCGTGCGGATGGTGCTGCCGGTGCTGAGGGCGGTCGACGAACGGCTGCGGCAGGCGGCGGCGACGCTGGGCGCCTCGCCCGCGCGGGTGTGGCGAGAGGTGGACCTGCCACTGGCCGGACGGTCGCTCGTCGCGGCCGCCGGGTTCGGGTACGTGGTGGCGCTGGGGGAGTTCGGGGCGACGAGCTTCCTGGCGCGGCCGGACGCGCCGACGTTGCCGGTGGTGATCGCGCGGCTGATGTCGCGGCCGGGGGAGTTGAACAGCCAGATGGCCTACGCGGCGTGCGCGCTGCTGATGGTCGTGACGGTCGGGTGCGTGCTGCTGGTCGAACGGCTGCGCGTGCCGAGCAGCGGGGAGTTCTGATGGCACTGGAACTGGACTCGATCACCGTCCGCTATGGACAGATGACGGCGGTGTCGGACGTGTCGCTCGAAGTAGCGGACGGCGAGGTCGTCGCGTTGCTCGGGCCGTCGGGCTGCGGCAAGTCGACGTTGCTGCGCACGGTGGCGGGGCTCGAGAAGCCGTCTTCCGGTGCGGTGCGGTGGGATTCCGCCGATCTCGCGGGCGTTCCGGTGCACCGGCGCGAGTTCGGGCTGGTGTTCCAGGACGGGCAGCTGTTCCCGCACCGGACGGTCGCCGGGAACGTGGCGTTCGGCCTGCGCATGCAGAAGGTCGACCGCGAGGAGCGCGACAAGCGCGTGCTGTCGTTGCTGGAGCTGGTGGGGTTGGAAGGCTATGCCGACCGCCGCGTCACCCAGCTGTCCGGCGGCGAACAGCAACGCGTGGCTCTCGCACGCGCGTTGGCGCCGTCACCCCGCTTGCTGCTGCTGGACGAACCGCTGTCGGCGCTCGACCGGGCGTTGCGCGAACACCTCGCCGTCGACCTGGCCCGCCTGCTGCGCGAGGCCGCGACGACCGCCCTGGTCGTGACGCACGACCACGACGAGGCCTTCACCCTGGCCGACCGCGTGGCGATCATGTCGCGCGGCCGCGTCGTCCAGGTCGGTCCGCCGGCCGAGGTGTGGTCGTCCCCGGTCGACGTGGAGACGGCGAAGTTCCTGGGCTGCAACAAGTTCGTGCCGGGCTCGTTCGTCGGACTGGACGTGGAACGCGTCGGGCTGCGCGCCACGGCACTCAGGGTCGACCCGAACGGCCCGCTGGAGGGCACGGTCGTCGAACGCGTGCACCGGCGCGACCACGTGCGGCTGCTGGTGGAGATCGGCGGCGAGGAGTACGAGGCCGTGGGCCCGGTGTCCGTCGGCGACCGCGTGCGCATCGCAATTGACTTGGACGGCGTCGCACGGGTCGGGTAGGCATGGAGTCCTATGGGACTTCTTGAAGGACGCGTCGCACTGGTCACGGGCGTGAGCAGGCGGCAGGGCATCGGGTACGCCATCGCGAAGCGCCTGTCCGGCCTGGGTGCTGAGGTGTTCGTGCAACACCACGTCGCGCACGACGCGGGACAGCCGTGGGGCGGCGATGACGTGAACGAAGTGCTGGGGGACCTCGGTGCACGAGGGCTGGGCGTCGACCTGGCGAGACCAGAGGCGCCGGCAGAGCTGATGGCGGCTGCGATCGAGGTGCACGGCCGGGTCGACGTGCTGGTGTGCAACCACGCGCGATCCGGCGGCGACGGCTCGCTGGCCGAGGTGGACGCGGCCAAGCTCGACGAGCACTACGCCGTGAACACCCGCTCGTCGATCCTGCTGGCGCAAGCGTTTGCCCAGCAGTGGACCAGCGCGGACGGCGGACGGATCGTGTTCATGACGTCCGGCCAGAACCTCGGCCCGATGCCGGGAGAGGTGGCCTACGCGGCCTCGAAGGGAGCGTTGGCGGCGATCGTCGCGACGCTCTCGCACGAGCTCGCGGACCGGGGCATCACCGTCAACGCGGTGAACCCCGGCCCGACCGACACCGGCTGGGCCGGGCCGGAGCTCGAAGCTTTCGTGAACGAACGGATGCCGCTCAAGCGCTGGGGCCGGCCGGACGACGCCGCCCGGCTGATCTCCTGGCTGTGCACCGACGACGCGCAGTGGATCACGGGTCAGGTGCTGAACAGCGAGGGCGGCTTCCGCCGCTAGGGACGGAAGCCGCCGTTCTTAACTGTCCTTCGTGATCAGACGGATGGCCGCGAGGCCCGTGCCGATCAGCAGGTAGCACCCGGCGAGCAGCGTGCTGTCGCCGATCTGGTCCCACGGGATCGGGTCGCGCATCACGTCGACCAGCCCCGGGAAGCCCGTCGTGATCAGGAACGGGTGCAGCCAGTCGAGCGACGAGAACTGGCCGAGCACCTGGAACACGATGATCGACACCATCGTCGCCGCCTGCACCACGAGCGGGTGTTCGGTGGTGGCGGAGACGGCGAGGGCGACCGCGCCGACCGCCACCATCTGGAACGTCACCAGCACCACGAACAGCGCGATGCGGACCAGGCCCTCACCTGTGGAGAGGGTGGTGCCGGACAGCGTCGCCATGCCGTCGGAACCGAGGAACGCGGTACCGGCGATGATGCCGACCACGGCCATCAGCGTGACGGCGAAGAGCGACATCGCGGTCAGGCCGAAGAGCTTCACGAACAGCAGCCGCACCCGTGAGACCGGGGCGACGAGCAGGCCGCGCAACGTGCCGTGCTGGGCCTCGCCCGCCAGGCCGTCCGCCGCCCAGATCGACGCCACCAGCGGCAGCAGCAGGTTGAGCGACAGGAACAACGTGAAGATCGGCACGACCAGGCCGTTGCCCTGGATGATCGCGGCGATACCGGGGCCACCGCCGCCGTCCTCGCCCGCGGTCCAGATGCCGAAGCTGATGACGATCGGCACCAGCATCAGGCCGACCAGGCCGATCAACGTGCGCGGGCGGCGGAGCATCCACCGCACCTCGGAGGCGAACTGACGCGTGATCATCGGCGTCCCCCGTCCAGAGTGTCCACAGCGGACATCCCGCGCTCGGCCTCCTCGGCGTCGGTGAGCCGCGCGAACAGCTCCTCCAACCCCGTCTTCCAGCGCGTGGCCTCGAAAACGCGGGCCTCGCCCTTCACGAGCGTCTCGATCACCTGCGGCGCGCTCGTCCCCGCGAGCTCGACGCGCAGTCCGTCACCCAGCGGGCGAGCGGAGATCTTGGCCTGCCGCAACGCGCTCAGCGCCTTCTCGACGTCCGGGGTGATCACCTGGAGCGCCGAACCGCCCGCCTGCAGCAGTTCGGTCAGTTCTCCCTGCGCCACCACGGTTCCCCGGTGCAGGACGGCGACGTGCGTGCAGGTCGCCTCCACCTCGCTCAGGAGGTGGCTCGACACCATGACCGTGCTGCCGGCCGCGTGCAGGTCCGCGATGACCTTGCGGATCTCCCGCGTGCCTGCCGGGTCGAGGCCGTTGGTCGGCTCGTCGAGCACGACCAGCTTGCGCGGCACGAGCAACGCCGCGGCCAGGCCGAGACGTTGCTTCATGCCGAGCGAGTACCCCCGGAACCTGCGGTGGGCCGCCTGGGCGAGCCCGACGCGTTCGATGGCGTCCTCGACCGCCTGCTTGATCTCCTTGCGCGGCAGCAGAGGCTCGAACGCGGCACACCTGACGAGGTTCTCCCGTCCGCTGAGGAACGGGTGGAACCCCGGACCCTCGACCAGCGCGCCCACGTGCGGAAGTGACTGCTCGGCTCCCTCTGGCAACGGCCTTCCGAGCAGTTCGATCTCCCCCTGCGTGGGGCGGACCAACCCGAGCAGCATCCGGATCGTGGTCGTCTTGCCGGACCCGTTGGGGCCCAGCATGCCGAGCACGGCTCCTTCCGGCAGCTCCAGGTCGACGCGGTCCACGGCGACCGTGCTCCCGTACTCCTTGCGCAGACCCTTGGTCCGCGCGGCGACAGCGGTCTTGGCAGGCGCTGTCGCCGGCGCGCTGGTCGAGGTGGTCACTTCACCTGTCCGATCGTGTCGAACAGCACCTGCTCGGGAACGGCGCCCGCGACCACGCGGCCGTCGTCCGCGATGAGGATCGTGGCGACCTTCGTGGTGAAGATCTGACCGCTACCCCAAGTGCCGCTGACCTTCTTCGTGAACTTGTCGACCAGGCCCTGCGCCTCGGCCGGAACCTGGGTCATGGCCTCGGCCGGAATGCGCGCACCGATGACCGTGTCCCAGCCCGTGCCGAAGATCTGCGGGTCCTTGCCCTGCAACGCCTGCTCGACACCAATTCCGGGCTTCCGGCCCTCTTGCTGGTTGGCCTCGGGCGTGGTGACCTTGGCGTTGGCGGGCGGCGTGAACTCGAACAGCTTCGCGTCCTGCGGGCCGACGTTGATCTCGCTGAAGCCGACCGTGCCCGCGGGCTCGCTCGTGCCGTTGGTGAGCACCTGGACGCGCAACGGCATCTTCAGCTCCGAGTCGACGGCGATCCGCACCTCGCGGATCAGCGTCTTCTCGGTGGCCTTCGGGGTCAGCACCAGCTCGTAGGCGGCACGGTTCGCGACCCGCGCGGTGCCGTCGACGGAGATGTCGCTGAACTCCTTGGTCATGCCGACGACCTGCTTGGCCGCCTCGGCCGGGTTGACCGACTCCGACTTGTCCTGCGAAGGCCGCGGCTGGTCGGCCTTGTGCTCGGACTTCGTGACCTCGTTGTCGGCGGAGTTCCACGACCAGGTGGTCGTGCCGTCGTCGACGATGGTCTGCTCGGACTGGCCGTTCGGCAGGGCGGCGCGGAACTTGCCGTTGCCGTCCGTCCAGATCCGCGCGCTGTGCTTGCCGTCGGCGAGCTGCGGGATCTCGGCGATCGACGGGAGACCGAGCTTGTTGTCGACCTCCACGGTGCCGCCGAACGCGCCGGGCTTGCTCGTGAGCACCTGCTCGACGAGCGACTCGGCGGACACGTCGGGCAGGGTGGGCGGCTGGCCCGCACCCGCCGGCATGGCGAGCAGGCTCAGGCCTGCCACACCGGTGATCACACCGGCCGCCGCAGCGGCCAGGGTCACCTTTCGCTTGTTCATCAGTGGTTCCCCTCCTCCAAGGGCTTGTACCCATAGCTTGGTGGTGGGTTGCTGAGATGGTGCTGAGACTACGCCCACCTGCGGTTTTGTGCCCGGAACGCGATGGTTTCTGAGAGTCGGCTGAGATCTTGCGGGCAGCTGGGAGTCCGGCGCGGCATGCTGTGACCCGTGAAGCCTCGTGTGCTGGTCGTGGACGACGAAGTCGGCGTGCGCCGGGCGTTGGAGCGCGGGCTCTCGGCCGAGGGCATGGAGGTCGTCACGGCCTCCGACGGGCCCACGGCGTTGCGGGTCGCGCTGACCGGGGCGTTCGACGTGGTGCTGCTGGACATCATGCTGCCGGGCCTGTCGGGATATCGGGTGCTGCAACGCATGCGCGCGGACGGGGTGCGGACGCCGGTGCTGATGGTGTCGGCGAAGGACGGTGAGATCGACCAGGCGGACGGGCTCGACCTCGGCGCCGACGGGTACCTGGTCAAGCCGTTCAGCTTCGTCGTGCTGGTCGCGCAGGTCAGGGCGTTGCTGCGGCGCGGGGGAGGCGCTCGCCGCAAGCTCACGCTCGGCAGTCTCGTGATCGACCGGGGGCTGCGCGAGGTCAGCTGGGCCGGGCAGGACGTGTCGCTGTCGCCGCGCGAGTACGCGGTGCTCGACGTGCTGGCGTCGCGGGCGGGGTCCGTGGTGACCAAGGACGAGCTGCTGCGCACGGTGTGGGGCGACGAGCAGGCCGCGACGCGCAACGCCGTCGAGGTCTACGTCGGGTACCTGCGGCGCAAGCTGGAGGCCGTGGGCGCCGGTGAGGTCGTGCGGACGATCCGCGGGCACGGGTACATCGCGTCCACTCCGGACCTCGACAACGCGTTGGGCAACAAGTGACTCCTGGCTGGTGGCTGCGGCGCACGTTGCGCTTCCGCATCACCGTGGTGGCCACCGGGGTCGCGTTGTTGTGCCTGCTCGCGTTCACCAGCATCGCGCCCGCGTTGATCGGGCTGATCCAGATCACCGCGGTGGACCAGGAGCTGGAGAAGGCGCCGCCGCGCGTGCTCGACGTGTCGGGCGTGCCGGTGGACGGCGGCCCGGCGCTTCCCCTGACGGCACAGGACATCCGGTCGTTGAAGTCCGGCGAACCCGTGCTGCGCATGGAGGGCGCGTCGGCGTTGCGGTTCAGCGGGCGGGTGGTGTTCACCGGCGACGGGACGCCCCGTCTGGAGGTGTACGCGAGCACGTTGCTGGGCTACGAGAACGCCAACACGCTCGGCACGCGCTGGCTCGCCGTCGCCGCCGTGCTGGTGGCCGGGTTGGTGGGGATCGCGACGTGGCTCGCGGTGCGGTCGTCGTTGCGGCCGGTCGAACGGATGCGCGTCGCGGCGGGGGAGCTGCCGCACGGCGAACGGCTGCCGGTGCCGCCGTCGCGTGACGAGCTGCAGGCGTTGGCCGAGGCGTTGAACGCGCTGCTGGCCCGTCGTGACGACGCGTCGGACCGGTTGCGGCGCTTCACCGGCGACGCGGCGCACGAGCTGCGCTCGCCGGTCGCGTCCGTGCGGGCGCAGGCCGAGGTCGCCGTGGCGCACCCCGATCCGGACTTCTCGATCGAGGTGCTGGAGTCGGTGGTCGAGGAGTCGATCAGGCTCAGCGCGCTGGTGGACTCGTTGCTGATCCTCGCCCGCGCGGACACCGGGGCGCCGCCGCGCGCGGAGGCCGTCGACCTGGTGCTGGAGGCAGAGGCCGCGATCTCCCGGCTGGACGCGGAGCTGCTGGTGCGGCTGAACGCGCCGCCGTCGGCCTGCCTGGTGTCGGCCGCGCGGTCCGAGGTCGAGCTGGTGCTGGACAACCTGCTGCGCAATGCGGCCAGGTACGCGTACTCGACGATCACCGTGACGCTGGTGCCGGTCGGGCGGGACGTGCGGCTGATCGTGGACGACGACGGGCACGGCATTCCGGTGGAGCACCGGGCGAAGGTGTTCGACCGCTTCTACCGGGTCGACGAGGACCGGGGACGGCGGTCCGGCGGGTTCGGTCTCGGGCTCGCGCTGGTGGCGCACCTCGTGCAACGGCGGGGTGGCAGCGTGCTGGCCGCCGAGTCGCCCGCCGGTGGTGCGCGTTTGGAGATCCGCTGGCCGTCCTGGTAGCAAGCTCTGGTGCCAGAGTTGCGAGCGTCGGCACTGGTCGACGCGCCCGTTGCCGCCGTTGCCGGTGCCCTGCTCGACACCTCGCTGATCGCGGGGTTCGGCGTGCGCGTGCCGGGACCGTTGCTGTGCCTGGGAGACGAGCTCGCCGGGCCGTTCGGTGTCCGGTTGGTGGTGACCCGCGCGGATCTGTCCGGTGTGTCCGCCGCCGGTGACTTCCTGGAGCTGCACACCGATCTCGTGGTGACCGGGGCCGGGACGATGGTGGTCGATCGCGTCTCGTGGAAGGCCGTCGGCGGGGTCGTCGGACGGTTCGCGGACGTGACGGTCGGGCGCGGGATGGCGTTGCGGGTGCTGCAGAAGCGGTCCGCGTTGCTGGCGACCCGGTGCGCGGAGCTGGTGGCGGCCAGGGTCGTGGTCGGCGCCGCGATCGTCCGGAGTGGACGGATGCTGGCGCAGCAGCGGTCGTTCCCCGCTGACACCGCGGGGAAGTGGGAGCTGCCCGGCGGCCGGGTCGAGGCGGGGGAGAAGCCCTCGGACGCGCTGGTGCGCGAATGCTTTGAGGAGCTGGGAGTTCCGGTCGTGGTCGGTGACCAGGTCGGGCCGGACGTGCCGTTGAAGCGCGATCTCGTGCTGCGGATCTTCGCGGCGGAGCTCGCCGGCGGTGAGCCGGAGGCGTTGGAGCACAACGCTGTCCAGTGGTTCACCGCCGACGAGCTGCCCGCCGTGGACTGGCTGCCCGCCGATCGCGTGCTGATGCCGGCCCTTCAGGCTCTCCTCAACTGAGGCCGGACAGGCGCAGCGCCGCCGTCAGCCGGTGCTGGGCGCGCTCCTGCGCCCGTTCCGCACCGGCCTTGCGGATCCGGTCGAGCTCGGCGGGGTCGGCGAGCAGGGCGAGCGTCCGTTCCCGCACGGGCCGCAGCTCCTCGATCACGGCCTCCGCCACCTCGTTCTTCAGGTCGGCGAACCTGGTCGTGTAGTCCTCGGGCTCCTTGCCGGTGCAGGAGGCGAGGATCTCGGTCAGGTTCGCGATGCCGTCGGTGGACGACACGGCCCTGCGGACCTTGCGCCGCACCAGGTCCGGGTCGTCCAGCACGAAGACCACGCCGGCGGAGTTCTGCGCCGACTTGTCCATCTTGCGCGCGGGGTCCGAGAGGTCCTTGATGCGTGCCCCGACCTTCGGCACCACGGCCGTGGGCACGATGAACGCGTCCCCGTAGGCGTGGTTGAACCTGCGCGCCAACGCCCGCGCCAGCTCGACGTGCTGGAGCTGGTCCTCGCCCACCGGCACCTCGGCCGTGCCCTGCAACAGGATGTCGGCGGCCATCAGCACCGGGTAGGTCAGCAGGCTGAGCCGCACCGACTCGCGGCCGAGCGACTTCTCCTTGAACTGGATCATCCGCGCGGCCTCGCCGTACGTGCAGGTGCACTCCAGCACCCAGTTCAGGGCTCCCAGCTCGCGGATGAGGTCGCTCTGCACGCACACGCTCGCCGGGTCGATGCCGGACGCGACGAGCACGGCCAGCTGCTCGCGCGTCATGGATCGCAGGCGTTGCGGGTTGTGCGACGACGTCATCGCGTGCAGGTCGCTGATGAAGTACACGTCCTCGTCGGTGCCCTCGGACGCCCACGTGCGCAACGCCCCGAGGTAGTTGCCGAGGTGCACCTGGCCGGACGGGGTGATGGCGGAGAGGCGGATCATGATGGTGGTCCTTCCCTTGGGTTTCGGTGACCTGCCCCGGGACTGACCGCATGAAAAAGGCCGCCCGTCGGGGCGGCCTGCGTCTCTTACGAGCGCGCGTCTACTCCGGCCGCCGGAAAGCGGCCCACCAGAAGGCGTTCAGAGTGCGCACGATGCCCAGTATAGGGCTACCGTCGAAGGATGTTCATCGTGCTGCTGAAGTATTCCGCGCCACTGGAACAGATCGACTACGCCCTCCCCGACCACCGCGCGTGGGTCGAGAAGCAGTACGAGCGGGGACTCTTCCTCGCCTCGGGGCGTCAGGTGCCGAGGACGGGCGGCGTGATCATCACGCGGCCCATGCCGCGGGGCAAGCTCGAAGCGCTGCTCGCGACGGACCCGTGGGCGGAGCAGAAGCTCGTGAAGTACGAGATCTGCGAGTTCGAGGCGACTCGGACGGCGCCGGAGCTGATGAAGCTGAACGAGGCCGTGCTCCAGCACTAGGCCCCGGCTTCGATCCACTCGATGGCCTTGGTGAGCGCGTCGTCCGTGGGCACGTGCGGGGCTATCGGGGCGTTGCCGTACGTCCTGCCGGTGCGGTCGGCCATGAGCGTGGTGGTGATGGCCAGGCGTGCGCCGTCCTTGAGCGCGAAGGTCTGGTTCCCCGTCGCGAGGCCGCCGGTGGGCCGGCCGAACGTCCTGACCGTGGGGTCGCCGAGGAACGAGACGAGCACCGCCTCGCCCGAGCTCGCCGTCCCGCCGTCGATGAGCACGGCCACCGGCCGGTGCTGCGCGGGCGGGACCCGGTGCAGGCGGAAGTGCCTGCCCGTGCCGGTGTAGAGGTGCCGGCGCCGGACGCCCCAGCCGGTCGTCTCGCCGCGCGGGCCGACGAACGTCCCGCGTTCCCCCTCGCCGAGCAGCGGGGCGACGACCGTGAGCATCGGGTGCATGGCGCCGCCGCCGTTGCCGCGCAGGTCCACGATCCACCCGGTCGGGTGGTGGGCGATGAGGGCGCGGAGGGTCTTGAGCCCCGCGGTGACGTACTCCCGGCCGTAGCGCGCGTGGGTCTTCGGGAGGCGCACGGTGGCGATCGTCCCGGTCACCTGACCGGTCGGGACGCCGGTCCGGGGTGGTGAGGTGGCGCGGTCGGCCGTGATCAGGTGGGTGTGCCGGTTGCCGAGCGCGTCGATCACGGCCCGGATCGCTTCGTGGGTGTCCTCGGGGCGTCGCGCGTGCGCCGTGGCGGCGTGAGCTTGAGCACGCAGGGCGGGCCAGTCGGCGTTGCCGCTCTCGATCGAGTGACGTTCGAGGAGATCGAGCGCGCCGTCGACGTAGGCACGCACCTCAGGCCGCCTTCTTGAGGGCCTTCTTGGCTTCCTTCGCCGCCTTCTTGGCGGCCTTCTTGCGGGCCTTGTCACGTTCCTTGAGCAGGAACGGGACGGGACAGCGCTTGCACTGGGGCTTCGAACGGCAGCACTTCTTCTTGAGCTTTTTACCCACTGGTTGAACTCCACTCCGACACGTATCGCTAGAGTAGGTGAGGCTCAGTTCACTGGCAGTGTTGTGTGGTAATGGCGATGCAGCCGGTAGTATGAGCAACGGCCCTGCGCATCGAAGTGTCCGGCGCGAGCCCCTCCAACGCCTTCGAAGCTCTAGGAGTTCTGCGTGCCCACGGCCACCGCGTCTGCCCTTCAGACGCGCACTGACCTGCGAAATGTCGCGATCGTCGCGCACGTCGACCACGGCAAGACCACCCTGGTCGACGCCATGCTGCGCCAGTCCGGCGCCTTCTCCGCGCGTGCCGAGCTCGTCGACCGGGTCATGGACTCGGGCGAGCTCGAGCGGGAGAAGGGCATCACGATCCTCGCCAAGAACACGGCTGTGCGCAGGCACACGCCGGACGGCGACGTGATCATCAACGTCGTCGACACCCCCGGCCACGCCGACTTCGGTGGCGAGGTCGAGCGCGCGCTGTCCATGGTCGACGGCGTCGTCCTGCTCGTCGACGCGTCCGAGGGCCCGCTGCCCCAGACGCGCTTCGTGCTGCGCAAGACCCTCGCCGCCGGCCTGCCGGTGATCCTGCTGGTCAACAAGGTCGACCGCCCCGACGCCCGGATCTCCGAGGTCGTCGAGGAGGCCCACGACCTGCTGCTCGACCTGGCGACCGAGGTCGGCGCCGACGAGTCCGTGCTGGACCTGCCGGTCGTCTACGCCTCCGCGCGCGCCGGTCGTGCCTCGCTGACCCAGCCCGAGGACGGCGGCCTGCCGGACGAGGAGAACCTCGACACCCTGTTCGAGGTGCTGCTCAAGCACATCCCCGCCCCGCACGTCGACATCGACGGCCCGCTCCAGGCGCTGGTCACGAACCTCGACGCCTCGACGTTCCTCGGCCGCATCGCGCTCTGCCGCATCCACCAGGGCACGCTGCGCAAGGGCGAGACCGTGGCCTGGTGCCGCGAGGACGGCGAGCCCGTCAAGGTCCGCATCACCGAGCTCCTGATCACCGAGGCCCTCGACCGCCAGCCGGCCGAGCTGGCCCGCGCGGGTGACCTGGTCGCCATCGCCGGCATCCCGGACATCACCATCGGCGACACCCTCGCCGACGCCGAGGCCCCGGTCGCGCTGCCGCGCATCACGGTCGACGAGCCCGCGATCTCGATGACCGTCGGTGTGAACACGTCGCCCCTGGCCGGCCGCAACGGTGGCACCAAGCTCACCGCCCGCATGCTCAAGACCCGCCTCGACTCCGAGCTGATCGGCAACGTGTCCGTGCGCGTCCTCCCGACCGAGCGCCCGGACACCTGGGAGGTGCAGGGCCGAGGCGAGCTCGCCCTGGCCATCCTGGTCGAGCAGATGCGCCGCGAGGGCTTCGAGCTCACCGTGGGCAAGCCCCAGGTGGTCACCCGCACGGTCGACGGCAAGGTCCACGAGCCGTTCGAGCGCCTCTCCGTCGACTGCCCGGAAGAGCACCTCGGCGCCGTGACGCAGCTGCTGGCCAACCGCAAGGGCCGCATGGAGAACATGTCGGGCCACGGCACGGGCCGCATCAAGCTCGACTACGTCGTCCCGTCGCGAGGCCTCATCGGCTTCCGCACCGAGTTCCTGACCGAGACCCGCGGCACCGGCATCGCCAACGCCGTCTCCGAGGGCTACGGCCCGTGGGCGGGCGAGATCCGCACCCGCCACAACGGCTCCCTGGTCGCCGACCGCTCCGGCTCCATCACCGCCTACGCGATGATCCAGCTGGCAGACCGCGGCACCTTCTTCGTGGAGCCCGGCGCCGACGCCTACGAGGGCATGGTCGTGGGCGAGAACCCGCGCGCCGAGGACCTCGACGTCAACGTCACCCGCGAGAAGAAGCTCACCAACATGCGCTCCTCCACCGCGGACGTGATGGAGACCCTGGCCCGCCCCCGCAAGCTCTCGCTCGAGGAGGCGCTGGAGTTCTGCGCCTTCGACGAGTGCGTGGAGGTGGCGCCCGAGGTCGTGCGCGTGCGCAAGGTGATCCTGGACGCGAACCTGCGCGGGCGCGAGCGTTCTCGCCTCAAGAACCGCGTCTAGTCACACGCTGACCGAGGGCGGCAGGACCCGAGAGGGTTCTGCCGCCCTTCGGCGTTTCTGGGGGCGCGGCAAGGGCTGGGCAAGGCGAGGCGAGTCAGCGCGGGGTTGGGCGGCGCGTGAAAGCGCGAGCCGAGCAGGGTCATGCCCGTCCCAAGTCTTCGCCTCGAAGCCGAACCACCCTTCCAGGTGACCCGTACTACTCATCGGCGGAAGCAACCCCGAGACCCGAGCGCACGTCTCCACGAGTGGCGGGGGTGACAAAACCTGGGTTGCCCGAACACCGCCACCACCCTTCTGGCAATGTGAGGACCATGAGGCGACTCGGGGGAGTGCTGGCCGCCGCAGTGCTGTGCACCACAGCCGCGGCGTGCACGAACGCGCCCCCTCCTCCGCTGGTCCCCAAGTCCGAGGCCCCGGTCATCACCACCACGGGTCCGAAGGTCACCGAGATCGTCGTGGGCGTGGACGACGTGGCCGGCGGTTACAACCCGCACTCCCTCGCGGCCCAGAGCCCGATCACCACGGCACTGAGCAGCCTTCTGCTGCCCTCGCCGTTCCGGGCGGGCAACGACGGTGCGCCGCAGCTCGATCGCAACCTGATGGTCAGTGCCAAGGTCACCAAGGCCGAGCCGTTCACCGTCACCTACACGATCCGCAAGGACGCCAGCTGGTCGGACAGCGCGCCGATCGCCGCCGAGGACTTCTACTACCTGTGGCAGCGTATGCGCGCCGAACCCGGTGTCGTGGATCCGGCGGGTTACAGGCTCATCAACAACATCAGCGCCCGGGAGGGCGGCAAGGTCGTCGAGGTCGCCTTCGGGAAGCCGTTCCCCGGCTGGCGGAGCCTGTTCTCGAACCTGTTGCCGGCTCACCTGCTCAAGGACGCGCCCGGCACGTGGTCGAACGTGTTGTCGTCCAACTTCCCGGCGACGGCGGGGCCGTTCCAGGTGCGCAGCCTCGACGAGCCCCGCGGTGAGGTCGTGCTCGAACGCAGCGACCGGTACTGGGAGGTGCCGACGACGCTGGACCGGGTCGTCATCCGGCGTGCCACGCACAGTCAGATGGCCGAGTCACTGTCCAAAGGCGACAACCAGGCCGCGCTCCTCCGAGCCGACGCGGCGGACACCAACCTGATCAACAGCATCGCGCAGGTCACGACGAAACCCGTGCCGCGCAACGAGGTCGTGCAGGTCCTGCTGAGGCCGACGAGCACGACGCTGCGGGACCTCAAGGTGCGCAAGGCCGTCATGGCGGCGATCGACCGCGAGGCGCTCATCGCGTCCGGCACGCAGAGCGGGCCGAGTGCGCCGTTCCGGGCCGACTCGTACGTCGTGCCGCCGAGCCGGGCCGGGTACGTGAAGACCATCAACGCGAACACGTTCGACGCCGCGTTGAGCGACCAGCTGCTGACCGAGTCCGGGTACGTGAAGGCCGGCACGGAGTGGCAGAAGGACGGCAAGCCGTTCAAGCTCCGGATCGCCGCGCCGGAGAAGAGCGAGCCGTACGTGGGTCTCGCGAACCGGATCAAGGCGCAACTGCGCGACCGCGGCATTGACGCGGAGGTCATCACCCCGACCGCCGAGGACCTCTTCAGCAAGGACCTGGTCGAGGAGAACGTCGAGATCGCGGTCGTGCCGCGGGTCGACGCCGGTGACTCGGCGGCGGCGCTCGCGAGCGTGTTCGGATGTGCCGGTGACGCCCCGGACGGCGCCACGCCCAGTCCGCGCAACCCCGCCGGGTTCTGCGACCAGGCGATCCAGGCCGACATCGACGCCGCTCTGAACGGCAAGGTGTTGCTCTCCGACGTGCTCGCGCGGGTCGAGCCGTTGATCGCTGGGCAGGCCGTGGCGGTGCCGCTGTTCCAGGTCGTCGACCTGCTCGGTGTGCTGCCGACGGTTTCAGGAGTCGGAACCGGGGCACCCCTGGCGGGCGTGCTCAGCGGTGCACCCGAATGGCGGCGCCTCGACAAGTAGTCGGGGGGCCGGAAATCGTTTGCGCGGGTTGTTCAACCGTTGCTACGTTCGGCCGTTTCCGTTGACAGAATTCTTAGCGCCCGGTCAACGAACGCAAGCGCCCGGTAATCGGGCCATTGCGCCGCGCTACAACCTGTTTCCATTGGGTCACGATCCCCCTCCCAGGTAGTGACCGCCACCTCAGCGGGTTCTTACCGTGCTGCCCACGATGTGCCGGTTCGGGGCGCGTATGGCACATCACGGTTATGGGCGTGCAAGCCGACCAGGCCACGCCGCCCAGTGCTAGGAGGGCACGTGTCGATGAGGAGAACCAAAGCACTGCCGGCGATCGCGCTGGTGGCCAGCGCGTCTCTCGTGCTGGGTGCCTGCGGTGGCGGCGGAGGTGGCACCAGCGACGCCAACGGCGGCGATGCCACCGTCGCGGAGATGGCTGTCGCGCGCGGCGAGTCCGCCGACGGCTACACCGCGCCGGACACCAAGCAGAGCGACCAGATCGTCGTCTCTACGGACAAGGCGTTCACGTCGTACAACAACGCGACCGAGGACGCCAACCAGTCCTACAACACGTTCGCGCTGGTTCTCGCACAGCCGGGTGCGCACATCCTGAACGGCAACAACAAGTACAGCCTCAACAAGGACACCATGGAGAGCGTCGAGGTCACCTCGAAGTCTCCGCAGGTCGTCACGTGGAAGCTGAAGAAGGGCGTCACCTGGTCCGACGGCGAGGCCTGGGACTGCGACGACTTCTACATGGCCTGGTTCACCCAGAGCAACTCTGCCAAGAAGGCCGACCAGAGCAAGTACTTCAAGCCGGCCGGCACCACCGGGTACGACCTGATGACCGGTGAGTGCAAGGACGACCAGACGTTCGTCGGCTCCTTCTCGTCGCCGTACCCGGACTACATCGGCATGTTCAACAACGACGTTCTCCCCGCGCACATCCTGGAGAAGAACGCCGGCATCGCCGACATCACCAAGCTGAACAAGGACTCCGCTCCCGCCGACATCCAGAAGGCTGCTGACTTCTGGAACGAGAAGTGGAACGGCTTCACCAAGGACCTCATGCCGGGCGCGGGCCCGTACATGCTGACCGCCTTCGAGCCGAACCAGTCGGTCACGCTCGAGCGCAACCCCAAGTGGGTCGGCAAGCCCGGTGGCCCTGCCAAGATCATCCTGAAGGCCGTGCCGGACCCCGTCGCGCAGGCGCAGGCGCTGGAGAACGGTGAGGTCGCCGTCAACTCCATGGCCCAGCCCGACGCGAACGCCGCGACGAAGCTGAAGGGCCTGAGCGCCCAGGGCATCACGTTCGGCGCGGGCCCCGGCCTGTCGTTCGAGCACCTCGACATCCAGTTCAAGAACCCGGTGCTGGCCAAGGAAGAGATCCGCAAGGCGTTCTTCATGTGCGTCAAGCGCCAGGACATCATCGACAAGCTGATCACCGAGGTCCAGGCCGACGCGAAGCCGCTCGGCAGCCTGATCTTCTTCCCGAAGGACGAGGGCTACAAGGACGTCTACGCCGACAAGGCCAAGGGCGACCCGGCCGAGGCGAAGAAGATCCTCACCGACGCCGGCTGGGCGCAGGGTGCGGACGGCGTGTTCGCGAAGGACGGCGTGCGCGCCTCCTTCCGGATCAGCCACACCGACATCCCGCGGCGCAAGCAGACCGTCGAGCTGATCCAGGGCCAGTGCAAGGAAGCCGGCATCGAGGTCAAGGACGACACCGACCCGAACTTCCTCGACGAGCGCGTCTCGCAGGGTGACTACGACGTCGCGCTGTTCGCGTGGTCCGGTGGCCCGCTGAAGAGCGACAAGAAGTCGATCTACGAGACCGGCGGTGGCCAGAACTGGCAGAACCTGAGCGTGCCGGCTGCCGACGCGGCCATGAAGGACGCCGTCTCGCAGACGTCGATCTCGGACTCGCTGAAGCTCTTCGCGAAGGCCGACGAGGAGATCGCGAACGCCTACGGTTCGCTTCCGCTCTTCCAGATGCCGAACATGTGGGCCTTCAAGGAGCTCGACCGCGTGTACTTCCAGAGCTACTACGGCGCGCTGTGGAACGCCAACGAGTGGCAGACCAAGTAAATCGCCATAGCTGAAGTGCGCAACGCCTGACCGGGCGGGGCCGGACCACGAGTCCGGCCCCGCCCGAGCCGGGTTGCCCCCTAGGAGCCCGCCCGTGATCCGCTACATCATCCGGCGCCTGCTGATCTCCATACCCATCCTGCTGATCGGCAGCTTCGCCTGTTACGTCCTCGTCGCCACCGCCGGAAACCCCTTGGCGGAGATGCGATTCCGGCCCGGTGTCACCGAAGCCGACATCAAGGCCGCGGAAGTCGCACTGGGCTTGGACAAGCCCGTCTTCGTCCGCTACTGGCACTGGCTCACCGACTTCCTGTCCGGTGACTGGGGTCAGAGCATCGCCCTCGGTCAGGCCAAGACCGCCGTCTTCCCGGCCGTCACCGACGCGCTGTGGACCACCGGCCGCCTCGTCATCGGCGCCGAACTCCTCGCTCTGACACTGGGTGTCTCGGTCGGCGTGCTCGCCGCCGTGCGCCAGTACTCGATCTTCGACTACCTCGCCACCAGCACCGCGTTCCTCATGTTCTCGATGCCGATCTTCTGCGTCGCGGTCATCGTGAAGAACTACGGCATCCAGTTCAACAACGTCCTGGAGTCGATGGGGCTGGACCGCTGGCTCACCACAGCGGGCCCGAGGCCGGGTGGGTTCACCGGCAGCTTCGGCGAAGTGATCTTCAAGTACACCGGCACGTTCCTGCTGCCGACGGTCGCGCTGATGCTGATCAGCTTCGCCGCCTACAGCCGGTTCGAACGCGCCTCCATGCTGGAGATCCTGCACTCGGACTTCGTGCGCACCGCACGGGCCAAGGGCATCTCGCAGGGCCGGGTGATCTTCCGGCACGCGTTCCGCAACGCGCTCATCCCCGTGTCGACGCTGTTCTCGCTGAACTTCGGCGCGGTGCTCTCCGGCGCGATCATCACCGAGACCGTGTTCGGCTGGGCCGGCATGGGCACGCTGCTGGTCAACTCGGTGCGGCAGTTCGACCCGCCGATGCTGATGGGCTGGCTCGCCGTCACGGCCACCCTGATCGTGCTGTTCAACCTGATCGCCGACGTCGTGTACGGCATCCTCGACCCTAGGATTCGCCTTGGCTAACATCAACTTGGCGTCCGAGGGCGGCGTGGTGAACAGCGCTCCCCAGTCCGACTCCCACGAGTTCGACGCCACCAAGACCCGCACGCAGGGCCAGCTGGTCATGCGTCGCTTCCTGCGCCACCGGCTCGCCATGGTGAGCCTCGGCGTCTTCGTCTTCCTCGTGCTGTTCGCGTTCCTCGGGCCGTTCATCTGGACGTTCGACTACGAGGACGTGAGCAGCAAGTCCTACCTGCCGATGAGCGGCACGCACCCGCTCGGCACCACCCAGGTCGGCAAGGACATGCTCGCGCTGCTCATGCGCGGCACCGGTTACTCGCTGCAGATCGCGTTGATCGTGGCCGCGCTGGCGACCGCGATCGGCGTGACCTTCGGCGCGCTCGCCGGCTACCTGCGCGGTTTCGTCGACACGGCGCTGATGCGCCTGGTCGACCTGCTGCTGATCATCCCCCAGATCGCGGTCGCCGCGATCGTCGTCAAGGGGTTCTCCGGCAGCTGGTACGTCGTCGCGCTCGTGCTCGCCGCGTTCGCCTGGATGTCGATCGCCCGCATCACCCGCGGTGAGACGCTCTCCTTGGCACAGCGCGAGTTCGTCGAGGCGGCCCGCGCGTGCGGCGCCTCGACGTCGCGGATCATCTTCAAGCACCTCGTGCCGAACATGATCGGCTCCATCACGGTCAACGCCACGCTGGCGATCGCCGCCGCGGTGCTCACCGAGGCCGCGCTGTCGTTCCTGGGACTGGGCGTCCAGCCCCCGGACACCTCGCTCGGCGTGATCGTGCTGGAGAACTACGGGCAGTTCATGAACCGGCCGTGGCTCTTCTGGGGTCCGTTCATCGTGCTCGTGTCGCTCTCCCTGGCCGTCAACTTCATCGGTGACGGCCTGCGCGACGCGTTCGACCCGAGGCAGACGAAGGTGCGTGCCTGATGAGTGTTTCCGAACTGACGGAGGACTTCCTGCCCTCCAACACCACCGCGCCGCTGCTCTCGGTCAAGGACCTCAGCGTCACGTTCCCGACCGACGACGGCGACGTCCGCGCCGTGCGCAACGTCTCGTTCGACCTCAACGCGGGCGACGTGCTCGGCATCGTCGGCGAGTCGGGCTCCGGCAAGTCGGTGTCCTCCATGGCGATCATGGGCCTGCTGCCCAAGAACGCCGTCATCGAAGGCTCGATCCGCTACCGCGGTGAGGAGCTGAACGGCCGCACCTACAAGCAGATGCAGCCGTTCCGCAGCAAGCACATCTCGATGATCTTCCAGGACCCGATGACGTCGCTGAACCCCGTCTACACCGTGGGGTGGCAGCTCGCCGAGACCTACCGCGCGCACCACGACGTCTCGAAGAAGGCGGCGTGGGCGAAGGCGGTCGAGGCGCTCGAACTGGTCGGCATCCCGCAGCCGGACAAGCGCGCGGCCCAGTACCCGCACGAGTTCTCCGGCGGCATGCGGCAGCGCGTGGTCATCGCGATGGCGATCATCAACGACCCCAGCGTGATCATCGCGGACGAGCCGACCACCGCGCTCGACGTGACGGTGCAGGCGCAGATCCTCGACACCATGCTGAGGCTGCAGACCGAGACCGACGCGGCGATCGTGATGATCACGCACGACCTCGGCGTGGTCGCGGGCATGGTCAACCGCGTGCAGGTGATGTACGGCGGCACCGTGGTCGAGTCCGGCCCGGTCGACGACGTCTTCGAACGGCCGCGGATGCCGTACACCGTCGGCCTGCTGGGCTCCGTGCCCAACCCGTCCACGCTGGGCAAGCGGCTCACGCCGATCAAGGGCGCGCCGCCGTCGCTGGTGAACCTGCCGACCGGCTGCTCGTTCTCGCCGCGCTGCCCCCTCGTCACCGACGTGTGCCACGAGTGGGAGCCGATGCTGGAGGAGGCGGGCGCGGCGAACCACACGACGCGCTGCCACCGCTGGGAGCACCTGGCGACGATCGAGACGCCGCAACGGTTGTTCCTGCACGACGAGATCGGCTCGGTGGAGAACCCGGCCGCGTTCGCCGCGGCCAACCCCGACGAGTCGCTCGAAGTGACGGCCGTGCACGGCACGCTGGTTTCCGATGAGGAGGCGAAGTGACCGCTCCGCTGCTGGAGGTCACCGACCTCGTCAAGGAGTTCCCGGTGCGCGGCAAGGGGATCATCCCGCGCAACACCGGCACGGTGCAGGCCGTGTCCGGGGTGTCGTTCACCCTGCACCCCGGTGAGACGCTCGGTCTCGTCGGCGAGTCCGGCTGCGGCAAGTCCACGACCGGGCGCGCGATCCTGCAGCTGCACAAGCCGACCTCGGGCTCGGTGAAGTTCGAGGGCCGCGAGCTCACGTCCATGAGCACCAAGCAGCTGCGGCCGTTGCGCAAGGACATCCAGATCGTCTTCCAGGACCCGTACGCGTCGCTGAACCCCAAGTGGCAGGTCAACGACATCATCGCGGAACCCCTGGTGATCCACGGTGTCGAAGGTGGCGTGCAGCGGCGGGTCAACGAGCTGATGGAGCTCGTGGGCCTCAACCCCGAGCACCGCGGCCGGTACGCGCACGAGTTCTCCGGCGGCCAGCGCCAGCGCATCGGCATCGCCCGCGCCCTGGCGCTGAACCCGCGCTTCCTGGTGCTGGACGAGCCGGTGTCCGCTTTGGACGTCTCGGTGCAGGCCGGTGTCGTGAACCTGTTGGAGGAGCTGCAGGAACGGCTCGGGCTCGCGTACCTGTTCGTCGCGCACGACCTCTCGGTGGTGCGGCACATCTCGGACCGGGTCGCGGTCATGTACCTCGGCAAGATCATCGAGATGGGCGAGCGCGAGGCCATCTACACCAAGCCGATGCACCCGTACACGCAGGCGTTGCTGTCGGCCGTGCCGATGCCGGACCCGAAGGCGGAGCGCAAGCGTCAGCGGATCGTGCTGACCGGTGACGTGCCGTCGCCGGTCAATCCGCCGTCGGGATGTCGCTTCCGCACGCGGTGCTGGAAGGCGCAGGACATCTGCGCCACCGAGGAACCGAAGCTGGAAAGGCGCGGAGGACCGGACGGAACGTTGTCCGCCTGCCACTTCGCCGAAGAACGCGCGGTCGTCTAGTAGTCCTGCCGACCACGCAAGGTCATTAGCAAAGGCCGCCTTTATCAACCGATGAAGGCGGCCTTTACTCTTTTCCGGTGACCCTGACTGCCCCACCACGGTTGCTCTTCGTGCACGCCCACCCGGACGACGAGAGTCTCTGGACCGGCGGCACCATCGCGCGCTACGCCTCGGCCGGCGCGCACGTCACCGTCGTCACCTGCACCCTCGGAGAAGAGGGCGAGATCATCCCTCCCGCGCTCGCCCACCTGGCGGCCGACCAGGCCGATCAGCTCGGTGGATATCGGGTGGGTGAGCTGAGATCGGCGTGCGCCGCGCTCGGTGTGACGGACCACAGGTTCCTCGGCGGGATCGGCCGCTGGCGCGACTCCGGCATGGTCGACGTGCCGTCCAACGCCAAGGCGCGCGCGTTCATCCAGGGATCGCTCGACGACCAGACGGCCCAGCTGGCCGAGATCCTGCGCGAGGTGAAGCCTCAGGTCGTCGTGAGCTACGACGCTTTCGGCGGCTACGGACATCCTGACCACATCCGCGCGCACGAGATCACGGTCGCCGCGTGCGCCCAGGTCTCCGAGGTCGAGCGGGTCTTCTACGCGGTGACGTCCCGCGACGCGACCGAGGCCGGCGTGGCCGCGCTCTCCGGCGTGCCGGAGGCGTTCCGGCTGCCGGAGCCCGGCGAGCTGCCGGTGACGCCGGATGAAGAGATCACAACGGTTGTCGACGTTTCGGAGCACCTGACGGCCAAACGGCGTGCCTTGAGGGCACACTCGACGCAGGTCAGTGTGTGGGACGGCGGGTACGCGTTGTCGAACGACATCGCGCAGCCGCTGGTCGGCGCCGAGTACTACGTGCTCGCCAAGGGGTCACCCGAGGGAGCGTCGTCGGATCTGTTCGGAGGACTGGGTGACCGGTAGCTGGCGAGTGCTGTTGTTGCTGCTCCTGTGCGTCGAGGCGGCAATGCTCGCTGTGCTCGAAGTGATCTACCTGCCCGTCCGCCTCGACGGCACGCTGCTGCCGAGGCTGGGAGACCTGCCGTTCCCGATCACGATCGTCGTGGCCGCCGTCATGACCCCGATGATGGTGTCGTGGGCGGCCGCGCTGTCGAAGCGGGTGACGACCGCCGCGTTGCCGCTGCTGGTCTGGTTCTTCACGCTGTTCGTGTTCGGCTACCTGGAGCCGGGAGCGGTCTCCGGCCAGGCACTGCTGCTGCAGGACTGGCGCGGCCTGCTGCTCTTCGCCGCCGGGGCGTTCCCCGGCGCGGTCGCCGTCGGGGCCGTGATGGCCCGCAACGCCGCGAACAAGCCGGGGCTCTACGAGACCGCCGGGATCCAGTAGCGGTAGCGGTGGTGCTCGGCGCAGCCGAGGTCCTCGTACAGGCGGATGGCCGGTTCGTTGTGCTCGGCGACCTGGAGCACGCACGTCGTGGCGCCCTGCTCGAGGCCCCAGCCCGCCAGTTCGCCCATGAGGCGCCGGGCGAGGCCCTGACGGCGGTGGGACGGCCGCACGGCGAGGCGGGCGACGTGCAGGACGTCCTCGACGACCGCGCCGCGCACGGCCGCTGTGACGGTCCCGTTGTCGGTGTCGGTGTCGGTCAGGCTCGCGAAGCAGACGTTGCCGCCGGAGCCGAGCACGTGCCGCTGGGCGGCGGTGATCTCGGATCCTGCCGTCAGTTCCCACCATCCGGGAAGATCACGGCTCTCGGCTACGCCCTGCGCGAACTTCTCCAGCGGACCGGTCATCACGAGCGATTCGTACCCACCCGGATGATCCAGATCGATCCTCCAGCCAGCGGCTTCGACCGCCGCCTCCGCGGGTGAGCCGTTCACCACATGTGCCGTGGGTTTGATTCCGTGCGTCCGGGCGAACCTCTGGACGGCCTTGAGGGCGTCCGGAACGGGCATGCCGGGATCACCGCAGGTCAACGTGCTGTTCGCGCGTCCGGTGAAGCCCGCGGCGGCGCGCATCAACCAGTTTCCGAGCGGAACTTCTGCCAGCACGGGCCATGCTCGCGCGCAGAGCGATTCCAGGTGATCCACGGTGTGCACCCGTCCATCCTGACTAGGTTGTCGAGAGGATTTCCGAGCGGGAGTTGTGGCGTGGCGCACCGCACAGCTAAGGCAAGCCTGACCGGGTGATACTCGTATGCGCCGCGTACTCTCCGGCTTGCGCGGTGTGGACCAGATGAAGTTGGAGAGCGCAGTGACTTATGTGATCGCCCAGCCGTGCGTAGATCTGCTCGACAAGGCGTGCATCGAAGAGTGCCCCGTCGACTGCATCTACGAAGGCGACCGGATGCTCTACATCCACCCCGACGAGTGTGTGGACTGTGGCGCGTGCGAACCCGTGTGCCCGGTGGAAGCCATCTACTACGAGGACGACGTCCCCGACGAGTGGAAGGACTACACCAAGGCGAACGTCGACTTCTTCGACGAGCTCGGCTCGCCCGGTGGCGCCTCGAAGGTCGGCAAGGTCAGCAACGACCCGCCGTTCGTGAAGGCGCTCGAGCCGCAGCAGGCTGAGGGGCATTGATCATCCAACGCAGGGGTCCGGCGCTCCCGGACTTCCCGTGGGACCAGCTGTCCGGCCACGCCGCCAAGGCGCGCAAGCACCCAGGCGGCGTGGTCGACCTGTCGGTCGGCACACCCGTGGACCCGGTCCCGGCCGTGATCCAGGCCGCGCTGTCGTCGGTCTCCTCGATCCCCGGCTACCCGACCACGCACGGCACGCCTGAGCTGCGCGCCGCCTTCGTCGCCGCGGTGGAGCGCCGGTACGGGATCCTTGGGCTGTCCGCTGACGCCGTGCTGCCGACGATCGGGTCCAAGGAGCTGGTGGCCTGGTTGCCGACGTTGCTCGGGGTCGGTCCCGGGGACGTCGTGGCCGTGCCGGCAGTGGCGTATCCGACCTACGAGGTCGGGGCGTTGATGGCCGGGGCGTCTGTGGTGCGGCTGGCCGATGGTGAGGCGCCGCCTGCCGGTACCCGGTTGGTGTGGCTGAACTCGCCGTCGAACCCGACCGGGCGGGTGTTGTCCGCTGCCCAGTTGCGGGATGCCGTGGCGGCTGCTCGCGCCGTTGGTGCTGTCGTGGCTTCGGACGAGTGCTATCTCTCGTTGCCTTGGGACTCGTCGCCGGTGTCGGTGTTGCACCCGTCCGTGGTGGATTCCTTTGACGGGGTGCTGGCCGTGCACTCGTTGTCGAAGTCGTCTTCGCTGGCCGGGTACCGGGCCGGGTTCATCTTCGGGGATCCGGAGTTGGTGGCCGGGTTGCTGGAGCTGCGCAAGCACGCCGGGATGATCGTTCCCCGGCCGGTGCAGGAAGCCATGCGCGCGGCTCTGGAGGACGACTCGCACGTCGCTGAGCAGCGTTCGCGGTACCTGGCACGGCGATCCGTGTTGAAGCCTGCTTTGGAGGCTGCCGGGTTCGAGGTCTCGCACTCCGAGGCCGGGTTGTACCTGTGGTCGTCCCGTGGTGAGGACGCCTGGGAGACCGTGTCCTGGTTGGCCGATCGCGGGATTTTGGTTGCGCCTGGGACGTTTTACGGGCCTGCTGGGGAACGGCACGTGCGGATCGCGTTGACTGCGTCCGATGAGCGGATCGCGGCTGCTGTGGAGCGGTTGCAGGGCTGAGGTCGCGGTTTCGTAGGCCGGTTCCTGTTGTGGTGGGGTTGGTCGCGTTTTGTTGGTTGGGTTGCGGTTGCGAGGGTGTTTGCGCGGGTCCTGCCGATGTGCGGGGTGGCGATTGGGGCTTGACTTCGGGGCCCTTGCGAGGTGCTTGTCGGACCGGAAAAGGCCGGGCTGAAAAGAGGCCCGGCCGAGCCACTAGTGGTAGCACCTCGCACCCAAAGTCAAGCCCCAATCGCAATCGATGGGTGACACCGCTGACCGGAGTGGGATCAGCCCGTTCGGGCTCGCCTGCGGCATCGCGTGCCAGGACTCGTAGGTGGTTGGCTTTGCGTTGACGGCTGTCCGGTTGAGAGCGCGCGCCTGGTTTGCGTGCGTGGTGGGCTGCATTGACGACTGCGGTTGCGTGCGCGCGCCTGGTTTGCGTGCATGGCTGGCCTGCGTTGACGACTGCGGTTGCGTGCGCGCTTCGCCTCTTCCCCCGCCCGCCTCTTCCCCGCCCTCGCTCGCTGTCCTCGCTCGCTGTCCTTCTCCGTCGCTGTCCTCACCGAGCCGGACTGTCAGACCTGCTCGGTACGTTGGGTCGCGGGGGACTCCGAATCCAGGGGGACCCCTGCGTCAGCCTGCGGTCAGGGCTTGAGGGCTGACCACACTCGGCGCGTGAACTGGTTCGGTGGCACCGCGTCCGTCGTCAGCCTCACGGACGTGCTGATCTCCTCGCCGCTCAACCCCAGCCCCAGCACCAGGTGCCAGTGCAGGTCCCAGAGGTCGGCGAACGCGTCCAGCTCCACGTCCGCGTCCGCGCTCACGTGCAGCACGGCCGGCTCGGCCACCCGCACGACGCGTTCGACGGCTCGTACGTCACGCGTGTTGGTGCGGAAGCTGAACGCCAGGTCCACCGTTTCGCTGTCCAGGCCGTAGGTGGCGTAGGAGTGGCAGCGGTGGTGCGGCAGGGACAGCGGTTGGTTGGTTTCCAGGTAGAGGTCGCCCTCGAAGCGCAGGGTCGGGGAGTGCTGGCTCAGGGTGGCGCGGGCGCTCACGAACTCCCAGCCCGGCATGTCCAGCTTGGGGACCAGGAGTTCCAGGACTTCGCCTCGGCGGGCCGAGCGGGTTCGTTCGCCTGAGCGCCACGGGATTTCCCTGCTGTACGGCTCCTTCTTGGTGACGAAGACGTACGGGGCGTTGTCCGTTTGCAGGGAGAGTACGACGACTGTGCGGCCGCGGGCCCAGTCGAACGCCACGGTGGTGAGACCTGGCGCCACGCCGTCGAAGTGGCTCTCCACTCGGGGCCACCAGGAGGAGAGTTCTTCCGCCGGCGCGCCTTTGACGTAGCGGCCCTTCTCGTCCACGCCGACTATCCACATGGCTTCTGAGCCGCGGGCCGCGTTGCAGAGGGCGGCTATCTGGCGGGCCGCCTTGCCGTGGTCGACCGGCCACTGGGTCTTGAACTCCACGAAGGAGTCCTCGGACTGCGCGCCCTGGAGGGCACGTTCGATGGCGGCGCGAGCGTTCAACTCAAGTCGCTGTTTCAGCACGTGCACCTCCCCTCTGACGGCCGGGGGCCAGTCTGCCTCGGCAGACCGGCCCCTGACACCGAGTTTCGCGCGAGGCCTCTAGTCGTTCGCGTGCAGCGCCGAGTTCAGTTCGACGCCGGTGCCCTTGCGGGGCTTCACCAGGACGGTGCCCGTGACGGAGTCCCGGATGAACAGCAGGTTCGATTGTCCGCTCAGGGACAGGGCCTTGACGACCTCGCCGTCCGGAAGCGTGACCTTCGTGCCCGCGGTGACGTAGAGGCCGGCCTCCACGACGCAGTCGTCGCCGAGCGAGATGCCGAGGCCCGCGTTCGCGCCCAGCAGGCAGCGCTCGCCGATGCTGATGACCTGCTTGCCGCCGCCGGACAGGGTGCCCATGATCGACGAGCCGCCGCCCACGTCCGAGCCGTCACCCACGACGACGCCGCCGGAGATGCGGCCCTCGACCATCGACGTGCCGAGCGTGCCCGCGTTGAAGTTCACGAAGCCCTCGTGCATCACGGTCGTGCCGGAGGCGAGGTGGGCGCCGAGGCGGACCCGGTCGGCGTCGGCGATGCGGACGCCCGACGGGACGACGTAGTCGACCATGCGCGGGAACTTGTCGACGCCGTAGACCGTCACCGGGCCGCGCACGCGGAGGCGCAGGCGGGTCTGCTCGAAGCCGTCGACGGCGCACGGGCCGTGGTTGGTCCACACGACGTTGGTCAGCAGGCCGAACATGCCGTCGAGGTTCGCGCCGTGCGGCTGGACCAGGCGGTGGCTCAGCAGGTGCAGACGCAGCCAGATGTCGTAGGTGTCGCGCGGGGCCGCGTCCAGGTCGATCGCGACCTGCACGCCGACGACCTCGACGCCGCGTTCCAGGTCCTCGCCGAGCAGCTTCGCGGCGGCCTCGCCGAGGGCCTCGGCGACCTCGGCGGACGACACGCGCGTCGTGCCGGGTTCGACGTCACCGAGGGCGGGGGACGGGTACCAGGTGTCGAGGACGGTGCCGTCCGGGGTCACAGTGGCCAGGCCGATGCCGTATGCGGTGCTCACGGCTACCGAGCTTAGTCCGACCGCCCCGCCCGCCACCGTCCGGCGGGGAAGTGTGACGTGCCCTCGCAGCCATGTTCAGTTAGGCAAGGCTGCCTTAATCTGTCTGAGATAAATTACTACTACTCACTCGGCTGGAGCAGTCCCCGCATGCGCATCTTCCGGTCCCTCCTCGCCGCGGCGCTCGCGGCACTGGCGCTCACGGCGTGCTCGACCACCCCGGAAGCGCCCACGACGGGCAGCTCCGGTGGTGAGGGGCAGTTCCCCGTCACGATCAAGACCGCGTTCGGCGACGTCACGGTGCCCAAGCAGCCGCAACGGGTCGTGGCGCTCGGCTGGAGCGACGCGGAGACGGCGCTGGCGCTCGGGGTGCAGCCGGTCGGCGCGGCGGACTGGCTCGCTGTCGGCAAGGACGGGCTCGGGCCGTGGGTGACCGAGAAGTACACGACCGCGCCGAAGATGCTCGGCACGCAGGAGATCGACCTGGAGGCGCTGGCCGCGTTGTCGCCGGATCTCATCCTCGACACCAAGGCGAGCGGCAAGGAGGAACGCCAGGAGCAGCTCGCCAAGCTGGGCGTGCCGGTCGTCGGCATCCCCACAGGCGCCGAGGCGTACCTGACGTCGTGGCGCGACCAGCTCGACATGATCGGCAAGGCGGTCGGCAAGACCGAGAGGGCGGCCCAGTTGAAGGCCGATCTCGAGGGCAAGTTCAAGGAGGCCGCCGAGGACCACCCCAAGTTCAAGGGCGCGTCCGTCGTCGTCGGGGTGCGCAACGCCGACGCGTACGCCGCGTACATCAAGGGTGCCGGGCGCGTCGACTTCATGACCGAGCTCGGGTTCACGAACTCGCCCGCGATCGAGGCGCTGAAGACCACCGGGTTCTCGGTGAAGGTGTCAGCGGAGCAGCTCACCCTGCTCGACGCGAACCTGACGGTCATGCAGGCGATCGGGGACACCGCCGCCGTCGTGAAGGCCGACCCGCTGTTCCAGGCCGTGCCGTCGGTCAAGGCCGGCCGCAGCGTCCTGCTGGAGGACCGCCAGGTGTCGCAGGCGTTCTCCAGCAACTCGGTGCCGGGCCTCGCCTGGGCCCTCGACAAGACGGTGCCGCTGTTCGCCGCGGCGCTCGACAGGTGACGAAGTCCCTCGGGCTGGTCCTGCTGGCCGGTGCGGTGGTCGCGGCCGCCCTGCTGTCGTTGGTGGTGGGCACCCGCGACCTCCCGTTCCGCACGGTCTGGCAGGCGCTGGTGGCGTTCGACCCCGCCAGCGTCGACCACCTGGTGATCTCCGAGCTGCGGCTGCCGCGCACCGTCATCGGCCTGCTGGCCGGGGCCGCGCTCGGCGTCGCGGGGGCCGTCGTGCAGGGCATGACCCGCAACCCGTTGGCGGACCCGGGAATCCTCGGCGTCAACTCGGGCGCTGCGCTGTTCGTCGTGTTCGGCATCCAGGTGTTCGGGCTGACCACGTTGACCGGGTACGTGTGGTTCGGGCTCGCCGGGGCCGCGCTGGCCGCCGTCGTGGTGCACGCGATCGGGTCGCTCGGACGGGGTGGTGCGACGCCGATGAAGCTGGCGCTGGCCGGCACGGCGTTCAGCGCTGTGGTGGGGTCGCTGACCACGGCCGTGCTGCTGACGAACCTGAACACGTTCGAGGACTTCCGGTTCTGGCAGGTCGGGTCGCTGGTCGGGCGCGGGATGGACATCGCGGTGCAGGGGCTGCCGTTCCTCGTCGTGGGCGCGTTGCTCGCGTTCGGGGCGGCGCGGTCGCTGAACGCGCTGGCACTCGGCGAGGACGTCGCCACGTCGTGGGGGCTGAACGTGCGCAACGCGCGAATCCTTTGTGGAGTGTCGGTGGTGCTGCTGTGCGGTGCGGCCACGGCGATGGCGGGGCCGATCGGGTTCCTCGGGCTGGTGGTGCCGCACGCGGCACGGCTGGTGACCGGGCCCGATCACCGCTGGCTGCTGCCGTACTCGGCGTTGATGGCGGCGTTGTTGTTGCTGCTGGCGGACGTGCTGGGGCGGGTGCTGCTGCCGTCCGGCGAGGTGCAGGTCGGGCTGGTGACGGCGGTGATCGGCGGGCCGGTGTTCGTGCTGCTGGCCCGGCGGCGGAAGGTCGCCGAGCTATGACCAGGACTGGTGCTGCGAACCCCGTCGCTGTTGTTGCTGCTGCGCGAAAACGGCGTGATCGCGTCGAGCTGCGGGCGTGTCTCGGGCTGGTCGTCGCGGTGGTTCTCGTGTTCTGCCTGGCGTTGTCGACTGGGACGTTCACGGTGTCCGCGCAGGACCTGTTCCTCTCGCTGACGGGGCAAGGGGTGCCGCGCGTCGACCACGTCGTGCTGGGGCTGCGGTTGCCGCGGGCGTTGGTGGGGCTGCTGGTCGGGCTCGCGTTCGGGGTGTCCGGGGCGGTGTTCCAGCGGTTGCTGCGCAATCCGCTGGCCAGTCCGGACGTCATCGGCATCACGGTGGGCGCGGGTACGGCCGCTGTGCTGGCGGGAGTCGTGTTCGGGGCGAGTGCCGCTGTTCTCTCGTTCAGCGCGTTGGGTGGTGCGCTCGGGACGGCACTGCTCGTGTATCTGTTGGCGCGGCACGGAGGAGCGCCCGCCTATCGGCTCGTGTTGGTGGGTATCGGTGTCGGCGCGGTGTTGGGGAGCATCACGTCGTTCGTGCTCATCACGGCGGACGTCCGTGCGGCGCAGGAAGCGTTGGTGTGGCTCACGGGCAGTCTGAACGGCCGCGACTACACGCACGTGTGGCCGTTGCTGGTGGCCGTGGCGGTCCTGGTGCCGGCGGCGTTGGTGCTCGGCCGGTCGATGGCGGCGTTGCAGCTCGGTGACGACCTCGCGACCGGGCTGGGCGTGCCCGCGCAACGCAGGCGGGTCGCGTTGCTGGGCGTGGCGGTCTGCCTCGCCGGGGTCGCGACGGCCGCGGCGGGCCCGGTGGCGTTCGTCGCGTTCGTGTCGGGGCCGATCGCCGCGCGGCTCACCGGCGGCGGACGGCCCGCGCTGCTCGCCGCCGGGCTGGTGGGCGCGCTGGTCGTGCTCGTGGCCGACTACGCGGGCTCGCACCTGCCGTTCGGTCTGTCGTTCCCCGTCGGCGTCGTCACCGCCATCGTCGGCGGGCCCTATCTGCTGTGGCTGCTCGCCGCCGGCAACCGTTCAGGAGGAAACCGATGACGCCGCCCGAGTTGCGGTCGGAAGACCTGTCGCTGGGTTACGGCGAGCGGCGCGTGGTCGACTCGCTGACCACCGTGCTGCCCACCGGCAAGATCACCGTGATCGTGGGACCGAACGCCTGCGGCAAGTCGACGTACCTGCGCGGGCTGGCGCGGTTGCTGCACCCGTTGTCCGGGGCGGCTTTGCTGGACAGCACGCCGATCCACACCATGCCCGGCAAGGAGGTCGCGAAGCTGCTCGGCATCCTGCCGCAGGGACCGGCCGCGCCCGAGGGGATCACCGTCGCGGACCTGGTCGGCCGCGGCCGGCACCCGCACCAGGGGTGGCTGCACCGGTGGACCGCGCAGGACGACGAGGCGGTGGCCGCCGCGCTGGTCGCGACCGGCACGCTCGACCTCGCCGACCGGGTGGTCGACGAGCTGTCGGGCGGGCAACGGCAGCGCGTGTGGATCGCGATGGCGTTGACGCAGCGCACGCCGGTGTTGTTGCTGGACGAGCCGACGACCTATTTGGACGTGACGCACCAGGTCGAGGTGCTGGACCTGTTGGTGGACCTCAACGAGGCCGAGGGCGCGACGGTGGCGTTGGTGCTGCACGACCTGAACCTGGCCGCGCGCTACGCCGATCACCTGCTGGTGCTGCGGGCAGGGCGGATCGTCGTGGAGGGCGCGCCGAACGACGTGCTGACCGAGGAGGTCGTGCGGGAGGTGTTCGAGATGGACTGCCGGATCGTGCAGGACCCGGTGTCGCACACGCCGCTGGTGGTGCCGGTCGGGCGGCACCGGGTGGTGTCGTGACCGGGACGCCGATCCGCGGCCTGGACGAGCTGCGGGCGCTGGTGCCGGAACCGTTGCCGCACCTGAGGGACAAGGCGATCTCGGTGGTGGACGAGGGGTCGCGGCGGTTCATCGAGGCGTCGACGTTCTACCTGTTCGCCACGACCGGTGCGGACGGCAGCGTCGACGTGTCGCCGCGCGGTGATCCCGCCGGGAGCGTGCGGATCCTGGACTCGCGGACCTTGGCGTTCGCGGACCGGCCGGGCAACCGTCGGCTGGACAGCTTCCGCAACGTGCTGGAGCACCCGCGTGCCGGAATGCTGTTCCTGGTCGCCGGGCGGCTGGAGGTGTTGCGGGTCAACGGAACCGTGACGCTCGTGCGGGACGCGCCGTTTCTGCTGGAGTACTCGGAGCCCACGCCCGTGCTCGGGGTGGTGTTGCGCGTCGAGGAGCTGTTCCTGCACTGCGGTCAGGCATTGCGCCGGTCCTCGCTGTGGGACGCGGACGGGTGGCCCGCCGAGGACGCCGTGCCGCCGTTCGCGGACCTCGTGGCGAGCCAGCAGCGGTACCGGGGTCAGTCGGGGACGTCCGCGCTGAAGTAGAGCGAACCCAGGTCGCCGCGGGTGGCGATGAGGGCCTCGTTGCACTTGGACTGGCGGGCGTCGGTGCTGGAGACGTTGTCGACGCGCACCTCGCCGCACTGGTGCGCCTCGAAGTCGCCGACCGCGGTCATCAGCCGGGGCAGCACCTCGCTGACGTCCTCCTGCACGTGCTTGCCCTGCAACGACCTGTCGAGCCTGCGAGTCATCGAGCTGACGTCGTCGACCCACCCGGCGCAGTCGGCGGGCGTGAAGCTGTGCTGGGAGCCGCAGGGCGCGGTGAACAGCTGCCGGATCTCGCCGCACTGCCGGTCGCACGCGGCGGGTGCCTCGCCGCAGGCGGTGGTGGTGAGGAGCAGGGAGATGACCAGGAGTGTGCGCTTGATCACGCGGCGTACGGTATCGGCTGAACGGCCTAGCGCCCAAGCGCGCTGAGTAGGGTGAACCGCGTGTCCGACACCCTTGATCTCCTCGCCGACCCGATCGACCTGACGACCGCGCTCGTGGATGTGCGCAGCGTGTCCGGGGAGGAGGCGGAGATCGCGGACCTCGTCGAACGCTCCTTGCGCGTGCACGCGCCGCACCTGGAGATCACCCGTTCGGGGAACGCCGTGCTGGCGCGGACATCGCTGGGCCGCGGCCGCCGGGTCGTGCTCGCCGGGCACCTCGACACCGTGCCGATCAACCAGAACTTCCCCAGCCGCCGCGAGGGCGACGTCCTGCACGGCTGCGGCACCGTGGACATGAAGGGCGGCGACGCGGTCATGCTCGCCCTCGCCGCGCTGAGCTCGTCCGCTGCCTACGACCTCACGTTCGTCTTCTACGACTGCGAGGAGATCGAGGCGGAGCGCAACGGCCTCACCCGCATCCAGCGCGACCTGCCGGAGTGGCTGCTCGGCGACCTCGCGATCGTGTGCGAGCCCTCGAACGGCGTCGTCGAGGCCGGCTGCCAGGGCACGATGCGGATCGAGATCACGACCTCGGGCAAGCGTGCGCACACGGCCCGCGCGTGGATGGGTTCCAACGCCATCCACGGCCTGGGCGAGGCGTTGCGGCGGCTGGAGTCGTACGTGCCGCGGCAGCCCCTGATCGACGGCTGCCAGTACCACGAGGGCCTGCAGGCGGTGAAGATCTCCGGTGGCGTCGCCGGGAACGTCGTGCCGGACTCCGCCGTGCTGACCGTGAACCACCGGTTCGCACCGGACCGGTCCGTCGCCGAGGCCGAGGCGCACCTGCGTGAGGTGTTCTCCGGTTTCGACGTCGTGGTCACGGACTTCGCCGGCGGCGCGTTGCCGGGGCTGGGCGCTCCGGTTTCCCAAGAGTTGATCGCGGCCGCCGGTGGGACGCCCGTGGCCAAGCTGGGCTGGACGGACGTGGCGCGGTTCGCCGCGCTGGGCATGCCCGCGGTGAACTTCGGGCCCGGCGACCCGACGCTCGCGCACACCCAGGAGGAGCACGTGCCGGTCCAGCAGATCACCGGGTGTTTCGACGTGCTTAAGCGATTTCTGCTGGACTGATCACTAGCATCTCAGTGATGAACGAGGAGAAGAACGGCGCCGTCGACGAGCGCCCCACCGAGAAGCAGCGTGGCCCGGTCGTGCTGCGGCGGGACCGCAAGGACGAGCTCACCACCACTGATCAGCGCCTGCTGGACTCCCGCGGCCCGTCGGACTGGGTGCACACGGACCCGTGGCGGGTGCTGCGGATCCAGGCCGAGTTCGTGGAGGGCTTCGGCGCCCTGGCCGAGGTGCCGTCGGCGGTGACCGTGTTCGGGTCCGCGCGGACCGGGCGGGACCACCCCGAGTACCAGATCGGGCGCGACCTCGGGGCCGCGCTGGCCGAGGCAGGGTTCGCGGCGATCACCGGGGGCGGGCCCGGTGCGATGGAGGCCGTCAACCGCGGGTGTTCCGAGGCCGGCGGGTTCTCCATCGGCCTGGGGATCGAGCTGCCTTTCGAGCAGGGGCTGAACCCCTGGGTCGATCTCGGGGTCAACTTCCGGTACTTCTTCGTGCGGAAGACGATGTTCATCAAGTACTCGCAGGCGTTCATCTGTCTGCCTGGTGGGTTCGGGACGCTTGACGAGCTGTTCGAGGCCTTGACGTTGGTGCAGACGAAGAAGGTCACGAAGTTCCCGGTGGTGCTGTTCGGGACGTCGTACTGGCAGGGGTTGTACGACTGGATCCAGAACTCGGTGCTGGAGGGTGGGAAGGTCGGGGAGAAGGACCTCGCCCTGTTGCACCTGACGGACGACATCGATGATGCGGTCCGGGTGGTCAAGGACGCGCACAAGGCTTGGGGCGACGCGCACTGACCTGTTCGCTCGGGGTGCCGGTTCCGGTTCCGGTTCCGGTTTCGTAGGCCGGTTCCTGTTCCAGCGGGGTTGGTTGCGTTCCTGGGGTTGGGCTGCGGTTGCGAGGGTGTTCGCGCGGGTCCTGTCGAAGTGCGGGGTGGCGATTGGGGCTTGACTTCGGGGCCCTTGCGAGGTGCTTGTCGGACCGGAAAAGGCCGGGCTGAAAAGAGGCCCGGCCGAGCCACTAGTGGTAGCACCTCGCACCCAAAGTCAAGCCCCAATCGCCATCGATGGGTCCGACCGCTGACCAGCCGGGCATCAGCCCGTTCGGGCTCGCTCCGCTTCGCCACGCCAGGATTCGTAGTTGGTGGGCTTGCGTTGTTGGCTGTCCGGTTGAGAGCGCGCGCCTGGCCTGCGTGCGTGGTTGGGATGCGTTGACGACTGCAGTTGGGTGCGCGCGCCTGGTTTGCGTGCGTGGTTGGGCTGCGTTGACGACTGCAGTTGGGTGCGCGCGCCTGGTTTGCGTGCGTGGTTGGGCTGCGTTGACGACTGCTGTTGGGTGCGCGCGCCGAGCTTGCGTGGTGGTCGCCTTGCGGTGGGTGCGCTGCCGAGATCCAGCCGGAGTGTCAGACCCTCTCGGTACGTTGGGTCGCGGGGGAGCCTGAGTCCCAGGGGACCCCTGCGTCAGCCTGCGATCTGCGTGGCCACGCGTGGGCGATAGGGTGCCGTCTTCCTGCGAGGAGTGGACTTCAGGGTTATGTACGTTGCTGTGTATTGCGGGAGCCTCGCCACCGTTCCCCAGAGCTATGTCGACCTCGCCGCCGAGGTCGGGCGCCAGATCGCTGCCCGTGGCTGGCACCTCGTGTGGGGTGGTGGGCAGACCTCGATGATGGGCGCGGTGGCCAGGGAGGCCCGTGCCGGTGGGGCGCACACCTACGGGGTGATTCCCAAGGGGTTGGCGACCCGCGAGATCGCCGACCGGGAGTCGACCGAGTTGCACGTGGTCGACACCATGCGCGAGCGCAAGAAGATGATGGACGACAAGGCGGACGCGTTTCTGACCTTGCCCGGCGGCATTGGTACCGCTGAGGAGTTCTTCGAGGTGTGGACTGCCGGGGTGCTCGGCATGCATCGGAAGCCGGTCGTGCTGCTGGACGTCGACAACCACTACAAGGGGTTGGTGGAGTGGTTGACGGAGTTGCGGGACAAGGGCTTCGTGTCGCACGCGGCCTTGAGTTCGCTGGTCGTCACGGACGACGTGTCAGTTGCTCTTGACGCTTGCGTCGTCTAGGCCCTTGGCCTGGGCCAGGAGTTCGGTCTCCGGCAGGAGGTCGGGGAGTGGGCGGTACGGGGTCGCGGTGACCTCGTAGCGTTTGCCGGAGACGACCTTGCCCTGCCAGGAGCCTGCGATCTCGCCGTCCACGAGGATGGCGCCCCTGCGCCCCAGGATGCGGAAGATGTCCTTCTGGGCTGCCTTGTCCGGCAGGAGCAGGTCGCGGTCGCGGGCCTGGAGGTACGGGTCGGTCGGCGGGAGCAGGCGGACGTCCGGTGGGTCGGCGTCGACGATCTCCACGTCTTCCGGCAGCCAGGCCTGGTTGCCTTCCACGGTGACCTCGACGAGGCCTTCTTTGGGCCAGCGCTTCTTGAGCTCGCGGACGGTGGTGCCGAAGTAACTGGCCACTTCGGACGGTCCCGCCGGGCCGTGCAGGGTCAGGTAGCGGTGGATCAGTTCGTCGAAGCCCGCCGTTTTGCGCGGGACGCCCGGCCAGCCGTGGATTCGTTCGAACGTGACGGTCTTCTCCTCCGGGAGGATGCGCAGGCCTGCCGGGAGGGCGCCGAGGCGGAAGATCGGGTCGCTCACGTGCTCGGTGCCGCAGCCCCGGCACGGTTCGACGGTCTGGGCCGGTGCCAGCGGGGTGAGGGCCTTGCTGAGGTCGCCCTTGGTCATCGGCTTGGTGACGATGGAGCGCATCGCGGTCGCGATGTGGCGGAGGGCGGCGAGCATGTCGTCGGCCTTCGGGCGGGCCGCGCGCGCTCGGGCGTCGGCGTCGCTCCACGGCCAGAGGGCCCGGGAGAACGCTTTCAGCTCTCCCGCCCGGTGCAGGTGCGGGGCGCCGCGGACGGACCAGGTGTGCGTGAAGTCGTCCGCGGCCGGTGTTTTCAGCCTGGCGGCGAGGCTCAGCACGGCCGCGCCGGCGGTGTTGTCCTGGATGCCCAGGGAGAACACCGCCAGCTCGGTCGCGTCGCTGGTCCGCCGGTCCAGTTCGTGCTGGTGGATCCGGTGGAGGAGCACCTGTTGCCGGGTGAGGTCCACCCCGACATTCTTACGCCTTCGGGATGGTGAGGCTCGACGGTCCGAAGGTGACGGTTGAGCCGCGAGTTGATTCCGTCAGATAACGCGGGTCGACCGTGTCGATCACCAGTGCGACCCGGTTGCCCGCGTCGACGTTCCAGACGGTCGGTTCCAGGTCCACGGCGAGGGTCTGCGTGCGGCCGGCGCCGGTGACCTTGATCGGCTTGTGCGTGATCAGAGCGCCCAGACCGAGCGGGCCCACCTCGTACAGGTACGCGAAGAGGGTCGTCGTTTCGGCGCTCGGGGTGACCGTCAGGGTGAGGCGAGGCGTGCCCGCCAGCGTGGTGGTGCGGGAGTAGTACGGGCCGTTCCAGACGCCGGCGACGTTCCTGTCGACGAACGGCAGGGAGACGCCCGTCGGGATGTTCAGGAACCCTTGCAGGGCACCGGAGAGCAGGATGGTGCCGCTGTCGGCGACCGTGCCCCAGCCCGCGGTGATCCGCTTGCCGTCGAGTTGGAGGGTCTCCACGTTGGCGTTCGGCCAGGCAGGGAACGCCCGCCAGGCGCCGCCGTTGTTGGGCTTGAGCTGGACGGGTTGTTCGGTGTCGATGCCGTTCGAGACGCCCTTGACGTAGCGGTCGAACCAGCGGCCGACGGACTCCCAGATCTCGTTGGGCAGGCCCGCCGCGCCGAAGAGCTCGGCGGTGGCGTGGTCGCCCGGCGAGAGCATGAGTCGCTTTGGACCCGTCAGCTTGCCGTAGAAGTCGGTGATCTGGCCTGGAGCGAAGATGCCGTCGTTCCAGGCGTTGCCGAGCATCACGGCGGTGCCGTTGGCGTTGATCTGCGCGATCTTGGACGCCGCCGAGCGCTCCGCGGAGATCGGGACGACCTCCCAGAACCTGCCGTCGCGGTACGCGTCCTCTGCCTCCTGCAGGACGGGACCGGGACGTCCGGTGGCCTTGCCCGCGGCGAGCAGGACCTCCACGGCCTGCTTGTTCACGGTGTTGTTCGGGTAGAGCGAACGGGCCAGGTCGGTCCACGTGCTCAACGCGGCCGCGGCCTTGATGCGCTTGTCGTTCGCCGCGGCCAGCAGGGACTGGCCCGCCCCGTACGAGATGCCGGCCGCACCGACCTTGGTGCCGTCGGCGTGCGCGTTGGCGATGGCCCAGTCGATGACCAGGCTGACGTCCCCGACGGTCTCGGGGCCCGCCACGTCGATCGTGCCGCCCGAGTCCCAGAAGCCGCGGCTGGTGTAGCTCACGACGACGTAACCGGACTGCTTGGCGAGCTTCGCGGCCGCGCCCACGTACTCGATGTTCGGGACCGCCCAGCTGGACGGCATCACGAGCAACGGGAACGGGCCGGGGCCCTGACCGGTCGGTTCGACGACGAGGGCCTTCAGGGTGGTGCCACCGACGCCGGGGATCGAGCGGTAGGAGATCTGGTGTCCGGGAGCGGCCGTTGCGGCGACCGGAGCACCGAGCAGGGTTGTGAGGAGTACCAGGACCAAAACAAGTGATCGTCGCACGCTGGTCCTCCTTGACCATGACGTAGATCACACAGGGTTGTTACTGCGGAGTAAACCAGGCTGCTACTCGTGGGTAGCAAGACCCTGTGAGCCAGGTCACTGTCAGTGCGGGTGTTTACGCTGGGTGGCGTGAACCGATTCCGCGTCACTGAGCTGCCGAAAGACCGGGTCCTGGTCGTTGCGCATCTGACCAGCGCGGACGCGTTGGCTCAGGTGGTCGCCGCCGGAGCCGACGTCGTCGAGTTCGACGGCGAGCTGGACCTGCCGTCGCTCACCGAAACGGTGGATGTCGTGACGATCCCCCCAGGGGACGAGGACTTCACCCTGGCGGCTGCCACAGTGGCTGCGATGTCCGGCGCACGGGCCGTTCGTGCGTCCGACGTACGGCAGGCGAGGAAGGTTGTGGAGATGGTGGCGAGTGTGGTCGGGACCCGTCCGCCGGCTCGTGCGATGCGGGCGCTGGCCTGATGCTGCCCTCCGTCGAAGCCTGGTTCGCCACGCACACCTGGCAGCAGCCGTCCTGGACCGTCGACGACCTCGTGGCGTTGAAGCGCGGGCGGACGGTGTCCGTGGTGCTGCCCGCGTTGAACGAGGAGGAGACCGTCGGTGACGTCGTCGCCGTGGTCAGGCCGTTGCTCGGGACGCTCGTCGACGAGCTCGTGGTGATGGACTCCGGGTCCACGGACCGGACGGTCGAGGTCGCCGCCGAGGCCGGGGCGCGGGTGGTGCTGCGCGAGGACGTCGTGCCGTGGCTGCCGCCGGTGCCCGGCAAGGGCGAGGTGCTGTGGCGGTCGCTGGCCGCGACCACCGGGGACCTGATCGTCTTCCTGGACTCGGACCTGGTCGATCCGGAGACCGCGTTCGTGACGGCGTTGCTCGGGCCGTTGCTGCTGGACGCCGATGTGCACCTGGTGAAGGGGTTCTACCGGCGCCCGTTGCGGCTGGAGAGCTCCGGCGGCGGGCGCGTCACGGAACTGGTGGCGCGGCCGTTGCTGAACACGCTGCGGCCGGAGCTCTCCGGTGTGGTGCAACCGCTCGGCGGCGAGTACGCGGCCACCCGGTCCTTTTTGGAGTCCGTGCCGTTCGCGGCCGGGTACGGCGTGGAGATCGGGCTGCTGCTGGACGTGCACCGGGTGCACGGGCTGGCGGCGCTGGCGCAGGTGAACCTGGGCGTGCGCAAGCACCGGAACCGGTCGTTGCTGCAGCTCGGCGCGATGTCGTCGCAGATCATGGGGACGGCGCTGGCCCGCTGTGGCGTGGCCGCGGAGTCTGGTCCGCTGACGCAGTTCGTGCAGGTCGGGGGCGAGTGGCTACCCGACTCGACGGACGTGGTCGTCGCCGATCGGCCGCCGATGGTGCACGTGCTCGAACAGGGCTAGCTGCTCGGTCCGGTGCGTGACGACCAGGGCCGGGCCGCCGTGGTCGTCCAGGACCTTCGCGAGGACCCGGTCTGCTTGGAGCGGGTCCAAGCCTTCGGTGGGTTCGTCCATCAGGAGGACCTCGGGGCGGGCCAGGACCGTTCTGGTCAGGATCAGGCGCTGGCGTTGGCCTCCGGAGATCTCCTCGCCGCGTTCGCCGACGACCTGGTCCCAGTTGAGGTCCAGTTCGGTGATCCCGGCGGCCCTGTCGAGTTCCTGTTGGGTGGCATCGGGTTTGGCCAGCAGGACGTTGGTGCGGACCGTGGTGTGGAAGACGTGCGCGTCGGCCAGCGCGCCCCTGCTGGGCTCCAGGTCGTGCGCGATCGCGTTGAGCAGGGTGGTCTTGCCGGCACCGCTCGGGCCGACGATCGCGGTACGTCCGTGCAGCTCAGGTGCGTTGTGGGTGATGGCGGGCGCGGGTTCGCCGGTGGGTTCCGGCCTGGGCATGGTGAGGGCCGCGAGCGGGATGGTGATCTCGAACGTGGCGACGGCGGCCATGATCAGCCAGCCCGGTTCGTGCTGGGCGAGCAGCGCGATCGCGGTGGCGAACTGGACGGCGATGGCCAGCGGGGTCAGGTCTCGGGTGCGTTCGCCGCGTGACAGTTCTTTCGCGGTTTTGGTCGCTGCGGCGAGTTTTTCGTCGAACAGGCCGTAGGCGATCAGTTCTTCTTTGCTGTGGACCAGTTCGGTGGTCTGGTCGGTCAGCCTGGCGCGCAACGGGGTCAGGTCGCGCGGGTTCCTGATGGCGAGCCACGGCAGCAGGGCGAGGTTGATCAGCAGACCGGCGACCAGGGGGAGCGAGAAGCCGGAGAACGCGACCGCGGTGGCGCCCACCAGTGCCACGGTGAGCCACGGCAGGGTGGCGCGGAGCCTGGTGTTGAGGTGCTGGTCGACGTTCGTGACGATGCGGGTGAGCGCGGTGCCGGACGGGACGTGCTCGCGGTGCGCGAGGTCGTCGTAGACCCGGCCGCGCAGCTCGACGGCCTCGCTGAGCACGGCTTTGTGGCTGGTCAGGCGTTCCAGGTAGCGCAGGGCGCCCTTGGCGAGGGCGAGCGTGCGGACGGCGACGATCGCCACGGTCAGCGCCTGCATCGGCGGGTGTTCGGCGGCGCGCATGATCAGCCAGGTCGCGGTGGCGGTGAGGCCGACGCCGGCCAGTTCGGCGAGCGTGCCGACGAGGATCGCGAGCTTCATACGTGGACCACCCTGTCGACCTCGTTCAGCAGTGTCGGGCGATGCGCGACGATCACGGCCGTGCGGCCTTTCGTGAACTCACGGGTTGCCTGGAGCACAAGGGACTCCGTGTCCGCGTCGAGGTGCGCGGTGGGTTCGTCGAGCAGGAAGAGGCCGGCTTCGCGGCGGTCGAGCGCGGTGGCGAGTGCGACGCGTTGCTGCTCGCCGGACGAGAGGTTCGCCGGGACGAGCGTGGGGCGTTGCGGCACCCAGGAAAGGGAGTCCAGCCATTGGCGGTGGTCGAGGTCGTTCAGGTCGACGCCGCCGACGAGCACCCTGCCGTCGTCGGGACGCACGAAACCCAGCAGCAGCCCCAGAATCGTGCTCTTGCCCGCGCCGCTCGGGCCGACCAGCGCGATCCGGTCGCCGGGGGAGATGGTGAGCGAGAAGTTCTTCAGGCTGCGCACCGACACGTTCTCGAACACGATCTCGGCCTTGCCGAGATCGGGCGGGGTCTGACCGCTGGTCTCGTTGTGCGCCGGGACTTTCGCGAGCACCTCACGGCCCTGCGCGCTGGCGTGGTACTGCGCCCCGGCCGCCCGGAGCGGCAGGAACGCTTCTGGTGCGAGGAAGAGCACGAGGAGTGCGGTCTGCAACGGCACCCCGCCGTCGAGCAGCCGGAGCCCGACCGGCACGGCGACCAGCGCCACCGACATCGTCGCCACGACCTCCAGCACGAACGCCGACAGGAACGCGACCCTGAGCGCGGACATCGTCTCGGTCTGGTGCCGCGCGGCGAGCTCGCGGACCGTCTCGGACTGCGCCTCGGCTCGACCGAACGCCCGCAGCGTGCCGATTCCCCTGACCACGTCCAGGAAGTGGCCGCCGAGCGCGGCCAGGGCGTCCCACTGCCGGGCCGTGCGCTCACGGGTGTGCGCGCCGACCAGCGCCCCGAAGATCGGGATCAACGGCAGCGTCGCGAGGATCGTCAACGCCGCCGTCAGGTCCGCGAACCCCAGCCTGACCACGACCGCGAGGGGCACCACGACGGCCAGGACCTGCTGCGGCAGATAGCCCACGACGTACGGCGTCACGTCGTGCACGCCCCGCGTGACCAGCGTGGCGACCTCACCGGCCTTGGCGCCGGGCGTGCGCAGGAACGCCTCGCGCAGGCGGGTTCGGGTGCGTTCGGCGGCGCGGTGGGCGAGGACGCGGTGCGCCCACCAGACCAGCACCCGCGCGGCGATCACCAGGCACAGCAGGACAAGTCCTGGTCCGCCGCTCAGCACCGACGCCAGCAGTTCGGCCTGCGCCAGCACGAGGAACGGGATCGGGATCAGCGCGAGGAGATGGCGACGATCGACCATTGCAGCACCACCACCAGCGGGATGACCGGGATCGCGACCCACGCGAGCAGGCCGAGCGTGTCGGAGTGCGCCATCAGCCCGGTGACGTCGATCGAGCTGAACGCGAGCGGGATCGGCAGCGCGCACAGGGCCGCCGTGACCGGGAAGACCTTCCACCGCCGGGTCTGGAACACCCAGCCGTGCAGCACGAACAGCACCGGCATCACGAACGCGACGGGCCACGGCGCGTGCAGCAGGTGCGCCAGGAAGAGCCCCCAGCCCACCGACACCATCAACGCGCCGGTGAACACCAGCCACCACCACAACCGCAGCTGCACGGCCGCCATGAACAACACCAGCCCGGCCAGGACCAGCGTGAACGTGCTGTGCGCACCCGACAGCAGCTCGCCTTCGAGCCGCGGGAACGCCGCGAACAGCACGCCGATCGCCGCGACCAGCCACACCTCGTTGCCGAGGAAGAACGGGTTCATCTGCCGCAGCACGACCTCGCGGCCGCGGAACGGCAGCAGCAACCCCGAGCCGTAGTCGAACCCGGCCAGCGCGAAGTACCCGGCGGTCAGCACACCGAGCAACGTCAACCAGAGGATCTCCATCAGAGCGTCACCACCAACGGCGAGACAGGGGCGGGCGCCACGTCCGGACCGCGACGGACCGCACGCGCGATCAACGCCCAGTCGACGCAGGCCAGCACCACGAACAGGGACGTGAACACGATGAGCGACAACAGGATCTGCGAAGCGTCCACATGCGACACGGCGTCCTCGGTGCGCAGCAGCCCGTAGATCAGCCACGGCTGCCGCCCGATCTCCCGGAACATCCACCCGAAGATGGCCGCCGCGAACGGCAGCGGAACGCCGATCACCATGAGGTACAACGGAAAGCGCATCCGGATCACGGCGTCGCGGAACAGCAGCGGCAGCGTGAACCAGCTGACGGTCGTCAGCGCCATCCCGATCATGATCATGAACCCGAGGGGCGCGCCGACCCATGGTGTCGCCTCGGACTTGCCCGGCTGGTACTGGGCGATCACCGGGAACTGCGCGAAGCCGGCGCCGATCAGCGACGGGGTGGCCAAAGCGGTCGTCCACACGCCCATCCGCAGCGAGCGGCGGAAGAAGTCGACCTCCGGCGTCCGCTTGATGAAGTGGTACGCCGAGACGCCGGTCATGAACACGCCACCGGCGGTGATCGCCGCGAAGACCACGTGCGTCAGCGCGGAGGTGAACGTCGGGTTGGTCAGCAGCGCGCCGAAGTCGTCCAGCCGCAGCACGTCGCCGTCGACCCGGTAGCCGACCGGGTGCTGCAGGAAGCCGTTCGCCGCCATGATCCAGAACGCCGACGCGAACGCCGTCAGGGCGGTGGCGTACAGCAGAGCCAGGTGCACCCAGCGGTTGAGCCTGCCCCAGCCGAAGATCCACAGGCCGAGGAACGTCGACTCGAGGAAGAACGCGATCAGCGTCTCCAGCGCGAGCGGTGCCCCGAACACGTCGCCGGCGTAGGTCGCGAGGCCCGACCAGTTCAGGCCGAACTGGAACTCCATCACGATGCCGGTGACGATCCCGAGCGCGTAGTTGATCACGTAGATGCGGCCCCAGAACCGCGTCATCCGCTCGTGGACGGGCGCGCCGGTGATCGTGAACCGCGTCTGCATGATCACGAGCAACGTCACGAGACCCAGCGTGAGCAGCACGAACAGGAAGTGGAACGACGTCGTCAACGCGAACTGGAGCCGGGCGAGGTCTACTGCGCTCATGGGTAGAGACGCTATGCGTAGCGCGCCTACTTATTAAGGCCTCCGCACGCATCTCAGGGGGATCTCAGGGCCGACCCTGACGGCAAGACCAGGGGCCGTTCCGAGCCCCGCATCAGTAGAGTCGCCACCCATGAAGCCCGACGCGCTCCGCGGTCATCTCGACGCGTTGCTGCTGGCCACGCTCGACGGCCGGGAGCTGCACGGTTACGCGATCATCGAGGCGTTGCAGCAGGGCAGCGGGGGAGCGCTCGACCTCCCGACCGGCACGGTCTACCCGGCGTTGCGGCGCCTCGAACGAGCCGGTCACGTGGTGAGCGACTGGAGCACCGTCGGCGGGCGCAAGCGCCGCACGTACAAGCTCACGCAGGCGGGGCAGCGGGCCCTGAACGCCGAGCGCAGCGCGTGGCGCGAGTTCACGACGGTCATCGACGGCGTGCTGGGGGGTGACGGCAAGTGGGCGCAGACGTGATGGACGCCGGCGTGATCGACAGGTACGTGTCCGATCTCGGGGCGCGGTTGCAGGGCTCGAAGAAGCAGGTCCGCGACCTGCTCACGGAGGCGCGGGACAGCCTCACCGACGCGACCGAGGCGCACCTGGACCGCGGCCTGGACGAGACCGAGGCGCAGCAGCGCGCGGTCGAGGAGTTCGGGCCGGTCCGCGAGATCGCCAACGAGTACCAGGCCGAACTCGCCGTCGCCTATGGCACGCGCACGCTCGTGTGGCTCGCGATCGTGTTGCCGTTGATGCACATGACGTGGGAGTACGGCCGGATGCTGTTCATCGGGCCGTGGCAGGACTTCGGCACGATGCCGCCGCCCTGGTACCTGTTCGTCGCCAAGGCCAACGACCTGACGAGCGGCATCGCGTCCGGTGTGGCGCTGGTGGCGTTGATCCTCGGCCGGGTGCTCGCGCGCCGGCTCGACACGAAACTGCTGGCCAAGATCGGTGCGGGCGTCGCGCTGGCCGCAGTCGGGGCCGTGCTGCTCGGCAACGTCTCGATCATCCTCGCCACCGCGCACGTCGACGCGTCCCGGCTGCTGCAGTCGCTGCCGATGAGCATCGCGAGCCTGATCACCTGGATCGTGATCGTTCGTCTCGGTCTGCTCGCTCGCCGCAGCCTGAGCTGTGCCACGATCGTCGCGTGACCAACGCCCTGATCTACCTGATCGTGATGATCGCCGTCGCGGCAGTGGTGTTCCTGCTCGCGGCGTTGGTGTTCGGGCGCGGCGAGGAGCTCGCGCCGCTGCCGCCCGGAGCGTCGCCCACGCGGCTGCCGGCCGAGGACATCACCGCGGAGGACGTGCGCGGCCTGAAGTTCCAGCAGGTGTTCCGGGGCTACAAGATGAGCGAGGTCGACTGGGCGTTGCAACGGCTCTCGGCCGAGGTCGAGACGCTGCGGGCACGGGTCGAGGAGCTGGAGAGCAGTGAGCACCACCGAGCTTGAGCTGACCGTCGAGGTCGCCGCGCCGCCGGACGTCATCTTCCGCGCCATGTCCGACTGGGAGCGCCAGTCGGAGTGGATCTTCGGCACGACCGTGTCCGTCGTCGCGGGCGACGGGCGCTCCGTCGGCAGCGAGATCGACGCACGCACGTTCGGCGTCAGCGACCGCATGCGGATCACCCGCTGGGACCCGCCGCACGCCGTGGAGGTCCTCCACCTGGGCCGCGTCGTGCGCGGCACGGGCGTGTTCGCCGTGCGCGGCAGCCGTTTCGTGTGGAGCGAACGCCTCGACGTGCCGTTCTTCTACCCGTTGGTGAAGCCGCTCTTCGTGCTGATGTTGCAGCGTTCGCTGCAGCGCTTCGCCCGTTTCGCCGAGGAGTACCGGTGATCGTCCGCTGCCCGTGGGGCGACTCGACCCCGGACTACGCCGACTACCACGACACCGAGTGGGGCGTCGAACTGCACGGCACCCCCGAGCTCTACGAGCGGATGTCGTTGGAGGCGTTCCAATCCGGCCTGTCGTGGATCACGATCCTGCGCAAGCGCCCGGCGTTCCGCGCGGCCTTCGGCGACTTCGACCCGATGCTGGTGGCGAAGTTCGGTCCCGCGGACGTGGAACGGCTGATGGCCGACGCGGGCATCGTCCGGAACAGGATGAAGATCGACGCCGCCATCCACAACGCGCGGGTGATCGTGTCGGAGGGCGTCGACCTGGACGCGTTGCTGTGGTCGTTCGCCCCGAAGAAGCACAAGCGGCCGAAGACGTTCGCGGACGTGCCGGCGATCACCGACGAGTCGAAGGCGATGGCCAAGGAACTGAAGAAGCGCGGCTTCAAGTTCCTCGGCCCCACCACGTGCTACGCGCTGATGCAGGCGACCGGCATGGTCGACGACCACATCTCGACGTGCTTCCGCGCGAAGAAGGCCGCTACTTCCCGGTGAACTCCGGGGCGCGCTTGTTCACGAACGCGTCCACGGCTTCCCGGTGGTCGTCGGTCGCGCCGCACTCCGCCTGGGTGCGGCGTTCGGCCTCCAGCGCGTCCTCCAGCGTGCCGTCCGCGGCCGCCGCGAGGGCTTCCTTGATCTTCGCGTACGCCGTCGTCGGCCCCTTGGCGAGCTTCGCGGCCAGCAGGTGCGCGGCGGACAGCAGTTCGGAGTCCGGCACGACCTGGTTGACCATGCCGACCCGCAATGCCTCCTCGGCGCTGACGGGCTGGGCGAGCAGCATCATCTCCATCGCGCGGCCGTACCCGATGAGCCGCGGCAGCGTGTACGACGCGCCGGAGTCCGCGGTGAGGCCGACGTTGGCGAACGCCATCAGGAACTTCGCCGAGGCGCCCGCGATGCGCAGGTCCGCCGCGTAGGCGAACGACGCGCCCGCTCCTGCCGCGCTGCCGTTGACGGCGGCGATCACCGGCTTCGGCATGGCGATCAGCTCGCGCACGATCGGGTTGTAGTGCTTCTCGACCGTGTTCAACGGGGCAGGATCGCCTGCCTGGAGCAGGCCGATGTGCTCCTTGAGGTCCTGGCCCGCGCAGAACGCCTTGCCCGCGCCCGTGATCACCAGAGCGCGCACCGACGGGTCGGCCGCCGCGTCCTGCAGCGCGGCGAGGAACGACTCCTTCAGCGAGGTCGTGAAGGCGTTGTACGACTCCGGGCGGTTGAACGTGAGCGTGCGCACACCATCGGCGTCGTCGACGAGGAGCTCGGACACTGGACCTCCATCAAGCTGTGGAAACGTTGCGCACCGGCCGCAGGCACTCGTCGACGAACCGACTCGTGCCCGGTGCGAGCCGCAGGGTCTGTTCGTCGAAGAACGACGCTGCCGCGTGCCCCGGCCAGTCCGGTGGCAACAGTTCAGCAGGAAGACCGGGATCGCGGAACAGGAACTTCCGCCACGCGTGCAGGAGCCGCTGCGAGGCGGCGAACGCGGCGGCGTCGTCCGTTTCGTCCACATCGGACACGATCTCGTGCCAGTGCGCGACGAAACCGGCGTAGTCGCGGCCCAGCTCGGCGAGGTCCCAGGCCTTCGCCGCGAGGTCCGCGTCGCCACCGTCGTGTGAACCGTGAAAAGTTCGTGCCGCGACCTGTTCGGCAGCCAAGACGTCGGCCAGTTCGGGGGACGGGCGAGGGGCGATCCACGTCACAGGGCCGAGCGCGCCGTAGCCGAGCAGCTGCAGCTCCGACGCCAGGTGGTCGCGCGAGTCGCGGCCGGGCAGCTCCTCCAGCACCACGACGTGCCAGCGACCGTCCCAGGTGGACGGCCCGGTGCGGTAGATGCGGGCGGCGGCCTCGTCCAGACGTCGTTCCCCGCGAGGTGTCATCGCGTATCCGGGCCCGTCAGGGAGCCGCGTGGGCTGCAACCAGCCCTGCCGGACCGTGCGCGAGACGGCCGTGCGGACGGCGGGCGCGGCGAAACCGAGGGGCTCCAGCAACCGGACGAGCGCGGCGATGGTGGCGGCGCCACCGCGTTCGCGGAGGTGGCCGCCGTAGACGTCGAAGAGCGCGGAACGGGCTCGCACCCGGCCCAGTCTGTCACGCCGCACACGAGGTCGTGCCGGGTCGCGGGGAACACGGCCGCCGTCGCCGCTTCGTGACCTTCACCCCGCGGAACCGCCCGGGACGACCTTCGGTGCGGATAGTGTTGTGGTGTCGTGGATACAGGTGTTGATCAGGCACAAGTCAAGATCGACAACCGTCACCCGGACTCGCCAAAAGATCGGTTCGGTTTCGCCCCTGAGTCGCGATAGGGGAGAATGGAGCAGATCCGGCCTGGCCGGACGGGGAAGATGTTGACGGAGGGAGCACGCGATGGCGGCCATGAAGCCCCGGACCGGCGACGGTCCCCTTGAGGTCACCAAGGAGGGGCGCGGCATCGTCATGCGCGTGCCGCTTGAGGGTGGTGGGCGCCTTGTCGTCGAGATGTCGGCAGACGAGGCAAGCGCCTTGGGCGACGCGCTGAAGGCCGCCGCCGGCTGAGGCACCCCGGCGAGGAGCTGTCGAGCCCCGGTTTCCACAGTGGAGACCGGGGCATCGCTTCGTTCCGCGCTGGGAGAGAATGAACGGTCGTCAATGCGTTAGGGGAGGTCCAGTCGTGGCGTCGACGGTGCCGTCAGTGCCGAGCAAGCTCGTGGACGTCGAGGTGGCCACCACCTCGCGCCGTGCCGTTCCGCAGGTCGTGCTCACGGCCACGGGACCGGCACTGGGACCGGGCGGCGACGGCATCGACGTCTCCGACCTCACCGGCAAGGCGGGGGAGGCGGTCCGGCACGACGAGGCCTGGACGCTCGGCGTCGGCACCGGCACGCTCGCGGACTACCGCGCGGCCGGAGCGTCGCTCGTGCGCGCGCTGAGCGGCGAGGACGCGCCGAAGACCGCCGACGTGCTGCTGACCCCGGACTTCGACGCCGACAAGGTGCGCGCGTTCGTGCTCGGCGCGGCGCTCGGCGGGTACCGGTTCAAGGTCACCGCCGAGGAGGCCCCGAAGCGGGTCGGCTCGCTGCGGCTCGTCACCGGCGACACCGGCTTCGAGGAGGTGCTGACGTCGGCCGCGCTGAAGGCCCACGCGCTCGCCACCGCCACCTCGCTCGCCCGCGACCTCGCCAACACGCCGTCCAACGTCAAGGACCCGCGCTGGCTCGCCACCACGGCCGCGAAGCTCGCGGACAAGGTCGACGGCCTGACCGCGACCGTGCGGGACGAGAAGTGGCTGGCGCAGCAGGGCTTCGGCGGGGTGCTCGCGGTCGGCGGCGGCTCGGCGCGCCCGCCGCGGTTCATCGAGCTGACCTACGGCACGACCGGGCCGCACCTGGTGTTCGTCGGCAAGGGCATCACGTTCGACACCGGCGGCATCTCGGTGAAGCCGGCGGACGGCATGCACCTCATGCGCACCGACATGGCGGGCGGTGGCGCGGTGATCTCCGCCCTGCTGGCCGTGGCCCGCAGGCAGCTGCCGATCCGGGTCACCGGGCTCGTGCCGTGCGCCGAGAACCACGTGGGCGCGGCCTCCTACCGGCCCGGCGACGTCGTGCGGCACTACGGCGGCAAGACCACCGAGGTGCAGAACACCGACGCCGAGGGCCGCATGGTGCTGGCCGACGCGATGGCGTACGCGGTGCAGAACCTCAAGCCCGACCTGATCGTGGACGTGGCGACGCTGACCGGCGCCATGAAGGTCTCGCTCGGCCTGCGCACCGGCGCGGTGTTCAGCGCGTCCGACGAGCTCGCGGCCGAGGTCGTCGAGGCGGGCGCGGGCGTCGGCGAGAAGTGGTGGCGGATGCCGTTGCTGGAGGAGCACGTCGGTGCCGTCGCCAGCGAGATCGCGGACTACAAGCAGTGCCCGCCGGGGCCGGGTGGCATCACGGCGGCGTTGTTCCTGCAGAAGTTCGCGGGCGACGTGCCGTGGGCGCACCTCGACATCGCCGGTCCGGCGCGGTCGGAGAAGGTCTACGACGAGGTCGTCGCGGGCGCGACGGGCTTCGGCGCGCGGACGCTCGTCCAGTTGGCTGAAAAATATTCGCGTTAACCTACGAACGGGCCATACGAGACGGCGACGTTCCACGGCATGATGTGAGCTCCTTCACAACGCCGTAGAGGAGCGCCCTGTGTTACTCCGCCTGGCCGTCGCCGTCTCGCTGGTCATAGCGTCGTTATCGCCTGCCTCGGCCGCCACGCCGTGGTGGGAACCGGTGGCGCGGCCCGCCCCGGACTCGCAGATCAACGTGACGGGCGAGCCCTTCCAGGGCACCGACGGCCAGGGCAGGGTGCGCGGGTTCGTCGACGCGCACAACCACCTCATGACCAACGAGGGCTTCGGCGGCAAGCTGATCTGCGGCAAGCCGTTCTCCGAGCAGGGCATCGCGGACGCGCTGAAGGACTGCTCCGAGCACCACCCGGCGGGCCTCGGCGCGATCTTCGAGGCGATCGTGACGGGTGACTTCGACGGCCACGACCCGGTGGGCTGGCCGACGTTCAAGGACTGGCCGTCCTCGACGACGGTCTCGCACCAGCAGAACTACTACGCCTGGCTGGAACGGGCGTGGCGCGGCGGGCAGCGCGTGCTGGTGCAGGACCTGACGAGCAACGCGACGCTGTGCGTGATCCACCCGTTCAAGGACAAGCCCTGCGACGAGATGCAGTCGGTCCGGCTGCAGGCGCAGCGCACCTACGAGATGCAGACGTTCATCGACAAGATGTTCGGCGGCGCGGGCAAGGGCTGGTTCCGCATCGTCACGTCCGCCGAGCAGGCGCGGGACGTGATCACTCAGGGCAAGCTCGCGGTGGTGCTCGGCATCGAGACGTCCGAGATCTTCGGCTGCCGGACGTTCCTCGACTTCCCGTTGTGCAGCAAGTCGGACATCGACCGCGGCCTTGACGAGATGTACGCGCTGGGCGTGCGCAGCGCGTTCCTGTGCCACAAGTTCGACAACGCGCTGTGCGGCGTCCGGTTCGACTCGGGCACGCAGGGCGGCGTGATCAACGCGGGCCAGTTCCTGCGCACCGGCCAGTGGTGGCAGACCGAGGTCTGCAAGGGCCCGCAGCAGGACAACCCGATCGGCACGGTCGGCCCGAACGCGCTGATCCCCGCCTCCGTCGTCGCACCGGCCTACGACCCGGCCAAGCGCTGCAACGTGCGCGGGCTGACGTCGCTCGGCGAGTACGCGGTGCAGGCCATGATGAAGCGGCACATGATGATCGAGGTCGACCACATGAGCGTGAAGGCCGCCGGCCGGACGCTGGAGCTCGCGGCCGCGGCGAAGTACCCCGGCATCGTGTCGAGCCACAGCTGGATGGACGCCCAGTGGACCGAGCAGGTCTACCAGCTCGGCGGGTTCGTGGCCGGGTACGAGAACTCGCCCGAGGGGTACGTGTCCCAGGCCGCCGCCGCGGAACCGTTGCGGCGCAAGTACGACGTCGGCATCGGGTTCGGCTCCGACTACAACGGCGTGGGGTCGCACCCGGCACCGCAGACCGGCGTGACGTACCCGTTCCGCAGCTACCCGGACGGGCCGCTGGTGGACCGGCAGCGGACCGGCGAGCGGGTGTGGGACATCAACGTGGACGGCGGCGCGCACATCGGGCTGCTGCCGGACTGGGTCGAGAAGGTGCGACAGCTCGGCGGCGACCAGCTGGTGCAGGACATGCTCGGAGGAGCCGAGTCGTACCTGCGGACGTGGCAGCGGTCGCAGACCTGGAGCCGCTGAGCCTGGAACGCGGTGTCAACGGTCCGTTCGGGGCCGGCTCTCGTTCGGGGCTCGCGTGACGGCCGGCGCTCGCTCCCGATGGGCGCCGGCTCTCGGTCAGCGCTCCACCCCGTGCGTCTTCAGGGCGTGATCCCTGAATGCGCGCACCGCGGGCGGCAGCGGGTTGTCCTTCAGCCAGGCCAGCCCGAAGATCCGGCCCGTCCGCGGTGACAGCGGTAGCTCCCGCAGGCCCGGTGGCGGCACGAACTCGGCGTGGGTCAGCAACGCCACGCCGAGTCCCGCCGCCACCAGCCCGCGCACCGTCTCGATCTCCTGGCACTCGAAGACGTAGCGCGGCGTGAAGCCGGCCGTCGCGCACATGTCGTCGGTGATCTGCCGCAGGCCGTAGCCGTGCTCCAGCGTGATCAGGTCCTCGTCGGCGAGGTCCTCGATCCGCACGGCCCTGCGCGACTCCAGCCGGTGCCCGGCCGGCACGACGACGATCAACGGCTGCTCGAACACCACCACCGACTCGAACTCCGGCCCGACCGGCGGCGGGGCGACCAGGGCGAGGTCGATCTCACCGCCGATCAGCTTCTCGACCACGGCGTGGCGGGCGTTCTGCACCAGGCTGAACCGCACGTGCGGGTGTTCGGCGCGGTAGCTGCGCACCAGCTCCGGCACGATCGCGCGGCCGAGCATGTGCAGGAACCCCAGCGCGACGTGGCCCTTCTCGGGGTCGAGTTCTTCCTCCACCTCGCGCAGACCGGGTTCCAGGGCGGCCAGCGAACGGGTGGCGGCCTCCGCCAGCAACCGGCCCGCGCGGGTGAGGCGGACCCGGCGGCCGGACTTCACGAGCAGCGGCGCGCCGAGCTGCTCGCCGAGCTCGGCGATCCAGCGGCTGACGGTCGGCTGGGGGAGCCCGACGCGTTCTGCGACGCGCGTCACGTGCTCGTCCGCGGCAAGCGCTTTCAGCACGGCCAGCTTCGGGGCCAGGTCCGATTCGTTCATGGATTGATTCTCACGCATTTCCGTATTGGACGTATGGCTTAGCGTCGGATGCGTGAACAGGTTGACCACGTCCATCGCCGCTTCGGGGTTCGCGTGCTTCGCGTTGCTGTACACCCCGCAGCCGGTCATGCCGCAGATCGCCGCGGAGTACGGGCTGGGACCGAGCGGCGCGTCGCTCGCGCTCTCGGCGGCGACGCTCGCGCTGGCCGTGGTGGTCGTGCCGATCGCGATGCTGTCCGAACGGCTCGGGCGGCGGCCGGTGATCGTGGTCAGCGTCCTGGTGGCCGCCGTGCTCGGGCTGCTGCTGCCGTTCGCGCCGAACTACGAGGTGTTCCTCGCACTGCGGGTGCTGCAGGGCATCGCGGCGGCCGGGGTGCCCGCCGCGTCGATGGCCTACCTCGCGGACGAGCTGGAGAAGAAGAACCTCGGCGCCGCGGTCGGCGCGATGATCGCCGGCAACAGCCTCGGCGGCATGACCGGCCGGCTCGTCACCGGCATGACGACGGACTGGCTCGGCTGGCGGCACTCGGTGCTGCTCGCCGGGGCGTTCGGGCTGGTCGCGGCCCTGGTCGTGGTGTTCCTGCTGCCGAAGCAGCACAACCGGCCGAAGCGGGCGCCGAGCGGCATGCGGGCGGCGACGCGGGACCCGGTGCTGCTCTCGCTGTACGTGGTCGCCGTGCTGCTCGTGGGCGCGTTCATCTCGTTCTACAACGTGGCGGGCTTCCAGCTCAGCGGTCCGGCGTGGCTGGAGACGCTGGTGTTCCTCTTCTACGGCTTCGGCAGCACGGCGGCGGCCGTCGCGGGCAGGCTCGCGGACCGCTACGGCCGTGGGCGCGTGCTGCTGCTGTGCATCGGCGTGCTGGCGTTGGGTGCTGTCGCGAGTCTGGTGTGGGTGCCGCTCGGCCTTGCGATCGTCACGGCCGGGTTCTTCGCCTCGCACACCACGGCGAGCGGCTGGGTCGCCGCGCGGGCTCCCTCGCACGCCCGCGGCCAGGCGTCCGGGCTCTACCTCGCCGGGTTCTACCTGGGCAGCAGCGTCGGCGGGACGTCCGGCGCCACCTCGTACGAGGAGTGGGGCTGGGGCGGGCTGGTGCTGGTCATCCTCGGCTGGCTCGCGCTCGCCGCGATGCTCGCTCAGAACTCCAGCGCGAGGGTGACGCGCGAGTCGACCGGCGCGATGGTGGTCCTGCCGAGGCGCGGCAGCTCAGGCGTGCCCTCGACCATGCCGACCGACACCGAGCGGGTGTCCGCCGGGATCTCCACGACGACCGCGAACGGCAGCGGACCGCCGTCGTAGCGGGCGCCGACCTGCCGGGCGGTCGAACCGTCCGGCAGCGTCACGGTGAGCAGGTCCTTGGTGAGCAGGCCGCCCGCCGTGTCGGGAAGGTTGCCCACGGCCTCGACCCGCACCTCCAGCAGCGCCTTGTCCGGCGCCGAGATCGTGGCCACGTCGTACTGGCTCTCGCCGAGCTTGATCGGGCGCTGGCGGCCGAGCCGGACGCCGGTGACCTTCATGCCGAGCTCGCGGTCGCCGAAGCGGATCTTCTGCGTGTGCTCCTGGAACTGGCCGGGGGCGGCGGCGCGGTTCAGCACCGGGGGCGGCGTGTCCGAGCGCTTGCCGGACGGGACCTCGGCGCGCTGCTCCAGCGACTTGGCGCCGAGCGTGCTCAGCACCAGCGACTCGGGCCCCTCCTGCGGGTCCGGCACGGTGAAGACGACGAAGACCGAGCCGTTCGCGGGCAGGCGGTCGGCCGGGAGGGTCTGGCGCTTGCCCGGCACGTCCAGCGCGAGCTCCGACGGCTGCGGGGCGAACCCCTGCCAGTTGGTGCGGTGGAAGCCGCTGTCGGTCTCGTTGAGCTTCTCGACCTTCATCCGGATGACGCGCAGCCGTGAGCCGGACTCGGCGCGCACGGTGCCCTCGGACGTGTACCAGATGTCCGGGTTGGCCCAGCCCGTCACGGCGACGCCGAGCAGGTCGTCGCGCAGCTTGACGTCGGCGTTGCCGAGGCCGAGGTCGACGTTGCCGCGCTTGCCGTCGTCGGGCAGCACGGCCAGGAAGTCGCGGCCGGCGGTCATGTCCTGCTGCTTCGACGGGTCGAACTCCTTGCCGTCGGTGCGCACGAGCGTGCCGCTCGGGGTGCTGCGGTTGCCCTTCTCCGGCACCTGCGGCGACTGCACCTCGTAGCGGACCTCGTCATCCGTCTTGGTGACTTCCTTGAGCGGTACGGGCACCCAGTCGGTGCCCGCGCCGGTGCCGGGGACCTGGACGGGCCCGCACCACAGCCGCTTGTCGACCTCGGCCTCGACGCCCGTCTTCGCGAACCAGCAGCTGACCGCGGCGGCGCCCGCTCGTGCCACGTAGCCGTACGCCAGCGTGTAGGCGAGCTGCGCCTCGGCGTTCGACTGCAGGTCAGAGGCGTCGGCGAGCTTCTTGCCGTCGATCGTCACCTGCACGTTCTTCTGCTGCGACGCGGGTGCTGAAGTGGCACATCCGGTCACTGCGAACAGGACGGTCAGCCCCAGCACCGCACCACGCACAGTCCTCGCGCCCCTCACCAGTTGGAACCGAAACGTCACTACTGGTTAAAGGCGGTGCTCACTCTTCAGGGTTGCCCTGAAGGAGTGTGTCTCAAATCACACTGCGGTAGACCTCGACGGTTTGCGCGGCCATCGTCGACCACGAGAAGTCCTGCTCAGCGCGGGTGCGTCCGGCGGATCCGAAACGCTGCGCGCGGGCGGGGTCTGTGATCAGTTCGTTCACGGCCTGGGCGAGCTCGTGTTGATAAGTCGACAAATCACGCTCGTCGTAGTGGACGAGCAGGCCCGTCTCGCCGTGCACCACGACCTCGGGGATGCCGCCGACGTCGCTCGCGACGACCGCCGTGCCGCACGCCATCGCCTCCAGGTTCACGATGCCGAGCGGCTCGTAGACCGACGGGCACACGAACACCGTCGCGTGGCTGAGGATCTGCCGCACCTCGGCGGGCTGGAGCATCTTCTGGATCCAGAACACGCCCGCGCGCTTCTCCGCGAGCGCGCTGACGGCCGTGCGGATCTCCTCGGCGATCTCCGGCGTGTCCGGTGCCCCGGCGCACAGCACGATCTGCGCTTCCGGGTCGATCTCGTGCGCGGCGGCGACGAGATGGCTCAAACCTTTCTGCCGGGTGATCCTTCCCACGAAGGCGACGATCGGCTTGCCGGGATCGATTCCACGAGACGTCAGGGCGTCGGTTTCCCGAACGGGTCGGTACGCGTTGCTGTCGATTCCGTTGCGCACGACGTGCACCTTGGCGGGGTCGAGAGCGGGGTACGCGTCGAGCACGTCGGCCCGCATTCCGTCGCTCACGGCGATGACCGCGTCGGCGTGTTCGTAGGCCGTGCGCTCCGCCCAGGACGAGATCCGGTACCCGCCGCCGAGCTGCTCGGCCTTCCACGGACGGCGCGGCTCCAGCGAGTGCGCGGTCACCACGTGGGGGATGCCGTGCAGGAGTTTGCCCAGGTGACCGCCCATGTTGGCGTACCAGGTGTGCGAGTGCACGAGGTTCGCCGCGGAGATCCCGGCGGCCATTTCAAGATCGACAGCGAGGGTCGTGAGGGCCGCGTTCGCCTGCTCCAGGCTGTGCGGCGGGTTGTGGGCCGTGGCGTCCGATCTGGGCGCACCGAAGCAGTGCACGTCGACGTCCACGAGCTCGCGAAGATGGGGCACGAGGAATCCCACGTGCACACCAGCCCCGCCGTAGACCTCCGGCGGATACTCCCTTGTCAACAGCGCAACTCGCACGCACTCACCGTAGATCACGGGCGTACTCGTTGGGACTGGCCACTTTGCGTCTGGTTCGAGAACGATCGCACGGATAGGGTCACATGCTGTGAAGGGGCAGCCGCACGTTCTCGGAATTGTGCTTGCCGGTGGTGAAGGCAAGCGCCTGTGGCCACTGACGGCCGACCGCGCGAAACCGGCTGTGCCCTTCGGGGGCAACTACCGGCTCGTGGACTTCGTCCTGTCGAACCTGGTCAACGCGGGGCTCGCGAAGCTCTGCGTGCTGACTCAGTACAAGTCGCACTCACTGGACCGCCACATCTCGACGACGTGGCGCCTGTCCAATGTGCTCGGTCAGTACGTGACCCCGGTCCCGGCGCAGCAGCGCCTGGGCCCGCGCTGGTACACGGGCTCGGCCGACGCGATCTTCCAGTCGTTGAACCTGGTCCACGACGAGAAGCCGGACCACGTGGTCATCTTCGGAGCCGACCACGTGTACCGGATGGACCCTGGCCAGATGATCTCGCAGCACGTCGAGTCGGGCGCGGCCGTGACCGTGGCCGGCATCCGGGTGCCGCGCACCGAGGCCAAGGCGTTCGGCTGCATCGACTCCGACGCCTCCGGCAAGATCACCCGGTTCCTGGAGAAGCCCTCCGAACCGCCGCACGTGCCGGACGACCCTGACGTGACGTTCGCTTCGATGGGCAACTACGTCTTCACCACGGAGGCGCTGCTCGACGCGCTGCGGGGCGACGCGCTGAACCCCGACTCGGACCACGACATGGGTGGCGACATCATCCCCATGCTGGTGGACCGCGGGAAGGCGCACGTCTACGACTTCCAGGACAACGAGGTGCCCGGCGCCACCGACCGGGACCGCGGCTACTGGCGTGACGTGGGAACGATCGACGCGTACTACGACGCGCACATGGACCTGGTCTCGGTCCACCCGATCTTCAACCTCTACAACCAGCTCTGGCCTATTCGGACGGCCACGCCGCCGCTGCCGCCCGCCAAGTTCATCGCCGGAGGGTCCGCTGAGGACTCGATGGTCGGACCTGGCTCGATCATCTCCGGCAAGATCCACGGGTCGGTGATCTCGTCCGACGTGACCGTCGAGGTCGGGTCGGTGGTGCAGGGGTCGGTGCTGCTGCCCGGCGTGCGGATCGGCAAGGGCGCCGTGGTCCGGCGGGCCATTTTGGACAAGAACGTCGTGGTGCCGGACGGTGCGTTGATCGGCGTGGACGCGCCGATGGACCGTGAGCGCTACACGGTGTCCGCGAGCGGCGTGACGGTGCTCGGCAAGGGCGTCCGGGCGTACTGATGGCGCGTCCGGGACCGGTCCCGGACGTCCTGCCTAGCGTGCTGGGCGTGAAGTGGTTCAGGTGGCGGTGGGCCGCGCGGGAGGCGTGCTCCTTCTGCGGCGCGCTCAAGCCGGAGACCGCGCTCGGCCCGGTGGCGGGGCCCGTCGGCACGCCGCCGGCGTTGGGCTGTGCCGGCTGCTGGGCCGGCTTCGTCGAGTTCGAGCGGACGGTGCGCCTTCAAAGCATCGAAAGGCGCAACCGGTGGGTGCTGCCCGTCCCGCGGACCGAGTACCGGATCGTGCCGGCGGCCGACCCGCTGGACGAGGTGCGCGCCGCGCTCGCGCCTCTGGCGAGCAGACTGCGCCGAGTGCCGGCACCGACCGCGCGTGTCGCGGCGTTCACCCTCGAGATCGACGGGCCGGCGAGGCGCGAGCCCATCGCCGCGACGTCCCACGCGGAGGCGGTCGACGGCATCGCCAGGGACATCGCGGACCACCTGGCCGAGTACCGCGCGATCACGCTCCACCTCGCGGACGGGAAGCGGCCGAAGTACTCGATCTTCTCCGCCGCGCTGTTCGGCGCCGCGTCAGGCGTGCTGTTCCAGCAGCTCATGAACGACGGAAGCCGGTTCCAGCAGACCTGCTACCTGGTCGACACCGGCTTCACCGTGCACCAGTACAGGCCGTACCTCCGCAGCCCGTTCACGGACGACGGGCCGCCACCAGCAGGCCGTCGCCGAGCGGGAGGATGACCGGCACGAGGCGGTCGTCCTCCTTCACCAGGCGCGCGATGTCGCGCATCGCCTGGGTCGACTCGTCCCGCTGCGCCGGGTCCACCACCGCGCCGTGCCACAGCACGTTGTCGAACGCGATGACGCCGCCGGGGCGCAGCATGCGCACGCCGTGCTGCAGGTACTGCGGGTACTCGGGCTTGTAGGCGTCCACGAACACGAGGTCGTAGGCCGCGTCGGTCAGCCGGGGGAGGACGTCCAGCGCCTTGCCCATGATCAGGCGGGTGCGCGACGGCGAGATGCCCGCCGACGCGTAGGCCTCGCGGGCCGCGCGCTGGTGTTCGGAGGCCACGTCGATCGAGGTCAGGATGCCGGACTGCGGCATGCCCGCCAGGAGGTAGAGGCCGCTGGTGCCCGCTCCGGTGCCGATCTCGACCACCGCGCGGGCCTGGAGTGCGGTCGCGAGGAACCGCAGCGCGGCGCCTCCGCCCGCGCCGATGGGCACGCAGCCCAGTTCCTGGCCGCGAGCTCGTGCGGCCAGGTGCACGTCGTCCTCGGGGAGGTACTGCTCGACGTACTCCCGCAGGGCCGATTCCGTGGTCACGGGGTAGCAGGTTAGTGCTTCCGGTGCCCAAAACGGGTGAACGTGGCCCTAACCGAGATTCTCAGGATGCTCTCAGCCCACTCTCACGATCGTTTAAAGAGCGCAGGAGAAGGTACAGAAGCAAGAAGCCAGGCTCTGGTCGGGAACAAGCCGGACCCGTCGCTCGTTGAGCCGCACAAGGGTCGCCGGGCGGCCCACATGGAGGTGCCGAAACACCTGATGCGCACGCAGTCGAGTTCGCCGGAGGCCGTCGCGCCCATCGAGACGGCCGACTGGACGCCGCCCTCGTGGGACTCCATCGTCCGCGAGCACGCGGACAGGGTCTACCGGCTCGCGTACCGCTTGACCGGCAACCAGCACGACGCCGAGGACCTCACGCAGGAGACGTTCATCCGCGTCTTCCGCTCGCTCGCGTCGTACAAGCCGGGCACCTTCGAGGGGTGGCTGCACCGCATCACCACCAACCTCTTCCTCGACATGGCGCGCCGGCGCAGCCGCGTGCGCATGGAGGCGCTGCCCGAGGACAACGACCGCCTCGAGGGTGACGACCTGTCCCCCGAGGAAATCTACGACGAGAACCACCTCGACCCCGACCTGCAGGCCGCGCTGGACGAGCTCCCGCCGGAGTTCCGCGCCGCCGTCGTCCTGTGTGACGTGGAAGGCCTCTCCTACGAGGAGATCGGTGCCACGCTCGGGGTGAAGATGGGTACCGTGAGGAGCAGGATCCATCGGGGCCGCCAGGCTCTGAAGGTCGCTCTCGAACGGCGTCGTCAGGAATCGTTGCTGGAGGACTCTGCATGACCGACCTCCGTGGTTGGGGCCTTCCTGAGGGGCACCTCGCGCTGGACGCGGTGGTGGCGTTCGTGGACGGGGAGCTTTCCTCGACCGCCCACGAGCGAGCCTCCGCGCACATCCAGCGTTGCGGGTTCTGCGCCTTCGAGACGTTCACGCAGCAGCAGGCGCGCGCGGCAGTGCGCACCGCTTCGGCGCCCACGGCGCCGGCGTCGCTTCTCGACCGGCTCGGCGCGATCCCCCAGGAGGTCGAGCTGCCGTCCGCACCGGACGGGCTCGCGATCACGGAGGACGGCCAGTTCGTCGCGGTCCAGCGCACCGACAAGCCCGCGTTCGGCACGGGCCCGGTGCTGGGCTCGTCCAGACCGCTGGGCAGCAACGGCTGGTTCAGCGGCCGGCGCGCCCGTCAGGGTGCCGGGGTCGTCGTGAGCGGCATGCTGCTCGGCGCGCTCGCGTTCACCACGCCCGACAGCGAGGCGCCCGCGCCCGCCCCGTCGCCGCAGAACGCCGGCGCGATCTTCGCGACCACCCCCTGACAGCCATTTCACTGTTCGTGGGGCACGCTGTAGTTCAGCACTCCTAGCGCGAAAACCGGGGAGAGATGAGCCAGCAGTCGCCCAACGGCCAGACGTCCACACCCGTTTCCGGAGTGGACGACGGAGCGCATCGCAGGCTCCGGCCACGGCCCCTGGTGCAGCCGCCGGTCGACCCCGCGCACGCCACCGCCTTCGGCCGCCCGGACGGTGTTCCGGGCGCGTTCGCCTCGCGCGACGTGCCCGTCACGCAGGTCGAGTCCTCGCCGCCGCCTCCCGAGTCCCTCGTGACGGCGTTCGGCCGCCAGGGCTCGTCCGAACTGCTGCAGCGCCCGCCGCAGCCCACCTCCGACCCCGATCCGGACATCGACCCGGTGTTCTGGGGCGACAAGCCCGCCGGTGACCCGTGGCGAGACCCGACGTCCGGCGCCGTGATCGGCCCGCCCGCCGTCGGCGAGGACCCACCCGGCGAGCCCGAGCGCCAACCCGCGCCCGGCCCCCAGCTGAGCATCCCCGAGCTGATCTTCGGCCGGCGCGTGAAGCCCACGGCGCTGGCGTTGTTGCTGACCGTCGCCCTGGTGCTGGGCGCCGTCGGTGGCCTGGTCGGCTGGCTGATCGGCAGGGCGGGCAACCCGCTGACCGACTCGACGGTCACCCTGGCCGAGGTCGAGCAGGGCAAGGAACGCCCGGCGGGCTCCATCTCGGACATCGCGAAGCGCGTCACCCCGAGCGTCGTCTCGATCGAGTTCAAGGGCGCGAACGTCGCGGGCGTCGGTTCCGGCGTCGTCATCGAGGGCGGCGGCTACATCCTGACCAACGACCACGTGGTCGCCCCGGCGGCGCAGGACTCGTCCGCGAAGCTGAGCGCCGTCTTCACCGACGGCACCCGCGCGCAGGCGAGGGTCGTGGGCCGCGACCCGAAGACGGACCTCGCCGTCATCAAGGTCGAGGTCACCAACCCGACCGTCCTGCAGTTCGGCAACTCCGACGAACTGCAGGTGGGCGACAGCGTGATCGCCATCGGCTCCCCGCTGCAGCTCTCCAACACCGTCACCGAGGGCATCGTCTCGGCGTTGCACCGCCCGGTCACCGCGGCGGGCGAGAACGGCGGCCCCCAGGTCACCTACGACGCGATCCAGACCGACGCCGCGATCAACCCCGGCAACTCGGGCGGCGCGCTGGTCGACTCGCGCGGCGCCCTGATCGGCATCAACTCGTCGATCCGCACCGAGACCGGCGGTTCCGTTGGTCTCGGCTTCGCGATCTCCGGCAACCAGGCCCGCAAGATCAGCCAGGAGCTGATCCGCAACGGCTCGGTGAAGCACGCCGACATGAACATCAACGTGAAGTCGGTGTCCGCCGAGACCTCCGAAGGCGCCCAGGTGCAGAACGTCCCCGCGGGCGGCGCCGCGGCGGCCGCCGGCATCCAGGAGGGCGACGTCATCACCAGGGTCGGCAACCGCATGGTCCGCAACGCCGCCGAACTGGTCGTAGCGGTCCGTGAGCACGAAATCGGTCAAACGGTGCAGGTAACGCTTGCGCGCCAAGGCCGTGAACTCAAACTCGACGTGACGCTCAAGAGCGACTGACAAGTAGGCTGGGACCCGTGTTCGACAGCATCGGATGGGTAGAGATCCTCATCATCGTCGTCGCGGGTCTCTTCATCCTGGGGCCCGAACGCCTGCCGTCCGCGGCGGCCTGGCTGGGCAAGACCGTGCGTCAGGTGCGTGAGTACGCGACCGGGGCGCGCGAGCAGCTCAAGCAGGAGATGGGGCCTGAGTTCGAGTCGCTGCGCAAGCCGCTGGAGGACCTGCGGGAGCTGCGGAACTTCGATCCCAAGCGCGCGGTCGCGAAGCACCTGTTCGAGGAGCCGGAGAACGGGACCAAGTCGAACGGGTATCCGACGCCGTCCACCCCGCCCGCCGCCGAGCAGCGGCCGCTGGGACCGGGCGAGCGCCCGCCGTACGACCCGGACGCCACCTGACCTGAACGCGAAGAGGGGCCCTCCCACCTGGGAAGGGCCCCTCTTCGCGTCAGTTCGTCAGCGCCCGGCGGGCGACACGTTCAGCAGGCGGCCGGCGAGACCGCGCGACCGCACCGACAGCTTCTTCGCCACCTCGGACAGCACCTGGGCCGCGGCCGAGTCGGGCACGGCCTGCACGATCGGCGTGCCGGTGTCGCCGTTCTCCCGCAGGCGCGGGTCCAGCGGCACCTGGCCGAGCAGCGGCACCTCGGACCCGATCGCCTTCGACAGCGACTCGGCCACGGCCTCGCCGCCGCCGGAGCCGAAGACCTCCATGCGCGAACCGTCCGGCATCTCCAGCCAGGACATGTTCTCGATGACACCCGCCACCCGCTGCCGGGTCTGCAACGCGATCGAACCGGCCCGTTCGGCCACCTCGGCGGCTGCCTGCTGCGGAGTGGTCACCACGAGGATCTCGGCGTTCGGCACGAGCTGGGCCACCGAGATCGCCACGTCACCGGTGCCGGGCGGCAGGTCCAGCAGGAGCACGTCCAGATCGCCCCAGAACACGTCGGCCAGGAACTGCTGCAACGCGCGGTGCAGCATCGGCCCGCGCCACACCACCGGGGTGTTGCCGGGAGTGAACATGCCGATCGAGATGACCTTCACGCCGTGCGACTGCGGCGGCATGATCATCTTCTCGACCTGCGTGGGGCGGCCGTCGGCGCCCAGCATGCGCGGGATCGAGTGGCCGTAGATGTCGGCGTCGACGATGCCGACGGACAGGCCGCGGGCCGCCATCGCGACGGCCAGGTTCACGGTGACCGAGGACTTGCCGACGCCGCCCTTGCCGGACGCGACGCAGTAGACGCGCGTCAGGGACCCGGGCTGGGCGAAGGGGATGACCGGCTCCTCGGTGCCGCCGCGCAGCGTCTTGCGGAGCTCGGTGCGCTGGGCGTCGCTCATGACGTCGAGGTCGACGCGCACGGACGAGACGCCCTCCAGGGCCGACACGGCCGCGGTGACGTCGGCGGTGATCTTGTCCCTCATCGGGCACCCGGCCACCGTCAGGAAGACGCCGACCACGACGGCGCCGTCCGTGCCGACCTCGACGTCCTTGACCATGCCGATCTCGGTGATCGGGCGGCGGATCTCGGGGTCCTGCACACCCGCGAGCGCCTTGCGGACGTCCTCGGCGGTGGGGCGGGGCTGCGTGGTGGTCACCGATCCATGCTACGTCCGGTTCGTGCCCCTCCTACCGGCCGGTCACTTTCCAGCACAGGCCCTGGTCGTAGCCACGGGGGCGCTGTCCGTAACATCGACGTCCGTGCCGGAATCGGGTAGTTCCCGGTTGCCCACCCGTGTCGAGCTCGGGGTGTGGCGATCGTTCCTCCGCGCGCATGCACGGATCACGAGGGTCCTCGAGGCCGAACTGATTGCTGAGCAGCGCCTATCGCTCGCGGCGTACGACGTGCTGGTTCAACTGGCCGAGACGCCTTCCATGCGCATGCGCATGACCGAACTGGCCGATGCCGTCCTGCTGTCCCGCTCTGGCGTGACCCGCCTCGTGGACCGTTTGGAACGTGCTGGTCTTGTCGGACGCGAACGCGCCGACGGTGACGGACGCGGCATCGTGGCCGTGCTCACACCTCTGGGCGCCGAACGTCTGCGCAGCGCCTCCGCCACCCACCTCGCCGGCGTCGCCGAGCACTTCGGGGAGAGCTTCAACCCCGGTGAGCTCGAGGCGTTCGGCCGCACGTGCGACCGCCTCGCCGCGGACGACGTGTTCCCGTGACCCCATGATCACGGTGGTGGGACTGGTGCACGTCGAGGCTGGCCGCCTCCTCGTTGTGCGCTCACGCAACAAGAAGGCCTTCTACCTTCCCGGCGGCAAGATCGAGCCCGGCGAGTCGCTCGTGGACGCCGTCCGCCGCGAGGTCCGGGAGGAGCTCGGCGTCGAGATCGGCGCACCCGCCGAGCTGAAGCGCTACGTGTCGCTCGCGTACGGCGAGGGCGAAGGCGCGATGGTCGACATGACCTGCTTCACGGCCAGGCTGCACGGCACGCCGCGGCCCACCGGCGAGATCGCCGAGCTCACGTACGTGACCCGCGACGAGTACCGCGCGCACGCCGAGACCGCTCCCGCGATCCACGAGGTCCTGGCGGACCTGGTGGCGAACGGACAGGTCAGCGCGTGATCCGGCGCACTTCGCCGCCCGCGGCCGTCAGGGCCTGACCTTCTTCAGGTTGTTCTGCTCCTTCACGAGCTTCTCCAGCTCGCCCCGGATGAAGTCGCGCGTCGCCACCTCGCCCAGCGCGAGCCGCACCGCCGCGAGCTCCCGCGCCAGGTACTCGGTGTCCGCCTTGGTCTGCGCGGCCCGCGACCGGTCCTCCTCCAGCGACACCCGGTCCCGGTCGTCCTGCCGGTTCTGCGCCAGCAGGATCAACGGCGCGGCGTAGGCGGCCTGCGTCGAGAACGCCAGGTTGAGCAGGATGAACGGGTACGGGTCCCAGCGCAGCGACACCGCGACCAGGTTCACCACGATCCACGCGACGACGATCAGCGTCTGCCAGAACAGGAACTTGCCGGTGCCGAGGAACCGCGCGAGCCGTTCCGAGAACTGGCCGAACGTGTCGGGGTCGATCGAGAACCGGAAGCCGCGCGGGCCTCGTGGCTGGTCGAGTCTGCGCCGGGGCAGCAGTTCAGGCATGGCTCAGTCCCGTCTCGCGCCAGTTGTCCGGCAGCAGGTGGTCCAGCACGTCGTCCACGGTGACGGCGCCGAGCAGGTGCTCGTCCTCGTCCAGCACCGGGGCGCACACCAGGTTGTAGGTGGCGAAGTAGCGCGTCACGTCGCTCAGCGAGGCGTTCGGCGACAGGAACGCCATGCTCGTGTCGAGCACGCCCGCGACGAGGTCGAACGGCGGTTCGCGCAGCAGCCGCTGGATGTGCACGCAGCCGAGGTAGCGGCCGGTCGGGGTCGCGGAGGGCGAGCGGCACACGAAGACCATCGACGCCAGCGCGGGCGTGAGGTCGGGATTGCGCACCCGTGCCAACGCTTCCGCGATCGTCGCGTCCGGCGTGAGGATGATCGGCTCGGGGGTCATCAGACCGCCGGCGGTGTCGAACGAGTACTCCAGCAGCCGCCGGACCGGTTCGGACTCCTCGGGTTCCATCAGTTCGAGCAGCCGGTCCTTGGTGCCCTCGGCCAGCTCGCCGAGCAGGTCGGCCGCGTCGTCCGGGTTCATCGCCTCGAGGATGTCCGCGGCGCGTTCCTCGTCCAGGTGCGACAGGATGTCCTTCTGGTCCTCTTCGGACAGTTCCTCGATCACGTCGGCGAGCCGTTCGTCGTCCAGCGCGTCGGCGACCTCGTGCCGCCGCTTGGCCGGGAGCTCGTGCAACGCGTGGGCGACGTCCGCCGCGCGCATGCCCTCGAAGACCGCGACGAGCTGTTGCGCGCTCTGCGGCTGGCCCGCGATCTCGTTGACGCTCAGGCCGCCGACGTCCTCCCAGCGCCACACCTGCACCGGGCCCTTGAGGCTGAACCGGCCGGTGCGCTCGCGGCCCGCGACGCGCACCATCCGCCAGTCGCGGGTGCGGGTGAGCTCCATCGCGGCGTCGACGACCACGGCCGTGCCGCCGTCCTCGAGCTGGATCTTGGCGTCCAGCAGTTCGCCGATCACCAGCACCTCGTTGACGCGCTGGTGGAACGGCCGCAGGTTCACCGACCCGGTCGCGAGCGTCACGGCGTTCGGCTCGATCGACGTCAGCCGCAGCATCGGCACGAAGATCCGCCGGCGCGTCACCAGCTCCACGACCATGCCGAGCACCCGCGGCGGCTGCCGGTCGATGCGGAGGCTGATCACGACGTCGCGGGCCTTGCCGATGGGTTCGCCATCGGGGCCGAAGACGGGAAGTCCGGCCAGCTGAGCGATGTAGATCCGGTTCACAGCCACCACGACGACCAGGCTAGATCACGTCCTGGCCGCCCACCCGGCGATCTCGGCGCAGATCGCCGCATCGTCCGCCATGTCCTCTTCGAGGCACCAGCTCCAGTTGGTGACGGCCCGGTACAGCGTCCAGTCCCGCGCCTTCGCCACGTCCAGCTCGCCCGCGTCGCACACGGCGAGGAACCGGTCGGTCAGCCCCCTGCGGCCGTCCATCTCGTCGAACCTGTTCCACAGCAACGGCAACACGCACCGCTCGCGGTCACCGGACAGCGGCTTCGGGTCGATCATCAGCCACGGTTCGCGGTCGCCGCGCAGCACGTTCTCGTAGTGCAGGTCCGCGTTGACGAGGGTGGTGCCCATCGGCCGGGCGGCCACCTCGCGGGCGGCGTCCAGCAGCCTGCGCGGCACCGCCGGGTGATCTTCGACATGGCTCTCGAACCGGTGGATCCCCGCCGGTGCCTCGATGTGCCGGTGGCGGCGCAGCAGCGAACCGATCACGCCGACGGCCTTCTCGATCGGCTCGTCGAGCAACGAGTGCGTGTGGTCCAGGCGTTCCAGCAGCAACGCGCCGAGCTCTTCGTCGTGGTCGAGCAGCCGCACGACACCGTTGCCGTCGTAGGTCTTCAGGGCCAGCGGTTCGTGCTCGGTCTCCCGGTCGACCCAGGTCAGCTTGAGCACTGCGGGGTGCCCGTCGGCCTGGCGCACCGGCAGCACGACCGCGCAGAACCCGTTCATCAGCGCGCCGTCCGGAGTCAGCCGCCACCGCGCGCACGCCTTCGTGGCGAGCTTCGGCAACGACGCCGCCCAGGCCGCCGAGCCCTCGCCGAGGCCTTCACCGAAGCCCGCCGGCACGGTGATCACGAGCTGAACTCCAGGCGGTACACGGCTTCCCACTCCGGTTTCGTGTTGAGCCGCGCTGTCCGCAGGGCCTGCGCGGTCTCGTCGTCCGGCTCGGTCAGGTGCGCGACGGCCTGGGCGTCGACGAGGTGCGAGTGCGTGCTGGGGGAGCGCACGGTGACGGTGACCTCCGCGCCGTCGCTCAGGGGCGCCGCCGGTTCGGTGCCGCCGGAGATGACCCACAACGCGTCGGCACGCCAGTGCGCGTGCACCAGACGCGGTTCGTGGCCGGGTGAGGTGATCCAGACGGCAGCGGCCTTGCGCAGCGCCGAGTCCAGGATTCGAGTGATCTCCACCGGTTCAGCGTGCCAGCGTTGGATGGCCGCTGCTCCGCAGACGGCGGCGAGTTCGCCGGGAAGTCGGTCGTCCGGCCGAATCGCTGGTACCGGATTGGGCTTCGCCGAATCCGGTACCAGCGGTTGACCGGACGACCGACGCGAACTCGCGCCTGTGAGACGGGACTCATGGAACATGCGCCACGAGATGATGCGTGCCACTGTGGCGCACGTAGTTACCGGCCGGTACGAGGAGGTACTCCAGTGGTCGACCAGCAGCGTCCCCGTCGCTCGTGTCTGGCGGTCCCGGGATCCAGCCAGAAGATGATCGACAAGGCCCGCACGCTGCCGGCGGACCAGGTGTTCCTGGACCTGGAGGACGCCTGCGCCCCGCTGGCCAAGCCGGACGCCCGCAAGACCATCGTCGCGTCGCTCAACGAGGGCGGCTGGGGCGACAAGGCCCGCGTCGTGCGCGTCAACGACTGGACGACGGAGTGGACCTACCGCGACGTCACCGAGGTCGTCGAGGGCGCGGGCGCGAACCTCGACTGCATCATGCTGCCGAAGGTGCAGACGCCCGAGCAGGTCGTCGCGCTGGACTTCCTGATCACGCAGATCGAGAAGACCATGGGCTACGAGGTCGGCAGGATCGGCATCGAGGCGCAGATCGAGAACGCCCTGGGCCTCAACAACGTCAACGCGATCGCCACCGCGTCCCCGCGCGTCGAGACGATCATCTTCGGCCCCGCGGACTTCATGGCGTCGATCAACATGAAGTCGCTCGTGGTCGGTGAGCAGCCGCCCGGCTACGACGTCGGCGACGCCTACCACTACATCCTGATGCGCATCCTGATGGCGGCGCGGGCCCACGACAAGCAGGCCATCGACGGCCCCTACCTGCAGATCCGCGATGTCGAGGGCTACAAGCGCGTCGCCGGCCGGTCCGCCGCGCTGGGCTTCGACGGCAAGTGGGTGCTGCACCCCGGCCAGATCGAGGCGGCCAACGAGGTCTTCAGCCCCAAGCAGGAGGACTACGACCACGCCGAGAACATCCTCGACGCGTACGAGTTCTACACGTCCGAGGCCGGCGGCAAGCGCGGCGCGGTGATGCTCGGCGACGAGATGATCGACGAGGCGTCGCGCAAGATGGCGCTGGTGATCTCCGGCAAGGGCCGTGCCGCGGGCATGGCGCGCGCGAACGTGTGGACGCCGCCGGAGGACTGAGATCCGTTACGGATTGTGCCCTACTTCACCCCAAGTATTACTGGACGTGTTCGACCGTCACAGGTTGCGTTCAAAGCGGGTGAGGTGGGGCACAATCAGTGACGAGAGTTTGCGATCAAGCCCTGCCTCGGGTGCATGCTCTTCGCCATGTCACGTTCGAGTAACGGCAAGATGAGCAGACGGTTGCGGCTCTTCAAACGCCGGGAGGACGACCTGCTGGAGCGCAGCTTCCGCACCTGTCCCGGCTGCGACGCCGACGTCCACGTGTTCGCCGACGTCTGCCGCCACTGCGGTGGCGCGCTGGAGATCGCCCTCGCCGGCTGAGCCGGTCGCCGCGCGAGCCGTCAGTTGTAGCCGCCGCTGACCGCCGCGAGGATCACGAAGATGTAGAACGCCAGGTAGGCGAGCCAGGCGACGATGACGAAGTAGCCGATGATGATGCCGGCGAGCGCCAGTCCGTGGCCCTCCTCCTCGCCGCGCTTGATCTTCGCCATCGCGATGTGGCCGAAGACGACCCCGACGATCGACGAGAGACCGCAGGTCACGAAGCCCGCGATGCCGAGCACCAGCGACACGATCGCGCTCGTCTGCGGCTTGGGCATGGGCGGCGGGTAGCCGTAGCCGTACATCGGCTGGCCGTAGGGGCCCGGCTGTCCGTACGCACCCGGCTGGCCGTAGGGCTGTTGCTGGCCGTACGGGTCACCCGGCTGCTTCGGGTTGTAAGGGTCGTAGGTCATCGTGCTCCCCCTGGACGTGTGAGCCGGGATCTTAAGGTCGCGCCCATGAGTTCGTTTCGAGCGGGTGCGTGATTACACCTGTCAGGGACGCTGTTTCGGTACAGGTGGTGCCGGTGTGTTGCGGAGAGCACACCGCGGTCGCAAACGAGCGTTAACCGGTCCATACTCGCCGGTAACCTCAGCCTTGGAAGGGAAGTGCGATGGCGCGCCTCGCCCAGACCGCGGGTCTCACGGACATCCAGGAAGAAATCCTCGCGACCGTGCGCACGTTCGTGGACAAGGAGATCATTCCGCACGCCCAGACGCTGGAGCACGGCGACACGTATCCCGCCGACATCGTCGACGGCATGAAGGAGATGGGCCTCTTCGGCCTGACGATCCCAGAGGAGTACGGCGGCCTGGGCGAGTCTCTGCTGACCTACGCGCTGGTGGTCGAGCAGATCGCGCGCGGCTGGATGAGCGTCTCCGGTGTCATCAACACCCACTTCATCGTGGCGCACATGCTCAAGCAGCACGGCACGCCCGAGCAGAAGCAGAAGTACCTGCCGCGGATGGCCGCGGGCGAGGTGCGCGGGTCGTTCTCCATGTCCGAGCCCGAGCTCGGCTCCGACGTCGCCGCGATCCGCACCCGCGCGGTCAAGGGCTCCGGGGGCGGCTACACCGTCAACGGCCAGAAGATGTGGCTGACCAACGGCGGCACGTCCAACCTGACCGCCGTGCTGGTGAAGACCGACGAGGGCGCCGAGAAGCCGCACCAGAACCTCACGACGTTCCTGGTCGAGAAGCCCGAGGGCTACGGAGAGGTCCTGCCGGGCCTCACCATCCCCGGCAAGATCGACAAGATGGGCTACAAGGGCGTCGACACCACCGAGATGGTGTTCGACGGCTTCGAGATCGCGGCCGACCAGGTCCTCGGCGGCGTCACCGGCCAGGGCTTCCGGCACATGATGGACGGCGTCGAGGTGGGCCGCGTGAACGTGGCCGCGCGCGCGTGCGGCATCGCGATCCGCGCCTTCGAGCTCGCGATCGACTACTCGCAGCAGCGCAAGACGTTCGGCAAGGCCATCGCCGAGCACCAGGCCATCGCGTTCAAGCTCGCCGAGATGGCCACGAAGGTCGAGGCCGCGCACCTCATGATGGTGAACGCGGCGCGCCTGAAGGACTCCGGTCAGCGCAACGACGTCGAGGCCGGCATGGCCAAGCTGATCGCCTCCGAGTACTGCGCCGAGGTCACCCAGGAGTCGTTCCGCATCCACGGCGGCTACGGCTACTCCAAGGAGTACGAGATCGAGCGCCTGATGCGCGAGGCCCCGTTCCTGCTGATCGGCGAGGGCACGTCCGAGATCCAGAAGACGATCATCAGCCGCGGCCTGCTCCGCGACTACCAGTCCCGTGGTTAGACGAAGTTCTCGGTTAACCCGTTAGGGGCCAATCTTTCACGGGACTGGCCCCTAACGGTTTTCGCCTGCGGGCCATAGGGTTCGCTCACTTTGAGCACAGATCTGACGCTTCCGAGACCTGTGTCGCCGCCGCACGTCGTCCGCCTGGAGCTGGACACGTTCTCCGGTGTCGACCGCCCCGCGCTGGCCGGCTGGTTCGGCGCCCTGTTCACCGACCTGCTCGCGCCGCTCTGCCCGGCCTCGATCGACGAGCTGGTCGCGGTGGCGCGCGACTACCACCCGTCCGACACAACGCCCTGGGGCCCGCCGGGATACGCCCGGCTGCGACTCTCCACCGGAGAGTTCACCCGATCGTCGTGGCAGGCGGCCCTGGACGACCTGCCGTCGTTCCTGCGCGTGCAACTGGTCCAGCTCGACTCGCAGGGCCTCCCGCTGCCCGACGACGGCTGGTCCGCCGAGATCCTGCTGAAGGACGACCCGGAGTTCCCGCACCAGGTCGTCGTGACGGCCGCGCGAACCCTGTTCGGCGGCTGGATCTCCCATGCGGTGCAACAGGAATGGCTCACGACCCTGCGCACCGGTGCCACCCTCGTGCAGGCCAGCGGTGGTTGGATCACGCTCGACCGCGTCGGCGTGCGCACCAGGCACGAGGTCGGCGCCGGTGCAGGACTGGACGAATCCCTTTTCATGGCAGCGGAGTTGAGCCGCGGACCGCACTGGGCGACGTTGCTGGGTCCTCGCCAGGTGGCCGCTTTGGGTGGTGTGCAGGAGGTCTGCGCGACGGCGCCTTGTTTCGCCGTCGAGCACCTCGGCGGCGGTCGCATACTCCTGCAGCTCACGGAGCACGTCGACGAGGTCCCGCCGGACGCGGTGGCGAAGCTGACCGAGTTCCTCGGCCCCGTACTGCACTGAAAGGCCCGACGAGCTCGCGCCGGGGTTTGACGAAAGCCGCCCATCTGACGCGGAACCTCGGCGCCGTCGTCCTGAGCGGCGGGATCCGGCATCGTTTGGGACCCTGTGGTCCGTGAGGCCTTCCCCGAAAACCGACGTGCTCATGGCCGTGGACACCGCCCTGCGTCCCACCGGATTCGTCCGCCGAGGCCACGTCTGGCTCCACGAACGAGGTGACGGCGTCGCCGGCTGGCTCGGCTTCGGCATCGCGGGCACCCTGACCCTGACCCCGCTGGTCGGCGTCTGCTTCCGCCGCTACGACGAGGTCTGCCGCACCCTCGGCATCGGCATCCCGACCACGCCGGTGATCTCCACCCCGCTGGGCGCCCTGATGCCCGAAAAGCCCGTCTGGACCTGGACCTTCGCGCCGGGCACCGACCACGCGCCCGGCGCGGCGTCGCTGGTGGCCGCGTTCCTCAAGCACGGCAAGCCGTACATCGACAAGTACGCCGAGTGGGACACCGTGGCGCGCGAGTTCGTCGCGAAGCCGGAGTCGTTGCTGGAGTTCGACCGTGCGCGCAAGCTAGCGGTCGTCCATGTGCTGGCGGGCAACGCCGGCGCGGCCTGGGAGGCGTTGCGGAAGGAAGCCGAACGGGTGGCGGACAGCCGGGACGTCCACGCCAGCGCGCACCGGGAGCTGCAGCGCAGGTTCGAGATCGCGTTTCCCGCCTGAGGGCTCGCGCCGACGACGGCGCGGTGGTGGAGACGGCTACAGCGGCGTCTGCTCGCCAGGCAAATAATCGAACACGCGTTCGATGCCGGGTTTGGTTCGTTCAACTGCGGACTACGGTTGTACCTGGGGTTTTTCTGGTCACAGTCCGCTCACATGTGGCTTTGTTCACTCGTTCAGAGTATTGGGTAAAGCCCGTGTGTTGTTCAGACTGGCTCCCGACTGAAGCCGGTCGTGCGGTCCCGCGGGGAGGCCCCGACCACATTCTGGGGGGAAGACCATGTTCACCTGCCGCTCCGCGGCGGGCCGCTCCGGCCTGCGCGCGTCCAGATACAGACTCGTGGCGCTGGTCGCCGTGTCGGCCGCGGTGGTCGCCGCGGTGGTGGCCTCGACGGGCACTCCGCGGCCGGAGGTCGTGCCGATCGCCGAGGCCCCGGACGCGGTGGCCGCGTTCGCCGCGGCGAAGCTGCAGGGCTCGCGCGTCGAGATCGGGAGCATGCGGGACGAGAAGAAGTCCTTCTTCGCCGAGCCCAACGGCACCACCACCGCCGAGATCAGCGCGGTGACCACGCGGGTCCGGCGCGGGGACGGCTGGGCGCCCGTGGACGCCTCGCTCGAGCGCAGGCCCGACGGGAGCGTCACCCCCAACGCGATCAGCGCGGACCTCGCGCTCTCCGGCGGTGGCGACAAGGCCGCGCTCGTGCGGATGACCTCGAAGGACTCCGAGTTCGCGCTGCGCTGGAGCGGTGCTCTGCCCGAGCCGCGGATGGACGGCCACGTGGCCACCTACGAGAACGTCCTGCCCGGCGTCGACCTGAAGATGGCGGCCGGCGTCGACGGCTACAGCCAGTACCTCGTGGTCAACACGCCCGAGGCGGCGAAGAACCCCGATCTCGCCCGCGTGACGTTCGGGCTCGAGACCAAGAACCTGACGGTGAGCACGACGCCGGAGGGCGGCATCGTCGCCGCCGACTCCGCCGGCAAGGCCGTCTTCACCTCGCCGAAGTCCCTGATGTGGGACTCGAAGCCGGGCACGCCCAGGGCCGACGTCGGCGTGGAGATCTCCGCCGGCGCGCTCACGCTCGTGCCGGACCAGAAGCTGCTCACCAGCGCCGACGCCACGTTCCCGATCGTCATCGACCCGAGCCTGAACGAGGCGAACCTCGACAAGACCGGGTGGACGACGGTCTACAAGAACGACAACGACTCGCGCGTCGCGAACAGCACGCACTGGAACGGTGCCGACTCCCAGGCGGAGACCAGGCCGTGGCTGCAGGGCACGACGACCGCGCGAGCCGGTCGGGCGTACGGCGAGTCCTACCTGCGCACGAAGTCCTACTTCCAGTTCAACACCGACTTCCTCGCGGGCAAGACGAACCTCTCCGCCTGGCTCAACAGCGTGGTGGTGTGGGGTCCTGACTGCGCGAAGAACCGCGACTTCCACATCTACAACTCGGAGGCGGTCGGGACCGGCACGAGCTGGAACCAGCAGCCCTGGACGGGAGCGATCGGCAATGCGATCAGCGTGCCCGTCGACAGCGACAACTGCCGGTCCAACAAGGACATCTCGTTCCCCGCGGGCAGCGCGCTGAGGCCGGGCACCACGACCACCGTGATGCTCGCGCCGGACGACATGGACGACGTCAACGCGTGGCGGAAGTTCGACCCGTCCAGGACCAAGTTGAAGATCAACTACAACACCCCGCCCAACGAGCCGGAGTTCGTCAGCACCGAGCCCGTGATCCCCGCGGCGTGCAAGAACTGCGGCGGACTGCCGTACCTGCACGACTCCTCGCTCCTCGTCCGCACGCGGATGACCGACAACGACGGGCACGCCGTCAAGGACGTCGCCGTCGTCAACCGGGGCAACCCGAAGACCCCGAACGAGGCTGGTCCCGAGGACCCCGCGCAGATCGGCTCGCCGCTCGCGTCCGGGCAGACCCACATCACCGCCATCGACCTCACCGACAAGCACGACAAGCTCGTCCGCTGGCGGGTCAGGGCGAACGACGACCTCGACAACGGTCCGGAGTACCGGGGCACGGCGTTCGTCGTCGACCGGGTCGCGCCGGCCAGCCAGCCGATCGTCAAGAGCGCCGCCTACCAGGAGGACAACACCTGGCGCGGTGGTGTCGGTGTCGCGGGCCTCTTCTACTTCGAGTCCAACGGTGTCGAGGACGTCGACCACTTCCGCTACGGCTGGGACGACACCGCTCAGTCCAAGGTGGACGCCGACAAGCTCGGCGGTGCCGCGAGCGTCCGCATCGCACCACCCGGTGACGGGCCGCAGGACCTGTACGTGCGCAGCGTCGACCGCGGCGGCAACCTCAGCCCGCCCAAGGTGCTGCACCTCTACGTGCGTCCCGGCAACGGTCCGCTCGCGCAGTACTCGCTCGACGGGGACGTGAAGGACACCGCGTACCTCGGTGGCAAGCACGGCGTCCTGAACGGCGGCGCGGGCTACGCGCCGGGTGCCGTCGGTTCCGCGCTGAAGCTCAACGGCACGCCGGCGCCGAACGCGACCGCGCCGAACGTGCTCCGCACGGACGACAGCTTCTCCGTGTCGGCGTGGGCGTACCTCGACTCGAAGGGCTACACGCGGGCGATCGTCAGCCAGGACGCCAACAGCACCGGCACGGGCAGCTACCCCGGTTTCGTGCTCTGGTACCGGCCGGAGAACGGTGGCACCTGGACGTTCGGCATGTCGAACACCGGTTGGGCGGACACGGACTTCGCGTCGAGCAACGGCGCCCCGCCGGCGCTCTCCACGTGGACGCACATCACCGGTGTCTTCGACGCGCCGGCCAGGAAGATGTCCCTCTACGTCAACGGTGAGCTCGCCGGCACCGCGAACCGCCGGTTCTCGGACTGGCACGCGGAGGGCCCGCTGCGCATCGGCCAGACCTACTGGGGCGGCTCCACCCCGACCGACCACTGGCCGGGCATGATCGACGAGGTCCGGCTCTACGACCGGGCGCTGACCGCGACCGAGGTCCAGGCGGAGGTCCGCAGGGACGGGGTGCAGGCCGGGTACTGGAAGTTCGACGACATCGAGGGCACCACCGCGCGCAACGCCGTCCAGGGTGGAGACATGGCGGTGCTGTCGGACGGTGCGTCGCTGGTCGAGAACGCCGCGGTGAACGGTGGCCTGGACCTGAACGGCACCACCGGTCTCGCGCAGACCGGTCGTCCCGCGGTCCGCACGGACCGGAGCTTCTCCGCGACCGCGTGGGTCAAGCTGGACAAGAAGTCCACCGGTGACGCGACTCAGGTCGTGCTGTCCCAGGACGGCACCACCAGCAGCGGGTTCGTGGTGCGCGAGCAGAACGGCCGCTGGCAGTTCGGCATGACCAAGGCCGACGGTGACGTCGCGTGGAACGTGCTCGCGGAGTCGCCGGCGAACTCGGTCGTGGTCGGTCAGTGGACTCACCTCACCGCGATCTTCGACGCCACCACGAAGAAGGCCACGCTGCACGTCGACGGCGGTACGCCGGTCGTCAGCGCCGCCGCGACGGTCGCCCCGCGCGACACCACGGGCACGTTCGTCGTCGGCGCGGGCCAGTGGTCCGGTGGCCGGACCGGGTTCCTCGACGGTGTCGTGGACGAGGTCCGCGTCTACAGCAGGATCGTCTCCCCGAGCGAGATCGCGGAGATCGTCAGCCGCGACAACGTCAAGACGGGGGAGTGGAAGCTCGACGGCGACGTCACCGACACGTCGGGGCGCGGCAGGGACGCGCGGCTCGAGAACGGGCCGGACTGGACGAGCGGGCAGAGCACGATGCCCGGCGCGAAGGACCTCGCGGTCAGCCTGAACGGCACGAGCAGCCACGTCAGCGCCCCGAACGTCGTCGACGTCGCGCGGAACTACTCGGTCTCCGCCTGGGCGAGGATCGACAAGCTGGGCGGCTACCCGTCCGTCGTGTCGCAGGACGGCGCCCGCACGAGCGCCTTCCAGGTGCAGGCGACGCCCGACAACCACTGGGCGTTCACGATGTTCGGCCAGGACGTCGACGGCGGCGGTACCGTGCACGACCGGATCATCGGTTCCGTTGTGCAGCAAGGGGTGTGGACGCACCTCGCCGCCACGTACGACGCGTCGGCCAAGCAGATGGCGTTGTACGTCAACGGTGTGATCGTCGCGACGCAGTCCCACACGCCGGTGCCGAACTGGGGTGCGGGCAGGCTGCAGATCGGCCGGGGGCAGTGGGGTGGCGCGCAGCTCGACCACATGACCGGTGCGGTCGACGACGTCTCCACCTACAGCCGGGTGCTCGGCGCCGACGAGGTGCGGGAACTGGCCGGGCGCGATCTCTCGCTGATCCACCAGTACCGGTTCGACAGCACGCAGAACGGCACCGTGCCCGACTCGGTCGGCGCGCGCACCGGAACGCTCTCGCCCGGTACGACGTTCGCGCCCGGCAGGGTGGGCACCGCGGCGCAGTTCGACGGCGTGGACGACTCGGTGTCGACCACGGGCGCGGACCTGCGCACGGACGAGAGCTTCACCGTGTCCACGTGGGTGTACCTGTCCAACAAGGACTGCGCGCAGGACCGGTGCCAGCTCGACGCGGTCAGCCTCGACGGCGCGCAGACGAGCAAGTTCCGGCTCGGCCACACGCTGCACCGCACGCAGGAACCGGACGGCGTCTGGATCTTCGAGATGCCGGAGTCGGACGCGGCGGACGCCCGCGTGACCAAGGCCGCCGTCTCGGTGATCCCGTCCGACCTCAACACGTGGGTGCACCTGGTCGGTGTCTACGACAAGCAGAGCAGGACGACGTGGCTGTACGTCAACGGTGACCGCGTCGGCGACGGCGCGCTCGACACCGCGTGGCGTGCGAGCGGCGGTCTCCAGATCGGCCGCGGAAAGGTGGGCGGTCAGCCCGCGGAGTTCTGGCCGGGCAACGTCGACGACGTCCGGGTGTACACGGGAGCGCTGGACAGCGACCGCGTGCGCGCCCTCCACGACTCGTACCCGGCGCTGACCGAACCCGCCACGCTTCCGGTGGCGGACAAGGGTTACTGGGCGATGGACGAGCCGACCGGCGTCAACACCGCCGCGGACTCCACCGCCAACGCCCGCACCGCCGCGCTCACCGGCACCACGTCCCGTGTCGGTGGCCGCAAGGTCGGCGCCACCCGGTTCGACGGCACCACGAGCTACGCGGAGACCGCGACGCCCGCGCTCAACACCGCGCAGAGCTTCTCGGTGTCGGCCAGGGTGTTCGCCGACCGCGGCCCGACCGGGAACCGGGTGCTCGTGGGGCAGGACGGCACCAGGAACAGCGCCTTCCAGCTCCAGTTCCGCCCGGCGGACGAGCGGTTCGCGGTGGTCGTGCCGCAGCGGACCGACGCGGACAACTCGCCGGAGACGGTGCTGGTCGCGCCGGAACGGGCGCTGGCCCTGGTGTGGTACCACGTGACCCTCGTCTACGACGCGACCCCCGGTGAGATCACCCAGTTGCGGCTGTACGTCAACGGCAGGCTGTCCGCGGTCAGGACCGGGGTGACGATCCCCGCCTCCGCCGGTCCGCTCTCGATGGGGCGCGGCAAGCAGAACGGCGCACCCGCAGGCCTGCTGCCGGGCGTGCTGGACGAGGTCAAGCTGTACGGCAGGGCGCTGTCCGACACCGAGGTCGCACTGGTGCACGACGACGTCCCGCTGGTGACCCAGGCCGACTGGTCGTTCGACGACGGCACGGCGAACGACTCGACGTGGCGCAAGACCCACGCGACCCTGACCGGCGGCACGTCGTTCGTCGACGGGCGCAAGGGCAAGGCGCTGCGCTTCGACGGCACGGGCAGGGGCACGGGCCTGCGCGCGTTCGAGATGGCCGACGGCTTCGGCGTCGCGCTGTGGGTGAAGCTCGAGAGCGGCACCGGCGTGCAGACCGTCTTCGCCCAGCCCGGCCAGCGCCGCAACGCCGTCGCGCTCCAGTACCGCCCGGAGTCCAAGCGCTGGTCGTTCAACGTGCCGACCCGCGACGACGACCAGGCACCACTGGTGCACGCGCTGTCCGCGCAGGAAGCCGTGGTGGGCCAATGGGTGCACCTGGCCGGCGTGTACGACCGGGTCAGCGGCGAGCTCCGGCTCTACGTCAACGGCCAGCTGTCCGGCACCAGCACGCCGGTCATGCCGTGGCGCAGCGACGGCAACTACACGATGGGACACGGCAAGGACCGCGGCGCGTTCGGTGAGCAGTTCACCGGCGTGATCGACGAGGTCCGCTCCTACGGAGGCCTGCTCACCGAGGCCGAGATCCGCACCCGCGCGACGATCCCGGCCGCCTGAGTCACGCGATCACCTTCTCCTGCACCAGGTCTGGAGGACCCATGCGCTCCAACACGCGCACGTTCCGGGGCATCGCGACAGCTCTCGCGGTCTCCCTCCTCGTCACCGCCGTCAACCTGACCGACTCGCCCACGGCCTTCGCCGCGGGCTCCCCCTCCGTCCCCTTGCCGGACGTCTCGTCCGTCTCGGTCACCGCGGAGACCCGCCAGTCCCGCAACCCGGACGAGGCGACCACCCGTGCCCTGAAGAACGACCAGCCGCCGAGCACCGGTGGCAGACCGGACGGCGGGGGTTCGTTCAGCGCGACTCCGCTGAACCCCTCGGGGACGTGGACCGTCTCCGCGCAGAGCGGTGACTTCAGCTGGTCGTACCCGATGCGGGTACCTCCGGCACCGGGAGGGTTCGTGCCCTCCGTCGGTCTGTCCTACCGGTCGTCCCTCGTGGACGGACGGACGAGTGCGACGAACAACCAGGCGGGCTGGGCCGGCGACGGCTGGTCGCTCGGCGCCGGATTCATCCAGCGCACCTACGGCGCCTGCCTCGACGACACCGAGGGCAAGACGCCCCCGCGAGTCGGTGACCTCTGCTGGCGCAGCGACAACGCCACCGCCTCCTACCCCGGTGGCGGCGGTGAGCTGATCAAGGACGACGACGAGCCGTCGAAGTGGCGGCAGAAGTCGGACAACGCCGCGCGCATCGAACGGATGACCGGCCCGTCCGGCCCTGAGAACGGGGACGCGGACCGCGAGCACTGGAAGATCACGACGGTCGACGGCACCCAGTACTTCTTCGGGTCCCGCCCGGAGTCGCAGTCGACCTGGACCGTCCCCGTGTTCGGCGACGACGACAACGAGCCGTGCAACGACAAGACGTCGTTCGACAAGTCGTCGTGCGACCAGGGCTGGCGCTGGAACCTCGACAAGGCGATCGACCGCAACGGCAACGTGATCCTCTACAACTACGTGGCCGAGAAGAACAAGTACAGCTCGAACATGAAGGACGCCTCGGTCACCTACACCCGCGGCGGAACGCTCGACAACATCGAGTACGGCCTGAACGAGAACGTGCAGGCGCCGGCGAGCGGCAAGGTCGTCTTCACGGCCGCCGAGCGGTGCGTTCCCGGCAGCAACTGCTCGCAGACCTCGAAGGAGAACTTCCCCGACGTCCCGCTCGAGGAGAAGTGCGACGCGGCGACCTGCCGCGACCACTGGTCGCCCACCTTCTGGTCCACCAAGCGCCTCGACAAGGTCACCACGAAGGTGCGGCGCGGTGACGGCAGCTACGGCGACGTCGACTCGTGGACGCTCGACCACCAGTTCCCCGACACCAGGGACGGCAACGGCGCCGCGCTGTGGCTCAAGGGCATCAAGCACACCGGTCACGTCGGCCAGGCGGTCGACCTGCCGCAGGTGACGTTCGAGGGCCAGCTGCTCAACAACCGCGTGCCCAAGAACTCCAGCGCGTACTCGATCAACCGCTACCGCATCAACGCGATCGTCACCGAGTCCGGCGGTGTCACGACGATCAGGTACGCGGACACGAACTGCAGCGAGAACACGTTGCCCGCCAGCGCGCAGTCCAACACCCTGCGCTGCTACCCGGTGACGTGGCGGAAGAAGGACTTCGCCGAGACGGAGGACTACTTCCACAAGTACGTCGTCGATTCGGTCACGTCGTCCGACGCCTCGGGCATCAACACCGAGCAGTTCGTCCGGTACGAGTACGTCGACGGCGCTGCCTGGCGGTTCGACCAGTCCGAGTTCGTCAAGGACGACAAGAAGACCTGGAACGACTACCGCGGCTACGGCAAGGTCCGCGTCCTCACCGGCAAGCCGGGTGTCGCCGCGGCCCCGGTCACCAAGACCGAGCAGTTCTTCTACCGCGGCATGGACGGCAACAAGGGCGACACGGCCCCGCGCAAGCTGACCGACTCGGCCGGAGGTGTGCGGGACGACCACGACTGGCTGGCCGGTCTCTCCTACGAGACCGTCACCTACGAGGGCGAGTCCGACAAGGTCGTCTCCAAGGTCATCAACACCCCGGACTGGCAGGGCCCGACCGCCAAGCGCGGCATCTACAAGGCCTACCTCCTGGGCGGCGGCACGACCGACACCTACACGGCGCTGAAGGACCGCGACTGGCGCCACACCAGGGTCAAGACGACCGTCGACCAGTACGGCCTGCCCACCGAGACCGATGACCGCGGCGACCTGTCGACCGACACCGACGACCTCTGCACGACGCGGACGTACGCCCGCAACGCCGGCAAGTGGCTGATGGCGTTGCCGAACGAGTCCGAGACGGTGTCGGTCAACTGCGAGGCCACGGCCGTCTTCCCCGGTCACGCCGTGTCGGCGTCGAGGAACGCCTATGACGGCGGGGACTTCGGCGGCGTCCCCGAACGCGGCAACGTGACCAAGGCGCAGGTCGCCAAGAGCCGTCCCGCCGCCGCACCCGACTACATCACCAAGGCCACGCTCGGGTACGACGTGCACGGCCGCATCACCACCGCGACGGACGCGCTCGACCACACGTCCACAGTGGAGCACACACCGGCGGCCGGTGGTCCGCTCACCAAGGCGGTGACCACCAACGCGTTGGGGCACAAGGCGACCACGACCTACGAACCGGCCTGGGGCGCGGTCCTGCAGACCTCGGACGCCAACGCGGTCCCGCTGGTCACGACGACCGAGTACGACGGTCTCGGCCGCTCCGTGCGCTCGTGGAACCCGTTGCGGCCCAAGTCGGACTACCCGAACGACCCGAGCGCCAGGTACGCCTACGACGTCCGCAAGGACGGACCGACCGTCGTCACGGCCACCACGATCGGCCCCAACGGCCGTGAGATCTCCTCCAAGACCCTCTACGACGGCCTCTACCGGGTGCGGCAGGTGCAGACACCCGCAGATGGCGGCCGTCTCATCGTCGACACGCGGTACGACACCCACGGCCGCACGGCCAGGGTCACGCAGCCGTTCTTCAACAACAGCCCGGTCGACAACTCGATCGTGATCGCGTCCGAGGCGGACCTGCCCGGCTTCACCACCTCGGAGTACGACAACGTCGGCCGGCCGGTCAAGACGACCAGCACCGCCGGTCCGCACGTGAACGTCACGTCGACGACCTACGACGGCGACCGGGCGTTCGTCAGCCCACCACAGGGCGGCACGCCGACGACGACGATCTTCGACGCCCGCGGCCGCAAGACCGCTCTGCTGCAACACAAGAGCAACGCACAGCTGAACGACTTCGAGCGCACCGAGTACGCCTACACGCCTTCGGGTCAACTCGCCTCCACGAAGGACGCGGCAGGCAACGTCTGGAAGTGGCAGTACGACCTGCTCGGCCGGCTGGAGAAGTCGGAGGACGTCGACAAGGGCACGACCCTGTTCACGTACAACAACGCCGACCAGGTCGTGACGTCGACGGACGACCGCGACACGACGCTGACGTTCGCCTACGACGTGATCGGCCGTCCGTCGAGCGTGCGCAACGGCTCCACGGTGCTGCGCGAACAGACGTACGACACGGCGACCAACGGCGTCGGCCTGCCCGCCTCGGCGACGAGCTACACCGGCGGCCAGGCCTACAAGACCGCGGTGCAGAGCTACAACGGCCTCGGCCAGCCGAAGAGCACCTCGGTGACGATCCCGGACTTCGAGGGCGCGCTGCGCGGCGAGTACAAGTCGTTCTACAGCTACGGCCCGGACGGCAGCCTGCAGGGCGAGTCCTACCCGGCCGTGCCGTCGATCAGCCTGGCCGCGGAGACGATGAAGTACGTCTTCGACGACCTCGGCCGGGCGACGACCACCAACGGCAAGGACGACTACGTCACCGCGAGCACGTACACGCGCTATGGCGAGCGCTCGCGCCTCCAGCTCGGCAAGGCCGGCGGCCGCACGTGGCTGTCGTACTACTACGACGTCAACAACCGCCGCATGGACCGCTACATCGTCGACGCCGAAGTGACGTCGCCGATGCAGGCCGACATCAGGTACTCCTACGACAAGGCAGGCAACGTCCTCGGCGTGACGGACGCCCTGGCGGGTGACAAGCTCGATCGCCAGTGCTTCCGCTACGACCACCTCCAGCGGCTGACCGAGGCCTGGACGCCGTCCACGGCCTGCGAGACGGAGCCGGCCACCGTCAGCCTGGCGGGCCCCGCGCCGTACTGGCACTCCTACACCTACGACCCCGCCGGCAACCGCAAGACCGAGGTGCAGCACGCCGCCGGCGGCGACACGACGCGCACGTACGAGTACCCGCGCGGCCACGAGCTGAAGTCCGTGAAGACGGTCAAGCCGGGCGTGACCACGCTCGACAGCTTCACCTACGACGCGTCGGGCAACACGAAGACCCGCAACCTGACCGGCGTCGGCCAGACCCTCGACTGGGACGACCTGGGCCGGCTGGCCAAGGTGTCCGAGGGAACGGCGAAGCAGACGGAGTTCGTCTACGGCGCCGACGGCTCCCGCCTGCTGCGCAAGGACCCGGACGCCACCACCCTCTACCTCGGGGGCCAGGAGCTTCGCCTGGTCAAGAACGCGACCAAGCCGACCGTCACGCGTTACTACAGCCACGGCGGCCAGGTCGTGGCGATGCGCGAGGGCACCACGAAGATCACCTGGCTGGCCGCCGACCACCAGGGCACCGCGCAGATCGCCGTCGACAAGGCGACCCTGAAGGTGGACCGCCGCCGCCAGCTCCCGTTCGGGGCCCCGCGCGGCACCGCGGACCCGTTCCCCGGCGAACGCGGCTTCGTGGGAGGCACCATCGACGCCTCGACGGGCCTCATCTCCGTTGGAGCGCGGCAGTACGACCCGGCCATCGGCAGGTTCATCTCCGTCGACCCGATCATGGACGGCTCCAGCCCCCAGCAGTGGAACGGCTACGCGTACAGCAACAACTCGCCGATCACGTTGAGCGACCCGTCCGGCCTGCTCGCGCAGGCCTGCATGATGGACGGGCCGTGCGGCACGCAGGGAGCGACGGAGCACTACACGCCGATACTGGGTTCCGACGCGCCGGCAGGTGCGGTGCCGAAGCCGCAGAAACCGCAGAAGAACTACAGCGCCCAGCGCGACAAGGCTGTCCAGCAAGCGGCCAAGGACGCGTACCACGGCATCGTCGACGCGGTGGACTTCCTCGGGTCGTGCCGGATGAGCCTCGACTTCACCATCGACCTGGAGAAGTGCGACAACGCGATCGCCACCGTCAAGGGCGGCGTCATCACGTTCGGCAAGAACCCCCAGGGCGTGCTCGTGCAGAGCATCGTCGCCACCGTCGACCCCATCGTCGAGGCGGTCAAGAACGAGGACTACGGGACTGCTGTCGGTCTCGGTGTGGTCGTCGTCGGCGAAACCGTGGTGGGCAGCAAGGGCCTGGGCAACGCGGGCAAGGGCCTCAGGGGCGTCGAGGCTTTGGCCAAGGCCTGCCTGAACAGCTTCGACGGCGATACGGCCGTGCTGATGGCCGACGGCTCGACCAAGCGCATCGATGAGATCGAGGTCGGTGACGAAGTCGCGAACAGCAATCCTGGCGACACCTCTGTCCAGTCGAACACGGTCGCGGCTGTCTACGTCACCGATGAGGACAAAGAATACGTCGATCTCTCGTTCGCGGATGGCGCGGAGAAAATCACCGCGACCGCACACCACCTCATTTACAGCGTTACCCGAGGTGGCTGGGTGGAAGCTGGCGACCTCAAGCAGGGCGAGGAGCTCCAGGCGCCGGACGGGAGCGCGGTGACTCTCGCTGCGACGGTGCACAGGACCACGTTCATGCGGACCTACAACCTCACCGTGCAGTCCATCCACACCTACTACGTGGTTGCCGGCCTGGTTGCTTTGCTGGTGCACAACCGCAACTGCCTTGGGCCGGTACCACTCGGTGGCAATGACCTGGCGCAGATGGCGGTCCAGCACAGGTTGCAGAAGCCCACGAGTCCCGGTGTCAACATCGCGGTATTCGAGATCGACACCGGTTCGGGGTTCCGGCACATCCTCATGGAAAACGCGGGCAACAAGGGTCCGCATTCCGAAGAACTGATCAATGCGCTTATCGAGAAGGAAGGGGTGGACAAGGGTTCGGTCACCCGGATCTACTCCGAGCGAGTGCCGTGCTCGATGAAGAACCACGAGTGCGCCGCAATTGTCGGCCAGTACGCCAACGCCCAGGTATCGTTCAGCCTCTCCGGAAGCAGCAGGGAGAATTTCACGGCCATCCTCAAGTACATGAGCGGTCGCTAGTGCTAGCAGCGGAGTGGTGTCGATGAGCAAACATCGTGAGGCGACTTCCGACGTGTTGTCGCGGCCGTTGGCCTCGTTGGTCGTGCCGGAGGTCAGGGCCGAGGCGCGCCCTGAGGTGGTGAGAACGTGGGATCTGGCGGAGCGGGACAGAGAGATCTTGATCGAATGCGGCCTGCCGACGATGGAGCAGTGCCGGCTGGTCCCGCACGTGCAGGAGGATCTGCTCCCAGGCCTCGCGAGCTCACGGGGTCTGGCGTACGGCCTCGGTTCCTTCGCCCAGTACGTCGTCGGGGCGCTCGCTTCGTCTGGTGAGGTGATCGGGGTGCCGCGCACTGCTCACTCGACTGAGGCGTACATCAGTTCCTCGGTTGCGCAGTACGTCGAGATGATGTGGCGGTGGTACTGGATCTCCCAGATCCTCGAACCGCTCTCGTTCGGCCTCGAGCAGTACGACGTGGTGGACGACTTCCTCGAGTTCGCGATCCGCCTCGACCCGGCGATCGAGAGCGCGGACGGAACGTTGTGGCCTGACTTCATCCAGGACCAATGACGAACCTGAAGGCCGATCGGGCTACTCGCCCGATCGGCCTTCAGCCTGAAACCGGCAAAACACCCGTAGGCATATCGGCACGCCGTAGCGGGCACTGGCAGGATGGAACGATCAGCGCGTCCGACAGAGGTGGTCCCCGTGACGAGTCCGTTCGCCAACCCGAACCGGCCCGGCGTGCCTCCGCGCCTGCCCACCCCGCCGACGGGCTGGCCGATCGGGTCCTACGCCACGTACGAGGAAGCGCAGCGGGCGGTCGATCACCTGGCCGTCGAGGACTTCCCGGTGCAGGACGTGATGATCGTCGGCGTGGACCTGATGCTGGTCGAGCGCATCACCGGCAAGCTCACCTGGGGCCGCGTGCTGATGACCGGGGCGGCGAGCGGTGCGTGGTTCGGTCTGTTCGTGGGGCTGTTGCTCACGCTCTTCAGCCCTGAGCCCGGCGTTACGGTCGGGCCTGTTCTCACGGGTCTGATCACCGGTGTGTTCTTCGGGCTCGTGTTCGCGGCGGTGGGGTACGGCTCGGCGAAGGGCAAGAGGGACTTCCAGTCCGCGTCCCAGCTGGTCGCGAACAGGTATGACGTGCTGTGCCACCCCAAGTCGGCCGAGAAGGGCCGTGACCTGCTCGCGAAGCTCGCGATGCGGCCGGTGAACCCGAGCTCTTAAAGGTTTCATAAGTCCATTGGTTCTGAATCGTTGCTTCCTTTGGTTGCGGCTCGTGATCACCCGGCCTAGGTTCATCTGACCGGTCCGCCCGGTGCGGCCGGTGGCACGACGAGGTGCCGGGCGCTGCGGTCTGGCTCCTCCGTGCAGTCGGGAAGGAGGCAGGGCCGATGGGTGCGACAAGGCGCTATCGACTCGCGGCCGGAGTGGGAGCCGCGGTACTGGCGGCCGGAACTCTGACGGCGTGCGGGTCTGGCGACCAGGGCATCACCGTGAACGTCTACAAGTACCCGCAGGAGAACTTCCAGGCCATCGTCGACAGCTGCAACGCGAAGGCCGGCGGGCGCTACAACATCGTCTACAACAAGCTGCCGCGTGAGGCGGACGGTCAGCGCGAGCAGATGGTGCGCAGACTGGCGGCGGAGGACGACAGCATGGACGTCCTCGGGCTCGACGTCACGTGGACGGCGGAGCTCGCGAAGGCGGGCTGGATCAAGGAGTTCACCGGCTCGGTGAAGTCCCAGGTCTCAGAGGACACGTTGCCCGCGCCGCTGGAGACGGCGACGTACGAGGGCAAGCTGTACGGGGCTCCGGACAACACCAACGTCCAGTTGCTCTGGTACCGCTCCGACCTCGTGCCCACGCCGCCGAAGACGTGGGACGAGATGATCTCCATGGCCGAGGCGCTGGTGGCGGAGGGGAAGCCCGGTCAGATCGTCGCGCAGGGCAAGCAGTACGAGGGACTCGTCGTGCTGTACAACACCCTCGTCAACTCCAACGGCGGCAAGATCCTCGACGAGAACGGCACCAAGGCCATCGTCGACGCCAAGGCCGTGGAAGCGTTGGCGGCGTTGAAGAAGCTGGCCACGTCGAAGGCGATCGACCCGTCGTTCTCCAACGCGGCCGAGGACAACGCGCGCCTCGCCATGGAGAACGGCAACGCGGCGTTCCAGCTCAACTGGCCGTACGTCTACGCGGCGGCGCAGAAGAAGCCGGACTTCGCGAAGAACTTCAAGTGGGCGCCGTACCCGACGCTCAGCGGGAGCCAGGCGAAGGTGACGGTCGGCGGGATCAACTACGCCGTCAGCAACTACTCCACGCACCCGAACGAGTCGTTCGACGCCGTCACGTGCCTGCGCAGCGCGGAGAGCCAGAAGCTCGCCGCCCTCAAGGACGGTGTGCCGCCGACCATCAGGTCCGTCTACGACGAGCCCGAGATGGCCGAGGCGTACCCGATGCGCGACGACATCAAGAAGACGCTGGAGAACGCGAGCGCGCGGCCGAGCACGCCCGCCTACCAGAACGTCTCGACCGTCATCTCCACGATCCTGTCGCCGCCCGCGAGCATCGACCCGCAGGCGACAGGAGACAGGCTGCGCAAGGAACTCCAGGACGCTCTCGACTCGAAGGGAGTGTTGCCGTGAGCCACGCCGTGACCGAAAAACCCGAAGCGGCAACGGAAACAGCGCCGGCCAGGAAGAAGGCGGCGCTGAGCGAGGGCAAGAAGGCCGAACGCAGGCTCGGCTGGCTGCTCTGCGCCCCCGCCGCGATCACCATGGTCGCGGTGACGGGCTGGCCGATCCTCTACTCGCTGCTGCTGTCCATGCAGCGGTTCGACCTGAAGTTCCCGGACCGCACCGAGTGGATCTGGTTCGACAACTACGTCACCGTGCTGTCGAGCCCGTACTGGTGGAACGCGGTGTGGGTGACGGTCGTGCTGACCGTCGTCACGGTCGCGATCGAACTGGTGCTGGGCATGTCGCTCGCGCTGATCATGCACCGCGCGCTGGTCGGCCGGGGCATCGTCCGCACGACGACGTTGATCCCGTACGGCATCGTCACGGTCGTGGCCGCGTTCTCCTGGCGCTTCGCCTGGACGCCCGGCACCGGCTACCTCGCGGAGGCGCTGGGCGGCGACCCGGTGCTGACCGAGAAGGTGCCCGCGCTGATCGTCGTGAGCATCGCGGAGATCTGGAAGACCACGCCGTTCATGGCCCTGCTGCTGATGGCGGGCCTGGCGCTGGTGCCGGACGACCTGCTCAAGGCCGCCGCGATGGACGGCGCGAGCGGGTGGCAGCGGTTCATCCGGATCACCGTGCCGATCATGAAGCCGGCGATCCTGGTCGCGCTGCTGTTCCGCACGCTCGACGCGTTCCGGATCTTCGACAACCTCTTCGTGCTCACTGCGGGTTCGCAGGGCACGTCGTCGGTGTCGATGTTGACCTACAACAACCTCATCAAGGGCTTGAACCTCGGTATCGGGTCGACCATGTCGGTCCTGATATTCATCATGGTCGCGATCATCGCGTTCGTGTTCATCAAGCTCTTCGGCACCGCTGCCCCCGGCAGTGACGACGGAGGGAAGCGCTGATGGCGGGCATCGGAGGAGCGGAGACCCCGGCCAAGAAGTGGGGCTGGGGCGTGCTCAACACGGTCGTCGTGATCTACGCGCTGTTCCCGGTGCTGTGGATCGTGTCGCTGTCGTTCAAGTCCTCGGCGACGTTGTCGGACGGCAACTTCATCCCGCGCGAGTGGAGTCTGGAGAACTACCAGAACATCTTCTCGACGTCGGAGTTCACCCGTGCGCTGGTCAACTCCATCGGCATCGCGATCATCGCGACGGCGATCGCGGTGGTGTTCGGCACGATGGCCGCCTACGCCATCGCGCGGCTCGACTTCCCCGGCAAGAACCTGCTGGTGGGCGTCTCGCTGCTGATCGCGATGTTCCCGCAGGTCTCGCTGGTGTCGCCGTTGTTCGAGATCGAGCGCTCGCTCGGCCTGTTCGACACGTGGCCCGGCCTGATCCTGCCGTACATCACGTTCGCGCTGCCGCTCGCGATCTACACCCTGTCGGCGTTCTTCCGCGAGATCCCCTGGGAGCTCGAGAAGGCGGCGAAGATGGACGGTGCGACGCCGGGGCAGGCGTTCCGTCGCGTCATCGCGCCGCTGGCCGCGCCGGGCGTGTTCACGACGGCGATCCTGGTGTTCATCTTCTGCTGGAACGACTTCCTGTTCGCGATCTCGCTCACCTCGACCGAGCAGTCGCGGACCGTGCCGGTGGCGCTGTCGTTCTTCACCGGCAGCTCGCAGTTCGAGGACCCGGCCGGGTCGATCGCGGCGGCCGCCGTCGTGATCACCATCCCGATCATCCTCTTCGTGTTGTTCTTCCAGCGCCGGATCGTCGCCGGCCTGACCTCCGGCGCCGTCAAGGGGTGAGTTGACCAATGGCAGAGATCGTTCTGGACAAGGTGACCAAGCGGTACCCGGACGGTGCGTTGGCCGTCCAGGAGGTCAACCTGGAGATCGCCGACGGCGAGTTCATCATCCTGGTCGGGCCGTCCGGCTGCGGGAAGTCCACCACGCTCAACATGATCGCGGGCCTGGAGGACATCACCGACGGCGAGCTGCGCATCGGCGGGCAGCGCGTCAACGAGAAGGCGCCCAAGGACCGCGACATCGCGATGGTGTTCCAGTCCTACGCGCTGTACCCGCACATGACGGTGAAGGAGAACATGGCCTTCCCGTTGCGGCTGGCCAAGGTCGACAACGCGACGGTGGAGAAGAAGGTCAAGAAGGCGGCGGAGATCTTGGATCTCTCCCAACACCTTGAGCGCAAGCCGTCCAACCTGTCGGGTGGTCAGCGGCAGCGCGTGGCGATGGGTCGCGCGATCGTGCGCAGCCCCAAGGCGTTCCTCATGGACGAACCGCTGTCCAACCTGGACGCCAAGCTCCGCGTGCAGATGCGCACCTCGGTGTCGCGCCTGCAGAAGCAGCTCGGCACGACGACGGTGTACGTGACGCACGACCAGACCGAGGCCATGACGCTCGGCGACCGGGTCGTCGTCATGCGCGGCGGTGTGGTGCAGCAGATCGGCGCGCCGCAGTTCCTCTACGACCAGCCGGCGAACCTGTTCGTCGCGGGCTTCATCGGCTCCCCGTCGATGAACTTCGTGCCGGCCACGCTGGAGAACGGCGCGCTGCGGTCGGTGATCGGCGACGTGACGCTGACGGACCGGATCCGCCAGCTCGTCGAAGGCGCCGACGCGCCCCGCGAGGTGATCCTCGGCATCCGCCCCGAGCACTTCGAGGACGCGTCGCTGGTCGAGCCCGCCAAGCTGTCGGCGGGCGGCAAGTTCACGTCGCACGTGGACGTGCTGGAGTCCATGGGTTCGGACAAGTACGCCTACTTCAACCTCACGGGCGAGCAGGCGGCCTCGGCCGAGCTCCAGGAGCTCGCGGCGGACGCGGGATCGGACGACGTGCCGGGTGACGGCATCTCGCTCGTGACGCGCCTGTCGTCGGCGTCCGGCGCGGTCGAGGGCGAGGCGTCGGAGATCTGGTTCGACGCCGACAAGGTGCAGCTCTTCGACCCGTCGAGCGGTAAGAACCTGACGTACACGGAACGGTGAATTCTCGTTTTACCGAGCCGCCTTCCCCACTCGGGAGGGCGGCTCTTTCTATGTCACTCGATCGGATTAGGACGAAAGACTCGGGTGCGCAAGGGCCGATCAGTCGAGGTCATCTGCCCTGCCGAACTCGGTTCGCCATTGGGCGCTCGGCAGCGACATCTCATCGAAACATGGAGGTCGTCGCTTCGGAACGTCCGCACGCTTGTCGAAGGCGGGTACAAGGACCACTCAGGGGGCTTCCGGGTAACCGCCGCCCGACGGAAAGAGAGCGTGCAATGGGGATCCTGGACGGGAAAGCGGTCGTCATCACCGGGGCAGGACGAGGTCTTGGTGAGGCCTACGCCATGCACGCGGCCCTCGCCGGAGCGTCCGTTGTGGTCAACGACAACGACGCTGACCTGGCGGAACGGGTCGCGGAGCACATCCGCGAGTTCGGCGGCCAGGCCGTCGCGTCGAACCACACCGTCGCCGACCCCAGCGAGGCCGCGAAGATCGTGGACCTGTGCCTGGACGAATTCGGCCGCGTCGACGGCCTGGTGAACAACGCGGGCCTGAACTACGAGACAGCGCCGTGGGAAGACGACCCGGAGACGATCCGGCAGGTCGTCGAGGTGAACGTCCTCGGTGTCATCTACACCGGAATCGCGGCCATGCGGGCGATGCGCGCTTCCGGCGGCGGTTCGATCATCAACATTTCCTCCGGCGCCTCGTTCGGTCAGCGCAAACTCGCCACCTATTCGGCCACCAAGGGCGCGGTCGCGTCGTTGAGCTACTCGTGGGCGCTGGACCTCGAAGCCGAAGGCATCCGCGTGAACGCCGTGTGCCCCGTGGCGCACACGCGGATGGTGTGGAAGTCGGAACGCTCCCTTCGTGCCATCCCGGCGGACCGCACGCCGGGCAAGGTGGCGCCGCTCGTGCTGTTCCTGCTCTCCGACCGCGCGGAGGGCATCACCGGCCAGGTGATCCGCTGCAACGGCAGGCAGTTGCACATCGTCGGCCAGCCGTACTTCAAGCAACCGATCCTGGAGAGCGACAACTGGGACACGGCTTCCGTGGAGCGGGCGTTCACGGGCGTGCTGCAGGCGCACCTCGAACCGTACGGGTTGGAGAAGAGGATGCCTCCCCGGCTCCGTGCGCTGGTGGAGCCTTCGCAGACCGCCTAGAGCGGCCCGCGGCGGTGCGGGGGACGTGGGGGAGCGTCTCCCGCACCGCCTTTTGGTCAACTGTGGACTGTCACGCTTGACGCGGTGCTAACTTCCCGCGCGTGGCTTCCCAGTTCCCCGATTTCGTCGACACCGCCTTCCGCGACGAACAGCTCATGAACGCAGGTCTCACGCTGAGGTACGGCGAACTGGGTCCCGCACTGGACCTGCTCGCCGCCACGCGCGACCGGCCGTACCGGCGTGAGCTCGCGGTCGACTTCCTCGGAGCCGTCGGCAGCACGGTGCTGCCGGTGCTGCTCAACGCCGAGGAGGAACGCCCCGACGACGTCAACCTCCTGCTGCTGCTGGGAAGCGCGCAGACCACCGCCGGCTGGCAGGCGCGGGGAGCCGCCTACGCGAAGCACACCAGCGACGCGCAGTTCGGCGGCCTGATCAACTTCACCCAGCGGGCCCGCCGGACGCTGCGCCGCGCGGCAGAGCTCGACCCGGACGACGTGGCGCCGTGGGCCGCGCTGATGCCCGTGGCACTGGGAGCGCCCACCCACCGCGGCGAGGCCGCCGAGGTCTACGCGGAGGTCGTGAAGCGCGTGCCGGACCTGGTCAACGCGAACCTGCGCCGCCTGCAGTCCACGGCGGCCAAGTGGTACGGCAGCCACGGCGAGATGTTCGCGTTCGCGCGTGCCGGTGTCGTCGGGCTGCCGGACGGACACCCGCTGCTCGCGTTGATCCCGATCGCGCACATCGAGCGGTACCTGTCCCTGCTGTCGGCGGACAGCTTCCTGGTGCGGCTGTGGCGGGTGATCACCTCGCGCTACCTCAAGAGGCAACGCGCCGAGGTCGACGCCGCGTCCGACCGCCTGCTCGCCGGCCCCGACGGTCAGCCGCACTCGTTGTGGGCGCACCAGATCTTCGCGATGTACTACTACGAGACCAAGACGAAGGACCGGCTCCGGTCGCACCTCGGCCGCAGCGGGCCGCGAGCCGCGTCGTGGCCGTGGGGCTACTTCGGCGACCACGACGAGAGGTTCGCCGCGGCGCACCGGCTGGTGGCGTTGCACTAGCTCCAAGCGGGGTAGGCGGGCGCGACCTCGGCGTAGCGCTCGCTCCAGTTCGGCGGGGTTTCGTTGCCGAGGAAGGCTTCCGCGCGGTCGAGGAACGCGTGCGTGCCCGGCGCGAAGCCCTTGGCGTTGCGTTCGGACAGGCCGGTGTGGGTGAACGTCAGGATGGTGTCGTCGCCGTCCTGCCGGAGTTCGTAGCGGACCTTGCTGTCCTCGACGATCCGTTGGTGCCACTCGTGTTCGAAGACCGCGTGGCCGTTCTCCGGCGGCTGCCAGACGAGGATGCGGCCGGTGACCCGCTTGGCGTCCATGGGAGCGGGCGGGTCCTCGGGCTCGATGACGACCGTGTTGTTCCGCGGGTCAACGGTTCCCTCGCCGAACCACGCCTTGCGCTCGGCGTCGTCGGTGATGGCGGCCCAGACGCGGTCGATCGGGTGGCTGAGCCTGCGCTGGAACGTGAGCGTGGCGTTGCCGCCTTCGACGGTGATGGTGCCGAGGTTCATCCGTTCTCCAGGTGCTGTTCGAGTGCTGCCAGGTGGTCGCGCCAGAAGCGGCGGTACGGCGTGATCCAGTCGTCGATGCGTTGCAGGCCATCGGGTCTGAGCGCGTAGATGCGGCGCTGGCCGTCGGGCCTGACCTCGACCAGCCCGGTCTCGCGCAGGATCCTGAGGTGGCGGGACACGGCCGGCTGCGTGAGGGCGGGCAGGCTGTCCACGAGCTCACCCGCGGTGCGCTCGCGTTCGGCCAGCAGGCTGATCAGGTGCCTGCGGTTGGGTTCGGCCACGGCCTCGAAGACGTCCACGGTGAGTTGTATAGTGGATGGCGTATATAAGCACAAGCTCATATGGCGTTCCGGTGACGTTTCCGCACGTCACACGGATGGCCCCGGGAATTGTCGGGGGTGGGTGTCATCATCGGGACATGGCTGAGCGCAAACCCAGAGTCACCGACTGGCGACTCGTCGTGCAGTCCCGGCTCGACCGGGTCCGCGCGGATCTGGCCGCGCTCGGCCCGTCCGACCCGGTCGATCCCGAGGGCGACGTGTGGCGGCGCACGGCCCTGTCTCAAGCCGCCGTCGTCGAGGCGATGCTCGCGGCGCGCGAGTCGTGGTGGCGAGCGCTGCCGTCGTGGTGGTCCGGTTGGCACATCGAACGTGCCTGGCGAGCGCTGCACGAGGCCGAGGTGGCGACGATCTCCGCAGAGCGCGGGTTTTCGGGGCGGTTACCCGGGTTGCAGGCTCGGGTGGCGCAGTACCTGGACGACGATGATCCGCGGCGTCGCGCTTTGGAAGCGTTGCGGCCAGGGGAGTTCACGCCTGCCGTTGAGCGGGCGATCGTGGTGGACGCGCTGCGGGCCGCCTACGACAACTCGGACTTCGCACATGCGGGGTCGCGGGCGTTGCGCAACAAGCTGATCGCGGCCTCGCTGGTGTTGTTCGTGATCAACACGGTGCTGGGGGTCGTGGGGATCGTCCGGCCCGGGATCATTCCGTTGTGCGTTGATCCCAAGGAGAACGCGCTGCCTGTCGTGTGTCCTGGGGGTGGGGCTCGGGCGTCCGGTGTGGACGTTTGGCTGGTGCAGGTGCTGGGGGCTTTCGGGGCTGTGCTGGCTGCTGTTGTGTTGTTGTTGCGGCGGCGGCCTTCGCTTTCGCCCTACGTGATGATCGGGTATCAGGCGTTGATCAAGATCATGCTTGGGGCTGCGTTGGCCGTGGTGGGGATTCTGGCGTTGGGGGCTGGGGTCACCAGTGGATTGATCGGGATTCCTTCTGCTGCTGCTTTGTTGTTGTGGGCTGTGATTTTCGGGTACGCGCAGCAGATCGGGACTCGGTTGTTGGACAAGTACACGGATGAGGTGCTGGATCAGGCTCGGCCGTTGCCGGATGCCGAGGGGCCTCGGGTTGTGCCTCGGTGATCCTTGGTTTGTTCTTGCTAGTGCGGTGGTCTTGTTGGGGGCAAAGACTTTGACGGGCGTGGTTGAGTCATCGCCGCTGGCGCGTCGATAGAGATTGGGGCTTGACTTCGGGGCCCTTGCGAGGCGCTTGTCGGACCGGAAAAGGCCGGGCTGAAAAGAGGCCCGGCCGAGCCACAAGTGGTAGCACCTCGCACCCAAAGTCAAGCCCCAATCTCCAGCGTGCGTGGCTGGGTTGGGTCTGTACGTCACCACACCGCTTTGACGGCGGTGAGAGGGAAGGACGCCTCGCCTTCGGCATTGCGTTGGGTCTTGGCTGGGCTCGGCTGCGCCATTGCCCTGAGCTTGCGCTCGGTCGGGCTCGCCTGCGGCTTCGCCAGGCCCTAAAGCCATCCTTGACCCGTCTTGCCTTACCCCGGTCTTGCCTCAACCCGTCGCGCCTTGACCCGTCTTGCCCGAGACCCGTCTTGGCTCGACCCGCCTTGCCCTTGACCCGTCTTGCCTTGCCGCTCGCGCCAGCTGGATTGTCAGACCTGCTGAGTACGTTGGGTCGCGGGGGGTCTTGCTTGCGAGGGGACGCCTGCGACAGCCTGCCCCGCTCGCCTCGCCCAGCTCCGCGTCGCCCGGCCTTGCCTAGCGTTGCCCGGGCCCGCTTGACCTCGCCGGCCTTGCCTTGCTTCGCGTCGCCCGCCCTCGCCCGGCCTTGCCTAGCGTCGCCCGGCCTCGGTTGGCCCCGCCTCGCCCTGCGGCGCCTGCCTCGCCGTGTGCGGGCTAGGTGCGCGGGGTTCGGGTCTGGGCGCGGGTTTCCTCGCGGACCGCGTTGATGACCTCGGCGTCCCAGCGGTGCGTGCGGATCAGGCGGTAGCGTTCCGCCGCCACCCACATGTAGGCCTCGGTCTCGGTGCGGTCGCCCACCATGTCGGCCTGCTTGAGCATCGCCACCACCGGGCGGTACTCGTCGGCGTACCAGCGGCGGGCCACCTCTGCTCGGTCCAGGAACTGGCAGGTGTCCTGCATGAGGCGGAAGCCCCAGGCTTCGACGTGTTCGCCCAGCTGTGCGTAGTGCCAGGGGTCGGAGAGGACCACGGCTGCCCTGGACTCGCCGGTCAGGGGGACTCGGTCCAGGAAGAGGCGGCGGTAGTCCTTCACGATCAGGTCGCCCCGGTAGCGGATGCCCGAGGAGTTGAGGCGGGTGATCACCTGGGTCACGTAGGCGTCGATGGTCTGCTGGCCCAGGGCGTGGGCCACGGAGACCCGGTGGTGGCCGTCGATGATGAAGTGGAGTTCGCCCACCCGGTACACCTCGATCGGCGGGACCGGTTCGCCTCTGCGGGCTGCTTGGGCCAGGCGTTGCCAGCGTTCGCGCACTCGGCCCGAGGTGGGGCGGAAGCGGCGGTCGAAGTCTCTGGTGCGGTCGACGCTGCCGACGATCGAGTCGAGGCGGATGGACTGGAGGCCCAGGCGCTTTTCGGACGCCATGCCCAGGGCGTCCACCACCTCGTGGAACGGCAGCATGATGTTGACGTCGTCCGGTTCTCTGCGCAGCCAGGTGGCCAGGCGGGACATCACCTGGCTGCGGCGGGCTCTGAGGAAGTCGCTTTCGGCGTCGGCCGCCGGGAAGCCGGTGTCCCGTTTCATCGCCCTACCTCCAGCACCTTCAGAGGGACCACGTTCACCACGCGGGTGGAGCCGAGCGTCCGGTCCGGGCGCGGGGTGCCGTGGGGGTGGATGTGGCCGTGCAGCATCAGCTCGGGTTGCAGGCGCGACACCAGGGTGCCCAGGCAGGCGAAGCCGCGGTGCGGGGCGTCGGGTTCGTCGCCGCAGCCGAGTGGTGGTGAGTGGGTCAGCAGCACGTCCACGCCACGTCCGTCCCGCAGCCTGCGCCACGCGGCCAGCCGGGTCACCCGGCGGGCTCTGCGGGCCTGCTGCCGTTCCGTCCACTGGTTCGGGCCCTTGTTGTAGCGGATCGAACCACCGAGACCGGCTATGCGCAGGCCGGCGACGTCGATCACGCGTTCGTCCGCGTTCACCGCACCGGCTGGACCTGGCCAGCGGACCGGCACGCCCGCCTTGGTCCACAGGCCGCGCACGTTCGCGTAGCCGGAGAGGTCGGCGTCGTGGTTGCCGGGGACGAACACCAGTGGCTTGTCCAGGGCGTTGGCCAGGTGTTCCAGGTAGTCGAACGGCAGGTCGCCCGCCGCGAGGACCAGGTCCACGTCGCCATGAGCGTGCACCTGGTCCGTCCACAGCGCCTCGACGACCTCGTCGGCAACCACCAGAACCCGCACCATCTCAGCCAGCCTAATCAGGTCTTTCACCACATGACGGGAGCGAGCGCTGCCGTTAGCGTGAGCGGCGTGCTTGCCGAGCTGTTCGCCGCGGCCGCCCACGGCTGCCGCGACCGCAGTCCGCTGACCCAGCGACTCCTCACCGACGCGGCCGACGACCTCGCCAGAGGTGGCGTCACGACCAGGATCATGGCGGGCTCCGAACGCGACCGGGAGGGCTCCGTGCCCGGTCTGCGGTTCGCGGGCGCCGTCCACCGGCTCGTGCTCGAAGGCCGCGCGCCGGCGCTGTCGAAGCACTACCCGTCGGTCGGCGGCCGGCCGCACCTGCCGACGCTGTGGGACGACGCGCTGCCCGCGCTCACCGAGCACGCCGACCTGCTGCGGCACCGCGTGCAGGCCACGGTCGTGCAGACCAACGAACCCGGCCGCAGCGCCCCGCTCTACGGCGGTCTGCTGGTCGCCGCGCAGGAGGCCGCGAAGGCCGCCGGACGGCAGGTGCCGTTCTGCGTGCGGCTGCTGGAGGTCGGCGCGAGCGGTGGCCTCAACCTGCGCCCGCACCACGTCGGCTACCAGCTCAGCGACCGGGTCCTCGGCGACCCGGACAGCCTGCTGGTGCTGAACCCGGAGTGGACCGGCACGCCGCCCGCGGACCTGGACCACCGGCTGCGCGTCGTCGGACGGGCCGGCTGCGACCTCACCCCGGTCGACGTGTCCACAGAGGACGGACGGCTGCACCTCAGCTCGTTCGTCTGGGCCGACCAGCTCGACCGGTGGAACCGGCTGAACAGCGCGCTCGACCTCGCCGCCACCGACCCGGTGAAGGTCGACCGGTCGGCAGGGCCCGAGTGGCTCGCGAAACAGCTCGCCCGCGCCGAACGCGACGTGCTCACCGTCGTGTGGCATTCCGTGGTGTGGCAGTACGTCTCGCCCGCTGACCGCGCGATGGGACGGGCCGTGCTCGCGGACGCCGCCGCGAAGGCGACCCCCACGACACCGTTGGCGCTGCTGGTCTTCGAACCGCGCCGCGCGGACGACGACTACCGGTTCGAACTGCTGCTGCGGCTCTGGCCGGCCGGGATCTCGCTCAACCTCGGCCACGGCGCGGGCCACGGCACGCCGTTCACCTGGGACGTCACCCCCTGGGAGTGACCACCGGGTTGATCACGTACCGGCCGTCCTGGAACTCCACGGGCAGCCGGAACTCCGCGCGCGTGCCGTCGTGCGTGTACTCGACGACGACGGCACCGTCGAGGTACGAGCCGCGCTCCACCTGAGCGGACTGGAACTGGTCGGTCGTCGACTGCGCCACGTCCTCGCCGCCGATCGCGAGCAACGGCTGCAACTTGTGGAAGTCGTGTGCCCGCAACGCGTTCGTCACCTCGGAGGCGAGTTCGTCCGGTGACGCGGCCCCCGGATCCGGCCAGGCCGCGATGGAGACGAACACCATCGCGATCCAGGCGACCGGGAGCGCCAGCAGCCAGAACCTGATGTTCCTCAGCCGCGCGTACACGTCAGGGCGTTCCGCTGATCAGCACGAACACGGTGGTGATCCAGCAGAGCAGGAACGCGAGGATCCAGAAGCGGATGTTGGTGAGAATTCTGGTCATGACACACCTCATCTACGAACAGAGCGAGCGAAACCGGGACTACAGCCAGCGATTTCGGCGCAATATTCGGTAGAGCGTGAGGCAGGCGACCAGGATCAGGCTGAGGATCAGCGGGTAACCGAACCTCCACTTGAGCTCCGGCATGAACTCGAAGTTCATGCCGTACACGCCGACGACCATGGTGGGCACGGAGATGATCGCGACCCACGAGGTGATCTTGCGCATGTCGGTGTTCTGCTGGAGCGTGATCTTCGCGAGCGTCGCGTCGACCAGCGTCGTCAGCAGTTCGTCGAACGCGGTGACGCGCTCGGAGACCTCGGTGAGGTGGTCGTCGACGTCGCGGAAGAACGCGCGCACCTGCTCGGGGATGAGCGGCGTGTAGCCCTCGGCCAAGCGGCGCAACGGGTTCGCGAGCGGCATGACCGCGCGGCGCAGCTCCACGACCTCGCGCTTGAACATGTAGATCTGCTCGGCGCTCACCTCGGTGCGCGGCGCGAAGACCCGCTCCTCCATGCGGTCGATGTCGTCCTCGATGTGGTCGGTCACCTCGAGGTAGTTGTCGACGACCTGGTCGGCGATCGCGTGCATCACCGCGGCCGGGCCGATCTCCAGGCGCTCCGGGTCGGCCTCCAGCACGTGCCGCAGCTTGGAGAGACCGGAGTGGTTGCCGTGCCGCACGGTGATGACGAAGTCCTTGCCCAGGAACACCATGATCTCGCCGGACTCGACGATCTCGTTGGCGGTGTCGGGGTGTTCGTTCGTCACGTAGCGAACGGTCTTGAAGACCATGAAGAGCGTGTTGTCGTAGCGCTCCAGCTTCGGGCGCTGGTGCGCGTGCACCGCGTCCTCGACGGCGAGCTCGTGCAGCCCGAACGTCTCGGCGATGCCCTCGATCTGCTCGGCGTCCGGCTCGTGCAGGCCGATCCACACGAACCCGTCCTTGCGCTTGCGCACCTCTTTGACGGCGTCGGTGTGCGTCCACCGGCCGGGCAAGCGCTTGCCGTCCACGTACACGGCGCAGTCGACGACGTACGCCGACAGCGGCACGGGGACGTGCGGGACGTGCCCCGCGGGGCCGCGCTGGTTCCCGCGTCCGCGGATCGAGGGCAGGCTGGGCATGGTGAGTTTCCTCCAGGTACACACGCCGACGTGAAGTGCAGATGCACGACGGGCGTCCAGACCGGGTGGAAAGAACGATCCAGAAGGGATCTAGAAAGCCACCTCGGAGAGGACGCGCCTGGTACTGGCAGGGTGGGGGTCCTTGCTCATTTAGGGGTCCTCACCTCCTCGGGGCGAAGTCACTGGTGGTGGAAATCCTCACACACCGGTTGCCGAGGGTACTCCCTCCGCGTAAAGACTGTCTCCCCACCTGTGGCAGATCTCGATCACACGTAGTTGGAGGCGCGGTGCAGTTCGGTCGGTACTACGAGGAGTTCGAGGTCGGAGCGGTCTACAAGCACTGGCCTGGCAAGACGGTGACGGAGTACGACGACCACCTGTTCTGCCTGCTCACGATGAATCACCACCCGCTCCACATGGACGTGAACTACGCGGAGAACACGACGGACTTCGGCAAGAACGTCGTCGTCGGCAACTACATTTACTCGTTGCTGCTGGGCATGTCCGTGCCCGACGTCTCCGGCAAGGCGATCGCCAACCTGGAGATCGAGTCGCTGCGGCACGTGAAGCCCACGTTCCACGGTGACACGATCTACGGTGAGACCGAGGTGCTCGACAAGACGCCGTCCAAGTCGAAGGACGACAGGGGCGTCGTCTACGTGGAGACTCGCGGCTACAAGCAGGACGGCACGGTCGTGTGCATCTTCAGGCGCAAGGTCATGGTGCCGAAGCAGTCATACGGCGAGGCCCGCGGTGGCGAGCAGCCGGGGCGCCCGGAACCTGTCTCCAACTGATTTTGGGGTAGTGACGTGACTTCTCTGGATCTGGCACAGCAGCGCTTGAGAGCGTTCGCCGAGGAGGCTTCCGCCATCTCGCCGCTCTACGAGCACCTCGCGTCGCGTGCCGCCGCCGATCCGGAGGTCGCGGACCTGCTGACCGCCGCCAGCGAGGAGAACGCCACCGGCGAGCTCCTGCTGGCGGCGGCGCACCGGCTCGTGCAGGCCGAGCCGTTCCACCAGCTCTCGAACTACTACCCGTCGCTCGGCGGCACCTACGGCGCGGACGAGAGCACCTGGCCGTTGTTCCGGGACTTCCTGCTGGAACGTGCCGAACGCGTCCGTGCGCTCGTGAGCACCCAGGTCGTGCAGTCGAACGAGGTGCGCCGCGCGGCGTTGCTCTACCCGGCCGTCGCGGCGGCGGCCAAGCAGGCGGGCGGGCCGATCGGCCTCGTGGAGGTCGCGACGACCGCGGGCCTGCTGCTCGGGCTCGACCAGTACTCGTACCGCTACCAGACGGCGGAGGCGGGCCAGGTCGTCGCCGGCCCGGCCAAGGCCGCCCTGGGGCTGCACTGCGCGCTGGAGCTCGCTCCCGGAGCCGTGCTGCCGAAGCTGCCCAAGACGGTGAAGGTGGCCGCGAAGGCGGGCATCGGGGTGGCACCGGCCGACCTGGCCGACGAGGACGCCTACGCGTGGCTGGAGGCGTGCGTGTGGGCCGACCAGCCGGAGCGGCTGCGGCTGTTCGGCGTGGCGGCGGGCGTGCTGCGCAAGAACCCGCCGCGGCTCGTCGCCGGAGACCCCGTCGCGGACCTCGCCAAGGCGGTCGAGCCGATCGACGCGCCGCTGGTCGTCATCTCCAGCGGTTCGGGCCTCGACCTCACACCCGCTTTGTCCGCATTGGGGAAGGATGTCTGGTGGGCCGCGCACGAGGACGGTGAGCTGCGCCTCATCCGTGTCGGTGAGTCAGGCGTGCAAGTGACCACCCTGGCGACGACCGAGGCCCACGGGCAACGTCTCGTTTGGTGCTGAACGCTCGCCCCGTTCGCGTGAACCCTGATCAGGCCCTGGGCAGGCAGTTCCACTCGGAGAGCGCTTCCACGAGCCCTTCCGTCGTCGGAAGTGTGTCCAAGGTCGCACTGTCCACCCAAGCGACATCCGATGCGTCGTCGCCCGCTCGGAGCACACCCGACGTGACCTGGCATTCGTAGTCGAAGATCGCGTAAACCCCGTTCGGGGCCGGTCGCTCAACGCAGCCGACGAGGCGGCCGACGGTGACGGAGAGTCCTGTCTCCTCGACTAGTTCCCTAGTCACGGCCGCCTCATCCGTCTCATCTGGCTCCACGCGCCCGCCTGGTACCGACCACATGCCCTCACCAGGCGGGTTGGCCCGTCGCACGAGCAGTAGTCGCCCAAAAGAGTCAAAAACGATGGCTCCGACGCAACGGATCGTGCGCTTGCTGCTGGCGGTCACGATCACGAAGCGTAGTCACACTGGAATGGCGGTGCTGTCCGCTACCCCGGCTGCGGTACAAATCTCCCAAGGTGCTGAATCGTGCTGTACAACGGTCACGAACGGCGCCAAACGGGTGCGACGCGGACGGGGTGGACACCGTGAACTTGAAGAAGATTCTCACTTTCGCTGGAATCGCCTTGCTGCTGTTCTTCTTGATCGCGGAGCCCCAGCAGGCGGCCCAACTCGTGCAGAACATCCTCAACTCGCTCCGCACGGCGGCCGAGGCACTGATCACGTTTGTGCGTTCCGTCTTCTAGTCTGGTACCAGCCACCCCCGAGGTGGCCTGGAGCAGGTCTTGGTACCAGGAAGGGCTGGTAGCGCATGTTCGCACCTCGTGATCCGGACGACTACCTGCTGTCGAGCGAGCGTCGGGTCATCCGGGTGCGCAGGCACTGGTCCTACCTGATCTGGGACGTCCTGGAGGCGGCGGCGCTGCTCGCCGGCTTCATGATGATCTCGTACCTGCTCCCGGCGGACGCCGGACTGCTGCAGAACGTGCTCTGGTATGGGGCGCTGCTCGTGTTGCTGCGCCTCTCGTACTTCATCATCGAGTGGTGGGTGGAGCGCATCGTCGTCACCGACAAGCGCTTCATGCTGACCTCGGGCGTCTTCGAGACCAAGGTCGCGATGATGCCCATCAGCAAGGTCACGGACCTCACCTACGAGCGGACCGTGGGCGGGCGCATGCTCGGCTACGGCACGCTCATCGTGGAGTCGGCGGGTCAGATCCAGGCGCTGAACCGCCTGGAGTTCCTGCCGGACCCCGAAGAGGTCTACGACGCCATCTCGGAGCTGACCTTCGGCGACAAGAAGGCCCAGGCCGAGCGCTTCTCGATGATCAAGGCCCAGCGTGCGGCGCGCGGCAAGAAGATGGTCCCGTAACACGGGTCGTTCATCACGTCGTCCACACTGGACGACGTGGTCATCGATCTGCACACCCATTCGTCCGAGTCCGACGGCACCGACAGCCCTGCCGAACTGGTGAAGGCTGCGGCGCAAGCCGGGCTCGACGCGGTGGCGATCACCGACCACGACACGGCGGCCGGCTGGGCCGAGGCCGCCGCCGCGCTGCCCTCCGGCCTGCGGCTGGTCCGCGGCGCCGAGCTCTCCTGCTCCTCGCCGGACGGCTACGGGCACACCATCACCGTTCATCTGCTGGCGTACCTGTACGACCCCACGCACGCCATGTTGATGAAGGAGCAGTCACGCCTGCGTGAGGAACGGCGCACGCGGCTGCAGAAGATGGCCGAGATGATGCAGGCCGACGGCTTCCCGATCGACCCGGTCGACCTGATGGCGCGCCTGCCGTTCGACGCGCCCGCCGGCCGTCCGCACCTCGCCCAGGCGCTGATCAGGGCAGGGGTGGTGTCGTCCGTCGACGAGGCCTTCGCGACGTTCCTGACCGGCGGCCAGTACTACGTGGGGCGCACGGACACGCCCGTCGAGCGGGCGATCGAGATGATCACCGAGGCGGGCGGCGTCACCGTGCTGGCGCACCCGTTCGCCCGGTCCCGCGGACCCGTGGTGGCGCCCTCCGTGGTGTCGTCGCTGGCGTCCGCCGGACTGGCCGGCGTCGAGGTCGATCACCCGGACCACGACCTGGAGACGCGGCGGTCGTTGCGGGCGCTGGCCGATCAGCTGGGGTTGATCGTCACCGGGTCGAGTGACTACCACGGGACGAACAAGACGGTGCGGCTCGGCGCGGAGACGACGGCGCCGGAGATGCTGGATGCTCTGGCGGAGAGGGCGACCGGAGCCGAGATCCTCGTCGGGTAGGGCGGTGGTGCGGTGTTCAACGTGCGGCTGTTCATCGAGGCCTCGATCACGCTGCTGGTGATCATGGACCCGCCGGGCACCGTGCCGGTGTTCCTGGGGCTGGTGGGGCGCAAGTCGCGGGAGGCGCGCAAGCGGGCGGCGCGGCAGGGCGTGCTGGTGTCGTTCCTGGTGATCACGCTGTTCGCGGTCGCCGGCAACTCGATCCTCGCCTACATGCACATCGGCATCCCCGCCCTGCAGGGCGCGGGCGGGTTGCTGCTGTTGCTGATCGCGCTGGACCTGCTGACGGGCAAGGGCGCGACCAACCACCCCGAGGTGGAGGACGTGAACATCGCCCTGGTGCCGTTGGGGACGCCGCTGCTGGCCGGACCCGGTGCGATCGCCGCGACCATCGTGTTCGTGCGTCAGGCGGACGGCTGGGGCTCGTACTTCGCGCTGGCCGCGGCGATCGTGGCCGTGCACCTCGTGCTGCTGGGAACCCTGCGGTCCGCCGGCCTGCTGATCAAGGTGTTCAAGGAGAGCGGCATCCTGCTGATGGCCAAGATCGCCGGCTTGTTGCTGGCCGCGATCGCCGTGCAGCTGGTCGCGTCGTCCGTGCAGGGCTTCATCGCGTCGGGTGTCTAGCGCTCGATGCGGGCGGTGTTCCCGTCGATGACGATCGGCCGCTCGATGAGGCTCGGGTTGGCGACCATGTGCGCGATCCACTTCGCGCGGTCGTGTTCCATCGTGGCGGGGTACGCGGCCTCCTTGGTGCGCGCGATCTCCCAGGGTTGTTTGCCGAGGAGCTCGAGGACGTGGTCGAGCTCCTCGGCCGTGGGCGGGTCGTCGAGGTAGCGCCGTTCGGTGTAGTCGGCTTTGCTGTCGTCGAGTTTCTGCTTCGCGGCGCGGCTCTTCGAGCAGCGAGGGTTGTGCCAGATCTCCATGCCCCTCATTTTCTGTCAGGGGTGGTGAGTAACTTGGTTGGGGTGGAACAACTCGGCTTCGACTTCGGCACCACCGCACCGCGCCGGCTGGTGCGCGTCACGCCCGCGAAGCTCTCGACGTGGACGGACTGCCCCCGCCGCTACCGGATGACGTACCTGGACCGTCCGTCGCCGCCGCGCGGTGGGGCCTGGGCGCACAACACCCTCGGGGCTGTGGTGCACAACGCGCTGAAGGCGTTGTTCGACCTGCCGGCTGAGCGGCGCACGCCTGACCAGGCAGTCGCGTTGGTGGGGCGGCAGTGGAAGTCGGACGGGTTTCGGGATGTGGACCAGGCTGCTGAGTACCGGTCGCGTGCTCAGGGGTGGGTGCATGAGTACGTGTCTTCGTTGGACGTCGACTTTGAGCCGCTTGGGGTGGAGCGGTGGGTGTCGTCGCCCACTGAGCGGATCGTGGCCGAGGGGCGGGTCGACCGGATCGACTATCGCGATGGTGAGTTGGTCATCGTTGACTACAAGACCGGGCGGCATGTGCTGACTTCTGATGACGCTCGGGGGTCGCAGGCGTTGGCTTTGTACGCGTTGGCTGCTCGGCGGACTTTGCGGAAGCCTTGCCGGCGGGTGGAGTTGCATCATCTGCCGTCCGGGTCGGTGGCGGTTTGGGAGCACACCGAGGAGTCGTTGGGGCGGCATGTCCGGCGGGCCGAGGAGGCTGCCGATGAGATTGACCTGGCTTCGGAGACCTTGAAGGCCGGTGGGGATCGGGAGATCCTGTTTCCGCCGGTTACCGGGCGGCAGTGTCAGTGGTGCGATTTCCGGCGTAGCTGTGAGGAGGGGCAGGCGGCGGTCCCGCCGTTGGAGCCTTGGGATCTGTTGGCGCCTTGAGGTTTGTGGTCTTGTTGGGGTGCAAAGACTTTGACGGGCGTGGTTGAGTCATCGCCGCTGGCGCGTCGATAGAGATTGGGGCTTGACTTCGGGGCCCTTGCGAGGCGCTTGTCGGACCGGAAAAGGCCGGGAAGAACGCCCGGCCGAGCCACAAGTGGCAGCACCTCGCACCCAAAGTCAAGCCCCAATCTCGTTGGTGCGTGGCTGAGTTGAGAGGGCACGTCACCGATACCGCTTGGACAGCGGTTGCAGGAGTGACGCCTCGCCTTCGGCATTGCGTTGGGTCTTGGCTGGGCTCGGCTGCGCCATTGCCCTGAGCGCGCGCTCGGTCGGGCTCGCCTGCGGCTTCGCCAGGCCCTAAAGCCATCCTTCACCCGTCTTGCCTTACCCGCCTCGCCTCGCCTCGCCTCGCCCCGCCCCGCCCCGCCCCGGCTCGCCTCGCCCCGGCTCGCCTCGCCCCGCTCGCCCCGCTCGCCTCGCTCGCCTCGCCCCGGCTCGCCTCGCCCCGGCTCGCCTCGCCCCGGCTCGCCTCGCCCCGGCTCGCCCCGCCCCGGCTCGCCCCGCCCCGCCTCCAGGCTTGATTGCCTCACCCCACCTCGCCTTCCGCCTCCCACCTGTCGCCGCCCCGCCTCTCCGAGTCGCTCGCCTCTCGCCCGCACCACCTCGCCCGCCGCCACCTGCCTCGCCCTCCGGCGGAACCCCGCTCGTGCCTGCGCGTCTGCCTCTGTGGGGGGCGTGGGGGTTGACTGGCTGGATTCGGGCGGACCCGTAGGGTGGCGGAGGTGGACGTGGAAGTGGCTGAGCGGCGGCCGTCGCGGGTTTTCGGGTTCCTGCGCGCCGTGAGCGGTGTGCTCGCGGTGGGCTTGGTGTTGCTCGCCCTGGGGAACATCGGCGTCCAGTTCTACGCCAACACCCGCGATCTGCCTGGGCCTGGGACGTTGTCCGTGGTGGCGCACGTGGTGGCTGCCGTGTTGGTGGTCGGCGCGCAGATCGTGGCCGATCGGTACGCCGACTGGCGGGCTCCGGTGGCCTCGCTCGGCGTGTTCGTGGTCAGCGGGGCCACGTTGTGGACGTTCTGGTGGGCCTAGGGCGTTAGTCGTCCGTGGTGTGGGCGATTTGTGTGTTTGTTCTTCCGTCCTGGTGGTTGGGCCCCTAAAGTGCAGTCGATCCGCTTGGGGAGGCGGGTGCGGCGAGCTTGGGGGAGCGCGGTGGCCGTGGGGGACGTTGCTGTTGGTGTGCGCCGGGACTCGTTGGCGCTGCCCGGGTTGCTCGTGGTCGCCGGGTTCGCGGCCGCCGTGGTCGCGCAGGGTGGGTACTACCTGCCTGGGCGGGTGTTGTCCGCTGTGCTCGTCGGGGCTGCTGTTGTGGTGGCGCGGCCTCGGCCCTCGGTTTTCGTCGTGCTTGGCGGAACGTTCGCGGTGTGGGCCGTTGGGCGTGGGGCGGTTGCCGGCGAGCTCCTGAGCGGGGTGCCGGCTGCGGTTGCCGTGCTGGTGTTCGTCGGGGCGGCGCTGGTGGCGGCGCAGGCTGATCTTGGGCAACGGGAGTTGCTCGCCACCGTGGTGGTCGGGGTCGGGACGCTCGTCGGGGTCAGCGGGTGGGTCGCTGTCGTGTGGCGGGTGCCTGGGTGGACGACTGTGGCCGAAGGGCTGGCTCGGGCCGCCTCCACGTTGACCTATCCCAATGCCGCTGCCGCGGTCATGGCGGCTGCTGCGGTGTTGGCGTTGGTGTTGAAGACGTCGTTGTTGATGAACGTCGTGCGGTTCCTGCTGCTCGTGGGGATCGGGGCGACGATGAGTCGCGCCGGCGTCATCGCGTTGGTCGTCGGGCTGGGTGTGCTGGCGGTGTTGTACGGCGTCGGGGAGACCCTGAAGAAAGCTGTGCCGCCGTTGCTCGGGGCGGCGGTGGCCGTGGCCGCGTTGGTGCCGACCATGCGGGTGGACGAAGAGCCGCAGGTGTTGCTGGCCGTTGCCGGGCTCATCGCGGGTGCGCTCGTGTCGTTGCCGCGCGCCGGGAAGTGGGTGGTGCCGGGGGTCGTGCTGGCCGCGGGGGCGGTGGTGGCGGCCGCCGTGGTGTTCGCCGACCGGCTGGCCACGCGGATCTCGTTCAGCTCGCCTGACCGGAGCCAGGCCGCCGACGCGGCGTTCGATCTGGTGGCGCAGCAGCCGCTGGCCGGTACCGGGCCTGGGCAGGCGATCTTGTTCTTCGTCCGAGGCAACGACGATGCCCGCGTGATGCGTTATGTGCACAACGAGTACCTGCAGGTGCTCGTCGAGTTCGGCGTGGTGGGGCTGGTGCTGGCGCTCGCGGTCATCGGCGCCGTGCTCGTGCGGATGTGGGGCGGGAAGAGGAGCACGCCGTTGCACGCCGGGGCGTTCGCGGCGGTGGTGGTCGTGCTGGTGCACAGCGGGTTCGACTTCCTGTGGCACCTGCCCGTGGTGTTGATCGTCGCCGGCCTCTGCGCCGGTCTGGGGTTTCCGTCCACAAGGGACGGAATGGAAGAGGGGACCGCAACACCATGAAGAAGTTGTCCGGGGGCAGGTCGCTCGCCGTCTTCGCCGTCGCAGGAGGCGCGGTCCTCGCGTCCGTCGCGCCGGTGCTGGCGGACGTGAGCGCGCAGTCGCCCTCGCAGTCGCTGGTCAGGGTCGAGGCGCCGGTGAACCTCAGAGCGCAGGGTGCGGCGATCGAGGTCGACGTGACCTACGCCTGCCCGGTGACCTCGCCGGCGTACCTCTACGTGAGCGCCACGCAGGCCGTCGGGGGCGGCAACGTGGCGACCGGTGGCGCGTCCAAGGGCGTCACCTGCACGGGCGGGTTCGAGACGGTGACGGTCACCGTCCCGGCGTCGAACAAGGCGTTCCGCAAGAACAACAAGGCGTACGTGAAGGCCGATCTGCAGGCCTACCCGAACAACGCCGTCGACGAGCGCTACGTCAACGTCAAGTAGTTCTGACGCGTCCGGGGTCTGGCCGGCGTCCTACGACGTCAGCCAGGCCCGCCACGTCGGCAGCAGCGTCGCGATGAGCTCCAGCGGCGCCTCGGTGTTCGGCGAGTGCATCACGCCCGGCAGCACGGCGAAGTCCGCGTCGAGGCGTTCGGCCATGTCGCGCTGGGCCGCGGGCGTCCACGCGTCGTCGGAGTCACCGCACACCACCAGGCAGGGCGTGCCGGACGAGCGCAACGTGCGGGCGAGCTTCGCCACCTGGTCCGGTTCGTAGCGCAGGCCGTTGCCCATGCCGAGCAACGCGGCGGCCGGCGACGCCAGGAAACGGTTGCGGTAGAAGTCCTTCAACTCCTGCGGCAACGCCACGTACGCCGGGTTCTGCTGCGAGCGCAGCTCGTTCAGCTTGTGCGTGCCCGCGACGCCCTGCTCGGCCAGCACGTGCTCGCCGACATCCAGCACCGCGCGGCGTTCGCCGGCAGGCAGCTCGGACGGACCCGTCGACATCAGCGTCAGACCGGCGATCGGCGCACCGGCGAACACGGCCGCGCGCGTCACCAGACCACCGTAGGAATGGCCGAGCAGCAGCACTTTCCGGCCGTCCGCCGCGATCTTCCCGATCAGCTCGGCGATCACCGAACCCAGCGGGCCCGGCCGGTAGAGCGCCTCGTCGTCAGGGCCCGCGGAGTCCTGCTGGCCCGGCAGGTCGATCGCGACGACCTCGAACCCCGCGTCCGCGATCGGGTCGATGATCGGCGCGAAGTCCTCTTTGGAGCCCGTGTAGCCCGGCACGAGCAGCACGGTCGTGCGCATCGCGTCGTCGCCCATGGCGGGCGCGCGCAGCGCCGCGATCGTGCCGTAACGGCCCGGGAAGTCGACGCGTTGCGCCCGGTTCGGGCTGAGCTGCGAGTACACGAGCTGAACTATCGCAGCGCGACCACGGTTTCGCCACGCTGCTCCAGCACAACCGGACCTGCTGTGGCGAGTTGCACAGGACCCGTGTAGCCGGCGCGGTTCACCCGGAACGTGCCCACGACGGCGCCCGTGTCCTGCTCGAACACGCGCAGGCCGTCCTTGACCGGGATGAGCGCGCGGCCCGCGAGCGTCGTGCCCGCGCCCAGCGTGCCCTCGGCGGTCCACAGTGGAGTGAGCGTCTCCAGCGACAGCGAGACCGTGCGCGATCCGGTGAACCAGAAGGCGTTCGTCTTCGTCGTGAAGACGCGCGCCACGTGGTTCGGCGGGTCGGTGAAGTCGGACTCCGGCACGTCGACCGGCGCCTCGTTGATCTGGTTGCCGGTCTCCGCGTCGTAGATCAGCACGCGGCTCGGGTTCGGCACGGCCACCGCGACGTACTTGTCGGTCATGGCCACGACCTGGGCGTTCTTCGAGCCGGTGACCGAGCTGCCGAACACCTTGGGCTCGTCGGACTTGTCGGGGTTCGGCTTGAGGATCGTCACCCGGTCCGACGCGTCCTCCGGGCAGCGTTCGATCATCGCGAACTTGCCGGTCGTCACGGCCATCGAGCCGTACGTGCAGCCGACCCGCGGCTGCTTGTTCGGGTTCACGATCGCGCGCAGGCCGCCGTACTCCAGCGACCGCACCAGGTCGTCGCGCCGGTAGACCTCGACGAACTTCGACCCGGTCGTGATCAGGTGCGAGCCCTCGTTGAGCAGTGCCGTGCCGGTTTCCGCGTCACCGTTGCGCTGGGCCCGCCGCTCGCCGGTCACGCCGTCGAGCGAGGTGAGCTCCGAGCAGTTCTCGCCCTTGGAGTACAGGGCCATCGCCCGGCCCCACGCCGTGCTGACCGTGCACAGCGGCAGATCGCGTTTGTACGTCCACCGCACGTCGCCGGTCAGCGGGTCGCGGCCGTTGACCTCGCCACCGGTGCCGGTGACGACGGTCGACGGCTTCTCCTCGCCGGTCTCCTTCGACGGGGTCTGCACGACCACGGGAGACAACGAGGCACCGCTGCCCGCCCGCCAGACCTCGGCGAGCGACGGCGGCAGGTTCGCCACGTCGGGCAGCGGCTCGAACGACGACGGCCCGGTGACCGACGTCGTGGCGCGAGCATCGCTGAACGCCCAGGTCAGCACGGACGCGGTGATCGAGACGACGGCGATCAGCGCGACGGCGATGAAGTCGGCGCGCGTGCGCCAGGACCGGGCAGGCGGGCGGTCCCCGACGGGCGCCGCGCTCTCGTGCGCGGGCTCGTCGAGGACGTCCTCGACCTCGGTGACGTCGGAACCGGGGGACGACATGGTGATCAGTCTGCCGAAGGAGCGGCCTGTTCGGCAGAGCTTCGGCGACGCCGGCGCCTGCGGGGCTTGTCGGAGGCGGCCTTCTCGGCCCCTTCCGGCGCGCTGACCTGGGTCTGCTCGCCGCCCTCCGACGCCACGCCCGCCCGGCTGCGCGTGCGCGACCGGGTGCGCTTCGGCCTGGTCTCCTCGCCGGCCTCCGGCGCCTGGCCCTCGCCGGAGCGGGTGGAGCCGGTGCGACGACGGCGCTTGCGCTTGCCGGCGTCGAGCTGCTCCTCCTCTTCGGCGTCGAGGCCCGCCCGCGTGCGGTGGCTGAGCGGCAGCCTGCCCGTCGAGCCGGACGGGATGTCCAGGTCGTAGAACAGGTGGTCGGAGGTGGAGTACGTCTCCACGGGCAGCGGCGCGCCGAGGCCGAGCAGGTCGTTGACCGACGCCCAGCGGTGCGTCTCGTCCCAGTCGACGAACGTGACCGCGACGCCCGTGCGCCCGGCACGGCCCGTGCGGCCGATGCGGTGGACGTAGGTCTTCTCGTCCTCGGGGCACTGGTAGTTGATGACGTGCGTCACGTCGTCGATGTCGATGCCGCGGGCGGCGACGTCGGTGGCGACCAGCACGTCGACCTTGCCGTTGCGGAACGCCCGCAGCGCCTTCTCGCGCGCGCCCTGGCCCAGGTCACCGTGCACGGCGGCCGCGGCGAACCCGCGTTCGGTCAGGTCGTCGGCGACCTTCTGCGCGGTCCGCTTGGTCCGCGCGAACACCATCGTCAGACCCCGGCCGCGGGCCTGCAGCGCGCGGGCCAGCATCTCCGGCTTGTCCATGGAGTGCGCGCGGTAGACGAACTGCGAGGTGTTCTCGTGCGTCTGGCCCGCGTCGTTCTCCTCGGCACGGATGTGCGTCGGCTGGTTCAGGAACGTGCGCGCCAGCGTGATGATCGGGCCCGGCATGGTCGCGCTGAACAGCATCGTCTGCCGCTCGTCGGGGACCATGTTCAGGATCCGCTCGATGTCGGGCAGGAAGCCCAGGTCGAGCATCTCGTCGGCCTCGTCCAGCACCAGCATGCGGACCTTGCCGAGCACCAGGTGGCGCTGTTCTGCGAGGTCGAGCAGGCGGCCGGGCGTGCCGATGACGACATCGACGCCCTTGCGGAGCTGCGCGATCTGCCGCTCGTAGGGGATGCCGCCGTAGATCGCGGCGACCTTCACGTCGAGGTGGCGCGACGCGTCGGTGAGGTCGTGCGCGACCTGGAGGCACAGCTCACGGGTGGGCACGACCACCAGGGCCTGCGGGGTGCCGTCGCCGGGCGTCTCGACGCGGTGCAGCAGCGGCACGCCGAACCCGAGGGTCTTGCCGGTGCCGGTGCGGGCCTGGCCGATGACGTCGTCACCGGCGAGAGCGATGGGGAGCGTCAGCTCCTGGATGGCGAAGGTGCGGACGATGCCGGCGTCGTTGAGCGCCTTGACGATCTCTTCCCGCACACCGAGCTCGGCGAACGTGGGGGATTCGGACTGCACCGGGGCGTCTGCCAGCAACGGGTGCGACGTGTCTTCTTCGACGACTCCGGCTTCGCTGTGTTCCAGGAGAACCGGGTCCAGATGTGCTTCTACTTCAGCGGTCAGGGTGATCAGCCTCTCTCGTACCAAGCGCGTACGAGCCCTGCCGGGCCTCTCGACCGCGCTTCAGGATCAGCTGCGGGAAAGGTGTACGCGCACCATTTCGTGCGCCTCGCGGCGGTTCGTCACACTCGTCACGCCGGGCGACCAAGGCCATTCTACCTGCCAAGACACATTTGACCACTAGGGTTGTGTCTCATGGGTGTCGCAGAGGGTGTTGTCGATCTTCTGGGAGCGGTTGCATATGGCGAGCTCTCAGCCTTCGACAGGATGACGGAGGACTCGCGCTCGGCGCCGACGCTGGCCGGGCGTGCCGCGCTCGCGCAGATGGCCGCCGCCGAGATCGGTCACTTCACGCTGTTGCAGAAGCACCTCGCCACCGAGGGCATCGCCATCGAGGACGCGATGGCGCCGTTCGTGAAGGGCTTCGACGCGTTCCACGAGTCGACGAGCCCCAAGTCGTGGCTCGAGTCACTCGTGAAGGCGTACGTCGGGGACGGGCTGGCGGCCGACTTCTACCGCGAGGTGGCCACGTGGCTCGACGAGCCGACGCGCGACCTCGTGCTGCACGTGCTCGCCGACACGGGCCATTCGGCGTTCGCTGAGCGCGAAGTCCAGGCCGCCGTCGACGCCGATCCGCGCGTCCGCGACCGGCTCGCGCTGTGGGGCCGGCGGCTGCTCGGAGAGGCGTTGACGCAGGCCCAGTACGTGGTGGCGGAGCGGGACGGCCTCTCGGAGCTCATCATCCGGGGGTCCGGCGACCTCGCCGGGATCGGTCAGCTGTTCCGCCGGCTTCAGCAGTCGCACGCGCGGCGCATGACGCAGCTGGGTCTCGGCTAGGTAGGCTCGCGATCAGATTTTTCTCTTGAGCACGGAGGTCAGCGTGGAGGTCAGGATCGGCGTCGCCGACAGCGGGCGGGAACTCGTCGTGACCAGTGAGCTCAGCCCGTCCGAGGTCGAGACCCTGGTCGCGGACGCGGTGTCCGGCAAGTCCAGCGTGCTGTCGCTGGTGGACGCCAAGGGTGCGCGGTTCGTCGTGCCCGCTGGCCGCGTCGCGTACGTGGAGATCGGCCCGCAGGACTCGCGCAAGGTCGGGTTCGGCGCCTGAGTCGGCTAGCAACGAGCAGGGCCCCGGTCGTCACGGCCGGGGCCCTTTCGTTTGTGAACGGCGCAGTATCGGACATGGTCGGCAAGATCGCATCCCGGCGCCGAATCGAGATCGCCTGAAGCGGTGAATGCGCTGGTAGAGGCATGTGCGCGCACATAGCGTGATCGGGTCGTCACGCTGCTGAGGAGTGCTATGCGCGCCGCCCTGCTGGCTTTGTTGCTCGTGGTTTCGGCAACGACTTTCTCGCTGCCCGCGCAGGCGTACCAGTCGCACGCCGCCGGGTCGTGGTCCTCGTCGTCGGGGCTGCCCGCGACCAACGCCTCCGCCCGGTCGACGCTGTCGTCGGGCACGCAGGTCACGGCGTCGGTGTCCGGGTCGAGCCTGCGGCTGACGACGTTGAACTCGCCTCCCGGTGACCGGAACGCGGTGCCCGGCAACTTCCGGCCGCAGATCCCCTCCTCGACGGCCCTGATCGGCCTGACGGCGGTGGCCGCCGGCTGTGCCGCGTTCGTCGACTGCTTCAACCGCGGCACGCTGACGTTCTCGTTCAACCGGCCGGTGCGCGACCCCGTGCTGCACATCGCGGGCAGCGGCGCGACCATCGGCAACACCGGCAGCACGCACGTCGCGCACACCCTGACCTCGGGCGGAGTCACGCTCAGCGGGCCGCTCGACGGCGCGGTGAACATGACGATCGGGCAGAACGGCACCCGCATCGAGGCGCCCAACCGCAACCTCAACGTGCAGTGCAACACCAACGGCGCGAGGCAGGCTTCCGCGTCGTGCGGCAGCGTGAAGCTCAACGGCACCATCAGCTCCGTGAGCTTCCAGGTCGACATGCTCACCAACAGCAGCACGCCCACCGACGACTTCTACGTCGCGGGCGTGTCCGTGGACGAGGACTTCGGCGACGCCCCGGCGAGCTACGACACCGGTTCCGCGGCGAGCCACACGATCAGCGATCTCGTCATGGGCTCGGGCGTGTCGGCCGACAACCCGACGGTGATCAACACCGGCAACGTCACGCCGAGCCCGAAGGCCGTGGCGGCGGGCGCGGACAACAACCTGCCCAACGGCGACGACCTCGACGACGGCGTGGCCGCGTTCCCGCGCCTGGCCAGGTCGGACGCGGGCGAGGACTACTCGGTGCAGGTCGCGTTGGCCGGTGCCTCGCAACCGGGCCGGGTGTGCGCGTGGATCGACTTCAACGGCAACGGCTCGTTCGAGAGCGGCAACGAACGCGCCTGCACGGACTTCGGCGCGGGCGCCACCTCGGTCACGATCACCTGGAAGATCCCGGGAAGCATCAAGTGCGGCAACACCTACGCGCGCTTCCGGGCCAGCTACAACGTCGACCAGGTGCGCAACGACAAGGGCCTCGCGGACAGCGGTGAGGTCGAGGACTACCGCCTGCCCGTCGAGTGCCTGGACATCAAGAAGTCCACGACGAAGACCACCGCGAACCCCGGCGAGCAGGTGCCGTACACGGTCACCATCACCAACTCCGGCGCCACGGACGTCACCGGGCTGAGCGTGTCCGACGACCTCACCCAGGTGCTGGACGACGCGACGTTCAACAACGACCAGGCCGCGACGTCGGGCTCGATCGCCTACACCGCACCGAAACTGACGTGGTCCGGCGACATCGGCAAGGGCAAGACCGTCACGCTGACGTACTCCGTCACGGTCAAGAACCCGATCACCGGCGACCACCGGCTGCGCAACGTCGTGGTCAGCAGCGCCGGCAACTGCCTCGTGGGCTCCACCGACCCCGACTGCTCGACCACCGTCGACACGCCCGGCCTGAAGATCGAGAAGTCGGTCGACCGCGCGTCCGCGAACCCCGGCGACGCGGTGAAGTACACCGTCAAGGTCACCAACACCGGCAAGACGCAGCTCAACGCGATGTTCGTCGACGACCTGACCAAGGTGCTCGACGACGCCACCTGGGGCAGCGCGACGGCCTCCAGCGGCACCACGAACTTCGTCTCCCCGAAGCTGACGTGGACCGGCGCGCTGGCCGTCGGCGCGTCGGCGACCATCACGTACACCGTGGTCGTGACCGGCAAGGGCGACAAGCAGCTCACGAACGTCGTCACGTCCGAGACGTCCGGCAACAACTGCGTGCCGAGCTGCACGACCGACACCCCGGTCTCCGGCATCACCTTCGAGAAGAAGGCCGACAAGCAGTCGGTGAACCCCGGCGAGACCGTCACCTACACCGTGACCGTCACGAACACCGGCAGGACTCCTTGGCAGGGCGCCACTTTCACCGACGACCTGGCGCGCGTGCTCGACGACGCGGAGTGGGTGTCGGCGGAGGCCTCGTCGGGCACGGCGGAGTTCGTCTCGCCCAAGCTGACCTGGACCGGCAACCTGCCCGTCGGTGGCTCCGCGACGGTCAAGTACACGTTGCGCGTCACCAACCCGGTCAAGGGCGACTTCCAGCTGGACAACGCGATCACGTCCACGACCCCCGGTGGCAACTGCCCGCCAGGCTCGACGGACCCGAAGTGCGGCACGACCACCCCGGTCGCCGGCCTGAAGATCGAGAAGGCCGTCGACCGGAAGTCCGCGAACCCCGGTGACACCGTCACGTACACGGTCAAGGTCACCAACACCGGCAAGACCCCGTTGGACGCCACGTTCTCCGACGACCTGTCGAAGGTGCTGGACGACGCGGACTGGATCGGCACCAGCGCGGGCACGTTCACCTCGCCCGTGCTGACCTGGACGGGTTCGCTCGCGGTCGGCGGTACGGCGACCATCACGTACACGGTCAAGGTCACCGGCAGGGGCGATCACCAGCTGGACAACGTGATCACCTCCCCCACGCCCGGCAACAACTGCCCGGAAGGCTCGACGGACGCGGACTGCCGCACGTCGACGCCGGTCTCCGGGGTGGAGATCAAGAAGGAGGTCGACCGGCCGTCGGCGAACCCCGGCGACACCGTGAAGTACACCGTCACCGTCCGGAACACCGGCAAGACGCCGCTCAACGCCTCGTTCGCCGACGACCTCACCCAGGTGCTGGACGACGCGACCTGGGGCAGCGCAACGGCTTCCTCCGGTACCGCGACCTACGCCGCGCCGACGTTGTCCTGGAACGGCGCGCTGGCCGTGGGCGAGTCTGCGACCGTGACCTACACCGTGGTCGTGACCGGCAAGGGCGACAAACAACTCACGAACGTCGTCACGTCCGAGACGCCCGGCAACAACTGCGTGCCGAACTGCACGACCACGACCCCGGTGTCCGGCGTGGAGTTCGAGAAGGCGGTGGACCGCGAGTCGGCCAAGCCCGGCGACGTCGTGAAGTACACCGTGACCGTCCGGAACACCGGCAAGACCCCGGTGTCCGGCGCGACCTTCACCGACGACCTGACCAAGGTGCTGGACGACGCCGAGTGGGTTTCCGCCGAAGCCTCAACGGGTTCCGCCACGTTCACGTCCCCGAGGCTGACCTGGGCCGGTGATCTCGCGGTCGGCGGCACGGCCACCGTCACCTACACCGTGAAGGTCGGCGACCCGCAGGACTTCAAGCTGGACAACGTGATCACGTCCACCACGCCCGGCGCCAACTGCCCAGGCGGGGACAAGTGCTCCACCAGCACGCCGATCGCCGGTCTGCGGATCGAGAAGTCCGACGACCGCGACCAGGTCGTGCCGGGCGACACCGTGACGTACACGATCAAGGTCACCAACACCGGCCAGACCGTCCAAACGGGAGCGTCGTTCACCGACGACCTGACGCAGGTGCTGGACGACGCCCGCTACAACGACGACGCGCAGGCCACGGTCGGTGCCGTGACGCTGGTGTGGCCGCGGCTGGAGTGGAAGGGCGACCTGCCGATCGGCGGCACCGCCACGATCACCTACACGGTGACGGTGAAGGACCCGAACCCCGGCGACAAGAAGCTCAACAACAAGATCACCTCGGACACGCCGGGCAACAACTGCCCGCCCGGTTCGAAGGACCCGTCGTGCAGCACCGAGACGCCCGGCCGTGAGCTGACGATCGAGAAGAAGGCCGACCGGCAGGCCGCGAACCCCGGCGACACCGTGACCTACACGCTGACGATCACCAACACCGGCCAGGTGCCGCTGACCGGCGAGAAGGTGACGGACGACCTGTCCGGCGTGCTCGACGACGCCACCTGGGTCTCCGGGCAGGCCACGCCGGGCACCGTTGCGCTGGTCGCGCCGACGCTGACGTGGACCGGTGACCTGGCGATCGGCGCCACGGCCACGGTCACGTACGTCGTGCGCGTCAACGACCCGATCAAGGGCGACCACGAGCTGGTCAACCGGGTCAGCAGCGAGGTGCCGGGCAACTGCCCGCCGGGCTCGACTGACCCGAAGTGCTCGACGACGACCCCGTTGCCCGGCATGGAGATCGTGAAGACGGTCGACCGGAAGTCCGCGAACCCCGGCGACACCGTCACCTACACCGTGACCGTGCGGAACACCGGTCAGACCGAGTTGAACGCCTCCTTCCGCGACGACCTGACCAAGGTTCTCGACGACGCGACGTGGGGCGGCACGAGCGCGGGCACGTTCGCCTCGCCCGTGCTGACCTGGAACGGCGTGCTGCCGATCGGCGGGTCGGCGACGATCACGTACACGGTCGTCGTGACCGGCAAGGGTGACCACGAGCTGACGAACGTCGTCACGTCCGACACGCCGGGCAACACTTGCGTGCCGAACTGCACGACCACGACCCCGGTGTCGGGGGTGGAGATCAAGAAGACCGCCGAGCCCGCGTCGACCAAGCCGGGCGATGTCGTGACGTACACGGTGACGGTGCGCAACACCGGCAAGACCGTGCTGGACGCGTCGTTCCGCGACGACCTGACGGGCGTGCTGGACGACGCCACGTGGATCGGCACGAGCGCCGGCGTGTTCGCCGCGCCGGTGCTGACCTGGTCCGGGCAGTTGGCCGTGGGGGAGACCGCGACCGTCACGTACACGGTGAAGGTGACCGGGGCCGGCGACAAGCGGCTCAAGAACGTGGTGACGTCCGAGACTCCCGGCAACAACTGCGTCGACGGCTGCACGACGGACACACCGGTGGCGGCGTTGAAGCTGGTGAAGAAGGCCGATCCCGCCACGACGAAACCCGGTGACACCGTCACGTACACGGTGACGATCACCAACACCGGCCAGACCGTCCACAGTGGAATTTCGGTGTCCGACGACCTGAGCGGTGTGCTGGACGACGCTTCGTGGAACGGGGACCAGAAGGCCTCCGCCGGGTCGGTGTCGTTCGCGGCACCTCGCCTGACGTGGACCGGTGACCTGGCCGTGGGTGCCTCGGTGACGGTCACGTACTCGGTGAAGGTGACGGGTGCGGGCGACAAGCGGCTGAAGAACGTGGTGTCGTCGGAGACTCCCGGTACCGACTGCTCCGAGGGCTGCACGACCTACACTCCCGTGGCAGGTCTGGAGATCGTGAAGACGGCCGAGCCGGGCAACCCCGTTCCCGGTGACACCGTGACGTACAAGGTGACCGTGAAGAACACCGGCCAGACCGCGCAGAACGCCTCGTTCCGCGACGACCTGACCGGCGTGCTCGACGACGCGACCTGGAACGACGACGCGGCCGCGACCGTGGGCGAGGTTTCCTTCGCGGCGCCTCAGCTGAGCTGGACCGGTGCGCTGCCGATCGGGTCGCAGGCCGTGATCACGTACTCGGTGAAGGTGACCGCGGCGGGCGACCACCTGCTGAACAACGTCGTCACCTCGGACGACCCCGGTGGCAACTGCCCGCCGGGCTCGACGGACCCGAAGTGCTCGACCTCGACCCCGTTGCCGGGCATGGAGGTCAGCAAGGCGGTGGACGTGCGGTCGGCCAAGCCGGGCGACACCGTCACGTACACGGTCAAGGTCGTGAACACCGGCAGGACGAAGCTCGTCGGTGCGTCGTTCCGCGACGACCTGAGCGAGGTGCTGGACGACGCGACCTGGGGCGGCACGAGCGCGGGCACGTTCACCTCGCCGGTGCTGACCTGGACGGGCGACCTGGAGATCGGCGCGACGGTGGAGGTGAAGTACACCGTCGTCGTGAAGAACCCGGTGACCGGCGACTTCAGCCTCGACAACGTGGTGACGACCGACACGCCGGGCGGCAAGTGCGTCGAGTGCACGACCTCGACGCCGATCGCCGGGCTGAAGCTCGTGAAGACGTCGTCGCAGGAGTCCGCCAAGCCCGGTGACGACGTCGATTACACCGTCGTGATCACCAACACCGGCAAGACGGTCCACAGTGGAATCAGCGTCACCGACGACCTGAGCGGGGTGCTGGACGACGCGACGTGGAACGGTGACCAGGCGGCGAGTGCGGGCTCGGTGTCGTTCGCGGCACCTCGCCTGACGTGGACCGGCGACCTGGCCGTGGGTGCCTCGGTGACGGTCACGTACTCGGTGAAGGTCACGGGCGCCGGCGACAAGCGGCTCAAGAACGTGGTGACGTCGGACGTCCCGGACACCGACTGCTCGGACGGCTGCACCACGGACACCCCGATCGCCGGCTTCCAGATCGTGAAGAAGGCGGACCGGACCGAGGCCAAGCCGGGCGAGAAGGTCACGTACACGGTGGTCGTCACCAACACCGGCGCGACGATGCTGCGCGACGCCGAGTTCGTGGACGACATGACCGAGGTGCTCGACGACGCGACCTACAACGGTGACGCGGCCTCGACGTCAGGGCTCGCGACCTACGCGGCCCCTCGGTTGACGTGGAAGGGCGATCTCGCCCAGGGCGCGTCGGCGACGGTCAGGTACTCGGTGACCGTCACGAGCAAGGGCGACCTGCGGCTGAAGAACGTCGTCACGTCCGACACCCCCGGCTCGACCTGCCGCGAGGGCTGCTCGGTCGAGGTGCTGGTGCCGCGGCTGGAGATCGTGAAGAAGGTCGACACGACCTCCGCGAAGCCCGGTGACCTCGTCAGCTACACCGTGACGGTCACGAACACCGGCCAGACGGTGCTGGCGCCGGCGACGTTCGTGGACGACCTGAGCGGCGTGCTGGACGACGCGTCCTTCGTGGACACGAGCAGCGGTTCGTTCGCGGCTTCGAAGCTGACCTGGTCCGGTGAGCTGGCGATCGGGGCGACGAAGTCGGTGACGTACCGGGTGCGCGTGAACGACCCGCCGACGGGCGACTTCAAGCTGCGCAACGTGGTCACGTCGGACACGCCGTCGAACTGCCCCGAGCGCTGCGGTACCGAGACGCCGGTGTCCGGGCTGGAGATCGTGAAGAAGGCGGACCGGACCGACGCCAGGCCGGGCGACCGGATCACCTACACCGTGACCGTGCGGAACACCGGCCAGACACCGGTTTCCGCGTCGTTCACCGACTCGCTGGCCGACGTGCTGAAGCACGCGACCTGGGGCGGCACGGACGCGGGCACGTTCGCGTCGCCGGTGTTGAGCTGGAGCGGTGAGCTGGCGGTCGGTGCCTCGGCGACGGTCACGTACTGGGTGACCGCGTCGAGTGCCGGCGAGCTGCGCAACGTCGTGACGTCGGACGTGCCGGGCTCGAACTGCAAGCCCGGCGGGTCCGATCCCCGCTGCTCCGCGACCGTGAAGGTGCGGGAGGACTCGCCGATCGCGTGGACCGGCTTCCCGGCCCTGCCGCTGGCGGCGTTCGGCCTGGTCCTGGTGCTCGCCGGGGTGCTGCTGAGGCGCCGGGCCTAGTGCTCGGCGGGTTCCTCGATCTTGTAGGGCGGAGTGGAGATGCCACCGACCCGGTACCGGCCCCACGGGTCCTGGTCGGTGAGCGTCCCCTCCGCCTGACCGGTGGGGGTGCGCAGCAGCGCGGACCGCGCACCCCCTTCGACCCGGCTCGTGACGTCGTCGTTCTTCTTCACGCGGCCGTACCAGTGGTAGCGGCCGTCGATCGGCTGGAAGTAGCCGCGCAGCTCGACCTCGACCGCGACCTCGTCGGTTCCGAAGACCAGGGTGGCGGCGCCGGTGTAGCCCTCTTCGTCGTGCTCGTGCTCGCTCATCAGTCCGCTCTCTTCTTTGAGTAAATGAGGATTCGATCGACCCGGTGGTTCTTGGGCTGGTGTTCGCTGCAAGAATGGGATTGTGGGGAGGTCGTCGACGAAGCGGGCGTTCAAGTACCGCTTCTACCCAACGGATGTGCAAGCTGCGGAGCTAGCGCACTTTTGGGTGTGTGCGTTTGGTTTACAACAAGGCCTTGGCGGTTCTTGCGAAACCTGCATGGAGCGTTCGCAAGCTTCTTCGCAAAGCGCGCGCGATATCCGCGCTTCAAGTCGAAGAAGAAGTCCCGTGCGACGGCGGAATACACGCGATCGGCGTTCCGCTGGCGCGACGGTCGGCTGACCCTCGCCAAGATGTGGGCGTGGATGCCGGGGTGGCGGCGTTGATCACGCTTTCGACCGGCGAGAAAATCGAGAACCCACGGCATGAAGTGAAAGAGCGGGTGCGCCTCGCCAGGGCGCAGCGTCACCTGGCGAGGAAGCAGATGGGCTCGGCCAATCGGGAGAAGGTGCGGCGCAAGATCGCGCGCGTGCACGCTCGCGTCGCCGACAGGCGCAGCGACCACCTGCACAAGCCGACGACTCGGCTCGTTCGTGAGAATCAAACGATCGTGATCGAGGATCTGCACGTCAAAGGCATGCCGCGCAACCGCCGGCTTGCGCGTGCCATCGCCGACGCTTCGTGGTCGCAGATGCGTCGCATGCTGGAATACAAGGCCTTCTGGTACGGCCGTCAAGTGATCGTGGTCCACGACCGTGACGTGAACGCGGCGAAGAACATCCTGGCCGCCGGGCTGGCGGTTGCTGCCTGTGGAGACGGTGTGAGACCGACCCGGCGTGAGCTGGCGAGGCATCTGTCGGAACCTCCCTACCGAGGGTGAAGAAGCAGGAATCGTCGGGTGTGAACCCGACACGTCTCCGCCGTCGAGCGGGGGAAGCCAACAGTCCACCAATCGGAGGTCGACGGGTGGTCGTCAATCCACCAATCGCAGAGGGGTGAGTGGCGTTGCGGGGTCGATCTCGACCCCTGCCGACCGCAGCAGGCCGTCGAGGGCGTGCCAGATGATCGTGGCGAGGTAGTCGCTGAGGTTCGCGCGGGACATGGTCTGCCGGTCGAGCCACCAGTCGCCCGCGTTCTGCACCATGCCGACCAGCGCGTGCGCCCACGGCTCGGCGCCGCCGGAGTCCATGTCGAACGCCCTGAGGTAGTCGCCGATGAGGCGGGCCAGGGTCGCGGCGATGAGGTTCTTGTCCTCCGCCACGACGTCCTTCTCGACCGGGCGGTCCGCGAAGGAGCCCTTCACGACGAACCGGTAGAGGTTCGGGTTCTCCTCGATGACCGACAGGTAGGCGTCCACGATTCTGGTGATGCGGTCGCGGATCGAGCCCTCCGCGGCGAGCGCGGGCCCCATCCGCTCCATCAACACCTCGGTGGCCCGTTGCCCGACCGCCAGGTAGAGGTCCGACTTGTCGGTGAAGTGCCGGTACAGCACGGGTTTGCTGACGCCGGCCTCCGCGGCCACGTCCTCCATGCCGACGTCGGGGCCCTTCTTGGCCACGGCGGCGATCGTGGCCTCCACGAACTCCGCCCTGCGCTGCTCGCGATGACCCTTCCACCGCTCACGTCGCGCGTCCGGCCCCTTGACAGTGCGTGCCATGTGACGCACGCTACCAGAAGTAACCGTTACCTCAAGTAACACTTACCGGGGAGGGCAATCGATGAGGGTCGCCGATCGGGAGAAGACCGCGGAACGGCTGCTCAAGTCGTCCGCCGAGAAGTTCTACGACCCCGAGGTGGACATCGACTGGTCCGCGCCTCTGGTGGACGGCCTCTTCTACATCCCTGAACAGCGCATCTCGCTCTACGGCACGCCTCTCTACGACACGCTGTCGCAGGAGCAGCGCATCGAGCTCTCGAAGCACGAGCTGGCGTCGATCGCGTCCGTCGGCCTGTGGTTCGAGCTGCTGCTCATGCAGATGCTCGTGAAGGTCGTCTACAACACCGACCCGACCTCGCGGCACGCCCAGTACGCGCTCACCGAGGTGGCCGACGAGTGCCGGCACTCGACGATGTTCGCGCGCCTGGTCGAACGGGTCGGCTGCCCCGCGTACGGGCCCAGGCAGCACACGCACCGCCTCGGCAAGCTGCTGCCGACCATCGGCTACGGCCCCGCGATGTACGGATCGATCCTCGTCGCCGAGGAGATCCTCGACCGCCTGCAGCGCGAGGCGATGAACGACGAGACCGTGCAGCCGTTGGTGCGCATGGTGAACCGCATCCACGTGCTGGAGGAGGCCCGCCACGTCCGCTTCGCCCGCGAGGAGCTGACCCGCGGCATGGAGGGCCTGCGCGGCTTCGAGAAGCCGTACCAGAAGTGGCTCATCGCGACCGTGTCGATGATGATCACCCGCACGATCATCAACCCCGAGGTGTACGCGGCGGTCGGTCTCGACGTCCGCGAGGCCCACCGCCAGGCGCTGGGCAACCCGCGGTTCCAGGAGACCATCCGCTGGTCGGGCGAGCGGATCATGTCGTTCCTGCAGGAGGCCGGACTCGTCGGAAAGCCGGGGATGCACGCATGGCGTCGCTCGTTCTTGATCGGCTGAAGGTCGTCACGTCGGGGCCTTCGTCCTCCGACGTGACCGCGGTCCTGCTGCACGGCTGGACGATGGACCTCACGACGTGGGACCGCGTCGCCGCCGCCCTGCCTGGCCGGGTGGTGCGGTACGACGTGCGTGGCCACGGCGGGTCGTCCGGTTCCGGGACGATCTCCGAGCTGGCCGACGACCTGGCGGCTGTGCTGGAGGAGTTCGCGCCCACCGGACGGGTCGTGCTGGCCGGGCACTCGCTGGGTGGCATGACGATCATGGCGTTGGCGGAGCAGCGGCCCGAGCTGTTCGCGCGGGTGTCCGGGGTGGCGTTGATCGCGACCTCGTGCGGGAACCTGCCTCGGCAGCTCGCGGTGGAGCGGCTGGCCGGGAGGTGGCTGGGGCGCCGGGCCAAGGTCGGGTTCGGGCGGGTGATCACGCCCGGGCTGCGGGTGACGTTCGGGCGCCGGCCGCGCTGGGCCGACGTGCGGGCTGCCGCGGCGATGGCCGGGAACACGTCAGGGGAGGCGTTCGTCGGGATCCGGGAGGAGCTGACGCTGCACCAGCGGCGGGAGGCGCTCGCGGTGCTCTCCGACATCCCGACGGTGGTCATGGCCGGGTCCTGGGACGTTCTGACGCCTTTGCGGCATTCGCGGGTGCTGGCCGAGGCGTTGCCGTCGGCCGAGTTCGTGATCTATCCGAAGACCGGGCACATGTTGCCGCTGGAACGCTCGGAGGACGTCGCGAGACGAATAGCCGCGCTGATGTGAGAGCAGATGTGAGAAAGGGCCCGCACTCGCGGGCCCTTTTTCGTGTGGTCAGTGCTGGAGCGGGAACCCGCCGCCGATGCCGCGCCACGCCAGGTTGGAGATCAACGCCACCGCGTCCTCCTTCGGCACGCGCCTGTTGTCCGCCAGCCACGACCGGGCCGTGACCTGCGACAACCCGACCAGCCCGACGGCCAGCAGGCGGGCGCGCTCCTCGTCCAGCCCGGCGTCGGCCGTGATGGTCTCGGTGATCGCGTCGACCGAGTCCGTCGTCGCTCGCTCCACGGCGGACTGCACGGACGGCTCGGAGCGGAGGTCCGACTCGAAGACCATGCGGAACGCCTGGCCCTCGCCGTCCACGAAGTCGTAGAAGGCGGCCACGGCGGCGCGGACGCGGAGCTTGTTGTCCGAGGAGGAGGCGATGGCCGTGCGGACGCGGCCCACCAGCTCGTCCACATGGGACTCGAGGAGTGCCATGTAGAGCTCGAGCTTGCCCGGGAAGTGTTGGTAGAGCACCGGCTTCGACACGCCCGCCCGCTCGGCGATCTCGTCCATCGCCGCGGCGTGGTAGCCGTTGGCGACGAACACGTCCTGCGCGGCCGCGAGAAGTTGCGCGCGGCGGGCGGTGCGCGGCAGTCGAACGCCCCTGCCTGCGGGGGCGCTCTGCGCCGTCTCCGTCATGGTGCCTCCAGCACGAGTGATGCGCCGTCGGAGAGGGGTTGCCTGACCGAGGCTGAGCGCAACCTTACTCGCTGGTAGCCCACATGCGGGAACCATCTGCGCCCGATTTCCCGCATCCTGGTCTGGTGAGCACCCTGATTCCTGCCCCGTTGTCCACGGTCTCGCTGCCTCCGCTGGACACGTCGCAAACGCCGTGGCCTGGTGAGTTCCACCAGGTGGATGACCACGAGGTGCACGTCAGGGTCACTCCGGGAGACGGGCCGAAAGCGGTCTACGTGCACGGGCTCGGCGGCTCGGCGACGAACTGGACGGACCTGGCGGCCCAGCTGAAGGACCACGTCAGCGGGTACTCGATCGACCTGCCCGGATTCGGGCGGTCGCAGCCCATTCCCGGCTACGACTTCAGCCTGGCCACGCACGCCCGGACGGTCATCAAGTACCTGGAGACGTTCCACGAGCCGGTGCACCTGTTCGGCAACTCCATGGGCGGCGCGATCTCGCTCATCGTCGCCGCGAGCAGGCCGGAGCTGGTGAGAACGCTCACGCTCGTCTCGCCGGCGGTGCCCGACCTCAGGCCGCGCCTCGACCGCATGTCCGACCCCCGGATGGCGCTGGCCGTGCTGCCGATCATCGGGTCCAAGGTCCGGCGCGAACTGGCCAAGCTCACCGCCCACGAGCGCACCCGGCAGATGCTGACGCTGTGCTTCGCGGACCCGAGCGTGGTGCCGGACCACCGAATCGAGGAGTCGATCAAGGAGAACGAGGAGCGAGCCCGGCAGAAGTGGGCCGGTCAGGCGCTCAACCGCAGCACGTTCGGGCTGATGCAGAGCTGGCTCACGCCCGGCCCGAAGTCGCTGTGGCGGATCCTTCCGCTGGTCAAGGTGCCGACGCTGGTGCTGTGGGGCGAGAACGACCGGCTCGTCAGCGTGCGCAAGGGACCGCGGACCGCGCAGCTGCTGCCGAAGGGGCGACTGCTCGTGCTCCCCAAGACCGGCCATGTCGCCCAGATGGAGAGGCCCGCCACCGTGGCGAGGGCCGTGCTGGGCATGTGGGAGGCGGTCGACCGACACACATGGTGATGAACGACGGCCATACGGGGGATGTGGGACCCTGGACGACGTGAATCGCGCCCCCGAGCGAGGACGTCCTGTGCCGCCCTCCGACCGCTACCGCCGCGGCGAGCGGCGGACCAGCGCGGAACCGCTCGCGGCCGCCTGGGAACCGGACGCGACCCAGGCCATGCGACGCCCCCGCAAGAAGAGCGGGATGAAGAAGCTCGTCTCCAACTACGGCTGGCGGATCTACGCGATCCCCGTGCTGCTGGTGCTGACGGCGCTCGTGGTGCTCGACACCGTCCAGCCCAAGGCGCCCGGCGCGGGCGGTGACACCGGCAGCACCAACGCCGCCGAGACGCCCGCCAGCGCGCCCGAGGCCCCCGCCTCCGAGGTGCCGAAGCAGAAGCCGGTGCTCAACATCCCGACCGCCGAGCTCCCGGCCGGTCCGGCGTTCTCGGAGAACGGCGTCGGCACGTTCAAGGCCATCGCCGGAGCGGGCCAGCGGATCGGTGACGGGGGCGCGCAGAAGTTCCGCAAGTACGCGATCGCCATCGAGGACGGCGTCAACGCGGCGGACTACAACGACGACGCGGCCGCGTTCGCGCGCACGATCGACGGCATCCTGGCCGACCCGCGCAGCTGGATCGGCACGAAGCAGGTCGCGTTGCAGCGGGTCGAGGGGAACCAGAACCCCGACTTCACCGTGACGCTCACCACCACGAAGACGACCCACACGCTGTGCGGCAAGGAGATCCCGTTCGAGACCTCCTGCTACAACCCCGTCCAGAAGCGCGTGGTCATCAACGTCGCCCGCTGGGTCCGCGGCGCCATGGTCTACGGGCCTGACCTGGCCGGATATCGCACGTACGTGATCAACCACGAGGTCGGGCACGCCCTGGGCAACGGCCACGCCGCGTGCCAGGAGAACGACGCGCCGGCCCCGGTGATGATGCAGCAGACGTTCGGCGTCGCGAACGACTTCGTCGCCCAGCTCAACGCGGGCCAGGACGTCGTGCCCGCCGACGGCAAGGTGTGCAAGACCAACGCGTTTCCCGCAGGCTGAGACAGCTTTCCAACGGGGAAGAGTCGAGGCAGGGTAGACGTTGTCTCGGACACGGAGACATTCGTCGAGGAGGACCAGCATGGCGCTTCCGCCGCTCGTTGAGCCAGCCGCGGAGCTGACCAAGGAAGAAGTCGCGCGCTACAGCCGGCACCTGATCATCCCGGACGTCGGGGTGGACGGGCAGAAGCGGCTGAAGAACGCGAAGGTGCTCGTCGTCGGCGCGGGCGGCCTGGGCAGCCCGGCACTGCTGTACCTGGCCGCGGCCGGGGTCGGCACGCTCGGCGTCGTGGACTTCGACGTCGTGGACGAGTCGAACCTGCAACGCCAGGTGATCCACGGCCAGTCCGACGTCGGCCGCCCGAAGGCGGAGTCGGCGCGCGACTCGGTCGCCGAGATCAACCCGTTCGTCAAGGTGATCCTGCACCAGACGCACCTCAACTCCGAGAACGCGCTGGACATCTTCCGCGACTACGACCTGATCCTCGACGGCACCGACAACTTCGCCACCAGGTACCTGGTGAACGACGCCGCGGTGCTGCTGGGCAAGCCGTACGTGTGGGGCTCGATCTTCCGGTTCGAGGGCCAGGTCAGCGTCTTCTGGGAGGACGCCCCGAACGGCCAGGGCCTCAACTACCGCGACCTCTACCCGGAGCCGCCGCCTCCCGGCATGGTCCCCTCCTGCGCCGAGGGCGGCGTGCTGGGCGTGCTGTGCGCGTCGATCGGCTCGATCATGGTGACCGAGGCGATCAAGCTGCTCACCGGCATCGGCGACCCGCTGCTGGGCCGCCTGATGGTCTACGACGCGCTGGAGATGTCGTACCGGACCATCAAGATCCGCAAGGACCCGGAGTCCCCGAAGATCACCGAGCTGATCGACTACGAGGCGTTCTGCGGGGTCGTGTCCACGGACGCGCAGCAGGCCGCCGCGGGCAACACGATCACGCCGCTCGAGCTCAAGCACAAGCAGGAGTCCGGCGAGGACTTCCTGCTGGTGGACGTGCGCGAGCCGCACGAGTTCGAGATCGTCCGGATCCCCGGTTCCGTGCTGATCCCCAAGGACAAGATCCTGTCCGGCGAGGCGTTCTCCGAACTCCCGCAGGACAAGCCGCTGGTGCTGCACTGCAAGTCCGGTGCGCGCTCGGCGGAGGCCCTCGCGGCGCTGCACAAGGCGGGCTTCAAGGACGCCGTGCACGTCGGTGGCGGCGTGCTGGCGTGGGCCCGCGAGGTGGACCCGAGCCTGCCGACGTACTAAAGCGGGTGGGTGCGTTCGGGTGCTTTGACACCCGAACGCACCCATCAGCCTTTCGGCTTTTCGGGTGGCGGCGCGAATCACCGTGTGCTGCCTTCCACCACCCGGACGGTCTAAGCAGGTAGCGTGCCGGACCGTGACCCGCTCCCCCGAACCGCCCCCAGCGCACGTGCGTGCGGCGTTCGGGGCACGTGACGCCGAACCCGAGCTCATCGACGGCGGTCCCGCCTGGCGGTGCGGCGAGGCCACGATCAGGCCGGCGCCCAAGCCTGCGGAGGCGACCTGGATCGCCAAGACCCTCGACGGTCTGGACGTCCACCACCTGCGCATCGGGAGGCCCTTGCGGTCGACCGACGGCCGGTACGTCGTCGGCGGCTGGTCCGCCACCAAGTTCCTGGCCGGACGGGCAGAGCCGCGGCACGACGAGGTCATCGCCGTCGCGCAACGGCTGCACCAGGCCACGGCCGAGCTGCCCAAGCCCCGGTTCCTGGACGCGCGCACGGACGTGTTCGCCGTCGCCGACCGCAAGGCGTGGGGCGAGGAGGACGTGCCGCTCGAAGCCGACCTCGGCGGGCGGACGTTCGACCTGCTGAAGGACCTGCGCAAGCCGCTCAACCTCCAGCCGCAGGTCGTGCACGGGGACCTGTTCGGCAACGTGCTGTTCGCGGGCGACGCCCCGCCGGCCGTCATCGACTTCACCGCGTACTGGCGTCCCGCCGAGTGGGCCGCGGCCGTGATCGCCGTGGACGCCGTGGCGTGGGGTGGCGCGGACACCGGGCTGTTCCACCGGTGGAGCCACCAGGCCGAGTGGGAGCAGGCGCTGCTGCGGGCGACGATGTTCCGGCTCGCCGTGCACGCGCTGCACCCGTTGTCAACGCCGCAGTCCTTTGCGGGCTTGGAACGAGCTGCTCACTTCGTCACCGCACTGCTGTGAGCGGGCCATTTTCCACTGACGAAACATTGGGTCGCTTTGGGTTAACGAGCGCTTCTTAGCGTTCGGAGGCGTGACCCACTGCCCTTACTGCGCGCTGCAGTGCTCCATGAGCGTCATCGACGGCCAGGTGGCCCCTGGTCCCGGTGGGCTGTGCCAGAAGGGCTGGACGGCGGGGGAGCTGCTGCGCCATCCCGGCAGGCTCACCACTCCGCTGCTGCACGGGTCGCCGGTGCCGTGGGACGAGGCGCTGGACTACGTGGCTTCGCGGATCGGGTTCTACGAACCCGACGAGGTCGCCGTGTTCGGCGGCGGCGGGCTGACGAACGAAAAGGCTTACGCGCTCGGGAAGTTCGCGCGGGTGGCCCTTCGCACTTCGCAGATCGACTACAACGGCCGGTTCTGCATGTCGTCGGCTGCGGCGGCGGGCAACAAGGCGTTCGGGCTCGACCGCGGGATGCCGTTTCCGTTGACGGACCTGCGCACTGCCGACACCGTCCTGCTGGCGGGTTCGAACCCTGCCGAGACGATGCCGCCGTTCCTGCGGCACCTCGAAGGCGCGCGGCTGATCGTCATCGACCCGCGCCGGACCGCGACGGCCGAGCGCGCGACGTTGCACCTGCAGCCCGCGCCGGGCACGGATCTGGCGCTGGCACTGGGTTTGCTGCACACCGCCGTCATCGAGGGCGTGATCGACAAGGAGTACATCTCCGCGCGCACCAAGGGTTTCGACGACGCGTGGCGGGTGGCGGCGTCGTGGTGGCCGGAGCAGACCGAACGCGTCACCGGCGTCTCCGCGGCCGACCAGCGCGCCGCCGTGCACATGCTGGCGGGGCGGTCGTACATCCTGAGCGGGCGCGGCACCGAGCAGCACGCGTCCGGCACCGACACCGTCTCGGCGTGGATCAACCTGGCTCTGGCGCTGGGACTTCCCGGCAGGGCGGGGTCGGGCTACGGCTGCCTGACCGGGCAGGGCAACGGCCAGGGTGGGCGCGAGCACGGCCAGAAGGCCGACCAGCTGCCCGGCTACCGCAAGATCGACGATCCCGTCGCGCGGCGGCACGTCATGGACGTCTGGGGTGTCGACTGGCTGCCCGGTCCCGGGCGCAGCGCGTACGAGCTGCTGACCGCCGAGGACATCAAGGCGATGCTGGTGTTCGGCAGCAACCCGGTGGTGTCCGCGCCGCGCGCGTCCGGTGTCGCGGACCGGTTGCGGTCGCTGGACCTGTTGGTGGTGGCGGACTTCGTGCTGTCGGAGACCGCCGCGATGGCCGACGTGGTGTTCCCGGTGACGCAGTGGGCCGAAGAGGACGGCACGATGACCAACCTCGAAGGCCGGATCATCAGGCGCCGCAAGGCACTCGACCCGCCTCCCGGTGTCCGCAGCGACCTGGAGCTGCTGCACGGCCTCGCGTCGCGGCTCGGCGTTGCTTCCGGCTTTCCCGTTGCGCCGCAGGAGGTCTTCGAGGAGTTGCGGCGCGCGTCGGCGGGCGGGCTCTCCGACTACTCGGGCGTGACGTACGAGCGGCTGGAGTCCGAGCAGCTGCACTGGCCGGTGCCCTCGGTGGATCATCCTGGCACGCCGAGGCTCTTCCTCGACCGGTTCGCGCACGCGGACGGCCTGGCGCGATTCGTCGCGGTCGACCACCGCGGCCCGGCCGAGCCGCCCGACGCCGAGTTCCCGTTGCAGGCCACCACCGGCCGCGTGTTGCAGCACTACCAGTCGGGGGCGCAGACGCGGCTCGTCGCCGAGCTGATGAAGGCCGTTCCCGAGATGTACGTGGAGATGCACCCGGACACGGCCGCGCGTGCGGGGCTGAGCCCGGACGGTCTGGCACGGGTCGTGTCCAGGCGGGGAGCGGTGACGGCGGTCGTGCGCTGCGTGCCGAGCATGCGGGCCGACGCGGTGTTCCTGCCGTTCCACTTCCCCGGTGACGGGCGGGCGAACCTGCTCACCAACCCCGCGCTCGACCCCACGAGCCGGATGCCCGAGTTCAAGGTGTGCGCGGTGCGATTGGAGCGGGCATGAGGCGAGTCGTGATCGTCGGGTACGGCATGGCGGGTGCGCGGCTGGCGGACGAACTGCGCCGCAGGGACGCGGACGTGTCGGTGACCGTGGTGGGCGCCGAGCCGCACGCCGCGTACAACCGGGTGCTGCTGTCGACGGTGGTCGCGGGGGCGATGACGCCGGAGTCGACGCGGCTGCACGACGAGGGGTGGGCGGCGGAGCAGCGGGTCGACCTGCGGCTGGGCACCGAGGTGGTGGGGATCGACCGCGCCATGCGAACGGTGACGATCGCCCCAGCTCCAGCCTCCGGCTCCGCCGCCCTGGCCTCCAGCTCTGCCGCCACCGGCGCCTCCGCTCCCGCCGCCACCGAGTCCATCCCCTACGACGCCCTGGTTCTCGCCACCGGCAGCGTGCCGTGGGTTCCGCCTGCCGAGGGCCTCCTCGAAGACGGCCGCCTGGCCCCCGGTGTCGTCGCCTTCCGCACCCTCGACGACTGCGCCCAGATCGCCCAGGCCGCCGACAAGGGCGCCCCCGTGGTCGTCCTCGGTGGCGGCCTGCTCGGCATCGAAGCCGCCAGAGGCCTGGCCGGGCGCGGCTGCCTCGTCACCGTCGTCCACCCCGTCGGCCACCTGATGGAACGCCAGCTCGACCCCGGCGCCGGCGGCGTCCTCGCCCGCACCCTCGGCAAGCTCGGCATCGAGTTCCGCCTGAACGCCCTGGCCGCCAAGTACCTCCCCGGCGACGGCCTGGTGCTGGACGACGGTTCGCACCTCCCGGCCGAGCTCGTGGTCGTGTCCGCCGGTGTGCGCGCCGAGACGTCGTTGGCGGTCCAGGCAGGCCTGGAAGTCGATCGCGGCATCGTCGTCGACGACGCGTTGCGCACCAGCGACCCGCGCATCCACGCCATCGGCGACTGCGCCCAGCACCCCGGCACCGTGTCCGGTCTCGTGCAGCCGGCCTGGGACCAGGCCGCGGTGCTCGCCGACCGCCTGACCGGCGCGAACCCGGCCGCCCGGTACCGCGGCACGTCCGTCGTCACCAGGCTCAAAGCGCGCGACGTGGACCTGGCGGCATTGGGGGACGTGCACACGGACGTCGACTGCCCCGACTCGGAAGTCCTGTGCTTCCAGGAACCTTCGCGCGGCCGGTACGCGAAGCTCGTGCTGCGCGACGACCGGGTCGCGGGCGCGATCGTGCTCGGCGCGCCGGACGCGGCCGCCACGATCACACAGCTCTACGACCGGGGCATCCCCGCGCCGACCGACCGGCTCGCGCTCCTGCTCGGCAGGGCGTTGCCCGCCGAGGCCGCGTCGCCCGCCGATCTGCCGTCCAGCTCGGTGATCTGCCGGTGCAACACCGTCTCCAAAGGACAGATCGTGTCGGCGTGGCGGGCGGGGGCGGAGTCGTTGCCGCAGCTCGCGGAGGCCACGCGGGCCACGACGGGGTGCGGTGGCTGCAAGGACGCGGTGTGCGGGCTGCTCGACTGGCTCGGGGCCTCACAGCCGGCGCCTGCGTGATGTGCGGCGGAGTTGCCGTCGCCGTCATCGGCCAGAACGCCCTGGTAACGCCCGGTTCCTAGGTTTCAGCGGCAACGCCGACCCGCGGAGGACTTCAATGAGCTGGATCGACCACTGGGAGCCGGAGAAGCCCGAGTTCTGGGAGAGCAAGGGCCGCCGGATCGCGCGCAAGAACCTCGCGTTCTCGATCCTCGCGGAGAACCTCGGGTTCAGCGTGTGGGTGCTGATGAGCATCGTGGTGGTGAGCCTCGGTTCCGTCGGCTTCGACTTCACCGTGGGCCAGCAGTTCTGGCTGCTGATCGTGCCGAACCTGGTCGGCGCGGCGCTGCGGGTGCCGTACACGTTCGCGGTGCCGCGCTTCGGCGGCCGGGTGTGGACGACGATCAGCGCCGGGCTGCTGCTCATCCCGTGCGCGATGCTCGCCTACGCGGTGTCGACGCCGGGCACGCCCTACTGGTTCTTCCTGCTCACGTCGGCCGCGATGGGCCTGGGCGGCGGCAACTTCTCGTCGTCGATGGCGAACATCTCGTTCTTCTACCCCGAGGGCAAGAAGGGCCTGGCCCTCGGCCTGAACGCGGCCGGCGGCAACCTGGGCGTCGCGATCACGCAGCTCCTCGTGCCGATCGTGATCACCGTCGGCACCGGGATCCACCTCGCGTACGCGGCGCTGATCTGGATGCCGTTCATCGTGGTCGCGACGGCCTGCGCGTGGTTCTTCATGGACAGCCTCACGCAGGCCAAGCCGGACGGGCAGTCCTACAAGCTCGCGCTGTCGAACCAGCACACGTGGGTGATGTCGTTCCTGTACATCGGGACGTTCGGGTCGTTCATCGGGTACTCGTTCGCGTTCCCGTCGCTGATCAAGCTCGCCTTCGTCGACCACAAGGGCTGGGTGGCGCTCGCGTTCCTCGGCGCGCTGATCGGGTCGGTGGCCAGGCCTCTCGGAGGCTGGCTCGCGGACCGGGTCGGTGGCGCCAAGGTGACGCTGGGGACGTTCGTCGGGCTCGCGATCGGCACCCTCGGCGTGATCCTCAGCGTCGACACGAAGAACTTCGCGCTGTTCTTCGGCTCGTTCATCGCGTTGTTCGTGCTGGCGGGCGTGGGCAACGGCTCGACGTACCGGATGATCCCGGCGATCTTCCGCACCCAGTCGGACTGCGACAAGTCCGCGAAGCGCCAGGCCGCCGCCGTGGTCGGCATCGCGGGAGCGGTCGGCGCGGCCGGTGGCGTGCTGGTGAACCTCGTCTTCAAGTTCTCGCTGGAGGGTTCGAAGACGCTGACGCCCGCGCTGACCGCGATCCTCGTCTTCTACGGCCTCTGCCTCGCCACCACCTGGTGGTTCTACCTGCGCCGCACCGTCTTCGCGGCCCGTCCGTCGCTCGCGCACGCGGGCGTGTGACGACGGCCGCTTAACCGCGCCGACACACAGCAGACCTGGGGACGACACACCGCCCGGTGACGATGCCGTGGCGGGAAGGAGGGACTCCGATGACTCGAACGCTGGTCGTGATCGGCCACGGCATGGTGGGCCACCGGCTCGTCGACCTCCTGCGCGACTCCGCGTGGCGGATCGTCGTGTTCGGCGAGGAGTCGCACCCCGCCTACGACCGGGTGGCGCTGTCGTCCTATGTGGACAGCTGGAGCACCGACGGTCTGGAGCTGCCCGCACTGAGCGGGTGCGAGCTGCGGCTCGGCGAGAAGGTCGTGTCGGTGGACCGGGCTCGGCGCGTGGTCGTCGGGGCGTCCGGCATCGAGGTCTCCTACGACGCCCTGGTGCTGGCCACGGGTTCCGCGCCGTTCGTGCCGCCGGTGCCGGGCCGGGACCTGCCCGGCTGCCACGTCTACCGGACCATCGACGACCTGGACGCCATCCGCGCGACCGTGGAGGCCGCCTCCCGGCCCGGCCGGAAGTCCGGGATGGTGCTGGGCGGCGGGTTGCTCGGGCTGGAGGCCGCCAACGCGTTGCGGGGCATGGGGGTGTCGCCGCACGTCGTGGAGCTGGCGCCGCGGCTGATGCCGATCCAGGTCGACGACGGCGGTGCCGCGCTGCTGAAGCGGCTGGTCGAGAAGCTCGACCTGACCGTGCACACCGGCACCTCCGCCTCCTCGATCGAACGGGACGGGCCGCGGCTGATCGCCCGGCTCGCGTCCGGGCTGGAGCTCGACCTCGACGTCGTGGTGTTCAGCGCCGGCATCCGGCCGCGCACCGACCTGGACCTGGGTCTGGAGCTCGGGCCCCGCGGCGGGTACCTGGTGGACGCGGCCTGCCGGACGGCTGATCCCGCGGTGTTCGCCGTGGGGGAGTGCGCTGCCGTCGAAGGCGTGACGTATGGGCTCGTGGCGCCCGGCTACTCGATGGCCGAGGTGGTCGCGGACCAGCTTTCCGGTGGTGCGAGGGTGTTTCCCGGTGCGGACGTCTCCACCAAGCTGAAGCTGCTCGGGGTGGACGTGGCGTCGTTCGGCGACGCGCACGCGGCCACCGAGGGCGCTCTCGAGGTCGTCGTCAACAACGCGGTGGCCGGCACCTACAGCAAGCTCGTGGTGTCCGATGACGCCCGGACGTTGCTGGGCGGCGTGCTGGTCGGTGACGCCTCTTCGTACCTGTCGCTGCGGCCGTTGGTGGGCAAGGAAGTGCCGGCGGCCTTGTTGCAGCCCGGCGGTTCCGTCGACGTCGAGATGCCCGCGGACGCTCAGGTCTGCTCGTGCCTGGCGGTGACCAAGCAGACGATCACGGACGCGATCGGGTCCGGCGTGGCCTGCGACGTGGCCGAGCTGAAGGCGTGCACCAAGGCCGGCACCGGATGCGGTTCGTGCGTGCCCATGCTGAAGAAGCTGCTGACCGAGTGCGGGGTGGAGCAGTCCAAGGCCCTGTGCGAGCACTTCACGCACTCGCGGGCGGAGCTGTTCGAGATCGTGCGGGCCACGCGGGTGTCCACGTTCTCCGAGCTGGTGTCGAAGCACGGGACCGGGCGCGGGTGTGACATCTGCAAGCCCGCCGTGGCGTCGATCCTGGCCTCGCTGGGGAACGGGCACATCCTCGGTCCCTCGCAGGTCTCGTTGCAGGACACCAACGACCGGTTCCTGGCGAACATGCAGCGCAACGGGACCTACTCCGTCGTGCCGCGGATTCCGGGTGGCGAGATCACGCCGGAGAAGCTGATCGTCATCGGTGAGGTGGCGCGGGACTTCGGGCTGTACACGAAGATCACCGGCGGGCAGCGGATCGACCTGTTCGGCGCGACCGTGGACCAGCTGCCGCTGATCTGGCGCCGGTTGGTCGACGCAGGGTTCGAGTCAGGGCACGCCTACGGCAAGTCGTTGCGGACCGTGAAGTCCTGCGTCGGCACCACCTGGTGCCGGTACGGGGTGCAGGACTCGGTGGGGCTCGCGATCGAGCTGGAGCTGCGGTACCGCGGGCTGCGGTCGCCGCACAAGCTCAAGTCCGCGGTGTCCGGGTGCGCGCGCGAATGCGCCGAGGCGCGGTCGAAGGACTTCGGCGTGATCGCCACCGAGAACGGCTGGAACCTCTACGTGGGCGGCAACGGCGGGTTCACGCCCCGGCACGCGGACCTGCTGGTGTCCGATGTGGACACCGAACAGCTGATCCGGGTGATCGACCGGTTCCTGATGTTCTACATCCGCACGGCCGACCGGCTGCAGCGCACCTCGGTGTGGCTGGAGGGTCTCGACGGCGGGCTGGACCACCTGCGCGAGGTCGTCGTCGACGACAAGCTCGGCATCTGCGCCGACCTGGAGGCCGCGATGGCCGCGCACGTGGACGACTACGCCGACGAGTGGCGCGGCGTGCTGGAGGACCCGGAGAAGCTGGCGCGCTTCACGTCGTTCGTGAACGCCCCCGGGGTGCCCGACCCGAGCATCTCGTTCCGTGCCGAGCGGGGGCAGCGCGTTCCCGTGTCCCTGGGGATTCCGGAGGTCGTCAGATGATCGTCTGTGGCGTTGAGGCGCTGCGTCCTGAGCAGGGGGTGGCGGCCCTGCTGCCGGACGGATCGCAGGTGGCGGTGTTCCTGACCGCGGACGGCGCGGTGCACGCCCTGGACAACATCGATCCCTTCAGCGGCGCGGCCGTGCTGTCGCGCGGGATCGTCGGCGACCGGGGAGGCGTGCCCGTCGTCGTGTCGCCGGTCTACAAGCAGGCGTTCTCGCTGGCCACGGGCAAGTGCCTGGACTCGCCTTCGGTCTCCGTCGCCGTGCACGGGGTGCGCGTGCGCGACGGCGTCGTGGAGCTGACGTGACGGGGCCGCTGCCGTTGGCGGGGTTCACGATCGGCGTCACCGCGGCCCGCCGCGCCGACGAGCTGATCGCGTTGCTGGAACGCAAGGGTGCCTCGGTCCTCCACGGTCCCGCACTGCGGATCGTGCCTCTGCCCGACGACGCGACCCTGCACGCGGCGACGTTGGAGTTGGTGTCGTCGCCGGTCGACGTCGTGGTCGCCACCACGGCCATCGGGTTTCGCGGCTGGTTCGAGGCCGCCGAGGGGTGGGGGCTGGCGGCTCGGCTGCACCGGGCGTTGTCCGGGGCCGTGGTGCTGCCGCGCGGGCCCAAGGCCAAGGGGGCGGTCCGGGCGGCCGGTCTTGTCGAGACCTGGTCGCCCACTTCCGAGTCGAACGCCGAGTTGTTGCAGTACCTGTTGCGGCTCGGGGTTGCCGGGAAGCGGGTCGCCGTTCAGCTGCACGGAGAGCCGTTGCCGGACTTCGTCGGGTCGTTGGTCGCCGCCGGCGCCGACGTCGTGGAGATTCCCGTTTACCGGTGGGAGCCGCCTGCCGACACCGGGCCGTTGCTGCGGTTGATCGATGCTGTGGTGGCCGGCTCGGTGGATGCTTTGACGTTCACCTCGGCGCCCGCGGCGGCCTCGGTGCTGCGGTCCGCGCCGGATGCCGCGGCGCTGGTCTCGCGGCTGCGGCGGGAGGTGCTGGTGGTCGGGGTGGGGGCGATCACCGCTGGCCCGTTGGTCGCTGCCGGGATTCCCGTGGTGCAGCCGGCTCGGTCGCGGATCGGGTCCATGGTCCGGGAACTGACCGTGGAGCTGCCTGCTCGGGCGTTGCGGTTGCGGATCGCGTCCCGGGACATGGAGATGCGCGCACAAGCTGTGGTGGTCGACGGAGAGTTGAGGCCCGTCGCGCCTGCGCCCATGGCCGTGTTGCGGACTTTGGTGGCTGCGCGCGGACGGGTGGTTTCCCGGCAGGAGTTGTTGGCCGCGTTGCCTTCCGGTGGAGAGGAGCACGCGGTGGAGACCGCTGTGGGGCGGTTGCGGACCGCTCTGGGGGCGCCGCAGATGGTGTGCACGGTGGTCAAGCGGGGGTATCGGCTTGCGATGGAGCCCGTGTGAAACTGGTGCTGGCGTTTCATGGGACTCGGGATGCCGGCGGGCTCGCGGTCTGTGCCGCTGTCGCCGCTGGGGTGCAGGCACTTGTCGACGTGCCCGTGGTGGTGGCCTATGCGGACGTGCTGGAGCCGTCTGTCCGGTCCGTTGTGGACTCGGCTTGTGTTGTGGTGCCGGTGTTCCTGGCGGCCGGGTATCACGTTCGGGCCGACATCCCGGCCCAGGTCGCCGGGGTTCCCGGGGTGGTGGTGACTCCGCCGCTGGGGCTGGATGCCGTGCCTGCGGTCCGGGATCGGTTGGTGGAGGCCGGGGTTCGGGCCGGGGATTCGGTGGTGCTGGGAGCCGCCGGGTCTTCGAACGCCTTGGCGTTGGAGACCGTGCGGGTGGCGGCCCAGCAGGTCGGGGCCTGCGCGGTGGGGTACGTGGCGACCGCTTCGCCGAAGATCGGCGAGGTGGTGGCGGGCACTCCCGGGCGGGTTGTGGTCGCGTCGTGGTTGCTGGCGCCGGGGGTGTTCCACTCGGCGTTGGTCGCGAGCGGGGCGGACGTGGTCTCCGCGCCGGTCGGAGCACATCCGCTGGTGATCGCGGCGTTGGTCCAGAGGTACCGGTCTGCGGTCGCGGCACGCCTCGTGCGTGCGGCCGCGGAGTGTCAGACCTGCTGAGTACGTTGGGCCGCGGGGGATCCTCATCCCAGGGGGACCCCCGCGTCAGCCTGCTACCAGAGGCCCGGCGACTCCTTCTCCTCCTTACGGGCCTTCTCCCAGCGGTACTCGCGGAGGTTGACCGTGCCGTCCAGGTTCGGCACGCCCTCCTCGTGCAGGAGCTGGAGCTGGGTGTCGCGCAGGTGCGGGGCGCAGGTGCCGTCGGCCTTCAGGACTCGCTGCCACGGGAGGTCGTGGCCGTCCTCGTTCAGGATGCGGCCCACGAGGCGCGGGGACGGGGCCTTCGCGAGATCTGAGATGTCGCCGTAGGTGGCTACGCGTCCGCGGGGGATGGCCATGATCAGGTCGCGGACTCGCTCGTGGATCTCTTCGTCCATGCGGTGAGTCTAGTGGTGTGGCTCGGAACGTTGCCGGGGGAATGCGCGGTCAGACGGGTGCATCGTGGTGCCGCCCCCACGCCGTCGTACTGGTTGTACGGGGGTGTGGGGGCGGTGCCGCGAGGCGCCCTGCTGAGCGTGGATTACCTCGCCAACGTTCCGAGACACACCACTAGCTAGGCCCGCCGTGGGGAGGACGGCCTCGCCGACGACGGTGGCCGCGCGCTCCTGGACGTCGTTCTCGGCGGCGTGGATCTGGTCCGGTGTCCACCGCGCAGCCAGCGGAGCAGCGGTACCAGCCATTGTCGAGGCATGCGCTTCAGTCCGTTCGCGGTGGAACGCCGGTGGTGTTCGTTGTTTCGAAACTTCGACCGTTGCGGCACAAGCACTTCGTGAGGAGTGCCGGGTTCGTGTCGAAGTCGGACTCCCCGTGGAGTCGGGCCGGACCACCCTAGGAGCCGTTCGGGCGGCGATGACAGTGCCTGATCGAGTGGTTCGGTTGTCACTCGGATGGTTCAGTGCGCGGGCTGCCCAGGTGGCTAAAGTCGTGCGGTGGTCGTAAGGGCTGAAATCACGCTGTAGTGTCGGAGGATCACACGGTTGGCGCAATGAGCGTCGACTGCCGGTAGGTAAACTCCCGGACACTCTTCAACCCATACAGGGCAACGGGAATGACGAAACCAAGCCGAAGACCCGATGCCGCTCCACTCACGGACACCGCCGCCGTCCGCGCGCGAGAAGCCTTGTCGCGCAAGTGGAGCTACCTGCTCAGCAGCGTCGTCGTGGTCGCGCTGAGCAGAGACGAGCTGGACGCCGCACTGGGCGCTCAGCTCGACGCATTGTGCGCGGCGCTGCACCGCGAACCGTTCGACCCTGCCCCTTTCGAGGAGGTCGGCGAGCGGCTCGTCGCTCTCGGCTACGTCAACGAGCCCGGGCTCAAGCGCACGGTCGACGTGCTGGGCAAGGGCCTGCTGGCGTTGCAGGAGTTCCGCGCGAGCGACCAGCACGCGGTCCGCGTCGTCGGCGGCATCGGAGCGCTGACGTGCGGCTTCACCGCGGCGAGGGCGCGGGTGATCCTGGACCAGCAGGAGAGCATGCAGCAGGCGCTGCTCAAGGCCGCCCACGACGCGCAACGGGACCGGCGCCAGAGCGAGGCGAAGTTCGCGGGCATCGCGTCCTCGTCCACCAACGGCGTCCTGATCGTCGGCCTCGACGGCAGGCTGGCGTGGGGCAACGAGTCCATCGGCGTGATCATCGGACGTCAGCCGGAGGCGGGCACCCGCCTCGTCGAGCTCATCGCGCCGCCGTCCATCGTCGTGTTCCGCGAGATGATGGAACGGGTGCTGGGCGAACTCGGCGAGTTCGAACGCGAACCGATGCAACTCGTGCGCGGTGACGGGGAATTCGCCAAGGTCACGCTCACGGCGTCCTTGCTGCGCGACGACGAGGGCAAGCCCAGTCACGTCCTCGTCATGGCCGACGACGACACGGAACTCGCGCTCCTGCAAGGAGAACTGCGCAGGCAGTCGCTGCACGACGTGCTGACGGGCCTGCCGAACAGGCAGTTCTTCACCACCCACCTGGAGACCGCGCTGCGCCGCGCCGACCCCGCGCTCGGCGTGACGATCTTCCACCTCGACCTCGACGCGTTCGGCCTGGTGTGCAACAGCCTCGGCGCACGCGTCGGCGAGCACCTGCTCCAGCACGTCGCCCGCCGGCTGCGTGCGGTGATGTCCAGCGAGAAGGCCATGGTCGCCCGGTTCGACGGCGACGAGTTCGGCATCCTCGTCGAGAACACCCCGCACACGCCGAACATCGCCACCACGATGGCCACCATCAACGCCGACCTCGGCGAACCGACCTATGTGGACGACCACGGTCTGGCGGTCTCGGTGAGCGCGGGCGTGGTGCACAAGCCGTCACCCGACGTCGACCCGGTCGAGCTGCTCCGCACGGCGGACCTGGCGCTGCGGCAGGCCAAGCGCGACCGGCGCGGCCAGTGGGAGCTGTTCCACACCAACGAGGACTCCGCCGGACGCAGGGACGCGGCACTCGCCGTGGTCATGCCGGGCGCGTGGGAGCAGGGCGACATCGGCGTCGTCTACCAGCCCGTCCGCGACCTGGCGACGGGCGCGCTCGCGGGCGTGGAGGCGTTGCTGCACTGGGACCTCTCGGACCGGTGCGCGGCGCTCGCCGACGAGAGCGGCCTCATCCTCCCGATGGGCGAGTGGCTGCTGCGCATCGCCGCCGGCCAGGCCCAGTGGTGGCGTCAGCGCGGCGAGCTCGACCAGCAGTTCGGCGTGCGGCTCACGCACCACCAGGCCACCGACGCGGACCTGGTGTCGCGCATCGCGAAGGTGCTGGAGGAGACCGCGATGCCCGGCGAACGGCTGACGCTCACCATGCCCGTCGGCGTGCTGGGCGTGGCCGACGCGGCGGACAACCTCGGCACCCTCGCGGACATGGGCGTGCGGATCGCGCTCGACGACTTCGGGCTCGGGCCGCGCGACCTGGTGTGGCTGAGCGAGATGCCGATCGTGTCCGTGCTCGTGCCGAAGGACCTGGTGCGACGGCAGGATCCGCGTTCCACCGCGTTGATCCAGGCCGTGCACGACGTGGGCGTGAACCTCTGCGTCGACGGCATCGAGACCGCCGAGCAGGCCGAGTGGTGGCACGGGGAAGGGGCCGACCTCGCGATCGGCCCCCACTTCGGCTCGCCCAAGGACGCGGGAGAGTTCCTGCGCACGCTGCCGGACTAGGCAGGCTGGGAACGTTGCCCCGCAACGCTCCCAGCCGCCTGCCTAGATGCCGCGCTGCCAGGCGACGAGAGCCGCGTGGTAGGCGTCGGCGCTCTTCGTGTCGAAGTTGAAGACGTGCCCGTACCCGTTGACGACGTACCCGTCGAGGCGCGGTGCCTTGGGGTAGAAGGGCTTCTCGGACCTGACCAGCGCCTGCGCGGACGAGCAGTCGGCGCCCAGCGGCGGGGTGCCGCAGAAGTAGTCGGCCGACGTCTGCATGGTCATCACCGGCACGTCGATCGCGGCGCTGACCGGCAGCACCAGGTTCGACATCAACGCGGTCGTGACGAACTCACCGGCGGACACGACGTCCTTAGTGGCCTCGTCCCAGGAGGTCACGGCCGGGACCTCGGGGCCGGGCGCGTGGAACATGCGGTACCGGCTGCCCGCCACCGTCGTCAGGTAGCCGACGTCGAGGCCGCGCAGGCCGAGCTTCGCGTCGAGCAACGCCGGCACGAGGTTCGTCAGCGCCGGCACCGCGCGCACGTAGTCCCACTGGTGCGTCATGCCGGTGACGAGGACGCCGTCGACGTCCTTGTAGATCCCCGCCTCGGCCATCGCGATGGCCGAGCCGATGGAGTGGCCGCCGACGATCACCTTCGCGAACCGCGGCCGCAGCTTCTCGATGACCTGGTGCACGGCCTGGGCCTGGTTCGGCACGTCGACCAGGATGCTGAGCGGCTTGGTGGACTTGCCGGAACCGATGCGGTCCACGGCCATGGTGGCGATGCCCGCGTTGTTCATCGCGCGCACGACCGACCGCTTGTCGCTGTCCACCGGGATGTCCCAGTAGCCGCTGGTGTACGTGCCGCCGGGCACGAGCACCTGCAGCGTCTTCGCGCCCTGGGGCACGCACAGACGGCCGTACATCGTCTGCTTGATCAGTCCGAACTGAACGGGTGTGTAGACGTCCTCACAGGTCGTCTGGGCAGCGTTCGCCGGCGTGGGAACCGGTAGGAACGCGGCCAGCAGCACGGCGGCACAAAGCCGACGGAAACGCATGGGGGAGCAACCTTCCAGCTAGCGGGGGACGACCCTCATCATCAGGTCGTTGGGGTATGCCGCGTTGGTGAACCTGGTGCGCACCGGCCGGTCCGGGACGAGCCGGTAGCGCCGGCAGACCGTCGCCACCACGATGGCGATCTCGGTCAGGGCGAAGTGGTTGCCGATGCACTGGTGGATGCCGCCGCCGAACGGCACGAACGCGCCCTTCGGCAACTCCTTGGCACGCTCGGGAGTCCAGCGATCGGGGTCGAACCGCTCGGGGTCCGGGAAGTTGACCGGGTCGTGGTGCATGGTGTGCGGGCTGAGGATCACCTCGGTGCCCGCCGGCAGCACGGCACCGCCGAGCTCGACCTCGACGGCGGTGCGGCGCATCACGAGCCACAGCGGGTACTTCCGCAGGACCTCCTGGGCGACGCGGCCGACGTAGGTCAGCCTCGGCACGTCGCCGACGGTGATCTCGCGGTCTCCCAGCACTTCTTCGAGCTCCGCGAGAACTCCGCGCTCCACCTCGGGGTTGGCGGCGATCTCGTGGAAGATCCAGGCGAGCGCGAGCGCGGTCGTCTCGATGCCCGCCGTCAGCAGCGTGATGACCTCGTCGAAGACCTCTTCGTCGGTCATCGGCTCACCGGTCTCGGGGTCCTGCGCCATCAGCAACGTCGACAGCAGGTCGCCGTGGTCGGTGTCGTCGCCGCGGCGGCTCTCGACCACCTCGGTGACGATCGCCCGCATCCTGGCGATGGCCTCGTCGAACTCGCGGTTGGCCGGGATGGGCAGCTTCTCCACGAACCCCGGTGAGAGCGCGCGCATGATGCCGTTGCGGATGATCACGAAGACCGAGCGCCGGGCCTCGTCGATGGCCTTCTGACCGATCTCGGTGGAGAACAGCGCCTCGCCGACGATCGTGACCGCGAGGCCCTGCATGTCGGCCTCGAACTGCCTGACCTCGCCGGGCCGCCAGGAGTCGGCGATCTCGGTGGCCGCGCGGCGCATGATCTCCGCGTACCCGGCGATCCGGTCGCGGTGGAACGCCGGCTGCATCATCCGGCGCTGGCGCAGGTGGAACGACCCGTTCGACACGGCCAGGCCGTTGCCGACGAACGGGCGGAACTTGTCGTACATCCGGCCCTTGTGGAACTTCGACGCGTCGGTGACCAGCACCTGGTGCGTCAACCGCGGACTTGCCACGAATAACGCGCGCAAAGGCCCGAGGTGGACTTCGACGAGTTCGCCCTGATCACGCAAATTCCCCGTGAAAGCGAATCTTTTCCTGAGCATCGGCAACGTGTGCCCGAGGAACGGCAGCCTTCCGGGTGCCACCGGGACGGACATCATCGCTCCTACGCGAGGCGGAAAGAGATCGAGTCACCCTATGAGTCGTTCGGTGCAGAGTGACAGTGCCCGATCGGGTGGCTTGCGTTCACACTTGCGGCGTAACCGTGTCCGGTTTGTGCGTGACTAAGCTAGTGCGTCCGCAACCTGAAGAGGGTGGGTCGTCGTGTCCGACGGGCAGAACTGGATTCCGCAGAGCGTGGACGTCTCGGTGCCGAGTGCGGCACGGGTGTACGACTACCTGCTCGGAGGCGCGCACAACTTCGCGGTCGACCGCCTGATGGGCGACAAGGCCGAGGAGATGATGCCGAACTCGCGCAGCGCGGCCCGGCTGAACCGGGCCTTCCTGCGCCGCGCGGTGCGGTTCATGACCGACCAGGGCGTGCGGCAGTTCCTCGACATCGGGTCGGGCATCCCGACCGTGGCGAACGTCCACGAGGTCGCGCAGGACGAGGCCCCGGAGTGCCGAATCCTGTACGTGGACCGCGATCCCGTGGCCGTGGCGCACGGCGAGCTGATCATCGCGGGCAACGACAGGGTCGGCGTGCTGCAGGCCGACATGCGCGACCCCGAGAGCATCCTCACGAGCGGGGAGGCGAACCGGCTGCTCGACTTCGACCAGCCGATCGGGGTGCTGATGCTGTTCATGGTGCACTGGGTGCCGAACGAGGCGGACCCGCAGGGGCTGCTGAAGCGGTACCGCGAGGCGCTGGCGCCCGGCAGCTACCTCGCGATCTCGCACATGGCCGGTGACCACGTGAACGACGAGGCCAGGAACGTCACGGACCGGATGGCGAAGTCGGGCGGCGGTGACGTGACCTACCGTGATCGTGCCGAGATCGAGGGCTTCTTCGGTGATTTCGAGCTGGTCGAACCGGGTCTGGTCAAATTCGCCGAATGGCGACCTGGTGGCCCCGGCGACATCTCCGACGACCCGGCGGTGAACAGGATCGCGTTCGCGGGCGTTGGCCGTAAGCCATAGAAGATATCGATAGAGTGAAGTCGATTCACGCTGCCGGTTGAGGTGGGATCGACACTGCGTGGGTAAACTGCCGTACCTCAAGAGCCCATTGCGAGGCAGCCCCGAATGTCCAACCCGAGTCGAGCAACTCGTGTAACGCCCTCGCCGCAGGACAATGCGCGGGCGCGGATGACGCTCGCCCGGAAATGGTCGTACAAGCTGCTCAGCGCCGTCGCGATTCCGCTGGGACGCGACGACCTCGACCAGGAGCTGGCGCTCCGGCTGGACGCGCTGTGCTCGATGCTGCACGCCGAGCCGTTCGCGACGACCCCGATCGAGGGGGCCGGCGCGGATCTGGCCACGCTCGGTCACCTCGGCAAGTTCGGCCTGCGCTGCACCACGGAGGTGCTCGGCAAGGGCCTGCTGGCGCTGCCCGAGTTCCAGCCCGTCTCGCAGTACGCGGAACGGATCGCGCTCGCGATGGGCGCGCTGGGCGCCGGTTTCACCGCGGCCAACGCGGAGTCCGTGCTGGCGCAGCAGGAGAGCATGCAGCGGTCGTTGCTCAAGGCCGTCCGCGACGCGAACTGGAACCTCAAGGAGAGCGAGGCCCGCTTCAACGAGGTCGTCACGTCGTCCACCAACGGCGTGCTGATCGTCGACCTCGAAGGCAGGCTGCTCACCGTCAACGAGGCGATCGGCGAGATCCTCGGCCGCACGTCGGACGAACTCGTCGGCACGCCGTTGCTCGACCTGATCGAGCCCGCGTTCACCGAGATGCTGCGGGAGGCGATGACCGACCTCGCCTCCGGAGCCGTCGACCGCGTCCAGCAGTCGCAGCGGTTGCTGCGCCAGGACGGCGAGTCCGCCCGCGTGACGCTGACGGCGTCGCTGCTGCGTGGCGCCGACGACGAGCCGAGCAACTTCGTCGTGGTGATCGAGGACGGCACCGAGCTGGAGCTGCTGCAGAGCGAGCTGAAGCGGCAGTCGCTGCACGACCCGCTGACCGGGCTGCCGAACCGCCAGTTCTTCACCACGCAGCTGGAGACCGCGCTGCGCAAGGCCGATCCCGTGCACGGCATCACGGTGTTCCACCTCGACCTCGACGCGTTCGGCATGTTGCGCGACACCTTCGGCGGCCGCGTCGTCGAGCGCTACCTGCAGCACGTGTCCGGCCGGCTGAAGGCGTTGCTGGCGGGTGAGAAGGTCATGATCGCGCGGTTCGGCGGCGACGAGTTCGGCGTCCTGTTGGAGAACACGGCGTCGACCCCGCGCATCGACACGATCATGAAGAGCATCAACGAGGACCTGATGTCCGAGCCGACGTTCGTCGACGGCCACGGCGTGTCCGCGTCGATGAGCGCGGGCGTCGTGCACCGGCCACCCGCCGACACCGAGCCGCTCGACGTGCTGCGCTCGGCGGAGAGGTCGTTGCGCCGCGCCAAGAAGGGCAGGCGCGGCCAGTGGGAGCTGTTCCACGCGGGCCAGGACGCCGAGGAACGCCGCGACGACGCGCTGGCCGTGGCGATGCCGGCCGCGTGGGAGGACGGCGAGATCACCGTGCGGTACCGGCCGATCGTGCGGCTGGCGAGCGGTGAGGTCGCGGGCGTCGAGGCGGAGTTGTTCTGGGACCTGCCTTCCGGGCCGCTGGACCACGACCGGTGCGCGGGCCTCGCCGAGCAGACCGGCCTGATCCTGCCGCTGGGCGGCTGGCTGCTGAAGGTCGCGGGCGGTCAGGCGGCGTGGTGGCGGCAGCGCGGGCAGTTCGACCTGCCGCTGGCCGTGCGGCTGACCGCGCACCAGGCGTCCGACGCGGACCTGGTGTCCCGCGTGGTGCAGGTGCTCGACGAGCTCGGCGTGCCGTCGGAGATGCTGATGGTCAGCGTGCCCGGCAACGTGCTCGTCCTGCCCGACGCCGTCGACAACCTCGCGGTGCTGACGCGGATGAACGTGCTGACCGCCATCGACGACTTCGGCATGGGACCGCTGGACTTCGGCCTGCTCGCGTCCGACGTGCCGGTGCGCGCCGTGCGGATCGCGCGCGAGTTGGTGGCGTCACGATCCCCTTATGTGGCGGCGTTGTTGCCGTTGCTGCGCGAACGCGGCGTGCGGGTGGCCGTCGAGGGGATCGACGACGCGGAGCAGGCTGCCTGGTGGCTGGCCGCCGGCGCGGACTTCGCGACCGGTGACGAGTTCGGGGTGGCGCTCGACGCCGGAGAGTTCCTGGTGGGACTCCGGTGACCGGACGGGGTCGGGGTCACGTCCGGCCACCGGAGGGGTTCGTGTCTAACCAGTGAACTTCGCCAGCGCCTTGGTGAATTCGTAGGTCTGCTGGTTGATACCGCTGCATGAGGAGCTCATGGCTCCGCAGTTACCGCGGTCCCGGTTCACGGCCCAGAAGCTGACCCGCGACAGGTGCTTCGAGTTGGCCCACGTGACGATGTCGCGGAAGTTCTGCGGGGTCACGGTCTCGCCGGTGTCGGTCTTGCCGTTCATCGACGACAGGCCGCTGCGCCGGTACGCCGCGTCGTCGGTCAGCCCGAACGTCGACTTGACGTGGTTCTTCAGCCCGTCGACCGCGGACTTGGTGTAGGCGAACATGTCACCGCCGCTGCCCCAGTCGAACGGCATGACGGCCCACGTGTCGATCGGCGCGTTCAGTTCCTTGGCCCGCGTGACCAGCCGCTTGCCCCACGAGTTCGGGCCGGTGCGGTCCGTCGGCATGGTGATGACGGTCTTCACGCCGGGGTTGTTCTGCTTGACGATCTTGAGGGCGCCGAGCACGCGGTCCTGCGTGGCGTTGTTCTCGAACTCGGCGGCCTCGATGTCGATGTCGATCGCCTTGAGCTGGTAGGCGTCGATCACCTTCTGGTAGGCGCCGGCGAGTGCTTGTGGGCTCGTGCAGAACTGGCCGAGCTTGTTGCCGGACCAGCCGCCGATCGACGGCACCGCGTCACCGCCGGCCGCGCGGATGTTGTTGATCAGGGTCTTGTCCGAGCCGGTGAGACTGCGGCTGCCGTCCCACTTCGGGTTGCAGGTGCCGTCGCTCAGGATGAAGGCGAGGGTGAACGACTTGATGCCCGTCTGCTGCATCACCGTGGCGGGGTTCGGCTGGCCGCCCCACTGGTAGAGGTAGGGGGCTGCGAGTACCGGGTTGACGGCGGCCTGTGCGGTCGTGGGCAGCATGATCGCCGCGCAGGTGGCAGCGACTGCGCCGACTAGGAACCGCTTCATCAGTCCTCCAAAGACTGCTCGGTCCAGGGCGGCGGAGCTGGCAGTGAGGGGGCTCACAACGTTTCTAAAAGTGGACTAGACCATCGGTATCTGTCAAGAAGGTAGACGAAATCGGTTCCGGGGTGGTGGTGGGCGGGGGTTCATGGCTGTGAACTGCGCTGTTCCGGGGCGTGCGGGGTGCGTCGCGTTTGGCGGTGGTTGCGTTGGGGGCAAAGACTTTGACGAGCCGGGTCATTTCATCGCCGCTTCGCGACGATAGAGATTGGGGCTTGACTTCGGGGCCCTTGCGAGGCGCTTGTCGGACCGGAAAAGGCCGGGAAGAACGCCCGGCCGAGCCACAAGTGGTAGCACCTCGCACCCAAAGTCAAGCCCCAATCTCGTTGGTGCGTGGCTGAGTTGGGTGGGCACGTCACCGATACCGCTTGGACAGCGGTTCCAGGAGTGACGCCTCGCCTTCGGCATTGCGTTGGGTCTTGGCTGGGCTCGGCTGCGCCATTGCCCTGAGCGCGCGCTCGGTCGGGCTCGCCTCCGGCTTCGCCAGGCCCTAAAGCCATCCTTGACCCGTCTCGCCTTACCCCGGTCTTGCCTTGACCCGTCTTGCCTTGCCTTGCCACGGTCATGTGGGTCCGCCGCCGCCGCCGCCGCTGCCGCTGCTGCCGCTGCCGCTGCTGCCGCTGCCGCTGCTGCCGCTGCCGCTGCTGCCGCTGCCGCTGCTGCCGCCTCCGCCTCCGCTGCCGCCTCCGCCTCCGCTGCCGCCTCCGCCTCCGCCTCCGCCTCCGCCGCCGCCGCCGCCGCCTCCGCCGCCGCCTCCGCCGCCGCCTCCGCCGCCGCCTCCGCCGCCTCCGCCGCCGCCTCCGCCGCCTCCGCCGCCGCCTCCGCCGCCTCCGCCGCCGCCTCCGCCGCCGCCGCCGCCTCCGCCGCCTCCGCCGCCACCTGCTGCCGCTCCCCTCCTCTGCCTCTCCGCCGCCCTCTCCCAGGCCTCCGCTACCTCCCACGTCCTCCTCCCGCCCGTTACTTCCTTCGCTGCTCACGGCGGGGGTGAGCGATCTTGTCGGTGGCGCGTGGTGCAATCGGGGTGTGGCACTTGCACCTCAGCTGGTCCGCCGGAAGCCGGAGACGCGCCCGCGTCCCCGGTGGGACGCTGCTGCCCAGCGGGTCTTCGACGCCGCGGGCTTCGTCCGCGTGCTCGGCGGGCCCGGCACCGGCAAGACGACGTTGCTCGCCGAGTTGGCTGCCCACGTCGTGCTGGAGCAGGGGGCCGATCCCGAGAACGTGCTGGTGCTCACCGCGAACCGGCGTGCGTCGGTGGCGTTGCGGGCTCGGATCACGCAGTTGCTGACCGGGCGGCTCCAGGCGATCCGGGAGCCGTTGGTGCGGACGGTGCACTCGTACGCGTTCGCGGTGTTGCGGAACCAGGCCGTGCTGATGGGGGAGCCGCCGCCGCGGTTGTTGTCCGGGCCCGACCAGGACGCGATGGTGCGGGAGTTGCTGGCCGGTGACGTCGAGCTGGGTGCGTTGCAGTGGCCTGAGCGGTTGCGGCCGGCGTTGGAGTTGCCCGGGTTCGCGCACGAGCTCAGGGATCTGCTGTTGCGGGCGGCGGAGCGGGGGCTCGGGCCCGAGGACTTGATCGCGCTCGGCGAGGAGCACGGGCGGGACGTGTGGGTCGCCGCCGGGCGGTTCGGCGCCCAGTACGAGGCGGTCAACCTGCTGTCCGGGATGGACTCGGCCACGGCTTACGCGCCTGCTTATGACGCGGCCGAGTTGGTGTCGTCGGCTTATGCGGCGTTCGTGAACGACGAGGACTTGTTGTTCGCGGAACGGCGGCGGATCAGGTACCTGCTGGTGGACGACGCGCAGCACCTGGATCCGATGCAGTACTCGTTGATCCGGTCGTTGGGGTCGCACGCGGCGCGGTTCGTCCTGGCCGGGGATCCGGACCAGGCGATCTTCACGTTCCGCGGGGCCGATCCGGAGATCCTCCGGGACGCCGACGGCGAGACCGTGGTGCTGAGGCAGTCGCACCGGATGATGCCCGAGGTGCGGGACGCGGTGGCGCGGCTGGCGGCGAGGTTGCCGGGGGCGTCGCCTGCGCGGACGGTCGACCCCGTCGACGGCGAGGGGTCGGTGCAGGTTCGGTTGCTCGCGTCGTCCGCGCAGGAGGCGGCGTGGGTGGCGGACCAGCTGCGGCGGTCGCACCTGGCCGATGAGGTGCCCTGGTCGCAGATGGCCGTGGTGGTGCGGTCGGCGACGTTGTCGTTGCCGGTGTTGCAACGGGCGTTGCTCGCGGCCGGGGTGCCGGTGTCGGTGGCGTCGGACGAGTTGCCGTTGGCACAGCAGCCTTCGGTGCGGCCGTTGCTGGCGTTGGTCAGGGCAGCGGCGGCGCCGGGGTCGTTGGACGAGGACACGGCGTCGATGCTGTTGGCGTCCAGCTACGGTGGCGCGGATCCGTTGGCACTGCGGCGGTTGCGGCGCGGTCTCAGAAGGCTCGAGATGGCCGCGGGGAACGACCGGCCCAGCGGTGAGCTGCTGGTCGAGGTCGTCGAGACGGGTGACCGGCTGGCGGCCCTGGAGGACGTCGAGTCGATGCCCGCGCGGCGGATCGGGCACCTGCTCTCGTTGGCGCGCAAGGCGATCGAGGCCGGCAAGTCCGTCGAGGTCGTGCTGTGGGACCTGTGGACGGCGACCGGGCTGCAGGAGCGGTGGGTGGCCCAGTCGTCGCGGCGCGGGATGCCCGGCATGCAGGCCGACCGGGACCTGGACGCGATCGTGGCGTTGTTCGAGGCGGCGGCCAAGTACGTCGACAGGTTGCCGGGGTCCGGGGTGGCCGGGTTCGCGGACTACCTGGAGTCGCAACGGATCGTCGGCGACACGCTGGCGGCCTCGGCGCCGACCGGCGAGGCGGTGTCGGTGCTGACGGCGCACTCCGCGGCCGGGCGCGAGTGGGAGGTCGTTGCCGTGCCCGGGGTTCAGGAGGGCAGCTGGCCTGATCTGCGGCTGCGCGGCACGGTCCTGGGCGTCGAACGCATGGTGGACGTGCTGGCCGGGCTGGAGCCGTCGGTGTCGGCGGTGGCGCCGATCCTCGCGGAGGAACGCCGGTTGCTGCTGGTCGCGGCCTCGCGGGCGCGGTCGAAGCTGCTGATCAGCGCGGTCAGGGGCGAGGACGAGCAGCCGTCGCGGTTCCTCGACGAGATCGAGTCGTCCGCGGAGGACGAACGCAAGCTGCACCGCCCGCAACGCGGCCTGGTGCTGGGCGAGCTCGTCGGCGAGCTGCGCCGGGTGGTCTGCTCGGACACCGAACCGCCCGAACGCAGGGAACGCGCCGCCACCCAGCTCGCCAGGCTCGCCGAGGCGGGCGTACCGGGAGCGCACCCGGAGTCCTGGTACGGCCTGGCAGAGGTCTCGATCGATGCTCCACTGTGGACAGAAGACCAGAAGGTCAGCGTGACGCCCTCGACCATCGAGGTCATCACGAAGTGCCCGCTGAGGTGGGTCGTCGAACGGCACGGCGGCCAGGACCCGGCCGAGCTCGCCTCGGTCACGGGCACGCTGGTGCACGCCCTGGCGCAGGCGGCGGCCAGCGGGGCCGACTCCCAGCAGCTGCGGGTGAAGCTGGACGAGGCGTGGGCCGCGGTGGACGCGGGCGCGCCCTGGTTCTCCCGCCGCGAACGCCTGCGCGTCGAGAAGATGCTCGACACGTTCCTCGCGTGGCTGACCATGAGCCGCACCCAGCTCACCCAGGTCGCCGTCGAGGAGGAGATGGTCGTCGAGGTCCCCAAGCGCGACGGCGGGCCGTGGCTCCAGGTCAGGGGCCGCGTCGACCGGCTGGAACAGGACGAGAACGGCCGTCCGGTCGTGATCGACCTCAAGACCGGCAAGAGCCCGGTGTCCAAAGAGGCGTCCCAGGAACACCCGCAGCTCGCGGTGTACCAGCTCGCGTCGTCGCTGGGCGGCTTCACCCACATCGGACTCGGGACGGAGCCGGGCGGCGCGCGCCTGCTCTACGTGGCGAAGGAGGACAAGAAGACAGGAGCCGTCGAACGCACCCAGGCCCCGCTCGACGAGCAGGGCGTGCAGGCGTGGCTCGAGGTCGTGCAGGGCGCGGCGGAGTCCGTGCTCGGGCCCGAGTACCGCGCGAAGGAGAACGCGGACTGCGACCGCTGCCCGGCGCGCACGACGTGCCCGGTGCACCCCTCCGGGCGTCAGGTGAGTGAGTAAGCGCCGTTGACCTGCGTGTTTCCTCTGGCAGAACGGTCGGCGAACACACCGTCCCGGGTGGTGCGGAAGCGCACGGGCCGGGTAGGAAGATGTACTGGTGACCGTCAGCCCGTTTGAGATCGCTGAGGCGCTCGGGCTGAACAAGCCGACTCCCGAGCAGGCCGAGGTGATCGCCGCACCCGCGCAGCCCGCGCTGGTCGTGGCGGGCGCCGGCGCCGGCAAGACCGAGACCATGGCCGCGCGGGTCGTGTGGCTGGTCGCGAACGGGCTCGTGCAGCCCGACCGCGTGCTCGGCCTGACGTTCACCCGCAAGGCCGCGCGCCAGCTCGCCGACCGCGTGCGGGCACGGCTGCGCAGGCTCGCGGGATCGTCCCTGCTGGACGAGCTCGACCCGAGCGGCGAGCGCAAGATGTCCGTGCTGACCGGCGAACCCGTCGTGCTGACCTACCACGCCTACGCGGGCCGCCTGGTCACCGAGCACGGGCTCCGGCTGCCCGTCGAGCCCGGCGTCCGGCTGCTCACCGAGACGGCGTCCTGGCAGCTCGCGCACCGGGTCGTGTCGACGTGGGCGAAGGACCTCGACACCGACAAGGTGCCCGCCACGATCACGGGCTACCTGCTGTCGCTGGCGGGCGAGCTGGGCGAGCACCTCGTGACGCCCGACCAGCTCGAACGGCACGCCACCGAGCTCACGGCGTTGATCGAGAACGCCCCGCGCGCGCCGCGGCAGCGGGACGCGCTGCCCGAAAAGCTCAAGGAAGTCATTGCGGCGCAACGGTTGCGCATCGCGTTGCTGCCGTTGCTCGACGCGTACCAGCAACGCAAGCGCAAGGAGGCCGCGCTCGACTTCGCCGACCAGATGTCACTGGCCGCGCAGCTCGCCCAGTTCGAAGAGGTGGCCTCTGGCGAACGCGAGCGGTACGGCGCGGTGCTGCTGGACGAGTACCAGGACACCGGTCACGCGCAACGCGTGCTGCTCAGGTCGTTGTTCGGCGACGGCGAGCCGATGCCGGTGACGTCGGTGGGCGACCCGGCGCAGGCCATCTACGGCTGGCGCGGCGCGTCCGCGGCGAACCTGCCGCGTTTCGCCGAGGACTTCCCGCCGACGAGGAAGTTCGGGCTGCTGACCAGCTTCCGCAACCCGCCGGAGGTCCTGGAACTCGCCAACGCCGTGTCGCTGCCGTTGCGCGAGGCCGGTCTGGACGTTGAAGAGCTGCGCGCACGGCCGGGCGCCGGGCCGGGTGACGTCCGGCTCGCGTTGCACGAGAACATCCGCCAGGAGCTCGACTGGATGGCGGACAACCTCGCCGCGCAGTGGGAAGCGCACCTGGACGCCGAGGGCGTGCCGCCGACCGCCGCCGTGCTGGTGCGCCGCCGGTCGGACATGGCCGCCATCGCCGCCGCCCTGCGCGAACGCGGCCTGCCGGTCGAGGTCGTCGGTCTCGGCGGCCTGCTGGACGAACCCGAGGTGCGCGACCTCGTCTCAGCGCTGCGGGTCCTCGTCGACCCGCTGGCCGGCACGGCGGCCGCCCGCCTGCTCACCGGCTCGCGCTGGCGGCTCGCGGCCGTCGACCTGGCCGCGCTGTGGAAGCGGGCACGCGAACTCGCCGGCGTCGCACCTCGACAGTCCGTTGTGGACGATCCACTCATGGTCCTCGCCGACGCGCTGCCCGGTGAGCACGCCGAACAGGCGGGGCTGGCCGACGCGCTGGACGATCCCGGCGACCCCGACGCGTACTCGACCGACGGCTACCGGCGCGTCCGCAGGCTCGGCGGTGAGCTGGCGGCGTTGCGGCGCAGGCTCGACCAGCCGTTGCCCGAGCTCGTCGCCGACGTCGAACGCACCCTGCTGCTGGACATCGAGTCCATGTCGCGGCCGGGCATGGTCGGCCGCGCCCACCTCGACGCGTTCTCCGACGTCGTCGCGGACTTCGCCGCCGCCTCGCCGTCCGCGACGCTGCCGTCGCTGCTCGACTACCTCTACACCGCCGAGCACGCAGAGGACGGCCTGGAACCCGGCGAGGTCGAGGTCTCCGAGGACCGCGTGCAGATCGTCACCGTGCACTCCGCGAAGGGCCTGGAGTGGCACATCGTCGCGCTGCCGCACCTGGTCCGCGACGTGTTCCCGGGCCGCAAGAAGTCCTCGTGCTGGCTCAAGAACGTCACCGAGCTGCCCGCCTCGCTGCGCGGCGACTCGGCCGACCTCCCGGTGCTGCGGCTCTCCGCGGGCTTCAACCGCAAGGAGGTCGACGAGGCCCTCGCGATCCACACCGAGGAGTTCGAGGAACGCCGGCTCGTCGAGGAACGGCGCCTGTTCTACGTGGGCGTGACGAGGGCCGAGCACAGCCTCCTCATGTCGGGTCACTGGTGGGCGGAGGCGGGCGACAAGCCGAAGGGCCCGTCGGTGTTCCTCAAGGAGATGCACGAGGTCCTGGAACGCGAGAACCCGCCGGGCGACATCAGCGCGTGGGCCGAGGAACCCGAGCTCGACACCCCGAACCCGCTGGCCGAGGACGTGAAGTCGTCGATCTGGCCGGCCGACCCGCTCGGCAAGCGGCGCGACGCCGTCGTCGAGGGCGCCGAGATGGTGCTGGCCGCCCTCGACCAGCTGCGCAACGCCCCGCCGGAGCCGCTGGCGTTGATCTTCGACGAGCCCGTGCCCGAAGTCGTCGACGAAGAGGACTACCCGCCGCCCACCGACGAGCCCCCGGACGACGACTTCCCGCCGGAGCCAGAACCGCTGCCCGACGACGTGGTCCCCGACGACCCGGAGATGCCAGAGGACGCGGACCCGGAGGGCTGGGCGGCCGACGTCGACGTGCTGCTCGCCGAACGCGCCGCGTCCCAGAACCGTCGCGAGCAGGTCCTGCTGCCCGACCACCTGTCGGTCTCGCAGCTCGTCGAGCTGGCCAAGGACCCGGACCTGCTGGCCCGCCGCCTGCGCCGCCCGCTGCCGTTCCCGCCGAACCCGCTGGCCCGCCGCGGCACGGCCTTCCACACCTGGCTGGAGAACCGCTTCGGCGCCACCCGGCTGCTGGACCTGGACGAACTGCCCGGCGCCGGCGACGCGGACGCCTCCCCGGACGCCGACCTGGAACGCCTGAAGGAGTCGTTCCTCGCAAGCGACTGGGCCGAGCGCACCCCGCACGACGTGGAGGTGCCGTTCGAGGCGGAGTTCGACGGCATCTCGGTGCGCGGCCGGATGGACGCCGTCTACCGCGACCCTGACGGCTGGACGGTCGTCGACTGGAAGACCGGCGCGGTGCCGGACGCCGAGGCGTTGCCCGCGCTGTCGGTGCAGCTCGCGGCGTACCGGCTGGCGTGGGCGGCGTTGATGAACGTGCCGCTGGAGCAGGTGCGGGCGGCGTTCCACTACGTGCGGCACGACCACACGGAACGTCCGGCGGACCTGCTGGACGAGCAGGGCCTGAAGGACCTCATCCGGTCCGTGGGGTGAGCGTCAGGACTGCGGGCTGGAGCCTGCGGGCGCGTGCGACTCCTTCAGCACGCGTTCGTACAGGACCTCCAGCAGCCACCGCCCGAAGAGCGACGGCCCGAACTCCGGCGACCGGTCCTCCGGCGGCACCATCAGGTCCGCGGTGCTGTCGTCGCCGACCACGACACCGATGCCGTAGTAGTCGAGCTCGATGAAAGACCAGGCCAGGGACTCGTCGGTGCGGGGGAGCATCACCGCGCACGGGGCCAGGGTCAGCAGGGTGCCGCACGACTGGAGCGCGCGGTCCGTCGTGGACTCGCTCACCAGGACGCCCACCAGTTCGACGGCGGCGACCGGAAGGCGGTCGTGGGCCTCTGGCTCGAACCAGGAGCGGAACCAGGACGGGTCGGATCTGGGCGGCCAGCCGTTCTCGGTTCTCCACTCGTGCACCTCGGGGAGCAGGCGCACGACCGCGGACACCTGCTGGCCCAGGACGGCGACGTCGGGTACGACGACTCCGTCCCAGCCGAGAGCGGTGGCGGCGCGCTGAAGAAGCGTGTGCACAGGGCGCATCCTAAGGTTCCTCGCACGGAAAATGACAGCGTTTGCGGGACACTTGGTTAAGGATTACCCAGGGTGGTCATGGGACGCTTTCGCCACTTTCCAGGCCCATGCGACGAGCGGGATCTGAAGAGGCAGACGGCCGTAGGCGATGGCGCGGGCTTTGGGGGATTTGTCCCGGAAATCCAGAGCCATTTTCACATTCGCCGGGAAGACGGCCACGAACAACGCGGCGGCGGCGAACCCGCCCAGCCGGCGCGTGCGCGGGGTGGCGACGGCAGCGGCGACCGCGAGCTCGGCGACGCCGGACGCGTACGTCCACTGCCGCGGGGTGCCGGGCAGCGAGCGCGGAACGATCGAGTCGTACGGCTTCGGCCTGGTGAAGTGGGTCGCTCCTGCCAGGCCCAGCAGCGCGGCCAGTGCCAGCGCCGACCGCGTTCGGGAACGGGTTGGTTCCATGGCGTCACCATGTCATGCCTACGCCGCGTAGGCGAGATGGGGCTGGCCTATTGTCCACGAGCGTGGCAGGTGATTCTCGTCATTCCGAACTCCCTGAACGCGCCGCCGTCGCCGCGCTGGCCGATTCCTTCGTGGCCGGCCTGTGCGAGTGGATCAAGATTCCCGGCATCGGCGTCGATCCCGCGCACCACGCCGACGTGCGGAGATCCGCCGACTGGCTCGCGGACCGGCTGACCGCGGACGGCTGGCCGGAGGTCGCGGTCTGGGGTGACGGACCAGCGCTTCCCGCCGTGTTCGCGTGCTGGCCCGCCGAAGATCCGCAGGCCCCGGTCGTGCTGGTCTACGGCCACCACGACGTGCAGCCCGTCGACCCCCTCGACCGCTGGGAGCACCCGCCGTTCGAGCCCGTGATCAGCGGCGACGAGATCCTGGGGCGGGGTGCGAGCGACGACAAGGGGCAGGTCGCGATGCACCTGCTCGGCGTTCGGGCACATCTGGCGGCGAGCGGCCGGAATGCGCCGAGCGTGACCTTGAAGCTCTTCGTCGAGGGCGAGGAGGAATCCGGCTCGCCGCACCTGCGAAAGCTCCTGGAAGATCATCGGGAATCGCTCGCGTGTGATCTCGTCGTGTTCACCGACACCGCATTGCACGAACGCGACGCGCCGACCGTCAACACCGGGCAGCGCGGTGTTCTCGGCGGCGAGATCACGTTCTTCGGCGGCACCGACGACGTCCATTCCGGACGCGCGGGCGGCGCCATTCCGAACCCCGCGACGGCACTCGCGAAACTGATCGCCGCGGTGCACGACGACGACAACAGGATCCAGCTCGACGGCTTCTACGACGACGTCCGCGAACCGTCCGCGGAGGAACGCGCCGACTACGCCTCGCTGCCGTTCGACGAGCAGAAGTGGCTGCGGCACAACGGCGGCGGCGCCCAGGCCGCGCACGGCGAGACCGGCTACAGCACCCTCGAACGGATCTGGGTGCGGCCCACCGCCGAGATCAACGGCATCAGCGCCGGCTACACCGGGCCCGGCCTGAAGACGATCATCCCGGCGTCCGCGACCGCGAAGATCAGCTTCCGGCTCGTGCCAGACCAGCACCCCGACCGCGTGCGCGAGCAGCTCCTCGCGTTCGTCGAACGGCACACCCCGCCGGGCATCCGCGCCGAGGTGAACTTCCGCGGCACCGGCGTGCCGCCGTACGCGGTCAGCCCGGACGACCCGGCCAACGCCGCCGTGCGCGAGGCGATGGAACTGGCCTTCGACCAGCCCGTCCGCTTCGCGCGGGCAGGTGGTTCGGGACCCGCGGCGGTGCTCCAGCAGTTCCTGGGGGTGCCCCTCGTGTACCTCGGCGCGACGTTGCCGGATGATCGCGTCCACGCGCCGAACGAGCGCGTAGTGGTGCCGTTGCTCCTCAAAGGCGCGGAGGCGGCTGCTCACCTGTGGCGGACGCTCGCCCGAGCGGAGATCGCGAAGAGGTTGTCCCGATGAGTCTGACCGATGAAGCGTCGCACTCGCTCGTCGGCGTGATCAGGATGCCGGACAAGGTCGAGAGCCCTGTCCGCGCGATCCTGAAACGCGTCATCGGCGCGATGGCGGCGCTGATGCTCGCGGTGTTGATCGTCTACCTGGACCGCGACGGCTACCGGGACGTGAACGAGGACGGCGTCTCGCTGCTCGACTCGTTCTACTACGCGACCGTCTCTCTCTCGACGACCGGCTACGGCGACATCACGCCCGCGTCGTCGTCAGCACGCCTGGTCAACGTCCTGGTCATCACGCCGTTGCGCGTCCTGTTCCTGATCGTGCTGGTCGGCACGACACTAGAAGTTCTCACCGAGCGCTCCCGTCAGGCGTTGCGCATTCAAAAGTGGAGGCGGGTTGTGCGGGACCACGTCGTGGTCGTCGGTTACGGCACGAAGGGACGGTCCGCGGTCGCCGCGCTGCTCGGCGACGGCGTCGACCCCGGCTCGATCGTCGTCGTCGACACCGTGCAGGAGTCGCTCGACGCGGCCACGGCCAAGGGCCTCGTGGTCGTGCACGGGTCAGGCACGCGCAACGACGTGCTCAGGGTCGCGGGAGCGGCACGGGCCCGCGCCATCGTGGTCGCCCCGAACCGCGACGACACCGCGGTGCTGGTCACCTTGACCGCCCGCGAGCTGGCACCCAAGGCGCAGATCGTGGCGTCCGTGCGCGAGCGCGAGAACGAGCACCTGCTGCGGCAGTCCGGCGCGGACTCCGTCGTGGTGTCGTCCGAGACGGCAGGCCGCCTGCTCGGCATGGCCACCGCCACGCCGTCCGTGGTGGCGATGGTCGAGGACCTGCTCACGCCCGACCAGGGCCTCGCGATCTCCGAGCGGGACGTCGAGCCCAGCGAGATCGGCGGCTCGCCGCGGCACCTGCCGGACATCGTGCTGGGCGTGGTGCGGGGCGGGACCCTGTATCGGGTGGACGCGCCGGAGGCCGACGCGATCGAGCCGGGCGACCGGCTGCTCTACGTCAAGAAGGTGACTCCGCCCGGAGAGGAGTGAATCGGCGCGGCCCGCGTAGTCCAATGAGGGGCTCCCCGCCACCGGGGAGCCGTGCCCCTCGGAGGACGCATGAGCTTCCTGCTGTTCCTGGCTGGTGCCGGGGTCGTGCTGTTGATCATGATCGCTGTGCTGTCGGTGGTCAGCGTCGGGGAGGACAAGGCACGGGCCCGCTCCCTCGTCGCCGCGACCGGCGCGCTCGACCGCCAGGCGCGCAAGCCCGGCTGGCGGCAGGTCCCCGAGGACGAGGACGTGCCGGCGGGGCGGATGGGCGACCGCGAACTGGTGCGGCACGCTGCGGTCGCGAGCACCCGCGGGGGAAGAACGGTGCGGGTCGCCGTCTTCGCCGCGTCGAGGGTCGCCGGGACCTACCAGGGCGTCCCGACCAGGTGGGCCGTCACGCCGGGCCTCGTGGTGGCGGTGGACGCTCCGGAACTCGCCGGGGTCCTGCGGCTGAACCCGGTCCGGGGCGACCGGCGCTACGGCGTCCTGGGCAGCCTGGAGTCCTTGGTGGAGGGAGACGCCGGGAAGGAGGTCTTCGCCCAGCTCGCCTCCTACCAGCCGCCCGAGGTGGACGTCGCCGACGGCGTCGCGTGCTTCACCTTCACCGACGTGGACCTCGCCGACCGCCTCGACGACGTGGCCGGCATGGCGTGCGACGTCGTCGAGATCCTCGCGAACGTCAGGAAGCCGGCTCAGCCGGTCGAGGAGTAGGCAGCACGGCCGGGGCGCGCAACGGCGCGTACCGGAAGAGGAACGCGTAGAAGCCGCCCGCCAGCGCCGCCATGCACAGCAGCAGTGCGGTGAGGCGGCGCCCGACCGGGAGTCCGACCGGGACGGACGCGGCAGAGGACACCATGTCGCCGCCGGTGTTGACGATCTCGACCGTCTCGCCCTTGGTGTGGCCGCAGCCGTCGAGCCTGGCCTGCTTCTTCTGGCCGCCCGCGTCCCACTCGACCGTGTCCGTGCCGGAGCCGCACGAGCCGCTCTCGACGACGGTCGCCATGACGGGCGGCGGGGGTTCTTCGGCGCCGAGAACCTTGGCGGGCACCAGAAGCGCGACCGCGACACCGATCCCGACCAGTCCGACGACCAGCAGGATGAACACCCATCTGTCCGGGCTTCGCGGAACCGCCACACTGCGATGTTCGCAGACGCGGCGGCCCGCGTGGAGCCCAGGTTTACTTCGGCAGCTGGCGGAGCTTGTCGACCTTGATGGTCTTGCCGTCGGACACCGTGCCGGTCACCGCGACGAGGTCGCCGTTCTTCGGCTTCTCCGTCACCGACGACAGGTCGAGCGGCGTCTGCAGGCCGTCGACCTGCACCAACGTCGCGTTGTTGCCGTTGACGTCCTTGACCGTGCCGCGCGCCTGGGCCTTGGCGAGCGCCACGTTCAGCGCCTTGCCGTCCTTGACCCGCACGGTGACGCGCTGGTCGGCCTTCAACCCCGCGACGTCGCCGCCGCGCAGCTTCGTGGAGCCGTCAGTGGTCAACGACACCTCGCCGCCGTCGTCCTTGGTGATCACGAGCTTGCCCGTTTCGACGCTCTTCACGCGTCCGACGACGAGGGTGCTGTCCTTGAGCGCGGCCTTGTCCGGACGGCCGTGCTTGCCAGGGCCGGGGCCGCCGGGGTGGCGTTCCGCGAACGCCGCGGGCGGGCCGTCGGGACCCTCGGCCGCAGTCGCGACGGCGATGCCGCCGACGGTGAGACCGGCGGCCGCGACGATGGCGCCGGCCCACGCTGATTTCTTCGACATACGCCCCAGCGTGCGCGCGCATTCTGAGGGCCAGCTGAAGGCGAGTCGCCCGAAGTCCGGATGATCAGGAGAATGGTGGCGTGTCCGCCAGGGTGTTGGTGATCGAGGACGCCGAGGCGATCGGCGCCGCGGTGTCGTCCGCGCTGCGCGAGTCCGGGTACGAGGTGCAGCACCGCCTGGACGGCCGCCAGCTGGAGACCGACCTCGGGCGCTTCCGCCCCGACCTGGTCGTCCTCGACGTGATGTTGCCCGGCCGCGACGGCTTCCAGCTGCTCGAGGTGATCCGCCGCTCGTCCGGAGCCGGGGTCGTGATGCTGACCGCGCGCGACGGCGTTCCCGACCGGTTGCGCGGGCTCGCGGGCGGTGCCGACGACTACGTGGGCAAGCCGTTCGTGCTCGCCGAACTGGTCGCGCGGGTGTCCGCCGTGCTGCGCAGGCTCGGCCGCACGCCGTCGACCGTGCAGGTCGGCGACCTGGTCGTGGACGCCGACGCCGGTGTCGTCATGCGCGCCGACCAGCAGATCGAACTGACCGCGACCGAGCTGCGGCTGCTCGTCTACCTGGCCGCGCAACGCGGACGGGTCGTGTCGAAGACGCAGATCCTGACGGCTGTGTGGGGTTATGAGGACTACGACCCGAACCTGGTCGAGGTCCACGTCAGCGCCGTGCGTCGCAAGATCGAGGAACACGGCACACGCCTCGTGCACACCGTTCGCGGCCTTGGGTACGTGCTGCGAGCCGAAGAATGAACCTCCGCACGGTCTCGCTGCGCCGCCGCGTCGCGGTGTCCGTGCTGCTGGTGCTGTTCCTCGTGCTGGTGGCGCTGGTCATCTCGGTCGACCGGACGTTCGCCGGGCAGTCGTCCCGCGACGTCGACGGCGTGCTGGTCAACACCGAGAACCGCGCCGTCGAGATGCTCAAGAACGGCAAGCGCCCCGCCGAGGTCGTCGGCCAGCTGACCAAGCGGAACGTGCACGTCACGATCGACCTGCCCAACGGCACCATGCTCGGAGCCAGGCCCGACGGGCAGTTCGAGAGCAAGAACCGCCTGGTCGGCCGCAACAAGGTCACCATCTACGCCGACACCGAGGCGATCTCGCAGGCGCAGCACCGGTTGCGCAAGCTGCTGCTGATCCTGGGACTCGTGGCCATCGGGGTCACCGGCCTGCTGATCGTCGTGGTGGTGCGGCGCGCGTTGGCGCCGTTGGACGCCATGACGTCGTTGGCGCAGGCGATCGCGGCCGGGCATCGAGGCGGCCGGCTCAACCCGTCCAGAACGGACACCGAGCTCGGGCGCACGGCGGCCGCGTTCGACGGGATGCTCGACTCGCTGGAGGGCTCCGAGCAACGGACGCGGCGGTTCGTCGCCGACGCCGCGCACGAGCTGCGCACGCCGATCACCGGCGTGCAGGCCGTGGCCGAGGCGCTGGTGCAGGCCCCCGTCGACTCGCCGGACCGCGACCAGATGTCGTTCCTGCTCGTGCGGGAGGCACGCCGCGCCGGACGGCTCGTGGACGACCTGCTCGCCCTGGCCCAGCTCGACGCCGGGTACGAGATGCAGCGCGAGTCCGTCGACCTGCTCGGCCTGGCCGAGGCCGAGGTGGCCAGGACCCGGTTCGTGGCACCGGACTTCGACATCGCGGCCGAGGGCGTCCCGGTAGCGGTCGTCGGCGACGGCCAACGGCTCGCGCAGGTGCTGGCGAACCTCGTGGACAACGCACGACAGGCCACCGGCCCCACCGGGACGGTCCGGATCCGCGTCGACCTGACCGGTTTCACCGTCTCCGACAACGGACCGGGCGTGCCCGACGCGGAACGGGAACGGATCTTCGACCGCCTGGTGCGGCTCGACGACGCCCGCGACCGCCGCTCCGGCGGATCCGGGCTCGGCCTCGCCATCGCGCGCGGCGTGATCCGCGCGCACGGCGGCGACCTGACCTGCGAGCCGTCCGCGCAGGGAGCCGTCTTCCGGGTGAGGCTGCCCGCCGTTAATCCGGTCGCCACGCCCGCCGCACTTTGATTGCATCGACGGCGTGGACGTCGACGTGGTGGTGCAGCTGGTCAAGACGGAGTGGACCAAGGACTCCCGTGGCGGGTCCGAGGCGGCCCGCCGCAACGCCGCGCCGGTCGCGTTCGTGCTGCCACACCTGAGGCCCGCCGTGCACGAGATCCGGCTGAGCGAGCCCGACTTCACGCCCGTGTGGGCGAAGGAGCGCGACGAGATCGACCGGATCACGCTCACCCTGCGCGAGGACGACGACGTGCTGTCCGTGCAGCTGCAGGACACCATGATCGCCTCGCCCCGGCGGTGGAACCGGCCGTCACCGGTCCGGCTGGCGCGCGGCGAGTGGGTGCGCTGGCAGCTCAACCACCGGTGGGCGAGGCCGCGCGACGGCGGCTGGAACTACCTGCTGACGACGTTGAACCTGGTGTACGGCCCGCCCGAGGACCTGAAGGTGTTCCTCGGCACGCCGACGCGGCACGTCGACGAGCGGGCCCACCTCAGCTGATCCGGTCGGGTTCGCGTTGCCGCACCTGAGGCCCGCCGTGCACGACATCCGGTTGCGGGAGCCCGACTTCGAGCCCGTGCGAGGTGAGGTCGACCGGATCGGCCTCACCCTGCACGAGGAGAGCTACGACCTCGTGTCGTTGGGGCTGCTGGACACCTAGCGGTCCACGCCCCGGCGCCGGAACCGGCCGGAGCCGGTTCTGCTGGCGCGCGGTGAGTGGGTGCGCTGGCAGGTCGACCACCGCTGGACGGCCGGGTCCACCGCCGACGGCTGGTGCCACTCGCTGACCACGGTGAACGTGGTCCACGATCCGCCCGCCGACGCCGAGATCTTCCTGGGCACGCCGACCCGGTACGTCGACGAGCGGACCCACCTCAGCTAGGTCAGCCGACCGCCGCCGGAGCCGCCGCGAACGTGTTGCAGGCGTCCGTCGAGTTCGCCTTGAAGCCCGCGCCCGCCCACTGCGCCTGGTTCTTCGCGGAACCGTGCGCGTTGTTCTCCGGCTGCTCCTCGATGGCGTACTGGAAGTCCTCCTGGGCGGAGCGGGCGAGGCCGGCCGTCACCGAGCCGCGGCCGGCCGCCGCGGCGAGGAACATGCCGGCGAAGCAGTTCGCCTGCAGCTCGATGCGCCGGGACATCTCCAGGCCCGCCGGGGACTTCTCGCCCGCGTCGGTGATCTTCAGGTCCGCCGCCCGCAGCAGGCCGGTGAGCGCCTGCACGTGGTGGCCGTACTCGTGCGCGAGCGTGGCGAGGTGGGTCGCCGGGGCGTCACCGCCGCCGTTGTCGCGCAGCCGGGCCGTGGGCATGTAGATCGTGCGGTTGCGGCCGCAGTAGTACGCCACCGCGTGGTCCGACTCCGGGGCGGCGCCGCACGGGCCGTCCTTGAGCGTCGGCGAGGCGTCCAGGACGGGCTTGTCGAACGGCAGGTTCGCGGCCTGGAGCACCGGGCCCCACGTCGCGTCCAGGCACTCGACGCCCGCCGCGTAGTACGCCGCGAGCTGCGGGTCCGAGGTGCCGAACGGCGGCAGCGCGCACGTCGCCGGCGCCAGCGTCGCCGGCTTGACCAGCAACGGGTGGTCGGCCAGCCGGTAGACCGTCCGCGGGCGGATCGGGGTCGACGGCTCGGTCGGCGGCGTCGACGCGGGCTTCGACCCCGCCAGCGCGTGCCCCGTGACCACTCTCGGGCGACTCAGTTGACCGATTCCGAGGACGAACGCGACCACCAGGACGAACACTCCCGCGAGCAGGACAGGGTTGTTCTTCGCTGGTCGGGTCACGCTCTCCCCTTCCTAGGAGACGGCTCCTGCGTCGGCGGCCCAGGTGTTGCACTCGGACGCCTTGTTCGACTTGTAGCCCCGGTCCACCCACGACGCGTTGTTCTGCGGCGTGCCGTGGTCCTTCGTCGGATAGATGTCGTAGTCGCCGCGGTTGCCCGCGTCCGTCAGCGCCACCCTGATCACGTCGATCGGGATCGCGCCGTGCGACAACGGGGCCAGCGACATGCCTCCGAAGCAGGTCGCCTGCAGCTCCATCCGGCGGTTCAGGTCGAGGCCCTTCGGAGTATCCCACCCGCCCGCGTCGTACTGCGCGCGGTCCGACGCTTTGAGCATTCCGGTCAGCCACTGGATGTGGTGGCCGTACTCGTGGGCGAGCTGTCCGAGGTACTTGCCGGGGTGGTTCGGGTTGTTCGGGTTGCGCTCGGCGGCGTACGCATTGGCCGTCCAGTAGATGCCGCCCTGGCAGTACCTGGCCGTCTGGTCCGGACGCACCGTGCCGCACGGGTACTGCGCCTGCTCGGTGATGATGTGCAGCTCGACGGGCTGGTACGGCAGGTTCGCCGCCTGCAGCGCCGGCTTCCACATGTTCTCGATGCACGGCAGCGCGGCGCGCAGGAACTTGTCCTGGCCCGCCGGCGAGTAGTCCATCGCCGGCAGCGCGCAGCCCGAGATCGTGTTCGCGCCGAAGCTCGGCTTGAGGAACGGGTGGTCCGCCAGCGCGTACACGGCCTTCGGACCCGCCGGGGTCTGCGGCGCGGACGGCTGGCGCGACGACGGCGCACGCGGGGCGCTGGTCGTCGTCTCCGCCGCTTCCGTCGTGGTGGGGGCGGTGAACGTCGGGCTGTACGTCGTGTAGTTCGAGTAGCCCGTGTCCTTGACCTTGCTGTTCAGCGTCGCCGCGAACAGGCCGACCGCGCCGAGGCCGAGGATCACCACGCCACCCAGGACGAGGGCGATCAGCGGGCCGCTGCTCTTGCGCCGCGGCGGTGGCGGGAACTGGCCGTAGCCCTGCGGACCGCCCCACTGCGGGTGCGGCGGCGGCATGACCGGGCCGGGAGGCGGCGGGCCGTAGTAGCCAGGCGGTGGGCCTTGGGGCGGCGGCGCGTTGTAAGGCGGCGGCGGAGGCCCTTGCGGTGGCGGACCTTGTGGTGGTGGCGCGCCGTACGGCGGTGGCGGGCCTTGGGGCGGACGCTGCCCGAGTGGTGCGGGCATCGGTGGCGGGCCGACCGGGCGTGGCGGCGGCCAGGTGCCCGGCGGCGGTGGTTGCGTCATCGCCTGAGGTCCCCCCATTGGTGATCCTGGGTCGCGTACGAGCATAGGCGGACCGAGATCGCGTGTCCCCCGACCGGGCTAACGCGTCCAGCCCACTTCAATGAGACGTGCGAGCCGTGCGTTCGGTTCACGACACGTCCGCCGCGCTCGCCGCCCACGTGTTGCAGGCCTTGATGTTGTTCTGCTTGTGGCCGTGCATCACCCAGCGGTCGTTGTTGGGCGCACTGCCGTGATCGGGCCTGCGGTCGTAGTCGCCCCGCTTGCCCGCGTCGCTCAGTCCGGTGTTCACGACCTCGATCGGCACGACGCCGCGGTGCGAGAACGGCGCCAGCGTCATCCCGCCGAGGCACGTCGCCTGCAACTCCAGCCTGCGGTTCAGATCGAGCCCCTTGGGAGTGTCGAACCCGCCCACGTCGTACTGCGCCTGGTCGGCTGCCCGCATCATGCCCGTCAACCACTGCACGTGGTGCCCGTATTCGTGACTGAGCTGCCCGAGGTACACACCGGGATGCCGCACCGTGGTGCCGCCCTCGTTGGCGTAGTAGTTGCCGGGCCAGTAGATGACGCCCCGGCAGAACATGGCCGTGACGTTGTTCTGCCTGCTCCCGCACGGCGTCTGCGTCGTGCCGGTGAACACCTGCAGCTCGGCTGGCTGGTACGGCAGGTTGGCCGCCTTGAGCGCCGGCTGCCACGCCTTCTCGATGCACGGCAGCGCGGCCTCGAGGAACCGCTTCTCCCCGGCCGGGCTGTACTCCATCCGCGGCAACGGGCACGAGTCGAAGTCGTTCGCACCGATGTTGGTGCTGAAGATGGGGTGGTCGGCCAGCTTGTAGACGGCCTTGGGCCCCACCGGCGTCTGCTGCGTGCTCGTTTCCCGGGTCGGACGTGTGGTGGTCGTCGTCGTGGTGGTGGTCGTTGCTGACGTGTAGGTGGGGCTGTAGGTCGTGTAGCTGGAGTAGCCGGTGTCCTTGACCTTGTTGTTCAGCGTTGCCGCGAAGACGCCGACCGCGCCGAGGCCGAGGACCACGACGCCGCCGAGGACGAGGGCCACGATCGGGCCGCTGCTGCTGCGACGGGGTGGGGCCATCGGGTGGGGCGGCGGGGCGAACGCACCGGGGTGGCCCCAGCCCGGCGGGGGCACGACCGCCCGGGGAGGCGGCATGACGGGACGCGGCGGCGGGAGCGGGGCACGGCCGGGAGGCGGCGCGTACGAAGGCGGTGCGTACGGAGGCGGTGCGTACGGAGGGGGCGCGCCGTACGGCGGTGGCGCACCAACGGGCGGTCCCATCGGCGGCGGTCCTGCCGGAACCTGCCGTCCTGCCGGGCGCTGTCCCGCCGGAGATCCCATCGGCGGCGGGGCCGGCACGGGCGGCGGCCCCACCGGGCGCGGCGGCGGCCAGTTGCCTGGTCGTGCGTTGCCCGGCGGCGGTGGTTGCGTCATCGCCGAAGATCCCCCAGATGGCGTCTGTTCGAAAGTCCGCCGGAGCATATGAGGACTCCGCTATTGTCCGCAGCCGTGTTGAAGAACTGGGGTGCGGCGGTCCTCGTCGCCGCCGCGCTGGCCTCCGTCGGGTCCGTCGTGACGGCTGTTGGCGCGCTCGCGCAGCCGCTTCCAGGGACGGTCAGCACCGAGGTGCGGATGAAGCTGGAGCGCGACGCGCGGCTGTCCGTCACCGAGACGGTTCAGGTGCCGGAGGGCACGACGGTCAAGCGCACCGTCCCCTTGCGACTCGCGGTCGGCAACGAGCTGGAGCGCCAGTACCGGGTCACCGACGCCAAGGTCGACGGCAAGGGCAGCACGAGCACCACGGACGACACGTTCGGCGTGGAACTCCAGGGCACCAGCACGCTGACCTACACGGTCGTCGGGGCGGTGGCGCCGGTCGGCGACACGCTGGAGGTCCGCTGGCAGGTCGCGGGCGGCTGGGACACCGAGCTCGACAAGGTCGCCGTGTCGTTCTCCGCGCCGGACTCGCCCACGTCGGTCAACTGCCTCGCCGGGCCCGTCGGGTCGTCGCAGCCGTGCACGAGCGCGGACCTCGCGGACGGCAAGGGTGTGCGGGCGCAGGAGATCAAGCTCGCACCGAAGGAACGCGTCGACATCGCGATCGGGCTGTCGGCCGGGGTCGTGCCGCCGAACGCGGTCGTGGTCGAGCAGTCGGGGTTCCTCGCGGCCTTCGCGCTCACGCCGATCAGCGCCACGGCGCTCGGCGCGCTGCTGGTCCTGCTGCTCGGCGGCGTGGCACTGCTCTGGTACCTCCGCGGCAGGGACGCCGCCGCGCTCGCCGGTGACGTCGGCGCGGTCACCGTGCTGGTGCGAGACGAGCAGAACCGGGTCGCGTTCGCGTCGCCGGACGGCGTGCTGCCGGGCCAGGTCGGCACGGTCGTCGACGAGCACGTGGACGTCGTCGACGTGACCGCCACGGTGATCGACCTCGCCGTCCGCAACTACCTGTGGATCACCGAGACCGAGGGCCACGACTGGCAGATCGTGCGCCGCAACCCCCTCGACGGCTCGCTGTCGGGTTACGAGCGGGCCGTCGCCGAGGCGCTGCTGCCGCCGAACGTGGAAGCCGTCAGCGTGTCCGAGCTGCGGACCCGGCAGATCGACCTCGCCGCCGTGCGCGACCAGCTGTACCAGGACGTCGTCGAGAAGCGCTGGTTCGTCCGGCGCCCGGACGCCGAGCGCACCAAGTTCTGGTGGGCCGGGATCGCGCTCGCCGTGCTCGGTGTCGCGGCCACGGTCGTGCTGGCGTTCACGGTCGGCAACGCCCTGTTCGGACTCGCCGTCGCCGTGGGTGGCGTGGCGCTCGCGCTCGGCGCGAGGTCCATGCCGGCCCGCACCAAGCGCGGCAGCGAGCTCCTCGAACACGTCCGCGGCCTGCGCGGGTACCTCCACGGGGTGACGCCGGACGACGTGCCGGAGGCCGACCGCGAGCTCGTCTTCTCGCGCTCGCTGCCGTACGCGGTCGTGCTCGGCGAGACCGAGCGCTGGCTCACGACGTTCGGCCAGAGCCAGACCCAGCAGGACCTCTACTGGTACGGCAACGCGTCCGACTTCCGGCGCAGCTTCCCCGCGTTCCTCGGGGCGCTCGACGGCGTGCTCGCCCAGGCGGGCCACCTGCGATCGCTCCGGGCGCCGAACCCGTAGGCTTGCCGCATGGCCTCACCCGAACTGCACAGGTTCACGTTGCCCAACGGCCTGCGGGTGGTGCTCGCCCCCGACGCCAGCGCACCGGTCGTCGGCGTCAGCGTGCACTACGACGTCGGCTTCCGCTCCGAGCCGGAGGGGCGCACGGGCTTCGCGCACCTCTTCGAACATCTCATGTTCCAGGGCAGCGAGAGCCTGGAGAAGCTGGCCCACTTCCGGCACGTGCAGTCGTCGGGCGGCACGTTCAACGGGTCCACGCACCCGGACTACACCGACTACTACCAGGTGCTGCCGAGCGCGGCCCTGGAGCGCGCGCTGTTCCTCGAAGCGGACCGCATGCGCGCGCCGAAGCTCACCGAGGAGAACCTCCGCAACCAGATCGACGTGGTGAAGGAGGAGATCCGGCTCAACGTGCTCAACCGCCCGTACGGCGGGTTCCCCTGGATCCTGCTGCCGGCGGTCCTGTTCAAGACGTTCGCCAACGCGCACAACGGCTACGGCGACTTCGTCGACCTGGAGAGCGCCACGGTCGACGACTGCGCGGAGTTCTTCGACACCTACTACAGCCCGGCGAACGCGGTGCTGACGGTGGCGGGCGACCTCGACGTCGAGGCCACGAAGGCGTTGGTGGACAAGCACTTCGGCGACGTGCCGTCCCGCCCGCGCCCGGAGCGCCCGTCGTTCGCCGAGCCCGCCCCGCAGGGCGAGGTCCGCCACGAGCACGGCGACGCGCTGGCCCCGCTGCCCGCGATCGCGATCGGCTACCGCGTGCCGGACCCGGTCACCGACATCGACGGCTACCTCGCGTACCTGGTGCTCGCCGGTGTGCTGACGGACGGCGACAGCTCGCGCCTGCAGCAGCGCCTCGTGCACCGCGAGGGCATCGTGATCGACCTGAACGCCGGCTGCGGCCTCTTCGGCCCGCTCGAGGCCCGCGACCCCGACACGTTCAGCATCACCGCGATCCACACCAACGAGGTCTCGCCGGACCAGGTCATCGCGGCCATCGACGAGGAGCTGCAGAAGCTCGCGCAGGAGCCCCCGTCGGCGGAGGAGCTCGCGAAGGTCACCGCCCGCTGGGCGTCGACCATGCACAAGGAGCACGACCGGCTCACGAACCGCACGCTGGGCCTCGGCTCCGCGGAGCTGCTGTTCGGCCGCGCCGAGCTGATCTACGAACTGCCCGAGCGGATCGCCTCGGTGACCGTCGACGAGGTGTCCGCCGCGGCCAAGGCGCTGCGTCCCGACGCCCGCGCCCTTCTCTTCGTCAAGCCCACCGGAGGAGCCCAGTGACCTCGGCCAAGACCCACCGATCCGCCGAGGAGATCGGGCGCACCGAGACCGGCCCGCGCCCGCTTCCCGAACTGGGCAGCCAGAAGGCGGCCGCCGAGCTGTCCACTGTGGACACGACGTTGCCGAACGGCCTGCGCGTCATCGCGGTGCGCCGCGCGACCGTGCCGATGGTCGAGGTCCGGCTGCGCGTGCCGTTCGCGGACCCGTCCGGCACGAGCGTCGGCTCCCAGCACTCCGCGATCGCCGAGATCCTCGCGAACACCGTCCTCACGGGCACCGAGTCGCGCTCGCGCGTGCAGATCGACACCGAACTGGCGCTGGTCGGCGGCGAGCTCGACTCCGTGGTCGACCCCGAGCGCCTCAGCTTCACCGGCAACGCGCTGGCGTCCGGCCTCGGCACCGTCCTCGACGTGCTGAGCGACGTGCTCACCAACGCGTCGTACCCGGCAGACGAGGTCGAGCGCGAACGCGGCAGGCTCGTCGAGCGGATCACCATCGCCCGCTCGCAGCCGAGCGTCATCGCCCGCGAGGCGCTGCAGAAGATCCTGTACGGCGACCACCCGTTCGCCAAGGAGATGCCGGAGGCCGACGAGGTCGCCGCCGTCTCCCGCGAGGACGTCGTCGCGTTGCACGGCAAGGCCCTGCTGCCGCGCGGCTCGGTGTTCGTGGTCGTCGGCGACGTCGACCCGGCGCAGGCCGTCGAGCAGGTCGGCGCCGCACTGGGCGCGTGGCAGGGCGACGGCGAGGCCGTCCAGCTGCCGCCGCTGCCCGAGGTCAAGGGCGGCGACGTGGTGCTGGTGCACCGCGCCGGTGCCGTGCAGTCGCAGATCCGCCTCGCGGCTCAGTCGATCCCGCGCACCGACGAGCGCTACCCGGCGCTGCAGCTCGCGAACCTGGTCTACGGCGGGTTCTTCTCCTCGCGCCTGGTCGAGAACATCCGCGAGGACAAGGGCTACACCTACAGCGCCCGGTCGCACCCCGAGTTCACCGTGCACGGCGCGACGTTGCTGATCGACGCCGACACCGCGTCGGACGTCACCGCGGCCGCGCTGCTGGAGACCCGCTACGAACTGGCGAGGCTCGGTCTCGTGCCGCCGTCGCAGTCCGAAGTGGACACCGCACGCAGCTACGCCGTCGGCACGCTGCTCACCAGCACGTCGTCGCAGGGCGGCCTGGCGTCGTTCCTGGTGAACCTCGTCGGCCTGGGACTCGGCCTCGACTGGCTGGTGGCGCATCCGCAGCGCCTCGCGGCCGTCACCGCCGAGCAGGTGGCGCAGGCGGCGCTGGACTTCTTCGCCCCGGCCAACTTCACGGGTGTGCTCGTCGGTGACGCCGAGCAGCTCAAGCCGAAGCTCGCGGCCCTGGGCGGGGTCTCGTTCCAGTGAGTTTCGATCTGGTCGGTCTGCCCGCGCTGTCGCGGTCGACGATCGACAGGTGTGAGCCGTTGCGCGGCGACGACGAGAAGCTCGCCGCGCTCTGGCCCAAGGCCCGCATGATCGTCGTGGACACGCGCGGCCGCACGCTGGTCGCCGACCACGGCACCAGGCTCGCCGACCGCTCCGCGCTGGAGTTCGGCGACCTGCCGCCCGTCAACGCCGTCCTGCTGGGTGAGCAGGACGGCGTGGCCTACTTCGCCGTGCTGATGCCCGCCGAGGACGACGAGGCGGTGCCGCCCAGCCGTGCCTGGGGCCTGCCCGAGCTCACCGACGAACCGCAGTGGCTCGACCTCCGCCAGGCCGGTGCGACGCTGGACGACATGTGGGCGGGCCTCTTCACGACGGCCGCCGCGCTGTTCCAGTGGCACCGGCTCGGCAAGTACTGCGCCAAGTGCGGCGCGCGCACCGTGCTGGAGAAGTCGGGCTGGACCTCGGTCTGCTCCGGCTGCGGGCGCGAGGAGTACCCCCGCACCGACGCCGCGGTGATCTGCCTCGTGCACGACGGCGCCGACCAGGTGCTCGTCGCGCGCGGCCCGGAGTGGCCGGAGGGCAGGTTCTCCGTGCTGGCCGGGTTCGTCGAGGCGGGCGAGTCGCTGGAGGCCTGCGTGGCGCGGGAGATCTCCGAGGAGGTCGGTGTCGCCGTGCGCGACATCCGGTACCTCGGCTCGCAGCCGTGGCCGTTCCCCCGGTCGTTGATGATCGGCTTCGAGGCCGTCGCCGACCCCGCCGAACCGCTGAAGCTGGCCGAGGGCGAGATCGCCGAGGCCAAGTGGGTGTCGCGCGCGGACGTGCGCAAGGCGATCGACGAGCCGGGCAGCGTCCCGGGCCTCGGGCTCGCCGGGGGCGCGTCGATCGCGTTCCGGATGTTGCAGAGCTGGTCCCGCGCTTAGGGGAGTGGACGGTCGTCAACGACGTGCTTCATGACGACCGTCGACCTCATCCTCCGCACGCCGGGCAGCTTCACCAGTTCCTCGTCGTAGAGCCGTTGGTACGCGGGCAGATCCGCCGTCGCGATGCGCAGCAGGTAGTCGGGCTCGCCGAAGAGTCGTTGCGCCTGCAGGACGTTCGGGATGGCGGCGACCGCGCGTTCGAAGTCGGCCACCGTGCTCTCGTTCTCCCAGTGCACGGTGGCGAACACCAGCGCCTCGAAGTTCAGGCCCACCGCGGCCGGGTCCACCACGGCCCTGTAGCCGCGGATCGCCCCGTCGCGCTCGAGGTCGCGCAGCCGGCGGTGGCACGGCGAGATGCTCAGGTTCACCCGCGCGGCCAGTTCGGTGACGGTCAGCCTGCCGTCCTGCTGGAGCTCGGCAAGAATCTGTCGGTCAACGGCGTCCATTGCCACATTCTTGCTCCACCCGGGCTGGTTCGCGAGCAAAGACGGGAACACCTTCGGGTCGTTGCTTCCTAGCCTTTCCGGTATGGAACTCGGCACTGTGGTGGCGTTCCTGGCGGTGGACCTGCTGCTGGTCCTGACCCCGGGAGCGGACTGGGCGTACGCGATCGCGGCGGGCCTGCGCGGCCGGTTCGTGCTGCCCGCCGTGCTCGGCCTCGTCGCCGGGTACGCGGGCTACACGCTGCTCGCGGTGGCCGGGCTGGTCGTGGTGGTGGCGAGCTCGCAGGGCCTGCTCACGGCGCTGACGGTGGCGGGCGCCGCGTACCTGGTGTGGCTCGGCCTCGGCGTGCTGACGAAGCCCGCTGCACCGGGCGCGGCCGAGTCGTTCGCGTCGTCGCCGGGACGGGTGGTGCTGCGGGGCGCGGGCATCAGCGGCCTGAACCCCAAGGCGATGCTGCTGTTCGTGTCGCTGTTCCCGCAGTTCATCGACCCCGCGGCCGGCTGGCCGGTCGGCGTGCAGACCGCGGTCCTCGGCGTGCTGCACATGGCGTTGTGCGCGGCCGTCTACCTGGCCGTGGGCGTCTCGGCGCGGCTCGTGCTGGCCACCCGGCCGGGGGTGGCGAGGGTGGTCAGCAGGGTCAGCGGAGCCGTGATGATCGGCATCGGCGGGGTGCTGCTCGCCGAACGGCTGGCAGGCTGACCGCGCACTCGTCCGGGCCGGTGACGTCGCTGTACCAGTTACGCACCTCGCCCCGGCGGTCGGCGCTGTTCCGCGCGGGCGAGCCAGGCCGCGTAGGTGTGCCAGCCGACCTCGGGGAACTCCGCGTGCAGGGCGGGCAGGTCCAGGTCGAGGCCGGTCTCGGTGAAGTAGCGGAACATCGCCGCCAGATCGGGGTTGTACCGCTCCGCCTGTTCCGGTGAGACCTGGACGAACTCGGTGCCGCGCAGCGCGGCCATCTCGGGGCCGGTCAGGACGTCGCTCGCCAGGTCGACCCGGCGGTGCCGGAGGCGGTCCGGTTGCTCGAACGCCAGCACGGCCGTTGCCGCGATGTCCTCCGGCGCCACGACGTGCAGCTTCAGGTCGGGTGGGATCGGCAGGGTGACAGGGCCTCCCGCTGCCATGAACGCGGCCGGGCCGAGGATCGTCCAGTGCGGGTGGCAGGCGGTCAGGTGCCGTTCCACCTCCGCCTTGGTGTCGAAGTGCGGGATGCCGGTGCCGCGGTCGGCGTTGGTGGCCGAGGTGAAGACGACGTGCGGGACGTGCCGTGCCGCGTCGACGGCGGCTTTGCCCCTGGCAACCTCGTTCTCGCTGTTCAGCGGGGTCATCAGGAAGACGCCGTCCGCCCCGGCGAAGGCGTCGCGCAGGGACGAGGGCACGTCGAGGTCGCCGTGCACGTCGGTGGGGGCGGCCGGGTTCCTGGTCATGCGGCGGACGTGGTGGCCGCGTTCGGTCAGCAGGCGGGCCACCGCACTGCCCTGCGTGCCGGTGGAGCCGGTGACGACGATCGTCAAAGGTTTCATGCTCAACATTTGACTGTGAAAATATAGCGTCGTCAAACCTGTTTTAGGATGAGGCGGTGACGGAGCCGATCTACTCGTGGCTGTACGCGCAGCAGGGCGTGGACGCCGTGACGGCCGCGATCGGGCGGCGGATGGAAGCCGAGGCCGGGTGCTCGCTGCTGGAGCACGCGGCGCTCTTCCGCCTGCACCACAGCGGCGGGCGGCTGCGGATGTCCGAGCTCGCCGAGTTGCTGGAGGTCAGCCCCTCCGGCATCACCCGGCTGGTCGAACGGCTGGTCGCGCGCGGCTGGGTCGCGAGGGAACAGCCCGCGGACAACCGGCGGCTGGTCATCGCCGTGCTCACGCCAGAGGGCGAGGAGATGTGCCTGCGGACGACGGCGCCGGTGTACCGGGCGTCGCTGGCCGAGGAGTTCACCGCGCTGCTGAGCGACCGCGACCTCGCCGACCTGCGCCGGATCGGCCGCAAGCTGCTGGAGGGCCACGGCCGCTGGGACGTGCGGAGGTTCGCCCCGTCAGAGGAGTGACGGCAGCAGGTGCTCCTCGGTGACCACCAGCCCGGTCGTGGCCATCGTGCCGGCGAGATCCGGGTCCCAGCTCGCGGGTTCCGGCCGGCTGTTCAACGTGGGCAGCTCGACACCGCGCGCGATCGACACGGCCACGGCCTCGCGGTAGTCGGCGGCGGACATCCGCCACGCCGTACCGCCGGTCCAGGCGAGGACCTCGTTGGTGACGCGGATGCCGTCCGGCGTGAAGTCGTTGTGGCACAACACGGTCTTGCCGTCGAGGTGGTGCCTGGCCTGCGTGGTCAGCCCGCCGGGGAGCACCATCAACGGACCGCGCACGCCCGACTCCAGCAGCCGCGGACTGCGCACGACGGTGATCTCGGCCGCGTCGAGGGTGTCGTTGAGCGTCAGGTAGCCCTGCGAGGTCAGCACCGGGTCGCGGTAGGCGTCGGGCAGGACGCCGGAGCGTTCCCAGTCGGTGCCGGCCAGCTGCAGCGCCTTGGCCAGCACGCGGGTGAGCGGCCGGCCCTCGTCGAGGTCGTTGCCCGCCAGGGCGAACCGGGTCGTCCACCGCCGCGGTTCGGTCTGCAGCCGAGCCAGGATCGACGCGGCCTGGTTCGCGATCATCGGCAGCGCGGGCTGCGGGATCTTGCCGTAGCGCCGCACGTGCTCGACCCACTCGGCGGCCCAGGGTTCCTGCAGCAGACCGTGTTCCCGCAACGCGAACCTCAGCACGGCGTCCGCTGTGGACGCCTGCTCGGTGGTCGACAGCGCGATCGGCCTGCCGTGCACGGCCTCCAGCACCTCGGGCAACGTGCTGCCGTGCGCGCGGACGTGTTCGTCCAGGCGCGCCAACGAGATCTGGCGGCGAGCAGGATGCGCGACGGGCTTGCGCAGCAGCTCGCCGAGGACCGCGGCGGTGCGCTCGTCTTCCACGCGGAAGCTGAACGCCGACCGCCCGCCGCCCTCCACGGTCTCGCGGGCGAGGCGCCAGAACTCGGCGAGCTCGGGGGAGTTCAGGTTCACGGGTCGATCCGGTCCAGCGCCGCGCCGTCCCACGTCGTCTGCGTGCACGCGACGCCCCGGCCGTTCTTGGGCCTCAGCACGTCGTAGATGTGCATGCGCGGGATCTTGTCCGACACGCCCCAGCCGCTCGGCCAGGTGATCACCCAGTCCATGTCGAGGTCGACCAGCAACCCCAGCATGCGCGCGATCGTCGGGTCGTCGAGCCGTTCGAACGCCTCGTCCAGCAGCACGAGGCGCAGCGGGTCGAACTCGTCGCTGACCGCGTCGTAGAAGCTCGCCGCCGCCGCGAACAGCGTCACGTACGAGATCAGCCGGGTCTCGCCGGACGACAGCTGCTTCAGCCGCCGCTCGCGCGGGCCGCCGTCGGGGCCGGTGTCGGCGACGGTCACCGTGAACTGGTGCCAGGTGCGGTAGTCGAGGGCGCGCGACAGGATCTCGGCGTACCCGCCGGAGTGCGCGTCGCGTTCGTTCTCGATCCGCTCGGTGAAGACGCGGCGCAGCGTGGCGTCCTGCTCGGGCGTGCGTTCGCCGAACGGCAACCGCACCAGCGCAAGCGCTTGCCGCGTCGCGTCGTCCAGCGCGCTCGACGACTTCCAGGCCAGCTTGACGTGCACGCCCTGGCTGGAACGGGCCTGGCCGAGCACCTCGTTCATCCGCTTGGTCAGGTCCTCGGCGACGGTGATCTGGCCGCGCAGCCACTCCGCCAGGTCGCGGATCAGGTAGTCGGCGAAGATGCCCTGGTACTGCTCGTCGAGGAACCCGCGCTGCTCGGTCAGCTTCGTCGTCACCTGGCGGGCGGCGACGGCCACGGGCTTCGCACCCTCCTCGCCGGTCACGGTGACGGTGAGCAGGCCCGCGTGCTGCTCGGCGGCGATGTCGTGGCTGCCGGCGAGCGAGGTCTGCAACGCCTGGAGCTTCGCGATGACGGTGGCCTCGGTGCCGCCACGGCGGTCGGGAGTCTCGGCGATGGCCTCGCGGACAGCGGCTTCGAGGGTGGCGCCGGTGGGCGGGGCGTCGTCCTGGCCCGTGGAGCCGTCGGCCAGCTCGGGGAACGCGGCGGCGATCAACCCCGGCGCGCGCACCGTCGCCGTGAAGTTCGCGGCCGCCCGGTCCCGTGCCTCGGCCGACTCCTCCACCTGCGTGGAGTTGGTCTCCAGCAACGCTTCCAGCTTCGCCGCCTGCTCCCGCGCGGTCGTGATGCTCTCGCGCACGCCCTTGAGGTCCTCGCGCATTTTCTTGCGCGACTTCTCCAGCGACGTCAGCTGCTCGCTGATCTCCTTGGCCTCACCGCCGACCGCGTCGGTCAGCTCGGCCAGCGTCCCCGCCTGGGCCGCGTAGTCGACGCATCGGCTGTCGGCGTCGGCCTCGGCGGTCTGCCGGTCGGCGACGGCCTCGTGGTAGCGGTGCGACGCGTCCGTGAGGTCGGAGATCGTGCCCTGGCAACGCCTCTTCACCGCGTCACCGAGCAGGTCGGCCGTCCGCTGGGCTTCCGCAGCGGCGGCCTGGGCGGCGCGCAACGCCTCCGTGTCGGACGACAGGTCGGCGTCACCGGCCTGCCGGGTCAGCTCGCTTCGGGCCGCCTCCAGCCGGGAGTTGGCGTTCTCCAACGCTTCCCGCAGCTCGAACGTCCGCTGCTGCGACCGCGCGGCGGACTCGTCGGCGGCCTGGACGCGGCTGTGCTTCGCGATCAGCTCGCCGTCGGCGGGGAACGCCGCGAGGTGCGCCTCCCACGTCGCGACGTGCTCGTGGGCGCGCGCGAGCTCGTCCTCGGCGGTGCCCAGCTGCGCCCGCAGGTCGGCCAGTTCCTCTTCCAGGGCACCGATTCGACGGCCACGCGCGGCCTGCCGGGCGCCCGCGCCGATGAACTCGGCCTCCGGCTTGGTCCAGCGGCCGGTCAGCACGCCCGTGCGCCAGTCACCGGTCGTCGTCATGTCGTCCAGCGACACGGCCCGCAGCAGATCCGCGACGAACGCCTCCGGCACCGGCGATCCCTCGACCGCGGGCACCAGGTAGTCGGCCAGCGACCGTCCCTCCGCCGCCGGCCGGGGCACGGCCAGCACGTCCTCCAGCGAGGCGTCGGCCGTGCTCACCCAGGCGTCCAGCAGGCCGCTCGCCTGCAACGCCGCTTCGAGCCCGGCGCGTTCGTCGTCGGTCAGCGCCGGCACGAAGTCGACCAGCCGGTAGAACGGCGCTCCGACGGCGACGTCCCTGGTCGCGGACGTGTACTGGCCCGGCACCGGCACGCGCTCGTTGCCCGACCGCAGGCCGACGAGCTCCTCGTCCAGCGTGTCGAGGCGGGCGCGCAGGTCGGCGCGTTGCTGGGTGAACGCGTGCGCGGCGTCGCGGGCCGTCTGCACCAGCGGCCCCGCCCACTCGCGGGCGGTGGTGCTCAACGTCTTCGCGGCGGCCGGGTCGGCGGTCCGCGGCAGCACCAGGGCGCCGGACGGGCGGTCGTCGCGCAGCGGGCCGCTCGTCGTCCACACCTCGACCTGTTCCAGCCAGGTCTGCACGACCTCGGCCAGCTCCTGCATCTCCTGGTTGCGCATGGACGTCGACTCGGTCGCGCCGAGCTGGGCGTCGCGGGCCTTCTGCCGCAACGACTCCACCTCGCGGTGCTGCGCGTCCAGCGCGAGCGCCTGCTCGTGCAACGCCAGCGCCAGCGCACCCCGTTGGCGGGCAAGGGAAGCGATGCCGGAGGTCTGGTCCATGACCGACGTCAGCGACGCCAGCACGTCCTCGGTCGCGGCGGCGGGCGGCACCCGGCGTTCGATCGGCAGCGGCCCGGCCTCGGGGTCCGGCTTGGCGCGCACCGAGTCCGTGGTCACCGACGCCTCGGCGGCCGGCACCTGCGGCACGTCCGGCGCCAGGTCGGCGTCCATGCCGGCCAGCCGCAGGTTCTCCCGCAACGGCTCGCTCAACGCGTCCGCGGCCTGGAGGTCCTCGGCGAGGCGGCGCAGCAGCCGCAGCACGTTGTCGACGGCCGCGTCCTCCTGCGCGCGCTGGCGGTGCGCGGTCTCCAGGGCGGCGACCGCCGAGGAACGCTTCTCCGCCACCAGGTTCTCGCGCGTCTTGAGGTCCTGGAGGTCGCGGAACGCGGGCAGCTCCTTCAGCGCCGCGATGGTCTCCTCCGCCTGCTGCTCACCGGTCTCCATGTCGGTGAGCGCCTGCTCGGACGCCGAGCGCTCCATCCGGGTGAGGTCGAGCTCCTGGCTGAGTTTGGCCTGCTCGCGCCGCAGCTTCGCCACCGACTTCTCGGCGCCCTCCAGCCGTTCCGAAGCTGAACGAAGCCCGCCGAACGCGTAGTCCCGGTAGGTCTTGAGGAACGTGCCGAGCGCACTGTCCGCTGAGGACAGTCGCACGATGTTCTCGCGGATCGACTCCAGGTCGTCGAACGACGTCGCGAGCTGTTCGACCATCGCCTGGTCCAGCGGCGGCAGCGCGTCCGACAGGATCTGTTCGAGCTGGCCTTCCAGCACCTTCAGACCGACGTCCGGGTTGCGCAGCGTCCGCTGCAGGTGCAGCAGGTCGCCGTAGCGCGCGGCGGGCACGCCGTAGACGGCGTCGGCGATCTTCGCGCGGAACGCCGGTTCCTCGAACATGCAGTCCGCGCCGATGAGGTCGCGCAGCTGGGCAGGGCCGTGCGGGACGCGTTCCGGGCCCGCGAGCTGGAGTTCGGTGCCGACGCGCATGGGCGTGACGAACCGCCACGAGTCCGTGATGGCCTGCGAGGTCTTGGAGGCCTTCACGCCCAGCCCGCAGGTCAGGTACTCGTTGCCGCTGTGGTCGGCGGCCTCGCGGATCAGCTCGACCCACGCGTAGCCGATGCGGTTCGGGCCGCCGTCGTAGTCGTCGAGCATCAGGCGGCGCAGGCTGACGGTGTCGAAGCCCTTCGAGCCGAGCTGGCGCAGGTCGCCGTCGAGGCACAGCGGGAGCAGCAGCTCCAGCGTGCGGGACTTGCCGGAACCGTTGGTGCCCTGGAAGATCGCGCGGCCACCGGAGAAGTCGAACGTCTGCTCGGTGTACTGCCAGATGTTGACCACGCCGCCGCGGTGCAGCCGCCACCTGCTCATGAAACGTTCTCCTCGTCGAACAGGGACCAGCTCGGTACTTCTTGCACCACAACGGGTTCGGGTTGTTGTTCACGTTCGGGGTCGCCGTCCGGCGAGGGCAGCCAGCGGTGCGCGGCCGCGCTGACCGACCACGCGCCGTCTTCCAGTCGCACGGCCAAACCCATGCGCCGCAACAGTTCCGTCACCTCGGCGACCAGCCGGTCGAGGTCGTCGGTGAACTGCTTCGACCACGCCGCGGGGTAGTCCTCGACCAGACCGGCGCAGACCTCGCGCAGCCGTTCGACCGTGACGACGTACCGGGCGGGCGCGTCCTCGTCCTCGCCGTCGATCAGGTCGGGCAACGCGAGCAGCGTGATGCGCGCGACCGTCGAGACGCCGGGGAACGAGAGATCGGTGAGGAAGTCCTCGGGGTCGGCGGCGAGCACGCCCTCGACGCGGCACTCGGTGTGCAGGCCGAAAGCCTGCTCCAGCAACGCGGTCTCCTTGCGCTGGTTGCGCCGCAGCCAGTCGGCCTGCTCGTCCGGCAGGTCCGCGTAGAGCACCAGCGGTGTCTCGACGAGCCTGCGCCGCACGGCGTGCTCGACGCCGCGCGGGCCCGGCCGTGCCGCGAGCTCCACCAGGTGCGCCGGGGACGTGGCCTCCCCGACCGGACCGGTGACGAGCTGGCCCAGCAGGTCGGTGTCGATCGTGATCAGCGCTTCCTGCGGCAGCAGGTCCTGCGCGACCGAGCCCTCGGTCTCGTGCAGCACGCCGAGCGAGACGAGGTGGCGCAGCGCGGCGGTGAGCGCACGCCGTTCGGCGACGTCGTCCGGCGCGTCGATGCCCGCTTCCGCTGCCGCCGAACGGATGTCGGCCACGAGCCTGGACAGCAGCGTCTGCCGGCCGATGCCGGTCAGCACCGCGAGCGTGAGCGCCAGGTAGGCGTACCCGCGCGGGGACATGCTGAGCACGCCGCGGGTGTCGTCGTTGCCGGGGCCGGACTTGTACAGGCGCGCGAAGCGGCGTTCCACGACCAGGCGGTAGCCGAGCAGGCCCGCGAACAGGTCCTGGAGCACCGCCCGGTGCCGGTAGACGAGGCTGAGCAGTTCGCCGTCGGGGCCGTCGCTGCGCAGCAATGGCCGGCGCAGCAACGTGCGGGCGCAGCGCACGACGTTGGCGGCGTCGATGTCGGAGAGGTTGTCCAAGTGGTTCATCGTTTCAGGGCCACCGTCGCGTCGTGCAGGGTGAGCGTTCCGGCGGCGGAACGGATCTGCGTCGTGGTGCCGGGGACGATCTCGAGTTCGAGGCCGCGCACCGGGTCGCTCGCCGCACCGCTGTCGTTGGGCGAGTCGCGCTGGGCCATCGCGAGCGTCAGCAGCTCGCAGAAGACCTCCAGCGCGCCGTGCGTGAGCGTCGTGTTCTCCAGGTTTCCCGCGGCCTGGCTGAGCTCGGCGACGTGCCGGGCGCGGATCTCGTCGGCCTCCCGCGCCTCGGCCAGCAGCGACTGCTCGGTCATCGGGTCGTCGAGGATCCGCGACGGCCTGCCGCGCCCGCCACGGTCACCGCGGGTCCTCACCGAGACCGTCACGTCGCAGACCGGGCCGTCGCGCCACGGCGTGCGCTCGTTGTCCGAATCGTGCTCGGGCGCGGGGGAGAGGTGGCGGGCGCTGTAGAGACCGAACGCGGAGGCGTAGATCTCGTGCGCTTGCTCCCTGCTGGAGTTCTGGAACCAGCTCGCGAGCTTGAGCAGCTCGGCGCGGCGGCCGGGGAGGAGGCCACCGCCGGACGTCGCGCGCTTCACGCTGGCGAGCAGGCTGCCGATGGCGCGGGCGGTGGCTTCGCGCAGCGCCGTGACCTGGCTCGGGCGACCTGGGCGGTCGACGAACCAGTCGGTCAGCTCCTGCCAGTCCTCCGGGGTGCGGCCGCGGGCGCGTTCGACGTTCTGGCCGAGGTCGGTGCCGAGCAGCCGGACGAGCTCGGAGCGGGCCTTGGTGAGTCCGGCCAGGGCCTCGGCGATCGGGGGCGTGTACTTGAGGACGTCCTCGACGACCCGCTGGATGTACTCGACCAGCAGGTTGCGGAAGCCCGCGATCTCCTCGGGAGCGAGGTGGTTCCGCGTCACGACCTGGCCGAGGTAGGCGTAGAAGTCGCGGACGGTCGCGGCGAGCTCGGCGTGCTGCAGGAACAGCGTGGTGACGCGTTCGGCCAGCAGTTCCTTGGTCTTGTCGCCTTCGTTGAGCAGCGCGACGGAGAGGCTGCCGCCTAGCTCGTTGAGGCCGCGTTCGATGGCGGGGAGCAGCTCGCGGGAGACCTCGCGGGCGCCTTCGGGGACCCGGAGCAGCTCGTCGACGTCGCGCTGGACGCGGACCGCGAGCTTGGAGACCTGGTAGCGGACGCTGCCGTGCTGGAACTCGGCGATGCTGGCCGCGACGACCTCCCGCCGGCCCTGCACGAGGTTGCCCCACTCGACCAGCTGCTTGAGGCGGTTGATGACGTTCTCGATGCGGCTTTCGCCCTGCTCGACGCGGCCCTCGCGCTCCTGCCCGGCCAGTGCTCCGGCGACCTCTCCGGCACTCAGGTCCGCGAGCAACGTGGAGGTGAACAGCCGCATGATCGCCAGGTACGTGCGCTGGTGATCGCGCGCGTCCAGGTAGGCGTACAACTTCAGCCGCTTGTGCTCCACGACCGGCCACCCTAATGCGCGCGCAGGTGTGCTGCGGCGCTACCGTGCTCCAACGGAGCTGAGGGGGATGCCGTGGGCGCGGGTCGCGCGTTGGGGTTGTTGCTGGGCGTGGCGGCGGACGCGGTCTTCGGAGACCCACGCCGATTTCACCCGGTAGCGGCATTCGGGTCGACCGCCGCGGCCCTGGAGAAGCGTCTGCACCGCGACTCGGAGGCCGCCGGGGTCGTGCACTCCGCCGTCCTCGTGGGCGGAACCGTGGCGCTCGGCGTGGCCGTCGAACGGGTCGCGCGCCGCCACTGGCTCGCCCAGGCGCTGGCCACCGGCGTGGCGACCTGGGTGGTGCTCGGCGGCAACTCGCTCGCCACCGAGGGCACGTCGATGGGCCGCGAACTCGCCGACGGCGACCTCGACGCGGCTCGCTCGCGACTGCCCTCCCTCTGCGGCCGCGATCCCGAGCGGCTGGACACGCTGGGCCTCGCCCGCGCGACCGTCGAGTCGGTGGCCGAGAACACCTCGGACGCCGTCGTGGCGCCGCTCTTCTGGGGAGCCGTCGCCGGCGTCCCCGGCCTGCTGGGCTACCGCGCCGCCAACACGCTGGACGCGATGGTGGGCCACAAGTCGCCGCGCTACCTGCGGTTCGGCTGGGCCTCGGCACGCCTGGACGACCTGCTGAACCTGGTGCCGTCCCGGCTGGCGGCACTGCTGACCGTGGGCGGCGCCCCGGTCGTCGGCGGCTCGGCCTCGCAGGCGCTGGAGACCTGGCGCCGCGACGCCTCAGCCCACCCGTCGCCCAACGCGGGCCAGGTGGAGGCGGCGTTCGCCGGAGCGTTGGAGATCAGGCTCGGCGGCCGCACCGTCTACGCGCACGGCGTCGAGGAACGCCCGGTGCTCGGCCACGGCCGCAACCCGGACTCAGGTCACGTGACGCGAGCCGTGGAGCTGTCCCGCGTCGTCGGCTTCGGCGCGGGGTTCGTCAGCGCCTTCATCGCTCTCTTCCGCAAGTAGCTCGGCGATCGACTTCTTCTTCGTCCGGCCCTCGTACAGCACGCCACCGGGCCGTGCCTCGCGGATCGTGAAGTAGAGCCACCCGCCGACCGCCATCACGCCGAACGCGATCCACTGCAGCGCGTAGGAGAAGAACGGCCCGGACTCGAGGCGGGGCAGCGGCAGCGTGTCGAGCGCGCCCGGCTGGTTCTCGATCAGCTGGTAGTAGCCGGGCTCGATGCCCGCGCCGACCGCGTTGTTGTTGATCGAGTAGATCTGGCGGCGCCCGTCCTGCTCGAACGCGGGCTGGTCGTTCGACTCGTTGGGCCGCGCGAGCCCGATGAGCGTGACCTCGCCGGTGGGGGCGGCCTGGAAGTTCGGCGGCTTGATGCCGTTGACCGGCCGCACGTACCCGCGGTCGACGAGGATCCTGTGGCCCGTGGTGGTCTCGAACGGCGTGATGACCTCGAACGCGGCCTCGCCCTGGACCGTGCGGAGGCGGGCGAGCGCCTCCAGTTCCGGCAGGTAGCGGCCCTTGATCTCGACCTTCTGCCACTCGTCGTGCTGGGCCCCGAACTGCGCGGGGTCGCTCTTCAGCGACTTGGTGATGGCGGAGTTCTGCTGCTGCCGCTCGTCGTTGCGGCCGAACTGCCACGGCGACAGGAAGTAGATGCAGGCACCCGCGAACACCCAGACGGCCAGGGTCAGCGCCAGCCAGCCCGGCTTGAGGAGGAACTTGAACCGCACGACCTTCACGGTAGTTGACCCGTCAGAGCGCCCGGAGTGCGGCCACTGACTGGACCAGCCCACAGCGTTCGAGAGAGGCCAGCACGTCCTCGACGGTGCCCGGCGGGTTGCGCCACGAGTTCGCGATCTGCTGGACGCAGCTCCACACGACCTTGGCGTCGAGTCCGATCTGGTCGCTCACGAAATCGTCCGCGTCCTTGGGATCGATGTCCCACTCGCGCAACGACTCCGCGGGGAAGTCCTTGAGGTTGTCGGTGACGATCACCTGCGCGCGTGCCCTGATCGCGGCCGCGAGCACGTGGCGGTCATCCGACAGGTACGGCCGGTTCTTCCGGATGTTGCGGAAGACCTCGTCGAGGATCTGATCGGTCCACTTGGCCTGGACGAGACCTGCTGCCGCGACCCGGATCAGCAGGTCTCGCAGGGTGCTCGGGTACAGAACGTTGGCGTCGTAGAGGACGACGAAACTCACTCAGGCCATGCCCATCTCCTGCGTGAGCGCGGACAGCTCGTCGGCGGCTCGCCGCCGACGCTGGTCGTCGTTGCGCATGTACTCCACCAGCGACACGGCCTTGATGCGGCGGTGCTTGCCGACCTTGCGGTACTCGATCTCGCCGGCCTCCAGCAGGCCGATCAGATAGGGACGTGACACGTTCAACAGGTCTGCTGCCTGCTGCGTGGTCAGTTCGGCGTCGGCAGGCACCACGGACACACCGTGACCGGCGGCCATGTACGCGAGGATCTGGGCGAAGAGCTCGACGGCGGCGCGCGGCAGGACCAGGACGTCGTCGTTCTCCTCGACCCGGACGCGAACGTCGGCCTCGTCGTCGTGATGATCGTGCAGATAGGCCTTGACCCTGCTCAGTGCGGCATGAGCGGTGACGACGGCCTCGTCGTCAGGTTGCACGGCTCGCAAAGCTGCGGAACTCATCGATTCCTCCTTCCCCTCTATTCGAAGTATCCGCATCATTCGAAGTAAACGCAACGCGCGATCGGGTGAGCTGGTCCTTGAGGAACGGGGTCACGACCGCAGGGCCGCGCGAGCCGCGGCCTCTGCCTGCGCGCGGTACCCGCCGCCGAACAGCACGGCGTGCACGAGCAGCGGGAACAGCTGGTGCAACGGCACGCGCGCCTGCCAGCCGTCCGCCAGTGGCGCGACCTCCCGGTAGGCGCCGAGCACGTGGTCGAGGTACGGGCAGCCGAAGAGCTGAAGCATCGCGAGATCGCTCTCCCGGTGCCCGCCGTGGGCCGCGGGATCGATCAGCCACACCTGGCCGTCCGCGCCCCACAGCACGTTGCCGCTCCACAGATCGCCGTGCAGCCGTGCGGGTGGCTCCGGCGGACCGGCGAGTTCCTCGATCCGCGCGCACACGTCGCTCATGTCGATGCCCGCTTGTCGCGCGTACGGCTCGATTCGTTGTGACGCGAACCACGACGGCCACTCGGCGGCAGGCTCGTTCACCATCACCGCCTTGCCGATGGTCGCCTCCCGCGGCCCGTCGGGAGGTGGCGCACCGAAGGCTGGAGCACCTGCCAGGTGGAGCGCGGCGAGACGGCGTCCAAAGGTCACGGCCGCCTGAAGATTCGGCGTGCCGTGCGGGATCTCGTCCATCACGAGCACACCACCGTCCGCGCTGTGCACGAACGGCACGGGCGGTCCGCCCGGAACGCGCAACCACCGCAGCCCGGCCGCCTCGGCCGCGGTGGCTCCGGCCGTCTGCCGCTTGGTCCTCACAGCCGCTCGCGGACCCACGCGATCAACCCCGGCATCGCCGCCTCGGCCATCACCAGCACCTCGTCGAAGCCGGCGGCGTCGCCGTAGTACGGGTCCGGCACATCTGTGCCGTCGGCGTCCGGATCGAACGAACGGAGCAGCCGCACGCGGTCCGGATCGGCCATCCGGCGCAACGCGCGGGCGTGTCCGGAGTCCAGGGCCACCAGAAGATCGGCGTCCAGGTGAGACGGACCGACCTGCGCGGCCACGTGATCGGTGGGATATCCGTTGTCGGCCAACGTCTTCAACGCGCGCGGATCGGCGGGGTCGCCGACGTGCCATCCGCCCGTTCCCGCACTGGACACGTGTACGAGGTGCGACAATCCTTCCCGCGACAACCACTCTCGGAACACGAGCGCTGCCACGGGGGACCGGCAGATGTTGCCGGTGCAGACGAAGGTGACGTGGACCTGCATGCGGGCAGCCTAGGTGCTGCCGCCGCACGGTAACGCTCAACCGTTGTCGCAAGATGTAAGGACAAACGACATGGAGGCCGCCCATGCAGACAGGTACCGACGTGCCCCCGCAACGGGAGATCATCGGGTGCACCGACGCCCTCGGGCGTCGTCGTGCGTTCGAGGTGTACCTCAACGAGAAGGGTCGCGTCTGCTTCCGCACCCCGCCCGGTGAGTCCGCACAGCTCGACGCGTTCCAGCTGGACGAGCTGATCAGCCACCTCACCGAGCTCCGCCGCTACATGCAGTGACGCGCCGGTCTGAGCCCGTCGCCTAGTATTCCGGGCGATGACCAGCCCAGACCTGCGCCACCACGGTGACGTCGACGCCGCACCCGGCCTCGCCGACTTCGCCGTCAACGTGCGGGTGCCGCACCCGCCCGATTGGCTGCGCGAGAGGCTGGCGGCGGCGCTCGACGGACTCGGGCGGTACCCCTCGCACCTGGCTGAACTGCGCGCTCGTGAGGCCGTCGCACGCCGTCACGGGCGCTCGCCGGACGAGGTCCTGCTCCTCAACGGCGCCGCGGAGGGCTTCGCGCTGCTGCCGAAGCTCGCGCCGCGCCGTGCCGCGATCGTCCACCCCGGCTTCACCGAGCCGGAGGTGGCGTTCCGCGATGCCGGAATCCCGGTCGACCACGTGCTGCTCGACGGCGATTTCACGCTGCCGCGGCACGTCCCGTCCGACGCCGACCTGATCGTCATCGGCAACCCGACGAACCCCACCTCCGTGCTGCACGAGGCCGCGCGCCTGAAGACGTTGCCCGGCCGGCTGGTCGTCGACGAGGCGTTCATGGACGCCGTGCCCGGTGAGCCCGAGTCGCTCGCCGGTGATCCCGACGTGCTGGTGCTGCGTAGTCTCACCAAGACCTGGGGACTCGCGGGCCTGCGAGCCGGCTACCTCCTCGGCGACCCCGAGACGCTCGCGCGGCTCGCGCACGGCCGTCCGCACTGGCCGGTGGGCAGCCTCACCCTCGAAGCGATCACCGCGTGCTGCGAGCCGGAGGCGCTCGCCCAGTCCGCCGAGTTCGCCGTGGAAGGCCAACGCCATGCCGCACATGCGTTGGAGCAGCTCCAAGACCTCGTCGTCCTTGCCCCGAACGGGCCGTTCCTGCTGATCAGGGCACCGCGCGGAGCACGACAGGCGTTGCGGGACAAGGGGATCGCGGTGCGTCGCTGCGACACGTTCCCCGGACTGGACGACACGTACCTGCGCGTCGCGATCAGGCCGCCGGAGGAGTTCGCGGTGTTCGTGGACGCGCTGCGGGTAGTGATGGAGGAACTGGCGTGAAGCTCGCCGACGTGATCGCGGTCCTGGAGTCCGCGTATCCGCCGAAGACCGCGGAGAAGTGGGACGCGGTGGGCCTGGTCTGCGGTGATCCCGATGAGGAGGTCACCAGGATCCTGGTCTGCGTCGACCCCACGGCGTCCACTGTGGACGAAACGGTCGAGACGGGCGCGCAGGTGCTGATCGCGCACCACCCGCTGCTCCTGCGTGGCGTCAACGGCGTGCCGGCCGACGACCCCAAGGGTGCGTTGGTGCACAAGCTGATCCGCAACCGCGCCGCCCTGTACTGCGCGCACACCAACGCCGACTCGGCCTTGAACGGTGTCTCGGACGCCCTCGCGAAGGCCATCGGCCTCACGATCACCGGCCCGCTCGACCCCGCGGAGACCCCCGGCACCGGCAGCGGCCGCATCGGCGACCTGCCGGAGCCCGAACCGCTGAGGGTCTTCGCCCAGCGCGTCGCGAACGCCCTGCCCGCGACGGTCCAGGGCGTGCGCGCGGCGGGCGACCCGGAACGCCTGATCAGCAGGGTCGCGGTGTGCGGCGGCGCGGGCGACAGCTTCCTCGGTGTGGTCAAGAACGCGGGCGTCGACGCCTACGTGACGGCCGACCTGAGGCACCACCCGGCGTCGGAGCACGTCGAGTCCGGCGGCCCGGCCCTGGTCGACGTCGCGCACTGGGCCAGCGAGTGGCCGTGGTGCGAGCAGGCGGCGGAGATCCTGCGGCACGCCTTCGGCGGTAGGGTCGACGTACTCGTCTCCACTCGCCGGACCGATCCGTGGACCGTCGCCGCGACGAGCCCATCAGCAGGAGGACATGCGTGAAAGCCGACCCAGCAGTGCAGCGCAGGCTGCTCGACCTCGCCGGGGTCGACGCCGAACTGGCGCGTGTCACCCACCGTCGCCGCACGCTGCCGGAGATCGCCGAGATCGCCGACGCCGAACAGCTGACGCGCACGAAGCAGGACGCGCTGGTGGCCGTCGAGACGACGCTGGGCGACCTGAACCGCGACGTGAAGCGCCAGGAGACCGAGATCGACCAGGTCCGCGCCCGCGAGGAACGCGACCGCAAGCTGATGCAGTCCGGCTCGGTAGGCGCCAAGCAGCTCACCGACCTCGAACACGAGCTCGCCACCCTCCAGCGCCGCCAGGGCGTCCTCGAAGACGACCTGCTCGAGCTGATGGAACGCCGCGAGGCCGTGGAAGCCGACGTGTCGTTCGCCCGCGTGGAGCTCGACAAGGCAGGCGAAACCCTCGCCGCCGCCACGAGCCGCCGTGACGAAGCGCTGGCCGACCTCGAAGCCACCGAGACCCGCCGCGCCGCGGACCGCGCGGTCATGGCGAAGGGCTTCCCGGACGACCTGCTCAAGGCCTACGACCGCCAGCGCGAGCAGCGCGGCATCGGCGCGGCCCTCATCCAGTCCCGCCGCTGCGGCGCGTGCCGGATCGAGCTCGACCGCAGCGCCGTGGCGAAGGTCAAGGAGGCGGCGGCCGACGAGGTCGTGCGCTGCGAGGAGTGCGGCGCGATCCTGGTCCGCACCACGGAGTCCGGCCTGTAGGCCAGAAGACCACGAAGGGGCTGCCCAGCCTGGGCAGCCCCTTTTCGCGCCTTGAGGGAAGCCCCATCGGCGTGAGCTCAGCTCGTGCGCCGCAACCGCAGCGCTGACACCAGGAAGAAGACGCCGCCGATCGCCGCGTACCCGGCGAGGTTGCTCAACGTCGCGCCCTCGGCCCCGGCCTGCAGGAAGAACGACGTACCGGCGAGCGTCGAAATGCCGCCGCTGAGGATCATCGGCCACTGCCCGCCGAGGCTCCGCCGCACCAGCCCGACCACGAGCTGAGCCACCCCGGACACCATGGCCCAGGCGCCCCACACCCGCAGCACCGCCGGAATCCCGGACGTCACCGCGAACGCCAGACCGGCCGCCGCCGCCAGGCTGACGGCGATGTTGGCGTAGAGCGCGAGCGACGCCCCACCGCGCGAGGTCCGGCTGTCGACCAAGACCGCCGCCACGTCGAACAACGGGTAGAGCACCAGCAACGTGCCGCTGACCAGCCCGATCTCGCTCCCGGTGACGAACAGCAGCGTCGCCCACACCACCGCGAACCCGAAACGGACGAGGTAGAGCGTGCGAAGGGCGGGGGCGAGGCCAGGCGACTCGGTAAGGGTGCTCACGACTCAGTCCTTGAGGTAGGGAGAACGTTCTTTCTGCTTACCTCCGCAGCCTGGCAGCCCGTGCTCGACGCTGTCAAGACCGAACGTTCTCTCTGCTACCGTGGCAGAGGTGACCAGCACCATCTCCGAGGCCAGAACCCGCCTGCTGGAAACGGCCAGCCGCCTCTTCTACGCCGAGGGCCTGCACTCCGTCGGGGTAGACCGCATCCTCGCCGAGGCGAAGGTGACCCGCGCCACGATGTACCGCCACTTCGCCGGCAAGGAAGACCTGGTCCTCGCCTACCTGGCAGACGCGGACCAGGCGACGCGCCACCACGTGGAGGCAGGCGTGGCAGCCGCCACGACCGACGCCGACGCCGTGCGCGCCGTGGCCAAGGGCATCGCCATGCACATCAACGGGCAAGGATTCCGAGGCTGCGCGTTCCTCAACGCCGTCGCGGAGTACGCCGACCCCGCACACCCCGTGCATCAGGCCGTGCTGGCCCACCGCCAATGGTTCCTCGACACGGTGACGGAGTTGCTCGCGCGCGTTGGCGACGGTCCGGCCGAACTCGACGGACGGCACTTCGTGATGTTGCGCGACGGGGCGATGGCGGCGGGGTGCCTGACGGACCCGGGGCCGATCGGCGACACCCTGTGCGAGGCGGTCGAGGGCATCCTGCGAGCCCGCACGTCGGGGTGACCTAGCCGGCCAGCCCGCGGTAGACGTTGGTGCGGTGCCAGGTGAAGTAAGGCTGCGACCCGACGCGGTGCGCACCACACGCGCGCCCGTCCAGCTGCGTCAGGTGATCGTGCAGCCGCCCGCGGAAGCCGTCCTCGAACCAGACGAGCACGCGACCGGCGTCGTCCACAGTCACATGACCGGACTCGAACAGGCTGTCGCAGCCGAACTTGCACGCCAGCATCGCCACGTTGACGAGGTCGTTGCGCTCGTCGTCGCTGCACAAAGACCGCTTCTTGATGTGGGCGGCGACGAGGAAGTCCTCCGGGTACTCGTCTCCGCACAGGTCGCAGGGCGCGGTGGTGCGGCCGCCGAGCAGCAACCTGCGCAGTGCGCTCTGCTCCTTGCGGACCTTGACCTGAGCGATGCCGTCGAGCTTGTCGAACTTCTGCACGCGCACCGGGAACTTCGCGTCGTGCAACGTGATGACGACCGGAGAGAGGGCCAAGGTGGTGCCGGGAATGGTCAGCAGCACCGCGCCGACGAACGACGAGCGATGCCCGAGCTCCTCGACGTTCACGAGCACCGACCCCTGCTCGTACAGCTTCGCCAGGCCGGCCTCGACGTCGCGGACGTCGACCCACTGGCCCTCAGGTGACTTCTCGGTGGTCACCCGCACCTGCTTCTGGTTGACCTCGACGATGGTGTTCACCCTGCCGGTCGCCGTCGTGACGGGGTCTCCGATGAGCGACCGCAGCAGAGCCAACGCGTCCGGAGCCTCGCCCCGGTTCGCGGGCCTGGCCAGTTCCGCGGCCAGGCGCACCGCGTCGTCAGCCGCGTAACCGGAGATCTGCAGCCGAAGCCGGATCAGCTTGGTGGCGTTGCCGTCCGGGTTTTGGCCGATCCTGCCCTGCGCACGACCCAGCCTCCTGCGCAACGCCTCGAGGTCGTGCGTCTCGGCCAGAACGATCGGCGAGTCCACGATCGAACGTTCCTCTGCGGGCAGCCTCTTGGCCGGGGCGGAGTCCACGACACCGCTCACGATCACGGCGCCGATCTCGCGAAGCCGGCGGAGCAGCAGCTCCAGGGCGACGTTGTACTGGTGGTTGCGGGGGTGCGGGCTGCCCTTGACCTTGCCGCCCGCACTCTGCAGGACCAACGCGAGGTGGTCGCCGTCCGGCACCACCTCGAACTCGGCGTTGAGCTCGACACCGGCGTCGTCCGTTGCTCGCATACCTACATCATCTATGCCCGCGGCAACCGAGTTACGGCAAAGCAAGTATGAAGTCTGACCTGTGGCGGTCGCGCGAAACTGAACAGTGCCCGGACGATGACCTGGGTTTCTAACGACTGAAAAGATCGTCTTTCCGACCGCGTCGCTCGTAGACGCTTCCTGGTTCGGGTCCGGCTGATTCCGGGCTGGTCAGGTGCTGTCGAGGTCAGTGCAGCAGTTTCGCCTTCGCCTGGGCGAACTCTTCCTCTGACAAGACCCCGTCGTCGCGCAGCCGTGCGAGCTTTGCGAGATCATCCGCGATGGTGCTCGGCGATGTGCCCTGCGTTACGCCTGGCGTGCTCTGGGGCATGTTTCCGCGAAAGGACGGATGCGCGCGGATCCAAGCCTCGATCTTCGCTGAAGTCCCGTGGTTGACCGGGCAACTTGCAAGTTCTGTCCCGCTGCCCTGCACCGTCAGCATTTGTTGGAGCGCGCTCGCGCCATTCTTCCGGTCTTGCCGGGTCGCCTTGCGCACTGAGAACCCGGTGACGTCGGCGATGTTGACCCTGAATGCCGGGAGCAGCTTGCCGGTCTGCCGGTACTCGATGATGCCATCACCGTGATCGATGATGCTTCCGTTCCCAATGCCCAGCCCGTGGCTCTGCGCTCTCGTCATTGCCGGTCTCCATCCTGTCGCCGCGACCCCGATGGTTGAACATCGCGAAGACCAGCGCATCGGTTACCCATCAGGTTGGTGTTGAGTGCTGCGCCCGGTACGCGCGAGTAATCCGCGGCACACCTGCCTTGGATGCACACCGTCGCTGGCCAGGACCGCTGCCGCGTTGGCGAAACGCATGTCGGATGCGGAAGCGAAGCTGACCAGGGTCACGAATGGCCCGAGCAACGTCTCGGCGCCGGTCTGGGGTGGACGTAGTCGAGATCTGCGCGGCGATCGAGCCAATAGGCGACGTCAGCGCCGACGAGGCTGGAAGAGCTGTGCGAGGGGATGGACCTGCAAGTTCGGTACAAGCAAAAACCCCCACGCGGCTGATGTCTCCATCAACCCCGTGGGGGTTCATCTTGTGTCCGAGGGGGGACTTGAACCCCCACGCCCTTACGGGCACTAGCACCTCAAGCTAGCGCGTCTGCCATTCCGCCACCCAGACTTGCGTGAACAGAATACAGGGTGCCGGAAGGGGTCTGAACGCGGGGTTACGATCGGGCCGTGAAGGTGATCGTCGAGGCCGATGGCGGGTCGCGTGGCAACCCCGGGCCTGCCGGGTACGGCGCGGTGGTGCGGGACAAGCTCAGCGGCGAGACGTTGGCTGAGCGCAAGGGGTTCATCGGGGTCGCGACCAACAACGTTGCCGAGTACCAGGGGCTGATCGCGGGGCTCAGGGCCGCGGTGGAGCTCGGTGCGGAGAGCGTTGACGTTCGGATGGACTCCAAGCTCGTCGTCGAGCAGATGTCCGGGCGGTGGAAGGTCAAGCACCCGTCGATGCAGCCGCTCCACCGCGAGGCTCGGGAGGTCGCGGGCGGGCTGGGGCGGGTCACCTACGAGTGGATTCCGCGCGAGCGGAACAAGCAGGCCGACCGGCTCGCCAACGAGGCCATGGACGGCGAGACCAAACCCCAGAAGGCCGAGGGGGCGAAGCAGCCTCATTGGAGTGGAGCTGTGGGGGAGCCCACGCGCATCATCCTGTTGCGGCACGGGCAGACGAGGTTGTCCGTGGATCGGCGGTACTCCGGGCGCGGGGATCACCCGCTGACCGAAACAGGGCTGGAGCAGGCGGAGAAGGCGGCACGGAGGCTGTCTACTGTGGACGGGATTGCCGGGATCATCTCGTCGCCGTTGCAGCGGGCCCAGCAGACGGCGCAGAAGCTCGCGGACAAGATCGGGCTCGAGGTCGTGACGCACCAGGGGCTGATCGAGACCGACTTCGGCGACTGGGAGGGGCTCACGTTCGCCGAAGCCTCCGAACGCGACCCCGAGGTGCATCGGCGGTGGTTGGGCGACACGGCGCAGAAGCCGCCCAACGGCGAGAGCTTCGACGAGGTGCACGCGCGGGTCCGGAGGGCGCGGACCGACATCATCTCGCGGTACGGCGGCAAGACGTTGGTGCTGGTCAGTCACGTCACGCCGATCAAGACGATGCTCCGGCAGGCGCTGGACGTCGGGCCGCAGTTCCTCTTCCGGATGCACCTCGACCTGACGGGGGTGTCGATCGCCGAGTTCTACCCGGACGGGCACGCTTCGGTGAAGCTGGTGAACGACACCTCGCACCTGGGTTGACCTGGGGTTAAGTAGTCGATCGGCGGCTTGTTCAGGACCGAGGAGCGCTCCACGATCCGGAGACATGAGAGCCAACACCCTGCGCGCAACTCTCGTGGTCCTGACCTTGGTCGCTGCCGCCCTGCCCACCGGCACGGCGGCAGCGGCGCCCCAGACCGTGAGCCAGATCCTCGACGGCCTCGCCCGCGCCGTCGCCATCCGGAAGAGCGACGTCGCCGAAGCCGAACGGCAGATCGCCAAGGCCAAGGGGCTGCAAAACGGCAAGGGGCTGGTCACCTTCCGCCACGCCGGCACGAACAACGGCGAACGGCTCGTCGCTGCCGCCCCCGACGACGACAACGCCAAGACCATCAAGGCGTACGACCGCAACGGTGACGTGCACGAGCTGACGACCGCGCACGAGCCGAACCAGCCGTTGACCATCGTCGACATCGACGTCGAACGGGCCGTGCAACGCGGCATGGACGTCATCAAGCAGGCGATGCCGACCGAGCAGACCAGGCAGCTCGCCGGCTACTGGGCCACGCAGGTCACCAGGATCAGCGTCAGCGACGTGCAGGAACCCTGGTTCAAGGGCGACGCGGAGATCTTCGCGCTGGTGTCCGGGTTCGGGCTGGACGGCAAGGTCAGGGTCGACCCCGTCACGATGCCGTACCTCGACGACGAGAACACGACGTACTCCCCGAACCAGCTGCTGGTGCACTGGAACAACTACAAGTACGACCTCGCCGACGTGGTCCTGATGGAGGACGACGGCGACACGAACTACAAGGCACTCGCCCAGGCACTGGCCGCCGCGTTGCTGACCATTGTGGACGGAGGCGCGTACATCCCGCTGGTCAGCGCCGTGCTCGACGCCATCCCGGACAGCTGGTACACCGACGACCCCGACTACGTCGAGTCCTGGTACACCCTGTCCGAGCAGGGCGGCGGCGTCCTCAACGGCGCGTCAGGCCGGGGTTGGATGGACACGCGGCCCTACTTCGTCCGCGAGCTGTGAAAATCAGCTGACCTTGCGCAGCCGCGGGGTCAGCGCAGCGCCGAACCGGTCGGCCGCCGCCTCCAGCGCGGCGGCCGACTCGGCGGACCCGACGTTCTGGTCCAGCACGAACTCCCCGCGCACCACCTGGTCCGCGCCCTTGGCCGCGAGCAACGGGTGCAGTGCGTAGTCCATCGCCACCAGGAACCCCTGGCTGCCGCCGGTCGCCAGCGGCAGCACGGCGCGGCCCCGCAGGGCCTTCTTCGGCAGGAGGTCGAGGAGGGCCTTGACCAGCCCGCTGTAGGCGGCGCGGTAGACGGGCGAAGCGACCACCACGCCGTCCGCCGACAGCACGCTGCTCACCGCCTCCGCGATCTCCGGATCACGCAGGTCCTCGGTGAGCAGCGACAACGTGGGCAAGGAACGGACGTCGAGCAACGACACGCGGTGCCCTGCCGTCCGCAGCACCTCGGCCACGTGCTCCACGACGACACCGGTCGGCGCGGCGTGGGACGGCGCGGCCGAGATGATCAGCACATCGGACATGCGGGGCACCCCCTGAGGTCGTCGTGAGTCAACCAACGTCCGCACCGGCGGACAACCGGTTCCAGACGCTGGGATATCCTCGGTCCGCGGATGAGTCGGCAGGGCGGCCGCGGCACGCGAGTGTCGAGGAAAGTCCGGACTCCATAGGGCAGGGTGGTTGTTAACGGCAACCAGGGGCGACCCTCGGGACAGTGCCACAGAAAGCAGACCGCCGCGGCGCGAGCCGCGGTAAGGGTGAAACGGTGGTGTAAGAGACCACCAGCGCCCCAGGTGACTGGGGCGGCTAGGTAAACCCCACCCGGAGCAAGGCCAAGAGGGCACCCGACCGAAAGGGGAGGTGCCTGCGCGAGCGTTCGAGGGCTGCCCGCCCGATGCTCGCGGGTAGGCCGCTAGAGCCTGTCGGCAACGGCAGGCCCAGATGGATGGCCGCCGACTGGGACCTCGGTTCCACGAACAGGATCCGGCTTACATGCCGGCTCATCCGCCTGTATGCATGAAGTCATGCTCTCGCATCTGGAATGCGCCCGTTGCGGCCGCGAACACGACGCCAACGCCGTCCAGAACCTCTGTCACGAGTGCGCGTCGCCGCTGCTCGCCCGGTACGACCTCACGCGCGTGAACCGCCCCACGGCCGAGAACTCGCTGTGGCGCTACCGGGACGTGCTGCCGGTCCGCGACCCCGACCCGGCGTTCAGCCTCGGCGAGGGCATGACCCCGCTCGTGCCGTTGCCGTCGATCAGCCGCGCACTCGACGCGACCGTGCTGATGAAGGACGAGTCGCTCATCCCGACCGGCTCGTTCAAGGCCCGAGGTGCCGCCGTCGGCGTCGCCAGGGCCAGGGAGCTCGGCATCGAGGGCATCAAGATGCCGACCAACGGCAACGCGGGCGCCGCCTGGGCCCTGTACGCGGCACGGGCGGGCCTGCGCAGCGTCATCGCGATGCCGGAGGACGCGCCGCTGATCACCCGCGAGGAGGTCGAGGCGAGTGGCGCGGAGCTCAGGATCGTGCCGGGCACCATCGCGGACGCCGGCAAGGCCATCGCGGACGTGGACCTCTTCGACGCGTCGACGCTGCGCGAGCCGTACCGCATCGAAGGCAAGAAGACCATGGGGTACGAGATCGTCGAGCAGCTCGGCTGGCGCGTCCCGGACGTGATCATCTACCCGACCGGTGGCGGCGTCGGTCTGATCGGGATCCACAAGGCGCTGGGCGAGATGCGCGAGCTCGGGTGGATCACCGGCAAGCTGCCGCGGCTCGTCGCGGTGCAGTCCACCGGGTGCGCGCCGATCGTGAAGGCGTTCGACGAGGGCCGGGAGGAGTCGGCCTTCTGGGACGGCGCGTACACCGACGCGTTCGGGATCAACGTGCCGAAACCGTTGGGGGACTTCATCATCCTGCGTGCCATCAGGGAGACGAATGGCACGGCGATCGCGGTCACGGACGAACAGATCGCCCACGACCGCGCCGAGACCGCACGGCTCGAAGGCACGTTCCTGTGCCCTGAGGGCGCCGCGACGATCAGCGCCGTACGGGCGTTGCGCGCTAACGGATGGCTAAACGCGCAAGACGAAGTGGTCGTGCTGAACACCGGTGCGGGCATCAAGTACCCAGCTGTCCGCCTCTAGTTCGCTGCTGCCCCAAGGGTGTTACAGAATTTCGGCCGTTCGAGTGGTACGGCCGTCGCGACTGGCCACTCTCGGTATCACCGCGAACGGCTCCACATCCTCCTGTCAGACGGCCGGCCCCTGCAGCCGGCCGTCCCCAAGGGAGGGAACAGACATGCAACGCAAGCTGACGGTGGTGCTGGCCCTGTCCGGCCTCGTCACCGCGGGAGCGGCCGGGATCGCGACCGCCGACGCGACGGAGCTGCCCGTCTACGGGGTGACCAGCTCGGGTCTGGACCAGGAGCAGGCGCAGAAGCTGCAAAGAGCGTTCGGGCTCAAAGACGTCCAGAGATCGGAAGCCGGCGCCGTGTCCTTCGCGGACGAGCAGCGCTACCAGTACCTGCCGACCGTCGACAAAGGACGCGGCAAGGAGGACGAGGACGGCAACGCCACCACCCAGACCGCTCTCGACACCGAGGCGATCAAGCGCATCCGCACGATCCCGACGGAGGAAGCCGCCAAGCGCGCGCAGGAAGGCCTGAGGGCGGCGGGGGTCCTGCCCGCCAACGCCACGCCGACCGCGCAGTACACGACGTTCGAGCTCGCGGACCCCAACGGCCGCAACGCACTCACGGCCAACCTCGACACGAGCGTCTCGTACACGTTCCAGCTCGGCGGCATCCCGCTGGAGGGCGAGGGAGCGAACATCCGCGTGTCGTTCGACGCGCAGGGCGTCACGGCGGTCAGCCACGCCGCCCGCGGCTACGAGAAGGCCGGCACGGTCAAGGTCAACGACCTCGCCTACGGCGCGAAGCTGTGCCAGAAGTACCTGGGCGCCGAGGTCAAGGCCGACGTGAACTACGTCTACGTGGCCGCGCCGCTGGAGGAGAAGACCGACAAGGTCGAGCCGTCGTTCCGCTGCACCGGCCGCACCGCCGACGGTGGCGCCCCGCAGGCCATCACCCTGCCCGCCGCGGTCGGCGCCGAACTGCCGCAGCCGGGCCCGGTCCAGGAACCGCGCCCCGACGCCCAGTTCAAGACGCAGGCCACCGGCACCCAGGTCGGCAGCGAGGGCACCGGCAACTGCTCGGGCCTGCCCAACACCGTCGCCAACATCGGCACGTTCAACACCGAGGCGAGCAGCCACGGCATCTCGCGCTCGTTCAGCTGGACCGACGGCAACGCCTGGGAGAGCGACTTCAAGGACCCGGCGTTCGCGGGCGGCCAGGACACGCAGTGGGCCGACGACGTCGACCTCACCTACTGGCAGGGCCACGGCAGCGGCACCGGCTTCTACTTCACCGGCTGCTCCAACCACAACGACACCAAGCTCGCCAACACCGAGGCGCGCTGGGGCAACAACGACGTCGAGTGGATGAGCCTCTTCACCTGCCTGGTCCTGGAGGACACCACCGGCGGCCAGAGCTGGGCGCAGCGCTGGGGCCAGGCGTTCCGGGGCCTGCACCAGATCAACAGCTTCACGACCGTCAGCTACAACTCGTCGAACCACGGCGGCAAGTTCGGCCACTACATGTGGCGGTCGCCGTTCCTGTGGTGGAACAACCCGATGAAGGTCCGCGACGCGTGGGCGCAGGCCAGCATCGACACCCAGCCGGCGCAGGTCCGGTGGGCCACGATGGGCGTCTACCTGCCGGCGAGCGGTGGGCTGGGCAACTTCGACGACTACTTCTGGGGCAAGGGCTCTGTCGGGCCCGACTACGCCTCGACCGGGTGGTTCTGGAGGATCACCGGGGCCAGCTAGGCCCTGAACGGCACGCGCGGTGCAGCCCGGTGGCCACGACGGTCGCCGGGCTTCACCGGTTCGCGGGACGTGGCGGGTGCGACGCGTTCAAGAAGGTGGACGACGGGCGCCCGGCGGGATCGCTTTTCGGGGGTTTCGCGTCGTTCGCTGGAGCGGCGCTCTGCCCGAACCTCTGCCGCCGCGGTCCGCGTCAGCCGGGAGCCTGGGCGGTCACCGGCCACGACGGTCGCCGGGCTTCACCGGTTCGCCGGACGCCCCGACGGCATGCGCAGCACGGGCCGGAACGGTTCCCCGGCGTTGTAGAGCTCCTCCAACTCCGTCACGTACGCCAGCACGGCCGGATTCACGATGTCCGCGAGCGACCGCACCCCCGCCTGCGGCTCGTAACTGGACAGGTACGTGGCCGCCGCCCGCGCCCGTTCCAGCACCTCGCGGTCGAAGTTGATCGTCCGCTGGACCCGGCGCCGGGATTGCGTGCCTTGCCCGGTAGGCTCGTCCACGCCTGGAGCACTAGGGGAGGCTGTGATTCCGTCCACACTTCCATCCGGCACGAGGTCAGGTTCGAGCATGAACGGATCTCCTCGCAGTCGTGGCTCCGGAACGCGCCCGCGCACGGGTCGTGAACCGGCCGATCAGGGCGTTCACATGGGTGTACACGTGCGCGTGTTTGAGACGCACGCACTGTGGGTGACCAGGGCGTTCGCAGTCGGGTGAACCTTGCCAGCGACGGAGAGAATCTTCATCCGGGTGTTCCCCACTGACCTCTCCTCAGTGATGATGTGTCGGCCAGATTAGACGTAATTCCTCCCAGGGGGAACGGCCAGATGATCTACACCCCGCAGCAACAGCCCCACACGTCGTGACGAACTCGTGTTCTACTCGTAGCGCAAGCCCCAGCGCACTCTGGAGTAAGAAATGACCGCCATGGACCTGGTGACACTCGCTCAGCAGCAGCCGCAGGTGCCGGGCACAGGCAACGTCCGGACCTGGATTCTGGACAACATCGTCCCGTTGCTCCTGCTCACGGTCGCGCTGCTCCTGCTCTGGCTGGGAGGTGGCAAGGGCGACAACGCGGGCGTCATGCGCCGCCTCGGTGGTGTGATCGTCGCGCTGGCCATCATCGGCCTGGCCGTCACGACCGACGCCGGCGCGAACATCGGCCAGTGGCTCGCCGGTTTGTTCGTCGGAGGCTGACACGTGCGGGTTCGCACCGACGACGAGGTCTACCGGGTCGACGCCGTCTGGCTCGGTCCGCCCAAAGCGACATTTCCCTGGCGCGCGCGATACGTCGCGTGGGGCGTCGGGATCGTCGTTTTCCTCGTCGTACTCACGATCGAACGGCAGATGGGCGTCGGGTTCGGGTTCTTCTCGACCGCGTGGGCCCTCGTCGCGACGATCATCCTCACCAGGTTCATCACCCAGCGGATCAGTCATGAACGGCCCCTCACGGCCGTCATGTCGATGTGGGTCCGCGAGCTCACCGCACCTCGAGAGCGCACGGCCAGTACCGGCGGAGCGGCCAGTGCCGCCCGGATCCGGGTCACCCCGCAGCGGCCTCGTCCCAAGTTGAGCAAGAAACAACGGGCGAGACAGCAGGCCCAGCCCCGCCGGACGCCAGACAGCCGTAAGAAGGAGGTTCGCGGTGTTCGGACGCCGGCGAGACCGTGACCGTCGCGCAGCTCAGCACATCGCCCAGCACGCCGCGGCCGACCCCCGTGAGCGTGACAGGGCCGCATATTCGAAGCGCGGCCGCCGCCTGCCCGGCGAGCAGGCCGTGCCGAGCTACACGCCGTCGATCAGCGCCCGCAGCATCGACGGTCACCTGCTGCGCACCGGCCAGGAGGTCTACGCCTGGTACCGGCTCGCGCCGCAGCGCTGGTCGTTCCGCAGCGACTCGCAGCGCCAGGACCTGATCGCCGCCATCGCTGGCCAGTACGCCGAGCTGCAGGGCCGCTGGATGCACCTGCGGGTCACCACGCGGCCGTACCCGATCCGCATGTGGGCAGAGGCGCACGTGCACAACGCCGTCAAGCGCCTGCCGGACACCCCCGGCACGCTGTCGTTCGACGACTACATGGTCGGCGAGCAGCAGCAGCTGATGGGCCGCTCGATGGCGGAGAAAGAGGTCTACCTGGGCGTCCAGGTGCAGACCCGCAACATGATGGACCGCGCCGTCGAACGCGCCGCCCCCGTGCTGCGCAAGGTCTTCCCGGACGCCGTGGACGCCGAGCTGGTGGCGCTGGACTCCGAGGTCGAGCACCTCGACCAGGTCATCGGGTCCGCCGGGCTCGAAGGCCGTCCCGCGACGGCCGAGGAGATGTCCTGGCTGATGCACCGGTCGTGCTCGCTGGGCCTGCCCGCGCCGCGCAACATGCCCGCCGTGCCGGGTGCCGCGTGGGAACCGGAGGACCTGGCGTCGTTCACCGACGCCGCGGACTTCCACCAGGAGCCCTACTCGCCGACCGTCACGGTCAGGGGCCGCACCGGCTCGAACGCGGGCATCAAGCGGCACGTCGCCGTGCTCACGGTCGGCCTGATGCACGGCCTGCAGATCCCCGAGGTCGACGACCCGTGGGTGCAGCGCGCCGACCGCCTCCCGGCCAGCGTCGAGTGGTCCGCCCGCATCTACGTGCGCAAGCCCGAAGAGGTGTCGGGTGAGCTGTCGCGGCAGATGAGCAAGGTCCGCTCGCAGGTCCGCCACTACACCGACGAGCACGAGCTCGAACCGCCGCAGTCGCTCGCCCGCCAGGCCGGCCGCGTGCTGGAGATCGACGACGAGATGACGTCGGGCTTCACCGCGCTCGGCACCCGGGTGCGCTCGTGGTGGCGGCTCGCCGTCTCCGGCCCGACCGAGCGCGAGGCCCTGCGGCTCGCCCAGTCGTTGCTGGAGCTGTACAAGCCGAAGGTCGCGATCGAGCACCCCGAGGCCCAGTACGCGATCGCCCGCGAGTTCATCCCCGGCGAACCGCTGTCCAACGGCGCCTACCTGCGCCGCGGCAGCGTGCTGTGGGCCGCGTCCGCCGTGCCGACGGCCACGGCCGAGGTCGGTGACCGCCGGGGGATCCTCCTGGGCGAGACCGTCACGGCCACCCGCCGCCCGGTCGCGTGGGACCCGTGGATGGCGCAGGAGCTCCGGGACGCCTCGGGTCTGACGGCCATGGTCGCGGGCCTGGGTGCCGGCAAGTCGTTCCTCGGCGGCGGCATGGTCTACAAGACCCTGCGCGCGGGCGCCCACTGGACGTTGCTCGACCCGTCCGGCCCGCTCTCGGCGCTGTGCGAACTGCCGGAGCTGCGCCCGTACGCGCGTCCGATCAACCTGCTCAACGCCCAGCCCGGCATCCTGAACCCGTACCGGGTGGTCGCCGAGCCGATGATCGAGCACTTCCTCGACGAGGACGACCCCGAACGGGCCTGGCGCCGGGAGAAGGCCCTCGCGGCCGCCACCCGCCGCCGTCTCGTGCTGGACGTGCTCACCGGCCTGCTGCCGTTCGAGGTCGCGCGTCTCCCGCAGACGCGCATCGTGCTGCTGCGCGCCGTCCGCACGGTCGGCGGCCGCTTCGACGCCCACCCCGGTCTCGTCTTCGAGGCGCTGCGCCGGGACGCGTCCGAGCACCACGAGCACGCCGTCGTCGTCGCGGACTTCCTCGACGAGATGCGCGAACGCATGTCGTTGCTCATCCCCGAGGAGAACGCCGACCCGTACAACGAACAGCGCGACGACCGCCTGACCGTCCTCACCATGGCGGGCCTCAACCTGCCGAAGGACGGCGTCGGCCGCGAGCACTGGACGGACGCGGAGGCGCTCGGCGTCGAGATGCTGAACCTCGCCGCCTGGCTCACCCAGCGGTCGATCTACGACCGGCCGAAGGACCTCCGCAAGGGCGTCTGGATCGACGAGGCGTTCTTCCTCTCCGAGGTCCCGACCGGTCGCGTGCTGATGAACCGCTTCGCGCGTGACTCGCGCAAGTGGAACGTCCGCGTGCTGCTGTCGTCGCAGATCCCGGCCGACTTCCTCAGGATCCAGGGCTTCGTGGCCCTGCTCGACTCGGTCTTCGTCGGCAGGCTCGACGACGACCAGGCCCAGGCCGACGCGTTGCGGCTGCTCAAGGTGCCGGTCGGCGCCGGGTACGAGCAGGTCGTCGCGTCGCTGGGTCGCCGCCCCGGTGGCGAGCGCACCGCGACCGAACGCGACCGCGCGCCCCGTCAGTTCATCTTCGGCGACGGCGCCGGTGGTGTGGAGCGGATCCGCATCGACTTCAGCGGACCGCACCTCGAGCACCTGCGCAACGCCCTCGACACGACGCCGGACGCCAAGCGCGGCGACACCGGTGCCGAACTCGTGCCGGCGGAAGACCACGCGGCTCCCCAGCCGCCCGCCTACGTGCCCGACGAGATCGACGACGAACTGGCGGCGGACATGGAACTAGGGCTCACGGAGGACGAGGCTCACCTGGTGAGCCACGGTGACGGCTCCAACCGCCACCGGGACGGCGGCGCATGACGGCGCTGACGATCGTGCTCGCGATCGCCGCCTTGCTCTGGGCAAGGCGGCGGTTCGCGCTGCGCGCGTCAGCACGCGCCAAGTCGCTCACCCTCGTGTCGGCGATCCTGGCGCTTCAAGTGGTGCTGGGTGCCCCGATGGCGCACGCCCAAACCTGTGGCGAGGCACCAAATCCGGAACGGCCCGGCGCGGGCATGGTCGGCGCGCTCGACCCGCCCGTCGGCAACGGCCTGCCCGGCTCGCCGTACCTCGAGTACGGCTACGCGGGCATGGTGTGGCACAACTACAACTCCAAGTGCAACGTGCTGCCCGACGCCAACGCCACGCTCGACACGTGGGCGGGCAACGAGCTGTTCAGCATCGGCAAGAACATCGTCGGCGCCACGAACGCGTTGCACTACACCGTGATGGGCCGCGGTCTGCTGGTCCCGCTGGACGACGCCGTGAAGAACGGCGTGCAGAAGGTCTACGACAACGTCTACCTGCGCTGGTTCGGCCTGGTGGCGTTGATCCTCGCGATCCTGATGTTCCGGCAGATCTGGACCGGCGACTTCGCCACGATCTCCAAACGCGGGCTCTGGGCGTTGGCGGCCATGTGGCTGGCGACGTCCACCCTGGCCCTACCCCAGTTCTACAACCTCCTCGACAACACACTGGTCTCCAAGACATCGGAGATACAGGCGGGGTTCATCGAGGCGCCTGAAGAACAAGGCACGCTCCACGTCCTGCCGACGAAACTGCACGACGCCGTCGTCTACCAGAGCTGGCTGCGCGGCGCGTTCGGCACGCCCGAGGCACCGCAGGCCGCCGAGTACGGCCCGCGCATCCTCAAGACCCAGGCGTGGACCACGGCCGAGATCGCCGAGGGCAAGGACGGCGACCAGGCCGCCCTGGACGCCAAGAAGTCCGAGTGGAAAGCGCTCGAAGCCCAGCTCGGCACGGCCAAGGGCTACTTCGACGGCACCGACGGCAGCCGCACCGGCGCGGGATTCCTGGCGTTGCTGCAGTCGATCGCGTTCTCGCTGTTCCAGCTGTTCGCGAAGGCCGCCGTGCTGCTCGCCCAGCTGCTGCTGCGCATCCTGACGCTCGCCGGACCGTTGATCGGTCTCGTGGCGTTGCTGCACCACGACCTGTTGCGCAAGGTCGCGCGCGCGGCCGCCGTGACGGTGTTCAACGTGCTGGTGCTCGCGGTCCTCGCGGGTGTCCACGCGCTGCTGCTCCAGGCGATCTTCAACGCGACCGGGCTCTCGTTGCTCACCAGGACGTTGCTGGGCCTGATGCTCACCCTGGTGTGCTTCGTCATCGGAAAACCGTTGCGGCGCATGTGGCAGATGGTCGAGATGTCCGTCGGCTCGGCCGGCAACGTCCTGCCGATGAGCGGCGGCGTCTGGTCGAAGATGATGGGCCGCAAGAAGCAGCAGGGCCCCACGCCGCAGGACGAGTTCTGGGAGTCCGTGCGGGACAACGACTCCGACGGCGAAGAGGTGCCGCAGCGCGGCCGCGGCCGGGTGCGCCCGGAGGCGTCCAGCCCGGTCATGGCGACGGCGCAGCGGCTCGACCGCGACGCCCAGCCCGGTCAGATCGTCAGCGGTCCGAACGGCTCAGGCACCCGCGTGGGCGCGTTGCCCGCCGGCTCCGGTCCCGCCGCGCTGCCCGTCTCGCGGTCGCGCGTGGTGGACAGCCCGACGATCACCGACCGGCAGTGGGACCGGGTCGACGACGCGGTGCTCGTGCCGTCGCGGTCGAGCGCCTACTCCGCTCCGGTGCAGGAACCTCGCAGGGCCGAGACAGAAGTGGTGGCAGGGCGTCCGGTGCACGTGATCTACCGACCGTCGCGCGGTTTCGAAGTCAGGGACAACTGAAGGGAGGCGTAGGTGCCGATCCGTACCAACCGCGGCCGTGCTGCGGTCTACCGCAGGCTGTGGGGATGGCCGCTGCGTTCCCCGCGGCACCTGGCTGCCTCGATCATCATCTTCGTGGTGCTCGTCGTCGCGCTCGGCGTGATCATCCCGAAGGTCCTCGACCGCAAGCCGGCCGACCCGAACGCGGCCGGCCAGAGCTCGACCTCGTCGCAGGGCACCCAGGTCGGCCAGCTGCCCGGCAGCAGCGGTGCCTCGCTGCCGACCAAGCAGCCGCCGCCGTCGATCTCCGCGTCCGCCGCGCCGCCGCAGGCCGACGCGCAGCTGATCGCGGAGCTGTGGGCGGAGAACTGGATCAAGCCGCCGCCGGACAACGACGTGAACAAGTGGCTCGCGCAGCTCCGCCCGTACACGACGGAGGAGTTCCTCGCGCAGATGGCCACGATCGATCCCAAGAACGTGCCCACCAAGATCACCCAGAAGGTCACGGCGAAGAAGTCGTTCGTCTCGTCGGCCGACTTCGAGGTGGGCACCGACTCGGGCAAGGTCGTCATCACGCTGGTCAAGACTCCGTCCAAGGAGTGGCGTGTGAACAGCTACACGAAGGCGGACTGAGCCATGCGCCTGATGTTGCTGGTGGGAGCCCTCGCCGCGGTCGTGGTGGTCGCGGTGGCCACGTCGGGCGTGACGCAGGTCGTGAGCAACTCCACGAACCCCATCGGAGCTGACTTCCGGCGGATGAGCTGCAACGCCGCCATCGGCCCGTGGGACGCGGGCGGCGGCGACAAGGGGCGCAACGACGCGTCCCGGCTCAACGACGAACAGCGCAACATCGTCGGGCGCATCATCTCCATCGGCCAGGAGCGCAAGCTGCCGCCGCTCGCGTGGCAGATCGCGATCCAGGCGGGCATGACCGAGTCGGGCCTGCGCCCGTTGAACTACGGCGACCGCGACTCGCTCGGCATCTTCCAGATGAGACCGTCGATGGGCTGGGGCACGCCTGCCGAGGTGACCGACCCGACGTACGCGATCAACAAGTTCTACGACGTGCTGCTGAAGGTGCCGGACTGGGAGAACAAGCGCCCCGGCGACTCGGCGCAGGCCGTCGAGCGCTCGGCGTTCCCCGACCGCTACCACAACTGGGAGGCCATGGCGGCCTTCCTGCTGAGCGAGCTCGGCCAGATCTCCGACCCGGCCGGCTGCGGCGCGGGCGCGGGGGAGTTCCTGCTGGCCTCGAACGCGGCGGGCATCGCCATCGAGTTCACCAAGCAGCAGCTGGGCGAGCCGTACCTGTGGGGCGGCAACGGCCCGGACGCGTGGGACTGCTCCGGCATCCTGGTGAAGGCGTTCGGCGCGGCGGGCGTGCAGATCCCCCGCGTGGCGAACGACCAGTACGAGAAGGGCGGCGCCCACCTTCCGGTGCGCGAGGCCCAGGCAGGCGACCTGATCTTCTGGGCGACCGACACGTCGAACCCCCGGACGGTGCACCACGTGGCCATGTACCTCGGCGGAGACGAGTACATCCACGCACCTCAAACGGGTGATGTCGTGAAGATCAGCAAGATCAACTGGGATTATTACGAGTTGATGCCGCTGGCCGTCCGGCCGGGCGTGTAGATCGCGGGGAGGCGCTGCATGTTCAACCACGACCCCATCCCGAGGCCTTCCGGACCACCCGCGTCGAGCACACCGGTGCGTGACTACACGGCGGCCGGAGCTCCGGGAGTCTCGCCCGACTACGTGGTGGTCCCGCGGGCGCTGGCCGAGGCGATGCCGTTGCCGTGGCAGCAGCACCTCGTGCACCTGCTCGCGGACTTCCACCGCACGTACGGGCACCTCAAGTGGCCGGTCTACCGCGTGGTGCCGTCCCGCTACGAGAAGCTGGCCGACCTCGACGAGGAACAGCTCGCCGAGGTGGGCGCCATCATGGAGATCGACTCCGACGGTTCCCTCGTCTACCGCGACCGCTCCGGACGTAAGATCGAGAACGCCGAAGACCGCACGGTGCTGGTCTCGTGTTTGGATCCGATCCCGTCGGAGTACGCCAACGCCAACCAGTCGACGCCGCCGCGGGGATTCCCGGCGCCTTTGGGAGGCGAACGCAGATGAGTGACACGAGCGGGTGGTACTTCTGCCTGACCCACCAGACGGTGGAGCACGGCAAGGGGTGCAAGGGCCCTGACCGGATGGGCCCGTACCCGGACGAGGCCACCGCGGCCCGAGCCCTGGAGATCGCCAGGGAACGGACCAAGGCGGCCGACGAGTCCGACAAGAAGTGGCGCGGCGACGACGAGGACTAGTACCTCGCTCCTTACGCTGTGCGGGTGGCTACCCAGGTGATCCGCACGGGCCGTGCCGACCTGTCCTTCGACGACCTGCGCACCGAGTTCGGCCTGCCGTCCGTCTTCCCGGCGGACGTGCTGGCCGAAGCGGAGTCGGCGGTCTCCCGGCCCCCGGGAGACCGCGAGGACCTGACCTCCATCCCGCTGGTGACGATCGACCCACCGGGCGCCAAGGACCTCGACCAGGCCCTCCACGTGGCCAGGACCGGTGACGGCTTCACGGTCCACTACGCCATCGCCGACCTGGGCCTCTTCGTCACGCCTGGCGGTGCGCTCGACGCCGAGGTGCGCCGCAGGGGCCAGACCACCTACCTGCCGGACGGCAACGTCCCGCTGCACCCGACCGTCCTCTCCGAAGGCGCCGCGTCCCTGCTCCCCGGAGTGACCCGCCCGGCCGTCCTGTGGACCTTCGAGTGCGGCCCGGACGCCATCCCCACCACGGTCACGGTCCGCCGAGCCCTGGTCCGTTCGACGGCGCAGTTCGACTACGCCTCGGTCCAGGCCGCCTTCGACGCGGGCACCCCGCACCCCTCGATCGAGGCCCTGGCCGCCTTCGGCCCACTGCGCCGCGCCTACGCCACGGCCAGGGGCGCCATCGAACTCCAGCTCCCCGAGCAGGAGATCGAGCAGGACGGCACGGGCTGGAAGCTGGTGGCCCGCCCCCGAGCCGACGTGGACGCCTGGAACGCCGAGATCTCCCTGATGACCGGCATGGCCGCCGCGGACCTCATGCTCAAGGCCGAGGTGGGCGTCCTCCGCACCCTCCCCGCCCCGGACGAGGCCGCGGTGAAGGACCTGCGCAAGTCGGCGGCGGCCCTCAAGGTCCACTGGCCGTCCGACAAGTCCCCGGGAGCCTTCCTGGCAGGCCTCGACCCCACCACCCCGGAAGCCCTGGCGCTCTTCACCGACGCCACCCGCCTCCTGCGGGGCGCGGGCTACTCGGCGTTCAACGGCGAGGTCCCCGACCTCACCACCCACGCGGGCGTGGCGGCCCCGTACACCCACGTGACAGCCCCACTCCGCCGCCTCGTGGACCGCTTCGCCACCGAGGTCTGCCTCGCGGTGTCCGCGGGCGAACCCCTCCCAGCCTGGCTGGCAGAAGCCCTCCCGGAACTCCCGTCCCTGATGGGCTCCTCGGACTCCCTCGCCTCGAAGGTGGACCGCGCGGCGACCGACCAGGTCGAGGCCTGGGTGCTGGCGGACAGGATCGGCCAGCGGTTCGAGGCAGCCGTCCTCCGCTCGGGCGACAACGAGGCCGAGATCTACGTGACCGAACCACCGGTGCTCGCCAAGTGCACGGGCAAGCGCCTGCCGGAAGGCGAACGCATCACGGTCCGCCTGGCGGAGGCGGACCCGGCAGCCCGCAAGGTGCGCTTCGAACGCGCCTGACGACGGCAGGCTGACGCAGGGGTCCCCTCGCACGCAGGATCCCCCGCGACCCAACGTACCCAGCGGGTCCGACAGTCCGGCTGAGCAAGACGCGCGGGTTGGGGAGGCGAGGGAGCAGAACGCAACGATCTGGGCGAGGTAGCCGAGCGCGCGGGAACGGGTGAGGGCAAGACGGGTCGAACCAAGACGGGTCTCGGGCAAGACGGGTCAAGGCAAGACCGGGGTGAGGCAAGACCGGGGTGAGGCAAGACCGGGGTGAGGCAAGACGGGTCAAGGATGGCTTTAGGGCCTGGCGAAGCCGCAGGCGAGCCCGACCGAGCGCGCGCTCAGGGCAATGGCGCAGCCGAGCCCAGCCAAGACCCAACGCAATGCCGAAGGCGAGGCGTCCTTCCCTCTCGGCTCGGTCAAGCCGGTGTGGTGACGTGCCCTCTCAACTCAGCCACGCACGCGAAGAGATTGGGGCTTGACTTTGGGTGCGAGGTGCTACCACTTGTGGCTCGGCCGGGCCTCTTTTCAGCCCGGCCTTTTCCGGTCCGACAAGCGCCTCGCAAGGGCCCCGAAGTCAAGCCCCAATCTCTATCGACGCGAAGCGGCGATGAAATGACCCGGCTCGTCAAACTCTTTGCACCCAACGCAACCACCAACGCAAGGCGAGCAGACCCCAACGCTGGAACGTGACGCCCCCAACGAAACCCCCCAACACAACCCGCACCCGCACGAACACAACCACCCCGTGTGAAGATGCAGGGGTGACTGACATCAAGGACCTCACCGTCGGCGTCCTCGGCGGCACCGGTGCCCAGGGCAAGGGCCTGGCCATCCGCTGGGCCAAGGCGGGCCTCAAGGTGATCATCGGCTCCCGCAGCGCCGACCGGGCCGAACTGGCCGCCAAGGAGATCACGGAGGCAGCCGGCGGTGATGTTCGGGGCGCCGACAACGCGAACTGCGCCGCCGACTCCGACATCGTCCTGATCGCGGTCCCCTGGGACGGTCACGGTGACCTCCTGACCAGCCTGCGCGACCAGCTGGCCGGCAAGATCGTCATCGACTGCGTGAACCCGCTCGGCTTCGACAAGCAGGGTCCGTTCGCCCTTCCCGTCGCCGAGGGCAGTGCGGCGCAGCAGGCCGAGCTGCTGTTGCCGGAGTCCAAGGTCACGGCCGCGTTCCACCACGTCTCCGCGGTCCTGCTCGCCGACCTGGGCGTATCCGAAGTGGACATGGACGTCCTGGTCCTCGGCGACGACCGCGAGGCCACCGACACCGTCCGCGAGCTGGCTGAGCTGGTGCCGGGCTTCCGCGGCGTTTACGGCGGCCGGCTGCGCAACGCCCACCAGGTCGAGGCCTTCACCGCCAACCTGATCGCGGTCAACCGCCGGTACAAGACCCACGCCGGCCTGAAGATCACGGGAGTCTGATGCTCCCCGCCGACGACCTCGGTGAGCCGGTCCCGCTGGACCAGCCGCAGCGAGTGGTCAGCCTGGTGCCCTCGATCACCGAGGCCGTCGCGCACACCGTCCCCACCACCCTCATCGGCGCCACGGACTACTGCACCCACCCGCCGGATCTCGACGTCCCGAGGATCGGCGGTTCGAAGTACCCGGACGTCGACAAGGTCCTGGACCTCCGCCCGGACCTGGTCATCGCGAACTCAGAGGAGAACCGCCCGGAGGACGTGGAACGCCTGCGCGCCAACGGTGTCAACGTCTGGGTGACCGAGGCCCCCAAGACCGTCCCGATGGCGTTGGACTCCCTGAAAAGGCTCTTCCAACTGGCCTGGGACGTCACCCCGGACTGGCTGACCGACGCGGAAGACCTCTGGCGGGAGGCAAAACCGGCCAAGCTGACCGCGCTCGTCCCGGTGTGGCGACGGCCGTGGGTCGTGGTGGGCCGCGACACGTTCGCCACCGACGTCCTGCGCAGGCTGGGCATCGAGAACGTGTACGCGCACCACGAAGAACGCTACCCGCGCCCGACCCTCGACCAGCTCAACGCCAGGAAACCGGACCTGGTGATCCTCCCCGACGAGCCGTACCTCTTCACCCACGAGGACGGCCCGGAGAGCTTCCCCGGCCTGCCGTACGCGTTGGTCAACGGCCGGCACCTCACCTGGTACGGGCCTTCGCTCGTAGCCGCAAAAGCCAGTCTCACCAGAGCACTGGACTACGGCCAGGGTTGACGAACCGCAGGTGGATTCGCGAACCGGAACGCACTGCCAAGATCCCACCCCATGGGGAAAACAGCCGCGATCATCGCGACAGCCGCCGCCATCGTCACCCTCACCGCCGTCCCGGCCAGCGCCGAACCGGTGGTGACCTACCAGCTGGCGGGCACCACCCGCTGCCTCGCCGACACCGGCGGCAACGTCGTCCTCAAGCCCTGCAACCAGATCGCGAACGACCAGCGCTGGATCGTCCCGATCAGCGGGGGAGTCGACTGGCCGCACAACATGGCCACCGACAAGTGCCTGGCCGCCGCCGCGAACGACGTGCTCACCCAGGCCTGCACCACGAGCGGAACCCAGCGCTGGCGCCGGATCGGCACCAGCACGTCGTTCCAGCTCCGCAACGTCGGCACCAACAAGTGCCTCACCGCCCAGGTGACGGTCGCCGACTGCACGACCACCACCGCGAAGTGGGTCGGCCTGCGCTAGTCGCGGAACCGATCGGTCGCCTCCAGCAGAGCGGCCAGGACGCCGGGCTCGTCGTAGGCGTGCCCGGCGTCCGGCACCAGCACCAGCGACGACTCCGGCCAGGCCCGGTGCAGGTCCCACGCCGACACCGCCGGAGTCGCGACGTCGTACCGCCCCTGCACGATCACCCCGGGAACGTCCTTCAACCGCCCGGCGTCCCGGATCAGCTGTCCCTCCTCGAACCACCCGCCGTGCAGGAAGTAGTGGTTCTCGATGCGCGCGAACGCCAACGCGTAGGACGGCTCGGCGAACTCGGCCACCAACGAGGGCCGGGGCAGCAACGTCACGGTCGCCCCTTCCCAGGTGCTCCAGGCCACCGCCGCGGGCATGTGCACGGCGGGATCCGGATCGGCCAGCAGCCGCGCGTACAGCTCGACGGGGTCACCGGACGACCCGGCCAGCGGAGCCGTGAACTTCTCCCACAGGTCGGGGAAGAGGTGAGCCGCCCCGCCGCGGTAGTACCAGTCCACTTCGGACGACCGCAGCGTGAAGATCCCGCGCAGCACCAGCTCGGACACCCGCGCCGGATGCGTCTCGGCGTAGGCCAGCGCCAGGGTGGAACCCCAGGAACCGCCGAACACCAGCCACCGGTCGACCCCCAGCGACTCCCGCAGCAGTTCCATGTCGGAGACCAGGTGCCAGGTCGTGTTCAACGACAGGTCGCCGGACACGGCGGCGTGCGGCAACGACCGTCCACACCCGCGCTGGTCGAACAGGATGATCCGGTAGGCGGACGGGTCGAACAGCCGCCGGTGGGACGGCGAGCAGCCACCGCCGGGTCCGCCGTGCAGGAACACCACGGGCTTGCCGGCCGGGTTGCCGCACTCCTCCCAGTACACGAGGTTGCCGTCACCGGTGTCCAGATGGCCTGACGAGTGGGGCTCGATCTCCGGGTACATGGGCCTATGGTCGACCACATGGCGCAGTTCTCGAAGGAGACCTCCACCACGGGGGCGTTCGTCCGGCAGCCCAACCGCTTCACCGCACGCCCGGAGCCCGAACCGGGCCGCTACCGGCTGGTCGTCAGCCTGGCCTGCCCGTGGGCGCACCGCGCGGTCATCGTCCGCAAGCTCCTGAACCTCGAAGACGACATCTCGCTCGCGGTCGTCGACCCCATCCGCGACGAGAAGGGCTGGCGGTTCGAGGAGACCGACCCGGTCCTCGGCATCGACTACCTCAAGCAGGCCTACGACAACGCCGACCCTGGCTACGAGGGCCGCGTCACCGTCCCGGCGCTGGTCGACACGAAAACAGGCGAGGTCGTCACCAACGACTACCCGCAGCTCACCCTGGACTTCAGCCTGAAGTGGCGCCCGGACAGCACCCTCTACCCGGAACACCTGCGCGACGAGATCGACGCCTGGATCGAGCCGATCTTCCACAACGTCAACAACGGCGTCTACAAGGCGGGTTTCGCCACCTCACAAGAGGCCTACGAAGAGGCGTACGCGAACCTCTTCGCCGAACTCGACCGCATCGAAGCCCACCTGGCCACGACCGACCACCTGGTGGGCGACCAGCTCACCGAGGCCGACATCAGGCTCTGGACCACGCTGGTCAGGTTCGACGCCGTCTACCACGGCCACTTCAAGACCAACCGCAACAAGCTCACCGAGATGCCTAACCTGTGGCGGTACGCGAAACGCCTCTACGCGAGCTTCGGCGACACGGTGAACTGGGACCACATCAAGCGCCACTACTACGTGACGCACCACGACATCAATCCGACCGGAATCGTGCCGGCGGGCCCAGACCCGGAGGCCTGGACCCGCTAGGACGAACGATCAGTGGAAGGTGTGCTCGGGCCCGGGGAACTGGTGCCCGCGCACCTCGTTGGCGAACTCGGCGGCCGCGCCCAGCATGACGTTGCCGATGTCCGCGTAGCGCTTCACGAACCGGGGCGCCTTGCCGCGGTTCAGGCCCATCATGTCCTGCCACACCAGCACCTGGGCGTCGGTGTCCGGACCGGCGCCGATGCCCACGGTCGGGATGACCAGGTCGTGCGTGATCTGCTTCGCGACCTCGGCGGTCACCATCTCCAGCACGACCGCGAACGCGCCCGCCTCCTGCACGGCGATCGCGTCCTGCACCACGGCGTCGTGGTTGTCGTGACGACCCTGCACGCGGTAGCCGCCGAGCTGGTGCTCGGACTGCGGGGTGAAGCCGATGTGCGCCATGACCGGGATACCCGCGGCGGTGATCGCGCGGATGTGCGGCGCGAAGTAGGCGCCACCCTCCAGCTTGACCGCGTGCGCCTGGCCTTCCTTCATGAACCGGACCGCCGTCGCCACGGCCTGCTCGACCGACACCTGGTAGGAGCCGAACGGCAGGTCAGCGACCACGAGAGAGCGCTTGACCGAACGCGTCACAGCGCGCACGAGCGGTACGAGCTCATCGACCGTGACCGGCAAGGACGAGTCGTGTCCGTACACGGTGTTCGAGGCGGAGTCGCCGACCAGCAGGACGGGGATGCCTGCCTCGTCGAAGATCGAGGCGGTGAAGGTGTCGTACGAGGTGAGCATGGGCCACGCCTCGCCGCGTTCCTTCATCTCCCGCAGGTGGTGAACGCGGACCCTCTTGGCCGGGGGCTTCTGGCCCGCTCCGGAGCCGTAGGGCGCGGAAACTTCGGCATTGGTCATCGTCGACCGTTCCTTTCCTCGAGGCCCACATTCGTGGGTCCCCGGGCGCTTGGTGCACGGTTGCCGAACACCAGAGTGGCACCGTTGGCGAGAAACGGAACACGGATGCGGCTACCGTCACACGGCCGGCGGCGCGAATCACCGGATGGTGCTCGTCTGCACCGATCCCGAACGCCCGCTCACCCCTCGGGCACACCCTTGAGCACCTCTCGGACCGCCATGACCACGGCGTCCGGCCGGTCCATCTGGATCATGTGACGGCTGCCGGGCACGGGCACGTTGCGTCCCCACGGCACGAGACCCGCCAACGACCTGTGCTCCGGCCACACGCGCCGTCCGGCCGTGAGCACCAACCACGGCACACGGGGCAACGGCCGTCGCGCGCGCAACCGTTCGAGCGTCGCCACCTGACCGGGGTACGACGCGAGCTCCCACAGCGCCGCCCGCCCGACGCCGGGCCGCCGGTAGACGAGTTCGACCAGGTCGGAGGGGGCGGGGTCGGTCATGCCGAGCGTCGAGACCGCCGTCAGCCAGTTGCGGAACGAGTGCCCGTACCGCTGGGTGATCCGCGCGCCGAGCCAGCGGCTGCCGAGCGCCCGCACGCCCTGCGCGATCACCGCCGACACGTCGAACGGGGCTCCCGCGCCCGGCGTCTCGGCGTCCGGGTCGAGCAGGACCACCCCGTCGACGCGGTGCGGCCGCAGCCGCGCGTAGGCCTCGACGTGCATCGACGCCATCGAGTGGCCGACCAGGATCGCCCGCGGCACCCCGCGCAGCACGGCGTCGAGCACGGCCACCTCCCGCGCCAGCGACGGCCCGCGCCGCGCCGGACCGCTCAGGCCGAGGCCGGGCCGGTCGAAGACGATCACCCGTGCGAGTGGCGCGAGCAGCCGCACCGTCCGGTCCCAGTCGAACCACGCCCCGCCCAGGCCCGAGCTGAGCACCACGACCGGTCCGTCGACACGCCCGGAGGCCGCGACATGCACCCGCCCGGCGGAAGACGGAATCATGGCGGTCATCGGCAGACCTCGGGAGTTGAAGTGGCACCGGCTTGGAAGTGGAAGATCGCGGGCGCGATAGCGACGATCGTGCAGCTGGCCGGGGTGTTGTCGCTGCTCAGAGTGATCCTGCCGGAGGACAGCTGGTTCACCGACGTCGCGGACGGCATCGGGTACTTCTTCGGCCTGCCGATCGACGGCAACCTGTTCATCGCCATGGTGTTCTTCGTGCTGGGCGCCGCCCTGCGCAGGCACAAGCGAGCGGCGCTGTGGACGCTGCTGCTGTTCCAGGTCATGGGCCTGCTGCTGGTCGGCTTCATCATGGTCATCTTGGCCCTGGCACCTGAAGAAATCCTGGACGACGGCGAGAAGCCGCACTGGGTGTTTCTCGGCGTGGGCGTCGTCACGTCGGTCGTGCTGATCGTGCTGCTGTTCGTGGTGCGCGAGGCGTTCCCGGCGCGGCTGGCCCGCGGTGCGTGGCGGCAAGCGCTTGCGTCGTTCGTGCTGGGCATGATCGCGCTGGTGCTCGTCGGCTGGGGCCTCACCGAGGTCTTCCCCGGCAAGCTGGTCGACCAGGCCGACCGGCTCGCGTGGTCGGCGAACCAGGCGACGGGTGAGGTCGTCCGGCTGGGACGGTTGAACATCCCGGAGGGACCGCAGTGGCTGAGCGTCGTGCTGGGCCTGCTCGGCGCGCTGGTCGCGATCAGGGCGATGTACCTGTTCTTCCGCGGCGTCCGCAGCCAGAGCATGATCTCCGGCGAGCAGGAGCTCGACGTCCGCCGCCTGCTCGCGGCCGACGGCGAGCCCGACTCGCTCGGCTACTTCGCGACCAGGCGCGACAAGAGCGTGGTGTTCGCGGCGTCCGGCCGGGCCGCGCTGACGTACCGGGTGATCGGCGGCGTCACGCTCGCCTCCGCCGACCCGATCGGTGACGAGGAGCACTGGCCGGAGGCGGTGCTGGCGTGGCTCGCCGAGGCCCGCACCTACGGCTGGATGCCCGGTGTCCTGGGTGCGTCCGAACGCGGTGCGCAGGCCTACGCCGACGCCGGGCTGAAGGCGTTGGAGATCGGTGACGAGGCGATCCTCGACGTCCGCCGGTTCGTGCTGGCCGGTCCGGAACGGCGGGGGCTGCGCCAGGCCGTGTCGCGCGTCGAACGGGCCGGGTACACCACGCGGGTCCGCCGGCACAGCGAGATCACGCCGGACGAGATGGCGTCCATCCTGGACCGGGCGCAGGCCTGGCGCGGGGCGGAGACCGAGCGCGGGTTCTCGATGGCGTTGGGGCGCCTGGGAGATCCGAGCGACGGCCGATGCGTGATGGTCGAGGCCTACGACGCGTCAGGTGCGTTGCGCGGCCTGTTGTCGTTCGTGCCGTGGGGCCGTCGCGGGGTGTCGCTGGACCTGATGCGCCGGGACCGTGCGGCGGAGAACGGCCTCAACGAGTACATGGTCGCCCAGCTCGCCGCTGCCGCCGGACACCTTGGCGTGCAACGGATCTCGTTGAACTTCGCGATGTTCCGCGCGGTGTTCGAGGAGGGCGAGAAGATCGGGGCCGGGCCGGTGCTGCGGGCGTGGCGGCGCGTGCTGTCGCTGGCCTCGCGGTTCTTCCAGCTGGAGTCGCTGTACCGGTCGAACGCCAAGTACCTGCCGGAGTGGGAACCGCGTTTCCTCTGCTACCAACGCTCCCGGTCGTTGCCCCGCGTCAGCATCGCGGCGGGCGTGGCCGAGGGTTTCGTGCCGTCGCTGCGGTCGTTGCGCAAGCGGGCGTTGCAGAAGACCGACGTCAGCGACGAGTTCGCGGCGCGCGTGGCGGAGATCGACGACATCCGCGTCGAACCGAAGGTGGTGCGCCGGCCGGAGCAGGTCAGGGTGCGGATCGCGAAGGTCGAACGGCTGGTGGCGGCCGGCGTCGACCCGTACCCGGTGGGCTTCGAGCGCTCGGATCTCCTGGCCGGAGCCCGTGAACGGTTCGGCGAGCAGGTGTCGGTCACCGGGCGCGTGGTGGCGTTGCGGGAGATGGGCAGGCTCTGCTTCGCGCGGCTGCGGGACTTCAGCGGCGAGATCCAGCTGATGCTGTCGGTGGACTCGCTCGGCGACGCGCTGGCGTCGTGGAAGTCGGACGTCGACCTGGGCGACCACGTCGGCGTCATCGGTCAGGTGATCAAGTCCGACCACGGCGAGATCTCCGTGCGGGTGGAGTCGTGGACGATGACCGCGAAGTGCCTGCATCCGTTGCCGGACAAGCGGAAGGGCTTCACCGACCCGGAGGCCCGCGTCCGGCAGCGCTACCTCGACCTGGTGGTGAACGCCGACTCCGCGCACCTGCTGAAGCTGCGCAGCGACGTCATCCGCAGCATCCGTGAGTTCCTGCACGCGCAGGAGTACCTCGAAGTCGAGACGCCGATGCTTCAGGCCGTGCACGGCGGTGCGAACGCACGGCCGTTCGTCACCCACATCAACGCCTACGACATGCGCATGTACCTGCGGATCGCGCCGGAGCTGTACCTGAAGCGGCTGTGCGTCGCGGGCGTGGACCGGGTGTTCGAGCTGAACCGCAACTTCCGCAACGAGGGCGCGGACGCCACGCACAACCCCGAGTTCACGATGCTGGAGGCCTACCAGTCCTACGCGGACTACCGGGTCATGCTCGATCTGGTGCGCACGTTGATCCAGCACGCGGCGCAGGAGGCGTTCGGCGCCGAAGTGGCCATGCGACCCGAGGGTGCCTACGACATCTCGGGGGAGTGGCCGGTGGTTCCGGTCTACACGGCGGTTTCCACCGCGTTGGGCGTGGAGGTCACACCTTCTTCTTCGGTGGCGGAGCTGCGTTCGTTGCTGGGCGCGCGAGGCGTGGAGATCAACGAGGACTGGGACCACGGCCAGCTCGTGCAGGAGGCCTACGACTCGTTCGTCGAGGCAACCACGGTCGGGCCGACGTTCTACATCGACTTCCCGACGTCCGTCTCCCCGCTCACCCGCCAGCACCGCGTCGACCCGAGGCTCGCCGAACGCTGGGACCTGGTGGCGTTCGGCGCGGAGATCGGCACGGCCTACTCGGAGCTGACCGACCCGCTGGAGCAGCGGCGACGGCTGGAGGCGCAGTCGCTGAAGGCCGCGTCCGGCGACGTCGAGGCGATGGAGCTCGACGAGGACTTCCTGCGCGCCCTGGAGCACGGCATGCCGCCGACGGGCGGGCTGGGCCTGGGCATCGACCGCGTGCTGATGATGCTCACCGGCACGTCGATCCGGCAGACCGTGCTCTTCCCGTTCGTCCGTCCTCAGTGATCCAGGTAGGCGAGCACGGCCTGGACGCGCCGGTCGCCCGAGCCGTCCTCGGAGTTGAGGCCGAGCTTCAGGAACACGTTGCCGATGTGCTTGTGCACGGCTCCCGCGCTGAGGACGAGCCTCTCTCCGATAGCGGCGTTCGACAGCCCCTCGGCCATCAGCCCGAGGACCTCGCGCTCGCGCGGCGAAAGGACGCTGAGCGCGTCGTCCGCCTTGCGGCGCACCAGGAGCTGCGACACGACCTCGGGGTCGAGCGCCGTGCCGCCGTTCGCGACGCGGTGCAACGAGTCGAGGAAGTCCGCGACCTTGCCGACGCGTTCCTTGAGCAGGTACCCGACACCGCCACTCGTGCCGGCCAGCAGCTCGTGCGCGTAGCTCTGCTCGACCCAGGCTGAGAGGACCAGCACGGCCAGCTTCGGGTGCCTGCGCCGTGCCTCGACCGCGGCCTTCAGGCCTTCGTCCGTGAACGTCGGCGGCATCCGCACGTCGACCACGGCGATGTCCGGCTCGTGCTCGGCGACGGCCTTCAACAGGTCGTCCGGGTTGTCGGTGGCCGCGGCGACTTCCAGACCTTCGTTGCGCAACAACAACGTCAGCCCCTCACGGAGCAACGCGTCGTCTTCAGCGATCACGATCCGCACAGCTCTACCTCCCCGCCGGCAGCACGACCGTGAGCACCGTGGGCCCACCTTCCGGACTGGTGATCTCCGCGCTGCCGTCCAACGCCGCCACCCTGCCGCGAATGCCGTCCAACCCCGTCCCCTGCTTCTCGTCCGCGCCACCCTTGCCGTCGTCGTGGACGATGACGGTGAGCTGCTCCTTGATGATGCTGAGGCTGACCCAGGCCCGCCGCGCCCCGCTGTGCTTGGCCACGTTGGTGAGGGCTTCGGCCACCGCGAAGTACGCCGCGGCCTCCACCGCGGCAGGCAACCGCCCCAACGCCTCGGCCGTCAACACGCACGGCACCGGACACCGCGCCGCCAGCGCCTCGATGGCCCCGTCCAAGCCCAGATCATCCAACACCGGCGGATGAATGCTGCGCACGACGTTCCGCAGCTCTTCAAGGGCGTCGCCGGCCGCGTCCTGGGCGCGGAGGATCGCCTGCACGGCGTTGTCGGGGTTCTGCTTGAGCGTCCGCTCGGCGATCCCGAGCATCATGACCACGCCGACCAGCTTGTTCTGCGTGCCGTCGTGCAGGTTCCGCTCGATCCTGCGCAACTCGGCGCCGTGCGCCTGCAGCGCCGCCGCCCGCGTCGCCACCACCTCGGCCAGCCGCTTCTCCAGCGACGCCTTGGGCGGCGCCAGCATCCTGGCCGCGAGGGTGGCGTCGACCCTGGCCAGCCGGGGGAACTGTGCGGTGATCAACGCCAGCACGACGGCGATCGGCACGCTCAGCAGCGCCATGGCCCACGAGTCGACGCGCACGTTGAACGAGTTCTCGATCCCACCAGGAAACGCCCACCAGAACAGCCCCGCGATCGGCTGCTGGATCAACGCTCCTGGCACGCCGATCGCGATCGCTCCGAGGAGGGTTCCCACGAGGGCGTGCGTGATCAGCCAGAGTCCGTCGCGCCGGCTCTGCGGATCGCTGAGCACGCCCTGTGCCCGGTGCAGCCACGGTCCGTCCAGAGGCGGTGGCGGTGGCAGTTCGATTCCAGCGAAGCGCGCCAGTCGTCGTCGGTCGAAGTCCACGATGCGACGGATGTACGGCGCGGTGATGGGCAGCAACGGCAGGACGACGACGGACAGCAGCAACACGCCGATGGCGAGCCACGACGCGATGGCCGTCAGCAGACCCGTCGCCAGGTAGACGAGTGCCGCCCAAATCCGTTTCATGGGGAGAAACGTATCCGGGCGGCCCATGCGCGCGCGGTGGAGCAGGCTCTACTCCTGAGCTCAGCCCTCGCGCCAGCCGTTCGTGATCGGCAGCCGCCGGTCCCGCCCGAACGCCTTGTTCGAGATCTTCGTGCCCGGCGGGTACTGCCGCCGCTTGTACTCGGCCTTGTCCACCATCCGCAGCACCCGGTCCACCAGCTCCGGCGTGTGCCCGGCGGCGATCAACGCGTCGTAGCCCTTGTCGTCGTGGACGTAGTCGTCCAGCAACGCGTCGAGCACCTCGTAGTCCGGCAGCGAGTCGGTGTCGACCTGGCCGGGCCGCAGTTCGGCCGACGGCGGCTTGACGATCGAGTTCTCCGGGATCGGCGGGGTCTCGCCACGCTTCTCGGCCTCGGCGTTGCGCCAGCGGGCGAGGTCCCAGACCAGGGTCTTCAGCACGTCCTTGATCGGGGCGTAGCCGCCCACCGCGTCGCCGTAGATGGTCGAGTAGCCGACGGCGAGCTCGGACTTGTTGCCGGTCGCCAGCACCAGGTGGCCGTCCTGGTTCGACAACGCCATCAGCAGCATGCCCCGGCAGCGGGCCTGGATGTTCTCCTCGGCCAACCCCGTGAGCTTCAGCTGCGAGACGTAGACGGAGACCATCTCGCCGATCGGTTCGGTGGTGAAGTGCAGGCCGGTGCGGGCGGCCATGTCGGAGGCGTCCGACCGGGAGTGCTCGGAGGAGTAGGAGGACGGCATCGAGACGCCGTAGACCGAGTCGGCGCCGAGTGCGTCCACGGCCAGAGAGGCGACCACGGCCGAGTCGATGCCACCGGACAGGCCGAGCACCACGGAGCGGAAGCCGTTCTTGTGCACGTAGTCGCGCAGGCCCGTGACCAGGGCGTGCCACACCTCCGCCTCGTCGGACAGCGGTTCGAAGACGCGCGGCGCGGGCAGCGGCTCGTAAGGCGCGACCGCGTCCGACAGGAACACGCGGCGCACGTAGAAGTCGCCGATCTGGCCCTGCTCGTACTCGCGGTCGCCGGGGACGTCGAAGTCGGCGAACATCAGGTGCTCGACGAACTGCGGCGCGCGGCCGATCAGGCGGCCCTCGGCCGACACGACCAGCGAGTCACCGTCGAAGACGAGCTCGTCCTGGCCGCCGACCAGGTTGCAGTAGGCGAGCGGCACGTGGGCCTCGGCGGCGCGGCGGGCCACCAGCGGCAGGCGCAGGTCGTCCTTGTTGCGCTCGTACGGGGAGGCGTTCGGCGAGACCACGACGTCCACGCCCGCGTCACCCAGCGCGGTGATCGGGCCGCCGTCCTGCCACAGGTCCTCGCAGATCACCATGCCGACCTCGACGCCGTTGACGCGCACCACGTCGAGGGACGAGCCGGGCTTGAAGTACCGCCGTTCGTCGAACACGCCGTAGTTCGGCAGGTGGTGCTTGCACTGGCGCGCGACGACACGCCCGCCGTGCAGCACGGCCGCGGCGTTGCGCGGGCCCACCGAGTCGTGTTCGAGGTAGCCGACGACCGCCGCCACGGAACCCAGGCCCGCGTCGTCCAGCGTCCGCGCGAGCTCCTCGAGCTTCTCGGCCGACGCGCGGGCGAACGACGTGCGGATCGCCAGGTCCTCGACCGGGTAGCCGGTCAGCACCATCTCGGGGAACACCACGAGGTGCGCGCCGCCTTCACGGGCCTTGCGCGTCCAGTCCACGACCAGCGAAGCGTTGCCCGAAAGATCGCCGACAGTGGCGTTGACCTGGGCGAGCGCGATCCGAAGCTGCGGCATGCCCTCATCATCTCCCATACCATCGGGCTGTGGTCCGTCTCTTGAGCGTGTTGCTCGTCATTCCGCTGCTCGCGTCCTGCACGACGATCATCGAAGGGACGTCCAAGCCCGGCGTGAGCTTCGAGAAGGCCGGTCCGGCCGGCGCCGTGCCCGCCGGTCTGGAGGAGTTCTACGGCCAGAAGCTCGGCTGGGAGAACTGCGCTCCTTATGCCACGACCGGCTCCAGCAGGGACGCGTACGGCAGCAAGCGCGACGTGGAGTGCACACGCCTGAGGGTTCCCCTCGACTACAGCAAGCCGACCGGCGACACGATCACGATCGGCGTGCTCCGGTACAAGGCCACCGGGCAGAAGATCGGCTCGTTGCTCACCAACCCCGGCGGGCCCGGCGCGTCCGGCATGGCGTCGGCCGCGGGCATGATCACCGAGTACCGCAAGACCGAGCTCGCGGCCAGGTTCGACCTCATCGGGTTCGACCCGAGGGGCATCGGCGCGAGCGAGCCGGCGGTCCAGTGCCTCACCGGACCGGAGCGCGACGCGGAGCGTTTGGACCTCGACACGGACACGAGCCCGGCCGGAATCGCCCAAACGGAGCAAGAGAACAAGGCATATGCCGAGAAGTGTGCCGCCGGTACAAAATTCGGGGCATCAATGCTCGCCAACTTGGGCACGCGGGACGTAGTTAAGGACATGGATGTCCTCCGCTCTGCGCTCGGCGACGCGAAGCTGAGCTACGTCGGGTACTCGTACGGCACCCGCATAGGCACCGAGTACGCCGAGACCTTCCCCCAGAACGTGCGCGCGCTGATCCTCGACGGAGCCGTGGACCCGACCCAGGACCAGCTCGCGTCGCTGGTCGCCCAGGCGGCCGGCTTCCAGAAGGCGTTCGACGAGTTCGTGAAGTGGTGCCGGGAGAAGAAAGACTGCCCCTTGGGGGGCGATGCGAACGCGAGCTTCCGGCAGCTCACGACCCCGTTGATCCAGAAGCCCGTGAACGTCGGCGACCGCAAGCTGTCCTACAACGACGCCATCACCGCGGCGATCCAGGCGATGTACTCCGAGCAGCTCTGGCCGATCCTGCTCAGCGGCCTGGTCGAGCTGAAGAACGGCAAGGGCACGACCCTGCTGCGCCTCGCGGACGCGTACTTCGACCGCGACGACCAGGGCCAGTACTCGACCATCACCGACGCGTTCAACGCCGTGCACTGCGTTGACGACGCACGGCTGACGGACAAGAACGCGCTGTTGGAGACGCAGAAGAAGTACAAGGAGGCGGCGCCGTTCCTCGACGACGGCAACCCGCCCGGCGCGGCGCTCGACTCGTGCGCGTTCTGGCCGGCCCCGGTGACCGCGCGCACCGGCCCGCCCAAGGCCGACGGCATCCCGCCGCTGCTCGTCATCTCCACCACGGGTGACCCGGCCACGCCCTACGAGGCTGGCGTGAACCTGGCCAAATCGCTCAACTCGCGGCTGCTCACGTTCGAGGGCGTGCAGCACACGGTCTTCCTCCAGGGCGACCGCTGCGTCGACTCCGCGGGCGTGAAGTACCTGATCGACCAGACGTTGCCCGCTGACGGAACCCGGTGCGCCTAATGACGAAGAGGCGATCCCGAGTCACCGCGGCGTTGTTCGCCTTGATCATTGTGCTCACCACGTCCACGTCCTTCGCGCGCATCGACGGCAACGCCGTCGCCGGCCGCAAGGGCATCGAACGCTTCTACGCGCAGACGTTGTCATGGGGTGCGTGCCAGCCCTACGCGACCGATGCGAAGAGCAAGGGCCTGTACGAGCGCGAGGGCATCCAATGCTCGCGGTTGCAGGTCCCGCTCGACTACGAGAAGCCGGACGCGGGCACGATCACGGTCGGACTGCTGCGCCGTCCCGCCACCGAGAAGGACCGGCGCGTCGGTTCTCTCGTGCTGAACCCTGGAGGTCCCGGCGGTTCCGGCATGTCGCACGTCGCGAACATGCAACCGAACAACCCCGTCGGCAAGCGGTTCGACATCGTGGGCTTCGACCCGCGCGGCGTGGGGGCGAGCCAGCCCCGCGTCCAGTGCCTGACCGACGCGGAACGCGACGCGCAACGGCTGCGGCCCAAGGGCGAGAGCGCGAACCAGACCGAGCAGGAGAACAAGTTCTTCGTCGACCGCTGCGCCGAACGCAGTGGCATCGACCTGCTGCGCAACGTCGGCACGCGCGACGTCGTGCGGGACGTCGACGTGCTGCGCGCCGCGCTGGGGGAGAAGAAGTTGAGCTACCTCGGCTACTCCTACGGCACGCGCATCGGCACGTTGTACGCCGAGATGTTCCCCCGCAACGTGCGCGCGATGGTGCTCGACGGTGCGGTGGAGGTCAACGCCGACAAGGTCGCCGCGTCCGCCCGCCAGGCGCAGGGCTTCGAGGAGTCGTTCCAGCGCTTCGCCGGCTGGTGCGCCCAGCGCGACTGTCCTATCGGGAGGGACACGAGCACGGCGGAGTCGAAGTTCCGCCAGCTGATCGAGCCGCTCAAGAAGACCCCGATGCAGGTCGGCGACCGCAAGCTGTCCCACTCGGACGCGAACACCGCCATCATCCAGGCGATGTACACGGACCGGTTGTGGGAGACCGCGTTCAAGGGCCTGCAGGAGCTGAAGCAGAACAAGGGCACCACCCTGCTCCAGCTCGCCGACCAGTACCTCGGCCGCGCCCAGGACGGCAGCTACAGCCGCATCCAGGACGCGTTCGTGGCCATCCGCTGCGTGGACGAACCACCGATCAAGGACCGCGCCACGCTGGAGTCCAACCGTCGGAGGCTGTTGGAACTCCTCGGCAACGACACCGTCCCCACCGACGAGACGGCGCTCGGCCCGTGCGCGTTCTGGCCCGCCCCGCACACGTCCGAGCCGCACCCGCCGAACGTGCAGGGCCTGCCCCAGGTGCTGGTCGTCTCGACGACCGGTGACCCGGCGACGCCCTACCAGTCCGGCGTGGACCTCTCGCGGGCACTGGGCGCGCGGTTGCTGACGTACAACGGGAACCAGCACACGGCGTTCCTCGCGGGCGTCAACTGCGTGGACACCGTGGGCACGAACTACCTGGCGGACTTGAGGCTGCCGGAAACGGACGCCGTCTGCTGAGAACGCCCAGGCAGGAGGAGCGAGCCCAGCGCGCCGACCGCGCAGATCACCGCCGTGATCAGGAAGATCTCGTGGTACTCGGTGAGCAGCGCGTCGGTGAGCCCGCGCTGGTACTCGGCCATCTGCCGTTCGAACTCGGCCTTCTCCACGCCGAACGGCAGCGGTGTGTTCAGGTCTGCCGTGAGCTCGCGGAAGCGGTGCAGTCCCCACGCGGACAACGCCGCCACACCGACGAGCATGCCCGTCATGCGTGCGACGACGACGAACGCCGACGCCACGCCGTGACGCACTGACGGGACGACACGCAGCACAGCACCGCTCAACGGCGCGATGACCAGGCCCAGCCCGAAACCGGCGATGGCCAGGTCACGCGTGAGAACGAGCCCGCTGACGTCAGCGGGCCACTGCGCGATGAACACGTACGACACGGACGCCATCGCGAGCCCGCCGAACGACACCCAGCGGTCGCCGATCCGGGACGCCAGGAACCCGCCGAGCACCGCGCCGACCGGCAACGCGATCAGGAACCGCGTCAGCAGCGTCGCCGACGAGGCCGAATCGCGCCGCAACACGGTCTGCGCGAACAGCTCGACGTCGACCAGGGTCACCATCAACGCCGCACCGGCCGCCAGCGACACCCCGAGCACCGCCCAGAACGGCCGCCACTGCACGCCGTCGGGATCGATGAGACGCACGGACGCACGGCGTTCCCACAAGAAGAAGGCACCCAGCACGACAAAAGCCGCCACCAGCGTCGGCCAGCCCCACGACGGCAGCACGGACTCGGCCGGCGTCGGGTTGTAGAGCGCCACCACCAGCAACGACAACGCCGCGGCCAGCAACACGCCACCGACGACGTCGATGCGCACTTCGCGCCGTGTGTTCGGCACGGTCCGTTGCACGATCACCATCGCGATGACCGCCAATGGGATGTTGATCCAGAAGATCCACCGCCAGCTCTGCGGCTCCCAGCCCTCGAACAACGGCATCGCGTTGAACAGCGAGGCGACCCCGATGCCGTAGAGCGTGCCGAGCACCGACCCGAGCTCCTGAGCAGCACCGACCGTGCCGAGAGCCGACGACCGCCGTTGCTCCTCCCACAGGTCGGCGACCAGTGCCATCGTCACGGGCAGAAGCGCGCCACCGGCAAGTCCCTGCACCACGCGCCCAAGAACGAGCAACGGCACGTCAGCGGCCAACGCCGTGATGACCGAGCCCACGAGGAACCCGAGCAACGAGAGCTGGAGCACGAACCGCCGCCCCAACCGGTCCGACAGCTGCCCGAGCAACGGCATGCCGGCCACGTACCCGAGCAGGTAGCCGGTGACGATCGGCGTCGCCTGCTCCAGCTGGTTCACCGCGATGCCCAGGTCACGCACCATGTCCGTGAGGACCCCGACGACCACGTACGCGTCGAGGGCCCCCAGCAGCACCGCCGCGCCGGACGCGGCCAGAGCGACTCGTCTCATCTACGCGGGCGCCGTCACCGTGACGGGCTTGTCGAAGTCGGTGAGGCCGATGTCGACCTTCTGACCACCGGGGAGCTCGAACAACGCGCTCTTGAGCTTGTTGTCCTTGTCGACCGAGAACGTCGACTTCACGTCCGCGGAGATGCCCGGCACCAGCCCGGCCGCCACGTCCTTCGGCACGGTCGCCTCGATCACCGACACGTCACCGGACGACTTGGTCTTCGCGTCCTTCGCGCTGCTGAGGACCTTCGCGACGCCCTTCTCCGGGTTCAGGATCGCCGACGGGTCGTACACCTGGCCGGCGAACGCGGCAGGCAGCTTCGTGAACCCTCCGGTCGGGCCCTTGAAGTGCAGGTTCCCGCCGGTCAGGACGTACTCGATGGACAACAGGCTGCCGCCGAAGGTGACCTTCGCGGTGCCCTTGGAGTCGCCCGCCGACGTGAGGTCGCCGTCCGCCTCCTTCACCGGCACGTCCGGCAGCTCGCCGTCGACCTTGATCGTGAAGTGGACGCTCTTGACCGAGCGCATCGACTCGGCCGACTTGGAGAGCAAGGTCGCACCATCGGGGAGATCTCCACCTGACGTGCAGCTCGTGAGCAGGGCGAGTGCGCAAACCAACAACCAACGTGCCGACATGCGTTGATCGTAGAGACTCGGTAGCCCTTAAGCTGCCGCATATGGACCGCCAGCAGGAGTTCGTGCTCCGCACGCTCGAGGAACGCGACATCCGGTTCGTCCGGCTCTGGTTCACGGACGTCCTGGGCTTCTTGAAGTCCGTGGCGGTCGCACCGGCCGAGCTCGAGGGCGCCTTCAGCGAGGGCATCGGGTTCGACGGCTCCGCGATCGAGGGCTTCGCCCGCGTCTACGAGTCGGACATGGTCGCGAAGCCGGATCCCGGCACGTTCCAGGTGCTGCCGTGGCAGACACCGGAGGGCACGAACTACTCCGCGCGCATGTTCTGCGACATCACCATGCCGGACGGCTCCCCGTCGTGGGCCGACCCGCGGCACGTGCTGCGCCGCACGCTGTCGAAGGCGAGCGAGGCGGGGTTCACCTGCTACGTCCACCCCGAGATCGAGTTCTTCCTGCTCAAGGGCCTGCCGGGCGACGGCAGCGAGCCAGAGCCCGCGGACAACGGCGGGTTCTTCGACCAGACCTCGCACGAGACGGCCACGCACTTCCGCCGCCACGCCATCGAGGCGCTGGAGGCCATGGGCATCTCCGTCGAGTTCAGCCACCACGAGGGCGCGCCCGGCCAGCAGGAGATCGACCTGCGCTACGCCGACGCGCTGACCATGGCGGACAACGTCATGACGTTCCGCTACGTGGTGAAGGAGGTCGCGATCACGCAGGGCGTGCGCGCCTCGTTCATGCCCAAGCCGTTCTCGGACCAGCCGGGCTCGGGCATGCACACGCACTTCTCGTTGTTCGAGGGCGACCGCAACGCGTTCTACGACGAAGAGGACCCGTACCAGCTCTCCGACGTCGGCAAGCAGTTCGTCGCGGGCATCCTCAAGCACGCGCGCGAGATCTCTGGCGTCACGAACCAATGGGTCAACTCGTACAAGAGGCTCATCGTCGGCGGTGAAGCACCCACGGCCGTGTGCTGGGGTCATGCGAACCGCTCGGCATTGGTCCGTGTGCCCATGTACTCGCCGGGGAAGTCGTCGTCCCGTCGCGTCGAGGTCCGTTCGCTCGACTCCGCGTGCAACCCGTACCTGGCCTACTCGGTGATCCTGGCCGCCGGCCTGCGGGGCATCGAGAAGGGCTACGAGCTGCCGCCGCCCGCCGAGGACGACGTGTGGTCGCTGACCGACCGCGAACGCCGTGCGGCCGGGTACGCGAACCTGCCGCAGAACCTGGGTGAGGCGCTCGCCGAGATGGAGAACTCGGAGCTGCTCCCCGAGGCGCTCGGCGAGCACGTCTACGACTTCTTCCTGCGCAACAAGAGGACGGAGTGGGACGCGTACCGTCGAAGCGTCACCCCGTACGAATTGCGCACACTTCTTCCCATGCTGTGAGGCAGCTACGTGCTCTCCGTGACTGACGTTCCCGAGTTCCAGCCGACGATCTGCGCGTGCACCGTCGCCACGGCGGCGGAGCTCCCCGCGGTCAAGGTCCTGTCCAGCTCGTTCCTCGCGGAGCACCCCGAGGGCCGGTTCGTCGCGCTGGTCGTCGACGCGCAGCCGGAACACTCGGGGCCGGGGCTGATGACACCGCTCGACATCGGTGTCGACGAGCTCGAGCTGCACGTGCTGGCGACGTCCTTGGACGCCTCCGGGCTGAAGGCCGCGATGGTGCCGCGGCTGCTGGAGGCGTTGCTGTCGCAGGGCATGCCCGTGCTGTACCTCGACCCGTGGGTGCAGGTGTTCGGGTCGGTGACGAAGCTCGTGCTGGAGGCGTTGCGCACCGCACCGGTCGTGCTGCTGCCGCGCACGTTGCGGCCGTTGGCGTCCGACGGCCTGCAGCCCGGTCCCGCCGACCTGCACGAGCTCGGCGCGTTCGACCCAGGGTTCATCGCGGTCGGCCAGGGCGCCGAGCCCTACCTGACCTCTTTGGACATGCCCGCGATCGTGCCGCATCACGTCGTGCGCGACGCACGGGTCGGACTGTCCGTGTGGAACGTCGCCGACCGGCCGTTGCACCGCACCGAGTCCGGGGCGTTGGCCGTCGTGGGCCAGGACCTGCTGACCGTGCACTTCCGCGGGTTCGACCCGCAACGACCGTGGCTGCTGTCCGCCGACTTCGCGGAACGGCCGCGCGTGCTGCTGTCGGAGCACCCCGAGGTCGCCGAGCTCTGCCAGGCCTATCGCGCCGAGCTGGTGCGCAACGGCTGGACCGTCGCGCCCGTGCCGTACCGGTTCGACGCGCTGATCGACGGGACGCAGATCCCGTCCGGGCTGCGCGCCGACTACCGGGCCTCCGCTTCGCCGCCACCGCCGGCGTTCGGTGAGGACGGTGGTGGTGGGTTCCTCATCTGGGCGTGCGAGCCGACCGAGACCGGTGGCACGCGGTGGGCCGACGCCGTGTGGCGCGCCGACGCGACGCTGCGGCAGCAGTTCCCCGCTCCGTACGGTGCGGACGCGGACGCCTGGCGCGAGTGGTGCGCCGGTGTGGGCGTGGGGTCCGGCCGGATGCCGGCGCCCGCCGTGCCGCAGGCCCGTTCGGAAGGACCCGCGCTGCTCGACCAGCTCGGTGTGTCCGTGGTGGGGTCCGGGCCGTTGGTCGATCTGGTGCTCGCCGCCGCGCGTGCGTCCGGACTGCCCGTGTCGACCGAAGCCGGCTATCCCGTTGTGGTGCGGGCATCTTCTTCTGACGAAGTGCCTTCTGGACGGTTCGTCGTGGACGTTGCACTGGACGCCACGGCTGCGGACGACCGCACGGGCGTGAACGAACTTTGGCTCTCATCAGAAGTGTCGCGCGCCGCTGCCGAACGCATCGGCGGGCCCGTCGTGCGTGTGGTGCCTGTGCCCGTGCACGACGTTGGCGCGCGTGAGCACTCCACCGGTGAGGTGGTGGTGTTCGCCGCGATGGCGGACCACTCTCTCGACCGGCCCGGCAACGTGCTGGGTGCGGTGTCGGCGTTCTTGACCGCGTTCCCCGACCGCACCGACGTCGAGCTGCGGATCGCCGTGTCCGGGGCGTTCGAGCACCCGGAGGCGGCCGAGCGGTTGCGCCTCGCCACCGCCTCTGACCAGCGGATCTCGTTGGTCGAAGACCTCGACGTGGCCGAGGTGGCCGACGCTGTCGTGTCGTTGCACCGCGGTGGGGCCGATGACCGGATCGCGTTGCGGCTGGCCGAACTGGCCGTGCGTGGCGTACCGGTGGTGGCGTCCGGCCATGGCGCCGTTGCCGAGCTGTTCGGCAAGACGGCTGTTCTCGTGCCGTGTCACCAGGGGGCCGAACCGGACGTTCAGGCTGCCGCGAAGTTGTTGCGCTCGTTGGCAGATGACCTGCCCACGGCCGTTGCGCTGGGTGCGGCCGCACGGGATCACGTGCTGTCCGTGCGTTCCGTTGCGCGCGTTGCCGAGGTTCTGCGCGAACGCGTCGAGCACGCGTACCGCGGCTGGCGCGCGCGTCGGCCGAAGCCCAAGGCCGAGGTCGACCCGATGCTCGCGTTGCAGTCGGCCAAGCACGCGTTACTGCGGCAGCCGACCGTGGACGGGCCTCATCGGACGCCGATGGCACCCGCGCTGCGCAAGGTCGTGCTGCGCGCGTTGGACCACTACGACAACCACATGCGCCAGGTGCTGCACACCCTGATCGACGGGGTCGAGCGCACGGTGTCCGAGCTGGTCAACCGGCAGGACGCGCTGAGGGCGGGCGTCGGCGCCGGTGAGCTGGAGCTCCTGCGCGCCGAGGTTGAGCAGGTCGCGGAACGGCAGGCGCACTTCGGTGACCAGTTGGTCGGCATCGACGACGGCGTCGTGCGCGTGCGCGCGGACATGGCCGGTCAAGGGCGCCGGCAGCGGGACCTGGAGGACGCGGTCGTCGCCGAGGCGGCCAAGCGCGCGAAGTCGGACGAGGTGCTGGCCGAGCGGATCGACAAGCTGACCGTGGCGCTGGACCGGACGCTCGACCGCATCGACGGGCTGGAGTCCAAGGTCGTCGAGGTGTTCCGCGAGCGCGACTCCCGGCTGGACGCCGCGCTGCGCACCGCTCACCAGGCACAACAGACCGCGGACGCGTTGCGCCGCGTGGTCGTCCGTCAGCACGAGGCCTCCGGGGACGCGCCTGCTGTGCGTTCGTCGCTGGTGTTGTGCGACGCGGGCATGATGCGGCTGCCCTCCGACGACGCGTTCATGCTCCCGCTGTTGTCGTCCAACGGCGTGTGGGAGCCGGACCTCGCTGAACTGCTCGACTCCGTGCTGGAGCCGGACGGGATCTTCCTCGACGTCGGCGCGT